>OY781097.1:0-4864810 GCA_963676415.1 Bacteroidales bacterium | reverse complement strand
AATCCCCATTAGCGAAAATTGTATATTGGAGCGTCATTTCGACGAGTAAGCGAGGAGAAGTCCCATTGGGTTAAGCCCGATTAGTTTTGATCTGATCCTCACCGCTACTCTGTAGCTCAATTGTCCCTTGCCCTCTAATTTTTATAAATATTGTCGCTGCTCTGCAGCTTATATGGAGTTTGGCAAATCCAGCGGCAGCGCCGCGGAAATATTTATTGAGAATGAAATGAAGAAGATGGAAACAGCTGCAGCGCAGCGGTGATCTCGGATTTGTTTTTCAAAGGTTTCCCCAACCCAAACAATATTAGGATTATTTCTTCGTAAATAAATCTAAGGTACAATGCAATCTGTGTTCAAATTGCTGTGAAGCCCTAAAAGACTGTATATTTGTCTGCTAATCTTTATAATAATGAAAAAACGGAATATTCTATTTGCTTTTTTGCTGCTGACTGTTGTTGGGATGCTGCTGGCCAGTTGCCGCAAAGACAATGAAATCGATACAAACCCATCAATAAAGCTTGCTTTTTCAGCCGATACCGTGCTGTTTGATACGGTTTTTACAACCATTGGAACCGTCACGCAAACGCTTACGGTTTACAATAATCATGATAAGGCAGTGAATATTTCCCGGATTTATCTCGCGGGTGGCAGCAAAAGCGAATATCAGATCAATATCGACGGAAGCCCGGTTTCCAGTATTAATGATGTGGAAATAAGGGCAGAAGACAGCCTTTTTATTTTTGTGAAAGCAACCATAGATCCTACGCAGCAAAATGCGCCGCTTATCCGTCAGGACAGCATTATTTTTGAAACCAATGGCAATGAACAGGATGTGGATTTGGTGGCCTGGGGGCAGGATGCACATTATTATACCCCTACCAATCATCCGCAGAATTTCCCGGATTATTCCACAATATCCGAAAATACGGTTTGGGAAAATGACAAGCCTTATGTGATCTATGGCTGGCTGGTTGTGGATTCGCTGGCCACTTTGCATATCAAGGAAGGTTGCAGGGTGCATTTTCATAACAGTTCCGTTTTAATGGTCTATCGCGATGGTTCGTTGATAGTTGATGGTAAGGCTGATAGCCTGGTGCATTTCAGTGGCGATCGCCTTGAGGTTTTTTATGATGAACTGCCCGGTCAATGGGGCGGGATATGGTTTTCTGAAGGCAGCAAAAACAACTATATCAATCATGCGGAAATCAAAAATGGTGTGCTGGGACTTCAGGTCGATTTTTTCAATCCCAACAGTCAGAACCCGACTCTAATCCTGAACAATACTATTGTGAAAAACATGAGCGTGGGCGCAATTGGAGCTTCTGCAACGGTGATCACATCCGAAAACTGTGTGTTTGCTGCTTGCAACGAATATGCGGTTTCGCTCAATGGAGGAATTTATAATTTCAAGCAAACCACAATCGGGAATTATGCGGGGCATGAAGGTGCATCTTTTTTATATTCTGATTTCTTTAATACACAAGACGGCCCGGTTCGCGTGGAGCCTTCAGAGCTTTATATGGGCAACAGCATTGTTTACGGTACGGATGCAACGGAAGTTTTTACCTATATGCATCCCGAAAGCACGGAGCTTGATTTTCAGTTCGATCATTGCCTGCTGCGAACCGAAGCCGAAATCCCTGCAACGCATTTAACGGAATGTATCATAAATGAAGATCCTCTTTTTGTGGATTATACGCTTGGCAATTACCAGCTCGACAGCTTGAGCCCTGCGCGCAACAAAGGTATTCCTATGGGCGTAAACTTAGATATTTTGGGAAATACTCGTCCTGATACACCTGATTTAGGAGCATATGAAACACAATATGATGACGACAGCTATTAGTCCAGCTGAAACAAATCTGAGCTGATCCGGTCGCTTAAAAACCAGAATTCATGTGGGATAATCAAATATTCATCCCTGAAAATCAATTTGCCTTGCTTTAAATATTCTGCTGCATCAGCGAGCATTTTATCGTATAATTCCTTGCCGCCTGTTTTTGTCAAATCATGGCTGCAAACGCCTTTTGCTGTCCTTAGTCCGGTCATGATCAGTTCGTTAAAGCGGTCTGTAGGATTCAGGATTTCCTTATTTTGTGCTAATTTGCCTTTGTTTATGCCTTGCAGATATTCCGAAATCCTATTGATGTTCCAGCTCCTTTGTTTTCCGTCAAAACTATGGGCAGAAGGGCCAAGTCCTAGATAGGGCGCGCCCGACCAATAAGCAGAATTGTGCCGTGCTTCAAAGCCCATTTTCGCAAAGTTGGAAATTTCATAATGCTGAAAGCCTGCTTTACGCGCGAGTTGGCGCATTAAGTGGAAATCAGATTCATATTGAGTGTCTTGCGCTGCGCTGAATTTATTCTTGCGTATCAGGTAATTCAGGGCAGTTCCTTCTTCGATGGTTAATGCATAGGCCGAAAGGTGCTGTATATCAAAATCGCTGAGGCAGTCAAAATTGGTTTTCAAATCTGCCCCGGAGCTGCCCGGAAGCCCGTAAATCAGGTCGATACTGATGTTGTTGATACGCGAACTGTTCAGGATTTTCAGTGCCTTGACCGAGCTTTCTGTGCTATGCTTTCGTCCCAAAACTTCCAGCTCGCGATCTTGAAACGACTGTATGCCCAAACTGATGCGGTTGATACGTTCGGGCAGTGCATCAAGATAAGCTTCCGTTATGTCTTCAGGGTTTGCTTCCAGTGTAATTTCCGCATCTGCTGATAAGCGGAACATCTTTTGGGCCTGATCCAGAAATTTATGGTAAAACCCGCCGGGAAAGAGGGAAGGGGTTCCCCCGCCAAAATAAATGCTGTTAATCATTTCCGGATTAATTTCCTTTTGCCTCATTTTAAGTTCTTTGAGCAGAGCTTCCTGTATTTCCGGATGGTTTTTGCGGCTCGCCAGCGAAAAGAAATTACAATAATGGCATTTGCTGTGGCAAAAGGGGATGTGTACATAAATTCCTGCCATATCAGCTGAGTTGATCCAGGTTTTTTAAGGCATCTTCCCCTTCCTCGGTTTTGTCTTCGATAATGAGAAGCAATCTTTCATTGTCCAGTATCACAGAGGAAAGAGAAAGCATATGCAGTGCAGTTTTTCCGGCTATTTTAAGCGTTTTGTTAAACAGGAAATTACGTACGCTTTCGCCTTCAAATCCCTGATCGATGATTTTTTTAATGGGACAATGCCCGCAGAAGAAATCGTTGTTTTTTTCTGATTCATGATAGGTGCAGCCCATCAAATCGCCGCAGAGTTCTCCGTCTGTTTTTTTCGATGGCTGAAAAATTTGTAAAAAAGTATTATTAAGAAAAACGACTTTTCTGTCGCGTTTCACACAAGCAAGCGCAAGGGGAAGATTATTGAGTATTGCCAGGTGAAGGCTATTGGGATCGGTATTGTTTTCCATCTTTTAAAACTTCTTTTATTTTGTTGTATAATCGCACCGGCTGCAGGGGTTTTGTGGCGAAACCGTTCATTCCGGCTTCATTGGCCTGGTCGGCAATATCGGTGAATGCATTGGCAGTAAGCGCAATAACGGGAATGTTCCTGTTTTTTGGGCCGGCTTTCCCTTCCCGAAGGGCTTTAGTGGCTGTAATGCCATCCATTTCAGGCATTTGGATATCCATTAAAACCAATTCGTAGCTGAAATTGGAAAGATAATCAAGGGCTTCCAGTCCGTTATTGGCAATATCGGCTTCCAGTTTCCATTTTTTCAGGATATTCGAAATAACATATTGGTTGATTTTATTGTCTTCGGCTACCAGCACATGGTTGTGCTCGAAGGGCTCAAAATCAAATTTTAACTCCTGCTGCTTGCGGAATTCTTGTTCTTCAATAATTTCGATTGGAATTTGAAATGAAAAAGTACTCCCTTTTCCTTCTTCGCTTTCCAGCTTGATGGCTCCCCCCTGAAGTTCAATCAGGTTTTTTGTAATGGTAAGTCCCAGTCCGGTACCGCCGTATTTGCGGCTGGTGCTGCTGCTCGATTGGGTGAAACTCTGGAAAATCTGTTCCTGTTTTTCTTTTGCAATGCCAATTCCGCTGTCTTTGACACGGAAAAATAAAGTGTCACGTCCTTCTGATTTGGCATGGCTGCAGGATATTTCGATACTGCCGTTTTCGGTAAATTTGAACGCATTGCCAATCAGGTTGTTCAGGATTTGATTGAGCTTAACTTTATCCCCTTTGAGGTAAAAAGGCGTGTTTGCATCGATATCCACAGAAAATCTTAAATCCTTCTCACGGGCTTTAAAACTAAAGGTATTGCGCAGGTTGTTGAGCATATGGTTTAGGGAAAATGGAATGGATTCAAAGGTCAGTTTTCCTGCTTCTATTTTGCTGATATCCAGGATGTCGTTGATGATGCCCAAAAGGTTGTCGGCGGAATATTTCACTGATTTGAGCATTTCTTCCAGGGCTTCCTGCTTGTTTTCGGCAATCATCAGATCCGTAATGCCAATAATTCCGTTGAGCGGTGTTCGGATTTCGTGGCTCATATTCGAAAGGAAAGTGGATTTGGCCAGGGTGGCTTCCTCGGCTTCTTCCTTCGCCTGCCTCATCTTGATGCGCGATTCTTCAATTTCTGCAGTACGCTCCCTGATGATTGCTTCCTGGTTTTCATTGAGTTCGCGCAGCTCTTTATTGGCGTAATAAAGCTCAAGCGATTTTTGCTCCATAATCGACTCGGCCTCTTTTCTGGCTTTTCGTTCGCGTTCCAGACTTCTCCGTAGGGCATCTTCCAGGCTCATCTGCTTATTCTTTCGTAAGTTCAAAACGGACTGCGCTGCCGTCTTCTGCTTGATTTTCTTTCCTGATGCTTATTTTTTCTCCAAAATGCAGCGCACAGCCTTTGATGAGCCCGCAAGCCAGGTCAGCCATCTTACGCTCGGAGCGGTACAGCAGTTCCATGCTGTTTTCATTGATGATTTTCGCTTCGATAGTAGGGAGCTGGGCGTCGGGATATAGCTTTTTTACTTCTACATGGATATAATCTTCAATGCCCATCAAAAAATCAAAGGTATTGTTTTTGTTTTCAAAGAATACGCCATAAAGTTTTGAGAAGCGTTCAAAAAGGTATAAACCAAATGCTTCGAGCAGTGCCGGGATTTCCGTTTGTGTTTCTTTTGAAAGCTGAACGGCCAGTTGCACCATTTCTTCATGCGGATATGTGCCCACACTGGTGTAGCTTCCGCCCGAATCCAGATTGGATTTGGTAATAATGGCGTCGGCTGTTTCAAAGCCAAACTTTGCTTCGACCATTTCTATAAATTCCGCAAAAACAATTCCTTTCATAATTTCTGGTTTTAGAGGTTTTGAAATGGTTTTGCATGGCAATATTTTGAATTTTGCCAAAGCTTATGCCTTTCATCTTAACAAATATACGAAATGCAGATCAAAAATGGAAGATTGATTTTTTTATTCCTCTGAAGGATTGAAAGTTTGCTTTTATACAGGGTGATGCGGAATGTAGTGCCTTCGTTCAGCGCCGACGATTTTACAAAGATTTTTCCGTGGTGATATTCAACAATAATCCTGCGTGCAAGCGAAAGCCCCAGGCCCCAGCCGCGTTTTTTACTGGTAAAGCCGGGGTTGAAAATGGTATTGAACCTCCTGCGCGAAATCCCTTTTCCGGTATCACTGATATCAATTTGAACGAGTCTGCCTTCTGTTTTCATTTTAATGCGGATATCTCCGGCGCCGTTCATGGCATCAATGGCATTTTTGAATAGGTTTTCAATTACCCAGTTGAAAAGTGGTTTATTGAGCGGAACTTCAATAGTTTCGTCGGGCATTAGGTTATGAAATTTTATTTTTCGCGATGTCCGGGTTTTAAAATAATCAACCGTTTCTGTCAATACATGATTCAGGTTCTCAAGCCGTAGTTCGGGAATAGAACCGATTTTGGAGAAGCGTTCCGTGATAACTTCCAGACGGCTGATGTCTTTCCCGAGTTCAACCAATGCCTGCTCTTTGTTTTCATCGCCCATTTTCAAAAGTTCTATCCAGGCCATCATGCTGCTCAAAGGAGTGCCCAGCTGGTGTGCGGTTTCTTTCGACATTCCCACCCACACCTGGTTTTGCTCGGCTTTTCGTGCGGTGCTGAAAAGGAAGTAGGCAACCAATAGAAAAATCCCGATAATCGAAAACTGCACATAAGGGTAGAGCCTGAGCTCTGTCAGCAATCCTGAATTCTGATAATAAATATAGCGTTCGCCCTGGCCGGTCAAACGGATAATGATGGGCTCGTTTTCGCTGCGCATATCGGCCAGCACCTCTTTGAGCACTGCCGGATCGTTCAGGTTTTTATCGGGCATGTTGCCACTGGCATAAACTTTTGTGCCGAGGCTGTCGGTGATAATAACCGGAACGCTGGCTGTGTTGAAGGCTACTTCATCAAAAAAAGATTGCGTCAGGTCATCGAGGACTTCCTTGAGCCCGCTGAATAATTTTGAATCTTTGTAATACAGATATTGGTTTTTGTCTTTGTAATAATTAATCACAATCGGCCGGTAACGTGCAAATTCCGCAAGAAGTTTGTTGTTGAGGTACTTTACGGTGTCCATGCTGAAATCCACATTAATGGCCCAAAGGATTTTCCGGTCTTCATCGGTAATGACTACAGGAATGTTTTTATTGTTATCGATAAAACTCAGCGAAAAACTCAGTTCGGAATCATCTTCGGCATCAATGATGCGTTTATAGGCATTGGCAAGCATTTCGACCCGTCTTCTTTCTTCTTCGGCAATTTGTTCAAAAAAACTTTCTGTATAGTTTACTAAGCTGGCTTTGCGATGAATAGCATCGGCCCAAATGCGTACATTGTCGCGTTCTTCTTCGCCAACAATACGGATAATGCGGTTGGTATAAAGAAAGGTAGCAAATATAATGAGGACTGCTGCACTGAGCAGAAACCATTTCCAGCGTTGTTTTCTGAGATAAATATCCAATGTCCTGTAGTTTTTTGGAATGTTATGGCCAAAACGCGGAATATGACTAAATATTGTTTTTTGCTGCCCGCTAAATTTGATGGGATTGTAGAAGCTGTCTGCCGATTTTTTTTACTTTTACATCACAAAGGTAAATCAACAAAAAGTTTATAAAATAGTTGTATATCTGAAACCGATTTAAACAGATTATGAAACAAAAAAAGAATTTGCTCTCGTTTCCCATTACACGCTTCATTAGCGAAGCTGCCTTAGGTGGTATTTTATTGATTATTGCAACTATTGTGGCTTTGATTTGGGCCAATTCCGGTGATGGCTCATCTTATGCCGATATCTGGTATAAAACCAAACTAAGTTTCTCTTTGGGCGATTTTGGCCTTTCCAAGAGTTTGCAACATTGGATTAACGACGGATTGATGGCCATTTTCTTTTTTACGGTCGGTTTGGAAATCAAGCGCGAAATAATTGGCGGTGAGCTTTCCAGCCCGCGCAAAGCATTATTGCCTATTGGTGCAGCCTTTGGCGGGATGGCAATTCCCGCGGTTTTTTATTTGACAGCCATTGGCTGGGATGCGCAGTATGCCGATGGCTGGGGCGTTCCTATGGCAACTGATATTGCTTTTGCACTGGGAATTTTGGCTTTGCTGGGAAAACGCGTAAACATCAACCTGAAAATTTTCCTGACTGCCCTCGCAATCGCGGATGATCTTGGTGCTATCCTGGTTATTGCCGTGTTTTATACCGAAAGTATCAATACTACAGCCTTAATCGAGGCATTTTTCTTTTTGGCCGTGCTGGTGGGGGCAAACCGTTTAGGCGTGCGGCGGACAACTTTTTATGCCGTAGTAGGTTTGGCGGGCGTTTGGCTTTCATTTTTTTATTCGGGAGTGCATGCCACAATTGCCGGCGTTTTGATCGCTTTTGCTATCCCGGCACGCCCAAAGGTTTATGAAACCGCTTTTATTGATAGGCTAAGCAGGCTTCTGAATGCTTTTAACTCTGCCCGGCCAAACGACAATAAACTGCTTACTTCGCGGCAGGCGCATTTGGTTGAAAATATTGAAAAGCTCAGTAATGAAGCACACACGCCTTTGCAGAAGCTGGAACACAGCCTTCATCCGGTAGTGGCTTTTATGATTTTACCTTTGTTTGCACTTGCCAATGCCGGGGTGCGTATTGAGGGCAATATCCTTGATGTGCTGTTCAGCCCGGTGGCTCTTGGGATTATTGCGGGTCTGGTTGCCGGAAAAGCTGTTGGTGTTACGCTTTTTACAGAATTATTTGTGCGCCTCAAAATTTCGGATATGCCCGATGACGTAAAAAGAAAAGATATACTTGGAGTCGGGTTCCTGGCAGGTATTGGCTTTACAATGTCGATCTTTATCAGCCAGCTTGCTTTTCAGGATGATGTCTTGCTTCAGGCCGCAAAAGTGGGGATATTTGCTGCTTCATTTATTTCCGCTTTACTCGGTGTGGCAATATTGCTAAAAAAGTAAGTTAATTATTGTTAATGAGCTGATTATTCCATACTTTTGGTATGCCTATTGCTTTTATTTGATTGAATTTTAACATTAACCATAAAACCCAACATTATGAAAAAGTTTATATTGATATTGTTAAGTGCATTATTTGTGACCACAAGCTTTGCACAGGAATTAAGCAAGAAAGAAGCCCGGCAAGCCAAGAGGGAAGAAGAGAAAAAAGAAGCCCACGAGAAATACCTGAAGGCCGTGCAGCTGATGAAAGATAAGACCTTTATCGTTACGGCTCAAACCATCACTTTTCGCAGTGGCCAGCAGATTTTCCCTGATGAATCCATTAATTTCCTGAAAGTGAATGAAGGAAAAGGCGTGATTCAAATTGCGCCCCGCACAGCCATGAACCCCGGTTTTAACGGATTAGGTGGTATCACCATCGAAGGGGATTTGCGCAATGTGAAAGAGAACGAAAACGAAAAGAAAAACCACTACACGATGAGTTTTACTATAAACGGTTTGGCCGGTTCGGCACAAATTACCGTAAACCTCTATGGCAGCGATCAGGCCAGTGTAATGGTGCAGGGAATGTATTCAGGTGTGAGCTTTACACTTAATGGGATACTTGAACCCATTGGCGATGCTACAATTTATCAGGGTTCTGACTATTAAAAGAACTGATTTAGTGAAAGCCGGCCCGCTTATTGTGGGGCGGCTTTCCTGTTTTCGCGAAATTCGTTTTTTTGCCTGAGGATTTTTCCCGAATTTTGTATGCGGATAATGTTTTGTCCTGAAAAAATCAAATTACTTGTTTATGGTAGCATCACGGGATCAGATATTCAAAGACCTGAAAAATAAAATTTACAAGCCGGTATATTTCCTGCATGGTGATGAACCGTATTATATTGATGAAATATCGTCCTACATCGAGAAAAATGTGCTCGATGAAACGGAAAAGCAATTTAACCAGCTTGTGGTTTATGGACGTGATGTGAACCGCCAGAACATCATCAGCCAATCAAAAGCCTTCCCAATGATGGGCGCACATCAGGTGATTATCGTAAAGGAAGCTCAGGATATGCGCGATTTTGTGGGGAATGACAAAAGCCAGGAACCCGACAGATTGGTTGAATACCTGAAAAAGCCGCAACCCTC
Organism: Bacteroidales bacterium; assembly: GCA_963676415.1. Taxonomy (GTDB): domain Bacteria; phylum Bacteroidota; class Bacteroidia; order Bacteroidales; family WRLA01. The sequence goes on along the minus strand of OY781097.1, from coordinate 4,855,236 downwards.
AACGATTCTCGTTTTTTGCTATAAATATAAAAAACTGGATAAACGAAAGGCACTGTACAAGGCCTTTAACAAGCATGCGGTTATTTTTGAGAGCAAAAAAATATACGATAATCAGCTTGCGCCCTGGATTTCATCATGGTTAAACCAAAAAGGATTTACCATTACACCGCGGGCAAGTGCGATTATTGCCGAACATCTCGGTAACGATCTGGCCCGAATTGTCAATGAATTGAGCAAACTGATTATTAACCTGCCCGCCGGCACCCGAATCATTGAAACTCATGTTGAAGAAAATATTGGAATCAGCAAAGAGTATAATGTATTTGAGCTGCAAAACGCCATCGGCGAAAGGAGCCTCTATAAAGTAAACCGGATTGCAGCATTTATGGCAAGTAATTCCAAAGAATATCCGCTTCAGCGGGTGCTGCCAACTTTAACGCGTTTTTTTGTTAATATACTGATTTATCATCGTTTGGCTGATAAATCAAAAAATAATGTGGCCTCAGCATTATCAATAAGCCCGTATTTTGTGCGTGATTACGAAAAAGCTGCGCGGAATTTTTCGCCCGGCCGTTTATTTGGTATGGTTTCGCTTTTGCGCGAATTTGATCTGAAATCCAAAGGCGTAGGAGCAAATCCAGGCAATATGAAAGACGGTGATTTGATCCGCGAACTCATGGTGAAGCTGATGCGCTAAGGTTTTTGCTGTTTAGGATGCTTTTTCTTTTTTATACCAAATAACTCCCGTAGGTTATCAAAATCGCGCCGATAGGATATACCAACACCTTGTGTGTAAGGAGCTGTTGTGTTGAGCAGATCCACATTGTTGGAACGGTTAAAAACTTTTGCCCTCAGCTGCCCATCATTGGTTATTTTTATCTCAACATTTACATCTCCAACAATGTCACTGGTTTGTGAGCTGTATTTCTGACGGTCGGCATAGCCAATATTGCCATCAATGATTACACGGTTATCAAAAAGCTGAGTTGAGAGTGCAACTTCCACTTCCTCGGCCGAAAGTTCATTGCCCGGGCGGTAATTGATCCCGATATCAAAATCTTTGCTGATTTGTGATAACCAATTACTCAATTGATTGGAAATCAAGCTGAGAGATGATGTGCTGATGCTGCTGGCGATGCCCTGGTTGTTAAACTGGAATGAAAAATTATTGAGTACCAAAAGCGAGAAAAACTGTTTGGTCATGCTTACTTCGTCGGTTGTGTCGAGACGGCTGTAAATCAGGTTTTTGATGTCTTCTTCGACGCCGGGAAAATAAATTCCGAAACTGATTTTTGGGTTCATTAGTTCATCTTGTAAGCGCACCAGGCAGTTTACCGGAGTGCGTACATTCAACACTGTGGAATCTAATGGAAGATCAAGCCCTGCTAAAGTTGTACGCAATTTGTAGGTTGCCGTAAGGTTGATTTTTGCATCATAAGGGTTGCCGTCAAAAGTAATACTGGAGCCCTGGTTGATGTCGAGCATGCGGTTCAAAATGCCCCGCAACCTGATCAGCAGGCTGCCGCTACGGATTACATATTCGCCATCAATATCAAAATTGCCTTCTTCGTCAATGTTCATCTTAATGTCACCGTTTCCGCGTGCTTTAATGCTGCCGCTTTGTTCGGGCAGGAATATTGTAATATTGGCTTTGTTGTTCAGCCGCATATCCATATTAAGTTTTAAACCGGTTACATTTGCATTGACACCACTTTTCTTTGGGCTGTCCGGGTTTGTTTCTTCCGCATTGACAAATGTCACAAAGTTGTTTTCAGAAACATCTTCCGTAGTATTTAATGGAATGTTTATTTCGGTGCCTTCCTGTGTTTCCACATTTACATCCATCAAAACATTATTATCTGTTCCATCAATATTCACTGCACCTGAAACCAAAGCCGATCCATAAAAAACGCTGTTTTGTGTTTTGGTGTTATTTAGGGCGAAAAGATTGTTGGGCTGCAAGTTTAAATTAAGCTTGAAGTTGTTAAAATAATTATGTCCAATGCTACCCGAAAGCGGGGCAGGGTTCCCTAAGCTATCATAAAAAATAAAGTTTTTGAAATTGATAACCTCATCACTAATGAATACGTCTCCCGTATAGGTGTATAGCGTATTCAAATAATCGGCCCGTGCCTGGCCGCGCATCACGGAGAGTGACCCTTCGATTTTGGGTTTTGTAATCAGTCCGTTTATTTTAAAATTGCCAGATGCAAAACCTTCGATATCACTGATTATGCCTTCCATATAGGGTTCAATAATGCCCGCGTCGAGGTTCTGTAAAATGATGTTTGAATGGATGCTGTCGTTTTCAGGGAAATAATTTCCTTTAATATCCAGAGGCGAATATTGATAACCTTCGCCTGTGATGGTAGAAACGATATCAATCTGAATTTTATCGCTGCTATAGTCCCAGTTTGAGCGAAGGCTTGCCTGCCCCAGTTTATGGTGGTTTAATTCCATGTTTTGGATACGCAAATCCGAAAAAACAAGCGGCTTCTGGTAGATGTTGTTCAGGCTGATGCTGCCATCGACCAGACCGTTGATATCAATTCCCGCCAAAGCCGTAATCATGTCAAAATTACTGAGGTTCACGTTTTTTAAACCCATATCAAAGCGGCTTAGCGTATCCTTGCTTAAGGAACCGCTGAGGCTGATTTCTTCGCTGGGCGCTTTTAGGATGAAATGACCAAAATGAATTCCAAGCGTATCAAAATCAATGGAATTTGTGGTTGGGATTGTCCAGGTAGTGTCATTAATGGTGAAGGAAGATCCTGAAAATCTCAAATTGGTTTCCGGGTAATCGATGAAATTTGCTATGCCCCTGATATTGCCCGCATTATGTCTCTTTTTCTTTTGATCATCCCATTTAAAGATGAAAGATATTCGGTTATTGCTTACATTTGAATAAACGGAGAAATCTGAAATGCCAAGGTTCAGGCTGTCAGTTTCTCCTTCTTCCCGAAAGACGATTCGGTTGGAGCCCGTAGAAAAAGTCATGATGTTTTTGAGCGTGGAACTGTGCAGGAACCATTTTTTAAATTTGACCCCCCTATAGTCGATCTCATCCGCATTTCCTTTGAGTTGCAGCAGTGCTTTGCCCGTATTGAAATTTCCACTGATACTGGACAAGGGGCTTATTTTCAAATTCGGGAAAAACAAATCTGTAAGGGTTTCTGTGTCTTTAAAGAGAACGCTGAATTTAAGATTGTAATTTTCGTTGATTTTTTCAAGATGTTCCGTACTTGCCTGAAAACTGGCAATATAGTTATGGACAAATTGGCGGCTGCTTGAAGCTATTTTGCTGAAATCGAAAATGCCTTTGATATGGGCATCGATAAAATCGCTGTAGATATCTATTCGTTTGTTGCTGTCATTGGTTTTTCTGGCTTCAATAATTGCCTTCTTCATTAGGTAACTGCGTTCTGTTTCGGCCAGGTTCAGGCTGTCTATTCTTATTTTTCCGAGTATGTCGTCAAGTTTGTCGCCCCGGAAATTAGCATCAATTTTACCCGAAAGTACTGCGTTGGGATCGCCAAAGGTTCTTAGGTTCAAGTCGAAAAGACGGGCACTTTTGAGTGTGCTCACAAAATTAAACAATGGGATTTCTTCCGTATAATCAATCAGTCCTTTGAAATGAAAATCGATGTTTTTGTCCTGAACATTGAGGCTTCCGTTAAACTGTTTGTCCGAGACATGCGCATCAATCAGGATATTGCGGTAGGCGTAATTATTATAACGGATCGTATCAATACTTCCTTCAAGTTTCATCCGGGCATTTTTAATGCTAAACCCTTTTCCCTTGATGTGGGTTTTTAAACTAACATCGCCAAGATTTGGAGCATAGCCGGTAAAAGTCCCCAGGTCGAAAGATGATGCCGTTAGGTCTCCGGTATATTCGAAAATATCCTCCTTCGGATTGTATTTTAATTTTATATCTGTTTTAAAACCTCCTAAACCTGTGTTAAACAAACCTTTGGAAACAAAATCGTTATAAAAACCGCTAAATTCCCCGCTCATCCGGATAAAGCCCAGGTTTTCGATTTGGCTCGGTAATTCCATTCGAAGCCTTTGTCCGTCATATACCGGCAGGCTTAAATTATTAAGATCCCGGGCGTTGGTTTCTAGGCTTTTAACATCTGCCAGAATAAAGCTTTCTTCAATATCCGGAAGCCCGCTGATGGAGATGTTTCCCATAAAGTGCGTGCCTTTACCGTAACGGATAATAAAATCGGTAGCGTTGAGATGTCCAATGCGTCCTTTTGCTTTTCCACTGAAATACAACGTGTTGTACATGTTCCGTAAACTAGACGAAAAATAACCAATATCGGAAGTGTTTAGTTTGGAGTGTGTAATATTGGTTTCAATTGTAACATTTTTTTCGAAATCATTCCAGTCGTTCCAGTGGCTGTAAGCGAAATTGTAATCCAGGTGCAAGTCCGAATAATTGGTATTGATGACCACATCTTTGCCGCGGAAAGCCTGTGGGCTGAGGAAAAAGTTCCCACTGAGTTTTTTTACGCCAAATCCGCTTGTATCATTAGTTTTTAATGAATCAATCATAACAAATATTGTGTCGTGGTTCATGCGGATTTCTGATAAAACCAGATGACGTATGTCGAGGTTCAGATGATTCCAGTCAAATCCCTGTCGCCTGCGTCGGGTGTTGTTTTCGTAAATAAAGCGGGTATTCTCTATGCGTAATTTTTTGCAGTGTAGATCAAGAGCCGGTAAGTGAATATCCTGATTTTCGTCAATATCATCAAGGCTGTCGGATTTGCTGTTGAAGGCTGAAATCAGATGATTGTAGTTGAATCCTTCCAAATGTTTTTTATAAAGGCCGACTTCGGCACCGCTTAATGTGATTGATTCCAATTTAAGCTGCCTTTTGAGGTAGTGAAATCCCAAAAAGTCAAGGGTTAAATTTTCAATGCGGATAAAGTCATTGTTTTCTGCGTCTTTGATACTGATATTCTTTAATTCCAAATCGAGAAAATAGCGGATGCCAAAGCCTTCAATACTGACTTCAGTGCCCAGCTTGTCGCTCAACCAGCCTGCCGCCTTCCCCGCAACATAGCTCTGTATGGCCGGACTGCGCATGATGGTAAACAACAGTATCACTAATGCAGTGATAATGAGCGCAAGCCGCAGGATTATCCTTGCTATTTTTCTGATTGTTCTGATAATGTTTTACTACGTTGATTTATAAAACAAGTTGCAAAAGTAGGTAAATTGCAAAAGCTGCAGGCCGCTTGTAGCCCTTCTGTTCCAAAAATACTCCGGGCATTAATTTTTGGATGGTTTATTTCATTGGTTCCAGATGTTTTATTTGTCTTCAATAAACTTGATAATCAGCTTTTTCTTTCGGATGCCCGATGATGTTGTATAATAACTTTGGTGATATTCAAACGGGTTTCTGAGGTTTACAGAAATAGTGAAGGCTTGTACGCTGATGATGATTTTGAGGATAATAGTGATAAGGAATACGAGGCTGTTTTCCTGAAGAAAAAGGCTCAGTACAGGCATAAACCGGAAAACATCAAAAATACAGATCCATCCAAGACGGCTAAACCGCAATGGTTTGCTGAGCCTTAGGTGAAAAACAAAAAACAAATAGAGGAAGGGGAAAAAGAAAGTGATTATGGTGCCGGAAATCAAACTGTAAACAGGAAGTCCGCTGGAATAGAGCAGTATAATTGATCCCCAATCCATCAGGCATAAACCGATAAAAAGTAACAATAGCAGGATTCTCAACAGTATTGAGCTTTTCTTAAACCGTATTTTTGTTGCTGGCGTCGGGATTTTTTTTAAGTAATGGGCAATTTCAATTACGGCTCTCCGGTGTGTTTGAAGGTTGATGCCCCATTGGGTCAAAATATTGTTAAAAACCTGGTTCACACCATGCCCGGCAGAAATGTCCTTTCTGATGGATTTTTTGATTTTATCCATTTCGCGGGATAGCAAACGCATGCTGTCTGTGTTGTATAAGTGATTAATCTGCTCGCACCATTAAATTGCAAAAATAGCTTTCATTCTCCAAAAAAGGAAATCTCTAATGGATTAGATTTGTTAAAAGTATTTAGCAAAAGGATGAATGAAGTATTTTTGCGCAAAATTAGAATAAATGCCTGTTTATATTTTAGGAATTGAATCATCCTGTGATGATACTTCAGCTGCGGTTTTGAAAGATAATGTGGTTTTGTCGAATGTAATTGCCAGTCAAAATGTGCATCGTGAATTTGGTGGTGTCGTGCCTGAGCTGGCCTCAAGGGCACATCAGCAAAATATTATCCCCGTAATCCATAAAGCCATACAGGATGCAGGGATCAAAAAAGAAGATTTGAATGCTGTGGCTTTTACCCGTGGCCCGGGATTGCTTGGGTCTTTGCTGGTGGGCGTGAGCTTTGCAAAAAGTTTTGCTCTGGGTCTGGGGATTCCTTTGGTAGAGGCCGATCATCTGCAATCGCATATTTTGGCGCATTTTATCGCCAACAAAAATACGGATGGGAAACCCGAATTCCCCTTTTTGTGCCTTACCGTTTCAGGTGGGCATACGCAAATTGTGCTTGTCCGCGATTATTTTGATATGGAAATCCTCGGAAAAACTATTGATGACGCCGCCGGGGAAACATTTGATAAAGCTGCCAAAATCATGGGCTTGCCTTATCCCGGAGGGCCGGTAATTGATAAACTGGCCAAAGAAGGGAATCCTAATGCTTTCAATTTCCCCAAGCCAAAAATGCCGGACTACGATTATAGTTTTAGCGGCTTAAAAACTTCAATACTGTATTTCCTTCGTGATAATCTGCGGAATGATCCGGATTTTATTGAAAAAAACAAAAATGATTTATCGGCTTCGGTGCAGCGGACGATTATTGAAATTTTGATGGATAAACTCGAAAAGGCAGCGGAAGATACAGGGATAAAGCAAATTGCAATAGCCGGAGGGGTTTCTGCAAATTCCGGATTGCGCCGGGCAATGGCAGAACGGAGCGAAAAACTGGGATGGAAAACATTTCTTCCGGCTTTTCAGTTCAGTACCGATAATGCCGCTATGATCGCGATCAGCGGGTATTTTAAATACAGGAAAGGACTTTTTGCTGCACAGGATGCTGCACCTTATTCGCGGCAGCAGGGATAGAAATATGTCCGGTTTATCAGGATGAGAATATTCTTCATGTGATAACCGGACATGTTTATTGCCTTTAATCCTCAATGGCCATTTTGCAATTGTCTCCCGCACAACCACATGATATTTTTTGGGTTATTGGGTCATACACTTCTGCACATTCTTTGTTTGAATCATCGCAACTCCCATGGCAGTCAACTAATACTGTTGATGGAGGTTGTTGAGCTTTTGAATCCCCATCCTGGTATTTAACTACGAAAACAAGGCTGTATTCATACGAAAAATCATCATTGATAATATAAAATATCCTGACTAATTCGGAGTCTTCATAAAAAGAGTGGCTGAACTCAGTGATTCCGTAAGATTCAGTTTTATGCGTTTTTTTGATATAGTCCAGAAAATGCTGCATCATTTTGGGCATATCAGCTTTCGTAATGGTGTTTTTGTCCGTGTTTGATTTGTCGATCTTCATTTTACAGGGCTCGCATTCACAGTGTATTTTGCCGGTATTGCCATTTACCACTGCATAGCACTGTGATCCGTCTTCGCAATTTCCTGTACATGTAATGCTTATTATTCCGGGAGGTTCCGCTGCGCTTTCCTTTAATTCTGTTTTCGCTTTTTGAGATTTATTGCCTTCCTGTTCCCTTGAACAGCTATAGGCTAAAATAAGCAAAGATGATAACAGTATTATGGAGATACTGCTGATTGTTAGATTTATTTTCTTCATGTTTGAAAAGGTTTTAATTATGTTGGTTTGTGTTCTTATTTCCGGAAATGAATCAAACACTATATTAACCATAAATATATAACAATATTGTTGATTATTTTGATATTTTTTTTGGTATTGTTTATGTTGATGTAAATCACTGTATTAAATTTTTTTGTCTTGTCCTAATTGTAGCTAAATTGATGTACTTAGAGCTTGTCCACAGAGTCGAGAGTTTGCTCTATAAAGTTCAAATTCAAGGCGTGTGAAAAATCCAAACCGGATAATACTCAAGTATTTGAGGATTTGGATTTTGAGCAACAACGCAGAAGTTGGACTTTATAGACGAACTCTACTTAGAGTAAGTTATTGGCAGTTTGATAGTTTGCCAATAGTCAATTAAACTGAAAAAATGAATTGATAACAGATTTATGGCATTTTTGATATTGGTTATTGTGTGATGTATTGATGAGCTTTTTTCCGAACATTATTATTTGTTCTTCCGGAAACCAGGCTTTGAAATTTAAGCGGGAAAAATCCAAACTCAAGAATTAGTTCACTGCTCTCTTATAAATGCTATTTTTGTAGCACAAAACATAGCTATGACTTACTCTTTTGATGATTGTCCTTCCCGAAAGGGCTCAGCTTCCGTGAAATACGATTTGCGGCAGATGTTTTTTAATACCGATGATGTGATCCCGCTTTGGGTTGCCGATATGGATTTCCGCACGCCTGCTTTTATCATGGACGCAGTGCGCAAACGCGCTGAACATGAAATTCTGGGCTATTCCATTCGCCCTCAGTCTTTTTTTGATGCAATCATCAATTGGAATAGAAAGCGGCATCAATGGAAAGTGGAGAAAGAAACCATCCTTTTTAGCCCGGGTATCGTTCCGGCCCTGAATATAGCTGTTGAGGCTTATACAGAAAAAGGCGATGCGGTTTTGGTGCAGCCTCCGGTTTATTTTCCGTTTTTCAATGCGGTGAAAGATTTTGAACGTCAATTGATCGAAAATCCACTAAGGCTGTCCAATGGTCGTTTGAGTATTGATTTTGAGGATTTTGAGCAAAAGATTGTCGAAAATAATGTAAAAATGTTCCTGCTTTCCAATCCGCATAATCCGGGAGGAACAGTATGGACAGAAGAAGAGCTGCAAAGGATGGGCGAAATATGTTTGAAGCACAGGGTGTTGGTGCTTTCGGACGAAATACATGCCGATTTGATTTTTGAAGGGCATAAACATACGCCATTGGCTTCCGTTTCTGAAAAAATTGCAGCCAATACCATCACGGCTATGGCGCCATCAAAAACATTTAATATTGCCGGCCTGGCAACATCTTACATGATTATTTCCAATCCTGAACTAAGGGAAAAGTTTGAGAAAACCATTAATCGCTGGCATGTGGGAAATGGGAATATTTTTGGGAATGTAGCACTGGAAGCTGCCTACAATAATGGCGAAGAATGGCTGGAAGAGTTGATGGCATATCTGAAGGGAAACATCACCTACGTTTATAATTTCATTGCTGAACATTTGCCGGGTATCAAAGTTGTATTACCCGAAGCTACTTATCTTGTTTGGCTCGATTGCCGTGGGCTGGAGCTTGGAGATGAGCAATTGCGCGACTTTTTTGTTCAGGAAGCCGGATTAGGATTGAATGAAGGCAGAAGCTTTGGAACAGGAGGGAGTGGATTTATGCGCCTGAACATTGCGGCACCAAAATCCCTTATTGAAAAAGCAATGGGACAATTAAAAACAGCTTACGACAAAAGATTTTGAATATGAAGCAATATCTAAATCTGTTGGATCATATCCTGAGTACAGGACAGAAAAAAGAAGACCGTACGGGAACCGGGACGATTAGTGTATTTGGTTATCAGATGCGTTTTGATTTGTCCGCAGGCTTTCCTTTGCTCACTACAAAGAAGCTGCATTTGAAATCAATTATCCATGAACTTTTATGGTTTTTGAGCGGTGATACCAATGTGCGCTATCTTCAGGAAAATGGGGTGCGCATATGGAATGAATGGGCCGATGAAAAGGGGGGTCTGGGCCCGATTTACGGCTATCAATGGCGTAGCTGGCCGGCTCCCGATGGCCGACATATCGACCAGATCAGTCAGGTAATTGAATCGATTAAAAACAATCCGGATTCCCGCAGGCATATTGTAAGTGCTTGGAATGTAGGTGAATTGGAGAATATGGCCTTGCCGCCCTGTCATATATTGTTTCAGTTTTATGTTGCCGGCGGAAAATTGTCCTGTCAGCTCTATCAGCGCAGTGCGGATGTTTTTCTGGGCATACCTTTTAATATTGCTTCTTATGCTATACTTTTAAAAATGATGGCGCAGGTTACGGGCTTGCAGGAAGGCGAATTTGTGCACACTCTGGGAGATGCGCATATCTATCTAAACCATATTGAACAGGCAAAAACCCAGCTCAAACGGAAGCCTTTTGCCCTGCCGGAAATGATAATACAACCGCATAATTCCATCTTTGATTATACCTTTGATGATTTTTATTTGGAAAATTATGAAGCGCATCCGCATATCAAAGGGAAGATCAGTGTATAATTAATTCACCCTAAGTTCGTTCATCAATAATGAGTTTATCCGTAATCGTAGCAGTTTCATCTAATGGTATTATCGGCAATAATGGCGATATGCCATGGCACATCAGTGAAGACCTGAAGCGTTTTAAAAAGCTGACATTAGGCTCAAAAATCATTATGGGACGCAAAACCTGGGAATCGCTTCCCTTTCGCCCTTTAAAGAAACGTGAAAATATTGTAATCAGCCGAAATCTTAATTATCAGGCAGATGGAGCTACGCTGGTACGATCGCTTGATGAAGCGCTGCAAACCTTAAATCCGGATGAAGAAGCTTTCATTATTGGAGGCGGGCAAATTTATAATCAGGCCATGAATTTCGCGGATAAACTGTACATCACGGAGATCCATGCAGATTTTGAGGGAGATACAAGTTTCCCGGAAATAAAGCAGGAGGAATGGACAGAGCAGGAGCGCATAGAAAATTTTGATAAGGAGGAACAAATTCATTATTCTTTCGTATCATATCATCGAAAAAATAAAAATTGAAAAAGGGATTAAGCTACATATTAATCGTGCTTTTCCTGTTAGCAGGAACCGTGAGCTGTATTGATGAAGATACCGGTTTAAATGATATTGATATCAATCAGCATGCTGTGGATAGCTATCTTTTGGCACAAGCGGTTTATGATGATTTTATCCGTGTTGTGGCTTTGTGCTATGTGAGCCGGCCTTTAAACCAGCAAGGCGAAGCTATGATCGATTCCGCGCGGGCATACAAAATGGGAAATGGCGTAATTATGATCGATTATGGAGATAACTATATTTATGGTTCCGATAGTCGTTTGAAAAAAGGACACTTTACTCTGGAGTTTTTTGGGGGGAGTTTTTTTAGTCCGGGCTCCGGCGCGTATATTAATCTTGAAGATTTTTATATCTCCCAAAATCGAAAAGTAAAAGGCCGCATTACACTTACCTGTCTTGATAGCGCTGCTTCTGCTTTTCCTGTCTATTCGTATGAGCTGCGCAACGGGATTATTGATTATCAGAAAGATGGTAAATATGAAATTGCTTATGCAACCGATTATGTTTTTTATTGGGAAAACCTTAGGCAGAGCCCGGAGGATTTAAGCGATGATAGTTTGTTAATTGTAGGAAAATCCAATGGGCGTTCCTTTCAGTTTGATCGTTTCTTTAATACAATTCGTGATACTTTGGTAAAGCCATTTGCATGTAAATGGATCAAATCAGGCCACGTATTTATGAGCATGCCGGATTTGGACATTAGTTCTGTTTATTTAAATTACAGCTATACCTCGTCCGGTGATACCTCTGCTTCCCATTGTGACCCCTCTATTTGGTATAGTGTAAACGGGATTAATTCCAGTGGAATGACCCTTGATACCACCGGTAAAAGAACAATCCCTTATTGATTCAGTTACTAGGTTTTTTGTTTTTTCTTCTTCGCGGCAGGGAAGAGTATGTTGTTCAATATCAGGCGGTATCCCGGTGAATTTGGATGCAGGTTTAAGTCTGTGGGTGGATCGCCAACAAAATGCCTGTAATCTTCCGGGTCGTGGCCGCCATAAAAAGTCCAGGTGCCTTTACCATATTCTCCGTGTATATAGCGGACTTCATCGAGGTTTTTGGTTTCGCCCATAATCAGAACATTCGGCTTTAAGTACTTTTTCTTGAAGGCTGTTGATTGCCCCATAAAGCCTTTTAAAACTGTTTCGTGGTTTTGGCACAACATCGTGGGCACCGGATCCCATTTTGCCGAAAACTCAAAAAGTGTAAACAAGTCGTCTTTTTGGTTGATCCTCCTTTTCATTACATCGATATCAATGGAGCTGATTTCGTATTCATAAGGGTTTTGGTTGATACTGAAATTCCTGAAAGCCAGGCATTGACTGTAATCAAGTTTCTGCTGAGCATTCGGGTCAGGCGGGTCGCCATCAAACATTACATCACAAATATCCACTCCATCGGCAGCTAGGGCCACATCAAAACTATCCGGTGCTGAGCACATTGCAAAAAGATAACCACCGCCCAAAACAAAATCGCGGATATTTTTTACTACGGCCAGTTTTAACTGGCTTACTTTGTTAAAGCCAAGTTCAAGGGCTGTTTTTTCTGCTTCTTTTTGATTTTCAATATACCAGGAAGCATTTCGGTAGCGTGCCCAGAATTTTCCGTATTGCCCTGTAAAATCTTCGTGATGTAAATGAAGCCAGTCGTAAGTCGGCAAAACGCCTCCCATAACATCTTGGTCATAAATAACATCGTAGGGGATTTCGGCATAAGTCATGGCTAAAGTTACGGCATCGTCCCAGGGTTGCTTGTTTTTTGGGGAATAGACCGCAATCTTTGGCGCTTTATAAAGTTTGACGGCATCCATATTGGATTGTGGATCAGAGATTTCCTGCAATATTGCCGTGGATTGGCTGTTGGCAATAACCGTATAGCTGACTCCACGGATAAGGCATTCGTCCTCAATGGCTTCGTGAAATTTGCACATAAAACTGCCGCCACGATAATTGAGGAGCCAGTCCACTTCAACATCTTGCTGCAGAATCCAGTAAGCAATACCATAAGCTTTTAAATGATTTTTCTGGCTTTGATCCATGGGTATAAGCAAATAGGCCGCATGGATTTGATGAATGAAAAAGAAAAAGGCGAAAAGAAATATTATTCTAATAAACTTCATATAAGGCTGTTTAGAAAAAGAACGGCAAATCGGGCAAAATGTTTTGATTATTGTTTTTGGGAATTATATAGGTTAGAAAGGTGCATCATCGTCATTCATTTTAGAGGGCACCGTATAGGTTGATGGTTGGCCGGAGTCAAAATCACTGTTGGGCGACATTTCATTGTTTTCGCTGTTGATTGCTGGTAGCCCCATAGTGCTGAAATCTTCAGGGTCTTGAAAACGTGCATACTTCGCGATGAAATCAACACGGATTTCGCCCAAAGCACCATTACGGTGTTTGGCTATGATGATATCGGCTTTACCGGCAGTATCTCCTTTTTCATCATTGTCGATTTGGTAGTATTCCGGTCGATAGATAAAAATAACCATATCGGCATCCTGCTCAATGGCACCTGATTCGCGGAGGTCGGAAAGCATAGGTTTTTTAAGGCCGCCACGTGTTTCAACAGCACGGCTGAGCTGCGAAAGTGCAATCACCGGAACATTTAGCTCTTTGGCGAGTGCTTTTAAAGACCGGCTGATCATACTGATCTCCTGTTCCCTGTTGCCGTTTTTATTGTCCATGCCCGCAGTCATCAGCTGGATGTAGTCGATCAGGATAATCTGAATATCGTACTGCTCTTTCAGCCTGCGGCATTTAGCCCTTAATTCAAATACAGAAAGTGAGGGGGTGTCATCAATGTAAATTGGTGCTGATATCAGGTTGTTGATCTTGGCATTGAGCTGTTCCCATTCGTAATCTTTGAGGGTACCTTTCTTTAAAGTATCTGCCGAGATTTTGGATTCACTGGAAATAAGTCGTGTAACCAATTGAACTGAAGACATCTCAAGTGAGAAAATAGCCACAGGAATTTTATGGTCAACCGCAATGTTTCTTGCCATGCTCAGTGTGTAGGCGGTTTTCCCCATACCCGGACGGGCAGCAAGTACTACTAAATCAGATTTTTGCCAGCCATTGGTCATGCGGTCAACTTCGGTGAAACCAGATGGAACACCACGTAGTTTTCCATCTTGGTTTTTGGCTTGTTCAATTTCATCCATCGATTGACGTACCAGGCTTTCCATAGTGTCATGAGATCTTCGGAAGTTTTCTTCTGATATGCTAAACATTTTTGCTTCAGCTTTATCAAGAAGGTCGAAAACATCCGAAGTGTCATCGTAGGAATCATGAATTGTTTCGGATGAAATGGTTATAAGTTGCCTGAGGATGTATTTTTCGATGATAATTTTTGCGTGAAATTCCACATTCGCAGCAGAAGCTACTTTATTGGTCAGTTGGCTGAGATAATAAGCGCCCCCTGCCGCTTCCAGTTTTCCATCAGATTTTAATTCATTTGTAACCGTGAGCAGGTCAACAGGTTCGGATTTGGCAAATAGATTAGCTATGGCTGTATAAATCAACTGATGGGATTCTTTGTAAAACGCTTTGGCTTTCAGAATATCAATTACCTGCGTGAGAGCATTATTTTCAAGCATTAAGGCACCTAATACTGCTTCTTCTATGTCAATGGCCTGTGGGGGTATCCGCCCATGATCTAATGCCGTTTGATGTAAATATTGTTTGGCATTGTTTTGTGCCTGCTTCTCGTTTTTCGACTGGTTTTTGCTCAGTCCCTGACTAAAAATTTTATCCATAGTCATGCAAAATTACAATAAATGCAGGCAGGAACCAGTATTGTGGATAAAAATTTATATGGCTGATATTCAGCTGTGTAATGGAATGTCGATGCGGAAAGTGCTGCCTTTCTTTACTTTAGATTTGGCAGTGATGCGACAATGCATTAAATCAAGAATTTGTTTGGTAATGGTAAGCCCTAAGCCTGCTCCACGATAATGCTTTATTGTGAAATCGTCTGTTCTTACAAAGCGGTCATAGATATTTGGCAACAGCTCGGGTCTAATACCGATGCCGCTGTCTTGTATAGTTATTCTTATGTAATTATATGCAGGAAACGGTTTGTTTTCAGATGTGTTTTCAATTACTTCATAGCGCAGTTCTATAAAACCTTCTTCAGTAAATTTAAAGGCGTTGTCCAAAACATTGGCAACGGATTGCCGCAGGCGGTATTTGTCTGATGTTATTTTTAAATTGTCCCATTTACTGTCGGGTAATTTGAGCCGGAACATGAGGTTTTTTTTCATGAGTTTGTCCTGTTTCACCATAAAATCATGGTAAATGTTCTGTATAAACTCTTTAATATCAATTTCATCTTTTTGAAAAGGGATCTCCTCTGCTTCAATTTTTGAGATGTCCACAATATCATTGACCAGATTCAACAATTCATTGCTTTGCTTGATAATAATGCCAGCAAATTCCCTTTCCTCTTCATCTTCTAATGTGTCATTGAGTAGGTTTGAAAATCCTAAAATTGAATTTAAAGGTGTTCTGATCTCATGGCTCATATTGGCCAGAAAAGCAGATTTTAAACGATCAGCTTTTTCTGCTTTGGTTTTTGCAATTTCCAATTCAATGGTGCGCTGTCTGACACGGTTTTCCAACTCCTGATTTATCAGTTCTGTTTCTTCTTTTTGTTTCTCATACATCCTTTGGCTAAGGAATTCCTGACGGATATAATACTCGAGCGTATAGGTAGTATAAATTCCTAATATGTTCATTGATAGTAAAAAAGAAGCATTTGTGATGATGGTTTTTATGTCCGTAGAATAGCCATACATAGCAGAAAGTATATATATGATCCAAATGCACGTGCCTGTGATCATGCTATAAATAAAACCAGTGCGTAACAAAGATTGCCCGCCCGATAAAACAAGCATCAGGCCTGCATAATATAAATCCCTGTCCGGGCTTTCAAGGTAGAAGGGCATTAATATAATCATCAAGCCTGTACAGAAAAACCAAAAAGATAGTATTTCCTGCCATAATTTATGGAAAAAATTAGAGAAAGTTAGTAAAAATATAACAAGGCTGATCGGTAGATAAATCCCATAGCGTAAAAATAGGAGTGAAAAAGTTTCATCAGGGAATAAATAGGCATCCAAAAAGCTAAAACCAGAATATAATATAACTGTTACTGCAATGAGGTAGCGTAGGTGGTCCTTTGATCTTTGAAAATAATACGACATAAAACCCCGTTCCAATTCGCCCCTGAATTTTAATGTGTAGGGGTTCATTGTTTGATGTATTTTAAAGGGCGAAATCCTCATTGTAGAGTGCTTTTTTCAAATATATAAAAAAAACTGTTTTCCTTCTTGATTTTTATTCAATTATTCATAATCTTTTGAAATATGATCCTGGCTAATCAGTTCTGAAAATTTATTCAAAAGCTTTTTTATGTTTTGTATTCTGTTCAGGGATAATGTTTTAGCATATTTCGCCATTTCATTTCTGATGCCATCTGCTTCATCTTCATATCGAAAATGTTCCTGTATGGTAATCTCGCTTTTTGGGCTTGATAATTCATCAGAAATCAAACCGTCAATAATATCGCTTGAGAGCTGGAATCCAAAATCGGATTTATAATATTTGGACTCTTTAATATATTGATAAACAGTATATTGTTCAATTCCGCTAAGCTCTTCCGGTAATAAGTTGCCGTTGATCCTGTAGTCTGTGATCAGTTTTTGGTCAAGATCAATATTTTGCTTTAGAACATCTTTTAGTTGATCGATAGGGGAGGGCGATGGACTAAAAATGTGAAAACTTTGGATGTTATGTGATTCTATCGCCAGGCAAACAGGAACGGGGTCATAGGGCATGCTGCCTGCTATAACGGGAACAGCAGGTTTGTAGGCGATGATTTTTACAAATGCACATTTATTAATATCGATTTCTTTGATAAAGGATTTTATTTGATCCGATAGATAAAACCCCTGTGTTTTCAGGCTGGAAAGTAATTCAAATGTTTTGGGTTTTATCAAATCCACTGCGGCTTCAGAAATGTCTGAAATCTCCTTGTACCCGTTTCCCCAGAGGTTCCATTTGTCTTCCTCATCAATCGCCAGATTGTAAATTCCTTTTTGAGATAACTTTTTGTGGCAATGCCCATAAAATTCACAGATGTAGGGCTTTGTGCACTGTGGGCCAATTGGAACTGTTGGGCTGGATTTTAAATTAAGAACATCTTTTAACTCCGGTATTTTATTTTCAATAAACGGTGTACGGGCATAGATTTCATCTTTTACCGAATGTATCTTAAACAGCTTATAGAGTTCCGTTTCTTCTCCTCTTTTGTATGTTCCGTCAATTGTGATAATTGCGAAGTCCTCAAGTTTTAAGCCGCTTCCTTCAATAACATAATGCTGTAAGCTGGCATCCATCAGGTAAGTTTCGCTGATGTTCAGTGAACTTTTTACTTCATAAGCAAACCATTTTCCTTCTTTCTTGTGAAGAATATCCAACATTACAAGTACCCGGTCGAACTGGAAAGTGGCTTCATATATGGTTTTAAATCCCTGAAGGATAAGTTCCTGTGTTTTCTGTGCCGATTTTTTGTATTGTGATGGTGATTTCGGGCTTACATCAATTCCTCCCGGAAATATTTCCTGAGCCAAAAAACCAACATTTGATCCTCTTTTAAATTTGGCTTTTTGCTCCTCACTGAGCTTATCGCGCAAATACGGCCGTTTTTTGTAGAGGTATAAGAGTTTCGGGCATTGAACTCCTTTGATGAATGTGCTTTTTGATAGCAGATGTTTTTCCATACATGCGTTTTGGCAAAGGTACAAAATTTGGAAACCGGATTTTTTGGCATGAGAATTGAATTTTATCAGGTGAACCCATAAAAATCTATATCCATGAAAAATTTAAAGTTAATCAAAGGAATTGGTCGCATAGGTATCCTTGCTGTTTCACTTATCATCCTATTCAATTTGTCTTCGTGTTATGAAGGCAGGCCAGGAAGGGATGGTCAGGCTTATATTGCATTAACATGGCTTGATGATGAGCCAAGCTATATTGAACCGGGAACATCTTCAATTCCGGCATATTTTCAGTGGGGGCGTTTTTATCGTGCCGCACCTGGGATCTATAACTTGTATTATGAGGGACAAATTCCCGGTCCTCACGGCTTGGCACGTTATGCCTGGGAAATGGATTACGAATTATATGAAATTGCCGGTGAACGTCCCTATATGTATATTGATGGGGAAGATGGCCCGGATACTTATTTTACCCTCGAGTGCAGCCCTTTTGGTCCGTATTATATTGATGAAACGGATTATAAAAGTGCACTTAAAAGTGAAGGCTATGCTCTAGTTGAAACCTCAGGTGATGAAATTGTCCTTCAAAAAGAGTCGGGCAATTACGGGATTCGTATCTCTGTGCGTAAAGTGAATCCGCACAATTAATCCGGGGCTAAATTCTATCCATTAATAACACTAATTTCTTCATTACGAATCAATGGTTTGCAGTAATATTTCCGGAACAGTTGCGCTACACATAATGTGTCTTTCCGACAGTATTCAACAATGCGGTTTAATCCGTTTTCCTCGTAATAGGTTGGATAAACCATGCTTCCGTCAATATCATCTTTGGGTGTGGGGATGTTAAAAAGGGCTGTAAGCAGATCCAAAGAAGTGTAGGCTTTAAAATCGCCGAACCTCCATAAATGCATTGTGTCGATATGCTGCACTTCCCAGGGTTTCTTACCGCGCATCTCAAGTATTTTTGGTAGGGGGATTTGATGAACCAGCATCCGGCGGGCAATGTATGGAAAATCAAATTCAATTCCATTGTGTGCGCATAAGCGATGATAATCTTTATTGAATTTTGTGTTCAGGTGATGGGCAAATTTGTTAAGTAGTTTGGCTTCATTATGGTCTGAAAATGAACGGATCATAAAATTTTTGCCATCAAATTCCCCGCTGCAGATGCATATAATCCTTCCAAATTCGGCATAAATGCCTGCACGTGCATAAAGATCTTCCGGGCTCTCATTTTCTTTTGCAAGTTTTCTTGCTTTTTTATCCCAGAGTTTTTTAAAGCGATCATTGAGTTGGCCGTAATTGCGCTCTGTGGGAACTGTTTCGATATCGAGAAACAGTATGTCTTTTTCCTTGATTGTTTCTAACATATTCGTATGTTTTTTCAAATTTACACATTTTTGTCGTAATTTGGGCCATATTTTTAGTAATTAATGTATTATGACAAATCATTTCAAAAGCAGCTTGGCTTTTTTTCTGCTTGCAGGTATTCTGTTTTTTTCATCCTGTGATGATAAGGACGAGGGTGAAACTCTGAAAATTAGTATTTTAAAGCCTTATGAAGGTAGTGTTACAAAACAGCTTGACTCTATTGCAGTGCAAATTGAATTTTCATCGAGTGTGATTCCGAGAAAATTAAGTTTACAATTAACAAACACCAATATGACTCCTGTTGGCCCAATTTCAGAATTTGATATAGATCAGGGTTCAAATGGTTTAGAAGTTGTTTTTGATGCCCAAGTTGATAGTCCGGTTGCAGCTGAATATTATCTTGTTGCAGAAGCTTTTTGTGATGATTTGAGCGATAAAGCCTTTGCAAAGTTAAAGTACAATCCTGATATAAAAATTGATTATCTGATGTTTTGTGCTAAAAGAGAAGATGATTCCTTGCAAATGTTTTTGCTCGACGAGAACGGAAACAGCATTTTCAGCAAAAACTTGTTTTGGGGAGATTCAATAGAAACAAAATTTAATCCGCAAACGAAGCAGCTGATTCTTGCCGGTCAGCAAACGAAAAATATCACATCATTGCAATTGCCAACGTTTGCTGATGTTTGGACTGTGAACCGTCCGCCGTTTTTGCCTTATCGTGCTTCAAATAACAGCCTGGCCATATATGAAAATCAGGTTTTTTCAGCTTATGACCGCGACTACATACGGTCATATGATGCGAATGGAGGAATTGTTTTTTCAATTCCATTGAGCTCGGGAGAAAAATCATCCTGCTGTGCAGCTGATCTCGATTACGTGCTTTTTGGATATAGTCTCATCAGTGTAGCAAAGCAAGGAATCAAAGCCTTTTACCGTGAAACATCTTCCTTTATGAACGAAATTGAAATCCAGGAACCGCCATTTAAAATTGTGTTTGTCAATTCGGATACGGCTATTTTGTTTTGCCATCATGATGGTGGAAGCAGCATTTATCAGTATAATATACCTGAAAACCGGCTTAATGGCCCGCTGGTGACAAGTGATAAGCCATTTATTGATGCCTGCCTTATTTCTGAAACGGAATTTGCAGTGCTTGTGGATGATGCTGTATTAAAGTTTGAATATCCACGCAATTTTATTTACAGTATGTATGAAAAGGGAGATCTCCGCTACATGGCTTACGATTCAATTCAGTCATTGATTTGGGTAGTCAGCCATTCGGAAGTATGCCTGATCGATCCGGTATTTTGGCATGAGACAAGAACCATTGAATTGCCGTTTCCGCCTGACTGCTTTGAACTCTGTACTATGAAATCAAACTAATATTTCTACCTTTGATCGCTAAGGCGGAGTTGTTCTGCCTCGGGAACTAATTTTCAAAATATGCAACGAGAGATTATTAAAACAGAAGATGGCTCTTCAACATTATATGTTCCGGAATTGAATGAACATTATCATTCTATTCATGGAGCCATTCAGGAAAGCAGGCATGTTTTCATTGATGCCGGATTCAAACTTTTTAGCCACAGTACTGATACAATCAATGTGCTTGAGGTGGGGCTGGGAACCTGCCTGAATGCCTTGCTGACTTATGAAGAGGCTACAAGGAATTACCGGAAAGTGAACTATGTCGGTATCGAGCCATATCCTTTATCTCCGGTAGAGCTTAAGCAGTTAAATTATGCTGAACTTATTGATTTTGAAGATTCAGCAAAGGTTTTTATGCAGATGCACACGGCAGCATGGGATATTGTACCGCGTTTTATTTCTGATTCATTTATCTTACATAAGTTGAAAAAGGGCTTAGCAGAAGCTGAGTTGAAGCCGGAATCATTTCATCTTGTTTATTTTGATGCTTTTGGCCCGGATGTGCAGCCTGAATTGTGGGAAAAGAAGCTTTTCGTTAAGATTTTTGAAGCATTGGCTCCGGGCGGTGTATTGGTAACTTATTCGGCCAAGGGTTCTGTGAAAAGAACTTTGAAAGAAGCCGGTTTTGAAGTTGAAAATCTTCCGGGACCTCCGGGAAAGCGAGAAATGACACGTGCAAAAAAATAATTCCAATGGACTTTAATATCCGGGTTTATGGCTTGCTTATCGATAAACAGAACAGGATTCTCCTGAGTGATGAGTATCGGCTCAATCGGTTTATGACAAAATTTCCAGGAGGTGGTTTGCAAGTAGGGGAAGGGACAATAGATTGTTTGAAACGGGAATTCCTGGAAGAAATGAATCAGGAAATCGAAGTTTCGGAGCACTTCTATACAACAGATTGTTTCCAGAAAACCATTGGTTTGGATCCTCCGATGCAGCTTATCAATATTTATTATAAAGTTGCTTTGAAGGGGACAATAAAGTTTACAACCCATTCAGAGGTAATGAATATCCCTAAAATTGATGGAGCGCAAGCTTTGCGATGGGCTTCCGTAATGGAGATGAATCCGGAAGATTTAAGTTTTCCGATTGACCGGAAAGTTTTGTATATGCTTCAGCAACAACCCCAAAGCCATCAACATTGAGTGGTTCTGTGTTTTTGTTAGAAGATCGTTATAAATTGTGTTTAATGTCGTTTAATGTCAAAAGTAGAAAAATCTTTTAGTGAGCCATTATCCACCTGAACATTATAAACAATAGTGCCCAAAGGTCCTTTTCGACACCATTCCAGATATTTTTCAAGTTGCTCTTCTTCTCCTTCAGCTTCAATATAGATCCGGCCATCTCTTTTCCTCCGCACGAAGCCAGAAATTTCATGTTCGTATGCCTTCTGCATGGCAGAAAAGCGGAATCCTTTTTCCCTAAGTTCTCCGGAAATTATGATATTCAAGTGTTTCTTCATGTCCTCTTTCTAATAGCTTTTATTGCCAATGGGCATCCAAATATAAGGAATTATTCGGATCTATCTTTTTATTTGAAAGCTTTTTACATCTAAAAATGATGAATCTTTAATGTTTAAATGATCCACATGAGCCCATACCGGTCCTTTTCTGCATGCAGCAATGAATTTCATGATTTGGTTTGAGTCTCCTTCAATGTGTATAAAAACACTGCCATCATGCTGGTTGCGCGAATAGCCTGCCAGATTATAAAGTTGCGCCTTTCGCTGTGTAAAATATCTGAAGCCAACTCCTTGAACCCTTCCGCTTACAACGATGTCATAACTTACTTTCACGGCGAAAGCCTTTTTGTAATTTGTTTTTCTACTAAGAAAAATAATTCATCGGGCTTTAGTGTCCTCCAGGGAAGTTCATCAAAAATCCCTCCAAAAGCTATGTAGTAATCCAACTTGCCCATAATGAATTCATCAATTACATGTTGCCTGAAATTGAGTGCAACGATCCAGCCGTCTTCTATATCATCAAACCATTCCTGGTAATAATCGTCGTCGCCGTGGTGGAAGTTCAGGATGTTTTCTCCAATCAGGATAAATTTATTTATACCGTTTTGATTCAGTGTTTCAGCCAAATTACGTTTTATATACATGATGTCGTTATGCACAGCATCATTCCATTCTCCAAAAAGTTCTATGATTGTAAATCCGTGCTGATAATCTGTAAAAAGGATTTTGGCATAGAGGGTAGGGGCTCCAAAATAATCCCAATAGGGATGGATATAATAATTGTATATGGTATTTTCACAGATATAGCCATTGTATTTTTCTCCAAAGAACGGACTTTTTGGGTCTTGTGAAGCATCATAAGATTCTATCCATCTGTCGAAAGGTTCTATTTCGTGCATATTATGAGCGGTTATTCAAAATGGAACCTGAGATAATATATCCTGCCCAAGCTAAGCTAATTCCAAGCACATTGCTTGCCAGAATATATAAAAAAGCATGATGGTGGTTGCCGGAGCTCAATAAATTGGCATTTTCGTGGCTAAATGATGAGAAAGTTGTAAAACCGCCAAAAAAGCCGGTAAACAGAAATAGCTTTATGTTTGGGCTAATTTTAAAAGTACCTGATATGCCAAAAGCAAATCCAATAAAAAATGAACCAATCATATTTACAGCAAATGTTCCTGCTGGGAATTCGCCTGAGAAAAGACGGTTTGTCAATTCAGATACCAAATGCCGTAATACGGTTCCGCCGGCCCCTCCAAGTGCTAAAAATAGGAATTTCATATTCAGGTATTTGCTGCAAAGTTAGCATAAAAAAAAGCTGGCCTGCAAAGCAGACCAGCCTCAGCCCAAAAAATCACCTAATTTATTTTACGACATTAATGAAATCAGGATCATCAAAATATTCAATGAATTCACGATCATTTTTGGCCTTGTCTTTGAATTCAGGCTTTAACTTGATCGCTTCAGTAAGGTTTTCGTACATATAAGCTGTATCTCCAGTACGTGCACCAATGATCGCTTTCAGGTAGAGTGTGCCACAATTTGTTTCTGCGCATTCAATAACTTCTTTAGCATTGGCATCATCACCTTTGAGGAGTTGAGCAAGAGCTACGTTATAATTACACTTCTTGTCGCCCATCAGCTTAAGAGCTTCATCATATTTTCCATGACGAATCTGAATGGTTCCTCGGTTGTAAGCATTGCTTGCACCAAGTTTAGAAGCTTTATCGAAATATTCTTCTGCTTTTTCGTAATTGCCATTCATTGCATAAATTACACCCAGGTTATTGATAACTGCTGGTTTATCAGGAGCAATAGTATTTGCTTTTTCAAAGTATTCGTGCGCTTTCTCTTTTTCGCCCATCGCAAGAGCTACAAAACCGGCGTTATTATATGCTGTCCAGCAATTCGGTTCTTCCTTAATGGCTGCTTCATAAATGCTCATCTTAGTCGCATTGTCATCAGTAAGTGTTGCGGCAAATAGAAGCTCCTTAAGGTTGAGTTTTGAAGGATCTGTAGTGGAAAGCATTGCAATTTCTTCCTCTGTTTTCTTTGGCTCGTAAGCATTCACCGTGATGATCGCACGACGAAGTGGAGGCAGAATTTCATCTTCCAGTTCAGGATATACAAGAATCATATTGCGGATTTCTTCTTCGCGTTTCAGCGGATCGGAGAAGTTGACAACGTTTAGGATGGTATTTTTCTCTTTAACATTTGAATTTCTAACATTATTCATGAAACCATTCCAGTCAGGGCCGTTGCCTTTGATGTTGATTGTCAGTTCGTCAACACTTTCGTATCCTACGGTAGCATCTTTGCCACGTGCAAGGCCTTTAAGTTTTCTAGTCAGATATTTTTGAGTGCTTTTGCCCCTGTTTTCTGAGAGGTTTTCATTGAATGTCTCTTCACCTTCAGGAGAAGCCCAGCCATTCAGTTCGATATCTTTAATTGTATAGCCCAGCTTGATGAAGTCGGTCATTTCTTCCAATGCGGCTTTTGCAGCGTCGGATTTATTAAGGCCAAATCGCCAGTTGAGGTTATATCGGTTTACAGGGAAATATACATCAGCTGATTTGCTGAGGATTGTTTCTTTTTCATAACCATGGGGCAGAATGATAGCATCCTGATCGTTCATGATGTTTTTGCAAGTGTAGATAATACCATCAGCTACTTTGCGGTCACCGAGAATCAGGTGTTCGTATTTCTGGATGTCATCAACTGTGAGTTCGCCAACTGCTTCGTCTTTAGGAGCAAGGAAAGCATAAGGCACAAGGTGCAGCTCACTGTTGTTCATTTTAGGATCGTAAGGGATAGTCATGCTTTTAGAGAATGTACCACCTGTTTTGTAAGCGATAGGCTGGCCTGCGCCTTGTACATTTTCTCCTCTGAACTGGATCGGATCAAGTTTTGTAGTATCTGTTCCTGAGATCAGCATGGGAACCATAAGTACCACAGCTCTTTTGCTGAAGTATTTTTCTGGGAATACACCATTAACAGTGACTTCAACTTCATCGCCTTTAGCCTCAAGTACATTGGGTTCAGCTTTGAGTTCTACGTTTTCAAAATCACGCTGCATGGATTTGATGCTTCCACCAAGTTCGCGGCCAAAATTATAAGTTATGCCTAAACTTGTGAAACTATAAAAGTCTTCTTTAATGGCTTTGGCGCCGGATTCAATTCCATCCATGCCATCGGTATCACCAAAACGAAGTGAAGACTCCAGGTTGATGTCTAATTTTTCAGTTACAGCATATTTGAAGCCTAAACCAACCGGGATACTTCCTACCAGGTCACGGTCGTCAATACCTTTGGCATCACCACCACCCTGATCTGAACCATGACCACGTGAATTAAGGAGTTTTCCTGTAGTGGCATCGTACATTTCTGTGCGGTACTGGAAGTTACCAACACCCATAAATGCATAAACACCATACTTTCTTGCGTCATCACGCTTAAAAATATCGTCAATTTCAATGGTTAGCTGAAGGGAGTAATCTATTGTATTTCCCTCAAAACGTTTGTCATAATAATTTTTGTCTTTCCATGTTGTACTGGTAGCTTCACCGGAGAGGTTTGCGTACATCAATTGGCCACGAACACCAAATACAGGTGAAAACTGCCATCCAAGAATACCGCCAAATCCTACTTCAAAATGACTGAAATCGGGTGCCATCTTGTATTCAGCAATATCTCCATGAAAGAAAGAAGCACCAACATTGGCACCAATGTACCAGTATTTGTTGAAGCTGCTTTTGCTTGATTTTTTGGATTTTGCTTTATCAGTTCCATCCTGAGCAAATGCTCCAAGGCTTAATGTTGCCAGAAAAACAACGAGGAACAATTTTGTGAAATTTGAATAAATGTTTCGCATGTCGTAAAATTTAGATTGCTATTTTGGGTATTAATATTTTAATCTGCTTTGTGCAAAAATAAGATTTATTAATGAATTATAGCTCATATAACGTTAAAAAAATGTTTTGGTTTCAATGAATTTTCAGCTTTTTCGTTAATTCCCATAATATTATGCCTGCACTAACAGATATATTCAGCGAATGTTTGGTGCCTAACTGAGGGATTTCAACACAGATATCCGATAAATTAAGGGTTTTGTCTTCAATTCCATTAACTTCATTGCCAAAAACAACAGCCGTTTTTTTGTTGTTTGGAAGTTTAAATTCATGCAGCATGGCTGATTCAGGGCATTGTTCAGCCGAAATGATGTAATATCCCTCGTTTTTCAAGATATTTATTGCTTGACTACTGTCCTCGTAATATTCCCAATCTACGCTTTCTGTGGAACCTAAGGCAGTTTTGTGTATGTCGCGGTGAGGAGGACAGGCCGTTATGCCACATAAACAGATCTTTTCCAAACGAAATGCGTCTGAGGTTCGGAAAACACTGCCAATATTATTTAAGCTCCTGATGTTTTCTAAAATGACAACCAGAGGTGTTTTTTCTGATGATTTGAATTCATCAATACTTAGTCTTTTTAACTCTTCCTGCGTGCTTTTTCTCACAACATTTGTTTAGGGGGGCAAATATAGGCTTAAAAATTTTCAACATCAAAAAGACAGTTCACTGATTATTCTAATTTTGTGCAAAAAAGAAGATTTGGCTACACAAGGGAAAAAGGTAGCGGAAACCCCGCTAATGAAACAGTATAACGCAATTAAACGGAAACATCCTGATGCTTTATTGCTTTTCAGGGTTGGCGATTTCTACGAAACTTTTGGTGATGACGCCATAAAAGCCAGTAAAATACTGGGCATCGTACTTACTAAAAGGGCAAACGGAGCTGCCGCTTATGTCGAACTGGCAGGTTTTCCGCATCATTCATTGGACACTTATTTGCCTAAATTAGTGAGAGCCGGGCAGCGTGTTGCTATCTGTGATCAACTGGAAGACCCAAAAATGGTTAAAGGGATTGTCAAAAGGGGTGTTACGGAACTTGTTACCCCGGGCGTTTCTTTCAGTGATAAAATACTCGAACAAAACGAAAATAATTTCCTCGCAGCTATTCATCTAAATGGCAATAAATCAGGTCTTTCTTTCCTTGATATCTCCACCGGTGAGTTTTTTGTGGCTGAAGGCGATGAGGAATATATGGCAAAGCTCCTGCAGGGTTTTAAACCTCAGGAAGTTGTGCTGCAAAAATCCAAACTGTCCCATTTTACAGAGACTTTTGGCGGAAGGTTTTATACGGCTACCTTTGATGAGTGGGTTTTTACAGAGGATTTTGCTTTGGATCTTCTTTTGAACCATTTTCAGGTTAGCTCGCTCAAAGGCTTTGGTATTGATGAGATGAACAGTGCAATTGTTGCTGCCGGAGCGGCTTTGCATTATCTGGCCGAAACCCATCATGATAAAACCGGGCATATTTGTTCCGTCTCCCGAATCGAACGTGAGCAATATGTCTGGCTCGATCGTTTTACAATCCGAAACCTGGAGCTCATTAGCCCTTTAAACCCTGATGGAATCAGCTTGCTTGATGTTCTGGATCAAACTACATCGCCCATGGGCTCGCGCCTTTTAAAAAGATGGATGGTGCTGCCATTAAAAGATATCGCCAAAATAAAAGAGCGACAGGGGATTGTAACTTATTTTGCGTCACGTCAGGATATTGCTGCTGAAATCAAAACCCAACTAAAACAGATGGGCGATACAGAACGACTGATTTCCAGAGTGGCTGCAGGCAAAGTGGGCCCCAAGGAGGTTGTGGCGCTTAAGAATGCGCTATTTGCTGTGGCTGAAGTGAAAAGCAGTTTGACATCTGCGGATAGTCCTGCTCTGAGGAACCTTGCTGATCAATTGGATGAATGTGCCGACATCCGTGACCGTATCGCAGTGGAATTGAACGAAGAAGTGCCTGCGCAGGTGCAAAAAGGGAATGTATTTGCCGAGGGCGTTAACGAAGAATTGGACGAATTGCGCAAACTTGCATTCAGTGGCAAAGATTATCTTGTGCAGATCCAGCAGCGCGAAAGCGAACGAACCGGTATCCCCAGCTTAAAAATAGGTTATAATAATGTGTTTGGTTATTACCTTGAAGTTACCAATGCGCACAAAGATAAAGTACCACCCGAATGGCACAGGAAACAGACCCTGGTCAACAGCGAACGCTATATAACTGAGGAACTGAAAGATTATGAACAAAAGATCCTTGGAGCAGAAGAGAAAATTTTAGTGCTCGAAACCCGGATGTTCAATGATTTGGTGATTGACCTGGCAAAGTTTGTGCCGCCCGTGCAAAAAAATTCCTACTCAATTGCCCGTTTGGACGTTTTGATGTCCTTTGCTCAGATTGCTGTAGAACGGAATTTTGTATGCCCGACCCTGAATGACGGTTTTGTTCTGGATATAAAGGGTGGCCGACATCCCGTTATTGAGCAACAACTGCCAGCAGGTGAAAAGTATATTAGCAATGACGTCTATCTTGATAACCAAAAACAGCAGATTATCATGATTACAGGCCCGAATATGTCGGGTAAATCAGCTTTGTTGCGCCAAACGGCACTCATTGTCCTGATGGCACAGATGGGCTCTTTTGTGCCGGCAGCCAAAGCCGATATCGGTATGGTGGACAAGGTGTTTACGCGTGTTGGCGCCAGCGATAACATCAGCTCCGGCGAATCTACTTTTATGGTGGAAATGAACGAAACAGCGAGCATCCTGAATAATATCAGCAACCGTAGCCTGATTTTGCTCGATGAAATTGGCCGCGGTACCAGTACTTATGATGGGATCAGCATTGCCTGGGCCATTGCAGAATACCTGCACGAACATCCCGGTTTCCGGGCTAAAGTGCTTTTTGCTACACATTATCACGAATTGAACGAAATGGCAAAATCCTTCAAACGGATTAAAAACTATCATGTTACGGTGAAGGAAATCAACAATAAGGTGATATTTTTGAGAAAACTGGCACGTGGAGGCAGCGAGCATAGTTTCGGGATTCATGTGGCACGTATGGCCGGAATGCCTTCGCCGGTATTAAACACGGCAAACCAGATGTTGCGCCAGCTGGAAGGAGGTAAAGACCGAAAAGAACTGGGCAAAAAATCATTGGATGCGATGGACGATATGCAGTTGAGTTTCATTCAGCTGGAAGATCCACTCTTGCTTCAGATGAAAGAAGATATCCTCAATACGGATATTAACACATTAACCCCTGTAGAAGCTTTGATGAAACTGAATGAAATAAAAAAGCTTATCAATAAATAAGCATGTAATAATTTGAAATTCAGCTTGATTTGGCTGTCCTTAAAAATGATTGGCTGAAAAAAGGCGAAAAAATTTGTGCCGGTGAAAAATTATTTTCTATATTTGCACTCCCAAAAGCGGAAGTAGCTCAGTTGGTAGAGCATAACCTTGCCAAGGTTAGGGTCGCGGGTTCGAGTCCCGTCTTCCGCTCATTTCCCGGGAAACCGGGATTTTTTATAAAAAGACGTTCCAAAAAATTATTTATTGTAATTGTACATGCCCGGATGGTGGAATTGGTAGACACGTTGGACTTAAAATCCAATGGCCATCGCGGCCGTGCGGGTTCAAGTCCCGCTCCGGGTACCCCATCAAAGCAACTTTTCCATTAGTTGCTTTTTTTGTTCCCACACTTATTTTCTGTTAACCTGCTTTATTTATGAAATTTCGTCATGAGCGTTCAAACCGCAATAAGAGAGAGAAAGCGCAGATTTTTGGCGCACAGGAATAGCCGTAGCTATTTTGAGCACCAAAAAGATAGCATTTTTCTCTATTGCAGTGGTTTGGGCGCGTAATAGAATATTTTGTGAATAAGGCAGGTTAAAATTGTTCCACCGCTTTGGTAATTCGGTTTTATCCTTTTACCTTTACAAACAAACTAAAACCTATGTCACGAAAGCTTGTAATGCTTGTTGATGAGCGGACACTGCCAAACCTGCAGTTTATACATGAATTTGGCACCAGTGCTGATGAATTCATTTTTATCACTACCCGAAAAATGGAAGTGCCGGATGCAAACAGGGTGAACTGGATTATAAAATCTGCCGGAATTGATGATGAGAAATGTAGCCGGCTGGTATGCGATCCTCACGGTATTAGCCAAACTTCCCAGCAACTTTCGGGTTTGAACCTTGATCTGGCCAATGAGTACCTGGTGCATATTACTTGCGGAACAAAAATCATGGCCTTGGCTGCCTACAGTTTTTTCGGGCGTTTCCCGAAAGCAAGGATTATTTTCAGCTTTTTGGGTGAAGGCTCATACCGTCAGCTCCATCCGCATATTACGAGGGCGGAGCATGAATACAAAACGAAGCCATCGCTCAAGGCTGCATTGCTTGCGCATGGACTGAAAATAGCTTTTGCCGACCGCAAGCTAACGGATGCGGCCATGGGGCGCCATTTGATGGATGAATGCATCAAAAACAATAACCGTCAAAACCGTATCCCCGAGATACGAAAGGCCATGAAATGCATCACGCCCGAAGAGCGGTCCTATTTTAGTGGAGGGTGGTTTGAAGAATATGTTTATGACCGTATCAAAACGGAATTGAAACTGTCTGATGATCAGATTGCTATGAAAGTAAGTGTGCGAAAAGCAGAAGTTTATAATGAATTTGACGTGATTTTCCTCTACCGCGACCGCATTCATGTGGTGGAGTGCAAGGCGTATTTTTCACGGCATAACCTCAAAACAAAAGTTGAAGGGGCTTTGTATAAACTGGGCGCTTTGGATGATAAATTTGGCATGAACACCCGGTCTTTGTTTTTTACAAACCTTGATTTTGCTCGTGACGATATCCGTTTGAATGAAGTGTTGCGGGCACGGGCAAAAGACCTGAAGGTGCGCTTTGTTGATATGTCGGATATACGGGAAAGGCGCCTGAACCTTTCCGTACATGAATAAAAAAAGCACCTGTAATACTTACAGATGCTTTTTTACGAATAAATGCCTTGCTTATTTTTTTGCCAGATAAGATGAAACACCTTCCTGAGTTGGTTTCATTGCTTCATCACCTTTGTGCCAGTCGGCAGGGCAAACTTCACCGTTTTCTTCGAAGAACTGAAGTGCATCGATCATGCGGAGTGTTTCCTCAACACTTCTGCCCAGTGGCATATCATTAACAACCTGATGGCGCACAACGCCTTGCTTGTCGATGAGGAAGAGGCCACGATACGAAACGGCTTCACCATCAAATGTGCTCAGGTCGTCTTCTTCATCATAATCATATTCACCGGCCAAAACATCGTAATTTTCTGATATAGTTTTGCTTAGGTCAGAAACCAGAGGAAATTTTACGCCCTGGATCCCTCCTTTGTTTTTTTCGGTATTCAACCAGGCAAAGTGTGAAAATTTTGAATCAACGGAACAGCCAACAACAGCTACATTGCGTTTTTCAAATTCTTCTATTTTATCCTGAAATGCAATGATTTCGGTAGGACAGACAAAAGTAAAATCGGCAGGGTAGAAGAAGAAGATGACGTGTTTTTTTCCAATAAATTGTTCCAAAGAAAATTTCTCGACGAATTCGCAGCCGTTAATCACAGCATCTGCTTCGAAATGAGGGGCTTTTTTACCAACTAATACGGACATAATTCTTGTAATTTTGTTTTTATTGATTTTCTGTTCTTTAGATATTACAAATCTACAAATTTATTGTGTTTCCACACTGCATTAACAAGCAAAGCAGTCAGTTGTTTTTAGTTTAACAGGTTTTTTTCATCGAACTCTATGGTGCTGTTGTTTCTGAAGTCGAAGAGGGTCAGTTTTCGTACAGTATAGTAGTATTGCCAATAGGTTTCCAACGCATTGTAATACGATATCTTTGATTGATCAAAACTTTGCTGAGCTTCCGTAAGTTTAAGTACATCATTAATTTTACCGATCATATATCGTTTGCGGGTGATTTCATAGCTTTTGCGTGCAACGGTATCGGCTTTGGCAGCGATGGTCAGAAGCTGGTTCTGCATATTGAAATTAGCAGTTTGAAGGTATATATTTTGTTCAAAATCAATTCGTTCCTGTTCAACGCGTATGTATTCCAGTTCACGTCCTGATTCTGCCATTTTAATTCTTCCTTTGGATCTTCCCCAGTCCAGTATAGGTACCGAGATCCCTACATTTACCTGCTGTTGGTCTAGTGGTTTTTTATAGGCATCAGCAAGTTCCTCAGCCGATTGCGTTAATCCGAAAACGGCATAAATATTTGCGTCAAAGCGTCCCTGCATTTTTGCATAATTCAGGCTTTTGTCCGCTTCCAGGAGCCTTCGCTCAAACTCCATGCCGCTGGATGTATTGGTATGGGCAAGCTCAATGGCTTCTTCGATATTAACCTGAAATGGATTGCTCTCTGCAGGAGGGATGAGCTTTACCTCGAGATTATGGGGCAATCGCAGGAAGCTCAGGAATCTTTGTAACTGACTATTGTAATTGAGCTTAGCCTGTTCCAGGTCTGATTGGGCGTTTAAAAGTTTTAGCTCCAAATTAAGTACTTCATCCTCAGAGGTTTTGCCCATATTGTAACGGCCTTTGCCAATAAAGAACAAAGTGTCGTAATAAGCAACATTTTCTTCCGCAATATCGGTTTGTACCTGAGCGACCAGCAGATTAAAAAAGTTTCTAATGGATGTAAGGGCAACATCCTCCAAGTCTTCCAGATATACGCGTTTCGCTTTTTCATATTTTAGAGGTTCAATCCTTTTTGCCCATTTATAATCGTTGTACTGAAAGATTGGTTGGTTATAGCTGATATTGACGGGTGTGCTCAGGTAACTTGTTTGCGTGATGGTATCAAAAATATTATCGGTTCTCCTTAATCCGCTATTGAGTGATATAACCCCACCGGTCAGCCCAATATTTTGCTGTAGGGAAAGCTGTCCGGAAAAAGAGGTGTATTTCTGTTCTTTGTATTCGATGGTTCCATCCGGCTGCGTAACCTCATTAATTGCCCTGTTGAAATTTGGAAGGGTGGCATCAACACTGAGCAAAGGGAGGTAATTTGCTTTAAAAGTTCGGAATTCCCAAAAGCTTTGCCTGAACGTATGCTTGGCAATCAAAGCAATGTTGGACCTCTGTTGGGCAACTGTTATTACTTCATCAAGAGTAAAAACCCGTTCTTCCTGTGCTTTTACAAAAGGGCAGGAGAGGAGTATAAGCAGGATGGTCAGTATATTTAATATTTTCATTTTAATCTGTTTCTTGGGTTAAATAAAAGGGATTAATCGTGGCGCAATGAGGTTACCGGATCCTGTTCCGATGCCCTTTTTGCCGGCATATAGCCAAACAAAATGCCTACACCGGCCGACACACCAAACGAAATAACAATGCTTATAACACTGATAATGGTCAGGATACCGGTTATTTTCATAATCAGTTTGGCGAAAATAACACCGAGCAAAATGCCGATGATGCCGCCGGCCAGGCTGATGAGTGTAGATTCCATCAGGAATTGCATCACGATATCCCTCTTACGGGCGCCAATAGCAAGCCGTACCCCGATTTCGCGGATACGTTCCATCACGGATGCCAGCATAATATTCATAATCCCAATGCCGCCCACGATGAGCGAAATACTGGCAATGGCGCCAAGCACTATATTGAAAATATCTTTGGTGCGTTGTTCTTGCTTAAGCAGAAGCTCAGGAATAGTGATTTCAAAATCCTGTGCCCCGGAATGCCTACGCAAAATCATCCGGCTCAGAACTTCTGCAGTAGGGCTGAGGTAGCGGCTGTCCGTTACCTGCACGGTAATTTTATCGAGCTGGTTGCGGTTGCTCTCTTCGGTAGAAGATGAACTTCGCCTTCGTCCCCTGCGGGATATTGATTCGCTGGTGATCCTGGCCCGGTCATTATATCTGCTCAATACACTTGTCAAGGGAGCAAATACATCATTTTGACTCAAATCCATACCGAGATCGCTGAGCTTGCCCGATGTGTTCAGGTCTTTGATGATTCCGCAAACTGTAAACCAAATGTCTCCGCATTTGATGCTTTTTCCAATTGGATCTTCCTTTTGGAAAAGGCGTGCACTGAGTTTCTGGCCAATCACACAAACGGGTTTGTCTGATTTCATATGCTGTTCATCAAAGAAACGCCCTTTGATCAGTTCCTGGCCAAAAACGTCAAAATAGTTTGGGGTAACTCCTTTTAAAGTGGCTTTGCTTTTGTTTCCTGCACGGATAACTGTAGTATTATAACTTACTTCGGGGCAAACATTTAGTGCTGTGGGCACATTTTGCTCAATAGCAAGGGCTTCTTCCATGCTAAGGCCACGGGAAAGTTTGCCCATATTTTTTCCCTGCTCTTCATTGCCTGAATCGGAATCGGAATCAGAGTTGGAATCAGAATTTTCATCATCGCTCCCCGTATTATCTGTTTTGGCCGAGATGATGATGTTGTTGACACCCACCAGTTTCATTTGGTCGAGGATTTCCTTTTGTGCCCCTTTGCCTATGGATAGCATGGCAATAACGGCAGCTACGCCAAAAATAATGCCCAAAGTAGTGAGCAAACTGCGGGTTTTATTGGCAACTACTGCCTCAAGAGCAATCAGGAGGATTTGTATGAAGCGTTCCATATTGTCCTCCTTTTATTGTTTTTTTTCCAGCAGTCGCAAACTGAAATCTTCAGGATCCTGCGGCATCGAAAGATAAACGGTTTGACCATCTTCCAGACCTTCCTCAATGACAATTGCATCGGAATTGCTGGCACCTGTTATGACTTCCTGCTTATTGCTTTTTGTGAAAACGTACGTCATGGAATCATTGCTGTGCACGCATTCCAGCGGCAGGAAAAGGACATCATCCAAAATATCTGTGATAATGGTGACCTGAGTAGTCATTGCGGGTTTCAGGATGGAATCAGATTCGTTCAGGTCGATGATAACTTCATAAACCTTTGCGGTTGAATTGCGCAATTGCTCACCGATATTGGCAACGGAAACAACATTTCCGGTATAGCTTTTTTCAGGGAAGGCATCAATGCCAATGGTTGCCTCTTGGTTTTCGCTCAATTTGCTGATATCTATCTCGTTGACATAGGTTTTTGTTATCATCATGCTCAGGTCGGGCAATTTTGCTACGATGGGGTCCCAGGGACTGACCGATGAGCCGGTTTCAATTTTTCCGCGCCAGCCTTTGTGGTAGATCACCATTCCGGGCTGGGGCGCCATAATGGTGAAATTGGCCATGGCACGCATGTATTTTTCCACTTTGAGTTTTTGTGAGTTCAGGTCGGCCTGTACTTCCCGTACCTCTGCTTTGGCTTTGGTGATTTGCAAATCATAATTGTTTTTCATTTGCTTGAAAGCCCGTTGCGATTTTTCCAGTGCGATTTGCGCCTGCCTCTGTGTTGCCGGGGGCTCGTAAATCGATTGTTCCACTTCAATTTTCTTTTCTTCCAGTTCAAATTCCTGGTTGATGAGGTTGTTGCGCAATTCCCGCATCCGCAGCGAAGTGTCGATCATCTTTTGTTCCAGCTGGCTTTCGAGTTTCGTTATTTCATTGTCCAGTTCCTTCATCCGGTTGGCAATTGGTGTTTTGTCGAGCTGTGCAACAAATTCCCCTGAATCTACTACCGTGCCTTCTGCAATGAGTTTGTCAATTTTAATGTCATCATAGAATCCGAGGCTTCGGAGGATATTGGATTCAAAGCGGATATCGGTAGAATTTTTGGCTTCGAGTTCTCCGGTTGTACGCACATCAATAACGAATTCACCTTTTTTAACATTGGTGAAAATGTCTTCTTTCTGACTGCCGTCTGAGCCGCCAATAAGAAAGGCCAGGATTAGGATTACAGCAACAGATGCCAGGATAATCCAGTTTCTTTTATTCATTCCTCTAGTATTAGATTTAAAACTCTTTTATGATTGCGAAAGGGAAATTTAGGTCAAAGTAAGCTATTTCTCTTTGTTTTGTCAAATTTTTTTTGTTATTTCTTATTAAGAATATTTTTATTGGACAATTATTGGCCAATACCGGAAAGTGGGGCAAAAAAAAACTGCCCCTGAATAGAGGCAGCCGTATTAAGGATAAGGTAGTTTCTTTGATTAGCCGTCGAGGCCAACACGTTTGAAATTAGCGACTTTAAGGTCTTTGTTAACTTCTTTAAGATATTGGCTTACAGATTTTTTGGTGTCCTTGATGAAATCCTGCTCAGCCAGAGTGTTGTCTTTAAAGAAACGCTGGAGTTTTCCCTGAGCGATTTTTTCAATAATTTGTTCTGGTTTGCCTTCCTGAATGGCTTGCTCGCGACCTACTTTAAGTTCACGTTCTTTCACTTCATCAGAAACGCTGTCTTTATCAACGGCAACAGGGTTCATTGCAGCAACCTGCATCGCAAGGTCGTGACCAGCTTCAGCTTCCTTTTCGCCATTTTGGTTCAATGCAACAAGGGTTGCAATGCGGTTACCATGGTGGTTATAACCTGCAACGAGTTCTGACTCGAGGCATTCCATTGCACCGAGGTTGATTTTTTCGCCAATTGTACCCGTAAGGTCTGTTACGTGATCAGCGATGGTGCGGCCTTCGATTTCCATTCCCTTGAGTTCGTCAAGGTTTTTGGTTTTATTTTCGATAGATACTACAGAAACTTTTTTAGCGAAATCAATAAAATCCTGGTTTTTCGCTACGAAATCTGTTTCGCAGTTCAGCATAATAATAGTGCCAAAAGTTTTGTCTTCGTTGATATTTGCGAAAACAAATCCTTCGCCAGCCTCGCGGTCGGCACGTTTTGCAGCAACCTTCTGACCTTTTTTGCGGAGGTAATCGATTGCTTTTTCGAAATCACCGTCAGTTTCAACAAGCGCCTTCTTACAGTCCATCATTCCTGCGCCTGTGGTTTTCCTGAGCTTATTAACTTCAGCTGCTGTAATTTTAGCCATTATTTATGGGTTTTAAACAGAAAATACGTGCTAATGAACACGTATTTTCGAGGGTTTATTAATTATTTTATAAAATACGATTAGTCATTATTTTTATCTGATTTCGACATCACTTTACGTGGACGTTTTTTGCGCTTGGGCTGGTCATCGTCGTCATCTTCCTCAGCAACTGCTGCTTTTTTTTCTTCTGCTTCCTCCTGTTCAGCAGCTAGCTCGGCAGCTTGGTCTGCAGCACGCTTTTCACGTTCTACTTTGCGTTCGTCAAGACCTTCCTGAATTGCCTGAACCATAATTTTGATGATAATTGCAATGGATTTGCTGGCATCATCATTGGCGGGAATCGGAAAATCAATGAGTTGCGGATTAGAATTGGTATCAACAATAGCGAAAGTAGGTATATTAAGTTTCTTTGCTTCATGAACAGCAATGTGTTCTTTGCTGATATCAACGATAAAAATAGCAGCCGGCAAACGGTTCAGGTCGGCAATACTACCAAAGTTTTTTTCCAGTTTCTGACGTTCACGCTGTATTTGAAGGCGTTCGCGCTTGGAAAGGTTATTGTAGTTGTCTGTTTCAACCAGTTTGTCGATGGAGGTCATTTTCTTAACAGCTTTGCGGATTGTAGCAAAGTTGGTAAGCATACCGCCGGGCCAACGCTCAGTAGCGTAAGGCATATCCACTTTTTTAACTTCCTGGGCTACGATGTCTTTTGCTTGTTTTTTTGTTGCAACAAACAAAACTTTTTTACCTGATTTGGCTACCTGCTTCAGTGCAGCTGCAGCTTCTTCTATTTTAGCTGCGGTTTTGTAGAGGTCAATGATGTGGATACCATTGCGTTCCATAAAAATATATGGCGCCATGTTGGGGTTCCACTTACGTTTAAGGTGGCCAAAGTGTACACCTGCTTCCAGTAATTCTTCGAAATTTGCTCTTGCCATGTTTACTTTCTTTAATTAGCAACGACCAAGTAGTCTCCTAAAGGAAAGTCTTAACCGTTTAGATGCTAAACATAATTGAATAAAAAGTGAATAATTTGATTAACGCTTGCTGAACTGGAATTTCTTCCTTGCTTTTGGTTGACCGGGTTTTTTGCGTTCTACCATACGTGGGTCACGGCGCATCAAACCATTTGCTTTAAGTACAGGGCGATATTCAGGATCGATTTCGCAAAGTGCGCGGGAGATTGCAAGGCGAAGTGCTTCGGCCTGACCTGTGATTCCGCCACCATCGAGGTTGACTTTAATATCGTATTTGCCTGTAGTTTCAGTCAAAACAAAGGGTTGTTCAACAACTTTGTGCAGTGTAGGCACACTGAAATATTCTTTGTAATCTTTCTTATTGATCGTAATCTTGCCTTCGCCCTCTGACATATAAATACGGGCAACAGCAGTTTTACGTCTGCCTAATGTATTAATGTACTCCATTGTTATTGCTTAATTGTACTTAAATCAACTTCTTTTGGCTGTTGACCCTGATGAGGGTGTTCTGTGCCTGCATACACATACAGGTTTTTGAAGATCGCACGACCCAGTTTATTCTTGGGGAGCATTCCTTTAATGGCATGACGAAGGATTTCTTCCGGACGGCTTTTCATCAGCTCATCAGCTGTACGGCTGCGCTGGCCTCCAGGATAACCCGTATGACGGATATACTCCTTCGTTTGCATTTTGTTCCCGCCGAATGAAACTTTATCGGCATTAATCACGATCACATTGTCGCCACAGTCGGCATGTGGAGTAAAGCTGGGCTTATATTTCCCACGCAACATTTTGGCTACCGTTGTGGATAAACGGCCTACCGTGGCATTCTCTGCATTAACAATAACCCACTCTTTTTGAGCAGTTTCCTTGTTTGCACTGATTGTTTTGTAACTTAACGTATTCATTTAACCTCTAAATTTCTTTTTATAATTAGCCTATAAGGGCTCAAAAAGGGCTGCAAAGGTAGATATATTTTTTGATTTAACAAACAGACTCAAAATAATTTGCAGAAATTTTTATCTAAGCCTTTTCTACCTGCTTGCCACCAAAGAAAAAGGCCACCTCGCGGCGGCCTTTTCTGTTGTCCCATTAGGGCTCGAACCTAAACTCTTCTGAACCAAAATCAGACGTGTTGCCAATTACACCATGGGACATCCCTTTTCATTAATTTGGGATTGCAAAAGTACTGCTTTTTGTGAATCATCCAAATGTTTTTGAATTTTTTTTGAGAATTATTCTGGCTTAGGGCTCTTAATATTTCTTAAAAGCGAAATCTGCTAATCCTCTTCATGCATTTTTTTTTATTTTCGCAGGAATATTCGAATAATACTGCCAGATTATCTGGTTCAATTTAAAAATGTTTCCCGGAATGAAAGACTTCAAATTCCTTAACAATGTTACCGGTTGGGTAGTTTTTCTTATCGCTACCCTCGTATATTTTATGACACTGGAACCTACTGCCAGCTGGTGGGATTGCGGTGAATACATTGCCACTGCCTACAAATTACAGGTTGGCCACCCTCCGGGAGCTCCTTTATTTCAATTGCTGGGTCGCTTTTTCTCCCTTTTTGCTTTTGGAAATACCGCCAATGTGGCTATGATGATCAATGCGATGTCGGCTTTATCCAGTAGTTTTACCGTGCTTTTCCTTTTCTGGATTATCACAATGCTGGCTAAAAAAGCACTTCACATTAAAGCAAACAGTTTTTCTTTTGATCAGCAACTTATGGTTCTTGCCGCAGGTGTTGTGGGTGCCCTCGCTTATACCTTCTCCGATTCATTCTGGTTTTCTGCTGTAGAAGGCGAAGTGTATGCCATGTCGGCTTTTTTTACAGCACTCACGTTTTGGGCAATCCTGAAATGGGAAGCAGTAGCTGACCTGCCGCACGCAAGCCGTTGGCTGCTTTTTATTTCATATCTCATTGGTTTAACCATTGGTGTACACTTGTTGAACCTTCTGACAATCCCTGCAATTGCATATATTATTTATTATAAAAAATATCCTGAATTCAGCTGGAAAGGCTTTTTTATTACTGGAGCCCTTTCAATTCTTGTGTTGTCTTTTATAATGTATGTCATTATCCCGGGTACGGTAAAACTGGCTGGTAATTTTGAGCTGTTCTTTGTCAACAGCCTGGGCATGCCTTTTAATTCAGGTACAGTGGTTTTCTTTGTGCTCCTTATCGGGCTGATCGTTTTCGGCCTGCACTATACTGTGAAACATAAGCATGCTATGGCCAATTTGATCATACTCGGGTTCACCTTTATATTAATTGGTTATTCATCATTCTTCATCCTAGTAATCCGAGCCAATGCCAATACGCCCATCAATGAAAATGACCCCAAAGACGCAATCAGTCTCCTGTCATACCTTAACAGGGAACAATATGGTTCATGGCCGCTGCTCAAAGGAGAGTATTTCAATTCACCCATAAAGGAATACGGAGACAGAAGCCCCATATATATAAAGGACTATAAAAAAGGTGAGTACATTATTACCGATGAACGCAAAAATACAGTACCAATTTATGATGATCGTTTCACAACTATTTTCCCGCGTATGTGGAGCAACCAAAAACCGATACATGAGCAGGATTATAAAGAATGGGCTGATATTAAAGGCGTTCCAATTACCTATACAAAACCGGATGGTACCAAAGAGACGGTTATTAAACCCACATTTGGTGAAAACCTGAAATTCTTTTTCCGTTATCAGGTCGGTCATATGTACCTGAGGTATTTCCTCTGGAATTTCAGCGGAAGGCAAAATGATATCGAAGGCCACGGAAGCATTACTGATGGTAACTGGATAACAGGTATTAATGCGCTCGACCGCATGCGCCTGGGCAATCAGGCCGATTTGCCGCATTCCAAACAAAACCCGGCCAACAACAAATTTTATTTGCTGCCACTTTTGCTTGGACTGATTGGTTTCTTTTTCCACATCAACCGCGATGGGAAAAATGCGTGGGTTGTTGGCTTGCTTTTCCTGATGACCGGTTTGGCAATTGTGGTATATCTCAACCAGCAACCGCATCAGCCGCGTGAAAGGGATTATGCCTATGCGGGCTCTTTTATGGCCTATACCATTTGGATTGGCCTGGGAACACTGGCCATTGCCCGCCAGCTGGCTCAGCTAATGAATAAAAAGCTTGCCGTAGGCATTACGTTTGTTGCTACTTTGCTGCTTGTTCCAGGCCTTATGGCTACTGAAGGTTGGGACGATCACGACAGAAGCGGAAAAACGGCTGCACGTGATTACGCCATTAACTACCTGAATTCCTGTGCGCCCAATGCCATCCTGTTTACCAATGGCGATAATGATACTTTCCCGCTTTGGTATGCTCAGGAAGTGGAAGGAATCCGTCCCGATGTGCGTGTCGTAAATTATATGCTTTCCGGTGGCGCCTGGTATGTGCATCAGTTGCAGCGGAAAGTGTATGATTCTGATCCATTGCCGCTTACATTGCGCCCCGATCAGTATGATAAAGGGATCAACGATGTGGTTCCCGTTATGGATATGAATGCACGTGGCGTTTATGTACCTGTGAAAGATGCCGTGGATTTCATTGCCAACGATAAAAATAAACGCGACCTGGGCATGGGGCAAAAATTGGCTTTCCTGCCTGTGAAAAAACTTCGCATTCCGGTGGATAGCGCCAAAGTTGTGGACAATGGCACTGTTCCTTTGGATAAAGCCGGTGAAGTTGTCGATCAGATCGACTTTGATGTGAAAAAGCGCCTTCTTTATAAAAACGACCTGATGCTGCTCGATCTTATCGCAAGCAACAATTGGGAGCGCCCGGTTTATTTTGCCAATCCTTCAAGCGTTAGCGATGTGCTGGATGTGGATGACTACTGCCACCTCGAAGGCTTTGTTTATCGCCTGAAACCTTATAAAGCAGATCATTATATCCGCAGGTTAGGTGGTATTGATGCCGATACCTCCTTTAAAATCCTGACTGAAAATTGTCAGTGGGGC
Source organism: Bacteroidales bacterium (assembly GCA_963676415.1). Classification (GTDB taxonomy): domain Bacteria; phylum Bacteroidota; class Bacteroidia; order Bacteroidales; family WRLA01. The sequence goes on along the minus strand of OY781097.1, from coordinate 4,813,395 downwards.
AATCTGGAAAAACCGGATATTGCTGTGGATCGCGAAAGCATGCGCAACAGCATCATTCCGAAACAGAATTTTATGCGCATCGCGGAAGCCCTGATTAAGGAAAACAAACCGGAGCAGGCAAAAGCGGTTCTGGATACCTGCATTTATTATTTTCCGGATGAGAAATTCCCCTTTGATTATTTTTTGTCTTCAGTGGCTGATATGTACTACCATGTAAGAGATACTGCCGGTGGCGATTATGTTGTTGAGCGTATCTTCAATAATTATGCTGATGAAGTGGATTACTACCACAGCCTGAAAGAACCATTTTTTGAGCTGTACTTCCAGGATATGCAGCGTAGTTTGGGTACTGTGCAAAATCTTGTGCAGATGACCGAACGCAATAAACGCAGCGCATTAAATGAAAAAATGAATGCCTGGTTGGATGAGGAGATCGCCCGGCTGAGTGTGATGGGACAATAAAAAAACTGATTATAAGATTTTAAAATCCGGTATTTGATGTGCCGGTTTTTTTTTGCCTGAGAAAAAAGCATATTTCAAACCGCTTTAAATTTGGGGTTTCAGATTTTGGGAAGCTTTCGTTCCAATTACTCTCTTAACAATACTTTAATGGAAGCAGTATTGAGCGCTGATTTTAAGAAATTGTAAACCCTTTAAACTTCCGGGGAACCGGATCATCCTTTTCCACGGCCTTTATATTTTTTTGTTTAAAGGCCTGCTGTTAACGCTTCATTGAATTCCACACGCGCCTCCACAGCATAATGATCGCTCATAAATGACTTTTTATATCCATCCTGATAATCAAATTTCTGAACCTTAAGCTCCATTTGTTTTATCGTTTTCCTCTGATCCTTATAAAGAATAAAATCAATGGTCTGGCTGTAGTCAACACCATAGGTAAGAGGATTATCCAGATCGTAGGTAATGTGGCTTTCTCCGGTCCAGATTCCACAGCGGGCTTCCAGATCCCGGAGCATTGAGCTGTAATCCCGGGTATGGTCTTCTGCTGTGTTGAAATCTCCGCAAATGATCTGGGGATGCATATTGATATTGTGGCTCTTCAGTAATTTGTTGTTAAGCTCACTTATTTGTGCTTGCCTGATTTCCTGGTCGCCGGTAGCCTGAAGGTGGGTTGCTGCCAGCTGAAAGTTTTTGTTGTTGAAAATACCCTCAACAAGCAGCCCGCCTTTACGCGCAATACGCTCTATTCCAAAGGATTTTTTGAAACTAAATTCCTGTATATTGAACAAAGGGAATTTACTGATGACCCAAAGGCCACTGTTCAATAAAAGTGAGCTGTAATTATTTGCCGGGCCATAATCAAAAGGGAAAATGTCGCTCAGTTCTTTTTGTAAATAACGCCTGATTTGGCTGTCAAAAGCCTCCTGAAATACGATAATGTCATATTTGCTGTTTTTCAGGGCTTTAACGATTTCTTCAGCGCGTTCCGAACCCGAAGTATAAAGCTGGCAGCCTGGTAGCATATAAATATTCCAGCTGAGTATGATCAGGTAGTTTCTGCCGGGTTGGTAATTGTATGTCTCTCTTGGAATTTCTGCTTTGTGGTTGGTCAATGAAACGGGTTTTTGCCAGAAAAGTAAAAACACCATAATAAAGCAGAATGATAAGGTTTTTCTTTTGAACATGCCTGTGTATCATTGTTTTGAGCAAAGGTATCATAGGCTTGATAAGCGAACTTAAAGCCTCTGTAACTTTTACTTTATCAATTTCAGGGCGATGGGACCTTATGTTTCCTTTTTTTTAAGCGCATCAGTAAGATTACCGTACGCAGTGGGGTTTGCTCCTATACCCATAATAATTTTCCGGGGTTGATAAAGAATTTGCAATTGTTGGCCCAGGCATTTCGGAAACCATTGCACAGTTTTTTACCTTTTCGATGGGCGTTTTTGAAATTTCGGTTTTTGTGCACGAAAGCGCTGCCGAACGCGTGAAGGAGGTTTTTCAAGACAAGGAATGCTTGGCCAGTTATAAGAAGATTTCCTGCATAAGCCTTAACCTCCCCGATGATAATGCGGAATCTCCCGGATATTATTATTCTATTTTAAAGCGCATTGCCTGGGAAGGCATCAACATCCGTGAAGTTCTTTCCACCACAAATGAATTTTCCCTTATGCTCGATGAAAAAGATGTGGATCAGGTTTTTGCTGTTTTAAATAAACCGGTGGTTTTGTGATCGGATATTTCCTTAATCAGACAGGGCCTCTCCTAATTACAACGAAAAATTGTAATCAGGAGAGTTGTGCATTTTCGTGGCAGGCCATTTATCTGAAAAATTCAGTAAAACCGTATAATTTTTCGACATAGATCACGGAATTGGGTTTAATGCAAAATTCGCTTAATCCAACTCTGGAAGTGAAGTCAGCCCAATCATAAGTGTACCCCATTCTTGTCCACGGCATAGGAGAAGTACCATAATATGAATAAATCAAATTTGAGTCAAACCAGGCTTTGTATGCTGAATCAGCATTCGGTGCTAAATTTTGATATGCTGTTTTGTCATTAATTTCATTGTCTCCTGCAGGACGGAAAAGGTCAGAGCTTTTGATCCACAGTACAGCAATATGGGTGTATTCATTATGAGGAGGAAGTCCAAGAAGTTGTTTGAACCGCATGCTTGTATCCTTTGCACTTCCATCGGGATTCAAAGAGAAGCGTTGATGTGCTTGTTGCGGAATAAAAACCCATACATCGCCCCACCAATTTGAGAGGCTGTCAACTTTGTAGCTGTCGGGAAATGCTGTTAGGTTTGCTACCTGTACGTAGTTTTCTCCGTCTATTTCTTTCCATTTTAGATGAGGATTTGAGCTGCTAATGGCCCATAAACTGTCAATAACGAAACTGCTGTCGGCTGTCATGGCGTTATAGACTGAATTTTGGTATAATGTTTCTAAATCTACTGTAACAGGTTTGGGTTCAATAGCTTCCTCGTCTTTTTGACACGACGCAAGGGTCATAATGCCGATCAGGAATAACAGCTGAAGTAATTGTTTCTTTTTCATGATCATAGGTTTTAAATAGGTTTTGAAAAATCAAAATTACTTCCTTTGAATCAGAAAAAGATTGACTTAAGTTAATAAATTTGTAGTCAGCTAAGATTTTGAAATCCGTTTTCGGATGCGGCTCAAGCTTTCCGGTGTGATGCCCAGATATGATGCTATGTGCCTTCCTGAAATATTTTGAACTAGTTTTGGGTTTTGATTCAAAAGCTCAAGATAATTGTCTTCAGGGCTTTGTGTGTTTATCTTTGCGTCTTTATTTTCTGTATTAATAAGTGCAAATTCGATCATTTTCCGACCTGTTTTTTTGGCATTGGGTGCTTGTTCGTAAAGCTGTTCCATAGATTTTCTGGAAAACTGCAGTACCAATGCCGGGCTGAGTGCCTGAAGCGCAATTGTAGAAGGTGTTTTTTGCCTGTAGGATGAATAGGAATTAAAGAACTTTACCGGAAAATGGAAATCAAAGGTGTATTCTTTTGTGCCTTTAAATGTATATTTGCGTACAACGCCCTCTAAAAGGCAGTAAATATTGTTTTCTATCTCATTGATTTGCAGTAAAAACTCATTTTTATTGTAGCTTACAGTTTTAATTAGAGACCTGAAAATATCCCAATCTTTTTCGGTTGTTTGGATGTTCTGAAATAAAGTAGTTTGGATTTTTGTGCATATCGCTTCTGCGTCCGATTGGTTTATTATTTTCATGTTATTTTTTAGTTTCTAATAAAGTTTGTGATTTGCTGCATGCTGATGTTTTCATGTCATTAGTAGTTTTGTTTCCAAATATTTGCGTTATGCTGCCCATTGCCTCCCCGTTTCTTCCAATCGCTGTAAATGTTCTACAACTTTACTGCAAGTCTGCTCAAATACTGGTTGATTATAACTATTTGGCAAGTCAGGATTTAAGGCTTGTTTTACAAACTTTAAAACTGTTAGTCTTGCCACTTCGTCTTTATACCAGTCAGTTACCAATATTTTTTCTTTTTCTTCTTTCAGTCTTTTTAGTAACCCTTTTGCAGCCAGTTTTACTATTTGCTCTTCTTTTTTTGTAAGTTCTTTATTTGTCTGGCGTATTAAATCGAAGAGTTCAAGTTCGTCGGTTGTCAGGTTTTCTTTGATATGTCTTTCTTCTTCTTTTCGTAAATCTTTAGCAAAATTAATCAAGTCCTCAAAGTAATTCTCTGTTGCAGAAGAACCTGAATTATATTCGTTTATTATCCTTTGTAATTTCTCTGCAAAATTTACACGGGTCACATTTTGATTTAGAAGTTTATTGAGTTTATCTTCAATAAACAGTTTTAAATCTTCTATCTCAATGTGCTTGTATTCTGCTTGTTTGAATTTCTCCCTGAGTTTATCGAAATCGAATTTACTGATGTCAACTGTCTTGGATTTTTTAATTTCAAAGCCGGAAATTTTCTGTTCTTCCTCTTCAACGGTCGTAATTGACTGGTCGATAATATCAGCATATTTCGCACGGGCAGATTCCAAATCGCCGGAGAATTTTTTGCGGTCAACTATTTTGCGGAGATAGCGAATAACTTCCAATAATTCGAATTCATTTCTTCTTCCGTAAATCTCTGGTTTGCAAGCTTCAAACAGACTTTCGACCGTATTTGAATAAACAAAGAAGTTTTTCTTCGTGTCGTCATTGGCAAGCAATTTATTTGCAAATGCTTCAAACAGACTTATTTCATCGAAAGTATCACCTGAATCTAAAATCAAATCCAACTTGATTTCCAAAGGCAAACAAAACTCATCAACTTCGTTAATTGCCTGTGTTAATAATTCAAACAGTTTTTCTTTGTCTTCAACGGGTAAATTTCCACCCTCGGTTTTTTTTCCGTTTTCTTCTTTTCCATCTTCTTCTCCGGTTGCATAAGCAGCCAAAGCTTTTTTCAAATTGCGGAATACCCCGTAATAATCAACAATATTTCCACAGATTTTACCGGGAGCTACACGGTTTGCACGGGCAATGGTTTGCATTAATGTATGCCCAACCATTGGTTTGTCCAAATACAAGTCACTTAAAGTTGGTGAATCGAATCCTGTTAACCACATGGCGCAAACAAAAACTAACTGGAATGGGTCGTCGGGGATTTCCTGAAAACGATATTCCAAATCATGTCCGTTTTCGTCTAGTTTTTGCATTTTCCGAATGTGTGGAGTTATGTCCAAGCCCCGGTCTTCAAACGCTTTTTTCTCTTCTTCGCTGCCATCAAAACTAATAACCACAGCCATATCCACCCAATTCATGTATTTGATGGTCTCTTTTATCCGCTGTTTTTCTTCTTCCGTTTTTGCGCTTCTTGCCTTTTTGCGAAGTGTTACAATTTCTTCGCGCCAGTATTGTTGCACTAAATCAAACATTCTTACCGTGGTGAATTTGTCAATGGCGATTACCATCCCACGACCTTTGTAACCACGGTTTGGAAAATGTTTTACAATGTCCTGAGCAATAATTTTTAAGCGGTCGGGGTTGCGAATAACCGATAGTTCACTGGCAAATTCTCTTTCTAAACGGGTTTGTTGTGCATCCGACAAATCTTCTTCTTCAACCACTTCCGCCAAATCTGCATTCAAATCTTCATCATCCCGGATTAACTGAACTCCCGGAACTCGCTTATCATAGAACAGGGGAACGGTTGAACCATCTTCGTAAGCATTTTTAAAATTGTATTCGCTGATGTAATCTCCAAAATATTTATTGGTAAGTCGTTTGCTTCCGAGAAGCGGTGTGCCTGTAAAAGCAATGTATTGCGCATTGGGAATCCCCAAACGCATATTTTCAGCAAGGTCTTTATATTGTGTGCGGTGTGCCTCGTCAACCAAAACTATAATGTCTTTACGGCCGGAAAGCAATGGGAATTCTTTTCCTTTTGGATAACGGAATTTGTGAATGAGTGAAAAAACAAAACGTTTGTTCCCGGATAAATATTCACGTAGCTGTTCACCACTTTTGGGTCTTACTTCTTCCTTTTCTTTTACCACACCCATGTTCAGAAAATTGCGATAAATCTGCCCGTCTAAATTATCACGGTCGGTTACGATGAAGAAAGTAAAATCACCTTCGGATTTTCGTTGGATTTTCTGACAAAACATAACCATCGAAAAGCTTTTGCCACTGCCTTGTGTATGCCAGAAAACACCAAGTTTCCCGTTTTTCCCTTGCCGGTTGTTAAAACTTTCAACCGCTTTGTTTACGCCAATAAATTGATGGTTTTTGGCAATGATTTTATATGCTCCTTTTGTGTGGTAAAGGATGAAGTTTTCCAAATAATCAATCAGTTGTTCCTTAGAGCATAATCCACGCAAGGCAAATTCCAAACTAACCTGAAATTCCTTTACCCGTTTTCTGTCCACATCTTGTTTTTCATCTTCAACACGCAGCCAGTCAAAATAATGTTCATATTCAGCCTTAAATGCACCAACTCTTGTTTCAACAGCATTACTTAAAATATTTGCAGCATTGTAAACAAATAACTGAGGTATTTCTTTGTAGTAGGTTTTTAAATTGTGTTCATAAGCGTTTTTAACTTCAACGTTTGAATTCTTAAGCTCTATAAACACGAATGGAATTCCGTTTATATAAAGAATTAAATCTGGTCTGCGGAATTTGGGTATTCCCTGAATCCATAGTTGCGAAACCACCAAAAACTCGTTTGCAGACGGATTATTAAAATCGACGAATTTAATTTTCTTTGGTTCTTCTCTGCCTTCTTTGTTTAAAACCTTAGCTGTAAATCCTTCCTTTATAAGCTCATATACTTGTTTGTTTGCGAGCATTGGACTCATTCCCGAACGACCTTTTACCAATTCGCGAATGGCTTGTTCAATGGCTTCGGCAGGGACATTATTGAGCTTTTCCAATGCTTTACGAACCCGGTCGGTAAAAACAACTTCTTCCTTGCTTGTGCGATTGCTGCCGTCGTTTAAATCTTTTTCGTCGGCGGTAAAGCAATTCAAATGCTCGTCGTAATCGAGTTGCTCCAACAATAACTTGATGGCTCTTTTTTCTATGTCGTCTTCGCTTATAAAGTTTGGCATAATGCTACTTTTTATTTTTCCGTGAGTTCAGTTTTTTTACTTCATCATCCAAATCGTCAAGAGCTTTTTGGTCGGCTGCTTCAATACGTTGGGCATTGTATCTTTCATATTCAGTTTCAGCAATTTCAACTGCTAACTGATGCGAGATTTTGCCGGCATGTTTTAGTATTTCATTTTCGTTTATGGTAAGAATATTATCCAGTTTTTTTATCCAGTTGCTCATGTACATCACTTTTTTTTGCCGGGCCTGGTTTTCGGCAAAAGCCAGAAACTGTTCGACCAGTAAATTCAGTTGGCTTATTTCCTCTTCTTTCAAATAGTTTTTGGCAATGCCAACATCAGCTTTTCTGATTCTGGCACCCTGCCACGAAGTTAATCCCATGTTTTGTTCTGTCGATTTGGCTCGTCTGGCAATCAATTCGGCTGCTGTATGTTGATGGATTGCCCAATGCAGTTTGTTTTGTATGGTGGCGAAAAACTCTTTTGCCTGCACGGTTTGCGCATCATAATCAATGCTAAGTGTGAAAATATCTTTTACTTTTTGATAGAAAATCCTTTCTGAACTGCGGATATCGCGGATGCGTTCCTGCAATTCATCGAAATAGCGGATTTGACCGGCGGCTTTCATCCGTTCGTCATCAAGGGCAAAGCCTTTGATGATGTATTCTTTCAAACGTTGTGTGGCCCATATCCGGAATTTAGTGGCAACATGCGATTTGATACGGTAACCAACAGAGATAATGGCATCGAGGTTATAAAAATCAATCTTCCGGCTCACCTTGCGATTCCCTTCCAGGCGAACTATTAAGAAATCCTTAATAGTTGCCTCGGGGTGTAACTCGCCTTCGTCGAAAATGTTTTTGAGGTGCATATTAATATTTGGCACCGTGGTTTGGAACAATTCCGCCATCAACTTTTGGGTAAGCCACACTGTTTCATCTTCGAGGCGCACGTCAATTTTTACGGTGCCGTCTTCGTCTTGATACAGCAATATTTCGCCTTTATTTTCCATTGTCTGAACTATTATCAGTTTGGTTTATTTGATTATTGTCTGACCATAATTTGCAGGATACTCTTGGCAAAAATATTATTAACCCCGGCCTTTAGGCTGGGGACAAAGCAGAACCAAAATGCATGGGCTTTAGCCCTGATTTTTATATCCATACGATTCTAAGAATTTATTATATTCTTCAGTAAAACTGTATTTCCGGTGATGTTCATCCTGATTAAGGATATAATGCCGTACTTTTTCTAACTGCGATTCGCTTACCGATGCTGCAAAATAGTCATCTGCCCATTCAAATTTTAAGTTGGTTAGTTTGTGCTTATTTGCCCAAAATGAAGATTCTCCTTTTATTAAATTCAGGGCTTTAGACAGTGCCATGTTGGCATTTAACCCAAAAAGACAGTGAACATGGTCTGCTTGTGAATTAATGGTGTCAATGTATATGCCTTTCTGTTTTGCATTATCTCTTATGTGAGACAACAGCACAGGTCTGATTTCCGGTGAGATTAACTTTTCCCGGTTTTTGGTTCCCCATACGGTATGTATCATTACTTTGACGTACGACATAGTTGTTGTTTTGTCAGGGCTAAAGCCCTTGTTGTTTGTACTTCGTTTGTCCCCGCCCTAAAGGACGGGGTTAATGTTGTTTCTTTGTCCGCTGACTTCGTTGTCCCCGCCCTGAAGGACGGGATTATTCAATTTCTTTTTCTGCCTCATTCTTATCCGCCGAAGTTCTCACGGAGGAGGATACTTTTAACTTACCACTGATTAAGCGCGGCAATAATAAATCACGGGTTTGTTTGAGGTTTATGTTTTCTTGTTGAAGAATTCTAATTTGAGCGAATAATGAAAATATGATTTTATCAAAATTTCTAAGAATCTGGATATTCGGTAAAAACACTTTCATTTTATATAAAATTGATTGAGTAAGAAGTGGCTGTGCCGAACCAGATGCAAAATTGCCTAAATTCAACATTTTCAATAAATAATAGGTGTAATAATAAGTTGCTTTTGTGTCAATTAGATAAATAACTAAAGCATTATCAGTTGCCCAAACCTTACCAAAACCAAAATCTACAGCTCCGCAATAAGCTCCAACTCGACCAACTATTATTACATTTTCATAATTATACCGTTCAGATAATCCAATACATCCATTAGACCCATAAACTTTATAAATGCCTTTGTCATTTAATTCGCAAGATTTGCCATTCTTAACAATTATAGCATCCTTTAATTTAATTTCCTTCCAACCCTTCGGTACACCCTTTTCAAACTCGGTATTTTCATAACCGGGGAAACGCATACGCACAAACCACTCTTTGTAAATTTGCTCTGCGGTTTGCTCTAAAATGGCAATGCGGCTGTTGTTGTTTTCAATGAGTTCGTCGTAGGTGGAGAGAATGGAGGTGATACGATTTTGCTCTGAAAGATGTGGAAATGGCACTTCAAGTTTTACTAAATCAGTTCCCTTTATACCTGCTTGAACACCTTGTAATCTTATTGATGACAACAATGCTTTACCAAGTGAAGATTGGAATAAATAGTAATAAAATATAGGAGATGCATTCTCTTTTGATAATCGTACGCGGATTAAATGAGATTCAAAGCAAGTTAGTTCTGGAACATCAATTACAATTGAACATTTACCAGCACCTTCAGCAACCATTGATTGACGAGCAAACAATAAATCATATTTCTGAATGTCAAAGTTCTTTTTCTCATTTTCATTTAACTTAACTCTTTCCATTTCAATAGCACCAATTCTATCATTCGCAAAAAGTTCACCCATATTAATCATCTTATAACCTTCACCTCGTACTGCACTGGGTCTATTTAATCCATTCCTTGAAGGAAGTTTATATAATTTACCAAATCGTATATTCTTCCACTCACTCATTTTCAAAAAGATTTAGGAGGTTTTGGTTAATGGTAAATTCTAACTCGGTAGCTTTTGAATTGAGCGAAGAAAGTTCGGTATTCAGCTTTTTAATTTCGGTCTCAAATTCTTCCTCAGTCATGCCGTCTTCTTCAATGACCACTCCTACATAACGCCCGGGGTTTAATGAATAATCCTGTTCTTCAATTTCTTCAATCCCTGCCAATTTGCAAAGTCCGGTTACATCTTCGTATTTTGCCAAGGGGAAACGCTGTTGCAGCCACTCCGCCATTTTTAGGAAATAAACAGGGCTCTTTTCTTCTTCCTCGTAATTGTTGTTTTTTACAAGGTTGCTGTATTCATTTAGTTTGTCGAGCAGCAAACGAATTTCTTTTGGTTTTTCAAGGATTTTCCATTCCCCGCCCTGAAGGGCAGGGTTATTTTTACCCGTACGCATTAGTTGTTCTGCTGTCTTATAAAGGCTTTCGTATTTCCGAAAACTTTTCTCCAACGCTTTTTTTACCAAAAGATAATCGGTTAAAAGCGTTTCGTTGTCTTGCAACAGCGTGTGTTGAGCTTTGTTTGTTTCGTCCGTCTTTTCTGTGTCAAAATTTTGATTGTATTTATCAAAATCAGTTAGTGCTTTTTCAATATCCTGAATTACTTTTTGGGTATAGGCAATTTTGAAGGTTTTTAGTTCTGTTCGAAACTGCTCAGGGCTAAAGCCCGGTATTGTATTGGTTTCTGTCCCCGCCCTGAAGGACGGGGTTAATGAATTAATTGCCCTTTTATCCAACAAAATCGAATCAGACCATTTTTCAAAAACTTCAAATTGTGCTTGCAACGATTTTGCAGCGTTTTGCAACAGGTCTTTTAAAATGGGCAAGCGTTCAAAAGCATTGGTATAATGGCTGTGTACCAATTCAATAAAAAACTTACGGTTTCCTTTTCGCAGGTAATTGATGGCAGCAAGGTTTTGCAATTGTTCGTCGGTAAATTCACGATGCGCCCTGTCCACCTGGTGGAACACGTTGCGGGAATCAACAAACAGGATTTGAATTTTGTCTTTTTGCGTTTCAAAATCAGTAATTTGATTGCTTTTATCGAAAAACCAAAGTGTGGCAGGAAGTGTAACCGTGCTAAACATGTTGCTTGGCAAAGTGAGCATCCCTGTAATCAACCCTTTTTTAATCAAAGTTTGGCGAATGTCATATTCCGAATGTCCGGCATCGCTGGCAGAATTTGCCATTACAAGAGCAGCTTTTCCAGTGTCGTTCAGCGAAGTGGCAAAAAGGCTAATCCACAAATAGTTTGCATTTGGAATATTAACAACCCCCGCACTTTTCTTTTTGCTTTTTGATTTTGGTAAGCCATACTCTGTAAAACGTTTGTCTTTTTTTACCGTGTCCTCGTTTACTTCTTTTACGTTAAACGGAGGATTAGCCATTACAAAGTCAAACTTCCCGAAACTATCGTAAAGGTCTTCGGCGTAACTGTCGCCTTGTTTAATTTCGCCCCGAAGTCCGTTGATGGCAAGGTTCATTTTTCCCAAATTTACGGTTTGCAAGGTTTTCTCTTGTCCGTAAACATAAATAGGTGAAACTGCACCTTTTTGTAAATGGTGTCGGCGAATAAAATTTGCACTTTGTACAAACATACCGCCCGAACCGCAAGCCGGGTCAAATATCTTACCGTGATAGGGTTCAATGTATTCAACCATCAGGTTTACAACCGAAGTTGGCGTAAAGAATTCTCCTCCTTTTTGCGCTTCGTCCAAACCAAATTTGCCAAGGAAGAACTCATAAATTTTACCCAATAAATCGCCCTTACTGTCATCAGGAATAGTTGAGAACAGTTTTAAAAGTTGCTTTAAAAGGCTTTGTCCTTTTCTGGTGATTTCATAATACTCATCTTTTGGCAAAGTGTCTTTCAATGAAACAACATGTTTCTCAATGTCTTTCATTGCCTGAATTACCGCTTTGTCAATTGGATTATCCTGATCGCCTTCGGGCAAGTCTTTTAAATAGTCGTATCGGGCTGTATCGGGAATGTACAAACCACATTTTTCAATGGCAATTTTCTCGATGGGTTCTTCCATTCGAGTTCCTTTGTTTTTCTCAAACTCAGCCTTGATTTCTTTTTCGTGCTGGCTGTATTTTATATCGGCAAACTTTAAAAAGATGATTCCCAAAACCGGTGGCGAGTAGTCGTTTGATTTTAAGTCGCTATCTGCACGTAACTTATTGGCCGCCAGCCAAAGGTCATCCTTTAGTTTTTTAAATTCTTTGTTCGTCATTTAGTATGTCGGTGTAGTTATAATATTCGCAAAAGTAACAAAAAAGCATTGTATTTTCAATATGTGCTTAATTCGTTACCGGATAATACTCAAGTATTTGAGGATTTGGATTTTGAGCAATCCCGAAATTTCGGGAGACATTATGGGCAAGCACTAATTCGTTTTTAACCAAAAAATTTGTGTGATATTTCAAATACAAACCTGCGAAATAACTTCGGATAAAGGGTTCTTTTAATCATTTTTTTGTTTATTTTCTGGCCATATCCTACCGTAAATTGGCCATATTTTCCCTGCTAATCTGCGTTTTATTGCCTTTTTTTGTAGAAAAGAATGAATTATGAATTTGCTTGGAATTGATCTTGGCAGCTCTTCGGTGAAAATTGCGCTCATCAATGGCGAAAATGGACGTCAAATTGCTTCTGCCAGTTGGCCGGAAAAGGAGATGGATATCCTTAGCCCACATTCTGGATGGGCGGAACAAAATCCTGATATTTGGATGAAGTGCATCTTTCAGGCCACGCAGCAGCTCAAAACAGATTGCCCTTTTGAAATGAATAAAGTTGGAGCTATTGGCATCGCTTACCAAATGCATGGGCTGGTTGCTGTGGATCAGGAAGGTAAACCGCTGCGCAACGCCATTATCTGGTGCGACAGCCGCGCGGTTCCGTTTGGAAATAAAGCTTTCGGTGATTTGAGCCCCGATTTTTGCCTGAACCACCTGTTAAACTCTCCGGGAAATTTTACTGCCAGTAAACTTAAATGGATCAAGGAAAATGAACCAGAAAAATATGCTAAAATCCATAAAATCATGCTGCCCGGCGATTATGTAGCTTACCGCCTGACAGGAGCTGTGCAAACCACCAAATCGGGCCTTTCGGAAGGGATTTTCTGGGATTATCAAAAAAATGATATTTCGGACGAATTGCTGCAATACTATGGGGTTGGTCGCGACATTTTACCGGAAGTAGCCGGTACTTTTTCGAAACAAGCCTTTTTAAGAAAAGAGATCGCTGAAGTGATTGGTTTGCCCTCCGGTATTCCGGTCGCTTATCGTGCCGGTGACCAGCCCAATAATGCTTTTTCGCTGAATGTGCTGAATGCCGGCGAAATTGCTGCCACCGCCGGAACATCGGGTGTTGTCTATGGCGTTTCAGATCAAAAATCGCACGATCCGCTTTCGCGTGTAAACACATTCCTGCATGTCAATAATTCCCTTCAAAACCCACGGCTGGGAATACTTTTATGCCTCAATTCTGTGGGGATTCTCAATTCATGGGTAAAACATCAGTTTTTGCCCCAAAACTCTTATGAAGAAATGAATGCCTTGGCGCAAACAGTGCCTACAGCTTCGGAAGGATTATTGGTTTTTCCTTTTGGAAATGGTGCCGAACGGGTTTTGGAAAACAAAAATATCGGTGCGGCTTTTCAGGGCATGAATCTTACATTGCATCGCAAAGAGCATATCCTGAGGGCTTTGCAGGAAGGCATTGCCTTTGCTTTTCAGTATGGAATTGAAATTATGGAAGAAATGGGCATGCAGGTATCTGTAATCAGGGCAGGCAAAGCCAATATGTTTTTGAGCAGCCTTTTTGCGCAAACCCTTGCTGATTTAAGCGGAGCGCGTATCGAGCTTTATAATACGAACGGTGCTGTTGGTGCGGCTCGTGGAGCTGGTCTGGGCTGCGGTTTTTATCAAAATCCCGATGAGGCTTTTGTGGGTTTGAAAGTGCTGAGCATTATTGAACCAAAGAAAAACCAGATTATAAAGGATGCGAATCAACGCTGGAAAGTAATTTTGAAACATCAATTAAGTGTAAATAATTAATAAAATATATTAAAAATGCCAAAAGAATATTTTAAAGGGATCAATAAAATAGAATTTGAAGGTACATCAGGAAAAAACCCAATGGCCTTTCATTATTATGAGCCGGAACGCATTGTGGCCGGCAAACCCATGAAGGAACATCTGCGTTTTGCCGTAGCATGGTGGCATAGCTTCTGCGCCAATGGGGGCGATCCTTTTGGCCGTGGAACGATTTATTATGACTGGGACAACATCAGTGATCCGGTGCAAAAAGCCAAAGAACGCATGGATGCTGCTTTTGAGTTTATGAGCAAAATCGGGATCAATTATTATTGTTTCCACGATTTTGACCTGGTCGATGAAGCTTCCAGCATCCCGGAATCGGAAAAACGTTTGCAGCAAATGGTCGATTATGCCAAACTGAAGCAGCAAGAAACCGGAAAACAACTGCTTTGGGGCACTGCCAACCTTTTTTCGCATCCACGCTATATGAACGGTGCAGCTACAAATCCGGATTTCAATGTGTTGACGTATGCCGCAGCTCAGGTGAAAAATGCGCTGGATGCGACCATCGCGCTAGGCGGGCAAAATTATGTGTTCTGGGGCGGACGTGAAGGCTACCTTTCGCTTTTGAATACGGATACGAAAAAAGAACTCGATCATCTGGCACAATTCCTCAGCATGGCGCGCGATTATGGACGTAAAAACGGATTTGAAGGCACTTTCCTGATTGAGCCGAAACCTATGGAGCCTACCAAACATCAATATGATTTTGACTCAGCCACCGTGATTGGTTTCCTGAAGGAATACGGTTTGGACAAGGATTTTAAACTTAATATCGAAGTCAACCACGCTACACTTGCAGGCCATACTTTCCAGCATGAGCTGCAGGTAGCTGCCAACAGTGGGCTGCTGGGTTCTATTGATGCCAACCGTGGCGATTATCAAAATGGCTGGGATACAGATCAGTTCCCACTCAACATTTATGAAATCACAGAAGCTATGCTGGTCATTCTGGAAGCCGGCGGTTTGGGCAATGGCGGAATTAATTTCGATGCCAAAATCCGAAGGAATTCAACCGATAAAAACGATCTTTTCATTGCGCATATATCAGCGATGGATCTTTTTGCCCGCGCCTTGCTTGTTGCCGATAATGTTTTGCGTAATTCAGATTACCTGAAGCTGCGCGAGGAACGATACAATTCTTTTGCCTCGGGGACTGGTAAGGACTTTGAAGCCGGCAAACTGAGCTTGGAAGACTTGCGCGATTTGGCGGTTAAGAATGGCGAACCTTCACAAATAAGTGGCCGTCAGGAATTTTTTGAGAATATTCTAAATCTATATATCTAGTTGATTATGAATGCTCCATCATACAGTAAAGCTTATATTGCACTGATTACGCTTGTGGCCACTTTAGGCGGATTGCTTTTTGGTTACGACACTGCCGTGATTTCCGGGGCGGAAAAATCAGTGCAGCAATTTCTTGTTACAAGCCAGGGGCTCAGTACTTTGGTGCATGGCCTTACGATTTCCAGCGCACTGATCGGCTGCATCATCGGCGCTGCATTTTCCGGTTTGTTGTCATCGGACCTGGGGCGCAAAAAATCCATGATGGTTGCTGCCCTTTTATTTTTTCTGTCTGCACTTGGCTCAGCGCATCCTGAATTTTTGTTTTTTGAAAAAGGGCAAGCTACAATTGGATTGCTGTGGATGTTTAATTTTTACAGGATTATTGGTGGAATAGGAGTGGGGCTTGCCTCGGCCATTGTTCCGGTTTATTTGGGCGAAATTGCCCCGGCCTCAATACGCGGAAGGCTGGTTTCCTACAACCAGTTTGCTATTATTTTCGGGATGCTGGTGGTTTATTTTGTGAACTGGGGCATTGCCAACGGCCAGAGCATCGAATGGATTGACACCATTGGCTGGCGCAGGATGTTTCTCTCGGAAGCTATTCCTGCAGGTGTTTTTGGCCTTTTGCTCTTTCTCGTGCCCGAATCGCCGCGATATCTTTCGCTCAAAAAGAAAGAGGACGACGCACTGCGTATTCTTGAAAAAATCAACGGTTTGGTACGCGCCCGTGAAATACTGAATGATATTCAGGCTTCTTTAAATGACCGCTCAGGCAAATTGCTTTCCTACGGCAAAGTGGTTTTGGTTATTGGTGTATTGCTTTCTGTTTTTCAGCAGTTTGTGGGCATAAATGTGGCGCTTTACTATGCGCCCCGTATTTTTGAGAGCATGGGAGCCGGCAAAGATGCCAGCATGATGCAAACGGTTGTGATGGGTCTGGTGAATGTTGTTTTTACTGTGCTGGCCATTGCTACGGTTGACCGCTGGGGCCGCAAACCACTGCTGATGGTTGGCTCCGTCGGCATGGCGATTGGAATGTTTGCCATTGCCGGGCTCAGTTATTTTGAAGTGATTGGCATCGGAACTTTGGCCTTTATCGTAATTTATACCGCTTCCTTTATGATGTCGTGGGGGCCGATTTGCTGGGTGCTCATTTCAGAGATTTTCCCCAATAAAATCCGCGGACGTGCTGTTGCACTGGCCGTAGTGGCACAATGGGCTTCCAATTATTTTATTTCATCAACTTATCCGTCCATGATGGAGTTCAGCGGCGCCCTTACATATGGTTTTTATGGCCTGATGAGTGTGCTTTCCCTGATTTTTGTCTGGAAAATGGTTCCCGAAACCAAAGGAAAAACCCTCGAAGAGCTGGAAAAACTCTGGAAATAAATATTGAATTCATTGGATGGCCAAAGTCGTCCGATGAATATCATTGAAACAATATCCTTGCCTGATTAATTCATGAAATTTCGTCATGAGCACATTCGACAAGCTCAGTGACCAAGTACAAAACGCAATAAAAGATAGCATTCCTTTCTATTGCAGCGGTTTGTGCCCGTAATAGATATTTTGTGAATTATTCAGGCTTAACTCAAAAAAAAGCTTTAATATTAATGCTGAATTATGAGTATGGATATGACCAAGCAAGCACTGGGGCAAAATTATTTTTCTATTCCTGGCTGCCCGGTAAACCTGAAGAGGGTATGCCGGCAGAAACAGCTCTCGCATGATCATGACCTGACCGAAACAGAGCACTTCCACGATTTTATTGAAATCGTTTTTATCCTCAACGGACAAGGAATACAGATGTTGGAAGGAAGGGAATACCCCGTGAGCATGGGCGATGTTTTTGTGCTGCAGGGCAATCAAAGGCATTATTTCAGGGATGCGCAAAAACTGGAAATTGTAAATGTAATGTTCGATGCAAAACAAAAACCTGAGTTGATTCCAGTGGAAATCAGGCAAATGGACGGTTACAAAGCCTTGTTTATTCTGGAGCCGTCCTACAGGGCACGGAACAATTTCCGGAATATGCTTCGGCTACATCCTAAGGATCTTGCCGCTATTGAATTGATTTTGAGTGTAATGTTTTTTGAACAAGAACAAATGCTGGAGGGCAGCGCCCTTATCCTGTCCAACCGCTTTCAGGAACTCATTATCCATCTTTCGCGGCATTTCAGCAATATCCCCTCAAATAAAGCTCAAAGTTTGGTGCAGTTAAGCAGGGTAATGGACTATATGGAAAACAATATTTCCGAAAGCCTGAAACTTGAGGGACTGGCAGGAATGGCCAATATGTCGAAAAGGAATTTTATGCGCAGCTTCAAAATGACTATTGGGCTTTCGCCGGGAAATTACCTCTGCCAGCTCCGGATCAAAAAGGCTTGTGGCTTGCTTCGTGAATCGTCAAGATCGATTTCTGAGATAGCCTTTCAATGTGGTTTTTCCGATAGCAACTATTTTACTAAATGTTTTAAAAAATCGGTAAATATTACACCTGCAAAATACCGGATACGGTTCAAAAGGCAGTAATGTTATTAGCACTTTGTTGTTCCTGGTATTGAAAACAGTCACTTCGGCTAGCTCAGCACAGGCATCCCGAAGCTGCGCAGACTCCTTTATTTTCAGTTCCGACAAAGTTTTCCGAAGCATGAGGAATTCCGATAGCCTCCGGAAGGGGAAATCTGTTGGAGATTTAACTTTTGACTTTCCACGAAATTCCCAGGGCAAACGCATCTTGATCAAGCTATATTTGTCAGGCTGGATATTTGTTGTGGTTGAAAAAAACTTACGTCTTGTTTCAGATTGATATATTACAGTTTTTCTGTTTGAAAGCACAAAGCAGCAAATTGCCTCATTTACGAAAACCAGAGGGTTATAAGCTTAACAAGAACCCTCAACAGCCTGAAAATGCCGCAAAAAAATAAATCGGCTTAGACCGCAGAGCGGTCAAATATGTATAAAGAGTTACCACAGAACGCCACATACGACCCCGTCCGGGGTCGAACCTTTAATTAACATTTCCTTTTATAGATATGCAACCCCTTTGGGATTGAAGCCGAAATGGATTTAGGCAGCTAACAGCTTTATTATCAATGGATTTGAAATGCATAGGAATAGGATTGTGAAAGAATGGTATAATATTTATGATGCGTTTGCCCTGACGAAATTCCGTGTCGAACCTTTTTTTTGAGAAAATTGTACTTTCGAAGCATGAAACTCAAAAGTTTAAATGACAGGTCTGATTTGCAGGGCCGAAGATTGCTTACAAAAAGATTTGCCCAATACCAAAAACTTATAGCCGAACTTAATCAGCGGGAATTGCCGGATAGCATCCGCGGCTTTATCAACCAAAAAACGGATTTTCTTATTGCTGTGCCCAATGATGACAATAGGTTCGGAAAGTACTTGCGTTCGGCTTTGGTGCAGATTATTGATATGCTTGAAAGGGACGTGCAGCTTGTGCCCAAAAACCATTATCAGAATAAATACCTGGCTTTGGGGCTGGTTTTTGGCGTGCCTCTCGGTTTTATTTTCGCCACAATACTCGATCAAATGGCTTTTATTGGCATTGGTTTGCCTATCGGGATGTCCATTGGAATAGCTATCGGTGCTTCCATGGATAAGAAGGCTGCACGCGAAGGCAGGCAATTGGAGGTAGAAGCTTTTTATTAGTGGATTTGGCGGTTACTGATTCTCCCTTAATTCGCTTAACAAGCTTTTTGTAAAGTCTTGGTTAGTTTAGAAGAAATCTGCACGAAAAAATCCCCCCCTGATACCCGGTCGAAGCAAAGAAGCGTAACCTCCGCGCATAAAAAAAAGCCGGTCAAAAAAAAAGACCGGCCTTTAACAAAAAGGTTATCGAAGGTTTACATGTACTCAAACAAAATTATTTGTTGTCATTTTTCTTGTCAGCAAGTTTCTTCAGGATTTCTTCCTGTACCGATGGTGAAACCGGCATATACTGGTGGAAGTCCATAGAATAGCTGGCGCGGCCGCTGGAAAGGTTGCGCAATGTGCTGGCATAGCCAAACATCCCGCTCAGCGGAACAAAAGCAAGCAGTTTTTGCGATCCCTTGCGGAAACGGCGCATGGATTCTACCTTGCCGCGACGACGGTTGAGGTTGCCTACAATGTCGCCGATATATTCATCAGGAGTGTTAACTTCTACTTTCATCACCGGCTCCAGCAGTACAGGGTTGGCTTTCATAAAGGCTTCTTTAAAAGCAATGGAGGCACAGGTTTGGAAGGCCATATCCGAAGAATCTACCGGATGGTGCTTGCCGTCAACAAGTACGATTTTAACATCCACAACAGGGAATTCGGCCAAAACACCGCGTTCCATGGTTTTTCTGATTCCTTTATCAACCGATGGGATGAATTCGTTAGGAATAACACCGCCTTTGATATTGTCGATAAACTCGTATCCGTTGCCGCCGTTGGGTTCCATGCGGAATGTAGTTTGTGCAAACTGTCCTTTACCACCGGTTTGCTTGGAGTGACGGTGTTCTGCCCTGATTTCAGATTGGATCGTTTCGCGGTACGCAACGGCAGGCTCGCCCACGTTTACTTCAATTTTGAACTCGTCTTTGAGGCGGTCAACCATGATTTCAAGGTGCAGCTCGCCCATACCTGCGATGAGGGTTTCTTCTGTTTCATCATCAAAATGCACATTGAAAGAAGGGTCTTCAATAGAGAGCTTGTGCAATGCTTCGCCCAGTTTGCCCTGATCTTTGCGGGTTTTGGGTTCGATGCGCAGCTCAACTACTGATGGCGGTACATTAATTGATTCGAGATAGACCGGAGCATCCGGAGCACAAAGTGTATCACCGGTTTTAGTGACTTTCATGCCAATGAGCGCAACGATATCGCCGGGCATTGCTTCTTCAATCTCCTCACGGTCTTTCGCGCGGATTTTCATAATGCGGCCAATACGTTCCATCTTGCCTTTTGTGCTGTTATACACCTGCATGCCGCTTTTCAGGGTGCCGGAATACATGCGGATAAAAGTCTGCTGGCCAACATAAGGGTCGTTGATCAGTTTAAATGCCAGTGCAGCAAAAGGCTCTTTGCAGCTCGGGCCGCGTGTATGTGTTTTTTCTTCATCATCTACATCTGTTCCTACAACGGCTTCAACATCCAGCGGGCTTGGCAGATAGTCAATTACCGCGTCAAGCAGCATCTGGACACCTTTGTTTTTATAGGCAGAACCGCAGAAAACCGGAGTGATGTACATTTTTAAAGCTGCTTCGCGAGCCGCTTCTTTAATCATTTCATTGGAGATGGGTTGCTCTTCTAAGAAAAGTTCCATCATTTTTTCATCGAATTCTGCTAGTTTTTCGATCAGGTTGTTGCGTGCTTCTTCTGCTGCATCTTTCATATCTGCAGGAATTTCAACAATCTGGCGGCTTCCGTCTTCATCAAAAATATGCGCTTTCTCTTCGATCAGGTCGATAATGCCTTTAAAATCGTCTTCAGCACCAATTGGAAGCTGGAATGGAGTTGCATTGGCATCCAGATATTCGTCCATTGAGCCAACCGCCTGTGCAAAATCAGCACCGGTACGGTCCATTTTATTGATGAATGCAATGCGTGGCACTTTGTAACGGTCGGCCTGGTTCCAAACGGTTTCACTTTGAGGTTCAACACCGCTTACGGCGCAGAAAAGGGCAACCATACCGTCGATTACACGCAGCGAACGTTCTACCTCAATAGTGAAGTCAACGTGGCCGGGAGTATCTATGATATTGATATTGTGATCGTTCCATTTTGCGCTGATCGCAGCTGATGCAATGGTAATCCCGCGTTCCTGTTCCTGTTTCATGAAGTCCATGGTGGCTTGGCCATCATGGACTTCGCCCAACTTTCGGTTTACACCCGTGAAAAACAGTATGCGTTCTGTTGTTGTGGTTTTTCCCGCATCAATATGGGCTGCTATTCCGATGTTCCTCAAACGACTTAAAGACATTTTAAAATTTATTTATAATGATTAGTACTTTCTTCTATAAAGTGCCTGCTCTCAGATGAAAACATAAAAAAATTGAACCGCTGCAAAGCATATTATGTTCATCCCGGCTTTGCTAAAGGTCCAATTTCTCTTGATCTCACTAATTGCTTTAGGCTGTATGAACGTTAATTTCTTCTTAATTTAAAATTAAATTTCTTATTCTCAGTAGCTTAAAATGAATTTTTCTTCTGAAAATTTGAGGGTGCAAAAGTAGATTACTTTTCAATACGCTCAACATTAAATTTATTTTAATTGGATTTTTTTGGGTTGATATTGTCTTTATCAGCAACTAAAATGCTTGCTGCCCATAAGACTAATGAGCTTTCCTTTAAAATAATCTTTGAATATCAGGCCTTTTGGGATGCTGCTATTTTAAAATATTATGCGGCATTTATCTGATCCCTGCCCGGCCATTTTGCGCCTGCATACTGTGCGTACCAAAATCCTCAATCCCATAAACAGTAATCCCATCAACGACAAGGCCGAAAATACAATTAAGGTGATTACGGAAAATTCGAGGACAGTATGCCAAAAATTCGCATAAGCTTCATCCGAATCAATCAAATAACCTAAGCCGGTCAGCAGGAGCGCCAAACCAAAAAGATATGGGAGCAGTTTCGTGAATTTCATAAAATGGGCTTTCTTTATAAACGGCGCATTCTGGAAAATAGTGCTTGCACAATTATCTTTCCAGGCTGTATTCTAAATGGTTCTACTAGGAATTTCGTGGGTTACAATAATGTTTGAAAAAAAATATGCAGATATTTATTAATGACCTATGGTATCCCTAACAGATTCCTCCCTACACAAAGCTTTAATCATTTCGTTTAGCTTTGTTCCGGTCGGAATGACGCTGTTTATTAGGTGTTTAAGGCAAATGCGGCGAGGACGTATTTAAAATATACTACTGTGTCCTCGCCGCATTTGCCTCCTGACTTCATAAAAACGCGTCATTCCGACAAAGTTTTCCGAAGTATGAGGAAACTTTGGAGGAATCTGTTTGGAATAGCATTCAAGTTTCTTTCCACGAAATACAGTGTAGAACCTCTAATATAAGGAGTAATTATTGTTATTCAAAATAAAATTATTGTTTAACAATAAATTTTTCTTGCTTTTTAATAATTCTTGCCTATCTTTGCTGCATCAAAAATCAATTGCTATGGAAACACAAAATCAATCCTTGAGTATCAAATTAATTTATTGGGGCACTCAAATTACTTTTTGGCTCTTTTGTGCCTCTTTGCTTGTGGGCGTTTATCTGTCTGTAGGCTTTATTTATGGCTTCATCCGACCGGATAATCTCGCTGTAGGTGTTCCTGTTGGTTTGGATCTGGCACAAAACGGCCTGCTTCAAATTGATGGTCACGATATTGCAGTGCGTTTTGTTGAGATGCAGGGCAGGATGCGCTTTAGCGATGGAACACCTCAGTTTATAGGGCGCATATACGGTGTTTTTATGCTGCTGGCCATTGCATTGTTTTTCTACGTCTTTTACACCTTTAAAAACTTCATCGGCACAATTTATAAAGGCGATTATTTCAATAAAAGAAATATCGGCCTTCTTAAAAGGATTGCCTATGCTGTTGCTCTTGGCTGGTTGTTTATGCTGTTTTATGCTTATTTTCAGTATTTCTACATTGTGCAGCGCCTCGATTATCCGGTACTCGACAGTGCCGCAGATTTGCAGTTCTATCCTGCTGTTTTGCTTGCAGCCCTTTTTATTTGGGTGCTCTCGCATGTATTTGTAAAAGGCGTCGAATTACAGGAAAATAACGATTTAACTATTTAATTATGGGTATAATAGTTAACCTTGACGTGATGCTGGCCAAACGAAAGATGAGCCTCACCGAATTGAGCGGTCGCATTGGGATCACTATGGCCAATCTCAGCATCCTAAAAAAAGGAAAAGCCAAAGCCGTGCGCTTCAGCACGCTGGAAGCTATTTGCGAAGTATTGGAATGCCAGCCCGGCGATATCCTGGAATATGAACCTCAAAATGACTTTCAAAATGAGTAAAGACAAAACATCTAAGGAATTTATTGTTGGCCGCAACATCAGGCTGACCTGCCAAATATGTGGCCATAAACGTTTTTATACCCGCAAAACTTTGATGAATACGGTGGCTTTCAGTTTCCTGAATATTGATTGGGCCAATAAAAAAGCCACCAATTATATATGTGAGCAGTGCGGCTATATCCATTGGTTCATGGAAGAGTGAAACTTTGGATATATTGGCGCCCTCTATAGCCCAGCCATCAAGCTTCCGCTTTAACGGACAAAGCTACCGCGCGTGTCCCAGCTACCGCGCGTGTCCTCACGCGTGGTACTGCTTAAATATCAACCACAATAACATCTTCGTGTATCGCTTTTTTTCTGCATAATCCCTGATATTCCGTGATACCTCATATGATTCATAGCACCCATCGGATAACGCTACTCATCGGATGACTCCCAGTCATCCGATGAGTAGGTCTAATTTGCCTTAATTGGAGTTCGTCTATAAAGTCCAACTTCTGCGTTGTTGCTCAAAATCCAAATCCTCAAATACTTGAGTATTATCCGGTTTGGATTTTTCACACGCCTTGAATTTGAACTTTATAGAGCAAACTCTCGACTCTGTGGACAAACTCTAATTAGTATATTTACAGAATATCTGCCCGAAGCAAGCCCGCAGCAGCCGGCTGCCCGCAAAGTATTTGCAGCGTCTTGGTAGCGCGATGGTATAGCGATGGTAGCAGGAAAACCCCTGTAGGGATAATCAGGGTTTTGCGGGAAATTACCGAAAAAATCGGTAAAAATTTGCCTTACAAAATTGCCGTAATCCCGCATGCTTTTAATAATTGCTAAGGTCTTGTTGGATTTACTTCAAGTATTTAGATTGATGATCATAGTCGTAGAAATAATTTTTGATGCGCATGAAAATATCAAGGCAACAAGAGCTGTTGAAAGAAAGCTGCTTTTGTGCCTTGCGGAAGGTATTGGTTTGCTTAGCCGGACTTGCTAAGCCACGCGTGAGGACACGAGCGGGAACGGGGTTTGCTTAGCCGGAATCCGGCATTTTTGCCAAAAACAGGCGGGCTTATCCGTTTTAATAAACGCTTATATCCGGTTATAACCGTTTATTAAAACGGCTACGAAAGCGATTTTGGATAAATTTAGGTTAAGGTTTTTTAGCTTACGAACATTTTATAATGCACATGGGCTAAGCACAACAGGATCGTGGCATTTTTATGAAATATGTTCGTTTCACAAGCAGCATGGTTTAGGCTTCATTTCATTTCGTTTCGGTTCGGGCAGGGAAGAAGCCAAAAGTGCAGCTTATTAATGTGTCAAAGCAAAATATTTTGCGTGGAAAAAATGAAAGATTTGCAGAAATCATCCTTGGAAATTAGACAATATTATCTAAATTTGTTGAGAAACAAAGAAAAAGCATATGAAACCGGCATGCGCCCATACTAATTTTGTTGAAATAAAGCCTGATAGGCAAATACCAGCTGCGGACAAAGGCGATGTAATGGTAATTGGGGGTTCTTATATGCGGGAGTTACCTGCAAGGTTAAAAAAACAAACACCATGAATAAAACGAGATTAGTTACATACAGTTTACTTGCCCACATAAATAACACAGGGACATTGACAAAAGGACTTATTGACATTTTCGTCCCTTTGGCAAAAAGTGCCTTGGCAGAAATGAACTCTGAAGGGATTTATAGTGGAAAGAATATTTCGGAGATAAAAAGGGTAATTCTGGATTTCTATTCCATAGACATACCAATTCCAGTCTTAATAAATATCCTTCATCAAATTGCTAATGAAGTAAACACTGACAATGAAGTAAAATTCACAATCTACAAAGACGGAGCATTTTCTATAAATAATTATGTTTTTAATGAATTTGAATCCCTGATTGATGAAAAAAAGGTGCTGATTGAAAACATCGAGCGATTATTTCAAGAATTTTGCGGTCTAAACAATATTGATAAAAAGGAATATACTTCAATATTCAACTTTTTAGAAATCAACAAAACAACAATCTCCAAATACTTGGCAGAAAAACACAAATCTGACAAAAAAGAAGATTACACAATTGAGGCGCAATTTGTTAGTTTTTTTAAACAAATACCCCAAGTTTATAATACAATTAAAGAGTTATATCTAGGTTCAATTCTTTCATCATACATTGAGTATTCAACCAACCCTATTGAACTAGAGGTTGAACTCCTGTTTGATACAAATTTCATAATCAGTCTCATTGATTTAAACACCCCTGAATCAACTGACACTTGCAAAAAGCTTGTAAAAATTGCCAAACACAATGGATATAAAATTTCAATTTTGAATGACACAATTGATGAAATTCAAAGGTTAATTTTAAGACGTGCTGAACATTTCCATGAATCTTTCTTAACTAAAAAAGTAAACCCAGAGGATATATATAACGCCTGTGACCGAAGAGGATTAACAAAGACAGATTTAGAAAACATTGCAGACAACATCCCTAAAATCCTCAATGACAATTTTGGAATTATAACTGTCCCTGTAACAACGAAATATTCAAATATTGCAAAATTTAGCAAGGAGTATAGAAACCTTCAAAAATATCGGAACAACAAAGCAGCAGCTCTACACGATGCAACTGCCATTTATTATGTTCGTGGGAAAAGAGGAAACAAAAAATTCAAAGCCTTTGAAAAAGTAAACTGTTGGTTTGTAAACAATGCTTTTAATACGGAGTACGATGACTTTTCACAATGTGAAGAAGTATTTGGAAATGGATATCAACCAGAAATAATTAAAGCTGATGTTTTATTAAATATTTTATGGCTAAGTAATCCCAATATTGGCAATAATCTAAATAGCGAAGAAATTATTAATGTTGGATTGCCAGCACTAATTTCAAGCACTTTAAATGAGTCTCTGCCCAAAAATGCAATTATCAGAGAGTTAGACGATAACATTCAGAAATATGCAAAAGACAAGTTAAGCGACGAGCAAATTGTAAGAGTTGCTACAAGAATTGCTAACAAACAAATTTCAAGAGTTGAAAACCTAAATAAACTTGCCCATGAGAATAAGGGAAAATTTGTAAAA
This sequence comes from Bacteroidales bacterium, assembly GCA_963676415.1. Classification (GTDB taxonomy): domain Bacteria; phylum Bacteroidota; class Bacteroidia; order Bacteroidales; family WRLA01. The sequence continues at coordinate 4,786,901 of OY781097.1, read as the reverse complement.
CGATTAGAAGATGAAGCAGAAAAACAGAGAAAGATTGAAGAAAAACGTGTTGCACAGATTGAAAAAATTGTTGTTGACCTAAAGAAGGAATCTGAAAATATTAAGAAGGAGAAAGCAAGCCTTGATGCGAAAAAAATTGAAAATGGCAAATTGCAAGATGAATTGACAAAACTTAAGTCAAAAGACTTTCAAAAAGAAAACAAAATCCTAGAACTTAAGAGAGAAAAATACATTGAAAAGGAACTCGCAAAATGGAGGAAAAAATCTTGGATTGAATTGGGAATTTCTATACTAATCGCTTTAATAGTTCTTATAATTCTGTTATTCAAGTCAAATTGGAATTTGAGCGTTGCCACCGAATTGTTTATCAGTTTAAAAGGTAACATTATAGTCAGCTTTATTGTATTCGTGGGTGCTACGATTTTTTCTGCAATAATTATTCGGACATTATTTAATAAATATCGAAACATGTCAAATATCAAGGCATTTATTGAATTACTAGAAATACCAGAAGAACTAAAAGAAATAAAACCCAGCAGGTAACAAAAGCTATATGTAATGCGGGGTACAGCGGGTAAATCAAACGCAGTTCTTCGCAGCGGCAACGCCAATTCGTCTTTGACGATTTGGCTATAAAAACTAAAATATGAATAAACGAATTGGCTCAGTGGCAGCCTGACAGTGAAGCGTTTCAAAGTCCCGCACTCCACATAGCCAAACCGTTAGCGGTAAGGCTGAAAAAACAAAATACTATGAAAAGAACAATAATCATTATGACAGCAATGCTAACAATAATCAGCAATGTAAAAGGACAGCCAGAAACAATTTGGCAATTATTAATGGATGGCTCAATTATTCGGTGGGCATATTCAGGTGGAGACGAATTTAATGGAATAGAGTTAGATAATACTAAATGGTATACTTGTGAGGATGGTTGGAATAGAGAACATGGAAATGAATTACAGTATTACTTAGATTATAATATTGTATTAGATAATGGAATATTGAAACTGATTGCTAAAGAAGAACCAGGGTATTATGATGTTTGGAGGTTTGACGGAGGAGCACATATTGAGCAAAAATATTTTGAATACACATCTGGTTGGATTTAAACAAAAAAGAAATTTAAGTATGGGCTTTTTGAAATTCGTTTTAAACTACCTGAAGGAAGAGGGCTTTGGCCTGCTTTCTGGCTTTATGGTGGAAACCCTAATGAAGAATTTGACATCTTTGAATATAAAGGAGAAATACCTAACATAATTCACATAGATATGCACTGTCCGGGCAATGAATGTGATAATTTTGGTGAATGGGTAACGGCTTCAGGGAATTTTTCAGATAGTTATAATGTAATGATGGGTGAATGGGGGCCAAATGTAGCTTTTTGGTATTTAAATGGTCAAGAATTTGCAATTTGGTTGGGCAATTTAGATTATCAAGAAAAAGTTATTGCAAATTTAGCAATAGCAAATGATAATGGACCATTTTCCCCTGGACCTGATAATACAACCCCATTTCCTTCAATTTTTGAAATTGATTATATTCGTATATGGACAAGACTTGATTGTGAACAGAATATAACAATGGAGAATTATTCTCAAAGCAACACTGACCCTACAGTTATTACAGGCAGTCAAATTACTGTGGGAGGTAATAATGGAAATGCAAATTTACAAAGTGGCCAATATCTTGAATTAATTGCTACTGATAAAATTGAATTAAAACCTGGGTTTGTAGCTGAAGCAGGAAGTAATTTTAGTGCCAAAATTGTTGATTGTCCTAGCCCAAATAAAAGCCTTAAAATTCAAGAAACCCACGATAGCATATTGCATATTATTTCCGAAGTTGTTCCAGATAGTTTGCAGCAATCACAAACAAAAGCAAACATAGATAATCCACCTTTATTATATACGAAAATTTACCCAAACCCTACTGATGGAAAAATTGATATTGAATTTGTTGGTAAAATTGATAGAAAAATTAAAATAACATTAACCAGTTCAACAGGAATTGTTGTCTTTATTAAGGACAATATTACTGAGAATAGAATAAATATAGATATTTCTAATCTTGCAAAAGGAGTATATATTCTAACAGGATTCTTTGGTGATAATTCAGTTTTGGAAAAAATAATTTTAAAATAATGGAAATAAGAAAAATCATTGTCTTTTTAATTGTATTCATTTCATTTACCGATACATATTGTCAGGAAACAAAAAAATCAGGTTTTGGTTTACGCTATACATTTTCTTATGATTTTGAAGTAAAACGTGATTATAATTTCAGGGTTATACATCATATTCTTGTTTGCTCATACAGGTTAAATAGTCATGATTTTTATGTGGGGCCTCAATATTCATATATTTTCCAGCCTACTCCAGTTGCAAATGAAATTTATGAGAATAATGCATTTGGTATTAATTTCGGTTATAGATACTACACAAAAGAATTAATTAATAATTTACAAATATACGGACAATTTAACTTTTCTGTGTTTCGAATAGAATTTGAAGAATATCAGCATGGATATCCTTTTAAGGAAACACGTCAAGAATTTGTTGTTGAAAATACAGCAACAATTGGAATGAATTATAAATTTATTAATAATAAATTGAATTTATTTGTAGGCACTGGAATTGGTTCATACAATGGTTTTTTTTTGATGCTTGATAAATTTAATTTGAGTAATTACATAGGTATTGGATATGAATTGTAAAAAGCCCTAACAGCTAACAATTAAGCAACGTTTTCCGGCCTAAGCCGGAATACCCACGAATTACTCGGGGCGGGTGTGCTTTGTGTTGAAGAGCCTGTCCCGAGCCATTCGGGAAATCCGGGTTACAAATATATTGGGGAATCAATTTTTGCGGTATTTTCTGCCAAATACCTTAAGGGCAGGGAAAACAGGCCATTTTCAGCCGAAAAGCTTTGGTTTGCAATAATTCAAATGAACGTTTTGTCAAGATATGATGCCTGCCACAGTCCATTTTGTGGGGCTTTGGCATAACCATATCAGTCCTGCATTGCAGGGGCAGAAGGAAAACAATAAAGCATGCGGATTTTCTCAGCTTGCATCCGGCGCCCGGATGCGCTGATGGAATGATTCGGGGATGATTTCCACGAGCCGCATCCTGGCCCCACAGTGGGTGCAAAATCCCACTACAATGTTCATTCGTGTTTCTGCAATTTCTTCCCCAGCTACCGCGCATGTCCTCAAGCGCGGTACTGCACAAAGGTCAACCACAATAACATCTTTGGGTATCCCTTTCTTTCTGCATAATCCTATGCACTACTGAAAACATCAGGCCTTCTTCGACTGGATTTTGGGAAACTTCGATCCTCGTAAAAACATCTATCCACGCAACAACAGCAAAGCCAATAAAATACACAGCCTCTGGATTATGAAATTTATAGTTGCGACTCATGGGCTAAAGATAGCGGTTTATCCGTTAAGCCGCGCGTGAGGACACGCGCGGGAACGGGGAGCAGCTTTTGAGAAACTTTCCAATAAGCATTCCTAATGCACATAGAGTTGAACTAAAAAAATGCACAATTAGGAATTAGGGCAAGCTTGATGCTGCGCGGCCAGGAAAGGCAGTTCAGGACTTGCTTCTTTATGGAATGTTGCCTGGGCCGATAATTATGGGCTTTCAATACCTGCAATCCAAAGCTTTAAGTCTTTTTAACTTATCCCAAAGTTATTCACAGAAGCGCTTTGCAAACCAATTTTATTAATTTTGCAGAGTGAACATGCTAAAAGCACTGAATGAATACACAATTTGGTCCAATAGATGAGGAGGAATTCGGGGGGCTTCTGGGTCGCTATGAAGATATGCTGAACCGGAAGGAATCTTACTTCTTTGATGTGGAAGATTTCGAGAGCATCATTAACTATTACCTTGATAATGACATGCTTTCGCGCGCCAATCAGGCATTGCGATTTGCATTGCAGATTTATCCTTCTCATGTTAGCCTGAAAATTAAGCAGGCACAACTTTTTTCTGCTGAGAACAAAGAGGACAAGGCTTTGAACATCCTTTCTCAGGCAGAACAGCTGGAACCCGGAAATTCCGAAATATTCCTTACCAAAGGCGCTATATACAGTAAGCTCAACCGTAATGAAGCTTCTATTGCTGAATTTATGAAATCGCTCAGCGATGAAGACGTGCAGGAAGAAGCTTTTTCGAGCATTGCCCTCGAATATGAAAAGCTGGGCGAATACGGACAAGCAATCGATTACCTGAAGAAATCACTGGCGCTGGATTATGATAATGAATCTGTACTGACTGAGCTGGCTTTTTGCTACGAAATGGCGCAAAAGCACAGCGATGCTATTGGTTTTTACAAGGCCTATCTCGATGAACGCCCTTTTTCTACCATTGGCTGGTTTAATCTGGGTTTGGCTTATAGTGCCCTCGACCAGCAGGAAGAAGCCATTGAAGCATATGATTTTGCTTTGGCCATTGATGAAGAACATGCTTCATCCATTTTCAACCGTGCAAACAGCCTGGCCAATCTGGGCCGTTTTCAGGAGGCCATAGAATCGTACAGGGATTCTGCAAAATACGAACCCGGCGACTACCTTACTTATTTCTATATGGGCGAGTGTTTTGAAAAGCTGGGCGATTATGCCAATGCGCTGGAAAATTACCGCAAATCGCTCGAACTCGACAGCTTTTCATCAGATACCTGGCTGGGTATCGGTGTTTGTCTGGCAGAAATGGAGCGTCCGTCAGAGGCTTTGCCTTATGTGGAAAAAGCTATTGAGCTGGAACCCAATACCGGCGATAACTGGTTTGTGATGGGCGACCTGCAAATGCGCCTGAATCGTTTTGATAAAGCAGTCGAAGCCTATAACCGGGTTATTTTTCTGGAAAAAGAAAATGCGGACGCCTGGTTGGAACGTGCTGCTGCCTATCTCGAACTCGAAAATACACAAGAAGCTATTGCATCACTGCAGGAGGCTTTGATCCATATTCCGGCACATGCAGTACTGCATTTTCGACTGGCCGGCATTTTGGCTTTAAGTGGTGATGTCCCAACAGCTCTTGCAGAATTTGAAAAAGGACTGCAAATCAACGCCCGGCTTTTTCATGAAACCTATGTTTATGATGCCGGTCTGGTTGAGAATGAAGCATTTCTTGATTTGCTGGATCAATATGCAGGTGATGATTTTACCGACGAACAATAAGTATCTGAAAGCAGGATTTCTACTTTCCGAAAGGAAAAATTATTAAAACAGAATAGTATAAAAAGGCTGCTTAATCATAATTTGCCGACCAAAAATAAAAGCTGATGAATATTTTCCGAAAATTATACGATTGGGTATTGCACTGGGCAGAAAGTCCTTACGGGGCTGTGGCGCTTTTTGTTTTGTCTTTTGCCGAAGCATCCTTTTTCCCCGTTCCTCCCGATCCTCTGTTGATTGCGCTGGTGCTGGGCGCGCAAAACAAAGCCTTCCGCTATGCACTCAATGCAACCATTGGCTCGGCTACCGGAGCCATTTTCGGATATTATATCGGCTATGCCATTTGGTGGGGCGCCGATGGTTCCTTCTCTTCCGTGGCCAATTTCTTCTTCGATAATATTCCCGGATTTACGACAGTAGTTTTCGACCGAGTACAGGCATTGTACGAACAGTGGAATTTCTGGGTGGTTTTCACCGCCGGATTTACACCCATTCCGTTTAAAGTATTTACCATCGCAGCAGGGGCCTTCAACGTGAACATTTTTATGGTGGTCATTGCTTCTTTGGTGTCACGAGCCGGAAGGTTCTTCCTCGTGGCATGGCTCATCTGGAAATACGGAAAATCCATTAAAGCGTTCATCGACAAATACTTTAACCTGCTCGCCATCCTCTTTACTGTTCTTCTAATTGGTGGTTTTGTGGCGATCAAATATCTTTTTTAAGCATGAAAACTTTCGGCCTGATCGGATATCCGCTGGGACATTCATGGTCGGCTGTTTATTTTGCTGAAAAGTTCCGCCATTTGGAACTTGATGATCATGCTTACCGGCTATTTCCTATAGAAAACATACAAGGATTTCCCGAACTCTGGAAAACTTATCCCCGGCTCATGGGGCTGAACGTGACGGTTCCTTATAAACAATCGGTAATCCCTTTCATGGATTTGCTTGATGATGCAGCATCAGCTATTGGCGCAGTAAACTGCATCCTGAAAAGCCCGGAAGGGAAATTCAAGGGCTACAATACCGATGCTTATGGTTTTGAAAAAGCTTTGCGCCTGAAAAACGGTCATCAACGAAAAAATGCTTTGGTATTGGGTACAGGCGGTGCATCAAAAGCTGTGGTTTATGTTTTGCAAAAACTGGGTATTTCCTGCCATTTGGTTTCCCGAAATCCTGCAGCAAATATCTTGTGCTACAAAACTTTGGATGAGGCTGCTTTTACCGCTTTTGATTTGATCATCAATACCACGCCTTTGGGAATGTATCCCAATGTGGAAAGCTGTCCTGATCTACCTTGGGATGGGGCGGGCAGTCACCAGTTATTTTTTGACCTGGTGTATAATCCGGAGCAGACCGCATTTCTCCAAAAAGCTGCTGCAAGGGGAGCGCAAACCGAAAATGGCCTGAAAATGCTGGAATTGCAAGCAGATGCATCATGGGAGATATGGAATAAATCGCAGCTTTGAACGTTATTCGGCTTTTAGGGTTATTTTTGGAGGCACAAACATCAATGATTTTATAAAATATGTCAGTATTGCTCGAATTTGCTATGTTCCCAACCGATAAGGGAGCAAGCGTAAGCGATTATGTGAAGCGCATCATTGCCCATATCCGTGATAAAGGTTATAACTACCAACTCACTGCAATGGGAACCATCGTTGAAACCGATACACTGGATGAAGCTTTGGAAGTGGTCAGGGAATCCTATGCACAGCTGGAAGAAGATTGCGAACGCGTGTATTCCAGCCTGAAATTCGATATCCGAAAAGGTGCTGAAAACCGCATGGAAAAAAAGCCGGCCAGCATTGAAGAAAAAATAGGGAAAGTCAGTAAATGAGGTTAAGGAATTTGTTTTTTTTGATCCTTTTGCTGGGACTAACACGTACAACTGCAAAAGCTCAGGACAGTGCTGTACATTATCCGGTACGAATTAACGGGCAATGGTTTCAGGATTTTGGGGGTGATTTTATTCAAACGGGTCTGGCTCCCCTGAAATGGGACGGCAAATCATGGATAAAATTTGGTGGCTTTGCAGCGGTAACCGGCGGATTGATGGTTTTTGATGAAGATATCCATACTTTTTTGCTTGATCATGATTCGCCCTTTATCACACAGCAAAGTGAGAATTTATTGAATGATATGTGGTCGTTTCAATATGTGCTGCCTGCGATGGGGCTGACTTATACCGCTGCCCGAATCGGGAAAAATGACCGCCTTGCTTTTACCAGCCTCACTGCTTTTCGGGCTTTTATGGTTACCACGGTTTTTACAGGAGGCTTCAAAATGTTTTTTCATCGTCACCGCCCCAACGAGCATGAGCCTCCGGATGCCTATATCTGGGGCGGTCCTTCATTGAGTACGGATTTTTTGTCCTTTCCTTCCGGGCATTCTTCGCTTTCGTTTGCTGTGGCTGCGGTTGTAGCCTCCGAATATTCTGAAAATAAATGGGTAGGAGGGATCGCCTACGGTCTGGCAGGGCTTACGGCCATCTCGCGCATATACGGAAACAAACACTGGGCTTCCGATGTGCTTGCAGGTTCTGTTCTGGGCTATGCTATTGGCCGTTTTGTTCATAAGCGTGCTTCGGGAAGAATGGATGCCGAAAAGAGGAAATTCAGTTTTGCCCCGGCAATTATGCCCGGTGGAGGTTCGGGTATTGTATTGACTTATAAAATTGGCGGTTAGGACTATTCCCTGATCAAGGCTTTTAAGGCCTGAACATTCAGGACCCGGATTTCTTTTCCATGTGTTTCGATGATTCTTTTGTGTTTTCTGTATTTGATACAATTATAAAATTAGTTGTTCATTATTAATATTTTATAGCTCTAAACTGTAAGAATATGGTTTTTGATTTCATCTTAAGTGATAATTGTCAGCCATACGTATTAATAATGAAGGGTTTTAAATCAGATCACTTCTATTATTTTTTATCTTGTCAAAATGTTTGCAAAACAAAAATCATCCTCGTTTAGACCGCGGGGCGGCCTGTCAAAACAGCGGGCCGGATGAGGGTGAATTCCCGATGCTTAGAATTTCCATCAAAGGGCTAAAGCTTTGCCGAGGCACGAGGCACTACTTTGATTGGAAATTCTTGGCATCGGGAAGAGCGGGGGGGAAGCTTTGTTTTGACTTGGCTTTTTGCTTCCTTTTGTGCCAAGACAAAAGGAATAAAACAGCGGTCGAAGGCATAATTGATATCCAGTATCCATATGAAATACTAACACTCTATTTTACAAATGGCTGTCTTATAAGGAAATTTGGAAAGAGGAAATTCAGTTTTGCCCCGGCAATTATGCCCGGTGGAGGTTCGGGTATTGTATTGACTTATAAAATTGGCGGTTAGGACTATTCCCTGACCAAGGCTTTTAAGGCCTGAACATTCAGGATCCGGATTTCTTTTCCATGTGTTTCAATGATTTTATCTTCGCGCAACTCTTTGATACTCCGCGCCAATGCCGGACGGCTAACGCCAAAAAGTACCGCCAATTGTTCCTGCGAACTTTCCATTCTAATGGTTTGAGAACTGCTTTCCCTGAGTTTTGTCATGTAATAATGTGCCAGTTTCCCCTTGATGTCCTGGAAAAACAGGAATTTAATTTTTTCAGATAAAAATTGGGCCCGGCTGGAAATATTATCTAAGTAATTCCTTAAAATCAGCTCGTTGGAGCCAAGCAATTTCAGGAAATCATTTTTGGGGATGTGGAGAACCCGGCTTTCTTCGTTGGCAATAATGGAAACCGGATAATGATTCTGCTTCCCAAACAAAAATGCAGGAGCAAGCATACGTACGGCTTTTATATCTTCAATTTTAATGGCTTTTCCATTGAAGTCCATCATTTCACCGCGTACACTGCCGCTCAAAAGAATCAGTTGGGCGGTGGTTTCATCTCCGCTTTGTGCGATGAGAGATTCCCTTTTAAAACTCTTTTCCTGATAATGGATTTGATTTAAAAGGAGTTCGATTTCATGCTCCTTTAATCCCTTAAAAAGAATGCATTGGCTGAGATATGCGGCAGTTGTCATAATATTTTGTTAATTTCGGTATCAAAATACCAAATTGTAACTTAGGTTACAGTTTTTAATTCTGGGGCACAATATATTTGTCTCAAAATTAAAAAAATGATACGCCATGGAAAGAGAAATTGTTCATATCGACGAAGAAAAATGTAATGGTTGCGGACTTTGTGTGCCCGGATGCCATGAAGGTGCTTTGCAGATCATTGATGGAAAAGCGCGCTTAGTTAGTGATTTGATGTGCGATGGGTTGGGTGCCTGCCTGGGACATTGTCCGCAGGACGCCATCAGTATTGAAAAGCGTGAAGCACAGCCCTATAGCGAAACAGAGGTAATTGCCTTGATGATCCAAAAAGGCCGCAATACGGTCTTGGCACATATGAAGCACCTGAAAGATCATAATGAAACGGTTTATCTCAAAGAGGCCGTAAATTATTTGCTCGAAAATGAAGGAAAAATTGATTTTGATGTAAAAGAAGTCATCCGTGAGGTGCATAACAGTGGCAAAAAACCACAAGCCGTTCAGCAAGTCGCTCAAATGCATCATCACCAAGGAGGGGGATGTCCGGGCTCAAAAAGTATGGACTTTGGAAATATTGATCCGGATGTGCCGGCTGCTGCCTTGGGAACGCAGCCTAGCCAACTAAAGCAGTGGCCGGTGCAAATGCATCTCGTGCAGCCCAATGCCAGCTATTTTCAAAACTCCGACCTTTTGCTTGCAGCCGATTGTGTTGCGTTTTCTATGGGAAATTTCCATCAGGATTACCTTAAAGGCAAAAGTCTGGCCGTGCTTTGCCCCAAGCTGGATCAGGGCATAGATTCTTATATCGAAAAAGTGCGCATGATGATTGATGACGCAAAAGTGAATACCATCACAGTGATGATGATGCAGGTGCCTTGTTGCAGCGGTTTGCTCCATATCGTGAAAGCTGCACAGGCCAATGCCAACCGAAAAGTGCCGGTGAAATCCATTATTGTTGGCTTGCAGGGGGAATTGCTGAAGGAAGAATGGGTGTAAATCTTTCTTTTCTGTTTTTTGGATAATAAATAGTCAAAAAGTTAATTATCTTAATATCAATATTTTAATGAGGCTAATGCTTTGAGTTTGGGCGTCTTGATTTCATTTTAATAGCTATTTGTTGGCAATAAAGATATTTGTGCAATCAGGATTATTCTCCTGTTATGCGCATACGTCTATTGATTTTACGTTAGACGAAAATTTTAATCCAATTGTTTTTAAAACAAGAATCATCCTCGTTTAGACAGTGGGGCGGCCTGTCAAAACAGCGGGCCGGATGAGGGTGAATTCCCGATGCTTAGAATTTCCATCAAAGGGCAACAGCTTTGCCGAGGCACGAGGCACTACTTTGATTGGAAATTCTTGGTATCGGGAAGAGCGGGGGGAAGCATTGTTTTGACTTGGCTTTTTGGTTCCTTTTGTGCCAAGACAAAAGGAATAAAAACAGTGGTCGAAGACATGCTTTATATTCAATATTTTTAGAGTTTACAGATGCCTAAAGTTAAAAACTGGTGTCTTATCTGGAAAACAGGAGGGAGAATTGCTAAAGGAAGAATGGGTGTAAATCTTTCGTTTATATAATCTGCATTGGCCTTGCAATGCTGTTGAAACGGTGTTGCAACGGCATTGCAACGCCAATACAAAGGTTTTTCTAAATGAGAAAACAGCTTAAAAACAGCAGATACTTCTTAGGCAAGGTTTATCCGCGATAGGGCTCCACCTTAATGTTGAACTCTTTATGCTTGTTCTTGTTTTTGCATTTCGATTTATCCGTGCCGCCGCACACACAACCGCCATGTTTCCCTGCACTGTCGTCGTGAGAGCTGCATGACTTGGTAAAAACACCGTTTTTAAACACAAACATCTTAATGGCAATGCCGGCAAAGGCAATTCCGAGAAGAACTGTAGTCAGAAGGAGTAATTTGAGCATTTTTTTACGCGTTTCTTGTTTGAGAAATAACAACGCTCCGGCATCTTTGTTTGGTATGTGGAGGCCTAATTCTATTTTTCATTCTGAATTATTCCTCCATCCACCGAAAATATCCTGTGCGCTACTTTGTGGTGTTGGAAAATCCGTTCTACGCGTTCGCGCTGTGTGTCGCTGATGAAAATCTGGCCAAAACCGTCATTGCTCACCATTTCAATAATCTGGTCCACCCGTTTGTCGTCCAGTTTGTCAAAAATATCATCCAGTAAAATAATCGGTTTGAAATTTTTGATGATCCGGGTGTGCTTGTATTGTGCCAGCTTAATGGCAATAACAAAGGATTTTTGCTGGCCCTGGGAGCCGAATTTTTTGAGAGGATATCCCGAAATCCTGAAATTCAGGTCGTCGCGGTGTACGCCGCTTCCGGTAAATTTCAATATGCGGTCGCGCTCCAGGTTTTTGCGCAGCAGTTCTTCGGTGCTGTGCTGCAAAAGCTGTGAACTGTATTCTATGCTTACTTCCTCCTGTTGCCCGGAAATAAAGCGGTAATAATCCTGAAAAACCGGCGCGAATTCTTCAATAAATTTCTTGCGCACTTCATGGATTTTTTCTCCCAGCACAATCAGTTGCTGATCCCAGGGCTCAAGCAGGTTTTGGTCGAATTGCTGCTGTGTGGCAAAATGTTTCAGTAAGATATTTCTTTGCTGTACACTTTTATTATAGCGGATAAGATTGTCCAGATAATCTTTATCAAATTGTGCGATAACGCTGTCCATATATTTCCGGCGCAGCTCCGAGCCATCGTTGATGAGGTCGCGGTCGTAAGGGCTGATCATTACCAAAGGGATAAGCCCGATATGATCGGCCAGGCGCTGGTAGTCTTTTTTGTTTTTGCGGAACTGCTTGGGCTGGCCTTTTTTCTGTATGCACTGCACCAGGTCTTCCTCGCCCGCGCTGTTTTCGTAATAGCCATGAATGGCAAAAAAATCTTCCCCATGCTTGATGTTCTGGCTGTCGGAAGGATTGAAATAGCTTTTGCAAAAAGAAAGGTAATAAATGGCATCGAGGATATTGGTTTTGCCTGCGCCATTGTATCCCACAAAGCAATTGATTTTTTCTGATAATTCCAGATCTGCTTCCAAGCAGTTTTTAAATTGGGCCAGTTTGAGTTTTTTTAAGTGCATGGCAAAGCTTTGTGCAAAAATACATTTTCCCTTGGTTTTGATGAATTTCTTATTTTTGAAAACTATGAAAAAGATCCACTATCTAAAAAGCCTTCTCAAACAGCGTTTCTGGCTGCTGCTGATTACCTTGATTCTGCAAATAGTCTTGCCGGTAGTTTTATATCAGAATACCTTAGCATTGAAAAGTTTAAGGGCTTTTGTGTTTACTTTATTTCTTTTGGCTTGTGTGAATTTTATCCGGCAGTTCCGTGCATTATTGCAGGGGATTGTATTTCTGGCCATTGGCGCTCTTCTGCTGCATTGGGTTCAGGTGCAGTATGCTGATTCAAAGCTTGATATCGCAGGGACAGCTTTTAGTGCTCTTTTCTTAATTGGGGTTTTTGTTAACCTGATGAAGCAGCTTTTTCGCATTCCGGAAGTGGATGAAGATGCCATCGCCGGAGTGGCCTCAGGATATTTATTGTTGGGCTTTATTTTTGCGATACTGAACCACTTGATCTTTATTCTCTACCCCCACGCATTTAATATCAGCGGTAGCGGTGAAAATGTTTTGGTCGATTTGACTTATTACAGCTTTACCACGCTGATTACAATCGGTTATGGGGATATTTTGCCACAGCTTTCGGCTTCACGGATGTTGTCTATCCTTTTTGGGATTTTCGGGCAGTTTTATGTGGCCATCGTTATTGCTTTAATGATTGCCAAGTACATCTACACCATGCAAATCAAAAAAGAAAATCAGGATAAGGAATCGCAATAGTTTAAGAACAAAGCCATTGCTTCTTTTTTTGCATCATCCAGATCAAAACTGATGGAGCATTGCAAATAATCCACCGCCCGGGCCATGCTCACATTTTCCGGAAGGCGGAGGATGCTTTCGGCAATTCGTTTCAGTCCTTCTGACTGCGCCATGTCAAACTGATCCTTAAAATCTCCGGGAATGGGACAATTGGCTGCCCATACGGCGAAAACGAAAGGCAGGCCGGTAAATTCCTTCCAGCTTTCGGCCAGGTCATAAACAAAATGGTGTTCGGGAAATGCACCGAAAGTCTTATCGCCGATCAAAACCATTGCCTCTGCCTGATTTAAACTGTTTGACTTCATTTTTTCCCATTCGGGACTGATTTTCCAGTAATGTTTGGCCAAAACGCGAGCAAGCATTACCGATGTGCGCGAATCGCTGTCGAGTGCAATGCTTTTGATCTCATTCAGCGGCTTTTTCGAATAGAGCATTACGGTTCTTACGGCTCCTTCAGCCCCAATACAATACTTGCTGATGATGTTGCCCTGTGGGATTCCGGGAAATGCGGCCACGGGAATCAGTCCGATTTGCGTTTCCTGATTTTTGAGTCTGCGCGCCACTTCCGAAGGTACGGCAGTTTCAAAATGCAATCCATTTTCATCGGGCAGGAAATTTTTCAGTCCGTAAATGAGTGGGTAAGTGTTGAGGTAGGAAACGGCAGTAATGCGGTACATTTAGTTTTATTTAGGTTGTTGAAAAAGATCCATTTTACTTTCATCCAGTTTTTTCATGTCGCCGGGCGATGCGGCATTGCGCGCGTCAATATGTTCGTATAATGTCCATTGTCCGTCTCGAAAAACATATCCATCCACCACATTGGCCGATGGATAATAATATTCGTACTGGCCTTTGAGTTGTGGCGACAAGGGATACAAACGGGTGAAAACAATCATTTGTTCACTCTTCGATTTGCCTTTCATGCGGTCTTTGTCGCTTTCAAAATAGCTTTGCTCTTCATATTTCAACGACATACTGGTTTGTTCATGATATTCAAAAATCCGGCGCATGATCATAGGTTGGTCCCGAAAGCAGTTTTTCCCGAAAACAACATTTCCTTTATCATCAAATTGCATGATTTCAATCACTTTTTTATTCGATGTGTTGTTGTTGCCGTTCCAGCCCAGAAGGGTGTAATTGATTCCTTCGTCAGTTTCATGTGGGATCATCGCATAGTATAATGCACCAAACCAATTCGAATTATTGAGCTGTTTGAATTCTGCTTCATCAATTTCCTGCGATTTGTCGTGAAGTTCAATGATGTGGCATTTGTCGCTGCCATTTTTCGGCGCAATTTGAATGATGCCTAAAAATTCCATTTCGCCCCACTTTTCGGGAAGCATCCAGTTGAAAATACGGAAACTATTGTCGGGCGGAGATAAAACGGACAAATTGCTAATACTGTCGAAAGTCAGCCCGTAACTTTTTGCATCTTTAAGCAGGTTTTGAAGTTCTGCTTTGAATTTTTGATTGGCTGCTGCGCGTTCGCCTGCATCCTGACTGCCAATAATTATTTGCCCTTCTTTTTTCAAAGTGCTTAGTCTTTCATCAGATAAACTGTTTTGCGCCGGCAACAGCATCGGTGAGATAAGTGTCAGTAAGCTGAAAATCAGTATCTTTAGAATGGAATATTTTGTTTTTCGTTTATTGATATAATTATGCGTCATATTTAAAGGCATTGCTGTTATCCCGTTTGTTTTATGAAACGTACTAAATTTGCAATTTATTTTTTCGTCTGCTTTGAATGAAGCGGCATAAAATTACAAAAAAGAATATGAAGCCGGGAACCGAAGAAAGAATTGATGCGTTTTATCAGCTGGGTCAGCATATCCGGGCTGTTTTGCTTGATGAAACTGAAAGCCTGGATTTTGCTTTTCAGGCATCTGCTGAGAAGCTAAAAGATTTAATTACAGAAAGTTATTACCATAATGCCTGGTTTACGGAAAAATCTGTGCGTCAGGCTTTGGACGCTTTGGTTTTTATGCTTTCCGATAAAAGAAAAATAGCGGCATGGCGCGGAAATTATCCGGAAGTGAGCGCAAATCCGAAAGAAGTCGGCGTGATTATGGCGGGCAACCTTCCTGCCGTGGGCTTTCACGATTTTATGTGCGTTTTGATGAGCGGACACCGTTTTCGGGGAAAATTGTCGTCTTCCGACGATGAATTAATCCCGGCTTTGTCCGATATGCTCTGTGCCGTCCTGCCTGGTCTGAAGGAAGAAATCAGCTTTACGGACGCCACGCTCAAAAACGCCGGAGCTTACATCGCTACGGGCAGCAACAACAGCGCGCGCTATTTTGACTATTATTTCGGGAAATATCCGCACATCATTCGAAAAAACCGTAATGCCATTGCTGTGCTCAAAGGTGATGAAAGTCCGGAACAACTGCATTCCCTGGGCAGCGACATTTTCAGTTTTTTCGGTTTGGGATGCCGTTCGGTCTCAAAAATATATATTCCCGACCAGAATTTTTTAATGGATTTGTTCCCTCATTTAGAGCCTTTTGCGGAGATTATTAATCATCATAAATACAAGAACAATTACGATTACCGTAAATCCATTTTTTTGGTAAACAAGGAAACGCATTTTGATAACGGATTCCTTTTGGTGCAGGAAAATACGGCCATCAACAGTCCGGTTTCAGTTTTGCACTATGAGGTTTATCAGGATTTGGATCAGCTCAAAAATCAACTTGCATTGCAGGCAGATCAAATTCAGTGTATTGTTGCCAATCATGCTTTTTTGGCCGGCGCTGTTCATTTCGGTGATGCGCAAAATCCTAATATTGAGGATTATGCCGATGGGGTGGATACGATGGGATTTTTGATGGGCTTATAATAAGGACTAAAGGTTAAAAAGAATTTTCAAAAAAAATAAGATTAGGTTTGCGCATTCAAGGAAATTAAGTACTTTTGCAGTCCTAAATTTTTTAAGACAATATTATAATGAAAAAGGACATACATCCGAAGGAGTACAGAAAAGTTGTTTTTAAAGATATGTCGAACGGTTATAGCTTTGTAACACGTTCAACCGTAAACACAAAAGAAACAATCGAGTGGGAGGATGGTAACGAATATCCTTTGGTAAAGCTGGAGATTTCCCATACATCTCACCCGTTTTATACTGGTAAAATCAAACTTGTGGATAGCGCCGGACGTGTTGATAAGTTCAAGAACCGCTACAAAAAGCATTTCGACAAAAAGAATCAATAGATTTTTAGTCAAAAATATTTTTCTGACTCCCGTTTTTCAATGGGAGTTTTTTTGTTTGTGGATAAGCGAAGCCCCTTTTTCTTCGTGATTTTTTTGGTGTAGGAAAATGTTTAGGGGTAAGTAGGTAAGCGTATATCAAGATGACCTGTTGTTATAAATGATTGCAATTTGCAATAATCTCATATTAAGCGAATTATTTGGATTAAGCCGAAATGCGCTGCCTTTGCCTAAACAACTGATTAAAAAGTCATTTCGAAGATACCGAAGCTTCGGTAGAGGAAAATTTATTCATAAACGGGTGTTCATAAACTATGTATTTGTCTACTGACCTCTAAAATTGTTTATGAAGATTTAATGAAAAACTTTGGCTCTTATTTGTCGGAACAGAGAATCTTTCCTATATTTGAACAATCTCACTAAAAAAGCTCTTATGCAGTGTATAAGGGCTTTTTTAGCATGCGAAACCTAATTGTTGAACCAAAAACTACAGGCATGAACTACATATTATTTGATGATTATGCAAGAAACCAACTTTTGCCATTGACATTTATGCGCCCGGTCGCGGATATGCGTGTCGGCATACTGACAATCCGTGAAAAATGGGAGAAGTATCTGGATGAAAAAACATCCACACTTACAGAAGAATATCTGAATGTTAAATATCCTATAGTCAAAGGCGAGCATAATATTCTTATAAATGGTTCTGTATTGCCCAACCCGACCTTGGTTGAAGAAATTAAAAACCTAAAAGCGGGTGAAGCATTGGTCAGTGATGATGTGATTATCGCACTTCAGGTTGATGCCAAAGATCTGGACAAAATCGGTGAAGGCGATACGGGCGGCATCAAAGAGGTCGGTACACAATCAGAAATTATGCGCATCAGCTATGCATGGGAGATTGTGGCCCAAAATGCCCGTGCTATTGAAGATGATTTCGATTTAATTACTAAGGGGCGTAAATCGGCTGCCATCCCGGAAGGTGTTATGGCAATCGGCGACCGGATTTTTATTGAGGAAGGGGCTGATATAGGCCATGCCAGCCTGAACAGTAAAACCGGCGCTGTTTATATTGGCAAAAATGCTACTGTGATGGAAGGCTCATTGCTGCGCGGGCCAGTTGCATTGGGTGAAAACGCCACCGTGAAAATGCAAACGGTCATTTATGGCGGTACAACCATTGGTCCGTATTGTAAAGTAGGCGGTGAAATCGAAAACTCAATATTGTTCAGTTATGCCAATAAACCCCATGGAGGCTACCTCGGAAGCTCGGTTATTGCCGAATGGTGCAACCTTGCAGCAGGTACCAATACATCCAACCTGAACAATAATTACAAAAACGTGAAAGCCTGGTGCTATACCAAAGAACGTTTCGTAGATACCGGCCTCCAGTTTCTCGGTTTGATTATGGGCGATCACAGCAAGAGCGGCATTGATACTATGTTCAATACCGGAACGGTTGTGGGTATAAGCTCAAACCTTTATGGAGCCGGATACCACCGGAATTATGTATCCAGCTTTATCTGGGGAAGTACTGCCGGCTATCAGGGCTATGATATCAAGCGTGCCATTGATGTGGCGGAAATCGTTTATAAAAGACGAAATAAAGAATTTGATGAGGTTGAAAAAGCAATTTTAAAAGAAGTTTATCACCTCACATACCACAATAGCAGGATTTAATTAGGTTTTTCTGAAGATGAAGAACAGATCTGTTTCTGAAAGCAGGTCTGTTTTTTTGTGGCACAGCTTTTGAAAATTAATTTTACCTGTATTAGTCGGCTTTCTCTAATGTATTGTAAAATACTGATTTAAGAGGCTTTAAAAGCCCGATTCGTTTTTGGCTCTAAATTAAACTGACAGAATGGCTGATTTTCTTCAAAATAAATCTGAAAATTTGATAATTAAGATGACAAATATTGCAGATGGGGACACGGATTTTATTCCCTTGATGTCCTCGGATGACGAAAAAAATATGCGCAATGAAGAAGTCCCGGAAGAATTGCCGATACTTCCCCTGCGCAATACTGTTTTATTTCCCGGTGTTGTACTGCCGATAACTGTTGGCCGCGACAAATCTATCCGTCTGATCCGTGATTATTACAACGGAAACCGGCGTATTGGTGTGGTTACACAATTGGATTCTTCGGAAGAAGAGCCAAATTTTGAGGACCTCTACAAAGTGGGCACTATGGCGCAAATCCTGCGTACGCTTCAAATGCCGGATGGAAACACAACCGTAATCCTGCAAGGGAAACGCAATTTCCGCATGAACTATTTGGTTTCCAATGAACCATACATGATGTCCAATATTAGTCCTGTAGATTCTACAGAATTGTATATGACTGATATTGATACGGATGTATTGATTAGCAGCCTGAAGGATACATCAATACAGATCATAAAAAAATCGCCAAATATGCCATCCGAGGCGGAATTTGCAATTAAAAATATCGATAGCCCTCATTTCCTGATTAATTTTATTTCCTCTAATCTGAAATCTGAAGTTCCCGTGAAGCAAAAATTACTGGAAATGACCGATATGCTGGAACGGGGCAGGGAAGTGCTTTCGCTTTTGGTGCAGGAGATGCAGATGCTTGAGCTGCAGAATAAAATACAGAGCAAGGTAAAAGTGGAGATGGACAAGCAGCAACGCGATTATATGCTCCATCAGCAAATGAAAACTATTCAGGAAGAGCTGGGCGATAATCCGCATGAGCAGGCAGTTCATGAGTTCGAAGAAAAAGCTGCCAAAAAGAAATGGGGAAAACCGGTGCAGGAAGTTTTTGAACGGGAGCTTAAAAAGCTGCAGCGAATGAACCCCATTGCCGCCGAATATTCTATCCAGCTTAATTATCTTGATACATTGGTCAGTTTGCCCTGGAACGAATGTTCCAAAGATAATCTGGATCTGAAACATGCCCGTAAAGTGCTGGATGAAGATCACTACGGGCTTGAAAAAGTGAAAGAACGCATACTGGAATATCTTGCTGTTTTAAAGCTTAAGGGCGATATGCGCTCGCCAATCCTGTGTTTGGTGGGACCTCCGGGTGTGGGTAAAACCAGTTTGGGAAAATCCCTGGCGCGCAGCATCGGCCGGAAATATGTACGCATGTCACTGGGCGGTTTGCGCGATGAAGCGGAAATTCGTGGACACCGTAAAACCTATATCGGTGCCATGCCGGGCAGGATTATCCAAAACCTGAAAAAAGTCAAAACATCCAATCCGGTCTTTGTGCTCGATGAAGTAGATAAAATTATCGGTTCCAATATTAATGGCGATCCGGCATCTGCTTTGCTCGAAGTGCTTGATCCGGAACAAAACAATACTTTTTACGATAATTTTCTTGAAATTGAGTACGACCTGTCGCGTATCATGTTTGTGGCCACAGCCAATACGCTTTCAACCATTCATCCCGCTTTGCGCGACCGCATGGAAATTATCGACATTAGTGGTTACCTGATGGAAGAAAAACTCGAAATTGCACGTCGCCACCTCATTCCGCGTCAATTGGAATATCACGGTGTGGACAAAAAGCAGTTGAGTATCCCAAAAGCAACGCTTTCCAAGGTGATTGAAGACTATACACGCGAAAGTGGTGTACGCTCGCTGGATAAGGCCATTGCAAAAATTATCCGGTACAATGCGCGTTTTATTGCTGAGGGGGAGGATTATGAACAAAAAGTTTCGGCCAAGAGCCTTCAGGATATACTGGGTGTGCCACGTTTTCAGCGTGACAGCTCTGTTGCCTATGACCGCCCCGGAGTGGTTACGGGTTTGGCATGGACTCAGGTTGGAGGTGAAATCCTTTATGTTGAGGCCAGTTTGAGCAGAGGCAATGGCCGCCTGAGCATTACAGGAAATTTGGGAGATGTGATGAAAGAATCTGCTACTTTGGCGTATGAATACCTGAAAAGCAATGCAGAAGCTGTTGGGGTCAACCCTAAGGTTTTCCGTTACTGGAATGTGCATATCCATGTGCCGGAAGGGGCTACCCCAAAAGATGGCCCTTCGGCAGGAATTACTATGTTTACGGCACTCGCTTCCGTGTTTACACAGCGCAAAGTGAATCCCAAATACGCTATGACAGGAGAAATTACCTTGCGGGGTAGGGTTTTGCCTGTAGGCGGAATTAAAGAAAAAATTTTGGCAGCAAAGCGGGTAAAAGTATCAGATATCGTTATTTCTATTGATAATCAGAAAGATATACTTGATATCAGGGAAGACTACATAAAAGGGCTTGAGTTTCATTATGTACGCAATATGATTGATGTACTTGATTATGCTTTAATGAGTAAGCCTGTTGCCGATGCACTGAATATTGAGAAAGTACTGGAAGAAGAGAAAAAAGCGGAACAGGATTAGTTTTTGCCTGAAGAAAGCTTCTTTTTATAGTATCTTTTTGGTTTTTTGGAGTTTTCTTCAAAATTATTTGCCTTAGATTAGTATTATTTCTATATTTGCAGCCTGAAATCCGGTGAGAACCGGATTTCTTTGTATGAAGGATATTGGCGGAGGGGACAGAGTCCCCTTCTTTATTGATTACGAATGATACATAAAGATACCATAGAGAAGCTTGTAACGGACGAACTGGAAGGCAGTGCGCACTATCTGGTTGATGTCCGTGTAAGTGCTTCCAATAAAATTTTTGTTGTACTCGACAGCGATGAAGGGCTTACCATTGACGATTGTGTTCGGATCAGCCGCTGTGTTGAGGGGAAATTCGACCGTGATGTAGAGGATTATGAACTCAATGTTACAACATATGGCATTGACCAGCCGCTTCTTACTCTCAGGCAATACCGAAAATATATTGGCCGTGCAGTAAAAGTAGAAATGGAAGACGGTCGGAAATTTAAAGGGGAATTGCTGGCAGTAAATGATGACAACATCAGGCTGCAACCCGAACTGCCATCTTCAAAAACCAAGCTGAAAAAAATGAGCGATGAAGAAAAACAAGCGCAGGTTTTGGCTTTTGAAGAAATTAAAACAGCAAAATGCGTGATTAGCTTTAAATAATGTTTTTAATATAATGCAATAGCCATGGATACAAGAGATTTGGCTCCGATTTTTGCAGAATTTAAGGAGTTCAAAAATATTGACCGGGAAACAATGATGAAGATCCTCGAGGAGGTTTTTCGCCATATGCTCGAAAAAAGGTTTGGTACCGACGAAAATTTTGATGTCATTGTGAATATCGATAAAGGTGACCTGGAAATTATCCGTTACCGGGAAATTGTTGACGACGACGAACTTGAGGATGATAACCTTCAGATTGCCCTTTCTGATGCCATTAAAATTGAACCCGACTTTGAAGTGGGTGAAGAAGTTTCCGAGAAATTTGAATTGAAGGATTTTGGCAGGCGTGAAATTTTATCCATCAGCCAAAACCTGAAGTCCAAAATTATGGAGTATGAAAAAGCCAATATCTTCAAAAAGTATGAAGAACGTGTTGGTGAAATCATAACCGGTGAAGTATATCAGGTTTGGAAAAGGGAAATCCTGGTTATTGATGATGAAGGCATTGAGCTCACGCTGCCAAAGCCCGAGCAGATTCCTTCCGATTATTACCGTAAAGGAGATACGATCCGCGCGGTGGTTGCACGTGTCGAATTGCGCAACCAAAATCCGATTATTGTGTTATCGCGCACATCACCAATATTCCTGGAACGATTGTTTGAGCAGGAAGTGCCTGAAGTTTTTGATGGATTGATTACCATTAAAAAAATTGTTCGTGTTCCTGGTGAGCGTGCCAAAATTTCTGTGGAATCCTACGATGACCGTATCGACCCGGTAGGTGCATGCGTGGGGATGAAAGGTTCGCGTATCCATGGAATTGTCCGTGAATTGAAAAATGAGAATATCGACGTGATTAATTTTACAGCCAATCCGAGCCTGTACATTCAGCGTGCGCTCAGCCCGGCAAAAATTTCTACAATCACAATCGATGACGAAAACAGCCGTGCCGATGTGTATATGAAACCCGATCAGGTGTCGCTTGCAATTGGTAAAGGCGGTTACAATATCAAGCTTGCCGGTAAATTGACAGGTTATGAAATTGACGTGTACCGTGATGCGGATAATGATAATGAAGATGTTGATATACAAGAATTTAGTGATGAAATCGATCAGTGGATCATTGATGAGTTCAAAGCTATCGGCTGCGATACGGCCAAAAGCATACTTGCATTACCTGTTTCGGATTTGGTAAAACGTACTGATCTTGAAGAAGAAACAGTGCGGGAAGTAGTGAAAATTCTGCAAGCTGAATTTGATTAATATCAGAATCAGTATCTTATGAAATATCATATTACAACAGGCCTAAGGGTATTTCATACTTCAGATTTTTAGAAATATAGATTTATTATTATAATTTTGCCTGAAATTAATGTTTGGCCGTGCAGAAAAATCGGCTGGTTAATACAAGCAGTCACTAAGAGTTAAATATGTCAGAAGGAAGACCGATAAGAATAGGTAAAGCAGCAAGAGAGTTCAATATCAGTGCGCAAACAATCATAGCTTTTTTGGCAAAAAAAGGTCATGATATTGATGGCGGTTTGAATGCGAAACTGAGTCCCGAACAATATGGAATGCTGGCTAATGAATACGAGTCTGATAGGAAAGTCAAAGAAAAGGCCGAAAGCATTGAACTTGCAGCATTGAAAAGTAAAAATGCTGAAAAAGAAGATGTTAAGCCTGCCGATGATACAGTTCACCATAAAAATCAGGAAAAGGCTACAGATGCTCCGGTCTCAGAAGATCTGATGATCAAAAAGACCACCATGGCTTCCCCTGCTCCAAACGAGTCTAAGGATAATCCTATTACGGAGCCGAAACCCGATAGCCGCCCTGAGGAGCAGAAAAAGGAATCAGAGAAACCAACAACAAAAGTGGATGTTGCTGAACAGCAGAAGCCCGAAACTTCTACAAAAGAGGTGCCTAAAGAGCAGCCAACAAAGAAAAAAGAAGTGGCAAAAGAAGAAAAGGAAGTGACTGCAGTAAAAGAAGACCTGATTGTTGAGCCGAAGGCCGAAAAGACTGAAAAGAAAGCAGCTGTAGAAGAATCTCCTGAAAAGAAGAAGACGGAAACGAAAGCGCAGAAACCAAAGTCAGAGAAAAAAGTTCCTGTTGAAGAGGAACCTGCCAAAGAAAGCAAAGTAGTGCAACAGGCAGAAGTAGCCGAAGAAAGCGGCCCAAAGGTTCTTGGTACAATTGATCTATCATCAATTAATCAAAAAACAAAACCTGCCAAGAAAAGCAGAAAAGAGCGCCGTCTGGAACAGGAGAAGAATAAAAGCCAGCACAAACCGCAAAAGCCCGCCGAAAATACGAAAAAGCCGGCAACCCAAGGACCTGATAAGAAAGAAGCTGTAAAGCCCAAAGAGGAACCAAAAGCAGTAGAAAAGAAAGAAGAAATAGACGAGAACTTTATCCCTACTGAGGTTAAGAAACTTACTGGGCCAAAGATTTTGGATAAAATAGTATTGCCTGAGAAAAAGAAACCGGAAAAGAAAAAACCTGTAGCTTCTTCTTCAGGTGAGATGAATAAAAACCGTAAGAAAAAGCGGAAACGTATCCGTCCAAACGGCCCTGTAAATCAAAACCAGCAACAGGGTGGTCAACAGCAGGGCGGCCAACAACAAGGTGGTGGACAACAACGTAATCAGGACCGCCGAAATCAGCGCAACAAACCAGCACGTGGAAGGAAAAAGGAGCAGCCTAAAGTGGAACCAACTGCTGAAGAAATCCAGCAAAAGGTGCGTGAAACTTTAACAAAACTTACTTCCTCATCCAAATCAAAAGGATCAAAGCACCGCCGTGCAAAACGTGAACAGGCCAGTCAGGTACGTCATGAGGAAATGATCCGTCAGGAAGAAGAAAAGAAAGTACTGAAGGTAACTGAATTTGTTACAGCAAATGAACTTGCTACAATGATGGATGTACAGGTGAATAATATTATTAGCGCCTGCATGTCACTTGGACTTTTCGTTTCTATTAATCAAAGGCTTGATGCTGAAACAATTACTGTTGTAGCAGAAGAATTTGGCTATACAGTTGAGTTTGTTAGTGTGGAGGTTCTTGAAGCCATTGACGGCATTGAAGAAGAGGAGGACGAAAGTAAATTGGAATCCCGTGCGCCTATCGTTACTGTTATGGGGCATGTGGATCATGGTAAAACCAAATTACTCGATTATATCCGTAATGCAAACGTAGTTGCCGGTGAGGCCGGAGGTATTACACAGCACATTGGTGCCTATGAAGTAACCCTGGATGATGGAAGAAAAATCACTTTCCTTGATACACCGGGTCACGAAGCTTTTACCGCAATGCGTGCGCGTGGTGCCCAGGTGACCGATGTGGCAATTATTGTGATTGCTGCTGACGATAGCGTGATGCCCCAAACAAAAGAGGCTATTAACCATGCTTCGGCTGCGGGTGTGCCAATTGTTTTTGCTATCAATAAAATTGATAAACCCACAGCTAATGTTGAGCGGATTAAAGAACAACTGGCAAATATGAACTACCTTGTTGAAGATTGGGGTGGTAAATATCAAAGTCAGGAAATTTCTGCAAAAGCCGGTATCAATATTGATGAACTGCTTGAAAAAGTACTGCTCGAATCTGAGATGCTCGACCTTAAAGCAAACCCAAACCGACTGGCAAAAGGGGCCATTATTGAGTCATCACTCGATAAGGGACGTGGCTATGTTTCTAAAATGCTGGTCCAGAGTGGAACCATGCATATTGGAGATACTGTTTTGGCAGGATCGTATTTTGGAAAAGTGAAGGCCATGTACAATCAGTTTAACGAACAGATAAAAGAAGCTGGGCCATCAACGCCTGTTTTAATGCTGGGACTGAATGGTGCGCCGGGGGCAGGTGATGCTTTTAATGTGATGAAAGAGGAACGCGAAGCAAAAAATATTGCTACAAAGCGTCTTCAGTTGCAGCGCGAACAGGGTCTGCGTACGCAAAAACATATTACACTCGACGAAATTGGCCGCCGTATTGCCATTGGCGATTTCCAAGAATTGAATGTTATTGTGAAAGGTGATGTTCAGGGTTCTGTTGAAGCACTTACAGATGCAATCCTGAAATTATCAACCGATGAAGTGCAGGTTAATGTTGTACATCAGGCTGTTGGACAGATTGTTGAATCGGATGTGTTGCTGGCTTCAGCATCCAATGCGGTTATTATCGGATTCCAGGTAAGGCCTTCTGTTCAGGCACGCAGGCTGGCTGAAGCAGAACAAATCGATATACGACTGTACTCAATTATTTATCAGGCACTCGAAGAGCTTAAATCGGCTATTGAGGGTCTGCTCGCACCAAAAATTGAAGAAAAAATTATCGGTAACCTCGAAGTACGAGAGATATTTAAAATATCCAAAGTGGGTACAATTGCCGGCTGCTTTGCTATTGACGGTAAAGTACAACGCACTTCCAAAGTTCGTGTTATCCGTGACGGTATTGTTGTTTATACCGGATTGCTTGGTTCACTGCGTCGCTTTAAAGATGATGTGAAAGAAGTTATTGCCGGTCAGGATTGCGGTATGAACATCGAGAATTTCAATGATATCAAAGTTGGTGATATTATCGAGGGTTATGAAGAATACGAAATCAAGCGAAAACTATAAAACTACTTTGTGAATTTTTATTAAGGGGGCTAAACAGCTCCCTTTTTTTATGTATGCCATTAGTGTACCTGGCTATTTTTTTGTGTGATATTTAAAAAATGACCGCCTATCTGAGAATATATATAAATTTAATATTTAAGTGGTAATAATAGAAAATAATTTAAACTAAGTATAAATAACATTATAATGACCACATTTGTAGCTATATATATTTGTTATAGAAGATCGGATGGATTCAAAGGCGATAAATTTTTTTTATTTAAACAGCCAATGACACTTGGATAAATATTGTGATTCCTGAAAAATGGCGGAAAGCTTTACCGTTTTTTTTCGTGCTTTTAACGATAATTCCAAAATACCGGCATTTCATTCCGTAATCCATGCTTTTCAGCCCGTTTTTTTTTGTGAATTGTAATCTTCGTTTCTTTGTGGCAGATAATATGTTTTTCTACTGCCATAAATTTAATAAGATATAATGCAGTAAATTAACATTGTTTTTTGGTTTTAAAAGTACAGGAGGCATCTGGTCAATGCCTCCTTTTTTTTGATTATTGAATATCAAGTTATTCAGCTTAAACCCGCGCAGCTTTCCAAAGCTTGGTTTATTTGAGCTGCCAGAGTTCCAATACTTACGAACTGTCCGATGTTATAATAAACCGGATTTTCGCTTATAATGGCGATCATCAGCTTTTTATACTCCGTAGCACGAAAATTATCCCGGCCAAAACAAAAGGAATACTCAACAGTTGTCCCATATTTAGGGGCAAGCCGGCTTCAAAAGCAACCTGGTTTTCTTTCACAAACTCAATCAGTATGCGTACGCCAAAAACCAAAATCAGAAACCAGCCGAGTATCAGCCCCTGTGGAGTTTGGGTTTTATATTTTTTGTAGATCAGGAACAAAATTCCAAAGATGGCAAAATAGCAGAGTGCTTCATAAAGCTGTGCCGGATGGCGCGCCAGTGTGAGGTCGCCCGGATAAATAGCCGATGGAAATACAAAACCCCAGGGCATATCCGTTGGACTGCCGATAATTTCACTGTTCATCAGGTTGCCCAAGCGGATAAAAGCGCCTCCAAGAGCAACGGGCACAACCAGTCGGTCAACCAGGCTTAGGTAATTCCAGTCCGTTTTGCGTGCATAAAGCCAAAGTGAAATCAGGATTCCAATCGCTGCACCATGACTGGCAAGGCCGCCTTCCCAAATAAAAAGTATTTTAATGGGATTGCTCAGATAATAGGAGGGCTCATAAAATAGGCAATGACCCAGCCTCGCTCCAATAACAGTACCCACAATGACATAAGTGGCCAGCTTATCGAGCTCTTTTAAATTGCGCTTTTCGCTTTTGTAAATCCATGTCATGATTTGATAACCAGCTACAAAAGCCAAAGCAAAAAGTAAACCATACCAGCGGACTTCATGTCCGAAAATCGAGAAAATAGCAGGATCCGGATCCCATACGATACTACTTGTCATCATAAACTGCACATTTGAGCTTACGAAAGTAACGCAAAACTTTCACTCTCCAAAAAATGTTCGCATTCGTTGAATCCTTGTGACTCCCGCTGCAATGCAAATCACTTGGCTTTGGAAATTGGATTGTCATCCATAAATTTGTCCTTGCCAAAGATCATGGATTGTTAATGCAGACCCATTTCAAAAAGATTTTCCGGATTTTATAACTCATATTTTATAATTTCGCAACATGTACACACTTGATGAATTACGCAATCTTTTTCAGAAGGAACTCGAAAGAGCCATCTTCCTGCAGGAGCCCAAAAACCTCTACGAACCAATTGACTATACCATGCAGCAGGGCGGGAAACGCATACGTCCTGTGCTGATGCTGGCTGCCTGCGATCTTTTCCGTGGTGAGCCTTCAGCAGCTTTGCCCGCGGCATTGGGATTGGAGACTTTTCATAATTTCACCCTGGTGCACGATGATATCCTTGATCAATCGCCGGTGCGCAGGGGAAAAACAACAGTTTACCGAAAGTGGGATGCCAATACCGCAATCCTTTCCGGTGATGTGATGTTTGCATTGGCTTATCAGCATTTTCTGAGCTTAGACCATTATGCAGCTGCGGATATCATGAAAACCTTTAATAAAACCGCGATTGAGGTTTGTGAAGGCCAGCAACTGGATATGGATTTTGAGAGAATGGATGATGTTGCCGTAGCAGATTATATGGAGATGATCCGCCTGAAAACGGCCGTTTTGCTGGCGGCAAGCCTGAAAATAGGTGCCATGGTGGCAAATGCATCCGAAGAAAATGCCGAGGCAATTTACCGCTTTGGAATCAATACCGGCCTGGCTTTTCAGTTGATGGATGATTATCTCGATACTTTTGGTGATGAAAAAACCTTCGGCAAGCGCCCCGGAAACGACATCATGACCAATAAAAAAACCTTTCTCTACCTGAGCGCCTTGCAATTGGCCAATGAAGATCAAAGAAAAAAACTGGAACAATATTATTCTGCTGATGATTTTGAAGGCGAAGAAAAAGTGCCTGCCGTTACCGGATTATTTTTAGAACTGGGCATTGATCGGATTACAAAAAATGAAATGCTGATATACCACAAAAAGGCTTTGCAAGAGCTTGACGATATCCATCAGCCCAATGGGCGGAAAGCAATCCTCCGCGCTTTTGCCAACAAATTGATTGAACGAAATTTTTAAACCCCAAATAATTTAATATGAATATTTTACGTGCACTATCATTTGCGCTCCTGCTATCATTCCTGAGTATCGCAGGTATGGCGCAGGACAAAGTTTTTACGGCAGCGGATGCCGCATTTCTGAACTATTCGCTCTATCCTGAGCGTTTGCCTAATCTGCAATGGCAGGCCGAATCGGATAATTTTACTTACCTGGCTTCCAATTACAGCGCAATTATAAAAGGTACAGCTAAAAGAGAGAGCCGCGATACGCTTTTTACTTTGGACGATGTAAACAGCGCGCTGAACAAAGCCGGCCTGGATTCCCTGCGCTATATTGCCGGTGTCCGCTGGAACGATATCAAACATGCACGCCTGACAGCCAACAACAGTGTGATGCTTTATGACCTGGAGAACAATCAGATGGAAAAGTTGAACTCATGGCCTGAGGATGTAGAAAATGTTGATGTTTCACCGAAATCATATATTGCGGCTTTTACGCGCGAAAACAACCTTTTTATATCAAAAGACGGGGAAGAATTTGCCGTAAGCAATGATGATAACAAAGGCGTTGTTTATGGCCACAGCGATGTGCACCGTAATGAATTTGGTATTACAAAAGGAACCTTCTGGTCGCCCAATGGACAGAAACTGGCTTTTTACCGTATGGACGAAAGCATGGTAGCTGAATATCCGCTGGTAGATATTACAACCCGTATTGCCGAAGAAAAACCTATTCGCTATCCCATGGCGGGCATGAAAAGCCATCAGGTGACTTTAGGCGTGTACGATGTGGCCACTGCAAAAACGGTTTACTTAAAAACCGGAGAACCCAAAGAACAGTATCTGACCAATATTACATGGTCGCCCGATGGAAAATATATCTATATTGCGGTTTTGAACCGTGGTCAGGATCATCTGAAGCTAAACCGTTATGATGCGGTAAGCGGTGCATTGGTAAATACCCTTTTCGAGGAAAAAGCCGAAACATGGGTGGAACCCGAGCACGGACCCTATTTCCTGAACAATAAAGCAAAAGATTTTGTGTGGTTCAGCGAGCGCAATGGCTACAATCATCTTTACCTTTACAACCAGGAAGGTGAACTGAAAAAGCAGCTGACAACAGGTGAATGGGTGGTTACGGAAATTGCCGGCCAGGATGCCAAAGGCGAGAATTTATTCATTGCCACTACAAAAGACAGCCCGATTCAGCAACAGATTTATAAGCTCAATATCAAAAAAGGAAGCCTTGAGAAACTGACACAAGCACATGGTACGCATTCGGCACAGGTGGCATACTCTGGGAAATATTTGATTGATTCATATAGCAGTACAGATGTTCCACGCATAATTAATGTGCTGAGCAACAAAGGAAAAATCGTTCAGAACATCCTTACTGCACCCAATCCGCTTGAGGATTATAAACTGGGCGAAATGGAAATAGCAACACTCAAAGCCGATAATGGCGATGATTTGTATTACCGTTTGATTAAACCTGCTGATTTTGAAGAAGGCAAAAAGTATCCGGTTTTCCTTTATGTTTATGGTGGGCCTCATTCGCAGCTGGTTAATGATACCTGGCTGGGCGGAGCAGGCATCTTCTTAAATTATATGGCACAGCAAGGTTATGTAGTGTTTACACTGGATAATCACGGAACAGCAAACCGTGGCTTTGAATTTGAAAGCATGATTCACCGTAATCTGGGCCAGCAGGAAATGAAGGATCAGATGGTAGGTGTAGAGTACCTCAAAAGCCTTGATTTTATTGATGCCGACCGTATGGGAATAGATGGCTGGAGCTATGGTGGTTTTATGACAATCAGCATGGTGCTGAACCATCCGGATGTGTTTAAAGCAGCCAGTTGTGGCGGCCCGGTAATCGATTGGAAATACTATGAAATTATGTATGGTGAACGCTATATGGATACGCCTGAAGAAAATCCGGAAGGATATGA
Source organism: Bacteroidales bacterium (assembly GCA_963676415.1). Lineage (GTDB taxonomy): Bacteria > Bacteroidota > Bacteroidia > Bacteroidales > WRLA01. Next base: position 4,756,310 of record OY781097.1, on the reverse strand, counting down.
TCAGGCTCGTCTAAGCGATAAAGCCGGTGAACTGAAAACCGATCTTCTGGTGATGCACTGTACTACCGACCCGGTTGTGGTGTGGCAAAACAGCCTCAGTTTCATACAGGCGTGTATCGAAAAAGGAATACAGCTGGATTATTTCATTTATCCCGGACACGAACATAACGTGCGCGGCAAAGACCGTGCTCATCTGATCCAAAAAATTACGGATCATATGAATGATAATCTGAAATAAAATTGGTTTAAAATATTGAAAAAAGGGAATGCTTTGGTATTCCCTTTTTTTATGCTGTTTTCTTCTGAATTCCTATATTTGATGCTCAAAGCAAATCAAAGTAAATTATGAAAAACAGGCTTCACTTCATTGTTGTTCAGTTTGTTGTGCTCTTGGTTCTCTTGGGTTTTGCGGCCTGTATCCAGCTTAAGGATTCGGTTGTTGATGAAAATGAATATCTGGGAAACCGCCAAAATGATATTCGTATTTATGGAGCGGCTAAAAGCGATGTCCTTTTGAACCCGTTTCGTTTGAATACCAATAACTGGGATGCCGGGGTTATTGAGCGCCTGATGCTGGTGGAATTTAAGCCTTTGGCCAATTATCGTTCTATTGAATTGCAGATTATTGAAAAGGATGGAAATGAGGGAGCCATGGTCATTTTGTATTATGATGGTGAAAGCAAAGCAGATATTTATTTCAGCCCGCATCTCGCACTTACCCATGAAATGTATGCGCCGGTACTCAATGATGTGGAGCTAACGGCATCTGATTTTGAATATGGTTTTGAAGAAAAGAACGGCTGCCTGAAAATTCATTTATCCTTAACAGATCGTTTTGGAAATAAAATCCTTATGGATGTTGATGAGCAAAACCCGCAAATGGAACCGGCATCCCTCTTAGCACCCATTGGAGGCGAAGCAAAAGAACCGGAATTTATGACTTTGGTTTTTATGAAGCATTTTCGATTCGTGGCTGCTGATGAGGAAAAAGTTTCTGTGGACATTAACGGCCAGCCGGCCGAATTGATCAAACTTCCGGTTAAGGTCAACGGAATTAAAGGCTTGCAAACCAAGTACAGCATGGATATGGTTTCTTTGAGCTGGAACAAAAATTTTAAAGGCGTTTTAGCAGAAATACCGGTTAATATAGGGGGTATAGCGGATCAGGGTTTTGAGTTAAAAATTATTGAAAATCAGGGTTTTTATGAAATAACATCATTGATCGGGCGGCAGGATGGCCATGAACTGCGTATCCGTTTTTCACCGCCAATCCCACAATTGAACTGCCTTGCCGGTGATCTTGGAGTCGAGGGTCGGTTTACTTTAGGTGTTGATGAAATCGGTGGGATCATCGCAGGAGAATATGAACTGGAAAAAATTGACGGGAACATCTATCTGGAAATCGAACCCAAAGAAGGTTATTCGCCGGTTCCCGGAAAAGCCTGGATGAAGAAAATGGAATGGGAAGCGCAAATCTCTGATAAGGATGGTGCATGGCAAATGAAATCGGCCTGGGAAAAGAAATAGATGGAGGTTCCATTATTGACTTTTCATAAGCTTTATGTATTTCTTAACAATCCGGTGGCAACAAAAAGCCGATTAGACTGTTTACTTCATTGAAAAACAATCAAATGAAGAAGCTCAGCCTTATATTTTTTTTCGTTTTAATGATTTTTTCTGCCAAAAGTTTTGCTCAGGAAAAAATTTCTGTGCTTGATTTTGATGGCTTAAAACCATTCCTGCACCAACAAAACGATACAGTTTATGTCGTGAATTTCTGGGCGACATGGTGCAAGCCTTGTGTGGAAGAATTGCCGGCATTCAATCAGGCAGCAGAACTTTTGGAAGGCCAGCCTGTTCAGTTTTTATTTGTGAGCCTTGATTTTGCGCATCATATTGAGAAGCGCGTAAAACCATTCCTTAAAGAAAATCCAATCAATGGCCATGTGGTTTTGCTCGATGATCCAAAAGCACACATCTGGATTGATCAGGTGAACAAAAACTGGAGCGGAGCCATTCCGGCCACATTGATCTATAATGCTGAACAGCGACGGTTTTATGAGCAGGGCTTTAATTTTGAGGAATTAATGACCGAACTGGATTATTTAATCAAACCATAAATTCAAAACAATGACGACAACATTCTTAAATTTTATCCTGGCTGTTTTTTTTAACATTCCCCTCATGGCACAACTTTCTCCCGGTGATGAAGCACCCGGTTTTAAACTGAAAAATATCGACGGTAAAATGATTTCACTTGATGATTTTACCAGCGAAAAAGGCGTCATCCTGATATTTACCTGCAACCATTGCCCGTATGCGGTTGCCTATGAAGACCGTATTATTGATCTGAACGATAAATATGCGCCCAAAGGCTATCCCGTTGTGGCCATCAATCCAAATGACCCGGCATTAGTGCCCGAAGATTCTTTTGAGAATATGCAGGAACGTGCTAATGAAAAGGACTTTGATTTTCCTTATCTTTTTGACGAAGGCCAGAGAGTTTTTCCGCAATACGGAGCTACACGCACACCGCATATTTTCCTGATACAGAACGAAGGCAAAAAATTTATTGTGCGCTATATCGGAGCCATTGATGATAATTATAAAGATGCTTCTGCAGTAGAAGAAAAATTCCTCGAAAACGCAATTGCCGCAATCGAAAAAGGTGAAATGCCCGATCCGGCTACTACCAAAGCCATTGGCTGCACCATAAAGGTAAAAAAATAAGGGTTTCTACGAAATTTGAATTATTAGCTTTTTTGTACTTTTGGCGAATAATCCTTGAGCAGGTTTATGCGTTTTGTTTGATGCGCTGCCGTGGACATAGTTGGAGGCCAGTCTTTTAATGATGAAGGCTGCCGCGTAAAATCTGAAAAAAGAACATTAAATAGATGAAAGAGATAGCAGAAGAACTGAACAAAGAGTTTCGTGGTCAAGCTCCTGAAAAGGTCATCAAGGTAATGCATGAGCGTTTTAAGGGAAAAATTGCATTGTCATCGAGCATGGGTGCCGAAGATCAGGTTTTAACCGATATGGTGCTTACTGCAGATAAAAATGCTGATATTTTTACCCTCGATACAGGGAGGGTCTTCCCGGAGACCTATGATCTGATTCAACGAACAAACAGCCGTTATGGTATCAATATCCGGGTGATGTTCCCGGATTACAAGCGCATTGAAGAAATGGTGAACACCAAAGGGATCAACCTCTTTTACGATAGCGTGGAAAACCGGAAACTTTGTTGTCATATCCGCAAGATTGAGCCTTTGCAGCGTGCCTTATCTTCTTTGGATGTTTGGATTACCGGTTTGCGCCGCAGCCAGTCGGTTACACGTACCAACGGACAGATGATCGAATGGGACGAAAACAACGGCCTTGTAAAGTTCAATCCGCTGATCGATTGGTCAGAAGAAGATGTTTGGGATTACATACACGAAAATAATGTGCCTTATCACCGCTTGCACGACAAAGGTTTTCCGAGCATTGGCTGCCAGCCCTGCACCCGTGCCATTGAACCCGGAGAGGATGTCCGCGCCGGAAGGTGGTGGTGGGAAAACCCCGAATTGAAAGAATGTGGATTGCATGCGCGATAAAAGATTTTCAAAATATTCCTGAAAACCTGCTCAACAAAATTTGGAGCAGGTTTTTTTTCTTTGATATAGTTAACAAATTTGTTAACTTTGTGGTATGCTTAGGGAGATCTGTTTTTATGAGAATTATTTTATTGACTTTTATCTTACTCTTGATGAGCAGACTCAGGAAAAAATTGAGTATGTCTTTAACCTGCATTATTCACAAAATATTCTATTACGCGACCAAACCGCTGCAATAGAAAGGAATGCTATCTTTTTGGTGCTCAAAATAGCTACGGCTATTCCTGTGCGCCAAAAACCTGCGCTTCCTTTCTCTTATTGCGGTTTGAACGCTCATGACGAAATTTCATGAATAAAGCAGGTTAAGATTGTAAGAACAGTGGATAGGATTTCGCAAAGGTTTTTAAAACACATTGAAGGAACACAAGGATTGTATGAAATTCGGATTAGCAAAGGGAATAATAGTTATCGGATTTTTAGTTGCTTTGATGAAGGAAAACTTGTGATTCTGTTTCAAGGGTTTCAAAAAAAGAGCAGAAAAACTCCTAAACGTGAGATTATTAATGCCTTAAGATTGAAGGAAGAATATTTTAAAAAGAAAGGGTTGAATGATGAAAAGTATTAGAGAGGCAAAAACATTTGATGAGCTACTGAATATAAAATATGGTGCTGTAGGCACAGAAAAAAGAGATGCTTTTGAAGCACGGGCTAAATCATTTATTATTGGTGAAATGGTGCGGGAAGCAAGAAGAGAAGCCAGAATGACTCAGGAGGATCTTGCGCATAAAACGGGGACAAAGAAAAGCTATATTTCAAGATTGGAAAACGGGAAGATTGATATTCAAATATCTACCTTGTTTAAGATTTTCGAGGAAGGACTGGGTAAAAATCTTGGATTGTCAGTGACATGATATGGATTCAAAAATGAGCGAATGATAATTTTCGTGCCATTGAACCCGGAGAGGATGTCCGCGCCGGAAGATGGTGGTGGGAAAACCCCGAATTGAAAGAATGCGGATTGCATGCACGATAAAAAAAGGGTCGAATTTTCATTCGACCCTTTTTTAATTATTCGATCCGCTTAATCAACCGGATGGTTTTCATGGAATTTTTTCAGGCGTGCTTCCAAATCAGGAAACTGGCTGCGTTGCACCAGTGATGTGCAGGCCCGGATGCCTTCGAGGCGTGTGCTGCCCGTTATCGCCAATGATATCGCGCTGATGCCGTAATAGGTCAGTTCGTGCAGCAAATCGGCACCGGAGAAACCCGGATAGCTGAATGTGAAGTAAAACCCGTCCGCAACAGGCTTGTCTTCGTCTTTGTCGTACACGATTTTAAAGCCATTATCAGTAAAAAGTTTTTTCATGATTTTGGCTTTTTCGCCATATTCCAGCACGCCTTCACGGTAGTTGAATTCTTTGTTGTTCACGGCTTTCAGAATTGCAGTAAGCGCATATTGTGCCGAATGGCTGGTTCCGGAGCTTAGCGCATAAAGTGCGCCAAAAACCATGGCATGGCCAAGGCTGTCGCTGGCGTAATAGCGTTTCAGGTCCGGTGCAGTGGTGTTCCAGAGTTTGTCGCTGATCACCATCATACCAATGCGTTCACCGGCATAACTAAATGCTTTTGAGCTGGAAATGAAAAAGATATAATTGTCGGTGTATTTGGCTACCGTTGGCTGATAAGGCGCTTCTCCAGGGATGCTGTAATCCTTGCGGAAATCCATGCCAAAATAAGCCAGGTCTTCAAATATAACCACATTGTATTTATTGGCCATTTCACCGATAATTTGCAGTTCAGTATCAGTGAAGCAAATCCAGGATGGATTATTGGGGTTGGAATACAGAATGGACGAAACCTTCCCGTCGCTGAGCATTTCTTCCAGCTTGTCGCGCAGTTTTTCGCCACGGTAATCATATACATCGAATGATCGGTAATCTTGGCCCAGGATTTTAATTTGCTGCTTGTGTACCGGAAAACCGGGATCAAGGAAGAGTGTTCCTTCACGTTCGGCGTGCATGCGGTTTACGGTCATAAATGCTGCAAAACCGCCCTGCATAGAGCCTACAGTTGGCAAGCAACCAGCAGGATTCACATCTACATCCAAAAACAGCTTAACAAAGCGTGCAATTTCATTTTTGAGTTGCGGGATGCCCTGGATGTCAGGATATAGTGCGGCGATTCCCTTTTTGAGGGCGTCAATCTGGGCTTCAACGCCTTTTTGTACAGGAGGCAGGCCCGGAATGCCCATTTCCATGCGAACAAATTTTTCCCCCGTGGCATTTTCAATGTTGTCAACGAGTCTTTTTACTTCACGGATGGAGGATTTTCCTACATTTTCCAATCCGCTTTCTGCGATTTTTTGTGTTACAATTTCGTAGTTGATGGGTGTGTCTTTTCTATTCATTTTATCGCGTCTTTATTTTGGATATAAAGATAATGTTTTCAGTTGAACTGCTGGGGGTCTTCTTACGATTTGCTTTTTAAAGCAGCAATTGCCATAAAAACGCCCAACACAATTCCGAGGAATGCGGCAAATAGTATGCGGTATTCCGGATTGAGCATAAAGGTAATGGTCTGGGCAGGTATCCAAAAGAGGATGATGGTCTTCTTGAAAACAAAATTCCACATCACGCCCCAGTTGAGTGTTTCCATATAATGTCCGAATGGCATCGGAGTGGAAATGAATTTCCATAAGCTGCCACCTGTATTGTTGATGTGCTCATCAGTAATTTTGTGCAAGGTCATGAAGAAGGGCGCAAAAAAGAAGTTGAGTGTGGTGCTGACCGAGAATGCGGCCAAAACATGCAGCCACGATGTGGTTTCGAGTATGCTGTGCTTGAGGATGCCGCCGGTTCCGCCAAATTGTGCAGGAAAATCAACGCCCATACTGGCCAGCATTACCGGAGCACCGCTTCCAAAAATGGTGAAGCCCATTTTAATGAGGATGCCCAGAAAACCCCAAACAAAAGCCCGGGGCAAAATACCGAAGCCTTTTCGGTTGTAAACGCCTTCGCGGATACGCAGACCGATCACTTCGCCTAGTGAGGCCAGAAGCGCAAACTTAATGTAACTCAGTAGGTAAGGATGCAGTGCATTGGCATCTTTGTAAAACTGGAATAAACTGTCGAAAATAAAAAACGGCCCGAAAAATACGATAAGGCCGAGTGTGAAAAAAATATCTGATTTTTTCATTATAGAGTTTTTCTGAGAGACGATTTCCCAATTAATTCATCTTCAAATATCTGGCAGTATTCGGCAGTATTTAGCTTAATCCTTGCCAATAAATCCAGCAACAAAATTAGCAACTTTTTCGGGATACTGATACAGCAAACCATGTCCTCCATCGCTAATTTGGACGAGTTCTGAATGAGGGAGCTGTTTTTGCATCAAAACACCATTCTCTTTGGGGTTGATGATGTCTTTTTCCCCATTGATGATCAATACAGGCGTTTTGATTTCGGGAAGGCGTTCAAAAGTGCCGTCCCAATCCAAAATTGCCCGATCCTGCTTTTGAGCTGTTATTTCGTTGCAAAAAGTTTTTGGGCGGGGAATTTCGCGGTAGTACCAGCGGTTTTGTGTGGGCCAGTCATGGCCAAAAAGCAATTGGAACATGCTTTCTGCAGATTCTTCCGGGCTTTTTGACGGGCGTGTCAGTTGTTTGTAAGCATCTTCTTCTGCTGGGATAAACTCCTTTCCACCGCAATTGGTGCAGCTCAAAACGGCATGGCTGAATAATCCAGGATGGCGGATCAGGGCTTCCTGTGCGGCATAACTGCCCATCGACCAGCCAAAAACAATGGCTTTTTCCCGGCTGAGCGATTGCGCCAAAGAAGCTATATCATCAGCATAAAGCGCAATAGAATGCTGCACGTCATCATCACCGCTTCCGGCAACACCCCTGAAGTTAAACTGCACCAGCCTGAACTGCCCGGATAAGCATTCAATCAGTTTTTGGGGCCATAAATCCATCGTAAAACGAAATCCGCCAGCCATGAGCAGTAAGGGGCCACTTCCGCTTTCGCGGCATTCAAATTCTATTCCATTGGCTCTGTGGCGAAATTCCTTCATCTAAAAATAAGATTTTGTGCAGCTTTCAATTTCATCGCGGACTTTGTCCATCGCAGCAATAAAGGCAAATTGGGCTTTGCTGCGCACAAGATTATGTCCCGGACAGGAAATTTTATAATAGCGGTCGTTTTCCAGGTAATCGGTTAGAAAACGCAGGCCCATAATAAAAGTCATCAGGAAGGGCGAGAAGGGCAGGAGTGCCTTTTCTTTTTTCGTCAGGAAATTTCCGGCATAGATTTTATAACCAAAACAAAAGCTCCGGAACAAATCCATACGGAAGGAAATTTTGCTGGTGTCTTTTTCATCTTCATTGGCAGTATTGCATAAAACCCTTGCCGCATCCCCAAAGTCGTACTGCACAAAGCCAGGCATGACCGTGTCCAGATCAATCATGCACAAAGAAAAATCGTGCTCATCAAAAAGGATGTTGTTGAATTTGGTGTCGTTGTGCGTGATGCGCAATGGGATGTCGCCTGAGCCAAGATCCTGAAAATACGCCTCCATCTCCTTCCTGCGCTGATGCACAAATGTGATGTTTTGAGCGGCTTCTTCTTTTCGTGATTCATCGGCTTTGGCCAATGCTTTGTCAAAATTGTTAAGGCGGAATTTCAGATTATGAAAATCGGGGATGGGCTCATGAAATCCTTTGAGATTCAGCCCCAGCATATATTTCTGGAATTGCCCAACCGCCTTTCCGCCTTCCATGGCAATGTCTTCAAAATCGGTTCGCTCGTAGGAGCGGGCATTTTTTGTGAAGGTGAACATCCGCCAATAGCTGCCCTGCCCGTCCACGGCATAATATTGCTTGTCCCAGGTGGGGATAGGCCGCGGAAATTTTGCCGCTTTGCCCGGGTTCGATGATTTTTCCTGGCTTTCAATCAGCCGAAAAGCTGCACGCACCACATTGGAAGTCAGTGCGGGAATATTGGGGAAAACATGATGATTGACCTGCTGCAAAAAATAATCCGGAGCCTGTGCATCCGCATTGACACAATGCCAGGAGCGGTTGATATGCCCATTGCCCACAGGCTCCAGCTTCTGTATTTTTCCTTCTATTTGAAAATATTTCAGACTGTCAATCATCATATGTAATTAGTGCATGTCTATGAAGTCATGTTTCTGTTTCAGAAAGTTCGAGGTCAAGGTGTTATGCTGCGATGTGCTGAGCTTGCCGAAGTAAGCGCAGCCGAAGTGCATTCCTGGTATTATAATAGTACGGGATGACTGGTTTCAACTCCAAGAATAATCCCGAAGCTTCGGGAGGCATTATGGACAGAAACTAATTATGGCCATAGATTCTCCGGATAAACACCCTCCCCAACCAACTTCTTGATATTGTCCATCGCCAATTGCTTGTCTTCTTTAAAAGTAATGCCAAACCAGCTTGATGAGGTAGGTAAAACCTTAACTGTTGCTGTGCCTTTATTGATCAGGTTATTTGCTTCGGTAGGGATGTAATATTCTGACTTTTCTTTGTTTATGCTTTCATCCAGGAAATTCTTGAACCCTGTTTTGAGATGCTGGAAAAATTTTGGCGTGAAGCCCCAGAAATTCATGGAAACGATATCCTCTTCTTTGAGCGGATGTGGTTTTTCCTGTTCATCAAGATATTGGATGCCCTTTTCTTCGCGCTTGATCTTTGTAAGCTCGGTAACAGTGGTCAGTAGCATTTCGTCATTGCTTTCGCAGATACCGCGCGATACATAACCAAATTCCGAAAGCGTGTTTTTAAGCCTATAGCCCACCATAGCAAAATTGTGGCTTTCGGTATCCTGTTGTTTCAGGAAACGGGCAATTTGCTCAAAAGAATCGCGCCCATAGAAATCGTCGGCATTGATTACGGCAAAAGGTTCTTTGATTTCCTGCGCGGCCATTAAAACGGCATGACCTGTTCCCCAGGGCTTTTTGCGTTCTGCAGGCAGCTCGTAGCCTTCCGGTAGTTTGTCAAGTTCCTGCATCACGTAAGAGCAGGGGATTTTATCTTCAAATTTGCGCATCACCACTTCCACAAACTCTTCACGTATGGCTTCGCGGATGATGAATACCACGCGGCCAAATCCGGCGTGAATCGCATCATAAATGGAATAGTCGATAATGGTCTCGCCCGAAGGCCCCAGCTTATCAGTTTGCTTTAGGCCACCATAGCGGCTGCCCATTCCGGCGGCGAGTATCAGTAAGGTTGGTTTCATAATGAATGTTCTATTGTATGTTAATTAGTGTTTCAAGGGCAAATGTAGGGAATATGTGCAAAATGCAAAGGGCTCAGTACCCTAAAGGAGCAATTAACAAAATATTAAAGCCGGAAGGACTTAAAAGCAAAGCCTGAGATTTTTAAAAGTGGTGTAATGGCAGCCAATTGGCTTTTTGCCATTTAATTGATTAGGCTTGGTATGTTTTAATCATAATGAAATCTACATGCATAAATCAGGAGTTCATTCTCAATTACTTGATAAACAAGTCTGTGTTCAAGGTCAATCCTTCTGGACCAATAACCGGACAGATCATACTTTAATGGCTCAGGCTTTCCTTTGCCTTCAAACGGCTCTCGTTTTATGTCTTTTATTAAACCGTTTATTTTTTTCAAGACCCTTTTATCTGCTTTTTGCCAATACAAATAGTCTTGCCAGGCATTTTCGGAGAATGTAATAAGCATATTTATTCTTGCTCTTTTGGTTTTACAGTTTTGCCCGTTTTCATTTGTTGAATTGACTCATAAAGCCGGTCAGCATTTTTCCTTGAGCTCAATAAATGAATTGTTTCCATTAGGGAGTTATATTCATCCAATGAAATTAAAACAGTTCCTTTGCCGCTTTTACGCTTAATGATCAGTGTTTCATTGTTGTCTTCAACACTATCCAAATATTTTTTTAATTCTGCCCTAAACTCTGAATAATTGGCCGCAATCATAATTTTCTTTTTTACGTTCTTTCTTAAGTACAAAAATAAGTACTTTTATACCATTTTCCAAATTTTTCCGAGCTAAATTTCTATACAGCTGATCTAAACCTCAATAGTTTGGCCAGATTAATTGATGTCCTTATTTTTCGATTACAATTTTTTTGCTCAAAATACATACGTTCCCGCTTATTATTTGAATAATGTACATTCCAGACATTAAATCGCATACGTCAATGTTTGTAATTTCAGTCGTTAACATTTGGCTTCTGTATAGCTTGCCTAAAGCCGACATTATTTTGAGATTTGGCTTTTTTAATAGGATTTCTTTCGGGACGGTGATTTGAAACTTGTATTTTGCCGGATTCGGGTAAATCCGTATTTCGGAGCTATTAAGATGATAATCAATGCTCAATGTTAAACAGCTGTCGGTTGCTGACAAATTGCAGGGATATTCCGGGAAAGCAAGATTAGTGTCAATATATAAAGCACATAAGTTGCTTCCGCCTTCAAAAGCTGTTAATTCTTCAACGATGCCCGTTATGCTTCCAATTCCTTCAATTATCTCTGCTTCACCGTATTGGAATACCAGCTTTTTATGTTGGTTGTTATTGATTAAAACGGAATCAATGAAGGCAACAATTAAGGGCTGGTTCCAGTTGAGATAGCTAAAAAGGGTGTCTCCAACTTCTAAGTTGAAGTCATAGATTAGGTTTTCTTCTGTCGCGCCTTTTGGAATATAAAATACTTGTCTTTTAATGGAATCATCGCGGATAGCACCCAGATAATCCGACCCCTGGATTTTGGTGTTCAAACAGAAAATATCATATTCTGTCTTTTCAATTTTCTTGTAATGCCGGTTCGCAATTGTAGTATCACCGGAATAATATGTTTCATAGTAGTTTGTGTATCCATGAACGGGTGGGGGGATTGTTCCGTTATTGTGCAGAATACACCATTTTGCGTTGGAGTCGGGCAATGGAATGTACGACTGTCCGTAAATGCTTATTGTCAATAAGATTGCCAGGGTGGTGGTTATTAAGTTTTTCATTTTTTTGATTTTGATTTTTTGAATTGTGACTATTGGTCATTTAATATATGGCAGGGTTGGCTAAACGGTTTTTGCCATCTGGTGCAAGAATCTTCAACTGAGTAGTAGCACTAACCACGGCAATATTATATACCGCGTGTTACAGTCTGACATTCCTCTTGTCCGATGTTTCCATTATCGTTCAAAGTTCTAATTGGGTTAGTATAAACTTTCTAAAATCCTTTTATTTCTTTTTTTTATGAAATCTAATGTATGGTCTTTGTATTCTTTATACTCATTAATTGTCTGAGGTAATGGCGGTCTGTTGAAATTGTCAAACGGCAAAGAAAATTCAATTTGTCCACGTTGGTCAATTAAGTCTTGTAAATGAAAGAAGTCGGCATAACCTTTAAAATCAATAAACAAGTCAAAAAAGTCTTTGTAATTTGTCATGGTCTTGGAAAGTGGGCTTTCTTCGTTTCTATAAAAACGCCTAATGCATTCCAATGTCAAGTCAAACCGGTCGCAAATTATTCTGCTAACTCCTCTGGCTTGATTAATTGTGAAGCCATTCTTTTTGTGAGCTGGAAAAATTATATGTCCGCCAATTGTCCGTACTTTAAGTTTTAGTTCTTCTCTATCAATGTCTGAAAGCCAACGGTCAAACTTATTACTGTATTTTCCATCAAAATGTGGACACATTCTGTCGCTTGACAAATTCATAGTCAAGTTGTTTTTAATGAGCAGCCTGCCATAACTGTCACTTTTAATTTCCAATGTAAATTCTTTCCCATTAGGTAATTTTTTACTCCATAACAACTTGTGAGCTTCATATAGTTTCTGGCTGTCCGTGTCAGGGTCGCCGCATTTGCTATCTTGTCGAAAGTCAAAATTTATGTCAATTATTTCCATTTCTAATTCTCAATTTCATTGGTGTGTCAGCCCTTATTTTTTCCTACAACTCCTGCCTATAAACCCACCCCAATTACTATTACATCACCTACAGCATCAACTTCTAAAAAAATTCATGCTCAAATATAAACAATCTATTTCGATTAGATGCGAAATTATGGTAAAAGTGAAAGATTCCCTGAATTTTATTGTGGGTTTTCGAGCTGTAAGTCCCGAGGCGAATATCCTGAAAACAAAAAAAGCCCCGGACCTCTCCGGGGCTTTAACCTTAAACCTGTTGCTATCTAATGAGAACTACATAGCCATCGTACGTATAGGTCACACCCCAGGTATCTGTAACCGTAATTACCCATGTGTACAGTCCAACCGGGGCCGGATCGCCATTGAAGGTTCCGTCCCAGGCTTCATTATAGTCAAATGTTTCAAAAATGGACTGTCCCCATCGGTTGAAAATCTGGAAGTTATATGCTTTATCTTCAAAATATCTGCCTTGCGGCTTGAAGGTGGCATTAACTCCGTCTCCGTTGGGTGTAAACGCATTTGCAATATGGAAAGTGAGCTCGGGATAAATAAAGACTTTATGCGAGATGGAATCGCGGCAGCCGTTATAATCCTGAACAATTTGTTCGATATGGTAATGTCCTGTATCGCTGTACATATAGTCGAAAGTGCGCGTCAGGGTATCGTATCCGTTGCCCAAGCTGTAGTGCCAGTATTCGATCAGGGCGTCCATGCTTTCCGATTCGTCGGTAATCTGAACTCGTGGGTTCAGAATGCTGATGCTGTCGGAGTAGAGATGGAAGCCGGCAATGGGTTTTCTTGTGAGCTCAATGCTGGCAGAATCCCTGTTGATACAGCCCCATGGCGATGTTACCCTGAGTTTTACTTCGTGTTCGCCATAATAGAACAGTTTGCTAATGAAGTCTTCATCCGTATTGACGAATTCGTCATCATCAAAAGTCCAGCGATAAACTTCATGTTGCTGCGCGCTGGTATCGCGGAAAGTAAAGCGGAGCGAGTCACCGCAGCCCCTGTTTTCATCAGGTACCAGATAAACTTCCGGCAGTGCGTGGATTTCTAAGTTATGTTTTACCGTATCGGTACAGCCGTCGGTGGTTTGGGTTACGAGTTGCACTTCATAAACCGAATCCTGGAAGTAAACATGTTCCGGGTTTTGCAGGCGGCTGGTAAATCCATCACCGAAATTCCAGTACCAGCGGTCGATTTCGCCAAAGTCAACGAAGGAGTAATCGGTAAACTCCGTGGGTGCTTTCACGCAGAACTTATCGAAATTAAACTCAGACTGGGGCGAGTTGTAAACGGTCACTTCATGGCGTGAAGTATCGCGTACGATGCCGTTATTTCCTTCGGCACGGATGACCAGTTCTACCATGTATGTGCCCGGAGCGGCATAGGTGTGGTAAAGTGTATCCTGCTGCTCGGTATAATAAACCGAATTGCCATCGCCGAAGAACCATTCCCAGTCGAGCATTTGCACATCTTCACTTCCTGTGAAACTGTAATCGCGGAAAGTAGCGGTTTGACCGTCGCAGAGCACGCCTTCTTCGCCAAAATCAACAAAGAGGCATGGATAACGCACGACATCCTGCTGGATGGAATCGATACAGCCGCGGCTGTTTTCGATGATGAGCGTTGCCAGATAAGTGCTGTCCTGCGGTGGATAGAAATGGAACACATCCGGGCTGTCGGGCCATAAAATGGTAGTGTCCGTTCCATCGCCAAAGCGCCATGTCCAGCTGTTTACCGAATCGCTCTGGTAAAGGCTCAGGTCTTCAAATACAGTGCTGTCTTCGCAACCTGCCGGCGCCGCACGGAATGCCGGTTCGGGCAATGCATAAACCAGGATTTCCTTGGTGGCCGTAGCCGGACATCCATCCTGATTATTGGCCTGCAAGCTTACGAAGTGCATGCCGGGATTGTCAAAAGTGTTTTGCGGGCTTTCTTCGGATGATGTAGCTCCATCACCAAAATTCCAGCTCCAGTTAATCAGCGAATCACCTGTGGGCGAAAGTACCGAATCGGTAAAGCTGGTCGGCGTTCCAAAACAAACCGTATCTGCAAGGAAGTCGATTTCAAATCCTTTTTTCACATAAACCTGTTTGAATATGGTATCCACACAACCGTGCTGATCCTCAACGGCCAGCATAACAGTGTAGGTCATGTCGGTTTCAGGATAATAAAAATATGGATTTTGCAGCGGGCTGTAATACTGGTTTGGATAATTAAGGTCCCAGAACCAGGATTTTAGCTGAGTGTTTTGCGCTATGGACGAATCCTGGAAGTAAATCAGGGCGGCTTCGCAAGCGGTATCCGAGAATGTGAAATTGGCCGTTGGGAGCGGATATACCGTGATGTAATGTTCGGTGTATTCGCTACAGCCGTTAGTATCGACCACGGTAAGGCCAACGGTAAAGTTGCCTTGTTCGGTGTAGGTATGGCTTACATCCGGATTGCCGGGATGATAAATTGTGATGACGGTTCCGTCGCCGAAATCCCAGTGCCATTCGTGTATGGCTCCTCCCGGACTGTACGAGCGGTCTTCGAAGTCGATGGCCTGGTTTTGGCAAGTCGCTGATTCGAAATGGAATTCAGCAACCGGCAGTGGATTCACCAGTACCTGTTGCATTATTGAAGTGCGGCATCCGTTGGTGTCGGCAACTTCCAGTGTTACATTGAAAATTCCTGCACGGGTGTACCAGTGCTCGGGGTTCTGCAATGTTGAGGTGTCGCTGTCGCCGGAATATGGATCACCGAAATGCCACAGCCATTCGCTTACTTCGCCTTCCGAGAAGGACAAATCAGTGAAATGTGTGGTATCGCCAAAGCAAACGGTATCGGCTTCAAACTCGGGCAGTGGCAAATTGTGGATGATGACGGATTTCACCGTAGTGTCCACGCAGCCCCAGGAATTGGTCACTATCAACTGCACATCAAAAGTATCGGCAAGTGCATATAAATGGTATGGGTGCTGCTGGCTTGATGTTGCCCCGTCACCGAAATCCCATTGCCAGTCCACAATCATTCCACTGTAGGTGGACGACAGATCCGTGAAATCTACCAGATAGCCCAGGCAGGCATCGGCATAGCTGAAATCAGCAACCGGTGCCGCGGTAATGGACACGTCCTGCGTTACACTGTCGATACATCCGTTCAATGCCTGTACTGTAAGTGTTACGCTGTATGTTGTATCCACATTTGTTGGGTCGTAAAAGTGTATTGGGTTTTGTTCCGTAGATGTTTCTCCATCGCCAAAGTTCCAGTTCCAGCTTACGATTTCGTCCTGGTTAATGGCCGATAAGTCGATAAACTCAACACCTTCATTGGAGCATGCTGCGGAATATGTGAAGTTGGCGATGGGTTTTGGATTTACCACAACGGGCTTCAGGATATCGCCCACACAGCCGTTGCTGTCGGTTACGATGAGCAGCACATAATATGTTCCTGCGGTATCATAGACATGAATTGGGTTTTGCAGTTCGCTGGAGTCGGCTGCGCCGGATGATGGCTCACCGAAATACCAGTTCCAGCTTGCAATTCCGGCTTCGTTGCCAATGGATTGGTCGATGAAGAAAGTGGTGTCGCCCAAACAAATGGTATCGGAAGAAACCGTGAAATCAGCGGTTGGTGGCTGATGCACATGTACTTCTTTTGTAATTGTATCGGTGCAACCGAGCAGGTCGCCCACAATAAGCGTCACATCAAAATCGCCATAGTTTTCATAAACGTGCGGTGGGTTCGGGAGGCCGAGTGTGTCGGAGCCATCGCCGAAATCCCATTGCCAGTTTACGATATAGCTATATTGTGATGTGGACTGATCGAAGAATTGTGTCGGGTAGCCGAGGCAAGCCGAATCGAAAGTGAAATCGGCAACCGGCAGCGGATTGACAAAGACAGCCTGCACAGCTGAATCAACACAGCCATTGGAGTTGGTTACGGTGAGGCTTACCACAAAGCTGCCACCACTGGCGTAATCGTGTGTTGGGTTTTGTACCGTTGCAGTGCTTCCATCGCCGAAATTCCACAGCCATGCGCTGATACTATCGGCATTTGGAATCGTTTGATCGAAGAAATTGACTGAATTTCCGAAGCAAACACTGTCGGAAGTTGTGAAAGCCACATCAGGCAATGGGTTAACAATTACCTCATGTGTGATGGAATCCACACAGCTCATTGAATTTGTAACACGCAGAGTTACGTTATACGAGCCCGGAGCGGTGTATTTGTGTACCGGATTTTCGTCGTAGGAGAAGAATCCATCTCCGAATGTCCATTCGTAGAGCAGGATATTCGGACCTGTAGAAAGGTTTGTGAAATGCGTGCTGTCGCCAAAACATACAGTATCGTAGGTGAATTCCGGTACTGCTGGAGGATCGAAAATCAGCGGTTTAACAATAGTGTCTTTACAGTAATTGGTATTGGTCACGATGAGCTGAACATTGTAGGTTCCGGCTGTTTCGTACACATGCCATGGGTTTTGCTCATTGGAGGTGTTGAAGAAACCCGAAGCCGGGTCATCAAAATTCCATTCCCAGAAAATAATATTTGCACCACCCGGAGCACTGATGTCCGTGAAATAAGAGGTGTCGCAGTTTACGATATTATAAACAAAGTTTGCATCAGGTGTTGGGTTTATGGTAACCGTCATGGTAGTGTCATCGGCACAGCCATTGGCTCCTTCCACCGTCAGAACAACAAAGTAGCTTCCTGCGGCCTCATACAGATGACTTGGGCTTTGTTCGGTGCTGGTAAATCCGTCACCGAAATCCCAGTTCCAGCTTGTAATGGCTGTTCCTCCGGCCATACTCGATGCATCAGTAAATTGAACAGGCAAACCGTTACAGTTTGGTGCATCATGTGTGAAATTGGCAATAGGCAAATGGTTCACAACGACTTGCTCGGTTTTTTGACTAATGCAGCCGGCATTATTGGTTACTGTGAGGGTCACCAGGAAGATTCCGCTGTTGGTATAGGTATGGGAAGGACTTGGTATTGTTGATGTTCCGCCATCACCAAATTCCCAGAACCAGCTTACAATGGCGCTGCCGTTGCCACTTGATTCATCTGTGAACGTGGTAGGTAAGCCTGCACAAACCACATCGGTGCTGAATTCTGCGGTGGGCAGGTGGATGCTGACAGTGCGCAACACAGTGTCCACGCAGCCCAGTGCATTGGTAACAATCAGCTGTACCTCATAATCGCCTGCATTGAGGAAGCGGTGCGATGGGTTTTGTGCCGTACTGTAATTTTGCCACCCCGAAGCAGGATCATCAAAATCCCAGTACCAGCTTGTGATTGCTGCATTATTGTCGATGGTTTCGTCTGTAAAATAGGTTGTGTCGCAATCCACCGTCTGGAAGTTGAAATTACCAAATGGTGCGGGATATATCTCAATATATTCCGAAGCAACATCAATACAACCGGCATCATCAGTGATGGTAAGTGTTATGAAATATGAACCGGGATCATCAAAATAATGCACCGGATTTTCTTCAGTGGATGTGCTGCCATCGCCAAAGTTCCAGTTATAGCTTACAATAGAATTTACGCCTGTGGTATATGATTCGTTTTCAAAATGTATGGAATCGCCGAGGCAGGTAACATCATCATAAGTAAACTGAGCTACAGGAGGATAGAACACATGAACCGGCTTGACTTTATTGTCCTGGCAGCCCAGTGAGTTGGTGATGGTCAGGCTAACGTAATAAGTGCCGGGCTCGTCATAAACATGCGATATGTTATGAACGTTGGCTGTGTTTCCGTCGTCGAAATCCCAGAACCAGTCAATAATATTGCCGCCATGTGGATCGGAGATGTCTTCAAAGGCAATGGCTGTTCCGAGGCAAACAGAGTCATCGTTTACAGTAAAATCGGCTTCCGGCCTGATGATGGTGATGATGTCCTGAACGGTATCGCGGCAGCCATAGGCATTGGTTGCAATCAGGGTTACTGTATAATCGCCTTCCTCATGGTAGGCGTGACTTGGGTTTTGCAGTGTGGACTGGTTGTTCCAGATGGATAGCGGATCGCCGAAATCCCAGAACCAGGCTACGATGGTAGTGTCGTTATCTTCGGAGGCATCTTCGAAGAATACCGTATCGCAAAGGTGTACATCATAGTTAAATCCGGCCATCGGACGTTCGCTGACCGTAAGCAGATGCGATATCTGGCTGGTGCAGCCGCGTTCGTCGGTAACTTCCAGTGTTACGAAATATTCTCCGGCCATAACATATTCGTGGGCTGGATTTTCTTCGGTAGATGTGCTGCCATCGCCAAACTCCCAATAGAAGCCAACAAGAGGCATATTGCCTGCGCCGGAGGATTCATTGGTGAACTGAATGGAATCATCGAGGCAACTGGGGTATTCCATGGAGAACTCGGCATCCGGTCCCGGATAAATATAAAGCGGGAGGACTTTTACATCGGAGCAGCCATA
The DNA here is from genome assembly GCA_963676415.1 of Bacteroidales bacterium. Classification (GTDB taxonomy): domain Bacteria; phylum Bacteroidota; class Bacteroidia; order Bacteroidales; family WRLA01. Next base: position 4,737,352 of record OY781097.1, on the reverse strand, counting down.
AGCGGTGGTGATGGTCAAACTCACGTCAAACACACCGTAATCATTGTACGAATGCGAAGGATTCGGTGCTGTGGATGTTTGTCCGTCGCCAAATTCCCACAGCCAGGAAGTGATCACATCACCATAGGTTTCGCTTTCGTCGGTAAAATAGACTTCAATATTCATACAGCTGCTGTCGCTGCTTATGCTGAAATCAGCTTCCGGGCGGTAAATGTTCACTGTTTGGTTTATAGTATCCTGGCAGCCCAAAGCGTTGGTTACGATCAGGCTTACATCATAATCGCCTGCGTTGTGGAAAACGTGTACAGGATGTTGATTTGTGGAGATGTTGTTGTAGCCGGATGTTGGATCGTCAAAATTCCAGTACCAAGCGACAATCGTAGTATCAATATCGGTGGAAAGATCGGTGAACTGAACCGTGTCGCAACCGGTGATGTTGTGCTCAAAATGTGCCATTGGGAGCGGACTGACATAAACCGGTTTTACCAGATAATCGGGGCAGTTGCTGGCATCGTTCACCCTGAGGGAAACATTGTAGGTGCCTGATGAGGTGTAAATGTGTCCCGGGTTTTGCTCGGTAGAGGTGTTGCCATCGCCGAAATCCCAGAACCATGAGGTGATCGGTACGCCACCGTAGGTGTTTGTGAGGTCGGTGAAATGGATACTGTCGCCGAGGCAGTTCGGGTAGCTGTATTCGAAATCAACCAGCGGACCGTGATTGATTTGTACGCTGTGCGTTTCGGTGTCTTCACAGCCCTGCGAATTGGTGACGAGCAGGCTGACATAATAATTGCCTGCATTGGCATAATTATGTGTTGGGTTTTCTTGGGTGCTGGTTGTGCCATCACCGAAATCCCATAGCCAACTTACGAAAAAATCGCCATTGGGGTTGCTGTTGTCATAGAATTGTGTAGCCGTATTCTTGCAGAGTGTGGCCGAATCAACGGTAAATCCTGCATCTGGCATACTGACATTAACTGTTTTGGTGATGCTGTCGATGCAGCCGTGCGCACTGGTGACAATCAGGTTGACTTCATAATCGCCGCCAACAAGATATTGATGCACCGGATTTGTGTCATTGGAAACATTATTGCTTCCCGATGCGGGATCACCGAAATTCCATTGCCAATGTACGATTGTGGTGTCAGAATCATAACTCAGGTCGGTGAAGTAAGCGCTATCACAGTTTTGAACGATCCAGCTGAAATTGGCAGCCGGTGGTTCATGGATGTAGATTTCTTCCTGTTTGCTTCCGAAACACCCGCTGGTATCATATACCTGGAGTGTAACCACATACATGCCGGGCAATTCGTAATAATGTTTTGGGTTTTCGAGTAGGGAAGAATCGCCATCGCCAAAATACCATAACCAGCTGTCCACCATATTGCTTCCGGTGAAATAGGTTTCATCAAAGAATTGTATGGAATCGCCAAAACAGCTTGGATCTGTGTAGCTGAATTCAACTTCCGGATTGTGATGAACCACAACTTCTTTGGCAATATTATCGGTGCAGCCAATAGAATTGGTTACGACCAGCGAAACGATATACGTGCCTGCTTCGTCGTAGGTGTGATACGGATATTGGAGCGTGCTTGTTGAGCCATCGCCAAAGTCCCAGTACCAGCTTACAATTACATCGTCGATATCATAGGACAGGTTATTGAAGTAAGTTGGTGTCCCTTTACAAGCGGTGTCCGCTTCGAAATCAGCTACAGGAGCGTTGAGCACTTCGATGGGTAGGGTAGTGGCATTACTGCAGCCGTGTGCATTGACAACCGTGAGTGTTACATTGTAAAGCCCGGCTGTGCTGAAAATATGCGTTGGGTTTTGTGCTGTACTGTAGTTGTTTGCCCCGGAAGTGGGATCGCCGAAATCCCAATACCAATTAGTGATGTCAGCGCCACCGCCGTTGCTGTAATCTGTAAAATGTGTGATCAGCCCGGCGCAGCTTGGTTCTACCTGGAAGAGAGCTGTGGGTAATGGATAAATGACTACCATTTTGGTTTCGGTATTGGCACATCCGTTGTCGTCGGTAACCGTTAGGCTGACCATATACTGCCCGGAGGTAGTGAAGAGGTGCCATGGGTTTTGATCCGTGCTGGTATGGCCATCGCCAAATTCCCAGAACCATGAATTTATGGGCGCAGTTGCCGGCGCAGATGCATCAGCAAAATAGCTGGTATCGTGCGCACATGGATTGTTGAAAGTGAAATCCGCATCCGGATCGGGATCAATAGTGATCGTTTGAACCAGGGTGTCTTCACATCCGGCCGTATTGCGCACAATGAGCTGTACCTGATAATCACCTTCCGTGGTGTAGATATGTGTTGGGTTTTGCAGTTCCGAAGTATTGTAGATGCCGGAAGCCGGATCGCCGAAATTCCAATGCCAGTATATGAGTGTTCCTTCAATGGTTGAAGAAAGATCAGTAAACTGTGTGGTCATGGAGGCGCAGGTTCCTGAATATTCGAAATCTGCCTCAGGTGGAGGAGCAATATAGAGCTCATGTGTGATGCTGTTCACGCATCCATTTCCGTCGGTAACAGTGAGTGTTACGAAATTGCTTCCACCGGACGGGAAGATGTGCCACGGGTTTTGAGCTGTGGATGTTGCCCCATCTCCGAAATCCCACAGCCAGCTGCTGATGCCTGCGGCAGAAGATGACTCGTCTGTAAAGAAAATAGTATCATTGGAGCACGTCACCGAATTGAAACTGAAAGCTGCAACAGGAAGCGGATGCACAATTACATTTTCGCTGTGATCGCTCTGACAGCCAAATTCGTCGCTTACTGTCAGTGTGGTATTGAAAGTTCCAGCTGAGGCAAACAGATGAGTTGGGTTTTGAACAGTGGAAGTATTTCCATCACCAAATTCCCAGAACCAGCTGCTGAGGTTACCGCCGGATGTGCTGAGGTCGGTGAAATGCGTGGAATCGCCCAAACAGGCTTCATCGCTTTCGAAATCAACTACAGGCAATTGATGCACAACAACTTCTTTGACTACAGTATCGCGGCAGCCATTGAGGTTGGTTACGATCAGTTGTACGTCATAAATGCCTTGTGCAGCATATGTGTGTACTGGGTTTTGATCGGTGGAGCCATCTCCATCGCCAAAAGTCCATACCCAGGAATTGATATTTCCGCTGGTGCTGGATGAATTGTCGAAGAAGTGTGTCGGTTCACCAAAGCAAACGCTGTCGGCATTAAAATCGGCCATTGGCGGAGGCAGGACTTCTACCTGCTTCACAATGGAATCGGTACAGCCATTGCTGTTGCTGATGATGAGTGTTACATCATAAATTCCTCCTAAGCTATAAATATGCCAAGGGTTTTCATCGGTAGATGTTGTCCCGTCGCCAAATTTCCATAAACGTGATGCAATACTGCCGCCATTGGGAGCTGAGGCATCGAAGAAATATGTAGTATCGTTTTCACAGGCATTGATGTAGGTGAAGTTCGGTGCCGGCAAATGATAAACCGTAATGGTTTTTGTGGTATCATTGGTGCAGCCTTCTTCATCGGTAACGATCAGGTGTACATCATAATCGCCGGAAGCGGCATAGGTATGCGCCGGGCTTTGGTCGTTGCTGGAATAACCGTCGCCGAAATCCCAGGACCAGCTTACAATATTTCCTCCGGGAGCAGAGGAGAGATCCGTAAACTGTGTTGGGTTGTTCAGGCAAAGCGGTGCCGCAGAGAAATCTGCCGTAGGTGGCGGATAAATGCTGACGGTTTTGCTAATGGTATCGGTGCAGCTGTTTATATTGCTTACAATCAGCTCGACGGTGAAGTCGCCTGCTGCCGCGTAATAATGTGTTGGATTTTGGTCTGTGGAAGTGTTTCCATCGCCGAAATCCCATGCCCAGCTAATGATATTCCCTACCGGTGATGATGAATTATCGATAAAGTGTGTCGGTTGCCCGATGCAATTATGTGTGGTATTGAAATCGGCCACCGGAACCGAATAAACCGGCACGTTCTGGCTCACGGAGTCGATACAGCCGTTGCCGTTTTCGATAATCAGCCAAACTTCATAGATATCGTCATTCAGATAAGTGTGGTTCGGGTTTTGTTCGGTTGATGTAGTGCCGTCGCCAAATTTCCATAATCTGCTGGCAATTCCTGAACCCGTTACGGGAGTGAGGTCGGTAAATTCTGTGGCCAGTCCTTCGCAGGGCGTAGTATAATCAAAATCGGGTTCTGGTGCAGGGTAAACCGGAATAACGTGGTTTACGATTTTTATGCAGCCCCAGTCATCTATAGCAGTGAGCATTACATTGTAATTTCCGGCAAGGGCGTAGGTGTGTGTTGGGTCTTCGCCACTGCCGGTATTGCCATCACCAAAGTCCCATTCACGGCTTACGATAACAGTTCCCGGTGTCAGAAGCTCGTCATTGAAATGGGTTTCCAGTCCAAAGCAAACGCTGTCGGCTGAGAAGTCAATATCAAAGGGAGGGTTCATCAAAACCACCTGACTGATAGAATCGCTGCAGCCGCGTGCTGAAGTTACTGTCAGACTTACAGTAAACGGGCTGTGTGTTGTAAAAATATGGGTTGGGTTTTGTTGTGTACTGTAGTGGCCATCACCGAAATCCCAGTACCAGCTGACAATTGGTGAGCCATTAGCATGCGATGTATCTGTGAAATTGATGACTTCGCCCACGCATTGATTATCGTATGTAAAGCCCGGGAAGGGGAGGCTGTCCACAACAACATTGTGTTGTATTGTGCCCAGGCAACCATTTTCATCAGTTACGGTGAGTTCCACTTGATGGATGCCCCAATTGGCGAAAGTGTATTCCGGATTTTGAAGCGTACTGCTGTTTCCGTCACCGAAATCCCAGCTCCATGCTACAATATCGGTTGTGATTCCATAAGATTCATCTGTGAAATGCGTTGGATTGCCAAAGCAGGATGTATCGTTTGTAAATTCTGCCACAGCACCCGGATTTACGAGTACTTCATGATAAACGGTGTCTTCGCAGCTGTTGTTATTGGCTATGATCAGCATAACGTTGTAAGTGCCCGGAGCAGAGAAAATATGTGCCGGGTTTTGCAAAGTTGATGTGCTGTCATCGCCGGATGCGGGATCATCGAAATACCAGTGCCAGCTTGCGAGGTTTGCACTGTTCGGACTACTTAAATCCGTAAATGTTGTGGGCAGCCCATAACAAGCAGTGTCGAATGTGAAATTGGCCACTGGAAGTGAATCAACCACAATTTTCATAGTCGTGTCCTCGGTACATCCGTTTAGATTGATGACGCTAAGGCTAACAAGGAAAGTGTCGGCAGTGGCGTAGGTGTGTATTGGATTTTGGAGCATGGATGTATTTCCGTCGCCAAAGTTCCAGTTCCAGCTGCTGATATTTGCTCCACCATCATAGGAAAGGTCGCTGAAAGGGGTTTCGTAGCCGAGGCAGACCTGTGGCGCGGAGAAATTAGCAACCGGCAGGGAATCCACAACAATTTCCTGACTGATGCTGTCCACGCAGCCATTGCTGTTTTCGATGCTGAGCCAAACGGTATATGTGCCGGGTGCTCCGTAAAGATTATACGGATTTGCACCTGTTCCGGTATTTCCGTCGCCAAAGTCCCAGATTTGATTGTTGAGGGCTGGCGCATTGGGCGTGCTCAGGTCGGTAAACCAGGTGGTGTCACCAAAACATGCCTGAGTATAACTGAATGCCGGTTCGGGCAAAGTATCGACCATCACATCCAGGTAGGCGGTGTCCAGGCAGTTGTTTGCATTTCCTACAACCAACATTGTGTTGTATATGCCCGGTGCCGGGTAAGTATGTGTGGGCTGAATATAATTCGGATAGGAAATCAGGGTGTCAGTTCCGTCACCAAAATAATAATGCCAGCTGTTGTTCAACGTACCGTGCGAAGTAGAGGATTCGGTAAACTGTGTTGCATAGCCAAAGCAGACAGTATCAGCAGAGAATGCGGCATCAGGAATGGAATCGATAAATACGCTGTGCACAACGGAATCGGCACAGCCCATCGGTTTCACCACAACCAGTTTGACATTATAGGAACCGCTGGCGGCGTAGGTGTGGCCCGGATTTTGTTCGGTAGATGTGGCTCCGTCGCCGAAATACCATGTCCAGGAGTCAATAGAGCTACCGGTTGGGTCGGTGAGGTCGGTGAATTCGGTTACAGTTCCCAAACATCCACTGGTATAAGTGAATTCAGCATTCGGCAGGGAATCTGTGAAAACGGTTTGAACCACTGTGTCTGAACATCCGTGCGAATTGGATACAATAAGTTGTACGGTATGATTGCCGTATGTGTTAAATGCGTAGGTTGGATTTTGTACCGTAGAACTCCAGATGTTGTCGATGTCCCATTGCCAGCTTACGATTGCGCCGTTATTTGGGTCGCTTTCGTCGTAGAAATGTGTGGCACGGTCGATACAACTTGCGGAATAGCTAAAATCTGCTGTGGGCAATGTGTCCACCTGAACTGGCTGTATGATAGTGTCGGAGCAGCCATGCTCAGTAACTACAATCAGTTGTACATCATAAAGGCCTTCATTGGCATAATAATGAGTTGGGTTTTGAATAGCAGATGTTCCTCCATCGCCAAAACTCCAGTTCCAGGAAGTGATATTTCCACTCACACCAAGGGATTGATCCGTGAAATGAGTGGTGTCGCCAATACAAGCTTGAGAATAATCGAAATCGGCTTGTGGTAAAGCGCGCACAAGAATGTTTATTGTTGTGTCGTGCTGGCAGCCGTTGGCATTTGTAACGGAGAGTGTTACTGCATAAGTTCCGTCTGCCTGATAAAGATGAACCGGATGTTCTTCGGTTGATGTGCTGTCGTCGCCAAATTGCCAATACCAGGATGTTAGTGCAGCTCCGGAGCCATTGGACAGGCTGGTGAAATGGGTGGAATCACCAAAGCATACCGAATCCGCTTCGAAATTCGCAACAGGCAATGGATATACAGTTACGGTTTGCGTTGTGTCGTCCATGCATCCGAGGCTATTCGTAACGGTGAGTTGCACGGGGAAATCGCCGGAAGTAGCAAAGAGATGTTTCGGGTTTTGCAGTGAGGAATTATCTCCGTCGCCAAAGTCCCAGAACCAGTTGGTGAGGCCGGGATCGGAATGGGCCAGTGAGGAGTCACTGAATATAGTGGAATCGCCAAGGCAAGCCAGGCTAAAAGCAAAATTGGCTTGGGGCAGGGAGTCCACAATGATTAAATGCGAAATACTGTCGCTGCAGCCCCAGTAATTTGTTGTCCTTAAAGTTACAAGGTATTCACCAGGCGCCTGATATAAATGTTTTGGATTGAAAAGGGTGCTGGTGCTGTCGTCGCCAAAATGCCAGGTCCAGTCAATCAGATTGGTATCTGCACCGTTGGAAAGATTGGTAAATGCAGTGCTGTCGCCGAAGCATTCGCGTGTCCATTCAAAATCGACATTGGGCAGTGAATCAACGATTACGGTATGCGAAACGCTTGAACTGCATCCTGCGGTATCCACAATCAATAAAGTAACACTGAATTGGCCCGGATAGGGGTATTGGTGCGCCGGATTATGCACTGTATCCTGCGAACCATCACCAAAAAACCAATTGATGGATTCAATTTGATCGTTGGCGATAATAGTAGTATCATAAAAATGGGTGCTGTCGCCAAAGCAAACGGTGTCGAAAGTGAAATCTACTCCAATTGGCGTACTCACAAAAACCGAATCGGAAATAGAATCCCGGCAGCCGCGGTTGTTGGTCACTGTGAGGCTCACGAGAAAAGTGGTGTCCCATGTTTCATAATAATGAATCGGGTTTGCTTCGGAGCTGTAATACAAGTCGCCAAAGTCCCAGTAATTTGATGCAATTGTGCTGCCGTTTCCAATGGATTCATTGGTGAAAGAAACGAAGTTTCCGGTGCAATTGTCATCATAAGAGAAATTTGGAACAGGCAATGAATCTACCAGTACCATTTTTGTCAATGAATCCGAACAGCCAATATTGTCGGTAACAGTAAGTTGTACTTCGTTTAGGCCCCAGGAATCAAAAATATGTGCCGGATTCTGATCCGCGGATGTTCCGTTGGGGAATTCCCAGCTCCAACTGACAAGGCTGGCCGGAGCAGAGGCCGAACTTAAGTTGGTAAAGTTGGTTGAATTTCCAAAACAAGCAGTATCGTTGGTAAAATTAACCACAGGGATATCATTAACTAATACGGAATCGGCAAGGGTATCGGAAATACATCCGTTGAGGTTGCGCACAACTAAGCGCACTTCAAACTTACCTGCTGTGGCATAAGTATGTTCAATATCCGGTGAATCCGGTATGGTGATGAGGCTGTCGGTGCCATCGCCAAAGAACCAGTGCCAGCTGTACAAACCTGCATCGGTGCCATTCGAAAGGTCGGTAAGATGCGAGGGATTTCCGAAACACACCGTATCGCTGTTGAAATCAGCTACCGGTGCGCCGTAATTGTAGATGACGGTGTCCGCAGACGCTATACATGCACTGTCATCCGTGATATTTAAAGTGTAGGTGTTTGCGTAAAGATTAAAAATGGAATCCGGATTAGCAGGAAGTACGTCTCCTGAGTTCCAGTTGTATGAATAAGGCGAAGTTCCTCCTGTTACACTGGCCAAAATCCAGGCAGAGCTGTCTTCCGCACAAATGGAATCAGAGCTGAGCGTAAAGCTTATTGCTATTGGATTTGGTTCGGTCAGCGTAACTGTATCATAAGCTTTATAATTAAAAGCATCGGTAACAATTAAGCTGTAAGTGCCAGCAGTAAGGTTATTTGCCAGTGCGTCGGTTGAAACAACCGCCGGATCGGGTTCTTTTTTCCATTCATAAGAGTATGGTGTGGTTCCTCCGCTTACTGTTGCTTCAATCCATCCGTCGTTATAGCCGTTACAGCTTATGTTGGAGCTGTCAATATCGATCAGGAATTGCCCGGGTTCGGTCAGGATGGTGCTGTCTAAAATCTGGCAACCGTGGCTATCGGTAATGGTATCGACATAATAAATTCCGGCAACCAGCCCGGTGATGGTGGCTGTGCTTGCGCCATTACTCCAGGAGTGGTTGTAGGGCGCAGTTCCTCCGGCGGGTATAGATGTAATTTCCCCATCGGTGCAACCTGCGCAGGTTGGGTTCGTATTGCTGAAACTGTTGGTAAGCACGGCCGGGTCGTTCAAAACAACGGGATTTGAAGCCCATGTGGTTTCACAGCCCTCGTCATCGCGCACGCGGATGGTATGGCTTCCGCTGCTGAGCCCTGTAAAGACCGGGTCATTAAATTGGTAGCTTGTTCCGTCGTTGATGGAATACCGTAAATCTCCGGTTCCTCCACTGGCCGTGATGGTGATGCTGCCGTCGGTAAATCCGTTGCAGGAGGGATCAGTAGCGTCAACATCTGTGATGCTGATTCCTGAAGGTTCGGTCAATACAACAGGGTTTGAAGCATAAATTGTGATGCAATTATTGGCGTCTTTTACCTGAACATTATAATTGCCCGCAATAAGGCCTACAAAGGAACTACTGTTGCTCCAGGTACTGCCGCCATCAATACTGTATTGAATGATGGGTGTTCCTCCATTTGCCGTAATCGTAATGATACCGTTGGCATCACCCTGGCATCCGGTAATGTTCGTGGAGGCCACATTGGTGATTTCCAGCTCTGTGGGTTCGGTGAGGGTAACATTTCTGTTGTGGGGACAGTTTGAACTGTCAGTAACTGTTAATGTATAGGCGCCCGCACTCAGGTTGTAAACTGAATCCGTTGTGTATCCGGAGGGTGTTCCGGGTGTCCATTCGTAGGAGAATGGTGGAATTCCTCCACTTAAACCGGCGGTAATCCAGCCGTCATTGCCACCAAAACAGGTGATATTCGATGAGTCGATAGAAATCGCAAGTGCTTCAATGATGAAAGTAGTGTCGGTGTGCAGTGTGCAGCCATTGGCGTCTTCTAAGTGAAGCCTGTAATCCCTTGCTTCAATATTATAGATAGAATCCGTATTAGATCCGCCAATAGCATGGGGCGTCCAGTGGTAGGAGAAAGGTTCTGTGCCTCCACTGACATCTGCTCTTAGCCAGTAGCCTGTGCTTGAACAATCATTATTTCCGTATGTAAAACGGACAATAATTGAATCAGGCTCGTAAACGGTAAATGAAGTGTCAATAAAACAACCCAGGGAATCGGTAACAAGCAGTGAATAAATTCCAGTATCCAGATTGCTTAGGTCTTCATCGGTACTGAAAGGCGCGCCCAGATACGTCCATTGATAATCGTAATGAGATGAGGGCAATGTAGTAGGTGTGCCTCCTGCAACTGTAATATTTATGTTTCCGTTGGTTTCGCTATAGCATTCAATGCTGTCCACAACCGCAGTAAGAGAAAGTGCTGAGGCCGGTTGTGTAAGCACGACTGTGCGTGATTGCTGAACAGGTGCTGCATCTGTAATAGTTATTTTATATGTGCCCGTATCGAGATTGGTTATGGTGGCATCCGTGCCAATAACAGCTCCGCCTTCAGAAACATTGATCCATTCATAAGTGTAGGGTGTATTTCCTCCAAGTGCTGTTGCTGTGATCCATCCATCACTTCCGTTGTAGCAGCTGATGTTTGATGAGTCAATGGAAATATCCAATGTTTGTAATACCACTGTTCCCCATGCCTGGCAACCTCGGTTATCTGTAACAGTGTCGATATATGTGTCGGCCAGAAGGTTGTAGATGGAGTCCTGTGTTCTGGCATTCCCTCCTGTAGTCACATTATCTGTCCACCAATGCGAATAAGGGGCCTGACCTCCAATAGGAATAGCTTTAGCCCAGTATCTTAAGGGCGGTCCCAGGTCTGTCCCGTTTTCGAATGTGAGGTAAAGGGAGTCGGGTTGAAATATCTGTACACTATCAATAGCTATGCAACCATGGGCATCAGTTATGGTATCTGTGTATATTCCTGCAGGCATATCTTCTATGCGTTCCGCTGTGCTTCCGGTTTCCCAATGATGAGTGTATGGTGCCGTTCCTCCGGTTATATTGAATCTTGCCCATCCATCTGATAAGCCATAACATGTTACAGTATGTTGGATGGGATTCATGATGATGGTATCCGGCTGGCCGGTAGCTACTGTGTCTGGAATAGCAACGGAGCCGTTCCAGTTCATTAAACAGCCGTTTTCGTCGCGCACCATAATGGGATGATCGCCGGCACATAAACCGCTAATCGTATCATTACTGCTGAAATTGCTGCCGCCGGAGAGTCCGTAATCCCCTGAATAATAAAGAGGGATAGTATCATTTGCAAGAGTGGAATCCCCACGGGCAAAAATGATTATTTTGCCGCTGCAATCCCCATGGCATAGCGCATCAGTAGTTTGTGTTGAATCAATGATGATAACTGGTGGTGCGTAAATGAAGATACTGTCGAGTGTTTCTGTTGGATAGCAATATGTGCCACTTCTGTTTTCACGGAAATATACGGTATAATATCCTGAATCCAGATTGGTAAATAAGCTGGATGATTGCCATGTTCCCAAAGGGTTGCCATATTTGTAGATCCTGTACTCCAGTGTACCGAGTGCCCCACTCATATTGACCTGAATCTGTCCGTTATGGCTGTAATTACAGGGGCTAACATTTTCAGTTATAATTGTGTCAACTTTTAAATACTCCTCATCAAAAAACCAGTTTATTGCATTGTTGTTTATCGATTGGGATGCAGTATCCGGAGCGAGGCCAATGCCAGTAGGATCCGGCCCGTTCTTGGCGTGAATTCGTGATATTTTTACATAAAGCAAGCTGAGGACATCATCGGTATAAAGCACAGCCGGAGCTGGAGCTGCACCGCCCAGTCCTGCAGTATCAGACATTATTATCGTATGGTCACAATAGATTGTTCCCAGCAGGTTGAAATTATCAGCTGTAACTGATTGGGTTGTGTTCGGGCCCAGATACATGACGTTGGCTACATCAAAAGAGTGGTATCTGTGGAAACGGATTTCATTAAAATCGTTATCTCCTGATCTTATCCAGCTGTTATTATAAAACTCAGCATAGTCGGTAAAGGAGTTATTGTCTCCCAGGATGGATCCCCTTCCGTAAAAAATGGTTTCGACAGAAGAGTTGTTGTCGCCGTCAAAATAACCGCTGCCCATAGAGCCAATGCCATATTCGACTTTGTTGTAGGTACAGGATTCGGTATATATTTTTCCCGTTTTCATAAAACGGACATTGTAATAGTCCAGATGATCACCGGCAGACATGACTGTATAATCCGGGCCTGTACCATTGAATAAAATAGTGGATGTGCCCGCATTGAGTGTTAAAAAGCTGCTGTTCAGTATTTCCCATGAGTGGGAACTTTCTCCTCCGCTTTTATTGACCTCAAACAAAGATGCCCCCAGGGTAAGCGTGCATGCATTTGATCCAAAAGATTTGAAACGGTCGCAGGTAATATGCCGGTTGTTTGTGTTTAGGTGACCGTTAGAGAAAAACAGGTTATTATCTACATAGAGCGCATCCTGAAGAATCCATTCGCCGGATCCTTCAAAATATACCGGGCTGTATAATGCATTGCCATTGGTTGTAATGGTGTTCCCCGGATTAGCAGAAGAGAAGCGGATACTTTCCAGGTCAAATTTAAAGACCATTTCTACGGCCAAAGTCATGGATCCGTATATGGTGATCTTTTTTTCGCCATAAAAAACCGGCTCATTGGCTGCTCCGGTCCAGTCGATATCATTACAGGATACGTCTGTAACTACGACACGTACACTATCGCCTGAGCTAAATCCTGAGCCGGCATCAAAATAAACATTATCGGCACTGGTCGGAACACTGCCATAGGCTCCGCCTGCACCGCCCGAACTGTTGGCCCAATGGGTTAAATCGTCCCATTGACCATCACCGCCTACCCAGTAATAATTATTTTGGGCAAACAAATGGGTGCTCAAGGCTGTTAATAAAGTGAAAAATAAGAGTCTCAATCTCCAGTGCTTGTTCTTAGTCGTAGATATTTTTATCATACCTGTATATTTTACTATTACATACAAAAAGCCGGGCCACTCTATCCGATTGGCCTGGTCAGCAAGCTATGTTTGGCGTCACGCGCCATTTTTGGGGGAGGACATGTCAAACGCTCTTCTTAACTTTCCTCAGAAATCTGTCTGTCGTTTCGGTCTAATTTTCAGACATACTCCCTTGAATCAAGGTTGTACGAGCAGTGTAATTAGAATGATTCAATTTTACGACAATTATGCTCTAAAGTTACTTAAAAAATGTTTTAAATCTACATTAAATCTATCTGATGAGCATAACGGTTCCTTTATAAACCTCTTTTACTCCATTGCTGTCCCTTAAACTAATAGTCCATATGTAAATATTTGAAGGACAGGCTTCGCCCTCAAAACGCCCATCCCATTTGTTGTTAATATTGTTGGTTTGGTATATTAATGTGCCCCAACGGTTGAAAATCAGGAATTCATAGTTTTTGTCTTTAACAAATAATGCACTTGGGCCAAATGTGGCGTTGATGCCGTCACCATTGGGTGAGAAAGCATTAGGAATATAAAATGCTAATTCGGGATAAATGTGTACAACGCTGGTGTCGCTGCTATGGCATTGGTTTTCATCACCAATACGCAAAATAACTTTATAGTAACCTGTATCGCTATAGCGGTGGACAGGCTCCATTTCCCAAACTTTTTCATGGTCACCAAAATCCCAATACCAGCTCGTAATAGCTCCATCGCCTTCAAGCGAACTGTAAGGGTTGAACTCAATCACCGGGTTTAGTCCGCTGGCACTATCAGGTTGATGGCTGATTGCGGCCAAAGGTGGTTCAAATATCCTGATGTCTGTGGAATCAAAAGTGCTGCACCCGGCCCCGCTTATGCTTTCCAGTTTCACAATATAGCTGCCGGTATTATAAATGTGGCTTACAGTGTCCTGCATTGTGCTGGCGCTTGTTCCGTCGCCAAAGCTGAATATACGTTGACTGATTGATCCTGAGTTGATTGATCCTTCATCAATGATTTCAATTACGGATGAATCTCCACAGGCGTAAGGTGGTCTTAGTTTTAGTTTTGAAGTTGGCAATGGGTGGATTTCTATTTCCTGTGTCATGGTATCGCGGCAGCCGGTTTCGGAAATGCTGATGAGCGAAACAGGGTAGGTGCCGGCTTCGGGAAAGAAATATATCGGGTTTTCGTCTGTAAGGTACTCGCCGTTCATAAAATCCCAAATCCGGTATTTTATTTCGCCTTCGCTGATGAAGCTTTCATTGGTAAAATGTGTGCTGTCACCGGCGCAAACATCGGCAAAAGTAAAGCGGGATACAGGGTCAGGGCTGATTGTTAATGCTTTGATGATTGTGTCGTGGATAACTTCATGCTCTATCAGTGCAGTGGCCATAAAGCGTATATTGTATTCTCCCGGAACCAGCCATTGATGCTGCACGCTGTCTCTGTGTTTGTTATAGCTTAACGTATTGCCATCGTCAAAATCCCATTTATAGGAAATAATTTCAATGGCAGGGCTGCCAATAATGGTTTGATCAATAAAATAAACCTCCTCACCAGCACAATGATATTCGCTTCTGATGGAGAAGCCGAGCTGGAAGCAGGGCAAATGCCGCACCATCATGCTTGCCGTATCTGAACAACCATCGGAATTGCTAACGTGCAGCTGAACGCGGTACAGACTGTCACCCTGTGGGTATAAATGTGATGGGTTTTGCAAGGCGGAGGTGTTCCATATTCCACTGTTTGTGTCGCCAAAATTCCATGTCCAGCTCTTTATATCATCTGCCTTGGCAATGCTCAAATCGGTAAAATGGGTACTGTCCGTGCATGCTGCGGTAGTTGCTTCAAATTGGGCTATTGGCTTTTTATACACGTTTATAATCCGAGCCAATGAATCCACACAGCCTTCGCTATCCCAGGCTTTGAGTTTTATTTCAACCGGCCCACTTTCTTCAAAAACATACCAAAGTGAGTCGTTTTGGGTTTCAATAGTTTGCTGGCCTATTTCCCATTGCCACAATACAGCCGGATCTTCTTCTGCCAGGCTGATGCCCCTGAACAATGCAGAATCGCCCGGGCAGGCATTTTCAAAACCAAAATCAATGTGGAAACCGGCAACCACGCAAACAGTTTTTGTTGCCGAATCGGAGCAGCCTTTGTTGTCGGTAACAATTAATTTAACATTATAGCAGGTATCGGTAATATCATACACATAATCAGGGTTTTGCCAAATACTGAAATAATTGGAATCGAGCTGCCATTGCCATTGATCAATTATGGCGGAGCTGTGCCATGATGAATCGTGGAACTGGACAAAACCATCGTCGCACCAGGTGTTGTCCCAGGTGAAATTTGCTTTGGGAATATCAAGGACAGCAACGTATTTCTCGATTGTTGCCTTACATCCGTTTATGTCGGAAGCAGTAAGCGTAACTTTATAAACGCCGGCTTGCTGATAATGATAGGCTGTATCCTGCGCCGTGGATGTGCTGCCGTCACCAAAGGTCCAAAACCATGATATTGTTGTGCCGTTGTTGATACCATGGAAATTTGTTGCATTACCGAGACAAGCAGTGTTGTATTCAAAATCAACAGCTGGTGCGGGGCGCACAATAACCGGATGTGCCATATAATTGATACATCCGTTGGTGTCGGTAACCGTTAAACGGACATCAAAAGTGTCGGCATAATTATAATGATGCAGCGGGTTTTTGCCATAGGCAATTTGTCCGTCGCCCAATTCCCATTTTCGTTCAATGATGGCGCTCGAAGTAAAGATTGTGTCGATAAATTGTGTGGTATCACCAAAGCAAACCGTATCGTAGGTAAAATCGGCCAATGGCGCTTCATTAATTATAACAGTTTGGATTGTGGTGTCATAACAACCACCCGAATTACGCACAATTAGCTGAACATTGTAATTTCCGCTCAGGGGGTAATAATGCACCGGGTTGGGAATTGTGGAGCTGCTTCCATCATCAAAATCCCATTGCCATGAGGTTATTATTCCCTCATTTGCCTGGCTTTCATCAAAAAACTCAGTAAACTCACCGGAGCAGGGCACATTCATTGAATAACTGAAATTTGCTTCCGGCAATGGTCTCAGCGCAATATCCTGACTAATGCTTTTACTGCAGCCGTTGGTGTCGGTTACTGTCAGGTTTACGGTATAAGTGAGCAGTCCTGCGGCATAAAGGTGTTTTGGGTTTTGATCACTTGATGTTGTGCCGTCGCCAAAATCCCAGAGCCATTCCGCCAGCTGAGACTGGTTGGCAGAGGAAAGGTCGGTAAAGGAAACGCTATCGGTAACGCATTGGCTGCTATAGGTGAAATTTGCATTGGGGAGCGGATATATTTCCACGGGTTTCAAAATGTCATCGCGGCAGCCATTGCTGTCGGTTACAATAAGCAAACTGTAATAAACTGCTGCTGAGTCGTAAACATGCCAAGGGTTCTTAAGTTGTGAACTGTCGTTGCTTCCCGATGAAGGATGCCCGAAATACCAGTTCCATGCAGCCAAAGGCGCTCCGGTTGGCGTGGATTCATCCTGGAAAAAGATGGTGTCGCCTTTACAAGTACTTTCGTTGCTTATGGAGAAATCGGCAATGGGCAGTGGGTGTACCCGGATTTCTTTGCTGATCGTATCGGAACAGCCCCACATATCGGCAATAATAAGCTGTACAGTATAATTTCCGGAATCGGGATAGACATGAGGCGGATTTATAATGCCAAGGGTATCGCTGCCATCGCCAAAATGCCATTCCCAATAAGTTACATACGAATATTGCGAAGAGGACAGGTCCACGAAATTTGTGGGCAGTCCAAGGCAAACCGTATCAAAAGTGAAATTGGCTACTGGATCGGGATTGGCAAAAATAGGTTTCTGCAAACTGTTTACGCAGCCATTGCTGTTGCCTACGCTAAGATTTACAAAATACGTGCCCGGGACAGTATAAGTATGGCTGGGATTTTCTTCGGTTGATGTAGTGCCATCGCCAAAATTCCACAGAAAATCTGTAATGCTTGCTGCATGTGGGATGCTCAGGTTGGTAAAATGGACTTCATGCAGCAGGCAGGTGGTGTCCGACATATCGAAATTGGCTTCGGGCAGGGTGTCCACCATCACATTGGCGGTAAAAGTGTTGGTGCAGCCAATTTCATTTGTAACGGTTAAACTGACCGGGTTGAGCCCGTGCTGAAGGAAAGTAAAACTTGGGTTTTGCTGCGTTGAGCTGTGGCCGTTGCCAAAATCCCAGCTCCATAAAATGATGTTGCTGGCCGGGGAAGTATCCGTAAAGCTTGTCGGTGTTCCGAGACATACCGTATCAAATACAAAACCAACTTCAGGAGTGGCGTCAAAGAAAACAGCTTTGGAAATTGAATCGGAGCAACCGCTTTCATTTGTTGCTACAAGGCTGACATTATAAGTGCCTGTTTCCGTAAAAATATGCCAAGGGTTTTCGTCCGTGCTTGTATTGAAAGCTCCGGATACCGGATCATCAAAATTCCAGTTCCAATAGATGATGTTGGTTCCCATGCCATTGGATTGATCGGTAAACCTGGTTGTATCGCAGTTTATGGTTTCGTGAGTGAAATTTGCCAAGGGATGTTGGCTTATTTCCAGTGGTTTGGTTTCCTGTGAAAAACAACCGTTTTCGTCATAAACAACCAAAGTGACGATATAATTTGAAGGAAGGGTATAAGTATGGCTTGGGTTTTGTTCCATCGAGAAAGCACCATCACCAAAATCCCAGTACCATGAAACAATATCAATACTTCCCCCAGTGGGAACGCTCAGATCAGTAAACTCAATCGTTTCATTTAAGCATCCAACATTGTCACTCATCTGGAAATCAGCAAAGGGTGGATATTGCACATAGTGAGGCTTAACTATGTGCGATTGGCAGTTGAGGTTATTGGTAACCGTTAACCTTACATAATAGGTCCCGGGAGCATCATAAATGTGCGTTGGGTTAGGATCCGTGCTGGAATTCCCGTCTCCTAAATCCCAAAACCAACCAATAATACTTCCTCCGGGTGAATATGAGGAACTCGTGAAATTGGAGACTAATCCCTGACAGGGCGAATTGGAACTGAAATCTGACACAGGCCTGTTGACCGTAACGCTTTTCATTGCCGAGCTGCTGCAACCGGTTTCATTGGTGACTGTCAATACAGGATTATAGGTTCCGGCAGTAAAATACTGATGTGTTGGGTTGGTATCATTGGAATGGTTTTGCCAGCCGGATGACGGATCATCAAAATCCCAATACCAGGTAGTGATGTTTGAGAATGGCTCAAAGGATAGGTCTGTAAAAAATGTAGTGTCGCATTCTATTGTCTGGGCACTGAAATCTGCTAATGGCTGATCATTGATATCTACAGTTTTTATGCTGTCATCAATGCAGCCAAAGCTGTTGGTTACCTGTAGGCTGACCTGATAGCTTCCGGCATTCAGGAAAGTATGTGTTGGTTCATCTTCTGTGGATGTAGTGCCGTCGCCAAAATCCCAGAGCCATTCGGTGATATCGCCTTGCCAAATACTCGATGACCCATCATAAAACTGTACCTCCTGCTTTGCGCAAAGTAAGTTGCTGTGGTCGAAAGAGGCAAAAACGCCCGGGCTTACGAAAACGGGCTGTATTTCATTGTCCGTGCATCCATTGCTGCCCGTAACGGTTAAAGTTACGAAATACATGCCCGGCTCATCATAAGCATGTTGCGGTGATGGCTGCGTGGATGTGTTTCCATCACCAAAACTCCAAAACCAGCTGCTGATATTGCCTGTGCCGATGCTCGAAGTATCCGTAAACTGCATATGCAAACCGGCACAAAGGCTGTCATGGTCAATAGTAAAGCCTGCCATGGGTTTTTCATCTATGCTGATTTCTTGTGTTATTGTATCACGGCATCCGGCAGCAGTGGAGACGATCAGCTGTACGCTATGCGTCCCTGCTTCGGTATAAAGGTGGAAGGGGTTTTGCTCATTGGAAAAATTCATGGGGCCGGAATCCGGATCATCAAAATTCCATTCCCAATCGGTGATGGCATAGTTTAACGATTGGCTTAAATCTGTAAATTGAACGGTATCGCAGCCAAAAATATTGAATCCGAAAGCTGCTGTCGGAAGGGCTTGTATTTCAACGGGCTCCTGCGCAATATCAAAGCAAAGGTGCTCATTGGTAACCTGAAGTGCTACGGTATAGTACCCATCATTGGGATAAAGATGTGCAGGTTCCGGATCGCCGGATGTACTTCCATCGCCAAAATCCCATTGCCATTGAGTTATTGCGCCATTGCCTACAGCAGATGAAAGATCATCAAAATAAATACTATCGCCCAAACAAACCGGACTGTTGCTTGTAAAGGAAGCAACGGGTTTGCCGTGGATTTCCACTTGTTTGAATATTTGGTTCTGACAACCGGAAATATCGCTAATGCTTAATGAAACCTGGTAAATTCCGGCATCAGCAAAAGTATGTTGCGGCGAAGGCTGAATGGAAGTGCTTCCGTCGCCAAATTCCCAGTACCAGCTTGTGATGCCTGTTCCGGTTGATGAATTTGTGAACTGAACTGGGATTTCCGGGCAGTATGAAGGAGCGGAATGTGTGAAGTCCGCATGGGGATGAGTAATGTTAATCGTAAGCCATGATGTGTCAGAACATCCAGCAGTGTTTCCAGTGATGAGCATCACTGTATAACTTCCTGCAGAATAATATTTGTGAAAAGGATTTTGTCCTGTGCTGAAATTGTTTGCTCCTGATGCCGGATCGCCAAAATCCCAAAACCAGGAAATATTTAGACTTGAAGAAGAAATGCTCTGGTCTGTGAACTGAGCGGAATCGCAATTGAATATCTGGTAACTGAAACCGCTTTGCGGAGGCAGATGTACTTCAATGGATTTGCTCGTGTCTGCCGTGCAGCCGTTTTCGTCGCTTATTTGCAAATAGGCCGAATAGCTTCCACCGGTATTGTATATATGCCAGGGGTTTTGCAAATTGGAGGTTCCTCCGTCGCCAAATTCCCAATGCCAGTTCGTGATATCTGCTCCCGTTATGGAAAATGATGCATCCTCAAACCATGATGTATCGCCCTGGCAAACAAAGGAAGTACTGATAAAATCGGCTTGTGGCGATGGCAGGATGCTGATAATCGTTGTGGTGCTGTCGGTGCAGTTTTGATCGGTAGTGATGGTGAGTTTTACCGTATAATAGCCTTGATTATCAAAAGCATGTGCCGGGTTTATAAGCGTTGATGTTGTGCCATCGCCGAAATCCCAAAATCGGCTGATAATTGTTTGATTGCTTGCGTATGATGTGTCGGTAAACTGGATCGGCATGTGCGGACAAGCTGAGTTGCTGTTTGCCATGAATCCGGCAACAGGCGTGCTGATGTTTATGGTATTGTAAACCGTATCGCGGCAAAGCAATTCGTTTTCAACAATCAGGCGCACAGAATAAGTGCCTGTATTTTCGTAAATATGCGTAGGATTTTCTAAAATACTGGTATTGGAAGAGGAGGAAGGATCGCCGAAATTCCAATACCAATGGATGATATCGTATTGGTTGTCGTTGGATAAATTCGTGAAATGCGCCTCATTGCACAGTACCACATCATACGAAAATGAAGCATTCGGACCTTCTTCAATTGTAATTTCTTTTTGTAAGCTGTTGTAGCATCCGCTGGTGTCGGTTATGGCCAGTGTTACTGTATATGGGCCGGGCACAGCGTATGCATGCTTTGGGTTTTTTGCGCCTGTGGTTGTGCCATCACCAAAATCCCAAAGCCTGATGTTTACGGCATTCGGGGCAATAAAACTGCTCAGGTCATAGAATTGTATGGAATCGCCCGAACAGCCGTTTTGCGCCCAGTTGAAATCAACATCAGGCAATGGCGTAACGAAAACTTCTTTAATAGTGTCGGCATGGCAGCCATTGGCGGTTTCCACGCTGAGCGAAACATAATGTGTGCCATATACTGCATAGGTGTGATACGGATATTGCAGCGTGGATGTGTCGCCATCTCCAAAATTCCAGTACCAGCTTACAATTGGATCCGATGTGGCAAAGGAATGATTATCGAAATAGGCGGGAAAGTGCTGGCAAACCGTATCCGTATAAAAATCGGCAACCGGACCGTTATCAATGCTAATGGCATACTGAACAGATGCCTGGCAGCCATTGGCATTGGTTACGGTGAGAGAAACCAGGTATTCTCCGCTGAGGGCATAGGTGTGTCCCGGATTCTGCAGTGTTGAGGTATTGGCAGCACCTGAAGCAGGATCGCCAAAATTCCATTGCCAATTTGTAATGTCCCAACCCAAACCCGAACTTTGATCAACAAAATGGGTTGCTTCATTGATGCATGCCGAATAATACGTAAAATCAGCTATCGGCAATGGCCAGACTTGTGCCACTTTTGTTGTGTCGGCATAGCATCCGGTATTTTCCTCTATGCTCAGTTTTACGGAATAGTTTCCATGATCGGCATAAATATGCCAGGGATTTTGCTGTGCGGAAGTGCTGCCGTCGCCAAATTGCCACATCCATTGGGTGATGTTGTTTCCGGGATTGGCCGCGCTTTGGTCGTTGAAAAAGATAGTGTCGCCCAGACAGTCGTTATTAAAACTGAAATCGGGATGGGGGTGTGGCAATACCGTAACTTCTTTTGAAAGGGTATCGCGGCAGCCTTGTGTGTTTTCAATAATCAGGCGCACCGTAAATATTCCATCGGAGCTGAATTTATGCCAGGGGTTTTGCAGGTTGGAAGTGTTGTTGCTGCCACTGGCCGGATCACCGAAATCCCAGCTCCGCGAAATAATTTCGCCATAAGCGCTATGGGAAGTGTCATTAAAATGTGTGCTGTCGCCTGCGCATGCCAACGAATACTCAAATCCTGCATCGGGAAGCGGATAGATGTTTACGGGCTTTTGAATGCTGTCGCTGCAATTATTGCCATTGATGATAATCAGCTGTACATTAAATACTCCGGCGGAAGAAAATACGTGCTTGGGGTTTTGTTCCGTGGATGTGCTGCCATCGCCAAAGTCCCAGAACCATGTGCTGACCGTGCTACCGTTGCCACTCGATAAATCACTGAAACTAGTGCTGTCATCAATGCAGTTTACGGTGTATGCAAAATCGGCAATGGGCAATGGATAAACTTCAATCGGATTGGTGGTGTCTTTGGCGCAGCCTGCCGCATCTGTTACTGTGAGGTTTACATTGTATATTCCGGAAGTCGTGTATAAATGCCGGGGATTTTGCGTATTGCTGCTGTTTCCGTCGCCGAAATTCCACATCCAACTGATCACCGCTCCATTGGGAGAACCGGATTGATCGGTAAATCCAGTGCTGTCGCCCAGGCAAACCTCAGAGAAAAGGAAGGAAGAAAGCGGGAGGGGACGGACGAAAATATTTTTCTCAATGGTATCATTGCAAGCGAAATTGTTTCCGCTGATGAGCCGCACCGAATGAATGCCCGCGCTATTAAAAATGTGCGATGGGTTTTGGTCGCCTGATGAGTTTCCATCGCCAAAATCCCAATACCAGTAGTTCAGGTTTCCGCTTGCAGTGCTCGATTGGTCCGTAAATTGGGTCGGGCTGCCCAAACAGGCTGTGTCAGCAGAAAAATCGGTCACAGGCATCTCATTCATGATGATTTCCTGTATCAAAGTGTCGGAGCAAAGGTGGTTGTTGGTAATGGCGAGCTGTACAAAATAACTGCCTGCAGAAGCATATTTGTGCTTTGGGTTTTGTTCGTTTGATGTGCTTCCATCCCCAAAATCCCACGACCAGTTTATGATGCTGTCGGCTTGTGGCAGGCTGAGGTCAGTGAATGCAACACTGTCGCTCAGGCAAATATTGCTGCCAAAACTAAAGTTGGCAAGCGGTAATCCATATACCAAAACATCTTTCGTGATGCTGGCAATACATCCTGCATGGTCAATTACCTGAAGGCTTACAGGATTGTTGCCTGCAATTGGGAAAGAAAATTCGGGATTTTGATTGCTGCTGAAATTGCCGTTCCCGAAATTCCAGAGCCAACTGCTTAAGGAGGCTGAAGAACTGCTTTGATCTGTAAAATGAGTGGTTTCGTACAAGCAAACCGTATCAAAAATAAAATCAGGGACAGGCAAAGGGGTGACGTAAACCGCTTTGCTTATGGTGTCGGAGCAGCTGTTGTTGTTAAAGATAATGAGCTGCACAATATGTACGCCTGCTGTTGCAAATGTGTGGTTGGGGTTTTGGCTGGAAGAGGAACCACCATCACCAAAATCCCACTGCCAGTTGATAACCGACCCAATACTGCTGGAACTTTGGTCTGTGAAATGTGTCGGATATCCCAGGCAAACCGTATCTGCATTAAAAGCAGCAATTGGTGCAGGGGATACCAGTACTTCCGCTGTGTCGCTCCCGAGACAACCGTTGGAATTGGTAATGTTCAATACAACATCATAAAATCCGGAATTCAGATACAGATGTTTTGGGTTTTCTGAAGATGATGTGGCTCCATCGCCAAATTCCCAGAGCATGCTTTGGATTCCGCTTGCGTTCAGCGCGCTTTGGTTGAGAAATGTTGTGGAATCTCCTAAGCATTCGGTGCTTGCACTAAAAGCAGGTTGGGGCAGGGGATAAATACCGGTTAAATGGGTTTTTGTTGCGACACAGCCGTTAGTGTCGGTAACGGTATGTACTACCGAAAATGTTCCGGGACTGCTGAAAATATGGCTTGGGTTTTGCTCTGTGGATGTTGCGCCATCACCAAAATCCCAGAACCAGCTTTCCGGAACAATATCCGTAGAAAGTAATGTATCGCGGAATTGTGTGGGCTGTCCGAAACAAACGGTATCAAACTTAAAATCAGCCCAAAAAGCAGGCCAGACCTCTATTGTGTCTGTGATACTGTCGGCGCAACCAATTTGATTGGAAACGCGCAGACTTACTTCATAATTGCCGATGCCGCCATAAACATGAATCGGGTCTTGCAGGCTGGTGTAGGTTCCGTCATCGAAGTCCCAAAGCCATTGCGTAATCTGATCGGCAACACTGTCGCTCAAATCGGTGAACTGTACCTGGCTTCCGGCGCAGGGATTTAGGGCCACAAAATCAGCTATGGGGTTTGAATATACCCTAATTTGATGTTCGGTACTGTCAGAACATCCATAAATATCTGTAATACGTAGTTTTACATCGTAATTTCCGTAATTTCCATATAGATGCGAAGGGGTTTGGCTGAGGGCGCTGCTGCCATCTCCCAGATTCCAGCTCCAGTTATATATGGCGCCCGTGCCAGGGATGCTGAGGTCGGTAAATTGTACTTCGTTTCCGTTGCAAACACTGTCCCAGCCAAAACCGGCATCGGGAAGCGCATAAACCACAGCGGTTTTTGTGAGGGTATCGGAAGAACATCCCCTGCTGTCAATTACGTAATGTTCAGCATCCCAGTTTCCGCTATTCGTGAAAAGGTGCTTTGGATTGATCATTGTGCTGATGCTGTCATCGCCGGAGGCCGGATCATTGAAATTCCAGTGGTAGCTGCTGATTGTGCTGCCCACTGCCGAAGAAAGACTGCTAAACGAACTGCTGTCGCCAAAACAAACCGGCGCAACTGTGAAGTTAGACAGTGGCGTGGGATAAGGAAATATCGTGGCACTGGCGATTCCCTGGCAAAGGCTGTCGTCCTGTATTGTCAAGCTGTAGGTGCCGTAAGCCAGGTTAAAAGCAGAATCGGGATGGCCGCTCAGTGTATCGCCCGCGCTCCATTGCCAGCTGTAATTAAAAGGAGGGTTGCCGCCGTTTACATCGGCTTTTATCCAGCCAATTTGCTTTTCAGGACAAAGACTGTCGGTATGTGTTAGGCTGATTTGGATTTCATCGGGCTGGCTGATATATACATTTCGCTGCAGGCTGTAGCCGTAGAAATCCCAGACTTTTATTTGGTATGTACCTGAGTCAAGTCCGGTAATCAGCGAATCTGTGCCAATAACTGCTGCACCGGGCAATTTTTTCCATTCATAAGTGTAGGGTGTGGTGCCGCCGGTCAGCGTGGCTTTAATCCAGGCGTTGGACTGACCGTAGCATCGTACATTGCTGCTGTCGATGCTGAGTTCAAACTCCGGAGGTTCAACAATGCAAATTTCTTTGATTTTGTAACACCCATGCTGATCGACAATACTGTCCGTATAGCAACCAGCGGTTAATCCGCTGATGCTTGCTCCGGTCATACCGTTGCTCCAGAAATGTTGATATGTGGCTGTGCCGCCGCTTGCATTTGCGGTGATGCTTCCGTCGGAACATCCTGCGCAGGTGGGTTGTATAATATTGCTGAATGTGAGTGTCAGGCTGTCGGGCTGTGTGATATCATGGGTTTGTGCAATGCCGGAATAGGATAAACAGGAATTGGTGTCGCGTACGATCACAGCATAGGAACCAATGTCCAGCAGGTTAAAAACCGAATCAGTTTGCCAGCTGCTACCGTTATTGATGCTGAACATAAATGGAGGCGTGCCTCCCAGTGCATGTATTTCAAAATTGCCGTCTGCGGCGCCATAGCAGGACACATTGCTGATATCTATAGAAAAACTGATCGTATCGGGGTTTATGACTTCGATGTTGTTTGTGTCTAAGATACAGGCATTTTCATCGGTAATCCTGATGTTGTAACTGCCTCCGGGCAAGTTTGCAAAATAACCTGTGTCGCTGCTGATATTGCCGGGATTGAGCGTATAAGTAAGTGTCCCGATTCCTCCTGTGGCCATCAGGCTGATGCTCCCGTCATTGGCATTATGACAGCTTAGCGGATTTATAGTGTTCCATAAAACCTCAATGGCCGGAGGGTTCAAAATGGAAATTGTTCCCCATTGTGCCTGGGGGCAGTCGTTTGCATCGCTTAAAGTTATTGAATATGTGCCTTCAGGGATGTTGCTGAAAAGCCCGTTGTTGTTGCTGGTAACTGAATCAGGATCCCAAAGTGTATATGTCAATGGCGTTGTTCCGCCACCACCAAAAGTGATCATACTGCCATTGCTTTGGTCGTGGCACAGTATGTCGGATTTGTGTGCGGAATCAATGTGCAGCATGTCCGGATTGAGGATAAACAGGCTGTCGGAATTTTTCAGGCATCCGTTGGCATCGCTTATCTGTACAAAATATCCGCCGGGATTAAGCGCGGAAAATGTGCCGCTTTGGTTGCTTTGGGCAGAGGGTTGCAATGTGTAATTTATGGTTCCCGTGCCTCCGCTTGCCGAAATTTCAATTTGTCCGTTATTATAGTTGTAACAAGTTAGATTGCTACCGGTTAAGTTGTTTATGCTGATGCTGTCGGGCTGAGCGATATCCACCGAATCGGAAATCGTGCAGCCTAAGCTGTCTGTTGCTGTGAGGTAATACCGACCGGCTACTGTTGTTATGCTGCTGGTTGAACTTCCATTCGACCAGGAATAATGGTAAGCCGGGCTGTTGAATTGTGTGCCTCCGCTAACAATGGCCGTAGCTGTTCCGTTGGATGTATCGTAGCAACTGGCCGGGCTGGTGGTAAAACTCAGGTTGAGTGCTGTGGGTTGCGTGATGTAAACGGTGTCGTAATACAGGCAGTTGTTATTGTCGGTAACAATTACGGTATATGTGCCTGGATACAGATTGCTGATGCTGTCGTTTGTGCCGATAATGTCCGGGGCTGGCTCTTTTTTCCATGCAAATGTATAAGGCGTAGAACCTCCAACAGTATTCATTTTTGCCCATCCGTTTGCTGCGCCATAGCAACTGATGTCAGAATATTTCAGGCTGCCGTCAAATGGAGTAACACGCGCACTGTCGGTTTCTGTGCAGCCCAAACTATCGGTGATCATTATGTGATAAATGCCCTGACTGAGGTTGTAAACAGAATCATCAGTAGAGCTGAGCGGAGGAAGCCAGAAATAATTATAAGCTTTGCGTGCTTCACTTTGATAGGGTGTTCCTCCCAGGCCAATCGCCTTTATCCAGTTTCCGCTTGTTCCGCTGCAGTTGTCGGTGCCCAGTAGAAAGTTTATCTGCAGTTTCGGCGGTGTGATGATTTCTACAGTTTCAAATTTGGTGCAACTGAGGCTGTCCGTAATTTTAAGCTCGTAAGTGCCTGCTGCCAGATGAAAAACAGAATCGCTTCTGCTTATGATTTCAGTGGAGCCGTATTTGGTCCATTCGAGATGATATGGTGTTTCAATGCCGGGAAAACCGCCTGAAATATTGGCTTTTATATATCCAGTGCTTTCGCCATGGCACACAGGATGAAAGACGTTGAAGTCTGCTTCTATTTCCGGATTTTGTGTAATTGTTGCTGTGTCGGATTTCTGACAGCCTTTTTTGTCGGTAACCGAAAAAATGTATTCGCCTGCCGCTTTGTGATAAATTGAATCTGTCGGTTCCCCGCCGGGTTGCCAGTT
Organism: Bacteroidales bacterium; assembly: GCA_963676415.1. Taxonomy (GTDB): domain Bacteria; phylum Bacteroidota; class Bacteroidia; order Bacteroidales; family WRLA01. The sequence goes on along the minus strand of OY781097.1, from coordinate 4,709,934 downwards.
TAGAATGTAGGGGTTTAATGGCGGATCAAGTGGTGTGCCTCCGGAAGCCGATGCTTTAATAAAACCGCCCTGCGCTCCATAGCAATCTAAATGGGCGATGGTATCAAAAACAATTTCTAAATCCGTTGGCTGGGTAATTTCATGGCTTTTCTTAAAATTACAGCCGTTTGCATCCGTAATACTGTCGGTGTAAATTCCTGCAGGCTGATTTAAAAGCACTGAAGGATTGGTGTTTAACTGGCTTTGCCCACCAGACCAGTAATGCGAAAAGGGAGCTGTTCCACCAGATGCAGTAGCTGTAAGCGTTGCCGTTGAATCACCAAAACAATTGATGGCCGTTGTACTGAAGCCGATATTAAGTGTGTCGGGCTGTGTGATGCTTTGGTATTGTGTTTTTAGGCAGCCGTATGTGTCATACGTAATCACTTTATAAGTTCCTGCTGCAAGAAAGGAAGCTGTATTGCCTGTGGATATTGTGTCCGAAAGATCCAGGACATTCACCCAGGAATACGAAAAAGGAGGATGGGTTCCGCTTGCATTAGCTGTTATACTTCCACTGCTGTCGTTGTGGCAGAGCAGGTTTTGAGCATTAAAACTGATTATAGTTTCTGCTGGTTGTTGGATTGTTTGCGCGCTGATAGCCGGGCCGTCATATGGGCAGCCGTTGATGTCCCTTATCAGGATATTGCTGTAATTTCCGGAACAAATATTTTCTAAGGTGTCGCCTGTTGTCCAGTTTGTTCCACCATTGAGCGAAATATCGTATGGCAAGGTCCCTCCGGTGATCTCAAAGATCATCCTGCCTGAACATTCGGAATGGCAAATGGCGCTATCTGTTGTGATATTGTGGATGATCAGGCTGTCAGGACCTGAAATGATTGTGTCCCTGGCGTGCTCGCTGGAGCAAATCTGCCCGGAAGCCCTGATTTCCCTGAGGAAAATACTGACCGGGCCTTTTTTCAGATCAGTGAAAACCGGTGAAGGCTGCCAGTCATTGCTGTCGAGGCTGTATTCGATATTTCCTAAACCACCCGAAGCGTAAATGTTTAAAACGCCATTACTGTCGTTATAGCATGGACTTACATCGGTGATGAGCAGGCTGTCGATGTGCATTGGGATAAATGCATCCGGATTTACCCAGTTAACTGTGCCGGTAAGCAGTGAATTATATGCTGTGTCGGGATGTGTACCGCTGGCGGAAGGGTCGTAAGTATTTGTGGCTGTGATGTTTTTAATTTCCATGAAGTTGAGCGTCATCACGCTGTCGGAAAATACAATGGCATTTTTATTGGTTGCGCCACTGGTGATTTTTGTGAATTCACAGTCGATATCCCCCAGCATTTCAATGCCATCTAAGAAGGACTGTGTGCTGTCGGCTTCAAGGGTCATTGTGGTTGGCGTTGTTTGATCAGTTTGATACCTGCGCCAAAATGATCGTTTAAACGAGTTGCTCCCTTCCTCTATTGTGATGTCGTGGCCAAAAAAGATGCTGTCCAAAACCTGATTGTTGTGGCCTGTGATCTCTGTTTCATCTTCAATATATACATTGGTAAAAACATTGTTGTCGCCATAAATCCTCGCGCCACAAGAGGCATCAGTGAAGCTTACATTATTAAATGTGTCGGAAACGGCTTCCAGCTGCCCATACAAATAATGGCTTTCAAACACTACATCGTTATAGCGCAGCCCATGTCCTGCAAGCATTTCGCCGTTCATGGTATGTGTGAAAATAATCGTGGATGTGCCGGCATTCAGCGTCATCAGCTCACTGTAATCAATAAACCAGCACGGATCCCAGCCTTTTCGTATGTAGAAATTCGAACTGCCCATGTTCAGGGTGCGTTCGGCTTGATAATCGCTGAAGAAACGGTCGCATTCTACTGCAAAATTGTTTGTGTTGAGGGTTCCTTCGTGAAGGTAGATGTGGTTGTCAACAACAAGGCTGTCGAGCAGGTTCCATTCTCCGCCATCGCCCCGGAAATAGATATGGTTTCTGAACCGGATGCTGTATGTGCGTAAAGTGTTGCCTGCTGTGTTTGCTTTGAAGTAAATCAGGCCTAGAAACTGATAGTTTTCTCCATCATCAAATGGAATAAGCTGCAAAGATCCGTAAATATGCAGATCGTGGGCTCCTTTTAAAACCGGATCAAGCGTTTGTGATCCGCTAAGCCACCTCATGCTTCTGCAATGGCATTCCTGGCTGTTGATGTCTGTGATAAAAACAGTGTCGTTTTCTGCCAGAAATGAGTTGCCGTCAAAAATAACATCATTATTGATTCCGGGAGGCGTTGAAGGATGGTTTGTTCCGCCTGAGCTAAAAGCCCACATCAATGTGTCGCCCCAGTTTCCGTTACCACCAACCCAGTAGTAGGTTTGACCCGCGGAATTAAATTGTATAAAGAGTAATACCAGAACTGATATCAGTCCTTTTATTGCCTTGGTTAAAGGCTTAAACTCTTTATGTTTGTCAAAGCAAGTTGGCAAAATAGATAAATTACGGGTTCTTTTCTACGTTAGCTCTTTATGGGAGTTGCTAATTTAAGCATTATTATTGAATTTCAGACAAATACTTTAGGTAAAAAGTTGTATTTGAAATATTCCAACTTGTAAATATTCAGCAAAAAGGGAGGCAAAATTATTTTTTCCTCCCTTTTTGATATTTGCTGATGAAATTTATTAATCTCCGGATAGCAGGTCTCCGAGCAATCCGCCGCCCATACCTGCAATTCCTCTTTTTTCACCTTTTTGCTGAAATTTTGCTGCGGCAAAAATACGGTCGGCCAGCCGGGAGAAGGGTAGGCTTTGTAAATATACTTTTCCCGGGCCGCTCAGGCTTGCCAGGAATAATCCTTCTCCGCCAAACAATGCATTGCGGAACCCTCCAATAAATTTGATGTCATAATCCACGGAAGGTTCAAAAGCAACCAAACAGCCTGTGTCAACCCTCAGGTTTTCGCCGCCTTGCAATTGCTTTTCAATGATAGTGCCTCCAGCATGTATAAAAGCCATGCCATCGCCACTGAGCTTTTGAAGGATAAAGCCTTCGCCACCGAATAAACCGGCGCCGATTCTCTTTGTAAATGCAATATCAATGTCCACACCTTTTGCAGCGCAAAGAAAAGCGTCTTTCTGACAAAGATACTGGCCGCCAGCTTGTCCAAGGTGAATGGGAATGATTTTGCCGGGATAAGGGGCGCCAAAAGCCACATGGCCTTTGCTGTAACCGCTGTAAAGAAATGTAGTGATGAAAAATCCGTCACCGGTCAGCATACGTTTAAAGCCCTTAAATATCCCGCCGCCTGTATTGGTCTGCATCTCAATACCGTCTTCCATATACATCATTGCGCCTACTTCAGCACGAACACCTTCACCCGGATCCAGTTCTATTTCAACCAATTGCATATCGTCGCCAAATATTTTGTAATCGATAATGTCTGCCATGATAAATTTGGTTTATTGAGTTTTTGTAAAACTACTCATTTCGCTGAAAAAAAGAAACTGAATTTTTTTAAAAAAGTCCTTGCAGGTATTCCAAATTGGATTATCTTTGCACCACTTTTTCCGTATGGAAAAACGATCTCTAAAAATGGTGAATGTAGCTCAGTTGGTTAGAGCACTGGATTGTGGTTCCAGGGGTCGTGGGTTCAAGTCCCATCTTTCACCCGATAAAAGCCTGTAAATTATTGATTTACAGGCTTTATCTTTATATGCGTAATTCTGTTGCTTCCCTCTTGCTGTCCGCCCTATTCGTATATTAGTACGTTGTACGGGTTCTCCTTTATCGTTATTATGCTGATGATGCTTGCCGAAACTAAAGTGATTACCATAGTAATGACTGCTGCTAAGATATATGGGTTTATGTTTTCTTTAAATTCATATTGGCAGGTACAAGTTAAGATGTAAAGACTGCTTTGTTATTTTCATTGAAACCTATTTCTTTTCAGGAGCATCCATAAACCAGATGCCAGCATTTTTTTGGGGTGTTTTTCTGTTTCTGTAGTTTCTATAAAGCGTTTTTTTTGTTCATTATCGTTAATTAATCCTGATGCCAAGAAGTAATATTTTATTAATCAGGGTTTTATGTTTGTGTCCGTTGTGGTTTATGTATAAAAATTACACAATTAACGTTGAGATGTGAGCAAATTTTTAACTTTGTTGAATACTAAGTACTTAACAATATCTTTATGGCACGCAACCAGGGACGGCTTTTAGTAATAGATGATAATGAGGATATTCTGCTGGCAATACGATATTTGTTGCAGGGCGTTTTTGAAACTGTAAAAACAGTACGCAACCCAAACCGGATTCCTGCTCTTTTACGCGAAGAAGACTGGGATGTCTATGTCCTGGATATGAATTTCAGGGCAGGGCAAACTACCGGTAACGAAGGGATGTACTGGATGCAGGAAATCCTGAAACTCGATCCGGCCGCAGTTATTATCCTGATTACAGCTTATGGCGATGTGAAATTAGCTGTGGAAGCCATGAAAAAAGGGGCAACGGATTTTATCACCAAGCCCTGGGAGGATGAAAAATTTCTCAGTACCCTCCAAACAGCCTATAAGCTGCGCAGGAGCAATAAAGAACTGAGCCAGGTGAAAGATCAGAAAGATGTGCTTCAGGGACAGATTAATTTGGGTTTCCGTTTGGTTACAGGCGATTCGCCGGCAATGAAAAAGGTATATCAGATGATTGCCAAAGTAGCAAAAACCGATGCCAATATTTTGATTTTGGGCGAAAACGGAACAGGAAAAGAAGTGATTGCACGCGAAGTTCATCATCAATCGGGCCGCTCGGGAGATATTTTTATGCCGGTGGATTTGGGCTCGCTGAGCAATACCCTTTTTGAGAGTGAGCTTTTTGGCTATAAAAAAGGGAGTTTTACAGGTGCAATGGAAGACCGGAAAGGCAAAATTGAAGTGGCATACGGCGGTAGCCTTTTCCTGGATGAAATCGGGAACCTGGATATGGCCTTGCAATCGAAACTGCTTACGGTCTTGCAAAATAAAAAAGTAACGCCGATCGGATCCTCACAGGCCATTCCGGTGGATTTCCGTTTGATCTGTGCCACCAACCAGCCCCTTTATAATATGGTGGATGATGGGGAATTTCGTGAGGATTTGCTCTACAGGATCAATACGATCCAAATTGAGCTTCCTCCCCTGCGGCAGCGACAAGAGGATATTCCGGTCCTGGCACAGTTTTTCCTGCAAAAATTTGCTTCCAAATACAAAAGGGAAATCCATAAAATTGATGCTTCAGCCATTCAAAAACTAAAAAAGCACACCTGGCCCGGAAATATACGCGAACTGGAACATGTGATCGAAAAAGCTGTGATCCTGAGCGAAGGGAGCCAGCTTACCAATTCCGATTTTTATTTTAACGACCAATCGATCGATGATAGCCCGGATACGCTAAACCTGGAGGAAAACGAAATCCGCTTGCTGCGAATGGCCTTGCGCAAAAATGATGATAATGTCAGCGAAGCTGCCCGAGAACTGGGTATCAGCCGCAAGACCATGTACAATAAAATGAAGAAATATGAACTTTAAAACATTTAATATCAGGGTTATAGTTTATATCATCCTGATATTGATCACTTCATTTGCCTTGGCATGGTCCATCCTAAAAGACCATCTTTATGTTACGCCATTTACTTTTGGGATTTTTCTGCTCATTGAGTCCATATTGCTTATTCGTGATGTGAACAGGAATAACCAGAAAATCAATCAGTTTTTTGAATGGATCCGCAGCCGGGAAACGGTGCAGCATTTCCGTACCGATGGAGGTCAGGGCAATCTCAGCCAGATGCTGAATACAATTATTGATATTCTGGCAGAGGAAAAAACTGCACGTGAAAGCCAGAAAATGCTCTATGGAAGTATTCTCAGCCATTTGTCCACCGGCGTCCTGGTTGCGCGCAGAAGCGGGCTCTCCGTGGTTTTATGCAATGATCATATGAAATCATTGCTGGGAATCAGTCGTGTACATTCAATTGATGACCTGGAAAAGGTTCAGAAAGGTTTTTCGCAGCTCATTTTGCATGCGGAGGACGACCGTCCGCGGCTTATAAAACTTCCAGGAGATTATGGGAATGAAAGCCTGAGCCTCAGGGTGGCGCATTTCGTGCTTCAGGAAGAGAACTATATTATTGTATCCCTGCAAAATATCCGTTTTGAATTAAACGCAGAAGAAACCCAGACCTGGAAAAAGCTGATCCGCATACTGTCGCATGAAATCATGAACAGTATTACGCCCGTGCGGTCTTTATCGCACAGCATGCAACATAATTTGCACACAGAAGAGGGTGAGCTGATAAAGCCCGGGGAGCTCTCAGATGAAGACCTCCAAAGGCTAGATGAAGGTTTAAAAGTAATTCATAAACGCAATACCGGCCTGCTGCGTTTTGTGGAATCATACCGGAAGCTGGCAAAAATCCCGGAACCTGTTAAAAATAAAGTTTATCTGCGCGATTTGTTGGATAACCTGATCTTGCTGTTCCGTGAAAAGGCCGATCAGCAATCGATCCGCTACCGTAAAGTGCTGGAAGATGATGAATTGAGCATACAAATAGACGAATCCCAGTTTATGCAGCTTATGATCAATTTAATTGAGAATGCTTTTATTGCGGTTAAAGATATTGATGATCCTTCGGTGGCCCTGCGCGCTTTTCGCTCCAGTGATGGCCGTGTGCAAATAGAGGTATCGGATAATGGCTGCGGGATCGAAAAAAGTGAAATCGAGAAAATTTTCCTCCCTTTTTATACTACGCGCGAAAATGGGAATGGAATCGGCCTGAGTTTATGCAGGCAGTTGGTGTATATGCATAGGGGAAACCTTCATGTGGTTTCGGAATTAGGGCAGGGAAGCAGGTTTATCATTCGTTTATAAGTGTTGCCCGATTAGTATATTTTTGTTACTTTTGGGCTCAGCTTATAAAACCATTAACAATTAGTAAAAGGTACTTCCATGGCCTCAAAAATAAGAAAGAGCATTTGGCTTTTCCTGATCTTTCTTTTTCCCTTTATGCTGCATGCAGCTATTCCGGATTCGGTTTTAGTTCAAATTTCTGATAAAAAAGGAGATGAACAAATCAAATATATACTTACGCAAGCCAACAACTACTTCTATTCCGATCCGAATATCAGTGAAGAACTTATTCGTTGCATAGAACCGCATCAAAACGATACACTTGATGTTTATCTCGATTATTATTGGGGATTATTATACCATTTTAAATCAAATCCCGACTCTGCAATTCATTATTATACCCAGGCGAAAAAAAAGATTGAAGATTCGGGTGAAGAGTTCAGTATTTATGAAAATGTCCTGAATAATCTTGGTGTAATTTATGATGACCAGGGGCTTTATACAAGTGCTATTGATCTGTATTTAAGTTCCTTGCGTATTGAAGAGCAAGAGGGGGATTCCTTGGGTATTGCTGAGTCCTATACTAATCTCGGCGTGGCACATATGAATATCCTCGATTATTCAGAAGCAAAAGAATATTTTCTTAAAGCATTGCTATATTTCAAAAGGATCAACCATGACCGCCTAATTGCTACAAACCTCAATAACCTTGGGGCTCTGGCGAATATGCACGGTGACTATAAGCTTGCCATTGATTACCTTCTGGAAGCAGGAAATTATCAGAAAAAAAATCAGAATATCCATGGGGAAGTTCTCTTGATGGAGAACCTCTCCGAAGGATATTTTAAATTGGAACTTATTGATAGCCTCCAGTCTATAAATAACGAAATTATTAAATCATTGGATACCAGTATTTTGATCCGCGCAAAGAAAGTTTTTGTAGCAAATCAGGGACGGATTGCCGCATTGAACCATCAGTACCGTAAAGCAATACAATTTTTCCAAAGGGCATACTGGCTTGCGCAACAATCGGGTGTTTTTAATCAGCAGATTTCTTTAACCCGCAAAACTATTGAGGCTTACCTGGCATTAAATGAACCGGAATTGGCCAATAAATATGCTGAATTGTATTTTGAACTCAAGGATAGCATGTGGAGTTCTGTGCACGATATGCAGATACAAAGCCTGAAAAAGCGTTATGAATCTGAAAAGGAAGAGCGGCATAGCCAAATGCTGGAAAAAAAGCTGATGGAATCCGACCTGAAACTGAAAAACCTGCGTACCAAACAAATAGCGCTTGGTGGAATGGTTATTGTCCTTATTGTTTCATTGATTGTTGTTTTGCGCAATGTGCGCATCAGAAAAGAAGCGCTTAGGGAAATTGAAGCAATGAACAAACTGATTAAAAATAAAAATTCCGAACTTAATAGCCTGAATGCCACAAAAGACCGGTTTTTTAGTATTCTGGCGCATGACTTGAAAAATCCCTTTAGTACAATTCTGGGATATTCCTCCCTTTTATCCAAAGATTGGGAAAACTATACGGAGGAAGAAAGGAAGGATTTTGCAAACATACTCAATGAATCAACCTATAATACCTTCCAGCTTTTGCAAAATCTGCTCACATGGTCAAGAAGCCAGTCGGGAAAGCTGCCGTGCAATCCGCAAAAAGTTGAAATGGCCGGCATCATATATGAAGTTATAGGGCTGGTAGATGCAATGGCGCGTAAAAAGCAAATCGAAATAAAAATTGATATTGAAAATGAGTGCACGGTTTTTGCCGATGACAATATGATGAGGCAACTCTTGTTGAACCTGCTGACCAACGCAATAAAATTTTCCGCGAGAAAATCAGAGGTGGAGCTCTACGGAAGTTGTAAATCGGATCAATGGACAGAAATAATTGTGAAGGATTACGGCATGGGGATGTCGGAGGAGCAAATACAGCAAGCTTTCCGGCTCGATAGTAAAATACATATGAAAGGCACTGAAGGCGAAGAAGGGACAGGCTTGGGGCTGATATTAGTGAAGGAATTTACTGAGCGTCTCAACGGAACCATAGAAGTGGAAAGCAAAGAAGGGCAGGGAAGCTCGTTTATCCTCAAACTTCCCCGCTCATAAATTTATATGTCTAATTTTACTTTAAATCCTTTAAATAGCTGAACCATACCGTATTGCTTGCTACCTGCCCAACTGGCTTCAAAAATTTCTTTGTCCGACCAACCCATTTTTTTTAAAGTATCCACATCTGCTTCTTCGATTTTTTCTGGCTCAAACATAATTTTTAAAACAAAATGCAGCATGGCTTTTTCTTTGTCGGTCAAACGAACTTCTGCCGGATTGGTTATGCCTTGCTTGATTTCATCCTCAGTGTAGCCGCGTCTTAGCAACATGCCTGCATTCATACGGATGCAATAGTCGCAGTTTTTGCGTGCGCTGATAATCAGGCGAGTCCATGCCATCAGCTCGGCGCTGAGGCTTTCATGGTCCATAATGAATTTCTGGAAATCCATTTGCCTCAAAAATACATCTTCACTCGCACTTTGAAACTGCAAAACATTGGGAACCATGCCTATGGCTGCTTCAAGGTTTTCATTTAACGGTTTTACCGTTAGTAAAATTGAGTAATAAGTAAAATTAATGACCGCTTTATCTTGTGCGGATAATCAGCAAAATATACCATGCTTTTAGACGTTTTTATTTCTCTGGCAAAGCAATGCTATTTTCATGGTTACAGACTGCCATATTTTCAATAATTTCGCAAAAAATTTTTTATGAGTCCGATGGATAATGATAATTTGCTCAAATCACCACAGGTCAGGGATTTTATGACCGTAGCTGTAGAGTTTTGTGTGTTTACCGAAAAAGCCGAATCCTACAAAAGAGAGGATATTTTGAGCTATTACCAGAAAATTTCTCCGCTTTTGTATTTGAAAGGCGCAGTTCTGCCGCCTCTTATGCCCTCAAATCCTGAAGCATTGCAACGTTTTGTAAATGAGCATGATTGGGAACGGGTTTTCAATAATCTCCGGGATAAAATCGGTATTGAAAACGATGCAGTTAAAGTCGCCCGTCCCGATGACGAAAACCCCGGAAATCCTGTTTCGACTGTCAGTCTGGCCGAGCAAATCAGCGATGTTTATCAGGATATGAAAGATTGTGTGATGCTGTTCTCGAAAAACACAGACGATGCCCGCGAAAATGCATTATCCGAAATTCATAAACTCTTTGGCGTCCATTGGGGACCCAGGCTGATCTTAATCATGCAGGCAGCACACGATTTATTATATTCAGCTCAGGATCAAAACGAAAGTTCGATTTTTTAAAAAATATTTTATGCCCCGACTTTCGGTTATTATCGTCAATTATAATGTGGAGTTTTTTCTGGAACAATGCCTGCATTCGGTCGAATCGGCAATGAAAAAAGTTCCCACAGAAGTTTTTGTTGTGGATAATAACTCGGTTGACGGGAGTTTGCGCATGCTTCGGGAAAAATTTTCCTGGGTGCACCTGATTGCCAATAAAGAAAATGTTGGTTTTTCAAAAGCCAACAACCAGGCCATACGAAAATCAAAAGGCGATTATGTGCTCCTTCTCAATCCCGATACAATCGTTGAGAACAATACCTTTGTGAAGGTTGTGGATTTTATGGACGCACATCCCGACGGCGGCGGCCTCGGCGTGAAAATGGTCGATGGAAAAGGGAAATTCCTGCCCGAGTCCAAACGCGGACTGCCCACTCCGGCAGTAGCTTTTTATAAAATTTTTGGCCTCTCACGTTTGTTCCCCAAATCAAAACGCTTTTCAAAATACCATCTCGGTTATCTTGATAAAGAATCCGAACATGAAGTGGAGATACTCTCCGGTGCTTTTATGCTGATGCGCAAAAAAACACTGGATGAAGTAGGCTTGCTCGATGAAGAGTTTTTTATGTATGGCGAGGATATCGACCTCTCATACCGTATCTTGAAAGGGGGGTATAAAAACTACTATTATCCGGGTACGCGCATTATTCACTATAAAGGTGAAAGCACCAAGAAGAGCAGCATCAATTATGTGTTTATTTTCTATAATGCGATGGTTATTTTTACGCGCAAGCACTTTTCAAAAGGCAATGCGCAACTGTTTTCCTTCTTTATTAATATGGCCATTTATTTCCGGGCCTTTCTGAGCATTCTCAGCCGGTTTATGAAACGCATCGCACTTCCCTTTGCGGATGCTGCCATGATTTTTGGCGGAATGTTTGCCCTGAAAACCTATTGGGAACAAATCACATATCCCGAAGGCGGGCATTACCCCAGCGAATTTGTTTTGATTGCTATTCCGCTATACATACTAGCATGGCTTGGAAGTGTGTATTTTTCAGGAGGTTACGATAAGCCGATACGCCTTGTGAAAATATTTCAGGGGCTTTTTGCCGGTACAGTGATTATCTTGGTGTTTTATGCTTTGCTCAGCGAATCTTACCGTTTTAGCCGGGCTCTGATCTTGCTTGGAGCAGCATGGGGTTTCCTTTCGATGACACTGCTGCGCCTGCTGTTGCATACTTTGAAAGTAAGTGGCTATGGCTGGAATGGCGAAGAAGACAAAAGGGTGCTTATTGTTGGCCTGGAAGATGAAAGTAAGCGTGTTGCCGACCTGATGCGCAATACACGTTTAAAGGTGGGCTTTACCGGCCGATTGATTTATGATGGCACTCAAGGCTCCGACGGTCAGGATGTACTTGGAAATATCAACCAACTCGAAGATGTAATCGAAATCTATAAAATCAGTGAGCTGGTTTTTTGCGCCCAGGATATCCCGGCAAACCGTATTATTGATTATATGTCGGGTTTGAGCAAGTATCATCTCGATTATAAAATAGCGCCACCCGAGAGCATCAGCATCATTGGAAGCAACTCCATCAATACTTCAGGCGATTTGTATGTGCTTGATGTTGATGCAATTTCCGATACACACAATAAAAGAAACAAGAGAATGTTTGATATTCTCCTTTCACTTGCGTTTCTTTGCACATTGCCGCTCGGACTGCCATTTGTGCAGAAAAAAGCGGGATTTTTGCGCAATATTGCCTGTGTTTTGATCGGACGCAGGTCGTGGGTGGGATTTTACAGGCAGGGAGCGGTTGACAGCCGACTTCCGGAAATCCGCAAAGGAATTCTGAGCCCCGTGGATGCATACCGCAACAGACGGATAAACGACGATATCGCAGGGAAACTGAACCTGGTTTATGCGCGCGACTACAGGACAATCAACGATATTAATATCATTTATAAAGGATTTAAATACTTAGGCAGAAAATAATGGATTTGAAACTCAGCAGGCCACTGGCCGTTATTGATTTGGAAACCACAGGTGTAAATGTGGGCAAAGACAGAATTATCGAAATATGCATCATCAGGGTACAGCCCGATGGTAGTGAAGAAACTTATCTTAAACGGATTGACCCCGAAATTCCAATCCCGGAAGAAACAACAGAAATTCATGGTATTTGCGATGAAGACGTTGCCGGGGAACCCAAATTTAAGGAACTCGCGGAAGAAATTGCCGGCTTTTTGAAAGATTGTGACTTGGCCGGGTTTAATTCCAATAAAATGGATATTCCCATGCTGGTGGAGGAATTTCTCCGCACTGAAGTGGAATTTGACGTGCGCGGCCGCAACCTGATCGATGTGCAGAACATCTTTCATAAAATGGAGCCCCGAAATCTTGCGGCAGCTTATCGCTTCTATTGCAATAAACCGCTGGAAAACTATCATACCGCCGAAGCAGATACACGTGCCACCCTCGAAGTGCTGAAAGCCCAGCTCGACCGTTACGAAGGTGTTGATTATACCGATCGTAACGGAACACTTTCTGCGCCCGTGGTAAACGATATGGGAAAACTGGCCGAATTCAGCACGAAAAACCGTAATGTGGATATGGCCGGACATATTGTGCTCAATGATGAAGGAATCGAAGTTTTCAATTTTGGCAAGCACAAAGGTAAAGCCGTGGAAGATGTTTTTGAGAAAGAACCGGCATACTATGGCTGGATGAAACAGGCTGTGTTTCCGCGCTATACAAAAAAGGTAATCGACCAGATAATGGATCGGATGAAACTCAGTAAATTAAGCAGTAAATTCGGGAAATAATTTTTTTTAAAAGCAAAGTTAGGTTTTTATTAAAAAGCTGCGTATCTTTGCACCCCTTAAAATAAAAAGGCTAAACAATGGCAAAAAAGAATAAAGAAGCGCGCGTGCAGGTTATTCTGGAATGCACTGAGCATAAAGAAAGCGGAATGCCCGGTACTTCACGTTATGTGACTACCAAGAACAAGAAGAATACACCGCAGCGATTGGAGATGAAAAAATATAATCCAATCCTGAAGAAGTACACAATTCATAAAGAAATTAAATAGGGATAAGTTATGGCAAAGAAAGTTGTTGCATCACTTCAGAGTAAAGGCAAAGATTTTGCCAAAGTTATTAAAATGGTAAAATCACCAAAAACAGGTGCTTACTCATTTAAAGAGCAAATTGTACCTAATGATAGTGTAAAAGACTATTTCGCAAAGAAATAAGTCCTTTACGCTTACACAAAAATATTCAGCTCTTTTCCCACGTTGGAAGAGGGCTTTTTTACTATGTACCGGATTTATTTCTAATTTAGCAGAGCGACTCAACGATTACTAAAATATTTTTCATGGGTATATTTTCTGTTTTTTCAAAAAAGAATAAAGAAGACCTCGATAAGGGGCTCGAAAAAACCAAAACCAATGTGTTTTCCCGGATTTCAAAAGCAATTGCGGGAAAATCTAAAGTGGATGATATTGTATTGGATGACCTGGAAGAAATCCTGGTAACATCCGATGTGGGTGTGGATACTACCCTTAAAATTATCGAACGAATTGAAGAACGCGTGGCTCGTGATAAATACCTCGGTACTTCCGAACTGAACAACATACTGCGCGAAGAAGTTGCGGCACTGCTGGCCGAACAGGACAATGATCAATATGCCGGTTATGATTTCCAGATTAAGAAACCACCGCATGTCATTCTGGTTGTGGGTGTAAATGGCGTGGGAAAAACCACTACCATTGGCAAACTGGCCTACCACTTTAAAGCAGCCGGAAAAAAAGTTGTGTTGGGCGCTGCCGATACTTTCAGGGCTGCTGCTATTGACCAGCTCAAAATATGGGCCGAAAGGGTGGATGTGCCTATTGTCGCGCAGAAAATGGGCTCCGATCCCGCAAGTGTTGCCTTCGATACATGTAAATCAGCCGTGGCTTCCGGTGCCGATATAGTAATTATTGATACCGCGGGCCGTCTCCACAATAAAGTCAACCTGATGAACGAGCTGACGAAAATTAAAAAAGTAATGAGCAAGATCATTCCCGGTGCGCCCCACGAAGTTTTGCTCATCCTCGATGCTTCCACCGGACAAAACGCAATTGAGCAGGCCAAACAGTTTACTTCAGCTACAGAAGTTACGGCACTTGCCCTGACCAAACTCGATGGTACTGCAAAAGGAGGCGTAGTAATCGGTATCTCCGATCAGTTTAAAGTGCCCGTGAAATACATTGGCCTCGGAGAAAAAATGCACCAGCTTCAGGTTTTTAACCGCAAAGAATTTGTCGATAGCCTTTTCTCAAAATAAAAACCTCTTTTTGAACAAGCTCCTGCCAGATAAAGTTATCCAAACCGGGATTTCATAAACGTGAAATTCCGGTTTTGTTTTTGGGGTCAGTAGATTAGGGCGGTTTTTTTCTGTCATTTGTTCATATTTTCTATTTTTGTCCCCAAACCTAAATCAATTTAGTATGTACCGAACTTTGTCTTTGATATTTGCATTATTTTTTGCTTTTCAGTCGTTTGCGCAAAAATATCCAGCAGATCCTGCATCATTGGTAAATCCTTTTGCAGGAACCCAGCGCATGGGCCATGTCTTTCCGGGTGCTGCAGCTCCTTTCGGGATGGTGCAGCTTAGTCCCGATACCGATAGCGTTCAAATGCTGGTCGATGGGAAATACAATAAAAAAGTTTATGAGTATTGTGCCGGATATCAATACGAAGACTCCACTATTTGTGGATTTAGCCATACGCATTTCAGCGGTACCGGCCATTCCGATCTGGGCGACCTCCTGATTATGCCCACAACAGGTAAATTACGGCTGAACCCGGGCACGGAAGCACATCCTGAAACAGGATACCGTTCCCGTTTTTCGCATCAGGATGAAGCTGCTTCGCCGGGATATTATCAGGTGTTGCTCCAGGATTATGGCATTAATGCAGAGCTCACAGCCACAGAACGCGTAGGAATGCACCGCTATTCATTTCAAAAAACGGAAGAGGCGCATATTATCCTCGACCTCACCGCAGGGATTTATAATTATCCGGGAAAAAACATCTGGACTTTCCTGCGTATGGAGAATGATACCCTGCTTACTGGGTACCGGCAGACCCGCGGCTGGGCACGGACCCGTACCCTTTATTTTGCCATCAGTTTTAGCAAGGCAATCCAAAATTATGGCTTCGAGCGTATCGAAAATCCGGCCTACAATGGCTTTTACCGCAAATTTGATGAAGAACATAATTTTCCGGAAATGGCTGCAAAAGATGTGGTGGCCTGGTTTGATGTGGATGCTTCTGATTCCGAACCGCTTATGCTTAAGGTAGCACTTTCGGCGGTGAGCACCAAAGGCGCAATGAAAAACATGAAAACCGAAATTCCCCATTGGGATTTTGATGCTGTGGTGCAAAAGACCCGCAAAAGCTGGAATGGAGAGCTGAACAAAATCCGTGTGGAAATGATGACGCAAGAACAAATGCGCGTTTTCTATACCGCGATGTACCATGCTTTTCTGAGCCCTGTTGTTTTTAATGATGTGGATGGTCAATACCGTGGATTGGATCAAAATATTCATCAGGCCGACGGCTTTACAAATTATACGATTTTCTCCCTTTGGGACACCTACCGTGCACTGCACCCGCTTTTTAATCTCGTGCAGCCTGAGCGGAACAATGATATGGTAAAATCTATGCTTGCACATTTCGATCAGAGCGTGCATCCCATGCTGCCTGTCTGGTCGCATTATGCCAACGAAAACTGGTGCATGATTGGTTATCACAGCGTTCCGGTTATTGCAGATGCCATTGTGCACGGAAATTTTAATGGCGACCTGAAACACGCACTTGATGCCTGCGTGCAAACTGCTTCCTACCGCCCTTACGATGGAATCGGGCATTATATGGATTTGGGTTATGTGCCCGAAGATAAAAGCAGTAGCTCAGTGAGTAAAACTTTGGAATATGCGTACGATGACTATACCATCGTGCAAATCGCAAATGTAGTAGGTAGCAGTGATGTTGCAGAAGCGTTTCAGGAGCGTTCCAAAAATTATGAAAATGTATATGATCTGGAAATTGGTTTCATGCGCCCGAAGCTTTCGGATGGCAGTTTCCGAAAAGAATTTGACCCTATGAATACGCATGGACAGGGTTTTATTGAGGGAAATGCCTGGAATTACGGGTTTTATGTGCCGCACAATGCAGAAAGAATGATCGAAATGATGGGCGGAAAGGAAAGTTTCGCTGCTAAACTGGATTCCCTTTTTACCATGGAGATCGATGATGAGCATATTGCCCATAATGAAGATATTACCCGCGATGGCATTATCGGGAATTATGTGCACGGCAATGAGCCCGGACATCATATCCCTTATCTTTATACCTATACTGATAAAGCATCCGGAACACAGGAAAAAGTGCGTATGATCCTTGATGAGATGTACCACGATGCGCCTGATGGCCTTTGTGGAAACGATGACTGCGGCCAGATGTCGGCCTGGTATATTTTCAGCTCGCTCGGTTTTTATCCTTTCTGCCCCGCTAGCGGAGAGTATGTAATCGGAAGCCCTCTCGTAAAAAATGCGGAAATCCGGCTTAAAGACGGCAAAATATTTAAAATCAACGTTAAAAAACAGTCCCCCGATCATATCTACATCAAGGAAGTCCGCCTGAACGGAAAGAAACTGGCAAACTGGATACTCCCTGCCTCAGAAATCCTAAAAGGGGGCGAATTGGAGTTTGTTATGAGCAAGCGGGGGAGGTAATTAACTTTTCCATAGTTCATAAACTTTGGAAAAGTTAATTACAGGCCCTAACCGAAATTTCGGGGACAAATTAAATTTCCTATCTGTTCTTTATGATGTAAGCATTATAAACCAATATGCCCCAATTTCTATTTAAAATTTTCTGTATTGGGCATAGTTGTGTGAAATATTATCTTTTGGAAATTGCGTCAGAATCAAATGGATAAGTATATTATCAACCTTCATTAATAAAAGAGTATGCTGTGTGAAAACTGACGGCTGAAGCCTGCCGATATTTTTAATATCTGCTTGGTTTTTCAGGAACAGATTTTCCAATATCAATTGATTGTGAGTTGTAAACTCAGAACTTATTAAAAATCAGAGAATAGAGATCGGGATTTTTATAATACCTTTATTAAAATTGCCTGCTTGTTATTTTGAGAATAGCCATTTTATAAAAAAAAGAACTCCCACCGAGGCAGGAGTATAGGATAAAATCCTTCGGCATATAGCCTTATTGTGATAAGATGTAAAATAGAGTTTTCTGTTGTGTTGAAGGCAAAAGTAAAATAATCTTTTAAATTATGCAAGTTTTTCCGGCATAATTTCGTAAATTGCCCTTTTTAATACAAAAGTAGTTTCACATGGCAAAGATATTAGGACTCGATTTAGGAACCAATAGTATTGGTTGGGCAATTGTAGAGAAAGAGCATGATGGTGATTACATTCATTTGATAATTGGAGAACAAAAGAAAAGGCCATAAAACAATGAACCTCAGTAATAACTGAGGCTCTATAAAGTTAATCTTCGGCATATAGCCTTATTGTGATTTGATAAAGACAAAGATAATTAAAAATTTTAGAATATGAGTAGTGTTAAACTTGGATTGGATATAGGAACCAATAGTATTGGTTGGGCAATAATGAAAAAGGAAGACGGGAAATATGACTTTCTGAAAAAGGTTGATGAAAACAATGAAGAGATACCTACCAAAGGAAGTTATATATTTCCTAAGGGAGTTGATGCACAAGAGAAATCAGGAGCGGCAATTAGGAGGGGCTTTCGAAGTGCGAGAAGAAGGACTGAAAGGATTAGGCGAAGAAAAGCAGCTACTTTAAAAGTATTGTCAGAAAATGGTTTGTGTCCCGCATTGTCTAAAGAGGAATTAAGTGATTGGCGTTATAAAAAGAAATATCCTTGTGATAATGACGAATTTATTCGTTGGCAAAGAACTGGGACTAAAGGTGGGGATAGAAAATCAGAGAAAAAAAAGCAACCTTATTATCTCCGTTATTTGGCTGCAACAAAGGATAGCTTAATGAACTCTGAGGAGGGGTGTTATAATCTGGGGAGGGCTTTCTATCATTTGGCGCAAAGAAGAGGGTATCTTTCTGTTGAAGAAGAACAGGCAGATGAAGCAATAGAACTCTTTAAGCAGTCCCTTTCTACATTAATAAATGAGCAGGATACTGTTTTGGCGTTTGGAGAACCTTTTGAGGCAATAGCAGATCAGTACAAGAGTGATGCTAAAGTTAAATCATTAGCAGGTAAGATACGTAGGCAATTGAAGAAAAAGCTATCGTTTTTAGAAATTAAACGTTTTGTTGAGTTGCAGCTTAGCGCGAAAGAGAATTTGGGTAAGGTTGCGAGTGGAATTAATGAATTAACTCAGAAAATTGAAGAAAGCGGACAACCAACATTAGGATGTTATTTTAATTCTATTTATGCAAAACAACATGGTAATGGAAAGGTAGAAAGAATTAGGGGCAGGTATATTGATAGGGAAAAGCATTACCTGAATGAGTTTAACTACATCTGTGATAAGCAGAACCTTGATGACGAATTAAGAGGGAAATTGTATGATGCAATTTTTTATCAAAGGCCCTTAAAAAGTCAGAAGGACTTGGTAGCCAAGTGTCCGTTAGAACCAAAACGGAAAAGAATTGCCATCTCACACCCATTATATGAGGAATATAGGAAATGGGAATCAATAAATAGGATTAAAATAAAAACAGCATTAGATGATAGGCTTAGGCCACTAAATGTAAGTGAAAAGGAATTGATAGCCAGTGATTTTGATCTTGTGGGAGATGTTTCGTTTGAAAAACTTGCTGAAAAATTATGCGGAGGGGAAGATTTTCGGTATATAAAGGATAAAGAAAAGTTAGAGGCTGAGGTGGAATTTAATTTCCCCATCACTACAACCTTTTCTGGATGTCCAACCATAGCGCATTTAAAAAAAGTGCTCGGAAAGGATAATACGGGAAAATATTGGTTTTATAAGTTGCCTTTATTAAATACTGGATATAAAGATGAGAAAGATAAAAAGCAGATTAGTATAGAAGATATTTGGCATTGCTTATTCGTTGATTCATATGGTGAAAAAACAAAGCAGCAGGCTCGGGAAGATTTCGCTAAGAAGCATTTGGAATGGGTTGATGCTGAAAAATTTGCTAAGATTAAGCTGCGTAAAGGATACGGGAGTCTCAGCAAAGCAGCCATAAAAAAAATATTGCCTCATTTAAGAGAAGGGGAAATATACTCACACGCTGTGTTTATGGCAAATACTGAGCAAGTATTAGGTCGCCAGATTTCACAAGAAGAACAGGAGGCCATTATTCTTTGTATTAGGGAGGCAATAGATTCACATGACTATGAGAAAATGGTGAATGCAATCGTCAATCGCTATTTAGATAAATATAAAGAGAATGGAGATAGTTATGGCGAAAATAGTTTTAGTAGGAGAGTGCATGAGGATGCAATTAAAAGTGAAATTGAAGAATGGTTTTCAATAGAAAAACTGCATTTAATGACTACTGCTGAATATGACGGTCTTAAGTCCGATTGTTTTTATAAATTCGTAAAACAGGTAAATAATAAACGTCCAAAGGATGTAGAATATTTTAAAACGGAAACAATTTCATCAAAAATCAAGGATGCTCTACAAAAGAAGTTTCCGGAAGATACAATTCAAATTGATTTTCTTTATCATCCTTCTGCTATAGAAGCATATCCTAAAGCAGGCAAGAAATTAGGTAACCCTGAAATTAGCTCAATTAAGAACCCTGTATTTAATAAGGCAATGCACCAGATAAAAAGGCTGGTGAATAAAATGATTGAGGAAGGACTGGTGGATAAGGATACCATTGTGAATGTTGAGTTGGCACGTGAGATTAATAGTGCTAGTTATAGAAGAGCTTTGGCTCAATATCAAAGGGATCATAAAACAATAAGGGAATGGGCCAAACGGAAAATTATTGAATGCTATAAGGAGAAAGAAAGGGATAATATCACTCCAAGTGATACTCAAATAGCTAAATATATTCTTTATGCCGAACAGAATGGTCACTGTCTATATACTGGTGAAACAATAACTCCGAGGAAATTTTTTACTGATCAACGATTTGATATTGAACATACTATCCCGCGTAGCAAGTGGAATGATAATTCGATGGTCAATAAAACTTTAGCAAATGCCGAGTTTAACCGTGATTACAAAAAAACAAAATTGCCGGCTAATATGGAGTTGACATTTAGGAATGAGAAAATAAGCAGAGAATCAATTATTCATAATAGGAATACCTGGTTAAAATCATATAGGATCTCTGGAAATGAAGTGCAGTTCAAAGAGAGCCTTAGTGATATAAAAGAAGAGGTTCGGAAATTTAAAGCAGCAGCAAGGGCTGCGGCCAATGATGCAATTGCTCATGAGGAATTAATGGTAAAGGTTCATTATGCTAAGTTTCGTCTGGAGTATTTGTCAAAAAAGTACAGAACCTTTGAAAGAGAAGAAGTTCCCGCAAGTTTTAATAATGCAAACCTGGTGGATACTCGATTAATTACCAAATATGCAAGAGCTTATCTGAACTCATATTTTAAGAAAGTAAATGTTATTAATGGGCAACTTACGGATACCCTTCGCAAAACATGGGGCTTACAAGGGGAGTATGAAGAAAAAGACAGGAGTAATCATATCCATCATTGCATTGACGCTGTCACAGTTGCTTGTATTGAAAAAGGTACTGCAAACCGTTTATCTGAAGCGTTTCATTGCTATGAGCAAGGTAAGGTCCCAAAGGTAATCCTATCTCCGCCAATGTTGCATTTTGACAATAGAATGAAGAACCTCAAGCATGAAGTTTTTATTTATCATCGCCAGGCGGATCGTATTAAGCCTTTGTTAGATGAGCTTAATAAAGAGAATCCTAAGAAACTGAACTTGCGGGGGGCTTTAAATAAACCAAATCCTTATGGCTGTATTAAAAAAGATGATGCTTTATTATACGTTCAGCGATCATTAGTGAAAGATATCACAGATAAGGATATCTCTTCAATTATTGATGACATGCTAAAGGAGCGGATTCAAGATTTAATCAGGCGAAATGGAAATGTTAAAATTGATAAACTTACAAAGGACGGAGTCTTAGTTCTACCTGAATATACCTATACGAGTGACAAAGGTAAGGTCAAGGTTATAAAGGAGGTGGTTTTAAGGAAAATAAGGCTGAAAGCATATAAACAGAGTCAATATCCACTTAAAACATATCGTAAAATTGATCAATCTGTCACTGAGTATAAAAGAAATATATATGTTCTTAAAGAAAAGGAATCAAACTATGAAGCTCGCATATATGGAGATTTAGTTCCTGATAATCCTGATGGTAGAATAAAATTTAGTAGACGAGAGTATTTTTTGATAAACACAAAGGATATAGTTAAGAATGATATTATGATTAGACCCCAATATCCATTTTTGTTTTCTATTCATACAGGCGATCCTTTTATTATCTTTGACAGGCATCCGGATGAGATTGCTTGGACTGATAAAAAGGATCTTAATGCAAGACTTTTTAAAATTAAGAAGTTTGATGATGACAAGAATATTATCTTACAAAGAAATAGTCATTCCCACTCAAATAAGGATGTTTATGCAAAGGAGGATGAACTTGATAATAAGCTTGCTTTTTTGTTAAAGAAGGTTCCGTCATCTTTTAGAGCAGTTCCAACCAATATTGATATTCTAGGCAGAATAGATATTTCATATTCTAAAAACTTTATTGATGATTAGAGATGGTAAAGATTAGGTTGGGATGTGTTTTCAATTAGGAATGCCGTAATTCCCGGAAGGGATGCAGTACACCCCAATGGAATGCTGCACTTTCCAGCAGGAATGCCGCACCTCCCCGCAGGAACGGATTACCTCCCAGCCGGAATGGAGCACCTTCCTGCCGGACAGAAACATCTTCCTGCCGGAATGCCGCACCTCCCCACAGGAATGAAGCGCTTCCCCGCAGGAATGAAGCTCCTCCCAGTCAGAATGGAGTGCCTTCCTGCCGGAATGAAGCATTCCCCTGCTGGAATATAAGTGATGCCGCTCCGAATGGGGCAACTTACTTCGGACATACATTAATATGAAAAAGATAATTATCTGGGATTTAAAATATTTTTTAATCAATATTGATATTATGAGTACAATTAAAGCAAGTAAAAAGGATATCCTGCTACAGGCAGGTATGCGCATTAACAACAGCTTAAGCGATGAACAGATTAAAACCGCAGTAAGTATTTTCGGCTATCCCGAAGAAAAATTGCTCGAAGGGAAAAACCTGCTAACGGCTGCCGATAATTTATTCGAATTGCAGATTAAGGAATATGGTGATGTGGACGCGGCCCTGGAGCATTACAAAATGGCCAAAGATGAGGCGCATGAACTATATATGCGCCACATAACCATTGCGCGTGTGGCTTTTAAAGATGATGTGCAGGCACAAACTACACTGCAGCTCAATGGCAGAAGGGCAACCACAGTAAGCGGTTGGATTAAGCAATGTGGCAATTTTTATCATGCGCTGCTTGCAAACCCTGCCTGGTTGACTGTAATGGCGGGATTTGGTCAAAATCAGGAAGTGCTGGAAATGGCAATGCAAAAAGTTGATGTTGTTATGCAGGACGCAGAAGCCGTTAACAAGGAAAAAGGGGATGCCCAGAACGCTACGGCCGTGCGCGACCAAAAATTTGAAGAACTCGTTGAATGGCTTTCCGATTACGAACAGATTGCCCGTATAGCCCTGGCAGAAAACCCTCAGTTGATCGAAAAACTGGGGATAGTTGTTAAGTCTTGATTCTTTTTTAAGCTTTTCCAAAGTTCAAAATTTTGGAAAAGCTTAAAAAACCAAACCAAAACCATCAAAAATGGAAGCCTTACTTCCGGAAGCCTGTTACCATATCTTTAATCACGCCAATGGCGATGAACTGATATTTCGGGAAGATGAGAATTATCGTTTTTTCATCGCAAAGTATAAAAGGTTTGTTGCACCTTTGGTTGATACATTGGCATACTGCCTCATGCCCAATCATTTTCATTTAATGATCAGGCTGCATGATATCAATGCCTTGGAAAAACATTTGGGCAACAGCTCGCTTTTTGAAAGGAATTACTTAAAGCTTCGGGATGATGCAGGGCGCGAAGAATTACTTTCGAAATTTGTTAGCAAACGGCTTTCAAACCTTTTCAGTTCTTATACCCAGTCCTATAATAAGATGTATGGGCGTATGGGGAGCTTGTTTATGAAAAATTTTAAGCGTAAGAGGGTTACTGATGAAAAGTATTTCCTTCAGCTTATTAAGTATATTCATCTTAATCCGGTAACTCATGCTTTTGTTGGAAAGCCCGAAAAGTGGGTTCATTCTTCTTATAATAGTATAATATCAGACGCCAAAACTGTCGTTGACAGAGATTTGGTAATCAATAGTTTTGGCGGTTTGGACAATTTTAAATACTGTCATCTGTCTTCGGAAGCATTGGGTAATTATCCGGTGTTTTTTGACCATTAAAGTTTTCCAAAGTTCCAAAACTTTGGAAAACTTTAACGGAAAAGAACGCCGGATTTCAGAAATGCCTTTGTCCGAAACAGGCAAAAGCGCTTTTGGCTAAATCCATGAAATATATCCTTAAAAGCTATGATAAAACGAACACTCTTCTTTTCAAAACCGTATTATTTATCATTAAAATACAGCCAGTTGGTTATCCGATCAAAAGGCAATGGTGAAGAACAGTCCGAAGATGTCAGTATTCCTGTTGAAGACATAGGTTACATGGTTTTGGAGCATCCTCAGATTAGTTTTTCTATAAAACTGCTTGAACAACTTTGCTCTAATAATGTGGCCGTAGTTTTTTGCGACAGCAAACATATGCCTTCGTCCATGCTGTTGCCCTTGGACGGGCATCATATACAGGGAGAAATGTTCCGGCATCAGCTGGCAGCTACCGCACCTCTAAAAAAGAACCTTTGGAAGCAAACCATTGAGGCAAAGATTATGAACCAGGCACGTATGCTTGAATTTCAAGGTATTAATCCTGCCGGATTAAAAAATATTGCAAAAAATGTAAAAAGCGATGATTCGGATAATCGGGAAGGTTTTGCCGCAAAACTGTATTGGCAGGCATTAATGGGCAATAACTTTGTACGCGACCGCTATGGAGCCCCTCCCAACCATTTTTTGAACTATGGATATATTTTGTTGCGCTCAGCTGTAGCCCGTGCCCTGGTGGGAAGTGGTCTTCTTGCAACTTTGGGCATTCATCACCGAAATCGCTATAATGCTTTTTGTTTGGCCGATGATATCATGGAACCTTACCGCCCTTATGTTGACCGTATAGTTGTTGATTTAAACCGGAGATATCCCGATGCCGGCGAATTGACAACAGAACAAAAAGCCGGTTTGCTCGGCTTATTTTCCGAAGATGTTGTTATTGGTAAAGTGAAACGGCCACTCATGCTTGCACTGTCTGCAACTACAGCTTCATTGGCAAGGTGCTATAGCGGCGAATCGCGAAGGGTTGTCTATCCAATATTTGAATAATGCCCCAAACCCGTTTAAATGCATATCATATAATGTGGCTCTTTGTGTTTTTTGATCTGCCTGTACAAACAAAAAAGGAGCGGAGGGCAGCAACGCGATTTCGGAAGGACCTCCTGAAAGATGGGTTTAGTATGATGCAGTTTTCGGTTTATAACAGGCATTGCGCCAGCAGAGAAAGCGCTGAGGTGCATATAAAAAGGGTGAAATCCTTTGTTCCCGTAAAGGGACAGGTAAGTATTTTGGCTGTTACCGATAAACAATATGGCGATATAATCAATTATTGGGGCAGGAGCAGTAAGCCTTTGCCCGAAGGGCCGAAACAACTGGAGCTGTTTTAGCTTTTCCAAAGTTCCAAAACTTTGGAAAAGCTAAAACAGCTCCAGGCCTCTAAAAATTTTGGGAAAAGGTTAAATATAAAAGCGAATGTTTATTACCTTTGACCAATCAGCCAAAACAAAGCTCTTTGGCATCCTGTTTTAATAAGATAAGATAGAATAAGGAAAATTACGATTCGAGCTGCTTCCTGGTAAGCAAAGAACAGTTTTTGCCCGCCGTTTAAGGCCTGTAAAGCAGGCTGTGCAGGGCATTGCGGCTGCCAGGTTGTGGTTTGATGTAAAAAGAGACTGATATTCAACGCGAAAAGAAGCCCACAGCGGCACAAATCCGTTGTGGTTTGATGTAAAAAGAGACTGATATTCAACCTGGTAAGCCATCACCATTCCTGTTACTTGTTGTGGTTTGATGTAAAAAGAGACTGATATTCAACTTGATAATGAAATTAAGAAAAAAGCCTGGGTTGTGGTTTGATGTAAAAAGAGACTGATATTCAACGTAATGCTCAAACGCAGGCTCGACTCTGTTGTTGTGGTTTGATGTAAAAAGAGACTGATATTCAACAGATGCCGCAAATGCACACTATGCCAGCCGTTGTGGTTTGATGTAAAAAGAGACTGATATTCAACAGAGGTCGAAGGCGTCAGATAACTGATGCTGTTGTGGTTTGATGTAAAAAGAGACTGATATTCAACTGCCTTCAATTTCAATATCGAGTTCCCTTTGTTGTGGTTTGATGTAAAAAGAGACTGATATTCAACTGGATGAGCGCAGTTTCCGAACAATGATGGGTTGTGGTTTGATGTAAAAAGAGACTGATATTCAACCCAGCACAAAAACAAAACCCCCGGCAAAACGTTGTGGTTTGATGTAAAAAGAGACTGATATTCAACAAACGGCGGATGGAATGATGCCGGCCTTCGTTGTGGTTTGATGTAAAAAGAGACTGATATTCAACATCCCACCCCAATCCAATACAGCTATAAGTGTTGTGGTTTGATGTAAAAAGAGACTGATATTCAACAAACGGCGGATGGAATGATGCCGGCCTTCGTTGTGGTTTGATGTAAAAAGAGACTGATATTCAACTTCCCTCATCCAGTACTTCATGAGTTTGCGTTGTGGTTTGATGTAAAAAGAGACTGATATTCAACATTCAATGAATTCTGATGTACGACTATATTGTTGTGGTTTGATGTAAAAAGAGACTGATATTCAACGAAATACAAGAAAACACCCGTAAAAGTACCGTTGTGGTTTGATGTAAAAAGAGACTGATATTCAACTGACAATATTTTAAAAATTATTGGTTTTCTGTTGTGGTTTGATGTAAAAAGAGACTGATATTCAACAATCCTATTGTCGCTGCTGAACTACTATTAGTTGTGGTTTGATGTAAAAAGAGACTGATATTCAACTGATGATGTTGATTTTGTCCGAATGCTTAGTTGTGGTTTGATGTAAAAAGAGACTGATATTCAACAAGGAAACCAGCGTAACACTTTCCGCATACGTTGTGGTTTGATGTAAAAAGAGACTGATATTCAACCGCGTGAAATGTCATCTGACTACTGGACCCGTTGTGGTTTGATGTAAAAAGAGACTGATATTCAACAGAATACTGACAGTACTCCTCCCATGTCATGTTGTGGTTTGATGTAAAAAGAGACTGATATTCAACGAAAGAGGGTGCCAGTTGATGACCGGCACAGTTGTGGTTTGATGTAAAAAGAGACTGATATTCAACCGGCAAGGGACTACAAAGGAACCAACGGGCGTTGTGGTTTGATGTAAAAAGAGACTGATATTCAACGGAATATTGAAATAAATGTCAAGCATGCCGTTGTGGTTTGATGTAAAAAGAGACTGATATTCAACTAAAGATCCTGTGAGTTTTTGGTATGATCCGTTGTGGTTTGATGTAAAAAGAGACTGATATTCAACAGACCCTATGGGGCGTGAGCTGGGCATCATGTTGTGGTTTGATGTAAAAAGAGACTGATCTGATTTTGGATTTGACCAAGAAGCCTCGAAAATTGATTTTTTTCGAGGCTTTTAGTTTTGCTTGAGTTTGAGGGTTAAAATAAAACTTTTCCAAAGTTCTAAACTTTGGAAAAGTTTTATTTTAATTTCTATTTCTTCTTATCCAACCCATAATAAGAATCCGGTGGCAGGTAGAAAATTTCTACATTTACCTGGTTTTCGGAGCCGTCCCATTTGCGTAGGGTGGCATCAAAACTCAGTTTCCCGAATATCTCATAAGGATTGCCAAAACCATCTGCATTGCTGAACTGTACGCTGTAGTTGTCTATGTACATGCTGCCGTATTCGCCCATGGGATCGTCGAAAGTGCTGCCCCAGCCGCCCGACATATAAAAGGTGTAATTGCCGTTCAGCTTACCGCAGAAAACATCACCCGTTTGATAAATATCTTCCAGAAATGTGCCCGGGCTTGGAAAATTGCCTGCCCTGTAGAAGTTTATTGTTTCCACAACGTCGCTCTCAAATAAAAGTCCGTTTATCCTGTAAGCGGCATCTTCAATATAAGGATTCGAATCATAGAAAACCAGACCGGGATCTTCCAGCAATTCACCATTAATATACACTTTGGCCTTCAGGGTAGGGAATTTGAACTCCTGAGTTTGTGAATCGCTGTTGCCATTATCGTCATATGCAGTGAGTTTTACCCTGAATTTGTTTGTGTCGAGCACATGATAAAGTCTCAGGCGTTCCGAGAAACTGCTGTTGTATCCATTGCTGTTTTCGTAATAAAAATAGTTATCGTCATCATAGGAAGAACTGTAGGTGAGCTCCCACTCGTAATGGGTGGCATTTTGCGATTTATTATAAAATGTCAGCTCTACTTCGCCGTAATAGCCATCATCGCCTGTGCTCACATAGGATCCCGGAATGCGTGCTTCAAATGCAGCCACCACATTGTTGGTGTTGCCTCCTCCACCACCATTTGATGGGGGCGTGGCAATGGGCAAAGTCAGGTCATAGGTTTTTGGGCTGTAATCATCAGTATAAAGCGTATAGCTTGATCCCTGCACGGTAATATGTGGGTTGGGGCCGGTGGAACTGTTATACTGTATAAAAGTACCGCCGAATGATCCGCTAACGGTGCCATTGTCGCTGATCGCATCAATTTTAATCCAGGGTGCAACATATTCACCATCAATGGTTTCCTGGAGATCAGGATATACACCGAAGGATTCTTCGCTGCTCAGGTCCAGATAAAGATAATCCGTTTCTTCTTCGCCATAGGATGTTCCCAATGCAATTTCTCCGGTGCGGTATGGGAAATCCATTAAAATGCTGGGATATTCATCATCAGCGCCGGTGAAAACTTCCACACGCTTCGCCTGAAGACCTTCAATTTCGGAATAGTCCATAAAAATGCCGATACGCTCCGAAATCTCGAATGATTTTTCAGTTCCGTCCTGGGTATAGCTGACCATAATACCATCGCTTACAGGGGTGTCCGGATTGTTGTCGGGATTGTCTGTCTCGTCGTCTTTTGCGCAGGATGCCATAAAAACGGACATTATCACAATTAAAATTACGGATAGACTTAATAATTTGTTTTTCATGATTATATGCTTTTAGTTAGAACAATTCTAAATAAAAACAGCATTTCTATCGATTTTGTTTATAGGTGCTGTTCGTTCATGAAACAAATAGGCGTCCTTATTGCAATATCTTTGTTAAAGTGGTTCTACACGGAATTTCGTGAAAAGAAAAATCACTTTATTTCAAAAGAGATTCCTCCAAAGTTTTCCTCCCTCCCTTCGTCTTATTCATTATTAATCCAGCGAATTTATTGAATTTTACGTTATTTCTTGAAATGCAAATATAGGATGACGCATTTTCCTTAAACGCCTAATAAACAGTGTCATTCTGACCGGAACAAAGCCAAACGAAGAGATTAAGGCTTTGTGTAGGGATGAATCTGTTAGGGATCAATAGTTCATTAATAAATATCTGTATATTTTTTTCAAATATTATTGTTACCCACGAAATTCCTAGTAGAACCGTTAAAGCAAAGGTATTTTGATAAATATAATCGGTCGCAAGCCGGTCTATGTTCATTTTTTTGTATTTTTGAATCATTGAGCCTAATGCTTTTTCAATATGAAAAAAAAGATTGTATTAATAGACGATGATCCGGATATCCTTGAAGGGTTGAAAGATATTCTTTTGGGGGAAGGATATGAAGTTTTTTGTGCCACCGATGGCATTGAAGGAATGGACAGCATCCGTGATTATAATCCCGACCTCATTATTACCGACATCATAATGCCTGAGAAAGATGGTATTACCTTAATGTTTGATGTACGGCGTGAAGTTCCGGGTGTAAAAACTATGGTGATGAGTGGCGGCGGGCGCATCAGTGCCCAAAAACACCTAGAGGTAGCCAAAAAAATAGGGGTGGATAAAGTGATTGCCAAACCTTTTTCTTCCACAGCATTTCTTGATGCAGTCCAGGAACTCATTGGTTAGCCTATGAAATTCGATTTTCAGGCGGTGATATGGGACTGGAACGGTACACTGCTCGATGATGTTGATATCTGTATTAGTTCTATGAATGAAATGCTTGCGGATCGCAGGCTTCCGTTTTTAAACCGAAAACGCTACCGTGATATTTTTACTTTTCCCGTTCAGGCATATTACAAGGCCATCGGTTTTGATTTTGAAAAAGAACCGTTTTCTATAAGTGGCGCGGAATTTATTGAACGCTACAAGCAAAATGTACCCTCAAAAGTAGATCTGTTTCCGGATGTGCATCAAACACTGCAATTTTTTGCGGACCGAAAAAAGAAGCAGTATGTGCTTTCGGCTATGAAACACGAAATGTTGCTGGGGCATCTGAGCCATTATAGACTGTTGGATTATTTCACAAGTGTTCAAGGGATTGGCGATGTTTTGGCTTCGGGGAAATTGCAGCAAGGGAAAAAGCTGATTGCAAATTCAGGAATGGATGCCGGACAGTTTTGCCTGATCGGCGATACCTTGCATGATTATGAAGTGGCCAGGGATTTATGCTGTCAATGCGTTTTGCTTGCTCAGGGACATCAATCCGAAGGGCGATTGCAAACAAGTGGGCAAAAGGTTTTTCGTAATCTTACTGAGCTGCGGCTTTTCTTAATGAATCCAGTTTAAAGCGGAAAGCCTTCATATCATCTTCGTTTACAAGGATGCTGCTTGAGTCATTTTTCGGAAAGTAGGTGAAGACCTGTACTCCTTGATTAAAGAAATCTATTAATTCTGTTTCACCTTCTTCATCAAAATAAATCCATAGGTCCTGCCGCTTGTTATTTTTATATTGTCCTTTCATATTATTTGAACCGTCGGGCAAATATGATTGTGTCGGTCCTTCGAGCAGGTCATTTTGAAATACAACTGTATTTTTTAGCTGGCTACTCTCAAAATACTCTTTTTCAGTGCCATGGCGCTGGCCGTCTTTCCATACGGTTTCGCGCACAACAACTTCTGTTCCCGGATAAAAATTCTTCCAGATCCCATTCGGCAGTGTATTTTCATAAACTTCGATGCCCAAAGGAAGGCCGCTTTCAGTATCGTACATAGTCCAGACACTGTCGCGCCTTTTATCAGTATAATAACCTTCGGCCAGTAACTGGCCATTGGGGTTGTAAATGCTTGTTTTTGATTTGTTTCCTTTATCGTAGAAATTACTTTTGGCTTTTAAGGCCCCGTTTTCAAAATAGAATAAAAATTCGCCTTTGCGTGCGCCATGATCGTAATGGCCTTTGTATTTGGTTTGGCCCGATTCATATTTTGCTTCCCAAAAACCGTGTTTGTTGCCTGCACTGTCGTATTGATTGGTGTCTTGTGCATAAGAGTTTGTAAAACTGATCGTTAATAAGGAAACACTAATAAGGACTGCAGTCAGAAGGTTTTTTTTTGTCATGTTCATTTGCTTTGAAAAAAGTATTGTAGCGCGCAAAAATAATACCTTTGTACAACGTTTTGCCGTGGAAAATATTCTTTTGTGAAAATAAATCGGGCAAAACAATGATGAACGAACAATTATGGAAGATTATCCTTCAGTACTTTTGGAGCAGGCCGTAGATGAGCTCTCGCGTTTACCGGGTATTGGCCGCCGCACCGCACTTCGTCTGGCCTTGCATTTATTGCGCGAAGATGAACACCGTACGCGTCAGTTGAGTGAATCATTATTGAGCATGCGTCAGGAAATAAAATATTGCAAAAAGTGTAACAGCATTTCGGATGCGGATCTTTGCCGTGTGTGCAGCAATCCCATGCGGGATCAACATTCCATTTGTGTAGTGGAAGATATACGCGATGTGATGGCCATAGAAAATACGGCGCAATATAAAGGTCTGTACCATGTGCTGGGTGGTATTATTTCGCCCATCGAGGGTGTAGGCCCTGCTGATCTGGATATCGATAAACTGGTGCAAAGAGTACGTAATGAGGATATTACAGAAGTGATTTTTGCCCTTTCGCCCACCGTGGAAGGCGATACGACTAATTTTTATATCTACAAACAAATCAGTGATACAGGAGTGAAAGTGAGCAGCATAGCACGGGGTATTGCCATTGGCGATGAACTGGAATATGCCGACGAAGTTACATTGGGACGGTCGATCACCAATAGGGTGCCTTTTTATGCCGGGAGCCAGTAATACCGCAGGCTATTCATCAAATAAACTCAACTGCTTGTCCAGCTCTGCAAATAAATCCAGCTGCCGCGGATCAGGTTTTTCCGGTTTTTGGCGGTAATTTTGGGTGTAGTCGCGAATAGCGTCTTTAATTGCCTGAATGGGTGTGGTATTATTTAAATGGCAGTAATTCTCCAGAGACTTCTTCTGGTAGGAAGTGAGCTTGAATTTCACTTGATTGTAACGGACTTTTTTCCGTTTGCTCCTATTTTTTTGCATTACAGCCATTCCAGCAATTTTTCTGCTACTAAAATAGAACAAACCCCAGTTCTGATTATCAAGGGTTAATAACTTTTTAATAACTGGAAATTATCAAACGCGCGTGGGTGGGTTGTGTCGTTTTATCTTCAACCGTGAACTGCAAAATGTATCGTTCATTTTTGTAATTTCGTGCCAAAGCATAAGAATTATGAGAAATTGGATAAAAATATTCCTGCTGTTCTTTATAATGCCCTTGTTTTCAATGGCACAAGATATTGAAATAAATCTTGATGGGAAGTTTTGCGAATGGGATGATGTGCAAACAAATTATATTGATACCGAAAATGACGGAAAAGATGTTGATTTCGTGTCTTTTTCAGTGACCAATGATGATGATTTTCTCTACATCTATTTTCGGCTGGCCAAAGAAACGCTGATAAATACGGCACGTAATTTATATCTGGAACTTGATACCGATAACAATTTCTGGACAGGCTACCGGGTCAATGGTATTGGCGCTGAGTTTGGTTGGTCTTTTGGCAGTAGAAAAGGGTATTTTAATATCGACGGTACACCAGATATTGTGAAGTTTTCATCGCTTGGCCTCCGTTGCCTGCCTTCGGTAACATCCCGCGATTTTGAGCTGGCTATAAGAAGAGATGCTAAACCCGATGGGATTCACCCTCTTTTCCCTTCCGATACCATTAGGCTGTGTTTTTACGAATCAACAGGTGGCGGTGATTTGATGCCCAATGATGGCGAACTATTTACCTATATATTTCAAGATAATCCTATTCCGATAAAAAAGATTGAAATCGAAAATACCGAAGGGGATATACGCTTGCTTACCTACAATGTATTGAATGATGGTATTCTTGATGAACAGCGCAAACCATTTTTTGAGAAAATTATCGCAGAGACCAGTCCTGATATTATTACTTTTAATGAATGCTGGAATTCTGAATCAAAACAGGTTGAAGGTTTTTTAAACAATGTTTTTCCCGATCAAACATGGAAGTGCCTAAAAGCCGACGAGGGCAATGTTACCTGCTCGGTTTTTGAACAGGAACGCTTTTGGAATGTTTTGCCCGGAGCACGCATCACTGCTGTGCAATATAAAATTCCCGGTGAAAAACAGAAGCATTTTATTGTAATCAATACACATTTAAAGTGCTGTAATTCGGACGATATTCGTCAGAATCAGGCTGATGCGCTTGCGGCCTTTATCCTTGATGGTGTAAATAAAGGAGGAAACCTTGATTTTCCCGATTTATGCCCTTTCGTAATTAGTGGTGATTTAAACCTAGTTGGTGAAGCGCAGCAGTTGAATACCCTTTTAAGCGGCGAAATTATGGATACGGCAAAATGGGGCAAAGGCGATCATCCCGATTGGGACAATTCCCAACTTAAAGATGATATAGCACGGCACACAGATAAAAGAATGGCCTATACCTGGCGCAACGATCAATCAGAATACTGGCCGGGACGTCTTGATTATCATATATTTAGTAATAGCGTGATGACAGTTGCCAAATCATTTGTTTTGTGTACGGAGACAATGAGTAAAGAACATCTTGAAAAATATCACTTCAACCCGAATACGACTTCCCTCGCCAGCGACCATTTGCCCCGTGTAAGCGATTTCCGCCTGCGCGATGGAAGCTCACGATCAAAAGGAAACGGCTTGTTTCGGATAAAAACAAATCCTGAATTGAAAAGAATTGATATATGCCCACAACAAGATGTGGAGTTTTGCCGTGCGCACCTGATGGATTCCCGGGCAAACCACCGCGCAGAACTGTATTCCGGAAAAATGAGAAGCGCTGAGAAGATTAGCCTCAAGTTGAATGATTTTAATGAGAGTTGTATATCTTCCTATTACATCTTGATCGATATTGCAAACGAAAGATATCTTCAGAAACTTATTAATTTAAAAAACTAAATGTATGTCCAATGTTAAAAAAGTACTATACATTGTCCGTTTTTATTCTCTTGATTTTTAACGCTTGTACTATGAAGCAAAATGCAGACCTAATCATTAATAATGCAAAAATATATACTGTAAATCCTGAATTTCAGATTGTTGAGGCTATGGCTGTTGCCGACGGCAAGATTCTTGCTGTGGGGAGTGATGATGAAATTTTCGCTGGTTTTAGAGCGCAGAACCAAATCGATTTGAACAATAAAATAGTTTATCCGGGTTTTATTGATGCGCATTGCCACTTTTACGGATACGGGGAAAATTTATACTGCCGGGCCGACCTAAAGGAAGCAAAGAGTTTTGAAGAGGTGCTTCAGCGATTAAAAGAATATCATAAAACACATCCTACCCAGTGGGTGATGGGACGTGGCTGGGATCAAAACGACTGGCCGGGCCAAAATTATCCCACCATTGAAGAACTCGATAAAATTTTCCCCGATCATCCGGTTTATCTTATCCGCATTGATGGGCATGCCGCCCTTGTAAATTCCGAAGCTTTGAAAAGAGCCGGAATTGACGAAAACACAAAAGTTGCGGGTGGCGAAATCTTACTTCAAAACGGGCTTCTGGTCGATAATGCAATGGAGTTGATGCGCGGAAAAATTCCGGAATTTGAAGAACATCTGAAAGGGGAAGCGCTGAAACAGGCCGAAAATAACTGTTTTGCCGTGGGGCTCACTTCCGTGATGGATGCCGGTCTGGATAAACCGACCATCGACCTGATCGATAGCCTGCAAAAAAGCGGGAAACTAAAAATGCGCCAGGATGTAATGATGGCGCCCGAAGGAGAAGGTTTTGAGGAGATGTTGGAAGCTGCTCCCTACAAAACAGACCGTCTGCATGTGCACTCTGTTAAAATGTATGCCGATGGTGCTTTGGGATCGCGTGGGGCGAAAATGCTTGAAGATTATACCGATGATCCGGGCAATACCGGCCTTGTGGTAAACCCCATGGGATTTTACCGCGATATCTGCAAAAAAGCTTATGAAAAAGGACTCCAGGTAAATACGCACGCCATTGGCGATTCTGCTGTGCGCCTGGTGTTGGATGTGTATGCCGAACAATTGAAAGGTAAAAACGACCTGCGCTGGCGCGTGGAGCATGCGCAAATTGTGCATCCTGATGATTTTGAGAAGTTTGGGAAATATAATATCATTCCTTCCATGCAGCCTACACACGCTACAAGCGATATGTACTGGGCTGAAGACAGGGTAGGAGCAGAGCGCATCAAGGGAGCTTATGCACTCAAAGATTTGTTGGCACAAAATGGCTGGATTCCTCTGGGAACCGATTTCCCGATCGAAGATATTAACCCACTTTATACATTTTATGCTGCTGTGGCACGTAAAGATTTAAAACAATATCCCGAAGAAGGTTTTCAAATGGAAAATGCCCTCAGCCGTGAGGAAGCACTTAAAGGTATGACCATTTGGGCGGCCAAAGGAAGCTTTGAAGAAAATGAAAAAGGTAGCCTTGAGCCGGGTAAATTTGCCGATTTTGTCATTTTTGATAAAGATATCATGGAAATACCTATTGACGATGTGCCTCTCCTTCAGGT
This sequence comes from Bacteroidales bacterium, assembly GCA_963676415.1. Classification (GTDB taxonomy): domain Bacteria; phylum Bacteroidota; class Bacteroidia; order Bacteroidales; family WRLA01. The sequence goes on along the minus strand of OY781097.1, from coordinate 4,674,348 downwards.
AGATCAATCTTGGATCAATGGCGAAAGAGTTTATCAAAAATAAAATTTATGATCTTTAAACGACTGCGCCTGATCCGCGAACTGATCGCTGAATCTGACATTTCTGAAGCTGAAAGCGAACTCCATGCATTGGAACAAACAGCTTCGGACGTTCATCTGGCAAAGTCCATACATAATTGTTTGCATCAAAATCCGCTCAACGCGATTGATTTTATCGACGATTATCTGAAAAGCAATAGGCAGCCGCTCGCACAAGCAGAACTCGAAATTGCCGGGATGCGTACTGAAATCAAATTGCTGGAAACGCGATTGTCTGTGCTTCAGGGGCGTAAAGCCGATATCAGCAAAACCATCAACCGGTTCCGGATTCGCCATAACCACGAATTGGGCATGATCATGTCTGAATTGCTGCGTTTGCGCTGGGAAAAAGCCCTGCGCGATTTTGGTGGCGATAATGAAGAAAAAGTAAACAAAGCGGAAGAGGATTACAAACGTTACCAGCAAAGCCGCAAACATTTTTCGGAACAGAAATCCGTGCCCAATCTCAATAAAAAAGATAAAGAAAAAATTAAGCAATTGTTCCGCGAAGCTTCAAAAATCTGCCATCCGGATATGGTGGCAGAAGAAATGCAACAGCAGGCCGAAAAGATTTTTCACGAGCTGAACAATGCTTATTTTTATAATGATATTGCGCGTATTGAGGAAATTTACAAATTGCTGAAAAGTGGCAAGCTGGATTTCGGAAAGCGTGATGCCCAACTCAATGAAAAACAACGCCTGAATAATTATCTAACGAAACTAAAAGCAGATATTTACAGCGTGCAGGCCGAAACCAGCGAAATTGAAAATGCCCCGGTTTGGATTAGTATTCAGGGGATTGATGATTGGGATGTTTATTTTGCCGGAATAAAAGAAAAATTTACAACGGAATGCGAAAGCCTGAAAGCCGAACTGCATGAGCGATAAACCCATCCGACGACAACTTGAAATTGAACTGGCCGAATCAAATCTTTTGGTGCAGATAACCGATCAGTTGGTGCAGCAAATTGATGACGGTAAAGAAATCCCTGCTGCCGTTTTTCGCTATAATAATTTGAGAAGCGGACATATAAGCAATTGCAGCTTTCAAGTACCAGAGAAAGTAAAATGTGCTTTTTCCGAAGTCAGCAGCATTTTGAGCAGTCCGGTTTTGTATGAAGGAAAACTGTATTTTGGCAGTGAAAACAAGCAGTTGTTTTGTTATGATCCGTTGAGCTGTACCGTTCAATGGACTTTTCAGGCGAAAAAAGCGATACGTTCTACGCCGGCGGTACATCGGAAAAATATCTATTTCGGAAGTTTTGATCATCATATTTACGCGCTGAAAGAGGCGAATGGGTTTTGCCGCTGGAAATATAAAACCGGCGACTGGGTTTATGCTTCTCCCTTTATTTATGATGAGGTTGTGGTTTGCGGGTCTATGGATGGCAGGCTTTATTTCCTCAACACACTTGATGGCAGCAAGCTTCGTTCCTTTAAAACATCTGGCTGGATTGTCGCATCGCCATTGGTTTACCGCAAAAGGGTTTTTCAGGCTTCGCGCGATGCATATTTGTATGCACTTGATTTTCAAACATCTGAACTTATTTGGAAACAACAGTTGAACGGAGGCATTCACGCCAGTCCGGCCTCCAATGGCCATAATCTTTTTGTGGGCACGCTTGCAGGGCGTTTTTACTCCCTGCGGGATGATGACGGAAAAATCAACTGGCATTTTGATACTGCCGGACCGATTTTCAGCTCGGCTGCAATCCGTGGAGATTATGTGCTTTTTGGAAGTAAAGACCGAAATTTATATTGTCTGGATATTCACAGCGGCAGCTTGCTTTGGAAATTTGAATGCGGTCGGGCAGTGCATTCATCACCATTAATTTGCGGAGACTCGGTAATTTTCGGGAGCGATGATAAAAACCTTTATGTTCTGGATATGGCAAGCGGGGCCTTAAAATGGAAATATGAAACTGCCCATGTTATCAGAAACCAGGCTTTATGCAAGGATTCAAAGCTTTATTTTGCAGGAGATCAGTTGTATATCGCGAAATGGTAAAAACGGCTCAAGTGGATTAGTGCTTAGTAATTAAAAATAAGCCCAAAAAATGCCGGTTAGAGATTCGTAGATGGGCATTTTTCAGGCTGTGATAAACTTTTGTTATTTACCTGATTCATTCACATAATATCCTATTGCAGCGGTTTGTGCTTGCAATAGGATATTATGTGAATTGTTCAGGTTGGAATAGTTTAGCTTAGGATTTCTTCCAAAGTAATAAAATCGCCTACTTTCCCGGTCATTTCTTCGACCTGTGTTTGAACAGGCAGGGTCTTTTTTCCTGGTCTCCATCCTGCGGGGCAAACTTCTCCTGTTTTGCTGGCGTGTTGCCATGCCTGGATTTGCCTGATGAATTCCTTTACGTTTCTTCCCACCGAATCGGCCTGTACTTCCTGCGCAACGCAAACACCGTCAGGATTGAAAAGGAAACGTCCTCTTAGCGCAACGCCTTCTTCTTCGATCAAAACGCCAAAAGCACGGGCAACTTCTTTAGTAGTGTCGGCGCCAATAGTCAGTTTCAGCCCTTTCAGGATGGGTTCGGTTTCCACAAATCTTTTATGCGAAAATTTTGAATCAACCGATACGGGCAGTAACTCAACGCCCAGCTTTTCGAATTCATCGTAGTGGGCATTCATGGCAGCGATCTCTGTTGGGCACACAAATGTAAAGTCCGCCGGATAGAAACATACCACTGTCCATTTGTCTTTGTAATCTGCACTTTTAACCGTTTTGTAATGACCTGTTTTTGCGTCAAATGCGTCCATTTCAAATTCCGGCATTTCTTGCCTTACCATTGTTCCGTTCATTGGTTTTTCCTCCTTTTTTAAATTTTCAACTTCGTTTTCTTTGTTCTTTTTCTTTTTAAGTGGTTTCACACCGTTAACACATGCCATAACTTTTAGTTTTATGGTTATTAATCGAAATCCTTAAGATATATAGATGCTAAAGGTAATAAAATATTTTTTTTCAATTGAAGGAACAGAGGGTATTTTGTTTCCTATTATCCGGTTGCAACGGCTAATCATCATAAATGCAACAAGATTACTTTAATTTACAGAAAAGTTTTTTCATGAAAAAAGCGGTTAAAGAGAAAGTTAGTCCGCGCGAAATTACCGGAGCTTTTGTGGCGGTAGGCGGCGTGGCTCTGTTTTTTATCTAAATACTTGATTATTATGAGTGCTTTTAGCGAAAATAATTGCCTAATAAGGCAGTTGTTTATCGTATAGACCGGCAAATTGTTTTTTGGGAATTGTTGCTTAGTCTCTTAATTCCAGTACAATATCTCCCTTACGAACGCCAATAATTTCGCTGATTACCTGGCATTTGGCTTTTAAGAGATAAAAAACCGGCCTTCCGCAATCGGAGAGGGCTTCGTAATTTCCCTGACCTTTGCTGATAACCATAGGTGCCGTTTTAAAAAGTTCCAGGCATCCCTCATTGCATTGGTCTAAAATGAGCCCCGGTGACGGGCAGCCTGATGATTTAACTTCCGCAACTTCATCCAAGCTGGAATCAACAGCATCCTGATAGGTAACATCATTGATTACCGCCTGATCACGGACCAAATAAATGGTTTTCCTGCCTAATTGCTCAATCAGCAGGCGGTCGAAAACGCTTTCGCCGGCATTATCGCCGATATAGAGTATCCAGTCACTTTTGCTGGCTTGCTTTTTAAAAGCCTCAAAATGATTGATGCCAAAATCTATATCCAGGATTTTGTCAACTTCTTCGAGTATGTTGAAATCGGAATGAACGCCAAGATCGATTATGTTGCCGGCAATGGCGATACGAGCTGCTGTATTTAATGGGTTTTCGGATGCTTCAATTTTTTCGCGCAGATCAGGAAGCAATTTAAAAGCTTCGGCAATGTGTTGCTCTTTTTGCTTTTTATAGGCATCCTGATTTCCACTGATTTCTTTCACGATTTCATAAACACTGGCAGCAGTTTCCGGCGGCGTGGCTTCCATCGGTATTTCACGTATCAGTTCCCCACAGCGGTTGAGGATTTCTTTTTGCAGTGGTTCATTATCAGTGGCGGCACGTGCAGCGCGCAGGGCTTGTTGCATCATGCAGGGCAGGCATTCGAGATATGTTTTCATTTTTTTTAAATTAAAAAGGGTGCCTGTTGACACCCCTTATAATGCAAAACTAACAAATTTATTTGTTTTTAGCATCGAGTAGTTCCTTTCGGATGAGCGGTTTTCCGCATTCGGGGCATTTGATTGTAGTGCATTTTACGCCTTGCTCATGTGGCTGTTTGTAACCACAGCTTGCGCACACGCAATAACCTCCAGGGCCATGCGCTCCGCCTTTGTTGCGCCCCTGACCGCCGGCGCGTCCCATGCCGAGACCGGATCCCGGCTTTTTGCCTTTGCCGTTCATTATTCGCCTTTTGCTTTTAACCGGCGGATTTCTTCCTGTGCTGATTTCAAAGCATTTTCCAAATCGGCAATGCGGTCGTTTTCCGTATTGATGACTTCTTCATCGCCAAAGCGGAAACGGTTGCGCAGGCCAAATCCTCCTCCACCACCGCGTTTTCCACGTCCGTAGCCCATGCCACGTCCCTGATTTTGAATCCTGTTGTCTCCACGGCAGTTTCCAAGTCCTCTGCCTGTCATTGGTCCCATTCCGTTGGGGCCTGTATTATCTCTTGCGGGCATAATTACCTCCTTTTTTACGTTAATTAATTTGTTGAGGAGGCAAAGTTATGAACATATGTTCATAATGTCAAGCAAAATGGAATATATTTTTTGAGCAAAGGCAAAAAAACTGCCCCCAAAAGGAGGCAGCTTTAGATACAATGTATGAAAAGTATAAGATTACTTGTTAATTGGCTTTAACCAGCCAGCCCATTCTGTTCCACAACCGATTTTCGTATCAGCGTCGAAGAATGCGTTTACAGTTGACATATCCATGCCGCCATCAAAAGTTTGTGACGGATCGTTGAAATTGGCCAGGTCTTGGAGGTGCACATTTTCAGAAAGTTCGAAAGGCTTGGTCACTTCAAAAGTTTCGCCTTCATTCGGAGAATACTTGATTGCTACATCAGAAACATTATTGTTCAGGTAGGCATAATCAACATCAAGCAGTTCGTCATTAACATTCTGGAGTGTTTTTGTGTTTTCGACGTGGATGGTGCGTTTGTCGAAGTTACCACCAACAATAATGTTCATGATTTTAGCACCAGTGCCACGACGGAGTTTCATGCCGTAGTTTTCGGCATCACCGGCACCGATCATAGTAATATTGGAGAAAGTAGGATTGGACATTGGCGTAGCGTTGTTGTCCGATTTGAGGTTGTCCCCTTCAAAACCACGGTCGCCTTCGTTGCCTTGCTGAATGAGGATATACTGAGCCATTCCGCTCCAGCCTTCAACCCAGTCAAAAGAATCATCTCGGCAAGCCCAAACGCGTGCGTGCTTGATGTTGCAAGTGCCACCGAAGAACTCGATTCCGTCGTCAGCACCCACATAAATATCAACATAATCAATGGTTGTGCCGGCACCTACACCGTACATTGAAATGCCGTTTGCTTCGTGTTCTTCGTCAAGAGCAGTACCTGAATACTCCACGCGCAGATAATTTATTGTACCTGAATTGTCATTGGCATCATCGCCGCCATAAACAGCGTTTCCAATTTCGGACAGTCCTGTAGCACCTGAGTTAATTGGGGCATAACCACAAATGTGGAGTCCGCCCCAGGCACCGGCTTCTTCATAAGCAGATGTCATAATTACCGGAGCGTCGGCAGTACCTTCGACAAAAATCTGGCCACCTTGCTCGATAAGCAGGTAAGAAAGCTCGTCAGCATCAGCTGTAACAACAGCACCTGCACGGAAATAGAGTTTTACACCCTTTTTCACATGTACGGCACCGGTCAGTGCCACTTCACCTTCTACATAACCACTTTCGGTGATGTCACCTTCTAGTGCGCTATAACGTGGAAGTGTAGGGTCAACAGAACCGTCATCACCTTTTGTCCAGCCATTGGCCCAAGCGTTACCGGAACCAATTTGAGTATCATTGTCAAACCATGCATCTTCGAGCGACATATCAAAACCACCATCGAAAGTTGTGCTTCCGTCAACACCTTTGGTAAGGTTTTGCAGGTGGAGATTTTCAGAAAGCTCGAAAGGTTTGCTTACTTCAACAGGATCGCCTTCATCGTCAGAATATTTGATTGGTATATCGGTTACAGCTGAGTTGATGTATGAATAGTCAACATCAAGCAGTTCGTTGTTAACGTTACGGAGTGTTTGTGAGTTTTCAACGTGGATGGTGCGCTTGTCGAAACCGGTTACGATGAAGTTCATAAATTTACCGGCAGTACCGCGACGCAGTTTCATGCCGTAGTTTTCGGCATCACCTTTTCCAATAAGAGTAACCTGCGACATCATCGGCATAGCCATTGGGGTAGCGCTGTGGTCTGACTCAAGGTTGTCGCCTTCAAAGCCACGGTCACCCTCATCAGTTTGAACGGCCATCAGATACTGACCTTTACCGGTCCAGCCTTCTGTCCAGTCAAAACTATCGTCTCTACAACCATAAACTTTTGTATGCTTGATGTTTACAGTACCACCGAAAAATTCGATACCATCATCAGCGCCAATATAAACTTCGATATAGTCAACAGTAGTACCGTTGCCTACACCGTAAAAAGAAATACCATTTGCTTCGTGTTCTTCGTCGAGTGAAGTACCTGAATACTCAACACGTACGTACTTAAGAGTACCTGAGTTGTCAGCTGCATCAGTTCCGCCATAAACAGCGTCGCCGATTTCAGACAGGCCGGTTGCTCCAGAGTTGATAGGAGCTTTACCGCAAATATGGATACCGCCCCATGCACCGGCTTCCTGAAGACCGGAAGTCATAACAATAGGATTGGCAGCAGTACCTTCAGCGATAATCTGTGCACCTTGCTCAATCAAGAGGTAAGAAAGCTCATTGGCATCAGCTGTGATTGTTGTACCTTCTTTAATTGTAAGGACAACACCGTCTTTTACATGAACCTGACCTTTAAGGGCGATCTCGCCTTCGATAGTCAGACTTTCAGTAATCTCGCCTTCAAGGGTTTCTGCTGGCGTTGGTGTTGGCGTTGGCGTTGGTTCTGGATCATCATCATCGCTACATGCGGAGAATGTCATAGCTACCATGACCATTACGGCCATCAATACCTGATAAATGTTAAAACGTTTTTTCATTGTACGAATTTGTTTTAGGTTAGGTAATTAATTATTAAAGTGAATATTTTAAGCTAATTCCGAATGTCAATCCTTTTTTGTATTCGTAAACGGCTACTTTATTGGTGATTTCGTCCGGCATATCATTATTCTCATATACATCCTGTTTAATGGTGTATTTGGAATTGAGAAGGTTCTTTACGGAAAGGTCTATGCTCAATTTGTCATTGATTTTGTTTTTAATGATCAGATCGAGCGAATTGAACGGCATTTGATACTGGTTTCCTACGCCGCTGATTCCAACGGAGTAAATTCGTTTTCCATAGACATTGTAAACCAGTGCTGTATAAGTGCGGTGTTTGTTGTCAACACCATATTTGAATTCGTAACCAATATCGGCATTGATCAAATAGGGGGATGCTCCCTGCAGCTGACGCTCATCATTTAACTCATTGTAGTTTTCGGGAATCTTTACATTGGTGTAAATGAGTGCGGCATTCAGGCCTGTAAATAGGTTGCCAAATTTTTTGCGTGCTTCAAATTCAATTCCGGCGGCAGTACCCTGGTCGGGGAAATTTTGATAAGTATAGGTGATGTCCGTGCCTCCTTTGAGTTTTGAAACGCGTTCAATAGGCTCGTCGATAATTTTTCCGTAGGCTCCGAGGGAAATGAGTTCGCCGATATTGGGATACCATTCCCACTTTATTTCAATATTGTTGCTGTAGGAGTTCTCAAGATAAGAACCATCGGAAGCGGTGCTGTCTTTGGTAAAAGGGTTGCCTATCGTTTTGCGGCTTCCCTGTTCGGGAACGATATCGGCAGGTGATTTTTCAAAGAAGCTTGGGCGCGTTACTGTGCGGCTTCCGGCGAAACGCAGGTTCATGTCTTCATTGATGGCGTATTTCAAATTGGCAGCAGGGAAAAGGTCGAGATTGTCGTATTCGAGAGCAATTTCGTCGCCATCAACAACATCCATGTCGGGAGTAACGCTCATTTTGGATGCCTCCACACGTAAACCGGCATTTAGGCTGAACTTTTCACTGAAGTTGTAAACAAAATCGGCATAGGCTCCATAAATATGCGATTTGCCATCATAGCCCATATTGTCTTTTGAGTTGTTCACAATCTTGTCGAGATAATAGTAATCATCACCACTCACTTGATCTTCAGTGGTAAAATAGGCGTCGGGATCGTTTAAGTCAACAAGTCCGGTGACGTTTCCGGCCATAGTATTGAACTTGTAACCATAATAATAGGAGCGGTAGTCAACGGTGGTTTGGCGTCCCTGTCCACCTACAACGATTTCTCCTTTTTTGCCCTCTTCATCGAGTTTGTATTTGAAGTTGAGCGAGAGGTTAATTTCATCCGAATTTTGTTCCACAATGATGCGCTTGGTGTCGTTTCCATTATTTAAGGTCATGTAAACGTATTTGTCCGGAGTGTCTGTTCTTTGGTTGATATACACAACTTCCCGTCGGTCGGGCACATTGTAGTCAACAATCTGGAAGCTTCCGTTCCAATCGATTTCCATTTGCTTGCCTATTTTGTGTTTGCCACCCAATTGGTTGCTTAACAGGCGGTAATTGATGTATTGCGCATTGCGGATCACGGCTGTCTTTTCACCACTTGCCCAGTCGGGGCGTGTTCCTGTTTTGTCGGTATAGGCATCCTGCCCGTTGTTCAGGTAAAGGAAGTTGTATTTGATGGTGTTTTTATCATTGTGCTCGTAGGTAAGGCTGGCCAGTGACGTGAAGTATGAATTGTAGGAATATTTCTGCGAGATGAAATTGCCATCCTTGATGTTTTGTTTGTTCACTTGGATATCTAGTACGTCGGGATGATATTCGTAATCGTTGTTAAACGAAATATTGAACATTGCGCCCAGTTTCCTTTTTTCATTCAATTGGAAAAGCTTACCCCCTGAGATGCCGAAATCCAATGCTGGCATGGCCGCATTATCTGTAAAGCCATAAGAAGCGTAATTGAAATCCGGCCCGATTTTTTGAGTTAATTTGTCGGCTATCCAATATTCCTTGGGAGTGAGGTCTTTGCGCTCGTTTACATCAAAACCGAAGAAACGCAGGCCTTTTGCATCAATGCGCATAAAGTCTTTTCCGGTACTGTTGGTATTGTATTTAGCGCCCAGGCCAATTGCCATAAAAGGGTCTTCGGGATAATCCAGAGTGTTGATGTCAATCAATGCTCCGGTATAATCCGCATAATTGCGCACACTGTAGGCTTTGTGCACTTTTAAATATTTGATTACATCGGATTGGAAGATGTCGAGTTTGATGATTTTTTTGGCGGGATCAGGTGAGGCAATCGGTAAGCCGTTGAGCTGTGCTGCATTGTAGCGGTCGCCAAGGCCACGTACAAAAAGTTGCTTGCTGCCCATCATGGAAACACCGGCAACTTTTTTAACACCGGCAGCGGCATCACTTGCTCCTTTGCGCGATAGCTCTTTTGCTCCAACGCTTTGCGTGATGCCGGTAGCTTTTTTCTGATCCATCAGCAAAACATTTTCAGAAGACCGGTTGATTTTTGCCGTTACTGTAAAACCCGCGAGGGAAATATTTGCTTCGCCCAGTTCAATATTGTTTTCTATTGTAGCACCTGCTGTGAGGCCAATTTCTCTGAAAGCAGTGTCGTAAGATACGAAAGAGAAGCGCAAAAGGTACGAGCCCGGGTCGGCCATAATATTATAATTGCCGTCAAAATCGGTAATGGCGCCGGTTACAATGCTTGCATCTGCAGGATTGAGCAATGCAACGGTAACACCAATAAGTGTTTCCTGTGTTTTGGTATCGGTTACCTGGCCGTGAAGAGTTCCTTTTTGAGCATGAGCCTGAAAGAGGATCAGACTGAAGAAGAAGAGTAAGACAGAGATTCTTTTCATACTAAATTATATCAGCAAAATGATTGTATCTGCTTGTTAAATTGTTGAGGCGAAGATATGCCTCACCCAACTCCAGCTATGAAAGGAATCGTTAAGGAATGATTAAATAAAGATTTCAAAAACCTTAATTTAGTGTTAATTACTCTGTTTAAATTGCTGTTATTCAGTATTTAAAGAAGTGGACTGTTTTTGTCTGAATGTTAAGGAAATGAGAAAAAATAACTACAGAAGGGCGTTTTTTAGCCCGGCAGGGTCAAAAAAAATGAAGAAGAAGGGACTGATGGCACTTCCGGGGGGTGTAAATATTATGGCCTTTTTTCGAGCGCGCCATTTTGAGTATCTGCCGTAAGGATGCTGAGCTGATAGAGTAAGCGGGCGGCTGTAATTACATTGATTTCGGAATCGCCGGGCGCGGTTTCACATAAATCAAAAGCAATAATCTCCTTGCCGCTGGCATGCAGTTTGCGCAGCAGGTATAGTGCCTGATTAAAACTCAATCCGCCGGGAACGGGCGTTCCTGTATTGGGGCAAAGCGATGGGTCGAGGGCGTCGATGTCGAAACTGATATAAACCTTTTGAGGCAGCTTAGTAATAATGTGTGCGCAGATTTGTGACCAGTTTTCTCCTTCATATAGTTTTTCTGCAATTTCCTGATCATGAAATAATTCGATCCGAACATCATTTTCAGCGCGTTCGGCCTCATCGGCACTCAGGTCCCTGATGCCACACTGCACAAGTTTTTTAACAGAGGGGAGTTTCAGTGCATTGTTCATAATGCTTGCGTGTGAAAATTCAAAACCTTCGTAAGCAATACGGAGATCTGCATGGGCGTCGAACTGCAGCATACCAAATTCGCTGTGTTTTTGAGCCAATGCGCGCAATAAACCTAAAGGGGAACTGTGGTCACCTCCCAGCACAACGGGAATTTTTCCTGCAGCAATCAGCTCAGTGCTTTCTTGCTCCAACCAGTGGTTTAGTTCTTCCGAAGCATGATTTACTTTTTTGATCTTTTCCCGGATTATTGGATTGTTTTCGGAACCGCCCTTTTCGAGATGTTGGATGATTTCCTTTGCAACAGGACGGATTTGCTTGTTTAAATCAGCAATCTGATGTGGAAAAGGGAAAGTACGGGGAAGCTTTTCCCAGGCATTGTTTATATAGGTATCGTAGAAATCGAGTTGAACAGAGGCTTCACAAACTGCAGCCGGTCCGCGGGATGTGCCATCACGGTAGGAGGTTGTTGCATCCCAGGGAACCGGAATAACGACCACCTCTGATGAAGCAGCATCATCAGGCAGACCGAAGTAAGCGCCATTGCTGACGCCTACATCGTTGAGCCTGTTGTTGTTAGATTTCATTTAAAAGCCTTTTAACATAAGTTGGAAGCATAAATGCTGCCTTATGGATGTCCTGGTTGTAATAGTTCAGGTTGTGGTTCTGAACAAATTTACGGATAACATTTTCGTCAACTTTGAGCGGGTTTACATCACCTTTTGAAGCGGTTTGGATGCTCCATACGCCGGACGGATAAGTGGGGATATGGAACAGGAGTGTATGTACTTTGTCTTTTCCGGCCACGTCTTTCAAGCAGGTATTGATCTGGTGGAACGCCTTTTGGTTGAACATGGGCGATTCGCCCTGGGCGACGATCATTCCTTTGCCGGTGAGTGCATTATAGCAGTCCTGATAGAATTTTTTGTTGAACAGGCCTTCTGCCGGGCCTACCGGATCGCTTCCGTCCACAATAATCAGGTCGTAACTGCCTGCTTCGGCTTCGGCAACATATTGTATGCCATCGCCGATTATGAGCTCCAGTTTGGGATGGTTGAAGGACTGCGAAAGGGTAGGAAGGTGCAGTTTGGCCGCTTCTACAACATTTTCGTCGATTTCCACCATTACAACTTTTTCAATATTGCTGTGCTTCAAGACTTCACGAATGGTTCCGCCATCACCACCGCCAATAACGAGCACATTTTTGGCATCATTGAGGCTCATCAGTGCAGGATGCGTAATCATTTCATGATAATGATATTCATCTTTTTCGGTGCACATTACCATATTGTCGATGGTGAGTGTTTTGCCGTAGGCATAAGTATCGATAACTCGTGTGCGCTGAAATTCAGATTCTTTATCGTACAGTACTTCACCGGTGTAGCGCAGGCTGAGTGCCTGGTTGTCGTCTTTGTCGGTAAACCATACATCTCGCTTGTACATAGACGATTTCATGCGCTTTTCAGCAGTTTCGCGGCTATCGCGTACTTTAAAGTCAACCCGTTCGAGCAGGTTCATATTGCCACGCCACATTTCCAGTGCAGAATAATTGGTGGCACCAAAAACTTCTTTCAGGTGGTCGAATGATTTCCATGGGTCCACAGTATCGCCGCAGGTGAAAAGGTCCACAGCAGCATACTGATACTCCGGCCATGTATGAATGGCCAGGTGGCTTTCCTGGATTACGACTACACCGCTCACACCAAAAGGTGAAAAATGGTGAAAGGTTGAATTGATAACGGTTGCATTGGCTTTTAAGGCCGCATCCACCATACCGGTTTCTATCAAAGAAACATCGTTCATGACTTCCGGCTTACAGCCGAAGAATTCAACAAGAATATGCCGTCCGAGTGCTGACATCTTTATAATTTAAATTTGATTAAAAAATAGCGGCGCAAAAATATGCGCTTTTCGTTTTCATGCAAGTAAAAAATGATTGATTTACAAAAAAAATTCTGACTAATTTAAGGTATTTTCCAATACGCTCCTAAGGGGGTGACCATCAGTATGGTATTTATCATGACTTTGTGCAAATTAATGAAAGGCTTTTTATCGGTTCAGCTCTGCCCGTGGTTTTGATGTCGGAGGCAATCTATATGGTTCAATAGGCCTTTTCCTGAAGAATTTGTTGTATATTCGTTATTCCAAATTTCATAAATGAGCCAGAAAAACGATATAAATATAGTTTCAGGAACAAAAAAATCACGGATTTTTGTTCGGATATTCCTGTATTTATCTGTTTTTTTGGTTCTGGAATTATTGGTATGGACGTATATGAAGCATGCTGAGGGTGTGGTAAAACAAAAGCATCTAAAGGAAAGTACGCAGGATGCATTGGGAAATTATGAAGCTACGCTTTTTTCTTACCGAAATTTTTCAAAATCCATTTTTGATTCTATTATCAATACTCCTGAGGTTTTGTCGCTTTATGCAAGTATTGATGGTGCGGATCAAAACAGGCAGGATGAGATACGCCGGGAACTCTATGATGAATTAAAATGGCTTTATCAGGTGATTCTTTTTAAAAATTACCGGATTTTCCATTTTCACCTTCCGGACGGGAGCAGTTTCCTGCGTTTCCATAAACCGGAAAAATATGGAGATAACTTATTGGGATTCAGGTATTCCGTAGATATTGCCAATAATGATGAGGTTTATGTAGAAGGTTTTGAAGAAGGCCGGATTGAAAACAGTTACCGTTTTCTTAGCCCCTTGAATTATCAGGGAAAGAATATTGGCAGTGTGGAAATCAGCATTGCAATGAATGAAATTAAAGAAGAAGCAGCACGGGCAATGGATGCATTTCCGGTTTTTTTGCTCAATCAGGATATTGTGAATAAGGAAGGTTTTACAAATTCGGATTCAACTTATCAATCTTTTGGTTTCGAAGGTTTTAGCCTTTATAACCGCATGCGGACATTTGCCCGGGCAACAAATAACTGGGAGCAAAGCCTTATTGATTCTATAAATACAGCTATAGAGGCAGAAGTTAATCCAAAGCTGCGCAATGCCGAAAGCTTCTCGGTATCGCTCAATATGTTCGACAAAGACTTTCTGATCCGTTTTTTGCCCATATCGAATGTAAAAGGTGAAGCGGATGCCGCATATTTTGTTTTTTATAGTTTGGACGATAAACTGCAAGCGATTCATGAAGCAACACGTGCCGGATTTTTGCGGATTTCTGCATTTTTGTTGATGTTCTGTTTTTTTATGAGCCTGCTCAATGAAGCAAGATTGCGTGCAATTCAGCAACGGAAAACACTTAAAATTGCACGCGACCAGGCAGAAGTCGCTGCAAAAGCTAAAGCAGAATTTCTGGCAAATATGAGCCATGAAATACGTACACCGCTCAACGGAGTAATTGGTATGACGGAAATTGTAGCCAATTCAAATCTGAATGTAGAGCAGCAGGAATATGTCAGTATTATCAACCGTTCTGCCAATAACTTGCTTGCCATTGTCAATGATATCCTGGATTTTTCAAAAGCTGAAGCCAATAAGATTGAGTTGGAAAGCATCCCTTTTAATCCACGCATGCTGGTCGAAGGCGTTACGGAACTGCTTGCCTTAAAAGCCGGCGAAAAAAAATTGCATTTAATCAGCTGGATTGATCCTGAAGTTCCTGCCGAGCTGATCGGAGATCCACAACGAATCCGCCAGATTTTAATCAATCTGCTTTCCAATGCTGTGAAGTTTACAGCCAAAGGAGAAGTATTGCTCTCCTGTTCATTGCTCGAACTATCTGAAAAGCAGGCGAAAGTTTGCTTCAGTGTTAAAGATACCGGTATCGGAATCAGCAAAGAGGCACAGAAAAACCTTTTTCAGCCTTTTAGCCAGGTAGATAGCTCAACAACCAGAAAGTATGGAGGCACCGGATTGGGACTTGTGATCATTAGCCGCCTGGTTGATTTGATGGGCGGAACAATTATTATTGATTCAGATTTGGGTAAAGGCAGTGAGTTTAAAGTGGAAATTCCTTTGGGTTTTTCTGATAAGGAAAGTGAAAAACAATTCATTGGTAAGGTGCTCGAAGGAAAGCGCTTTTTGGTTATAGATGATAACAACACAAACAGGATTATACTAAAGAAATATCTTGAGATAGCCGGGTCGGAAGTAGTGCTTGCCACGGATGGTGAAGAGGCTTTAAATATTCTGAGAAAAGAAAAAAAGCCCTTCGATTTACTTATTATCGATTACAATATGCCCAAAATGAATGGGATGGACCTGGCGCGTTTGATCCAGTCTGACCATAAATTAAGGCATAATAAAATGCTCCTGCTTTCTTCAATGACTGATTTGTTGGAGCGATCCGATATCCAAGAAGTTGGCTTTAACGATTATTTCTATAAACCGGTAAAGCAACGGCAGCTAATCCGTATTGTAAGCAGGATACTGGATATTGATCTTCAATATGATGATTCCGATGATGAAAACACCGAAAAGAAATCAGCCAGCGATAATAGTATGTGCCGGAAATTAAATGTCCTGCTCGTTGAAGATAACCTGATCAATCAGAAAGTAGCCTGGCATAGTCTGCACGCTATGGGGCATACTATTGAAATTGCCTCCAATGGCGTGGAAGCTTTCGGTATTTACAAAAGTCGTCCTTTGGATGTGATCCTTATGGATATCCAAATGCCGATGATGAACGGTTTGGAAGCAACACGGAAAATCAGGGAATGGGAGAGTGTCCATTCTGTTCCTGAAAATGAGTGGATTCCTATTATAGCCATGACTGCCAATGCCATGAATGAAGATAAAGACCAATGCCTTGATGCCGGGATGAATGCCTTTATTCCCAAACCTTTTCGTCAGGAAGACCTCAGGGAGGCCTTGCGTCAGGTAATGAGTTTATGAGCTGACAGTCTTCGCCTTGTTAGTTTTATGCCATCAGCGGTAGTGCCCTGAAATTCGTTTTTCTTCAGCAAATGAAAACAGTATTCCAACTAAAAATGGTTTACATCGAAATTTAAAACCTTATGCGCTTCATCAATAGTACCCTTGCTGTCTGATTGTGAAAATACAAAAGCATTGATTTTTAAGTTTGATTGGTCAACAGCTCTGAATTCCAGTATCTTGCTATACAAACATTTTATTTCTTCTCGAAGCGCTGCGGATGTTTCCGGATGTTTCGGTATCTCAAAAATAGAGAAACAGTAATTTATATCTTCCCTGCCGCGCCACATTTTGGCATAATCGGGTGTTGTTTGCTCCAAATAATAACTGACCGGATGTTTTCCCGTAATGAAATAATGAATGTCGTTCAGGCATAATCCGGTGAAGCGCAATGGATTTATTTCAATCGGGATAATTTTTCCCTCATCAACACGAAGCTCTATGTGTACCGGTATATTATCCAGGTTTAAATATTTGTTTAATTCATTGAAATGATCGCGAAAGATTTCGAGGTACTGATCGAAAATGGCCTTATTGGTTTTATAGAACCTGTCGCTCACATCTGTTTTCGAGGCGAATGGATGTTCAAAAATATTGACAATAACTGCTTCCTGATTTCTAAAGTAAACATCAACGGCATATTCAGTGCCTTTAATGTACGATTCGATTATAAAGGCGGCTTTTTTTACCACAACATCCGGGAAAAGTGCTGCAAGTCCGGTGAAATTCAGTTTAATGTCTTTTAGGGCATTATCCCAGTCTTTATGGCTCATAATTGTATAAACACCGGCACTAAGGAAGCCTACCGATGGTTTGAGCACCACGGGAAATTTGATCTTTTGAGTATCAAATGTAAACAAATCTTCGTAATTCACTTCCTCGAAAACGAAATCGGGATACATATTCCTGCATGCCCTGCGAAAAGCGGCTTTGTCTTTGAGCAGGTTGATCTGACGGTTGAGTCCCGGGCTTTTTATGGTATTAAAAACATCTTCCAGGGCATATTCCGAAACGGAATACAGTTTGGGATTGTCGTTTTTGTGGTAAAGCGCCGCAAAAGTATCCCGCTCAGTGATGTTCAGTTTTGGATTTGCGGGCAAAATCTTTTCAGCATATTGATTTTTAAGTACCGGTATCTGACTTTCAGTCAGGTAGTTTAATAGGGTTTGAGAAACGTATGGTTCTTCTAAAATAATCATTTCGTAAAATTTTGCTGCAAAAGTAGGTTTTTACAGGCGATTTGATCTTTTAATGGGAACAACTTATTAAAATAAATATCGGGCTTGACAGAAAAAATGCGCTAGATATAAAAAAAAGTAGTAATTTTGCTGTATAAGGATGTGTAATGTTGTATAAGGCTATGAATGAATTTCTATCAATAAAAGAAGCTGCTGAAAAATTGGGGGTCAGTACTGAAACTCTTCGCAGATGGGATAAAAGCGGAAAATTTAAAAGCAAGCGACATCCCATGAATAATTATCGTGTTTACTCCGATGAACAAGTAAATAACCTTGTGGAGGAAATGCAGCTGGAGCTGCAATTTCGTCCTAGAATGATGAAAATGCAAAGTAAGCCATTTTTCGATAGCGAATATGGTTCACTATATAAAATGGATGCTATTGAATTTATGAAGCAACAGGAATCTAATTCTGTTGATCTGGTATTCGCAGATCCTCCATACAATATAAAAAAGGCACAGTGGGATACTTTTGCCAATCAAAAGGAGTATGTGGATTGGAGTATGAAATGGATTGTAGAAGCTCATCGTATACTTAAGCCCAAAGGCTCATTGTATGTCTGTGGCTTTTCTGAAATTTTAGCAGACATAAAATGGGCTGCATCACATTTATTTCAAGGCTGTAAGTGGTTAGTTTGGTTTTATAGAAACAAGGCAAATCTTGGGAATGATTGGGGTCGATCACATGAAAGTATACTTCACTTTCGGAAATCAAAGGAGTATATTTTTAATATTGATGAAGTGCGCATACCTTATAACAAACATACTCTTAGATATCCTAAAAGAAAACAGGCGGAAAGTTCTCAATATGCAAATAGTAAGACGAAAGATTATGAATGGGAGCCTAACCCCTTGGGAGCTAAACCTAAAGATGTTTTTGAAATCCCTACAATTTCAAATGGTGCATGGGAAAAGTACCCCCATTTAACTCAAAAACCAGTTGAATTGTTACGGAAAATTATATTATCTTCTTCTAATGAAAATAGCCTGATTTATGATCCTTTTGGAGGGTCTGGGACTACATATGCAGTAGCTGAAGCCTATCAAAGGAAATGGATTGGTACAGAATTAAATCAAGAATATTGTGAGATAATACGTGCCCGGATTTCTGACAGAGGACATATCAAACGAATATTAACAGCTAAAGACGAGGAAGACTCTAATATTCGACGAAAAAAGCTACGTGGCTAAAAGTTCCCATATATCCTTGCAAATCAATTCTGAAAAACACTTCATGTGTTGGTTGTACGGTTCAAGCTTTGCATTTGGAGGAGGGTCAAGATAATAAATGCCATCCATTTCGATCAGGAACTTAGTGTAAACCATAAATAATCCGGAAACTAATGTATAACTTATATTGCTGGACTCCTTTCTTTGTACATCATTTAAGAAAACTCCAATGACTTTCTGCGGGTGCTTAATAAATTTCTCCAACAGCAGCTTGTCAATAAACATTTTGCCCATTCGATCTTTAGAAGTTGTCTTAATGGATAAGACTATTTCATTTTTATCTATCATATCTGAAGTTGATTGAACTTTCAAATATGGTGATAAAATCAGGTCGTTCTCACACTTATAATATTTAATGCCACTTTCTGTTTCATATGGGATTTGCAATACTAACTTTTTATTTGCAATGCCAATTTTTGTGAAAATAGCTTTTATCAATTCTTCAAATCGGTTTCCAGTATGCTTTCTTGCGCTGTTGGGGTTTGTAAGTAAATCCATACCAGCCCCAATGGATTGTTGAATTGTATATAATATGCTATCGATTGTGAATTTGTCTGCTTTTGTTACCCGGTCTCTATTTTTGATTTTTTCCAAAACTACTAGCATTTCTTCATATTTTTCGATAAAGAATCCGGGATTATCTACGAATAGGTTTTGATTTATCGGTCTAATATATTTGATTGTACCGGCAATCTGGCTGGAAAAAATGATATAGTCATTTTTTATTTTACTGTCTGTAATAATGTTGGGTAAATATCTTAATATGCGTTCAGAAAGCGTCATAAACTCTCTGAGTTCTGTTTTTTTTAATTGTAATTCTTTGTCGAGTGCAATCATTTCATTTTTTTTATTCAACACGAATTCCATGTTTTAAAAGCATGCGCGGGAGATAATCATCGAGGTTATCAATATGTTCGGCGTAAATTTCAATTAGGTTAAGCTCATGCTTTTTGTAAATTCCTTGCTTAATTCTAAGCCGTTTGGCGTATTTCGGGTCGTCTTCCATGCCCCAAAATTCAATATAAAGTGCCTGGCTGCCATTTTTTGCCGGGATATAAAAATCGGAATAAATGTTTTCTTCAATTGGGATTTTCCTTTCATAGGCATGTGCCAGGCCGTAATCGTAAAGCGCATTATCTATGATGACCTCGGCTCTTGAGCGCACATAATGGCCGTCTTTGGTGCGTAATTGCGCAGGGAATTTTTGACGGAAGTTGATTGCCTGTTCGTTGGACAGTTTTTCAATCAGCTGGCTTTCATCCGGATCTTGTTTGAGCGAATGAAGCAGGGCGTTGTTGTTGCAAATGGTTTCCGGCCACAAAATGTACAGTGCCCCGCTTTTGTGTTCCATTTGAACAGCTCCGGCCTTTTCGCCCAAAGCTGTTAGTTTCCAGCCTTTAAGCGCTTTTTCTGTCCATCCGATTTCCGAGAAAATCAGATGCATGCGTTCCGGTCTAATGGCAAAAAAATCCGCTATTTTTTTTGTAGATAGTAATTTGCGTCCCGTTTTAGGGTTTATATTTACATCCATGTCTTCCGGCCAGCAAATATATTTTCCAAATTCTTCGTGCTCCCTGATCTGTCCGCCGGCATCAATTCCTTTTTGTGTTAATTCCCAGTAATCCTTGAGTCGTACGATATAGCCTGAGTCCCTTAGGTGCAGAAATAAAAGCCTCCTCTTAATTTCCAGTTTATCAGCCAGTTTACTCGTGCTTAACATTTTCATTTCAAGAGGTTTTATCTGAAGTTTCTGCGGTCGGGAATGATATTTTGTAAACCGATTAAATCAGCAACATCATCGGCGGTAACGTTTTTCAAAACATCGGCTTTGCGCTGTTCTGATCTTAAATGTGCCATGCGCAGATGTTGTGTCCGTGCAATTTTATCGGCGAGTTTTTTCATGATTTGCGGGCTGAGCAAATAGTTCTCGCGTATCATCCGGTTGATGTAGTCCCAGACTATTTCACGCGCATTTTCGTCTAAACTGAGGTTGTGGCTGCCGAGCTTCAGGCTGAAGATTTCCCAGATTTCTTCGAGGGAATATTCTCCGAAATGAAGCCTGAGGTCCACTTCCATACCGGGATCGGTGAGGTATTCCATTTCCTCGTTTTCTTCCTGTCCAGCATCGCCGCAAACGATGACATAAACCCGGTTGCCGCCGTATTTTGTGAGGTCGAAAATGCCTGTCAGCATTTTGCTGATCAGTTCATGGTCATGGATTTGTTTTCCAAAATCGACCAGTAGTACACCACCTGAGGCTTCTTCAATTTTCGGGCTGATGTCGTGGATATTGTTCAGGAATAGATTGAAATCAATGATATCGTGATGCAGCTCAGTAACATGCTTTCGCTTGATGATACGCAGCGACTGTAAGAGCCCTGCAAAATAATTGGCTACGGTTGTGATGCCCTGGCCGCTGCGCCCGAGAAACAGGCTGACCCATTTGACCTGAGTCCGCACATTTCGTCCGCTTTCGGAATAGTAGCGGATCAGTCTTGCAAAATCCCTTATTTCTCTTTTAATTTCCTGTAAACCAATCATTTTGTTGATCTTATCGATCTGATGGCTGTACATGTCTTCGTCAATGAGATGTGCGGTTGCGAGTTTCTTGATGTCGTCAAAAAACGGGATATCTTCGGGCATGACCTCCGATAAAGCTTGTTCACTAAGTGCATCGTAATTTTCGTGCTTTGCCAGGCGCGATCCCATATGGATCATCATTTTGGAGATAATATTATGCACAAAACGGCCGTTACCAAAGGATTTGTCGGCATTGCGCACGCTTTCTTCAAAAAGGAGCTGCAGGGCTTTATCGACTTCAGGGCCAAGGATGAGCGATTTTTCTTTGGCTTGCATATGCGCAATTTCGAGCAGTTCTTTACCGCTAAAATCGTTGAAATGGAAATGATTGGGAAAGCGGCTGCGTATGCCCGGATTGTAATCGAGCAATTCAAGCATTTCATCGGTATAGCCCGCCAAAACAACGATAATATCCTGATCATCACTGGAAAGGCGTGTGAGCAATGTGTCCAGGATGTCTTTGCCCGGATCTTTGGGATCGTCTTTTCGGAAAAGGTTGTACGCTTCGTCAATAAATAAAATGCCTCCTTCGGCTTTTTCGATGGCTTGTTTTGTGTTGATCTCGCAACTTCCGTAATATTTTCCGATTAAGGTACTGCGTTCTTCCACTACCATATGGCCTTTGCTGAGGATGCCCATAGCTTTGTAAATTTTCCCCAGCATCATGGCTACAGTGGTTTTCCCCGTGCCCGGACTGCCCGTAAAAATCATGTGCAGTGGAAAAGAACTGTTGGACAGGCCTTTTTCACCGCGTTTGCTGATAAAATTCACATAGTCGATATGAGCATGCATTTCTTTTTTAAGGTTTTGCAAGCCAACCAGATTATCTAATTGTGCAATGCTTTCTGAAAGCATATTGTCCTCACCCTGAGCTGCTTTTATCTGCTCGGCGATGTCTGTTTTTTCTTTATCACTTAGAATTACCTTACTTAAATTGAAGCCGCCTTCTTCAAAATCATCGGCAACTTCAAAAATAAGATGCGCCAGCTTTTTGCCCATAAAAATCAGGTCAATGCTGTAGAAACCTTTTTTCCAGAAGCCTGGCGTATCTTTACCGGCACAGGTTTGAACGCCCATCATATGGTCGTCGTACTGATAGGGATCAATTTCTGTATTGATGGTGCTGACGTCCTTCAGGTTTCCTGCTGCATCGCGGTAGATTGCAAACAGCTCCATTTGCCATTTGCTCAGATATTGCGAATAGCCCAGGATTTCAATGCCAATAGAACGTGTGCGCGCTGCATCAAATTTCCTGTAATAAATCCGGTTTGTGCCATTGCCCATGTCGGAGGCGTCTTCAAACAAACGGATGCTGTCAAAAGTGAACCATTTTTCTTTTTCGTCCAGAGATTCAATGACGTGAAACTCGCATTCTTCAATACTTTCTCCATCCAGCCATGCTTCCCATGAATACTTTCCTGCACGCAGAAACGTGCCTTGGCGTGCCCTGCCAACATGGTTCCGGAAATGAACATAAACATCATCCGACATCACTTCCTGTTTGTGGTTGATGCTTGAAATCAGGTCTTTATTGTCTGTACTGATATCGAATAGTTTGAAAACAAGGTTCATTGTCCAGTTTTCCGTTCTGTACATTTTATTGATGATGCTGAACTCCACAAAAAGCTCTGAAATTTCAGCGGCATTGAAAACACTTTGGTATTTGCGATGGTTGTCGGCGAGTTTTTCATCATCAACATAAGTCTTGAGAAAGCGGCTGATATAGCGGTCTTGAATGTTCATTTTAGCAGTTTTTTGTTTATCGGCAGGTTTCGGGTGGCTCAGAGCTGCCCCGGGTTTTTTCTGTAGGGGATCTTCTTTTTTCTGGAAAAAATTATGAAACATGTTTTTGGCGGTATCTACCACGCCATCAATGCCCCTGGTTTTGTAGCGTGTAAAAACGGCAAAATCACCTTCATCGCCCGGGCGCAGGATTTCAATTTCAAAGCCTTTGCGCCGCATTTCTGATATTGTGGAGGAAACCGATTTCTCCACAAGAAAAAACTCCTGCTCCAGGACATCCTCCCGTGGGCACAGGCTGAAATACCAAAACGGATCCATATAGGCAACATGTTTGAGCCATAAATTATGCTGCTGCATGCTGTGGCGGATCATATCTTTGTCGGGCAGTTCCTGTATTTCCAGGCGGCAATCCGGATTGCTGTTTTTGCGAAATAAAACGGAGTCTATACCCCATTGTCTGGCAATATCTTCTACCAAAAGCTTGTTTGTATCGAACTCCTCCCTGATTTTATCTTTTAATTCCAGAATATCTTCCAAATCAAGCTCCTCTTCATCATGGGTATCGCTGTTTTGGTTGCCTTCAACTTTTTGGTAGTCGGGCTTCTGGACTTCCTGTAGCAATACAATGTACTGAAAATCATGATAAATTATTTTCAGGATTTCTTCATTTTTGTAATCAGTACATTCCGGTACTTCCGAAAAAAAACTATGCAGGCTGATGTGCTGTTTGGGGCATGCTTTGTTCAGCGGCTTTTCAACAATCAGGTAAAATTCTTCCTCAACATAGTCAAAAGATAATTCGCGGATAAAATAGCCTGAATTGAAATAGGATATGATTTCTTTGTGAAGCTTATCAAAATCATCGCTATAGCGCCATATTTGCTCCTCGGAAATGAAATTGTTTTTTTGCATGCTGTTATTCTTTTGCAGATAAGCCGGTTTACTATCAGATTAACATACAAAGTTAAACATTTTCATGTGCGATAGTTCGGAAAATGCAAGCGCACGTAGTATTTGGCGTTTTCTTGCAAAGACTAAACAGTGGTTTAAGAAGGGATATACGGCTGGCCTTATGGCTGCCTTTGCTTCTTGAAAACACCAAAAAGTTAGCATTCCTTTCTGTTTAAGCGTTTTGCGCTCGTAATAGATTATTTTGTGAATTGTTCAGGTTAAAGTAAGTAACGCGTTCAAACCTTTCCCGCGCGCTTCATGTAAAATAGGGGACTTTAATGAAAACCCTTTGGTTTTCAACCGATTTTTGCGAGAGTTCAATTATTGAAGGCCATTCAGATGCATCATTAACATCCTGATTGAGTGGCAGGCCTTTGTGCAGGTAATAAATCGGGCGATTATCCATGATGAAATCAATGCTACCATGGCCGCCAACTTCTTTGGATTTTGATGATCCAAAAAAAAGGGATTCTAAAAGAAAAGCAAGGCCGGAATGTTCTGCGATTTTAGTATTGTTAGCGTTTGATAATTTTCTCAATATGATTTTCACCCGCTGTTTTTATGCTTAGAAAGTATATTCCCGCGGGTACATCCGAGAGATCCAGGCGATATCTTTCATTCTGATTCAGAATAGGTTTTACAGATTTCAGTAAACTTCCGTCCAGGCTGTGCAAATGGATTTCGCAATTTTTTGTGCCCGTAGTATTTGTTTTGATGTTGAGATATTCTCCGGCCGGGTTTGGGCTTATCGACAGGGAAGATTCGAATGGATCATTTTTTCCCATGCCGACCGGGCTACCTTTGACCTCCAGATCATCGATATAGACGCCCCCACCTCCGCCGGATGTGGCTTTGAACACTATTATAAATTCTTCATAGGGAAGTTGTGAAATACTCAAGAGCTGCCAGTCATTAATAGAATGCAAAACATCAGTATAGGGATGACCTTTTATTGAAACGATCAAACTGTCTGATTTTCCATCTATTTCCGGTATTTTGCACATAAATTCAATGGTGGGAACAAGGTTTTCTGAAGAATAAAACCAAGGCGAATAAAGGTTTGCCTTGGAGTTTATCGAATCGGAGATAAAAGCAGCGGATTGAGGATCTGAATGAAATTCGTTTTGATTAAGTTGCCAATTGTCAGCTCCTTCCTGAACACAGGACAACCATGAACCATAACGCCCATCGATAACATCAAAGCTTTCGGAAAAAGGGAAATTGGTGTAACCACTGGTTTTTATAACAATTATTGATTTGTCAGATTCGCCATCAGGATTTTTATAGACGGCAGTTAAGGCTATAACCATTTTTATACAGAAGTCTGGCATTCGAAAGGTATAACTTGTGTCAGTAGTGGATTTAATCTTTGTGTAAAGACAGCCGCCGCCTCCTGAGAGATAAACATTATAATGTGAAACGGCTCTTTCTAATGGAGGAGACCAGAAGAGAATGATAGAATCCTGACTATGGTTAAGGTCTCCATAGAAATTTTCCGGCCAAGGAAAATCCTGGCTTTGCACATTGAAAG
This sequence comes from Bacteroidales bacterium, assembly GCA_963676415.1. Classification (GTDB taxonomy): domain Bacteria; phylum Bacteroidota; class Bacteroidia; order Bacteroidales; family WRLA01. The sequence continues at coordinate 4,649,247 of OY781097.1, read as the reverse complement.
CCAATATTATGAATGCGATAATGCTGATTGCTTTTTTCATGGTTTTGAGGTGTTTTTGAATTTATTATCTTTATTTCATTATCCAATTGTTTGTTATTCAAACCCTATACAGAGAACAGCAAAAGACCAAATGATTACGTCAACATTAGTGTACAATAAACCTCCGGTGTACCACAAAACCCTCACAAACAAAGCGCAGCACAAAAGTACCGGGTGGAATTCCTGCTAGTTGGTACTCTTTTTCGAAAATCGCTGAAACATCTTCGTTTAATCGGTCGTACAGCACTTTTTTGCCGCTTATATCCATAATTTCAATGTGCCGGACTTTTCGGAGCGCTCCATTGTTCTCGAAACGGATGCGGAAATCCCCTTTGTTCGGGCTGGGCCATAAACTCAGCCTGCCGTAGTTTTCTGCTCCGTAAATCTCATCTGTTCCGGTAGTTACGATATAAATCCCTGTGCTGTCCACAATATAATCCAGATCAAAAATGCTGGTATCCTGATTGCCCAGGCTGAGGTAGTACATACTGTCCATCGGCAGACAAGGCAAATCGACCACAATACGGAAATCTCCTTCACTAACCTCTGTAAAGCTGTAATTGCCCTGCGCATTGGTCAGGCTGTGCTTTACGATTTTCCAGGGATTTTCATCTTTATCGTCCACATATTTTTGCAGGTACATATCCACATCTTTCAAGGGTTTCCCTTTCGGATTTTCGCTGTGGTCATCCCAGGAAACATTTCCATAGAGATTTGCCGAACCGCTTCCGCTCAGATAAAAACTCAGCAGTTCGATATCAACATGATCCAGATTTCCATTATTCAAGCCTAAACTGGTATCCACTGCTGTGGCAAATTTCCAGAAAGCCGCTTGCTCAAACCATGTGCGCAAACTGTATTCATGATCTGCCGCATATGCAGAAATGAGATAATCTGCACAGGGGCTGATATTCCGGAATTGATATAAGCCGTTTTCATCCGACCAGGTCGAATCCAATGTGTGCGTTTGCTGTCCCGGAATATGTGGATAAATTTTAACCAAAGCATTGGGCACATGTGCACCATCGAGGCTGATGGTGCCGCTGATGTTCATTTGTGCATCATTTGAAATCGTAATCGTGTCGGATTTGCTGCATCCATTGGCATTCCAGACTTCTACCCAATAAGTGCCTGCTTCCGTAGCGGTGTAAAAGCGTTTGTTGCTGCCGTCTTGCCATGTATAATTTTCGAAATCACCGGCATCAAGCAAGAGTATATCGCCCGGGCAAATCGCAGTATCGCTGCCCAGCCCAATAGAATTCATTTCCAATACAATAACCTGCAAAGTGCGGGAGTCCGGACATCCGTTTTCGCTGTAAACCGTCAGGCGTACCTCATGAGCCCCGCTGTTTTGGAAAATATGTATCGGATTTTGTGCATGGGTAATGCTTCCGTCATCAAATTCCCAAAGCCAGTCTGTGATTTCTCCGGCTGTGCTGCTGCTCAGATCGGTGAAATGTGTGCGTGATCCGCTGCAAGCCGTTTCATAGCTAAAGTCAGCTTTTGGCGCAGGTTGTACATCAATGCTTCGCATGCAGGTGTCATAGCAGCCGTTTTTGCTGAAAGCTGTCAGTATAACTTCCTGGCTTCCAGGTTCGTTGTAAATATATTCAGGGTTTTGCTTGCCGGAGCTGCTTCCATTGCCGAAATCCCAGTGCCAGCCTAAAACCTCGCTGTAATCACAGTGGCTCAGGTCGGTAAATTGTATGCTTTGCCCTGTGCAGGCATAATCAAAAGTGTAGTTAGCTTCAGGAGCCGGGAGGATGTCAATGCTTTCGCTGATGCTGGCACTACAGCCGTTTTCGCAGTGAATTTCCAGCGTAACAGTTTTTTCTCCGCTTTCGATGTAGCTATGTAATGGGTCCTGAAGGTTTGATGTTGCTCCATCTCCGAAATCCCAATGCCGGCTTATGACTTCCGATCCCAAAGTTTCGGAAATGTCTTTAAACTGAATGGCCGGATTTGCGCACTGATGATCGTAATCCATACGTGCTATCGGACCCGGGATTACCTTTACTTCTTTCATCAATGAATCCGGACAACCGTTGATGTTCTCAATGAACAGCCAGCAATCGTAAGTGCCTGTTTCGGGATAAGTATGCTGCGGATTTATTTCTTCTGAAGTAGTAGAATCACCAAAATACCAGATCAGGCTTTCAATTTCTTCTTCAAAATAATTGCTGAATTGTGTGGGCTGCCCGCTGCATACCGTGTCTGAAGTGAAATCAAAATCGCTGAGTGGGAGTACGCTCATTATTGACTCTTTGGTGGATGAGCATCCATCCGCGGAAGTCACGCTAAAGCTGAGTTCATAAGTGCCGGGAGATTCGTACAAATGTGTTGGGTTTTGCTCTGTAGATGTTGTGCCATCGCCAAAATCCCAATACCAACTGATCATTGAAGCGCCAAAACTGATGTCGGTAAAGCTGGTTGCGTTGCCTTCGCAAACAGCTTCGCTGATAAATGCCGGAACAGGTTCAGGCAAAAGGTTCAGGTGCATACTGTCTGAAAATGTGCCGGAACAGGATGCCACGCCATGGGCAGTAAGAATGAGCCATACTTCTCCGTTCTGAACATCGCCTGCTCCTAAAGAATAAATTGTATTGATGTTGTTGGGGTTGCTGAAACTGCCGTCGCCAGAGCTTGTCCATAGCAAAGCAGAAGCGTTTTCTGCGCTGGCATTGGTTTGGAAATCCACATTGGAACATATTTCCTGATCCGTGCCGGCATTGACAGAAGGTGCGGGATCTAAAGTAATCTGAATTGTATCCTGAACGGCCTCCATACAGGGTGCAAGAGGGTTTGCCGTGAGCACAAGCGTGGCAGATAGGCTGCTGATATCCCCGCTTCCGGGTGTGTAAACAGCGTTTGGGTTATTGGGATTGTCAAAACTTCCGTCACCCAGGCTTGTCCAATGAATATTGCTGCAATGCTGCGCAGATCCATGAAGCTGGATGCTGGCATTTTCGCAGATATTTGTATCTGCACCGGCATCGCTCAATGGCAGATAAACAACATTGACGAGCATGGTATCGGCTGCCTCGCCCTGACAGGGAGGCGAGGCCGATGCGTTCAGGATAATTTCAAAACTGCCATTGATCAAATCATTGGTGCCTGGCAGGTAATCTGTGCTGAGGTTTTGCGGATCGCTAAAAATCCCGTCGCCTGTTGTGGCCCAATACCAATTGCTGGCTTCGGCAATCTCACCCTCCAGATAAAGGCTGGAATTTTCGCATACAGAAGTATCCTGGCCTGCCCATGCCTGCGGAAGTTTTCCAGCGGGTACAAGTTTGATGATTGTGTCAGAACAGCCATTTAGATTCGTGACAATCAGTTTGGTATCGTAATCGCCCGGAAAGCCATATTCATGTTTTGGGTTGGGCAAATTACTGACATTTGCAGCGCCCGAAGTAGGATCGCCAAAATTCCATAACCATTGGTTGATAGCCGTTTCGCTGCTATAAGATAAGTCGGTAAAACTGGTCGAATCGCCCCAGCAGGATGTGTCGCAGCTGTAATCAGCCACGGGTTTGGCATAAACATGAACCGTTTTTATTGTGTCGCTTACTAAACCCAGATTATTGGATATGCTCAGGCTTACACTATAATCGCCTGCTGCGGCATAAAGATGTTTCGGGTTTTGTTCTGTTGAGCTGCTTCCATCGCCAAAATTCCAGTTCCATGCTGTGATACCGTTGTTGCTCCCTGTGCTTAAATCGGTAAATGTTGTGTAATCTCCAAAGCAGGCTGTATTGGCACTGAAATTGGCTTGTATATTATCCGATACCACGGCTTCGCCAACATATTGGTGCATACATCCGTAGTCGGTGGTTACAGTCAGTGAAACCTCATAAACGCCAAGGGCAGCATAAGTGTGCTGGGGTTCCTGTAGTGTTGATGAGTTTCCGTCGCCAAAATCCCAATACCAGAAATCAATCTGACCTTCATTGGCTTGACTGGAATCCCGGAAAACCGATGGGCTTCCTAAGCTTACATTATCTACAAAAAAGAGTGCTTCAGGGGTATCGTAAATATGAATCAGTTTTATGAGGCTGTCCTTGCATCCTTTGGTATTGCTGACTGTAAGCTGGCAATCATAATCATTTCCGATGCCGTATTTGTGTTTGGTATTTTGCTCTGTGGATGTATTTCCATCGCCAAAATCCCATGCCCAGTTTGTCAGGCTTCCTTCAAGGGGCAGGGATCCATCAACAAAACGGGTAGAATCCTGCGAGCAGTAGTCCAGTATGTGGAATTCTGCAATTGGGTTAAACCAGATTTCTGCCATTCCCAGAGTATCCGAATAGCAACCGGCATTGGAAAAGGCTTTGAACAGGACAGGCTGGGAGCCACCATCATCGAAAGCATATTGCGGATTTTGCAGGCTGGAGCTGTCTGTATTGCTGAATAGCCATTCATAATGATCGATAAAGTAACCGCCACCTACGCTTGCATTTCCCTGAAACTGAATGGCGCGGCCTTCACAATCCGGACTGTAGGTGAAACTAACTACCGGAGAAGGTTTGGAATATCGGGTGGTGTTCAGGGTGTCGTTATTGGGATTGTCGTCGAATACATCGATCAGCCAGATTTTAAAGTGGTATTCGCCATCCTGGCTGATGTCAATGCCTTCGGAGAATGTGTATTGCAAGTCGTTACTTATTGAACCGGCTATAGTATCCTGCACAATGCTTCCGCCATTCACCTGGTAAGCAATTTTAATGTCAGTAAATGGCAGGTCGCCAAATTGGCGTAATTGGATGGTAACATTTTCTATGGTGTCGTGCGCACAATTCAGGTCGGGTGTAATTAATTGTGTGATGCCAAAATCCACTTTAAATTCCACGGCTCCGATGTCAGGAGCCTGATCATTGCGCAAACGGCCATCAATATCGATTGGAAGGCCGATAATGGGCAGTCCGGCGCCATTGAGCAGTCGCTGGTAGGGCTGGGGCTCTTCATCAGGCTGGAATAGCGGATCGACATCCAGAGAGTTTGCATCACCTAAAATTGCTGTCCCCCAGAGGTTTATGTTTGTGTAAGTCTGGGTGTCATAAAAACCGATGTTTCCGTTGGGACAATAGTAGTCGTTGTAGTCTATTTCCCAGCTGCTTACGCTTTTGGGGAAGTATGCCGGAATTCCGTTGTTTTTGCAATTGAAAAGGTTGTTTTTAAGGATCAGCTCTTTGGGAATGGAATCATTAAAACCTATATCAATGCTAATCCCGTAAGCATGGTTCTGTGCTATGGTGTTATTCACAGTGTTGAAGTAAATCCGGCTGCCTTTACTGCTTTGCTTTATTTTTATTCCGGTCTTATAGGGCACGCTGCCTTTTATGTGTATAAAGTTGTTGGCGACAAGCACGCTGTCGGAATTTAGTTCGATACCGCTGTAGTTTAAACGGTTTGTAATTCGGTTGTTGCTGATTGACAGCATATTGTTTCCCATGGATTTTATAGCCGGCATCGTGGAAACCGCAGAAACAAACTTATTGCTGTCGATGCGGCTTGTGGCGGGTTTTCCGGTGGAATAGATCATGACACCATCGAGAACCGTATTGCCAACAACAACAATATTGTTATTGGTTTTTCCTGTACTCGCATTGGAATTGATTTTTTTGATGATGTTGTCGCGGAATAGGATGGAAGTGTCTTTTTGTTCCAGACTAAAAACAGGTTCTAAATGGTTTTTGAAAAAGTTTATGTTTTTACAGCTGTGCATTCGGAAATTATAGGTAGGAAGGAATGCGCAACTCCTTATCGTAATATTTTCTGCACCGATAAACTGTGCAATATAGAAGTTGTTGTTCCTTTTAAATGTGATTTTGTTGAAAATCAGGTTTTTGGCATTATTGAGCTTGATTGTGTAATCTTTTGAGCCGTTATAGACTTTATTCCATACCGTTACAGCAGATGAGTCGCCGGATTCGGATTGAAAGGTAACTGTATTGATTTCAGATGATCCGGGGATATCCAGTATTTCAAACTGCTCTAAGTAAATCCCGTCGCGGACGTTAAATACAACAGGACAGCCAATTCCTGCTATGTTCAAGGCTGTGATGGCATCATTGAAATTTGGAAAATCTCCGTCGCTGCCGCCAATTGTATAGCTGCCGCAAAGCGGTGGAACCAGGTCGTTAAGCCGGATGGTATCGTTTACGGGTACGGTATCTGCATGTCCGTTTGGAAGCTCACACCATGCTTTGATATGGAACAGATGCGCGCCAATGAAATTATATGCCGGATCCAAAGTGATTTCTACATCATTTTTGTATGGAAGGCTTCCCGTCCAGTTGATTGGGTTTTGCAGCACATCATTTACTTCCCATTGAACCTGTACTGAATGAAGCGTTTCTGTCCCATGGTTCATCAAAACGGCTTTGATGGGCAATGTAACCGAATTCAGTGGGTTGGAAGGCTCTGTAAATTTATTGAGCCCGGCATCGCGCAGTGGTGAATTAAATTCAATAACACCCATATCTGTGGGCTGGTTTCGTATTGTGGAATCAATATCCACATCCACTTCATTGTAATATTTTGCGGAATTGTTCAGTAATGACTGATGGGGCAGCCAGGGCAGGTATGGGTCCAGATATGGGTTGTTGATGAAGCTGTTGGTATCTCCTTCAATGACTGTCCGCCAGGCTTCCATGTCAGTATATTTTTCACCTTCAAATATTCCTACGGTTTCATCCGGACTGTGATAATTATTGTGGTCAATGCGCCAGCTGGAATCTTTTTCTTCTATGTCTGCCGGGATTCCCCCATTCGGGCAGCTCAGGATATTGTTTTCGAGTGTAATGCCTGTAATTCCGCTTTCAATGCGCAGCGCTCTGCTTTGATCTGGGGCTGGGCCTTTAAAACTTACGGTATTGAACAGTATGAGGCATGAGTCTGCCCCGCCGTTTAATGCTATTCCGGCATGATCGATGCCGCCATTGATGATGCTGATATAATTGTTGGCTGCAACAAGATCCGATGCATTGATAGCAATGCCGGTGGCAAAACTTCGTGTGCGTATTGTGTTGTTCCTGATGGAGGAAATATTATTGCCATAAACTTCGATTGCAGGATAGATTGAATTTGATGCTTTGAAGTTGTTGTTTTCAATCCGGCTGGTTTTTGGTGAGCCATAAACGGCAAGGCTGCAGTATGTTATAAATTCATTATTGATAATCTCGAATGAAGTGTTATAGGGTTCCTGATCTTTAGAATACAATGAGTTGATAACATTTTCGTTAAAAACAAAATTTGAATTTCCCCTGTCGATATTTATGAATGGCTGGATATCGCAATGGATGAACCGAATGGAATCAGAAGCATTGATATAGAATTCCCTCCAACTGGTAAGGCGGCAGTGGTCAAACAGTATGTCGTTTGCCTGATCCATTTCTGCAGTATAGTAAGACGCTGTCCGCCCTATGGAAATTTGCTTAAAAATCAGGTATTTCGATTCAGAGAAATTAATAGTATAGTCATATACATTGTCGTCAGCATCATAAAATAAATGAACTGAGAGCGGATTGCCGTTTTCTGAACGGAAAGTTACAGTATTGACCGGAGAGGAACCGGGAATATCATTGATGCTGATCTGTTCTTTATAATCGCCGGGGCGCACCCAAAAGGTAACCGGACAGGTAATCCCGGCTTCGTTAAGCACGGTGACTGCGTCTCTGAAATTATAGAAATCAGGGCTGTTGCCACCAATGGTGTAGTCGCCACAAAGTGGAAGGCACAGGTCGTTGAGATATACTGTATCGTTTATTGGAATGGTATCCTGAACGCCATTCGGATTTTGCACCCAGGCTTTTAGGTCGAAAATACTGCCGTTACTGAAATTATGTGCCGGGGCAATAATTACGGATTCCGTGCTTTTGTAGTCCAAATTGCCCGTCCAGTTGAAAACGCCTTGGTCAGTGCCATTAACTTCCCATTGTATTTCAGCTGTCGAGAGGTTTTGTGTGCCGTGGTTCATGAGTTCCACAGATACATCTACAGGTGTTCCGCTTAATGGGTTTTGAGGTGATAAAAAGCGGTTTAGCCCGGCATCGATCAATGGCGATTGAAATTCTTTGGCGCCAATATCCGGTGGGTTGTTCCTCAATGCGGAATCAATGTCGTAAGGAACATCCGCGAAATACAATCCTACATTGTTTAATAATGCCTGGTTGATGTCTGGAGTGGAATCTGTGAGGAAGTAAGGAATGCAGTCAAAGCTGTTGCTGTCGCCGTTGACTGCGGTTTGCCATTCGCTAAGGCTGCTGTAGCTGGTATCGCCAATTATTCCGATAATACCCCCGGGACTGTAATAATCATTATAATTGAGGTCAATATATTCAGGATGATTCTCAATTTTGATCGGAACCGGCGTTTCTTTACAGCCGAAAATATTGTTTTTTATAATGATGCCTTTGCTGTTGCCTTGTTGCGCATACAAAGCATAATTTTGTTTTGGATTATATCCGCAATGGTTTATGGTGTTGAACAGTATGGAAGAGGAGTCGCTGCCCTGGTCAATAATCAGGGCGTAAAGGTATTCGGCATCACCTTCAATCATGATATAATTGTTGGATACCAGAGTTCCTTTGGATGCAAGCTTAATGCCCGGGCCGTTTCTTCTTTTAATGATGCTGTTCCCTGATATGGATTTTATGTTGTTTCCGCTGGTTTCAATGGCCGGCATTGTGTTGTTTTGGCTTTTGAAAAGGTTGTTGTCAATGCAGCTGGTCCTTTCATTGCCACTGGCATTCAGCTGGCATAAATCATCAAAAGTATTATTCGTAATAAAGACGTGCTCACTGCTCCCGTTGCTTGAAATTTTGGAGCATTCACAACTGTCAATATGAATATGGTTATTATCGGGATAAAAAAGAAAATGCGACCGTATATTTGATTTCCTAAAGCTGATATGAGAAGAATTATACAGCCTCAGGTAGTGGCTTAAAGTGGTTTGAAATGCACAGCTATCGAAACTACAATGCTTGGAGCCATAAACCTGTGCTACTTCCAGATTGTTTTGACGGTAAAAGCTGATGCCATAAAAATGGATATGTTGCGTGCTGTTTAATTTTATGGTATAGTCCTCGGAAGGGCTATAAGCACTGTATCTTAAGCGGACATCTTCATAATCATTGCTTTCAGAGCGAAATGTAATGGTGTTTATTTCTGATGTTCCGGCTATGCTGTCAAATCTTATTTGTTCGTAATAATCGCCGTTGCGTACATAAAATACTACAGCACAGCTTACTCCGGCATTGTGGAGTGCATTGACAGCTTCTGAGAAATTGTTGAAATCGCCATCAAGACCTCCAATGGTATAATCGCCACAGAAAGCTGCGAACAGGCTTTTTTCCTTGCTGTCATTGAGTGGGTTTTCATCAATGTGCCCATTGGGGTTTTCCTGCCATATGTCAATGTCAAATACCTGCCCGGCCGGAAAATTGAGGCTGCCAATCACAACATCATTAATACGTTCGTCATAGGAAAGGCTGCCGCTCCAGTTTAAGGGTGTTTGTTCCACTCCGTTTACTGTCCAGCGGATGGTGGTGCTTGTAATGGTTTCGTAACCGTAATTTTTCAGGTTTATTTTGATGTCGTGTGTGCCCTCGGGAAATGGCATTTGTGGTGCAGAGATGTCTTCAATTCCCAAGTCATAATCTAGGGGGGAGATTATTTTTATATTGTCGAGTGCCCAGTAATAGCTTGAATCTCCCTGCCAAACAAATCGAATCCGGCTTGCGGGATTATTGCCTGCCCATGCCGATATGTCGTGAACTGCGTGTTCGGGGTTTTCTGTGCTGTCCGTATAGGCCTGTATCACGTTCCAGTTTCCGTCCCAAATTTCTACTTTCCCGGACCCGCCACGACCTCCGATAAATAAATGATCAAATGCCAGTATCAAATGGTCGCTGGAAGAACAATCTACAAATGGGCTCGTCAGGGCTGCTTCTTCAATGCCGCCGCTTTTCGAATAGCAGTCGCTGTCGAAAATGGCCATCTTTGCCAAAAAAGGATAATTGACGATGCGGCCGCACGGGTTATCAAAATGCCAGAGATCATAATTCTGACCATTTATTGTTGTATTCGACCATGTGGGCGGTGGATTCGTGCTTTGTGCCGAGCTGAAGTCTTCATTGAGTAAATAGGTTTGCCCATATAGTTTTGGTGATATGCTTACCAAAATCAGAAATAAAAAACCAAAAACAATCTTAGAATTTCTATAGATAGGGGGATAAGTATATTGTTTCATTATTCTGCCTTTATTCGTTGGTGTGGTGTATATGGTTGATTAAAAGTGTTTTAATATAATATCCGCATCCATTGCAAAATGCAAATATTAAATCAATACTCTTAATAGACGCAGAAGTTTGAAAAAGGCTGCCTGAGAAACAAAATTTTTTTTTGGATTTTTTCGTGTTTTATAAGGCTATTGTACATTATGGCCTTATTGGCTTAATGCCCGAAAGAAGCAGTTTCAGTCATGATACCGAAACGTCCAAACATAATCACAAGGCGGATTGTCCCTGAGCTTTTCCGGAATAAAAATCCGGATGCCATTGCCGGTTTTTTTCCATTTGAGTTTTTTCTTGTATCCCAATAAATGAATATTGCCTTTGTTTGCTTCAAAACCTTGGATGTCGATATGCCCGGGCATTGTTTTTTCGCCTTCACTGCAGAGGTAGAAAAGGTATTTGCTGTCGTCTTTTTGCGTCATGCAGATGTTGCCGGATTTGTAAGGAGGAAGGACTTTTGAGCCATAGATAGCTTCTCCGTTAATATTTATCCATTTTCCATAAGCTTGCAGTAGTTTGTATGCGCCTTCCTGCCATTCCCCTTCGGGAGATGGGGCAATGTTCAGCAGCAGGTTTCCTCCTTTTGCTACAATGTCCACCAGCATTTGGATGGCTTCGCGTGGGTTCATGTATGTAGCATCGGGGGTGTAGGACCAGCCTCCGCCGGAAATGATACAGGATTCCCAGGGGTAGGGCAGGGGCTTTTCCGGTACTCGGTTTTCGGGTGTGAGGTAGTTTTGGTTTTTGCCATGCACGGCGCGGTCAACCACAATCAGTCCGGGCTGTTTTTTGCGGGCTTTTTCAACCAGTTCGTCCATTTTGATATCCTGGTTTATAATGCGGTTTTTCAAGTAGCCATTGTTGGTTTCCTCAACTTTTTTGGCATACCAGTCGCGGATTGTTTCTTTGCTTTCTTTGGCTACCCAGCCGCCATCAAGCCACAGGATGTCAATCGGGCCGTAATCGCTGAGCAGTTCCAATATCTGATTATGTGTGAAATCGGTAAATTCTTGCCATTGTTCGGGATTGGCTTCGGGTTCGTAGTTTACATTGCGGTCGCGCGGTGGGTATTTTGGATCCCAGTAAAAAGGGCTGTGCCAGTCGGGTTTGGAAAAATACAGACCGGCCCACAAACCTTCATTTCTGAAGGCGTTCATGATTTCCAGGGTGATATTGTTTTTAGGGTTATTTGCAAAAGGGGACTTGCTTCCCGTTATTTTGTAGTCGGTGTATTTGCTGTCGAACATGCAAAAACCATCGTGGTGCTTTGTAGTGAAAACCACGTATTTCATGCCGGCTTCTTCAGCAGCTTTTGCCCAGCGGCCGGGATCAAATTTTGTTGGATTGAAAGTGGTGGCCAGATTTTCGTATTCTTCCACGTAGGTGTTGTAGTCATCCGGATTACTGCCTTTTTTGCGTTCGCACCATCCGTATTCTTCAGGGCAAATCGACCAGGATTCTACAATGCCCCATTGGCTGTAAGGCCCCCAGTGCATCAATAAGCCGAATTTCAAATCCTGCCATTGGGCAAGTTTTGTTAATGTAAGGCTATCGCTTTCAGGAACATACCTGTCTTCCTGTGCCTGAGCAAATGAATATAAAAAGATGATTGCAATAATCATGTTTAATCGTAAGTTGCTAAACTTTAGGTTTTGAGTCATAAGGCTTCTTTTTTCCTGGTTTATTACAGAATGATGATTTGGAGGCGAATATACAGAAATTGTCTTTGTTCGTCAATATTTTTAATAATTGGATTCAGGGGCTTTAGATATTTAGTTTAGAGTGCCTGTTGTCGGCTTTGTATTCCTTTGAGATTATCAATGCCCAATTCATTCAATACTTTTTGGTTCCATTTTATCAGGGCTTTGTTGTTTGCGCCAAGCCGTACTTCTTCCAGAAACTCATCTCCAACTACTTTCATCTGTTTTACGGAATTACGGTAAATAGCATTTATTTCACTGAGCGAATGGTTTTTGGTTCGTAATTTTTTTTCCATTTCCCTCCGTGCTATTTCGCAGAGGTCAAAATAGATATTCAATACTGCCCGCGTGTATTCATCCTGCTCTATACGAAAATAAGAATGATAACTGTCAAACACTGAATAACTTTTCCAATAATAGCTGTTTTCTTTTTGGTCTATATCCAAAAGGATTTGACAATCAAAAAAGTAAGTGTCGTTTTCCATTTTGATTTCCCGAATAAACCTTCTTGTGTTGGACAGATTGAGCTCGTTTTTCATTTGCGTTCTGATATTGATCCGCTTTTTTTCAGACCAGAAGGGATAGTTAAAAGCAAATGCCATAACCGGCTTTCTTTGGTCAGCGCTTCTGGGAAGGCTGTTTAAATCGAAATAGTTAATTAATTGTCCTTTGTCTGCCAGGAAGCCCAGGTTTTGTTTTTGCTGCCGTGTCAGGCTGATCTGTTGGTTGTTTTTCCAGAATTCTGGATTGTAAGGAATGAATGTCATGATGTGATAATCACCATAGGCTAAATTATCAGGATAACTAAAATAAGGGAGGATAAATGCTTTGTTGTAGTCATAATAATCAACAATTCCGTTCGATTTGATTTTACGTTTGAGTATGCGGTTCAGACCGGCTGTATTCGGCACGCTTTTTCTGACGCTGGTATAATCAAAAGAATATTCAAATTGAGTAAAATCAGGAACGGCTGTTTCATTATACTTGCTGAAACTTTTGTTGATTTCCAGCCTTAAATTATAAATACTGTCAGTATTATGAATGGGCAAAAACGGGTGTTGGGCTGCATGTTCGCACAGGAGTTTTATTTTTAAAATTCTGAGTTCTTTTTTATGAATCCATACTTCACCGCTAAAATACAAGAGCCTGTCTTTTTTGGGTTCAAAACCAATGCGCACTACATTATCGGGCGCTGGTAGATTTGTCAGGATGTATTTCCGTTTTAGTTTTCTTTTATTGAGCTGTAATGGTGAGAAAGGAAAAAGTCCTTCATTTTTTGTAAGTGATAGCTTGCTGATTGCCTTTGCCGTATTGAATGTTTGGAAATAATTTCCGTCAATCGCAGCGAGTGCTGTTCGTGCATTTTTGAAATCAAGGCTTTTTACATTAGAACCTTCTATTTGGGCATTATAATAGCATTCCAATAGTTCAACAGGCTTGTTTTTTGTGCTGCTTTCAATAACATAAAAGGCTTTAGCGCTTAACTTTTTGTTGCTCTGTTTTATGCGTTTGCGGCAGTCTGTTAATAGTTCATAAAGATAGCTGTTGTCTGCATTAATAGTTATGGCATCCAGTTGAATGCTTTGTTTTATGAGTAAAACGGGCATTCCTTTTTTCAGTTCCGAAATTTTTATTGTTTTGGTTTTGTACCCAAGGTAATAAAAGGTCAGGATGTCGGATTCGTTCTCATACTGAATGGAAAAAAAACCATCCTGATTACTTATGGTCCCTTTATTACCATCCTTTAAAGCAATACTGCAAAAGGCCAATGGTATTTTCGTGTCCCTGTCTGATATAAAACCTTCTGCCTTTTTAATGGATTGTGCGGACAAACCAATACAGGAAATCAAAAGGATGGTTAATGCATAATTCTTCATTGGGCGGATTTTTTTTCATATATTTCCGACTAAAGTAAAGAATTATTTGTCTTAATCAAAACGATTAATCTGATAATCCAAAAGGGTTTCCATTTTCAGGCGTTCTTCGATAATCAGAAGATATTGCCTTGCAGCCTCCGAGGGTTTGAGCTCCAGGCTTTTCTTTAGCCATTCTTCAGCATCAGTCAAATTACCGTTGTACTCGGCTACCATGGCCATATTGAAACATGCTTTTGAAGCCATATTGTCGTTTTTTTCATTGGTGAGCTTCGTCCATTGCATTGCTGCCTCTTCCCAATTGCCTTTGTCCATGGCTTGCTCTGCTGCGGCAAATTCATTTTTAAGGCTTGTATAATAAGCTCTTTGTACATTCAGCCAGTAAGGGCTTATGTATTTGGCAAGTTTTTGTCCAGCGGCATAGGAGGCATCATCATAAGCGACTCCACGCGATGGCAGTTGTTCCAGGATTTCGTCGCGGTTATAACCACTTGCGTACCAGTATAATGTGTCTGTAATGCCTTTTCTGAGCAAAACATCGCCGTTTTCGGTATCATAAAGGCGTACAGAAGCATGGACAATAATGCGCATTTCGCCAACCATATCGTAATCAGTATAAAAAATATCAATGGCATCCTGTGCATCAATCGATTCCAAAACAAGGAGCATATCTGTTTGCTTATTGCTGACAATCTTGTTTAATTGTTCTTTTTTGAATTTTTTTAAATGGGGAAAGCTGGAATTTACAGGTATTTTCAGTGTGTCTTCAATTAAGCCTAAAGCCGGACTGTCATATAAAATGCTTTTCATGCCTGTAACAAAAGCGCCGGGCAGAAGGGTGTCGATGCGGCTGTCGTCTTTAAGGACTTTGTCCATAAATTTAAAATACCGTGTTTTTTCCCGGGGCTTGTTATGTTCCGCTATTGCGATTCTATATTTATTATCGGGAGCTTTTACTTCTGCCGGAACCAATATTTCAAATTCTATTTTTCGTCCGGTGTAGCATGAGCTAAGAATAGTCGCTATGGCGATGTGCAGAAGAATTGTAGTATATTTTGTTTTTTTCATAAAATTAAAAATAATTTTATTGGGCTTAGTTTGCTGCCTCATTACAAATTTTTAGTGCTTTATTGTTCAGGAAATCGTTTTCAAAATTCAATTTTCGTGCCATATTCCAGTCGCGGCATGCATTTATGGTGTCGTGTTCGCTGATGTAGAGCATTCCGCGGTTGTACCATGCTTCGGCATAAAGGCTGTCAAGGCTAATGGCTTTGCTGAAGTCGAGCAAAGCGCCGGTGGTCTGCCTTAGTTCCTGACGGTAAATGCCGCGCCAGTTATGTCCTTCGATATGTTCATCGTTAAGTTCGATAACCATATTAATGTCTTCCAATGCGCCAAAAACATCCGAAAGCTGATATTTTAAGCGGGAACGACCGTACCAGGCGCGAACATAGGAAGGATTGAGCAATAGGCTTCGGTCGAAATCAAGCAATGCGCCTTTTATATCGCTCAGTTCCATTTTTACCCATCCGCGATAGGCAAACACCCCGGCATTGCGCGTATGGAAGCGTGCCGCATAATTCAGGTCTTTCAAGGCTTCTTCGTATTGCCCGGCCAAATATTTCTGTTTCCCGCTGTGGTAAAACTGAATTTTGTCAAAATCACTTTTCCTGCCACAGGATATCATCGCCAATGACAACAGGATGAATAATATGCGCGTGCTTTTACTTGGCATTTCCTTCTGTTCCAATGCAAAATACATTGGAATTTTCGTTTCTGAACAGATTAATAAAATCGCTTTTTTGCTCTTCGGAACCGAGGAAGAATAAAATATCGTTGCCCTGGATTTTTTCCGATTTATCGGGCGATGGCAAAACGCCGTTCTCCCGGCTAATGGCCAGGATGTTGATTTTATGCTGATCGATCAGGCGGATTTCGTTGAGGCTTTTGTTGATTAAGGGGCTGTTTTCGCAAACATGCAGGCTGTGTACCTGCGTCAGTGGTGCCTGTACGCGCAGTCCGGCATCCACAGTATCATAAATAGACAGGTTACGGAACATCTGGTAATTGTCATCGCGTATGGAGCCTACAAGATGCTCAATTTGCTCGTTGGGAATCAAGAACTTATGCAGTACGCGCACAAATATTTCCACACTGGTTTCAAATTCTTCGGGAATAACTTCATCAGCGCCCAGCTGGTACAGTGGTTTCATATCGCTGAGGTAGCGCGCACGGATGATGATATGCAGTTGTGGATTGAGCTGCCGGGCTGTTGCAGTGATGCGGCGTATGGCCTGTGGATGAGGTATGGTGACTACCATCACTAAAGCTTTTTTGATATTGGAATGATCCAAAACCACGGTATGTGTTGCATCACCAAAATGGATCGGTTCGCCCTGGCTTTGTTCGTATTTCACAGTTTCGGGGTTCATTTCGATGATTTCGTAGGGGATGCCTGCTGTGCGGGCTGCTGCGGCCACATTGCGGCCATTCACACCATAACCGATAATAATCAGGTGGTTTTCTTTTTTGCTTTGACTGTCATCGGTGATAATCATGCCGTGTTTCCATTTGTCGGGTATGGGAAGTTTCAGGATGATATCTGCGATATTGCCGGCCCGCTTAATCAAAAACGGGGATGCTGCCATTGATAGCACACTGACATTCAGGAAAAGCTGATAATTGTCCTGGCCCAGCAAGCCTTCGCTGAGGCCGAGCGCTGCCAGAATAAAGGAAAATTCACCAACTTGGGATATCGTAATCCCGGATTTGAGTGCAATACGTAAGGGGTATTTTAGCAGAACAGCGGCAAAAGTTGCAATGATGGTTTTTAATATCAGAATGCTCAAAGTAATCAGTAGTACTGATAATAAGTTATTTATGGTGTATTCCAGATTGAGCAGCATTCCGATGGAAACAAAAAAGAAGCTTGTAAAAACCGCCAGAAAGGGCAGGATGTTTCCCAGGGCATGATGGCTATAATCGGATTCGGAAATGATTATCCCAGCAATAAAAGCCCCGAGAGCAAGTGATAAACCGATACTGGAAGTGAGCCAGGCTACAGCAAAGGCAATCAGGATGATGCTGAGGATAAACAGCTCATGGCTTTGTGTGCGGGCAACCTGATGCAGTGTTTTTGGAACCGCCCATCGTGCCAGAAAAATGATGCCGGCAATAAAAGCAACCACTTTCAATACAATAAAATACATGGGTGTGTCTGCCGAACCATCTCCGTTTGATCCGGCAAGTATGGGAACCAGCATCATCATGGGTACAATCATAACATCCTGGAAAATAAGAGTTGCCAGCGATATTTTACCTCTGGGGCTATCTACTTCGCCGGTTTCCTGTATGATTTTCATCACGATGGCGGTACTCGAAAGTGCGACCAGAAAACCTATAAAAACAGATTCGTTCCAATTGTTGCCCATGCTGTTGGCAATCAAATAAAATACGCCAATTGTTATGGCTACCTGCACGCTGCCGCCAATCAAAACCAACCGCTTGATGCGCAGGAGTTTTTTGAGTGAAAATTCAATGCCAATGGAAAACAGCAGGAGAATGACACCGATTTCCGCCAGTATTTCAATGTCATGGGTATTGGTAATCAAGCCAAAACCGTAAGGGCCGGTAAGTATCCCCGTGATTAATAATCCAATAATGACAGGAATACGGAATTTGTGAGCCAGAAGTGAAACAAACACAGAAACAGCGAAAATCAGTACAATGTCGTTGAGTATTGGAATCTCCATAGCAGTATTTTTTTTCAAATTTACAAATATTTTCCTGATAAGAAACGCCTCGTTTAACGAACTCCAGGCATAGAAAGCACACAGGAGCCGGGCTTGTTCATCAACTGTGTCCCGGAAAACCGAGCTTCAGCCGTTATGTTGAAAACCAATATGATTTTCTTCACAGGGGCGCATCAATTTAGCGTATTTTTGCAGCAAAATTTAAGTCATTATGTCCAAGAGAAGAAAGACTAAAAAACAAATTCGCCTTCTTTCACAGGCTGTTGTAAACGATTGTTTGTCGTATTTAGAAATGCATCCAGAGCGTGATAATACAGAGGTTCTGGAGATAATCGACGATGTTCAGGAGCTGGAGCAGGAATTGGTAATGCGTATCAGCCATATTGATGGTGCAGAAAACCCAAAATTGGTGAAAGCCTATTTCAAAAAAATTGCCATTGACCTGCACGAAGGAATTAATGGCGCATTCAATGATCTCAGCGAGATTGTGAAGGAGAAGAAATAAATTACGGGCTATTCCTTGAAATTTAAGCCTTTGAAGGATTTTCGGGTTTAAATTAATTGTATATTTGCAGGCTCAAAAATCAGCCCTGCTGCGGTATTATTGTTTTTGAAAAGCTGAAGCTGCAGTTGCTTGATTTTTAGTTGTTTGTAAATTATAAAATAGCATTATAACACAAAATTAATTTCGAATGAAAGTTACACAAGAGAGTACAGGAGACCTTACTGCACGGATTATCCTCGATTTTACTGAAGAAGATTATGCGCCACAGGTGACTAAAAAACTGAAAGAAATGGCCCGCAAAGCCAATATTCCCGGATTCCGTCAGGGAAAAGTGCCCGTAGGTGTAATTAAAAAAATGTATGGTCAGGGTGTACTTGCAGAAGAAGTAAACCAGCTGATCTCTGATAGTTTATACAAATATATTGCGGAAAATAAGCTTCCGGTTCTAGGAAACCCGATTCCCGCCGACGATCATGAGCCGGTTGATTTCGATGAGCAAAAGGATTTTCAAATGCGTTTCGATATTGGGATCATGCCGGAACTGAACCTTGATTTTCTCAACGATATGAAACCAAAGCATTATACCATCGTCCCCGACGAAAAAATGATGGAAGGTTATGTGGAAGATGTGCGAAACCAATTCGAAGAGAAAGAGGATGTTGAAGTCTTTGAGGAAGGCTGCACCATTGAAGGTGAATTCGTTGAACTGGATGCAGAAGGAAATGAATCCGAAGGAGGTATCCGTACCAATGGAGTCGTTGCGTTAAAAGATATTACTGTCGAAGATCAGAAAAAAGCTTTTGAAGGCCTGGCAAAGGATGCAAGCATTGAGTTTGTCCCGGCTGAAATTACAGAAGATGCCCATAAAGCTGTTCATTTCGTATTTGCTCAACACGGTCAGGAAGATAAAATGGATTATAAATTCCGTTTCACTTGCCGCAATATTGTGAAACATACACCTGCTGAAATTAATGAAGAACTGTTTGAAAAAGCTTTCCCCGGCGAAGAAATTAAAACCGAAGAAGCTTTTATGGAGCGACTGAAAGAAGAAGCTACCAAAGGTTTTGTTCCACAGGCTGATAATGTTTTCCTCAACGAAACCATGGAAACCATTATGGAAAAGGCGGATGTGAAATTGCCTGAGGATTTCCTGAAGCGCTGGGTAAAAACTGCCGAGCAGGACGATAGAAAAGCTCAGGTTGATGAAAACTGGGAAGACTATCTGAAAACATTCCGCTGGCAGGTGGTTATGGCAAAACTGGAATCCAAATTTGAAGACCTGAGTATCTCGGATGAAGATATGATCGAAGAAGTGAAGAAATTCTTCATTGCGCAGTATTTCCGCGGAATGCCGGAAGAACAGGTGAAAGCTCAGGATGCCATGCTGACACAAATGGCGCAAAATATGCTGAAAAACGAAAAAGAAGCCGAACAGATCCGCTCACAGGTGATGAACAACAAACTTACTGAGGTGTTTAAGCGTGAGCTGAAAATTCAGGAAGAAGAAATTCGCTTCGATGATTTTGTTGCGATGATGTCGCCAAAACAAGAAAGCAATGATGGCCCTGAAGACGCTGAAATCATTGAAGAAGTAAAAGACGAAACAGAAGAAAATTAAAAATATTTTATAATGGACTACGCAAAGGAATTCAGGAAATATGCGACCGGGCATCATGGCATTAGCAGCCTTGCGCTCGACCGCTATAATTCAATGACATCAAATTATATTTCTCCAACAATTATTGAGGAGCGCCAGTTGAATGTTGCATCAATGGATGTTTTTTCGAGGCTGATGATGGACCGTATCATTTTCCTGGGCGTACCTATTGATGATTATGTAGCCAACATCATCCAGGCGCAGCTGCTGTTCCTCGAATCTGCTGATTCGCGCAAGGATATCCAGATTTATCTGAACACTCCTGGCGGTTCGGTTTATGCCGGACTGGGCATTTATGATACCATGCAGTATATCTCTGCCGATGTGGCTACAATTTGTACCGGAATGGCTGCAAGCATGGGTGCCGTGCTGCTTTGTGCCGGTGAAAAAGGAAAACGTACCGCGCTCAAGCATTCGCGTGTCCTTATTCACCAACCGATGGGCGGGGCTCAAGGACAGGCTTCGGATATCGAAATCACAGCCCGCGAAATCCAGAAGCTCAAAAAAGAGCTCTATGATATCATCGCACGTCACAGCGGACAGGAGTATGACAAAATATGGAAAGACTCCGACCGTGACTATTGGATGACTTCAGAAGAAGCCCGTGATTATGGCATGATTGACGAAGTGCTGGAACGCAATCCGAAGAATTCAAAGAAGTAAATTATTTTTAAACCCGGTCTTAGTACCGGGTTTTTCAAAAGAAGTACGGTTAATGTCAAAAAAGACCAAAGAATTTTGTTCTTTCTGCGGCAGAAGTCGCGATGAAGTGGATATGCTGATCTCCGGTTTGCATGCCCATATCTGCAACTTTTGTGTTGATCAGGCTGCTGCCATTGTTAAAGAAGAAGCTGGGCATAAAGGCAAATCAATGGGCTTGGGGGAAATACCGCGTCCAAAAGATATCAAGGAACATCTCGATCAATATGTGATCGGGCAAGAGGAAGCTAAACGAATACTTTCGGTAGCAGTGTACAACCACTATAAGCGTGTAGATCAGGAAGATTCTGCCGATGAAGTGGAAATTGAAAAGTCCAATATCCTGATCGTTGGCGAAACCGGTACAGGAAAAACCCTGATGGCACGCACGATTGCCAAAATGCTGCATGTGCCTTTCTGTATTGCCGATGCTACAGTGATAACAGAAGCAGGATATGTGGGCGAAGATGTGGAAAGTATCCTGTCTCGTTTGCTCCAGGCATGTGATTATGATGTAAAAGCCGCAGAAAGGGGTATCGTGTTCATTGATGAAATCGATAAAATCGCCCGCAAAAGCGATAACCCGAGCATTACACGTGATGTTTCCGGCGAAGGTGTGCAACAGGCATTATTAAAGCTTTTGGAAGGCGCTACCATCAATGTGCCTCCACAGGGCGGACGTAAGCACCCTGAGCAAAAAATGATTCAGGTCAATACAAAAAATATCCTCTTTATCGGCGGTGGAGCTTTCGATGGAATCGATAATAAAATTGCATCACGACTGCGCACAAACTCAATTGGTTATACCTACGATAAAGAAAGCGAGGAAATTGACCGGAACAATATGCTGCAATATGTTGCTCCTCCAGATATCAAAAGCTTTGGACTGATCCCGGAAATCGTAGGCCGTCTGCCGGTGCTTACCTATCTGAACCCGCTTAAACCCAATGCGCTCCGCAGGATATTAACCGAACCCAAAAATGCCATTGTGAAACAATTTGTGAAATTGTTCGAAATGGATAAAATCAAGCTTACTATTGATGAGGATGTATTCGATTATATAGTAGCCAAATCGATTGATTATAAACTTGGTGCCAGAGGTCTGCGCTCGCTTATGGAGGCGATTCTCGCTGATGCTATGTTTGATCTTCCGTCAGACAGGCGCATTAAAAAATTCCATGTGGATCTAAAATACGCACAGGATAAACTGAAGAAAAAAGGCAGCAGTGTTTTAAAAGCGGCGTCCTGATCATTTTTGGATCAAAAAAAACGGGATACCCTTTGCATCCCGTTTTTTTATTTGTGATATTTCGTTAATCCAATGGTTCCAGTTTAATCAGGATGCTTCCTTTGCTTTTTATGTTTAGCTTCCTGCCTTCACACTTTTTATAGGAAACCAATTCTGCATTGATTTTGTGCTCTTCTTTGCTGATTTTGCTGATGGTGAAGTTTCCATCGAAATCAGTATATACAGTTTGATCCGTACCATCAATTTTAATGAGAACGCCAACAAGTGCTTCGCCGGTCTTGGCATCGGTCACCTGACCTTTAAGGGTTGTGGTACTACTTGTTTTGGCTGTTTCGTTTCCATTTTTTTCAATGGAGGCAAGGCTGATCTGTGCGCTGAGGAAGAAAGCGGCAAGCAGGAAAATGAAAGATTTGATTTTCATGTATTATATTTTTTTAATTTGCGGTTTGGACAATTATAATCCAATGATTATCAGTTAATTATTCAATGATGCAAAATTATGGGCTTTACGTGATTTTAAAGTTAAGTTAAAAGGAAATGAATGTTAAGCCCTTATTAAATTAAAGTTAATTGGATTTCTATTGTCAAAAGAGGTGTTTGTTGCGGCTTCTTATTGCATCTTTTAATTTCGTAAGTTTGCTTGATTTCAATAAAGAGTTCAATTTATGAAATGGACACGGATTAAGGAAAAAAGGGTTTTGACCTGGCCTGCAAGATTCATCTTATTGGGGCTGGTGCTGGTGTTGTTTTACGTGTTTATCAGTTCGTTACCCTGGTTCCTGTCCCCGGTGGATCCGGTTCAAGATGCTGATCTGTTGGTTGTTGAAGGTTTTGTTCATGACAATATCATCGACTCGGCCATCCGTATGTACAATGAGGATGGATACCGGCAAATCATCACCAGTGGCCCGGTAATGGATCTGGGCGCTTTACTGACAAATTATACATCTACTGCAGAGGTTGCCGAAGCCACATTTCTCAAGAAAGGTTTTCCAAAGGATAAAATCAGTGCTGTTTCCGCGCCTTACTGTTTTCGTCAAAGGACTTATCGTTCTGCGCTGGCAGTCAGGAATTTTGTCGATTCGCTTAAAATAAAGCCAACAGGTATCAATATCCTGACACAGGGCGCGCATGGCAGACGTTCCTATTTTCTTTTTCGCAAGGCTTTCAAGGGAAGCGGTATTCCGATTGGCGTGATCAGTTTGGACGGTTTGCGCTACGACGAAAAAAAATGGTGGAATACCAGCAAAGGCGCCCGCACTGTGATGAGCGAATTTATGGGCTGGTTTTATGAAGTTTTGTTTTTTTCTCCCATTGAAAGCTCAAATCATACAACCTAACTGTCCTCTTTATTGTTATTTTTGTGCTGTAAATATTGAAATATGATTAAATCAAACTTTGCCCTTATTTCTTTCTTTCTTGCTGTGCAAACTCTTTTTGCCGGAAATGATGGATTCCGTTTCAGCCTTAAACTGGAAAATAATACCGATACCGTTTGTTATCTGGCTCATTATTATGGTGATAAAACCTATCTCGACGATACCGCTTTCGTACAGAAAAACGGAAGCTTTGTTTTTGAAGCAGATACCTTGCTCCCTGAGGGGATGTACATCATTGCCGGCCAAAACAAAAGCCGCTTGCTCGAGTTTTTCGTCGATAATGACAAGCAGCAGTATAGTTTTGCTGCCGATAAAAATAATCTTCTGGAAAGCCTGCAAGTGAAAAAATCTGAAGGAAACCGCCTGTTTTATGAGTATATTAATTACATAAACAGCAGGCAGAAAGATGCAAACCCAATCAGGGATAAAATGCAGGCTTTCAAAGATTCAGGAGAAAAAGATTCCCTCGCATTTTATGAAAAGCAAATGGAACAAGTCAACAAAGAAGTAGCTTCCTTTACCAAAGAATTTCTTTCTAAGAACAAAGAGCACCTTTCCATGCGTTTTTTGCAGGCACAGCAGGAAATTGAAATCCCTGAAATACCAGTTTTGGAGAATGGGCGCAAAGACTCCACTTTCCAATACCGCTATTTTCGTGCCCATTTCTTTGATTATCTGCCGCTGGATGATGAAGCCCTGCTGCGTTCACCGGTTTATCATAAAAAATTGAATCAGTACATAGAAAAAATGGTGGTTCATGTACCCGATTCTGTTATTACAGCTTCCGAATGGATTATCAATCAGGCAAAAAACAACAAAGAAACGTACCGTTATACGGTTTGGTTTTTGACCAATTTTGCCGAACGCTCGCAGGTTATGGGCATGGACAAAGCTTTTGTGCATCTGGCCGACCATTATTTTGCCACAGGCGAAATGGATTTCTGGGTGCACGATCAGGTGAAAAAGAATATTGTGGAGCGCGCCACAACTTTGCGCCCACTTCTGCTTGGCAAACCTGCTCCCGATCTTATAATGCTGGATACAGCCATGCGCCCGGTCTCCCTTTATTCCGTGCGCGCCGATTACACTATTCTTTTCTTTTGGGATACCGACTGTGGTTTCTGCAAAAGGGAAACGCCAAAGCTTAAAAAATTCTATGAGGAACAAAAAGACAGCCTCAATATTGAAGTTTTCGGGATTTGCGCCGATACGAGCATGCAAATCATGAAAAATTACATACATGAAAAAAAGCTGGAATGGATCAATGTCAATGGCCCGCGCAGTTTAACCGGAAATTATCATGATGCCTATGATGTGCACAGCACCCCGGTGATGTATGTTCTGGACAAGGAAAAAAATATTGTAGCAAAGCGTATTCTTACAGATCAGATTGTGGAATTTATTCCCCGGCACCGCAGGCAAAAACTGAAATGAACTAATTCACGAAAAGATACATTATACCCATAAAATGCCATGAGCATCATAGGGTATTAATGTGTAATAATTAATTAATTTTGCAAATAGAAGAGGATCAAATAATCTTAAATACAAAAGAATATGGAACAATTTAACACAGATCAATTGAGCATTTATTTGGAAAAGTTTTATGAACTTGCCATTGCTTACACCCCAAAATTAATTCTTGCTGTAATTACCCTTATTGTCGGTTTGCGCCTAATAAGGTTAGTTACCAAAGGTATGGAAAAGCTTATGGACAAAAACGGTATGGATGTGAGTTTACGTCCCTTCCTAAAAGGCATGCTGTCCATCCTTCTGAAAGCTGTATTGGTCATCAGCGTTCTCGGTATGATCGGTATCGAGATGACGTCCTTTATCGCAATTCTTGGTGCAGCATCTCTAGCTATTGGTATGGCATTATCAGGAACATTGCAGAATTTCGCCGGAGGTGTTATGATTCTTGTTTTCAAACCTTTTAAAGTTGGAGACTATATCGAAGCACAGGGATACAGCGGTTCCGTAAAGGAAATACAGATTTTCAATACAATCCTGAGCACGCCCGATAACAGACGGATTATTATACCGAATGGAGGGCTTTCAACCGGATCCATGGTCAATTATTCGGCAGAGGAAAAACGCCGGGTTGATTTTGTTTTTGGTATCGGCTATGATGATGATATAGATAAAGCAAAAGAAGTCATCCGCTCAGTGGCGCAAAGCCATGATAAAGTGTTGGCCGATCCCGAACCCTTTATTGCTGTTAAAGAGCTGGCCGACAGCTCTGTGAATTTTGCAGTACGCCTTTGGGTAAATGCAGCCGATTATTGGGATGTACATTTCTATATGAACGAGATGGTGAAGAAAGAATTTGATAAGCAGAATATCTCAATTCCCTATCCGCAAACAGATGTCCATATTCAAAAAGTGGACTAGCGGTATTTAATTTTTAAACAAAAAGAAATATTAACTAAAAACTTATAAAATGAATTTTCGTTTAAGCCTAACCTTATTTTTTGCATTTGCTATGCTGGCGCTTTCAGCACAGAATGATACTACTTATTGGAAAACAGGTGGAAAAATTGGCTTGACCTTTAGCCAAACTTATCTTTCAAACTGGTCGGCCGGTGGTGACAATGCATTCAGTGGAACCGGTACATTCAACCTGCACAGCAATTATATCAAAGCTAAAGTGCTGTGGGAAAATAAACTCGACCTTGCTTATGGCCTGATGAAAACGGGCGATTTTGATGTGATGAAAACAGATGATAAACTGGAATTTTCTTCTAATTACGGATATCAGGCTTCTGAGCATTGGTATTACAGCCTCATCCTGAGTTTTAAGTCCCAGTTTGCCAATGGATACGATTATAAAGTGGACAGCACCAACAAAATATCTGCTTTTCTGGCTCCTGCTTATTTAACTTTTGGCCCCGGTATGAAATTTGTTCCCTGTTCGCATTTTTCTGTGAATATCAGCCCGGCGGCAGCACGCCTCCTTATGGTGATGGACGATGATTTGTCGGACGCAGGCGCTTTTGGTGTGGATCCCGGCGATAAAACAAAATTTGAGCTTGGTGGTAATATCAATATGGACATCAATTTTGACTTGTTTGAAAATGTGAAGCTGACATCCAATCTGGTACTGTTTTCCAATTATCTAGAAGACCCACAAAATATTGATGTGGACTGGAAACTGGCATTAGATATGAAAATCAATAATTTCATGAATGCCTCCATCAATACCAATTTAGTGTATGATAATGATATCATGATCACTGATGGTGATGGAAAAACCGGCCCACGTACCCAATTTAAAGAAGTGTTGGGCATTGGACTGTATTATAATTTCGGAAAATAGGGTTCTACCAAGAATTTCCTGGGTATTTATAATTTTGAGATTAAAACCATTCAGAGATATATTGAAAGGTTATTTATAAAAAAATCTGATCTCCAACAGATTCCTCCCTACACAAAGCCTTAATCACTTCGTTTGGCTTTGTTCCGGTTGGAATGACACTGTTTATTAGGTGTTTAAGGCAAATGCGGCTTCTCGCTTGGTTCGGCTCCGCTCACCACGTGACGCTCGAAGACCTTATAGAGCGGTGGTCGAGCGGAGCCGAGACCAAGTCGAAGTGCGCCGCATTTGCCTCCTGACTTCATAAAAACACGTCATTCCGACAAAGTTTCCGAAGCATGAGGAAAACTTTGGAGGAATCTGTAGGAGATTTAACTTTTGTCTTTCCACGAAATTCCTATAGAACCGAAAATGGATTGATCTAAAATATGGATACGCAAAAGCCTGATTCTTTCACGGATCGGGCTTTTTGTTTGTACTGCTTAAAAATACACCTTTGAAATGAGAACTGTATCGGAATATTCTAAATTTGTCAGCTTAAATGTTGCGATTATGAAGAAAATTGTAGTGGTATTCGTTTTGCTGGCTGCAGTCCTGTTTGCTGATGCGCAAAACTGGGAATGGGCTGTTGGCTTTGGAAGTAACCAACTGGATCGAAGCTGGGATATGGCAGTGAGTGACAATAACGATATTGTGCTCACCGGACGTTATTCAGGCGATTTTCAAATGGGTGGACATGAACTGCCTTTTACAGCTCAGGCAGATTTTTTTATTGCCAGTTTCAATGAGAATGGAGCAGTAAACTGGGCACGGAATATCAGTGGAAAAGGAGAGGAAATCGGAATTGGCATTGATTGCGATTCTCAGGGAAATGTGTATGCAATTGGTTATTTTACAGATACTTTGTTCATTGAAGGCGAAATGTATGTGCCGCAAAGCTGGGAGGTTTTTGTGGTGAGCTATGATGCCGCTGGTAATTTCCGTTGGTTCTATCAGCCCCATAGTGATGGTTATGAGATTGGTTATGGCATCTCTGTTTCCGGTGAAGATCATATTTACTGCACGGGCTGGTTTCAGAATTATTTGGCCGTTACTGATACGGATACACTCTACTGCTATGGCTCCAGCGATCCTTTTGTAATCAAACTGAATTCGGATGGTGCCGTGATTTGGGGACAGAATTTTGGTGGCGAAAGTGTGGACTATGGCTATAAAATTGCCGCCGATGTTCATGACA
The DNA here is from genome assembly GCA_963676415.1 of Bacteroidales bacterium. Taxonomy (GTDB): domain Bacteria; phylum Bacteroidota; class Bacteroidia; order Bacteroidales; family WRLA01. The sequence continues at coordinate 4,621,551 of OY781097.1, read as the reverse complement.
ACGCCTATGTAACCGGTGTTGGGGAAGGCGAGTGGACTTATGGTTCAGAGCAGTTTTTTAAAATCGCGGGCATGTATGTCGCTAAAATAAATCCCGATAAATCTCTGGCCTGGATCAGTGATGGCGCCAGGGCAGGAGTGAATCAAGTGGCCTGTGATGATTATGGGCATTCCTGGGCGGCAGGACGAATGACCGACACGGCGCAGTTTGGCGATTATTTTTTTGCAAGCTTTGAAGGATCCGATGACGGATATCTCGCCGCTGCCGGAACCGAAGGAGGATGGTCTTATGTCGATGCCATTCAAAGCCATGGAAATGTGCGTAACCGGGATGTGGCTGCACATAAAGAGCCAAATCAGAGCCTGGCCACAGCGACCTCATTTACAGATACTTTGTTTTTTTTGGAGAACAGATATATCGCGGCAGCGGAAGATATCCTCATTGTGGAGTATTCATCACAAGCTGAGCCGCTTTGGGCATTGCAGGCAGGTGGTTTGGATGTGGATGTTGCGTCCGCTATTGCTTTTGACAATAATGGTGATATCCTTTGTTCGGGTTGGTATTCCGGAAATGCAGAGTTTGGCGATATTCAATTGGAAGCCGAACACCAATACGATATGAATTTCTTTATAGCAAAAATCAGTGTGCCGCAAAGCATTAATGAAGCCACACGGCAGAACAGTGTCACAGTGCAGCCCAATCCGGTAAGCAGTATCGCATCCGTATATTCCAATGAGAAAATTTCATCTTACCGATTGCTTTCAGTTAAAGGGAATCAGCTTTTAAAAGTTCTGACGGACGTTCCTTCTGCATCAATCGAAATTGACATGAGCAATTTTCCTTCAGGTCAGTATCTTTTGGAAATAAACGATGGCAGGCAGGCTGCAAACATCTTCCGGAAATAAAATAGACCTAAAGAAATAAAACCCACAACCCATCAGCCGGCTTGAAGCCCAGACGTTTCAGATATTGCTGGTGCTTCGGGCTGCCTGAATCGCTTTCGAGGTAGCGGTATCCTTTTTCTTTTAGATAATCAAATAAAAAGCCTGCATTTTTATAATCACGGTATTCCGGAGTGGCGTAGTCCAGCTCAATTAGCAATCCCTTTTTTGGCTTTTCTGTGGCCATCAATACTCCGGTAACATTCATATTGCGAAGGATTACCAAATTGCAACCAAAGCCCTCTTCTTTGTTTTCAAAAGCAGGCGTGAATTTTTTTATGTCGTTTCTGTGAAAAGAAATGAAACGCCTGAGGTATTTGTTGCCCGGCTCCACTTCTAAAATTTCAAATTTTTCCTTGTGCGCGAATATCTTGTAGAGATAATAAACATCCATAACCGTAATGAAGATATTCATAAATGCAATGGGTAACGATCCGATCAAAAAACCATAAGCCACGAAGGTCATGGCACCAATCAGGTTAATAATCCTGAATTTGACAATGGAGCTAAGCGAGAGGGAGATGGCTACCGTTAATGAAGCGGCATAACCAATCCATTCATACAGATCAATCTGTTCAAACATATTTTATTATTAGAGTTTTTACAAGCTTTTTGTGTTCCTGCTGCGGTAAAGTGCAGCAATAACGAGCGAAAGAATAAAGCCGCCAAGCAGGCTGCCGATAAAGGATTTTATACTGTAGCTTAGCGGATAACCGTAACCTTCCGTCATTTGGGTTGCAAAAACAGCATCGTGACCGTTTTTGAGCAAGTCGGCCTCTACATGGGTTTTTAAGGTGGCCAGATAGTCCGGATTGAGTTCCGTGCAGTATAAATAAATGCCGGCAAAATAAATGAGCGCCGAAAAAGCGCTGATTAACAACCCACTACGTGTGGCCCCCCAGTACGAAATTTCTCCATTTCCTTGTTTGTATTTTTTTTGGTGCATGCCCAGCGAAATAAAAACAATGGGAATGATTATAGAAAGGCTGGAAGCCAGGGGCTGCATCCCGATATGCTTTTCATGGATACCAAATAAGTACTCACACAAAAGCCATAGCAAATTTGCTGCGCCGGCCATCAAGCCATATTTTATTTCAATCTTCATAATATCTTAATTAAAAAGAGCCTGCAAAGTTACAAATGTGTTTTTATTTCGCCATCAATCCTGGAAATAATTGTTGCTGTATGGGCAGGTGTTTGTTTTTCAGTAGTTTAGGTGTGTTGTTGTGTGGCAATGTAGCTTGGTAAGCCCCACAGCAACAATAGATATTGCTGGTGAAGCCTGAACTGTGGCAGGCTGCCGGATGGTGTTTTGTTGTTTTAAAGGGTCGTTTCTTCCGGTATGCGGTTTAGAAACCTGATTGTTAAGATAACATTAAATTTTTAGAACAAATTTGTCTAATTGACATATTCAGTAGTTTTGCCGACTAAAACTTTATTATGCCCGAAACACTGGTATTTATAGTAAGTTTCCTGACCATCGCCGGTTCGTTGGGTTTGTTCCTCTTCGGGATGAAGCTCATGAGTGAGTCCTTGCAGAAGATTTCTTCGAGGCGTCTGCGCGATGTGCTCAACCAGCTTACGAGCAATATTACCAATGCCTTTTCTTCGGGATTGCTTCTTACCGGCATTATCCAGTCCTCATCAGCTACCAGTGTGCTTGCAATCGGTTTTATAAATGCCGGAATGTTTAAGGTGAGGCCTGCTATTGCACTGATGATGGGTGCAAATATCGGTACAACCGTAACTGCTTGGCTGATAAGCTTGTTGGGTTTTAAGCTTGATATTTTTACCCTGAGCATCGTAATTGTGGGTTTGACTTTTCCGTTAATGTTTTCTTCGCGCGATGACTGGAAACGCTGGGGAGAGTTTTTTATCGGTTTCAGTATCCTTTTTCTTGGTCTGGATTTTATGAAATCGAGTGTGCCGGATATGCGTGCAAACCCTGAAATGCTTGATTTTCTTGTTGGTTATGCCGATCACGGATATCTTTCAATTTTGCTTTTTGTTTTTATTGGGGTTTTGGTTACCGTGATTATCCAGTCATCCAGTGCGGCCATGGCGCTCACATTGGTCATGAGCTTTAACGGCTGGATGTCCTTTGATTTGGCAATGGCCATGGTAATTGGAACCAATATCGGAACTACTGTTACCGCAAACCTTGCAGCCATTGTTGCCGACCGTAATTCCAAAATCCTGGCCCGATCACATTTGCTTTTTAATGTTTTTGGGGCTGTTTGGTCCCTGATCGCTATAAAGGGCATTTTATGGATCATCAATGATATGAGTATCGATCTCACAGGCAGTCCGATTGGCCAGAACCCCGAGGCAACACCCATTGCCCTGGCTGCTTTCCATAGCTTTTTTAATCTGGTTACCGCCATCATGCTCATCGGTTTTATTCCTCAAGTCGAGAAATTGTCGGCAAAACTGGTCAGCACTAAATCCGGTGAAAAAAGGAAGCTTACATACATACGTACCAATTATATGAATGTTGATGAGCTTGCCACCGTTCAAGCCCGCAGCGAAATTATTGAATTTGGTCGCCTGATCATCAATTTGTTCAACTCATTACCGGAGCTTTATTACGAGAAAGAAGATAAAAACTACAAAGAACTGCTGACACATATCTATCAATCGGAAAAGAAATCGGATAAAATTGAAGCTGAGGTTGATCGTTACCTTGCGCGTTTGTCTTCCGGTCAGTTAAGCCGTAAAGCAGCACTGCGTGTCCGGGCAATGCAGATGATCGTGAACAATCTGGAAAATGCTGCGGATTTTTGTCTTGATTTTGCACGTACTATCGACCAAAAAAACCAGGGGCAGATTTGGTTTACACAGAAAATGCGCGATCGCATGCAGGATATGATCAACATGGTGAAGATTTCGATGCAACAGATGCTTGATAATATCAAAGAGTTTGAAAACTCAGATTTTTCGAAAGCAAAAGAACTGGAAGAAAAAATAGATGCTATGTATGAGGAACTCCTGCAAAAGCATGTTTTAAATATGGAGAAACAAAAATATAGTTTCGAAACGGGGTCAGTTTATCAGGAATTGCTGATGCTCAACGAGAAAATTGCTGATTGCGTTTATCATGTGAGCGAGGCCATTGATCTGTATAATAACCCCCGAAAGTATATATAAAATAATGGCTTTTGGTGCCTTGATCAGGGTATTTGCTTGAAAAATATAATAATAGGGAATTGAAACAATTGGTATTATTGTGTAGGCTTTGTGTATAAGTTGGTATTGAACAAAAGGTCATTAACAGAAAATTAAGTTTTAAAACACTGATAAACAATTAATTGCGTCTTTTCCTTGTATTTAATTAATAATTACTTAATATTGGGCTGTCTTTTTGCAGGATATGATGCTCTAAATTTGCCACAGTTTGATTAATTTAAACCCTATGGAAATAGTATTTATCATCCTTATTATTGTACTCTTCGTACTGGCATTTTCTGACCTGATTGTTGGTGTAAGCAACGATGCCGTCAACTTCCTGAATTCTGCTGTCGGATCGCGTGCAGCACCATTGCGGACAATATTAATCGTGGCCGCGGCAGGTGTGCTTGTAGGTGCAACCATGTCGAGCGGGATGATGGAAATTGCCCGTAAAGGTATTTTTCATCCTGAGATGTTCTATTTCAGGGAAATCCTGATGCTCTTTCTGGCCGTGATGATCACAGATGTCATCCTGCTGGATACCTTTAACACATTTGGGCTGCCCACTTCAACTACAGTGAGTATTGTGTTTGAACTGCTTGGCGCGGCTGTGGGTATCAGCTCATTAAAACTGCTCGGAGCCGATAAAGGACTGAGTGAGCTTGGCAATTACATCAATACCGAAAAAGCCATGATGATTATCTTTGGCATTCTGCTTTCGGTATTTATAGCATTTACTGTGGGGGCTGTTATACAGTACTTTGCGCGATTGGCTTTCTCTTTCCATTACAAACGGAATTTGAAATATGCCGGTGCTGTTTGGGGCGGTTTTGCCATTACGGCCATAACCTATTTCATCCTGATTAAAGGAGCAAAGAGTGCTGCGTTCATGACTTCGGATGTGAAAGAGTTTATTTTTAATAATACCTGGGGCATCATTGCCGCAAGCTTTGTAGCCTGGACATTGATCATGCAATTGCTACATAGCCTGTTTAAGGTTAATATATTGAAGCTTATTGTGATGGTCGGTACTTTTGCTTTGGCAATGGCCTTTGCAGGCAACGATTTGGTGAACTTCATCGGAGTGCCCATCGCCGGCCTGAAAGCATATCAGATATTCAGCGGATCACCAGGCTCCGATCCGGAAACATTTCCAATGACACAATTACAGGGCGATGTGGATACACCAACGCTTATTCTGCTTTTCTCCGGCCTGGTGATGATGGTAACCCTGTGGACCAGTAAAAAAGCACGTTCTGTCATCAAAACAACAGTTGACCTGAGCCGTCAGGATGAAGGCAGCGAGCGTTTTGGCAGTACCTACCTCAGTCGTGTTATTGTGCGCTCAGCACGTACAATCTCCAGCCAGATTGGCAGTGTGGTCCCTGCTTCCCTGAAAACCGGTATCGATAAACGCTTTGAACCTGCACCTCCTCAGGAAAAAGATGACCCAAATATTAAAGGATTGGTCCCTGTGGCCAGTTTCGATATGATCCGCGCTTCGGTAACATTGGTTGTTGCCAGTATCCTGATTGCTTTGGGTACTTCACTGAAACTTCCGCTTTCCACAACATACGTAACCTTTATGGTGGCTATGGGCACTTCGCTCAGCGATCGTGCCTGGGGACGTGAAAGCGCTGTTTACCGTATCACTGGGGTGTTTTCTGTCATTGGTGGATGGTTCCTTACTGCGCTTGCAGCATTTACAGTATCGCTTATAATGGCAGTGATTTTTTATTTAGGCGGATTTATCGCTGTTATAGCGATGTCGCTGCTGGCAATTTTTATCGTTTATCGTACATATCGCCATCATAAAGCACAACAGGCAGCTAAAAAAGAAGAAAGTGAAGATGTGAAGAGCATGCGCGAAGTTGCCCGTAAAACCATCCGAAAAAATACAGAATCGGTTTATGACCTTTATACACGAACCTTTAAGGCTTTGTTCAATGAAGATAACAATAAGTTGTGGAAGATATCGAAGAAAGCACGAAAAACTGATAGTGCAATTAAAGGAGTAAGGGATAATGTGCATCAAACCATACATGCCCTTAAAACTGAAAATGTGCAGAATGCACATCATTATGTTCAGGTTTGCGATTACCTGCGAGAGATAGCACACAACCTTGCTTATATCGTGCAGCCTGCTTTAGAGCATGTGGATAATAACCATAAGCCCTTGATTGCTGTTCAGCAAGAGGAACTGAATGAATTGCTGAAACGTATTGATGGCTTCCATGATCAGATGATGAACATGATCGCCCAAAATGATTATGCTGATTTTGATGAACTGATTAAAAATGAGGTCAAAATCAATAATTATATTGAAAGTTTGAGGGTAAATCAAATCAAGCGTATTAAGAACAGCCAGGTAGGTACCAAAAACAGTGTGCTTTTCCTTGCATTGCTTAATGAGAGCAAGAATATGCTGCTCAATGCGGGTAATCTGATGAAGTCCATGCGCGATTTCGAAAATCCGGACAGTGATGCATAATCAAAAATCACAATAACAGTCAAAAGCCTGCTCCTCTGAGTGGGCTTTTTTTGTGATGCGGTGAATGTCTGAGGCTGTAATCTAAATATTGGTTGATTCACAGCGCAATTACCAATGGATTAGATAATCAAAGAACATCGAATCACGACCTGTTTCATATAGAAACCACTTATTTACATAAGTTTATAAGGAAGTTTAGATTTCTCCCGGCAACACTCCGCTTTGCTTTGTGTTTTGGTCGAAATGACTGTTTTTTATTGTCAGGAAGCAGGGGGAGGGCAGATAGCGGGCGCGGAACGCCCGCTATCTGCCCTCCCCCTGCAAAATAACCCTTAAGATGGTCATTTCGATGGAGGTTTATGCCTGAAAGGCATTGCCGACTGAGAAATCTATAAGTTTTTTGAATAAAACTTATAATCTTAACAATCATCCGTTATTTCGAATACAGCGAAGCCTGATTATAAAGGGCGAATGGAGCCTTTTCTCACAGAACAGTAATTGATTACAGCCTAATGGTGGATGATAAACATATGGATTCCATTGCCTTTTTGGATTCTTTTTTGTAATGGTGAATTTGTGTTCAGGACAAGCTTTTCAACAGGGCGGACTTTGGGTTGGTTAGGCTAGCCTGCTTTATTCATGAAATTTCGTTATGAGCACATTCGACAAGCTCAGTGACCACATTCAAACCGCAATAAGAGAAAGGGAGCGCAGATTTTTGGCGCACAGGAATAGCCGTAGCTATTTTGAGCACCAAAAAGATAGCATTCCTTTCTATTGAAGCGGTTTGGGTGCGCAATAGAATATTTTGTGAATAATGCAGGCTAGGATAAAAAAAACTGGTTCAATCCAATAAATACTCATCGGATGGCTCAATTCATCCGATGAGTGAATTTTTTATTCAGCCAATAAAAAAGTAAAAGGAATATGCAGGCGCTCTTGCCATGCATTTTCAGAATGGTCTGCACCTTCAAATTTTTCTGTAATCCAGTTTTGGTTAGTATAGCCTTTGCTGCGCATTACTTCGTCTGCTTTCTTTTGGTAAGGCTCATAAAGGGCATCCAATGTTTCGGTTCCGTAATCGAAATAAATTTTATGTGTTTTTGGGTCTGGTAAATTGCGGCGCAAATAGGACAGGAATGCATCAGGAATTGGATTGTTTTCGACATCAAAGGAACCTGGCCAATGTGTTGAAAGGCAAGCAGCGCCACCAAAAACATCAGGATATTCGCAAATAGCGTACCAGCTGATCAGGCCACCCATGCTGCTTCCTGCTACAAAAGTGTTGTCGCGATCTGTTTTGGTAGAATAATGTGCATCAATCCAGGGCTTAAGCTCATTCGTTATGAATTTGAGATAGTTATCTGAATTGACCGGATACTCAAACAAAGCCTGGTTTTCAGCTCTGTTTACTTTGTGCATTAATGAATCCTGCAATTCCAAATCCAGCATTCTGAAGGGGATTTGAGGAAAATAGTCTGCATGCCTTCCCCTTCCGGGATTCCATATGCCGACAACAATGCAGTTGCGTACTTTGCCATCTTCAATCAATTGCCCCATAACTTCATCTACAGCCCATTCCTGTTTGTTCCAGGTGGTGCTGGCGTCATAGAGCATTTGCCCGTCGTGCATATACAAAACGGCATACTCTTTTTCCTGCGAATAATCCTCCGGCAGCCAAACATCCACATTTCGGGCACTAACAAATTTGGAGGGGAAATCAGCAAGCCGTTCCAGTTTGCCACTGGATGCTCCTTCCAGATTTTGCGGTTTGATCTGTGCGTAAAGGCTTCCGAATATCAGGCTTAAGGATATCATACAAATGAGTTTTTTCATTTTGCTTGTTTTTCGTTTTTATTGGCCACTAAGATAATAATTCCAAATGTTTGGGATTGCTTCTCCGGCAAGAAATTCTAAAATCATTAAATTCAGCTTAATCATTATTTAACCTTGGCTCTGTATCCTTGCAGAAAAGAGGTTATGAATACGGAAAAGCAGCAAATCAGCAAGGTGCTCAGAAAACTATTTGAATCCGCATCCGATATTTATGTAGATACAAAAATTAAAGAATGTGAAGTGCGCGTAGATATTGATGAGTTTCAGGGCGAGATTGACGGGCGTTTGCACGAAGGGAATGTGTATCTCGAAATGGTCGATTACATCGATATTTATCCCTACAAATATGTTTTCAGCTACCGAACACGATAAATTTCGTTTCATTAAAAAACGGAGCCTGTATCACAAACTCCGTTTTAACCTGATTAATTTATGAAATTTCGTCATAAGCACATTCGACAAGCTCAGTGACCACATTCAAACCGCAATAAGAGAAAGGGAGCGCAGATTTTTGGCGCACAGGAATAGCCGTAGCTATTTCAATCTGGAACACGTGTTAGAAGATTGTTATAAGCGCTGAAAATGCAATAAAACAATGGAATATAAAATTGATGCATACCACCGTTATGGAGAGATTTTATATTTCAACAAAGGTTTGTTTTGCAGCAGTTTCTGCTCGTAATAGATTTTATAATGCATGTCCCGGGTTAAGCACCAAAAAGATAGCATTACTTTCTATTGCAGCGGTTTGTGCCCGCAATAGAATATTTTGTGAATTATTCAGGTTAGAAACTCAAAAAAATAAAGGTGGCTTACATGGCAATTAGCATGACGGAAAATGGGGCCGCTCTTGAAAACCCTATTGCAGAACATGTTAACCGAGCAATAAAAAAGAATTTACTAATGGCATAACTATATCATTCAGTAGCTTGGCCAAAGTCAAAAAAGAACTTCCCAAGTATATAAACTTCTATAATACAAAGCGCCCACACAGAATTGTCGGAATGATGAGCCCAGAGCAGCCCACATCAAAAAACTGGAGAACTTATAATAGAAAGCGGCCAGATGTGGCATTAGAAAAATTGAATTAATATATTTGTCGGACAAACTCTTTTTTCTTCTTTTCGGGGATCCCCGGAAAGAAGAAAAAAGAGTCAACCAAAATCAGGACGCTAAAATTTTTGAGAATAAACGTTCTGTGCTTAAATTTAACCTTATTCTAACTTAAACTAATTTAAAAATGAAAAGACATTTATTGATAATTTTGGCGTTCCTTCTGTGTGTAGGACTTCAAGCCCAGAAAAAGGACAAAACGGTTCAGGCATCTTACGCGCGCAGTTCCCTTACTTATCTGCTACTTGATTTTGAAGGGGATAAGTATGAAAATGATATAAAGCGGGCGTTTGCCCAAACTGAAGTTGCGTCCAAGTATGACGATAACAATGCGTTTTTTGTCAACAGGATTGTGGATGCACCTTATAAACGCGTTGAGAAAGAAGAGAATATGCTCGGCATCGGAAAAAAGGTGCAAATCGGTAATGCAGATGCCCAGGACCAGGCTCTCTTAGGCGCGATCAGTGAGTCTGATATGGCTGCCAATGTGATTATGAACTGGTGGCAAATTGATGCAGAAGGTAATTTCCCAAAAAACATGGGGGAAAGCCTCATAGCTAAGCGTGGTGCATATAACGCAAAGGATGAAGACTATAATGTTGCTATGGCCGGAAAGCGAGGTATTGCCCAACTAACTAGCTCCGGAGCCGTTTTGATCAATAATTCGTATTTCCTTTTCTTCGATTTTTATAAAGTCCAAAGTATGAAGGAGTATTATGACGAAATGGAAGCCCGTGGCCTTAAGTTGCTGCGATCAAAAAATGGATTTAAAGCTGAAATGTCCGCAACCCTTATTAAAATACGTTTTGATGAAGAAATTGAATCTGTATTTTTTGATTGCGTAAGCGATGATGGTAAACTCGACCGGGAAGCTTTTAAAGAAAAAATGAAATCATATCCCGATCACGTTCAGTTTATTACCAAAGTTGATGTAGATACTGAAGGTAATCAGGACAATGATCTGGGTGATGGTGTAAAAAAGAAAACCCGTGATGAACTATTCGATGAGTTGGTGGAAACAGCTGTTGATAAAGCTTTGTTTGAGATTTGTAAAGCCTATGAACCATTCCGCGTAAAAGCATCTGTTATCCACAAAGGCAGTCAGATTGGAGCCAAAATTGGTAAGAAAGAAGGTGTTAAAGGCGAACAACGTTATTTTGTTTGGCGTTATCAGGCCAAATTGGACGAAAATGGAAAACTCGTTGACGGAACCTACAAAAGAAAAGGCGTGGTACGGGCAAAATTAGTGGTTGACAACAGGTTTTCCAGTCTTGGTGATACCGATACAACAACATTCTATCAGGTTGCCGGTGGAAAAGTTCGTGATGGTTATATCCTCCAGCAGCGTCTTGATCTTGGTTTTGGAATAGCTGCCGGATACCGTATTGGCGAAATTGGTGGGCCTAATGCACGCTTAACCTATAATGCCTCGCAACTCCTTAACAGCCTTTTCGATTTCCCTGTTACCGCACTCAAACTTTATGTCGATGCCAGTTTCCAGAAAAAAGAATATGCAACAGGCCTTTTTGATGGTAGCAGCAAAGAAGATTATCTGTTTATGACCATTGGCGCCGGCCTAGTAAAAGAATTTTACTTTGCTAGAAACTATTCCATTGGACCTTATGTAGGCTATGCATTGGATTGGGCCAGTTTAAGTGAAGATGGAAATGACTTGAAAATATATACCGGTATGATAAATGGCGGTATTAGGTTGGCTGCTAATGTTACGTATAATGTTCAACTGGTAGGTGGAGTAGATTATTTTATGCCAATGGGCAAAATAACAGTAGATGACAATGGAACCAAAACCGAATATGATGGTGATTGGACCGACATTTTCAAAGACCGTGAAGGACTTTCATTTAGCTTTGGTTTGCGTTACCAATTCTAAGAGAAAAATTCTATATTTGTGAATTATGTTTATCGACTCGGGAGCGAAATGTCCTTCCGGGTCGATTCTACATAAAAACTGAGATATTATTTCAAAACCATAAGTATAAAGCTACAAATTAATGAGAAAAGATCATGAACATAATATTAAGGCGTCATTGTTTTAAAATGGTGTTTATGAAATTTTTATCCGATATATACTAATCAAATAGCAAACAGATGAAAAGAATTTTAAGTTTTTCACTTTTGGCTCTGTTTCTTTTTTGCATGGGAATTCAAAATGCTGAAGCACAAAAACGCAAAGACCGTAAAAAGTTGTGGGCCAGTGACTATAATTATGAAGCACAATGCATTGGTACCGGTGTGGAAGGAACCAAATTGATAAAAGTGTGGGGCTTTGCGAAAAAAGCTGAAGATGCCATTGTTAAAGCAAAAAAAGATGCAGTAGCAGCATGTGTTTTCAGGGGCGTGCCCGGTGTGGATAAAGTTGACCCGATTATTTCAAACCCAACAGAAGCGGATAAGCATGAAGCCTTTTTTGATAGCTTTTTTGAAACCGGTGGACGATACTTGCAATATATTACTCTTACCAATGATGCCAGCGGAAAAGACCGCATAAAGCTTAATAAAGGCTATAAAGTGGGTATCGTCGTTTCCGTTATGTACGATGCCCTGCGTAAATATCTTGAAGAACAAGGGATTGTTGAAGAACTGGGCGGCGCCATTTCCAGTGCTAAAAAACCTTCGATTATGATTGTTCCTTCAGGCGCTTTTTGTAATGCACACGGTTATACGCAGGAATGGGACAATCAAGGCTCAAAAACTGTAATTCCCGATTATGATAAAGCTTTGTTGGAAAGCCAGGACCTGCGCCTTGTTTTAAGAAAAATTGAAGGCATGATGGCCGACCGCGGATTTCCGCTTAAAAACCTCGAAGCTTCTCTGAAGAAAATTAAAGAAAGCACGGCCAAAAAAAATATGCTGATGAGCAAAGAAAGTGGCCTGACAGTTGCCGAAAGCCCGCTTGATGTGCTCAACCGTACAGCAAAAGCGGATATCATTATGGATTTGGATTATAAAGTGGTGAAAAAAGGCCCCAAACAATATGTAACCTTCAACCTGGGTGGCCTCGATGCCTATACCAGCAAAGCGGTCGCTACAGCCGCCGGTACAGGTGTGCCTTCCTTTACTGCTGCTCCGGAGCTACTGCTCGAAGAAGCCGTACTCAAACATCTCGATAATTTTAATACGCAATTGCAGGACTATTTCGAAGATATGGCTGAAAACGGCAGGGAAGTTACCCTTCAGGTGATGGTTTGGGACGGTGCAGGTTTTGACCTCGAATCCGAATACGATTACCGCGGTAGAACCGGTCAGCTCAACCAAATCCTCAATATGTGGATGGCCAAAAATACCATTAACAAAAAATATAACCGTTCGGCTTCTACCGAAAATCAGCTGGCATTCGAAAATGCACGCATCCCACTCGAATATTATGATGAATGGGTAGAAGATAATGTCCCCATGGATACAGAAGCATTTGCCATACAGCTGCGCAGTTTCCTGAAACAAAATTTTGATATCGAATCAAAAGTTGTGCCTCAGGGACTTGGTGAAGCCTGGCTGGTGCTCGGTGAAAAATAATATATGATGACTGGATAAGGCATAATTTTTGAACCAGATTATGCCCCTATCCAGTCCTTTTGTTTTTGTAAGTTTAAACTTTTCATAATTGATCGTCATGAAAATTAAGTCCTTTATCGCTCTTTTCCTGTTGATACAGATGGCGTGCTGCTCGTTTGCACAAAATAATGCCGGCACAATGAATGATGCTGAGCGCATTGCTATTAGCCCCTATGTGTCGTCCGATGCCGGTTTGCCCAAAGCTGCCGAACGTGTGTTGTACAATAAACTACGCACGCTTGCGGTAAAAAACGGAATGGGCGGCGAAGGGCAATCGCCTTTCCTTTTAACAGCTGCAGTTGATGTGCTCACGAAAGATATTACCGAAACCGCTCCCCCAATGGTGAGCATGACCGTCAGTATCAATTTCTTTATCGTGGATGCGCTCAACCGAAAAGTGTTCAGCAATGCCATTGTAGAAGCAAAAGGAGCGGGAACCAACGAAACAAAAGCTTATCTCAACGCTTTGAAAAGAGTGAATATTAAAGCGCCTGAGCTTAAAATTATGGTTAAATCTGGCAAAGAAAAAGTGCTCGCCTTCTATAATACGAATTGTGATTTTGTGATGAAAAGAGCAGAAACACTGGCCGAACTTAAGATGTATGGCGATGCCATCGATTTGCTCATGAGCGTGCCGGAGGTTTGTAAAGAATGTTTTGACAATGCACATGATAAAGCCAAAGATGTGTATAAAGCCTATCAAAATGATTTGTGCAATGAAAATATGGATAAAGCAAAGGCCGCCTGGGCTGCAAAAGACAACAAAAAAGCGCTGGGCTATTTAAGCGAAATTGCACATGATACGCCTTGCAGAAGCAATGCAGAAGCCTTGATGAGCGAGATCAGGAATTTTGAATACGCTAAAGATTTGTCGCAGGCAAAAACAGCTTATGCAAGAAGTGATTACGATGCCGTTGCCCGCTATGTGGCACGTATCCCCGCAGGTACGAAATATGCCGGCGAAGCACAAACATTGCTCGACCAGATGAAAAAAGACATGGATGATGAAATGTACGCGGAATTTTTGCAGCAGAAAGAGAAAGAACAAAAATCTTTCCTGAAACAACAGGACAACATGGCTGCAACACAGCAGAAACCCAAAGCAAAGAACCTTTCCTCCGATGTGGAATATCCCGAAATCCCGGATGATCCCAAAGATCTCAGCTGGTTGTTCGAAGGCGAAGGTTAATGAGGAATTTGTGGAATATGCCTTTGCTTTAACTGCATGCGCATAAATTAAATTGAAGTTTTAAATAGAAATATCATGAAAAATATACTCGCAGTTTTATGTCTCCTTTTCCTTATCGGGCAATTGGGCGCTCAGGAAAAAGTCATCGATAAAAGTTCCCGCAGAGCGCCCAAATGGGTGAACGGAATCGAAAAAGATTATATCATCACCGTGGGCGGTGCACCCACCATCGATGAAGCCAAAAAACAGGCATTGATGACTGTGAAAGAGGAAATTGTGAACTCCGTGGCCGTTTATGTGCAATCTGCTTCCGACTACAGTTTTTCGGAAACAACAAAAGATAATGTAATCAATTTCAAAGAGCAGTACAATACCAATTCATCCAGCCAAACAGCTGATATGCCTTTCATTAAAGGCGTTTCCATCAATAAAGTGGAAGATTTTTATTGGGAAAAAGTGCGCAATAAAAAAACAGATGTGGTGATGTGCTATTATCACATTAAATATCCGTTTTCGGAACAGGAATTAAAGCGCATGATGTTGGATTATGAAAAGGAAGAAATGAAACTGAATATGCGTTTGGTCGAATTGGAAGAAATAATGGACAATACGCAATCAGTAGATGAGCTTACCGCAGCACTTACCGAAACCCAGCAGCTTACCGCAAACCTGATCGACCAAAGGAAAATTTCGGCTGAGGCCAAAGCAACGCAAATCCGCTCCATGATTAAGCAAATCAAAATCATAATTATAGAAGAGCACGATGGGTTTCTTTCATTTGGTTTGGAGTTGCAGGGACGAAAGATGAATACAGCCCAAACCCCCAAAATCAAATCAAATTGTGCCATAGTGGAATCCCTGAGGCAATCGAGCGACCAGTGGAATCTGGAATATTCAACCGAAGGTTGCTATGCAGATGAATCCAATTATATCGAAATACAATTTACTTTTAAAGGCACACAATGCAAAAAGAAAATTTTGCTTGATGTAGGGGAGGAGTAAGCCGGTAACTGAGCTTGTTAGTTCCCTTTTTGGATAATAGAAGAGGAGGAATCGTACTATAAGCCGACTCAGCAGAAATTTTTGAATTCTGCCAAGATATATATGGATAGCTTTAAATGTGTTTATCTTATTGGGGATTAGCCCTTTTAACACTTCTCCATACGCGGATCGTCGAAGTGATGCTCCTTTCCTGAATTTTCAAAAATTGGGAAATTTGAGCGTCCTCTCGATGATCCCGAATTTCGGGAGAGGAGAGGCCTCAGCGGGCTAAACTCATACTATTTTCATTCAAAGTGAGAGCGCGTTAAACAAAAGCTCCGCTTTTCAGGGTATTCCCTGATCCCAGAGGGATTGCATGTTTCTAAAAATGAATTGGGGTTTTTAGTGCGACACCGGCAGGAGTCGAATAACATCTTTATGATCACAAATTTGCTATACACATTCGACCGCTCTGCGGACGTTTACAATATAAAAATGATACGTTTTTTTGAAGGATCAATTATCCCATTTCCAAAAGCTGGGAAAAATGAGCGTCGTCTCTAAGATCCCGAAATATCGACCCAAAACGTTCTCACAAAAACACAATTTTCATTAACTTGCACCCCAAAGCAGATTAAGACTTATGAAACGATTATTGATATTGCTACCAGCCCTTGTCTTGTCCCAATTAATTTTGGCACAACATATTGATGTAAAATCCTTCCGGGCATTGCCCACCGATATGACCGCACGCATTACCGATCCGGTAAAAGACCAAAACGGCGATAAATCAGCATTGATCCGTGTGGTGACCACCCAAACCGGTTTCAAATGGGAAGCAGGCATGATGGGCATAGTTAAAGCAGTGCACAAAACCGGGGAGTATTGGCTTTATATACCCTATGGCTCCAAAAAGCTGACGATCATGCACCCAAAGCTTGGCGTTTTGCGCAACTATCTTTATCCCGAACCTATCGAGGAAGCTTGTGTTTATGAGCTTGTGCTCACCACAGGGAAAGTAACGACCATTGTCAGCGGGGCGCAAATACAAAAACAATGGCTGGTGATTTTATCCGAACCTGCAGGTGCTGCCGTGTATATCAATAATCAGTTACAAAGTAGCCTTACGCCTTTCCAAAAGAAATTTGATTTGGGCAAATATACTTACCGCCTCGAATATGCCAATTACCATAATGAAGCCGGAGCCGTAGAACTGGATGCGGAGAGCAAACAAGAGCTGAATATAAAATTGAAACCCGCTTTTGGGAGCCTGAAAGTTAGCAGTACACCCGAAGGAGCAGATGTGATGGTTGACGGTAAGCCAACAGGTTTGAAAAGCCCTTGTACCATTAATGAACTGGCCAGCGGACAGCATGAACTGCGTTTAATCAAAGAAATGTACAGTCCATTTGTACAGCAATTTACGATAAAAGATGGGGAAATTACCGAATTAAATATTTCGTTGGATGCTAATTTTGGGATGGTACATATCCAAACCGATCCCGAAGCTGATATTTATATAGATGGCGATTTAAAAGGCCATGGCGAGTGGAGCGGGGATCTCAGTACAGGACAGCATCAGGCGGAAGCCCGGCTGATAAACTATTATTCCGTAACCGAAGGCTTTGAAGTGAATGCCGGGGATAATAAAACCATAGAATTAAAACCCATTCCCAAAACCGGGAATGTAGATATTGTTACTCAGCCACTGCAGGCCAGGATCATTTTGGATGGCAAGGATTATGGCACAACACCCAATACATTGACCCATATTTTGGTTGGCGACCATAATCTCCAGCTCTCCAAAGAAGGCTATGGCACCATAACAAAAACCATAAGCATTATAGAAAACCAAACTCTGGAAATAAACGAAGAACTCCCCGGCGGCAAAGAAATTACAATTAACAGTGAACCCGCTGGCGCAACTCTAAGCATTGACGGCCAAAGCTACGGCACAACCCCCTGGACAGGCACTTTGGCTTTTGGCAGCCATGACATTAAACTGCAAAACGGCGAAAAAATAGGTAGGAAGCAAATAAATATAAGCCAAAACGGCAAAAGCAGTTTTAGCTATGATGTAAGCGAGATTGAAAATTTCACCGAAACCGTAAATGGGGTGAGTTTTACCATGGTAGCCGTAACAAGCGGCTGTTTTCAAATGGGCAGCAATAATGGAGATGATGACGAAAAGCCTGTGCATGAGGTTTGCCTTGATAATTATTATATAGGCCAGACCGAAGTAACCCAGGCACTGTGGAAAGCCGTAATGAACAATAACCCATCCTATTTTAAAGGCGATAAACTTCCGGTAGAAAATGTAAGCTGGAATGATGCACAGGAGTTTATCAAAAAGCTGAACCGCATGACAGGCAAAAACTTTCGTTTACCCACCGAGGCGGAGTGGGAATATGCTGCCCGTGCAGGTACAAAAACACCATTTAATACGGGTAATTGTTTAAGTACAAACCAGGCGAATTATGATGGCAATTACCCTTGTGAAGGATGCTCAAAAGGGACATGCAGGGAAAAAACAACCGATGTAGCAAGTTTCTCTCCCAATGCCTGGGGTTTGTATGATATGCACGGTAATTTATGGGAGTGGTGCTCTGATTGGTACGATGGGGATTACTATAAGAACAGTCCGCGCAACAACCCCCGGGGGGCATCATCAGGCTCGAACCGCGTGAGACGTGGCGGCGGTTGGCTCAGCAGCGCGCAGGGCTGCCGGTCGGCCTTTCGCGACTTCAACAGCCCGGGCAGCAGCTACAATTTTCTGGGCTTCCGGCTGGCCTGCTCAGTGGATTAGTTTTAAATTTTATGTTATGGAATATTATTATACATATGTTTTGTACAGCGAGCAGGACGGGAAACTGTATAAAGGCTACACTCAAAATTTAAAACTACGATTTGATCAGCACTGTAATGGTGAAGTGCAGTCAACCAAAGGAAGGCGTCCTTTACATTTGGTGTATTTTGAAGCCTGTTTGAACCAGCAAGATGCGCTCAAACGGGAGAAATACTTTAAAACGTATTATGGGAGCATGTTTTTAGCCAAGCGGCTTCAAAATACTTTGCAGCAGATCAAATCGTAATCCACGCAGGAGCCTTTAGTTCAAAATAAGCTGTCCACTTTTATGAGCTATAGCAGGCAGGTAGGGAGGTTTTGCGGCAAGGCTTGCAGGGAGGGGCTGGCGGAGCCGCCCCGTACAGCAAGGCTTGCAGTAAAACCGGAAGAGCGGTCGATAAGAAAATCAATTAATAAAAGGTTCTACACGGAATTTCGTGGAAAGAAATTAGAATGCTATTTCAAACAGATTCCTCCAAAGTTTTCCTCATACTTCGGAAACTTTGTCGGAATGACGCATTTTTATGGAGTCAGGAGGCAAATGCGGCGAGGACATCTTTAAAATATACTATTGTGTCCTCGCCGCATTTGCCTTAAACGCCTAATAAACAGCGTCATTCCGACCGGAACAAAGCCAAACGAAGTGATTAAGGCTTTGTGAAGGGAGGAATCTATTAGGGATCGATGGTTTATTAATAAATATCTGCATATTATTTTCAAACATTATTGTTACCCACGAAATTCTTAGTAGAACCAAATAAAAAAGGATGCAATTCAGGATATTTAACATACCAATAGATAGCAGTGATTCGCTGGCCATGGAAGAAATGAACGCTTTTCTGAGGGCGCACCGTATTTTGGAAATAGACAGGCAGTTTGTGAAAATGGAGCATGGTGGCCTTTGGACTTTTTGTATTAGCTATGTAGAAAGAGCAAAAGCAGGCATTGATAATAAGGCAACAAAACCAAAAATTGATTACAGGGAGATATTGCCGCCTCAGCAATTTGCTGTATTTGCCGAATTGCGGAAAATAAGGAAAAATATGGCAGAAGCAGAAGGTATCCCTGCCTTTGCGATTTTCACCAATGAGGAACTTGCAGCTATAGCGCAATTGGATGAATTAAAGCCAGATGCCCTGCTAAGTATAAACGGTATCGGACAAAAAAAAGCAGAAAAATATGGGGCTAAGCTAATTGAGACTTTTGAAAAACACAATGCCCATGAAACGACAAGGCCATCTGCTTGAGGAAATTGCCGAAATGAACAATTTGACACTGGCTTTTTGGAAAGCGCAAAAAGGCAAAAGCCATGCCCCGGATGTTGCCATTTTCCGTTCGGCATTGTTTCAGAATTTGCAATTATTACGGACGCAGCTTACCAATGGAAAAATAGAAGTGGGCTATTATCATTATTTCACCATATACGACCCAAAAGAGCGTATTATCTGTGCAGCGGATTTCCGTGAGCGGGTTTTGCACCATGCCCTGATGAATATCTGCCATCCCTGTTTTGAGCAATACCAGATATTTGATAGTTATGCCTGCCGGAAAAATAAGGGCACCTATGCAGCTCTTGACCGTGCACGGTTTTTTCATAGAAAACATCAATATTATTTAAAATTGGATGTGCGCAAATATTTTGATACCATCGACCATAAACTGCTGTATGCATCTCTGTGCCGTATGTTTAAAGACGATGGCCTGCTCTATTTTTTTTGGCAAATTATAGAAAGTTATCAAAAAAATCCCGGCAAAGGTTTGCCCATCGGCAACCTGACCAGTCAATATTTTGCCAACCATATTTTGGGCAGGCTCGACCATTTCGTGAAAGAAGAATTAGGCTTAAAAGCCTATGTGCGCTATATGGACGATATGGTGCTTTGGCACAATGATAAAGATGTACTCCTGCAAACAGGATATTTGGTAAAAAGCTATATTAAAGAGGTTTTGCAGCAGGATTTGAAGGTGTTTTGCCTCAATAGATGCTCAAAAGGGCTGCCTTTTTTGGGCTACCGGATTTTCCCTGACCGCATGCTGTTGGGCAACCGGAGCAAAAAAAGGTATGCTGTAAAGTTGAAATCCTATTATATAAATTTGATAGAGCAAGAATGGACGGAAAGTGAATTCCAGCAGCATTGCCTTCCATTGGTGTCATGCACGCAAAAAGCAAATGCAAGGAATTACCGCTTGAATGTACAGGATAAGATAAAAAGGCAATTACCGCAGGCTCGAACCGCGTGAAACGTGGCGGCTGTTGGAACAACAACGCGCAGAACTGCCGGTCGGCCAATCGCAACAACAATAGCCCGGGCAACAGCAACAAATATCTGGGCTTCCGGCTGGGCTAAAGCTCATAAAAAGTGGATGCTTTATTTTGAACAGGTACTTGTCTTGTCCGTTAAGAAAACGGCGAATATTCTTTTGAAATGCAGGTTTAGTAGCAATGTCGAAAAACCTGCATTTTGTTTTATACTTATTACTGAATTGCCTAGCGAAGTGACGCTCCTTTTTCCAATTTCCAGAAATTGGGAAAAATGAGCGTCCTCCCGAACACCGCAAAGCGGGCTGAGGGAGCTTTGAGGGTTAACATTATTATCACCCACAGAGCGAGCGCGTTAACCACAAGCTCCGCCCAATCCCGGAGGGAATGCATGTTTCTAAAAATGATTTGGGGTTATTGGTGCGACTCCGGCTGGAGCAGGGCAAACGCATCATAAATATTATACCATTCTTTGACAATCCTATTCCTATGCATTTCAAATTCATTGGTAATAAAGCTGTTAGCGGTCTAAATCTATTTCGGCTTCAATCCCAAAGGGATTGCATATCTATAAAAGGAAATGTTAATTAAAGGTTCGACCCCGGACGGGGTCGTATGTGGCGTTCTGTGGTAACTCTTTATACATATTTGACCGCTCTGCGGTCTAAGCCGATTTATCTTTTTGCGGCATTTTCAGGCTGTTGAGGGTTCTTGTTAAGCTTATGACCTCTCTGGTTTTCGCAAATGAAGCAATTTGCTGCTTTGTGCTTTAAACGGAAAAACTGTAATATATCAATCTGGCACAAGACGTAAGTTTTTTTTCAAACGCAACAAATATCCAGCCTGACAAATATAGCTTGATCAAGATGCGTTTGCCCTGCCGGCTGGAGTCGAATAACATCTTTATGATCACAAATTTGCTATACAAATGCGGCCGCTCTGCGGTGGTTTACCATATAACCATGATGCGTTTTTTTAGAAGCATCAATTATCCCATTTCCATAAATTGGGAAAAATGAGCCTCTCCCGAACACCGCAAAGCGGGCTGAGGGAGCCTAAGGAGCTAAACTCTATTTTACTTAGCCCTCCAAAACATAAAGGCTTACTGAGCGACTTGTGGTGGAGCTGAACTAAGCCGAAGTCCACATCATTCCTCTACCACCTTATAAGATTCATAAATCTTCCGGCGTTCGTTTATCTTCCGGATATACTTCCGGGTTTCTTCATAGGGCAGGTTTTTGCAGAGGTAATCATACAATTCTTCATAGGTATAAGCATTAATATCGTCTATGGCATCCGAAACGCGTTTTTTCCCGGTAATGGCCCTGCTTACATTGCCGGCACCGGTATTATAAGCGGCAGAAGCGCATAACAAACGGCTGCGGTCATCGCTTACATTGCGGAATTCCCGGCGCATCAATAACCTCAGGTAGGCCACGCCCAGTTCCAGGTTGTTTTTGGGCACATAAAGATATTCTGCCGTAAGCAGGCTGTCTTTTTTGTATAAATACTTGAAAGCATCCTTTCCGGCAGAAGAGGGCACAATCTGCATCAGGCCATAGGCCGGCACATGCGAGCGTGCTTTGGGGTTAAAACAGCTTTCGGTATGGATTACGGCCAGCACATGTTCGAGTGCTACATTGTTTTTTTGGGCAAATTCCTGCGCCAGTCCGTAATACTTCAAAATACGCTTTTGCAGATAATCGGGTGCCAGCGGGAATTTAATACTTACCTGCACCCATTCTGTAGAATCGGTACTGATATTTTTCTTTTGTACATTCCCGCTTTGCATCAATTCGCCTGAAAATTCAGCGGCATTCGAAGCCATCAGGAATTTGCCGTTTTCCATTTGCACCAGTCCGTTCATGATTGGGTCGTTTTCTACAGCTTTGTTGTCTTGCTGTTCAAAATCGTTAATATCACCTTTTGCACTTGCCAGTTGTTGCAAACCTTTATTGATCCGTTTTTTAACTTCTTCAGGGTTTTTTGCTTTTTCTTTGGGGATCAGTATTTCTATTTCGGCTTCTCCTTTTTCAAAATCTACATTGGTGCGGGTTTCGTCATTGGCTGAGTAATCCACCCAATTGTATTGTCCGCTGGTTTTTACATTTTCTTTGCCCCATTTGAATGCGATGCGTTCCTTGAATTTCCGGAAATCTTCTTCCTGCTTTTTGGCATATGCAGCATATTCCTGTTCCATATTTTGCCGAAACGAATCAAAATCCTGTTGCGCTTTCTTTTGATAGGCTTCAAAGCTGTCTGATTCTTGTGCGAAAACCTCCATTATACTCATAGGAACTATGAAGCAGAAAATTATGGATAAACGGATGGTGTGGTTTACATTCATTATGTGGTTATTTGATGGCTTCACAGCATTTTAATTCTTGGCGCTGGAGACAAATATAGAAAAATTGGTTCTACACGGAATTTCGTGGAAAGAAATTAGAATGCTATTACAAACAGATTCCTCCAAAGTTTTCCTCATACTTCGGAAACTTTGTCGGAATGACACATTTTTATGGAGTCAGGAGGCAAATGCGGCGAGGACGTCTTTAAAATATACTATTGTGTCCTCGCCGCATTTGCCTTAAACACCTAATAAACAGCGTCATTCCGGCCGGAACAAAGCCAAACGAAGTGATTAAGGCTTTGTGAAGGGAGGAATCTGTTAGGGATCAATAGTTTATTAATAAATATCTGCATATTATTTTCAAACATTATTGTTACCCACGAAATTCCTAGTAGAAACGAAAAATTAATGATTTTATCCTGTCAGTTTCCTATTGCTGGCCAGGGCAAACGTATCATAACTTACGTAACTTATTGATAATCCAATGATCCTTCGTTTTGAAGTTTCTGGTAATATGGTGTATTACAAGCCGTAATGCATGTCGGTGTTATTTTTTTAATGCTTTGAATTACGGCTATGCTTACGTATCGGTCCTAGAGACTGAATATTGTTTGTTTGCTGGCAGATAAAGCCATGCATTCAATTTTGTGGCTATAATTTTTGCATTTTTATTTCGCTGTAATCTGTTGGTTTGCAGTATAAATGATTGAATGCTTGCTGAGATGCGTGGTGTTTGTTCCTGTATTTTACGGAATCAGCTTGTTTACCTATTGTAATTTATAAGCATTCTAATTATGTTTTTTTAGTCTTGGTTATCAGAGATTTATTGGTTTGTTCATAGGGTTTTTAAAAGCAAGCTTTAATAATTGAAGCTTTCATTTTGTTGATGATATTTGTGTCAATTATATATTCATGCTTTGCTTAGTTTGTCAAAATATCAGATTTTTAGGATAATTAAATGTTGCATTTCCGGATGGCCTTATAATGAGTTTACTTATACTTATTGATTACAAGCTAGTTGTGCTTATTTGTTTTTTATGCGTTTTCTATTGTTAAAATACAGTATAAAATATCGCTGGCAATACTAGTAAGATGTGAATGAAAGAATGGTGTAAACAAGATGTTTTTTGTTGCTGAAATTATTTTGCTTTATTTTTAAAAATTAAATTAAATTAGCAGAATAAAAAGTGGGTAAGTGTATTTTGGATGGAAATGTTTGATGAATTTGCAGATTCATTAATTCCAACAAGAAGTAATATTATCCCATATGTTTTTGCGATTTAATTTGATTTATTAAAATAATTATTGTTTAATTTTAAAATGTTAGTTATGAAAGCGAAGATTTTCTACGCATTAGCAGTATTGATTGTTGGTAGTTTTATGCTTACCAGCTGCGGCGGAAGCAAAAAAGGAACGAATCTTTCCGGTAGGAAAAAGATTGATATGCCTTGCCAGGGCGAAGACCAGTCCAGTGGTTCCGTTATCAGGTATCTTGCTACGGCAACCAGCCCGAGGATTGATAAAGTTAAGGGATTTGCCGAACGTCGCGGACGTGAAGGTTTGGCTGCTATGATGGGAGTTACCATTAAAAAACTGAGCGAGGAATATGCCAAGCAATTCGGTAACAATGAGACTGATGATTTTGTTGGCGTGATCGATGAAATGTCGCGCGAGATTATTAACCAGGAAGTGAAAGGGGCTCATGCCACTTGCAACGAAATGTATGAGAAAAAAGACGGTGGCTATGAATACTGGGTTGTAATGGAGCTTGATATTAATGGCTTCTTTAACGATATGTCCGGTAAAATGAGCGAAAAGGAAAAAATGTTTATCGAATGGAGCAAGGATAAGTTTGCTAAGAAATTTGATGAAGAATTCGAGAATAGTAAGTAGTTGTATCTTTGGTTAAGCCTGGTTTTGTGGTTTGCAAAACCAGGCTTTTATTTGTTCTGAAAAATTTATTATGCGTTTCAGGAAAATTCCAATTTTATTTTTTTTTGTTATTTCCTTGCCGCTCGGCGCACAGGTTCAATCAAGCTCATCTGCTCAAAATTTGAGAGCGGAATTTAGAGATGAATTTGATGATTGTGTGACTATTAATAAGCAGGAACGGAATATGCATATCCTTTTGCCCGATTGGATGGCGGAATTAAGCAATACATCAAATGAAGGCATGCTTGTTGCCGGATTATCGGATCCTTTTCTGGATTCAGCTACTGCTGTAAATCAGGCAATCTTAAGAGCGGAAGCAATGGCGTCCATCTTAAATAGCTGTAAAAGAAGCGAGCTGGCTGTGATCTTTGAAAATGAAGAGCTTTATAACAGCAGTAGAATGCTTTGTGTGAAAATAAAAAATCTGCTGAAATCAGGAGACAAGCATTTTAATTATGATATTGAACGGATCACCTTTCTTAATAGTGGGGAAGCAATTGTGTTAATATCTGTAGGACATGGAGACTATGTTAGCGATAGCTACACTGAGGTTCATTATACCTCAATAATTAATGAATTAAACCTTAAATATGATGTATTGGCTCATATTGAGTGTTTGATTTACGATGGTCAACAGAGCCTTCGTGATCAGTCTATGGTTTATCAATCCAAAGATTTGATTAGTAATGATTTAGATCTAGATATCAAGGCGCTGCGCTATCTGATAAATATGGAAAATGACTGTGAAATTACAGGTGACACAGCTGCACTTATCCCCGGATACAGGACAAATGCGGGTTTATGGTCTTCCTACCTTAGTGCAGTTCTTTCAAATATTGTTGCGCTTGATGGGGGTAAATCTCAAATTAAAAGTATGAAAGACAGGTATAATGATTCAGAGGAATCCATCATGGACGAAAAAAGAGAAATGGAATACAGAATCTTTCTTGAACGTTTTGGCTTTTGTAAGAACCACATATTTGTTCACTTGGGTTCTGTAAACGAATAAGGTTTTAATCGTAAAAAATAAAAAACAAAATATTATGTTGCGTAAATCCGTTTTGTCTGCTGTTTTTTTGTTCCTCATACTTGGTCTGCAGGCGCAAACTTTAGAGGACTATATGAAAGAACAAAAATCATCCTTCAATAAATTCCAAAAAGAACAGGAAGAGGGCATGAAAAAGCTTTCCGAAGATTTGAAAAATTACCGGGCGCAGCAAAATAAAGAATTTGCCGATTACCTCAAAAAGCCTTGGCAAAAAGTGGATATCAAAAAAGCAGAACCCAAACCTCCGGAACCCAAACCGGATGTTGTACCGCCTTTTAAACCGGAACCCCGAGAGCAACAAAAACCGCCCAAAAAGATTGTCCCAAAAGGAAATGCAAGCCTTCAGGCTGAAAGTATTCCGCTTGATATTCAGCCGGTAATCCTGCCCGCACGTCCTGTTTTGATTCCGGAAGAAGGTTTTCCCGTGCCTTTTTATGAGCAGGATGTGCAGCTGGGCCAGAAAGCCCTTTTTGATGTGGCACAATTGGACGATGCACAACAGCAGAGCATCCAGCAGTTTTGGGAAAAACATGCCGAAAAGGATTTTGGCCCGCTCATCGGCCGGCTGTGGCAATACAAACAAAAATTTAATCTCAACGATTGGGGCTATTATCTGCTGCTGAAAGCTTATGCAGAGGAAATCTGTGGCGGGGATGGCAACAAAGCACGCCTGATCAGCTGGCTTTTGCTCAATCAATCGGGATATAAAGCCCGCATCGGTTCTTCTGAGGGCGAAGCATTCCTTATGCTGGCAATCAGCAATAAAATGTATGGCATGCAATTTATTGATAAAGATAGCCTGCGCTACTACATCACCGGTGGAAAACCCACACGCTTAGTCACTTATCCAAAAGAGTTTACGGCAGCGAAAAGGGTTTTTGATATGAATCTTTATTCTGTTTTGAATTTTGATAATCATGGAATTGAAAAAGTTTTAAAAGCAGCGGACAGCAGTAGCCTGAGCATCAGAATACCCGAAAATGTCCTGAAGTTTTATAACGATTATCCGCAGTCACAATTGGAGGTTTATTTCGATGCCGGAATGAGCCCCGGGATCAAAGAACCTTTGCTCGCTTTTCTGGCAGAAAAAACCGCCGAAATGGACGAGCAGCAAAAGGTGTCTTATATTTTAAATTTCGTTCAAAATACATTTGAATATAAAACCGATGATGAGCAGTTTGGCCGTGAGAAATGGTTTTTCCCGGAAGAGCTTTTTGAGTATCCCTATTCTGATTGTGAAGACCGTTCGGTGCTGTTCAGTTGGCTGGTGCGCAAGCTTTGTGGCCTGGAAACCTGTGCATTGAAGTATCCGGGCCATGCAGCTACTGCCGTGGCTTTTAGCGGAGATGTGGATGGCGATTATGTGATGCTGGAAGATCGGAAATTTACCGTTTGCGATCCTACCTACATCAATGCACCTATTGGTATGGCCATGCCGCAGTTTGAAGGCGTGCAGCCCGAAGTAATTGTTTTGCGTCCTTTGTTTAGTCCGCAAAGCCTTGAACAAAAGCTTCTTGACCGTTTACTGGTGGATGGCGCTTATCCTGCGAATGGGCAAACATGGGTTAAAACGGCAGCAGGAAACATTATTATGGCGGGTTGTTTTGAGGGCGATATCAATCTTTTTGGTAAAGATATTTCATCTGTTGATAATTCACGTGATATTTTTCTGGCTTCTTTTGATGATCAGGAACAAATGCAATGGATCCGCACCTTTGGCGGTCCGGGAAGCGATTTTGTTCAGGGAATCAGCCTGACTACTGATGGCCTTTTAAGCCTGGCGGGAACTTTTGAAGGAAATATGTATATCCTCGATAAAGAGCTGGCCGGCGAAGGCGTGAATGGTTTTATTTTTAATACCGACACCGATGGTAATCCAATGAACCTTAGGAAATTCCCTTTGGATCAGCAATGGGTGGGCGCTTCGGGAGGTTTTGCTGCACAGCTCAACAATGGCGAGGTTTCTGTGGAACAATTTCCAACCGACCGAACCTATCCGGTTAATGGAATGCGCACCGGAAATAGCGGAGAACAGGTTTTTCTTGCTTCTTTCGCAAATACACCTGTACATATGGATGCCGTTTCGGAATATATTGATTTTGTGCCGGCGATGAAAGAACTGAGCAGCAAATTCAGTAAAAGTTCCAGCCCGGAAGCCTCCTGGATGCTGGCTTTCCTTGAGCTGATTGCGCAATCGGGCAGTAAATTTGAAGGAAGTGAGCTGCTGGATGGTATTCGATCATTAAACCCTGAGTTTGAAAAGGAACACGACTGGCTGGCAGACGCAATCAGGGAATTGTCTTTTTTGAAAAACGATCAGGGTCTGGTAGAAGTGATTATAAACAAAGGGGATAAAATTTCCCTCAGCAATATGCGGCTTCAGAATAAAACCCGTTTTAAGGTAAGCATGTTGCCCGGAACCGGAGCACGTATCGACTTTTATGGCGGTGCAAATGTGGGAAAAGCGGTCTTTTGGTATCCTTTGAATAATGTTATTATTGAAAACCAGGGAGATATGGTGTTGGATTATGATGATGACCATACGCGCAAACGTTTGAATATTAAAAAAGATCTTCTGTAAAAATCTATTCATATGAAGAAGTACCTGATTTGCCTACTGATGGTTTTGTTGTTCGTTAATTTAAGGGCGCAAACCGAAACCGAAGGACGAACTGAAATGAAAGACCGTTTTGATGATGCTTTTACCGAAGTTGAAGATGGTTTGATGACGCTTCGGTTTATTAATTGCGAAAACGGAGAGCCTGTGCCGGATGCACTTATACGGGTCGAAAATGTGGATATTTTTACAACAGATCAGGATGGGAAAATCCGTTTCCCTATACTTGATGATGGCAAATATCAAGTGCAATTTCTGAAAGAAGGTTTTGTAAAAGCAGCGCTTCCATTTGAAGTGGTGGCCGGCACAATATTTCAAAACCGTTTTTCCGTTTCGCCCATCCTCGACATCAAATATATGCGTGCAGCGCTGGATTGGGGCAAACGTCCGCGCGATTTGGATGCACATCTCGAAAAGCTGGGCAGCTACCATATCAGCTACCGCGATAAAAAACGCTCATCAGATGGCAGTGCACGCCTCGACCGTGATGATACCGATGGCGAAGGCCCCGAAACCATCACCGTTGAAGACCCGCAAGAGCAGGCTGTTTATGATTTCTGGGTGCATGATTATACCAACCGAAATGATGCGGCGAATAAAAAACTCTCAAAATCAAAAGCAACAGTCAGCTTGTGGCTTAATAATGAATTTATCGGAAAATATACTGTGCCTACAGGCGTATCCGGAAACAAATGGCTGGTTTTTAGCATGGTAGATGGTAAAATAATCGAACGGAATCAGGTTCAATAAAATAATATCCTATGAATGGCAAAGTCCTTTCTTTAGCAATGATCTTTTTTATTTTCACTTTTTCGGCACAAACCTTTGCTCAGGAAGTAGATAAAAAGAAGAAGAAAGAAAATCCTTTTGACAAGCAATATGAAGAATACAGCCGGCAAAAAGACAGCACCCAACAGGCTGAATTTGAGCGTCTGGATAAAGAGTTAGAAGCCTACTACCAAAATGAACGTGATTGGCTGCAGCAAACTTTGGGCGTGGACCGCGATGCAATTCCTGCTAAAGCAACGGGTCGCAGCCTGAAAGGACTGGAAGATAAAAAGGCCAGTGATTACAGCATCGAGAAACGCGATGAAGGCGAAATGGCGCGCAGCGAATACGAAGAAAACAATGCCGAAAAGCTCGTTCCGTCCATTTGTCCAATAAAAGGAAAATACCGAATCTCATCGCCATTTGGCTGGCGGACACATCCCATTCATAAAAAGAAACAATTCCATTCGGGTATTGACCTCGCTGCACCAAAAGGAACCCCTGTGCTGGCAACTGCTGATGGCGTTGTTGTTTTTGCAGGAAAAAATGGCGGCTATGGTAAATTTGTGATCATTCAGCATTCCGATGGGATGAAAACCGCTTATGCTCATCTGAGCAAAATTTTGGTTTCCAAAGGCGATCAGCTTTCTAAAAAGCAGAAAATTGCCGAAGTGGGCAGCACAGGCAGGTCCACAGGCGCTCATTTGCATTATGAAGTAATTCTAAATAATAAAAAAACAGATCCTGCTGCTTATTTTCAAGCCGATTAAGTATTAATTTTACTCCCGATGATGATAAGAAAATTACAGACACTGCTATTTTTGTTTTTATTCATTGGTCACAGCTGTGCCCTTTTGGGGCAAAATGTGGCAGATATAAAATCCCAACCGCAGAAATATATCTGGGGCGAAGGTAAGGGTGCGACATTGCAAAGAGCAGATAATGATGCGCTTACATCGCTGATAAGCCAAATATCAACTACAGTTGAAAGTGAATATGAAGAGAATTTTTCGCAAGTAGAAGTAAATGGAAATATCAAATTTGCCGAAAAAATCAATGATATTGTCCGGACGTATTCCAATGCTACGCTGCACAATACCGAACGTTTGGTGCTGAATAATGAGCCCGATGCACATGTGTTCCGGTATATCAAAAGGGAAGATGTACGTAAAGTATTTGAATCCAGGGCTCAAAAAATCCGTGATTTTGCCAATAATGCCGTCGAAGCAAAAGAAAATGCCTGTATTGCCGATGCACTGCGCAATAATTATTGGGCACTTTGCCTGCTCAAAAGCCATCCCAAATGCAATGAGCTGGATTTTATGAAGGAAGACGGGACCACAGTTAAGCTGATGAGCTATTTGCCCGAAGAAATACGATCGATGCTTGCCGACCTTTCTTTCCATGTAAAGGATATTCAGGATTTCGAAAACGAAAGGCGCATAATCCTTGATATAAACTATAAAGGCCGGGATATCAGTAATCTGGAATATTCCTACTGGGACGGTCAGGATTGGGGCAACATCATCAGTGCCCGAAACGGCGAAGGTTTTGTTGCCTTTTATGGCGATGATGCCAAAACGAAAGAAATTTTGCGCATCAAAGTGGAGTATATCTTTGAAAATCAATCCCGTGTTGATGATGAGCTGGAAAAAGTGATGGAGCAAATCGAACATCAGGTGTTCCGGAAAAGTTATTTTGATGTCCGCTTGCCCAAAGACGGTGATGAGGGTATTGCCGCGAACGAATCCGGTTTTGAAAGTACAGCCGAAATGATGGAAAATCCCGTAGTGCATAAATTTGAAGGCATTACGATTGTGGAAGATGATAAAAATCTTGAAGATGAGATGCTTAAAGTATTGCAGTCCATCGATAAACGGGATTTTCAATCGGTTCGGAATCTTTTTACCGATGAGGGCTTTGAAATGTACCAAAAACTGATGGACTATGGAAATGCAAGCATCATCAATCTCGATGAATCAAAATTCCTTTCCTATGGCGATGCGCTCATGTACCGCCCCGTGCGAATGAGTTTTAATTTTCCCAATAATAACCGCCAGTTTGTGGAAGATGTGAGCTTTCATTTCAATAAGGACAAAAAGATTGAAAGCCTGGCTTTTACGCTCTCGAAACCGGCAGTGGAAAGCCTGCTCAGCAATAACGCATGGCCGGCGCACAACCGTATTGTTTTGATCAATTTCCTGGAACATTTCAAAACAGCTTATGCCCTCAAACGCCTCGATTATATCGAATCCATTTTTGCCGATGATGCACTCATTATTACCGGACATGTGGTGAAAACCCGCAAGGGCATTGAAAATAAATACAAAAACCATAAAATTGTCCGCTACAACCGGCAAACCAAAGCGCAGTATATCCGCAACCTGAAGTATTCTTTTGATAGCAAAGAGTTTATCAACATACAGTTTGAAGAAAGCGAAGTGCGCAAAGGCGGTACCGGAGGAAATGTCTATGGCGTAAAAATAAAACAGAATTATTTTTCGAGCAATTATGGCGATACCGGTTATTTGTTCCTGATGGTGGACCTGAACGACAGCACCATGCCCGTAATCCATGTACGCACCTGGCAACCCGATAAAACCAATGATTCAAGCATTTACCGCTTGTCGGATTTTTAAGTCCTTTAAAAGCCTGAAAATTAATACCCAATTGCAGCTCGTACTTTTCGTGTAGATTATGTATATTTGTTAAAAATCATGCCATGTACTGGTTCGAAGAAAAATATATCAACCCTTTTACCGATTACGGTTTTAATCTGATTAATTCATGAAATGTCGTCATGATAATTATTAGCGTGCCAAAACAACAAATATTCCTGTATTTTGGCACACTAATAACAGTATTTTTAGTATTTATTAGTGTGCCAAACTAATTAAATTATATTATCTTTGGCACGGTAATAACAATAATACAACCACATCATATGACGCATAATATTGCCGGAAGAAAAGATGAAATGCAAATATTGTCTGATGCATTGCACAGCCACCGCTCAGAATTGATTGCGGTTTATGGTAGAAGGAGAATCGGCAAAACCTATCTGATCAGAGAATATTACGACAAACACATTATATTCAGTTTCACTGGATTGAGTACAGGCAAAAGACCGGAACAAATCAAAAACTTCATGCTTAAACTCAATGAAGTAACAAATGAGTTTTCCGGACATAAGCAAGCTGCCGACTGGTTGGAAGCATTCAGTTTGCTAAAAAGCTTTCTTAAAAAGAAAAAGGAAAGCCGCAGAAAGAAGGTGGTTTTTATTGATGAATTCCCTTGGGTAGATTCCCATAAATCGGGATTCCTGCCCGCATTTGAGAACTTCTGGAACGACTACTGTACAACAAGAAGGGATTTGATTGTGGTGGTTTGCGGATCAGCAGCATCCTATATGATCAAAAAAATAATCAACAACTCCAAAGGCCTGAGTAAAAGAATAACACAAAGCATTAAGCTTAAACCTTTTAACTTGCAGGAAACCAAAGCCTTTTTTAAATACAAGGGGATTTTAATGGAAGAATATGAAATACTGAAGATATATATGGCTTTGGGCGGTGTGGCCGAATATCTGGAGCATGTAAAAGCCGGAGATTCGGCCGTTACTTGTATTGAAAATTTATGCTTTAAACCAGGTGCCTATTTAGCCAACGAATACAGAGAAGTTTTTAAATCGCTCTTTAATGAAAATTCATTCCATCAAAAAATAATGGACGCTTTGGCCGACAGTCCGAAAAAAGGAATCAGCCGAGACGAAATCTTGACCAAACTTAAAATATCATCCGGAGGAAAATTTTCCAATTCCCTCGAAGAATTAATACAATCGGGTTTTGTTTTAAAATACGACGCCTATAAAAACAACAGCAAAGCCACGCTCTACCGTATTTTTGACGAGTTCTGCCTATTCTATCTTAAATTTATGTTGCCCAACAAGGGAACTAAATGGACACAGGTTTTTCAAAAGCAGGAATACAAATCATGGTGTGGCTTTGCTTTCGAAACCATATGTCTAAAACATTCCGAAGCGATAAAAAGGGCTTTACGATGCGATCAGATTGATTCAAAGAATTATTCGTGGCACAATCAGCAGGCACAGGTAGATTTGGTCATCGACAGAGCCGATGATGTAGTAAACCTCTGCGAAATAAAATTCTACAATGATGAATTTTCGATGGATGCCGGATACCTTCAAAAGCTCAGAAATAAAGAAACGCAGTTCCGTTTATCCAGAAAAAGCAAAAAAAGCCTTTATACCGTACTGATCAGCAGCTGGGGACTAAAGCCGAACCAATATAGCCGGGCTATTGTCTCCAACAACCTAACAATGAGCTGTTTGTTTGAATAATCCCACTAAATTGTTATCCACTTTTTCCCGCCAGATTATTTATATTTGTTAAAAAATATGGCATGTACTGGTTCGAAGAAAAATATATCAACCTGCCAATGGATATCGACATGAAAAATTCTTTGGATACAGCACGTGAAGAAGGAAAGGCAGAAGGAAAGGCGGAAGGAATTGAAGAAGGCATCAAACGAGTAGCCCTCAACGCCCTGAAAATGGGAAAAACCGTTGAAGAAACCGCCGAATTGACGGGATTGACGGTAGCGGAGGTTGATGGCTTGAAGGAATAAGCTTAAAAATATGTCATGAACGAGTTTGCAGAAAAATATATCAACCTGCCAATGGATATTGACATGAAAAATTCTTTGGATACCGCCCGGGATGAAGGAAAGGCCGAAGGCATTGAAGAAGGGATTGAACAAGGTATCAAACGAGTAGCCCTCAACGCCCTGAAAATGGGAAAAAGCATAGATGAGCTTATGGCACTGACCGGTTTGACAAAGGATGAGGTTGAGGGGATAATGTAATAGGATTAGCAAGATTTATTATGGTGTCCTGCGGAACTTTCGGATTTTTAATCCCAATTTCCCTACCTTCGTCTGCATGAAGCGGATTAAGCTGCAAAAACTGATTATGTATTCCGGATTGATTTTCGGAATGGTTTCTTCATTGATGATTGTTGCTGATGCCGTTTTTCCTTTTCGCGTGCCCATGCACTATTCGCCTGTTGTTTACGATCAAAAGGGCGATATCCTTCATGCTTCGCTCAATACGCACGACCGTTGGTGTTTCGAGGCCCGAACGGATGAAATCAGTCCTTTGCTCAAAGATTTCCTTTTGTTTAAAGAAGACCGCTTGTTTTATTATCATCCCGGAATTGATCCACTCGCGGTTTTACGCGCTTTGTGGAAAAATACCGTTGAGGGCGAAATCACTTCCGGAGCCAGCACCATCACAATGCAGCTGGCACGATTGCTGCAGCCTGCCGACCGGACTTATGCCAATAAACTTAAGGAAATGTGGCATGCACTCCAGCTGGAACTGAATTGCAGCAAGGAGGAAATCCTGCGGCTTTACCTGAACAAACTGCCCTATGGCGGCAATATTGAGGGCGTGAAAACTGCTTCTTACTTTTATTTCGGCCTGAAACCCCAAAACCTGAGTGCCGCACAGCTGGCCAGCCTGATGCTGATCCCCAACGATCCTTCGGGCTTGAATTTCCAAAAGCCTGAATATCTGCTGCCTGCACGCAATAAGTGGCTGGCAAAACTGAATGAACATGGATTGATCCACGATGAAAGTTTTCAAGATGCAATTCTGGAGCCACTACCGCAAAACCGTAGCCAGCGCCCTTTTGAAATACCGCATTTTGCGCGCTACCTAAAACAAAACAATCCGCAAAAAACGGAATTTCATACTTTTATTGACCAGAATATACAAAAAACACTGGAGGCTTTATTGCAGCAGGAAGTGAAACGTTTGCGGATGTTTGGCGCCATAAATGCAGCAGCAATGGTCATCGACAATAGCAATCAGCAACTTATAGCCTATGCCGGTTCTGCTGATTTTTCGGATGATGTCCATCAGGGCGAAGTAGATGGCGTTCAGGCGGTTCGGTCGCCCGGAAGCACGCTCAAGCCGCTTTTGTACGGTCTCGGTATTGATGAAGGGCTGATTACGCCCATGCGCAAGATCCGGGATTTGCCGCTGCGCTATGGCAGTTGGGAACCGGTAAACTATATGCGCAACTATCGCGGGCGGGTGACCACTGCAGAAGCTTTGGCGCAATCGCTCAATGTGCCTGCCGTAAAATTGCTCGAAGAATATGGTTTGGAGAAATTTCTAAATGTCGTTGATCAACTTGAAATAAATGGGATCAGCGATGCCCGGAACTCTTTGGGGCTATCGGTGATTTTAGGCGGTTGCGGTGCGCGTTTATCAGAGTTGATGAAGATTTATTCCTGTTTGGCGAAAGAAGGTTTGATGTATCCGATTCAATACTTTCAAGGTCAATATCCGGAAACCGAACCCGATACACTTTTAAGCCCTGAAGCCGCCTATATGATTACCGATATCCTAACACAGCACGATCGCCCTGATCTGCCTTCGGTTTACCGTTCAGCCGAAAATTTACCGCCTATTGCCTGGAAAACAGGGACTTCTTTTGGAAGGAAAGACGCCTGGAGCATCGGCTATAACAAAAAATATACAGTGGGGATCTGGGTGGGCGATTTCCGGGGAAAGAGCATTCCTGCATTGAGTGGCGCCGATTTTGCTTCTCCATTATTGTTTTCTGTTTTTACATCCATCGACCGAAACCGTGAAGAAAACTGGTATTTGCCCCCCGGGAGGATCCATTACCGGATGGTATGCCAGGAATCAGGACTGCTGCCCACAGATCATTGCGAAAACCTTGTGATGGATATGTATATTCCCGCTGTTTCGGATATGCACGAATGTGATTTTAAAAAACTGATTTTTGTAAGCGAGGATGAATCAATGAGTTATTGCAGCCATTGTTTGCCTTCAACCGGCTACCGGCAAAAATGGTATCCCGATTATGATGCGGAAATGCTGCGTTTTATGGATCATAACGGCATCGCTTATGAGCGTCCGCCACAGCATAATCCGCTCTGCAGGCATATTGCTTCCGAAAATGCTCCTGAAATACTGAGCCCGCAGGCGAATATGCGCTACATCATACCGGCCAAAGGCCAGAAAATTGCTTTGAGCTGCAATGTTTCATCCGATGTGCATAAAGTATATTGGTTTGTGGATGATGTGCTGATCGGAGAAACCGAAGCCGGCAAACGCATGTTTTACAGCCCAAAAACAGGAAAACAAAAAATTACCTGCACCGACGATCTGGGTCGGAGCAGCTCGCTGATGATTGAGGTGAGAGGTTTGTAAGGCAGAGGGTTAAGATATTGATTTTAGAGGGTGTATCTTCAGGGATCAACTTACTTCTTTTCAGTTTTGTTGGATTTTGACGTGTATCAAAAACATCGGCCATTTTTATAAAACCAGTTTTCCTGTCAATAGAGTATATTAATTTGTAGTTCTTGTAAATCAGGTATCTGTATTCAATATTCCGTGAAAGT
This sequence comes from Bacteroidales bacterium, assembly GCA_963676415.1. Lineage (GTDB taxonomy): Bacteria > Bacteroidota > Bacteroidia > Bacteroidales > WRLA01. The sequence goes on along the minus strand of OY781097.1, from coordinate 4,584,981 downwards.
AAATTTTTTTCAATTTGTCCAATTTCCGGCCTGTGGGTCAGTCTGTCCGCTTCATGAATAATGTTTATGAGGAGTTTGCTTGCTACGGATGGGCTGGCCGATTCCAAATAAAAATGATAGATATTATCAAGCTGATGCTCAGCAAATTATGACAAAATAATACGGAATTCCATTATTCGAATTTTTTCAGTAGTTCCTTGCTGCTTTTATAGCGTTTATTTTGGAAATCCGATTCTGATTGATCAATGCGACTGTTTAATTCTTCTAAGCTTAATGGCACTATTTTATCTTTGGAGGTTGTTTTCCGTTCCCTTTTTAAAAGCTTTTCAAAGCGGCTGATTGCTTCTTCACTTTGAAGCTTCAGGAATTCCCGGATAAACTCTAATTTTCTGGCCTCCAGGTTCATAATTGTGTTTTTTACAAAGATACGCAATTTGCTTTTAGGGGATGTTCGTATAAAATGAAAATCCATGGTTCAGGGAGTTGTTTGCCTTTGTTCAGCGCAATAGTGAGCGGTGTAAAACATGAAACACTTAACTCAAATAACCAAGATATTTATTGCAGTTATTGCTTTCCTTCAGGCTTTTAATGCTCATGGGGTCAATGCTGATATTTATCGGGCAATTGTCATAACCATAGGATTTTATGACGCGCTCTTCTATGGCTTCAGCATCTTTTTCCATAAAATAGGAACCTTCGTATTCCCAATCGTCCATCGGCTCTTTGCTATACACATTGTAGATTAAATATTCATCGTATTGACCCGTAAACAGAATATCTTCCAGACGTTTTGATTTTTGTAGTTCAGAAATTATTTTGATTTCCCCGGGACTAAAAGTTTTTGTCTTCTTTGTTTGCGTCCCGGATGCATTATCTGTAGATTGAATTGCTTTTTTGCGACCAAAAAAGCCTGCAATTTTCTTGAATACGGATGTTCTTCCCTTCATTTCTCTTTTGCTTGATTGTTTCTTCAAAGGTATATAATTTCCCAATTCTAATGGAAATTAAGAGGAAGGCAACGAAATGTACTGTTGTTTAAATATGGCTTTTTTGCTTTTCTAATTTTAGCGAACCTAATCCGGGATGGAGAGCACAGAAAGCTCAGTCTGTTTTTTCGTTTCAACTGTTCCTGGCTCTGTGCTGCAAAAATTTACATTCTCCTCCCAAGCCATATTTCCCATACCTTTGCTGTTTGTAAATCTATCGTATGAACTGGAACAACATAATCTCCGGCCACAGAACAGGCGGCACTACCGGACCAAAGGAAAGCCGCACCGATTATCAGCGTGATTTCGACCGCCTGGTGTTTTCTTCGGCCTTTCGCCGTTTGCAGGATAAAACCCAGATTTTTCCCCTACCGGGATCTACTTTTGTGCATAACCGCCTGACGCATTCACTCGAAGTGGCCAGTGTGGGCCGTAGCCTCGGGAAACTTATTGGTAATAAGTTGGTTGAAGCCGGTAGTGTAGATGAAGATCAACAAGATTTCTATTTGCATGAGCTCTCAAATGTGATTGCTTCTGCCTGTCTGGCGCATGATATAGGCAATCCGGCATTCGGCCATTCGGGCGAAGATGCCATTTCCAGCTATTTTGTGGATCATGCCCATACTGAAATTGAAGGCAATAAGAAATTACGCGAGTATTTCAGTGGAAACCAATGGCATGATTTGATCCGTTTCGAAGGAAATGCCAATTCTTTCCGCATTTTAACGCATCAGTTCAATGGGAAATCAACTGGAGGCTATCGGCTTACGTATCCGGTGCTTGCTGCGATTTTGAAATATCCCTGTGAGTCTGTTTCCGTTGATAAAAACCATGTCCACAGAAAGAAATTCAGCTTTTTTCAATCGGAAAAGGAGTTGGGCGCGGAAATTCTCCGTAATCTGAATATTGACGAAGTGGAGGATGGAACTGGCTTCTTTAAACGTCATCCCTTTGTTTATCTTACCGAAGCAGCCGATGATATTTGCTACCGCATAGTGGATTTTGAAGATGCGCAGCGTTTGCATATACTTTCTTTTGAGTTGGTGTACGAGATGTTCCTGAACCTTATTCATGAAATCAGTCATCCGAAAAATGATCTGAAAAGGATTAAAAGCACATTGGAAAGTATAGGGGACCCTAATGAGCAAATTTCTTATCTGCGCGCTATTGCCATTAATAGCCTGACACTGGAAACCACTGATTTGTTTATGCAGCGTAAAGAAGAAATCATCTCCGGTGCCTATAACAAAGGATTGCTGGATGAACTGACCGAAAAATACCAAACACTTCAGGAGATTCAGGATATTTCCATAAACCGTATTTACAATCATGATACGGTAGTGGAGCTTGAAATTACCGGCTACCGCGTGATGAGCGATTTGCTCGGGCTTTTTATACCGGCCATCCTGAAAAGCAAACGGCTTATGAAAGATAAAAAAGTCCTGCGTTTACTGCCCGACCAGTTCAAAAAAGATGACCCAAAACCCTATGCACAAGTGTTTTCTGTACTCGACTACCTGAGCGGGATGACGGATTCCTACGCCATTGAGCTGTATCGGAAATTGTTTGGTATTGAGATATCAAAACATGCTTAAAAGGTGTTGGAAAACCTATTATAGAAAACGGCCAGAAACGGTATTAGAAGAAATGAATTAATATATTTGTCGAACAAACTCTTTTTTCTTCTTTCCGGGGATCACCGGAAAGAAGAAAAAAGAGTCAACCAAAATCAGGACGCTACAAATAACGTTGAGATCGGGTATTTTGAATAGAAACTAAATAGTTTTTATCCATAAAGTCGGGAGTTTGCTCTATAAAGTTCAAATTCAAGGTGCTATGCTGAGCACAGCCGAAGTACGTGTGAGAAACCCAAACCGGATTCCCGTAGGTACGGGATGAGGATTTGGATTTTGAGCAATCCCGAGGCTTCGGTAGAATTTATAGACGAACTCTAAATATGCAAGGCATGATCAATCGCATCAAATCCCGCCTCCATAAAAACTTCCGAAATCGTTGGGTGGGCGTGTACGGTGCGAGCCACATCATAAACTGTGCTTTCTACAGCCATAAATGCGCTTGCCTCGGCAATCATATCGGTGGCATTGGGTGCGGCAATCTGTACGCCCAACACCTGGCCGTATTTCTTTTCGCTCAACATGCGGATAAAGCCTTCTTTTGTGCCTTCTGCCATGGCTTTCCCATTGGCCGATAGCGGAAACTGGCTCACTTTATAGTCGATGCCTTCGTCCTGCAACTGCTCTTCGGTGCGCCCGATCTGGGCAATTTCCGGATCGCTGTACATATTCAAGGGATATTTGTTGTAGTCCATCGGTTCTTTAATGCCTTTGATGTAGTTTACGGTATGCAATCCCTGCGCGGATCCTATATGCGCATAGAAACTTCGTCCGTTTACATCGCCAATGGCAAAAATGCCTTCGATGCTTGTACGGTTATATTCATCTACCTTCAGGAAACCCTTCTCCATTTCAAAATCGAGTTCTGATTCCGGCAGTACAGCTGCGCGGGTTTTGGCATTGATTACCAAATCACAGCTCACTTGCTCGTCACCAATAATAAGACGGCCGTTTTTCAGTTTGCTGTTTTCGGCATTTATTTCCGCATTGGTAATCAGCTTGATGCCGTCTTTCTTTAGCTTGCGCAACATGAAATCGCTGAGGTACTTATCGGCAAGGGGCAAAATATGCTCTGATGGCGCTACAAGACTTACTGTCCGTCCCGACATTTTGAAAAACTGCGCCATTTCCACGGCAACGGCATTCTGTCCTACAACAACAATATTCTGCGGCAGCTCTTCCGTTTGCCAAAGGTTTTTGATGTGCATCACCTTGTTTTCCGGCAGGTTTGCCTTCAGGGCAGGGGATACCGAACCGGTGGCAATCACAATATTTTTGGCGTTCAGCTTTCGGTTGGCCACGCTTACTGATTTGTCGGCATTGATTTTTGCCTCACCTTTGATGATGTCCACACCATTCTTTTTCAAAAGGTAGGAAACGCCATGGGTCAGTTTGCTCACAATGTCGTTGGCGCGCCGGGTGGCCTGCTTCCAGTTAAATTTGATTTTGTCCTGATCCAATCCGTCCACGCCAAAAGCTTCGGCATCTTGTTTTATTTTGCGGAAAAGCTTGGCGCTTTCGATCACGGATTTGGAAGGGATGCAGCCCCAGTTGAGGCACATGCCGCCCACATTTTCTTTTTCAACAATGGCGGTTTTGATGCCCATCTGTCCTGCGCGTATGCCAGCAACATATCCTGCTGGGCCTGAACCGATAATTATAAGATCGTAATCCATAATGAATGCGTTTTAGTCAATGATTAATGAAACCGGATCTTCGAGATATCCCATAACGGTATTCATAAAGCGGGCCACTTCGCCGCCGTCCACAATACGGTGGTCAACGGAAATGCTGAGTGGCTGCACGATCCCCTTAACGATTTCATCGTTTTTGATGATCGGCTTTTTGAATATCCTGCCAATGCCCAATATGGCCGATTGTGGGTAATTGATCACCGGAACAGCAAAGAGTCCGCCGATGCTTCCGTAATTGGTGATGGTAAAGGTGCCATCTTTCATATCGTCCATGGTGAGCTTACGGTCACGGGCTTTTGCTGCGATTTCAGCTACTTTTTCGGCCAGTTCAAAAATGCTGAGTTTATCCACATTTTTGATTACGGGCACTACGAGGCCTTCCTCCGTATCCACGGCAATTCCGATGTTGTAATATTTCATATACACCATGCGGTTGTTGTCCATGTCCATGCGGGCATTCAGCGATTTGTGCTTTTTGAGCGCCATGGCAGTAGCCTTGAGGATAAAGGGCAAATAGCTCAGTTTCACGCCTTTTTCGGCGAATGAGGTTTTGAACTTATCGCGCACACGCACCAGCTCCGATATTTCGGCTTCTTCAAACACACTCATATGCGCGGCGTTGTGCTTGGAGTTGATCATATTGCGGGCAATGGCCTTGCGGATCTGGCTGAGGGTTTCGTATTCCTCAACCGGACTTTCAGATGCCGGCATGCTCACGCTGGAGCTTAGCGTTGCGCTCTGCCTGTTTTGTACATAGGCTTTGATGTCGTCTGTCATTACACGACCTGCCGGGCCGGTTCCTTTGATGTCGTTGATATCTACATTAAGGTCTTTGGCCATAGCGCGCGCCACCGGCGTTGCCAGAGCTTTGCGGCGGGGCTTGGGCTCATTGCTGCTTTCCTGGTCGAAACCTTCATCGGAAGAGGGCAGGTAAGCACCGCTTCCGGCTACTTCGAGTGTGCCTACAACTCCTGCACCTTCTTCTTCGATAGGCTCCTGTTTGCTGGCTTCTTCAATAGCTTCGGCGCCTTCAACGCCTTCTATTTCGATTTCTACAAGTGCGTCGCCTACATTGATGGTTTCGCCTTCTTTTCCATAAATTGCTACAATTGTTCCGGTTTTAGGCGATGGGATGTCGGTGACTACTTTATCGGTTTCCATATTGACAAGGGGCTGGCCTGATTCTACCTGCTGTCCTTTCTCCACATACCATTCGGCAATGGTACCGTCTTCAAGGCCTTCCCCAATGTCCGGAAAATTAAATATATATCTCATTTTTCTGAATTTTCGGATTAATAATCAGCTGTGCTGTATTAAAATTTTACGGTTTTCTGGATTTCATAGAATATCCTTTCGGGTTCGAGCATATACCAGTGCTCACCACGCGGAAGCGGTACAATCGTATCAAATCCGGTTACGCGGTTCACGGGTGCTTCGAGGTGCAGGAATGCTTCTTCATTGGCAAGTGCTGCCATTTCGGCGCCAACACCAAAAGTGGTCGGGCCTTCGGCAACAAATACCAGGCGGCCGGTTTTGCGCACCGATTTGGCAATGGTTTCGCGATCAATCGGGTAAATGGTCCTCAGGTCGATCAGTTCCACGGAAATGCCTTGCTTCTTGGCCAAAACCATGGCTTTTTGTACTTCGCGGATGAGCGCGCCATAAGCAACTACCGTAACATCAGATCCTTGGGTCAGTACTTTCGCTTTGCCAATCGGGATGCTGAATTTTTCTTCATTCACTTCCTGTTTTATGGCGCGATAGATGCGTTTGGGTTCCATGAAAATCACCGGATCGTCCGATTCAATCGCTGAGATCAATAATCCTTTGGCATCGTGGGGCGTAGATGGAATGACCACTTTCAGGCCGGGCACGTGTCCGTACATGGCTTCCATGCTTTCGGAATGGTGCTCCAGTGCGTTGATGCCGCCGCCGTATGGCATACGGATTACAATGGGTTGCTTGTAGCGACCGCGGGTACGGTTGCGCATGCGTGCCACATGGCTGATCATCTGGTTAAAGCCCGGGTAAGCAAATCCGGAAAACTGCATTTCCACAACCGGGCGCAGTCCGTTGGTTGCCATGCCCACGGCAGTACCGATAATGGCTGATTCCGCCAGTGGTGAATCAAATACACGGGCTTCGCCATGTTTTTTCTGCAAATGCTCCGTGATGCGGAATACACCGCCTTCTACTCCTACGTCTTCTCCGTAAACTACTACATTGGGGTCATCGCCCAGTTTTATATCAATGGCATCATTTAATGCCTGAACCATATTCATTACTTTCATTTCTGCTCCTCCTTCCATTTAAGATACTTTTCATAATAGCGCTGCTGGTCAATCAAATCCTGTGGTTTATCGACATAAAGATGGTCGAAAACATCATCCAGTTTGTAGGCAGGATAATTTTCAGCGGCTTCAAATTGTGCATCCACTTCTTTTTTGAATTGCTTCAGGAGTTCTTCCTCGCCGGATGCATCATAGAGCTTGTTATCCACAAGATACTTCCTGAGGCGGTCAACCGGATCTTTAGCTTCCCATGCCTGTTCTTCTTCCTTGCTACGGTATTTCGTCGGGTCGTCGGAAGTTGTGTGTGCTCCTTTGCGGAAAGTTACTGCTTCGATGAGTACCGGTCCTTTTCCTTCGCGGCAATGTTTTGATGCTTCTTTAAGTGCCGCATCCATCGCAAAGATGTCGTTGCCATCTACCTGAATGCCGGGAATTCCGTAGGCAATGGATTTAATGGCAATGCTCTTGGCATTTTGCTGCTTGTTGAAAGGCACACTGATGGCGAACTGGTTGTTTTGTACCAGAAAAACTACTGGTGCTTTCCAAACGGAGGCAAAATTGAGTGCTTCGTGGAAATCGCCTGTGGATGTACCGCCATCGCCAACGATGCTGTAAACAACGCTGTCTTCTTTTTTGTAATTGATGGCATAGCCAATTCCTGCTCCGTGGATCAATTGCGATGCAATAGGCACGGAAATTGGCAGGATGTTTTGGGCGTCTTTAAAAACCGTGCCGTCCTCATAGCCCATAAAGTAAAGGAAAACTTCTTTGAGTGTAGCGCCTTTGGCCAGCCATGCGCCCAGCTCGCGGAAAGCGGGCGTGAGCCAGTCCTGGTCGCGCATGTTCAACGCCAATCCGGCATGAATGGCTTCCTGTCCATAGTTGGGGGGATAGGTGTACATTCGTCCCTGACGTTGGTATGAAACGGCCATCATGTCGGCAGTGCGTGCAAAGAGCATGTCTTTATAGGCTTTTACGAGGCGCTCATTGTCAATTTCAGGCATAAATTCGGGATTGATGACCTTACCTTCATCATCCATTACCTGAAACAACTGCTCCTTGATTGGATCATATTTTTTAAACATTTTACCTCCTATTATAATTTAGTGTCATTTTAAATAGTGTCTTTTTGTTATCTAAATTGATTCTACAAAAGTCTGCAAGTGCTTTGGTGTAATCAATTTGCACAAGTCGAACAACCGGTGGGGTCTTTTGTTCAAGGGCATGATTATTGCTTTGCGATTATTTTTTTGGTCAAAATTGATTTACAATATGTTTCGTTCAGATTTATAAAGCAGTATCTTTGAAAGAAGAATTTTGAAATTGAAAAATGGAAATTTTAGGAAGTAAATTTATCCTGCGTCCTTTTTGTGCCGAAGATGCATCATCTTTAGCCAAATTTGCCAATGACAAAAGAATCAGCTGCAATCTCCGTGATGCTTTTCCGCATCCATATACGCTAAAAGATGCTGAGTTTTATATTGGGAATATTGCTTCATCCAAAGTGAATTTTGTACGCGCCATTGATGTTCAGGGACAGGTTTGCGGTAGTATTGGTGTGCATCCCGGGATGGATGTTTACCGGCTGAGCGGCGAGATTGGTTACTGGCTATGTCCGATATATCATCGACAGGGCATTGGTACTGAGGCTGTAAAGTTGATGACGCAGCATGCTTTTCAGAAAATGGGCCTGATTCGTTTGCATGCTGCTGTTTTTGATGGAAATATCGCTAGTATGAAAACGCTTGAAAAAGCAGGTTACCAGATGGAGGGAAAGCACAGAAATGCGGTAATCAAAGAAGGTAAAGTGCTGGATGAGGTCATTTATGCCTGCCTGAAGGAGGAATGGAATTTTAACAGCAGAAAATAAAGCCTAATGACAAATTCAGACGAACAGTTACTTGATCGTATTATTCTGGGAAGTGAGCCAGGCCGACAGATTTTTGATGATGTAGGTGATTCTTCATGGGGTCAGCTTTTTTTGCCTTCAGAAAACGAAAAGGTACGAAATGATGGAGCAGGACTGCGTATTGCTGTTTTTGGGAGCTATTTGATGGGATACAAAGTGGTGGAATACCTGAAGCGCATGCAGCGGGCCAACCCGGGAAGGCTTAGTGTTTGTGGCCTGGTTACTGATGATCCGGTTAGCCCAGATGCAAAAATATCTGTCAGGAGAAGGATATGGAGACTGTTTGAAGAACGTCAAATGATAAATCTCGAATCGGCTATTGTGGAGTCGGGCTTGTCGGGTGGAATTCCCGTGTTTACTGGAAAGGTAAAGTCAGATTATTTTCGCAGCTTGCTCAAGGAATGGAAACCTGATGTGATCCTGAGCTGTGTTTTTGGGCAGGTACTCGATGATTTTATTATTGATTTCCCAAAACGCGGAATTTTTAATTTTCACCCTTCTGATTTACGAAATCATCTCGGCGCCGGACCGCAACCTTATCAGGATTTGATAAATCGTGATGCGAAAACTTCAAAGTTGAGTATTCATGAATTGACCACAGAGGTAGATGCCGGACGGATCGTTGGACAGTCATCGGATATTAATGTGCGCATGGAGGATGGCAGCATCACGGATAATGTATTGATTATTGATGATAAAATGATCAGCCCGGTCGGGATCATGCTCAGTATGCTTGTGAAAGCACTGGTGCTGCATAAAGAAGAAGGGCTGAAAGGACGTATCCACCATATTGATTTTTCCAAACATTTCAGTCCCGAATACAGAGAAAAGCTGACGGAGCCGATCCACCATAAAACCCATAGTGAGGAGCTCCCGGAATTATCAGGTTTTATTGAGTATTCGATACCGTCCTGATTTTTAATCCTCTTTCCGGTTTCTTGCAATACGGCTTTCAATTGCGGCCAGGGAGCTTGCTGTTATCAGGCTTGCGATCAATGAAATAAGTGTGCCCCAATAGATGCCTGTTGCCGGAAAAGCCAGCATCGCGCTCAGCGCATAAACAGCAATAGTAATGGAGCCCACGGGGACCATGCGTACCATGGAAACCAGAAAACGGGGATCGTTGTTCCAATGGATTACGATCATTGATGAGGCAAGTCCTGCAGGAAACATCGCAATTACACCAGCCCAAAACGGGTTCATAGTCTCAGCCAGTAAACTTACCAGCGATATCAGTGTTCCAACAAATAAAGCACGGATCAGGAGGCTTTTACGACCATAATGATGCGCTTCCGTTTTTTGGACTTTCATTCTTTTGAGCAGGAAATTTATGGCAAGTACAAAAAGCAGGTAAATCATAATTCCTACAAGCAAAGATGTGTGCCTGAAAATAATGAATGGTAAGGCTGCCAAAAGCCAAAAGCCCGCGCTCAGGATAAAAGATATGATCGTACTCAGGGTTTTGGATGATTTGGTGTGTGTAAGAATTTTGGCAATCTGAACGTAAATATAAGGATATAAAACCGCCAGACCCAGTGCAGGGATGGAGGCAGGAACAATTTGTGCAACGGCTACGGCAGACTGGCCGTATCCCAAAAAGAAATACCCCAGAATAATTGTGGATGGCAGCGAAAGAACGATGCCTGAGAATTTTGGTGGCAACTTTTCGGCCAAAAGTGACAATACAGATATCAAGCTACCTCCCAGAATAAAGGAGATGATTAATTGATTGAGGAGTTCTGTTTGCATAAGTTGCAAGATAGGGTTTTTATGTATATAATGCCTTTGCCCCAAACTTAAGTCAGGGATAATTTGCCATGCAGGCTCAATTTTTTACCTTTGCGTTATTAATCCATAATAAAAAAAATTAGAAGTCATGAAATTCTTATATCCCACATTTGTACTCATTTTCCTGGTAATGATAGTTCCGGTTCAGGCACAGCAAGTTGATGCCAAAAGTGAAGCCGTATTAACCGAAGAAGTTGAAGATATCAATAAAAACCAAAAAGATAATAATGGCCTGAAACAGGGCTATTGGGAGGAAGAAAATAGAGGCGAACTGAGCAAAGGGCAATATGTTGATGATAAGAAAGAAGGTCTTTGGAAAACTTACCATCGTCAGGGATTTTTAAAAGAAATGGCTGAATATAAAAACGGTGAGCTGAACGGTACGAAAGTAGTTATCGACCGCCGTGGATATTTGCACAGCGAAGCAATTTATGAGAACGGCAAACTGGAAGGGCTTTTTGTGGAATATACTTATGGCGGAAGGCCCACAAAAAAAATCAATTATACAGATGGAATAGAAAATGGCATGAAGCAGCTTTTTTATAAAAACGGTAAGCTTCAGGAAGAGGGTATGATAAAAAACGGCCAGCGCGACGGTTATGCGAAATGGTACGATCAAAATGAAAACCTGATCGCCGAATACAATTATATTGATGGCGATTTTGATGGCAAGCAAACTACTTTTCATCCCAATGGAAATATAAAATCCCTTGAAGTTTATGAGAAAGGCACGCCTGTTGGTGAATATTCCGAATACTTTGCCAATGGCAAGATAAAGCAAACCGGTCAATATAAAGAGGGTTTGAAAGAAGGTAAATGGTTGATTTACAATCAAGATGGCGAAGTGGTCCGCACCAATAAGTATAAAAAAGGGGAGATGAAGTAGCACACGCCCATATAATATTTTCAATGCCTCTGGAATAATCTTTCAGGGGCATTTTTTTAATCCTCATTATCGAAAAAAAATAAGTTTTGTATATTTGAAGACGAAAAGCAGGTAATATAGAAAACCAAAACCAATGGATATATGGGTATGAAAGAGAAGAATCACAACAGATTTTATGCAGAAGTGCTCGGTCTATTCTGGGTATTTGCACTATTAATAAGTGCTTCTGTTTCGGCTCAAACATATGATTTTATCGCCCAGCATGAGGGAGGATGCAGCGCTGTAGGTTTTTACAATGAATATGTATATTATTCTCATGGCGGAACCGTAAATATCCTTCATAAAAACAGCCTTCAAGAATATGAATTAGCAGGGCGTTTTTGGGCTGATGAAAGCTGGTGTGATGAAATTAAAATAGAGGGAGATAGGATGTATTTAAGTTCAGTCACTACAGGAGTTGTTATATATGATCTTTCCAATCCTCTTGAACCGGAATATATAGGCACAGCTTATGAATATCCAATTTTGGCGCGGATGTCATTCCCTCGGGAGAATCAACTCATTGGTATGGCGGAACAATGGGCTGGTATTTATGATATCTCCGATCCTGAAGAACCCGTGCTAAAGAGCACGATGTTTTTTGGCATGAATTATAATTTCCTTTATGCATTGAATAATGATGTCCTTTATGGATTTGAGCAGGAAGGATATAGTGGCCCGCAAAAATTATTTGGCAACGATTTTACCAATGTCGAAGAGCCATTCATCTGCGCAGAGTATCAACTTTCTGAAAATTATCAAAGTCCATGGCCCAGCTATATTCTGGCCAAGTCGGATTTCTTATATGTAGCTAAAAGGAATAAACTTTTAATCTTTGATATCTCAGAATCTGATACCATGATCTTGATTGCTGAACCTGGCTTTGAAAGTGATATTCTCAATTTTTGTTTCGAAGGTGATAAAATGTACACAGCTTTGTCGGGGGTTGGTATTGTTGTTTTTGATATGCAGGACATTTATAATCCGGTGGAAACAGGTCGTTTTGAGTATAATAAATCGGTTATTGATATGAGGGTTTCCGAGGGGCTGATTGGTTTATGTTCACTTGAGAGGGGGTTTATGCTTTTGGATGCCACTCAGCTAACGAATATTCACCCGCTCTATTTTGATATGGAGACGGATTATGTATATGGTTGCGATGGTCATGGCGACTATTTATACCTCGGAATGAAAGAAGCAGGCTTGAAAATTGTTGGAATTGGCAATGAGAAAGATCCCTATGAAACCAGCCGTATTGATTCTTTAAAATTGCTGGAAGACATTGTTTACAGTAATAATCATTTGTATTGTAGGACATACAGAGATAGTGTTTTGAGTATTGTTGATGTTTCCAATCCTTATAGGGCAACTGTAAGTGGTGCGTTGCGGAGTCCCAAAGGCTGGTTGGTGGATTATTGTATTGAGGGTGATCATTTGTTTATGATTGACAGCCTTTACTATATTCATATGTATGATCTGGATCAAGCGTCAGAACCAGAGCTGGTTACGACTTTTTTTGAGTATGCAGGATATTTGGACGTTCAGGATAAATTTATGATTACGGTTACAAAGGGTAATTATAATTCCAGCTTTAGAAAGGTGAAATTTTTTAGGATTGAAAATGATAATACATTGACTTTGCGAGCGGAAAAAATAATGGATGGAGAGATAAAAAGTGTTCTGCTTGATCTTCCGTTTATATATGTTTATCTGGATTATAGGATGCAGATTCTGAAACTAATGAATAGTGAGTTGAAAACCTGTGATGATATTGATTTGGGAAGTAGTACTTTACATGATATGGTAAATATTGATTCCAGATTGATTATTTCAAATTCAGCGGGTGGTTCCTTATCTGATGGTCAATTATATGTGCTCAATGTAGATGATCCCTATGATATAAAAATCGAACAACAGACAGAATGCTATGCAAAACAATTGCTCTTACTGGATAATGATATCGTCACTGCCAGTAGAGCTGGAGGGTACTATATTTTCGGTACATATTTCGTTGGCCTGGCAGATGAAACAATGTCCCAAAAGCAGGAACTACTCAATTGCTATCCGAATCCCTGCTCAGAACAAACCCTTATATCCTTTAATTCAGATAACAAAGACGAGATGAAGCTTGAATTGTTTGCCTTGGACGGAAGGAAATTAAAGTGTTTGAACCTAAACGCAAAGCAAGCTTATATTTTGCAAACCAATAATCTCAATCCCGGGATGTACATAGTCCGCTTGAAAAACACAGAATATACTCATTCTCAAAAACTTATTGTGCGTTAAAATTGAGTCTGGGCATTTTTGGTTTTTCATAGTTTGAAAAATCCCTGAATTTTTCGAAATTGCGCCCATGATTTACCTCCTGCTTCAAAATCCGGGGCATAACTGGGTTTATTATACCAGCTCCGACAAACTGGCTTTTGCGGAATTGAGCCTGGCATCCGTCCGCTTGTCTGTTCCTGCAAACGATATTCAAATTAAAACCATAGAAAATATCCGCTATCTGAGCCTGGAAACAGCTGCTACGCTCAACGAAAAGGACATTGACCTGCTTTCGCGCCTTTCCTTTGTGTTTGCTGTTTTTCAGCTTGAAGATAGTAGTGGAACAAGTATGCTTCGCCCTATTGCAAAAAGCAATTTTGCGTATATGGATCCGAAGATTTCGTCCGTGCAGAAGTACAAAGGAAAAACCAATGAGCTTTTTACACGCCTGATGATATCGGTGGGCATAATGAGCATGGATTTTGATTATCAGCAGAAAATCAGCATGCTCGATCCGGTTGCGGGCCGTGGAACCACGCTTTTTGAGGGCAGTGTGCATGGGTTTGATTTGTATGGTATTGAGCTGGATGGAAAAGCGGTACACGAAGCGGCAGTCTTTTTTCGGAAATATCTCGAAGCAGAACGTATCAAACATAAGCAAAGCAAACGCCAGGTAGCGGGAAAAAGCAGATCCGAAGCAATAATGATGCAGCAATTTGAATATGCCCTTTCGAAAGAGGATTTTAAATCGCCCGAAAAGATTAAAAAGTTGGGCTTGGTTCATGGAAATACTGCAGATGCGGATCAATATTTCAGGAAAAACCAGTTTCATTTGATTGTTGGCGACCTGCCTTATGGTGTGCAGCATGGCAATACTACAGGAAGAGCAAAATCTTTCACCCGAAACCCATCGGAATTACTGCATGAATGCCTTCCGGCATGGAAAACTGTTCTAAAGCCGGGCGGGGCAGTGGTTATTGCCTGGAATTCCTTTCTGGCTTCTCCCAAAAAGCTGGCAGCAATATTCACAGAACTAGGCTTTGAAGTAAAAACCGAAGCACCTTACAATCAGTTTGAACATATGGTCGATCATTCCATAAAACGGGATGTTTTGGTGGCTTTGAAGAAGTAAGTTGGTATAAGGAGAGTTACGGCCTTGAATTTCTTTTTTGTTATTCCTTGGAAGATCAACAATTATCTTATACTTTTGTTAAATAAGATATTAAAGATGAAAGCATTAGAGTTTAAAGCTGAGGTAAAAGGGGATTCTATTCAAATTCCTGTGAATTTGCGGGATCAATTAAAAAGCTTGTACGGTAGAAAACAACAGTACAGGGTTATTTTGCTAATAGAAGAAAAAGATATACGAGAGGAGAATCTATTTAAAATGATGGCTGAAGAACAGTTTTTTGACGGTTATAGTGAATCAGATTCAATTTATGATAACTATAAGAAATGATAAAGCTGAAATTCGGTGATTTGGTTTTGTTGAGTTTTTCCTATTCAGATCAGAGTACATTTAAGAAGAGACCGGCATTAGTAATCTGCGACTTAAATGATGAGGATGTTATTCTTTGTAGGATTACTAGTCGTTTATACAATTCTGAATTTGATGTTCTGATTCACAAATGGAAAGAGGCAGGTTTGTTGTTGCCTTCCATTGTTCGTGTTCATAAAATAGCTACAATTGATAAGGCCTTAATAGATTTCAAGATTGGAAACCTATATGAATCTGAAAAAGAGGAGGTTCATATTATTCTGAAAGCAATTATAGATTCTTTTTAAGGTTCGGGTGTTTTGAGAATTATCTGTTTATCACGCGCATTTAGTCCGAAAAACAATTCTTTCAATATCCCTATCTTTGCCGGTTAAATCAGTTTATGGCTCAAATCATCAACATAGAAGAAATGCTGCGCTTGCGCGATAAAGTTCCCGTTGTGGATGTCCGTACTCCTGCAGAATTCGAAATGGCTCATATTCCGGGAGCGGTGAATATCCCTCTTTTTAGCAATGAAGAACGTGTGGAGATCGGCACACTTTATAAGCAAAACGGAAAGAACAAAGCGGTGATGCGTGGTTTGGAATTTGTTGGGCCAAAGCTGCACGATCTGGCGAAAGCCGGAAAAAATACAGCCCGAAATACCGATTTGATCGTCCACTGCTGGCGTGGCGGTATGCGTTCACAAAGCATGGCCTGGTTATTTGAAACCGTGGGGTTGAAAATAAAGCTCATTAGTGGAGGATACAAAAGTTATCGCCGTTGGGCGCAGAGCTGGTTTCGTATAGATTGGCAATTTGTGGTTTTGAGTGGATATACCGGTAGCGGAAAAACGGCAATACTGCATGAATTGAAAAAAATGGGCGAGCAGGTTATTGATCTCGAAGGTCTCGCGCATCATAAAGGCAGTAGTTTTGGTGCTTTGGGGCAGGAAGAGCAGCCCAGCACAGAGATGTTTGAAAACCGTCTTGCCGAAGATTTATCCAAAATGGATTTATCAAAAAGAGTGTGGATTGAAGATGAAAGCCGGATGGTGGGCCATGTGGCTGTTCCGGATGTCCTGTTTCAAAAAATGCGCAATACGCGGGTAATCCGAATCCTGGAGCCACAGGAAATCCGCCTGAACCGACTGGTTGATGAATATGCAGTTTTTGATAAAAGCCTCTTGCGCGCAGCAACAAAACGGATTGCCAAAAGGCTAGGAGGGCTTCAATATAAAAATGCAATAGAAGCTTTAGAAAATAATGATTTTAAGTCAGTTGCTGAAATTACTTTAAAATATTACGATAAAGCCTACCTTTTTGGCCTGGAAAAAAGAAACCCGGCATACATCACCGAAGTACATTGTCCTCATGGCGATGCTGCCGAAAATGCTGTTATTGCCTTGAAATCAATTTAGGAAATGAACCTATTTTGAAGGCGTTGTAATACTGGTTTGGCTTGTCAGCGGAATGTCTTTCACAGGATTGGAACCGCCTAAAGAAACATTGGATGTGTTTAGGCTTCCATCGGTTCCCGTATAACCAACAGAGCCTGAAATGTTAAGGCTTTTGCCGGTAAGCAATGTGCAGCTTGTTTTAAAAGTGAAGCTTTTACCCTTAGAAATGCCATCAAAGCTCAGTGTCCAAGGAAAATCTGGATTTTCAAGCGTTTTGCTGGTTCCGTCAGCATCCGTATAGGTAATTACAAAATCCTTGTATGAACTTGCATCGCCCTCAGTCCGGTCGAGTTGGTAAGAGATTGTATAAGTAACAACTTTAGGATCATCCGGATCGTCTTTTTCATCATCTGAGCAGGAAGCAAAAAGCAAGCTGAATAGCAGAATTCCAAACAGGAAATACAGAGTTTTTTTCATAATAGGCTGTTTTTAAAATTTGTTGCTAATTTACTGCTTTTCCCCCAAAAAAAACAAGCCATGCTTGAAACAGGAAGCATGACTTGAATTTACAGGGTTATAATGGGTTTATTTCCCTAAAACTCTATTATATCGGGCTTTGGAAATTTCAAAATTAGTAAGGGCACGAATGAGCTCAGTATGTGCCTGCTGCCAGCTTGCTTGAGCATCAAGTACCTGCGTGATGCTGTTCAGCCCTGCATCATAGCCTATTTGGGTTTCTTCCAGGCTTTCTTCGGCTTCTGCTTTGCTTTTGCGTGCCAGGGCGATCGCTTCGATGCTTTCGTCGAGGCGCGTAAGGGCCTGGCTTACCTCAAGGCTGATCAAATCGCGCGTATTGGCAAGTTGCACCATGCTTTGTTCTTTTCGGAGCTGTGCCGCTTTCATTCGGTGGCTGCTTTCTCTCCAGTGAAAAACGGGTATGCTTATTTGCCCGGAAATCATGGTGTTCCATTGACCGTCATCCATTAAGTCGTTTACTTTGCTGTAGGTATAGCTGGCGCCAACGCCTAGCTGTGGCAAATAATCGGCCCGCACGTTTTTTCTTTCTAACTCATTTATTTCTATCTGTTTTTCCAGCATATTCAGCTCCTGGCGCAGTGATAATGCCCTGTTAATGCTTTCCGACGTATCGGGGATTATTGTTTGTTGCATGACCGTATCACCTATCGTGATGTCCGATTGTACATCTAGTCCAATTATCTGGCACAATTGCATTTTAGCCAGTTTTAGGCCGTTTCTTGCTTGAATCTCATTGAGTTCTGCTTGGTTTTTCTGAACGCGCACCTGCAATAAGTCACTGCGGGGTGCCAGTCCCAGTTCATAGCTGTCGGAGAGCTGTTCTTCAAGTTCGGTGAGCAGATCAATATATTTTCCTGCCAGTTTCAGGCTTTCTTTTACAGCGAGAACGGTCCAATATGCCTTATCGGTTTGTTCCAGTATCTGGCTTTTATTAAGCTCAAGATTGTTTTTACTGATGCCTACTGCAATATCAGCCATTTTATTGGCATTGCGGATTTTGCCACCGGCATAAACGGCCTGGCTTACACTTAGGTCGGCGGTATAGTAAAGGATTTCGTCTATCCCAAGAGAAAATCCGGGAAACCAAACATCGCTTTCACCGCTGTAATTTCCAGCCTGAGCTTCTTCAGCACTATTGGCAGTCGGCAGGAAAAATCCCGGCATACCTATATCGTCAATATTGGGCAAGTACATCCCGCTGCCGCTAGCGTCGAATTTGGGCAGATAGTTGGTGAATGCTTCTTTTTTATTTGCTTCAGCTTCATCAATTTGTAAGCGCGCTTCCTGAAGCTGTTTATTATATTGTATAGCCATGGCCCTGGAAGAATCCAGGCTGATGACCTCTTGCGCGTTGGACTGGCCTGCCAAAAGAAGCAGGGCCAGGATCAGGGCATATGTTGATTGAATATAATTCATGTTCTGTTTATTTAGAAATTTGTTTCAGGGGCTTGGTGTCAATACGATATAAAATCGCATATAAAACAGGGACAATGATCAGGGTAATGACCGTACCTACCAGCAAACCAAACATGATAGCGGCTGCCATACTGGCAAACATATCGTCAAAAAGCAGCGGGGCCATGCCCACGACTGTAGTAAGCGATGCCATAAGCACCGGGCGGAACCTTGATACGGCCGCATCGACTGTTGCATGGAGTTTGTCCTTGCCATTTTTCAAATCTACATTAATTTGATCAAGCAAAACAATGGCATTTTTGATCATCATGCCAATAAGTCCGAGCGAACCGATAATCGTCATAAACCCAAATGCATTGCCCGTTATCAGCATGCCCATGATTACACCAATAAATGCCAGCGGGACCACAGCAAAAACGATGATTGGCTGCCTGAAGTTGTTAAAGAGCCCGATCACGATCAGGATCATCAGCATAATAGCCAGAGGGAAGTAAGTCATGATATCTTCGTTGGCACGTATGTTTTGTTCGTGTTCTCCCAGCCATTCCATTTTATATCCCTTGGGAATTTTAATAGCTTCGATATCTTTATGAAGCTGGTTCCATAAATCCGGAGCACTAATGCCTGGAACAGGATCGCATTGCGCTTTTATTGCCAGCTCACTGTTGTAGTGCTGTAGCTGGTTGTCTTCCCAGCCAATTTTCAGGCTGTCTGTAACCTGATTGAGCGGAACACTCGATGCGCCCTGTCCCCAAACGGGAAGAAGTGGAATTTGATTGATCTCTTTCATAGATGATTCGTCTAGTTTGAGCATCATCAGAAGCGATTCATCTCCATCCCAATATTGGCCAACCGGCATTCCGTTATTTGCAATAGCAATACTGTTGCTGAGGTTATCACGTGAAATGCCCAGTTGTTTGCCTTTGTTCTGGCTGTAGTATGGGTTCAGCGTTTTGGTCATGTTTTTCCAGTTGTCGGTAACAACGGAAACATTTTCATTTGCCCTCATTATATCCTTGGCTTCTTCTGCAAGCTGTCGGAGTACTTCAGGATCCGGCCCACTGAATTTTGCTTCAATCAGATACTCAGCAGAAATTGGCTGGTAATTTCTGGAGCGTATCATTGCCTGCGGATAATGCTTTTTGATGTATTCACCAACTTTCGGAGCAAGATCTAAAGCGGCAGCATAATCTGTAGTGTTGATGATGATTTCACCATAACTGCTGCTATAGGAATTTACCGGACGCATTAATGTGTATCGTGCAGGAGTTGAGCCTATGGACGTAGTGATGTCTGTTATTTTGTCCCAATCAGCTATGCTGTCACTGATTTTGGTGATGTCGCGGTCCACTTCTTCAATATCGGATCCGGCAGGCAGATAGTACTCAACAAAGAACTGATTGTAAGCCATGGTGGGAAAGAATATCTGTTTTACAAAGCGGAAAGACCACATTGAAAACATGAAAATGATAGCAGTAATGACAATGACTATTGTTTTATGAAGTAATGCATAGCGGATAAACTGACCGAACTTTCTGTAAAACAGGCCGCTATAAGGGTCATCGTTTTCTTTGGCCGTATTTTTCTTCTTTCCGCTTTCTTTACTGTAAAAGTAACGGGCCATAAAGGGCGTTTGTATCATGGCCAGTATCCAGCTGATAAATAGCGAAATCGCCAGAACAAAGAAAAGCGAGCGAAGGAATTCACCGGCTCCTCCGGGCGACAAAGCCAATGGTAGGAAAGCAAGAATGGCGACCAAGGTTGCTCCAAGCAGCGGTACTGCTGTTTGCTTTGCCGCAAAGGTAAAAGGATTCCTGCCAGGGATTTTTCTTTTCAGGTCAACCAAAATACCATCAGCCACAACAATTGAGTTGTCAACAAGCATTCCCATTGCAATAATAATGGCAGCCAGGGAAACCCTTTGAAGTTGCACATCAAAGCCGAACATCATGATAAATGTGCCAAGAATAGTAAGTACAAGCCCGCTGGCGATGAGGAACCCACTACGGAAACCCATCGAAATAAGCAGTACTCCAATAACGATGAGTACAGATTCAATCAGGTTGATCATAAAATTACTGATGGCCTCTTTAACACGTACGGATTGGTGGAAAACCGGGTTAAATTCAACGCCAACAGGAAAATTATTTTCCAGGTTTTCAATACATTCGTCAATTTTTTTTCCAACGGTAATGATGTTAACGCCACTGGCAGCTGAAATTCCAATGCCCAGAGCGGGCACTCCATCGGCTCGAAGCCCGCTGTTTCGTGGCTCCATATAGGAACGGCTTATTTCTGCAACATCGCCCAGCAGGTATTTTCCTCCTGAAGGAGCTTGTATGACCATATTTCTAAGCTCATCAAGCGATTTGAATTTTTCGCCAACATTGAGGCGCATACGTTCCGTGCCATATACAAGGCTGCCCGGGTTTGCAGGATTTGTTTGGTCATTGATGAGCTGGACGATCATCATGGGGTTGATGCCCAGACGTGCAAATTTGTCCTTGCTGAAAATAATGTCCACAGTTTCTGTTCGTTCGCCCATTATTTCAACGTTCTTGACGCCATCAATCAGGCTGATGGCCTGTTTTGCTTCTTTGGCATATCGGTGCAGTTCTTCATAAGAGTATCCATCGCCACAAAGTGTAAAAAAGATACCATAAACATCGCCAAAGTCGTCGAGAACAACAGGGGGCTGAGCACCTGATGGCAGGTTGCCGGAAACATCGGCTATTTTTTTCCGCAGGTTGTCCCAGTATTGAGGCAGTTCATCAACGCCTACTTTTCCCCAATCGAGGTTT
Organism: Bacteroidales bacterium; assembly: GCA_963676415.1. Taxonomy (GTDB): domain Bacteria; phylum Bacteroidota; class Bacteroidia; order Bacteroidales; family WRLA01. Next base: position 4,563,859 of record OY781097.1, on the reverse strand, counting down.
ATGGTTATATCGGAAAGTCCCGGTAATGAACGGCTTTGAATATTGTCGATATAATCTAGTTTCCGGATGGCTTTTTCCAGTTCAATCGTAACTTCCTGTTCTACCTCTTCGGCAGAAGCACCAGGATAGACGCACATTACTTTGGCCGCTTTTATCGGAATTTCGGCATCTTCCAGTTTTCCCAGATTTTTATAGGAAATAATACCGCCAACAAAGACCATGATCAGTCCAAATGTAATAAATGCCTTTTGATTCAGGATTTTATCCAGCATACTTATAATCTTTAAGGGTGTTGAATTAATTGGATAATCTGATTTTTTGGCCTTCAGTTACGAAATGAGTTCCGGCTGTTAGTATACGAGTGCCGGGACTTAGGCCACTTTGAAGACATAGTTTGCCATTGTTTAAAGCTTTGCCGGTAACAACTTTTTGTTTTCTTAAGGTGTTGTCCTTGTTTATTATCCAAACGAAAGTATTTCCCGTTTCATGAAAAACAGCTTCTGCGGGGATGACAATAAATGTATCCTCTAATTCCCGGTCGAATGATAAATTAACCGTAGAGCTCATACCCGACTTAAGCTTATTGTTTTTGTTTTCTACCTGAAGGCGCACTTCATAAAGGTTGTTGGCGTCTGCTTTTTCGCTGATACTTTTTAATTCAGCAGGAATATGGGATAATTTAGCGTGTTTTACTTCAATTTCAAATTGAGGGTTTTTGTCAAAAAAGGCCAGGTGCGCTTCCGGAACTTCGAAAATAACCTCTACTTTGCTCATATCCAATAAACTAATGATTGGCTGTCCAGGAGCAACGGATTCATGGTTTTCGACAAAAACTTCGAAAACATAGCCCGAAAAAGGTGCCTGCAAACGGCAATCGTTTACCGTATTCTGAGCGTTTTCAAAATTGCTTTTTGCCAGTAGGTAACCCGATTTTAATTTGTCCAAGGTGTTTTCCGGCAGTTTTCCTTTATCATATAACTGTTGATAACGTTCGTATTCACCTTTGGCCTGTTCAAACTGTGCTTTTGCAGCATCCAGTGCCAGACGATGGTCGCGGCTATCGATTTGAGCAATCATGCTTCCTTCCTTGATCAGTTGGCCTTCGGTGGCATTAAGCTCTTCCAGCTCGCCACCGGTCCGGAATGAAATATTAACTTTTCGGCTCTCGGCCAGATTTCCGAAGTAAGAATATTCTTCATGGTTTTGATTGTATCCGACAACCATAGATCTCACCAGGCGGTCTTCTTTTTTTTCCTTACTTTCTCGTATTTCCGAGCACGACTGTACCAAAAATGCAAGGATAAGCATGTTCATTAATACCATTAATTTTCTCATTCTTTTTTTTGTGTTATTTGATTTGTTCATTAACTCATCTCATTCGGTTTTTCAACCAAAACGCTGCAAATGTACCAAGAACTTTCATGTCAATCGTTTATTTGAAAAAGCAAAGGTTCTGATGCCTTGGATGTACATTTGGATGTGTTTTTATAATACATTGAATAATAATGATTTATGGGTTCGGATACATCGGTTGTACTTTTTTGTGGGATAAATTCGCAGAAAAACCAGGAAAAGGCACAAAAAAAGCCCTCGGAAATGAAGAGGGCTTTACCAAAATATTTTTGTCAAAGTATGTTCTTAGTCCTCGTCCTCTTCCTCAAAAGTTGGCATCATCTGCTGCATCATTTTGTTCATGTCCTGATATTCAATATTAGGATCGGGTTTGAACATGCTGGACGAAACGGATTTGCCGGGATCAAATTTTACCATTTCCTCCAGGGATTTTACACCCATAATTTCACCTTTGATTTTAAGTGTGATTCCTTTGTAAATCCATGAACGTGTGCCCATCAGCTCAAGAACTTCGCAATCATAGCCCTGATAGTTTTCGTTGGGAAGCCTCTGCCCGCCCATTTGAGTGAGGATGTCGTCAGAAAGCTTTTTCAGCTCTTCTTCGGTCATGTCTTCCGTCATTTCCTGACCTTCTTGATAATAAGGAGTAGTACCTTTTTGCGCATCGTTTTTTACCTGATCAACTACCCAATAGTTCGGGCCGTCCATAATAGTAGTGGATTTAACGATTTTTGTGTCCGTAATGCCAAACATTTTGGTCACGGTTTTGGAGTCTTCTTCTGTTCGTGTTTTTTTTCCGAAATCATCCCACCATAGCTTTTTGGTCCCGGTGGCATTTTCGCCCAGTTTGTATTCGATATAACCTGATTTCACAGCGAATTTTTTGGCTTTTTGATTTTGAGCCTGTAAGGCGATGACACATAGCAACGCCAGCAAAAGTGTAATTGTTTTTTTCATAAGTAAATAAATTTTAATTGGTTAAATAATCATTGTTTTGTCCAGATACGTGTATTTAGGTTCATTTCATCAATAAGAATCCTGATAAGTCCAAACATACGGTACATAAATTCCATATCGTCGAAATGAATAAGGCTTTTTGAAATCCGTGGCTCAAAAAGATATTTTTCAAAAGGTATGGCGCAATAGGCATTTTCGCCAATAAAGGAAAAATGAAGGTCAAGTTTATAGGTTTTATGCATATTGACCATTGCTTCCATCATTGCTGGCGTTAGGATATAACGGGCTTCCTGCTGCCATAAACTTTGAAATATTTTTCAAATTCGGGATTTTCCAGTTTCACTAAATTGCCGTAATGATGGTCTTTAGATTTTTCGCTTTTGAAAATACCGTGCATGATTTTGCTTTTTTGGGGAAATACGAATGTTTCTTCATCAATACGTTTATTGAATTCAACAACACACATCAAGCCTTTAAATATTTCATTCCAGTAGGTATGTGTTTTCCCGTCTTCGGTGCGAACTTCCTTCCATTCGGCCAGGAGCTCAGAGAAGCGAAATGCCGTGCGGCCAATCCTGCCACAAACAAAATCATCGCCCCTCACTCGATCAGCCTTTCGTTTATAAAATTTGCTTTGACTGAATTCTTCCAAACTGAGGCTTTTGTTTGCATCATACAGATATTCAGGATTAATCAGATGAATAATCTTTGAAACAACTTCAGTTTTATAGGTTTTTCGGAAATGGAAATACCTTCCAAAAATTTTTGTGCCAAAATATCCCAGGCCGATCAGGCAAAGGACAGGTACGGTAATTTGCAGCCAAAGATAATCACTGAAAAGGAACAGGAACATCACCAGAGCAAGCACCGCACAAATATTGCGGTGTAGCCTGATTTTCTTTCGAGTAGATTCCAGAGAAGCCAAAGCAGGCTTTAATTTCTGATCGAACAGCTTTCTTATTTCGTCCGTATTTTGATTAATGTTCATATCAAATCCAGAGTTTATTGTTCAGTTGCAGCTCGTCAACCAACAGCCGGTTGAGTTTAAGCAGGTTCGTTATTTTATTAATCTCCTTTTTGTTCAGCACCGATTTCATCAGTTTGGGCTCAAAAAGGTCTTCCGTCAAGCGGATGGCGAAAAACACCTTATTGTCCACAAAGGAAATGTGAATGGGCATTTCGATGCTTTTGTAAATCCGAACAAGACCTTCCATCATACTGGGAGTAAGGATGTAGCGCGCTTCAACCTGATCTGTGGTTTTTACCGTAAAAATCTCAGAAAATTCCTTGTTTTCAAGTTTGGCAAATCTGGATGCTGATCCCGGCGACCTGTCTGATCCACGAAAGGTTTGCGCTTTGTGTTCCAAATCGCCATGAACCAGATAGGTTTCCCCTTTGAAATTTTTGTTGAAACCTGCTACGAAGAAGAAGCCATGAAAAACACTGGTCCACTCGGTTTTTGAATCTCCATCACTATCGGTTGTTCTGTGGCTGTTTTGGCTGTGCAGCTCTGAGCATTGGAACTCAGTATCGCCTATTTTGCCTGTGATCAGGTCATCACCGCCAAAATGTTCATAAGATTGATTGAACAGATTGCTGTTGATGTATTCCTCTTCCGAGATGTGTTTTTTAGCGTCATAATTCCAATCCGGCTCCAGAGCCTGAACCAGCCTCGAAACAACTTTGTTTTTGTAGTTTAATTTGAAAGCCGGCTGCAGTTTTCCGGCAATCCAAAGTATAGTAAGCGACAAAGCAACTGCCAGAAGCATACGGTTAACTATAAAACCTCCGTACTCTTTCTTAAAAGCGACAGTTTCGCCTTCCATTCGGATGATATCATAAAATGTCAATGCAAATGTTATGAAGAAAATGGCTGCGGCAAGCATGGTCAAAGCAAGGATCAGTTTTCTGCGATTGTCCAGTTTGAGCAATTCCTTTTTTTGCTCAGAAGTTAGAATGTCTTCCATTGTTTAATCTTTTGTCCATAGAGTCGGGAGTTTGCTCTATAAAGTTCAAATTCAAGGTGCTATGCTGAGTCCCGTCTTTACGGGATGACTGTTTATAGCAAAAGAAATATCGCTGAGATCGGACATTATGGACAAGCACAATTTAGTGCTCGTCTATAAAGTCGTGTTTTTGGTTCAGAATGTTCGAGGTCGAGGCATTCTTGGTGTTGAAAATAAGGAGCTTACTGAGGTAAGTGACTGGTTTCAACTCCAAGAATAACGCTGAGATCGGACATTATGGACAAAAACTATTTAATCTTTTGTCCATATTCGTGTGTTCAGGTTCAGTTCACTTACAATTGTGTAGTTGACCATAAATAAATGGTGCATTTCTTCAATGTCTTTGAAGTTGACGCCCGATTTCAGAATCCTCGGTTCAAAAAGATCTTTGTTCGAGAAAAAAGTACAATAAACACGGCTGCCGATAAAACTCAGGTTCATGCTGCGTTTGTATTCCTTTCGTATGCGCACCAGGGCTTCCATAATGGCAGGCGTGAGGATATAGCGTGCTTCGTTTTGGTCGGTCGAATATACCTTAAAGAGTTTTTCAAATTCAGGGTCTTCCAGTTTTACAAGTGACGCATTGCCACCTACTTTTACCCAGTTCTGACCGAATTTTCCCAATAGTTTTTCAAAGGTATCAGGTTGGACATAAGTTTTTCCCTGGAAATTTTTATTGAAATCGGCATGGAAAAACAAACCTTTAAAAATAGTGTGCCATTCTTCTTTCGTATTTCCGTCGTCGTCTTTCTCGTAGGTTTTGTATTCGGTATGCAGCTCCGAGCTACGGAAATCGGTTTTGTCGATTTGCCCGCTGATCAGGTCGTCGCCACGGTAGCGGTCATAGCTTTTCCGAAAAATTTCACTTTCGCGGTATTCCATCTCGCTGATGCGTCCGTCTGCCTGATAGGCCCATTCCGGGTCAATGGCATGGACAATCTGTTTTACAACCTTTTGTTTGTATTCTGAACGGTATTTCCTTTGGAGGGTTCGTGCCCAAAAAACCAGTCCGAAACCACCAAGCACAGGAATTAAAAAGAGTGGAAAAGCATTTTGCAAGGATTTGTTGTCTCCCAAAGGTGTCAGAAAAAATATAATGAAAGGTGATGCCATAAGCAAAATGGCAACAACATAGATCAACAGGATTTTTTTCCGTTGTCCTTCAAGTGCGGACAGTTGGTCTTTTAAATTGCTTTCGTATAGTTTGTGTAAATTTTCTTTATCAATCATTTTTCAGTATTTAGAAGAGTTTGCTTACGTCAACATTTTGTCTTTCTGTTTCCGGAATCACGAAAACTTCTTTTGCTTTCATATTCATCTGGTTGGCCAGGATATTCCTTGGGAAAGTCTGGATGCCATTGTTATAATCTGTAATTACAGCATTGTAAGTACGGCGTGCGGCTGAAATTTGCGATTCAACTTCGTTGAGGGTGCGCTGCAGGTTCATGAAGTTTTCGTTGGCTTTGAGGTCGGGATAACTTTCTACGGCTACCATAATCCCTTTCATACCGGCAGAAATCTGATTGTCGAGCGCAACTTTTTCGTCATTGCTCAGCTTATCATTGGTTGCCCTAGCACGAAGTTCGGTAACTTTTTCAAGTAGTTCTTTTTCGTGAGATGCATATTGTTTTACGGTAGATACCAGATTTGGGATCAGATCGTAACGTTTTTTAAGCTGGACGTCGATCCCCCCGAAGGCGTTATCAACTTCGTTTTTGCGGCGGATCAGACCGTTATACATAGAGATTATACTGATAATGAGTATCAGTACTACTGCTGCAATAATAATAGTTAGTGTCATTTTCTTTTGTGTTTAGATGTTGTTATTTCTTTTTATCAATAAAGTTTTTAAATTTTTCAAAATTTTTGCGTTTTTCTTCTGATAAATCTTTAAAACGCGGATCATCACTGAATTGATCCATTTTTTCTGTCATTTCTCCAATGGTATAGCTCATGTCGCCGGCTTTTTTAATTGCTTTTCTTATTGCCAGAATGATGGGCAAGGCAATTGTCAATATCATTAAAATAGCAAATATATAGGGCAAAAAATCCAGTGCATTGGTAGTAATAATATGCGAGTTTGTCGTTTGTTCTTCCTCAAGGTCAAGCTTCTTCCGCTCTTCCTCACGTGCTGCCATGATTTTACCCAGATGCTCTTTTTCAGCTTTTTCTACCGAGATCTCTTCGGGTGTTTTGTTCAGGCTGTCTTGCCGGGCTTGTTCTTTGAGCAACGCTACCAGTTCATCATCCGGGCCGTTGAGCATCCTGTCCACAGTGCTGATTGATGATTGCTTACAGGATACCATGAGCAGGACCAGAATCAAACTGAGTGCACAAAATTTAGTGAATTTCATTGCTGTTTTAGAATTTAAAAGGCATTATTCTACAGTTTCTTCTTCGGCAAAGAATTCTTCGTGACGGTTTTTTACTTGTTCCATGCGTTCCTCAAAGCGCTTATAAACAAGATTTAAAGCTTCAATTTCTTCTTCACTGAGCTGTTGCTCCATATTCATACGCTTGTCGGTACATTCGCCCCAGCGCGCCATTATTTGTGTCGATTCCATGGCCACTTTTGCCATAGCTGTTGTAAGTTTCAGCTTATCCATCATGCCGAGATCTTCTTCTTTCATTCCTTTGTATTCGCCAACTTCTTCAACAAGTTCGTCCATCAGCATGGCATAATCGTCCACAACAAGGTTCATTTCGTTGACGTATTGAACAGCGGCATCATTGGATTCCAGATTCTTAGGGATTTCTATTTCCAGTTTCCCCAGTTTTTCATCAGCTTCTTTTTTTTCGCTGCCACCACAGGATATGAGCAGGCTGCTCATCATTGCAATGTTGACATAAAACAGGATTCTTGCAATTTTTTTCATTGTACTTAGTTTTGATTAGTTTTAAATAGTTGATATTAATATTTACTGCACATTTTCGGCCTCTAGCCGGAAGTGCAAACCAAATGCGGTCCAAACGAGTAAATATGGGGGCTTTTGGACTGCATTTGGTTATCTTAATAGCGTGTCAGCAAGTGCTCGAAATTAAAATATATTTAGTCAAATTTCACAAATTCCACACGACGGTTGTTGGCTTTACCTTCGGCAGTAGTATTGTTATCTATTGGTTGGCTTTCGCCAAACCCTTTATATTTCAGGCGGTCAGCAGCGATGCCCATGGAGATAAGCTGATCCATGACGGCTTTAGCGCGTTCTTCCGAAAGCTTGAGGTTGAACTGATCATCACCATCTGAGTCGGTATGTCCTTCCACGCTGAATTTCAAATCAGGCTGTTTTTGCATCAATTGGAACACTTTGTTAATAGGCCCCATTGATTCAGGTTTCAGTGTGGCTTTATTTACGTCAAAACGAATGCCGTTACAAACAATTTTACCATCACTAAGCACACGTTTGTAATACTTCACACCACCCTTGGCGATGCGCACGTTTTTTAAGTAAAAAGGCTGGTTATCCTTTGCCGATGCAAAATAAGCCTGGATGGTAATTCCTGAAGGATTAAACTCATAATGGGGGATGTTGATCAGGCGTGTGTCGTCAATATAAACTTTCATTTTGCCTTTGGTGTAGGCAAGGGAAACATGCGTCCAACATCCGTTCTCGCAATAAGTATAATCCCTTGAACTATGCTCAACGGTAATGTTTCCGGGAGCATCAACTCTGATCGGTCTTATTTGAAATTCCTGGCTTTCTGAAGTTCGCTGGTTTTTTCTGTCGGTCAAATATAACTGGAAACGGTTTCCGTCTTTTGGGGTGTACATATCAAATTCAACAGTAAATACTTCAGGAAGATAATCTTCATCGGAATTTTCAAGATAAGGAATGATCATCGGTGCTCCATCAAGGAACATGATTACGTTTTCGCCATCCACATTGGCAATTTCTACCTGACCACTGACCAAATCCCAACGGCTTGGGAATTCGCCGTTTTCTTCCATGATATCCGGGCCATCTTCAAAAATGACTTCATCACCGGGTACAAAATCAAATTTTGACCATTGCACATTAGGCTGCTTTGCTGCTGGATCTTCATTTCCTGCAAGTTCTTCCCCTGAGTTTGACGATGCATCAGGATCCTGCTCTGAAGTTTGATCTGTGCTTTGCTCTTCTGTTTCTTCTTTTTTCTTTTTCTTTTTCTTCTTCTTCTTTTTAAATAAGCTGCCAATTCCTTCTTCCACTTTGTCAAAGCCGGCATCCACTCCTTTATTAATGTTTTGGTTGGTTCGGTTTTCTCCTTCGTTTTTTAAAGCTTTTTTTGGGTCAATAATTTGGGCTTCAGTAATAAAGGCTGTAAAGAAAAACAACAGCCCTAAAATAAGAATACGTTTCATTTCTTCGCTTTTTGATTTATATTTTAGATGCCAAATATATGCTAATTTTGTGTTGGCTGCTTTTTGAGAACAAAAAAAACAAGAGTTTTTCAAAAACAGTTGATTATAAAAGGATTATTAGTGTTTAATTCACATGTGGTTTTTATTATATTTTAGTGAAACCAGATGCTGTTATGAATTTCCCGAGGGTTCTGCGGTTTATCGTCCGACATGCTTACTGTTTTGTATTTATTTCGACAGGTTCTCGCTGTATTCAGAAGGATACTAAGGGTTGGATACGCTTCAAACTGTACAACATTTCCTTAAAAAATGTAGGTAAAACTATTATCCTGCTTTATTCATGAAATTTCATCATGAGCACATTCGACAAGTTCAGTGACCACACACAAACCGCAATAAGAGAAAGGAAGCGCATATTTTTGGCGCACAGGAATAGCCGTAGCTATTTTGAGCACCAAAAAGATAGCATTTATTTCTATTGCAGCGGTTGGGCGCGTAATAGAATATTTTGTGAATAAGGCAGGTTATAAACAGATGTTCCTTAATTCCAATCTACTTTATACTGCTTCCAGTTTTTTATATATGATTTTCGAAAAGTGCGATACCATTTTGTATCGCTAATATAAAGGCGCAGCTTTTCTTCGGGATTCTTGCCTATCTCTTGCGATTTGTCCCTTTTGGCAAGTTTTACTGCAATTAACTCCTGATAAAAACGGCTTTCCCTTTCTTCAACATTTTGCTGACGCAGAATATCAAGACATTGCAAGCTTTTATTAATATCATTAATATCTAGAAAATAATTCAAACAAAAAAAGCTAAAGGCAGTATCTCTTGCTTTACCTATTGATTCGATTAAGGTGGGAGGGGTGAAATTGAATGTATTTAATTTCTCAAGAAGTTTATCTTCGTTCATACGGAGCAAAAAACTGAGACCAAATTCGTAATCATTGGTCAATAATGCCATTTCAGCTGTCTTTTTTAATGTAGCATAGTCTGCTAAAACCTGATAAATGGAACATGTATTGGCTAATTTGTTCCAACTTGAATCTGTACAGTGATTTGTGCTGCCTTTATGTCTTTTTACTATTTCATAAATTCGGGGCAGACTGCTTATTTTTGCCTGGGCAACAGCTTCTTCTATTTGTTCTTTGAGTGAATCATAAAATGTAATTTTCCTTTTGCATATTTCAGATAAGTTTCCTTCATAAGTATCTGTTGATAAACTTATTGAGCCAAGCTTATTATCTGTATCAATCAATTTTGAGCTTAATTCTTTTTCTTCATTACTTTGCCTTATTTCCCCTTTAAAATATGTCCTTAATTCTATAGCTTCTGATAAGTATAAAGCCGAACTGTCACCTTGGCTTTCGTTATAAAACTGCATACTCTTTGTAATAATGACATCATAAGTTTTGAGTGCTAAACGGATAATATCCGTATAAAGTTTTTCATCAGTTTTTGATAGCGTATGGTATAAGTTTGTAACTGATTCCAATGTTTCAATCCGTTTTTGCATGGATACTCCGGTATCACACATCATGTCCCTGATCAGTTTCTTACATACATCATCAGCATGCGACTGCAGAATTATTATCCCACTGAATAGCTTTTGGTAATTCCGTGCCTTTTGTATGAAATCCTCAGCAAATTTATATTGCTTTTGTTGAATGCTCCGGTCGGCTATTTTTAAGTAAGAAAAGTATATCTGGTAACGTGTTTTCGCTATTAATTGATTGATTTTATAGCTACGCGCATCCTTAGTATTGCACTGTAATGCACGTTTTAGCATGGCCAGTGCTTCCGTATAAGAATTCTCTTTTAATAATTCTATAGATGAGCGCATGTAACTGTTTTTTAGGCTATCATACAAAGCAATTTGAAAGTTGCGGCACTTATTTCCCCTTGTTTCGTTAAATAGTATTTTTGTTACATCACCATTCTCAAAAAACGGGCCAATGCGATCCATCATAGTGACCAAGGCTGTATTATGAAAAGGATTCAGGTTATTTATGATTTTATATAATTTTAATTCTCGTTCAATCCGATAGTAGCTGAATTGTGATGCAAACTTTTTATCAGAATAAAGTTCTTTGCCTTTACATTCTTTTTCGGCTAGAATCATCATTTGCCAGTATTTTCGTTTGAGCAATTTCAGCGTTTTGCTCAAATTTTTTGGGTCCTGTTTATTTTTGGACAGGAATTCACATTGATCTGCTGTGTTAATAATTATTTCGAGCATACTCAGATCGGCCAATAAGGCAGCGGTATTTTCAGCACCGAAATTACGCATGTCCTCCGCTTGATCTAAAATTTCCTTTGTAAATTGATCCCATCCCAGGTAATCTTTGATATTCAATAAAAAAATATCAAAACGCTTTTCTGTATTTTCTGTGTATATTAATTTACAACTGCAATATTCGTTTGGGCTGTTGTGGGGCATGATTTGCAAAATGCTGTCATAAGTTGCATTTTCGCATTGATACTTGAGAGTGTATTCTTTGTTTTGCCTCCCGGAGCAGCAATATAATTTGATTTCATCTGGCATGAGTACATCAGAAAGGTCAAATCCTGAGTAATATAGATCTCCTTGAAATCGTAAATTATGTAAAAAATAATAAACCAATTCGATGCCTAATTCATTCCTGGTTCGAAGGCGTCCTATTTCTACCTTAGTGTTTATCTTTGTGTTTTTAAGTCCTTTAAGCTTGTCTTTTGTGATTTCCCTGATGATATGACGATCAAAATCACTTGCTTTTTCGTCCCATTCAAAATTGTATGAACAGGAAAAAACGGCGTCAATCACAACTGAATTTTGCGTTTGGCTTCTTATTGGCAAAGCCGAAACGATAAATAGTATGGTAAATAAATATTTACTCATCTGTTTTGATAATCACTGCTTTTATTTCGCTTTTATTGCCGCATAAATCTTCTGCACGAAATATAAAATGATTAATCCCTTTATTAAAGAATTTATCCGGTTCATAGCTTAAACGTTCTTTCTTGGGGTCGTATTCCATTAAAATCCAATGTCCGTTCAATTCGCCTCTGTACTCTTTTATTCCCGACATATCATCTTTGAGCCGAACAATTAATTTTTTATTAGGATTCAGATTTAAACTATCTGATTTTGCGTGAAATATACTAATTTCTGGCGCAATGCTGTCCATCATTAGGCTATAGGTGCCGAATGACCTTATGCGGTCCTCAATGATCTTTCCTTTCCATTTTCCACCGACATAAATCCATTTATCATCAACTTTGCGTACCAGAAATGTTTTCTTTTTTAGGCTATCGGCAATATTGCTTTCCATCTTTAGAATGCAACGTTTGTGTATGGGAGTTCCCGGTCTGTGGATTTTGTATTGGGGTTCAAGGCAGTTTGTACAGGCGCTGTCAATGCTAAAAGTGAAATGAACTGTGTCATAAAATGCATATGTAGGTGCGCTAAATCCAACCTTATCTTCTTTAAAACGAAAAGGCTGTTCCGGATAGATCAGTAGAAAATCAAGGCTGTCTTTTAAAAATTCTTGATTTGCCATACTGGTGTCGCTTAGCAGGATAAAGGAAAGTTTGCTTTTGTTGCCTGAAAAATCAGATACTTGATATTCAATTTGATGCGCTTTGCCATCTGTGAACCTGTAAATTCCGCCATTTTTTTGTTTATGGTAAATCTTGAGCTTATTATTGCTCTGTTTCCAAGTCTTTTGATAGCGCCCCTTATCATTTACATAGCCGGCATAATCAATCAAACTATTGATATAGCGCGTTGTACTGAACGATAGTTCGTCCATGCTGTGATGATACACCAAATTGCTGTCAATAAACAATTTAACAGCATAAACTCCATTTTTATTTGCAGCTCCGTTCAGCTGGTCGTATGTTTTGATCCCCAAATAGCATTGGCCATAAAGCTTGATGGTGTCAGGAACTTTGTACTCGGGAGCTTTACCTTGTATGTCAGGAAAATATCCATTTTTACCTAAAATGCTAAGTGTGTTTTCTTCTGCGGGATAAATGCCTAAGCCTAAGATTGTAGGAGGCCGGTCATCCTTGGGGCCAAAACCAAATTGCATAGGATTTACAGGGTTTTGTGTTGCTGTTTTGCGGATTTCAAAATGCAGGTGCGGTCCCATCGAGCCTCCTGTATTTCCCGATATGGCAATAGTATCGCCTTTGCTGAGTTTGATCTCATCGGGCATCAGGTATTTATCCACAGCATACTGTTGCTGCGCATATTGGTAGGCTTTAATATATTCTTCAATTTCAGGATTAAAGCGCTGCAAATGCCCATAAACAGAAGTGTAGCCGTTGGGATGTGTGACATACAGTGCTTTGCCATAGCCCCATGGCGAAACTTTGATGCGTGAAACATAACCTTCTTCAATCGCATAAACGATTTTTCCTTCAACCTGCTGCGTTTTAAAATCAATTCCTGAATGGAAATGGTTGGAGCGCAGCTCACCAAATGTTCCTGAAAGTACAGGTGTTAAATCAAGAGGTGGATGGAAATCGGGTTCTTTTTTATTTTGGGCATTGGAATTCAGGCTTATCAGCGATATCAGTGAAAATATTATTGTTGCTCTGAGCCACATATTATTTGCTTTTGTGGAATAATGAAAACAGTTCCAGCAAGTCGGTAATGATATAATCAGCCAACGGAAAATCGCCTTGCAGATCATGTTCATTGAAAAAAATTGTTGCCATGCCGCTTTTTTTTGCCCCAACAATATCTTTTTCGTACGAATTGCCAATCATGACGCATTCTTCGGGCTTCATCATCATCGTATTGCTGATGCTTCGGAAAAAACGCGGTTCCGGCTTTTCGTAGCGCAGGTCTTTGGAGCTAAAAAATTCATGGAAATACTGATCGGCATCAATGCGTTGCAGAGCTTTTTTCATTGCTTCCGTATCGGATGCACCTGCATTTGTGGCAATGACCATTTTACGGCGACTTTGACTCAAAAAAGGCAAGATTTCTGCTGCACCCGGAATGTATTCTACGTGATCCCAGGTGTACATTGGCCCTTGATTTTCCGGAAAATCCCGCATAACAGTATCGCCCCAATCAAATATAATGCAACGTATCCTTTTCATTGCTTGCTTTTAAGCGTACAAAAGTAGATATTCTTTGTGTTTGATCCTGAAAAACTTGTCAACTTGAAATTAACAAATGTCTCGTTTACTGAACAATGCAAGCATATTGATGTTTTTCGCTTTATTCTATCTTTGCATTTATGAGCATTAAAACAACACTTAGCCACAATCAGGAACAAATTGCAGAGGGAGTTTATCTGTTGCACCTTAATCGGCCTGAAGCCTTTTTATTTCAGGCAGGTCAGCATATTTCCCTGAGCTTGCCCGGAGATGAAGGTCAGCATCGGATTTACAGTATCGCCAGTGGGGCAAATGAAAATACGCTGAGTATTTTGTATGATGTTAAATCTGATGGTTACCTGACCCCACTCTTGGAACGCCTGAAAAAGGGCGCTGAAATGCGGATATCCAAAGCATCCGGCTCTTTTTTATGGCAAAACAAACCCGCTTATTGGATTGCTTCTGGAACTGGTATCGCACCCTTTATCAGTATGTTGCGTTCAGGTTATTACGCAGGCGCCAAGCTGGTTCATGGTGGGCGTGATCTAGAGAATTTTTACTTTGAAGATGAATTCAAACAGGCGTTTGGTGCAGATTATGTGTGCTGTGCCAGTCGCAATGCCAGTGCAGGCAACTTTGCCGGACGTGTTACCGACTGGATCCGCGCTCAGAATGGTTTGCCCAAAGAACATCTGTATTATCTTTGCGGCCGGGCCGAAATGGTGGTCGAATGCCGTGATCTGTTGATTGAAAAACAAATCCCTTTTAATCAAATTATTGCGGAAATTTATTTTTAGATTATTGGGTCGTAGTGACAGGCCGGTAAACGTATGAGTTAAAAATCTGATATGCAAAATAATGAAGCCCTGTTGGGCAAAACACAAACGGAATTAATTGCTTTGGTGAAGGATCTGGGTATGCCCGGATATGTTGGGAAACAAATTTGCGAATGGCTGTACAAAAAGCATGTGCGGTCTTTTGATGAGATGTTGAACATTTCCAAAGCCAACAAGCAAAAGCTGTCTTCGGCTTTTGATATAGGTTTTACCGATTTTGTAAATGTGCAGGAATCCGTTGACGGAACAAAGAAATATTTATTTAAGAAGGCTGACTTGCAGTTTGTTGAAGCGGCGTATATTCCTGAAAAAGAACGTGCTACGCTATGTGTGAGTTCGCAGGTGGGCTGCAAAATGGGCTGCTTGTTTTGTGCTACCGGAAAACAAGGTTTTCAGGCTCAGCTCACTGCCGGCGAGATTATCAACCAAATCCGCAGCCTGCCCGAACGCGATAAACTGACCAATGTGGTTTATATGGGCATGGGCGAACCGCTCGACAATCTGGAGGAGGTTTTGAAAAGCCTGGAAATCCTGACTTCCGACTGGGGCTTTGCCTGGAGCCCGAGACGGATTACGGTTTCTACAATAGGTATCATTCCTGCAATGCAAACTTTTTTAAATAAAAGTGAGGCGCATCTTGCGGTAAGTTTGCACACTCCATTTGATGAGGAACGTGCGCAAATAATGCCCATACAAAATGTTTATTCGATCAAAGATGTGGTAAATGAGCTGCGATCCTGGGATTTTGGACGGCAAAGGCGAATCTCATTTGAATATATTGTTTTTGGAGGGATGAACGACAGTCCGAAACATGTGAAAGAGCTGACCCGCTTGCTGCATGGAATGCGCTGTAGGATTAACCTAATCCGTTTTCATCAAATTCCGGGATCACCATTGCCGGGAACAAAGGAGGAACGCTTGCAAGCTTTTCGTGAGGAATTGAATGCCAAAGGTTTGATTACAACCATTCGCGCCAGTAGGGGAGAAGATATTTATGCTGCCTGCGGACTGCTTTCAACCAAAGAGAAAACCAAAGGATAAAAAAATTGCCGTGGTTTTGTGTAAACCACGGCAATTTTTTTGTGCTTAAGCTGTTTTTAGTCCATTTCAGGATATGTTGGGTCGGGTATGGTTTCATAAACTTTTCCTTCCACGCGATGTTCCGGTAGATACCAGTCCCAGGGCCACCAATACATCACCCAGTTTTCAAATGCGGGGTAATATGCTTCCCGGATATCCATAAATTCCACAGGATAACGGAAAAGGTTATCTCCTGATTCATCGAAATATATATCCAAAGCCCAGGGAAATCCTTCCTCTGTTTTGTAAGTGTAAAACCCCACCATCATCTTGGAATCTTTGAAATTATCGGGATTGAATGCATAAGGATTAGAGTCGTCTTTGCCTGTGCCAACAAAGGATGGGTCAGCCAGTGATGTTGGAATATAATCAGGAAGGTGCAGCTCGCGTCCGCGTTCACCATCAATTATTATAAACATGTTGTTGAGAGGCATCTCAATTTCCCACCAGTCTTCTGCCGGAGTAGCAAATTCAATGCTTACCTCAAAACGGATTGGATCGCGGAAATCCTGATCAGCAAAAGTATTGTAATAGGGCTGGTGCTCTTCAATATCTGGTATAAGAATATACGATGGATAAACGGTGCCGGATTCCGGATTTATAGTCTCGCCGTTTACTTTTATGGTCGCTATATCTGCCTGTGGATAACCATTCCAACACCATGAATGTTTGAAGCTTATTCCTAGCCCATTATGGCTGCTGGCGCCACTGGCGCGGAGGTAAAGGACCATGTCTATTCTACTTACTGTCCAGTTATTTACATAAGTGCCTTTAACATTATAATCGATCAGCACATCGTTGAAATCATAATCTGCCTGATGTGGCCAGGTATCCTCAAAACAAAGTGTGCCAAATTGTCCTTCAGCAGGGAAATACTGGTAGGTTACCGCGCGGCTTGATTTGAATTCCGGTTGTTTGCATGTTATTTCTTTCTGGGCCAAAAATCCATCTGTATTGTTATAGTCTTCTAATTGAATTTCCTCCAATTGAATGCTTTCCTTTTGGCCATCAGGTAAAACAACCACAAGGCTTTCGTTGCGGCTGGCAATTTTATAGCGTAGCTCATAGGTTCCATCATCATTGGCTATTCCATCGATCAGTTTGGATCCGTCTGGATAGGAAGTATAAATGCTAAATTCAGTGCTTACGGGTATTCCGTCGGCATCCTGGAATTTAAGGTCAAAAACAGTGGGTTTGGCTGTGCTCCAGCTAAATCCTTCGGGAACTTCTAAGTCAGTGAATTTACCACTATCTTCTTTTTGGGGCGGGTCATTATTGATCTCCTGCTTATTGCATGCGCTCAATACTATTAAAAAAGAGAGCATTGCAAGAACTGATAATTTACGAAAATCTTTTTTCATTTTTTGCTTTTTTTTAGTTTTGCCACTAAAGTACTATGTATCCGCTGTAGAACAAAATCAGGTTTCTACATATGTGCCATATGATTAAGTATCTGTGCTTGATTATTTTGTAAGTGTATGCTGTTTTTGTTGGTTTTACCCGGTTTTTGTGAGTAATCAAAATTGGTGAGCAAACGGAGTAAAACTTTTCTAAAATTTCAAGCTTTAGGAAGGTTTGAGATGGATCATTTTCTCCAATTATTGATAAGGAAATCAAATTGTATTTGGATCTACTAGGAATTTCGTCGGTAATGATAAGGTTTTAATTTTTTCATTTGTCCATAAAATATAGAGTAGTGCCATTTTTGTTTATCAAACTAAAAGCCTGAAACCTAATAAGCTGATAAAGCGCATCGGCTTGCTGCTAAACTCAAAAGATAAACAGCCTGTAAGACTGTGGCAATTTGTTTTGATGCAAATTGAAATTGCGGCCGGATAGATGTGTTTGCTTTGATTAGTCCGTTAAAAAGATTATATCTTTGCCAAAAAGAATATGCTAATCCAAATAATTAATGGGGCCAACCTGAACCTGACCGGAAAAAGGGAGCAGGATATCTATGGAAATCAATCATTCGATTCTTTGCTGGAAAAATTAAAAGATATTTTTCCGCAACATGAATTTTCATTATTGCAAAGCAATATCGAAGGCGAATTAGTGGATGCATTGCAACAAGCCGACAGAAAAGCGGATGGGATTATTCTTAATCCGGGTGGCTATACTCATACTTCAGTTGTAATTGCCGATGCCGTGAAAGCAATAGACTGCCCGATTGTGGAAGTGCATATTTCCAATATTTTTGCCCGGGAAGGTTTCAGGAAAAATTCATTGACTGCTGCCGGCGCCAAAGGTTGTATCAGTGGTTTTGGCCTTGACGGATATCTGCTCGCGGTACATTATCTTTTAAAGGAAACTAGCATTTGAATTTGAGCAGATCCAGCTCCGTGTATTTCTTTTTGAAACGGAAGAAATGTGCCCCTACAATATTTCCCTGATACATGCAGCTAACTTTTTGGTGCGGAAGTTTTTTCCGCTTAATACGTGTTTGAGGTAATCGCCGCATATAGTCCTTATGCGCCCTGATCACAGCATAAAAGTCTTTGAAACCGCCGTCAATCAAGAATTTGCATGCCGCTATCCCATCCAAAACCAGGCGTGCAAGCATTACTTTGCTCAATCGCTTAGCAGGCAGGTTTTTATACAACATGATATTGTTGTTGCGGATATTAAGGTAAGTTTTCATTGGGTTTTTCTTGGGCAATGTGCCTCCGCCTACATGAAAAACCGTTGATGATCCGCAATACATCACCTTATAAGCAAGGTTCTTAAGCCTCCAGCAAAAATCAATTTCTTCCATATGGGCAAAGAAATCCTCATCCAGGCCGCCCAATTCATGAAAAGCAGATGCGCGCACAAACATGCAGGCTCCGGAAGCCCAAAATACTTCGCAATCATCATCATATTGCCCTTTGTCTTTTTCCATAGATTGGAATATCCTGCCCCGGCAAAAGGGATAGCCATATTTATCGATATATCCGCCTCCGGCCCCGGCATATTCAAATTCATCGCGTTGATAATAGGAACGGATTTTTGGCTGGCAGGCGGCAATGTTTTTGTCTGAATCCATAAGCCGGATTACGGGTTTTATCCAGTTGTTGGAAACTTCAATATCTGAGTTGAGCAGCACATAGTAGGTTGCATTTAATTCCTTTAAAGCCAGGTTGTAACCGCGGGCATAACCGCCATTGTCCGGGTTTTGGATGATGCCAACCTGCGGGAATTTTTCTCGGAGCATGTCAACAGAACCATCAGAAGAGTCATTGTCTGCAACAATTACTGCAGCATCTTCTAAACTGTATTCCAATACAGACGGCAGGAATTTTTCCAAAAAGGATTTTCCGTTCCAGTTCAGGATAACAACTGCGGTTTTTATATGCTTCTGTTCTTTGCTCATAATAAAAAGCGCCGCCTGATCAAATCAAACGGCGCTGCAAATGTAATGTTTATCCTTTTAGATTAATAGGGGTTGTTGTAATATTGTCCGCTTTGCCCACCGTAACGGTCTTCGCCAAAGTTTGTTGGGGTTTCAAATGTGTTTCTTTTCAGTAGTGCTTGCCATTGTGTATTGTGGATTTCACCTTGTGCATCGGAATGGATTAATTCAAAAGCTGTTCCTGCAAGATGCGGATTGTAAAACACAAACTTTTTATCACGTTGTTTCCCGAGTTGATAATAATGCCATATCTGGTAGGGTACATGTCCTCCTTCTTCAATATAGCCCTGTGTACTATTGAGGTTCATTGAATTACTTGCGTCAAATGGCCGGTCGGTAATGGTGTTCGGGGCTCCGTATTTCAGATAAACACGTCCCATATCAGTAGCAAATCCTGGCATGCCTGTTGTGGCAAACATTTTTTCTACTTCCATTACCTGTTTTTTGTATTGGTTCCATGCGCTATAAGGATCGCTGTAGCTCCGCTCAAGCCAAAAATGATAGAAAAAACGCTGCAATGTCTCCAGATCAGTATTTTTTGCCTGATGTGCAATAAAGTCTTTCTCGGGGTTAGAAGCCAAAGGCCATATGCTGTGAACCCAATAAACCAATGTATCTTTATCTTTGAACTGCTCGACAAATACATTTTCAATGGCCTGATTCAGGTATGCATTCATGTCTTTTTTTATGTCGGGATTGGAGCGCTGGAAAAAGATGCTGTTCAAACCAATCAGTTCATTTTGTTTGTCACGTGCTTCAATTATCAGATAATAATTTCCCGACTCAAGTTCCGAAATATCAAAATGGTTGAAAACAACACTGACCGGATCTGTTTTCATCCGTTTGGTTAACTGATATTTTTCCAGCTTCTTTGCTGTTTCATAGGTTTGAATGTAGGAACGAAGCAAGTACATTTGATCCGGCCCGATTTTTTCGTTTGTGTTATAAACTTCGGCGTAATAGCTGAGCTTGTTTTGATCAGGTCCGTAAAAACCAAATATTTTTGGAATAAGGTCGTAACCACTTTTGGTCAGGATGCCGGGTTCAGTGGATTTCGTATAGGATTCAACCAGTTCAATTCCGCTTATCGCCACATCTTTTTTGTTAAAATGAATGCTGAAGGCTTCTTCGTATTCCGATTTTTGATCGGGAAAAGCTGCATCGGCCAAGCTTATTTTGAGTAGGTAATCGCCCACCGGCAGGCTGAAGCGTTGTTGGTCGAGAAAATTAAAATTAATATCCGTTGTATCGTCTAATTCAGGACTGTTTAAACGGATATTACTGAAATCGGCAACTTTTCCCGCCTTTTCAAAGATAATAGTGAGATTAATCGCGGATTGAAACTTTCCGTTCTCATTTTTCGTCCATTTTACCGAACTGCCAATAACGGAAGTGTAGGTTTCAACATAAGGGCCTTGCTCCGGCGAAAAAAAGGTGCTGTAGTAAAAATCAACACCTACATTTTGAGCCTTAACAGATAGTGCACCAATAAAAAGGAGCAACAGAAAGGCTGTTCTAAATGTAAATATTTTGTTCATGGTATGAAATTTTGGTGATTAATCTTCAAAGATAATAAAAATTATAAGATCATTTAAAAACTATTTGCCTGAATCCTAGAACCATCAGTAATACTAACGTTTCTGAAGAGAAAAAATTTCACAGGAAAACTTGCAGGATTCAAAAAAATTGTACTTTTGCAGCGGAGAAATGGCAGAGTGGTCGAATGCGGCGGTCTTGAAAACCGTTGAGGGTCACACCTCCGGGGGTTCGAATCCCTCTTTCTCCGCCAAAATGAAGGACATCCACCACGGGTGTCCTTTTTCTTTACGCCTCTCCTGAAGATATGTTTGGTTTAACCGGGAAAATCATTCCAATATTATTGCTTGTGTTTGGATATTTTTGAATTGTAAAATCGGCTGTTTTGCTTGCTAAAATGAATATATTTCGTAAAAATATACCATCATTTTACCTTTTTTTAAATATGGATAGCCTGACGTTTTTTTTTTGAAAAGGATGGTTCTACAAAGATTTTCGTGAGTAATCATAAAATTTGAGATTAAAAACATTAAAAAATATGTTAATAGAATATTTATGCGAAAAATCCGATTTCCAACAGATTACTCCCTCCCGATAGCTATCGGGACAAAGCCCCACTCACTTCGTCTGGCTTTGTTCCGGTCAGAATGACGTGGTTAAGGTAAATCCGGCTTCTCGCTTGGTACGGCTCCGCTTACTCCGACAAGCTCAGCATAGCGCACCACGGGACGCTCGAAGACCTTGATGAACGTTTGTTAAAGGGAGATGAGACCAAGCATGAGGAATTCCGATAGCTATCGGAAGGAGGAATTTGTTTGAGATTTAACTTTTGTCTTTCCACGAAATTCCGTGTAGAACCAAAAGGATTAAGCTCTGTTAAAAATTTATTTCTTTATAGTATTCATAATCAGTGCCCAAGTAGGAATATGTCACTAAATTTTTGATTTGCTTGTCTAAAAAAGAGCTTGGAATATTTGGCCGTTTTAAAAAAGTTGTACTTTTGCAGCGGAGAAATGGCAGAGTGGTCGAATGCGGCGGTCTTGAAAACCGTTGAGGGTCACACCTCCGGGGGTTCGAATCCCTCTTTCTCCGCCAAAATGAAGGACATCCACAACGGGTGTCCTTTTTCTTTACGGTTTTGCCATATCCATTTCTTTGTGCTAAAAAAATAAAATGTTGAATCGCGAAACAGCCGCAGCAGAGCGGTGATATTTTGTGTTAAAGCAGAGAGGAGCCAGGAATTTTAGGGACAAAAAAAGCCTGTCCATCAACGGACAGGCTTGTTATGGAATTTCATGATTTTTTAATCTTCAGGGAATGAATTTACAATAGTCAGAAAATCGTCGGGCTTAAGTGATGCACCTCCAATCAGTCCGCCATCCACATCGGCACAACTGAAAAGCTCCACTGCGTTTTTCGCGTTGCAGCTCCCGCCATAAAGCAGGCTTGTACTGTCAGCGATTTCTTTCCCATAGCGTTCGGTAATGGTTTTACGGATAAATGCATGCATTTCCTGTGCCTGTTCCGGGCTGGCGGTTCTGCCGGTGCCTATGGCCCAAACGGGTTCGTAGGCAATAACAACATCCATAAATGCAGCATTTTCCAGATCAAAAAGTGCTTTTTCAATTTGGTTTTTCACTACTTCAAAATGTGAGCCTGCTTCTCGTTCTTCGAGCAGTTCTCCGCAGCAGAAAATAGGCGCCATGCCATGTTCGATTACTTTTTTTACTTTTTCGGCAAGGATTTCGTCTGTTTCGCCATAATATTTCCTGCGCTCGGAATGGCCCAGGATGCAATAATCAATTTCCATGGAAGCGAGCATAGCTGCTGAGATTTCTCCGGTATATGCTCCTTTTTCATGCTGGCTTGCATTTTGCGCGCCAACAAAGAATTCGCTTTCCGGGCTTAGGTCCGAAGCCATATTCAGGTAGAGCGCCGGTGGGCACAAAACTACCTCAGTATCGCTTTTGCCTTTCTCACTGATACCATCGACAATAGCCGAAAGTAATTCCTCCGCTTCAGAAAATGTTAGGTTCATTTTCCAGTTTCCAGCAACAATTTTTTTTCTCATTTTGTGTGAATTTAATTAATTATGGTGTTTTTCGTGTTCCTCTATTGCTATCCCCGCCCCGGGGAAATCGCGCCAATTCCATTTATTGATCACAATGCCGTCTTTCAAAAGCATAATGCCCGGTCGCGAGCGCACCATGGTTTTCAATTCAATATCGTCAGCATTAAGTATATCATAAGTGGCACTGCTTTTTTTCCTAAACGCATCAATTTCGCTTTTTAATGCCGGCGTAAGCAGGGCTGTATGTGCCTGTAATTCATGAGCTTCCTCATTCAGTTGGTTCAATAGCGGCCAGATTTTTTCATTTACGTCATCCAAATCCCATGAAATAATCAGGAATTGATATTCGGGATTGCGGATGTAGCTGTCGGTAACATCCTGTCCGTATTCATCAATCAGTTGCAGTTCGTGCTTATTGGCCAGATTGGGGTCTTCAGTGCGTTGCGATGTAAATTTCCAATCGGCCAGCCAGGAGGAATCGTTGTAGGGGTAATCGGGCGAAAGGTATTCCTTCTGCTCACCTGTTTTTTTGTTGGTGTAGGTCAAATAATATTTTACCGGAAGTTCCTTTTCGGGATACATGCTTTTGCCAATTTTCCACTCGCGGAAATCGAGCATGGGCAAATGATAATAGTTGTAAACCGAAAATGCAATAAACAAGGCAGAGCCAATGGTCAATATGGCATTTTGTGCTGGCAGACGCAGGGGAGGAGCGGCTTTTTTACGTGCCAGGTACATCAGTAGTATAATGCCCATGATGACCACATTTTTCCAGAAAGTTTGCCAGTTGGTCAGGATGAGGGCTTCACCAAAGCAACCGCAATCAGGAACAGGATTGTAAATGGCATCGAAAAAGGTCATGATGGTGAAAAAAGCCATCATCAACACAAGGAAAGGAAAAGTTTGTTTTACCCTTGCATTGAACAAAAGGCTGATTCCGAGCAGAAATTCAAATGTGCAAAGCAAAACAGATAAAAAGAGGGCCGCAGGCATGGCCCATTCTGTTCCATAGGCAATAAAATAATCTTCAATTTTAAACATGGTGCCCATGGGGTCCACGCCTTTTACAATGCCGGAATATACAAAGATTACTCCCAGCAGCAGGCGCGATATTGTACGGATCAGTTTCATGAGTATTTTAGTTTTGTTTTTCTTTTTCCATAATCTTTATTAACGCAAAAAGTGCATAATTGATTATGTCCTGATAATTTGCGTCCACACCTTCCGATACCTCGGTTTTTCCTTCGTTGTTTTCAATGCTCTTAACGCGCATGAGTTTCATGAGGATGATATCGGTAAGGCTGCTGATGCGCATATTGCGCCAGGCTTCGTCATAATCATGGTTTTTATTTTCCATCAGGGCTTTGGAACCAAAAATATGTTTGTTGTAAAGCACCAGTGTTTCTTCGGCAGGCAGCTCAATGCGGGTATAATCGTTCAGCTCAAGCTGGATAAGTGCCATTACGGAATAATTCACGATGCCGATAAATTCGGCCTTGATGCCTTCATCTACCTTGCTTTGGCCTTTCATTTCAATACTGCGGATTCGGTTGGCCTTGATGTAGATTTGATCAGTGAGGGATGAGGGCCGCAAAATACGCCATGCCGTACCGTAATCACGCAGCTTGCCTTCAAAAAGCGAACGGCATTCCCCGATTATTTTATCGAATTGTTCTGATGTCTTTGTGTTCATAAATGCTAACTTTGCCTGTTTTAAAGTTAAAATACGAAATGCAGCCAGATTTAAGACTTGATTGCAAAGGTAAAATATTAAGCCTGAAAAAGCCCATTATCATGGGTATTTTAAATATAGGCCCCGATTCCTTTTTTGATGGGGGGTGTTATAATCATATGGGAAAAGCATTGGAGCAATGTGCCCGGTTAGTACGGGAAGGAGCTGATATCGTGGATGTAGGAGCTGTTTCAACCCGCCCCGGGGCAGATGATGTTCCGGAAGCGGAAGAGCGTAAAAGGTTGTCCGAAGTTTTGCCTGCTTTACGGCGTGAATTTCCTGATCTGCCTTTGTCGGTGGATACTTACCGTTCAGAAATTGCTGTCTTTGCAGCAGATCAGGGTGCAGACATAATCAATGATATTTCGGGCGGCACTTTCGATCCGGCAATTTTTGATGTCGTTGCCCGTCACAGCCTGGGCTATATTTTGATGCATATTAAAGGAACACCCCAAAACATGCAGCGAAATCCGCAATATGATGATGTTGTGGAAGAAATTAAATCTTTTTTCATACGGCAGTCAAAAGCTTATTTCGAAGCCGGCTGCAAAAAGGAATCGTTGGTGCTGGACCCGGGTTTTGGATTTGGAAAAACGCTGGAACATAACTACCGGATTTTGTATCATTTGGATCGCTTTGTTGATATGGGATATCCGGTTTTGGCTGCGGTATCACGCAAATCGATGATAAATAAATTGCTGAATGTGAAACCTGAAGCCGCTTTAAACGGTACAAGCGTGGTGCACAGCATGGCTCTTTTGCGGGGCGCTTCCATGTTGCGGGTTCATGATGTGAAAGAAGCCCGCGAAGTGGTGCAGCTTGTGCAGATGTTTCAACAGGAAGGACAATAGTGATGACGGAATGTTTTATGACTGCTTTTTTGCATTTGCGATTTTTGGATATCATTGATATCCTGCTGGTTGCACTATTGCTTTATGAGCTGTACAATTTGCTGAAAGGAACAGGTGCCATCAATATTTTTATCAGTATTGTAGTGATTTTGTTGCTTTGGAAACTTGTTACAGCACTGAAAATGATCTTGCTTTCGCAGATACTCGGGGCATTTATCGGGGTGGGGGTAATTGCGCTCATTGTGGTGTTTCAACCTGAGATCAGGCAGTTTTTGCTTTTCCTGGGAACGCCTCGTTCGATGGGGAAAAATGGAGGACGTTTCCGTTTGTTCCGTTTTAAATCTTCCAATGATGCGGAGCTTCCTGTGGATATCATCGTGAAAAGCTGCCAGAAAATGGGCAACAGCAAAACCGGTGCTTTGATTGTGATTGCCGGTATCAATGGTTTGAAAGAATACAGCCATACAGGAACAGAGATCCGCGCAGAAATCAGTCAGCGCCTGATCGAAAACCTGTTTTTTAAGAACAGCCCTTTACATGATGGCGCCGTTCTGATTGCAAATAACCGTATCGAAGCAGCAGGCTGCATTTTACCGGTTTCGCGCAATCCGAAAATCCGTGCCGATTTGGGACTGCGCCATCGTGCCGCAATCGGGATCACCGAAAAAACCGATGCCATTGCCATTGTTGTTAGCGAGGAACGCGGCCTGATATCCTACAGCAAAAAAGGCGCCCTCATCCACGATGTAAGCGCCCCTCAACTTAAAAATTTCCTCGAAAAGGAATTTATTCCGGAATAGGATTATTCCTTTCCGTTTTTCTTCATAATTTCTTCCATGATTTCCTCCGGGCTTTTGCCCAAATGCTGAATACTCACTTCGGCGGCTTCACGGAATGGGCTTTCAGGATATCGTTCAATAAAAACTTCGTACGCTTCTTTGGCCAGGTCATATTTCTTTAGATGTTCGTCATATACCCATCCTGTCAGGAAAAGGCATTCCGGCGTGCGCGCATAAGCAGGATATTTTTTGGCAATGCTTTGATACATGCTGATGGCTGAACCGAAATCTTTTAGGTACACAGCTAAATCTGCCGAGCGGAAAAGATACTCAGGTGCCAGGCTGTCGTTGGGAAAACGTTGCGCGTATTCCTGATAGTAATCTCTGAGATTAGCCGTTTCTCCTTGGTCGGGTTGCTGCTTTAGCTCAGCGAAAAGCTGTTTTTCGAGGCTGCTGATTTCTTTCTGTAACTCTTGTTGATTTAATTCTTTTGTTTCGTTTTTGTTAGCAGTATTGTTGCAGGCAGTGCTCAGGAACAATGCTGTCATGGTAAGGACTAAAAATGAGATGCGGTTTTTCATTATTCTGGCTTTTGGTTATTTTTTTCTTTTGAGCTGAGGAAAAAGCATGCGGTATCCCGGATTTACCCGCCCATGTGCAATATCGCTGAGTTTTCTTTTGAGCACCATTTTGCGCAGGTTGCTCAGGTGGTCGGTAAAAAGTATGCCTTCGAGATGGTCGTATTCGTGCTGCACTACACGGGCATTGATGCCTTCGATCCATTCTTCGTGCTGTTCCCAGTTTTCGTCCTGCCAGCGCATCAGTACCTTGGTTTTGCGCACTACATCTTCGTGTATATCAGGAATGGAAATACAGCCTTCCTGAAAGCTGAGGTCTTCGCCTTCTCGCTCCAGGATTTCGGCATTGATAAACAGTTTTTTAAAACCCTCAGCCTCGGGATAATTGCTCACAAATGCCGCGGCATCAATGGCAAAGACCCTTATGGAGCGGTTTACCTGAGGTGCAGCAAGGCCAACACCATCGGTTTTGTACATGGTTTCCCAAAGGTCGTTGATGAATTTGTCCAGATCGGGATAGTCCTTGTCGATCGGAGCAGCTTTTTTTCTCAGTACGGGATGCCCGTAAGCAGTAACAGGAAGTATCATTTTGTGTATTTTTTAGAGTCGAGGTAGGATTGCAGTATGATGCCGGCGCTGATTTTATCAACAAGCCCTTTATTTCTGCGTGCCTTTTTGTTGATGCCGGAATCGAGGATGACCCTTTGTGCCATTACCGAAGTGAAGCGCTCGTCCATACGTTCGATGCTTTTGTCTTTGTATTTTTTTTGCAGCGAACGCACAAAAGGTTCAATAACCCTGGCCGAATCAGAAAGCTTATTGTTCATATCGCGCGCTTCGCCCACAACAATGATATCTACCTGCTCGCGCTTGAAATAGTCTTCGAGGTACTGGTAAATGTCTTTGACGTGTACTGTTTCGAGCGGGCTGGCAATAATGCGCAACTCGTCGGTAACAGCCAGTCCAACGCGCTTGGTTCCGTAATCTATGGCTAAAATCCTGCCCATTAATTCAATTTTACGTTCGGGAAAACAGGTCGAATCCCTGATTTGCCCTTTGATATAATTTTTTTGCAAAAGTATAAAATAGATCGGGATAAAATGTTCATTCAAAGCATTGAAAAAATACTGCCTGTTTAATATCCAACTCTGATCATAAAAAAGATTATTCTTTTTCTAAAACGACAGCTTCATTAAATTTATCAATGATTTTTTGAAAATACGCCCTGATACGGGGATATTCAGCCGGGCTATACTTCGCTTTTTTGAATTTATAACTGCCTGTGGCTTTCAGGAAACCATTGGCTTCAGTATATTGCAGCTGTATATCAGCCAGCTTGTTGTTCATAGAATAATTTTCAGGCAGGCTGTTGATTTTATATCCATTGGGAATCTTAATACTGGATTCAAAGCTTTCTTCCCATGACTGGACAAAATCTACCGGATACTGCCTGTATTTTTGTTTTAGTTTGTTTGTCTGCATGGGTAAATTCAGAAATGGCTTTATTGCTACTAAGGATCCTATTTGCTCACTTTCAAAACTGCCTTCAAGAAAGATATTGTAGGGTGCTGAGATTTTATCATAAAAAAGGGTTTTGCATTTATCAATACTGCCTGCTTTTTTTTCGTAGAATTCCCTGATTTCTTCTTCTTTGTCCAGGAATTTTTTGCGTAGCTCAAATGCTTCATAGTTTTCGCTTTGTATGGAAAGCCTGAAATCCCCATTCATCGTAAGCGAGTCAAAAGTGATGGATAGGGTATTTTTAATCTTCGAGTTATATTGGTTTTCGAGTTGAACCCATGAAGCTTCTTTTTCATCATTCACGATCACAGCTTTTTCGTTGAAACAGCGCGGCGGTAACATGTCATATGGAAGCATTTTTTCTGTAGCATCGGTCAGATAGGGTTTTGTTGTATTGACCAGAACAATGACATAATTGGTGAAATGGTCAAAAGGGTAGTCGGTTTTTATTTTTCCGTGGCTGCGTGAGCTAAGGATTACAGGATCGGCCTGTACGTTTGCCTCGCGAAGCATGGCTGTGAGAAAAAGGTTGATTTCGGCCGAATTACCTGTTTTATTGGTGAAAAATTCTTTGGCTGTTTGGTGACTATATTTCGATTCGCGTCCATCCCAATGAAAATTGTTTTTCACCCATTCCACTACTTTTATGCTTCTTTCTTCATTGTACAGGCCATCCAGCTTCAGTTCCGAGCCCAGGATTTTTTTTGCATAACGACTGCATTTGTTCATGAATTTACCAAAGTGTTCATATTTCAATAAATCATGATTAAGTTCAGGCCAGGTTGACATGATATCGCGCTTGGTCCTGCCGTTTGGACTATGAAATTTTGCGAGTTGGAAATCCATTTTGATGATGTAATCTTCTTTGGAAGTAATATAAGATTCATCTTCAAAAGCAGGGATGTCACGTAAGACAAAATTATGTACAACATCCTGAAATTCAACTATTGGAACCACGTTCATCCCCTTGTTCATTGTTGTTGAACCCCAGCCACGCATCTTTGTGTCCGTATAGGAGTTTTGGAAATCAAAAGTATTGATTCCCTGGGCAATATAAACAAACTCCCAGAAAGGAACCAAACGTACTTCGTATTCACTGTATAGGGTTGGGATTTCGCATTGAAATTCCCAATCGGGCATTACATTTGTACGTTGCGACTCAATTTGGTATTTTAATTCCAGGATGCTGCCTTCCTGTACATCTGGGAAAGCAAATACTTTGCGTTTCAGGTGTTCATTTATTTTTTCTTCATAAACTGTTGAAAGATCCAGAGGCTTTGTTTTCTGGTGGCCGTTTTCATCGAAATTATAGGTGACAGCCTCTATGCTTTTGAGTTCATCTTTTCGTCTGTCTCCACCAACATATACAAAAATTGAAATAGTGGCATGATCAATTCCGGCCTTGTCCAGAATTTTAATTCGCTTGTGGCGGGTAAATAAAATATGATACCCGTCTTCATAATGATCAATATATTCGGATCGTCCAAAATCATATAAAACTACGGCTGTGGCATCCTTGTCTTTATCGTATTTTGTAAGCGCAATATCTTCTTTGTTCATAATCCCGAAATGGATTGTCTCTTTTTGAGACCATGATTGAAAGCTGGAGAACAGGAGAAAGAGGATGAGAAATTTTTTCATTACTTTGGTTTTGTTAAAGTTTTATTTTATAACCGCTGCCAATTTTTTTTGCACTGTGCGTATAGATTCAATGAAATTGTAGAATTCGGGATAATCGGATAGAGGATAATCTCCGGCATAAAGCCGGTAAGATTCAATGAATTGTATTTGACTGTTGACTATTTTAAGCTCTGTACTATAATCGCCAAATTTGGATTTGATATCAGTTTTTTCGGGCAGCTCTATTATGCTGCTTTCTGAATAAATACCTTGATAATTAATGTTGGTTGATTTGTTTATCGGAAAATTGATGCGGATACCGGACTTGCGCTCTTTGGGTTTTTCCAGCTCAGGAAGTGTTGTCATTATGGGCTGCAAAAGAGTTAGTTTTCCTAATTTGCGCAATGGACTTTTGCTCAATCCTTTTGCTTGAATTATTATATAAGTGCTGTCGCGATGGTAATCAACAGCAGACCATTCGATTAATTCAAAACCGTTAAATCCCATAGTATTGAAAATAAAATTGTCCTGGTCTTCGCTATTGTGGCTCAGATAATTGTATCGTGCATTTTCCAAAGCATCTCCACGAAAAACTGCGCTGACATCACAGGTCCATCCTTCAGTGGCATCAGCTTGGAAAGTGTATGTTTTTTGTTCCCGGACATCATCCATTTTGAGTTCGGGTGTTCTGATCAATACGCCTCCCTGTTCGGAGCATTGTAGCGCATATCGGTTTTGAGTAAAAGTTCCTAAATAATTAAAAGGCAAAGCATTGGAAGTGTTTTCGAGCCAAAGGGTATCGCCATCAACAGGTATCGTAAGAACTACATGGTTAAACTGCTGTGCAGCCATTTCGGGATTAATGCGCGGGGCATTTTCACCGGCTTTCACCAAAGTATAATAAGACTCAATTCCTGCATATTTTAGCATGGCTTTCATATAAGTTGTCAGCGCTTTGCAATCACCGTATTTGTTTTTGCAGACATAGGAAGCCGGATAAGATTTCAGCCCGCCAATATCAATATGTACATCAACATAAGCAGTATTGTCCTGCAAATAGTGATAAAGAACCTTAATAATTTCCCTTTTGTCATCCATCCCTTGGGTAAGTTTATCAATCTGGATTTTTTCTGAAACGGTCAATTGATCCAGATTGGAATTTAAGCTGTTTATCCATTTGCCAAAATCATTCCAGCTGGCATTGCTTCCTTTGTAACCATATTGAAAGCTTTCGGGGGCAATTAAAACTGAAGGAAGCCTCTCTGAGACGGGCGGTGCATATGTTTCCTGCTCAACGGGAAATAGGTTCAAATGTTTCCAGCGTATTGTTTTTAGTCCATTTTCCCTTGTTTCACTTTTGCTGAAATTCCCATTTTCTGCAGTGCTGAATTTATAATTTTCGGGAAGGTTAAGGGTAAGGCTACTGGAAGAAACAGCTGTTTTATGGCTAAAATTTGGCTTCCAGTTGTGGATGATAATGTAATTGTCCTCTGTGATGGTGTAGGAATATTCAATTTGATAAGGGAATTGGTTCCAATATAGCTTAAAACTGCTGAGCAGATAGTCGCTGTAAAGTGAACTGCTTTCATAATAACTTCGGCTATCGATGTCTTTTTTCTTGATTTTTCTCAGTACATTGCCTTCCATGTCGAGTATGCGTGCATAGTTGACATGGAGTTTATCTGTTGGTTGATGGATTATTTCAATATCAGCAAAATCAAGCTGTTGCCTGTTATGTATTGTGGCCCGAATAATTTTTTCTGTAATTTTTTGTCCTTTTGTTCCGATGGTAATTTCCGTATCGTATTTTAATACCTGGGCAACAAGGGGCAGTGCTGTAAAAATCAATTGTACAAAACTGAGTGTCAGGATAATGTTCTTCTTCATGAACAAGGTGGTGCTGGGATTCTGAATTTCGTTAGTTTATGTATTAAACAAGTTTAATAACAGAATCCAAATATAGGGATATTTTAGTACCAAAGCATGTTTTGCATACTATTTTAGTATCAATTTAAATTTGATCTTATGATGCCTATTTCTTATTGCTGTCCATAGGGTCAATAATAAAGCCTGTAGGTTTATAGTTTTCCGGCCTGTATTTTTCGGGTATTGTGATCATATTGCCATCGCGTGCTGCGCGGTAATGCGGCGAAAGGATTTCAATTCCGGCTTCATTAAAACCATCCTGGATATTTTGATGCAGTTCGCTGTATATCTGAGGTGTTTTATCAGGTAAATTGGTGTGGGCATTTAATTGATAGGAAACATAAAAATCATCCAAACTGGTTTGCAAAACAAAGGGTGCTATTTCCATATTGAGATTGGAGGTTTTTTTTGCTGCATTGATTAGTATTTGGTGTACCTGGCGCCAGGGGACATCATATCCAATCGTTACTGTTGTGTGCAGAACCAGGCCGCCCTGTTTTTTGGAATTGCTGTAATTCACTACATTGGATAAAAGGATATTGCTGTTTGGAATGGTAATGAATTCTTTCTTTGGCGTACGGACGCGCGTAACAAAAGGTGTTTTCTCTACCACATTGCCAACTACATCACCGATTTTTATTCTGTCTCCCAACTGAAACGGACGCATATAGGTAATTACAAGTCCGGCAACCATATTGCCAATAATGGAAGACGAACTCAAGGAAAATACAACACCAATAAATACCGAAACACCTTTGAAAACTGCTGAATCCGAGCCGGGCAAATATGGAAAAATGACCACAAACATAAAGGCCAGCACCAGGATGCGCACAATGTTAAAGGTGGGCTTGGCCCAATCGGGATAAAAGCCCGGAAGATGGAAATTCTCTGCCTCAACTTCCTGCGAAAGATAGCGGAGAAACTTCAGGATATAGCGTGTTACCGTTACGATAACGATTATGGTAATCAGTTCCGGGATATAATTGATAATGGCCATTGCGATGCTTTTGAGGGGATTAATGGTGTACTCAAAAAGCAATGCGGCCAGGCGCTCGGTAAGCGGAAAAATAGAGAAAACCAACGGTATGGAAATATAGAGCAAAATAAGGATGAGAGCATAGCGAAATAATTTCAGGATGAAGAGAATGGCTGAAGCCTGCTTGTCGGCATTAAATATTTCGTTGTTTCGGATTTTTATGCCGTGAAACCAAATGCCTCTCTTTTTCCAGATCAATACGTTTAGTTTTGCCCGGAAAAACCGGTTGATTAATTTAATCAACAGGATTTGCAGCAAAACAACAAGGACTGCCAGCCCAATTTCTTTGATTTTTTTTAGGATGCTTTTGTCCTTTTTGTATTGGATGATGTCGCTCGAGATTTTGGTTTTTAGGCTGTTTGTCAGCTCAAGATGAGCTCGTTCGTGCCACATTTCATCCATCTCTGTAGTGCTGAGAATGATTTTATCTTTAAAATACAAGGCTGATGACTGGCCGTTATTTACGATTTGGAGGCTGTCGGAAGATGGGATAAAATTTTGATATAATTCATTAAGCCGTGCTGTTATTAATTTAGCCCTTTCCGAAGCCGAGATGGTTCCGATTTTTGTATAAATATAAAAAAGGGTGTCTTTGTGGATTTGGATCGGAAATGCTTTGGCCTGTTTTTTCAATTGCATGATTTCATCCAGCATTTGAACCCTTCTTAAACTGTCTTTTCTTTTAATATTGCTGAGTTCATCTTCAAGGATCTTGCGTTTTGACCGCTCCGTGCTTTTGAGGTTTTCCAGCTGTTTGAGCAACAGGATCCTGTTTATAGAATCAGCCTGGGCAACAGAGTCGAGCCTGCGTTTGAGCATTACGGCCTGTTCCGCGATTACTGATTGTTCGTCAGTGCTTGCCAGGCTGTCTTCCTGAGCTTTAGCGGCTTTGCTGATCGTTCCTGTAAGCAGTATTGTCAATAGTAAAAGATATATGCCAAAATTTTTCATTTTTCAGACGTGTTATGCCGGGCACTTCCCGATGCTGATTTTACCCAAAGTTAATCTATTTTGCTTGTCATTGTTCATTAAAAATTTTGTAAAACTCAAAATCGTCATTTTGAAAAATGAGTTGTTGTCGCGCTTTCCCGGAATCAATCACATGCCGAACATTTTGGTCAAACATTTTTTTGTTGATCAAAATGTATTTGATTTGATGTTTTTTGTACTGTTCCAATAGTTCTTTTTCGCTGTCCTGGTATTTTGTTCCCATCGCGGTACGATTCGTAAACAGAGCCAGTACACGCGGTCTGATAAAGCTGATAGGTTCGTTTTCTTTGGTATTGTTGCGGATATAAGCAAATGCTTCCTTTGCGCTGTCCTTTTGTGGCCCTTCAAATATTTTGTCTTGTCTTTCGATTATTTTACTGATGCCCGGCTTGCAGCTGATCAGAAAAACAAGCAATATAATCACATTGATGATGTGCTTTTTTAAACTGATCAACCCATTGATAGCCGTCAGACCGTAAAAGAAATATGCCATCAAAAATGGGAAAAGCGGCAACAAAAACCGAAAACCACCGTGGCGATATGGGTAGAAAATTATTACACCCAGATAGAGCAGGAAGACAATGTCACTGAATTCTGTTTTCTTCTTGATTTTGAGAATAATCCCCAGGATTAGGGCAAGGATAAACAATGAAGAAAGGATAACATTGAGCGTAAGAGCTTCATCACCGGGCAAAAGCCAAAAATGCCTGTGCAGTGTATATGAATAATGCGACAGGCCGGTCATTATGCCTTTGAACGTAAAAGTTTCTCCGGAAAACAACAAATAGGAGCTGCTGCTCGAAGATGGGGCAGGAAATATGATGAAATTGAACAATGTAAAAGTGAGCATGCAGGCAGCAAAAGCCTGTATCTCGGGACGGTATTTTTTAATTTTTAAGTTTTTGATTCTTGTATTCTTTATATCAATTAAAACTGCTCCGGCCAGAGCAAGGGGCAATACAAAGCCTATGCTGCGCGTGATCATTGCAAAACCCATCAGAAAACCTGCCGCAATCATGGAAAAAGAGCTTCTTTTCTTCTGCTGTATCAACATTATGGAAGCCAGCATCATCACAGCAAAAGGTATGTCCGACATAATTTCGGATTTGAAATTGAGGCTCCAGGGATGATACATGATAATCAGGCTGAGCAATAGGGCCGGCCACTGGCTACTATGCCTGCGGAAAAATAAAAATGAAAGAAAACCAAGTAAAGCCAGCCAGAAAGACTGGAAACGCATTAGCATTTCGAAATTCAGGCCAAAAACGCCGACTACAGGCGATAAAAGGAGTGGAAAACCGGGAGGATAGGAGGGAGGGCCGTAAACAGGAGCAGATTCGTTGAAAATATAAAGGCTTTGGTGAGATGGCTGTCCGGAAGCAATGTTTTGTGCCTGAGCCAGGTACATGGCAAAATCCCCGCCCCAATCATGATTGTTGCGTATGTTGATGAAAAATAATGGGATTGCCATTAGCAAAAGCAAAATAAGGGGTATATTGTCTGCAATTCGATGCTTTTTGTTCATAAACAGCTTGTTTGTAGCAAATATAAGAAAAAGGGTAAAATTGAAATTGTTTCCTTGCATTGGATCGGATTCCGCTAATCTGTTTCTTGCAATTAAATCTCTACATTTGCGCAATTTTAATCCTATGGACTATCAGCAAACTTTAGATTATATGTTTTCGCAGCTGCCCATGTACCAGCGACAAGGTGCTGCTGCTTATAAAGCTAACCTGGATAACACCTTGGCGATTTGTAAATTGGTCGGAAACCCTGAAACAGTATTTCCTTCGGTGCATATTGCCGGAACCAACGGAAAGGGTTCTGTGGCGCATATGGTTGCCTCGGTCGTGCAGGAGGCCGGATATAGAACAGGGCTTTATACTTCGCCGCATTTGCGTGATTTTCGGGAAAGGATTCGTGTCAACGGAGAAAAAATTCCGGAATCATACGTAATTGATTTTGTGGAACAGCATCAGTCCGGTTTAAAAAAAATACAGCCCAGTTTTTTTGAAATGACTTTTGCGATGTGTATGCGCTATTTTGCTGATGAACAGGTCGATATTGCAATTATAGAAACCGGTATGGGTGGCCGTCTTGATTCCACGAATGTGGTGCGTTCTGTATGCACGGCCATTACAAATATTGGTCTGGACCATACCCGGTTTCTGGGCAGCACAATTCCGGAAATAGCCGCAGAAAAAGCAGGAATTATCAAGCCGGGAGTTCCTGTGATTGTTGGTGCGATGCATGAAGATGCTTTGGCCGTAATAAAGAATAAGGCACTGGAATGTAACTCTTTATGTAGTGAGGCTTCGGATCAGTGGAATGCGGTTTTTGCTGAAAATCAGTTAAATCTGAAAAAAGGGGATATACGATATGCTGTGCCTGATTTTCCATTGCGCGGCAATTATCAGTTGCTCAATGTTCCGCTTGCTGCGGCTATCGTGGGACAATTAGCCGAATCCTCCTGGAAAATTACTGATGCGCATTTGGTAAAAGGGTTAAAAAATGTTGTGCAAAACACAAAGCTGGCGGGTCGCTGGCAGCCTTTAAAACATACGGAAAAGCCTGAAATTAAAATACTTTGCGATACGGGACATAATGCCGATGGCCTTGCTTTTGTTATAAAACAGCTGGCGTCAGAAACATACAACCAACTGCATTTTGTGCTGGGCATGGTGAATGATAAAGACGTTTCCGCAGTTCTGGCCATGCTGCCTGTTGATGCTCATTATTATTTTGCCCGACCGGATATTCCCCGTGGCCTAAATGTGGAGATTTTAAAAGCCGGGGCTGATGTAGCCGGATTAAAAGGAGAAGCATATCCGGGTGTCGCTGCTGCCCTTGATGCCGCTGTGCATGCAGCCACTCAAAATGACCTGGTTTTTGTGGGTGGAAGTACTTTTGTTGTGGCGGAAGTAGTGGATTTATAATCCAAAAATTTGATCAACAGGGACATATGGGGCCTGCTCCAGCGAAAGCATGGCATTGACTAAATATACGCCATCAAAAGATTTAATTTCGTTCCAATGAATTTCCAGTGGGCTGATAATATCTTCATCAAGATAATAAGCCCGGCGGCATCCCTCCAAAAGGGGATGTTTGGGCGTGTACAATTGATCTTCTGCCTTAAAAATCAAATTGCAAAACCATGAATCCGTAGCTTGCTTGTTTTTTAAGATGATGATATCATCGGCATGGCCTTTTTTCTCGTAAAGATAATTTAAAAAACTGCGGTCGGTTGATTTCAGTGCATATTCAATTTCATTATTGCGCACGATTTTCAGGCTTTTGATGTAAGGGGTTGCATAGGGAGAGAAGGTGTAGGAACGGATTCCGTTTTGATCGTATATCAGCCTGAATTTGAAATGTCCTTTTTGGGGTTTTTCGATCTCCGAAACAAGCTGGTCGAGCAATATGGGTGTTGTTGTGATTCCCAGGGAATGGAAAGTGCGTTCCATGCGCCTTTGGTGATAGGGGAGCAGCGGAAATCGTCCGTTTTGGCATGAAATACTCTCAATAAACAGGGACATAAATCTTGTCTTTCATTTCTTCATACTCATAATTGGCTTCGCTGTTTACTGTAATCCCGCCACCGCTTCGGTAAAACAGTTTTCCGTCCTTAATTTCAATAAAACGGATCATCACCCCGCTGTCAAAGCTGGATCCATCAAAATATCCTGTGATACCTGTATAAAAACCTCTTGGATGTTTTTCAGCAGCTTCAATAATTTCTATGGTTTTTTCCTTGGGTGCGCCGCTGATGCTTCCCGCAGGCAATAAATCAAAAAAAAGTTTGCCCAGTACTGATTTCCAGTTTGTTGGTAGTTGCCCGCTTATTTGCGAGCTGACCTGCAGCAGGTTTTTGTGCGATGTTTGGAGATGGTTGATATAGCGGAACTTTTTAACGCGCACGTGCTCAGCAATTTTGCTTAAATCATTGCGGATGAGGTCCACAATGGTGTTGTGCTCGGCCATTTCCTTGCGGTCGCTAAGGATTTTGTTTTCAGCATCGGGCAGGGCAGCATCAATGGTACCTTTCATGGGATGGGAGTGGATCTGTCCTTGTGCGTCGATTTGTACAAAACGCTCCGGGGAAAAAACCACAAAATGATCGGGAAGGTAAATGCGGTACATCGCTTTACTTCGCATAAAAATATCGGCCGGCGAAAGATTTGTTTCAATTCCTGTGCGGCAGGTGAGGTTTGTGAGGTATGAATTTCCGAAGTTTAGCTCATTTTTCACCAATCGGAAATTTTTTTCGTATTCCTCAAAACCGGGTGGAAACATTTTTATTTGTGCAGGCCGGCCGCTTGCCTGCTCCGTTTGCTCAAAATTACATGATTTGCCAATCTGAAAAAGTATCCCTTTTTTGAAAGCTTCCTGCGGTTCAAGGATTATGCTGTTCTGCGCTTTAAAATCAACCATAAAAAAGAAGGATCTTCCTTCATCGCCCCAGTGGTTCATCTTTTTTATTGTCGCAGCTTTATCCAGATAATTTATGCACATGGGGCAAAAATACATCAAAAGCTTTATTGGTTTCATTTGAGGTTTCGAGGCTTTGCCTATTTTTGCGCAAAATTTTGCCGGTGAAGCTGCTTATCGTTGATAATCATGATTCTTTTACGCATAACCTGGTGCAAATCATTCGTGAGAGTGGATGTAGGAATTATGATGTCTGCTTTCCGGAGGATTTGGATTTAAGCCGTTTAGCCGATTATAATAAGGTGTTGCTTTCGCCGGGGCCCGGTTTGCCCAATGAACGGCCGGTTTTGAAGGAGCTGGTTCTTCGGGCGGGGAAAAATATTTCGGTATTAGGCGTTTGCCTGGGGCATCAGGCTATTGCAGAAGCTTTTGGTGGCAAGCTGCGGCATGTGGGGCGCGTGGCACATGGCGAGGCCGTAGAAATGTGCCATACAAACGGATCCCTGATTTTCTCTGAAATCCCTGTCGATTTTATTGGCGGGAAATATCATTCGTGGTGTGTGGATGAAAAAACCTTCCCAGATGTATTAAAAATTACCGCCCGCGATCCGGATGGTTTGATAATGGCTTTGGAGCATAAAGAGCTCCCGGTTTACGGTATCCAGTTTCATCCCGAATCCATTATGACGCCCGAAGGTGCAAAAATGATCCGTAATTGGCTGGCTGGTGATTTGGAGGAGGGAGCTGAGGCGTGCGAAGCCGGTTGAGAACAAAGATAAGGCATGCATCAGGGATAAAAAAAAGCGTATTTTTTCTGTTCACTGAAACTTTTTAGGTTGATTTATTTCAGTTCACTGAAATTTTTTGCATGAGTTTGTTTCAGTTACCCGAAACTTTTGTTTGAAATATTCCAATATGACCGTTCCTTAAAAAAGCAGTTTGCAAACCGCCGAAAGGTCTATTGTACCGACAATGGTATGCTCAGTTATGTTGCCTTCAGGATTACTGAAGATTATGGGCCTATCTGGAGAATCTGGTTTTTGTTGAATTGGTACGCAGGGGCTATGAAGTTTGCTTTCATCAGCAAAAAAAAGAATGCGATTTTATTATTAAACAAGGTTTGTAAATTACTCAGGCCATACAGGTTAGCCGAACATTGCTCGATGAAAATACAAAACAGCGCGAGATCGCCGGTTTAACAGAAGCCATGAAAGACTATGGACTTGATAATGGTTTCGTTCTTACAGAAGATGAGGAATACGATATGGAAACAGATGGATTTAAGATTACAGTAAAACCGGTGTGTAAGTGGCTTTTGGAAAAATGAAGAACAAATTCTGAAAAATTTGGATAGGCTACTAAAGGACAAAAAAAACCCAGGGCCTGGAACGGCCCTGGTAAAACAGTAATCAAAAAATAATTAAGTAAACTTAAGAAAATTGAAACAATTAATAAAAAGTAGTTAAGAGCGTTTGATTTTATTTGGTTTGGTTTGCAATATTCAATTTTTTTATGAGCGTTGCACTCTTTAATATGCAAAAGCCGTGCCATAGTTAGTAAGTTGCTGAAAAGCAATTATTAAGAAAAATTTAAATACTTTTAGCCATTTGCCTTTTATCCGAAAACGATATAATGCTTTAGGGGTTATAAAGTTAATTTAATGTTAAGTTATTGATTGATAGTGATATAGCTTAAATTATATCCGATTTCGGATAACACACCGTTTTCGTACATTCGAAATTATGGGATTTCATAGTCAAATGAGATTTTTGGCGTGAGAAATTAAAAAGTAAGCTTTTTTTCAAATTTCAGCTTAAATTTTTTAATTCTCCGGTCGAGCGATTGGTAGCTGATGCCCAGAAACCGGCTTGCCTGTGATTTATTATAATTAGCTTGTTTCAGCGCCTGTATCAGTGCGTTTTTTTCAAGTATCTCCA
The DNA here is from genome assembly GCA_963676415.1 of Bacteroidales bacterium. Lineage (GTDB taxonomy): Bacteria > Bacteroidota > Bacteroidia > Bacteroidales > WRLA01. The sequence goes on along the minus strand of OY781097.1, from coordinate 4,523,795 downwards.
GGTTTAGGCTCATTCCTTCCAGGTTTCCTTCTTCCTGCACCTGGCGCATGAGCTTGTTCAGTTCAAAATGTTTGGGCAGGAGACGGTTTCCGTCGCAGAGAATAATTGCTCTTTCTACCATATTTCTCAGTTCCCTGATATTGCCCGGAAAGCTGTATTGCATCAACCCTTCATATATCGACGGGTCAATAGACGGAGTATTCTTATTCATTTTTTGTGCATGATCGGCAGCAAAATGTTCGAGCAAGAGCGGGATATCGTCTTTTCGTTTGCGCAGTGGCGGGACTTCAATTACAAAAGAGTTGAGGCGGTGGTACAGATCAAGCCGGAATTTTTTTTCGTCGGTAAGCTGTTTAAGGTTTTGATGTGTTGCCGCTACAATACGCACGTCAATATCGGTTTCCGTAGTTGTTCCAACCCGGCTGATTTTTTTTTCTTCGAGTACACGCAGGAATTTTGTTTGGAGGTTCATGGGCAGGTCTCCGATTTCATCGAGAAAAAGCGTTCCGCCATTTGCGATTTCGAACCAGCCTGCACGGTCGTCGGAAGCGCCGGTAAAAGCTCCTTTTTTATGCCCGAAAAATTCACTTTCGAAAAGGCTTTCCGTAATGGCTGAGCTGTTTACGGCATAAAAATATTTGTCTTTCCTTCGGCTCATATAATGAATGGCGCGTGCAATCAGTTCTTTTCCGGTGCCGCTTTCGCCGATCACCAAAACGGATGTGTCGTCACTTGCAGAAACTTTGGAAATGAGATTTGTGACGTTTTTCATGGCGGAGCTTTGCCCCACGATGACCTGGCCATATTTGTCATCCAGCTTACGGCTTATGAGGTCAAAATTATGTTCTGCCTCTTTCAGTTTTTTGTTGAGGTTGAGAAAGCGTTTGGTGCGCTCAATTGCATGCAGCACGTTGGCAAGGCGAAAGGGCTTGGAAAAAAAATCGGTTGCTCCGTTGCGCAAAGCTTGAATCACACTGTCCATATCGCCGTGCCCACTGATCATAATAATTTCTGTATCAGGATAATCCGTTTTTACTGTTTTTAGGAGCTGAAGACCGTCCATTTCTGGCAGGCGGATGTCCATTATGGCAATATCAATTTCTTCTTCCCTGAAAATTTTAAGCGCCAGTGAGGGCAGCCCGGCTTTAAATACATTAAAGTTGTGGTCTGTCAGAAATTCCCCGATTTCTTCACGGTAAAGCTCTTCGTCATCAATGATTAAAATATTAAGGCGGTTATTGTTTGCTTCGTTTTGCATTGGCTTTTTTGTCGTTTTAGTTTTGTTTGGGTAATGTGATTTTCATGCAGGTCATTTTCCCAAATTCCGAAAAAACTTCGATTTCTCCTTGCATCTCTTTAATAATGCCATATGAAATAGAAAGTCCCAGTCCGGTTCCTTCTCCTTCTGATTTTGTTGTGAAAAACGGGTCGAAAATCATTTGTTTGGTTTTTTCTTCTATGCCACTTCCGTTGTCTTCTACTTCGATGGTTATTTTTTTATTTTGTATTGATGAACGGATAAATAAAGATGGGACAAAGTTTTCTGAAGTCTCCTTTTCTTTTTGTTTTAAAGCGGCCCTTGCGTTGTTTATCAGGTTTATTAATACCTGTTCAAGTTTGTATTTGTTGCCCAATGCCATTAATTTGCTGTTGCTGATGTCTGTATGTGCCTGGATTCCATGATTTTTTAATTGTGTTTGGGTTAGCGACAGCGCATTAAAAATGGCTTCGTTGACCGAGAAAAGTTCCGCTGTGTCTGTTCCTTGCGCCCTGCTGAAAATGCGGATATGCTCAATGATTTTATTGATGCGTTCGATATTATTGCTGATTGTGTCAATCTTTTCATTGAGATATTGCTTGTCTATATTGTCTTGTTTGAGCTTATAATGCATATTCTCAATGCTCATAGCAATGCCTCCTAAAGGTTGGTTGATTTCATGTGCTATTCCGGCGGCAAGTTTACCTAATGATTCCAGTTTGGATTTGTGGATAAGCAATTGCTGCTGATACTGGTTTTTTTCACGTTCAGCTTTAATTTGCTTTTCCAGTTGAATGATGTCAGAAACTTTGGTGATAATTAGTTGCAGCTTATTTCTGTCAACGGGTTTTGCGAGGAAATCGTCCGAATCTACATGACGTTCCTGCATAAACTTGCGCGGCTGCTCGAAAGCCGACATAATGATAAAGCGCGCATCCGGATTAATTCTCCTGATTTCGTCAATCATATCCAGCCCGTTCATTATGGGCATAGCAACATCTGTAATGATAAGATCAGGTTTTTTTTCCTGATATAGCTTCAGTCCTTCCTGACCGTTTTCAGCTATGTAAAGATCATTGACTAATGGCCCCAGAACGCGCTTATAAAAGCTTATGGTTAGTGGATCGTCTTCGACAAAAAGTACGCTTATTCTGTTGGTGTTCATAGTTTATTATGTGCTATAGGTAGTTGGATGATTATACGGGCATAAGCTCCTTTTTCACTCTCAGCCCTGATGGTTCCCCCCATATCCTGAATAATGCCATACACGACACTGAGTCCAAGACCGCTGCCTTTATCCGGGCTTTTGGTAGTGAAAAACGGGTCAAAAATATTTTCAACATTTTCCTGCTCAATTCCGGTACCGTTATCTTCTGTCTCTAATATCAGATTATCAGCAGTTAAGCTCGAGCTTATTTTAATTTGCTTATCATTATAATTCTGCTTTTCTTTTGCTTTTTGATTCAGGGCTTCAATTGAGTTGCCTATCAGGCTCAGGATTACTTGTTCCATGCGAAAACGGTTGCCCTTGATGCTGAATGGTTTATCGGTGAGATGTAGCGTGACGGATATTTTATTGTTTTGGATTTCGGACTTTGTAAGCCGGAGTGCATTCGATATGCATTCATTGGGGTTAAAATGGGTTTTAAGGTCGTCTTTTTGGATCATGCTGAAAGTGCGGATATGCTCCAAAATGTTGTTGATCCTTTTGATATGCTGGCTAATGCTCTCCATTTTAGCATTCAGGTAGGCCGTATTCAAGGCTTTGTTTTCGTTTTTTTGAATGATGTTTTCAAGTGCCATTGAAATACCGCCCAATGGTTGGTTTATTTCATGGGCAATGCCTGAAGCAAGTTTGCCAAGTGATTCAAGCTTCGACTTTTGGATCAGGAGTTGTTTTTGTTTGTGGTTTTCTTCTTGCTGTTTATTGTATTCCTTTTCCATCGAAATTTGCTTGCCCCAGTCAATAAGCAAATTCGATAGTTTTTGCCTGTCAACAGGTTTGAGCAGAAATCCTTTGGCGCCAAGTTCAATAGCTTTTATAAAAAATTCAGACTGGCCATAAGCCGACATGATAATAAAGCGCAGGTCTGGTTTGCTGAGCTTTATCCGTTGGATCATTTCCAGACCGTTCATTTCCGGCATATTGATGTCGGTAAGTATAAGATCGGGCTTGTGCTTGTTGAACAGCTCGATACCATCAAAAGCATTTCGTGCAAAGTACACGTGTTTTACATGCCTTTCTGCAATTTGCTCATAATATACCATCGAAGGTTCATCGTCTTCAATGATAAGTAATTTATAATTAAACCGCTCCATTTTTGATTTGTTTACTGTTTATTTAAAACTGTTTTTTTGTCTTTTTTTAAGCGGAAAAACAACAGTCATCAGTGTGCTGTCTCCGCTGATACTTTCGACTTTGATTTCTCCTCCCATATCCTGAACAATTCCATAGTTGATCGAAAGTCCCAATCCGGTTCCCGAACTGTCGCTTTTGGTAGTATAGAAGGGTTCGAAAATTTTATTTTTGTTTTCAGGTTTTATTCCTGAGCCATTGTCCCATACTTCGATAAAGCACATTTTGTCTCTGCAATAGTAACGGATTTCAACATTCTTTTGGTATGGTTCTGGCTGCTCCATGCTGTTTTCTTTTTCATTGACAGCATCTCGTGCATTGGATAGTAGGTTGAGGATCACTTGTTCTGTGCGGTATTTATTGCCAAAAAATGTGCATTTGTTTTTTGGATGATCAATAGTAAGGTTTATGGAATGGCTTTTAAATTGTGCTTCAACCAAAGTTAGTGCATTATTGATTACTTCCTTGATACTAACTTCCTCGAGCCTTGCATGTTGCTGGTCTCTGCTGAAAGTGCGTATATGGTTGATGATTTGTTTTATCCGGTTAATATTTTCAAATAATTGTTCAATTTTACCGCTCAGGTAATCAGCACTTAGTTTGCCGTTGTCCTGTTTGTATAAAATATTTTCCAAACCCATGCTGATGCCTCCAAGGGGTTGGTTTATTTCATGAGCCATTCCTGCAGCCAGTTCTCCCAAGGATTCCAGTTTGGATTTTTGAATGAGGATCTGTCTTTGTTTTTCAGCTTTGTCCAGCTCTTCTTTAACTCTGCGCTCCAGTGTTTCGTTCAATTCTTCCAGCTTGTTTTCATAGTCGATGCGTCGCGTAATATCGAGCATGATGCCAATAATTCCTTCCGCATTTCCGTAGGCATCGTAGTAAATGCTTTTGTAAAATGCCACATCGCGCATTGAGCCGTCTTTGGTCATGCACTTGGCTTCGTAACGTTGGATTCCTTTTGACTTGATCAGGGCCTGGTCTTTTGTGATGTACACATCGGCAAGCTCTTTTGGGGCCAGGTCATGCGGTTTTTTTCCAATGATTTCTTCGTTTTTCAGCCCTAAAAAATTTATAAATTGTTGATTGCAGCCAATGTATTCGCCCTCCAGGCTTTTAAAAAAAACAGGACTGGGTATGCTTTCCAATAATGTGTTCAGGAACTGGTTCTGGCGCTTTATTTCCAAAGTGGCATTCCTCGATTCGGTGATGTCCCGTATATGGATCGCAAGTCTTTTATTATGAGTTTCATGAGCATGCACGGGATAGTAGATATGTTCATAGATAAGGTTTTCGTCTTCATCTGTAAATTGAACCCTTTCTCCACTTGTAAAAACCTGTTCAATGTAATTTTTCCGGTTTTTCCATGCTTCTGTTTTAAAGCAGCTTTGCAGTTTGTCACCTTTCTTGATTTTTAGGCTTTTGATTGCAATGTCGTTCAGGTCCAGTATTCTGAATTGATCATTAATCAATAACATGATGTCGTTGCTCGCATTGAGCAGGGCATGAGCTTTTTCTTCATTTTCAATGATTTGTAAAGTGTCAATTTTCTGGAAAAATGAGTTGATAATTACTTTGCCCAACATGCCCAATAGGAAAATATCTTCTTTGTGCCAATCCGATTTTTTATCTCCGCTTTCAATTCCTATTGTTCCGTATAGCTCATTTTTATAAAGCAATTGATGGTATAATCCGCTGATTTTATTGTATTTTTTTACAATAAATTTTGTTCGTTTCAATGCTTCAAAGAGCTTGTCCTGTTCGTTCTGAAGCCTTTGCAAAAACTCCCTTGCTCCAGAAGGGCCATTTAAATGCCATTCGAAAAAGGCATCAATTTTATTTCTTTCATGATATATTTTAATAAACACATATTGTGCTCTGCTAAGAAGTGCTGTTTTTTCAAGGGCAATTTTTATGTACTCTTCAAGTTGGCTTAGGGGTATATTTATAATATTTCCGGAAATTTCAGTAATTAACTGTTCTGCCTGAGCCCTTTTTTTTAGCAACTTCTGGGCTTTGTTGAGCGAATCAATATTTTCTTTGAGCTCGGCATTAGTCTGCTGGAGTTCTTCTGTGCGCAGTTCTACTAATTTCTCCAAAGCTGACTGGTATCGTTTTTTTATGTCTTCTTGTTTTTTGCGTAGGCTGATATCGCTTATAATACCAAAAATTACATCTTCACCATGGTAGCGGATATTTTTTTGCCTGATTTCAATCGGAATAAACTGGCCGTTTTTATGTTTTAGATGAAATTCCCCACAGAGCGCGTCTCCGTTTTCTTTTTGACCTGCTTCCTCATTAAAGCTATTTATGGTTTCTTGATTTTCAGTAGCCAAACTGTTTTGATCCATCCGCATCAACTCCTCCCGGGTGTATCCTGAAAGCTCGCATGCGCTTTGGTTGCAATCTATTATCTTCCCGTCTTCCGGACGGGCAAGCATTATCGCGCCGGGCATATCCCGGAACAATATGCGGAAACGTTCTTCACTTTCGCGAAGTTCTTCCTCAGCTTTTCTTTGTTTTTGTTCCTGATATTTTAGTTGCCTTTTTGTGATGATTGACTCGCTCAATTGCTCTAATGTAAGCCATAACTCGTTTAGGTCGAATGGTTTCAATACAAAACGGGAAACACCTATTTCAATGGCCTCCAAAAAATAACTGGTTTCGCCATATGATGTTGTGACAATGCTCAGTACTTCTGGCTGTATTTTTTTTATCTCGCGCAGCATCCGTAGCCCGTTCATTCCTGGCATGGCTATGTCGGTGATCACAATATCAGGTTGCTCACTTTTAAAAAGCTCCAGTCCTGCTTTGCCGTCTTTTGCCGTAATCACCGATTCAATCCTGTTCTCAAGGTACTCTGAAATCGTATCCCGGAAAAGATCCTCATCTTCTGCGTATAATATGCTTATATCCAGCTTTTTCATTTTAATCGATTACAAAGTTTAAAAAAAATATTGATATTTCTGCGCATTTTGGAGTATAATTCTATTTTTGTCCTTTATGGCCGGAAAAAATGTTGTTATTGGATTAAGCGGTGGGATCGATAGTGCAGTGAGTGCCCTGATGCTTCAAGAGCAATCTTATGAAGTGACGGGCTTGCTGCTGAATATGTGGTCTGAAATTCCCAACCCGTTTTTGAAAGCCCACTTTGAGCAGGAGCGGAGGGAAGTTATAAAACTTGCGCAATACCTTGGAATTAGGGTTTTTGTAGAAGATATTGGCATGAATTTTCGGCAAAAGATCTTTGAACCATACTTAAACTTAAGAAGCAGGGGGCATAGTCCATTCCCTTGCATCCTTTGCAATCAAATGATAAAATTTACCTCTTTGGTCGAATTCGCCAATGATATGGGTATAGATCAGATTGCTACCGGACATTATGCCCGTATTGGACGGCTTAAGGGAAATTGCTTTCTGAGGCAGGCTGTTGATGTTGCCAAAGATCAGTCTTTTATGCTGTATAAACTAGGCCATTCGCAATTAGGCCGTTGTGTTTTTCCTCTGGGCAATATGAAGAAAAGTGATGTGCGTAAAATAGCCGATCTAAAATTGCCGCCAGGCTTGTCAGAGAAAAGGGAAAGCTTTGATTTGTGCTTTGCTGCGGGGTTTCAGCACAGTGATTTCATGGCGCAAATGGAAAAGCAATCGCTGATGCAACCAAAAGAGTTTGAGCTGGTTTTTCCCGATAAGGATCTGCCAGATGAGAAACTAAAGGCATCCGATTATACATGCGGGATGTTGTTTGAAAAATGCAGTGCCGTATATTTTGCGGGATTTGCCGATTATTCTGGAATGCATTTACGGGCAGGAAGTTACTGTGACGTACTGTCAGATCAGTTTTATTTGCGTGATATACGACTTCAAAAGCAAGCACAATTGGAATTCGTCGCGGGAATGACCGTGAAGATAAGAGGTAAAGATGAACATCATGCTGTAAAAAATATAGAAAAGATGGGGCATTATTTTATAATTGAGACGGAGGGTCAGCTTTTTGCCCCGGCTTCAGGACAATCAGCTGTATTTTATGATGGGGAAGATGTACTTGCAGGAGGACTGATTGCTGCAGAATCAGAAGTAGTGTAAATAGCCGATAATCAAACTATAAGAATTGATCATTACATTTGCAACAGGTGCATTGTTGCCGACCAGGAAATTATAATCTTTCGGATCGGTAAAATTTATGATTTGTTGTATATTGTTTTCTCGCGCAAAAGCATAATTGATCCCAGCTGTAAATCGCGATTTGGGCTTATGGATGGCCAGCCCTGATGAAATATGGTAGAGGTCAATATCAAATGCGGAAATGAAAAGAACCTCGGGCCTGTCATAATCTACACGTTCACTGGCTTTAAAATGACTGTGGTCAGTGCGAAAACCGGATAACCAGCTCAGCCTTTCATTTATTTTAACTTCCGCGCCGAAACAGAAGTTGAAAACAGCATTATTGATACCATAGACTGATAAAAAGCGCATGCCTTTCAGATATTCGCCAATCGCTGCATCCTCTGGATACAAGAATGGTTTATAATCAGCTTCAACCATTTCATATAAACCAACACTTTTGAAATATTCGCAGGATGCCAATATATCTACATCAGGTTTGAGTTCATAGCTGAGTCCCGCGCCAAATGACCATGGAAATTTATAGTGTGTTGGAAGGTTCTCCTGCCGGTCAATCAGGAGTACATCATCATAAAAATTATTCTCAAGGCTTTTGTTCAGGTTATATTGTGAGTTTTCGCGCTGCACATTTGTCCAACCATATATTGAAAGGTTGGGCGTTGTAATAGTGAGCCCTGCTTTGAATTTACCAAAATTCAGGCTTAAACCTGCTTTCCAAAGTATATAAAACTCCTGCAGGTAAATGTCTTCATACCAGTTTGTAGATGCAAAATATGCCTCATCAAAATTGTCTTTTGCCATCATCCGTGTATAATAACTGAACTGATAATTTTGAAAGCGATAACCAATAAATGTGGATAATCCGATGGCAAAGTGCTTGTTCAGTTTTATCCCGGCACCAATACCGCCCCATTGCTCATCAATTTGATTGCTGTATTCAAAACTGCCGATATATAGTTCATTTTCTGGTGAACTTTCTACCACATTATAGATATTCTGATGTCTTAAACGTGTATAATAATTACTGTGGTTTCGAGTAAAAAGTGCATACGACCAAACTATCGGGCTTTCTTTTTTTAATTTCATCGTTCCCGACATAAACTGAGGGTAGATATTGGGTTGCCGGGAAGTTATATCCACATTTTCGCCGGCACCATTATAAATGCTCATACGTTCATAACTGTATATGTTCGCATTCAGATTGAGCGTGTTTGAATCCAGTAATCCCAAAAAACCGGGATTATAATAAATACTGCTGTTATCGTCGGCCTGTCCGATAATGCTCCCGCCCAAAAGTGCTGCCCGTGCGCCGTACTGCTGTGTCCAGTAGTGATTGTCCTGTGCAAAATCCGTAAAAGGTGATAGAAATAATACGATTAAAATATGATAAAAATTAATATTACAAAAAGTAAATTTCATTTTATGAATTATTTATTCAAATTTTATAATTTCGATTACAGCATTTCCATGACGGAGCATTGCCACCTGTACACCATCGGAAGGTGGGTTTGGTGGGCTCAAAACTTCGCAGCCTGAAATTTTGATTGCTTCCTCAATATTTTCGACCATAAAAGCTACATGCGTGTTTTGCTGCACATAGGGATGTATTGGGCTGTTTTTTTCAAAGCGCATAAATTCTATGCCAAAAGGGCTATGCGGAAAACCACAGACATACATGCCAAATTGTGGGATATATCGTTCTCCGGACATGGGCTTTTTCATGGGAATGCCCGTATGATGGTATTTCCAGCCCCATTTTTCGGTTGCCAAAGGCAATTCGTTTTCTCTTCTCATTTGCAAAATTTCTGGTGATTCTGTCTCCCAAAAATACTAAGAAATTCCTTCTTTAGGCGTTTTTTATATTTTATTGGATTTTATCTTCTGATTTAAGTGATTGTTGCTTGGGATATTAAGATGGAATTCATAACTTTGGACATTATTGAGTTTGATTTGTAGTATTTAAATTGTAGCCAAATGAGCCATTTATTTGCCCCCAAATGGAATTATGGGAGAATTGTTGCATTATCCCTGTTTTTCTTTTTTTCAATCCTAATCTTAAATCCGAAGTCAAATGCGCAGGCCGTTAACGAAACGGACAGCCTCGCACTGGTGGCATTATACAACTCCACCGATGGCGCCAACTGGACGGACAATTCCAATTGGCTTACAGGGCCGGTGACTTCGTGGTATGGGATTACCGTGAGTGATAACAGGGTAAATGAAATAAGTCTGGAAGGAAACGGGCTGAACGGGACAATTCCTTCAGCGCTGGGTAATTTGTACGGACTAAATAGTCTTGACATGCGACTAAATAGTTTGAGCGGAGTGTTACCATCTGAATTGAGTAATCTGTCAAACCTTTCTCTGCTCGATCTGGATTATAATAGTTTTAGCGGAACTATCCCCCCAGAATATGGGGCCCTTGGTAGCCTGAGCACATTGAGCCTGATATCTAATAATCTGGAAGGAAATATCCCAGCGCAACTTGGTAACCTGACGAATTTGCAATATCTTTATTTATATGAAAACGCATTTACAGCTATCCCTGTTGAACTAACGGCTTGTACTGGTTTGCTTTTGTTGGCTGTTAATGATAATGAACTAACAGATCTTCCGGATTTCAGTTCTCTCTCTTCCTTAAATGAATTTAATATTAAATCGAATCATATTGAATTTCAGGATATCGAAACCTATATGTCAGGAGGAAATGCGGCCACTTTTGAATATAATCCTCAAAAAGAAGTGGATACTGAAGAATTTATTGTCGCTAATCCCGGCGGTGAAGTAACATTTACTACTGATATCTCAGGTACGGCAAACCTGTATCAATGGTATAAAGACGGTTCTATAATGTCCGGAGAAACTGATCCCATTCTGGTTTTGAGCGAAATCATAAACGATGATGCCGGCGTTTATACCTGCCAGATTACTTCCGAAATTGTTGCAGGCCTTACACTGACCACATACAACAAAACCCTTGAAGTAACCGACCATACCATCGTTTGTGGCAATATCTCAGAATATGTATCATGGTCAACCGATACTGTTTATGTGAATTGCGATGTAACCATTATGGATATGGGTAAAGTTACCATAAATCCCGGAGTGCATGTGCTCTTTGCTGGCCCATATAAAATCCGTGTGGAAGGGAGTTTGCAGGCTGTAGGAACGGCCACTGATTCTATTTGGTTTTCGCCTCTCGATAAGGAAGAAGGCTGGCACGGAATTGAAGTGGAAATATACTCCAGCTCAGAAGAAACATTCTTCAATTACTGCGTTTTTGAACATGGAAAAGCGGGATATCGCAGTAATCAAGCATTCTCCGGTGGCGCATTGTTTATTGGTAGCAGTATGATGCAGGTAAGTTGTAAATCCTGCACGTTCAGTAATAATTATGCCGAAGATGATGGCGGGGCAATTTATGCAACAGGCACCATGGTGAAAATAGACCGCTGTAGCTTTTGCAACAACAACTGCCTTGGCGATGGGGGAGCCGTTTTGTTGGGGAGCAATACATATCCCATTACTATTTTAAATTCATTGTTTGCCAATAACGAATCCAACGGAAAAGGTGGTGGCGCCTGGCTTGAGCTCTCAGCTACAGGCTCGGCATTTTATAATAATACTTTCGCTAAAAACAATGCTGCATATGGAGGCGGCATCTATTTCTACGAATCTTCCATTGATATTTATAACAGCATCCTCTATGCCAATGCATCAACACAGGGCGGTATTCAGGTGGGGATTGAAACGTTCACTAATATCGTTCCAAATTTTTATTATTCTGATATACAGGCAGGAACGATTGGTTTTTATTTAAGTGGTGTTTCTACTTATGAAGGTACAACATCCGATTTGCTCGATAGCGATCCATTATTTGCCGATCCCGCAGCAGGCCCGGGGATTATGTATAATGGCTGCCTGGCCGATTACAGCTTGCAGGAAACATCACCATGTATCAACCAGGGAGACCCTGCAACTTCCTCTAGTCTTATTGGTGAGTTTGATATTCTTGGCAACGACCGCTTTGATGGGGCATCAATTGATCAGGGAGCTTTTGAAAGAGGAGGAACAGGAACTTTCTTTGTGGACTCCCAAGTTCAGTTCCCCGCTTTGAGCTATGGAAATTCCGTTTGGCTCGACTATGATGATGATGGTGACCTGGATATTTTCTATCAGGGTGAAAGCTTTGGGCAATATTCATCATATTTTTATGAAAACACAGAAACAGGCTTTTCTCCAACAGAACTTTCAATAAATGGTGTTATGGGGGCTCAAGCTTCTGTTTGTGATTATAACCTTGATAACCAACCTGATATTTTTATAGTCGATAGGCATGGCTCTGTCACATTTTCTGCCCTTTATCAAAATACCGGTGGGAATTTTTCGCTTGTAAGTTCCACGGGTATCGTGCCATTGCAATATGCCGGTGCTGATTGGGCCGATTTTGATAATGATGGCGATCAGGATCTTGCTATTTGCGGACAGGCCGAAGATATGTCCCTGCACTGCTATATTTATAAAAATACCGAGGGCAGCTTTGAAGTTTATGATGACCTATTTGGAATGATATACTCCTCAGTGTCCTGGCAGGATATCGACAATGATGGTGATCAGGATTTACTTGCAATTGGAAATAATGGGAGTGGTAGCCGTTTCGCTAAATTATATAAAAATAATGCTGGCATTTTTACGGAAGTTGCTAGTGGTATTGTTGGATTTGATTATGCAAGTGTCGACTGGGCCGATTTTAATGGTGATGGCTATATTGATCTGATTATCACAGGACAATCTTCTGCAGCAGCAACAATCGTTTATACAAATAATGCCGGAAATGGTTTTGTTGAATATAGCGATGGCCTTCCAAATATCAGTGAAGGCGCTGCACGATTCACCGATTTTAACTCTGATGGTCTTATTGATGTATTTCTCATAGGGATGGATGGAGTCTCAGGCTATGCTACTCAAGGTTTATACCTGAATAATGGTTCTGGTTTCGATAATACGCCCTCAGGTGTTCTGCCGCTGACTGCTGCTGATGTGCGTGTTGCAGATGTCAATCAGGACGGAAAACCGGATATGTTTGTTATGGGCAATGATTATGATGCTTATTCAATGCTATATCTGAATGATTCTGAGAATGCAAACACTCCTCCTTCAGCTCCGGTTAGTCCAACATCCAATGTGAACGGAACGGAAGTGGAATTAAGCTGGGGTGCGGGCGATGATGCTGAAACACCCGTCGTCTCGTTAACATACAACCTGAGCTTGAAAAATTCTGCCGGAAACCTCGTCCAATCTCCAATGGCTACGATTTCCAATGGGCATAGGAAAATATCAGGCAACGGTTCGAACAATTTGGCCTTGACCAAAACTTTTTCCTGCTTGCCTGGTGGAATCTATTATTGGCGCGTTCAAAGTATAGATCAGGGATTTAGTGCATCTGCTTTTACTGAGGAGGCTAGTTTTGAAATGCCTGACGCAATTAATATCGTCACTCAGCCTTCTGATGCTGAAGTTTGTGAAAATGGAGATACCCTCTTTGGACTTGTTGCCGAAGGTACAAACCTGACATACCAATGGCAGGTAAGCCTTGAAGGCTGGGAGGATCTCCAAAATGATGATGTTTACCAGAATGTAAATTCAGATACATTACGGATTATTGGGGCAGTTTCTGATATTACAGAAACACAGTACCGTTGTAAAATTACCTGCGATTGCCCAAGTGAAGTTTATAGCGATGAGGTTTCCTTAATAGTGAATGGATTGCCAACAGCCTTTAACCTAAGCGGCGGCGGAAGATATTGTGCAGGCGGTACGGGCGTTGAAATCGGCCTGGACGGCTCTGAAACCGGAGTGGAATATACCTTATTACTTGATGGCTCGCCAACTTCCACCATCGTAAGCGGCACAGGAACCGCCATCAGCTTTGGCGAACAGACAACAGCCGGCGATTATACGGTTTCTGCATTGAATACCGCAACTTCCTGTTCCTCAGAAATGACCGGAACAGTAGCTGTTACCATCGACGATAATCCAGCAGCCTTTAATGTCACAGGCGGCGGAAGCTATTGTGCAGGTGGTACGGGCGTGGAAATCGGCCTGGACGGCTCTGAAACCGGAGTGGCATACACATTAGTATTGGATGGCTCGCCAACTTCCACCATCGTAAGCGGCACGGGAACCGCCATCAGCTTCGGCGATCAGACAACAGCCGGAGATTATACGGTTTCTGCATTGAATACCGCAACTTCCTGTTCCTCAGAAATGACCGGAACAGTAGCTGTTACCATCGACGATAATCCTACAGCATTCAACGTCACAGGCGGAGGAAGCTATTGTGCAGGCGGTACGGGCGTTGAAATCGGCCTGGACGGTTCTGAAACCGGAGTGGCATACACATTAGTATTGGATGGCTCGCCAACTTTCATCATCTTGAGCGGCACAGGAACCGCCATCAGCTTCGGCGATCAGACAACAGCCGGAGATTATACAGTTTCTGCCTTGAACACAGCAACTTCCTGTTCCTCAGAAATGACCGGAGCAGTCGCCGTCAGCATCGACGATAATCCTACAGCATTCAACGTCACAGGCGGCGGAAGCTATTGTGCAGGAGGTACAGGCGTGGAAATCGGCCTGGACGGTTCTGAAACCGGAGTGGCATACACATTAGTATTGGATGGCTCGCCAACTTTCATCATCTTGAGCGGCACAGGAACCGCCATCAGCTTCGGCGATCAGACAACAGCCGGAGATTATACAGTTTCTGCCTTGAACACAGCAACTTCCTGTTCCTCAGAAATGACCGGAACAGTAGCTGTTACCATCGACGATAATCCAACAGCATTCAACGTCACAGGCGGCGGAAGATATTGTGCAGGCGGTACGGGCGTTGAAATCGGCCTGGACGGCTCTGAAACCGGAGTGGCATACACATTAGTATTGGATGGCTCGCCAACTTCCACCATCGTGAGCGGCACAGGAACCGCCATCAGCTTTGGCGATCAGACAACAGCCGGCGATTATACAGTTTCTGCATTGAATACCGCAACTTCCTGTTCCTCAGAAATGACCGGAGCAGTAGCTGTTACCATCGACGATAATCCTACAGCATTCAACGTCACAGGCGGCGGAAGCTATTGTGCAGGTGGTACGGGCGTGGAAATCGGCCTGGACGGCTCTGAAACCGGAGTGGCATACACATTAGTATTGGATGGCTCGCCAACTTCCACCATCGTAAGCGGCACAGGAACCGCCATCAGCTTTGGCGAACAGACAACAGCCGGCGATTATACAGTTTCTGCATTGAATACCGCAACTTCCTGTTCCTCAGAAATGACAGGAGCAGTAGCTGTTACCATCGACGATAATCCTACAGCATTCAACGTCACAGGCGGCGGAAGCTATTGTGCAGGAGGTACGGGCGTTGAAATCGGCCTGGACGGCTCTGAAACCGGAGTGGCATACACATTAGTATTGGATGGCTCGCCAACTTCCACCATCGTAAGCGGCACAGGAACCGCCATCAGCTTTGGCGAACAGACAACAGCCGGCGATTATACGGTTTCTGCCTTGAACACAGCAACTTCCTGTTCCTCAGAAATGACAGGCACGGTTGCCATCAGTATAGATGATAATCCAACAGCATTCAACGTCACAGGCGGCGGAAGCTATTGTGCAGGAGGTACAGGCGTTGAAATCGGCCTGGACGGTTCTGAAACCGGAGTGGCATACACATTAGTATTGGATGGCTCGCCAACTTCCATCATCGTGAGCGGCACAGGAACCGCCATCAGCTTTGGCGATCAGACAACAGCCGGCGATTATACGGTTTCTGCCTTGAACACAGCAACTTCCTGTTCCTCAGAAATGACCGGAGCAGTCGCCGTCAGCATCGACGATAATCCTACAGCATTCAACGTCACAGGCGGCGGAAGCTATTGTGCAGGAGGTACAGGCGTGGAAATCGGCCTGGACGGTTCTGAAACCGGAGTGGCATACACATTAGTATTGGATGGCTCGCCAACTTCCATCATCGTAAGCGGCACGGGAACCGCCATCAGCTTTGGCGATCAGACAACAGCCGGAGATTATACGGTTTCTGCATTGAATACCGCAACTTCCTGTTCCTCAGAAATGACCGGAACAGTAGCTGTTACCATCGACGATAATCCAACAGCATTCAACGTCACAGGCGGCGGAAGTTATTGCGCAGGTGGTACGGGCGTTGAAATCGGTCTGGACGGTTCTGAAACCGGAGTGGCATATACCTTATTACTTGATGGAACGCCAACTTCCACCATCGTGAGCGGCACGGGAACCTCCATCAGCTTTGGCGATCAAACCGTTGCCGGCGATTATACAGTTTCTGCATTGAATACCGCAACCTCCTGTTCCTCAGAAATGACCGGAACAGTAGCTGTTACCATCGACGATAATCCAACAGCATTCAACGTCACAGGCGGCGGAAGTTATTGCGCAGGCGGCACAGGTGTGGAAATCGGCCTGGACGGTTCTGAAACTGGAGTGGCATATACCTTATTACTTGATGGAACGCCAACTTCCACCATCGTAAGCGGCACAGGAACCGCCATCAGCTTTGGCGATCAAGCCACAGCCGGAGATTATACAGTTTCCGCATTGAATACCGCAACTTCCTGTTCCTCAGAAATGACAGGCACGGTTGCCGTCAGTATAGATGATAATCCAGCAGCCTTTAATGTCACAGGCGGCGGAAGTTATTGCGCAGGCGGTACGGGCGTTGAAATCGGCCTGGGCGGTTCTGAAACCGGAGTGGCATACACATTAGTATTGGATGGCTCGCCAACTTCCATCATCGTGAGCGGCACGGGAACCGCCATCAGCTTCGGCGATCAGACAACAGCCGGAGATTATACAGTTTCCGCTCTTAACACAGCAACTTCCTGTTCCTCAGAAATGACCGGAACAGTAGCTGTTACCATCGACGATAATCCTACAGCATTCAACGTCACAGGCGGCGGAAGCTATTGTGCAGGAGGTACAGGCGTTGAAATCGGCCTGGACGGTTCTGAAACCGGAGTGGCATACACATTAGTATTGGATGGCTCGCCAACTTCCACCATCGTGAGCGGCACAGGAACCGCCATCAGCTTTGGCGATCAGACAACAGCCGGAGATTATACGGTTTCTGCATTGAATACCGCAACTTCCTGTTCCTCAGAAATGACAGGCACGGTTGCCATCAGTATAGATGATAATCCTACAGCATTCAACGTCACAGGCGGCGGAAGTTATTGCGCAGGCGGTACGGGCGTTGAAATCGGCCTGGACGGTTCTGAAACCGGAGTGGCATACACATTAGTATTGGATGGCTCGCCAACTTCCACCATCGTAAGCGGCACGGGAACCGCCATCAGCTTTGGCGATCAGACAACAGCCGGCGATTATACGGTTTCTGCCTTGAACACAGCAACTTCCTGTTCCTCAGAAATGACCGGAGCAGTCGCCGTCAGCATCGACGATAATCCTACAGCATTCAACGTCACAGGCGGCGGAAGCTATTGCGCCGGTGGCACAGGCGTTGAAATCGGCCTGGACGGTTCTGAAACCGGAGTGGCATACACATTAGTATTGGATGGCTCGCCAACTTCCACCATCGTAAGCGGCACGGGAACCGCCATCAGCTTTGGCGATCAGACAACAGCCGGCGATTATACGGTTTCTGCATTGAATACCGCAACTTCCTGTTCCTCAGAAATGACCGGAACAGTAGCTGTTACCATCGACGATAATCCAGCAGCCTTTAATGTCACAGGCGGCGGAAGCTATTGTGCAGGAGGTACAGGCGTTGAAATCGGCCTGGACGGTTCTGAAACTGGAGTGGCATATACCTTATTACTTGATGGAACGCCAACTTCCACCATCGTGAGCGGCACGGGAACCTCCATCAGCTTTGGCGATCAAACCGTTGCCGGCGATTATACAGTTTCTGCATTGAATACCGCAACCTCCTGTTCCTCAGAAATGACCGGAACAGTAGCTGTTACCATCGACGATAATCCAACAGCATTCAACGTCACAGGCGGCGGAAGTTATTGCGCAGGCGGCACAGGTGTGGAAATCGGTCTGGACGGTTCTGAAACCGGAGTGGCATATACCTTATTACTTGATGGAACGCCAACTTCCACCATCGTGAGCGGCACGGGAACCTCCATCAGCTTTGGCGATCAAACCGTTGCCGGCGATTATACAGTTTCTGCATTGAATACCGCAACCTCCTGTTCCTCAGAAATGACCGGAACAGTAGCTGTTACCATCGACGATAATCCAACAGCATTCAACGTCACAGGCGGCGGAAGTTATTGCGCAGGCGGCACAGGTGTGGAAATCGGTCTGGACGGTTCTGAAACCGGAGTGGCATACACATTAGTATTGGATGGCTCGCCAACTTCCACCATCGTGAGCGGCACAGGAACCGCCATCAGCTTCGGCGATCAGACAACAGCCGGAGATTATACAGTTTCTGCCTTGAACACCGCAACTTCCTGTTCCTCAGAAATGACCGGAGCAGTCGCCGTCAGCATCGACGATAATCCTACAGCATTCAACGTCACAGGCGGCGGAAGCTATTGTGCAGGAGGTACAGGCGTTGAAATCGGCCTGGACGGTTCTGAAACCGGAGTGGCATACACATTAGTATTGGATGGAACGCCAACTTCCACCATCGTGAGCGGCACAGGAACCGCCATCAGCTTTGGCGATCAGACAACAGCCGGCGATTATACGGTTTCTGCCTTGAACACAGCAACTTCCTGTTCCTCAGAAATGACCGGAGCAGTCGCCGTCAGCATCGACGATAATCCTACAGCATTCAACGTCACAGGCGGCGGAAGTTATTGCGCAGGCGGTACGGGCGTTGAAATCGGCCTGGACGGTTCTGAAACCGGAGTGGCATACACATTAGTATTGGATGGCTCGCCAACTTCCACCATCGTGAGCGGCACAGGAACCGCCATCAGCTTTGGCGATCAGACAACAGCCGGCGATTATACGGTTTCTGCATTGAATACCGCAACTTCCTGTTCCTCAGAAATGACCGGAACAGTAGCTGTTACCATCGACGATAATCCTACAGCATTCAACGTCACAGGCGGTGGAAGTTATTGTGCAGGCGGTACGGGCGCTGAAATCGGCCTGGACGGCTCTGAAACCGGAGTGGCATACACATTAGTATTGGATGGAACGCCAACTTCCATCATCGTGAGCGGCACAGGAACCGCCATCAGCTTTGGCGATCAGACAACAGCCGGCGATTATACGGTTTCTGCATTGAATACCGCAACTTCCTGTTCCTCAGAAATGACAGGCACGGTTGCCGTCAGTATAGATGATAATCCAGCAGCCTTTAATGTCACAGGCGGCGGAAGTTATTGTGCAGGCGGTACGGGCGTTGAAATCGGCCTGGACGGTTCTGAAACTGGAGTGGCATATACCTTATTACTTGATGGAACGCCAACTTCCACCATCGTAAGCGGCACAGGAACCGCCATCAGCTTTGGCGATCAAACCGTTGCCGGCGATTATACAGTTTCTGCATTGAATACAGCAACTTCCTGTTCCTCAGAAATGACCGGAGCAGTAGCTGTTACCATCGACGATAATCCAACAGCATTCAACGTCACAGGCGGCGGAAGTTATTGCGCAGGTGGTACGGGCGTTGAAATCGGCCTGGACGGTTCTGAAACCGGAGTGGCATACACATTAGTATTGGATGGCTCGCCAACTTCCATCATCGTAAGCGGCACGGGAACCGCCATCAGCTTCGGCGATCAGACAACAGCCGGAGATTATACAGTTTCCGCTCTTAACACAGCAACTTCCTGTTCCTCAGAAATGACAGGAACAGTGGCGGTAATAATTGAACCATTGCCCGAAGTAAGTTTCAGTGGGCTTGCCAATACTTATTGCGGTAATGATGATCCCGCACTGCTTAGCGGTAATCAGGCCCCAGAAGGTAGTTTTACGGGTTTGGGAATCACCGACAACGGAGATGGCACGGCCTGGTTTGATCCATCTGTTGCCGGAGCAGGTTTCCATAATATTGAATATTCTTATACCAGCCCTACGGGATGTAGCAACCAGCAAACATCCACAACAGAGGTGCTTGAAATTCCTTTGGTTGAATTTACAGGTCTGGATGCTGCTTATTGTGAAAACGCTTCTGCGGTATTGCTAACTGGAAATCAGGCTCCTGAAGGAATTCTTTCGGGTAACGGTATTACCGATAATGGTGATGGTACAGCTTGGTTTGACCCGGGCGTTGCGGGTGCTGGTGGTCCATACAGCATCACTTATTCCTACACTAATACCGATGGATGTTCAGATGAAGATATGCAGGAAGTGACGGTAAATGTGTTGCCAATCGTAAGTTTTACGGGCCTGGATGCTTCTTATTGTCAGGATGATGAAGATGTGCTGCTCACCGGAAGTGAAGCTCCTGAAGGTAGTTTTACGGGCGATGGCATTACAGATAATGGCGATGGAACGGCTACACTGAGTTTTTCTGCTTTAATGCCGGGTGCTGATTATCAGGTGGTTTATTCATATTCCGATGGAAACAGCTGTACGGGGACCGATGCGCAATCATGGCATCTTAATACAGCGCCAACCGCTGATTATTCATATAGTGGCGCCTGTTTCAACCAGGAAGTTGAATTTACCGACCTTTCGCTTGCCAATACGGGCAATATCGTTTCCTGGGAATGGGATTTTGGTGATGGAAATAGCTCAACAGAGCAAAGTCCAGTGCACCGGTTTGAAAGTGGGACAGGACCGGGATTTGATGTTCAATTAACCGTTGTAAATGATCTGGGATGCAGCAATACCCTGACGCAGCATATTGTGATTTCCGATCCGCCGGAAGCAGGATTTACTTATGATGTTGACCCGCCTTGTGCCGGAAATGAAGTCTTGTTTACCGATAATTCCATTGCGGGATCAGGTAGCATTACCAACTGGATGTGGGATTTGGGTGATGGGAATTCGACCAACGGCCAAAGCTTTACGCATATCTATGAAAATGAAGGACTTTATACCGTTGAATTGATAGTGTTGTCGAACACGGGCTGCTCAGATACCATTGCGCAGGATGTTGAAATCCATGCCCTCCCGGATGCTGATTTTGATTTCACAAATGGATGTCCGGATCAAATGCTTGATTTTACAGATTTAAGCAGCATCACTCAGGGGGGCATTGTTTCCTGGGAATGGGATTTTGGTGATGGGAATACATCTGCTGATCAAAACGCCCAACATGCATACACAGCACCGGGCATTTATAATGTTGCACTGAAAGTGACCAGCGATCAGGGCTGCGAACATACTGTAACCACACCGCTTGAAATTTATACGCTTCCCGAAGCTGATTTTAGCTTTGGTTCGGCATGCAGTGGCGATGATGTGGCATTCACAGACCAGTCCACCGGAGGGAATTACAACCTGGTTTCCTGGATGTGGGATTTCGGTGATGGCAGCACATCAACGGATCAAAACCCGGCTCATGTTTTTGAAAATCCGGGACAATATGATGTGACTTTAACTGTAAGCCATGAATTCGGCTGCTCAGACACCAAACTGATTTCTGTTGATGTGCATCCTACGCCTGTTGCTGCTTTCAGTTGGGAGGGCGTATGCGCGAATCATACCTTTGCGTTTACTGATGAATCCGATCCCGTAGGAGGAAACCTTATTTCCTGGACATGGGATTTTGGTGATGGAACGTCATCAACCGAACAAAACCCTCAGCATAATTGGCTCGAGGCAGGTTCCTTTGAGGCCAGTTTAACGATCTCCAGCGAGAATGAATGCGTATCAACGGTTTCGCAAACAGTTAACGTGGGTTATGTACCGGTGGCCTCTTTTACTTTCCAAGGTGTTTGTGCAGGAAATCCGACTGTGTTTACCGATATGAGTTCCTTGCAGCAAGGTGAAATTAATAGTTGGTTGTGGAATTTTGATGACGGAACAACATCCGATGAACAAAATCCGGAGCACGTTTTTGCCAGTGAAGGCTTGTTTGCTGTTTGGTTAAAAGTTACCGCAGAAAATTCCTGTGTCGATTCTGTTCAGGAAGGGGTACTGATTAACCCGATTCCTGATTTGTACCTTGGAAACGACACAACTATTTGTCCCGGTGGGTATTATCTCGATGCTGGAGGTAGTTACAGTTCATATATTTGGTCAACCGGAGCAAATACACCCGGGATTTTAATTGAAGAAAGCGGATGGTATAAACTGACCGTTGAAGATGAATTTGGCTGCGGGGCAACAGATTCGGTTTATGTTTCTGTGCTGGAAGAGCTTGAGCTTCAGGGGCGTGTAACAACTGCCGAGGAGGTGGTAAATTCCGGATTTGTTTATCTCTATCGTTACGAAGAAAACACAGCCAGTGAAAAGATTGACAGCACCTTAATCGAATATGGTGGTTTTTACGGATTTTCCGGGCTTAATCCATGCGATCGTTTTATTGTAATGGCCGAGGGAGACCCAATGTTCTATCCCGATAATTATCCTACTTATTATGATGATGATGCACACTGGGAAGAAGCGATAATCATTGATTCCACATTTGCTTCGGTTGATGGTGTTATTTCCGATATCGATATCGAGCTGATGCAGTATGAGAATATGGGACAAGGTGCCGGTTATCTGCAGGGATTTGTCTTTTATAGTGGTGGAGGCGGAGCAATGAAAGGAAGCGAAGAACGTGGCGAGCCGGTGAAAAATACGGATATCTCCCTTGAAATGCTCGCCGAAGATCAGAAAAGTACGGATGCAGATGTCTTCCATACCACACGTAGAACCCAAACAGATAAGGAAGGTTTTTATATGTTTGATTTCCTTCCAACCGGTACTTTCCGCATTGTGGTGGAAATCCCAGGCCTGCCGCTGGATTCCATGTACCGACTAACAATTACTAATACCGACTCCGTATTCCTCGATCTGAATTATTACGTAGATACCACTTCGGGGATTTACGTCACGCCGGATCCATCAGGTGTTGAGGATTTCGTTGCACAGAAGTTGCAGCTCGCGGTCCGCCCCAACCCAAATAATGGAAACTTTACCCTCTTCTTCCTCCAAGAGCAGCACCACGATGTTTGGGTGGAAGAAGTCCAGATAGTGGATATGACAGGAAGCCTTATCCTGCAAGAACGACTTGGTAAAGCCTGTCGTAGGCAGATCGCTGATATGCGCTTACATGATGTCCTGCCCGGACTGTACCTCCTAAACCTGCAAACCGATAAAGGCCGGATGATGGTGAAGATAATTGTGCGCTAAGCATGTGATTTTTGTTGTAAAAATTCATCGGATAAAGCAGTTTATCAGATGAATTTTTACATTTTAGCCTATAGTGAAAAAAGGCTTCTTCGTCCTCATTTCATTGCTGTTTGGCAAGATTGATACAGGTGTTTTTGAGGATTCTTTAGTGTCTTTTGTTTTTTGGATATTAGAAAGAATTTGCTACCTTTGTGCCCCTGATTCACCGGAAATTTCATTATTGATTTATAATCACTTAGTTGTTATTAGTCCAATTTTTTTGAAAGGCACCTGCCTTTAATTTTCAGTTTTTCCCCTTTGTAAGGGCTCAATTTAAATGAAGTCTAATTAAGAAAGAACGATGCAGTCAAGGCAAAAAAACATTAACCGACACAAAAAATACGATAAAGTAGCGATTAGTATCCAATCGCAGAAATTACTGAACACATTACTTGAAGAGAATCCAAAACTTGCTGAAATATTGCATAAATCCGAAACCAAAACCGAAGCCCTTTTGGGTATCCGTGAATGGGTTCTGGATTTTTTAAAACCGAGAGAAACTGCATACAAATACTATAAAAGGGAAATCCAGGGGCGCGAAGCACTGGATAATATCAATTGGCAGGAAGTGGCAGCCATCAGGATACTTGATTATATAGACAATACAGGACGGGAATTTGTTGATTTGAACCGTCGGGGAAAAATAACCATATCGCATCCTTTTCGTTTGCTTTGGATGGCTGTTAAAAGTGGGACCGGTGGTGGTGAATTTGACTTTTTTATTGATATGCTGGAACTCTTCAGACAGTTTAACGGAAAGACCATGCGTATGGTCCCTGATCAGAAAAAAGTACGGGAATGGATGGAACGCCATCCCTCGGGACTGGATCCGGAAATCGTGCATGTGCGTGAGCAGAACCGCAACAGGATTTTGAATGTGATCATCAAACGGATTAATTCAGGCAATATCAACAACCATCGATATCAGTTTGAAGATGGACTGTCACAGGAACAGAAATTCCTGCGTGCCCTTGAATGGTGGAAAGAGAGCAAATTTCACCTGCAATTTGCTATTCGCGAGCCGGAATTATTGAACGAAATGCTTGATCATTCCCTGGAAAGTAAAACTATGGAAATCCTACACGAAGCCGTGGAGGCGGGAATCCCTATTTTTATTAATCCGTATTATCTCTCATTGCTCGATACGCGTGTCAATACAAAATACATCGGTGCCGATCTTGCAATTCGCGATTATGTGCTGTACAGCAAGCAGTTGGTTAATGAGTTTGGCTATATCACGGCATGGGAAAAAGAAGATATCGTGGAACCAGGCAAACCCAATGCTGCCGGTTGGATTCTGCCTTCAAACCACAGCCTGCACCGTCGTTACCCAGAAGTTGCTATTTTAATTCCAGATACGGTTGGACGTGCCTGTGGCGGGCTTTGTGTTTCCTGCCAGAGGATGTACGATTTCCAGAACGGTCATCTGAATTTTAACCTCAATAAGCTCAAACCACGTGAAACCTGGCCGCATAAATTGCAACGCCTGATGGATTATTTTGAGGAAGATGCCCAGCTGCGCGATATCCTGATTACCGGTGGCGATGCGCTTATGAGCTCAGATGCTTCCCTTAAAAAAATCCTGGATGAGGTTTATAATATGGCCTGCGAAAAAATCGAGCAGAACAAACATCGTGCTGATGGACAAAAATATGCCGAAATGCTGCGCGTGCGCCTCGGAACACGTTTGCCGGTGTATTTGCCGCAACGCATAACAGACAGCCTGATTCAGGTTTTGAAAGAGTTTAAAGAGAAAGCCAGCGCAATTGGGTTCAGGCAGTTTGTGATCCAAACCCATGTGCAAACATCAATGGAAATTACTCCTGAAGCAGCCGAAGGTATCCGTAAACTTCTGAGCGCTGGCTGGATTGTGTCCAATCAGGTGGTTTTTACTGCGGCTTCTGCCCGACGTGGCCATATTGCCAAATTGCGTAAGGTGCTGAATGATCTGGGCGTGATGCCTTATTACACTTTTTCCGTTAAAGGATATAAGGAAAATTACCATAATTTCGCTACAAATGCGCGTATCGTTCAGGAGCAGATTGAAGAAAAAATTATTGGCCTGATCGATCATAAATACGATGAAAGGATTCATTCTTTCCCTGAAGATGCCGAAAATATGGTGGAAAATATCCGAAAGCTGCGCGAAGAAGCAAACCTTCCATTCCTGTCTTCAGACCGCTCGGTTTTAAATATGCCCGGTGTTGGAAAAAGCCTGACATACAGAACTATTGGCCTTACGCGAAAAGGACGCAGGATTCTGGAATTTGATCACGACCGTACACGTTCGCACAGCCCGATTATCGAAAAAATGGGAAAAGTATCTATTCTCGAATCAAAAACAATGTGGGCTTTCCTGCAGCAGCTCGTTGCAATGGGCGAAAATCCGGAGGATTATCAAGGCCTTTTCGGCTATACCATCGGAGAAACCGAACCGCGGCAGGCAATTTATGAATATCCCGATTATGATTTCAATATTTCAGATGAAATGACCAATCTCGAAATCGACTAAAACACATCTCCAGAATATAAAGCCTGCTTTTGAGCGGGCTTTTTTTTGATCATTTGCTTTCCCGATTTGATTCTTCCCAAAAGAAAATTTTCAATGCTGGCATAATTGTGATTTTTGCGATTCAAACCGCAAAATTTAATTAAAATTTGCGAATACAATCGCAAAATTCTTGCTATCCGGATTTGACCATGTTTAATAAAACTGCATTCTGTAGTAAAATTCATTACGCATTTCATCGTAAAATAAATACACCATTCCATCATCCATCCATCGAATGCTGGCATCATTTTCACTGTCGATGGACAGGAAAAGAGGTAGGACATTGCCTTCAATAACAGGCGTTTCATCGCCCTGGATCCAGCTAGGATAACCGAAAAGAGCGCTACCGGATTCCCACTTTGCACCCAGCTTTGCGCAGGCTTTTTGGTAGTATTTCCATGGGGCATCAGGAAAGCTACGGACTGCAATTTTTGAAAGACGTGGCGAAATTCTGTGTAAGCCTTCCCAATCGGGTAATGATTTTCCATGATGATAGCGGATATGGCAAAAATTATCGCCATCATAATCATAAGGCGGATCAATTTCCATGAAATCCATCACATCAATTTCGTCATAGGTTTTTACTAACCATCCATTGTCTTCATGCCGTGTACAAAAACAATGCGGACATTTGTAAAACTGGATCATTAGTATGTCATCGGGCAAATAGATCTTGTCCGGATTGGAAGCCCCGATTTGCAGGATAAATTCCAAGGGCTCTCCACAACCTTCGCAGAACGGCCAAACCTCTTCTTCGTCAAAATAGGGCCGGCCTTTGAAATGCGACAGTAAATTTGAATTTTTGTAAGTGAATTTTTCACTTTTGTAAGCTTCAATCCGAACTTGTGGCTTTATTAATTTGCTGAGCTCATCGATATAAAGCTGAAGCAGTTCTTTTTGAGTCATAGCAGCAGGAGTTTTGAATTTTTACTTTTCGCTGCCTTTAGAATGGCCTCACGAAAAAAGCCTGATTTGTCATATTCAGGATGCAAAACGCTTTGAAGGAGATTATTTTGCCCCATATTCTCATTTGGCCTGATGTTCTTTAGCGTGCTTTTGCATTCTTGAAACTTTCCTGAATTCCTTTGAATTTCGGCAAGTAGCACGGATGGTTTTTCTGAAATCAGGTTTTCGAGTTTTTCCAGATTGTCCCGGTTCAGCATCTCATAATTTTTTAGCAATTCCTTGATTTTTGTTTCATTGCTCAAAGCATTTTTTAAAATCCGCAAATTGGTCAGGCTCTTAATTTTAAAGATCAGGCTGAGGTATTGGCTGCTTTCGCGCCGGATGTCGTTGATGGCCCAAAGTAGCCTAAGGCGCAAATAGCTTTCCTTTTCCCTCGTATTGCCCAGTCCGTCATTCAGGAAATGCCGGTATTTCTCAATTGTTTCTTTGTGGATGGAGAAAATATCCTCATAATCAATTGAAACTTCTTTATTGATGCTTCGGACAGTACTTTCCTGATTGGTATCTTCAGGCCAGAATGCGCTTTTGCACTCTTCGCACTGGGCAATCAATCCTTCATGATCCGACATAAAAAGCACATGGCTGTATCCATCCGACCAGCACATATCGCCAATCGGAAAGGCTTCCGGCCGAAGCAGGATTTCATTTTGGCAAAAAGGACATTTGATGCGTTCAAAATGATATGTGGTCATAACAATGGGGCTTTTTAGTTCTATACGCTTTAATTAGAGTTCGTCTATAAAGTCTCCCGAAGCTTCGGGATTGCTCAAAATCTAAATCCTCATCCCGTACCTACGGGACTTCTGGATTTCAGTTCAGAAAGCTTTCGGAACGAATGTACTTCGGATACGCTCAGCACATCTCGGTATCACAGCTCGATCTAGAACATTCTGAACCAGAAACCCGACTTTATAGACTAGAACTACATAGCAACAAAGGTAAGGAAACAAAACATCACCACAATAACAATCCAACCTTCCGGTTATTTGCCACACGCATATAATTTCAATAAATTATCGTGCCCAAAAGATATAACCACATTTTGTTGCGCAGCAAAGGCAAAATCATCGGGCAAGCACTGCGTAATATCAAATTAAAAATTTTCGTACATTCGACCGCATAATTTTTTAAATGAGCAGAAAGCGTTACATAAGCCGGTTTTTGGTTTGGCGAAAAAAGAGCATCAGTGATAAGTATTTCCTGATTTTTCTGAGCCTCATCGTTGGCCTTTTTGCCGGTCTTTCGGCATATCTGCTCAAATCATTCGTGCATCTCATCAAAAACCTGGTGCTTACCGGGTTCCCGCATTCCGAGCAGTTGTACTGGTTGCTTTTGCTTCCGCTTATGGGCATTGGAATCACGGTTTTGCTTATTCGTTATCTCATAAAAGATGATACCGAACAGGGTATTCCGCGCATCCTTTATGTTATTTCCCGCTTAGATGGCCGTATGCGCTGGCATAAATATTTTTCATCTTTAATAGGGAGTTCATTTACTGCCGGCTTCGGGGGGAGCGTGGGACTGGAATCCCCGATTATCGCTGCCGGAGCTTCTATGGGTTCAACCATTGGACAGTTTTTGCGCATCAGCTACAGCCACCGTAACCTGCTGATTGGATGCGGTGCTGCAGGTGCCATTGCATCCATCTTTACTACTCCGGTTGCTGCCGTGATTTTCAGCCTTGAAGTGCTGATGCTTGATCTCACTACAGCGTCAATTATTCCCTTGCTTATTGCTTCTGTTACAGGCGCGATCACTACAAAAATGCTGCTGGCCGATGAAATACTGGTGCATTTTAAAGTAAACCAGATTTTTGAAGTGGAGGTATTTTATCTGTATATCCTGCTAGGGATCCTGTGCGGATTGGTTTCCCTCTATTTTCATAATGTGTATGTTTTTATCCAGGACCGCTTCCGCACGATAGTTTCGGTTCGTTATAAAGTACTGGTAGGAGGCCTGATACTGGGGCTTCTGCTTTTTCTTTTCCCCCCGCTCTATGGCGAAGGTTATTCCGCTATCCGTGAAATCATTGCCGGAAATGCTGATCAGTTGATTGACAATACGATATTTTATTTTATCCGTGATTACGAATGGGTGATGATCAGTTTTTTGATCGTTTTGGTCTTGCTAAAAGTAGTGGCTACAGCTCTTACTACCGAAGCGGGCGGTATTGGTGGGATTTTCGCGCCGGCTGCCGTAAGTGGCGGTATCACAGGATATATTTTTGCCCGCGTGCTCAACGACAGCGGCCTTTTTGGGAAAGTGCATGATGTTAATTTTACCCTGGTAGGCATGGCCGGAGTATTGGGTGCTGTGCTGCATGCGCCGCTTACCGCGATATTTTTGATTGCGGAGATGACCAATGGTTATGAATTGATTGTTCCTCTGATGCTCACTACCGCAGTGAGTTTTGTAACTATTCGTATGTTTACACAGCACAGCCTTTTTACGATGAAACTGGCACAAAGCGGTGATTTGATTTCGCATCATAAGGATAAAACAGTATTGACTTTGCTGAGCGTGAGCTCTTTGGTGGATAAAGACCTGATCCCTGTTTCTCCGGAAACTACGCTTGGTGAACTGACACAGGTAATCTCACGTTCCAAACGTAACATTTATCCGGTTTTGCTTATAGATGGCACTTATCTGGGCCTGGTCGATCTGGATGATGTGCGCGATGATATGTTTAAGCCAGAAAAGTACGAAAATCCTGTTACGGAATATATGATCCAGGCCGATATGCATGTGTCAACAAGCGATTCCATGGAGCAGGTGATGGATAAATTCAATAAAGTAACACACTATAATTTGCCTGTTATCGATGATGGAAAATATATTGGTTTTGTGAGCCGGGCCAATATTTTTAAAGCATACCGGCAAACCCTGCTGGATGTGAGCGTGGAAGAATAAAAATCCCCTGCTGTTTTTCTTATCTTTGCCTGCGAAAAATAAGATTATGATCAATTTAAAAGATAAGATTTCCCAATCTATTGATGTTAAAACTAAAATAGCCGAAGATAATGAGCTGTTGAATGCGATTGAAAAAGCCGCTATGGAATGCGTTAAAGCACTGGAAGCCGATGGAAAAGTGCTTTTCTGTGGCAATGGCGGAAGTGCAGCAGACGCGCAGCATCTCGCAGCAGAGTTGAGCGGACGTTTCTATTTCGACCGCGAACCGCTTTTTGCCGAAGCTCTGCATGTCAATACAAGCTATATCACGGCAGTAGCCAACGATTATTCATATGATGAGGTTTTTGCCCGCCTTACCAAAGCCAAAGCACGAAAAGGTGATGTGATTATTGGCTTGAGTACCAGTGGTAATTCGGCCAATATCATCCGTGCTTTTGAAGAAGCGCACAAAAAAGGCGCTATTTGTATCGGTATGACCGGCCAAAGTGGTGGTAAAATGAAAGAACATTGCGATTTATTGATCAATGTCCCTTCCGATGATACCCCACGGATTCAGGAAGCACATATCCTGATCGGCCATATTATTTGCGAGATTGTTGAAAATCAAATGTTTGATAATAATGCTTAAAGAAGCAATTGTTCTGGCCGGTGGTTTAGGTACCCGCCTGCGCGGTGTAGTACAGGATCTGCCGAAACCGATGGCTCCGGTAAACGGAAAGCCTTTCCTGCAGTATGTGCTGGCTCATCTGGAATTGTACGGAATTAAAAAAGTGGTATTGTCCGTAGGTTATAAACATGAATTGATCAAAGAACATTTTGATGATAAATTCCACTATATGCAACTTGATTATGCCATTGAAGAGGCTCCCCTTGGAACAGGCGGAGCAATATGTCTTGCTGCAGAAAAGTTGGATAGCGACCGCTTTATAGTGCTCAATGGCGACACGCTTTTTAAAGCAAACCTTGGTAAATTGCAGGATTATCATCGGATATTTGGTGCAGAGCTAACTATGGTTTTGCGGCAGGTGCCGGATGTGGGCCGTTACGGTGCCGTGGAAGTAAATCCCGGAGGCAGGATTATTGGTTTTAGCGAAAAATCCGAAGCAAAAGGCAAAGGCAATATTAATGGAGGTATTTACTTGATGAACAGGTCTTTGATTTCCGAATTTGAAGTAGGCCGGAAGTTTAGCTTTGAAAAAGATGTGCTGCAAAAGAAGTTTGAAGATCATGCTTTTTTTGGAATGTCTTGCAAGCAGTATTTTATCGATATCGGCATTCCGGAAGACTTTAAACGGGCAAATGAAGAATTTAAAGAGTTCGCAGATGAGTTCTAAAATCATTGAACTGGGCGTAAACGCCAGTCTTTTCCTTGATCGGGATGGTGTAATCAATACACGGTTGGTGGACGATTATGTAACAAATCCCGGACAATTTAAGCTTTTGCCGGGCGTGGCACGATCTATGAAGAAATTTCGCAGGCTGTTTGGGCATATTTTTGTGGTTACCAATCAGCAGGGCATTGGCAAAGGATTGATGACGCATGAGGATTTGGATGAAATCCATGCGAAAATGATACAGGAAATAAATGCCGGAGAAGATGTGGTTGACCGCATTTATTATTGCCCATATCGACGCGAGGAAGGCCATATCGACCGAAAACCCAATGTAGGCATGGGATTAAAGGCCCGAAAGGATTTTGGAGTACATCTTAAAAAAGCCGTAATGGTTGGGGATAGCTTGTCGGATATGGAATTCGGCAGGAAGCTTGGAATGCGTACCGTATTTATTTCAAAAGATCAGGAAATGGTGCGGCAAAACCATCACTTAATTGATTTTTGGTTTGCCAGTCTCAAGGATTTTGCGGATAGCCTCTAAGTTTTGTTTTTGAGTCTGTAGGTTCTGTATTTGATCCGCTTACATACTTGGAGATAAAGATAAGTAGATCATTGGGGCGTACGGGCTTTGTTATAAAATCATCCAGTTCCGATTGCTTCATTAGTTCAATATCCGACTTAAGAGCGTAGGCGGTTTGTCCCAGGATCGGAATTTCCGGACGATTTTTTTTTATTTCACGAGTAGCTTCAATGCCGTCCATGCCCGGTAACTGTATGTCCATCAAAATGATGTCGATTTCAGGATGCTGTATGACTTTTTCAATGGCCTCATTTCCTTCCAGCGCACGGATTACCTTTGCTTTAGTTCGCATAAGCAAAGTATTGACGTATTCGAAATTATTATCGACATCTTCAACTACCAGAAATGTAATTTGCGCCCAATCAGGAGGGTTTTCAATCATGCTTCAATACCGTTTATTACTTAATCCACAAAAGTAGATTAAATTGCAATAAAAAATTAAGTATTTTTTAATATTTTTTGCATGATTGAAATATTGCGCATTAGAATGATCCGCGTATACTGAAAATAAAATTCCGTCCTGCCGCAGCAATTCCCGAACTGTAGGGGCGGTAGCGGTGATCCAGTATATTTTCCAGTCCCATACTGAAAGTCAAATCAGGCACTACCTGGTATTCAGCTTTCAGGTTGAGTGTTGCCCAGGCAGGAGCAAAGGGATTGCCTTCATCATCCTGGGCATACATATAGGTTTTGTCCCTTTCTGAAGGTGCCAGGTTTTCATAACTGATTTCACCATTATAGTTCGCATATAGTTCGGCCGTAAGTTTTTTATAGTTATACATGATGCCGGTGCTTCCAAAAAGCGGGCTTACATGGCGTATGGGCAAATCATCTTCATCACGGCCGTACTGGTATGTAAGGAAACTTTTTATAGAAAAATCATTGGTGATATTGGCCTTGAGCGAGAAACTTCCTCCATAAATATAGCCTGTGCCTCCATTTACAATCGCCTGCACTTTGCTCATTTCGCCATCGTACATAATGCTGTCCTGTCCATTAAACAGAAAATCACGGCGAACCATAATGTCTTCGATATGAGTGTAAAAAACAGTCAGGCTGGCTAGGCTGCTGTGCCCAAATGCTTTGCTGATGCTCATATCAGCATTATAAGCGTATTCGGGTTTCAGGTCTTTGTTGGGCACAATCACATTGCCCGGTTCGGAATCAAAAATCTTTCCGATATCATCAAGATTTGGTGCGCGGAAACCGCTTGACAAATTCGTGTTTAATTGCCATCCGCAGCCAATTTGCCACGCAGCGCCTAAACTTCCGTTCAGTGCACCGGTATTCAGCTTTATTTCATCAAATGGGAAATCATAATAAGAATGTTTCTTAAATCGGCTGAGCATAGAAACGTAACTGTAACGTATGCCGCCAATAATGGTCAGTTTTTCATTGGCTTTTAATTTCAGGCTGGCATATAGTGCAGCGCTTCCATAATGGTTTGTGCTGTCGGGATAGCGTGCGCCGGTTATTTCTTCGGTGCCTGTAACTATGTCTTTTTTAATGCCTTCAGAACGAACATTGTTGTAGGCTCCCTCTATGCCATAAAAGAGGCTGAGCTTTTCGCTAAACCTTTTGTCCATATCCAGGTTGATTGTGAAAAGATCAACTTTTTCGGTACGGCTGCGCAGGCTGGTTTTATTGTATTTGCGGTCGTGGCGGCTTTCTTCAAAATACTGATAGCCCAGAATCAAACGTGCGCTATTGAATAATGCGGTCTCACGTTTGAGTTTGGAAGTTAAATTGTTTTGCATCCATTTCTGCGGGCCGTAATACCATGCGCCATATTTTAATTTATCACCGCTGTACTGGATTAGTCGGTCGTAGCGTGGCAGGTTGGTTGTGCTACTGTATTGAAAAGTATAATTGAAATTCCAATTTTGGTTGGGGCGGAAACGAACTTTTTGCAGTACATTCAGTTGTTCGTATCCGCTTTCTTTTTGAAGGTTTGGATTGTCGTTAATGAGGGTCGTGTCTTTCCCGTTTACGTATTTCTGGTATTCTTTGCGTTCATAGCTTTCACGTCCGTTGTTTCCCATGCGCAGATCCGAAAATCCGCTATAGGTCAGGCTGGTGAGCCCGCCCCATTTTTTTCCGCCATAGGAAGCGTCGATATGAAAAGTGCGTTCCATATTGGCGGTGGAAAAACGTGCCATGTAATTTGAACCAAAATCGAAACCATCGGCATTAAGTCCAGCTTTCATCGTATGAAAATCCATCACACCGCCCAAAGCATCACTTCCGTACATCACGCTGCCCGGGCCGTAAATTACTTCTGCGCTGCCAATGGTATTCGGATCAATGCTGATAACATTTTGCAGGTTGCCACTACGGAAAATGGCGTTGTTCATGCGGATGCCGTCAACAACAATAAGAACCGAATTTGCCGAAAAACCGCGGATCATTGGACTTCCGCCGCCCAACTGGCTTTTCTGAATGAAAACTTCATGGGTTTCGCCCAGTAAATCTGCTGCGGTTTGCGGATTTTCAAAGTCAATCTCGTTTTTTGTGATACCCACAATTTGATTCGGTACTTCCGTCCGGTCCTGTTCCCAGCGGTTGGCTGAAATAACAATCTGGCTCAAAGGTACAAGGTTGGGCTTCATTTCAATAGCCTGATTCTTTTTTGTGATGGATGAGACCGCAATAATCAGGGGCTGAAAAGAAGCATGTTGAATGAAAAGACTGTCATTATCTGGGAAATCGTTCAGCAAAACAATGCCCTGCATATTGCTAATGGCTGTTTTGGAACGGTTTTGATTATAAACAAAAGCATCTGTAACAGGAGATTTATCCTTTTGATTGATAAGCCGGATGCTTTTTTGTGCGTGTAACATCATGTTGCTTGCGAAAAGCAGGAAACAAGTAAAAATAATTTTATTCATGATTGTAAAATTTGGGGTGTTGTTTGAGGAACGGTAAAATTTTCTGGATGTTGTGCTCCAATATGCCGGTAAAAATTATAGACCTTTTGCAGGTCTTCATCTTTATTGCCAGTGGGATGAAGCAGTGGGCCAACGCCCATTTCCCGTTTTTGGTAATCAATAAATCCCATAATTACCGGGATTTCAAGATTGATTGCAATACGGTAAAATCCGGTGCGCCAGTTTGTTACTTTCTTACGTGTGCCTTCCGGCGTGATTGTGAGGTAAACATCTTCTTTTTCTTTGAAGAGTTTCAATAAACGCTGCATAAAAGATGGGTCGCCTGCACGAGGAACAGCAACACCTCCTGTAGCACGCAGGATAAAACCTAATGGGAAAAAGAAATATTTTTCGTTGATGAGGATATAGGTTTTCTTTCGGAAAGCAAAAAAGAACAGCCTGCCCCAAATCCAGTCCCAAAGGCTGGTGTGCGGCGCCATAATCAGCACGGCTTTCTGGATATCGGGAAATTGCCCGATAATCTTCCAACCGGCAGCACGGATAATCATTTTGCTTAATGCACTCCTCATTCTACAGTAGTGTTTGAGCTGCAAAAGTACAATTATGTATTGATTTATGACCGAATACTGGATAAATTTGAAACGCAGGATTTATCTTCTATGCTTGAATTTGTCTTTGATCCAATTTTTAGGATTGCCGATAGTAATCTGATGCTTTTGAAAGGCAATATTTTGTTGTCCAATTAATCTGACAACAACAATTCCGTAGAAACCGGATAATGGTCGCTCTTGCCGGTCTTATGCACCTGATGGTTTGTTGCGTGCCATTTATCGCAAAAAAGGATGTAGTCGATGCGCAGCGCAGGAAGCAGCCCTTTGTAGGTTTTTCCACTGCCCGAGCCGCTTTGGCAATAGCTGTCGCTCAGGTTTTTGCTGACCTGCGTATAGGCGTATGATGCGGGCGTATCATTGAAATCGCCGCCAACAATCACAGGGTAAGGGCTTTGTGCAATCAGCTCCCTTAGCTGTCTGCTTTGTGCTGCCCTTTTACTGAAAGCATCCTCTAGTTTGCCAAAAATGCGCCCGACTTTGCTTTTTGCTGTACTGTCGAGGCTGCTGAGGTTGTTGACACTAATACGGTTGACCAGGTCAATATCGTTTGAACCA
Organism: Bacteroidales bacterium; assembly: GCA_963676415.1. Lineage (GTDB taxonomy): Bacteria > Bacteroidota > Bacteroidia > Bacteroidales > WRLA01. Next base: position 4,488,301 of record OY781097.1, on the reverse strand, counting down.
AAATGGATGGATTGTAAATGAACATTAAAGGCACGAATCGTATCTTCTCCAATCAGCATATCGGTAAACAGGCCAATCCGGCGGTTTTCGTCCATAATGGATTTGCGCCTGATAATGGGATAATTCGTAAAAGTGGCCATAGAATTGGCATTGCGCCCGTAGGAATTCCCATAGTATTTTTGATAATGGTAGCGGGGCAATTCCGTCCGTTTCGATAGTTCTTCCAGTATGTTTTGGCCATTTTTGTTTTCGGATGGAATTTCCTGCAAAAAAAGGATGTCCGGTTTTTCTGTGCGTATAAAATTGAAAAATGATTCGTTATTGTCGCTGTTTTTAGTATTGTAGGTCAGTACTTTAAGGTTCTTTTTATTCTGGGTGTATTGGTCAGAAGAAAATTTGAAATGCCGCTGTATCATTCCCAGAAAAAGGAGCAGAGGCAGGAGGGATAATAAAGCAAAACGTTTCTTTATGAATAGCCAGATGACCACAAAAAGCAAATTGCTGAGCACAATGTAGATGTATGGCAGCCCAAGTAGGGCAGGGAAGGCTATTTTATCCGGAGGAATAAAACGCACCAGACTGGCAAAAATCAGGGCAAGCGCAAACAAACTGTTGATAAGCACCAACAGTTGTACGACACATCCCGGTGATTTTTTATCGGCCAATTATTTTTTGCTCACATTAAACAGTTTGTCTTTTTCTTCACGTGTCAGGCTGCTGTAACCCGATTTGGCAATTTTATCCAAAATACGGTCTATTTCCTGCTGTTGCTTTGCTTTATCGTAGCTGTATTGGTCATCTGTTTTTGGGCGCGCATCCTGATTGTTGCCAGGTTTGGCCTGCATGCGCGGTTTGTAGAACATTTTGCGGAACCACTGAAAACTCATCACGCTGCCGAGGTCTTTTCCTTTGCGCAGCATCATCGCGAAAGCAAAACCATAAAGCGCGCCGCCAAGATGTGCGATATGCCCGCCTGCATTGCCGCTTTTGATCATCAGGAAATCCATAACAAGGTAAATCAAAGCAAAATACAATAGCTTGATGCGGCCAATAAACAGCAGCTGGATATTGTAATCAGGCACATAAAAACTGATGGCCGCAACAATGGCCATCACACTGGCAGAGGCGCCCAAAGCCCTGGAAAACGGCAAAACATCATTGAAAGCAGGAAAAATATTGAAGGCAAGGATATAAAGCGCTGCGCCTGCCAAACCACCAATAATATAGGTGTTCAGGAGCTGACGCTTTGTCAGGTATTGAGTGAAAATGCTGCCAAACCAATACAGCCAGAGCATATTGAAGAGGATGTGAAAGAAATCAATATGCAAAAACATATAGGTGAAAAGCGTCCAGGGAGCTTGTATCAGATTGCTCAGATCGGCGGGAACGGCAAACCATTTGGTGATAAAGCCATCAATAAAGGCGCTTGTGGAGCCAAATAAAAAGGCAAAAACCCCTATAATGGCAATACTGAGCCAAACGATGATGTTGTATGCCATGAGTTTAGACAGCATACTCCCGTTTTTGAAAAAGCGTTTTATATCATCAAAGGGATTGCGTTGCTGATATGCCCCGTGATTGCCAAAAGGATTATTCGTTCTCATAATTGTCTTTTCTTTTTCCAGTAGATGATGAGAAAGTACCCAAAAATCATACCTCCGAGGTGTGCAAAGTGAGCAATATTGCCTGTTGAGGTAAAACCGGCATAAAGTTCCAGGGCGCCATAAATAATTACAAACCATTTGGCTTTGATCGGGATGGCAAAATAAACATAAATCAGCGCATTAGGAAACATCATCCCAAAAGCCAGCAGCAAACCAAATACGGCCCCCGATGCGCCAACGATAACCGGTGCATTGAGGAAATCAATTCGGTACTGATGGGTGAAATCAATGGCCATTTGCAGGGCTTCTGTAGGATTTGTATGCACTATGGCGTTGTATTTCATACGGAACTCATTGAAATTGTTCATGATGTCGTATGAACTGACCTGGAAAAAGTCAGAGCGCTGAAACTCAACAAATGCCGGAATAGAGGGGTTATTGAGAAAAGCATCTATTTGATGTAAAACAGGGCTGATTTCATACCAGTAAATCAGGTAGTGAAAAACCGCTGCCCCCATGCCTGTAATCATATAGTAAGTCAGGAAACGTTTGGATCCCCATACTTCTTCCAGGGTTTTGCCAAACATCCATAGCGCAAACATATTGAAAAAAATATGTGTTAGGTCGCCATGCAAAAACATGTAAGTGACCAGTTGTATGGGGTTGAATTTTTCGCTGGCAAAATAATGCAGCCCGAGGATATCGTTCAAATCAATGTTGAAAGCCTGGCCTAAGCTGAAGGTTGCTAAAAAAAATAAGCCGTTGATAATCAATAAATTTTTTACAACGGGTGGTAAAATACGAAATCCGCCTGGGCGGTAATATTGTTGATTCATAGTTTAAGTCAATAAGTCAAATAAATCGTCTTTGCGCAAAATACGTACAATTTTCTTGCCCGAGGGGCTGATGTCCGGTGCCTGGCAGGCAAAAAGTTTGTCTATGATGTGGTTCATCTCCTGCTCGTTCATCTTTTTGTTGCTGCCAACAGAAAGGTTTTTTGCCAGCGAGGCTGCGATGCGGGTTTTTTTATCAATATTGAGATCGGTTTTTTCTGTGCGGTAATTCTCGAGTATGCGTTCCAGGCTGAGCCGGATATCAGAAATTTCAATATCGTGCGGACTGCCGTTTACAATAATCGTATTCGGGCCAAAATCGGCAATGTCGAAACCCAACTGTTTGAGCTCGCCGCGGATTTCATTCAGCAATGCAAATTCGTCGGGACTGAGCGCAACCGTTTGTGGAAAAAGCAACTGCTGTGTGCTGATTGATCCGCTGCCCATTTTTTCCAGAAAGTGTTCAAAAAGGATGCGTTCCTGTGCACGTTTCTGGTCAATGATCATTAAACCTGATTTTACATTGGAAATGATGTAGGCACCGCCAAACTGGAAGATTTTTTTGTCGGTAAATTCTTCCCGGTTTTCATTCCAGTCGGGACGGATAGTATGGGCCGGCTTTTCCAAACCGGAAACAGGTGTTTCATCATCGATCGAAAAATGTGCATCATGTTTTTTGTGTGCCAGATCGAAAAGTTTGTCCCAGTTTTCTTCATTGCGTTCGGTGCGCGGATCTTTTCTGCCGCGGAAATCAGGCTGCTCAAATGGATTGTAATCCGGATTTACGCTGATTGTCGGCATGCGCACCGGCATTTCGTGCTTTGGCGGGATCAGGCCGCTGTTGACATCTTCCGTAAAATCCAGCGAAGGCGTAATATTAAATTTTCCAAGTGCTTGTTTTACAGCAGAGTGCAGGAAAGCATAAACCGATTTTTCTTCCGAAAACTTTACTTCTGTTTTTGTGGGATGTATGTTGATGTCGATGCTGCCCGGATCCACTTCCATATAAATAAAAAATCCCGGAAAGGCTTTGTCGGGTAAAAGTTCCCTGCATGCATTTTCAACGGCATGGTTCAGATAAGGTGATCGGATGAAACGTTTATTGCAAAAGAAATACTGTTCGCCCCGAACTTTTTTTGCATGATGCGGATGCACGATAAAACCGTTGATATTCACATCACCCGTATTAATTTCAACAGGCAACAGCCTTTTGTTGTACTGGTTGCCAAAGATGTTGACAATGCGTTGCTTGAGCGTTGCTTTATGTAGTTGAAAAACCACTTTGTTGTTGTGGTACATGTGGAAGGCAACCTCCGGATTGACCAATGCCACCCTTTGGAATTCTTCGATAATATGCCGCAGTTCGGTATTGTTTGATTTCAGGAATTTGCGGCGGGCAGGGATATTGAAGAAGAGGTTTTTGATGATGATGCTTGTTCCTGCATTACCTCCGCAGGCTTCCTGGCTTTTGATTTCCGCTCCTTCGATGCGGATGCAGCATCCCAGGTCTTCATCATGCAGGCGGGTTTTTAGTTCAACTTGTGCCACAGCGGCAATGGATGCCAAAGCTTCACCACGAAATCCCAAAGTGCGGATATTGAAAAGGTCATCGGCAGAGCGCAATTTGCTTGTAGCATGTCGTTCAAAAGCCATACGCGCATCGGTTTCCGACATGCCGCAACCGTCGTCGCTTACCTGTATCAAGCTTTTGCCTGCATCGCGCAGGTGCAGTTCTACCAGTTTTGCTCCGCTGTCAACCGAGTTTTCGAGCAGCTCTTTTACAGCAGAAGCCGGACGTTGGATAACTTCACCGGCGGCAATCTGGTTTGCTACGGAATCGGGCAGTAGTCGGATAATATCAGACATAGGCTCTGGTGCTTGCTAAAAGAATTTTCCGGAATAAATCATGTAAATCAAGGCTGCAATCACTGCAATATAAAGTATAATGCGTGTATTTTGCTGGCGGCGCACTTTGGCCTTCTCGCGTTTTTTCTCCCATTGATAACGCAACCTTGCCCTTATGCGCTCTTCTGAATTCATGTTTTCCGATAAGCCCATCGCTTTACGTTTGGCCTCCATTTCATCCTCTTTGGGATTATAATAGACCGGTTTGTAATTAAACTGCCGCGGCTTGGGGCGGTGGAACATACTGGTTTTCATGCGCTATCCTTTCTCTTTTTTCTTGATGATGAAAAATAGTGAAAAATTTTTCAGCCAAAATTCACCAATATTCTAAACAGCCGGATTAATAAACTGTTTCGTTTTAACTTATTAACGCTAATTTACTGCAAAATTATGATTTTCTGATGGAATATTCGGCTTTATAAATATAGTACTTTGGTATGATTTACGTTTTAATCCGTTCCTGCCAAATAATTCCACCGATAATCAGAGACAAACCTACAATCGTAGCCGGATGAATTTGCTCGCCCACAAATATGGTGATGAAAATCAATGAAATAAAGGGGGAGATGTAAATCAGGTTGCTGATACGGGCAGTATGTGTGCTGTATTGCAGGGCGCTCATCCAAAGATAAAACGTTAGCCCCATTTCAAATATCCCAATGTAAATGCTTCCGGCTAAGCCGTTTAAAGATATCTGTAGGGGGTCGGTGCTGATAAATTGGTAGATCAGGATGTACACTAAGCCAAAGGCAAAATTGAAGGCCAGTTTTTCGGCAGCTTTGCGCTGGTCTTTCATATTGAAAATCCAGTATGATGCCCAAAGAAGTGCGCTGATCAATATCAATACAATGCCCCAGATATTGCTGACCCCTTCCATAACAAATGTGCCTTTGGTGGCAATAATGACCAGTCCGCTGAAACTGAGCAAAATGGCCAGAAACCGAACCAATGGCAGTTTTTCTTTCAAAAAAACAGCAGAGAGCAAAACCAGGATTACAGGCCATATGTAATTTAATGTGCCGGCTTCCTGAGCAGGCAACAGGTCATAAGCTTCAAAAAGCAATAAATAGTACGAAAATGGATTGATCAATCCCATGAATGCGCTGCGCAGGATATCACGTGTTTTTATCTTTAGGAATGAGCCGGATTTATTATCAATCAGGCTTAAAACTAAAAGAAAAAGAAAAGCGGATAAATTTGCCCACAAAAGCATTTGGTCTGCACCGCAATAGCGCAGGGTGATTTTTGTGGCACTGCCAATTGTGCTCCAGCAAAGAACAGCGAGCAGTGCAAAAATGAGTGCTTTTTTGTTGTTTTTTGGCATGTCATCTATTCTGTGCCAAATATCGTTAATTATTTGATAGGGGATAAGCTTGCTTTAATTGTAACCTTATAGAGATCGAACAGGAATATTCCGGGTTCATTAAAAAAAATTAGATTATGATTTTGATAAATAATGCTAATATATTGGCTCCTAAACCGTTAGGGATACAAGATATTCTTATTGCAGTAAATAAAATTGAATTTATTGGCAATTGTCGGGATGTGGATTTGCCATTTGTCCACAAAGTAATTGACGCCAAAGAAATGTACGTAGTTCCTGCATTTATTGACAGTCATTGTCATTTTGCCGGTGCAGGAGGGGAAGGCGGACCGGAAACACGTACTCCAGAAATGCACATCAGCGATTTTTTTGAAGCCGGAGTGGCTACAGCAGTGGGCTGCCTTGGTACTGATGGCATTACACGCACACTAAAAGATGTGCTGATGAAAGCCAAGGCGCTTAATCGCGAAGGTCTTACTGCATTGATTTATAGTGGAGCTTATCAAATCCCAACTCCCAGCCTTTTGGGCGATGTGGCAAAAGATATAGCAATGATAGAGGAGGTGATTGGTGTGGGAGAAGTTGCCCTCTCTGATCACCGCAGCTCGGTTCCTTCTGTTGCTGAGATAGCCAGAATTGCTGCCGCCGCAAGGGTTGGAGGAATGCTCGGAGGTAAAGCCGGTATCGTTAATATTCATATGGGCGATGCCCACAATCCTTTCCTTCCGCTCCATGATGTGGTGCAGATTTCGGAGCTGAAATATAAACAGTTTTTGCCTACGCACATCAACCGTAATAATTATATCTTTGAGGAAGCAAAAATATATGGCAAGCACGGCTGGATTGATATTACTTCCAGCTCTTATCCTTATTTTCCCGAATATGAAATAAAACCCTCAAGAGCCGTGCGTGAACTCCTGGATGCGGGCGTGCCATTGGAACACATCACTATGAGTTCTGATGCCGGTGGTTCGCTGCCCGGTTTCGACGAAAACGGAAAGCTGGTCAAACTGAAAACAGGAAAACCACTAAGTTTGCTTACAGAGTTTCGTGATATGGTTCTGGAAGAAAAGATCAGCATCAGCGAAGCGGTTCAGGTAATCAGTACAAACGTTGCAAATGTGCTTAAACTGAATCAAAAAGGAAAACTTGCTGCCGGTTTTGATGCCGATTTGTTGGTTTTGGACGAATCCATGAATATTGTCCATATGGTCTCTAAAGGGGAGCTGATCACGGAGGATTACAAACAAGTAAAGAAAACTTATTTTGATTAAGAATAAATAGTTGTTATGAAAAAATTTTTACTGGTATTAGGTGTTGTTTTTCCGGTTTTATTAATGGCACAAGGGGGCTTACTGATTATTGGCGGTGGGAGTGAATCTGATGAAGCAGGAAGCTGGAGCACCGAACCTTATTCGTGGGCTGTTGCCCAATCTACGAACAAGCGTGTGGCGATTATTTCCTATTCCACAGCCAGCAACTGGATGCGGAATTATTTCGTGGACCATTGTGGCGCTTTATCCGCTAAAGATTTTAAAATCAACTCCAAATCCATTGCCGATAATCAGGATACATACGACAGTTTGATGACCTATGATGTGATTTTCCTGAAAGGCGGGGATCAGTGGAATTATTATTCGACCTACAAAAACACCCGGACACAGGAAGCGATCCGTGATAAATACAATGAAGGCGGTGTGATTTGCGGAACATCAGCGGGGCTGGCCGTTTTGTCAAAAGTTATTTTTACTGCACAAAGAGGAACAGTTTATCCTGATGAATGCATTGAAGATCCAAATAACCAGTATGTTACGCTTGCTGATGACTTTTTTGATTTTTTCCCGGGCTGTATTTTTGACTCACATTTTACAGAGCGTGGCCGTGCCGGGCGTCTTATGGGTTTTTTAGCCAACTGGAAGCTGAATCATGAGGAAATAATTACTGGTATCGGTATTGATGAAACCACCGCGATGGCGATTTCAAAAGATAAGGTCGGCCAGGTATTTGGAACAGGTGCTGCAAATATTTATCAGGTTATTTCCGAAAACCCTTTTCATCTTGATGGAGAGATGTTGAATGTGGATTCATTGAAAGTTTCGCAGCTGCTGGATGGCTGTACCATTGATTTTAATACTGGAGTAATAAACGGATTTGAGGATGAATTCACACCTGAGCTGTTCGAAGAGAAAGGGAATTATACAATATATGCCAGTGGCGGCGATGACATCAATGATAATGTTGCTATGCTCGACAGTTTTTTGCATGAATCAGGTTCGGTTGATGAAAAAATATTGATTGTTACCGGTTCTGATGAAACAGCTGCTCTTGCCAGTCGAAACAAGCTCGTGCAACTTGGCGCCACAGATGTTCAGGTTTTTAGCGGAATAAGTTCAATGGGCGATGATCCTGATTTTGAAAAAACAATCCAGGGAGCAAAACGCTACCTGTTTATTGATAATGTATTCTACATCCTTGAAAACTTTCTGCAGAACACGGCCAATGGTGCCTTGCTTTACGATCACATCCGTCGGGATGGCAAAATAATTGGTTTTGTTGGAGATAACAGCCGCTTTGCAGGCAAAACGATCATCGAGAACTATATGCTTTATAATGCAGCAGGCAGCGGAAGCCTTGTTTTTAAGGAAGGTTTTGGCCTCTTAAAAACATCTGTCATTATGCCAAACAGCTTTTTTGACTCGGATATGTATATGAATCCGGCTGCAGGGATCCCTTACGCTATGCTTCAGAACCAATTGCGTTTTGGTATTTGGCTGACAAGTAAAAATTATATCAAATATGCCCCGGGGGAAGACGGAACTTTTATAACTTCTTATGGCAGCGCACCGTCAATGATACTCGAATTGGAGCAAACCAAAGGCGGATTTGCGACCCGGACTTATTCTGATGCGTACAATACACCAAAAATGATTGCCGGCTTTGAACAAATGAAAATCAGGGTTATGAGTGGCGCGATGCAACTTAAGGCCGGAAGCGGTATCAGTGCCTATTCGGTTCCTGATATCAAAAATTCATGGGGCGCTGATATTAAAGTGTATCCCAATCCGGTCTCAGAAATTTTGACTATTGAAACCCATCACGAAATCGGATGTATTTCAATTATTTCATTATCGGGTGAGAGGCTTTGGAAATCAGAGCATAAAGATGTTGATCATCAGCTAAATCTTAGAGGCTTTTCGTCGGGGCTTTATATGCTCTACCTTGAAAATTCAAAAGGACAAACTCATGCCCAAACGATTGTTGTCCGCTGATTATTCAAAATATTTAAATAAATTTGCTTTACGCAATGATTGATATTTTTGAAACCAAAGATAAGAAAGGACATATCAACCTCCACTATTCAGGCTTTTTGTAATGATAGTGATGAAGCTTTCGGAAAAATTTTTAACATTTTTTCCGATCGTGTTTTTAATTTTTCCTGCGACTTCATGAAAAACCGGAGTGACGCAGAGGAAGTTACCCAAGAGGTTTTTGTGAAACTTTGGGAATCACGGAAATCGGTCAATCCGGAAGAAAACCTCAATGCGTACATTTTTACTATCACCCGAAACCTGATTTTTAACCGACATAAAAAGAAGCTCAATGAGTGGAAATATCTCGATCATCTGAGAAATCATTTGAATCATGCCAATCAGGATACACAAGAAGCTGTTCTGTTGAATGAGCTGCAGGAAATTATCCAAAAATGTATCGCGGAAATGCCGGAAAGGCGACGTCAGGTTTTCCAAATGAGCCGAATGCAATGCCTTTCGCATAAGGAAATCAGCAAAGAACTCAATATCTCCACTAAAACCATAGAAATTCATATTAGCATGGCTTTGAAAGACTTGCGCAAAGTTCTAAAAGATTACTACCTGATTATTATACTTTTAGGGATTAGCTGATTGAGGCTATGATCCATTTGACAGGGAATCCACTGTTAATTTATAGGTAATTTTTTCATTTCCATTAGGGGCAAAGGGTCTTCTGAATGTATCCATTACATTATAACATAGCTATATGGATAATAAACTCAATAAAGACCTGTTAAAGCGCTACCTTTTGGGGCTTAGCGGGAAGGAAGATGAAAAGCGTTTGTACGAAACAAAAGAATCGGTGCAAATGCTTAAAGGACGATGGAATGCAGTCAGGGAAGAACAGTTGTCAGCCGATGAAAAAGCTACAATGTTTTCTGAAATCAAGAAGCGTACAAATCAACGCAAGCTGTACATACGTATGCGGCCGTTTTTGCGTATTGCCGCTGTTTTACTAATTGGGATAATATTTACAGCAGTACTTTTCAGCGACCGCATTCTTAAAGATGATGCAGTAAAAATGCTGAGCTTACAATGCCCGGCCGGAGCGCGAAGTAGCTTGCAGTTGCCCGATGGCACAAGCGTGATCCTTGCAGGAGGCAGTCAAATAAAATATCCTGAAAATTTTCAGGAAGATCTTCGAGAGGTTTTTGTTAGCGGTCGTGCTTTCTTTGATGTGGTGCACAACGAGCAAAAACCATTTGTTGTTTCTACTCCTAAATTAGATGTACAGGTTTTGGGGACGCGCTTTTCCGTTACAGCTTATCCCTCCGAACCTATTGTAAAAACCGTTTTGGTTTCCGGTAGCGTTAAGGTGATGCTTAATGATCAGGATCAGGAAGCCCTCCTTAAACCCGATGAGCAATTCATTTACGATAGTAAAAATAAATCTGCCCGTATTGAGCCCATAGATGCCAGAAACATCACCGCCTGGATTTACGGAAAGCAATTTTTTGATCAGGATGATATTTATACGGTTTGCAAAGAATTGGAATATTGGTATGGTGTTGATATTGAACTGGTAAATGTGGGAAATCAGAAAGACCTTTATACCCTCACCATTGAAGATAATAGCCTGGAAGAAGTGCTGATGCTCCTCAAAAAAGTGAGCCCTATGGACTATGAAATCTCAGGCAATAAAGTACGCATTACATACAAACAGCAAAACTAAAACTCAGAAAAGCATGAAAAACACTTTACACGCGAAAATGAAACGTTTTTCAGAAGTACGCGCTTTTTTCTTCAGAACGGGATGTGCCATCCTGCTTCTGACGATGATGATCCCTTTTCCTGCAAAAGCGGGAGTGGGTCAGGATAAAGCCATTACGCTGAATATTGAAAACGTAACACTAAAAGATGCTTTGCAGCAAATTGAAAAGCAATGTAATTACACATTTGTGTATAATGCTGCAAAAATTGATGTAAACCAAAAAGTTACGGCAAAGTTTTCTGCAAAAGCAATTGAGGATGTACTTCACGATTTATTGCATGAAAAGAAAATCAAGTATGAATTCTTAAAAGAAAAAATCATCCTGACTCCAGAGGTTCAAGCGAGAAAATCAACAAAAACACAAGCGCCGCCTGAGGGAAAAAAGATTAGTGGAACTGTTACAGATGCGAATAGTGGTTCCACAATGCCTGGTGTCAGCATCGTGATTAAAGGAACTACCAAAGGAACTACAACCGATGTGAACGGAAATTACACTGTAGAAGTCCCTGATGAATTCTCTGTACTGATATTTTCTTTTATTGGCTATGAAAGAGTAGAGGTACTTGCCGATAAATCCGTTGTTGATATCGCATTGGAACCCATAGCCACCGAGCTCGATGAAATGGTGGTTGTAGGCTATGGTTCTTCAAGCCGTAAATTGCTCACAAGCTCAGTGAGTGTTGTAAGTTCTGACGACCTTACCGAAATCCCAAGTTCAAATATCGATCAGGCGCTTCAGGGAAAATCAACCGGCGTGCAGGTTGTCAGTAATTCTGGTACTCCGGGAGGTGGTATTTCTGTACGTGTACGTGGTGTCAGCTCCATTAACGCAGGAAATTCCCCGCTATACGTGGTGGATGGTATCCCGATCATCACCGGAGATTACGGCCAGATTGGTTTTAGTGGTCAAACTATCAATGCTATTTCCGACCTGAACCCTAACGATATTGAATCGATCTCGGTTTTGAAAGATGCTTCTGCTACAACAATATACGGTAGCCGGGCTTCCAATGGCGTTATCCTGATCACGACCAAAAAAGGAAGTGCCGAAAAAACCACAATAAATTTTAGTACTTATTATGGTGTGCAGAAAGTGGGCAAAACCCTCGATATGCTTAATGCGCGCGAGTTTATGGAGTATAAAAACGAAGCCAGCATCGCGGCAGGTGGTTTGCCTATCTATTCCGATGAAGAAATTCAAAACAATACCATTGATACCGACTGGCTGAGTGAAGTGCTTCAAACTGCACCTATAGCAAATTATGAACTGTCCGCGGCAGGTGGTTCGAAAAACACAAAATTTTATGTTTCCGGTAATTATTTTACCCAGGATGGCACATTGATCGGTACAGCTTATGACCGTATGAACGGACGGGCAAACCTTGATTTTAAAGTAAACGACCGTATTGATGTCGGAACCAATATCAGCCTGAGCTATTCGACCAACGACCGCAAAGAAGGCGACCAGTCTTTAAATTCACCGCTGGCCAATGCTATTGCTATGCCGCCAATTTATCCCGTTTATAATGAAGATGGAACGTATAACGATGACGGCCCTTATGCAAATCCGGTTTCTATTGGAAATCTGCATAAGAACAAAAGTTATGCTTTTCGCAATATCTCCAGCATCTACGCCGATGTAAAATTGGTTAAAGGATTGACGTTTACCACAAAATGGGGCGCCGATTACTACAATCTGCGCGAGCATACCTACGATCCGCCAACAACGCGCCAGGGAGGAAAATACAATGGCCTGGGCATCGAATCATCCGCCAATGTTATTAATGTTGTGAGTAATAACCTTTTCAAATATTATACAGAAATTAATGAAAAACACCGCATTAATGCCTTGCTGGGCTATAGTTTTGAAAGCTATCAAAGACGCAGCAGCTATTTGCGCGGACAGGATTTTCCCAATGAAAATTTTGAGTATATCGCATCAGCTGCTACCATCACCGAAGGGAGTACTTCGGCTTTGGATCGTGGGCTGAATTCGTTTTTTGGCGAAGTAAAATACGATATCGCTTATAAATATCTCTTTACCTTGAGCGGAAGGTATGACGGTTCCTCCAAATTTGGCGAAAACAATAAATATGGTTTTTTCCCGGCAGCTTCGGCCGCATGGCGCATTTCGGAGGAAGATTTCTTCAACGTGGGATTTATGAACGATGCCAAGCTGCGCGCCAGTTATGGTTTGACCGGAAACGACGGAATCCCGGATTTTGCATATATGAACCTCTATTCATCCGGAGCCGACTATTTGACCAATCCCGGGATTTACCCTTCCCAATTGCCTAATCCCGACCTGAAATGGGAGTCCACCGCACAATTCGATATCGGTTTCGACCTTTCGATGTTCAATAACCGACTGACCTTTAATTTTGATTATTACCACAAATACACTAAGGATCTCCTGCTGTACCGTCCCGTTCCGCTAAGCTCCGGATTCAGTTCTTTCATTTCCAATATTGGCGAAATGAAAAATAATGGTATTGAGCTTTTCCTATCAGCAAATATTATCGAAACCGAATTCAAATGGGATTTTTCAACAAATTTCAGTTTGAACCGCAACGAAATTACCAAGCTCTACAACGATCAGCCTATTGATCAGATTGGACGTGGTGAAAACAGTGTCCGTGTGGGCCAGCCCATTGGTGTATTTTATAATTACGAATCTTTGGGTGTTGATCCATCTACCGGTGATATTGTTTTCCGTGATGTGGACGGCGATGGTGAAATTACCGAAAATGACCGAACGGTAATCGGCGATCCAAACCCCGACTTTATCGGTGCATTCACCAATAGTTTTTCTTATAAAGGTTTCAGCCTGTCCGTTACGATGCAATATTCTTATGGCAACGATATTTTCAACGGAACACGACGTTATATCGAGTCCATGAAAGGTCAGGACAACCAGTTGGCGGCAATTATTGACCGCTGGCGGCAACCCGGTGATATTGCATACATCCCCAGGGCAACAGCTGCCGATCTGAACAATAACGACCGCGCTTCTTCGCGCTTCATCGAAGATGGTTCCTATTTGCGCTGTAAATCCGTGCGTCTGGCCTATCAGTTTCAACCGGAGCTTTTAAAATCCCTTAAAATCAGTAAATTGGAAATTTATCTCGTTGGACAAAACCTCTTTACAATAACCGATTACAGCGGAATGGATCCCGAAGTCAACTATGCCGGAGACGATGCGCTGCGCTATGGTACCGATTTTTTCACCTATCCGGTAGCCCGTTCAGTTTCTGCCGGCCTTAATGTTCAATTTTAAATCCCACGAAAATGAAAAAATATATCTACTTGATAATCATGATACCGGCTTTGTTTTCCTGCGCGAAGCTTGAAATTGACCCAACCCAATCCATTGCTGCCGACAAGGCCATTACAACGCAGGCCGATCTTAACCAGGCGCTTTCGGGTTGCTATGATGCACTCCAATTGTCCGGATTATACGGGCGCCACACCATCCTTGCTGCTGAGTTGTCTTCCGATAACGCAAATGCAACAGGCACAATATTGGAATACAACGATATAGCTCTCAATAATCTGCTTTCAAACAATTCAATATCCGAAGCTATATGGAGTGCTTCTTATATTGCCATCAATCGTGTGAACAACGTGCTCCATTATATGCCCGAAATTCAGGATGTTGATGCGGCCTTTAAAAATGATGTGATGGGCCAGCTTTATTTTATTCGGAGCCTGGCTTATTTTAACCTTATAAGCTACTATGGCGGTGTTCCTTTGAAGACTACGCCAACGCTTGATGATGAGGCGCTTAGTATTTCGCGTTCTTCTGTTTCTGCAGTTTTGGCGCAATTGAAATCCGATCTGGATTTTGCAATGAAAAACACAAAGACCACTACGGAAGGTTTGGCCTCGGCTGTGGCTGCTGAGGCGCTTCTCGCACGCATTGCCCTATATGAAAAGAATTATCAGCAAGCAGCGCAGATTGCCGGAAACATCATTGATAATTCCGGTTTGTCCTTGCTTTCTGATTATAGCCAGCTTTTCGTCCCGGGAGCTAATTCAGAATCCATCTTTGAAGTGAAATACAACGATCAGGATAAAAACCGAATGGCCGAATATGTCTTTCCGTCTTCGCTTGGCGGACGTTATGAAGTAAGTCCCGAAGGCGGTCTTCTTGGGAATTTTACAGCAGGGGACAAAAGGCTCGATGCTTCATTTGCCGGCTTTGATGATAAGCCCTACTGTATTAAATATTATCAGATTTCTACAGGTGCCGACCGCGTTTATGTGATGCGCTTAGCAGAAATGTACCTGCTGCGTGCCGAAGCAACGATCCATATGCAAGGAGATGTGGCTCAGATCAATGCGGACATCAATATAATTCGGGAGCGTGCCGGTTTGCAGGCTATAAATCTACAGGATTATGATGCGCTTTTTGAAGAAATGATGTTGCAGCGCCAACTCGAATTTACCTTCGAAGGTCAGCGCTGGTTTGATTTGATCCGCAATGGAATAGCCATTGAAACTTTACCAGATGTCAGTTCGGCCAATCAATTGCTTTTCCCGATTCCTTTTTCCGAAATAAATACGAATCCGTCAATCGGACCGGAAAATCAAAATCCCGGATATTAATTCATGAACAAAAAATTAATAACAATGAAATATTCGAAATACATATACATGATGATGTTTGCTTTTACAACAGCCGTGTTTTTTACCGCTTGTGAAAAAGATAAAACAGTTCCATCCGCAAGTACCTTAGCTGATTTTGAGTATCAAGCTACCAATAGCTTAACCGCGCCAAGTACAGTAAGTTTTTCCAATAAATCAATTTTGGCTACTTCATATCAGTGGGATTTTGGAAATGGACAAACATCCACCGAAGAAAACCCTGAAATTGTTTATAGTGAGCCGGGTACATACAATATTAGTCTCACTGTAGGTGCGATTCAAGACCTCTATTACAATCAGCTTAAAAAAGAACTGACCCTCCAGGTTAAAGACCCCAATGCGGGAAAAACAAAAACCCTCTATTTTACGGATCGAACCACCCACAGCGTGCGCTATGTATTGCTCGACGGCAATGAGCCTGTTATCAAGGATTTTGGTCATACAGCTTTGGATAAACCCTACGGAATGGTTATTGATACAAGCAACTCCCGTGTGATTGTTTCCGATTACAGGGCTGGCGTTATTTACAGTTACGATCTGGAAGGTTTTGACCTTCAGATTGTTATCGATTACAATAATCCGGTTTTAACCGATCCGTTTGGTCTGGACATCGTGGACAATACACTGTATTGGGGTACAGAGGGAGCCATTGGGCGCTGCGATATGGATGGCAGCAATGCTGAGGTTTTTATTCCTATGACTACATCTTCAAAGCCTGAAATGGCCATTGATATTGCCTGGGATTATCTCAATAATAAATTCATTTTCAGTAATGATAAATACGAATTTACCGGAGGCATGTTCAGTGTCGGTTTTGACGGTACCAATTTTACCGAACTTGTTGCCGGAACCAATGGTGGCGCCATTGCGCTGGATGTGGAGAACAACAAAATGTACTATGCAGATAGCGACAAAGGTATCTGTATGGCCAATCTCGACGGCTCTGAGGAAACAGTAATTGCTCCAGAAATGACTGATAACTACTGCTGGGGCATGGACATTGACCTCGATGCAGGAAAATTATACTGGAGCGATAAAGCCAACGGTATTATTTTCAGGTCAGATTTGGATGGAGCCAATAAAGAAGAATTTATTACAGGCTGCAATCCGTATGCTATTGCAATTGATACTTTTAGATAAATCAATATTATGTTAAATTAAAAAAACAAAGACTATGAGATGCAAAAATTTACTTTTTGTGCTGATGATGGCTTTTGCCATAAATGCTATGGGACAGGTTCCGCAAAACTGGTTTATTGATACGCCCAGTCCGGACGATATCAGCCTGAGCCCCAATACGGAATTTTTTACGCAGGGATCCACTTCCTGCCAGTTAAACCTGCATACTGCCAATGTGCCTTATCTGGTCAGTGATAATTATGATGTAAATGAAGGTGCTTCCTACACTTTCTCCATTGACGTACTGGACAATGATACCCGAGGCCGCCTGAAAATTTATGCCGATTTTTATGATGCAGATGGCAACGATGTCTATGGCGAAGCGCCTGTTTATTCGGAAGATATGGCCGATTGGCAAACCATTAGCTGGACGGCTACCGTGCCCGAGGGTGCAGTGGAAGGTTATGTTTGGATCAAATTCTATGATCAGGATGAGTTTGTGGATGAGGCTGTTGCCTATGTTGACAACGCAATATTTGTGGAAGACGGTGGCGAAAACATTGTCGTAAACGGTGGCTTTGAAAACTGGGCGCTTCTGGGACTTGAATATGCTTACTGTGTGAGCAATGATGCCGTTGATGTTCGCTATAATGCCGATGTGGAAAGTGTTACAGCTTCAGATTTTATCTTGAACGGAACAGCGGAGATCACTTTTGCCAATGCCGAAATTGATGCCGAAATGAGGAATCTGGTACATTTGAGTGGTGCTTCAGATCCAGTTGAATTTGATTTAACTGTTGATCATCTGGAACAGGCCGGACTGGAGGGGACCAGCTCTGTAGAGCTTTACGGGGGCATTGCTCCTATTGCCTTTACCAATGCCGGAAATCCGGATGGTGTGCTCACAAACGGTATTCAGGCCACATTCAGCGGGATTATCTCGGCTAATGATGCGTACAATAATTTCTGGGTTCAGGATGGTGCCGGCGCTTACAATGGCGTAATGGGCTATAGCTTCAGTTTAATCGAGCAGGTTGCTGTGGGTGATGAGGTTGTTCTTACTGCCACACGCGACCAGTACTACGATCTCAATGAAATTGTGGATCCTGTTTTGATTGAAATTATCAGCTCAGGAAATGAGCCTTATGCTCCGGAATTAATTGCTGGTAATGAGATAGATACAACGAGAGTCGCAAATGATCCCATGGCCGAAAAATGGGAAGGTCAGCTCGTGCGTATTGAAAATGCTAAAATAACCCAGTATTTTGAAGATCCTTACTTCTATTATTGCACCGACGATAATGGAGAAACATTCATCAAAATTGGTGATAATGTTGATTATCAGTTGGCTAACATTAGCATGAATGTTGGCGATACTTATACAATCACAGGTGTAGTGGATTATTCCTACGGAGTGTACCGCCTGAATCCACGTAATGCTGCGGATATCGTCCTGACTACCGGCATTAGTGAAAACGAAATGACTGCAATGGAGGTTTATCCTAATCCGGCTAAGAATGTGATTAATATTGCGCGCACCGATAAAATTACCAATGTGCGCATCAGCAACATCAACGGTGCTGTTGTAATCGAAAATGATGGCCTGAATAATAACAGTGCGCAAATTGATATTTCTGCTTTGAATCCAGGTGTTTATTTTGTCTCTGTTTTTAATGGTTCTGGGGTGGAAACAACACGGTTAATGGTTAAATAAGAGAGGTTTTTCCTGTTTTTGAAAGACTGTCCAGCTTTATCGGGCAGTCTTTTTTTTATCTCATGCATCGGATACTCAAAGTCATCCGATGAGTGAACTAAATTGTTTTTAAATTGGAAATGAAGGTTCTACCAAAACAAAAAGTAATCCTAATACAGGAACAACATTGTGGGAGGGATCATCAAAACAAGAGATAAAACCATCAAAATCAGTATAAGTGGGACGAGCCATTTAAACCAGATTTGATATGGTACTTTGGAAATCGATAATGCCCCCATTGTGACGCCGCTGGTGGGGATAATCATATTAAAAATGCCATCGCCTAGCTGAAAAGCCAATACAGCAGTTTGTCGCGAAACGCCCACCAAATCACTTAAAGGAGCCATAAGCGGCATTGTTAGTGCTGCCTGTCCCGAGCCTGAAGGAACAAAGAAATTGATCGCGCCTTGCGTCAAAAACATTATTTGTGCTGTCAGGGCCGGAGGGATGTTTTCCGTAGCTCTTGCCATTGCGTGCAGCATTGTGTCAATTATTTTGCCATCACTGGCAATAATGAGCAGCCCGCGCGATATCCCAATCACCAAAGCGGCAAGAGTCATTCCTTTTGCGCCTTCAATAAAAGCATCCGTTGTATCTTTGGCTTTTAATCCGTAAAGCATGGCAACCAATATGGCTGCACCGGTAAACAGGGCAGAAATTTCATTGATATACCAGTTCCAGATATTTGATCCCAATATCAAAAGGAAAAAGGTTACAAGCAATATCCACAAAACCAATCGGTGCTTTGAGGTCATTTCCAGCTCGTCGCTGTGCTCGAAATCACTTTTGTCGCGCGAATGATCCAATTGATAAACAGGGCTGTTTTTTGGGTTTTTTTCGATTTTACTAATATAATGCATCACAAAAAGGATGGCTGCGGCAGTGAGGATTGCCCACACAAAAATCCGGTATTCCCAACCGCTAAATAACAAAACTTCTGAAATACCTTGGGCAATGCCAATAGTAAACGGATTGAAAAAGGCTCCGGCAAAGCCAACGCCCGCAGCAAGAAAGGACATGCTGATCCCAACGATACTGTCGTATCCAAGTGCAAGGGCCAAAGGAAGCGTGATCAATATAAAAACCAATACGCTTTCGCTCATGCCAAAAGTTGCTCCGGCAAGAGAGAATAGCAGCATTATAAACGGTACGATGATCTTTTTACGCGCGGGATTCTTTTTGCCCGCCCTCAAAATAGAAGCAATGCCGGCATTTATAGCCCCCGTTCGGTTGAAAATACCAAAAGCGCCTCCAACAAAAAGACAAAAACCAATAATTTGTGCCGCTGCAATGAAGCCTTTGATCGGAGCCGTCAAAAATGCACCAATTCCCTGAGGGTTAGCTGCTACCTCATGATAGGAGCCGGGGATCAGAGCTTCTTTTGTGAGGCTCCCTATTTTTATGCTTTCGCGCTCATAAACACCCGCAGGGATGATCCATGTCAACAAAATAAATATTGCCATTATGATGAGCAGAATACAGAACGTGTCGGGAAGTTTGATGGGAATTTTCTTCATGGAACCGGCTTTTTTTATTATTCAATAGTAAATGATTCTCCGGGTAGATAAATACTGATTTTCAAATTATTTGCTCCCAATAAGCCCTTCGTGCTTTTTGTGGTTTTTCCTTTGTTTTTTAGCACAATTACCTGGCTTTCTCCGCTTACTTTGATCGTGTTTCCGGCAACAATGATTGCTGTAGATTCATCAATGCCGATGCAGCTTTCATCTGGATTTTCTATGGCTACTGAAAGCAATCGGTTCAAGCGCATGCGTTTAATAAAATGTTGATCAATAATAGCATTTTGAAGCAGGCCCAAACCCTTTGATATTTCAATATTGTTTTCGTGGATTATCTGAACATCAGGTGAATACTCTTCCTGTAATCGTTGATTCCCGGTGATCATTTTTGCGCTCATCACAGCTGCGCCCGCACTGGTGCCTGCAATAAGCCCCCCTTTTTGATAAACATAACAAATGTCCTTTACAATTTCGTTGCGTTTGGCAGTTTTCATAAACAGGTTTTGATCTCCTCCCGTAATATAAATTATTGATGCCCTGCGTATTGAGCCTTTGGCTTGCTCCGATATGAGCGAATCTTCATTCAAATATATGTGCTGTACATTCCGATATCCTAACGCAACAAACTGTTCGTGTACATAAGCCGAAGCTTCAATGGGAACACTGCTCGCAAACGGTAAGATGACAATCAAATCATCAGCAGATATTTGGGCTTCATCGGTCAGGGCTTTCATAAGTGAAAGTGGGCGCTCCCCGCCGCCAATAATAAATAGCTTTCCTGAATTTTTTGCATTTTGCCCCTGCACAAAACCCGCTGTATTTAATATGAAAAGAAAAACCATGAAATATTTTCCTATAATTTTTTTCATTGAAGTTGTGTTTATAAAAAGGATACAGCTAATTTTCTTTTTTCCCCTAATGCATGCATGGTTTTAGGTGGAATGATTTTGGATTTTTGTAGCAGGGCAAATTGTGAATTATCTGGATTTCTATTTCTTATACTGCTTTTTTATAGGTTGGGTAAAAGTTCAAGATGGCTTGGTCGATGCTGCCAAACCTGCATAATAGTATTTGGTTGGCTGATGAACAGAACAGAGATATTACTGCTATCTCTGTTTTTTAATATCTTGATTTATAGATGTTTTAGTGTAAAAAGGAATGTATTGCATAAAATTGAACCCCTTTTTCTCAATGATGCTTTGATTTAATTTTTATTTTTGGGTAAACTTTGCACAAAAACCGGTGTTAGGTAATTGTGTGCCAATATTTTGAGTCAGCATCATTTAAGTTCTAACAGCAAACTCTTCATTTTATGAAAAAACAAATATTAAGCTCTTTTCTGATCATGCTTTTCCTTTCGGCTTTTGCTCAGGAAGCTAAGTATGCCGTGTATTTTACGGATAAAAATAATAACCCATATTCTCTTGATAATCCCGGGGAATTCCTTTCCCAAAGGGCCATTGAAAGACGCGAAAGGCTCAATATCGAGATTGATGAAACTGACCTGCCGGTAAATCCGGTTTATATTGATGCCGTAGTAACAGAGGGTGCGGTTTTTATTAATGCGTCAAAATGGTTGAATACCGCTACTTTTGAAATTGCTGATGATGCTATTCTGAGCAATATCCTGGCTCTTGGTATTGTTGAAAAAGCTGTTTTGGTGAAACCCGCCGGTATTCGCTCTGAAATAAAAAAATCGTATAAACTTGATCAGGATGAAATTCGTCCGCTTACTGCATCCCAGCATTTTAAAGCTTCATCATTTACAAATAATGTTTTCGATTATGGTTATGCAGATAACCAGATTTCCATGCTTAAAGGGAAGCAAATTCATGAAAAAGGCTATGCCGGCCAGGGGATGATGATTGCTGTTTTGGATGCGGGTTTTGTCAATGCCGACCAGATGCCTGCTTTTGACAGCCTTTTTGCCCAGGGACGAATGTTGGGGACGCGCGATTTTGTTTTGCCGGGTAATAATGTTTTTGCTCCCGGAAATCATTCACATGGCAGTTCGGTTTTGTCAACCATGGCCAGTTGGTCGCCGGGTTTGATTGTGGGCACTGCGCCTTTGGCAAATTACTGGCTGATCAGAACGGAAGATGGCTCTACGGAATACCTGATTGAAGAATATAACTGGGTTGCCGGAGCGGAATTCGCTGATAGTATTGGTGCTGATGTGATCAACTCTAGTCTGGGCTATACAACTTTTAATGACCCGGAAATGGATCATACATATGAAGATATGAACGGAGAAACGGCCCCGGTATCTATAGGGGCAACAGCAGCCGGACAAAAAGGGATTCTTGTTTGCAACAGTGCTGGAAACAGCGGGAACGATAGTTGGCACTACATTGGCGCTCCTGCCGACGCAAAACATATAATTACTGTGGGAGCAGTTGATCCTGAAGGCGTTTATGCTCCTTTTAGCTCCGTTGGGCCTACTGCCGATGGTCGGATAAAACCAAACATTACCGCTCAGGGGAGCCAGGCAATTGTCGCTTCAACAAGTTTGGCAAACGATACTGTTTATGGTGGTAACGGAACTTCTTTCTCTTCTCCGATTGCCGCTGGTATGGTTGCTTGCCTGCGTCAGGCTGCACCGGATCTTTCTGTTGATGAATTTATTGGCCTATTGGAAGAAAGTTCTTCCTATTACCAAAACCCCGACGATGAATATGGTTATGGGATCCCGGATTTTGAAATGGCACTGAATCTGTCAGGGATTACAAAAACAGATATGCCGCAGGACAATGCATTCCATATGGTTTCCAAAAATCCGTTTCAAGAAGAGATTATTCTTACTTCCAATAAATTAAATGCTTTGGTAGATGTTCAGGTCCTTGATATAAAAGGATGTGTGGTTTACGAACGAAATTTCCGGATCGAAAAAGGTGGACATATCGTGATCAATGGTTTGTCCGGACTTTCTTCTGGAATATATTTGCTTCGTTTGAAATGTCCTCAGGCCTCTGAAACATTTAAAATAGTGAAATAAGCTTGAACCTGGATCAGTCCATTTATTTGCTTGATATCCTGGGAACGCTTGCATTTGCGATTTCGGGGGCTTTGTCCGGCCGTGATAAATCATACGACCTCTTTGGAGTATTTGTTGTTGCTTCACTTACTGCTTTGGGTGGTGGTACAGTACGGGATTTATTGCTGGGAATCAGTCCTGTAAGCTGGATGATGCACACCGAATATCTGCTTGTTGTTGTCTTTGGTGTATTTGTTTCCATACTCTTTCGAAAATATATTGGTCATTTGCGAAAGACCCTTCACCTTTTTGATGCCATCGGAATTGGTGTTTTTACTATCATTGGAATTGAAAAAGCATTGGAAGTGGGTGTAAGCCCGTTTATTGCTGTGCTTATGGGTACTATGACGGCTGTTTTTGGTGGATTGATGCGCGATATCTTCAATAACGAAATCCCACTAATCCTGCGTAAAGAAATTTATGCTACAGCCTGCTTGTTTGGAGGGATGCTGTTTTTTTTCTTCACTTATATCGGTATGATGCAAATCTGGATCGAAATAAGTACCATTATCGTAATTATCCTCATCAGGTTGTTATCGGTATATTTCAGGCTCTCGCTGCCTGTGATAAGAAATTAAGGTGGTTAATTTACTCTTAATCTTTCCCTTGAAGCAAGTTTTATTCATTTTGAGCGTATCTTAGCTGAAAATTAAATTGCTTTAAAAATGAAAAGAATAATACTGTTTTTTGGCGCAGCCTTGTTTTTTGCCGCCTGTAATTGCGATCATCAAAAAAAGATGCATAAATGTGATGATGCATTTTCCTTTGTCTTTATGACGGATATTCATATCGATACATCAAAAGTATCGCATGATGGATTTGCCAAGACTATTGATACAATCAATACTATGGAGCTGGATTTTGTGCTCACCGGTGGCGATCAGGTTATGGATGCTTTAAACAAACCCAAAGCCCATGCCGAAAAGCTTTATGGTTTTTACGACGAAATGAGCAGGCAAATTACGGTTCCGGTGCATCACACTATTGGAAATCATGAGCTTTTTGGAGTGTATGATACTTCAGGAAAAACAAGGGAAGATTCGTATTATGGGCTGGGGATGTATGAAGAGAAAATAGGAAAGCCCTACTATCATTTTGAGCATAAAGGATGGTATTTTATTTCACTGAATTCCATCGAAACAGAAGGTTTTCGCTACTATGGCGGCATTGATTCGGCGCAAATGGCCTGGCTCAAGAAAACTTTGCAGCAAATTCCCGAAGATGCACCGATTGTGGTCAGTACACATATTCCCTTCCTCACGGTTTGGACCGAATTCTATTTTAAGGATGCCCTTAAAGCCAATCCTGATGGCGTCGTGGTAACTAATGCTATTGAGGTTTTAAAGATGTTTGAAGGACATAATTTGAAATTAGTTTTGCAAGGCCATTTGCATTATTATGAGGATATTTTTGTCATGGGCACGCATTTTATTACTGCCGGAGCTGTGAGCGCGCATTGGTGGCAGGGGCCGCATATGGGCACTGAAGAAGGTTTCCTGAAAGTGGATGTTTGTGGCAATGACTGCTCCTGGGAATATGTCGATATTAACTGGTCGCCAAATAATTAGCTTGTACACTTTGGCGGATTTGGAAAAAACAGCTTTCAAATCATTGGCTTTTTTCTAAATTTGCATTGTCTAAAACCAAATGCCTTATGAACTGCCTGAGAACAATATCGCTTTTTCTGTTTTCTTTTATGATGCTTTTCCTTACATCATGTTCCGGACCATTAACCATGGATAATAATGGGCAAATGATTGAATATCCGGTAGATACCGAGTTTTTACTGGAGTTGCCCGCGCCCGAAGGTGCTCAGTGGCAGGTTGCGGATATCAACAGCTCGGTTGTAAAAGCCATTGGAGAGCCAAAAATTACAATAGATGAGGCCAAAGGCGAGGCTGTGTATGAATTTACTTTTAAAACTGTTGCCCCGGGCGATTCGCCTTTGAAGTTGTTTTGCAAACTGAAAGATGGGAACTCCAGCGTGCTCGATAGCTATGAATTGCAAATTATCAGTGGTACCATTGGGCGAATCGAAGCAGAGTAGTCCTAAGACTGAAGCATTTCCTGTTTAAATTCCAGTAAGCTGGGCAAAATTATATCCGCGATTTGAAATTTTGGATTATCGAAATTTTTGCGTTCAGGAACGCCAACTACCTTCATGCGCGCAGCCTTTGCGGCAATGATTCCATTCAGGCTGTCTTCAAAAACAATGCATTCCGAAGCTTTGGCTTCCATTTTTTCGGCAACATGAATGAAGATTCCCGGATGAGGTTTCCCGAATTTTTCATATTCGCCCGAATGCACAAAATCAAAATACTGTCGTAAATCCAGACGGTCAATAGCGCCATTGATAATCCGCATCATGGAACTAGAGGCAATGGCGGTTTTTATGCCCAATATCCTGCAAAGTTTCACCGCTTCAAGGGCTCCCGGCATGGGCTCTGCTTTTTGAGCAATGAGTTCTTCTACCTCATTCAGTACTTCTTCTTCCAATTGCTCAAAGCTTTTCTTTTCCAGGTCCCAGGGTTTTTGACGGTGTATTTCGGCAATGGATTCATCAACGCGAAAGCCTTTGAACTGCTGGCACATCTCCAAAGTAACTTCAATGCCGATGCGTGCAAAAACATTCATCTCGGCTTCTTCCCAAAGGGGCTCTGAGTTAATCAGCAGGCCGTCCATATCAAAAATGGCAAGTTTGTAGTATTGCATTTTTTTGCTTTTAAAAAAGGGCTGCCCAAAAAGAACAGCCCTTTGATTATCAGAATGTTTGATTATCCTTTATAAAAGGGGAGGCGTACTATTTTCGCTTTAATCAGCTTTTTGCGCACGCGGATAAAAATTTCGGTGTCCAGTTTCCAGTAGCCTTTGTTTAAATAGCCTAAACCAATGGCTTTTCCTGTGCTGGGCGACTGTGTTCCTGAAGTTACTTCACCGATTACATTGCCTTCTGCATCGCAGATTTCGTAATGCTGGCGGGGGATGCCGCGATCAATCATTTCAAAAGCTTTCAGCCTGCGGCTTACGCCTTCTTCTTTTTGTTGGAGCAGAAGCTCGCGGTCGATGAATTGATTGTCATCAGAGAATTTAGTGATCCAGCCCAGTCCGGCTTCAATTGGAGATGTTTCGTCATTGATGTCGTTTCCGTACAGGCAATAGCCCATTTCGAGTCGGAGCGTATCACGGGCGCCAAGTCCGGCAGGTTTGATGCCAAACTCTTCACCAGCTTCCATTACGGCTTTCCAGATTTTATCGGCATCTTCATTGGCCATATAAATCTCGCAGCCACCGGCACCGGTATAGCCTGTCGTACTGAAAATGATGTCTTTTACACCGGCAAACGTAAGTTTTTTGAAAGTGTAAAATTCCATATCCTCAACGGGCGTATCGGTCAGTTTTTGCATGGCTTTGAGTGCAAGGGGGCCCTGAACAGCCAACTGAGCAATTTCATCCGATGCATTGTAAATTTCTTTGCCAATTTCAAGACCTTTGATTTCGGCTTGTTTCACCATCCAGTTCCAGTCTTTTTCAATATTGGCTGCATTGATTACCAAGAGGTAAGTTTCTGCATCAATGCGATAAACCAATAAATCATCAACAATGCCGCCTTTGCCGTTGGGCATGCAGCTGTACTGAACTTTACCGTCGTGCAGCTGGGCAACATCGTTTGATGTGATGTACTGTGTAAATTCGTAGGCTTTTGGGCCTTTTACCCATACTTCACCCATATGGGAAACGTCAAAAATGCCGAGTTTTTCACGAACATTATTATGCTCGGCCACTAGCCCTTCGTACTGGACCGGCATGTTGTATCCGGCAAAAGGCACCATTTTTGCGCCCATTTCGATGTGGTAGCGGGTAAAAGCTGTATCTTTCATTTTATAAATCCTTTAAATGGTACAATAATTAGTTTGTAGTGTTATTTTCAATTGTAAATCTATAATCAGGGTTTTCGTATTTCCTTAGATCTATTATTTCGTAGTCTTTAATTTTGTAAGCATTCCAATAGGTATTTTCATAGCCGTTCCCGTGTTCATGCCTGAAATCCAGTTTTGTGTGCAGTAATTTTACCGGTATGCGATTGATGCATGAACGGAAATCGCGCCCATAAGCTGCACTGGCATAAGCAAAATACATCATATAATCATAACCTTTAATGGCCAGTATATCGGGTTCGGTATTGTAGCGCCCACGGTATTTGATCATAAAGCGCCTCATGGCATCCGATTGATAATCAACCAAAGCAGAGCTTGGAATCTTCACTTTCAGGTTTTGCAGGTATTCCGTTTGGATATTGTCCACATCTTCCCAATGAGGAAAACCGGTGAGCTGGATATCAAAAGTGTCTTTGAGTTCGTTGAGCTGGCGGAGGATTTCCAGGATGAATATTTTATCGTCGCTTAAGGTGAAAACAAGGTTCTTCTTTAAAGTGTCGGCTTGCTCGATAAAACCTGTGATGCTGTCTTCCATGTAAATCAGCTCATGGTAATTTTCTTTGTATCCGAAATCATCCTTGCTCCATGCATTGATTTTGTTTTTTAGCTTCAGAGCCAGCCCGCTGTGTTGATATTTGTTGCCACGGACAATAAAAATTTTATATGTGGAGTCGTTATATGGCGGCAAAAGGTCAGTTGCCATATCTACAGTGCTTTCTACTGATGGCTCAACTTTGAAAACCCAGGGGTTTCCGTTGATGATTTCCGGGCGGCCCGAAATAGCATTCACCAAAGGAATGCCGTGGCTGCGTGCAAAATCACTGACCAGCTTGAAGTTTTTCGTAAATAAGATGCCGATAATCAGGTCCATATCGGCCATGGCGCTTTCTTTTAATTGTGCTTTGGTTTCCTCAAGATCATGCGATACATTATAAACATGTAAATCAATGTCGATGCCCAATTGGGAAAGGCTGTCCAAGGCAATCATCGCGCCTTCATAAAAGGGTAAGTATCTGAAATTGCGGAAATCTGAAATTTTACTGAATTCATTGATGTTGTGGAAAGTGTTTTCATCATATTGATCTAAGTAGAAAGGCAACATCAGTGCAATATCAATCTTTTGTCCGTTTAAAACCGATGGGGCACATATTGATCTTCCGTCAAAATCAGTTTCTTCCTCCTGGATTTCTTCTTCGGCTTCTTCAACTACACTGAAGATTTCACTATAATCCACATGGCGCTCCTCTAGTGGAATACGGATGCTTTCGCCGGTTTTGATCTTTCTGCCAACACGCGGGTTCATGCGCTCTAAACGCTCAACGGAAACATCATACCTCTTGGCAATGTTTTTGACTTTTTCTTTCTTTTCTGCTTTATGGCTGATATAATCGGGAACCACTGTGCTAAGCGGGAAACGGATAATCTGGTTAACAAAAATATCGTTCGTAAGGGTTGGGTTAATGCTTTTGAGCTCATCAATGGCTACAGCATAAAAACGCGCCAGGCTATATAGATTTTCGCCTTGTTTTACCTTGTGGTAAACATATAAAGAGTCGCGATACGGATAAACTTGCTCCTGTTCCTTCTCGGTGGATATGGGTTCAAAGCCGGGATTGGGAATATAGATTTTTTGGCCGAATTTCAGCCCGTTGATCAATTCGGGATTGAGCGCAATGAGTGTTTCGATGCTGGTATTGAATTTTTTAGAAATTCCGTACAGCGTCTCGCGGGCTTTGGCGGTATAAACAAAAACAGAATCTTTTGATTGCCCGCTTTTTGTTTTTACTGAGCTTTTATTGGATTGGGAAACAGTTGTTTTTTTTTCTTTAGCTTCACTGGCAATTATTCCTCCGCTCACCTTTTTATTTTCATTTTTTTCAAGGCTCCAGGGAATACGCAGCTTGTAATCAATTGGCAGGTCATTTGTTTTTAAGTCGGGATTGGCTTTTTTTATGGCATCAATGCTTTGGCTGTAGATGCGGGAGATGCTGTACAATGTTTCTCCCGGACGAACCATGTGGAAAATATAGGATGGTCCGTCATCTTTCTTGTTTGAAACGGTGTTTTTGACGCCCAGGGGGATGTAAACTGCCTGCCCGATGCTGATGCCTTGATCGGCTCCCGGATTGATGCGGTACAACTCTTCGAGGCCAATCTCATATTTTTTTGAAATAGCATACATTGTTTGTTTGGGTTCCACAATGTGTACCATGTATTCAATGCCGTCAACCATTTCCAGATCTCCGGTTTTTAGTTCCTGATTTTCAGTAACAACTTCCTGTGCCTTACTGAACAGGCAAACCAGGCTAAAAGCAATGATTAAAAAAAGCGTTTTGCTCATAATCGTTTTAAGATCTTAAATTATTCCCATTCAATTGTTGCCGGTGGTTTGGAGCTGATATCATAAACAACCCTGTTTACGCCTTTTACCCGATTGATGATGTCGCTGCTTACCTTGGCCAGAAATTCGTAAGGCAACTGCGACCAATCTGCGGTCATCCCATCTGTGGAGCCTACAGCGCGTAAAGCAACTACATTTTCATAGGTACGTTCATCGCCCATAACACCGACACTTTGCACAGGCAGTAAAATTGCTGCTGCTTGCCATACTTTATTATAGAGGTCATTATTTTTTAATCCGTTTATGAAAATATGATCAACTTCCTGTAGGATCCGTACTTTTTCGGCAGTAATATCGCCCAAAATGCGGATGCCTAAACCAGGACCCGGGAAAGGATGGCGCTCGAGCAATTCGGCTTTCATGCCTAAAGAACGTCCAACACGGCGTACTTCGTCTTTAAAAAGGCTGTTTAATGGCTCAACAATTTTAAGTTTCATAAAATCAGGCAGACCGCCCACATTGTGATGGGATTTTATGGTCGCCGAGGGGCCTTTTACCGAAACGGATTCAATAACATCGGGATAAATAGTGCCCTGGGCCAGCCAGACAACGTTTTGAATTTTATGGGCTTCAGCGTCGAATACTTCAATGAATGTTTTTCCAATAGCTTTTCGTTTTTGCTCCGGCTCGCTAATGCCTTCCAGCGCTTTATAAAATTGCTCACTGGCATCTACGCCTTTAACATTCAGGCCCATATCTTTGTAGGATTCCAGTACGTCTTCAAATTCATTCTTGCGCAGCAGGCCGTTATCCACAAAAATGCAGTGAAGGTTTTTACCAATAGCCTGATGAAGCAAGACTGCTGCAACGGATGAATCAACACCGCCGCTGAGCCCCAGCACAACCTTATCGTTGCCTAATTTGGATTTTAATTCGGCAACAGTTGTGTGGACAAATGAATCCGGAGTCCAGCTTTGAGTACAGCCGGCAATTTTCACAACGAAATTTTCCAGCAGCTTTTTCCCTTCGATGGAGTGATAAACCTCTGGGTGAAACTGGATGCCGTATGTTTCTTCATCAATGAATTTGTATCCGGCTACTTTTACATCGGGAGTGCTACAGATCAGTTCTGTTCCTGCCGGTTCGTGCAATATGGTATCGCCATGCGACATCCAAACCTGCGATCCTTCTGTCATCCCAGAAACAAGCTTGTCTTCATTGTTCAGGTAGCTGAGCTTGGCACGACCGTATTCCCTGATTTTGGATGGGAGGACTTCACCGCCAAAATTTTGTGCCATAAACTGTGCTCCATAGCATACACCCAGCAAAGGCAGTTTGCCTTTAATCTGTGATAAGTCAGGAACCGGAGCTTGTTCATCGCGCACAGAAAATGGACTGCCAGATAAAATTACACCTTTTATCTCGTCCGTAATTTCAGGTATTTTGTTGAAGGGATGAATTTCGCAATATACGTTTAGTTCACGTACCCTTCTGGCAATCAGTTGGGTATATTGTGAACCAAAATCCAGTATCAAGATCATTTCCTGCATCAGCTTGTGTTTTTCATTTTTATCCGCCACAAAAATAGTCAACTTATTTGTGCTTAGGCTTTTCTGTCGCTCCTTTTTATCCATAAATAATAACAATCCGGATTTTTTCTTGTCGATATTAATTCTTTCAGCTGATTGAGGTTGAATTCAAAATGAAATATTTGTCCAATATTTGGATTATTCTAAAGTGTTTATTTGTGCTTGAATGTATTTAACGCTCAATAATTATTCTTGGTCTTTCAATATAAGATCCATATTAACAATATCTTAACTCTTTTTATAGACTTGGGGTGAGTTTATTGGATTTCTATAACAGGAACTGTGGCATGATAATTAAATATGATGTATAAATCGCATCAATGATCCAATCGATAAAAAATAAAAACGCAGTCCTGAGTTTCTTTAATCATGAATTACGCACACCGGTTCATGGTATTACGGGCTTGCTGCGCATGCTCAAGGAAAGTGGCCTGAGTGAAACGCAGATGCTTTATGCCGAAAATCTTGATTACACTTCAAAAAAATTGAGCCATACTGTAAGTACAATATTAGATTATCTGAAATTGGCAGATGAAAGCCTGAAACCCGATTTACGCCGCCTTGACTTGAGAAAGGAACTCAATACATTTTTTGCTCAAAAAAAAATGAGCGAGGGTTTTGGGGATATTTTTCAATTGGAGATTGGGGCTTTCCCAAAATTTTATCTTGGGGATACAGAGCGCTTGCACTTTGTTTTTGAATCGCTTATCAATATATTTTTTAGCGGAAGCACGGAAAAGGCCATCCGTTTTCATGCCGGAATTTTGCAAAAAACAGATCAGAACCATTTGGTTCATTTTCATTTTGTGCAAGAGCATACATCTGTGAACATGGAGGAAATCAATAAAATTGAGCAGGATTGTCATCTCGATCTTTTTGTTTCAGAAGAGCTTATCAGCATGTTTGGGGGCAAACTTGTA
The DNA here is from genome assembly GCA_963676415.1 of Bacteroidales bacterium. GTDB lineage: Bacteria > Bacteroidota > Bacteroidia > Bacteroidales > WRLA01. Next base: position 4,456,755 of record OY781097.1, on the reverse strand, counting down.
TATGAATTGGTTGATGGTACTTTGGAGTTGGGCTTTAATTTGAACTTTTCGTTGGCGGAATCGGCAAAATCTTACGATTATCTTAAGGCGCGGAAGATATTAATTGCTGAGGATGAGCTTGTAAGCAGGAAAGTGGCTCTGCATACTCTGAAAAAAATGGGCTTCTCGGTTGATGCTGCCGTAAATGGACGACAGGCCGTTGACTTATTCCGTAAGGGCAATTATGATTTTATTTTAATGGATATCCAGATGCCGGAAATGCATGGCACGGAGGCTACAAAGGAGATCAGGAGCATTGAAGTCAAACAAAACCGAGACCGACGGGCCTATATTGTTGCCTTTACTGCCGACTCGGTGGCAAATCAACGCATCGCATGCCTGCAATCTGGCATGGACGATTATATGACCAAGCCCTTTAATTTAGAAAAACTTCCTGATGTTTTAATGGAGCAGGTCAGGGGACTTGCTTAACTTTGCCCTCAAAAATGAGGGTATGCATTCGTTAAAAAAAAATAAAGAGGGTAAGTTTCAATTTGCTAATGTGCTGACAGTCAGTTTTGCACATTTTATTCATGATGTTTACAGCTCTTTTTTGTCTCCCTTGTTGCCCATCCTGATCGAAAGGTTTGGTATTACTTATAGCATGGCGGGCCTGCTTACCATTATCCAAAGAATTCCTTCTTTGTTCAATTTTTTGTTTGGAATTTTGGCCGATCGGCTGAAAGTGCGCTTTTTATTAATTCTCGCACCATTTGTCACTGCGGTTTCGATGAGCCTGATGGGGCTGGTATCCGGCTACTGGATGTTGGCTTTGCTGTTGTTTATAACAGGTGTGAGCTCCTCGGCTTTTCATGTGCCTTCACCGGTATTAATAAAAAAAATATCGGGTAAGCGAACAGGCGAAGGTATGAGTTATTATATGGTGGGCGGTGAACTGGCCAGGGCGGTCGGCCCGATTGTGGTGCTGGCTGCGGTTTCCTGGTGGGGGCTGCCCGGTATATGGCGCTTGATTCCCGTGGGCTTTGTTGCTTCCTTAATTCTTTATTGGCGCTTTCGCGATATACCTATATCTCAGCATATTAACCGTTCCAATCAGTACGATGGCATTGGTGCGAGTTTTCGTAAGTACCGGTTTTTCTTTCTGATGTTGACTGGTTATACTTTTTCGCGGGCAATTCTTAAATCTACTTTATCGGCATTTTTGCCAACCTTTCTTACCGAAAACGGTAGCAGCCTGTGGATGAGCGGAATCAGCCTTTCCGTATTTGAAATTGCAGGTGTTCTTGGCGTTTTGGTGCTGGGTCGTTATTCTGATAAAGCAGGAAGGCGCCTTATGCTGATTATCGTAGCAGTATTCAGTCCGGTTTTTATGTGGCTTTTCCTGATTACCGATGGTTATATGCGTTATGCGATGCTGTTGTTCCTCGGTTTTTTTATATTCAGCAGTACACCGGTCATCCTGGCTTATGTGCAGGATTTGAAATCTGACCGGCCATCGTTTATGAATGGATTATACATGACCATCAGTTTTGCCACGGGCGCACTCGCCGTTTTTCTTAGCGGCTGGCTGGCCGATATGACCTCAATGAACACAGCGTTTTACGTGTGCATCTTTGCTTCGGCCCTGGCAATCCCTTTTGCCTTTTTGCTGAAAGTTAATAAAGATTAAGCCTTGATGGCGCATGAACGCAAGCCAAAAATTGCAGTGCCAATGCGGATCATGGTGCTGCCTTCTTCAATTGCAATCTGATAATCGCCCGACATGCCCATCGAACATTCGGTAAAGCACTCCTGAGCGGTAAAGTATTTTTCTTTCAGATGATGAAAAATGCTTTTCAATTGTGCAAATTCACTGCGCACCTGTTCATTATCTTCCGTTAAGCTGGCCATGCCCATTACGCCGCAAATATTTATATTCTTTAATGCCTTGAATCCTTCCGAATTTAAAAGCTCTTCTGCCTCCTTCAAGTTCAGGCCAAATTTGCTCTCTTCCTGCGCTACATGGAACTGGAGCAGCACATTCAATTTTCGTTTGTTTTTAAGTGCTTCTTTATCAATCGTTTTCAAAAGTTTCAGGCTGTCAACCGCCTCAATAAGGTGCACAAAAGGGGCTATGTATTTCACTTTATTGGTTTGCAGATGTCCAATAAAATGCCACTGGATATCTTTTGGGAGTGTTTCGGCTTTTTCTTTTAAATCCTGTACTTTGTTTTCGCCAAAAATCCTTTGCCCGGCATCATATGCTTCCATAATGTCTTCGTTGGGCTTTGTCTTTGAAACAGCCACAAGTTTCACGTTTTCAGGTATATTGGCTTTAAATAGCGCGAGGTTTTCTTTAATGCTCATTTTATTTTTCTTTGGTGCAAAATTAACGAGCTTTTATGATTAATGTCAAGCCGGGCAGGCAATTGTTTGATTTTGATTCAATATTTCTTCTACTACCCGGATGGCATTCTGTTTTCTTTGCATGCCAGTTCCGGAAATGAGGCTATAACTAAAATTGTATTTCCTGAGCAAATCCTCATAAAGCCTGAGCAGGATTTTTCGTTCTGCGGGGTTTTCGCGCAAGGGATCCGGTTCCCAGGGCAAATCCGCATCCATTAAAAGGTAGTGGGAGGGGGCATTCGCTTTCATTTTTAGGTTTAATCCGTCCGAAATGAAATCGTATTTATATGAAAGCCAAATGTTTATAACGCTTAAATCCGTATCGATAAACAGAAGGAAAGGTTTTTTTGCCTGCGCCTCCTTAATGGCAGCCAATTGGATTTCCCCGATTTTAAGTACATCATCGCGCCCGTATTCTCTTGCCAGTTGGTTTAAATAATCCCGGGCATATTCCTTTATCACGGGTGCTTTAAAATGAGCGCCCAAAACCCGGCTTATTTCTGTTTTGCCTGTCGATTCCGGACCGGTAATGCAGATGCTGATGGTTTTCATTATTATGCTGAGATTAATGACTGTTTATAGCTCCTGCGCCATTCGATATAGCCCATAATTGCCAATACGAGAAAAATAGTAAATTGAAAACTGGTAAAAACCAATCCTTTATAAACGTATAGCGGAATGGAAACTATATCTCCGATGATCCAGAATATCCAGCTTTCGACCTTTTTTTTGGCCTGCAAGAACATCGCTACAATAAAAATGCTGGTCGTGAAAGAGTCGATATATGGAACGGTGCTATCTGTAAAACGAACCAAAAGATAAGCAATGATCACATAAAGCCCACCTGTAATGGCCAGGTTCATTATCCAGTGCTTTGTGTCCAGTATGCTGATTTTTAGCTGTTCTGTATTGTCACCGCCGCGTGTCCAGTTTATCCATCCGTAAACACTCATTATAAAATAAACAACATTGATGCCCATATCGGCATAAAGTCCTGCCCAATAGCATATATATACATAAATCAAAACGCTGATAATACCGATTGGATAAACAAGGATATTCTCCAGGCGGCAATACCATACGCTAAGTAAACCGGTAATTACGGCGATAACTTCCAGCCAGCTTGTGGCCATTAGGTTGCTTATAAAAAGATCGCTGAGTTCGTGTAGGTTCATAGTTTTTGATTGACCGACAAAATTAAAAAATCCTGCTTAGCCTACTGCATTCCTTTTGTTTTGTATGTTCTTGATGTTGTGCATGGCAGAAATTGTACTTTTGCGGCATGATTTGGAAAAGCAACAAATATGCGGATGTACGCAGGGCTTATGAAGGAAAACTTCAGCAAAAATATGATTCAGAAGAATCGAAGGCGATGGTATTTAGGCTTTTTGAAGATTTGCTGCTCATTCCGAAACTGGAGCTTTTAAGCAATCCGGCCGCTTTGCTGAATGAATCGGAAATGCTGCAATTGCACCACGCGGTAAAAAAGCTTTTGCTTGATGTGCCACTACAGCACATTACCGGATTTGCTGATTTCTATGGGCGTAGGTTTTTAGTGAACCCTGATGTGCTTATCCCCCGGCCGGAAACGGAAGAGCTGCTGCTCATGGTCAGGAAGAGTGCTGCAAAAATGGATCGCCCACGAATACTGGATATTGGGACCGGAAGTGGCTGTTTGGCAACCAGCTTAGCGTTGGAGCTGGAAAGCGCACGGGTTTTTGCGTCGGATGTTTCAGAAAAGGCTTTGGAAATAACCCGCTCGAATGCTGATAAACTGGGCGCGGAAGTACGCTTTTTTCGTGATGATGTTTTAAATCCTGATATTGAGAAATATCCCTATAAATTGGATATAGTGCTTAGCAATCCGCCTTATGTGCGTCCATCAGAAAAAGCATTGATGCCGGAAAATGTTAAAGCCTTTGAGCCGGGGCTGGCATTATATGCACCGGAAGATAATCCATTGATTTTTTATAAAAATATCAGTGAATTAGCTTATAAATTGCTTAAAAACAATGGCTTATTATTTTTTGAGATCAATGAAGCCCTGGGCTCTGATACTGTTGCGCTGATTCAAAATTCAGGATTTGGAGATGTGCAATTACATATAGATCTTTTCGGAAAAGATCGCTTCGTTTCAGCACAAAAGAAAGCCTGATTTATTTTTCCTGAAGACCGCGGCCTTTCTTCTTGATCTTGCCTTCTTCGGTTAATTCCTGGATCAGTCGGTCGAGCATACCATTAATAAAAACAGAACTCTTTGGCGTTGAGAACATTTTTGAAAGGTCGATATACTCATTTAAGGTAACTTTCAGAGGAATTGAATCCATATACATCAGCTCGGCAATGGCCATTTTCAGGATGAGGATGTCCATAATGGCGATGCGGTCGATTTCCCAATTATTTGCCCTACGCTCAATCATGCCGATAAATTCATCACTGTGCATAATTGTATTGCGGTAGAGGTCGATAACAAATTGCCGGTCTTCGTTTCGGCCATAATCATCTTTTACCGGTTTGAGAAGCGAAGGCAGATTGTATATGGTTTCGTTTTTATCCGGGTTTTCCTGCATGAATTTGATCCATTTGTTGATCATAAATTCAACAATATCAATATCATCAACCCAATGGATGTTCATCTCTTCATAGAGCGAAAGCAGCGCATCATTGTGCAGGAAAAGCTTGCGGTTCAGTTTGCGGACAATCTCAAGGTCTTCATGGAAACCGGTAAAGCGTGCTTCCATATATTTTTTGTAGAGCTGCGAATCCCTTACTTTCAGATATGCCTTACGGATGAGCTCCGGTTCATTTTCCCAACTGATATGCAGTTTCTGCTTCTGCTTTTGAAAAATCTCGTTGTTTTTTAACTGATTGTAAAAAGCGTTTTCGATGAAACGCGTATTTGGATTAAGATCTTCACGACTTGGCCTGAGCTTGTTTCTGCCTTCCTGAATTTTTTTCTCTGCGAAATAAAATATTTCTTCAATAAATGATAGGTGATAAATGAACAGATCGTATATCTGATCTATGCTTTTGAGGAATTGTTTTTCGCTCTGCCCCAGATCGTGGCTTCCTGATTGAAAGAACGCGTATAAGCCTTGAACAGCTTTAATGCGTAAGTGTCTTCTGCTAATCATATTTCAATAAATCTCACTTACAAAATTTGAGGGTGCAAAATTAAATTAAATAATTCAATTCCCACAGGCTTTTCTTTAATAATGAAAAAATTGATCCATTATAAATTATGCCTTTTGGTATTATAAAAGCCTTTGATTCATGTAAGTTTTACCTAATTAATTCATGAAATTTCGCCATAAGCACATTCGACAAGCTCAGTGGGCAAGCAAAAAACGCAATAAGAGAAAGGGAACGCAGATTTTTAGCACACAGGAATAGCCGTAGCTATTTTGAGCACCAAAAAGATAGCATTCCTTTCTATTGCAGCGAGTTTGCTCGTAATAGAATATTAGAGGTCAGTATATAGGTGCATATTAGTTTTGGCAAATCATAAAAACGATAATGATTTGCTATTGAGTAACATAGATTTCTCCATCCAGCTCTTCGCTTCGCTTTGAGCCTCCTGTCGAAATGACCTTTTGTTGTGTTCAAGAGGCAAAGGCGGCGAGGACACAATGAAAAATATAAAATGAGTCCTCGCCGCCTTTGCCCAAACAATTAATAAACAGTCATTTCGACGATACCGAAGCTTCGGTAGAGGAGAAATCTATTTATTCTCGAGCATAAATCATTCTATGTACTTATCTACTGACCTCTATAGAATATTTTGTGAATTATTCAGGGTAAGTTTAACGCTGCACCAAAAAACGAAATGGCCAATAAAGGCTCATATTTTTATTGAAGCTTATTTTTTTGCAATAAATGTGCAAGCAAATTGTATCGGATAAGAGAAGTGCAGTTGGTAGGTGAGTGTGAGAATATTAGCGGGAAATTTTGAAAGAAAGGCTGAGCGTTTTGTTTTCATTAAGAAATGACTAATTTTGTGGGCAAATTTAAATCGGTTAAACAAGCGATAAAATGGAAGATTTTGATAAGAACGATGCGCGGGAGGAAGTATTCTCAAAATCAGTTCGGGCCGGTAAAAGGACTTATTTTTTTGATGTTAAGACAACACGTAATAACGATCATTATCTGACGATAACGGAAAGCAAACGTAAGTTTAACAATGAAAATGGTAAGTTTTTTTATGAAAAACATAAGGTCTTTTTGTATAAAGAAGACTTTGAAAAATTTCAGGATGGGCTTATAAAAGCTCTGGACTATATTAAAACGGTTCAACCCGACTTTGAGGAATATCGTGAAGATGAGTCAACCGACCCATTGGATAAAGCCACTCATATTGAAGTGAGTTTCGATGATTTAGGAGATGAAAATGACTGACGTCTGTCCCCATTGAAAAACAGTTGCTTCGGCAGCTGTTTTTGTTTTAATCAAAATGATAGGAATAGAGCCTGTTTATTAATTTTATTAACAGCCCTGTGGGTTACGTTCAAAAAGTGTAATTTTGTGGTTTAAGCATAATCTGATTCATGGGAAAAATAATTGCTATAGCAAATCAAAAAGGAGGTGTTGGAAAAACAACAAGTGCCATTAATCTCGGTGCTGCCCTGGCTGTTCTGGAGAATAAAACCTTAATCATTGATGCCGATCCTCAGGCAAATGCTACTTCCGGTGTGGGCGTCAATCCCCGGGAAGTTAAGACCAGCATCTATGAATGCATTATCGACAGCGCAGATCCGGCAGAAGCCATAATGGAAACAGCTACCCCAAATTTGTTCCTTCTTCCTGCTCATATCGATTTGGTTGGTGCAGAAATCGAAATGATTGAGCTCAATGAACGGGAATATATGATGAAAGCCGTTACCGAAAAAATTAAAGATGATTATGATTTCATTATTATCGATTGTTCTCCATCGCTTGGCCTGATAACTGTTAATAGCCTTACAGCAGCCGATTCGGTTGTGGTTCCTGTTCAGTGCGAGTATTTTGCACTCGAAGGCTTGGGCAAATTGCTTAATACCATTAAAATAGTGCAGTCGCGCTTAAATCCAAATTTAGATATAGAAGGCATTTTGCTGACAATGTATGATAGCCGGTTGAGGCTGGCCAAGCAGGTAGTTGAAGAAGTGCGCACACATTTTCAGCAAATGGTTTTTGACACAATTATCAACAGGAATACACGTTTGGGAGAAGCACCAAGCTTTGGTGAAACCATAATTATGCACGACGCCACAAGCGCAGGAGCAGTAAATTATTTGAACCTGGCACGCGAAGTCCTACATAAAAACGGATTGACTTACCGGGAATTATAGCTTTATGCTTATGGCTGTTTTCCTGTTTGATTTGCGTAATATGCTTATTACTACAGATTTAATTAATTATTTAGCATGAAACAAAAAAAAGGTGCATTGGGAAGAGGACTGGGTGCTATTCTGGAAAGCCCGGAAACGGATATCACTTCCAGAGATATTTCAGGTAAATTTGTAGTTGGTGCCATCGCTGAAATTGAAATCAATAAAATAGAGACAAACCCTTTTCAGCCACGGACCGAATTTGAGGAGCAGGCGCTGAAAGATCTGGCTGAATCTATAGAAAAACAAGGGCTTATACAACCGGTCACTGTGCGTAAGTCCGGTTTCGAAAAATACCAGCTAATTTCCGGTGAAAGGAGGTTCCGTGCCAGTAAAATTATTGGACTGGAAAAAATCCCTGCCTATATCCGTATTGCTGACGATGAGCAGATGCTCGAAATGGCTCTGATCGAAAACGTGCACCGCGAAGACCTGAATGCCATTGAAGTGGCCCTTTCTTATCAACGCCTCCAAGATGAATGCAATCTTACTCTGCAGCAAATGAGTGAAAAACTCAGTCAGAACCGGTCAACAATTAATAATTATATACGACTGCTGAAATTACCTGCCGAAGTACAGGTTGCTGTGCGCGATAACCAGATTTCAATGGCGCACGCTCGCAATATTGTAGCTCTCGAAGATGTGGAAGACCAACTTTCGCTACTGAAAGATATTATCGAAAAGGATTTGTCTGTGCGCGCAACCGAGCAGCTTGTTAAGTCAATGAAAGAGCTGACAAAACCACAAAACCCCGTGAAAGGCGCAAAGCATTCGTCTGATTTGCCCGAAAAATATGTTGGAATGCGAAACAATATTGCCCGTCATTTGTCAGCGGATGTCGCTATGAGCCGCAACCGACGGGGCAGGGGACAAATTGTTATCAAATTCAAATCCGATGATGAACTTCAAAGGATTATTGATTTGATTAATGTGGGTGTCGCAGAATCAGAATAATTATTATCCATGCAAGTTTGTTCCGGAAAAGCTTTTTTAGTTGGCCTGCTTATTTCAATTTTTTTGTCCTTGACAATTTTTCAAGCGAATGCGCAAAATGCGGATAGCCTGAATCTTGATAAAAACATCAAAATACATGATTCGCTGGGGCTAAGGCCGCATTCCCCACATAAAGCTACTTTATATTCGGCTGTTTTGCCCGGACTGGGACAAGCCTACAATAAAAAATACTGGAAAACCGGTGCTGTTTGGGCCGGATTTGGCATTTTTGGTTATTTTATTGTTACCAATAATAATGAGTACAAAAGCTTTCGTGACGCTTACCTGTATGTGAGCAAGGGAGAACAGGGTGATCCTCCCAATGATCTTGTCGATCGTTATACTGAGGATCAGCTTTTGGCTCAAAAGGATTATTATCAACGTAATCTGGAATTGTCCATCATTTTTTCAGTTCTTTGGTATATTGTCAATATTGTTGATGCCGCTGTTGATGCACACCTCTACGATTTTAACGTGGATGATAACCTGAGCATCGGCATAGGCCCCCCACAAACACCAATGAATTACAGGACTTTACCTGGGCCTGATTTGAAAACCTATAGCGGATTGACTCTTAAAATTAAACTCTGAAACAGATGAAAATTTCTATCGCAGGATATGGAAGAATGGGCAAGGCAATAGAACAGATTGCACTTCAACGGAAACATACGATCAATGCTGTTATTGATAAATCAGAAGATTGGATTACATACGAGGAGAAAATACGTGCATCGGATGTGGTGATCGAGTTCAGTATCCCCGATACTGTTGTGGATAACATTAAGAAGTGTTTTGCTCTTTCAGTGCCCGTTGTGGTAGGGACAACCGGCTGGGATGATGTGCAACAGGAGATGCTGAATTTATGTAGGGAAAATGGACATAGTTTGTTTTATGCGAGTAATTTTAGTGTCGGTATGAATGTTTTTATGGCTGCAAATGAGTATTTGGCCAGCCTGATGAATGCATTAGATGATTATGACGTTCGTATTGAAGAAACACATCATGTTCATAAAAAAGATGCGCCCAGCGGTACAGCCATTAGTTTGGCTGATCAGATTATTGCAAAAGTTGAGCGTAAAAAGAATTGGGTTTGTAATCGGGAGGAAGCCTGTGGTGAACTACGAATTGATGCACATCGTTTTGATGAAGTCCCTGGGATTCATGAGGTGTTTTATAATAGTAATGCTGATGAAATTAAATTTTCACACCGTGCAAAAAACAGAGATGGTTTTGCTAAAGGTGCCGTAATGGCTGCAGAATGGCTGCCCGGTAAGAAAGGCGTTTTTAGTATGAAAGATTTGCTGTTTTCTTAGCTTTTCTCCAGCATGTTTAATATAGCCAATGCTTCTGCGCGATTGTTGCCGCATATAAGTGGTTCCGCTAAAAAGTTTTTGCATACCTCGGGGCGCTCCGCCTTTCCGAATAAGCGGCACCGATAGCTATCGTCCAAATGGATGCATCGTATTCCGGCAGGCTTGCCTTCAGGCATACCGGGAATCCTGGAACTAATAGATGGAGCTATACAACAGGCTCCGCAATTTGGTCTGCAATCCATTTGGTGTGTTTAAATAAAAAAACACCCGTGCTTGTGCTGCATAGGTGTTTCAGTCTATAAGTTATTATATTAATTGTTTAGCATCACGGGCATCACAAGCATCAGGATGTCTTCTTCTTCCTGATCACTTTCTTCGCCGGGCAGGATTAAGCCTGCACGGTTCGGTTGTGACATTTCGATGCGTACAATATCATCATCAATATTATTGAGCATTTCCAGTAGGAATTTAGAGTTAAACCCAATGTCCATGTCTTCCCCTTCATAATCGCAGCTGAGACGTTCCACTGCTTCGTTGCTGTAATCAATGTCTTCAGCCGAAAGTGACAGTTCTTTTCCACTGATACGGAAACGTACCTGATGCGTGGATTGATTGGCGAAAATTCCTACACGTTTCAAGGTTGTTAAGAGTGGCAGGCGTTCGGTACGCAGGACATTTGGATTTTCCTGTGGAATTACGGCATTGTAATTGGGGTATTTCCCTTCGATCATTCGGCTGGTAAGCACAAAATTACCGAAAGTAAAAATGGCATGCGTATCGCTGTATCGTATATTCACTGTAATATCCTGTGCTGCCAGAAGGTTTTTTAAGTTAACGAGAGGCTTTTTGGGAAGGATAAAAGTTGATTCTTCTTCGCCTTTGGCATCGGTGCGTGTATAGCGGACGAGTTTGTGGGCATCAGTACACACAAAGATGATGCGTTCCGGGTTGATGTCCCAATACATACCCATCATCATTTGGCGTAGTTCGTCGTTTCCGGCAGCAAAAAGAGTTTTATTAACTGAATTTACAATTATCTGGGAGTTTATATTAAAACTGGCGCTTTCTTCAATTTTTTTGGGTAGCGGATATTCTTCGCTGTTATGTCCGTTAAGTTTGTATTTACCTTCTCCACTGGCAATTTCAATATTGAAATTTTCCTGATTGATGTTAAAAGTAATCGGGATATCAGCAAAAGTTTTGAGCATGTCCAACAGTATTTTTGCCGGAATAGCCACGGAACCCGCTTCTTCCATTTTTCCCGGTTCCATGGAAACACTCATGCTGGTTTCCATGTCAGATGCAGTTATGGTCAGCCTTTCCTCGTCAAGCTGAAAAAGGAAATCATCGAGTATGGGCAGTGTATTGTTGTTGCTCATAACTCCACTGATGGCCTGCAAATTTCTTAAAAGCGTGGTACTTGAAATAATGAACCTCATATTGCTTAATTCTATTTGTTATTAAATTTTATTTTCAGTTTTATTTTGAACATACAATATTACTAAATTTTAGGTAACTGCGGTTGCGTGTAAGGCTGAAAAAATGGTATAATTTTCAGCTTGTTTTCAACAAATTGCGACAAAAAACAAGCTCTTTCAAGTTTAGGCGTATGGGCAAAAGCCTTTATTATATTTTTTTTCGAAGATGAAAACGTGATTCTTTCCCTTGCAGCAACCTTTGTATGTTTTTGCGGTGGGTAAGCGGGATAAACACAGCTACAGCGACGGCCAGAATTTTTAATGTAAGCACTGGGTTTCCCCCAAAAGGAGCAATCCATACGACTACAGGAAAAAGAATGGCTCCGGTGATACTTCCCAGAGAAACATAACGTGTGCTCAGAAAAATGAGAATAAACCACCCCAGGATCAGCCAAACTTCAGGGTTATAAAGCGCGATGCCAACGCCCAGCAGGGTTGCTACTCCTTTCCCGCCCCGAAATCCGGCGAAAACCGGGAAAATATGACCCAAAACCACGGCCGCAGCAGTGATAATCTGATAATTGACTGTAAAATCAAGATTGCTGCCTTGTGCAAATACGGGTGCTATAAATACGGCAAGCCAGCCCTTGAAAGCATCGAAGAGTAATACTGGAATACCGGCTTTGGGTCCCAATACCCTTATTGTATTTGTCGCTCCTGCATTTCCACTGCCATGATCGCGAACATCTGTTTTGTATAGTATTTTGCCTACCCATACCGATGTTGGGATCGAGCCCAGTAAATAGGCCAGTAAAACGCCACCAATTAATAGTCCATAGTGCATAATGATGCTTATTTAGTTTCTGTGTATAAAGTCTTGAGTTTGCTCTATAAAGCTTAAATTCGAGGAGCCATGCTGCGCTGTGCCTGCCTAAGCAAGCACAGCCAAAGTATGTGTGAAAAATCTAAACCGCAGTCCCGTAGGTACGGGATGATGTTTTGGATTTTGAGCAATCCCGAAAATTCGGGAGACTTTATAGACGAACTCTGTTTAGTCTTTATTCAATATCGTTCAGGCAAAAGTATGGATTTTGAATTAATAGCTCATAACTTCCGTACGGAATCTTACAGCATCATCTTTAGATGCTGATTTAATGCTGTATTCAGCCCGCGTACTGGCCTTGTCTTCTTTTTTCTCTTCTTCTTCGGTTTTATCAAATTTGCCTTTGTTGTCTTTGATTAGTGTCATGTACTCTGAGTTTGTGCTGTAGGTAAACAGTTTATTGGAGTTGTCAAATTTGAAATAGTAGTAATTGCTTTCATTAATCTGTATCATTAACTCAAATTCCTGACGCTTGCTCCACCTGAGTATGCGCATCATGCCTTTGAACTTCTTTTTAACAAGTTTGCCGCTGGATGACAGTATGCCAAAGGGTTTTCTGCAATAAAATACTTCTTGTGTTTCTTCATTATGCCAGTCAAAATGTACATCAGTAAAAATGAAGGGAAACTTTTCGAATGATTTTGGAAATCTTTTCTCATCGAAAGTTATATTTATCTGAAAGTCGGTAGCCTGCTGCATCCCAAGTTGACTTGCCAGGAAGGGGAGGTATTTTTTTTGTGAGATATCCAGAGGCTCATTGCTTATTGCATTATCTCCGTTAAGGTCTTCAATGATTATATTGGATAGCTGGCGTGGCAACACAAAATCAAGGAACATATTCACATCAAACTGAATACTGTCGGTAATTAATTGATGCTCAAAAGTTCCATGGGAATAGGTTTTTAGGTAATTTTTGCGGTTGAGCTCGGGGATAAGGCGCATTGCTCCCTGGCCTCTCCGAATGCATTTCTTGGTTTCAAAAACCATCAGGTTATCGGGATGTTGCGCATCATTGAGCACAGAAATGCTTCCTAAGCGGTATTCTGCTTTCTCATTGTCATATTCAACCAGCCCATTGGCATAAAAAATGCTTGAGTCCTGGAGCAAACGTTCGGTGCCAAGGAAACGGGAGTAAAGTACGCTGCCATTTTTGTTGTAGCCAACACCGCTAAATACCGGTTTGTTTTCTTTTGTTCGGCTGAATTTGCCTACAGGAATACGTATCTGCCCGGATGTCAGTGTGGTATCAAATTCAATCCAGCTCATGCGCGTAGTATCGCAATCATAATTAATTCTAAAATACCCATTATAGCTCATCCACGGATTGTTGGAGGCCAGCTCCACTTTTCCCTGAAAATCAAAGTATGGGTTAATTTTAAAGCGGGAAGTGTCGCTGATGTCACCGCGGGCAATGGTGCGTGTTGGATCCTGCATTACGCTGATTTCATCAAAAAAGACACTTTGTTTGTTGTTGTATCCATCGACATAATCATATGTTCCCAGAGCAAATAATTGATTCTTACTGTACACCTGGATGTCTGCATTATAAAAATGATGGTGGATTGTATCGTGTTTTGTGACGATATCGGAATGCCGCAGCATGTCCATTTCTGCATTTCTTTTAATGATAATACTGTCCTGTTTAGGGAATACATAGGCGTCAGCAACTTCAATAAACCTGATGTTCTTGGCATTAATAATATGGTCGTCAAGAGTGTACGTGGCTCGGAACGAAATAAAGCTGAGCGAATCCTGATCCGGTCGTGTAGATATTAATTCCGGTCCGCGCACTTCATTCAGTTCGTTCATCGCAATTACTTCCCTGAAATTCATCCTTTTTAAGGTGTTGTAGTTATCTATATCGGTTTCTGAATAAAGTTCAATTTTATAGTCGTTCATAAACCAATTGAAATTATACATCGTTGAAACATATTGGTTTAATGGGAATTGTACTACAGACCCAATATTGGATTGAAAATCCCCTTTACGGTCTTCAAAATTGATGTAGGCTTTGTAGTTGTTTGCCTGAAAAACCACTCCGGCGGAATCTCTTCTGTGAATTTTCATAAAACTGGTATCGGCATCCAGTTCGTGATGTTTGAAATGGAAAAAAGGCGATCGTATCTGTGTTTCTTCAAACTCGAGCATACCTTTGCCGAAGAGCCCGTCGGGGCGAAGCATTAAATCGCCCTCGAAAAAGGTGGAGTCGTTGTACACATTCATAGGTGTCCCTAAGTCGCTTATAACCATTTCATCATCGAGGTGGAACCATTTTTGGGACACATTTTTTCCTTTTGCCATCGGATATTCTGTTCCTGCTACAGTGGGTTCGAGGAAGAAATCTTCTGCCACACCAATCATCGAATCGGGCAGGAAAATAAAATCGGTATCGTCCCATATACTATTGGGGTCGGACCGTGAAACCGAACCGAGGAACCTGAGTTCGCCATCACCACGTAGTCCGTTCAGGCTAAGATCGGCAATGCCGGTAAAGGTACCTTTGCCGCCATATGTTGGAAAACCGCTGGTTGGGGTTGGGTGAACAAATCCTAATGATAGGTCTTTTCTGGTTTTTAATGGCCGCTCGATATCAGGAAAAATCCCGCCACTGAGCAGCCTGCCTTTAAATTCAATACTGTCGGTATCAAATTCATCGAGATTGTAGAGTGTGTCGGGATAAAGGGCAAAACGGAACCGGTCTCTGGGGTAAACGCCCGGGACATAGGCTTGATGGTAAAAAACGGAGGAATAATTGGTATCGGTTTCCAAGATCGGGTATTTTAGTTCAGTCCTTTTTAGGCCCGCTTTATTATTGCTTTGATCTATTTTTAAGTTGCCTATGAGGTTTTCAAGAAATGAATGGATTGCCAATTCTTGATTATCAACCTCTATGAAGAAACCCATAGCTTTAATTTTTGGCATGCGTACATTAAATGTATCGTATGAAAAGTAGGCCGGCTCTTCAAGAACTATTTCAAACAAACCAGCACTAGTATAACCGGAGTAAATGAAATCCCGGTTTTTAAGCATTTTAATGGTTTCGTCTCTTGGAAAAATATATACTTGCTGAGAATCACTAAGAGATATTGGTGGTGCAATTTGGAAAATATCAAGATCAAGGTTGTACAGGTTAAGTTGGCCATTTAGTTTCGAGTTGCTTGAAAGAATTACAAGGTTATCATAATCAATCTCTTTATTGTTGGCTTTATTGTAGTTGATCAGTTTGTCTTTTATAGTCACAATATCTGTTTCCAGGTCAATGGTAGCAAAGCCTTTCAATGTGAGGTCGATCATTGCATTGCGGATGAGGTTGGGCTGGTATCGCACAAAATGAGCCAGTTGAGGGACGAAAAACCGGTTTGTGTCGTAATATTCACAATAATCGTAAGTATAAACAATAGGGTTGATTGGGTCGTAGCGTTGTGGTGCAATGAAGTTTTCAAGTTTAAAAAAGTTATTGGATTCAAAAGTTGCCGGGGCTTCTTTCAAAACACCTTCACGGTATCGTATCAGGATGAGCGAATCTTTCAGGTTCCATTGCAAAGCCTGTGCGTAGATATCTAATTTGTGGTAAGAATCAAATATCGGGCTAAGCGATAGGGTTTCGTTAGTGCTTACTAGATCCAGGATATTATTGCGCCCGGTGTAGTTCACCAAAAGCCCAGGATGAAAAATTGAATCCTGACCTTTAGTGATTGAAAAAATGGCACTTCTTGCATGAAACGAACCTTTATCAAGGTTAAAAGCTTCTGAAAAGAGTTTAAGGTTAATGTTGTTTCCAGCATCATATTTCAGTTTTGCTTTGTTGTCTGCAGAGCCAAAACCTTTGATTTTATCGGTTTTAAGTGCATAACCGCCGCTATATTCAAAGCCTGTTTCATGTAAATCATTTATAACCAAACCTGTAGAATAGGAGTTAAAGGCAGGATATATATTGCTTTGGAGGTTTTTATCCATTGTGCCGCAACTGAATGTGCCTAATATGTTATTATCCGGAAATGTGCGCATGTCGGTGAGCAGGCACGAATCCGCATCAAACCTGCTTTTTTTGGTATCGATAAAATAGTCCCGGAGCTTTACATTCAGGATTTCCGGGTCAATTTTGTACAAAGTCCAGTCAACGTTGCCTTTTTCCCCTTTCCATTCATAGCGTAGCGGATAATAAGTGCCCGTGGTGTTATTTATGGTCATTTTGTTCTCATTTTCCACTGCAGTCAAATTCATTTTATCTTTGAATTGCACAATGAAGCCTGAGTCGGTATTGAACTCAAAACGCTGGTTGCTGATTTTCCAGTCCAGATTTTTATATTCGGCCAATAGGCTGTCATTCAGTAGTCTTTCAGTATAATTTAGTAGAAAACTTAATCTGCGTGCTTCTTTTTGGTTGATGTATTTCTTAATCCCTTTGCTCCATTGCTGATAGCTGTGTATGGATTGGGAGGAATTGGTAATGGCCATCAGGCTATATATATAATCGGGCAATGCCGGATATATCTCCATTCCCGATTGAAGTATCTGATTCGCGGTTTCGTAGATTATTTTACGGTTTTCATCGGTGTATTTGCCAGAATTCCAGTCTGTTTTAAAAGCCCTTATCAATTTGTTCGGATTGTACTTTTCTGCGGCACGATAAGCATATTCCGGATGTGATTTCAGAACGGATTCCAGCTCTTCGATGAATAATAAGGTGTGCTCCGAAAACTCTGTGATATTTTTTCCGCTTTGTGCCGAAAGGCTAATTGGAATGCCAATAATTGATATAATTATTGTAATGAAAACCAGGTGCCGCATTTTCTTAAGTTTTATTACTGAAAGGGATGATAAGCAGATGTTTGTAATGGCTGCTTATTATTTGTTTTTTGCATTCAGTAGGTTTGAAGTACAAATATAGGCTTTTATCATGATTTTGTGAAACGCATCATGACCCAGTTGTTTTTGCTTTCTTTCTTGTTAAAAACAAGTTGGTGTTTTTTTGCTTCATCTTCGATGGCTTGCTCATCCTGCGTATAAAAACCGGAGAAAAGTATGAAGGCATCCTTTTTCATGCAGGCCGCGTATTGTTTCATGTCTGCAAGCAGTATATTCCGGTTGATGTTCGCAAAAACAGCATCAAAACGTTCTTTCTCAGGAAGGCATTCTGCGCCGCCAAGTTTTGCTTCCTGATCTGCTATATCATTTGCTTTCAAATTATCCAGACTGTTGTTATATGCCCATTCGTCATTATCAACGGCAAGCAATGAAGATGCCCCCATTTTCATGGCCAAAATTCCTAAAACAGCGGTTCCGCAACCCATATCCAGAACATTTTTTCCGCTCCAGTTTTCTTTTAAAATCTGTCGGAGCATTAAAAATGTTGTTTCATGATGTGCGGTGCCAAACGACATGCGTGGCTCAATTAACAGGTCGTATTTTATGCCTTCAGCTTTTTTGTGAAATGGAGCTCGCACCATACAATCTCCACTGATTTCGACGGGTTCATAATTCTCTTCCCAGTTTTTGTTCCAGTTTTGATCCTCAATAAGTTGATAACTAAAGCCCTGAATGAATGCCAGTGCTTCAATTTGCTCTTTCGTTTGCCCCGCATTGTGAAGCGGTTCCTGAATATACGCCTTGTAAAGGCCCTGATCTTCCATAAAACTTTCAAAACCGCACTCGCCGAGAATTGCGCTGATAATTTCCTGTCGCGAGTCTGTATTTTCATCAAGTTTCAGGGTGTATTCTATGTATTTCATCGGATGTTTGATAAGGATTTATAATGCAGCAAAAATAATTGAAAATTTGTTGAACGGACTGTTGTTGAAAGCAAATACTTTAAGATCGGTTCGCTTTGAGGAATATCTGATGCCGTGTTGCTGATCAAATATTTTGTTCTGCTCTATCTGATTTTAGCTTTTTGTCGAATTTTTCATAGTGCAGGAAGAAAAGCAAAATATTTAAGGCAATAAGCATGCTGCCAATAGTAATGCATGAAAATGCCTCAAGGATATCAGAAAAATACGCACCGACAAACATTTCTGATGAAAATACCGTGAGTAAAACAGAACTGAAAAAAATGATACGGAGAAAACAGTTTAAAGAGGCTTTTAATGAATTCCTAAATTGAAAAATAAAGAGGTAGTTCAGGAAATAAGCCGGGAATAAAAAGATAAAATATGCTTTCCAGGATAATGGGGAAAGCACAGGGATAATCGTCAAGATAAATGCATATTCCAAAAACGACTTTAAACTGTCTTTTTTGATGAGTTTATTGCGAAATAAATAGATGACCACCGATGCTGCACATGCCAAGAGGCCATAGGAAACAAGCTTTACCTGTTCGATGCTCAAATTCGCTGCGCCTATGGATATTTCTTTTTTGGACGCATTGTTGAGCAAAATCATATCCTTGGTCAAAAGGCTGCGCATCATGGAGAAATAGGATTGATTTTTGTGACCGGCACTTGCAAAGGGAACCACATTTTGATTGTACCAAAACGCATAATAATCAAGTGTTTGCTCATAGCCAAATACCAAAAACGGTATAATACCGAAAAGGATGGTAAAAACGCTTGTGAAGATCGCAATTTTATGTTCTCTTTTAGCCACAAAATAGAGAAGCAGGAAAATTGGATATATTTTAATTGAAATAGAAAATGCAAGGATTAATGCTGCGGCCAGGTCTTTTCCTTTTGAAAAAAGCCACAAGCTGTAACTCATGAAAAGCAGGATGAAGATATTAATTTGAATGTTGGCCAAATTATCGAGAATATATCTGAATATCAATAAAGTTGGTATTAAAATAGCCCAATGTGAAATGTTAATATTGTGTTTGGTGATTTTCTCTTTTGCTCTCAGTGGAAGTGCTTTTAATCTGCGGTTAATGCTCATGCGGCTGAAAATGCCAGTGATGTTGTAAATGGCCAGAACGCTGAGCAATAGCCATAAAAACCGCACCAGATTATTGTTGAAATTGTCCATTAAAGCAATGGGCACGCTGACGATACTGAAAAATGGCGGCCAGGTGTTGATGACAGGGTCCGAATAAATGTTTTCTCCATTTAAAATCAGGTTGCCTACTAATACATAACCGATAAAGTCTCCGCCTTTTGTAAAAGTGTCCCGTACAATCTCATAGCTCAGCGCCAAAATTATTAATATTAATAAAAATATATTTATTTTATAACTGTATTTCATTTTTTTATTATTTATTTAGGAGCATCATGCATGCTCAACTTGGAGGTTCGTGAGGTGATTTTATCCGAGGATCATTGTGGTGCAATATTACAAAATTCGATTTAAACGGAATCAGATCTTTATTGTCCTGATTGCTTTGAAGTATTTTGTTCATATTGTTTTTTTTTGAGGACTGCCCAAAAACTCAGTTCGCATTTTTTGCTAAAATGGGCTTCATGTACGTAAAGGCTAACTTTGCTGTATGGTACCTGTTGTGCTTAGCGGAATATTGTTAGTCAATATTTTGCCTGTGTGGAGGATCGTACTCAATTGATTTTATTATTTTGTTGCTTACTGTTTCGAATTATTGTATATTAGCTGGCACAACAGTATCAAAATCTTTAGGAAACATGAATAAGGTAGAGTCAGAACTTGATCTTCTCAGACAGGAGAATCAGTATCTTAAGGAAAAACTGGATGCCTTGTCCGCCAGTAATGAAATCGAAGATGTCAGTAGTGAAACGCCATTAGCCTCAGCTTTAAGTTATAAAACATTATTGTTAAACCTTCCAGGCATCGTTTACCGTTGTAAAAATGATGCCGACTGGACTATGCTCATTCTAAACGAGGGTATAGAATTGATTACCGGTTATTCCCGTTTGGAATTTTTGGATGGTAAACGCAGCTATGCTTCGCTTATTCATCCGGAAGACAGGGAAGCTGTGTGGGAGCAAATACAAATAGCAATGGGCGAAGACCGGTATTTTGAGATTGTTTACCGAATATACAATGCTCAAAATGAATTGCTTTGGGTGTGGGAGCGTGGTCGTAGGGTTTTTGATCTTTCCGGTAATCAATATTTGGAGGGTGTTATAAATGACATAAGCCCACAAATGAAGGCGGAAATCCGCTTGAGGGAAAATGAAAAAAAGTTCCGATTGTTTTTTAATCATATTGGAGATGTGCTCCTGGTTTTTGCATGCACAGAAAACAATCTGCCTGCAAGGCTCATTGAATATAATTCAGCAACACAAAAATTATTGGGGGGTACAGGTGAAGAGCTCTCTCTGAAAGTTTTTACCGATATCTTTCCTGCTTTGTCGCCAGGCCGGTTTGCAAGATTAGATGATCATCATCCTATTGTGTTGGAAACGGTGATTTGTTCAATAGATGGGCATGAGATTGAAGTTAAGCTTTCTGTATGCAAAATCAATGTTGCCAATGGGGGAGGGCAGATGCTTTTTTCTGTTCGCGATATCCGGAATGAAAAACGCTATGTTGAAGAGCTGAAAGATGCGAAGCAAAGAGCCGAGATTTCCGATCGGCTGAAGTCTGCTTTTTTAGCCAACATATCTCATGAAATCCGAACGCCTTTGAACAGTATTATTGGATTTGCAGATGTGCTTAGGAAAGAACATCTGTCACAAGAAAAATCAGCAGCTTTTGCAAGGATAATCAAACAGAGCGGAACGCAACTGCTTGATATGGTAACAAGTATTGTGGATTTATCACAGATTGAAAGCGGGCAAACTAAAGTACATAAAAGTCAGCTATCGCCCATTGATTTACTATTGGATTTGCTCAGTGAATACTCATATCGTGCACGAAAAGATAAACCTGAATTGAAAATTGTTTCTGACATTTCGCCATCTCTTACCGATTTTGTTTCGGATTCGGTATTGTTAAAGCGTGTCTTGAATAACCTAATTTCCAATGCATATAGATATACTGAGAGAGGAAAAATTACGATACGTGTTTTTCTTGAAAATGCAAGTTTAATATTTGAGATAGAAGATACTGGGTTAGGGATCCCGGTTTATGAGCAGGCCTATATTTTTGAACGCTTTTATAGAGGGGACAATCATGTAAATCAGCGCATAAGTGGAACGGGTTTGGGTTTGAGCCTGAGTAAATCATTGGCAGGTGTACTGGGCGGCGACCTTATTTATAAGCCAGCTTCCGGAAATGGAAGTGTTTTTCAGTTAAAAATACCTTTTGAACCGGCCAAACAGAAAATTGATGATAAGCCAAAATATGGGGAGGTAAATATGAATAAATTTAAACAATTCAATGTCTTGATTGCGGAAGATTTAGAAGTTAATTATATATATTTACGGGAGGTGTTGTCAGAACTCCCTGTAAAAGTTTTTCATGCATGGAATGGGAAAGAAGTAGTGGAGTTTGCATGTAAAGAAGATATTCAATTGGTGCTCATGGATATACGAATGCCCCTTCAGGATGGTATTGAAGCCTTAAAGCAGATAAAAAAGCAGAAACCGGATTTGCCCATTATTGCACAAACAGCCTATGCGCACGAAGGTGAGCACGAACGCTATATCTCCGTCGGTTTTGATGGTTTTCTTGCAAAACCAGTACGCAGAAAAGAATTACTTAAAACAATCGGAGAATATATGCGCTCTTATTGAGGCATATATGCACCTGTTCATTTTAAACTATATTACTGAAACAGTATTAATCAATTGTGAACCAATCTTTAATACGTGATGTTTTGTCTTCAGGCTCACTTTGATGCCGATATTCGTTTTTGTGTCGGTTGTAGATGTAGTCCTTGCCCCATTCTTCGTGATTTTCAGCAACTTGTTTTATTCCCTCAAGAATAAATTCCAATTCATCGTCGGTCATACAAGGGTGTAGGCTCAAGCGAATCCAGCCCGGTTTTTCACTTAAATCACCAAAATTGATCTTTTCCGTGATGGAATGCGATTTTTCATAGCTTACGTCGAGCAGAAAATGTCCGTAAGTTCCTGCGCAGGCACATCCACCGCGCACCTGAATTCCGAATTTATCATTTAAAAGTTTTACAACCAGATTGTAATGAGCGCCTTGAATAAAAAATGACATGATGCCCAACCTATCCTCTATGTTATCCGCCAGAATGTGCAGCCTGGCTATGCTTTTCATTCCTTCAAAACATCTCTTTACAAGAACGTCTTCTCTTTTTTTGATGTTCTCCGTGCCCATTTGTTCTTTGAGTTCTATACTCAGCGCTGTTTTTATTGCCTGAAGGAATCCGGGTGTGCCGCCATCTTCACGTGCTTCAATATCATCAATGTATTTGTACTCGCCCCAAGGGTTTGTCCAGTCAACAGTTCCTCCGCCGGGTTGGTCGGGGGTTTGGTTGTGGTACATGCTGGCATCAAAAACCAATACACCACTCGAACCAGGGCCGCCCAGGAATTTATGTGGTGAGAATAAAATGGCATCCAGCTTTTTCATTGGATCATCGGCAGGGTGCATATCTATATCTACATAGGGTGCAGATGCTGCAAAATCGATAAAGCACAGACCGCCGGCCTCGTGCATGATTTTAGCCATATCATGATACGGTGTTTCTATTCCTGTTACATTCGAGCAGGCTGTGAATGCGCCAATTTTCAAACTGCGGTCTTCGTATTTTTCAAGACATTTTCGTAAGTTATCCAGCGAAATTGTCATCCCTTTGCCGGGAGGGATCATCACAACATCTGCAATGGTTTCCATCCAGCTTGTATGGTTGGAGTGGTGCTCCATATGGCTGATAAAAACTACCGGCCGGTCGCATTTTTTTAAACATCCTTTTTTGCTTAGCTCTCCACACATCTTTAATCCCAGTATTCGCTGAAATTTATTTACTACGCCAGTCATGCCAAATCCAGATGTGATAATCACATCATCAGGACCAGCATTTACATGTTTCTTGATTTTTTTATGTGCGTAGTGATAGGCATTGGTCATCAATGTGCCTGTTTCGCTTGTTTCGGTATGCGTATTGCCAAGGAATGGGCCAAATGTATAACTTATGCGGTCCTCAATAGGTTTGTATAACCTGCCGGAAGCGACCCAATCGGCATAAATCATCTTTTGTTTCCCGTAAGGAGTTTCAAAAATAACATCATGCCCAATTGTGTTTTCCCTGAATTTTTCAAAATACTTCTCCATGCGTAAAATCTCTGGTTTGGGCAAAAATAGGGATTTTTGGATTAGGAAAACCCAATCGAATTATATATGTGCGTTTTTTGAGATGACGGCTTGAAAGCCTGGACGTCCTTTTTATCTTGTAAAAACGATTTCATTCCCCTTGCTGAGATGGTCGTTGTAAAAATAGCCTTCTAAATCAAAGTGTTTGATATTTTTGGCATTATTGATTTTGTTTTGGATGATGAAGCGGCTCATCAAACCCCTTGCTTTTTTTGCGTAAATAGTAATAACTTTCCAGTTTCCGTTTTTGTTTTCTTTAAAAACAGGCGTGATTACATTTATGTCTTTGATAAAGGGTTTGATTGACTTAAAGTATTCATTGGAAGCAAGGTTGACAAGGATGTCGCTACCGGATTTATCCAAATCTTCTTTAATTTTCCCAGCAATTTTGCTCCCCCAATATTTGTAAAGATTATCGCCTATTGGGTTGTTGAGTTTGATGCCCATTTCGAGACGATATGCCTGGATTAAATCCAGTGGGCGCAGCACGCCATAAAGCCCTGAAAGAATGCGCAGGTGGTTTTGGGCATACTGAAGGTCTTCGGTTGAAAGCGAAGCAGCATCAAGTCCGTTATAAACTTCACCGTTAAAAGTGAGTAATGCAGGACGCAAAAGATCTGATTGAGGTTTTTCCTGCCATTGCCAGTAGCGTTCGTAATTTAAATCTGCGAGTTTGATCGAGATGCCCATAAGTTTTTGCAGTTCAGCCGGGTTGAATTTCTTCAGCAAAGCGGCAAGTTCGTTGGCATTATTTATAAATGCGGCTTTTGTAGGTTCTAGTCCGTCGGGGATATTTTTGTTGAAATCCAGGCTTTTGGCCGGAGAAATAATTGCAAGCATGAGGCTTATTCTAAAGGGTTAATTTGAAAATTACTGATAGGGTCCGGGCTTAGCCTGAGCGCAGGATTTAAATTGTCGATCGGTGAAAGCGGATAATAGGGGTAAGGGCTGTCGCCCCGGCTGTAACCAAAACGGGCTTCGATCAGCATGTTCTCAGTTGGCCTGTATGATGCACCGATAATAAAACCGTCGCGATCGTAACTGAATGCCCTGGGATGAACTTTTTCATCCGGATTGTTACTTAAAAGGCTGAATTCTTTAAAAACTGTGCCGCTGATTATTACTTTCGGATTAATTAAGTACGATCCGCTGACATAAATGTTGGAAGGAAGTGCTGTCGTATTAGGGATACCTTCTGCTGCCTGTTCCGTTACAGTGCTCCAGGAAAATGTACCCCCGGTTTGAAGCCGGAAACGATCGCTGATTTGCAGCCCGATATGGGGCGCGACATAGGTACCAAATAAAGACCCGTAGGCTCCATTGTTTATATAATAACTTCCCAGTTCCAGCTTTATATCTGGTTTGTTGTCGGGAATAGGATCAAAAACAGCGTCCAGTGACTGACCAGAGACTGATGTGCCGAACAATATTCCGAAAAAGAGTAGTATGTTTTTAATTCCTTGCATCATCTTTATAACAAAACGCCGATATTAAAGTTTATTGTAATTGTTTTTATTGTTGTACCGGATTTATTCCATGGATTTTACAGAACAGTTCAATGCTTGCAATATGATTGCCGGGCAATATCAAGTGATGGTTGCCCAAAGGTGCTTCCTGAAGCATTTTTATTTTGTCTGTTCGGAGTTCAATCGAGATTTGCGTGCGGCAGGCTGTGTCAAAATCATTGCGGCGCATAATTTCACCTTTTGCGAGAAAGTATTTATCCAGACCGGAGCTTAGCCTGAAAACAGTTACTTCCGATTTTTTAAATTTTCCACGCACTGCTGTACCTATACCTGATTCGTAATGTGTGTCGATACGGTAGCTTTCGAGCATGTTTAAAGGAACCGTACAATGGCTGAACATTACATTTTGCCTTTTGAAATTGTTGATGTTGGCCATCCAGGGAATTTTTCCGCTAAGTTTAAACAAAAGCAACATACCTGTGATGCTGGTGAGATCGCCTTCACAACCTGCCGGAATATGCAGCCCATTGAGGAATGCATTGCCCAGGCAAAATGTAGTTTTATGCGAGTCGAGGAGTGGAAAGCACTCTGTAGTAATGGCTTCAGCTCTGTGCTTGTCGATCATTTCAC
Source organism: Bacteroidales bacterium (assembly GCA_963676415.1). Taxonomy (GTDB): domain Bacteria; phylum Bacteroidota; class Bacteroidia; order Bacteroidales; family WRLA01. Next base: position 4,431,171 of record OY781097.1, on the reverse strand, counting down.
GAACAAAAGTACTCAGCTGAGCCGTTCTCTTTAAATCGTCCTCTGCCTCTTCTTTACTAAAATGATTGTAAAAAGATTTGTCCTCAGCAAAACTGTTTAGTTTATCTGTTTCTGGCCAGTTTTCCTGAATAATCTGTATGTCGAATTTTTTTAGTAACTGCCCTTTGTCAACCATAGATGCAATGAGCCAGGGCGCAGGATTCCCGATAATCAGGATTTTGGCATCTTTAAGTTTTTGTTGTGCAATAAGAACATTGCGATAGTTTTTAAGGGTATTTTCAGCCAGTGCCCTTCGCAGGGTAAGAAGCTGCCCCGGGATTTCCATCATGCGCGCTCTGGCAAAAGCTTCCGTAGCTGCTGCATAGCCGTTTTCTTCCTCAAAACCTATAAATAAACGGAATCGTTTTGGTGCTTTTTCGATGATTTCCAAAGTGTTCATTTCCGAACCGCCTGTCATGAAAATGATGATATCCGGATCCTCATCACTAAAGCAGTAATATTGATTTTTCAGGGCTTGTTGTATTTTTTCTCTTGCGCTGTTTTGCAGATATTCTGGTTTGGCTCCCCGATGCCCGGCTACATAGATGCGCAATTTTCTTTCCATATTAAATTTATTTTGGTCTTCTCTGTTGGTCTTCTTTTGAAGTCATCCATTCAAAAAGCCTGTAATGATCGCCATTCATTCCGCTTTTCTCATAAACTTTTATTGCGTTGATATTGCTTTGGTCAACATAAAGTCTTATGCCTCCATAATTTGGATCGTTTTGAACGATTTCCTGAATATTCGTGTACAGAGATTTATAGATGCCTTTTTCGCGGAATTCTTTGCGCACATAAACCGATTGGATCCACAGTACGGTAGCGGCGCGCCAGTCGCTCCATTCAAATGTGGTCATAAGCATTCCGGCAACTTGCCCATTCATTTCTGCAAAATAATACCGGCCTTTGTATGGATCGTCAAAAATGGCGCTTATGCCTTTGCGCAAAGTTTCGCTATTTAATTGGAGGTTTTCTGTTTCCATTGCCATTTCCATTTGGAAATCAATTATTTGTTCCAAATCTTCCGGTGTGGCTGTGCGAATTTTTATCATTTGTTTTTCCTTTGTTTTGCCAGGCGTTTTTTTGTTTTTGGTTTCATTACTGAAAAACCAAATTTTCCAATCCATTGGCCTAATTCATAATAATTTCCATGGGCATAAACCAGCAAACTGTCCCGGGTCAGGTTCAGTGCACCGCTCTTGGGGTCAATTAATTGGGTGTCGGCATGGACAGCTACAACTTCTGCGAGGAACATATCGTGTGAGCCTAACTTGATGATGTCTTTTACCATGCACTCAATATTGAGTGGTGATTCGGCAATCATAGGGCATTTAACTTTTGTGGCTTCAAGTGCTGTGAGCCCGCATTCTTCAAATTTCCTGAAATCACGCCCCGATTTTACACCGTTCCAATCCGTTATTTTTGCCAGTTTGGGCGTCGTTAAATTGATGATAAATTCTCTTTCCTGTTTGATGATGTTGTAGGAATGTCTTGACTCCCTTACAGAAATGTAAATCATGGGCGGCTGTGAGCAAAGGGTACCTGTCCAGGCAATGGTAATGATGTTGTGATCCTCTGGCTTCGAACCGCAGCTGACCATCACTGCCGGCAAGGGATACAACATATTGCCGGCTTTAAGTTCCGTTTTGTGGTGTTTGTTACTCATCTGAATTTTTGTTTTCAAAAAAAACCGGAGGAACGTATTCTGTTCTCCGGCTCAATATACAAAATATTCTGTTAGTAGCAGGATGAGCCCTGATTACTGGGCATGAAAGTTTTCAAAATATGCAAATGAGTGGGTGAAGATATTTTCAGCGGTGAAGCCAAATTTTTCATCCAAAACTCCGGCGGGGGCAGAATAACCAAAATGAGAAAGGCCATATGCTTTGCCATTACCACCAACCAAACTGGAAAGTGTACTGGGCAGTCCGGCTGTAAGTCCAAAAATTGGCTTTCTGTCCGGAAGGACTGAGTTTTGGTATTCGGGGCTTTGATCGCGGAAAATGCCTTCCGACATAACACTTACTATCCTGATTTTAAGTTTTTTGCGTTCTCTGAGCAATTCGGCAGCTTCATAAAGTGTGCGTACTTCCGATCCGTTGCCCACAAAAATCATATCCGGTTCGCCTTCATCTTCATTCACAATATATCCGCCTTTTTTGGCCTGCATTGCAATTTCTTTTCTGCTTTTTTGAGATGTTCCCGGTAAATCGTTTATATTTTGCCGTGAAAGAATCAGACCCGATGGTGTTTTGGTGTTTTCGAGCGCCATTTGCCAGGCAATTCGGGTTTCTTCGGCATCAGCAGGGCGCAAAACCATGAGCGAACGTTTGCCGCTGTGGTTATAAACTTTTTCCATGAGGCGGATTTGAGCCAGATGCTCTACCGGCTGGTGTGTTGGGCCATCTTCGCCAACACGGAATGCATCATGCGACCAAACATAAATCACCGGTAATTCCTGTAAAGCGGAGAGGCGCAAGGCTGGTTTCATATAATCGCTGAATACGAAGAATGTCCCACAGGCCGCGCGCAAGCCTCCGTGCAGGGCAATACCGTTCATTATTGCAGCCATTGTAAGCTCCGAAACTCCGGCATGAAGAAATCTTCCACTAAAGTCATCTGCTTTCATGGGCTGCGTGTGCTTCAGAAAACCATCGGTTTTGTCGGAATTGGAAAGATCTGCCGAGGATACAATCATATTTTGCAAGTGCTCCGACAGATAGGCCAGGATGCTTGCGGAAGCTGCACGTGTTGCAGAATTCCCTTTGAGCTCAATATTTTCAAAATCCAGATGCTGCATTTCGCCTTTTACGAATGCCAGGAATTCTTTGGCTGCTTTCGGGTTTTTGTCCAGCCAATTGTGGGCGATGTCTTGCTTCTCTTTGGCCTCCGTTTTTTTATTCAGTCGGATTTCTTTATAATAATCAGCCACATCATCATAAATGCAGAAAGGGTTCTCAGGATCGGCTCCCAGATTCTTGAAGGTGGCTTCAATATCAACGCCTGCCTTGGAAAGTGGTTGGCCATGAGTGGAACATAAACCCTCCATTTTTTTATTTTCAGCATTGCGTGAACCAAAGCCCATAATTGTTTTTCCAATGATTAAACAGGGTTTTCCTATATAATCACGTGCTTCTTTAATGGCATTGCGGATTTCAGTTTCATCGTTTCCGTTAATTGTGATAACATGCCAGCCCCAGGCTTCATATTTTTTTTCAGTATCTTCAACCGAAACCTCATTCGTCATGGTTGATAGCTGTACGTCATTGCTGTCATAAAACATGATCAGGTTGTCGAGCTTGAGATAACCTGCAATCCGGCCTGCTCCCTGGCTGATTTCTTCCTGGATTCCACCGTCGGAAATGAAGCTATATATATAATGTGTACACCAGTCGCCAAAACGCTCTTTAAAAAACTTTGCGGCAATGGCAGCACCAACGGCCATAGTGTGCCCTTGGCCAAGCGGTCCGGATGTGTTTTCAACGCCACGTTTTATATCGAGCTCAGGATGTCCCGGAGTGCAACTTTTCCACTGGCGGAAATTTTTCAGGTCTTCCATCGCGTAATTTCCCATAAGTGCCAGTTGCGCATAAAGCATGGGCGACATATGCCCCGGATCCAGGAAAAAACGGTCCCTGCGGAACCAGTCCGGCATATCAGGATCATAGCTGAGAAATTCAGAATATAATATTTGTGTGAAGTCGGCTCCTCCCATCGCTCCACCAGGATGACCTGATTTGGCCTTTTCTACCATCGCTGCTGTCAGTACCCGGATATTGTCTGCTGCCCTTTGGGCAATTGATTTCTTCATTATTCAGAGACCTTAAAATTTTTTGCAAAAATAGATAAGTTTTTGAAATGCCCTATTATATGTCCAAATCAGTTATTAACAGGCTTAAAACCCAGTTTTACAAGAGCTTGTGTTAGGTTTTTGTCTTTTTTTGTTAACTCAAAGAAGAAATGTTGAAACTCCCTTCGCAGCGGATATGATGATCTCAGGCTTTCAAATGAGTTAAAATCACTTCTTAGCGTTTCGTCATCATTCCAGATATTATAGGTATGCCTAAACGCATATTGCAGGGATTTCATGAAGCTGAGTTGATGATTTGGGATCGTAATAAGCCTTTTTGGGTGTGCAGGAATATTGGAGGCTTTCCAGTTTGTATGGGGCAGGTTAAAACGGCGTGCTACAGCCTGTACCGACATTTCGGTACCTTTTGCTTTGCCATCCGCCGAATAGCCTGCAATATGCGGACTGATAAAATAACATTTTTTTGCCAGTTCCTGTATAATGCAGGGCTCGTTTTCCCATACGTCAAGGGCTAAGGAGAGTTGAGGGTTAGCATCAAGCGCCCCAAGTAAGAGTTTGTTTGAAAAAACTTCACCTCTCGATGTATTGATAAGCAGAACAGGTCGTCCTTTGAGCAGTTTTAGATGTTCTTTTTTTAGTAGGTGGTGAGTGGGATAGTGACCGTTTTTTGAGAGCGGAACGTGAAAACTGATGATGTCACATTGCCTGAATATTTCGCTTTTTGTTGTGTGCTCAAAGTTTGATTCATTATCCCTTCGTGGCGGGTCGTTAGTTAAGGTATTTACATTCAGTGATTTAAGGTTGTATTCTAGTTTTTTACCAACGTTTCCTGCGCCAATAATTCCTGCGGTTACAGTTTTTAGTCCAAGTTTATATTTAATCAACCATTCAAGTATAATGCTTGTAACGTATTGATTAACAGAGTTTGAATTGCATCCGCTCGCATTTTTCCATTCTATTCCATTTTTAGTGCAGAATTCTTTGTCAATGTGGTCAGTTCCTATTGTTGCTGTGGCGATGAATTTTACTTTAGTGTTGTTTAAGAGTTGTTTGCCGGCTTTTGTCCTTGTTCTGATTATTAGCGCATCTGCCTCCTTCACCGCAATATTGTTAAACTCTTTTGGGCTAAGGTATTGGGTTTCTGAATGTTCTTCAAGAACTCCGAAGATATAAGGAATATATTTGTCAATTATGATTTTCATTCTGCGAAGTTCGGTTTTTTCCTGTAGCTAATTTATTAAAGAAAGTGCAGATTATTCAGGAAAGTTTCAGGTTATATTCCTGAGCTGTTTTGCTGGTTACTTTTTTTTCAAAATTCTTAATTTTGTAAGCTATCTGGCATGAAAATCACATAAATTGGATAAAATATGTCCAAAAATAATTGAGATTATTACATAAAAGTAAAGGAAGCTTGGAATTTTTGTTATTTCTTTGCAATTTTATTGTAAATAAATTTTGTAGAATGAAAAAGTATGTGGATATTTGCATTGATAGACGATATGACCATTTTTAGTACAAATTAAAACCAAAAACAATGTTATTAGATTCATTTGAGGACAAGTATCGTAATTCTAACTTGTCAGACAAGCAAAAGCTTAGCCTTACTATTAACCTCATTGAGTATGTTGTTGGAGAAAAGCCTTTTTTAGATCCAAATTTAACAATTAAGGATCTTGCACAACAGTTCAATACAAACAAGGCTTATTTATCGCAGGTGATCAATGAAAACCTGAAGATGAATTTCTCTACATTCATCAACAAATATCGTATCAAGGAAGCTAAACGCATTCTTGAAGCAAATCGCGACAAGAAAATCCTGATCGAAGAGGTTGCACGTCAGGCAGGTTTTAACAACCGTATGGCTTTCTACAACAGCTTTAAGCGTTTCACAGGAATGACCCCCTATGAATATGCTAAAGCCGTACGTAATTCGGATCGCATTTCGTAAAACAAAGCATCTGAAAAAGAAGGTGAGCCACTCCATTCGGGGTGGCTTTTTTGATGTTTGCCCGCTTTGATATGTTAAGGCATGATTTGAGCCGACAAATCTTCTATAGACTTATTGTGGCCTTCTCGAAATCATTAAGTCTTTTTTGTAGTTTTGGTATAAATTGCATGAAATATAACTAATGAAATACCTGATTAAACAATGTGAACCCGAATCCTGTGTAGGAAAGTATCTGGAGCAATTGCCGGGAAAGGCTTACTTGGCAGATTTTCACGAATATAGCTTTTATGTTAATCACAATCTTAATAATTGGCTTCATGAACTTATTGGGCCATCTTCACAAGACCGGAAGAGTATATATCAATATCTATTAAGGTCTCTGACAGATAAAGATGAGGAACTTATCACTGGGCAAAAAGACAGCCTCTGCATTATTTTTCCGATAGACTTTGCTCAAGGTTTTATCGGGGAAATTAGTATTGAAAAGGGATTAATTATTCTTGAAAAGAAAGAGTTCGTCCTTGGAATTATTCATTTTGAAGGGCGTGCGGATTTAAAACGGTCAGATGAAATCTGGAAGGAAGAGTTCCGGAAGTTTAGTAATTCGCTATCCAATGAGTTGATAAGGCATCCTGCTTCACGGCTTCATTATGGAATTCAGAAGGTTATTGATGAAATGGGAATGTTTTTCCGTGCCGACCGTGCTTATATATTTGAGTTCGATAAGGAAAACAAATTTATGAGCAATACTTATGAATGGTGTGCACGTGGCGTTAAGACAACCAAGTCATTATTACAATTTTTGGAGATTGATAGTTTTGGTTGGTGGATGGATGCGCTTCGTCGCGATAAAAAGATATTTATTCCTGATGTTTCTAAGCTGGGTGATGATGCGGAGCAGGAACGCGAATATCTCCAGATGCAGGGAATCCGTTCGCTTTTAGTATTGCCGGTTTTTTCCGGATCCGATTTAATTGGATTTACAGGTTTTGATTTTTTAAGCCCACAACCAGAGTTTAATGAAGACTGGTTTCGCTTGTTCCGGCAGGCTTCAGATCAGCTGGCAGGGGCATTGATGCGCAAGCGCTACGAAGAAGCTTTGTCGGCCAGTGAAGCCATCAATGATGCAATTGTCAGTACACTTCCTGATTTAATTTTTATTTTGGATAAAAATGGAATTTACCTTGATGTTCGATGCAGCACCGAAGAGTACCTCCTGCTGCCTCCGGATTCTTTTATTGGAGAAAAAATATCGAAGTTTTTTGATGAAGAAATTAGTAGCTTTTTTTTGGAATTGATCAATAATGCATTAGCTGATAAAAAGGTTTATTCGCATGAATATGAAATGAATGTCAAAGATCTAAAAAAGGTCTATGAAATCAGGTTTATGGGCATTGATGATCAACGCGTACTGGCTATCGTGCGCGATATAACCAAAACGCATCAACTGCTTCATGAGCTGCGGCAAGCACGTGATGCTGCACAGTTGGCAAGTAAAGCCAAATCGCAGTTTCTGGCCAATATGTCGCATGAGTTACGTACGCCTTTAAATTCGTTGATGGGTTATGTGAATATAATTGAAAAACGGGTCAGCCAACCGGATTTGGATAAATACCTGAAATTGCTTCATCAAAGCAGTACGGTTTTAGTGGATCTGATCAATAACCTTTTTGAAAAATCTGCCCTTGATTCCGGGAAAATCGTGATTAAAAATGATGGCAATTTTAATGCCTTCATCATGATGCTCGAACTTCAGGCGGCATTTGAAGTCTTGCCCGATATGAAGAAGTCAGTTCAACTGATTTTTCAAACCGATGATCTTTTTCGTGGCAAAAGGTTTTTTCTTGATGAAGTCAGGATCAGGCAAGTAATGACCAATTTAATTGATAATGCCATTAAATTTACTGATGAGGGTGAGGTAGAAGTTGTTTTGACATCGGAACGGCTAAATGAAGATATGAAGCTTGCCGACCTGATATTTGAAGTTCGCGATACTGGAACCGGAATACCTGAATGCGATCAAGATCGTATTTTTGAAGCGTTTGAACAATTGTCGGAAAAAAGTGCGTCATCACGCAGGGGCGCCGGGCTTGGACTGGCAATCACAAAACAAATTGTTGAAGCGATGAATGGGCGCATTTCGCTGAGCAGTAAAGAAGGATTGGGCAGTGTATTTACAATAGTTATGCCTGATGTTGCTTTTATAAATGAGACGGATACAGATAAGTATAAAAAACTTCATTTCAAAAATGATATTTATAATATTGATAATAAGGTTAATAATGAATTTATTCAAAAAGAAAGCCCTGGCGACGTCCTTTCAAAACAAAAAAATCGTATTTTTACATCCTTACCCTACGAAAAGTGGATGCTTGAGTGGGATAAGATAAAGAGAAACAACGACATAGAAGAAATAATCCTTTTTGGGCAAAAAATTTGTCAAGTAGCTGAGGATGCAGGCGAGAAAAAACTGTTTTCTTACGGCAAATACTTGATAAAGGCTGCTGACAGTTTTGATGTAGGGCAAATTAAACGCTTTTTGCAGCAATTTCCTGACCAAATTGGTAAAATCAGGGACGATGATGATTAATAAATGTGATTATCATATACTTATTGTAGATGATCTGGGAAAAAACCTGCAGGTTCTTGGATCTTTGCTGCGGGATGAAGGCTACAAAATCAGTTTTGCCTCCAGCGGTGAAGAAACTTTGGCGGTTCTGAGTGATAAAATTGATATGGTTTTGCTCGATGTAATGCTGCCCGACATTGATGGTATTGAGGTTTGCAAGCGTATTCGGTCAAATGAAAAATATAAAAATTTGCCTGTTGTGTTTCTTACGGCAAAGGTTGATAAAGATACCGTTTTAAAAGGTTTAGAGGCTGGTGGCAATGACTATATTACCAAACCGTTTAACCGTCAGGAACTTCTCGCCCGCGTTCAGACTCAGATATTCTGGATTGATAGACTTCGGACTTTGAGTATTGAAAATAAGGAACTTAAGAAAATTCAGGCTAAAGATGTGGACAAAAGCCGCATGAGCCAGGATGTACTTAATGAATTAGGGCTTCAGATGGAGCAATTGGAAATTGCAAAATCTGATTTTATAGATATGGTGACACGAGAGCTCAAAAAACCCCTGAGCGGTGTTATTGGATTTGCCGATATCGTGCAAGAAACTTTAACCAACGAAGATCAAAATACTGCTGTTGCCTATCTGCAAATGTCCGTGGCTCGCCTTAAACGTCTCGTCGATGCAGCTATACTGATAACAGAGCTGCGTTCCGGTGAGCGTACGCCTGCTTTGAAAAAGTTTCCCGTCAATGATCTGATAAACCGTTCGCTTTATGAATCGCAGGTTATCCGCAATGAAAAAAAGGTGTTCATCAATAAGCGCATTAATCCAAAAAATATAGAATTTATTGGCGATGAAGAACTCTTGGTGGCCGCTTTGACAAAAATAGTGAATAATGCCGTTGCTGCCTCACCACGTGCCAAAACAATTAATTTTGTGGTATTTATAGAAGACCGACGACTTTTTATAAAAGTGAAAGACTTTGGGGCAGGATTTAGCATGAGGAAATTAAAACAGATCAATGAGTTTGTTCATGCTAAAAAGAAAGGTAATCAGGCAATGGGGCCGGGATTGGGCATGCTGCTCACAAAACTTGTCATTGATGCCCATAGAGGCGATTTGTTGATTGATAATGATTATAAGGGTGCTACAGTTAGCATTAGTTTTCCTTATCAAAAAAATGAATAATTTCTGAAAAAATATTTGGCAGGTTTGAATGGATTCATTATTTTTGCAGCCCAATTAAACGATAGGATAAAGTTCTAACAATAATGGAGAGGTGGGTGAGTGGCTGAAACCACCAGTTTGCTAAACTGACGTACGGGTAACCGTACCGGGGGTTCGAATCCCCCTCTCTCCGCAATTATCTGATAACCCGCTTTTTGTGGGTTTTTTGTTTTAAGGCTGCTTGTTTTTCGCAATACCGGCTACTGTTTTCCTCTCGAGCTTGTTTGCTGCGCTAAATTGATATCCATGGGCTGAAATGCATCGAAATCCATGCAAACTGCGGAAAGCGAACTTTTTTATCCGATACGCCTTTCAGTTTTTTGAGCAAGTCGCTGCATAAATAAAATGAATATCCACTACTAATATTAAATGCCGGGCTTACTGTAAATTCTATCGCAAAATCAGTTTCGCTTCCGTAATCATTCCCATATGATTCAATTTTTCTGGATGAAAGAAATTTATGGAGTTCGAGCTTTACCAGGATTTTTTTTGTGGGTTTGTAGCTGAATTTCATCATTAGGTCTGTTAAGCCTTGCTGCGGGGTTTCGCTGAAATAATCCATCGAGCCATAATATCCGTGCCTTTTGCCATACAATAAATTAAACAGTCCTTTTGTATTGCTTTTTGCATCATCTCCCGAAAGGAAGTCAAATCCGGTGCCGGCGCAAAATTTTCCGGAATTTGTTTTTTGTTCAAAGAAGAAAGACAGGCAAAAAGCACGGGTCTTGCCTTGCAGTTGGTTCATATTGCTTTGGTAGTAGAATGATAGCCGTAATAATGACCGCGTAGAGGTATGGTTTAGGTTTACCCCGAAAGTTTGAAGGAGTTTTAAATCCGGCATGCTATCGTTCATGCATTGTCCGCTCAGGAGATATATTGTTGAGGCTTTTATGCTTTTCGTTTTGTATTGAGCCCTTAAAAAGTTGATTAAGCGTAGTTTGTCATCCGGGTAGCTCATTGATTTGCTGTTGTCTGAATTCCAGCTTGCAGCGAATTGAACAGAAGTTTTTTCGTTGTTATATTCCAGTAAAACAGCATCATAGCACAACTGGTGATCGTTCCAGTTGCGGCTTGATAGTATTCTTTGGTCGTCGTATGAAAATGCCTGTCTTCCGACTTTCAAGCTGATAGCAGTGTTGAGTTTTGCTTTAATCCAGGCTTTAAAAAGACATGTTGATGAGGAATTTCCATAATATCCCCGTGCATTGAATATGTTGTCGTTGCCCCATATTCGAACATCCTGAAAGGCAATTTGTGACGAAAAACAACTGTCGTGGTATTTGAGCTTAATCCGGCTGCGCTGGCTGGTGTAAAACAATATCGGATCGCTATTGCTTTGTGGTGTTTTGTAGCCGGCATCAAGCAAAGGGCGGATGCGTATTTCAATGCCGGCTTTCCATTCCTGTTTCTGGCCGAAAGAGAGGAGGGATAACAGTAAGCTTAAGAATAAAACTATGGCTTTTTTCATTAGTTAAAAATCCAAAAGGTTATATAAATCAAATGTGTAGGTCAGCAGCAGGGCCAATCCAAAAGCTATCGTAGGGGCGATGACCCACATCAGGAAAAAGCGGTTTACTTCCGTTTTTTTGAAAATATTTTTGCAGCCCAGTTTGGCGGCGCCAATGCCTATTATGGCGGCCACATTTAGTTGTACCAATGACGTAGGGATTCCTTTTACCAAGGAAGCTGCCAATAGGAGCGAAGCTGAAATGAAAGCTATGATCACCGCTTCAATCCTTCCGAAGAGTACGATTTCTTTGCCGGTGTTTTTTACGATTTTATCGCCAAAAAATGAGCTCCCAATACCAAAGCAGGGTGCAATTATCAGTGTTGCCAAAATTAATACATGCACATAATTATCGGTTGACATGCCCAATTCGTTAAATGCCATGCTCGAAATTGGGCCTGTGGCATTGGCGACATTATTGGTGCCGATCGAGAAGGCAACATATAGAGACATGATCAGTATGAGCCCGCGCAGTAAATAGCTGTCGTTGATTTTCTTGGAAATTGTGTAACCTTTCCGGCGTATGGGTTTGTAGATGTATTTCCCAATCAGGAATGACAAGGCAAAAGAAATAAGTGGCATAATAAACCATGTCGGAAGGATTTCTGTAAATAATTTTTCGGTATCAAGCGAATGAAAGTAAACAGCCGGAGCTACCACTGCGAGTACTGTGGATTGACTTGTGGATTGCGGTATTCCGAAAATGTTGGCAATAAGAAGTGATATCGCGACAGAAAATAGAATAATGGAGACAATGCTGAAACTCATCAGTTGTGGGTCGAGCAATCCTTTGCCAATGGTTTTGGCGGTTTCTTTGCCGCCTATGATGGCTCCTGCAAATACGGCTACGCCAAACAGGCCGGGAATCAAACTTTTTTTGATGATACCGGCTCCATAGGCCGCAGAAAAAGAAGGGGCAGTTCCGCTGCCGCCCATATTGATGGCAAGAAACATCCCAATGACAAAGGGAACGAGAAATGGAATTAGCATGATTTTAATTTTGAAGTTTCTTCTTCAAAATTACTGCGATGTGTAAAGTCGGTTCAGGGTGCTAATACGCAATAGCTATGCGTGTAAATGCGTATTTTTCCGGTTTTATATTTCAAAATACCGGTTTTTGATGGCGTAAACAACCAATTGTGCTGTGTTTTTGCATTCGGTTTTAAGCATGATATTCTCACGGTGTTTTTCTACAGTGCGCTTGCTGATGAATAGGCTTTCGCCAATTTCCTGGCTGGATAAGCCTTTGCAGATATTAAAAAGGACTTCAATTTCCCTTTGGCTTAGTGGGCTGTGTATCGGGGAGCGGCTTTTCTGATTGAGATTCGAAATAATTGAGTTTAAAATTTCCGGAGAGAAATAATTGTTTCCTTGTTCTACTTCCACTATTGCCCTGCGCACATCTTCAAAGCGTGAGTTCTTTAAAAGAAATCCTTTGGCCCCGGCATCAATCATGTCTGAATAAAATTCTTCGTTGGCATACATCGATAATGCGATTATTTTGATGTCAGGATATAAACGGCTGCATTCCCTGCTGGCGTCAATTCCGTTCATTTCGGGCATTTCGATGTCCATTAAAATAATATGTGGCTGCGATTTTTTTAATTCATTCAGTACTTCCCTGCCGTTTGTAGCTTCGCGGATATCTCCGGTAAAATCGCAGTTTTGTAAGAGAAAGGCCATGCCTTCCCTGAAAAGCTGGTGGTCGTCGGCCAGCAGGATGTTGATTTTAGTACTCATTGGGCATTTCAATTCGGATATACATTCCTTTCCCGCTCTTGCTGCTCAGTGAAAACTTACCGTTTAGTGCGCGCACGCGCGATGCAATATTGGTCAATCCCATGCCGCTGTTTTCTTTGGATTTTGTGTCAAAACCAATGCCGTCATCCTCGTAAATCATAACGATATGGTCAGGGAAGCTAAATAGGCTGAGCGATGCCTGTTGTGCATCTGCATGTTTGAGTGTGTTATTGAGCAGTTCGCAGAAAATCCTATAAAGGATTAGCTTAATGTCACTGAACCCTTTTTCTTCTTTTAAATCAGCATAAGCATGAAATCGAAAATTTGGCTTGGTGATACTGTCTGAAGCAAATTTTTTGATGGCTCTTTCAAGTCCGTAACGTTCAAGGATTTTAGGTGTTAAGTGGTTCGATATTTCTTTTGTGGCTGCAATGGCATTGTCGATGGCTTTCTCTGTTTTTAGCAATATTTGGTTGTTTCTTGAATTTAAATCATTGGTTTCCAATGCGCTGAGCGATAGCTTAATGCTAGAGAGAATAGGCCCCAATCCATCATGCAGCTCCTTGGCGAAATGTCTTTTCTCTTTTTCTTCGGTGTTTATAATTGCTGATAGGAGTCGTGCTTCATTGTCTAACTGCATTTTATTCAATTGATTCAGGCGCATAAGGATCCTGCGGATATAAAAAACCGCAATAAGCATACTGATGCTGATAATTATGGCCAGCCAGCTGGAAAAAGCAGAATGGTAAACCGAGCTGATTCCTTCAAATATTAAAAATAAATCCAACAAACGGCGGAAAGCCATTAGCATTAGACCGATGGAAATGCTGATCCATGCAATATTAAACCTGGTTTTGGGGATCAGGCTAAGGCTGATAATGAATGCTGCAAATTGCAGGACGACCGATATGATTAACCCTATTTGTGTGAACATGATGCAATTTTAAGCATTTCTGATTCATTATGGGTGCGTATAAATGCGTAAAATAAGATTTTTTCTGGATTTAAGCAATAGGCTTTTGAAGGATGGGAGAATCGACAACAAAAAAGATTGAGAAAACTAAGAGTTCAATCATTTCCGGGTATTGATTTCATTAAATAAAAAAAGGCTGTCGATTTCTCAAAAGCCTTTGTAGTAGCGGGGACGAGAATTGAACTCGTGACCTCCGGGTTATGAATCCGACGCTCTAACCAACTGAGCTACCCCGCCTTGCTAAAGCGGATGCAAAGGTAGAAAAATTATTAAAACCTCAAAGGGAATTTTGGTTTTTATCAAAAAAAAATTGGCCGGATCCGAAAGGTATTGATTTGTTGAAACTTTTGTTGGTTATATTGTTTGGATTTCTTCGAAAATAGGCATCTTTGTATTTTAAACAGTATAGCAATATGGCAGCCCGAAATACAAATGAAGAGCCACTAAGCAGCGTAATGCTTAAATTGATTGATGCCTACGGTTTTGCTGATAAGCTGGATGAACGCAAAGCGCTTGCTGCGTGGAGTATTGTGGTTGGTAAATCTATTGCAAAGCAAACAGGAGATCTTTATGTCCATAAAAGAAAGTTGTTTGTTACTATTAATTATGCTGCGCTAAAAAGTGAACTGCTTTTTGCAAAATCCCGTTTGCTTCAATCGATCAATAAAGAAATTGGGAAGGATTTTCTTCAGGATATTATTATTCGATAATAATTATTGATTTAGCAGGAATGCTTTCAGGAAAGCAGTCAAATCGGCAGGTTTTATTGGTTTCGGCAGGTACCCATCGCAGCCGGCCTCAAATGCCCTGTCTCGGTCTTCGGGCATTGCAAAAGCTGTTTGTGCAATTACCGGCATATCGGGTTTTAGTTTTTTGATCTGTCTTGTTGCTTCATAGCCATCCATTACCGGCATTTTAATATCCATTAGAACCAGCTTTATGTCGGGGAAAAGCTCTACCATGTCAAGGGCTTCTTTTCCGTTTTTCGCATGGATAAGATCGAGGGGCATTTTTTGCAATAACCCATGAATATATAGGTAATTGCTTTCAATGTCTTCGGCAATGAGGATTTTCCCCTTTAGCCCGCGAAGGATATTCATGTCTGGCTGTTTGAACTCGCTTTGTGTATCGAGCCTGTTCTCAGGCGTAAAAGGTAATCTTACGGAGAATTCCGATCCTTTCCCTTTTTCGGATATTAACAGGATGTCCCCACCGAGCAATTCAGCCAGGTTTTTGGAGATTGCCAGGCCCAGGCCGCTACCGCCTCTGCTGTGCCCATCATTATTACGGTCGCTTTCCTGTATAAACCGCCTGAATATCAGTTCCTGTTTGCCTTTTGAGATGCCGCTTCCTGTGTCTTTGACCTTAAAAATGAAATGATCGCCTTCAATCCAACAACTCATCTCAACATAACCTTTGTCTGTAAATTTAATAGCATTGGCGATGAGGTTCGTCATGATTTGCCGTACGCGCTGGATATCAGAAATTATGCTTTGGTTTTCGTTTAGTTTATGGTTCAGGCGCAGCTCAATCCCTTTGCGGTCAGCATTGGTCTTAAAAAGCTGGTGTAAATCAGTAAGCAATGCTGTGAGGTCCATTACATCGCGTTTAATTTTTAGTTCTCCACCTTCCATTTTTGAGAGGTCAATAATGTCGTTGATCAGATTGAGCAATTGGACACTGTTGCGGTTCATGATTTTGAGATATTCCATCTGCTCGCCACGTGGCATATGATCGTCCAAAAGCAACTGGCTAAATCCAATAATGCTGTTCATAGGTGTACGGATTTCATGGCTCATATTTGCCAGAAAGGCGGTTTTCAGCCGCTCGTTTTCTTCGGCTTTCTGTTTGGCCGCACTGCATTCTTTATTGGCTGTCAGAAAATATTCATTTGCCTGCCTAAGCTCTTCATTGAGGATTTCGAGGGTTTCGTGGCGGTTTTTTAGTTCGTTTTGATATTCGATGCGGTTGCTGATGTCGGAGACCAACGCAATCAGTCCTTGAATCTTGCCGCTGGAATCACGGTAAGGTGAAAGGACTAGGTTGATGTGGCGGTGATCGTCAATCCTACTGTCAAAATATGTGATCGAATCAATTTCGAGGAGTTCTCCTTTCAATGCTTTTTGGATTGCCGGTTTTAGCTGCATTGTTTTGTATCCGTGCAATACATCTTGAATGGGTTGGCCAATAACCCGTTTTGCAGGTTTTTCGGCCAGTTTTTCCATATGTTTGTTCCATATCCTGATATTCAATTCAGTGTCAAGAACAATTAATCCTTGCGATAGGTTGCTTATCAGGTTCTCGATAAAGAGTTGTTCATCTTGCCGTCTTGTTTCAGATTGTGATGTATTAGTGGCTTTTTGCAAAGGAATTGTGGCATAATTATTCAGTTCTGCAATTTTTTTTGCAAAATCCAATAATTCACTGTCTGGATCTTTATCCCGATTGGCTTTGTCCACCAATTCCTGAGCTTTCCGTATATAGTATTTTAACCCCTCTAACGGCATTTCTTCTAACAATTGCTTTAACCCCCAGTAATCATGTGTAAAAATACATAAAAAATCTTGAAAATGGATATTCAGGAACAAAAATATTGGTTCAGGCAATTTTGGAGGTGCTAATTTTTATATAAAGTATCAGTAATCTTTGTGTGTTAAGTCGGGTTTCAATTCCTTGAATGCCTTGGGCTAATAAACTATGGGAGAACTTCAATAGCGGTTTCAGGTAGAAGTTCCTCAGAAATTTAAGCTTACTTTGTGCAATATTATAAGATAGGTTCGGAGTAGAAACTCTTAATGTTATAATTGTCCATGAAATTTCCAGTAGAAACCTTTTTTGTACTGAGGGTGCATATTTTGATTGTGTAAGAAAATTTAAGAGTATATTTGCCTACGGAATCCAATAAGTTAAGCATGCTTAAGAGTGTACATTTCACAGATAAATTTATTCAGGAATTTTGTCAGATAACCCTTGACGATAACCATATTCATAATCCGGATTTTATGAGCCCAATGGGCAAGCAGGTGGTTGTGCCCGGGATGTTTATTTTTGCTATTGCTGCCAAAATGGCCGCAGCCAATATGATGAAAATCCGGAATATACATGTCCTGTTTGGCTCGATGATCAGCAGGGGGGATGACGTGCGTATTGGTTATGAGATGATCGAAGATGGAATCCGTTTGATTGCCGTAAATGGAGAAGATTGCTTGTCAATCCGCGATGAGTATTCGGTGGCTTCCATCTATCCTAAAGAACATGAAATTTATTCCGGTGGCCGCATCCAGAAATTGAAAATTGAAGAAAATCAGCTGAATAAGTTTCATCAACTTACCGGCGAGTCCGACAAAGCAGTGAATGATTTTCTGTTTGCCGTAGCTTATGCCAGTAAGGCCTTAAATATGAGCATTGAAGATCCATATACTGAGACAGAATCGGAAATTAATACATTGATTGATACAAAAGTTAATCCGGCACGTTCAGCGCCCTTTTATCAAACACTGGATCTTTTTCTTCCCGAAAAAAGTGTTACCATTAAGCCCGGTCAGATCAATTATTCGATATCATATATCCGTGAAAAGAAAAACCGCTCTTATCTGGCTCAGGCTCATTGCAGCCAAAACGGCCAAACAATTTATCATTCCGTTTACCGTATGATTGCCATACCGGAGCGCTTGATTTTAAGGATGTTCAAGGATTTGTAGATTTTTATTGAGCCAATGGCAGCTGGATTTCCACCACTCCTCCGCCATCATCATGATTGAAAATACGAATATCACCTTCATGTGCCTGTATAATCAGGCGAACCGTTGCCAGTCCCAAACCAAGCCCTTCCGAATGATGCATCATCTTGTCTCCTGAAAATTTCTTGAAAAGAACCTGCTTTATTTCATCAGAAAAACCTTCTCCAAAGTCGCGAATAGATATTTTTCCCATGTTTCCCTTTTTTGAGATGTTGATCTCTATGGGTCTGCCGGCTGTATTGTGCTGACAGGCATTTCGGATTACATGCATCATTGCATTGAGGATGAGATCATCATCAGCTGATCCCGAAACCTGCATTTCCTGACTGATTATGGGTTGGCATTCAGGGAATTCTGCCCTAATCCGGATGACGGCTTCTTCTACAACATCACGTATATTGTGCGCTTCACGGCTGATTTGATACGATTGGCTTTCGAGCTGTGATATCAGAATGGCGGCATCGGCAAAACGCATCAGGCGATTGGATGATTTTCGCATATAATCCAAATATTCTTCCTGTTCATTGTTGAGTGTGGTGGAAGAGAGCATTTCCGAAAAACCGTTCAGTGCATTCAGCGGAGTGCGTAATTCGTGGCTTACCAAGGCAAGAAAATTATTCTTGGCTTCATCCAAACGTTCCAGTTTTTTGTAGGCTTGTTTGAGCTGATGGGTTCGTTCATCAACTTTTTGCTCCAGATGTTGATTGAGTTTCTTGACTTCAAGGCCCTTAAAACGAAGATCCAGATGTGTGGAGACACGGGCCAGTAATTCTTCCTGCTGGAATGGTTTGGTGATATAATCCTGTCCGCCACTCTGAAAGCCTTCCACAATGCTTTCCTGTTCAATTCGTGCGCTAAGGAAAATAATGGGTATATCCTGTTGTTTTGGGATTTTCCTTATTTGGCGGCAGGTTTCAAATCCATCGATGCCCGGCATCATGATATCCAGAAGTATAAGGTCGAAACTACTGCTGCTCAATATGCGCAAGGCTTCTTCGCCGCTGCGGGCAAAAGCAATTTTATAGCCTTTGCCAACCAAAACATTGCCCAAAATTTGAAGGTTTTTCGGTATGTCATCAACAATTAATATCTGAGGAACTTCCATTAGGTTCATTTGCATTTTGAAAGCGGTTCTAAACAAATATATAAATTAAGAGGGATTATGCCTTGTTTTTTAGCTGTTGTTTTTTCCAGGCAGTAGGCGTAAGTCCGGTTGATTGCTTAAAAACCATATTAAATGCCGATTTGCTGTTGAAACCACAATCATAAGCAATGGCAAGTAAAGTCAGGCGCTTGTATTCGTCAGAAAGAAGGCGTTTCTTCACTTCCTTTATGCGGTATTCATTAACAAAATGATAGAAATTTTTCCCTATTTGTTCGTTCAGCACTTGCGTAATATGATGACGTGGAATATTGAGTTTATCCGAAATATCCTGGATGGTTAGATCGCCATTAAGGTAAGCCTGTTCGTTTTCCATATACGTAATGATTTGCTTTAGGTATTTATCGGCATTTTCTTCCTTTAATCCGGAACGTTGGTATTTTGATTGCGGGCTGTTTTCTTGTTCTTCTCGCTGATCTGTTTGGTCATTAAAAGTCTTCTGATCTTTTATCCCTATGCCCTTGTTTCCGGCGACCCTTAACTGTTGTTGAAAAAGTTCGGGTTGCTTAAATCCATAGAAACTAACAGCATAAGCCAATAAAATATAAAAAGAAGTCATAAAAACATCCGGATTAAAATCGAAGTATTTCAGATTGGTAGCGACTTCAAAACTTACAACTGTTGCTATTGATCCAATCAAAAATCCCCAGGTCAATACGCGTATCCATCTCAATGTTATGTTTGCATTATTAAAACTGTAGTGGTTTTGAATGTTTTTTTTGTGTCTTCCCAGTAGGTAAAATACCAAAGCAGGATAAAATGTAACCGACCATAGAAATGTGATTCCAAATGCCATCCTGAGCCAGAGCAAACCATCGTTTTTGTAAAAGTCAAGGAAGTCTCTCGGGGCTCCTTCAAAATAGGAAAAAAGGATTTTAAAGGTTATGAAAGGTATGAAATGCAGGAAATCTATTGCCTTTACAGAAGGTTTCTCGCTGATCAGGCTACGGGTATAAAGATACAGAAGTGGCCCAAAAGTAAATTCAACTTCCATACCCCTGAAAGAGGGTGTGATAAGGTGGCTAAAATCCAGTCTTATAACATGATAAACGAAGCTAAAGGCAACCGTATATAGCCATGCGGCCAGTATTTTATTGCTAAGCGGCACTTTTTTTTGTAGCAGGATAATAGTACCTGCAAATACTGCCTGGACAATTCCTATATATAATAATGTAGTCATTTGGCCGACAAATTTAAAGAATTGTTACGATGAAAAATAAAAATACTAAAAAAGGCCGACCCTGGGAAGGCCAGCCTTTACAAACACCAGATGAGCTAAAAACAGGATGACAGGTATCCATGTTTATTTTTGTTCTTCGTACCAGTTGTGAATCAAGTTGTTAACCTGATTTATATAAGCTGCGGTGAACTCGTGTAATTGTTCGTATGCATCTGTTTCGGATTTGCTCAGAATGATAACTTCGCGTAAAACAGAACGAAACTCTGATATGGAATGCAATTGCCGTTTTAATTGACCAACAATAAAATCGGGGTTTATTTTCCAGACGGTAAAGCTGTTTTTGAGCATGGTTTTTACCAAATATCCCTGTGCGGCCAGTTCAATGAGTGGCTTTTCGGGATTATATTCCTCCATATCAGTTAAGTATTCCTTTAAACCCGCTGTACTTATGCCGTCGGGATACTCCAAAAATAAGGCGGCAAGCAAGCGTGCGTTTTGCTGGTTAAGGCCATTTTGCTCAAAATAACCAATGGCATTTTTGAGTGCAAAATTGTTTTTATTTATAAGATCTTTCATCTGTCTCTTCGTTTAAATTTTAACCCGGCAACTGATTGTTTGGTGATGCAAATATGCACTAACTCATGATTGCGATCGTGGAAGCCGCATAGACTG
Organism: Bacteroidales bacterium; assembly: GCA_963676415.1. GTDB lineage: Bacteria > Bacteroidota > Bacteroidia > Bacteroidales > WRLA01. Next base: position 4,410,599 of record OY781097.1, on the reverse strand, counting down.
TACGACAATGATTGGCCACAAAGGTTTAATCTTAGCGGCAACGACTTTTAAGTTTCTGAAATACACTATATTGGTGAATTGCTCAAAAAGCCGTTGTTTTCTGTTTGTTTTGGAAAAAATTGAGGCAGCTGAGACTTTTAATTGATTTGTTTGTATTGACCCTATATTTTGATTACTTTTACAATCTGCCAAAAAACCACAAAATGGATTTTAACACTGTTTATGTACGCTGCCCGCACTGTAAGGGCCTACACGAAACATATGAAATTATTTCATATACTGTTTCTGCCAGTGGTACACATTATACAGACGGTAAAAGCAGTGCCGATGTGGGTTTGCCATCCGTGCTGGTGCGCTGTTCCTTTTGTGATCATCTTTTTCCAAGGCTCGAAGCAAGAATAACAAATGAAGAACAGAAGCAGATTGATGATGCAATTGCAGAAAAAAACGAAATAGGAGAAGAGTTTCGTTCAGTTTATACTGCAATGCATGAATTTTCTGTTGAAGAATATCTGGAAGTATTAAAAACGATGAAAGCCAGGGACGAATTGGAGCTGTATTTGCGTATCGAGCTGGTTCATAAAATCAATGATCATTTCAGGAAAGTGGACTGGTGGTTTTGCGATCGTAAAACAATTTATAAAGCTTTTATTCTAAAGAAATTTTCATGGGTTTTCAGGCAAAATGCTGAAGCCGATAAGTTTGGTAAATTGTCAGTAGCCAGTGGTTTTCTGCGGATCAGGAACAATAATCTGGAACGAATGCTTGAACTGCTTGAGCAATTTAATAAGGATGGGATGCTGGACCATATTCATGTCGATTGCCTCCGTAGTTTAGGAAGATGGAAAGAAGCCCATGAAAAATTGAGAAGAAAAGCGGGATGCCCGGCAAATATCTCCCGTAGGATGGAGAAACTGCAGAAATATCTGATTCGTAAAAAAGATCGAGCCGTTGTTGGTTACATCCGTATCTGAATAAAAATTTTGTTATGACTATTTTAGTTCCTTCCATCACGATATGTCCCCGTTGCGGCTATCTGCATGAAGATGTTGGGGTTATGTCGTATAGTGTGTTTACCGGTGTGGAATATACCGACGGTTATTCAATTAGCGGTGCTCCCGGCATGGAACCTCTGGCGCAATGTGGTTCCTGCAATTCGGCTTTTTTAAGAAATCAGCAGCAAATCACGGAATCTGACGAGATTGATGCTGAGCTTCAAAAGTTTTTTGGTTCGCCTGACGTTTCAATGGAAAATGATATGGACCGATTGCCGGATGTGGAAATAGTCAAAAGTGCTGAAATTTATAATGCGTTCCTGAAAAGTGAAAAAACGGATCCTGAGACGGAATACGTTCTGCGTACGCACATGATGTGGTTGCTGAATGATCCGAAACGCATTTACCTGAAAAACAATAAATTGTCTTCGGCTACACCTCTCAGTGCCCACGCCAGTAAAATGATGTCTGTGCTGAAATGTAAAGTGTCTCAGGATGATGTTCGCTTCAATATGGAGAGGTTACTGGAAATCATCTCCTCTGAAGAGCTTTATGTTTCGCCAATGAAAAAAGTGGATCTTTTGCGCAGCCTTGGCCGTTTTGATGAAGCCGGCGATCTGCTGGATGCCTTATCTGAAGATGATGTTGAGTTTGAAAGTATTGAAAATATGGCACGGCTTCAGAAGAAATTGATAAAACGAAAAGATAAAGGAGTTTACGGTATCTCTTTCTAACCTGCTTTATTCATGCTTTAAATTCAGGTCAGATGTGAGGCGTCTAAAGCTGAAGATATAGTCGCCTATTTCAAAGCTTTAGCAACGAAGCAGATGGCCTGAAGTTAATGCACTGGTAAAATGCAAACAAATTCAATTTTAGGATATAAAATTAGTAAAAACTTAATTTTTAGCTGATTATAATATTTTGTTTGCATTTTATGAATAGAGCAGGCTAAGTGAAACTACTCACATTCCCCAGTCACATAGTTATGCCCCCTGATCTGTTGTCCCAACTTTAGATTAATTTGTGCAGCCTCATTGTGTGATATCAGTGCAGTGAATGCATTATGGATCCTTATCGTGTTCTGTATTGGTCAAAAAAATCCCAATTCGTAAAAAACAACAATATTAGACTTTTCGAGTCCATACTAATATATTAATTTATTGTTAAGAAAAAATTAAAGGAATATGAACAATAATACCTGTGTGCAGTTGTTATTATATAAAAGCAACGTTCTTAATGTGTCAGGCAAAATAATTGGACTTAAATGTTCTAAAACTATAATAAACAGGTATTTAATAGGTTAAAGTGTTTTTCGGCATTATTATATTTAGATAAATTTTAAATAAGGCTTGAAATTAAATTAATGCTAAGAAAGTTTGCGTGATGCGTAGAATTATTGTAATTTTAACACAAAATTAATATTAACCATTTCAAAGGTTGTAATTATGAAAAATCTGATTTTAACATTAGCTGTAATTCTGAGCGCATTAACAGTGTCCGCTCAGGAAGTAGCATTAGTAGATGGTAAGTTTTATAATGATGGTCAATTATATAGTGGTTCTTTTTCAGAGTATGATCAACACGGTAATGTTTTGGTGATGCACGAAAAAATCACCAATGGCCTGGAAGATGGTACAGTAACCTACTATCGTAATGATGGAAACGTGAAGGAAATAAGGTCCTACAAAGATGGACTGAAAGACGGGGCATGGATCACCTGGTTTGACAATGGCAAGAAATCCGGTGAAGCAACTTATGCACAAGGTCAAAAAGACGGTGTATGGTATGTATGGGACGAGAACGGACGCCTGCGTTATGAAATGTACTACAAAAACGGGCAGAAAGATTCTACCTGGAAAATTTGGGATAATGAAGGTGTCTTATTGAGTTCCAAGGACTTCTAAAATGAATTTAGAATTGTACTCACAAAGCTGCTTGTATTTTGCAAGTGGCTTTTTCTATTTTTAGAGGTCTGTAGATAAGTACATAGAATGATTTATTCTCGTGAATAAATAGATTTCTCCTCCCGCTGGTCGTCGAAATGACTGTTTATTAATTGTTTTGGCAAAGGCGGCGAGGACACGATAAAAAATATAAAATGAGTCCTCGCCGCCTTTGCCACTTGAACACAACAAAAGGTCATTTCGACAGGAAGCTCATAGCGAAGCGGAGAGCTGGATGGAGAAATCTATGTTGCTCAATAACAAATCATTATCGTTTTTATGATTTGCCAAAACTAATATGCACCTACATACTGACCTCTATCTATTTTTTAACGTATTTTTTCTGGTAGGTTTCCCAAGGCATCTTGAAATGTGCATTACTGCCAAAATATTCCAAAATGGGCTGCAGTTTTTTTATGTCAAGATATCCCGCCATGCCTGTGATTTTTTGATTGTTTTCATTTAAAATCACATAGCTGGGATAGGACATTTTTCCCTGTAATAGGGCCTGAGCCAGTTCATGACTGCCGCGTTTGCCTTTAGGGTTCCGGTTAATGAAATCGCGACCCATGAAATTTACCGTGTCCTTGCGTTCTGCATCCAGCTTTACGGCATAGTAATGTTTGTTCATATAATGCGCAATGCTGCTGTCTGCGAATGTGCTTGCATCCATTTTTTTGCACCATCCGCACCAGCTTGTATATACGTCGATGAAGATTTTTTTCTTGGGATACGATTGGTTTTTTGCAACAGCCTCTTCAAAACTCATCCATTCTATTTTTTCCTGAGCTTGTGATGGTTTATAAATAAATAGACTGGTAATCAATAAAATAAGGCTTGTTGTCCCAGCGGTTCTATAATTCATATTAAACGCGTATTTTTTTGTTTCGATCCATTTCTCTTTCCGCATCTTTTTTCTTCAGGCTGTCCCGTTTATCATAAAAATGCTTTCCTTTTGCTAATGCGATATTGAGCTTAGCCAGGCCACGCTCATTGATAAACAGTAAAACCGGCACGATTGTTAAGCCTTTTTCAGCAACTTTTGTCTTAAGTTTTTTGAGTTCGCGCGCTGTAAGTAAAAGCTTCCGTTCCCGTTTTGGTTCGTGATTATAATGTGTACCGTATTTATATTCAGCAATATGCATATCACGTACATATAGTTCGTGCTGTTCAAAAGCGCAAAAGGATTCGGCAAGGCTCACTTTTCCGTCGCGTATGGATTTTATTTCGGTGCCGGTAAGGGAAATCCCTGCTGTAAAAACCTCCTGAATGTAATATTGATGATAGGCTTTTTTATTTTTTATCTTGATTCCGTCGGACATAATTCTATTTTAGCCTGCAAAATTAATAAAATCCTGACTTTAAAGTTTATTCATATTTTTCAATGGGCTCAGAGATCAAGATACTCCTGGAAAATGTGTTGCATAAAGGCTTTGGCATCCTGAATCATGCTGTCCTGCTGCTCTTTTGGTGGCTCCAAACGCCTGAATTTTTTACTTCTGTGGTCGTAGGTCATTGATGTTGTTGGAGTTTTCCAACCAGTACCGGGAATGCCGGTCAGCTCCCAATAAGCAAATTGTTTTGTATATGGATTGAACAGGTTTCGGCTGTAGGGGAATTGCCCTTTATCTAGATGAAGCTGCTGGAGCAGGCTGCTTGCTAAATCAGTTTGCGATGCCAGAACGCTGTTTTGCTTTCCGCGATATTCCTTTTTCAGGACATCGCCATAAAACAATAATGGAATATGCTGCCATTCAGCACTATGGCGAGACCAATTGCGATAGGAATTGTGCGAATGGTCTGCTACCAGAATAAATAGGGTATTGGGATACCAGTCCATTTGGCGTGCCTTTTGAAAAAACTGTCCCAAACTGCTGTCCGCATAATAAACTGAGTTGAGGTAGGATTGCTCCTTGCCGCCCCAGTCAATGGCATCAACTTTTGGGTGGTCGTATGGCGAGTGGGAGCTGACCGTGAACAAGGATGCGAAAAACGGTTGCGGATCATTTTGCAGCTCATGGGCCATTGCGTCCAGGGTGTATTCATCATGAATCCCGAGCTTGCCCCTCGGTAAGTCATCGTCAAAATCATAAACCTCACGAATGCGGTCAAAACCGTTGAAAATGATATAACTCTTTATATTCCCGTAAATTAGTTGCCCGCCAAAATAGAAACTCGAGAAATACCCAGCATCCATTAATTCCTGTGTCAGGCTGGGCAATTTGGGGTATTTATCGGGCTGAACCGTTACCGATGTAAAGGCATGTGCCGGGAAACCGCTAAAAATGGCCGCCATTCCCTGTTCAGAATGCGAACCGCTGGCAAAGATGTTGGTAAACAGCAGGCCGCCTTTTTCGAGTTTTGCAAATTCGGGCGTAATGCCCCCTTCTCCGCCTAAGCTCTCAATCAAGTCGCCACTCCAGCTTTCCAGTATCAGTAAAACAATATTTGGGCGCTGCGTGGTGAGTATTTGAACTGTTGTGTCTTTTGTGCATTCAAAAAGCCCTTCTGTTCGGTTTTTAGCTTCTTCGGCAGTGAAAAACTGATAGGGGTTTTCGTTTTGAAATTCCCTGTTTTCAAAATAGCTGATGTATAAATTGAACATATTGTTTACCGCAGTATGATTGAGTATCTCATGTTTGGAAAAATAGCTCTGACTTTGATTGATCGGGATTTCCTGAATACCACCGCGCATTCCCAAAACCATAAATGGGGGAACAAACAGCAGGAAAATTAAAGGCGACCACCAGTGCTTTGCTTGTCCCGTGGAAGTGTTTACTATACGTTTATAAAGATGATGGAAAGCAAACATCAGGGCGGTTATAATTAGGAGCGAGATAAGGAAAATCCCGGTAGATGCTGAATTATAGACTTCTGAGGGATGTTCTAAGTACAGCAATGCTTTGTAAGAAAGTTTGGTTTTCCATTCGGCATATAGGCCCAGGTCTCCTCCGAGTGTTAATGCGTATGTAAAGCTCAGGATGCCTGTATAATAGCGTTTTATAGTGCGTATTGCATTGCCTTTCTTAAACCAGGGCTCAATGCTGATCAGCAAAAAAGGAAATACAGAAAAATAACAGGCCGTAGCAAAATCGAGTTTAAGTGCAGCAGGGAAGGTTTGTAGAATCTCGCCAAAACCGGCTCCGGTTTGCAGTACCGACTGCCCGTAGAACAGCATAAAAACCAGGCGTACAATTTGAAAAAGCAGCATCCAGTAAAGGAGCATGGCACCCAGTGATTTGATTTGCTTCCACATAGCTTAAAATTTTGTCAGTTCGTACAGCTCATTTTCCTGATCCGGATGAAGCCAATGGTAAGACGGGTTTTTTCGGAACCAGGTCAGCTGTCTTTTTGCGTAACGCCTTGTATTGGTTTTTATTTTTTCGGTGGCAAGCTCAAGGCCATACTCGCCATCGAGATACATGAAAATTTCCTTATAGCCCACAGTATTGAGTGCGTTTTCATGCCTTAGGTGCGCCAATGAGTTTACTTCTTCGACCAATCCGTCTTTGAGCATTTGGTCGGTGCGCAGATGGATGCGCTCAAACAGTTCCTCCCTCGGGCGGTTCAACGCTATGTAAATAATATCGAAAGAGCGCTCTCTTTTATTGCCGATGCGCTGCTCTGAATAAGGCTTGCCCGTAGCCAAACAAACTTCCAAAGCACGTAACAAGCGGTTGGGGTTTTTTTTATCGACTTGCCCGAAATATTCAGGATCCGCTTTTTGTACTTCTTCTTGCAGCCATTCAATCCCCTTTTCCTGATATTGCTTTTTTAAATCTGCGCGCAATTCGGGATCGGGATCCGGAAATTCATCTACACCCCGGCACAAAGCATCTATGTATAAGCCCGATCCGCCTGTAAGGATCACCTGATCATGCTTTTGGAATTCCTGTTCCAAAACAGCAAGGGCATCCTGTTCAAATCGGGATACATTATAATAATCCCCGATTTTCAAGTGACCGATAAAATAATGTTTTGCTGCTTTAAGTTCTTTCGGGCTTGGCGCGGCTGTCCCGATTTTCATGCCGCTGTAAAACTGCCGCGAATCTGCAGAAAGGATCACAGTATCCAGGTATTGGGCCAGTTCAATGCTTGTATCGGTTTTGCCAACGGCAGTAGGGCCGCTCAGCACAATCAGCCGGTTTCCCTTCTTTTTTTGCATTATTTGCCTGAGCCGGGATTAAAAAGATCACTAAAATGATTCTTCAGGAAATTATCCACGTCTTCAATGTCGCTTTCTGAATCCGGATCGCGCAGAAAATCAACCGTTTCGCTGTGGCCATCGAAGTTGCTGGTTTTTAACTGAGGTACATCGCCCTGGCTGCCGGCCATCCTTGGATAGTTTTTTCCATGTTGTGCGCCTTTTTTTACATCAGAGAGTTCCAGAAAATACGTCTGCGGGTTCAGGAAATCATATTCATAGAGCAAGCGCTGGTGCGGGTCTTCGATATGGTCTTTAAGTGTTTCCTTTTCCATTACAAAAACCGGGAGTTGCCCCAGTTCTTCAGCGCCAGGCATATCCTGCATCATGTCCATTAGGGTAAACTCCTTCTGTTTCTCCCATTCGGGATTGGTCAGGAAAATAGATGCCAGTTCACAACCATCAATGCCCAGGCATTTTTGGATAATCCGGTGCAAATCGAGAAAACTATGGCTGCTTTTGATTTCAATATCCCGGTAAAATTTTTCGTCCTGGTCGGAAAGCAGTCTGAATGTATAGATAAAAACCATGAAATTTACATTTTCTCCGGCATTTCAATCCCCAGCAAATTCATGGCTGAGCGCAGGCTGTCTCCGGCAAAATGTGCCAGGAGCAAGCGAAATGCCCTTTTATTTTCGTCTTCTTCTTTATTAATCGGTACTTCCTGATAAAACTGGTTGAAGCCTTTGGCCAGTTCGTAGCTGTAATTGGCAATCAAAGCCGGACTGAAACTGATTGCTGCTGCTTCAAGGATTTCCGGAAGCTCATAAACCTGCTTCAGGATTTCTTTCTCTTTGGACAAAAGGCTGTCCGGACTATTGATCTCTGCGTGCATCAGATCAATGCCTGATTTGCGCTTGAGCGATTGGATGCGCGCATAGGTGTATTGGATGAATGGTCCTGTATTCCCGTTAAAATCAATAGATTCCTCTGGGATGAACATCATTTTTTTCTTTGGATCTACTTTCAGGATGAAATATTTAAGCGCAGCCATACTCACCATTTCATATAGTTTTTGGGCTTCTTCGCTTTCGTGATCTTTCATTTTTCCCAACTCTTCCCCGGTTTTGCGGGCGGTTGCGTACATTTCGTCCATCAGGTCGTCGGCATCCACTACTGTGCCTTCGCGCGATTTCATTTTTCCGTGCGGCAGTTCTACCATTCCGTAGCTCAGGTGATAAATGATGTCGGCCCAGTCCATGCCCAGTTTTTTCAGAACACGTTTCAAAACATCGAAATGATAATTCTGCTCATTACCTACTACATAAATCATCTTTTCGGGCTGCATGCTTTCATAACGTTCTGCTGCAGTACCCAAATCCTGTGTCATATAAACAGATGTGCCATCGGAGCGGAGCAGCAATTTTTCATCCAGGCCTTCATCGGTAAGGTCTGCCCAAACACTGCCGTCCTCTTTGCGGAAAAGAACGCCTTTTTCCAGCCCTTTTTCTACCAGGGATTTTCCGCCAAGATAGGTTTGTGATTCGTATTGGACCATATCAAAACTTACACCCAACCGCTTGTAGGTAATGTCAAAGCCGTCGTATGTCCACTTGTTGAGCTTTTCCCAAAGGGCGATTACTTCCGGGTCTTTGGCTTCCCATTTGCGCAGCATAGCACGGGCTTCCACAATCAGTGGGGCTTCGTTTTTGGCGTCATCTTCCGATTTTCCAGTAGCCATCAAACCAGCAATTTCTTCTTTGTATTTCTTATCGAAAAGCACATAATATTTCCCAATCAGGTGATCGCCTTTCATGCCGGAACTTTCAGGGGTTTCTCCTTCGCCCCAGCGCAGCCACGCCAGCATGCTTTTGCAGATATGGATACCACGGTCGTTTATGAGATTGGTTTTGACTACATTATGGCCTGCTGCTTCCAGGATACGTGCAACACTATAACCCAAAAGGTTGTTGCGGATATGCCCCAGATGGAGCGGTTTATTTGTATTGGGAGAAGAATATTCGATGAGCACCGGATGTGAATGGATTTTTTTGGCTTTGTAAGCAAAATTGTGCTTCAGCGCATTATCCTTCATGAAATTAATCCAGTAAGAATCGCTTATTTCCAGGTTCAAAAAGCCTTTGATGATATTAAAGCCTGAGATATCTTCGATTTTATCTTGCAGGTAAGCCCCAATTTCTTCGGCAGTCTGCTGCGGATTTTTTTTGGATATTTTTAAAAGCGGGAAAGTGACCAGCGTTAAATCGCCGGCAATTTCTTTGCGTGTCTTTTGAAAATTAATCAGTTTTTCATCGGGTTTTTGCCCGTAAAGCACTTCTATGGCGCTCATTATGTGTACTTTGAGTGTCTTCTCCAATGACATAGTTATGGGTCGTTTTATGAGGCCGCAAAATTACAGCTTTTCTTTGAGAAAGAAGATTCTTTAGAAGCAGATTAGCGTGATTCCCTGAGCATGCCTTTAACATGTTCAAAATTTCCATCCGTGCCTGCCGGCTCCAGACCGAGGATATGGGCAATGAGGATATACAAATCTACATTGTTAAAAGTGGGCTGCAAGTGGTTTTTTTTGAATTCCGGCCCATAGGCATAGAAAATCGCGTGCATATCGGTATTTTGGTTGTCGTAACCGTGGGTGCCAAAACTTGAATACACTTTGCGGTCGTGGGTATTGATGCTCCATGCACTGTCGGCTACAACATTAATATCGAGTACCCTGGCATTGCTCCCGTAATGCAGGCGTGCGGGGATTTCGTCTCTTTTCCATGCTTTGAGGTGTGGTGTTTGGTTGAGCACCATCAGGATGCTGTCCACACATCCTTCTTCTGCCAAAATGTTAAAAGCCGGATTGCCGCCTTCGTAGCGTTTTGCCCATTTTGCAGGAATTACATCATCAAGATAGACCACGCTATCGGGATAAATTCGACCCATGCCATGATCGGAAGTCACAATTACATTGATTTTATCAGCATAGGGCAGTTGGCTGATTTTGTGGTTAAAAACGCCAATGAGACTATCGAGATAATGGTTCATTTTGCGTGTTTCCGCTGCGTCGGGGCCATATTTATGACCCACGCCATCAGGTTCGTGCATATACCATGTGATGAGATGTGGCCGCTGATTTTCCGGTAGTTGCAACCAGGAAATCACTGAGTCAATCCTTTGTTCAAAAGGGAAATTATGTTCATATTTTTTCCAGATGGAAGGCTGTATCCCTTGAATGGGTGTTTCGGAGCCTACCCAAAAGTAGCTGGCCGATTTGGTTCCCTGTTTCTCAGCAGTGACCCAAATGGGTTCGCCAGCATAAAATTTTGGGTCTTCAACGGATTCCCTCTTGCCCACTGCATAATTATCGTCCAGCTCCGGATCATAAAAACTGTTCATCACAATGCCGTGATGATCGGGATAAAGTCCGGTGGCCATGGAGTAGTGGTTGGGAAATGTTTTGGTAGGATAGGAGGGGCGAAGTGATTTTGCTTTCACGCCGGTTTCTGCCATTTTGTCGAGATTGGGTGTGGCAACGCTATCGGGATAATCCCAGCGGAAGCCATCGATGGAAAGCATAACGACATAGGGTTTGTCTTCGGATTTTTGTGGGCAATTGCATGCGCTCAGGAAGAGGAAAGTGAGCAGGATTGCAGGAATAAAGATATTCGTTTTCATAATGAGCTTGATTGATGCGCAAAATTAATCATTTAGGTAATTGGATACGTTAAATCTGTGCAAACAAAAAAGCCCCCCGAAATGGGAGGCTTTGTATTATTGTGAGGAATGTTTACTAATTGAAAGTATAGCGTACTCCGATTTGAGCTTGCCAGCGCGAGCTGTTGATGCCTGAATCGTTTACATTGAAAATGTCATCACGGCTTGTTGGGCCATCATAAGTAAATTCAGGTGTAAGTGTACCTTCGTGCATGCCTTCATAATTAACAAGTCCATAAGCACCATAAGTTACGTATTGACGAGCACCCCAATCTTTGTTGAGGAAGTTTGTGAAGTTGAAGATATCGAAAGTTACCTGGAGCAGGTGTTTTTTACCGGCAGCCATTATATAGAAATCCTGAGCGAGCCTGAGGTCAATAATGCTTTCGAATGGAGTCCTTGACGAATTTCTTGCAGCATAAGTACCTCTGTTTTCTTTCAGGTAATCATCACTTTCGATGAAAGCATTTAGGTCTGCCCATTGCTGGTCAACAGTTTTGGTGATATTGCCTTTGTCGTCCTTAATTGGAACGAGGTTGATTTCGTCTATTGAGTTCGGGATCCAAATCAGGTTGCCGGCATTTTCGCCTTCACCATTGAGGTTTCCACGGTCGTTATAAACGTAGCTGTAGCGCTGACCTGAAACACCATTATAATAGAGGCCAATAGTAGTAGCAAAGTTGCGTGCATATTCTGCTTTGTAAGAAACAAAGGCCATAATGCGCGATCCCATATCGAAATCAGAATATGAAAGCTCGAGGTGGTTCAGACCTTGAACAGTTTCCATATAACGCCACTGTGATGAGTTTTGTGAAGAAGTTCCATCATTAATTGATTTGGCACGGCCAAAGGTATAAGCAAGTGATCCTTCGAAGCCATTGTCAAATTGTTTTGCAAGTTGTGCTGTGATGTTGTACGAATAGCCATCTCCAGTATTTGTACCGAGAATAATCCTTGTATAGGCTGGTTCAATGGATTCGCCCGGGTAGTAAGGGCGTTTGTCGGGATAATCAGTTCCTTCGTTGATGTACGAACCACATGCAGGTTTCTGGTTCAGGTTGTAGTACAGTACGTTGTTGATGTTTTTAGTGTAGATTGCTTCGAGTGTACCCACCATGCCCCAAGGCAGTTTTTGGTCAACTGCGATGCTTGAACGAAGAATTTGCGGGTTTTTGAAATCTTCTGAGAAAAGGTCCATTTGTCCGCTTGGTATTGGGTCAGACTTATCGAAATCCTGTGCAGTATATTGGTTGTCCCAGCCCGGACGGAATTCGATAGGAATACCCCAGCTGCTTCTCCAGTAAACGCCACCAACTGTAATACCGTTGTTTGTATAGGCACCACCGGGCCATACAAGTGGCAGACGGCTTGTGAACATACCTACACCACCACGGATTTGAGTTGTTTTGTCTTCAAATACATCCCAGTTAAAACCTAAACGTGGATTGATAAGAACCTGCGATTTTGGCATTTTACCTGCCTGAGCTCCATATGTGTTATATCCGTATGCATGAAGTTTTGCCATTGTTGTGTCATTGAATCCATCCCAGATATTCTGGTGGCCATGTGCATTAGGCTCATCAAGATATTGAGGGATATCGAAACGGATACCGGCAGTAAGTTTGAAGTTGTCAGTAATTTGCCATTCATCTTGAACGTAGAAGCCAATTTGAGCTGAAGCAAAATCAGCGGCAGCAGCAGAACCGTCGCCTACGATATCATCAACGAGTGAATAACCTCTTTCGTACTGGTATGCAGGGGCATTGTTAAGGAAATCATCCATTGTGCTGTAGCGATATTCACCAAAAGCTTTCCTCATAAAGAGGTTATAAGTTTTATAATGTTCGTAATTAACACCAAAAGTAAGTGTATGGGCACCGTAATATGCTGAGAAGTTGTTGGTTACTGTGAGGATGTCCTGATCCAGCTGGTTGGCAGTGGAATAAGGCTCAGAACCTGCATAGATGGTTCCGTCTCCATCATAAATCTGGATTGCAGGGAATTTGTCGCCCATAGGATCGCGCTGATCACGTACAGTTGTATAACCTACGATAAAATTATTGGAGTATTTGTTCCAGTTACTCTTGAGTTCCAATGCAGTAGAATTGGTTGTACTTGGGAAATATACACCGCTGTTGAAGAAATTGATGGATGTATTTGTGGAAGAACTTGGGCTTGTTGAAGTACTTTTTGTATAACTGTGGCGGAGCATAAGTTTGTGGTGTTCACTGATGTTCCAGTCGAGGCGTGCGAGGATTTTATCGCTTTCCAGTTTTGAAGTATTGTCAAGGTATCCGCCCGGTTTATAACCGTAATCATTAAGTTTCGTGATAAACTTATCAATGTCGGCCTGGGTTGAATTTCCTCTATAGTTACTAAATTCAAATGGTTGTGGAGTTTCGTCGCGTTGGAATTCGGCATTTACAAAGAAGAATAATTTGTTCTTGATGATTGGGCCGCCCAAGCGCATACCATATGTTTTGGCTGTAAATTCGGCGAGTTTTGTCCTGTCTTCGGCTTCAATTTTACCGGGTGTTTTTCCGGCCAGGTCCTGATTCCTGTAGAAGGCATAGGCAGAACCCTTAAATTCGTTGGTACCACGACGGGTTACAGCATTGATGCTTGCACCGGCAAAACCACCTTGTTTCACATCATAAGGAGCAAGTGTAATCTGGAACTGATCAATGGCATCCAATGAAATAGGTGTTGCTCCGGTTTGTCCTCCATTGGTACCTGTGGATGAAAGACCGAAAACATCATTGTTAATGGCACCGTCAATGGAGATGGCATTGTAGCGGTTGTTCATCCCGGCAATGGAAATACCGCCTTCGCTTGAAACACTGGCCTGTGGCGTTAAACGCACATAATCTGCCAGGCTGCGCTCAATTGTTGGCATTTTCTGGATTTCGTCGGTGCTGATAAAAGTTTCGGCACCGGTTCTGTTGCCATCAAATACATCGTTTTGAACAGCAACAATTTCAACGCCTTCTATTTCCTGTGATTTCTCACTAAGATTGGCGTCAATTTTCAGGGTCTGGCCCAATTGAAGGAAGATTCCTTCTTTAACAAAAGGCTCATAGCCAACAAAAGTGATGGTTACCGTGTAAGGGCCCCCAACGTTCATGTTTGGCAGATAATAGTAACCATTGGCGTCAGTAACAGTTCCGTACTTGGATCCTGTCTGATCTTCCATGGCAACAACAGTAGCGCCCGGAAGCGTTTCGTTGTCAGTACCAAAAATACGTCCGTTGATACCGGAAGTAGTAGTACCCTGTGCCATCGCTATTTGGCCAAAAGCCATAAATACAGCAATTAACAGAAGATTGAATAAATTTTTCTTCATGTGTTTTTGGTTTTTGATGATAAATTGAGTGAATTAAAATTGTATCGGTTGAAATTTGTGCTTACATTCCTATTAAAGACTAAAACGGGGCTCAGTCCAAATCTTTTCATTTTATTTTCGTTCTCTGTCGTGTTTTTTCTCATAGCTGTCAATTCGTTTTGATCAGCCCGGCAAATATACCGTATCCTGCTCTGCAAAATATTAAATTTGTATTAAGCAGTCCAAAAAAATTAAACTTTGTTTAAAGCAAATTGTCCAAGTCGGTATTTGCAAAATTTAAGTTGCCTGTAATTAGTTGTTATGTAATAAATTAATTTGGTCTTTAATGTTGTTTATAATGACTCTAAATAAGACCCGGTTGGAGAGCGGAATCTTTTTTTTGCAAAATGTAGTCCTGGGAAATTAGTGCATCTGGTTGCAAGCGGATCAGACTGCCAGTTGCCGGAGCTTTTTCTGGAATAAAATCATAGAAAAGCCTGTAAACAATAAACTGATAAGCAGCATGGCCAATATATTGGGCAGAAGCTGCAAAACGCCGGATGAACGTCCCAGAATATCGTAAAAAGCATCTATAGCCCAGTAGTTTACACTGATGACGGCTATTTTTTGCATAAAAGCCGGCAGTAGAAATAGCGGGACCATACTGCCTCCGATTCCCGACATGATCAGGATCAAAACCGTGCTCATGCTTTCGAGCTGTTTTCGGGTGTGGGCAATAGCGCTGAGGAAAATACCAAAGCTGCTGCAAGTGATGGCGGTGAGCAAAATTGTGAGGAGCAAAACAGGCCATTGTGAGCCAATTTCCAGACCAAAAACCAGCCGTGTAAATACAAACATAATGATGAGCTGGCTTGAAGCAACCATTGTAGAATATATAAGGTGTGCGCTGAGTATTTCAGTTGTTTTTAGTGGGCTGAACATCAATCGTTTCAGGCTTCCGTTTTCTTTTTCGTTGAGCAGGGCGCTTCCCATTCCGGCAGCACTGAAGAGCAGCATCATCACGGCAGTGCCGGCAACAGCCTGTATCAAGCCCCAATTGATGCCTTTTTTTCGGCTGAGGGCCTCAATCACCAAAGGGCTTTTGTTACCTTTGCTGTCCGAAACAAATTTTCCGGCAATGTTTTTCTCAATCCCTGCCAGAGTCTGTTCGGACATTCCGGGCCATTCTTCCCGGATTTTGCGCATAATGCGTTTTTTCATGCCCACGGTATTGATTTCCTTCATCAGCGGTCCGGTAACCATGCCACGCAGCATACCACTTTGAATTTCCCGGCTTTTATCGGTGAATAAAAGCAGCGCAACATCATCCCCATTGAGGAGCTTTTTTCCGTAGCCTTCAGGTATTTGCAGTCCGGCAAGCGCTTTGCCGTTTATTATTTCTTCTTTGATTTTTTTAGGGTGTTGCGCTTTTACAATGATTTCAGGGGTACTGTCGAGCATAGAAATCAGTTTCGCGCTTTGGGCACTGCTGTCCTGATCGGATACCAAAAGCCTTACTGGTCTGGCTTTGCTGCTGCCGATTCCTCCGTAGGCCAATGCAAAAAGGCTGATGAGCGCAATGGGGAGCAGATAGGTAAGCATCATCGCTTTGCGGTCACGTAGAAAAAGGACGAAATCCTTTTGGATTAATGTGCTGATTTTGTTCATTCCCTGAGGGTTTTACCGGTGAGTTCGAGGAATACGCTTTCCAGTCCTGCCTGTTCAAATTCAATGCTTTCGGTTTCTAGTTCGTGCTCATCGAATATGCGCAATGCTTCCGGGATAATATTCTGGCCATTATCGGAATGGATGCGCAGTGAGCAATCGTTCAAAACACAGGGCCAGCCTTTTTGCAGCAGCATTTCTTCAATCTGTACTTTCGGAGGTTGCTTAAGTTTGAATATCAATGATTTGTGGCAGCCGCAGTTTTGGCGGAGCTGATCAACCGTGCCTTCTGCAATGATTTTTCCATGATCGATAATCCCAACGCGCGAGCACATTTTTTCCACTTCATCCATATAATGCGTAGTATAAATTATGGTGAGCCCATTATTTTGCTGTTCGCGGAGCATATCATAAATAAACAACCTGCTTTGCGGGTCAATGCCCACGGTGGGTTCGTCCATTATCAGGATTTCGGGCTGATGCATCAATGATGCAGCAATGTTGATGCGCCGTTTCATCCCGCCGGAAAAGGTTTTGATTTTGTCTTTCGCCCTGGATTGCAAACCTGTAAGCTGGATCAATTTAAGGCTGCGCTTCTTTAATTCTGTTTTTGAAATACCGTATAATTGCCCCCAGAACATCAGGTTTTCAAAAGCAGTGAGCTCTTCATACAAGGCGATGTCCTGGGGTACAATTCCAATAATGGATTTTATTTTTGGCTTTTTAGAACTGACAGCCTCTCCTTTAATACGTATCGAACCGGAATCGGGTAGCAAAAGTCCGCAAATAATATTGACTGTGGTGGTTTTTCCGGCGCCATTGGGGCCAAGAAGGGCGTAAAACTCGCCTTTGCTGATATGCAGCGAGAGATTGTCAACAGCTAATTTGCTGCCATAACTTTTGCTAATGCCATCCAGTTCCAGTATCATTTTATACGGCCATTTTTATTTCGGGAATAGTAGCCAGTTCTTTGTATAATTCCCTGAGCGTGTTTTCATTGATCAGGGTAACAAAAATCGTGAAACTGATGTAGGTCCCCTTTTTGGAAAGGCTTGTTTTGGTGTCACGGTTTGGTATTTTCAGCCGGTCGAGTACCTGATGGATTTCCGCTTTCATGTTATCCTCACTTTTGGTATTGGTAGTGATGACTTTCAGCGGATAGCTCACCGGATACTTCACCTTTTTCCCTGCAAAAGGATTTTTGTTTCCGTTTGTTTTTGGTGCGGGCATATTTTATTTATTGAATAGTTTTTTTTGGTATTTTTTCGGTACAGCGTCTTTGTGAATCGTATAACCCATCATTTTCAGCTTCACATAATCTTCACTGAAGAAGTAGTAACCGAATTCTTTGGCATTTTCGTCGTTATTGCGCGATCCGCTGCTGCTGTCTTTAATGAGGTAGAAATCTTTTCCGTTTTGTTCCAGCCAGCCAACAAGGTGCATTCCGTGGTCGTCGGTCGTGGTTTCGTTGCTGAAACGGAACTGGCGTGCTTCTTCATTGATGTATTCTGAAGGGATGTCGAAATCGGGCACAAGGGCAACTTGCGAACCCCGGCTGAAACCGGCTTCCGAAACATCGCCGCCTATGCTGCACGTATAACCATTGCGTATGCTCTTTTTGAGGATTTCCATAAAAACATCCAGGGGTACATTATAATATTCTTCGCTGTTCCACCAGTTGTCGGGAACTTCGTACGAAACCTGCTTCCAGTAAGGCTGCTGCATCACGCTCAGGATTTCGATATAATCGTTCATGTTCAGCTGGCAAACATTTTTCAGGAAATCCTGTGGGGACATTTTTTGGCCTTCCCATTCAAATTCGGTGGGTGGTTCGCCAATATGGAAATTCATAATGGATTTGATGGTAGCAAGCACTTCTGTTTCATTCCAGGCATTATCTCGTTTCACAGATTTGAGGTAATCTTTCATTTCGCGGTACATTGCGGCATGGGTATGATGCTTGCGGTCATCGGCCAGTCCATCATAAACGCTCAGGGGCACAATGCCGTTTTTGCGGAAAGAACGGGTTACGGCATTTCCTTCGGAGCCTTGTTCAAAAATGGTTTTTCCGCGCGATTGCACAAAACCTTTTGCTTTTTCGACATACTCCCAGTAAACGGTGTACATCTCTGAAAGTTTGATCTCTTTGCCGTGCAGCCTTTGTATTTCCGATTCGAAAAAGCTTGTGGTGGAAAAACACCAGCAGGAACCTGTATTTCCCTGGCTGAGTGGTTTGTTGTGCCATTCCTGTTCGTAAAGGTCAACATTATTTGGCAATTCCATAAGGCTGTGGTCCATCAGGAAACGTTTGTCCATTTTTTTGGTTTCGCGCTGTTTTTCAACATTGCGGATGTCTTTAAGAATAGAGTTTTGGTAGTAGCCGGGTTCGTACTCTTTAAAAACGGCTTTGTCTTTGTTTTGTGCAAAAAGGGCAACAGGCATAATAAATGCGAGAGCCAGTGCAAAGAGGATGTTCTTCTTCATGATCTGATATTTATGTTATGGTTTATTTTCTGCCGAAGGGCAAAGCTACAAAGAAATCGAATATCCTGATTTTTGCTGAATCGTGCTCATTGAAATTATGCTGTATTGCTAAAGGGGCTGATGAAAAAAGACCCTGTCGGGGCATGAATCCGACAAGGTCAGGCAGTATATCTGAAAAAGAGAGGTTGTGTCTTTCTTATCATACAGACGTTTGAAAAAAGCAATGGTTGCCTAAGTGAAAAAATAAAAGAGTAGGGGGCGGGGATTTTAAGTGCAGCTGCTGGATTTTGGTATGTTAGCGTATTGACATAGATGGAAATCGGACACATAGAGTTTGATAGCCTATAACAAGATATTAGGAAATGGAATAATGGACTAAGCTTATTTTGGGCAGAAATTGCTTAAGGTTTTTTCAGATCTTCAGCCATTTTGCGGACCAGGTTTTTTAATTCGGTGGTTCGGAAAGGTTTAGCGAGGTAGTAGTCGAAACCGTTTTCGATAAGTTTTTGTTTTTGGCCGGCCATAACATTGGCTGTAATGGCAGCAAAGCGGCAGTTTTTATATCCATTGATTTTTTTAATTTCCTGCATGGCTTCCACACCGTTCATATCGCCCCCGAGGTTTATGTCCATCAATATGATGTCAAATATTTGATTGTTACAGGCTTCAATAGCTTTTAGTCCTGAAGTGGCAGCTTTTGTTTTGCAGAAGTTTTCGAGGCTGAACATGCTGAATCGGCTATTATGCATGTCGTCTTCTACAATAAGAACGTTCAGGTCAGTAGTTTTTTCATTAGGATCTGTTTGTTCGAAAGATACCGGATCAATTGAAGGCGACCTATAAGATGGTATGTTTACATACCTATTAAATTGAGGCTCTTTGTTTTTTTCTGGATTGGAATTGTAAGGCAGTCGGATTGAGAAAACAGATCCTTTGTCTTCTTCACTTTGCACGGAAATGCTTCCGTTGAGCAATTGCAGATATTCCTGCGTTATACTCAGGCCCAGCCCTGTGCCTTCAAATTCGCGGTTTGTCCCTTCACTGGCTTGCCTGAACCTGTGGAAGATATGGTTTTGGGCTTCTCGTTTTATGCCAATACCGGTATCCTCTATATAAATGATTACATGGTTTCCGTCTGAACCTGTTTCAAGCCTGTAACCTGCTTTCACGAATCCAAAATGAGTGTATTTAATTGCATTATTGATCAGGTGATCAAGGACTTTGGATAGAAGGAGCACATCAGTAATTAAATACCGTCCTTCTTCTGAACAGTCTGATTGCAGGTGCAGGTTCTTTTTTACAGCCAGACTTTCGTATAAGCGCACTTTTTCATCAATAAGCCCTTTTAAATCAACTTCATCTATATGTACTTTAATCTGGCTCGACTCGAGCATTGTAAGGTCGAGGATCATATTTAAAGTTTCCAGTAGCCTTTCTCCCGATTCCAGAACAATTTGGGCGATATTTCGGTACTCCTCATCCGGAGCATCCGATTTTAAAATATCGGCAAAACCAAGCAGGGCATTGAGCGGTGTACGCAGCTCATGGCTCATATTTGCAATGAAATTGGACTTAATGCGTTCCGATTCTTCAGCTTTTTTGCGGCCTTCCTCCATTTCCTCTTCTGCGCGCTTGCGGTCGGTAATATCTTGTATAAAGCCTTCCCGATAAAGGGCTTTGCCATCATTATCACGAACCCATGTGCCGTAATCTTCAACCCAGATAAATCCACGCTCTTTGTGTTTCAGGCGATAAATCATGTTATAACGCGAACGGTCACGGGACTGATCTTTTGAGAGGATAAATTCTTTGTCTTCGGTGTGTACGAGGTCAATAAACAAATTGCCTTGCTTGAGGAAGTATTCAATAGGGTATCCCGTAAGGATTTCCACATAGGGATTAGTATATATTAGTGCGTGTTTGGAGCCAGGTTTGCTGAGGTAAATCATTGCCGGAATATTTTCGGCAAGATGCCGGAAACGTTCCTCACTTTCACTAAGTGCTTTTTGTGAAGTAATCAGCGCTTTATTCTTTTTATGGCTTTCTTCAAGTAGCCTTTTGCGGATTTTATTGTTTCTGATTATTAAAATCAGCAAGGCTATGGCTATGACAAGAAAGCTAATTGAAATCTGTAGGAATAGTTTTTGGTTATTGAGCCGTTCGTTTTGTTGTTGAATATCCATCTCGTGGATGTTTTGCGCATTTTGCAAACGTTCAATTTCGTATTTTTGCTGTTCGGATTCGTAGAGTGCATTCAGTGCACGCATCTGCTTTTCCGTGTTAATGCCTTTTAGGCTGTCCTGAAAGTTTTTGTATCTCTGATAACTCTTCAGGGCCTCCTGAAACATATTCCGGTTTTCGTAATATTCAAAATACAGCTTAAATGATTTTTCCAGAAGTTCGGCGTTTTTAAACGCATATGCACTGGCTAAACTGTTGTCCAAGATGATTTTTGCTTTTTTAAAGTTTTGCTTTTTTATGTATAATTCTGCCAAGCTAATATCCACATAAACAAGGCTAATGGGCTCATTAAGATCCAATGCCATTTGTTGTGCTTCAGTAAGGTAGTTTTTGGCCAGTTCATATTCGCCCAAGTTGGTGTAAACTTCGCCTAAATTGGTGTAACTCAATAAAATAAGTGAAGGCTCATTGAGGTTCCTGTAAATACTGAGTGCTTTGAGATGGTATTTTAAGGCGCTGTTCAGGTTGTTTCTCAGCTCCTCCAGTACCCCGAAATTGGTATAGTAATCACCTAAGCTATAGCTCGATTTGCTGTACTTTTCAATATATTCCTTCGATTTTAGCAGAAATTCTTCGGCTTTTGCCAGGTCATCAAGATCCATATACAAAAGTGCAATGTTGTTATAGGATGTAGAAATCCCATAATATTGATTGGTTTGGAGTTGAATCTGGAGTGCTTTTTGATATGCTTCAATTGATTTGAGGTAGTCACCCCGTTCGCTCAATGTGATGCCCAGTAAGTTATATGCTGAACTGAGAAGCGATGGGAAATTAATTAAATTGCTGTCATTAAGTGAATTTCTTAATATATTCTCCGCTTCAACTGTATTGCCCTGCATCTGGTTCGTACTCACAATATTCAGGTCGCTAAGCAACCTGATACTGTCCTGCCCAAATGTCGATGCAATTATTTTTGCCGTGTCGTAGGCCGATTCAGCTAAATTGTATTTTGACCGGTAATACTGAACGTCTCCAATATCAAGATAATCAATGGCATAGTTTTCTCTTTTCTTTAAGCTGCTGTCAATCTTGAGTTTTATACGTGCCCAATAGAGCGCTTCATCGTATCTGGTCTTATAATAGTTATAAAGGAAAGCCGCTTTGACAAAATCCCTGAACAAATTACTGTTCTGTTTATTAGCACTGAATTTGTTTTTTATGAGCTGAACACTGCTGTCAAATTCTTCTAAGCTCAGCTCTGCCGATTTTTCAATGAATTCTTCAATGAGCTGTTTTTTGATTTGCGCATCTTCATCGGTTTGACCTTTAAGGACAGGAAAGGTATTTGCGAATATCGCTATATACAAAAACAGTATGAATGCCTTCTTTGTCATATTATTGATCTGTGCCTGAGCGCAATCAAATCAGGAATTTGCTTCCTTTAGAGCTTGTTCTTGATTATTTGATGCAATTTGGTAATAGTTTTTTTGCCAATATGCCTCAGGCAAAGATAGGAAAAAAAAGATGTGTGGGCAATTCGCCTGTATCAATTGGAGGCTTTTTCTGTCAGGCTGTCACTGGCTCTAAAATTTTTTGATTTATTGGTTCTACTAGGAATTTCGTGGAAAGACAAAAGTTAAATCTCCTACAGATTCCTCCAAAGTCCTGCTTATTTCGAAATCCAATTATGATGCTAATTGAATAGCGAAGACAATTTATCTCCTGCAATTGCTATGATGCTCAAAATAAAAAACACTATTATCAAATAACTGATAATACGTCTGTATATGGCTTCATCTTTAATCCATTTCATAATCCTTAAACAATCGTTTAGGAAAGAAGTTTGGTGTTAATTATTTTTTGGAAAGCCATTAACAAAGAAATAACTTTTGTATATTTGGAAATAGAAGAACCAACAATACATTAGTTATGGAAGAAACAGCACAACCCAAAGAAAAACTCCCTAAAAAATTTTATGAGCATGAATTGCGCAAACTGCAGATTGAACTGGTCAAACTTCAGGAGTGGGTTAAAGACCAGAAATTAAAAGTCATTATTTTGTTTGAGGGGCGGGATGCTGCCGGAAAAGGCGGTGTGATCAAACGGATTTCCGAACCATTGAATCCGCGTATTTGCCGGGTTGTAGCCTTGCCAAAACCTACCGAGAAAGAGCGCACCCAATGGTATTTTCAGCGTTATGTGGCCCATTTGCCCGCAGCCGGTGAGATTGTGCTTTTCGACCGCAGCTGGTACAACAGGGCAGGAGTGGAGCGCGTAATGGGCTTTTGTACCGATGATGAATACTGGGAATTCCTGCGTTCATGCCCCTATTTTGAACGCATGCTGATCCGCTCGGGTGTTATCATTATCAAGTATTGGTTTTCAGTGAGTGAGGAAGAACAGGAACGGCGTTTCCAGGCACGTATCGACGATCCTACAAAACGTTGGAAACTCAGTCCGATGGATATCGACTCCCGCAATAAATGGGTCGAATATTCACGCGCAAAAGATGAAATGCTGGCCTATACCGATACGAAACTCTCGCCCTGGTATGTGGTGAACTCCGACGATAAAAAACGTGCGCGCCTAAATTGCATCAGCCATTTATTGAGTTTGGTCGATTATAAAGATTTAACTCCGGAACCGTTTGAGCTGCCTCAACGTGTGGAAACCCATGCTTATGTGCGCCCACCGATGAATGAACAGACTTTTGTGCCGGAAAAATATTGAGCTGGTCAGTTTTTTTTTGAGATGATGCTTTGTGCTACATTTTTCGGTCATCCGCTTTAAAAGCACCACGCTGATGCAATATCCACTGGCTGGTATCCAATGGGTTAACACCTCGGAATGCTCTGGATTGCCCTTTGCCTTCGGGACAAATACTGTAGGAATGAACCCTCAGGCGTATGCTCCCTTTTCCTTTGGTAACAGACTGGAAACGGATTCCATAATCTAAGCATTCGCTTGCCGGGACTTTGCCTTTTAAAAGAAAACGATTGCCGTCAAAAACAGGCGGCTCAAGGGTGGCGCGCATCAGGTTCATGTCGCTTGCAATGGCTCCAAGATATTCTTCATCTGCCCTTATCTCAAATTCCTGGATGGGCTCCAGAAGTTTTGTCCCGGCCTCTTTCAGGGCGCGCATGATGCCCATTGGCGCAGCGAGAATAAAATCGCCCGGGCGTGAATGCATTTCATGATCTTCGCCATCGAGAAGGATAATCTTCGTATCCGTTAATTCCCAGCCTTGTATGGATTGTTTTACGATTTCTGGGATGCTGCTTTCCACTTCATTCTGATATTTTCGTGCAATTTTATCCGTGCTTACGCGGCTTTCGTAGTGTATTCCTGCTCCGTCTGCCAGAGGTTCCAGCCGAAACCGCATTACAGCCCAGCAGGGTTTGGGCATTGTATAACGTACAATGGCTTCGGAGGGTGATGCGATTTTTTCTTTGAAAATGACCTGAGGGGGCTGGAACAAAACCCGTATATCAAATTCGGATGCAAGGCGTTCCTGGACAATTTCCTGCTGTATTTTTCCCAATATACTGATATGGAATTCGCGTTCATCGCGCAGCCAGGTGAAATTTAAAGCCGGTTCTTCCTGATTGAGCTGAAGCAAAGCCTCCGCCAGTTTGCTGTAGTCTTTTTCATCATCAGCCTTAATTTCAACGGTCATGAGCGGTATATTCAACGGCTCTGAAACAGGAATGAAATCCGGCTTTCCCAAAATATCGCCACATTGTAGCCGGCTGCCACAGGACAGGATGGCCGTATCACCGGAATGGATTTCATGGGTATCGTTTAATTTGCCCCCAAAGTTCTGAACAATACGGTTGATGCGGACTTCTTCGGCGGAACCGTTTTTTGGCAGTGCGTCACGCACTATTATTGAGCCCCTGAAAAGCCGGATATGGGCCAGTAAGCCATCCTGTTTGCTGGCTTCGGTGCGGAAAACAAAAGCCGATACAGGCTCGCTTTTTGCTGCATCATTCTCGTAAATATCAGCAAATGAAATTAATGTGTCCATCAGTTCTGTAATTCCAGTTTCGTACTTTGCCGATCCGCTCAATAGATAACTGAGCGACCCATTGGCTGCGAATTGCTGCGCTTTTTTCAGGATGTACTCTTTATCAGGATGTTCCGTGGAAAGATAGTACTCCATAAATGCATCATCCACATCCGCCATGCCTTCAAGGGCAGCTTCGTGTTCCCTGGTGATTTCATCGGGGAAATGATCCCAGATATTGCCTGCAGCCTCAGTTCCTGCATCCTCATTTTGATGGATATAGGTAGGAAAAACAGACGCATTAAGTTCATTTCGGATTTGTTTGATGCATGATGCTACATCAGCGCCGGGGCGGTCGGTTTTGTTGATGAAAAAAATGACGGGCAGTTTGCGCCTGCGAATAGCTTCCCATAAGCTGTAGGTGTGTGATTGAAGCCCTTCCACAGCACTGATCACCATGATAAGCATATCGATACTTCTCAGTCCGCGTTCTGCTTCCGGTGAGAAATCAGGGTGGCCGGGTGTGTCAATGATATTGATCAGGGTATCTTTCCAGAGCATGGAAATATTTGCTGTTTTAACAGATATTCCCCGTTCGCGTTCAATGCTCATGGTGTCGGAATGGCTGCTTCCGTCATCTACTTTCCCTTCTTTGCGCACAGCACCGCTCAGGTAAAGGATTTTTTCACTTATGCTGGTCTTACCGGCATCGACATGGGCAAAAATACCGAGGTTTATTTTCTTTTGAAGCGTCATCCCGGCAAAATTAGTGCGAATTGCCCAAATGAGCATTTTTTATTGTTTCTAATGCTTCCTCAGGTGTACTTTGGTCAATATCAATGATTAGGGATTTATCTATTTTGAAATAGCGGCAAATTTGCCGGATTAATTTTTGGCGCATTACCAAAATGAGCGGGCCTTTGTGTTGCTCTAAAGCCGTTTTTAAGCCCGGTGCCCACACCTTGCCGGAAAGTTCCATAGGGCCAATTTCGTCAATAAATAAAAATGAACCCGACGGATGTTGCTTGGCAAGAATTGTGTTTCCCTCCTGTAAACACAAGCGGTCGAAATAAAATTTATTGATCTTAATGCTGTTGGGAAGAGGCTTTTCTGAACAGCAGAGTAATTTGTTATTATTTTCTAAATCAATGAGTTGGTAAGCGTATTTGATCCCTTTTTGATAAACACCCTCAGCAATAAACCCGCAACAATGAATGGATTGACGATTGGCGATATGCCACAATCTTTTTGCAAAACTTGTTTTTCCGCTGTTTACCTTGCCTGCGATTATCAAAATCTGTGCTTGCATAAAAATCGTTTTAAAAAAAAGGTCAGATACTTCGCTTAAAGGAGCCGGAAGTTCTGATCTTTTGTTTTTTCAGTGCTTCAAAATGTTCAAAGATTCTTTCGGAAACTAAGGGAAGAAACAAATTTCTCCCCGAATTTTATTCGTCATCCTCCTCTGCATCATCACCTGTGATATAGTCGCTCATATAATCTACATCCGAGAATTTATCCGAATACGACTCTTTTACATCCTCCTTCAAGCTGCCATCGTCATCATAATCGTCGTCATCACTGATAATTTGCCGGGCTTCCATTTTTGTCATGCGCACCAGATAATATCGGTCATCGGTTTCGAAAGGCAATGCGGAAACCCGGCGTCCTTCACGGTCTTTATAACTGATCAAATGCTCATCAAAACCCAATGGATAAGCAAGTTTTATTTGCTGCTGAATGCCTTCGTCCAGCTTTTCGTAGTCTTTTATTACACGAGGTTTTTGGCTCATTTTTATTTGATGTTTAAAGTCTTTATCGAGCCAAATATCTGTATTTTTTTTATTGAGGCTAACACGATTAGTGATTTTTTATTGAAAATTTTGTTTTGCCGGTTTTTGTGTGCCAAAGGGATGAGATGACGGTACGGATAAAGTATTGTTTTTGTGTTGTGTTTTGGGTTATTAATAATCATAATAATCTGTATGATAGTGGTTTATATTGTTAGATGTAGGGCGGTTTTGTTTCTGTGCTTAGAGTCGGGTTTCTGAGCTGGAAAGTTCGATAACTAGGCTTGTGCAGTCCATAAAAGCAGAGTTTACTGGAGTAAATGCCTGTGCTAAGCATCGCTGAGGTAAGCATTTTTGGGCAAATCCCGTAGTTATGGGAAAGTTAGCGAACATTATAGGTAGTCTCTAAGTCGTAAAACATAGAATAATTATATTAAGGTGTATAAATAAATTAATATATTCTGTGATTATTCACTTGTAGTTTTACCATTTGCCGAAAGACTTTGCGAATCATTCTGTATTCAGATTTGTTGTTTTTTAATGTGGTAATTCATCAGCAGTATTTTTTTTTGGTTTTTGTCCAAAATTACTATGGTAGGATAATTAAAATCGAAATACATACATAATCATATGTAAGTTATTGTATATAAGTATTTAAGCTGTTTGTTATTTGTTTCTATGCAATTACTTCCAGGCAATTGGATGCATGGGTTTTATGAAATAAGTCGTTGAAGGATAAGTTTTTCTATAGGGGCATTATATTTTTTTTGCGTAAATTCTTCCAAATCAATGGATGAAAATCACAAAATATTTCTAAATTTACGGCTTTTTGCGAAAGGCGTAAGAATTATGATGTTCTTTTAGCGTTACTATTGTTGCTTCTTCGTTTTTATTTTGAATGTAAACCCTAACCAAATGAAACGGTATCTGACTCTCTTGCTTCTCTTTGTATTGTTAACAACTGCCGGTATGTCTCAGCAAGGAATTTCTGTTGCTTCTTTTAAAGCGCTTCCAACCGATATGACTGCAAGGATAACCCATAGTGTCATTGACCAAAATGGTGATAAATGTGCGTTAATCAAAGTGGTAAGCACACAGAAAGGCTTTAAATGGGAAGGCGGTATGCTGGGCATCACAAAAGTTGTCTCAAAAACAGCTGAGTATTGGGTATATGTCCCTTATGGCGCAAAAAAAATTACCATTAAACATGATCAACTTGGAATTTTGAGGAACTATATCTATCCCGAACCTATAGAGGAAGCCTGCGTTTACGAAATGGTTCTTACTACCGGCACTGTTCAAACTATTGTTACAAATGCAGAAACTCCTACACAATGGTTGATTATAACTTCAGAGCCTGCCGGTGCAGATGTTTATGTTGACGAACAGTATATGGGGCAAACACCCTTTTCAAAAGAATTTGAATTAGGTGAACATAATTACCGTCTTTTGAAAACATTGTATTATCCTGATGCAGGAAAGATTGAATTGACCGAACGTGATGGACGCAAAGAAATAATATCCAGTCTGAAACCACAATTTGGACAGCTTATCTTGCATTCTGTTCCGGAAGAAGGGGCTGAAGTTTCGCTGGATGGCCAACCTTTAAATAAAACTACACCATGTACTATTGATAAAATTGCCAGCGGAAGCCATAGCCTTACTCTAAGACGTCAATGGTATGAGCCAAAAAGGATTGATTTGTTGATCAACGATGGGGATTCATTGGTCAAAACTGTTGAAATGAATGCTGCCTTTGCGATGATGGATATTTTGGCACCGGATAGTGCCGGGATTTTTATTAATGATGAATCCATGGGGCTCTCCCGGTGGGAAGGCAGGTTGATGCCGGGGCATTATACAATCGAAGCCCGAAAGCAATATCACCGTACTGATAAAAAACAAGTGCATGTGATAGCAGGTGAGGATCAGCAAATTGGACTGGCGCCACTACCTATAACCGGTGTGATGAAAGTATCTTCACAGCCTTTTGATGCTGATGTTTTTTTAGATGGCGTAAAACTTGGTAAAAGCCCACTAACAGCCCGTGATGTGCTTATCGGTCCCTATCGTTTGGAAATCAGGAAGGAAGGTTATGCCAGTTTTTACGGCGATATTGAAATAAAAGAAGGGGAAAGCCTGAGTATTGATGAACGTCTGGCCGAAGGACAGGAAGTAACCATTGCCAGTAACCCAAAAGGAGCAGAGCTGACGATCAACGGGACTGCTTCAGGGACAACGCCCAAAAAACTTAAATTGAATTTTGGGAAAAATACCCTTAAACTCACCAAAGAAGGTTATGGTGATCTGGAACAGGATTTTCATGTAACTGAAAATGATAAGTTTTATGAATTCAAGATGATTCCTGACCGTTATGTCCTGGCAAAGAAAAATTTCGAAAAATATCGTAAATCAAAATATATATGGATGGGAGTAACTGCCGCATCAGCTGGTGCTGCAACTTTCTTTTACCTACAGGCAGAAAGCAAATATGATGAATACCAAAATGCAACCGGTGATGCGACCGATCTGCACAATCAGGTGGCCTTTTATGATGCTGCCTGGCCTGTCGCCGCAGGTGTTGCTGCTGGAAGTTTAATAATGACATTTATAAAAAGTGGTCAACAGGCCAAAGCAAAAAGTAATATGGAAATGGCTGTAGTGCCTGTCGGCGATGGCGCTATGTTCTGCCTTACATTCAATTTGCATTAACAAGCCTGTAGAATACTGTTGATTATGATACCCGGTGCTATGAGAAATTTTTTTAGATATAGCTTTCTTTTTGTGCTTGCAGGCATTTTGTTATTTGTTTCCTGCAAACGCGAATGGGATAACCATTGGGATGAAAAAGCAAGCCTTGATCCGGCCAGCTGGGCGCCTCAGGAAATCCGGTTGTCTTGTGGAAAGCTGGGGGTACATAATATTTCATGGACTAAAAGTTTGGAAAGAGTTGAGGGTTACGTAGTTGATCGCAAAGTGGGTGAAGAAGACTGGCAGATTGAATATGCTGTTTTGCCTTCTGATTCAGTTCGGTTTGTTGACAAAAACCTGCCACCCGAATGTGGTTTGACTTATGCTTATCGTGTTTGTGCTTATGCCGGCGAAAATAAAAGTGAAGCGCTGCTTGATTCTATTCCCGTTCCTGATTTTGCGCCGGTTTCAGTTCATGTTGATAAAGATTCTTATAAATGTTTTGTGATCACCTGGGTTCCTAAAGATATGGGTGAGGAAGCCTATGTGATTGACAGAAAATGTGGGTTTGATAATTGGATCAATTCTATCGTAAGGGTCGAGGCGCCGGCGACAGAGTTTACTGATACAAATATTTTCAGGAATCTTTCAGTGGATTATCGGGTTTATGCAGTTTCAGGAGATTATTATTCCTCAAAAACCATGGATCAAGGCTATAATTCAACCCAGTTGCTTGCTCCTGAAATATTATCATGTGAAAGGACAGGCCTGAAATCTGCAGAAATAAAGTGGAAGGGAAGGAACGGGAATTCTGAGATGTTTGTCGTTGAGACAAAAATAAGTGGCCAGGATGAAATAACTATTGATACGGTTTTTAATGCTGAATATGCAGTTGATGATATTCCTTTGGGTGAAAACATAACATTCTCCCTTAAAGCTATTTTGAACGGATATGAATCTTTGGAAGTAGAGGATAATGTTGGTATATTCAAGCCGGGACTGACTGATCTTATTCTCCGGCAAACGCATGTAGATACGGTTCTTATGAGCTGGTCTTGTTCGTACATAGATGAAGAGATAGGGTTTATTGTGGGTAGAAAAGTGGACGGAGAAGAGTTTGAAATACTGGATACAGTGGCAGGGCATTCCTATGCGGATAAAATACCCGGATTAGGTATTGGTGTTTCTTATCAGGCTAAAATTATTGTTTGTGGTGAAACGGGTAATTTTGATAATGACCATATTATCCCCCAATTACCTCCGCCGGAAATTACAATGCAATCCAGTTTGCTTAATTTTGTTTCTTTCTCCTGGGACTATTCTTTAAGTGGTATTGATGGATTTTATATTGACCGTCAAATCAATGACGGTAGTTGGCAGGAAAGCTATGCTGTACTGGCTGCAGAGGAGCGGTCATTCACAGATGATGATGTATATCTGGGGACGAATTGTTATTCGTACCGGATCAGCGCCCGGTATCAGGATTATGAATCGGACGAAGATCATGTGACCTTTGTTTTTGAATGCGGTAAGAATACTTTGGTAGATCCGCGAGATGACAGGGAATATAAAACCGTTGAAATTGCTGGCCGTTGCTGGATGGCTGAAAATTTGGCTTATCGTTCCAGTGGAAGTAAGTGCTATGATGATGATGACGAAAATTGTGAGAAATATGGCGCGCTATACACTTGGGATCAATGCATGAATTATAGTCAGGAACCGGCAGCTCAGGGTGTATGCCCGGATGGTTGGTATGTGCCACGGGATGATGTTGAATGGGTGGAAGTGGAAGGCGCTGCTGATTCTCAACTGGATCAATACAGCCAGGAGTGGAACAATGAAAATGGGCGGGGATATGATGCCGGATATAATCTGAAATCAACTACAGGATGGGAGAATCAGGGAAACGGAAAAGATGTTATTGGTTTTAATGCACTGCCCGCAGGTAGTTTCAATGAAGCCGCAAATCGAGGGTACGGTCAGCTGGGTACAGCAACTTTATGGTGGACTTCTGATGCAGATAATTCAATGTATGCCATGTACCGTTCACTCGAAGATGATAGAGATCAGGTTTGGAGATCAAGAGTATGGAAAACAATGGGGTTTTCGGTTCGCTGTGTTAAAAATGAAGATTGATTTTTATGAATAATTTTCTAAAATACTTGGTTTTTCTTGCTTTTGCTTTGGTGATAATTATTTCATGCAAACGCGAATGGGAAAATAAATACGATGCCAAAGCAGATTTCGACCCGGTGGACTGGGCGCCAAGATATCTCCAGGTAAAGGAAAAGGGGCATTTGGTGCGTGAGCTCAAATGGAGCCAAACCGACCTGCTCATTGATGGTTTCCATATCGACCGTAAAGCCGGAGATGAAGATTGGCAGATACAATGGAAAACAGTACCCAAAGACATGTTTTCATGTATTGACTCCAGTCTGCTTCCTGTTCCGGAGATGCAATACTCATACCGGGTTTATGCTTATGCGGGTGAGTTTGCCTCTGCTTCGCAAAAGGATTCAACCACTGTGTCTGATTTTGCACCCATCAATTTTCAAAAAGAAAAACTTTCTAACAAAAGTTATAAATTGAGCTGGATGAATTATGGCTTCGATGTCGATGGCTTTATTATTGACCGGAAAGTCGGTTCGCAAAACTGGAAAGAAAAATATGTTGTACTGGACAGTGAGCAAAACAAATTTATTGATACGAATATTTTCCGTACCGATTTCATCCAATACAGGATTTATGCCTTCATTGATGACTATTATTCTTCTGCCCAACAAACAGTAGTAGGTGTTGAAGTATCGACCCCATCAGAATTGCTTATCGATCGTATCGATTTTGATGAACTTGAAATCAGTTGGCCAAAGGTAAATGAGGCAGATTCATATGTGTTGTACCGAATGTTTGATCCCGATGAGAATTGGGATTTGGTAGATAGCTTGAAAGTGTTGTTTTATAGGGATAAAGATTTGGAGATAGGGAAAACTGTTTATTATCTATTAAAAGCAATAAATGGTCCGTACGCTTCACTACCGCAACATAATTCCATTTTATTGAATATTCCTTCGCCAGGTTCTTTTACTTTGGAACGCCTGGAAATCAATAAGGTCTCCTTAAATTGGGATTATGCATACGAAGGTTATGATTTTTTCAGGATTGAACGACAGTATTCCGGAGGTCAGTGGCAGGAGATTGGCACTGCGCAACATACAGCATATATTGATTCAACTTTTGAGTTGGATAAAAATATAACCTACAGAATATCTGTTGTATATGATGGAATTGCGTCGGATTATGTTCTTCAGTCTTTTACATCTGCAATCCCCACAATTGAGAATTTTTCAATGGAACAAATTGGTTTGCAAAAAGCTGTTTTGACCTGGGAGTTTCCTTATTCCAATAATGTTGATTATGTAATTGACAGGAAAAATGGGTCCAATGATTGGAATGAAATTGCCAGTGTGCATGAGATGTCATATACTGATAATTCCTTTCAGCTCAATGTTGAAGTGCAATACAGGTTAAAGGCTTATTTTGGCCTGAATTCAAGCGATTATGCTACAGCTTCATTTTATCCGCAAGCCAGTGCGCCGGAAAATTTTGAGGCTCAGTGGACGGATTTTAAACGTATTGATTTGAGCTGGGATTTTGATGGACAAGAATGCGATTATTTTATTATCCAAAGAAAGGAATCAACAGGAAACTGGGAGAACTGGACAAGCTCTGAAACGACTTCAGCAGTGGATGAGGAATTTTCATATAATACGGAAATGGTATATCGCGTTGCTGCACATCAAGGGAATTATACTACACCTTTTAGCAATGAAATATCTGTTTCTACGAATCTTCCTGAAATAGATAGTTTTAGTTTTGAGATTAACTCGCGAACCTCTTTATCCTTAAGCTGGCTTGCTGATTTTAATGGTGTCGATGGGATACGGATTGAGCGAAGGATTAATGTGGGGGATTGGGCGCAGTGTTTTGAAACTTTGGATCTTAATCAGAATGCCTTTGTGGATGAATCAGGTTTTGATATTTACGATGATGTTGTTGAATACAGAATCTTTACTTTTGTCGATAGCCAAAATTCAATTGCGAAAAAAATAGAAGTAACAAGGGTTTGCGGACAGATTCTGCTGGATCCCAGAGATGGAAAAGGATATAGAACTGTTCAAATTGGAAGTCAGTGCTGGATGGCTGAGAATCTTGATTTTCATACCGAAACAAGTAGATGTTATGACGATAACTTGACTTACTGTACTATCTATGGCAGTTTATACGATTGGAATGAAATAATGAATTATCAAAGCAAGGCAAATACAGGAAGAAATCTGAATAAGACTGTTTGCCCTGACTTTTGGCACCTGCCTTCTTTGGAAGAGTGGAGCCAATTAATACAGTATGCCGGAGGTTCGCAGGAAGCCGGTCAAAGGCTTAAAGCAGAAGGTGATCATTTTTGGGATTCATCCAATTATCCGGGTACTGATGAATTTGGCTTTGAAGCAAGGGGTGGAGGCTTCATGGATGAAAGTGGTCAATATAAGCTTGTTAGAAAAGCTGCTTATTGGTGGACTTCCGATTCTGATGACGATGGAATTAACTTTATAAGTGCTTTTTACAATAATAGCCAAATGCGTTCAGAAAAGAGCGATTCATATTTATATAATTCTGTCCGCTGCATTCGCGATGAAAATTAAAAAATCATGAAAAATAATTATCCAATATTCTTATGTCTCGCCATAATGTTCGTTTTTCTTTCCTGTAAACGCGAATGGGAAAATAAATACGATGCCAAAGCGGATATCTCACCCGAAAGTTGGGCGCCAATGCTGCAAAAAGTGGCTTTTGATGGACAGTACATCATCCGCCTAAACTGGAAAAACAGGGATACCGATACAGAAGGGATTAAAATAGACCGAAAAGCCGGGGACGAAGATTGGGAAATTGGCTGGGAGGTATTGCCATCCGATCAAACATCATATAATGATACTTCCTTACTGCAGGATCCCGGTCTGCTTTACCAATACCGGATTTACGCATTTGCCGGCAACTTTTCTTCTACTGAAACCGAAGATACAATCCGTATGCCGGATTATCCGCCAAGCGCTGTCTATATTGATGATTTGAGCGATATTAGCTATAGAATCAGCTGGAGTCCACCGATTTATGAAGTTGATGGGTTTCGTGTGGATAAAAGGATCAATAGCGGGGAATGGAAAATCGGATATGCACAAACAGAGTCAAATGTAGATAAATTCATCGATACCAATGTCTATCGTGAGACATACCTTCATTATAGGGTTTATGCTTTTATTGATGATTTTGAGTCTTCTAAAGTCACTGCAATAGCTACTGCTGAAATTCCGGTACCCTCTGATCCGAAACTGGTGCAGACGAATTTAAAATCTATTCGCTACAGCTGGAAAGACAACAGCAGCGGAGCCGACGCCTTTGTGGTATGGGTGAGCAATTATGAAATTGGCTTGAATCAGCATCCCGATACCGTTTATGATACAGTATATACACGACAGGATATCAAGCCGTTTTCTAAAACGACGCTTAGCGTGTGTGCTATTATCGGGGAATGTCGTTCATATGGGCTTGAAGAAAAAATTACAACTACAATCCC
Source organism: Bacteroidales bacterium (assembly GCA_963676415.1). Lineage (GTDB taxonomy): Bacteria > Bacteroidota > Bacteroidia > Bacteroidales > WRLA01. The sequence goes on along the minus strand of OY781097.1, from coordinate 4,376,029 downwards.
GGCAGTAGATAATTTTACACTGGAGAAACAGGCTGTGGATAAAATAAAATTAAGCTGGGAATATGAATCCGTAGAAGATGTCCATGGATTCATCATCCAAAGAAAATATGATGATGGCCCCTGGCAAGATCTAACAACGACCAAAGAGCTTTCATTTCTGGATGATGATGTGGATGTAAACCAAGACGTTTCATACCGCATCGCAGTAAAATACAATAATGAACTTTCGGAATATGAAGAACAGCAAACGAATACCATGATCCCAGCACCAGTGGATTTTCAAATAGTGAAGCAGGACTTATGTAAGATTAATTTAAACTGGGCTTGCACACAACAGGAGGGGAACAATTTTGAAATATACAGACAGTATGCAGGCGAAGACTGGGCGCTTCTGTCCAGTACTTCAGATTTTGAATATCTTGATGATAGTTTTGAAATGAATAAAAGTATAAACTATAGGGTTTTAAACCGTCAGGAAGGTTATGAATCCAATAGTGTTGAAAAAAGCACGGATTCCGAAATTCCGCTTGCAGAACTCCTTAGTTTCCAAGTGCTTTCCGCAACATCTGTGAAACTTTCGTGGGAATATGAATACGAGGATTATGAGTCTTTTGTAATAGATAGAAAAGTGGGTGCAGAAGATTGGCAAATTCATTATGCCGAACCCAATCACGGTGTTTTTAACTATACGGATAATACCGGGATAAATCTGGATGTAGTAGGCGTGCTGTACCGGATTGCAGTTGAGGTAAAGGGGGCAGAATCTGTGAGCGCATATTTCAAACAGGTGTATAAATGTGGGGCTTTGATGATCGATGAGCGCGATAATAAACTGTACAAAACCACACAAATTAACAATCAATGCTGGATGGCGGAAAATCTGGATTACCGCAATGATGCCAGCAGGTGTTACGATGATGATAATGCCATGTGCGACGAATACGGAAGTCTGTATGATTGGTCAGCAGCACTTAATGGGGAGCAGCCTAGTGGGACTGTTCCAAGCGGTGTACAGGGCGTTTGCCCTCAGGGCTGGCATTTGCCTTCAAACCTGGAGTGGAAAAACCTGACCAACTATTTGGGTGGTTTGGCCAATGCCGGGGCCAAACTTAAAGAAACCGGAACTGAGCATTGGGACGAACCCAACACTCAGGCTGTTGATTTATTTGGTTTTGCTGCTTTTGGAGGTGGCTGGTCGGGTACAAACAGTTTCAATCAACTGAAAAAAGGCGGATATTGGTACACCAGTACAGAAGTTGACGGAAAAGGGCGCTACTTTTTTGCACGTTATGATGAAGCTTCACTGGATGGTTCCGAATCCGAAGATGTTTTAGGTTTCTCAATTCGATGTTTACGAAATGATTAAAATACTATGAAGAATTTATTGATTTTTTTTGCTGCAGTTCTAATGCTTTCTGTATTTAATTCTTGTAGCCGCGATGATGATTGGGAGTATAAAAAAGATCTTGATCCGGAATCATGGACGCCATTTAATTTGCAGTCTAATCGCCTTTCATTCAGTGAAGTCCAGATTAGCTGGGATCAAAATGATACAGATATTGAAGGTTTTATAATTGAAGGGGCTATGGATGAAACGCGTCACAAACTGATTGCTGATTTGCCTAAAGGTGCGCGGAGCTATATTCTTACTCTTGATGATTTTCTGGGGCACTATTTATCGCTCCGCATATGTGCAAAAGCCGGTGAATACAGATCGGGATATTGCAAAAAATATTTGAGCTGGGAGATTCCCGGGCCAACCTATGTCAGTTCAGATACTTTATGTCCCAATGTTTATCAGTTTACATGGGAATATGATAATATCTATGATGCTGAGGGGTTTAGGGTTGTTAGGGGATTGCATAGCATGGATTATAAGAATGAGCTGATAAGTACCGATTGGGAAATATTAGCAGATTTGCCTTTAACGACAACTTCATATATAGATTCCGCTGTTTTTCCAAAGAATCATGGGAACTTTTTTACATTGTCATATAAAGTTCGGGCTTATAATGGCGACTATACAACAGCGGAATGCAGGTTTTTTGGTGATGGTTTGCAAAGTATAGCAGAACCGCGCAACGCTAAAATTATCCGACAGAATGAGCATACGGTAAATATTGTTTGGAAAACGCCCAGTATTTATAATCATGATATCATTTTCCAGAGATTAGATAGGTCTCAGGATCCTGCTGTGTTTGTAGATATCGCCACAGTGAAAATGGATGATGAAATGGTTCAGGATGATCGTTTTGAAATGAATCAAGAAGTAAAGTACAACCTTAAAACTGTTTCCGGTGAATACTATATGGATCTTCCGTGGCTGTATTTTTATTCCGGTCCGGCAGCCCCTGAATTAACAGTCAGTCATACGGGCGAAAGCACAGTAAGTTTAAGTTGGATTTTTCCTCCCAACGGAATTGATGGTTATAAAATTGACCGAAAAATAAATGAAGGGGATTGGGAATTGGATTATGCTATAGTGGAGGATCCGGAGGACTGTTTTTTTGAGGATATTGCATTGGATTTGAACTCAAACTCATATACTTATCGTGTTTATGCCTATAGTTCGGTTTACGAATCCTGCCGGGCAGAAACCTCTGTTGGTAATAACAAAAAATAATCCTATGAATAAAGGTTTTGTTGTTTTGACTGTACTTTTATTTGTGATTGCAGTTCTTTCCTGCCAGCGCGAGTGGGATAACAAATGGGATCATAAAGGGGAGATGCCTCCTTCTGAATGGGCTCCTTCTAATTTGCAATTTGGTATGATATCCTTCGACAAACTCGAGATAACCTGGACACAACATGATGAAGATGTAAGTGGCTTTCGTGTCGATATATCAGAAGATGGGGAAAACTTTGAAAATATTGCCTTATTACCCGGAGAAAGCAGAAGCTGGATACAGGAAGTTGATGCACTGGAAAGCGCTACATATACTTATCGGATCTACGCTATGGCAGCTCATTTGTTATCAGATTATTATGAAGCGAAAAATTATTTAAAACGTCCAAAACCTCAATTTAGCAATATATACTCACTTTCGCCCAATATATTCCGTTTTTTTTGGACATTCGACAGTCCGGATGGCATTGAAGGGTTCAAAATATATCGTGCACTGGCTGATAGTGATCAAATTGATACCACTGTGGTGAAACCAAAACTAATTGCTACTGTCCCGGCAGTTGATACTGCTTATACTGATTCTGTATTTAATATGAAAACAACTGATAGATTTTATGTCCATTACATTATTCGCGCTTTCAAAGGGAATGTATTATCCGAAGGATGTAATTTTAAAAAAGAATCGGGCCTTAGTACTCCGGATAAGTGTTTTATTCGGCGGATGGATGATCAAAGGGTAGAAATTACATGGGAAAACCCATCAACCTATAATCACGACATTGTTTTGCAGAGGAAGGTGGAAGCTTTATCTTATGAGAACGTTGCAAAATTAAAAATGGATGATGGTAGCTTTATTGACGATTCTTTCGATTCGGATAAAAGCATTGTCTATCGTTTTATAGTTAAAGCAGAACAACTAAACAGCCATGGAAATGAATTTGGTTTTTATTCCGGCATGGCCGGGCCTGTGCTTAATATATCCCCATCGGGCACAGATGAAGCAGTTCTGGACTGGGATTTTCCGGATAAAGATATTGACGGTTTTAAAATTGACCGTAAGGTAAACGATGACAGTTGGCAAGAAGAGTATGCGGTTCTTGAGGATCCGGGACAAAGTTTTTATATTGATAAAGGGCTTGATTACTCTGCAAATATTTATTCTTACAGGCTCTACGCATACAGTTTGCATTATCAGTCGGCCAAGGCTCAAAAAGATTTGGTGCTGTCGTCATTGATTACTCGGGAAATCACTGAAATAGGTGCCAATTATGCGAAAAGTGGTGGTGAGATAATGGAATCTCATGAAGAAATTGATCAGCGTGGTATTTGTTGGGATACCCTCTCGCAGCCTGAGTTAAATGATTATTTTACAGATGATGGAAGCGGCGATGGGGTCTATGTCAGTGAAATGACAGGACTGAAAGTGCAGCAGGTTTATTATGTGCGTGCATATATTATTAAAGGGAGTGATACGGTCTATGGGAATGAAAGAAGCTTTAAAACGCTTATTGGAAATAAGCCATCTGCAGCAGCCTCAGATGCTACGAATATTACGGCAACTACTGCTGTTCTCCACGGCAATGTGGTAAGTAGTGGTGATACACCAGTAACAGAAAGGGGGTTCTGTTGGAAAAAAGGAGATTACCCAAGCATTGAGGACGATAACATTTTAGTGGGTAGTGGGACAGGTGAATTCTCTGCAGAAATAAACGGGCTTGAACAGGATGCCGTTTATAATTTCAGGTCTTGGGCGAAAAATGCTGCCGGTATTGACTACAGTAGCAATTATTCCTTCAGTACACCCGTAGGTCAGGTTCCGGAAGTAAGTACCGGAGAAGTAAAAGATATTGGAATATCTTCTGCCCTTTGCGAAGGAATGGTAATTACAGACGGGGGTGTTCCGGTGACTCATCGTGGCGTTTGCTGGAATCAGACAGGGGCACCCGCTTTTCATGAGAACCATACTTTTGAAGGAGAGGGACTGGGAGAGTTTGAAAGTCAACTCAATGATTTGCTGCCTGACACGAAATATTATGTGCGTGCCTATGCTATTAATGCAGTGGATATTGATTATGGGGAGGAGAAAGTTTTTTTTACACTACAGGCCGGCAAGCCGACTGTAAATACCCTAATGCCTTTTAATATCAGTTCAAGCAGAGCCTGTTGTGGAGGTAGTATTATTGATAATGGAGGCTTTGAAATTATGTCCTGTGGTGTTTGTTGGAGCACGGAGCATAATCCGGATATCAATGATGACCACACCAGCGAGGGTATAGAATCCGATTCTTTTGAAAGCCTGATGAACGGATTGGAACCCAATACAACTTATTATGTGCGTGCCTATGCGGCAAATCCGTCTGCTGTTGGCTATGGTTCTGAATTTGTTTTTAAAACAGAGATAGCTTGCCCCGCAGTAATGACAGATGATGAGGGAAATGATTACGAAACTGTTTTGATTGGGGATCAATGCTGGATGAAGGAGAACCTTAATATGGGGAGATTTAAAGCATCACATTGGGTTTTTTCAAATGATGGAGAAGTGGAGCGATATTGCTATGATAATAATATTGATAATTGCGAAACTTATGGAGCACTCTATAGCTGGGATGAAATGATGAATTATTCTTCCGATGAAGGAGCTCAGGGTATTTGTCCGCAAGGCTGGCATATACCTTCAGAATCAGAATGGGAAGAATTGCTCGCATATGTTGGTGGTACTACCGCTGCTACAACTAACCTGAGAGACACCTATTACTGGTCGGATGGCGGTGGAAATAATCAAAGTGGTTTTTCTGCTCGCGGAGCCGGAATTTTAAGTGAAAGTAACTCCTTCTATGGTCTTAGATATCAAACGAATTTTTGGTCATCTAGTATGTATTTGGATAAAACGTGTGCCTATGAAATTAGAGACTTTGGCGCTGTTTTGCGAGTTAAAACCGTGAAGCAGCTAGGCTATTCCGTTCGCTGCATCAGGCATTAAAATTAAAAAGATGAAACGAATTCAAATATTTATCATAGTTTTAATGGCATTTTTACTCTCCTGCCAGCGCGAGTGGGATAATCCCTGGGATGATAACACCCGGTTGGGAGATGATGGCTGGGCACCACAAAGCTTTCAAATCTCGGATTCAACGCTGACGAGCCGATTATTGGAATGGACTGCGGATTTTGACAGACTGGATGGATTTCAAATCGACCGTAAAGCCGGAGCAGAAGAATGGGTTTCTCCTTTTGCAGTTCTGCCTCCTACCTCCCGCGAATGGAGAGATACTACAATTATTCCGATTGATGACCAAATATATACTTATCGTATCTGCGCCACCCTTCCGGGAAAAGCTTCTGCATACCTTGATGTTAATAGTAAGATATATTTTTGTCCACAAAATATCAATTGCAGTATAAACGGATCGGTGGCAGTTTTAAGCTGGGATAAACCTGTGTACCAGATTGACAGTGTGGTTATTGATCGGAATTTAGGGAACAGTGAGTGGGTCATGAATTATAAAATATTGCCGCCAGATGTACTGGAGCTGGAAGATGACTTATATAGAAATATTGGCGTTGAGTATAGATTTACAGCCTGTAATGATGGCCTAAAGTCCATTCCTGCAATTATCAAATCTTCCCGCGTTTTGCGTGCACCACAATATCTGATGACCAGGAGGTTTAATGCTAATGTGTTACGTCTTGACTGGAAGGATAAAAGCGTAGGGGAGGATTGTTTTGTTTTGGAACGAAAAATCACCGGTGAATCAAACTGGGATGAGCTGTGCCGGACAAAGGAGGAGTTTTTTGAGGATACTCTTTTTCCGCTTGATACAGTAATTGATTATCGGGTATGTGCCGTACTGGGGGAGGAAAGATCTGATTATGATGAGCTTAATGTAAGTTCAAAGATATATGAAGTTGAGTATTTTAGTATTGATTATAGTGGAGGAGATAGCGCGGATTTAAGCTGGAAACATCTTTGGACTGATATTGATGGTTTTAGAATAGATCGCAGAAAAAACAATGAGCCATGGCTGGAAAAATATTATTTTGCTGCAAAAGATGAAAGTTCATTTCATGATTCATGTTTGGATATTTCAACCCCCAATACATATTATTACCGTATAAGGGCATATTTGGGAGATTATTCTTCGCCCTGGATTGAAGAAGATATTTCGGTTTGGACCAGCAAAGAATGAAGCTTGCAATATACGATCAGATGTTTGAAAAAACGTTGGGGCACGATGCATCGCGCCCCAACGTTTTTTTTATGAAACCGCTTCCAATGCAATTTCAATCATCTGGCCAAAAGCCGTTTGGCGTTCTTCTGCGCTGGTGCGTTGTTCCAGGACAATATGGTCGCTTACGGTTAAAATGGTCAGGGCTTTGCGTCCAAAACGTGCTGCCAGTGTATAAAGTGCTGAGCTTTCCATTTCCACTGCCAGTATGCCGTGCTTTTTCCATTCTCGGTAGGCGGCTTCCATATCTTCATGGTAAAAAGTATCGGAAGTCAGGATATTGCCTACCTGCACGTTCAGTCCTTTGTTTTTGGTGACTTCCCATGCTTTGCGGAGCAGTTCAAAATTTGCGTGGGGCGCATAGCTCATGCCACCAAATTTCAATAGGTTTTGGTTATTGTCGGTGGATGCTGCCATCGCCAGGACTACATCACGTAAGGCCACATCCTCGCGTATAGCTCCGCAGGTGCCAATGCGGATCAGGTTCTGGCAATTATAGCTTTCGATCAGTTCCTGCACATAAATCGAAATGGAAGGAACACCCATGCCGGTTCCCTGCACAGAAACACGTTTCCCTTTGTAGGTGCCGGTAAAGCCCAGCATATTCCGTACCTGATTGTAGCAAACCGCATCTTCCAGCAGATTGTCTGCAATAAATTTCGCTCGCAGCGGATCACCGGGCAGAAGAACGGTTTCTGCTATTTGTCCTTCTTTTGCTTCTATGTGTACACTCATAATTGTGATTTTTTGTCTTTAAAAATAATACAAAAACTGCTTTGTATTTTAAGTCAGATTTCAATGCAGCGACATCTCCCAAAGATATTCGTTCTTAAGGTGGTAATCAAGTGCATAGCCTTATTGTCAACTGTGCAATCTTTTTATCACCAGGTATTTTTTTTGGGTTAAAATGCCCAACAAAACTATTTTTTGCTCAAAATCCACTCCCTGGCCTCCTCAAAAGCTGTCAACCACGGACTTGTCACATCCTTACGCCCTGCCGGATAATGCGCCCATTGCCATGGGAAAACAGCGCGTTCCAAGTGGGGCATCATCGCGAGGTGGCGGCCATCTGCACTGCAAATTGCGGCGGTATTGTAGTTGCTGCCATTCGGATTGCCCGGATAGCCTGCATGACTGTATTTTACAGCAATACTCCAATTGTCTTCACCGCCGGGAAGTTCGTATTTACCTTCTCCATGCGCAACCCAAACACCCAGTTTGCTGCCGGCTAGCTTGCGGAGCATTACACTTTGGTTTTCCAGGATATCCACATTCAGGAATGCCGATTCAAATTTACCGGATTCGTTGTGCAGCATTTTGGCTTCACCGTTTTGATTGGCTTTGATCAGGCCCAGTTCTACCATCAACTGGCAGCCATTACAAATTCCCAGGCTGAGCGTGTCGGGACGGGCATAAAAAGCTTCCAGGCTTTTGCGGGCTTTTTCGTTATAACGGAATGCACCGGCCCATCCTTTGGCCGACCCCAATACATCGCTATTGGAGAAGCCACCAACAAACACAATCATCTGTACATCTTCCAGTGTTTCCATACCGCTGATAAGGTCGGTCATATGGATGTCTTTTACATCAAATCCGGATGCATAAAGGCTGTAGGCCATTTCACGGTCGCCGTTTACGCCTTTTTCGCGGATGATGGCGGCTTTGGATTTGCGTTCCTGGCTTTCATCATAAACGCCTTTGCCTTCAAAACCTTCGGGGAAGCGGAATTCTAATGCCTGATTTTTATAATTTTCGTAGCGCTCCAGGGCTTTTTCTTCACCGCTTTGCTTTTTATCGAGCATAGCCGATGAACGATACCAAATGTCGCGGTATTCCGCAATATTGAGCGCTGTTATATCGCCTTTAGATGTAATAATAAGATCAGAACCTTCTTTCGGGCTTCCGATTGTGTGATAAGCGATGCCTTTTTTATCCAATGATTTTACGCCATTCTCGCTGATTTGGAGCATAATGCCCGGTTGCTCACTGAAAAGGATATCGTTTATATCTTTCCGGCTCAGCTTGTCCAGCTGGATGTCCATTGCGGTATTATTGCTTGCAAAACACATCTCCAGGAGGCTGGTTATCAGACCACCGGATCCAATATCATGACCGGCGTAAACTTCTTCATTTGCAATGAGTTCCTGAATGGCAGCAAAGTTTTTGGCAAAAGTTTCAGCATCCATCCCATCGGGAGCCTGGCTGCCGATTTTATTGCAAACCTGTGCATAGCTGCTTCCGGCAGTGGCAAACTGCATATCAGAGAATGGCAGGTAAACAATTTGTCCTCCTTTTGTTGCGTCAATGACCGGACTGACTGCTTTTTTGATGTCGCTTACTTCCGCGACACCCGATATAATCACAGTTCCGGGTGAATAAACCACATCGCCGTTCGGATATTTCTGTGTCATCGAAAGGCTGTCTTTTCCGGTTGGGATGTTGATGCCGAGTGCGCATGCGTACTCACTCACCGCTTCTACAGCACGGTAAAGCCGGGCGTTTTCGCCATCATTTTTTGCAGGCCACATCCAGTTGGCACTGAGCGAAACGCCTTTGAGCCCGTGGGTCAGTGGCGCCCAAATGATGTTGGTCAATGCTTCTGCAATGGAGAGGCGGCTGGCTTTTTCCGGATCTTTGAGCCCGGCAACCGGCGCGTGGCCAATGGAGGTAGCAATACCTTTTTCGCCATCATAATCCAAAGCAACAACACCGAGATTGTTTAAAGGAAGTTGCAAGGGACCGGCACATTGCTGCATGGCGATACGTCCTGTTACAGAACGGTCCACTTTATTGGTGAGCCAGTCCTTACAGGCAACAGCTTCAAGGCGCAGCACCTGTTTCAGTGTTTCGGTGAAACTGTTTTTATTTTCAACGGCTGCAAAACCGGCGCTGTGGTCTTGGTCGTAGAGTAAAGTGCGTGGTGGATTGCCGAAGAAATCCATCAGGTCGAGGTCGATGGGTTTTTTGCCTTCTTTGTCGGTAAATGAAAAACGTTTGTCGCCGGTAACTTCACCTACTTCATAATAAGGTGAGCGTTCACGTTCGGCGGTTTTTTTCAGGATATCACGTTTTTCGGGCCGGATGACCATCCCCATACGCTCCTGCGATTCATTTCCAATGATTTCCTTGGCCGAGAGTGTAGGATCGCCTACCGGCAGTTTGCTGATATCAATTTTTCCTCCGGTTTCTTCCACCAGTTCCGAGAGGCAGTTGAGATGTCCGCCCGCTCCGTGATCATGGATGGAAACCAGTGGGTTGATGTCCATTTCGCTCATCGCGCGGATGGCGTTATAAACCCTTTTCTGCATTTCCGGATTGGCACGCTGCACGGCATTCAGCTCGATGCTTTGGCCAAATTCACCGGTTGCAACCGATGACACAGCGCCACCACCCATGCCAATGCGGTAGTTGTCACCGCCCAGCAGCACAATGATATCGCCTTCTTCGGGCACATCCTTATGGCTTTCCGATTTTTTCCCATAGCCAATACCGCCAGCCAGCATGATTACTTTGTCAAATCCGTGCTTTTTGTCGTCTTCTTCATGCTCAAAAGTGAGGAGCGATCCACAAACCAGTGGTTGTCCGAATTTATTTCCAAAATCGCTGGCGCCATTGGATGCTTTGATGAGGATTTGCTCCGGTGTTTGATAAAGCCACTGACGTTCAGGGATTTGTTTTTCCCAGTCGCGGCCTGTGTCATTGCGCGGATAACTGCACATATACACCGCTGTTCCTGCAAGCGGCAGGCTGCCTTTCCCTCCGGCCATACGGTCGCGGATTTCACCGCCGGTTCCTGTGCTGGCACCGTTGAAAGGCTCAACAGTAGTTGGAAAATTATGCGTTTCTGCTTTTAGTGAGATGATGGATTCGAGCGGTTTCAGTTCGAAGAAATCGGCCTTATCCTGGCGTTTCGGTGCAAATTGACGAATGCCGGGGCCCAGGATGAAGGCCACATTATCGCGATAAGCGGACACCAGAAAATTGGGATTGGTTTTCGACGTCTTTTTGATCAAGGCAAACAGGCTCTCCTTTTTTTCTTCTCCGTTGATGGTGAAAATGCCGTTGAAAATTTTATGGCGGCAATGCTCTGAATTCACCTGTGCAAAGCCATAAACTTCGCTGTCGGTGAGTTTCCGGTCGAGTTTTTTGCTGAGCCCTTTAAGGTAATCAACCTCTTCCGGACTGAGTGCCAGCCCTTCACTTTGGTTGTAGGCATCAATATCGTCGATTTCCTTGATTTTTTCCGGCTCAATATCAATGCGGAAAATGTTCTGGTCCAGTCCATTCCATGCCGCCTTGAGCATTGGATCGAAAGCGAAACCGGCATTTTCCTGCGCTTCGAATTCCTCAATGCGGATGATGCCTTCAATGCCCATGTTTTGAGTGATTTCCACAGCATTGGTGCTCCAAGGCGTGATCATTTCGCGACGTGGCCCGCAAAACCAGCCGGAAATTTTCTGATTATCAATGATTTCTGCATTGCCAAAAAGCCAGCAGAGCTTTTCGGTATCCTTTGCTGTGAGCTGCTTTGACGATTCGGCAGCAATAATTTTGTTATCGGGGAGCCTGAAGAAAAAAATCATAGAAAACGGATTTAATTTCAATTGATATTTCTTTGAGGCTGCAAAAATACGAATTGAATAGCATTGATGCTCTGTGCTTTTTCATAAGTTTTCACTAATTTCGTCAGGATTATGTGCAAAACCCGGCGAAATAATAGTTCGTTTTAATCGTTATTTTGCCTGTTTTATTGATAAATTGTTTGTTTTGATGTTTTAATGAATTGAAACCCAAGTCTATGAAAAAACCTATACGCAACCTGCATTATCAGGATATTGCTCAGATTCTGAAAGAGAATGACCGCAGGATTATTTTTGAAAAAACCAATATTGTTCCTGAAAGTGACGATCTGAAAGCCATGCTGGAAGAATATGTCGGATACCCTGAAATGATGCGTAAATCGGTGCTGGGACTGGATATTTACCGTTACAGCTCTTTTGGGACTTTTGAGCAGACCCTGATTCCATTTCTGTTTAAAACGTTCATTTATAAAACGATACAGCTTTGCAAGGAAAATCATGCCTTTGTTTTTCAGAAATACACCGAGAAGGATATCGATGAGCAGTTTATCAGCACGGGCGACGGCGGATTTTTTATTTTTGATACACCTTTGCATTCACTGCTTTTTGCTACCAATTTTGCGATGGTGCTAAGGGTTTATAATGCCTTTCATATGTATCCCAAAATGAGGAAAATCATTGGGGCCATCAATCTGCGCTATGCCATTACTTATGATAAAATCTATACATTCGACGGAAATTTTTATGGCCGCGCCATCATCAATAATGCACGAATCCTGATTAAAGATGATTTAAACCGATGCCTGATCGATGAAAATGTGCATACCTGGTTTATGACCAATATGGAAGGTGTGGAGAACTTGCAAATTATTACCATTGATGATGTTGCAAATATTTATGATTTCAGTCAGAATTATGATAAAAGCATTTTGGAACAATATCCTGATGCTGTATTTGGAAAAGAAAATTCGCGAAATGACGGAATTATTAATAGCGATATCTTGAAAATTGGTACAATATCAAGTAAAGAAACGGAATTAAGTATCTACAATCTTCACCTTCAGATTACGCAGGAGTTGCACAATGACGACGACCCGAATCAGAAAAAGATGATTACGATTAGTTTGGGAAATCTGAATACATCGGGTGTTTAACCTGATTAATTCATGAAATTTCGTCATGAGAGAACAAAACGCAATAAAATATTTTGTGAATTATTCAGGTTAAGTGTTTGGAATTTAGATTAATATTGCTGATTTATTTTCAAAATTAATATTTGGTTTATGAGGATTTCTTTAAAGTTGAGGTTCCTGTCGTTTGTCTTGTTGATGCTTGTTGCAGGAAGTGGGCTTATTGCGCAGGAAAGGGAAATGCTTTCCTGGGAAAAGACGCAAAACGGTCTGAAAATTAATTGTAATGACGGTTTATTGGAACTGGTTTTCTTTACAGGTGATGCCGTAGAATGCAGCTTCATCCCACAAGGATATGAAAATCCGCCATCCTTTGCCATTGACGCTAAGCCGGAATATATCGCCCTGAAAATTGAAGAAAAAGAAAGTGGGCTCAGGCTAATTTCCAGCGGCTTGAAATTGGAAATCAATGAAAAGCCTTTACAGATAAAATATTTATATGACGATCAGTTGCTTTTTGAAGAGGAAGATGGCTACTTTGAAAATGATTCGCTTCAAGGCTTCAGGATGAAGATCAGCAAAGATGAAAAACTGATGGGTGGCGGTTCACGCGTGCTGGGCATGGACCGCAGGGGCAATCGACTGAAACTATACAACCGTGCCAGTTATGGTTATGGACTACATGCCGGTTTGATGTATTATTCTATGCCGGTAATGATTTCGTCAAACAAGTATATGATTGTTTTTGATAATGCAGCCAGCGGTTTTATGGATTTGGCTGCTACAGAGCAAGATATTCTGAGTTTTGAGGCGGTTGGCGGTCGTATGAGCTATATCGTGATTGCCTCTGATTCGTGGCCTGAGCTTAGCAAAGAATTTACGCATATCACCGGCAGGCAGCCCATGCCCGCACGCTGGACGCTCGGGAATATTGCATCGCGCATGGGATATCACACCCAAAAACAAGTAGAGGAAACGGTTGCAGCTTATAAAAAAGATGAAATCCCTCTGGACGCCATTGTGCTTGATTTGTACTGGTTTGGCCCAGAACTGCAAGGCTCGATGGGTAATCTTGAGTGGTATCGCGATTCTTTTCCTGAGCCGGATAGAATGATGGAAAAGCTCAAGAACGAAGGTGTAAAAACTATTTTAATAACAGAACCTTTCATCTTAACAGAGAGTTTTAACTTTCCGATTACCAGTAAATTGGGTTTGTTAGGCACAAAAGCGGACGGCAGTCCCTATACCTATAATTTCTTTTTTGGCGAAACCGGCCTGCTTGATATTTTTAAACCCGAAACACAAGATTGGTTCTGGAATGTGTATAAAAAACATACGCTCAGCGGAGTGTCTGGCTGGTGGGGCGATTTGGGCGAGCCTGAAGTACATCCCGATGATTTGTTGCATGTGAATGGTCGTGGCGAGGAGGTGCATAATGCCTATGGACACATTTGGGCAAAAACTATTTACGACGGATATGCGAAAGATTTCCCAGAGGAGCGACCGCTTATTTTGATGCGTTCGGGTTTTGTGGGTTCGCAGCGCTATGGCATGATGCCCTGGACCGGTGATGTCGGCAGGAGCTGGGAGGGCTTGAATTCCCAGATGGAAATTTCCATGCAAATGGGCATGCAGGGTTTGGCTTATATGTCGAGTGATTTGGGTGGTTTTGCAGGTGCCTACGAGGATGCGGAGTTGTATGTGCGGTGGTTGCAATACGGTGTTTTTCAGCCGATCTATCGTACACATGCGCAGGAAGACGTTCCTGCAGAGCCTGTCTTTTGGGATGATCATACCAAAAATCTGGCAAAGCAAGCCATTGAACTGCGCTACCACCTAACGCCCTATCTCTATACCATGACTTGGACAAATGCTACAGCAGGTATGCCTTTGATGCGCCCGCTATTTTATATGGAAGATGATGATCAGTTGATTGAGGAAAAATACAGCTACCTATGGGGCGATGCCTTTTTGGTGCATCCGGTGGTGGATCAGGGATCAAAGAAAGAAAAAATTTATCTGCCCGAACATGCCGCATGGTTTGATTTTGAAAGCGATGAACGCTTTGAGGGTGGCAGGGAAATTAAAGTGAAAACGCAGGAAAACTCCATTCCGGTTTTTGTAAAAGCCGGTGCTTTCGTGCCGATGGTGCGCGTCTTTGAAACCCTCGACAAATACAATAGCGACAGCCTGGATGTGCATTTTTATTACGATCCGGCGCAAAAATCATCCGAAGGATGGTACTATGAAGACGATGGTCAAACGCAAAATGCCTGGATAGATGGACATTGCGAAATAATCCGTTTCCTTTCAGAAGCGAAAGCTGATGGCTCTTTGGTTTTGAAAATGCAAAAACCACAAGATGGTGATTATGCAGGAAAACCCAAAAAAAGGCATTATCAGTTTATGATCCATAACTGGCCGGCTCAACCGGAGGAAGTTTTGGTTAAGGAAGACAAATCAAAACCGGATTTTTTCTATGATGCTGAGAAAAGGATGCTTTGTGTCAGTATTGACGGAGAATCTGCCGGGATTTTGGTACGATAGATTAGTCCTATGACTTATTACAAGATTATTAATTAAAGATATGTCACAAACCAATATAAACCCAAAAGGAGCTTTTGCCAACCAGCGAATGGATGCCTGGCTGAAGAAATTTGAAATTGATGCACTGAATCCCATGCAGTTGGAAGCCGGAGAAGCAATCCGGAGCAAATCGGATGTGGTTTTGCTTTCACCTACCGGAAGTGGGAAAACTCTGGCTTTTCTACTTCCTTTGATCGAAAAGCTGGATGAGCAATGTGCGGAAATACAGGCTCTTATCCTTGTTCCTTCACGGGAATTGGCGCAGCAGATTGAACAGGTAGCCCGAAAAATGGGTACAGGATTTAAAGTTAATGCCGTGTATGGTGGCCGTGCCGGACTGCAGGATCGCCTGGACCTGAAGCAACTGCCTGCAATTCTGATTGGTACGCCGGGCAGGGTGGCAGACCGGATGCGGAGAGATAATTTTTCGCTTGAACATATCCACACCCTTGTTTTAGATGAGTTTGATAAGTCTCTCGAAATCGGCTTCGAAAAGGAAATGAAGGCGATTGTGGAGTCGCTGCCCAATGTGAAGCAAAGAATTCTCACATCGGCTACCCACGAAGTGGAAATGCCTGATTTTGTGTGCTTGCAAAATGAGCTTACAATAAACTATTTGAAAGAGGGTGTGGCTAAACTGGAGATAAAGGTGCTTCTGTCGCCAGAAAAAGATAAACTGAAATCTTTGAAAAATGCATTGGAATTTCTTGGGCCACAAGCCGGAATTATCTTCTGTAACCATAAAGAAGCATTGGAGCGGGTAAGTAAT
Source organism: Bacteroidales bacterium (assembly GCA_963676415.1). Taxonomy (GTDB): domain Bacteria; phylum Bacteroidota; class Bacteroidia; order Bacteroidales; family WRLA01. The sequence goes on along the minus strand of OY781097.1, from coordinate 4,360,112 downwards.
TTCCTGACAAAAAGCCAAATCGACCATCAGTGTTTTCATGGCGGTATGGAGCAAAAGGATCGGGAGCGCTCGCTTATAAAATTCAGGAATGGCACAAACCAGTTGCTGCTGGCTACCGACCTGGCTGCACGCGGATTGGACGTCCCCGAGATTAAGTTTATCCTGCATTACCATCTGCCGCTGCACGAAAAAGAATTTACCCACCGTAATGGCCGCACCGCCCGGATGAAACGCGATGGTGTTGCTTATATACTGCACTACAGAGAAGAGGCTTTGCCGGATTTTATCCATGATAAACATCCTGGAAAGCTAAATATTGAGGATCAGCCTAAAATGAAAGCTGCTGCTATGCCTGCATGGAAAACCCTGTATATCAATGGTGGGCGGCGCGATAAAATATCAAAGGGAGATATTGCCGGATTGTTTTTTAAGCAAGGTCATATACAAAAGGAACAGTTGGGCGTAATTGAACTGAAACAGGATGCTGCTTATGTGGCTGTGGATGCCACTTTGGCTGAAAAGCTGGTAACGAGCCTGAATAACAGTAAACTGAAAAAGAAGAAGGTCAGAATTAGCGTGATTTAAAAAAAATTATCGAAGCATGTCAAAAAAAGGAAAACAACAAATAAAGCTGAGACTTCATCCGCGCAATAAAAATCGCGAAAGTTATAATCTGGAGGCATTGATCAACATTAAGCCAGAACTGGAAGATTTTATTGAGCCCAATAAATATGGTGGGAAATCCGTGGATTTTTCCGAGCCGGAGGCTGTGAAATTACTGAACCAGGCAATCCTGAATTATTACTACGGCATAGAATTTTGGGAGTTTTCGGACCGAAACCTCTGTCCGCCAATCCCGGGGAGGGCTGATTATCTGCACTATATGGCCGACCTGCTTGCGGAGGGTAATTCGGGCAAAATCCCATTAGGTGACAAAATTACCTGCCTGGATATTGGGACAGGCGCAAGTTGCATCTATCCTCTTCTCGGCGTTTCGGAATATCAATGGAATTTTATTGCATCTGATGTAGAGCTTGAATCGGTTAAATCAGCACGCGATATAGTTCAAAATAATCCATCACTCACTAATAAAGTGGATTGCAGGCTGCAGACCCACCCTGATGCGATTTTCCGGGGTGTTGTTGATCCGGGCGAAAAAATTGACCTGAGCATTTGTAATCCGCCCTTCTATGCTTCGCTTGCCGATGCCCAAAAAGAAAGTCAAAGGAAGGCAAGGAACCTTAGGGGAGTTGAAGATAAAAATCCCAGATCCGGTTTTTCGGGAGTGAGCAATGAGCTTATTTATAAAGGAGGGGAATTCGGATTTATTCAAAATATGCTCAAAGAAAGCCGGGAGCTTGCAAAATCCTGCTTCTGGTTTTCTACTTTAGTGTCCAAGGAATCCCTGCTCAAAAAAATTACCATAGTACTTGAAAAATCAGGTGTGCGCAAAGTAAAAGTCATTCCCATGGGCACTGGTAATAAATCCAGCCGCATCATAGCCTGGACATTCCTTTCGGAGAAGGAGCAGAGGGAGTGGGCGAGGAACAGATGGAAGTAAAATAAGCAGATTTTGATCAAAAAGTGTGTAAATTGAAAGTCTCACTTTCAATTTACACACTTTTTGCTTATCTTTGTGCCTTATGAAGTATTTGGTTAGAAATACGGAATTGAAGGTGCAGGAACTTTTGGAGAATTTTCCTGCTGTAGCTTTATTGGGGCCCAGACAATGTGGTAAATCTACCATGGCCAGGCATATTATTGATGGATATCCAGAAAGTGTTTATCTTGATCTTGAAAACCCGGATGATCTGGTGAAGCTCAATGAGCCAACTCTGTTTTTTCGGCAATACAGCGATAAATTGATTTGCTTAGATGAGATCCAGAGGAAACCAGAAATTTTTTCGGTTTTGCGTCACATTATTGATAAAAATCAACGCAACGGACAGTTCCTGATTTTGGGTTCGGCATCACCGGATCTACTGAAACAAAGCAGTGAAAGTCTGGCTGGCAGGATTGTTTATCAGGAACTCAGCCCTTTTGTGCTTTCAGAAACTGATGTCTCTCTTAAGGATCCATTGTATAAAGGTTTTTGGACAAAAGGCGGCTTTCCCAGAAGTTTCCTGAATAATGACGGAATGAGCTTTATCTGGAGAAAATCCTTTATCCAAACTTTTCTGGAAAGAGATTTATCAGGATTAGGGATCAATTATCCGCCGGAGAGCATGAACCGCTTATGGAAAATGTTGGCGCATAGCCAGGGGCAATTGGCCAACCTTTCTGCTTTGGGAAATTCCATGGGTATCTCGCACACCATGCTGCGTTCTTATGTTGAAGCTTTACAACAAACCTATATGATCCGGGTTTTGCAGCCTTGGTCAGGAAACCTGAAAAAGCGCCTGGTCAAAAGTCCGAAAATATATATCCGCGATAGCGGAATACTGCATGCTTTATTGCAAATACCTGATTTTGATACTCTCTATGCACATCCGGTTGCTGGTGCATCCTGGGAAACAATGGTCATCGAAAATATTATCCAGCATTTTCCTGATTTTGAGTATTCATTTTACAGAACATCTCATGGCAGTGAAATCGATCTGGTCATTCAAAAAGGGATAAAGACTTATGCTTTGGAAATAAAACTTTCATCAGCGCCCAAGCTTTCTGCCGGATTTTACAATGCGATGGACGATTTGAATATAGAAAAAGCATGGGTCGTAGCACCCGTCGAAAGCGCATTTCCCCTAAAGGAAAACGTAATGGTTGGTTCTTTGGAATTTGTGATAGGGGAGATGGAGAAGTTATAGTTAACTCACTCATCGGATGACTCAAAGTCATCCGATGAGTAAATTTTTGCCCTGACTGAATCTAAAAGGTCACACTTTTTTTGGCTGAGCAAGTCCTTTGCTATGGCAATTCGGGATGACGGTTTTATCGGGCATAATACATGAAACTATTCCACCGCCTGTTTATTCGCTTTTTCCTCAAAACTAATGCTGCTTTGCACAAGTTTCAGCTCGCCAAAACTGAAGGTCTCACCTAACGCATCCCGAACTTCTTTTAGCCCTTTAAATTCATTTTCATTCATCCAGTCCCTGATAATTGCTTCTTTTTCAGGAGCTATCAGCTTACTGCTCAGTTTGGTTTTTCCTTCTCCAACAGCCCATGCCAAATGACCTTCTATTGTAGAAAGGGTGAGTTCCCTTTCTTCGGCAATTTGTTTGGGGCTCATGCCCTTTTGAAAAAACTCCAGGCTTTTGAGTTGGGATTCGCCTTTAACGGCTTTCTTTTTCGTCTTTTTTTCTTTGATTTCCGGTAACTCTCTCTTACTCAGGTCAATTTTATTATGGGCACAAAACTGAGCTACAATTTGTAATATGTCTTCTCCATGTGCTTCCAAAGTTTTTTTGCCAACACCTGTTACCGATAGCAATTCTTTTTCATTTTGTGGTAAAATTTGGCTGATTCCTGTTAATGCTTTTTGTGTTAGGATCATGTAGGCGGGCATATCTGCTTCATTGGCCAGTTCGCGGCGCCAGTTGCGTAAAATATCAAACAGTTCTTCATGTTCTTCGCCTACATACTGTTTTTCTGTTTTTGTTTTTGCTTTTTTGCGTTCTTGGGTTTCCGCGAAATCTCCTGCTAAAATATTGGCCCTCAACTTTAAATAGTTCATCACATGAAAGCCGTTCCGGAATTCTTTAAAAGCAAATGATTTTAACACAATAATTTCCTTAATTTTTTCAATGTGCTCATTTAGCCGTTTTTTGATTGCTTTATTATCGGTATCCCATTTTAAATTATTGAAGGGAATTTCCAGTCCTTCTGTAAATTTTGATATAAACCATTCAGCAGCTTTTGTAATTCTTTGCTGCAATTGTTCATTATTATCAATTTCTTCGGGTGTTTGCAAAAGGTGCTGAACCTGAACAAGAAATTTATTGCCAACCTGCCAGAGTTCTTCCAAAACCGGTCTTTGCATTTGAGCAACCTTCTCATAAAGTTGTCCGTGGATTATCCGGTTGTTTTCTCGTGCCGTTCTGTAAAGGCCTTCCATTTGATAACGCAGCTCCTTAAAGCTAAATATTTCTTCAATTAATTTGTATTGATAATCTTTTTGAGCATCAAGCAAAGTGTTTTGGCTGGGCGGATTGTCTTCAATTTGCTTGTTGAATGATTGCACTTTGTGGTCGGTAATAATTGAAGAATAAGCAATTTTCGTGCTCAGTATCAATCCTTCCAGGCTTTTACAACGGCTGAGGGCAACATAGGTTTGTCCGTGTGCAAATGCTGCTTTTGCATCGATGATGGCTTTCTCAAATGTTAACCCCTGGCTTTTATGGATGGTGATGGCCCAGGCAAGCCGCAAAGGGTATTGTGTGAAAGTGCCAATTTCGTCTTCCTTGAGTTCTTTGCTTTTATCGTCGATTTTGTAACGGATATTTTTCCATGTTTCCCTGTCAATTTCCAATGGCTCAGGCCAGTCGGGACAACTCACTTCAATGTTTAAATTACTTAAGGATGTGATTTTTCCTATTTTACCATTAAAATATCGTTTTGATGGGTGACTGTCGTTTTTAATGAACATAACCTGTGCGCCTTTTTTGAGTTCAAGCTGTGTTGCCGCAGGGTGCATATGTTCGGGAAAATCGCCGGTGATACGTGCTTTGTATGTGAATTTTTCGCTTTTGATTTGCTTTAGTTCATCATCATTGATCTGATCAGCTGCATAATTGTGCGTTGTCAAGTTAATATAGCCTTCCTCCTCTCTGTCACGGAATCCTTCTTTATGTCGGGCGTTAAGAATTTCCAGTGATTCGCGACTTAAACGATTGTTCCTGATTTCATTTAAAACTTTAATAAACGCATCATCTTTTTGCCGATAAATATGCTTCAGTTCCACACTTACTGTAAATGTTTTTTTAAGCGCATGGCTTCCAAAGAAATAATAAGTATCGTAGTATGGGGACAGCAATTGCCACTCATCATCTTTCACAACAGGAGGAAGTTGCTGCATATCACCAATCATCAGTAATTGCAGTCCGCCAAAGGGTTTGCTTCGGTCGCGGTAGCGCCTTAGTATTTCGTCAATACCATCGAGCAGGTCGGCACGCACCATACTGATTTCGTCAATTACTAAAAGGTCAATCGATTTAATAATCCTGATTTTGTTTTTATTGATTTTATGAAACCGTTTTTGATTTTGTTCCTGAACGGCCTTTTTCCCGGCAACACTCTCGCAGAGGATAGGGCCAAATGGCATCTGGAAAAAGCTGTGCAAAGTAACCCCTTTTGCATTGATTGCAGCTACTCCTGTGGGCGCTGTTATGACCATACGTTTTAAGGATTCCCTCTGGAGATTATGTAAGAATGTGGTTTTGCCGGTGCCTGCTTTGCCGGTTAAAAAAACATTTCGGTTTGTATAATAAACAAATTTTCTCGCCAGTTCGAGTTCCGCATTCTGTTGCATCTTAAAATAATTCTGTTTTTCAATTCATAAAATGTAAAGATGCACCTTTTTCCCGGATTTTCAAAGTTCATTAGCAATATTGTTCATAATTTGCTGCTTTTGACAGTTATTTTTTGGTTCTACTTGGAATTTCGTGGAAAGACAAAAGCTAAATCTCCAACAGATTCCGACAAAGCCTTCCTCATGCTTGGTCTCATTTCCTCTTATGAAGTGCCTTTTAAGGCCTTCAAGCGTCCCGTGGTGAGCGGAGCCGAACCAAGCGAGAAGCCGCTTTACCTTAAACACACATTAAACAGTGTCATTCCGACCGGAACAAAGCCAAGCGAAGTGATTAAGGCTTTGTCCCGATAGCTATCGGGAGGGAGGAATCTGTTGGAGCTCAGATTCTTCGCATAAATATTATATGAACATCAGGGCAAACGCATCATAAATATTGCACTGCTTTTTGACAATCCTATTACTATGCATTTCAAATCCATTGGTAATAAGGTTGTTGACGATCTAAATCCATTTTGTCTTCAATCCCAAAGGGATTGCATATCTATAAAAAGAAATGTTAATCAAAGGTTCGACCCCGCCGGGGTCGTATATGCCGTTCTATGGCAACTCTTTATACATATTTGACTGCTCTGCGGTCTAAGCCAATTCCTCTTTTTGCGGCATTTTCAGGCTGTTGAGGGTTCTTGTTAAGCTTATAACCCTCTGTTTTTCGGAAATGAAGCAATTGGCTGTTTTGTGTTGTCAAACAGAAAGCCTGTAATATATCAATCTGACACAAGACGTCAGTTTTTTCCAAACGCAACGAATATAGCTTGATTAAGATGGGTTTGCCCTGATATGAACATATTTTTCAATGCTTTTCATCTCAAATTTTATAAGAACCCACGAAATTCTCTTAGAGCCATTTTTTAGATGAAACCAAGATTTTGAGATTCGTCAGCCGAAATGAAAATCATGAAAATAGAAACGTTGCCCAAAACAATTTTGAGAAATTAAAGCATATCCTTGTTTTTATGTAGCTCCATGAGGAGATAAATCCCTTATAAATTTCGAGCGATTATTCGCAAAAAGTTATCAATCACTGCATCCAGCTCCACACTTGAATGGCTTTTGGGGATTCCTTTCATCCTGATAGCTTCCTCCATACCCAGACGGACGTCCATGTTTTTTTGGTTTTGTGCCACGGTATTCCCGGCCTCCTGATGCCATTCTGCCAATAATTCCTGCTCCGTTTGTCCGGGCGTGGGCACAAAGAGTGCTTTGCTGCCGTAAACCGCTAAATCCATCATCGTAGAATATCCTGAACGCGATAGAATTACCTCAGATTGTGCAATTAAACGATTGATATCATCGGAGGGAAGATGAGGATAAACATGAATGTTTTCCGACCATTTGGTTGGTTTATCATCCGATCCGGGCAAACCGCGCACAACATTTCCTTTTAGTTGCTTTAATGCGGACAACTGTTGCATTAATTTGTCTTCAAAAATGCTACGTTGTGGTTCCGGCCCACTGATAATCGCGAGAAAATCATAGTGTTTTTCAGGATCATCCAGTTTATTAAAACGGCTTAAAACTCCGGTATATTGAAAAAACGGATCGCCATCAGGAGGTGTAGATAATGAACCGGAGAGATTATTGGGAGGAGGAGCATCCGGTATCCAGCAGCGGCCAAATTTGCGGATGTATTTATTGTTGAAATAGGCAATTATATTTTCAAGCATAGGGTGCGGCGCGGCAATATTTAATTGGTGCGACATAAAAACCGTTGGCTTTTGTGGATGATAAAGCCCAAACCGATTATCAGAGATTACACCGTCAATTTGCTGCTCTTGCACAATTTGAAGTGTCGCTTTATGTTCTTTGCGGATGTTGGCAAAAATTTTAGGAACCTGCTTTGCCAGATTTAGTGCGAAATTGCCTTCCTTTTGATAGTTGATATTATATCCGGGTAAATTGATGTGCTTGAGTTGTGGAAATTCTTTTTTGAGAAATGCCGCTGCCCGGCCATCAGTGGCTACAACCACTTCATGCTCTTTTTCAAGCAGTTTCTGTATAATGGGCGTGCAACGGCTTGCATGCCCAATACCCCAGTTTAAAGGGGCAATCATGATACGCGCTTTTTTCACCTTTGCTTTGTTTGAGTAAAAGTTGCAGACAAAAGTATAATTTTCCTAATTTTGAATATTAGAAAATTGTTAAATGGATCTTATATATCAAATTTCTTTAAGCCAGATACCGGGTATTGGTGATGTAAACGGCAAGAAACTAATTGCTTATACAGGTGGGGTGGAAGCTGTGTTTCACGAAAAAGCATCTGCATTAATGAAAGTGCCTGGCATTGGCAGCATGATTGCAGAAAAAATCAGGGAGCATAAAAGTGCTGCTTTGAAGCGTGCCGAAAAGGAAGTGAAATTTATTGAAGATAACCGGATCAAGCCTGTTTTCTTTCTTGATAAATCCTATCCGCGCCGTTTATCGCATTGTGCAGATGCACCCATGATGCTTTATACCCTGGGCAAGGCCGACCTGAACCCCAAAAAGGTTTTGGCTGTTGTGGGCACAAGGTCACCTTCGCAGGCCGGAGTGGAGATTTGCCAGAAAATCCTAAGAGATCTCGGTGATGTGCAGATAATCAGCGGCCTGGCCTACGGTATCGATTCATGCGCCCATCAATATGCTGTTGACCATCAGCAGGAAACGATTGGCGTTCTGGCCCATGGCCTCGATCGGATTTATCCGGCAGTAAACCGTGGACTGGCTTCGCGTATGCTGGAAAAAGGCGGTTTGATAACGGAATTCCTCAGTGGCAGCCTGCCCGACCGGGAGCATTTCCCCCAGCGAAACCGCATTGTTGCCGGAATGGCTGATGCCGTCCTGGTCATTGAAACGGCCCGTAAAGGAGGCTCGCTCATAACCGCTGATATTGGTGGCTCCTACGGTCGTGATGTTTTTGCCATACCCGGTCGTCCCGGCGATCATAAAACCGAAGGCTGTAACTGGCTGATTAAAACAAACCGTGCCGCACTTTGCGAAAATGCGCGCGATATCCAATACCTGATGAACTGGCTTCCCGACGATAAAGAAGAAAGCAAGGGTGTTCAAAAGCAGTTATTTGTGGAGTTAAATGCGGAGTCGCAGAAAATTGCCGATGTGCTCAATGATGCGGAAGGGCAGGAGGCAGGTATCGATTTTATTTGTCACCAGGCCGGGATGCCTTTAAGCCGTGTAGCCACACAATTGCTTGATATGGAATTTAAAGCCGTAGTAAAAGCCTTGCCCGGGAAACGCTATAAACTGCTATAAACCAAAAAAATCCCGAAACCAAAAGGCCCGGGATTTTTTTTATTATGTTTCGTCTTACTAAAGACCCAATTGTTTCTTAACTAAAGGCATGATATTATCCGAAGGTTCGGAATAAAGGAGCAAGCCTTCTGATGAATTAAAGATATAAGTAAACCCATTGGCTTTCGCCACATCCTGAACGGCTTTTTTTGCACGTTCGATCAGTGGTTGTGTAAGTTCCGCTTCTTTAGCCTGTAAATCCTGTGTTGCAGACATATTGAAAGCTTCAATACGTGCCTGTAAATCCTGGATTTCTTTTTCTTTGGTTTGCTTGATGATCTCAGACATTGTGGCCATATTGGTCTGATAATCTAAAAACTTGGTTTCAAGCTCTTTCTGCATGTTTTCCATTTGGGCTTGCAGTCCACGGGCATATTGTTCGTACAGTGCCTGAGCTGTGTCTTGTCCGGGCATAATGCTGTAGAGTTCAGCGAAATTGATATGACCGAATTTTTGTGCATTTGCATTACCGGCAAAACCGAGGATAGCTACGAAAAGGATGAGTTTGAAAATATTTTTCATGTCCGTTTAAAATTTGATATTTAAGTTCTCTTTTAAATGAGGGGCAAATGTATTGAATATATTGTTCAATACCTGAATTTTTTTCTTAATAATATTTAATTATCCATAAAAAAACCACCGAAATTAAGGTCATTTCAGTGGTTCATTCCCGTAAAACTTATTGCTATTTGTTCCTGCGTGTATTAAAACTATAGCCTAATTCGTCCAAAACATCATCGCTGATATCGTATTTGATATTTGCATAGAGCATGGTTACCGAGCCGGCTTTGTCAAAAACAATGCCTAGGTTCCTACTGGTAGCCAGTTCTTCGATGGTTGAAAAAATACGGTCCTGTATCGGCTTGATCAGCTCTTCTCGCTTTTTGAATAAATCGCCATCGGCACCAAAATACTTGCGCTGCATTTGTTTGGCCTGTTTTTCTGCTGCAATGATTTCATCTTCCTTCTTCTGTTTCATTTCCTCCGGCAGCAAAACAGCCTCGGCTTGATATTCTTTGTACATTTTTTCTACTTCGGAAAAATTTGCTTCCACCTCCTGTTGCCATTCTTTGGAAAGGTCTTCAATTTGTGCCTGCGCATCGGTGTATTCCGGGATGTTCTGCAGTATGTAATCCGTATCTACAAAGGCAAATTTTTGTGCCGATGCAGATGTTGCTGCCAGCATAAAAACGATTGCCAGCATGAAAATACTTTTGAATGATTTGATTTTTGTTGTCGTATTCATAAAAACCTCCTTTAATTTTCGGGTGAATTATCCAATTATTATACCAAACTAATCGAGCGATTGATTAATGGAGAAGTGGAAATGTGCCCCGTTGGCATCGGGTATGCCCGGAACTTCGTCAAATCCATAACCATAATCAAGCCCCAGCACACCAAACATTGGCAGGAAGATGCGGATCCCCACACCGGCCGATTTATATACATCAAATGGTGAAAATGAACGGAAACTGCCCCAGGAATTTCCTCCTTCAACAAAGGTAAGCGCATAAATGGTGGCACTTGGATTTAGTGAAAGCGGATAACGCAGCTCTAATGTATATTTATCGTAAATGGTACCACCTAAACTGCTGTTGTAGGCATAATTGGGTGTGATTGTTTCGTTTCCGTAGCCACGCAAGGCCACGATTTCACGGCCATCAAGGTTGTTATAGCCATAAAGGCCGTCACCACCTACATAAAAGCGTTCAAAGGGTGTTACACCAATTTCGCTGTTGTATTTGCCCAAAAAGCCAAAACGTACGCGGGTGGACAATACCAGATCGCCAACAAGTTTGGTGTAAAAATCGCTCTTGAATTTCCATTTATGGTATTCGATCCATTTGTATTTTTCATCTTCGCTCATTGTGGCATAATCTTTATCAGAAAAGAGCGAGTAGGGTGGCGTAAGTTCCAGTGAAATGGATACATCACTGCCCGAACGAGGATAAATTGGTGCATCAATGGAAGATCTTCCAAAAGCAACCAGATAGCTGAAGTTATAAAAGTCACCGCTTCCGGATCCAAAATTAAAGATGCTTGTGTAATTGCTCAGGTTGTACCATTGCAGGTTGATGCTTTGGTAGAGGGTGAAAAAGTCATCAGGCCATTGCAAACGCTTTCCAAGTCCAATGGTTACACTGTTATTGATAAACTCTGAACGAAGGGGGTCGCCTTTATCGAGTCCGTTGGAATAGAGGGCGTGATAGTAGGAAACGCTGAAAGCATTCGGCTTTTTGCCTCCAAGCCAGGGCTCTGTAAAACTGAATCCGTAGCTGATATAACCGCTTCCATAAGTTTGAACGCGCAGGGAGAGTTTTTGTCCGTCACCGCTGGGAATCGGTCGCCAAGCGTCTTTTTTAAAGAAATTGCGCAGTGAGAAGTTGTTGAAACTCAGTCCGAGTGTACCGATAATCCTTCCGTAGCCCCAACCGCCCGAAAGTTCGATTTGATCGGCAGAGGTTTCTTCTACCTGATATTCAATATCTACAGTTCCATCGGCAGGATTTGGCGTATAGTCAAGGCCAAGGGTTTCCGCATTGAAATAGCGCAACTGTGCCAGCTCGCGCTGCGTGCGGATGATGTCGGAACGGCTGAACAACTGCCCCGGCTTGGTGCGCAGTTCGCGGATGATTACATGGTCGTTGGTGCGGGTATTTCCCGTAACCGTAACTTTATTAATGCGTGCCTGTTTGCCCTCATGTATCCTGAGTTCCAGGTCGATGCTGTCGCCTTCAACATTCACTTCAACCGGTTGGACATTGAAAAACAGATAGCCGTCATCAAGATATAATGAGCTGACGTCGAAGCCCGTAGGGTTGTAGTTCAGGTTGGTTTCCAGGCGGTCTTTATTATAAACGTCGCCTTTCTGTATTTTCAGGATGGCATTGAGCTCGTTTTCAGTATATTTGGTATTCCCAACCCAGTTGATGTTTCTGAAGTAGTATTTTTCTCCTTCATCAACAACAAGATCAATTTCTATGGTACGGTCATCCACTTTATACACACTGTCTCTTACAATGTGTGCATCACGATATCCGTTTTCGTTGTATTTTTTGATCAGGTTGGCTTTATCTTCTTCATAGGAATCCTTGATAAACTTGGATCCTTTAAATATCCTGATTTTATAACTTTCATCAATATAATGATTGAAGTCTTTTGATATTGCGTAAAAATCAAGCGCGAAAACATCACTTATAACATTGATAAACAATGAGTCAAGTTTGTTCATCGGACGGATAACGCCTTTTTCCTTTGTGTCTTTAAGCGCGCCTTTAATCTGAGCGTCGCTTAAGTTTTCGTTTCCATGCACATTAATTTTCAGGATACGCACCCTGTCGCCGCGTTCGATATCAATATCAAGGATTACATTGTTTGCTTTTGTAGTATCAAAGACTTCCGTAATATCAGCACGGGCGTTAAGGAAACCTTTATCGGTAAAATAATTTTTGATGGTGTTTTCGATGCGCAGTATAAGGTTTTCTGTAACCACATCTCCGGCCATCAGATGCAGGTTGTCACGTATATTTTCGGCATCTGATTTTTTTACACCTTCAATTTTATATTTTGAAAGCCTGGGGCGTTCTTTGAGATCGATATTCAGGAAAATGAGATTGCCCTGGATTTTTGTGGCATAAATACTCACATTATTGAACAGCCCTTGTTTCCAGAGTTTGCGGATTGCGCTGGAAATTTTATCTCCGGGAACCATAATGCGGTCGCCAACCGATAGCCCTGATAACATAATGAGTACATTGTTGTCTAAGTATTTTACGCCACTAACGGTGATTCCTCCAATTTCATACTCTTTTGGGTTATCGTACGAAATATTATTGATGCTTCCAATCGATATCTGCGCATTGGAATGGGCAACAAAAATAAAGCTTGTAAGTATGAGCAGTACGAGATATTTAAATTTCATCATTAAAGCCGTGGTTGATTATTTATTCTGCGTTTGGGTTTCACTTAATTGTTCGCTTGTTTTGCCAAACCTGCGTTCGCGTTGTTGAAAGTCCAAAATTGCTTTATAGAGTTCTTCTTTATTAAAATCGGGCCAAAGTACTGGAGTAAAATAGAGTTCTGTATAAGCAATTTGCCAGAGCAGATAATTGCTTATTCGGTTTTCGCCGCTTGTACGGATCAGCAGTTCCGGGTCGGGATAACCGGCCGTAGCGAGATGTGCCGAAAAAACCTCATCCGTAATTTTATTTGGATCGAGCTCATTGTTTTTTGCTTTTTGGGCAATCAGCCGTGATGCTTCTGTGATTTCCCAGCGCGCGCTATAATTTAAAGCCAGCGTCAGTGTCATCCTTTTATTGCCCGCAGTGTTTTCGATGGCTTTTTGCAGCTCATTGCGCGTGTCGTTGCTGAGCTTGCTAATGTCGCCAATGGTTTGTAGCCTGATGTCGTTTTTGTTGAGCGTTTGGGTTTCCTGATGGATTGTTTTTACCAGTAATTTCATCAAGGCATTGACTTCCATTTTGGGGCGGTTCCAGTTTTCGGTGGAAAAAGCATAAAGCGTAAGGTATTTCACGCCAAGTTCTGCTGCGCCTTCAGCAGTTTCCCGAACAGCCTTTACTCCGTTTTCATGGCCGAAAATCCTCATTTTGCCCCTTTTTTTTGCCCATCTGCCGTTTCCATCCATAATCACGGCGATATGACAGGGTAATTTACCGGGTTTAATGCTATTTTTAAGACTGCTCATTCGTTTTTACTTTTAAAGCGCTGGCAAAAATACATGATCCCTGCCACAAATAAAAGCGGCAAAAATAATATATTATTACCTGAATACCTTGATATTCTTAAAGTCATTACATCGCGACCTTGGGCTTAAATCTATTTTATAGGTAATAATTATCCCTGCAAAACCATACCAATCATTGTATGCCGGGTTTCCCCTTTGCATGCCTGTATCGTGGTTTTGTGTGGGATCTGACATTATTTCTGCTATATCAATAAATTGAGCTTCCTGAGAATCAATATAATAAGTTTGGCTGATGTCGTCTAAGTAATCTGTATAAGTTTTTCTGAGCCCCCATTCTGCTGCGACACAGATTTTGTCGGTCAGGCTGTATTTTACGCCAATTCCGAATGGTATCACTAAACTGGTCGTGCTGTACATTTCCCTGTCGGGATATTCTTTGCTGCCCTGGCCTTCGGTTCTAAGCTCCTGTAAACTAACTAAATGTCCGTTGTGATCGGCTTTTGGTGAATAAGTGAACATCCCCAGGCCACCAAAAATATAGGGCGAAAAATAGTCTTGTTTGCTTCCGGTAAAATAGGTTAGGAAATTGAGCTCGGCAATGAACGCAATTTCCATAATATTTGATTCAAAACTGAGGTCTCGGTTGAGGACGACCTGGTATTCTGCATCGCTGGCATCGACCTTACCTGTCAGGAAATGAGCTCTTAAGCCCCATCTTGTTGTGGGGTTATAACGTGCCAGAAAGCCAAATCCGGGATTGGTGTTTCCAAAATGCAAGCCCGGGTTTATATCGCCAAGATAGTACATGCCGCCAAGTTGTGGCCCAATCTCAAGGTATTGCCCACGGGCATTTGTGGAAATGATCAATAATATGACTGAAAAATATACCAGCTTCTGCATCTAAAACATAACTCTATTTTGCTGCAATTAGTATTTTTTGCTCCAAATTGCAGCCTTCTTTGTCTTATTTATTTTGTTAAAGTATGTTAAGCACTGGAATGCCCAAAGAATTCGCAGGCAATTATTAGTGTTTTTGGGCAGAAGTTCTTTTAGTTGCGGATGTCCAAACCCCATTTTAGTTTGTTGCGGATGGTTGAGAAGAAATTTTTATTGTTCATCTTAATAATGTTGATCCCAAATTGTTCTTTTTCGATGCGCAGTTCCATACTGGAGTCGATGGTTTCGGAACGGGAATCAAGGCTGATGAGGAAGTTTTTAATACGGCCCTCAACGCGAATGAGGATGTGTGATGTGTCCGGGATAACCAAAGGCCGTACGCTAAGGTTATGGGTAGCTATTGGTGTGATAATGAAATTATTGCTGTCGGGTGTGAGAATCGGTCCCCCACAGCTTAGGTTGTAGGCTGTTGATCCGGTGGGCGTGGCAATAATCAGTCCGTCGGCCCAATACGAATTGAGGAATTTATCGTCTATCCAGGCACTGATCGAAAGCATGCTCGAAGGATAATTTTTGAGGATGCTCAATTCGTTCAGGGCATAGTTTAAGTCTCCAAATAGCTGGAAATCTGTGTTTAATCTTAATAAGCTCCGCTTATCATAGGTGTAATCGCCTTGGATAATAGCATCAATGGCGGGCATAATCTCTTCTTTGGAAATACTGGACAGAAATCCCAGCCTTCCCATATTAATGCCCATAACCGGTGTGCCCGAATCGCGTACTAAAGCAATGGTGTCGAGCAAAGTGCCGTCTCCACCAATGGAAATCAGCAAATCTGCCTTGCCTTTAAAATCGCGGTACAAGCTGAATGTTTCTGCTTTTGAGTGCAGCTTTACGCGGCCTTTGAGCAAATTATAATAAGACTCAAAAATCAGCAAACTGCAACCGCAGTCTTTGAGCTTGTCAAAAAGCTGCTGCAAATAGGGGATGTGCTCCTGCTCAATGCTTTTCCCGAATATGGCTATCTTCATCATTATTTTTTCCTTGCAAGGGATAATTCATCATTTATACTCGGCGGAAATTATTTTGTTTCAATTCCTTTGCCGCTATTTTTGAACTTGTTATATTGGAGCTATAAAATGAAGGAATACACCCCCTTCGCCCATTTTGTTCACCGAATATTCTACGCGCAGCACTTTGTCATAATAGGTTACAAAATCGAGCCCAATGCCTCCACCCAGCAAAAGCTGGTCGTCCAGGTCGTTGACGTGCTGCAATTCCTGATCCCATACATGACCGGCATCAAGGTAAAAATTCATGTAAATTGCGTAATGCACGGTATTGAATTTTTCATTCCTGATGAATCCGAATTTGTGTATATGTGGCTGAATCAGAGCAAATTTTAAGTTTGTTTTTAATAAGGCATAATCCTGCCCGTCGATAACATAATATTCATAGCCCCGCACAAAGTCCCTTCCGTAGCCCAGGCCACGTTGTGCAAAATAAGGCTGTGCTCCTTTGGAGGATATTTTTCCGGTAACACCACTGGCAAAAAACCAGCGCTCATGCAATTTCCAGTATTTTCTGAATGAGGATACCGCATCAAACATATTGAGGCCTTCATTGCCGGGGATGCCTTTTTGCGTCATGCGTACATCAAAATACCAGCCTCCCAGAGGGTAGTGTTTGTAATCGCGGTGGTCGGAACGGAACATATAATGCAGCTGGGTGTAATTGACTTCGGTTTTTTGGCCGGGGGAATATTCAGGGTTTAAAATTACCAGCGAATCGGCAAAACGGTTCATGATGTATTTGACTGATAAAATATGCGTGTTGTAGATGTTCCGCCTCAAGGTAAAATCAAAACCAAAATAAAACTCCTTTTTCACGTTTACATTATCATCTTTATAAAAAAGCTCCTCATTATTGCTATCGGTCATATAAGCTGTTTCATGATTGAGCTTTGCGCCGGCACTGATGCCCATTCCAATGGTTTGTTTTTTGTTGATGTAAGGATTGTAATAGGAAAGCTCATATTTTTGGTCATGCCCGAACCGTAGCAACAGCTTTAGTTTTTGGTTAAGGCCGAGGAAGTTTTTATGCTCAAAGAAAACGCCGTAATTAAGGCGTGAAAAGTCTTTTTTCTTCCACCAGGTATTAAAATTCCGGTCGGCTACTTCAAAGATGGGAAATGGCCAGATGTACCATTGTTCAATAAACCGTATTGTGACAGTGCTGCAATATGTACAGGAACTGTCAAGGCTGGCCGTGATGTGCACAAAATTGAAAAGCGAGAGGTTGCGCAGGTTTTCGCGGCTTTTTTCCAAGCGTGTAAACAGGTTTTTCCCTTTAATGGAATCGCCTTCGCGAAAATTCAGCTCACGCCAGATGACTTTGTCTTTAGTTATATTATTTCCTTCAAAACGAATGGATTTAATGTAGTAATAGCGAGCGGAATCCTTTTGAGGGATGGTAAATGCAAGGGTAGTTTCATTTTTAATGCTGTCCAGTGCTTTTTCCTGGGCAAAGATGCCTGAACTACTGAATATCAGTAAAATAATTGGAATTAATATGGGCAGTCGTTTTTGTTTTTGCATCGCTAAAGTTCGAGGTATTTCATCAGGGAGTCGTACCTTTCTTGCATATCCTGACTGTAGTCCGATTCGGAATAAGCCGCCAGCAGTTTGTATCCAAAGCGGTTGAAGGTCTGGATTAATGGACTGATTTTGTTTTGATGTAGTTTGATGCTCACTTCCAGCTTTTTGCTGTCTTTTGGGCTGTGGATATCGAGTGCCAGGATTTTGCATTCGTTTGATTCGGCAATGCGCGCAATTTCAGTAAGCGTATAATCTGTGCTGTTTACTTCCAGTACAATAACGGCTCCGGGCTGTATCAATGCGGAATTGGTACTGAGATAATGCAGGAAATCGACCGCAGTGATCAGTCCGGTAAAACGGTTTTTGTTGTCCACTACCGGGATGCAGGAAGTTTTTCTTTCGGCAAAAGCTTTGAGGATTTCCATATGATGTTGATACTCATGGCATGCAATACGGTAGTTGCTGTTCAGGTTTTGCTGGTTGATGGGTTTATCGGGATCATAAAGTGATGTAAGGTCATTTTCCCGGAGCATAAACTGGTAGTTATTTTCTTCATCAACTAAAGGCAGCTCACTAAGTAGGAAATCTTCCATCCTGTCCAGTAAGAGAGCGGGCGTATCCTCAGGCCGTGCGGGCAGTATATCGAGTGTTAAGAGGTTTCTTGCGATCATATTATTGGTTTTGCCATTCCTGCATATCAACGTCTTCGTCATTTATAATGTTCAGATAGCCTTCATAGCGCTCAGAACGTATTTTCCCTTCTTCAACCGCTTTGATTACAGCGCATGCAGGTTCGTTGGTATGCGTGCAGTTGTTGAATTTGCATTGGTTCAGGTATTGGAGCATCTCGGGGAAATAATGCGATACTTCCCATTTTTGGAAATCCACTACGCCAAACTCCTTGATCCCGGGAGTGTCGATAATAAATCCACCATTTTTTAAGGGGTGCATTTCGGCAAAAGTAGTTGTATGCCTGCCTTTGTCGTTGTAATGTGAAACTTCGGAGGTTTTTAGGTTAAAGCCCTCTTCTGACATATTAATTAATGCTGATTTTCCTGCACCGGAATGCCCTGAGAGCAAGCTGACCTTATCGTGGAGCAATTCCCGGAAAACATCAATATTGCTGCCTTCTAATGCGGAAACCAATAAGGTTTTGTAACCGGCTGATTCATAAATATCTTTAAAATGCCCGTAGCGTTTCCGGATTTCATTTTCGTAGAGGTCGGACTTATTAAAAACTATGGTGGCGGGTATGTGATAGGCTTCGGCAGTCAGCAAAAAACGATTAATAAAACCCATGCTGGTTTTGGGAAATGCCATAGTAACAATCAAAAGAGCCTGATCAATATTGGCTGCAATAATGTGATGTGCTTTGGATTTTTTTATTGATTTTCGGATGATGTAGTTATGGCGGTCTTCAATGTGGACAATCATCCAGTCGCCATTCACATTTTCGATTCGTACATGGTCTCCAACAGCAACAGGATTCGTGGTCCGTAGCCCTTTTGTGCGGAATTTGCCCCGGATCCTGCAATCCAAAACCTGCTGGTCTTCACTGAGCACCGAATACCAGCTGCCTGTAGAACGCATTACTGTGGCTTTTTTTGTATTGCGCTCAGTCATCAAAGCGGTAATGTTTCCTGATGGGTGATTTAATGTCCCAAATGCAGGCCAATCCTTGTGGGAAACGGACAAGATCACCCGCCTTTATGTGGAAAGTCTCGTTTTCTGTTTGTATAAAAACTTCGCCTTCAAGAATGTAACACTCCTCAGCTTGCTCATAAAACCAGTCAAATCGGCTGATTTCTTTTTCCCAAACCGGCCAGGCATCAATGCCCTTTCGTTTCGCCTCTTCCTTATCTATGGAGTTGATTTCTATTTTATTCATGTTAAATTTATGTTATCCGCATATATTCCCAAAAAATACAGCGTAAAAGTAAGAAATTTAGTATATTTGGGTTATAATGCGTTTAATAAATTAGGCTCTTTCGAGGGTTTGTAACTAAAGACTTGATCTAAACCATATAAAACCAATAAGATATGAACTCTTTTTCACTCTTCCTTGCTCCATTGATCGCAATACTGTTTTATTTGTATTTACGGTATAAGTTTCCAAAAGGGGAGCATAAGGTTTTGCTGTATAGCTACCTGCTGGGCTTTGCTGCCGTGATTTTGGTTTTATTGGCTCAATATATAGCAACACTTCTTGATTTTGAAACTACAAGAAGCCTGAAACGGGCAACGTTTTTTGCATTTGTTGTGGTCGGAGGCGTGCAGGAGTTTGTTAAGTTTCTGATATTTAGGTTTTATGCTGTTCCTAAAAAGATATTTCGCAGTCCATCCGATGGAATAGTCTATTCTGTTATGACTTCACTGGGGCTGGCTACTTCCTGGCTGTTGTGGTGGAATTTCTTTGGAAACCCAGTTTATTTCGACAGCCTCTGGGAAATGCTCCTATACGCACCGGCTTCCGTTATTTTTGGAACAATCATGGGTTTTTTCGTCGGCCTGGGCAAATTGCGCAATAACCGTTTTATCGATTCTATGACGGGTTTGGTAGCAGCCGTATTTTTTCATGGGCTGTTCCGCTTCACATTCATCACCGACGAAATGGTGCTGTCTGTACTGGCAGCTTTAGGTAGTGCGCTTTTGGCCGTACTGCTGGTATTTAAAGCAGTGAAAATTGGGATGCAGGGCAATAAACTTTAGTCTTCCTTTCCGTCTTCATACCAGCTGGCGTACATATTGTAGCTTCCTGAAATCCTTTTTACCTCGCCTTCAAGCAGGGATGCATCCATATCTTTGATTTTTTTCGCAGGAACGCCCGCCCAAACTTCACCGGATTTTACCACTGTGCCTTTCGATACCAGCGCGCCGGCAGCAACGATGGAATTGCTTTCAATTACGGCATCATCCATGATAATGGAGCCCATGCCTACCAAAACATTGTCTTTTATGGTGCAGCCGTGCACTATGGCGCTGTGTGCAATCGAAACATTATCGCCAATATTTACCGGTGATTTTTTGTAGGTGCAATGAATAACGGCGCCATCTTGTATGTTTACGTTTTTGCCGATTTTGATATAGTGTACATCGCCACGCACAACAGCATTAAACCAAATGCTGCAATCATCGCCCATTTCAACTTCACCAACAATGGTTGCATTGTCGGCCAAAAAAACGTTTTTTCCGATTTTGGGCGTCATCCCTTTTACAGTTTTTATCAGTGCCATTTTATTTCTTTTTTGGATAATCAATTGAAAAATGAAGGCCAATGCTTTCCTTGCGGTCCGTGGCCGATTTGATAATCAGGTATGCAACGTTTATAATGTTGCGAAGTTCACATATGGATGTGTTAATAATGGATCTGTTGTATAAATCTTCCGTTTCGCGGTAAATAATTTCCAGGCGGTCGAGGGCTCTTCTTAATCTCAGGTTTGAGCGCACAATTCCTACATAGCTCGACATAAGCAGTTGTACTTCTTTGAGCGACTGGGTAATGAGGATCATCTCTTCGTTCATTGCCATGCCTTCGGCGTCCCAGTCTGGGATTTCATCACAAAAAGTATTTTTTTTGGAATTTCTGATGGCATCACCGGCAGCACGATGCGAAAAAACCACAGATTCGAGCAGGGAGTTTGATGCCAAACGGTTGGCGCCATGCAGCCCGGTTGAAGCGCATTCGCCTGATGCATAGAGGTTTTGAATGGATGTCCGTCCTTCCAGATCGGTTTTAATCCCGCCACAGGTATAGTGGGCAGCTGGAATTACAGGAATCATTTCTTTGGTGATATCGATATTGATGCTCAGGCATTTGGCGTAAATTGTCGGGAAACTCCGAATCAGTCCGTTTTTATCGAGATGACGGCAATCGAGGCAAACATGTTCTTCGCCGCTGATTTTTAGCTCGTTGTCAATTGCGCGTGCAACAATATCCCGAGGCGCAAGGGATTCGCGTTCGTCGTATTTATGCATAAATTCCTTGCCGTCGATCGTTTTGAGGATGGCGCCGTATCCTCTTAGGGCTTCGGTAATTAAAAAAGAAGGTTTTTCGCCCGGATTGTAAAGCGAAGTAGGGTGGAACTGCATGAATTCCATATGGTTAATGATCCCTTTTGCCCTGTAGGTCATTGCTACGCCATCACCGGTTGCGGTTTTGGGATTGGTCGTTGTATAATAGACATTGCCCGCACCTCCGGTTGCCAGCATCGTGGTTTTGGCCAATACGGTATGAATTTCGTTGTTTTTCGGGTCGAGTACATAAGCTCCATAGCAAATGATATTGCTGTTTTTTCTTTTTACTTCTTCTCCGAGATGGTGCTGTGTGAGCAGGTCGAGCGCAAAGCAGTTTTCGCGCAGCTCAATGTTTTCATGTTTTTCAACAGCTTTTAGTAAAGCGCGTTCGATTTCCAGACCGGTGCTGTCTTTGTGGTGCAGTACGCGATGTTCCGAATGGCCGCCTTCTTTGCCTAAAGAATATCGGCCCGATTTGTCTTTATCGAAATTTGTGCCCCATTCAATGAGCTCTTTAATGCGTTCGGTCGATTCTGTAATGCAAAGCCTGACCGCTGTTTCGTTGTTCAGATAGTCGCCTGCATTGAGTGTGTCCTGAATATGTTTTTCGTATGTGTCGGGTGTGTACATAACAGCCGCAATACCGCCTTGTGCATAGCGCGTGGCGGTTTCATCGGCCTGCGTTTTGGTTACGATCAGTACTTTGCCGTGTTCGGCAACTTTCAGGGCATAGCTAAGTCCGGCAATGCCTGAGCCGATAATCAGAAAGTCAGTTTTAATGCGCATCTTAAAAATCTTTCAAATATAAATATGAAAAAGAAAGGGATTTTATTGCTCCCTGTGTTCCAGTTTTTTTGCTTCGTTCCAGTATCGGTCCATTTCGTCCAGGCTCATCTCACTGAGATTTAATTGGTTTTCCCTTACTTTTTGTTCCAAATACTGAAAACGGCTTTTGAATTTCCGGTTGGTTTTTTCAAGGGCATCTTCCGGATTGACACCAATAAAGCGGGCATAATTGACCAAGGCAAAAAGCAGGTCGCCAAACTCCATTTCGGTTTTATCGTGATTGTCTGTTTTTGCAGCCTCATCACGCATTTCGTCCATTTCTTCCAAAACTTTTTCCCAGACCTGCTCCGGTTTTTCCCAGTCGAAACCAACTCCGGCTGCTTTTTCCTGCATGCGATAGGCTTTTACAAGGGGTGGAAGGGAAGAGGGAACACCTTGAAGCACTGATTTTTTCCCTTCTTTTTGGAGCTTTATTTTTTCCCAATTGTCTGCTACATCCTTGTCGTTGGCAACTTTTACATCACCATAGATGTGGGGATGGCGTGCAATCAGCTTTTCACTGATTCCGTTGAGTACATCGGTGATATTGAAGGCTTTTTTCTCGTCGGCAATTTTGCTATAAAAAACAAGGTGCAGCATCAGGTCGCCAAGTTCTTTTTTAAGTTCATCCAAATTTCCTTCAATAATAGCATCCGATAGCTCATAAGTTTCTTCGATGGTGAGGTAGCGGAGGCTTTCAATGGTTTGTTTTTTGTCCCAGGGACATTGCGCCCTCAATTCGTCCATTATTGTGAGTAAACGTTCAAATGCTTTTAGTTTTTCTTCCATCTTGTTTGATTTTAGCCGGCATCAATGCGGCTTTTGCGGCAAAAGTACATTAATTTGATAGTTTTTTATCCGCAAATGCTTGATGCGAGGTTTTTGGAGACTTGCCTCCTCCAAATAAATTCCTCGCATCTCCGTGGAATTTATATTTTTGCACAGCTTTTATAAAAGCATACAGGTGCCGGTAAACTGCACAGAAATTATTATGTTGAGAAAGAGATTTTGCCTAACACTATTGATTGCAATATTTGCCTTGAGCGGCATTAGCGCACAAATACTGCATTCCTATAAACTTCAGGATAGCCTTCGCTCTTCGTGGGCCTTGGGCGTTCGGGCGCAATATGGGTTTATTATAGACCATCATCCCGAAATGGAGGTGTTTACCAACAGGCATTTCTCTGTTTATCAGGTAGAAATAAGCCGTTCGACAACGGGTAAAAAAGCCTGGCAGGAACAGTATAACTATCCTTATATAGGTTTTTCTTATCTGCATTCCGATTTGGGTGGTTCCGATATCCTGGGCGGGGTCGATGCTTTTTATCCGTTTATTGATTTTCCACTGATGCCCAAAGGAAGGGATGGTTTTGTGCTGCGTTTTGGCGCCGGATTGTCGTGGTTTGATAAATGTTTCGACCGCATTGAGAATTACAAAAACTCGGCAATGGGTTCACATCTAAACTCTGTGGTGGATTTTGAGCTGATGTACGTTTCTCAGTTGGTGCACGGCTGGCGGCTTAAAGGCGGGCTGGCTTTTACCCATTTCAGCAACGGCAGTTCGCGTATGCCGAATTATGGCATTAATGTGCTTACGGCAGGTATGTCGGTTACCTACAACATCATTGGGAAGGAAGAGCAGTATGTGACGGGTGTTGCGCCGGAAGAAATGAAAAAAGGAAGCTTTGAATACTATTTTTCTGTATGGGCGGGACAAAAAGAAATTGCGCCAGTGGATGGGCTTCAGTACTTTCAGGTGCAGGGAAATATCAATGCGCTTTATTATTACCGTGAAACCCGCAAACTTGGCCTTGCTCTGGATGTGGTCTATGATGATTCGGATGTGGAGCTACTGAAAAGGAAGGGAGAAGTGCTCGAATATCGTTACGAATACATCAAACCGGGATTATCGGCAGTGCACGAATGGCAGATTTCCCGTTTTAGTATCGGGCTGCGTTTGGGTATTTATTTATACCAAAAGGAAGATTCAAATGGTAGCTTTTATGATGTTGTTTCACTGAATTATTTGGTGGGACGGCATTTTTTGTTGAACCTTAGCCTGAAATCACATTTTGCCAAAGCAGATTGTGTGGGCCTTGGACTGGGATTTAAACTTTAGGCAATGAGGAAAATTATCACGACATTGTTTGTTTTGGCTCTTTTTGCAGCTTGCACAAAAGAGAGCAATTGCCTCAAATCTATCGGCAAAATAACCGTAGAGGAGCGTTATACGGAAGATTTTAATTCCATATCGCTCAATGATAATATTGATGTGGCCCTGATCAATTCCGACAAAGACCTTATTGAAGTACGTGCCGGTGAAAATATTATTGATGGAATCAGTACGGAAGTGATTGATACCGTTTTGTTTATTGAAAACCGTAACAAATGCAACTGGCTGCGCGATCTGGATACGGAATTGAAGGTGTTGATTTATCGAGATAGTATCCGTGACATTCAGTACAACTCTACGGCAGAATTAAGCACAAAGGGGCTATACCAAACGGCCTTTTTGAATATTGAAGTATGGAATGGCGCTGGAAGTATCCGTATGGATGTGGATACGTATGAAATGTCTTTGGCGCAGCATTCTGGTGCTGTTGATTTTCATATGACTGGCAGTACGCGCTTTCTGCGTATCTATTCGGTTTCCTATGGCCCATTTTTCTGCGATGCAATGGATGTTGATTATCTGGACGTTGTATCGCGTTCATCGAATGATTGTTATGTGCGTGCTAATTTACGTCTTACCGCAAGGATTGAAGCTAAGGGCAATGTTTATTATCGAGGAAATCCTGAAATCCTGTTCTGGGAAGATATTGGCGAAGGGGAGCTTATTTATTTGGGAAATTAATTCCTCGTAAATCAGGTTTATAAAATCCCTGCCGATTTGAGTATTCCGGCGAGTTTGGAATCCGGTTTTGCGTGTTCTTTTAGCATTTGCTCTTTTCAGTATGGATTTGGTGTGAACCGGGGTTCGTGCTGTTTTCCTATCATACATAATAATAATATACTGGTCTGCTTTGGGGATAAATGCGTGCATCTTAATAAAAACGAAGTGATGTCGTAGGGTTTTTGGATGTTGTTTTGTCTTGTATTATTTAAGTTTTTGAATAACAGAAAGTTAGCTGGTGAATAGTGAAAGATGTCGTTTTTTTTTTAATAATTTCAAATTAGTATGAATTTTTTTGTATATTTGACTACTATGAAATAACTAAAATTGTTTAAAAAGGGTTCTACTAAGAATTTCGTGGGTAATGATAATGTTTGAAATTAAGATATTTAATAAAATAGAATGAACTCCAACAGATTCCTCCCTTCACAAAGCCTTAATCACTTCGTTTGGCTTTGTTCCGGTCGGAATGACGCTGTCTAAGAAGTGTTTAAGGCAAATGCGGCGAGGACACAATAGTATATTTTAAACACGTCCTCTCCGCATTTGCCTCCTGACTTTATAAAAACGCGTCATTCCAACAAAGTTTTCCGAAGAATGAGGAAACTTTGGAGGAATCTGTTTGAAATAAAATAATTTTTCTTTCCACGAAATTCCGTGTAGTACCTTAAAAAGAATAGGTATTTGATTTTTTGTACTGATATATGATGATGCTAAACAGCATTAGCCTTATTTCCGGGTTTGATATGTATTACCAAAAGAATAAGATTCTAATTATCGTACTTTGAAAATATTGAATGCAGATGCATGAACAATAAATATCCACTAACTAAAATTAAGAGCTATGAAAAAAATTTTTACTGTTTTAATCAGCCTGGCATACTTTTTTACAGTGCAGGCACAATGGACTTCCGACCCTGAGCAAAATACTTTGCTTTCGAAAGGGGATACAACCTATGCTTATGGGGAGTTTCGCATGAATCCGCAGGACAGTGCATATTATCATCTTTACTACAACAAAGTAGATGATCCTGCAATAAACTATGTGATTTATCTGCAAAAATATGACTTCAATGGTGTGAAACAATGGGCAGATATGGGCGTTTTGATCAGCAATGGACCCAACATGAGATGGGTGCCCGGTGTGGAACTTGTGTTTGATCAGGACAGTTGTATTTACCTTGCCTATTCACGTTTGGAGCCGCCCGGAGGTTCGGGTGACAGCCTGCTGCATATGCGATTGAATAAAGTAACAAACCAGGGCGTGAAGCTTTGGGGCGATGAAGGAATCGATGTCAGTGATCCGGGGAATTTCGGTGATTATGGACCACAGTTGATGGTTGCCAGTGATAACAATGTCGTGATCAGCTTTGATGTTTCCTTTCTGGATGAATCCCTCGAATTTTTGGATAGCTATAAAACAAGGGTGGCCAAATATTCCTCTGATGGCAGTCTGCTATGGGCGCATACGATCCCTCAGAACCCAGGGAATATGGACTGGGGCTCCCGATTGCTGGAATTGGATGAC
Organism: Bacteroidales bacterium; assembly: GCA_963676415.1. Taxonomy (GTDB): domain Bacteria; phylum Bacteroidota; class Bacteroidia; order Bacteroidales; family WRLA01. The sequence goes on along the minus strand of OY781097.1, from coordinate 4,333,838 downwards.
AACAAAACCATGATTGTTTATAAGCACGATACAGTTTATAAAGATCCCGATACTGCTATTTATTGGTATGATCAGAGCCTGCGTGCGTGGCAGTTTGATGCCGACGGAACGCCTGTTTTTGATCAACCAAAACAAGTATTTAAATATCCGCTCTTACTTTCTGATTTATGGATGAACCCCATCGTTTGCCGCAAGGATAAAAACGGGGGTGTTTATGTTGCCGCCAATTATTCAGATAATTATGTTTTCAAAACCTTTATTCAATATATTGACGAAAACAGCAATACTGTTTGGCCTAAGCCAGTGACCGTAAGTGCGGATGAACTGATGAATACCGACCGGGGCAGCTTTAGTATGGAATATATTGACGAAAGCGATGAATTGCTGATATTTTGGATAGAAAAAGTTTTGGAACAAGAAAGATCCCGCAACAGTATCATGGGGCAAAAAATCAATAAGGATGGCCAGCGAATCTGGGGCGAAAACGGAAAACTCTTTCATCCGATTGTGTCTATGATGGATACCATTTACGGATGGCCGGTTGTGAAATTATTAAGCGATGGTCATGCGCTGTTTTTCTATATGGAATACGTTTCCGCAGAAGCCATGGTTTACATAAGAGCTGAGAAGTTTGATTATGATGGAATGATGGTATGGCCTGCACAAACGATGGTTTCTAACCGACCTGATTTAAAAAACGGCCTTATGGTAAGCGATGAAATCAATGAACAATGTGTTGCTACCTGGGAGCTGGATTTGCACGAGATGCATATTCCCAATAGTGTGCTATTTGGGCAGAATATCAAGTCAGATGGGCAGATCGGTACCTGGATTGCGGAATCGGAAGAGCTAGGTTTTATTGAGGTTTATCCTAATCCTGCAAATAATAAAGGATCTGTAAAAATCAAACTGCAGGAAAACAGCTTAAAAGATGCCTCAGTAAGCATTTATGATGTTCAAGGAAAGGAAGTTGTGTCTTATAGTGCTTCCGCTTTGCAGTCGCATGAAAATGAAATAGAACTCCCACTTCAGGGTATCCGTGAAGGTTTGTATCTCGTGTACATTACTACATCCAAAGGTGTTACGGCTTGTAAACTTTTGGTGGATTGATTTTTTATTGAATGGGACACAGATGACGGAATTATTTGTTCTTTATAGATTATTTCTGTCATCTGTGTTTGGTTGTTTTGATTAGAGCTTGTCCTATTACAGAGATTTTGCAATGAGATGGAATTTTTATACAGTAATACTGCAAACCAGATTAATGGGATGGCATCCTATGGCAAACAAACTTGATTTTTATGTTTGAATATTTTGGGTAAGGCAACTTTTAAAAAGAATAATATTCTTTTCTTCTTGCGTTTTGTCATGAAATATTTGATATATTTTTCTATCGGAATATAAAATTCATGAATGTAAACAGCTTAAGTAATACAAAAGCCCTTCAGTGACTAATATAACTGAAGGGCTTTGCAATTTATAGGAAACTGTAATCATCGTTTGAATCAAAGTCATCCAATGAATGAAACCACTAAAATTAATCGGTCTATCTTTCTTTAATTTCGAAAACCATAAGCTCCCTCAGGGAAAACGTATCTTAAAACAAGGCATATTTTCAATAAGCAGTAGGTTCTACTCGTTTTTTTGTGGGTAATCAAAATTGAGGAAGAATTGGAGGTTAAACTTTCCCAAAGTTTCATTTGGAAAGTTTGTCCCGGTTTAGTTCTCTATATTTTGATAGGTATTTAAAACTGTATTCCAACCTTTGAATACATTAAAGGTTTCCACGGAATTCCTAGTAGAACCAAGCAGTATAAATTATGATGCGTTTGCCCTGTATGCTCTCCAAAGAACCAGTAAAATTGCTATTTAGCTGCCTACGGGATTGTTCCCAGCTCCTGGATCACTGCCTCCATTGGGTTCCGATGGGGTTTGCACCTCTACAATAAGAAAACATTAATTTACTATTATTTTTTTTGTTATTCGTTGATTATTAGTGTTTACCGTGAGTAAGTATATCCCTGTAGTTATTGGTGCGGGGATGCTTTCCGTATTGTCCCAAACGCCCAATGTCCTGCCGGTGATGTCGGTGAGGGTGATGCGCTCTGGCTTGTTCTTGCAATTCATGTGGATCATATTTCCCTGTACCCAGATGTTTGCAAACATTTCTGATACAGGCTCTTCAATTGCCGTTGTTCCGTTGAAATGCAGTACAAAACGCTCCGTGATTTCGCCCGGATTGCTGATATGGAAAGTGTATGAGCCGTTTTCGCGGAGGTCAATCAGGTGGCCGGATGATTTGTCTTCCAGCTCAATACTGATGGATTCATCCAGGTTTTGCAATTCTTTGATGCGGAAGGTGTATTGCCCACCATTGCTTACGTCCAAACAGGTTTTTACTGCAAAAGACTGGTGCTTAATTGGAGGTAGCGCCTGATGCGCAAAATCTTTCCCCTTGTCTTCCACAAGCCGGGTATAGAGTGCAATATCCGGATTGCCTTTGAGCTTTCCGGCATCATAGCTGATATCCAGTCCTTTGCTCATACCGTCCATAAAAGCGATCAGGATCTCATTATACAGCCCTTCCTCATTTTCGACGCTCATATAAAAACGGCTTACATCGTCATTTTCAGTATTTTTATAAAATGTAGCTGTGCCGTGTTTCCGTATATTTGCGTTAAAATTAAGCGTACTTGTGCCTTCATCCTTTTTTACTACCATAAAAGCCTGTGCTATGTTGAGGTATTTTGCTCCATCAGAATTTGATATTGTGATGTAGTCATCGCGATTGCCCAGCCAGTTATCCTGTTCATTCCATAAGTAAATAGCATTTTTATCTGTGCTGAGCAGACTGCTGTTGGCACTTAAAAAGTTATTTTCATCTGCATTGCTGTTGGCGGCAATGGTTGAAGTAAAAGGGTTTCCGATGAGGTTGGAGCCGGCCCTAACGCTGTTATTGTCTTTTGTAATATCAATACTTTTGTTGGAAATATAGGGTGTTCCGACAAAAGTTATGGTTTCACCGCCACTGCCCGCATAATTAATGGCATAGCCTTGTGCTGCTTCAAAACTATTGGCGGTATAGGAAATTCCGGTAGGGTTATTCAGGATATCAAACCAGATGCCGGTATTGCCCTCCCAGCTACCGTCTTCATCCCACCAGTAAAACTGATCGTTATTTGTGCCTCCACTCAGGCCGAGGAATTCATTAAATATCCGGCTGTCGTTGAGAGGGCTGGCGATATAATGCCATTTTCCGCGCGTGAGATAGCGTTCTACATTAATGTCGCCATCCACCGATTCGTTAATAATCAGTGAACCGGAGCCGGTAGCATCACTGTGGATGTTCAGTGTACCATCACCCAGCAGAAAGTCTGTTTCCAGTTTTTTGTTGACTGTCAGCGCGCCGCCCGGATTTACATTTACCGTAGAAAGTGGCAGCACATAAAGGGAGCCTGTAATGGTGAGGTCGGTGCCATTATTGATGTTGGTGGTGCCGAAATTAAAAGCACTGCCGTGGATGGTGTGGCTGCTGCCGTTATCGTAGGTCAGGCTGGCATTTTCGTTGATTACAATATTATTGATCTGGATTTGGCTGCTGATTTCCGGATTATTGCTTTGGGCAAGGATGCCCACATTGGCTGAAGATGAATTGGGTGCAGCACCTGAGCTCCAATTTGCTGCGCTTGACCAGGAGCTGCTGCTGCCCAGCCACATATTAAAAGCATCAGAGCTTGTCCAGACAGGGCTGTTTTGAAGAGTTCCATGGTGTCCGTTACCGGTGATGTCGTATAATGTTGAACCGGTAGCTGAATTAAAATTATAATAAGCCACAAGATTGTCTTCATTACCCTCCAGTGTTTTGCACATATGGGTGCGGATTTCTGTTTCGGTGCGCGCATCATTCCAAACACGGACTTCATCGATTTTGCCTGTAAAGTACCTTGGATCTGCTTCATCATTGTGATCGGTTCCAATAGCAACATAATCAGTATTTACGGAAGGAGCTGTTGTGCTTCCACTAAGCGGATATTCAGTTCCGTTTACATAAAGATGCCGTGTACCGTTATCGTTCACTGCTGCGATATGATACCAGTTATTCGTTGTTAAAATTGCGGCAGTATTCATTTGATCAAAAACCAATGCGCCTTCTGTCCAGGCCAGTTGGAGTTTCCAGCCATTGGAACTGCCTGTATTGTATTTTGAAATTATGCCATCACCGGCATCCCAATCTGTATAGTAAATCCAGGCTTCCAGTGTATAATTTGTGGTAAAGTCAAAGGCATTATTATCAGGGATTTCTACATATTGTGCAGAGCTTTCATTAAACTGAAGCGCATTTCCTGTCAGGTAAAAACCTTCGGAGGCTGTCCAGCTGGAGAATCCGTCTATGCCTGTAAGACTTAGGGTGTTATCCGTGGTATTTAGGCTTGCGTTTTGGCGGATCCAATTGCCTCCTGCCGGACTTTTATAGAGGTCTAAATCGGCTTCTGTGAGCCCGTTGAGTTCGCTGTCGGTATAATGGAAAACCAAAGTGGCATCCAATCCGGTATTGGTAGTGGGCGTGATGGTGTATTTTCTGTTGATGCCCGTTGGATTGGAAGCTGCTGCATGCGTTCGGCTGATGGTTGTTGATCCCATATTGGCCAAAGTCGTTATTTCTGCGCCGAGTCCGGCCACATTTTGGTTAATATTGCTTAAATCGCGTGTTGTGCTGATTGATCCACTGCTGCCGCTGAGCAGTCCGGCATCTTCTGTCAGGCTTGCATCCGGACCCAATGTAATGGTGTTTCCGTTTAAATCGAGATTGCTTTCCAGAATCAGATTGCCGTTTACCGTTAGGCCTGATGATAAAGTCATTGTTGAAGAATTCGCAAGCACAAGATTATTGACCGTAGGGCTGCCGCTTAAAACGGGATTATTGGAATTATTGTAAATCCCGACATTGCTTGTAGCCAGAGGGGCGCCATCTGTCCAGTTACCGCTTGTAGCCCATGCTGTGTTGCTGTTGCCAGTCCAGCTGGTAAAAGCATCGGAATCCAACCAGTAATCCGTGATTTCCCAGTCAAAATTCTGAATGGTTCCGTTATTGGAATTGCTTGTGGCATCATGCGTAATATTTCCTGATGTTTCATTAAAACGGTAATAGGCCAGCAAACCGCTTTCATTGCCATTTAAAGTTTGGCACATATTGTTTCTGATTTCCTGCTCGCTGCGGACGTCAGTCCAAATGCGCAATTCGTCAATTTTGCCATCGAAATACCGGTCAAAGCCATCCAATGCCCGTCCAATCCAGAAATAGTCATAAGGGTCAAAAGTGCCTGTTGTCGTTTCGCCAGCAAATAAGCCGTTATAATATACTTTGATATAATTTTCACTACTGTAAATAGCTACAATATGTGTCCATTTGTTCAGCTCAGGAGGGGCGCAGTTGATTACGCTCCAGGTATTGGCTGTTGTACCTAACCCAAAGCTAATATTCCCGCTTTCATACTGTCCGAAAATCACCCCTTTTTTTGATGATCCATTATCTTCATGTGCCCCTGCAACGCCTTTATAATTGGATCCGGATTCCGGATATATCCACGCTTCGATAGTAAAATCCGTTCCCAGGGATGTTTGGTTAATACCGCAATCCACATAATCATCCGTACCATCAAAATTCAGTGCATTTCCGGTAACATAGGTTCCGTCGGAGGCGGTCCACCATTTTTGAAAGCTGTTAATGCCGCTGAGTGTAATGGTGTTTTCTGTTGTATTGACTGTAGCTCCGGACACAGGTGACCAACTGCCCCAGCTCGTAAATTCTTCTGTAGTGTATAAATTCAGATTGGCTTCATTTAAGCCATTAAGCTCATCTTCTGCATAGTGTATTACCAGGGTTGCGTCCAGGTTTTCATTGCTGCCATAAGGCGCTACATAATAAATTCTTCCCATACCCAGCGGATCGTTTAGCCAGGTGCCATATCTGCGCGTAATGCCTGTATAGCCAAGATTTTGTGTTGTGCTTATTTCCGCGCCCAAACCGGCTACATTTTCCGAAGAAATATTATTCAGTTCACGGGTAGTTGTTATGGATCCTTCGCTACCGTATAATACCCCCTGATCTTCTATGAGGTTGCCTGTAAAATTCAATGAAATTGATTTTCCATTAATATCAAGGTCGCTTTCCAGGATTAGATTTCCTTTCAGAGATATTTGTTGTGATAAAGTAAACGAGGCAGAAGGGCCTAATACGATACTGCCATAATCATAAGCTCCTCCTTCGTTTACAAATACAGGAAAACTTCCTCCAAAATTATAAATTCCAATATTGTTATCTCCGGCAGGTTCGCTCCCTGTGCTCCAGTTTGCGTTTGTGTTCCAGTCTGTTGAAGAAGTATTGAGCCAGGTGTAGAAAGCATCGGACGAAACAGCAGAAGTTCCATTCACTACGGTCCCATCATAAGCATTGGCGGCATAATCTGCCAATTCATATAATTCGGTGGAATTGTTTAATTGAATATGATCGCAATTATAATAGGCCAGCAAACCGCTTTCATTGCCATCCAGGTTTTTGCACATATTTTCGCGGATTTCTGTTGCTGAGCGCACATCACCCCAGATGCGGACCTCATCAATTTTGCCATCAAAATATCGGTCAGAGGCTTCATGTGCCCGACCAATCCAGAAAGCACCATAAGGAGCAAAAGTTCCAACAGTGTTTGTCTCTCCAACGAGCAAACCATTGTAATATACTTTGATGTAATTTTGGCTGCTGTATGTTGCTGATATATGAGTCCATGTGTCCAGATCAGGAGGACTGCAATCTAACCAGGCCCAGTTACTGTTCGTGCCAAAAGCAAAGCTTAGGTAGCTTCCTGTATATTGCCCAAAAACAATACCTTTTTTATTTGTCAGGTCATCATGATGTGCCCCGGCCACGCCTCTGTAATTGCTGGCAGATTCGGGATATATCCATGCTTCGATGGTGAATTCTGTGCCCAATGCCGTTTGGTTTATTCCACAATCCACATAATCGTTGAGTCCATCAAATTCCAAAGCATTTTTGGGGCCGAACATAGCCGGGGAGGTGGTGTAAGTTGCTGCGCCGCCATTAAAGGTGCCGTTATTGCTGTTTGAGCTGGCATCATTCAGGTTGCTGTTCATTTGGAAATAGGCCGTCAGACTGCTTTCACTGCCCGGGTCGGGAAGTTCGCGGTACATATTCTGGCGGATTTCAGTTTCGGTGCGTACATCATTCCATAACCTGAATTCGTCAATCTTTCCTTCAAAATAGCCATACGATAATCCCAAATTTGAATTGGGATGAACTGTTTTGGTGGACGTTAAACCGGTTTTGACCAAAATCCCATTCACATAAAGTTTTGCTTGTTTGTTTGTATAGCATACTGCAATATGTGTCCAGCCTGAAATGCTCCCTTCCCAAAATAATAAAGCAGGAAGATAATTATCAGCGTGCTCAAAAACGCCTACTCCATTTGTGCCAATGGATATTCCGGCATAAGCATTGCCCGAAGAGCCGCCATGAACCGGTCCAACCGCATATCGTTGCCCGCTTACTCCGAAAGTCCCACTTGTAGCTTCAGTACCTATCGTAATAGTTGTCGTAGGATATGCCCAAAGTTCATAGGTAAAATTATCACTTACGCTTGAAAATGATGTGCCTGAAACATTGTCGTCCGTCCCATCAAATTCCAGACAATTATTTTGAGCTTGAACGAGTCCGGCGAATACCACCAGAGCGATTAGTAAAATGAGATATGGCGATCGGTTCATGTTTTTGGTTTTATGTTTTCATAGCTTGCTCAAACAAATAAATGAGATGCGCTTTACTGCTTTTGCTTAGGTGTATGCAAAACAGCCTGGGCTTGGGGAAGATACAGGCTGTTTTTGAATTTATTTTGAGATTCCTGGCTGCTTTGCAACTTATTCTTCTTTGTTGGTAAAAAGCTTTTTGGCTCCATAAGCCGCGCCCAGGGCCATTAAAACAGCAATTCCGCTGCCAATGGGCGCTCCGCCGCCTACGGGATTGTTTCCGCCTCCTGGATTACTACCGCCATTGGGCTCCGGTGGGGTTTGTGCGTTGATGGTCAAAGCCATAATGGCAATTGCGATGGTAAGGATGATCTTTTTCATAGGTTTTTGGCTTTTGATGGAACGCGGATGACACAGATTGAACTGATTTTACACGGATGAAATCAGCGCAAATCCGCACAATCTGTGTTATCTGTGTTCTAATTTATTCAATGATTATTTTTTTCGTTACTATTTGATTTTCCGATGCAACGGTTACTAGATACACCCCGGCCGTTGCAGGTGCGGGGATGCTTTCCGTATTGTCCCAAACGCCCAATGTCCTGCCGGTGATATCGGTCAGTGTGATGTGTTCCGTTTGCATTTCACTTTGGATGATGATGTTGCTACCGGCCACATACGCCTGCACATCACTACTGCTGAGGTCTTCCACTGCAGTAGTGTTGAGGTGCAGTTTAAATCGTGTTTCATCATCGTTTAAACTCCAGTCAAAGCTATAATCTCCATCACTAAGTTTGTGGAAGATATTAAGCTTTGTATCTTCGAGGATTGCGGTGCTGATGTCGGCTATTTCTTTGATGCCGATGACGTAGGTGCCTGCTTCATTATTGGTGAAACCGAGCTGTATGGTTTCTGTGGCGGGGCGGACATCCACCGCGAGATTTCCATCAGGGCATTTCGACCAAAGCTGGGAAATACCTGCTGTACCACTGATAAATTTCCATGCATCGCGGGGCAGCTCGAAGTTTTCGTTAGCACTTTGATCGAAAACGATATAAAGCGCATCGCTGTAGTTTTCGCTGTTGGCCGAAAGGACGATTCCGTTGGTAAGGGCACTGGCTTCTTTTTTCGCTGAATTGTGCGTGCGCATAGCATTGGTAAGAGTAAATGTATTCCCTGTTGAATTGGTGACTACAAAGAATCCTTCCATGGGTGCAACATAGCGGCTGCCTGCGCCATAACTGCCGGTTTGGGTATATGCTTTATATGCAGAACCGTCCCATGTGTATTTTGAACCATAACCACTCACCTGATCCCAGTCGATGTAAGAAGGGTAGGGGTTTCCTACGAGATTGGCGCCATCGTTTGTGCCTGCACTGGTATTATAACTCAGGCTAATACTTTGCTCTCCTGTAAAAGGCGTACCGCTGAAGGTGAATGTGGTATTGGCTTTTGCATCATGCCAAAGATTGAAACCGCTCAAGGCATCAAGATCGTAGTCAAGCACTGTAATGTCTTCCCAAAGATGAGAGCTTTCGTTCCATAGTTGCAGGTAATTTCCTTCAAACATTCCGCTTTGGATACCCGAAACAGGCGCAGAGATCAAATGCCATGTGCCTGAAGTGATGTCCATATCAATGTCTGCGCTGCCTTCAACGCTTCCTTCAGTAATCATGCTGGCGCCGGATGCAAGGTTTAGGTTTGCTGTTTTTGCTGCATCATCAATAAAAAGGTTTCCGTTAATAGTGACTGTTTGCCCGGATGTAAAGCTCAAGGGGCTGTATAGAAAGGTATTAGCTGCTGTGCTCAGATTGCCGCTGAGGTTGAAATTGCTTCCTTCTCCCAGAAATAGATTTTGAACACTAAGGTTTCCGGTGAGGGATGGATTGGTTCCTCCACTATAAGAATAAACCCCCACATTATCGGATGAGGTAGGTACAATGCCCCGGCTCCAGTTTGTTGTTGTTGCCCAAGATGAAGATGCAGTGTTTAGCCAGATGTTGAAAGGGGAAGATGAAACCCAATCATCATTTGTCATATTGGTTAATGTTCCATCATGGCCATTACCAGAAATATCTTGTAAAACTGTTCCCGAAGCATTATCAAAACTATAATAGGCGATAAGGCCATCTTCATTACCTGTCAGGTTTTTGTACATATATTCCCGTATTTCTGATTCTGTACGTACATCACTCCAGATTCGGAACTCATCCAGATAGCCATTAACTACTTCAAGATTACCACTTGTGCTATAACCACCAATCTCAAATATATTTTCAATTAAAACATCTGCAGGTCCAGACTCATCGTCCAGTATTCCATTTATGTAAAGCTTAGAGCTTGTGTTGTCTAAGGTAATGGCCACATGAGTCCACTTGCCATTAGGTAATGGACTTGATGATATTAATTCATCTCCATTAATCATATGCCAGGTGGCTACATTTCCCGCACCACTAAAAAGATAAATTTCATCATCATCCCAATCATCTGAAAATACCCTTGCATGGTTTGTGGGAGTTGCTTTTGGTTTTATCCAAAAACTAATGGTGCCTGGGGTGAAATCCGGACTTGCTTCTGTTCCGACTCTCACATAATCATTTAACCCATCAAACTCCAAACAATTCTTCGGCCCAAACATAGCGGGTGAAGTCTGCCAGTAGCCGGATTGGCTGCCGTAATTCGTTAGTGTTCCATCATTGCTGCCTTTTGCATCATCGGCTGTGGTGCCGCTGGTTTCATTTAATTTATAATAGGCTGCCAGGTTTGCTTCTCCGGAAGGATTGGGGAGCTCCCGGTACATATTTTGGCGGATTTCTGTTTCGGTACGGGCATCATTCCAGACTCTGATTTCGTCCATAAATCCATCAAAATATCTTGCTGTTCCATCATTGTAACTGCCTATAATGAAATTTTGCGATGAAGTACTGTTTAGATTGCCTGCTGTTGATAAACTTGCGTCAAGTACACCATTTATGTAAATTTTCATACCTGCAGAGGCATCAAAAACACCGGCAATATGATACCAGGTATCTGTTTCCAGTGCTGAGGCTGATGCCAGAGAATAACAATTAGTTGCAGTACAAATTAAAAACTGGACTTGATGATTGCTTAAGGAACCCCCATCACCGAGTCGAAGTAATAAATTGGCGTTGTCCCATTCCCGGCCAAATAAAGTGTTGATATTTGATGCATTGCCAAGAAAATTATCTACATACACCCATCCTTCGAGTGTAGCCCCGGTGCCGCCGAATCCAATGTTTCCGCAATTTATATAATCATCCGTCCCATCAAATTCCAGGCAATTGTTTTGGGAATACAGCATGCCGGATAATAATACGGCTGTAATTATTAAGAGAAACTGTAGCGTTTTTTTCATGATTTTGTGGTTTTTATAAATTATTGGTCTTTTTGGGAGTTTATTTTTCTAACGCCATAAGCCGCACCCAGCGCCATTAAAACAGCAATTCCACTGCCAATGGGCGCTCCGCCGCCTACGGGATTGTTTCCGCCTCCTGGATTACTTCCGCCATTGGGCTCCGGTGGGGTTTGTGCGTTGATGGTCAAAGCCATAATGGCAATTGCGATAGTAAGGATGATTTTTTTCATAGGTTTTTGGTTTTAATGGAACGCGGATGACACAGATTGAACTGATTTTACACGGATGAAATCAGCGCAAATCCGCACAATCTGTGTTATCTGTGTTCTAATTTATTCAATGATTATTTTTTTCGTTACTATTTGATTTTCCAATGCAACGGTTACCAAATAAACCCCAGGCGTTTCAGGTGCGGGGATGCTTTCTGTGTTTTTCCACACGCCCAATGTCCTGCCGGTGATATCGGTCAGTGTGATGTGTTCCGTTTGCATTTCACTTTGGATGATGATGTTGCTACCGGCCACATACGCCTGCACATCACTACTGCTGAGGTCTTCCACTGCAGTAGTGTTGAGGTGCAGTTTAAATCGTGTTTCATCATCGTTTAAACTCCAGTCAAAGCTATAATCTCCATCACTAAGTTTGTGGAAGATATTAAGCTTTGTATCTTCGAGGATTGCGGTGCTGATGTCGGCTATTTCTTTGATGCCGATGACGTAGGTGCCTGCTTCATTATTGGTGAAACCGAGCTGTATGGTTTCTGTGGCGGGGCGGACATCCACCGCGAGATTTCCATCAGGGCATTTCGACCAAAGCTGGGAAATACCTGCTGTACCGCTGATGAATTTCCATGCATCACTGGGCAGCTCGAAGTTTTCGTTAGCACTTTGATCGAAAACGATATAGAGCGCATCGCTGTAGTTTTCGCTGTTGGCCGAAAGGACGATTCCGTTGGTAAGGGCACTGGCTTCTTTTTTCGCTGAATTGTGCGTGCGCATGGCATTGGTGAGTGTGAATGCTGTTCCGTTTGAATTGGTAACTACAAAAAATCCTTCCATGGGAGCAACATAGCGGCTGCCTGTGCCATAACTGCCGGTTTGGGTATATGCTTTATATGCAGAACCGTCCCATGTGTATTTTGAGCCATAACCACTCACTTGGTCCCAGTCTATGTATGAAGGGTAGGGGTTGCCTACGAGGTTGGCGCCATCATTCTGTTCGCTATTGTCGTGATAAGCCAGGCTAATGCTTTGATTACCTGTATTGGGTGTGCCTGTAAAAGTGATATTTCCACGGCCTCCCGAGGGGCTCCAAAGACTGTATCCTTTTACAGCTGTGAGTGCCTGAGCTACATTGGTAATGTCAACCCATTCTTTTGATGTCTCATCCCAGCTTTGCAGGTACTTGCCAAGAAAAGAATTCGCTGTTGTGCTGTTGTTTGGCATTGATATCAGGTGCCATTTATCGTCGTTGGCAATAGAATGTGAAATACTAATCGTGCCGCTATTGGCAATGTTTCCGTTTGTGATTAAAGTTCCACCAGCTTCTATGGTTAATACTGCTCCGTCTTTAATGCTAAGATTATTGCAGTTAGCGCCAGTACTTGATGAAATTACCGGGTCATTTGAAACATCCGGAATAATAATATCAGTTGTGAGGTTTGGTACAGCATTGTTGTTCCAGTTGTCGGGTGTTGCCCAATCGGAATCAAGGGAGCCAGTCCAGCTTACGCCATTTACAACAACTGTCGCATAGTCGATGGTGGTGAAATCGCTTCCATCGCCACCATATTCAATGATGTAATACTGAACGCTATAGTTATTGTAGTAATCATTCCAATAACCAGGTTGACTGCTGTTGCTTCCATACATATGTGCGCAATCTTCGCCAGTGCTTCCATATGCATTGTTCGGTTCGTTAGTCCACCAATTTGCATACTCACCATTAACAGCAGATCCGTAATTTGTTGTAGAGCTGGTTCCGGCATTCAGATCGCTTTCCCAAAATTGTGTTCCGGCCTCCGGTCCATCCATCCATTTCCAGATCCCCTCAGTTTCTGAATCAGCAGCGCCAATCCATGTATCAGCACTTACTTTTTCTGCGAGATAGTCATTTTCATTCTGCGAAGTTACTGTTGCCAGATAGCCCTGAGCAAGGCCAAAGCGTTTTGCAAGTGCTGCAGAACGTGCATTATCCCAAGATATACTGCCTCCATTATCAATGACCTCATAATAATGTTGTTCCCCATCTATCATTAAACCAATTCCGTCTCCGAGAATAAAATCAATGGTTCGTGTATCTTCCGCGGCGGCGGATGTTTCAAATTTAACATTGCGCAAAGCTGTTTGGTAATCAGAAGCAGATCCTGAGCCGCTAATACTGAGGATTTTTGTGGAATTGTCCCAGCTTGATGATAGGCCAACTGGTAAATCGTCTACTGATAAAACGTCTTCTGTCACAATAGGAGAAATTGATATTGTAGCGTTGTTCATATTTGTTGATGTGGTTACTGTTACTTCCGGAGCCAATAAAAAGGCGGGGCTGTTTTTTACATAATCATGAACAGGATTTTGTGTTTCAAGAATGGGCGGATTCACTTCTTCCGATTCCATGGCCGTCCATAAAGAGAATGACTCAATTCCGTTGAGCGTTATAGTGTTGTGGAAAGTGTTGATACTGCCGTTTTGATCTGTCCAGTTTGTTCCTCCGTCTGTTGATTTGTATAATTCCAATGCGGATGCGGTTAAGCCATCCAACTCATCATTATTATAATGGAAAACGAGGGTTGCATTTAAACCTGAGTTGTTTGTGGGCGCAATATTGAACCTTCTTTCGATACTGGCCGGACTGGAGTTGGCAACATGAGTGCGCGTAATAGTAGTGCTGCCCATATTGGCCGATGTGGTAATCTCCGCCCCGAGGCCGGCAATATTTTCATCGATATTGGAGAGGTTTCTTGTGGTTTGGATTTGCCCGCTGCTGCCATAGATCCTGCCTTCATCTTCGATCAGGTATGCTGAGGTTCCTAAGGATATAGTCTGTCCATTTAGATTGATATCGCTTTCGGTAATCAAATTTCCGGAAACGGAAAAATAACCACCTAATGACCAATCTGATGACATATTGATAACAATATTTCCGCCTCCGGCTTCATCGCCATTCGTAAATGTTGGGGTACTTCCTCCTGTATAGGAATATATTCCAACACTTTCTGATACTGGTTTGCTTCCCATGCTCCAGTTTGTTGCTGTGGCCCAGGAGGAAGAAGAAGTGTTTAACCATGTATTGAAAGCGGAAGAAGAGACCCAGTCAGTATTATCCATATTCTGAAGCGCTCCGTTATATCCGTTTCCGCTAAAATCCTGCAAAACTGTTCCTGAAGTATTGTCAAAATTGTAATACGCGACCAATCCACTTTCATTTCCGGTGAGGCTTTTGCACATATTGTTACGGATTTGACTGGCTGTGCGTGCGGTATTCCAGATACGGACTTCATCCATTTGGCCATCCAGGTTTCTGTCTTCTCCTCCTAAACCCAGTGCATGGCTGGTTGTAGTAAGATTACCTGTTTGAGATTGTGATTTGTCAAGCTTTCCGTTAATATAAAGGTACATCATGGAGCCATCATAAACACCTGCAATATGATACCAGGTGTTCAGGTTTAACCGGGCATTTGCATTTAATCGTTGATGTCCTCCTATATTTACTACAAATTGGGGCATATTGTTTGGCATGCCTCCATCACCAATCCTCAATACAAAATTCTCATCTCCACCTCTTATTAAGTTGGCAATATTGGCATCAAGATTCGGGTCTCCAAATGCATCAAGGTAAACCCAGGTTTCAACTGTAAAAACAGAACCGGACATGTGCAGGCTGTTGATACTTATATAGTCGTTTTCCCCATCAAAATCCAATAGTGTTTTTGGCCCAAACATGGCCGGAGAGGTTTGCCAGTACCCACTTTGGCTGCCGTAATTGGTCAGTGTGCCATTATTGCTCCCTTTTGCATCATCAGCTGTGGTGCCGCTGGTTTCATTGAATTTGTAATAGGCAATTAAATTTGCTTCGCCAGAAGGGGCGGTCAATTCCCGGTACATGTTTTGGCGGATTTCGGTTTCGGTGCGTACGTCGTCCCAGATGCGGACTTCATCTATTTTGCCTTGAAAATACCTCTCGGTGAAATTGCATCCACCAATTTGCATCGCTTCGTTATTCGTTGGAATTGTTGCTTCTGCTGTTTCACGTGTACTATATGCAGAAGCTTCAATCCCATTTACATAAATTGTTCCGGTATTTCCAGCGCTGACCGAAAATGCCATATGATACCAGGCATAGGTCGTTAGGGAAAATGAATGCGATTGACAGTATTTATTTCCATAATCGAAATATATTTGGCTGCTGTTGGATTGATCAATATAAATTCTAAAGTTTTCATTATTGTCTGCAATGGATTTTGATATAACTTCTTTGCCGGAAGAAGATCCTAAATAAACCCAAAATTCAATGGTCATAGATGAAGATAGGTCTAATGAGTTATCATCAGGCACAGAAATATAATCATCCGTCCCGTCAAACTCCAGACAATTGTTTTGAGCAGGGAGGTTTAAGCTTAATAAAGCAATTCCGATCAGTAGTATAAAATTTTTCATAGGTTTTAGTTGTTCGTTATTAAAATGGGGTTAACTGAAATTGGTTTTTGGCGATAAGCTCCGGATCATTTATTGCACGTTTTGGCTGCTTTTTGCAGGGCGGAGGCTATGTCTTGGCAAAACCGTTGTCCCACAATAGCTGGTAGTTCCGTGACGATAAAGTTGTCAGGTGGCTTTGTGCCTCTATATGGTTTTAATCATTTGTATTTTTCCATTTTTTCACGGCATAAGCTCCCCCCAGAGCTAGTAATAAGGCGATTCCACTGCCAATGGGCGCTCCGCCACCTACGGGCGTGTTCCCTCCAGCCGGAGCTCCGTTGCCGCCATTGGGTTCTGGTGGGGTTTGCGCGTTCATAGATAATGCGATGATGGCGATTGCGATTGTTGTGATTATTTTTTTCATGATGATATGGTTTTAATGGAACGCGGATGACACAGATTGAACTGTTTTTACACGGATAAAATCAGTGCAAATCCGCACAATCTGTGTTATCAGTGTTCTACTTTATTCAATGATTATTTTTTTCGTTAACATTTGATTCCCTGATGCTACGGTTACCAGATACACCCCTGTGGTTGATGGTGCGGGTATGGTTTCGGTATGCTCCCAAACGCCCAATGTCCTTCCGGTGATGTCTGTGAGGGTGATGCGCTGTGTTTTTTGTTTGCTTTGGATTATGATGTTGCTACCGGCCACATACGCCTGCACATCACTACTGCTGAATTCTTCTACAGCAGTAGTGTTGAGGTGCAGTTTAAAGCGTGTTTCATCGTCGTTTAAGCTCCAATCGAAATTATAAGCTCGCTGCGTAAGATCAAGGAAAATATTGAGTTTGCTGTCTTCGAGGATAGCAGTGGAAATATCCGCTATTTCTTGAATACCAATGGAGTAGTTGCCGGCTTCGTTATTAGTAAAACCAAGCTGGATGCTTTCGGTTTCGGGGCGGACATCTACAGCAAGGTTCCCATCGGGGCATTGTGACCAGATTTGGCAAATGCCTGTAGTCCCGCTGATGAACTTCCATGCATCGCGGGGCAGCTCGAAGTTTTCGTTAGCACTTTGATCGAAAACGATATAAAGCGCATCGCTGTAGTTTTCGCTGTTGGCCGAAAGGACGATTCCGTTGGTAAGGGCACTGGCTTCTTTTTTCGCTGAATTGTGCGTGCGCATGGCATTGGTGAGTGTGAATGCTGTTCCGTTTGAATTGGTAACTACAAAAAATCCTTCCATGGGAGCAACATAGCGGCTGCCTGTGCCATAACTGCCGGTTTGGGTATATGCTTTATATGCAGAACCGTCCCAGGTGTATTTTGAACCATAACCACTCACCTGGTCCCAGTCTATGTATGAAGGGTAGGGGTTGCCTACGAGGTTGGCGCCATCATTCTGTTCGCTATTGTCGTGATAAGCCAGGCTAATGCTTTGGTTACCTGTATTGGGTGTGCCTGTAAAAGTGATATTTCCACGGCCTCCCGAGGGGCTCCAAAGACTGTATCCTTTTACAGCTGTGAGTGCCTGAGCTACATTGGTAATGTCAACCCATTCTTTTGATGTCTCATCCCAGCTTTGCAGGTACTTGCCAAGAAAAGAATTCGCTGTTGTGCTGTTGTTTGGCATTGATATCAGGTGCCATTTATCGTCGTTGGCAATAGAATGTGAAATACTAATCGTGCCGCTATTGGCAATGTTTCCCTCTGTAATTAATGTTCCGCCTGCTTCTATTGTCAGCTCCGCACCAGCCTTAATGCTGATATTATTACAATTAGCGTCAGTGGTTGATGAAATAACCGGATCATTGGCAACATCCGGAATAATAATATCAGTTGTGAGGCCCGGGGTTTCATTATTATTCCAGTTGTTGGCATTACCCCAATCAGAATCAATAGTTCCGGTCCAGCTTACACCATTAACTACAACAGTAACATAGTCAATTGTGGTGAAGTTGCTGCCATCACCACCATATTCAATAATGTAATACTGAACATTTGGGTTTGTATTATCAAGGTCATTCCAAACCCCGGCATAACCACTATTGCTGCCATACATATGAGCATAATCTTCACCGCTCCCTACGTCATTGGGTTCCCCTGTGTACCAGTTCTCATATCTTCCGTTTACGGCAGATCCATTGGCATCACCGATCCAGAATATTTCATCCGCTTCAGGGCCATCTATCCATTTCCAGGTATCTTCCTTTTCTGAATCATTGGCACCGATCCAGGTGTTGTCTGTAACTTTTTCTGCTAAATAGTTGTTTTCTGTTGAAGAAGTGATGGTGACTAAATATCCCTGCGCTGCGCCATACCGACGGGCTAAAGCGGCAGAACGGGCATTGGTCCATGAAATACTTCCTGATGCATTCATGACTTCATAAAAATGCTGCTCCCCATTAATGTTTAATCCAACTCCGTCTCCGAGAATAAAATCAATGGTTCGTGTATCTTCCACAGCGGCGGATGTTTCAAATTTAACATTGCGCAAAGCTGTTTGGTAATCAGAATCAGATCCTGAGCCGCTAATGCTGAGGATTTTTGTAGAATTGTCCCAGCTTTGAGATAAACCCAATGCAGTTAAGGTTCCTTCATCAATAGATAAAAGGTCTTCCGCTACTATGGGGGAAATGGAAACCGTGGCATTGTCAATATTGTTTGTGGTGGTAACCGTGGCGTTGGGTGCAAGAATTATGGCCGCGCTGCTTTGTGCATAGGCATGAACCGGGTTTTCGGTTTCAAGAATGGGCGGATTCACTTCTTCCGATTCCATGGCCGTCCATAAAGAGAATGACTCAATTCCGTTGAGCGTTATAGTGTTGTGGAAAGTGTTGATACTGCCGTTTTGATCTGTCCAGTTTGTTCCTCCGTCTGTTGATTTGTATAATTCCAATGCGGATGCGGTTAAGCCATCCAACTCATCATTATTATAATGGAAAACGAGGGTTGCATTTAAACCTGAGTTGTTTGTGGGCGCAATATTGAACCTTCTTTCGATACTGGCCGGACTGGAGTTGGCAACATGAGTGCGCGTAATAGTAGTGCTGCCCATATTGGCCGATGTGGTAATCTCCGCCCCGAGGCCGGCAATATTTTCATCGATATTGGAGAGGTTTCTTGTGGTTTGGATTTGCCCGCTGCTGCCATAGATCCTGCCTTCATCTTCGATCAGATATGCTGAGGTTCCTAAGGATATAGTCTGTCCATTTAGATTGATATCGCTTTCGGTAATCAAATTTCCGGAAACGGAAAAATAACCACCTAATGACCAATCTGATGACATATTGATAACAATATTTCCGCCTCCGGCTTCATCGCCATTCGTAAATGTTGGGGTACTTCCTCCTGTATAGGAATATATTCCAACATTTTCTGATACTGGTTTGCTTCCCATGCTCCAGTTTGTTGCTGTGGCCCAGGAGGAAGAAAAAGTGTTTAACCATGTATTGAAAGCGGAAGAAGAGACCCAGTCAGTATTATCCATATTCTGAAGCGCTCCGTTATATCCGTTTCCGCTGAAATCCTGTAAAACAGTTCCTGAAGTATTGTCAAAATTGTAATACGCGACCAATCCACTTTCATTTCCGGTGAGGCTTTTGCACATATTGTCACGGATTTGACTGGCTGTGCGTGCGATGTTCCAGATACGGACTTCATCAAGTTTTCCTCCCAAATTGTTACTGTTATCACCAAATGATCCTATCCTGACTGCTGTTCCGCCGGTGAAGGCGGCAACACCGTTCGCTAGGTCAACCTGCACTCCATTGCGATAGAGTGTCATTGTTCCACTTGCATAAGTAACGGCAATATGCTGCCATGAGCCAAATGGAATTTGATTGGGGTCCTCAACGGCATTCCATACTCCATTATGCCCTGCTGATAAGTGATAGGAATAACCCCGGGAAATCCAAAAGGCATGCAGGCCATCTGAGGGTCCTCCTGAGATGATATTATTATCCTTATCATTTGCTGACGGAATATAAACCCAGGCTTCTTTGGTATAGGCTGAAGGCATTATAGCACTGGTACTTATCCAATCATTTAACCCATCAAACTCCAAACAATTCTTAGGGCCAAACATGGCAGGGGAGGTTTGCCAGTCCGAATTGTCCATATTGTTTAGTGTGCCGTTATTGCTTCCTTTTGCATCATCGGCAGTGGTGCCACTGGTTTCATTAAGTTTGTAGTAGGCCATTAAGTTTGCCTCGCCGGATGGGTCGGTTAATTCCCGGTACATATTTTGACGGATTTCAGTTTCGGTGCGTATGTCGTTCCAAATACGTACTTCATCTATTTTGCCTTGAAAATACCTCTCGGTGAAATTGCATCCACCAATTTGCATTGCTCCACTATTCGTTGGTATTGTTGCTTCTGCTGTTTCACGTGTGCTATATGCAGAGGCTTCGATTCCATTTACATAAATTGTTCCGGCATTTCCAGCGCTGACCGAAAATGCCATATGATACCAGGCAGAGGTTGTTAGGGAAAATGAATGCGATTGACAGTATTTATTTCCATAATCGAAATATATTTGGCTGCTGTTGGATTGATCAATATAAATTCTAAAGTTTTCATTATTGTCTGCAATGGATTTTGATAATACTTCTTTGCCGGAAGAAGATCCTAAATAAACCCAAAATTCAATGGTCATAGATGAAGATAGGTCTATTGAGTTATCGTCAGGCACAGAAATATAATCATCCGTCCCGTCAAACTCCAGACAATTGTTTTGAGCAGGGAGCAGCCCGGAAAACATAAGCATGGCGACTAAAAAAGAAAGTAGCGATTTTCTCATTTTTAAAGGTTTTATAGGTTTTAATTTCATAGATTTCGGCCTGTGCTTTCAGCGATCAAAAAGCTCATTTGGCTTTACCCATTAAAAATACGCCGATATTCCATAAAATGCTGTATATTCGGGCTGTATTTTGTTCTAATTGGTAAAACCGAACAGCATTGACCGTGAAAAATATATTTCAGACAGCAGTTAGATTTTGTTTTTTAGTAATCTTTTTATTGGGTTATTTTTTTAATTTCCAGACTTTTGGGCAGGATGTTTTAAGCGAAAAAACGCTCACTGAGCTCAAACAGAGCGAAACCGCGGCCTTCCGGGAGAAAATAAGCCTGTTGTACGATTCCGTGAACCAGCTTCACGAAATTTCCATCCGTACGGCCATAGCAGATCAGCTTTTTGAGCTGACCAAAAACAGGGACGGGCTGGCTCATGTCAACTCCCTTTTATTCCGAAAAATGAATACACTTTACAGCAATGAAAAGGGATTGTTCCAGCAGGCCTATCTTTTGGCAGAGGAGTCGGGCGATTTTGATGCCAGGTGCAATGTGGAGTTCAGCCGGGCGCGTTATTTCCTTGCACGTAAGCAGTACGATTCTGCCATGATCTATCTCTTGCACTACCGCGATATGACACCAGAGGATTTAAAGGGCGAAGGTTTCCGTAATATCGTAAACCTGATGGGCGACATTTATTATTATGCCGGCTTGTACAGACAGGCTAGTGATGTGTATCGGTCGCTTTATGATCAGTATGTTCAGGAAAACAACTGGTTTTTTTTCCGGCCTTATGTAATGATGAACAATCTGGGGCAAATCTGCCTGAAAACAGGAAATATAGAAAAGGCGGGCTCCTGGTTCCGCTTGTCATTGGAGCGTGCAGAAAAGTACTTGCATACGACTTACCGTATTAATACCATAGCCTATATCCGCCTGAAACTGGCCGAAACAGCATTGCGCATGGATGATTTGATGGGCGCAGAGTCTTTTTTACAAGATGTTGCCGCATATCCTGCTGATATGATCAAAGATGATGTTTGGTTGGATTTCCTCTGGCAGCAGGCTTGTTTTCTTTACAAGAAGGGAGACTATGAGGCTTCCTTACTGAAATTGGATGAAATTTTAAATACTCCCACCGGAGCAGCCGCAGTGCAGACTTTTGTACCGGCAATATATCAACTGCTTTCTGATATTTATTGCGCAAAAGCAGATTTTGACGATGCGTTGAAATTCAGTCGTATATATATTGAAAAAATGGATTCTATACGGTCTAATGAGTACCTGGCGCAATCAATGATTATCTTATCAGACCATAATCATACCATTACCAAAATGGAGCTGCAAAAAACTAAAACACGATACAAATATTTAGTTTGGGGATTATTGATTTTGATGGTTTTATTTTTGGTTTTATTATGGGTTTCGTACAACCTGCGTCGGTCTAAGTTGGCATTGGTACGTAAATCTATTGTGCAAAGTATTGAAGATGAGGTCGATAAAAAATCAGAAGAGGCTTCTGCCGTTACCGCTTCGGAAAACAAAAGCGATAATGAAGACAGGGACAAGAAACTTTTCAGGGAGTTAAAGCATATCATGGAAACAAAAAAGCCTTTTCTTGATCCCAAATTGAGTATCCTCAGCCTTTCGGAGCAACTCTCCACAAACCGTACCTATTTGTCGCAGGCTATTAACAGCCAGTACCATACAACTTTTCCAAATTACATCAATGAATACCGTATCCAGGAGGCTGTGCGACTTATAACAAGCGGCTATACAGAAGGTTATACGCAGGAAGCACTGGCCAAAAAGGTGGGATTTTCGAGCCGTGGAACTTTTATTGCGGCATTCAAGAAGGTTACGGGTGTGGTTCCGTCCTTCTTTATTGCCAATCATAAGAAACTCGAGGCGGATGATTAGGTTTTAATAGGATACAGATAACAGGGATTGTTTGGATTTCCGCTGGTTGTTTGTGGAGTAAATCAGCGATGTGCTGCATTGCTGCTCTAACCTGTCTTATTTTTATAATTCCAGTCTAATTCATCGGATGACCCCAAGTCATCCGATGAATTGTTTATATGGTTTTGGTTTTTCTGATTGTATGGACGAACAGCCTGCCCCGAACCTTCGGGGGCCGTTCGTCCCTACAATTATGAAAACATTATTCTACAATGATCTTTTTAGTTATGCGTTGGGAGTCAGTCTCTGCTGTAACCAAATAAACCCCTTCCGTTGCAGGTGCGGGGATGTTTTCAACATTTTCCCAAACACCCAGCGTCCTGCCAGTGATGTCGCTGAGAAGGATGCGTTGTGGTTGTTGTTCGCTATTGATGATGATGTTGCCACCGGATACATATGCCTGAACAACACTTTTGTTGATTTCCTTAACCGTAGTAGTGTTCAGGTGCAGTTTAAATCGTGTTTCATCGTCGTTTAAACTCCAGTTAAAGCTGTATTCTTCATTGGTCAAATTATGGAAGATATTGAGTTTGCTGTCTTCGAGGATGGCGGTGGAAATATCCGCGATTTCTTTATTGCCAATGGTGTAAGCACCGGCTTTGTTATTTAGTGCCTGCCAGAAAACACCTTTTTTTGAGTCTTTGATAAGAAAACGTCAAAGACAAGGTGCTATGCTGAGCTTGTCGAAGTGCTTTCGCAGCCTTGAAAATCAAGGAGTCCCGTACATATGGGATGACTGTTTTCAAGGCAAGAGTAACGCAGTATTTGGCGTTTTCTTGCAAAGACTATTTATAAAACCGAGTTGGATGGTTTCCGCTGATATAACAATAAGATATATTACCATCCATCTATAACCCACAAAGCCGCCATAAGATCCCGGAAATTTATACTTGGCATCACCGGCTCCAAAGGACAGGAAACCGCTGCCGCCACACCAGAAAGTTCTGCCCGAAGTATCAATATCGCAGGATTGGATATAATGATCGTCCCAGCGATCGGTGTTTTCGGAAATCCAGTAGAGGTCCGTAAGCCCGTCAACCACGTAAGGGTCTTCTGTAGTGCCGCTTCCTTTGGGCTCAGTGCCATAAAGATTATCGCCCTGCCAGCTCAGGAAGGGATAACCATCGTTTACAATTGGGCTGATGGCTCATGTACCGCTGCTGCTTTGGGCCACAAAATCCCAATTCGCGTCTTGATATTCCATTTGCATTTCTATAGTGCTCAGGCCGTGGCTTTGGCTTCCGACATTACTTTGTCCGGAGGTATTTTTATCGTATTATTATCAGGCAATGATAATAAGCGATTTGTGGATTTTTGTTATCTTTGTTAAAAGAATCTGAGCGCCATGGATACATTAAATCTGGATTTGAACAAGCGTTATACCTATGCCGATTACCTCACCTGGATGGATGATAAAAGGCGGGAATTATTCGGTGGTTTTATTAAAATGATGACTCCGGCACCTTCAAGGAGGCATCAAAAGGTCTCTGCTAATTTGGTGAGGTTATGGGGTAATATCTTATTGGATAAAAAATGCGAGGTCTATCACGCGCCTTCAGTTGTCCGCCTCCCGGAAAATAAAAAAGACAAAAACGATCAAACAATTTATACGGTTGTGCAGCCCGACATTTACGTGGTTTGTGATCTTTCAAAATTAGACGATAAAGGTTGCCTGGGCGCACCGGATTTGATCATCGAAATTGTAAGCCCAAAGAATTTAAGGCGTGATGTGAAAGATAAATTTGAGCTCTACCAACAGCATGGGGTGTGCGAATACTGGATTGTAAATCCCAACGAAGAATATGTGAATGTTTTTGTGCTTGATGAAAAGGGCAAATACCGGCTTGTGGGCATGTACCCCGGAGATGATGAGATCCCCGTAAACATATTCAATGGCGAGTTTGCCCTTGACCTGAAGGATGTTTTTGTGGATTAAACTTTATATAAGCCTGCAATAGGGAAAGCATAAGCCCAATGCTTACCGGATTTTTTCTCATACTTTAAGTGTAATTCATCGGGAGACTCCATGTCATTGGATGAATGGTCGTAAGGGCCTATCCCTTTGGTCCGAACCGAAGCTTCCGCTCGGCTTTTCAGCTTTGTAACCTTTTTAATTTGTTGACTATCAATTTCAGGGCATACAGTATTCCGACAAAACATTTTTATTATCAATGCCACAAAATGCTTATCTTTAGCAAAGATTTTATTTCGCAGGCGTAAAAGCTGAAAACAACAGGACTATGGGGCATTATCTGAAAAAAGAATTATACGAATTGGTTAAAAGCGACGAGAAGATTTTTGATTTCATTCAGGAAGGCTCGCTCGATGGTATTTGGTATTGGGATCTGGAAAATCCAGAGAATGAGTGGATAAGTAATCGTTTCTGGGAAGTGCTGGGCTATGAACCAAATGAAATGCTGCATAAAGCCAGCGCATGGCAGGATATAATCAATCAGGATGACCTCAAAACCGCCCTGGATAACTTTCATAAGCATGTGGCTGATCCGGAGCATCCCTACGATCAGGAAGTGCGCTATACCCATAAAAACGGCTCAATAGTCTGGGTGCGCTGCCGGTGGTTGGCAATCCGCGATCAAAACGGTAAGCCATACCGTATGCTGGGCGCACATCAGGATATTACGGCACTGAAGCAAAGCCAGGAGCAACTGAAATCTGAAAAAGAAAAACTTCGGATCAATGAGGAAAGATACAGGGCAATTTACGATAATGCCCCATTGGCTTTTCAGTCGCTGGATACTGATGGAAAAATCATCAACGTAAATGCACAATGGCTTAATATCCTGGGCTATGAAAGCAATGAGGTTTTAGGCAAGTGGTTTGGCGATTTCCTGCATCCCGATTCTGTAACTTATTTTCATAAAAATTTCCCTGTTTTCAAAAAGCATGGCTTTATCCATGATGTGCAGTTTAAAATGAAACAAAGAAAAGGGGAATATATTTACGTTTCTTTTGAAGGTCGCATTGGTTTCGACAGTGAAGGGAATTTCACACAGACTTACTGCACTTTTAAAGATATCACAGCCGAAAAAGCTGCCATGGAAAAGATAATGGAAAGTGAGTCGCGCTACCGTCAGCTTGTAGAAACTGCATCAGAGGCTATTTATCTGATCAATGCGAAAGGCGTTGTGGTTGAAGCTAACCGCCATGCAGAAATTATCCTTGAAAAATCCAAAGAGGAAATTATAGGGCAAACAGTTGAGGTTATTGATCCAAATTTTCCGCTAGAAGCTTTTCTTGAATTTTGGCAGAGCGTGCCCTATGAAAAACAGTATATTTTTGAAACTACACATATAAGCCATGATGGAACAGGAATCCCTATGGAAATCAGCGGTAAAAAGTTTAAAATTAAGGAAGAAACATTCTATTACGGCATTGCACGTGATATCAGGGAAAGAAAAAAAGCATCCGAACGTTTACGCGCAAGTGAAGATAAGTTCAGGGGGCTTTTTGAATCGGCAAATGTGGGTATCGCATTGGCAGATGCAGAAGGAAAGCAGATAGATGCCAATGCTGAATTTTTGAAAATGCTGGATTACACGTTTGAGGAATTTTTAAAAAAGAATTTTGTGGATTTATCGCATCCTGATGATCTGGAGAAAGAAAGAGCGCTTATTGAAAATATCCGAAATATGGAAACGGATCATTATCGCATCGAAAAAAGGCTAAAGAAAAAAGATGGCAGTTATTTTTGGGGCGATACTTCACTCACAGCACGCAGGGACAAGGAAGGTAATGTGCTGGTGTATATTGCTGTGGTTGTTGATATTACTGAAAAAAGAGATGCAGCGCTTAAAATCCTGAAACAAAATGAGGAGTTTGAGGCACTCAATGAAGAGTTGACCCAGTCCAATGCAGAATTAAACGCCACTTTAAAAAGGGAGGCCGAGGCCAATGAACGTTATCAAATGGCTGTGGAAGCTACATCCGATGGTGTTTTTGACTGGAATCTGGAAACCAACGAAATATATTATTCCCCAACATGGAAAGCCATGCTTGGTTATCGTGATGAAGAATTGCCCAACGATTTTTCAATATGGGAAACCCTTACAGAGCCTGAGGATGTCCAGCGCTCATGGAAAATCCAGAATGAGCTGATCAACAGGCAACGCGACCGCTTTGTGATGGAGTTTAAAATGAAGCACAAGGATGGACATTGGATTGATGTTTTATCGCGTGCGAATGCTCATTTTAACAGTCAGGGAAAAGCCGTAAGAATGGTGGGTTCACATTCAGATATAACTGAGCGGAAAAGAATTGAGGAAGCTTTGAAAACAAATGAGCAACGATTTAAAAAAGCTCAGGAAATTGGAGATGTGGGAAATTGGGAATATAATGTAAAAACAGAAGAATTCTGGGCTTCGGATCAGTCCAAAAGGATTTATGGTTTTCCTATTGATGCTGATTCTTTCACGACTGAAGAAGTCGAGAGCTGCATCCCTGAAAGGGAAAGAGTTCATCAGGCTTTGGTCGATTTAATCCAAAATGATAAACCCTATGATCTCGAATTTGATATTATAGCCAGTGATACAGGAACGCGCAAAACCATTACCTCCATTGCGGAGCTGGAAAAAGACAGTGATGGCAAGCCGCTGAAGATTACGGGTGTTATTCAGGAAATAACCCGGCGCAAAAAAACCGAAAACCGTTTAAAGGAAAGTCAGGACCGCCTGGCCATTGCCATCGAAGGTGCAAATATCGGCACTTGGGAATGGGAGCTCAATAGCGGGAAAGTATTTACAAATGAATTTTGGGCCAGAAAACTGGGTTATGATCCCAAAGATGTCCCCGGCAAAATTGATTGGTGGCGCGATCAAGTGCACCCCGACGACCAAAAACCTTCCAATGACCTGATGAAACTGCATTTGGACGGGAAAACAGATATTTATGATGCTGTAGTCAGGGTGAAAACAAAAGCAAAAGATTGGATTTGGGTGCAGGATAAAGCCAAAGTGGTTGAATGGGATGATGAAGCAAAACCATTAAAAGTTAGTGGGGTACATATCGATGTTTCTAAAAATATACTGTACGAAAGGAAAATTGAGGAACAAAACGAGGAGTACGAAGTGCTAAATGAGGAATTGATGCAAACCAATGAAGACCTGGTTTTTGCAAAAGAAAGGGCTGAAGAGGCCAACCGTCTTAAAACAGAATTTTTGCACAATATGTCGCATGAAATCCGTACACCCATGAATGGTATTATTGGTTTCTCGGGATTGCTCAATGAGCCGGATATGACGGATGATAAAAGGAAGTATTTTACGCGCATCATCCAAAACAGCAGCATGCAATTGCTCCGGATTATTGATGATATCCTCGAAATTTCGACACTGGAAACCAAACAGGAGAAAATACAGGAAAGCGAATTTTACCTCAATGACCTGATCATGGAACTTTTTGCTGTTTTTAACCTGAAAGCCAAAGAACAAAATATACCAATACACCTCAATAAAAGCCTGAAGGATGAACAAAGCCTGATTATTTCCGATAAAACAAAACTCACCAAAATACTGGACAACCTGCTCGAAAATGCCCTGAAATATACCCATGAAGGTTTTATCGAATTTGGTTATTCCATCGAAGGGAAAAATCTGATACTGTATGTTAAAGATACGGGTATTGGTATTGCGCCACAAAATCATCAGCTTATTTTTGAACGTTTTTCGCGCGAAGACAAGGATCTGGCTTCCCAAACCGGTGGGCTGGGGCTGGGTCTGTCGATTGCACGCGAAAATGCCCAGCTTCTCGGTGGCGATATCTACCTGAAATCCGACAAAGGACAGGGCTCCATATTCTTTCTGCGCATCCCTTACCAGCAAGCTGAATCGGTCCGTAGTGCATCAAATGAAGCAGCACTTGAAGCTACAAAAACTAAAATTACGGTGCTGGTTGCTGAAGATGAGGAGATTAATTATCTGTATATAGAGGCGATCCTGGAAAAAGAGGCAGATAAATTTCATATCATCCATGCCATTAACGGGCAGCAGGCAATTGATATCTGCCGGAACAATAAAGATGTGGATATTGTCCTTATGGACATCAAAATGCCGGGCATGAGCGGACTGATTGCTGCGCAAAAAATCAAAGAAGAGCGTCCTGAATTGCCCGTCATTGCGCAAACGGCTTACTCAACCCAATCGGATGTTAAGCTGGCGCTGAGCTATGGCTGCGATGATTTTCTGAGCAAACCCATCGCCAAAGAAGATTTACTGAAGATAGTTGAGAAATATTTGGAGGCTTGATGCTGTAGGTGTCTGTGTGTGATTGAAGGGGAAATCAAATTGTATTTCAATTTGTATGGTTTTATCCTCCTTCCCTAAAGGCGAAAAGCAAGATGCAATAGCATTGTTCGATCGTTGCAATAGCGTTGCAACACAAATGCAACAGAGATGCATCAAGCTAAAAAGGTATTGACGGGTTTTCTTATTGATGCACAATACTTCGCTTCCTTACAGTTTTGTGACCTGTTTTATTATTTGTTGATTTTCAGACCCTATCGTTGCCGAATAAACGCCGGCAGAAAATTTTACCCCGGCTTTTTAATTTTCTGGATGCTGGTATTATTTCTCTCTCAATGCCTCAGCCATCCTACAGGCTTTCCGGGTGCAGGTTTTTTGATATAAAACACATTATCCAGTTTGCTGTCATGCGCGCAAAATTTTGGATATAACAGATGCCTTGACGGATGAGCATATGAAAAAAATTGGGATGGGAGAAAGGACAGGAGATCATGCAGCGGCCACAATCTGTCCCGGTTTTTCACCAATAGCAAAAGCATTTAGGCCGTCAATTTTCCACCGGATGCTGCCGTCCTGCTCTTTGGGTTTATCAAAAGGAATGGCACGGGAAGGGCAAACGGCGGCGCATTTCCGGCAATAATCCCAAAAATTGGTCATATAGTTCCGTGCTTTGGGAGCATCAACTTGCAGCGGCATATTGGTTGTAACTACCGCAATGTGCACACGGGGATCCATATCGGGCGTCATCAGCAACCAATACGTCCTGTTTCGACCAAACCGGTATCATGCGCTACCAAAGGAAAAAATATATCGTATTATTCGTCGATATGCGTAGGGGCATCATAGCCCAGATGACGGATAAACAAAGCCAGTGCAAATGTCGGAACGGCAATTCAACTCAGGATAAGAAATGTAATTTGATTGCTTTGCTCTGCTGTTTAATCGGGATGAGAGTTAAACTGGCTGGATCCGATCAGGCGGTCGTAGCGGTCGCCTGGTTCGCGATAGTAAACGTAAACGCTGTAATCATTGTCGGTGTCAAAAAAACTGCCTTCTATAAAAGTAGCATCGGCCACACTGGAATTGTTGGGCAAAAAGGCAAACACATAATTATAATAGCCCTGTTTCAGGTAAAGCGTAGCTTCGTAGGCTTTTTGCTCATAATTATATTTCATTTTGGCTTCGTCGCTAAAGCGCCAATGGGTCATTTTCCCAAAAACATATAGGCTGCCATCCACCAGCGGGGCATCGTAAGGTAAATAGAAGTTTACATAAGCATATTCGCTTTCCGTGCCGTAATTTGTGCCGTCCACATTTTTGATGATGTAGTTTCCGTTGATGTCGCGCACCGACAGGAAATCTTCAAAAGCCCTGATTTTTCCAGGTTGCAGAAAAACATCATAGTAACGGTCAGGTGATTCTATGCGGGCCACATATTCGGTATTGTATTTCAGGCTGGTGATATCGAAATTCCGGAACTGGTTTCCACCTTTAAAGATATTGCCCTCTGTGGGGTCATAAAAGTATTTGTTTTCACGGATTTCGCGGGGCTGCAACCAAATGACATTATCGTCCCTGCCGTTTTGCACGATGCAGGTTTTGAGGTTGCGTTCGGGGAAACTTATTGGATATGATCCTGCATTTACAGCAAACTCTACCTGCTGGTCTGTATCGCGCAGGTTGATGATAACAGGTTTGCGCACGCGGATATTGGTGATGTTCACTTTTTGCTCCAGAATACGGAAGCGCAGGCTGAAGGAAGGCTCTTCCGGCTTGTCTTCATAAACCAAAACGATATAATTCCCTGATAGCATCGGCTTCATATTCCGGTTCGGGAATCGTACTTCATAATGTGTGTATTGCTGCAAGGTATTGTACGACATTTGGTAGGAGCGGATTTCATCGTCCTCAAAACTTTCCATAAACTCTGATGGATCAAGATCGGAAGGGTTCCAGTCGGCATCGCAATGGATCAGCGTATAGTTAAACACTTTTTCGTCGGCATCCAGATCATCAAACGATAAAACCAATTGCTCATTTCCGCTTAGATTAATGACGGGTTCGGCCATTTCCCAGCCTTCAACATAAAGACGTGCTGTTTTGATATTGTCTTTAAATATCTGATCCTGAAAGCGATTGGCATCAGGGATAAAATAATCCTGCGCCATAGTTATAAATGGTAAAATGCTCAGGAGAACTATGAGTTGAACTTGATGTTTCATTGGCAAAAAGTAATTTAATTTTTAAAAAAGCTTTTGTTAGCGTGCAAACAAATATATAAGTTTATCTGTTAGTCCGGGCGAATTTCCTGTTGGAAACATGCAAAAAACTGATTTATGTCAGTTTTTCGAATGACAATACTGTACTTTGAACATAATATGTTCGAAGATAAAATGTTATCTTAGCGATCTGATAGATTTAACAAAATATTGTGTTTTGATTTGCTTAATTACCTACAGTAAACCGGCCACAATTCATTAAATTTGCCAGCGATTTGAGAGGGAACACTATTTTCGAAGTTTATTAAACATTGCATAAGCCTATGTCAAACGTTATTACAATCAAGAAGGGGCTTGATATCAACCTGGAAGGCAGAGCTGAGAAGCAAACCCAGGAGTTTCAGCCGGCTTCCTATGCCATTAAACCCCCGGATTTTATCGGGCTGTTTCCAAAACTGTTAAAAAAGCCTGGCGATCAGGTTAAAGCAGGTACTCCCGTATTTTTTGATAAATACAGGGACAATATCCTGCTTTGTTCACCGGTTTCGGGAAGGATAAGTGAAGTGAGAAGAGGGGCCAAACGTGCCATGCTCGAAGTACGTATCGAAGCAGATGCTACTATTGAGTATGAAGATTTTGGCGCAGCGAAACCGGCCAGCATCAGTGCGGAGGAAATTAAGGACAAAATGCTGAAAAGCGGCGTGTGGCCGTGCATCCGTCAACGTCCTTACAGTACCATTGCCAATCCTGATGATACACCCAAAGCCATTTTTATTTCCGCTTTCGATACTTCACCACTGGCTCCCGATTACAACTACATTGTTGAGGGGCAGTCCGAAGCTTTTCAAACAGGTATTGATGCCCTGAAAAAACTCACAGGAAGCACAATTCACCTCAATCTGCCTAAAGCAGAAGGAAATTCAAAAGTTTTCACCGATGCCCGTGATGTTTCAATCAATTATTTTGCAGGGCCGCATCCGGCAGGGAATGTGGGCGTTCAGATCAATAAAATCGACCCCATCAACAAGGGCGATATTGTTTGGTACCTGCGTCCACAAGAAGTGACCATCATCGGAAAACTTTTCCTTGAAGGCAGATACCGTGCCGAAAAAACCATTGCACTTACAGGTAGCGAAGTGGAAAAACCGAAATACTGCAAAGTGTTGACCGGAGCTTCCATCGAGCCGATTGTGAAAAATAATGTCAAAGGTTCCAACCTGAGATATATCAGCGGTAATGTGCTGACCGGAGATAAAATCGATGCCAATGGATTTGTCGGGCATTATCATGATCAGCTTACCGTAATTCCCGAAGGTGATTATTTTGAGCTTTTCGGTTGGGCAATGCCGCGGTTCAATAAGTTTTCGTTCTACAAAAGTTATTTCTCATGGCTCACACCAAAGAAAGAATATCGTCTCGATACTAACCTTAACGGTAGCGAACGGGCTTTTGTAGTTACCGGACAGTTTGAAAAGGTATTTCCTTTCGATATTTATCCTATTCAGCTGATCAAGGCCATTATGATCGAAGATATCGACAAAATGGAACAATTGGGTATTTACGAAGTTGATGTAGAAGACTTCGCCCTTTGTGAATTTATCGATACTTCCAAAATTGAAATTCAGGAAATTGTGCGTAAGGGCTTAGACCTGATCCGCAAAGAAATGAGCTAATGGCCAATTCGTTAACGATTAAGATAATTTGAATGAAAGCATTAAGAAATTTTATAGATAAAATCAAACCGAACTTCGAAAAAGGAGGGAAGTTTGAAAAACTGCATTCTACTTTCGACGCCTTTGAAACATTCCTTTTTGTTCCCGATCATGTTACCAAAAAAGGCAGTCACATCCGCGATTCCATTGACCTGAAACGCACCATGTCCGTTGTTGTGATGGCATTGGTTCCGGCTTTGCTCTTTGGTATGTATAATATTGGTTATCAGCACAACCTCGCAATAGGAAATACCGATGCAAGTTTCTGGGAAACATTTTTCTACGGATTCCTGCGCGTATTGCCTGTTATTATTGTGAGTTATATTTGTGGTCTGGGTGCCGAATTTATTTTTGCGCAAATCCGTAACCATGAAGTAAACGAAGGTTTCCTGGTTTCCGGGATGCTCATACCTCTTATTGTTCCAATTGAAACACCACTGTGGATGACAGGAATTGCCACAATTTTTGCCGTAATCATTGGTAAAGAAGTCTTTGGCGGAACCGGGATGAACATTATGAACCCGGCGCTGCTGGCCCGTGCCTTCCTGTTTTTTGCCTATCCACAGGATATGTCGGGCGATAAAGTCTGGATTAGCCTGGGCGATGGAAAAGCTGTTGATGGTTTCTCAGGAGCAACACCCCTTGGTGAAGCGATGACCGGAAATATCAGCGGAATGTATGCCCACTGGTCCATCAGCGATATGTTTATGGGATTTATTCCCGGTTCGGTCGGTGAAACTTCCACAATTGCCATTCTGATTGGAGCGGTGCTGCTCATTGCCACAGGCGTTGGCAGTTTCCGCATTATGGCTTCGGTTTTTGCCGGTGGACTTGTTATGGGACTTCTGTTCAACCTCTGGGGATATAATGATTATATGGATATCCCGGCATGGCACCATTTGATTTTGGGCGGTTTTGCCTTTGGTGCGGTATTTATGGCCACAGATCCTGTTACCGCAACTCAAACACAGAAAGGGAAAATCTGGTACGGATTCCTGATTGGTGTGATCGCTATTTTGATCCGGGTGTTCAACCCCGCATATCCGGAAGGAATGATGCTGGCCATCCTCTTTATGAATGTGTTTGCACCGCTGATCGACCATTATGTAGTGGAAGCCAATATCAAGAAACGTTTGAAAAGGGCTAAAGCAGCTTAATGAATCATTAACCCATTAAAAGAATTAAAATGAATACCAATAGTAATAAATACATTTTCATTTATGCCTCTGTAATGGTGATCATTGTAGCTGCAATTTTATCTACAGCCGCAATGCTGCTGAAACCATTACAGGAGAAAAACAAGCGCGTTGAAAAGATGCAGAACATACTTACTGCGGCCCTTTCGGGAGAAGCAGCCCTGCAAATCAATGCGGAAACTGCCACAGATATGTACCAAAAATACATCACCGAAGAGATGGTGATTGGCCTTGATGGCGAGGTGCTCAATATCTATAATGTGGCGGATCAAAAATTCACACAATCTCAGGGCGCGGATACTGTCCGGGCATTTGATATCGACCTTAAAGTGCAGTTGAATAATATAAAAGACGGAAAACACGCCACGCTTCCGATGTTTAAGATGGAAGATCAGGGCAACACCTTGTATATTATTCCGGTTCGTGGTTTGGGTCTTTGGGGGCCAATCTGGGGTAATATAGCCTTGGAGTCCAATTTCAATACCATTGCCGGTGCCACATTTGGCCATAAAGGCGAAACACCGGGCCTCGGTGCTGAAATTGATACACGTCCTTTCCAGGTGCAGTTTGTCGGTAAGGATATTTTTGATAAAAAAGGCGACCTGGTTTCTATCCTCGTGGTAAAAGGCGGTATTGCAACCATCCCCGAAGCACAGCGCATTCATGCCGTAGATGCGATTTCGGGCGGTACCATTACCAGTGTGGGCGTGCAGGATATGCTCAGCGATTGCCTCGACAATTACAAGGCGTTTTTCAAAAAGCAACTTAATTAGTAACGGAAAAAATCATACAATATGAGTTCAGAAAAAGTACAAAAAGAACCTTTGTTCTCACCAAAGAACAAAAAGTTGATTACCGCCCCGCTCGGGAAGGACAATCCGATTACCGTTCAGGTGTTGGGTATCTGCTCGGCATTGGCGGTTACGGTAAAACTCGAACCTGCCGTAGTGATGTCTATTTCCGTTTTAGCAGTGCTTGGCATTGGTAATGTTGTTATTTCACTGCTCCGGAATTCCATTCCGCAGCGTATTCGTATCATTGTGCAACTGGTTGTGATTGCCGCCTTGGTAATTCTTGTGGATCAGGTGCTTAAAGCTTTTGCTTATGATGTGAGCAAGCAGTTGTCGGTCTTTGTCGGTCTGATTATTACCAACTGTATCATCATGGGGCGTTTCGAAGCCTTTGCCATGGGCAATAAGCCCTGGCCTAGTTTCCTCGATGGAATCGGCAATGCCTTTGGTTATGGCTGGATATTGATTGTTGTGGCCTTTTTCCGTGAATTGCTCGGAAGCGGTACCATCTGGGGATATCATGTGTTGCCTGAAGGTTTCTATGAGCTTGGCTACAAAAACAACGGCCTGTTCATCCTGCCTCCAATGGCCCTGATTATTGTCGGTATCATCATCTGGGTACAGCGCTACAGAAACCGTGACCTGATTGAAGAAAATTAATTGTGAACACCTAAGAGATTAAGATATGCAAGATTTATTCAATATATTCGTAAAGTCGGTTTTTATCGACAACATGGTTTTTGCCTACTTCCTGGGGATGTGTTCCTATCTGGCAGTATCCAAGACCGTAAAAACCTCCGTGGGATTAGGTGCCGCAGTAATTTTTGTGCTCGGCATCACCGTTCCGGTAGATTACCTGATCAACAAATTCCTGCTCCAGCCCGGCGCTTTGCAGTGGCTTGGCGCTGATTTTGCCGATGTGGATCTGAGTTTCCTCTCCTTCATTATGTTTATTGCCGTAATTGCATCTATGGTGCAACTTGTGGAAATGATCGTAGAGAAATTTTCTCCGGCACTGTATGCCTCACTCGGTATTTTCCTTCCGCTGATTGCCGTAAACTGCGCCATTCTCGGTGGTTCGCTCTTTATGCAGGAACGTGAATATCAAAATATTGGTGAAGCAACCAGCTTTGCTTTGGGCTCCGGTTTGGGCTGGTTCCTCGCAATTGTCGGTATTGCAGCCATACGTGAGAAAATCCGTTACTCAAATGTACCACCGGCACTGCGTGGACTGGGAATCACATTCATCATCACCGGCCTGATGGGTATTGCTTTTATGAGCTTTATGGGAATTAAACTCTAACAGAATCAAAAACTTAGAAATATGTTATTACTCGTAAATATCAGCACTGTTATCCTGACCAGTATCGTGGTTTTCCTGGGGGTTATCCTCCTGCTGGTCATCATACTTTTGTACGCAAAAAAGAAACTGACCCCACAGGGTGAAGTTACCTTGACAATAAACGGGGAAAAGGAAATGAAGGTGGAGCCCGGCTCGACCATCCTCACAACGCTGAGTGCCAATGGGATTTTTCTGCCATCTGCTTGTGGAGGAGGTGGCACCTGTGGTATGTGCAAATGCCAGGTGCACGAAGGTGGCGGATCCATCCTGCCTACAGAAACCGGATTCTTTTCGCGCAAAGAACAACAAAATGAATGGCGTTTGGGTTGCCAGGTGAAAATCCGCGAAGACATGAAAATTTCCATCCCGAAAGAAATCTTCGGTATTAAGAAATGGGAATGCGAAGTGGTGAGCAACAAAAACGTGGCTACTTTTATCAAGGAGTTTGTTGTGAAACTTCCCGAAGGCGAAACCCTAGATTTCCAATCGGGTGGTTATATCCAGATTGATGTGCCCGCCTGCGAAGTGGATTATAAGGATATGGATATACAGGAAGAATACCGCGGCGATTGGGATAAATTTAATATGTGGGATCTTAAAATGAAGAACCCCGAGCCGATTTTCCGCGCTTATTCCATGGCCAATTCGCCCAGCGAAGGCAATATCATCATGCTGAATATCCGTATTGCTACACCGCCATTCGACCGCAAAACCGGTGGATTTATGAACGTTAATCCAGGGATTTGTTCTTCATACATTTTCTCACGTAAACCCGGCGATAAGGTGACTATTTCAGGGCCTTATGGTGAGTTCTTTATCAAGCCAACCAAGCGCGAAATGATGTTTATCGGTGGTGGTGCAGGTATGGCGCCTATGCGTTCGCATATCTTCGATCAGTACCTGACGCAAAAAACCGACCGTAAAGCCACTTTCTGGTATGGTGGACGTTCGCTTCGTGAGCTGTTCTATGTTGATCAATTCAAGAAAATTGAAGAAGATAACCCGAATTTCAAATTCCATATCGGGCTTTCTGAACCGCTGCCCGAAGACAACTGGACAGGTTATACCGGTTTTATCCATAATGTGATTATGGAAAATTACCTGAAAGACCATCCGGAACCGGAAGAAATCGAATACTATCTCTGCGGGCCGCCTATGATGAACCAGGCTGTATTGAAAATGCTGGATGATTATGGCGTGCCGGAAGAAATGATTGCCTTTGATGATTTCGGAGGATAGTATTTCCCCGGGATGTTAACCTGATAAATCGTATAATTATAGAGGAGGATCGAAAGATTCTCCTTTTTTTGTAATTTCGTGTGTTTTAGCTTAAAGGGACAAAATTTGTATTATGAAAAAGGTTTTATTGTTCTTATTGTTTTTTCCTTTGATGTTTATTTCCTGCAAAAGAGAAGCCCGCAAAGTTCAGTTTGCTGGTGAAGCGCAGGGGACGTATTATGCTGTTACTTATTACGATACGCTTGCGCGAAATTTCCAGCGCGAAATAGATTCCCTTTTGAAGGATTTTGACCGGTCGGCATCTATCTGGGTGAAAAGCAGTATTATCTCCCGTTTAAACAAGAATGAAAGCAGGGAAACGGATTCGGTTTTCCGCACAGTTTTTCGCATGGCGCAAATGGTCTCAGAAGAAACCAATGGCGCATTCGATATCAGTGTCGGGCCCTTAGCCGGTGCCTGGGGCTGGGGTTTTGAAGACCGCATGAAGCTGGATTCAGCTAAAGTGGATAGCCTGAAAGAATTTGTGGGCTACAGGAAAATGCGCTTGAAAAAAAATATGCTGATCAAAGAAAATCCCAACAGCCGAATCGATTTTAATGCCATCGCACAAGGATATTCCGTGGATTTGGTCGGAAAATTTTTAGAAGGCAAGGGCATAGGAAGTTATTTGGTAGATATTGGCGGTGAAGTACTGGCAAAAGGGAAAAAGCCGCAAAATGAAGCCTGGAAAGTGGGCATTGAAAAGCCGCAGGAACATGCCGATAGTCTGGGACGAAGCATTGAAGCCATTATACGCTTAAGCGATATGGCTTTGGCCACTTCGGGCAATTACCGGAAATTTTATGTGGAAAACGGACAGAAATTCAGTCATACCATCAATCCGCTTACCGGCTATCCCGTGCGCCACAGCCTGTTGAGCGCTTCTGTTATGTATCCTTCCTGCGCTTTGGCAGATGCTTATGCTACATCTTTTATGGTCATGGGTTTGAAAGAATCAAAAGCATTTTTGAAATACCATCCCGAAATACAGGCTTTTTTGATCTTTTCAGATGAACAAGGTAATTTAAAAACCTGGTTTACAAAGGGATTTGAGGATATACAGGAAGAAATGTAGGCTCTTCATACATACGTACAGGTGGGGCTAAATATGCCTGCGCTGATTTTATTTCAAGTTTGTTTTTTTTGAGCGGGAAGCTTTTCTCCAGTTTTTTAAGCCTTTAATAAATGGTTTATCCATTATTTCATATTCACCAATTTTTTCTTCCGTAAAAGTATTTGGTTCCGTTGAGCATAGGATCAGAACCGAGCGCAGCGTATTTCTTTCATAAAAAGGACGTGCAAAATAGGAACGTACCCCATAAGGGATGAACAATGCCCAGTCAATGGCTTTAATACTGTCCATGGTGTCTTCAACAATTAAATGCGTGAGCTTGTATTGCTCAATATTTTCAGCAATAGTCCCTTCGTATGAGAAGGAGTCGCCAAAAGGAAGTGTGTCGAATACTTTTCCTGCGCCATAAACATATACCAGCCCTTTTTTTATAAGTATATCAGAATAAATAATTCCATCTGTTTTTAGGCCCATGAATGGATTTTCAAGTAGTTTGTTAAGAATGGATTGTATGTTGGAGTCGTTTTCTACCAATAGCATCAGTTTCTTTAAGTGTGCATTTTTTCTGTTGATAAATTCTTCATTGCTCCTCTCGTTTCCTGTAATTATCAATTCAGTGGATTCAACAGAATTAATGGCAACCCTTAAGACTCTCTTCTCTTTTATTTTTAACGACCGTATGGAAGTGTTCGCTATAAAACGGCTATTATTGTTTTTGCGCTTAAACTGTATAGGGCCTAACCATTTTTTATCAAATACAATATCTTCATAAACCTGAAGCATTTTGCTTTTAAAATCAGGGGGATACAGATTGGAGAATTTTAGCTTATGAAATTCGTCAAAGCGATATCCAAATAATTCCTGTGCGGCTTTATTATGAGATACAACAGTGAGTGTCTTTTGGTCGATTAGCAAAACAGGGTTATCCAGCATTTCAATCAGGGCGTCATTTTCCGCCTGTTCTTCTTGCATTTTTTCAATCATACCAATATTAGCACTGATATCTACCAACATGCCGAGGTAGAATTTGGAATCATATTCGTTGGGTGCTCCGAATAACTTGAGCCAATGTATGCCGCCTCGATTGTCTTTTATCCTAAAAATTGCTGAAGATCTTTCTTTTTGTTTAACTGATTTGATGAAATTTTCATAATGAGGATAATCTTCCGGAAGTATAAATTGCTTGCTGTAATCTTTGTTCTTTAATATTAAAAATGTGTTGTCCCCAAGTGTTTCTACCTTGTAATTATTGATGTATTCGATTCGGTTCTTTTTGATCTCAACACGAAATAACAGAGCCGGAAGACCGCGTAAGCAGTTCGCCAGTTCCATTTCAGTTAACAGATTGCCCGTTATAGATTCAAAATAGTTGTGTGACATAAAAATTGAGAGTATTTTAATCAGGTTCTTATCTTTTTTATTATCATTTCAAATGCAAAATTACAACATATCCTCGATAATGGTCATTTTTTTAATACTATTGTATTATTTCATGCCAATAGATTTACAAAAGCAATGGTGAAATGATCTACCTACCGGTTTGTAAGAGCTTATTTTAAAACTAGTTTTCCTATGATCTTTTTCACTCTTTTGTGACTTAGCTGCATCGGCAGGTTTGTCATGAACCGTTTCTGAGGTCATTCAATTAGCTTTTGAGGATGCGACACAGCCCGTACTACAGGACTTCTGTTTAGATTTTTATGCGTACTTCGGCGGGTTCAACACAGCATTGCGCTTCCTTATTGAACTTTATCGTTTAGTAAACCAGTCTTTATAGATGTGCCATAACTTACATAATAATTATAGTGTAATTTTGGTTAATATGGCTAATTGGTAATACCAAAATACAAATTATTTTTGCAAAATGCCATTTTTTAAGAAAATCATTTGCTCATTATTCTAATATGATGTTATTTTGGTCTGTCCAAATTAATAATAAAGGAAATGCTTACTGAAGAACAAAGAGTTGTTAATGATTTAATATTGTTCCTTAAGAACAATAATTTAAAAATAGGAGACAGGTTGCCTTCTGAACGCAGTTTTTCGGAACAACTTAATACAAGCCGTACTACTCTTCGTAATGCATTTAAGATACTGCAATCTAAAGGCGTTTTGCAAGTTAAAGCGGGCAGTGGTTATTATCTGCGTACTCAAGGAAAGTACGACAGCATTTTATTGGAGAATGCAGAACCTCATAATGATATGGTAAGTGAGAGTCTGGAGGCATTTTATTTGTTTGAGCCTACCGCAGTAGCTGTTGCAACCGAAAGGATTAGTGAAGAGAAATTAGGTCAGTTGGAACAATGTGTTATTGACCTGAGTAAAGCCATCATTATCCCAGATATCGATAATATTGTGTCGGCTCATAAACAGTTTCATACGCTTATTGCCTGTTCAACAGGTAATCAGGTCATTTGTAATATCTTGCAACGTTTTGAGCTAACCTGGATACTCGTTAGTAATATGATGAGCCGTTTGTCGCCTGAGCAGAGAAATGAAGTTTTTAGCAGGCATGTTCATCTTTTTAATGCTATAAAAGCACGAAATGCTGATTCGGCACGGGCTATTTCCGAAAAGATGATTACGACAACGGCCTATCTGCTTTTCAAATTTCAAAATGTTCCCATACCTCCATTAATTAGAAATAGATTGAAAAATATATAATAAATATTTCATTATGTTTATATTAAGAAATTTGTTTTTTAAATCTTTGATGCCCAACAGCAGGGAAACTAATGATTATGCAGAAGGAAGCGGTAACAGGCTGGATATCCTAGGGCTGAAAGATGAAGATTGCATATTGAGCGATTTTAGCCCCTTAATGCTCAGCATGGAAGTAATGAGGCTGGGTTTTGACCCTGCTAATATGACAAATGAGGAAATGAGGACTATTGTCTTGGAGGAAATGAATAGTCATCGGGAAATAATGGATAAAGAAACTGTTAAAAATGTTAAATAAAATTTGAATAATCTTTAATATTGATTAGTTATGGAAAAAGATGACCATTTATTTATAGAAAAACGTAGGCTTGTAAAACGGTGGAAGGGGCCTCTTCCGGTATTGGTTAATACCCTTTTTATCTTTGTTTTGTTTTATATTACATGGTGGATTTTTCAGGATCCACGGGGTCTGATGCGC
The DNA here is from genome assembly GCA_963676415.1 of Bacteroidales bacterium. Lineage (GTDB taxonomy): Bacteria > Bacteroidota > Bacteroidia > Bacteroidales > WRLA01. The sequence goes on along the minus strand of OY781097.1, from coordinate 4,292,311 downwards.
ATGTACACGCCATATAAAGGTTATATGGTTTGTAGGTGGCTTTTGATTATGTTTATCTGGGTAGCGTATATATTTAACTTTTGGCCATTCCGTAAAAGCTGGCTCAAAAATACGCATCCCTTGATTAAAGGTCTTGTTTTAACAGGAATCAGTGTGGCGGTTATGCTGCTTGTAATTGAGGGCTTTTTTGTGCATTTTCTTGGGAATTATGGTATAGCGTATTTTAATCCCGATAGGCTTACAGCATTGGGTTTAACGGAGTTTTATGCTGAAGAATATTCTTTTGAGGCAATTATGATGTTTGCTGCTATCGCTTCATGGCTCAGTCCTGCATGGGTTGTTGCCTGCGAGAATGCACCCTGGCAAAAATTGAAACAACCGGTTAAAGGTTATACGGTTTTACTGGTTACTTTCTTTATCAGTATGTTGATCTATTTTGTTACCATGCATTCACATATGGGTATTTTGTATTATCCGTGGCAGGAATTTACGGCAATAACTCCTCCCTATTGGGAAGAATTTGCCAATACTGTTTCGGGGAACTTTCATATTGCATGGATCATGAGTGCCACTGTGGTTGTGTGGTTATATGAAACGATCTGGGAACGTTATCCCTTTGATTTGATTAAAACAAATTGGATACGCCGTACTGCTTCCTTTTTTGGGATCTTTGTGATTGCAGTGGCATTGGCGTTCTTCCTTTATTTTGTTCAGGAACTTGCATGGGGTCCGGCTATACGTGGCACCAGAAGGCTTATGGCACCAGATTGGCGATGGCTGCACGTTGGTGAAATGGCTATTTTCTGGTTGGTTCCCTGCTTGTTTCTCTATTTTTATTTGGGAAACTGGCCCAAAAAGTTTAGCCGCCCGGTAAATGTGCTTATCCGCACTGCATTGACCATTGTTGCCGCAAGCTTGCTTTATATAGTTTATTATAAAACATCACATCTGTTCCTTGGAACCCAAAAAGGATTCAGCCATCCTCAGCAATTTCCTATGATACCTATGATTTGGCTCATTAATATGTTCCTAATCAATTATTGGTTCATGGATGGTTGGCCTGGGTGGAAACTTGTTCCCCAATCGGTTGAAGAGGAAGTGAAAGAAGATAAGGCCAAAAAGGATAAGGTTTCCTGGAATCCAGGGTTTGCCAAGGGGCTGGCCTTTGGAGTACTTGCTGGTATTGCTGTCTATCTGTTGGTGGTTGTGCTGATTCCCTGGTGGTCGAATGTATTTACAATAATAAAATAATAGTATAATATTATGACACAAAATAAAAAAAATGTTTCCCGAAGAGATTTTCTGAAAGGTGCTGCAACTGGTGTTTGCGCTGGAGCATTGGTCTCAATGGGTGCTGTATCATATTCCCCAATGAGTAAATATTTCCTCCCAAAAAAGGAAAGAAAACAAACTGATTTTGGTGTTTGTAAAAGTGTTAAAATTACCAATATCTCCGAAACCAGCTGGTTTAGTAATGCTGTGCTGATGGGGGATATCCGAAATGCCGGTGGTTTATTGGTTAATCAGTATGACTTTAATTGGCCCCCATTTGGTAATGGTAAGGGATTGGCCAAAGGCTCTTATGAGGAGGGAATCAAAAAAATCAAACATCTACTGCCCGACCGCCTTGATGAAGCCTGGGAAATAATTCAGGAAAATTCTGTTCATCCAGAAAATGCTGGTGGTTATGCCGCTTTGGTCGAAATGGAAGATATGGAAGGAAATATTCATAAATACTTGCTCGATTCCGGCTGGTCTTACAAATGGATGGACGAATGTTTTAAGCGGGAAGGTGTAGATAAAATGCTTGAAAATAACGAAATAGAAAAGTTCTTCATCTCTCATGCCCATTTCGATCATTATTGGGGTTTGCCTGTAACTTATAAGTATAACCCTAATATTGATACGTATATCCCAAAAGGTTTTTACCCTGAAGATAAACAATATATAACAGATTGCGGCCATAAAGGAAAACTTATTGAAGTGGATAACGGACTTGAAAAAATAGCACCGGGCTTTGCTGTTTATACTTTTGGCGTGCCTATTATTTGCAGGGTATATGGAGAGCTTTCTATGTATTTTAATGTAAAAGACCTTGGGCTGGTTTGTGTTACAGGCTGTTGTCATGAGGGGATTATCAAATTTGCCGATACAGCATATCGTGAACTTAAGTATGATAAGGATCAAATGCATGGGATTTATGGCGGTTTGCATATTTCTCCATTCGAAGATTGGGATCCCAAATACGATGATTTGGTGATTTCAATGAAAGATTGGGGCTTCGAAAAAATTGGCTGTAATCATTGTACAGGCATCCTGACTGCTAAAAAATTCATCGAAAGCGGTTATAATGTAATCGAAGGTACTGCCCGTTTTCGCTCTAAAGATAAAGCCTACCTCGGTAATGGCGATACGATAAAATTTGAAGCCTGAAGATCATATAAATGGACATCCGCTTAATACATCCCGAAGAATTCAGGAATAAGCCTGAAGATTGGTTTCGCTCTTTTTTAAGCAGCTTGCTGATCCGTACCAATTTTATGCCTGCTGTTAGCAACAGGCTGGGCTGGAGAGGGTTAAAAGCCTGTTGCAAAAACGGTGAAGGATGGACATGCAGAATACAGGGCAGTAAAGGAGTTTATGCACTTAAACTGGCTCATGCTGAATATAATACGCTGTACCTGAATGGGAAATGGCACTTGTATTTTTTCCCTGATTCGGATAGTGAACTTATTGATCTTATTCCACCTATCGCTGGTAGGCTTGCAGGGGATGTTAATTTTAAATCAGCTGTGCGCGAGTTTTTGTGCTATCCTGATTTGAGTAAGTTGTTCCGATTATGTGATATCGATTTTTGTTTGTCAATGGATTTTCAATCTTTTGTTGTTTCTCTATTGGCTTTTGATTGTTTACAAGTGGGGGCCACGGCGGAAGTGTTTGAGGGATTTGTGGATAAGAAGGATTATGCGGGTTGCAGCACTTCCGCCTTACCTGCCGCCAACATAGCATGGCCGTTTATGAAAGTGCTTTGTGCGAGTATTGCTTTTGGGCTCAGTGAAAGCCCTTCTTTCATCCGAAAAGATATTGTGTCTGGTTTGGAAACTGATATTCAGTCACTTAATGGAAAGCAGGATTATACTGTTATTGGTTTTGGTGACGTTCAGATGGGATTGCAATTTTGCGATGAATTTAGGTCAAAGTCAAAAAGTGTAAAAAACCGCTTTTTGTGGACATCTTCAATGCCGGCAGGGTCTCAGCCATTCAAAGATGCATTGTTTTGGAAAAATGATCTGGGTGATCCTGCTCGATTTAATCCTTCCTTGCTTGATGTGGCCCAGCCAACCAATATGATTATTCTTAGTGGTTATCTGGGGAGTGGAAAAACCTGTTTTTTAAATCAATTGATTGAATATCATGTGCAAAATAACCGTTTTGTAGCTGTTATTCAGAATGAAATTGGAAAGACTGGCCTGGATGTCCATATGCTTGAAGATGAGTATGCCGTGGTGGAAATGGATGAAGGCTGTGTTTGTTGCTCGCTAATTGGTCAGCTTCAAAAAGGTATTAAGCAGATACTTGCACATCACCAACCGGATCTTATTGTGCTTGAAACAACAGGACTGGCAAATCCATTTAATCTGCTTGCAGAAATATCGGCATTAAGTGGTTTGATTAAGCTTGTCTCGATTGTAACAATAGCGGATAGTAAAAATTTACCACAACTACTAAAACGCTCCGAACTGGCAAAAGATCAAATACGTGCTGCCGATAATATTTTGCTCAATAAAATAGACTTAGTAGATAAAAATGATCTGTATGACCTAAAACAGAGCGTTCAGGTATTGAACCCAAAAGCACACATCCATTGCGTGGAAAATGCTTCTATGAATCCGGCTTTGCTCTATAGCTATGATGAAAATTATGATTCCAGCAATGGAGATAAAATTTTGCCCACAACCGGCCATCATACTCATAAAGAGGAAAAAATGGATAGTATTTGCTTATCTCCGGCGGAAATTGGATCCATTGATTCACTAAACCAAAGTTTCCAAAAACTTCCACAGGGCATCTATCGTGTTAAAGGACTATTGTATAGTAAAGATAATAGTTCCTGGTATATTGTGCAATTTGTGAATGGGTTATGGGACATAAAAAAATACTCAAAAGAAAAAGAAGAAAAAACATTTTTAACAGTAATAGGGGATTCAGAATCCCTAAAATTAATTGACCATCAATTTATTAACCTTTAAAGTTTTATTATGAAAAGTGTAAAATTTACAAAAGTTTTAGCTGCAGCATTATTTATTATGCTCGGCTTAATGAATCAGGTGTCGGCACAGGAAATGCTTGACAACGAGTTTTATTCACCTGAAGTACAAGGAGCCTGGAAAAATTATGATCTCGGTAACTTTGTGCTCGAAAATGGTGCTGTTCTTCCACATTGTAATCAGGCATATGTCACTTTCGGTAAATTAAGTCCTGCAAAAGACAATGTGATTGTATTTACAATCATGTACTCAGGAACGCATAAAAACATGGCTCCTCTTGTAGGACCAGGGAAAGCGCTCGATACTGATAAATATTTTATCATCATGCCTGACCTGCTCTGTAATGGTATTTCACAGTCGCCTTCCAACACTGTTGGTGGCTATGCAATGGGTGCTTTCCCTCATGTTACTGTTGGTGATATGGTTAGGGCTCAGCATCAGCTTGTTGCAGAAAAGTTTGGTGTGGACGAGGTGCAACTTGTTACAGGTTGGTCAATGGGTGGCCAGCAAACTTTTGAGTGGGCCGTACGCTATCCGGATATGGTAAAACGTGCTGTTCCAATAGGAGCCTCCCTTAAAGCAGGTCCATGGAATAAAATCCTTACAGATATGGTTATGAATACATTGCGCAACGATCCCTTCTTTAATGGAGGTTTCTATACTGCTCCTCATGCCTGCCAGGCTGGCCTCCGTAACCTTGGACGCCTGTTTTCTTTGATCGGTGCCAGTAAAGAAATGTATCAGGGTGAACATTGGAAACGTATGGGATTCCAGTCTCAGGAAGATTTTATGCGCCGTGTCTGGGAAAACCACTTCGTTCAAATGGATCCGAACAACTTAATTGCTATGGCTTGGGCATGGCAGCATGCAGATGCCAGTCTGAATACTGAAGGTGATCTCGTGAAAGCTCAAAAAAGAATTAAAGCTAAAGTTTGGCCTATTATCTATACTGAAGATTTGATGTTTGATGCCAGTGATATTGAAGAACAATGTGAATATATTAAAGATTGTAAAATCTGTAATATACCTACTCATTGGGGACATTTTGCTACACTCGGTCTCTTCCCGGAAGATGCTGTTGCTATTGAAAAAGTGTGGAGTGGAATTTTGGCTGAATAAAATATTTTTTATCACATTGATCTGATTTGTGATGTGAATCAATTTGATAATTAATACAATTCTATGTTTTGAACCCTGGCTCTTTAGCCGGGGTTTTCTTTTAATCTGATTAATTCATAAATCTTCGTCATGAGCACATTCGACAAGCTCAGTGACCAAGCACAAAACACAATAAGAGAAAGGGAACGCAGATTTTTGGCGCACAAGAATAGCCGTAGCTATTTCAACCCGGAACATGTGTTGGAAGATCGTTATGAGAGCTGAAAACGCAATAAAACAATGGAATATAAAATTGATGCATAGCACCGCTATGGAGGATTTAATATTCCATCAAAGGGTTGTTTTGCGGCAGTTACGGCTCGTAATAGAATGGTTTGTGAATTATTCGGGTTAAGAACAGTCCTGTTTTAAGAAAGTATTACAAATACTTATACCCCAGGTAATATAAACTAAAAGCACTCAAAATAATAATGCTCGCCAAACTGTAAATCCGTAACCATTTGGGTGGTATGGCTGCATTGGGCATGCCGCTTCGCGTAACCGCAAGATGGTTCAATAAGGCCAGTAAGGGCGCGGTAATAAAACTCAGCGTTGTGGCCAGGTCCACCATTTTTTGCATGCTCTGTCCGCTCAATACAATGCCTGCACCAATGATGACCACCAATCCCCAAATTATGTACAACTGATTGTTTTTGTTCCAGCGCCTTGCCCTTGGAATAAGCCGTATCGTTAATGGCGTCATCACACGGGGGTAGGCATCCATGCAGGTGAGTGTGGTGGAGATCATTGTAGTGAGCGCAGCAATGGCAATGACCCAATATGCCCAAGGACCAATGGCAGTAGTGTACATGCTGATTAACTGTCCGCTAAACGCAACGCCCGAACCGGCCAGTTCCTCTCCGCTTCCATACATCACCAAAGCACCTAATGCCAGAAACCCCATAGCAAGCAGTGCCGTACCGAAATATCCAATCCGAAAATCGAGCATGCTCTGTTTCATATTGAGCGTGCATTTTAGGCTACGGTTTTTTTCTACGGTCCAAAGGCTTTGCCATACCGAAACATCCAAAGGAGCAGGCATCCATCCCACAAAAGCGATCAAAAACACCAAATCTGTAGGATTGCTAAAGCTGAAATTCGCTGTAAAATCATGGCCGCTGGTTTTGCCTATGACCGAAAAAACAGCAATAAGCGTTGAAACGGAGAGCAGTAAGATTACAATTTTTATACTGTTGTCCAAAGCGGCAAAACGTCCGGCAAGCAGCAGTGCATAGGCTAAAGATAATATGATCATGCTGAGCCATAAAGGGCTGATGTTCAAGTCGAAAATATGTGCTGTAAGCCCGGCTGTAACGATGGTAACAGCTGCTTGTATGGCAAACATCGTGAGGATTGTGAGCAGGGCAAACATCCAGACTGCCCAGCTGCCAATGCGGCTGTATCCGGTGATCAGATTGTGTTTTGTTGCTGTGGCATAGCGTGTTGCAAACTCAAAGAAAGGATATTTCAAGGCGTTTACCAGTATAATGACACCGATTAAAATAAATCCGTATAAGGCCCCGGCGCGGGTCGATTGCACCAGATGCGAAACGCCCACGGCTGCTCCGGCATAAAGCAGGCCAGGCCCCATAAGTTTCCATAGGTTTTGTACGTGTTTCAGGAAGTTGTTCATCTTTTTAGTTTTTTAAAACAGCATTATATAGAATTTCCACCGGATGAAGGGCCGTGCGGCCTGTTCCGTCTTTGATTTGATGTCGGCAGGATGTTCCGGGCGCAGCAATTAGAACTTCTTCGGGGGTATTACGTACCGCGGGGAATAGTACCAGCTCGCCTACCTTCATGCTGATGTCGTAATGCTCTTTTTCGTAGCCGAATGATCCAGCCATACCGCAACAGCCCGAAGGGATTTCCGTTATGCTGTAATTTTCAGGAAAGGACAATACTTTATGTGTGGGCAGGGTAGAAGCAATGGCTTTTTGCTGGCAGTGGCCGTGGAGCTTGATCTTACGCTTTTCCTTGGTAAATTGCTCTTTTTTAATACGTCCGGCATCAATTTCACGGGCGATAAACTCCTCAAACAGCAATGCGTTTTTGCCCAGTTTTCCGGCAGCTTCTTTCAAACTGTCGCCAACCAGTTCGGGATATTCATCGCGGAATGCAAGAATAGCCGACGGCTCAATGCCCACCAAGGGCATCTCATTATTGACCACATCCTTGAGCTGGATCACATTTTGTACCGCCAGTTCCTGTGCTTTTCGAATAAGCCCTTTGCTTAAAAATGTCCTGCCGCTATGCTGATGTTTCGGAATGCAGACTTCATAGCCCAAACGGCGTAGCAATAAAATGGCTTTGATGCCGATATCACTTTCGTTGTAATTGGTAAACTCGTCGTTAAACATCCAGACTTTACCATTGGGATATTGGCTGTCCTTTGCATCCTTTTTGTGCTTTTTGTTCCACTTTGTGAGCGTTTGCTTCGAAAGAAGGGGCAGGCTGCGTTTTTCTGCAAAACCCAGCATTATTTTTACGGGTTTCATCAGCAAATCGCTGCCCATAATTTTGTTGGTAAATCCGGGCATGATCATGCCTAAAGCGTTGATACTGCTGATGTAGGCAATGGCTCGTGTCCTTAGCGGGATGCTGTGCGCATCATAATAATGCTGCAAGAATTCCATTTTGAGCTTGGCCATATCCACACTCGATGGGCATTCGCGTTTGCAGGCTTTGCAGGCCAGGCAAAGATCCAGCACTTCATAAATTTCTTTATGGTCAAAAGGATTTTCCTTGGGACTGTTGGTGAGGAATTCGCGAAGGATGTTGGCACGTGCACGCGTTGTGGCGTTTTCGTCGCGGGTCGCCATATAGCTGGGACACATTGTGCCGCCGATTACTTCCGTTTTGCGGCAGTCGCCCGATCCATTGCAGCGCTCGGCCGCACGCAAAATGCCCATGTCTTTCGAGAAATCGAAATAGGTTTTGATCTCGCGTTCAGGCGTATGGCTTTCAAAACGCAAGGAAGAGTTCATGGGCGGAGTATCCGTGATTTTACCCGGATTGAAGATATTGTTTTCATCCCAGCAATGTTTCACGTCTTTGCAAAGCTGATATACTTTTTCGCCCAGCATCAGGGGAATGAACTCGCCGCGCAAACGTCCGTCTCCATGCTCTCCACTGAGCGAACCGCCATATTTTTTGACGAGTTTGGCATTTTCGAGGGCGATGGTGCGGAAGAGTTCCACATCTTTTTCGTCTTTAAGGTTGAGCACCGGACGTAAATGCAGCTCGCCCGTGGCAATATGCGCATAATACACGCATTCCAGTTTATGATGTGCCAGTATTTTATCAAATTCGGCAATATAGGCCGGGAGTTTTTTCGGGCTGACAGCCGTATCTTCAATTACGGGAACAGGTTTGGCATCGCCGGGCATATTGGACAGGACACCCAGACCGGCTTTGCGCAATGCCCAGACTTTTTTTGTGTCATCGCCCAATACTAAAGGAAAATGATATCCAAAGCCTTTGCTGCGGAAATCTTCTTCCAGTTTTTTTGCTGACTGATAGATTTCTGCTTGATCATCGGCAGTAAATTCAACAATCAGTATCGCGCCCGGATCACCTTGAACGAAGAAGCGGTTTTTGTTTTGCTCGATGTTCTTTTTGGTGAGATCCATGATTTTTTTGTCCATCAATTCGATGGAGGCCGGGTTGTGCTCCAAAGCGATGATATTGGCTTCCAAGGCTTTCGCAACGCTTTCAAGATGTACGCAGACCAAACCTTTATTCTTCGGGGGCAGCGGGACCAGATTGAGTTTTATTTCGGTAGTAAATGCCAGCGTACCTTCCGATCCGGCCAGTAATTTGGAGAAATTAAAGGCTTCCTTGCCTTCGGTAAACACAGCGCTTTCGAGCAGGAGGTCGAGTGCATAGCCGGTATTGCGCCGCTCGATATCTGTATCGGGATATTCTGCGCGGATTTCTTTTTTGATTTCATCATCCGTGAGCATTTCTCTGATCTGTTGATAAATACGCCCTTCCAGGTTCTCCTGTGCACATTTTTTTTCAAACTCTTCCTGATTTATGGCTTTAAAAAGAGCCTCGCTGCCATCGCTGAGCAGTGTTTTGACTTCCAGTGTATGCTCGCGTGTGCTGCCGTAGAGCAGCGAATGGGCACCACAGCTGTTGTTTCCCAGCATACCGCCCATCATACAGCGGCTTGAAGTGCTGGTTTCCGGGCCAAAAAATAAAGCACTGGGCTCCAGGAATTTATTGAGTTCATCCAAAACTACGCCCGGCTGAACACGAACCCAATGCTCTGCTTTATTCAACTCGATGATTTTGTTGAAATAGCGCGAAACATCTACTATAATCCCATTGCCAACTACTTGTCCGGCCAATGAAGTGCCGGCAGTACGTGGAATCAGGGAGCACTTGTTGTTCTGCGCAAATGCAATTAGCAGTTTGATGTCCTCATCAGTTTTAGGACGCGTAACCGCCTGAGGGATTTCACGGTATGCCGATGCATCCGTGGCATACATGAGACGCGTGGATTCGTCAGAAAAAATATCGCCTTCAAATTTAGGCTTGAGTTCGTGCAGTTTTTGGAGTAAGGTCTGTGCCGCCATAATTCTGTATTATGCGGTAAAATTACAAAATTGTGTAGGATAAGTGAGATATTATTAAGCTTTCCTTTTGCTACCGATTGCCAGTTTTGTAGAATATCCCTGCTTAAATTACTTTGTTATATGCTTTATTCTCTTTTCCATTAGACGAAAATTTTCCGATGTTTTGATGGATCATATAATCGAATACATTGAAATTTACGATGGTTAAAATTATTTTGATGACTGGGCAGAATCCGATGGAAGCAAACATCAAAACTGGTATTTAGTGCCTGCCAGAAAATACCTTTTTTTTGAGTCTTTGATAAGAAAACGTCAAAGACAAGGTGCTGTGCTGAGCTTGTCGAAGTGCTTTCGCAGCCTTGAAAATCAAGGAGTCCCGTACATACGGGATGACTGTTTTCAAGGCAAGAGTAACGCAGTATTTGGCGTTTTCTTGCAAAGACTATTTAAACCTCAACGGTTACCGTGATAATTCAAAAATCTGGAATCAGGATTAAAGGTTTTTTTCTAAGAAATAAATAAGGGCTGCCTTTGGGTGGCCTTTTTTTATGCGTAAAAATAGTTTTGGCTTGTCAGGAGTCGCAAAATCAATTCCCCGTATTGGTTCAAATATAATATGTATATTGCCATTTATATGCCCAAAACCATAGAAATGCGGATATCAACGATCGTGATTTTTGTTTTTTTGTCACTGTATGATGTGTTGGGACAATCTACATTGCCTGATTTTCAGGTGTTTGATGCAAAAACAATAATCAATCCCAATGATTTTAGAGTTTATCTCGATTCTGTTCAAAGTGGAAATTGGGACATTTCAGATTCCCCTGAAGATTACCTGGCCTGGCTATATGAGAAACAACCTATGATCACGGCCACTGCCAATTCCGCTTTAAAAGCATTTTATCATCTCGAAAATGCCTTGACAATGGCCCGATTGAAAAATTATCAGCAGGCATATCCTTTCGTTGATAGCGCTTTGGCTGTATTTCCTTTGGCTGAATTCCCTGAACTGCATATGGAAATAGCTGCTGTGGGACATTTTATCACTCGCAAAAATGCTGATTACCGCACACGTTTGTGTTATAATGAAGAAAAATTAAAATCTGCTGTTTTTCCAAGCGGTTCGGCCACTTATGTGGATATTTTGTTGGATATGGCTTTTTGCCATTGGAAACTGAATGAATACAATCAGTCGATGAATTATTGCCAAAGGGCGTATCCTTTTCTGGTGGCCGGGAAAAACACCAAAGACCGTGTGGAGACCCTTTTGTTGATGTACAATAATGCACATTTTTCTACAAGGGACACTACTTTTTCGGATTATTTAAAGGAAGCTGAAACTCTGGCTCTGGAGCTGGGCGATTCGCTTCTTCTGGCAAAAGTTTATACCGTAATTGGTTTGTCTCATTACCGGCGATCTCATCATCAGGAGGCAATTAAGTTTTACAAGAAATCACGTAGCCTTGTTCCGGAAAAAGGAAGCAGTGAAGAGCTGGAAGCTGCTATTTTTCAGCAGCTCTGCTACACTTTGATTGATAGCGTGGATCAGGTAGGGGCAATTTCTGCCTACATCATGCGGATGGCTCGCCAAAACGGCTTACTGAATACTTTAGGGAATGCTTACCGCGCCCGCTCATGGTATTTCGCGAAAATTAAGAAGAAGGATTCGGCGGTTTTTTATATGGATAAAGCCTTTCATCATCGCCAGGGCATGGCTGAGAAAAAGGATGTCAGCCCGGGTTTTTATTATTATCTCTACGAAGTGGCCATGCTTATTCCCGATTATGAAAAAGCAATGGAATACCTGACTTTATATTCCGAACAATTTCGAAAAATTAGCCAGAATACCAATGCCGAGCAGCTGGCAGTGGTGCGCGCGGAAATGGATTATGAACTGCAAAAAGAGAAAATTGAAAAGCTGAAACTGGAAAATCAACTGGAGAAGGAGCGAGCCAAGAGGCAAAAACTGGTGTTTATTGCGATTTTGGTTTTGTTTTTTGCTGTTCTGGTTTTTTTAGTCTTTGCGCGTATTCGTTATAAGCAGATTAAGCGTTCCTATAAAAGTCTTGTTCGGAAAAATATCGAAATGGATAAACTTAACCAAAGAATGCAGGCTATTCAGCTCGAGTCTATTAACAAAAAAAATGAAGCAAATGGTAATTTGACAATCCCGAATGAAGATGAAATTTTTATCAAGTTGGATCATTTGCTCCATAAGGAGAAAATATACCGCCAGGAGGATATTAACCTGACAAGAATAGCCCGTAAGCTGAAAACCAACCGAACTTATCTTTCCAGTATTGTCAATCATCGCTATGAAGACAGCTTTAACGGGATCATTAATAAATGCCGTATCCAGGACGCACGCGCTTTGCTCGCAAATCCAGAATACAGTAACTATAGCATCGAAGGGATTGCCAAAATGGTGGGCTATCGTTCACGATCAGCTTTTTATACTTCCTTTAAGCAAATCACTGGCCTGACCCCGCTTCAGTATATGCGCAATTCGGAAGCAGAAAAGTAATTTGGCAGCAAATTGCTGTTCTCTTGAGAATAAATATGATTGTGTGTTTTTCTGCGTATAATTTTATAGTAATCCCTTCTGTTTTGGTTCTACTTGGAATTTCGTGGGTAACAATAATGTTTGAAAATAATATGCAGATATTTATTAATGAACTATTGACTCCTAACAGATTCCTCCCTACATAAAGCCTTAATCACTTCGTTTGGCTTTGTTCCGGTCGGAATGACGCGTTTATTAGGCGTTTAAGGCAAATGCGGCGAGGACATCTTTAAAATATACTATTGTGTCCTCGCCGCATTTGCCTCATGACTCCATAAAAATGCGTCATTCCGACAAAGTTTTCCGAAGTATGAGGAAACTTTGGAGGAATCTGTTTTGAAATAAAGTGATTTTTCTTTCCACGAAATTCCGTGTAGAACCTCAATTTTAAATACAAACGCTTTGTTCGTTGTGTTTTCTTTCTTATTGTTATAATGTGCTTGTAATAAGTGTTATAGCCGTTAAGTTTTTGTGTCCATATGTATAAATCAGGACAGTGTTTCCTTGATTTTGGTATATCTTCAGCTTTAATTTTGTCAGAGTTCATTGATGTTTTTGGCCTGTCTATAATGTTTTCAGAAGTAAGGGGATTCTGTATTTCCGGAAACAGGAATATCCCGATTCAGGGAAAAGACCATTAGTGGACACAACGATTAAAGTTTATCAACAAAACAATCACAAAAATGAAAACACGAATTTGCAGTCTCGGGCTTTTGTTGCTATTGCTGGCTTCCTGCAGCGGCATCGGAAGCGCAGAAAAAAGCCCGTCACAATGCCTGGAAAAAGCCTACGCTCTTTATATCCAGGAAAATTACCCGGCAATGGTTGCCATGTATGTAGCCAATGATAACAAAATGCTTGGCGAAAAGGAAACTGAAAACCTGATTAGTATGCTGCCCTATCTTGCAAAAGAGGAAGAAGCCAAAGGCGGGCTAAGGTCTGTTGAGCTGACCAATGAGTTTATTTCGGATAGTGGCAAAGAGGCCAAAGTGGATTTTAAGAAAATCTATGGTAATGGCGATACGGAAATGTGTACCCAAAGCCTCGCGAAAATTAATGGAAAATGGTACCTCCATGTGTGGAACAATTAAAAAACAAAAACAATGAAAAACAGATTTATCGCATGTATGGTTCTTTTGTCGTTCGCTTTTTCTGCTCATGCACAGATATTTGGCGATGACCCGGAAATGAAAGTTGAAGGACTGAAAGACAATTCAGTTTGGCAAATTACCGAAATGGCCCTGAATGAAATGGACTTTGGCGTTGGTGACTTCATTCCCTCTGAAAATGTCCTGCTCAGTAATTGGATCCAATGGAATTCCCTGACAATAAAAAACAGGGCTCGCCTTCATTTTAAATATTCTGAGGGGGTCCTGAAAATCAATATTACCGACAGGGCTTACAAATCCAACGAAGGTTGGTCGGAAGCTGTGGGTAAGCTCTCAAAAAAGAACTATAAAAAGTTCGTGAAAGCAACTGCCGATAAAATCAAAGAGATAAATGCTGATCCTGAAATGGTTAAGAAAGCGGTGAAAAGCTCTAAATTGATACCGGCATTTTGTGCCGTCCAAAATACCGGACATCTGGAATGGAAACTCCTTTCCTTTGAACCTGCTCCGAACGACCGTCCTGTGATGACTTTTGAAGTGAAGAATATTTCCGGTAGAGTTTTAAAAATTCGTGCAGTAGGGGGTGAATTTAAGAAAGTCAGCGGTATTGGAACAGCCCGTTTTTTCTTTTACTGGGATAATCCCGATGGAGACGACAATAAAATAATAACTCTGGACCCGGAAGCAACAGCAATAGGTAAATCTCCTGTGGCACAGGGGTATAGCCTCGAATCGGCACTAGGCTACATCATGCATTTCGATTTTATGGTAGATGGATCCCAAAAATCGTTTGAAATGTACAATTTACCGCTTCCATACACTTATACCGAAGGGGATTGATATGGCGGATAAAGTAAAAAAACAGGACGCAATGATCCGCGAAGATGTGGAAATATCTTTTCCTCAATGGGCAAATATCCGGGATAGCTTTCAGATTATACCCTTTCAGGAAAGCACAGAAGGTGTGAAATTACTGGAGCAATGGAAGCAAAATGAATCTTTTGCAGCGCGGATCAAAAAAACGGGCTTTTATGTGGCCGGCGCTATGACTTTGCTCATTATTATTACCAATGGTTTCGATGATTTTATTGAGGCAGTGGTGTTTGGAGCCATTGTATTTGCTGGATTTTATATTGCTTATAAAGTGTATCAAAAAACCCTGGTGCAAGCCACTCAGGATAAGTATTTTAAAGCACGGAATAGTTTTACCTGGTCACTGGCGCAGAATATGTGCGATTATTTCGGGGGCAACTTTTATGTGTTTGATAATGCGTATTTTTTTGTCTTTAACCAGCATATGTGCATTTTTGTGAATGCCAATGAAGGAAGCTGGGTAGGCTATCATAAAAATAACATCAAAAATGTTGAGCTGGAACATGTTGACCTGGGATCTACGACGGTTTCAACAACACAAACCAGCGGATCGGCCTATGCCTGGACCAATAGCTATGCAACTTATTCGGGCACTTCCACAACGGTTTCTGAATCGACACGCCATTATGAATACCGGCTCGATATTTACAGCGATTTTGTTGATTATCCGCATATGACCGTGGTTTTTCCCGGAAACCGCGATGGCGAAGATTTTGCCAAAAAAGCCCGTGCGCTGCTGAGTATTTGAGTGGCATAAGGCTCATTTCCCGGTTTCAAAATGTTATCCTCCGGCTCGCTTATTTGATCTGGGGGATTTCATTTGTGTTTTACGCCATTAAAGTGAAATTCCAATTATCTTAACCTGACTAATTCATGAAATTTCGTCATGAGCACATTCGACATGCTCAGTGACCAAGCACTAAACGCAATAAAAGAAAGGGAGCGCAGATTTTTGGCGCACAGGAATAGCCGTAGCTATTTTGAGCACCAAAAAGATAGCATTCCTTTCTATTGCAGCGGTTTGTGCTCGCAATAGAATATTTTGTGAATTATTCAGGTTAATATTCCCTCTGTTGCTTTTTCCCTACATCCGGAAATTGAATATCTTTGTTTGCTCGCTGATGAACCCAAACTCGATCTGATAATGCCTGAAACAAACATAAAGCCCGGACAAAAAAGCTTGTTGCTGCTCATTATTTTCCTTGCGGGATTTAGCTTCCTGATTTATGAAGTAAGCTGGAACCGTTTCCTCTCGCACATCCTCGGGACAACCGTAACAGCTTCTACCGTTGTGCTGATGGCCGTGATGGCCGGATTTGGTGCCGGTGCATGGTTTTTGGGCAATAAAGCCAACCGCCAAAAATATCCCGGGAAACTGCTCGGAGCAATCCTGGTGGGATTAGGGATTTTCAGTTTGGCCAATTATTTTATTATTGGCGGGATTACATCCGCGCTCTTTGGTTCTTTTGAAAGCGCAGCTACCGCAGATGCCGTCTTTTTTGCCATTACATTCATATTGCTTTGCATTCCGGCATTTATGATGGGCGGTGTGATTCCGCTGGTGAGCAAAATGTTGATCGTCAATAATAAAGGCGTAGCCGGGAAATTTGGCGGAATTTATGCCTTCGAGACACTGGGCAGTACGTTGGGTGGACTTTTTACGGGATTTATTTTTCTGGGAAATATGGGGCAGGAGGGGACAATGTTCCTGGCTTCTGCTTTGGCAGTGCTCAACGGAGGAATGGCATTTATCGTTTTTAAAAGTTTTGAAGTGCCTGTAACAGAGGGAAATACCGAAGAAAAGCAGAGAAGTAAAATTGCTGTGGATACACAGAATTACCGCCGCATCACTTTGGTTTCTACTTTTATTTTTGGCATTGCCGTGCTGAGCCTGCAATTGATCTGGATACGGATTTTTAAAGTTTATTTTACCAATACGAGCTATACTTTTACGGTGATTACCTCTTTTGTAATTATGGGATTGTTCTTCGGAAGTTTAACCTTCAGGCGATATGGCGATAAAATCATACATCACGCCCGTGCAATGTACAGAGCCCTTTTTATATTTGTTGGACTGGTTTTTCTGGGTTTGATCTTTTCGGTGAAACTGCCCGAGATTTTTCTTTTTCCCTTTGGTGAATCCATTACCAACCCATTTGTGCGCCTGATCGTGGCGCCTTTCCTGGCTTCATTTTTTATTGTGATGCCGCCCTCCCTGGTTTCGGGATTTGCCTTTCCGCTGGCCTGCCGGATGTTTACCCTTGGTCATGCCAATGTGAGCAAAAATGTGGGTAAAATACTCTTTTTCAATACCCTGGGATCCGTGCTCGGTCCCGCTCTCGCTACTTTTGCGCTCATTCCTCTTTTGGGTGCATCACGGGCAATCATCAGCGTGATTTTTATTGCGGTTTTGCTGACTGCGTTCATGTCCGCCAGGGACAAAACAAGAAAAAAACTGCGCCAGGGCCTGATAGCCGGTTCTGTGGTGCTGCTGGGTATTGTCCTGCTTATGGAGCCCATTATGATTTTACCTCCATCATTTAAAAAACTCGACCGCAAAATACTGTTTTACGATGAAACCGTGGAAGGGACGATAGTGGTAGGCGAAGATCCGGGGCGTGGTTTTTTTCGCAAATCCAGTTTTGTGAACAACAGCGCAGTGATCGGCTCCAATTACGATGCCATCAAAGCCGTGAAACTTGTGGGGCACCTGCCGTTTTTCGCGGGACAGGAAGCCAAAAATGTGCTGGTGGTCGGCTTTGGAATTGGCGTCACAACTTCGGTGATTGCTTCGCACCCTTCCGTGGAGCATATCGACTGTGTGGAGCTGGTGCCCGGGCTTACAGAAGCTTCGAAGCATTATTTTGCTTTTAACAAAAATGTGGCCAATGATCCGCGCCTGAACATGATTCCCGGCGACGGACGGCATTTTTTGCAAATGACGGCCAAAAAATATGATATGATTACCTGCGATCCGACTCATCCGGTGCTGGGCTCGGGAAACCTCTATACCAAAGAATATTTTGAACAATGCCGCGACCACCTGAGCGATGGCGGGATGGTGTCGCAATACCTGCCCATTCACAAACTGCGTTTACAGGATTTGCAGGGACTGATCAAAACATTCCATTCCGTTTTCCCGAATTCTTCGCTCTGGCTGGGACAATACCATGCAGTTTTGTTGGGCTGCAATGACGATAGAAAGATTGATTTTGGGCAGTGGAAAGAAATTGTGGAAGCACAGCCGCAGGATGAGTTTTTCTATTTGCAGCCCTACCACAATGCAGCCTGCATGATCCTCGACAGCGCTGCCATTGCTGCTTTGCCTCAAGATGTACGTATCAATACCGACGACCTGAGCTATACCGAGTTTTTCGATTTTGATTGCTTTAAAGAAGAAAACCTGCCGCAAAACCTGAAATTCCTCAACAACAGCCGTTCGGATATTTCAAGCGTATTTGAAAATATAGATGACGCCCAAAAAATGCAACAGTTCATCAACGGAAATACATTGTTGAACGAAAGCCTCTACTACCAACACAGCGGCGAGCCACAAAAAGCGATAAATAAACTCCGCGAAGCTATCCGTGCCAACCCGGAAGATCAGGAATTTCCTTTTTTGATGAAGTTTGTTTATGGTGTGGGGCGGTGAGTGTTTGGAGGACGCTGAGGTTTGGGGTTTCTCCTCCCCCGAAGTATCAGGGTCGTCGAAAGGACGCCCCAATCCTTAATTTTAGGAAATTGTAGTATGGAGCGTCCTCCCGAGCGCCAAGCGAGGGAACACAATGAGCTACCGCCCACTAAATCAGAATCCCAATTTACCCCTACAACTCCACATCCTCATTCCAAATCCTCTTCCACAGATTTTTTAAGGGTTCCGCACCATTGAATTCTTCAGGATCGATTTTTTCCACTGGGGCAGACTTTATGCCTTCTGCAGTTTTTTGGCCTACAACGAAATTGAAGAAATACATGCCGCTGGCGCCCATTCGGATGTCGGTGATAACGATTTTGTCGCCGACCGCATAAACTTTATAAAATCCTTTGGTAAACCATTTCAAACGCTCCACATTCCAGTCGTCGCTGATGGGTTTCAAAAGCTCATTTTCGGATGTGTGGGCTTTGAAGCGGATTTTCTTTGAGTGGTCAAATATGGAATAATAGCCTTCGATATAGCCGCTTTCGGTTTTGCCGGTTATTCTCCATAAAAATGTATTGAAGGGCGTTGGTCCGGCAAGTGTTTTTGAAACACTATTGTTACCCACGAAATTCCTAGTAGAACCAGTATTTTAACAAAATTATGGAAGGAAAGTTGATTTCCTGATATATTGTCATTTTTGTTATCTTACTGCCGTTGAAAAACAACAATTTTCTGCCCAAATGAATTAATTTCGATGAATGAAAAATTATAGACGCCAAGCTGTATGTTTTCTAATAATTTTCTTTCTGCTGCAATCCTGTGGCACAAAGAATGAGTTCTCCCACAAGCAAAGCATAAACGCTTATTTCAAGGCTTTTAATGCTCGGGACTTCCGTCAGATTTCACCACTTGTTTCCGATAGTATGAAAACCTCCGAAATGGGGTATATCCTGACGCGAAACAAGGCGGATTTTTATAAGCAATTCCAATGGGATTCTGTTTTTCAAGCAAAATATCAAGTACGTGAAATGAATTTCCGGTCGGATAGTGTGGAGCTTGTTGTATCAAAAATCTGCCATCGTATCGCTTTCCTTCAGGATACCGCCTTGGTTTATCGGGCCTTGTTTGTATTTGACGGCAATCAGATTGCAGAAATCAACACAACAGGATATATCTCAATGGATTTTGGATTATGGCAAGCACGTCGCGATAGTTTGGTGGCCTGGATCGGGAAGAAGCATCCTGAGCTCAATGGATTTGTTCATGGTCTTTCGTCGGAAGGAGCGCGTAAGTATATGAAAGCTATTGAGTTGTGGGGCAAAGAAAAAGGTGGGGATTACTGATTGGTTTCGCACAAATAAGTATAAAGCAAATCTGATTTTGCTGCGCTCATAAAAATACGGTTTTATGTGATTGGGAATTAACCGGCATTATTTGTGAAATGTTCTGACAGGAGCTATAGCTTAAATTTGTACTTTAGTTATTTCAAATACTTTAGTTTCGAATGATAAATACTTAGATATGGGTCGATTATTTTTTGCGGCAGCTTGCGTGTTTTTTTTATTCTCTAACATTCACGCCCAAAAGTTATTTCCGCAACGCAGTAACAGCAATAATTTGTATGGCTATACGGATCGAAAGGGGAGCTTAAAAATTGATTATCAGTTTGATGATGCAAGCTTTTTTGATAAGAAAACAAAAGCAGCAATTGTGCAGAAAGGGGATAATTATTTTCTGATTAATAAGGATGGCCTGAAAATCAGCAAAGAATACGAGCAGTCGAGCCACTGGTATCTTCCTTATCTTGAAGATGTTATTAATTTCCCGCTTTTCTTGCAGCGAAATAACCGTTGGTATCTTGTGGATGCAGAAGGAGAGGAGTCAGCAAGATCTTTTTCGGATGTTTTAGAGAATTATTTTTTGGTATTTCAGGATGGCAGTCAGGCTGCGACAGTTGTTAATGATGGGGGAAATATCGGGCTTTATATGTTTGATAAACAAAATATTTTAGCGGATACATATTTTGATTCCCTGCTGATCACGCCTTTTAACCGTCCGTTTCCTGTTGAAGATCAGTTTTATAACCTAATGTTTGAAGAGGATGTAAACTTGCTGGTGCAGAAAGGGGGCGATTTTTATACTTTGGATTTACGGCACGGATTAAGTCGGGCTTTCCAGATTGATAACCGTTTTCCTGTTTATCCGGAAGAGTTAGGGTTTTTAAATCAAATAATTGTGCGAAAGGACAGTAAACTGCACATTATGAACGTCAGGGAAGGTGACCTGAGTCCGGGATTTACCAATATTTTCCAGAGCGCTAATACAATGGGTCTTCTTGCAGAAGGTTATGGCTATATCAAGGTGGCCGGTGCAGAAAATAATTTGTCCGGTATATATGATATTTACAAGCGGGAATTCATTTCTCATCCTTTTTATGATCAAATGTCCATCGATGAACAATGGGCTAATGGTATATTTTTTCCTTTTGATCGTAAAGGTTATGGGCATTTGTATGTTGATGATTTTCCTACGGATTTTGATCCAAAAGCATATTTCATTGAAATTTGTTACGGAGCATTAGCGCATTTGCAGGAAACCTACTATTTCCGTGAAACAAAAAAAGGACTTGAACTCGTTTGTTATGAAAGGGGTGGAGAAGCGCTTCCTGTCGATGATTACCGCTTCATCCATTGCGCTGATGGGAATACGTACATCCAGGTTAATGTGGATGAAAATAAATATAGTTTTAACGAAAAGGATATCAACCAGCTTTTTGAAAATATATTGTATGCTAATGATGTGCAGCAAGATATGCCTGAAGATTTGCAAGTCCCTGTTCCGGAAGTACTCCCTGAACATGATCCGGTAATCCTTCAATATCACGGAAAGTATGAACTGGTGCCCCGCGATTCCATTAACACCAGCATTTTATTGCACTATTTTGGCATGAGAAAAATTGGGGATCAGCGCTATCTTGTTGCCAATCAACAAGGATATAAGGGGTTGATCGACAAAACCGGCAATGTGGTTTTGCCATTAAAATATCAGTTTATAGTAGATGCTA
Source organism: Bacteroidales bacterium (assembly GCA_963676415.1). Taxonomy (GTDB): domain Bacteria; phylum Bacteroidota; class Bacteroidia; order Bacteroidales; family WRLA01. Next base: position 4,271,053 of record OY781097.1, on the reverse strand, counting down.
GCGGAAAATATATTGTGCACTCTGATTCTGGCTATGAATTTTTGGTCGATGATGGCAATGAAATTATCAATCCATCGGGTATGAGTTTTGATGATTTTGATTATGCTTCTGTAATACAGGAAGATCAGAACTTTTTTCAATATGATGACGGGCTTGAACTATTGGTGTTGAAAGATGGGAAATACGGAAAAATCAACAATGATTTTGAGTTGGTTATAAAACCGGATCGATTCATTTATCTGGAAAACGTGAACAACAATCCAAACTCAATTGCGCTCACGGCTCATGATGGCTGGGTGCTTTGCGACAGTACCGGAAAAATTATTACAAAGCAATTCTTGCAGGGCATTGTCCCAATGGGTGGTGTTTTTCGCTCGGAAAATAATGGTCGCTATGGACTGCTTTCCAAAAATGGAGAAATGCTTTCTGAAATTATTTATGAATCTTTTGAATTGGACGATGCGGAGGGGATCATTCTCCTGAAAAGTGATAATTTTGGCGACAGAAGTTTCTATTTTGATGAAGACTGGAATTTGAAAGAAAAGGAAAGGTTAAAATGATAATACGAAGCAAAGCTCCTTTAAGGCTCGGGCTCGCAGGCGGTGGAACGGATGTTGCCCCTTTCAGCGATATTTACGGTGGTTGCATACTCAATGCCACCATCAGCATGTATGCTTATGCCAGCATCAGGCCACTCGATAATGGAAAAATCGTTTTTAATTCGGTAGATAAAGGCGAATATTACGAACTGGATGCTGTTGACGAACTGGGAATTAACGGGCAGCTTGATTTGCACCGTGGAATTTACAACCGGATTGTACGCGATTACAATAAAAGACCGCTCTCCTTTGAACTGACCACTTTTGTTGATGCGCCTCCGGGTTCCGGTTTGGGAACATCATCTACCTTGGTAGTAGCTATTCTGGGGGCTTTTGCCGAATGGCTCCAATTGCCTCTGGGGGAATACGATCTGTCTCATCTGGCCTATGATATCGAACGTGTTGACCTTGCTATGGCCGGAGGAAAACAAGACCAGTACGCAGCGACTTTTGGGGGTGTGAACTTTATGGAATTCGGCAAAGACGATAAAGTAATCGTAAACCCCTTGCGTATCCGCTCCATGTATATGAATGAGCTGGCACATAACTTGGTGCTTTATTATACCAAAACGAGCCGCTTTTCATCGCGCATTATCGAATCACAAAGCAAGAATGTGACCGAGCAGAAACAGGAGTCGATTGAAGCTACACTGAAACTCAAAGAACAGGCCGTGCAAATGAAAGAAGCACTGCTGCGTGGAAAGCTAGACAGGATCGGGAAAATCCTGAATTTTGGCTGGGAAAACAAAAAGAAAATGGCCGAAGGGATTTCCAACCCATTAATTGATGATATTTATCGAACAGCAATGGCCAATGGAGCAACCGGTGGGAAAATTTCGGGTGCTGGCGGTGGCGGTTTTATGACCTTCTACTGCCCGGAAAACAGCCGCACAAAAGTTATTGAAGCCCTCAATAAATTCGGTGGACAGGCACAGCGCTATGAATTCACGGAATGGGGCTTGAAAACATGGGTGATTCCATAGGTTGGTTAAAGGGCTTCTCGACTCACTTCGGTTTCGCTCAGCGCAATGCGCTTGATGACCTTATATCAACGCGGCGCTGCCGCTTGTATTTTGAACTCAAATATAGCTGCAGAGCAGCGATAATATTTGTAAATCTACGGGAGCAATAGTCAATATAGCTACAGGATAGCGGAAATATTTCGCTGTGTTTTTTGTCTCTCTGCGCCTTCGAGTCTTAGCGAGCAAAAAAAAACTGCCTCAGCGCCTTTGCGGGAAAAAACTTCGTGCCCTTTGTGGTTAAAACCTAAAACAAACTCAACTGGCTGTCCCCCTCATCTTTCTTCTTTTGCCGGATTTCCCTCTTTTCCCGTTCCAGCAGGCTTTCACTGATTCTGCTCAGGAAGTAACTGGGGTTGCTTTCCATTTCCCTGCCAAAAATATGGCGTTTCGCCGCATGGCTCAAAAACAGCTTTTCCTTGGCGCGTGTCATCGCTACATAAAGCAAACGCTCTTCCTCGGCAATGTCGGTCTCCTGCCTGAAAAATGTATAAGGCATCAGTTGCTGTTCGAGGCCGGGCAGGAAAACGCTTCTAAATTCCAGTCCTTTGGAAGCGTGCATGGTCATCAGGTGCACATGTTCGCTTTGATGGTGCATTTCTTCCCATTTGCTGCCCAGTTGCATATCGTCACTCAAAAGCTGCGGATTGTTATTGTATCGCGCTATGATGCGCACAATCTGGTTTTCTTCGTTTTTCCCGATTTTTATGCCCATGCTTTTTTGATGCTGCAATATCAGCCTCAGATTTTCGTGCATTTGGTTTTGCGCACTTAAAAAGGGAATATTCCGGTATTCTTCGGGAGTTTGTTCTTCTTTACTGTAAATCCCGATCAGGGTTTCCAAAGCTTCTGCAATGTTTTTCTTGCGGAAAAGCGGCAAATCGTTGCTGCTTTTAAATGGAATGGAGTGATTGTTCAGCGCTTCGGCAATGCAATCAAACTGTCGTGTGGTGCGGCATAATATCCCAAAACCGGATAGAGCATGATCGGTATCCAGATTGCTTTTGCTGATGCCGCTGTCCATGCTGAAAAACCGCAGCCCGCCTGATAAATCTTCAATGATCCGGGCAATTCCTTCTGCCTCTGCCTTGTCAGTTGCGTAATCGCTGATGCTGATTTTAATGTCCCTTTGCATGCCGTTAAGGATTTTGTGCGTCTGGCTTACTTCCTCGCTGAGCACACTGTCGGCAGCACGGATAAAATTATCCGGACAGCGATAGCTGACTTCCAGCTTGAAGATTTTTGCGTCTGGATAATCATCCCGGAAACGGCGGATCAGTCCCACATCGGCTCCCCGGAAACCATAAATCGCCTGATGCGGGTCGCCAATGGCAAAAAGGTTTTGATGACGGTTCAGGAAGAGTTTCAGTAAATGATATTGCTGTTCGTTAATGTCTTGATATTCATCAATTAAGACATAATCGTATTTTAAGGCCAGGAGGTTCCGGAAATCTTCATCTTGCCGGGCCAGCAGCACAGGCTTGCGGATGAGGTCTTCGAGGTCGGTGAGGCCGTTTTTTTCCAGGATTTCGTCATAAAGCCGGATATCATCATCCATTTCTGAGGATGATTTGCTTTTAGATGTAGCGATTTTTTCACAGAAAGCATTGGCTTCTTTGCTTGAAAGCCCTAAAGCGCTGGCAATCAATCCTGCTTTTTTGCTGTCGCTGATGATGTTGATGTCTTTGCCGGGCATATTTTCCCGAAGCAGCATCAAGCCCAGTGCATGAAAGGTGGAAACCATCATTTTGTTGCTGATTTCCCTGCTGAGGCGTGCGGCCAGGCGTTCGCGCATTTCCCCGGCTGCCCTGCGCGTGAAGGTCACGGCAAGGATGCGCCCGGGATCAATGTCCTTTTCTTTGATCATCTGCACGATACGTCCTGTCAGTACATGGGTTTTGCCTGTTCCCGGACCGGCCAGCACCAATGCAGCACCTTCCATATGATCTACAGCTTTTTGCTGCATATCATTATAGCGGTGATTATATGTTGGTTTTGGTTCGGCTGCTAAAGCTTCTTCATTCTTCTGATCCTTCATGGCTGCATGATAGAGACTTAGGTCAAAATTCAATAAAGGACGCTTTTTCGGAGCTGCTTTCCTTTCATCCGAAAAAAGCATATCCTGCTGATAATAAGCCAGCTCATCTGCTTCAAATACCTTGATGCTGCCGTATTCGCCATCAAATCCTTCTTTGATGTGCACACGTCCGCTGCGCATACGTCCAATAGCTTCGGACAGTAGTTTGCCGCCTTTAGCTTCAATTTCGTCAAGGCTGATTTCAAGCAGCAGAGGCAGCTCTGGCGCAATGTTTTGGATGATTGCATGGTACTGGCGTGTAATGGTTTTGGATTGTGCGCCACATTGATAAATTTCGGAGAGTATCTCTTTAAGCGGGATAATGTATTGAAATTCCTTACGATTGGGACGTTCTTCTATTTTTTCGCGATCGGAAAGTTCCACAATCCGGTTGATGACGCCCATAGTGATTTTTTTACCGCATACGGGGCAAATCCCTTGATGTTGTGCGGTTTGTACCGGATCAAAGCAAATGCCACATTTTCTGTGGCCGGCATAGTGGTATTTTCCTTCCTGCGGATACATATCCACCGTGCCGCCAAATCGTCCGTCGGGCTTTGCCAATGCCTGTACAATGCCATCGTAAGAGGCTTCGCACAGGAAAATATTGGCATTGCGCCCCAACTTATCGGGACTGTGTGCATCGGAATTGCTGAGCAGCGTAAATTTATCAAGGCTGCTGCACATCCAGTTCATGGGCGCATCGGTCGAAAGTCCGGTTTCCACAGCGGTGATGTGCTGGCTGAGATCTTCATAACATTCTTCAATGGAATCAAAACCGGAGCGTGCGCCCAAAGCCGAAAACCAGGGCGTCCAGATATGCGCAGGGATGAGCAAAATGCGTTCATCCACGCTCAGCAGCATTTCGAGCAGGTCGCGCGAATCGAGTCCGAGAATGGGTCGGCCATCGGAGGTGATATTGAAACCACCTTGCTGCAGGTTATGCTGAATGCGCTCCACTGTGCTGAAATCCGGTGCCAGCACTACATTGTGGACTTTGCGCACTTTGCCGTTCTTTTTATAAATATTACTGATTTCCGCTGTAAGGATAAAATGCGGCTGGAAACCTGCATTGATATTGCGCCCTACATCCGGTCGCAGGCCGTCTTTCAGGTTGAAAAGTCCATTGTCGAGCGGATCAAGCTTTTCTTTCATTTCGGCCAGCCATCCCGGATGGGTAAAATCGCCCGTGCCTATCACAGAAATCCCTTTTTGGCGCGCCGCCAGATCAAGATATTCAGGCGTCAGCATTTTGGAAGTCGCCATGCTGTAATGTGAGTGGATGTGGAGATCGGCGTAGTATTTCATGCTTTGGTGGGGTGTAGGGGGGTAAAATGAAATAAGTATCTATAATTGTAATAGGGATGTGTCACTTTATAATTCCAACATCTTCGAAGGATTTTGTCTACAATCGTACACTGATGCAATATGAACATAACCGCCTTCTATCCAATAGATGATTTTGTAATTCCCTTGTATTAAATAATGATGTTTTTTCTTTCTTGTGATCAATAATTCTTCTTTTTGGCCAATGAATGGGGTTTTTTTCAAAATAAGGGTTGTGTTAATAATTTTTCCAATTATTTTTTTTGCTGTTTTTGGTGAAACATTGGCTTTGTAATAGTCAAAAATATTTTCAAGTTGATTTCTGGCCGTTTCTGTCCACAGAATTTTTAAGTCCATGAGTTAACTTCATCTTTTAGTTTAGAAACGGGTATGACTCTTCCTTCTCTAACATCTTCCTCAGCACTATCAATCATGTTATTAAATTCATCTAGAGACATTGGGGAAAGTTCAGCTTCATAACTTTTCTTTTTTTCAATGCGTAGCATTTTCTCGAACTTCGTAATAATTTCCTCATTCTGAAGTCTTAAAAATTCCTGAATGAAATTAAGTTTTCGGGCTTGGATATCCATAATTGTTTTTTTAACAAAAATAAAAAAGAAATATGAAAGGGAAATGGTTTTTAACAATTTCATAGTATTTTGGAGCTGTTTAGACCGAAAAGTTGAATGCTATCACTCTTCCCTCTCAAATGATGCTCCCCCAGTTCAATTTGCTCAAAACCGTCGGGAACATCTGTTCTGGAAGCAATGTATTCCGAATATACCAGCTTTTGGTTCAGGCGGTTGCATTCGCCTTCGATACGGGCGGTAGTGTTGACTACATCGCCCAAAAAAGTAATTTCTTTGCGGAAATAGCCCAGTTCGCCCGTAATGGCATACCCACCATGCAATCCGGCTTTGAAAGCGGGAAGCAGGCCAAAGCGGTCGGTGTAGAATGTGCTGCGTTTTTGGATATTGGCATCCATATCGATAAAAGTTTGCAGGCAGGCCGCTTTTTTAAAGGCTTCGCGTGGCTTCCAAACAATAATGATTTCATCGCCCACATATTTGTAAATCTGGCCTTTACGTTTTGAAATTGCTTTGCTCATATCTTCGAAAACCGCATTGAGCAAATCGAGGAAACGTTTGTGTCCCAATTGCTCTGCAATGCTGGTCGAGTCTTTTAAATCGGCAAACATAAATACGCGCTCCACTTCATGTGCTTTGCTGTATCGTCCTAAAACCAGGTTGATGAGGTTGCGCTGTCCAAAAAGCTCCGAAATGCTCAGATAAACATTGATTGCAACACTCAGTGCCAGGCCGAAAATCATGCCCTGCTGGATGGATGGGTTTAAAAGAGTGTCGCGCCAATGAGCAAAAACAAATAAAATTCCATTTGGATTGACCAGACCGATGATTATGATGAGGTTGATATAAATCAGCAAAACAGAAACAACAGAATTGATCAGAACGGAAGCATAAACCGGCAGGTGTGGTCGCAGTTGTGCATTGTAAATAGCTGAATATAAATAGATGCTGGTATAGCACATCATGCCCATCAGGCAGAAGAGCAGCAGGGAGGCAAGGGTGCCATCGATGAAAACATATACAAAAGTTCCGGTCAAAACTCCCGACAAAAGGAAGGGAAACAGCGAGCGTGAAATATGTTCTTTGAGCATGGTGCAGTTTTTTTCCTGATTTTCAAAGGTAGGGAAATTTTGTATGTAGCAGCTAATCCTGTTCCTGATATTAATAGGATAAAACCATATAAATATCTTGCTTTCAGATTGTTGGTTAAGGCTTTGCCGAATACCATTATTTGTTATCTTTGCAGGTCTTAAAAAGCGAGAAAATAAGCGATAATATTAAAAATATATGAGTTTAAAAATTGTTGTTCTTGCCAAACAGGTGCCCGACACAAGGAATGTGGGGAAAGATGCAATGAAAGCCGATGGCACAGTTAACAGAGCAGCCCTGCCTGCTATTTATAATCCGGAAGACCTCAATGCGCTCGAATTTGCTTTGCGCGTGAAAGATCAGGTGCCCGGATCGGAGGTGATTATCCTTACTATGGGGCCTTACCGTGCCAGCGAAGTGATCCGTGAATCGCTCTACCGTGGTGCCGATAAAGGTTATCTGATTACCGACCGTAAATTTGCCGGTTCTGATACTTTGGCTACCAGTTATGCACTTGCTTTGGCAGTGAAAAAACTGGGCAAAGTTGATGTGGTTGTTGCCGGACGTCAGGCTATTGATGGCGATACAGCTCAGGTTGGCCCGCAAACAGCCGAAAAATTGAATATGCCGCAGGTTACATATGCCGAAGAACTGGTAGGAGCTACTACCGAAAAGCTGACCATTAAGCGCAGGCTCGAACGTGGCGTGGAGACCGTTAGCAGCGCAATGCCTCTTACGGTTACCGTGCACAGCTCAGCTCCTGATTGCCGTCCACGTCATGCCAAACTGATGATGAAATTTAAACACGCCAGAACGGTTACTGAGCTTCAGAGCGAAACCAAAGACTATACAGAATTGCGTCAGCGCCCATACCTTAATATAGAGGAATGGTCTGTGGAAGATATCCTGGCCGATGTGGAACAGCTGGGTTTATCGGGTTCGCCTACGAAGGTGAAAACCATCGAAAACGTTGTGTTTAAAGCCAAAGAAACCAAAGTGCTTACCGACAGTGCAGATGATATCGACCTGTTAATGAAAGAATTAATTGCAAGCCACGTAATCGGCTAATAACTTAAAAAAGAAGAAAGTGAATAACGTATTTGTATATTGTGAAGTCACAGAAGAGAAGCATATAGCCGACGTAAGCCTCGAACTTCTTACAAAAGGCCGTACGCTTGCCGACGAATTGAACGTAAAACTCGAAGCAATCATTGCCGGTACAGGCATCGAAGGCATTGAAGCAGAAGTATTCCCTTTTGGCGTTGATGTGGTGCATAAAGCCGATATGGAAGGGCTTTTCCCTTATGCTACTTTACCGCATGCAGCAATTGTGCGCACTGTTTTTGAGCAGGAAAAACCCGAAATAGCACTTTTTGGAGCAACATCAGTAGGTCGCGATCTGGCACCACGTATTGCATCTGCCTTGCGCTGTGGTCTTACTGCCGATTGTACCAGCCTGGTGATTGGCGAACACGAAGACAAAAAAGCAAAAAAGCATTACCCACAATTGCTCTATCAGATCCGTCCTGCTTTTGGTGGAAACATCATCGCGACCATCATCAACCCCGAAACCCGTCCGCAAATGGCTACGGTACGCGAAGGCGTGATGAAGAAAGAAATTGTTTCCGAAAGTTACAAAGGCGAGCTGAAGGCGATCAATGCTTCGGAAATCCTGAAAGACGAGGATTTTGTTGTTCAGATTATTGAACGCCATATTGAGCCCCCAAAAGTGAACATTAAAGCTTCGCAGGTAATTATTGCCGGAGGTTATGGTGTGGGTTCCAAAGAAAATTTCAACATGCTCTACGAACTGGCCGACTTGCTCGGAGGTGAGGTGGGAGCATCGCGCGCAGCTGTGGATGCCGGTTTGGTTGGCCACGAGCGCCAGATTGGCCAAACGGGTGTTACTGTTCGGCCAAAACTGTATATCGCCTGCGGAATTTCCGGAGCAGTGCAGCACCGCGCAGGAATGGACCAGTCGTCCAAAATTATTTCCATCAATAATGATCCGGATGCGCCTATCAACGCCATTGCGGATTATACCATCATCGGCGATGTGGCTGAAATACTGCCCAAAATGATCCGCCTTTATAAGAAAAATACCAAGTAATCAATTTAGACGATTCATAAAATGGCTAATTTTTATACCGATAATAAAAACCTGAAATTCCATCTCGAACATCCCCTGATGGAAAAAATTGTAGCCCTCAAAGAGAATGCTTACGAGGACAAAGAAAAATACGATTATGCTCCTCAGGATTTTGAGGATGCCTTGGACAGCTATGATAAAACCCTGGAAATTGTAGGTGAGATTTGTGGTGATATCATCGCAGAAAATGCCGAATCAGTGGATCATGAAGGCCCAAAAATCGTAAACAACGAAGTAATTTATGCACGCGGTACGCAAGAAAACTACGATGCGCTGGTAAATGCCGGCCTTATCGGGATGTCGTTGCCGCGTAAATATGGCGGTCTTAATTTTTCCATAGTACCTTATGTGATGGCTGCAGAAATTGTGTCCCGTGCCGATGCCGGTTTCGCCAATATCTGGGGCTTGCAGGATTGCGCCGAAACCATTCACGAATTTGGTTCCGAGGAAATCAAAAACGAATTCCTGCCGCGTTTTGAAAAAGGTGCTACGGCTGCAATGGACCTTACTGAGCCGGATGCCGGTTCCGACTTGCAAAGTGTACAACTGAAAGCGACTTATGATGCTGATAAAGATACCTGGTTCCTTAATGGTGTGAAGCGCTTTATTACCAATGGTGATGCTGATGTTTCACTTGTATTGGCACGTTCCGAAGAAGGGACCAGCGACGCACGTGGACTTTCTTTATTTGTGTATGACCGTGCAGAACAGGCTGTTACAGTACGCCGTATCGAAAATAAACTGGGAATCAAAGGATCTCCAACCTGTGAGCTGGTATTCAATAATGCCCCGGCAAAACTGATCGGCGACCGCAAAATGGGCCTGATCAAATATGTAATGGCATTGATGAATTCGGCACGTTTGGGTGTTGGAGCACAATCAGTAGGTATTGCAGAGGCTGCATATCGCGAAGCATTGAAATATGCGGAAGAACGCGAACAGTTTGGAAAAGCGATTATCAAATATCCGGCGGTTTACGAAATGCTGACCATGATGCGCGTCAAAACTGATGCTATTCGCTCACTTCTTTATGAAACAAGCCGCTTTGTAGATATTTATAAAACATATACCCACCTTCAGGAAGGGCGGCGTTTGGAAAAAGAAGAACGCCTGGAACTAAAAAAATACCAGAAACTGGCCGATATCTTCACACCGCTGCTCAAACTTTTTAGTAGTGAATATTCCAACGAAATTGCATATGATTCCCTTCAGGTGCATGGTGGAACAGGTTTTATGAAAGATTTCCCGATTGAACGTATCTACCGTGATGCACGTATTACAACTATTTACGAAGGAACATCGCAACTGCAGGTTGTTGCCGCAATCCGTGGTGTTGGTAATGGTGCTTTCCTTAAGGCAATGCTGGAATATCAGGCAATGAAAGTAAAGCCAGAACTGGAACATCTTATCAAAACACTTGCGGATCTGAGCATGGAGTATGAGCGCATTGTTAAATTTGTTCAGGAAAAGGAAGATTCAGAGCTTTGGGATTTCCATGCCCGCCGTATGGTGGAAATTGCAGGATATATCATTATGAGTCACCTTTTGGTTCAGGATGCCAACAGGACAGAGGATTACAGCCGCTCTGCCGGAATTTTCGTCCAGTATGCCGGAGCAAAATGCGCCGAACACCTTAAGTTTATCGAAACTTTTGATGATAAAACCCTAGGTGGCTTCAAATTTTGATTAGATTTGCTCGGCAATTAAAGTGGTATCTATGTTTTGGTTTGATCAGTTTATAGTACGTTTGTTCAAAGGCACTTATAGCTATGATTACGTGCAGGTTCATAAGGACTACAATCGGAGAAGTCCTTTTAAGCCCTGTTATGAGGATGATGTCGTGATGCATTTTATTAAGTTTTTTGAAAATCGCGATAATCTTCCCATATTTAAAACCAAACAATCCATTAAGTTTGCTTCTTCTGAATTTTTTATAAAGTACAAGGACTTGTTTCGGCAAAAAGGGAAATCCGATTTTTATTCAGTTACGAAAGAACAGGGCGTTGAAATCAAAGCCTTTGGTTACCTTACAGAGTTTTTCTCCATAAAAACAAAGGAGAATTATTATTTTGTAGATAATGAGTTTTTTATGGGTGAATATTATTTCTCCGATGCCCGTAAACTTGACAGTGAGAAGTTGTTTTCTTCCTTATTGGAAAAATATGGCGTTTCCTCCGGAGATGACAATCTTGAGGAAGGTAAATTTTTTATTAAGGATGGCAATGGGGCCGTGCTTCATGCAGAACATACCGGTTTTGCCATTGCTATCCGGTATTTTAACCAAAATGAGTTGGTAAAAGTAAAATTAGATACCTTTCTTGAAAGCGGCAGGCTTAAAACAAAGTCACGTTTCTCGGGTTATCTTGCTGAAGAAGATTTTAACCGCCTGTAAAGTGGTGGATATGGACTAAATATTTTATCTATGGGTTTTCCGATGATGTTAGTTCTCGGAACCTTGGCCTTGTTCTTGATTATTGTTACGCTTAATTACCGTTTCTTTGCCCTTTTGATAGTCAGGTTAGTAAAAGGACGTTACAGCTTTGCTTATGTAGCTGTTTTTAAGTATTTTTTTAAGAAGAGTCCAGGTTCCGTTGCAATTAAAGATGATGTGATTAACCACATCTATATGTTTTTTGGTGATAAAGGCTGTATAAAACAGAAAACATTGAAGCCGATATCTTTTGAAAATGCAAAGTTTTTTGAAAAAAAACCGAAGCTTTTAAAGAAGTTGGGCAGACCTGATTTTTATTCTGTTTTTTTGTTGAATGAAAGCATTGGTGAGGTATTCGGATATTCTGATGTGCTTTTTGGAGCGAATGTCCGTCTTTTGTATTTCTTCCTCGAAAAACGCTTTTTCCTTGGGGAGTATTGTTTTGGAGAAAAATCAGAGGTTGATGCCGAGGCGGTAATTACTGGTTTGTCACAAAAATATCTTGGCAAAAATCAAGTTGATTGCGATTCAGCCTGCATCATTTCTAACGAAAATGAAAATACGAAGCTGTATTACCTGAATGATGGATTCTCATTCAGGATTATTTATTTTAACCAGAGCAATGAAGCTGTTAATGAACAAATCAGGGGGTTCTTGAATGGTGATAAGGATAGGACAAACAAAACTACGACGCAATATGAGTTGGAAATGGAAAGATTATAGCATTTTTTTGTTTGTCATAAAAAAAGCACATAGTTTCTTTGGCTATGTGCTTTTTTGATTGATCCGGATTTTAGTTTTTGTCAATGACACCCGAAGTACTTTCAGGCAACTTAGGTTTTTGCTGACCCTTTTTTATTTTCACGCGGACATCTTCTTTTTTATCATCATAATCAATCTGGATGATATCACCCTCGCTCAGGCTTGATTTGATGATTTCTTCAGCAAGATTATCTTCAATATACTTTTGGATTGCACGCTTGAGCGGGCGGGCGCCAAATTGTTCATCATATCCTTTGTCGGCAATAAAACTCTTTGCAGCTGCTGAAACACGAATCTTATAGCCCAAATTGTGAATGCGATTATACAGTTCGAGAAGTTCAATCTCAATGATTTTCTGGATGTCGTCACGGCTTAAGGAGTTGAAGATCATTACATCATCAATTCGGTTGAGGAATTCCGGTGCAAATGATTTTTTTAGTGCATTTTCAATAACACCGCGTGCCAGTTCGCTGCTGTTGCTATAGCGTGCACTGGTGTTAAATCCAACACCGGTTCCGAAATCTTTCAATTGGCGCGAACCAATGTTTGATGTCATAATGATGATGGTGTTTTTGAAATCTACTTTTCTTCCAAAGCTATCGGTTAGCTGGCCATCATCAAGTACTTGCAGCAATAAGTGGAATACATCCGGATGCGCTTTTTCAATTTCATCAAGCAAAATGATGGAGTAGGGTTTACGGCGTACTTTTTCGGTAAGCTGGCCACCTTCTTCGTAGCCAACATAACCTGGAGGCGCTCCCACCAAACGAGATACGGCAAATTTTTCCATGTATTCACTCATATCTATGCGGATGAGGGCATCTTCTGTGTCAAAAAGATAACGTGCCAAAACCTTGGCTAAGTGGGTTTTGCCAACACCTGTTGGTCCCAGAAAGATAAAAGTTCCAATCGGTTTATTGGGATCTTTGAGACCGGAACGGTTTCTACGGATGGCTTTTACAACCTTTTTAATGGGTTCATCCTGTCCGATAACGCTGCCTTCCAACTCTTCTTCCATCTTTAAAAGACGGTTGCTTTCGTTTTGAGCAATGCGCTGAACGGGCACACCGGTCATCATAGCTACAACTTCAGCTACATTTTGTTCCGAAACGGCTTCACGGTTGATTTTGGAGTTTTCTTCCCATTTTTTCTTTTCGATATCCAATTGTGCCAGGCATTTACGTTCTGAATCACGGAATGCAGCGGCTTCTTCAAATTTCTGGCTTTTTATGGCACCGGTTTTTAATTGACGAAGGTTTTCGATGTCTTCTTCCAGTTTAACAATTTGCTGTGGCACCCTGATATTGGTGATATGAACCCTTGAACCGGCTTCATCAAGTGCGTCAATGGCTTTGTCTGGCAAGTAACGGTCGCTCATATAGCGGTTCGTCAGTGAAACACAGGCTTCTATGGCATCGTCATCATATTTGACCAAATGATGGTCTTCATATTTTTCTTTGATGTTGTGCAAAATTGTGCGGGTTTCGTCGGGCGATGTAGGCTCCACCATAATTTTCTGGAAACGGCGTTCCAGTGCTCCGTCTTTTTCAATAAACTGACGGTATTCATCAAGTGTTGTGGAACCGATGCACTGAATTTCGCCACGCGCCAGGGCCGGTTTGAACATATTGGAGGCATCCAGCGAACCGGAAGCATTGCCTGCACCCACAATGGTATGGATTTCATCAATAAAAAGGATGATGTCCGGATTGTTTTGCAGTTCATTTAAAACGGCTTTCATGCGCTCTTCAAATTGCCCACGGTATTTTGTGCCCGCAACCAGTGAGCCCAGGTCCAATGCGATCAGCCTTTTATTGAAAAGGGCTCGTGAAACCTTTCGTTCTACAATATTTATCGCCAAACCTTCGGCAATAGCCGATTTGCCAACGCCAGGTTCACCAATAAGAATCGGGTTGTTTTTCTTGCGGCGGCTTAAAATCTGTGCAATACGCTCAAGTTCTTTCTCGCGGCCAACAATTGGGTCCAAACGTTTTTCTTCCGCAAGGCGTGTAATATCTCGGCCAAAATTATCCAAAACAGGTGTCTTCGATTTCGGGTCGCCGCTTTTGCGTGTTTTTCCAGATTGCTTTCCTCCTTCGGCTATATCACCTTCATCATCGGCAGTGCCACCGCCCCCTATATCAGCCTGGGGGAATTCCCTCCGGACTTCATCACCGGAGCCTATGTTGCTAATAGCTTTTAATTCTTCCATAATGTCGTTATATCCAATCTTAAGCTTTCCCAATGATTGGGAAACCAGGTTGTTTTGATCTTTAACTATGGCCAGCAGCAAATGCTCTGTGCCAATGAGTTCACTTTTAAAATATTTGCTTTCTAGATAAGTGATTTTCAGGGCCTTTTCAGCTTGTTTGATTAATGGCAGGTTTTCGGGCGCAATACGAGGCTCGCCAGAAGTAGGAACGCTGTTTTCTATTGATTTCTTGATTGATGTCAGGTTGACATTCAAATTGTTCAGTATTTTCACAGCAAGGCCTTGACCTTCGCGCAAAATACCTAAAAACAGATGTTCTACCCCAATATATGTATTGCCGAGACGTACAGCTTCTTCCCGGCTGTATTGTAAAACATCTTTTACCCTTTGACTGAATTTCGCTTCCATATTAATAATTTAGCCCCTAAATATCTATTAATGAACACTTAGATAAAACCCTAGACTGAAACTAAAGTTCAAAACATAATGATTGTTTAAAGTTGTCCAAAAATAGCTTTCATCAATGGCTTACTATCAAATAATGTGCCTTTTTTTTCAACATGCTCATGTTAGTAATATTAGAGGGCTAGACAAGCAAATAAGACTGAAAAAAAGCGTATATTCGTGGTCTTATTATGTTATTTTTAACTAATTGTTTTTGAGAGATTTAAGTTTTAAAATATGAGTGAAGGCGAAAAAATAGTTAAAGTCGATATTGAAGATCAGATGAAGACTGCTTACATTGATTATTCAATGTCAGTTATCGTATCCCGTGCCTTACCCGATGTACGTGACGGTTTGAAGCCGGTTCACCGCAGGGTGCTCTACGGAATGTACGATTTAGGAATCCTTTCCAACCGTTCCTACAAAAAATCAGCCCGTATCGTTGGTGAAGTGCTGGGTAAATATCATCCCCATGGTGATACTTCCGTATATGATACGATGGTACGTATGGCACAGCCCTGGTCGCTGCGTTACCCCATGATTGATGGTCAGGGAAACTTCGGCTCTGTTGATGGTGACAGCCCTGCAGCAATGCGTTATACAGAGGCGCGCATGCAGAAAATTGCGGAAGAAATGCTGGCCGATATTGACAAAGATACGGTAGATCATCAGTTGAATTTTGATGATTCCCTTAAAGAACCTACGGTGCTTCCGGCCCGTATCCCAAACCTTTTGGTCAATGGTGCATCAGGTATTGCCGTGGGTATGGCTACCAATATGCCGCCACATAACCTGAATGAAGTTGTTGATGGATGCATTGCTTATATAGATAACCATGACATTACCATTGATGAGCTGATGAAATTTATCAAAGCCCCTGACTTTCCGACAGGTGCTAAAATTTATGGCTATGATGGTGTGCGCGAGGCTTATGAAACCGGCCGAGGCCGAGTAATGATGCGCGGTGTTGCCGAAATCGATGAAGATGATAACGGCAGAAGCCGCATTATTGTCACTTCAATCCCGTATCAGGTCAATAAGGCAGAAATGATTAAGAAAACTGCCGATTTGGTTAATGATAAAAAGCTCGATGGCATTGCTGATATTCGTGATGAATCCGACCGTAACGGCATGCGGATTGTTTACGATCTGAAGCGCGATGCCATGCCGGATGTAATCCTGAACAAGCTCTATCAGATGACCGCTTTGCAGACATCCTTCAGTGTGAACAATATCGCACTGGTGCATGGTCGTCCGATGATGCTTAACTTGAAAGACATTATCAGGCATTTTATTGATCACCGCCATGAAGTGCTGTTGCGTAAAACCAGATATGAACTGGCCCAAGCCGAAAAACGGGCGCATATCCTCGAAGGACTGCTCAAAGCGCTCGACCATATTGACGAAATCATAGCCCTGATCCGTGCTTCCAAAACACCCGAAATCGCCCGTGAGGGATTGATGGAGAAATTTGAATTTTCGGAAGAACAGGCCAAAGCAATCCTTGCACTACGCTTACAGGCGCTTACCGGTCTGGAACGTGATAAACTGCAGGCCGAATACGATGAACTCATGAAAATGATTGAGTATTACAAAAGTGTATTGGCCGATGAAGCCTTGCGCATGGAAATCCTGAAAGACGACCTCCGCGATGTGAAGGAAAGATTTGGCGATGAAACCCGCACCGAAATTGAGTATTCTGCACAGGATTTCCGTTTGGAAGACACCATTCCCAACGAAGATGTTGTGGTTACCATTTCCAAAATGGGGTATATCAAACGTACCGTTCTTCGCGAATACAGAGTGCAGGCAAGGGGAGGAGTTGGAGCTACCGGTTCCAAAACAAGGGATAATGATTTCATTGAATATATCTTCCATGCACAAATGCACAACTTTATGCTTTTCTTTACCGAAAAGGGTAAATGTTTCTGGTTACGTGTTTTTGAAATCCCAGAAGGGGTCAAAACATCCAAAGGCCGTGCAATCCAAAACCTCATCCGAATCGATCAGGATGACACAGTGCGTGCATTTATCAATGTGAAAGACCTCAAAGATCAGGAATATGTAGATAATAACTACATCACGCTATGTACTAGTAAAGGTGTAATTAAGAAAACTTCGCTTGAAGCCTATTCACGGCCAAGGCAAAACGGTATCAATGCCGTCACAATCCGTGAGGATGACCGACTGCTCGAAGCGCGCATGACTACCGGGTCCAGTGAGGTTATGCTCGCCCTGCGCAGTGGCCGTGCCATCCGTTTCAGTGAAGATAAAGTGCGCCCAATGGGACGTAATGCTTCTGGCGTCCGGGGCATCAGCCTGGCCAACGAGAACGATGAAGTCGTTGGAATGATCTGTGTAGAAGATAATGAGCACAATATTCTTGTGGTTTCGGAAAATGGCTATGGTAAGCGTTCGCTTTTGGACGATTACCGCGAAACCAACCGCGGTGGTAAAGGTGTTAAAACCATCAGTATTACTGATAAAACCGGAGAGCTTATCGCCATTAAGTCTGTGAAAGATGAATATGACCTCATTATAATTACACGTAATGGTACACTGATCCGGATGAATGTTGCCGATCTTCGCATTATGGGAAGGGCCACTCAGGGTGTCAGGCTTATCAATTTACGTGAGGGAGATGCGATTGCAGCTGTAACAACGGTTCCCCGGGAGGAAGAAGAAGAGGAAAATACCGAAGTTCAGGAAGCCGAAGAATTAACAGGCGAAAACCCGGAAACAGAGGAGTCCTCCGCTGATGAAACTGTTGAAAATCAGGAATCTGATAGTGAAGAGGCCGAAGAGGGACCCGAAGCTTAAAACACTTAGCTTGTATTTTTTTGGGCTTTGAATCAGATTTAATGAAAAGTTTGGCAGAAATATTGCAGTCATAAGGTGCTTAAATATTATATTTGCCGTTTTTAGGATGGCATTAAACAATTCAAAACATAGACAGAAATGAAGAAAATAGTTTTTATTATCGTCGCTTTGCTGGTAGTAAATGTGACTTTCGGACAGAAGTCTTCCCGCACAAGTGCATACAATGCGATGCGCAAAGACAAACTTGCTGATGCTGTAAAATACATTGAACCAACAATTACACACGAAAAAACCATGAACGATGCAAAAACATGGGTTTATCGTGGCGAGATATGGTTGAAAGTAGCCATCAGTGAAGACCCACAGTATGCTGACCTTAAAGAAGGAGCATTGGAAAAATCCCTGGAGTCCTACAAAAAATGTATGGAACTGGATACAAAGGGCCGCCATAAGGTTGATGCTACCAAAAACCTAATGTTCATTGCCGGTCAGTATTATAATGAAGGTGTCCAGAACTATAACAACAATGATTTTGGCGCTGCAGCGGATGGGTTCCTGAAATCAGCTGACGTAAATGCGATCCTTGGCTCTGTTGATACATCATCTTATCTGAATGCAGCTGTTTGTGCCGAAAAAGCCGGTCAGTTTCAAAAAGCACTTGATATTTATGGCCAGTTAATCGAAATGGAATATAACGACCCGGCCATTTACGGGTCAATGGCCAACGCATACAAAGGACTTGGCGACACTACAAAAGCTTTTGAAGTTATTGCAGACGCACGCGTACGTTATCCGGAAGATTTTAGCATCCTGATTGCACAAACGAACCTTTTCTTGTCCACAGGAGATAATGAAGGCGCATTGGCTAACCTCAAACAGGCAGCCGAACAGGATCCTACAAACCATACCATTTTCTTCGCACTTGGTACAAACCATGAAGCTCTCGGAAATTTGGAAGAAGCTGAGCAGGCATACATCAAAGCAATTGAAATCAAAGATGATTATTTTGATGCCCTCTTTAACCTCGGCGCAATTTATTTTAACGATGCAGTAAATGTGCTCACCGAAGCCAATAACCTTCCTCTGAATGAAACCGATAAGTACGATAAGCTTAAAGCACAGGCTGATGAAGCTTTTGGTAAAGCACTTCCTTATCTCGAAAAAGCGCATGAAGTGATGCCGGAAGATCAAAATACCATGATTTCCCTCAAAGAGATTTATACCCGTTTGAAAATGATGGACAAACTCAAAGAAATCAATGCGAAAATGCAGTAATAAAGAAAGTCTTTTATAATTTTGTGGGGTGCGTTGCTTAACGTACCCTTTTTTGTTATCTGGCTATTATATCAATTAATCAAGAATCAAACAATGGAAAAGAAATTGAATCTGATTGTTCTGGCAACGGCATTGTTTTTTGCTACCTGCCTGAATGCTCAGCAAAAAGAAATGGAAAACTATTTCAATGAAAACATCGAAGCTTATTTTAAATTTGATGTTGCAGAAGACCAAAAATCACCCGAACTTGCTAAAATGATTTCTATCGATAAGGTAGAAGGGAATACGGTTTGGGCTTATGCCAACAAAGCCGAAATGAAGCAATTTATGCAAAAAGATATAGAATTTGAGATGCTTACTCATCCTGGCAAATTAATTGCCAATCCCAATATGAAAAACAAAGTGAATATCAGGGAAATTGAAACCTGGGATTTTTATCCTACCTATGAAGCTTATGTGGATATGATGTATCAGTTTGCAAGTGATTATCCGGATATTTGTGAAATTGTAGAAATCGGTGAGAGTATCCAGGGACGTAAATTGCTTTTTGCCCGTATATCGGATAATGTGGGCGTTGATGAAGGAGAAACTCAAGCAATGTACACCTCAACAATGCACGGCGATGAAACAGCAGGATATATTCTGGCACTGCGCTTGATCGATTATTTCCTGATAAATTACGGAAATTCAGACCGCATTACAAACATGGTCAATACACTGGATATTTGGATTAACCCACTGGCCAATCCTGATGGCACTTTTGCCGGAGGAAACAATACAGTTTATGGATCAACAAGGGCAAATGCCAATGGAATTGACTTGAACAGGAATTTCCCGGATCCGGAAGACGGCCCTCATCCTGATGGAAATGCATGGCAGATTGAAAATATTGCAATGATGGATCTTGCCCAGGAGCAGGATTTTGCCCTATCATCAAATTGGCACGGCGGCGCCGAGGTCTGTAACTACCCATGGGATACCTGGCAAAGACTTCATCCGGATACTGATTGGTGGGAATTTGTGTGCCGTGAATATGCCGATACAGCACATTTATATAGTCCAACAGGTTATATGGACGACCTCGATAATGGTATTACCAATGGATATGCATGGTACACAACATCGGGATCCCGACAGGACTATATGAATTATTTTCATCAATGCCGGGAATTTACTCTGGAGATTTCCAATACAAAAGTATTACCTGAAGCAGAACTGGAAAACCATTGGGAATATAATTACCGCTCACTATTAAACTATATAGAACAGGCTGCATACGGTTTTGAAGGTATTGTGACTTCAGCTATAACAGGAGAACCAATTGTTGCAGAAGTTTTTGTTGTGGATCACGACCTGGTTCAGGATAGCTCGTGGGTCTATTCAAGCTTGCCTTATGGTTATTATAAGCGTATGATTTATGAAGGAACCTATACGATACGTTACTCAGCTCCGGGCTATATCACCAAAAATATCCAGGCAAACATTAATAAGTACCAAACGAAAACAATTGATGTTGCGCTTAACCCGGATCTTCAGGTAGATTTTGAAGTGAATAACGATTATCTCCTCACGGGATCTTCTGTGAATTTCATGGATATCTCCAATGGTGATCCATACAGCTGGGAATGGACATTTGAAGGAGCATCACCGGCAACATCAAACGAACAGAATCCACAGAATATCAGCTATGAAACAGCCGGAGTTTATGCAGTAACACTCACCGCTTCCAATGAATACCACACTTTTACAGTAACCAAAGAAGCGTATATTACTGTAGGAGCTCCTTTTGCAGATTTTCAGGCCGAACCTTTGGTCGCCAATGTGGGTGAGGAAATACAGTTTACCGATTTGAGTTCCCAAAATCCAACGGAATGGCACTGGACATTTGGTGATTGGGAAACTTCACAAGAGCAGAACCCAATACATGCCTACCAAAATGCAGGTACATATACAGTTAGTCTTAAAGCATCCAATGAATATGGTGAGCAAATTAAGGTCAGGCAGGCGTATATTACAATAAATGCAGCTCCTGAAGCCGATTTTGAAGCATCACAACAAATTATTGCTACAGGAAACAGTATTGATTTTAGCGACCTCTCAGCTGGTCAGCCTACATCCTGGCTTTGGGCTTTTGAAGGTGGAGAACCGGCATCATCAACGGAGCAAAACCCTCAGGGGATTTTGTATGCGGGTAGTGGTACATTCAATGTTGAACTGACCGTTACCAATGAATTCGGTACCAATACGATCCTAAAAGAAGGTTATATCACAGCTGGTGAGGCGCCCGTAGCGCAATTTAGCGCTGATGTTACGGAAATTGTTGCAGGCGAAAGCATTGTCTTTTCTGATGAATCTACCGGAAATCCGGATGCATGGGCCTGGTATTTAGAAGGAGGCACACCCGAGTTTTCAGATATGCAGGTTCCGGAAGCCGTATTTTATAATGAAGCAGGTACTTTTGAAGTGACACTGAAAGTTAGCAATATGTTTGGATCAGATTCCCTCACGATGAATGATTATGTGCATGTTGGCGGTGTTGGTATTGAAAAGCAAAGCAGAAATGACCTTGGTATCCATCCCAACCCAGCCGTTAATTATATACTCATTTCCGGCATTGATCGAGGCATGAAGTGGGAACTAATCCGCATTTTTAGCCAAAACGGTACGGAAGTACTGAATATTACAAACCCCAAGGTACAGAAAATTGATGTTTCTGCACTGGCCCCCGGGCTCTATACGCTCGAATTGATCAGCGGTCATAAACGGCTCAGTAGCTTATTTATCAAGAAGTGATCCGAATACCTAAATTTTGAAGAAACAAAGCATGTATTTTGTCTAAAAAAATTAAATTTGCGCGCAATACACGAAACTACAAACGTATTTCGCTAAAACACTTGATCGTATGAACAATTCAATGTATTTTTTTGAAATGCCGGAAAACGAACCGGTAAGAGGATATGTCAAAGGATCTCCAGAACGTGAAGATCTCCTGAATGAAGCAAAAAGACAATCAGAGCAGGAAATAGAAATTCCGCTGATTATTGGTGGTAAAGAAGTGCGCACCGGTGACCTTGGTGATGTTGTGATGCCGCATAATCACAAACACGTACTTGCAAAATATCATAAGGTAGGCGAAAAAGAAGTGAAAATGGCTATTGATGCTGCTATGGCTGCCCATAAGGAATGGTCGAACTTTTCTGTTGAAAAGCGCACCACAATTATGCTGAAAATAGCTGAGCTGCTCACCGGTAAGCATCGCGACCTGATCAATGCTGCAACAATGCTTGGCCAGAGCAAAACCATGCACCAGGCAGAAATCGAAGCTGCTTGCGAGGCTTCTGACTTCCTGCGTTATAATGCACATTACGCCAGCCAGATTTATGCCGATCAGCCAAATGCCGGAGCAGATCACCTTAACCGACTCGAATACCGTCCGTTGGAAGGTTTTGTTTTTACAGTAACGCCTTTTAACTTCACAGCAATTGCTGCCAACCTGAACCTGGCTCCCGCTCAAATGGGTACTACAACTGTTTGGAAACCCGCCACAACAGCCTTGCTTTCCAATTATTATCTGATGGAAATCTTCAAAGAAGCTGGTTTGCCCGATGGCGTTGTTAACTTTATTCCCGGACGTGGTTCGCTCATTGGAAAAAATGTTATGGCCAATAAAGATATGGGCGGTATCCATTTTACCGGATCCAATAATACCTTTAACCACCTCTGGCAGGCTACTGCTGCTAACCTCCCCAATTATAAGTCGTATCCGCGTATTGTAGGTGAAACTGGTGGTAAAGATTTCATCTTTGTGCATGAATCTGCAAATGCAAAAGCCGTTGCCGCCAATGCAATTCGAGGCGCATACGAATTCCAGGGACAAAAATGTTCTGCCGCATCACGCATGTATGTTCCTAAATCACTTTGGAATGACGTGAGAGATTATATGCTGGAAATGCTTCAGGAAGTGAAAATGGGTGATATTACAAATCCGGAAAACTTTATGGGCGCAGTAATTGATGAAACTTCATTTGACAATATCATGTCGTACATCAATTTTGCAAAAGAGTCTTCTGAAGCTACTATCGTGGCCGGTGGTAATGGTGATAAGTCGGTTGGTTATTTTGTGGAACCAACCATTATCGAAGTTACCAATCCGCGCTTCAAGTCAATGGAAGAAGAGATTTTCGGCCCGGTACTTACTGTTTATGTTTATGACAACAATAAACTGGACGAAGCCCTTGAACTTTGTGATACAACTTCACCTTATGCATTGACCGGAGCTGTATTTGCTCAGGATAGCTATGCCGCTGATATGATTACGCAACGTCTGCGCTACACTGCCGGTAACTTCTACGTAAACGATAAACCGACAGGTGCTGTTGTTGGCATGCAGCCATTTGGCGGTTCGCGTGCTTCCGGTACCAATGATAAAGCAGGCTCTTACCTGAACCTCATCCGTTGGACCAACCCACGTAACATTAAAGAAGTTTATAATCCTGCAGTTGATTTCAAATATCCTTGGTTGGATGTATAAAATCTGAATTTATAATATTATACTTAAGCCGTCCTCAAAAGGGACGGTTTTTTTTAGCTGTAAACTGAATATTTTACCTTATTAGTTTGATTATCAGTTGTTGAGTTGATTTATTAATTTCTGGATATGTTATATTCTTCGAGTAATTTTTTTTGTCTTTGTATATAAATCCATTAGCCGGTATCCGCTTTATAGAATCGGGTTTTACAAAATCTTTCCCATATTTAAGCATGTATTATTGATGAAAATTTAATGGAATATTAAAATATTTTGTAATTTGCTTGCTCAATCACCAAAAAGGCTGTACTTTTACAGGCTTAATGGGAAAATAACAAATTAAATATTACGATATGAATATAGATGTGCTTGTATTGAAGTATTATCATGTTTTGACATATAAACTGATGATGCTTGGTGGAGCAGAAGAGAATCCTGAAATTCAGGAAGAAGTGTTGGCGCTTGAAGAAGATATTTTTGAAAATTTCAGCATCATCAATAAAGACCGGTCACGCGAAATTATTAGGGAATTCAGTCATAAACCCTTGTCTGATGATACTATTAATGAAGCGCTTATACGATTAAACAAAGAAGGGCGCACCATAACAATGGGCACCTTGAAACCGGATAAGGTTGATAAAGTTGTAAAAGAGAAACCGGTAAAGAAAAGTGTGACGCCCAGAAAGCCTGCAGCGTCAAATAAGATAGTCGATGAAGAATCATCGATCAAACTTTTGGAAGAGGCGCGAAAACAAAACTTAACGCGAAAACAGGTCTTTAAAAAGCTCGGTATCAATGATATGGTTTATACCGAATATGTATATGGCCGTTTGTTCTTGAAAGAGGATGAAGATGTGAAAAAAGTTTTGCATGATTTGCGTATTGCTACAGATAGTGTGTTGCAGCTCGGTTCATTGGTTTTTACTACAGGTGCAGAAAAGTATAAAATATTTGATGAGTTAAAGCAAAAAGGTTTCCATTTCTTTGAAAAATTTGTCCGTGAAAATAACCTGATCGGATAATAGAAATCTCTTAACATAAAAAATGAACCCGTATTTTGCGGGTTTTTTTGTGCTAGCCTGATTTGTTCATAAACTCACCCAGTAGTATCAATAACACATACTAAAATACAATTTAAGAAACCCGTCCTCGCTAAAGCTTATTTTTTGGGTTCTACTCGTTTTTTTGTGGGTAATCAAAATTGAGGAAGAATTGGAGGTTAAACTTTCGCAAAGTTTCAAACTTTGGGAAAGTTTGTCCCGGTTTAGTTCTCTATATTTTGATAGGTATTTAACCTGCTTTATTCATGAAATTTCGTCATGAGCGTTCAAACCGCAATAAGAGAGAGGAAGCGCAGATTTTTGGCGCACAGGAATAGCCATAGCTATTTTGAGCACCAAAAAGATAGCATTTCTCTCTATTGCAGTGGTTTGGGCGCGTAATAGAATATTTTGTGAATAAGGCAGGTTAAAACTGTATTCCAACCGTTGAATACATTAAAGGTTTCCACGGAATTCCTAGTAGAACCATATTTTGAACAATAAAATCAACGCATCAAATATATAATGGGGCAATGAACCTTCAAAGTAGAAAAAAGTGTGAATAATGCCTCGGTGACCCAACCTTTCAAAAAAGAGGGCTGTCCTTAAAAGCAAGGTACCAATAATCATGACAAGGCGTTGCAGATAAATTGGCAGGACAGCCCGCACAAAAATAGGAAAGCTTTTTCAAATAGGAAAAATAAATCTGAAATATGTGTGGGCGATACATTCTCGTACAAAAGGTGGAAGTTCTTGAAAAGCGCTTTAACTGTGCTTTTCAGGATGCTTCCGCCTATGTTCCTTCCTATAATATTACTCCCGGCCAATCAGCGGCTATCCTTACATACGAAGATGGAAATACCATTCGGATGTCGCGGTTTGGCCTGAGCCCTTTTTGGGCAAAAAAAAATCAGCTCTTCATTAATGCACGCTCCGAGGGCAATAAAAACCAGGAAAACAATCCGGAATATACAGGGGGGCTGGATATTATCAACAAGCCTGCTTTCCGGAAACCCATCAGGTCGCAGCGTTGTTTGGTTATAGCCGATGCTTTTATTGAAGGCACGACTACTGAAAAGCTCAACAAGCCATTTTTGGTTTATCTGAGAAATAAAGTACGGCCTTTTGCTATGGCAGGAATTTGGGACATCTGGAAAAATCCCGAAAGCGGGGAGGAGGTCCATTCTTTCGCAATAATCACAAGTGTGGCCAATCAGTTGATGCAGAGGCTGCCACACCATCGGAGCCCGGTTATTCTGCCACAACAATGGGAACAGAAATGGATACATCCCAAAACGGCTTTAAGCGATATTACTTCCATGCTGCGCGCATACCCTTCCGAATTGATGAATGCCTATCCCATCAGCCCTGAAATAAAAAACCCACAAAATAACACCAGGGAACTGATCCTTCCGATTGGGCCTCCACTTGATCCGGAGGAAGGCATTCAGGTGAGCAGAAACCTAAAATTGCAGGGAATGGGCAATCCCAAGGTAAAGTAGTTTATGCTTAAGAAAATCCTTGAAAATAGCCGTAAACCCAATTTATTCCGTATTTTTGAGCAGTCTAAATAATTCTTGTCTGTAGAGTCTTGCGCACCAGCTAATAAACCAGCTGATGGAGATGAAGCTTATGCGAGGTTGAAGCAGCAGCCTATACAGATGAAACCTTAATGCTGATTGTATTATGACAAAAAAGCCCCGTTTATCTTTTTGGCAAATCTGGAATATGAGTTTCGGATTTCTGGGCATTCAATTTGGTTTTGCCCTTCAAAATGCAAATACTTCACGAATTTTTGAAACGCTTGGAGCCTCCATAGAGGATATCCCGATTTTGTGGATTGCTGCACCTGTAACAGGTTTGATCGTGCAGCCAATTATTGGGCATATGAGCGACAAAACCTGGTGCAAGCTTGGTCGTCGTCGCCCTTTTTTCCTCATTGGAGCAATCTTGGCTTCACTGGCACTCATTTTCATGCCGATGTCGCCCACATTATGGATTGCCGCAGGTATGCTCTGGATCATGGATGCGTCCATTAATGTTTCCATGGAGCCTTTCCGTGCATTTGTTGGGGATATGCTGCCCGATGAACAGCGCACAACCGGCTTTGCGATGCAGAGTTTCTTTATTGGTATTGGAGCTTTTGTTGCATCCTACCTGCCGTATGTGCTCACCAATTGGTTTGATGTTGCAAATACTGCTGCCGAAGGTGAAATCCCGCTATCGGTGCAGCTTTCCTATTTTATAGGAGCCGCTGTGTTTTTTATCGCTGTATTGGTTACGGTTTTTACCTCCAAAGAATATCCTCCGGACAAATTGGAAGAATATCAACGTTCCGAACATCCGGAAATGGAAGCAGCAGAAGACGAGCAAACAGATGATCCAAAGCCTTTTATGGGACGTTTTTATCGTACAGGCTCTATTGCGCTCCTGATCGGCCTTGTATTGAGTTTTCCTGTGTTTTGGTTCGGCCTTTCTGCGGAACTCTACATTGTTACTGTGGGCATTGCTGTTTTTGGTCTTGTTCAGTTAGTCAGTGGTTATTTAACATCAATAAACCGCTCCGACAATGGGTTTGTGCACATCCAGATGGATTTGCTCAGAATGCCAAAAACAATGTCGCAACTCGCTATTGTGCAGTTTTTTAGTTGGTTTGCCCTGTTTAGTATGTGGATTTATACAACCGCAGCGGTAACATCGCACATTTATGGTACTGAAGATACCTCATCACAATTATATAATGATGGCGCTGATTGGGTAGGCGTTATGTTTGCCTGGTACAACGCCTTTGCGGCGGCTTTCGCGTTTTTATTGCCGGTAATTGCCAAAAGAACCAGCCGGAAAGTGACGCATATGATATCCCTGATTATCGGTGGTATCAGCCTTATTTCTGTTTATTTTATCCAAGATCCCGATTATCTCATTTTTTCCATGCTGGGGATCGGACTGGCCTGGGCCAGCATCCTTTCCATGCCGTATGCTATTCTTACCGGTGCTCTGCCGGTTCGTAAAATGGGCGTTTATATGGGGATCTTCAACTTTTTTATTGTCATACCCCAAATGCTGGCTGCCAGTATCCTTGGGTTTCTCATTGGAAGCGTTTTTGGTGGCGAACCTATTTATGCGCTTATCATCGGAGGATTTTCCATGATGATTTCGGCAGTTACCGTGATGTTTGTTAAAGATACCACAGATAAAAAATAATAAATATTCTAACCTGCTTTATTCATAAAATTTCGTCATGAGCACATTCGACAAACTCAGTGACCACACGCAAAACCCAATAAGAGAAAGGGAGCACAGGTTTTTGGCGCACAGGAATAGCCGTAGCTGTTTTAAGCACCAAAAAGATAGCATTCTTTTCTATTGCAGCGGTTTGTGTGGGCAATAGAATATTTTGTGAATTATTCAGGCTAAGCATTCTATGGAACAGGATATGAAAAGATACAGCGGAATTTTAATGCACCCCAGCTCGCTTCCGGGAAAAGAGGGGATAGGCACTTTAGGTGCAGCAGCTTATAAATGGATCGATTATCTCGAAAAAGCCCAGCAGAAATTGTGGCAGATATTGCCTCTGGGGCATACCGGCTATGGCGATTCACCTTATCAGTGTTTTTCCACTTTTGCCGGAAATCCCATACTCATCGATTTGCAGGATTTGGTGGAACACGGATTGCTCCGGCATGAAGATATTCCTGAAAACCCATCCTCAGATCCATCCAAAGTGGATTATGGCCCGGTCATCGAACAGAAGTATAAAACATTGCGCAAAGCATATCTAAAGTTTACCGAACATGACTTCGCGGAGTTGAAAAACGGCTATGCGGACTTTTGTAATCAGTATGTGGCATGGCTTGATGATTATGCCTTGTTTCTGGTTTTGAAAGATCATTTTGGCGGTAAGCCCTGGTTTGAGTGGACAGATGCATACCGAATGCGCCATGAATCTGCAATGGAAAATATCAGGCAGGCCAAAAAGAGTGAAATAGAGTTTTATAAATTTTGCCAGTTTCTCTTTTTTAAGCAGTGGAAAAAAATACGTGCTTATGCCAAGGACAAGAATATCAGTATAATAGGTGATTTGCCACTTTATGTGGCCTTGGACAGTGCCGATGCCTGGAGCCGTCCGGAGGTTTTTCAGCTGGATGAAAACCGTATGCCAAAAGCTGTTGCCGGTGTTCCACCGGATTATTTTAGTGCAACAGGCCAGCTTTGGGGTAATCCGCTATACGATTGGGATACCTTAAAAGACCGTGGCTATGACTGGTGGGTAGAGCGTATTTTAGCTTGTTTCGACCTTTATGATATACTGAGGATCGATCATTTCCGCGGCTTTGCAGCTTATTGGTCGGTGCCATGGGGCGATGAAACAGCAATGAACGGGAAATGGGTTGATGGCCCCGGCTATGACCTTTTCCGTGTGGTGGAAGAAAAACTGGGCAAACTGCCGATTATCGCAGAAGATCTTGGTGTGATTACACCCGATGTGGAAGAATTGCGTGATCGATGCGGCTTCCCGGGAATGAAAGTCCTGCATTTTGCATTCCATAGCCAGGACGGAAATCAATACCTGCCACATAACTATGTGCGCAATGCAGTGGTCTATACAGGCACACACGATAATAATACGACCATTGGCTGGTACAATGAAATTGAAGATTTTGCAAAAGATAATGTGCATACTTATCTTGCAACAGATGGAACCGATATCCATTGGAAAATGATCCGTTTGGCCTGGTCGTCCGTTGCTAAATATGCGGTTGTTCCTTTCCAGGATATTCTTGGTCTTGATAAAGAAGGGCGCATGAATATCCCCGGAACTTCCGGAGGAAACTGGCAATGGCGCTTTAGCGAAAGTGGATGGGATGAAAACAATGCGGATATACTTGCGTTTATGACCCGCCTTTTTGACCGGTAGAAATTGATTCCGAAATTTTTAAACATCTTGGCTTATGAGTAAGTCAGGATGTTTTTTTTTTTGGTCCTTCTCTGAATTCCATGGTAACCTTTATTGAATTCATCGTTAATTACCTATCAAGATTTGGAAAAAATTATCCTCCAATATTATCTCGATTTTGATTGCCCATAAAAAAAGCGATTAGGATCAAATGGTTCATTATCAATGAAACAAAACCGATAAATACAAGATTTTCAATAAGAAGTAAAAAATATAATGCATTTGCCCTGCCGGTTTATACCTTTTGCCGGATTATTTCAAAGATTTAATTGTGGAAATTACCGTTTCAATTTGTATGACATTACTTTGCTGTTTGTTTTTATTTGAATATCTAAAACTGTATCAGTAGGTTTTATTAACTCATGTCTTCCTGTATAAATAGCGCAATAATCGGTTTTTGTTAGATCTGAAGTTTTTACTCCATTTATCGATATGATTTCATTGCCAGGGATTATACCGGAGCCTTTTGAATATAATTCCTCCCTAATTGATGAAACAACCAGCTTGTTTTCTTCGGCCTTGATACCAATGCCAAATGATGCGGGAGCTGGCTTGATTTCCATTTTTTGTATGAGCCCTATCCTTTGTTCTTTAAAGTCCAGAGTTACAAGGAAATGCTCGAGATATTTATTACCGATAAGACCATAATATTCCTTTTCTTCCTGATCCGAATCTTCGATTATTATTGGGAAATTAGTGGCAGAAAAGCCGCCAATGCTAAATTTTGGGGCAATGTACTTTAAAGCACAAAAAATATCGTTGCTTTCCCCTCTGATTTTTAAGCCATGCGTCTTATATATTTTAGTTATCCTGTTGGATTTTGTATTCTTGAGTGAATTGTATAATTTTTTTGATCTTATGAGTACACCCCCGCTATTGCCAGTGTCGAATAATAATTTAATTGATATGCTGTCATTTATTTGTGCTGTGATAAGGGGTGAATTTTGAGTTTTAAGTGGTTCGAAATTTATCCACCGGTATTGTTCCGGTGAAGGGATATTCTTAATATCATCCGTAATGCGGAGCTGTTTTGTTTCATAATTTATGTGTGTATAATGATTTTCTATCATATTACAGCCAATTATACCAAAAGGTGAAACGCAATTAAGCATTTCCCAACTTGAATTTCGCGCCGAAAGAGCTCCGACATCCTTAAAACACAGCTCCCCAATGCGGATTTCTTTTATGCTTAAGATTTCATTATTAAAAGCGGTGCCCGGATTATTCGTTTTGCTGTTCGAAAGAATTGTCTCGTAGTTTTTTTCTCCAATTTCGTTTAGCAAAGTATCCAGAATAACCGTTTGTGCACCAGTGTCAAAAAAGAATGGTACGTTTTTGCTGCTTCCTTGCAGAATAGCACGAACGAGTATCCAGTTATTGACATACTCAAATGGAAGTGTGTAGTTGAAATTAGTGTTAACTAATTCAGCATGAGAGATTTTGTTTGTTATTTTGTATTCAAGATATTTTAAACTTCCATAGCCTAAGGCAATTATGATCGCCAGTGATGCAGCTACAATGATTAATATTTTTTTTATTTTCATGGTACTTAATTTTGGGTTGTTAAAACAATAATTTTACACATTAATAGATGAATCAAGCTAGCGCTTGTCCATAAAGTAGTAAGCCAGGTTCATAATTTTCGACTTCGGGCTGTGATGCTGCGCCTGCCGAAGTACATCTTGGGTGTTGAAAATATGAAGCCCGTGTGGTTTCATGATGCCTGTGTTGAGTTTGCCGAAGTGACTGGTTTCAATTCCGAAAGATTTCGTCAGAATAAAGCTGATATCTGTCATTATGGACAGGATCAAATTAATGCAAGCCGCTATTAAATTTTTTTTTTTTTTTTTTGAAACATTTAATTTGTGACTCAGCTTTGTGCCCCTCTTCTGTAATCTTGTTGTGTTTTTTTTCATGATTTTACTATAATAATTTTTCACAAAGAAAACACAAATTTATTAAATATCAAATAAAAATTATTGTAAAACGATATATTATTAATGAATTACGGTAATTTGTATGGGATAAAATGTAAGGGCTTCAAGGTTACATAAGCCGTCCCGAGTCTTTGGGCTATAACCAAATGTTGCCTGATCTTATTTCGATATGCTGCATCAATAAGTATCATGTCAGGATGATCTTGGGCTTTTTGGTTTTTTTCTGCACAAAATAATATCGACGCCATTACCCTGCATTGGAGCATAGGCACGGCTCAGGCTAATAAAAAGATAATACGGTAACAAATAAAATTTGAATGCTAAAAGCCTGGTTTTGATAGGAATTTATTGGAAATCTGATCTTAGGCCTGCTTGTTCATGTGTTTTTGGCTATTCGTACAGGAACTTATAAATGATGCGTCTTTGGTATAATTCGCCGGCTAATAATTTCTGGCTGGGAAAAGATGGCTCATTGGGCGCATTTGGAAAACCCTGGCATTCAAGGCAAAACCCTGATCTGTAGCCGTAAATGGTGTTGTTGTGTCCGGTCTGGCTCCCATCTAACCAGTTTCCGCTATAGAGCTGTATTCCGGGCTGATCTGTATATACTTCCATTTTCCGCCCACTTTGCTCATGAAAAATTTCAGCGGCAAGTTGGCATGCCCCATTGTTTTCCAGCACAAAATTATGATCGTATCCGCGTCCAAGTATTATTTGCTCATCTTTTTGATTGATGTCTGCTCCGATCTTTTTAAAGGCACGGAAGTCGAACGGGCTATCATCAACTTTTTGAATTTTGCCTGTAGGAATAGTGTTTTTACCAATTGCACAGAAGGCTTCGGAATTGATTTTAAGTGTATGGTCCAGAATATTGCTTTGACCACCATCACGTAAATTAAAATAACAGTGATTTGTCAGGTTGATAATCGTATTTTTATTGCTGAGGGCTTCAAAATCAATGATTAATTCATTATCGTCTGTCCAGGAATACTGAACCGTTACATTTAGTTCTCCGGGATAGTTTTCTTCCATATCAGCACTTTTATAGTGCATTTTGATGACTTCTGCGTCTTCATTCCATTCCGTATCCCAAAGTTGACTTTCAAATCCTTTTATGCCTCCGTGCAAGTGGTTCGGGCCGTCGTTTAAAGCCAATTGATACTCTTTTCCGTCTAGTTTAAACCGGCCATTGGCAATGCGGTTGGCGTAGCGCCCGACTGTTGCCCCAAAAAACGGATCGCCATTGATATAAGATGCAGCATCATCATAACCCAAAGTTATATTTCCCATTTTTCCGTTGCGGTCGGGGACTATGATGCTCATCACTTTCGCTCCGTAATTTGTCAGTTTGATTTCGTTGCCTTCAGCATTCCGTAGGGTAAATTTTTTCAAATCTTTCATCATTCATGTCTTTCTGCACAGCAAATGTAGTGAGTTTCGCCGGAAATCCCTGCCAGCAAAAGCATATAAGCATAAAAAACGGGAACAGTTTCGTTGCTGTTCCCGATGATGCATTTTAAAATGCCGCCTTCAAACTAAAACTAAATGTCCGGCCATAAGACCAAAACCCACGGAAACTCTCCAGATCGTGCTTTGCGCCGTCTTCACCACGAACGATATAGGCTTCGTTCAGAAGGTTATCGCAATTTGCGGAAGCATAAAAACGGATTTTGCCCCAATAAAAGGGATAACCGATTTGCATGTTTACATGCGACCAGGCAGGCAGCTGGTAAGATTGGCTTTTATCATGGGCATCCGTTCTTCCTGCAGGGTCAAAATCGGCATACATGCGGTCGAAATACATCCATCCGGCATGTAAGTCGATGCGCCTTAAGAGCTTT
The DNA here is from genome assembly GCA_963676415.1 of Bacteroidales bacterium. GTDB lineage: Bacteria > Bacteroidota > Bacteroidia > Bacteroidales > WRLA01. Next base: position 4,237,960 of record OY781097.1, on the reverse strand, counting down.
ACATCGGTGTAAATACCGAATTGTGTTTGTGGCGCATCACCTACTTTCAGGCCGTCGGCATAAACATCAAGTGTATCTACAGCGATGTTTTCATGATTGAAAAGTACGGCATTTACATTGTTTTTCCATTCCCAGTTTCCAATACTGGCCAAAGCACCAATACTAAAGCAGGGCAGGGGTCTCCAAACTGCTTCCAGCTCAATGCCCATATGCTCTGCATCCAGCCCGCTGATCATCGCACGGGTCTGGCTGTTGTCTTCCAATTGCAGGTATTCATTAGTCAAAAGGCTTTTATTTTTCCATTGGTTGAAATAAGCATTGGCCTGTATCCGGAATTTTCCCCTGCTCAAATCGAACCCCATTTCTGCGGTGGTGATGCGTTCGTTTTCGCGATCAGCAGCCGGATTGTTGTTATAGTTTGGAAAAACAAATTTATAGTAGGGCGCACGAGAGAAATATCCTCCGTTGGCCCATACGTCAAAACCATCCAACAGACTGTAGCGCAAACCTGCTTTTGCATCAAATCCGGCCATGGAAATCGTTTCGCTTTTTTGATTATCAACGTATTGGTAGCGATCTTCACGTGCATACCAATTGTTGGCTACTGATGCGGAAGCAAAGGCCATAAAGCCTTCTTTTTCATACTTCAACTGCGTGAAAGCCTGCGCATAGCGAACAATGGCGCTGTTGTCCGTACGGGTGATGTCGCCCACTTTTTTGAGCTCGTTCCTTCCGGCAACACCATCTGCCGCCCAGGCGTAATTATCAATCCAAACTTCAGCACCCAGCAGGTCGTTTACTTCTTCTTTAAGCCATGATTTAAACGTTCGGGCATGGATGCCGATTTTCATGCTGAGATGATCGTAGAATTTGTGGTCCCAGCTGCTCAGAATGCCTGCCCAGTAGTGGTCAGCAAGGAAATGTGTGAGGATATTACGTGCATAATTACGGATGGTATCGCCTGTGCTGATGACATAATAATCATCATTATCCGCATTATATTGATAAATCCCGTCCCAGTCAATCTGTCCGGAAGGATTCCTGAAGCTGAATACGTTTTGGGTGTTCCCATCGAATGTTTCGTTCCATCTGCCTCCTCCATAACCAAATGAAAAATAGGCCGATGTGGCCAGGAAATTGTTTTCATCGATTGTCCAGTAATGATTGAGGGCGAGTTGTGGTTTGTGGTAGAAATTCTCGGAAAGGTTACGGATTTCACCATTATAGCTTCCCCAGTCTTTATTGAATTTCAGGCCATGCTCATCAATTTCCTGCCAAGAAAGTTTCAGGTTTCTCTGGCCATGTTTTTCCGGGCTGCCCAATCCGGTGAAGACGAGTTTATGTTTGCTTCCAAAGTCTTTGCTGATGCTCAGAAACCACGACCAAGCATCCACATAAGTGGCATCTACATAGCCCGGGCCACTGCTGCGGCTTCCGATAAAACTAAAAGCCCAGCCTTTTTCTGTTTTACCACTGTTGAGCCCCACAGTTACTTTGCTGTTTCCATAGCTGGTATAATCGTAGCGCAGAAAGCTGCCTTCTTTGGCTTCAGTACCTTTGGTGATGATGTTGATGGTTCCGCCCACGGCATTCATGGCTGTTTGCGAAGGGGCGAGGCCGCGCTGCACTTCAATGGCGGCTGTGGCCTCTGTAAGCCCCTGCCAGTTGGACCAGTAAACGAGCCCGTTTTCGAAACTGTTTACCGGCACGCCATCGAGCAAAAGACTTATGTTTTCTTGTTTGAAACCGCGCAGGTTAATCGCCGCATCACCATATCCACCGCCTGTTCGGCTGGCATAAACACCGGGCGTTTGTTGCATGATTTCGGGGAACGCCCTTGTTCCCAAGCGTTCTTCAATTTGTTTGGAACTGATTTTATTAATCGCATACGGACGGCTTTCATCATCCGACTGGGCTGCAATGATGCGCACTTCCTGCAATTGCTGTTGCTGTGGGAAAAGATAAAAATCAATTACTCTAAACTGGGAAAAATCCTTTTTTTTAACTTCAAAGGTTTTGCTGTCAAAACCCAGGCTGGAGATTGTAATATGTTGTTCTTCAGCTTTTAATTCAATTTGAAAATTTCCTTCTGCATCGGCTGAAGTGCCCCGGTGGTTTTCGGTGAGCCGGATGCCGGCATAGGGAACGGCTTCTTTTGTGATGCTGTTCAGAACGCGTCCGCGAAGAATTTGTGCATTGAGATGTCCTGCTGCAAAAAGCAATAGGCTGAGTGTGAGGAGTGTTTTTTGGTTTATCATCATTATTCGCTTAAAATGCAAAAGCCCTGAAAAATGGTGTTCTTCAGGGCTGATGAGGTACAAAATCCAAACATTTGCACAAAAGGGACTGTTCCCTTTTTAAGGCAAACACATGCTCCATTTTGGAAGTATAGCATGCATGAACTCCAAAATGAATTATATTTTAATTTTTCTTCTACCATCCAGACTTTACTGTCGGCACCTGAATTGCACAGGTTCAGTCCCGGAAACAACATCCGGGAGTCGCGGACTATAACCGCCGGTCGGGAATTTCACCCTGCCCCGAAGAAAAGATATTTTGCAGAACGTATGCTGTTGTTATTCGGCTGCAAATGTAATTGCTTTTTTGAAATTTCAAAAAAAATTTCTCCCAACAGCCTCCAGCAGTAGCTAATTCAATTTTGCGAACCTCTCCCACATAATCAGTTGCATTGACAGTAATTGTGAGCCTGCCGCCAGTAACAACCCTGGAATCGAGCCCCGGATTGGTTATCATGCAGGTGGGATAATAATTATCCGGATCGAAATTGTAATTATCGTCTTCATCAGAACATGCTAAGAGCAATGTGAAGGCCATAATAAAAAATATTCCTGCTTTCAAAAAGTGCGTAATAAATTTCATTGTATGCTGTGATTGGTTTTTGTAAGTCTATAGGTACAATAAATTTTTAATGAACAGCCGTTTGCAATATAATTTATTGTAAAATTTATCGGCAAGTATTCCCGGTGATTTTTTGTGATGATGAATGTTTAATATATATTATTACAATATTGCGTTATAATTATCTGTAATTTAGTTATTTATAAATACAGTTTTCTTGTTAAAGCAGTTTTTTTCCCGGATGGCCATCCTGTAATACAATTTTTTTTTCAAATATTAGTTTAGTTTGTTGTAAGGATGAAGCAGGAATAGAGTGGGGATATTGTTACCGTAGTATTAAAATCATGCAATACAAGTTCAGATAAATAGATACGCATACATCAATAATTAAAACAGTAATATGAAAAAATCAGCATTTTCACTTTTAATGGGGCTTTTTGTTGTGATGAGCTCTTTTGCACAGGAATCATTTATGCGGAAATTTGAGGATTCCCGTTATCAAACACCTTTATCAAGTGTGAAGCACGGGGATTTTTACTACCATACTGAATATGTGAGCAACAGAATCGATAGTATTTACGGGACAAAGATTTATTTGGTAGATATATTTGGTCAGTTGATAAAAGAGAGCTTTATGGCAGGTATGCAAGTGAAATTATATCCTTTTGTTATTGAAGACGAAGTATATCTGATTGGAAATGATATAGAAGAGGATAATACTTTTTATTGTGTTGTAAAGCATATCCGAAATAACCTCATTGTGGAGGGTGTAAAGCGGTTCCCTATTGTTCACCCTTGGGACTATACTTATTTTACCGGAGCTCCTTATCTAAATACTGATGGCAGCGTCAGTGTACCAACAGCCTATTATAATTCACTGTGGAAAGGTCAAAGCTCAGAATATGATGCCATTGGTATAACGAAAATTTTTCCCGGATTAGATTCAATCAGTTTTTCCTATACAAGCCCGGATAGCATGGGTTTTAGCATATTAACCCAGGCTTCATTTGTGGATGATGCTATTTATTGTTTGGGAAACCAGAGTTTAACAGGGGGTAGCCAAAATAATTTAATTAAAATGGATAGCTTATTTTCAGTAGATAAAAGTCTTGATCAATTTGGCCAGGAAGGAAGGGGATTAACAGGGCACTCCCAAATGGTATTTGATTATTCCGGAAACATATATTTATCTGGACAAAAGTATGGAAATAATGGCGTTGGGCTCGGAGAGGAGCAGGCTGCGTCAATCTTAAAATATAGTCCTCAATTGGAGCTGATGGCTGAAAAGAATCTGTTTGGGGCATTAGGAGAATCCCTTCGTATAGCTGAAGCTAAGAATATTTCGATAAGTGATAAAGGTGATTTGTTTTTATTGGGAGCATATCGTTTTATTGCCTCATCAAAAGAAGAACCTGCGATTATTTGGAAGTTAGACAGCAATCTTGTGTTACAATGGGTTTACTTTATGGATTATATTTTTGAAGAAGAGCCTTGTACAATTTTAGCTGATAGTGATGGAGGATGTTTGTTAGGTATGAAAGTAATTATCCCGGGTAATAATGAGATGTATTCACTTTTATGCAAAATCCCCGATCAACCCATTATCACCAGTATAGAAGATGAAAACCTAAAAATTTCCCCAATCCTGATCAGCCCCAACCCGGGAAAGGGGCAAATGCGCATCGACCTGGGGCCACAGCTTGGTGCTTGCCAGCTCGAACTTTACGATATGGGGGCTAAGCCGGCTATCCAAACAGAGGTGCAGGGAATGGGCAATATCATCAATACCTCTGCATTGCCTACAGGCACTTATGTTTATAAAATTTCTAATTCAGCAGGTTTTGCCGAAAGTGGGAAATGGGTGAAGGAGTAAAAAAGCTTATTTTGATGGAATTTTACTTGTTTATGTGTAATATTTATGTTGATTTGTAATCAGCACAGTACGGAACTCAAAATACAAAAAGATTGTAGAAGTGAATAGATCCGGTTTTATGGTATATAGATACCCCCCCTCAGTGGTTTAAAGGGAAATACAAAGGCTTTTCAGCTGGTTTTACATAAGTTGGTTTAGAACAGGAAATGCAAATAAATTAATTAAACAATTCAAAATCAACATAATGAAAAATAAATTATTTCTATACGCAATTATTTTAATAGCAGGATTGAGTTCCTGTAAGAAAGATGAAATACAAAACACTACAGGGTCATTAAGTAAAGAAGGTTTAAACGCAGAGGCCTTGATACTTGGGTTTAAAGATAAATTGCAGAACAATAACTTTAAATCCGGAGAAACAATGAGCCTGAACGATGCCGTTTGGAATATGGAAGCCAGCCTGAATTATGATTATGCCCAGGCTGATGCCCAGCACGAAAAGGCCCTGCATTATACCGACTATTTTTACCTTCAGTTAAACAGTTCACAGGAAGCCGAACTGGATGAGATCAATGATGTGCTGAACCAGATGGCAGATCAACTCTCCGTCCGGTATCATGCAATAGGTGAAGAGAACAAATCCTTTATAGTTGGTGATGTGGGTTTGGTCAATGTTCAAAACAATATAGCGCAGCTAAGTATGGGCTCTGTTTTTGGTATTGATCCTGCAGGCAATTGCCCTCCTTTTGAAAACTGGGAGTGGTGGTATGCCTGGAGTGATGGGATATGCAGCGGCCCTAACCAAGGACAGTATTTGGACAGGAATGGAATGACCGAGCTTGAAAGCAGGTTGAACTCAAGTGATAGTGGTACTTTGCCTCCCGGAATGCACATATACTATACAGATGTAGATTCCACTTTGATTGATGCAGTTTGGTATAACCTAATTGATGATGATGGAAATTACAGGATGTGGGTAAGTGAGCATGATCAGTATAATCCATACGTCATTATTAACGATTGCTGTTCGCCGGAAACCTGGCAGTATTATCTTGATGAAGCAGACCTTATAATTAACAACGAATTCAGGCCATATGGCAAAGTTTTTATTGATGTGGATGTTTATTTTGATACTTTTACAATTGATGATATACCATTTTACGTATATACCTATAACCCTAAATATGGGATTAAACACTATGGGACTCATCCAATAGGTATTTTATAAATTGATTTTTGATTTAAAAACAAAACCGGCATGACATTATGTTTGTCATGCCGGATAATATATTTAGCTATGACGAAACAAATTATCTTAATATATATTATTATTATAGTTCAGTTTTATTCCCAGGCTCAAAGCGGTTTTATTAAAAAGATTGATGATAAAGACTATCGTCAAGGGCCGATAAGTGCGAACAGTATAGGTGATACTTATTATTTTAATGAAGGTTTGATTAATATATATACTTCAGTACGAAGCCATCGCATATATCAACTAGATAAATTTGGTGATATTCTGAATATGCATTGGTTTCGTGATACTCCTGGAGCCTTACAGTCCTTTGTCCGGAATGGTAAATATTATACTTTGGGAGTGTTGATGAAGGAGGATAGCAATTCTTATTATTGCATTAGGGAGTTTGACGAATGTCTGAATGTAGTGGAGGAGTATTTCTATTCGGCAGCAGGGCATTACTTTTTAGGAAATTTAAGTGGCCCAAAATTTTTAAAAGATGGCAGCCTTGTTTTTGTTGCTTCATTGGCCAAGGATTCAACGAATATTTTAGGAGAAGTTGTATTGGATTTTGTTGTGATTGATTCGGCATTAGCTGGAATAACAAAAAGGAAAACTTACGATCCTGGTCGTTTTTGCAATGCGCAGGAATTTATTGGTTTTAATGATAATCTGCTTGGTATCGTTACCGGATTTCCTGATGATTCACTCCTGGCCAACCGTACAAAAACAAAAATAATGGTTTTTGATAAGAACCTTAATTTATTGGATACCCTTGGTTTTTATGGTGTTGAAAGACCTTATTTCAGGTATAACAATTCTATGGTAGCTCCTACAGATAACTCTGTTTATATGTCGGGTCGGCATATGGGCGGGTCATGTCCTCATTCCATTTCTGTTCTTAAAATGAACACTCGATACGAAATTATTGATGAAGCGGATATTTATTGCGCCACGGTTGATACTTCCGTTTTTACCGCAGGAATAAATAGCTTAGATTGCCGGGGGGCTAGTGAACTTTTTGTTGCAGGTACCATGTTGGTAGATCCTTATTTGCCAGGGCGGGCAGTTTTGGCTAAATTGGATTCGACTTTAAGAGTTGAATGGATGTATTTTTATTGCAGTGGTGATGTATTCATTCTGCAAGGAATACATGTTACTGAAGATGGAGGTTGTTTGATGTTGCTGAACAACAATATGATGAATAATGCCCACAATAGCCTAATTATCAAAGTTGACAATAACGGCCTCATCACCTCCCTCCACGAAGCTGAGGATGGTTTTTCTGTTTCCCCAATCCTGATCAGCCCCAACCCGGGAAAGGGGCAAATGCGCATCGACCTGGGGCCACAGCTTGGTGCTTGCCAGCTCGAACTTTACGATATGGGGGCTAAGCCGGCTATCCAAACAGAGGTGCAGGGAATGGGCAATATCATCAATACCTCTGCATTGCCTACAGGCACTTATGTTTATAAAATTTCTAATTCAGCAGGTTTTGCCGAAAGTGGGAAATGGGTGAAGGAGTAATTATCTTGACAGAGATTTGGTTTTAACTGCCTGGAATCAATAAATCTCCTCAAATTTATACGCATCAGAGCACCGGGATGTTTCCCAGCAGATCATAAAGGGATAAAAGCGCAGGCTGAACGACATTTGATGGTAGTACTCAGGGTTTTGTCCGCGGACATCGATGTCATAGCTAAAGGCCACATCAATTGCTTTTACTTCCTTTTCATTACCAAAAAAGAAACGCAATCCGGTGGACAAGACCAAATGGCGGCTGGTTTTATAGTGGAGTCCAAAACGCAAACGGTCAAAGAAACTTTCGTGCTGCCGCAATAAAAGTGTTAATCCTCCATTAAATTCCCCTTTTCCGTTGTAAGTGTATAAGGCGCGGGGAATAAGCCCAATAGCACGGTTGACTTTAATAAGGTATCCGGCATGTGCATTGATCGTTCGGGACGGAAAAAGTATGGTATCTTCGGAATTATTGAAATCCTGCAATAAGTGATAGCCCGAAATACCCATTTGAAACTGGTATTGCTGGTCGTCTTTCCAGCAGCTCATTGGGTTTCGGCTGTAAATAATCCCAAAGTTGAAATCGGGGGTGTATTCGCCTTGAATCAATGTGGGCTGCAAACTGTCGGCAAGTCCCGGAACGGAATCGGGCTGATAGTCGGATGTTTTGAAAATCCCGCCCTGCACGCCAAATGAAATCATTGCCTGTGGTGTCATTTTATGGTATGCAAAGGTCAGGTAATCACTGAAATACGTATAACGATAATCCGAAGACCACCTTCTTTCATCATGAATGCCTGCCCCAATACGGTAATCCCTTTCGGTGATGATTTTAAGACCATAATAATCTTTTGCTTCCGAGAATTTAAAATTCAGATGAAAAGACGCACTGTTTGTAAAAAAGTTTACGCTGTCGTTGAGCTGAGTAATTGCCAGGATATCATTAAAAACCCATTTTTCATGGGCTATACCTGCAAAAGCGGGGTTCAGGCTTAGCTCACTGTCATAAAAGCGCGAAAAACCTCCGGTTCCCTGACCAAAAGCAAGAATAGAAAATAAAACTCCCAGAATGAATAAAAGTTTTGTTTTGTGCTGCATCTCAAGGTTTTCAATACATAACGCTATTATGCCCGAAAACGTACCTGAGAACCGAAAGGAGCAAAAAGATTATTTTTTGTTGTCGATCACAGCTTTTACAAAGCGCACAAATACCGGATGAGGGCGCGCTACCGTACTTTTATATTCGGGATGAAACTGTACGCCCAGAAACCATGGATGGTCTTTAAGCTCAATGATTTCCACCAGATTTTCTTTGGGGTTCAACCCGCTGAGTTTCATGCCTGCATTTTCGTATGTAGCACTGTAATGGTTGTTAAACTCATAGCGATGTCTGTGCCGTTCGGCAATTTCAACGGTATTATAGGCTTCATATGCCAGGCTGCCTTCTTTCAGATGGCAGGGGTAAGCGCCCAAACGCATGGTTCCGCCCATTCCGCTGATTTTTTTCTGCATCTCCATGATGTCGATTACAGGATTGGGCGTGCGTTTGTTAAATTCAGTTGAGTTGGCATTTTCGAGTTTCAGCACATTGCGTGCAAATTCAATTACGGCACATTGCATGCCCAAACAAATGCCAAGGAAAGGGATTTTGTTTTCGCGGGCATAGCGCACGGCTTCAATTTTGCCTTCAATGCCACGGTTTCCAAAGCCGGGCGCTACCAAAATGCCGTCCAGATTGCTGAGCATTTCTTTTGCATTTTCCGCATTAACTTCTTCGGAATGCACCATCTCCAGCTTAACCTTGCATTCATTGGCTGTGCCGGCATGTGTAAATGATTCTATGATAGACTTATATGCGTCTTTTAATTCAACATATTTGCCCACCAAACCAATACGTACTTCCGATTTTGGATTTTTAAGTTTTGTGAGGAAATCTTCCCAGCGCTGCAAATCGGGATAAGTGTCCAAAGGCATTTCGCATTTGCGCAGAACTTCCTGGTCCAGGCCTTCCTGGCGCATAAGCAGAGGCACTTCATAAATCGTTGATGCGTCAATGGATTCCATTACCGATGTTTCTTCCACATTGCAGAAAAGGGCAATTTTACTGCGCAGGCTCTGTTGGAGATGATGTTCGGTACGGCAAACGATAATGTCGGGCTGAACTCCACTTTCAAGCAATGTTTTAACGCTATGCTGTGTAGGTTTCGTTTTTAATTCACCGGCTGCCGAAAGGAAGGGTACTAAAGTGAGGTGCACAACAACGCAGCGTTTGCCCAGTTCCCAGCGTAATTGCCTGACAGTCTCCACATAAGGAAGGGACTCAATATCACCTACGGTTCCACCAATTTCTGTAATTACAAAATCATAATAGCCGGTATTTCCCAGTATTTTGATGCGGTATTTGATCTCATCGGTGATATGTGGAATAACCTGAACAGTATTGCCGAGATAATCGCCCCTTCTTTCTTTATCAATGACCGACTGATAAATGCGCCCTGTGGTTACATTATTTGCCTGACTGGTAGGCTGGTTCATAAAACGTTCGTAATGACCAAGATCCAGGTCGGTTTCCGCACCGTCTTCCGTTACAAAGCACTCGCCATGTTCGTAGGGGTTAAGTGTGCCCGGATCAATATTGATATAAGGGTCCAGCTTTTGAATCGTAACACTGTATCCACGTGCTTGCAGCAGTTTGGCCAGTGAGGCCGAAATAATCCCTTTTCCCAAAGAGGAGGTTACGCCTCCTGTAACAAAAATATAGCGCGTTTTCGACATAATGCGGTCATTTTATTAAAGCGCAAACCTACAAATAATCATCCTAATATGGTATCCTTTTTTTTCACAGGAAATCAACGCCCTTTAATGCTCATTTTCACCGGGTAACGGGATTTTCTCTTCGTTACATATTTCTTTGAGCTGATGGAGCGACCATGTTTTGCCGTAGTCGTAGAGCGCACCATAGTTCTTTTTGAGTTGCTTGTAGAGTGATGCTACTTCTTTACAATCATCATCGGAAGAGGCTTGCTCAATAGCGTCCCAGTTTTTGCCGGCAAGCTTTAATGTGATGAAGGTGCGGATATTGTTATTGTTGATTTCAATATCCCACAGACCTTCATTCAAAATCTTTGAACGTGCACGGTTAATATGTTGTTCGCCAACTTCATATAGCACCTGGAGGTATTTTTCGAAGAGCACGCTTTCATTGAGCAAAAATGCGATCTCGGTTTCACTCAGTGCTTTCCAAAAGGTAACAGGATGCCTTTTGCTGATAAACCGCCCAAGCATAAAACTGCCAGCCATAAAGCCTTTTATATCACGTTTGCGGCAAATGGGGATAATTTCTTTAAAAAAGCGCACCTGACGTTCCGTTGTAAGGTAATTATAAATACGGTTCTGGTCCTGATGCGATCCCAGTTCGCTTTTCAGTATTTGCTCTAAATAATGCTCTTTATTGTCATCAAACCAGTTGTTAACAAAGGACTTGGCTTTATCCGGATCGTCCCTGAGGTCGTTGCGGATAAGTTTAACAAGATCGTTTAATTCTACGATATCACCGGTTTCAAGCGAATTGACAATTTCCATATATTTATTGTAAGCCAATTTTAATCGCGTAAAAACATTTTCTTCTTTTGGGTTCATTTCGAGCCGGGCGCCTTCCAGATATTTAATAAATCGGGCGGGTTTGAATTTTGCTTTGCCTTGCAGCAATATTTGGTGCTTGCTCGATAAAGTAACCCATTCGCCTTCAGAGATCTTCACGCCCTTTTTGTTTTGAAGCTGCCCTTCTTTGAGCTGGACGCCGAAGTTTTGCAAGTTCAAAAATGCCGGGATGCCATAGCCGCGACAGGCTGTAACTACGTGAATTGCAGCAGGGTTTAAACTGACAATAGCGTCCATTTCGCCCAGGATGATGGTGTCTTCGGGTACAAAACGGTCTTTGCACAGGCAGACTTTTTCGCCCTGTCGTTTGGCCGCAATAGCTGTACTGGCACTAAAATATATTTTTGCAGAAACAGCCGAGCGGGGCAAGATGCTAAAAGCTTTGCTGAATACTTTCATGCTGTTGTAGCTGCGGTCATCAATACGTTCGCTAAAAATCTGCCGGAGATGGTAAGGGTGTATAAGTTCCAGGACGCGCTGTTTGTCAATGATGCCTTTTTCATAAAGATCCATCGCGGAAAGCAAAGCCGACCTGCCCGTAAGCTCCGATTGGTTCAACTGCAATACGGCAAATAAACTGGCGTGGCCTCCAAAAGCCTCTGCGGCAAATTCGACCGTTGCTGGTGATTTAAGTTTGTGCTCCAGCATTGGAAGTAATGGATGTGCATGATAAACAGCTGGATAGGTTTCTTTTATTTCTTCCCGGTCGAAATATTCGAAGTCCTCTGAAGTAATATTTCCAGTCATAATATCTTCTCCGAAAATATCACGAACACTTTCAATCTGAACGCCTAAACCGGTACGGCTGTGCCGTGAATAGAGCACGCCGGGATAACAATCCAGATTCCCCACTGTCCAAACCATTTTTTGGAAAATAAGCGACGGATACGCATGCACACCATTGAGAAATGTGAACAGCAAATCTTCATTACGTTTAAAAAAGTCATGGCTTTGCTGCACAAAATAATGACATTGATAGCGCGCATCTTGTAATAGCTTGCTGTCCTTTTTATTAATGGCATTTTCCAGCCAGGCAATGGCTTTCCGGCGATCTTTTGCTTGATGAGCAAAGCAGGGCGATAGGTCATCGGGCACGGAAGAACCCTCATAAAGTAGGTCAAAAAGGCTTTTTAGTGTATTGATGTAAATTTTATCGGCTTTTTCTTTTTTGTGTTTTTGGGTTAAACCCTGATGAACAGCCGTGCTTACGCCCACATTGAGGTAGGTGGGCATCAAACCGGGTATATATTGAGGCATGGCTGTGCGCAGGGCAAAGATCAGCGGATTTTCCGGATTCCCCATTTGCTGACCGCTTAGTTGTTCCAGGTTGCTGATCGCGTCGTCGATGAGTTTATTCCTTTTTTCCTGATTTTCGAGAAAGGATTTAGCTGTCAAAATACAAAAATCAGGTACTGGATATCCTTTTTGGGTCAATTCCAGCAGCATCGTACCTTTATGGCTGATGCTTTGGTTTGTGTAATTTCCCCTGCTGACAGACGGAACAATAAAGTCATTTTCAGTGATCTTGATTTTGTTATAATAATCCGTTCGTTCCTTGAGGTAGGCGAGGTTAATCCCGGTTAAGCGTTTTGCTGTTTCTTTATTGCCATTTTTGGCAGCAACAATCATAGCCAGATATTCTTTTGCCTGTTCAGCTCCGGCGCTTACCAGAAAATGGCTGTCGAGGAGCCTGAGCCTTAGTTTTTTAAATTTTCCATCCGGGCTGTCCCTATATTCAACTTCGGGAGGCAGGTAACCTTCAAAGGGAATTTTTTCTTTATGCTGTATTTCCTGATCGACAAGAAAACGGATAAATGTAAAATTGGGATAATTAGCTCGTACCCGGTAGTCGTAAATGTGTGGTAGGCTCATAGTAGGCTTCGTTTTTGAATTATGGCTAATATAGAAAAAATGATGGAATTGGATGGGTGTTTTCTATCCTCCTAAGTCGATTTTAAGCATTAAAGGTGATTATGGACAAGCACTAAATATGGTATTTGAGGATCATATCATATAGCTCCGCCAACCTAATCGGTTTGCTGATATAATCGCTGCATCCGGATTCCAATGCCAATACTTTGTCATCTTCCGAAGCAAAGGCTGTTTGTGCTATAACGGGTAAATTGGGTTTTATGTCGCGGATGCGTCGGGTGGCTTCAAAACCATCCATTCGTGGCATTTTAATATCCATCAAAACCAACTGGACATCCGAATTGCTGCGCACCATTTCAAAGGCTTCTATTCCATCCAATGCGTGTATGCAGCGTACATTGTTTTTGCTTAAAAATTCATGCAGTAAAAAGTAATTGTCCTCATCATCTTCTGCAATTAAAACATTGATCAGCTTTTTCGATGTTTTTATGCTTTGCTCCGAATATTTTATACTGTCCGTTTGCAGGATTGGTTTGCAGGGGAGCTCCAGATAAAAGCAACTACCGTTACCAGCTTCTGATTCCAGCTTGATTTCGCCGCCCAGCAACTTTGCATAAGCCTGACAAATACTTAAGCCCAGACCGGCGCCTTCGTATTGTCGGGCAACGCTTATTTCGGCCTGACGGAAACGCTCAAAAACCTTGGCATGCAGTTCTTTAGGTATGCCAATGCCGGTATCTTTTACATAAAAAGAGAGCAGGCAATCAACTTTTTTGCAACCTATTTCTATTTTTCCCTGATGTGTGTATTTAATGGCGTTTTTTATCAGGTTGGAGAGTATCTGATTAAGTTTTGTTTTGTCGGTAATAATGGTGCAACCTTCTTTAGGCCAGTTGTTTATTAATTTGATTCCTTTGTTTTTTGCTTCGGGTTCAAAAAACGTAAATAGGTCAAAGAGCATTTGGCCTGTATGGGTTTCTTCTTCAAAAAGCTCAGTAGAACCGGATTCTATACGGCTGATATCTATCAAATCGCTGATGATATTAAGCATTCTTTTCCCGCTTTTTCGGATCACATCAAGATAAACATCCTGCTCGTCGGTGCTGAGGTTCGGTTGGCGAAGCAGTTCGGCAAAACCCATAATTCCATTCATGGGCGTACGGATTTCATGGCTCATATTGGCAAGGAATGCAGATTTCAGGCGGTCGCTTTCTTCAGCTTTATCACGCGCTTTAACCAATTCGTGTTCAATTTTTTTGATATGGCTGATGTCCTGGAAGTTTTCAATAATGATATCAGTACCCTCGTGCTGAAACCGGCGGCAACTTTTTAATACCGGCACAAATGTTCCATCTTTAGTTTTTACTTTCGTTTCATTATTATCAATTTTGGATTTCCCCAAATCAAAAACAGGGCATTTATGTGGCCCTTTCGGACAAATGATGTCGCACCTTTGTCCAATCAATTCTTCTCTTGAATAGCCTGTTATCCTGCAAGTTACTTCATTAACATCTTCGATGATATATTGATTGTTAACCTGCAGGCTGGCATTGGGCATATTGTGGTACAGTAATTCCCATTTGGCTTCATTTTCTTTAGCCAGGTTTCGGGATTGTAAAATTTCTCTTTCATCCTGCACCTGTTTGCTTATATCACGCGACACAATTACGGCTCCGGTTAATTTCCTGTCGATGATGGCCGGATAAACTTTTCTGTCCAGTACCGTTCCGTCAGGGCGGTGGCGCAAAGCAGTTTGAATGGTTTTTGTTTTGAGAGTTTTTTCTGCCGGACAATCGGGGCAAATGGAATCACGGCCGTAGAGCAGTTCGTAGCATTTGCGCCCTTCAAACTGATAAAGCGGTATGTTTAATATTCTTGCAGCGGCATGGTTTGCGAGCTTAATGGTGTAATCAGAATCCAGAAAGATAACTACTTCATTGATACTGTTTAAAGTGTTTTTTAACAAATGCTCACTACGCTCTAGGCGGTCTTCGGCATTTTTTTGGGCTGTGATATCCGTATTGAAACCAATAAAGCGTTCGGGTTGGCCATCAGTGCCTCTTACAAATTTGCCCCGCCCCTTTATCCATTTATAGTGCCCGTCTTTGGTTTTCATCCGAAAAACAGATTCATATTTGGAGTTTTTCCCACTCAGGTAGTCATTAACTTTTTGATAGGCATATTTTATATCATCGGGATGCAGAAGCTGGCTCCAGGCTTCGCTGGTATAAGGAAGTTCATCGGGTTCAAAGCCAAGCATGCGCGCAAATTGTTCGGAATGAAATGCTTTGTTGGAATTCAGGTCCCAGTCCCATAAACCGTCAAGCGTTCCCTCAAAAGCAACTTTCAGGCGTTCTTTGCTGATTTTTAATGCTTTTTTTGCGTCCTTTAGCTCGGTAACTTCTGTAACAGATACAATTACACGCGAATAGTCTTTTTCAAAACCGGGCTCTGCCCTCCAGTTAAGTATATAGGACCTGTTGGTTTCATTTGTTGTGCAGCTGTATTCAAAGCGGGTTTGCGTTTTTCCTTCATAAATAGTCATCACCTGACCGGCAAAAACCGTCAATACTTCCGGCTTCAGAAGGTTTGCCAGGTTTTCGTTCTTTGAATTTCTGTCGATTTGTTGATATGCTTCTTTATTGCATCTTATGATTTTAACTTTGGAGGCGAGTTCGTTTAATAGCTTTTCGTCCTCTTGAAGTGTCTCATAATTTAATTTTTTACCGGATCTTTTTGCGCCTTCAGTAAATTTCCAAACTTCTGAAAAATCTTCCTGCCATAAGGCTATTGGTTGATTATCAAATAATTCAATATACTGTTTGTTTTGGCTTTCTTTTATGATATCAATTTCTTTTTGCTTTGATATATCTTCATGTCGGCCAATAATTTGTATTATTTTGCCTTCATTATTTCTTTCAGCAACAATACCAATGGATCGGATCCATTTATAAGTTCCATCTTTTTGCTTTAACCGAAATGTATTTTCATAATGCTCGCTTCGTTGATTTAGCCAACTGTCTGCTGTTTTCAGTGCTTTCTTTTTGTCTTCAGGATGGATCAGGTTTGCCCAACTGTCGAATGTTGCTTCAAATTCACCAGCCTCATAGCCCAGCATTTTGTAGTACCCATCGCTGTATAGTACATCATTATTTGAGAAATCGAGAAACCACAGTCCGTCTGATGCTGCCTCAAAACTGATTGTGAGATTTTTATTGTTTTCTTGTTTTTTTACGCTATAAGGTTTGTTTCCGTTTTTTATTTCTGTGAGCAGGTAGTTTCCATTGTCATGATTTTCAATCAAATAAAGAACATCTTGAAGACGGACAGTGCTTTCTTTATATTCTTCGAGCTCTTCGATACTGTCTTTTAATCTTTTCCATTCTTTCTTGTCAGGCGTAATTTGATCATAAAAATCAGTAGTTTTTCTGTTTTGAGGAACAATTTTGAAGATGCCGGCTTTGGGATCATTTAAAACGATAAAATGCGCTGCATCAGCGTTTTCTGTTGATTGAGGATGTATGCTTTCATTAAATATCTTATCTGTGTCCATCGGTCATAGGTTTAAGGCAATTACAGTTTGACTGATGTTGGTGCTTTCTGGTATCCTCAAAAATACAAAAAATACAGATGTAAATACAAAAAAAATGCGTTATGCTGATTGGATTATACAAAGCAGCTTTATTGTTATACCTATGCGGTTAACTGATTTGGGTTCAGTTGCTATTTCATTTGCTGCGAAAACAAAAAGCACAATAAAACAGAAATTTATCCGCTTTATCGTGCTTTTCCTGTCAAGAAGATGTACTACTACATTTTCTTTTTAAATTCCAGCTCTCCGAAATCAAAATCGGGATTGGGTATATCAATGAGCAGTTCGCTTGCTTCTCCTTTTTCGTTGATCAGGAAGTTTACTGTCCCTCCGGGTAATGACGGGAAACCTTCCATACGGATGTTGAATGCATTGCAATTGAGGTGTTCCAATGTAGATTCAAAACCTTCGGTAGGCAGCAGGTCAATATAAAGTTTGCCCTCTTTCATCTTTACTTCAGCATCGCCATAAATATCGCCACCATAGGTTCCGCAGTAGTCTTCGAGCGGCAGGCTGGCTGGAATGGCTTCTTCTTTCGGAGTTTCTTCTTCCTTTTTACCGCGGGCATTTTGGAATTTCAGGAACATCTCGCTCCAGTCGGTATCATTGCCGCCAATCAGCATGTCCATGGTTTTGTATTGCAATGGATAATAGAGTGATGCATTTTTATTGGTGAGGATGACAAAACCCATATTAAGCTCGGGAATGAGTACGGTTTGGGAAATCATGCCGTCATATCCGCCATTGTGGGTCACGATTTTTTTGCCAAGGTAATCATATACCTGCCAGCCAAGCGCATAACCTTTGAGGTGCGTAGATGGCCAGAGGCGCTTTGCACCGGCACTGATAGGCAATGTAGTAACGGGTGACCACATTTCGCGCTGTGCTTTTTTGCTGAAAATCGTATCCTTTTGATAAATACCATTATTGAGCTGCAAACGAATCCATTGGGCAACATCATTTACAGATGAAATGATGGAACCTGCCGGTGCGATATTGTCCCAGTTCAGGTAGGGGATGGTGATGGTTTCTTCCTCAAATTCAGTATGTGGCTGGGCGACATTTGTAAATTTATCGAGTTCATTGGTTGTGGTGATGGTGCGCTCCATGCCCAGTGGTTCAAAGAAGCGATGGCGCAGGAAATCGTCCCAGGTGGTATCGGTTACCGCTTCAACAATCTGGCCGGCAGTGAGGTACATAATGTTGCTATAACCAAATTTTGTACGGAAATCATAGGTGGGCTCCAGATATCTCGCTCTGCGGATGACTTCATCGCGATCATAATCGCTTCCGTACCACAAAAGGTCTCCGGCAAAAGTTTTTAAGCCGCTGCGGTGGGTAAGCAGGTCGCGGATGGTCATGTTTGCACTCACATACGGATCGTAAAGCTGGAACCAGGGAATGTATTCCTGCACGCGGTCGTCCCAGTTAATTTTGCCTTCATCAACAAGCAAAGCCAATGCGGCAGATGTATAAGCTTTTGTATTTGAGGCAATAGCAAACATTGAGTTGGCGTCAACTTCCTCTGTTCCGTTGATGTCCAGCAATCCATATCCTTCAGCAAAAACCACAGAATCGTCCTTTACGATGGCTACTGCCATACCGGGAACTTCCCAGTCGCTGAGCGCTTTTTCATAGTATTTATCGAGTTCTTTTAAAGTTTTTTTGAGCTTCTTTTCCTGTGCTGAAACCAGAAGAGGAATGATCAGAAGCATCGAAAGGCTGATCCTGAAAAAGGAATTTTTTGTCATTGTGTTTGTTTTTTGGTGTTTATAAAATAGTACTTGTCCATAAAGTCGGGAGTTTGCTCTATAAAGTTCAAATTCAAGGCGTGTGAAAAATCCAAACCGGATTATACTCAAGTATTTGAGGATTTGGATTTTGAGCAATCCCGAATTTTTCTGGAGACTTTATAGACGAACTCTAAATTATATCCTGAGCAAATTCTTTCAAACTCATTCCGTTGAAATTTCCGCTGCTCATCAGCAATAGAACAGATTTATCGCCAAATTGCTCACGAACGAATGCCTGCATTTGATCAGAATCATGGAAAACATGCAGATTGTCCTGGTCAAAGCCTTCGCGTACATCCTCATCCGAAATTGCCGGAAGTTTTTTGTGCTCCAAAGCATGCGGGTTATAATAGGCCACAGCAACATCTGCAGCTTTCATGCAGTTTTTGTAATGGCTGAGGAATTCCTTGCTCAAACTGCTGAAAGTATGTAGCTCCATGCAGGCAATCAGCTTTCGCTCAGCATATTGCTCGCGTACGGCCTTGAGCGTGGCTTCCAGTTTTGAAGGTGAATGTGCGAAATCTTTAAAAACGGTTCTGGAATCTTGCTCAGCGATTTTTTCCAAACGGTTGGCTGCTCCTGCAAAGCTTTGAATGGCTTCGAAAAAACCTTTCGTGCTGATGCCAAGCTGCTTGCACACATTGCAGGCCGCATTGATATTAAGTAGATTATGTTTTCCAAACACCTGAAGTTTGAATTCCTGTCCATCTACATGCACAAAAGTATGGCCATCTTCAATTCGGTAGGAGGGCAGGCTGTAGCAGATTTTTTTGAGATGCTCAGGTGCTTCATGGGCTACTTTCACAACTTCCGGGTCATTGTCTGGGTAGATCAGGCAGCCGTTTTTTTCGATAAGCTGGGTGAAGATGCGGAACTGTTCCACATAATTATCGAAAGTGGGAAAAACATTGATATGATCCCACGCAATACCGCTGATTACCGCCACATGCGGATGATAGAGGTGGAATTTTGGGCGGCGGTCGATGGGCGAAGTAAGGTATTCGTCGCCTTCAAAAAGCATGATGGGTGCATTTTCGGTGAGTCGGACCATTACATCAAAACCTTCCAGTTTGGCTCCGACCATAAAATCGAAATCAATGCCTTTCTGCTGCAAAACATGCATAATCATGGCCGTGATGGTCGTTTTTCCGTGGCTGCCGCCGATGACGATGCGTTTTTTGTTTTTCGCTTGTTCATAGAGATATTCCGGATAAGAAAATATCTTGATGCCCAGTTCTTTGGCGCGTAAAAGCTCCGGATTGTTTTCGCGGGCGTGCATACCGAGGATGACCGCATCCAGTTTGTTGGTAATTTTTTTCGGGTCCCAGCCGGTTTTTTCAGGCAGGATGCCATGTTTTTGCAGGCGGCTTTTTGAGGGTTCAAAAATTTCGTCGTCGGAGCCGGTGATGTTCCAGCCCTTGAGTTTCAGGGCAATCGCCAGATTGTGCATGGCACTGCCCCCAATAGCGATGAAGTGTATGTCCATAAGTGGTTTTTCTTACAGACAAAGGTAGTAAATGTTGGTGGTTCGCGATAACTGCTATGAAAAGGAAGTGAAGTTTTTGGCTCGTTGTTCTTTTACCGCAGAGGCGCGGAGGCGCAGAGGGATGCTCTCTTACTTTGCTTTGGCCTCCGGATTTTTTCATAGAAGTCTTTTTTCTACAACAGCAACTATTTGCTTCTTTTGTCTTTTTCCTTTTGTCTTTTTCTCCATAAATACCGGGCACAGTAGTTTGATTACCGCTACTCTGTAGCTGGATTTCTGTTTCCGAGCTGTTTTTACAAATATTATCGCTGCTCTGCAGCTTTATGAAGGAAGGAAAATCCAGCGGTAGCACCACGGAAATATTTATGGAAGAATATTGAGGAAAGTTAATCAAGGTGCAGCGCACTGGAAATCTAAGCATTTGCGCTAATTAAAAGAATCTGAGGATAAAACATAATCTCTTGCTTCTTTTGTCTTTTAAAAATGGCTGGCTCGCTGGGCTCGTTTTTCTTTTACCGCAGAGGCGCGGAGGCGCAGAGGGATGCTCTCTTACTTTGCTTTGGCCTCCAGTTTATCTCAGGGCAATCTCTTTTCTGAAACAGCAACTACTTGCTTCTTTTGTCCTTATCCTTTTGTCTTTTTAACCACAAATAACAGTCGCGTTTTAAGATCACCGCTACTCTGTAGCTGGATTTCTGTTTCCGAGCTGTTTTTACAAATATTATCGCTGCTCTGCAGCTTTATGAAGGAAGGAAAATCCAGCGGTAGCACCACGGAAAAATTGGTTCTACTAAGAATTTTGTGGGTATTCATAATTTTGAGATTAAAAGCATTCAGAGATATTAATACCCGAGTTTGACAGATAATTTGCTCAGACCTTCTGTACCCCCTATAAACACTGGGTTTCTGTTTTGGTTTTGCAAAAGTGTAGTGAACAATTTTAGTTCATATGCATAAAATAGAATGGTCTTTGTCTATATTTGTGTGATAAACAAAGTGCTATGTTCATCAAGACAACAAAAAACAGCAAGGGCACAGCCTATTACCATTTGGTAGAGTCTTATCGTGAAGGAGGAAAAGTCAAACAGCGCACCTTAATGTCCCTTGGGAAAGTTGAAGAGGGCAGGCTGGAGCAACTTGCAGAAGCAATACGCAAACACACCGACAAGCTTGCAGTGTTTGACATGGCCAAAGAAGTAGATGTTAAGGACACCTATGTACTGGGGCCCCTGCTCATACTTGACCGCATGATGGGGGAACTGGGGATAAAAAAATGCCTTGCCAATATCCAATCCCAGCACCCGAAGCTTGAATTTAACTTGGAGCGCGTTTTGTTTTCACAAGTTTGTTCCCGTTTTCTAAAACCAGTTTCAAAACTTTCCCTTTATGACAATTGGTTGCAGCGCATGTACCCAGGTTTAGTTGACCACGATATATCGCTTCAGCATATTTATCGCAGCCTTGACCTGCTTAGCAAGCACAAAGAAGACATCGAGCGCTTTCTGTTCAATTACGGCAAAGACCTTTTTAGCATTAATGTAGATGTAGTGCTGTACGATTTGACAACCTTGCGTTTCGAGAGCACACGGACAGATCTGGGTGAACTTCGCCAATTTGGGTACAGTAAGGAAATGCGAAGCGATTGCACACAGGTAGTATTGGGCCTGCTTACGGATACTTGCGGGATACCGCTCTGTTTTGAAGTCCATCCGGGCAATACCTTTGAAGGCAAAACCCTTGATGGTATCGTGGAGCGCATCAGCAGCAAGCTTTCTGTGCGCAGATTTATTTTTGTGGCCGATCGTGGGCTTTTCTCATTTGATAACCTTAAGCACATTAAAAAGCGCAATGGCGAGTTTATTGTCGGGTTAAAGATGGGGACTTTAAAAAAGGAAATACAAGAAGGTTTTTATGACCTCTCCAAGTTTAACTGGCTTAATGAAGAGCTGGCAATACGTGAAACCACAATCGGTGAAGACCGCTGCATTATAACTTGGTCAAAAATAAGGGCAGGGCGAGACGCCAAAGCACGCGAAGATGTACTGGACAAAATCAATGCTGCCCTTTCTTCTTCCAAGCCACTGACAAAAAAATTTATTACCAACCGGGCATATAAAAAATACCTTTCTGTAAAAGGCCAAAGCCAATGTGGCCTTAACCACAAGTTAATTGCCAAAGAGGCTAAAAGTGATGGCTTTTTTGGTATTGTTACCAATGTTAAGCAAATGCCAGCTACTGAAATCGTTTCAAATTACAAAGAATTATGGCGGATTGAAGATGCCTTCGGCGAAATGAAAGGCTATTTGAAAAGCAGGCCGGTGTTTCATTGGACTGATAACCGGATTATTGGACATCTGATGCTCTGCTTTTTATCACATTATTGCGAGGCACACTTAACCAAAAAGCTTAGGGAAAGCCAAGAAAGGTACAGCTCAAAATCCACTGAAAAAAAATTAATTCAAGACCGCCCTTTAACGGTAGCGGCAGCAATGGGACAATTGGCCAGGGTCATGGCCGTGCCTGTTAAAATCAAAAAAAATACAATTTGGCTCCGAACCGATATCCCTCCAAATGCGCTTAAGTTGATTAAAGCTATCGGCATGCAAGTACCACCAAAAATCCTATCAAAAGAAGACAAATTGTAGTGGCACAAACCAAAACTCATGGCATCAATATGCTATGTGTCAACTATATACAAATATTTGCTGTCAAACTCGGGAGAGATATTAATAAGTTATTTATAAAAAAATTCTGAGTTCCAGCAGATTCCTCCCTACGCAAAGCCTTAATCACTTCGTTTGGCTTTGTTTCGGTCGGAATGACGCTGTTCATTAGGTGTTTAAGGCAAATGCGGCTTCTCGACTCCGCTCGAAGACCTTATAATGCGGTGGTCGAGCGGAGTCGAGACCAAGCATGAGGAAAGCTTTGGAGGAATCTTTAGGAGATTTAACTTTTGTCTTTCCACGAAATTCTGTGTAGAACCGAAAAAGTAATAGAGCCAACTCCCCATTAACCATTAACCATTAACCATTAATCATTAATCATTAACCATTAACCATTATTAACCATTAATCATGATAAATCGTAGTAGGAGGGGGATAAGCAAGCGTAGTGCGTACCACGGTATCTGAATTTCTGCAGCCATAATCATCCCATACTTTTACCCAGATTGTTTCTGAAGTTGGACTGTCGTAGGTGGCATTGGTGCTTCCGTTGAACCATAAATATGAATTGTACGTGCCCGGGCTAAAGGTAACCACATCTTCGCGGCAGGCTGCTGTATCCGGGCCCAAATTGGGGGTAGGATCGGCGCGCCAGCCCAAGTGGATCGTATCAGAAGGCATACACATTTCGTAGGTTACTACGCAAAAATATGTTCCTGTATCCCACACATCTATGGCTTGGTCTGTACTTATCACTGTATATGGTGCATCATTATCATACCAACGGTAGGTGTCCATGTCCGGGCCGGCATCCAGGGTGACCGTATCGCCTTTGCAATAATCAATATCCGGGCCCAGGTTCAGGCTGGCAAAATTGGAGAAAAAGCCATAACGGCAGTATTTTTGATTATTTCCATTGACAATGCCCAAGTGGAAAAGCCCGGAAGTGTTCTCAATTACGGATGCCACTCCTACAGGGATTTGTCCTGTCGTGTATTCCTTTTTTGCAGCCTTCCAGTCGCCGCCTGTTCCGGGTACATTATGAAAATCAGAAGCTTTGAGTAAATTGGTAGAACCCCTGAGGATAAAATCATCTTCATTGCCTGCCTCGGTAATGACCATGAGATAGAAATCATCTGCTTCGGAACGGGTGAAAGCAATAATTTCTGAGCCCGTACATTCAATAGGAGGTAAAACAGCTGCTCCGGGCTGACCCTCGAAACCAGACATGTGATATACCAATACGGGTTTATTGCTTTCAATATAGGTGCTTTTTTCGCCTGCGGCCATTTCAAAAGAAGTAGAAGTGCCTTTATGAATATTGCCAATCATAGTTCCGTCCCTATAAACCAAAGTGTTGTTTTCTGAACCAAATATATAAACCCTGTCGCGAATTGCACCGGCGTCACCCAGATTGCCTTGAACAACTATATAATTTTCTCCCAAGCGGTTGTTTGGGATGCTTTGATCTCCCAAAAGGTCAGGAGCAAAGGGATTGACGGAGTCGTCATTAACAACGACCGCAACATCTTTATTTGCCGAAACCTGACTGCCACCCAGGTGATTGGCGGCTGTGCGGCCAATGGCGGTAGCGACATAAACTTGTCCGGCATTTAAGGTCACAGTAAACATTTGCCCTGCATTATGGCCTACAATGGCTTTTTTAGGAATAATTTGGACCTGAGTATTGTCTTTAGTGCCGATGATATAAAAAGAATTAGGAACACTATTTAAGTATTTTTGCTCAACATGAAGTTGGCTTGGGATAATAAAATTCCGTCCAATAGCATTTCTTCCTTTCATGGTGTAAATATCCGGATTAGAAGGGCTTGTATTTTCAAAATAAGCCGTTATCGGACTGGAGGACTGCACTAAGAGGCCGTAATTGACAATGGTATTTGCCGGTTGACATTCCAAGACATTCTTTAAAGATGTCATGTCTTGGGTAATCGTATTATTTGCTGTTACGGTTAAGTTTATGGGCGTAAAAGAGGGGTTGGCCGGTTGGCTGATGGTGATATTGGCATCCTGATTAAAAGAGGTGAAGCGGAATTTTAAGGGTTCATCTCTTTCTTGACTGTTGGGAGGCATATGCACATTATCTGGTGCGGCAAACCAAAATTCGGTATCGTTTTGTGCATGGCTTTTAGAAAAAACAATAAATACGAGTGCAGTAATTATAATGGTAAGACGATAAGGTGGCATTTGAAGCATTTTAGTGAGAATTAATTCGTTTCAGTACCCATTCATGACAACAGACAAAAATACGATAAAAATGGTTTAATCATGATAAACAGGAATAGGCGGCGGTTTCGGAAAATTAAACATTTCCACGGAATCACTTTTATGGCAGCCGTTTGCATCAAATACCTCAACCCATATGGTTTGCGGCAGAAAGCTTTCATAGGCTGTATCTGTGCTGCCGTCGAACCAGTTATAGGCTGCAAAATCGCCGGGATAGAACAGGACCGGAGTATTGGGGCAAACGGTGGTATCATTGCCCAAATCAGGTTGGGGCAAAGGATACCATGCCAGATGTATGGTGTCGGATGGCGTGCACATTTCATAGGTGGCACAGCAGAAATATTTGCCGGTATCACCCACTTTTATGTCTTGTTCGGTACTTATGGTATCCAGAGGGAAATCATAATCGAACCAGGCGTAGGAATCCTGACCCGGACCGGCATCCAAAACAACAGAATCGCCTTTGCAGTAGGTTTGGTCGGGACCAATATTGAGTGTTGCAAAATTGGAGAAAAAACCATAACGGCATGAATTTCCAGCTCCGGTGATGGTTCCCAGGTGAAATAACCCCGTGGAGTTTTCAATAATGTGGGGAGCATTGGAGGTAATACTGTTCAGCATTTTATTTGCTGCTTTCCATCCACCTCCTGTACCCGGTACATTCTGAAAATCACTGGCCTTTAATAAATCGGCATTACCGTCTATGGTGAAATTTCCTTCATTGCCTTCTTGTGTAAATACGATTATCCCAAAATCAGCACCTGAATCTTCAGAGCGGGTAAATGCAATGATATTTGAACCTGTACATTCGATTGGAGGTATAACGGCACCTCCCAACTGACCCCAACCTGTCATATGATAAACCAGTACCGGGTAGTCGCTTTCAAGATAAGTGCTGTAATCCGTCAGGCTGATCCTGTGGAGGCCGCCTTTATCCAATCCTGCAATAGGCGTAGGATCACCGTTTCGGTATAGTTTGGTGCCATCAACCGTACCAAAAACATAAACATAATCTGTGCTAAGAAATCCTTTGGTGACAATATAAAGTTGACCTAACATTTCATTAGGAATAGTTTGATCGCCCATTAAATCGGGACCAGCAGGTGGGTTAACAGAATCATCATTAACCATGATGACAATATCTTTGTTGGAACTAACAAAACTTCCATAAAGGTGGTTTGAAGCCAAAAGCCCTGTAGCTTCTGCTACAAATACTTCGCCTTTCTGTAGAATAACAGAAAACTCAACTCCTGCCGGATGTTCACCTTTTAAATCGTTGGAAGGGGTAATCAATACTTCTGTATCATCTTTGGTGGCAACAATGAGAAAGGTATTGGGCACAACATTCCAATTCCAGGTTGTCATTTGATCAAAAGTGTTTTGTGCAGGGATAACAAATTCCATACCCAATGCATTTCTGCCCTTTAGAGAGTAAATATCCGGATTGGCTCCGCTGCTGTTTTCAAAATATGCGGTAACCGGGGCAGTAGATGACAAACGAAAGCCATAAGGCGAGATTCCCCCTCCTACAAATTTGCATTCAATGCCCTCAAGTTCTGGCTGAGAATTGGCCAGTGTTAAAGTTTCAGTGCCATTGGGCGGAATGTCTACAATAATGGGTTCAAAATTTGAATTGGCCGGCTGGCTAAGGGTAACTTTGGCATTGGCATCAAAAGAGGTGATACGCACCAAAAGTGGGTGATCCCTAAAACCATCGGAACCATGGTTCATTGGAGAATTATCCGGTGCAGCAAACCAGAATTCGGTATCACGTTGTGCATGTGCATCTAAGCAGAAGCCGGTAATTATAAAAATAAGTAAGAAATATAAAAAGCCTTTCATGCCATTCCATTTAGCCCACAACAAAGCTGTTTTCCTCTTTTTGCCTGTAATCTGACAAATATAGGAATAAATTGGTTGTCAATCGTGATAGATAGGAATAGGCGGCGGTTTCGGAAAATTAAACATTTCCACGGAATCACTTTTATGGCAGCCGTTTGCATCAAATACCTCAACCCATATGGTTTGCGGCAGAAAGCTTTCATAGGCTGTATCTGTGCTGCCGTCGAACCAGTTATAGGCTACAAAATCTCCGGGATAGAACAGGACCGGAGTATTGGGGCAGACACTGGTATCCATTCCCAGGTCAGGTGTAGGCAATTCATACCAGGAAAGATGAATAGTATCAGAGGGTGTACACATTTCGTAAGTTACGCAGCAAAAGTACTTGCCTGAATCTGTTAATTCAAGCGTTTGTTCGGTACTGATGGTATCCAGAGGGAAATCATAATCAAACCATGCATAGGAATCCTGTCCCGGGCCGGCATCAAGCACAAGAGTATCTCCCTTGCAAAAGGACATATCAGGCCCCAGATTAAGGCTGGCGAAATTGGAGAAAAAGCCATATCGATATGAATTACTATTACCGTTGATGATTCCCAAATGGAATAGGCCGCTGGTATTTTCCATAATTACCCCGGTATGAGCAGGGATTTTATCAGATAAGTCTTTTCGGGCCACTTTCCATCCTCCTGAAGTTCCGGGAACATCTTCAAAATCAGAAGCTTTAAGAAGGTCAGTGCTGCCATCAATAATGAAATTCCCTTCGTTTCCGGATTGAGTAAAAGTCATCAGGTGGAAATCATCCGGAGATGGCCGCGTAAATGCTATAATACTGGAGCCTGTGCATTCAATAGGGGGGATCACAGCAGCACCGGGTTGGCTGAATCCTGAAATATGGTAAACTAAAACGGGCTTATCCGACTCAATATATGTGCTGTTTGCAGTCAGGTTGACATTATGTGCCTCGCCCTGATCGATATTGGCAATGGGAGCAGCAAGCCCGTCGCGGTATATATTTGTGTTGTCTTCTACTGCATAAATATAAATTTCATCGCCATCATCAGCAACAGGAATATATCCTTTGGCAATAATATAATTTTGGCCGAGCATCTCATTTGGAATACTTTGATCTGCGGCCAGATCCGGTCCGCTGCTAAAAGAAGGTTGCATTGTATCGTCGCAAACCATTACCACAACTTCTTTGGTGGCCATCACAATACTGCCTCCGAGATGATCGCCTGCACTTCGTCCGGTAGCCTGTGCAACAAACACTTCGCCTTTCTGTAAAGTGAGCCATATAGTATCACCGGCACTAAACCCACCGGTCAGGTTTTGTGCAGGGACTATTTCTACTTCTGTGTCATTGGCTGAAGCTACAACCAAAAAGGTGTTGGGTACGGCGTCATACGTGTTGGATTGGTTGTATTCATTTTGGGCTGGAATTACAAAGTTGAATCCCATTGCATTCCTGCCTTTTAATGTGTATATATCAGGATTATAGGCGCTGTTGTTTTCGAAAATAGCTGTGATTACTGCCGTGGATGTTATGTGAAAACCGAAAGGAACAATTTCACCGGCAGGGCGGCATTCGATACCATCTAGGTCTGCCTGCGTATTGGCGAGATCTATAGGCTTGGTTGTTCCGGCGGATACATCGACAATAATCGGGTCAAAGGAGGGGTTGGCTGGTTGGCTCAATGTTACCGTGGCGTCTTCTGTGAAAGCCGAAAGCCTGAGTACTAAAGGATGATCACGAAAGTTTTCAGGTGCCCAAATGGAAATATAGTCTGAATTATCCGGTGCGGCAAACCAGAATTCGGTATCGCGTTGGGCATGGACACTGTTGTAGTATCCAAACATAAGCAGAAAAATGAAAAAAGCATAAAGCCGTTTCATGCCTTTTGTGTTAGAGGAATAAGCTGTCGTTTATTACTTGTTGCAGAATAGACAAAGTTAGTAAAAAAAAGGTTGTCAATCGTGGTAAATTCCTATGGGTGCGGGTTTTGGGTGGATGATGACTTCCATAGTGTCCCGTTGCTCACAGGAAAGGTGGTTTACTTCCAAAACGATTAGGTGAGCGGTGTTGGGGCCATCCGGGAAATCAACTGTAACTGAGGGAAGGTTGGTAGCAGAGATGGGCGTAGCATTATAAAACTCCCAGCTATAGGTATGCGCCCAGCCCAGATTGTTTGTTGTAGCATAGGTTTCGCCGCTGGTAAAACCGCAAACAGGCGAGATGCCTCTGATTACGGGCTCGGGTAAGGGATAAATGATGAGTTCCAGATCGGCGCAATTGCTGTTGCTGCACGAGTTTTGCCAACGGGCGTAATAATATGTGGTATCTTCGGGAGAAGCTACAGTAAGGGAATCGCCATAGCCTAAAAATGTTCCTCCGCATGATTCTGAAAACCAACTGATGGTATCTCCCCAGCCTCCGTAAACACAAAGCAAAAGGCTGTCATATGTGCCTTTGCAATAACTATTATAATTTACAGTTACGCTGTCAGGTTCCACAGCAGAAAGGTGCACAAAAGCAATGAGCGTATCGCAATCCGATGTTCCGCAAAATCCTTCATAGCGTGCATAATAGGTCAAGGTATCGGTTGGGGCTGGCGGGTAAATGGTATCGCCTGCGCCAATTTTTCCATTTCCGCAACTGCCGGTGTACCATACTACCGAATCGCCATTTCCTCCATGAGCAATAAGTTCTAACGGCTGTGGATAATTATCACAGAAATAATTAGTATCAGTCGTTAGGCTGTCCATAACTACCGGTAATGGCTTTACATATACCATATGCGTCATACTGTCCTGACAGGTCAGGTAATCGGTCATTACCAGTTTGACTTCATACACACCCACATCAGCATAAGTATGCGAAGGATTTACTTCTGTACTTGTATTGCCATCCCCAAGATCCCAATCCCAGGAGACTATATTCGCAGGAAAACCGGCACAACTGAGGTCAACAGATTCATAATTGGCAACATCGCCGTCGCAAAGCCAATAATCCGGTGCGCCTTCTACGGTGAATTCCGTTGCGAGTGCATAATTGAAGTTGCTATAAGTTACAGCCTCCTGCGAGAAATTATAAAAACCAAAACGCCCGGGCTCATAGCAGCCATCTACGTTGAAAATAGTATCCGAATTAACGGAAACAATAATTTTAGTAGAAGTATAGGTGAGTTCAAAATTATACACCTGATCATAGTTCCAGCCCAAAGTGTTTCCATAATCCTTTCCTAATATTTCCACTTTTGGAGGATCGGGGTCATGCTGCCAGAAATTCAAATAGACATTGCAGGGGTCGTCAGGAATACTGGTATTGTATTTTGCTAAGGTGAATCCTTCATCACCGACTGAATTACAGTAAGTCCAGCCCAGTGCCTGATAGTGTCTTTCTTCCAATCAAATAAATAAAACTCATATTGATTGTTGCTTGTGTTGGTGTTGGGACTGTGATATCCAAATACAAAGCCCACAAAATCATTATCCCCATTCCAGCCTACTTCAATCTGACCGTAAAGGCGCACATTCATAAACGTATCCTGGCTAACAAAAAAAGTAGGGTTATTATTTATAGTTTGAACAACAGATAACCCATCTGCAGCAACATTCCAAGTGCCATAGGAAGGATATCCTTCCTGAACCCAGTCGTGAAAATCAACTTCAAATACACACTGCGCATTGGCTGTTTTGAAAAAAAAGAAAAGCACTAAAATAGCCGAAAGCCTGAATTTATCCATTTCATTACCCTTGATGCAAAAAGCAAATATAATTAAAATCCGACAGGCTGTAAATTTATTCTGAATTTTTGAATAAATTTTCGGGATACCTTTAACTCACTCATCGGATGACTCAAAGTCATCCGATGAGTAGAATCAGGAACTACTTGTTCAGATAAGCATCAATGCGTGTTTTAACGTTTTCTTTCAGGTTGTTATAAAAGAATTCGTAATCGTGCGCATGATAAACGCCATAAGGGAAATCGGAAACGCCTTCGGTATAGTAGTCGTCGGGATTGGGTTTATATACAATCAGGGCGCCATCTTCGCGCACCCGGGCATCGGTAAAATTCGGAATTTCTTTGGTGATGTTTCCTTCGCCATCAAGAAAAGCGGCGCCGAGGTTCAGGCTGTCGGAAGCTAATGTCGTATCTGTTGTCCAGCTTAAAGGGTTGATGCAAAGTGCTCCTTCGCGCAAAACCGGAGAGCCTGTTGCTTCGGGCGATTGCGTATTATAGACAATGATTACGCCCAGATCGTCTGCTTTTTGAGCCAGTTTCATCCAGGGGTATTTGGCTGCATCATCTTTGGAAAAAGTAAAACCGATTGTATAGGCAGCAATAAGCTGATCTTGAAGGTTTTCATTATTAAATTCTTCTTTCATTAAATCCAGCAGGATCTCAGAGCCCTGGCTGTGCCCCGCAATGATAAATGGCCGTCCCTGATTGTAGTGCTCCAGATAATATCGGAAAGCAGTAACAACATCGGTTAGGGTAACTTTATATGTCTCCTGAAAAGTTTGTGCGTCCAGGCTCAGTATTTTCAGTGACATTTGCTGGTAGATGGGGGCATAAAGGTTTGCGTATTCACTATAGACACTAGCCTGCTGGTTCATTACGGAAATGGCTTTTTCCCGGTTTTTCTCATTGTTGATATCCATTAGCAGGGTATCCGGATTGGTATAAATCGTTGGAAAGACATAAAATACATCAACAGCTTTGGTATTGCTATCGGGGATGTTTATCCAGCTTTGAGGCTTGGAATAATCAGTAATGTGCTGGTATTTTTCAGATTTCTTACAGGAAGCAAAAGCCATTAAAAAGATAATAAGCAGTGGGAGACAATAGTTTTTCATGATTGAGGTTTAAAAAAAATGCCCGCCGATGCGAGCATTTAGTATGTTTTAGAAAGAAATTACAATTCCAATTTTCAGGTCCATATAGGATAGCTGGTCAAATTCGAGTTCATTATAGAAAATATAGTTGTAGCTATACTTTGCTTCGAGTCCCCATCCTGCATCACCGAGTGGCACAACGACACCGATTTCGGGTGTAATGCCCATGCGCCAGTCGTTATTGTCAATGCCATAGAGGCCGAGATCGGTTTTGCGTGTATTTGAAAATACGCCAAATCCTAAACCCACATAGGGCTGCACCGGAGCATCTGCAAGGGGGAAATAGTTGGCAACAGCTTGAATAGGAACGATATACATATAATTAAAAACGCTGGAAGTAACAGCACCTCCGGGAAATTCATAAGTTGTACGGTCGAATTTCTGATAAAAACCTGCCCAACCGAGTCGTCCGCCAACAGCAAAATGATCGCCAATTACGCGTTTGAGTTCGATAGACATATCGCGGTAGCTGGTTTCTCCATCGAGGAAATCGCTGAGGTCGCCGGCGGGCATGCCCACACCAAAGTTGATGTTCATCAGCCATTCGTCGAGCCACGTTGAAGCTTTTATTTCTGCAAATTCTTCGTCCTGTGCATATGATGAAGCTGATAGGAAGAGGATACTGATCAGGATGATATAATATTTTTTCATGATTGTTCAGTTTGTTTTAGTGAATGTTTATGTTGGATTATTTTTGCAGATAAGGTGATTGTTCGAAAGCTTCATTGAATCCGCGTTCGGCACGGTCGGTATTGTATTCGGCTCCATTGCCAAGAACACCTTCTATCATACATTGCCACTCAAATTTAAGTGCGGGTACATCAGCTGGATCTGCCTCTTTAATTTGTTGCGCTGTGTGCGTGTCCATCCATTGTCTGTAATTGCGCAATGAATTTCCATCGATCATTTCCATCATCATGGTTCCGGTTTCATAGTTGTAGTATGAGTATCCCCATGGGTACCAATAGCCGCCGCCCCAGCCGGGATAGCCCCAGTAGTTGCCCCAGTAGCCGTCATAGCCGCCGTACCAGCCCCAGTAATCTCCGTAACCGGGTCCCCACCACCATCCGGGATAATAGGTTGCTCCGGTATATTCCATCAGGCTGATGAGCGGGTTTATTGCAAAATCAAAATCTTCATCCGATGCTACAAGTGTGTAGCCCAGACTTTTAAATTTGTCAATAATAATCTGCCTGAGTTTGTCTGATGTGCCGTCTTGGTAAAATTGCTTTATTTCTAATTTGCTAAGGTAATTTGATTTCAAAATTACAGAGTCGCGCACGTAAAAGGTTTTGTACTGATCGTAATTGAATGTTGTGTCGTAATAAGTAAGCGTCATGTCGATTTCGTCTAAAGTAGTGTCTTCTACTGACTTATAACATGAAGACAGCATCATGGCTAAGATCATAATGCCCATGAATGTAAAAAGTGCTGATTTTTTCATTGTAAAAATTTTATAGTTATTCATCGTTTAAAGCTCTTATTGGGTTGAGTGTTTATGTTATTTGCTGTACAAATGTAAGAAAATTACGGTCACTTTTGTATTTTAAAAAGGATGAATGAAGCGGTTAAAAACCGAATGGATTAATTTTACGAAAATTGAATAATGAAAAGCTTTTAGCTAAAGTATTTGTGCTCAATGTTTTTTCGGGATGGTGAAGCTAAATACGCTGCCGTTTCCTTTTATGCTTTCGGCAAATATATGTCCACCATGCCGTTCAACAAATTCTTTGCTCACAATGAGTCCCAGTCCTGAGCCTTTTTCGCTGTTGGTTCCTTCGGTTTGAATATTGGAGTCAATTTCAAATAATTGAGGGATTTTCTTTTCGTCAATTCCGGTTCCCTGGTCGCGCACACTCAGGCAGCTTTGATGTTCATCTTCATAAAATAGAATTCTGATTTCCGAATTGGGATAAGAATATTTGATGGCATTACTGATCAGGTTGCGTAAAATTGTTTCAATCATATTGAAGTCGCCGATCAGAGTAATTTGCTCTGGAATTTCATTATGTATAATAATTTTTTTCGATTGGGCAACAAGGGCAATGCCCGAAATTACTTCATTGCACAAATCTTTTATCTGGATTTCGATGGGATTAAACTTCATTCGTTTGCTTTGCGAATTGGCCCAATCCAACAGGTTGTTCATCAGGGCGTATGTTTGTTCGGCGGATTGGTGGACCATTTCTGCATATTTCAAAGCATCTTCATACTCTTTATTTTGCATCATTTCGTGAAAAACTTCAGTAAAGCCCAGGATCGCGTTGAAAGGGGACCTGAGGTCGTGTGCAATGATGGAGAAAAACTTGTCTTTGGCTGCATTGACTTCCTCGAGCATTTGTTTGGTTTTACGGAGTTCCAGCTCTACTTCTTTAATGGGAGTGATGTCTTTTGAGATTCCGTATGTGCCAACAATGGTACCTTCTTCATTAAATAAAGGCATTTTTGTAGTGCTAGCCCAGGTAATACGCCCGTTTTTATGGGTCTCTTTTTCTTCTGTGGATATTGGTTTTCCGGTTTTAATTATATTTTGTTCATCATTCCAGGCTTTTTGGGCATGTTCTTCAGTAAAAAGATCAAAATCTGTTTTGCCCATGAAATCGAAATATGAATAACCGAATTTTTTGGTGTGCAATTGGTTTGTCAAGAAAAAACGACCTTTGGTGTCTTTAAAATAAATTGAATCGGTAAAATCTTTTAACAGAAGCTGGAAAAGGTGTGACTCAGATACTTCCGGGTAAAACGGGTTGTCAAGCTCTTCGGCTTTTACCATAAGCAGCTGATAGCAAATATCCGAATCGGTTTCCTGTTTATAGATGCTTAAATTGAACCTGAACCTTAATGAATTTCTTGTGCTTTCAGGACTATAATAGGCTACCAAACGTAGTATCCCGAATTTTTTTTGGAGATTTTCTTTTGGCTTTTTTAGCTTTTTTAGGCTCTTTAAGCTAAATTCAAAACATTTTTTAATATTACAATTGAGGAGTGCTTCTTTTGGGATGTTTGTATATGCCGAAAATGCTTTATTCACATTTTGAACGCATAGCTTTCTGTCAAGCAGCAACTGGCCATATGGTTCTTCAATAGCATAGATTTCGGGCATAAGTTTTTCTGATTATGAAACGGAAACAAAGCTAAAAATATTTTTTATAGGTTTAAACTATTTGCCTGATTTAATTTTTTTTTAATCTTGGCTGTAATCTAAATAGTGTCTGTCTATAAAGTCGGGTTTCTGATTCAGAATGTTCGAGGTCGAAGCAATTCATTTGCTGGAAACGAGGAGTTTACTGGAGTAAATGACTGTTTCCAGCAAATGAAATAACGCTGAGATCGGACATTATGGGCAGATTGCGCCAAGCAAAGCCCGTGAAAAGGGGATCAGTATCGTTCTTTGAAACTTTTCATCAGAAGCCAGTAGGTAACCAAACCTACCCGGGAAAGCCTAACCAGCACCCGGAACCGAGTGTTGCGTAGTTGTCAGAAATGGTAGCACGAAGCGTACACAGGGAGTACAAAAGCCGGGTATTAAGCCTCGAAAATAATGTTAACGACAGGGTTTTCACATTTCTGTCTGTGGGAACAGAAGTACAGTAGCCGTTAAGGTAAGGATACTGTACCCGTCCGGGGTCTTGGATCTTGGCAGATGTACAAACGGTTTCTACGGGAACTTGGGAGAGCCTCCCACCTCCAATCGGACAGCGGCAACAACGGGCAAGCTGCAAACAAAAGCCCGGGCCATGTCAGGTACGTATTGCCACCAGACAAGGCGCAAAGGAAAAAGGCAATACCGCAATTGGTATCCGAAGCCGAGGGGAACCGAAGGTCAGGAGACGGGTGAAGGCAGTCTTAGCATCCCCATAGTACCGATAGAAACCTGGTGAATTAATCCCATAAGAGCCAGGGAGTAGGGAAGGGAAAACTTATCGAAAAAAAAACGCGATAAGGGATGCCTCAATATTGGGTTTGTAGTTTAGAAACATTAAGTGTACCAGAGACATGGAAGAAATGTCAACCGTTGAGCTGCAAATAGCAGAACGGGCAAAGAAATTCAAAGGAGAACCACTGACCAACCTAAGTCAGTTTATAACCAGCGAAATGCTGTACAAAGAGTTTATGAACCTCAATAAGTACAGTTCGGCAGGCATAGACAAACAAGATTGGTTTGATTATTCCAGGGAAACGTCCGGGCGCTTGCCGGAGTTGATTACCCAGTTTAAGTCAGGGCGCTATAAAGCGCCACCTGTAAGACGGGTTTACATACCGAAAGGGAAAACTGAAAAGCGTCCGTTGGGTATCCCAACAATAGAGGATAAGGTACTTCAGTCAGCAGTGCGCCGGGTACTGGAGCCTATTTACGAAGGGATGTTCAAGGACTTTTCGTATGGGTTCCGGCCAAAACGATCGTGCCATCAGGCCATAGGGTATATGTTCCAGAAAGTAAGCTTTGAAGGGATGCATTACATAATAGATGCGGACATACAAAACTACTTTGGTAGCATTGACCATGGCCAGTTGCGGGAATTTCTTGACCACCGGGTGAAAGATGGGAAAGTTCGTAAAATGCTGGATAAATGGCTCAAAGCAGGGATTCTTGAGGATGGAACATTAAGTTATCCAAAAGAAGGGACACCCCAAGGGGGAATAGTGTCCCCACTGCTGAGCAATATCTCCCTGCATTATGTTTTGGATGAATGGTTTTCGGAAGTTATCCAACCCCTTTTGACAGGCAAGAGTTTTATAGTTCGTTACGCCGATGACTTTGTACTTGGTTTTGAAAACGCAGAAGATGCAAACCGTGTAATGAAAGTATTGCCCAAACGGTTTTCAAAGTACTATCTGCGTTTGCACCCGGGAAAGACCCGGACCGTAAACCTGAACAAGCCGGAACGTGGAAACCGGAGTTTTGATTTTCTCGGTTTTACCCATTATATCGGGGCAAGCCGAAAAGGATACCCGGTACTCAAACGCAAGACGAGCAAGAAGAAATACTCAAACTCGCTCACAAGGATAGGTGAATGGATAAAACGCAACAGGCATGAGCGGATCAAGAATATAATCTTAGAGTTGAATGTCAAATTGCGTGGTTATTACAATTACTATGGGATAACCTTTAATTCCCGGAGGCTGGCCAGCTACTACCACCAGGTAAAAGCCATGTTGCATAAATGGCTGAACAGGCGTGGCGGCAAGCAGAACTGGCCATGGGAACGGTTCACCAAGTTGGTAAACGGCAGTCAGCCATTGCTTAAACCAAGAATTTATCATTCCTATGTTTCAGCGAAACCAAATTGAGAGGAACCGTATGCGGGAAATCCGCTCGTACGGGTCTGCGGGGGAGCGGCGAAGTAATGAGCCGCTCTACCCGGAAACTAAATATAGGTTGATTCACAGCGCAATTTCTAAAGGATCAGATAATCAAAGAACATCAAATAACGAACCGTATCATATACAAACCACTTATTTACAAGAGTTTTAACCTGCTTAATCATGAAATTTCTGTCATGGGCACATTCGATAAGCTCAGTGACTACGCACAAACCGCAATAAGAGAAAGGAAGCGCATATTTTTGGCGCACAGGAATAGCCGTAGGCCGATAGCGGGCGTTCCGCGCCCGCTATCGGCCCTGCCCCTGCAAAATAGCTTTAAGATGGTCATTTCGATGGAGGTTTATGCCTGAAAGTCATTGCCGATTGAGAAATCTCTTTGTTTTTTTTGAATAAAACTTATAATCTTAACAATCATCCGTTATTTAGAATGCAGCCATTTTTTTTTAATCTTTAATCCATTTTGTTTGATAAACACTTCCATCAGGGGCCAAAAGGCGCAGGATGTAGCTGCCTGATTGGAGCCTGCTTGTATTAATTTGTTTTACAGGGTTTTGTATGCTGAAAATTAATTTATTGTTTAGGTCGGTAATTTCTAATAGTATTATTTTTTTGTCCCTGTTTATCTTCCAGTTTAAAATATCTTTTCCGGGATTAGGATAAACCTGAATATCCCCTATTTGTTTGTTTTTATCGTCACCAAGAGAAGTAATAACTCCTTCCGGGTTGACGCGCATGATGATATTATTTCTGTTGTAAGTTCCTGAACCAGTGGTGTAATGCGTGCCAGCCATTAAGATATTTCCATCATCAAGGGGCTCTATTATGCTGAGTGTATAGAATGCATCGCCACCATAAAAATGCTCCCACTCGATATCCTCAGGAAAGGTGTTGAATTTAATTAAATGAATCCAGGAATTATTGTCGGAATAAATATTTCCATTGTGGTTGGATGTGGACCCGGCAATGATTTTCCGGTCGCTTGTTAAATCCACGCAGCGCACCGATGCAGGTCGGTCGTTGGTGTCGCCGGGTTTTCCGAAATAGCCCATATTTTGCAATTCCAGGTTCCCTTTTCGCAGCATCAATGCCATGTCGCGCAGTGGTTCATGTTGTGCAGCAAAAATGAATTTTCCATTATACAGATAACGTAATGAACTGGGTGCAGATATGCCCTGATTTTCTAAATCTAGGCTTTGCGTCAGGTTGAATTCTTCGTCCAGTTTGCTGATCTGAATGGAAAAATTGTATTGCGGCCATAAAATTGCAGAAAGCAAATATCCGCTATCTGCTTTAACAAAACTGTAGGCTTTGCAACTGTGGTCAGGATCATAAACTTTATGCTGCAACAGTCCATATCTTTTATTGATTTTAATAAAGTTCATTTGGTAGCGTAATGCAGCTCTTTGGTGCAGTGAACTTAGAATTAGCTCATTGTCATTGTTGATCAACTGGGGTTTTGTCATGTCGATCATAGGATATGGCCCTAAGGGGATCAAGGAAATACGGTTGATAATTGCATCTGAATTGATTCCGTAAATGGCCAGGCTTTGTTGCTCTGTGAGATTGATTTCATTGCCAAGAAGCAAGAGCTGACCATTGAATTTACTAAAATTATAGAATAATAGTCCATTATCGTTTCCGGGAAATCGTTGTACTACAATGTTTCCGTCGATGTCGAGTACACTAATGCGGTTGTATCCTTTGGTGAGGTCGGGCGTTTCGTAAATCCATTCCAAAACATAAATGTGCTCATCGTAAAAGGCGATATCTGCTACACTCTGATCATCAATAAATGGCAGCAAGGTGGTAAACGGGCTCTGTGCTTTGAGTGAAGAAATGATAAAATAGAGAAACAGAAAAGAGATAAGGTATGGTTTTGCTTTCATAAATAATATCATTAGAAGCTTTGTAAACTAAACAGCTGCCGTTTTAAATGGTTGCTTGTGATTCGTTTATTAGGGCATATTTTTTCACTTAATTCCGTATCAAATGCAAATCACAGTACCAAAAACCGTATTTAATTGGAGTGCCAGCCTTTTCTGATTTGGGTGCCGGATAGGAGCGGTATGTTATTTCTCCTTTTTTAAAAGGAATTGCTTGATTGAAAACAGGGCCATCAAAACAAAATGTATGGAATTCACCATTTTCGCCACAGGGATCCACATCAGCAGGAAGGTCATTCAGGAAAGTTTTATCAAGCAGACGGCCACAAAAGCTTTGATCTATTTTATCCGCCATGCAGGAAACGACCACGGCTTTGAACCCCATATCTATAAATCCTTCTATCAGCTCTTTGGTGTTTCTTTTCCAAAGTGGAAAAACCGCTTTTAAGCCTTGGGTTTCCAATAATTGTTCACGGTATTGACGCAGGTCTTCCAAGAAAATATCGCCAAAGACACTATGGGTAAATCCTGATTGCTTCATTTTCAGCATTTTTTCGTGCATCAGGTCATTATACGATTGCATATCTGGATTTTTGCCTACAGAGATAATTTCCAATGGTATTCCCAGGGATTTTGCCTGAGCTTCAAGCAGCTGAAGCTGTACTCCATGCATGCTAACACGCTGGTATTCTTCATTGATGCTTGTGAGTAAGCATTCAATATTAATTGATTTATTTTTACGCACTTCAAGCAAGGCCATTGCGGCATCTTTTCCGCTGCTCCAGTTCATAAATGCCTTAAACTGTTTCATTATTGCTGTATTTTAGGATTAATGACTGAAAATCTTTGCCGCGTTCTTCAAAGTTTTTGTAACGATCGTAACTTGCAGCAGCTGGTGAGAGAAGGCAAAGGGCGCTCCCCGGGCTTTCCTGAAAAACGTCTTTTACAATTTCTTCCAGGCTCTCAAGCCATTGAAGGGAAATTGAATCGGATACTTTGCCCTGAAAAAGCTGCATCATCCTTTTTCCGGCTTCGCCCATGCAATATATTTTCTTTACGCGGCTTTTGGGCAGGAAATCAGCAAGTGCCTGATAATTGATGCCACGGTCGAATCCGCCCAAAATCAGGCTGTGCGTTTCGGGAAGTGCTTGCAGGGCAGCAATACTGGCCTCGGGAACGGTTGAAATGGAATCGTTATAAAATATTATCCCTTTATAGGTTCCAAGATATTCCAGACGGTGTGCCAGCCCGCGAAAGCCTTTGATCGATCTTGTGATTATTTTTGCATCAATTTGTAGGAGGGAAGCAGCTTTTGCAGCGAAGAGCGCATTCAGGAAATTATGTTTGCCGGGCAGTTTCAGGTCGTCGGATGTGAAAGCCAAGGCTGCATTCGCATTGGTGTTGATAATGTGTTGCAGGGCCGGAACATTTTTTATGTTTTTTAATTCTTCGGGCAGTAAAAGATGGTCCCGGGCATCCTGAAAACGGAAAATATTGCATTTTGCATTATGATAGGCTTTGGTGGAGCCGAAATAATCGAGATGCTCTTCAAATAAATTCAACAAAATGGCAATATGCGGACTGTATCTGCACAGCTCAAGCTGATGTGCCGAAAGTTCATAAACCACTACACTGTTTTTATGGATTTGCTCCAGGCAATCAAAAACCGGTTTTCCGATATTTCCGGCCAAGATGCTATCCCGACCGGCATCCTTCAATATGTGGTGGATCAGTGAGCTGGTGGTGCTTTTGCCTTTTGTACCCGTAATCCCGATACATTGTTTGTGAAAGAATTGCATAAAAAGCGCGGTGAGGCTGCTTAATTTTGATCCAAAAAGCTTATTATGGTCTTTATCTAATTGCACCCCCGGCGACTTGATGATCAAATCATAGTTTTCAATTCCATTCAGGTAGTTTTCGCCTGATTGTATGCGAATCAAAGGATTGGTGTCCAGATACTGAAAAGTTTCCTTATGTGCATCGGCAATGCAGATTTTTGTTCCAGGCAGATGTTTTTGCAGGAATTGAAAAGCGGATTTTCCTTCACGTC
The DNA here is from genome assembly GCA_963676415.1 of Bacteroidales bacterium. GTDB lineage: Bacteria > Bacteroidota > Bacteroidia > Bacteroidales > WRLA01. The sequence goes on along the minus strand of OY781097.1, from coordinate 4,197,161 downwards.
CAAAGCCCAATATGGCAATATTTTTGTGCTGTCCGAGGTATTTGATGAGTGCTTCAATCATACATTGATATCTTCGATGGCTTTTCTAATAATTTTTTCATAATCTTCTGTGAGATTATGCTCTTTATTAAATTCCTGCAAAAATATTTCAGGATTTCGGATTTCCGGATTTTTTATTCCTTTGAACAGTTGTCCTTTTTTGCTTCGTTTTTTATTGATTGTACTGATGGCGGCCTGTACTTCGGAAATCGTCCCGACGCATTCAAAGGGTTTTTCATCATCCAGTCCAGCAAGCTGTAAAAGTGTTGCGCTCAGATTTTCGTCCTCTTCCAAATCTTTTCCAAAAATGCCGATAAGCTTATCATGATCAAGGAAAGGGGCCAGCATCAGCCAGGTAAAAAGGCATTTCGGGCAATTTCCGCACCAGCGGTTTTGTTTGCTGCCCACATTGCAGCTCCTGAAATCGCTGTGATGCCGGTCAAAGAGGCTGAAAATCCCCGCAATCTGGATTTCGTTCAGGGGGCGCAAAAGGCTGAAATAATTCGTACGGACCGGCATAAAATCCCGGACATAATTCCTAAAATCATTCTCAAATTCAATGCTTTTCGAGTACTGGTGGTTGATATTGGTGCCGGGAATTGTAGCTTCGTTGGCGCTGGCCTCGTTTGAAAGTGCTACATCCTGAATTCCACTCCAGGCTGATGCGAGCAAAGTGCTGAATGCCAATAAAGATGAAAATGGTGTATGCCCGTTCAGGTAGCCTTCTGCGTTCAGTCGCAGCATTTCCTTGTCGAGTGTACGGTAGAAAAATATGGCATCATCATCAGGAATGCCTGCATTGCGAATGCTTGCTCGTGTTGCAGGCGATGGGTTTACAACAAAAGGCACACAATTAAGCCCTGAAGCTTTGAGTAATTCCAGGCTTACAATGCTGTCTTTTCCTCCGCCTATTGGGATGATGGTGCTATCGGAGCTGTTGTTTTGGATGACATTTTGAGGAGGAAGGCGCTCTCCGATACATTCGATTTTTAAAAATGAAACTAAATCTGTTTGAATTGAGTTGATATGAAAAAATTCGCCTAAGCCGTTGTAATATAGTTTCTTCCAGAAAGCAATTTGTTGGTCATCCAACTTTTGATGGTGTATCATTACTTTTGGCGGACAGGCTGTTTTCCAGTAGCTGATCATCTCAACCATCCCGATTTGGAACGCTAACTGTTCTAAAATGGGAAAAACGGGCAGTTTGTCTGCTGTTAAATGCTTGTTAAACGTTATGCGCATTTCCGGATAAAAGTCCGGGCCGTTTTCTAAACGGAAATGCTGCTTGATCCTGACTTCAACTATATCTATTTGAATATCAGTTGATATAAAATGAAAGCAGGTGTGTTTTTTTCTTAAACTTTCATAAAGGTACTGATTCTGTTTATGCGGCATCATGAATTGGTTTCATTTTTGGATATACAACTTCTACACTAAATTGTCGTTCTTTCTAAGGGCAATGTCCTTTAAAAAGTTCCAAAAGTATAAATTTGATTCAAACCATGGAGGATTAAGTCATGCACGATATCAATAATTACTTCAAAGTTAAATATAATAATGTGGTACCCGAAGCAGGTAAGATACTGATTGCAGAGCCTTTTCTGGGGGATTATTATTTCAAGCGTTCCATTGTTTTGCTTATTGAGCATAACGATAAAGGTTCTTTTGGCCTGGTTTTGACTAAGCCTTTGCATGTGCAGCTTAATGAGATGCTAAATGATTTTCCGGCATTTCCGGCAGAAGTATATCTGGGAGGGCCGGTAAAAACTGATAATTTATTCTACATACACACATTGGGCAATGAGCTTGAAGGAAGCAGCAAAATCATTGATGGTTTGTACTGGGGCGGAAATTTGGATCAGGTAAAGGAATTAATTCTCCTAAACCGCATGAAACCACATAATATACGCTTTTTTGCCGGTTATTCGGGTTGGTCGGAACTGCAATTGGAAGGAGAATTAAAACGTGACAGCTGGTTGGTTTCGGATATGCAAAGCCCGGAAATTATGCATGCACCGCCTGCTGAATTATGGAACAATGCCTTGCAGCGCTTGGGCGGCCGTTATGCCAACTGGACACGCTTTCCGGTTGATCCTTCACAGAATTAGGTCTTGATCAGTTTTTATTTGTTAATCCTGTCTGAACAATTGTATTATTTTTATATTTTTGCCGTCGTAAAAACAATTTATGCGTAATTCATTTTCCAGTCCATTAGTGGATCGGGTGTAACAGTTAGCCAATAACACTGGCTATCATCCTTTCTAAAACTTCCCGGGAGTTCTTCCGGGGCATTTCCTATATTATTATTTTAACAGACCAATGAGGTCAAAAACAACTGTTCCATGGATTTGGGACGAAAATGAATTATCAATGAAAATTTCAATAAGACAAACAAATAAATCAGAGTTTTTTCAAACCGAAAACCTGACACGGGAAACATTCTGGAACCTTTATGAATCAGGCTGTACGGTACACCTTGTCTTGCATCAGTTGCGCAAAAGCAGCGATTATGTTCCCGAACTCGATCTGCTTGCCATATATGATGGGCAAATTATCGGGCATATTATTGCCACAAAAGCTTTTGTTGAAGATAGTAATCAGAATAAAAGTGAAGTGCTATGTATCGGGCCTTTAGGTATTGACAGACAAATGCAAGGCAAAGGACTGGGCAGCCAACTCATGAAATATTGCATCAGCAAGGCTACGGCAATGAATTACAAAGCCATCATGTTGTTCGGTAACCCCGCCTATTATCAGCGATTTGGCTATCTCGATGCTCAAAACTACGGTATAAGCACCCGCGATGGCAAAAACTTCCCGGCGTTTATGGCCCTGGAGCTATGGCCGGCAGCGCTTAAGGGGATTCAAGGCCGCTTTCTCGACAGTGAAGCCTTTATTACGAGCGAAAAAGATTTGAATGAATTTGAAAAGCTTTTTCCCAAAAAAGAAAAAGGCGAAGCTAAAATTAAAATAAGTATATAATTTTTATAAAGCACACAGCTAACGAAATCAAAGCTGTGTGCTTAAACTTCTACACAATGAAATTAGAAAATTTAGGATATACCTCAGAATTAGAGAGATTTAGGATTGAAAACAACCTTCAGGATTTTGAAATGGGGCGCATTATTGCCGAACATAAGGAACGCTATGAGGTGATGACCGAAAATGGTATTCTGGAAGCTGAAATTACCGGAAATTTGCGCTATTCGGCAGCAAGTCGCGCGGATTTTCCGGCAGTTGGCGATTGGGTAGCTTTGATGATGTATGATGTTTCATCGGCTATAATTCATCAATTACTTCCCCGCAAAACGCTTTTGTCGCGCAAAGCTGTGGGACAAAAAGGGGAGAAGCAAATTATCGCCGCCAATATTGATTATGCTTTTATTGTTCAGTCTGTTGACAGGGATTTTAACATCAACCGCCTGGAGCGTTACCTTACGATTTGCTATACTTCGGGGGTTAAGCCCATCATAATCCTTTCCAAAACGGATTTAATTGATGGAGAAAGACTGCTGCAAATGGAAGCAAAGCTTAGAGACAGGATTCCTGATGTGCCGTTTTTGCCGATTAATAGCCAAACAGAGGATGGATACGATCATTTGCAGAAACATCTGGAAAAGGCAAAAACCTATTGTTTGTTGGGTTCCTCCGGAGTTGGAAAATCAACATTGGTGAACCGGCTTTCGGGAAAAGCCTTCATGAAAACAGGCAAAATAAGTCAAAGCACGCAGCGCGGAAAGCATGTGACAAGTCACAGAGAGCTTATTGTGCTTGAAAATGGAGCGATTTTAATTGACAATCCGGGGATGCGCGAGCTGGGCATTGCCGATGCTTCCGAAGGCCTGGAAAAAACTTTTGAGCAGATTCATCAATTGGCGGAAAACTGCCGTTATAAAGATTGCCGCCATATTTCAGAAACAGGCTGTGCTGTACTTGAGGCATTGGAGCAAGGAGAAATCGATGATAAATCTTACGAAAATTTTCAAAGGATGGAACGCGAAAAGGATTTCTATGAAGCCAGTAATGTGGAAAAGCGCAGACGCGATAAGGATTTTGGGAAGATGTTCAAGAATTTCAAGAAAGATATCAAGAAACTGAAGGGGTAATTGACCTGATATTTTTTGAGTAAAACTTTGTAGAAAATGTTAACTTTGTGCTATGGAGGCAAAAAATGATTTATTGCAGAAAATTCGGACGGTAGTTCATAGTAAATTCCCTGATGCAAAATTGATTCTGTATGGATCCCGTGCTAAAGGTAATGCCCGGCCCGATTCGGATTGGGACATATTGGTTTTGCTAAATGAGGATAAAATAACTCCTGATATTGAAGAATCAGTAACCTATCCATTATATGATCTTGAGTATGAATTAGGTGAAGTGATCAGCCCAATGGTTTATAGCTTAAGTGATTGGAATTCAAAGTATCATGTGACTTCTTTTTACAAAAACGTAATGTCGGAGGGAGTGAGAATATGAGTGAATTCAGTTATAAGGACTATGCTAATTATCGGATTGAACGTGCCAAGGAAACAATTGCTGAAATTGAGAAGCATATTGAGAATAAATTCTGGAATACAGCAATTAATAGGATGTATTATGCTTGCTTTTATGCAGTAAGTGCTTTGCTAATAAAAAATGGTATTTCGGCATCAAGTCATTCGGGGATTCGATTGCAATTTGGAAAGAATTTTATTAAAACAGGACTCATTGATAAAACACAAGCGAAAACTTATTCTGATTTGTTTGAAAAAAGGCATAAAGGGGATTATAACGATTTCTTTGATTATGACGAAGAAACCGTAAATAGATTATATCCGAAAGCAATTGCTCTTATTGAAGTAATTAAACAAGCCTTGTGCAATTAATTGAGTCTTAAATATTTTGCTTCACCCCACAACAATCCCATATTTATCCAGCAATCCCACCACATCAGGTAGTGAGAAACGTGCTCCTTTAATATTATTGTTTTCCGGGTCGATGCTGTAATGGATGGATTCCCGCAGGTCGGCTTTGGAAAGCATAGTCTGATCAAAAACGGCATCATGCAGATCGCAGGCTTTCAGAGCGGCTTTGCTTAAATCGCATTGAGCAAAATCAACTTCTATGAGCTTGCAGTTTATAAATGAAGTTCCACGCAGTTTCATTTTATAAAACGAAGAATGTGATAACTGACAATTTTCGAAGCAGAATGAAAGGGCAAAATCGCGACAATCCTCAAAACGGAGACCGAGAATTTTACAATTACTGAATTCAATATCCTGAAAAGCAGTGCCTAACAGCTTTGCATTACTGAGGTCGCATTGAATAAAACTGCATTCCGTGAAGCGGATACCGGAAAGGTCAATGCCTGCAAAATTGCAGTTGATGAATTCACAGAGCTCAAATTCAGTTGCCGGTAATTTATTGTTACGGAAATCAGTGTTTTTGAAATTTTGGTCTTCGATATAACTCATGGCTGGTAAATATTACTCATCAGGGGGAATACACTCATCGGATGACTTCGAGTCATCCGATGAGTATATATTTCTAAATATTCTTGATTTCTACTGAAATATTTTTTCCTTCAGCAAATTCTTCCAATAAAGAAGATGATCGCTCAAGATATTTTGTTAGACCTCCGTTTGCACCAAAATCAAAGAAAACCATCAGCATTACCGTGCAGTTTTCTGTGATGCTGGTTCGTTCCGAATCGCTTGTAGGGCAACCGAAAGCAGAAACATCATCCGAGAGTAAGGGCATATTTTCAATATTGAGTTTTCCGCGGCCCAGTCCATAATAATCCTCTTCTGCTTTCCCTTTACGGAAACAGATATTGCCCTGAATTTTATTCACATCATATCCGCCAATACTGAAACCGCTTTTAATGGAAATAATGTTGATAATCTCAACAGCATTATTGATGGTATAAAGCCCGCGTTCTTTGGTGATGCGCCTGTGCAGCGAATCTGCGGATGGACGGTAACGGTTGGCATCTTTGCCGAGCGCTTTATATCCGGCACGCGCCTGATTAATGGTTTCTATTTCACGGATTGCAGGGAAATCAGGGCGGGCTTCGATGCCAATACATTGATCCATAACTTTTAACAATGCATCGCTGGATTTTTCAACTTTTACGCTGGCTTGCAACAGCCCAAGGCACATTTGTGGCAATACATTTTTAATTTCCGGATCAGTGTGAATATCAAACACGCTCATATTAGTCTTCTTTTTTCTTCATTTTGAATACTTTATAGTCCCATTCGCCCAGTTCAACCAGTAAGCCAATATTGAAGGTGTCCTGCGCATCTGCTGTTATGGATTTTCCCGGAACAAAAATATCTTCAAATAGATAATCTCCAATAGCCACTTGCCTCATTTCGCCAAAAGCATGTTTCGGGATCCGTACTTTGACGGATTCTTCCTGAAGGTCAAAACTGCATACAAAAAGGTATTGTTCTTCTGCTGTAAAGCGCAGGAAAGCATAAGTTTTGTATGTGTTCATTTCTTCGTTTTCGTAATTGGCGTACATCAGGTCATAGAACTGTCCATTGCGCACAGCAGGGCAGGAGAGGGCGAAATTAAGAATCCTTCGGTGATGGTTTAAGAGGTTTCTTTCATCAGCATTCAGTTGCCCACCATCACATTTGCCGTCATTGTACCATTTTAGGTGAGCAGGTACCTGCCAGTAATCAAATATTGTTGTCCGGCCATCGTCGCCGGCAAAACCACTGGCTCCTTCGGCTTTTTCACCGCATTCCTGACCGAAATAGGTCATCACCGGACCACGCTCTATACAGGCCGTAATCAACCAGGCGGGCAATGCCTTAGAAGGATTTCCTGCAAAAAAACGGGATGCTATGCGCTGTTCATCATGGTTTTCAAGGAATCGGAGCATATGCTCGTCCTGCCCATGAAGGTTCATCCATGCATCACTGATTTGCGAAGCATTGGCCTTGCCTTCAATCAGGGCACGGAGGATGTCGTATAGGCCTACTTTATCGTAAAGGTAATCAAAGCCGCCTTTTTCGATGTAATTTTGATACTGATCGGGTTGATAGATTTCCGCAATAAAAATAATCTCCGGAAAATCATTTTTCACCTGCGCGATTGCCCATTGCCAAAACTCCACCGGAACCATTTCTGCCATATCGCAGCGGAATCCGTCGATATTTTTACCAGCCCAGTATTTCAGGATATGGAGCATTTTTTTCCAGGTATCCGGAATCGGATCAAAATGCTTTTGCATGCCGTTATTATAATCCATACCGTAATTGAGCTTAACAGTTTCATACCAGTCGTTTACTGATGGATTGGCGGTGAAGCAATCATTTCCGGTAGCTTTGGCAGGATTCTCCAAATACGCAGGCGAGTCATCAGCAGGCACATCTTTTCCAAAAGGGCTTAATTTTTTAGGTCGTTGAAATGATTCACCGGGGATGTAATAAAAGTTGTTTTGTGGATCAAAGGCTTTTGCTGTGTTGTCACCCACACCAAAATCTGCTGCACCAGCAACAACCTGATCGGAATGATAATCGCGTGCTACATGATTGGGTACAAAGTCGATAATGGCTTTCAGCCCGGCTGCATGGCTCCGATCGATCAATTGTTCAAATTCCTTCATCCGCTGAGCCGGATTATTTGCCATATCAGCATTAACATCATAATAATCGCGTATTGCATAAGGCGAACCTGCCCGTCCTTTGATAATGAATGGGTTACTTGAGGTAATTCCATCCTTTTCATAGCCTGTGGCAGTCGCATGCTCAATAACACCAGTGTACCAGATATGGGTCATGCCCAGATTTTTGATGGCTTCCAAAGCTTTCGGTGTGAAATTGCTGAATTTTCCGCTTCCGTTTTCCTCTATGGTACCGCCAAAAACAGGATTTTTCACCTGATTTCCAAAGAGTCGTGTAAAAACCTGATAAATCGAAATTTTGTTGGACATGATTTCTGGAATTAAAAAGCCGGAAATTTCTTCCCGGCTTAAGTTCGTTTTATTTGGGGATCTTAAGCTTCCCGTACATCAAAGTCCGGGCTGACAATTAAATCTGCTGTAGGGCGTAATGCCTGTACCATTTGATGTTCATGTTCCAAAACCGCCCAGCGATATTCGTTTTGAGGCTCTTTGCCACGAACGGATTGCGCTTTTTTGGTTTCATGGTAGGTTAGGTCAATGAAAACGCGCACATCCACATCATTGGTTTTAATGGCATAAAGCCCATCGATGATCAGCGCTTCGATATCGGTAAAATCAGTCGTGAGCTGGTCAACCTGTTCTGTAACCAGGTCAACGCAAGGCATTTGTGTCGATTTTCCTTCTTTAAAAGCTTTGATGTTGCTGTAAATGGTGTCCCAATCGTATTCACCATAACCGACGCACTCTTTAATGCCGTTTTTCTTGCGCCATTCCGTGCGTTCCAAAGGCAAAATCCGGTAGTAGTTATCGATATGGATTACTTTGGTGCGGATACCGCCTTCCTTATTCATTTTTCGTGCCAGTGTGTGGCTCAGCTCGGATTTTCCTGATCCGGATTCACCGCTGATCGCAATAATCATTTTCTCCTTTTTGTTCTTTTGAACAAGATCATAAATTCCATCAGCAGCTTTGTGATGCTTTTCCGTGATCAATAAAACGTCTCCTAACATATTCTAAATCAAATAATTATAAATGAAAAATTTCTAAAGAGCTATCAAAATCAACATAAAAGTCTGCTTTTGGCTTTAATGCCTGCACTACTTTATGTTCGCGTTCAAGAACCTGCATCCGGAATTCGTTCATTACTTCCTGTTCAGAAAAGAGCTGAAATTCGCGGCTGTCTTCATAAGTCAGTTCAATAAAAACTTTTAGGTTGGATTCATCCAGTTTGATGCTGTAGAGCCCATCAATAATCAGTACGTCAATATCCTTAAAATCAGTATGCAGCTCGTCCACCTGGCCTGTAATCAGGTCCACAAAAGGAAGGACTGTTTTTTCATCATTCCTGAAATTTTTAATCACCTGATTGATTTTGTCCCAATCATATTCGTTTGAGCCAACAGCTTGTATCCCATGCTCCTTGCGCCACTTTGTCCTTTCTTTTGGAGGGATTTTATAGTAATTGTCCATTTTTATGGTTTTGGACGAAATACCTCCTTTTTTCAGGATTTTCGCAATGCATAGAGCAATAGATGCTTTGCCTGTTCCAACTTCTCCCGATATTGTAACCAGATATTTAGGTGTTAATTCCGAAATCATTTTTTCTACAATAGTCCGGGCAGCTTTTTTGTGCTTTTCTTCAATAATGACAAGTTCGTTGTTCATGTTGTGAGTTTTGTAATTAACCGGTTTACAAGTCGATGCAACTTTCGTCCTGACCGCTTAATTGGTGTTCTTTTCCATTAACGTACAACAAGCTTGTCGTGTTGTGGTCGGCAATTAATTTTAGTTTGATCTGTTTTGCATCAATACTAATTTGATATTCGAGCCCTTTAAAGTTGAGCTTGAATGACATGGCTTTCCAGGCTTTTGGAAGTTTTGGGTTGATTTGCAGATTTTCGCGGCGGAGGTCAATTCCTGCAAATGTGTTGAGCGCTATCATCAGGGTACCGGCCATAACACCTGCATGAATGCCTTCGGCGGTTGTTCCGCCCTGGATATCCACAAAATCAGATTCCAATGCCTGTGAATAAAGTTTCCAGCTAAGCTCCTCATCGCCGGTCATGCTGGCCAGTTTAGCGTGTACCACCCGGCTGAGCGTAGATCCGTGGCTGGTTCTTTCCAGATAATAAACCAGATTTTTTATCAGGTAGTTTTCCGGCATTTTGTAGCCCATTTGCTTCAAAAGTGCGGTGACCGTATCCTGATCCAGATTATAGAATGTCATCAGGGTATCCGCTTGTTTTGCAACCTTATAGCTGTCGGCCGATTTGCCTTCTGCTTTCAACAGACGGTCCATACGGTAAATATTTCCGTATTTATTGCGGTAATAGTCCCAGTCGAGTTCATCAAGCTCAAAATAACCATCAAACTGTGCGATAATACCTTCCTCATCAATAATCAGGTTGAGTTTGTGGCGGATATCTTCCCATTTGCTGATTTCCTCATTTTTGAATTGGATTTTAGCAAAAAGTTTTTCTTTGTCCGCATTGCTGAGTTTTTCGAGCAGGCCAATACTTTGCTCGAACAGCCAGGCCACCATTAAATTGGTGTAGGCATTGTCTTTAAGTCCGCCTTCATCACTGCCGGGCAGATGTTCGTGGAATTCATCAGGACCCATTACATTTTTAATGGAATAGCGCCCATCATCATTTTTGTAGGCTTTGCATGCCCAGAAACGTGAAATTTCCAGGAGCATTTCCATTCCGTAATTGCTCAGGAAATCAGCATCTTCGGTGATGTGGAAATATTCAATGATATTCAGTGCTATAGCCAATCCTACATGCCGTTGGAGGCTGCTGTAATCATCGCCCCATTTTCCTGTCAGTGGGTTTAAATGTACAATTTGGGTTTCCTCACGGCCGTCGCTTCCGCTTTGCCAGGGGAACATTGCTCCTGTATAATTGTGCTCTTTGGCGTATTCGCGTGCTTTGTCGAGCCTGCGGTATCGGTACATCAGGATGGAGCGTGCGGCTTTTTTGAAATGGATATCATAGAAAGGCAGAATAAAAAGCTCGTCCCAGAAAATGTGGCCGCGGTAAGCTTCTCCATGCAAGCCGCGCGCAGTGATGCTGGCATCAATATGTTCGTTATTGGGCGATGCACTGACCAAAACGTGATAAGCATGCAGACGGAGCAGGCGCTGGCTTTTTCGGTCGCCCTCTATTTTGATGTCGGCTTTCTGCCAAATATTTTCCCAGGTTTCGGAACTGGCTGCTAAAAGTGAAAAATAGTCCATACAGTCGGCAATTGCTTTCCGGGCATCGTCCAAAGGTGTTGTGCTGTCATCGGATTTGCTGGTAAAAATGGCAACAGTTTTTTCGAGTTTCAGCCGGCTTCCTGCCGCAACTTCCTGCGTGTGCACCACATAAATTGCTTTGTCGTGCTCTTCAATGGTTGTGTCCATTAATACATCGCCATTGATGCGGTGCTTGATTACCTGTGCAATGCGTATTTTGCTTTGTGTAGTTTCGGATTCCAGCCAAATGGTGTCTTTGTTGCTTCCGTGTGCCAGATGTTGTATATGTTTCTGGTTTAGAGAGCGGTAACGCGCAACGCCATCATTAATGATATATGCATCAATTCCTGATTTAATAGTGATTTCTCCGGAGAAATTTAAAGGCGTTATGACATATTTTAAGGCGCCCAGGTGCATTTGATCCATGCTGGAAAAACGTTCGGTACGTATGCGGAAAATATTACCTTCTTTGTCTTCGCCAATTATGTTTCGCTCGTAAAGGCCGTTTTTCAAACAAATTTCTTTTGTATAGTCATGAATGCTTATATTTTCAGGAGTGATCCATTGGCCATCATTGATTTTAAACTGAACGGGGAGCCAGTTGGGAATATTTACGAAATCTTCGTTTTCAATCTGGCGGTCGCCCATAGGGGATTTAAGCCTGTTGTATAAACCTGCTATGTAGGTGCCCGGATAATGCCATTCTCCGGCAGGCATTTCTTCCATAGTCCCACGTGTACCGAAGTATCCGTTTCCGATGGTTAAAAGTGATTCCCGAGACTTTTCCTTTTCATATTCCAGGCTGCGGTAACGAATATGCCAGCTGTCTTCATCTTTTTGATTTTCAAACCAATTTACAATTCCCTCCATTCCATTAATATCGGATATGTCGCTAACAACAATGTCTGCTCCATTGATGAGCAGTTCGCGATGGTTATCTTCTCGTGCAATGCCCAGGGTCAGTCCGAAATTGCCTTTTGCACCTGCCTGAACGCCACTTACAGCATCTTCTACAACAACAGCCCGGTCGTATTCAACGCCAAGGTTGTCGCAGGCAGTTGTAAAGATATCGGGTTCCGGTTTTCCGTGCAGTCCCAATTCTGCTGATACAACACCGTCAACCCGTGTTTCAAAAAGATCAATCAGACCTGCAGCTTCGAGAACAGTTTTGCAGTTTTTGCTGGAGCTGGCCACACCAATTTTTTTACCTGCATCTTTGAGTTCATGAAGTAAATCAACAGTACTTTCGTAAACTTTAACGCCTTCGGTGTCAAGAACTTCATTGAAAGCTTGATTTTTTCTGTTTCCCAGGCCACAGGCGGTTTCCATTTCCGGACTGTCATCGGGTGCGCCAAAAGGAATATCAATATTCCTGGATTCCAAAAAACTTGCAACGCCTTTATAGCGGGGCTTGCCATCTACATAAGGAAGATAATCATCCTGATGATTAAATTGTCTGTGTTTTTCGCCGTGTTTTTGTTCTCTTTGCTGCAGATATTCGTTAAACATCTTGCTCCATGCTGCACTGTGAACAAGCGCTGTTTGGGTAATCACCCCATCAAGGTCAAAAATGACCGCATCAAATCCCTTCATATTCCAAAAATTCGTTTAACGTTTTAATGTAATAACCAGATTAACAGTATTTTATTAAAAAATATGTTCACTGTTATAAATTGTAATTTCAGCGTAAAAATAAGAAAAATGATGGTAAATCTGAGGTCTTTGCCCGAAAATCATGTTTAAAGCTGTAATTATTGTGTTAAGGGAATGGTAATTGTTACCCGTGTACCGCATGCTTGATCTGATTTGTTGTATAAATCTTTGATTTCCAGTAAAATATTATTTTTGTGCCTTACATTGAATTGATTTAGGCGCTGAATAGTTGTATCAATGGATCCCGATTTGCCCAGTTCTAATTTGTGCAAATCCATTTTCTGGGATTTTTCTCGTCCGATTCCGTTATCTTCAATAATGTACTGGAGATGGTTTGTAGTAAATCGAAAACTTATTGTGATTTTCCCCTTGGTTTTGCGTCCCTTGAACCCATGTTCAATTGAGTTTTCAATGAATGGCTGTGCAAGCAAGGGGGGGATCATAATATGATAATGAGTTTGTTTCCCTTCAAGATTTAGTTCATAATCAAACACTTCTGAAAATCTGAGCTTTTGTAATCGTAGATAATGTTTGAGGGCTTTGATTTCTCTATCAAGTGATATTAGTTGTCGGTTAGTGTTGTCTAACATGATGCGCACAAGTTGTGCAAAATCATTAAGATAAGCAGACGCCTGTGCTTTATCATCTTTATAAATAAAACTTTGAATAGCAATAAGCGTATTAAAAAGAAAATGTGGGTTCATCTGGAGTTGCAAGACTTTATTGCGCAGGCTCGACAGCTCTTTTTCAGCAGCCATACGGCTGTGCGTTTGCTCTTTTAATTCCACACTCCTTTGATAAACAGCGTTTTCTAGTTCCTGTTGGTATATTGCAATTTTATTTTCCATGTTTTTTTGCGGGCTGATGTCGCTAAATCCGGCAAGAAAACCATGGACGCCTGTTTCATTATTTGCCAGTGGCCGGATGTTCATTTTAAACCATTTGTAATTTCCCGATTTAGTCTTCATCCTCCATTCCAGATGGCCATTGGTCTCAGCAAGAGTGCTGCGCAGGCAGTTCGACAGGCTTGGTGCATCTTTGTGGTGCGCGTATTGATGAAACGGCATATCGTTGAATTCGCCAATATCATATCCGGTGAGCTTTTGGAATGTATCTGTTGCCCAGACAATTCGTGCGTCAATTTGATCCTGTTTAATAAAATTTGCCTGTATCACAAAGTCAGTAATCATATCAACAACCTGACGGTAACGCCTTTCACGCTCCGAAAGATCAATATGTTGTTGTTGAAGCATGGTCTCCAAACCCTCTGTATAAAGCGCTGCAGATTTTATTTCCTGACTGCTTTGTGTTTGATCTTCAATGCTTAATATGAAATATTCTTTATGATTTTCCTCAATGCAAACCGCTTCTTCACGAAACCAGTAGTTTTTATTGTCGAGCTGCAATGGAAATTCCAGAATTCTTTCACGAAAAAGTTCCGGGTCAATCTTTTGTTTTTCCAGCGCAGAAGTAATCAGTATATTCCCTTCCATCTGTTCCTTAATCAATGGACTCATTGACTTAAACAGTGAAGGGATATTTTGAAAGCAAATTTCACCTTGATTGTCCCAGGCACAAACCAGCCGGTTTTGACGCTTGAGCAATGCATTCAAGAATAAATTTTCTTTCTGCAAATTATTCATTTGCCCACTAATTGAGTTGTTTGTGGCGTTTTTGAAACTTTTTGAGTTTCCTTTGTCTATGATCATGATTACTGTATAATGACACTCAAAAATAGTAATAAATTTTGTTAGGAAAAGAAATTGGTATAAATTATTTTAGTTTTTCTCGAAAAAGCTTTTCGAATTAATAAATAAACGGGATAAATTTCCAGGTTTTGTTCATATAAAGTGAGTAATGAAGGCCGAAGTGATTGAGGAGGCGTTTTTCTTCAAAATTTAATTTTATTAAGAGGCCGGGAATGAGTGCAATAAAAGAAATAATCCTTAATAGGGAGGGGGATTCGGCTAAAAGTGGGCTGAAAAACAATAAAATAGATAAGTACATCGGGTGACGTAAATACCGATAAGGGCCGTTCTGGATGAGGTTACTTCCTTTTCGGACACAGGGTGCGATGTTTAATCGGCTACTTCGCATTGACCAAATGGCCCAAATGCCCAGGAAAATTCCCGTGATTTGAATTAATAAACCGATAATATGCTGGCTGAGCCATGATCCACTCAACAAAAAAAGCAGCAACATACTATATTGCCATAGTACCAGGCCTCCAGCTACTAATCGATTTTTGTTTTTATAACTCATGCTAAAAGAACAATATTTTTTTCGTTTTGTTCCTGAGCCTTAAGAAAAAAAAGCCGGGATAACCCGGCTCATATGAATGTGTTTTATGTTTCTATTTTGCAGCGTAACGATAAATCGTGCCATAATCACCAACAGCAACGCCAAAGTTTTTACCTACAAACATTAAATCACGCATGTGCGCATAATATGGAGAAGGGGTTTCCAATACGCCTTGCCAGCTTTCACCGCCATCATTTGTTCGGTAGATACAATATCCAAGTCCGCCTGAGGCAATATAACCTTCGGTGCTGCTTACAAACTGTACGGTATAAACAAATGGGGTGGACATGTCGGTAAGGTTTTCCCAGCTATGGCCACCATCTGTTGTGTGGTAGAGGAATCCGTTGTATTCGCCAAAGAGACCTCCTGCAGCCCAGCCTTCGTCTTCATCAATAAAACTAAAGCTGCTGACCGTTGATTCGTTATCCGTTTCGGGAAAGGACAGGAATTCCCAGTTTTGCATACCATCAAAAGTGGCAAAATAGTGCGCAGGTTCGTTTTCGTTTCCCATTCCGCCAATAAAGCAGCTGTTGTTTGAAGGCATACAAACATCCTGAAGGGGAGCAGCATCGCCACCGGGTAGATACCAAATATCTCCGGCCTGACTTTCCATGTCCGGCAAATAGTATTCAGTCCAATCAGAGCTGAGGGCAAAACGCACCCAGGCGCTGTAAAAGTCATTTACCAAAACATTTCCAACTTCATTGGAACCCACTCCATAGGCAAAAATATTGACTTCCTGCCATGTGGTCCCTCCGTTGGAAGTAGTGAGTAAATGGTTTCCGGCAGTGGCATAACCTGTTGAAGGAGAAACAAATAAAATGTCCATGATGTCAGAATCATAATAAAGGTCAGGAATGTTTTGCTTTGTCCAGCTTAAACCTCCATCATTGGTTTTAATGATGAAAGGGCCATGGATCCCGTCATCTCCACCGCCAGCCCAGCCGGTTTCCGTATCGTAAAAATATACACAGTTTATATCGTCAAGGTTGCCTAATACATTCGAAACATCGATTTGTACCCATTGTGCATCGGAAATTGATATCTCGATGGTAGAGCTGGTCATGCTATCATCAAAATAAGCTTTTGCCTCCAGCTGATGCGTGCCCGGGCTTAATATTTCAGTGATTGTGTATTCAAAAGGGAATGTCGTGCTTTCAAGGAGATCACCATCTATAAGATACTCCACTTTATCCGGCGTGCCACCTGAGCTTGTAACCCTTATTTCGATCGGAGCTCCTGGCGCAAAAGATTGTCCATTAGTTGGTTGGATAAATGAAACAGACTCCTCAATATTGCCGTTTTCAAGATGATAGAGGTTCTCGTCAAGGTCAAAAATATCCCAGGTTTTGTCTAAGACACTCATGCCGAGTACTTCAATTTCTGCGCCGGACTGACCTAAAATACCGCCCCAGAGGTCGATATTATATTTATCGTTGTTTTGCGTGGCGGTTAGCTTTCCATAACCCAATAAGCTGACATAGGGACCGGCAATACCATAAAGTTTCAGGCTTGCTTTAGGCCCGGCTTTAAGAGTGAAATTGGCACTGCTTTGTAAATCAGGTAATGCGTAGTCGAAATCAGCTTCGTTTACAAAAATTTCTTTCCAGCTTCCGTCGAATTTAATTCCAACTTCGCCTTCGTAACTGTCGCTTACAAAGGTATTGAGATGAGCACTGATTTCTCCTTTGGCATTCAAATCAAAAGAAATTTTAGGTACAAAAACAACTGGAATGGGGCCAATATAAAATACCCAGGGATTAAAAGTCAGGCTGCCAAGAGGAAAACTTTCATTCATGCTGTAATTGTAGTTTGATTCAACAAAAATGCTTCCGCTTTGCTCGGCATAAACGCTGGTTTTGAAATATGTAAGGTCGATTTCCAGTTCAGTCAGGTCAACTTCCCAGCTACATCCAAAATTGAAACCTGCATCAAGATAAAGGTGTCCCCAGCTATGCACATAATCATCGCCTTCTTTGTAGGGATATTCATCATAGTCAATTTCGAAACCAAGACCATCACCGGATTTTGGCTGAACCAGTTTAATACCATCTTTCAGTTCGTTTTGGGCTACTTCAGCAAATTTTAATCCCTGATTTTCGAATTCTATGGAACCTTTTGTAATGGCTTCGGGCAATGTAGCTTGTGTTGTTTCAACAACGAGTGCCGGGCCATCGGGGCTTATCATAGTGATTTTCCGGATACATCCATAGGGTAAATCATCTGAAATACCTGCAACAAGTACATCGTTAATGTTAAGGCTTGATAATAAGGTGTTTGCTTTTTTGAATCGGAATGTGAAAGTTGATGTATCTACTAAATCAAGTTCTGATAAGCTGCCTTCATCCAAAACTTTTGTTGTTTCAGGAATGATGATTTCGGGTTGTGGTTGGGGTTCAGGATTGTCGTCGTCATCGTTTTTGCAGGCATTTAAGAACACACTGAATGAGAGGAATACGAAGAGGATTGCCCAAATTACGTTCTGTTTTTTCATCTGATACTGTTTAATAAATTTTTGCTAAAATAAGAAAAATCATTATGCGGCATTATTCATAAAAAATGAACTTGAAATCCTCGTACAATGAAAAATAAACTTTTGTAAATTACATAAAAGCAGATTGTTGTTAAAGCGGATAATGCAGTAAAATAGCGCTATTAGGAAATAGTAGAAAAAGTGAAAGGAATAACAGAAGATGCAACCACATCCGGCACGGCAACAGGCCTCAGACCAAAACCATCACCACTACAAACATACCTGATAACCGTCCGGATATTTTGTGGTTTGCATTTCTCTTATGATCGTTATTTTTGAATCAAGCTGAGGGCAAAACCTCCGCCTGGAGCTAAATGTATGGGAAGTACACTGTTGCTCATAATTTCAAGTTCTTTAATCTCGTAAGCCTGTGGATTGCGATCCCAATGTGCGTCAGCAGCATCGCAATATAATGTGGCATTATATGATTTTCCTTTCGGTAGAAAATCAAATTTAATTTCTAAATCACGTTCATTTTCATCAGTAATACCGCCAATAAACCAGTTGTTGGTTCCTCTTTCCTGACGTGCAATCGTTACAAAATCGCCCACTTCGCCATTTAGTACTTTGCTTTGTTCCCAGTTAACAGCAACATCTTCAATGAATTGGAAAGCAGGATGGCCATCATAATACTTGATGAGATCAGCCGCCATTTGCACAGGAGAGTTGATTACAACATATAGTGCCAACTGGTGGGCAAGTGTGGTATTAACTTGATTATTAGCTTTATAAGGATCGAGCTTAATATTAAATATACCGGGTGTAAAATCAATCGGGCCAGCCAGCATTCTTGTAAATGCAATAATTGGCAGGTGCTCAGGTGGGTTTCCACCATCCTGCGACCATGCATTGAATTCTTGTCCACGCAATCCTTCTCTGGCTATGGCGTTCGGATAGGTTCGTCTTTTTCCGGTTGCCTTAATAGGTTCGTGCGCATTCACTGCGATATTATATTTAGCGGCATTTTTTAAGACGCTTTCATAATGTTCAACCATATATTGCCCATGATGGTATTCTCCCTTAGGAAGGATTTTTCCAACATATCCGGTTTTTACTGCATTGATGCCCAGGCTTTTCATGAGTTTAAAAGCAGTGTCCATTTGTTTTGTGTAGGTTTCGGTGGCAGCGGAAGTTTCGTGGTGCATGATAATTTCCACGCCTTTTTCTTTGGCATATCGTGCTACTTCTTCCAAATCATAATCGGGATAAGGGGTTACAAAATCAAAAACACCTTCCCGGTCTTCAAATCCGATCCAGTGTTCCCAGCCGGTATTCCAGCCTTCAACCAAAAGACCTTTAATATTATGTGCTGCCGCAAAATCAATCAGTTCTTTTGCATACTCAGTTGTTGCGCCATGCTTGCCGCTTGCCATATCCCAGCTTTTGGTTTCCAGGTGCATATCCCACCATATTCCTACATATTTCATCGGTTCAAACCAACTCATGTCCTCAATTACCGAGGGCTCGTTCAGGTTGACAATCATATCTGATTCAATAAGTCCGGCAGCATCATCAGATACTTGAATAGTGCGCCAAGGTGTAACAAAGGGCGTTTGAACAGCAACTTTGTAATCGTGATTGTCAGAACCGACCAAACATGATTTAAAGGCTAAATTGGCTGTATCGACCTGTAAAGTCATCCCTGAATAATTGCTCAGGTTTGCTTCGTGAAAGCTCAGGTGCAGGCCATCATCTGTAATCAGCGTAAGGGGCGTGTTTACAGCGTTGTTCGGAATATGTGTTTGCGCTAAGGAATTGTGATTACGATATTTAATGGCATCAATTTCTGAAATTTTGGAAGTATTGTACAGATGCTCGTAGATGTCCCAGTCGCCCGGAATCCAGAAACATTTGTGGTCGCCACTCAAATTGAATTCAGTATTTTCTTCAAGAATGAAAACATCTTTTAAACTGTCTTGCTCGGGAAATTCATATCGGAAAGCCAAGCCATCGTCAAAAAGACGAAAGACAATAAAAAGGGAACGTCCCGGGGCTTTTCTTTCCTTCAAACCTACTTTCAGCTGATTGTACTCATTGCTGACTTCCCTCTTCTCTCCCCAGGGCATTTCCCAATTCTCTTTAACTACTTCTTTATCAACGCTTACAATGTCAATGTTCCCTGCGAGTTCCTGCTGGCCTTTGATCAAAAAACCGAGCTCCGATTCCTGGATAACGGATTTGCCATTATATAATAAGGCATAGGTCGGAGCCTCATTCCCCACAATTTTGAAATCAAGGCTTAATTGCCCGTCCGGAGATTTCAAATCTTCCAACTGCACTGGCTTTTTCATGCACGCGCCTGCCAGTAGGACGACTACCATAAACAATAACAGGGAACGTTTTGACATTGCTTCGCGATTAAAAATGAATTACGATGCAAAACTACAGTATGATTATGCCCTAAGTCCAGACATCCATGAAAAATCAAGATGATTTTTGGGGATATATTATGTTAATAAATTGATATATAATAAAATAAATAATGTTAAGATAAGGTTAAATCAAGATGGAATATCAGCTTTATTATCTTGATTTTCGTGAGTTCTGTGAATTAGAACGAATAATTTGATGAATAAATATCCGAAATTGCAATGTGATTTTCAAAATTACGTTTTAATTTATTTGACTAAACACTTTTGATTTCCATGATTTTTTCATCGAAGTGATCGTTAGGGATCAGAGAACGGTTTTTTTCACGGGTTTTATAAGTGTAAACCGTGTTGATGGATAGGTTCAGGATGTTTGCTATTTTTTCATTCTCTTTTACTCCAATGCGAATCAGTGCAAAAATTCTTTGAGGTGTAGTTAGTTGATTGGCTTTTGTGTTTTTTTGCCTCTCTTCCTCTTTGAACAGTTCGTTATATTTATTGATGAAGTCAGGGAAAATGCTGAGGAAAATTTCGTCAAAGTTGTGCAGTAATTGTTCCCGCTCCTTTTTGGGTTTGATATCGCGGACAAGTTTATTGATTTTTTCAATATCGTTTTGAATCAGGCTGTGGTTTATTCGTTGTTTCAGCTTGTCCAGTCGTTCAATAAAGCGTGTACTGATGCTGAAATAATACCCAATGTACTGGATTTTGATGGTGTTGGCTTCGTGCAGGTAATTATAAGCCTCTTGGATTTCATGCCGGGCATTTCGTAACTTCCTGTATTGTAAGAAAATGGAAAATGTAAACGCCAGTATTGCCAATAAAAGCAGCGCGGTAATGCCCCACGACCATAGGAACTGTTTCCTTTTTTGGTCAATCAGATACAAGTGATCGCCTTCGATTTGCGGAAATATCATGCCGACTTGCATTTTTCGTTGGTTCGTGCCATAGAAATCAGCATTTTCCTTTGATATTAGGATGTATTTATAAGCCAAATCGATTTCCCCCTGTTTATAAAACTGTTCAGACAATTTGCGCAGTGCTGTGGTCTCCTTTATATTATTGCGTAAATCTGCAATGGCAGATGCAGCAAAGCAGTTAATGGCTTCAATGTCTATTCCATCGCGCATATATAAATCCCCAAGAGATGCACTGACGCGGGCAAATTCATGGTCGCTTATCGGAAAAGAACGCAATACATTGATAAATTCTTTGCGCGCTGCAATGTTGTTCCCTTCGAGGTCTTGCTGTACTCCGCTATACTTGAAATGTCTGAAATCTTTTTCATCAGTATTGAGAATCAATGAATCACAGTAATTAATTGATAATGCCCGGTACATCGGGCTATATAATTTGTCTGATGAAAATTGTATAAGCTCCATATAGAGGGCCAGCATATATTCATAATATTGAAGGCGGTCTTCGTGCTTTAGCAAATATTGGTTTATATGCAGGAGGCTATCTTCCGATTCTTTGTATAAGCCTTTTATAGTCAACAATCTTCCCCATCGTAACCTGCTCAGGTTTTGTTCTTTCTTGCTGAGTTTTTTGTAGGCCAGCCGCGATTGCTTCAGGGCATAATCGGCGGCCAAATCAAAATTGTAGTATTCATATTCGGTGATTAGTGAATCATAGAGCGCATAAAGCTCAGCGTCCGACCGTGTACTGCTGATCTGTGCTTTCAGACTGTCGGTTCGTTGGTTTTTATGCTCCATAAATTGTTTCCTGATGCCAATATGATAGTCTAGCCTGTTTAATAGGCTGTCGGGAAGTGAAGCCGAAAGGGAATTGATTGAAAGAATCAGCGCAGCTATAATGATGTGGCGGATTGCTTTTAAATTCATTTTAAATAATTTGAATGCCAAAATTAGTAAAAATGGTCAAATGATTTAATTTGCATTGAAAGTGAACCTCTTGATATTTTTTTTTTGTTTTTTCAAGCAGGATTCATTTTTCTTCAGTGGGAAATTAGAGTAAATGTTTTGCCATACAGGAAAAATGCTTATTTTTGAGACATATAATAAACCATATCTAAAAACCAGTAATTATGGCTGCAAAAGATGACTATATTGTATTTCATGATACCATAATGGTACCAACAGATTTTTCGGAAGTTTGTAATAATGCCGTTGATTATGCTGCGCAAATGGCAAAATCACTTAATTATAAGCTTGAAATCTTACATATAATTAATAAGGAGACTAAAGCATATCTCGAAGAGCATAAACTCAAAGAGGCGGCAATCTATGATCAGCTAAAAGAGATGTCGGGCGAAGTAGCTGATGAGCACGGGATTGATGTTAATTTTATTGTCCGCGAAGGTGGTGTGTATAAGCAAATTGGCGAAATTGCTGCAGAAATAGGGGCCAGGCTTATTGTGATTGGAACCCATGGAAAAACCGGTTTCCAAAAAATAACCGGAAGCCATGCACTGAAAGTTATCGAACATTCGCCTGTGCCGGTAATCGTTGTTCAAGACCGGAAATTTGATCTGACAGAGAGTTTTAAGAATATTATGTTGCCTGTCAGCCTTTATGCCCAGGTGCGCCAAAAAGCATCATGGGCATCATTGATTGCGCGTTCTTTCCCAGGGGTTAGAGTGAATATTTTTCTTTTTTATGAAGAAGATTCAGGAAGGGACTACACGCAGAATGTTGTTACAAAGCAAATTACTGAGTATTTTGAAAAGCATAAAATTAATTATGACATTAAAATTGCGCAGCAGGATATTAAATACGGGGAACAGGTTTTGAAATATGCCGATCATATAGATGCAGGATTAATTATGATCATGACAACACAGGACAGATTCTTTAATCTCGAATACGGCGATTATGACGAAAAGATGATGTTCAACCGTTTTAAAATCCCTACAATGTTCATTAATCCGAAGTTTTATGACCGTATCAAGTTTTCTGCGGCATGGAATGAACGTTAAAATGAATTTGTCTATTTTTGCTGGCGTTGATTACGGTCAGCGCCTTTTTTATGTCTTAAATTTTGCAAATGGATTTTAATACAAAACAAGCCTGGAAAGAGTATCTTTTTCAATTCATTTCTGACAGTAGAAAACAGAAGTTTGAGGATGTAATTGCTATGAGAAGCCGACATATAACCGTCGTGCTCGAAGATATTTTTCAACCGCAGAATGCCAGCGCCGTATTGCGCTCCTGCGATTTAACCGGAGTGCAGGATGTTCATATTATCGAAAACAGGAATACCTACACACTAAATCCCAATGTAGCTCTGGGTTCATCAAAATGGTTAAACCTTCATAAATACAGTGAAGCGGAAAATAATACAGAGGAAGCTTTTAACGCTTTGCGTGCGAAGGGCTATAAAATTGTTGCCACAACGCCACATACAAAAGATGTGATGCTCCCGGATCTGGATGTGAGCGGGAAAACTGCACTGGTTTTTGGTACAGAACTGGAAGGGCTGAGCGATTATGCAATTGAGAATGCCGACGCCTGGGTAAAAATACCTATGTTGGGTTTTACAGAAAGTTTCAACATCAGTGTTTCCGCTGCAATTTGTCTCTATAGCTTGAGTGCAAAAGTCAGGAAATCAGATGTTAACTGGATGCTTAGTGATCAGGAACAACTCGATATACTTATCCGTTGGGCTTGCAATACAGTGAAAAATCCAGAGCTCCATGAGCGTAATTTTCTTGAACGAATGAAAAAGTAAATGGAATTCATTAAATTTGCACACTAGAATTGAAAAATTCTTTTTGGCGCTATTAGCGCATATTTGAACTATCATCTGTGGAAAAAAGGGAGTTTCGGCTCCCTTTTGGTTTTATTGCATCCGTTTATATTTTTATAAACTCTCTAACCTGCTTTATTCATAAATTTCTGTCATGGGCACATTCGACAAGATCAGTGTGCACGCACAAAACGAAATAAGAGAAAGGAAGCGCAGATTTTTGGCGCACAGGAGTAGCCGTAGCTATTTTGAGCACCAAAAAGATAACATACCTTTCTATAGAAGCGTTTTGTGCTTGTATTAGAAAATTTTGTGTTTTAAGGTAGGTTAAACTTCATTAACAATTGATTTTAGACAACTTTAGTTACTTTTGGGGTTTTAATTGAAAGTTAATTATTCAAAAAATATCTGCAAAATCAGACTTATGAACAAGATTTTACTCTCTCTTTCCCTTAGTTTGCTGGTAATTACATTGTTTGCACAAATTCCCGAAACCTACGATTTGCGCGATGTCAATGGTGAAAACTTCGTTACCAGCGTAAAATCACAACAAGGTGGCACTTGCTGGACACATGGCGCAATGGCTGCTATGGAAGGCAATTTGATGATCAACGGCAATTGGGCTGCCTATGGCGAAACAGGTGAACCTAATCTCGCCGAATACCATCTCGATTGGTGGAATGGCTTTAATGAACATTATAATGCCGACCTCGACCCACCTTCAGGTTCCGGCCTGGAAGTGCATATGGGCGGCGATTACCTGATAACTACAGCCTATCTTGCCAATGGTACAGGTGCTGTGCGCGATATCGATGGGCAATCTTTTGATAATGCGCCGGATATGTATAATGAAGACTGGCATTTTTATGCGCCGGAAAAAGTTATCTGGCTTACCATGGACGAAAATCTCAATGGTATTGATGAAATGAAGCAGGCCATAATCGATTATGGCGTTGCAGGAACATGTATGTGTTATGATGGTGATTTTATCAATAATAATTATACACATTATCAACCACCTACATCATCTTTGGATCCGAACCATGCCATTGCCATCGTGGGATGGGATGACAATAAAATAACACAGGCGCCGGAACCGGGCGCGTGGCTTTGCAAAAACTCCTGGGGATCAGGCTGGGGCCTTGGTGGGTATTTCTGGATTTCTTATTACGATAAGCATTCCTGCCGTAATCCTGAAATGGGATTTATTTCTTTCAGAGGTGTGCATCCGGTTGAGCCCGAAATTGTGCATTCACACGATTATCACGGCTGGCGTGCCACTCTTGATGATGTGCATGAAGCCTTTAATGCCTTTACCGTAAGTGGTGAAGAAATGCTGCAGTCTGTCTCTTTCTATAATACTTCAGATTTTAATGCTTATATTTTAAGGGTTTATACACATTTTGAAAATGGAACGCTTAGCGGTCAGGTTTTTCAGGACAATGGAATTTGTAATGAAAAGGGATACCATTATATACCTATGGGCGAATCGTTTCATATGCAGGACGGCGATCAGTTTTATGTGTATCTCAAGCTAATCAACAGTGGTCAGGCGGTTGACCGTACCAGTGATGTTCCGGTACTCCTTGGAGGCGGATCACGCACCATTGTTGAATCCACAGCCAATCCGGGTGAAAGTTTTTACCTGAATGCAGAAGGCGTTTGGACAGATCTTCAGGAATATGAATTCGATAATTCATCATTCAACGAAACAGCGAACTTTTGCCTGAAAGCTTATGGGCAATCCGTACCGGAAAATGCAATTTATGACCTGAGGATGGTGCATGGCCAAAGCTATGTTACTTCTGTGAAATCGCAGCAGGGCGGTACTTGCTGGACTCATGGCGCCATGGCAGCTATGGAAGGAAACCTCCTGATGACAGGAAACTGGGCAGCAAACGGCGAAAGCGGAGAACCGGCCCTTGCAGAATATCACCTCGATTGGTGGAATGGTTTTAATCAATATAATAATGACGACCTTACGCCTCCCAATGGCGCCGGACTTGAAGTGCATCAGGGTGGCGACTACCGCGTAACATCAGCATACCTGAGCAGGGGTGAAGGCGCAGTGCGCGATATCGATGCTCAAAGTTATGCCACTGCACCGCAACGCCATGAAGACAGCTACCACTATTATTATCCAATGCATATCGAATGGCTGACAGTAGGAGATGATCTTGAACGCATTGACCTTATCAAGGAAACCATAAAGCAAAATGGTGTATTGGGAACCTGTATGTGTTATGACGGTGGCTTTATCAACGGAAATTATGTTCATTATCAACCATCTACAAGCACTGTTTTGCCAAATCATGCCGTAAGTATTGTTGGATGGAATGACCTGATGCAGACTCAGGCTCCGCTACCGGGCGCCTGGTTGGTGAAAAACTCCTGGGGCGACAGTTGGGGCAATGATGGATATTTCTGGATTTCTTATTACGATAAATGGGCTACCCGCGAACCCGAAATGGGCGCAGTGACTTTCCGTGATGTTGTTCCAATGCCTTATGATAATTTCTACTACCATGATTATCACGGCTGGCGCGATACACATGCGGACATCAGTAAGGCGATGAACCTTTTTATAGTAGAAAATAATGAGATCCTGAAAGCCGTAAACTTCTTCACCGCTACAGATGATGTTCATTATATTGTCGATGTGTATGCTCAGTTTGCCGATGGGCAGCTTTCGGAGCAATTACTTAGCACCGAAGGTAGTTTTGAACGATCTGGAATGCATACCGTTACGTTTGATGAAGAAATCAACCTCACGGCAGGGCAACAACTCGCGCTTTGCATCGAGCTCTCGGATGGTGGTCATCCCTACGACCGCACTTCTGAAGTTCCGGTGCTTTTAGGTTCAAAATATCGTACATTGGTCGAGAGTTCCGCTGCCCCGGGCGAGAGTTTCTATATGGAAGATGGTGTCTGGAAAGATTTCTATGATCTGGAAGATCCATCAGGATTCCAAAATACCGGTAATTTTTGTATCAAAGCGATTACCAACCGCGCTCCTGTAAGCGTTTCTGAAAATGAAATTCAGGAAGCCGCTGTTTGGCCAAATCCTGCATCCGACCACCTCAATATCCGCATCGAAAATGCTGCTGAGGGAATGCAATTTGAGCTTTATGACCTGAATGGACGCAAAGTCTTTAGCCAGCAAATGGGTGCTGCAGCAGGGCTTTATCAGATAAATCTGCCGGCAGAATTGCCTCAGGCAGTTTATTTCTACCAATTGCAATCTGCTGAAAAGCGCATGGCATCCGGTCGTATTATGAAAAAATAAGACTTATTGAAATAAATGAATAAAACCCGGGTTATGCCCGGGTTTTTCTGTTGTCAGGACTTTGTCCGATGTATCACGAATACTTATTTTTGCCGAAATGAGAACGGGCAGTATGAAGCGAAGGAAAAATTATATTGAAAAATTGATAGAGCAGGGGGAACACGATCAGCTTGATTTTAAATTTGCTGTAAACGATGCCCGCAAAATTGCCCGTTCATTGGTTGCTTTTGCCAATACCAAAGGAGGCCGTTTGCTTATCGGGGTCAAAGACAATGGTAAAATTGCCGGCGTGCACAGCGATGAAGAATACCATATGATCGAAGCCGCCGCTGCTATGTACTGTAAACCTGAAATCAAATTCGACTATAAAAGCTGGAATGTGAAAGGGAAGCAGGTGCTGGAAATTCTTGTGTCAGCTTCGGATGAAAAGCCCTTTTATGCACTTGATGATGAGGGGAAATGGCTGGTTTGGCTGCGTTTTGAAGATCAGAATATTCTGGCGAATGCCATTTTGATCAAAGCCTGGAAACGCATGAAATCGCCGCAAGGTGTTGTTTTTCGCTATGACGAAAACGAACAAGCCTTGCTGCGTTTTCTGGAAGAAAAGCCAGGTACTGATTTTAAGTCCATTAAAAAACAAACGCTGATACCTTATAAGCATTTGGTTGAAATGCTTGCCGATCTGATTGCGATGAATGTAGTGAAAATGAAAATTACCGATAAGGAAATTACCTACAGTCTTGATCCTGCCGAAGCTTAAAAAGTTCCTGAAAAATCCGTGGAATTTCATAGTTTTGAAGAAAAAGAATTATGGATATTCAGTTAAAACAAACGTTTTTATCGAACTGGGAACGCTTTTTTGGCGATCAGGAAATTCCTTTGGTGTTTTTCTTCGAAGATGAACCATCAGGCGAAATGCAGGAAAAACCGACGGGGCATCAATGCATGATTTGTCCCTTGAATAAAGTGCGTAAAGGCCGTGCGATTAGTTTTAATGCCGCATCATTGGGCTGTGGCGGAGCAGGAATGTATTGTGGTTTTCATGAAATACGGCCCGATTTGCCGGAATTTCTGAGCACCGGCTGCGAACGTTATATTGATACGCCCGGTCATGCCGCGCAGATGATTGCTCAAATTCCACATTTTAAGGCGCCAAAGCCTTATATCACTTTTATGCCTTTTGATCAGCTGGAAGCCCATCATAAACCGGATGCAGTCATCTTTTTTGGGAATGGCGACCTATTGTCGGGCTTGTTTACCTGGACGAATTTCGGTGCAAACGATATTAATGCTGTTTTTAGCCCCTTTGGTTCAGGATGTTCGCTGATTATTACCTATCCCAGGGATGAAAACTCAAAAGAAAACCCACGTGCGGTTTTGGGTATGTTCGATGTTTCTGCAAGACCTTGCGTGAAACCACAGGAACTTACATTTTCCATTCCATTTCGCCGCTTTGAAAAAATGATTCCTGAAATGACGGAGTGTTTTTTTATTACCCACGATTGGGAACGGGTTAAAAAGCGCCTCAACAAGTAAGGGGCATAAAAATTTCAGTGTAAACGCGACATAAATGCTGCGCCGCTCCCTGCAAATACTATTCCTGTTCTGTTTCATAGCCATTGGTGATAAGTCGTTTAATGTATTGGGAGAAGATAAATTTTTTAAAGGATTGAATATACTGATATTTTTGGTGTTATCCATTTAAGATGTTGAGGACTGCATCTGGTTGTGCAATTTTTTGAAGTTCAGGCTTACAGCCTGTAAGGCTGACACAATTTGCATTAATGCAACTTAACAACACAGCCTTATGGATAAGGGTTTGCCCAGAAAAAAAATTCTTGGCATGCCGGGCAAGAAGAAACTTTTTTATATTTGCAGCCCAATTGCGGATGTGGCGAAATTGGTAGACGCGCTAGACTTAGGATCTAGTGTCGAGAGACGTGGGGGTTCGAGTCCCTTCATCCGCACTGACCTGTTGAATTTCAACAGGTTTTTTCATGCCCGTTCCTTCTGGTTCCATTTTTTGGACAATTACTGATGTCGGATTAATTTGCAAGCTGTACTTGGGGCTGTTTTTTTCTTATGGGCTTTTTTTATCCATTTCTTTTGTAAATAAATATATTATTTATTCACGGCTTTACAGAAAAATTCCAAAATTCGGACATAATTCCAGATGGGTTTGGATTTTGTTCTGCTGTTATTGGAGGTTGTTTTGTGATATATTTAAGGTTAATATTGCAACAAATACCAGCTTTTTGGCTACACTTACGAACAATCGGCCTTAACAAATGTTAAGTCTTCAAAAAAGCTTGACATGGCTTGTTTCTTGCAGTACATTTGTCAAAAATACACTACGGATATGAAGAAGTCTATTATAAAACCTGCTGTCATGATTTTATTGCTTTTTGTTGTGGCATTTTATGGTTGTAAAAAGGATGAGCCTGTAAATCAGGATCAAAAAAGCATCGAAAATGAAATTGCGCTTGATGTTTATACTGATGGTGCACAATTAACCAAAGATAGAATCATCTATTATCATGAGCCCTTATTTGATGATTACTACAATAGCTTTCTGGATGGAACAAAATTTAAAGAGAGCAATGAGGTAATTGAAGGGGATCTGTTTATGCTTATTGCAGATGTGGCTTCACCTGTTCGAAGTGGGTCGCGCATTTTAAGTGCAACACATGTTGCAGTTGAAGGGGATCATGCCTATGTCAGCTATCATTATAATGAGCCCAACAGTGCGCCAATGTCTGCTGAACTTTATGAAGGGCAAATTGATGTGATTAATATCGAAGATCCTACAATGCCTGTGATCGAGATGTCGGGCAATACAAACCGTGCCGATTTTAATACCATGTTTTTAGATTACGAAGGTTTAACTCCGGATCGTAAATTGTGGCTGGGTGCATCGGATTATGGTGTGGGCGGTGCTGTTTTTGAGCTTGGCCTCATGGATGGTGTTATTCCTGTAGGCGGTGAACTTCAGAGATTTAAAACTGCATCAGGGAGTTCTGTAAACGGTTTGGCAAAAGCCGGTGATTGGCTCTATGCAACGGCTGGAAGAACCACTGGCGGTAGTTTTAGTTTTGAAGCGGACGATATGAGCCTTGTTGGTAGCAACGAATATTCCAATGCGAAATATGCTGCCGTTAGTGGCCCCGAAGCTATGTCGAAGCATGTTGTGCTGCGCAGTGGTAATTCAGCCGAGCTCCTTGTTTATAATGTAAGTGAAGGTCATGAGCTCATTAATACTATTGATGTTGGATCAATTCAACCCGAAACAGGTAAATCGGGAATATTAGTAAAAGAGGATGTTTGTTGGGTGTCAGCAGGTTATAATGGCCTGAAAGCTTTTAATCTTGAAAGTGGCGAACTGGTGCATACGCTTTCTCCTGCTTCTATGGTTCCTGAGGCTGTTGTTAATGGTGTGGCTATGGATAATGATTATGTGTATGTTGCTGCCGGTTCTGCTGGAATGTATATCTGTGAAATTGTACCCGGACAAGCTGAACTTCTCGTTGTTGAACGCTATGATTATGGAGCATCGGCAAACTATATAAATGTTGGCAACAGTTTGATTTTTATTGCAAATGGTAAGGAAGGCCTGAAAATTCTGCGCCGCGTTCCCCCGGGTGATTATGAAATTATCTGTGATTATGATGAAAAAGGAGTGCCATTTTGCATCGAGGAAAATCCTGATCCGCTATGTCCTGATTTAATGGGGCACCTGGATGTGGCACTGCCTGAGAACCAAAATGCATTGATTGCGCACCCTGAATATTTTACATACCCTAAAACGCTGGTTCTGAGTGAAGAGGCTACGGTTTATATTACCTTTATTGATGAAGGTGCCGGATGGAAAAACAGTCTGGGAACATATACTTATCCTGCAGGAGAACCACCGGTAAGTACCGATGATATTAATAATAAACTCCTTGTTTATCCAAATGCTTCACGGAAAAACAGGGGCGGAGACCTCGAACCCGGTGCCACAATGCGTTTGTTGGGATCTTATCCGGCGGGAACAACTTTGGGTGCTTTCCTTGTTGCTCATAGCTGGGTGGGACTTGATAATGCCCCGGGTGGATTAACCGAAGGCTTTTTTACCCACTATACCAATGAAAACCTCAATATTAACGGATTGCAACAAAGCCTGATATTTTATGATGAGAGTTGCGATGCAATTATCCTTACTTTTGAGGATAATAAAATCCCGGCAGGTGATAAAGACTTTAACGATTGTATTTTTAAAGTCATTGTTGACCCTCCATCAGCGGTTGATGTGAGCCAGTTCATCCCTCTTGGTGAGTAGTTTGATTTTTTACGCTAAATAAAATAAAGCACTGTTGTCCGTATTTTGGAAAACAGTGCTTTTTTATTGAGCTTTCCGAAATAACTAAATCGAAGGGTTTTGCTAATCAAAAATAATCCTGGTTTCCCAACCGTCATATTCTCCATTTAGTTCCGTTGACCTAGATGAAAACTCCACCAGTTGATTGATTTATCAGTTGGAAACGCTAAAGACTTTTGTTTTTATAGAAGCCGAATAGTTTGCTCGTCCCATATTGCACATTGCGCCAACTACGATGGAAATATTAACAATTATGCCCGATTTTTGCCTGAGCATCTCTTTGTGAAGCATATTTGCTGAAAAAAAAGTACCAATAAAATTATTGTTTAAAACCATATTCGAGTCTTCAGCTTTCATGCTCATCATTAGATTGTCAAAAGTAATCCCTGAATTGTTGACCAGTAAGTCATGCTTCCATAATACCGTATAGCAGATTGAATAACATTTTTTGTTGATTCTTCTTTTGAAACATCATGATGATAAGAAATGCACTTTACATTGTGGCGTTAAACAATATACAAGGCGGTTTTTTGTGCCATCTCTTCCTTGATGTCCGTAATACCTATACTTACTTTTTCTTCCGTGAGTTTTTCTATAATTGAACGCCTCATTCCTCTTCCGCTTTCGTTAATGAGTGCTTTTTTTTATCATTCCAAGCCCTATTTGATTTGTTTTTAAAGAGTTCCGTTATGTTTTTGTAAGGGTTTAAGCCCTCTTCGATAAATGAACATTTCTTTGCTGAATATTCCAATCATAAAGTTTCTATTTATCTTGTATATCTGTCAGATAAGTTTTTAAAAGAAAAGAAAAAATCGACAGGAATCAAGTAAATAGGAATATGATTAATCTTTTGGTTTATTTTTGTTCATAAAACAAGTAGATATGTGAATGGGGCATAGATTTCGAAAACAATTATGAAAAGATACAGTATTTTAATTATCGTTTTATTATTGAGTATTTTAACTTCAAAACTTTCAGCTCAGGAAAAAGGAAAGAAAAATCTTTTTATAGATCTGGGTGTTGCGAGTGGAGAAATCATGAAAACTAATGATTATGTAAATGGTATCAATGAAAACGGAAACCCGATTACTGACTATGCAGCACTTGACCTGCGCTTTGGCTGGCAAACAAGCGGAGAAAATTTATGGGAACAATACCTGATGCTGCCCTATTATGGAATCGGGCTGCATTCCTCTGTTTTCAATGAAGAAGAGTATTTTGGAAAGCCTTGGGCAGCCTATTTTTTCTTTGGTGGGCCATTTATCAAAAAGCCAAAATATTCCTTCGGCTATGAATTTAATTTTGGGATGAGCTACAATTGGAACCCTTATGATGAAGATGAAAATCCTTTTAATGTAGCCATTGGATCCCGGCGAAATGCGTATATCGACCTTCGTGCTTCTTACTCCCGTATGCTTTTTAAATCACTTTGCTTTCAGGCCGGATTGCGTTTTACGCATTTTTCAAATGGAGCCAATGCTTTTCCAAATTCAGGTTTGAATATTGTTTCCCCTTTTATTAATCTGCGTTATCAGATTACAAAGCATCAACAAACATTAAAGCCAATCGATTCGCTGCCATCATTGAAAAATAAAAATGAGTTTAATGTCCTTTTTACGTTCGGCGACCGATCGGTGGAGGAAACTGAAACGCTGAATATTGGACATGTTCGCCTGTTTTGCCTGGCTTCTGAATTCTTGTGGGCTGCCGGAAATGTTTTTAAATATGGTGTAGTAACAGATTTGGGTATTGATGGCCATAGAAATATTAAAGTTAGCGGTGATAATATTGAAACAGCCCCTATTGAAGATCAGTTTTTTTGGGGGGCAACAGTTGCCGGACAGTTCCGGGCTGATAAACTTGCCGTGCAGGCCGAAGTGGGCCTTGAATTTATCCATCCGGGAAATGATGGGATTTTTAACAGCTTCTACCAAAGGATCGGTTTGCGCTATTATATTGCCAATAAAGTGATTTTAGGAGTGCGTATCAAAGCCACAGACTTTTCTGTTGCCGATTATGTCGAGTGGTCTGTGGGATATTCTTTTTAAATTGGGCGTTTTTTCGTGAACAACGGATTTTACCTGATTAAAATGAGGAAAATTATTCACATCGATATGGATTCTTTCTTTGCTTCCGTAGAGCAAAGGGATTTTCCTGATTATCAGGGTAAGGCGTTGGTAGTTGGCCATAATGGGCCGCGTTCGGTTGTAGCTGCTGCCAGCTATGAGGCCCGCAAATTTGGAGTTTATTCAGCTATGCCCATGGCAGTTGCTTTGAGAAGATGTCCGCATTTGATCATCACACCGCATCGCTTTGAAGTGTATCGCCGGATATCGAACAGTATTCGTGATATCTTTTATGAATATACGGATATGGTTGAACCGCTTTCGCTGGATGAGGCTTTTCTCGATGTGACGCATCCAAAGAAAGGGCCGGAATCAGCTTCGCTTATTGCAAAAGCTATTAAACGTAAAATCCTGGAGAAAGAAAATCTGATTGCTTCTGCCGGTGTTTCCTACAATAAATTTCTGGCAAAAATTGCTTCAGATATGGATAAACCAGATGGCTTTTACCTGATAAAACCCGAAGAAGCGGAAAGCTTTCTGGAAAACCTGGATGTGGGCCTGTTCTTTGGTGTTGGCGTAAAAACCAAAGAACGTATGCACAAAATGGGAATCCACAAAGGGCGCGAGCTGAAAAAGCTCAGCCGTCAGGAGATGATAATGCACTTTGGAAAAGCAGGAAAGTATTTTTTTGAAGCAGTACGCGGTATTGATAAACGCCCTGTGGTTTCATCGCGTGAGAGAAAATCGGTGGGCGCTGAACGGACCTACGAAACTGATATTTACGATATTGATGAAGTGCAAACAAAACTGGAGGAAGTGGCGGAGATTATGTGGCAGCGCTGCCTCCATAGCAAAATGATCGGAAAGACATTGACCCTGAAATTGCGCTATTCTGATTTCAGTACCATCACACGTTCGCACACCTGCCTGAGCCCATACGCCAAAGAAGAAATGATGCAGCAACTGGAAGAAATGTTGCCTTTGGATGATATTGCCCTGAACGGAATCCGACTTTTGGGATCGACTATGTCAAATTTCCATACCGAAAGCCGGCAGTATCCCGGGCAATTGGAAATTGAGTTTGATTGGGAAGAATAAAAAAAGGGGCAAAAGCAAAAACAGGCAAACCATCTGGCTTGCCTGCATATTCTGTTGGAGAGGGAATATATTACTGTTTGAAACCCAGGAATTTTGGGGCTTTTGCTTTGTCAAAATTGCTTTTACGGAAGGGATGTGCTTCGGTGTTGAAGATGATTTCCTCAAAATCGTATCCATTTGTACCGCTTGAAAAAGTTAAATAGAAATATTTCAGGGTTTCCGCAAGAAAAAATGTGGGCATATAGTCTTTTTGTTCCATGGTTTCAACATTTTCCACAGATGTAAATGCAATATCGGTGCGGCAATATTTTTTGATATCGGACCAATATTGTTCATTCATTTTGTAGTAGAGGCTGTCGTTGGTTGTATTAAAAAGATAGTATGCCGATTCAATTATTTCTGGGTTCAGGTCGTACACCGGATAGTTTGGTTTACCGCTTTTATAATCGTATGCCATGGGTTCCAAACCGTATTTGTTCCATAGCCAGTTCCAGCTGTTTTGTAGCTCTTTGGCGCGTTCGGTATCACCGGAAAGGCTTAGGATTGCTGGAAAAAATGCATCGTAAAGTGTGATAACGGAGCTGACATGCTTTCCTGTTTCCATATTTACGCGTCCATACCAAAGTTTGTTGTCGTAAGTTTCTGCCATATATTCGTTGATAAGGCCAATACTTTCTTTCCACATGGTTCCAAGCTCTTCATCACCAAAAAGCAGATAGCTCTTAAAGAGATATTCGTAATAGGAATCAACTCCGGCGCAAATATGGCTGTGTTTGGAAACCCATTTGCCGCTTTCCACATCAATAACATCGCCAATTAAACCGATTTTAGATCGGCGGTCGAAAATGGCTTTGGTGGCTTTTTTGCCTGTTTGGTAGTACTTAGGGTCTTGCGTATAATAGCTTAAAACACCCATTTCCATGGTGTATGTGGCAGCTTCGGCTACATTTACAGTATCGCCTCGCGCCTCTCCGGTTTTGAGGTTGACCCAGTATTTGGGAATGCCCGTTTTGGTGTCAAAGGCAGGCATCATACGATCCGCAAAGTCTTTGGCCTTGGCCAAAACCGCCGGATTTTCCGATAGCTCATACATGGATAACAATCCGCCCAAGATGCGAATATTCACTTCGAAAATCTTGGCATCCAAATCTTTGTCAAAATCCAGCGAATCCACAACATATCGCTCTATTTCAGCAGCTTCATCCTTCATGCCCATGACATATAAAGTGCTGTAGGCGTCAATGGGAGAGATGTAGAGTGGTTCTTTGTACCAGTCTTTGAACGATTTGGATAAAGGAGCAAGTACATCATGTCCCCAGGCGTATTTTTTATAGGCATCCCAGGAGCGCTTGGTTTCCGATTTTACATCTTGTGCTAATGGCGAAAGTCCTGTTGCTTCAGTTTGTTGCTTATCGCCTTCTTTTTGAATAGGACCTGAACAGGAAGCAAAGGCCAGGACAATGATGGAAAAAATGATGAATCTTTGCATTTTTGCTTGATGTTTGATGTTGAATTAAATGATTCAGACCGTACTAAATCGATGCAAATATAGGAAAAGCAATCATTCCAGCGTATTTTTGCTTTTTCAAAAGTAAAAGAGCGTATAACAAAAAAAAGCTGCCTCTTAACTCATGAAAAAGCGTTGTCCTAAGTTTATATCTTTGCTACATGAGTGCGAATCTAAGATACACCCGTTTTAAAATAAATGCGCTGGATTTCATTGTTAAAGCCGATGAAGGTGGAATAGGTGAGATACTGATAAACAAAAGCTATGCAGTAATATACTTGTCGGATGAATGGCAGGAATCTGATGAATATTTCGAAGAAGTAAAGCAGCAGCTTACTGAATACTTTGAAGGAAAGCGAACGCATTTTGATTTAAAACTGAATCCAAAAGGTACTGAGTATCAAAAAAAGGTTTGGAATGCGCTATTGCAAATACCGTATGGCGAAACGCGTTCTTATAAAGAAGTAGCTGAAATCTGCGGAAATCCAAAAGCTTCACGCGCTGTAGGACTTGCAAATAACCGTAATCCAATTCCCATCATTATTCCTTGTCATAGGGTAATTGGCAGCAATAAAAGCCTGACGGGCTATGCTTTGGGCATAGAATTGAAACAGAACCTGATACATTTTGAAAAGATAAACCTGATTTTTGGCAAGCTTAAAAATCATTTTGGTGATATTTCGAAGCCGGCCTGGGGCGGACAAAAATCGTGGTGGCCATCGGAAAAACCTTTTGATGTTATGCTTGGAGCCATTTTGGTGCAAAATACCAACTGGGTCAATGTGGAAAAAGCGCTCGCGGCCTTAGGGACAGAATGTAGCCCACAGAAGATTTTAGCGCTTTCCACAGGTGAACTGGCGGCATTGATCCACCCGGCAGGTTTTCAAAACCAAAAAGCGGAGAAACTCAAGGCTTTATGTTCCTGGATGGAGCAATATGATTTTTCGTTGGATGCACTGGCAAACAAGGCGTTGGCCGATCTTCGGGAAGAGTTGCTAAGCGTGCATGGAGTGGGGAAGGAGACCGCTGATGCAATCCTGCTTTATGCCTTGCGTAAAACCTCCTTTGTGATTGATGCTTATGCCCGAAGGATTTTTAGCCGTGTTGGTATTGAGGTGCCCAGGCAATATGAAGCCTTTAAGACCATGATCGAAAAAGCGGTTCCCGCTGATGTTCAAACCTATGATACGTATCACGGCTTGATCGTGGAGCATGCGAAAACTTTTTGTCGCAAAAATCCGCTTTGCTCTGGTTGTCCGCTGGAAACCATTTGCCAGAAAACAGGAGTAAGTGCCCAAATGAGCCTGGAATTTTAACAGGCATTTAATAAGCTGTGCAGACTGAAATTCTGGTTTTTTTAAAAACCAAAAGTTTCGTTTAGCAGATTTAAGCCAAATTTTGCAAATTTTTTAGCAAAATTCAGCCTGATTTTGAAAATCCTCAGCAAAATTAGGGGTTAATTGTTGTTTATTTATCTTTTGGTTGATTTGTATAAATGCCTTCAAAGCCGTTCCTCATATCCCAACGAAGCATCAAAATTTTCATCAAAATCTATCCAATAACTTCTTACCCCTTCGCGCCTTTGCGCCTTTGCGAGAAATAAACTTAGCGTCTTTGCGAGAAAAAAAATTGAGCGAAGCGAGAAAACCCCTTCGCGCCCTTCGCGTGCCTCGCGGATAAAAAAGAGTTGAGCAGCCTGTGGATAGCGTCCTGTACTGCGATGTGCTGAGCTTGCCGAAGTAAGCGGAGCCGATGTAAGCCGAACCAAGCGAAACAAAAACCTTAGCGTCTTTGCGTCTTTGCGAGAAAAACATCTGTAACAGTTCACGCCTTAGCGTCTTTACGAGAAAAAAGAGTTGAGCGAAGCGAGAAAACCCTTTCGCACCCTCCGCGGATAAAAAAGAGTTGAGCAACTTGTGGTGCGATGTGCTGAGCCTGTCGAAGTAAGCGTAGCCGAACCAAGCGAAACAAAAACCTTAGCGCCTTAGCGCCTTTGCGAGAAAAACATCTGTAACAGTTCACGCCTTAGCGTCTTTACGAGAAAAAAGAGTTGAGCGAAGCGAGAAAACCCTTTCGCACCCTCCGCGGATAAAAAAGAGTTGAGCAACTTGTGGTGCGATGTGCTGAGCCTGTCGAAGTAAGCGTAGCCGAATCAAGCGAAACAAAAACCTTAGCGCCTTAGCGCCTTTGCGAGAAAAAAAACAGCCCGCGACAGCCAACCTTCGCGCCTCAGCGCCTCCCAGCCTCAGCAGTCAATTCTTTCTACCGCAGAGACACAGAGGCGCAGAGGTACACAGGAAAACATCAAGTCCCATAACAATAAACCATCGCGTCTTAGCGTCTTTGCGTGAAAAAAAATCTGTGACAGTAGCGCCTTCGCGTCTTTGCGGTAAAATTTACTTGGCAAATCCCTCCAGAAAATAATTCATCTTCTTCTCCTTTTTCTTCTTTCCGGCAATATTATACACAAAGCTCAAAATAAAATACTGCGATTCATTTTTCCTGCGGTTGCTTTGGTGATACACATATCCGCTTTCGGCTGTACCTGTCAGGTCAAGGCCGTAGCGCCAGCTGTCAAAAACATCCGAAATCTTGAAAATCAGCTTGCCTTTGTCTTTCAGGATTTTTTTATTGATTGCAAAATCGGCATACCAGCGGTCGAGATAGGTTCCCATAACATCAGGCAGCTCGGAGCGATAATAAAATGTAAACTGCATGCCCATTTTCCAGGGCAGCTTGAAACTATTGCTCACATTCCCGGTCCATGCGGTGTGGGAGCGATCGATCAAATTGGGGCCATAAGCGCCCTCCAAATTCGTATGGAATATATTGGCATTGGCGCCCATTTGCCACCATTTTGTGGGACGGATATTCAGCGATAGCTCCGTGCCAAGCAATTGTGCATTGTTTAAGTTCATAAATGTGACCAGCAAAGCGCTGTCGTTCGAAGCGGATTTCACACGGCTGATGGCTTGGTCAATATTGCGGTAATAAACCGAAACGCTGCCCGAAATTGCTTCCGAAAAGAATTGCGCACCGGCTTCTGCGCTGTTGACATACTCCGGCTTCAGGTCGGGATTTCCTACATGCATATTCAATATGTCGGCATATTCGTTGGTGTAGGGATTGATCATTTTCAAAACCGGACGGTTGATGCGGCGGTTGAAACTCAAAAACAAGCGGAGCTGTTCGCTCATTTTCCGTGAAATCTGTAGCGAAGGAAAGAGATCGAGATAGTTGTCTTTGGGTTTGCTGAGCAGTTCGTTGGTGGTATATTCGGCGCGCAGGCCAAAACGCAGCTCAAAGATTTTTAGCTTCCAGTTGATTTCGGCATATGCCGCATGAATTTGCTGCACATAGTGAAATACATTGTTCAGCGCTGTATCGCTCTGCCATTCCTGCCGCTCTGCATCATAGCTTTCCGAACTGAAATCATTGCGCAGATCGCGCTGGCTGTAACGGTAACCGCTTTCCAACCTTAGGCTGTCGCCAAATGGATGCTCATAATCCACCGATAAGTCACCAATTTTATTGAGCTGCTCCGAATTGGTATTTTGAAAAGCGCGCTCTATGGGGGCAGATTTTGGATAGATTTCATGCGCCATTTTATACGATTGGTCGAAATAATTATAATGTGCCGAAGCCCGCAGCTGCTGGCCTTTTCGCGCAAAGCGGTATCCGTAGTCCAGGGCGCCGTCCAGCGAATAATTGTCCAGGTCAATGCCGATGTCTTTTATGGCGTCATAAGAGCAGTCGCCGCTCTTTTCCAGTGTTTTATAATTGATGCTTCGGTCGGCCGAATTGAATTTTTTCGATCCGCTGACATCCAAAGCAATCTGTTGCCTTTTGCTGGGGGAGTAGTCAAATCCACTGCTCAGCATCAGGTTGTTGAGGGTTTCGTCCTGTCTGTCGTATTGGTAATAATCGGGCGTTTCGACCGCGTCATTGATGCGCATATGTTCTTTGGTCTGAAAGCGTGTTTTGTGCGCATAGCCGCCATTTACATAAAAATTGCCTTTTTCCGTAAAGCCGCTATAGCCCAGGTTGCCGCCAAAATTTTCCGGCAGGCCGCCATAAAGCGAAACACGGGTTTTTTGCCGGTTTTTGCTGCCCTTTTTCAGGATGATGTTGATAATGCCCGACATGCCATCGGCTTCGTATTTGGCCGAAGGATTATTGATGATCTCGATGCGTTCGATTTGTCCGGCCGGGATCTGATCCAGGGATTTCACCAGTTCGGAGCGTTTTCCGTTGAGCAAAAGCGTTACACGCTGGCTGCCGCGATAACTGATGGCGCCGTTCACATCAATATCCACCGATGGCAGGCTTTGCATCACATCTATGGCATTGCCACCGGTCAGGGTGCTGTTTTTTGCAATATTGACCGTGGTTTTTTCCATGCCCTGTTCCTGCACCTGGCGCTCGGCGGTAATTTCAACCCCCGTCGCCTGAAAGCTTTTCCGGCTTAAGCGCACATCCACTGTCATTTTGCGTGCGCTCAGCTCAAATTCGCTTTCGTGGCTGTTGTAGCCCATATACGATGCCTGTATTCGGTAAGGCCCTTGCGGGATGTCGCTCAGCTCATAAAAACCGTAGATGTCACTGATCGTGGCTCTGGCGAATGTCGTATCACGCAAGGAAGTGATGAGCACATTGGCAAAAGCCAGCCCTTCACCCGTGCGGTCGTCCAGCACACGGCCCGAGATTTTTCCCGTGCCTGCTTCCATAGCAAATGCCGTTTCCGGGCCGGCAAAAAACAAAATAAGCAGCAGAGCAATTTGTAGCAATTTGAGTGTCCTTCCATTCATTTTGCAATCTTAGGGAATTTTGAGGGAATGGGGGCGGGTTGAATGAGGGATATTGATTTTATTTGTTATAATTTCATTTATTATAGAGTTTACTTGAATGACTAATAAAGTATTGTAGGGGATTTGAAATTATATTTACCAGTTCATTCTGAAATAAGAAGTAACTTTATACTGATTTTTGGGAACTGTACAACGCATATTATATTAATTACTAATTTTACTGCTATGAAAGAAAAGATTCCATTTGGAATACAAAATGGTCAACTTAAGCATGTTTCTGAAGTAAAATCTGGATTAGGATGTAATTGTATTTGCCCGGTTTGCGGTTGTCAGCTAGTAGCACATAAGGGTGTGGAAAGAGTATATCATTTTAAACACAAAAGTATTGTAGCAGATTGTGAATATCGTCATGAAACTGTATTGCATAAATTGGCAAAAGAAATTCTACTTGAAAGGGGGAGATAAGGCTGCCAGCAGTTAACTTTTTGACTAAAACCATTTATAATAGTAGGATTGTTAGGATAGATGATGTTAAGCTTGAAACAAGGTTAGGTGATATTATCCCAGATGTCATTCCCGAGTTTGACAGATAATTTGCTCAGACCTTCTGTACCCCCTATAAACACTGGGTTTCTGTTTTGGTTTTGCAAAAGTGTAGTGAACAATTTTAGTTCATATGCATAAAATAGAATGGTCTTTGTCTATATTTGTGTGATAAACAAAGTGCTATGTTCATCAAGACAACAAAAAACAGCAAGGGCACAGCCTATTACCATTTGGTAGAGTCTTATCGTGAAGGAGGAAAAGTCAAACAGCGCACCTTAATGTCCCTTGGGAAAGTTGAAGAGGGCAGGCTGGAGCAACTTGCAGAAGCAATACGCAAACACACCGACAAGCTTGCAGTGTTTGACATGGCCAAAGAAGTAGATGTTAAGGACACCTATGTACTGGGGCCCCTGCTCATACTTGACCGCATGATGGGGGAACTGGGGATAAAAAAATGCCTTGCCAATATCCAATCCCAGCACCCGAAGCTTGAATTTAACTTGGAGCGCGTTTTGTTTTCACAAGTTTGTTCCCGTTTTCTAAAACCAGTTTCAAAACTTTCCCTTTATGACAATTGGTTGCAGCGCATGTACCCAGGTTTAGTTGACCACGATATATCGCTTCAGCATATTTATCGCAGCCTTGACCTGCTTAGCAAGCACAAAGAAGACATCGAGCGCTTTCTGTTCAATTACGGCAAAGACCTTTTTAGCATTAATGTAGATGTAGTGCTGTACGATTTGACAACCTTGCGTTTCGAGAGCACACGGACAGATCTGGGTGAACTTCGCCAATTTGGGTACAGTAAGGAAATGCGAAGCGATTGCACACAGGTAGTATTGGGCCTGCTTACGGATACTTGCGGGATACCGCTCTGTTTTGAAGTCCATCCGGGCAATACCTTTGAAGGCAAAACCCTTGATGGTATCGTGGAGCGCATCAGCAGCAAGCTTTCTGTGCGCAGATTTATTTTTGTGGCCGATCGTGGGCTTTTCTCATTTGATAACCTTAAGCACATTAAAAAGCGCAATGGCGAGTTTATTGTCGGGTTAAAGATGGGGACTTTAAAAAAGGAAATACAAGAAGGTTTTTATGACCTCTCCAAGTTTAACTGGCTTAATGAAGAGCTGGCAATACGTGAAACCACAATCGGTGAAGACCGCTGCATTATAACTTGGTCAAAAATAAGGGCAGGGCGAGACGCCAAAGCACGCGAAGATGTACTGGACAAAATCAATGCTGCCCTTTCTTCTTCCAAGCCACTGACAAAAAAATTTATTACCAACCGGGCATATAAAAAATACCTTTCTGTAAAAGGCCAAAGCCAATGTGGCCTTAACCACAAGTTAATTGCCAAAGAGGCTAAAAGTGATGGCTTTTTTGGTATTGTTACCAATGTTAAGCAAATGCCAGCTACTGAAATCGTTTCAAATTACAAAGAATTATGGCGGATTGAAGATGCCTTCGGCGAAATGAAAGGCTATTTGAAAAGCAGGCCGGTGTTTCATTGGACTGATAACCGGATTATTGGACATCTGATGCTCTGCTTTTTATCACATTATTGCGAGGCACACTTAACCAAAAAGCTTAGGGAAAGCCAAGAAAGGTACAGCTCAAAATCCACTGAAAAAAAATTAATTCAAGACCGCCCTTTAACGGTAGCGGCAGCAATGGGACAATTGGCCAGGGTCATGGCCGTGCCTGTTAAAATCAAAAAAAATACAATTTGGCTCCGAACCGATATCCCTCCAAATGCGCTTAAGTTGATTAAAGCTATCGGCATGCAAGTACCACCAAAAATCCTATCAAAAGAAGACAAATTGTAGTGGCACAAACCAAAACTCATGGCATCAATATGCTATGTGTCAACTATATACAAATATTTGCTGTCAAACTCGGGATTTACCAGTTCATTCTGAAATAAGAAGTAACTTTATACTGATTTTTGGGAACTGTACAACGCATATTATATTAATTACTAATTTTACTGCTATGAAAGAAAAGATTCCATTTGGAATACAAAATGGTCAACTTAAGCATGTTTCTGAAGTAAAATCTGGATTAGGATGTAATTGTATTTGCCCGGTTTGCGGTTGTCAGCTAGTAGCACATAAGGGTGTGGAAAGAGTATATCATTTTAAACACAAAAGTATTGTAGCAGATTGTGAATATCGTCATGAAACTGTATTGCATAAATTGGCAAAAGAAATTCTACTTGAAAGGGGGAGATAAGGCTGCCAGCAGTTAACTTTTTGACTAAAACCATTTATAATAGTAGGATTGTTAGGATAGATGATGTTAAGCTTGAAACAAGGTTAGGTGATATTATCCCAGATGTCATTTGTAAAGTACAAAACAAAGAATTAATGATTGAGATTTGCGTAACGAATGAGGTGAGTGCAGCAAAAAGAGATAAAATTATTGATCTTGGTATAGCAACAATTGAGATAAATTTGAATGAATTTGATTTGTTTAAAGATAAGGATTTGATAATTAGTCAAGTTGTAGATCATCAAGAAAATAGGAATTGGGTATATAATTCGAAAATTTATAAGTTCGAAAAGTATGTGCTTTCAAAAATAAATTTGCGTGAATGGATAACACGAGGAGGATATCCTGTTAAACAGGTTTCCTGTAGAAATGAAAACTATTTTTGTAAATTAATTAATAGGTATAAGGCAGATTTATATAAGCATTGTCAGAGGTGTGAATACTACTTTGGTCATAATTCTTTTGGAGTTTTCTGCCTTTATGGGATTGATATTGATGAGTTTGTTCGTGGTGCTAATGTTAAATCTATTTTAAGTAATGAAAATTTGCCTTCATAATAAAGCTACCCAAAAAAATTTACATATTGTGCCAAAGTTTATGGGTAAAACAATTTTGGTGACTCGGGAGTATTCAGAAAAGTGTGTCAGCTGCTTGCCCTGCAACGCCCTGGAGCCTTATCGGAAGGTCTTTGCAGGGCAATATAAGCAATTATAAATAGCGGGCATAACAGTCTCCAAATTTTTCGATGAGTTCCCTCTGTATGGACGCCCAATTAAATGCCTTACGCTACCAGCTTTCAATGTTAATCTAATCTGATTTCAATACCGGTTTTTTGTATTTCAGAAGCAAAGGGGTTTAAATGTGTAAAATCAGATTCTCCAATTGGATGTGGTTCAATCCTTAAATCAATATTACGCCTTAACCTCATTAGCTGCATCTGAATGGAGAAAAAATCAGACATATTGCCTATAACAACAGCAATATCAATATCGCTGTCTTCTTTCTCTAATCCTCTGGCGCAGGACCCAAACAGAAAGGCTTTTTTTACATCCAAATCGTCCGGTAATTGCTTCACATACCTGGATGCTGTCTCTATAATTGATTTTTTAACCATAGTCTTATTTCTTCTATTCTATCCAACCAAAAATCTGTGAATTCTTTGGTACACAGTTTATAAAAGTCT
This sequence comes from Bacteroidales bacterium, assembly GCA_963676415.1. Lineage (GTDB taxonomy): Bacteria > Bacteroidota > Bacteroidia > Bacteroidales > WRLA01. Next base: position 4,152,580 of record OY781097.1, on the reverse strand, counting down.
TGTTTATAATTATCGTATCGGGCATTTAGATTAAAAGTTGTAATTACGTCTAGCCATTCCTGAAAGTCATCGGTCAGTTCTAATCCAATCTTACTGGATAACCTTAATAAATCGTGAGTGAATAGGGCATGTTTTTCAAGCCTTTTGACATATAAGGCTTTAAGAGTTTTTTCAATAACTAAATGACCCATAAATAAAGCCCAGCTATAATCTTTCGAATCCGTTAAATGAATCATGGTTTTATGGTTTCTTTCCGCTGATTCCAGCCAATGCTGAACAATTTTATCGATATTTTCAATTTTATTATCCATTACAACAAAGATACAAAATAAACAGAATGTCTCCAATTCGTTGATATGTTTGTTGTTGCCATTTATGAAGCCTTCAAAGCGAAAGCGTCTGGCGGGATGTCGCTCAGCTCATAAAAACCGTGGATGTCACTGATCGTGGCTCTGGCGAATGTCGTATCACGCAAGGAAGTGATGAGCACATTGGCAAAAGCCAGCCCTTCACCCGTGCGGTCGTCCAGCACCCGGCCCGAGATTTTTCCCGTGCCTGCTTCCATAGCAAATGCCGTTTCCGGGCCGGCAAAAAACAAAATAAGCAGCAGAGCTATTTGTAGCAATTTGAGTATCCTTCCATTCATTCTGCAATCTTAGGGAATTTTGAGGGAATGGGGGCGGATTTTATAACCAACAAAATACGGAATTTTTGAAATATTTTGGCTTTACCATACACATTCGGTTGGGATTTTTAAACTGAGGACAGATGAGCCATGTATTATGAATCCACAATATGATTAAATTCCAAAACCATTTATGGTTTGTTTGAAACCCATATCCATTTTTAACCAGCAATTGAATTATCCCAATGACCAAATTCCAAAATAAATACCGCAGCGAAACCTTACGGTTACAAAATTGGGATTATGGATGGAATGCACCGTATTTTATCACAATCAATGCATATAGACATCAGTGTTTTTTTGGACAAGTTCATGAAGGTAAAATGCAACTTTCCGAAATAGGGAAAATTGTTGATAATGAATGGCTGCGAACCTTTGAGGTCCGGCAGGATATGAATTTAATCATGGGCGAATATGTGGTTATGCCCGATCATTTCCATGCTATTCTTATTATTGGTTTGAATGATTATAATTCATCCCCTGACAATTCGAAATCGCCTAAAAATCAATTCGGCCCTCAGCGAAAAAATCTGGCCTCAGTCATGCGTGGGTTTAAATCCGCCGTAACCATGAAGGCGCGTGCCATCAATCCGGTTTTCGCATGGCAATCCGGGTTTTGGGATCGCATCATTAAACAACCCGATGATTACCGAAATACAGCAAAATATATTTTGAATAATCCTGCGAAATGGTCAAAGGCTTAATTCCGCTCTCAATAATTTATATCGAACTACATCCATTCCAATACACCTTTTCCCTAAATACTGCCTGATTTTTGTTAAAACAATCATAGCTTCAATCCTGCCCATTCCCGTTCATATAGCAATTCATATATATTAAATAGGCGCCTTGCCCAAGGATTGCATAAGTCATTTCAACTGCTGCATAAAAGGCTTCAGCATCTGCATAAAGCATTTCATGTCCTGCATAAGCCACTTCAAGCGCTGCATAAGGCATTTCATGTCCTGCATAAACCGTTTCATGTCTATCATAAAGCAGTTCAGGTATTTCATAAAGCATTTCAGGTCTTGCATAAAACAATTCAACCGCTGCATAAAGGATTTCATGTCTTGCATAAGCCATTTCAGGTCTTGCATAAAAGCTTGGGCATTTTGCCTGGCTGTTGTTTTGGGTGGTTTTTGAGCTTAGTGTACGCAATGATGGTAAAGTCAATGAATACAATAAACAGGCTATGCAAATTCAGTTTGATTCTAATGCTGATTTTTTTTTTGATATTTTCAGTAAAGATGAATATTTTTTCATTAAGTTTGCAAAGAACCAATTAAAGTAGTTCTAAGATGAAACAATCTCAAGAAAACAAAAAACACATGATGGATGCCGTGCAGGCATACCTGAACGAACATGCCGCTACCTGGCAATCCATTCCCAAACTGGGCGAAATCAAAAACCGCTATGATGAACTATTGGACGCCATTGCGCAGGCAGCCACAGAGCAGGCCACAGCACACGCCACCTTTGGTCAGTCAAAGCTGGCACTGAAAAAGAGCATTGCTGTAAAAGCCGATATCCTCAACGACCTGATTGAGGTCATGGCCACCATAAATGGCGATGATGAGCTGGCCCGCCAGATGAGCGATGCCTGTTCCACCATTTTCCGCCTTTCCTACGATGAATTTGTGCTGCGCGTACAATATATTATTGAGAAAGCTGTGGAAAACCAGGAAACACTCGCCAATGAATACGGCATGACCGCCGAGCAGCTCAGCGGACTACAGGCCGAAATGGACGAGTTTCTTGAGATGATGGGCAAACCCCGCGCATACCAGATACGCAAGGGCGTGGCCACTAAAGCCATCGACCAGTTGATGGATGATGCCATGGATTTGCTCAACAACGAAATGGACAAAATCATGAAACTCTTCTCCCGCCGCAATGCCGGTTTCTATAATGGCTACCTGCAGGCACGCGTGATCGTGGATTTATAAAGAAATGATACTTTGACGCTCATTTTGTTTTTCAAGAAGGGCGAGAAGGTTATGGGATTAAAAGACAATGGATGACTTCATATAAAACAAACAAAAAGTGGGTATATCCGCAGTGTGCTTTGGATATGGTTACTGAAGGTGGATGTATAAGTAGTTACCCAACATACAATAAAAACATATATATCAACAAACAAATGAAAAGAAATCTAACATTATTGTTACTTATCGGTTTAACAAACCAGATATTTGGACAGTTAAACCCCATAAAAGATTTTAATTGGGATCATGATTATATCTACCCTCCAGGATTGAATCATTTTACACTCTCTTGGGATGAACCTGAATCAAGTGCAGATACTCTAGTTGGTTACAATATTTATGGGGGAGCTGAATTGTACAAATTTCAGACAACAATAGGAATGATATGCAGAGAATATGACAGTTCAGGCTGTGATTTCTTTGATTTCCTGTCTGAAGGGGATTATATTAAAGTGACAGCAGTTTATAACTCATCCCATGACGAATCGATTGCAACAGATTCAGTAGAGTTTATGGGGTTAATGCTTGGAATTGAAGAAATGATTGAGAATGAAAAAGTTGAAATTTATCCAAATCCAACAAATGGGAAATTTAAAATAGAAACTGACGATATTGAAAAAGTCGTTATTTTAAGTTCTTCAGGGCAAATTATCCATGAAAAAATGATTAACTCAACAATCGACTTAACAAATTATTCTAAAGGGATATATTTTATAAAGCTAATAAGAAAGAGTGGTATTAACATTGAGAAAATTCTATTGGAATAAATAATTGAAAAAGTACGTTGGGTAGCAGCATCTTAAACACAATTGCTGGTGAATACAAATTTGAATACATAAAAATAAACAGCAGCAACCAAAGATTGCAATCTTACCGTGAGTATCTCTGATTGTGAAAAAAATGATCTGGATTTTCATATTTATCCGAATCCTGCAAAGAGTTATATTAACATTATAACGCCATCAATAAATAAAACTACAGACTTGACATTGGTTAATATAACGGGGGCTATAGTTATGACAGAAAAGCTGCAATCAGGAATTACGAATACTATTTCTTTAAACAAACTTCCTTCGGGAATATATTTTGCCATAATAGAAAATGAATTAAATAGACAAACTAAAAAATTAATAGTGGAATAAAACCTGCCTATAACATTTAAGCGTCCAGGCTGCGCGCAGCGCGTAGTCTGGACGTTCCGGAAGTTTTGGGATTGAAATAACCGGACATGGATGTTAAGGGATTAAAAAACAATGGATGACTTCAAATGGTAACGAATAATAAGTGTGTATATCCGCAGTGTGATGTTGGATATGGGTACTGAAGGCGGATGTATAAGTAGTTAGGGTGAATTAAATGAAGATGACAACATGACATTAATTGTAGGAAGAATAGTGAACGAGAAAATTTATATTGAATCTGATACAAAGATTACAGACGATTCTTCTGCGAAAGACAATCCATTACTTGGTTCGTTAAAGATAATAATTTTTCATCCTTTTATTAGTTTAACTTTCGCTGGTAAACTATATTTCGCAGAAAGAGCTGTGAAAGAAATACTATCACATAGAAAGCTAAGAATAAAAGATATTTTAGGAATTCTTCTCACTTATAACAAAGAATCTATTGACGCCTCAGAAGGTAATTCTGATTTAGAAACAGATTTTGTTTTAGCTGTGATTGAAAATAAGAAACCAAGGTTATTTAAAATTGTTGGAGGTCAACTTGAAGCTGACATAGAGTCTTTTTGGCTTGGAAACAAACGAGCATTTAACATTTATCAGAAACATTATCACAAATTAAGAGAAGAAAAACACCCATTAGAAAGATGTTTGCATAATGGTTTTAAATTAGTTGTTGAAGATGATTCGATTGATACTGTTGGCAATTTTCAAATAAGTGTCCATACAGATGATAAAATAGCTCCAAATGAAAAAGTGTTTTTGTACTCTTTAAAAACGGAAATAGACTTTGGAAAATTACCTCCAATACAATTAAAAGAAGCAAATAGATTCTATGCTTTTCCATTAGGGACAGCAGGTGGAGGAGCTTATGGAATATCATATCTAGTATCAGTTTCTCCGAATTTACATGGTGTAGCAATACATTTTTTATTTGGCAATTTCGGAGTGCTTTTTTGTCCACAAATAAATCTTAGTGGGATAATTATAGAAAAAGTAGATGGAAAAGAATTTGTTAAGAAGATAAAAGAGAAGTATAATATACCACTGCAAGGTTTTATCAAGCTGGACAATATTAATATTCAATATATTGATACAAGAGTCAATGAAAAGTAACTAACCCTGACACTAAATATACGGCATTAGGCAAATTGTCTAAAATTCAGTTAATTAGCTCAAATTCAATAAAGAGCAAACTTGAAGATTAGAGTTTAAAACGCCAAACGCAGCATATTCAAAACATAATAAATAATTTAAATTAAAAAAGATGAAAACAAGAAAAACATTATTCCTGATTGCACTATTATCAATTACAGTATTTGTTTCTGGGCAATCTATTGACATTGACTCAGAGTGGCGAGTCAATTCTTCAGTTTGGGAGCCTGGATATCAAATTGACTATCGCTATTATAAAAATTATATAGACGGCGATACAGTAATCAATTCAAAAGTATACCATAAGGTTTATCAATCAGGGTATGGCTATATAGATTGGGTTCCAACACCCTATTACTATTATATTAAGCCTTCATTACACGGTTTTTTAAGAGAGGAAAATAATAAATGGTATACATTTCATAATGGGCCACAAGAAGAGCTTTTATATGATTTTAACCTTCAGGTTAATGATACAATAGAATCAGCATTTGCTATGGAGCCCATTATAATTACTGCAATTGACTCAGTTTTAATTGATTCTGAATATAAAAAGAGATTTCATCTCAATGATTCATTTGGTGCAGAATATATAATTGAAGGAATTGGTGCAACCACCGGACTATTTGAATATATGGGTTTTTTTGAATCGGAATCAGAACTGATTTGTTATGCCAAAAATGGAACATCATTTTGGGGTGAATCAACCGAAGAATGCAATCTTACCGTGAGTATCTCTGATTGTGAAAAAAATGATCTGGATTTTCATATTTATCCGAATCCTGCAAAGAGTTATATTAACATTATAACGCCATCAATAAATAAAACTACAGACTTGACATTGGTTAATATAACGGGGGCTATAGTTGTGAGAGAAAAGCTGCAATCAGGAATTACGAATACTATTTCTTTAAACAAACTTCCTTCGGGAATATATTTTGCCATAATAGAAAATGAATTAAATAGACAAACTAAAAAATTAATAGTAGAATAAAACCTGCCTATAACATTTAAGCGTCCAGGCTGCGCGCAGCGCGTAGTCTGGACGTCCCGGAGGTTTTGGGATTGAAATAACCGGACATGGATCTTATGGAGATTAAAAGTAAGCCTTCCAGTTACGAAGTAGCTGAATAATAAATTGATTACTTATCTTTGGAATTGAAAAACAGAAAGTATGACAATGGAAACTACTATAAAATTATTTCAAGACCAGAGAGTACGCGTAGAATGGGATGGTGAGCAAGAAAAATGGTTCTTTTCAATAGTCGACATAATTGCAATATTGACTGAAAGTGCGAATCCAAGAAAATATTGGAGCGTACTAAAATCCCGATTAAAAAAAGAAGGAAGTGAGTTGGCTACAAATTGTAGTCAACTGAAAATGCAATCAGCAGATGGGAAATATTACAAGACTGATGTTGCAGATACAGAACAGCTTCTAAGGTTAATTCAATCAATTCCATCACCCAAAGCGGAACCATTCAAATTGTGGTTAGCAAAAGTCGGTTATGAGCGGATAGAAGAGACGGAAGACCCTGAAAAGGCATTTGACCGGGCAATGGAAACATATTTGAAAAGGGATACTCAAAAAACTGGATTAATCGAAGACTAAAAAGCATTGAAGTTCGAAAAGAGTTGACTGACGAATGGGAAAATCGAGGTGTAAAAAAAGGCTTAGGGTATGCGATTTTAACTGATGAAATTACAAAGGCTTGGGCAGGACTGACCACGAGAGAATACAAAGCCCTCAAAGATTTGAAAAAAGAAAACCTGCGGGACAATATGACCAACTTAGAATTGGTTTTGAATATGTTAGCAGAAACATCCACAACAGAATTATCAAAAAAAGCTGAACCAAAATCTTTTGCTGAAAATAAAAAGGTCGCTCAACAAGGAGGTTCTGTGGCTGGAAATGCCCGAAAAGATTTAGAAAAGAAATTAGGAGAAAGAGTGGTTAATCCATTAAATGCAAAAGAACTTGGGAAAAAGTTGGAAGAAAATGATGAAGAACATAAAGATGAATAAAAAAAGCTAACAATTAAGCGTCCAGGCTGCGCGCAGCGCGTAGTCTGGACGTCCCGGAGGTTTCGGGATTGAAATAACCGAACCTGGATTTTATGAGGATTATTATACTAATACTCACAGCAGCAGCGCTCATCCTTTCGCAAAAACGATCCACCGTATATTTCATATTTGTTTCAGGCGCGGGGTTGTTATTACTGCGCTGGTAATCAAGCATTGGGCTATCGCCCGGACTTGCCTCACGCATCCACAATATGATTAAATTCTAAAACCAATTATGGTTTGTTTGAAACCCATATTATTGATGCACTACAATCTTCCGTACAAATTCCCCTTCCGGATTGCTGAGCTTGATCAGATAAATACCTGCCGCCTGCCGGCTCATGTCCAGCTTGAATATTTGTTCATCTTTTGGAATAATCTCTGAGATTATTTCATTTTGCAGGTTCATGACCTGGATTTTATCTGTTCCTGCAATTTGCCGGCAATCAATATAAAAAATACCGCTAGACGGATTGGGGAATATGCGGATAAGCTCATTTGCTTCCATTTCATCCACAGAAGCACAAACATTAATGGTGATAAAATCCTCCTTTTGTATTGTGTGGGATTGTGTGCCCACAGAAACTTTCAGGCTGACATCATAAGTGCCCGGTTCTTTGTACAGCACAAGGGGATTTTTTTCAAAGGATGTTTCCGGTGTCCCACCTTCAAACATCCATTCAAATGCTACGGCATTATCGGATGAAGTGCTGTAAAACTCAATGCTTTGATCCTGGCATATTTCCTGAGCAGATGAAGTGAATGCAGCTTCCAGGGCTTTCGGGATGCCAAAGAAATTCAAATAGCGGTTCATTAATTCCTTGCGTGTTGAAGGTTCTTCACCCTCATCCAAACCACCAAATTCGTGTGCTGCACCAATGGTCCGGTATTGCTGTGCATCATGCGCTACTGCAGTATTGTATGCCGGGCTTTCGTTTTCGAAAATCAGGAAAGCCGGCTCAATGGCTTCAATATGGTCGTACCATGCGCAGTCGCCGGAATATCCAAAGGACATACCTTCGGTGAAACTGCCTTCAATTCCCTTTTGTTTGCTCATATCATCATCACCATCGCTTGTGCCATCGATGCCAAAAAGCGGGTGCACAGAAGTAGCTACATCATAAAACCATGTTTCTCCGCCTTCCATATAAATATTGCCGCCTGCATTCAGATATGCCTTGAGCTGGTCCCCTTCTTTAAAGGTCAGGATATGGTTGTCGGGATAACCTCCCAGGCAAATGAATACAGATTCATAATGCCTGAGGTCTTCCGGAAAACTGTTTCTGCTGTCATAGCTTATCTCATTCTGTTCCAGTGCTTCTGCAATAGCTGGTGCAGAATTGGCATTGCCGTCCAAATCAAGAACTAATGCATTGAAACGTCCAATTGGGACATAAAAACTGTTTTGCGAATGAATGCCTGCTTCTGCATTCAGCTGAAGGTTTATCCGGGCTAAGTGGCCAGTGGGACAGGCGGCATCGGCTAAAACAGAAAAAGAAGCTAAAGCTGTATCACCAGCTTCAAGATTACCAAAATTAACAGAATTTTGTTCTGTGCTGAGCCATTCTGATTCAATATCAATCGTTCCAACAGCACTTCTTGCAACTGAGGTGCCCGGGTTGCTGACTTTCAGGATGATGTCTGCCCTTTCTCCTGCTTCAAGTACATGGTTTTCGTTGCCTGCTGCATCATCAAGCTCATAGGTGGCGAATTCCGTTTTCGCGGAATGTATGTGCAGTGAAAAATGGCTGGTCCAATTCGCACTACCATCATCGGCGGTAATTTGAAAATCAGCTTTATGGCCATCAGGGCTGTCGTTGGCAACATCGATTGCAAAAGCATCGCTTATATCAAGAACGACACCGCCAGGTAGCCCATTGATGTCCTCGTTTGCATCTGTTATACTGATGTATTCGTCTGTAGATGATAATTCCAGATGGAGATTTTCACTCGATTCTTTGCCAATATTCTCCATTCTGATGCTCAGTTTGGCTGTTTCGCCATAGTCCAGCAGCCCGTTTATGTTGTGGTTTCCGTCGTCATTGACCAGAACGCTATCGCAAATCACATAAGCGCCATTTGCAGCTGTTACAGGCACAAAAACACTGTATCGAAAATGGTTTTGTTTGATGACCGTAATGCGCATTTCAGCTCCGGCTTCCTGTGGCTCAATCTGTATGGGCGTAAAATCACCGGTGCCTGCTGCACGGCCAATAATTTCATCATTGATGCAAAGGGAAATCAGGGCTCCTTCATCTGCGGAAACCAGAAAAGAGCGTTCTCCTGCAATAAGCTCCTGCTCATGCTGTATGCTCAACTCCTGCGGTATTTCTGTGTACATCACAGAATAGGCATCGCCATGATGGTGAAACACATTATAAGTAGCTTCCTTTTCGTAGAAATTATAAGGCCAGGAAGATGATTCCAGAAAATATTTTCCATAGGTGCTGGCAAATGCAGGCATAGCCATTTGGGTTTGCATTTCATTGTCATAATCGGGCATAAATTCGGGCCAGAGATAATCCATTACGCCCCAGTGGTACACTTCATTGACCAATTTGTAAGCAAGTTCTGTAGAAGCAATAATTCCCAATGCGCCATATGGCTGGCGGTGAAAGGCTTCGGCAAAACATTTGGGCTGATGGTCGAATTTTCCGGTGGAACATCCCAGAGAAAATACAAAAGTGGGCTTGTCGTTATACAAGCCAGCTGCCTGTGACATACTGAAGGGAGGGCAGCCCCAACTGTCAATGTTGCCATGATCGTCGTATAAGGTCATAAAAGCCCCATTGCGTATGGCATCACTGATGTCGGAGGAGGAAGCTCCGTCCCAGCTTAGTGATGACGGGTTTTCAGGGATATAGCCTAAGCCTTCAGGGCCGAAATAGGAAAGCAAAGCATCTGTTCCGGGAACAGTTGCCCAAAGTCCGGCATTTGGATTTCCACTGAATATTTTATTGATCCGTACGACATCTTTGCCAAGTTCTTTAGTTAAAAAACCAGAGGTTGTTTCACTTCCCAACTGAAACCAGCTGTAATCTTCCCAACCACATATAACTACCGGGTTCTGGTAATATCCGGCTTCTGTGGGTGGGTTTTTCTCATAATTGATAAACTTGGAGATCATTTCTGAAAGCTCGCTTTCATCTCGGGCTGTGATTCGTGCCATGGTAATATCGGGCAAAGCATCCCCGTCCACATCGGCATATTTATTGTCGGATATGCATGTTCCGGCATAAGGGTGGGGAACTGTTGGGCTGACAATGGACAGCTCATCTGTTCCGTGATCGCCAAGCAGAAGGACAGCCGCAGGAGGGATGCTCCAGTTTTGCCAGGCATTATCGATGAAACTTTCAATGGCATCGGCATTGTTTCCACCAATTTCTGCTAGAGTGGCAATATCGGTTTTAATGCCCTGATGCGTTCTGAAAACCTTTATAGAATCGGCCCACTGGATGAACTTTTCATCATCCGGACAAATAATCAGATACTCACAGCCCTCGCCCGAGCGGACTGTATAATTGGTTTGGTCAAGCACATCCGGGTTCAGGACCAGCTGTTGCGCCATGGCATCCCACCAGGGATTGCGTAGGCGTGCTTCTCCATATTGACCATTACTGCCTGTAAAATTAAGATGGATATGGATTTCTGACCTCAGTTGGAGTTCGTGGCTTTGCGGGTTGTATTGAAAGGGCGAAACACTGATTTTGACCACATCAATGCCCCGGATTTTCATTTTTTGAGAGATCATTGCCTGCTTTTGTGGATAAAGGCAGTTTTTGGAATAGATGCGTTCATCTTCCTTTTGGTTTTTGGGCTCTTTCTCGTTTTGTAAAACTAATGGAAATGATGGTGCAATATTCAAATCGGATATTTTATCTGTCTTGCCTTCAGAAACAGTCATCTCAATTTCTGCATTTTGCGGAACCGCAAGGAAACAACTGATGCAGGGCAGGGCAGGGGCGCCTTCTTTGTTGGGCAGGAATGAGCCGGGAAGAGATATTATGTCAAAGCTTTCATTATTAATTCTTTGCTTGCGAATTTGATAATCTTTGAGCTGAAATCTAATATCAATTTCGTGATTATTTTTTTGATCAATCGAAAAATATTGACCGCCGTTTTGATGGCTTTTGGAATGCGGAGAAATTGTTTGTGCAGAAGTGGAAGAAGTATAAAATGTTAATAAACAGAAAAATAAAAATACTTTGCTAAATTTTGGCATGGGGTGAGTTTTGAATATGTTTTGTGGCTAAACTACAAAAAAAGATATGGATATGGAAATTTTATTTGAACAAATGGCAGGGCAAACGCATCTTGACCTGACTGTATTTTTTTTCTGAATGCAAGCAAATTGTCCCAGCCTTGCAGGCGGCTAATCAGTTGAGTTTGGCATGAAGCCGATGCACTGCTTCAGCTCGTTACATTTCAGGCTCTTCGCCTGATAGCCTCGCATATTAAAAAGGATAAAATTGCCTTTCGCTACTAGCCTGAATAATTCACAAAATATTCTATTACGAGCCCAAACCGCTGCAATAGAAAGGAATGCTATCTTTTTGGTGCTCAAAATAGCTATGGCTATTCCTGTGCGCCAAAAATCTGCGCTTCCTTTCTCTTATTGCGGTTTGAACTCTCATACGAAATTTCATGAATTAATCAGGCGAGACTGCTTTTTTCATGCTTTATATTCAGGTCAGATGTGAGGCGTCTAAAGCTGAAGATATAGTTGCCTATTTCAAAGCTTTAGCAACGAAGCAGATGGCCTGATTTAATGCAATGTAAAATGCAAACAAATTCAATTTTAGGATATAAATTTAATAGACATCTAATTTTTAGCTACTTACATTATTTTGTCTGCATTTTATGAATAGAGTAGGCTAATGTTAAATGGCTTATTATCAATAAAACAAAGCTGATGTAAACGGGATCACTAATAAACAGTATGGTTCTACTCGTTTTTTTTATGGTTAGTAAAAATAGAGGTAGAATTGGAGGTTAAACTTTCCAAAGTAGGTTCTACTAGGAATTTCGAGTAGAACCAACAGTATAAATTATGATGCGTATGTCCTGTCCTCAGAGATGGGCTGCCTTCTGTCTATAAGGAAATATCGTATTTTCGCAAATTGCAACAATAAACTACGAAATTAACATGAAAGCACTTGCTGTGATCCTACTTTGCACATTGGCCGTATTCAATCCTTCTTCGGCTCAGGATTCCTTTCCATTTCAAAACCAGGAATTAGACAGGGAAGCACGTATTAATGACCTGATTTCGAGGCTGACAACCGAAGAAAAAATATCTTTGATGGTGTTTACAAGCCCGGCAATTGAGCGCCTGGGCATCCCGGAATATAATTGGTGGAACGAGAGCCTGCACGGAGTAGCCAGAGCTGGTCAGGCAACGGTATTTCCACAGGCAATTGCTTTGGCAGCGACTTTTGATACAAATTTGCTCTATCGTGTGGCTACCGCTATTTCGGATGAAGCACGGGCAAAATACAATGCTTTTCAAAAAAAAGGCGTGCGGCTGCAATATGCCGGCTTGACCTTTTGGTCGCCCAATGTGAATATTTTCCGTGATCCGCGCTGGGGACGGGGACAGGAAACCTATGGTGAGGATCCTTATTTAACGAGCCAAATGGGTCGGAATTATGTGCTTGGGCTTCAGGGTGATGATGAAAATTACCTGAAAGCTGCCGCTTGTGCCAAACATTTTGCCGTGCATAGCGGCCCTGAAAAAAGCCGACACAGTTTTAATGCAAAACCGGAAAAATTTGATTTGTACGATACTTATCTGCCTGCTTTTAAAGTGCTGTCAGATGCTGGTGTGGAAGCCTTTATGTGTGCGTACAATCAGGTAAATGACCATCCCTGCTGTGCCAATGATTTCCTGATCAATGAAATCCTCCGTGGCAAATGGGGCTTTAAAGGGCATATTGTAAGCGATTGCTGGGCGATCAGCGATTTTGTGAAATTCCAGGATTATTCAGAAACAGAGGCAGAAGCCGCTGCAGCCGCTCTTCTCGCCGGAGTGAACCTGAACTGTGGTTCAACTTATCCGTTTTTGGCTGAAGCCCTGGAGCAAAAGCTCATTACCGAAGATGACATTGATAATGCCTTAAAGCCGCTTCTGCGTACCCGTTTTAAGCTGGGTATGTTCGATAAAACCGGAAGTACCCCCTATGATAATATTCCTCCTGAAATTATTAATAATCAAAAGCATATTGATTTGGCACGGGAAGCCGCACAAAAATCAATTGTGCTTTTGACCAATAAAGATAAGGCCCTGCCTTTAGATCGGAAAGAGGTACATAAACTCTTTGTTACCGGACCTTTGGCAGCGGACAATATGGCTTTGCTGGGCAATTATAATGGTTTGGCCGCCAATCTTGTAAGCCCGCTTGAAGGAATTATTGGCCAGGCTGGAGCAGATGTCGTTATTGATTATTCGGTTGGGACTCAATTGGCAAAAAGCGATAAATTTCATGGAATGTGGCAGGCTCAGGCTTCGGATGCGGTTATTGTGTTTTTAGGAAATAACAGGCTGCTCGAAGGTGAAGATGGTGATGCTATGCTCAGCGATCATGGCGGTGACCGAATTTCTATTGAATTGCCCGATAATCAAATTGAACTGGTGCGCAGGCTGCGTGAAGAAACCGATGCGAAAAAGCTTATCGTTGTGATTTCCGGTGGCAGTGCCATCGCATGCCCAGAAATTACCGAACTGGCCGATGCGGTTTTGTTCAATTGGTATCCGGGCGAGCAGGGTGGTAATGCCATTGCAGATGTTTTGTTTGGTGATGTAAACCCTTCCGGCCGCTTGCCTTTGACTTTTTACAAAAGCACCGACGACCTGCCCGCATTCGATGATTATTCCATGAAAAACCGCACCTATCGCTTTTATAAAGGCGATGTTTTGTTCCCGTTTGGCCATGGGCTGAGCTACAGTACCTTCGATTATGGCAAAGCGAAATATGAAGTCGATGAAAAACGTGGCCTTATCCGTTTGAAACTTGATATCCAAAATACATCAGGCAGGGACGGCACAGAGATCGTTCAGGTTTACGCCCGGCCGGAGGAAGACAATCCTTCAGGGCTTAATAAAAAGCTTGTGGCTTTCTGTCCTGTTGCGATTAAAGCCGGACAAAAGAAAAGCCTGGATATTGAAATCCCATTGGAAAATTTGCGCATTTATGATGTTGATTCCGAAACATATAAACTCCCAAAATGCAAAACGGCACTTCAGATTGGGAGCAGTTCGGAACGGATAGAGGAGGAATTGCAGATTGGATTGTAAAATTGGAGTTTCTGGAATTGAAGATAAAAATAGCTGAATCCTTATTTCAGGGCTTCGGTAAAAGACTCTTACGCTTTAATGTATTTTTATGAAAAAAATACTAAAATACTTTTTGAAGATACTGAAATGGCTGGTCCTATTGGTTGTTGGTTTTTACTTTTTTGGAATTGGCATTTTTGGTTTTAAAGCGATTGAACCCAATGGTAGTTATAGTATATATTGGTCTGGTATTGAAGCCTTATGGGATTCTGAAGAAGAATTTGGCTTTTGGCTGGACAAGAAAATGAATGCATCATATAATGGCGCTGATGGCCCCTATATTATTGGTGACAGTGCCTATTTCATCAGTCCGGCAGAAAAGCTTTATGCAGGATTCCTGAAAGCAGATGATACAATAGTAGTGCGTGTAAATAACAAAAGTTCAGATAGTTTTGAGATTGTCCGAAAGCAAGGCCATTCCATTGAAAGTGAAATATTTGAAATGCCATCCAAAATCCTTGCAATTTCTGATATTGAAGGAAATTTTGATGCTTTCAGTGGTTTTTTGGAGCAAAACCAGCTTATCGATAAAGATTTTAATTGGATTTTCGGTGATGGCCACCTGGTCCTGTTGGGCGATTTTGTTGATCGTGGAGAAAGCGTGCCTCAGGTGTTGTGGCTGATTTATAAGCTGGAACAAGAAGCTGAAAAACAAGATGGAAAAGTTCATTACATCCTTGGAAATCATGAAGTCATGAACTTTCAGGGAAAATGGGGCTATAATGCGGAGAAATACAGGAAAGCTTCACAGGAAATCAGTGGCTTTGGTGATTGGTGCATGGCCACAAAATATATGTATTCTGAAGAGACTGAATTGGGCGAATGGCTTAGAAATAAGAATATAATAGAAAAAATAGGCAGTTATATTTTTGTCCATGCCGGATTAAGTCTGGAACTTCTTGATTATCATTTGAAATTATCGGATATAAACCAAAACTGCCGCTCAAATTGGGATCATAATGATACATCTGATAATGATACAGTGAAATTTTTATTGGGTGGAAAAGGCCCTTTATGGTATCGCGGCATGTCAGAGGATCACAAACAATACACCAAAATTACCGATGCTGAACTTTTTCAAATACTGGATTATTATGATGCAGAAAAAATTGTTATTGGTCATACTTTGGCAGATGATGTTACAAGCGATTTTGAAGGGAAAGTAATTCGGATTGACCTAAGGCATGGCAAATCAAAATTCAGTGGAGAAACAAAAGGGCTACTCATCGAAAACGGCCTTGAATATGTCGTTGATGACAAGGGTGGTCGAAATAGCCTGAAAAAGTAGTTTTTTTCTTCTAAACGGTTTTTAAAGGTAATCAAATTTGGAGGGAGCGGATGCATTATTTGCAAACGTTCTGGCTTTTGAAAAGGAAGAAAAAATTGGAACAAAAATACAATTCACAGTTATGATGAAAAATGAGCTTATTGAGGCATTACAAAAATTTGTATTGGATGAACTTGAAAAATAAAATACTACCCCTAACAATTAAGCGTCCTGGCTGCGCGCAGCGCGAAGTCTGGACGTCCCGGAAGTTTCGGGATTGAATTAACCGTAGTTTGATGTTATGGGGATTGATATCAAAAAGGCAGGAAGTAAAACTCTTTCTAAGGAGTCGCTCAAAACAAATCACACCCACATCACACGTCAGATTACCTCAGAACATCCATATTGAAGCTCATTTTTGGCGAAGGATCAGGTTTTTGCCTGTGATAGATACATGCCTTTCAAGCATCTGATATAAATCTTTGAAATCAGGTGCTAATTCACAGGCCAATTCGATGCGTGTCTTAATTTTTTTCATAATTTTAAACTTTTGAAATTAACACCCTAAAGGTAGTGAAAAGTTACGGCTTTAGCTACCTTTGGGTTTAGTTCAACACACAATATAAAACAGTTGGGGTTCAGTGGTTTGCGAGTATTTTCTTTCGCATCAACTTTCTGCCACGGTGGATACGAACGCGCTCCGAAAACCCAACCGTTTCATATTGTCAAACATTGTGTGTCATTGGAAAAGCGCACTGCAAATGCTGAAATTGAGAGTTGATTTTAATGTTGTATTTTTGTAAATAAACCTAATGCAAAAATAAGTATGACAAAAAACTCACAGATAGAAGTTGAAAACAAACTGATTTCGATTGTAAAACAAGAAGAACAACTATATCTGCTTGACAGATATGGTAAAAGGAGAAGAAGGATCTGACCACATTCGGAATTGGATGCGTAACCGAAATACTGTTGAATTTTTAGGATTATGGGAAACTTTAAACAACCCCGATTTTAAACCTGTCGAATTCGACACCTTTAGAAAACAAGCAGGATTAAACAACTTCAATCTTACACCTAAAAAATGGATTGAAGCAACAAATGCTATTGGGATAGTTTCAAAATCAGGAAGATACGGAGGGACTTACGCTCACAAAGATTTAGCATTTGAATTTGGTTCTTGGATTAGCCCGATGTTTAAATTGTTGTTGATTAAGGAATATCAACGATTAAAAGAAATCGAGAGCAATCAATATAATCTAGAATGGAATGTTAAACGTATTTTGACAAAAACCAATTATCAGATACATACCGATGCTGTAAAAGATTATATTCTTCCAACAAAAAACTATGACAAAGACAATGAATGGTTGATATATGCAGAAGAAGCAGACTTGCTGAATGTTGCATTATTTAATTGCACTGCAAAAGATTGGCGAGATGCAAATCCAGATAAGGCAAACAAAGGATTAAACATCAGAGATTTTGCAAGTATAAACGAGTTGGTTGTTTTAGCAAATTTAGAGAATTTAAACTCGGTTTTGATTCGCAATAACATTGAAAAATCAGAGCGTTTTCAACAATTACGAGAAATTGTGCAAATACAATTAAAATCACTCGATGAGAAAGATTTTATGAAAGCATTGAAGAAAGTTTCAGATGATATTTACATTCAAAACAAGAAACGAATTGAATAACCAACGAACACACAACAATTAAGCAACGTTTTCCGGCCTAAGCCGGAACCCGAATGCTCGGGTCAGGCTCCCGAATGCTCGGGTCAGGCTCCCGAAGGCTCGGGTCAGGTACCCACGAATTACACGGGGCAGGTGTGCTTTGTGCCAGTCCCGAACCCATTAGGAAAAACCGTTGTACCTATATTTTGGGGAATTAATTTACGCGGTATTTTCTGTCAAATACCTTTTGGAAAAGGATAAAAGCCTTATTGGAAAATTGCTTAACAAAAAAGCTGTCCCGAAAGGACAGCTTTTAAAACTGAAATCTTTTATTGTTCAAATTGAGTTTGCCTTTTACTGCATCTTCTCTTACTGAATCATAACCTGTTTGTTATAGGCATTGCTGCCATTTGTTATTTGGATCAGATAAACACCTGTATGCAGATTGGTTTCCATTTCCTGCAAAGTATTGGCATTCAATTGAAACTTCATTATTGTTTTTCCTGAAATATCCATAATCCTGACATCTGCATTTAAAGTCTGCGGGTTTTGGATGTAGATTTTGCGCCCGACACTGTAGGCTGAAAACAGATCGGTATTTTGCTTTTCCTGCATGCCTGTGGCAGATTTAAATGTCAGTACAAAACGATTGCTGAGCGATTCCGGATTGCTGATGTGGAAGGAATAAGCAGCCACATCCCTCATATTGGTGCGGATTCCGCTTTCTTTGTCTAAGAGTTCAATTTCGATATGCTCAGGAATATTTTGCATTTCCTTTGTGCTGAATGTGTATTCGCCTTCAATCCAGGCATCAAGCCCGATTTTTACAGCATAATCTTCTTCAAAAGCCGGCAAAGCCTGATGTGCAAACTCCTGATTGTTATAATCTTCGATCAAATAGGAGTAGAGCGCAATATTTGGGTTGCCCTTAACTTTTGCTACATCGTAGCTTGGATCGAGCCCTTTGGTTTTGCCTTCAACAAAACCGATCAGGATGTCGTTCAGGTCTTTTTCAGGTCCTTTCACTTGTAAGTAATAGCGGGCGATATCATCTGTGGATTTATAGAAAGTGGCAGTGGCGTGTTGCTGCATGCTTTTTTCAATTTCAAAGCTTGCCCCATGGGTAGCGGCACAAACCATAAATGCCTGTCCTGGCGCAATGTATCTTTCGTTTTCCAGATTGCTGATGGTGATGTAATCATTTCGGTTTCCTTCGTAATCAGCCTGCTCGTCCCAGACATAAATACCCGCTTTGTCCACACTTAAATTTGCTGTATTGACCGAAACAAGGTTTGTGGCCGAGGCGTTATTGTTGGCGGCCAGTGCAGCAGTAAAAGGATTGCCCAGCAGGTTCCAGCCTTCGCGTGTGCTGTTTTCGGTTTTGGTCATGCTGATGCTCATGCTGCGGTCGAAAGGCGCACCCATCAATTCAATGGTACGGCCTGCATTATTATAAGAAATGGCATAGCCTTTTGCTTGCTGGAAAACTTCATTATCCATTAAAGAGTTGTTACCTGTTCCGTCTTCTCCATTGAGGATATCCACCCAGTTTCCGATATTTCCATTGTAGGAATAATTCTCTTCCCAGCGATAGAATTGGTCACCGGCCACTAAACCAAGGTTCAAATTACTGAAAGTTGATGCAGTTGATGAATAATCGATAGGAGAGGAGATGTAGTGGTATTTGCCTGTGGTGAGTTCTTTTTCGAAAAGAATATTTCCATCGGCCTGGCCTTCAATGATGAGTGAACCACCATCATTGATGTTGATATATCCGGGAGAGGGGCGACCCTCTTCTTGTTCCAGAACACCGGTAATTGAAAATGCGTTTCCTTCGGTGATGATAAGTTCAGCCCCCATTTCAATAGTCATGTTTTTGCATTTCGCGGTATTTATGTTCAAGGGGTATTGGTGAACTTGTGGGTCTTCACTTGTATGGGGTATTAATACATCATCATTTTCGCCCGGAACTTGCTCTGGGTTCCAGTTGGCTGCATTGCTCCATTTTGAGCTTTCGTTGCCGGTCCAGGTGTATAGAGATGCAGGCGCATCAATATCTTGTAGGTATGGAAAGCCATTATTAATATCACTGCTTATTGACCATGTATCATCAAAATCCCAGTCCATGTTTGTGTATGTCTTCTCCGTTTTCATTTCCGCTGTGGTTTTACCTGAAGCATCGCCCTCAAAACCAGCACCAACTCCCAAGGGCTCAAGATCTGTATTCCAAACGCAGGAATTGAGTCCCGGGTTACAACCATTAGCACCACAAAAACCATAATCATCTGTTCCCGTTGAATTTACATCAGCAACGCTATAACATCTTGATACGTCTGCACTGTTACTGTTATAACCAACAAAACCACCAGCATAGGTTGCAGTTGATTGATTTGTAGCTGTAACTGTTCCTATATAAAAACAATCAGTGACCAACGACCTAACATCATTTTTTCCAACGAAACCTCCAACATACTTACCGGTGCTGTTCACATCGCCTAAAGCATACGATTTTGAAATATGACAATTGGTATTGATCCCAATAAATCCACCGGAATAGTCATCATTGGCGATAACATCTACGTCCGCGTAACAGTCTGTAATAGAGCCCAAATCATCTATATCTACATAGGCATTTCCACATAATCCCCCAACATTGGAAGTCCCGTTGACATTCCCTGTTGCGTAAATATCTGATGCTGTTGAATTCCATAGTGTTCCAACAGCACTACCTGTCGAACCTCCACCAATAATACTTACATTGGTTAAACCAAAATCCATGATATTAGCCCCATTAACAAAACCAAAGAGCCCTACATTATATCTTGATAGGTCATTAATGTATAGACCATCGATAATATAACCAGCTCCATCGAATGTTCCTGAAAATTTTCCTGGATAGCCATTCTCATGATCGCCTGCATATCCAATACTTCTAAATCCGTAACCATCGTTCCAATCGGCTGTTGCAGATGCATCGATATCTGCCGTTAGATTATAATAGTCATCATGTTCCCAAAAGCGGTATTGCATCCAGGCCAGATTTGCGAGGCTGCTGATTTGATATGGGTCGCCGGATGTTCCTGAGCCTGATGGAGCAGTTGTTTCCATTTGGCTGTATTCGTAGGCGCCAATATCGGGCATGGTACCGGCAGGTAATGGGCGCGCATTGCCATTGATATCATCGGCAGGAGCATCGGTAGTTGTGCCTGCATTGATAAGGGGCGAGATGGCTAAAAGGCTGTAATCCCCATCAGTTGTTGGGGCATCATTTTGAACATCATCAATCGGATCAGTAAAACGTGGATCGAGATAAATAATGTTTGTTCCGGTTAGGTCGATAGTTCCCATGTGTATGATACAATTAGTAAAGGTGGTATTGTCAGCGGGGCAGCGAATATCACTATAAGTGGTATAGTTGGAATTACCATAAATAGAGGTGTTTTTTATGTCGGTTGAAAGGTTGTCGTTATCATAGATGAAAATTCCACCTCCACCACCTTGAGCTTGTCTGTTTGCAGCATAATTACCGCATATAGTTGAGTTTATGATATCCAATGAATTAGTATTATCATTTTCTGAATAGATATATATTCCGCCACCACCGCCATCGGCATCCGTATTATCAGTTTGCTTATTGCCAGTTACCAGGCAATTGCTCATGCTAAGTGAAGAAAATGTACTCCAATATTGGGCGTATAGTCCTCCACCATTTTCATCTGATAGATTTCCTCGTATTTCCGTTTTGCTAATCGAAGCGGAATAGTAGTCATGAGATTCATTTCCATCCAACAGGATACTGATTCCTCCACCGGATTTTGTGGAAGTGTTGCTGTTAATCTTGCTATCAGTGATGGATAAATTAGTTTCTCCGTTCCCTGGCCTATATAGAATCCCACCACCCATGGCTGTGGAAGAATTTCCGTTGATGTCGCAGGATGTCAGGCTAAATACGGATTCTGTTCCGTAAGAAGTTACATGAATGGCTCCACCGCCATCCGTATCAGTGTTTATGTTGACAGCATGATTCAATGTAAATTCACAATCTGTAAAATAAGTTTCACATCCATACTGGATACGAGCGCCTCCTCCACCATAATATCCTGCTGTATTGTTGGTGAATGTACAGGAATTAAAGTGGGAGACATTAATAAAATCATAATCGATCCCATCGTCTTTTCCGATACAATGAACGGCCCCTCCCGAATTTGTAGCAGAATTATTGTTAAATGTACAGTTAGTAAATGTTGTCGTAATGAGTCCTAATTGCGATGTCGTATATACGCTTCCGCCTGTGTATGCATCGTTTTCACTAAATATACAATCGCTTATATCTAGATAACTATCTTGGTTTTCAGTGCCTTGATAATATATGCCTCCTCCCTTTTTTTCATGCTTTGTAATAGATAAAAAATTATCAGCACAACCATGAGAAATCGTCAACCCATTAAGCTTTATGGTGCTTGAAGCATCATCAATAAAGATGACATGGTATGAATTGTCCGTTGTGTCGTTAACAGTACCAATATCCCCACTCAAAATGGTTTCATTGGCGCCTCCGGCTCCATAATCCGTTCTTTGGCTGGTGTCGGTTTCTGTTCCGGCAAAACCTCCATACAACTCTACACCGCTGGGAATTTCAAAATAGATGTCGCGGCTTGCTGTGGCAGTTGGTTTATAGGTGCCGGCAGCTACCCAGATGTGGTTACCGGAAACGGCATTTGTTAAAGCATCCTGCAAATCGAGGTAGGCATCAGCCCAGGAGGTACCGTTATTACCACCAGTAGTAGCATTTTTATCCACATAGATAATCGTAGCCCGCGCAGCTTTTGAATCTTTGTCGTGTTTCGTAAATTGTTGGGAATTTAATTGCGGGTTTTGTGTAGTTTCCTGAGGAATTGCCTTTAAAACCTTGCTTTGATATACAATGACACAAAGCACCCACAGGAGTGGGAGTAGATGTTTTTTCATAATTAATTGTTTCAGTTTTTATGCTCTGATTGATTGCTCAACAATAATGAGATTTTCTCACTATCAATAGTTTCAGTCATCAGCAAGAATAATAATGTCAAAAGGAACAAATTATTTTTTGAATCGTATTCAATAAATATAAATTTGGTGCTTCATAATTGATATCCGGTTTGTTTGAACAAAAAAAGCCGTCCAAAAGGACAGCTTTTCATTTGAAATATTTTAGGCGAACTCTATTCAACCACAACTTTTTGGTTAAGCTGCTGATTGTTACCACTTACTTTAAGCATATAAATACCTGCAGGAAGTTGGCTGATATCGATTGAATTTTTGTAATGACCGGAGAAATTATCCATTTGCTCGCTATATACCAGCTGGCCGCTAACCGAATACATATGTACTTCATAAGAAGCGTTGATGTCCGTAGCGAAGCTCAGGTTCAGGTTTTGTTTTGCCGGGTTTGGCCATGCTTTGAGGCTGCCAATGCCCTGATTTTCTTCCACGCTGATGTTTCCGATTTGGTATTCGGCTTCCCATCCCAGCTCATTGATCATTGAGTTTGAAGTAAAGGTAATAAAGAACTGGCCGCTTTCTGAAGTGACAGGATCAGGCACATCGCCATTTTCATAGATGCCTGAGTATTCTGCAAGTTTTGCATTGTTTGCGCCATCATAAATAGTAAGTTTATCTTTGCCTTCTTGAGTTTTGAAATAATTAAAGCTCAGCGTATTGGTTGTAGCATCTTCGGGTTGTATGCGCCACTTGCAGTTCGTGCCGTTTTTATAGTAAAATACATCCCCGGATCCGTCGTTAAATTTTCCTGTTGGTTCTTCGAGGATTACCATTCCTGAGCAATAATCGGGTTGATGTGCAGTAAACCCTGCAAACCATCCCTGGCCATTGCCTGCGCCATCGGTTTCAAAATGGATGTACATTTTATTGCCGGTAGAATTGATTGTTGAAGGAAGTGTGCTTCCTGTGAATTCGCCGAGCAGGGGCGCATTGGCGTCTTCGCCATCATAAACGCTCACTTTATCACCACTGCCCAAATCGAAACGGTAGAAATTTAAGGTAATGTTTTCAACGGAATCGTGTTCTGTTTGTGGGTTGATCAGCCATGCAGCATCTGCATTGAGCTGTGTTGCAGCAACAGGGCCTGAACCATCTTCGATTGTTCCCTGCATTTGTTTAACTTCAGTTAATCCAGATGCATAATTGGGATAGCCGCTTCCGGGAATGAAATTGCTTACAATTGCTTGTCCGGCACTGAACCCGCCTACATCAGTAATTGTATAATATCCATCGCCTGATCCGCTCCATCCAAAATTATAGTGGAATTTGTCATCTGTATCATAACCATCACAAACGAAAGCGTGTCCACCGTCAGAAGAATTTCTTCCTGAATTATAAATCGGATATCCCTGATCAATATCAGCTTTTAACATATTGATCCACTGAGTATTGGTATAATATTCTTTTTGCTTATACTGTGCGTTGGGATATTTGAAATGATTGGCAAGAGCCTGAGGGACATCTCCTGATAAGGCTCCCGAACCGTCAGGGGCGTAGCCCATATCAACAGCGATGCCACAATGGTACATTAATAATGCAACCGGTTCGCAGATAAAGTTGTCGCAGGAATTTACCATACCGTTGAAATCATACTCAGTATCGCCAAAATTGGCGCTCAGTGTACCGTAAGGATATAGGAAATATGTGTTTGACCCTTCGCCAACCCAAGGCCAGCGCCAGTAGTACATAATCTGCGACATGGTTGTAGCTACACAGCCCGCATAAACTTTGCCTCCTGGGCCTGCTGCGTCATCTGGACAGAAATAGTTATATGGATCGTCCTGGTTCCATAATGAAGGTACCAATGGCTCAACTACGATATCGCGTGTAGCTCTTGTGGCATCTGAGCTAAGGAGTTCGTTCCATTTTGCTGCAATTTCCAGGCTTGCTTCCATTTTGCTGTTGCGTACAGTAAGGATCGCTTCTTTGTACGATTGCATAAAACTCTGGTAGTTTTCGTTGCGGCCTTCAGCGTCAAATGAACCACTGAGGTTATAGCCTATTACCGGATTAAAAGCATCTTCTGCAGAAATAATGATAAATCCGCCCTGAGCAAAATTAAATGCGTAATATACGTTTTCACCTTCTACTTTGATGGTAAATTGTTCGCTGATATCCAATGATTTCAGACCATCAGAAAGAATATGCCCCTGCATATAGTTTTCTGCAGCTTTTTTTGCCGTTTCAATGCTGATATTGCCTGCTTGTGCATTAAAATAAAACAGGCTCATCATCAGGATGATTGTACTAAGTACTTTGTTTTTCATTTCTTAAAAATTTGTTTCTAAATGCATATGAAGGCACAAATATAGGTGAAAATTATTTGGTGGCTACCTCCAATTGATAACTATTTGTTTTTGGTTTCTGTATGATCTGGTTTGTTTTACAAAAGGCTTCTGATTGTGAAAGAAACGGTTTAAAATTTATGCTTAGAGTTTGTCCATAGATGCTTGATGCAGATAGCGTGCTATAGTTGCGTTGAGTATTGCCGGAACAAACGGCTTTGTGACAGAATCATTCATTCCGTACTTGTGAACTTTCTCTTTAACTTCGAGCAAGGCAGATGCAGTTAAAGCAACAATGGGTATATTTTTATAATAATCGCCATCCATTTGCCTGATGGTATTAGCTGCATCATATCCGTTCATTTCGGGCATCTGCAAGTCCATCAAAATAAGATCGAAAGTATTTTTGCTTACCTGGTCAACAGCTTCTTTGCCGTTTCTGGCCATTGTTATATCCAGGTTCCATTGCTTCAGGAACTTACGCGCTACAATGAGGTTTACCTGATTATCATCGACTAAGAGTACTTTTTCCTGACGGAACTGAATGAGTTTAAATGGTTCTTCAGATGAAGGTGCAGATGCAAGCTGTTTTTCACTCTTGCGGAAGCTTATATCGAAATAAAAGCGCGATCCTTTACCTGGTTCACTATCGAGCGATATATTGGTGTTGTGCAGCTCAAGCAGCTTTTTGGTGATGCTCAGCCCAAGGCCGGTTCCACCGTATTTGCGGGTTGTAGATGAGCTGGCTTGTGTAAAGCTGTTGAAAATTTCTTCCTGTTTTTCTTTTTCAATACCTATGCCCGTATCCTTAACACAGAATTCAATGATAATTTTTTGATCCGTTTCTCCCTTTTTTTTGATAATCAAATTAATATCTCCTTTCCCCGTGAATTTTACCGCATTGCTCAATAGGTTGGATAATATTTGATTTAATCGGGTAGGGTCTCCAACAAGAAAGTCCGGTACATTTTCATCTATCTTCAGAATAAATTTTAAATGTTTCTCATCAATTTTAAACTGGAAAACATTTTTTAAGTTGTGGCATAAATCCCTGATGTTGAAATCGGCTTCTTCGAGCTGGATTTTATTTGCTTCAATTTTTGAAAAATCCAAAATATCATTGATTAGCGCCAAAAGGTTTTCGCCACTGAATTTTAGTGTTTTAAGGTTTTGTATCTGCGATGGTTTGGGGTCTTCCTGCAAGAGGATGTATGCCAGGCCAATTACGGCATTCATGGGTGTGCGGAGCTCGTGGCTCATAGTGCTTAGAAACAGGGACTTGGAACGGGCAGCTTCGTTGGCTTTTTCGTTGGCAATCACTAATTCATGATTTTTCTTTTTCAGCGTTTCATTTGCCTGGGAGATCAATTCTTTTTGTACTTCTAATTGTTCTTTTTGCTTCCGCAATGCTTCCGTGCTTTCAGCAATAATGCTTTCCAAACGCAGCTGTTCCCTTTTCATACGGATGGAGTTCAGTTGTATGATGATAACAATTAGCAGGGCGAGTCCGCTCAGGATAAAGAACCAATAAACAATATCGAGGTACCATGGGTAATTGATGCTCAATTTGAGTATAAATGGGGGGCTCCAAATAAAATTCCCGGATTTTCGTGCCCTGATCTCGAAAGTGAGTTCTCCGGTTGGGAGCTCATCAGGATAAATTTCTATTTGGCGGCTTGCATTCGCCCAACCAATGGATGGTTCTTCCTTGCTGCGTATGCGGTACTGGTATTTTATGGCATTGCCCGGATATTCCGGTGTGAAGAAATTAAACTTTAGATAATCTTTATTAGTTGCTGTTATTGTGTTTTTTATAGTTTTTTCTGAATCTCTGTTATTGAAGGTTTCAATCAAAACAGGTGGACGGCATGTATCGGGTTTGGTGTCGTAAGCAAAGGCCAGTCCATCCACGGTTCCGGCCCAAATGCGTCCATATGAATCTGCAAAAAGATCACGGTAACCCACCGTTTTGCTGGGCAGTCCGTTATTTTCGTTGTACTCCAGAATGGCATGCGGTTGCATCCTGATTACGCCGTTGCTCACAGCCATCCATAGATTATCTTCCCTGCCTTTTACCAAACTTTTAATGGCTGTTCCGGTATGCTGTCCCAGTTGAATCCTGCTGAGTGAATCATTACCAAAATGAAGCAGCCCAAACGAGCTTGCCAGCCATGCTTTTCCATCTTCTATAGGGATTATTTCATTGATATTCAAATCAGTATTGTGGAAAAAAGGAATCCCTTGGCTGATGTTTTTAAAAGATTTTGAATCATTATCCTTGCGGAAAAGGTAAGCGTCGTCGTGCAGGCCCCCAGCCCATATACTTCCGTCATTAGATTCAGCAACGCAAACAATCCTGCTGCTGATCCCCAAATCCTTATTATAATATTTTATCCTGCCTTCGCGCGTAATCGAAATGAGCCCTTCATAGCCATCCTGACAAAGCCATAAATTTCCCGATTTGTTTTCGATTCCTGCAAAAATTGCCGATCCGGAATTGCTTAAATCCAATCTGTCGGTTTCATTGCCATCTGCATAACTGATTCTAATCAGATGTCCGTTGTTCATACATAGGCTGATTTTTTTTTGTCCTGTGATGATCCTCAATATAATGGAAGAACCGTCTGTTTTGTATAAAGGTATTGCCTCGTTTTCACTGTTGATTTTAAAAAGTGTATTGCCATCTGTGAAATAGATGTTCCCGTTAGGCCCTTCGCTGATATTCTGGATATACTGACGGCTTAAATCCCCGTAAACTGCTTTAAAAAAAGGACTTTCGGCCATAATGATGCCATTGTCGCTGGATATCCACAACTGATTGTCTTCCAGTGTCAAAGCGTTGATGTTATTTTGGTTTACTCCTTCCACAGCTGTGGCTGAGATGAATTCGTCCCTTTTGATTTGGACATGCCTTATGCCTTGTGTCCAGCTACCGGCCAGAAAATTATTGTCGTCTAAGGGAAGCATGCAGCTTAGATCAAAAAGTTCGTTCACTTTTTGTGTGATTTCCATTTTTTTTTCAAGCACAAAAAAAGTGCTGAGTATAAAAACACCTTTTTCATTGCTGATTATCAGTTTGTCAGGTGTAATTTCCGCTGAAGCAAAATGCAATCCGGAATTTTCATGCGCCCAGCTTAGGCTGTCAAATGTTTGCCCATCTGTGCTATAATAAATGTTGCTTACAGGGGATACAATAAAAAAGTTCCCTTTAAAATCCTGGCTTATTTCAAACGAGCGCTGTACATTGTGGCAAATATCATCCGGCCTGAAACGAAATTGGGTGAAATCCTGTCCCTGCATTTTCCAAACGGAATTATTGTCGCTGATCCAAAGATTGCCTTTATCATCTTCGTATAACTGCTTTGGATACCATAAAGCGGTGTCGGAAGCGTGTGTGAGGCCGGGGAATAATGATTGAAAAGCAGGTTCTTGTGCCGAGGGCGTAATTTGCGACAAACCGAGATCGGTGGAGACATAAATCATTCCATTGCTGTGCAAGAGCAGGTCTTTTATAACTACCGAAGGTAATTCCTTCTCATAACGGATAAAATTGTTGCCATCAAATCGGATCAGCCCGTTATCAGTGGCAATCCATATAAAACCAATATCATCGCGCACAATAGATTTGGTCAATTCACTTTGCAGGCCATCATTGCCGTCGTAATGATATTCTTTGAGATTCAAATAATCAAAGCTTTGCGCTCCTGAATAAATAGGAACGGCCAGAAAAAAAAATAATCTGGCTAAAATGATGCTATAGTATTTTAGTTTACTCAATAGCCTAGGTTTTCCTTTGTTGTTAGCTGCACAAATATCGTAAAATTATCTTTTAAAACGGAGAATGGGGGCTTAAATATTTCCTGCGCACAAATGTTGTACTGAAAAAATGAGCATAAAGGTCAATTGTTCCTGTCAAATTCATAGATTTGTTCGCAAATCACTACACATGCAATCAAATTTACTACAAAACATCGACTGGATTATTATCGGAGTTTTTTTTGTTATTGTTCTTTCCATTGGCTGGATTGCCTCGCGAACGGCCGGGAAAAATGTTTCGGAATTTTTTCTTGGGGGACGAGGAATGCCCTGGTGGCTATTGGGAATCAGTATGGTAGCCTGTACTTTTAGTGCCGATACGCCCAACCTTGTTACCGGAATGGTACGCGAATCGGGTGTGGCCAAAAACTGGGCATGGTGGGCTTTCCTCATCACGGGTATGGTCACTGTCTTCATCTATGCCAAACTTTGGCGGCGCTCCAATGTGCTGACCGACCTTGAATTTTACGAATTGCGCTACAGTGGAAAAGCAGCAGGTTTTTTGCGCGGTTTCCGTTCTTTGTACCTGGGCGTATTTTTTAATTGCCTGATTATGGCAACAGTAACGCTGGCAGCCATCAAAATTGGTGGTGTAATGCTGGGGCTGGAACCTTGGGTAATTGTTGTTGGGGCTTCGTTTGTGGTTGTGATTTATGCAGCCATCGGCGGTTTAAAAGGCGTGATCTGGGCCGATTTTTTCCAATACAGCATTGCAATGTTCGGGGCAGTTTATGCAGCCGTTGTAGCTGTAAACCAACCCGAAGTGGGCGGTTTGAGCAATTTGCTTTCAAATCCGGCATTGCAGGACAAGCTGAGCTTTTTACCTGATTTTTCAAATCCATCCTTACTGGTTCCTTTGCTCATTATCCCTATTGCTGTGCAATGGTGGGCGGTTTGGTATCCCGGCGCAGAACCCGGTGGCGGTGGTTATATCGCTCAAAGGATGCTGTCGGCAAAAAATGAAAAAAACGCAATTGGTGCCACATTGCTCTTTAATTTTGCCCATTATGCTTTACGTCCCTGGCCCTGGATTATCGTTGCTCTGGCTTCTATGGTCATTTATCCCGATCTTGCTTCCATAAAAGCTGATTTTCCGGCGATCAACGATACTTATCTTAAAGATGATATCGCTTATCCGGTTATGCTTTCCAAGCTGAATCCTGGTTGGCTGGGCTTGGTCGTGGCTTCCATCATTGCGGCTTATATGTCCACCATCGGTACGCACCTCAATTGGGGTTCATCTTATGTGGTCAATGATTTTTATAAAAGATTTGTGAAACCGGATGCCAGCCAAAAAGAGATGGTTACCACCGGACGTATCAGTACCGTTGTTTTGATGTTCGTCGCCGGGCTGATGTCGCTGACTATCATGGACAATGCCACGCAGGCTTTTAATATTTTGCTGCTTAGCGGAGCGGGAACCGGGGCAATTTACCTTTTGCGCTGGTTTTGGTGGCGCATCAATGCCTGGACAGAAATTGTGGCCATGATTGTGGCTACAGTGCAGGCAGTTGTATTGGTGATGTTTGTTACCGAAGATATTTCCTACGGGGTTTTGGATGACTTTACCGTAAAACTGCTCATCAGCCTTTGCGGAACAACTTTGGCGTGGCTGCTTACAACTTTCCTGACGGCCCCGGAAAATACTGAAACATTACGCAAATTTTATAAGCTTACACGTCCCGGTGGCCCTGGTTGGAAAAAAGTAGTGGATGAAGCCCGCGCCGATGGCGATCCGGTTGATGAAAAAGATCAGGGAAAACCCTGGGAAATGCCGGTACAGCTGCTTTGTGTTTTTGTGGGCATCGTGGTCATTTATACTTCACTTTTTTCCATCGGAAGCTTTGTATATAAAGAAATGCTTCAAGGTACGCTGCTTTTGGCTGTTGCCCTTACCGGAACATTTGTGCTGTTTAAGTTGTTTAACCGCTTAAGGGCAGATTAATATCTACTTATGAAAGATTACCGCATCGAAACAGATTTCTTAGGGGAACTGAAAATTCCTGCAAATGCGCTGTATGGCATCCATAGTATGCGCGCCAGGGAGAATTTTCCGGATCAAACTCCTTTTCATAAAGAATGGTATGAGGCAATGGGCTGGGTGAAACAGGCCTGCTATAATACCTATGGTTCTTTTAAGAAAACAGCATTGAAAAAATATCCTCAGGATGAGCTTCCATTCTCTTTTTTTGATGATGAAATTATTATTGCCCTTCAAGCTGCTGCCGAAGAAGTAAGCAGGGGCGACGGCTATGAGGATTTCATCGTTCCGGCGGTTCAGGGTGGGGCAGGGACTTCCATAAACTTGAATATCAATGAAATAATTGCAAATCTGTCGCTAACTTCGCTTTTGAGACGGCCGGGCGATTATGAATACATTGATCCGTTCAACCATGCCAATATCTACCAATCGACCAACGATGTGGTTCCAACAGCATTGAAGCTGGCGTTGATGTTCCTTTTGCGCGATCTGGAGAAAGCTATTAATGATCTGCGTTTGGAGGTGGAGAAAAAAGAAGGGCAATACCGCAACGTGCTGCGTCCGGGCTATACCCAGATGCAGGAAGCTGTGCCCACTTCTTTTGGGAAATTGTTCAGCTCATACAGCGAAGCCCTTTCGCGCGATTGGTGGCGGGTGAGCAAGTGTTTTGAGCGGATTAAAGTGGTGAATCTCGGAGGAAGTGCCGTGGGAACAGGAATTGCTGTGCCCCGCTTTTTTATCATGGAAGTAGTGCCCGAACTGCGCAGGATCACAGGTCTGCCGGTTACACGCAGCGAAAACCTGCCTGATGCCACAAGCAATCTGGACAGCTTTGTGGAAGTGCATGCCATTATGAAATCTTTTGCGGTTAATTTGGAGAAAATGGTCAATGATTTGCGCCTTCTGGCTTCGGATTTAAGTTCAAAAACACTGAAAATCCCGAATAAACAGGTGGGCAGCAGTATTATGCCAGGAAAAGTGAATCCGGTGATTCCTGAATATGTTGTTTCTGCTGCACATCAGGTTTATGCCAACGACGGACTGGTAACACGGCTTTCAGCTCAGGGCTGCCTCGAACTCAATGCTTATCTTCCCATGATTGGCCATGCCATGATTTCCAGTATGAAATTGATGATCGCTGCTGCCAAAACGCTGAAAACGAACCTGATCGAAGGTATGGAAGTTTCCGAAGGGCTAAGCTATGAAATCGTAATGAAATCGCCGGTTTTGGCTACAGCTTTGAGCCCGTATGTGGGGTATCACAAGGCGGCTGAACTGGCAAAATATATCAAAGAGAACCAATGCAGCATTCAGGAAGCTAATCAGGCACTGCAGATGATCGAAGCAGAAAAACTGGAAGTAATCCTGAAAGCAGAAAACCTCCTGAAAACGGGTTTTTCGCTTGGAGATATTGTTTAAATAAAATTTATGAAAGGAAAAGACGCGAAACCGCATATCGGTATTTTTGGCCGAAGGAACAATGGAAAATCCTCTTTGATCAATGCTTTGGCCGGACAGGAAATTGCTATTGTTTCTGATTTTGCCGGAACAACCACCGATCCGGTTAAAAAATCCATGGAAATTGGCGGAATTGGTCCCGTAATCCTGATTGATACTGCCGGAATTGATGATGAAGGCGAACTGGGCAAAAAACGGATAGAGAAATCCATTCAGGCGCTCAAAACCATTGATCTGGCCGTGCTTGTAATTACCAACAATACTTTTGGTGCACCGGAGCGCATGCTGGCAGAAAAATTTAATGATTTTGCCGTGCCTTTTGTGATTGTGCACAATAAATTTGACCTGCAGCCACTTGATGAAAGTTTTGTGGATCAAATCAAAAAGGAGTTCAAATCGGAGCCGATGGATTATTCCGGATTGACGCATCATAATCATAATCAGCTGATTGATGCGCTCCGTAAAGCCATACCTGAATCGGCCTACAAGAGCAACAGCCTTATTGGCGATTTGCTTTCCTATGGCGATACGGTTTTGCTGATTACGCCCATCGACATCGAAGCACCGGAAGGCCGTTTGATTTTGCCGCAGGTGCAGCTGATCCGCGATGTGCTGGATAACGACAGTACGGCGGTCGTAATAAAAGAACGCGAAGTAGATGAATATATCCGCAAGATGCAGCCCAAACCAAAACTGGTGGTAACCGATAGTCAGGTGTTTCTAAAGGCTGATGCTTCTGTGCCACCGGAAATCCCCCTGACCAGTTTCAGTATCATATTGGCGCGGCATAAAGGGGATTTCCAGAATTACATCAAAGGAACTCCTAAGCTCGCGGAGCTTAAGGATGGCGATCGTGTGTTGATTTTGGAATCCTGCACGCATCATGTGAGCTGTGACGATATCGGTAGGGTGAAAATCCCGCGCTGGCTCAGCAATTATTCGGGTAAAAAGCTGGAATTTGATGTGGTCAGCGGATTGAATAAGCTGCCCCGCGATATTCATGATTATGCAATTGTGATACAGTGTGGTGGATGCGTTTTAACCAAAAAACAAGTAATGAACCGCCTGAAACCTGCTGTGGATGCCGGTATTCCGGTAACCAATTACGGTATGGCAATTGCCTGGGTGCACGGGATCTATCACCGCGCTGTTGCGCCATTTATACAGTTGGAACAGGATAAATCAGACTATTTGTAAAATGAAAACAATCATCATAAGCGGCTGCAGCCGAGGCATCGGACGTGAAATGGTAAAAGCTTTTTTTGCCATGGATGGAATGAAAATTATCGGTATAGCGCGCAATAAAACAGCCTTGAAATCATTGCAAAATGAGCTGGAACGCGATGCTGGAGATCAAACATCGGAGTTTATTCCTGTGGCAGCCGATATCGCTCAATCCGAACCCCGCAAGAAGTTGCTCAAACATTTGGCGCAACTGGGTCTTAAGGTTGATATTCTCATCAACAATGCCGGATACCTCAAGGCAGCAGCTTTTGAAAACAGTACGGAAGCAGAATTTGACCGAATGTTTTCTGTAAATATCAAAGCCCCTTATTTTTTAATCCAGGGCTTTTTGCCGATGATGCAGAAAGGTGCGCATATCGTAAATATCAGCAGTATGGGCGGCGTGCAGGGCAGCGTGAAATTTCCCGGCCTGGCTGCTTACAGCAGTAGTAAAGGAGCTTTGAGCATACTGACAGAAGCATTGGCTGAAGAACTGAAAGATAGGGAAATAAGTGTAAATGCACTGGCATTGGGCGCGGTTAAAACCGAAATGCTTCAGGAAGCTTTTCCCGGATACGAACCTCCGCTCAATGCAATAGAAATGGGGCAGTGGATCGCTGATTTCTCTATTAATGGCAGGAAGCTCTTTAATGGAAAAGTGCTCCCGGTTTCGAGTACAACGCCTTAAGCTGTCCCTTTGAATCATCAGATTTGTGTTTTCATTAAAATCAATTGTGAATAAAAAGATTAAATTTGCTGCCTTTAAAAGTTAAGAGACTGCTTTTTGCGGACGCACTATCTGAAACAATAAAACTAAAACGCAGAAAATGAAACAGTTAAATATTTTAATCCTTTTTGTGCTTTTAGCACCAATTGTATATGGACAAACTGTTTATGAGCATGTTACCAATGCTGCTATATACGATTTTCTTGATGAACTGGCCAATGAACAGGTCATTAGCATTAATTCGGCTGTAAAACCATACAGCCGAATGTTTATTGCAGATAAGCTCCTCGAAGCACAGCAAAAACAGGATCAATTAAGCCCAAGGCAACAGAAGGACCTGAGCTTTTTTCTTGAAGACTACCGTTTGGAACGTAAAGTATCGCTCGACAATAAATTTGATATATTTAAAAAACAGCCCGAGCTTGCAACAAGTCTCAACCCGCTGGCTTTAAGCTGGGAAGATGATCTTTTCCGTATGCAGGTGCAGCCAATTATTGGCGCTCAGATTTGGAACAACGATAATGGTTCCAATATGCACCGCTGGTGGGGTGCTGAATTGTTTTCCTATATTGGCGATAACTGGTCGGCTTATGCCAGTTTGCGCGATAATCATGAAAAAGAGCGTTTGATTGCACCGGAATATTTCAATCAAAGATATGGTGTACCGGTAAAAGGAAATCCTGAAGGCGGAATCGATTATTCCGAAATGCGTGGCGGTATCGTTTATTCATGGGATTGGGGCGAATTTGGTTTGATCAAAGATCATTTCCAGTGGGGAAGCAATTATCACGGAAGCAATATCCTCTCCGGTCGCACGCCATCATTTGCCCATATCAAACTGCATATAAAACCTGTTAAATGGCTCGATTTTAATTATATTCACGGCTGGTTAGTGTCTGATGTTGTCGATAGTGCTCGTTCTTATTGGGATAAATCGGTTTATCGTTCCGTATTTTTTAATAAATATATCGCAGCCAATATGCTGACAATTACTCCTTTTAAAAATTTGAATATTTCGATTGGAAATTCCGTGATTTACAGTGCCGATAATATCCATCCAGCTTATCTGATTCCGGTATTTTTCTATAAATCAGTGGATCATACTTTGAATAATACAAATTCGGGCGGAGAGAACGGCCAGAACTCACAGATGTTTTTGGACATCAGCAGCCGCAATATTAAATACCTCCACCTGTATGCTTCAGTATTTATTGATGAGTTGAAGGTGAGCCGTATATCGAAATCAGATGAACACAATTTTATCAGCGGAAAAGGAGGTGCACGCCTTAGTGGATGGCCGGTGCGGAATCTTGCCCTAACAGCAGAATACACACGCACCAACCCATTGACTTATGCGCATCGGATTTCCACTACAACATTCACCAGTAATGATTATAACCTCGGGCATTATTTAAGAGGAAATTCCGATGAAATTTATTTTGCTGTAGATTTCAAACCCATGCGGGGCTTATGGGTGCAGGCTGCTTTCTTTAAAGCGCGTCATGGAAACGATTATTATTACGAAGGAAAAGATGTAGATAAAAACCCTGTGCTGCAGGATATCACCTGGGAAAACACAACTATTTCTTTCAAAGCACGCTATGAGATATTCAATAATACTACAATATTTGCGGAGTTGATTAAAAGCGATATCCAGGGATTTGATGTTGATGACAAGCCGGCACAGTATTATTTAGATAAATATACACCGGCCTATTTCCAGGGAGACCAGTTTACAATGTCTGCGGGCTTTAACATTGGTTTCTAAACCATTTGATTTGCTTTCTTTGCTATGCCTGATTATACGATAAAGAAACGAATAGAGGATATTTCTGTTGATGACTGGAAGAAGTTACTTGAAAAAGTGCGCTATCCGGTCGTTTTTCAGTCTCCGGAGATGTATCAGGTATTTGAAAAAACACGCTTTTTTAAACCACACATAACAGCTGTGTACTCTAACGAAAAGCTTCTGGCCGTCCTGCACAGCGTAAGCATTCAGGAATCAAAAGGCTTGAAAGGCTATTTCAGCAAGCGTACCTTGGCTTATGGTGGTCCGGTAATTGATCCTGATGCGGCAGATAAAGAATTGCTTGCGGATGTCATTCTAAAAGCACTTATCAGGCAGGTTCGCAATAAAAGTATTTTTATACAATTCAGGAATTTCCGGGATTTAAGCAGATACAAGAACGTATTTGAAAATAACCGTTTTCACTTTGAAGAAAGGCTAAACCTGCTCACACCATCGGATAGCGAGC
This sequence comes from Bacteroidales bacterium, assembly GCA_963676415.1. Lineage (GTDB taxonomy): Bacteria > Bacteroidota > Bacteroidia > Bacteroidales > WRLA01. The sequence continues at coordinate 4,116,448 of OY781097.1, read as the reverse complement.
AACAGATATTTGCACAGATGAGCAGCTCGAAACGCAGGCAGATCAGGAAAAGTTTGCAAAATAGGGCAGAGGTCATTGCTCCGGAAAATGAGCAGCAAATCCATGATTTTTATGCCATTTTGCAGGATCTGTATCAAAACAGGGTGAAAAAGCCCTTGCCGCGCCTGGATTTATTCCTGAATTTCTATCGTGAGGGTGAAAACAAGGCCGGCGTCATCCGTTTAATTCGTTTTGAAAACAAAATAATTGGGGGTATTCTGAGCCCGGTTTCCAAAGGACGCGCCATTTATGAATGGTATGTTTGCGGACTGGACCGCGAATACAGTTGCAAAGGGATTTACCCCTCTGTTTTGGCTACCTGGGCAGCTGTTGATTATGGCCGTCAAAACAATATCCCAGTATTTGATTTTATGGGTGTTGGACGTCCCGACCGGCCTTATGGCGTACGTGATTTCAAAATGAAATTCGGAGGAGAACTCGTTAATTATGGGAGGTGGGAGCGTATTAACAACCGATTTCTATATACAATAGCTGAATTAGGCTATAATTTTTTGCTGGCCCTTAATAAGCTATAAAACCCGTCATTCAGACAAAGTTTTCCGAAGCATGAGGAAGGCTTTGGAGGAATCTGTTGGAGATTTAACTTTCGCCTTTCTACGAAATTCCAATGAGACCAATATTGTTTTGGTTATTGCTGATGTGATCTTGAGTATTTTTCCTCTAACCAGATATAATTGATACTAAAATGACTAAAAAATTATTTACTACAGCGAAACTCGAAAAAAAACTCCGCTATTTACGGAGCTTTTCTATCGTTTTGGCTGCATTTGCCATTGTTCTGGCTTTGTTTAAAGATTTTTCAGGCTTCAATGGTTTAAGCGATATGGGGAGTTTGCTGGATAGTTTTATCTTTTTAGGGCTCGCGATATATTCGTATATTACTATATCTAAGCAGATTACATTAATATCGGGCTCATACATTGAATTTGAGGAACATAGTTTACGTTTTAAATCCCGTATGTGTGAAAGAAGTTTTAAAGTTGAGCCAGAAATTAAAAACATTGAAATTAAACTTAAAACTATTGAGATTGATAACGCCAAGGATGAGCACTTTACGATTTTTTTGGATGATTATACAGAATATTCTGACAAGAAGGAAATAAAGGCCCATTTTGAAAAACTGGCCAAAGAAGTCCAGAAATAGTGATGGCCAGAAAGGAAAGGCAAAGCTTTCCCTAAAAATAAAATATGCCGCTGACGTCATGATTTCCTAGCCAGACCGTCATGCATAATTGAGTCAAGGATATCTATTAATAGATTGACATCATAAAAAAATAAATTATCATGAAAAAAATAAGCCTTGTTTTTATTATTGCCATTATTTACAGTGCTTTAACCTCTTTCGGCCAGCGGGTTCCTGAGGGAGGACTGGAATCTCCTTTTATTGAAGTTACGGGAACTGCGGAGCTTTTAATAATTCCGGATCAGATTTTTATAAATATTACATTGACTGAAGGCCATAAAGGCAAAAGTAAGGTAACCATAGACCAGCAGGAAGAAAAACTGAAAGAAGCCCTGACTAAAGTAGGTGTTGATATTTCAAAGCTTTCAATATCAGATGCCAATGCGGAATACTTTAGGGTAGGCTGGGCAAAGAAAGGAGTTCTGACAAAACGTGATTACACATTGATCGTGCCAAATGCAAAAATACTTTTAAACGTATATCAGGAACTTGATAAACTTGAAATTGACGAAGCTCATATTGCAAAGGTGAATCACTCAAAAATGGATAGTTTGAGAAAACAAGTGCGTATATCGGCCATAAAGTCAGCAAAAGATAAATCGGATTATTTATTGAATGCCATTAGGGAGAAGACGGGTAAAGCTACGATCATTAAGGAGATTGAACATCCATCTGTATCAAACGTAAACTATATGATACGGGGAGCCCGATCAAATACTACAGAATATTTTGTTGACGGACAGAAACTTAAGTATGATATTCAGTTTCAGAAAATTAAATTGAAGTCATCAATTTATGTAAAATTCGCTATTAAATGATCGCTTTCACTTTGAACGATATTTTGTAGTGCAACTTGCTCCATTTTGTGGGTTTTAATCTTTTGGATTAATTGCGAGATGTATTATTTTTAGCATAAAAATGAAACACTTACCCCCCATATTATCATCCGCCTGGACATTGATTCTGTTTTTTGCCATTGCTAAACTGACCGTGCATCTTTTAACTTACGATAATTACGGCCTGCATCGCGATGCATATTTGTATTATGCCCAAAGTCAGCATCTTGACTGGGGTTTTGTTGCTGTACCTCCGTCCATTGCCGTCATAGGGAAGCTGGCTGTTTCCCTTTTTGGAAATACAGTATTTGCTTTGCGCTTTTTTCCTGCAGTGATTGGCGCGGTCAATATTGTCCTTATAGCACTGGCCGTAAAAGAGCTTGGCGGACAGAAAAAAGCACTTGCACTGGCTTGTCTCGCATACTTGTTTTCACCTTCTTATCTACATACAAATACCCTTTTCCAACCGGTTGCCTTCAATCATTTTTACTGGATCCTTTTTTCTTATCTGATGATTGTTATGATCCGGAGGGAAAATCCAAAATACTGGATTTGGATTGCCCTGGTTTCGGCTTTTGGCTTTCTGAATAAGTATTCCATGGCATTTATTGCTGTTGCTTTTGTGCTTGCGCTCCTGCTTTCACCCTGGCGGAAGCTCTTTTTTTCGAAATACTTCCTTTGGGCTATGCTCATCGGTTTTATCATAATCATGCCCAATATTTACTGGCAATACAGCCACAACTGGCCTGTGCTCATGCATATGGAAGAGCTGAGGGACACCCAGTTGGTTCATGTGCGCTATTCCGATTTCCTGCTGTCCCAACTTATGATGAATGTGCAGGCAATATATATTTGGCTAATGGCTTTGGTTGGTTTGTTGTTTTTCAGGAATGAACGGAAATACAGGCTGTTTGCCTTTGCATTTATCCTCGTCATCCTTCTGATTATGCTGGGCAACGGCAAAGGCTATTATACGCTGGGCGTTTATCCGGTGATGTTTGTTTTCGGCGCAATCTTTTTTGAAAAATACGTGAAGAAATATTTTGTGCTGCTTTTCCTTTTTTTGATGGCCAATATGATAATTTCGCTTTGGCTTTCCTTCTCTTTTGATGGTATCCCTTTTATGAAAGCTGAAAATATTGCCCAAAAAGGTGCGTTCCGCTGGGAGGATGGAAAGAATTACGATATTCCGCAGGATATGGCCGATATGCGCGGCTGGGACAAGCTTGCACAAGCAGTGATTGATATTTACCTGAATCATCCGGAAAAAATTGAAGGTAACTGCGCTATTTTTTGCGAGCATTACGGTCAGGCCGGAGCAGTGATGTTTTATGGGAAAGGGCAGGGGATTCCACAGCCGATATCAACCAATGGCAGCTTTATTTTCTGGGCGCCGGATAGTTTATCAGCTGATTATCTGCTTTATGTACATTCAGGAATGAACAGTGGTTTTGATAAGACAAAAGAACTGGATCCGCTTTTTGATCGTGTGGAGCGGGTCGAAACAATTGATGATCCCTGGTTCAGGGAGGATGGTACAGAAATTTACCTTTGCCGCATGCCCAATGAGCAGGGCAGGGCAAAGTATTCTGATATGGTACGGGCGAAAAAAGCTAGGTATATGAAGCGATAGCATTTTGAACAGACTTGAAAAGGCAAAAACTTATTTACTTTTCCGCTTTCCCTGAAACCCCCTGTTTTGTCTGCTTCCTCTGTTTTGTCCGTCACTTTTGTTTTGCTTTCGTTTGGCGAAGAATTCTTTTTTCCTGCGCAGTTTTTCTTTTTCCCATTCTTTCTTTTGGGCGGCATTCATGGGTTTGTCGGTTTGCGGAAATGGATTGTCGTCCACAATCTGGATTTTCTGCTTGGTGAGTTTTTCGATATCGCGGATCCAGGCATTTTCTTCCGGTTCACAAATGGAAATGGATATGCCTTCTTCTCCGGCTCTTCCGCAACGGCCTATACGGTGTACGTAGGTTTCTGATTCATTGGGAATATCATAATTGATCACATAATGGAGCTTGTCAATATCAATACCGCGGGCAGCAATATCGGTTGCTACCAGTATCCTGACTTTTCCGGCTTTAAAGTCGCTCAGGGCTTTTTGTCGCTGATTTTGTGATTTATCGCCATGAATAGCAGCGCAATTGATTTTTTCTTTTTTCAGGTTGCGCGCAATGCGGTCGGCACCATGCTTTGTTCGTGAAAAGAGCAGTGCTTGCTTGATGTCGCGGTTTTTGAGGATATGCAGCAGCAGCTCCCTTTTGTTTTCCCGATTGGTCATATAAAGGTATTGCTGGATGGTTTCGGCGGTTGAGGAAACCGGATCCACAGCAATTTTTTTGGGCGAACTCAGGATTTGCCGCGACAGGGCAACAATATTCTGTGGAAGCGTGGCAGAGAAAAAGAGGGATTGTCTTTTTTGCGGAAGTTTGGCGAGGATTTTTTTAACATCGGGGATAAATCCCATATCCAGCATGCGGTCGGCTTCGTCCAATACAAAATACTTGATATCGCGCAGGCTGATATATCCTTGTTCCATCAAATCGAGCAGCCTTCCGGGTGTGGCCACAAGTATATCAACACCTTTCCTTAGTGCATCTTTTTGCGATCCCTGGTTTACACCGCCATAAATTACGGTATGGCGCAGGCGTGTATATTTGCCGTAGGCTTTGAAACTATCCCCGATTTGGATTGCCAGCTCGCGGGTAGGCGTTACAATGAGCGAAGCAATTTTGCGCTTTCCTTTTTGTGGTGCATTGTTTTGATATAAAAGCTGGAGAATCGGAATGGCAAAAGCAGCTGTTTTTCCCGTGCCGGTTTGTGCGCTTCCCAATACATCCGATCCCCTTAAAATATGTGGAATGGACTGTGCCTGAATGGAAGTGGGCTCTTCATAATTTTCGTCATTGATTGCTTTCAGTATGGGAGAGATCAGTTTTAAATCTTCGAATGTCATAGTATTCTAATAAATAATGCGGCAGTTCGTCTAAAACTGCCGCATTTTAAATTTCACATTAATTGGCTACAAAAGTAGTCTTTTAATATGAAACCTGATTTTTTATTTCAAAATTAGCTTTTTCATTATACTTTTCTCATCCTGAATTATTTTCAGAAAGTACACACCTTTGGTTTGATTGGAAAGATTTATTTTTTGCGGAGCCATGTTTTTATTGGGTTGTTGTTCCAAAATCAATTGTCCAGCGATATTGTAAACCTCTAATTTACTGATGTTTCGTAAGTTGCTTAAATAAAAAACTCCATTTCCCGGATTGGGATAAACCCGGATGCCCTTTTCAATTGGCAGGTCGTTTGTTCCGTCTAAATTTGAATATTCTGCCTTCCAGCCTTGCGCGCGATTTGTGTTATTGGTTTGCCAGGTGATGAAGAATGAACCAGTAGTTGTGTAGAAGGGGCCCGGAGTTTGTTGTCCGCTGTAATCGCCTGATAGTTCTGTCAGCAATTCCATGCTGGGAAATTCATAAACTTTCACAACATCGTGGCCTTCTTCGGTTTCAAAATACATAAAATCAATCATGCCGAAAGGGCTGTTCATGTTTATGTTCCATTTGCAAAGTGTATTGTTTTCATAGAAAAAGTTTTGGCTTCCATCGCTGATCGTTCCTGCACTTTCATTGATCATCTCCATGCTACGGCACCATTCCGGACGCTCACTTTCATAAGAAAGCAGCCAGCCTTCACATGATGTGCTTGTGCTTGTGGTATAGTGAAGCAGCATTTTGTTGCCTGTGCTGCTGATTTGTGGCAAAGCGCCGCTCAGGTCGCCTGTTAGCTCTGCAAGGAGTGGTGCATTGGTATCTTCTCCATCATAAATTTTCAGATGAGCCACATTTTCTTCAATATCGAATTTATGGAAACTGAGATGAATGGAAGAAACAGAATCAAATTCGTTTTGCGGATCAATGAGCCATTTCACGTCCATGCCTTCTTTAGAAGGATAAACCGGACCGCTGCCGTCATCCAGGGTGCCTGAAAAAGAGTTAATTACATTTTCATTTTCAGGCCAGTAGGGGTATTCATTGTTCACTGTATCCGGAAAGGCATTGATGATGATTTCCTGTGCCAGATTGAAGTTGTTTCCGCCCACAATCAGGTCGTCCACATAAAAATAGCCGTCCCAGCTGGAACCCCAGCCCCAGTTAAAATGGTAGTAATCTTCGGTTTGGTAGCCGTCGCAGATAAATGCGTGCCCCACAACATTGGGTTCCGACCATCCGGCATAGTAAAGCGGGATATTTTGATCGAGATGCTGCACCAGCATGGCTTTCCAGTCTAATGAAGTGCTGTCGCGGAAAAGATATTCCGTTTCCGGGGAATAGCGAAAGAAAGTCCGCAGGGTATAAGCGCCTTTATGGTTGTTCATTCCTGAACTGTTCGGGCCGTATTGCATATCTACCGAAATGCCTAAATGACTGAGCAGTTGGGCAATGGCAGGATTTTTTTCCGTAGGATGATTGTTCATCTGATCCCAATGATAGGTGGTTGCCCCAAAATCAGCCGATATTGTGCCATAAGGATAGAGATAATAAGCATATTCACCCTCTCCGGTTTGAGGAAACCTGAAATAGTTCACCAATTGTCCCAAAGCAGTTGCTACACAGCCGGTAACGCAGTGGCCTGATGGCCCTTCCGGATCTGCGGGACATTGCATATTGTAAGGGAAGCCCTGATCCCATGTACTGAACAACATAGGCTCAACAGCACGCATATTTTCCCGGCTTAAGGTATTGCCCGAAAGCAGTGCATCCCATTGTGCGGAAGCGTTTTTCAAAGAGGCAGCCGGATTGTTTTCGAGATAATCCAGTTGCTTTTCGTATTGATTTGTCCATGCTTTGAAAGCCGGCGGAATACGTTCAAAATCAGCTTTGGAATGCTCCGACCAGGCCAAAACGGCTTGCGTGTTCTTTTTTGTGCTCATCAGAAGGTAGCCCGATGGTTCAAGCAAAAGCAGGCTGATGTGCGGATTTTCGTTATACATGCGCATTTCAATGATATTCGCTTCAGCCTGAAAATGCGCAGCGATAAATTGTTGTGCGGCTTTGCGGATCTCCTGTTTGCCGATAGATTCCTGCGCAAAAGAGGAGGGGAGCAAAAGTGCCCCTAAAAGAATAATAAGGATAAAGTTTTTCATGGCTAAGGGAATTGGTTTTGAAACAAATATAAGCTTTTAATTTCCAAACTACTAAAGTTTTATAAAGCGCCGGCTGGTTTTATGCTGTAAACTGCCCGCTTTCAGGAAATAAATGCCGCTGTTTAGTGCACTGATGTCGATATTTAATTTTTGATGATGAGCTGGTAATCTGTGCCGGGCGCAGGGATTTCCGAGGGCATCATAAATTTCGATTTGCGTATCTTTTGGAAATCCTGTTTTGAGGCTGATTTCTATAAAATCCTGTGCCGGTACAGGGGCAATGCTCAGTATGGTTTTGTCTGTCTGATCCTGAATCCCCACATTATCAGCCATATAATAGACTTCCCAGCCGGGTTTTGTGATGCTTTCATCCGTGGTAAACTGCAATTTCAGGATTCCGTTTCGTGAATAAAAAACATCCTGTGGCACGCCATTGAGGTAAATACCTGAAAAGGTGCCCAGCAGCACATTCGATTTGCCTTCAAAGATTTTGAGCACATCTTTGCCCGGTTCGGTATCAAAGAAATTGAAGCCTAGCGTAATGCCTGTGCCCCACATGGGTTCAATAATCCATTCGCATTCAAAATTATTCTGATAATTGAATTTTGTTCCACTGCCATCGTTTACAGTTCCGCTTTCAGAGCTTATATGATGTTGGCCTCCAATGCAATAATCCGGTGCAAGTGATTCATAAAAGGCCAGCCAACCTTTGCCATTGTCTTCGCTATTGGTTTTAAAAGCAACGAAAATTTTATTCCCGCTGGAGGAAATCCCGGAAAGTACATTATCTCCCGTAAAATAATGCAGGAGGGGCGCTTCATGGTTTTCGCCATCATATACAAAGAGGGTATCTCCGGCACCGAGTTGAAAACTGTGGAAGCCCAGCAAGATACTTTTTACGGAATCAACACCGGTTTGCGGACTGATCAGCCAGCTTGCCTCCGCATTGCTTTGCGTGGGCATCAGCGGACCGCTGCCGTCGCTGAAAGTGCCCCGGGAAAAATCAAGGAGTGTGTGCCCGCTGGCATAAGCCGGGTATTCTTCATTGGGCACAAGATTTTGGCTGCATGCCTGTTCTGCTGCAAACCCCAAGGGGTCATCAATCAGGTAATAGCCATCGCCATAACCCGAATAGCCAAAATTAAAATGAAAAAGCCCCTGATTGTCGTAACCGTCGCAAACGAAGGTGTGCGCTTTTGTGGTGTCGAAACCGCCAAATAATACAGGAATATCCTGATCCAACTGCGATTTGATCAGGTTTTTCCAATCTTCATCACTGAAATTGGCCCTTTGCTGCACGAGGATATTGTCCGAATACCTGAAATGTGCCGACATTGCCTGAATCAGGGAAGCGGCATCGGTGCCGGAGCCGGTTGGGGAGTAATGCATTTCCGATGCAATGCCAATATGGGACAGAAGCAATGCAATTTCATCGTAATTGGGATCCGGATTGGGCATCATGGCATCAAATAAATAATGTGTGGCGCCAAAATCTGCACTCAAAACGCCATAGGGTTCTGCGGTATAGGACTTGCTGCCCTGTCCGGTCAAAGGCCAGCGCCAGTAGTACATAATCTGCGCCATTGCTACCGCCGATGATCCGGCAAATACATGTCCGCCAGGACCGTTGATGTCTTCAGGACAATATGCGTTGTAAGGAAAATCTTCGCCCCAGATGGTGCGCAATAAAGGCGCAACAGCTGCTTGCCGCACAAGGTTTTCTTTTGCATTTATCAGGAGTTTTGTTGATGTTGTAGCCATATTTTGAACAGGACTGTCGGCAAAGGCGGATGCCGTTTTCATTTGATGGTTGATCAAGGCTTTGGCCTGCTCGGGAAGCTGATCAGGATGAAAATGGCCATGTTTGCTGTAGGCGAGGAGCGGGCCGTAATTGCCATTTGCAGATAAAAGCACAAATCCATCAGGGCGGAAATTAACCGCATAAAGCGGTCCGTTATTTTCATCCGGCCAGGGGAGAAGCTTATCAATAGTAGGATTTTTTATTCCCAAACTGTTTTTGGCAAACAGAAGTGCATAATCCCAGGCTGCATTTTTATCGATTCGCTGCGCAGATGATGGATTAATCAATAATAAGAGGAATAAAAATGAAATTGCAATCGTTATTTTGGATTTCATGATTTTGCGTATTTTAACCTGCATTATTCATAAAATTATCTATTACGCGCCCAAACCGCTGCAATAGAAAGGAATGCTATCTTTTTGGTGCTAAACCCGGAACATGCATTATAAAATCTATTACGAGCCGAAACTGCTGCAAAACAACCCTTTGTTGGAATATAAAATCTCCCCATAGCGGAGCTATGCATCAATTTTATATCCCATTGTTTTTATTGCATTTTCAGCTCTCATAACGATCTTCTAACACATGTTCCGGGTTGAAATAGCTACGGCTATTCCTGTGCGCCAAAAATCTGCGCTCCCTTTCTCTTATTGCGTTTTGTGCCCTCATGACGAAATTTCATGAATAAAGCAGGTTGAACTTTAGTTTACGCAAATATAGAATTATTTGTGAAAATTAAAACAATTCCTTTTGATTAAAAATACGGTTTTACCCGGAATTTCGTAGCTTGCCTGAAGTTTTGTGTTTGTTATTACTCATCGGATGACGAACAATTACCTACTCAACGGATGACGCCCGGTCATCCGATGAGTTTTAACAGCCGGTTTCAGTCATCCGATGAGAGGCAAATGGTGTCAAACTTTCCCGAGTTTCATACAAAGAGAAGTTTGGATCTGTCATTTGCTCCAATTATTGATGAAGGAAGCAAATTGTATTTCAAGGGTTCAAATGTTCACGAAATTTCGGGCAGAACCAATTTTCGATTGAACCACTCATCGGATGACTCCAAGTCATCCGATGAGTATATCTAATTTGCCACAATAAGTATATTTACAGAATATCCGCCATAACCATCTCCACAGCAGCCAGCAAACCGCAAAGTATTTGCAGCGACTTGGTATAGCGATGGTATAGCGATGGTATAGCGAAAACCCCTGTGGGGACAATGTGGGCTTTAAAGGGAATTGCTCCGGAATTTCGTAAATATATGGCTTATAAAAATGCCGGGCCGGACCTGTTTTAAATGTCTGCCGTTTTTCTCCTCACTTTGTGCCAATTGATCCACCTGATAAAGAAATGCCATTATCCAGCCAGCTTTTTATAATTGTTAAGGTCTTCCTGGATTTACTTCAAGTATTTAGATTGATGATCACATTCGTAGAAATATTTTTTGATGCGCATGAAAATATCAAGGCAACAAGAACTGTTGAAAGAAAGCTGCTTTTGTGACTTACGGAATGTACGGGTTTGCCTAGCCGGACTCGCTAAGCCACGCGTGAGGACACGCGCGGGAACGGGAATTGCTTAGCCGGAATCCGGCATTTTTGCCAAAGACGTGCGGGCTTATCCGTTTTAATAAACGCTTATATCCGGTTATAAGCGTTTATTAAAACGGCTACGTAGGCGATTTTGGATAAATTTAGGTGCTTTTTAAGGTTTTTAGCTTATGTACATTTTATACTGAACATGGGCCAAGCACAACAGGATCGTGGCATTTTTATGAAATATGTTCGTTTCACAAGCTGCATGGTTTCGGCTTCATTTCGTTTCAGTTCGGACAATGAAGAAGCCAAAAGTACAGCTTATTCGGGTGTCAACTCAAAATACTTTGCGTGGAAAAAATGAAAGATTTGCAGAAATCATCCTTGGAAATCAGACAATATTATCTAAATTTGTAGAGAAACAAAGAAAAAGAATATGAAACCGGCATGCGCCCATACATATTTTGGTAAAATAAAGCCTGATAGGCAAACACCAGCTTCGCACAAAGGCGATGTATTGGTAATTGGGGGTTCTTATATGCGGGAGTTATGCAACAATTGAAAAAGAGATACTCAACATTATTAAATAGAAATAAAATAGTGACAATGAAATTAAAAATAAAACCCTGGAATTTATTAATGGGAATAAGTCTTATTTTGACAAGCTGTATTGTAAGTAATCCAAAATTCTTTGCCAATACAACAAACACAGAAGACCCTTCTTATGGTTATACCGCAGAAAATCCAATAACAATAAAAAATGCAGATTTAAAAAATAGTATTGGTTCTTCCTATTATTATTTATCCAGACTGAGAACTGAAAAGGGGAATAAACTCCAATTGGTTCAAAGATTTTCTGTAAATAATCCAAATTACAAGGAACCCGCTATTCCATTGACAAATAGATATACTGGACAACCATTAAGCTATGGGAATGGTCCACTCTTGGACTTTTATATTTTAGTTCCAGAGAATGAAACGGACACTTTTGAACTTTATATAAATCCCTATAAAAAAGGTGAAGTAAAAGTTCCAGTAGGATTAAAATTTGAAACAGAATAAAAATCGTTGCATAACAAAAAATATAGTGCATTTGGCAGATAGTGCTAAAAATGAAGATGATAGCTATTAAGGAACATAGTGGCAAACTGAAAGTTAGGAGCGTAGAAATGCCAAACGCACCATATTCAAACCGTTAGTGTGCCACGAAGTTGTGTTAATCCAGCAGGTGTAAATCCTGTCAAGGCAATTGGCTGTTCACCCTGAAGAAAGCCGGACAGATAACTCTGTGAGGAGGATGCTGAAGCTTCGTTCTTTCAAATAATCAAGCCGCAATGCGCAAGCGTGAACCTGAAGTAGCTTCGAGAAGTGTATCAGCAGAATTGGGGAGAGTTTTGACGGTCTCGAACCCTGCCATACTAAGTGGATAACAGCCGTATGAAATTTAGTAAACTGCCGGAGTCATAGGGGTGGCGTGATTATAGATGGATTAAAACGGAACGTGGGAGGTCTCTTGTTTCAAGGCCATGGCAAGCCCAAACCTACCGATATAAGCATAGCGAAGTTTGGAAGGGAAACAAGAGAAGTCGGAGAAGCCCATAGTACTGAACAGACCCAGAGGACAACAAAACCTTTGGTTAGGGAAGGGGCTTTACTTTAGAGGAGCAACCATGAAAGACAGAACGACCTATATTGATGAGCATCTATTAGTAAGTCCATCGTCAGCATTGACCGATGAGCAGGTTCGTGTTTTTCAAAGGAAGCTATACATTAGGGCCAAGCAAGACAAAAGCTTCAAAGCCTATAGTTTAAAAGACAAGCTATGTCTGGACTATGTTTTGGTAGAAGCCTGGCGGCGTGTAAAACAGAATTACTCAAAAGGGACGGGTGTAGATAAAGTTAGTTTTTCGGATATTGAGAAAGGCGGCATACACAAATTTCTGTCTGAACTACAAGCCGAATTGCGCACCAATACCTATCGCTGCTCCGCAGTACGGAATGTTGAGATTCCAAAAGAGAAGAAAGGTGAATATCGGATGTTGGGCATCCCAACCATTAAAGACAGAGTTGTCCAGATGGCGTTAAAGATGCTGATAGAGCCCTTATGGGAAGCCGATTTTATCGAGACCTCCTATGGATTTCGCCCCAAACGAGGAGCAAAAGATGCGATTAAGCAGATCAAGAAGAACTTGTATGAAGGGTATCAGTTCATATACGATGCAGATTTGTCGAAATACTTTGACACCATACCCCATGACAAGCTATTTATTATGCTCAAGGAACGCATCAGGGACAAGGGTATTCTGGATATTATCGGACAGTGGCTGACAGCCCCAAAGCAAATGCGCAATGGGGAGCTGGTCAAATCAGTTGCAGGAACCCCACAGGGAGGAGTAATCTCGCCCCTGTTGTCCAATATTTACCTACACGCATTTGACCGCATTGTAAGTAACCCCAGAAGCAAATTTGCGAAGGCAAATATCCGCATAGTTCGTTATGCTGATGATTTTGTGCTAATGGGGAATTATTATTACAGCAGGGACATCCTGAACTATTTGGATTCACTGATCGGGAGGATGGGACTGACCATAAACAAGTCAAAGACATCCCTGCTGCATATCAACAAAAAGAGTTTGCATTTTCTTGGGTTCGAGTTCAGGGTAATCCGATCCAAATTTAAGTGGAACAGCAAGAATTACACGAATGTCCGCCCCAGCATGAAATCAAGGTCTAAACTATTTGCCCAGATCCGGGAGCTCATGAGCAAACGGCGGCACTGGAAGATAGAGCCGATGATTTATAAACTGAACTCATTGTTGATAGGCTGGTTGAATTATTTTTCGATAAGCAAGGTAACCCACATTTGGGAAACGGTCAAAGTTATTATCAAACACCTGGACTATAAACTGTTCAAGTGGTTGAAAAGCAAAGGAAGGAAAGCGCACAAGCAGTTACGCCAACGGCCATACAGCACTTTTGTCAAAGGCAAGGGGCTGTTAGACTTGGAAAAGTATGCGCGTTTGAAAACCCTTGCAAAAGCTCAATGAAGAACTCTATCGGTAAGCCGTATGAGGGAAAACTTCATAGCCTGTCCCGAGGCATTCGGGACCTGTCCCGAGTTATTCGGGATACGGTTTGATGAAGGGGGTACTGATAGTATACAAATAATTATTATCTTTACGGAAATTAATAGGAGTGTGCTATCAGGCTCTACTCTACGGCATAATTGAAAAACAAGACAGCTAGTCCAATCTTAAAAACATAAGAAAATGAGAAGAATAGTATTATTAGCAGCTTTAGTTTTTGTAAAACTTATAGTTTACGGACAACAAACATGGGAACAAAAATATAATGATAAGGTTGCTCAGACTTTTTCGAGAACTTTAGAGAACAAGTATATCCTTGCTGGTTCTGAATATGAATCAATGCAACAGCGATGGTATATCTTTCAAACAGATTCTGTCGGTATTGTTGAGTGGGATACTTCATTTTTACATGGTTCACTTGGCTTTCCAGAATGTATCAAGCCAACACAAGATTCTGGTTTTATAGTTGCAGGCTATACTGATGTAAGTGCCTATTTCTTAAAATACGATAAAAACAACAATTTAAATTGGGAATCAAAAATTGAGACATCCAATGGTGGAATTCAAGCAATTAATTCATTAATACCTACACCTGACAATGGATTTATGGCAACAGGAGATATTTATTCCCCGAACACAGGGCTCTTTCTTATCAAAATTGACGAACAAGGAGATAGCGTTTGGACAAAAAAGTATTTCTCAGATGAGTATGGACATGGGCTTTCATTAGTAAAACCACTTGGCAACTCTAATTATTATTGTTTAGCCATGAAATCTGATTCAAGAACTCTATTGCTAAAACTTAATGAACAAGGTGATACATTATGGTCAAAGAATATTTATTCGGACTTTCACGCAATCTCCATGATTTCTACTTCCGACACTAATTTAGTTATATCTGCACATGAGAATAGTAGAAATCTTGTTTTTACGAAAGTTGATTTGAATGGAAACAAAATATGGGAAAAGAAATACTCAAGTGATTTTACTTACAATTATTGCAATCATTTTTCAGAAACACAAGATAAAGGTTTTATTACTGCAAATTATATGGAGCCATTGCAGCAAAATGAATCTAATCTGTGGATAATGAAGTTAAATGAACAAGGAGATAGTTTATTCTCCATTACGACATCTGTTCGGCTAAGACCAGAAAATATTTTTGAAACAAATGACAATTTATATGTTTTTTTAGCAAACGATAAATATCAAAGACCGAGACTAATAAAAACAGATGAAACTGGAAATGTGATTACTTCTATTAATTTCACAAAACATGATTATCAAATTAGTTATTACCCAAACCCAGTTCAAGATAAGCTAACAATTAACCTTGATGAAACTTCTTCAATTAGGGGATATTATAGACTATATAATTCTTCTGGTATTTTAATAATAGAGAATGATTTAAATAAAAGTACCATTATTGATATGACTAATTTAGATTCGGGAGTTTATATTTTAAATATGTTTATTGATGACGAAATAATATCAAGAAAAATATTGAAGTAACAACGAAAGGCTAACAATTAAGCATCGTTTTCCGGCCCTAGCCGGAATACCCACGAATTACTCGGGGCAGGTGTGCTTTGTGTTGAAGGAAACCGGAGTACCTATATATTGGGGAATCAATTTTTGCGGTATTTTCTGCCAAATACCTTAAGGGAAGGGAAAACAGGCCATTTTCAGCCGAAAAGCTTTGGTTTGCAATAATTCAAATGAACGTTTTGTCAAGATATGATGCCTGCCACAGTCCATTTTGTGGGTTTTTGGCATAATCATATCAGTCCTGCATTGCAGGGGCAGAGGGAAAACAATAAAGCATGCGGATTTTCTCAGCTTGCATCCGGCGCCCTGATTCGCTCATGGAATGATTCGGGGATGATTTCCACGAGCCGCATCCTGGCCCCACAGTGGGTGCAAAATCCCACCACAATGTTCATGCGTGTTTCTGCAATTTCTTCCCAGCCCATTTTCTTTTTTTGCGGCCTTGGCTGGTTAAAATATTCATACAGGGCAGGCAAGGCCTTTCCTTTTGCAGCCGAAGACATAAAGCCATAGTGGCGGATACGGGTGAAACCATGCGGAAGGATGTGCAGGCAAAACCTTTGCAGGAACACTTCCCCGGGCAGCATGCTTGTTTTTTGTTTGTTGCCATCACGGTAATCCCGCCAACGGAACGTCACAGTATTGTTGTCCACCTGCAAAATGCGCTCATCGGATATTGCGGTGCGGTGTGTATATCGCCCCAGATATGCAAGCACCTGTTTCGGGCCGGCAAAGGGAGGCTTTGCATAAACTGCCCAGGGCTTTTCAAAAAGGCTGTTGAACATGCGGTTGCTGGTGGGGATTTCTTCTTCCTTTGCCCATTGGCGCAGAGCCGCCACCATTTTAGCCCGGAACACTTTGCTCATTTCTTTTACCGGGAACAAAAATTCCCCGTCCCCTTTTGAAGGGAGCCATTTGTCATTGGCTGTAATCCCCCCGGCAGGCACCACCAAATGCAGGTGCGGGTGGTATTGCAGGTTCTGCCCCCAGGTATGCAGCACGGCAGTATATCCAATACGTGCCCCCAGGAAATCCGGATTATCTGCAAAACAGTCCATTACGCGCTTTACAGTACGGAACAGGATGTTGTAACAGTCCTTTTGGTGGTTCAAAAACAGCTTGTTCAGTTTATCGGGTATGGTAAAGACCATGTGCAGGTAATTGACCGGCAAAAGGTCGGCCTCACGTGCCATGAGCCATTTTTCGCGCGCCAGCCCACCGCATTTGGGGCAATGCCGGTTGCGGCAGCTGTTGTAAAAAACCTTGCGCTTCCCACAGCAGCTGCACTGTTCAACCCGTCCGCCCATTGTTTCTGTGCGGCAAGCCTGCAAAGCGCGCAGGCAGCGCAATTGATGGTAGGTCAGCTTGTTTTTCTGCTCCAGTATGTGCGTAAAGTTTTTTGCAACCAAGGCCAGATCGGCCTTCATATCTTTTTGTTTGGGTACAGCTTATCGAGCAGGCCAAAAAATGCCAGTTGGGGCAGCTGGGCCAGATGGAGTCAGGGACAGCTGAAAAACACCAAATTTATTGACCTGCACATAATCAGGTTTTTTCCTCAGCACAATAAGGTTTAACTTGGTTAGCCTGCTGTGTACCATCTTCTTCGTTGGCTTCAGCTTGCAGTATGTTTATACAGCTGCGCTTTGCCGCCTAAAATCTGGCACACATCAGGCTTTTTCAGCAGTCCCTTTGTACATTTCGGTATTTTTGATATCGGCATGTCCCAAAAGCTTCATCAGCCCGTAGATGTTCTGCCCTGCTTCGAGCTGGTGGGTTGCATAAGTGTGGCGCAAAGAGTGGATGCAGACTTTTTTGTTGATACCGGCAACACCGAGAGCATCCTTCATGATGCCCCGGATACGTGTGTGGCTCAAGGGCAGCCCACGGTGCTGGTTGCTGCGTTCGAACATGAAATATTTCGGGCGGTCTATTTTAAGATAGTTTGCAATGCCCCTTGCCATGTGTTTTGAAATGGGCACACAGCGTTCCCGTTTGCTTTTGCGCACAAACAACTGTCGCCGTTCCAGGTCAACATCCTGTACCAAAAGGCTGCTTGCTTCGCTGATGCGCATGCCCGTATCATAGATTAAGGCCAATAAAATTTTGTTGCGCAGTTCTTTGGGCGCTTTGAGCAATCGCCTCACTTCGCCACAGGAAAGGATTACGGGCAGTTTTTGTGGCCGTTTGATGCTGGGCAAACTAATGTGCAGCTCGTCTTTTTCGAAGAGTTTGTAGAGTTTTCGCAGGCCATAGACCAGGTGCTTGAAAGAGCTTTGGCTGTCGGTGTCGCGGTCCACCACATGGTAGAGATATGCTTCTATCTCATCAATTTCCATTTCAAGCGGGTTTTTCTCACAAAAAATCGCCATCTTTGCTATCTGGCGAAGGTAGTTTTCGTGTGTTGAACGCGAGCGTCCATTGATTACAAGGCGCTGCATAAACTGCTCAGCCATTTGGCGAAAGCCTTTAACCTTTAGGCATGCTTCATCCTGGACCGTTCTTTTTTTCATAAGATTAAATTTTATAAGGTTAATAAATAAAACCTTATACGTAAGAATCAGATCTTAGGTGAAGCTGCCGACCGGAGGGAGGTTTAGTTCAACAACGCATATAGCTTATGGCGGGTGAACGGCTGCCAGCAAGGTTTTTGCTCCGTAGCAAACTTTGGTTTCGGTGGACAGGAATGTGCTTCGAATCCGCCACAAGCCATATGCAAACCGTTGGCGTTCATTGTGTGCAACTATCAACTTAATGAGAAAATATTAAATTAACAATATGATAAAACAATCGCAATTAGAGGAATTATATACTAGGTATGGATACGTAAGAAAGGTAAATAATAAGGATTATTCAGTCTATCTTTTATCGGAAGGAATGTATCATGGTGTTGAAATAATTAGACATCACATTGACGCAAATGTTTCAAAAATTGAAAATGATTATAAAGCTGCTGGCTATGCTGTAAAAATTCGAAAATACAATGATATTGAAGAAGCAGAAAATGATCTCTTTAATGGATTCTTTAATATTAAACAATTATCAAAAAGAACCGAGAGAAGATATAGTGAGTTTTGTCATAAACAAGAGCTTCAATTGATTGATGACTGTAAGTATAGTTATATCAATGTTAGATACAAAATAAATAACCCAGCTGATTATATTTCTGAAACAAATATTATTAATGATGTACTAAATACTATTAAACAGGAAGGAGCATGTTTTATTATCATTGAAGCAGCTGCAGGATTCGGCAAGACATGTACAGCATATGAAATACTAAAAAGTATTCCTGAGAAACTTCAATCGAAAGTGCCTTTATTCACAGAACTTTCTAGAGATAGACAGGCAAAAATATTTAGGTATGTACTTTATTCAGCTATTGAAAATGAATTTCAGAATATGATTAACCGAGAATTGGTCGAATATCAAATTCAGGCTGGCCGAATTCCGTTAATTGTTGATGGTTTTGACGAATTATTGTCAGAATCTTCAGATAAAACAAAAGATAAAGAATCATTTGAACAAGTTGAAACAATGCTTGGTACATTGAGCAAAATGCTTGTTAATAATGCAAAAGTTATTCTTACTTCACGTAAAACAGCCATTTTTTCAAGTAAAGAATTCCAAGACTGGTCTTCACGTTTTGACAATCAATTCTCGGTCATTCGATTCATCATTGAAGAACCCAAAATAAAAGATTGGCTTAATGAAGAGAAGTTCCAATATTTAAAAAATCAAAGAGACAACTTAATTAGACATATCGCAAATCCGGTTTTACTGACCTTCTTAAAGCATATCAACTTTGAGACTTTTTCATCCCTACTATCAACACCTGACGAAATTGTAAACAAATACTTCAACGCCTTGCTGGAAAGAGAACAGGTTCGACAGGATTTGTCTCTTTCAACAGAAAAGCAAATTGATATTTTCGAAAACCTTGCATTGTTTTTTACAGATTTGAATATTTATGCTGAACAAAAAAGTTTTGTAAAGGAGGCTTTGATTGACTATAATACTAGCGTATTAGAGAAACTAAGGAAAAGCACTCCTGGTAAACCATCGATTGATGATTTAGCAGAAAAATTGACAAATCATGCAACACTTGATCGCCTAAAAACAAAAGGTGAAAATATAGGATTTATTAATGATTTCATATTTGGAACTTTTATAGGTCTAGGATTAATTAAAAACAAGTTAAATAAAAATGAATTAAACAACTTGACTCAAAACTATGCTGAATTAGCAGTCAATGCTTTTAAATACCAAAACATTAATAATAAAAGTAAGCTTTACAAAACATTATTACCAATACTTGATAATTACTCAAAATCATTTGACTTATTTGTTCAAATCAATTTAACAGGTAAAATTGAGGGTAACTATTTATCGCAAGAATTTAATGCTTTTATCTTGGACTCAATAAGTCTGTCTACTAATGTTTTGTTCGACAAATGCATTTTTAATGAATGTCGGTTTTATAATTGTGTATTCGAAAGTAATGCTTTTAAAAAGACTACATTTCTTGGTTGCACTTTCTATAATTGTAAAGTAATTGAAACCAATACAAAATCGGAAGAAAGCAATGGATATGTCTACATTTATGGTTGCATTGACTATGATAATGGTTTTATTAACGATTTAGAAAAAAACAACCATGAAATTGAGACCCCACAAGACGATTCAGTTGATTATGAGAAGATGATATTTTCATTTCTGTTTAAAGTAGATAAAACGTCTCCTAAAATCACATTTGTTAATCAAATAAGGGATGAGACATCTCACATGAATGAGCAAAATCAAAAACTTTTATTCAAGAAGCTACATAAATTGAACAGTACAGGATTTGTTAGAATAGATGGTAACACTATTTCGATAACAAAAGATGGTTTAAGGCATTATTTTGATAATCTAAAATCGTAATAAATGAGATTGCTGGAAAATATCGGACGAAATATCGAATCAAAGATAAAGCAGGAATTAGATTCATTAGGTTTTTTTTATAGGATTTTCGGAAGGGTCAAAAATATAGATTCTGCAAAAAACAAGATTGAATTTAAGAAATATGCAGAACGTGGAAAAAAGTTGCAGGATTCAATTGGAATAAGGGTTATACTTTATTTTCCTGAAGACATTCAATTGGTTAAAAAAATTCTACTGGATAATTTTGTTCTTGACAACAAAGAAGAGGATGATCATGGAACTGAAACATTTAAACCGCAAAGATTTAATTATGTTTCTAGGATACCAGAAAAATTTATTGAAGAGTATAAAGAAATTATTTCAAGTTATGATTTGAATGATGTTGACGAAACGTTTGAAGTTCAATTAAGAACTGTATTTTCAGAGGGATGGCATGAAGTAGAACATGATCTAAGGTATAAATGTAAAGAAGACTGGGAAGATCATCAAGAGTTCTCACGTGTTCTAAATGGAATTTATGCAACTTTAGAAACCAGTGAATGGTCAATGCTGAAACTCTTTGACTCTATTTCTTATAAAGACTATAATAATAATAAGTGGGACTCTATGCTACGTAACAAATTTCGGTTGAGATTCACTAACACTAAACTAAATTCAGATCTATTAGGAATTTTCAACACAAAGCCCACAATTGTAAAAGAAATATTTAAAATTAATAGGAATAGAGTGCTTACTAATCTTTATGAAAGGAAAATTAAAGCACCCCTAACAATTTCAAATTTGATCTTTATTATTAACCATCTTGAGTTAAAAAATGATGATATATATAAAAAAACACCAAAGCCAATATTGGAGATTTTAGAGATTAAATCATAATAAACAACGAAACGCCAACAATTAAGCATCGTTTTCCGGCCCTAGCCGGAATATGTGCTTTGTGTTGAACGAAACCGGTGTACCTATATATTGGGGAATCAATTTTTGCGGTATTTTCTGCCAAATACATTAAGGGAAGGGGAAACAGGCCATTTTCAGACGAAAAGCTTTGGTTTGCAACAGAACATTTTGTGATTACAGGGTTTGATTCAGGGCAATCAGCGGAAAATGGAAACGTTCACTACTTCGGTATTTGTGGCCGATCTAAGTTTGATAAAACAGGGCCGGGGCCGCAATGCAATTGCTTCAATTGACAAATCATTCTGCCCTTTTGCTCAACAGGTTCTGAACCGGACGAAACTCCCTCCGGATGACTGTCCAGCGGTCGGGGAATCGTTCCATCAGGCTGATGATGCGCGTGCCGTGTTTTTTGAGCGCATCGGTAATGGCAGGAGCGGAAATAGGAGTGGAGCAGGCTCTGCCCACATTGCCACCGGTTAAGCGGTTTTGTTCCTGTTTCACTTTTTGGGCTGCATCCTCCAGTTTTTCGAGCAATTGATAAGAACGGATATAGCGGCTTTCGACGATTTCTTGCTCTTCCGGACGATCAGTATTTTCGGTTTGTGGCAGGATCAGGCTCCATTCGGGCAAAAAGCCATCGCGGCCTTCTTCCAAAAATTTAACAGTTTCAATGGACTGTTTGAGCACTTGCCGCATCTCCGAAAGCTTCAGCCCGGCTTTCATTATTTTCTGCATCCCTTCATCGGTAAGCTTAAATTTTCCCGGACTGCTCAAATCTTCAAGGATTTCCAAAATATAGTTTTTATGCTGTTCACGAAAAAATATTTCCGAAGAATCCGTTTGGCGGATGTTGGCAATCACTTTACGGGCAGTGGATTTAAGCTTTTTGTTTTCTGTTTCAAAATGACGGCAAATGTTGAGCATTGCCTTAATTTGATGATAGGCAATAGGAGCGAGCCAGGCTTTTACGCGGGTGTCGATTTCGTCGTATTTAAAAGTCATGCGGATGGCCTGCGGGTCGAAATGCATGAAAATCAAATCCTGCCGTCCATCGGAAAGGCTCTTAAAACGGAGCAGCAGCACGAGCATCTGGTTTTCCGTGAAGAGGGAAATATCATGCGCTGCCGGACCATTATCTTCCTTAAAAGGCAAACCGGCTTCCTGGTGCCACTCATAATTGGCTTTTTCGGATCGTAAATTCTGTAGGATTTTCCGAACGGAGGAAATATCGATGGCTTCCGTAATTTTTTCGTCGGCTTCCTGCACATAGGCTTCGATGCGGTCGGTGGTTTGATGATGGAAGACGATTACGGACTTTCGGAGATAGGGGTAAGCCTCCGGAAGTTTTTCCAGCAAAGTCAGAAAAGGATGTCCGTTTAAATCCGTTTGAGTCATCTTCAATTCAAAACTTTTTATTTTGTGCGCAATCGTAATTTGTAGAAGCCTAAGAATAAAGGCGCTGCGATTTCTTTATATCAGCAGTATTGATCCTGCTAAATTAAGCACTTAAAACAAATTAAGCAAGACTTTATCAAAATTAAATAAACTTAATTTCATTAAGTCCTTTTTAAGTTGCTTAATTATTGGGATTATCACTTAATTGTTTTTATAAATTGCTTAAAATGATTGACTTTAGTTCATTTGAACATCTATTTTTGCAATATCAGAATTTGAGCTATATAACATTATTAAGGATAATTAAGCAAATCATTATGAATATCATACAACAAATCAAGGAAAACAGGGAGCGATATTATGATCATCTTTATCGTGAATATGTAAAGGCCAATGATTCAGGAGGTGAAGCGATTTTTGAAGAGAAGAGCAGCGAGCGGCAGGCTCAGGTTGCTTCCCACAAGGTATCCAGAAAGGAGGCTGTCCGGGAAACAACTGTTTTCAACAACATACGGGATGCCATCAACGATTTTTTCAATACGGAAGAAACTCCGGAATTTGAACTTGAAGCCGATCGCCGCATTGTGGGTTAGGCAATACTTCTGGAGCAGTTGATTTAGCAATATTATAATGTGAAAAAGACAAATGATTCGTTCAATTGGATTTCATTTGCTTTTCTGTCCGGCGATTTCATCAAAAATCCTTAAACTTGCAGAACAAAACGTATTGGCAGTTATGCCCTGTTAAAGGAGCATATCCCACATAAATTCTGAAACCGGACTTATGAATTATAAGAAATCTTTAATATTTGTGCTTGTTGGCTTCGTAGCCCTGTTTTTTATTGTGGCTTTGATCCTGCCATCCACTTTGAGTGTTTCTGAAAGCAAAATGATTAAAGCAGATGACAAAGTTGTGTATCGTCAGGTGAATATCCTGAAAAACTGGGAGCCTTGGTCGCCTTTTCTGGAAGCCGATCCCAGCATGAGCCTGAAGTATCAGGGTGCTGAAAGTGGCGTTGGAGCAAAAGTAAGTTGGACAAGCAACAATATCGATGACGGTATGCTTGAAATTGTTGGTGCGAAAGTATTCCGGTATCTGAAAATTGATGTTCATATTGGCGATTATCATGGCGAAATGGAATTCGATATCGAACCTTTTGGCGACAGCACTGCAATTGAATGGAGCTATACGATGCCTTTGTCGTATCCATGGGAGCGATATCTTGGATTTTTCCTAAAGCCTCAAGTCCAAAAAACCTTTAAGGATGGTTTGGTAAATCTGGCTTATATTGCCGAACAATTTGAAACAACATTACTGGTGAGTCAGGGCAGCCTTGAACCGGCTTATGCTTTATCCATTGTGGATTCGGCTTCTTTTGACAATCTTCAGCAAGTGCAGCGTATTGCTTATCAGGAAATTGCGGATTATGCGAATGCAAATGGAGCTGAGATAATCGGTCCGGCATATTGTATTTTTTACCGTTATAATCCAAAAAACACGGTCGTTTTTGAAGTGGGTTATCCTTTAAATCAAGTCATTGATGGAAAAGAGCGTATCCATATGGTGAATACGCCTTCGGGTGATGTGGTATCGGCCAGCCATTTTGGGGCGCATACCGGCCTGATGGATACACATGCCGAGGTTCAGAAATATATCCGACGAAGCGGCTTGAAATGGAATGGCCCGCCATGGGAAGTTTATGTAACTGATACCCAGTTGGAACCAGATACAAGCCGCTGGCAGACTAAAGTATTTTACCCAATAGAAGAATAATAATTTTTAATATGGATCAGATTACCTTCGGTCCGGTGCCATCGCGCCGGCTCGGACGGAGTATCGGTATCAACAATATCCCGCCCGAAATCAAAATTTGCTCATTTTCATGCGTTTACTGCCAGTTAGGCCGGGAATGCCGCATGAGCCTGCAGCCGCAAACTTTTTATCACCCTTGCGATATCAGCGATGCTGTAGAGCAAAAACTTAATAAGCTGAAAAAGTCGGACGAAAAAGTCGATTACCTCACAATAGTGCCCGATGGTGAACCCACACTGGATGAAAACCTTGAGGAAACGGTGCGCCTGTTAAAACAGTTTGATATTCCGCTTGCGATCATTACCAATGGTACTCAACTGAAACATTATGAGGTAGTTGATGTGCTTAATCAAATTGATTTGGTTTCCGTAAAAATGGATGCCGGTTTTGAAGAAAGCTGGCGTAAAGTGGACCGTCCGGTTAAAGGCATTGAATTTCAATCACATCTGAAAGGAATACGGGATTTTGCCATTCAGTTTCCCGGAATGCTGATTACGGAAAGCATGCTCATCAGAGATATGAATACAGCGAAAGAAGAACTGGAACAAATGGCCACTTTTATTGCAAAGCTGGATCCCGCTACCGCATATATCTCCGTTCCAACGCGCCCTACAGCCATTGCGGAAGCTTTGCCACCAACTGATGATCAGCTTAATATGGCTTACCAGATTTATTCTGCCGCAGGTTTGACTACAGAATTGCTTACCGGTTATGAAGGCAATGAGTTTTCTTCTACCGGAAATCTTCATGATGATATTCTTGCCATCACGGCAGTACATCCCATGCGCGAAGATGCCTTGTTTCAGTTTATCAGCACGAACAATGGTGACGGCTCGCTTGTTAAAATGATGCTGGAGCAGGATGAATTGAGGTGCTCCGAATTTAACGGAAGAAGGTTTTATACACGTAAACTCAAAAAGATCAGTGAGTAAATCTCAAATGCATTATTGTCCGGAATGCGGCTATTTAAACAGGAAAGAGTTGGGTAAAACGCCCGATGATTGCCCTGAATGTCGTGCTCCGATGCATAATGCAAATGAGAAAGCGGTTCAAAAAAAAGGGAAGAAGAAAAAACCGGAATGTCTCTGTGCGCTTCCTGAAATTCAGCAACAAAAATGCACGGCCTGCGGTATATGTATTGAGCTTTGCAGCTTTGGTGCAATCCGACAGGATGATGGTGTTTTTTATATCCTTCCTTCGCTTTGTGTCCAATGCGGGATTTGCGTGCATAAATGCCCGGTAGGTGCGATAACTTAATGTTAATTAATTATTTATAGGTGTTAACTAATTTATAAGTTTAGATATTATGAAGATCATATGCATCGGTAGGAATTACGCAGAGCATGCGAAGGAACTGAATAATCCACTGCCCGAAAAGCCGGTTTTTTTCATGAAACCCGAAACCTCTTTGCTGCTGCGGAATCGTCCTTTTTACTATCCGGATTACAGCAGTGATATCCATTTTGAAACGGAGCTGGTGCTGAAAATCTGCCGTAACGGGAAGCATATCCAGGAAGAATTTGCCCACCGTTATTATGAAGAAATCGCTATTGGCATTGATCTTACAGCCCGTGACCTTCAAAGCGAATGCAAGAAAAACGGATTGCCCTGGGAAATTGCCAAAGCTTTTGACAGCTCAGCACCTCTCGGTGAGTTTGTGCCCAAAGAAAAGCTCAACCTGGATGATGGCATACGTTTTCGCTTGAATATCAACGGGGAAACCAGACAAAACGGAAATTCATCCGATATGATTTTCTCCTTCGATAAAATTATTGCTTATGTTTCGCAATTTGTTACTTTGAAAATGGGCGACCTCATTTATACAGGTACCCCCGAAGGTGTTGGGCCTTTGAAGCAAGGCGATCTGCTTGAGGCATTTATCGAAGGCGAACAATTGCTGCGAACACGTATTAAGTGATTGTTTTTCAGTAATCTATTATGTTTTTGAATGCACATACCTATTTTAGCCTGCGCTTTGGTGTGCTTTCGCCCGAACATTTTGTCGAAGAAATAAAAAAGCTTGGGATACGCTCCTTTGTTTTGAGCGATATCAATAATTCCACAGCTGTTTTTGATGTGCTGCGCTTCTGCCGCAAAGCCGGCATTAAAATGATTCCGGGAATTGATTTCCGTATCAATGGGATTCAGAAATATATTGGCATTGCGCGTAATGCAGATGGTTTTCACCAACTGAACCATTTTTTGAGCGATATGAATATCCAAAAGAAAAGGCTTCCGGAACGCGCTCCTGTCTTGCCTGGCGTTTTTTTTGTCTATCCAACCCAGACATTCCCTTCCGATTTTCGGGATGATGAATTTTGCGGCATTCGTGTGGCAGAACTAAATCAGATTGATTACCGTTTTAAATGGATTCCTTATCATAAACATTTGATGCTGCATACTTTGCTGTTTTCTTCGGAGGAGGAACGCGAATTGCACCGTCATTTGGTCGCCATCGATCACAATACTTTGCTCACTAAAGTACCGGAAGATTGCCTGGCAGGTGATGCAAGTTTTTTCATTTCTGAAGCGGAACTGGAGCGGAGATTTTATTCCAGGTCCCATTTGATTGAAAATACCCGTAAGCTGCTTTCGGATTGTAGCTTTGATTTTGATTTTCAGGGATTAAAGAACAAGAAGTCTTTTACCGCAAGCATCGAGGGGGATCATAAGCTGCTCCGCGAATTGCTTGAAAAAGGTTTAAACGACCGCTATGGCAGCAACAACATAATCGCGGGGGAAAGAGCTTTGCGGGAGCTAAAAGTAATTCAGGATCTGGGTTTTGCAGCTTATTTCCTGATTACCTGGGATATTGTTCAGTTTTCGATGAAAAAGGGGTTTTATCATGTGGGACGGGGCAGTGGCGCAAACAGCATCGTGGCTTATTGCCTGCGGATAACCGATGTGGATCCTATCGAACTGGATTTGTATTTTGAGCGCTTCATCAACAAAGCGCGTTCCAGCCCGCCCGATTTTGATATTGATTACAGCTGGAAGGAACGAGATGAAGTGCAGAAATATATTTTCCGGAAATATGGAGATCATGCGGCTTTGCTGGGCGTAAATTCCACTTTTCGTTCCAAATCCATTTACCGCGAGCTGGGTAAAGTGTATGGTTTGCCCAAGGCCGAAATTGATCAGTTGGTGGAACATCCCGGTCGCGAGGAAAATAAAAATGAGATTACTTTCCAAATCCATAAAATCGCCCAAAAGCTGGCTGATTTTCCCAATATCCGCAGCATCCATGCAGGAGGGATTCTGATTTCTGAAAAGCCAATTACCTATTATGGAGCGCTGGATATGCCGCCTAAGGGCTTTCCGACCATTCAATGGGATATGTACCTGTCTGAAAGTATTGGTTTTGAGAAGCTTGATATACTATCTCAAAGAGGTATCGGCCATATCCGCGATGCAGCGGCTTTGGTGAAAGAGCGAAAAGGAGTGGAGGTTGACGTGCATGATATTCCGCGTTTCAAAACGGATAAGCGTTCCATAGCGCTTTTGAAGCAAGGCGAGACCATTGGCTGTTTTTATATTGAAAGCCCGGCCATGCGCGGTTTGTTGTGCAAACTCCGATGTGCGGATTATATCACACTGGTAGCGGCCAGTTCGATTATCCGTCCGGGCGTGGCGCGTTCGGGCATGATGAAGGAATACATCCGCCGTTTTCATCATCCCGAAAGCATTCAGTACCTCCATCCGGTGATGAAAGAACAGCTCGAAGAAACTTATGGCGTAATGGTTTATCAGGAAGATGTGCTTAAAGTTTGTCATCATTACGCCGGGCTGGATCTTACGGATGCTGATGTGCTGCGCCGTGCGATGAGCGGGAAATACCGTTCTAAAAAGGAATTTGAGCGCATTGTGCAGCGTTTCTTTGAAAAGAGCCGTGGACTGGGAAGACCGGAAGCGCTTACACGCGAAGTTTGGCGGCAAATTGAATCTTTCGCGGGCTATTCCTTTAGTAAAGCGCATTCAGCTTCTTATGCGGTCGAGAGTTTTCAGAGTTTGTTCCTGAAAGCACATTATCCGCTGGAGTTTATGTGTGCTGTAATCAATAATTTTGGTGGATTTTACCATTCTTGGGTATATTTTAATGAAGCGCAAAGGCTCGGCGGAAGGGTGGAGCTGCCATGCGTAAACCATTCGGAAAGGCTGACTACTTTGCATGGAAATGATTTTTATATTGGCTTTACTCATATCAAAAGCCTGGAAACGCAGCTGGCTCATGATATTGTTGCTGAACGCCGTAAGAATGGTTTATTCCTTGATTTACACGATTTTATACTGCGTATGGGTGCAGGGAAGGAGCAAATGGTCATTTTGATACGTTCGGGAGCCTTTCGTTTCACAGGGCAAAACAAACCTGCCATGCTATGGGAAATGCACTTGCACGAGCCGTCGCGCAAAAGGCGGATACGCCCTGAACCGGAGCTTTTTGAAGTTCCGGCAAAACGTTTTAGCCTTCCCCCTTTGAAATCAGATGCGCTGGCAGATGTTTATGATGAGATGGAATTAATTGGTTTTCCGGTGAGTATGAGCATGTTTGAACTGCTGCAAACAAAATTCCGAGGCGAAATTATGTCCGGTGATATGATGAACAACCTGGGGCAGAAAGTGCGCATGCTCGGACGCTTGGTTACGCTAAAATACGTAAAAACAGTAAAAGGTGACTTGATGCATTTTGCCACTTTTGTGGATGTGGACGGTCAACTTTTTGACAGCGTACATTTTCCGCCGGTTTTGAAAGAATGGCCATTCAGGGGCTATGGTATTTATTTGATTTTAGGTACAGTAGTGGAAGAATTTGGCTATCCTATGCTGGAAGCAGAGAAGCTGGCCCTGATGCCATTGAAACCTGATCCGCGCTCAAGATAACACTTGACTTTTTCTGATATATTGTTTACATTTGGGGTTTAGTAATCAAAACCAATGCAAAATGAACCCCAAAATCAGTATGAGCAATCATAGCTTTGATTTGCTCGCCGGCTCCAGCGAATTTTTAAATGCCATCATTAACAATATTTCTTCATGCGTTTTGCTGCTTGATAAGCATATGAGCCTGATCGCCTATAATGATCCTTTGAAAACCATTTTTTCCAATAAAAAGGATGAAGACCTTTTGTATCAACGTTGCGGTGAGGCAATCGGATGTGCTTACCAAATTGAAGAAGGAGTGGAGTGCGGCAAAACAACAAAATGCCGCTCCTGCGAATTGCGTGTTGCGGCTTTGGATAGCTATGTAAATAATGAAGTAATATTTAAAAAGCGCATCCAAAAACCATTTTTAAGCTATGATGGCCAAAAAGTGAACAAAGATCTGCAGTTTTCCACACGGCTGTTTTCTTTTGATGATGAGAAATACATCATCATGATTGTGGATGATATTACCTCTTTGCTGGCTTCATAAATTATTCTTTATTTTCGCTTTTACCGGATTTTTGGTATAGCAATTCAATAAACTCATGTTTTTCAATTGGTTTTGAAATATAATCATTGCATCCGGCTTGCAGGGCTTTTTCTTTGTCTCCCAGCAGGGCATAGGCTGTTTGTGCAATTATTATCACATCCTGATTAAATTCCCGTATTTCCTGAGTAGCCTTATAACCATTCATTTCCGGGAGTTTTATATCCATAAGGATGATATCAATATCAGGGTTTTTGCGTGCTTTTTCAACGGCTTTTTTACCGTCTTTCGCTACGATAATATCAGAGCTAATTTCTTCAAGTATTGTGAGCAGGTAAGACAGGCAGATATCGTCATCTTCCGCAAGCAATACTTTGATATTTAAAGATGATTTATCTGCGGATACTTCCTTTTTCTTTGTTTTATGGCATTCTCCGGCGGTGCTGTCTTTAAGTGTAATAAAAGGAATAGTAAACGTAAAGGAGGATCCTTCGTTTACTTCAGATTTAACGCTTATATTTCCTCCCAGCAGTTCGATATATGCCTTCGCAATGGATAATCCCAAACCTGATCCTTCAAAAACCTGAGTATCTTCAATGTCAGCTTGTTCAAAGCGGTTAAAAATAGCTTTTTGTCTGTCGGGAGGAATTCCGATACCGGTATCAGCAACGCTGAATTCGAGGAAGAAGTCCGAATTAATCATGCGAGGAATGTAAGATAGCGTAATACTGCCCTCATTGGTGAATTTCAGGGCATTTTTCATCAGGTTACTGATGATGGCATAGAGTTTGTCATAATCGGAAAAAATGCAACTGCGGTCGGCCGGCAATCCGGGTTCAAGGCAAATATCGATATCTTTCTTTTCGGCTTCCGGTTTAAAAAATGCAAGGATTTCATTCAATAAGCTATTTACATGCACTTCATCATGCGACATATGCACCTGTCCGGCTTCAATTTTGGAAATGTCAATCAGGTCGTTGATCGTATTCAGTAGTCGTTCACTGCTTTTTTTAATCACTTGATTAAATTCCTGTCGTTTTTTATCGCTCAGTTTCGGATTATTAAGGAGGCTCAGAAAACCCAGTATGCCATTCATTGGCGTCCTGATTTCATGGCTCATATTGGCCAGAAAAGCTGATTTCAGGCGGTCTGATTCCCTGGCTTTTGCAAGTGCTTCATAGAGTTGGCGCTCAGATCGTTTTTGCTGCGTGATGTCGGGAAATGATACAATACCGGCAATTATATTTCCTTTATCATCATGCAAAGGAGCTGCATTGGCCGATATCCATATGTCCCTATCGGGATGTCGCACAATGATTTCTTCATTTGTGCTTACAACACCTTCTTTGATTGCTTTGGTAAGCGGCAGCTCGCTGATATCGTATGCGCGTCCTTCGGGATGGAAAGTTGGCCAGAATTCCCTTTGCTGCTCCAGGGTCATTTCATGCAGGTTTTCCATTGGTTTGGCCATAAGATCGCATGCGGCATCATTAAAATAGATAATTTCAACATCAGGTGCCGAAGCAACAATTATTGGCATGGGGTTCTGCGAAATGGAAAATCGCAAAAGCTGCTCTTGTTGCTGCAGTTTTTGGTTGGAGCGGATCAGTTCGTCTTCATCTGCTTTAAGTTGCTGGTTGGCAGCAATCAGCTGTTGCTCGCTGACCTGGAGTTTGCTGTTCAGTGTACGCAGTGCGGATTCATTTTTTATTAGCTGTTTGTTTTTACTGATGAGTCCATTTTCTGCTTCGATGAGTTTTGTAATATCCGATGCCAATTGAAAATGCACCATGCGCCCATCCGGCCACTCAATGGCCTTGTCGGCGCAACGATACCAGCGTTCGCTTTTTTTATTTTTAAATTCCCAGATATGTGTTTCGCCCGGTTTTTTAAAAATTGCATCATTTTTGCAAAAAGAGCAGGCTTTATTTTTTCCATGTAATGCTGCAAAACACTTCTGTCCAATAATATCTTTGCCCCAGAATTCTTTGGCTGTATCATTTATATGTATCAGCTCATAGGTTTCGGGATCAGAGATATAGATACGGTCATCGATGCCGTCAAAAATAGCTTTGAATTGTTCTTCCTGAGTTTTGAGCTGCTGGAATGAGGCCCTGAGCTGCTGTTCACTGGCATCGAGCTGCTGGTTTGATGCCAGGAGTTCGAGTTCCACTTCCTTGTGGGATGTGATATCCTGGATAATCCCTAATATCCGCAGGCATTTGCCTTCCGATAGCTGTGGCTTGCCAATGAGACGAATCCATAAATCCTGCCCGTTTTGGTTTTGTACCTGACTTTCAATGTCAAAGACCAAATTGCTGATGAATGCCTGATCAATTCCTGTTGATATTTCCCCTTTGGCAGATTCGGGAAAAAAATTGAGAAAGCTTTCAATGCTAATTCTAAAAAGCCCTTCGACGGCAAGGATTTCCTGACTTGCTTCTGTAAGGAAGATGCTGTTTTGTCCGCCTTCCAGTTCCCAGCCACCTGTTCGTGCTATTTTTCCTGTTTCAAAAAGGATTTGGGTAGCTTTCTGTAATTTGCATTCAGTTTGCCTGAGTTTTTCCTGCTGGTAGAGCTCATTACAGGCTTTGATGACCCGCGTAGTGAAAATATCCAGGAAATTAGCTTCTTTGACCAGATAGTCCATGGCGCCTGATTTCATCAATTGTACGGCGGTTTTTTCATCCCCGAATCCTGTCATAACGATGAAATGGGGTGTCCTTTGAAATCGTTTCCGGTAGAGATCAACCAGGTTTGCAGCTGTCATATCCGTAAGCTGATAATCGAGCAGTAGGATTTCATCAGTATCGCCCTTCAGTATTTTCATTGCTTCATCACCTGAAAGAGCAGAAGATGTTTGAAAATTTTCTCGTTGGAGCCTTTTGCATATCAGTTTGTTTAATCCAGCATCATCTTCCACAACAAAAATCCTGAACATGGAAGTTATGCTGTTAAGTAATGCTTTTTTGGTTTCATTTTCAGCGTTCATGGGTTGGAATTTGCGGTCAATATTTGGCAGGATTATTTTTTTAGTTCCGGAATCTCAACAATGAGCAGAAACAAGCCCAGCTTTCGGATTGCATCCACAAAGTTATCGTAGTCGATGGTTTTTTTGATGTAATTGCTGCAACCCAGCTCATGACAGCGGTCGATTTCGCGTGGATCATCTGTTGTGGTGATCATGATGACCGGCATTTTTTTAAGAACAGGATCACTTTTTACATACTGCAAAACTTCAATGCCGTCAACTTTTGGCATCTTGATGTCGAGCAGCAAAAGCGAAGGGATTTCATTTCCTTTTTCTTTTTCCGCATTCAGGTATTCGATGGTTTGCTGTCCGTCTTTAAAATGCAGGATTTTATTCATTAAACCCGAACGTTTTAAATTGCGACGGATGAGGGTGGCATGTCCTTCATCATCTTCAGCGAGGATTATGCTTAATTCTTTGTTCATAATTAAAGATTTTTAAGGTTGGTATCAGTTAGGGGCAGAAAAACACTGATTGAGCTTCCTTTTCCCGTTTCGGAACTGAGTTCAATCTTTCCGTTGTGTTTTTCAATAATCTGTTTTACTATGTTCATGCCCAGTCCTGAACCGGGCTTTTGTGGATTCAGTTTGTGAAACAGCTCAAATACCTTTTTTTGATGTTCTTTGGCAATGCCGATTCCGTTATCTTCAACAGTATATTTCACAAATTTGATTCCTTTTTTACCGGAGATGTGGATTTTGCCGGGACGATCGGGATGCATAAATTTTATTGCATTTTCCATTAAATTGGAAAACAGTTGATTGATTTGGATTTCGTCGCCAAAGCAATCCGGAACATCGTCAATATTGATGTGTATGTTGTTTTGGTTGCTTTCGTATTCCAGGCTTTCGCTGGCTTCTTTCAGGAGCTTATTCATATTGAGCGGCACAAAATGCATTTTTTGTCGCCCAAGCCTGCTGATTTTCAGTAAGCCTTTAAGCAATTGATCCATTTTGGTGATGCTGCTGGTGATGAAATGGATGGACTCCGGTAGCTCTTTCTCTACAATATCCTGATAAGTCACTCTCATATTCTCCGGAATTTCAGAGCTTTCGAGTATTTCGGTGAGTTCCTTTACTGAAGCTTCCAGCTCTTTGCTGAACCCCTGAATGTTCACCAATGGTGATCGTAGGTCATGTGTGGTAATGTAGAGGATTTGTTGTAATTCTTCAGTTTTGGCTTTGAGTTCCTGATTGAGTTTGCTCAACTGATTTTCATCTGCTTTCTGATGAGTAATATCGCTTACAACTCCCAGTATTTTTTTTGTGCCATCATCGCTGTTTATCAATGTATTACCTTGGTGAATCCAGCGTGTTTCCCCGGAAGAATGAACAATTTGATACTCAAAAAATGGTTCCAAAAAGCCTTTATTGAGTTTTTCCCTTTCTTTTCGGAAATACTCATGCCAGTTAGGATGGATCATTTTTGTGATTATGGCCGGATCTCTGTAAAAATTATCTGGTTTATAACCGAATAATTTATCGGAAGCCGGACTGACATATTCGTAAATCCCGTTATTCATATTCATCAAATAGATCATTTCGCTTGCATTTTCTGTTAGTAAGCGGAATTTTTCCTCGCTTTCCTTCAATGCCAGTTCGAATGTTTTTAGTTCTGTAATATCGGATGCAAGTTCAAACCGCAGCTTGCGTCCATCCGGCCAATCAATGGCTTTATCTGCGCAACGATACCAATGTTTGTTGACCTCGTTTTGAAATTCCCAAATATATGTTTCGCCGGGTTTTTCATTAAATATTATATGATTGGTGCAAAAAGGACAGGGGGTATCACGGTTTTGAAGGGCTTTATAACATTTTTTGCCTACCATATCATCGCCCCAGCACCGGCGGGCGCTGGGGTTTACATGAACAATCTCATATGTGCCGGGATCCGAAACATAGATCACATCTTCGATGCCATCGAGCAAAGCCTTGAAAATTTGTTCATTCCGTTGAATTGTAGTGTCTAAGGCAGAATGCCCGGGATTTGATTTGCTTTCTTGCAGAAACTTGATATAGGCAATCAATTCTTCCCTGCTTTTTTGTTCAATAGCTTCCATCTTTATACTCTTATTGTGTTCAATTTCTTATCAAATAAAAAGCATAGGCTAAGAGGGGCTATCATTCCTCTTTACTGGTTTCATGAGTTTTTAAAGAACTATTTGGAGTGAGTCTGTAGGGTTTGTGGTTTGCGCTTAAGTCTAACTGCTTTTTATGTCTTGCTTTAATAAAATCCGCTCCAATTGCGTTTAAAGATACAATATCAGCGAATTAATCCCTAAAGGTATATAAAATTTCTTTATGATTGTTACCAATACTGAAAAAAATTATTTCCCGGTTCAGATCAAGTATGGCGCCATGTCGTTCATTGCCACCCAATGAGCTTGCTGTAACCATCAGGTCATTTTGCTTCAGTTCATTGATTACGCTTGTTGTAATGGCTTCAACCAGAGTGTCATTTTCCTTTTTGAGAACATTTGCACCTCCGATAAGAAATATCAATAGCTCTTTTATAGGAATAAATCTGGCTGAAAATTTACCAACAAAAGCCTTAATGGCATTATGTGCATATTTGTTTTTGTCATTTATGTGCTTATCAGGTGCATTTCCAGGAAGCATAATATGCGCTATTCCTCCAATCCTTGATGTTTTGTGATAAGCAATGCAGGCAATACAGCTGCCCAATGGAGTGGAGATGAGTACTCCTTCTTTTTGGGCCATAATTATTTCGCCAGGCGCAACAAATATTGTTTTTGATGATGACATAGATGTGTCTTTTCAGAATTTTGGCCCGGAATCAATGAGCTTTTTTACGAGCCGATAATCTGTGCTTCGTTTCATCCTTCAAAGTTATTGCTTTTTTGTTTTGGAAAACTGCCCGTCAGTTTGAATGTTTGAATAACTGATTCCCCAAGAATGTTCAAGTGAGAAAAAATGTACAGTTTACAGCCTGACATTTTGTCAAATGGATATGGTTATAATTTTATAAAATAAATAAAATCAGTTTGTAATATTGTTTTGTTAAAGTGAATTATTGGTTAACGAGAACAAACTGATTTGGATTTAGCAGGACAATTTATATCGAAAAATCCCCAATAGACCGGGTGTAATTTTTGTGTTCTGAGCAGGAGTAATTCCGCTAAACGCGTTTATTTAAATTAAAAAAGCGTCCTTGAACAAAATGATTTATAAGGTGACAATAAAATTATAGGTGCAATTAATTTTTTGTGAAACTCTTCCATCTGTTTTTTAAAAAAAACGCATCAGGTTTTTCGCTCCGGTTTTTTATGTATGATGAATATCGCGCCAATCATTTTGTTTTTCTTTTTGCAACAAGCTCCTGTGACTCCATTCCTTTAGTATGTGTCAAAAAAAAATGATGTAAGTTTTGAAATTTATGAATATTATTTTTTTTTGTCAAAACAAAATTTTCGAGTAAAAGACCAACCAATTTAATACCTTTATTATGAAAAAGTTATACCTGCTGTTTCTCCTGTTTATCAGCCTCAGTGCCAGTGCGTAAATTTCAAACTGTTTAAGTTTTGATGGTGCTTATGATTATGTTTATATTGGGGATACAAACG
This sequence comes from Bacteroidales bacterium, assembly GCA_963676415.1. Classification (GTDB taxonomy): domain Bacteria; phylum Bacteroidota; class Bacteroidia; order Bacteroidales; family WRLA01. The sequence goes on along the minus strand of OY781097.1, from coordinate 4,080,196 downwards.
ACTTGGGAACCTCAGATTTTACACTGGAAGCCTGGATATACATAGTTGATCCTTATTACCGAAATAAAATCGTAAACAAGGGTATGACAGCCTCAGGTACGCCAGTAAATGCAGGCTATGCATTACGGGCTTCATGCTATTCCACGGATGAAATTGAATTTCAGATTGGAGACGCTACAGAGATTTACAAACGAGTAGTATACAATGGGGTAGTTCCAAAGGAATGGTACCATGTCGCAGGCGTTCGGGAAGGGAAAAAGCTCTTTTTGTATCTTGATGGACTTTTGGTGGCACAAGATTCTACAGAGTTCGTTTATAACACCAATACCAATATCCCCTTAACTATAGGAAACCTCTATAAGGTAGGTGGAGGAAATTGGGAATGGGAGTGTTTTAATGGCTATATTGATGAAGTGCGCATCTGGAATGTGGCCCGAAGCGCAGAAGAAATTATGGAGCATAAATCCTGTGCCATTGATGAACCTACTGAAAACCTTCTCGCTGTTTATAATTTCAACCAAAATTTTGGTCGTGTAGCAATTGATGCAAGCGGGCATGAGAATCATGGTGCCTTTGTAGGTGACCCTATCTGGATGAATTCTCCGTTTGCGCCGCATTGCAGTGCAGTTACTGTGGAAGAAGATAATTTTCTGGCTGATGTACGGTTATTCCCAAATCCAGTTCAGGATAATCTTTATATTGAAGGCCTGGCTCCAAACACCAGTATTACAGTATATAATTCAAATGGTAGGCAGGTGCTTGAAACCATTATGAATAATGATAAAATTGACCTGAATTATCTTGAGCCGGGTTTATATGTAGTTTCGGCTATTTTGGATGAAAAGGTGTTGAATTATAAAATCGCAAAAAAATAATCCGATAATAGGATTTGACATTTTTATTAAGGGTTCTGCAAAATATTCCATTCAGAGCCTTTTTTTTTGATGAATTCATAGATTTCTTTATTATCTTGCATAAAAAATACTCCGCATGCAAAAAAGAATACCTTTTTTATTGATGTGCTTATTTTTAGCAAGTAGCAGCTTTTCCCAAAGTCGCAAGGTTTTAAGCCTTCAAGATTGGAAATTCCACAAAGGCGATATGAAAAATGCACATAAAACTGATATTGATGATTCAACATGGGAAAAAGTCACCGTTCCGCACGATTGGGCTATTTACGGGCCTTTCGATCAGGAAATTGATAAACAAACTGTTCTGATTGAGCAAAATAACGAAAAACAAGCTACGGAGAAAACCGGACGTACCGGTGCCTTGCCTTTTGTTGGTGTGGGCTGGTATCGCACAGAGCTCGATCTTCCGGATGATCTGAAAGATAAAAAACTGCTTCTTACTTTCGATGGAGCCATGAGCAATGCACAGGTTTTCCTTAACGGTGAGCTGATCGGTGGCCGCCCATATGGATATTCTTATTTTTATTTCGATATCACGGATAAAATTAAAGCCAATCAGAAAAATGTCCTGGCCGTCCGTTTGGAAAATCTACCCTTTTCATCACGCTGGTATCCGGGTGCCGGGCTTTACCGAAAAGTCCAGCTGATCATCAAAAATGATCATAGTTTTGAGCATTGGGGGAATTATGTAACCACAAAACTGATTGGTGACACCCTGGCCCGTGTGCATGTCCGGTCAAAAGTGAGTGCAGACAATCCGTCTCTAACTGCCCATTTAATGGGTGCAGATGGTAAGTTTGTTACCGGAGCTACTTCCGTGAAACGATATGGCGATGAAATGGAGCTGGATTTTGCGGTTTACAATCCCAAATTATGGAGCCCGGAAGATCCATACCTTTATACATTAAAGCTCGAGCTACAGGAAAACGGACGTGTAATCGACGAGGAAAGTATGAAACTCGGAATTCGTTCCATCCGTTATTCGGCAGAAGATGGTTTTGAATTGAATGGGAAAAAGACAAAATTTAAAGGAGTTTGCCTTCACCATGACCTGGGGCCTCTGGGCGCTGCAATAAACAAATCGGCACTCCGGCGGCAATTGCAGATTTTAAAAGATATGGGGTGCAATGCAGTCCGTTCGGCACATAATATGCCTTCTTTAGAGCAATTGGAGCTTTGCGATGAAATGGGATTTCTCTTTTTGGCTGAAAGTTTCGACGAATGGCATAAACCTAAAGTGAAAAACGGCTATAACCTTTATTTTGACGAATGGGCTGAAAAAGATGTGATGAACCTGGTGCATGCTACACGCAATTATCCCTGTATTGTGATGTGGAGCGCTGGAAATGAAGTGCCCGACCAATGGGGCAGCGACGGGGTGAAGCGATTGCGCTGGCTTCAGGACATTTTTCACCGCGAAGATCCAACACGGCCTGTAACAGTCGGAATGGATCAGGTGAAAGCGGTAATGGAAAACGGTTTTGCTGCTATCCTTGATGTTCCCGGATTTAATTACCGCGTTCATCTGTATGAAGAAGCTTATGAAAAATTCCCGCAGGGTTTTATCCTGGGTTCAGAAACGGCTTCGACCGTAAGTTCACGCGGCGTTTATAAATTTCCGGTGAAGAGCGGTTTTGATATGCAATATGATGATGGACAATCCTCTTCTTACGACCTTGAATATTGTAGTTGGTCGAATATCCCGGAGGATGATTTTTGGATTCAGGAACAGCACGATTGGGTATTGGGCCAGTTTGTCTGGACAGGATTTGATTATCTGGGCGAGCCCACGCCCTATGATGAATACTGGCCATCGCGCAGTTCGTATTTTGGTATCTGTGATTTGGCCGGACTGCCCAAAGACCGCTATTACTTATACAGAAGCCTTTGGAATGAAAATGAAGAAACCCTGCATATGCTGCCGCATTGGAACTGGAAAGGCAGGGAAGGGGATACTATACCCGTTTTTGTCTATACCAGTTACCCGGCTGCGGAATTGTTTGTGAATGGCAAAAGTCAGGGTGTGCGAAAAAAGAATCCGGATTCAAAAATGGATGCATACCGCCTAAAATGGATGGACGTGCTGTATGAGCCGGGTGTTGTTAAAGTAGTGGCACTGGATGAAGCAGGAAACCCCAAAGCAGAAAAAGAAATCCGTACTGCCGGAAAACCGCATCATTTGAAACTGGAAGCTGACCGTGAAACCATTTTTGCTGATGGTGAAGACATTAGTTTTGTTACAGTAAACGTAGTGGATAAAGATGGAAATTTATGCCCACTGGCAGATAATGAACTGGAATTTGAAGTTAGTGGAAAAGCTTCATTCCGTGCGGTTTGTAATGGGGACCCAACATCATTGGAGATGTTCCATTTGCCACAAATGAAAGCCTTTAATGGAAAACTCGTTGTGCTGGTACAGGCTGCTGAAGAAGCAGGTGCTGCGGAATTGAAGGTAAAATCCAAAGGATTGAAGTCTGATCGAATGAAACTTCAGACTATTTGGAAGTAATTTTTTAACAATCTTCCTTCAGGTATTTTTGCCTTTTGAAAAACCAAATTTGCACAAGATTGTTCTCTTCCTATGCTTATTGGATTAATCAGTATTTCCATCTTCTTCCTTATTATGGGCGCCATCAGCCTCAGGCGTCGGAAACATATTATGGCTGTATTGTTTTTTATGCTGGGACTTTTTGGAATAGCAGTAGGCTTGATTGCCGCTTACCTATATCCTTATGCTTTACCTTTTTAGTGCCACTGATAGTTTTTATTCAACCTGATTAATTCATGAAATTTCGTCATGAGGTCACAAAACGCAAAAAGGGAAAGGGAGCGCATATTTTTGGCGCACGGGAATAGCCGTAGCTATTTTGAGCACCAAAAAGATAGCATCCCTTTCTATTGCAGCGGTTTGGGCACGTAATAGAATATTTTGTGAATTATTCAGGTTAAAGCATTTTAGCCGATAATAATTGCTCAGCAGAATTTTTGTGCTCTTAATCATTTTTCACAGGAAAATATCCTTATTCATTAGTAAAAATTTATATCTTTGTTTTTGATTGGAAATGTTCAGATATTTAAAGAACCAATAGATAAGTGAGGATATTACTATGAAAATCAATTATTTAGTATTAGTTTCTTTTATTGTTTTTTGCTCTGTTGTAAAAACTTTTGCCCAGACTGTTATTACGGAAGGCTATGTAAATGGTACATGGACAAAAGAAGCCTCTCCTTACCTTGTTGTTGGGAATATTGAAATAAAAGATAGTACGGTTTTAAAAATTGAAGCGGGAGTTCGTGTCGAATTTCGTGATTCCTGTCATTTGAGTGTTAAAGGTGTTTTGAATGCTCTGGGTGCAGAAGGAGATTCTATTTTGTTTACCAATGCGGATACTTCGCAGTCATGGTGCGGAATTCGTTTTATCGATACTGTATTACGGCATAATCCTTCTGTTATTAAATATTGTATTATTGAGAATACTCAACCAATTGCCGGACTGGCAGATACGATCAGCTCAGGATTGTATTTTAAGCATATTGCACAGCTTGATTTATCTCATTCGCGTATTTCAAACTGCCATAGCTCCAATATAGGCGGAGGGGTTTGTTGCCTAAATTGTGAGATGGTTCTCCATGACCTTTTAATTGATCATTGTTCAGCACCTGAGGGAGGAGCGTTGACATGTTGGGACAGTAGGATTGAACTCCTGAATTCAAAAATTACGAATAATTCGGCAACTTACGGATTTCCTGCGTATAAAGGATCAATAGTTTTGAACCGAGGGTCCAGTTTGGTTCAAGGAAATATCATTCATAATAATTCATTTGGTATATCTGGCGAGGCTCACTATGATAGTTTAGTTATTATTGAGAATGATTTTTCATACAACGATAGAATTGTGATTATAGCTAATGGAGCGAAAATACTGAGAAATACGATTTCAAAAAATAGTGGTGCTGTGATTATGGAAAATTGCAGTGAGTTCAAATGGAATGAAGTTGTAAATAATAATTCTTCAGGTTTGTCCATTTGGTGGGGGTTCACTATAGTTTCAGAGAATATGTTTTTTGGGAATAAAGGAAGTGCTATTTATGTTGTTGAAGGAGGTTCTGAGATTATAGGAAATGTATTTGCTTATAATGAAGCGAATAAAGGAGGAGCAGTTTGCATGACTAATAATATTGGAAGTATTTCGCTTTACGGAAATTATTTTTATAATAACAAGGCTGTTTATGGGGGGGCAATTTATTATCACCCGTTTACTGGAGGCATCCCTGCATTATATAGAGGATGGAGTATAACGAATAATGTAATAGTTAATAATTCAGCTGAAAGAGGTGGTGGTGTATGGATTACTGCTTCAGGAGAAGATATTAATTTTTCTAATAATACAATTGCTTTTAATGAAGCCATAGATGGAGGTGGTTTGTTTGGGAGTATTCAGGATTTTGAGTTTTGCAATAATATTTTTTATAAAAACCATGCTGAGAATAACGGAAATAACATATTTGCAACTATATGTGATACGGTGAGTTTTTATCATAATGTTATTTCATCACTTGTAGATTCTTCCGTGTTTTTACCTGAAGGTACGCTAATTAAAAAAAATGAAGGAAACCTTTATACAGATTCTCTTTTTGTAAAACCATCGGAAGGATATGGGTATTTGAATCATGCAGATTCGGCAGATTGGTCATTAAAACCATCGTCACCGGCAATAAATGCAGGTTATATGGCCATTGATACCTTATTGCCCGAATTTGATTTCGCTGGAAATCCAAGGATTTTCGATGAGATTGTGGATATTGGAGCACTTGAGTATCAATATTATTTATCAATTTCTGAATATCAAGACAAAAATGATATGATGATCTTTCCAAACCCTGTACAAAAGAGTTTGTATCTGAAAGGAATTGATCAGGCGGAATGCGATATTATTAATTTAGCAGGTAGGCGATGCGACCGAACAAAAATTACTGATGGACAAGCTATTGATGTTTCGGGATTGAGCAATGGGGTTTATTATATAATTATCAAATCAGAAGGAAAAAGGATAGTGCGGAAGTTCATTAAAATATAATTAATTGGTTTTTGCTTGTTTTATGCTCAGAAGTGTTTTTAAAAAATACTATCTTTATTCACTCAAAATAAGCTTTATGAATAAAGGAATTTTTAATCTAATAGTTTCACCTCTAATTGGCTTCTTGATTTTCTTACCTTTTTTATCTCATGCACAAGTGCATACCACCTACCTCTGGCATATGCAGCAGCCCAACTATTGGCCGGAGAAAAGCATCTGGAACCCATATCATTATCAAACAGTCCGGGAGTCACATGAGCTGAAAACCAGCGGGAATCCACAGAATATTTATAGCGATGGTAAAAGTCACCCATTAAATGATTTGCAGGAGATTTTCTCAAAGGATGATCGTGTTGCAGCTTATCAATACCGACCAAAAGATGCGGTTCAGGGCATTTCCGGATATACTGAAGGCGGTGCTCAGGTCAATTATTCAGGCTGCCTCATTGAGAATGTAAATTCACTGGCAGAAACCGGACAATGGGGCTATTCCGGCAACTGGCAAAATCATTTCCGTACGGCACGCTCCTGGAAAACCTCAGGTGGTAATACGCGTATGGATCTTACCGGTTTTACCTTCCATCATGCTTTGTCGCCATTGCTAAGTGATGAGGTTTTACGCAAGCAAATTCAGGCGCATCGTTATATTTATGGCCAGACATTCGGGAATGATCCGGAATACTCCAAAGGGTACTGGCCTGCGGAATGCGCTTTTAGTGAGCGGATTATCAAGGTGTTGGTTGAAGAAGGTTTTGAGTGGAGCATTGTGGCCAACAGCCATTTGGCGCGCAGTCTCAGCGATTACCCTCTGAATTATGGCACCAATGGCTGCAATATTGATCCGCCAAATCAGGCTGATATCATTCCTGCAACAGGAAATAATTGGTGGAACGGCCAGATTGATGGTCGTGGCGGAACATTTGCTGCGCCATTTTGTTATCAGGCGCATAATGCCAAATATGTGGATCCGGCAAGTGGGGAAGAGTTCGTTATCACGGTAGTGCCTATGGCTGATTTGTTAAGCTACAAAGATGGTTTTAGCCCAATGGGAACCGGTGATATTGACGCAAATATTGCTCCCTATGACGACCCTCAGCATCCGTCATTGGTATTGCTGGCACATGATGGCGATAATGCCTGGGGCGGTGGTTACGATTATTATCATAACGCCGTGCCCGGATTTTGTAGTGCAGCAAGCAACAAAGGCTATGTGCCCACCACCATCCAGCAATTCCTTGATGACCACCCCCTGCCTTCCGGCGATTTGGTGCATGTGGAAGACGGAGCCTGGGTAAATGCTGCCAATGATTGGGGACATCCGCAGTTTATCAACTGGATTTGGCCTTTGTACGATCCTTCAGACTATTCTTTTAATCCTGATGGCTGGACGGAAGATGTGCGCAACTGGGCAGTGCTGGTGGCTGCTGAAAATTATGTTCAAATGGCCGATGATATCAGCGGTGGTTGCGATATTGCGGACATTGTAAGCCCATCGGCATCTAGCTCTGCAGCAGAACGGGCATGGCATCACCTTTTGCCCGCTTATACCAGCGGATATATGTATTATGGTACTTCGCTCGATATGGAGGTGAAGCAAAGCCTGGCCGGAAATATTGCCATTGATTTTGCCGGCGATGTGATTTCTGCTTATTATGGTCCGGACGAAACGCCGCCAACGATTTTTATTCCGCAGCGCTATCCGTATAACCCGGGCGGTACAGGATTTGGGCCGACCTATGGATATCAACAGCATGAGAATTCCAGCGATTTCCATGTGTGGACGCTTGCGTATGATGTGAGCGGAATCAGCTCCGCAAAACTTCGCTACCGCTGCGATCTGGACGGTGAAAATCCACTGACCGACAATCAGAATGAAACCTATTCCGGAGGCAACAGTGTTGGCCCCTGGGCTTTTGTGGAGATGTCGCATAAAACTTTTCCTGATGGGAATATCACCGGAAATCCGGAAGTGGACTTTTTTATTATGCCGGAAGCCATTGCCGGAATATATTGGGCGGAAATTACCGCTTTGAAAGATACTTTGGTGGATTATTTTGTGGAAATGACCGATAATTCCGGGAATGTGATCCGAACGCCCATTCAGCATGTTTATGTAGGCAGTAATGAAGGTGGCGGCGGTGGAAATGAGCGTATCAGCTGGTCACCTGAACAGCCAACTAAAGAAGATATTATAACGGTTACAGTCACCGATGCCGATGCCAACAGCTGGTTGCATTGGGGCGTGAACAATCAGGGCAGCAACTGGTCTCTGCCAGATGAGGCTTATTGGCCAAATGGCTCACAGGTGCATAGCGGAGGTACAGCCTTGCAATCACCATTTAAAGATGATGATGGCGATGGTGTTTTTACCGTCGAGATTGGTCCTTTTAACAGACCTGCACAGATGGTCGAAAAAATTGCTTTCGTGATCTGGTATGGTGGCGATCATTGGGACAATAATAATGGAAACGATTATCACATCCCTGTTTTACAGAATGTTGGTATTCAGGATATTTCTTTTGCTGATTTTGATGTTAAGGTATTTCCGAACCCTTCGCCTGATGAGGCATGGCTTCAGTTGATTGGAAATCCGGATTCGGAACAGTGGGTGAAAATCTTTGATCTGTCCGGAAAACTGTCTTATTCTTCAGAACATAAGACCGGACTTGTAAAATTACCGGTATCTGAGTGGCAAAAAGGTGCTTATCAGGTTGTTGTTGAAAACCGTCAAACTCAAAAAAGGAAAACGCAAATTTTGATTGTTCAGTAGAACCCGATGCTTTTTGTTCTATTCCAATCCGCTTAAATTCCAGGGATAATTTTCCCGGGGAACACGATAGGTGCCCTGCAGCGAATCATTCAGGTTGATTTGAAACCGTAACGTAGGATCGTCATGCACATATGGTTCATTGATTGTAATATCATATATTCCAACCGCAACATTATTTAGCTCCATCTCCAGGTTATACAAGCATAAACAACTGCATAGGCCTTCTTCTTCTGATTCAGAAATACTGATCAGTTGGCCTTCTCGGAGCACTGTAGCACTCAGCTCGCCCGGGCAGCAATTAAAAGCTGTGTTGATATGCTTGAAAACAAGTCTCTTATCCTGAGTATAATATTGAAAATTAATTGCTGAATAGTCATCTGTGCTGCCATCTTTCATATAAAGGCATTCACTGTTGTAAGTAACAATATTATTATTGTTTTCCTCCTCATCTCCGCAGGAGGCAACAAATAAAAAAATACCAATGAGAAAAAATAATGCTGATTTTTTCATGATTTTGCTTTTTCCTACAAAGCTAACGAACTGATCTTCAAAAAGCAAATGAAATTTTGTGTTTTCCTCCTTAGCATGATATTGAAAAAAAATAATAGGTTCAAAAAGATGAATGATTCAGGTTAAAGCTGTGCTGATTTTAAGTTGCCAGAATTCCGTCTTTGATCACAAGCAAGCGGTCGCTCATTTCTGCTAGCTCTTTATTGTGCGTTACGATAACAAATGTTTGTTTGAATTCATCGCGCAAATCGAAAAAGAGTTTATGTAGTTCCAGTGCGTTTTTAGAATCGAGGTTTCCGGAAGGCTCATCAGCCAATACAACAGCTGGATCATTGATCAGTGCCCGGGCAACCGCCAGCCTTTGTTGTTCTCCTCCGCTGAGCTCTGATGGTTTGTGGGATCTGCGGTCGCTGAGCCCGAAAAATTCAATGAGCCTGTCTGCCTTTTTTACTGATTCTTTTCGTGATACGCCCTGGATCATAGCAGGAATCGCAACATTTTCGGAAGCATTGAATTCAGGAAGCAGATGATGGAACTGAAAAACAAAACCGATGTGCTCGTTTCGGAAAGCTGAAAGTTTTTTAAAACTCAGGGAAGAAACATCAATTCCATTGATACGAATACTGCCTTCATCAGCATGCTCGAGTGTGCCCAGTATGTGCAGCAGTGTTGATTTCCCTGCTCCCGAAGCACCGGCAATTGCAGCTACTTCACCTTTATTAATTTGAATATCAACGGATTTTAAAACATCCAGATTCCCGTATTTCTTTTTTATACCTTTTCCTGAGATCATATTATCCTTCTGATTTATGACTTTGTTTGTCTTTCTTTTTAATAATTTCCTGATAATCCAGGTAATAGAGTATTTTAACACTGATATTGTTCAACTTCGGAGATTCTAAGGTTTGTCCCAGGTTATCCAGCCAATCGCCTTCGTGGTTTTCCTCATCGCGTATTACGGAATTTTTCCAAACCAGAGAGAAATTACTTCCCGGAGCAAATTCCCAGTTGAATTTCAGGTCAATATTAAAAGCATTGAAATTAAAATCATTGTTTGGATCATCAGGTTGCGCATCGCCGCTGAGGTAACCATCCTGCTCAAGTGCATAATATTTCTCGTATTGTCCCGTGTACCAGTAATAACGCATCCAGATTCCGAAGGAGAGGTTGTTTCGGAACATATATCTGGAATTGATAACATTTTCGATTCCCTGGATTTTTCGTTGTCCAAATATAATGTTATTGCAGCTGTCCGTTTCTACATATCCGCGGTCGTTTTCAATAAAATTCAGGTCGATGCGGTAATCGAAAAACAGCTTGTCGCTGAGGCGGATGCGCGGTGAAAATGATACGTACGTTTGCTGGTAGTTGCGTTCGTCAAAGTTCATACGCATGCTACCGTCAAACGCAAGCGGATTACGGTAATCTGAGCTAAAGCCCATATAAGTGCCCCAATAAGGAGGCTTGATGTAAAAACGATCATCAGTGCGGGCTTCGTAAAAATCATAGCGTTCAAAAGGCGAAACATATAATCGGTACCAAATGCTGAAATAGTTCTTGGTTGTGGTATTGAAGCCAAAGCGCGCTACACTTTCAATGTTTTTATGGTTTTTATGGTTATTTGTGTTTTCAAGCTGCAGAAAGGAATAAAAATCCCTTATTTTCCAGAAAGGATCAAAAATATTATATTTCAATGTAAGCCTATTAAAATCTTCATTATTCCTTTGTGATATCCCAAAATCATTAATATCAAAGCGGTCGTTATAAACCCTGCGGTAGGCATTGTATTGAAAATTGCCGCTGACTTTCCCGGCAAATACTTCATAATGATAACCGTCTGTATTTTCAAAACCTTCGGCTCCCGTATCCGAATCATCAATATTCAGTGCGTAAGTGCCTTTCAGGTTGATATTGAAGCGGTTATTATTATCGTAGAGGGAAAGTCCGCTGCCCGTAACATTGGCCTTGTCAAAACTGCCTTCGCGCCAAACATTTGTATTGATCAGGTAAACCGATGAATTGTTTTTCAGCGCCTGATCCAAAACCAAAACATTATAATTGGTAGCAGGTTCTGTGGTGATCTTTTCTTCATGCCCGTCCGGATACCTTATTGTAGCCTCCGTTCGTCTCGTGAACGCATTAAGCGCTCCAATGCCCAAGCCATTGTTTGTCCTGCCGGAAAGCTTTACAGCGTTGACCAGTTTGGCATGTGCAGGATTGTCTTGAATAATCATTCCACTGTCCAAATTATCATCAATATCATAAAATCCGCTGGGGGTGCGCCCAATCCTTCGGCTGTAAAATAGGCCGCCTTTTTTGAACAGATCCATATTTTCAATAAAAAAGGGTCTGTTTTCGCCATAAATGGTTTCAAATGCGGAAAGGTTTTTGACTTTATTGTCCGATTTTACCTGCGAAAAATCGGGTAGGAGGGAGACATCCAGCGTAAAGCTTTGGTTTATGCCGTATTTCAAATTAGCGCCACCCGAAAAGGCATAGGAATAATCGCTGATGCCTTCTTCTTCATTGGGATAATGTTCCAGGGCTGCTGATAAATACGGTGTAAGACTTAGCCTGAGAGGGGCCTGAATATTTTGAATCCCATATAGTTTGCCCCAAAAAACCTGTTGGTTGGGTTCTCCTTTTGGGATTAATGCCCATTGGTCGGTTTCGCGTTTTCGCCTGATGCTGCGTTCAATTTGTAGCCCCCAACATTGAATATCTTTTTCCGGAAAACGGATTGCAGAATATGGAATCCTTATTTCGGCTATCCAGCCATCATCGGTAATGCGTGCAGCACTTTCCCAAACGGCATTATAGGTCCAGTCGAGAAACCTTCTTTCTGTTTGCACTCCCGAAGCATAAAGCCTGAAAAAATACGCATCGAGTTGGTTATCATAAGTGTCCAAACTGATGGCGAACCAGTCAGCATTCAGGCTGCCATCGTCGCGGTTGCCCAGTTGGCGCAGGATGCTGTCAGGTGCTCTGTCGTACATTTTCGCCGCGATATAAACAGCCTGATTATCGTATATAATGCGTACTTTCGTTGGGAGTGTAACTTCAGCCCCAAAAACAGGATTGTGCTGACTGAATCCGCTGATGGTTTTTGCATCATGCCAGCAGGCATCGTCCAAAAAACCGTCTATATGGGGCTTTTCATCGCAAAATACCGCTTGAGCAGATCGTAAAGTATCAGGTCGGGCAGCATAAATTTCGGGTCTTGTGATTGAAAGAAATGAAATTAAGATTAACAGTCTCTTGAACATCTTCTCCTGGTAAAGGTTAGCCTTTTATGATCTGCGAAAATAGCCATTATTATTTATTTGGCTTTGATTGGTTTTGTTTTTTTGTGAAAGGCTTTTAACCTGCATTATTCACAAAATATTCTATTACGCGCCCAAACTACTGCAATAGAAAAGAATGCTATCTTTTTGGTGCTAAACCCGGAACATGCACTGTAAAATCCATTCCGAGCCGAAACTGCTGCAAAACAACCCTTTGTTGGAATATTAAATCGCTCCATAGCGGTGCTATGCATCAATTTTTTATTCCATCGTTTTATTGCGTTTTCAGCTCTTATAACGATCTTCTAACACGTGTTCCGGGTTGAAATAGACGGCTATTACTGTGCGCCAAAAATCTGCGCTTCCTTTCTCTTAGTGCGTTTTGTGCATGGTCACTGAGCTTGTCGAATGTGCTCATGACGAAATTCCTGGTAGAACCATTTTTTAGGCGTATGGAGTTATAATAAAGGAATATCTTGTGGCAGCAGAAATCAATTCTTCTGATAAACCAATCTTCCATCAAAAAAGGTCATTTGTACTTTAACTTTGTAGAGTTCATCAGGATGTACGGTAAAAATGTCCTGGTTGAGCACAGCAATATCAGCTTTTTTCCCTATTTCCAGAGTGCCACTAATGTGCTCATTGAAATTTTGCAGCGCACCGTTTATTGTATAATTTCTTAGTGCTGTTGGCAGATCAATTCTCTGATCAGCTTCATAGGCTTTCAGCATATTTTCATCCGGATTTTCCCGGGTAACTGCTGTTCCAATCCCGTCAAGAGGGTTCATATTGCTGTTGATGTTGCCCCAGGGCCAGTCGCTGCCAAAAGCAACAAAGGCACCTGCATCCACAAAGTTTTTAAGCATATAGCGTCGGTCGGAGCGCTCAGCGGCGAGCAGAGGAATGGTTTCTTCAAAATAATTGCTGTCCATATAAAACCATGCCGGTTGGAAACTGGCAAAAACGCCCATATCGGCGAAGCGCTTAACATCCGCTGCTTTAGCCAGCTCTATATGTGCCAGTGTATGGCGTGCATCCCGTCTTCCGTTGATCCTGAAAGCTTCTTCGAAACCATCAAGGGCAGCTTTCACGGCTCCGTCTCCGATAGAATGTACATGTACTTGTATGCCTCTTTTATCAAGTTCGGTAACTGTTTTGTTGAAAACTTCCTGCCGCCAAACAGGCCTGCTGTAAAAGCCTTTACGATCGGCATAAGGTTTTAACAAAAAGCCGGTATGTCCTTCAATAGCCCCGTCCATGAATATTTTTGCCAGCCGTAGCTGATAGTTTTTGTTGCCTTTATGCTTTTGAAACAGAGTTTCCATAGTGTCAATCTGATCCGCGCCCAAATCCGGGTCCAGGACATAGCTTTGTGCGATGCGCATTTTTATTTTTCCCTGATGGTCCAGCTTGCTGATAGCATCAAACGCGCGGGATTGACTGTGATTTAATATTCCCGCATCAAAGAGAGCGGTAATGCCGTTTTCAGCCGCTTTTTTTTGATAAGTTTTTATCGCGGACTGCCAGTCTTCATCCGAGGGCTCTGGCATTTGGTTCAGTACCTTATTGATGGCGGCGGATTCGCGCAGGCAGCCGGAAGGTTCAGAACTGCCTTCATAGCGTTCTATGACACCACCTTCCGGATTGGCTGTATTCCTGTTGATTCCTGCCAGGCTCAGGGCAGCACTGTTGACCCAGCATGAATGATAATCGATAGAAAGAAAAGCTGCTGGTTTATCAGGAAAAATATGATCCAGTTCTTTTTTATCCGGTCCTTTTGGACCAAAAGGTGCATGTGCCCAGCCAAAGCCCATAATATGATCGTGATTTTTATGTTCGTTGGCATATCTTTGTATGATGTCCAGGTAATCTGTAAGGTTCATGCCGGAGGACAGCAAGCAGTGATTGATCAATCGGCCGCCCATTACACCATGTGCATGGCTGTCGCAGAAACCGGGCAATACTGTTTTTCCATCCAGATCAATAATTATGCAGTCGTTTTTGCTCAGATTGCTTAGCTCATGGTCTTGACCTGTAAAAATGATTTTATCACCTTTGATGGCAAGCGCGGAATGGTCGGCTTCTTTTTTTAAAGCGGTAAAAATATGTGCGTTTTTTAAAATGATATCCGGTTTCATCAACTAATCTAATTGGAAAATTTCTTCAAAAGTATCTTTCTTTTTAATTATAGCTACCAGCCCTTTTTCATCAACAAGAATACGTGCCGGGCGGGCAAAGCTATTTGTATTTGCAGCAAAGAAACTTGGGTCGTAAGCCCCTGTATTGTAGCAACATAAAATATCTCCCCGTTTCGGTTGCCTTTGAAGGAACACTTTGTATTTGGAGATAATATCACCGGAATAGCAGAGGTTCCCGGCCAGGAAAGTTTCAAATGGATTTTTATCCATTTTAAAAGGATCGTTAAAAACCGTCCAGGGATTTACCGGTGGCAGTAACATTGCTGTACCGAAATTGGTCACATTGGCTTCCATGGTGGTAAGGAAGTGGTTTTGGGCAACTTTACGAATGTGGCTTACTTTGGCCAGGGTAATGCCACTGTCTTCTGCAATGCTCCTTCCCGGTTCAATAACCAGTTCGGGAGTGCCTAGCTGCTCCAGGGCTTTTTTTACTGATATTTTTTGTTGATTCACAATAATATCACCCTGCAGAACTTTTTCGAGCATTTTGTGTTTCGGATAATCGGAATACATTTTTTCACCCGACCAGCTATCCGGATCTACATTTCCGTGTTCATCGAAACCCAGACCGCCCAATTCATTATTCCAGATGAAAGCATTGGCTTCATCACCGGATGTGCTGGCCTTATATCCAGCACCCACACGGCCTATAAGATATTCCCATTCTGCTTTATTTACATAGTCCACAGGAAAACCACCGCCAATATTCATCAATTTTACAGGCAAGCCCAGCTCCTGCATCATCATGCCAAGTTCCATCAGCCGGCCCATTGCTTCCAGATAGGCTCCGGGCTCACTGATCTGCGATCCGATATGTGTGTGAAAACCATGGAAATCAATATGTTTAAACTCTTTAATGTTTTTAAGGATATTAGGTATGTTTTCGATATTTTCACCAAATTTTGACCATACGCCGGCTGTGAAAACATTAGCATCCGTAACATTGCTCATATGGAATCCAGCTACGCGCAATGCGACACGTGCTTTTAAATTGAGAGCTGCGGCACGGGCATTTATGGTTTCCAATTCTTCATTGCTGTCCGCAATAAAAAACATTTTTTTCCCCACAGCTTCATCAATCAGTGAATCACTCTTGGCGTTGCCGTTTACATCAATATTATAAGGATCGATTCCTCCCATTAAGGCTGCGTTCATCTCGTTCACTGAAGCAACATCTGCACCGATGCCAAGTTTTGCCATTAGCTTGAAAACAGAAGGGTGGGGGTTCACTTTACCTGCAAAACGTATTTTACCTTTTGGGTATTCATTTTTAAATACCTCCTGGTAGTTGATTACATTTTGCTCCATGATAGGAGCATATATGATGTGCAATGGCAACCCAAATTCTTCAGACCATTCTTTGTGGTTTTTACCAGAAATCAGTATCCCATCTTTTCCTTTTTGCAAAAATCCATGATTATCTGTAAGTGGTGAGCCCCATTCAAATCCATAATCTTCATTTTTACCGGGCTTCAGTGTGGTTTTGCGAAATTTAATTTGTTTCATGAAATTTGTTTCTATGTTCATTTTTTCCTATTAGCCAAAAAAGCGAATATACAATATCTCAGGCAAAAGAAGAAACAATATGCATGCAAATCCTGAAAGAGGTACTGAATTGAGGTTAAGCACTCCTTAAAAATACGGTTATATTGCCATTTTTCAGAAAGAAAAAAATAAAAATTAACAGACCCTTGAACATCTTCTCCTGATAAAGGTTAGCCTTGTATGATTTACGAAAATAGCCATTATTATTTATTTGGCTTTGATTCGTTTTATTTTTTTGAGATTGGGTTTTTAAGTTCCCTTGAAATGTGCTAATTTTGAAACCTAAAAGTATTTATATAATTAAATATGTAGTCTATGAATCTTCACGAATACCAGGGTAAAGCCATCCTGAAATCTTATGGCGTTACTGTCCCTGAAGGGATTATCGCATTTAATGCAGAAGAAGCTGTTGCGGCAGCAAAAGAACTGCAAAAAAAGACCGGAACGGATAAATGGGCTGTTAAGGCTCAGATCCATGCCGGTGGACGAGGTAAAGGAGGCGGTGTGAAAATTGCCAAAAGTATTGAGGAAGTCGAAAAATTTGCCGGTGAAATTATTGGGATGCAGTTGATAACCCCTCAAACAAGCGCCGAAGGAAAACTTGTGCGCAAAGTGCTGATTGAGCAAAATATCTATTATCCTGGCGATAATCCGGTTCAGGAGATTTATATGAGCGTATTGCTGAACCGCGAAACGGGCAAGAATATGTTTATGTATTCGCCACGAGGAGGAATGGATATCGAAAAAGTTGCAGAAGAAAGCCCCGAAGATATTTATACAGAAGAAATTGACCCGGCAGTGGGTATGCAGGCATTTCAAGCCAGGAATATCGCTTTTAACCTGGGGTTAAGTGGCGCCGCATACAAAAATATGGTCAAATTCGCTATGGCACTCTACAAAGCATATCAGGGTGCCGATGCCAGTTTGTTTGAAATCAATCCGGTAATCAAAGCAGCTGACGACAGGATTTTTGCTGCAGATTCGAAAGTAACTGTTGATAACAACGCTCTTTACCGTCATGCGGATATCGCCGAAATGCGCGACTTCCACGAAGAAGACCCAATGGAAGTGGAAGCAGGAAGGCATAACCTGAATTTTGTGAAACTCAATGGAAACGTGGGCTGTATGGTGAATGGCGCAGGGCTGGCCATGGCTACCATGGATATGATTAAAATGTCGGGCGGCGATCCGGCCAATTTCCTCGATGTAGGCGGCACGGCTGATGCCAAACGAGTGGAAGCAGCTTTCCGCATCATCCTGAAAGATGAAAATGTAAAAGCCATTTTGGTGAATATCTTTGGCGGAATTGTTCGTTGCGACCGCGTAGCCCAGGGTGTTGTGGATGCTTATAAAAGTATTGGCGAAATTAAAGTTCCTGTGATTGTGCGCCTGCAGGGGACCAATGCCGAAGAAGCCAAAGTCCTTATTGATGAATCCGGCCTTAAAGTTCAGTCGGCCATCCGACTGGAAGATGCGGCAGAACTTGTGAACCAAGCAGTTCAATAGTTTTGGCCAATAATATTAAAAGGCTGTCATGTTTTTATATGGCGGCCTTTTTGGGTTTTATAATACTGTTAACTTTGAAAAAAAATAAGGATGACCGACCAGAAAAGAATAACTCTTTGGATAGAAGGGATTTTGGAGGCAATAAGCCGGAAAGGCAATAAGGAAGCATTCGGCTTGCTGCAAAAGTGTGGCACAGACTGTTGCAGAAGGTCTGGTTTTTATAAAGGAGCTTCTGAAATACAGAAGAGATTTGGAGGAAAAGCAGGGCATAAGAAGATATTTGAAGCATTTAAAAAAGAATACAGCAACACAGATAAGCTATTTTTTGAAAACGGACGGATTGTTTTGATTTTCGACGAGTGTACCTGCCCATTGCATAAAACAGGCGTCAAAAATCCAACTTTATGCCTTTGCACCACAGCTTTTACCAAAGAGCTTTTTGAAACTCTTTTTGGAACGGAAGTGGAAGTGGAGCTGAAACAATACATTTTGCGTGGAGATAATTGCTGCAGGCAGGAGGTTTTAATCACGGGTTAATCATTCATCAGATCAATTCATTTACTCCTATCACGATCAATACCGAAACAACACCCAAAATAACATAATAGCCTAGTGCTTTCAGGCCGAATTTCATGATGCGGTGGCATCTCCATAAAATCAAGAAAAGGAGAAACAGTACCAAAGCCGCAGGCAGGTATTTATTCAAATCCAGCATCGATGCAATGCGGGCTTCGTCCTGAAGGTGCAATCCGCCAAACACAATGGAAAAGAACCGGCTGAATACAGCGAAAAACATAAAAGCATAGGCGTAAACAGATTTTGTAAAACTAAGGATCAGCCAAAATATCAATGCCTGAAGAATTGTGAAAAGCGGTCCGCCAATTGCTGACCACAATGCAGCACTCCCGTCCGTAAAATGGCCACTTGTCGGTGCAGCATTGTTCAGGCTCAAGGTCATTCTGTTGCTGCATAATTCGCCAAACAGCCAATGTCCAAATTCATGAAAAAGGTAGGTGAGGAAGGCTATAGGAATAAATGCCAGAGCAAGCTTAAGGTTTATTTTGCATTCTTTTAAATCGGTGGATATCTTCGTTCGTATTTTTAGTTTCATTGTGAAGAATTTATAAGCGAGTAATTCCCAAATTTAAATTGATATTTACTCGGTTTGTGAAAAAGTAATATTTACATTATTCCTTTCGTTAGACGGTTTTACCCCAAAAACATAGCAAAATGTATTGCAATAATCTTCCCGTCCTGAAAGTACTGTGTTTGTGGGTCGGCAGAAAGGATAAACGACTGCTTTAATGGCTTTGTCAGTAGTGTTTGCAGATTGCGTAAATGACGGCCGTCGGTTTCATTTACCTTATCACTTTGTTTAATCTCGAAAGCATAAAACCCATCTTCCATTTCAATCAGCAGATCAACTTCTTTTCCATCATGTGTGCGTAAATGGAACATCTGCGCCCGGACATTTTGGTTTTTGATTTGCTTGTACATTTCTGTAACCAAAGCGCTTTCAAATTCATTACCGCTCATGCCGCCCCTTTTTTGCATTACGGCCTGTAAAACGCCATGGTCCATAAAATGGATTTTGGGCATTTTGGATAATCTTTTGTTTGGATTTCCCGACCAGGCAGGTAAACTGAACAGCTGGTAGCTGATTTCAAAATAATGCAAATACCTTTGCGCTGTTTTGCTTGTTAAGCCAATGCGTTTTCCAATTTGTGATGCATTAAAGAGTGAAGCGGTACTGTTCGCAAAAAGCTTTTGTATTTTTATAAAAGGCTCCAGATCACGATAATTGGCCAGCTCACGGACATCCCGTTCCAGATAGGTGCGTACATAATTATCAAGCCAGCTGTAGCGGTCTTCGTCATCCAGGCTTTCATCAACCAGTGCCGGATATCCGCCAAATTTTTTGAAATGATCCCATGCACTCATTATTTTTGAAATACCCGGGTGCATCAGGAATGAGGGCAGGAAATTGGTTTTCCCTTCCTTTAATAAACTTATAAAGGCCGATGTTTGTACCGCGTCATCCCACGATTTTGTGGACAACTCGGGCAGGGTAAGCGGGTAAATTTCAAATATGCTGACCCGTCCGGCAAGACTTTCTTTGATTTTTTGGAGTAATAGCAACTGACTGGAACCCAAAATGATATATCTCGGATCGGGCCATTGGTCGTAAACCGATTTGATGCTCTCGATCAGTGATGGCTCTTTCTGTATTTCATCCAGTATCGCTTTGGGATACAAATCTTTCCACTGCCGGGCATTGAGATTTGCGAAACCTTGCCTCATCACCGGATCTTCAATGGAAATGTATTCGAAATCATCAAAAGCTTTGCAGGCAAGAGTGGTTTTGCCGGTTTGCCGCGCGCCGGTAAGTGCGATGATGCGTCCGGTTTTTTTTGGGGATTTTGCAATAACATTTTGCCTGACTGATCGGTTTCTCATGATTATAAAATTTACATTATATCAGTTTGCAAATATATGATAAAACCTCATTAATTCCAAATTTTACGCCGAATATTGGAATAATACTCCAAATTTTACGCCTAATATTGGAGTGTTATTCCAAATTTTACGCCTTAAGGATAAATTAGTGGCGTTTAAAGCCAATTAATTATGTGGTTTTAGTAAAAATTATTCGCCCTTAAATTCGGGTTTCCTTTTTTCAAAAAAGGCATGAAGCCCTTCTCTGTAGTCATCGCTGGTATAACAATCCTGGCGTAAGCCCTGGATTTCTTCAAAATCATCGGGTGAAAGTGCCGGGCTGTTGGTGAGCTTGCGCAATTCTGCTTTCAGAAGCTTTACGGTGAGTGGCGCCCGTGATGCGATTGTTTTGGCCAGTTCCATGGTTCGCTCGAGCAGTTTTTCCTCCGGGACCAAATCGTTGAGCAGGCCAAACTGATATGCTTTCTCCGCAGACAATGCCTCGGCTGTAAACAGCATTTCTTTGACGATATGCAGGGGCAATACACCCAGAAATGCGTCAGGCCGGCAGTATTGTATGCAATCCCGATTTTTGCCGGAGTAATGGCAAAGCTGGCTTTTTTTGTGCCGATCACCAAGTCGCAGGTAGCGGCCAAATCGCATGCTCCGCCCCAAACACTTCCGCCAATCATGCCAATTACCGGCATAGAAAGCTGACGAATACGATGAAGCAACTGCTCGAAAGGAGTCGTGTAGGGCAGGGGGTCGTGGCCGCCATCCCGTGGGAAATCACCCAAGTCATGACCGGCAGAGAAAATTTTTGCCCCTTCAAATGCACGTATGATGATTACCCTGCATTTTTTTTCTTCAAAATAGTTAAAAGCTTCCATTAAACCATGGATTACTTCTTTGCTTAAACAGTTGGCTTTGTGCGGGTTATTGATTATGGCTGTGCCAATATATTTGTTTAGTTCTTTTAAAATGATCTGATTGTTGTTTTGTTCCATTATATTGAGGTTTATTTTCAAACTGACCTTACAAATTCCACCATATCGGCCGATTGTTCCGGATCCGTAGGATGTATCGCAAAGAATTCATATTCATTGCTTTGGTAATAGGCATTGGAAATAAATATCCTGCTGCTTTCTTCATCAAGTATAATAATCATTTCTTCATACTTTCGAGCCTTAATATTTGCTAAACCGATTCCCCCGTCTAAAACCATAAATCCTTTATTTGGAAGCTTAAAACCAATAAGCCCGTCATTGGAAGGGATTTCTTCCAGTTTAAAGAATGTATTTTCTGCTACTTTCCCAAAATCCCGCATCAGGAAATAGCTCTTTGTTTTTTTGTTAAATATGACAAGATGTTCGTAAACGGGCTGTGCCTCCCATTCCGCATAGTCGATAAATTCTCCTTCCGCAATAAGGTAATACTGCAATTCATTTGGTTTTGACCAGATGTGCGTAGCCTCAAAATCAAATATTTGGGCTTCACGGAAATCCAGATCGTTCGTGCTTTGATAGGCTTCAAGGAATAGCCACTTCCGGCTTCCTTCATGATAGGCCAGGGCGTTATCGTCAACTATGGCAAGCTTGGTTTCCGGCGCCAATGGCTGGTCTTCCCAATAAATATAATAGGCGTCTTCATCCTTGTACCAGATTGTATGGTTTTGACTTTCGTTTTGTTCGGCAGCAACAATTTTCTTGTCCACATCAGTCATCCTGATGATATAATAGGAATCATCGGCATTGCTCCACATCATCATGAGTTCATCATTTATTTCCCTGACATTGCATTCTGCCGAAATATCTTCATTATCCTTAATAATAAACAGGTCCTTAAATCCATCAAAGCTGATCAAAACAATCCCGTCATCTGCTTCAACCCATTCGGTATCAATAGCTTTGTTGTATTCCATTTTATCTTTTGGGGGCAGCAAAAAATACCGGTTGTTGCTTTCTTCCCATGCAAGTTGATAACCGTCTCTTAAATCATTGATAATAACTTGTTCCGAAATATCTTTTGTGCCTATTTGTAGGCGAAATGAATTTCCTGGCTCCTGAAATATTTTATAAAGTGCTTTGTCTTGCACCTTATTTTTTGTGGAAATATTTTGTGGTGTATTTTTGTTTTTATTATTGTGGAAAGGGTTGGATATCATAATTTTACAATAGTTTGATTAATTTTGATTTTTCAAATATAGGGAATTTTGAAAAGCTGCAATTGATTATTTTTATTGGAAATTTTACAGGAAACGTCCTGGTTTTTTAAAATCTCTTTACCTTTAATGCCTTATAAACCCTGCATGAATTTATGAGATTTTTGGTTTTTGCATGGTTTTGATTCTTTTTGGATGATTATGCCCAAACCATTAAAATTTTGCATTATGAAAAGCTGCATCCCTTTTGCCTTGATTATCATTGTATTGCTGTCCGCATGTAGCAACAACAAACAAGAAGTTGAATTAAAACGTACCAATCTGGAAGAGCTCAGCGATCTTTATGATCCTCTGCTTTTTGAATTTGATACGGATGTTTTTTCGGATAGCCTGCCACAGGCTCAATTGGAATATTTCAGCTTTGAACCAGCGATACAGGGGCGTTTTCAGTGGAAAAATGCAAAGCAATTGCTTTTTTATCCCTTAAATGGCCTGAAACCTTTTACATCCTATGAAGCAAAACTGGAGCGCGATGCATTTAAAAAACAGGGCGTTATGACCAAGGATTGGCATCAAACCTTTGAAACACAATCTGTGCTCCTGGAAGATGCCCGTGTTTTTTGGGATTTTACCGGCGAAGACGGAAAATTAATGGCGGTTTTGAGCTTTAATTATCAAATGAAACCAGAGCAGCTTAGCGCGCTAATTGAAATGTACAACGGTACCACAAAGCTCAAATGGGAAATGCTTACCAATAAAAAATCTACTGAATTTTATTTTAAAATCCCGGAAGCATGGGAAGGGGACATAAGCCGAAAGTACCCACTTAACGTCTTGGTCAATCCTGGTTTGGGTTGCGTGGAATGCGGTTTAAAAACGTCTGATCCCATCAGCCGCAAAATTGATATTCCCTATCCGGGCAGGATGGAAGTAGTGGACGTAAAAACGCTATTTGAAGATGGTATGGGTACTATCATTGTGAATACCAGCACACCGGTAGGAAATAAGGAACCGGATAAGTTGATAAAAATATCCCCCTGGGTCCCTTTTACAGTTGTTAAAAATGCCAGTGGACTTACCATCAGCGGAAATTTCCTGGCCAATACGCGCTATAATTTTGAATTATCGGATAAATTGCAATCGGCTTCCGGTGAAAAACTGCAGCGAACCTATAACGATGACCTGGTTTTTCAGGCCAGCGCCCCTTATATCAGATTTCACGATCACGATGCTCTTTACCTGCCCTCCAAAGGCAATAAAAAACTTGCTGTTCAGATGATTTCCATCAATGAGGTCCGTTTGCAGGTTTTTAAAGTGTTTGCCAATAACCTGATGGACTATTTCCGCACAGGACGTGATTGGGATTACCGTTACGAAAACGGGCAATATCATGGTTATGAGGAATATCCACAAAATCAGTATGCAGGGATGAAAATCGTGGATACAAAAATTAATGTATCGCAACTGGAACATGAAGGCCAGAATTATTATCTGGAAGTGGCCGACAGCCTCCTGCAGCATCAGCGCGATTTTAAAGGGATGTATGTCATCAGCCTGAGCCATCCTGAGAAATCATGGATACAGGATGATGTTGCACTTTCTTGTTCAGATCTTGGCCTTATCGCCCGATGCGGAACCAACAGCCTCAGTGTCTTTGTGCGCTCCATTAAAACTGCAGAGCCTGTTTCAAAAGTGGTTGTTACCGTGATTTCCAAATCCAATCAGGAGGTTTTTCGTGGGGGTACCGACGATAAAGGTATGATGAAGATTCATAACCTAAAAGAAGCTATGGGCGATTTTCAGCCGGCAATGATCATAGCCGAATCGGCCAGCGACATTAATTACCTGATATTTGATGAATCGGCTGTGCCCATGAGCCGTTTCGAAGAAGGCGGGCGACGTGTTGGGGCTTATGATGCATTCGTGAGTGCGCCGCGCAATATTTATCGTCCTGGCGATACGCTGGATTATCAGATTGTTGTACGCGATAAAAGCTGGAACGTGGCAGATAAACTGCCTTTGGAACTGAAAATAATGGCTCCGGATGGCCGTAAATATAAATCCTTGCGCCATGTTACAGGCGATCAGGGGGTTGTGAGCGGAAATCTAGCCCTGCCACATACATTGCCTACCGGAGGCTGGTACCTTGATGTTTATTCGGGCAGCGGATTGCTGCTTAATTCCTGGAAATTCCAGATTGAGAGCTTTGTGCCCGATCGTATCAGTGTGTCGGCCAAGCTGAATGCAGATGTTTTTTATTCAGGTGATGCCTTGATTTTGGACGGAACCGCCCTCAACCTTTTTGGGCCTCCCGCTGCCGACAGGAATTATGATCTGCAGCTGGAACTGAATCCCAAGCAGTTTCGTGCGAAGAATTATCCGGATTACATTTTTGGCCCTGAGAATCAATCGCCTTTTTATCTGCAAGATAATTACCGCCAAGGGAAAACAGCTGCTGACGGAACTTACAGCCAGGTTTGGGAACTGCCCAAAGAGACCAATAAAGGCCAGTTTGAAGGCAGGCTGTTCCTTACTGTTTTTGACGAAAACGGCCGACCGGTTTACAACAATACCAGTTTTACTTTTTACACTCAGAAAACCTTTTATGGATTGCGCCTGCCTGCATACTGGACCGGAACGCGCCAGCCCTTCAATTTTAAAGCCATTGCTGTGGACGTGGATGGCAAAGAGTTGAAAACCAGTGCGAATGTTAAAATCTACCGGATTTATTATGAAACCGTGATGCAGCAAACCTACAGCGGTTACCGATATTCAAGTGAAAAACGCAGCGAATTGCTCGTAGATCAAAAGATTGAAATGAATGGTGTGCATGATTTGAGCTTTACACCAACCAAATCAGGATCTTATTCCGTTGAAATTGAGCCGAAAGACGGTGGTTCGCCCACAATATCAACTTTTTATGCCTACGGATGGGCAGATACTGATTATTCTTCTTTTGCAATTGACAAAGACGGCCTTATTGAAATAAGTACGGATAAAGAAGATTATGAATGTGGCGATGTCGCCCGATTGCTGTTTTCTGCGCCTTTCGACGGAAAAATGCTTGTAACAATTGAAAGAGATAATGTAATTGATCATTATAACCTCGAATTGAAAGATAAAACGGCAGAATTAAAGCTTCCGCTCGATGAAGGCTTTTTGCCCAATATTTTCATTTCAGCTACTGCCTTTCAGCCATTGGATGAGCAAAATATGCCGATTACGGTTGCTCATGGCTATAAAATGCTGAAAATAAGTGATCCTGGCCGTAAAATCGCAATCAATATTGATGCAGTGGAAAAAAGCCGTTCGGGCCGCAGCCAAACGGTCAAATTGAAAACAAAAGCCGGAGCCAAAGTATGGCTTTATGCTGTGGATGAGGGAATTCTTCAGCTTACACGCTACAAAAGCCCGAACCCCTTCAATTGGTTTTATGCACCCAGAGCTTTGCAAGTTAATGCTTTTGATCTATATGCACGGCTTTTCCCTGTTGCGGGAAAAATGCTGCAGGCTAGCGGTGGTGGTTTTGATACGCAGCTTGCCAAGCACCTGAACCCTTTTGGTAAAAAAGATTTCCAGCTGGTGAGTTATACTTTTGAACCGCAAACAGCGGATTCGAAAGGACGTGTGGAATTTAAACTCAATATCCCCGATTTCAGCGGGAAAATCCGTTTGATGGCCGTGGCTGCCGATGGCAATAAATTTGGTTCGGAAAGCCAATATATGACCGTAGCCGATCCGCTGGTTATCAGCATTGGCGACCCCATGTTCCTTTCTTTTGGCGATAAACTCGATATGGCCGTGAACCTTACCAATACCACAGATAAGAGCATGACCGCAGAGCTCAGCGCCGAGAGTGGAAGCCTGCTGGCAATGGATGGGATGGATGACAAAATTGTTATTGGGCCAAATTCGGAAAAAGCACTTACGCTTAGGATTACTGCGGGCAAAATTCCCGGTGATGCTCATATACTGTTTAAAGTCCGGGCCAATGGTGAACTTTTTGAAAAAGCCGTGCAGATACCTATTCGTCCCACAGCACCAAAAACATATACATTCCGTGGGGGAACAGTGGCAGAGGGAGCAGAGGAAAATATTGAAATGGATGATGATTATATTGCTGCTACAGCTGAGCGCAGCATCAAAGTAACCGCTGAATTTTCGGCAGCCTTCGCACAGCGTTTGGAACAATTGATCGATTACCCTTATGGCTGCCTGGAGCAAACTGTTTCCCGTGCATTTCCTTTGCTTTATTATCGCGAAATGGCGAAAATGACCTCATTTGCAGGTGAAAACGATTATAATCCCGATTATGTCATCAGTACGGCTATCGACAAGGTTTACAGCATGCAAAAACCGGATGGCGGTATGAGCTACTGGCCCGGTGGTGACCGTATAAATTACTGGTCAAATATCTATGCAGCTCATTTCCTCACAGAAGCAGGCAAAAACGGTTTTTCTTCCGATCCGGCAAAAATGAAGAAATTGTTGAGCTACATACGTAAAATGCTCAAAGTGCAGCATGCAGGTATTGATGCACAGCAGGAATACAATGTCAGCGATGGAAGGAAATTTATCAGCGACCAGATTCCTTATGCGCTTTATGTCCTGGCTTTGAACCATCAACCGGAAATTTCAATGATGAATTATTATAAAAACCGCTTGCACCTCATGCGCAGCTCCGGTCAGAGTTTGATTGCAGCGGCTTTTGCGGCTATTGGCGATGCATCGGAATTTCGTCAGATGCAGCTGGAAATCAACGAAGAATTTATGAATCCGGATGCGGAGGATAAAACCTTTGGCAGTTATACCCGTAATCTGGCATTGAGCCTGATGGCGCAAATTGAAACGGATGATGCATCGGCCAGTGTAGCGGCACTTGCGTATAAACTGATTTCTGTGCTCGACCAAAAGCAATACCTTAGCACACAGGAACTGGCATTTTCATTCCTGGCGCTGGGCAAACTGAGCAAAACCCTCCATCCCGAAAAGGCAAAAGCTGAGATTATGATTGACGGAAAAACCAAAAAAATGGATGATGGAAGTTTTGCACAAAGCGGTCTGGCAAAAGGGCAGGAGATCACCATAAAAAATACAGGTGGCTCCGATTTGTTTTATTTCTGCCAGTCGAGCGGCATAAGCAGTAAGCCCATTGACGAGTCTGTTTTCAGTGGATTGATCCTAAAGCGCAGGTATTATGACCGTGAAGGCAGGGAATTGGATCCTGCTGCATTGAGGCCTGGAATGCTGGTGGTTGTGCTGCTGGAACTGCGCACTGATGGAAGGCGTTGGGTCGAAAATGTTGCGCTTACGGAAATGATCCCGGCATGCTTCCAGGTGGAGAATCCCCGCGTAACGGCACAGGCAGGCTTAAAATGGCTGCAACCATATGAATGTGTTTCTGCCGAGCATGCCGATATCCGCGACGATCGCATTATTTATTTCCTTGACGCCCGTGTTAAAAACCAGTATCTCAGCTATATGGCGCGTGTAATCAGTGCAGGCGAATTTACGGCAGGTGCTGCCAGTGCGGAAGCCATGTACGAAGGCTCGGTTTATGCACATACACCGGCCATAAAAATAATATCAAAATAGCGAGGCAAATAGTAACTTTGCGGCTTAATTTTTAAACTATGGAATTACTGACCAAAGAAACGATTTATAAAATCCCCAAAGCGGAACTGCATTGCCATCTGGATGGATCGCTGCGGCCTTCGACCATAATTGATATTGCCAAAAAAGAGGGTGTGGAACTGCCTTCTTATGAGGAAGAAAAGCTGATCAATGAAGTTTGCGCCAGCGAAAATATGCAAAGCTTAGAAGAGTATCTTGAGCCTTTTACAATTACAACCAGCGTTTTACAAAGCAAGGAATCATTGGAACGTGCTACTTTTGAGCTGGCCGAAGATTGTGCTTCGGAAAATGTGCGTTATCTCGAAATCCGTTTTGCTCCGGTTTTACATACGCGTAAAGGTTTGAAACTGACCGATGTGGTGGATGCTGTGCTAACAGGAAAACGAAGGGCTGAATCGACTTTCAATATTACAATTGGTATTATCATCTGTAGCCTTCGGCACAATGATCCTGCCGAATCCTACATGGCTGCCGAACTGGCAGTGGGCTATAAAAACCGGGGAATTGTTGGTTTTGACCTGGCCGGCGCAGAAAAAGATTATCCTGCCAAAGACCATAAAGAAGCCTTTTACCTGATTGTGAACAACAATATCAATACGACCGTACACGCCGGAGAAGCTTATGGGCCGGAGTCCATCCATCAGGCGCTGCATTACATCTCCGCCAATCGGATTGGACACGGAACACGCCTGCGCGAAAGTGGAGACCTGTTCAATTATGTGAACGATCACCGTGTGCCTTTAGAAATGTGCATCACTAGCAATATTCAAACCAAAGCAGTCCCCGACTGGGAAAGCCATCCAGTGAAATTTTATATGGATATGGGATTGCGTGTTACCCTAAATACGGATAACCGTTTGATCTCCAATACAACGCTTACTGATGAGTATATGATCGCCATTGAACGCTACGGCTTCCGCGAAGAAGATGTGCGTGAAGTGGTACTCAATGGTTTTAAATCGGCCTTTTTGCCGTATTATGAGAAAAAGCATATGATAAAATCCGTATTGGAAGAATTGGAAGTGCTGGGTTTTACCGGAAATGAGAGCTATTTTTAACCCACACAAAAATCATAAAATGAAAAAGGCTGAAGATTTATTCCTCAGCCTTTTTTTTGTTCAGGAGCGTTTGTATTATTTCGCTGGTTTTTTGGGTAACCAGGAGTTGACCAGATCTTTGTTTTGCTCCATCCACTCTTTGGCAACAATGGCTTCATCTTTTTTGGAATGCGCAATGGCATCCATCAAACCGGCCAATTGTTGATTGTCCATACTGAAATTGGTAAAAAACTCAGCAGCAAAAGGGTCTTTTTTTGCAAAACCTTTAGTGGCACTGGTTTCAATGCGTTCCTCATTACCAAAAATATTTTTTGGGTCTTCGAGGAATTTCAGGTCATAACGGGCAAACTTCCAGTGAGGTGCCCAGCCCGTAACAACAACCCACTCTTTATTTTTGATTTTTTTATCAAGTGTGGCAGTCATTGCTGGGCCGCTAGCAGACATCAGGTCATAATCCAGTCCATAATCTTCGATTACTTTTTCGGTTGTTCTCATGATGCCTGCACCGGCGTCAATTCCAACAATTTCGCCATCAAATTTATCTTTTGCCTTGTTCATTTCCTCAATGCTGTTAATTTCAACATAGGATGGAACAACCAATCCGATGCGGGCTCCATTGTAATTAACACCAAGCAGGTCCAGCTTGTCCCCGTACTCCTTCAGGTAGCTTCCGTGTGTAACAGGCAACCATGTATCCATGAAAACATCGGCATCGCCATTGGCCAGTGAGGCAAAAACCGGTGCTACATCAGCATTGCGCAATTCAACTTCATAGCCTTCTTGTTCCAGGATCGCTTTCGCCAGATTGGTCATTGCAATACCTTCAGCCCAATTAACATAGGCAATGGTGATCTTCTTTTTTTCTTCTTGTTTTTTGCCCTGTGAATTACAGCTGCTAAAAAGCACTGCACTGATCATAATAAGGGATATCAATATTACATTAATTCGTTTCATTATTAGAATTTTTATGGTTAATGATTGTTACTATTCTGTTTGCCAAATGATTGTGTAATCCTATCCAGGATAATGGCCAATATTACTACCGCAATACCACCTTCGAAACCCAGGCCGATTTTTAATTGTGTAATACCTTTGAGCACAACCTCTCCCAAACCGCCGGCACTAATCATTGCAGCAATTACTACCATTGACAGCGAAAGCATGATGGTTTGGTTTACACCCGTCAGGATGGTGGGCATGGCTAGTGGAATTTCCACTTTATAAAGCATTTGCTTCCGAGTGGCACCAAAAGCCCGGGTTGCTTCAATCAAATCGTATGGTACTTGCTTGAGCCCTAAGTTGGTAAGGCGTACTGCCGGGGGCATTGCAAAAATTACAGTTGCAAAGGTCCCAGGGACTTTTCCGAGACCAAAAAAGAGCACAGCTGGAATCAGATAAACAAATGCAGGCATAGTCTGCATAAAGTCCAGGATTGGCCGTACAATTTTGTCAGCTGTAGGACTTTTTGCTGTCCAGATGCCGGTTGGGATGCCAATAAGCAAGGCGAAAAAAGCTGAAGCCAGCACCAGTGCAAGGGTTTCCATTGTTTCTTCCCAAAAACCCATAAAATAAATAAGCAGTAAGCCGAGTACGGTGAAAACAGCAACCCCTTTGCCGGATTTCCAGAGAGCCAAAGCGGTAAGTAATACTATGATTACGTAAAACGGAATGAAAATCAGGCCACTCCCAAGCCCTTCCACTACGCCTTTTACAACAATATTAATAAAATCAAAAAAACCTGAAAAATTTTCGGTCAGCCAATCAATGGCTTTTTCTATATAATCGCCAATATTTATCATTGTTCTATAGCTTTTTGAATGTGTTCCTGCATTTCTTTTTCTTCGAAACCGGTGGCTTCAATGATCAGGGAAGTCTGCTCAATGATGCCCAGCAGTTTATTGCTTTCTTCGTCAACAACCGGCACGGGCAGACGAGTGTCCGTGATCAAAGGAAGCATTTCCTCAACAGTATAACCGGGAAAAGCGGTTGCAACATCCTCTTTCAGGGAATCTTCCAGGCTTTTTGCCTCATCTTTTACACAGGCAATAACATCTTCCAGGAAAACAAATCCCCGGAAATTTTTATAATCGCCCACGACCGGAAGAAAGCGCAGGCCGGTTGCACGCATTTTGCGCAAAGCACCTTTTGGGCCGTCTCGTTTTATATTGATTATTGTTGGCTTGTCAAACATCAGGCTGGAGGCTGTGATGATGTTTTTTCGATCTACTTTTTCCACAAATGAGGCAACATAGTCATCAGCGGGTGCGCGAAGAATTTCTTCTGCAGTCCCTACCTGCACAATTTTACCGTCTTTCATAATGGCAATCCGGTCGCCCAGTTTAATGGCTTCATCCAGATCGTGGGTAATAAAAACGATGGTTTTATGCATTTTCTCCTGAAGCTCAAGGAGTTCGTCCTGCATTTGGGCACGGATGAGCGGATCGAGAGCTGAGAAAGCCTCGTCCATCAGCAAAACTTCCGGGTCGTTGGCCAAAGCACGGGCCAGTCCAACACGTTGTTGCATGCCGCCAGAGAGTTCCTCGGGAAACATATTTTCATAGCCTTTCAGCCCAACGCCATCAAGGGATTTTTGCGCTTTTGCATTGCGATCTTCTTTTGGGATTCCCTGAAGTTCCAGACCAAAAGCAGTGTTTTCAAGAATGGTTCGGTGCGGCAATAGGGCAAATTTCTGAAATACCATGCTGAATTCTTTGCGACGGATGTTCAGTAGTTCTTTATCGCTGAGCCTGGTGATGTCTTGCTCATTAACCAAAATACTACCTTCAGTAGGATTGATCAGTCGGTTAATACAGCGGAGCAAAGTAGATTTTCCGCTGCCCGAAAGGCCCATAATGACAAAAATTTCTCCGGTGTCAATTTGAAGGGTTGCTTTATCAACAGCAATGGTACAGCCTGTTTTTTCGAGGATTTCCGATTTCGATGCACCGTTTTTTGCCATTTTTCGGGCTTCTTTTTTCTTGTCTCCAAAAATCAGGCTGAGGTCTGTAATTTTTATTTTTGTTTTATTCATTGATTTTCAATTATATGAAACCATTACTGGTTTTAAAAATAGTAACCGAAGTTGATATTGAAACGCATTTGCCAATCGGCTTCAGGGTTTCCATCAGCCAGGGCATTGGTCCAGTCCGGTCCTAACCAAGGATGGTTTTTCCCAAAGGCAGCATCAATATAAGTGTATATCTGTCCCGAAGTAACCAAACATCCCAGTACATTCTCCATGCTGTCTTCCCAGCCGGGATGATCTTTTTGTATGATACTGAAATCATTGTAAAACTGTAGATTGCTGATTGGCCCCCAACTTACAGGCACGCTATAGGCGATTCCTGCGGAAAACACATTGGCTTTTGCTGCAATATTGTACGGAAAGCCATAAGCGCCCATTGCAATGCGGTCTTTATATTGAGCAGAATCTTCAGGATTAAATTCATAAGTAGCAGCCTGTAATTTAACATTAAAGCCGCCTGTCGTGAGTTCGTAATGAACAGCTGCTGCATATCGGTCGCCCATTTCGTGTGTTATGCGGTTATATAATCCGCCGTACATCAGTGATGCGCCAAATTTTGAAACGATATTATCACCGATGGTATAAAGGAGTTTCAGGTTTCCTTGATTTACTTCTTTGTTCCTGCCCGTAACATCATAGGAATAACGGTTGGGCGAGCTTTCTGAAACATCTCCAAAAACCAGTTCTTCTGCATTTTTGTAAAATGCCAACTGCCACTGAAGCCTTTCACCTGTATAGATATATTTCAGACCCATATCGTGATCATCTTCCAGTCCCACATAATATGCCAGGCTGAAAAACCAATTGTGCGAATTGTATTTCTGGATCCCAAAAGGAACCTGACTGAGCCCAAGTTGGATAAGGGCTTTGTCAGTAAAATCGTACTGCATCCATCCTTGTTTCAGCATACCGCCACCAAATCCAACAGAATACTGCCTGTATTCAGCGTTGAGGCTCACTTTTTTCCATGCAGCGTTCACATTGATGCGGAACACATCAAATCCAAAATCCCCGCCTCTTTTTACTTGCTCTTTTTTCCAGTCTGATAAATTATAATTAAAACGGAGGGCACCACCGATTTTGAGTGTTGGCTTTTGCGATTCCTCTTGACCAAAAAGAGAAAAACTAATTAAAAATAAAATTAAAATTGATAAATTTTTAATACGCATATTTATGATTATTGATTAATAATTATTCCAAAAATGAAATACCAGATAATTGTCCGTGGACAAATTTTGTATTTCAACGTAACAGATATATAATTAAGAGGAATCGTCAGGCAGGTGTGTATTGCTTGTCAGTCCATTTCCAAAAGGATTTCAATCGGGATTGGGTCGTCTTGTGTGTGTATATATCCAAATCCATGGCGCGAAAGTACAAAAGCTTTGGAGAACGACCAAATATGCAGGTTTAAAGATATGTTAAGAGCTTTAATAATATTGAGTTACATAATTGTTTGCAAGGGCTGCAACGAAGATAATCCTATGCTTTTTATTGGTTTCGATGCGGTCGGTTATATTTATGATCTGCCAGCTAAATTTGTATTTTTGCCGCTTCTTGAATACTAAACAAATGAAACAACAACATATACGCCGACCCGACTGGTTAAAAATTAAACTGCCGGAGGGAAAAAATTTCCGCTTCGTCCAACAAACCGTGCGCGAGCATCATTTGCATACAATCTGCCAAAGCGGACATTGCCCTAATATGGGTGAATGCTGGGGCAACAAAACGGCCAGCTTTATGATACTGGGTGATATTTGTACACGCGCATGCAGGTTTTGCAATACAAAAACCGGAAAACCACTGCCTGTTGATCCCGCAGAATCAAGATTGCTGGCCGAAAGTATCCATAAAATGGGCTTACGCCATGCCGTAATTACGTCGGTAGATAGGGATGACCTGCCTGATGGCGGTGCGGCGCATTGGGCAAATTGCATTGAAGCGGTGCATGCGCTCAAACCTAAAGTAACACTGGAAACACTTATCCCTGATTTTGATGCCAATGAGGATCATATGCACCTTATTGTTCAGGCCAGACCGGAAGTCCTTTCGCACAATCTGGAAACTGTGAAACGATTGACTCCACAGGTGCGCTCCAAAGCAAAATATGAAGTCAGCCTGAAGGTAATTCGTTATTTTTCCCAAGAAGGTATGAAAACTAAATCAGGATTGATGCTTGGCCTGGGAGAAAATATTGATGAAGTGAAAGAGGCAATTCGTGATTTACGCGATGCAGCTTGCAGGGTGCTTACTTTAGGACAGTATTTGCAGCCTTCCAAAAAGCATTTGCCTGTGGAGCGCTACGTGCATCCCGACGAGTTTGAAGCGCTCAGGCAATTTGCGCTGGAAATTGGTTTTGAACAGGTGGAAAGTGCGCCATTGGTGCGTTCGTCTTATCATGCCGAAAAACATGTATAATGCTGGTTTATATTATTTTTGCTTGGTAAGTTGAACTTAGCGGGATAATAAATATTTACTCATCTAATTTGAACAATGAAATTTGAAGACTGGGGTCTGATCGATTATAAAAAAGCTTGGGACAGGCAGGAAGAAATTTTTAAGGCAGGAATTGATATGAAACTCGGCAAAAGTGTTGCCGGGGCGTTTCAGAGCCGTTTCATTTTGTGCGAACATCCACATGTTTATACACTGGGCAAAAACGGGGATGAGAACAATTTGCTGATCCGTGATGAATTTCTCAAAAGTATTGATGCCACTTATTACCGCATCAACAGGGGCGGAGATATTACCTATCACGGTCCGGGGCAAATTGTGGGCTACCCAATCCTTGATCTGGAAGAATTTGGTTTGCATGTTAAGGAATATGTTTTTCGTTTGGAACAGGTAATTATCAATACTTTATCGCATTTTGGTATTGAAGCTGCCCGGCTGGATGGCGCTACGGGTGTTTGGCTGGATGCTGATCAGCCCGGAAAGCAGCGAAAAATATGTGCCATCGGCATTCGGGCAAGCCGCTATATCACCATGCACGGATTTGCTTTTAACGTCAATACAGAGCTGAACTATTTTAACCACATCCATCCCTGCGGATTTGTGGATAAAGGCGTGACCAGCATGCAAAAAGAGCTGGGGCGGATGCTCAATTTCGAGGATGTAAAGAATGTATTGAAGGAGGAAGCAAAGCTTCTGTTTATTCCATCCCATTGATATTATTAATCGTGGAATATGGAAATAGGAGCAGGCTTAGGATTATGGTACAATTGAATGCTGTCGCGATGGACGCATTGATTTGTGTCGGTAACTTCACACCAATAAAGCCCGCTGTTTAATACTGTAATCAGGCTGTCGTTGGAGCCGGTATTCCATATATATGTCCAGCTTTCATTATATGTGCCCTGCAAGTTGGTTGCTTGGTTTGGACAAACGGTTGTGTCTGCGCCAAATTGAAAATCGGGCAAGGGCATAACATCAAAACCAAAAACCGTATCTGCTGAGCAGCCATAATCATCCGTAACCAAATAATTGTATAGCTGATATCCGGTATTGTTCAGTGCGATTAAGGTGCTGTCGGTATTGGTATAAACAATATCGGGCCCACTGATACCGATGCTGTCGGTGACCACCGAATACGACCATCCGGGAGGCAAAAGGCTTTCGTCTAAGCTTAATGTCCATTCAAAAATATAGCCATTGTCAATGCGCAGGCTGTCAGTAATTTTTATGGTCCACAGACCATTTAACGGACACCCTACCAGCCCGATAAAAGAAGAATCAGGAGAAAAAAAGTGTTCGTTGATACTCAGGTATGTTGAATCTAATTGGTTATTGCCAATAATATTGCCTTCGCTCATCGTGCCCACACTGGGATATATTTCCGACCAGCAGTAATTCCAGCCTGTGCCCGCAGGATTATAGGAAGCAATGCAATTTTCTTCGTCATCATCCAAAGCCCGTGGATTGGGCATTCCGGCAGGCTCGCCCATAATATGGTTGAGTTGGAGGAATGTTTTCAGCATAACCGATTGTCCATTTGGGCAAATCATCTCAAAGGTGAGGTCGCCCATATAGCTGTGCTCCATGTTTACGCACACGCTCAAAATATCGTTTGGAGAAGTGATTACCTGATCGGGCAGAAAGGCATTGAAAACCACATCGGTAAAATAATAACCGGGCGGGCAATCCGGGCCGTCAGGCAGGAAACGGACACTCTCAAATTTTTGGACGGAAGTATGTGCGTAGGCATAAGGCGTCACCTGGCCAAACTCCGAGGTGGCCAGCGACAGGCTGTCGTTCAGGCAATAATGACCGTTTGTGCCAATGCCGTTTATCGGGCTGCCGGCAATACGCACACGGGCTAAAGCTGTATTACTGTTGCAGTTATTGGTGTCTGTCATGCTGATGCTGATGTCGTAACCGCTGACGTCTTCATATTGAAACCAACAAAAAGTATCGCCTTCGGTAATGATAAGATCATCTTCGGTAAATGTCCAGCGAAAGGTATGTAGGCTATCGTGTTGTGTGTAACGAAGATTGTTTTCAGGATATTCGGTTTGCGCTACTAATTTCAGGCTGTCGTTTTTGCAGAGGTTAAAGTATAAAAAGCCATCCTCCACAACCGGCAGGGGAATGCAATGAGCCGTATCAAAAAAAATTATAGATTCCTGACAGGCTACAGTCTGGGCATTTATATGCAGATGTGCCAGTGCGAAAGTGAATAATAGTGCAAAAAGCATTCTCACAACAGCACCTTTTGGGAGTTGCTTCAAAGGTAAAAAAATTTAGGAATATTGCTAAAATTTGGCGCTAATCGTGATAAATAAGGGGAGGGGCTGGCCGTGTATGCATTATTGCTGTAGTGGTGTCGCGCGATGAGCATCCTTCTACATCTGTAACTTTACGCCAGTAAATACCTGGTATATGGACATTTATTTTTGAACCGGTTTGTCCGGTGCTCCATAAATAAGTGCAGGCAGTGCATTCGCCTCCATCAATCTCAACGCTTTGTCCGCTGCAGAATTCAACAGTTGAAGGCATTACCAAAGATGGCAAAGGCGTTATATAGAGTTGGATTGTTGTGTCCCAAGAACATCCAAAAGAATCTACAGCATAAATTGTGTAGTCTTGTATGCCGGAAAGTTGTGGTGCAAATAACATGCTGTCGTTTTTCACGCTGATAATTCCAGGGCCTTCAATATTACAGGAATCTGATCCTACGGAATAAAACCAGTCCTGAGGGAGCAGTGACGGATCAAGGTTGAGCGTCCAGCTCCATATGTAGCCGTTGTCAATGCCCAGGTTGTCTTTTATTTCGATGGTCCAGAGCCCGTTAAGTGGGCAGCCAATTAAATTGGAGAATGATTCTTCAGGGATATAAAAGTTGTCCAGACCGTATATATCTGTTGAATCAATGGAGTTACTGAAAGTTGTATTTCCGCTGTTGAGTATTTTAAAGGCGGGATAAAAATCAGACCAGCAATAGTTCCATCCTGTTCCGGGAGGATTGGTAACAGGGTCACATTTGTCTGCTGGATTGTCGTGCGTATTTGGTATGCCCAAATTTTTTCCACCACCTCCTTCGCTTTTCAGGAGTACATTGCTTCCGTTTGGGCAAATGAGCTTCATATAAAAATCTCCAATATACGTATGCTCCATATTAACGCAAACACTGAGTATATCAGACAAGCTGCTTATTGTTGCGCCGGGTGCAAAGGATTCAAAAACCACATCAGTGTAATAAGTGTCCCCAAATCCGCAGTCAACGCCATCAGGCAGGAAGGTGAGGCTGTCATAGGATTCACTGGCATTGAGCTCATAAGTGAAAGGCACTGTTTCTGCAATGGTTTTAATCGAAATGGAAACCGTATCGTATTGGCAATAAACACCTGAAGTATTAATTTTAGTTATGGGATTTCCTGCAAGGCGTACTCGGGCAGCCAATGGATCTGAAGAGCAATTGTTTTGATCTGTAGCTGAAATATTAATATCGTAGCCTCTTATTTGGCTGTATTGATGATTTGTTGAGGGGATTTTTTCAGAAGACTGATTTGTTCCGTCTCCGAAATTCCAGAAATATTCATTCAATGTGTCATGCTGAATATAGTGCGTCCCGTTATCAGGATAAACCCCATAAACCGTTAAGTATAGTGTGTCTTCAGGGCATAGGTCAAAATAAAGGTAACCATCTGCTCCGCTAACAGGTACAGGTGTACAATTAAGTGTATCAAAATATAGCTCAAAATCCTGACAGGCACGGCTTTGGGCATCAGCTTCAATAGTTAAACCTATTGTAATAAATAATGGAATGAAAATATAAGTGTACAAATATCGGATCATTATTTAAGCCTTTATGAGAAGACAGTGCAGAGCTGCTTAGGGTTGATTGAAAGAGCGGTTTATGCAACAAAAATAAGAGAATCTTTGAAAACTATTTGGACTGTAAATGAAATTTGATCGGTATTTCCAGGCTTTGTCTGATATTTGTTATTGCCGCTTCATGTTGAATTGAATTATTTTCTTATCTTGCATGATATAAATGCTGTGGGATATTAGGTTTTGCCCGGCAGTTAATTGTTATTCATTTTGGGAAGCTATGAACAACTAAAAGCAGTATGCAGGATCTGAATAGTATAATTGTAATCCTTGTTATTATTTTTATCGTCATATCTCTTTATTTAGAGATAGTTGGCGCTGCGTTTACATTTATTATCGGTGTGCTTGCTTTAGGGCTTTTTGGGATTTTAACACCTAATGAAATCTTAAGCGGATTTGCCAATGAGCAAATTATGGTCATCCTGATGCTTCTGCTTATTGGTGAGGTAATCCGAAAAACCGGTGTGCTAGAACGAACTTTCGATCGTCTTTTCTATAAATCCAGAACCTACGGGAGCTTCATGACCCGAATGGTTTTTGTCGTTTCGATTTTTTCTGCATTCCTTAACAATACGCCGCTTGTTGCCATAATGATGCCCTATGTAAGCAGTTGGAGCAAAAGGCATGGAATCAGTGCTTCCAAATTGTTGATCCCTTTGAGTTTTGCGGCAATCCTGGGCGGTTGCGCCACACTTATCGGTACTTCAACCAACCTTATAGTTAACGGTTTGGTAGAAGCACAAACGGTAATTCCGGGATTTAATTCGATTGGGATTTTCGATTTTGCATGGGTGGGCGTCCCGATGATTTTTATTGGATTCATTTATTTGCTGCTTTTCAGTAGAAAATTATTGCCCGACCGTGGAAATGCCTTGAATACGCTTTCGGAGAAAACCCGGCAATATCTGGTTACAACGCGCATAAAATCCAATTCAAGCCTTGCCGGAAAAACCATCCAAGGTGCAGGATTAAGGAATTTGAAAGGATTGTACCTCGCAGAAATTATACGTGGGCAGGAGGAAATAAAACCCGTACATCCGAATGAGAGGCTGCAAAAAGATGATACACTGGTATTTGCCGGCGAAACTGAAACGGTCATAGAACTTGTAAACACGACCAACGGCCTTGAGCTTTCCGAAATTGGGATGTACACCCGCAAAAGTCGAACACAAGCGCTGGAAATCGTAGTGTCGCACAACTCGTCACTAATTGGCCGCACAGCAAAAGATGCGCGTTTCCGTAGCCGATACGATGCAGCAGTTATTGGCGTGCACCGCAATGGAGAAAAAATTACTGGAAAAATCGGTGCATTAAAACTTAAAGCAGGGGATGTGATGCTGCTGATTGCCGGTGATGATTTCCGACAAAGAAGCCGCGATACACAGGATTTCTATCTGATCAGCCGTATCCGTGATTACCACCGCCTGAGGCCAATACAAACCTGGCTGATTCTCGGTGGATTGGTATTGGCAATTGTTTTGTCGGCTTTGAAACTGGTTTCCCTTTTTATGGCTCTGGCTATTTTGCTGGCTCTGCTGATGATCTTTAAAATTCAATCCCCAAAAGAAGTTCCAAGAAGCCTGGATTTTAACCTGGCAATTATCATCGCGATGTCGCTGGCTTTGGGAACAGCAATGCTCAAGACCGGTGTGGCCGGGCATATCGCTGATTTTATGATAAAATTCCTGATTCCTCTGGGTAATTTTGGATTGATGGTGGGCTTGTATGTTATCACGGCAATCCTTGGTGCAATTGTCACCAATAAAGCAGCTGTTGCACTGATTTTTCCTATTGCTATCAGCATCGCCGCACGTATGAATATCAACCCAATGCCTCTGGTTTTGGTGTTGACTTATGCCGCTGCAGCCAGCTTCCTCACTCCGGTGGGCTACCAAACAAACCTTATGGTTTATGGCCCCGGGGGTTATAATTTCAGGGATTTCCTGAAGATAGGCGCTCCCCTCACATTGATCTACCTTGTGGTATCGGTTTCTATCTTATATTTGCTTTACTTCGTTTGATGATGAAATTAAAATTTGTAATTAAAACTAATTAAAAAATATATTATGCTTCAAACTACGATTCAGGCCGCAATAGCTGCCGGTAAAAAAATCCTGGAAGTGTATCATTCCGATGATTTTCAGGTGGAAATGAAAGGCGATAACTCACCATTGACCAAAGCCGATAAAAAATCCAATGAGGTTATTATGAGTTATTTAAAGCGCTTTGATATTCCTGTTTTAAGTGAAGAAATGGCTCAGGCAGATTATTCTGAACGAAAGGATTGGACGGAATGCTGGATTGTTGATCCTCTGGACGGAACAAAGGAATTCATCAAACGCAATGGTGAATTTACAGTGAATATTGCCCGCGTGCGTAATGGCCTGCCGGTCATGGGCGTGATTTATACGCCGGTCAGTGGCGAATTGTTCTATGCGGAAGAAGGAAAGGGCGCTTTTAAAACAGTTTATACAGGAGAAGCCGATCAGGCTATTCTGGAAGATCTCGATAAGCTGGCCACGGCATTACCGGATGCTTCAGCAAAACCTGAAAAATATACTGTTGTTGCCAGCCGCTCGCACCGAAATGACGAAACAAACGAATTTATTGCTAAATTGCAGGAGGATCATCCGGATTTGGAATTATTTTCAAGGGGCAGCAGCCTGAAAATATGCATGGTGGC
The DNA here is from genome assembly GCA_963676415.1 of Bacteroidales bacterium. Taxonomy (GTDB): domain Bacteria; phylum Bacteroidota; class Bacteroidia; order Bacteroidales; family WRLA01. Next base: position 4,039,064 of record OY781097.1, on the reverse strand, counting down.
CGAAGGTAAAGCGGATATTTATCCCCGTTTTGCCCCAACAATGGAGTGGGATACCGCTGCAGGACATGCCATTGCGAAATACGCAGGCTGCAAAATGACACATACTGATATGGAAAATGAATTGAAATATAATAAAGAGAACCTTCTGAATCCATGGTTTGTAGTAAAACGTTAAAATTATGATTATACCAGAAAACATTCATCCTGTATTTGATCAGATTCTTAAACGGGAACATAAGGAAGAACTTCTAAACCAGCATTCAAAAGTAGTTTGGTTTACAGGACTTTCAGGTGCGGGAAAAACCACTCTTGCCAAAGGGCTGGAAAAAATGATGCACAATACGGGCTATCTGGCCCAAGTGCTCGATGGCGATAATATCCGTACAGGGATTAACAATAATTTGGGTTTTACCGAAGAAGACCGCATGGAAAATATCCGCAGGATTGCAGAAGTTTCCAAATTGTTGATGAACAGCGGGATTATTACCATCAATAGTTTTATCAGCCCGACTAACGAGATCCGGGCTCTTGCGCGTGATATTATTGGTGCTGAGGATTTTGTGGAAGTTTTTGTTAAAGCGCCCATCGAAGTTTGTGAAGAACGCGATGTGAAAGGGCTCTATAAAAAGGCACGTGCCGGGAAAATCAAAAACTTTACCGGTATCGATTCACCTTTTGATGAGCCGGAAAATGCTGATATCGTAATCAATACCGCAGAAAATGAAATTGACGATTCCGTGAAAAAGATTTACGATTTCTTGCTGCCAAAAATCGAATACAAAAAAATGGAGGAATAATAATGGATACATATAAACTGAATAACCTTAAAGAGCTTGAAGCCGAAAGCATCCATATCATACGTGAAGTGGCAGCCGAATTTGAGAACCCGGTGATGCTCTACAGTATTGGTAAAGATTCATCTGTAATGGTGCGCCTGGCCGAAAAGGCTTTTGCTCCCGGTAAAGTGCCCTTTCCGCTCATGCACATTGATTCGCTTTGGAAATTTACCGAAATGACACAGTTTCGCGATAAATACGCAGCGGAAAAAGGCTGGGACCTGATCGTGCATTCCAATGAAGAAGGCCGTGCAAAAGGAATCGGGCCGTTTACACACGGTAGCAAAGTGCATACCGACCTTATGAAAACACAGGCATTGCTGCAAGCTTTGAATAAATATAAATTTGATGCAGCTTTTGGTGGTGCGCGCCGCGATGAAGAAAAATCACGGGCCAAAGAAAGGATTTATTCTTTCCGCGATGAATTCCATCAGTGGGATCCAAAGAATCAGCGCCCTGAACTTTGGAACCTTTACAATGCTAAAGTGCATAAAGGGGAATCAATCCGCGTTTTCCCATTGAGCAACTGGACTGAACTGGACATCTGGCAGTATATCCGATTGGAAGAAATCCCGATTGTACCCTTATATTATGCCAAAATGCGCCCGGTAGTAGAATTTAATAATGCGCTCGTTTTGGTTGATGATGACCGTATGCCGAAAGACCTCGCAGCTACGGCTGAAATGAAAATGGTACGTTTCCGCACCCTGGGCTGCTATCCGCTTACAGGAGCTGTGGAATCTGAAGCCGATACAATCGAGAAAATCGTTGAAGAAATGATGACCGCAACAAAAAGTGAACGGACTACACGCGTCATTGATTTTGACCAGGATGCCAGTATGGAGCAGAAGAAACGTGAAGGTTACTTCTAAGCCGTATTATTTTTTAATTCAAAAATAATTTGTTATGACACAACCAAATTTAGATATAAAAGAATTTCTTGATCAGGATCAGAAAAAAGACCTTCTGCGTTTACTTACAGCCGGAAGTGTGGATGACGGGAAATCAACATTGATCGGACGCCTGCTTTTCGATAGCAAAAAATTATATGAAGACCACCTGGCGGCCCTGGAACGCGACAGCAAACGCATCGGGCATGCCGGTGAAGAAATTGATTACGCATTGCTGCTCGATGGGCTTAAAGCAGAAAGGGAACAAGGCATTACTATTGATGTAGCTTACCGATATTTCTCAACCAACAAGCGTAAGTTTATCATTGCCGATACGCCCGGCCATGAGCAATATACGCGCAATATGGTTACCGGAGCTTCTACGGCAAACCTTGCCATTCTTTTGGTAGATGCCCGTAAAGGCGTAATCACTCAAACCCGGCGCCATACATTTATTGTAAGCCTGTTGGGAATCAGGCACGTTGTAGTTGCTGTAAACAAAATGGACCTCATGGATTATAAAAAAGAGGTCTTTGACCAGATTTGCAGCGATTATAAAGATTTTGTTACCGGACTGAATATCCCTGATATTGAGTTTATTCCGCTATCAGCTTTGAAAGGAGACAATGTAGTGGACCGATCCGATAAAATGCCCTGGTACCACGGTGAAAGCATGCTGGAATACCTCGAAAATGTGCATGTGGGCAGCGACCGGAATTTTGCAGATTTCCGCCTTCCTGTCCAGTTTGTGAACCGTCCGGATATCCATTTCCGTGGCTTTTCCGGAAGTGTAGCATCCGGTATTGTCCGTAAAGGTGATGAAATTACAGCATTGCCCAGTGGGAAATCATCGAAAGTAAGCCGCATTATTGGCTCAGAAGGTGACCAGGATTATGCTTTCCCCCCACAGGCTATTACCCTTACGCTGGAAGATGAAATCGATATCAGCCGCGGCGAAATGATCGTACATCCTGATAACCAGCCCAGGGCCGAACGCCATTTTGAAGCAATGATGGTTTGGATGGACGAAAGTCCTATGGATATTAGTACACAGTTTTATATCAAGCATACCACCAACGCTACCCGTGCACGTATCGACCGCATTAAATATCAGGTGGATGTAAATACCCTCGAACGCGGCGAAACAGATTCCTTGAAGCTCAATGAAATAGCACGTGTTGTCCTGACTACGGTCAAACCGATTTTCTTTGATCCCTATGAGAAAAATCATACAACAGGTTCATTTGTACTGATCGATCCAATGACACACAATACTTCCGCTGTGGGGATGATCATTGATAAACTGGATGAGAAGAACCTCTACAGCCGGATTACCGATACGGATCTCCAGAAAATTCAAAGGGGCGAAAGCTTGATTAAGGATGAGGAGCGCGAAGAACGTTATCAGCAGAAAGCTTCTACCATCTGGATTACCGGCCTGCATGGCTCTGGAAAGAATAAACTGGCTTATGCCCTTGAACGGCAATTGTTTGATGAAAAGAAAATAGCTGTCCTCCTCGATGGAAGCACAGTGCGTTCCGGTCTTTCGCGCGAACTGGACCACAGCCCTGCCGACCGTGCTGAGCACCTCCGCAGGGTGGCTCATGTTGCGCGTTTGCTTAACGATCAGGGAATTATTGCCATTTGCAGCTTCATTTCACCCAGCGAAAGCATACGGAAGCAGGTTGCCGAAATGATCGGAAAAGAGCGCTTCCACCTGGTGCATATGGATGCCGGCCTGGATTATTGTAAAAGCAATAAACCCGAACTGTATAAAAAAGCTGATGAAGGACTGCTTTCCAACCTTCCGGGTGTTGATGCCCAATATGATCCTCCTGTAAATGCCGAATTTACCGTCACCCCTCTGGAGATCGAAGAACGAATTGTTGAAATTGTTGAAAAAGTGCTCGCGGGAAAATAATTCCTGAATGAGATAATTTAATAAACCGGAATGGCTCAGGCTGTTCCGGTTTTTTGATATGGCACAGGAATAAAAAAACCGGAAGAAAATTTTCCTCCGGCTTTTTGATTTGTTGAATGTTTTTTTTAATAAGCGCGTGCAAACAACACCCTTTGTTTGGAGGCTTTGCCTGAATACACGCAAACACCTTCTTCCATTTCGCTATTGAAAGGAATGGCGCGAATAGTGGCTTTGGTTTCGTTTTTGATTTTTTCTTCGGTTTCGGCTGTGCCGTCCCAATGCGCGAGGATGAAACCGCCTTTTTCAATTTGCTCCTTAAAGCCATCCCATGTATCCACTTTATAAGTGCTTTCTTCACGGAATTTCAAGGCGCGGTCATAGAGGTTTTGCTGGATTTCTTCCAAAAGCTGTTCCGCTTTTTCGGCTGCATCTTCCAGTTGGATAACTTCCTTTGTCAGTGTATCGCGGCGGGCAATTTCAATCGTGCCGTTTTCCAGATCGCGCGGACCGAGAGCAAAACGTACCGGAACGCCTTTAAATTCGTATTCGTTAAATTTCCAACCGGGCTTAAAGGTGTCGCGGTCGTCAAATTTCACACTGATGCCTTTGGCTTCGAGCTGTTTTTTGATTTTATTGGCTGCTTCTGAAATTTCGGCCAGTTGTTCGCTTTTGCGATAAATAGGAACAATAACCACCTGTGTAGGAGCAAGTTTTGGAGGCAGTACAAGACCATTGTCGTCACTATGTGTCATAATAAGCGCACCCATCAGGCGGGTTGAAACGCCCCAGCTGGTTGCCCAAACGTGTTCCAGTTTGTTTTCTTTGTTGAGGTATTTAACATCAAAAGCTTTGGCGAAATTTTGTCCGAGGAAGTGGCTTGTACCAGCTTGCAGTGCTTTTCCGTCCTGCATCAGGGCTTCAATACAATAAGTATCGAGTGCACCGGCAAAACGTTCGCTTTCCGATTTGCGCCCTTTGATAACCGGAATGGCCATCCATTTTTCGGCAAAATCAGCATAAACATCAATCATTTTCTGTGTTTCTTCCAGGGCTTCTTCACGTGTGGCATGCGCTGTATGACCTTCCTGCCAAAGAAATTCGGCTGTGCGGAGGAACAGGCGGGTGCGCATTTCCCAGCGGACTACGTTGGCCCATTGGTTGATGAGCAAAGGCAGGTCGCGATAGCTTTGGATCCAGTTTTTATAGGTGTCCCAGATAATGGTTTCGGATGTGGGGCGAACAATCAGTTCTTCTTCGAGCTTTGCTGCCGGATCAACCACAACGCCACCGTTTTCCTCATCGTTCTTCAAACGGTAATGCGTAACTACCGCACATTCTTTGGCAAATCCTTCTACGTGGTCGGCTTCACGGCTGAAAAATGATTTTGGAATGAAAATGGGAAAATAGGCATTCACATGTCCCGTATCTTTAAACATCTTGTCCAGTACGCCTTGCATCGTTTCCCAGATTGCATAACCATAAGGTTTGATTACCATGCATCCGCGTACCGCAGAGTTCTCTGCCAGATCGGCTTTAATGACCAACTCATTGTACCACTGTGCATAATTTTCTTCTCTTGTCGAAAAATTCTTAGCCATAATTGAAAAATGGTATGATATTTGAATTTATTTAAGCACTTATTAGTGCCGAAAGCGGCAAAAATAATAAGAAAGAACGAGAAAAATGCAAATATGAATTTAAATACGGAGGTTATCATGAGATCATTTATTTCCATCGCAATCATATCATCATTTCTGATGTTGGGCTGTACTTCCACATACACAGCTTCAACACCTTATGATGATGCTTACTATTCGGTAAGCAATTCGCAAAGCCATCCAACCGCAACGGATGCCAAAGCCTCTGAGCAAAAATCATCCGATCTGGCGCAGGAACCGCAGCAGGTTAAAGTTGTTGAGCGTCATATTTATCAGGAACCCGAAAATGATTATCAGTATCAGGAACCTGAGGAACGTTCCCTTGCCAGCGATATGCGCCAGTACAGTGAATACAGCCAGGCTCCGCAAACAAATCCCGATGAACCGGTTTACACTACAACCGAGGAGTTTACGGATGAAGATGGGCAAGCATACGTCACTAACAATTACTATTACGAAACGGATGATTTTTCATTCGGTGATGATTATTACGATTATAGCTACGCTGCCCGCATCAACCGTTTTCACCGTCCATACAGCGGATTTGGTTATTACGATCCGTGCTACACCGACCTTTATTATTATACCTATGATCCATTTTATTGGGGAACAAGTATTTATGTAGGCAATAACTGGGGCTGGCCTTATTACGGAGGAAATTGGGGCTTTTCATTAGGATGGGGCTGGGGCTCAATAGGTTTCGGTTGGGGTTATCCCGCTTGGAGCTATCCCGGATATGGCTGGGGATACCCTTACTACGGTTACAACAGCTATTGGAACGGCTATTGGAATGGTTGGTATGACGGCTACTACTGGGGTGGTGGCAGTCATCACGGAAATGCCTCCGGATATTATTACGGACCACGTCGCGGACGAGGCAATACCGATGGAGCCCGTTTTGCCGGAACAGGCGCTACACTTGGCGACCGCGCATCATGGGCAAGGGGAGGGGCAAATGCTACTCCACGCACGAAAGATGGTTCATCATCCATCAGCGACCGTGCTTCCGCAGTAAACACTGATCGTGCTGCACACGCCAGAGGTGATGCTTCTGTTACGAAAGAACGCACAGGCACCGCAACAAACGATCGTGCTGCCTCTGTAAGCACCAGAAGGGCAAATGCCGCCCAAACCAACAGAACAGATTCACGTTCTGATGTGGCAAAAACCAGCCGTGAAAATACTCCGCGCTCAGCTAATGCGCGTACAAATCAAAATACAGACCCACGTACTGCACGTTCGCAATCAAGGTATTCACGCACATCAGGTGCCGGTTCGGGCGATTATAACCGCTACAGCAGGCAAAACCGTATGAGCGCTTCAGATTTGTCGCGTGCACGATCCAATCCTGCATCACAAACCAAGCGATATACCCAGCCGGGCAGCAATACACGCCGCTCGAGCACAGAATATACTGCGCCCTCACGTTCGTCCATTGTTCCCAACAGGACATCAAATAATAACACAAGGGTAAACCGCTACGACCGCACTTCGCAAAGCAGGCAGGTTCGTCAGCCAGCGGCACGTTCAAATAATACGCGTTCCACAACAACACGTACTTATTCAAAACCATCCCGGACTTCTTATTCGCAGCCGGCAAGCAGAAGCTACAGCTCGCCAAGCCGAAGCAGCAGCACACGTACCAAAAGCTATTCCAGCCCGTCGCGCAGTAGCTATTCAAGTCCATCACGTTCTTCCTCATCACGTTCTTCTGGATCATCTTATTCCAGTCCGTCCCGTTCATCAGGTTCGAGTGGCAGCAGCAGGAGCAGCGGCTCTTCCGGCGGAGGTCGTCGCCGATAAGGTGTTTTCATATTGAATGTCTCCGGCTTATTGAAAAATATGCAGGAACATCCCGTATGGCAATAGCAGTATAAATTGGAATGACGTATTGCCTGAAATATTAAATGTTAACAGATAAAAAACGAATAAAATATAATACCATGAAAAAACTAAATGTCCTCATTGCACTGATATTGCTTTCTGCGGTTACATTCGGGCAGAACGCGATGGATGCTTTGCGCTATTCGAACTTAACCTACAGTGGTACAGCACGCTTTTCGGGTATGTCGGGTGCATTTTCTGCCGTAGGCGCCGATTTCAGTGTGCTCAGTACCAACCCTGCTGGTATGGGCCTGTTCAAAACATCGGATTTTACAGTTACGCCTTCGCTTTATTTTTCTTCAACAGAATCGGAGTACTTTGGAAACCTGCGTAGTGATGACAGCTACACCTTTAATTTCAATAATTTGGGTGTAGTTCTGACCATGACTTACCCCAACCGTCTTGAAGAAGCAGGCTGGCGCAATGTGCAGTTTGGGTTTGGAGTGAACCGGATCAATGATTTCCATGGGCGCATGTTTTTTGAAGGTTTTAACCCGAATAATTCTATGCTGACCCAAATGGTAGCTGATGCTAATTTGTATGGGATTCAGGATGGATCGATTACAGATATGGCTGAGAAAGCCAATCTCATCTTTGAAGATGGGGGCGAGTACTTTTCGGATATGCAGGAAGGTGATGTTTATCAAAGGCAAACATCTGAATCCAGCGGCGCTATGAACGAAATGGTCTTTTCCGTTTCGGGGAATTACAGCGACCGGTTATATGTTGGTGTTACCCTGGGCATGCCCATTATCCGCTATTATTATGATGCGGTTTACACCGAAGAAGATTCTGAGGGAAAAAATCCGTATTTTCAGTCGATGAAGTTTACCGAAAGTATTGAAACCAGAGGAACCGGTATCAATGGTAAATTTGGTTTGATATTCCGCGCAACAGATTTCCTTCGTTTAGGTGCTGCAATCCATACACCAACTTATTTTGGAAGTATGCAGGACCGCTGGCGTTATAGCATGAGCTCAGCTTTTGATAGCTTGTACGATAATCAGTATGTGGACAGTCCATACAGCGAATACAATTATGAAATGGTAACGCCCTGGCGTGCAATGGGAGGTTTGGCTTTCATTTTCGGGACAAATGGAATGCTCTCGGCAGATTACGAATACGTGGATTATTCGGGAGCAAAACTAAGACCAAGTGGAGAATTTTATGATCAAAATCAGGCAATTAGCGATACTTATACTTCGCAGCACAAATTACGTGTAGGTACCGAATGGCGCTACGGGCCGTTTAGCTTCCGGGGTGGTTATGCCTACGAAACAAGCCCTTATAAAGATACTGAAATAAATGATGCTGCTGTCAGCAGTTTTTCGCTTGGCCTGGGCTATCGTTATCAGCAGTTTGCAATGGATCTTTCTTTTGTGCAGGCCAGCTCAACACAAAAATATTATCCGTATTACGTAAGCAGCAACCGTCCGGTAGTTACAAACGATATTTCAAATACAAGCATCGCTTTGACATTGGGTTACAAATTCTAAAAATGGCGTATGCGTTTACCGGCCTTCCATCTTTTTAGGTGGAGGGCTTTTTTTGTTTTTTCCTGTAACAATATATGCCCGATGGACGTTTAGTATTTGAATGGCTTTGTAAGCTCCTTTGAATCATTAAAATGGTATTCTATGATAAGGAAGATTTACTTTTCTGCAGTTTTGATCTTGTTCCTGCTTTGTGCTGAAACAGTCAGGTCGCAAAGTATTGACAGCCTGATGCAACAGGTCAATAACAATAATTATGTGGAAGCCATCGTGGGCAGCAGTGAGATGATTGCCGGCGGCATTGTCAGTGCCGATTTGTTTTTTATACGGGGATATTCTTATTTTCAGTTGGGCCGCTTTGAGGATGCGCTTTTGGATTTGACCAATACCATTAAAATCAACGAAAATTATGTTCAGGCATACATTTATCGCGCAAAAGCCAAGCAGCAACTGGGCTCCTACATCAGCGCTATGGCTGATTACAGTGAAGCACGAAAACGCGATCCCTACAAAACAACCGCAGAAGTTGTCAAATCTTTTGTGGTTTCGCTATTTTCGAAAAAAGGGGATTGAGCCTCTTTTTTTTCCTAACCTGCTTTATTCATGCTTTAAATTCAGGTCTGATGTGAGGCGTCTAAAGCTGAAGATATAGTCGCCTATTTCAAAGCTTTAGCAACGAAGCAGATGGCCTGATTTAATGCACTGGTAAAATGCGAACAAATTCAATTTTAGGATATAAAATTAGTAAAAACCTAATTTTTAGCTGCTTACAATATTTTGTTTGCATTTTATGAATAGAGCAGGCTAAAAAAACAATCATACATTAAAAAAAAAGCCCGGCATTTCTGCCAGGCTTCGCTGTTGTTGTACTCCGTAGGGGATTTGAACCCCTGCTACCAGGATGAAAACCTGGCGTCCTAACCCCTAGACGAACGGAGCATGAACTGTCTTGGTACTCCGTAGGGGATTTGAACCCCTGCTACCAGGATGAAAACCTGGCGTCCTAACCCCTAGACGAACGGAGCATTGTTCTTTAGTTCATGATAAGTACAACAACATTTAAAGATCTTTTTCCCGAATGGGGATGCAAAAGTACTGCCTTTTTTTAAATAACCAAACTTTTCAGGAAAAAAATTTAGCTTAAACAGCTGTGTTATTGTTAAATAATTGATTTTGAATAACGTTATATCAATATTTTTTCTGAAATTAATTTAGGTCCGGTCAGAAAAGATGGAGTTTCCGCGCAGTAGCTTTTTTTGGGGACTCATTTCATCATCTGTTTTGGATTCATAAGGCTTGATTAAGATACATTTGCTTTGAATTTTTTCTATTCTATATTTGTGCACATTAAAAAATAGTTTAATTTTGCAACCCGTTTTAAGAATTTAGTTCTAATTATTTAAAAATCAAAGAAATGCTTAAACAGTACGAAACCGTTTTCATTTTAACTCCCGTTTTGTCTGAAGAACAGATGAAGGAAGCGGTTAAAAAGTACCAGTCGTTCATCACAGAGAACGGCGGTAAGATAGTGCACGAAGAGCACTGGGGCATGCGTAAACTGGCATACCCGATCCAAAAGAAATCATCAGGATTTTATCACCTGATTGAGTTTACTCATGAAACAGGTGCCATGATCCAGGATATGGAACTGGCTTTTAAACGCGATGAGCGCGTTCTTCGCTTTTTAACAGTAAAACTCGACAAGCATGCTGTTGCTTATAACGAGAAAAAACGCAAAGCAGCGAAAGCCAAAAAAGAAGAAGTTCAATCCTAAGAATTAAAACGAAAAGAAAATGGCACAACAAAATTCAGAAATCAGGTATTTAACGCCAATTGCTGTTGATACCCGCAAGAAAAAATATTGTCGTTTCAAAAAAAGCGGCATTAAGTATATCGATTATAAAGACGAAAACTTTCTGATGAAGTTTGTAAACGAGCAGGGAAAAATTCTTCCACGCCGTCTTACCGGTACTTCCACAAAATATCAAAAGAAAGTTGCACAGGCCATAAAAAGGGCACGTCATATCGCCCTCATGCCTTATGTTGGTGATTTATTAAAATAAGGAGGACACAAAATGGACATTATTTTAAAACAAGATGTTACAGGTGTCGGTTATGCTAATGAAATCGTAACCGTTAAGGATGGCTTTGCACGTAATTACCTTATCCCACAGGGAATGGCTATCCTCGCTACAAAATCTGCACGTAAAGCACATGAAGAACTGCTCCGTCAGAAATCATATAAAGAAGAAAAAATCCGCAAAGAAAGTACTGCTCTTGCAGAAGCTCTCGAAGGCCTTACCGTGCGTATCGGTGCCAAAGCTTCCAGCAATGGTAAAATCTTTGGTTCTGTAAATGCCCTGCAAATTGCGGATGCACTGAAAGAACAATTTAATTACGATGTGGATCGTAAGAAAATCTTTGTTGATGGCAGCTCTATTAAAGAACTCGGTACGTATAATGCCGATGTGAAACTGCACAAAGAAATTGGTGCAAAAATCAGTTTTGAAGTTTTTGCTGAATAATTCTACAGCACAAAATATTTAAAGCGCTCTGTTTTTCGGGGCGCTTTTTTTTTATCTGCCACTGATTCTTAACTTTGTCGCATGGCACTTACAAAAAACCAAATAAAACGCCTCCAGTCATTGGCACAGAGGAAATACCGCCAAAAACTGGGTTTCTTTATTGCTGAGGGGCCCAAAGTTTGTCTTGATCTGCTGCGATATTCCTGGCCTTCCTGTGAGCTTTATGCGCTTGCCGGTTTTCTCGAAAACCATTCTTTCCCCTCCTGGGTTGAGATTACGGAAATCAATGCCACAGAGCTGGGAAAAATCTCTAACCTCAAAACACCTAATCAGTTGCTTTGCGTTTTTCCAATACCGGATGATCCCATCGGTGTTTTGCCGGAAAATTCTGAAAAACCTATCATTGTCCTCGATGGAATCAGCGATCCTGGTAATATGGGAACCATCATCCGGACGATGAACTGGTTCGGTTTTGAGGAACTTGTGATGACCAATGATTGTGTTGAACACTACAACCCAAAAGTTGTGCAGGCCACAATGGGCGCTTTGCGTTCGGTACGATGCCGTTATGCCCCGGCAGAGGAAATCGCAGCCCTGTTAAAACACTCCAACTATACTGCATTCGGAGCATTTCTCGATGGTGAAAATGCTTTCAAATGCGATTTTCCAAAACAAACTGCTTTGATCATTGGCAGCGAATCGCATGGTATCCGCGCTGAATTGGCAAAGGCAGTGAAACGTAAAATAAGCATCCCGGCACAAAAAGGGGAGAAAGTGGCCGAATCGCTCAATGCCTCTGTGGCGGGTGGGATATTGATTGCTGAAATGTTCCGTAAAATTTCACTTTAAATCTATGGCTCCTAAAATTGTCAATATTTATCTGGATAAAGTACGTGATTTGCTCGAAAAAAAATATGCTTACTATAATAATCCCTCTTTTATTAATGATGACCCCATAAGCATACCGCATTCTTTTAAACGTAAGGAAGACAAGGAAATATCGGCTTTGTTCAGCGCTACCATTGCATGGGGCAATCGTAAGATGATTGTTGCCAATGCGCAAAAGCTGATGACATTGATGGATCATGCGCCCTTTGATTTTGTGATGAATGCCGGGGGCAGTGATTTGAAAAGGCTTGAACATTTTAAACACCGTACGTTTCAATATCCTGATCTTTTGTTTTTTATATCGGGTTTACGCCATTTATACGCACATCATGGCGGACTGGAAAAAGTATTCAGCGGAGATGATCCTGAGGAAGATGTGTACAGCCGAATCAATCGTTTTCGGGAATTGATGATGCAATCTGCACACGAGCAGCGATCAGAAAAGCACATCTCCAGTCCGGCCAAAGGCAGCGCAGCCAAACGGCTGAATATGTTTTTGCGCTGGATGGTGCGCGACGACGACAAAGGCGTGGATTTTGGATTGTGGAAAAATATATCGCCATCGATATTGATGTGCCCGCTCGATGTGCATTCGGGCAGGGTGGGCAGGCAGCTTGGACTTTTTATTCGAAAGCAGGATGATTGGAAAGCCGTGGAGGAACTTACATCTTCATTGCGGATATTTGATCCGGCCGATCCGGTGCGCTTCGATTTTGCACTTTTTGGAATGGGCGTGTCTGAGAAGGCCGTAATTTTGTAATTTAGTGCATAATTCCAACGAAAGCCATGATGCAGGATCAAAGAAAAAGCCTTAAAAACCGGATTTACGAAATAATTTTTGAAGCAGATACGCCTGCCGGAAAGAATTTTGACGTAGCACTTTTGTGGCTTATCTTTATCAGTGTGCTGATCGCTTTGCTCGATTCCGTGCCTGAGATACATGCTCAGTACCACGAATTTCTGCTCTTCATCGAATGGGGCGTTACGGTGATTTTTACTGCGGAATATGTGCTGCGGATCTACTCCACACAGAAACCTTTGCGCTATATTTTTTCCTTTTTCGGGATTATCGATTTTTTATCAATATTGCCTACATATTTAAGCCTGTTTTTGGTTGGCTCTCACTATCTAATCGTAATTCGGATTTTGCGCTTCCTTCGGATATTCAGGGTGTTAAAGATGGCGCGCTACATCCGTGCCAGTGCTGTTCTGATGATTTCCCTCAGGGCCAGCCGCCATAAAATTGTGGTTTTCCTCGAAATTGTGATCACAATCGTTGTTTTGATGGGGTCCCTGATGTACATTATCGAAGGACCAGAAAACGGTTTTACGAGCATCCCACGGGCAATTTACTGGGCCATCGTAACGCTTACTACCGTGGGTTATGGCGATATTTCCCCGCAAACTGCTTTGGGTCAGGCGCTGGCTTCCATTATCATGATCATTGGTTATGCCATTATTGCCGTGCCTACGGGTATCATCACTTCTGAGTTGACCAAACATCAAAAAGCAGCTGAAAATACGCATGTTTGCAAAGGATGCCATGCTTCCGATCACGATGATGATGCGGTTTATTGCAAAAAATGCGGAGCGAAGTTGTAGTTCAATTGAATCGTCAATTATTTTGACCCGTATATCTTTTCCATTTTCTCTACGATCAATTTTGTTTGTTCCCAAATAAGATCCAAGATATAGTTTTTTCGGTTTTTCCTTTTTCTTGATATTGAGCTAGGTTTTAGCCTTACTGAAAGTTCTTTCCAGAAGGGGAGCTCCTCTATAAAACTTCCTGTATTTAATGGGAGCCTTTCATTGATATACCGATCTCTTAAGAATGTATATATTTTCACTAAGCAAAGTATATGTAGCTTATTAAGTGAAATATTGAATTTATATGGTGATTGATAAGCGAAAATTGGTTGAGAAGCCCAGTCATTTTTGGTTGTATTTCTATATTCATCTATAAAGTCTGATGTTGAATAGAATAGCTTCTTTATTATTTCAGAAAACTTTTCAGTTCTGTTTTGCTCAATTATCTTTTCGTTGATTGCCAACAGTTCTTTAATGAGTTCTCTGGCTTCATTTGAGATATCATCTTTCGTATCGTAAATCTCAAGTATATGTTCTAAGGTTTCTTCTGCTTTATAAGAATTAATATTTCTCTTTAGATGCCATATGATTTGTTTCCTCAGCTCTTTAGGCTTTAGGTTTAAAACGTTGTTAAATCTAAAAGATAGGTTATAAACGGAAAGTAATTCAGAGATTTTGTAACTACCATCAAAAGCATATTTTAACATTGCTTCTATATGGGTTCGATACTGTTTATCTGTAAGACGCCAAGCTTCATCAGAATTTAGATTATCCAAAAGGATATATTCAAGTTTTCGGGTAGGTCTTGCAAATAAGCTTTCAAATTCGTTATAGAATTTGTGGCAATTAAATTTTCTGTTTTTGTGTGTAATATAATTATAGATTGACTCAATAAAATAGTAGTGAGCTTCTCGCTTAAAGTATTTCTCGATAAATTTAGTACGATATTTATCCTTGTCTTCTGATTCACTTTTTTCACGGTCTTCAAGAAAACCATCAATCAGGACTTTTTCGTAAGATGTCTTAGAGGTATATTCTATTTCATGCCGATTATTAAAATTAAGCATTCCTTCTTTGTACTCAATTGATATGCTTATAGCAAATTTTAAAAGGTCATAAGTACGTTCTTTTATTTTCTCTAATTGTTTTTTAGTGAGCTCTAATTGAATTAGATAATATATGTCTTTAATTTGTTCAAGTATAAAAATAATTGTTCGTAAGTTCTGGTTGGCATGCTCAAGTTGGACTGATATTTCATCAAGATTATTTGTTATGAGTTCCTTGAATTTAGAAGATTCTTTCCATAAATTAGAATTTATGATTTTCATGACCTGCTGCCTTGTGCTAGGATTATAGTCAATAGTTATTCCAACAACTTTCTCCTTTGTTAATTTGTAATCTTTGTCCTTTATTTCAGTTTCATTATTAATTAGGATAATTTTAGAGCCATAGGTTTCAATAAGATTGTTAATATAACCATGAAATTCATTGATTGGTAATTTTTCGTCTCTTCTTTCTAAGTCATCGAAGCAGAGAACAATTTCATTAAAGTTGATGGTTTCATTGGTGCTTTTTTCCCAGTCTTTTATGTAATTATCAATATCTCCAAGCTGGCTTATACTGAAAATACCCCGAAATAGATTTTTTGCTATTGATAGTGGTATTTTTGTTTTGCTTGTAATGAAATGTAATGCAATTTGAGCTTCAATCTCTTGAATGGATTTTAGACCAAAAAGTGAAATATAAACAGATTTAAAACTATTTGAGTTTGAAACAGAGCTGCTTGGAACAGACTTTATTTCTTTCTCCAAATGATTTTTATAAAAATAGGTTTTACCAGTTCCCCATTTGCCTGTTAATAAAATGGCATAATCAGTGGGTTTACTTAAGTAAGACCTAAAAGCATCTACTTTGTTTTGTTCCATTTTACAAGATCATTAATTGGGTTTTGTATATAAATACAAAATTACCTGAAATTGTATTAGACTTTAGGTAATATTACTATTTTTTTAACCCGCTGCAACAAAGTAGGATGCGAAAAATACACAAAAACATAGGCCGGATGGGGTACCAGATTGCTCAAACTGGTTTTGCTGAGCGTTTTTAATGCATTGATAAGCGCATCGCCTAAATCGTATTTTGCGGCAAAGGCATCGGCCTGATATTCAAATTTACGCGAAAGTACATTGCCGCCCAAGCCGAGAATCATACTTACCGGGCTGTACAAAATCCCAAAGGCCAGAATGCCCAAATGGAATGATGCGGGCACTGCCGTTCCGCCGGCAATGGCAATTGAAATAGCTGCCGCAATATCCGAACCTTTCTGGATGAAGAGCGAAAGCAAAAACAACAATAATCCGGTTTGCAAGATGCCGGAAACCAGCCCGAAAAGCGTGTGCTTGTGCTTATAATGCCCGACTTCATGGGCCAGGACAGCCACAATTTCGTCGGTACTCAGCTCATTGATAAGCGTATCGTACAGCACAATTCGTTTTTTGGGCCCCAATCCGGTGAAATAGGCATTGGCTTTTGTGCTGCGTTTGGAGCCATCTATGGTGTAGATATTTTTGAGCTTAAATCCGGCTTTTTGTGCAAAGGATTCAATCGCATCGCGCAGCTTTCCTTCTTCCAGCGGTTTTTGTTTGTTGAAAAGCGGTACAATCAGATTGGAATAAAAGAGCATCATAAACAAACTGAATGCTGACATCACAATCCAGGCCCAGATCCAGAACAGATCACCGCTGATTTCAAACAGCCAGATGATGAGTGCAAAAAGCGGCGCGCCAATGATGATGCTCAACAACCATGATTTAAGCTTGTCCAAAACAAAGGTTTTGGGTGTGGTGCGGTTGAAACCGTATTTTTCTTCGATCACAAAAGTGGAATAGAGCGCAAAAGGAGTGGAGAGGATATCGGCGGCCAGGCCCAAAATTCCAAAGAACAAAAGGCTGACAATGATTTCGTTACCACTGAATTGGCGCACAAAACCATCGAGCCATCCAAAGCCTCCAAAAACCAAAACGCAAAGTGTGGCTATAAAACTGATGCCGGACGAGAGCATGCCAAAGCGGTCTTTGTCGTGGCCGTATTGCTGCGATTTACGGTATTTTTCATTGTCATAAATGCCTTCCAGCAGTTTCGGGACAGGCTTGCTGCGGTAGCTGCTGTTCAGGGCAGAAAGTATGCGTTCGAGCACAAATTCAAAACAAAAAATTCCGATGATAATCCAGAAAAATGTTGTAACCATAGTCGTTTGAGTGTTTTAGTAGGAACCGAAACGCTTGCGTAAAAACCATTCAGATGCCAGCCACAGCACAATTACAGCGGCAATCCACCAGAAATTGGTCAAAGGTTCGGTTTTTTTGCGGTAGCGTATGTTTTCCTGTGCGGGGATATTTTCCCTTATCGCATTTTGCAAAGCCTGCATTTGGTCGGGATAAAACATCTGCCCTTGGTATTTCAGTGCAATTTGCTGCATCAGCTGGTGGTTGGCTTTCAGGTTGAGCTGTTCCAATTGCAGGGAACTGACATTGATGTTGCCGTTTTCTGTGTATCTTTTATTGCCCAACTGAGTGCTGGCTGTCCAGCGGTAGGAACCTACCGGAATTTGTCCGGCCCGCAATTTGTAGCTGTTGCCCTGGCGTGAAAAAACGAAATCAAAGGAATTTCCGCTTAAGTCGTCCTGCAGATTGATCTGTAAATCAGGCTGGTTGACGGGTTCATTGGCGTCATTGAGCAAAATGGCACTTCCTGTAAGCTCTTCGTTTTCCGATATTTCATCCGGTAGGTCGATGCGCAGCTTTTTCTTATTTTCATTGAGCGAAAGATAATGTACCATCCTGCGGATCAGCTGATCAAAATCCTGATGTGTTTCATTGTTTTTGTAATTGCTGATGCGCCATCTCCAGATGCCTTCTCCTGCAATAATGCCGGTTTTTATATCATTGAATGTACCAAAAGCAATGAGCGGGCGTGTTGTTTGGATACGTCCGATTTTTTGATTTATCAGGCTTTGGCTGTTGCCTGATGTTTGATAATTTCCAAAAGCTACACGCAGCGGTGGCCAGTTCTTCATCTTTTTGCTGAGACCATCTTCCAGTGTAAACAGGCTAAAGCTTTCGTTCAAAAATGGATAGGCTTCGTCAAAACTGTTCGTTGTATTGTTTTGAAGGATTTGACAAACAGCCTGCATTTGATTGAAACTCTGAATATCTGATTGTCCGCCAAGAATGTAAAGCGTCGGGATTTTCTGATCAAGAATGCTTTGCGCCAGTTTTGCCGGAATGTTTCCTTGGGCAGGAAGCTGGTGCAGAATTAGTAAGTTGCATCCCAAAATGCTGTCTTTGAGCTGATTATAATTTCCGGCGGTAAACTGATAGTTCAGGTCGCTGCTCAGGGCATTTCGCACAGCCGCAACATCAGGATGCGGGGCATCATAAATCAAAACGATTTTTTTCTTTTCCGAAACCACTTCAAAATATGCATTGGCGGCATTGTTTTGTTTGCTGATTTCTGCAATATCGCTTTGGATCAGCTCTGCCTTGATTTTCCGAAAGCCTTTTTCGTTTGCTTTGAGATAAACCAGCCTTCCGGCAGTATAATTCGATGACGGAACAATAAAATTTTCTTCATGGAGCAGGCTGTCGGCTTCGGTAATGCGCAATTGTGCCTCTTGACCTTTCATGCCTTCTGCCTGCACAATAACTTCAATGGGGAATTTATTGTTCAGGAAAACCCTTTTGTTGTAATTTATTTTTTTGAGTACAAGATCGCGTATGCTGCTGCTGTCGCCCAATGCGATGGTATAAACTTTGGCAGGATGCAGGGCAGTGGCATAAAGCGGATTGCTGCCACGGGTGAAACGCCCGTCTCCGGCAAGGATTATCCCGGCAGGCATGCGGCCACGGTAAAGGTTTTTGATATAGGTGTTTACCTCACTGTAATCAGAAATTTCTTCATTAAAAGTGCCTATCGGCTGATTTTTCACTTTGTTTCCGAAAGTAAAAAAAGCCGTATCAAATTCTTCGGCAAAAGATGCTGCCATCTGATGGATTTCCTTCTGTGTTTTCCGGAGTTCGGAAGAATCGGAGCGCAGGGCAATGGATGAGCTATTGTCAGTAAAAAACAGCAGAAGAGGTTTTTGTATGATTTTTTGGTTTCCGCTGATCATCGGCCCGAGCAGCAAAAAGAATAGGGTAGAGGCCGCCAGAAAGCGCAAAGCAGCCATAACGAAAAGGGGCAAGCGCCCGAATTCATTTTTGCGGTCGCGGAAATACAGGGCTGCTGCAAACAACAGCCCTGCGATTATTGCGACCGGTATCAGGATTTCCGGATATTCGGTTTGGATGTTCAAGCTGGATTACATTTTCATGCCGCCACAAACATTGATCACCTGTCCGCTTACGTAGCTGCTCAAATCGCTGGCCAGGAAAAGGGCAACATTGGCCACGTCTTCGGGTTTGCCGGAGCGGCGCAAAGGAATGTCCTGGATCCATGCATCGCGCTGTTCGTCCGTGAGTTTTGCCGTCATTTCCGTTTCGATGAAACCCGGGGCAATGGCATTCACGCGGATATTGCGTGAGCCGATTTCCTGTGCAATGCTCTTGGTAAAACCAATCAGGCCGGCTTTGGAAGCACTGTAGTTTGCCTGTCCGGCATTACCGCCAACACCAACCACAGAACTCATATTGATGATGCTGCCAAAACGTTGCTTGAGCATGGTGCGCTGTATCGCTTTGGTCATATTGAAAATCGACTTGAGGTTCACTTTGATTACCAGATCCCAATCCATTTCGCTCATGCGCATCAGGAGGTTATCACGGGTGATGCCGGCATTGTTGACCAATACGTCGATGCGGCCAAACTCTTTAACAACATCAGCGATAAGCTGTTCGGATTGCTCAAAAGAGCTTGCATCGGAAGCAAAACCTTTGGCCTGAACACCAAGGGCGGCAAGTTCTTTCTCGGTTTCTTCCATTACTTCATCGCGTTTCAGGTCCGTGAAAGCAATATTGGCACCTTCCTGTGCAAAACGAAGTGCAATGCCTTTACCGATTCCGCGCGCAGCACCGGTAATCAGAGCTGTTTTTCCTTCCAGTAATTTCATGCGTGTATTTTTTAATTAATAATTTGCTTCGACAATTTTTTCGGCCACAAATATAACAATTTTGTTGCGGCTTTGGTTTTGGTGGGGATTACGATGGATATTCCGGACTAAGCTGAACCACCCCACCGGCTGAAAGAAACAGCTATACATAACCCCACAAAATGGGTATTGGCAAAACGTCCTTTAGAATTATTGCATGGCAAAGCTATCTGCCGAAAATGGCTTGTTTTTACTTCACAAAAGGTGGTTGGTGGAATATACTGTAGAAAATGAGGTTCTACTGTGAATTTCGTGGGTAATAATAATAATGGTTGAAAAAAATATGCAGATATTTATTAATGAACTATTGATCCCTAACAGATTCCTCCCTACACAAAGCCTTAATCACTTCGTTTGGCTTTGTTACGGTCGGAATGACGCTGCTTATTAGGTGTTTAAGGCAAATGCGGCCCGGTCACTGAGCGTCCTGTGGTGAGCGTAGCCGAACCAAGTCGAAGTGCGCCGCATTTGCCTACTGACTTCATAAAAACGCGTCATTCCAACAGAGTTTTCCGTAGTATGAGAAAACTTTGGAGGAATCTGTTTTGAAATAAAGTAATTTTTCTTTCCACGAAATTCCGTGTAGAACCGAAAATGATTCCCCAAAATAAATGTATGCCGGTTTTTCCCGAATGGCCCGGGACAGGTCCCGTGTGATTCTCGGGACAGGCACAAAGCATTACCTGTCCTGCCTAGCGGGATATATCGGCTTTGGACGGAAAACGATGCTTAATTGTTGGGAATTGTAATATTATTTAAATAATGGAACTACTTCTTCAATTATCATTGGAATTTTAGTAAATGCCAAACCATTACTTTCATTATTGTCAGATGATGTTATTACAATAACCATATTAAGGTCTTTTATTACCATTATATACTGCCCACCATAACCAAGTGCTAAAAACATA
Source organism: Bacteroidales bacterium (assembly GCA_963676415.1). Classification (GTDB taxonomy): domain Bacteria; phylum Bacteroidota; class Bacteroidia; order Bacteroidales; family WRLA01. The sequence continues at coordinate 4,018,326 of OY781097.1, read as the reverse complement.
TCATGTTCATTTTTACTTCCATGTAATGGACTGTCCCACCACGATTTGTTTTGCTTTGATCTGTGCCACCATTGGAATCCATAATCAAAGAATTCACTCTCGGTTACATGTGGTTTTGTTGAAATTTTAATCCATTCTTTCGAGACTATTTGTTCCCCATTCCAACAACCATCATTTAAACTCAACAAGCCAATTTTTGCCATATCTCTTGGATACATATAAAGACCACTTGCACAAGACAGAATTCCATTTTCTTTATCCCAAATAAAATTGTTAATACCTAACTTGTTAAAAAGTACTTCTTTCGCAAATTCATCAGCTTGCTTATTCTCGAGGGTATAAATTATACACCCAAGTAGGTTTGTGGATTCATTGCTGTATTGGAATTTTTCTCCAGGGTTTGATTCCAATGGAAGGCTTAGTTTATATTTTATAAATTCTTCTGGGTTAGCGCCATTGAAATCTTCTCCCTCTTCAATTCCAGATGTCATAGTTAATACATGTCTAAGTGTGATTTTTTTCTTTTCTGCATTAAGTAATGTATCGTACTGGGGAAAATAATTAAAAATAGATTGATCAACATTAAGTTTTTTATGATGTTCTAATAAAATTCCCAATAACAAAGAAGTTATACTCTTTGTACATGAATTAATGTAATGTAATTGAGTTTTGTTGTAACCATAAAAATACTCTTCAAGAATCAGCTTTTGATCTTTAATAATTAATAATGATTCCAAACGACCAAATTTTTGTTTTATAATTTTCCCCATTACATCGTAAAAGCTTGTTGAGTCAGTAATATAGTTGAATATTGAACCTATATTTAGATAATTATCATACTGTTCAGGTTGATAATAAGTATATGCAATACTTCCTTCAGTCCCCGGAGTGATAGGAAAAAACAATTTATTAACAACGTCTTTTTCTGCCCGTTGAAAATTAAGTTTAATGGAATCATTTTTATTTTCTGGTTCCCAGAAAGCAAATCCCCTAATTTCTTCTTTCTTTATATCAATAGTCCCTCTATATTTACCGCCTTCGTTATCAATAAGCAAAAGTTCATTGGTAGATTCTATGAATCGAACAGTATCAAATTCCCAATAATCGTAAAAACGGTCATCCCACATGAAACATCCTCTTGCTGTGATTTCTCCAAAAGCATCTCCATATATTTTTATAAAGTACTTAAGTGTTCCGTGTGGATATTGATATTCTGTATCAGTTGTACATTGCCATAAACCATCAATTGAAACATAGTGTCTCATATTCGAAAACTCAGACTGCTTTATTGCTGTTTCTGTGGTCTGCATAATACTGATAAGCAAACTTAGGCCCAAAACAAGTATTAAAATATATTTTATTTTTCCCATAATCTTGCTGGTTTAAATATAATGCCATAACAGCAATCACCCGAAAAATTTCGGGACAAGCTGTCTAAAGAACTTTATTCTCATCCAAACAACCGTTAATTATGGCTAAAATTAGCAAATATTTGCGATCTGTGGATATTAATTTTTTGTTGGATATTCCGGACTAAGTTGACCCACCGCACCGGCTAAAAGAAACAGCTATACAAAACCCCACAAAATGGGTATTGACAAAACGTCCTTTAACAGTAAATTGTATGTTGCGTATGGCGTTTTAAGCACTTTCCTGTCAGGCTACTAAGTAGTCGAAGCACAGGTTTGACACCTAAGAATTAGGTACGCCGTCTAAGCTGTGCTTCGGCGGTGCTGAAAAAAGATAAAATGCTCAAATACGCACTTTCTGCCCTATGCAATATACAAAATGTTAGGGGGCGTTTTTAATTGTTCATCTCTCCATATAATTCTCCAATCTCACATTTCACTTTTATTTTTGCTTTGCTACAATCATTTTTAATTTGACCAAATAAATCTCCATTATCATAAAAATCATCTTTATTACGTGTAAAAAATATTACTTCGTTATTGGTCGCTTTAAGTTCTTGAGCTAATTCTAAACAAGTTGCCCAAATATAACAGTCTTTATATTCTCCTTTTCTTTGAGCAGGTGCCATATGATATGAAACACGAAAATGAGCAAACTTATTAAAATCTTGTTTTTCTGATACAAATGTTGTTTTTGAAATAATATCAATAAACAATTTAATAAGTTGCTGTTTTAATCCTTTTTCTGTTAACTGAAAAGTCAACATGGGATTTTCAATACTATTACATCTGATTAAGTATTTTTCATGGAGGTCAAAATCTCGTTGTAATTTTTTTAAATAATTATCGTACTCCTGTTCAACTCTTGGAAAGTTGTAACTCAATTCTGCGATGGTCAAAGCTGAACCCACTGAAACAACTTTGTCTGCTTTAATTAACTCGTTTATTTTTTGATAGAGTTTAAGATTGTTGTCAGAATTTGTTCTAAATGGTAGTCGAATTATATCAAGGAGGCTACAAGTGTCCCAGAAAAGAAAAATAGTATTTTCTTTTTTTGATTGAGAGATTATTTTTCCAATTGGCTTTTTAGTAACTTTTTCCAACATAATATTTAACTAAGTCCCTTCCATATTCAAAATCAAGGATAATTCTCTCTGTTACATTATTCTCTTCTATAATCCAATTCTTCTCTTCAGTTAACCATTGTTCCAAATCTCCTGTTAATAATTCAGAATCAGTATCAACGGCTGTTTTTATAAAATCAAACCATCTTTCTCTTTCTAATGGGTGAGAATTTCCTGTTGAACGATTACATGAAGATTCCCATCTCTTAAGTTTTTCTGCTGTTTTTTTATTTGCAATTTCCTCGATTGAAATGTCATCTGACGTAAGAGTGATTTTAATTGAATCTGTTTTATACTTAAATACAAAATCATTATAAAAGTTGGTTACTATTTCATTGTATAAGTCCTTGCCTAGATATGGAATCTCTCTTGAAACAATATTTGATACTCTCAATTGGTTTTTTCCTCGACTATCACTTATTACCATCCAGATTATTGCATGATAATATTTTGATGAATTTGCTTTGAAACATGCAACTTTTTCTTCAGAACTCATGATATTTATTGCATAGTCTTTGGTTAATTTCTTTTCATACTTCCACTTATTTGTCTCAGATCTTTTTAATAAATCAAGAAAATCAATAAGTTCCTTTTCATTCGAAGTTATTTCTAATTCCTTAAATCGTTTCATGTTAAATTTTATCGATTAGTTTTTGTATTTTCTATAAAGCTACAAACTTTGTTTAAATGCCCCCTAACTCATTTATAATCCCACATTTTGTCGGTTTATTAACCCCAAAGAACCTTTATAAACCGACATTGCGTCTTTTATTTATTTGATGTTTTATCATATTTAAAATCATCAGGCAAGTCAGGCGTTTTCTTGATATTTGCCGGGCTAATCCTTGTGTAATTCTCAAGGGGCTTTCCTTTTTTTTTCTCAAAATTCTTTATGAATCTAAATCCCGAAAACTTACCCAACACGTTCAATACTTTATACCTTGCCTCTGACCAATAAAATTAATGTTCATCCATCTGGTTCAAAAGTTTTTTTCAACCCGATCACGCCACGTCTTAGCTTTTTATTTCCTCTAATTCGCTTCATATATCAATTTTTGTACGATTAGGACATCACAAATATAGGATAATTATCTATATGTAGTAAATACTGTGATTAAAATTTTGTCTTATTCTCAGTTATATACGATCAGGAGACCTGCATGTGCTTTGCCGAAATATGCAGATTTTTGTATATAAAATACAGATCATGGGCTGTAAATACCTGATTATTTGTGATACATGCGGGTTTGTGGCAATGAAGTGGGTGATTTGGGCGCTTGAACCACAAAGAGCGCTGATTTTTTTCTCGCTAAGGCGCTAAGACGCGAAGGGGTGTTGGGGTTTCTCCTCGCTACGCTCGTTGAAAGGGCGCTCCAATCACCAATTGTAGGGAATTGCAGTATGGAGCGTCTTCCCGAACACGAAGTGTGAGGGGACTCAAACCTAAACGGGATTGTTTCATAAAATTTCGTATTTTTGTTTATTATGACCATTAGAGATCAACAATTTACTGAATTAATCCGGCAGCAGATAATCCGGAAAGAACCTGCTGCAAAAATTGTGCTTTTTGGCTCAAGAGCGCGCGGAGACATGCATCCTGAATCTGATTGGGATATACTTATATTATTGCCACAGGCAAAAGTTGGTCGCACTACTGAAATGGAATTCAGGGATTTGCTTTTTGACCTGCAATTGGAAACCGGCGAAGGTATTTCAACATTTGTTTATTCTGAAAAAGAATGGGAGGATAAATACAGTATTACACCTCTTTATGAAAATATTAAAAATGAAGGGGTGCTTTTAGTATGAAGGGGAATAAAGAGGATTATATCAAGTACAGAATTTCAAAATCGAATGAAGTATTTGAGGACGCCCTTTTGTTGTTGGAAAACAAAAGATGGAATTCTGCAGTGAACCGATTGTATTACTCAAGCTTTCACCTGGCTAATGCTTTACTATTTAAGTCGGCTATAAAAGCTGATACACACAATGGTATAAAAACACAATTATTTTTTCACTTTGTGAAAACCGGTAAGCTGTCGCGTAAATCTGGCAGATTATATGCTCATCTATTTGATTGGCGACAGGAATCGGATTATTCCGACTTCATTGAATTTGATGAAAAAACTGTATTGTCAATAGTGCCTGAAGTTGCGGAATTAAATAAACAGTTAAAGGAATTAGTACTTTCTACAAACTAATAAAAGGGTGCTTAAGCCTGGCGGATTCCCCAACCGTTGCGCTCGTCGAAAGGACGCTCCATTACACAATCATTGGAAATTGTCGTATGGAGCGTCTTCCCGAACTGCCGCTCTCTACGAGTTCAACTTTATCGTTGCTTCTACATCCAAAGCATCTGCCAAAACAGAAATCGGGTTGTGCACTTTCGCTGAAGTGGACATCTCGATCTGCCATTTGCAGGTTTCGCAATCGGTGGCCACAAAGTCGGCACCGGAGCTTTCAATGGCATTAAAAAGCGGCTGTCCAACACCTTGTGCTGTTTCGTAGTTTTCCTTTTTAAAACCATAGGTTCCGGCAATACCACAGCAAGTCGATTCGAGCATCACAAAATCAACACCCGGAATCATGCGCAGCAGGGAAGTAGAATATACCGACCAGCCCAGCTTTTCCATATGGCAGGGCGTATGGTATGCAATGCGTTTGGTATAATCCTTTTTAAATGCCAGCTTCAGTTTGCCGGAATCGATCAGGCGGAACAGGAAACGTGTAGCCAGTTCGGTGTCGGTGCGGATTTCATCATTTTCAACACCCAACAGGTGCGGATATTCATCACGGATAGTAAAGGTACAGGTAGATGAAGTGGAAATCACCGGCATATTTTTATCCACAATGGATTTCTTTAAAGAAGCCACATTATGTTTCGCCTGTCTGGAGGCTTGCTTGATCAAACCATTGGAAATGAGGGCAACGCCACAGCATTTTTCCTTTTCGAGCAAATGGACACCATATCCGGCTGCATTCATAATTTTTACAAGGTCTTTGCCGAGTTGCGGGAAATTATAATTTACATAGCAACCGTGGAAATAGCTTACATGCTTTTTAAAGGCATCCTGCTTTTTAGCGGCATGGCGTTTAAACCATGTTTCGAAACGCAGGCCGGAATATTTTGGAAATACCCGGTGATGATCGATCTTAAGTACACCATCCATAATGGAACGTACCGGTTTCAAAGCTACTGTCGTGTTTACAATAGGCGCAAAAGTGCTGGCCATTGTGCCCACGATATCCGTATTTGCCAGGATCATATCGCGCAATTTTGGCTTTTTCTTGCTGTATTTGATGCGCGCAGCCTGTATAATGTCGCCTATTTTCACGCCATGAGGACAAACAACTTCGCAGCGTTTGCAGTTGAGGCAAAGTTTCAGGTTTTCATCGAAATAGGAGGGATCTTTCAGGCGCATGCGTTCGCCATCGGGACCGGATTGCTTCGGCCCCGGATAATCGGGATTTACCGCAACGACAGGGCAATAAACCGTGCAGATGGTACATTTTACACATTGCTCGAAATTGTTGTCGCTTATATTTAAAGGGTTAAATTTATCCTTGTTCATTGCACTGATTTTAAGAGTTTTTCAGCTACATAAAGTGATGTTAGTAAGCTTATTCCGGCTCCGCTGCCTTCTTTCAGGGCATTGGCGCCCCCCAGCACTGAACCGGCAACAAACAGGTTATCAATGGTTTTTCCATTGATCGTAGCGCGGAAATTTTTATCCGCTTTTACGCCATATTGCATGAATGGCTGATTGTTGAACACTTTTTCGTCAAACCAGTCCTCACGTTTGTCCGAAGCATCAATATCCAAACCGAAAATGGGTTCATAGATCTTCTCCGGTGTGGCTACCAGACCTTTGCTGTAGAAGCTTCCGGTGGCCAGGATATATTGGTCTGCTTCCATTTTGATGTCGCCGTGATTGGTCGTATGGATTTCTTTGAGCTGATTTCCTTCAATGATGCCATCATTCACATGATCGCCCAGAAAATACAAACCGCCCAGTTCTTCAAAGCGCTTGCGGAGCAGGATCTGGCTGCGTATGCCGGGAACGGAAGGAGGGATGGCCGGAAGCAGCAGCAATGGTTTTTCGATCATACTTTTCAGCTGCCTGGCCACATCATTTTCAAACAGGCCAAAAACAGCCGGTAAAATCACTACTTCGGTATCATGGCTCAGCTCATTGACTTTTGCGGCAAATTCGTTCAGCGCATCGCCCTGATCAAAAACTTTGGCGATATTGGATGAGCGCATTTCGCTGGGATTGCGGCGGATGGCTTCAAATTCTTTCATAGCGATATCGTGAATATCAGCAGATACGCCCATTTTTGCCAGTCCATCTTTTACAAATAATGTATGAAAATCCAGAAAGCCTTTAAAATTCATGATTTTTGCTTTCTTCCATTGAAAATCTTCACCATTATCGAATGTTGTAAAATCATCCAGCGTAAGCCAGGTGGGCTTCATTCCGCCCATGGGTGTCATCACATAATGATTTTGCTGTGCAGAGCCCCGGAATTTCAGCTTGGCGCGTTCCAGCAGAGCCTGTGATTCTTCGGCCAGTCGCGTGCAGTTTTCTATGCCCAAACGTTGATAAGGATGATGCCCGGGCAATAATTTCATTGCCTCCAATGGCTGGCTTACAACATCATCGCCTATGGCAGATAAGAGATCCAAAGAGCCTGAGAAAAAATGAATTGCACTCTGACCCGATGAAATGATGGCGCATTTACGGCCTGCTTCAGCGAGACGGATCCCGCAGCTGAGTCCTGTCAATCCGCCGCCTATTATTATATTATCAAATTTCATGATTTGTCTTATTTTTTCGTTTGTACATCATGCCTCCATATGGAATATTCCGAACAAACGTATAAAGGTTAAATGCATTAGTTCTGTTTTTCCTTCAAACCATAGATTCCCTCATAAATCCAGGAGGTAAACTGAATCTCGTTGATGGTTTCGCCCCATGCCACGGGATACATGCCTTTCCAGCGTTCCTGCAGGAAATCGGCCAGATCGTCTTTGGCTTTTCCGGTTTCTTCAAAAGCTTCGCAGAGCATTCCTGCGGCACGGCAGGCGCAAAGCTCGCCCTGGCAGGTGCCCATGCCCACACGTGTGCGGCGGCGCAGATCCACCAGATTATTGACATGCAGCTCCTTAATGGCGTATTTTACTTCGCCAATGGAAACGCCTTCGCATTCGCAAACCAGGGATTCATCGCCATTGCCGTTTTTAATATCCGGCGCCAGCGAACCATGGCGGTGCACTGCCGATTTCTGTGCAATGCCCGAATAAATTTTTTGTGAGGCATTCTTGATATTAAAATCATCTTTCTCCGAACCCGGCAGCGGTTTTTCTGCTGTTTCGCATGATTTTTCGACAGATAGTTTTTTACAGATCAAATCGGTAGTCCATTCTGCCATCAAACGATAAGTCATCAGCTTGCCTCCGGTGATGGTAATGAAACCGGACAGTCCATCGCGCTCCTGATGGTCGAGCAGCACAATGCCCCGGCTGATATTGCGTCCGCTCGGATCATCATCGGCAGCAACCAAAGGGCGCACACCCGCATAAGCGCGCAAAATCCGTGTAGAAGCCAAAGTAGGAGAGAGCTTTTCTCCTTCGCGGATGAGCACATCTACCTCGTCTTTGGAGACAAACATATTATCGATCTGATCGTAAGGAATGCGGTCGGAAGTGGTTCCTATGAGGCAAATGGTATCGCCGGGAACCAGGATATCCGCATTGGCGGGTTTACGGCAGCGGTTCAAAATCATATTGTTAACACGATGTCCGAAAATCAATAAAGATCCTTTAGCAGGAAGCATATTGATGCGCACACCTGCCAGCTCCGCAATATGCTGCCCCCAGATTCCCCCGGCATTAACAATGATTTTTCCATGAAACTGAACACTTTCCTTACGGGCATGGTTAAACAGCTCAACTCCGGTAATTTTTTCCTGCGAGCGGATAAAACCCGTGATTTCGTGCTGTGTCAGCAAATCGGCACCGTGGATTTTTGCATCCAGGGCATTGGACATGGTAAGGCGGAAAGGATCGACCGAGCCATCGGGCACTTTTACTGCGCCAATGAGGTCGGGATTTACGGAAGGCTCCATTTTGCGGGCCAGTTGGGGATCAATTACTTCAGTTGGAATGCCGGCTTTGCTGCAGGCATCAACAAACTGAGATTGATATGAGAGATCGTCATCGGGCAAGGTGATAAACAAACCATCGTTTTCTTCCACGCAATGGCTGGCAATACGGCGCAGGATCATGTTTTCCTGAATGCATTCCGTAGCCGATTCGTGGTCGGTAACTGCATAGCGTGCACCAGAATGCAAAAGGCCGTGGTTTCGCCCGGTTGCCCCGGTAGCAAAATCATGGCGCTCAACCAGCAAAACGCTCAGTCCGCGCATGGCACAATCGCGTGCCGTTCCGGCTCCTGTAGCCCCGCCACCAATGATAATCACATCATACTCTTTGTTTTTGAACTCGTTCATGATGTTGGTGATTTTGATTAATGAACTTAATATTGTAAGAACTTTTTTGAAAGTAAATGGTTTATTCCTAAACAAAGAATCCCCCGAATCTCATTCACTTTTGAAGGAAACAAAGGTAATACAATTTTTCAAAATTCAAAATATTATTTGTATTTCTCTGATTATAAATTTTTTATGGTAAAAATACATAGCCTAAAACTAATACATAGTATTGCAAAATATTAATGTAAAGTTTGAAGGTTTTCTTCATTTTACGATAGTTGAAAGGTCATTGCGTTTTGTTCTAAGTTGGAAAAGCAATAATTGTATTGTTTTTAAATTAAAACCATCCTAAATTATTTTCCGGTACAGCTTTTTGAACAGATCAATCCAATTCTTTCTATTTTTGAAATTGGAATACAAACCAAAATTTAAATACATGCCTGGAAAAACTTTTGCTGAGAAGATTTTTGGAGCCGATGCGGGTTCCATCGTTTTTAGAAAGCCGGATATCGTTCTAACACACGATAATACCGCCAGTATTGCCGGAACATTTCAGAAAATGAATGGCGAAAAGCCTTTCGATCCCAATCAGTTATTGATTGTTCTGGATCATAACGCACCACCAACCAATGCCAAACTGGCCAATGATTATCAAAAAATCAGGGAGCTGGTGAAAGAATACGGCATCACCAAATTCCATGATGCCGGCAAAGGGATCTGCCACCAGATCATGTCGGAATATGCCCGTCCGGAGATGGTGATTGTAGGCAGCGACAGCCATACCTGTACTGCCGGAGCGTTCAATGCCTTTGCTGCCGGTATCGACCGCACGGAAGCCGCCGGACTCTGGAAACAGGGCGAAACATGGTTCCGCGTGCCCGAAACCATCAAAATCACTTTGCATGGCGAACTGCCACAAGGCGTTTATGCCAAGGACATCAGCCTGTGGATTATTGGCATGATCGGATCGAGCGGAGCCGATTATATGAGCATTGAATATCACGGCGAAGGCGTAAAAAGCCTGACCGTACCGCAACGCATGACACTTGCCAACCTGGCATCGGAAATGGGCGCCAAAAATGCCGCTTTCCCGGCAGATGAAGTGCTGGCAGAATTTTTCGAAGGCGAAGAAATCAAAGGTGTTTGGGCCGATGAAGATGCGGTTTACGCCCGCGAAATCGAAATCAACCTAAACGAGCTGTATCCGCTGGTTGCCGTGCCACATCAGGTAGATAATGTAAAAGCACTGGCCGAAGTAAAAGGCACAAAAATCCATCAGGCTCTCATTGGAACCTGTACCAATGGCCGTTTTGAAGATTTGATGGAAGCCGCTTTGGTATTGCGCGACCATAAAGTACATCCCGATGTGCAAATGTTGATTGTACCTGCTTCACAAAAGATTTACCTGCAGGCATTGCGCGAAGGGCTGATCGAAGTATTTATGGAAGCCGGAGCCAATGTACTGGCCGCCAGTTGCGGACCATGCCTGGGAACAGGGCAGGGGATTCCCGCCGACGGATTTAATGTGATCAGCACGGCCAACCGGAATTTCAAAGGCCGCATGGGCAATAAAGAGAGTTTCGTATATCTGGCCAGTCCTGCTGCGGTGGCATGGTCGGCTGTAAAAGGCGAGATTACCGATCCGCGCCATGAGCCTGCAAAAGAGAAATATCCCTACAAAGTGGAAAAAGGCGATACCGTTGATATTGCCGAAGGAGACGACCGCTATATCAAAGGTGTTTGGAATTATGCCGATGCCGACAATATCAATACCGATCTGATGTTTGCCGGAAACCTCACTTATGCGGTAAAAAGCTCTGAACCGGAAAAAATCATGCCCCATCTTTTCGAAGGCTTTGATGCCAGTTTTAAAGACAGGGTAGGCGAAGGCGATGTTTTGGTGGCCGGAGCAAACTTTGGTTGTGGCAGCTCGCGCGAGCATCCGGCTGTTGGTTTGGCCCATGCCGGAGTGAAAGCCGTTATTGTAAAATCGGTAAACCGTATTTTCTATCGTTCGTCTGTAAACCAGGGACTCCCTATCCTGGTACTTCCGGAAGCTGTTGATGCTTATGTAGCAGGAGCAGAAGTGGATGTACAACTCGATAAAGGTATTGTACGCATCGCTGATAAGGAATTCCGCTTTAATCCACTGCCCGAGCAACTGATGAATATTTTTAATCAGAAGGGGCTGGTGAATTATATAAAATCAAAATAGAGTTCGTCTATAAAGCTCAACTTCTTCGTTGTTGCTCAAAATCCAAATCCTCAAATACCCAAGTATTATCCGGTTTGGATTTTTCACACGCCTTGAATTTGAACTTTATAGAGCAAACTCCCGACTCTATGGACAGAATCGAAATAGTTTCCGTCCAGAAATCAGACTTTTTGGACAAATACTAAATTGTAGTCTCTTGATATATAGAATAAGCAAAGCCTTCCATTTTGGAGGGCTTTTTTTGTTTAAGGGATTACCAAAAATCATTCGGTGAGTATTTAAATTAAATCTTATTATTAAAATCAGCTTGCTTAAATAACTGAATATTTCTAAAAATATCATACCTTGCGGAATTATTACTGGAACTGTTAGATTCGTGAGCAAAAAAATTAAAATCATCAGCGGAGGACAAAGAGGGGCAGACCGTGCCGCACTGGATGCTGCAATGGAACTGGGCATTGAAACAGGAGGTTTTTGTCCCAAAGGCCGCAGGGCAGAGGATGGAAGGATTCCGGAGCATTATCCGCTAACAGAGTTGAAATCGGACGAATATACCGACCGGACTTTAAAAAATGTATTGGAAAGCGACGCAAGTTTGATTTGCTATAAGAAACAAATGGATAAAGGAACGGCGCTTACAGCTGTTTTTTGTGAAGAGCATAATAAAGCCTGCCTCAAAGTGTGTTTGGACAGGCAAAACAGTATTGAAGATGTATTGGGCTGGATTGAAAGAAATAAAATCCGTGTGCTCAATATCGCCGGACCGCGCGAAAGTTCGGAAGAAGGTATTTTTGAGGCGGTTAAGCCTTTTTTAAGGAAACTTTTTTCCGAAATCATTAATCAGTCAAATAAGCAATAATCAAGTTAAAACCAATGAAAAAACTCTACAGTATTCTTATTTTATTCATCTTAACTATTCCATCCTATGCACAGGACAGTACAGGCTTTTCCATAGGTTTTCAGATGGGCATCAGTTTTTCAAATTTTGTGAACCGCGATCCGGCTTTTCGGAATCTTTATAAGCCCCAGCAGTATATTGTGCATTCAGTGAATATTGGCACCAGTTATATTGATGATGCTCAAACCGAACCGATACTAGGACTTGATGCCGAATATCATATTAATGCACAACAAAGCGTTGTATTAGGCTTTTATCTGGAAGCAAAAGGCTATAACCAACATCTTGATTCCAGCTGGACAACACCTTTTGGATCTTATAATGAACTTGAATTTCAGAGGAAAATAAACAATGACTACCTGGTCATTCCTTTGGTTTACAGGCGTTATTTCCTGAAAAACCGCAAATTGTTTCTGGAAGCCGGCTTTTATGGTGGCATTTGGTTAAAGAGTTATGTTTCGGAGGCAGAAAATTTATCCATACTGTATGAAGGTGAAAGCAGTCCATGGAAATCCCATATGTTTTTCTATCATGAGGGCATTGAAAACCATACCACATCCTTTGACTATGGACTGGTTTTAGGCGCTGGATATAAGTTTATGCTCACAAATCAGCTAGTGTTATAATTATAAAGTTAATTAACTAATATTTTATTATCTTTGCCACATGGCAAGGATAGGAAAACCCATTCAGATAACAACGGAAGAGAAGGCAGAGCTTCTTTCCATGAGCCGTTCACACAAACTTGAAAAACGTTACGTTGAGCGTGCCGAGATAATTATATTATCCGATCAAGGTTTATCGATGAGTGAAATAGTAGAGCAAACAGGGCTTAGTAGACCTGTAGTAAATAAATGGAGACAACGATTTCGCGAGCAAGGTATTACAGGTTTGAAGGATGCTTACCGAAGTGGAAAACCAAAGGTTATCACTGCAGAACAACAGGCTATGGTAATTGAGAAAGCCTGCACAAAGCCAGATGACGGATACACTAACTGGTCTCAAGAACGTATCGCCAAAGAAGTAGGGATTAGCCAGTCTAAAGTATTTCAGATTCTTAAACAAGCAGACATAAAGCCACATAAAATTGAGTATTGGTGCGGCAAGTCAAAAGACCCAGAGTTTGAAGAAAAAATGACCAACATTGTTGGGCTTTACATGTCGCCACCAGAAAACGCTTTGGTTATTTGTGTTGACGAAAAAACTCAAATACAGGCACTCGATAGAACTCAGCCAGAGTTGCCATTACGGCCAGGAAATCCGAAAAGACAAACAGCCACCTACAAACGCAACGGAACTGTTTCGTTAATTGCGGCACTTGCAGTGCATACAGGTGAAGTAACAGCCAAAACAATTAAATCAAATAATGCAGAAAACTTCTTAAAGTTCTTAAAATCACTTGATAGGAAATACAGAAACAAAAAGCTTCACATAATTGCAGACAACCTTTCGGTACATAAACATAAAGACGTTAAGGAGTGGCTGAAAGGAAAAAGGAAAATCACATTGCACTTCACCCCAACGTATTCTTCTTGGTTGAATCAAGTCGAGATATGGTTCAATATATTAACAAAGGATGTTGTAAAAGGAGGTGTTTGGAAGTCATCAGAACAATTGGCTTCTCAACTTATTGAATACGTGAAAACATACAATGAGACACGTGCTAAGCCCTTTCGATGGACTTATACTGGTGATGCATTGAAAATTAGTTAACTTATTAAATAATTAATACACTAGGAATTAATGCGCGCCTCAGATATAGCTATGGACTTGTTAAAATTGATGCACTCAATAAAAATACCTGGGAAAAAATCATGCCAAATTTTTCCACTGTATATAATCTAAAAAACTACTATGGTATCAGCTCGGATGCACGCAATACCAGCCTGAGTATTACGATTGGAATTTCCTATAAAATATAAACAGTTTAAAATCAATGAAAAAACTCTACGCCTTAATCATTTTAAGCCTTTTAATTATCGCGTCTTATGCACAGGACAGCACAGGCTTTTCCCTTAATTTTCATTATGGCCTGAATATCTCAGGCTTTATAAATCGTGATCCCTTTTTTGTGAAAACGAATCCGTTCGATTCTCACTATAATTTTCTTTATATCAGTCCGAAATATGAAGGAGAATCATATAAAGGATTGACGTTTGGGGTCGATGCTGAGTATCATTTGGATGCCAGGCAAAGTTTATTGGTGGGTTTTTATTTTGAAACAAAAGGCAATAATCTGAAATACCATACAAGCTGGACAAGCGATTACGGAAGCGATCAACATTACAGCTATCTTAAGAAACTTACAAATGATTATCTGGTAATCCCTTTGGTTTACAGGCGTTATCTGCTAAAATCAGCCCGCATTTTTTTAGAAGCGGGTATATATAGTGGAATTTGGATGCGAAGCTATATTTTTATTGAAGAGTGCCGATCATGGACGAGTGAAGATACTGGCCAGCCGATGTGCAATTGTTGGCACGATATCCCTGATGCCACTCCCGGACATACCACATCATTCGATTACGGCTTGCTTATTGGCGGGGGATTCAAGCAAAAAATAAGCGGGAGCATAGATATTATTGCACGTTTCAGGTACAGCTATGGGCTTGCAAAAATCGATGCACTCAACGCGAATACCTGGGTAAAAATTCCGGATTCCCCACTTGTACGTGAGCTTAAGAACTACTATGGTATCAGCTCGGATGCGCACAATACAAACCTGAGCATCACGCTGGGTTTGTCCGTAAAATTCAACAGGCCATAACCTTAGCTTTCAACCATTTGGTTCATGATACTGTCAACAATACCATATTTAACCGATTCCTCGGCCGACATCCAGTAGTCGCGGTTAAAGTCTTCCTGGACTTTTTCGATGCTCTGTCCACAGTTTTTTGCCAGCAAAGCAGCACCGAGTTTTTTGGTTTTGATGATTTCGTCCAGTTGGATTTCAATATCCGAAGCAGATCCTCCTGCACCACCGCTGGGCTGATGGATCATCACCCGTGCCAAAGGCAAAACAAAGCGCCTGCCCTTTATGCCATTAGATAATAGGATCGACGCCATGGAAGCCGCCAAACCCGTACAAACCGTCGAAACCGGGCTGCTGATGCAGTTCATGGTGTCATAAATTGCAAAACCTGAAGTTACATAACCACCTGGACTATTGATTATTAACTGAATTTCCTGTTCCGGTGAGATCATTTCAAGATATAACATCCGCTCTGTGACGTATTTTGCCAGTTTATCGTCGATCTGCCCCCAGAGCAGGATTTTCCGATTGTTTAAAATACGTGAGTCAATGATGTCCTGCAAAGTTGTATCGTTCGCCATTGTAAGTTTTATTTGCTAATTAGCTGGTTTTGAAAATAATCTACAATTTTAACAAAAATATGAATGCATTTATATATTAACTCTAATAAAATGGGCCGATTATTAAAGAATGATCCTGTTCCATATTTCGTGCCTGCTTTGCGGGTAATTATTGAAATGCCCATAAATAAAAAAGCCTGTCACAAATTTCTTTGTAACAGGCTGTCTTTCAAGTGAACCCGAAGGGATTCGAACCCCTAACCTCCTGATCCGTAGTCAGGTGCACTATCCAATTATGCTACGGGTCCTGCAAACTTGACTTTTTGTGTCATTTGCGGCTGCAAAGATAGAAAGAATTCCTGATCAGTCAAGTGATTGCTTCACTTTTTTTCTAAAAAAATGACCAGCACAAGCTGAAAGCACTTTAAAGCCTTCATTAACAATATTTAAAGAAGGCTTTAATCTAATTTAACAAATCATGGCGTTTGCAGTTTTTTGGCATTTAGCCCAAGTTAACGATCATCCGCTCAAGCTTCCTGATGCTGTCGCCCATCAAATCGATGAAATGCATCGCTATTGCAGGGTTTTGCTGCATCAACAGTTTGAGTTTTTCATTATCGACTTCATAAAGAGTGATTCCGCTCAAAATTGCTTCGGCTATTACTGCCGAGCGTTTATCGGCTGTAAGGCTTTCCAGTCCGAGCATACCGCCTTTCTGGCTCAGCCCAATAGTGCCCAGCCATCCGGTAGCAGAATGACGGCTCAGTTCGGCATATCCATCTTCAATGATATTGAGGTGGTCCGCTTTTTCATTTTCCCAGAGCACATCTTCGCCTTCTTTGTAGTATTTGCGCCGCATAATGGGAGCAAGGGCTTCGGCCAGTTCTTCACTGATTTTTCCGAAAGGATTTTCCTGTCGCATAAAGGCCATGCGTTCTGCCAGGGCCTGAATCAGCATTTTACGCAATAGTGCTGCATCATTGGCCGGCCAGACAAAACCCAGTTTATGCAGTACGAAATCGGTGCGTTCAGAAATAATATGTTCAATGGTGATTTCCTTCAGCACTTCATCCGGACGTGCATTCAACAAGTCAATCCAGCCCATATGCAGCAACAACTTTTCGATATGTGGTTTAAATGCCGTTACATCATAAAGACGGGCAAGATAAGCTGCAAAACCTTCAAAATCCATAGGTTCTATGTTTAAATTGAGCTTTTTATCGGACAGCACATCGGCCAGCTGTATCTTGTTTGTATTCCATAAATGCCAACAGGCGTTGTTGAGCGCAGTTTGTTTTGAAAGCAACACGATAGATGCAGCAAGTTCATTCACCCAGGCAAATTCCACTTCATTAAACTCCTGAGGTACTGCGCCAATATTCACATAAGCTTTCAGCACGCTGTAGAATGCATTGCCTTCCACATCCGATTGCAATTTGCCGGTGCGGCTGTTTACAGACACATTGCCAATTCGGTAAATGCTGGTGTTCAGACCATTACTGCGCGCGTCCATCACTAGTTTTTCGGCTTCAAATTTGGTTTGCGCATAATAATTGCCCGACTGCTGTCCACTATCATAATCATCTTCGGTATAGAGCACATCATGCCTGCCTTCCACGCTTCCATTGAAAACCGAAAGCGTGCTCACATGATGGAAGTCTTTTTTACGGCTTTTTTGCGCCAGATCGAGCAGATAAGCCACAGCTTCCACATTATTTTTGCGGAATACTTCAATATCTCCATAATGTTTTACCAGGGCAGCCGGATGATAAACGGCATCAAGTTTTGTGGCAAGATCATGATAAAGATCAGCGCCCAGACCCAGATCAGGTTGTCCCAGATCACCGCAGAGCACATGCAAACGTTCTTCATAATCGTGGCAATAATCCCGGCCAAAATAATAGGAAGTATGCCTGCTGAGGCGGTTTTGAGCGTCATTAGTATCTTTTCCACGTACCAGCACATAAATTTCGGTAGTGCCATCGCTGAGCAGTTCATGCAGAAGATGAACGCCAAGATAACCCGTTGTGCCCGTTAGCAGTATTTTGCGGTAATCATTATCGTTGCGGGCTTCGAGCTGATCGTAGCGGCTAAAATGGTCACGATAAGCCTGCATACGTTTTGTATAGGCTTCAGATTTTTCAAAAGCCATGGAGCGCTCTGCCTGCTTCAGCAGTACTTCGGGGATTTGTGCCAGTTTTTTGCTGATGTCCAGCGTTTTCTCCTTGATGTTGACAGCCAGCTTCTCAATAGTCCGGTATTCAAAAATATCGTTGACGCTCACTTCAAAGTCTTTTTGAAGCTCAGCCACAAGGCTTACGGCACGGAGGCTGTGCCCTCCAATATCAAAGAAATCGTCTTCTATGCTTACTTCCGTGATAGCGAGAATTTTCTCAAAAGCCAGGGCAATTTTCTTTTGTACTTCATTTTGTGCCGCAACAAATTCTTTACCCGTTTCAATATGTTCATCGGGCAGCGGAAGGTTTTTTCTGTCAACTTTACCATTGACATTCATGGGGAATTTGGACAGGCAAATGAAATAGCCCGGAATCATATAATCGGGCAGGTCTTTTCGCAGAAATTCCTTGATATCGCCAACAGCGAGATGTTCTTCGGTTTCCAGATAAGCAATGAGGTATTTATCGCCATGTTCGTCATCGCGCGCCAGCACAATGCATTCATGCACATCGGGGTGGGTGAGGAGGCGGTTTTCAATTTCGCCAAGTTCAATACGGAATCCCCTGATTTTCACCTGGAAGTCGATACGTCCCAGATATTCCATTTCGCCATTGGGCAGCATACGTGCCAAGTCGCCCGAACGATAGATTTTTTCATCGGGCAGATATGGATTTGGGATAAATCGTGAGGCCGTCATTTCCGGCAATCCGAGATAGCCACGTGCCAGTCCATCGCCGGTTACGCAGATTTCACCCGGAGCACCAATAGGCATCAGCTTCTGACGCACGTCCATCACATAAGTGCGCAGGGTAGGAATGGGCACACCAATATTCGAAATATTGTTCTCAATTTCATAATCACCTATTTCCTTGAAAGTTACATGCACCGTTGTTTCCGTAATTCCGTACATATTGATCAGTCGGCTATCCGGATATTTTTTGTGCCAGTCAGCCAGCAAGGCAGGCTTAAGTGCTTCACCTCCAAAGGTTACATAGCGGATAGCGAGATCGTGGTCTCCGGTTTTCAGATCTTCTTCGATCAGGTTATAAAAAGCTCCTGGCGTTTGGCTCAGAATGGTCACTTTTTCATCTTTCAGCATCTGCAAAAAGCTGGACGGATTGATAATCACATCCTTGGGAACAATGAGCAGTCGTGCACCATAAAGCAAAGCCCCGAATATTTCCCAAACAGAAAAATCGAACGAAAAGGCATGGAACATACTCCAAACATCCTTATTATCAAGTTTATAAGGCATTTCGCTATTGATAAACAAGCGCGTGATGTTGCGGTGCTCCAGCATGACACCTTTGGGTTTTCCGGTCGAGCCGGATGTATAGATTACATAAATCAGATCGGACGGCTTGTTGATATGTTCCGGGTTTGGTAAATCTCCTTCAAAAAGCTGAGGGTCTGAAACATCAATAAATGCACCATTGAATCCCAATGCTTTTTCCTGATAATTTTTCGGACAAACCATAAAACGGGCACCACAATTTTCGAGCATATAGCGTACACGGTCGGCAGGGAAATCGGGTTTCATAGGCACATAACAACCACCGGATTTCAGAATGGCCAGAATGGATACAATCATTTCCAGGCTGTTGTCCATCATAATACCCACATAATCATCGGGTTTTACGCCCATGCCGCGCAGTTTATGCGCCAGTTGATTGGCTTTATGGTTCATCTCGCCATAGCTCATCTTTTGATCGCGGAATGTAAGTGCGATATGATCCGGATTGAGTGCTGCATGCTGCTCAATGATATAATGTACGCATTCCGTATCCGGCCAGGAAGCTTCCGTTTGATTGAAACCATGCAGCAACATTTGCTCTTCAGTAGGTGTAACTATTTCGTATTCACCAATTTTGGCATTTGGATCATGCAGAATATTGCCCATTAGCTGAACGAAATGCCTGCACATGCGCTCAATGGTATCTTCACGATATAAACTGCTACGGTATTCCCAGTTCAGGCGGAACTGATCGCCTTCTTCCACGACTTCCAGCATGATGTCGGCATGAGCTGCCGGAGCAGGAAGTTCCTCAGCGGTAAGCTGAAGGCCGTTGATATTGCGTTTTGGAAAGCCCATGCTCTGATAAACAAGGGCGACATCATAAAGCGGGTTACGGCTGGAATCTCGCTCGATCTTGAGTTTTTCAACCAGGCGTTCAAACTGATAATCCTGATGATCAAAAGCTTCGAGAAAGTTTTGCTGTACTTCCAGCATAAAGTCCGTAAAGCTTTTCTCTGCAACAGGTTTATTGCGCAATACGATGGTGTTTACAAACATCCCGATCAGGTTTTGCACGTCCACATGCGCGCGTCCCGCCATTCCTGCTCCCAGAACCAAATCGTCTTTGGAAGCGTAACGTCCTAATAAACTGCTGAATACAGCTACAAAAAGAGGGTAGAGGGTAATTTGGTGTTCTATAGCAAAAGTGTGTATGCCTGCCGACATTTCTTTCGAAAGCAAAGTGCTGTAGGTCTTGCCTGCCTGCTGCAAAACGGCAGGGCGCGGATAATCCGTTGGCAGATCCAGAACAGGGACTTCATCGCGGAAAAGGTTCATCCACCATTGTTCGTGTTCCTGCATCATATCCGAAATATGGATGCGGTTTTGCCAGTCGGCGAAATCACGATATTGCACATGAAGTGTTGGTAAAACCTTGTTTTCCAGTATTGCACACAATTCATTAAAAAACAGGAGGTAGGAGCTGCCATCAAATATTGCATGATGGAAATCCATGAGCAGGCAATATTCATCAGCTGAAAAACGAAGCAAATGAATACGGAAAAGAGGTGCTTTGCGTATATCAAACGGTTGGGCAAAATCTTCGATATATGCATCCAGCTCCGTGGGTTTTATATCTTTTATTTTCTTTTTAAAACGTAGATTATCATGCACAATCTGTACCGCTTCCCCATTGATGATATCAAAACTTGTGCGCAAAGATTCATGGCGTTGGATAATTTTGTCGATGGCTGAGCTAATATCAGCTTCGTTAACTTTCCCTTTAAGCTTGATAATCAGTGGAATATTGTTCATCAGTCCGGCATTGCTCATTTCCTCCCAGAAAACCAGGCGTTTCTGAGCGGAGGAAACCGGATAGTAATCGCGGGCATCCAGACGTTCGATGGTATCAACGGAAACCTTGCGCGCTGATTTTACCAGTATTGCCTGTTCGCGGATGTTGGCATGGGCAAACAATTGTGAGAAAGGGATATCCGCATGGAAGAAGTTTTGTATTTCAGTCTGTAACTGAGTCACTTTCAGGGAATGACCACCCAGATCAAAGAAATTTTCCGTAACCCCTATTTCCTCAAGTCCCAATATTTCTTTCCAGAAAGCGAGCAGCTTTTCTTCCACACCATTTTCTGCAGGGACAAGCTCTCGCTCCACAGTGGGTTCAGGCAATAATTTACGGTCGATTTTCCCACTGGTAGAAATTGGCATTTGATCGAGTTGGATCAAAAATGCCGGGATCATATAATCGGGCAGTGCTTTTCCCAGAAAATCAGTGAGTTGTTTCTTTTCAATTTTGCGTGAGGAAGTAAAATACCCACAAAGGTAGGCTTTGTCATTTTTGTCCTTTCGGGGCACGACAACCACTTCGCGCACATCCGTAAACTGGAGCATTACGCGCTCAATTTCAACTGGTTCGATGCGGAATCCACGGATTTTTACCTGAAAATCAATCCTGCCCAGGAATTCGATTTTTCCATCCATCCGATAGCGGGCCAGATCGCCAGTGCGGTACATTTTCCCGCCTTCGTAGAAAGGATCGTTGATGAATGCCTCTTTTGTTTTTTCGGGCAGGTTCAGGTATTCCATGGCCAGACCTTCCCCAGCAATACAAAGTTCACCTGCAATGCCTTGTGGCACAGGATTTTGGTGCTTATCGAGGATGTAAATGCGCGTATGCAGCACAGCTTCGCCAATCGGGATGTTATCTTCTATATGATCCACTTCATGGCAAGTGGCATAAACGCAAGCCTCTGTAGGGCCATAAAAATTAAATACCCGATAGGAGCTTTTGGTAAAACGCTGCAGTTTATCGCCGCCGGTATAAACGATTTTTAGACAGCCCTCTGCTTTCATCTCCATAAACTGCTCCAGGAACTGTGTCGGCAGGAAGCTCTTTGTAATTTGGTTTTCAATGGTATAATTAAAAAGCTGCTTCACATTGCGTTTGAGGTCATCATTCAGGATATGCAATGCAGCTCCGGAGAGGATAGCCGGAAAAATTTCAAAAACAGAAGCATCAAATCCAAATCCGGCAAATTTCGTAAAACGGTCTGTCTCATTGGCTTCTATGCGCTGCAACATATCGTCCATGCGGTAACGCAACGCACGGTGGCCAATTAAAACCCCCTTGGGCTTTCCTGTTGAGCCGCTCGTATAAATAATATAGGCTGGGTCGTCCCAATTCGTGCTTTCCGCTTTTTGTGGCTCAATATTTTCGGGAAGATGGTCTAGATCAATAATTTCGCCATCAAAATCACTGAGGTTTTCAAGGAATTTATTGCGGCTCAGGATAAATCGGCATGAAGAATCCTTAAGCATAAAAGCTACACGCTCAGCAGGATACTGATGATCAATGGGCATATAGGCACAGCCAGCTTTCAATGCTGCGAGCGGTCCGCACACCATGGCCATATCCGGATCGCTGAGTACGGCAATAATTTCGCCTTTTTGCGCCCCTTTGTGTTTGAGCAAAGCAGCAATACGCTCACTTTTTGCATCCAATTCAGCATAGGTGATTTGCTTTTTATCGCAAACCAGCGCTGTATTCTGCGGGAATTTTTGTGCCGTGTCGCGGAATAAATCCACCACGGTTTTTTCATCCTGCAAAGGTTTTATGCTGCTTCCGACCTGCCGTAACAGTTCTTGTTTTTCGGCTTGCGGACAAAAAGGAATAGCACCTATTTCTGTTTCCGGTTTATCAAGTATTGCTTTAAGTAAAGCTTCTAATTGATTGTGAATATGTTGTATATCTTGTTTGCTAAAAGCTTCTTCAGGATGAACATAGAGCAAGCGGAAACCGCCCGGACTGTCGTTAAAAAACAGGTTCAGGATCAACTGGAAGGGTGGTTGTTCATAATCAGGGAAGTGGATTTCTGCTTTGAAAAGCTCCGTGCTGTAGTCTCCCTGCCCAATTAGCATATAATTCATTAGATTGTGCAGCGTATCGTGTTTTTTGCGCAGGTCGTCCATCATAATATCCAAAGGATAAGCCGAATGGTTTTTCAGGATATAGCGGTAATCGTCATTGGTCGATTTCAGGAAATCAATGGCTTTCATATCCTCCAAAGGCGATGAAACAAAGGGAAAAGCATTGACGAACATCCCGGCCATTTGTTTCATTTCCGGCCGGTAGCGGTTGTGCGTCATACTTCCGATGGCAATTTCCTCATTGCGGCTTACTTTGCTCATATAAATACTGAATACCCCAAGCATCAGATTGTAATAGGAAATTTTGTGAATATGGCAGAATTCCAGCACATCGCGCCCGGTTTGGTCATCCAGCTTCAATTCCCTGTGTTTTACCTTAATATTAGCTTTTGTGGAGCGGATCATGGGATGGACCAGTTCGGGCGGCAGTTCATCAAAACAACCTTCCCAATAGGATTTGTCGCGCTTAAAAGCCGATGATTCCTTATATTCTTTTTCAAAATCAAGATATTGCAAATGCGAAGGTGTCCCGGGCAAATCGGTGGACGCACCAGCAACACATTGTTTATAAACGTACTCCAATTGATGGATCAGCAGATGGAAAGTAAACCCATCAGAAAGGATATGATGTACATTCAGGAAAATAGCGTGTTCATCGTCCGGTAATTTGAGGATGGCGGCATAAAACAAACGGCTGTCGGTAAAACGGAAAACATGGTTTCGTGCTTTGTCGATCCACTGATGAAAGCGCTTGCGGCCATAATTATCCGAAAAATCGAGATAATCGGGTACAAAATCCTGATAAGGAGCTACATACTGATAGAATACGCCTTCTTTTTGTGTGAATTGCGTGCGCAGGGCATCGTGCGTTTCCACAATTTTCAATAGTGCGGTTTCCAGATATTCTGCTTTTGCAAGTCCTTTAAAACGAAGCAGAAAGGGATTATTGGCAAATGCCGTGGCGGGATATAATTGTTCGGTAATCAGCTCCCTTTTTTCCGGATGGGATAGTTTAAATAATTCAGTTTTCATATAGGCTCTGTTGCTTGGAATTGATTTGGAGTAAATTTAAGGAATTATTGGGAAGAGCGGGAAGAAAGAGCTAAAAACTTTTGAAAATAAGAGTAGAAAGGAAAGACGACCGTAATAAAATTACCGTCCTGTGTGTGCTTCGTATAATTAGAGTTTGTCCATAATGTGTAAATATACAAATCTCCCCTACAAGTTAAACCGTAGTCCGTTTTCCAGTTCCAGATCGTATTTTACATCAACAATTTCCGGTCGGCTGTCGTATTTATAATGCAGCACTATTTGTAAAAAGAGCCTTTTCAAAACTTTTACTTCCAGAACGGCATCGGCCATAAAGCGGAAATCAGAAAAATCACGTACTAAAGGCTGATAATAAAATACTCCGGCAATGTTCGCTGTTTGGGTAAGATCATAATCGACCGATAAATAATTCGTTGAGCGTGCCTCTGTATTAAAGTTCAGGCCGGATTCCAGATTTTGATATTCTTCATCTTCATACATCATCCCAATACCAATATGGAAATCCAGTTTCCGGAGGCTGTCCGGTTTATTTCCCGCATTCGTGGGGTTTAAACGGATTCCGCCACCCAGCAACAACCTTTCGTTCAAATCAATAAACTCATCGTATTCGAGCTGCGCAAAAGCTTCTGTTGAAAACACCTTGCTGAGTTTCCTGATGGCCCGAAAATGCGCAAACCCTTTGTTCTTTACTTTTTCTTCGTTCGCATCTTTATAATCAATACTTCCTACCAGAAAAAAGTTATACCGGATCATATTGTAGTCAAAACGGATTTTGGCTTCGGTTGTCAGATAATTGGAATTACCTTTTTCGTAGCCAACATTCAGTCCCAAATTTGTATTAAACCCGGGCTTCGTTCCGTATTTGCGGTATTTTTCCGTATTCACCTGAGCAATGGAAAACAGGCTGTAGAACAGGATCAGTGCCGTCAGGAATATTTGTTTCATGGAAGCGTATAAAATTTGATTTGTTTTTCGGATGTAATTTACTGGATATCAATTTTTATTTCAGTAATTCTTCTATTTTACCGATTAGCGCATCAAACTCTTTTTCGTCGAACAATCGGGTAAGGAACACTATTTTGCCTTCCCTGTCGATCAGGACATTGCGCGTAACACCGGCCTTGGGATGAGCATAAAGCTGAAAGATTTCCGCGGCCGGATCGAGTGCCAGAGGGTAGCTGATGCCGGTCTGTTTTGCGAATTTTTGTACTGTTTCCAATGGTTCATCGCGATCAATACCTATAACAACTACGCCTTTATCTTTGAATTTTTGCCAAATCCTCTTTTCGATATGCGGCATTTCCTTGCGGCACACACCGCACCAGCTGGCAGTGAACTGCAACATCACAATATTGCCCCTTTGCTTTTTAAGGTTGAATTGCTTGCCATTGTCGAGCTTTGCCGTAAAAACAGGAGCCTGATCGCCCACTTCAACAATATAGCCTCGGTCTTTAAGCGTATTTTGCGCCTGAAGCTGATGCACATATCCCAAAAACAGCAGAAAAACAGATAGTGTGGTTATGAAAATTTTCATCGAAATTCTTTTTGACATTCCGGTTTTATTTATGATATATTCGTAAAACCCGCCAAAAATAGCAAAAAAATAAAGCTCTGCGTAAAGGCAGGTCAGGCTTTTTGTGTAACTTGCCCTTCAATCAAAAAGGAATTTCTGCATGGCAACATATCGTTTTTTTAACCGTGACATAAGTTGGTTGTCATTTAACCACAGGGTATTGGAAGTTGCTTATGATGAAGGTCTTCCTTTGTACGAACGCATCAAATTCCTGGCAATATATTCCAATAATCTGGAAGAGTTTTACCGCGTGCGCGTAAGTTATTACCGCGAACTGGAACGTAGCCTGGATCCGGAGCATCCGAAGTATAAGAGCGTTAAACCGGATGCTTTTATCCGTGAGATCAACAAAATTGTATCGCGCCACCAGATTGAGTTTAACGAGCTTTTTTATAACCGTATCCTCCCGAAGCTGGAAGAAATTGGCATTGAGCTGCCCGCCTTTGATGCCCGTTTGAATGCTGAGCAGGAAGCTCATGCCCACAGCATTTTTTCGCATGAAGTTTTGCCGGCAGTGCAGCCCATACTTTTGATTAAAAAACGTATCCGGCCATTTTTACGAACTGGCCAGATTTATATCGCAATCCAGCTCTATACCAAACAGAAAACACTCGGGAGCATTAAAGTACGCACTCCGCGTTATGCTTTGCTGAAACTGCCGACCGATCATGATATTTCGCGTTTTATCCAGCTTCCGGTGCGAGAAGGCCGCCATAGCGTGATGTTCCTGGAAGATTTGATTATGCGCTATGCCCATGAAATTTTCCCAGGTTTTCATATCAATAACTGGTACACCATTAAAATTACCCGCGATGCAGACCTGGATTATGAAGATTACGACAATGAGGACCTGATCGAGGCTATTGAACAGCTCGAACAAACCCGCGCTGTAGGACGGCCAAACCGATTCCAGTTCAATAAGGAAATGCCCGAGAATATGTTGCACTTCCTTTTGGAAACACTTGATATATCGCACGATACAATCGTAAAAGGAGGGAGGACCAATAATTTTAGGAATTTTTTCTCCTTTCCAAACCCTTTTCATCCGCAGCATGAACTGGAAAATATAAAACCGATTAGACTGCCGGTTTTCGAAAACGCAGCCTCAATGCTTCAGGTTGTTGAAAATCAGGATGTACTTTTAAGTTTTCCATACCAAAGTTTCGAATATTTTATCAGCTTTTTGCAGGAAGCCGGTCATAACGGTGATGTGGAAAGCATTAAGATTACCCAGTATCGTGTTGCTTCCAATTCTGCAGTGGTCAACAGCCTGATTCGTGCTGCACTCAGTGGAAAAAATGTGACTGTTTTTGTGGAGCTGAAAGCCCGTTTTGATGAAGAAGCCAACTTGCAGTATGCCCGGGAAATGAAACATTCCGGTATCAAGATAATCTATTTTCTGCCGGGCTTAAAAGTGCATTCAAAAGTTGCACTTATCAAAAGAAAAGTAGGACCGAAGGGTGAAAACCGTGATTTGAGTTTTATCGGAACCGGGAATTTTAACGAAAAAACAGCCCGATTGTATTGCGATCATGGATATTTTACCGCCAATGCGGATATAATTTCCGATCTAAACAAGCTCTTCAGCTATCTGGAGCATCAAACACCCCCGGAAAAATTTGATAAAATCCTTGTGCCCAATTTCAATATGACCGAAACTTTTAAAAAGTTGATTGACAAGGAAATTAAGCAGGCGCAGAAAGGAGAGAAAGCTCATATTGTCATTAAAGTCAATGGTTTGGAAGATCCGAAAATGATATCCGAACTCTATAAAGCCAGTGAAGCAGGTGTGAAAATCGACTGTCTGGTGCGTGGCGTAAACTGTTTGATTCCGAATAAGAAATACAGCAAAAATATCCGTATTATCCGTATTGTGGACCGTTATCTCGAGCATGCGCGCGTATTTTATTTCTATGCCGGTGGCAAGGAGAAAGTTTATATAGGTTCTGCCGATTGGATGAAACGGAACCTTTACCGGAGAATTGAGTGTGTTATTCCTATTCCTGATAAAAAACTAAAACAGGAATTGATTGACATTATTAATATCCAATTAAACGATAATGTCAGCGCCCGGCTCGTAGATGAAGATAATGTGAACCAAATTATTGAAGGTGGCAAAAAGAATATACGAACACAATATGAGCTCTTCAAATATTTCAAAAACAAGTATTTAAGCTCAAATGCTGATGAGAAATAACTTTTATTTCACAAAGGACACTGATTAATGTCGATTATTAAGACTATTTTTGCACGCTCAAATTCAGAAGTATGCAAAAAATACGCAACATAGCCATTATCGCGCACGTAGATCATGGCAAAACAACCCTGGTTGACCGGATCATCGAAACCTGCAAAACCCTTGACAGCAGGAAGGAACATACGGAGCTTTTGCTCGACAATAATGATCTGGAACGCGAAAGGGGAATCACGATTATTTCGAAGAATGTTTCTGTTCAATATAAAGACATTAAAATCAATCTGATAGATACGCCTGGTCACGCCGATTTTGGTGGGGAAGTGGAACGCGTTTTGAAAATGGCTGATGGGGTTCTGCTGCTGGTGGATGCTTTTGAAGGCCCCATGCCGCAAACACGTTTTGTGCTCGGTAAAGCCATCGAACGCGGTTTAAAACCTATTGTAGTGGTTAACAAGGTCGATAAGGAAAACTGTCGTCCGGATGAAACACAGCAAGCCGTGTTTGATTTGATGTTCAGCCTTGATGCTACCGAAGACCAGCTCGATTTTGAAACCGTTTTCGGAAGCTCCAAGCAGGGCTGGATGAGCGACGACTGGACAGAACCTACCGATAATATCCTGCCTTTGCTCGATAAAATCATCGATATCATTCCCGAGCCCAAATATGTTGAAGGCCCTACGCAAATGCAGGTGGCCAGCCTTGATTACAGCAGTTTTGTGGGACGGATTGCCATTGGACGTGTTTTTCGTGGCGATATTGTTGAAGGCCAGGAATATGCACTTTGCAAACGCGATGGCTCAACAAAAAAAGTGAAGGTTAAAGAACTCTATGTATTTAAAGGCCTGGGACGCGAAAAAGCCAAACAGGTGAGTTGTGGCGATATCTGCGCTTTGGTGGGCATCGAAGGATTTGATATTGGCGATACGGTAGCCGATTTGCAGCAGCCTGAAGCACTGCAACGCATCCAGGTGGACGAACCCACCATGAGTATGCTTTTTACCATTAACAACAGCCCGTTTTTTGGCAAAGAAGGCAAATACGTTACATCACGCCATCTCCGCGACCGACTGATGAAAGAAATGGAGAAAAACCTGGCCCTCAAAGTAGAAGAAACCAATTCGGAAGACAAATTTAATGTGTTTGGCCGCGGAATCCTCCATCTTTCCATCCTGATTGAAACCATGCGCCGTGAAGGTTATGAACTACAAGTGGGGAAACCCCAGGTAATCCAGAAAGAAATTGATGGTCAGAAATGTGAGCCTTTCGAATTGCTGGTCATTGATTTGCCCGAACATATGTCTGGAAAAGCCATTGAGCTGGTTACCAATAGAAAAGGGGAGATGCAGGTGATGGAACCCAAAGGCGATATCCTTCATCTTGAATTTGTTGTTCCTTCCCGTGGCCTTATTGGGATGCGTAATCAACTGGTTACTTTAACATCCGGCGAAGCCGTAATGACGCACCGTTTCCTCGAATATGGTCCCCTGAAAGAAGAAATTATTTCCAATCAAAACGGTTCGCTGGTATCTATGGAGACCGGTCAGGCACTGGCTTATGCAATTGACAGGCTGAAAGACCGCGGACGTTTCTTTGTGGCGCCCGGTGAGCAGGTGTATAAAGGACAGGTGGTTGGAGAACATACCCGCAAAATTGATCTGCCACTCAATGTCATCAAAGGGAAAAAACTCACTAATATGCGTGCTGCCGGCTCCGATGACAATGTAAAATTGCCACCAAAAATTGAGTTTACACTCGAAGAAGCCATGGAATATATCCGCGATGACGAACTCCTCGAGATCACGCCGAAGAGTTTGCGTCTGCGTAAAATTAGTTTTAGGGGATAGGTGATTGTTAATGAGCTTGCTCAAGAATGATCTCAATTCTGGTTCTACTAGGAATTTCGTGGGTAATGATAATGTTTGAAATTAGTTATTAATTAGATATTTGGAAATAAGATATTTAATAAAATAAAATAAACTCCAAAAGATTCCTCCCTTCACAAAGCCTTAATCACTTCGTTCGGCTTTGTTTCGATCGGAATGACGCTGTTTATTAAGCGTTTAAGGCAAATGCGGCCTGGTCACTGAGCGTCCTGTGGTGAGCGTAGCCGAACCAAGTCGAAGTGCACCGCATTTGCCCTCTGACTTTGTAAAACGCGTCATTCCGACAAAGTTTCCGAAACATGAGGAAAACTTTGGAGGAACCTGTTGGAGATTTTATAGTTTGTCTTCCCGCGAAATTTGGTGTCAAAACATAAGTTTTTCCCGAAATAAAAAAAGACAGCCCATTGAGCTGTCTTTTCTGTATAAATCAAATGTGATTTCTTATGCGCCAAGAGTAGCAACCATCACTGCTTTGATGGTATGCAGGCGGTTTTCGGCTTCGTCGAATACAATGGATGCAGGAGATTCGAAAACTTCCTCAGTTACTTCCATGGATTCGATGCCAAATTTCTGGTAAATTTCTTCACCAATTTTGGTTTCCCTGTTGTGGAAAGCGGGAAGGCAGTGCATGAACTTAACATCCGGGTTTCCGGTAGCGTCCATCATTGCTTTGTTTACCTGGTAAGGCTTCAGCAGCTCGATACGTTCTTTCCAAACTTCATCGGGTTCGCCCATCGATACCCAAACATCGGTATAAATAAAGTCGCAGCCTTTAACGCCTTCTCCGATATTGTCGGTAACCAGAATTTTAGCGCCGGTTTCTTTGGCGATTTCTTTGGCTTCGTTTACGAGTGTTTCTTCGGGTTGAACGCTTTTTGGAGCAATAGAACGGAAGTCCATTCCCATTTTGGCAGCGCCGATCATCAGTGAGTTGCCCATATTGTTGCGTGCATCGCCCACATAAGCAAAAGTAACATTTTTCAAAGGCTTGTCAGAGTGTTCCATCATTGTGAGGAAATCTGCAAGGATTTGTGTTGGGTGATATTCTGTGGTCAAACCATTCCATACCGGAACGCCGGCATATTTACCCAGCTCTTCAACAACATCTTGTCCGAAGCCACGGTATTCGATGCCATCGTACATTCTGCCCAAAACGCGTGCAGTATCTTTCATCGATTCTTTTGCACCGATTTGAGAACCTGAAGGTCCTAAATAAGTTACATTGGCGCCCTGGTCGTAAGCAGCGGTTTCAAAAGCACAGCGTGTACGTGTAGAGCTTTTTTCGAAAATCAAAGCAATGTTTTTGCCTTTCATTGTTTGTTGCTCAGTGCCGGCATATTTTGCTTTTTTCAGATCTGCCGACAGATCAAGCATAAATTTGATTTCTTTGGGGCTGAAGTCTAAGAGCTTCAGGAAATTGCGGTTTCTCAGATTGTAAGCCATGTTGTGATTTTTAAAAAATTATATTTTGTGGTGATCTTGGTTTATCCTTTAATAATTTGTGTGCCGGAGCCTTCATTATCCAGTTCTGCGGCTGTTGTAATGATACATTTTTCACCGCCGTTTTTCACGAATTCGAGTGCTGCTTTTACTTTTGGCGCCATGCTGCCTGGGGCAAAATGCCCTTCTTCGAGGTATTGCTCGGCTTCGCTTACTGTAATTACATCCAGGTCCTTTTGGTTAGGTTTATGGAAATTGATGCAAACCTTGGGCACATCGGTTAGGATATAAAACTCATCGGCCTTGATTTGTGTTGCAAGCATGCTGCTGGCCAGGTCTTTATCAATAACGGCATCAATGCCCTGGAGTTTGTTCTCTTCAACTTTGAAAACAGGTATGCCACCGCCACCAACTGTGATTACAATCTGACCGGAACGGGCAATGTTTTCAATGGTTTTTCTATTGTTGATACTTACCGGACGCGGGCTGGCCACTACTTTGCGGTATCCTCTTCCCCGTGGATCGGCTGCGAATTGGGCATTAGTTGCGCTGGCATATTTATTTGCTTCTTCTTCGGTATAAAAGGGACCAACCGGTTTTGTGGGGTTTTGGAAAGCAGGATCGTTTTTATCGACCATCACTTCCGTGATGAGCGTAATAACATCGCGCTCAATGTTTTCATTCATCAATACATTGCGCATTTGCTGCTCGATCATATAACCAATCGAACCCTGTGTTTCGGCTACACAAAAATCAATGGGCATTTTGGGAATACCAAAAACCTTCTCACCGGCTTCGTGTTGCAAAAGCACATTGCCTACCTGAGGGCCGTTTCCATGGCCAAGCACCACATTATATCCACGGCGAATAAGTTCGAAAACATGGCTGCAGGTGTCAAAAACATTGGCTTCCTGCTCGTCGATGGTGCCTTTTTGATCGCCTCTGAGTAGTGCATTTCCGCCAAAAGCTATTACTGCTAATTTGTTCATAATAGTTTAAGGTTAATGTTATTTTTAGATTATGTGGGCAAATCTAAGCAAATTTAATAAAGCTTTTATGCCCTAAATAAAACTTTTTTTTAGCTTATTGTATTTTTATTCAGCTATTTACGTTTCATTGAATATTTATGAATCTTTTCCTGGCAAAATTGGAAATCCGGTTTAAGATTGTATCTTTGTTTGAAAATTTAAAAGCACAATTATGGCACAAGATGAATTGAACATGAAACGCGTTTTGCCCCTTGCATTATTGTTGGGCGCTGTTATTATCGTAGTAATTTTCTGGAGCAGTATTACCGTAACCATTGACGCCGGACATGGTGGCGTGCTCTTCCGTACTTTTGGAGGAGGAATAGATACAACTCAAACGTATGGGGAGGGATTCCATTTTATCGCTCCCTGGAATGATATGATCGTTTATGAAACCCGTCAGCAGGAAGTCGCTGAGGATATGAATGTACTTTCGTCCAATGGATTGGAAATTAAAGTGGATGTTTCTGCATGGTATCGTCCCGAATTTTCGAAGCTGGGAATGCTACATATGAATATCGGCCAGGACTATCTGCGCAGGGTAGTAATACCAAGTTTGAGAGCTTCTGCCCGTAGTGTGATCGGCCGCTATACTCCGGAGCAGATATATTCTACGAAAAGGGATGCGATCCAAGATGAAATTTTTGAAGAAACAGAAAAAATCCTGAAAAACAAATATGTCGATTTAAACCAGATCCTTATCCGGTCTATAGTTTTACCGCCAACCATTAAGCAGGCAATCGAAAGCAAACTGAAGCAGGAACAGGAATCGCTGGAGTATGAATTTAAACTTGAAAAAGCGAAAAAAGAAGCAGAACGTCAGCGGATTGATGCCGAAGGTAAGGCAAGGGCCAACGAAATCCTCTCGGCAAGTATTACCGATAAAATCCTGAAAGAAAAAGGAATACAGGCTACGCTCGAACTTTCAAAATCACCAAATACAAAAGTGATTGTGGTAGGAAGCGGAAAAGACGGCCTGCCTATCATCTTAGGAAATAACTAATATTTTCGAAAATATCCCCTGCATAAAATGATGTGGGGGATTTTTATATCTGCTTGTTATGGAAAAGATTATGATTGATGAGGACATTTGCGCCAGTCTGGGACAGATAATCAATAAACTCGAATTCCGGCCTGAATTTTACGACCGGCCTTTCCTGAAAATGAAAGCCTGCAGGGAAAGCCGCTTCCGGGCGTATTTCTTTTCTGTGGCCATTTGCCATCAAACTTATGCGCTTAAAAATGAAAGCCTGAAGCTTTACGGTTGGGAATATCTTGAGTATGTGTTCACGCATCTTGCCGAAAATGAATCGCCACTCCTAGATCCCGATTTCATGCTCAAAGCAGGGCAGGAGAAGCTTATTTACCTGATCAAACCTTTATTTGCCGAAAACCATGATCCGGAAAGCTGTACTTTGGATCGCCTTGAAGAGCGCACAGGGCTGATGCTGGATGCTGCTGCATTTTTGACAAAGCAATTCCCGGGCGCTGTGGCGGATTTGTTTTCAAAAGAGGATCAGCAATTAAGCTGCGATGAAATATACAATCGTTTATCTCAGATGGAAGCTTTTGCGGATCCATTGCATAAAAAATCTTCATTTCTGATCAAATTACTTGATGATGCCGGACTGTTTCATGTCTCCGATCCCGAAAATCTGGTTCCCATCATGGATTACCATATGCAGCGGGTGCTTTTGCGTTGCGGAGCTGTTGAAATAATGGATCAGAAATTGCGGCAAAAGCTTCAAAAGCGTATTGTTTTGGAGTCAGATGAGGCGATTCGGGCTGCTTGTGTTGAAGCGATAAAGCTCATTGTGGCGCAAACAGAATTCAATTCCTTAAAAATGAATGATGTTTTCTATCTTTTGGGCAGGAGCTGCTGTTTGGATGAACCGCTCTGCCGCTCAGGGCGTTGTGCAAAAAATCCCTGTTCCTTGAGCCTGGCTGTTCAAATCGGCGATCACAGGCATTGTATTTTTGAAAATGTATGCAAAGCCGTAAATGATGATGCGTACCTTTCCTTTTGGCAGCCAGTGGTTGAAACGCATTATTATTAAATAAAAAACCCGGCTGTTGACCGGGTTATAATTTTACGAAATTTTAATGGTTTTTGGTGGTTTTTCTTTGGCTTCTTCTTTTTTCGGAATGCTGACCACCAAAACGCCATCCTTATGATTGGCCTTGATCTTTTCGTGATCTACGCTTTCCGGCAGTGCAAATGAGCGCTGAAAACCAAAGTAATTAAACTCTTTACGGATGTAAGTGTCTTTCTTTTCTTCTTTTTCGGCCTTTTGCTCAGTGCTGATGCTCAACACATTATTTTCTATTTTGATGTTGAAATCTTTTTTGTCGATACCTGGAGCAGCTACTTCGATATTGAAGCTGTCACCATCTTCCCTGATGTTCACTGCCGGCATAGTATCGGCAAATTCACTGTCGAAAAACCGGTTTACATTGTTTTTGCCAAAAAACTCATCCCACAAACTGGGTACAAAACGATTTTTTAAAACAGGTAACATAACTTATCCTCCTATTTTTAAGGTTAATAATTGATATAATCGCATTATGCCTTTCAAATGATGTGCCAGCCGAAAATGGAGGATTCCGAAAGCCAAAATTAATAATTTGAATGCCAATATGACCGTAAAAACTGAAATATATTCAATAATACTGACATTGTGGCGTTCTATTCCTTTGCTCCTTCGTGCTTTTCCCTTTCCTTAAGCAAATCCGAGCTGGGGAATTTTTGGGTTTTCAGTTTTTTGAATAAAAACAGAGGTACA
Source organism: Bacteroidales bacterium (assembly GCA_963676415.1). Taxonomy (GTDB): domain Bacteria; phylum Bacteroidota; class Bacteroidia; order Bacteroidales; family WRLA01. The sequence continues at coordinate 3,983,565 of OY781097.1, read as the reverse complement.
GGATCATATCCGCTGGTGCCCCAGGGCTGGCAACGGGCAATGCGGTTTGTGGCGATTTTCCCGCCTTTTATAATCCCATGACGCTCCACGGCACTTATCGCATAGGAGGAACAAGTAGGGTAGTGCCTGCACGAAGGCGGCGTCAGCGGACTGATGATATATTTATAAATATAAACCGGAAGCAGGAATATTTTTTTGAGCCATTTCATCTATCATCCTTTTTCTATTTGCAAAAATACCTAATAATTGATTTTTTCAGGCAAGTAAATAACCATTTAAACAACAATTCTTTCTGCTAAGGCCTTTTGCGCTCGTAATAGGAGTTTTATGAGTAATACAGGGTAAATTGAAATATCAAGTTTTAAAATGGTTTGGGTGAACTGCTATGTGTTTGTGATTGCTCCCTTGGCGTATGCGGTTTTATATTTTATTTAATGCATACATTAATTTTTCAAAAAATTAATATGCTGTAAACTTGTTATTGTAGATATAATTTGTACTTTTAGTTTCTGATTACTGATAGAATTGAAATATTATTAACGAAAATTGCCTGGAAACTCATTTTTTTTGTGATTTTAACATTTTTGAGCTCTATTTAACCAAATATTTTAAAAATAAGTGAAAATGAAAAACAACAGATCTTTAAACAAATTCAACAATTGGTCTTCAAATATGAAAGGCCTGGCTTTAGTAGCAATTTTTAGTTTATTTATCAGTGGACTTACGCTTGGGCAGGTTGTAAGATACAAAAGCGTTATTTTATATGATTCCCCCTTTAAAAATACTAGTAACCAGACGCTTTTAAACAATATTTCTGCAAAAGGGTTAAATACTGTTTTCTTGATGCTAAAAATCTGTAGTACTGATCCCGATGACGATAATTTGGGTTTGGAAATTTCATTAGGTAGTGATCCTCATGTGTATCTAGACAAGGTTGTCGACTTTTGTCACAATGCTGATGCTCAAGGCATAAAAGTCTTTGCTCTGCAATGTGATTATAACGGGGGCGCTTCAGTTTCCGATAAGGAAGAAGCAGTACTAAAAAGAATTGACAGAATATGTTATTACCAAAAAAGAGTACGTGGTGGTACTGAACACACTGATTTTCATGATAAAAATGCTCATTTTCATGGAATTGTCACTAATATGGAGCCATGGGTTTTAGACGATTGGGATAAAGGAAAAAATGTGTATCCATACGAAGATGATTTGTGTGATTGCGGTGGAAGAGAAAACAATAATGAAATATTAGATGATCACTTCGAATTGGTTGCACAGATGTATCAAGATATGATCACTAAAGGTTTTTTTAATCCTGACGTTAGCACAGGTACGCTCCAAAATCTTGATAACAAATTCATGGGGACTGCTCATTGGAATTTTCATTATTTTTCCCAAAAATACACAGAGTTCCCAAATGGCAATCTAAACAAATGGGTCGGCCTACAAAATATCGGGGGAAGTCAAAAACACTTATTTGATATTATTATGGTTGAAACATATTGTCCTCAAGGAGGGAATACTTGTCTAGTGTTATAATTATAAAGTTAATTAACTAATATTTTATTATCTTTGCCACATGGCAAGGATAGGAAAACCCATTCAGATAACAACGGAAGAGAAGGCAGAGCTTCTTTCCATGAGCCGTTCACACAAACTTGAAAAACGTTACGTTGAGCGTGCCGAGATAATTATATTATCCGATCAAGGTTTATCGATGAGTGAAATAGTAGAGCAAACAGGGCTTAGTAGACCTGTAGTAAATAAATGGAGACAACGATTTCGCGAGCAAGGTATTACAGGTTTGAAGGATGCTTACCGAAGTGGAAAACCAAAGGTTATCACTGCAGAACAACAGGCTATGGTAATTGAGAAAGCCTGCACAAAGCCAGATGACGGATACACTAACTGGTCTCAAGAACGTATCGCCAAAGAAGTAGGGATTAGCCAGTCTAAAGTATTTCAGATTCTTAAACAAGCAGACATAAAGCCACATAAAATTGAGTATTGGTGCGGCAAGTCAAAAGACCCAGAGTTTGAAGAAAAAATGACCAACATTGTTGGGCTTTACATGTCGCCACCAGAAAACGCTTTGGTTATTTGTGTTGACGAAAAAACTCAAATACAGGCACTCGATAGAACTCAGCCAGAGTTGCCATTACGGCCAGGAAATCCGAAAAGACAAACAGCCACCTACAAACGCAACGGAACTGTTTCGTTAATTGCGGCACTTGCAGTGCATACAGGTGAAGTAACAGCCAAAACAATTAAATCAAATAATGCAGAAAACTTCTTAAAGTTCTTAAAATCACTTGATAGGAAATACAGAAACAAAAAGCTTCACATAATTGCAGACAACCTTTCGGTACATAAACAAAAAGACGTTAAGGAGTGGCTGAAAGGAAAAAGGAAAATCACATTGCACTTCACCCCAACGTATTCTTCTTGGTTGAATCAAGTCGAGATATGGTTCAATATATTAACAAAGGATGTTGTAAAAGGAGGTGTTTGGAAATCATCAGAACAATTGGCTTCTCAACTTATTGAATACGTGAAAACATACAATGAGACACGTGCTAAGCCCTTTCGATGGACTTATACTGGTGATGCATTGAAAATTAGTTAACTTATTAAATAATTAATACACTAGGTAACGATTGCACAGTAAATAATACTACATTATGCACTGGCGACCCTAATGACCCTGATTACTACAAAAATTTAGATAAAGTTGGGGGGTGTTATGATTGGTTTGAAAAGCACTATTTTTCAGATGAGATGTATGATGCGAATAAAGTAATACCTATTGATGCCGCTCCAATGTTAGTAGGACATGCTGGACATATGCACGATACATGGATAGATATGAAAAACCTAATGTACGAAACTTATTACCGTCCTACCTACTGTATGCAAAACGATAACTATAGAGGTTATTTTGTGTTTAAATATGCAAGCATGATGGATTTGCCTCATGGTATATCTGTAGCCCAACCGCCTATTAATTGTGGTGGAGCAGCTATCACCAAATCAATAACAGATACTACAGATATCAATATTCGTCAGGTTCTCTTATATCCTAATCCTGCAGATAAAATGATCAATCTGAAAGGTTTATGGAAGGGTGACAAATCAATTATTTATGACTTGAATTTTAATCTCCATCTTACTTCCTATAGCGAAACTATTGATATTTCTGCATTGAAGCCCAATAAATACATACTTACAGTCATAGATGAAAATGGTAAAATTGTTAACCGACAAACCTTTCTCATCAGAAGGAACTATTAAGGCATTTGGCATAGAAAATCACTCAGTACATCCAGTGCTGGGTGATTTTTGTTAGATTTGTATCAAACATTAAGTCATGACAAAAAGTATTATCTTATTCTTGTTTTTAATTCTTGGAGGTAAAAATTTCGCCCAGCAAATCCACTGGGCCAATCCCAAACCTACCGGCTCCACCATCAACGATATTGAGTTTTGGGATGATGAGCACGGGCTTATGGTGGGGAACTGGGGCGCAGTCCTGACTACTTCCAGCAAAGGGCAGGATTGGGAAACATTACCGCCTTTTACAAGCGGTCATTTGCTCAGTATCCATAAGCTTTCCGGTTCAAATGCCATTATAGCTTCTGAGAGCAGTTTATTCAAAACTATGGATTATGGAAATACATGGGAACTGCTCTTTGTTATGCCCGACAGCATCAAACTCCTGCCCAAAAGCATTGATATGCTGGATGAGCAGAACGGTTATGCATGTAGTGAGGAGCGGGTTTTTAGGACAACAGATGGAGGCCGGAACTGGAGTAGCGAAGGTATTAATATTTTGCCCACATCTTATAAATTGGGAGGGGTAGCGTTCAAAGATATTGATACAGGATTTTATATTGTTGATGATGTTGAAACATTTGAGATAAATAAGACTGTTAATGCTGGTTTGTCTTTTACTCCAAATATTCCTATTCAAAATGCGCATTTCGGAAATGTAGATGAGTTTATTTATTTGGATAAACAAACCTTATTGATTACTGGTGATGTTTTGACAACAAAAGGAGATAAACAAAATATAAGTTATTTTGATGGGCCAGGCTTGATTCGTTCAGACGATTGTGGAGAGACCTGGGAGTACATATTCAAAGGCGTTCATCAAAAGATTTGGTTTAAGCCAGAGGGCTTTAAAACAGCAAATGATTCTGTATATTTTTATTATGGCTTTTGCACTGATTGCGGTGGTTTTCAGGTTATTAAGACTTATGATGGGGGCTATACATGGTCAATGAATGCCATGCCCGATTATCCAACTTTTTACAGTCAGGCAGTAACAGCTTTATACCCGTTTTCTGCCGATGATGCAATAGCCTTTTTTTATGGTTACAAGGAAAATGTGCCATATGTGTACTCTCTAATTCAAACCCAGGATGGCCAAAATTGGCGGCCTGTGCATCAGGATTATTATGAGGCTTTTACGGATATGTTTTTTATGGGCAACAGCATGTTTCTCCAAACGCAGGATCGTATGTTGCAGAGCCGGGATTACTTTTATAGCCGCGACAGCATCCCTTTTCCGGGCAAAGACTTGCTTTTGGCATCAAAATACGTCCCACAAGCCGCTGTTTATGCGCAAAACGACAGCCTTTCATTTCTCATAAACACAATGGACAATGGGCAGCAATGGCAGCAAACCCAATTAAATATTCATCATTTCTCCCTAACGGACATGGAATATGCGGCTTCCGATCAACTGTTTTTACTTGGAAAAGAAAATGAAGAAGCAAAACTTTTTGTCAACCAGCCTTTACAGCCGGAATTGACAGAATTTCAACTTCCGGCAGCTTTTTCGGAACTGAACGATATCTATATCCATTCCGGAGAGAAAACCCTTTTTGGTGCTGATGAAGCAGGTCAGGGGAGCTATTATGTTTTTAATGAAGAAGAGGATAGATGGGAAGCATATTCCCTGAAGCTCGCTCCCTTGCGCATGGGCTTTGCATCCGGCAACAACAGTATGTATTTGGTGGATAAAGCAAAATATCCGGGCATTTGGGAAAGCATCCGTGTTCCTTTGTTCGATCCATTGCCGGTTTTCACTGCACCCGACAGCGGCTATATTGCTGATGTGCTTATCCGAAGTGATGGCCAATTGGTAACCCTATTCAATCAGAATTATAAAATTGGTCATTACGATTATCTGCATATCTCATGGTTTTGTGAGCAATTAAATGATGAAAGCTGGGAAATGCATGGTCCTTATCCTTTACTGGAAGGTCTTTGCCTTGATCCCGATGGTCATCATATATGGGCCTTTGGTTGCGTTCAATATGATTATGCACTCAGCGAAAGCCGATTGGTGTATTTTGGCGACGGCCTGCCCGTAGGCATCGAACCCATCCAAAGCCATGTAGAACAAGAAGCTTTTGCAATAGAAGGCAATCCCTTTTCCAATAGTTTGCAAATCAATATCAAGCTGGAATTTCAGGGTGAAGCAACGCTCCAACTTACCGATATGAACGGAAAGATTGTCCGCCAAAGCAAAATCATGTTGCATGGCCGGGCAAGCCGTTTCCTTATGCAAACGCATGATTTGGCGCCGGGGGCTTATGTGTGTACTTTTGTGGCTGGGGGTAACAGTTTCAGCGAAAAAATTATAAAACAATAATGGGAAGTTAACAAAATAGTTACAAAACTTCCTTGCTGTTTCATATTAATTATTTACTTTTGTTTCGTAGTCATTTGAAATAAGCAAAGATTTTTTCCATTAAGCCCATCGCTATTTTTTTTATTTGGTTCATTATGAATTTATTATATTGTTAACCTGATTAATCAAATTTTAAAACTTAGAAAATGAAAAACAACAGATCTTTTAACAAATTCAACAATTGGTCTTCAAATATGAAAGGCCTGGCTTTAGTAGCAATTTTTAGTTTATTTATCAGTGGACTTACGCTTGGGCAGGTTACAAGGTATAAAGCGATAATAGTAGGTTATAAGGATGCCTTCAAAATCTATGATAACCATGAAATTTTGAAAAATGTACAGGATAAAGGCTTTAACACAATATTTTTATATCTTAAGGATGCCAAAACGAATAATCCAGATATGGAAGATTTAGGACTTAATGATAATCTTTCTGGATACCCTTACTATCTTGACAGTGTAGTTGATTTTGTAGATAAAGCTTACCACAAAGGAATAAAGGTTTTTGCATATGGCATTGAAAATGATGAAAGTAATCTTACTTCAATTGCAGCAATGAAAGACAGGATTCTTCAAAAAACACGGTGTTTGGTTTACTATCAGACACATGTCAGAAAAGAAAATATTTTATATCACCCTGATTTTAAAACAAAAAAGGCGCATTTTGATGGGATTGTGATAAATGTTGAGCCATGGACAATTTCAAATTGGGACAGCGATTTATGTACTTCATTTGCCTTAACTGACAATAATACCGTTTTAGGGAACTTTAGAAGTCTTGTCAAAGAAATTTATGACGAAATGGAAGTAACAGATGGTAATGGACATGGTTTTTTCAATCCTTATATTGAATCCGGATACACCATGCAAAACGTGGATAATGTTTATATGGGAACGGTGCAGTGGCTCTGGCACAATTTATCTCAAACCCAAAACTTTCCAAACGGGGATTTTAGCCTATACTGTGGTATTCAAGGCGATGGCGAACACTATTTCGACATAATACTACCAGAAACATATTGTCCAGGCGCAGGTGCAACTTGTATTGGTAAAGATTGTATAAAGACTAATTATAATGACATTTGTTATTCCGGTCAATATAGTAATGAAGAAGGGCTTGGTAAGTGTTACGATTGGTATGAAAAACACTATTTTTCGGATGAAATGTATGGGGTTGGAGATGTTATCCCGATTGATGCCGCTCCAATGTTAGTTGGACATGCAGCACATATGTATGATACATGGGTTGAGATGAAAGATGTGATGTATGAGACTTATTATCGCCCAACTTATTGCATGCAAAATGATAATTACAGAGGTTATTTTGCTTTTCAGTATGTAAATACCATGGCATTGCCTCATGGTTTATCAATAGTCCAACCACCCATTAATTGTGGTGGCGCTGCTATAACCAAATCAATGACAGATACAACAGATATCAATATACGACAGGTTCTCTTATATCCAAATCCTGCAGATAAATTGATCAATCTGAAAGGCTTATGGAAGGGTGACAAATCGATAATATACGACTTGAATTTTAATACTCACCTAACATCTTATAGTGAAACTATTGATGTTTCCGCTTTGAAGCCCAATAAATACATACTTACAGTTTTAGATGAAAATGGTAAAATTGTTAACCGACAAACCTTTCTCATCAGAAGGAACTATTAAGGCATTTGATATAGAAAATCACTCAGTACATCCAGTGCTGGGTGTTTTTTATTAGATTTGTATCAAACATTAAGTCATGACAAAAAGTATTATCGTATTTTTTTTTATAATTTTTGGAACACAAAATTTCGCCCAACAAATCCACTGGACAAATCCTAAACCTACCGGCTCCACCATCAACGATATCGAATTTTGGGACGATGAGCATGGACTTATGGTAGGGAACTGGGGCGCAGTCCTGACTACTTCCAGCAAAGGGCAGGATTGGGAAACATTACCACCTTTTACAAGTGGTCATCTGCTCAGTATCCATAAGCTTTCCGGTTCAAATGCCATTATAGCTTCTGAGAGCAGTTTATTCAAAACTATGGATTATGGAAATACATGGGAACTGCTCTTTGCCATGCCAGACAGCATCAAACTCCTGCCCAAAAGCATTGATATGCTGAATGAGCAGAACGGTTATGCATGTAGTGAGGAGCGGGTTTTTAGGACAACAGATGGAGGAAAGAGTTGGAGCAGTAAAAGCATTAACATACAGCCTTTTATATATCAGTCTGATAAAGTTTTAGGTGTTGCTTTTAAAGATATGGATACAGGCATTTATATAGCCGGTGATTATGAAGATCAGCTTGTATATAAAACAACAAATGGAGGTTTGTTTTTTGAACTGATGGCTGCCGGTCCGCAAAATTATTTTGGCCTTGTTGATGAAGTGCATTTTCTGAAAGATCAAACATTTTTGATAACAGGAGAGATTATAATAACCAAAAGTGAACATAAGAAAACACGATATTCAGGGGGAGCTGGACTCCTTCGTTCTGATGATTGCGGCGAAAGCTGGGAATTAGTTTTGGAAGAATTTGTCTCCTTTAAACCTAAAGGACTTAAAATAGTGAACGATTCCGTTTTTTATTATTACGGTTCATGCGATGGGGATTGTGGAGGATTTCAAATAATTACTACACATGACGGGGGCTATAATTGGACCGTAAATACCATGCCCGGTTTTCCTTATTTTTATAGTCCTAATGTTACAGCCCTTTATCCGTTTACAGAAGATTTGGCCATTGCTTTTTTTGCCGGTCGTATCCATCAAAACGAAGTGCCTTATGATTATGCAATGATCCAAACCCAGGACGGGCAAAACTGGTATCCGGTACATCAGGATTTTTTTGATGCCTTTAATGATATGTTTTTCATGGGCAACAGCATGTTTCTCCAAACGCAGGATCGTATGTTGCAGAGCCGGGATTACTTTTATAGCCGCGACAGCATCCCTTTTCCGGGCAAAGACTTACAGTTGGCATCAAAATACGGCCAACAAGCCGCTGTTTATGCGCAAGAAGATAGTTTGTCCTTTATTATTAGTACAACAAACAAGGGCAATTCCTGGCAGGAAACCCAACTGGATATTGATCATTTCTCCCTAACGGACATGGAATATGCGGCTTCCAATCAATTGTTTTTGCTTGGAAAAGAAAATGAGGAAGCAAAACTTTTTGTCAACCAGCCTTTGCAACAAGAATTGACAGAATTCCAACTTCCGGCAGCTTTTTCGGAACTGAATGATATCTATATCCATTCCGGCGGGAAAACCCTATTTGGTGCTGATGAAGCAGGACATGGGAGCTATTATGTTTTTGATGAAGAAGAGGACGGATGGGAAGCATATTCCCTGAACCTCGCTCCCTTGCGCATGGGCTTTGCATCCGGCAACAACAGCATGTATTTGGTGGATAAAGCAAAATATCCGGGCATTTGGGAAAGCATCCGTGTTCCTTTGTACGATCCATTGCCGGTTTACACTGCACCCGACAGCGGCTATATTGCTGATGTGCTTATCCGAAGTGATGGCCAATTGGTAACCCTATTCAATCAGAATTATAAAATTGGTCATTACGATTATCTGCATATCTCATGGTTTTGTGAACAATTAAATGATGAAAGCTGGGAAATGCATGGTCCTTATCCTTTACTGGAAGGTCTTTGCCTTGATCCCGATGGTCATCATGTATGGGCCTTTGGTTGCGTTCAATATGATTATGCACACAGCGAAAGCCGATTGGTGTATTTTGGCGACGGCCTGCCCGTAGGCATCGAACCCATCCAAAGCCATGTAGAACAAGAAGCTTTTGCAATAGAAGGCAATCCCTTTTCCAATAGTTTGCAAATCAATATCAAGCTGGAATTTCAGGGTGAAGCAACGCTCCAACTTACCGATATGAACGGAAAGATTGTCCGCCAAAGCAAAATCATGTTGCATGGCCGGGCAAGCCGTTTCCTTATGCAAACGCATGATTTGGCGCCGGGGGCTTATGTGTGTACTTTGGTGGCTGGGGGCGAGAGTTTCAGTGAAGTAGTAGTAAAAGGGCTGACTTCCTTTTAATCGAGTCAATCGCTTCGTGGAGCTCAGTGCAAAAGCTAACCATCTCCTTTTTTTACATGGATTGAGATTTGTTTTTATACATTTACAGTCCAATGCTTAGCTTCACACTGCCATAAAATTGCCCACCTACCGAACGCAGACTGACCAAATGAACCCCTTTCGGTACTGAATTCAGTTCCACATCTATTTGGTTTGCGCCTTTTTGAATACTTACGTGCCACTGCTGGCAAAGCCTGCCGTCAATACTGTAGAGGCTGATCTCTATTTCACCGGAAACTTCTGAATCAAACTGCATGGTAGCTGTTCCCGATGTTTTTTGATAGGCGCTTAGGTCTGCTAAGGGGCTCTCTTCAGAAAGCCATTCGTCCATACCCTTTTCTTTGCCAAACAAATCGCGGGTAAGCTCAAACTGACGGGCAGCCAAAGTATTCCGGCCTGCTTCATCAGACTTTAGGTTAGCTTGTGCAGCAACAAGTTCTTCAACATACTGCTTGTCAAGTTCGGCAAAAATTTGGTCCGGATAATCAAAAGGATCGGCAATGATCTGGTTGAAACCCGAAAGGGCCTGGTGCAGGCTGCCGCTTTTTACATCGCACCAGCAAACCATCGACCTCAGCAACCTGAACATGCGTGCCGTGTCTTCGGTAAGCTCTAATGTGGATTGAAAATATTGCTTCAGGCCTGTATAATCACTATTATGTTTTGCCTGCATTTTATAAAGCACTTTTGTTGCGCTGATGGCTTCTTCGCCTTCGGGATAACCGTCGATAATCCCTTTCAGGATGTTTTCAGCCTGTGCATAATTCCCGTTTTCCACCAGTTCCATGGCTTGCCAGAGCATGTCCTGTGGGCCGGATTCTTTCAGCATATAGGAGTTTGGCGTCCATACCGGGAACCAATCATAGGCAGCCGATGGATAAAGGTGCGATGAAGGGTTGAAATTGCTGCCCCAGTAGTTGTTGCGCACATCAAGCGATGCCGGGGTATAAAAACCTGCCGCATACACATAAGGGGACGAAGAACCATAAATGATATTGTGCTCAAAGGTATGTGGGAAAGAGGATGATGTGGCATATACCTGGTATTGCGAATTGCCGGTAATGCGCTGTGCCAGACTGGCAACCGAGGTATGGCCGGTAAGCAAACTGCTGCTGCTGTTGAGGCTGGCCACGCCAATGCTGTTCCCGTTGATGGTATTATTGGTGATATCTACATCTGTTTGATAGGCAATGACTCCATAATGTGTGCCCGAAGTGGCCGAACAGATTATGTCGTTATTGCTGATACCCTCCATGGAAATACCGCCATGTCCGCAATAATACAGGCTGATGCCGTCGCCGGAAGAATAGCTGATGCTGTTGCCGGAAATATCAAAATCCTGATAATCGCTCAGGTAGATGACATAATCTTCGTTGGTACCGTCAAATGAACAGTTGTTTACCTCCAGTGTATGCAAAGAAGTGGCAACATTGGCATAGATGGACGAATTGGTGAAATTGCACTGGCTGAAACTGCTGGTACTGCTGCGCAGGCTCACATGGGCATTATCGAAGGTGCAGTTACTTACCGTAAGCCTTGCCGAGCCATAGATGCCGCAGTGGTCGAATTCTATTCCCTGCAAGCTATAGGATGTGGTCATGGCATCAAAGTCCAGGCCTTTCCAGTTGTGGCCGTTTTTGGAACTGAATTTGATATCGCTGCCGAAGCTGATGTTTCCGCGCACAAGTAAGGCAGAATGCGATGGGTCGGAAGTGCCGTGCGGATCATCCATGATAAACTCCACATTATCACCGATTACCAAACTGGCACCGGCTTCCACGGTGATTTTTGCATCGTTGATAAAATGCACTTTGGCTTTATCGTAGAGCGTAAGGGTTTGGCCGGGCATAATGCGCACATCTTTTGTTACGCCTATGATCCCTCTATGGTTTTTGCTGCTGGTGATGTTCTCGAACATCAGGGTGGGGAAACGCAGGGAGGTGGTGGAACCTATTGAACCCAGATCGCTATAGTGAGGTATTTCAATCCTTGTTTCGTGTGTGGATTCCCATATCCAGGATTCATAAGTACTTGTTACGTTATCATTATTGGCATCTGCATCAGAAAACAGTTCTGAACCATAATTGAATTTATTATTATCCGGAGCATAACCTAATGTAGCAGAATAATTATGAAAATCAAATTCCCCATGTTGATAAGCCCTTCTGTTTGCACCCGTTCCTAATAGTTCATTCTCTACATCCCAGTTATTGTCTGCGGGTTGAGCCTTTTTTTCATTAAGTGTACCAATTGCCGCCGCAGCCGAATGAAATACAGTATTGGGGTCTTCCAGTGTTGCAGCAAATAGCCCCCCCAAGCAATTCTGCATCCAAAATACTTTTTTGTTTGTATTAATCGGATTTGTAAGCTGAGCCATTTCATAAATAGTAATATAGTCACTTGTACCCGTAGCAAAATCAGGTCGGGGCACACATAAAGACGGATAGCCAGTTACCGTCTCCTCGAATTTGCCATGGCCAAAGGTCCAAACAAACAGAAAGTCATCTTTGGTTAGTTTTGGAATACTATTATTGCTATCACCATTGGCCAAACCATTGAAAACCATTTCAACATTCGATTTTATGGCACTGTAATCTGTAATGTGAGTATAAGGTGTAAAAGCCTTATACCTACCATCCAAATTAGAGCCTACATAATCAAGGCCATCATAATAAAGCACAAACACATTATCGTCATCATAGCCCAGCTTTTGAACCAGCATCTCCCAATGAAGAAAGGTATCGTTCCAAAACTCGTCTTTTATTGTGTCGCCAGGGGCAGCCCAGCCAACATTATCTCCAGCCACCCGGGTGTATTGTGTGGGTTTTTCTCCGCAAATCAGTACAGCATAACGTTCCTGGCTGAAGGCCAAAACAGTGAAGCACATTAAAACTAAAAACAAATTTAACTTTTTCATAATTTTTATGGTTTATGGGTTTATAAGTTGAATTCCTTTGCTCAAAATCCTATTGCCGCAGCGCAGCCTTAAAAGATAAGCGCCGCTGCTTTGTTTTTGCCCGTTCTGGCCGATCCCGTCCCAGGCAAGCTCATATTTCCCTGTTTCCCCTTCAGTATCGAGCAGTGTTTTTATCAGCTTGCCGCTATAATCATAAACACATACACTTAAGCTGCCCGGATTATTGATTTCAAATTTTATATGCAGCTCATGGGCGAAGGGGTTGGGGAATAAATTGAGGTCAAATGAAGGTGTCTCTATTTCATGCCCGGTTCCAATGGTAATATCAGTTTTTGTGAATTCCAGGTTGAGGGTATTCTCAAAGCTATAAATGTCACTTGTATGTATCACAAACAGTTTGTTTAAATACCTATCAACAGCATACGATATGCCTCCTTTATGGGTTTCAGCCACTACAAAACCTCCCCATTTCCCCTCAGTTTTATAGTGATGTACAAGCATATAGCCATCTCCTTCTTTTTCTTTATCAAAAATATGAGGGCAATTATTTTGATCTAAAACGATTTGCATATACATGGGATCGGTAACCACAGTTTCAGGCAATGACCATCCCTCATCTGAACGGTACCTATAAATGGTTGTATCCAGAGGGACACCTACATGCAATGGATCACATTCCCAATATGTAATATGCGGCTTATTGCCTGTATCTGTATCGATCCCCCAATCATTAGACCTTCCCCGCATTGGACCTCCACAAATTTCATTTACTATCCTATTTTGCCCATCAAATTTTTGATATAGTGCATAACAAGAATCGTTGGTAGTGCCGTATTTTCTATAAATAAACAAAGCGTGAAGCATATTTTCATTATCCACTGCAACGTCTTTCACAATAACCCCATCCTGTGTTCCTTCTGGAATTTTTATAAAATCGCTCCATTGATCATTATCGCAATAGCTCATATAGGTTTCATTGACCCAACTGAACAATGAATACAAACGATTGTTATGGTCTATGGCCAATTGGTTTCTAAGAATTCCGTAGTAGTCCCCACTTATGGTGTCCCCCTCGCTCCAATGGCCATTCACCCTTTTATGCATCAGCACAACCGATTCATAAACCGATCGGTAATTATGTATATACGAAAAGTAGAGATTATTTTCAGAATCATGCACAATACGAAGCTCATGTCTCCATATGGAATCCATTTCGGACACCTTTTCGGCTTGCGACCAGGTCTGCCCATCGTCTTCAGAATAGGAATAATACACCCATTTGTTCCAATAATCAGGATTGTTGACCCAAACACAATGGATTACGCCATTATTGTCCACAGTAAAATCAGCTGCATAATCATGTCCTTCCATGTTCGTTATGGTAACCGGCTCCGTCCACTGCTGGGCAAAGCCATGGGTAAATAAGAAGACAAAAACAATGCTAAAGGTTATTCTGTTTTTTTTCATGCTTTTTTATAAGAATATTTCTAATGGTTGTTGCAAATGCTGTATCAAAATTAATAAAATAACTCTGAATAATGCAAATTGATTGATGAATTTTTGTTTATTCATTGTATTGTTGTGTGAACACTATCTTTTTCTGTGTGAATGAGTTAAGTGCTGTTGTTTGTAATTTTAAAAGGTATCACGCCAAACCGCCTGCTCTACCTCGGCGATGGCCTGCCTGTAGGCATCGAGCCCATCCCAACCCATTCGGAGCAAAAAGCTTTCTCAATAGAAGGTAATCCCTTTTCCAGCAGCCTGCAAATCAGCATAAACCTGGATTATCAAGGTGAAGCCACACTTCAGCTAACCGATATGAACGGAAAGATTGTCCGCCAAAGCAAAATCATGCTGCATGGCCGGGCAAGCCGTTTCCTTATGCAAACACATGATTTGGCGCCGGGGGCTTATGTGTGTACTTTGGTGGCTGGAGGCGAGAGTTTCAGTGAAAAAATTATAAAACAATAATGGGAAGTTAACAAAAAAGTTACAAAACTTCCTTGCTGTTTCATATTAATTACATACTTTTGTTTTGTAGTCTTTCGAGATAAACAAAGATTGTTTTCTATTAAGCCCATCGCAATTTTCTTATTCTGTTCATTATGAATTTATTATATTGTTAAGCTGTACCCATCAAATTTTAAAACTTAGAAAATGAAAAACAAAACATTAAGAAGAAAGTATCAATCTCTAAAGCAAATGAAAGCGATTTTGACAAAAGTAGTTCTGGCCATTATGTTTATAATACTATGTCATAGCAAGTCTTTTTCTCAAACAGACCCAACTGTCTATCCTGAATACAAGGCTGTAATGTTATACCATGATCCGTTTTGGGAAAACAGCAATACTACAATTATTAATAATGTTAAGAATAAAGGGTTTAATACTATTATTTTGTCAATTAGGATATCACAATCCGCTTATGAACCGGATAGTTTAAATCTTGGGCTTAGAATGATCCCTAGAAACGGCGATACATCTGCATACCAAAGAAAGGTAGTGAGTTTTATTGATAGCGCATATCGAAATGAAATAAAAGTCATAGCTATGAACTTTGAGATGTCCAATGTTAATCAAAATATGAATTATAATAAAGAAAAAATACTCAGGAAAATAAGGTATTTATCCTATTATCAGAAAAACGTTAGGGTTTCTGAAGCATATAATTTTGGTTCAAAATTTGCCCACTTTGACGGGGTTTATGCTGACACAGAACCATGGACTTTAAAGGATTGGAAAGATGATAAGTATCCTGGCTATGATATGTGCGATAGTATTGGTAGAGTAAATAATAATGCTATACTTTTGGATTATCTAAGCACTATTGTTGCAATGAAGAAAGATCTTCATCAGTATGGATTTTATTCACCTTTGGTTGACAGTGGAAATACACTACAGGAATTGGATACCGTTTTTATGGGTGCAGTACAGTGGAATTGGCATTACTTTTCTCAGGTAACAAATGAGTTCCCCTATGGCAATTTTCAACTATATTGTGTCGATAGTTGTTATGATATGATTGCACCGCTTACTTATTGCCCAAAACCAAATCCTGACACTGCAACTAACAGCTGCATGAGAAAGGACTGTTATTATGATAGTATATGCTCACTGTGCTATTGGGGTTTAGATTCAAATTTAGTCAACCGGGAAAGTGTTGGTAAATGTCATTACTGGTTTGAAAAACACTTTTTTGGAGATCACCTAAGCCCGTCAATGTCTCTATTGCCCCTTGATGCTGCACCAATGCTTATTGGACACTCGGCATACGTTGCAGATTCATATATGAAAATGTCTATGCTTTGGCAGGGTACACGCTATCGGGCGCGAACCTGTCATACCAATTCAAATTACAGAGGTTTTTTTATATATGCATATGAAAAACTTTTTGAGCTGCCACAAGGTCTTACTGCTTCGGAAAAAATCGATTGTCAGGCTATCCCTGATAATATTTTGCCCCCAGACTCAACGAACCAAAGGGAAATAATAGTTTATCCAAATCCGGCCTGGAATTTTATCAGGTTAAAAGGCCTTTATCCCGGTGATGAGATTATGATCTTTTCAAAACAGTCTGAGCTGATGTTAATTACAGAATTGGATGAAATAGATGTATCTTCGCTTGAGCCGGGGTACTATTTTTTAATTGTCAGGGATTTGTATGGAGATATAATTAATAGGCAGGTATTAAGTAAAAACTGTAATAACTAATGAAGCAATGAATAAGACCGTTTTAGTTACCGTATTTCTCCTCCTTTATTTAAATATTTTTGCCCAGCAAATCCATTGGGCCAATCCACTTCCCTATGGCGAGATGGAGCAGGATATGGCATTTTTCGATAATGCTAGGGGTATAATTTGTGGAGACCTTGGATGGATCGCATATACAGAGGATGGGGGTAATAAATGGCATTGTGTTAAACCAGTTGCCAATACGAAATTATGTGAAATTGATATTGTGGGCAGTCGTTCTGCTTTTGTTTGGTCGGACAAACAATTACTCCATAGTAATGATTGTGGCAGGACATGGAGTTTGAAATATACTCTGGATGAAGCTTTTGTATTTTTGGATATCGATATGCATGACAGTCTCCAGGGAACAGCACTTTTGTGGAGATATATTCCCGGATATAATAAACATGCTATCCAAATTGGCAAAACAATGGATGGGGGGCTTCATTGGGAGTTTATACGTCCAGCGGGTTTGTCTGACAATTGGAGTGCTCCTGAAGGAATTATTGCATTCGAAGATAATGATAATGGTGTTTTTATTGATCAGGAGTTTCGGATAGCATATTATACTGTTGATGGAGGTCAAAGCTTCCAATATAAATATGATCCGAATTTTAGTGACCTATGGTATTTGAACGATATTAGCTATTTTAACGGACAATATATTGTTGCCGGAGGTTACTACGATGGGGGCAAATCGGATAATAATGCTGTAAAAAACAGGGCATATGGAGGAGCTTTGGTGATTAATTCAATAGATGGTGGTGAAAATTGGGATTTTATGTTGCATTCCAGTGAGTTTTACTATGAGTTCAAGCGGATTAAAACCATAGGGGATTCAACACTCATCGCTTATGGGGATTGTGGCAGCTACGAAGATGGGTGTTATTCAATGCCTCTCGCTGTTTCTGAAGATTTTGGGCTAAATTGGGAATATACTTATTTATCGCCAGATATGGGAACATATACTGATATGCCACATATCAATGTATTGGGTTTTAAACCAGACAGGAGTGCCCTGGCAATAATAGATCCGGGCTGGTACAGGGACTTTTATATTGAATCCCAAGAACTAATCAATTGGGAGTTTAAAGAGAAATATCCGGTTTGGAATGTTTCTGATATCTTCTTTTTGGATGGCCTAATGTATTTCCTGTCGGAGAAATCTATTTATAGGGCAGGTTATGGCCTTGGATCTTTTGAATTAGTAGAATCTTTTGAGGATGTCGGTATGCTCAATAATGTGGCAACCTATAGTGGGCAAATGGCCTGTGTGAGCAGCCTTTGTTCTCCTTTTACGTTTTTTGTTACAGATCAAGATAATAACTGGATAAGGAAAGCCTCACAAATTACAGAATTTCAAGCGAGTGCAATAAGCTATCCTAAAAGCGACCGTATTTATTTTTTCGATAAGGAAACAAAGCAATTATTTTGCTCTGAAAATCAAAATGAAGATTTAAAGCAGATTAATACCCCAGAAGAAGATTGCATTTTAAATGATATGGTATGGGGCAACTCAAGTGGTTATTTGGTTGGGGGATTATCTGGTAATTCAGGAGGTTATTTTAAGACAATCAATGAGGGCGAAAACTGGGACTACTATAGTTTTGCGACTAAAACACTGCATAAAGCTTTTCTGATTGATGACCAATTGATGTACATTGCCGACAATGCCGTAATTCCAAATATTTGGGCGGTCGATTTGCAGAATGATGAAATCACGGAACTTATTTTTACCGCACCAGATACAGGTTCCATCATTGATTTTGCGCAAACAGCTACAGGAATAACTACAATACTATTCCAATCTAAAGAAAAACGATACATGATTTCTCAAATTACCAGTTCCTATGTATGGGAAATTATGGATTATTGCCCAGGTTTTAATGCTTTATGTGAAGACCCTTCAGGTAAAGTCATTTGGGCTGGAGGTGATTTTGGCCGCCTGCTCTACCTCGGCGACGGCCTGCCCGTAGGCATCGAGCCCATCCAAAGCCATGTAGAACAACAAGCTTTCTCAATTGAAGGTAATCCCTTTTTTAACAGCCTGAAAATCAATATCAAGCTGGAATATCAGGGTGAATCCACGCTTCAGCTAACCGATATGAACGGAAAGATTGTCCGCCAAAGCAAAATCATGCTGCATGGCCGGGCAAGCCGTTTCCTTATGCAAACACAGGATTTGGCGCCGGGGGCTTATGTTTGCACGCTAACAGCCGGGGAAGAAAAATACAGTGAAGCAGTAATCAAAAAATAATATAGAGTTAATAAGAAACACACAAAATTCCTTTGTTATTAAAATAAATTACATATTTTTGTTTCAAAGTCATTGGAGATAAGCAAAGATTGTTTTCTATTAAGCCCATCGCAATTTTCTTATTCTGTTCAATATGAATTTATTATATTGTTAACTCGTACTAATCAAATTTTAAAACATAGAAAATGAAAAACAATAAGTCTGTATATAAGCCTGACAATTGGTGTCTAAATCTGAAAGATCGTGAACAGGCAGATTTTCTTGATCAAGCGCAATTATTAATTCAATAAGAGGATCAATACTATGAAATTACGAATAATTATTGCTATATCATTTTTGTTTTTCAATTTCCTGGGATCGGCACAGCAAACCCATTGGGCCAATCCCAAACCCACAGGCTCCATCATCAATGATATTGAATTTTGGGACGATGAGCACGGACTTATGGTAGGGAACTGGGGCGCAGTCCTGACTACTTCCAGCAAAGGGCAGGATTGGGAAACATTACCGCCTTTTACAAGCGGTCATCTGCTCAGTATCCATAAGCTTTCCGGTTCAAATGCCATTATAGCTTCTGAGAGCAGTTTATTCAAAACTATGGATTATGGGAATACATGGGAACTGCTCTTTGCCATGCCCGACAGCATCAAACTCCTGCCCAAAAGCATTGATATGCTGGATGAGCAGAACGGTTATGCATGTAGTGAGGAGCGGGTTTTTAGGACAACAGATGGAGGCCGGAACTGGAGTAGCGAAGGTATTAATATTCCTCACTCTTATTATGAAATATCAGACTGTGCTTTTATGAATTTGGATACAGGATTATATATTGTAGGTGAATATGAGGATGGTCATGAAATTTTCAAAACAACAGATGGAGGGAAATCATTTAGTCAAATACCATATGGCCCTCATAATTATGCAGGTATTCCGGATGAATTAATTTTTTTAGGCAACCAAACTTTTCTGCTTTGTAGCGAACTGCTTATTTTTAAAAGCGCCAATCGGCAATTAGTGGACACAGACGGTACCGGACTTTTTCGGTCCGATGACTGCGGTGAAAGCTGGGAGTTAATTCTTGAAGGTGGCAAAGACTATAAAGTATGGTTTCAACCTAAAGGACTTAAAATAGTGAGCGATTCTGTTTTTTACTATTACGGTTCATGCGATGGGGATTGCGGAGGATTTCAAATTATTACTACACATGATGGGGGCTATAATTGGACCGTAAATACCATGCCCGGTTTTCCTTATTTTTATAGTCCTAATGTTACAGCCCTTTATCCGTTTACAGAAGATTTGGCCATTGCTTTTTTTGCCGGTCGTATCCATCAAAACGAAGTGCCTTATGATTATGCAATGATCCAAACCCAGGACGGGCAAAACTGGTATCCGGTACATCAGGATTTTTTTGATGCCTTTAATGATATGTTTTTCATGGGCAACAGCATGTTTCTCCAAACGCAGGATCGTATGTTGCAGAGCCGGGATTACTTTTATAGCCGCGACAGCATCCCTTTTCCGGGCAAAGACTTACAGTTGGCATCAAAATACGGCCAACAAGCCGCTGTTTATGCGCAAGAAGATAGTTTGTCCTTTATTATTAGTACAACAAACAAGGGCAATTCCTGGCAGGAATCCCAACTGGATATTGATCATTTCTCCCTAACGGACATGGAATATGCGGCTTCCAATCAATTGTTTTTGCTTGGAAAAGAAAATGAGGAAGCAAAACTTTTTGTCAACCAGCCTATGCATGCAGAATTGACAGAATTTCAACTTCCGGCAGCTTTTTCAGAACTGAACGATATCTATATCCATTCCGGAGGGAAAACCCTTTTTGGTGCTGATGAAGCCGGTCAGGGGAGCTATTATGTTTTTAATGAAGAAGAGGACGGATGGGAAGCATATTCCCTGAACCTCGCTCCCTTGCGCATGGGCTTTGCATCCGGCAACAACAGCATGTATTTGGTGGATAAAGCAAAATATCCGGGCATTTGGGAAAGCATCCGTGTTCCTTTGTACGATCCATTGCCGGTTTTCACTGCCCCCGACAGCGGCTATATTGCTGATGTGCTTATCCGAAGTGATGGGCGGTTAGTAGCGCTTTTTAATCAGAATTATAAGAATCATTACAGTCGTCGTTATCATTATTCCTGGTTTTGCGAACAATTAAATAATGAAAGCTGGGAAATGCATGGTCCTTATCCATTGCTGGATGGTCTTACGCTTGATCCCGATGGTCATCATGTATGGGCATATGGTTCCGATCAAACTTACGACAAAGCCTATGGCGAAAGCCGCCTGCTCTACCTCGGCGACGGCCTGCCCGTAGGCATTGAACCCATCCCAACCCGTGATAAACAAGAAGCTTTCTCTGTTGAAGGCAACCCCTTTTCCAATAGCCTGAAAATCAATATCAAGCTGGAATATCAGGGTGAATCCACGCTTCAGCTAACCGATATGAACGGAAAGATTGTCTGTCAGAGCAAAATCATGCTGCATGGCCGGGCAAGCCGTTTCCTTATGCAAACACATGATTTGGCGCCGGGGGCTTATGTGTGTACTTTGGTGGCTGGGGATGAAAGCAAAAGCCTGAAAGTGGTGAAGCAATAAAAGAGATAAAGCCCTTTTTTAAGATTGGCTGAGCGGTTTGATATTTCCTGCCGATTCCCTACATTTGCTCATTATGACTGATCCGCTCAGTATTTTATCGAATGCTTTCATGCCCATCAGCCTCGAAGAAATGCAGGAGGTGCGTTTGATGGACCGTGTTGACGTGAAATACGTCATCACGCGCGAGCAGCTTCCGTTTATTCTGGAAGCTGTGCAGAAGCATTACCGCGTGTTTTCGCAGCAGGGCGTGCTTCAGCAAGCTTATGCTACGCACTATTTTGATACGCCTGATCTGCAAATGTACCGGGCGCACCATAACCGCAAGCTGCACCGGCACAAAATCCGTATCCGGCAATACAAGATTACAGATGAGTTTTTTCTGGAGGTAAAACATAAATCCAATAAAGGGCGCACACGCAAAACCAGGATTCCACTAAGGGATCAGTTTTCTCTGGAAACGGAGGAGGCAGTAGCTTTTGTAAGCAGAAGCACACCCTATGATATTGCTTCGCTGCGGTTTTCTTTGGATAATGATTTCAGGCGAACAACTTTGGTTTCCAATAGTATGGATGAACGTATTACTATTGATACAGAGCTGGGATTTAGTTTTGGGCAGAAATGCGTTAAGCTTGATCATCTGGTAATTATTGAATTAAAAAAAAGCGGGCGGTCTGCAAAGTCGCCATTTCAGGAAGTTTTATTTGCAAATGGCTTGAAACCCAATAGGTTTAGTAAATACTGCACGGGCATCTGCCTGATGCATGACAATATAAAATACAACCGTTTCAAGCTGCGTTTTAAAAAAATGAATAAATTGCTACAAAAAGGAGGGTATCCGCATGTTTTTGACTTTAAGTGATTTTTTTGACCCCGGGCAGGTTAATATAGCTGACCTGGCTCAATTTGCGATCCGGTTTATTTTTAACCTTTTGGTAATCATTATTATAGTTCGGTATATCTATTACCGGAGTTCGCGGCGCAAGGATTATCTTTTTACCTACCTGCTGATCAGTATGACGGTGTTTATGATCACCACTGCATTGGAAAGTGTCACCATTCAGCTGGGTTTTGCACTGGGACTTTTTGCTGTGTTTGGCATCATACGCTACCGGACCGACCCTGTCCCCATTCGGGAAATGACTTATCTGTTTGTAGTTATTGGCATATCCATCATCAATGCTTTAATTGGAGGAAAGGCCGGTTTCTGGGAAATCTTTATCCTTAACCTGTTGATGGTGCTGGTGTGCTGGGGCGGTGAATACTACTGGACGTATAAACATATCTCCAGCAAAAGGATTATCTATGATAAAATTGAACTGATCAAGCCCGAGAACCAGCAAAAGTTCATCGAAGACCTTGAAGACCGCACAGGCTTGACAATTAGTAGGGTAGAGGTTGGAAAAGTCGATTTTCTGAAAGATATTGCGGAAATCACTATTTACTATTTTTACAGTAAACGCAAAACAAGCATCAAAGAAGAAAAAGCATATGAAATTTACCAGAAAACATTGCTTGAGCAAAAGGAAAATGAATAAAAAGCTCTGCGGGACAATATTTGTTTTTTTCCTGATGTTCCATTTTGCTTCTGCGCAAGAGGAATTACCGGCGGGCTTTTTTCAAAGTGATGAGCCCCTAGAAGTTACGATCTCTGCGCATTTTGATGATTTGTTGAAAGACAGGGAAGGAGACAGGCAATATCATCCCGGTAGGTTTATTTACCAAAATGTGGAAGGGGAAACCGTATCCCTGAAAATCGAGATGAAAACCCGTGGAAATTTCCGCCGCAGGAAAACCCAGTGTTCCTTTCCTCCTTTGTTCGTGAAAATTGAAGATGATCGCCAGGATGTAACTATGTTCCGTGGGCTCAAAAAAATGAAACTGGTCACGCATTGCCAGAAAGGCCAGCGCTACGAAGATTATATTTTGCAGGAGTATCTGATCTACAAAGCCTATAATATCCTGACGGACAAAAGCTTTCAAGTGCGCCTATTGAAAATTAAATATTTTGATGAAGATGATCAGGATGTTATCTTGGAGCGCTATGGCTTTCTAATTGAAAATCCTAATAATATGGCCGAACGGCTGAATGGGCAAATCATCAAGTCATCAACGGCCAAACAACGCATGCTCAACGATACAGTTACCAATTTGATGGCGGTTTTTAATTATTTTATCGCCAATACCGATTGGTCGGTTTCGGAAATGCACAATCTCAAACTGGTGCTCACCGGTCCTTTTGCCAAAGCCTTTCCGGTGCCTTATGATTTTGACTGGAGCGGTGTGATCAATGCCCGCTATGCCGTTCCGCACCCACGTTATGATATTTCTTCCATTGATGAGCGCCTCTATCTTGGTATTTGCCACGATAAAGAGCTTTTTGATTACACATTTGAACTATTTAACCAAAAGAAAGATTCTATATACAAGTTCTATCGCGATGCGGATTTTCTGGATGAAAAACGCGTCAAGAAAATCCTGGAATTCTACGATGATTTTTACAACATTATCAATAATCCCGAAGAAGCCAAAAAGGAGATTTTTGACCAATGCCTTGAGCCTTAAACCCTTTGCTATGTTGAGAAAAACTAATAAGATAAACCGCCTGCATTATATACTGCTTTTTATGGCTGCCTTCTTTGTGATTTCATCCACCTTTGGGCAATCAGAAAAAGAACTGATCAAAGCCATCCGAAAGGGGCGAATTGATGTTGTAAAAGATTTCATCAATACAGGTGGCGATGTAAACGCATGGTTAAAGGACTATGGATGTACAGCACTTTTTTATGCATCGCGCTACAAACAACATGAAATCGCTGATTTGCTTTTAAAGATAGGTGCAAAGCCTGATATTTCCTGCAAAGACAAAACCGCTTTGGAAATGGCCATTACAAAAGGTGATATCTGGATGATACGCAAACTTTTATGGCATGGTGCCGATCCTGATTTTACTGCTCCCGGAGGGAAAATGCCTCTGGCACATGCTGTTGAATCTGGAAATATCTCCTTTGTAAAAGAACTTGTGGAACACGGCGCAAATCTAAATGTGCAAAATGAATATACGCTGGATATGATTGGTTTGGCGAAACAAAACGGATATAAAGGTATTGCCAACTATCTGGAAAAATGCCGCTTAAACGCGGACAGCCTGCGCATTATGCCCGATTTTTATGATGGGCCGCATATTGTAAAGATGAACGAGGATAGCCTTTGGGCTTTTTATTTAATCCATATACGCGACGGCAATAAAAACTACCGTAAAGACTCCTTGCTGCTTATGACGGGCGATAGCCTGAGTTTTTCGGCTTTTGGCCCGGACAGCGGTATGCACTATACAATTTACCGCGAAAACCTGACACCACCTACTGAGATTTGTGTGGATGCGCCCGTTTTGGCCATCGGTGATGTGCACGGAAAATTTGATGCACTGATCCCGCTTTTGCAGAATAATGGAATTATCGATGAAAATCTGAATTGGAGCTGGGGCAATGGCCACCTGGTGTTCCTAGGTGATGTTTTTGATCGGGGCTATAAAGTTTCACAGGTTTTGTGGCTGGCCTACAAGCTCGAACGCCAGGCAAGGAAAGCCGGCGGTGATGTTCATTTTCTCATTGGAAACCATGAGGTTATGATTATGCTGGGCGATTATAAATACCTGAATATCCGCTACCGCTTTCTGATGAATTATTTTTATATGAATTATGCCGGACTTTATACCGATCATACAGTTATTGGCGACTGGATCCGTAGCCGGAATACCGTAATGCGCTACAATAATATTTTGTTTTCGCATGCCGGTATCAGCCGTCCGGTAATAGATCAGGGTTTATCGCTGGATTCGATGAATATCAAAATCCGTCAGTTTTTAAATATTTATGAAGATACGGTTTTTAGTACACACGAACAATTGCTTTTCCTTGCCGATGGGCCGCTATGGTTTCGGGGCTATGCCCGCCCCACCTGGAATAAGAAAACAGTTAGCCAGGCGCATGTGGATAGTGTATTGACATATTATAAAGCGGATTATCAGGTTATCGGTCATAGCCCGGTAAGTGAAATTACACCGCTTTATCAAGGAAAAGTAATTGATATTGATGTGCCTTTTGGTCGTAAGCATATTTCTGATCAAGCTATTTTGATCGAAAAAGACAAAATGTACCGCGTATTTTCAGATAAGAAAAAAGAATTTTTAATGCATTATGTCAGAAAAAAAGAACCTAATCCTTAGTATTGTCGGCTTGTTTTTGTGTGTTGCGCTTTTTGCTCAGGAAGAGGAAAAAGAATACAGGCCGCTGCCTCTTTTTGCAGCAGAGGATGTTTTAAGCTTTAAGCTGCTTTATGATTTTGATGAGCTGGAATCCGACCGGGGCAAAAAACGAGTAGAGCATGACGCGCTGCTGGTCGATCCTATAACATCCGATACTTTTAAAGTGGAGATAAAATCAAGAGGCGGTTTCAGAAGGAAACCCGAAAACTGTACGTTTAGCCCACTGCGGTTTGACTTTAAACCAGCTGATAATGAAGGGACTGTATTTCAGGATGTGAATAAAATCAAGTTTTTTGCGCAATGCCAAAATGGGGAAGAGTATCTGAAGGCATTAGAAAATGAATATCTGGCCTACAGGATTTATCAGGAACTTACCCCATACAGCTACGATGCACGTTTATGCAAGCTGAAATTGGTCGATATTACAGATCAAAAGGAGGAAATTGAAATTTATGGTTTCTTTCTGGAACCCGATAATATCCTGGAAAGAAAGCTTGGAGGCAAATTCCTTGATATACATAATATTGATGAGTTTATGCTCAGCGAATTCGAAACAAATCTGGTAGCAATGTTTGAATTTATGATTGGCAATTCTGATTGGATGCTCTACAATGTGCATAATGTTGAACTGCTATCGCTGAAACTGCACCAACCGGTTCCTGTGCCCGATGATTTTGA
Source organism: Bacteroidales bacterium (assembly GCA_963676415.1). Taxonomy (GTDB): domain Bacteria; phylum Bacteroidota; class Bacteroidia; order Bacteroidales; family WRLA01. The sequence goes on along the minus strand of OY781097.1, from coordinate 3,957,299 downwards.
TTGCTCGGGATTTGTTAATGCGCCTTATGCCGAGCCTGCACCGGATACCGATTTAAAAGATGTGAAGGAGCGATATTTCAGGGGGGGGAGGATGACGCATGAAGAATTTGATACGGTCTATAATCATTTTATTGATAAAAAATCAGCAATTATAAACTGCATTAATTCTTCCGGTTATTTAGATGATGAGCAAAAAGAAATTCTTGCACAATACCTTGAATCCTTTTATAAATTATTAAATGATCCCGCTTTTTGCAGGGAAAACTTCATGATTCCTGACGAATAAATATTTCATTCAGGGAACAGGCCCGAACCATTCCCTAATCAGGGTCAAAGGCATCAAAAATTACATTGCTATTGATAATTCAAATTTTAGTCGTTTCTTGATTGATGGTATTAATATATTTCACAGGCAAAATCCCAAGTCAGTATTCAATGTCGAAAGTGACTGGTATGTGAGCAAGGCGGATAATACGGTCTTTTGATCAAGATATATCCATAATTGTCCAAACAGCTTATGCGCAGCTTGGAGACAGGCAAAAAAGCATTGGTCACAGGATGTAATGCATACATTTCAAAATCCATAAATATCAACTAACTGAAGAGGCAGATACAGAAGGGGCTATAAACAAAATATTAATTGTGTTCTGTAGATTCAGAACCCAATTCTTCGAGCTTCTCATTGGCTTCCAGTATAATGTATTCTATTTGGTTTAAGCCTTGCTCTTTGAAACCATATTTATGGTCATGCAGAAAGGTTACAGCCTCCTCGATTTCTTTAAGTTCTTCGGGCGTTGGAACGTTTTTATTGTTGAACAGCTTATCGTTTATAAGTGCGATTTTTTTCCCAAATACTTCGTATAGTTCTTTCTTTTGCATGTGCTTATAAAATTTCCAATGGTATTTTTACTTGAAAACGGATCCATACGCCGGGTTCTGAATCTGCAATTATTTGTCCCTGATGCTTTTGCACTATCCAATAGGTAAGGAATAAGCCCAGGCCGGTTCCTTTTCGGTCTTCCATGCCTTTCTGATGTAAGCGGCTGAATTTTTTGAAGAGCTTTTTGCTTTGTTCTTTTGTAAAGCCGGGTCCGGGATTTAAAGTGCAAAATACCAGATGATTGTCCTGAACCATGGCTTTAACTTCTATTTCTGAATTATCGGGACTGTATTTTACTGCATTATCAATCAAATTTACCGCAACAATGCGCAAAAGGTTTTTATCTCCTTCCATCACAATTTCATTATCGGGAACTGTTATGCTGATATTGCTTCCTTTTTTCTCCGCCCGAATTTGCACGGTTTCTATTCCGAATTTCAGTACTTCCGCAACAAAATTTAGTCCGGGCTCCGGGTTGAATTTCATTTCACCGGATTCAATCTGGCTCAGTCCCAGATAATTGCTTACAAGACTGTGCATATATTCCAGTAATCGGTTCACGCCCGTAGCAGCTTCCTCTCCAGCTTCGTTTACATCCCCAAAATAGCCATCGAGGTAGGTATGCAGCATGGTTTGTGCTGTGGCCAGCGGACTTTTCATTTCATGCGCCACAAAACCAACGGTAGTCATATAACTTTTTTTGACACGTTCCAGCTCAGCAATGCGCCACAAACGTTCCAGCGTATAGCTAAGCGTTTGAATTACGGCCAGCAATAAATTAGCATGACGTTCCTTAAAAACATCAAGCTGCCTGCTGGAAAAAAAGATAAAACCCACACATTTTTCCTGAACATTCAACGGCAAAGTGATGCTGCATTTTACGCCTTCTTTCAAAAGCAAAGCAGTATGTGTGGAGTAGGGGTGTTCAATACCGTATTGTTCCAGGTTGGGAATAATTCGGGCTACCATTTTTTCACTTAAATGCCTCAGGCTGGAACGACCAAGCCCGCCCGAATAATCAACTCCCATGAAGATTTCATCATAAGAAGTCTTGAGCAGGTGCGAGCTTAGCCCTTCGCCGTTCTTGTCGATAAAAGCAATCCCAATCCGGTCGTGTGGAATGATCCCTTCGGTCAGCTCCCATAATTTGTCCATCAAATCATCGGGATTTCCTGTCAGGGGAATTTCAGATTTTAGACGCTCAAAAGCCATTTTTTCCGCTTTATTGAACTGAATAACTGCTTCGGGTGCGACAAGGATTTGTGTCATCATTTTTATTTTTTAAGCCATAATGCTTCGTAGGCTTTCATTTGTATTGCTTTTGTTGCATCAATTTTTTGGCCACTGAGCAAATCAGTGTACACGTCTGCTTCCTCCAGTACCATTCCGGTAATTTTATCCGAAAGGTTCTGAACTACAATGATTTCTTCATTTTCAAAACTGCGTTTATAGGTCAGGATGTGCCTGATTACTGCATTTGTGATAGTTTTGGCATTCATGGGTTCAAAATTTCCGCGGCTGAAGGCTTTATGATTGCGGCGCACAGCGATCAGCTTGCGGATACGTGTGTTCACGCGGCTCTCGAAGCTGTTTTTATCGCCCAGCTTTTCTTCAACGCTTTTCCAGTCAATCGGACCACGAACAAAATAACGGGCATCATTATAGCCTGTTTCTTCCATGGTTTGTTTCCAATAAACTTCATCATTTTGACGTCCAAACTCATCACCATAATATACTAAGGGAGTGCCCGGGAGTGTCAGCATAATGGAATAGGCCAGTGCAATTTTTTCAGCTTTTTCATCCAGTAAATTAGCCAGGCGTGCTGCTACGCCTTCGCCTTCGCGGAATATCCAGCGCGGATCTTTCAGGTAAAAACTATTGATGATGTCGCGTTCGTCCTGCGTCACCATTTCCAATGTTAGCTCATCATGCACCCTCAGGAAAGTAAACCATTGTGCATCCTCGGGAATGGCCGGCGTAATTTTAGGGCTGAGCACATCAAAAATGGGCTGAGCATCCTGAGTAGCCAATGAAATAAATACCTGCGGCATCAATGGGAAATGATATCCGGCATGACATTCGTCACCGCTTCCAAAATATTTAACGACTTCTTTCGGTGGCTGACAGGCTTCGGCCAACAACAAGGTATTGGGGCGTGCATATTCCGTTACGGCCCTAAAAAACTTAACAATGGTATGTGTTTGCGGAAGGTTCTCACAATCAGTGCCTTCTTCTTTCCATAGATAGGGAATGGCATCGGCGCGGAATCCATCCACACCCTGACTTTGCCAGAAAATCAGATTACGGCACATTTCCACCAACACCTTTGGGTTGCGGTAGTTCAGGTCGGGCTGAAATTCGAAAAAGCGGTGGAAAAAATACCAGTTTCCATCAGCTTCCCAATTGCTGGGGCACATGCCTTTAAACAGCAGGCGCGTTTCCTTATATCGGTTTGTGTCTTTATTCCAGATGTAGTATTCCCTGTAAGGGTTGTCTTCGCCTTTGCGCGATTCCTGAAACCAGGGATGTTCCATGCTGGTGTGGTTCATCGCAATATCGAAGATCACTTTCAGTCCGCGTTTATGGGCTTCATCGAGGAAATTACGGAAAACTTCCCTTTGCTCTTCCAAACTTGCATCTTCGGCCAAACCCAGCAGCTCAGCGCGGATGCGGTCATAATTGCGGATATCGAAACCGGCATCTTTCATCGGAGAATCCAGGATTGGTAACAGCCAGATACAGCTTACACCCAATTCTTTGAGATAATCCAGTTTTTTTGTAAGTCCTTTAAAATCAGAATTAAACAAATCGACATAGAGCGAATAGATAATCGCATCCTTGTACCATCCGGCTTCCTGTGCAGGCAATGCTTCATTTGCTTTTTTCTGCTGTTCCAGCTCACGGATCAAATCATTCAATAAATCTTTCTCTTGCCCCTGATAGAGCTCGTCCCATAATCTTTCCAGTTTTTCCTTCATATTTTCCATCAGTTCGGGTTAATAAAAAATGAACGGAAAGCCATTTTTAAGCAAAAATTAACTTTCCGTTCCAAATTTATTAAAATTCCGTTTAAAACAGTTGAACTAGCCTGTCAAAACAGAGATTAATACTCAAAGAGCATTTCTTTAACTTCTAATCCGCCAATTTCATCTAAGCGTTTTTGAAGTTCGTTTTGTTCTTCTTCGCTGCCGGTTAAATGCAATACAATGATGCCTGTGCGGGAGCAAATATCATCCGAAACTTCATGAAAACCAAGTCGTGAGCTGATAATCGAAGAAAATTCGGAGAGTGCTTTCTGTGTTCTGCCGGACTCTTTGATCCTGTCGCGGATCAGAAGTCCTAAAATTCGGGTTCTTTTCATTGCTGCTGATTTATCGGTTAAAAATACAGGTCGCGTTCACCATTTTTAATGCGTTCAATGCGGTTTTTGATTTCATGCACATTTTGAAAGCCTTCCACTTTTTTAAGGTTTGCTTCAATTGCTGCCCAGCCTTTTTCCTGGCTGCTTTCCGGTGCATAATCCACCAGATATTCTGCAAAAGTCAATATGGCATTTGGTGTGCAATAGCGTTTGATGAATCCGGGTACGGAAAACTCCATGAAGTGCTCCCCGGTGCGGCCCAATCGGTAACAGGCGGTGCAGAAGGAGGGGAGATAGTCGTTTTCAACCAGTTCATCAATAATCTGATTCAGCGAACGTGAATCATTGATCATAAACTGCTCTTTATTAAGATCCTGATTTTCGTTGAGCGAGTCGGCATAGGCCCCCAGTTCCAGTTTTGTACCGCCATCTATCTGAGAGACACCAAATTGCATTACTTCGCGGCGTACAAAAGGATTCTCACGTGCTGTGAGGATCATGCCGGTATAGGGTACTGCCAAACGCAGGATGGCCACCAGTTTCACAAAAGTTTCGTCGTCCACAATGTATTTGCCGTCAAAATCGAGCATGCTGGCATCCTGTATGCGTGGAAAACTAATGGTATGCGGCCCGACATTATAACAAGCTTCGAAGTGGTTGGTATGGCGCACCAAACCCATAACTTCAAATCGCCAGTCGTATAATCCGAAAAGTGCTCCGATGCCCACATCGTCGATTCCGGCTTCCTGGGCACGGTCGAGAGATGTTAATCGGTAGTTGTAATCGCGCTTTTTGCCGCCGAGGTGATAGCGTTTGTAAGCTTCCGGGTGATAGGTTTCCTGGAAAACCTGGTAGGTCCCGATTCCGGCATCTTTCACAATGCGGAAACCGTCAATTTCCAAAGGTGCTGCATTGATGTTTACGCGGCGGATTTCACCGTTTCCTTTTTTAACATCATAAACCGTGCGTACCGTATGTGCAATGTATTCTGCATCGTATTCGGGATGCTCACCATATACGAGAATCAGGCGTTTTTGACCGTTATCTTCCAGTGCTTCAACCTCTTTGATCAATTCCTGGTCGCTGAGCGTTTTACGGACAGCATCTTTATTGCTGGCACGGAAGCCACAATACTTACAGTTGTTGATGCACTTGTTGCCAATATAGAGCGGAGCAAAAAGGACAATGCGGTTTCCGTAAACCTTTTTCTTTAACTCCTTGGCGCCTTCCTTGATTTCCTCAATGAGTTCCGGCTCTTCTGCATTGATCAGTACTGCGGTGTCTTCAAGGGTAAGACGTTGCTTGTCAAGTGATTTGGCAATAACCTCACGCACCCTTTCTTTGGTTGCTTTGGTATTGTTGATGTAGTTCCAAATCTCGTCAGGATCAATAAAAGGTTTCATCCTTTGGTCCTTGATGCTGCATTTTTCAGGTGAAAATATCATTTACAATAATTTTTAAACGAATAATAAAATAGTGGTGCAGGAACGGATTCCATTATCACGAATAATTTCCATGCTTTTTCACAAAGTAAGCAACTTTTTCAATAGAAGTAATCATATCGTATTCCTCGAGATAGATATGTGGAGGAACATTCAGGGGTTTTGGTGTGTAGTTGAGTATGCCTTTTACACCGGCCATTACCAACCTTTCGCATACAGATGGTGCCTTTTCAGCAGGTACTGTGATTATTCCTATGGCAATATTTTTCTCTCTGACCATATCGTCCAGCTTGTCGATAGAATAACAATGGACACCGGCATAAGTTTTGTCTATTTTTTCCGGGTTATTGTCGAAACCGGCGATGATACGCAACCTGGAGCGCTTTCCGTTGAAATAGCCAATCAGTGAGCGGCCCAGGTTTCCAATGCCGATGATGCCCACATTTAAGCCTTCCTGAATGTCCAAAATATTGCCAATCAGGTCGATAAGCTCTTTTACATCATAGCCTTTGCGCAAGGTTCCAGTATAACCAATGAGCATAATGTCGCGGCGCACCTGAACGGGTGTAATATGGTGTATATGAGCAATTTCATGCGAAAAAATATGTTGTTTCCCTTTGGCCAGACAGTTCAGCAGGTTTCTTCTGTACTGGCTGAGCCGTTCAACGGTTTTGTCGGGTAAGTTTTTCATTTTTCTAATTATTAAAATCAATTGATGGTCAGTATTTTTTTGCTGATCCTTCTGTCGTTTTCTTAAAGATTATTATTTAGCGGTAGGTTGACCGTGAAAGTAGTTCCAACATCCGGTGTGCTTTCAACGTTCACATCACCGCCGTAGGTTTGGGCCAGTTTTTTAAGGATTGACAATCCTAAGCCGCTTCCGGTGATATTGCGCGTTTTGGAATTTTTGATGCGCACAAAGTCCTGAAAAAGCCGTCCCATTTCTTCTTCTGTCATCCCGATGCCGGTATCAGACACCCGGATCAACAGATTGTCGCCTTCAATCAAGAGGTCGCAGTCCACTTTGCCTCCATCACGGTTGTATTTTACAGAATTGGATATCAGGTTGTTAAAAATGATTTCCATTTCGCCGGGATCTGCTTTGTATTTGATGTCGCCTTTAGCATTCAGGTTGATGGTAACCTCGCGCTGGATGGCATAGGGCATGATGGTATCAATGGCAGTTCGGGCATATTCGGCAACATCAAGCTCCTTGACTTCTTTTTCTTTTTTACCGGATTCCAGACGTGTCATGTCGAGCAGGTCGAGAATCAGGTTGCGCATGCCTTTGATGCGTTCCAGGCTGCGGTCGATCACTGCTCCGTAATCATCGATATTGTGCCCCAGCTGATGCTCTTTGATCATCTTGATATATCCTTCCACCGCATTGAGCGGAGCTTTTAGTTCGTGCGATAACACCGAGAGGAACTGGAAGCGGATCTGCTTGCCGTCGTCCGACATCTGCTTGGTCATGCGTACCAAAAAGACATGCTTTGTGATGCTTTCAATTGCAGACTTCAGCTCCTGGGGCGTAAAGGGTTTCGGGATAAAATCATGTGCCCCGTCGCGTGTGGCTTTTACGGCCAGATCCAGGGAAGCATAAGAAGTGATCATGATAATGACAATATCATACTGCCTTTTGCGTACATATTCCAGAACTTCAATACCCTGAATCCCAGGTAGTTTATTGTCGAGCAATATGATGTCGGGCTTTTTTTCTTCGATACGTTCAATAGCTTCCTCACCTGTGGCGGCTTCGATGATGTTGAAAGTGAAAGCTTCCTCCATAAAAGGATAATCGACCCTGAAATTGCGCAAGATACGGTTGATCCCCGATCGGATAAAAGGTTCATCGTCAACAACTAAGATATCAAGTACTGCCATAATTTAAGTGCTTATATTAATTTTTGAATTTCACGTTTCAGTTGTGCCGGTGGCAATCCTTTTTCCAGGAACATATCCGCTTTTATCCATGGTTGGCTGTCGTCTTCTTTGTCCTGAAAGTCGATGCCCGTTTCCGAAGCAACGGCGGTCATTATGATAATGGGGACTTCAGGATATTTGCGCTTCATTTTGAAACTTAAAACAAACCCACTGTCGTCGTTTTCCATCATTAGGTCCAGAATCGCCAGATCGGGCCTGAATTTTTCAATAATGTTTTCGGCATCGCGCTGGCTTTCGGCCTGCACCACTTCATAGCCCCAGTTTTTCAGTAAAAGGTTTAACTGAAAAAGCTGGTCAATATCATCGTCGGCAATAAGAATTTTCTTTATTTTTTTGCTCATAAGGCTTAAGCATTTTGTTCACTTTTGCGGGGCAGGCTAATATGAAAATGTGTTCCGGTTTGCCCCTTTTCCGGATCATTGTTTGAAGTTACGCTGATTTTTCCCCTATGCATTTTTACAATGCCGTATATCAATGGTAAACCCAAACCGGTGCCTTTTCCAACACCTTTGGTGGTAAAGAAAGGCGTGAATATTTTTTCCATATTTTCTTTGGAAATTCCTGTACCGGTATCGCTGATTTTTATTTGCACTTCATTTTGCGAACCTTCCAGGTGTATGCTGAGGGTTCCTCCATCAGGCATGGCCTCAACGGCGTTTTTTTCCAAATTGGTCAGCACCTGCATAAACTGGTCCTGATCTATTTCAGCTATCGGATTATCAATTTCCTTTGTGAGTTTAACCGCGATATTATCGGGATGAATGATGGACGCAATGCTGCGTTCGGTAAACTGCACCATATCTGTTTCGATGGGATTTACCTGGTTTTTGCGTGCAAAATTGAGCAGCCCGCTCACAATTTTTTTGCAACGTGCGGTTTGTTCCACAATCAGTTCCAAATCTTCACGAACAGGATCATCTTCTGCTGCTTCTTCCTTTAAAATATTGGAATACATGGTTATAACGCCCAAAGGATTGTTGAGTTCGTGCGCAATTCCAGCCGAAAGCTGACCCATATGTGCCAGTTTTTCGCTTTGCTTTAAAGCTTCACGGGCAGAGGCCAGTTTATCGTTGCTGATATTCAGATCTTCAATAAGATTATGGAGCTTTTCGATATTGTGTGGAAGGCACATTTCCACCTCGGCAAAACCGTTTGCAATGGCAATCGCATGATCTTCGCAAGTATCGTAACCACAAGCACCGCAATTAAGATGATCCTGTAGTTTGTATTTTCCCATCGATTGCAGGATTTTCTGGATTACTTCACGGCTTGGCGCAGGAAATCGGCGGTCTTCAGGCATAAACTCCTGACTAAGATCCAGTTCTAAAAATTCGTCAATATCTTTTTGCCACTGTTCTTCATCCAGTGTACGGAGTTTTTCATATGTATAATTGGTGATCCTGCTGCGGCGTGCATAGCGTTTCCCTCCTTTGGACATGCCCGGCCCCATAATGCAGCCTTCGCAGCAGAGCAATTCCAGGTTATGATCACGAATGAGGCCGTTTTCAAATTCCTTAATGGCATCGCGGAAATTTACCCGGCCTTCAGCCACAATAATTCTTCCATCCGATACATCTTCTCTGATTCCGCTGGCCTGCAACAAACCTCTGCTCACAGGAAATACAGAACCTTTGCCCGCTTTTGGCGGATCAAAATCTGTTGGGTCGGTCATGGACGACATTATTTTCTGCTGACGGAACAATTGTCGGAGTTCAGTAAAAGTAATGGCTACATCTACTTCCTGGCTTTCCGCTTTTTTGGCAATACAGGGGCCTATAAAAACAATTTTAAGGTCATCGCTGTATTTTTTCTTCATCACGCGGGTCATGGCTACCATAGGCGATGCAACAGGAGTCAGGTCGGCAACAAGATTGGGATGATAATGCTTCACATAAAATACTATGGCAGGACAATCGCTGCTGATTTCCCCTTTTTGGTTTTTACGCTCAATGTGCCGCTTATGGTATTCTTTTGCTACCAGGTCGGCACCGAAACTGACTTCACTGACGTAATCAAATCCCAGCGCGCGAATCATGCCGACAAAGACTTTAAAATCATCGATTTCGTTAAACTCGGCAGGAAAACTTGGTGCGACAATAGCTGCTACTTTGTCGTCTGATTCCAGTAGGCGGTTGACATAGTCTTTGGTGTCGAGGAAATATTTTGCATTCTGGCTGCAAACCTTCACGCAGTTTCCACAGCCAATGCAGCGCTCGTTCATAACCATAGCCTGTCCGTTTACAATACGGATGGCTTTTACCGGGCATTCCCTGATGCAGGTATAGCAAACGCGGCATTTATCTTTTTGCGTAAATACCAGTTGGTTGTTATATGCAGTGCTCATAGGTTTGCTCGTTTTTTGAAAAGCGGGCGCAGGATTTTGTCATTGTCGCCATGGCCTTTCATGTTCAGAAATTTATCATACAGCTCAACTACCTGAGGATTTTTATAAGCAAATTTTATCGAGTCCTTATCATCAATTTCATAAATAGATTTCATGCGGGCTTTGAGGTCCTTTTCAGTACGGCCAATAGGCTGGCCGCCACCATTGACGCAACCGCCCGGACAAACCGTAACTTCCACAAAATCAGCCTTTACTTTACCTATTTTTAACTCTTCCAGGAGTAATTGTACATTACGCATTCCAGAGACGACAATACAATTGATTTCTTTTTTCTTGATTTTAAATTTGTATTCTTTCCGTCCATTTCCGCTGCGTAAAGGCGATATTTTGAAGTTCATCAGGTCTTCTCCGGTCAAAAGCTGGTGCAGGCTTCGCAATACAGCTTCGGTCAATCCACCGGCAATGGCAGGAAGTTTGCCCGATGAACTGCGGATTCCGAAGGGATAATCGGCCAGTTCGGGTTCGGAGCTGTTCAGGTCGATGCCGTGCAGCTTGATGAATTTGGCCAGTTCGCGTGTGGTCAGCACCATATTGGTATCAGGATTGTTGTCGGTGAACATTTCCTCGCGTACGGCCTCATATTTTTTGGCGGTGCAGGGCATGATGCTTACCGTATATATGTTTTCTGCGCGTATTCCGCTCTCGCGGGCATAATATGTTTTGACAACAGAATTTAATACCTGCTGCGGTGATTTGATATGCGCAAGATGGGGGAGGATGTCGGGTTCAAAATCTTCGGCATATTTTATCCAGGCAGGGCAGTCGCTGCTGAAGAGCGGCATTTCCACCGATTCTTTATTGAGCCGTGTTTTGAGTTCCCGTGCTATTTCTGTGATCACGATGTCCAGGCCAAAAGAAGTATCGAATACCTTGTCGAAACCGGTTTTGCGCAAAGTAGTGTTGATGACGCCATTGAGGTCTTTTCCGGCCTTAATGCCAAATTCTTCTGCCAGCGAAACAGAAACCGTTGGGCTGATTTGCGCCACTACATGTGTTTTTGGGTTGTGCAGGGCTTCCTGAAGCGAACCGGGACGCGATTTTTCCAGAAGTGCGCCGGTAGGGCACACCATAATGCACTGGCCACATTCAATGCAGTTTACACGGTTCAGGCCTTTATTATAGATCGTCCCCAGCGTCATTTTTTTGCCTCGGTTCACAAAATCAATGGCCGACATACCGATGATGTTGTCGCAGGTGCGCACACAGCGTTCGCAAAGGATACATTTCTCGGGGTCGCGCACAATGGAAGGGTCAACGATATCTTTCTTGTGCTGGTGCTTGTTCCCGCTAAACCTTCTTTCACGCACATTAAGCTCTTCGGCCAGGTCCTGGAGTTCGCAATTGCCGTTGCGTTCGCAATAGAGGCAATCGTCGGGATGATTGGCCAGCAGGAGTTCCACAATTGTTTTACGGGCTTTGATTACGCGCGGTGAATGCGTTTTTATTTTCATCCATTCTTCAACAGGCATGGAACAGCTCGGAATCAGTCCATCGCGGCCTTCCACTTCCACAACACAAAGGCGGCAGGCGCCTGTTGGGAGCTGGTTGCTCATATGGCAGAGGGTCGGAACGCGTATTCCGTTGCGCAAGAGGGCTTTAAGAATGGTTTCACCCCTTTTTGCCTTTATTTCCTTGTTATTGACTTCAATATTAAAAATCATGTGCTTCCTCTGTTGCTTTTAGTGAATGTAAATAGCGTTGAATTTGCAGGATTCATAGCATATCCCACAGCCAATACATTTATCCTGCACAATAAAATGCGGCTGGCGCTGTGATCCGATAATAGCATTAACGGGGCATTTCCGGGCGCAAATGGTGCATCCGGTACATTTGTCAATATCAATGATAAACTCGCGCAGCCCTTTGCAGACATTCGCGCGGCATTTCCGCTCAAAAATATGCTCTTCGTATTCTTCCCTGAAATGCTTTAAGGTGCTGAGTACCGGATTTGGCGCTGTTTGTCCCAATCCGCAAAGGGAAGTATCACGGATAATCCCGGCCAGTTCCTCGAGCATCATCACGCCTTTAAAACGCTCTAAGCTTTGATGCTGCTGCGCATCTTTGGGCTTTTGCGTGATGTTTTCCAGAATCTCCAGCATTCGCTGTGTTCCTTCACGGCAGGGAATACATTTTCCGCAGCTTTCGTTGGAAAGGAACTGGATGAAAAATTTAGCCACATCCACCATGCAGGTGTCTTCATCCATCACAACCAACCCGCCGGAACCCATCATAGCGCCGGCTTTTACCAGCGATTCATAATCTACTTCGATATCCAGCTTATCGCCTTTGAGGCAGGCACCCGATGCACCACCTATTTGGATGGCCTTTAAATCTTTGGCGTTTTTGATCCCTCCGGCAATATCAAAAATGATTTTATCCAGGGAGGTGCCCATTTCAACTTCAACCAGGCCGTTATGTACGGTTTTGCCGGATACAGCAAACACTTTAGTGCCCTTACTGCCTTCGGTCCCAATGGATTTGAACCAATTAGGGCCGTTTTTGATAATTGCGGGCACATTGGCCAAGGTTTCTACATTATTCACCACGGTGGGCTTGCCATACAAGCCACTCACAGCAGGGTAGGGCGGTTTCGGGCGGGGAATTCCCCGCTTGCCTTCAATGCTGTTGATCAGTGCAGTTTCTTCGCCACAAACAAAAGCCCCGGCGCCCACGCGGATAATCAAATATAAATTGAATCCACTGTCGAGGATGTTTTCTCCGAGCAGGCCATATGCTTTGGCCTGATCAATGGCCTCGCGCAGGCGTTCCTGTGCCAGATGGTAATCTGAGCGGATATAAATATATGCCTTGCTTGCTCCAATTGCATAGGCCGCAATGGCAATGCCTTCGATGAGTTTATGCGGATCGCCTTCAATTACGGCACGGTCCATAAAACTTCCGGGATCGCTTTCGTCGGCATTACAAATCAGGTATTTTTGGTCGCTTTGCGTATTCCAGGCAATCTGCCATTTTTTTGCAGTAGGAAAACCTCCGCCGCCACGGCCACGTAAGCCGCCTTTTTCAATAATTGATGTTATTTCGTTGGGCGCATAATGGCGTATTGCCTTTCGGAATGCCGCATAGCCTCCGTTGGCAATGCTTTCCTCAATGCTCAGCGGATTGATGAGGCCACACTGATCGAGCACCAAACGTTTTTGCCCTTTAAAAAAATCAAGTTCATCAATAAAAGGTGTTTTCTCCCAGCTGACAAGATGTTTGCCACGGAATTGACCCAGAATATGATCTTCGTTTACCCGGTTATTGAATGTGTCGTTCAGTACGCTCTGCACATCTTCCTGATGCACATTGCCGTATGCGATTCGGTTTTTGCCCGGCAACTGGATATCCAGCATGGGCTCTGCCGAACACATCCCGATACAGCCGGTTTCGACAATCTCGGCATCAATATTTTTGTCCCTCAGATATTGTTCTACAGCTTCTTTGGTTTTTTTTGCTCCCGCGATAATGCCACAGGTTCCCGATCCAATGAAAATGCTTGGACGGCTGATTTTTTCACGGCGCAGCTGAAGGGAGTACTCCTTGCATTCGGGCGATAATTCCTCATTGTCGGTTTGCAATATGCTGGAAATAATATTATTGGGCTGATATTCCATTTTATTTGCTTCTGTATTCTTCAATAATTTGTTTGATGCGGTCGGGATTGACTTTTTCAAAGTATTCTCCGTTGATGCTGATAACCGGTGCGAGGCTGCAAGCTCCCATGCAGGTGCTGACTTCAATGCTGAACAGGCCGTCGCGGGTAGTTTCTCCGTCTTTGATGCCCAGGCTTTTTTCCAGTTCGGTTACAACATTCAAGGAGCCGTTAATATGACAGGCGGTTCCGCGGCAGGCCCGGATGTGGTATTTTCCTTTGGGCTTGAAACGGAATTGGTTATAAAAGGTAGCAATGCAATATATCTTGCTGGTGCTGATATTCAAATATTCAGAGACTTCATGAATATTTTGCTGGGACAAATAACCAAATTCTTCCTGAATATCTTGTAAAACAGGGATCAGGCTGCCTGCATCAGGATTGGTGTATTTATCAAGAATTGCTTTAATGCCTTCGCTCATATTTTGCATTTTTCAAAAAACAGTATCATTAGTTCTATGGGACTCCGTGCCCTAATGCCTCAGTGGGAAGGTCGAATCAGCAAAAAAAATCAATTTGTGCAGCATTCTGATTCGAGTAAAAACCTTCCCCTTTTATTTTGATCCTGATGTTAATAGCATATACCGATATTAAAATCAAACCAATTCGGCCTTACAAAAGTAATAAAAATATCCTACTGTTACCAAAATAACAGTGTTAATTTAATAACATAGCGTTAAGGCATTAATCGCGTAAAATCAGCAAGATAGCCTGTTAATATTGGCTTTGATGAAAAAATGCATGCACAGCAAATTGGAATTTACTGCGAAAAACTGATGAATATCAACCGAAAAGACCTCAGGTAATTGGTTTCAGACGGGCAATATCCTGTCCCAAAATCGATAATTCTGTTGTGGCTCCTTTCAATTGTTTCCGGATTTCGTCCATTCGGTCCTGAAAAGAATCAAGTGTACTGCCAAAAAGCTGCTCGTAATAAGCAATTCCTTTTGTAAGGTTTGAATGAAAGCGCCGCAGATACTTCATTTGGAATTTATCCGCACTGCCTTCAAGCTCATCAATTCTCTCTTTCAAAAAGTTGATAAAAATATTTAGCTCATTGATGAAAACATGCGGACGGTCTTCGCGCTCAATCATATTGTCCCGGCCATAAATATGGTCGCACATATTTTTGAAGCTCATCCTGCGCGAGAAATATGCCAGGTTTGGACCGGGACACAATGAAACGCCCTGACCTTCTTTTTCGAGGCTCAGGCCATTCCTTTTCAGGATGCTGGTGCCCAGGCCAACACAAATACAGGATTTTTCAGTGATTTTATTAAAAGCTTTACGGTATTCGTCGGCAGTTAGGTTCTGTTTTTTTAACTCCTCAATTTTGGCTTTTTGGTAGTGTCGTGATGCCGGGCAAATTCCTTCTTTGGTAAATTCGAAATTCAGGGCAACATATTTTTTCTGACATGGGCTTCCGGGTTTTCCGGCCTGGATCAGTTGCTCTTTTTCCAGATCTTTTGTGTTTCCGCGCACCGAGTTAAATGGAATTCCAAGTGGAGAAATATTGCTCAGGTAAAGGTCTTTTTCCCGGGCATTTTTCAGTAATTCGATACTTTCATCATCCACATTGCTGATTTCGGGGACAAGCATAAAAGGGGTGCCCCAACCTATGGAGTCCAGTTCGTAATGCGAAAGGAGGAATTCGTGTTCCTCTGCTGTTCCAACACCCCCTTGTCCGGTCAGTTTAAAATCAGGATCATGGTCGGGTTTTGTTTTGTTTTTGCTTTCAAGGCCCTGATAAAAAAGTTCCAGCAATTCCTCACGAAGCTTGCTACGGTTCTTTTTGAAATCTTCCAAAACCGGCCCCATTAAAAGCCCTTCAGCGGCAAAAGCATGCCCGCCACAATTTAAACCGGATTCAAAGCGGAATTCAGAAACCCATAGCCCTTTCTTGGCCAATAACTTGCCCTGGATAAGTGCAGAACGGTAATCGCTCACTTTAAGAATGATTTTTTTTCCAAAATTGCCGTTCACATCCGGATAAAAGCAATCGAATTGTTCCGTATATGAAAAAAGGCTGGGGTTCATTCCGGCAGAAAATACAATGGATGAAGATAAATTGCTTTCTGCAAACCCTTTGAGGGCTGTGTGTGCATCATTGTTCTCAGCAGGTAGTTGCTCGCCGTTTTTATATTGGGGTTTATCTACCTTTGTCATAATGTTCACGTCCACACTGCCAAATTGCAGGTTTTCTTTGAGCCAGCGTTTCGATTCCTCAATGGGCAGATTGCGTTTTACCAGTTCGAAAAATTCTTGCTTAACACTGGCGCTATCGGGCAATGACGAAAAATACTCTTTCAGCTCACGGCTTTTGTCCAAAGCGGAGTTCTTCATTTCCTGATATTTGTCATCCAGCAGTTTATGAATCAGGTTCAGGTAGGAAGTAATCCTTTTTGCCCTGAAGTCTTCTGTTTTTCGGCTGATGGGTTTAAATGAAATATCGTTGAGTTGGCAGTGCATTTGCCTGAGCCGCTCAATCAGCATATCATCAACCAATGAAATAACCGTATCCACCCCATAAGGCGCTGCAGTAAGTGCTGCATCTGCTGTAAAACCGATTCCCATAACGGGTATATGAAAGCTGTGGAATTTTGTCATTAATATTTAGTTTGTTCGTATCCTCTGGCATTTATCCATTTCAAATTTTGTATGAAATTTTTAAACGTGTTTTTGCCAAAAATATGATACATAAGGTGTTTGTGTTTGTAAATTGCTGTAATCCAGTCTTTTGTAGTTAATATAAACTTGTGACTTATTTTGTCCATCTTGTCCAAAGGTCAAAGGTAAGCAAATTGGGATTCTGACAAAATGCCAAATGAGGAAAGAATGCTTTTTGGTAAAGTTTTCCGAAAACATATGATATTCAGGATAAGAGGGGTTTATTTGCTTCTTTTGGTTTTGGTTGTTTTGTAAATCTCTATCAGTTAATTAGATGCTGTTTTTCTTAAAATTTCAATACAAGCCTTGACAAGATTGTTTATTAGTTTTAGTACATCCTTAGCTCCTTTTCAAAATATGCAGAAAAACTTTATCAAGGTTACAAACTTTGGGAAAGTTTCACCTACAATTCTACCCCAATTTTGATACCGCACAAAAACCCGGGCAGAGCCAATTAGTTTCTATCCTTAATGTCTCCAGAAACACCGGGATTGTTTCTTTTGCTGGAAACAGTTACTTCGGCTAAGCTCAGTACATCGCAATGCAGCGCATCGCAGCATTATTCCTCAAGCTCGAACATTTCAATCAAGTACAGTACTTTAACTTGAATTTATTTCATTGTTGAAATTACTGCATCTGCCAGGCTTCCTCAAAAAATTGCAATTCAAAATTCGTAGCCCTTTCGAAAGACTGGATCATTAAATCCTGAACAGCTTCCGGTGCAGTGCTGCCCAACTCTTCCACAATTTCCACAAAACGGGCAACATAGCCCTCGTATTCATTGCCTTCGTAGGTTTCGATCCACTTTTTATAGGGATTGTCTTCGACAGCAGTTTTTACAATGTGTTTCCCTACACTGTGATAAACCCAAAAACAGGGCAAAAGAGCCGCTGCTCCGAGCGGGTAAGAGGCCTGCTTTACAACCTTCAAAAGAAAGCTTGTGTAAGTTGCTATGGCAATGCTTTTTTGATTGGTTTCCTGCACATTAAAATGCGTGAGGTAATCGCGGTGCAGGGCGCGTTCAATGTCGTAGCCATCATTTGCCAGTTTAATCAGAAATGATTTCTCTAATTCATTTGGCGCTTTATCAGCAAGGATTTCAAGGGCTTTCGAATCATCCTGTATATAAAGGATATCCTGTGCCAGATAATGCTCAAAACAGGATCCCGGTAAGTTGCCATTTGCCAGGCCTTTGATAAAAGGATGACGGATAAGAATGTGATATACAGGCCGAATCGATTCCCAAAGTTTTTCACTGAACATCCCTAGGGGCTTTACCGCTGGTTTTGTGCTGATTAAGTCATCGGTCAAATCCGTCCAGAAAGCATGAAAGTGCTTCACGGGTCCATGCCCTTCCCCGGTTTTATATTGAGCCCCTTGGCTGATAGCCTCATGGATATAAAGTTTGGCCATGGATGCGGCTTCATCGGCTGAAAAGCCATGTGCCAAATAGGATGCCAGGGCACTGGAAAGCGTGCAGCCGGTGCCGTGTGTATTTCTGGAATACAGACGTTTGGACTTTAATTCTTTATATTCTCCACTTTCTGCATTATAAAAAATATCAGTCAGTTGGTCATCTTTCAGGTGCCCGGCCTTTAGCAAAACCGAAATATTGCCATAAAGGTCTGAAAGTTCTTTGGCATATTCAGGCAATTTGTCCTGTTCTTCAATTTTTTTGCCCAGCAGGATTTCCGCTTCCGGGATATTGGGCGTAATAACACGCGCCATGGGGATCAGGATTTTTTTCAGGCTTTCAATGGCTTCATCCTGAAGGAGTTTATTTCCCGAAGTGGCCACCATTACCGGATCGAGCACGATATTGCGGATTTTGAATTCAGTCAGGCAATCATGCACAGCTTGAATTGTTTCCGAATTGTGCAGCATCCCGATTTTAACGGCATCAGTACCAATATCTTCCAAAACTGCTTTTATCTGCGCTTTGAGCGTGCTGACGGGAACAGGATGGATATCTGTGACACCGAGGGTGTTTTGTGCTGTGATGGCTGTGATGGCTGATGTGGCAAAACATCCGCAGGCAGAAATAGCTTTGATATCGGCCTGTATGCCTGCGCCTCCGCCTGAATCGCTGCCTGCTATGGTCAATACGCGTTTATAGCTTTTCATTTTTTTTTTGTTTATGCAAAATGATCAAATCCGGAACTTCCGGCTTTAAGTTTGTTCCCTTCCTGAAACCATTGAATCCCAGTTTCCCCTGTGCATATCCGGCCAATAGGAATGATGGACTTGCCAAACTTCCGGGAAAATGCTTTTTGGATCGCTTCAAATTCATCAGCCTTTACTGTAAAAAGCAGCTCGTAATCTTCGCCGCCGCCTGTTGTCAATGCGTTGATGTCCCATTGATTTTCCGTTGCAGCACGCTTCAGTTCTTCACTTGCCGGGATTTTATCCAAATCAATTTGAGCCATTTTTTTGGAAGCTTTCAGGATGTGTTCCAGGTCGGAAGAAATACCGTCTGAAATGTCCATCATGGCATGGACTGCGCTGTGTTTTCCGAGCCAGAGCCCTTCTTCGATACGTGGTTCCGGTTTGTGGTGTTTTTTTATCAGGCTTAGATGATCCGATGTAATGTGGAGATTGTCCAGCAAGACTTTCAGGCCGCCACCGGAATCGCCCAAATTGCCGCTTACGCCTATGATATCGCCATCGCAGGCATCAGAACGAAGCTTTAAATCCGCTTTAGGTCCAATCCCGATTACGCCAACATTGATTACGAGCCTATCAGCTGATTTTGTGGTGTCGCCGCCCATGAGCGGACAGTTGTATTTGCCTGAAAGCTCATAGTAGCCATCCATAAAACGGTCGAGATAAGCTACATCCGTGTTTTTGGGAATGCCGATGGATAAAAAAGAATAGAGCGGTTTGGCGCCCATAGCAGCAATGTCGCTCAGGTTTACCGCCAGTGATTTATAGCCCAGCTCCTCCGGGCTGATGCGGTCTTTCAGAAAATGGATGTCTTCAATCAGCAAATCAGTGGAAACCACATGCGCTTCCGTTTCGTTGATGGAGAGTATGGCGCAATCGTCACCGATTCCTTTGTCCTGCTTGTGGATCATTTCATTAAAACGGCTTTCAAAACGCCCGATAAATCCAAATTCGCCTATGTCGGTCAGTTTCATCACATCTTGATTTTAGATTTTAATTCCCTTGCAGCTTTCGCCGGTTCATCAGCCGAAACAATGGCAGAAACCACAGCAATTCCATGCGCCCCGGCCCGGATGATATCAGCAGCATTATTCGTATTGATACCGCCGATAGCTACACTTTGATGGCGCGAAAAGGCAGCAATTTCCCGAATGCCCTCCAACCCAAAAGGTTTTTGGGTATCGGTCTTTGTCGGTGTGGAAAATATCGGGGAAATTCCAATATAGTCCACATCCAAATCGTTGGCCATCCGTGCCTGCTCCATATTTTCAACGGATAAGCCAATGATTTTATTCTTTCCCAGTAGTTTGCGCGCAACTTTATAAGGCAAATCGCTCTGACCGATATGCAGGCCATCAGCATCAACGGCCAAAGCAATATCGAGGCGGTCGTTGATGATCAAAGGCACATTGCTGCCTTCCAAACTTCTTTTTAAGCGAATTGCCAGTTCATAAAACTCCCTGCTGCTGGCCTCTTTTTCGCGCAGTTGTACCATTGTTACTCCGCCTTTAATGGCTTCAGCAACAATATACTCGTGCGAACGCCCTTTGGAAAGGTGGCGGTCGGTGACCAAATAAAGGCTGAGATCAAGATTATTCATGCTTTATCTTTAAACGTGCTTCAATATCCGATGCATTGAGATGGTACAAAGCATCCAGGAAATTCATTTGCAGCGAACCCGGGCCATTTGATTTCTCTGCGGCTATTTCACCCGCGATGCCCATAACAGCCATGGCAGCTGTTCCGGCAATCAGCAAATCTTTTTCCACACCGGCAAAAGCGCCCACGACTGCTGTTGCTGTGCAGCCCATACCGGTAACTTTCGGCATCAGTGCATTCCCATTGCCAATCGTAATTACGCTTTCACCATCGGTGATGAAGTCCGTTTCACCACTGATGATGACAACAGCATTGCTTGACTTGGCAAGGCTTTTGGCCGATTCCAGCGCAGAATTGGAAGAATGCGTGCTGTCCACACCTTTGGTTTGGATATTGGCATTGCTGAGTGCCATGATTTCGGAAGCATTGCCACGGATAAGGGTCGGCTTGCATGTTTCAATGATTTTTGCTGCTGTTGCCGTGCGATACGCTGTTGCTCCAACACCAACCGGATCGAAAACAACCGCCGTGCCTTTTGATGTGGCCTTTTTGCCGGCCAGCAACATGGCTTCGATCCATTTTTCGCTTAATGTGCCCATATTGATTACCAGCGAAGAGGCTATACCGGCCATGTCTTCAACTTCTTCAACGGCATGTGCCATAACCGGCGATGCGCCCAAAGAAAGCAGAGCATTGGCCGTGTTGTTCATGACCACATAATTTGTGATGTTGTGTACCAGTGGCGCATTTTCGCGCACTTTATTTAGCGCATTGATGATTTTATCTGTATTCATTGGTCCTGTTTTTTACTTTTTTAAAGCTTTAATAGCCACATAATCCCCACTATCATAACCCTCAATTGGCTTTTCGGCCATATTGTTCGAATATAGTGGATGTTTGGTCAGGGTCTGTGCAAACTCCAGCTCCGAAAATCCTGTTGCTTTGAGCAAATTGGTTTTTTCTTCTGTAGTGCGCCAATTGGCGGTTTTAACAAATTCGATAGGGTAGGGTGCCGGAGGATGGACACCTGCCAGAAGCGGATGGTCCCAGCTGTCCAGAGTCATTGCCAAATTGTACATTGTAGCATAACTTCCTTCTTTGGGCACATCAATCACGATGATTTTGCCACCCTTTTTCAAGGCATTCCAGGCTTTTTCAAAAACAGCCTTTAAATCAGTGATATAGCTTGGCGTGCCATTGAAAAGTATGGTGTCGTATTGCTCTGTTCCCAAATCGGCATTTTCTGCAGTTGTTACATCTACGGTCATTCCTCTTTTACGGGCAATTTCGGCCATGCCATCGCTGGGTTCCAGGCCGTATTTGATCTCAATGCCGTATTCCTTTTTCAGGATGGATTCAAAGAGGCCGCTGCCACAGCCAACGGAAAATGTTTTTCCGGCATCTTTCAGAAAATGAGCCACAAGCCAGACTTCTGAGGTCAGCAGGTTCATATTGTCGAAAAACCAGGCATCGTAGGCGCCGGCGTACTTGTCAAAAGTTGTTTTTTTATCCATTTCTTTAAAATATAAAAGCCGTTGCGAACTGCTGTCCGAAACGGCTTATGAAAAATCGATCATAAATAACCATTTCCCTACGGTGCGATTATGCACATCAGGTTCGTGGGGTATCATCTCAGCCTGTAGTTTGAGGCACCCCCAACAGTTTGTTGGGCAAAATTAGAAAATTTTGGGGTTTTTGGAAATATCAGGGCGCAGGCGGTGCGTTTGACATGCAGTATTCAAAGGCCGATCATCGTAATGCAGTGATTTTTTAAAGTGCCCCTTTAATCCTCAATATCCGGCTTTCGCGTTCAAAACTATAGGTTTTTCCTTTGATTTTGATCAGCTCATAGAGCTGCAATGCCTTTTCCAGATAGGCTTTTGAGCTATCACTTTTATCAGAAAATCCCATTTGGGCAATGCATTCGGCGAGCTGCTCCGTATTTTCAATATTGAAGCCTTCAAAGGATTCGAGATACTGATTGCTTTCTTCCATATTGAGTTTTAGGAAATGGTTCAGATCAAAATGCAAATCATTCAGGAGCATTGCTTTGGCTTCTGCTGTTTCTTCTTCGCTGAGCAGGGCCGTATTGTCCTTTCCTCCAAAAATATTCCGGCCAATGGCGCTCATAATGGCGCCAATTTTCTCGATCTGCCGCATTAGGTAATCTCTTCGTTCCATGTTTGTATGCTTTAAAACCTGCAATAAAAACGGCTTAAATGTAGTAAGTTTTTTTGTTTTGGATTTTCCCGATGCAATTATCCGCCTGTTCGATTTTTAATACCTTCGCAATCAGAATTTCAAAATATGCAAGATGTCTGAAAAAGCAAAAATCTGGTTGTCCTCCCCGCATATGGGCGGAACCGAACTCGATTATATCAAGGAAGCATTTGATTTAAACTGGATTGCCCCGATTGGCCCTCATGTCAATGCTTTTGAACAAAAACTGGCCGAATATACGGGAGCGAAACATGTTGCCGTTTTGACTTCCGGCACAGCAGCTTTGCACCTTGCGCTCATCATGCTAAATGTGCAGGCTGGCGATGAAGTCCTGTGCCAGAGCATTACTTTTTCCGGTTCTGCAAATCCGATTGCCTATCAATCGGCAAGGCCCGTTTTTATTGGCAGCGAAGCGCAAACGTGGAATATGGACCCCAATGCTTTGGAAGATGCCATAAAAGACCGCCGGGCAAAGGGAAAAAATGTAAAAGCGATTATTCCGGTGCATCTTTATGGGATGCCGGCTATGACGGATGAAATCATGTATGTGGCGCAGAAATATGATATTCCTGTGATTGAGGATGCGGCAGAATCTTTGGGGGCAAGGTATAAAGGCCGGCATACGGGCACCGATGGCCTGATGGGCATCCTCTCTTTTAACGGAAATAAAATCATCACTACAAGTGGAGGAGGAGCACTGATGGGTGATGATGAAAAGCTGATCCAACAGGCGCGTTTTTTAAGCCAGCAGGCGCGCGATAATGCCGTGCATTACCAGCATTCGCGTATCGGGTATAATTACCGCATGAGCAATGTGCTGGCAGCTATTGGCATGGGGCAGATGGAGGTTTTGGATCAAAGGGTTGAGCGAAAAAGGGAAATACATAGCTGGTATGAAAATTTGATGAAAGATTTTCCTGCGGTGCACTTTCTGCCTGAACCTGAGGGTTTTCATGCCACGAGATGGCTTACGTGCATCCTGATCGATCCCAAAATCGCTGAGGGGAAAACGGCCAATGGCCTTTTTGAAGCTTTGCAGGATGACAATATCGATGCGCGCCCGCTGTGGAAACCCATGCATATGCAGCCTGTTTTCGAAGGAATGCCCTATTTTGGTTCACAATTGGAAGAAGAATTGTTTGCCAATGGCCTATGCCTGCCTTCCGGAACAAATATGTCGGAATCGGATAAGTCACGCATCGAAAAAGTTATCCGTTCCTATTTCGCTTGATTCGTTTTTTCGCTGGATCGTTTGAACAATTTTACGATTCTGTACGTTTTCCCTGCATTAATTTAATGCAATGATATTATGACTGCAGAACAGATTTTCAAGCGTTTATGGGAAATGTATATCACCCAAACCCCCGATGCTGAAAAAGTTTATGACCTTTTTAAAGCCCAGGGCGAAGAGGTAGTGAACGACCATATCGCCTTTCGTACTTTTGATGATGACCGGATAAATGTGGATGTCCTTTCAAAGGTTTTCCTTAAAGCCGGTTATGTAGAAAAAGGACAATATAAATTTGAAGCTAAAAAACTTTTTGCCAAACATTTCGAACATCCAGAAGAAGGAATGCCGCGTGTTTTTATCAGCCAGTTGCTTTCGGCTGAATTTAGCGAAGAATTACAGGATGAAGTGCGCAAATTCGTTGACGCCATCCCTGTGGATCTTTTAAAATCGGACGATCTGATTTTTAGCGGACGTCCTGAACCTGCCGGCAAGCCATCCTACGAAACCTATAATAAACTGCGATCCGAGTCGGAATATGCCGCCTGGCTTTATATTTATGGTTTCCGCGCAAATCATTTTACGGTAAGCGTAAATCACCTCAAAACAATCAAGGGAATTTATGCCGTAAATGATTTTTTGAAAGAAAATGGATTTGTTATGAACAGCTCAGGGGGAGAAGTGAAAGGTACGCCCGAAGAGCTTTTGGAGCAAT
This sequence comes from Bacteroidales bacterium, assembly GCA_963676415.1. Taxonomy (GTDB): domain Bacteria; phylum Bacteroidota; class Bacteroidia; order Bacteroidales; family WRLA01. The sequence goes on along the minus strand of OY781097.1, from coordinate 3,933,024 downwards.
CTTCCATAAAAGCAGGAATTGTTGAAATGGAATTTCTTGAAGGGACTTATTCTGTTCCATCGTGCTATTATGAGTTTGCGATGCGTTATGCGGATGCCCTAGGCGAGCTTTATAGTGGGTTTATCGCCAAATCAGCCGACAAAATTTTTGAGTCCACTGATTTTTATAAGAAATAAGGGTTCTACACGGAATTTCGTGGAAAGAAAAATTACTTTATTTCAAACAGATTCCTCCAAAGTTTCCTCATGCTTCGGAAAACTTTGTCGGAATGACGCGTTTTTATGAAGTCAGGAGGCAAATGCGGCGAGGACGTCTTTAAAATGTACTATTGTGTCCTCGCCGCATTTGCCTTAGATACCTAATAACCAGCGTCATTCCGACCGGAACAAAGCCAAACGAAGTGATTAAGGCTTTGCGTAGGGAGGAATCTATTAGGGATCAACAGATCATTAATAAATATCTGCATATTTTTTTAAACATTATTGTTACCCACAAAATTCCTGGTAGAACCGAAATAAGAAAATTCAAAAATCACCCTAAACGAAAAAACCTTACCGAAGTGGTAAGGTTTTTTTTGTGGGGAGAGGAGGATTCGAACCTCCGAAGGCTTCGCCAACAGATTTACAGTCTGCCCCATTTGACCGCTCTGGAATCTCCCCAGAATGGTGAGCCGATGGAGGGATTCGAACCCCCGGCCGGCTGATTACAAATCAGCTGCTCTGGCCAACTGAGCTACATCGGCATAAGAACTATTGCTTGAAAGCGGCTGCAAAAGTAGAAGCTTTTTTGAAACTACAAAAACATTTTTTTGGAAAAAATATGCGGCCCCATTAAACTTATTGAAAACCAGAAACTAAAAATTCATTTTTTTTCTCAGTTTTGCCTGTGATGAGATAAAAACCGCAGTATTCAGGATTATTTTTAATTTTGTTTGCTACAGAATTAATTTCGCGTATCCTAAAATAATCCAATGAAAAAACAAATTTTACTAGATCTGCTGTTTTATTTGGCTGTCCCTTTAATCATATGGAATGTCTTCAAAGAAAGCTTAGGAGGTTATTATGCTATACTCTATGGTATGCTGCCCGCTGTGGTTTATACAGTTGCAATGGCATTTATTAAAAAGGAATGGAATGTAACAGGGATCTTTTTCCTTTCTATTATCTCCTTGAATTTTATTTTTAATGTAATTTCCCACACCGCCGAAGAAGAATTGTGGAATAGCGTGTATATGAGCATTATCGCTATAGTGTTTTATTTGCTGACCATAATTGTCCGGAAACCCATTGGCATGTATTTTTTTATAGATTATGCCTATGCAAAGGGCATTGACCGTAAAGCCTCAAAAGAATTGTACTGTATTCCTGAAAATTACCGCTATTTCATCTGGTTTACCCTTTTCCTGATGCTTCGGGAGCTGGTAGTCGGTAGTGTAAAATCTGTTTTGATTGTAGAAAAAGGGATTGAGTCTTTTAATACAATCCAGCTCACCAGCTCTGTATTAGGATATATTTTTACCGGATTGACCGTCATTTTTGTGCTTTACATTATCAGGAAAATCAAACAATCAAAGATAAACCAGAATTAAGGGATTATTATGGAATAAGTTGACCGGAACAGGCGAAGTTATTTTGTGCAATTACAAGGCAAAAAACGCAGACATAGCCTTAGCTACGGCGAGGCTTTTTAAGGTTTTTAGCTTACGTACATTTTACAATGCACATGGGCTAAGCACAGCAGGATCGTGGCATTTTTATGAAATATGTTCGTTTCACAAGCTGCATGGTTTCGGCTTCATTTCGTTTCAGTTCGGGCAGGGAAGAAGCCAAAAGTGCAGCTTATTCGGGTGTCAAAGCAAAATACTTTCCTTGGTACAAATGAAAGATTTGCAGAAATCATCCTTGGAAATCAGACAATATTATCTAAATTTGTAGAGAAACAAAGAAAAAGCATATGAAACCGGCATGCGCCCATACTAATTTTGTTGAAATAGTGGCAGATATGCAAACACCAGCTTCGCACAAAGGCGATGTATTGGTAATTGGGGTTCTTATATGCAGAAGTTAGGCACAAGCTAAACGGAGACAGCAAGATAGGACAATTTGCTACTAAAAAAAATGAAAAGGAAAGCCAACGCACAAACAGCACATTTGCAATTTCGCACAAGCCGACACACAAGCCAAAAATTGCAAAAGAGCTGTTTTTCCCAACGCTCCTAAACCCACCCACCACCCTATAGATTTGGGTGGAGAAAACATAACCGATAAGCCAAGAGATTTTTGTATCTTTGAACTTCAAATTTTTATTATGTAAATACAGATGAATAACGAACAAAAAGTAACTAACGATATAAAAGCTCCAAACCACGATTTGGAATTACTAAAATTGAATTTCCCTAATTATTTCGACAAAAACGGCGTTTTTCAATTAGAAAAATTCAAGCAATATTTAAACGAAAAGGAGATTAACTTTTCTACCGAAAGTTACGGTTTAGAATGGTTGGGAAAATCGTATGCACGATTGTTGGCGAGCGACCCTGCCACCACATTACTCAAAGCTGACGAAACACACAACCAAAAAGCGGAGAATGTAAATTCTGAAAATTTACTGATAAAAGGCGACAACCTCGAAGTGCTGAAACACCTTGTAAATGCCTACTACGAAAAAATAAAAATGATATACATAGACCCACCTTACAACACAGGTAGCGATGGGTTTGTGTACCAAGACGACCGTAAATTTACCGTACAGCAACTGCAACAACTGGCAGGTGTTGACGAAGAAAAAGCCAAACGCATACTTGCCTTTACGCAAAGCAAGAGCAACAGCCATTCGGCGTGGCTTACCTTTATGTGCCCTCGCTTGTATATTGCCAAACAACTATTGAAAGACGATGGCGTTATTTTTATTTCTATCGACGACAACGAAGTGGCGCAACTGCGTATGCTTATGGACGAAGTGTTTGGTGAAGAAAATTTTGTTGGAGAAATAATCTGGAAAAAGAAACAAGGAGGAGGGAACGATTCCAACTTGATAGTTATTGAACACGAATATATTCTTGCATATAGTAAAAGTTCATCTAATATAAATATGTATCTTGATAAAAAATATAAATTAGATGATAAGCTATATCCTTTTAGTGACAACAAAGGAGACTATGGTTTAATTACTTTAGATAAAGCATCTATCCAAATAAGTCAATCATTAATTTATGAGATTATCGATAAAGATGGCAATAAATATTTTCCTCGTATTGTAAATGGAAAACAATCTTGTTGGCGTTGGAGTAAAACAAAAGTCGAAAAAGATTTTGATGAATTAGTTTTCAAAAAAGGAAAAGTTTACACAAAATATTATAGACCAAAAGGAATTACTCCAAAAAGCTTACTAATTGATGCAATTTATGGTAGGACAGAAAGTGGAAATGATAATATAAAATCATTATTTGGCTTCGCTCCGTTTAGTTATCCAAAACCAACAGCTTTAGTATCACATTTTGTATCAATTGCAACAAAAGAGAACGACCTAATTCTCGACTTTTTTGCAGGTTCAGGCACAACAGCCGATGCCGTTATGCAACTCAACGCCGAGGATGGCGGAAACCGAAAATTTATTTTGGCACAATTGCCCGAAAAAATTGACCCTAAGAAAAGCAAAACTGCTTACGATTTTGTAAAAAAGGAGCTAAAAGCCGAACCTACCATTTTCGAAATTACTAAAGAACGAATTATCAGAGCATCAAATAAAATCAAAAAAGATAACGAAAACAAAGACCTTTCGTCATTCGATTTTGGATTCAAAATATTTAAAACCACACCAATATGGGACGATTACGATTTTGAAGCCGATGAGTTTAACCCACAACAAGAAATTTTTAATTTCGATAAATTAACAGCCGACGACATCAAAGCCCTACTCGTTACGTGGAAAACCTACGATGGCATTGCCTTGTCACACGATTTAGCAACCATCGACTTATCGGGTTACTCGGCATACTACGGTAACGAAAAATTATACCTAATGCACAAAGGTTTTACTACAGAAACCTTAAAAAAATTGTTAGAAAAAATTGATTCGGACAAACAGTTTAACCCAACATCGGTTATTGCATTTGGTTACCATTTCGAGAGCAAAAGTTTACGCGAACTTTCCGAAAATGTAAAATCGTATGCCAACAAAAAAAATATCGATATCGACTTTGTAACACGGTACTAAAATGGAAAAAGACATTATATACAGACTTACTCAAAACTTTGAGGATTTTTCGCATAAAACCAATGACAACGTTGAATTTTGGTTGGCTCGTGATTTACAACACATGTTGGGATATGGGAAATGGGACAATTTTCAGAATGTAATTAGCAAAGCAAAAACCGCTTGCGAATTATCGGAACAGGAAATTTCAGACCATTTTGCCGACGTCGGGAAAATGGTTGATATTGGTTCGGGAGCAAAAAAGGAAATCGACGACATAATGCTTACCCGATATGCTTGTTATTTAATCGCTCAAAATGGCGACCCCCGAAAAGAAACCATCGCATTTGCTCAAACCTATTTTGCGGTTCAAACACGCAAAGCCGAAATTATTGAACAACGCATACTCGAATCGGAAAGAGTTCAGGCACGTCATAAACTTGCCGAAACTGAAAAAGAATTGTCGCGAGTAATTTTTGAACAAACAGGTGGCAATCAAAACTTTGCACTCATCCGAAGCAAAGGCGACCAAGCTCTTTTTAACAGAAGTACTCAGCAAATGAAAAACCAGTGGGGCATTAAAAATAAACCACTTGCCGATTTTATGCCAACTATTCTGCTGAAAGCCAAAGATTTTGCAACCGAAATCACCATATACAACTCAAAAAATAAGAAAATGAGTACCGAAGCTCAAATTTCTCGTGAGCACATTACAAATAACAAATCTGTTCGTAATACATTGTTATCTCGTGGCATTACACCTGAAAAATTACCACCCGAAGAAGATGTAAAAAAGATAGAACGAAAACTTAAATCGGAAGAGAAAAAATCGTTAAAAAACAATGACAGCTTAAAAACTGAAAAGGAGTAATATGAAAGGATTTAATTTCGAGAAAAACCTAAACCATCAATCGCAAGCCGTAGATAATACTATTGCTGTGTTTGAAAATATGCCTCATATTCAACCTGTCGAAGTTGATAAAAATTACATCAACCCTACTATTGATTTTAACGAAAACCTTGTATATAGAAGAAATATAAAGAATATTCAAGCCGATAATGGTTTGCAAGTGCCATATAAGCGGTCGAACATTATCGACATAATGATGGAAACAGGTACGGGTAAAACTTATACTTATACCAAAACCATTTTTGAACTCAATAAAAGTTACGGCATTTTCAAGTTTATTGTTGTTGTTCCAACCCTGTCGATTAAAGCAGGTACTATCGACTTTTTAAAATCGGACAGTAGCCGTGAACATTTTAAAGAGCAATACGGGAAAACACTTCATTTGCACATTGTTGAAAGTCAGAAAAAAACAAAAAGCAAAAAGTCGTTTATTCCTCCTGCTGTTTCGAGTTTTGTAAATGCAGGCAAATACGAAAAGAACAGCATTCAGGTGCTGATTATTAATGCAGGGATGATAAATTCCGAAACAATGCAAAAAAGTTTCGACAAAGGACTTTTCGACAAATACACCGTTCCGTTTGACGCACTTTCTGCCACCAACGCATTTATGATAATTGACGAACCTCATAAATTTGCTCAGGGAAATAAAACGTGGGAAAACATTCAGAAAATGACCCCACAATATATTTTACGTTATGGGGCAACTTTTCAGGAGAACGAAAATCTGATTTATACCTTAACGGCAGTTGATTCGTTCAATAAAAATTTGGTAAAAGGAGTAATTGGACACATTACAGAGTTTGAGAGTGGAAAAAATGCCATTGTAAAATTTATCGATTCCGACAGCAAAGAAGCATCTTTTGAACTGATTGAAAACAACAGAAAAAAAACGATTACTATTTCTAAAAAAGAGAGTTTTAGCAAGGTGCATTCTGAGATGACTGATTTAACTATTGAAAAACTCAATAAAAGTACGGTTGTTTTATCGAACGGATTGGAAATGAAAAAAGGAGATAAAATAAATCCTTATTCTTATGCCGAAAAGTTGCAAGAAACAATGATTCAGAAAGCCATTAAGCATCATTTTGAGATAGAAAAACAATTGCTTACCAGACCTGTAAAAATCAAACCGCTTACACTGTTTTTTATTGATAATATCGACGAATACCGAAACAAAGACGGTTACATCAGAAAAACCGTTGAACAATATATCGAGGCTGAAATAAAAGGCTTACTAAAAACCGAAAAAAACGATTTTTATAGAGCCTATCTTGAAAAAACATTATTGGATACATCGTTAACTCACGCAGGTTACTTTTCGAAAGACAACACCGAAAAAGACGAAGCCATAGAAAAAGAGATTAACGAAATTTTGCACGACAAGCAAGCCATTCTCGATTTGGATAATCCGAGACGTTTCATTTTTTCGAAATGGACTTTACGCGAAGGTTGGGACAACCCAAATGTTTTTCAGATTTGTAAACTCCGCAGTAGTGGTAGCGAGATTTCAAAATTACAGGAAGTTGGTCGAGGATTGCGTCTGCCTGTAAACGAATACGGTAATCGTGTTAAAGATGAACAGTTTTATTTAAACTACTTTGTCGATTTTACCGAAAACGATTTTGTTGATAGTTTGGTTAATGAAATTAATGAGAAATCGGGAGCAGTTTCGATTGAGGATATTCCAGAAAAACTTTCGGATGAAATGATGAAACAAATCATCGAAAAGTACGAGTTTGACAATGAAAATGCCCTTTTACAAAAACTCATAATGGAAGAAAAAGTTATCGACTTTTCTCGCAAGTTTTTAGAAGGCGGTTTTGAGTATATCAAACAAAATTACTCATTGATTTTCGAAGGCGTTAACTCAAACAAAATACGCAAAGCGACAGATTCTAAAAAGAAAATTGTTGTTCGCACCGAAAAATATCAGGAACTAAAAGCGTTATGGGAAAAGCTAAACGAAAAAGTTATTCTCGAATATAAGTTTGATGATGAAAAGTTATTCAAAAAACTATTTACCGAGTTTTTGAAAACCCAACAGCAAAATTTTCAAATTGATGGCATAAATGAAACTACAAAGAAAGTTGACATCGACAATGGTATTGCAGTTGCAAAAGAATCGGAATCTATTTACAATCGTAGATTTTCTACCATTACCACGATGAAATACAGTGATTTTTTGAAAGAGCTTTCTAAGAATCTCAACATCAATTTAAATACGGTACATCAATCCATAATCGATTCAAAAATTGACATCAATAAATATCTAAATCAAACGACATTACGCATTATCAAACAAAACTTTGAATATTACTTAATGGCAAATGCCATTGACAAATTCAGCATCGAATACAAAAAAGTGTCAAACAATGTTCATCCAACCAAATTAACCGATGAAAACGGCAATGTTTATGATGAAATATCAGCCTCAAATGTTGGCGTTTTGTTTTCTGAAGAAAATGTGGCAAAGAACTATCTTTTCGATGAACTTTACTACGATTCAGAGTTAGAAAAAACAAACATAAAAACAGACATCGAAGAAGTAATTGTTTTTACCAAAATACCAAAGAGTTCGATTAAGATTCCAATTTCAGGTGGTCGTAGTTATTCTCCCGATTTTGCTTATGTTTTGAAGTTCAAAGACGGAGAACAAAAATTACATTTCATTGTAGAAACGAAAGATGTAAACAGTCAAGATGGACTAAGAGATGAAGAAAAATTTAAGATTCGTCACGCCGAAAAATTCTTTGATAATAGTGTAAAGATTGAATTTAAGACTCAATTTAGTAACAATAAAATAGTTGATTTGATAAAAGAAATAGCGATTATGGAATAGCCAACGCAGAACATCCACACACATTGCCAAGTCGCACAAGCCAACACACAAACCAAAACTTGGCAATAAGTGTTCCTGTTCCATCGCACAGGAAAAAACGTAGCAAATTAAAAGATAACGAACTGAAAATGAAAACTAAAGCCAGTGCCTAACAATTAAGCAACGTTTTCCGGCCTAAGCCGGAATACCCACGAATTACTCGGGGCAGGTGTGCTTTGTGTTGAAGAGCCTGTCCCGAGCCCTTCTGGCTAATTCGGTTCGTTTTGTGCCACTGATTTCGGAGTATCTGTGCCAGGCATTTCGGTTCAAAATGTGCCACTAAAACGGCTACTGCTTTCGGTTCGTTTTATGCCAGTTTCGGTTCGTTTTATGCCAGTTTCGGTTTCCCGGACTGCCGGGACAGGCTGTTTTGTGCCACGTGCCCTCTTTGAAAGATCAAGTTTAACCTGTCTTATTGTTGTACTAGAAAAATGCAACAATATGGCCAATACACTTGATCCTATGGATTTAAAACAAATTATCACTTTGCACCTCGATGGTGTCACCAACCGTCAGGCAGGAAATGTCTTGGGGATTTCCCGCAATACAGTTAACCGCTACATGCAGCTTTTTAATACCAGCGGGCACAGTTTGCAAGACCTGCTCAAAATGGACACTGCCAGTCTGGAAAAGCTTTTTCCGGGGACAACTACCATTGTCAACCCGCGTTATGACCAGCTAATGCTCTATCTCGATGGGATGAAAAACAAGCGGGAACAGCCCGGTTTTACCTTTCAGTACCATTACAGGGCCTATGAGCAGCAGGCAGATGATCCATACAGCTATACGCAGTTTATAGAACACTACCACCGCAAATACGACAAACAGAAAGGCTCCATGAAGCTCAACCATATTGCCGGCCACGAGATGTATGTGGACTATACAGGAAAGAAGCTCCGCATTTATGACCGTGAGACGGGACATGCTACAGAAGTAGAGGTTTTTGTGGCTATCCTCCCATATAGCCAGTACACCTATGTGGAAGCCTGTGCCAGCCAGAAGCGGGAAGATTTTTTTCGGTGCATGTCCAATGCCCTGCTTTATTATGGGGGAGTGCCCAAGGCAATTGTATCCGACAATTTAAAATCAGCGGTAAGGCGTGCCAGCAAGTACGAAGCGGTTGTCAACAAAACATTCAAGGAATTTAGCCTTCACTACAGATGCGCCATGAACCCCACAAGGGCATATAGCCCACAGGACAAGGCGCTTGTGGAGAATGCTGTAAACCTGGCCTATCAGAGGGTTTTTTACCCGCTTGGCGAGATGAAGTTCTTTTCCATTGATGAACTGAACGCAGAAATAGGCAAATTGCTGGGGCCCTACAACGACCTTTTGTTTGCGCGCAAAGAAACCAGCCGCAGGGAACTGTTCCAGTCCCATGAGCGCCAGTATTTAAAGCCTTTGCCCCAAGGGCGTTTTCAAATGAAAGAATATAGGCGGGCAAAAGTGCAGAAAATCGGCTACATATACTTCTCGCCCGATAATACATATTACAGCGTGCCTTACCGCTATATCGGCAAACAGACACAAATCCAGTACACCCAATCTACAGTGGAAGTTTACTACAACAACCAACGTATAGCTGCCCATAAACGCGAAAAAGAGAAAGGCAAATACATAACCGTCAAAGGGCACCTCAGCAGCCAGCACCAGGCTTATTCAGAATGGAGCCCTGATTTTTTTAAAAAAAAGGCTGCTGTTCACGGCAAAAATGTACTCAGTTATATCAGCACTGTCCTTTCCTTTGGAGACTATCCTGAAACCCAGTACAAAAGGGCCATGGGGATTTTACAGTTATCTAAAGGTTACGGTTCACAGAGGCTGGATGCCGCTTGCAGTATGGCACAAGAGGCAGGGGGACATTCTTATTCATTCATCAAAAATATCCTGGAAAACAGGATGGACACCGCCTCTACAGGGCAGCAGGGGGAACTGGAGTTTGAACCGCATATCCCCGAGCATGAAAACCTTCGTAAAACAGGAACATATAATTAACCTTAAAAACACACACAAAATGAACAACAACCCTACTGTTGAAAAGCTGCGGGATATGCGCCTTACGGCCATGGCACAAATGCACCTGCAGTACGTCAAAAACAACCAGGCCAACGGCCTGACGCCTGATGAATACTTGGCCTTACTGGCTGATCATGAATGGGAAGACAGGCAAAACAAAAAATTTGAACGCCTGATCAAAAACGCTTCCTTCCGCCAAAAAGCGTCGGTGGCAGATATCGATTATGCCACAGTGCGCAACCTGGACAAAAACATGTTCCAGAGGCTGGGCAGCCTGGACTTTATCAAGCGCAAAGAGAACATCATCATCACAGGCGCATCCGGTGTCGGTAAAAGCTATCTGGCTCAGGCGCTTGGCAACCAAGCCTGCATAAACGGTTTTAAAACCATATACGCCAATACCGCACGGCTTTTTGCACGCCTGAAACTCTGTAAGATAGACGGGACCTACCTGAAAGAACTGAAAAAACTGGAGAAAACAGACCTGTTGATCCTGGATGACTTTGGAATACAGGCCTTTGACAACAACGCACGGGAAATGCTAATGGATATAGTTGACGACCGATATAACAATAAATCAACCATTGTATCTTCACAGATACCGGTATCGGTTTGGTATGATATCATTGGTGAAGGGACTATTGCCGATGCCGTACTGGACAGATTGGTTAATTCCTCCCACAGAATAGACCTCAAAGGAGAATCACTAAGAAAAGGTTTTTTGGAAAATGAATGATTAAATTTTTGTACTATTGTAAGGTCTTTCAAAGTGGCACTGTTTGACCGAAATCAGTGGCACTGTTTGACCGAAATAGCCACCCTTCGGGAAAACCGGCTTACAAATATATTGGGGAATCAATTTTTGTGGTTTTTTCTGCCAAATACCTTAAGGGAAGGGAAAACAGGCTGTTTTCAGCTGAAAAGCTTTGGTTTGCAATGATTCTAAAGGACGTTTTGTCAAGATATGATACCATCTACAGCCCGTTTTGTGGGGCTTTGGCATAATCATCCTAGCCCAGCATTGCAGGGGCAGAGGGAAAACAATAAAGCATGCGCATTTTCTCAGCAAGCATCCGGCGCCCTGATTGGTTCATGGAATGATTCGGGTATTGAATTTTCCATTTCAAGAGTGTTTTCTCACAAAAAATTGCCATCTTTGCTATCTGGCGAAGGTAGTTTTCGTGTGTGGAACTCGAGCGTACATTGATTACAAGGCGCTGCATAAACTGCACGGCCATTTGGCGAAAGCCTTTAACCTTTAGGCATGCTTTATCCTGGATCGTTCTTTTTTTCATAAGATTAAATTTTATAAGGTTAATAAATAAAACCTTATACGTAAGAATCAGATCTTAGGTGAAGCTGCCGACCGGAGGGAGGTTTCGTTCAACAAAACCTATACGCAATGCCCTTCGGGACACTGCGCATAGCCAAACCGTTGGGCAATATAAACCACGATACAAAACATTGATGATATGAGAAAACTATTTTTATTTTTAATTGGAGCCGCTTTGATATGCTCTTGTAATCGGAATGAGCCTCGAATTGTGTATGATGAGAATGATAAAAACGAGCCATTGGAAAATATCACAGATTCAGAAAATGAGAATTACGAAAAACTGATTGCTGATTTACCCTTTTCATTTGACAGCTTAGAATTCTTATATTTCCCGATTGGAGAGACAAATGAGAGTTTTAAAATGAATGTTCGGTCTTTTGCAAGTTCCTACTCAAAGACTTCAAAATCATATTCTCTTGGATACGTGAGAGGCAGAAATGTAAACTGCAATCTCAATAACATAATGATTCGACCTAAAAACAGCTCGACTTTTAAGTTGTTGACCAATTCGGATTTGAAAATTAAAAGTTTAAATTATCTATATCGTATTGACACTCTTCATGGTATTGACAGGTTTATCTTTCGGATTATTGATTCTGATTCAAACAAGGACACATTTATAAACGATGATGATTTAGTTGGACTATATAGTTCAAAAACAAATGGAGAGGATTTAAAAAGAATTAGTCCAAAGAATCAACAACTTATTGATTGGGAAACCGTCGATTTGCAGGGATTACTTTATTTTCGGACTATGGAGGATATTGACCGAAATGGAGAGTTTGACGATAAGGATAGAATTAACCTATATGAGTACGACTTGATTAAAGGTGATTCAATTAAAGTGATTTTTAACGATAAGATTTACCAAGAAATGAAATAATTACGTTGCACAACATTAAGCATCGTTTTCCGGCCATAGCCGGAAACCCGAATACTCGGTCAGGGATACTCAAATATGGTGGGACAGGTAGTGTCCCGAACCCATTCGAAGCTTGTCCCGAGAATCACACGGGACCTGTCCCGAGCCATTCGGGACCTGTCCCGAGCCATTCGGGAAAAACCGGTGTACCTATATATTGGGGAGTCAATTTTTGCGGTATTTTCAATCAAATACCTTAGGGGGAGGGAAAACAGGCCATTTTCAGACGAACAGCTTTGGTTTGCAATAATTACAAAGGGCGTTTTGTCAATTTCGTTGGCAAAAGAAACATAAGCCCGTTTTTGTGCAAAAAAATTATTCCCTTTAGATCGCAGATATTTGCTAATTTTAGCACTTCATGACGGCTGGCCGGAGAAAAACGAAAGTTTTTAGACGGACTGCCGTTGTATGCAATTTGTGACGAAACCAAGGAACATTAAAAGTAAAATACATTCTATCATGAAAAAAGCCAAATTATTTACCCTATTCATTTTTATTTCAACATTAAGTTTTAGTCAGAAAAAGGCAGATTTATTAGATAGTCTTTTTAGTACAATGAGCGACCGTGGTCAATTTTACGGTAACGTACTGATTGCGGAGCATAATGAGATTATTTTCTCAAAAAGTTATGGATTCGCAGATAGAGAAAAAAAAGAACAGTTAAATGAACAGACATTATTTAATGTTGGTTCTGTCAGTAAGGCTTTCACGGCAATTGCCATACTTCAGCTTGCAGAAAAGAAGGAATTAGATTTATCTGACAAGGTTATAAAATACTTACCGGAATTTCCATATCCTGAGATAACCATTCAACAACTATTAATTCATGCAGGCGGATTACCGAATGATTATAAGCTGATTGATAAGCTGAACAAAAATATAATTTCTACCAATGATGACGTTTTAAAAATTTTATATTCACAAAAGCCAGCTTTAGCATTTACACCCGGAGAAATGAGCGAATATAGTAACTTGGGTTACATGATACTATCGGAGATTGTTAAGGAAGTATCACAGGATGATTTTAAAGATTATTTACAAAATTATATTTTTACTCCTGCAAACATGATCAGGACAAATATTTACAGCGCTGAGGAAATAAAGCGTATTGAAAATGTTGCAAAGGGTTATGTGCTTTACCCTTTCACTGGTAAATATGAAGAAGCTATAAAAATCCCCGAATTTGCTTCAAATTACATGATGAGTGGATTTTTAGGAGATGGCAATGTTTACTCAACAACCATTGACCTATATAATTTTTATGAAGCCCTTTCAAATAATACACTGATTTCGGGGGAATCACTAAAAACTGCATTCCAAAAACATATTCCTGCAAAAATGGAAGGTACACCGGATTTTGGAAACAGCTATGGCTATGGTTGGACAATAATAAATGCTCCGGTACAAGTTGTTCAGAGAGGTGGAGAATTGACCGGATATGTTTCAAATACTGTTTGGAACATCACAGAAGAGCGATTAATATTATATCTTAGTAATGAGTATTTGCCTTACACTTCTTATCAAAACCAGATACCGATGTCAATTGCTGGTATATTTTATCAAAACAAAGTACATATACCAAAAATGACTGCAAGTATTGAATTGACAAAAATGGTAATTACGAGTTCCAAAGAAACACTTACTAAAAAGATAGAAGAAATTATAAATAATTCTGATTTGTATCAAATTGACTTACAAGGATTGAAATTTTTAGTAATGAAATTGGAACAAACTGGAAATAAAGAAAAAGCAGATTTGATTATAAAAAGTTTTAAACCCGAATAAAAACGTTGCACAACATTAAGCGTCGTTTTTCGGCCTTAGCATGAAACCCGAATACTCGGTCAGGTATCCTCAAATAAGGAGGGACAAGTAGTGTCCCGAATCTTAGTGGATTGAAGAGCTTGTCCTGAACCCATTCATAGCTTGTCCCGAGCCATTCGGGACCTGTCCCGAGCCATTCGGGAAAAACCGGTGTACCTATATCAGGACTATACACTATTGTCTATCCTGAAAGAGGAAGGCAAAAGAACCCCAGACTATGCTAAACTGACAAGGATCAAGCTGAAGTCCACAGAGCGGTACATGATGTACCCTTTATAGAGTTCAAAGGAGATGCCCCTCAAACAGGAGGTTATTTTATTACAGGTAAACTGAAAAAGATAATTGGCAAAGAACCTCCGGCTTAAATACGGACTAAGCTGCGGTATATGCTGTACAAGCAGTATAAAAAAATCGAATCTAAATACCTTGCTTTTAAATAGTTGCACTCTTGATTTTCAAAGTTGGGCTAGCGGGATTAGAACCTGCGGCCTTCCCGTCTCCAGGAGCCGGGACGCGATGAAGTGTCCATGCTGCAAATAAAAAAAGGAGCTGCGTAAAACAACTCCTTTTCTATGTCGGGGTAGCAGGATTCGAACCTGCGACCTCCTGCTCCCAAAGCAGGCGCGATGACCGGACTACGCTATACCCCGTATGCTTTCAGATCGTTTATCGCTCAAAAGCGGCTGCAAAGGAAAGAACTTTTTTCGGAATAACAAAAACTTTTTTGTGGAAAATATCCTCTTTCATTAAAACTGCTTGATAGTCAATCTGAAAAATTGTTATATTAATCTTTCAGGAGTCCAAAAAAAGCCCGGAAACACGTCCCGGGTTTATAATTGTGAGCGCTTTTGGGCTTAATTTGCTTTCAAAATCTTTTGGAAATTGATTTCCCCGGCCTCGCGGACTTCCAAAATGTAGAGTCCATGGGCAAGATTTTCAGTATTGATGATGCTTTTCCCTGCCGGGATGTGGGCTTTCATCAGGCATTTTCCGCTCAGATCGTGTATGAAGTATTCAGCTTTTTCGCCGCAAATAATGTTCATGTAGTTACTGAAAGGATTTGGATAAGCCTGAGAGCTTTCTTTCGCCATTTCGTCCAATGCTGTTGTAATCCTTCGGAAAGGCGGAAATACAATATAATCGACCATGCCCACATCAAAACCTGCCGAGGCATCATAATCTTTTTCAAAGTTCCAGGAAAGCTTGTGCAGGCCGGAGCTCACCGGAAAGCTTACCCATTCCCATTCTGTTTTTCCGGACCATTCGCCGAGCACTTCATCATCTATATAAAACCGGAGTACGTCTTTGGGTTCGGAAGATGTTTTTGCATAAAAGCTGATTGTGGTATCTTTCGTAACATCGATTTCGATGCTGAGCTTACTGAAGTCATTATCGCCAATCGGGCCGGATTGCGCATAAAAATCGCCTTCAGCAGGTGTTTTATAGCGTATTTTCCAGTCTTTGCCTTCCATTTTCCAGTCAAATTTATCATAGGATTGGGATTCAAAGTCTTCGACTTGCAATCCTACATAAACGAGCAGATCGTAGGTATGTGTATAAGCACCAGCATTAATTTGGAAATGAACTGTTCCGCATTCACCAATTTGCATTTGCTCACTGATGGTTAATGGGAAATATGCCATTTGAGTGCTTAATGCATTGAGTTCGCTTATTTGTGCTGTATTTTCATCCAGCGCGATATATGGGTTCCGGCTTTCTGCCTGTACTTCGATATCGTGCAAAGCGGCATGGCCTTCATTATGGATGGGCAGCTCCAGAATCAGGCTTTCGCCCGGATCGGGCTGGTTGTTTGCATAGGCCGAAGCTGCATCATCCCAGCTCACGGGCAGTTCGCTCGGAAGGGGTGCGTTTACATTGCATACCACCGGGCAATCCCACTGTTGGGTTTCGCTGCTGAACTGCATCATAAATTTCATTTCATACTGATCGGGAAGGCTGTCGGATATTTGGACAGCACTGCCAAAAGTGGTAAAATATATTTCTTCGCGCGGTCCCAAATTTTCAAAAGTCCACTGACCTGTAGTGCCAATATTTTGTGCATATATACAGCTGTCGATCAGTTTCATGCTGATGTTTGTGGCAGTTTGGCTGCCGTAATTATAAAGGTGTACGGCAATATCCACGAGTTCGCCATTATCAATGCTGTCGTTGGCATAAGGGTTGGAAGCGGATTCGAGGAACATTGCTTCGGTACTGACCAGGAATGGCCCGTTATAAATCACTTTAACGGTATCGCGCAGAATAAGATGGTTGTGGCCGCTGATAAATACTTCTATATCCATGGGTGTTTCCAATGCTTTGAAGAAACTGAATTCTTCCATGCCATTGCTCGTGCTTCTTCCACGGCCAATGAGTTCGCCATTTTGCATGAGGGCAATGCGTGCATTTTCGAATCCGGCGCCGATTTCAATGGCTAAATCTTCATAACCAATACTTTCCGGAATCACAGCATTTGCAATTTCCTGCGGAGTATTTGTCCATACATCCATCGAGGGATCTCCAAAAAGGATAATCTCCAAGCCGCCCCAGCGCATATAATCATTTTCCTGCATCCAGCTTGCGAGTTCATGCTTGCTGTCATCGTTCATTCGTCCGATTTCGTATATATCTTCGCCAAAAAGGGCGTCGAAAAATTCGCGGTCAAAAAACTGGCTGATGCCGTCGGTATTGGACGGGCTGTACCAACCGTAGCGCGAGTTGGACAGACTGGCGACCATTCCGCCGGGCATATTGGTAATGTTTTCGGCGAAACAATCCACGGTATAAGCAGCAGGAGAAGTGAGGCGGTTATCAAATGAACCGTTGTAGCATCCCTGCGAATAACCGATTACATAAGAGCGGTTCACTCCGTCGTTGTGTACGCTCATGGTGCTGACATCGGAATTGTTCATTTTCATATTGAAGGTGGTATTGGAGTGGCCGAGATGGTTGAGGATGTGCAGCCCTTCCGTGTTGAAATGCTGGAAAACACTGCCTTTGTTCCAAATTTGTTCGCGGTCGTATAAGCGGCTGATGGTAAACTGCTCCGGAAAACCGGCAGTGCTGATTCCGTGGGCATTACTACCGGCAGCAACATCGTCTTTGGAATCGCCGCCCCAGGTAGGATTGTCGTCGAGGTTTTCGCCCAGCATCAATGCTTTGGTGATGTCTTCAATGACGGGATCGGTACTGTAGCGAATGATTTTATTGAGGAAGATTCGTGTATCATCAATATTGTCGGTACAAATCCTGCCTACGCTCACTTCCATAAAATAATCCACTTCATTGGCTTCGCCCCAGCGGTTGTTGCCGTTTTCGTTCCAGTTGCCGTCGAGGCCGCCATAGTACATATCGCTGGGCAGGTCGGTTTCGTCCATAATGCCGAGGTAGATGCCGCGGTGGGGAATGATGTTGTTTTGAGGGTTTTTAGGATCGCTGTCGCCGCCCAAAACCACATAGCTGATGCCCTGGTTTTGGTAATAGTCGATGATGCAGTTTCGGATTTGCTCCTGCTTGTCGATGCCTGCATATTGGTTTTCAATTTCTTCGGTAGTGATTATGCCGCTGGCCAGACCGAGCATTTGCTTGGTTTCCAGAAATTCATCAAAAGCGGGGGCCATTTTTTCGTTGGTGATTACGATCATATCCAGGCTTGATTCGGTGCGCATCTTAGGGTAGGATGCCAGATTTTGCACATTGTCGCAATAGCGGCTGAGTAATTTCAGGCTCTCATTATCGTTGCGCAGAAAGGCAGCGCGTTCATCGGCATTGCGCGATTTTTCGCTATGCACAATCAATCCGATTTTGCGGATGACACGGATTTTTTCTTCAACAGGCTGCATGCTGCAGGGCATGATGCTGAACTGTGCCAGTCCGAAGCCACGGAAAGCGGACTCGTTTTGGTGCAGCAAATGACTTTGCGGATACCAACTGTTTTTTTGATAGATATCGGCACGAGCCTGAGGTTTGTAGCCTTTTGGTGCGCCAATGCTGATCGGGAACTGAGCCGAAGCCGGTGCGGCCAGCCCATTGATTTCCTCATCAAAATATTCTGTGCTGATGATTTCAATGCATGTCAGGCTTTCTCCATAAGGTAATAGTGCAGTGAAATCGCGTGCAGGAAGTTGTGGCATTCCTTCCCGTCCGTTCATGATACATCCGTCCATTTCTACACGAAGCATACCATCCTCGTTTTGAGTAATTTGAGGAAAGCTGAATTCGAGATAAATGGTATCGTTGGCTGCAAAGGACAGCAAAGAGGAAAAAGCAAATAAAATAATTGCAATTGAAATGGTAATTCTCCTGGTGTTCATATGGTTACATTTGGTCAATAAAATCTGGCGAATATACAATTTGCCAGTACATCATAAATGCGGCTAAATGGGTTTAGTTGCTTGGGGAATCTCAATCAATTTCTTTGTACAAAAAGCAAGGTACTGATATAAAGCGTTTTATGACCTTATTTATATAAGCAACAAATAACGAGGGTTTTATTCACTTAAAATCTCAATATGTGCCAAAGCTGCGGCAACGGCTGCGTTTGGCGTATAGCCACCTCCGGGAATGGAGACAAGCGGGCAGCGGTGTTTTTTGCTTTGTTCAACAGCAATCCGGCTTAAAGTGCGGAAATCATCGGTAGTAAAATTGGCCACACCGGCTCCGCAATCTTCAATATGCGCATCATGTCCGTCGAAAATGAAAATGATATCGGGTGCAAAAGGAATTTGTTCCAGTTCCATTTGCAATTGTTTGATGCAATTATAGTCGCGATAAATTGCTCCGGTCATTTCCAATTCTTCATAGTAGAAACTTTCACTCATATCTTCGGCAAGAACCGGAATATTGATATGCCCCATAGATTTGCCATATTCCGTTGTGCCCAAGTGCAGCACTTCCTGTTTGGCCATATACATGTCCACCGCGCTGTGGATGCTGATTTGGCATACGTTTTTGTCGTTTTCGAATATTGTTTGCGTTCCATCGCCATGATGGTGGTCCCAATCGAGAATCAACACTTTTTGAAATCCAACACTTTGGGCATAACGCACCGAAACCGCCAAAGTATTGAGCAGGCTGTAACCATGTCCGTGATCGGGATAGGCGTGGTGGCTGGCCATACTAAAGGCATAAGCGCGGTCGAGCACTCCTTTTTTCATTAAATTGATGATGGAATATAGCCCGCCCAAACCGTATTCGTAGCCCGGAACAGCATAATAGAGATTATAGCATTCACCGCTGATGGGCATATTTGCTTCGCTGGAACCTTGCGAAGCCCGCAGAATACTGTCTATGTAGGCATCGTCATGCACTTTGCGATATTCTTCAATAGAAACGGAATGGATTTGGATTTCCTGTTTGGGATTTAAAGATTTGTGTATTTCGTGCCGCAGCTTATTGTAATAGGGTAGGGAGTAGCCCACAAATTCCAACTGTTCCATCGGAATAATGGTTTTTATGGTTTCGGGATGGAAGTAATGGGCAAAAATCATGATGTTTGGATTTTGTTTTACGTGTACGTAGGTGTTGACTCAAAAGTACAAAATCATGCCTTATGTTGAGAATTACATTTGAGAAAGGACAATTTCACTCATCGGATGACCTGGAGTCATCCGATGAGTGGGAAGGCAATAATAGATAATGATCAGAATATTGTCTTACAAGTAATTATCCCCAGCAAAACTCTTCAAATTTCAAAATTTTCCCGGCGCGAATGCCTTTGGGTGTTTGTCCCGAGTTTGACAGATAATTTGCTCAGACCTTCTGTACCCCCTATAAACACTGGGTTTCTGTTTTGGTTTTACAAAAGTGTAGTGAACAATTTTAGTTCATATGCATAAAATAGAATGGTCTTTGTCTATATTTGTGTGATAAACAAAGTGCTATGTTCATCAAGACAACAAAAAACAGCAAGGGCACAGCCTATTACCATTTGGTAGAGTCTTATCGTGAAGGAGGAAAAGTCAAACAGCGCACCTTAATGTCCCTTGGGAAAGTTGAAGAGGGCAGGCTGGAGCAACTTGCAGAAGCAATACGCAAACACACCGACAAGCTTGCAGTGTTTGACATGGCCAAAGAAGTAGATGTTAAGGACACCTATGTACTGGGGCCCCTGCTCATACTTGACCGCATGATGGGGGAACTGGGGATAAAAAAATGCCTTGCCAATATCCAATCCCAGCACCCGAAGCTTGAATTTAACTTGGAGCGCGTTTTGTTTTCACAAGTTTGTTCCCGTTTTCTAAAACCAGTTTCAAAACTTTCCCTTTATGACAATTGGTTGCAGCGCATGTACCCAGGTTTAGTTGACCACGATATATCGCTTCAGCATATTTATCGCAGCCTTGACCTGCTTAGCAAGCACAAAGAAGACATCGAGCGCTTTCTGTTCAATTACGGCAAAGACCTTTTTAGCATTAATGTAGATGTAGTGCTGTACGATTTGACAACCTTGCGTTTCGAGAGCACACGGACAGATCTGGGTGAACTTCGCCAATTTGGGTACAGTAAGGAAATGCGAAGCGATTGCACACAGGTAGTATTGGGCCTGCTTACGGATACTTGCGGGATACCGCTCTGTTTTGAAGTCCATCCGGGCAATACCTTTGAAGGCAAAACCCTTGATGGTATCGTGGAGCGCATCAGCAGCAAGCTTTCTGTGCGCAGATTTATTTTTGTGGCCGATCGTGGGCTTTTCTCATTTGATAACCTTAAGCACATTAAAAAGCGCAATGGCGAGTTTATTGTCGGGTTAAAGATGGGGACTTTAAAAAAGGAAATACAAGAAGGTTTTTATGACCTCTCCAAGTTTAACTGGCTTAATGAAGAGCTGGCAATACGTGAAACCACAATCGGTGAAGACCGCTGCATTATAACTTGGTCAAAAATAAGGGCAGGGCGAGACGCCAAAGCACGCGAAGATGTACTGGACAAAATCAATGCTGCCCTTTCTTCTTCCAAGCCACTGACAAAAAAATTTATTACCAACCGGGCATATAAAAAATACCTTTCTGTAAAAGGCCAAAGCCAATGTGGCCTTAACCACAAGTTAATTGCCAAAGAGGCTAAAAGTGATGGCTTTTTTGGTATTGTTACCAATGTTAAGCAAATGCCAGCTACTGAAATCGTTTCAAATTACAAAGAATTATGGCGGATTGAAGATGCCTTCGGCGAAATGAAAGGCTATTTGAAAAGCAGGCCGGTGTTTCATTGGACTGATAACCGGATTATTGGACATCTGATGCTCTGCTTTTTATCACATTATTGCGAGGCACACTTAACCAAAAAGCTTAGGGAAAGCCAAGAAAGGTACAGCTCAAAATCCACTGAAAAAAAATTAATTCAAGACCGCCCTTTAACGGTAGCGGCAGCAATGGGACAATTGGCCAGGGTCATGGCCGTGCCTGTTAAAATCAAAAAAAATACAATTTGGCTCCGAACCGATATCCCTCCAAATGCGCTTAAGTTGATTAAAGCTATCGGCATGCAAGTACCACCAAAAATCCTATCAAAAGAAGACAAATTGTAGTGGCACAAACCAAAACTCATGGCATCAATATGCTATGTGTCAACTATATACAAATATTTGCTGTCAAACTCGGGAATTACATTTGAGAAAGGACAATTTCACTCATCGGATGACCTGGAGTCATCCGATGAGTGGGAAGGCAATAATAGATAATGATCAGAATATTGTCTTACAAGTAATTATCCCCAGCAAAACTCTTCAAATTTCAAAATTTTCCCGGCGCGAATGCCTTTGGGTGTTTGTTCTAACGCACAGCATTCGGTGTAAAAATCATGCTGGAACATTAGTGTATAGTTTTGCTCAACTGCTTCCTTGAGAAAATCTTCTTTTTCTTTCATGCTCAGCAGGGGACGGGTATCGTAGCTGGGAATATAGGGTAGGGGGATATGTGCAGCGCTGGCAATGAAATCGGCTGTAAACACCAGTTTTTTACCGTGATATTCAATAATTGGGATAATCTGGCCGTCGGTATGGCCGTGCATCATGCGCAATTCTATGCCCGGGCAAAAAGCACCTTCATCTTCGATAAATTTTAATTTGCCTGAATCTTTCAATGGCAACAGGTTTTCAGGCAGGTAAGAAGCTGCTTCACGTACATTTGGTTCTGTAGCCCATTTCCATTGACGTTCAGAAACCCAGTGTGTTGCATTTTTAAAGGTGAGTTCAAAGTTTTTATCGGTTTTGCGTACTGCTCCTCCGCAATGGTCGTAATGAAGGTGGGTAAAAATTACATCTGTAACTTCATCAAATTGAAAACCCGCATTTTTAAATCCTTTCTCCAGCGATTCATCACCAAAAATGTATCGGAAGGAAAAGAATTTATCGTCTTGTTTATCGCCCATTCCTGTATCAAAAAGGATGAGGCGGTCATCTGTTTTTACAAGCAAATTCCGGTTGGCCACATTGATATTGTTTTTTTCGTCGGCCTGCACAAAGCGCGACCATAGTTTTTTGGGCACAACGCCAAAAACAGCGCCGCCATCCGATTGCCAGTTTTCTGTATTTATTGCAAATAGTTTCATAAAAATCAATTTGTTTGTTGACAATAGTTCTTACGGAAAGATTTGGGTTTCCTGTAATAATAACAAAAATAGAAGATTAGGAGTTCATGAGGAAAGAAACCGTCCAATAATTTACTTTTCTTTTACTGTGTATTTAGCAATAGTCCGGTTCAATTCCTGTGGGATGAAGGGTTTGCTGATAAAATCCGTCATCCCGGCATCCAGAACAGCATCTTTTACTTCTTTGTGCACAGAAGCCGTGAGCGCAATTACAGCAATGTCATCATGTTTTTTGCGGATTTCCTGGCAAGCTGCAAATCCGTCCATTTCAGGCATTTGTAAATCCATCAGGATGATGTGGTGCAGATTTGGATCAAATTTTTCCAACGCTTCCCTGCCGTTGCAAGCAATATGTACGTTGGCATTCCAGTTTTTGATAAATCTTGAGGCAATCATTTGGTTCACAGTATTATCCTCAACCAAAAGGACTTCCAAACCGCTTAAGTCTGCAAATTCCTGCTGCTGCCGTGAATTTTTAAGCTCGGAATTGCTTATGATGCCAAAATCAAGTTCAAAATAGAAATCGGAACCTATTCCTTCTTTACTGTTCAGTCCAATTGTTCCGTTTTGCAGTTCTATGAGTTTCTTTGTGATGTTCAAACCCAGTCCGCTACCTCCGTATTGTCGGTTGATATTGCTTCCGGCCTGTGTAAAGGCATCAAAAATTCCTGCTTGTTTTTCTGCCGCAATACCAATTCCATTGTCTTTAATATTGAATCTTAAGCGTAGTTTATCATCATCTTGCGCTGTGATAGTGCAAGTGATCTCAATTTTGCCGTTTGAGGTAAACTTTACGGCATTACTGAGCAGGTTTGTTAAAATCTGGCTCAGGCGGGCCGCGTCGCCCAATACAATTTCGGGTAAATTTTCGGGAAACACAGATGTAATTTCCGTATTGCGCTCCGAGGCTTTATAGGAAAATATTTGTTTTAGGTTTGTAATCAGCTCCGAAATCCGTATCGGGCTTTGTTCGAATTCAATTTTATGAGCTTCTATTTTACTGAAATCGAGTATGTCATTGACCAAGGAGAGCAAATGGTTGCTTGAATAATCGAGGGTTTGGAGGTATTGTTTTTGATCTTCCCGTGGTTGTTCATCAAGCAATAATTTTGTTGTACCGATAATCCCATTTAATGGTGTGCGGATTTCATGGCTCATAACACTCAGGAAGTTCATCCGTGCCATACCGGCTTCTTCGGCCTGTTGACGTGCTTTGATGAGTTCCAGTTCTTTGCGTTTATGGTCGCTGATATCGCGCAGGATAATCAATCCAAAATGATCTTTACCGGACTGCAGGGAGCGCACAAATATTTCCAGGTTCAGGCATTCCCCATTGTTTTTTTTGATATCAAATTCGGATTTGATGACCTGATTGCTTTGCCGGATACATTCCATTGCCTCTTTTTGCGGCTTTTGCGGGAATCCTTGTAAATCGGAAAGCTTAGTCCCGGTTTCGATTTCATGTCCCAAAAACGTTTCGCTAAGTTGGTTTCGGAAGCTGATAATGCCATCAGAAGAGGTAATTATAACGCCTTCACCGGCTTGTTCCGAAATTGATTCCAGAATTTTGCTGAGCTGTTTTTCCTGCTTTCGGATTTGCACAAAACCGGCATGCCTGTGCAGTTTCTCAAACAGTTTTTTGCGGTCGATGGGCTTTAATAAAAAATCATTGACACCGACATCAATGGCACGAATAAAATAATTTGCATCATCATGTGCCGATACAACAATACTGGTGATATCGGGATCAATGGCCTTGACTTTTTGAATCAGTTCCAGTCCATCGAGACGGGGCATTCTTATATCAGTGATGATAATATCGGGACGGAAACGTTCGAAAAAATACAAAGCTTCCTGCCCGTCTTCCGCAACATGCAGTTTTTCAACACGCCTTTTAAGCATTTCCACCATGGGCATCCTGATCATGAGGTCATCTTCAGCATAAAGAACATGAACAGGGTACTTGGCTGGTTTTTGTGTATCGTTTGTCATAGGCATTGAATATCTCAGTAAAACTTATACTCCCGTTAGACAATAATGTTACTTTTGGGTTTTAAAATGATCAAAAATAAGCCTTTTTCATCTAAAACCCTGAATGATAAGGCGTATTTGCGGTTATCGGAGCCAGGGCGCAGATTAATTATGGTGTTGTTCTCGATTCCGTTTCGGATGATGAATGAATCAATCCAGGTGTTATCGTTCCTTCCGGGATAATCAAATTGCTTTCCTTCAACAGACCGAATAAAATCAATCAGGCTTTTGTAATTGTTCTGTTTAAAATCTGCTTCGTTTAAAAAGCCGAAGAAAGCAAGAAATTCATCATTAAATGAGCGGAATGATTTTATTGGGGCGCTGATAACGATATTTGATTCGGTATCAAGAACGATTTCCAAAAGTTGGTTGTTTTGGTCATAACTTTTGTAGAACAGGTGGATCTGATATAAATCGTCCAAGGCGTCCACAATCGCTTTCCTTTTGATGGGCTTCACAAGATATTTGTTGATTCCCAGTTCGATGGACTTAAAAAGCAGGTCGCGGAATTCAAAGGCAGTAGTTACAATTACCGGCGTTTTAAAGCCTTCCTTCCTGATTGTTTCCACCATTTCAAGACCGTCCATTTCCGGCATTTTGATATCAGTCACAATCATATCGGGTTTAAATGCGCGGAATTTTTTCAATCCTTCTTCACCGTTTTCGGCAGTGATGACGGTTTTTACACGTCTTTCCAGCATCTCTGCAAAAGGCTCCCTGATGTAGTGTTCGTCCTCCACATAAAGGACGGTCATATTATATTTTTCGGTCGGTAGTTTCATTTACTGGTATTTCAATAGTAAAACAAGCTCCATTACCTTGGTTTTTGGCAATGATTTTTCCATTCATATTTTTTTCGATAATCATTTTTGACATATATAGCCCCAAACCGGTTCCCATTTCCTTGCTTGTATAATAAGGTTCAAAAAGATGGTCAAAATGCTCGGCATCAATACCGCCGGCATTATCTGAAATTTTCAGCAGGCTTTTGTTTCCCTCAATTTTCAATGATATTTTTACAGTCGCTCTTTTGAGGGAACGTTCGATTACAATATCACGAGAGTTCATCAAAATATTGAGGATTACCTGGCTGAATTCGTTGGGATAGCCTTGCACAGTACAATCGCTTTGTATGTCGATATCAATATTGATGTTGGCGGCTTTATAAGCGGCTTCAATAAGTTTTGCCGATTTATCAATGACAGAAGCCAGTCCAAAGCTTTCGACGACTTTGTTGGGTTTAAAGAAATTCCGGAAATCGTCAATGGTCTGCGACATATATTGCAGCATGTTCATAATCTGCAAAACCTTTTCGTTCAGGTATTTTTCATCCAGTTCACCAAATTCGTAGGCATCCTCGAGGTTTTGTACCAGCACACCGATGCTGTTGAGCGGTTGCCGCCATTGATGCGCTATATTTCCAATCATCTCACCCATGGCAGCCTGTCGCGATTGTTTGATTATCAGATGGTCTTTTTCGCGTAATTGATTGATGCCTTCTGCAATTTTGCTCTCCATTTCCTGATACAGGTTCTGGAGCTCGGTAGTCATGATATTGAAATTTCTGCTCAATTCATCCAGCTCACTGATGCCAACAGCCTGCAAACGTGCCTCCATATTTTCCAGGTCGGAAGTGATGTCGGTGCTGGCTACAACCATATAATTTAGTGGTTTACTGATTTTATCGGCCATTTTGCGCGATTTGCGAATCAGGTAAACAAAGAAGGGGATGTAAAATCCGACGAGAAACACAATGGCTGCATAACCCAAGCCTAAACCGGTTTTATATAAATCATAAACGGGTTCAAAAACAATATTTTCATCAATTAAAAAGAATAAATGCCAGCCGGTTTCCGGGATAATTTCCTGAGAAACGATATACACCTGATCTTTCAGTTCTATTTCCTGAATGGTTTCTTTGCTGTGGAACAATTCCTTGATTCGCTCCGGGATACGCTTGTTTTTCAGGATATTGAAATCATCGGGTTTATACGTGTCCTTTTTAATGGTATTATCATATTTATGGCCTTGCAGCTCTTTTAAATCGAGTAGTTTCTCAACGCCCTCGGGCATTGCCAGAATTGTACCGCTTTCATCTACCAAAAACGCCTGGCCGTCCCATGGGATTTTCATATTGAGGATATTTTGCACAAAACGGGCTATTGTAACATCAATGCCCGTTACGCCTTCGAGGAAATCATCATTATAAACCGGTACAATGCATGAAGCCATCCAGCCCATTCCGGCAGGGTCGAGATAAGCATCTGTCCATACAGGTTTACGCTC
The DNA here is from genome assembly GCA_963676415.1 of Bacteroidales bacterium. Taxonomy (GTDB): domain Bacteria; phylum Bacteroidota; class Bacteroidia; order Bacteroidales; family WRLA01. Next base: position 3,906,041 of record OY781097.1, on the reverse strand, counting down.
CGGATTGTGCTTTTCATCAGCGAGATAGTAAAAATTAAAGTCGGGAATATTCAGGTTTGCTTCGTATTGTTCCCAGACTTTTGGGATAAAAGGGAAGTAGCGGTTTACATTGTCCCATGTATTGATATAAATAGCAACAATCAGGTCGTTTTGATCTGTAAAATCTTTGAAAAGAGGATCCATAGCTTCGGTAAACGCAATCTTTTTCCATAATTCCGGGGTTTTTTCCTGATGTGCACTTACAAATATACTACTACCGCCGTTGTCATTTTCTTTATAAATTATACCATTTTCTAGTTTTTTGAATATTGGCTTTTCATCAGGTCTTTGCATCAAATCAGGGTGCTGAAAAACGCGTTGGTTGTCGTTTTGCAATATTTTCGCAATATCACTGATTTGCCTGAGTTCAATGTTTATTTTGGCTTGCTCTCGTGCACTGATTTCCTGTATATTCTCCTGAACTTCCTTTAAAAGTGTATTGCGCGTTTGAAGATCTTTATAAAAATTGATACTAAAATAGAGTACCAGTAAAAGCACTTCAATAACGGCAATAGGAATAAGTGCTGAGCGCACAAACTCCTTTTTAATCAACGATCGTAAGGATAGCTTTTGTGGCATAGGCTGCTTGTTTTGTTCAGCATTTTATCATGTGCAATGGGCTCAATAGTCATTTGCTGTGGTAAAAATAGTGAATTTGAATAGTATGTACAAGGTGTTGCCGTCCTTTTTTTCATAGATACGGCCACATTCACATTTTTTCGTGAGATGAATCGCCCGCCCAAGAAAAATACGTGAAAGCTTACTTAGTTGTTTTGCCGCACAAGAAAAACCAAGTGTTAAGATATTGCTTTCCTGTTCCATTTTAATTGAAATTTCCTTTGTTTCTTGAAGGAAAGTTTTGTCATCATTGATGGAAATTGCCTGAATTATATTCTGAAATATTTTGGCCAAATCATACATCGGTATTTCTGACCTGACATTTTTATTGCTCTTCCCGCTATAACTGATTTTTAAAGAAGGGATCCTTGTATGTAAATATTTTATTGTTTTGTTTAAAACATAAAGTACTTCCGTAGGCTCTTGTCCTGGCTCATTATTGTTTAAGTTCCCGATGTCTGTAATGAGGGAATTGGCTTCTGAAATTGCATTATTAATTTTATCGAAAAACAGCTTAAATTCCTTTTTATTTATTTCAGTATCATTGTCCAGCTTATAATACAGATTATCAGCCAGAAGGCCTATGGCAGTAATGGGCTGCCGGAACCATTTGCTGAATTGAATGAATTGTTTTTCCGTTTCGTGGGTAATAGCAAGACAGAGGTCGTTATCCTTTATGGAATTTGCTATATTTTCAAACTGTCTCTTTGACTCTGTTTGTCTGATCCGATCCAATTCTGACTGCAATAGTTTTTCATTACTGATATTTCTTCCAATGCCCAAAATATTGACTTTATTGTTTTCCTGAAAGCTGATAAACTCCCACCAGCAAGGAACCGAAGAAGTGCCTGAACGAATGTTTAATTCCATAGCAAACATTGCCGGAGGGTCTTTGATGTTTTCCAGATAATAATTAAAAATTGCTGTATCCGGTCGGTTTAGAAGCTCATTGAAAGGATGGAGCAGCATAAAGCGCGACCTGATGGAAGTCAGGTTTTCCATCGAAGAGGGGAAATCGATAATCATTCCAGATTCATTTAGGCGCACAGTGAGGTGGACTCCGGATTTGCGTAAACCGATATAATCCTCTGCCAGCAATTCAATATTCAACTTACTGATTTTCCAAGAATGAATATAAATTTCCTTGCAGCCATCGATAAACACAGGCTCACAAAAACTATCCACGGGATGTGTTAATCCGGTGGATGAGTGATGATAAGAAATTGATACTTTCTTTTTACTGTTTTTGCATTGAAGGCTTAAGTCGGGAAGATAAGTAGTTGATTTATTGTTGATTTCCTTCAGATAACGCCCTTTAAAACTACTGATTCCAGTGAGTAAACTGCGGTATGATTTATTAACGGCAATTATTTTGCATTGATGGTCGAGCAATACGGAAGCATAAGGAATGCGTTCAATTATTTGGTCGGCAAACAATAAAAATGAAGATGAGTAACTAAGGTCAGTAGCTTTATTATCAGTATTTTGTGAAACGAAATCTTCCTGAAAAACAATGATGCGGAGATCAGAATCCGCAATTTCTTCTCGTTTGAATGTAGTGTTTATTTCGTCATCATTGGCTAAAATAAGTATGCCCGTGCCATGATCAGAAATAGATACTGCTTCATGTATTTGAAATATATCATTGAAATAATATTGCTTTATTTCGGGAAGTGTATATTCAGTCCTCTTTAAAAATTCATCATTACAAAACACGATAGCTTCATGTTTATTAATAGTGATAGCCGCTTCGCGGATTAAATTTAGGAATGACAGCTTATCCTGTTTCATTATAAAAGGGGGTTAATCGTTTCAATTTTTACGAAAATACAAAAAATAGATATACGTGATAAGCTTTTCTATGTTTTTTTATAAATTCGCTGGAAATAATGTTAAAAATCTTCGTATGACACACAAAAAATATTGGACGGGTATTGTACCCATGCTGCTCAGTTTCATTTTGCTGGCTGCATTTACCTCCTGTCAGCAAAATGAACAGGAACAGGCAACCACAGAAAACATCATCGGGAAAAATGAACTTAAACTGAATTCCAAAATTATGACACCGGAAGTGCTTTGGGCTTTTGGGCGCCTGGGTGATGTTCAGCTATCGCCGGATGGCAAAAAATTGCTGTATGGCGTATCGTACTACAGTGTTGAAAAGAACAAAAGCAATCGTGAACTCTTCATCATGGACATTGATGGGAACAACAAAAAGCAGTTGACCCAAACAGCAGGAGGGGAGTATAATGCCCTTTGGCTTGATAATGAAACAATAGCCTTTTTGGCTGCTGCCGATGATGGCTTGCAGATGTTCCGCATGAAAATTGATGGCAGTGAAAAAACACAAATCAGCCATGTGACCAATGGTATGGGCGGATTTAAAATTTCGCCTGATGGAAATCAGGTCTTGTTTATTAGTGATGTGCCCGTGCAAAAACCTATGCAGAAGCTTTATGAAGGTCTGGACAAAACCACCGGACGTATTATGGACGACCTGATGTACCGCCACTGGGATCATTGGGTAGATCATTACAGCCATGTTTTTGTGGCCGATTATGCAAACGGACAAGTAACAAACGCCAAAGACATCATGGAAGGGGAACCCTGGGAATCGCCACTGGCGCCTTTTGGCGGGATGGAACAGATCAACTGGACGCCCGACAGCAAAAACATTGCATATACCTGCCGCAAACTGGAAGGGAAAGCCTATTCGCTCAGTACAAACAGCGATATATACCTTTATAATATTGCCAGTGGAAAAACCAAAAACCTGACGCCCGGCATGATGGGTTATGATGTGGCTCCGGTTTTCTCGCCCGATGGCAGCAAAATGGCCTGGGAAAGCATGGAACGCGATGGTTATGAAGCAGATAAAGTGCGTCTGTTCGTCATGGACATGGCCACAGGTGAGAAAAAGGATATGAGTGAAGGCTGGGATCAGAATGCGCACGGGCTCAATTGGTCTGCCGATGGAAAATCCATTTGGTTTATCAGTGACATCCAGGCTACTGATGAGATTTTCCAGCTTAATTTGGTTGATGGAAAATTCCGCAGGGTAACAGATGGAATTCATAATTATCAATCATTGATCCTGGCCGGGGACCAGATTATCACTACCCGCGTCAGTATGTCAAAACCTGCCGAGATTTATTCTGTAAATCCGCAAAGTGGTGCATCAAAAGAACTATCGTTTGAGAACAAACATCTGCTTGATCAGCTTGAACTTGCCAAAGTTACCAAACGTTGGGTAAAAACAACCGACCATAAAGATATGCTGGTGTGGGTAATTTTGCCTCCGGGCTTTGATGAAAGCAAGGAATATCCTGCATTGCTGTATTGCCAGGGCGGACCGCAGGGCACTGTGAGCCAGTTTTGGTCATATCGCTGGAATTTCCAGATGATGGCAGCCAACGGATATGTGGTTGTGGCGCCAAACCGTCGCGGATTACCGGGATTTGGTCAGGAATGGAATGAGCAGATTTCCGGCGATTATGGCGGACAAAATATGAAGGATTATTTCTCGGCAATCAACAATGTGAAGCAGGAAAGCTGGGTGGATGAAAACCGTTTGGGTGCCGTAGGAGCGAGCTATGGCGGTTTTTCTGTATTCTGGCTGGCCGGCCACCATGATGGTCTTTTCAAAGCATTTATTGCGCATGACGGTATGTTCAACCTCGAATCACAATACTTAGAAACCGAAGAGATGTGGTTTGTAAACTGGGATCTTGGTGGCGCTTTCTGGGAAAAAAACAATAAAATAGCGCAACGTTCCTATGCCAACAGCCCGCATAAATTTGTGGATAAATGGGATACGCCCATTTTGATTATCCATGGTGAGCTGGATTACCGCATTGCTTATACACAAGGCATGAGCGCTTTTAATGCGGCTGTGCTGCGCGATGTCCCTGCGGAATTCCTGTTTTTCCCCGATGAAAACCATTGGGTATTGCAACCGCAAAACGGAATCTTGTGGCAACGTGCCTTTAAAGAGTGGCTCGACCGCTGGTTAAAATAATATTGAAAACCCTGTAAATCAAAAGCCATCCCGCAAAGGATGGCTTTTTTGGTTTTGGTTAAGTAATGGTTGGTAGTAGTGAATACTTTGAACGTGCAATATACAAAAAGGTTTGGAAAATTTTAATTATAGGTTATTTTATTGTTAGTTTTTTGGAAATATGCCCATGGCCCTGCGAATATCGCAGTATATAAAACCCTTTTGGCAGATGTGAGAAATAATGGACATTTCCCTGATTTGCAGAATATACCCGTTTTCCACTTATATCGTAGAGTTCAATCCCATGGACATTTGTGGATTTTATTTCCAATTGCTTCAAAGAGGGATGATAAAGGATGTCTGCAGTTTTATCAAGCTCTTCTACCCCAATGGCAAACCCAAAGCAAAAAGCTGTTGTGTCATAATCCGATTCGCGACCACCATTATAAACTGCTGTTACAAAAATTTCAAAAGGTTCGCAGTTCAAAAAGCATAAAAAATCAAGGGAGTCAACGCAAGCGCCCGGAGCACAGTATAATTCCGTTTTCGTTTGAAACTGATAGAGTTCAGTATATCCGTCTAATGTCGATCGGTAAATATTATAGCCAATCAAACTGTCGGCGGATGGCTCGGGAGGCAGCCAGTTCAGCGTGTAAAAATTATTGGGACATTCGTACCAATGTCTGAAATGCAGGTCTCTAATCGGGTTGAGTTGGGCCTGTGCAGTATAGTATAAAGTAAAAAATACGATTATGGTTAGGATACGTTTCATAATATCTATAATTTGATTAATTTTCTGTAGTACAGTAATTTATCCTTACTATAAATACGAAGGAAATAAAAACCGGAAGACAGTTCTTTGCAACTGATCTCAATAAACGATTTGTGATCATTAGTCGAAAAAACCATCAGGCCACGGGCGTCTGTAAGCGACACAAAAACCGATGATTGATTGGGGTTAGATATCCTGATTTCACCTTGAACAGGGTTGGGGCTGAGCAGCTTAATGCCCATATTCGGTTGCGCTTCAATCCCTACTGTGTTAAAATAACAATCATCACTCAGATGAGTATTTTTGTAAATCAGCTCATTATCTGTGCTGAAGCAGTTTAATGTGTACCAATAATCAAAAATATGCGACTGAAAAGAAGAAAATGGCAATCCGAACAGGCAGCCGATTCCTTGAACCCAAACTTCGTGATAGCCATATTGATCGCTCATAAACTGCCGTTTGCGCAAAGTGCCGTCCAGCATTTCTGCAAAATCGATGGAATCACAGTAAAATTGCGTTGATGTCCCGTGAAATACAGTGACAACCGTATCACCGGCTTCCATTGAAAAATCATAAACAAGTTCTTCCTGCTGTGCATAATCAAAGCGGAGTTTTTGATAAACTTTGCCCAATCCGTCTTCTCTCCATGCACTGTAATAATGCCAGTTTGTGGGTGAATTTGCTTCACTTTCGTAGAGCTTGCTGTAAATGAGGCCATTTATCGTTGTATCACCGGAAAACCGGTAGCTTATGGTGTTCTTTGCCCCGAAATTCAATTCTGTAACGACATTCCATAAATTACTATTATTCAATATATTCTGTGCAGTAGAACTATTGACAATGAATGCCAAAATAAAAAATACGCGTATTTTCTTCATGTTTCGACTTATAAAGGTTCTACTTGCTAAAATCAATAATACAATGGATTTCAGCTTCAAATATAAACAGAATTTTTATAAATCAGGAAAAATAAAATGTTTTTTTATTGAGGCGTCAGTAGTTTTGAAATGTTCAAAACAGGCCACCTAAACGTTCAGGATCTGCAAATTATACTGAACAGCCTTCCGGTAGGCTGCTTCATTGTTTGCTTTTTTTACCGCTTTCAAAGCTTTATGCGGATCGGTACAGGATTGCGATAAATATTCCCATAAAGCAATCATTTTTAAGTGAATATGATGATAGCCATTATATCGTTCCAAATAAAACTCAAAGCTGTCCATAAGAAATTCTTCAAGCCGTATCTGACTGTTTTCAGGCAACTGATCCGTATTGGCTTTTATCATTTCCGGTAGAAAAGGGTTGATCAGGAGCCCACGCCCGATCATCCATTTATTTATCGTAGGAAATTGCTTTTGAAGTTTTAGGAAATCCGGATAATGAACAATATCACCATTATAAACCAAATCGTGTTTGGTGAGTTTCTGAAATTCAGAAAAATCTTCAGGCGAGGCTTTGCCTTTGTACATTTGATCGGCAGTACGTGGATGGATGATGATTTCCTCCAGCGGATATTGATCCAGCAAAGGCAGCAGGTTTCGTAGCTCTTCTGCATCATGCAAACCGGAACGTACTTTCAAGCTGAGCGCACATTTGGTTTTTTGCATTACTTCATCCAGGATTTCGCAAATTTCATCCGGGTGGGGCAGCAGTCCGGCAGCCAGTCCCTTTTTTGTGAGCATAGGGTAGGGACAACCCAGGTTCCAGTTCAATGTAGCAAAGCCTTTTTGATGGAGCAAATGAGACATTTCAAGAAATTCCTGCGCATTTGATGTGACAATTTGCGGGCAAAGCGGCTGTGCAATATTGAGTTCGCTATTGATTTCCTTTTCGAATTTGCGGGCAAAATTCTTTTTCGAATTGCGGATCCAGGGCGTGAAAAACAGGTCAATTCCCTTAAAATGTTTTGAGTACAGCCCTCTCATATGTACATCAAAAAGGCTTTGCATCGGCGCCTGGTATATTTGATTTGCTTGATTCATCTTTTTTTTCCGGCAATTTACGAAATTGAGGATTTCCCAAACCAATAATTTGATGAACTCTATTTATCCACAATCGGGCTGTATAAAAATAAGTATGCATCTTGATGAACTACTTAAATTTTCTTAATTTAGTGCTCAAACGATAATACAGCCTGGCATTATGATAAATGAATTAAGGGTCTTGATGCAGTCAATGGGCGTTCCAAAAGAGGAACTTATGTTTTGGAATGCGTTGAAAAGGACACTCTTGCAAATTGATTTTGCTCCTAAATATACTGACAAAGAGTTAATTAACAAAATTGAGAATATTTTGGTGAATGAGTTAACATCTGACACCAAAGCGCAGACATTTACTTTAAAGCACAGTAAATCAGTTTATAAGCTTAAAGCTTTCCCTGAAACTATGGGATTGTACCCGCTTCGGTTACAGGAAAAAACGGATTCTGCTGAAGAATGGAGATTTGCTGAGTTTGTTGGCCGCGACTATTTGGAAAAAATCATGGAATCGGTTTACCTGATTTCGGGCATCCCGGCACAAATCAGGCTTAGCAATGGAGAAGCTGTACATGCCATTCGGGATAAAGAAAAATTTTGCCTGAAAGAAAATTGCTCCTATTATCTGGAAACCAATTGTTTGTTCGACGAAAAACAAAACTTGCCATTGGAGGAAGCCGAAGCACTCACGAACCGATCATCTGAGTTTCGGGATAATTTTCAAATTCATAAACTCGAACACAAAAATAAATCCTATGGTTATATTTTGCTTGGCAAATACACTATACAAAACAGTATGGATGATAACGAACGCAACCATCTAAACAAAGTTTCACACTCTGTTGAAACTGTTATTGAGATGATTAACCTGTTTCGTAATGAATATCTTGAGCAAAGCAAGCACATCAGGGAATTAAATCAGCTGAAGGAACAAATATATATCGGCAGTAAAAAGTACCAACAAATTGTTGACAACAGCCCTCTAGGCATATTTTCATATACTAAAAATGGCAAAATTATTGAAATGAACCAGCTTTTTGTCGATATGGTTGGCTCCGATAAAGAATCCTTGCTGAATTTTGGCATGATGGAACGTTTAAAAGATAAAGACCTTTTAAACGCATTAAAAAAATGCCTCAATGGTGAAATGAGTGTATATAAAGGTACATACAAAAGCCTTACTGCCGATAAAGCAACACCTGTACGTGTTTATTTTAACCCGATTTTTGATAATGATAATCAGGTATTTGGTGGCGTTGGTATCGTTGAAGACATCAGCCAGCTTGACGATACAGAGAAAAAAATCCAGAAATTGAATGATGTTTTTCTCCAAATAGGATCAAACCCACAGGAAAATATCGATTTGATTCTGAAGCAAACGCACGAATTGCTCAATGGCGCATGTTCGTTTTATAACCGTCTTGATGATGAGGACAAATCATTGGTAACCTGGGCCGATCATATGGCGCCGCCCGATCTCGACCGCTCCGGCAGGCCACTGGGACATATTTGCTATGAGGCAGCAATTAAAGGTTTTAACAAACCCGTTGCCATTGAAAACCTGCTGGATACGGTTTATAAAGACAGCGATCCCAATGTATTGAAATACAATCTGAAATCATATTTGGGATATCCTGTTCAGCTCAAAAACAAAGCGATAGGAAGCCTGTGTATCGTTGATGTAAATGAAAGAAAGTTTTCTGATCTGGAAATTCATATTATCTCCACACTCGCCAAAGCCATTAGCCTGGAAGAAGAGCGAATTGATGCCTATCGTGTGCTGGGCGAAAGTGAAGAAAAACTACGAAGGCTCATTGAAAATACAGAAGATGCCGTAATTTTATACGATGAAAAAGGGCAACTTAGCTTTGCCAATCCTGCAACGCTGCATATTACAGGCCTTACGTATGAAGAATTTCAAAATGAGCCACATCTGCTTCAAAAAATTGTACATGAAGCCGACCAACCCGAACTGAAACGCAAATTAAACAGCCATGATTTTCAGGAAACCGGTAAGCTAAGTTTGCAATACCGCTTTTGTATGCCTGATAATAAGACTAAGTGGATTTGGCACCGTTCATTCAGCGTTCGAAATGAGCAAGGCAAGCTCATAAACTATATTGTTGTGCTTAGCGATATCAGTAGTCAGAAAGAAACTGAAAATGAACTGATTAGAGCAAAAATTCATGCACAGGAAAGTGATCGCCTGAAAACAAATTTCCTGGCAAATATCGGTCATGAACTGCGTACGCCAATGAATGCCGTTTTAGGCTTTGCCGAAGTCCTTAAATCTGAATTGGAAGATCAGACAAGTAAGGATCAGGCAGATATGATCATATCCAACGCCAACCGCCTGCAGGGCATCCTCAATGATATTATTGATGTGAGTTTGCTTGAATCAGGAAAGCTGGAAATTACCCCACAGGCCTTTTCTGTAAATGAAACCATCCGCAGCCTGCATAAAGATTATTCTTATGACAATAGTCTGCGCCAGAAAAACATCAGGCTGCTCTATCATTGCGCCCGCCAAGACGGCCAGGATATTATGATTTCCGATGCTTCACGTATCCGTCAGATGATGAGCAATTTACTTAATAATGCCATACGTCATACAAATAAAGGCTATATTGAATTAGGCTACAAAATCAAAGAAAAAGACATCTGTTTTTATGTGCAGGATACCGGCTCAGGCATCAGGGAAGACCGACGAAAAAACCTTTTCGAACGTTTTTATTCCGATGATGATGCATCTGAGCAACAACTGTCCGGTCTTGGCCTGGGACTTTTTATTGTCAGTGAAATTGCCCACATTATTGGTGGCCGCATAAGCTTTGAAACCAAATCAGAACAGGGCACCCGATTTGAAATAGCACTCCCTTTTGCTCATTCTGCTCCGAAAGAATCAGAACAAATCGTGCAAAATACATCGGAAACAATGAACAAATCAATTCTTATCGTAGAAGATGTTGATTCAAATTTCCTTTTGCTGCGACAGTATCTTAAAAAATTGAACTATAGGATAATAAGAGCAGAAACAGGTTTGGAGGCAATTAAAAATTTCCGTGCTGAACAACCCGATTTGGTACTTATGGACATCCGACTGCCCAAAATGAGCGGGATTGAAGCCATGGAGCAAATCAAGGAAATCAATCCGGATGTACCTGTGATTGCCCAAACGGCACATGCTATGGCTTATGATCGCGAGAAATTAATAAAAAGTGGCTTTGATGATTATATTGCCAAACCGATTAAAAAGCAGGAATTGCTGGATATTATCGAGAAGCTTTTTTAGGAAAAATCATCTAAACTTAACTTTAGTTTATTAATATAAAATATTATTAATCAGTAATTTTTAATAACCTTTACCTGTAAATATCTGTGCAATAACAATACCTGCAAACATCAGGCTGCAACCAATTGCTGAACGCAGGTCAAGAGTTTCACTTAGGAGTAGCCAGCCGCCCAATAAAGCAAAAACAGATTCGGTACTGAGGATTACGGCAGCAATAAATGGATGTGCTTTGCGCTGCCCGATGACCTGCAAAGTGTAAGCTACACCTACAGACATTATTCCTCCATATAAAATTGGGACAGTAGCATCGAATATTCCGTTCATGCTGTTTTGCTCTCTGAGAAAAGCAGGAAAAAAGCTTAAAACAGAACAAACCGCAAATTGAATTGCAGCAAGCTTTATCGCATTGACACGTCCGGCATAATGCGAAATCAACAACATATGCACCGCCCAGAAAAATGCGCTGAAAAATACATATGAATCCCCCTTTTGGATTTGCAGCCCATCTTTCACACTGAGCAGGTACATGCCTCCCAAAGCCAAAAGCGCACCAATCCAAATGCCCAGTCCGGTTTTCTTGCCAAAAAATATGCCCAGCATAGGAACAATAACTACGTATAAACCAGTGATAAACCCTGCATTTCCTGCTGTAGTGTAAACAACACCGATTTGTTGCAATGAGGCAGCAAAGAATAGCGCCAGGCCAATAAAAAGGCCTCCCAACCATAAAGTTTTACTGTCGGGTCGGGATTTTTTTTCATTTTTCTCAGGGAAAAGCCATATGAGTGGCAATAAACTTATGCTGCCCAATGCAAAACGGATGGCATTGAACATAAAGGGTCCGATATGCTCCATTCCGGCGCGCTGTGCCACAAAAGCAAAGCCCCAGATCATAGCAGTGATCAGGAGGAGGAAATCTGATTTGTACGATCTTGTCATAAATGAGCTTTAATTGAAACCAACATGAGACAGCCGTGCAACAGAGTTGTTCTATTGTTGCACGGCTGTCTCGACAATAGTCCAGTTTACTAGTCGGTGGAATTGCTTAAATGCCTTGTTTATTATTGGTATATTTTGTAATAAGCTTGATCCTTAAATTTTTAAACATTTTATGGATGTTTTCCATACGCTCAATGGTGAGGGTATTGAGTCGTTCGGTAGCAAGCTTTGGATCCTCTTTGAGTAATTCCTGGATTTCTGCATCGAGGGCGGCCTGTTCATCAAAAAATGCCTGCTCGATCGGGTCGCGCATTTCGTGCAGGTCTTGCACAGCATCCTGCCAGCGCAGATACAGCAAATTATCCACAAAATCAACGCACCAGCGGATTGAATTGTCATTATATTCCTCAGGATCATAAGCTTTATAGCATGCTGCGATTTCGGTATTTCCGCTGTAAATAGGAACATAAGCACTTGTAAATGCGTTATCAACATAAAACCAATAAATACCACCAACGGCATCCGGTAGCCAAGCGCGAAGCTGGGCTATCATACCATATTCCCCTCGGGCACGGGCCACGTTTCTGCGGCTGTTGATTTTTAACAAACGGCGCATTTCCTTACGCGGAAAAGGTGTTGCCAACGGGCTTTTGACCAATTTGCCCTCTTTTCCGGGATAGAACCAGCCGGGCGCATTTTCTTTGTCGTAAATTGTTCCGCTAAAGGTTGAACGTTGGTATTCCATAACATCTTTTACATCAATCTTTTCCTTAGGCTGAGCTGAGAATGGATAGATGCTTAAAGGTTCAACATACTGGGTATATTGATCTTCTCCTGCGAATGGATTGGTAGTATAGCGGTTTGGCAGATTGGGCAAATCTGGGCAGAATGTACTGTAAAACAGCCAGAAACGGCTGGTAGCCCATTCGCGTGGGACAGGAGCATAGACATCCTGCCAGATGAATGGCATGCCTGAATCAGGATCATACCACCCGTGCTCAATAGCTACATCCTTATAATTTTTCGAAACGCGGAAATTTTTTTTGTCTTTTGGGTTGATTTGCTTGATGATGCTCCAATTGGGAATGATGAGCACCTGATCATCCGGAACGCGCTGAGCAGCCCATATAGCACCGGGTTTTCCGCTTTCGGGTGTCCAATCATTGCCCACGCTATAGACTTCGAGTACCCAGGCTTCTTCGGTATCGGCGATTACAAGCGATTCAGATTCACCCACGCATGAAGGGCGAAAGCCATACTTGTCGAGCAAGGATGTGATGAGTTCCAATGCATCTTCAGCTTTTGTGCAGCGTTGCAAAGCAAAAGCCTGTGCCTGCTCAATGGTCATTATCTGGGCGCAGTTTTCCAGATCAAGCTTGAGTTCGTCCCGCTGGGAAAGGGTGCTTTCGCCTATAGCCAGTTGATGGTCATTCATTTGTGGATAAGCACTTTGGAAGTACCCATATGTTTCGGGTACCTGAGGTATGTGCCCCAGTACTTCGCCATAATCGCCCAGCGGACGGCCACTTTCGACCATGCCACAGTAAATGGGGGCCTGAGCACCTTTTTCAAATTTTTGTCCGGGCACATAATGTACACGGCAATCCGGGCCGGCATCCGTATGCGAAACAATAACACTGCCGTCTTTGGTTGCCTTTTTTCCTGCAACGATTACTGTACAGGCATTTGAAGATAATCCATTAAGGATCAATCCAAAAGTTAGAATAATTCCTAAAATATTTTTCATAGGTCTATTTATTTACAGGTATCTCCATTTCGAGCCATTCGGATAATTTCTTATATACCTTTTGTTTCTGTTCTTCCGGCAAATTTTGGATGCGCGTAGCGTGTGAACCGCCTTTTTTCACAATTTTCAGGTGATCGGTGTTATCGCCGGGCACAGCGGCAGATGCAGACCAGGGATCGTATTCGCCGTAGATATAAAGGATCCGGTCGCCATGATTTTTGATAAACTCATCCACTTCGATCATGCTTTCAGGGAGATATTCCACGGAATCGCCCACAGGGCTGAAAATTTGCAGGAGATAACCTTTTGCATCGGGGATGCTCAGTTTATCTTCAAAGGGCTTTGTGTCATAACCATAATATCCTAATTCGTGTGCGGCCTGGTAGAAGAAAGGTTCGGTAGGCTTTTTGGCTTCTATGGCGAAATAATCCGGGGCGCTAACTTCCAGTAAATGATCCAGAAGCTTTTGAACCACATCGCCTTGTGGCACTTCATCGCAATCGTAACCCCATTGGAAAAATGCAAATGGATATTCCAAAACGCAATAATCCAGAACGGCATCCATGGGAATGTTAAAGGTGAAATTCTTTTCTTCACAGTACTTTTTGAATCCGGGCATCATTGCTTCTCTGACTGTCAGCACCATATGCTGGTAGTCCAGAATACGCTCACGGCATTCTTCGGAGGCGACATGGCGCAAAAATTCTTCCTCACGCGGATCTTCCACAGCAAAATTGATGGGCGCAACATAGGGAATGCTCACATCAACATCATTCGGATAATGTTTGCGGTGGTAAATAGTGGTTTGGCCGCCTTTGCTGATGCCTGTATTGATCCATTTTCCTTTGTAGAGATTTTTAAAAATCTCAGTAATGCGGTGATGGTCACCGGCAGCATTGGCCACAGTCAGGTATTCCCAACCGGCATTTTCAGGGCGTGATTCCGCAAAATAGCGATGTTCCACAACAATTTCGTTACTGCCCAGCATCGGACTTAATTCATTGATATAGCGCGGGTTTTTGGCATATCCGGCCTGATATCCTTCCGTAACCAACAGGGCAGGGCGGTCAAATCCTTTATGAAATACAAATACGCGCTGTTTGAAACTGCCCTTTTCGGGATGTTTGTGGTCCAAAGGCTGTTCCACACGGATTTCATAGGTATTTTCGAAAAAATCGTTTCCTTTGATTTCCTGAACATCAGAGACATAAGGAAGCGATTCAAGTACTTTGGCAAAATCCTGGTTTTGATCTACCGTAATCTTAAGCGGATCTGCCTGTTTCGCTGTATTTTTCGTTGTACCGCAAGATGCTGCAATCAGTGCCAGCAGTACGAATAAAATTTGTAATTGTTTTTTAATCATGGTGTTGTGGGTGTTAAGGTTTTATTGGCTATCCAAAATATCAGTGTTTTATAACTTCAGGTTTTCCGTATTCTGACGGCAATCCCAAATCTTTAAAATAACAATCTTTGTATCTTCTGTCCGATAAAATATAATGTAGTTATCAATTATTAATCCTTTTATATTGTGATATTTAGTTTTCTTGCTAATGCTCAGTGATTTGGATGCAATATTTAACTCTTTGACAAATAATTTGTAAAATTTTTTGTTGAATAAACTGAATTTTTGTTTCTCACATTAAAGAATTCCAATATTCTATGCAGTTCCAAAATGGATTTATGTGTCCACTCTATTTTTCGCTTAGCCATTTATCAACTTTTTTATCCAGCTCATCCTGTGATAATGTTTCGCCATTTGACGCCAGAACACTTGCTTCCAAAAGTTCTTTTTCCAGCTCAGGTGCCAGCTCTAAGTAATCTTCATTATTCTTCAGCTCAAGAATGGTTTTAAGCTCATTTAGAAGATCAAAATCGTTAATATTGGTAATTCGGTGAATTAATTCTTGTTTAAGACTCAATGTGTCCATAATATTTTATTTTAAAAATAAAAAATACAAAAAATCAGTCAATCATTCGGAATTTCTACCGAAAAATAAACCCATCTTTCAAATCATCTTCCGGATCAAAATAGAAACGGTGCTGACCTGTGATGCTGGCGTTTCCGGCAACTTCGGGCACAACCGCCTCATGTGGCCCATAAGTTGTCAGTTCTTTGATTTTTACATCCATCAAAGTGCCCAAAATGCTTTCTATGCGGATGCTTGCATTAACAGCCAGATTATCTTTGAAACGGTGCAGGGCAGCGCGGGCGCTTACTCCTGATCCGGTTGGACTGCGATCTACTTCTCCTTCGGCAAAAATACAGACATTACGGCTGTGATGCATTGGATTAGATGCTTTTCCGGTAAAGATCGTGCCATATAAAAAACTCAGGTCTTCTTCAAAAGGATGCTTGATTTCAAATTGTCCCATCACTGCATATTTTATCCTGCGGCCATAGTCAATCAGGCGGTTATAATCACTGGCATCCATCTTTAAGCCGAGTTTCTCCGCATCCGTAAAGGCATAAAATGCTCCACCAAAAGCTACATCAAAATCCACGGTGCCAATCCCTGGGACTTTCACTTTTTGGTCGTGCAGAAGAACAAAGGATGGCACATTTTCGAAATATACCTGATTTACTTTTCCGTTTTCTTTGAAGGTAGCATGGGCTGTAATCCGACCCGGAGGTGCGTCGATGCGGATGAATGGATCATTTTTGTCTTTTTGGATCAGTCCGGTATCCAAAACCAGGGTCACCAAAGCAATCATAGCATGGCCGCACATGGTGGAATATCCTTCGTTGTGCAGGAAAAACGTCCCGAAATCGCCATCTTCTGAGCAAGGCTCAGTAACTACTGCTCCGTACATATCAGCATGACCGCGCGGTTCCCACATCAATCCGGTGCGGATATAGTCTAAATTATCGCGGAAAAACCTGCGTTTCTCCAGAATAGTATTGCCTTTGATTTCCGGCAAGCCGCCTGTAATTATCCGCAAGGGCTCGCCACCGGTATGCAGGTCAATTGTTTGAATTTCCAGCCAGTTTTCCGGTTTGTTCCAGTTCCAGCCTTGAAATATATTTTTCTTCATTTTAAAGTTCGATTTGTGTACCAATTTGCTTCTTTATGGCATTCAAATATGCCAGTTTCGCAGCAAAAAGATCAAACAAAGCCATTCCCACAGATTTTACCAGGGTAGTTTGGTGCTTATCAACAAATGTTTCTTGTGAAATCAGCTCTGAAAGTGTGTAGATATTCCGTCCGGATATCCATTTTTCCTTCACGGGAATCACCACATCGCCGCATTCGTGGCGCGCAGCCGGTGTGTCGATAAAATACTTGCTGATCATGCGGAAAAGTACAGCCGGCATTTCCTGCATGTCTTTTCGAAAAGAACCAATGCCGATAAAATGCTTTCCTTGTAGAAGTTCAGCATTATCAGGTAAAACGGGCTCATAGGAACTTGTGGCCGTAACAATAATATCGCTCGCTGCAACAAGCTGGCGTACATCATGCACCATTTCCAGTCGGATTTCCGGATTGAGCCTTTGAAGGTTTTCTTTGAAGCGAATCAGGTTTTGTTCATGCGTATCAAAAACAAACACTTTCTCCAGCTTAAAGCAGGCAGAAATCATAAAAGCCTGGTAAACACCCTGGATTCCTGCACCCACAATGCCCAGGAAGCGGGATTTTTCGGGAGCAGTAAATTTTGCTGCCACCGCACCAACGGCTCCTGTGCGCAATGCGGTCAGAGCACTGCCGTTCATAAGGGCCAAAGGTTCTCCGCTATGTCCATCATTTAGAAAAAGATTACCATAAATGGCCGGACGGCCTTTGGTAACATTTTCCGGGAAAACGCTCACAAGTTTGGTTGAAAAATGCATGCCTGATGCACTGGGCATCAAAAGGAGGGTATTGTTTTCCCCCATATCCATGTGCATTCGGTCGGGCATTACAAAATCTCCTTTATGAAAAGTCCGGAATGCCCTTTCCATAGATGAAATAAGCTCCTTTGGTGGCAATACCTGATGAATATCCTGTTCGTTAAATATGAGCATAGGCATTTTTCTGCGAAAGATATTGAATTTTACGGGATTGTGATAATTAACTTTTATTGTTTCATCGCCTCAACATCCTCCGGTCGCTTCGGGATAGGCTTGCCCAGCAATTCGTAACCATCATCGGTAATTACGAAATCTTCTTCATTGCGGATGCCTCCAAAATCTTTGTATTGTTCTATTTTATCGAAATTATAGAACGCAGCATTATGTCCCTGAGTTTTCCACATATCGATCAGTTCGGGAATAAAATACACGCCGGGTTCAATAGTCAGGACAAACCCCGGTTTTAAAGGACGTGCCAGGCGCAGGCTTTTCAACCCAAATTGCGTGCTTTTGGCTTTGCCTTCATAACCTACATAAACCTCGCCCAAATCTTCCATATCATGAACATCCAGTCCCATCATATGCCCTAACCCACAAGGGAAGAACAATGCGTGAGCACCGGCAGCCAGGGCTTCTTCGGTATCGCCTTTCATAAAACCAAGAGCTTTCATATCGTTGATGATACTGCGCGCGGCTGATAAATGAACTTCTTTAAAGGGAACGCCCGGTTTCAAAGCTGCAATGGCCGATTCGTGTGCATTGAGCGCGACATGATAAATTTCCTTCTGCCTTTCGGTAAATTTTTTGGAAACAGGAATGGTGCTCGACATATCACCGGCATAGTGCAAAGGGGTTTCTGCACCACAATCCAGCAGGAACAGGTCGCCTTCTTTGAGGGTATTGCCATGATAATGATTGTGCAGGGTTTGCCCGTTGATGGTAGCAATAATCGGGAAGCTGATATTTCCATTGGCAGCCAAAGCGATTTCGTGCACGCGCGCTGCTACTTGCGCTTCAGTCATGCCCGGGCGGACGATGCGCATGGCTTCGAGGTGCATTTCGGCAGTGATATCCACAGCTTTGTGGATTTCGGTAATTTCTTCGGCTGATTTTATGGCACGTTGTTCCACCACGGCAGTGATAAACTCTTTGGAAACTTGATTGGCCAACTCATCGGGATGGATTCCGAGCCACTTAAAGAGTTGGATGTTATTATCGTGGCGATAGGGAGGAAGGTAGTGGATTTTACGGCCTTTGTTTTGGGCTTCTTCCAACATCTTATTGAGTTTAGCCAGTGGGCGAACATCGGTAATACCATAATTTACAGCGCGTTCGGCCAATGTTGGCTGCGCGCCCATCCAAACAATGGAATCAATGGTGAGATCGTCGCCAAAGAGGATTTCTTCACCGCTGTCGATATCAATGGCAGCATGAAGTCCGGGATAATCCATTCCGAAATAATACAGAAAAGTACTGTCCTGACGGAAATGATAGGTATTGTCGGGATAATTCATCGGGCTTTCATTATTGCCACAAAAGAGGCAAATTCCTGAGGACATTTCATTTTTGAGCGCTGCTCTTCTTTTTTGGTAGGTTTCTTGGGTAAACATATCTTTTGGTTTTATTAATTTTCCGGTAAATGCCCCCGACAAATTACCAGGGGCGATCAACCAATAAAAATAGATGAAAAAAATTACAAATTTTCGTGTTCTGTCCGGCGGATGATCTCATTTTGAAGATCTTCGCCCAAATCATTGAAATAATCGGAATATCCGGCTACGCGCACAATCAGGTCGCGGTATTTTTCCGGATGTTTCTGCGCATCACGCAAAGTGGAAGCGGTGACCACATTAAACTGAATATGATGCCCATCGAGTCGGAAATAGGAGCGCACCAGCGCCGAAACTTTGGCGATGCTTTCGTCATCCTCAAAGAAATCGGGAGAAAATTTCTGATTGAGCAAGGTACCGCCCGTGCGCAGGTGGTCAATTTTCGCAGCAGATTTAATCACAGCTGTGGGGCCGTGCTGATCGCTGCCCTGCACCGGGCTGATCCCTTCGCTCAGTGGTTCTCCTGATTTACGCCCATCGGGCAAAGCCTGGCACACACTGCCAAAATACACATGCGATGTGGTGGGCAGCAGGTTGATGCGGAATTTTCCGCCGCGTGCTGTTGGCCTTCCATTGATGCTGTCATAAAAAATATCAAAAATACGGCTCAGTTGTGCATCGGCATAATCATCGTCATTGCCGTATTTCGGTGTCTCGTATATTAATGTATGCCGTAATTTTTCGTGGCCTTCAAAATTGTTTTTCAATGCCCGGACCAGTTCATCCATGCTGAAATTCCTTTGCTCAAAAACGTGGTGGCGGATGGCTGTGAGGCTGTCGGTTAGGCTGCCCGTGCCAACGCCCTGCACATAGGAAGTATTGTAGCGCGCACCGCCATCATTGTAATCTTTCGCATTTGCAATGCAATCATCAATGAGCAGCGAAAGAAAAGTAGCGGGCAGGTTTTTGGCAAACAGTCGCTCAATAATCACATTTCCCTTGATTTTAATGTCCGCAAAATGCTGTTCCTGAATTTTATAAGCCTCCATCAATTCTTCAAAGCTTTCAAAATCATTTGGATCGCCTGTTTTTGGTCCGATTTGCTTTTGGGTTTTCGGATCAAAACCGTTATTGAGGGTGATTTCGAGGATTTTCGCCAGATTGAAATATCCCGTGAGGATATAACTTTCCGTGCCAAAAGCTCCGGTTTCCACACATCCGCTGGCACCGCCATTGCGTGCATCTGTAATGCTCTTTCCCTGTCGCACGAGCTCCTGTATAATGGCATCGGTATTAAAGATGCTGGGCTGGCCAAAGCCTGTTTTCGTAATTTTAACTGCACGGCGGATGAAAGAATCGGGATTTTTCTTGCTGAGCTGCACCATGGAGCTGGGCTGCAGGATGCGCATTTCCTCAATCACATCGAGAATGATGAAAGAAAGTTCATTTACGGCATCGCTGCCGTCTTCTTTCAGGCCGCCCAAGTTGATGAGCGAAAAGTCGGTATAGGTATTGCTTTCCAGTGCTGTAACGCCTACTTTTGGCGGAGCCGGATGATTGTTGAACTTCACCCAAAACGATTGTAAAAGCTCTGTAGCGATTTCTTTATTGAGTGTGCCATCAGATATTCCTTCTTCCCAGAATGGAAACAGGTTTTGATCTAATCTGCCGGGATTAAAACTGTCCCAAGGGTTGAGTTCCGTTATCACTCCCAAATGGATAAACCAGTAATGCTGCAGCGCTTCGTGGAAGTTTTGGGGCGCATAAGCGGGAACCCTGCGGCAGATGGCAGCCATAGTTTTCAGCTCTTCGGCTCTTTGTGCATTTTGCTCTGCAGCAGCCATTTCCTCGAGTTTTTCTGCATGGCGTTCTGCATAGCGTATGATTGCTTGGGCACTGATTTCCATACCTTCGAGCTGGTCGCGTTTGTCCAAAGCCAGCGGATCATTATAAAAATCCAGCTTTTCACGGCTGATGCGGATGTCTTCGATCAGTTCAAGCATGCCTTTTTGGAATACTTTTTTTCCGGCGACGGTATGTCCGGGGGCACGTTGCTCCTGAAATTCCGTAAACATGCCGGCTTCGTAGGCCATCAGCCATTGCGGATCCATATTGTCCATGATGCGCTCGCGGTTCGAACGGCCTTTCCAGAATGGAATAATCACTTTTTCGTAGGCATCGCGGGTTTCTTTATCTACTTTGAAGCTTACTTTTTCGCGGGCATCCAGAATGTCCAGATCCTGCAAGGAGTGCAGGCTCACTTCCGGATATGTGGGACAGGCTTTTGGTGCCGGACCGCGTTCGCCAACGATTAATTCGCTGTCGTTGATGCAAATATACTTGTGCTCCAATAGGTGTGCAAAAGCCATGGCACGCTGCACGGGAACCGATTTCCCGCGACATGCTTCGCTTTTATAAAATTCGGTAATCAGAAGCGCACGTTCTGCCGAAAGCCGGTTTACCGCTTCTAAAGTGTTGGTTCTTAGTTGTTTTATACGATCGTTTATCATTGCTTTGTTTTTTTTTCGGTTTATCCACCAATTTTTGTTTGGAATCCGGCCTTTTCGAAT
The DNA here is from genome assembly GCA_963676415.1 of Bacteroidales bacterium. GTDB lineage: Bacteria > Bacteroidota > Bacteroidia > Bacteroidales > WRLA01. Next base: position 3,884,718 of record OY781097.1, on the reverse strand, counting down.
CGGGATTTCAGCCCGTGCAAATCATCTTTGCTCATTGCAGTCAAATCTTTCAATGCGTACTCTTTGCCGAATTTCTTGTACTTATGTTTTGCTGTATCGTGATAGGGCAGGAGGTTGACCTGTGCCACGATCTGACGGATTTCATCCAGAAAATTCAATATTTCCTGAATATTGTTTTCAGTATCTGTAATTCCTTCTACGATCGGAATCCTTATCCAGGATTTTTTCCCGGTTTCGTGCAGGTATTTCAGGTTTTTCAAAATAGGGTCATTACCAACTGCCGTATATTTTTTATGCGGAACCGGATCCATCAGTTTCAGGTCGTAGAGGATCAGGTCGGGCAGGACGGCAATTTCCTGGAAAAGCTTTGGGTTGGCAAATCCACAGGTGTCCAGCGCAGTATGGAAGCCCGATTGCTTGAGCTGCCTGAGTACTTCGCGCAGAAAACCGGCTTGCATCAGCGGTTCGCCACCGCTGAGTGTAATGCCACCACCGGATTCTTCCATAAAAACCCGGTCTTTTTCCAGCTCGGCAAGAAGTTCGGAAGCACTGATTTCACGACCGTTTTGCCTCTGATAGCCAAAGATTTGCCCGTCGAGTTTATGCTGTTCTTCAAGATGTTCGATGGATTGACTTTGGCTTTCAGGATTATGGCACCAGATACAGGAAAGCGGGCAGCCTTTAAAAAATACGGTTGACCGAATGCCCGGGCCATCGTGCACAGCAAAGCGCTTTATATCATAAATTATTCCCTTCATGATGGAATACAATTATCCTTTGATTAGAAAATAAAATAAGAAAACAGGAAATGAACAGGCCAGAAAGTTATCCAGCCAAGAAGAAGGGAAAGAAATTAATAGATCCAGCATTCGTAAAGACCCTTGCCTTCACGCTTATATAAATTTGATATGACGATCTTGCTTATCACGATGACAAAATTAAAAGGAAAAAGCATATTGTCAAGGGTTTGGAGAGGGAGGGGTGTTATTTTTACAGAATATAAATAACTGATAGCCTACGAATCAGGAATTTGCTTTTCAGAGGAATTACCATTATTTTTGTTCAAAAAAATCATGGCTTCGATTTTAATTAAACCGAAATCTGTTGAAGAACATAAGTTTTTGATAGACCTACTTAAGCGGATGAATATTACAAGCACCTTAGTCGAGGAGTCTGAAATAAATTACGAGACGAAGAAAGCCATAAAAGATGTTGTGGACGGAAAAGTGAATAAAGTAAGTAATTCGGATCAATTGTTTGATGAACTGGAAATTTGATGTATCAAATTGATTACACTAATCGGTTTAGAAAGGACGTTAAAATACTTAAAAAGAGACATTATAATTTTAATCTTCTAAAGGAGATCGTTCAAACACTAGAAAAAGACGGTGCACTTCCAAACAAATTTAGTCCACACATTTTGTCCGGAAATTATAGCAGATTTTGGGAAGCGCATATTAAATCAGACTGGCTGATTATTTGGCATCTTGATGTTAATAGGAATACAATTAGTTTAGTGAGAACGGGTACTCATAGCGACCTGTTTTAGTGTAGTTTCAGCTGCTGCGCTCGTCGAAAGGACGCTCCAATCCCCAATTTTCGGAAATTGCGATATGGAGCGTCCTCCCGAGCGCCAAGCGAGGAAACCCAAAGAGCTACCGCCCTCTAAATCAGAATCAAGGGCAATGTTTGAAATAGTCCACAATATTTTCCTTGCCTAAATTATGCGACTGCTTGAAATCGGCGCAGGCTCCATCATCATTTCCCATGTATTTTTTTACCAGTCCACGGTTAAAATAGGCGTCTGCATAAGTGGGCTTCAGCCGGATGGCCTCATTATAATCGGACAGTGCCTGATCAAAATCTCCTATATCAGTGTAAGTGTTCCCCCTTTGGTACCAGGCTTCGGCATTTTGCGGATCAAGCTCAATTGCTTCGTCGAAGAGCTGCCGCGCTCCGGCATTGTCGTTTCTATAGACCATCCGCACACCTTCGCGCACTTTATCAAAGCTGGCTTTTTTCTTGTCCTGGCAACTGCTCAACAGCAGGCTGAATATAAAAAGGGTGGAAAGTATTCGAATTGATTTTATCATAGTTCAAATTTTAATCTGCAAATTTCGGAATTTTTTTCTTCTGACAAAGCGCTGCTGATAATGAACGATTGCTTTGATTATATGTTATTTAGATTAAATAAAAACAACTATCTTTAATTGCAAAACCGGACTTATGGAAATGAACGAAATTCTGGAGCGTTTGCCAAAGCATTTGCGCAATATCATTATCGATCAGCCTTATAACGATTATACGGAGCAGGATCATGCGGTTTGGCGCTACATAATGCGCCGTAATGTGGATTATCTGCCTCAGGTGGCACATAAATCCTATCTAAATTGCCTGAAAAAAACCGGTATCAGCATCAATCGTATTCCTCATATGTACGGCATGAACCGCATTTTGAAAGAAATTGGCTGGGCTGCCGTGGCGGTGGATGGCTTTATTCCTCCGGCTGCTTTTATGGAATTTCAGGCGTATAATGTTTTGGTCATTGCGGCCGATATCCGCCCGATTGATCAGGTTTTATACACCCCAGCACCGGATATTGTGCATGAAGCTGCCGGACATGCGCCCATCATTGCCGAGCCTGAATATGCGGATTATTTGCGCAGCTTTGGCCGTATTGGTTCCCGTGCATTTTCATCAGCTATTGATTATCAGCAATATGAAGCGATACGTCATCTGTCCATCCTCAAAGCAGATCCGTATTCAAATGCAAAAGATATCCGCAAAGCAGAGCAAGGGCTTGCTGAAATCGAAGCCTGCATGGACGGCATGAGCGAGATGTCGCGCATACGCAACCTGCATTGGTGGACGGTAGAATATGGCCTGGTCGGGAGTTTGGAAAAGCCACGGATTTATGGCGCAGGACTGCTTTCATCCATTGGAGAGAGTTTTTCTGCTTTGCAGGATGATGTAAAAAAACTGCCCTACAATTTAGATGCAGCTTTTCAGTCGTTCGATATTACCACGCGACAGCCGCAGCTTTTTGTTACGCCCGATTTTGCGCACTTAAATAAAGTATTGGATGAGTTTGCGGATACTATGGCTTTGCGCCGGGGCGGGCTTTATGCGCTGCAACAGGCCAAAGCTTCAGAAAACCTCGCCACTGTTGTGTGGTCGTCAGGCTTACAGGTTTCGGGTGTTTTGCATGATTTTATTGCGCAAGATGAGGAAACGGTTTACCTTACATTTAAAGGAGAAACTGCACTTGCCTGCCAGGATGTGCAGTTGGAAGGCCATGGAAAAGAATACCATAGTGAAGGTTTTGGATCGCCTGCCGGAATGTGGGTGAATTCTCCGAAACCGCCGGAAATGCACACTGAGGAAGACCTGCATGCTCTGGGAATGAAGCTCGGGCGGCAAGTCAAATTGGAATATAAATCGGGTTTGAAGGTTTCGGGCGTTTTGAGAAATGCGCTCTGGCGGGAAGACAAATTGCTTCTGCTCAGTTTTCGTGATTGTACCGTAAAATTTGAAAACCAGCTGCTTTTCCAGCCTGCGTGGGGTATGTACGATATGGCTATTGGCGCCAATATTTCATCTGCTTTTTCGGGTTTGGCCGATCCGCAGCGCTGGGGTTTTGCTTTTCCGGTGCCCAAAGAAAAAACGCATAAAATTGTGCATGATGAGGCTTCAAAAAGATTGCACGGGCTTTATGCTCAGGTTCGTGCATTACGCGAAAATACAACTGCGCACATGAAGCTGTATGAAATCTGGGGGGAATTTAAAAATGGGTCATTCCAAGATTGGCTCCTGCCTCTTGAGATTTTGGAACTGCTGGCAGAGCGGGGAGGGGCAGAACAGCTAAAAACAGAAGTTGAATCCCATTTGCAAGTGTTGGAATCCGAAAGCCGTGATTGGCAGGAACTGATCCAAAATGGTCTTGAACTCATCGGCACAAGGGGCGGCTAATTCTGCCCAAAAGTGTATATTTGCCTCAATAAATCATTAACATTCACAAAACAAGCACTATGAAACGATTACTGTTGATTAGCAATTCGACCAATTCCGGTGAAGCGTATTTAGGCTGGCCGCGTACTTATATCTCTGAATTCCTGCAAAATACCGGAGTAAAAAGGGTTTTGTTCATCCCTTATGCCGGCGTTGGCCTGAATCCCGAAAGCATTGAAAAATCCTACGATGTATATGAAGATAGGGTCGCGGCTGTTTACAAAGAACTGGGCTATGAAATTTACAGCATCCATAAAGAAAAAGACGCAGTGGAAGCGGTAAAACATGCCGAAGCTATTGCTGTGGGTGGTGGCAACACTTTTCATTTGGTCCGGGAAATGCAGCGCTACGGCCTGATGGAGCAGATCCGCCAGCGTGTCGAAGAAGGTATGCACTATATGGGCTGGAGTGCCGGAAGTAATGTGGCTTGCCCTACTTTGCGCACAACCAATGATATGCCCATTGTGGAGCCTGAAAGCTTTAACTGCCTGAACCTGATCCCTTTCCAGATTAATCCGCATTATCTTGATAAACATCCTGAGGGGCATGGAGGTGAGACCCGCGAGGCACGTATTGAAGAGTTTATCATTGTTAACAAGGATATGTATGTTGCCGGATTGCGTGAAGCAAGTCTGCTGCAAATCGAAGGTGACCATATGGAGCTTAAAGGCCGCAATAAAATGCGTATTTTTAAATTTGGAAAAGAGTTTTATGAGATTGAAGTGGGTGGGGATGTGAATTTCCTGCTGAAAGCATAATTTGTGCTTGCCCATAATGCCTCCCGAAGCTTCGGGATTATTTCTTTTGCTGGAAACAGTCATCCCGTAGAGACGGGACTCCTTGTTTCCAACAAAAGAAATGCCTTGACCTCGAACATTATGAATCAAGCACAGTACTTTAAAGTAAAAATCCAATTTGTTTCTATTCCTAATGCCCGATGCTAAGGGCAAACATTATTAAGGAATAGTTTTTGTATTCAAAAAGGCAATTTGCAAATCGGCATTTTGCCCTTTTTATTAAATTTACATCATGAAAATCAACATTTTAATCCGGAATCTGTCTATTGCCTTCCTGCTTTTTTGCGGAATGGCATTTACATTAAACGCCCAGGAAAGGGCAGGGGCGTACAAAAAATTCATGGATGAGGGACGCCAATTGGCTTTACAGGGCAAATATCAGGAGGCCATCGGGCAATTTGATAAGGCCATTGAAACGATGCCTTATTATTATCTTTTGTACCAGGATCGAGGCTATGCCGAAATGCAGTTGAAACAGTATGATGCCGCAATAGCAGATTTCTCTGTAGTGCTGGACAAGAAGCCGTATATTCAGGAATCGCGGTATCTGCGCGGTATTGCGTATTTCAATATCAATGAGCTGGCAAAAGCGCAGCATGACCTGGAATACCTCACGCAAGAGCCCAATCCGCCAAAGGAAGTTCCGGTTTATTTAGCAAAAATCAGGGAATTGCAACAAAAAAATGAGGCAGACAAGCAGGCAGAGCACCAGCAGTGGGCCAGGGAACAACAAATACTTGAACAAGAGCGGATTGAACGCAGCCGCAGAAACGAGCAAATCATCTGGGGAACCGTTGTGCCATTGGCCTTTTGGACAGCAGTTTTCCTGAGCTGGTAATTTTTTTTCATTTTCTCTTGGTGGGAAAAATTTTTTTGTATATTTGCACCCTCAAACGAGAAGCCCAGGTGGCGGAACTGGTAGACGCGCATGGTTGAGGGCCATGTTCCGGTTACGGAGTGCAAGTTCGATTCTTGTCCTGGGCACAGAAACCTCTGCAAAAGCAGGGGTTTTTTTATGCCCACATTTCCCTGTTGATAATTCCTTTAAATTGTTTTCACAAAGGCTTTAATTGATCGTAATTTTAGCAGAAATTTCATTATTATGTTAAATAGGTTGCTTTTTATTGGCTTGATGCTGTTTTGTGCACAACTGTCGGCTCAAAATATTGTGTACGAACGTTTTGATGGATATATCGGTAACGGCAGTTCCATTCAGATGAACCTGACGCACAAGGGAACTGCTTATAAAGGTAATTATTTCCTGAAAGTCGTGGATACCGTGAGCAGTAAACTACGTACTGGCTATCAATGGATTAAAGTGAAAGGCAAACGCAAAGGAAATACTTTGATACTGAATGAATTTGATGGAAAAGGGGCACAGTTTACCGCTGAATTTGCCGAAGAAGGGGAAGCACTGAACGGCAGCTGGCAGGACGGGAGCCGCAAAGAAAGCCTGCAGTTTAATATGCGGATTTCGTATCCGGAAGGAAGCATGAAATTTAATTACTTAATGGAAAAAATTGATGCAAAACTCTTTGATATGAGCCCGGAGCCTTCGATGGAGATTTATCTGGCTTGTCCGGTGCCTGATTTTAGTTTGCATGCCGGTAATGTAGAACATGCTGTGGATGAACATATTGCTGAAATGTTTTATCGCAATACGGCCATGAAAACAAATACACCGGCAAATATGCAGGAGTATGAACGTGCGCTGATCCGCGCCTACCGTGAGAAGAATGACGCGAATTTCACCAAAGAGCGCATGGATTTTTTTCAATGGAAAAAAAAGCAGGAAATTGATATCGTATTTAATTTTGGATATGTGCTGTCGCTGGGCATGCGCAATTTGGCTTATAGCGGCGGTAGCCGTTCGATGGAGCAGAAGCAGTACCGGGTAATCAGCCTGATAAACGGCAAGCAGATTAATTTAAATGAGATCGTGGACAGCACGGATATGGAAACACTCAGCCGACTGATCGAAAAACAGCTCCGCGAAAATTACGAACTGGACGAGGATACACCACTGAGCAAAGCCGGTTTCTTTTCCGATAGCCTGCCCGTGACCCAAAATTTTTACGTAACCAATGCAGGGATCGGATTTGTATATAACCTCTACGAAATTGCCGGCCATGAAAACGGGATTATTGAAATCAATGTCTCCAAAGAATTCCTGCGCGAAATTTGTTTGCATGCACCTGCAGAAATTCTGGCGCTGTGGTATTAGAAAATTCCTAAAGGCTTATATTTTCAATATTTCTACCTTGTGTCGGCATTGGCACAAATCGAACTTGGTAAACGGAAATTGTCCATAATCGAGTTGATGAACCTTTCGCTTAATCTGGGATTTCCGATTGAAAAAATATTAGCACAAAAATTTAGCTGTTGCAAGGATGAAAAAAAAGGAAGTAAGGTCGTGCAGGAAGAAGTAGATGAAGTACGCATATCGGAACCACAATTGATGGTAGAAAAATTCAAAAACGTATTGCTTTATATCCTTGAAAAATGCGCGGGTAAACCCAATGTAGGCGAAACAGTAATCTATAAACTACTTTATTTCTCAGATTTCAATTATTACGAAATTTATGAAGACCACCTTACAGGTGCGAAATACAAAAAACTACCTTATGGACCCGTGCCTACGGAAATCCATTCAGTGGTGGAAATGATGATCGAAACAGGGGAGGTTCAAAGGATTAAATCAGAGTTTCACGGATATCCACAAACACGGTACATTCCTTTGATAAAACCTGACTTACGCAAGCTCAAGGCCAGTGAAAAAGAAGTTATAGATCATGTAATCAGCCAATTATCAGATTATTATGCTAAAACGATAAGCGATTATTCACATAATGACCTGCCATGGAAAGCAACGGAGGAAGGCAATGTAATTGATTATGAATTAGCTTTTTATAGAGAAAAACCATATTCAGTAAGAAATTATAGCGAATAATGGAATTTGAAGAACTGGATGAATTTAGAAAAGATCTGAAAAAGCTATTAAAACGCTACAGAAGCCTCAATGAGGATATTATTGTTCTAAAGAAAGTTTTGAAAGTCAATCCGGATTCCAGACCACTGTTTAGCTACAGAATTGATGGTTTGGGGATAAACAGCTGCATCATTAAAGTGCGTAAAATTGCCTGTAAAAGCCTTAAAGGAAAAGGTGTTAACACCGGCTTACGTTTAATCAATGCACATTTTGAGCAAACAGAAGAATACGGTACCGAGCGGATTGTTTTTGTGGAGCTATATCACAAAAAGGATAAAGCGATGGAAAACCGGGAAAGAGTTTTTAAATACTTCAAGTGATTATGAGAATACCAACTGATGCAGGAGTATATTTTCAGTATTTCTCTTGAAAATTCAAATGCCCCCAAAATTTTAAAAATATAGGTGATTAAAGGCAATCTATAAAATATTCTATTTAACATAATATCACAGATAAATGCAGTTGACTTATTTTCTTATAATTTATATTATGTTAAATAGGAATATGGGATACTGCCCTTTTTCTCCAAATCCACCAAAATCATTTAAAATATAGGATTTAATTCTTCCCGAGAATTAGGCTAAAAAATTGAATTGAATTTCTTCTACTTTTGCCGAATGCCTCTCGAAATAATTTATCAGGACAATGATTTGGCCGTGATCAACAAACCACATGGCCTGGCTGTTCATGCCAGTGCAATGATCGGCAATGCGGATACTTTCGCTTTGCAAATGCTGCGCGATCAATTGCAACAGCATGTTTATCCGGTACACCGCATCGACCGTAAAACCAGCGGAATCCTGGTATTTGCGTTGAACAAGGAAATGCATTCTGAAATGGAGATTTTATTCCGTGAACGCCACATTACCAAAACGTATCAGGCACTTGTCCGCGGATTTACAGACAAATCCGGCCGCATTGACCATCCGCTCGAAAACAGCTCCGGCCAATTGCAAGAGGCGCTTACAGAATACCGCTGCCGGGAAAAATTTGAGCTGCCCCTGCCCTTTGGAGAACATCCTACCTCTCGCTACAGTTTGTTGGAAATCAATTTACTTACAGGACGAATGCACCAAATACGCCGCCATATGAACCACTTACGCCATCCGATAATTGGTGACCGTCCGCATGGCTGCAATAAACAAAACCGCCTGTTTAAAGAACATTTTAATCTTGATGTAATGTTGCTCCACGCCTGGCGGATGAATTTTACTCACCCGAAAACACAAAAGGAAATTCGATTGGAAGCATCCCATTCGTCTGAATTTGAAAGGATAGTAAATATTCTTAGAGTCAAAAGCTTTAATTTGCTTTTCTGAATATGCTGACGATATAAAAGATATTGTAAAAAAAAAGCCGCCTACTCTCCCCTCTTGTTCATCGGTAAATCAATCCCTTTTCCGTGGCGGGTATCGTCAAATTTCAACATCAGGGCAAAGAGGAAGCCCAGCAGGCTCAATCCGGCAAACATCATTAGGGTGCTGGTATAATCCAGATTGCTGGTTTTGCCGTCATTGCTTATATCAAGGATATATCCGGCCAGGAGCGGAAAAGCCCAAAGGCCAAGGTTTTGGATGGAATACATCAGTCCATAGGCTGTCCCGATCTGCTTCTCCTTCACCAAACGCACCGTTGAAGGCCACATGGCAGCAGGAACCAGACTGAAAGCCAAACCAAGCATCAGCATGGGCACAACAGGCGAAATATGCGTAAAAGCAAAAATGGAATGCACGGCGAGCAACACCAGCGAACCGAAAATCATGGCTGTGGCCGAACGTCCGTAACGGTCGATCAGGAAACCAAATAAGGGCGTGAAAATCAATGTAGCCAATGGAAGATAGGAAGCAATTTCCCCGCTTTCCACGGCGCTCAGTCCAAATTTATTGGCAAAGAAATCAGGAGCAAAAGCCAGGAATGGAAATACTGCCGAATAGAATGTCACACAGAGCAAGGCAATGAAAATATAGCTGCGGTTGGTCAGCAATGTGAGAATATCGCTGATACGGAACCCCTCCTCTTTTTCTGTTGCTTCCTTTATTTCCTGAGAAGCTTTTTGCTGTTTGTCATAAGCCAGGTCCATCAACATATAAATGCAGAATACCAGCAAACCGATCATCACCAAAATAGCAGCAAACCATATAGCGATATTGAGCTTATCTTCGGCCAACACCGGCGAAAGTCGCAGCGCCAGGAAGGTACCCAGACGGCCAAAACCTACTTTCAGACCAAATGCCAAGGCCAGATCTTTGCCTTTGAACCATTTTACCAAAACTTTGGAAATCACCACAATACTTGTTTCTGCGCCTAATCCGAAGAAGAAGCGGCCCAGCAGCATCATTTTCAGTTCGGGTGAATAATTGGGCAGGAATGAGCTCATCAAACCATAAAACATTCCACCTTCACGGTAGGTATCTGATGCGCCATAAGCGGTGAGCATGGCACCAAAGGCCATAAAAAACACGAAAAGAAAGCCCGTGCGCCGAATGCCCAGTTTATCAAGGATGATGCCGCCGATTACAGCCATTAAAAGGAAGGTATTGGGAATACTATAAAAACTCACAAAAAGGCCGTAATCGGTATTGCTTAGGTCAAATTCCTGTAGCAACTGCTGCTTCAGCGTTGAAAAAGCATCGTAAAAATAATAATTTGTTGACAGGACAAATCCCACGAGCAATAATACCAGCCAGCGCAGCCAGGCTTTTTCGGCCATAGATTTTTTGAGCGTTTCCATAATTCACATTTAAGGCGCGAAAGTACGGAAAAAACATTAGCCTCCTCTCCTACTATGGTTTACAACAGTTTGATTCGAAGAAAAACATAATGCTGATAGCGCTAAAAAATATCATCCTTAAAGAAAACGAAAATGCTGAGCTTTCAGATTAAAATTGCCATATTCTAGATAATTAGGTAGAATTGAGGCAACTTTACGCAAAAATCAAGGTCTTTTCTACACATCCACTGCAGCTAAATATTATGAAACATACTCCATCCTATATCCCAAAACGATTTCAGTATTTTGTTGATCAGCTCAGAAAAAACAATGTTCCGCATAAGATCATCTTTTTTACTCTTGGAATAATATCAACGGTCTGGTTTCTGGTCCGTGTCATTCCCAAGCCCAGCCGGGCTGCTTATCCCTGCATGCAGGCAACGGCACCTTATATGTCGGCCTTTGTGTTGTGGATTAGCGGCTTGGGAGGAGGCATTTTCTCGTATAAAAAAATGCAGGAGAACTTTCAGCGCTCCAACTACCGCCTTGTATTTGTCTTTCTCCTGATATTTAGTTTTTCTTTTGCAATATGGCAATATTCGGGTTCTTTAGACACACGGGCATCTGGAAGCCAAAAAGCTATAATGGCTGATTTTGAACCAAATAACCCAATTGGTGAAGCCAAAGGAATTTTTCCTGGCAGGGTATGTTGGCATTGGAACGACAGGGCAACCAATGAAAACTGTGATAATTCATCAAACTTTAACGGCATCATCGATGAGGGGGACAATGCATGGTTTATGGCAAGAAACAATAATTTAAATGCCATTGACAGCATGCTGAATGAATCCTTAAAAAAATTAACGGATAAAAATGACATTAAAGCCGCATGGGATGCCATCTTTCGCTATTATAATGAAAATCATGGCTTTGGAAACAAGACTTATACTGATAATGAAATTATCTTCATTAAAATAAATGCCACAACAGCCTATGGAGGTGTAAGCGCTGAGCGATATTATGCAGACCTGAGCAGGACCGACAATACGGAAATCAATCCGTTTAGCGCAGAAACCAATCCCTTTCTGGTACTTGCTATGCTCCGCCAACTGACTGAAGAAGCAGGTGTTCCGCAAGCCAAAATCTTTATAGGTGATCCGGCCCGCAATATTTACAAAGAGTTTTATGAAATGTGGAAGGCGCAGTTTCCGGAGGTGCATTATTTAGGCAATAATCTGATAAACAGCGAACTGGAAATTGAGGCTTTGGGAAGGCTTCCTGTTGCACATACTGATGCCGAGTTAATTACATACAGTGACCACGGCACAGTTATGCAGGATGCCATTGCGGACAAACTGTTTACTGTTTTTGAAGAAATGGATTATCTGATCAATATCCCAACAATGAAGGCGCATGCATCTGCAGGCATCACACTAAACGCTAAAAATCATTTTGGCTCACTGCCCCGCACCTGGGCCATGCATGTACATCCCGGCCTGATGTCGGTCAGTGGAGATGACCCACAACGGCTTGGCTATGGCCTTTACAGGGTGCAAACCGATTTGATGATGCACAAATTGCTCGGAGGCAAGAACCTCCTGATGATTGTAGATGGACTGTATCCCGGCGAAGACGCATTGGGAGTACCTGAAAAATGGGCAATGCCCCCTTTTAATAACGATTGGTGCTCCAGCCTTTTCGTCTCTCTTGATCCTGTAGCTATTGAATCGGTTTGCCATGATTTTCTGCGCAGCGAATATAATGGGGCAACAATATCAGAAAGCCGTCCAAACTGGCCGGGCGTAGATGATTACCTCATACAAGCTGCCGACTCATCTTATTGGCCTGAAGGAATTATTTACGATCCGGATGATGATGGACATTTAATCGCATCACTCGGTGTGCACGAACACTGGAATAATGAATCATCAAAAGAATACAGCCGAAACCTTGGAACCGGCGATGGTATTGAGCTTATTAAAGTGCATGAGGTAATCAGCAATGTTGAGGAAAAAGAGAAGGAAGATTTCCTGGTTTTCAGCCCGAATCCGGTAGTAAAAAATGCGCTGATCAAAAACAATTCAAAGGAGACTGCGAATTATCAGATTATTTCAGGAAATGGCCAAATCCTGATGCAGGGCAACATCAATGCCAAAGCAGATATAATGCTGGACTTGAGTCAACTAAATACAGGTATTTATATAATTTCAGGAGCATCTTTAGAGCAGAAATGCAGTATCAAATTCATAAAACAATAAAAAAACGAAATCCTATTGACATTTCGCGCGATAGTCGTTAAGGGTCAAATATTATTGAGGTACAGCCAAGCTCAGGTGCAACTGCAAAAATTTTAGCGTGCCATCACCCTTTCTTTGGATTAGCCCTGAAAACGGAATACCATCCATGGATCCGTCAAATCCTTCGGATTCATAATCAAATGAAAGCATGGCAGTAAACCAAATCAGTTTTCCGCTTGGTTCAGCCAAATAAAGCTGCAGGTCATTGATTTGAAGTTCCGGTTCCTGATAATGCCTGTAAAATGCATCAAGTACATGGCTCAATTCGGTATTGTTGGGACTTTCAAATCCGGGCATAATAAGCACAGAAGCAGAATCAGGAACAAACATCGCCTCAATGGCTCCTGAATGTCCCTGATTAATTTCACTGAGGAAACTTTCTATAAAGTTTTGTGCATCCAACTTTATTAGAGCGGTATCCACTTTTGGTGTACAGGCAGTAAGGAGCAGAAAAACCAGCAGTCCGCTCAGAGATAAATTGCGCATATTATTGGTTTATGAGTGTCCACCCACAACAATACGCATAATTTTTATATTAAGCACTACAAAGCGGTAAAATTGCCAAATCCATAAGCGGCGCCAAATCTTTGTAGAATTGGTTGGCATGGGTGGATAAGCTTCTTCATAATAAGCCCTTGCCTTAGTGTCGTGATGGGTAATCTTGTCCATTTTATATTTTTTTTGTTGATGATTCAAATTTGATTATTCGGGGAGCAGCCACCAGAACGGATAGCCTTTTGCTTTGTGCAGGAACATATAGTGCATAAACCACTTAGCCCAATGCCCCGCCAGACCGGCTTCGCCCATAGTGTAGTTCAGGTTGCGGCCCCATTCGGGATATTTGTCCCAATCGGGCACAATAGGATAAACCGTCATGGTTGCAGCATTTCCTTTGGCCAGGCCATAACCGGCAGACACAATACATGCAGCACCCATTTTGCCCATAGAAGCACGGTGTTTAAAATCAGTGCGCCCTTTTTTGATCCAGTTCACGATATTCAAGGCGACAACTTTTCCTGCAACACCCGATGGCATGCCTGTACGTGGAGGTGCCGGAAAAATCGGATTGCCGTTTTTGCTGGTCATCGGTTTTGAAATAGAATGCGGTGGTGCAAAAGCGATGCCCGGTGCGAAAATATTTCCGTAAGTCGGGTTTTGATAAGTTTCGGGCCAGTCTGTGGCCTTCCAGTCTTCGAAAGACTTTTTCGTATAATCGGCATCAACTTTCATAAAGCCGTTCGGAGCAAAAAGCACATCTGTGATATCCTCATCGTTTTTGCCAAAGGCTTTGATCCCTGCGCCGGCAAATCCCGGAATTAGCATGGCAAAATCGAAGGGTTCTGTTTTGTATTCACCATCAAGCGTTTCATAATGCACCAGATTTGGTTCCACTTTTGTAACGCCGGCACGTTTAATCCAGTTGATGCCGTATTCGATGAACATGGATTCGGCAACCACTTTAGTACTGACCACATAACCGCCCCGCTTAATGAAAGCACCGCCCATACCGAAATCGCCCAGCTCAAATTCGTTGGTAATCCATGTGATATCGGCAAGATGATCGAGTTTCCGTTTTTTCAGTTCAAAAGCGACATTCAAAATATACTCAAAAGCAGCACCCTGGCAAGTTGCCATTGGATGGCCGGTTCCAATGAGGATACGCTGGCGTTCACCATTTTTAAGCTTTTTGATCACTTTCTGGAATTCTTCCCAAGCTTCAGCGGCATGGCTGTATGCACATACGGAAACCGTATTGCCGCCCGGTCCCATGCCCGGTGTTGCTTCGAAATTCAGTTTTGGCCCGGTTGCATTGACCAGAAAATCATAATCAATATCCTCGTTTTGACCTTTGCGCTCATCGGCAACATACTCGATACGTACAAAAGGCCGCTCAGAAGATGAATTTCCTTCCGGATGAATGGAAACTGCTTTCGCCTGACGATAGTCAATTTTCCAGCGATCATAAACTTTCTTCAATTTAAAACGCACCTGATCAACCGTCATTTTCCCCACTCCCACCCAAATATTGGACGGGATCCACTGGTAATAGGAATTGGGGCTGACAACAATAACTTCGTGTTTTTTGCCCAGCTTTTTCTTGATAAAGGCCGCGGCCGTGTGTCCGGCAATGCCGGCTCCGAGTACAACAACTTTTGCCATGTTTTATATCATTTAGTTTTCTGTATTTCGGTGCTTTATGGAAATCACTACATATCTACATACAAAACTATATAAATGTTCACAATGTTATTTCGGTAACATTACAAAACATTCATTAACAACAAATTAACAATCCAAAACTTTTTTGAGCACCAAAGATAATTCATAGGGTTTAAAGGGCTTGCACAGATAATCATCAATGCCTGCCTCAAAATATCTTTGACGGCTTTCTTTTCGCGAATAAGTCGTAACGGCAATAATCGGAACGCGCCCGCCTGTAGATTTTTCTTTTTGTCGTATAAGCCGGATAGCGTCTTCTCCGGTCATCTCTGGCATCAGAATATCCATCAGGATTATATCAAATTTCTGTTTCTCAAAGGCTTCAACCGCTTCTCTGCCATTATTTGCCAGGCTGACTTTGTAGCCAAAGTGTTTCAGGATATTTAGGGTGAGTTTACGGTTTACATCATTATCTTCCGCAAGCAGTACATGCAATTGATGATTAGGGGAATCAGTCGTGTTGGTCATGCGCATCTGGTTTTTAAAAGTACCACAATTTACGAAAAAATCCGGAACATGGAAGATTATTGACCGAGGAATGGAAATTTATTCAGAGGATTAATGACTAATGACTAATGGTTAATTGTTAATGGTTAATGGTTAATGGTTAATGGTTAATGGTTAATGGTTAATGGTTAATGGTTAATGGTTAATGGTTAATGGTTAATGGTTAATGGTTAATGGTTAATGGTTAATGGTTAATGGTTAATGGTTAATGGTTAATGGTTAATGGTTAATGGTTAATGGTTAATGGTTAATGGTTAATGGTTAATGGTTAATGGTTAATGGTTAATGGTTAATGGTTAATGGTTAATGGTTAATGGTTAATGGTTAATGGTTAATAATTAATTGTTAATTGTTGAACTTGTTTATATTTTGAGTATTTTGGCTTTGAATACAAATCAGTTAAGATATGAGGGAAAATATCGTGAAATCAAAGAGTTTTGGTTTTGCAATTAAAACCGTTAATTTGTATAAGTATCTGTGCAATGACAAAAAAGAATTTGTTTTATCGAAGCAATTGCTACGCTCTGGCACTGCCGTAGGAGCATTGGTTCGTGAGGCTGAACATGCAGAAAGCAGGGCCGACTTCATACACAAAATGGCTATCGCTCAAAAAGAATGCAATGAGTCAATTTATTGGATTGAACTTTTAAAAGAACATTATACATTGATAATCAAAAGTTTGAAGAAATAAACACTGATGCAGTTGAAATTTTAAAACTTATCACAAGCATTATAAAAAGCACGAAACGAAATCTTTAAGAGTAATGGTTGATGGGTAATAGTTAATGGTTAATGGTTAATGGTTAATGGTTAATGGTTAATGGTTAATGGTTAATGGTTAATGGTTAATGGTTAATGGTTAATGGTTAATAATTAATTGTTAATTGTTGAACTTGTTTATATTTTGAGTATTTTGGCTTTGAATACAAATCAGTTAAGATATGAGGGAAAATATCGTGAAATCAAAGAGTTTTGGTTTTGCAATTAAAACCGTTAATTTGTATAAGTATCTGTGCAATGAAAAAAAAGAATTTGTTTTATCGAAGCAATTGCTACGCTCTGGCACTGCCGTAGGAGCATTGGTTCGTGAGGCTGAACATGCAGAAAGCAGGGCCGACTTCATACACAAAATGGCTATCGCTCAAAAAGAATGCAATGAGTCAATTTATTGGATTGAACTTTTAAAAGAAACATTATACATTGATAATCAAAAGTTTGAAGAAATAAACACTGATGCAGTTGAAATTTTAAAACTTATCACAAGCATTATAAAAAGCACGAAACGAAATCTTTAAGAGTAATGGTTGATGGGTAATAGTTAATGGTTAATGGTTAATGGTTAATGGTTAATGGCTAATGGTTAATGGTTTATGAAAGCTTCCAATTATCCATTCATAATTAACCATTTATAATTAAAAGTCATCCGATCACATTAATCAACTTCCCTCCCTGCAAAACAGGCACCACCGGACAGGAATCCATCTGAAAAGTGTATTCCAAAACATCATCAACACCGAGGCGCTTTAAACGATGGCGGTGCATGGCTTTTTCCACATAGGCCAGTGGGTCTGTTTTTCCTGTTTTCCACAAATCCAGGGCTGCTTCTGAAGAATCGCACTGAGTTCCAAAACCTTCCATTCCCAGAAGACGTTCGCATAGTGCTCCGGCAAATAAAGCATCTTCGAGACTGAATTTATTTTTCCAGCCGGCACAAAGAATAAGGACATCCTTGGATTGCAGGCTGAGCCAATCCGATAAAGCACTGATATTCAGGAACGAACCTGCAATTACCTTTCCCGAATTACGCGCTATTTCTATAGCATGCGTCCCGTTGGTTGTGCTGTAGGCTATTGATTTTCCAATTATTCCTTCCTGCATAAAATCAAAAGCAGAATTACCGTAATCTGCAAAATCCAGTATTTTCCCATCCCTCTCGCAGGCAACTGGATAATTATTGGCTTTGTATTCTTTCACTTTTTCAATGCAGGAAACTGGAATAATGCTCTCAACTCCATGCTGAAAAGCAGCACAAAAGGAAGTTGTAGCTCTTAGGATGTCCACCACAACAATATTTAAATTATCACGCAATATTCTGTGTTCGAACAATGCAGGAGAAAAACAGACTTCAATTTTTTTCATAAGGAATGGTTTCGGGAAGATCAAAGCGATTCCGCTTTCTCAAAGATCACAATAAAAGTGGCTCCATCTCCGGGTTTGGATTCGCACCATACTTCGCCTTTCATGGCTTCAACGTATTTTTTAACGATAGACAGGCCCAGTCCGGTGGATTTCTCTCCGGCCGTTGGCTGGGCGCTCAGTTTTTGGTAACGTGTAAACAAAATTTTCATGTCCCTTGGTGCAATTCCGGGACCTTCATCGCGCACTTCAAAGCGGATAAATCCTTTATATTCAAAGAGTTTAATATAGATATTAGCTCCCTGAGGTGAAAACTTCACGGCATTGGAAATCAAGTTCTCAAAAATTTGGGCCGTATAACTTTTATCTACCTCCGCATGAAGCGTTTCCGTAATCAAAATAATACTGATTTTCTTGCGGTTGGCCACTTCTTTAAAATGCTGGTGGACCTCTTTGAGGATGGCGGATAAATCATAGCGGGCTGTATCCAGCTTTACCTCTTTCTTTTCAATAACCTGATTATCAAGTATTTTATTAATGATGTCGCTCATACGGTTTACCGAGCTGTTCATCAGTTTGATATACTCTTGCTGATCTACACTCAGGGCATCCATTTCGCCCTGCATCATTTCGATAGCACACCTATTGCTTGTAAGCGGGTTTCTCAGGTCATGCGCAACGACATCAATCAGGTAATTTTTTTCCAGATTCAGCTTTTTCAGTTCAATATTCTGCATTTGAAGCTGCTGCTTCTGCTTTTCAATCTCATCTTTTTGTTTCTGAATTTCGCGATAACTTGAGGCCAGTTTTTCCTCCAGTTCGTTCATATGCCGGATACGGCTGGTCAATGCACGGGTAATTCCGCGCACAATATTGATGTTTTCGTGGATCAACTGATCAAAATCAACTCTTTTCAGCTCAAGCAGCACCGAATCGTCCATGCAGCTCACCGAAGCAGAGCGTTTTTCTTTATCAAAAAGGGCATATTCACCAAAAATATCCCCTTCAAAAAGCTCACTGAACGTATAATCCCCATCGTGGATGCGCACGCGTCCCTCCTGAATGATGAACATACTTTCGCCTTCATCGTTTTTACGGAATAAAGTAGTTCCTGCGCTTACTTCCCTACGGATCAGTTTTTCTGCAATAATCTCGAGGTTTCTTTCACTGGTTTGCTCAAAAATCAGTACATCCCGGAGAAAATCCAGGCGCCGGTCCAATATATCTTCTTTTAAGCTCATTTGCTTTTTTTTCGTGCCCTGATGTTACCAAGGTTCAGATTGATGATGCTGAATATCATTATTATAGCTGCGATCCATTGTACCGTTCCAAGCTTGACCTGATTAAAAAAGTAATCAAAGATTATAGCCGAAATTGGAAAAAACAACTCACAAATTGTTGCTACAATTGCTTTAACCTTATTTAAACCAAAATAATAAAGAAATATTGCCCCGGAGCCGGTTGTAAGGCCAATAATCAGAAAGATCAGCATATGGGTGCTATTTACATCGGCAATACTAGAGAAACCACCTATTATAAACACATAAACCAGCATGATCAAACTGGTAAGTCCATACCGCCAAAAAGTAGCTGTCTGAAAAGCAATCCCTTCAAGCGCTTTTTTGGAAAGAACGGTGGAGCTTCCAAACGAAAAAGCGGCCAAAAGGGCAAAAAGAGCAGCGTAAACCGTATTGGCGCCTGTGTCAAGATTAGGCATATGCAAGCCAAAAGTCATAAAGTAACCTGAGATGATTGCCAAAGCGGCCCATAAAAGGAAATTTTGACGCAATTTTTCTTTCAGAAACAAGGCAGCCAATGAAATAGCAAAAACCGGCTGTAGTTTCTGCAATAAAACCACAATAGTAAGGTGCTGGAAATTCACCAAAAACAAAGCTTTTACAATTGCCAAAGTACCTGCTGCGCCACCCGCCAAAGCTATTAGAAATAAAACAATCCACTGTTTTTTGCTGAATTGCGCCGACTTTTTCCATGATTTCCACAAAAAAGGCTGCATCAATACAAAAGGCAGGGCATGAAGGACCAGCACTACAAAGCCAACATCCAGTGAAAAAAGGCGTGGTGTAAGAACAATACCATCAAGTCCCCACAAAATAGCTGCTATACTGATGGCGCTTGCACCGATAATTATATTCCGTATAGATGAGTTTCCTGTTTGCATATTCTTCATTGTGGCAAATATAGGAAGATGCGCGCAGCTGATTGCAAAAATCCGACGAATTTAAAATTCAAGTTATAATCTGCTTTATTCATGCTTTAAATTCAGGTCAGATGTGAGGCGTCTAAAGCTGAAGATATAGTCGCCTATTTCAAAGCTTTAGCAACGAAGCAGATGGCCTGAAGTTAATGCACTGGTAAAATGCAAACAAATTCAATTTTAGGATATAAAATTAGTAAAAACCTAATTTTTAGCTGCTTACAATATTTTGTTTGCATTTTATGAATAGAGCAGGATAAGTAAAGCTCATGCAGCTTTGAATTCTGCAATAATATGCTCACCTTTACAAAATGAAAACCAGCTTATGATGGAAGCTTTACACTGGGACCCAACGGAAAACAATACTGTTGAATGTCATTTGTGCCCGCACTTTTGTATGTTAAGTAAGGGACAATCCGGTATTTGCAAAGTCAGGAAAAACAAAAACGGCAAACTCCTTAGCCTCAATTTTGCTCAAATTTCTGCCTTGAATAGCGATCCGGTTGAAAAAAAGCCACTTTATCATTTCTATCCCGGCAGCCGGATTCTCTCTGTGGTTCATGGGGATGCAATATGAGCTGCAATTTTTGTCAGAACTGGGAAATATCGCAAAATCCGGTGCCAAAAACTACAAAAACAATGCTCAGTCCTACAGACTTAGTTGCTGAAGCCGACAAAATACCGGGCAATATCGGCTTGGCTTTTACTTATAACGAACCCACTGTTTTTTTTGAGTATATGCTCGAAAGTGCCCGGGCTGCTGTGTCGCATGGCCTCAAAAACGTGATGGTCAGTAATGGGTATATCAATCCAAAACCGCTGGACGAACTCCTGCCCTGCATACACGCCTTTAATATTGAT
This sequence comes from Bacteroidales bacterium, assembly GCA_963676415.1. Lineage (GTDB taxonomy): Bacteria > Bacteroidota > Bacteroidia > Bacteroidales > WRLA01. Next base: position 3,863,978 of record OY781097.1, on the reverse strand, counting down.
TTAAAAGCATTTAATGATGATTTTTATCGAAACAACGCCGGAGCAAAACTGCAAGCGGTACTGGAAAGCCTGCGCATTATTGCTGCCTCTGGACATCATCTGGAAATCACTTTCCTGATCATTCCCGGCCTGAACGACAATGTTCAGGAATTTGAAAAAATGCTGGATTTTATCAGAAAATATTGTGGAATTAATACCGTCTTGCACCTAAGCCGTTATTTTCCCCGTTATCAGCAAGAAAGGCCAAAAACTCCTGTTTCAACACTTGAAGATTTTTACCAAAGGGCAAAAGATATCCTTAATTTTGTTTATGCAGGCAACATTTATCATCCTCAATCTGTCACAACATTATGCCCCAAATGTAATTCCCTATTAATTGACCGCTCCACAAAAGGCGTTGAAATCTTTCAGCTCAAACTGGAAGATCATGATTCCTATCGATTAGAATGTGCCAACTGTGGCTGCAAACTCAATTAAGTAATTTTGAAGAAATATCGTAAAAATTAACTATCTTTGTATAAATGCTTGATAACAAGATATATATAAAAATATTTTTCATTTTCATTCTCCTAAGCAGCTGTTTTTTAGCTGTCGGTGCAGATGATGAAGATTTTTATGCATCCCCTAAAACAGGCATCTATTTCATTGAAAATAAAGGACAATGGCATGAGAATGTACTTTTTAAAGCGCAATTAGCGGATCACCTCAGCGTTTTTTTTGAAGCCGATGGATGGACGATCAGTATCTTGGACCCGGAAGATATCAAGCATTCACATGCGCATCACAACGATCATGAGCACCACCATGATTGCCAAATTCATGGACATGCCTTAAAAGTCAAACTCCTTGATAATGAAAGTGCGATGGTCAGCGGGCAAGGCCAGAAACCATTGATCAGCAATTTTTTCACCGGAAACACGCATAGCAACAGCTCAGGCGTGCGCTCTTTTTCCGAAATTCTCTATGAAAACGCATGGCCCGGCATCGACCTCAGGTTTTATACCAGCGAAGGTCAGCGCCTGAAATATGAATTCATTATAAATGAAAATGCTGATTACAAGCAGATTCAACTGCAATATAAAGGACAGGACGATCTGAAAATTGAGCACGGCCATCTTATTATCGGGACAAGTCTTGATGAAATCAACGAATTAAGCCCGGTAGCATGGAAAACCAAAGATGGCCGCAAGGACTTCATTCAATGCAATTTCCAGCTGAATCAAAATATTCTCAGTTTTGCACCCAAAGGAATCAAAAAAGGAGAAGCTTTTATTATTGATCCCGAACTGATTTTTTCAACCTATACAGGCTCCCTGAGCGATAACTGGGGCTTCAGTGCTACTGATGACCTCGAAGGCAATGTTTATTCTGGTGGTATCGTGAGCGGTTCGGGCTATCCGGTAAGTCCCGGTGCATTTCAGCAGAATTTTGGCGGCAACTGGGATATTGCCATTATCAAATACAATCCCACAGGCACAGAACGGCTTTACGCAACATATCTGGGCGGAACTTATGCCGATCTGCCGCACAGCCTTGTGGTAAATCAAAACAATGAACTTTTAATTTTTGGCACAACCGGATCGCCCGATTTTCCAATTACAAATAATGCCTGGGACAACAGTTTTAATGGAGGCACCAGCATTTATTACGATGGCGTCCTGAGCTTTCCGCAGGGTGTCGATCTTTTTGTGGCCTGCCTGAGCAGTGACGGTAGCCAGCTGGTTCATTCTACATTCATCGGCGGCAGCAAGAATGACGGCCTTAATTACCGTAGTCGTTACGCTCCCTACCTGATGCATGGAAACGACAGCCTGTACTATAATTATGGTGATGGCGCCAGAGGAGAAATTATTACGGATGATCAAAACAATGTTTATATAGGTTCCTGCACTTTTTCGGACGATTTTCCTGTTACTGCAAATGCCTTCCAGACATCAAACAATGGACTACAGGAAGGCGTGGCTTTTCGTCTGGACCCTGCTTTGAGCCAGCTGGTATGGAGCTCTTACATTGGTGGCAGCCTGGATGATGCGGTTTATTCCGTAGATATTGATAGCGAGGGCAGGTTATATGCCTCCGGCGGAACTGTTTCGCAGGATTTTCCAATGACTTCCAATGCATGGCAAAGCAGTTTTCAGGGCGGCAGCACCGATGCTTTTGTTTGTGCCTTCAGCCCGGATGGCAGCTCTTTGACCGGCTCAACTTATTATGGCAGTGATGCTTATGACCAGGCTTATTTTGTGCGCTGCAGTCGTGATGATGATGTTTTTATTTATGGACAAACCGCAGCTCAGGCTTCCCAACTGATTATCAACAATCCTCCCTACGCGCAGCAAAACAGCGGCCAGTTTATCGCAAAATTTCCTTCAAGCCTGGATCAGATTTCCTGGTCCACTGTTTTCGGAACCGGAAGCGGAACTCCCAATATCAGTCCAACAGCTTTTGGTATTGATATGTGCAACCGTATTTATGTTTCCGGCTGGGGAAGAATATGGGGCAATTATACGATAAACGGCCATCATTATGCCTGGGGCGATGATTTTGGGACGGTTGGCATGGAAATCACACCCGATGCTGCTCAAAGCACAACGGACGGTCAGGATTTCTATATCGCTGTATTTGAAGAGGATATGAATAACATTTCTTATGGAACCTATTTTGGCGAACTGCATTACGGCTCCTGTTATTACAGCGGCCACGACCATGTGGACGGCGGTACCAGCAGATTTGATAAAAGAGGCTATATCTACCAATCGGTTTGTGCAAGCTGTGGAAACTGCCAGCAATTCCCAACCTGGCCCAATCCGGGCGCATGGTCAAATACAAATAATGGCGGAAACTGCAATAATGCCGTTTTTAAGATCCATGTGCAGTCCGATTTTGCTTTGGCTGACTTCAAGCAACCGGCACCCGGCTGCTCAGCATATATCGTTGAATTTGAAAACCTGGGGCAAGGAAGCAGTTTCGAATGGAATTTTGGTGATCCCTCATCAGGAAGCGCCAATACTTCCACCGAAGAAAATCCCGTGCATACATATAACCAGCCCGGAATTTTCAGCGTGCAGCTGATCGCTCATATGCTTAATGGATGCTACCCAACAGACACCATTATCCGCAACGTACTGGTAATGAGCGACACCTCATACTATTTGCCCGATACGGCCATTTGCAGCGGATCACCCATCCAAATAGGAATTGAGCCTGTACCCGACACTGGCATCCATTATCACTGGCATCCAACAAACGGGCTGAGCGACAGCACTATTGCCAATCCCATTGCCTCGCCCGGGCAAAGCACACTCTATACCCTTACAGTTACTAATGGCGTTTGTGCCGATACAATACGCCAATGGGTTTATGTTTCGGAGCAATATGCCTGGGGCGGTGCAGACACCATAATTTGCCATGAAAGCTGGGAACTGCTTGCCCACGCCTCGCCCCAGCCCGAATATTTCCTTTGGTCTTCCAATCCGGCTTTTTCGGATACGCTCAATAATTTTCCGGATGACAGTACCGCTTTAGTAAGCGTGGTAAACAGCCAGTCTTTTTACCTCAAAGTAGGCAGCCCGGAAGGATGTGTTGTTTTTGACACCGTAACCATAACTTCCTCACAGGCAGCAAGTGACCTAGCTTCCGATACCAGCATCTGCCGGGGCGACAGTATTCATTTACAGGTCAATATTACTTCTACAAGCGGTATTGAATCAATTATCTGGCAACCAGATTCACTGATTATCAGTGGTCAGGGAACAGAAAACATCCTGTTTAAAGCGCCACTGGATTTTGTGCTTCATCTGCATATGACCGATTCCATCGGATGCAGTTTTACCGATAGTATGGCCGTTAACACTTTTTATCCTTCCGGAAAACTGGAGCTTGAAAACGTCAGCTGTTACGGTCAGTGCGATGGAATTATTGAATTATTTCCCTTTGGCGGGCTGGCACCCTATCAGTTTCATTGGTCGAATGGCGATACCACTGCAATTGCCGACAGCTTATGTGCCGGGATGCATTCGGTTATTATCAATGATGCGGCAGGATGCAGCCAAAGCCATAGCTACGAAATCAATGAACCTCTGCCCTATTTCATTATTTCTTCCATAAGCGCTCCTGGCTGCTTTGGAAAACCCGACGGAAAAATCCAGGTGGATGTCAGTGGCGCCACTCCTCCTTATACCTATTTGTGGTCAAATGGCGCAAGCGGTCATGTCATTGATAATTTGTTGCCAGGAATTTATGAGCTTACTGTTTCTGATTCACTCAATTGCGATACAACTTTAAGTTTTGAAGTGGAGCAGGCCGGACTTTTCCTGATTACAGACAGCCTGCACCCGCCCCGATGCGCTTACAGCAATGATGGTTTTATCACTGTAAATGTCAGTGGTTCACGGCCACCTTATCGGTATTTCTGGGATGGAGTTGAAGGAATGGATTCGATAGGCGGCCTGAATGGCGGAACTTACGAGCTACATATTACGGATCGGGGAAATTGCGACACTACCCTCATCTATGAATTGGAAACGCCTAAAGCCTACCAAATTGAAGCGCAAATTCAGGATGTAGCCTGCTTTGGTGATTCTAGCGGGAGCATACAACTCGAGCTTAGCGGAGGAACTGCACCCTACGAAATTGAATGGCAGCATGGCGAAAGCGGCAGTTATACCGGCAATCTGCCCGCCGGAACTTATCAGGCTTTCCTCAGCGATGCAAACGACTGCGACACAGTTCTTTGGTTTGAAATCCTGCAAGCCGACAGCATTTGGCTTGAAGCCGATATCACACATGTATCCTGTTTTGGCCTGAATGATGCAGCCATTAGCGTTCGCGCACATGGAGGAACACAACCTTACTCCTTCCTCTGGGTCGGTGGTGAAACTGATTCGGTGCTAAACAACATCCCGGCAGGTACTTACAGCCTTTTGTTTCATGATCAAAATGAATGCACGATTGAAGAAAACTGGTTTATTCAACAGCCAGAAAAATTTAATATTCAATCAGTTATTAAAAATCCATCCTGTAATGGCAGCAACGATGGGAGCATTAATATTGAAGCATCAGGCGGAACTTCTCCATACCAATATCTATGGTCGAACGGAGAAAGCAGCGCCGAAATCACCAATTTAAAGGCCGGAACCTACGAATTGCAGCTTAGCGATGCCAACAATTGCGATACAAGCCTGTTTTTTGTGCTCACGGATCCGGAAATAATAAACCTTACGGCAGAAATCAAAGAAGTAAACTGTTTTGGAGGCAGTGACGGCCGTATTGAAATTCATGCGCAGGGCGGCACAAAACCATATACTTTCCTATGGACGAATGGCAGCACAGACAGCATAGCATCAGGTCTCACTGCCGGTATTCATGAGCTTTTGCTGACGGATGCCCATGATTGCGACACAATATTTGAATTTGAAATTCACCAACCCCAAACGCCCATTACGTTGGAGGCGGAAATTAAAGACTGCATCTGCTTTGGCGATGAAAGCGGCAGCATCACCACCACTGTCAGCGGAGGAAGCCCTCCCTATACCTTTGAATGGTCGAACGGCGAAACCGGAAGCAATATCAGCAATTTACCCGCTGGCAATTACAGCTTGAGCATCAGGGATGTACAGGAATGTGACACCCTTTTCTTTTTCGAAATCGGCCAGGCAGAAGAAATCATCATTAATGCAAGTATCAGTGATGCAAGTTGTTATTCGGGCACTAAGGATGGCAGCATCGAAACACAAATAAGCGGTGGGCATCCGCCGTATCATTTTCTGTGGTCCACCGGGTCGGAAAGTCAGGATATCCGGGATCTCCCCCGCGGAAATTACCAGCTTATTGTTCAGGATTCGGCCAATTGCGTTGATGCAGCTGATTTTTATGTGGGTTCACCCGATTCTATAAATTTCAATGCAGATATTATTTCGGTCCGCTGCTATGGTGATGAAGATGGCGCTATATATTTGAATCCAAAGGGTGGAACAGAGCCATACAGCATTATTTGGGATGACGGAAGTACCGGAACAGAGCTTCTTTTGTGCAAGGCGGGCATGTACAGAGCCGAACTCACCGATAAAAACGGCTGCAAAGCCCTGGAGAGCTTTTTGGTAACCCAGCCCAACAAGCTTTTGCTTGGCTTTGATATTGAGCCAGTTATTTGTATCGGGCGATCCAATGGCAAGATTGAAAGCTACGTGGATGGAGGCATTGAACCCTATAGCTATCTATGGAACAATGGCAGTGCAGCATCCGGTCTTTATGATATTCCGGCAGGCACCTACCACCTGATTGTAAGCGATAATAATTCCTGTCAAATTGAAAAAGAGATTTATTTACCGGAAGAAGGATGTCCGCTAACAATTCCAAATGTTATAACACCTAATGGAGATGGGTATAATGATTACTTTGAGATAATAAACATCCAATATTACCCGGGAAATAAATTATTGATTTTCAATCGTTGGGGAAAAGAAATTGCATCCTTCAGCAATTATCAGAACGACTGGGACGGCAAAAAAAATGATGGCAGCCGGGCTTCAGACGGCACCTACTATTTCATTCTTCAAATTCCCGGAGAAGAGCAGATTCAGGGCGTAATCAGCATCTTACATTAATTGCGCATAAAATCTTAGGAAATATTCAATCAAAAGCCTATCTTTGTTATTCATTAACACTATTTTTGCTTTATCTAACACGTAAATATGTAAATGATGAAAAAAGTTTTAGTTGCTACCGAAAAGCCCTTTGCCCCCGCTGCCGTTGAAGGCATCAAAAACATTGTAGAAAAAGCAGGTTACGAATTTGCACTTTTGGAAAAGTACGCCGACAAGCAAGACTTCATTAATGCTGCAAAAAATGCTGACGCGATGATTATCCGCAGTGACAAAGCCACCCGCGAAGTAATTGAAGCTTCTGAAAAGCTGAAAGTTATTGTGCGCGCCGGAGCAGGCTACGACAATATCGACCTGGAAGCTGCCACAGAAAAAGGCATTGTTGCCATGAATACGCCCGGTCAGAATTCCAATGCTGTTGCAGAACTTGCTATTGGCATGATGGTTTTCCTTGCACGCAATCAGTTTAATGGTAAAGCGGGCACTGAGCTTCGCGGTAAAAAAATCGGTATCCATGCTTATGGAAATGTAGGCCGCTACGTAGCCAACATCGCCAAAGGTTTCGGTATGGAAGTTTTCGCATTCGATCCATTCGTAAAGAAGGAAGATATTGAAAAAGATGGTGTTAAGGTATTGGAAACAGCAGAAGAGCTTTATGCAAACTGCCAGTATATAAGCCTGCACATCCCTGCCAATGCCAAAACAAAAGGATCGATCAATTTTAATTTGCTCAACAGCATGCCAAAAGGCGCCTGCCTTGTAAATACAGCACGCAAAGAAGTAATTTGCGAAGAAAGCTTGCTGAAAGTTTTTGCTGAACGTGCCGATTTCCAGTATATCAGCGATATCGCACCAGACTGCAAGGATGAGATTGCAGAAAAATTTGCCGGAAGGTTCTTTTTCACACCTAAGAAAATGGGAGCCCAAACATCTGAAGCAAACATCAATGCCGGACTTGCCGGAGCAAACCAGATCATTGCTTACTTCGAAAACGGAGATACTACTTTCCAGGTGAACAAGTGATAAACTAACCCACTAAAAATAAGCCCTATGAACGATTTTGAAAACGAAAGACACGGCACATTCTTCCGCTTTGAAGAATTGCGCATTTACCACAAATCCCTCGATTACATCTGTTGGGTGAACCAACATCAGGCATTGGCCGACGACAAAAGCCAGGTGCTGATGGACAAATTTCAGACTGCCGCTGTGAATATTTCCATTAATATTGCAGAGGGTTCTGCGAGGAACAAAAGCCAGTTTATCTACTACTTAAAAATGGCCAAGAGTTCTATCCGTGAATGCGTTGTATTTACAAGCATTGCCTTTCAGCTCGGCTATCTTTCTGAAGAAGAAGAACAGGAATCACGCAACCAGCTGATGGAAATGACCAAAATGCTGGGTGCTTTTATCGGTTCCCTGCAGCGTAATCAACGTGATGGAGATTCATTAGATGACTAACAAAATAAATTAACCGTACACTACTATGGCAATTTTCAAACCGTTTAGGGGGCTTCGCCCGCCAAAAGAGCTGGCCAGTAAAGTGGCCTCAAGACCGTATGATGTGCTTAACTCAGAAGAAGCACGAAGAGAAGCACAAGGCAATATCCACTCCCTGCTTCATATCACAAAATCCGAAATAGATCTTGATCCGGAAGTTGATATCCATTCGCAGGAAGTGTATGATAAAGCTGTAGAAAATTTCAAAATGTTCCAGAAAAGGGGCTATCTCCTGCAAGAGAGAAAATCAAAATTCTACATCTACGCACAAACGATGAACGGCCACAGGCAATATGGACTGGTAGGCTGTTCGCACATTGACGATTATATCAATGGAGTTATCAAAAAGCACGAGCTTACACGCAAAGACAAAGAAGACGACCGCATGATACATGTGCGCATTAACAATGCCAATATCGAACCGGTTTTCTTTACTTATCCTGCTGTAAAAGAGATTGATGTAATTGTAAGCAGCATAGTAGATAATGAAGCTCCTGAATACGATTTTACCAGCGATGACGGCGTCGGACACCACTTCTGGGTAATTAACGACGAAATTGTAAACCACAAAATCGTAACTTTATTTGAGGAAAAAGTTCCTTATACTTATGTCGCCGACGGGCACCACCGCACTGCTGCTGCTGCACGTGTTGGCCTTGAGCAAAGAGAAAAGGACAAATACCCTACTCCGGTAAAAGAATACAACTATTTCCTCAGTGTGCTTTTCCCCGACAATCAATTGCAAATTATTGATTATAACCGTGTTGTTAAAGATCTGAACAATCACAGCAAGGAAGAACTGCTGCAACTTCTCGAAAAACATTTTAATGTTCGCGAATTTGGACCGGAAGTCTTCGCCCCTCAACAATTACATCAATTCAGTATGTATCTCGATGGCAAATGGTATATCCTTGATGCCAAAGATCATACTTATGATAACAATGATCCGATTGGCGTACTTGATGTTACGATCCTGAGCAAATATGTTTTGGATGAAATGCTCGACATCAAAGACCTGCGTACCTCAAACCGTATCGACTTTGTTGGCGGAATCCGTGGATTGGCCGAATTGGAGCGCCGGGTTGACAGCGGAGAAATGGCTGCTGCCTTTGCGCTTTATCCGGTGAGCATGAAGCAACTGATCGACATTGCCGATAGCGGAAACATCATGCCTCCCAAAACAACCTGGTTTGAACCGAAACTGCGCAGCGGTTTGGCCATACATAAACTTGATGAAATTGATGATGAATAAGATTTCATTAAATAATTGAAATCCAGGGCTGTCATAAAAGGCAGCCTTTTTTTTTGTATTTTTAGCAAGCATTTTGTTGCCTCACATTTTAGTACTGCAACAATTAATAGTTTTGATATAAGAAAATTCAGAACATGAAAAAATTTCAACAACTTGCTCAACATACAATTGACAGTGCCCAGGATGTTATACTGTGGGTAGATAGCTCAGGGAAAATACATTATATTAATAAAGCTGTTGAGAATGTTTTTGGTTATAAACCCGAAAAAATTATAGGTAAAAAAGCATATCACCTCAACCCGGGTGAGGATGAAAAATTCTGGGAAAACCGTTGGAATATCCTGAAAGAAAAAAAACACCTGCTGTTTGAAAAACTACAGATGCGTATTGATGGCAGCTTGATTCCGGTGGAAGTAGCTCAAAATTTCATTGAGTTCGAAGGTCAGGAATTTTCATGCAGTTTCATACGAGATATATCGGAGCGGAAAGCCAATGAAACCAAAATTAAAGAAAGCGAAAGTTACTACCGAAGTTTGCATGACAATATCTCGGATCTCATATTCATTTTAGATGTGTCCAGTGACAATCGTTTCCGTTTTGCCGGGCTCAATCCTGCAGAAGAAAAAGTTATCGGTAAGAAAAGCGCAGAAGTGAAAGGCAAATATCTGGAAGAAATTTTTCCGTCCGAAATAACTAAGAAAATATCGAAAAATTATATTAAATGCTGTTCCAGGGGTGAAATTATTGATTATGATGAGGATGTGGAACTGGGTGATGGGCTAAAACATTTTTATACCCGACTTATTCCGGTTAAAAACCAGCAAGGCAAAGTTTCAAGGATAATCGGAATTACCCAGGATGTTACAGAGCAAAGAAAAGCTGAGCTGAAGATTAAAAATGCGCTCCAAGAAGTAAAAAGGCTCAAAAGCCAACTCGAAGACGAAAATGTGTATTTACAGGAGGAAATTAAACTACTGAATAATTTTGATGAGATTATAACGCAAAGCCCTAAAATGAAAAAAGTATTAAAAATGGTTGAACAGGTATCAAATACTGACTCAACTGTATTAATACTTGGCGAAACAGGAACCGGCAAAGAATTAATTGCCAGAGCAGTACACAACATAAGCAAACGAGCAAAACGACCATTGGTGAAAGTCAACTGCGCATCATTACATTCTGAATTGATTGAAAGCGAATTATTCGGGCACGAAAAAGGAGCCTTTACAGGCGCTTATGAGAAAAAAATTGGTCGCTTTGAGCTGGCTGATGGCGGCAGTATTTTCCTGGATGAAATCGGCGAACTGCCTATTGATTTGCAGGCCAAAATTTTGCGTGTCCTTCAGGAAGGAGAATTTGAACGCCTGGGTAACCCAAAAACCATTAAGGTTGATGTGCGCATTTTGGCCGCAACGAACAGAAACCTGATCAAGGAAATTGAAAAAGGAAATTTCAGGGAAGACTTATATTTCAGGCTGAATATTTTTCCACTAAACCTGCCCCCTTTGAATGAACGCAAAGAAGATATTCCCATTCTTGTTCATCAATTTATAAATAAGTACAGCAATAAAATAGGACGAACGATCTCAAATATACCCAGTAGAACAATGGAATTACTGATTAATTACCAATGGCCGGGAAATATACGTGAACTGGAAAACATCATTGAACGCGCTATGATCATTTCTCAGGGAAATAAACTTCAAATGGGCGATTGGTTCCAGCAATCAAAGCCATCGGTTTCGGACGAAATTATGAGCCTGGAAGAAATGGAGCGAAAACATATCCGCAAAGCCCTCGATAAAACAAATTGGCACGTAAGCGGCCCTAATGGAGCAGCTTCCCTTTTGGAGATAAACGCACAAACACTCGTGTCGCGCATGAAGAAACTGGGGATCAGCAAATCTTAAATTTTTATGATATTTAATAAAATTATGAAATATCATAAAATATTTCACTTCCTATTACCATATTAATATTTATAAATAGCTTATAATCATATAATTACAAGCTTTGGCACATGCCTTGATATATATGCTCAGAAAATATTAAAATATCTGAAGCATGTATAAACTTAAAATCTTTCTCTCCCGTAAAACCATTGTATTATTTTTTGGAATATTAATAAGCACAGGCTTATCAGCACAAAACACGGCAGAACAAAAGAAGGCTGAAAAAAGATGGCTCTTCGGCGGTGCATTCGGTGGTGGATCGCTAATTCAAAAAGATGAAGGGCAAAGCGCAGAAAGCTATACCAAATTCTCTATGCTGAACCTTAAAGTTGGCTATTTTATCTATCCGCGCACAGCTGTTTGCCTTCATATCCCCAGTGGCGGACATAAAGAAAAAGATGAAACACGCGCATTTGAAGCTCTGCTAATCAGCGGTCAACATTGGTTTGCAGATCGTTTTTGGGGATCAGCAGGATTGGGTTTGGCCATGGATATGCCCTCTCTGTTTGATACAAGCAATGAAAACCCAAAATTTTATTTCGGCCCGGCAGCAAGTATAGGTGCGGGATACGAGCTATGGAGAAAGGGGAAATTTGCACTCGATATCCAGGGCAGGATTTTATATGGAAATTACAAAGTAGAAGGTAAACAAAGACAAAGCACGGCTTTTGATTTAATGATCGGTTTTGCGTGGTACAAATAAAAAATTCATAAAATGAAAAAGATAATACTTATCACAGGAGCAAATTCCGGAATTGGCAAGGCAATAACCAAAGTACTGGCTGAAAATGGAAATCTTGTTTATGCAGGAGCGCGAAATGAATCCGATTTGAAAGAGATGAATTCAATTCCCAATGTTAAATCAATTCGCCTGGATGTAACCAAATCAGACGAAATACAAAGCGCCTTTGATAGGATCCACAATGAAACCGGACACATTGACTGCCTGGTCAATAATGCCGGTATTATGGGTTGGGGCGCAGTGATTGACCGTGATATAGATTACTTTAAATCTGTGTTCAATGTAAATGTATGGGGAGCCGTTTCTATGGTTAAAGCATTTTATCCACTGTTAAAAAAATCACACAACAAACCGGTGATTTTTAACATAAGCTCACAGGGAGAGAATTATACTTTGCCCTTCTGGTCGCCCTACATGATGAGCAAACATGCCATAAAAGCTTTTTCGTCAAGTTTGCGCCGTGAAATGATGACTGTTGGGATTCGTGTGGTTGGGATAGCTCCGGGAGCCTTCAAATCGAATATGATGAACAGTCAGAAAAAGGAACTCGGGAATTATGATAAAAAGTATAAAAGCGAGTTTGCATCCAAGGTAACTAAAATGCTGGGGATGGCAATTAACAAAGACCGCAGACGTGAAGAATCGCCCGAATTACTTGGAAAATTAATCTATAAAATAATGAATAATGGCAGTACAAGATCAAGATACCAGCCGGGAAGGAAATTTTTACCCGATGTTTTCCTTCATAAATTTCCTGTTAAAGTGGTGGATAAACTTATCCTGCTCTATTCATAAAATGCAAACAAAATATTATAATCAGCTAAAAATTAGGTTTTTACTAATTTTATATCCTAAAATTGAATTTGTTTGCATTTTACTAGTGCATTAACTTCAGGCCATCTGCTTCGTTGCTAAAGCTTTGAAATAGGCGACTATATCTTCAGCTTTAGACGCCTCACATCTGACCTGAATTTAAAGCATGAATAAAGCAGGTTATAATGAAGATGATTAAAGAATAAAACAAAATGAAAAAAATAGTAATAATATCAGGAAGCCCCCGCCCAAAGGGCAATACATACAAAATCACACAGGTATTCGAAAGGGTTTTAAATGAACTGGGCGAATACAATTTCGAATATATGTCATTAAAAAAAGTACAACTCGATTACTGCAAAGGTTGCCTGCTATGTATGAAAAAGGGTAATAATTTTTGTCCGTGCAAAGACCAGATGACAGAAATCAGGGACAAAATGCTGGAAGCAGATGGAGTGATATTTACATCGCCTGTTTACGTGCATACGGTAAGTGCAATGATGAAAAATTTTATCGATCGTTTTGCATGGAGTTGCCATCAGCCTCATTTTCTCGGAAAATCTGCTTTGTTGCTTGTTACCACAGAATTAAGCGGAATGAAAGAAAGCCTTGATTATATGAAATTCCCCGTAAATGCAGGAGGTTTTAAAATTGCGGGCAGTTGTGGAGTGGTTTATCCTTCGTATCAATCAAATCCGGATTATCAACAAAAAGCAGAACAAAAGCTAATTGAAGCAGCTCAAGCATTTCATGATTCATTGATTGAACCTGCGATTGATACTTCTTTCAAAAAGCTGATTTTCTTTCATTTGTTAAAGCTCAAAGTCCAGCTGCACAAGGAAGAATTACCTTATGATTATGAATACTGGAAAGCAAAAGGTTGGCTTGACATGCCTTTTTATACCTTCGAAAATCTCCCGGCTATTAAAAACTCCCTGGCAAAACGCCTGGTAAAGATTCGGTCAAAATCAATATTAAAAAAAGCAGGTATAACTAATCATTCTTAAAGTCATGAGGAATTCAATGTTTGTCGTATTTGTCGTGGGAATCTACCGTATGTTATTCGGTTCGTATAAAAATCCTGCCAACCGTGTGCTTGAAAAAATGGCACTAAAGACAAGTGGAAATACTTATACCATTTTTAAACAAAGCAGTATTGCCAATACACATAGCACAGGAGGTGTATATTTTGAAATAGAGTTCAAATTTAAAGATGGCGTTCCTAAAATTTTTTCCCCAACGGTTCCTTTTTTTGTTGGAATGCCGGGATTTGTTTCCAAACTTTGGTTAATTGACGAAAATACAGGAACCTATGCCGGACAATACGTATTTGCACGCGAAGAAGATGCTGTGGGATATGGAAATTCAGCTGCTCAAAAACTAGTCAGAAGCCTTTGTGTCAAGGATCATTACCATTGGAAGATTATTAAAATTAAGCATAATGAAAATCAATGAGGTACAATTCAAAGAAATAGAAGTAAAGCTGCACTCCGATACATATATTATCCTCGTTTATACACACTGGTCGGGTTCGGCTTTAATATTGCAATCGGTTTTGGAAAAACTGAAAAAAAAGCATGAAGGAAAATTCCAGATATATAAAATGGATATTGAAAAAAACACGAATTTTATTAAAAAATACCGAATCAACGCAATTCCGTGCATACTGATTTTTAATAATTCGGTTTTAACGAAGGTCTTAAACGGAATCAGCTCAATAGATTCCATTGAAGAGGAAATCAATAATAGCGTAAACGGCATTTGCTGACTTCATTGATCCCGGCATCAAATTTTTAGAGGCACAAGCAAAAAAAAGCATTTGCTGAGAATTGCTCAACAAATGCTATTGCAGTACCCAAGATCCGGTATCATATTATTTCTTTAGAAGTTCGGCCATTTTTTTGCCAATATCTGCAGGAGAATCCACGACATGAATTCCACAATCGCGCATAATTTCTTTTTTGGCTTCCGCCGTATCTGCCTTACCGCCTACAATTGCTCCGGCATGTCCCATGGTGCGCCCTTTGGGAGCAGTGGCACCGGCAATAAAACCAACTACGGGTTTAGTGCCAAAATCACGGATATATTCGGCGGCTTCCGCTTCCATGCTTCCTCCTATTTCACCAATCATAACAATTCCTGTTGTATCAGGATCGTTCATCAGCAATTCCACGGCTTCTTTGGTTGTCGTTCCCGGAACAGGATCACCGCCAATACCAATTGCGGTTGACTGGCCAAGACCTGCTTTTGTAAGCTGATCAACTGCTTCATAAGTTAGGGTTCCTGAGCGTGACACAATTCCAACGCTACCTTTTTGATGAATAAATCCCGGCATGATGCCCACTTTTGCTTCATCAGGCGTAATAACCCCAGGACAATTGGGGCCAACCAACCGGCAATCTCTTTTATCGATATAATTTTTCACAGAAACCATGTCCTTCACAGGAATACCTTCTGTAATGCAAATAATCACTTTAATACCGGCGTCAGCGGCTTCCATAATTGCATCAGCAGCAAATGCCGGCGGTACAAAAATCACAGAAACATCTGCTCCGGCTTTTTTTACAGCATCTTTTACGGTATTAAAAACCGGTTTTCCGAGGTGCTCCTGACCTCCTTTTCCCGGAGTAACACCACCAACAAGGTTAGTGCCATAATCGATCATCTGTGCAGCATGAAAACCACCTTCTTTTCCGGTAAATCCCTGCACAATCACGCGGGAATCTTTGTTAACAAGAACGCTCATAGGGTCTTTTTGATTTGGATTATTAATTCGATTTTAAGCAAAGATACTGAACTAATATAATTATCTACATATTTGTTCAAATTAATCCTCCATTTCAATAATTTCGAAAGGTAAACCGCTTACATCCTGATAATCCTCACCGGTTTCCATCATTTCTTCATCGTCCTCATCATAATACCATTCCACAACTACGCTTTTTGTGACAAAGTCGGTAATTGGCCTCAGTTTTTTAAAAATCTCTAAAATAAACTTGGACGAGCTGGTATTAAAATATTCGAGATAAACTTTCACCCGCGTTTCTTTGGCAGGGGATTTTGCATAGGACTCCACCCAATCCACAAGAGGTTGATAAAAACTAAAAGTGTCTTCCGGAATGGAACGGCCACTGATGTTTAAAATTCCTGTTATCGCATTAAAATCAATTTCAGGATGTTGCCTGTCTCCTTTAATAATATATGTGCTCATAAGATAGTTTCAGTCGCAATTTCAAATTACAGAATACTTAAGGGGACGGCAAAATTAGTAAATTTAAAAAAGAGAGCACATAGCAAAAGAAAAAAATAACATTTATAAAAATTTGATATAAACACCTTTATTTCTGACGTTTAACAGGATTAAAACTTTCCTCCAATCACCAAAACATCATCGATTTGATCATTTTCTCCGCGCCAGTCATCAAATGCGATCTTTAGTTTTTCGGGAATTTTATTGATTTCATCTCCGGAAAGCTCTATAAGCAGTTCGCGGAACCTTTTATTTAAAAATTTCTTGCCTTTCGGACCGCCAAACTGATCGATATAGCCATCTGTTGTCATATAAAAGCGGTCTCCCTTCCTGAAATCCAATTCCTGAGCGTTGAAAGGGTTTTGATCTTTTGTAGAAATTCCAACAGGCATACGGTCGCCTTTAATTTCCATCAGGTTTCCTGTTCGGCTTGCATTTTCGGGAATATCCTGATCTTCCAGTCCTTCCCTGAACAGATAAAGCGAATTATACGCTCCGGCAAAGCGTATGCGCTGGTTTTTATAATCAATTACCAAAAGTGCCATATCCATGCCTTCTTTGGTATCTCCTTCCCTGCCCTTTTGCTGCAGCACGCTGATCAGGTTGGCTCGCAATTGATTTAATATCTCAGCGGGTTCCATAATTTTCTTTTCATTCACAATTTCATTTAGATAAGAAATGCCGATCATGCTCATAAAAGCGCCTGGAACACCGTGGCCGGTACAGTCTGAAGCAACAATAACAGAACTTTCGTGTTTTTCGCTAAACCAGTAAAAATCGCCGCTTACGATATCGCGGGGTTGATAATAAATAAATGAGTCGGATAGAATTTTCTTAACTTCATCTGCAGGACGCATAATAGCTGCCTGTATCCGGCGTGCATAATTAATGCTATCAGTAATATCTTTGTTAATCCGGGCCAGTTCAATATTTTTTTCTGTAACTTCATGCGTGCGTTCGGCAACTTTGGTTTCAAGAATTTCTTTTTCAAGTTTTAGCTGGCGCTCACGTAGTTTTACATAAATATAAATTGCCAATAAAATAATCACAAAAGACCCGAACATAAACCACCAGCGCTGCCATATGGGAGGACGGATCCGGAATGAATATGTGAGTGGTTCGGGCGTCCAAACGGACTGGTCATTTACTGCCTTGATTTCCAGTGTATAATCACCCGGAGATAAAGAAGAAAAACTAACAAAGTCCTGAGAAGATTCAGGGCGCCACTCATTATCAATTCCTTTGAGGCGTACCTGGTACTTAACCGCTTCCGGATTGGTATAATTCGGACTCACAAAGCGGAAATAAAAAGAATTTTTCCCATAAGGAAAAACAGTTTTTTCCGTGGGTACTTGCTCCTGAAGGTTGACCAGCATCTGCGTTAAAAATACTTTTGGTTCGGTTTTTTGCTGATTGAGATATTGTTCTTCAAAACCCATTAACCCATCAACGGTACCAATCAGGACCCTGCCATTGTCCAGTTCAAGCACCGAGTTATTTTTCACTTCGATTCCTGTAAAACCATGTTGTTTGCTAAATGAATAAAGGCAATTCTTATCAGCATCAATGATATTAAGTCCAAGATTTGTACCGATCAAAACTGTACCCGACTTTGTAAGATGCAGCATTGTTACATAATCTGAAAGCAATCCATCAGATTTGGTTAGTTTTCTTTCAATTTTTCCATTTTTAATAATAATAACACCTTGTCCTTCGGTTCCGACCCATATTTCACCATTAACTTTGGCAATGCTCAAAGCGGTATAATCCTGCTTGAAATCAAATACTTCAAAATCCTTGTTTTTCTTTTTAAAACCAATTCCTTTTCCAACAGCGCCCAGCCAAAGACATTCATTATCATCAATATACAGTGCACTGATATTATTGCCCGGTATTCCGTCACGCTGCGAAAAACGCTGTTTATGGCCTTTCTCCGGTTGATATTGAATCAAACCGTTAAAGGTGCCTGCCCATATATTTCCTGAATGATCGCTGGTAAGTGCTGTAACCTGCCCAATGTCTTTAAAGAATGAACGGAGTTCACGAACAGGATAAAATGCGTCCCTATGAGGATCATATCTAAGCATTTCGCGCTCCAGGGTCCCTGCCCATAATTTTCCATCAGTACCCTGAACCAACGACCGGATTTTTTGTGCAGGACTATTAAAAAAATCCGGTTCATAAATTTTTACTTCGCTTTCAGGGGCTTCCGGTTCAAGGGATTTTAGATTTATAATGCCTTTATTCGTGGCAAACCAATATCCGTTATCATTGTGCAAAACCGACCAAATCTGATGATTGGCCAGCACAGGGATGTTCGAATAATTCACAAATTGCCGTCCACGGAAAATCAAAAGCCCCGATTCACTGGTCCCTATCAGTATATTACCTTCGCGATCCTGAAGCAGGCACCTTATTTGATTTGCATTTAAACCATTTGATTCGTCAAAAAAAATTTTTTCATTACTTGTATCCATCAGCAGCCCCCTGTTCCAGAAACCAGCCCAAACTGCCTGGCTTTTTTTGTCACGAAGAAGGGCGGAAACCATTGTATGCCTCAAGTTTAAGCCGGTTTGTATTTCTTCAACTATGTTGTCCGGATTATACCGGAATACCTGTGCCAAAGTACTTCCCAATAACAAACCATCACTATCAGAAGCGATTGCTATCAAACGGGTGTTGGAAGGAAGTCCATCCGGTTTTAGTATTTCAAAATTATCCTGATTTGGTTTATATTTATAAAGAAAACCGAGGTCTGTCAAAAAGAAAAGCTCTTCATTCGCTGCTTTGACGCCTAAAACTAAATCGCTTAATCCTTCCTGCCCGCTATAAACGGAATAACTATTTTTCGGAATTGTATCCGAAGGTACTGATTTTATGCAAATTGCTCCATTTCCTATTGTTGCCAGCCAGATATTTCCATTGCGATCTTCACTGATTCCATAAATATCTTTATTCATATCAAGTCCTTGAAAATGAAGCTGGTGGAATCTGCCTTCTGAACGATAGCTTAATCCGCCCTGATAGTGGCCTGTCCAGGTTCTGTTTTTTGAATCAATAAATACAGATTTCACAACATTGGGCGCCAGGCCATCGGCTGAGGTATAGTTCTGAAAACTATGTCCGTTAAAAGCCGATAATCCACTTTTCGTTCCCAGCCACAAAACCTCATCCTGATCAAAGGCCATATCATTGATGCGTGAGTCAGGAAGCCCTTCTTGCAGGCTGTAATTTGCAAAATAGTACACCTGAGCAGATAAAAAAACCGGCATTGACAATAAAAGAAACAAGAAGAAAGCAAAGTATATTGTTCTGGTATTCATAGTTCCTGAAAAAATATTTCAGGTAAAAGTAAGCAATATTATGGTTCATGCACCAGTAGAAAAAAGTGTAATGACAATTTTAACCTGACTAATTCATGAAATTTCGTCATGAGCACATTCGACATGCTCAGTGACCAAGCACGAAACGCAATAAGAGAAAGGGAGCGCAGATTTTTGGCGCACAGGAATAGCCGTAGCATTTTTGAGCACCAAAAAGATAGCATTCCTTTCTATTGCAGCGGTTTGTGCTCACAATAGAATATTTTGTGAATTATTCAGGTTAAACGCAATTATGCAAATTCCAGCCTTTGAAACATCATTTCCATTAATTTGGACTGTAATACAATCCGGCATCCGGTCCCAGTGGAATTCCAAAATAAATCCACGCCATCAACAGGATTGACCATAGAATAAAGAAAACAAATGAATAAGGCAGCATGGTGGAAATGATGGTTCCAATTCCACTCTCTTTATCGTACTTCTGGAAATATGCGATGATCAAAGCGAAGAAACTCATCATAGGCGAAATAATATTCGTAACGCTATCGCCAATACGGAAAACCACCTGCGACAATTCCGGGGAATAGCCCATCAACATAAAAACAGGGATAAAAACCGGTGCCATGATGGCCCATTTTGCAGAAGCACTGCCCATGAGCATATTGATGCTGGCTGCAAAAATGATGAAAAGGATCATAAGCACATAAATGTTCAGGTCGGCTGCTTTCAATGCAGCAGCCCCTTCAACAGCAGCAATAATCCCCAGGTTACTTTCTTTAAAATAAGCAACAAACTGAGCGGCGAAAAACACCAGGACAATATACATCGAAAGTGTTTTCATACTTTCGCTCATGCCTTTCATCACATCACTATCATTTTTAAAGATGCCAACCGTAAAACCATAGGCCATTCCGCTCAGGCCGGCAGAGACAAAGAGCAGTGTTACCACACCTTCAAGGAGAGGGGATTTCAGCACGGAACCATCGGCACCACGGAAAAAGCCATCGGCAGGAATGGTTCCCCACAAAATAACGCCAAGCACACCGGCAATCACCAAAGTAGCCCGGATAAGACCTTTTTTCTCAAGTTTTGTAAGCGGATGCACTTCCTCTGCTTCAGTTTCTTTGTAAGGATGAAGCTTGTTTAAGCGAGGTTCAACAATTTTTTCCGTAACCCATGTTCCTGAAAATGAAATCAAAAAAGTGGAAGCCAGCATAAAATAATAATTGGCGGTTGGGTTTACATGATACGACGGATCGATAATATGGGCAGCTTCTTCTGAAAGACCGGCCAATAGCGGATCAATCGTCCCCAACACCAAATTGGCACTAAAGCCACCGGAAACACCAGAAAATGCAGCTGCCATTCCGGCAACCGGATGACGTCCCACAGCCTGAAAAATTATTCCCGCCATGGGGATTAACAATACATAGCCCACATCACTTGCCAGATTGGAAACAATTCCGGAAAAAACAAGCACAAATGTAAGTAAATGTTTCGGTGCAGAAAGAACCATTTGCCTGATAACCACTGCAATCAAACCACTGCGTTCGGCAATCCCGATTCCCAACATGGCCACCAGCACAATCCCCAAGGGAGCAAAATCCGTGAAATTAGTGACCGTATGTTCCAAAATAAAATGCAAACCTTCAGTAGAAAGCAAATTATGCACGCTCAGCTCTTCACCGTTTCCGGGATGCTTCACAGCCCAGCCCAGCATACTTCCAATCCAACTGATTATTAAGGTTGCTACTGCAAAAAGCAGGAACAAAGTTGCCGGATGCGGCAAAGCATTACCGGTCTTTTCAACAATATTTAAAAATTTCTGGAAAAAAGAGGTTTTTCTGGCCGTTTTTGCGGTCATAGGAATCTGTCTTTATTTTGGATTGTTTATCTAAGGGGAATTAACAGCTTTTGGTTTAGTTTGTTTAAAAACAATGGATCGAATCCAAATCTCATGATTGTCAAATAAAACCGAGCAGGCCCCAAATGCGGCTAAAACACTGCTGCAGCGATCTTTTGTACATTATCCGATTTGCCCATAGTATAGAAATGCAAGGCCGGAACACCCGCGGCAATCAGCTCTTTAGCCTGAGCAATGCCCCAATCAATCCCCACCTGCCTGATTTCCTTATTGTTTTTACATTGTTCCACAGCTTTCACTAATTCAGTGGGTAAATCAATATGGAATGTCTGCGGCAGAATGCGTAACTGATTGCGTGTGCTCAAAGGTTTCAGACCCGGCACAATCGGGACATCAATATCTGCTGTCCGGCATTTGTGCACAAAATCAAAGAATTTTTGATTATCGTAGAACATCTGCGTTACAATATAAGCCGCACCTGCATCCACCTTTCGTTTCAGGTTTTCAATATCCTTTTCCATATTAGGCGCTTCTGCATGCTTTTCGGGATAGCCTGCCACACCGATACAGAAATTGGTCGGATGCGAATTAGCCAGATTTTCATCCAGGTACAGCCCATTGTTCAGCTTCACAACCTGCTCTACCAAGTCCGATGCAAAAGCATGTCCATCGGTTTCCGCTTGAAAAGATTTTTGTCCTTTCGGAGGATCGCCTCTCAAAACCAATAAATTATGAATTCCGAGGAAATGAAGGTCGATCAGCGCATTTTCAATTTCAGCCTTAGTAGCGCCCCCGCAAATAATATGCGGCACAGCCTGGACACCGGTTTTAAACTGAATTGCCGCCGCTGTACCCACCGTACCGGGGCGTTTGCGCACCACATTTCGGGCAATACGGCCATCAGGCAAATGCGCATACTCCACTTCAGGTTGATGATAAGTGATATTGATGCATGCCGGATTAAATTCCAGCAAAGGCTTCATGCCCTCCTCCAGCTGTTCAAAATGCTCCCCTTTCAAAGGAGGGAGCAATTCAAAAGAAAAAAGGGTTTTATCGGTATTTTTATAGGTTTCTGCCAGGTTCATCGTTTAAATATTAGTATTGAGTAGTTTGCGTACACGTTCTTCGCTGATGTCCTTTCGTTTTGCATAATCCTGAATTTGATCGTTGAGCACTTTGCCCAAATTAAAATATCGGGCAGCCGGATGTGCAAAATAGTATCCGCTCACCGCTGCGGCAGGCGTCATAGCATAGTTTTCGGTAAGGTTAATACCCGCTTCCGGAGCGTTGAGGATATCGAAAATCACTTCTTTTTCGCTATGTTCGGGGCAAGCCGGATAACCCGGAGCCGGACGGATTCCACGGTATTTTTCTTTCAGCATTTCTTCAGGGCTCAGCATTTCATCCTTGGCGTAGCCCCAAAATTCCCTGCGCAAACGCATATGTAAATATTCCGCGAAGGCTTCCGCCAGGCGGTCGGCCAGGATTTTCAGCATTATCTCGCTGTAATCATCATTATTCTTTCGGAATTCCAGACCTTTTTCATCTGCGCCAATACCAGCTGTTACGGCAAAAAGCCCGATATAATCTTGTTTTTTACTCGTTTCGGGCGCAATAAAATCTGCCAGGCACCAATTCGGTATCCCTTCCTCTTTTTGCTCCTGATTACGCAGGAAACACAAGCGGTTTTTTGGGTCATTATGCCCAATAAGCACATCATCGGCATGAGCCACAGCCGGAAAAATACCATAAACAGCATTCGCTTTCAGCCATTTGCCTTCGATAATTTTTTCCAGCATCTGCCGTGCATCCTCCATCAGTTTGCGCGCCTCCTCTCCTTTTACAGGATCGTCCAGCAAAGCCGGAAAGCGCCCGTTAAGCTTCCAGGCATGAAAAAAGAATGTCCAGTCGATAAAAGGGATCAAATCTTCCAAAGGCTGGTCTTCGATCAGGAAACGCCCGGTTTTTGCAGGTACATCCACCTCATATTCATCCCAATAGGTCTGAAACGCATTTTTTCGTGCATTTTCCAGGCTGATATACTTCTTGGCCGGAACTTTGGCCGCATGTTTGTTTCGCAGTGCTTCATAACGCTCCAATGCAGCCTCTTTAAATTTGTCCTTGCGTTTTTTGTCGATAAGCTGTGCAACAACGCCCACACTTTTTGAAGCATCGCGCACGTGGAAAACCCCTACCGGATATTCAGGCGCAATTTTCACAGCGGTATGGATTTCGGAAGTTGTTGCACCGCCCACCAGCAGTGGAACTTCAAAACCTTCTGCTTTCATCTGGGCTGCCACGATGGTCATTTCCTCCAAAGAAGGCGTAATCAGACCGCTAAGCCCGATCACATCCACTTTATTTTTACGCGCTTCCGCGATGATCTTTTCCACAGGGACCATCACGCCAAGGTCGATCACTTCGTAATTGTTGCAAGCCAGCACCACGCCCACGATATTTTTACCGATATCGTGCACATCGCCCTTTACCGTGGCCAGAAGGACTTTACCGGCAGAAGTCGGATTTCCGGCATTTTCTTCCTCAATAAACGGCTGGAGGTAAGCCACTGCTTTTTTCATTACACGCGCCGATTTCACCACCTGTGGGAGGAACATACGCCCATCGCCAAAAAGTTCGCCCACCACATTCATTCCGTCCATCAAGGGGCCTTCAATTACCTCCAGTGTACGCGGCAGATGCTGGCGCATTTCGGCGCAATCTTCCTCAATAAAATCACCAATACCTTTTATAAGACTGTGCTGCAATCGCTCACGCACAGGAAGTTTGCGCCAGTCATCGCGCGATGATTCGTGCTGCTGCATCGAAAATTTATCCGCAAACATCAACAGTCGCTCCGTAGCATCTTTACGGCGGTTCAATACCAGGTCTTCGGTCAATTGCAGCAAATCTTTCGGAATTTCATCATAAACCTGCAGCAAAGCCGGATTGATGATCGCCATATCCAAACCCGCTTTAATGGCATGATACAGGAAAACAGCATGAATAGCCTCGCGCACCGCCTGGTTTCCCCTAAAAGAAAAAGAAAGGTTGCTCACACCACCACTTACTTTGGCATGCGGCAGGTTTTCCTTAATCCAGCGGCAGGCTTCAATAAAATCGACCGCATAATTATTATGTTCCTCCATGCCTGTGCCGATGGTCAGGATATTGGGGTCAAAAATAATATCCTCTGGAGGGAAATCCGCCTGATTGACCAACAAATCATACGAGCGTTTGCACACATTAATTTTTTCCTCGAATGTAGCGGCCTGACCTTTCCCATCGAAAGCCATCACCACCGTTGCCGCGCCGTAATGACGAATTTTTTGGGCCTTTTCAATAAAAGCAGTTTCGCCGTCTTTTAAGCTGATACTGTTCACAATCGCTTTTCCCTGCACACATTTCAGTCCGGCTTCGATTACCTCCCATTTAGAAGAGTCGATCATCACCGGAACACGCGCTGCATCGGGTTCAGCCGCAAGCAAATTCAGGAAGCGCACCATTTCTTTTTTCGCGTCAAGCATTGCATCATCCATGCAGACATCAATAGCCTGAGCACCATTTTCGACCTGCTGCACCGCAATGCTCAGGGCCTCATCGTGTTTTTCTTCACGAATCAGGCGTGCAAATTTGCGCGAACCGGCCACATTGGTACGTTCGCCAATATTGATAAAATTACTGCCCGGAAAAACCAGCAAAGGCTCCAATCCGCTCAGTTTCAATTGATGGTCATCTTCGATCAGCTTACGTGGAGCAGCATTTTGTGCCCCTTCGGCAATTCGTCGGATATGATCCGGTGTTGTTCCACAGCAGCCACCAATAATATTTACATGACCACCTTGAATAAATTTATCCGTTTCAATGCCCATTGCCTCAGGATCCTGATCATAGTCGCCAAACTGGTTCGGCAAACCCGCATTCGGATGCGCACTGATGAAGAAAGGTGATTTGCTTGCAATGCTCTTGAGCCAGGGCAACATATCATGCGCACCCAAAGCACAGTTCAAGCCGATACTCAGCAGTTTAACATGCGACAAACTGGTAAGGAAAGCCTCAGGAGTTTGACCGCTTAAAGTACGCCCACTGGCATCAGTAATTGTACCCGAAACCATCAAATAGCGTTTCTCATTGCGTTCTGCCAGCAATTTTTCAACCGCAAAAAGTGCGGCCTTTGCATTCAGCGTATCAAAAACCGTTTCTATCAGGAAAATATCCACGCCACCATCAAGCAAAGCGCGAGCCTGTTCATAATAGGCATCCATCAAATCTTCGAAACCCACGGCACGAAATCCAGGATCGTTCACATCGGGGCTCATGCTGGCCGTTTTGTTGGTAGGGCCCATTGAACCCGCAACAAAACGTGGTTTTTCCGGATTTTTCAGGCTAAATTCATGAGCAACAGAGCGAGCAATTTCCGCTGCAGCTTTATTGATATTATAAACCTGATCCTCCATGCCATAATCCGCCTGGGAAATCACCTGTGCATTAAACGTATTGGTTTCGATAATATCGGCGCCCGCATCGAGAAACTGCGCATGAATATCACGGATAATCTGAGGCTGTGTAAGGCAAAGAATATCGTTATTACCTTTTTGCGGCATAGAATGACCGGCAAATAAATTGCCACGGTAATCATCTTCTTCCAGTTTGTAGCGCTGGATCATTGTACCCATAGCGCCATCAAGGATTAAAACACGATTTTTAAGAATATCGCGGATATCCTTTTGATTGTTTATTTTTTGACTCATAATTTCAATTTAAAGGCTGAACCAGCTTCCCTATATCGGCAATAAAGATTTTATGCTCCCGGATGTATGCAGCGAAATGTTTTAAATGCTCAATATCAGCCTGTACAATCAAGTAACTTCTATAGCTTTGATGCGCAGCGGGAATAACTTTCAACTCATAAAAAGGCTTCAGTTCATCCTCATTCTCAGCGCGAAGATACAGCAAATGTTGCTGTTGGTCAATCGAATTAGCTATTACATTGATATTTTCAAACTTACGGTATCGGAATCCTTGAAGCCACAAGCTGATATCTCCTGCAACAGCAAGTGCTGTAGGGTGGCCTCCGGCACCTTTTCCCTGATAAAACTGGCATCCACTGAATTTTGAGTGAGTAACAACAGCGTTAAACTCATTATCAACATGATAAATTGCATCATTAGGCGGTATAAATGCAGGTATGACCATAAGGTTTAATGTACCATTGACAAATACAGCCCGTGGTAAAAGTTTAATCTTACAATTGTTCATTTCCGCAAAACGGATATCTTCAGGCTTTAAAGCCGAAATTCCAAAACGCAAAACATGTTCAGGATCAGTTACTTGACCCCAGGCATGATAAGACATGATACACAATTTGGCACAAGCATCAAAACCCTCCATATCGTTGTCCGGGTTCGATTCTGCAAAACCATTCATCCGCGCATCGGCAACCGCCTGTTCGTACGACTGTCCGTTTTGTCCCATTTGGGTTAAAACATAATTGCTGCTACCGTTAAAAACACCTTCGATCTGGCTAATATCCTCATTTTGAAAATACTGATCGAGCGTACGGATAATCGGGATACTGCCACAACAACTCGCCTCATATAAAAGATACCGGCCCGTTTGCTGTTCAATTTTGTGAATTTCGGGCAAAAAAGCAGCAATCATCTTTTTATTGGCACTGATCACATCTTTGCCCGATTCCATCGATTTTCTCAGTATTTCAAAAGCGGCTACATGCGCATCCGTCAACTCGATGATAAGTTGTATATCCGGGTCATTATAAATAATATTAGGATCATATGTCACTATATCAGCAATTTCACTGCGATCTTGAGAATTATTTTTCACACATATCCTTTTCACTTTTACCGGCAATGATTTCTGATTTATCAGATCAAGCAAAGCCCTGCTCACAAAGCCATGGCCAAAGATTCCTATCGTTGTAACTTTATTTTCCATTTTCCTTACTGTTTAAAAATGTAAACACAGACAATAACTCAGTACTTAAAGCATCTTTCTCAATCAAAAACCCATCGTGACCAAAATCAGAATCAATCAGTTTTAAGCTGCTTTTGGGAATAAGCTCAGCCATAAGCTTTTGTTCTTCAACAGAAAACAGCAAATCCGATTTAATTCCCAAAACCAATGTTTTTGCCGAAATCCGTGCCAGCGCCTTTTTAAGTCCACCACGATCCCTCCCGGCATCCATAGAATCAAGTGTATGTGTCAGAACCCAGTAGGAATAGGCATTGAAACGGTTTATAAGCTTTTTGGCCTGATAGCGTTGATAGGATTCCGCGCGTGAAACAGCAAAAGGCGATTCATTTTTAAGAAATTGCGTCTTGTTGTAAGCCATTCCGTTGCGGTAGCTCAAAAGTGCAATGGAACGCGCCACGCCCATTCCGTCCAAACCACCCTCCGGGCGGTCTTCATAAAAAGTCGGATCGGCTTCTATTGCCATACGCTGACTGGCACTAAAAGCTTTTAACCAGGGACTTGAGACAGCACTTCCGGCAATAATGGCCAGGTTTTCAATGCGTTCGGGCTGCATTACAGACCATTCAACAGCCTGATGACTGCCCACAGAACCGCCAATGAGCAAATCAACCCTTGAGATACCCAGATGATTGGCCAGCAAAATATGAGCTTTCACTAAATCACGAACCGTTAATTGAGGAAAATGGCGGTAGTAGGGTTTTCCTGTATCCGGATTATGATGCAGCGGCCCCATACTGCCGTAGCAGCTGCCTAAAATATTGGCGCAGATAATATTAAAACGTTTTGTGTCCAAAACAAAGGAATCGCCCGCAATGCCAGGCCACCAATCAACCGGATCACTATTGGCCGTAAGCGCGTGGCAAACCCAGATTGTTTTTCGCTCTTTATCCTGAAGGTTGCCGTAAAAATGATAAGCGATCTCCAAACCTTTCAGGACGCTACCCGATTCGGTATGGAATTCGTTAGTTGATCTGTATATTTTTAAATGACTCATATTACTGCTTTTTTAAGTGCCTGTACAATATCTTTTTTTATATCCTCCACATATTCAATCCCAAGCGAAAGACGCAGCAAAGAAGGTCGGATTCCCGCGCTTTTCTGTTGATCTGAAGAAAGTTGATTATGCGTAGTAGCAGCAGGCTGGATAATTAAAGTACGCGTATCGCCCACATTAGCGAGATGATGGATCAATTCGAGCGAATCGACAAATTTCTCAGTTTGTTCCAGGCCGGCATTAAGTTCAAAGGTCAACACACCCCCAAAACCATTTTTCAAATATCGGACAGCCCGTTGATGATAGGGATGATTCTTCAATCCCGGATACTGAACCGCAGCAACCTGTGGCAAAGAATACAGAAATTCAGCCATTTGCAAAGCATTATCACAAATTCTCTGCACCCTCAGCGAGAGTGTTTCAATGCCCTGAATAATCAAAAAAGCATTCATCGGGCTCAGGCAAGGACCAAAATCACGCAAACTTTCGGCACGGGCTTTTACTATAAAAGCACTTTCACCGAAAGCGGTATTCCAGCTTTTCCCATTCAAATCGCTGCGTTTTTCCATAAATTCCGGAAAACGCCCTGCCGACCAATCATATGTCCCGCCATCGGTTATAATACCTGCTATGCTGTTTCCATGTCCGCCCAACCATTTTGTGGCCGATTCCACAACTATATCCGCGCCAAGCTCAAGGGGCCGACACAAATATCCACCGGCACCAAAAGTATTGTCCACAATTAAAGGAACATTGTGCTTTTGCGCCAATGCAGACAAAGCATCAAAATCAGGAACGGCAAAAGCCGGATTTCCGATGGTTTCGCAATAAAGAGCAGCGGTTTTGCCATCGATTAAACCTTCAAAATCAGCAATTTCTACCGAAGAGGCAAAACGAACGTCAATGCCCAATCGTTTAAAACTATCCGCAAACTGGTGATAAGTACCGCCATACAAAAATGGAGAAGAAACGATATTATCCCCATTGCTACAGATCGTACTCAATGCCAGGAACTGAGCCGCATGTCCCGATGCCGTTGCCAAAGAAGATACGCCCCTTTCCAGTGCAGCAACTTTCCGTTCCATAGTATTTACGGTTGGATTACCGATACGCGAATATATAAAGCCTTCTTTTTCGAGTGCAAACAACTGACGGGCATGCTCAGCTGATTCAAATTCGTAAGAAGAAGACTGAACAACAGGTACATCCACTGCTAAGTAAGACGCATCGCGGCGGAAACCAGCATGCACCTGTAGCGTGTCAAAATTAAATTCTGTTTTCATATTTAATTGATTTTAATTCAAAGATAGGATTGGTTTTGTTTTCAAAAAACTCATGATGCAAACATAAAAGTGCTTTATTGATAAGCCTTTGTTCAACAACAAGGTACATAGCAACATCAGAAGCCCCGGACACGCTCATAATTACGTTTATTCCATTGCCGGACAATGCTTTGGCAGCACCGGCCACAATACCCGGTGCCGAGGACATCCCCTCGCCTACCAGAGCCAAAAGTCCTAAACCGGTGATTATCTCAACACTACAGTTTTCAAAGTTCAGAACGGATCGAATTTTTTCCTGATCAATTTCTTCGTTCATTAAAAAATTGATGCAAGTTTGGGAAGTCAGCACCGACCGGATATTATAGCCACTATTAAAAATATATTGGCTGGCTTTACCAAGCAATCCGGCCTGATATCCAACTCTCACGCCTTTTAATCGGATCAGGGAATAACTTTTGCCTGAAGCAATGCTTTTCACAACAGAAGCTTTTTTCAGGTAATCCTGAGATATAATAGTTGCAGGAACAGATGTATTTTCGTTATAAAATATTTTTAATGGTATCTGCTTGTCAATCAATACCTGAACACAAGAAGGATGTAAAATGCCCGCACCAAAATATGCCAGTTCAGAAGCTTCATTATAGCTTAAAGAATGCACTGGAATATGATTTGACACCAGACGCGGATCAGCAGTACGCACACCATTGGCATCTTTTAGCAGTATCACCTCTTTAGCATCCAGCAGGGAAGCCAGGGAAGTCGCCGTATAATCGCTTCCACCACGTCCCAAAAGCATTCTGTTTCCATTGGCTGACATTGCATAAAAACCCGGAAAAACAAGTTGAGGAAACTGTTCCAATGGTTTTGGATCCTTTATTTCCCGAATCACCAATTGCTCATCAGCAATTAATTGAATGTCTTCCGGAAAAAGTATCATTGTTTTCTTCCTTTCTTCGGCAAGATAAGCTGCCACAATAAAAGTGCTTAACCGTTCACCAGAAGAAAGAATTCCAGCTTTAAGCAATGCTCGCCTTGAATCACTTGAAATTTGATAAGAAATAAATGCAGATTGTAAAAAAATAATTTCCTGCTTCAGGCCCTCGTTATATTGTTGCAACAAATGAAATTCCTGATTGGATTCATTGAGGAATTTTAAATGAAACACATAAAGATCTTTGCAGAATTTTTGTATATCATGATTGCTTAGCTCTGTTTTATTTAGCTCATTTATAAGCTTTTCTGTGATGCCATATAATGCAGAAACAACAATTACAGACTTTTTATGCGCTTTAAGAAAATTGAGCAAACTAATTAATTGCCCGGGCGACTTCAGATTTGAGCCGCCCAATTTAATAATTGTATGCATAATAGTATATCTATTACGAATGAAACAAAAAGAAAATTAAAAGGAAATGCGGCACATCAGAAGAAATGCAGGCGTTGGAGGAAACCGCAGAGGCTAATATTCCCCAACGCTAAAGCATACCCATGGAGTCCCTCAGGAAACCAACTGTTATATCAAACAGATCATTAGGTTCAAAATAATTCATTGTACATCACTTATTTATAATTTCCCTTTCGGGCCAGGTTTTGGCACCTTATCTTAGCGACAGGTTGCCAGAGGGTCGGTAAGCCTGGTCTTTCACCTCTTCTCTATAAATAACAATAGCGCGAAATGCGCGTGTTATTGAAGATGCTGCAAAAATAAAAAATATTTGGGATATCAGTCACAAATTTTAAAAATTGATTGACTTCACAAAGGAAACCTCAAGAAAATCCCTTAAAAGCTCCATAATGAAATCCAAACGGTTTCATTATCCTCCTAAATTTGGAATTTTCCTAAATAAAGAATGATTCCAGACAAACAATACACTAATATTTAAGATTTTTATTAAATCTAATACCATACTTCTCAGCAATTAAGGCAAACCAATGCACAACATCAACAGCACAGAAATATCAAAAGCCCAATTAATCACCTATCCCTTTATGGCTTTAAGGCTTTTTTTCCTATATTTAACGCTTAAAACCAAAAAGCACAGCTAATGAGAATCGGGATCGAAGGACAACGACTGTTTCGCGAAAAGAAACACGGAATGGACATGGTAGCCCTGGAGCTTATCCTAAACCTGCAAAAAATCGACAAGGAAAATGAGTATTTTATCTATGTGAAACCTGATGTTGATGAATGCCTGCACGATACAGATAATTTCACAATCAGGCAAGTAGAAGGCGGCGCCTACCCTATTTGGGAACAAAAAGCCCTTCCAAAGGCAGCTGCAGAGGATAAGCTGGATGTTTTGCACTGCACCAGCAATACAGCTCCTTTAAAAACATCCATGCCCTTGATGATTACCTTGCACGACATCATATACATGGAACACAGTATAATGAAAATCCTCAGCAGCAGCGGAACGGCCTACCAGAGATTTGGCAATATTTACCGAAGATACGTTGTGCCCCGTGTAATGAAAAAAAGCGATATCATCATCACTGTAAGCCATTTTGAAAAAAAGCGCATCGATGAATTTTTTGGCATGAAAGATAACCGTCTCCGTGCTGTATATAATGGCGTTGGCGAACATTTTAAGGAAGTTACCGATCAGGCTGAACTCAAGCGCGTTAAAGAACAATACAAACTCCCCGACCGGTATTTTTTCTTTCTGGGCAATACAGATCCCAAAAAAAATACACCGGGCGTATTAAAAGCCTATTCCGATTTCCGGAAACAATCGGGATTGGACATCGAACTGGTAATGCTGGATTTTGATCACGATGAACTAGTAAAAATGACCAAATCGGTGGGTGATGAAGACTTGATCAACCACATTCATCTCACGGGCTATGTCAAAAACACAGATCTACCTGCCATTTACAGTCAATGCGAAGTATTTCTTTATCCAAGCCTTCGCGAAAGTTTCGGAATACCCATCCTTGAGGCAATGGGCTGTGCTGCACCCGTGATTACATCCAATACTTCCAGCATGCCGGAGGTTTCAGGCGGTGCGGCAATTTTGGTAGATCCTTACAAACCCGAAGAAATTACCGATGCCATCCATCTATTTATGACGGATGATGAAAAACGCAAAAAGTACAAGGCCATGGGACCCGGACAGGCGGCAAAATTTAGCTGGAAGTCAATGGCAGAGCACGTTTTGGAACTTTATACCGAAATCTATAAAAACCACAGGCATGAAAAATAAAGATATAATCGTTGTAGGAATACAGCCCTATGATATCCGTATTGGAAGCAACTGCAAAAACATTGCGGATGTGCTGGCTCGGGACAACCGCGTATTGTATGTTAATTTTCCACTCGACCGAAAAAGGAAATTCGTAAAACGCAAACGTGAAGATGTGCAATACCGCATTGGGGTCATCAAAGGCAAAAATGAAAAGTTGGTCAAGGTTGGCAACACAATGTGGAATCTCTATCCCGATTATCTTGGAGAACCTTATAACTGGATTCCCTTAAAATCCTTGCACCGATGGGCCAATAAAAGGGAAAGCAAACGTTTTGCCGCCTGCATACAGGAAGCAATTGATGAACTGGGGTTCAAAGATTTCATCATCTTTAACGACAGCCTGATGTTTCTGGGCTATTATCTGAAAGAACTTTTAAACCCAAAAGCATACCTGTACTACATTCGTGATAATTTGGTTTCGCAGCCACATTTCAGAAAGCACGGTTTGGAAATGGAACCTGAGCTTATTGCAAAAGTTGATGCCGTTGTTTCCAATTCCGTTTATCTCGCTAACTATGCAAAACCATATAATCCAAACAGTTATATGACGGGCCAGGGCTGCGATGTAACTCTTTTCAATGATGACGATGGCACAATGCCTTTACCTGACGATATCAAAGATATCCCCAAACCGATAATCGGATATGTGGGATGGATGGTGGCCATCAGGCTTGATATTGAGGTAATTGCCCATATGGCCAAAGCACGCAAAGACTGGAGCATCGTTTTGGTTGGCCCTGAGGATGAAGGTTTTCAGAATTCAGAACTGCACAACATTGATAATGTGCATTTCCTGGGAAGAAAAAAAGGCGATGAGCTCCCGAATTACATCAAAGGATTTGATGTGTGCATTAACCCCCAGCTTGTCAACGACATGACCATAGGAAATTATCCGAGAAAAATTGATGAGTACCTCTCAATGGGAAAACCCACTTTGGCAACACCAACAGAGGCAATGGAATATTTTTCCGAATACACCTATTTGGCTCCTACAAAGGAAGATTATGTGAAACTGGCGGAAAAAGCATTAGCTGAGGACAGTCCGGAAAAACAAGAAGCACGTAAAGTCTTCGCAAGGAGCCATACCTGGGAAAATAATGTTAAAAATATCACTGACGTAATCGAAAAAATAATAGCATCATGAACGAAAACACACTATTTCCTTACCCCGATTTTATGATTATTGGCGCCGGAAAATCAGGCACCACTGCATTGGCAAATTACCTTGCAGAACACCCTCAGGTTTTTATGTCCAAAATCAAAGAACCCGACTTTTTTGCATTGGAAGGACAAAGCCGCGTACCTCTTGAAGAAGATCCGGAACGCCTGTATCATTACCCTCAGGCTGTATATACTAAAGAAGATTACCTAAAGCTTTTTGAAGAAGCGGAAGATGGCATGAAAACAGGTGAAGCATCAACCATGTACCTGTATAAACCCGGTGCTGCCGACCGTATCAAAAAGTACCGGCCGGACGTAAAAATGATAGCGATTTTCCGCAATCCGGCCGAACGTATTTATTCCCGTTACCTGCATCTTGCACGCGTTGATGAGCTTCTTGACCCTGAACTGGAAAATATGTTCGATAAAAGTACTATTTGGTGGCGCAGGCACGATCTGGTCTTTGAAGGCTTCTTTTATCAGCATTTGAGCAAATTTTATGATATGTTCCCTAAAGAGCAAATCAAGGTATTTCTTTATGAAGACCTGCGCAAAGACGATATCGCTGTAATTCAGGAGATTTACCGCTATGTTGGCGTGGACGATACCTATGTGCCCGACACCAGCATCCGTTACAATCAGGGCGGTTTTGTGAAAAATAAATTTGCTGATTCCCTAATTGGAAACCGTTCTATATTGCGCAAATCGGCACAAAAAATTGCCCCGGCATTGCTCAACAAACTGCGCAAAAGCCTTACCATGCAAAAAGCCATTAACGAAATGCGCAAAAAAAACCTCGACAGGCCACCTCTGGACAAGGAACTTAAATCTCGTATTATCAACGAGATATACAGAGAAGACATTCTGAAATTCCAGGATTTGATCGGACGTGACCTGTCGCATTGGCTAAATGTATAGCCCTGAATTACTAATCAAAACAACAAACTGATTATGCTAACATTGAAAATAATCTTCTGGCTGTTTTTGTTCATTATTTTCTACGCCTACCTCGGCTACGGAATTATATTGTATCTTCTGGTGAAGATCAAGGAAACATTCCGTTTGGGACGAAAACCACAAAAAATTCCCGATTACGAACCTGAGGTTACCCTTTTTGTAGCAGCCTATAATGAAAAGGACTATGTGGACGAAAAGGTCAAAAACGGATTTGAACTGGACTATCCGCGTGAAAAGGTGCGCCAGGTTTGGGTTACCGATGGCTCGGATGACGGTACGCCCGATATCCTGAAAAAATATAAAGATCAGGGTGTTGAAGTGTACCATAAAGATGCTCGGGGCGGAAAAATCGGAGCGATGAACCGCGGCATAAAATTTGTCAAAACGCCCATTGTAATCTTCTCCGATGGCAACACCACATTGGGAAAGGAATCCATCCGCAGGATTGTGGATATGTTTGCAGATCCAAAAGTAGGCTGTGTTAGTGGAGAGAAACGGATTTATCAAAAAGACAAAGATGCTGCCGCAGGAACAGAAGGGATTTATTGGAAATATGAATCCACGCTTAAGAAATGGGATGCGCGCCTGTATTCCGTTGTTGGTGCTGCCGGAGAGCTTTTTGCAGTGCGGCGGGAATTGTTTGAGGAAGTTGAAAAAGACACCCTTCTCGATGATTTCATCGTGAGCCTGCGCATAGCCAAAAAAGGCTATACCATCCAATACGATCCGGAAGCTTATGCCATTGAAACCGCATCGGCCAATGTGAAAGAAGAACTAAAACGCAAAGTGCGTATTTCTGCCGGTGGGATCCAGTCGATTATCAGGCTGAAAGCACTGCTGAACCCATTCAAATACGGCCTTTTAAGCTTTCAGTATATTTCGCATCGTGTGTTGCGCTGGACATTGGCGCCATTAGGCCTGTTGCTTATACTGCTTGCCAACGCAGGCATCACGGCAATGGAAGGTTTTTTCAATTTCGAAAGCATTTATACCTGGCTGTTTTGGGCACAAATCCTCTTTTATACAGCAGCTTTAATTGGTTGGGCTCTGGAAAACAGGCAAATAAAAATCAAACTATTGTTCATTCCTTATTATTTTTTCATTATGAACCTTTCTGTTTATCTGGGTCTTAACCGATATATGAAAAAAC
This sequence comes from Bacteroidales bacterium, assembly GCA_963676415.1. Taxonomy (GTDB): domain Bacteria; phylum Bacteroidota; class Bacteroidia; order Bacteroidales; family WRLA01. Next base: position 3,827,902 of record OY781097.1, on the reverse strand, counting down.
AGCAAAGTGTGAACTGGGAACGCGCAAAAAGGGGAAAATAATGATTACTCATAGAAAATATATTCTGCTGTTCCTGCTCCTGCCCCTGAATTTCAATTTATGGGCAAAAAGTTTCCCGGTTTATGCCGGTCAGGGAGATTACCAAAAAATTGATGGGGCAGATTTTTCGGATATTGCTCCCGGCGATACAGTTCTGTTTATGTCGGAAATCTATCCGCAGCTTGATATCCGCAATATTTTTGGTGATGAGCAGGAACCAATATATTTTCTTTCTAATGGTCAGCAAGTTAGTTTCACAAGCACTTCCTTTTACAACATACGATTTTACAACTGCCGCTACATCCGTTTCTCGGGATTGAACGATGAAAACGATTATGGTTTTAAGGTCTATGGCAGCAGTGGCAATGGAATTTCTGTGGATGGAAAAAGCAGTGATATCGAAATTGACCATTGCGAAATATATGATGTGGGCATGGCAGGTATTATGGCCAAAACCGATCCTACATGCAATGATTTTTCGGCTACCCGCGATAAGTTTTGCATGTACAACATCCGCCTTCATCATAATTATATTTACAATACCGGAATGGAGGGCGTTTATCTGGGGCCATCGAGTTTTAACGGAATAATTTTGGAGTGCGACACAAAAGACACTATTGTTTTTCCGCATTTGGTCAAAGGCGCATGGGTGCACCACAACATTTGCGAATATAATGGCCTGGATGGCCTTCAGGTTTCAAGTGCTGTAGAAAACTGCTTTGTTTATAATAATATAGTACGGTTCGACAGTCGGGAAATGCGCAAAGACCAAATGAGTGGCATTCTCATTGGCGGAGGCACACAATGCGCTTGCTACAACAACATTATTTCCGATGGATATGGCAGCGGCATAGAAATACATGGAGATGGCGGATGGTTTTACAATAACTTGATTATCAGAGCAGGAAAAGATTACAAACCGTACAATCATTCTGTTTCGCCAAGACATGGGATTTTTGTGGGCGGAATCCAGTCCAATACGCAATTACTCCCTTTTATGATGTACAACAATACTATTGTAGAGCCAAAAACCGATGGGATCCGTTTCAACAGCACGAAATCAGCCAACGACATCTGCTTCAACAATGCCATAGTACAGCCCGGAGCACTGACTTATTATGACTCCGTAGGAATACCGTCTGCACGCGCCTACATTAATTTTACTTTCCAAGGCGTTGAGCTGGATACAATGAACAACAAATTTGTGGAAATTATTGAAAATTCGGGCTTTATCAATCCTCAAGAAGATGATTTTCAAACCAAAACAGGTTCTGTTTTTATTAATGCCGGAACAAATGTTGATGATTTATTGCCAGCCCTGGATTTAGCAGACAATAACCGGATTGTAGGGCCGGCACCCGATTGTGGTGCATATGAATATCAGGGCGCTTCCGGTGCTGATACGAAACCGGATTTTCAAAAAGGTCCAATCATATATCCAAATCCGGCTATGGACAAATTTATTGTAAACCTCCCCAAAGCTTTTCGTGACAGATCAGTATCCAATTTTTATTTATATCGGGCTGATGGAAGCCTGGTCATCTCATCAACGATTTTCAAAGAATCGGACATCATCAATATAAGTAAATTACGACAAGGGATTTATCTATATTCAATAGTATCCGGAGATGTTAAGACAAGTGGTAAACTTTCAATTGTACGACTATGAGTGATGCATTATTCAAATTTATCAAAACCATTGTAAAGCCACTGATTCCGTTTCAGTTAGGCGTTAAACTCCGTGGTGGTTGGCAAAAGCTGATGGCTTGGTTTTACCGGGGCAGCAAATATTATTGTCCCTATTGCAAGCAAACTTTCCGAAAAATGCTGCCGGCCGGTGAACGACCTCCTATTAATATTGAAAAAAAGATTATCGGGGCGGGATATCGCCAAAATGTATTGTGCCCAAGATGTTACAGCACCGACCGTGACCGCCTGATTTGGATATGGTTACAGGAAAACACCAATCTGGGCCGTGATGAAAAAGTACTGCTGCATATTGCCCCTGAAGGAAGCATCAGGGCCTATTTAAAAAAAATCAATGGCATTGAATATCATATGGGAGATAAATTTGAAGAAGGATATGATAAATATTATTACGACCGGGCCGTGGAACAAATGGACATACTTGAATTGCCCTATAATGATGATGTATTTGATCTTATAATTTGTAATCATGTTTTGGAACATATTGATAATGACCACAAAGCAATGAGCGAACTCTACCGAGTATTGAAGCCCGGGGGTAAAGCCGTGCTTCAAGTGCCCATATCATGGATAATTGATGAAACCTATGAAGATGTATCCAAAACCACGCATAAAGAACGGGAAGATGCTTTTGGCCAGTATGACCATGTGCGCATTTATGGACCTGATTACCCAAATCGCTTGGAGAAAGCAGGATTTGAAGTGGAAATTATTGATCCGAACAAAAAAGACTGGATGAAGAATTATGAAGATTACTCGTTAAACCCTGATGAAAGAATATTTATAGCGCACAAAAAATGAAAATAAAGCCAATCCTTCTTATCTTCTTACTGAGTTTCTCAGCAGTAATTTCTGCCGATGACCTGGATAGCTTGCGTAATGTTACGGCACACCAGACCGGCGAAGAAAAATTCAGGAGCTTGGATCATTTGGTGTTCAGCTTAATAAAATCATCTCCCGAAGAAGCGGTGCACTATGCTATTCAGGCAAGCTCATTGAGCCAGGAACTTGATCCATGCAGTCAGGTGAGGGGCTACCTGCTGTTGGGTGTTAGCCAGCTTTTTGCAGAAAAAAGAGATAGTTCAATTGCCAACCTGAACAGAGCTTTGATGATTAACTGCGTGGATACCATTAGCGCTACATATGCCAGTATTTACAATAATATTGGAAATCTATATTATGGTAACGGTCTATATAAAATAGCTCTGGATAATTATAAAAAAGCACTCTATATTTCTGAAAAAATCTCAAATAAAATACAAATTCCAATAATTTTAAATAATCTCGGCCTCTGCTTTCTATTTGATGGCCATAGTGATAAAGCGGAAGAATATCTTTGGAAAGCAGCTTTAATCAAAATAGAAGGAGTAAGCCATGAACAGATTTTTTATCATTCACTGGGTGAATTATATTTAGAATTAGACGATGTTCAAAAAGCGGATAGCTGCTTTAATATAGCTCATAAATATTGCCTGCTCAATAATGATTTACATACCCTCAACATTTGTAATATTGATTTGGTAAAAATTGCTATAAAAAATGGAGAATACAGATTAGCTCTTAAAAAGTTAGATCAAAGTATTGAAATGTCGCGAAGTCATGGATTTTTAGTATATCTGGCAGAATCATATAATATTAAGGGCGAAATCTATATGCATATGGATATACCAGATTCTGCACAATATTTTTTCGAAAAATCTTTATTGCTATCAGAAAAGATTAAGCGCACAGATGTAATGATTTTGGGATTAAAAAGTTTAAAAGACTTTCACAAGGCTCAAAAAAACGCAGAGGAAGCATTAATGTACCTTCAGCGCTTATATTCGCTTGAAACTGAACTTCATCAAAAAGAATACAATACAGCTGTAGAAGCTTTAAATACTTCAAGGCAAGTGCTCATTGAAAATATGGAAGCGAGTAAAAATGAGCAACAATCATATTTACTGAAACAACGTAAAATATTTTTATTTATTAGTGCATTTCTATCAATAATCACGCTCTTACTTATCTATTTATTGTTGAAGAAATCGAGATATTTAAAAACAGTGAGGAACGAAAAAAAGCCCCTCCCTCCTGCCCAGCCAAAGGATGAAAATTCTCAACCCAAAATTATTGAAAAGGAAGTACAAGCACGAACTGAAAAGCTCCACCGACAGTTATCTGAGCATTCGGAAGAAAGCCTGGCTCTGAAAAAGGCATTAAAAAAGGCTGAAGATGCCAATTATTTAAAAAATGCCTTTTTAGCGAATATGAGCCATGAAGTACGTACACCGCTCAACGCGATTATTGGTTTTAGCAATCTTTTGCTCACCGAGCTCAGTATGCTCGAAAACAAAGAGTTGTATGAATTCGCCGAAGGGATTCAGCTCAGTGGCGAGCGTCTTCTGCATTTGCTCAATAATATCATCGATATCAGTCGTGTTGAAGCAAATGATTTAAAAATAGCTTTGGTTCCTCTGCAATTGAAAACTTTCCTCAGAAAAGTAGCAGAAGAGCACCTGTCAAAAGCTAAAGAGCGAAACCTCAGGCTCAATGTATCATTGGAAAATGTGCCTGAAATTGAAGCCGATGAAAAAAGCCTGCGGAAAATCTTAAACGACATCATTGATAATGCTTTCAAATACACTGAAAAAGGTTTTATCAATTTAAGTATTCATCATTTAAGTGATGAAAAGAAGATTGTGATAAGGATAAAGGACAGTGGTATAGGTATTGATAAAGCCTATTTGCCGCATATTTTTGAACCCTTTCGCCAGGAAAGTTTGGGTTATACACGCGAATATCAAGGTGCCGGTCTGGGCCTGCCATTAGCGAAAAGACTAACGGAAATGATGAAGGGCGAAATTGTCGTTGAATCAGAAAAAACAAAAGGTACCAGTGTAAGCCTTATCTTTCCTGAATACAAAACAGAGTCTTTTACTGAGAAACCAATCACTAAGGAGCTTATTACCAATACAATCGAAAACAGAACCGAAAAGCTGGACATATTCATTGTTGAAGATGACCGCATGAACCGGCTTGTACTGGAAAAAATGCTAAAGCGTATTGGAAATATCAAAACCGCAATAGATGCCGAAGAAAGCTTTAAGGTAATTGATAATCACTATAAAGCGGGTAAATTGTTTGATGTACTGCTGGTGGACATCAATTTGCCGCCACCACTCAATGGCTTGGAAATTATGCAAAAAATACGGCAAGATTACCCGGAATACAGAAAAATTCCTTGTATTGCCCAAACTGCCTATGCAATGGCGGGCGATAAAGAATGGCTGCTTGAAGGAGGCTTCGACGATTACCTCCCAAAGCCCATTAACAAAAACCAGCTAATCAATTCTATTAGTAAACAGCTGAAAATACGTAATTTAATATGAATAGTGATAATTCAGATATTCCTATGAGCGAAGGTCAGCTAAAAAAAGAATACGAAATCCTGCAAGCAAAATACAGGGATCTTTTAAAAGCAGACAACCTTTTCCGAAAAAATATGGAAGAGCGGCTGATGAAATCACGGGAGGAAACCTCTGCCAGCAACAAAATGACCAATTCTTTTTTAATAAAAATTGGACAGAATCTTAAAATTCCGCTAAACGGGCTTATTGGTATAACGGACCTGATAAAGAAAACAGAACTCAGTGCTGAGCAAAAAGATTATTTAAACATTATCAATAATTATAGTTCGAAACTTCAGAATAAACTAAATGATATGCTCGATTTAGCCCGGATTTTGGGCAAAAACGGCACGGACAAAAACAGGGTTTTCAGCTTATCAAAACTGCTTGAGGAATTGGATGCCGTTTATCGGCATGCTGCCATAAGCAAAAGCATTGATCTACAGTTTAATAAAGACGATAGAATACCCGATAAGCTGATCGGTGCTGATGAATGGATTAAGCTGATATCAGCCAAACTATTGCAAAACGCATTAGATAATTCTTCAAAGGGAGCACTCTCATTTAAAGTTCGTTTGCATAAATATGATCAGGTTTCGGTTGATTTAACTTTTGAAGTAAGGGACAGTGGTACAGGAATGAATGAACGTACAGCTGGTGAGATCCAACAACTATTGAATTTAAAGGATGAAAACCAGGTTTTATCGAGTGATTTCAATGGACTGGGGCTGGTTTTTAGCAAAATTTTCTGTGATAAAATGAATGGCCAAATGGGATTCCGTCCCAATGCCGACAAAGGAACTACTTTTTGGCTCAATTTGACGCTTTATATCGCTGAAGAAAGCAGGCTTAAAACTTTGCCAAAAGCAGAGCACACCGAAGGATTGAGGATTTTATTGGTAGAAGACAATCTGCTGAACCAAAAATTTGCAATGGCGACTTTGCGCAAAGGAAAACATAAAGTAGAAATTGCAGAAAATGGGAAAATGGGTCTGGAAAAATATATCTCCTCCCCAGATGCTTACGATATTATTCTAATGGATGTGCAAATGCCTTTAATGGATGGCATAGAAGCGGCACAAAAAATCAGGCTCTTTGAAAAAGAAAACAAAAAGGAAAGCATCCCAATTGCCGCCGTTACAGCTTATGCCCTTGATCATGATTACGAGCGCTGTATGGATGCAGGTATGGATGCTTTCCTTGCCAAACCTTACCGTCCCAACGAATTGATTGAAACGATAAATAAATTATTGGACATCAACGATTTCAACATCAAATACTAAAGTTGATCCGGCAGGTATCGGGCCAATGGCTCTTTGTCCGTAGGCCAGTTCCGGGGGAATAATCAAGCGGATCTTCCCTCCTTTTTTCACTAAACATACACCTTCGTCCCAGCCTTTGATTACCTTGCCCTGACCCTGTGGAAATGTAAAAACCTGATCCCGCTCCACAGAGCTGTCAAATTTTCGCCCATTTTCCAAAAAGCCCGTATAATGTACGCTCACAGTCCTGCCAAAACCGGCTTTTGGCCCATTTCCTTCTTCAAGAATGATGTATTGCAATCCCGATTCCGTTGTGAGTGTATCCCTTCCGCTCACATCAAATGGCTCTGCCTTTTTCATTTTTTGGACATTGAGCAGCTCAACTTCAAAAATTAAGGTAGAATCAGGAGGAATTACACCCAAATCCTGATTTCCATAGGCCAAATCCGGAGGGATGAACAGTTCTGCTTTCCCGCCTTCTCGCATAAGCAACAAACCTTCATCCCATCCTTTAATCACCTGGCCAACGCCCACTTGAAATTTAAGCGGACGGCCGCGGCCATGGGATGAATCAAAAACGCTATCGTTGGTTAGTTTCCCGGTATAATGCACACTTACCAGGTCACCCTGCTCAGCTTGAGCACCACTACCTTCTGTAATAATTCTGTATTTTAAACCACTTTGGGTTGTCTTCCAATCACTATTAGACATGTAAATATTTGTTTTACAAGAAATTAATAAAAAAATCAATAAAATGGGCAATGCCCTCGCGGCTCTGTTCATCTTATTCCATATCAACCAGTTCCACATCAAAAATCAATGGCGCATAAGGAGGAATTGCTCCACTGCCATTCGGGCCGTATGCCAATGCCGATGGAATAATCAAGCGTGCTTTTCCTCCGACACGCATCAAAGCCAGACCTTCGTCCCAGCCATCTATAACACGTCCAGCTCCTAAAACGAATTCATATGGTTGGCCGCGATCCAGAGAAGAGTCGAAAATAGTACCATCGAGCAACATTCCTGTATAATGCACTTTTAATTTGCGACCGTTTTCGGCCATTGGCCCCGTACCCGGCACCTGCTCTACAAAGTATAAACCGCTTTCACGGGGCTGTTCAGTAATGTTGTTCTCGCGGATATATTCCTGAATCTTAACAGGTTCCTCCTTTTTCGCTTTCTCCTTGTCGATTTCCTTTTTCTTTATTTCCGCATCCCTCACTTTTTTCAATTCCTTTTCGGGGATGATCTCCAGAACTTCCATATCATAAAGCAAAGGTGTATAAGGAGGAACCATGGTACCACGTCCTTCCTCTCCATAGGCCATGGACGAAGGAGCTACAGCGTGTACTACGGAACCTTTCGACATCATTGAAATAATCTCTGAAGCTGCAGGCGTATCGAAACGCTTGCCCAGAATAATTTCCCAGGGCTTTCCTTTCTGGCGGGAACTGTAAAGCAATGAACCATCAATCAAATAAATATCCAGATGCAAATTGACCTGATCGCCCACGTGCGGACGTATGCCATTGCCTTTCTTTTTGTAATGAACATAAATACCTGAAGCAGTGGGATCTTCAGTAATATTATTCTTTTGGATATACTCATTAATGCGTCCTTCTTCAGAATTTTTCAAACTTTCAACCCAAATTGCTTTTTGGGCATTCATTTGCTCCTCAGTCTCGATATTATGCATTTTTACATAAAAATACATCATATCTCCGCTTTTAAAAAGCTCCGGCAAACGTTTTACATTGCCCGTTTTCAGGAAAAAAGAATCGGCACTGGTCAGAAAAACCATACTGTCGCCTCTGTGCATCATTTTCAAGCCTTCATAAACATCATTTTTATAGTTGGAAGGCATCAAAACCATACGCATCGGGTGCATCCCCTTTTTTTTGCTGTCGTATATGATGCTGTCGGCAGTACCATATTTCATATGTACACTGAGGATATCCGTTTCGTTGGGCAAAGTATCAGCCGGATACTCCGTGATTTTCTTATACCACAGCCCATTTTCATTTTGCTGAAAACCCGGATAAGGGCTCTTTTCGCTACATGACTGAAAAAACAGAAAGGCAGTAAGTACTGCCAATCCGTTAAATGATAAAATATTTTTGAGAAAATCCATATATCAATTATTAAATTAATTCTTTTCCTTTAAATATTATTTCGAAGCTATAAGTCTATTTATCAAATAATTATACTGAACAATGCTAGTCTCTTGCCTGTTACAAACGTAAAACATTTTCGGAAAAAGTACCGATATTGTTATCAACAGGAACTATTCAGAGCCTATCAATAAAGTCAGGGACTTAATAGACAGGCTCTATTTAATATCAACAAGTTCCACATCAAAAACCAAAGTCGAATACGGTGGGATACCGGGTCTGCCCTGTGGCCCGTATGCAATAGCAGATGGAATGATTAATGTAGCCATTTCTCCTTTTTTCATATGCGCAATTCCTTCATCCCAACCTTTGATGACCATACCCTGTCCAAGCGTAAATTCAATAGGTTTATTTCGGTCGTGTGATGAATCAAACTTCTTCCCATTCAGAAAACGACCAGTATAATGTACACTTACTTTATCACCTGCTTTAGCTTGACGGCCTTTCCCTTTACGCTTAGTGATGAAGTACATCCCATTGGCCAGTGGTTCTTCCGTAATATTGTTTTCGTCAAGGTAATTTTGCAAATTAGATATTTCTTTTTCCTGAAGTACAGCGATCCGTTTCATTTCTGCCGCCTGAAGTTCCTCCGCATTTTGCAAATTATCAAGGCGCAAATTAAAATACAGCATACTGCCGCTATCCACAAAATCAGGAAGTTTCCTCAATCCACTGGTACGCAGGAAAAAAGAGTCTGCAGATACAATAAATGTTGCCGAATCGCCTTTATGCAGTAATGAAAGTGCATCAAAAATATCACCTTTAAACTGAGGTTCAATAAGTTGAATTGGATTTTTGTTTGCACGGTTATCTACAATAATACTATCTTTCAAACCATAAGTCATACTTAATGTCAGAAAATCACCTACCTGAGCCTGCTGTGCATCAGGGTTACTTTTGTGAAATTTAGAGTAAACACCATTTTCTTCTTTGGTAAAACCAGGAAATTTTGAATTCCCACATGAGCTCAGCAGCAAGGCTACTGCAAAAATTGCCAGATAAAAATTTTTCATTTGCTTTGTTATCATTAAAATTATCAATTGCTATATAAAAAAATTTACAGGCTAATTGCTATCTGTTTCAATTTAAAGGTTTTGCAACCTTAAGAACCTGCAAGTCATAAACCAGTGTTGCATAGGGTGGAATTCTGTCGCCATCACCTGCCACCCCAAAAGCAAGATGCGAAGGTATAATAATTTTTGCCTGATCACCTTCATGAAGTAATTTTAGTCCTTCAAGCAGTCCGCTGATCATTTCCCCATCGGGAATAATACTTTCCTTAAGATTTTCATTTCCAACGGAATAAACCAAGTTTCCATTAAGAAAACGTACATCATACTTATACCTTATTTTCGTTCCCTCCTGCACTTTGGGGCCATCACCTTGCTGATAAATATAATAACGCAAACCTGTACCGGTTTCCTCAACAGGCCATTTATAGCGACATAAAAAATCTATAATTTCCTGGTTTTCATAGCGAACATGAGCTTTATTCGACTCTTTTAAAGCCATTCTCAACTCCTTTTTGGAAATCTTGTTTCTCTCGTCCTGCTGCGAAGTACAAAAGCTCAGCATGAAACCCAGAAGCACAATAAAGCAAAAATTAAGCAGGAACCTAATCATTACGTAATTCCTCTGCATAGTTTTCCAATATATCTAAAAAATCTGTAATTGTCTCATCCATAGATTTGTACGAATTACCACCGGCAGCATTTTTATGTCCTCCACCTTCAAAATATTTGCGGGCAATATCATTCACAGCAAAATCACCTTTTGACCGAAACGAAAGCCGGATCAAATCCTCCCGTTGAACGAGCAGTACGGCAAAAATTATATTTTCCATGCTCAGGGCATAATTAACTAAGCCTTCTGTATCGCCCTTTCTATAGTTAAACCGCTGTAAATCATCACTATCCAAAGCAATATAAGCTGTACGGTAATCTGGAATTACAGTCAGGCAGTTATATAAGGCATGGCCTAAAAGCTTTAATTGCGATTCTGACTTGGAGTTATACACCAAATCATGCACACGTGTAACATCCAATCCTTTATTAATAAGGTAAGCCGTAATTTCAAAAGGGGAAGGTTGTTTACATCCGTGAGCAAAGCTACCGGTATCGGTCATTACTCCTGTAAACAAAGCTTCAGCTATATGTTTATTTATCAATTCTTTATCTCCGGCTTGTTCTATAAATCGAAAAACAAGTTCTGCAGTAGCTGAAGCCTCAGTATCCGACCAAACAAAATCAAATTCCTCAACTGCCGGATTGGGATGATGATCAATCATAAATTTGGCTGCATTTGCCTTACGCAGGTCTTCCTGCATTCCTTCCGTGCGTCCTAAGCTATTAAAATCGAGGCAAAAAATACAATCTGCTTCCCGCAAATATTTCCTGCAGCGACTTCTCTGCGTGGAATAATCAAGGATACGTTCCGCTCCATGCAGCCATTTAATGCTGGGAGGCAAAGCATCGGGCATCATGCAGTGTACTTGATGTTTTTTAAGAAATAAGTAATGATAAAGAGCTAATGAAGAGCCTACAGCATCGCCATCAGGATTTTTATGACCAATGATTACGACCTTTAATTCCTTTTCGTTCAGTAAATTATATAGATTATTCAGAGTCAAGGCTATGTTTTTTTTGATGAATGGCAAAGATAATAATTTTGATGCTACTGCCCGGTATTATCTTTCAGAGGTTGAACATATCCCGGAATTTAGGGTTAACTACATGAAAATCACATTAAAATTTTGTATATTTAATCACAACCAAAATGAAACTTATGGCTGGAAATTCAACTTTTACAATGATTAAGCCCAATGCAGTTAAAAACATGTGCATTGGTTCAATACTCAAGATTATTAACAACAATGGTTTCCGCATTGCTGCAATGAAAATGGTACGCTTAAGCCGCGATGAAGCTGCACGATTTTATGAAATTCATAAGGAACGTCCTTTTTACAATGATCTCGTCAAATTTATGACTTCCGGCCCTATTATTGCTGCTATTTTGGAAAAACCTAATGCCGTTGAAGAGTACAGGAAACTGATTGGCTCAACCAACCCAAAAGAAGCTCAAGAAGGTACGATCCGCTATTTGTACGGCACAAGCATTCAGGCGAATGCAGTGCATGGCTCGGACAGTGATGAAAACGCTTTGTTGGAAGCGAGTCATTTTTTTGCTGGTTTTGAACAATTTAGAGACCCAGACTGGAAGGGAATAGCTCCTGAAAACTGTTGTCCTCATAAACAAGAATAATCCTTTTGATAATTCTCTTATTGAAAGGTGGAGAAACTTTTTCATCATCAATTTTTTGCCTCTTTTCTTCGGAAAAGGGGCTTTTTTCATTAGCTGATGTCGGTCTGGCCAGATATTGTGCCGGCTCTTCGTCTTTGACTATTGAGGAGTTTTTCTCATCAATTACTTGATCTTCAGAAAATAAGTCTGGTTTGCCCTTTTGCTCAACACTCATTTTGGCGTGCACATTGTTTTGAACCCCTTTGTAGATCGATCCTTCGCCCATCAATACCCAGGCTGGGTTTAAATCCGGATAGGCTTTGAGCAATTTTTGTACGAAATCTAAACTGGGACGGTTTCGCCCACTTAGGATGTGGGAGATACTACTTCGCTGAACACCTACTTCTGTTGCCAGTTGAGAAGCACTCAGATTTTTTTCCTTTATGATTTTGTTGATACGTTTTATCATAGCTCTCCTATATTTGTTCACAAAACTAATCAATTCCAAGCAAAAAGGAAACAGAAAACTTACTGTTCACAAAACGAAACATAATAACCTGATGTTACAAATGTATCCAACGATACTGCTCATTCAGCTCGCTGAAACTACAATTTTATAATAAATTTTACTTTAGATAACCACTTTATAATATTGATTTAGTGTTTTTTAAAATTATTGCTATTACGTTGGTGTTTTCCTGATTTACATTAGGGCCGATGTCTTGCTTTTCATGTTGTGTTTACTTATGTAATAGCGCAGTTCTTGGTTACACTTGTATATTTCCTATAAGGATGTAAATCCATCCTGCAATATGTCCTCTTTTCTTCTTCCTATTCACTTTTGCTTTTTAACTTGCCCTATACAATAATTTAAAAGCTGAAACGTATATTGTCAGTAATAAGAATTTATGAGGGACTTTTCTTTTTCTGCTTGTGGAGTTTTTTCCGCACTCAAACGGTTTTTGCCTTTGAAGTGCATTTTGTTGTTTGCCCTCATATTTTTTTTAGGACTTCTCCCCTTCCCTGTCTTTTCTCAAAATGCAGCTTTCGAAAAAGCACTTTCATATGCTGACAGTGTGTTTGCATTGAATGAATATGAAAATGCATTGGGTGCATACAAATATGCTGCTCGGATGAATCCGGATCATACGGGTATCAAAAAAAAGATGGCCGAGATTAATTCCATACTTGCGCAAGATGAAGCCAGGGAAAAAGAATTCACGGATCTTATAGCTCAGGCAAAAAAAGCACTTTATGAGGATGATCTCACAAAAGCGCGCTCCTTACTGCAAAATGCTTTGGATATAAAGGAGGAGGATGCGTTTGCCCTCAAAAAAATCAAGGAAATTGATGCTACAATTGCCGAAAACGAAGCCAAAGAAGCTAAATATCAAGAGTTTATAAGCAAAGGCGATAATGCTCTTTCAAAGGAAGAATTTGAGCATGCCCGTGCGTTTTTTAATGATGCTGCTGCTCTTTTTCCGAAACGTCCCGATCCTCCTGCACTTCTTAAGCTCGTAGAGGCTGCCGAAAAAGCCAAGTTGGATAATTTTGAATCACTTCTTGCACAGGCTGATGAGCTTTACCGCTCGGATAAAATATCAGAGGCTTTGCCAATTTATAAGAAGGCTTCCGAAATTTTCCCGGATGATGGCAGACCAAAACAAAAAATCCACCAAATTGAGATGATCCTCGCCTATGAAGTTGAGGACCAAAAAAAATATGATGCTTTTATCGTTGAAGCGGACGCTTTATACGGCAACAAAAGCTGGCAAAAAGCTTTAGAGAAATATCAACAGGCTTTGGATGTCAAACCAAAAGGTGAACACGCACTTGATCGAAAGTCTGAAATCGAAGGTCTTCTTGAACAATTGGCACAGAAGGAGCAAGATTATAAAACTAAAATCGCTGAGGCGGAAGCTTTTGAAAAGGACGAAGATTGGCAAAATGCGTTGACTTCCTTTCAAGATGCCAGCCAAATCAAACCGGAAGAAGATTACCCAAAAGGGAAAATAGCAGCATTGGAAGAAATCCTCGCACAAATTGAGGCAATAGAAAACTCATACAACGAAGCCATCGCTCAAGCCGATGAAGCTTTCGGAAAAGAGGAATGGCCGGCTGCGAAAAGCGCCTACCAAAACGCATTGACCATCAAGTCGGAAGAAACTTATCCCCAAGAGCAAATCAAGCTCATCGACCAGAAAATCAAAGCACTGGCCGATCAGGATGCCGCTTATGAGGAAGCCATCGCACAAGCCGATGCCGCTTTCGCGAAAGAAGAATGGCCGGCTGCGAAAAGCGCCTACCAAAACGCATTGACCATCAAGTCGGAAGAAACTTATCCCCAAGAGCAAATCAAGCTCATCGACCAGAAAATCAAAGCACTGGCCGATCAGGATGCCGCTTACGAGGAAGCCATCGCTCAAGCCGATGCCGCTTTCGGAAAAAAAGAATGGCCGGCTGCGAAAAGCGCCTACCAAAACGCATTGACCATCAAGTCGGAAGAAACTTATCCCCAAGAGCAAATCAAGCTCATCGACCAGAAAATCAAGCAACTGGCCGATCAGGATGCCGCTTATAATGAAGCCATTGCACAAGCGGATGAAGCTTTCGGGAAAGAAGAATGGCCGGCTGCGAAAAGCGCCTACCAAAACGCCTTGAGCATCAAGTCGGAAGAAACTTACCCTCAGCAGCAAATCAAGCTCATCGACCAGAAAATCAAGCAACTGGCCGATCAGGATGCCGCTTATAATGAAGCCATTGCACAAGCGGATGAAGCTTTCGGAAAAGAAGAATGGCCGGCTGCGAAAAGCGCCTACCAAAACGCATTGACCATCAAGTCGGAAGAAACTTACCCTCAGCAGCAAATCAAGCTCATCGACCAGAAAATCAAGCAACTGGCCGATCAGGATGCCGCTTATAATGAAGCCATTGCACAAGCGGATGAAGCTTTCGGAAAAGAAGAATGGCCAGAAGCCAAAACCGCTTATCAGAACGCGCTGACCATCAAGTCGGAAGAAACTTACCCTCAGCAGCAAATCAAGCTCATCGACCAGAAAATCAAAGCACTGGCCGATCAGGATGCCGCTTATGAGGAAGCCATTGCACAAGCGGATGAAGCTTTCGGAAAAGAGGAATGGCCGGCTGCGAAAAGCGCCTACCAAAACGCATTGACCATCAAGTCGGAAGAAACTTATCCCCAAGAGCAAATCAAGCTCATCGACCAGAAAATCAAAGCACTGGCCGATCAGGATGCCGCTTATAATGAAGCCATTGCACAAGCGGATGAAGCTTTCGGAAAAGAAGAATGGCCGGCTGCGAAAAGCGCCTACCAAAACGCCTTGAGCATCAAGTCGGAAGAAACTTACCCTCAGCAGCAAATCAAGCTCATCGACCAGAAAATCAAGCAACTGGCCGATCAGGATGCCGCTTATAATGAAGCCATTGCACAAGCGGATGAAGCTTTCGGAAAAGAAGAATGGCCAGAAGCCAAAACCGCTTATCAGAACGCGCTGACCATCAAGTCGGAAGAAACTTACCCTCAGCAGCAAATCAAGCTCATCGACCAGAAAATCAAAGCACTGGCCGATCAGGATGCCGCTTATGAGGAAGCCATTGCACAAGCGGATGAAGCTTTCGGAAAAGAGGAATGGCCGGCTGCGAAAAGCGCCTACCAAAACGCATTGACCATCAAGTCGGAAGAAACTTATCCCCAAGAGCAAATCAAGCTCATCGACCAGAAAATCAAAGCACTGGCCGATCAGGATGCCGCTTACGAGGAAGCCATCGCTCAAGCCGATGCCGCTTTCGGAAAAAAAGAATGGCCGGCTGCGAAAACGGCTTACCAAAACGCCTTGAGCATCAAGTCGGAAGAAACTTATCCCCAAGAGCAAATCAAGCTCATCGACCAGAAAATCAAAGCACTGGCCGATCAGGATGCCGCTTACGAGGAAGCCATCGCTCAAGCCGATGCCGCTTTCGGGAAAGAAGAATGGCCGGCTGCGAAAAGCGCCTACCAAAACGCATTGACCATCAAGTCGGAAGAAACTTACCCCCAAGAGCAAATCAAGCTCATCGACCAGAAAATCAAAGCACTGGCCGATCAGGATGCCGCTTATGAGGAAGCCGTTACTTTAGCCGATGCCGCTTTCGGAAAAGAAGAATGGCCAGAAGCCAAAACCGCTTATCAGAACGCGCTGACCATCAAGTCGGAAGAAACTTACCCTCAGCAGCAAATCCAACTCATCGACCAGAAAATCAAAGCACTGGCCGATCAGGATGCCGCTTATGAGGAAGCCATTGCACAAGCGGATGAAGCTTTCGGAAAAGAAGAATGGCCGGCTGCGAAAAGCGCCTACCAAAACGCATTGACCATCAAGTCGGAAGAAACTTATCCCCAAGAGCAAATCAAGCTCATCGACCAGAAAATCAAAGCACTGGCCGATCAGGATGCCGCTTATGAGGAAGCCATCGCACAAGCCGATAAAGCTTTCGGAAAAAAAGAATGGCCGGCTGCGAAAACGGCTTACCAAAACGCCTTGAGCATCAAGTCGGAAGAAACTTATCCCCAAGAGCAAATCAAGCTCATCGACCAGAAAATCAAAGCACTGGCCGATCAGGATGCCGCTTATGAGGAAGCCATTGCACAAGCGGATGAAGCTTTCGGAAAAGAAGAATGGCCAGAAGCCAAAACCGCTTATCAGAACGCGCTGACCATCAAGTCGGAAGAAACTTACCCTCAGCAGCAAATCCAAATCATCGACCAGAAAATCAAAGCACTGGCCGATCAGGATGCCGCTTATGAGGAAGCCATCGCTCAAGCCGATGCCGCTTTCGGAAAAGAAGAATGGCCGGCTGCGAAAAGCGCCTACCAAAACGCATTGACCATCAAGTCGGAAGAAACTTACCCTCAGCAGCAAATCCAGCTCATCGACCAGAAAATCAAAGCACTGGCCGATCAGGATGCCGCTTATGAGGAAGCCATTGCACAAGCCGATGAAGCTTTCGGAAAAGAGGAATGGCCGGCTGCGAAAAGCGCCTACCAAAACGCATTGACCATCAAGTCGGAAGAAACTTACCCTCAGCAGCAAATCAAGCTCATCGACCAGAAAATCAAGCAACTGGCTGATCAGGATGCCGCTTACGAGGAAGCCATTGCACAAGCCGATGAAGCTTTCGGGAAAGAAGAATGGCCGGCTGCGAAAAGCGCCTACCAAAACGCATTGACTATCAAGTCGGAAGAAACTTACCCTCAGCAGCAAATCCAGCTCATCGACCAGAAAATCAAAGCACTGGCCGATCAGGATGCCGCTTACGAGGAAGCCATTGCTCAAGCCGATGAAGCTTTCGGAAAAGAAGATTTTGAAACTGCTTCCAGGTTTTACCAGAATTCATTGGAAATAAAGCCCGAAGAAAACTATGCACGGCTTAAACTACAAGAAATCAACAGCATACGTCAGCAACAACTACAAGCAATTGAAGATGCCTACAAACAAGCACTTGCCGATGCAGAAAAGCTTTACCTTAACAACAAGCTGGAACCGGCCATCGGCTATTATGAAAAAGCCATAGAGCTGAAGCCAGGAGATGAATTTGCACAAAGCCGCATTAAAAGCCTGCAGGAGATGATTACAGCGCAAAAGCAGAAAGAAAATCGCTATGCAAATTTCATCCTTCAGGCCGACAAATATTTCAAAAATGAAAACTGGCAGGAATCCCTTATCAATTACGACTCTGCCCTTGCGGTAAAGCCAAGAGAGGAATATCCCCAAAAACAAATAGATAAAATCAATGATATTCTCTCAGAGAAGCAAGCGACTGACGAAGCCTACAATCAATTCATCAGTCAGGCTGATCAGTTTTTTGCCGACGAAAGCCTCAGGCAATCCATCGAAACATACACAAAAGCCCTCGAATTAAAAGCTCATGAAAAATATCCTGCAGAGCAAATCACGAAAGCGAAAAACCTGATTGCACAAAACAAAGAATACGAATCCTACATCTCAAAAGCCGATGGTATGTTTGCTTTGGAACAATGGACTGATGCGCGCAAAGATTATGAACGAGCACTTTCGGTAAAGCCCAAATCAACATACGCGCAGGCACAAATCCAGAAAATCAGTGACATTGAATCCGAAATCGCGGAGCGTGAAAATGAATACATTAAACATATCACCGAAGCTGATGCACATTTCGCCGCACAGGCCTGGGCCTATGCCGCAGACGCTTACGAAGCAGCATCAGCAATAAAACCTGAAGAACAATATCCCAAAGAGCAAATCCTCAAAATAAACGACAAACTTGCAGCCATTGAAGCAGAACGAAAAGCCAGGTTTGAACAATTAATGCTTCTGGCACGGAATCAAAAAGAAGCAGAACAATATGAAGACGCGCTTTCCAATGCCGTGTTAGCTCTGGAAATTTATCCAGGAAAAAGTGAAGCAAGCAACCTTAAAAAAGAAATCGAACAAATTATTGCCGACATCAAAGCACGTGAAGCACGATTTACATCAATTGTTGCACAAGGTGATGATGCCATGAATCGGGAATTATGGGATGAGGCCATAGGGGCGTTTAAGTCTGCACTAGAAATTAAGCCTGATCACACCAACACCCAAAGCAAGCTTGAGTTGTGCCTGCAAAAAGCCGAGGCAGCCCGTTTGGCGCAACTAGAAGCTGATTACAAGCTGCACATCGACAATGGCGACCAATTACTTAAAAAACAAGACTATACAGAAGCCCTTAAAGAATATCAGCTTGCATCCAGGCTCAAACAAGATGAGCTTTATCCGCAAAATAAAATAAGCTGGCTGGAAAATTTATTGCGTGAAATGCGTGAAAAGGAAAAAGCCTACAGGGAATCGATCGCTAAAGCCGATGCCCTATTTGATGAAAAACAATATCGGGAAGCAAGAATGGAGTACTACAATGCAACGACCATAAAGCCAGACGAACTTTATCCACGCGATCAGATGAAAAAATTATATGAATTGCTGGCATTTGATCCTGCGAAAATCAGAAAACTTTTTGACGAATATGTCGAAACCGGCGACACATATTTTGAAAAAGGAAAATATGCCAAGGCCAATTACAATTATCAAAATGCTGCATACCTGATCCCTGAAGAAGAGTATCCTTACCTGCAGGTTGAACGCATCAACAAGCTGCTGATGAGTGGTGAAATTAAAGCATTAAGCCAAAACAGCATCACGATTCCTGCCGACAGCTCAGTTGCGTTTACACTCAAAGATTACGAAGGTTTTGAGCCGGGCGCCCCGCTCTATCTTGTTGTTAAAGTTAACTATAAAGCCGGGATCAAAGCACATGAATTGGTCGTGAATTTTGGCCGGAGCGGAATGGTCTACGGGGGAACAATATTAAATGTAGAAAACAACCGAAGGCTACAGACCTATGTTATTAATTTAGGTACGCAAAGCTATTGGATGGAGGCAAATGTAAATTGGATTCGTTTACATTCTGAACTTGAAAGCACCGAAATACAATACCTTGTTCTTGGAGAAACACCTTGATATCCGATTACTTTGTATATCAAATTTTACAAATTTCCTCATATTACCATATAATATTAACAAATACTTTAAACTCAGACAATTAAAATATCCAGAATCTTTTGCCAGAAAAGTTCCAAAAAGTTATGCACAATTCCCTCAAAAAAAAAAATTTTTTTTGAATTTATCTAAAGTCCTAAAAATGATGGCCTAAGAGATTTAAAGAAGACATAAATTGGTATTGATCAGCACATTAAACTAAAAGCTTCATTTAGAGGATAAAACACCTTTCTTAAAAAGTCAAGTAAAAAAACGCTTTTTTTTTCACGAAATTAATCTGATATTTGTTGAAAATTTAAAAGTCATATTTAGATTAGTTAGTTCAGGTCTATTGAAAACAGCTTAGAACCTAAAATTAAATTTTTGTTAAGGCAGAAGCAAAAATTATTTAAGAGAATGCAGCACAGTCAAGAAACACACGAAGTCGTATGGAGCAGATGTCTGGAAGTTATCAAGGATAACATTCCGCCACAAGGTTTTAAAACATGGTTTACCCCTATTAAACCGGTAAAGCTGGATAAAAATATTTTAACGATCCAGGTTCCCAGCCAGTTTTTTTATGAATGGCTCGAAGATGAATACATTGATATTCTTAAAAAAACCATCCGCAGGGAACTCGGTACAGAAGGACGTCTTGAATACAGCATTGTTATGGATAAAAAAGAACCGGCACATACAGTTAAAGTACCCAATGGCAATAAAAACGCCACAGACAATCCTGCTGTTAATATGCCGGTCAATATTAACAGCGGTGGCAGCAAAGACATCCCCAACCCTTTTATAATCCCCGGGCTCAAAAAATTAAAAATCCAATCCCAACTCAACGAAAATTACAGCTTCGACACTTTTGTAGAAGGCGACTGCAACCGATTAGCCCGTTCTGCAGGATTTGCCATTGCTGAAAATCCCGGAAAAACTGCCTTCAACCCAATGTTGGTTTACAGTAAAACAGGCTTGGGAAAAACACACCTGACACATGCAATCGGCCTACAGGTCAAAAATAACTTTCCCGACAAAACTGTTCTTTATGTGCAAACGGAACAGTTTATGCACCAGTTCGTTGAGGCATCACGCAACAAAAATCAAAACGACTTTGTGAATTTCTATCAGATGATTGATGTTTTGATCCTCGATGACATCCAATTTCTTGCCAACCGTATTAAAACACAGGATGTTTTCTTCCATATTTTCAACCACCTGATCCAGCGCAACAAACAAATTATTATAACCTCCGACAAACCGCCGGTTGAGCTAAAAGGAATGGAAGAGCGCCTGCTATCACGCTTCAAATGGGGTCTTGCTGCCGATTTACAAGTGCCGGATACCGAAACACGCAAAGCCATCCTGAAAAGCAAAGTGTATAACAACGGCCTGGAAATCCCTGCCGATGTGCTTGATTATCTTGCCTACAGCATCAATAATAATGTGCGCGAACTTGAAGGGGCACTCATTAGTATTATTGCACAATCATCGCTCAACAAAAAAGCAATTACGCTGGACCTGGCCAAAAAACTCATCGATAAATTCGTAATCAGCACCAGCCGCGAAATAAGTATTGATTATATCCAGAAAGTAATTTGCGATTATTTTGGCATCCCGATGGAAATCCTGAACAGCAAAACCCGCAAACGCGAAATCGTTCAGGCCCGTCAGCTCGCCATGTATTTCTCAAAAGAACATACAAAAGCTTCTTTGGCAACCATAGGAATGCACTGCGGCAATAAAGACCATGCAACGGTGCTGCATGCCATACGAACCGTTAACAACCTGAAAGAGACCGATAAACAATTCAAATCATATTTCAAAGAATTGGAAAAAAAGATTAAAATCTGATCAATTAAAATCAAATTTATTAAAAAGCCTGTCATTATCCCGACGGGCTTTTTATGTATTTTTGTAATACCTAAGTCAAATGCATATGCAAAAAATATTAATGGTGTGCCTCGGAAATATTTGCCGGTCGCCTATGGCAGAAGGAATAATGCGCTCTAAAATAGAGAAATACAAACTACAGGCCGAAGTTGACTCCTGCGGCACAGCAGCTTATCATGTTGGCGAACAACCCGACCGACGGGCCATGGCAAAACTGCAGGAACACGGAATGGACATCAGCGACCTGAGCGGTAGGCAATTCGAGCAAAATGATTTCGACCGCTTCGACATGATTTATGTAATGGACAGCCAAAACTACCGTAATGTACTCCGTTTGGTCCGAAATGAAAATGACCGTCAAAAGGTAAGCATGATCATGAACGAAGTATATCCCAATGGCCAAATTGATGTTGCAGACCCCTATTTTGGAGGTGCAGGAGGTTTTAACGACACCTATCAAATGCTGGACAAGGCTACAGAAAAAATAGCTAAAAAGATTCTTAAAACCAATGACTAATATCTCAGCAAACGACATCCGGCAAGCAGCTGAACGTATTGCACCCTATACGCACCGCACACCGGTCCTATCATCCGAATGGATAAACAGGATCAGTGGCAGGCAAATTCATTTTAAATGCGAAAATTTTCAGAAAGCCGGTGCTTTTAAATCACGTGGTGCATGCAATGTCGTGTTTTCACTCAGTGATGCCCAAGCGGAGAAAGGAGTGGCCACACATTCAAGCGGAAACCACGCGGCAGCATTGGCCCGTGCTGCTTCTATACGTGGATTCCCGGCGCACATTGTGATGCCTGAAAACGCCCCAAAAATCAAAATAGCCGCCGTAAAGAGCTATGGTGGAATGATCCGTTTCTGCAAACCTACGCTGCAGGCACGGGAGCAAACACTGCTAGAAGTAATTGCCGAAAGCGGCGCAATGGAAATTCATCCATACAATAATGAAGGCATAATATGCGGCCAGGCAACAGCGGCTAAAGAGCTGATTGAAAGCCTAGATGAAAAACCTGATGTAATCCTGGCGCCTGTTGGTGGCGGCGGACTGCTGAGCGGAACTGCACTCTCGGCACACTATTTTGGGGAAATACCTGTAATTGCCTGTGAGCCAAAAGGTGCTAATGACGCCTACAACAGTTTCCATTCAGGAAAATTTGTTCCTTCCCAAAACCCCAAAACCATAGCTGACGGCCTGCTTACTTCATTAGGCAGTATTACTTTCCCATTAATAATGAAATATGTGGAGGACATCGTATGCATTAAAGAGGAATCAATTGTAAAAGCCATGCGCCTGATTTGGGAACGCATGAAGATAATTGTGGAACCTAGTTCAGCTGTGCCCCTTGCAGCAGTGCTCGAAGAAAAAATCCCCAAAAAATATCAGAAAATTGCCATTATCCTTAGTGGCGGAAACCAGGATTTAAACAACTTACCATGGTAAATCAAAGCGCTAAAAGCGGTAAATTATATTTGATCCCAAGTGATTTGGGGTTTGTTGCACCGGACAGGCTTTTTCCACCATATAATCGTGAAATCATACTGAACTGCAATCATTTCATTGTAGAAAACATCCGGTCGGCACGACGGTTTATAAAGTCTGTAGAACCTTCAGTCAATATTGATGGCCTAAGCTTTTATGAGCTTAACAAACGCACCACCGATCAACAGGCACTTGAATATATATTGCCCTTGATTTCCGGAACAGATATGGGCATGATTTCGGAAGCCGGGCCACCATGCATTGCCGATCCGGGCAGTTTCATCGTGAAACTTTGCCACGAAAACAACATAACTGTCGAACCGCTTATCGGCCCTTCCTCCATCCTGATGGCACTTATTTCATCCGGTTTTAACGGGCAGAGTTTTTCATTTCATGGATATCTTCCCATAGATAAAAAACAAAGGCTCAATGAGTTGAAAAAACTGGAACGTCTGGCCAAACAAAGTGGGCAAACTCAAATGTTCATGGAAACACCCTACCGCAATATGCAATTGCTCGAACAAATTTTACAGCACTGTGATCCTGCCACAATGCTTTGTATAGCAGCCAATATTAGCCATCCCGATGCCTACATTAATAGCAGGCCCATTAAAGACTGGAAGGGGAAACTTCCATCAATCAACAAAAAACCGGCAATATTCCTTTTATCTTCGTAAAACACAAAATACACCTAAGTAACTTGTTCTAAGATATTTATATAAATATCATCTGTTTTTATTAAATTCTTATATTTGCAGGCTTGATTGTATTAAAACAATCAGAATGGGACATCAAGTTAATAATTTGAAAAACTTTTAATGCGACCATTACAAAAAAAATTAGCTAAATATGACCTTCCACAACAAGCCCAGAAGCTGGGTGTTTACCCATATTTCAGGGTAGTGGAATCAGATCAGGATGCCGAAGTCATTATCAACGGCAAAAAAGTGCTCATGTTCGGATCCAATTCCTATCTTGGGCTTACAAATCATCCAAAAATCAAAGAGGCTTCAAAAGCGGCCATAGACAAATATGGTTCGGGATGCGCAGGTAGCCGTTTCCTGAACGGCACACTGGACATCCATATCGAATTAGAAGAAAAACTGGCAAAATTTGTAGGAAAAGAAGGCGCATTGGTTTACAGTGCCGGTTTTTTAGTAAATGTTGGCGTAATTTCTGCGATAACAGGACGACAGGACTATATTATCCTTGATGAGTTGGATCATGCCAGTATCATTGAAGGCCGCAGGCTTTCGTTCTCAAATGCCTATAAATACCGGCATAACGATATGGCAAGCCTGGAACGCGAGCTAAAAAAATGTGAAAGCGATAAAATCAAACTGATCGTTGTTGATGGCATTTTCAGTATGGAAGGCGATATCGTAAAACTTCCTGAGATAGTAGAACTGAGCAAAAAGTACGGAGCTACGGTAATGGTTGATGATGCGCATGCATTGGGAGTTATTGGCGAAAAGGGCTCCGGTACTGCATCACATTTTGGACTTACCAATGAAGTAGATCTCATAATGGGAACCTTCAGCAAATCACTTGCTTCCATAGGTGGATTCATTGCCAGTGATACTGAAACCATAAATTTCCTGAAGCATAACAGCCGTTCGTTGATTTTCAGTGCCAGTATCGCACCTGCTTCTGCCGCCAGTGCTCTTGCTGCACTCGAAATCATTCAGCAGGAACCCGAACGCATCGAAACACTTTGGAAGCATACACATTACGCAATTAATAAGTTCAAAGAGCTTGGTTTTGATATTGGAATCACAGAAACACCTATTATTCCGGTCTATGTGCGTGAAGATGCCAAAACTTTTATGTTCACTAAAATGCTGATGAACGAAGGTATTTTTGTGAATCCGGTTGTTAGTCCTGCGGTACCAAGTGACTCAACAATGATCCGTTTCAGCCTGATGGCTACGCACACCAGAGAGCAGATAGACAGGGCACTTGATACCATGTACCGTATTGGGAAAAAACTGCACATTGTAGAATAAAAGCTGAAAAAATGTCTGTTCAAATAAAGGAAGTCAACACAAAAAAAGAGCTGAAGGAATTTATTATTTTCCCTTTTGCTCTTTATTCAGATAACCCTTATTGGGTGCCACCTGTGATTGATCAGGAAATGAATGTATTTGGGGATAAAAACCCCGTAATGCGTAATTGCGACATCAAACTTTGGATCGCAGAAAAGGACGGTAAAACGGCCGGACGGATCGCCGGGATTATTAATAACGAATACATTGCCAAATGGGGAAAACGTCATGCCCGATTCGGATGGTTCGACAGTATTGATGATGCAGAAGTCAGCAGGGCGCTCTTCAGTACAGTGGAAAACTGGGCTGTTTCCAGTGGAATGGAAGCAGTGCACGGGCCATTGGGATTCACTGATTTTGATACTGAAGGAATCCTCGTTGAAGGCTTTGATCAATTAGCAACAATTGTTGAACGCTACAATCATCCTTATTACGAGAACCTAATACTCGATAGCGGTTTCCGTAAGGATGCAGGCTGGGTTGAGTATCGCGTACACATACCGGACGAAATTCCGCCCAAAATCAAAAAGGTTGCCAATTATGTCCGTAAAAAATATCAGCTGCGCCTGGCAAAAATGGCAAAACCTCAGGACACACATAAATACATCCCTGAAATCATTAATATGATCAACGATGTTTATGGTTTGCTCTATGGTTTTACACCTATCACACAGGAAATTATGGATTTCTATGTAAGCCGCTATATAAACTATCTGGATACTGATTTGGTTACTATTATGCTGGATCAAGATGAGCGCGTAGCTGCTTTTGCTGTAACGATGCCATCAGTTTCGAAATTCCTGCAGAAATCAAAAGGAAAAGTTGATTTCCTCAGCCTGATAAAAAACCGTAAAGAAATCCTAAAGACAGATGTGCTTGATATGTATTTCATCGGTGCACGGCCAGAATATATCAATAAAGGAATCAGTGCGGTTTTAATTGATGAAATGGGCAAAAATGTTATTGCCAGAGGATTCAAATATGCCGAGACCAATATTGAATATGAAAGCAACCAGGAAGTGCAATCCCTTTGGAAAAACTTTGATTATAAACTCCATAAGCGTCGCCGTTGCTATATGAAGCTTTTGCTGGGCCGTACACGCAAGGAAGATAATATTTAGCGCTTGTCCATAATGTCCGAGGTCGAGGCATTCTGAATCAAGCACAGTATTTTATATAGACAAACACTATTCAGAGTTCGCTTATAAAGTCCAAACTTAATGGACAAATACCAAACAAATTATGAAGCTGAGCATCAAAGAAGTTAGGAGCAAAAAGGATTTAAAGGCTTTTATACGTTTTCCTTTGGAACTGTATAAGGACAATGCATTCTTCGTCCCTCCAATCCTTTTGGAAGAAGCAGAGACTTTTAACCAGAAAAAAAATCCAGCTTTTGAATTCTGTGAAACCAAACTTTGGATTGCTCATAATGAAAGTGGGAAAATTATCGGTCGCATTGCCGCAATCCTGAACCATAAAGCAAATGAAGCATGGGATCAAAAATATATGCGTTTCGGTTGGATCGATTTCATTGATGATTATGATGTATCATCTGCTTTGATGCAAAAAGTGGAAGAATGGGCAAAGGAAAAAGGCATGGAAGCGATAAACGGCCCCATGGGCTTCAGCGACATGGACAAAGAAGGCATGCTCATCGAAGGATTTGAAGAAGAAGGCACCATAGCTACAATATATAATTATCCTTATTATCCGGTACATATGGAAAAACTGGGCTACACCAAAGATGCCGATTGGTTTGAATATGAAGTAATGGTGCCCAAAGGCGTGCCTGAACGTGTGCACCGCATTGCAGATATCGTAAAGAAAAAATTCGGCCTCCGCATGCTGGAAGTCAAAAAAGCCAAAGAACTCCTGCCCTATGCCGATCAGATTTTTGATGTGCTCAATCAGGCTTTTAAGCCCGTTTATGGTTTTGCAGGACTATCTGATGCACAAAAAAAATACTATACCAAAAAGTATTTCAGTTACATCAAACCCCAGTATGTACCGGTAATCATGAATGATGATCAGGTAGTGGGATTTGGTATTACCATGCCGTCCATGTCGAAAGCCATGCAGAAAATCAAAGGCAAACTGCTGCCTTTCGGATGGTATCATCTGCTTCAGGCCATGAAAAAGCGCGATACCATCGATTTTTACCTGATCGGTGTATTGCCCGAATATCAGAAAAAAGGCGTAAATGCAATTTTATTCGACTATCTGATACCTATTTACATCAAAGAAGGTTACCGCAAAGCGGAAACCAATGTTGAACTGGAAAACAATGAAATGGTGCGTCGCCAGTGGGAAGGATATGATTACCGTATCCATAAAAAAAGGCGTGCATACCTGAAAAAAATCTGATGAAAAACATCCTCATCACTGGCGCAAACGGCTTTATTGGCAGTTTTTTGGTTGAAGAAGCCATCCGAAAAGGATATAAAGTTTATGCTGCCGTGCGCAGAAACAGTGATCTCAGCCAGATCAGGGATTTAGATATTGAATTTATTTACCCCAATCTGTCGGATCAACAGGCCCTGAAAGATTTTTTTGAAGAGCAAAAAGATTTAGGACTTACATTCAACTACATCCTGCACAATGCCGGTGCAACAAAAGTTTCAAAAAAAGAAGACTATTTCAAAATCAACACCGGATTGACCAAAAACCTGGTCAATGCATTGATCGAAAGCAATTGCATCCCGGAAAAATTTTTGCTGATGAGCAGTCTGGCAGCCTGTGGACCGGGCGATCCCAACAGCTTACAGCCCATTCATATTGACCAGGTATCCAAGCCATTAACCTCCTACGCCAAAAGTAAGCTGGAGGCAGAAAAATTTCTGGAAACTGCCGGCAACTTCCCATGGATTGCCCTAAAGCCAACAACAGTATATGGCCCCCGGGAAAAGGATCTGCTGGTTTTCATGAAAATGATCAATAAAGGTTTTGAAGGATATATCGGGCTCAAAGAGCAGCACCTAAGCTTTATCTACGTCAAAGATCTTGCCCGTGCCGCCATAACCGCATTGGAAAGCAGTATTCTTCACAAAAAATACCTGGTTGCCGATGGATGTTCCTACACTAATCATCAGCTCGGCGAAATGATACGAGAGCGACTCAATAAAAAAACCTTTCGTATAAGGGTACCTTTATTCATAGCACATCTGGCAGCATGGTTTTCCGAAACCGGCGAAAAAATCAAAGGTAATTTTCCAATTTTCAATAAAGAAAAAATGAACGAACTGAGCAGCATAAACTGGCTGTGCGACAGTAATCCATCACGAAATGAACTGGATTTTTTCCCCCATTACAATTTAAACAGTGGCCTCACAGAAACTATTGAGTGGTATCTGGAACATAAATGGCTGTAACAATATTATTAGCAAGATCAAGCGAAAAACTTAAGCTTAATTTCCCTACTTTTGCGCCCTGAACAGGATATTAAACCAGAAATATCCTACAAACAAATGATGAGCGAAAAAATATATCTGGACAGGAACGAAAACCATTTCGGCCCTGCCCCAAAATGTTTCCAGGTTTTAAAAAAGCCTAATTTTAAAAAAATGAGTGCTTACTCCCGCGATTTCGCACGTGGAGTAAAAAGCAGGTTAAGTGAAAGACTTTCAGAAGATTACAATATCCCGGAAGAGCAGCTTCTGCTCGGATACGGAGGGGAAGACATCCTGAAACAAGCCGTACATTGCTATCTCCGCAAAGAAGATACCATCCTGATCCCTTCACTTTCATGGTGGTATTATAAATCCATTGCTGCTGAGATGAAAGGCAAACAGCTGGAATATCCCATCGTTGAAGGGGTAGATGAATTTAAGTATGATGTTGATCGTTTAATAGAGCTTTATCAGGAACATAAACCTAAGATTATCCTGATTGCTTCACCCAACAACCCAACAGGAAACATGCTTCAGGCAAAACAATTGGAACATATCCTGCTCTCCTGCCCCGATTCAGTTATTGTACTCGATGAAGCCTACAGCCTTTTCAGCAATACGGATAAAACCTATATCAGCCACCTGATTCATAAATATCCAAAACTGTTGATTATCAGAACATTCAGTAAATATTATGCTCTGGCAGGACTCCGTATTGGATACGCATTCATGGGTGCCGAACTGGCACATTTTGAAAAATTCAGCGCACGCTACCTGGGATATAACCGACTTTCAGAACGCATTGCCCTTGCTGCCCTGGATTCGGATGATTACTATAACGATATGCGTTCTAAAATGAATGCAGATATCCAGCGCTATTTTGATGAGATCAATATGATTCCGGGTTTCAAAGCTTATCGTTCCCATGCCAATTTTATCCTGGTGAAAATCCCGGAAGAGGTAAAAGCTCCTTTGAAAGAATATTTGGAAGGCAAAAACTTGATAATCAAATTTATGAACGAAGAAATCCTGAACACACACCTGCGCATCAGCATTGGTACGCCCAAGGAAAATGCCCGCCTCATTAAAGCAATTAAGCAGTTTGCCAAAAAGCATATGTAATGAGTTGGCTGAAGGAATATAAATCTTCGCTTAAAAATATTGAAACCGAAGAGATATTGGATTTGATTCTATACAGGCCCATGGGTTTCCTTTTGGTCAAACTGGTTCTGCCTTTTCCGGTAACGCCCAATCAACTCACGCTTACGGCCCTCTTCTTTGGGTTCTGGGCAGGAATTTGCTATACTGTTGGTAATCAAGCTTATCTTTATGCTGCTGCCGGATTGTATTTTCTGTTCAATGTATTTGACTGTGCCGACGGTATGCTGGCGCGCATCAAACGCAACGGTACGCCAACAGGACGCATAATCGATGGTGTAGCTGATTATTTCAGTGGAATTTTCGTCTTTGGCGGTATTGCCATAGGCTCCATTCCCCAAAGCCATCATACGCTTTCATTCTGGCTGGTATTTGCCGGCGCGATTGTGAGCATCGTTTTTCACTCGATGAATATTGATTTTTATCGTGCACGCTTTATGGATATTGCCAATCGCAGGATGCAAAATATCACTGAAGAACTGGAAGCCTTCCGCGAAGAACTGAAAAAGCTAAAGAAACAAAAAAAGAGTCCTTTCTCGCGCTTACTGATTAAGACCTATCTCCGCTATGCCGGCCTGCAAAAAGGAATGACCGGCAAACAAAAGGAAATCAAAGAAATTACGGAAGTTTGTCCGGATGCGTTCTACCGCAAAAACCACCTGATCATGCGTTTCTGGACCTTTCTGGGGCCCACAACACAAATCAGCGCCGTGATTGTTTTTAGCATTCTAGGACGGCTTGAGCTGCTTTTTTATTGGTATCTCATTCCCATGAATGCCTATTTCCTGATCATTAAACTCATACAGTTCAATATCGACTGTAAAATCAAAAAACAAATCCATGAAAGCCGTAATATTAGCTGCAGGAGTTGCGCGTAGATTAAGGCCGCTCACCCATAGTACCCCTAAATGCCTGCTTGAAGCCGGAGGAAAAGCAATACTCGGACATATGGCCGATCAGCTGATCCGGAACGATATCACGGAATGGGCCCTCGTTACCGGGTATTTGCATGAGATGATCGAAAATTATCTGAAAACCAATTATCCACAACTGAAGGTAAACTATATCCACAACCCGGTTTTTGAAACGACCAACAATATTTATTCGCTTTGGCTGGCTGCAGATGAAATTCGCGGCAAAAATTTCATCCTGCTCGACAGCGATATTGTTTTTGATTACCGCATTATCGAAAGGCTCCGCACATCAGGAAAAGGCAACTGCCTGGCCATGAACAGCCATTACCAACTGGGCGAAGAAGAAATTAAAGTTACCTGTAATGCTGACGGGCTGATCCGTAATATTAGTAAAATAACTGATCCAAAAACAGCAGCCGGGGAATCCATTGGCATTGAAATATTTGATGAAGAAGGCTCTGAATTGTTGTTTCGGGAGGTAGAGCCTCTTATGGAATCCCAAGAGGGGCAAAACCTTTTTTATGAGCGTGCTTTTGAAAATGCCATTGATAAAGGATTGATGATGTACGCATTGGATACCAGTGATTTACCTTCAATGGAAATCGACTTTGTTGAAGATTTTGAAAAAGCTGCTCAAGAAATTATTCCCAAAATCAGTACCTGATGTCCGAAAGCCTCCTAACCCTTTCCATTGCCGGACTGATTGCCGGATTTATTTTTTCCGTGCCTGTAGCTGGGCCGATCAGCATCCTGATTACCAGCAATGCGCTTAAGGGAAGGCTTCGCTATTGCCAGAAGGCTGCTATTGGAGCTTCTTTTGCCGATTTTGTTTATGTTTTTATCGCTGTTCTTGGCCTGACCAGCCTCTATAATGTATATCGCCCGGCAATTCCGTATATACTTGCGGTAGGCGCATTGTTTTTACTGGGGCTGGGCATTAAAATTATCCGAACCAAGCTCAGCCTTGAAAGCATGGAGGACGATTCTTTTCTGAACGACAGGCTTAAAAACAAAGGGGGCTTCCGCACCGGTTTTCTCATTAACTTCCTCAACCCCACCCTTTTCCTTGGATGGCTCACCAGTTCATTTTTTACCATTAGTATTATAGCATCTTTGGGCCTTAATACCGGTGGCCTGCACCAGATATTGGATAAAAACGTAAAAGCCATCAATCAGATTGAAGCACAGGCACCGGATGCCGAGAAAAGGAACATCCAGGAAAATGCGCGTATGATACAGCAGGAATTCATGGAATCTTATAATGACAAAGAAAGTCCGTGGAAGCTGAGCATTGCTTATGCGTTTTTTCTGAGTTTGGGCAGCATTATCTGGTTCCTGCTTTTTGCACGTTTTTTGGTACGCAACCGCAAACATATCCGAATCAGCATTATCAACCGCATTATACATTTATTAGGCACAGCACTTTGCGGATTCGGTATCTTTCTGGGCTATAAAGCCTTCAGCATGATTTCCATACTTCTTTAAAGATTGCCTGTTCTGTTTCCTTTTCTGCCTATCTTTGCAGCGAAAAATCAAACAGACAATATGAACACATTAGAGCAACTTAAGCAATTTACTACCGTGGTAGCAGATACCGGCGATTTCAATTCGATCATCAATTATAAGCCACAGGATGCAACAACCAATCCTTCATTGATTTACCAGGCTTCTTCGGATGAACGTTATGCCGCTTTGACCCGTGATGCCATACAAAAGGTAAAAATCAGCAGCATTGCAGCCAACAAACAAGTGGAGGCAGCAATGGACCAACTGGCAGTGAACTTTGGGCTGGAAATCCTGAAAATTGTTCCCGGACGCGTGAGCACCGAAGTAGATGCCAACCTGAGTTTCAGTACGGAAGGCAGTTTGGAAAAAGCCCGCAGGCTGATTGCTCTTTATGAAGAAGCCGGGACGTCGCGCGAGCGTATCCTGATCAAGCTTGCTGCAACCTGGGAAGGCATAAAAGCTGCAGAAATCCTTGAAAAAGAAGGCATTCACACAAACCTTACGTTACTTTTCAGCCGTGTGCAGGCCATTGCATGTGCAGAAGCCGGTGTACAGCTTATTTCTCCCTTCGTAGGACGGATCCTCGACTGGTACAAAAAAGACCGTGGCGTGGATGCCATTCCAGCTACAGAAGATCCCGGCGTACTTTCCGTACAATCTATTTTCAATTATTATAAAAAATTCGGCTATAATACCGAAGTAATGGGTGCCAGCTTCCGCAATACCGGCGAAATTATTGAACTGGCCGGATGCGATCTGCTCACTATAAGTCCGGCACTGCTCAGCGAACTGCAAAATTCAGATCAACAAATCGAAAGAAAACTGGATGCAGAAGCAGCCGCAGGCATGGATATTGAAAAAATCAGCCCGGATGAAAAAATGTTCCGATGGTTACTTAATGAGGATGCGATGGCTACTGAAAAACTCGCCGAAGGCATCCGTAAATTCAATGCCGACCGCCTGAAACTGGAAGAACGTATCCGCAAAATGATGCAATAAACGCAACAATGGATTACCAGAAAATCATTGAAGAAGTTAAAGAAACAATCTGCCGGGAGCCCGCTTATAGCAAACCGGCAGATTATATCCCTGAGCTCTCAAAAATTGATCCGTATAAATTTGGAGTGCATCTTCAATTAATTGACGGTAAAAGCTTTAGCAAAGGCGACTTCAATGAACACTTTAGCATACAGAGTATCTCAAAAGTCTTTAGCCTGAGCCTCGCATATTCCATTTTGGGCGAAAAAATATGGGACCGTGTGGATGTGGAACCATCTGGTGACCCCTTCAATTCATTGGTTCAGCTCGAATATGAAAAAGGCATTCCGCGCAATCCGCTTATCAATGCCGGCGCACTGGTCATAAGCGATATGCTGATCAGTGAATTGGAAAATCCTCTCGAAGATTTCCTTGCCTTTGTCCGAAAAATCAGCGGTGACACGCTCATCAATTTCGATCTGAAAGTAGCACAATCCGAATGGGAACATTCCTGGCGCAACGCTGCCCTGACCAATCTGATGAAATCCTTCGGGAACATCCAAAATAATGTGGACGAGGTACTGAACTTCTATTTTCATCAATGCGCGCTGAGCATGAGCTGCAAGCAGTTGGCTAAAGCCTTCCTGCTTTTTGCAAGGCGTGGACTGGCTCCGGATCTTGAGCGTATTTTAAGCATCTCACAATCCAAAAGGATCAATGCGGTAATGCAAACCTGTGGCTTTTACGATGAAGCAGGCGAATTCTCCTTCCGTGTGGGACTTCCAGGCAAAAGTGGCGTTGGCGGGGGTATTGCTGCCGTTCTGCCCGGCGAATACAGCATTGCGGTATGGAGTCCACGCCTCAACAAAAATGGAAATTCCTGCCTTGGCATGAAATTTTTGGAGCTGTTCACCACCAAAACCGAATACTCTGTTTTTTAGCAGGCTGAAAATTTGATTATATTTACCCCATAATCAAAAGCAATCTCCCATGAGAAGCAAAATCACATATTTGAAGCGGCAATCATTTTTTATTCTTAGCTGCCTGTTTTTCTTTTTGACAATAACATCCTGTAATGGAGATGTTAAAAACGAAGACCCAAACATCCGCAATAACAATATCCTCTTCAATGAAAGTGTAGAGAAATCATATGAAATTTTTGCAAAAGCCCGGGGATTCAGCACTCTGGACCGCCAGCTGAAACGCGATGAAGTTCAGGAGATCCGTTTACTTGCCGGAAAAGCCCTGGAATCGGGACGTGGCGTAAGCACAGATTTTATGAAATCACTTGATGAAGACCTGGCCGGTGAATTCCGCATGCACCTGCTTCTCTCCTGCCGTTTGTATGAGCGCCTTAATGCCATTCATGGTGACGAAATCACCGAAACAGAAGCCTGGCAGGAATTTGCCATTTGGGATAACTACTGGAACAGCCACGCAAAAGAAATCAAAGCAAAAATGCTGCTGCCCACAGACTATACGGTACGCTCCTATGGACTTTTTGCCATGTACGGCATTATGCTCATGGTTTCAGCAGGATTATTATTCCTGATCCTCCGAAGCCTGATCAATTTGTTGGTAGTGATCATCGACAGAAATGAAGGATTTTTCGCCCGTACCATTGGGGCTGTTTTCAAAATCTGGTTTCTGTTGATCTGGTCAGCACTACTGGCCACAATGCTGCATTTCTATACATTCCGTCCGGAAACCAGCTCCTGGTTATACTTAATTACCGGATTGGCTTTTAGTGTGCTGCCTGCCTTTTATTCACAACAGGAAGACGAAAAGGCACAAAAAAAGAAAACGGCAGAACAAGCGTCTGGTCCTAAAGATTTTTACGGGCTTTATATGCTTATTTCGCTGGGAGCTTTTCTAATGCTCTACTATTTACCGGAATTCTTAAACTATGGATTGATCAATTTTGCAGGGAGGCTGATTTTTCCTTCTCTTTTTTAAGAAAGAGCTGAGCCCGCAAATACATATTCCCTTTAATATTCAGTGCGTAAAGATAGCTGTCCATAAAATGCAGGTTTCCACAGGGAAACAGCTCCTTCAGTGATTCCTGATAACACTCATCGGGATTGACATCAGCACAAATCAGATAATGTTGATCGAGCACAGTGGATGTGTAATGCGGAATGGTATCGAATTGCTGTGTTTCGGCATTATATTTCAACAAGCCTTTATGCAAACTTGCCGGAGCAAAAGTTGTATCAGTTTTCCAGTTCAATGGATTGATGCCCACAGCTGAATGAGCCATAAGCGGTGATTTTGCTCCAATATTTGTCAATGAATTATAAAGGATGATGCACCCCAAATCATCCTCTGATTGCGCAGGGAGCAGCTGATGTTTATATTGCTCCAAATCACCTTTTGTGATCTGATAGCCAAATAAATAGGCTGCAACCATTTGATCGCGCTGTTCATTGGTCATATGGTCTTTCAGCAACTCAATAAGCAATTGCGATCCCTGGCTGTGGGCAAGCAGCATAAATGGTCGCCCATTATTAAAATGCTTCCAGTAATATTCAAATGCTTCTGTGATATCCGTTTCCGGAAGTTTCGCTTTTTCAACCACCACAGCACTGTCCATATAATACACATCCAGAACCATTTGGCGGTAGTATGGCGCAAAGAAATTAAAATCATCCGCAGCATACACGGTTTTGTTAAAAGCCTGGTTTCCGTGGGCCGCATCGCGTTCTCTCTGCTTGTTGATATTTGTATAAAGAAGAGCATTCCCTTCATCATCAACAGGATGCGTTCCCAAGGTAGGATAAACATAAAAAATATCCACAGCCTTTGGAGCAGGATTATCCGGTAAATCATACCAATAAACAGATGAAGCATAATCAGGAGCAGGTAGGGA
Source organism: Bacteroidales bacterium (assembly GCA_963676415.1). GTDB lineage: Bacteria > Bacteroidota > Bacteroidia > Bacteroidales > WRLA01. The sequence goes on along the minus strand of OY781097.1, from coordinate 3,792,305 downwards.
CGGATTGCCTTCTTCCTTACCGGAACAGGAAAGCAGAAAAGCGAGAAGCAAGAAAAAGGACAAATGGTGCAATTTCATAAGTGTGGTTATTCCGCAACAATGTACAAAATTTTGCGCTTAAATAATTTGATTCACTAAAATATCCTGCTTTACTTCAACCTTTTGATCAGTTCATGCACTTTATCTGAATTCCAATCAGAGGCACCGGTTTCCCTTAGGACAATTTTACCATCCGGAGCGATGATGTATGTAGTGGGAAGCTGTTCAACTGGCAGGGAGGCCGGCACTTTAAATAAATTCTGATAGACTGGAAAATCATAACCTTTGTCCTGCATAAATTTCAGGAGCTTTCCTCTTTCTTCACTCGAAATCATTACAAAAGCAACAGACTCATCGTTGCGGTAAGCATCATAAAGCTTTTGAATGGAAGGCATTTCGGCCACACAGGGCGGACACCATGTCGCCCAGAAATTAATAAATACTGTTTTGCCCCGAAATTCCTTTAGGCGTAGGGCTTTCTCATCTTTCAAAGCAGTAAGCGGCCAGCCATAATCTGCCCTTCCCAGACTGCCAAGATCTTCACGCACTGCAACATTGGGCGAAAACAGAACCTGCCTTTTGATAAAAGCCACAACTTCAACACGTGTTGCCGGGATCAGAATCAAAATCAACAGGATAAAAAACAGGGCATCACCTATTAGTGCAATGGGCTTCCTTGTCTTAAAATAGTTTTGGATATAGTTTTTCATAGCCACATATTAAGCTTCAAAAATAAACAATTAGCACACGTACAACATCCTTAGCTTAAAATTGTTTCCATAAAGTTTTGGAGATTATCCAAAGGAAAGATTATCTTTGAATTCAAATGAGATAAAGAAAACAGACATGGCAAAAAAAGTACTGCTATTTCTTGCACAGGGTTTCGAAGCCCTAGAGGCTGCCGTTTTTACTGATGTTATGGGCTGGAGCCGCGAAGAAGGTTTGGATGCCGTGGAACTGGAAACCACTGCATTGCACAATGAGATCAAATGTACCTGGAACCTGATTGTGCGCCCGGAAATTGCTTTTTCCAAAATAAATCCGGCTGAATATGATGCACTTGCCATTCCGGGAGGTTTTGAAGAAGCCGGATTTTATGAAGATGCCTACGATGAGGCATTTCAAAACCTGATCCGCCGGTTTCATGATGACGGAAAAATCATAGCCAGCGTTTGCGTGGGCGCAATGCCGGTTGGCAAATCGGGCATTCTGAACAGCTGTGATGCAACTACTTACGATTTGAATGGAGGCCATCGCAGAAAACAGCTCGAAGAAATGGGCGCCATTGTACTGGATCAAAGCATTGTAATGGAGAATAACATCATCACGTCCACCGGGCCGGCCACAGCCATGGACGTAGCCTTTGTTTTGTTGGAAAAGCTCACAAGCAAACAGAATGTTGAATCGGTGAAAAAAGCCATGCGGATTTTGTAATACCGTTTTCTTTAAATGTGGCCACACATTATACAGCTTCATCAACAACAGAATCGAAAAAACAAAAAAAGCCCGGTCAAAACCCGGGCTTTCGCTTTTATAATGTAGAAATACTATTCCTGCGCAGACAGCCATCGTTCCGCTTCAATCGCAGCCATACAGCCACTTCCGGCAGCGGTAACTGCTTGACGGTAAATACTATCCTGAACATCACCGGCAGCAAAAACACCTTCAATATTTGTTTGCGTTGTTCCCGCTTTTGTTTTAATGTATCCGTTTTCATCCATATCAATTTGCCCATTCAGAAAGTCAGAATTTGGTTTGTGCCCAATAGCAACAAAGAAACCGTCAATATCAATTTTCTTTTCTTCCCCGGTGAGCACATTTTCAAGAATTGCACCGTTTACGCTCTTCATAAAACCTTCTTTTTCACCAACAATTTCTTTTGTTGTATGATTCCAGAGGATTTCGATATTTTTGGTATTCTTAACGCGGTTTTGCATTGCTTTTGAAGCCCTTAATTCATCTCTACGGTGAATCAAGTACACTTTTTTCGCCAGTTTGGAAAGATAATGCGCTTCTTCAGCAGCAGTATCGCCTCCTCCTACAACAGCAACGTCCTTGCCTCTATAGAAATACCCATCGCAAGTTGCACAAGCTGATACTCCTGCACCATTAAATTCTTTTTCCGAATCCAGCCCCAGCCACCTGGCAGAAGCTCCTGTAGCAATAACAACAGTTTCAGCTTCAATTGTTTTGCCATCATCAGCAGTTGCTATAAACGGGCGTTTCGATAAATCAATTTCTTTAATAAAACCCCAGCGCACATCAGATTCAAATCGTTCAGCCTGCGCCTTCAGCTCTTCCATCATTTTTGGTCCCTGAATGCCATCAGGGTAACCCGGGAAATTTTCCACTTCTGTAGTAATGGTCAGTTGTCCGCCCGGCTGCATTCCCTGATAGAGAATTGGTTTCAGATCAGCCCTTGCTGCATAAATTGCTGCGGTATATCCGGCGGGGCCGGAACCAATGATAAGGCATTGGGTTTTATCATTCATATCTGACATATCAGTAAGTATTAATTTTATATTTAAAATTCATTTGTCATAAACAATGCCAAAGTTAAAAAAAAACGTGAGCCCAGCGGTATTCGTCATAATGACACTTCTACATATGACAATATGACAAGGGACCTATTTTGCAATAGATAAACAGCCAACGATAAAAAAGCAGGAAATTTAGATTCTAATGACGGAACAAAAGATACTTTTAGTATTTTTGTTGTCCTTTTGCTGAAACGTTCATGAACAGGGGCTGATTGGTTTTGACTGCAAGTAGAATGGGTATGTAAGCATGCCGGGCATTGCAGATAAGCCTGTGATATTATCTGTAAACCTATAATTGGCGAAAATAATTTTGCTCTCGCTGCCTAACCGAAGCACAGTAGGTTAACGGCTTAATTGCGATCAAAGTGGTTGCAACGAGACGTTCCCCGGATGGATCTGCCTGATTCCGGTTCGATATGGGGACGCATCATAAATTCAGGCTGGATTTGCTATTGTTCCGTTAGCAGATTGAGAAAACAGGAACTAAGGCCGGGCTTAGGGTGCTGGTTCCCTTTTCCGTCCCGACAAGCAATAATCAGATAAGCATGTAGAAAGCATATTGGTTCCTTGTTTGGACCCGGGTTCGACTCCCGGCAGCTCCACCAAAAATTAACCCGGTTTGAAAGCCGGGTTTTTTTATGCATAAAAAAACCCACAGGAATAATCCTGCAGGTTTATATTTTTGGTTTGATAATTCTTTATTCTTTTTCAAGAATCAACAGGCCGCCATCACGCTTATTATTGGTATTGTTCACTCCAACTGCCAGATAAATCAGGTCACCTTTTACATCAACAAAGTTGAAGCTTCCGGCTTCATCATACTGGCCTACAAATTCCATGTCTTTGTTAAGGACGATCAGACCAGCCTGACCATAAGCGATATAAACGTAATCATCATCAACATCAACAGCATTGGCATCACCTTTACCTGGGAATGTATAGCTATCAAGGCCTGGAGTTTGACCAATGCGTACTTTACGTACACCTGCATCACCAAGAGCTACATAAGCCCAAAATCCATCAATTACCAGAGAGTTCTTACCATTTTCTGTAACATCCGCATCAAGCGCAATTGTACGCAGAAACTGAGGATATTCAGGTGAAGTTGTATTGTTGAGTTTATAAACATCAAGCATGGCTACTCCGCCTTCACTGTACAAGAAAACTCCATAATCTTCGCTGGCAGCAAAATGACGTCCGTTTTCTACTTCATACTCTAAAATTGGTTCTTCAGGATCAGGATTCGTTGTGTAAGTAACTTTCAGGCCGCCAGTATGACCATCAAGTGTGTTACCTGCAGAAGTCATCCAGATGGTTCCAGGATTAGTTACGCCACCGGTTACGCGTGTAACAGAATTAGCATCAGAAGCAGGTAAATAAGTTTCCCAGCTGATTTCACCTGTAGGAACCATGCCGTCAAGTACGTAACGTACCACAGTTGCTGGATAAGGCTGATCGTCATAAGGACCATCAATATCGTTCCTGCCACCGGCAACATATAAGTAACTACGTTCCTGTCCCAACATCAGGTCATTAAAGTCCATATCAACATCCTCAGCGGAAAATAGAACAACATCATTTGTTCCGGCAGGGCGTGGATAACCAGTGGCTCCAATATTGATGAGTTCCTGAGCATCCAAGGCTACAATTTCACCACCATAAACATCGCCACGAACATGGAAACTTACGTAAACCATATCATGGTATGCATCAACTGATGTAGCACTATAATTTGTTCCGGCAGGATACAGATGACCAATTTTATCAAAAGTAAGAACATCGTCAGTTCCTTTGAATTGGTTAACCAGACTCACTTCCTCGCTCAATACTTCAAAACGCGAACCTAAATCAGCCTGATTTGTGTTTACTTGCAGTCCGTATCCTGCATTTGCATCAGGAGCCGGATTAATACCAGCATCATCTTTCTTACATGCTGTAAATAAGAGAGCTACGATCGTTAATAGAGATAAGATCTTCTTCATATTCATTAATTTTTATTTTTCCACATTACATGATTCAATAAGCATGCCAATGCATGTTTTGTTCAATCATGGATTACATACTCTGGATGGTAATTTATGTAAAGTGCTTATTATTATTATTTTAAATGCGATACAAAAAGTTTGAGGTTATAATTATCTTATAAAAAGCCTGTCCAAAATCAGGAAATCATCCCTGTAGGAGATAATAAAAGCTCATTTTGATCCTTAATATCCAATTTGGAATTAACAATTTATTAACCTTATTTTTGTTTTTTATGTTAAATATTTGAAATTCAATGATTTACAATATACTAAACAAGTTTCTCCCACATTTGTTAATTCATCATGTTACAAGGAAAGCTAATCCATAATTTTAAAGTCAGTGATGGGCTGCACTTGTTGCGCTTTGAGCGACTGATCCACAACTTTATTTCCGGGCAGCATATTGAAGTTGCCATTCATAGTGATAATTTGCGCAGGGCCTATTCTATTTGCAGCGGGGAAAATGATCCGTATATTGAAATTTTGCTAAAAGTGGTTCCAAGAGGGCTTGTAAGCACAGGACTCAGTCAGCTCAAAAAAGGAGACTCAGTTTTTTATTCCGAAGCTTCAGGATATTTCAATCTGAAGAAAAACAATAAAATAAATTACTTTATTGCAAACGGTAGCGGTATTGCGCCCTTTTTGAGCTTTATTAAAACGAACAAAGACATTGCAAACTTTGATTATCACTTAATACACGGGCTTTCGAGCCGATTGCAATATGATAAATTATTAGAAATTGGCTTAATACCAGGTACCAAATATATTAGCTGCACATCAAAAGATCACAGTGGCTTCTTTTCCGGTCGGCTGACGAATTATTTGGAACAAAGCAATTTACCTTCTGCCAATTATTATTTATGTGGAAGTATTGAAATGATCTATAATGTTATGGATATACTCAAAAGCAATAATATAAATGACGAGCAAATTTTAACTGAAGTTTATTATTAATCAGAAACAGGCACCGTAAAACTAAACGTACTCCCCACTCCTTTCGCAGATTTGAGATTAAGGCTGCCTCCGTTTTTCTCAACAAATTCACGGCAGAGGATCAAGCCCAAACCTGTTCCCAATTCATTCGCTGTGCCAGTTGTTGTATAGTGGCAATCGAGCCTGAAAAGTTTTTTTTGCACATTTTCGCTAATTCCCAAACCTGTATCGCGCACAAAAACACGTAAAAATCCATCCTCTTTTTCCACACTCAAATAGATTTTATCACCCTTGTTGCAATACTTGATCGCATTACTGATCAAATTACGCAAAACACTGGAAATCATATTAATATCTACAAAAACATTATATGCCCCCTCGATAGAATTTATCAATTCAACACCTTTATCTTCTGCTGTTTTCCTGTATGTCGTCAAAACGGGTTCATAGAGGGAGGTTAAACTATGTACCTGCGGTTCGTAAGGGATACGTCCTTGTTGCGAACGTGCCCATTCGAGCAGGCCATTAAGCAGTTTAAGATTATTATGCGCCACTTTATTCACATCACCCAGCAATTCCAGAATTGTACCATCGTCAAATTCCTCCAGATCAGAAATCAGCATCTCCGAAAGAGTTATTAATGTTGCTGTAGGGCTTCTTAAATCATGCCCGATAATTGAAAAGAATTTGTCTTTGGTGGCATTTAATTTTTCAAGCTGTTTTTTTTGTTCTAAAACTTCCCGGTTTTTACGTGCAAGCTCTTCCTCAATAATATTCATATTACGCAAACGTCCAACCAAAAAGCGCATTACCCCTGCATCAACACTAGTGTAATTTCCGGTAACTGTTTGAAAAAGCTGCTGCGAAACAATCATAATTTCAGTATCGCTGTATGCCACAACATCCGCTGAATGCGGACGGGAATCAATCAGATAATACTCACCGATCACATCACCTTTTTTTAAGCTGGAAAAAACATGTCCCTGATCCGTAACGGTTACTTCTCCATCAAGAATGATCATTAAGGCATCGCCAACCTCCCCTTTTTTAACCAGCACATCACCTTTACGGTATTTAAAAAGCTGCAGGTCACCGGCGAGCTGTTCCAAAATATCCTGGCTGACCTGGCGAAACATTTCGACATTTTTTAAGATGTTGATGCGCTCATTAATATCCATAGCATTAAAAATTTATATATTCATCAAAGATAGAATATTATCGGTTAACTGTTTCCAACTGTATTTTCGTTTTTCATCAAGTATTCCTTCTAAAAAGCGGTCCGGTTTTCCTTCATCAAAAAAACGGTTCAAGGCTTCAGCAATATTTTCAGGTTCAGGAACTACCACATAGCCCACTTTTTCGTGCGGGACAATTTCCGGCAGTCCGCCTACATTGGTCACCAGCATGGGCTTTTCAAAATGATATGCAATTTGCGTCACACCGCTTTGCGTTGCACTTTTATAGGGTTGTGCAATGAGGTCGGCAGCGGAGAAATAGTATCGGACCTCTTCATCGGCAATAAAATCATTGCGTAAAACCAGCTGGCCTTCAATACCTTCTTCTTTTATTATCTGTTGATATTGCGCTGCATTATTGTAAAATTCTCCAGCAACGAGCAGACGGACAGGCTTGTTTTTTAATTCGGTGTTGTTCAAGGCTTTTAACAGGATATCCAGCCCTTTGTAATCGCGGATAAAACCAAAAAAAAGGATATAGCGAAATTCCGGATCAAGCCTGAGTTTGCCCAAAGCGTCCTCCCGTGAAACACTGGCTCCAAAATTATCAAAAAGCGGATGTGGGCTAAGTTTACGGGGCTTTTGACGGTCAAATTTCCCCAAATCGTCCATTACAGACTGCGACATTGCAATAAACCCATCAACCTGTTTCACAAACATTTTGGCCAGAAAAAAATCTCCCGGACGTTTTTCGTGTGGAATTATATTATCGAGCACACTTACAACTTTAGTATGTTTGTTTTTGCGCACAATACGGGCTATAGTTGAAAAGCAGGGCGCCATAAAAGGCAACCAGAATTTTATAATAAGCAAATCGGGTTTCTGCTTTTTGATGCGCCTTCCGATTTTGACCCAATTTAATGGATTGATTGAATTCACCGAAGCATGAATATCCAGATTTTCGGGTTTTGGAGAATCGGAATACTGGGTTTTGCCCGGAAACAATATAGAAGGGTACTGCAAGGAAAATGTTTCGATACGCACATCATGACCCTGAGCGGCAAATTCCCTGGCCATACGTTCATTATAACTGGCTAGTCCGCCACGCAAAGGCCAGGCGCTTCCCAATATGGTGATTTTTAATCTTCCGGACATCTTACTGAAGCATTTTTTCCTGACTATCATCGGCTTTAAGCCTCAGCCGTTGTTTGACCAGGTACTTGTTTCTTTCCCCAGAATTTCTGGAAACCAGTTCTCCAATAAAGCCGGCCAGGAACATCTGAGTGCCTAAAATAATACAAACCAATGCGTAATAAAACAAAGGCCGATCTACCATACGGTATTCAAGCAGGAATACTTTGGCATAAGCCAGGTAAGCTGCGATACCAAATCCGACCATAAAAATCAAAGTGCCCCAAAGCCCAAAAAAGTGCATGGGCCTCTTACCGAAACGCCCCACAAAACTAATGGTCATCAGATCAAGGAAACCATTGATGAAGCGTTCCATCCCAAATTTGGTTTTCCCATACTGGCGTTTTCGGTGCTGCACTACTTTTTCGCCGATATTGTAAAAGCCGGCCCATTTGGCAATTACAGGAATATACCGGTGCATTTCACCATACACCTCAATACTTTTTACGACTTCATTTTTATAGGCCTTGAGCCCACAGTTAAAATCGTGCAGTTTCAGGTGGGAGGCTCTCCGTGTGGCATAATTGTAGAGCTTGGTAGGAATTGTTTTGGTGATGGGGTCATAGCGTTTCTTTTTCCAGCCCGAAACCAGGTCGTATCCGTCTTCACGGATCATGCGGTAAAGCTCAGGGATTTCATCCGGGCTGTCCTGCAAATCGGCATCCATCGTAATAACCACATTACCGCCACAAATCTGAAATGCTTCATTAAGTGCGGCAGATTTCCCATAGTTCCGCATAAAGCGGATCCCTTTTACCTGCTCATATTTTTTTGCGAGCCCTTCTATAACAGCCCAGCTGCCATCGCGGCTGCCGTCATCGACAAAAATGAGCTCAAAAGAAAACTGATTGGACTGCATTACACGTGCAATCCAATCAGTTAATTCGGGAAGTGATTCCTCTTCGTTTAAAAGCGGAATGATAACTGATATATCCATTCAAATAATTTATTCTTCATCAACGGGTTCATCAAACTGAACCGGAGCTTCTTTTTTCAGGAAAATTGAATAAATGAGCGACATTATAAACCCCCAGAAAACATTGCCAATAACCCCCATTACAGACATAGCTGCCGGACTGGTCATTTTGCGTGTCCATGACAAGGCCATTTCAGCCTGATCAGAAGTCAGGTTGGGATTTTGTTCATACATTTTCTGTTCTGCCATATCTACAATCTCCTGAACCATACCCGGATCAATAAATTTAAAAAAGATAAAGGTATAGATTGAAGCAAGAATACCGGCATATAGCGCAACAAGGGTTCCGGTTCCCAAGCCCTGACTATAACTCAGGTTACCATCATTATGTTTATCGCGCCAGTTAGTAACAGCAACGATACTCATTACCAACAAAATTAAAATGCTCACATATTGTGCTCCGCTTTGCATATCCACTTCAAGGATATAAAGAATGAGTGAATAGACAATCAAGAGCATTCCTGTGATCAGACCATAACGCAATGCGTTTTTACCAAGACTTAATTTATTCATAAGGAGGTTAATTTTTGGGTTAATCTTGCAAATTTAGGGAATTAGCGCAAAAAGTGTCATTTTTTTTGAGAAATATCTTGCATTTCAAAAAAGATTTCTACTTTTGCAGCGGGTAAGTCTTGTACGACCAGCTCCCGCTGAATTCCCCCAGGACCGGAAGGTAGCAAGGGTAGGCGGTTGTAGCGGTGCGATGCAAGTAGCTTACCCACTTTTTTTATCCCCCCGTTTATGATCTGGCAACAATATTCCAATAGTTTTAAAGCATATTTGCAACTTGAGAAAGGCCTCAGTGTCCATTCTGTTGAAGCTTATCTATCTGATTTAAACAAATTTGCAGGATTTTTCACTTCAGAAGAGCACAAAAAAAAGCCCGAAAGCATCCGGCTCAACGACCTACAGGAATTCATTGCCTTTATAAACGAATGTGGCCTGAGCGACAAAACACAGGCCAGGACGATTTCTTCATTGAAAGCTTTTTTCCGCTTTCTGCGTCTGGAAGGCATCATCACTGATGATCCTGCCCTCTTACTGGAATCGCCAAAACTCAGCCGCAAACTTCCCGATACACTATCGGAAAATGAAATTGAGAAAATAATTGAACAAATTGACCTCAGCACAAACGAAGGCCACCGCAATCGGGCTATCATTGAAGTATTATATGGCTGTGGATTAAGGGTAAGCGAATTGATAAACCTGCGTATTTCGGGATTGTATTTTGATGAAGGATTCATTCGCATCATTGGTAAAGGCAATAAAGAACGATTGGTACCCATCGGAGGCCAGGCCATTCATCAAACACAAATCTACCTGACAAACTATCGCAACAAAACAAGCATTAAAAAAGGCAATGAAGACATTGTTTTTCTGAATCGTAGAGGTGCTTCATTGACCCGTGTCATGATTTTTACCATTGTAAAACAATTGGTTATCCAGGCCAATATCAACAAAAATATCAGTCCGCACAGTTTTCGGCACAGCTTTGCCACACATCTTATCGAAAACGGTGCTGACCTAAGGGTGGTACAGGAAATGCTGGGTCACGCCTCCATCACAACAACTGAAATATACACCCATATTGACCGTTCGCATTTGCGAAAAGCACTCTATGAATATCATCCACGGGAACGAAAAAGCATCGAATAATAAAAATATGCTAATTTTGCGCCCTTTTCAGGCAACTTTATTCTGGTTCAATGCTTTATTAAATGGGTTCTAAAGAAGAGCTGAAGCACATTTAAACCCCTGTTCATAATCTCACAAAATAAACCAATTGGCTAAGAGAACGTTAAATATATTATATAAAATTTGTTATGAAAAAATTATTTGTTTTAATGTTGGTAATGGCATGCTTTGGGCCAAGCATGGCACAAAACACCAAAGCGATCGTTAAAAAAGCTGCGTATTTCGCTAAAAGCAAGCCCATTTCGGAACTTCCGATTGTAATTGCCGGAGAAGATGGACCTAAATCCAAAAAGGAAAAACTTAATATTTTCCCGGAGATGCAGCCACAAGGTATTGATGTGATTGATGCAGTAGTTCAAAAAAACAATGGCGGCATCAAAACCCGCGGGCCCATCAGGAGCATTCCCGGTCAAGATGGCGGTTATCCACCTGACACACAAGGCGATGTAAGTCCTGATCATTACATTCAAGTAGTTAATGTAAAATTAAAAATCTGGGACAAAGCAGGTAATACTGTTTATGGACCGGTGAATATCAGTACATTTTGGAATGACCTTACAGGCCCATGGACAGGCACCAACGACGGTGACCCAATCGTACTTTGGGATGAAATGGCCAACCGCTGGATCCTTACCCAATTTGTGGTATATGCCGGGAACGGAAAATACTACCAGCTTTTTGCTGTTTCAGAAACATCCAATCCGCTTGGAACATGGGCACAATATGCTTTTGAATTCGATAATTTCAACGATTATCCAAAATTTGGTATTTGGTCAGATGCCTATGTAGGCACTTACAATATGTTCAATAACCACAACGATGCGGAATTTATGGGAACAGGACTCACCCTTTTCGATCGTCAGGAGATGATTGATGGCAACCCCGATGCTGAAATGGTGTACTTCCCTCCTACACACGTTTACTTAAGCGGAAAATACAGTAGCCAGCCTGCCGATGCAGACAATACACCTCCTGCGGGAGCAGAACCTGTAGTGGCTTATCTGAAAAAAAGTGGTTCGCAGCGTATTGAAATCCTGAAACCCAATGTAGATTGGGACAATCCACAAAGCTCCAGCCTCACGCTTGACCAAACACTCAACATATCTCCTTTCAGCACATATTTACAAGGTTCCAGTCAGCCGGGAACATCCCTGCGTTTGGATCAGCTCCAGAACATGATGATGTACCGCTTAAATTACCGCAATTTTGGCACACACGAATCCATGGTGTTTAACCATACCGTGAATGTAAATGGCAACGCAGGCATTCGTTGGTATGAGTTGCGCCGTTCAAATGGCAGTGATTGGGAATTATATCAGGAAAGCACCTATTCGCCTGATAATGCGAACCGATGGATGGGCAGTATGGCCATTAATGAAAGTGGTGATATCGCGCTGGGCTATTCAGTTTCCAACAGCAGCGACACCTACCCTTCAATCCGATATACAGGTAGAAGGGCAGACGATCCTGCTGGACAGATGACTATAGAAGAAACAGAATTGGTTACCGGAACAGGTTCGCAAACAAATATCCAGCGCTGGGGTGATTACAGCTGTATGAGCGTGGATCCTACAGATGGCACAACTTTTTGGTACACACAGGAATATATGCGTGGGCAAAACGACCACAGTACACATATCAATTCCTTTGACTTTGAACCAGTAAGTGGGCCAAGTTGTGTTGCAGGACAGGATACTGCTGTTTGCTTTACAGAATTTTATATTACTTCCGGCACAGCCACTGCCGCCAAAAGTATTCTATGGACTACCAGTGGTGACGGAAGGTTCCTTGATGAAAATGCCCTCCAAACAAAATATCTGCGCGGCTCACAAGATATGGTTAACGGAGGTGCAACCTTAACCCTAAGCGTTGAAGGATTTATCCCCGGAACAAGCGCCGTTGATTCGCTTAGGCTCAGCATTAATCAAAATCCTGTGGCAGATGCAGGGAAGGATACTACAATCTGCAAAGGAGAATCTGTGATGCTTAGTGGTTCCGTTGAGTTTTCCAACAATTTTGTTTGGACTACCAGTGGAGACGGCTCTTTTGATGATGCGGCAAGCCTGAATGCAATTTATACACCCGGCCAAAACGATATTCTCAACGAAAGTGTTGATCTTCAACTTACTGCAAACCCTATGACCGGCTGTACCGATATTGATGAAGATGGCGTTTCTATTGGCATCTTTGACTGTACGGGCATCAATGAACTAAACGACATTCAAAGCATGCTCATCGCTCCCAACCCTACCGAAGGCGTTTTCCGCTTTACACTGGAAACAGAAAAAAATATGACACTGAAGGTTCAGCTTTCCGATATGGCCGGAAAAACCATTTTCAAAGGTAATCTTCAAATGAGCAATAACACTTATACAAATACGCTCGACATTACGGCACTGCCAAACGGAATTTATTATTTGACCGTACAGGCAGGAAACAGCACCAAAACCCAAAAAATTATCAAGCGATAAGAATTTGGTGCGCATAAAAAAAAGGCTGTCTTTTTAGTAAGGCAGCCTTTTTTGTTTTATCAAAAAACTTATTCCTCCAGTGCAGACCAGCTAATGGTATTTATTTTATTATTTTCAAAATAGAAATCAATATTCAGCTCATCACAGCTAAGCCGGCTTTCACCCCATGATTCCTCATTTTCTGTCAAACCTTCAATTTCCTGCTTGTTCATCAGGTTTTTAAGCTGTGAAATGTTCATTTTCATCACATCCTTTTCAAAAAAGATTACGCTTTTTGCATCGGTCTGAATACCGGTCAGAATTTCTTTACCATCCACATCTTCAAGAAAAAAGTAAAGGCACAAATCCCAGTAATTCAGGCTTCGCGCTTTTATTCCGGCGTCTTCATCATCCAGGTTTTCTTCATCTTCGGCCTCGCCCAAGAGGTCAATAATTTGATCGGCTGTACTCCCGAAAGGTATTTTCTCCAAACCAATTCCGGGCATAATTTCAATCTTTTTCAATTCAGTCTTGCTCATATTAATTCATGTTTGTGATTAATTTTTTCTAAAAAACCCGACTTTATAGACGAACTCTACTTAGTGTTTGTCCATAGAGTCGGGGTTCTGGTTCAGAATGTTCGAGGTCAAGGCATTTCTTTTGCTGGAAACGAGGAGTCCCGTTGGTACGGGATGACTGCTTCCAGCAAAAGAAATAATCCCGAAGCTTCGGGAGACATTATGGACAAGCACTACTTAAAAGGGCTGTCCGGCTCCTTCGCCATATGCTTATACACCATTTTATCCAGCATTTTCGGGAAAAATTTGCTTAAGCAAACAGTTACTTTTCCTTCCACAAAAGTCAGGATAATTTTCCTTTTTCGCTTATCAATTGCTTTGGCAATGTGGACGGCCACTTCATCGGCGGTCATCATTTCAGATTCGTTGCGTGGCGTTTCACCCTGCTGGCCTCCACCAGCATTCAAAGCTGTTTTCCTTATTTCCGAGGCCGTAAAGCCCGGAGCAGCAACCAGCACATGCAATCCTTTTTTGAGGTTCTCGATGCGCAGCGTATCCAAAAAGCCACGTACAGCAAACTTTGATGCCGCATAGCCTGTACGTGCCGGTAAACCAACATATCCTGCGATGGAAATTACTCCCACAAGACTTCCTTTCGACTGAAGCAGCCAGGGCAAAGCATATTTACTGCAATATACTGTTCCCCAAAAATTCACGTCCATTAAACGACGCAAAACATCCAAATCCAGATCTTCAAAAAGTGCACGCATGCTGATGCCTGCATTATTAATCAGGATATCAATACCGCCAAAAGCATCAACTGTACTTGCAATCAAATTCTTACAATCATCTTCCTTGCTCACGTCCGTTTGAACAGCCAGGAAATGAGCTGTGGACTCTTTTTTCAAATCACTGACAATCAATTCCAGCTCATGCAAACGCCGTGCAGCCAAAACAACATTATATCCTCCTCTTTGTGCGTATAGTTTTGCCAGTGCCTTGCCAATACCGGAAGATGCACCGGTAATAATTATGGTCTTATTATTGTTTTTCATCCTAAAAATCTAATTTTCTTTCACTTATTCAGTTATTTCCGGCCAATCATTTTCATGTCAAAATAAAATCATGATTATCCTTTTCTGCGACGGTAAAATTAATTAATTTTGATTCGAAGAATAAACAATATGATCTCGAACAGCAAAATATTTTACCAAAACCTTGGTCTGCCCTCTGATTTTCCACTGGGAATTGAAATCAGCCGAGCCGAAGGTATTTACCTCTACACCCCTGAAGGAAAAAGATTTACGGATTTAGTTTCCGGTGTTTCGGTAAGCAATGTTGGCCACTCACATCCCAAAGTAATACGTGCGGTACAGGAGCAGGTCGAATGCTATATGCACCTGATGGTTTATGGTGAAGTGATTCAAAGTCCGCAGGTGCGCTATGCCTGGGCTTTACAAAATGAACTTCCCGATCCACTAGACAGCGTATATTTTGTCAATAGCGGCTCCGAAGCTACTGATGGCGCTGTGAAACTGGCCAAAAGATATACGGGGCGATATAAAGTTATTGCCTTTAAAAACGCCTACCATGGAAGCAGTATGGGCGCACTCAGCTTTCTGGGAAATGAAAACCTAAAACGGAATTTCCGTCCCCTGATGCCCGGTGTGGATTTCATCGACCTGAATAATTTTGAGCATTTGCAGGAAATTGATCATAATACGGCATGTGTAATCCTGGAACCGGTACAGGGCGAAGCCGGTATCATGGCTGCTTCAAAAGAATATCTCCATGCATTGCGCAAACGCTGCGATGAATGCGGCTGCCTGCTCATATTTGACGAAATACAAACTGGATTTGGCCGTACGGGCAGCATGTTCCGCTTTCAAAGCCAGGAAGTAGTGCCAGATATTTTATGTTTGGCAAAAGCTTTGGGCGGAGGAATGCCCTTGGGAGCATTCATATCTTCGCGGGAGATTATGCACACACTCACCTATAATCCCATGCTTGGCCATATCACCACTTTTGGTGGCCATCCGGTAAGCTGTGCTGCCGGCCTTGCAGCTTTCCAAATTGTTAAGGATGAAAATCTGGCTGAACAGGCCGAAGAAAAGGCAAAGCTGTTCCGCAAGCGCCTTCAAAGCCATCGCATTGTAAGCAAAATAAGAAATGCAGGGCTCATGATGGCTATTGATATTCAGGATGCGGAAACATTTGAAAAACTCTTTGCGTCATTGACAAAAGCGGGCATTATGACCGACCCCTTCCTGTTTCGCGAACAAGCATTCCGCATTGCGCCACCATTGACAATAAGCCAACAGCAAATCAATGATAGCTGCGATATTATTCTTAATGTAATGGACAGTTTATGATCACGGACCCGGTAACAGAACGATATCTTATTTTAGTATTTGGAATTGTTATAATTCTGATGCTCATCCTTGATTTGGGTCTGTTTAACCGGAAAAACCACCGTATCAGCACCCGTGAAGCTTTGATCTGGAGCTTGGTTTGGATCGCACTGGGACTGGGTTTTGGCGGAGTGGTGTATCATTATTTGGGCAAAACGGCAGGCACCGATTACCTCACGGCTTATATTATCGAGAAAGCCCTGTCGGTCGATAACCTCTTCGTTTTTATTTTAATTTTCGGTTATTTCAA
Source organism: Bacteroidales bacterium (assembly GCA_963676415.1). Taxonomy (GTDB): domain Bacteria; phylum Bacteroidota; class Bacteroidia; order Bacteroidales; family WRLA01. The sequence continues at coordinate 3,776,103 of OY781097.1, read as the reverse complement.
AGTGCCGCCGGAATACCAGCACAAGGTGCTCTTTTGGGGCATTATCGGAGCCATTGTCTCCCGTGGGATTTTCATTTTTTCCGGCGTTTGGTTAATCCAGATTACTTATCTCCCTCCCTTCAATTTATTTGGGCATGAAACGCATCTAAACCTGGTGCTCAGCATTTTTGGGATGTTTTTAGTTTATGCCGGACTAAAATCTTTCGGGAAAAATGAAAATACGGAAACCGATTTCTCAAAAAATATTGCTGTGCGTCTGGCACACAAATACCTGAAATTCAGTAAAAACTACGATAATGGCAACTTTTTCACGATACAAAACGGCAAACGGCTGGCCACGCCTTTATTTCTTTCTGTCATTGTAATTGAGGCAACTGATATCGTTTTTGCTGTGGACAGCATTCCGGCCATTTTTGCTGTTACCAAAGACCCATACATATTATATTCCTCCAATATTTTTGCTATTCTGGGTTTACGCACACTCTATTTCCTTTTGGCCAATTTCATGGATTTATTTTCTTTCCTGCACTACGGAATGGCGCTTATCCTGACCTTCATCGGATTAAAAATGCTACTGACAGACTTCATCCACATCCCTTCGACCCTTTCACTCAGTATTGTCGGTGGAATATTATTGCTGTCGGTTCTTATTAGCCTGATCATTAATATCAATAAGAAAAAAGTCCAATAAAAACAAAAGCCAAAGGCAAAAGCCAACATCAACATTTTATAAGGAATTTCTAACTTTGCCAAAAATTAATGACTATGGATTTTAATGCCCTTGATGCAATCTCGCCTGTTGACGGCCGCTACCGTTCAAGAACTGAAAAACTTGCGCAATACTTTTCTGAAGCTGCACTGATCCGCTACCGGATAAAAGTGGAGGTTGAATACTTCATTGCACTTTGTGAAATCCCCCTACCACAACTCAAAGAAGTTGATTATAAGAGCTTTAAAAAATTACGTTGCCTGTACGAAAAATTTGATGCCCAGCAGGCGATCAGGGTCAAAGAAATAGAAAAAATTACCAATCATGATGTTAAGGCAGTAGAGTATTACCTGAAAGAAGCTTTTGATGACCTGGGATTGGCGGAATTTAAAGAGTTTATCCATTTCGGGCTCACAAGCCAGGACATCAACAATACGGCCATGCCCTTGATGCTCAAAGATGCTGCATCCTTTGTGGTATTGCCAAAAATCAAAGAAGTCTTGCTCACCCTCAACCAGCTTTCGGAAGAATGGATTGATGTACCGATGCTGGCACGCACGCACGGCCAACCTGCCTCTCCTACACGCCTGGGAAAAGAAATACATGTTTTTATTGAGCGGCTGTTGGAGCAGTTCGACTATTTCCGGATTATTCCCTATGCTGCGAAATTTGGTGGCGCCACAGGTAATTTCAATGCGCATAAAGTTGCTTATCCCAATATCAACTGGATCGGGTTCGGAACGCAGTTTGTTGAAAATATCCTGGGGCTTTATCGCTCGCATACCACTACACAAATAGAACATTACGATCATCTGGCCGCATTTTTCGACAATCTGCGCCGCATTAACAATATATTGCTTGATTTAAGCCGAGATATGTGGACCTATATCAGCATGGACTATTTCAAGCAAAAAATCAAAAAAGGTGAAGTTGGTTCATCGGCCATGCCGCATAAAGTCAATCCTATTGATTTTGAAAATGCTGAAGGAAATATCGGTATTGCCAATGCGCTTTTCGATCATCTTTCCAATAAACTGCCGGTCTCAAGGCTGCAACGCGACCTTACCGACTCGACCGTTACCCGTGCCATCGGTCTGCCTGTTGCCCATAGTTTTATTGCTTTTGAATCGCTGCTTAAAGGACTGAACAAACTGATAATCAATAAAGATAAAATCCATCAGGATTTGGAAAACAACTGGGCTGTGGTTGCCGAAGCCATTCAAACTATACTCCGCCGCGAACTTTATCCCAAGCCTTACGAAGCCCTGAAAGAACTGACACGCACCAACACAAAAATTACTAAAGAAAGCATCAGTAATTTTATCGACGGACTGGAAACCAGCGATGAAGTGAAAGAAGAACTCAAACGCATCAGCCCACATAACTATCTCGGAATGTTCTACCCGAAAGATGTAGAGTAAAACACCCGCTTTTCTCACAAAATACTGATTATCAACAAAACGGACTATAAATGCTAAGCTGTAAGCATTACAGTCCGTTTTTCCTTAAGACAAGGATCAAGCCCACCAATAAAAAAGCATGCTACTGATGCCGGAAACCCCTCAATTTTGTCAATCGTCAATTGGGAAATATTGTTATTTTTGCCTGAATTTAAAAGGAAATATATGGATTTAACTGAAATTTTAGCTATTGCCGGTAAACCCGGACTATTCAAACTGCTCACACAAACATCCAAAGGAGTGGTCATTGAATCCCTTTTAGACCAGAAAAAGCAAACCGTATTTGCTCATGAGCGGATCAGCTCACTTGAGGAAATAAGCATCTACACCGACGGTGAAGACATGCCCTTAAAGGATGTTTTCAAAGCTATTTTTGATAAACTTGATGGTGGCGCAGCACTGAGCCACAAATCTTCTGCAAACGAAATGCGCAGTTTCATCAAAGAAGCCGTTCCGAATTATGACGAAGAACGTGTTTATACCTCTGATATCAAAAAGATTATCAATTGGTACAACATCCTTCAGGCTGCCGGATTGCTCGAATGGACCGAAGAGGAAGCAGAAAGCGAAGAAACTCCTGACGAAACAAAAGAAGATTCAGAAGAATAGTTTCATAAGCAAGCAATACAAAATAGCGGAATGTCATGCTGATATTCCGCTATTTTTGATTTGCGCTCCTTTTTGCACTACAATTTATAAGTGGCAATTTTTTATCGTAATTCTTTCCTGAAAGATATTTGGCAGAAAATAATGCAAAAATAGATTCCCCAGTATATTTGTAAGCCGGTTTTCCCGAATGGCTCGGGACAGGTCCCGAATGGCTCGGGACAGGCTGTTCAATCCACGAAGATTCGGGACACTACCTGTCCCGCCTTATTTGAGGATACCTGACCCGAGTACTCGGGTTTCCGGCTATGGCAGGAAAATGATGCTTAAGTGTTGTGCCGTCGTAGTTTATTTCATTTTTTCATTTAATAAATCAATCAAGCCTTTTCTTTTAGTTGAGTCAGGATAATTAAGAGCAATATTCAAATAAAAATCTTTCTCATTTCGTGTCATATAATCTTGATATATTATTCCTTTTTTAGTTTGAAATTCAGTATGAAATGAGATATAGTTTTTTCCTGAAATAACTATCGTATCAAATCCGCTTGAAAATTTCATTGGTAATTGATATCTAATCATTTCTTGTTTTGTCCTTTTTAAAAAGTCTAACTCTGATGAATATTCATTCTTATTTAGAGGTTTCTCCGCATTCAAGATTATTGTCTGTCGTGCAAAAGTCGAATCAGCAATTGATTTATCCGAAAACATTAACAAATTCAATAAAACATTTTCAGATTCTTCAACGGTCTCTTTGGTTTGATTGTATTCCTTTCCCTTTTCAGAAAATGAGTTATAATATTCTCTGGGGTATACATACCAATCATTCGGAATAGTCAAGTTTATACTAAAATATTCATTCGTGTAAATTGAATCAGTTAAGGTTCCAATAGAATTTTTCTCATTAGTTGACCGATTTCCATTTTGGCATGAAGTCAATAAAACGATAATTATTAATCCAAAAAATCCTTTCATCTTTAGTTTCATTTTAGTAGGTCTCTCTTTTTTGCTATGCACCACAACGGTAAATTGTATGTTGCGTAGGGCATTAAAAGCACATTCCTTTCAGGTTGCTAAGTAGCCGAAGCGCAGGTTTGACACCTGCGAATTAGGCACGCCGTCTAAGCTGCGCTTCGGCGGTGCTAAAAAAAGCGCAAAAGCTTCAAATACAGCATATCTGCCCTATGCAATATACAAAATGTTATGGGCTGGGTTTTGTTTAATCAATTTTCTTGTTTTTATAGTCTTATTCCAAAATTTTCATATGTAAATGTTCCACTTCCGTGTTTTAATTTTCCTTTCTCGTACAATTCGGAAAAAGCTTTATCCATATCTTTTATAATAGACAATGGTACATTTAAATCGTGATGTGCAGGTAAAATTTTCTTTACAGTCAAAGGCAATAATTTTTTTATTGATTTCATATAAGCAATAGGGTCTGTTGATGGAAAATCCGCAAACAATACATCCATATAAATCAAATCTCCTGTGTATAAATAGCCTTTATCTCTTTCATAAAAGCACATATGCCCTGGAGAATGTCCAGGAGTATGTAAAACTTGTATTGTTCGTTCTCCCAATTCAATGGTATCGTTATCTTTTAGCACTCTTGTCGGAATCCCTTTAAAAAGGTTGTAATCGTTAACATCAAAATCTTTGGGGAAATCGCACGGTTCTTCTGTTAAAAAGTTTCTAACCTGTTCTATTGTCAATGGAAATCCTCCATTTATCCATTCCGTTTCTGCTTCGTGTACATAAAAGTCTGGGAAATATTTATGTCCGCCAAAATGGTCATAGTGTACGTGTGTCGTAACTACTGTAACGGGTTTATCTGTTAGTTTTTGTACTTGTTCCAGAATATTTTCGACTCCAAGTCCCGTATCAATTAGCAAACATTTTTCTGTCCCATATAGCACATAACAATGTGTTTCTTCCCAATGTTTGTACTCACTTATTATTGATGTGTTTTCGTCAATCTTTTCAATTGTAAACCAGTCGTTTTTGTTGTTATTTATCATTTTACTTCTTCCTTATCCATTACTTTCGCACTCTCTTTAACCTTGCCCAGTAGAGTAGAGCCTGATAGCACACTCCTATTAATTTCCGTAAAGATAATAATTATTTGTATGCTATCAGTACCCCCTTCATCAAACCGTATCCCGAATAACTCGGGACAGGTCCCGAATGTCTCGGGACAGGCTATGAAGTTTTCCCTCATACGGCTTACCGATAGAGTTCTTCATTGATTTTATTCAAAAATGGTATATTTAATGAAGAATTCATCATGTCTTCGGCTGCAAAAGGAAAGGCCTTGCCTGCCCTGTATGAATATTTTAACCAGCCAAGGCCGCAAAAAAAAAATGGGCTGGGAAGAAATTGCAGAAAAACTCATGAACATTGTGGTGGGATTTTGCACCCACTGTGGGGCAAGGATGCGGCTCGTGGAAATCATCCCCGAATCATTCCATCAGCGCATCCGGGCGCCGGATGCAAGCTGAGAAAATGCACATGCTTTATTGTTTTCCCTCTGCCCCTGCAATGCAGGACTGATATGATTATGCCAAAACCCCACAAAATGGACTGTGGCAGGCATCATATCTTGACAAAACGTTCATTTGAATTATTGCAAACCAAAGCTTTTCGGCTGAAAATGGCCTGTTTTCCCTGCCCTTAAGGTATTTGGCAGAAAATACCGCAAAAATTGATTCCCCAATATATAGGTACTCCGGTTTCCTTCAACACAAAGCACATATTCCGGCTTAGGCCGGAAAACGTTGCTTAATTGTTGTGTGGCGTAATCATTTAATTATCAAGCTATCCACTGTACTTCTATGATATCCTACTTTTGGATAAATAAAAAATCTAACAGAGTAAATACCTTTATCTAATTTAATCTTAGTATTGTCAAAAGAGTATGTATATGCAGGATTTTCATTTCCAATAGCAATGTTTTCACTGAAATAGAAGTCAAGCGGAACTAATCCAATTCTTTTGTTAATAAAAATCGGTTCTTCAATAAAAGATTTAAATTCGTTAAAGTCATTTGAACAGTCAAAAACTCTGTTCAATTCCTTAAAATTTGCAATTTGATTAGCTTGTTCAATTATATCTTCTGATTGTTGTGTTATTAAAAGAAATGAAAAGTCAATATCCTTATTCTCTCCAGACTTATTAATTACCTTAGTCTTAATATTATAAAAGGATTCTACATTTTCTGCGACAACCGATAAGTCTAAATAGTCTTTTGATTTTTTTTCTAAATCAGAGAAGTATTTATTTGATGCTATCTTTAGTTGAACAATAGCAATAAAAAATCCTAATCCTGTTATAATTATTCCACCAAATTGTAGAATCTGACTTTTAGTTTCTTTATCCCAACAAGTTAAAAATGTCAAAACACCAATACTAATTAAGAAAATGACAACTAAAGCTATCCAAATGTTTGTACTTTTCATTTTGTCTCTATTTTATGCCACACAACTTCTGTATATAAGAACCCTCAATTACCAATACATCGCCTTTGTGCGAAGCTGGTGTTTGCCTATCAGGCTTTATTTTACCAAAATATGTATGGGCGCATGCCGGTTTCATATGCATTTTCTTTGTTTCTCTACAAATTTAGATAATATTGTCTAATTTCCAAGGATGATTTCTGCAAATCTTTCATTTTTTCCACGCAAAGTATTTTGCTTTTACACTCGAATAAGCTGTACTTTTGGCTTCTTCCCTGCCCGAAACGAAATGAAGCCTAAACCATGTAGCTTGTGAAACAAACATATTTCATGAAAATGCCACGATCCTGCTGTGCTTAGCCCATGTGCAGTATAAAATGTACATAAGCTAAAAACCTTAAAAAGCACCTAAATTTATCCAAAATCGCCTACGTAGCCGTTTTAATAAACGCTTATAACCGGATATAAGCGTTTATTAAAACGGATAAGCCCGCCTGTCTTTGTCAAAAATGCCGGATTCCGGCTAAGCAAACCCATACCTTCCGCAAGGCACAAAAGCAGCTTTCTTTCAACAGTTCTTGTTGCCTTGATATTTTCATGCGCATCAAAAATTATTTCTATGCCTGTAATAATCAATTAAAATCCCTATTGAAAATCTTGGAAGACCTTAGGAATTATAAAAAGCATGCCGGATTATGGCATTTGTATAAGGTAATTTTTTACCGAATTTTCCGGCAATTCCCCTCAAAACCCACATTGTCCCCACAGGGGTTTTCCCGCTACCATCGCTATACCATCGTGCTACCAAGTCTCTGCAAATACTTTTCGGGCAGCAGGCTGCTGTGGAGATGGTTACTGCCGTTTTCCTGTAAAGATACTTATTGGACGAATGGGCTTGTCCTTTTATCCACTCATCGGATGACTGGGAGTCATCCGATGAGTAGGTATTGTTCGTCATCCATTGAGTGATTGTTCTTGTCAGTTAAATTGGAATAATAATCAATAGGTTTGGAATCCTGCTTGTCTTCGCAAACATTTTGCCGGCTTCAGGGCGCATTTATAAAAGCTTTTCACACAAGCCCAAAAACCTTAACTTTGCAATCCAAATGACGAAGATGAAAAAACGTATTGAAGACTTTAAGGTGGTGGAAAACCGCCGTTTGAACCCTACTCATTATATTTTGGCTTTGCAGGCAGAGCAGGATCTTCCGCAGATGCTGCCCGGGCAGTTTGCCGAAGTGCGCATCGACGGACATTCCGGTGTTTTTCTGCGCCGCCCCTTCTCCATCCATGACGTGGACTACAAAAAACGAATCATTTTCCTGATGGTAAGGGAACTGGGAAAAGGAAGCCGTAAGCTATCAGAAATTACTTTAGGTGAGCACGTTAATATGGTTTATCCGCTTGGAAATTCCTTCGACACTTCAGATGGCATCAAAAAGCCTTTGCTGATTGGTGGTGGCTGTGGCATAGCGCCATTGCTCTATCTGGCAAAAGTTTTCAATAAAAAAGGCATCAAAGCCAGCATCATTGCCGGAGGGCGCAGCCAGGAAAACCTGCTTGAAGTGGAGGCCTACAAAGAAGTTGGCGCTTTGGTTTTGACAACTGAGGATGGTTCTGCCGGAGAAAAGGGGTTTGTAACCGACCACAGCATCTGGGAGCAAGCAAAAGAATTTGATAAAATATACACCTGCGGTCCGGAACCCATGATGAAAGCCGTTGCGGAAAAAGCGGCTCCTTTGGGCATCCCCTGCGAAGTTTCGCTCGAAAACACTATGGCCTGCGGAATCGGGGCCTGCCTGTGCTGCGTAGTGGATACGCATAAAAAAGGCCATGTGTGCGTTTGCACCGAAGGTCCGGTTTTTAATCCGGCAAACCTGAAAAACTGGGGAAATATAAATCAGGATACGGAAACCTGCAAACTTTAAACTATGGCAAATCTGAATGTAGAAATAGGCGCACTCAAGCTAAAAAATCCGGTTATGACTGCATCGGGCACCTTTGGATATGGCCCCGAATTTGAAGATTTTCTGAACATCAACGCTTTGGGAGGTATTGTCGTAAAAGGTACTACAGGAAAGCTCCGTCAGGGCAACCCCTACCCCCGTATGGCCGAAACACCTTCGGGCATGCTGAATGCCGTTGGGCTGCAAAATAAAGGTGTGGAACAATTTTGCGCTGAGATTTATCCGGCCATACGCCATTATAAAACCAATATTCTGGTCAATGTAAGTGGATCGACTGTAGAAGAGTATATTGATGTTGCAGAAAAAATAAATGAGCTTGACGACATTCCGGGCATTGAGCTGAATATCAGTTGCCCTAATGTTAAAGAAGGCGGAATGGCATTTGGCACGAGCTGTCCTTCAGCGATTGCCGTTACTGGAGAAATACGCAAGGTTTATCACAAAACACTGATTGTAAAGCTCTCACCCAACGTTACCGATATTGCAGAAATGGCCAAAGCGGTTGAAGGTGCCGGTGCTGATGCGGTGAGCCTGGTGAATACTTTTCTGGGCATGGCCATTGATGCGGAAAAGCGCAGACCTGTTTTATCGACCATAACAGGAGGGCTGAGCGGCCCGGCCATCAAACCTATTGCCTTGCGCATGGTTTGGCAGGTTCATAATGCGGTTAAAATACCCATTGTAGGTTTGGGAGGCATTATGGATGCTACGGATGCCATTGAGTTTATGCTTGCGGGAGCTACGGCTATTGAGATTGGAACGGCTAGTTTTATTGATCCGGCCATCAGCGAAAAAATCGTTAAAGGCATTGACCAATATTGCGAAAGGCACCAAATCAGTGATATCAACCAACTGATTGGCGCCCTTCAAAGCCAGGCATAGACAAAAGCCTGATTATTTCATCATTACAGCGATTTCATTCGCAATACGCTGGTTGTATTCAAAGGCCAGCTTTTTGTGGTTTACAAGGTCCACTATAGTACCGATCAGGCAAAGTCCACCGGTAAAAAGGTAAAGGATACCCATACCGATTTGTCCGAGGATAAAGCGGTGCACACCGGCCACAATGACCAAACCAAGCAATGCTGTAAGCAGGATCAATTGGGGTTCCTTTCTACGTGTGCGGTAAATTGTCGCAAAATTCCTGAGTTTTTCATCATCAAAGTCTTTTACAAGACCCTGAACATACATTAATTCATCACCTTCCAGTTCCGGAAGTAATTGGTAAAGATTTTGTTCCATTATGATATAATTTGATTAGTGGGTAATTTTTTCTAAAAATATTAAAGGAGCGCCAAAGCAGTATGATAACCGCAGGAATACCAAGCGGGTGCATATCAAAACTGGCTTTAAAACAGCCATGAAACAGCAAAGTGATTGACCTTCCAAGACCACAGCCGGGGCAGAAACTCAGACCCAGATTATGAAAGGGGCATAAGCTCAGGTGCTCTTTTCCATCGGGTATTGAACCGAAAGCTAAAACCACAATTGCTGCAAGCCAGATAAAGGCTTCGAGGTTAATTCGGATAAAATGAAAAGCAAAAAGAAGAGGCGCTTTCATGGGGCTTTGTTAATTCAATAACAAATGTACTGAAAAAATGAGTTCATCAATAAGAAAAGCCGGAACAATTCAAAGAATAATGACTTCGGGCTGGAGGTTGATTCCAAACTGATCAAAAACCGACATACGGATTTGGTCGGCCAGTGCATGTATCTCCGCACCAGAGGCATGGCCATAATTAACCAAAACAAGTGCCTGATGCGGATAAACCCCGGCATCGCCCTGTCGGTATCCTTTCCAGCCGCATTGCTCCACCAGCCAACCGGCAGCAAGCTTTACCCCCTTTGTTTGCACAAAGTTGGGCGCTGTTGGGAACTCCCTGATGAACGTTTCGAAGAATTCCTGGTCCACGACAGGGTTTTTAAAAAAGCTCCCTGCGCTTCCAAACTCATCGGTTGAAGGCAGCTTTGATGACCTGATTTCGCAAATGGTATCAAAAACATCCTGCAGAGAAGGCTTCTGGATTTTCTTTTTATTCATCGCAGTACGTATTCCACCATAGGACAATTCTGCTTCAAAATGTTTTTTCAGCAGAATCTCAACAGAGGTAATCACCGCCTGCCCTTTTAAAGTATGTTTAAAAACCGAATCGCGGTATCCAAACTGACACTCATCCGGATTCAGCCGGAAATTTTCTCCATTGCGCAGGTACAATCCTTCCACAGCATAAAAAACATCAGCCAGCTCCCGTCCGTAGGCGCCAATGTTTTGCACAACTGCTGAACCAACACTTCCCGGGATCATTGCGAGGTTTTCAATGCCACAAAATCCATTGGCAACTGCATATTTAACCAGATCTTCCCAGGTTTCCCCTGCTTCAATTTTCAGTTTTATCCGATCATCAGAATATGGCATTATTTCAATGCCTTTATTCTCGGGATGGATAATTAAACCATCAAAATCATGGGTAAAAAGCACATTGCTGCCCCCACCCAACATGAAACATGATGAAGGCCGGCATTTATGGGAACGCAGGAATTTTCGTAAATATGCAGCATCGCTAAATGAGAAAAACTCTTTCGCTTTAGCTCTTATTCTGAATGTATTATATGGATATAAATCCTTAAACTGTTCGTACATAAAATTACTTTAAATGTGCTGTTAAGGTTTTTGCAACCGTCGGCATAAAGGGCAAAGTTAAGCAATCCGCTTATAAAAAAGAAGCTCCGGTGGGGAACCGGAGCAAAAACAGACGACTAAAGAGAAACACAGACTAATAGGTTGGTGGGTTATTACTATTAGTAAATCTAATAATGAAACACAGCGGTTACATAAAGTTGCCTGATTTATGAAAAAAAACTTATTTTTAGAGCTCAGTAGGAAAGCTCATAACAAGATGCCGCATTATTAAAAGTGAATACAATTTTCAATAAAGTGATATTAAGTAAATTATATGGATTTGATTTCTCCATCCAGATATTCGCTTCACTATGGGCTTCATGTCAGAATGACATTTAGGTGTTTCTTGGTGGCAAAGGCCGCGCACTTCGACTTGCTTCGGCTACGCTTAGCACAAAGCAGTACAGGGTGCTTAATGACCGTAAGCTAAGTTTGCCTGCATAAAGTTAAAAGTCATTTCACAACTACCGAAGCTTCAGTAGTTGTGAAATGACTTTTAACTATGCATTTATCTAATGACCTCTAATTATTTCTTCACAAAAACACCTTTGGCATTGAAACCTGATGATGTGGTCAAGATATAAGAATAAAATCCCGCTCTCAAGTTGTGCACATCTAATCTCAAAGCTGATGATGACCCGGCCAGTTGCAAGCGTTTAACCTGCTGCCCGATAGAGTTTACAATAACAATTTCTACAGAAGCAGCATTGAGTTCTTTTGCGGCAATATTAATATAGTCTTCAGCCGGATTAGGCCATGATTGGATATTCTTATAGGTGGATGTTAAATCGTCACGGATAAAGGTGACATCTTTATAGTTGATAGTAATCTTTAAATTTTCATGTGTCATTTCCTCCGGGATTAATTCCACATGCAAGGGGTGCGTAACTTTTCCAGGCACTTCTGCATAAACCCAGTAAGAGCCTTCACCCATAGCATCAAACTCAAAGCTACCGTCTATATAACTCAATTCAGCTTCCAGAGCGTTGAAGTTATCATTGAGCAGGAAGATTTCAACACCTTCAGCGGGCAAACGAAGTCCCTCGGTATAGAAGACATCTCCTTTGATATGGCCAACCCCATCAGAGAATTGTTCTTTAGGCAGAAGCGAAATATCAATTTTAAAATTATCCTGATCAAGATTAAGCACCTCTGCATTTTCCCAGTTAAAATCATCATCATAATAAGCGGCCACGAACTCATCTTCATAAGCATTCTTCGGGCGCGCCCTGAGCAGGTATTCTCCGGCAGGAGCCTGATAGAAATAATAAATACCATCCTCATTTACAGCACAGGTATCAATGGTGATATAATACTCTTCGGATTTACGGATCAGGTAAACACTGGCATCGGCAGCGGGGAAAAATCCTGCAAAAACCTGACCGGCAATATTGTAGGCCAATGATGGCACGTATTCAGGAACAACAATATCCTTGCAAACTTGATCTTCGCAATTATCGGAGATAATGGTCAGGCAAACGGTATAGGTTCCTGCCTCTGCATAAATATGTTCCGGGTTATCCAGACGACTATCATAGCCATCGCCAAAATCCCAATAGACTTCATCGTAGGTACCTTCCGACAAATTAGTAAACACAGCTTTAATAAAAACATCTAAGGTATCCATTTCTGCCGCAAAATTCGCCACACAATGCGCAGGCTCAATCTGGATATCCTTTTCCACAATACTGATACACCCCAAGCTGTCTGTAGCTGTAAGTTTTATAGTATAAGTACCCCTTGTTGCATATAAATGACTGACCGACTTCCCCTCGCCTATGTGGTCATCACCATATTCCCATTCAAAATCAACAGTATATGGAGATTCGCTTGAAGCTTCGAGGCTCAGCAGGAATCCATCCACAGAATAAGTAAAATCGGCCTGGCAATAGTTTTCAGGGATGATGACATTAGCGCAATATGAGCTTTCGCCCCCATTATCACTGTTTATAACAGTAAGGCAAACCGGGTAAACACCATCCAGCTCAAAGTAATGTTCCGGTGATAATTCGGTATCATGTGTTTCGTCACCAAAAGACCAGATTACCTGATCGAAAGAACCGCTTGTTTGATTTGCAAACTGTATTCCGTTATCTGTGCCGATAATATATTCCCAGCTAAAGAAGGCTTCAAGATCCGATTGTTTGGTAACTTTTACGAGTTGTTGATTTTCAGAGCTACATCCGAGGCTGTCTAATGAAGTAAGCACAATTGTATAATAACCCGTATCGGCATAAAGATGCGTTACTTCTGCACCTTCGCCCAGGCTGCCATCGCCAAAATCCCATTGGTAGCTTACAGGATAGGGGCTATCGTTCAAAGCAGCAAAATCAACCAGGAGGGCATCCGTTTCGAAGGTAAAATCAGCATTGCAGTTATAATATGGCGAATAAACCTGCTGGCATTTGGAATCTTCACAACCTGTCAGTGTGTCAATAGTATATATGCAAATATTATGGTCTCCGGCCGGCAGAATAATACTAAATACACTATCGGTACTCATTATTATGTTGTCAATCATCCAGATTCTTTCCGAGACATCGCCTTCAGAAATATCGCTAAAGGTAAATTTCTGCAGCAGGCTTTCATCCTGCACAAAGCTGAAATCAGCATTGCACATGATTTCATTACGCACAACAACGGTTTTGGTGGTTGAAAACATGCAATAATCGTTATCAACAGTAGTTAGCGTTACTTCATAAGCTCCTTCAATATCGTATTGATGGGAAACAACCTTTCCTCTGCCATCGGCCCCATCGCCAAAATCCCAGAAACATGATGCAGAAGTATCGCTCAATACAGCTTCAAAATCTACCGCACAATCATCCAGTAAAAGATAGTCGAAATTGGAATTGCAATTACTTGGTGTTTTAATGGATATATTGGCACAATACTGATCTTCGCATTCATCTTCAGGATTGCTTACGGTAAGGCAAACCGTATAATCACCGGGGGCATAATTATGTGTTGGATGTATATATGTACTGGCATGTCCATCGCCAAAATCCCAATAAACATCTGTGAAGTTTTCGGAGAAATTATTAAAATGGATCAATTGCTCATTAAACGGATCATTAGAATAGATAAAGAAAGCCTTACAGTTGGATGTAATCGGATTTGTTGGCAGATAGAGTGTTACATAAAAATTTTGTGCAGAGTCAGGATAATAAAACAGGGTAGTATCAATTATTTCACCAAAGAAACCCTGTGTTGAAATATTAAGGCTGCCGCCATGGTCACTATCACCAGATGGGATTTTAACCAAAAAGTTCCCATCACTGTCACTTCCGGAAAAAAGTGTCCAGAATCCCACCGAAGTAGAATCCTTTCCGGTAATTTCCACGGAATGGTAGGAAATCGGTTCGAGTTGCGTAGTAACAACCCGGCCGATAATATTAATATTATAATTCACGGTATCCTGCGCATTAATATTAATGGCTAGTGTGAATAATGCCAGGGAAAGCAAGAACCGTTTAAAAAATTTCTTCATCAATTAAAGTTTAATAAGTAACCCCATTCGTACACCCACCGCATAAGGATTTTCATCCTGGCCCGGCAGCGCATTTTCATAAGCAGAACGCAGGAAATACCTGAGTTCCGGTTCTAATTCAAATCGGAACCGGCCAGACAAACGGTAATTGGCAGCAACTCCAAAACTGTATTGCCATTGGGTACGATATCGGCCCGGTGCTATATTATTTCTTTTCAAAATAATGTCTCTTTGATCAGAACTGGTATAATCGCTCACATTCTTTTCGAGTTGCATTGCCATAATAAAACCTGTTTTCAGTAAAAAGCCAAAACGGCTGGATGAGGAATTAAAGCGGTATCCCGCCAATATGGGCAATGAAAAATATGTGTAAGTCGTATTGGTTGCTTCATTGATCGTAAGTACTGCTGTGTCGTTCACATCCTCATTGGAAGTATGATATATGGGCGTAACTTCCTGACTAACCGGATCAATAACGAAAGTCATGGAATCCAAATCATTATAGCTACCGATATATTCATGCATACTTACTTCCCAATCGGCCTGAGCGGTATTGGTTGTAATTCCCAAACCACTTTGAACAAAATAATTGCCGGCAAAGGAATAGCGTACATAAACATCAGTATTGTAGGCTATTTGATCATTTCCATCAACGGTATTGAACCATTTTTGCGGCATAAACCCCAGGCCGGCTTCAAAATATTTGGATTCCTGATCCTGAGCAAGAAGACCAGGCGGAAGTTTCGCATCCTGTGCGCCAAACTCATACGTCTTTTTGCGCTTGTTTAATTTATTGCGCATTTTATCATGGCGTGATTTACGATTTTGTTTGGAATCAGCAAAATAAGGAACGGGAAATTGATATTCAGCATCCACATTTTCATAATGAGGTTTTTCGGGAATAAAACCTGAAATAGGTTTTAACCTGCCCAACTCCCAATTTCGGATATTTTTATTAGCGGCAATATCATTGTTTTTTACCAGGCTCGGTTTATTTTTGTTTGTAACAGTGGGGGCTGCCTGCATATTACGAGTTTTGGCAGCAGTATTTGCAATGGCAGGTGTTTCAGAGGCTGCAGAAGTAACTGCAATAGCTGTTCCATTTTCCTGGTCTTTGCCGGAATCAGCAATATCATCTGAAGGATTTTTAATGTTTTTTTCTACTGGATCGGTTACTGCCATGCCATTGGCAATGGGTTGATCTGCCAGTACAACATCTGCCTTTGTATCTTCCGAACTTGTCGTTGCCGAGATTTCCTTATTTTCCTGGGCTTCGAGGGGCTTATTGTCATTTTGGGCATCAATATTTTTGATATTATCCTGAGGAAGGGGCTGGGAATCGGCAAGGTCTTTTTGAACCGGGGGCAGATATTGGTTTTCCAGCTCAATATTTTCCGATGGGCTTAATGTAAACCACAACCCACTGCCCAGCATTATTAGGGCAGCACAAACTGTGGCAATATTTTGTTTGCTTACGAATGAGAAATTGATGAATTTAAGCCAAAACACCTTTTTTTGGAGTTGTTGTTTCAATTCCACAGGTGCTTTGATTTCCTGTCCATCAAGGGCAGAAAAAATAAAGTCATCTATATTGTTCTTATCGTACATCAGCTTTTTTTGGCTTTTTCAATTTTAAGTTCATTGATTTTCTTTTGCAGGTATTTTCTGGCCTTCAACAATTGTGTTTTTGATGTATTTTCTGAAACACCCATCATATCGGCAATTTCCTTATGCCCATATTTTTCAAAAACAAAAAGGTTAAAAACACTGCGGTAACCGGTTGGAAGTGCCTGAATCATTGCCAGGATTTCCTCTTCCGTAACATGCACTTCATCATCTTGGCTGTAGGCATCAATGTTTTGATCTCCAATCCTTTCCTCAAGGGCATCAAAGTCAACGGTATCGCGCCGTGCATTTTTTTTACGGATATGGTTTAGGGCAGTATTTACCATAATACGTTTCATCCAGCCTTCAAAAGAACCTCCTTCGATTTTCCTGAACTTTTTAACGTTAAAGAAAATCTTTATAAAGCCTTCCTGCATAATATCCTGAGCTTCCTGACTATCAGAGCTGTATCTCATACAAAGCCCAAGCAAAACCGGAGAATACTGATCGAACAGTTTGTCTAAAGCCTTGCTTTTGCCTTTGATACAATCCCTAATAAGCTTGTCATCCAGGGTCATTATGCAATGTATATGGTAAACACCGTATTTAGGTCAGGTTGCCTGCAAGCAATATTTTTATTGCAGTAAACCCAAAATTTTTAAAATGTGGGTACAGGATTAAGTTATTCTTTTCAGAAAAATGTTCAAATAGAAATCCAAATCTCTCTTTTTACTCGACAAAACAAGTATAAAGCAAAAATAAATCCCTTAAAAACAAGGATTTACTCATGAGCGAGATAAAATTTCAATTCTCAATATCCAGCCAAGAATATTTCTGCTTTCTTAACAAGAATATCTTAATTAGCCTAGCTCCACTTTATTAGCGTACAAATATAACAGAATAGCTGGAAATTACACCATCCTGATGCAATAAACTAATAAAATATTGTCCAGGTGCCAGCGGGGCATCAACCTTGTGGATTGCAGGGACATTGGCTTCCAGAGTTAATTCCCTGCTGAATATACGAAGGCCACTGGCTGAGTACATTTCTATATGAACCCTTTCAGAAAAACTGGGAACAATAAAGATATTAACAAACTCCTTTGCCGGATTCGGGTAGAACAACACACTATGGTAAAAATCTTCTTCGCCAATGGATGTGGGATTGGATTGCTTATAAATCCGTACACAAACGGTATCTTCGACGGGTCTTTTGTTATTGAGGTACACATCCGGATTGGACGAAATATATCCGGGTTCGCTGAAAAACAGATTATATTCACCCATTCCCAGTTGTGAGAAAACAAACGCACCATCATCATCGGTAATTCTAAAGCCAACAATGTCGCCCTGATGTATTAAAAGTACCATTTTGCCTTCTGCGGGCATGCCTGGTTGCGGCACATCCTGCTCAAAAATCAGCGCTTTTCCTTCAATAACACCATTACCTGATGGTGGTTGGTTTAGCTGATTAAGGTGTATATCGGAATGGAAACTATTATTTTTCGTCAAATCAATAGTTTGCGCATCCTTCCAGCCAAAACTGTTTTCAAAATAAGCTGGCAAAAACTCGCCGTAACCTGATGAATTTCTTGTAAGAGAAGCCCTTACAGCATAAATACCCTTGATTAGACCCGGGAAAAAATAATAGCCCAATTGATAATAAAAGCCGGTATCCACTTTTACCCAGTGATCGTCATTCAATACACGGTACAATTCGAGCAATGCCGTATCATTTTCATGAACCGGATTGTTCATCACCTTATTTCCTAAAAACAAGGAGCCTCCCAGGTCGAAATGCTTGTATGTATAAATCGTTTTGGTCAGGCTGTCGGTTATATAGATATTCGGTGGGAGATAATCTGTGACCTTTAATTTTACCTGATAACTTGCCTGCTGGTTTAGGTATTGATGTTGCGGGTTCGTTTGCCTGGATGAAGTCCCATCGCCAAAAGTCCAAAGCCGTCTTTTTATTTGATTTCCTTCCGAACGGTCATAAAAATAAAACTGGTTCACCTGCCCCGGTGTTGAATCATGCACAAAATCAAAATCCACTTTTAAATTTTGAAAATCAAGTTTTATTTGCCGGCTCACTGAGTCCTCACAGAATTCCGGATAATAAGTATTGCGCAGCATAAGCGATACAACATAATTTCCGGGCACCGCATAGGTGTGGGAAGGTTCATAATCGCTTGATGCCGTACCATCGCCAAAATACCATGTAAAATCATTGGCAGAGCCTGCAGCCGTTGGCAAAAAATGCACTAATGAAGGGTAATTCTCATCAACAGTATAATCGAAAACGGCAGAACAATGCTGCAAATCAACATAGATTACCTGTGTTGCACTGTCCATGCAGTATTCATTATAACCGCCTCCGCACCACGCCAAAAGCTTAACTGTATAGGTACCCCCTTCGCTATAAATATGATCCGGATTCTTTTCATCAGAGACCGTACCATCGCCAAAATCCCATTGCCAATGATCAATTGCATCGCCGGTAAGCGCATTAAAGGCAAAAATAAACGGGCGCAAAGGATCAACCTGATAATCAAATGCCACATCGCAGCCCATATCTGCCAAAAAAACAGTATCACACCAGGTATCTTTTAAGTTGGGATGCTCTGAATTTCCGATACTCAAACAAACCCTAAAATCATTTTCAACAATAAATAAGTGCTGTGGATTTTCCAGATCACTGAAATTACCATCTCCGAAATCCCATTCCCACAAATCGGCATAATCAGAAGATTCATTGATAAAAGTAACATATCCGGGATAAGGCTGGCCATATTCATAGGAAAAAGCAGCATGAAACGGAGGCTCTTCGATGTAAAGCGTATCGTAATGAATATCATTGCAGTGCTGTGGATACTGTGTATTAAAAGCTTTCAAGCTCACAGGGTAATGGCCGGCATTCTGATAAACATGGAATGGATTTACCTCTGTGCTGAAATTACCATCGCCAAAACTCCACAAATAAGTATTTGGAAGCCCTTCCGATGTATTTTCAAAGGTGATACGATAGGGGTCATCAGGGTTGCCTACCCAATCAAAATCAGCAAAACAACCTGGAAATATTACTTCTACGCTATCAATTAAAATATCATCACAGTAATCAGGATATTGAGAATTCATAACCCTGAGGCTCACCTGATATTTCCCTGCCTCTTCATATTCGTGAACCGGATCAAAAGCAAAGGATCCGCTCCCATCGCCAAAACTCCAGATATATTTATCAGCATGCGGTGATGAAAAATTGAGAAAACTGAATTCAAAATAATTATTCGGATTCTGCTCATACGACCAGTCCGCAAAACATTCGGGAAAAACAACATAAACAGAATCCTTGTAAACATCATAGCAATAGTTGGGATAAAATGTGTTCATTACGCGCAGCTGCACGTAATACCAACCCGTATCGGGAAAAGTGTGCACAAGGTTTCTTGACGTATAAGACGTTCCATCGCTGATATTCCACAAAAAACTATTGGCCATACCTGTAGAAGTATTCTCAAACTGGTAGGTAAATACTCCTGATGGCAGAACTATGCTCAAAAAATCAGCAACACAGGCCTGAAAAACAATATGTACACTATCGCGCAAAGTATCACGGCAATTGTAAGGGTTATGGGTATTCCAAACAATCAAATCGACATTATACCAACCCGTATCGGCAAAAGTATGGAGAAAGCTCTCGCTGAAATACGTTGAGCCATCCTCTATCTGCCACTGCAAGGTATCATAATGACCTGACGAAAGTGATTGAAAATAAACATCAAAGGGTTGATCAGGGGACATTGAGTACGTAAAATCAGCATGGCAATCATTTGGCTGTGGCACCAAAACCGAATCGCAATACACGTCCACACTACTCTTAACGGCATTTCCAACTTCGAGACATACATTATAATGGCCAGGGGCAGCGTAAGTGTGTTTCGGATTAGGTTCGAACGACTGGTTCCCATCACCAAAATCCCACAGCCAATAAATAACCGACCCGGTGGACAAATCCACAAAGTTAAAATGCAAATCGACTGCTGAATCCTGATAATAAGTGAAATCGGCAACACAATCTTCTCTGCCCGAAAATTGTGAATACGACATTTGCGGCATTAAAAATAATAATGCCAACCAAATAAAACTCACTGATAGAACCCCTGTTGTTTTCATTCCTTAACTTAAATAATTCAGCATACGCTCACTGATTGAAGCCGTAACCGAAGCAACAAAATTAGCAAAAGAAAATTTAAAAAGCATTTTTGCGCCACATTTATTCTTGATATTATTAAAATGATTGCAAATCAATATAAAAGAAGCATAAAAATTAATTGCGTTCAGATATGTGCGTATAGTAGTGAGGGCAAAGGCAACGTTCTTGGGCTCACATCAGCTCTGCCTAATGCGATAAGCCCAGCTCATTTCGGCGGGCTTACTTCGGCAAACTCAGTGCATCGCAGCATAACGCCTTGTCTTTGACATTTTCTGATCAAAGACTCAAAAAAGGGCGTTTTCTGGCAGGTACTTTTTATTAATTTACTGACCTTATTGATATTAAACCAGAACCGTCTATAAAATTAAGTTTCTGGTTCAAAATAAGCGAGGACGCGCTGTTATGCTGTAATGTACATAGCTTGCCGGATTACTATTGCACAACATTGTATTTTCATTGAATAATATTTCCAATATTTGGAAGTTACCGCTTGACCTGACCCTCATTTTATTCAAAAATAAATCCAAAACTTCAAATTTCAGAGTTATAAAAAGACAGTAATCCCAATTAAAACCAATCTAAAGAAGGATATAATTTGTGAATTACTGAATATATGACCCTCATATTCAATTGAATTAATTAGGCACGATTATTGTTTTGTCAATAAAATTTCCATTTTGAAGAAACCTTTTGCTCTGTTTTGGTATTAAGCAGTAAAAGCACTCATAATGATGGAGACAAACAAGAGCCATATTCATAAGTTAATTATCCTGCTGCTGCAGATAATTCCCACTTTTGTATTTGGGCAATTAACAGTCAACACGAACCACACAAACCTAACAGCAACTTCCATCACAATTTCTGCTACATTTTCTGGTGGAAGCGAATCTCACAATGTGTCAAATTGCATATTAAGCTATGGAACCAGCAGTGAAAACTATGGGAGCGGCCAAACAGAAGGGATACTTGAGCTGGTCAGCAGCAACGGTGGAACTAATTTTTTCCTTCTGAGCAACCTAAGCCCATCAACAGATTATTACTATATTATTGACTATACCTACCAGGGCAGCAATTATGAATCCCTTGAAAATTCGTTTGCTACAGCAGCACCCGAACCAGCTACTGTTATCACAGATTCAACCTCTGAAATAAGCTCCTCGGGAGTACGGTTAAATGCAACAATTGAAACAGGCAGTATCCTGCCCACAGACCAGATCCGTTTTGAATGGGGCACTTCAACAGCTTATGGCAACATCACAAACGCAACACCAAATTCCACATCGTTCAACACAATTGCTTCGCTTTGGATTGATGGGGCACAGCTTATCTCCGGTACAACATACCACTACCGGATTGCAGCCCGGGATCAATCGCTGGGATCATACCAGACGCTTTATGGAGAGGACAGAACATTTCAACTCTATAATACACCTGTTGCTCAGAGCGCTACCAACATCAAACCATACAGCTTTCAGGCAAACTGGACCTCATATGCCGATGCAGCAACTTACATTCTTGATGTAAGCAGCTCAGCCACATTCGATTCATACGTAAGCGGATATCACGGACTGGAAATTAATGATCCGGCCACTTCCTTCATAGCTTCAGAAAACCTGACCCCAGGAACAATTTATTATTATCGTATCAGGGTAAAACTTCAGGGGAGCAACAATACAACCGCCAATTCAAATACAATAAGCCTGCAACTTCCAGGAACGCTTACATGGACCGGCCTGCAAACTGCCGACTGGCACACTACCGGCAATTGGGACATGAATACTTTGCCCGATGAGCACCTGAAAGTTGTGATTCCTGGAAGCCTGAAAGCTCATTGGCCGGTTATATCTACTAACGAAAATATTGATCAGCTTGAGATGGAAGAAGGCTCGCAATTAACAATAAACAGCGCCGCAAGCCTGACGGTTAATCAAAACGGCCTGCTCATTCCCCCGGATGCCGCATTAATCCTAAACAACGGCAATCTGGCAATAAGTTCAGGAAACCTTATGATTGAATCCAAAAATTCGGGTTCGGGCGGACTGGTCATACAAGACGATGCATCCACAGTTAGCCTTACAGATGGCAGTAATATAATGGAACGCTACATCAGCGGAGGCACTTGGCATGCGGTAAGCACTCCGGTCTCAGGAGAATTGGCAGGGCAATATTTCTTTGATCATAATCCGGTGGTTTATTTGCTGCGCCATTTTGAATCGTCGAGCTGGGATGGCAGTACCGAACCCTGCGAAGATTGCTGGGATTATATCGAAGACCTCTCCACTCCACTCACAAGTATGAAAGGATATTTCTATTGGGCAGATGCTGCGGCAGCCACTATTGATTTCAACGGCACTTTCCATAACGGAAACATAAATATCAATCTTACTGATCGCAATACTTCTGCAGATGCGGACGGCTCAGGCTGGAATTTCGTGGGCAACCCTTACCCCTCTCCTTTTAACTGGGACAATGTTAGCATTCCTGCCGGTTGTGATGACGCAATATATTTCTGGCAGCCAGGTTCTGGTGCTGATGGCGATTATAAATCGTGGGTCAATGGCGGTGGTGGAAGCGAAAATGCTATCGTTCCGATTGGACAAGGGTTCTTTGTTCATGCTACCGATGATGCTGTCAGCTTGCAGCTCACTAATAACTGCCGCGTACATAATACCAAATCATTCTATAAAGAGAACATCAGAAATGAATTAAAAATCAGCATTGGCAATTATTTAAAAGACGAGATGTTCATTAGGATTAATGATGAAGCCAGCGAAAATTTCGATAAAAGCTACGATGCATATAAATATTTTGGCACCAACATCCCTCAGGTTTATACCAGAAGCCCAAAGAATGAATTACTTGAGATACAAAGCCTTCCAAAAGACAAAGGATGGCTTGAAGTACCGATCAGCTTACGTTTCAGTGAAGATGGAAATTATGAAATCAAATTTGATCAAACGGAAAGCTTTGATGCGGAGAACAATATCTACTTAAAAAATAATAAAACCAACGACCTTATTGATCTGCGCACAAAGAATTCTATAGAATTCTATTTCGAATCGGGAGTTCATGAAAATCCATTCAGTATCGTAATTACCGAAAGCTCAATGAGCGTTGAAAAAAACAAAGATGATGATTATAGCATATACAGCGATGTTGGGCATATCATCATAAAAAGACGAAGCAAAAGCATGCGGACTGATTTTAGATTTGCAGTTTATGACCTGACGGGCAGAATAATCAAAAAGGGGAATCTGCCCGGCAGTCAGGTCATTATTGACATGACAGGTCATGCCCATGCATGCTATATTATTCAGGTTACCGGTGCTGAGAGAATATGGCAAGAAAAAATCATGTTCTAACCAGTTGAAAAAAGGAGGTAATCATGGATCGATGGATACGCAAAACAATAAACGTTCTTTCGATAATTCTGATTGTTTTGGTCAGCAAGCAAGTAACAGCTGATGGGCCGCCACCACCGCCCGGAGACCCTACGGGAGCCGGAGGCGGAGCACAGGGAGACCCGCTGGGGGGCGGAGCTCCTGTGGGTGGCGGCACAGCGCTGTTAGTGATCATGGCCGGAGGCTATGCGCTTGTAAAAACCAACAGGCAGGTGAATCGAAATACGTTTTAGAATATAACTGGCAAAAGCACTCAAAAACGAGTGTTTAACCCAAAAAGACCTCTATCCCTATCTACTGCTTTTTATTGCTTTCCGGGGCACGTTCCAGTGCCCCGGTTTCCTTTTACAGCATTATTTTCCCGCAGCAAGCCAAGCACAGGAATGTGGAGGAATCTTTATATCAAGCTTTTGTCCTGCCTGATTAACTGCCAATGCGTTTAAAATATCACGATATTGTTTGTCCTGTTTCAGCGGAATTGCAAGCTTTTGCATCTGATCCGAATTATTAAAAACAGCAATAATTTCATCCTGCCCATCAAAGCGGCTATATGCCAGAGATTTCTTTTCATCATCAACAACCAGATATTCCAGTTCTCCATTGGAAAGCACGGGATTTGCTTTGCGCAATGCGATGAAATTGCGGTAGATATCAAAAAGCGAATGATTAAATTCCACATCATCTGCAGGCCGTTCAAGACCGTCAGGATGCGTTGTTTCGGTTTCAAATTCATAATCCGTCCAAATGAGCGGTTTACGTGTTGAAGGGTCATCGGCTCCCCACATGCCCATTTCATCACCGGCCCAGATATGCGGAGCGCCCACATAACTGAACTGCTGTGCCAACAACATCTTCAGTATTTCATAGGTTTCATCATCCGGTTTATTGATTTTATAATTTGGATCATCGGCCGGTTTTGCATGTGTTTTATACATGTTTTTATTGTAGAGCGATGTTGAAACCCTAGGCGCATCATGGCTTGCCGTTAGGTTCATCATGGCATAATTGCTTGCTTCGGGAAGGTTGGAAGCAAATCTTTTCAGGCTATCCACAAATTCGGAAACAGGGATTTCATCAGGCGATTGGTTAAAGAAATGGCGCGCAGCGCGGTACCAACGGTAATTCATTACGGCATCAAACACATCCCCTTGCAGGAAGGGCTTGGGATCGAGCAATTTATCAGGCCATGCTTCCCACCATACTTCTCCAATGAGGTAGGCATCGGGATTAATTTTTCGTACTTCTTTACGGTAATCGCGCCAGAAGCCCAAGGGTATTTCTGCCGCAACATCCAAACGGAAACCATCCACACCATCCGAGGGGTCGCCATCGCCATTGGGATCGAGCCAACGGCGTGTCACATTCATGATATGTTCTTTGGCTGCCGGATTATAAATATCACCTTCCATAACCTTAATACCACCACTGTGATCAGCAAATTGGGTTTCGCGGATTTCGGGCAAGTCAAACACTCCAAACCATCCATGGTACTTGAATTCATTTTCAGGGGTACCTGGATCATCAAAAGACTCCACCCAATACCAATCTTTAAATTCCGACATCTCCCCTTTTTCCACCACATCTTTCCATGCCCAGCAAGTATGTCCGGTGTGGTTCCAGCTGAAATCCATAATTACTTTCATTCCGCGCTGATGCATTTCACCCACCAGGGCAACAAACATTGAATCTGCCGTGGTCATTTGCCATGTTTTTATATTGGCCGGCTCTTCAGCAGCCATAATTTCAATATCCCTGTCCGGATCAGGGCCAAAATTACGGTCGATGTGCCTCCAGTGCCGTGCATCATATTTATGCAGGGAAGGCGCATCATTGAGCGGATTGAAATAAATCGCCGTTACGCCCAATGAGTCGAGGTAATCGAGCTGATCGAAAACACCCTGCAAATCGCCACCATATCGCCTGAGCTGCGATTTCTGCCCAAAATTGGTAATAGGGTTTCCCGTAAAATCCTTTCCACCTTCAGTTTCAGGAAACCATGGATCATCTTTATACCAATCATGTGTCCATGGTGTTACAGCCCAGCCTTCAGGCACAAAACCGGGATAGCATCCTTCAATATCCTGTGGACGCGGATCGTTGGTTGGGTCACCGTTTCGGAAACGCTCCGGAAAAATCTGATACCAGACCACTTCTTTAGCCCAAGTAGGCACTTCGGCAATTTGCCCGTCGATAATTATTTCTTTTTGAGGTTCTTTTTGCTTTGGCTGATTACACCCAGCCATCGCAAAGATCCCTATTACAGCCAAAAAAAAGATTTTTTTCATAATAAATTCATTTATGCGGGCAAAAGCCAGAAATTTACCAAAATACCGTGTACAATATAGCGAGAATTATCAAAACACCATAGCTTGCAATGGTATATCCTTTATCAGTTTGAAATAACTTATTGGTAATATTAATCGCTTTTGGATCATCATCATAAGGATTCGTTGCCAGGCTCACAAACACAATCACTACAAGGGTAATCAGGAAGGTATAGAGCATTTGGTCAATCCAGGGCATATCAAAAGGCGCAAGCTTCAGCATCAATGCAACAGGAATGGATGCCAGTACACCAATGACTGCACCTTTATTGGTCGTTTTCTTATAAAAAAGTCCCAGCATAAATACAGCAAGGATTCCCGGGCTGACCAGGCCGGTATATTCCTGGATATACTGAAAAGCCTGATCGATGCTTCCGAGTGCGGGAGCAACCATAACGCCAATTGCCAAAGCCACAGCGCCGGCAATCCGCCCCACTGCAACTTCCTTTCCGTTTTCCTTGTTCTTTTGCAGATAAGGTTTATAAATATCCATAGTAAATATCGTTGAAGTAGAGTTGACCATGCTGGCCAAAGATGAAACAATCGCCGCCGCCAGTGCAGCCACAACCAGACCTTTTAACCCTACGGGGATAAAACTACCCACCAGCCACGGAAAAGAATTATCATAATTCATTCCGCCATCTGCCTTTTGGAATGCGCCCTGCACTCCATCTACAACCGCTGTACCTTCAGGTTGCGAATACATCACCCAGGCAATGATTCCCGGAACAACCACAAAAAGCGGGACCAACAGCTTCAAAAAAGCAGCAAAAGCGATACCCTTTTGTGATTCGCGCAGGCTTTTTGCCGCCAGGGTCCGTTGGATGATATACTGATTAAACCCCCAATAGTACAAGTTAGCAACCCATAAACCACCAATCAAAACAGCTATTCCTGGCAGGTTCATAAATTCCGGATTGCCCCTATCTAGGATCATATGAAATTTATCGCCGGCCGTTTCGTACACATGTTCCAGACCAGTGATAATCCCTCCATCGGGCGTTACATGGGCCAAGGCAACCATGGTGGTAATAACACCTCCGGCAACCAGCAGAACTACCTGAATCACATCCGTCCAGGCTACGGCAGCAAGGCCACCATAAAGCGAATATGCCGCAGCAAAAAGTGCCAGTCCAATGATATAATACATGATATTACTGCCATCACCGGAACCCAAAACGGTATCCAGTGCTTTTCCTCCGAGATAAAGCACCGAAGTCAGGTTAACGAATACATAAAGCGACATCCAGAAAATGGCCAGAATTGTTTTCAGGTTGGTACTGAAACGTTTTTCAACAAATTCGGGAATGGTAAAAATGCCTTTTTCAATAAATATCGGAAGGAAGAATTTCCCCACAATAATCAATGTCAGTGCTGCCATCCATTCGTAGGATGCAATAGCCAAACCAATGGCCATGCCCGATCCCGACATCCCGATCATTTGTTCTGCCGAAATATTGGCAGCAATCAATGAAGCACCAATTGCCCACCAGGGCAATGATTTTCCTGCCAAAAAGTAGTCTTTTGCATCTTTCTTATGTCCCTTCTTCCCCCTCGATACCCACAAGCCAACGCTTAAAATCACGATGGCATATGCAATAAAAACCGCATAATCTGCAATAGAAAATCCTGTGTTCATTTAGAAAATTTTTAATTGATTAGTGTATAAAAATTCAAAATCACGCAAATATATAAACTCTTGGGCGATTTTAAAACTATGCAGGAAAATTTGCACTTCAGCAATAATCTATTAATATGCTGTAGTTCAGCCTTCATAAAGTTCAAAAAAATAATCCCACATTTTTTGGACATTAAAAGCATTCTGCACTGAAATAATGCCACACGCAATGCGTTTATATTAAAACTTAAGGATCATGTTAAACTACTCCAAACTCATACTGACACGCGTTAGTTTTAATTACGCGCTTTTTAAAAAAGAACTGCACAAAGCCATCGAAAGCGTAAACAAGGAGGAGTTAATCCTGCTGAGAAACTGGTGCCTGCTGATGTTTGGCACAAGCTACGGCCACCTTATTGTTGAAGCTTTTAAAAATGCCGGGTTGAACTAAAGCAGATTCACATCTCAACATTTTGCTTCTTCCCAAAAGCTATTGGCTGCGGTGCCTAAAATTGATTCCCTAATTTATTCAGGCAAGGTTTTTCCTGATAGAGCCGAAACAGCATTCCTTTTTTGAGCTGCCACTGCCGATGCGCATGATTTTTAAAGGGCTGGCATTTTATTGCTCGATAAATTTTATTTTTTTGGTTCTATCATGAATAATTCACAAACCATTCTATTACGAACGCAAACCGCTTCAACAGAAAGGAATGCTCAGTTTCCGGTACTCAAAATAGCTACGGCTATTCCTGTGTGCCGAAAACCTGTGCTCCCTTTCTCTTATTGCGTTTTGCTTTCTCATGACGAAGATTTATGAATTAATCAGGCTATACGGAATTTTATAAAAAGAAATGTAATTGGTATTTCAAACAGATTCCTCCTTCCGATATACCGGAATCCCTCATACCTGGGCTCATCTTCCCTTAGCAAACGTTCTTTAAGGTCTTCTGGCGTCTCGTCTCATTCACCCCTTTTAATAAATGTCTTCAAATAATTCTTCTCATCTTTAGTAATCCGTAATTGGTACATCCCGGGCAACAAAGATTGCGTATTGACCTCCACCGGAAATGATAATGCTTTAATGCTCAGGACTGTTTGTCCGTTGGCATTAATAAGGCTGATGGTGGCAGCGCCTTCCTCTTTTTCGAGTTCTATTTTGATGCTGGTGCTTGCGGGATTGGGGTAGATATTTAGATCGCCCTCCAGGCATACTTCCTCTTCAACGGGTGTGAGCAAACGACAAAAGCAGCGATTGCATTCCGGATTTTCCAGATAAACGACTGTATCCATATACTTAAAACAAACCAATTCGCAATAAGATCCAATAATATAATCCCTTATTGGATGAAAAAGGCCGCGTACACTTCCTATCCCTTCGATCCAATAGTCGAGCCCTCCGCCTTCAATTTTGAAACGCTTCCGGAACTGATTATCATGCATCTCAATCGTATCAATATCTGTAACTCTACATCCCCAATGTAAATCCCCTTCCGGATATTCAGAATGAGGCATGCTGTCTCCAATATTAAGGGAAAAATCATAGATCAAAATTTCCTCATCCCAATCCTGTATTTTAATAAATATCTGTTTGGATTCATTTTCACGAAGTGCGGCATAATAGGTCATATGCTCCTGACTTAGAACCGTATCATCTATAATGCTATATATCTTATTGTAGAGTATTTCATTAATCAGGGTATCTCCTTTAATTCCGAACCTTTCCCTGAAATCTGTAGAATAGCCATAATAAAAATTGTTCCAAATAGCATTGGAATCCGGGAAAGGGTGATAACCCTGTGCTGTGGCGTCCTGCATCGTGCTGCTCAGGATGATTCCAAAAATAACAATCATTTTTTTCATTGCATCTGTTTTTAATTCATCTCTTTTGGCTAATAACCATAATATCAAACATCTTATAAATAATGGGACAATGATGAGGTTAATCATTTTTCTTTATAAAAGTCCTGATATAATTACGTTCATCTTTAATAATCTGGATTTGGTACATCCCGGGCGACATTCCCTGAGTGTTCACCTCCACCGGAAATGATAATGCTTTAATGCTCAGGGCAGTTTGTCCGCTGCCATTAATGAAGTTGATGGTGGCAGCGCCTTCCTCTTTGCCGAGTTCTATTTTGATGCTGGTGCTTGCAGGATTGGGGTAGATATGAACAGGGTCATCCGCTTGATGTTCGTTGATGTCAAGCAAAAGTATTTCTTCACAGTCTTCATGGTTCCAGTTGTGCCAGGGATAAAAACTGCTCATATATAAACCGGTAAACTGGTCTTCATAGCAGCGCAAAGGACCATCATATTGCATATCATGGCTTGGGAACATATAATAAGCATTTCCAATGCCATCGATAACGTTTCCGCTAAATTCATTATACAAACCATCGTTAGTGGTGACATACTGCACTTTACGTTTTTCATTGCCAATCATAATGCTGTCTGTAGATTCCACATAAAGCGTAAGTTTTTGCTGCATGGGATTGGTATAATAATCCAGCACAACAGAATCTCCAGCTTCAGCCCCAAAGTCATAAAGCAGATGAAAATCTTCAGCAGCATAGAAGAACAGGCTATCGTTGCGACGGAACATATAATGGATTTCCTCTGTACTGCTTTCATAATCATATTTTGTATGCAACAATTTCCTGCAGGATGTCCCTTGGATAACGGTATCCTTTAAGGATTCAAGTTTGGAATAGCTGATATAATCAAGGTACATCGTATAATGCGTATAATGCCATACTGCACCTATGGGGGCAAAATCCTGAGCAAAAGCAAACTTACTGAAGACTAAAACGAGAAAGATCATTCCGGCTTTTTTCATAATGGTTGGTTTTGATACACATTCAGGGCAGCTAAAGTATGCAATTATTTTATAACAGTCAATAATAGTAGCCATCTTTTTTGATTAATCCTTACTCCTTTTTATAAAATGACGTGATAGTTCAAGCACAAAAGGCCTTGATTTTTGCTGCCAGCTAAGGCAGATCAGTATTTCCGCTTATATGTGGAACCAACAAAAAAAACATCTTGCCATGATTGTGCGGATAATGCTCATCATATTGATCACTGCTAAGCTGATCATGGAATAAAATCTTGATTCAGGGATATAGTATTTTGTGTATCTATAGAACCATAAAGTTTCATTTTGATTCTCTATGTATGATTTATATATTTGCAGCGTAAAATTTTAACTATATAATATGCGCATACTCATTAGAATCAGTTTTATAACTGCAATATTATTAATCAATAGCAGTTTAAGTTATGCTCAGATTGAAAAAGAAATATTAAACTATGTAGATACCACAGACCTATTGGCCAATAATGGCCGCAAAATGCTGGGCAAAGCCTTAATCGATAATGACTCAGACAAGGCCGAAGAGATATTTCTCTTTCTGGATACAATGCAATTGCATAACAATAAGCGGGTTTTTGGAAAATTTGAAAGGATACGCATAGACTTGCTTTTACACAGATGGGAGGATCTGGACAATGAATTGCAAAACTTTGGCGATGTTTATAATGAAGCATGGTATCCGGATGCAACACCCCTAAGAGATATACTGTATGAAGAATGTATTATCCATGCTGATGAATTGAAAATCGCTGTGCATATTGATAATAACGATCCTGAATTTGTTGACTTCATAGAAATTTTTATCGTATTTCTCTCCGACACTGAAAAAAGCTATGATTTTATGAATATGCTGACGGAGTATAACAAAAAATATCCAGATACCCCTTATCAGCAGTTTATCAACCATCTTTCCGGCAGGTCAATCGACAGTTCCTATTCTGAACCAAAACGTACATATTGGGGCTTAGCAATAGGAAGTGGCTATATGGGTAACACCGGAGGCTTATCAAACTACTTTGACGGATGTGCCGTGTTTAGTGCGAATATGGATTTTTGCTTTGGTAATGTTTGGGGTGCAATGAATGCAAACGTGGGATCAGGCAAATTAAAAAGGCAAATTGAAGGTTTTGTGAATGATAAAAACACAATATTTGAAAAAGGGGAAAGCTTCAATATATCCAATGTTGGTTTTAGGGGCGGTTATATGGTGGTGACAACGCCGCATTTCAACCTTAGTCCTTTCGGCGATTTTGGCCTATATTCTATTCAGAGCCGAATGTATGATTCCGACTCAAAAATGGATGAATACAAGCCCGTAAGTTCATTTAAATACGGCGGGGGAATTCAATGTCAACTGAAACTGTTCAATTGGAATATACATGAGGGCTACTACACCATGGGCACTTTCATTGCGCTCCAACTGAGTGCAGCTTATAACCTGCATACTTCTCAGGATAAGCCTGAGTATAAAGGAGATATCTATGTACTTGAAGCAAGGCTTGTGTGGGGCATAGGTAACTTTTAAAACATCTGGATCATACTATCAAAAAAACTCCCACTGATCACGCAGATGTACGCAGATGTTTTCTTTATGGCCTCAAGCTTTGTGTGCTTTGAGCAAACCTTTGTGTTCACGGTAGGTAATGGAGCGTCACTTCGATGAGTAGCGCGAGGAGAAGTCCACTGGGGGTAAACGCATGAATGGAAGAAACCACCAAGGGCACTAAGGTTTTTGTTCCTCGCTAAGGCGCTAAGGATAATGAGGAAAACTTCACCCGTTGATCAAGCATATTAATAAGAAAAACATGCCCTGTATCAGCCCTGCTACTGCTTATATGGATCAATATTCAATAATACCGACCGCTGCGCATCCGGGATGAAAATTAGTGCATCATAACTTTCGGCAAGCGATTGGGCGCCAATTCCACACCTCCTGCAGCTTGAATAAGTCCAGAAATCTCTAATATCTAAATAATCACTGCCAGCATATGCACGGGTATTTAAATAAAAGCTGCCTATAGCTAATTTCCTACCTATATTAATTACGGAATAACGGGCAGCAGCCTGCTTTGAATCTGCATAAAGACCAATTACAAAGGATTCTCTTTTCAGCCTTTCAGGCAGGTACTCATGCATGGTTTTGAAAGAATGATGTGGCTTTTCCTGCTGGGAATCAACTTTTTTAATATGGCCGTTATGGGCCCAAACAATAATTTTTTCATTTGGATAAACCGAGTCGGCCAGATAGGTAATATTTGCGGCCATTAAGCTGTCACGTGCACTGCTGTTGATGAAAAAGGAGTCTGGATCCCTGAATTTCGTCAAATCCCCTGAAAGGTCTGCAATAGTGTTATTTAATCCCAGCCTGATGATCTTCCGTGCCTTTTCGTCCCCGGCTGCCGGGTTTATATCCTGAACCAACATATTATTGCGCAATGCCTCATAAGCCGATTTTATTGAATCCTGCCGGATGTTCAAGATTCTTGCTCTTGCTGATTTTGTTTTTTTTCCTGCCCGGCTATGATAGAGTTTCGTTGTTTCTATTTTCAAATAGGAGTTGATGCTGTCGAGTAAATAGTATTGCTCTGCCATTTCCGGATTTGGCCGCAAAATATAATCAAAAGCTCTTTTGGGCAGGTAACGCGCTTTAAAATTGGGGTCCATTCCGGCCAGCTCCAGCTCCTGCAACTTAAAGTATTCCATCAGTGCACAGTTCTCTTTCGTGCGCCAGGCACCCAGCAGCGAAGTATATAAAAACTCAAAAGGGTTTAACTGTGATTGAGCCAGATTGGAAATGCCCACATTGCCGGCACCGCTCTCAAAAAGCACCACATCATAACCCATTTCTTGATGCAGAAACTTTATCAGTCTAAGTTTAAGGACATTGTTTTCCCGGATGCGGTGATCATTCTCCCCCAGCCAAACAATGCGCTTCTCTCCTGTTTCTTCTTTTAAAAATGCAAGATCAGCAAACTCCTCCGAATCCAATGAACGGATCTTATGCACATACTCCCTGCTGGTAGCAAGATTCTTCTCAAATTTACTTTGACCAAAGAGGCCGCAGGAGGCAAGTAAAAGGATGCTGAGGAAAGTTGGTTTCATGGCAGTAGTTTATAAACACCTGATAAACGGTTTTATTTTAGGGTTATTTTCTTCTGGCTATTTTGAAATCATCTCGATAACAGATAAGACCAGTGTCCTCGCAGCTTCGATAATCAGATGTACGCAGATCTTTTCTTTATGGCCTCAAGCTTTGTGTACTTTGAGCAAACCTTTGTGTTCTCGGTAGGTAATGGAGCGTCACTTCAATGATTAGCGCGAGGAGAAGTCCACTGGGGGTAAACGCATGAATGGAAGAAACCACCAAGGGCACTAAGGTTTTTGTTCCTCGCTAATGCGCTAATGCGCTAAGGATACAATGGAAACCTCTCCCACTGATCACGCTGATTTACGTGGTTGTTTTCTTTGCAGCTCTGTGGGAACCCTGCGTTTACTCAATAAAAAAAAGGGACAGCCCACCAAACCAAATTCGGGCTGCCCCAGGCGGAAATCAAACGCTGAGCCTTAATTATTTTCAGATCTTATCTGATATTTTGATTCAAATATTTAGTACCTTCCAGAAATTAAACTTCCGGGAAAGCACGGGCTTTAGATATTAATTATCCTTCTCATCCAAAGCAGATACGTGCTTTTTCCAGGCATAAGCGGCCGCCATGCCCATCATAATCATTACGCCTCCACCGATCGGAGCTCCGCCACCCGGTATAGGGTTATTGCCCACACCACTGCCGTCACCATTCTCTTCAGGATGCGGCTGTGCCGAAAGGTTTAAACTGGCTGCAAGCAAGAAAACACCAATAATATATGCTATTTTTTTCATGATTCTGTGTTTTTAAAATATTCTCCGAATTAATAAACAATAAGCTTTTTGCTGATAATAAATCCTTCCATTTGCAATTGCATCATATAAACACCAGCAGGAATATCTACAGGCAGGTTCACCATGCCATTGTGCGGGTTCAATGTACTATTTTGGAGGATGCGTCCACCCATATCGAGCAATTCGTATGATTTTGCACCATTATTTTGCAAATGGATATATCCATTCGCATAATAAACATGGATATGGCTTCCCTCCTGCTCCATCACCGCTGTTGTTGATTTAAGATGGA
The DNA here is from genome assembly GCA_963676415.1 of Bacteroidales bacterium. Classification (GTDB taxonomy): domain Bacteria; phylum Bacteroidota; class Bacteroidia; order Bacteroidales; family WRLA01. Next base: position 3,741,537 of record OY781097.1, on the reverse strand, counting down.
TGAAGAAACGGTTTTCATCGTCCATGCCCGGAACAAAGACATAGTTCATTTGGTCATCAATTTCAAATAACTGAGTTAAGAGCTTATCTTCGAATGTTGCTTCAAAGCTGCTGTTATCCGACAAGCTAAATTCGATTCGGCATTCATCTGAATAACTGCTTTTCACTGCCAAAGGAATGGTAAGCTCACCCTCCTTCACAGCTACAGCACTGATGGCCATCGGTTTTCCGTCATTGCTTTTGGCATAGATCTGTGCTGCGTTATCCAGCATCAATTTAAAGGCATCTTCTTTACCGCTAAATGCATCATGGTAGTCATCACCCTTCCTGATGAGCAGTTCATCTGTAAAGGCATCCTGCTTCAATTTGATACGGAGTGCCGATGACAGCACTTCTTGCTTGAAGCTATTAGCGCCATTATGAACCATAGCATGCGAGTTCAAACTCAGGCTCCCGTTTGCTGAGCCTTCAGATACTTTTACAAAAAACCCCTGACCTGCGGCTGCATATTGAGTTTGTCCCAATACGCCACCAGTTCCAATGGTATAGGTTTGATAAGCTCCTACACCTCCATTAAGCACCGGATTCCAGAAATACAAAGTATTATCCACATTATTATATACATTCTCTTCATGTTCCAGGTCAACAGTAGCAAGGAATGGGTTCCCTGTCAGGTTAAAACCACTGCTATAATTGAGCCCGGCAGGGTTTGAATTGGTCAGCTCTGGCTCCATTGCGAAAGCATCAAAATTCCCTTCGTATGTTACCACGGTATTATCAGGGGCACAAACCGATAAGCCCTGATAACGATCCAATTCTTCATTGGGATTTACAATTTCCGTCCAATCTTGTGTGGGTTCGTTATATTCATTTACAAGGAATCCGGCAAAAATTGAAGCTTGTGAATTATCAAGCAGAGGTGTAATATAATGCCATTGGCGATTTATCGGATCAAGTCCATTTCCGGAGATATACTGTTGTACCTGAGGATTATCAACATGCAATGTCCCCATATGGCAAATAACTTCACCCCGCCCGCTGGCATTTGCTTCGATCAAAAGGTTAGAAACATTTACACTTCCGGGTTCCAAAGCAGTAAAACAAGCATTAGGCTCTACCGTCAGTTTAAGGATACTCTGGAATCCATCAGTGGCAGGATAATCACCAGAAGCTACTTCAGGAATAAGGACGTGCGCATTATCTGGTGGAGGATTATCAGTGGACCAATTGCCTTTATTGAACCAATCTGTATCCTCATCACCTGTCCAAACATGGATAATAGGCGATAAAACAGCATTGAGCGTAGTAACTTCCCCTGCCGTGAGCTGTATATTGGCCACATTCTTATCCTGATAAACAGCGCTGCCGCTAAAAGTCACACCGTATGCACCCGGAGGAATTGCTTCAATCAAATAATTTCCATCCCAACCAGTAGTTGCTGTCAGAGCAGTACCATCAATACTTACTTCTATTCCATGAACATTTGTGCCGGTAATTTCATCGCTTACCACGCCACTGAGGCTTCCCAGGTTATCCGGCGTCATCTGGAAATCCAGAGTGGTAGTTTGCGTACCCACAATAGCCACATTAAGCACGGAATCGGTTTCATATTCATTATTTGAGAAACGGATTTTATAATTATCATCCGGGATGAGATGACCGATAAAGTATGTGCCGTCCATTGTGGTTACCGTACTGCTTTCGGTTGGGCCAATAGCTTCTACGGTAACACCGGCCAGCGGATCACCTGAGAAAATATCCGTTACAGTTCCGTCTATTGCACCTAAATCCATAATCGTAACAATAACCGTATCCTGCGCCTGGCAACCTTCTGCATCGGTAACTTCAACGATATATGTTGTTGTTTCGTCGGTTTGCACCTGAGTAACATTAGAATTTGGATCCGAAAGCCCTTCTTCTGGAGTCCAAACATATCCATAAGGTTCTTCACCATTGGCTGCATCTGCACTCAGCCATGCTACTTCATTTGGGTTGAGAAGCTTATCCTCACTGGCCTCAATGGTCAGTTCGCATGGGCATGCTTTTAGGATAAAACCCTGATCTACATTAAAGTAGCCACCATTTCGGCCATTTCCAGTAAATTCGCTTTGATTGGCACTTTGCATACTTGAAAAGAAAAACTTGATTGGATGTGGCCCACAATCCTGAATAAATGCGGCGGCAATTTCCTGAGCTGCGTCAGAGCTTGCTCCACTGAGGTCCTGCACATGTGTAAAGCCTGTTTCGCCTTCAATATCATCAGTACTTCCCTGCCACATATGATAATAAATATTCATTTTGAAAAAGGGCATATCACCACCAAGCATTTCCTCACCATTTAGTTTAATAGAATATGTGCCTCCTGTATAGATACGCCATTCTTGAGCCGCAATCTCGTTCATTTCCCAGTCTTGTCCGCTGATATCATCGCCCAGGGTCATCATACCAAAGGAGATTTCCAGGTCGGCAGTTGTTTTACCGTTATTGGCAAGTGCCTGGTTAAGAGCCGGCCAATTTATAGCATCGCCATTTCCTATCATTGCTTCATCAGAATCAGGATCAATATTGCTGTAATCGCGCGAAGCAAGGAAATAGTAAGCCACTTCAATAGATGCAGGCGGCATTGGCAGGCCATGTCCGTCGATGTCTGGTTCCGGGCCATTTCCGTCTGCATTCCATGCTGCGGCTCCCCTGTAATCATTTTCATTACCTTTAAAAGGGATATAAGCCAGACAACTGTCCATACTGGCAGAAAGCAGTGTAACCCACTTGGTTACAGAACTGCTTACCGTGCCATCAGAGACAGTTAGTGTTACAGGATAAGCTCCTCCGGTGACCCACTGGTTCACAGGGTTTTGAAGATTAGAGTCTTCAACGCCATCATCATCAAAATCCCACGACCAGGAAGTAATTACCGTACCATCTGCTGTGCTCAGATCAGTAAAAGATATATCTGTTAAAGCCGGCGCAAGCATGGGGTCAAATTCAAAATCGGCCACGATGGTGCCATTATCGACAAAATCGCCATAAATATAAGCCGCACCACGTCCTTCTTCCGGGATGTCGTGACCAATAGCACCGATAAACGCCCTGTTGTCATCAATAGAAACCCTATAACCAAACATATCGCCACCAGAACCATCAGAAGCAAAAATTTCTTCGAGGAGATCCCAATTTCCATTTTCTTCATTCAGTTCATAGATAAATGCCGCACCAAGCTGATCCCAATCATCATTATAATAAGATTCATCGCCTACAATGATATGATTTCCTTTTATATCAATAGAATAACCATACTTTTGGGGATTATTCTCGGTCAGTATCTGAATTTCCACCCAATCATCATCATCGTTTTTCTTAAAAACATAAACTTTGTCCCTGTTTTCTGTACCCACGATGGCATAATCGCCATCAATGGCAACACTATATCCAAAGGATGCATTGGCATTGATATCGCTGGAAAAAATTTGCTGTTCCAGATTCCAATCATCGCCATCGAAATGATACAGAAAAGCAGAACCATTATTGCTCATGCCACCATCATCGGTTTCATAGGCACCAACAATGATCCAGTCACCACTGACACCGACACTATATCCAAAATAATCAAACCTTGAAGGATCATCCAAATGGAGGTAAGCTTCCTGTTCCCATAGGCCATTGGCATCGTTATAATCATAAACAAAAGCGCCTCCTTCGTAATTGCCATCGGTAACACATTTCCTTGGTGCCCCGGCAATGGCTTTATCTCCGTCCATGTCAACCGATTGGCCAAAGTATTCTGTGTTATGGAAATTGGGATCGGTTACCATTTGCATGCTTTCCCAAAGATTTCCGTTCTTCTTATAAAAAAATACAGTTCCTGATGGACCTGCCTGATCATCACAGTCGGCATCCCATCCATATGCACCAACCATTACAAAATTGTCGTTACCGGACAATGCGTAACCATAGAGAGTACTTACTGTAGAAGGACCGCCACAGGTGGGGTCTTCGTTGAGCTGATCCACTTCCACCCAACTTTCATCTTCAAAGTGGTAAACCCTCACCTTGCCGCCTATTCCGCTTGCCTGTAGTTCACTTGCTACAAATGCATAATCGTTGTGAATAAAAATTTCCGAGCCGAAACTGACATAGGTCCCAGCTACGTTATCGGGAGACAGCTTTGTCTCAACCAACTGCGCAGAAACACCCATCGCTATAAAGACGGGCAAAATGAATAAAAAGACTTGCACAAACCATTTCATAACCTCTAATTTTAATTGTTCGAAACCAAAAATACAGTACTATATAAGCAAAGAAAAGCCACTCTTTAAATCCGGTTCTAAAAAACTTAAAAGCGGTTTGGTTCTATTTTAATTTGGAAAGCTTATATTTGCATAGAGCAGGCAGAGAAATTTTAAAAAACAGGTCAAATAAATTGAAACATGCTGCGAACAATAATAATAGATGACGAAGAGAAAAGCAGGCGATTATTGAAAAACCTGCTGAAATTATTACCCTACAAGATTAACATAATAGATGAAGCTGATGATGTTGAGAGTGGCATTTCAACGATTGAGAAAAATAATCCCGATCTGGTTTTCCTGGATATACACTTACGAACCGGACTAGGTTTTGATATCCTTGAAAGCATCAAAAAGAAAAGCTTTAAAATTATTTTTACAACAGCATACGATCAATACGCTATTCGTGCCTTCCGTTTCAGTGCCATTGATTATCTGCTAAAGCCCATTGACCCTGAGCTTTTGGCCGAAGCACTTGATCGTGCTCAAAAGATACACTATAGCGATAGCATGATCGATGAAAAGCTAAAAATAGCACGCAATAAAGGCACAAATTTTGATCGACTGGCCCTTAGTACTTCCGAAGGGATTCACTTTGTAAATACTAAGGACATTATATATTGCAAAGGTGAAGGAAGTTATACCAGCTTCTTTCTTAATAACGATAAGTCTGTAATTATTTCCAAAGGGATTAAAGAGTATGATGAGCTGCTCAAACCCCAGGGTTTTTACAGGACACATCAATCATTCCTCGTCAATATCAATCAAATTGATCAGTTTCTAAAAGAAGATGGCGGCACACTCCTAATGAAAAACGGAATCAAAATAATGGTAAGCCGCCGGAAAAAGGAAAAACTCATCGAAATCCTTCTTAATCACAATTAAAAAACATGAATCCAAGCATACTTCAACTTCGTAAAATTCCCTTTGCCTTATTGCTTCTTTGTGTATTTGTTTTATTTACCCTTTCGGGAAATACTCAAATTAGGGATACTGATACGGCCTTGTCATATCAAATGTATCTGGAACAAGCAAAAACACATTACAATAGCAAGGGCGACAGCATGTTACATTATTGCAACAAAGCTTATCGTATTGCTGTTGAACAAGATTTAAAAGAGGTTCAGGCGCAATGTTTAAAGCTCAAAGGATATTTTTTCCGCAAACAACAAAATTTAGATACTGCTCAAATTTACCTAAGGAAGGCTGCTAATTTATACATGGCATCGGGCAGTCAAGCTGAAGCTGGTGAAATATTCCGAAATCAGTCAATAATTTATGAGCAAATTGGCAAAATTGACAGTTCCATAATACTGATCGACAAGGCAATAGAAATATTTGCAAAAACCGGGGATTCCAGTAGCCTTGCCAAAACATGGCTTAGCCGTGGCAGCTTTTATGAAGCCAAAGGAGATTACGAACAAGCCTTAAAGGACAAAAATTATGCCCTGGAGATTAACCAATTAATCCAGGATGCAGAAGGGATTGCATCGGCCTACAACAACCTGGGTGTTTTGTACTTCTATATGTCCGATTACAAAAAATCAGTGGACAACCTGCTCAAATCTGCTCGAATTAAAGAAGAAAACGGGGATAAAAGCAGCCTGCTATCTTCCTATATTAATATCGGTTCCATTTATCAGGTTTCGGAAGATTATGAAAATGCGTTGGTTTACTACGATAAAGCATTAGAGCTTGCCAAAGATCTGGACGATTTTTACACACAAACGTCCGCATTAAACAACAAAGCCCTTGTTTATCAAGAGATAAACAAAAATGAAAAAGCAATTGCATCATTCCAACAAGCTATTTCCATTGCCCGCGCGCATCATTTTCAAAGAAACCTATACGTAGCTTTAGGCAATACCGGTTTAATTTATGCCAACGAAAACAAACATGAAAAAGCAATACAAACTTATGAGCAGGCACTGAAACTCAAGAAGGAATCTGGAGACAAGCGCGAAATGGCCAAAACCCTGGTCAATATCGGAGAAAGCCTGCTCAAACTAAATAGGCCGCAACAAGCTATTATCCGCTTTCACGAAAGCCTGGAGCTATCCAAAAGTATCGACGACCTATACACACAATTTGAGGCCAGTATAGGACTCAGCGAGGCTCTGAAAGCCAGCGGTAAATACAGGGAAGCATTACGCTATTTTGAGCTGTACAGCCAAACAAAAGATTCGGTTTACAATATCGAAAGCCGGCAGGAAATTGCTGAATTGCAAACACAATACGAAACAGAAAAAAAGGAAGCGCAAATTAAAGAGCTGGAGCAGGCAAAAGAAATCCGCGACCTGCGCATTCATAAACAAGAAAGCGAAATTACCAACCAGCGACTGATCTTCGCCTCAGTAGCCATCATCCTGGTTTTTACAATCCTTATCGGGATACTTCTTTTTAGCCGTTATCGCTTAAAACAACAGAGCCTGCGCAATGAGCTTGAAAAGAAGAAACTCGAAATAGAACAACGCTTAGTCCGATCGCAAATTAATCCACATTTTATTTTTAATGCACTCAACTCCATCCAATCATTTATGGCGGATAACAATACTATATGTGGTTTGTCGTACTTATCGAAATTTGCCCGTCTGATGCGCCTGATTTTGGAAAATTCACGAATGCCTTATGTGGGACTTGATGCTGAAATCGAAAATCTTAAGCTAAACCTTGAACTGGAAAAAATGCGCTTTGAAGACCGATTTGATTTTCGAATTGACATTGATGAAACGATAGAGACCGAGTTCATCAGTATCCCTCCAATGGTTGCACAGCCTTTTGTAGAAAATGCTGTACTCCATGCTTTTCCTGATAAAATAAGCGGAGGCTTGATTGAATTAAAATATGAACTCAAAAATAAAATGCTCCGCTGCATCATCCGTGACAACGGAATTGGCCGTGAAGCTTCCACAAGAGGCAAAAAACCTTCAGGAAAAAGCTCGCTGGGCATGCAACTTACTACAGAACGTCTAGAACTGATGCGAAGAAACACCGGACAAGAAGTAAATATTCAAATTAATGATTTGAATGACAAGCAGGGCAAAGGCTCTGGTACGGAAGTTATTTTGGATTTGCCTATAGCAGAGGCATAGCCTGGAGGATACCAGCAGAAATTTGATTATTGTCCTTTCCCTTTATGATACTCTTGCGGGCTGCAATGATATAAATGACGGAACATACGTGAAAAATAGGCCGGATTATTGAAACCACTGGCATAGGCTGTATCCGCAATGTTTCGAAAGGCCCCTTCTTCGAGCAGGTTTTTGGCATACTGCAAGCGGATCTGCCGAATAAATTCAACAGGCGATAAATCAGTCAACTCTTTGATCCTCCGCCTGAGCTGGCGTTCCCCCAAGCAAGCTTTGTCGCTGAGTTGAGCCAGACCGTAAGCACTGTCCGAAATATGCTCCATCACATCATCACGCAGCTTTTTAAGAAATTCCTGATCTTCGCTCGCTACTGTTGCTTTTTCGATATCCAGCTTCAGGATTTTCCGGGCGAATTTCTCTTCAAGCTGTTTGCGCTTTTGAAGGAGATTACGCACCCTGACTTTTAATTCATTGCTGTTAAAAGGTTTTGTAATGTAAGCATCCGCTTTCAACTCATAGCTTTTTAAGCGGTCTTCATCCTCATTTTTTGCCGTAAGCAACAGAAATAAGAGGTCTTCTGTCTCTTTATGCTTTCTGAGCTCCTGCAAAAGGCTTATACCGTCCATTTCAGGCATCATCAAATCAGAAAGAACCAGATCGGGCATTTGCTGCCGAACCGCCTGCAAAGCCAGCTTCCCGTTAACTGCAGTGCGCACATGGCAAATCCCAGAAAGCTCTTTGGCGATATAAGCGCGCATATCATCCTGATCCTCAACTACAAGCACGGAAAAAGTATTTTCCTTATTATTTTGATCAACAGTTGACCATTCCAATTCCTCCAGCAAAGGCAACTGGCTATTCTCTCTCGGCACAGGCTTTTCCTGCAGCAGGTCCTCCTCGCTGAAATGTTCTTTTCCTTTTCGGATACGCACAGTAAAAACGCTTCCTACCCCTATGGTGCTTTTCACACTGATGGTTCCTTTATGAAGTTCTACCAGCTCCTTGCTCAGCTCCAGGCCAATTCCACTGCTCCCCGATTCCAAAGATGAATCCCCTGCCCGGTAAAAACGGTCGAAAATATGCGGAAGGTCGCTTTCAGAAACGCCACGGCCTGTATCGCTTACACTAATGCAAACAAAATCATCATTATCTTTCAGAGCGATAGCTATCTCTCCTTTTTCATCAATGGCTTTAATGGCATTGGAAATCAGATTATTGAATACGATTTCCATTTTTTCGGCATCAAAATACAAAGGACATTGATCCGGCTTTGCCCGTAAATGCATACGTATATCCTTCTTGAGGCTGAGCCCGGATTGGAACGAGAGCATTATTCGTTTTATAAATGCAATACTTTCATGTTCAGCAACTTGCAGATGTACTTTCCCTGATCTCAGGCGTGTAAGGCTCAAAAGTTCATCGATGAGCAATTGAAGTTTTCGGATATTTTTTGAAGCCAGTTTCAGTCGGTCGTATTGCTCATCAGGCAAATTATTGCCGGCATCTCTTAAAAAATCTTCCAAAGGGGCTTGTATCAGCGTAAGTGGCGTGCGGAACTCATGTGCGATATTGGCAAAGAAACTGCTCTTGGCCTTGTCGAGTTCTTTGAGCCTGGTATTTTGATCCTCCACTGTCAGTTTCTGTTGTTCAATTTGTAAACTTTGTGCTACCAGTGTTTCATTTTTATTTTGCAGTGATTTTGATAAGCGGAATTTCATGCGATAGGCATAAAACACAATGGCAGCCAGGATCAGGAGGGCCAGGCCAAAGAAAAGAAACCATTGGCTTTTCTGACGGTTGCGCTCCGCATTGATTTGCTCCATTTCTTTTTCCTGCATCAAGCGGTTGATGCGGTTTTCATCCTGTGCTTTCTGATAGCGCAATTCCGAAGCTGCTATACGTTCATCTGCTTCAATGGATTTCAGGCTATCGCTGATATGGCTGGCTTTGCGAAAGTAGTGCAAGGCCTCATCAGGATTTCCGATTTTTTCAAAATATTCCGACATCAGTTCATACACATGGCTCAGCTGATGCCGGTTGCCACAATCTATAAAAATATCGCGGCATGCTTTCAGTTTTGGAAGGACATTTTCCAGTTGTCCCTGACGAAATTCCGATTCCGCAATATCCAACTGCACATAAGCCACACTTTCTTTTGCCCCTAATTTTTCATTGATTGCCAGGGCTTTATTCAGATACTCAATCGCTGTGTCTGTCTGTTTGAGCGAAAGCATGACATTCCCGATCTGGGCATAAACCATGGCCTCGTTGGCCCGATCTTTTTTATCGATAAAGATTTCCAATGCCTGATAAAAATGCGGCAATGCTTCTTCATACTTTTCCTGCATATTGAGGGCATTCCCAATATTTGCCTCACAACTGGCAATACCAAAGGCGTCATTGTTTTTTTGCCTGATTTTTAATGATTTATGATAATACTCCAATGCTTTATCCAAATTCCCCAGATTAAAATACACAATACCGATATTGCTCAGGGTCAGCCCCTGCCCTTCCTGGTTGCCATGTTTTTCGTGCAAGGCCAATGCCTCAAAATAATAAGCCAGTGCATCGCGAAAATTACTCATTGAACTCAGTGCCAGCGCAATATTATTGATCAAAACAGCCGCCCTGTCTTCCATGTCCAAATACAGATAAATTTGGTATGATTTACGATAGAAGTGGGCTGCTTTTTCAAAATCTGTCAGATACCAAAAAACCGTCCCGCGCGTATTGTAAACAGCAGCTATCCCTGTGCTGTCGCCCAGCATCCGGTGATATTTTTCAGCAGTATCCAGATATTGGGCCGCCTGCTTATAACGTGAAGTATTTTTAAATACAATGGCTTTATAATTTGCAGCCCTTGCAATACCCTTGATATAATCAATTGCACGGCTAATGCTATCTGCTTCACTTGTAAACCTCAGGGCTTCGTCCGGATTTTGGTAATTTAGCTTGTATGCAAGCTGGTTCAGCTTATCCACTCTTTCAATGCCCCTGGAATCTTCAAGCATGAGGCGCAAACTGTCCGTATTTGCCTGAAGCTTGTTCATCAGAAAAAGCAACAATATCAGCCAGGGCGCAATTCTTAAGTTCATATTCGTTGGTTTGGAAAAACGAAGATAAGGATAATTACCGAAGGTTTTTATCCTTAAGATGAGGATGTCAGGGCAAACGCATCTTAATCAAGCTATATTTGTTGCGTTTGGAAAAAACTGACGTCTTGTGTCAGATTGATATATTACAGGCTTTCTGTTTGACAACACAAAACAGCCAATTGCTTCATTTCCGAAAAACAGAGGGTTATAAGCTTAACAAGAACCCTCAACAGCCTGAAAATGCCGCAAAAAGAGGAATTGGCTTAGACCGCAGAGCGGTCAAATATGTATAAAGAGTTGCCATAGAACGGCATATACGACCCCGGCGGGGTCGAACCTTTGATTAACATTTCTTTTTATAGATATGCAATCCCTTTGGGATTGAAGACAAAATGGATTTAGATCGTCAACAACCTTATTACCAATGGATTTGAAATGCATAGGAATAGGATTGTCAAAAAGAAGTGCAATATTTATGATGCGTTTGCCCTGATGAGGATGTTAAAAAAATACCGCAGAAGCAAAAACTCCTGCGGCCGGGCAAAGTATCAAAACGGTAAATGATACTTATCTTATCAGTATTTTCTTACTAAATACATTCTGCGCTCCATAAATCCGGATGATATAGCATCCTGCTCCGTTTATTTTTAGCTGATCTGTGCCAGCATGAAGTTTTTGAAGAAGAACCAGCTGTCCGGAAGTTGACAAAACTTCTGCGTGGGAAAATCCATCTTGTTGCTGCTGAATATAAACATGATCACCAAATGCATAAACAATTGGATTTACGGAAATCAAATCATCCACAGAAGTCAATTCCTTAAAATGAATCCTGAAGCGCTTTGGATCATCATCCGGAAAGTGGGCAAATTCATAAGAAGGATTTGAACGCAAATCAATCAATACTTCTTCTTTACGGTCTTCCAAAATAATTGGCCGGGATGTATCAAAAGTTTCCAGACCAGTAAAGAGGAGCTTCATGACCTCTTCTTTCTCCAGGATCAGTTCCAAATCGAGCCAATCGGGCAATTGAGGCAAACTGTTTACTGCAAGTTTATTATCTGATGACGGAATATAAATAAATGGCGTTTCCTCCGTAAAAGGCTCCAGACGGTAAACATCCAGCATTGGGTCAAATTCTTCCGTAGCATCATCACGAACTCGAATACTGCCTTTGCTGCCGGTATATCCTTCCAGCTCATAAGTAAGGCAATTGCTTTGCGCTTCCTGTTCTTTATAAAATGTAGCCGACTGTGTACTCATGGCATCAGGCGAGAAAGTCAGAGTGCCGCCATCGGTATGATTACAATGCACCATAAATCCCTGTGCCAAAGCCACGTACTGAGACGCTGTATTACTTCCTCCTCCGGGCAAATAATACCGGTAATCATTGATATCCGGATCCCATAAGTAAATCGTCGCATCCAAATTGCCAGGAATAATTACCTCATCCCAATCCAGGACACAAGGATAAGGATTCCCGATCAGGTTCCAGCCAAATTCATCGGCAGGCATATTGCCACTCCATGCAAAATCAAAAGATTGCGATCCCGAATTGGGCGTCCCTTCAAATTCGGCCATCACGTAGCCGGATGTTACTGCCCCCAGGGAATAGCCCTGCATCACATTCAGTACTGTTGCCGGATCTGTAATATCATGCCAGCTGTTATCGCTTTCGTTATGATATTGCAGGTATTTTCCCTCAAAAGTTGCTGCTGTGGCTTCCTCTATCGGCGACGAAACAAAATGCCATTCATTTGCCGAATAGCGCTGTTGCACTTGTGCTTTTCCATTGCCTCTTTTCACGACCTTTTGCTTTGGGATGAGCTTTCCTGTTTCCGATTCTCCGGCCTTCACCTTGAGCAGGGCTGTTTCTTCCAAAATCAGGCTGTCGTTTACAGTGACCGATTTTCCTTCTTCAATATCCAGCTCCGCCGTGCTTCCATTGGCCTGACCAATGACCAGGTTTCCGGTGGTTACGATATTGCTGTTGGCCGCAAGCTTACCGCTAAGAATCTTCAAAACCGCAGTATTCAGCTCATCCTGAAGATCCACAATAGCATTCCCGTCCTTATCAATAATTACTTCAGGTAAAATATTATTTCCTGTCTTCATGCTTCCAGATGATGAATTTTGCATGACCAAACGTGTAATATCTTCGATACTGCCACCTGAAAGATCAACGGCTTCACTAACGCACAATTCATTATTCCCTAAATCGGCCGTACCACCCAAAAGCGTAAATGTTTTGACATCGACATTATACAAAAAAAGGACTTTTTTCCCATTGGCTTTATTAATAGTTATTTCGAAAGCTCCGCCACCGTTCAGGTTTTCGTGCTCCACAAAACGAATATCCACATCTCCCACAAAATTGATTGCTCCGGGATTTTCTACAATCTCAGATTTGGATATGAAATCCCCTGAGACATCCATTTCCTGATTGTTCATATCAAAACCGGCATCCTGTTCCAGGAAAATATCTTTACAGTACATATGGTCTGGCAGTTTGCAATCATGCGGATTTCCTTTCTGAATAATTACACGGGCATCATTAGGATGCGGTACTTCGCCTTTGCTCCAATTGGCCGCGTCATTGTAATTGTCGCTGACCGTTCCAAGCCACACATTGCAATCGGACGAAGTTGCACCCGGCGATGTGGTTGTTTCGCCTCTTTGGAGCATGTATAAATCTCCTGATGCTGTGGCCATTATCGTTGACACCGAACCATCCAGGTTTTCATTGGAGTACACCGGGACATCCGACCTGCTGAATTGTGGATCTACTTCGGTAGAAGAGCCATCCAGTCCGGAGGCAGATTCCCAGGCTGTTTTCGATTCGCAGTTTGTCGATCCATAAACGCCCCAGGGTCCTGTCCAGCCCGAAGATGTCCAATCGGTAAAATAATTGTTGAAGTTACATTCAGTCAAGTAGTCGTTTACGGCAGCAATATGCGACAAGTAAACCGCTTCTCCGCAGGAAACAAACATATTATTTTTCGCTTCTATATTGCCATAGGCCGCATTAGTTGTATAATAGTTTAAAGACATTGCAGCATTGGCCCCGCTTCTTCCCTGCCCTACTTTGTCTCCTGAAGCATAGATATTTACGGTATTTTGATAAAGCTTTTGCTGCCCTGAATGCATGATACCGATCCCTTCCGTGCTGAAAGAAGCTTTTTGAAGGCTAATGAAATTATTAACAATCAATCCGGGCTCCAAAGCTGTTCCTATGCATGAATTCAGCAAAATCCCGTAATTCTCGACCGGACTGGCCAGAAACACCTGATTCCGTCGTATTTCACAGCCATTATTGCAATTTTCCAAAACAATCCCGTTTTCAGAATCATTAGTGTTTTTTCCAAACAATTCATTATCAAGGAGCTCCACAGCATCTTGATATTGCAGATATATTCCATAACGGTTAAAATTGCTGATACTGTTATCCTTAAAACAATTATCGGATTCCAGGTTATCCACATCATATCCCGAAAAGCACACACCATAGCTCCCGTTTTCAATTTCATTATCAACAAATTGGAAATGAGCGCATTGGTCTGATGCCGTACCCTCTGCAAAAAGCACAGCAAAATCATTTCCTGTTTCGGAAGTATTTACACCTATTAATTTGCAATCCTGAATCCTGATATGTGTGGACCCGCCTTTGAATGCCATCACCCGCCCATGCGTTGGGCTACCATTGGTTTGCATGGTGATATTACTGAAATTCAAATAATCCGTACCATTAATTTCCCAAACAAAATTATTGTTTTCATCGGGCGATGCCTGTAAAATGACATCATCGGCATTGCCCGAAGCAGCAGCAAAGCCAATGCTATCGTTTACAGAAACACCGCTCACTTCCCCCAAAGTTATCTGCTCGGTATAAATTCCAGATGCTATAGAAAACATCACATTAGCAGAGATCCCAAGATTATTCAGATCGGCTACGGCACTGCTAAAATCAGTATAATCACCACCGGAAGCAATGCTGTATGCACCTGCAAGTGCTGCGCTCAAAGTCCTGGAACCCGCCGGAGCTGAGTTGTCCGGAAGTTTGGTTAGCCCGGCGATTTCCACTGAGACACATTCGGCATCAATTACATCTCCTGTTTCTGCTGTTGATTTCGTATCAATGCACAGCCAAAAATAATTGCTTCCTTCTGCTAATTCCCGGCTGCCGTTCATTGCAAAATCTGTTAAGCTAGGATTCGCATAGGTACTTCCAAATTGATTAACAGCACTGAAAATATTGGTCGTGCCGGTATAATAAAGTTTTGCATTTTCGAGATTATCGGACAAAATGCCATCCGAACCATTCATATTCAGCACAAATTCCGTAACAGAAAGAGGGCTCACGCTTCCCGTTGTATTAATCTGGATACCAATTATTTGCTGATCCTGACGGCTTTTTGCAATATTATCTGTGTTTTGGCTGCATCCAGCAGAAGAATACAACATTTTACCGCTTAGGGCAATATCATCCATTTTATAATCCTCATTGGCGCTGTTGTTGCAAAATACTACTTTTAAAACAACAGTATTGGCTGCAGGAATATCGGCTGAGAAATTTATGCTGGCGAAACTTCCCACAAGTGTATGGTTTTCATCACCCAAATTATTATAATTGGCAATACGCACAAAGTCCCCACTGTTTGGCTGATAATAAACATCAACATAATCACCGGATTCGAGGTATTCATCACCTTCCAAAGCAATTTGAAGCAGGCTTCCGGAGGTATAAGCAGAAACATCAATAAGCTCGCTTTGCCAAATGGCCGGGCCATCGGTATCTACAGCCCAGAGTTTTTTGGCCACATAGCGCGTTTTAAAGTAATCGCTTGAATTACTGAGTGTACATCCACTCACATCCAATGTCCATTTGCTCACATTATCCGGATAATCCCCAATATTAACCGGCCCGGCATCGGATCCTTCCACACCGGTATTTTCCACATAATATGAAAAATCCTCTGACCAGATTTGTGCATTCAGATGAATGGACAAAACCATAAGGAATATTGTCAATCCATAAATTCTTTCCATTTTCCCGTTTTGAAATCTTTTTGCCCTTTTCATGAATTACTCCTCTCTTTTTTGATATTTTGCCACTGTGTAGGCGGATGCAAAGAGGATCATCAGAGCTGTTCCGCAACCAATAGGCGCTCCACCGCCAACGGGTTCGTTTCCGGCACCAACACCCGATCCATTATCAGGATGTGGCTGGGCATTCAGGTTTTGATTTTGGCTGATGGCCATCAGGAAAAAGATAGCCAGCATAATGGGTTTCAAATTTTTCATAAAGCTGCTTTTTGTGATTAATGATGCTCAAAACTAAATCACAAAAAACTGAAAATCAAGACATACAAAGCAACATATCCGAATTGTACAAGGATATGTCCGATTCGTGTGCCATACAGAAACGACTGTACTTCGAAATAGCCCGGGGAGAAGAGAAAATCCTTATAATTTCAGTTTTAGTCCCAGATTCAGACGAAAGGTATTATAGGTCACATCCTCAAAATTCTCATAATGTGAATCCCTCAGATAAAGGATAATATCCGATTCAATGGCAAGTTTTTGGTTCAGGGCAAACTGAAACACGCTTTCAATCACTTGCATCCGGGTATTACCTTTCACGCCTTGCACATCGAGATAATGCAAATCCCCTGTTTCCCAATAGATGTCGCTCACCTCGTTCACCCAGGTATATAAATCCATTAAGTGGTAATTAAGCTTAAACGTAAAGCGATCCGGTATCACCAGTTTTGTATGCACTTTAACAGAGAAGCCGCTTCCCAGGTTATAATCACGTTCGATTACGGAAAAATAATCGGAATGTGTTCCGCCGAGGATGACGACATTGGTATAAATTTCGGTTTGCAAACGTATTTTCCGTTCCAGTTCAGGGAACCTGTATATAATACCGCCACCGACTACTGCTGCACCTGAAAACTGCACAGGAACACCAACCGGTGAATTATCCAGGGTATCGGATGCGATATAATCGAAATGCTGGAAAATACCTGCAAAGAGCTTGTGTCCTTTAGCAGGCTCCACATGTTTTCCCCAGATGGTACCGATCAGGTTTACATTGCTTACCCCGAACTGTCTGCCAAAGTTAAATCCGGCTGTAAAATCAAAATAATCATAGGGGTGGCGGTATGGATCATTTATGGGATCACCGAGGCGGAGATGTGCTTTTCCATAAAAATTTGTAATTCCGTTAAAAAGATCGCCGCTAGCTGCCAGATAGGTTGTTCCGAGGGTCAGATCGCCGTTCAAACGTGTCCTTTGATGGCTTTCATAGGCATCCATAGGCTTAACAACCCACCAATCCCCATCAATCAGGCGGTTTAGTCCACGCATAGGTGATATTGCTGTAACAGCCAGCTCGTTCCAAAACCGTGGCCAGCCTCTTTTTCGTGGATCCAGAACCATTCCAGAAAGACGGTAGGTCATTTCACCCAGGGCAATACCACCAAGTGTTGTAGCAAAAATATCATTGATGGATGGCGGTTCGGTTTCCATAAAAAGCTCCCACATCGTGCTGCCACCCAAAGTATAAAGACTGGAGTATCCAAAAGACATTCCATTGCAGCGTGCACTGTTGTAGTACAGGTTTCCGTGATAGGGATGCGAAAACATATTCGTAGAAAACTGATCATTATCCCAAACAAATCCTGTTTCCAGGTTCTTTTTTATGCTTGCCCAGGAAATATTGGCAAAATCTTCATCCATCACGAAATGATTAAAGCCCCAAACGCCAATGTTTAAGCCAACCACCTCGGCTCCGGCTTTCCAAGGACGCATTTTTAAATCTGGAGGCAAAGGAATTGTATCGTTTTGCTGCTGCGCCTGAATTCCTAAAAATGATAAGAGTAATATGCTTATAAGTATTTTTTTCATAATAAATGGATTAAAAAAGGACAACACCAAATTCAAAAATCACTTTATTTTCAAAGTCCACCGACGTATAGGATTTGCTGAGCCATTGATAACCCGCTGCAGCATAAGCCCCCAGCCAGTTGTTGATTTCGTATTCCAAACCGCCACGCCCCTGCAGTGCAAAGCCAAAGCTATAATCTGCCTCATCGGTATCGTATTGCATCAGGTGCAGGAAACCGGCATCTGTAAAGGCATGCAACTTTTCTGTAAGGTTGAAATAAGCCCCATAACGATATGAAAGTGAGCCTGTATATTCTTCACTCAGCTCAGGAATTGGGGAGCCGATCCCAATCTGAGAATAAAATGACTTATTGAGAAAACGCACTGCAATACTTGAATAAGCCGCATTACCTCCGCCAAGGAGCATTTGTGTTTTTGTTTTTCCGGACAAGTTGACCAAACCAATATTTACCCCTGAAAAGTCCTTTGAATAATTGACCAGGCCAATTTGAACACCTTTGACTTCTGAAGCAATATTGGCCAGTCCAAACTGCACGCCATGCAGGTCGCCGGAAAAATTGAAGGCAGCAAGCTGAAGCCCCCGATATTCAGATAAGCAAAGGTTTGCCCCTGTAGCAATCTGATATCCATTCATATTCCCGTTACTGATATTCATAAGACCCGTTATCTGCAGGCCTTTAAATGTTCCTGCAACCATATTGTAGGCAGAAGAAAGCTGAATACCTTTCCCTGATTCTGCAACAAAATTATTTAAGGCGGCAATCTGCATCCCCTTCATTTCGCGGAAACTCATATTGACCAGGCCGGCAATAAACAGTCCTTTTTGGTCCTGAACAGCAATATTTGCCAGGCCACTCACTGCAATACCTTTTGTACTGCCTCCTGAATACGAACCAATTAAGGAAAGCTGCATTCCTCTTGCAGTAGAATCATATAATTGCAAACCTCCACTGAGCCCAAAACCTCTTAAAGAATTTTGATGGCTATGCAATACAGAAATATTACAGTTGATCTCTTTCTTTTGCTTTCCGGTAAGACTGATGGGTTTGATTAAAGAAAAATTCAGGAATTGATCCTGCGCTGATACAAACTGAAAAAGCAGAAATATCAGCAGAAATAGGGATGCACTCTTTCTCATAATTATTTTCTGTTACTCAAATAATGTGTTCTGTTCACAAAAATAATTACTATTATGGATGTACACAAAATTTTATAGAAAGAAAAAATCAATTTCAAGATAGGTCCTACACGGAATTTCGTGGAAAGAAAAGTTACCTCATTTCAAACAGATTCCTCCTTCCGATAGCTATCGGAATACCTCATGCTTGAGTTCTACTCTGCTCGACCACCGCAATATAAGGTCTTTGAGCATCCCGTGGTGAGCGGAGCCGAACCAAGCGAGAAGCCGCATTTGCCTTAAACTCTTAAGAAACAGCTTCATTCCGACTGAAACAAAGCCAAACAAAGTGGTTAAGGCTTTGTGGAGGGAGGAATCTGTTAGGGATCAATAGTTTATTAATAAATATCTGCATATTATTTTCAAACATTATTGTTACCCACGAAATTCCTAGTAGAACCTAATTTTTTAGTCATTTTAGTATCAATTATATCTGATTAGAGGAAAAATACTCAAGATCACATTGCCAATAAATAAAACAACATCCTTACTCATTCCAAATCATTCAGCTAATAAACGAGCTTTTGTGGTTATTCTTTCTTCTTACAAATATAATAAACCTATTCTGATTTAGCCTTTTTGGACGTTTTAAAAATAAGAAATTATAAATTCGGAAGAAACTACAATTGGGGCAGGGCAAACGCATCTTGATCAAGCTATATTTGTCAGGCTGGATATTTGTTGCGTTTGAAAAAAACTTACGTCTTGTGTCAGATTGATATATTACAGTTTTTCTGTTTGAAAGCACAAAGCAGCAAATTGCTTCATTTGCGAAAACCAGAGAGGTTATAAGCTTAACAAGAACCCTCAACAGCCTGAAAATGCCGCAAAAAGATAAATCGGCTTAGACCGCAGAGCGGTCAAATATGTATAAAGAGTTACCACAGAACGCCACATACGACCCCGTCCGGGGTCGAACCTTTAATTAACATTTCCTTTTATAGATATGCAATCCCTTTGGGATTGAAGCCGAGATGAATTTAGGCCGCTAACAGCTTTATTACCAATGAATTTGAAATGCATAGGAATAGGATTATCAAAGAATGGTATAATATTTATGATGCGTTTGCCCTGACAATTGGGGCCTAAAACAAAAAACCCCGGCCATAATGACCGGGATTTTGGCGATCGCGGAAGGAATCGAACCTTCGACCGACGGCTTAGAAGGCCGTTGCTCTATCCGCTGAGCTACGCGACCCGAAATTTGCGGCTGCAAAAATACACAATAATCTGCTCAACCGCAAAATAATTGTTTGAATATCTTCTGCGACCAAACGCTAATATCTGAAACTGCTGCCCCACAAAAACTCCCTCAATAAAGATGTGGGTGGTATTTCCTTATCTGGAATGGACTCGAAAAAAGACAAAAACTTGGCCAAACGGCTGGCTTCGCTCCGCTCCTGCTCACTTTCGGGTACGGAGTTCAGCAGGGGAACAGCAATTTTTTTGATGACGCCCAGCTCATAGAGCAATGCGGAATTAAACATCACATCGGCATTTTCCTGAAATGGGAAAATATATTTTTCTTCCCCTCGCCGCACGCTGGGCCAGCGCTTCAGGGTTTCGAGGGCACTGTAGCCACGATAGCGCGCATCACGGATTATGCGGCGCAGCAATCGGTTATCTGTTGTTGGGATATAATTCTGATGATCGATACTGATCTGCGTAAGCGCGGAAATAAAAATCCGGTATTTATGCTCATCAGCAATATGCGCACTCAATTCAGGATTCAAACCGTGGATTCCTTCCACAATAAGCACATCCTCACGGCCAATCTTAAGTTTATCGCCATTATATGTCCGTTGTCCTGAAGCAAAATCAAATTTGGGCAAAACTACTTCTTTGCCGTCCATTAAATCGAGCATATTCTGATTAAACAACTCTGTATCAATTGCTTTAATAGTTTCAAAATCATAATCGCCATTTTCGTCCTTCGGATTGTCTTGGCGGTTTACGAAATAATTATCCAAGGAAAGTGCGTACGGCTTCATTCCCGCCACCATTAATTGCACCGATAATCTTTTACTGAAAGTTGTTTTCCCGGATGATGATGGCCCGGCAATGAGAATCAGTTTTACATCTTTTCGTTCGGAGATTTCCTGCGCAATGCTGGCAATCTTTTTTTCGTGCAGGGCTTCGGCCACCTTTATCAGGTCGCTTGCCTTGTTCTGTTTCACCTGCTCATTGAGCTGCCCCACATTAGCGGCTTCGATCAGGCGCGCCCATTCCTTATGTTCCCTGAAAATATTAAAAAGTTTCGGTTGGCGCTCAATAGGCTCTACTTTGGATGGATCTGCCGGATCGGGCATACGGAGCAGCAGTCCGTCATAATAAAGATCCAGGTCAAAAACTTCCAAATATCCTGTGGATGGCACCAGATGTCCGTAAAAATAATTGATATGCTCATCGAGCTTATATACAGAAGTATAAAGCCCTTTGCGGCCTGCAAACAAGCGCGATTTATCATCCAGGCCATTTTCCGCAAAAAGTTTTATGGCTTCTTTGGTCAACACTTCGCCACGATAGAAAGGCAAATCCGCAGCAATAATTTCCTTCATACGCGCCTTGATGCCGGCAGCTATTTTTTCATCGGTGGGATGGCCGTTTTCTACCTCACAATAGATTCCTCCGGCAACAGAGTGATCAATATTCAAAACCGCATCGGGATAGAGGTCGCGCACGGCCTTAAACATTACGAAGCTAAGGGAACGGAAATACATACGCCGTCCGTCGGCTTCTGTAATATCGATAAAACGAATGGTCTTTGGCTTAAAAATCCTGTAATCCAACTCCTTAAGCTTATTATTGACATAAGCCGCCAAAACAGGATAATGGAGTTTCACTTTTTGTTCCTTCAGGATATCGGAAAGATAGGTTCCGAAAGGATAATATTTAATTTCACCTGTATTCTCGCAGGTAATCTGAATATCTTCGCTAAAATATCTGTTCATTTTGATGGTATTTTATCAGTCCTTCAATCGGTTTTTGTGTGATGTCACCGCCCTTCAGACCCGCTTTATTGAGGCAACTGAGCAGGATATCAGAGAAATGAACGGCCACAGAGCCCGAAAAGTGTATGTTTGTGGTGCAATCCGGCTGGTATGGAAGCACCTGATAATGCAAAAACTTTTCAAAAGCCTCCTGTACAATATTTTCCATAAAAGGATGATGGATATGGGCGCCCACAAAACGGCTGAATTGCCCCAGGAAACGTCCCGCACCTTCTTCACGGTAAATGTTTCGGATAATGTCATCGTACTTTAATGCGTATTCTTGTTCAAATGCATCATTCAGCTCCTGCGGACACTCCTTTAACAAAAAATGATGGATAAAACTTTTCCCGATATAGGTCCCACTGCCGTAATCGGCCAGAATCCAGCCCAGGCTGGGCACATTGGCAATGATGTTTTTACCGTTGTAGGCGCAGGAATTGGAACCGGTACCGAGGATGCAGGCAATTCCGGCCTGGTGCTGGCAGAGTGAGCGGGCAGTACCGAGAAGGTCGTGCTGCACCTCAATTTGCGCATCAGGGAATTTCTTCTGCAGCCTCTGCCCGATCATCGCTCGGTTATCAGCAGCTGCACAGCCCGAGCCGTAATAATAAAGTGCGGTGATGCTTATTTCCTCTGGAATCCCCAGTTCATTATTGAGTATTTCATCCAGCCGCTGTGGAGGAAAATAATTGGGATTAAATCCCTGTGTATAGAAATGTTGTGGTTTTTCTGCGAGGAGAACCCAATCGGTTTTGGTGGTTCCGCTATCGGCAATAAGGATCATATCAGCGTAATTTGAAAGAAATGAGGCACGAAAACCAGCAAACCTACCGCTGCAGAAGCAATAGAAAACACCAGGACGGCCGCCGCTGCAATATCTTTTACTTTGCCTGCAAGGGGATGATATTCGGGCGATACAAGATCAACAAGATGCTCAATGGCGGTATTCATCAGCTCGGCACCAATCACCAGGCCGATGCACAAAAACAGAGCGATCCATTCCCCAATAGAAATATGAAAATAAAAACCAAAAACAATAACCAGTAAAGCCGCAATCATATGAACCCATATATTTACTTGATTTTTAAAGCCATAGCGCAAGCCTTTAAAAGCATAGCGAAAACTGTTGATGCGGCTTTTGGGTGTTAAACTACTTTTCTTCATCATTTCAAAGCTAAAAATCCTTTTCTTTGTTTAGATTTGATGACGAAAGTACAAAATCCCTGCACAATGGGACACCGATGAACAATAAAAAACGATAAAGCTATGCGCAACAATACTGCCTTTTATATTCTGTTGGGAATTTGGGGACTGATGTGGGCAACGGGTTTATATTTTGAGCCTCAGTTGCCGGAGCAGATGGCCACGCATTGGAACAGTGAAGGAGTTGCCGATGGTTTTATGGGTAAAACCGCAGGCATTGTTTTCCTGCCTGTGCTGAGCATTATTTTCCTTTTTATGCACCGGATTATCCCATTGGCCGATCCCAAAAAATTTGCCAAGGGCGCATTGTCAAAATATTTCCACCTAATGTTTATTGTACTGATGCTGTTTATGTATGCCATTTACCTTTACAGCTTACTGTACAACATTGGTTATCAGATTGATATTTCAATAATTATGCCGCTGGGACTGGGCGTTTTGATGTATGTGATTGCCCTGATGGTGCGGCATACAGAACCCAATATCCCCAATCCGGAGAAAGCTGACCCGCGCAAGGTGGAAGCCTTTCAGAAAAATGTGAGCATGGCCTTCAAGCTCACAGCAATTTGTGTTAGTATGGGATTTTTCTTCCCGGAATATATGATCTGGCTTTTACTTGTGCCTATTGGAATTACAACGGTTTATACCATATTTTCCGCTTTCAGGCTTTGAACCTCAAAGCAAAATTCCTGTTTAATATTTAAATATAATAAAGATGCTTTGTATATACCTTACTACTACCGAACCACAATTTAATTTGGCTGCCGAGGAATATTTTTTGAAACACAAACAAGAAGACTGCTTCATGCTCTGGCGCAACGGCCCCAGCATCATTGTGGGCAAGCATCAAAACACACAGGCAGAAATCAACACAAAATACGTTAAAGATAACAATATCAATGTGGTACGCCGTTTAACCGGAGGCGGTGCGGTTTTCCACGACCTAGGCAACCTTAATTTCACTTTTATCAAAACTGGCGGAGAATACAAGCAGTTGATTGATTTCCGCAAATACACCCGTCCAATTCTGGATGTACTGCAAAAGCTGGATATCAATGCACATTTTCATGGGCGCAATGATTTGGTGATTGACGGAAAAAAGTTCTCAGGCAATGCAGAGCATGTATTTAAAAACCGCATCCTGCACCACGGCACATTGCTCTTTAGCAGCGAAATGGCCGATTTGAGTGCTGCATTGAAGGTTGATCCGCTGAAATTCAAGGACAAAGCCGTGAAATCGGTGCGCAGCCGTGTAACCAATATTTCGGAACACCTCAGTCAAAAAATGGACGTACTGGAGTTCAAAGACCTCATCATGGCGCATATCGTGGAAATGTATCCCGATGCACAGGCTTATGAGCTTACAGCAGATGACATTGAAAAAATCAATGAAATCAGAAAAGAACGCTACGATAAATGGGAATGGAATTTCGGTCAGTCGCCCAAATACAACCTGCGCAAACTGGCAAAAACAAGCGGCGGTTTTGTTGAATTTGATATGAATGTGGAAAACGGCATCATCCGTGAAGCAAAAATTTTTGGTGATTTCTTCAATCATGATGACCCACAGATCCTCGCTGATGCGCTGAAGGGCCAGCCCCACGATTATGAAGCCGTTAAAGAAAAACTTTCCGCTTTCAATATCGATGATTTCGTTAAAAACACAAGCCTGGAAGAATTATTGGATGTGATTTTTTAGATTGCCTGCGCTTCGCGTGTTGTCCGTTTTCTAATATCAAGATATATTGAGCTTTTGAGGAAGTATTGGAGTTAGCATCCATCCTCCTCCGCTCAGCCTACTTGCATGCGATCACCATTACCCATTAACAATTAACCATTAACAATTAACCATTAACAATTAACCATTACTCATCACCCAACAAAAGCATTTCCAAAGGATTGGGGGGAGAAGAAAAATCAGTGTTTTGAAGAGGATCAATAAATGAGCTGTCGGGATAATCGATTTTAGTTAGGAAAAGTGCACGACCCGGAACGGAAAGCCCTGCGGAGGAACGGTCTTTTTTTTCAATCACCTGCCTGAAACCGTCCACATCCATTTTGCCTTTTCCAACTTCGAGCAATGTGCCCACAACGGCACGCACCATATTTCGTAAAAAGCGGTCGGCTTTGATTGTAAAAACCCAATACGGACCATATTGTTCCCAACAAGCTTTGTCAATGCGGCAGTTATTGGTTTTCACTTGTGTATGAAGCTTTGAGAAAGAAGTAAAATCTTTATAATCAAACAAAACAATGGCAGCTTCATTCATTTTTTGATAATCGACATTTCCAAACAAATGCCAGGAATATTTGGGTGCAAAAACGTTTTTTTCAGGGCAAATAAAATATTGATAGGTACGTGCTGTAGCATCAAAACGGGCATGAGCTTTAGGCTGCACAGCGTAGAGTCCATAAATTCGGATATCCTCTGGAAGCACAGCATTTAGCTGCTGCACCATCTTATATTTATGTGCTTTATCCAGATTTTGATTAAGATCAAAGTGTGCCCAAAAATCCGAAGCATGCACTCCGGTATCTGTTCGTCCTGCGCCCATAACAGGAACCGGCAGCCGAAATAATCCTGCCAAAGCCTGCTCAATGGTTTCCTGCACGCTGACCGCCGATTTTTGCAGCTGCCATCCATGATAATCAGTACCATCATAAGCAAGCCGCAGGAAATAGCGAAAGGCCATAATTCCGATTAGCTGAAAATCATTTTTTGTACTTCCACGCCTTCAATTGCCAGGAGTGAAGTCTCTAATTTTGCAGCTTCATCGGGCGACCCGGTAAGTTCCAGGATAATCAGTCCGTTGGTAGAGCAGTGGTCTTCAACAACTTCATGTAATCCCAAACGTGTGCGGATAGAACATCCGTATTTGGTCAAAAGATCCTGAACGACAACGGCATCCTTCACACGGTCAGTAATGCGGACACCCAATATAATAATCCGGTTCATAGCAATTAATTTAGAGGCTAAAAAGCCATGTTTTATAATTATGCACAAACACAAAAAGACACAGAAAACTGTGTCTGAGGGTTGGTGCGAAAGCCAAAAATAGCAAAAAAAATAAAGCCGGCCGAAAAATATCGGCCGTGCTTTTTGCCACTAAACCATAAAAATCTGTGTTTCGCTTTAATGTGGCTTCATCAAAGCGGGATTGTTGTCAATCCTGTCTTAACCTATAAGCTTACTTATTTCTTCAAGCAATTTTTGTGGTTGTACCGGCTTGTCAAGGAAAGAATCCACTGGCAGCCATTTTTTGTCTTTGGCCATATCCTTCAGGTTCAGGCCTGAAATGCTGTCCACACTGGTCAGCATGATAATCGGAAGTTTTTCAAAATTAGGGTCTTTGCGCAGGGCACGTGCCATTTCAAAACCTTCCTGATCGGTGGTCATCATCACATCAAGGATTGCCAGATCGGGTTTTTCTTCTTTTGCTTTGATCATACCTTCGTGGCTGTCGCCGGCAGTCACTACATTGTATCCTTCTTTTTCAAGAATAGCTTTTTGAATGAAGATGAAATCGACATCATCATCAACCAATAATATTTTCTTTGTGCTCATATTCTAAAATGCTTTAAAGTTCATATTAAAAACCCTCAGGCTACCGGATTATTATTCCGGCAGCCATTTGGGCTACAAATCTAATATCTTTCTCTTGGTTTGTAATGCGTATGGAGCAATTCGTGCGAACGATGTCCGAGAGGCTCACCAAGGAATTCTTTGTAAATCTGTGCAATTTCAGGGTTATCATGCGATTTCCTGATGGGCAGACCTTCATCTTCGGCATAAATTGCTTCAGCACGCTTTTCGCGGATGGCCGGGCTTGTTGGGATAGGTTGTCCACCACCACCAAGGCATCCACCGGGACATGCCATTACTTCGATGAAATGATATTCTGCTTTGCCGTCTTTCACTGCCTGCATTACCTTTTTAGCATTAGCAAGACCATGAGCTACGGCCAGTTTCAGGGTAGCGCCTTCGAGGAAGCTCCAATCGGGAACACAACCTTCGATTGTAACACTGGCTTCACGGACACCTTCCATACCACGAACAGGAGTGATGTTCAGGTTTTCGAACGGCACTTCGCGGCCTGTTACAATTTCGTAAGCGGTACGCAGTGCGGCTTCCATTACACCACCGGTAGCACCGAAAATAACGGCAGCACCTGAAGAATCGCCCATAAAGCTATCGTATTTTTCATCGGGCAGCTTCATGAAATCCAAACCAGCCTGCTTAATCATAATGGCCAGCTCGCGTGTTGTGAGCACATAATCCACATCCTGGAATCCGCTGTCGCGCATTTCCGGACGGTTGGCTTCGTATTTCTTGGCAGTACATGGCATAATAGAAACTGATACCATGTCTTTTGCTTCGATATTTTTTTTCTGTGCGTAATAAGTTTTTACCAGCGAACCAAACATCTGTTGTGGTGATTTACAGGTAGAAACATTTGGAAGGAATTCCGGGAATGTATGCTCAATAAACTTGATCCATCCCGGTGAGCAGGAAGTTGTCATTGGCAGTGCAACCTCGGTATCTTTGTCAACCAGTGCTTTTTTCAAGCGTGTCAGCAGCTCGGTACCTTCTTCCATAATGGTAAGGTCGGCAGTAAAATCTGTATCGAGAACGGAATCGAACCCTAAGCGGCGGAGTGCAGCAACCATTTTTCCGGTTACGCGTTCGCCGGGCTCAAATCCAAGGTCTTCACCCAAACCGATACGAACTGCAGGAGCTGTTTGAACCGCAACATGTTTTGTAGGATCGTAAATAGCGTTCCATACTTCTTCGATATAGTTGCGTTCAACGAGTGCACCTGTAGGACAGCGGTTGATACACTGACCGCAGTTGGTACAAACCACTTCGCTCATCGGACGGTCGAGGAAGCTGGAAATCTTCATTTCGAAGCCTTTGTTTGCCACTGCAAGAGCGCTGACTGCCTGTAATTCAGAGCAGGTACGCACACAGCGCTGGCAACGGATACATTTGCTGTCGTCCTTCATAATAGAAGGAGAAGACATATCGATGCTGTATCCACGGCTTTCGATCAGGTCGAGGAATACATGGTCGCCTGTGCGGTATTCATTGGCCAGGTTTTGCAGCTCGCAATTACCGTTCTTGAAACATTTGGTACAATCAGCATTGTGTTCTGAAAGCAGCAGCTCAATGATATGCTTGCGTGCCTGACGAACTTTCATGCTGTTGGTCAGGATCTGCATATTATCGCGTACCGGAACGGCACATGAAGCCTGCAAAGTACGTGCTCCCACCTGCTCCACAACACATACGCGGCAGTTTCCTGCAACGCAAAGGTCGTCGTGGTGGCATAAAGTAGGGATGCGTACATTAAGTTGGCGTGCTGCTTCAAGGATGGTTGTTCCTTCTTCAACACTTACCGGGATATTATTTATAGTTAAATTTACCATTTTTGCCATTGTGTAATCTCCTATATTGTTGATTAATAAACGATTTCTTCCCTGAAGTTTTCAATAATAGAGATGAAGGCATTGCCAACCGATTGCCCCAGGCCGCATTTTGAAGCGAGGCGCATACTTTCAGCCAGTTTTACCAGTTCATCAAGATAAGTCTGAGGACGTTCTTTGCGTTTCACGGCAAGAATACCTTTGAGCAGCTGCTGCGTGCCCACACGGCATGGCGTGCATTGACCGCATGATTCTTCTTCGAAAAATTCGAGGTAGTTGTGCAGTACGTTGAACATGGAACGTGAACTATTGAAAATCTTCATGGACCCGCCGGTTGGGATACCTTCAAAACCAATAATGGTTTCAGCAAATTTTTTGCGTGGCACACAAAAACCTGATGCACCGCCTACCTGAACAGCTTTGGTATCTCCATCGCCAAATTCTTCAACGAAATCAGCTACGGTCATACCCAGTTCCAGCTCATATACACCTTCTTTGGAGCAATCGCCGGAAACGCTGAACAGTTTGCTTCCGCGTGAATCGCTTGTACCCAGTTTTTTGTACTCATCAGCCCCAATTAATGCAATTATAAGGGTACTTACGAGTGTTTCCACATTATTGACAACGGTTGGTTTACCAAGATAGCCTTCTGTAACCGGGAAGGGTGGCTTATTGCGTGGCTCACCACGTTTACCTTCCATTGATTCGATGAGCGCAGTTTCTTCACCACAAACATAAGCTCCTGAACCAAAGCGCATATCCAGTTTAAAATCAAAATCCATTGTCTTAAACTCTGCATTCAGGTTATTGATTACCTGACGGAGTTTTGGAACGAGGAATTTATATTCTGCACGCAGATAAATATAGCCTTCTTTAGCTCCAATGATGTGGCCGCAAAGAGCCATACCACAAAATACTTTTTCCGGAACCTGATCGAGGATTTCACGATCTTTAAAAGTGCCAGGTTCGCCTTCATCGGCATTACAGATCACATATTTTGTATCGCCTTCAGCATCTTTTCCGAATTTCCATTTCAGACCGGTCAGGAAACCTGCCCCTCCGCGGCCTTTCAAACCTGAGTCCATTAAGTCCATAATAAACTCGTCCTTGTCTTTTTGCATGGTTTTGCGCAGGATGTCGGCGCAATCTGCATCCTTTTTGAAGATATAATCTACTCGTCTAACTTTGCTTTGCATTTGTATAGTTTTAAAATGAATAAAACAATGATTTTAGGCAACAGCCTATTTGTGCATATACTCTTCTACGATACGAATGGCCTTTTCGGGCGTGAGTTCTGTAAAGACATCATCGTTAATCAGCATGGCAGGCCCTTTATGGCACCAGCCGAGGCAGTTGGTTCCCAGCAGGGAGAACTTCTTATCTGCTGTAGTTTGACCTACTTTGATTTTCAAAGTATCTTCAAGCGCATCAATGATTGCTGCTTTTCCTTTCATATCGCACACGATGGTACGGCAAACGCGGATCACGTATTTGCCCAGTTCGCGTGTTTCGATAAAGCTGTAGAATGAAGCAGTTCCATACACTTCTGCAGCCGAGAGATCAAGCTCACGGGCTACATTTACAACTGTTTCGTCCGTAAGGAAATTACGGGCTTCAACAATTTCCTGCAAAATAGGCATCAGGCTCTCGCGTTTGCGGCCGTGCTTATCTGCCAGGTCTTTCACTAATCTTTCTGTATTCGACATGTAAACCTCCGTTTAGTTTAGCTAATAATTTCTTAAATTCTATTAATAAATCCTTGGTTTATCAGGTAAGAACGCGTCTTGTTAATTGATTAACAATGCTGCCAAAAGTATAATATAGCCTCATATGCTTTCTGCAAAAATTTCCAAAATTTCTATGATAATTTAGTATTTATATTTAGTCTAAATTCTATTTCCGCCCTAAACACTGTATTTCAAGCGGTTATTCTTACATCCCTGAATTATTTCTGTTTCAACAATTAGTAAATATTCATTTACTGTTATTGGAATAACACTGTTAATTTATTCACAAAAAGTTTTGTTAACTTAAGATCATGCCTTAAATTTGCACGATAAGCGTAACTTTAAAAGGAAAAACACTATATTAGTAGCTAATTACATAACACAAAATAATGAACATCCAGCAGATACAGAAAACACTTGACTGCCATTTGCAGTACAGCGACGATAGTTTAAAGGAGATAGAGTATGCTTTTGCATCCGATTTGATGAGTGACGTGCTTTTTGTTGAGGCACCCAAAATGCTCCTGATCACAGGACTGGCAACCACGCAATCGATCCGTACGGCAGATGTTGCCGATATTGACTGCGTTGTGCTGGTCCGTGGAAAAAAGGCAAGTCCCGAAATGATTGAACTGGCCAAAGAATGCCGTATCACTTTGCTCGAATCCGAAATGTCGATGTTCAAAGCATCCGCAATGCTTTATCAGGCAGGAATCAAACCCATTTTCTGATGCTGGAACTCGATTTTAAAGTTGAAGGCGGTGATTTCTCAACCGCTGGCCTGGCTTCAGGTCATGTCAAAAAAGTTTTGAAACAGCTCAATGTACCTCCTCCTGTAATCCGCCGAACCGTTGTTGCCCTCTACGAAGCGGAAGTGAATATTGTTGCGCATGCATTCCGTGGCGAAATCAAAATCTCCATCAGCCCCGAAAAAATCATTATGGAACTTAATGACGAAGGGCCCGGCATCCCGGATATCAACCTGGCCATGACTGAAGGATACTCCACTGCATCGCCCAAAGTCCGCGAAATGGGATTTGGCGCTGGAATGGGTTTGCCCAACATCAAAAAAAATGTAGATTCGCTGAAGTTAAACAGTACCGTAGGACAAGGAACGCTACTCACACTCGAAGTAATGCTGAAATAAAAGAAATATGAGCTATAACGCAATCCATCACGCACTTAAGATCAATAAGGATGTTTGTATCGGCTGCATGCACTGCATGAAAACCTGCCCAACCGAAGCCATCAGGATACGCTCGGGCAAAGCCAATATCCTTGCCGACCGCTGTGTGGATTGTGGCGAATGCTTCCGAGTTTGTCCTGTAAATGCCATTTATATCGAACAAGACCCTTTCCGCCAGATATTCGATTATAAATACCGTATTGCACTAGTGCCAGCAGTTTTCTTTGGGCAGTTTCCCAAGGAAATACACACCCGACAGGTGTACAGTACCCTCATGGAACTGGGTTTCACCAATGTGTTTGAGGTGGAACATGCGGGCGAATTCCTACTTGAAAACCTGCTTCAGTATATCAATAAACCGGACATCCCAAAACCGGTCATTTCCTCTTTTTGTCCTGCCGTAATACGCCTGATCCAGGTCTCCTTCCCTACTCTTACCGATCACATCATGTTGCTGAAACCTCCGGTGGACCTGGCAGCAATCTTCTACCGCAAAAGGCTAAACGATATGGGCGTGGATGACGAAGATATTGGGATATTTTATGTAACACCCTGTGCAGCAAAGATTGCAGCGGTTAAAAGTCCTGTTGGCGAAGACAAATCGGACATCACCGGAACGCTGAACATGAGCCTTGTATATAATAAGGTATATACGGCCATCAAACAATCGAAAAATGCCAGCTGTATTGTGCCCGGAATCAAGCAAATCAGCGACACCAGTGTACGCTGGAGCCTCACCGGCGGCGAAGCCTGCAATGTTCCGGGACGAACCCTTGCCATCGACGGTATATATAATGTAATCGATTTCCTCGAAAAACTGGAAAATGAGGAAATCAATGATATTGATTTTCTGGAGCTGCGTGCCTGCGACCAAAGTTGTGCTGCCGGCGTGCTGAATGTACAAAACCGCTTCCTCGCAGTGGAACGCCTCAACAGAAGAGCTGAAAAATTTAAAAAACGAAAAGACGATCCCCGATATCAAAAGCTAAATCCGGGACTGGATTCCTACAAAGATTACCTGCAGGAAAACATGAATATCGAACCGGTACATCCCCGTTCGATGATGAAGCTTGATGAAGATATGAGCAAGGCCATGGAAAAAATGATGGAAGTAAACCGCATCATGGAAATACTGCCACGGGTGGATTGCGGAACCTGTGGCGCACCGAACTGCCAGGCTCATGCCGAAGATGTAGTGCAAGGCATGGCCGAACTGAACAACTGCATCTTTCTACAAAAAAGAAAAAAAGAAAACAAAGACAGCCTCCGCAATATCTGGGGCGATGATAAAATCAAAAAACATTAATTACGAAATCCCCAATAATCAAATCTTATACATTATATCAATATGACAGTAAAAGAATTAGTTGATCAGCTTGGGCTGAAGGTTTTCAGTGGAGAAGCAGGGCTTCAGAATGAAATTGAAGGTGGCTATGTTTCTGATTTGCTCAGCGATGTGATGGGCAACTCCAAAGCCGGTCAGGTGTGGATGACGCTGCAAACCCACAAAAACGTAATGGCCATAGCATCTTTGAAAGACCTGGCAGCCGTTGTGCTGGTCAAAAACAACGAGCCCGACGAAGATACGCTGGCGCAAAGTAATGAAGAAGGCATACCTGTTCTGGGAACTTCCGACGAATGCTTTGAAATCAGTGGGAAAATCTGGTCACTCCTCAAGTAAAGCTTATGCGCGATTTCCGTGCCGACCTGCATATCCATACACTGCTGTCGCCCTGTGGAAGCCTCGAAATGAGCCCCGCTGTTATTGTTCAACTGGCAAAGGCGCGCAATATCGACATCATCGGAATTACCGACCACAACCACAGCGGGCATTCAGCCCTGATTCAGGAACTGGCTGAAGCTGAAGGGATTTTTGTGCTGCGTGGATTTGAAGTTACTTCCAAAGAAGAAGCCCATTGCCTGGCTTTTTTTGAAAAAGATGAAGAAATCAAGGCTTTTCAGGATTTTATCGATGCGCACATCCTCAAAATTGATAATAATCCCGATAAATTTGGTTATCAGGTGATTATTGACAAGGATGAGATGATCACAGAGGAAATTCCCTGGCTGCTTATCAATGCGATTGACTATGATGTGGACAAACTTGCCAATAAAGTACACAGCCTGAACGGATTATTCATTCCGGCCCATGTAAACCGCGAAGCCTTCAGCCTGATGAGCCAGCTGGGATTTGTTCCGCCCGACATCAAAGCAGATGCACTGGAAATCAGCCGACATACTACAAAAGAGAAATTCCTGAAAAGCCAGTCCTATCTGTCTGGTTTCAGTTTTATCCAAAGCTCCGATGCGCATTATCCCGAAGACCTGGGACGGATATGGAGCATTTTCCATATGGAAGAAGCTTCCTTTGCCGAAATCCGCAAAGCATTGAAAAAGGAAGACGGCAGAAATGTAAAAACTTTAGCTTAATCCCATGAAAGATATCTCCCTGCATATCCTGGACATTGTACAAAACAGTACGCGCGCCAAAGCCACCGAAATAGAAGTACAATTAGAAGAAAAACCGGCTGAAGATCAGCTCATCCTGACCATTAAAGACAACGGTAGCGGCATTGCGCCCGAGATGCTCAAAACAATCACTGATCCCTACACAACTTCACGCACCAGCCGAAAGGTAGGCATGGGATTATCGCTTTTAAGGCAAAATACGGAACTGAGCGAAGGTCATTTTTCCATAGGTTCCGAATTAGGCAAAGGCACCGAGCTCAGTGCAGCTTTTGGGCTTTCGCATATCGACCGTCCGCCACTCGGCGATATCGAAGGCACAATGGCGCTCATTATCAGCTCCCATCCGGAAATCAACATCATTTACAAACATATCTGCCCCGGAGGAGAAGTAGCGCTCAGCACTGCAGAGCTCAAAGAGCAACTCGAAGGTGTTCCCCTCAGCCATCCCGAAGTAATCCGTTTTATCAAAGAATTTCTGAAAGAGAACTTACAGGAAATCAAAGCTGCGCGATAAAAGCACTATGCCCCGAATGCAAATCCTGCAACGGCTTTGCAACGCTAATGAAACGCTTTTGCAACGGCAATGCACAAAAACATATCCACAAAGCCTCTCCCCGAAAAGGGCTGTAAGCCCGGCAATGTATATGCGCAGGTTTTGAGCAAAGCGATAAACCTGCGCAAATGTCCTCCAAACCTCAGAGGGCTGAAAGCCCGGCCCCGTAACCATCCACACCGGGGCGCCACTTTCAGGGCTATATCCAGATAGCAGCCACAAGGCGACCTGTGAAACTGCAAGCGTTTCACAGAACGCCTTGATACGGGTGAGCCTTACAGGCTCGGCAGCAGATATCCCTCAACTTCACAAAGGACTGAAAGCCCGGCTCCGTAAGAGGGCTGTAAGCCCGGCAATGTTCATGCGCAGGTTTTGAGCAAAGCGATAAACCTGCGCAAATGTCCTCCATACCTCAGAGGGCTGTAAGCCCGGCTCCGTAACCATCCACACCAGGCCGCCACTTTCAGGGCTATATCCAGATAGCAGCCACAAGGCGACCTGTGAAACTGCAAGCGTTTCACAGAACGCCTTGATACGGGTGAGCCTTACAGGCTCGGCAGCAGATATCCTTTAACCTCACAAAGGGCTGTAAGCCCGACCTTGTAAGAGGGCTGAAAGCCCGGCAATGTTCATGCGCAGGTTTTGAGCAAAGCGATAAACCTGCGCAAATGTCCTCCAAACCTCAGAGGGCTGTAAGCCCGGCCCCGTAACCATCCACACCGGGCCGCCACTTTCAGGGCTATATTCAGATAGCAGCCACAAGGCGCCCTGTGAAACTGCAAGCGTTTCACAGAACGCCTTGATACGGGTGAGCCTTACAGGCTCGGCAGCAGATACCCCTCAACCTCACAAAGGGCTGTAAGCCCGGTCCCGTAAGAGGGCTGTAAGCCCGTCACCGTAAAAGGGCTGAAAGCCCGTCACCGTAATCTTCTACAACAAACTTTCACCTTCAGATATCAGGAATAAGACAATTATTAATCAGAACATATGCATATTATGTATCTTTGATCAATAATCAGAAAATACATAAAATGTCACAAAGTATCAGCACCAACATCAACCACATCGTATTCTCAACCAAATACAGAGAACACCTTGTAAACGAAGAAATCCGCCCAAAAATGCAGGCATATATTATTGGGGTTTTATCGAAAAAGGGATCCTACGTGCATGAAATCTATATGAACCCTGATCACCTGCATGTATTATGCACACTGCCAAAACCAATGAGCATTCCGCAATTGATCTCCACCATCAAAATACCCACATCGAAATGGACTAAAAATAATGGCATACCAAATTTTCGCTGGCAAGATGGTTATGGCAGTTTTTCTGTGAGCAGATGGGATATAGATATGATCTCAAATTATATCAGAAACCAACCCAAGCATCACAATAACATAAAATCCAATTTCAAAGAGGAATACCGGGGTCTTTTGAAAAAGCATGAAGTTGAATTTGATGAAAAATATGTTTGGGATTAAACCTAACGAATGAATCAACCAAAAGGGCTGTAAGCCCGGCTCCGTAAGAGGGCTGTAAGCCCGGCAATGTATATGCGCAGGTTTTGAGCAAAGCGATAAACCTGCGCAAATGTCCTCCAAACCTCAGAGGGCTGTAAGCCCGGCCCCTTAACAATCCATACCGGGCCGCCACTTTCAGGGCTATATCCAGATAGCAGCCACAAGGCGCCCTGTGAAACTGCAAGCGTTTCACAGAACGCCTTGATACGGGTGAGCCTTACAGGCTCGGCAGCAGATATCCCTCAACCTCACAAAGGGCTGTAAGCCCGGTCCCGTAAGAGGGCTGTAAGCCCGGCAATGTATCAGCAACGGAATTAGGCACGAAGCCAAACAAATCAACAAGAGCAAATTAAAAATGTAGATAAATATTTTTTGGTGATTGTTTGCACAGAAAATGATAAAAATTTATCTTTGACGAAGTGTTGATCTTTTAACACTAATGAATATTTTAGGAATTTATGCTATTAAAGCAATTGAGCAAATTAATAATCAATGAAAAGAGCCTTTTATTCTGAAAGTTTAAAGAACTTTCTTACAGAAGATAACAATTTAATTCTTGGAAAACTAGCCACAAACAGTGGATGTAATTTGGACCAAAGCCATGCATGGCAAGAGCAAGTTACAGTTTTAAAAAATACGCTTCAAGGTTTTGAAGGCCGCATCCTCTTCGAATATATTATCCCAAGAATGGGTAAACGAGTCGATGTTGTTTTACTACTTCAAGACTTAATTTTCGTTATTGAATTTAAGTCTGGGGAATATAACTACCAATTTTCTGATGTAATACAAGTATGGGATTATGTGCTTGATTTAAAAAACTTTCACGAGTATTGCGATAAACCTCTGATCGCTCCGGTTTTATGTGCGACAAATGCACCTGACACCGAAATTTCAATAGAAGAATCCATCCACAATGACCACACAATCAAACCCTTAAAAACTAATAAACACAAACTTCGAGAAGTTATTGAATCGATTATTGACTGGAACCCGTATTCGTTATCTTACGATATAAACACCTGGGAATATGGGAGATATTTCCCAACACCTACAATCATCGAAAAAGCGAGCAAGCTATATTGCAATAATGCAGTAGCAAATATTGCAGAAAAATCTTCAGATGAAGCTACATTTACAAATACTACGCTCAAAATATCAGAAATAATTGAACACACCCGTAATAACAAGGAAAAAGCTATATGTTTTGTTACTGGAGTACCTGGTGCTGGAAAAACACTTGTCGGACTCGAAATTGCAGCCAAACATCTTGATGCAGACCGAAGGGAGTCTAGCGTTTATTTAAGTGGAAATGGCCCTTTGGTGAAGGTATTGCAGGAAGCATTGGCCTTGGATCACATCGCAACATTAAAAAAGGAAAATCAGATTATTACAAAAACTGAAGCGCGCTCAAAGGTTAAACTATTTATACAGAATGTTCATCATTTCAGAGATGCTTGTCTATTGGATTTACGACCCCAACCAGAACATATTGCAATCTTTGATGAAGCTCAACGAGCATGGAATTTCAAGCAAACCGTAGATTTCATGAAAAGAAAGAAAAACAAGGATGATTTCAGCGTTTCGGAACCTGAATTTCTTATTTCGTGCATGGATCGACATCCGGATTGGTCTGTTATCCTTTGTCTTGTTGGTGGCGGACAAGAAATTAATATAGGAGAAGCAGGTATCAGCGAGTGGATTGATGCAATAAACAGATCATTCGATAATTGGAGAGTATATATTTCGGAGCAGCTGAATGACAAAGAATATGCTGCAGGAGAAGCTCTTTCATTATTTAAAAATCAAAATAATATTACGAAACTTAA
Source organism: Bacteroidales bacterium (assembly GCA_963676415.1). Taxonomy (GTDB): domain Bacteria; phylum Bacteroidota; class Bacteroidia; order Bacteroidales; family WRLA01. The sequence goes on along the minus strand of OY781097.1, from coordinate 3,704,081 downwards.
AGATTTACATTTAGCTGTCTCAATGCGATCCTTTAGAGCTGAAATGATTTCTGATTTTGTCAAACAACTGCTTGATTTAAGGCAACTTGAAGCAAGCTCCATGTATAAAAAATTTCAATTAAAATATCCTCTGGTTATAACAAGAAACTTAAGAAAAGCTAAAAGCTGGTTAAAACTTATGGCTAGGGGTAGCCAGCGCTATGGCATAGTAACTTCTTCCAAAGCGCAAAGATTAAAGCCTTTAGCAATTGATGTACGATATGAAACAAACCCAATACACTGGTTTTTACATGACCGTGATGACGTCCGCTCATCATTCTATTTGGAAGATGTCGCCACTGAATTTCAAGTACAAGGGCTTGAACTTGATTGGGTTTGCCATGTATGGGATGCTGATTTCAGGTATTCGGAGAATGGTTGGATTCATAAAAATTTTAGAGGCAAGAAATGGGTCAATATTAGAAGCCTTGAAAATCAAGCATACCAAAAGAATGCCTACAGAGTATTACTCACAAGAGCAAGGCAAGGAATGATTATTTGCATTCCTGAAGGCGATACAGATGACCCTACCAGAAACCCAGAATATTACAATTGCACATATCAATACCTAAAATCCATTGGAATCCAGGAAATTTAGCACTGTAAATTTTGACTAAACCCCAATTAAAAAACCTACTCCTCCCCTTCACCAACATAATCCATCGCCAAACGGAAACCGATACGGGCGCTGCTTGCTTTTTGGCTTTTGATGGTTTTTGTTCCCGGATTGAGGTACACTAAGGGATCGGCCCAGCTGCCACCTTTTACAAGGCGGGGGTCTGTCATTCTTTTATATACTGCCATGTCGTGCAAATAGTTTGCTTTCAGCTTTGCGCAGATCTCTTTGAGTTTTTCTTCTTCATGATTATGATAAAGCCTGTGCACATGGTTTTCATATTGCTCCTTCACTTTGGCCAGCTTTCTTCTGACCGGAAAAAACGGCCCGTAAGTTTTCCCTTCGGGCTTCGGAGTACCGCTCTTTTTATCGATGCTATCCATACGAACCGGACTTATTTTGCTTATATTATCTTTAGCATCAGGTATAGCAAAATAATTTCCCCTCACAGGATGAATCATTTCAACATCTCTTATTGTATTAAAAAACGCAATCTGATCTGCCTCAATGATACTTAAAAAGGCTGTATCAAAAAGGGCACAAAGCTCCATAAGCTGATAATTGCCAATCCTGTAATTTCCTGCCGACGGCCGACTGCAAATATCCAATACCCATTCTGCCACATTTCCTGCCATATCGTAAAGACCATAACTATTGGGCTGATAATATTTTACAATAGCACAGGCAATTGCGCCATCATCACCATAAGCTTTGAGCTGCAGGCCGTGCTGATCACAAACCGGACCGTAATTGGCATTATAGCCGCATAGTACGATATTTGCCTTAAAATCCTGATTTTCTGTAGTGGGCTGCACGGCATCGAAACAGTATTCCTTCTGTTTGTCCTGCAGGTCTTGTTTTTGTTCTTTGGGCATGGCGGCATAGGTCCACTCGGCTTCGGTGGGCAGACGAAAACCGGGGAATAGTTTATAATCCTTGTTTCCCTTTTGCAATTGTTTTTCCAGGCTTTCCATTTCCAGAAAATATGAGGGCTTGTCCAGCAAATCCTGAGCCATAAGAAACTGTTCGTTTAAGCGGTCGGAGCGCCAGTCGGCATAGAGTTTGGCTTGTTCCCAGCTCACGCCCACCACTGGATGATCATCATATTGGGAATGCCGGAAATAGCTTTGGCAATATGTGTCCATATCCCATAATTTCAGCTTATTCCAGGCGGCCGTATCCGGATATACTGCTATCCCTTTATAAATAAGTTTACGCGTATCTATTTGTTTCACAGAAGAAAACGCATTCTCCCGAAGCGGTAGGAAAAGTTGATTTATGATGGCCGTGTCTGTCCAGTTTACGGGAACGCTTTCATCAATACTGCCATCGGCACGGAGATATTTATCCGGATAAGTTTCGGCCAGCACTTCATAAGCTGTGCGCAATTTGACCCAATCCACAAATGCGCGGTATTCGGCATTGGTCACTTCATGTTGGCTCATAAAAAAGGGAAAAACAGTCACCCTGCGCCATAAATCACTCATGGTCAAGAGTGTGCTATCATCTTCTGTAAAAGATCCAATTAAATTGCTGCCCATGGTCGTAGGACCTCCTTCGATAAAAACGAAATCATCCGCATATTTTTTAAGCTCTTTCGCTTGTCCTTTTACATTGATATTGGCGTGCCCGGAAGATTCATTGCCTGGATTATCATACACAGCTTCTTCGGTATAAACCCAACGCACCGGCTCCTGTGCATCCATATGTGATACCAAAAACAGCATGACTGTAAGGGAAAGGAAGTTGATTTTATTCATTTTCAGAGCTTTACTTTGTTCTTTGCTTTGGTTTACACTGGCTAAGATAGGTAAATTATAAGGTTCTCTACGAAATTAGGGGGAAAGAAATTTGAATATTATGTCAAGCAAATTTCTCATTCCTACTTCCGATAACTATCAGGATGGACGAATCTTTTGGAGCAGGATATCTTCTCGTAAATTGCTTATCAACAATTGCCTGCATAGTATTAATTTCATACATTATTATTACCCACGAAATTTCCGTTAGAACCTTTTTTCTATTCCTATCGTAAAATTAATCTCCGCCACACGCGCTTCGTATGTCAATAATTCGTAATATTGTAAGTCAGGAAGATATTGAACTGTTCTTAGCCTGTGCACAATGAACATTTATCATTTGGCAGTAAAATCTATAACAACTAACGTACATTCATAAAACAAACACCAACCCAATGAAAGACAAAAAAAAGCTTGGCTTGATCGGAGCCATTTTTCTGATCGTTTCCAGTCTGGCTGGTAGTGGCGTAATTGCCCTGCCGCAGCAACTGGCACAAACCGGGTCCATTACCTTAATTTCTTTTATCCTGGTCACCTTCGGGGCTTTGTTCCTGACGCTGGTCTATGTAAGGGCGGGCAACCGTTTTGAAGATCCCAGCCCCACGGCACTGGCCACTTATGTCAACCCCATCCTGGGAGCAAAAAGTGGCTTTTTTTATGTGTATGGCAACCTGATTTCCAATGTTTCCATATTAATTGCAGGTTTGGGATACCTGGAAATGTTTATGCCACAATTAAAACACCCGATTATTCTGGGCATAACAGTTATTGCCCTGATATGGGTCTTTATTGGAATGTCACTGCGTGGCGTGGGCATCATCACCAAAGTGGTCTCCATTACCGTAACCCTTTTGCTCATTTCAGTCATCACTACGGCTGTTGCCGGATGGTTCGATTTTGACCCGACACAGTTCAACGAAAACTGGAACGTTTCGGGCAAAAGCAGCGGCATGGCCATTATGTCGGGTTTTGCTATCCTGATTTTCTCCTTTGTAGGTGTGGAAAGTGTTGCAACCAACAGCGCCCTGATTTCCAATCCTAAAAAGAATGTGCCGATTGCCACAATTGTTGGTTTTGTGATCGTTGCTATCATTTATATTGCATCCACAACAGTGGTGGAAGGTATGTTCACAGCTAAAGAACTGCAGGAAGCCCCGGCATCTTTTGCGCTTTCAATGCAAAAAATATTCGGTAATTCCGTTATTGTTGCCGATGTGGTTTCCTTGGTGATGTCCATTGCCTGTATTGCCAGCTTCCTGGTATGGAACCTTTCATCGGCCAGTGCTGCCAAAACCAGTGCCGACAACGGATTCCTGCCCAAAGCCTATTCCTATACCAATAAGTACGGCATAAACAGCAAAGGACTGGTTATCAACGGCATCATTATGACAGTTCTGGAACTTGTACTCATGAGCCTCGGAAGCAATGTGGCCGCAGCCTTTAATATTACGGTAACTTTGTCCGTACTGCTGCTGCTCTTCCCCTATTTCTGGTCGGGTATTGCATTGATTAAAAAAGATCGCGACGACGGTATAAAAAGCTGGACAACACGCATTATCGTAATCATTTCCAGCATATTTATCATATCCGCTTTTGTTTCTGCCAACCTGGATGAACTCTGGCTGGTGATTGTACTGGTTATGGTGATAATGGCCGTTTACAGCATCACGCTGAGCCCGAAGAAAAAAAATAATAACAATTAAAAACTTAACATCACAGTATGAAATCGAGTAAACACGAATGGCCGGTACTGATTGTATCGGGAGAATTTAATGCAGATACAGACGAAGGTTATCGTTTGGCTGAATTAGTTGAAGAACTGGAAGAAGTGCAGGGATGCACCGTTGTCCCTTCATTTACTTTTGAAGATGCCGCAGAAGCCATCCACTCGCGCTCCGACCTGGGTGCTGTTGTGGTAGACTGGGACTTGCCAAAAGAAAACCAATGGGAAGAAACCACAGCCACTGAGCTGATCGAAAAAATCCGTTCGCGCAACAAAAAAATTCCGGTACTGCTTTTGGCCGACCGCCTCGACACAGAAGATATCCCCGTGAATGTATTAAAAAACATCAACGGATATCTCTGGAAAACAGCAGATACCATCGAGTTCCTTGCCGGGCGCATCTGCATGCACTTAGAAAACTATCTGGATTCCATCCTGCCCTCTTTCTTTAAGATGCTGATGAAATATTCCAATGAGTTCAAATATGCCTGGCACACCCCAGGACATATGGGCGGCGAAGGATTCCTGCGCAGCCCTGCCGGTGTTGCTTTCCATAAATTCTTTGGCGAAAACACACTGCGTTCCGACCTCTCTATTTCTGTTCCCGAGCTTGGAAGCTTGCTCGATCACGAAGGCGTAGTAGGTGATGCGGAGAAAAATTCCGCACGCGTTTTTGGTGCCGACCACACCTATTATGTGCTCAACGGAACATCCAATGTTAACCAGATCATCTGGCGCAGCCAACTGGTAAACGATGATATTGCCTTTGTGGACCGAAACTGCCACAAATCATTAAACTATGCAATGGTAATCACTTCCGCCATCCCTATTTATATGGTGCCGCGCAGAAACAAAAGGGGCATTATCGGACCGGTACGCCTATCGGAATTTAGCCCGGAAACCATCCAACAAAAAATCCGCGATTCAAAACTGGTACCTGTAGAGCGCAAGGAAGAAAAAGCCAAAATGTCGGCACTCACAAACTCTACTTATGATGGTGTTTGTTATAGTGTGGTACAAATCAAAAAAGAGCTGGAACGCACGGTAGAAAACCTGCATTTCGATGAAGCCTGGTATGCTTATGCGCGCTTCCATCCGGTTTATAACCACCACTTTGGAATGTCGGACGACGACCTCAACGAAGAGCATCCACCCATTTTTGTATCGCACTCCACACACAAACTGCTCACTGCACTTTCTCAGGCTTCCATGCTGCACATCCGCAACGGAAACAAGGTGAAAATTGAGCACGACCTTTTCAACGAATCATACATGATGCACGGCTCTACCAGCCCACAATACAGTATGATTGCCTCGCTGGATGTTGCCACAAAAATGATGGACGACAATGGCGAAACCATTATGAACGACACCATTGTGGAAGCCATTCATTTCCGCAAGAAAATGATGAGCATCGCCAAAGAGCTGAAAGAAAAAGACCCGAAAGACTGGTTCTTCGGCATGTGGCAGCCACAGAAAGTTGAAATCGACGGAGATACTTTTGATTTTGATGAAGTTGATGCCCAAACCCTGGCCAATGAGCAAAACGTATGGGTGATGAGCAAAGGAAACCCCTGGCACGGTTTCCACGATATTGAAGACAACTACGCCATGCTCGATCCGATCAAGCTTACAATCACCACACCCGGTTTGGATGATAATGGTGTGATGGCAGAAGAAGGCATCCCCGCATCGCTGGTGACCAATTACCTTATCGACAAAGGCATCGTCTGCGAAAAAACAGACTACTATTCTTTCCTGATGCTCAATTCATTGGGAACAACACGTGGCAAACAGGGCACATTAATGGCCGAGCTATTCAAGTTTAAGGAACTTTACGACCGCAATGCGCCAATGGCCGAAGTTTTCCCGGAAATGGTAAAATCATATCCCGGACATTACGAAAACAAAGGCTTGAAAGAGCATGCCTACGACATCCACAATTATTACAAGGAGCACAAAATCCTCGACCGCATGCAGGAAGCCTTCCAGATTATACCCGATCAGGCGATGAAACCTGCTGAAGCCTACCATGAGGTTGTGCGGAAAAACGTGGAATACGTTGAGCTCGACGATATGATGGGACGTATCCCTGCCGTGATGATCGTACCTTATCCTCCGGGCATCCCTGTAATGATGGGCGGCGAAGAACTCAACGACAAAGCGCATCCGATCTTCGATTACCTGAAAGCACGCCAGGATTTTGAAAACGAATATCCGGGCTATCAGAGCGACATCCACGGTGTGGAGCGCAACGAACGCGATGGCAAGAAGTATTTCAAAACGCTTTGTATTAAAAAGTAAAACTTCTGCTTCTTAAGCGATAATAATTTCGGCCAAACCTATCCGCAAAAGACGGTATAGGTTTGGTTTTGGGTTGATAAAAACTTTTCCAAAATTTTAAACTATGGAAAAGTTTTAAAGAAAAGTTTATTTCTCAGATATAGACTACAAAAGAAAATTATGGCAAGCGAACACACAAAAAAAGTCGGGCTGTTTGGCTTAACGGCCATTGTATTGGGATCGATGATCGGAGGCGGAGTTTTCAACCTGCCCTCCAATATGGCCGATGGCGCAGCTTTGGGCGCCGTAATCATTGCATGGATCATTACGGGCTTTGGCATGTATTTTCTGGCAATGAATTTCAAACGCCTGAGCGATTTGCGCCCCGATCTCAGTTCGGGCATTTACGCCTATGCTGCTGCAGGATTCGGGAAATACACCGGGTTTAATTCCGCCTGGGGCTACTGGCTGAGCGCCGCCATTGGCAACGTATCCTTCACTGTTTTGCTTTTGCAGGCCTTAGGATTTTTCTTCCCGGTTTTCCTCGATTCAGCCAGCTGGCAATCGCTTTTGGGTGGTTCCGTTTTTATTTGGGGGATGAATGTACTGGTGCGCCGTGGTGTAAAAGAAGCCACCTTGCTCAACCTCATCTCTACCATTGCAAAACTGGCCCCACTGGCCCTTTTTGTGATTATTCTCTTGTTTTCATTCCATTGGGACGAACTCAGTTTCGACATCTGGGGCAAAGTAAACGGACTGGGCAGCATCAGCGGTCAGCTTAAAAGCACCATGCTGGTAACGCTCTGGGCTTTTATTGGCATTGAAGGCGCTGTGGTCATCTCCGGAAGGGCCAAAAAATCATCGGATGTAGGCAAAGCCACTATGATTGGTTTTGTGAGTGCTGTGGCCATTTATGCTGCCATCAGTATTTTTAGTTTTGGCGTAATGCACCAGGCCAAACTTGCCGGGCTTCCCGATCCTTCAATGGCATACGTGCTCAAAGCCATTGTTGGCGATTGGGGTGCTACAATAATCAATCTTGGTGTGATCATTTCCGTGCTTGGCGCATGGATTGCCTGGACTATCCTCACTTCCGAAGTACCTTCATCGGCTGCAAAAGAAGGCGTTTTACCCAAAGCTTTTGCCCGCCACAACAAAAACGAAGCACCTGTTTATGCGCTTACAGTCACCAGTATCATCATGCAGTTTACACTGCTGTTCTCTGCATTTGCCAAAAATGCTTTTCTTGCAATTATCAGCATTTCCGGTTCCATGATCCTGATTCCTTATGCGCTCAGCGCGATGTACTTACTAAAAACGGCATTAAGCAAAACAAAGCCACTGCATGAAAATATCCGCAAAAAAGCACTGATGACGGCAGGTATTGCCACATTGTATTCATTCTGGCTGATTTATGCCGCCGGCTTGAAATACATCCTTATGTCGAGCATCCTCTATGCGATTGGTATTTTGGTATATCGAAAAGCCATCCGCCAAAGGCAAAAAGGACGCAAACAAAGGGTCTTTACCAAAGCCGAACAAAAAATCGTTGCCGTATTGTGCATACTTGCAGCCATTTCGGTAATTATGCTGCTGAGCGGTGTGCCCGTGGTAGAAGAAGCTGCGCATTGGTTTAAACTGCATGTTTTGTAAGCGTCGGTTTTTGCTCTGGAAATACAAAAGAGGTGACGGAACAACAGGCAATAATAGCCTTCAAAAAACCGCCACCTCTTTCTTATTTAAGTAATTATCAGAATGTTAATTCCATTACGCAATTTTGCGTTACGCAGATGTGCGTAATGAGAAAAAATCCACTATTTTTTAAAAATCAGTTGGTTTTCACTACATTTGAGCAGCAATTTACACATTCGCCTTATGCTTTATACCATTAGTCTATCTATTTGCGCAGCTTTAGCGCTCTTTTTATCCTATAAATTCGGCAACACCAAAAGCCTGATACTCACAATTGCAATGGTTATTGGGTTGGTTTTTGTTTTCATCCCACTTGAAGGAATGGCAACAGCCGGACTGAGTATTTATACTATTGGCTGTGCATTTGCCCTACTGTATGTTTTGACTAAAAAGGGCTTTAGAACGATGGAAAAAACAACAAGCCTGGCCATTATTGTTCCGGTTTTGCTCTTTTGGAGTTTCAGCCTTTTGCACCTTCAGGGCGCAAGGATGATCGCCTTAAGCACAATCCTGTCGCTGATCGGGGCCATTGTTATGATTGCGAAAATAGCGCGTTTCCGGGTAGAATCCGGTTTTCTCCTGCTGATTATTGCAGATGCGCTCACGATTCTTTTAAGGATTGTAAAAGCCCTGACGGCCTAACGGTACAATACAAAACCCGTATCCACAATCAATTCCGGCTGAACGAGTTTGGCAATCTTCTCCCATCCCACCATTTTAAAATTCTGTGGTACTGCCGTTCCGTTTTCGTCTTTGTTAAAACCATCCTGCACCACAAGAAGGCCAAATGGATAATCCTTACCAAGCGGACGGTTGCTTACATCCAGTCCATCGGTTTCTTCTGCTCCATCGAGGGCACCATCAGAAATTTTAAAACTGAAGAGGTATTTGTTATTTCCTTCGCGTTCAAAAACAGCATAGCTGTAGTTTCCCTGGCTTGAGGCAATCAGGTATCCTTTTCCATGAGCAGCATAGTAAATGGAAAGCCCTTCCACATCAAATTTTATAGCCGGATTATTTTCGTCTGACATAAGCAGTTTATGGCGCTTTTTGCCATCCTCCGGTTCGGCACCGTATTTCCAGATGCCACCACCTTCTTCACCAACGTAAAGATCAGCCGTTTCCGCATCGGCAACCATACCTTCTACCTGGCCGCCCACATCAAAGGAACGCAGCATTTGGCCATCAATCACATCTCCTTTTGCTATCAGTTCCCATTGTTCTACCTGCCCTTCTTTGCTGTTGATAAACGCATAGGCTGTGCCGGTTTTGGGGCTGCGGTACATACAAAAACCATAAACTCCATCTAAAGCAGATACAATATCCCTGGCCTGAACCTCTTCGAGGCTGCGGTTGACTTTATTTACTTTCTTCAATCCAACAGAATTGATTTTCCGGTTGGAAAAACCAACAAGGTCAATGGTATCATTGTCCAGAACGTAATCGTAGAGCACATCCACATTATTGATGTTGCCCATTTCATAGTAGAAAAGTTCTTTACCGCTGAGATCGTACACGGCAAGCCCGCCTTTTTTATTTGTGCCGATGATGGTACTCAGGGCACTGTTCCCAGGATTGATCCATATGGCCGGATCATCGGCAGCATCTTCTTCCTGCGCTGCTTTGATCAAATCTGTTTCGCCATTGGCCGATACACTTAATTTGATGTTTACATTATCGACTTTTTGCAGGTTATTGCAGGCCACAAAGACCAAAGCAAGCAAAAAGCCGAGAATTTTGATACTGTTTTTCATGATGATTGTTTTATGCTTGCAAATTTAAAATTTGTTCCTTGAAAAACAGAACCAATTTAAAAATACTAATAGCCAGGTAAAAACAGCATCAAATTATTATATTTGCCGTCAAATCCAGAACAAAACGTTTTTATAATTTTTAAAATAACTCATCACATGAACACAGCAGAAGTACTGCAAAAACTTGGAATAGAAGCTGTTAATTACGGTGCCACAACCGGAACCAACTGGCTGCAAACCAATGGGAAAGAAAACATTTCCGTATCACCTATCGACGGAAAAGAAATTGCACGCGTAAAAACTGCAAGCGTTGAAGATTACGAACACATTATGACCAAAGCTCAGGAAGCTTTTAAAGTATGGCGCAATATGCCTGCTCCTTTGCGTGGTGAAATCGTTCGTCAGATCGGCAACAAACTCCGCGAATACAAAGAAGAACTCGGTTATCTGGTTTCCCTCGAAATGGGAAAAATCTACCAGGAAGGCCTGGGCGAAGTACAGGAAATGATCGACATCTGCGATTTTGCTGTTGGTCAGGCACGCCTGCTCAATGGTTTTACGATGCACTCTGAGCGTCAGGACCACCGCATGTACGACCAGTATCATCCCATCGGAATTGTTGGCCTGATCACTGCCTTCAACTTCCCGGTTGCCGTTTGGGCATGGAACAGTATGCTGGCAGCAGCCTGTGGCGACGTTGTTGTTTGGAAACCAAGTTCTAAGGTTCCATTAACAGCTATTGCAACACAAAAAATCATCGAAAGCGTCCTGAAAGAAAACAATGTACCTGAAGGCGTTTTCAACCTGATTATTGCAAAATCGAGCGTAGTTGGCGACAATTTCGCAGCCGACAAGCGCATCCCCTTATTCTCCGTTACCGGATCAACTGCTGTTGGTAAACGTGTTGGCGGAATCGTTGGTGAGCGTCTCGGACGTTCTATCCTCGAGCTGGGCGGAAACAATGCCGTAATCATTTCCAACAACTCCAACCTGGAAATGGCCATAAAATCGGTAGTATTCGGTGCAGTGGGGACATGTGGCCAACGCTGTACTTCCACACGCCGCATCATTGTGCACGAAGATGTGTATGATACCGTAAAAGACAAACTGCTCACAGCATACAAAAGTGTAAAAGATGTGATTGGAAACCCACTTGACGAAAAATATCTTGTAGGCCCGATGATCGACAATGGCGCAGTAAGCATGTACACCGACGCTATTGAACGTGCACAGAAAGAAGGCGGCAAACTGCTCTTTGGCGGCGAAGTAATGAAAGGCGAAGGATTTGAATCTGGAAATTACGTTGTCCCTACCATCATCGAAGCTGAAAACCATTTCGAAGTGGTTCAGGAAGAAACATTTGCCCCAATCCTTTATATGATCAAATACAGTGGCAATATCGATAATGCCATTGATATCCAGAACGATGTTCCTCAGGGACTTTCTTCGGCTGTATTTACGGAAAGCCTGCGCGAAGCAGAGAAATTCCTTTCTGAAGGTGGTTCTGATTGCGGTATTGCCAATGTAAATATCGGTACTTCAGGTGCAGAAATCGGTGGCGCATTTGGCGGTGAAAAAGATACCGGCGGTGGACGCGAATCAGGTTCTGATGCATGGAAAGCCTATATGAGAAGGCAGACCAATACGATTAACTATAGTGAAGATCTTCCATTGGCACAGGGAATCAAGTTTGATTTCTAAACATTAAAGAATAACATAATAAAACTCCTGCCTGTTTTGGGTGGGAGTTTTTTTTGATAAAAAGCAAAAGCACATACTCATCCAATAAACTTTCAGTTCCCAAAAAAGCAGCATCTCTTATTCTGAAAAAAAATATCCGTGCCATGTTTTCAAATAATTGATTATTTTTGGGCAAAACCAAAGACAATGCTGAAAGAAAATCTAATTCGGATGTATCACCAGGCATTCCTTGAAAACTGGGAACGCCCCTGCCTCATCAATTACCGCTCTGATTCAAAAAGCTTTGCCGAAACAGCGGCTGACATACATTATATCCATGAGCTTTATCGCAAAAACAACATCAAAAAAGGCGATAAAATCGCATTAAGCGGAAAAAGCAATATCCACTGGGGAACTGTTTATGTGGCCACATTGACCTATGGCGCCGTAATCGTACCCATTTTATCCGATTTCATTGCCGATGATATTCACCATGTGATCCAGCATTCCGAATCCAAACTCTTCTTTTGCTCCAAAGCAATCCTCAAGAATCTGAACACAAAAGAAATGCCTGATTTAGAAGCTATTATCCAGCTGGATGATATGAAGCTCCTCGAGAAGGATAAAATTGACTGGCCGGAAAAATTCAAATCCGAAGCCATCACGAAAGAACAATTAATATTTGCTGAGATTAACAATTCAGAACTGGCAACCATTCAATATACTTCGGGCACATCCGGTTTTAGCAAAGGCGTGATGCTGAGTTTCAACAACCTGATGGCCAATGTAAAATTTGCCCGCGAAAACATGCCTTTGGTAGCAGGCGACGCAATTGTGTCCTTCCTTCCCTTAGCGCATGCCTATGGCTGTGCATTCGAATTCCTCTATCCCCTGACCCTCGGCTGTAATATTACATTCTTTGGTAAAGCACCTACCCCACAATTGATTATTCAGGCATTTAAAGAAGTAAAACCGCGACTGATACTCTCCGTCCCGCTCATCATCGAAAAAATATTCAAAAAACAAATAGCACCGGCCATTCAAAAACCCGCCATGAAAGTTTTGCTTGCGATACCGGGCATCAATAAAATCATCCACAAAAAAGTACGCGAAAAACTGATCACCTCTTTTGGTGGCAGGATGCACGAATTTGTAATTGGTGGCGCTCCGCTCAACCATGATGTGGAGATTTTCCTCAACAAAATCAAATTCCCTTATGCAGTTGGCTATGGCATGACCGAATGCGCACCACTGATCAGCTATGACGGCTGGAAAACCAGTGCGCGCTTTTCTGCCGGAAAACTGGTGGACACTTTGGAAATCAAAGTGGTCAATAAAAATAAAGAAGGATTTGGTGAGTTTTGCGTCAAAGGCCACAATGTGATGATGGGTTATTACAAAAATGAAACCGCCACGCAAAAGGCTATTGATGAAGATGGCTGGCTGCATACCGGTGATCTGGGCTACCTTGATGAAAACGGTTACATTTTCATCAAAGGGCGCTCAAAGAGTATGATCCTCGGCCCTAATGGTCAAAATATTTTCCCCGAAGAAATCGAAGCACGCATCAATAATATTCCCTGCGTTGCCGAGAGTTTGGTAGTGGAGCGCGACGGCAAAATCCACGCCATGATCTATCCCGATGCCGAATGTCTCAATCCCGACGAACCCATGGAAAAACTGGTAGAACATCATAAAAAGGAGCTCAACAGCCAGCTTCCAAAATATATGCAAATAGCAAAGCTGGAGATACGGCAAGAAGAATTTGAGAAAACGCCTAAAAAAAGTATCAAGCGATATAAATATCAATAAAAGGACCTGCTTCAAGAAAATTCGCGGAAAGGAATATAATCCGATACCTCAAACAAGACCCGACCAAGCCCAGTCAAGTAAAAAACTGCATTTTCTTAAAAGTTTGATTGATCTTAATTTCTACTAATACAAAGCTTCAAAGCTTTTGAAAGGGCAGTGCAACATGATTGGCCAATATGGAACATCATCCTTAAGGCAGGTTTGCATGATGAGAAGAAAAGCTGCTAATTAAGGTTCTACTAGTAATTTCGTGGGCAATGACAATGTTTGAAATTAAATACTAAGCAGATATTTGGGGTTCTACTCGTTTTTTTGTGTGTAATAAAAAATGAGGTAGAATTGGAGGTTAAACTTTGGAAAGTTTGTCCCAGATTAGTTCTCTAAATTTTGATAGGTATTTAAAACTGTATTCCATCCTTTGAATACATTAAAGGTTTACACGGAATTCAGAGCAGAACCCCTTTTGTTTATGCAATATTTTGGTTTTCAGGCTGTAATCATGACATGTATTATATTGATGCACCCCATTAGCTTAATGCCAAACCCAATAGATTATCAGCCTGTAAGGCAGCGGAGATTTGCTTTGATCAGATTAGGAATAATGCCTGATTTAATATGCGTCTGCCCATTTGAGTTAACATAAATTAAGATCAAATATCTAAATTATTACTACCTTTGCAATAATCAAATTATAACCTAAATGACATCCAGATTTTTATTGACCATTACGGCTCTGCTTTGTTCTATTTCGCTTATGAGCCAGAACCATTCCTTAATATTTAACGGTAGTGATGAGTATGTTGATTTGCCCGATGGAATAGCCAATCACAATAACTTCACTTTTGAAGCCTGGGTATATTGGAACGGCACAACGGATAACGACTGGCAGCGGATTTTTGATTTTGGCCATTCATCTACCACCGGAAATATGTTCTTAACACCTTGTGCTGATGATGACTATATCCGCTTCGCAATAACTCCAAATACTTCTACCGGAGAATCAAAAATATTGAGTTCTGTTAATATGCCCCTGAACGAATGGCATCATATTGCTGTAACATTAAGTTCAACCGGAAACGGGACACTCTATCTGGATGGGGTAAGTATAGGCACGAATAGCGGGATGACCTTTAAGCCATCTGATCTTGGTGTTACAGCCAACAACTGGATGGGAAAGTCACAATACTCAGAAAACCCACTTTTCGATGGCAAAATGGATGAAGTACGCATTTGGAGCAGCGTTCGCACCCAAGCTGAAATCCGTGCCAATATCTACAATGAGCTTAATGGCAATGAAAGCGGACTTGTGGCATATTATCAAATGGATGAAACGGAAGGAGCCTCAAATACAATCTTACCCTGCTCTGCTTCTATACCGCAGGATGCTACACTCGTAAATATGGACAACAGCAATCTGGAAACATCCCCCGCTTTTTATGGCCCGGGGAATTGTTTGGAATTTGATGGCACCACAACCTATAATAAAGTCATTGTTTCCCATAACGAAACACTTAATATAAGCAATGAAGTTACCGTTGAAGCCTGGGTTAATTTTACTGATGTTTCAGAAGAACGACCTGTTGTTGTAAAAAACGGTGGCGCATATTATTTGTATGCATCTCCACCAGGCCATGCAGGAAAAGCTGGATTTTTCATTGAAGGAGTGAGCAGTAATTGGTTGCTTTCAACAACGTCTGTCAATGATGGCCTATGGCATCATATAGCCGGTACGTACAACGGTTCAGCCATAAAACTATTTGTAGATGGTTCTCTGGAAAGCAGTGCTTCGGGCAGCGGTAATGCCACAAACAGCACACAGGATCTGACTATCGGATTTAGAGATAACAATTTACCATTTAAAGGCAAAATAGATGAAGTAAAAATTTGGAATATCGCTCTCAGTCAGGATGATATAGCTCAAAACATGAACCGCCAGCTCACCGGAAATGAGGAAGGCCTGATTGCTTATTATAATTTTAATAACAATAATTTAGATAAACTGCAGGATTTCTCGCCCAATGCAAACGACGGAACGCTGACCAATATGGACGCTACCACCGACTGGGTAGAATCAACAGCTTATACTACATGGCTCAACACCTCCTCCTCCGATTGGGGCACAGCAACTAACTGGAGCCGCGGCACTGTGCCCGATGCCAGCGATAATGTCGGTATTTACTGTACGTCGGACGAAACCCATCCCGTAGTTGATAACAACCTGATTTGCAACCACCTTGTACTTTCCACAGGCAATACACTTGAAATCGAAAATACGGTACACCGCATCATCTACGGAAGTGTGTTCAACGCTTTTAATACACGCATCAAAGACAATACAGATCTCACCATCACCGGATCGCTTTATATGCTGCACAATTCGCAAGTTGAACTTTACCCTACCGCTCAGCTCACAATTGGCAAAAACCTGCACACGCATTGGTTAGGCCTCGATGGAACATTTACAGTAAAAAGCAATGCTACTGGTTCAGGCTCACTTATTGTTGACGGATCCTCTACAGGCGATGTCCATTTCGAATGCTATCTTGGTGGCAAATCTCTGGCATGGCACACTTACGCGACGCCCATAAACAGTAAATCCATTGCGGGAAGCTCTTTTGATCCGGGTTCAGGCACAGACAATGATTTCTATTTATGGGATGAACCTGAGCCGGGCACTTGGGTCAATTTTAAAAACCAGGACGGCTCCGGGGGTGCGCCAAATTTCCCAACAGCAAATGGAGGAAACAACAATTTTGTTTCAGGGAAAGGATACCTCATAGCCTATAATGCCGCCAGTCCCACAAAAACAATAGCCGGTGATATCAATACCGATGCAGTTGATATTACGCTAAAGAATTCATCATCAGCAAAAAACTGGACCTATGCCAGCGGTTGGAACCTGATTGGCAATCCTTTTTCTTCGGCAATCAACTGGAGTTTAGTGGATCATAATGCCGAAACGTCCCTTTTTCAGGATGTGTATGCCTATGCCTACGACCAAACAGCAAATGAAGGCGCCGGGGATTATGTACTGATCAACGGATCTCAGGCCAATGCTTACATCCCGGCACAGCAGGGATTCTTTGTTTCTGCAAAGCAATCATCAAATGGTGAGACTTTTAGTTTTGCTAAAAATATGAAAGTCCATGCCAATAATAATATTTATAAAAACAGCAGCAGGTCCTATGATTTGGAACTCCTGCTAACAGGCGAAACTTACTCGGATGAGACCTGGATCAATACCAATTTAAACAGCAGCAGCAAACGCGATCAATTGGATGCCATAAAAATGTATTCTTTCAATCCGGCATCACCTGCTTTTTATTCCCTTTCAGATAATGAAATTAAACTGGCAATAAACAGCATCCCCGACATCAGCGAAGGCTGCAGCATCCGCTTGGGCGTAAAAATCCCAAAAACGGGAAGCTTCCGGATTTCAATCAATCAAAACAATGCAACACTTGGCGAGACAGGTATTTATATTGAGGATAAATACGAAAACAATGTACACAAGCTGAGCAATGCTGACTATAGCTTTGCAGCAACGGAAGGAGAGTTTACCGATCGTTTTGTACTGCATTTTGGCACCACAGCCATTGATGATATGCCCGCTGAAAACAACCCTATTTGCGCTTTTGCCTCAGCCGATGGCATCACTTTCATCAATAATTCCGATCAGAAAGGCGAAATTCAAATTGTTTCTACAAATGGCCTGATCCTATATCAGGGCATTATTTCGAAGCAAAGCAGCAAAAAGATCAGTCAAGATTTTGCTCCAGGCATTTACATTGGCCGCTTTGAAACGGAAAATTCTTGTCTGAGCACAAAACTGATGGTTATGGGATTATAATCTTGAACTGAAATGTTCATACATCCGATGACTCCGGGTCATCGGATGTATGAAATCACGAGCCGTTCTGCAAAAACCTTGTTTGGACTTATGCATTTCAGAAGATACATTCCAGGGCTGAGCCCGACAAGACTGAGAGCAGTTTGTTGTGATGCGGCATCAATATCCTGCGACAAGATCATATGCCCATCTATTGAATAAAGAACAAGCTTTGCTCCAGCAGGCATTAAGTCGGGAAAATCAATCTTCACTTCAGTACTAGCAGGATTGGGGCTTAAAATCATCCGGGAAGGATAATACTCTTTTTCATCCAGAGAATTAATATCTTCCTGATAATACTGTTGCACCTCCTCATAATTTAACCCGTAATCAAAAATACGGACATCATCAATCACTCCACGAAAATTATAATCCGAAATTCCGGCGATATTGCGCCCCATAACCAAATCGTTGCCTGAAGTATTTATCATACCCTTGCAAACTGCAAAGTTTTCCATTTTAGAATCAACATAAAGCTCCAAAGTAAAAGCATTATAAACTGCTGCAATATGGTAATAACGGCCAATTTGCAAAGCAGTTTCAGAATCAACATCTGTTATTCCTTCTGTACTGTTCACGGTAAAACGCAGTCGTCCGCTTTGGGTTAGCGACAATTTCCAGCGCTCTTCCCAGCTACCATGAGAAATCACAAACATTTCCCTGTCATACAATGCTTCAGGACTTAATACCATCGTCAGGCTCAGCCCATTCCTGAAATTCAGTTGTTCGTCGTTCGGGATGTCAATCCACGCAGCAGAAGAGGGCAAATACACAGCCTCTTCGTCCTTTCCGTGCATATCCGCCACCCAATCACAAGAATATGCAGTGCCGCTATGACCGTTTCCACTGAAGTCATAAACCGATCCTGAAAACTTATACCAAGCAATTAAATCGCCTTGCGGCTGGTTATTTGGGTCATAAATGATGAGTGCGATACTGTCGGCAACAAACAGCTGATCCTCATCGGACACGCGGCATTTAATATAATAAACACCTTCATGCTCCGGGGCTGTATAAACAATTTCAGGGCCATTGCCCTCCAACACACCTTCTGTTGCTGACCAAATATAAGTCAAAGTGTCCCCGTTGGGATCTGATGCGTGGCAACTCAAAAGAGCCTTCTCCCCTGTTTTGACTTTAGGGGGGGCAGCCTGGATCAGTTCAATTTCTGGTGGTTTAGCAACTTTTTCAACAACTTCCAAAAACAGTGTTGCTGTATCTCTGCGCTCATCCTCATCAGAAATCACACAAACCACCTTTTTTTGCCCGATCTGGGAAAAGGACAATAAAAGCTCCGAACCTGCTGTGTATGGCTCACCGTTTACTGCCCAACTGTAAGTAAGCCCTGTTCCCGGGTTTTCCTGGGCTGAACAGAATATCTTTACTTCAGACATCATTTGGACACTGTCGTTTTCAGTGGCAAGGGCTTTAATGCGTGGCGCGGGATTTGCGGTACTTAAACCTTTATTGTAATCGATCACTATTCCATTACAAAGGGTCATCTTATTGTTTGAAATAAGTTCAGCATTTTGTGGCAGAACGATGGCTACAATTGCTTTTTTTGCTGGAATGCTGATATTTATCCCACCATTTCCACTAGCGATGATTTCATTGGAAAGGGCATCATAAATTTCCACAGCTTCTGTGCTGTGCACCAGCATTACATCATGGTTTTGCGCAAAGGGATTATAAAGGAGATAAGCCGGAAAAATGTTCTGTGCATAATAATCTGTGGCATTAAGATCCAGTTTTAGTATTCCACGGACATTTGTAGTATCGATAATTGCGCCAAAAATCCCTACATGTGAAGAGCCGTAAAGACCGAGATTGGTCTCTGCCCATCCTGCAGCCATAGCATCACCAGTAGCCACAGGCGAAAGGTTATTTTCGATTTCTTTAAGCCCTTCATAGGCGATACAGTTATGAGGATCATAATTTTGCAACCAATGTGCATTGCTTTGATTTTGTTCCGGCAGGTATTTCCCGTAAAACAAACGGCTTGCATTTGCGATGTTCAAGCACCATTTTCCCAATGCTGTAGCAAAGCGTTCATCATATTTTAATGCAGGAAGCAGTGCTCCCATTTGTTCAAAACCGTTCATAGCAAAAGCATAATCACGCACATTATTTTTAGCTTCGCCAATCAGGCCCGAAACATCATAATTGTTCCAATTCCCAAGGATAGTGCCCCAATCCCTCAAGGAGCCCACATCAAATGCCCAGTTCATCATTTTGTTTATATCGTACTGGGTCCCTATTTCGGCATTCATGCGCGCGGCAGTATATATGCCGTACGACAACATAAGTTCATAAGAAGGGTTTGATTCCCAATTTTCAAGGAATTCAAGGCAAAACTCCGCCCCTTGAAGATATTTTTGGTTTCGCGTTTTTGTCCAGGCATTATAAAAAATCCATGCCATTGCCCCTGCCGCTTCAGGTTCGGGCACACCGCTTTCGAGCGGACGGCCACTCAATAGGTCAAAAGCGCGGTAGTTAAAATCAGGAACAACCCAGGGCGTGGTGCTCCCTCCGAGAGCATACACAGCTCCCAACCAGCGATCAGCCACTTTTATAAACTGATTGTCAAAATCACCTGTTTGCGGATAAAGATCATTCAACTGATAGAAAAAAACATTGGGCATCAAATCGTACCACCAATCATTTCCGGAGCTGGAAACCGGTGCATTCAGATAAACCATTTGTCCGTTTGCCCGGTTAAAAAATTCCTGTGCAGCAAGCACCCAGTCAAAACCATTCTGATTGCTTTTATCAATACCACAAAGCGATGCCCCGATCAAGGCGGGCAAAACATTTATGGCTTCCAGTCCGGAACCCTGATGCCCCACATAGGATTGAATACCAAAATAAGGATCAGCGGGATAATTGATACCTGAGTTATAAACTTTCACCAGGGGAAAATATTCGCCTGTGGCAAGGGTATCAAAAACCAGATTATCATAATCAACAGCCACCTGATACCAGTCCCGCATTTCATAAGGCTCTGGAAATTCAGGCATTTGATCAATACGTTGGATATTGATTTGCTGTGCCACCGAAGAAGCTGCAGCAAAGAAAAAAGCGAACAGAAGGCAATTTATTTTTGACATATTAATCAGTATCGAAGTTTATAATTAGAGTTCGTCTATAAAGTCGTGTTTTTAGTTCAGAATGTTCGAGGTCGAGGCATTCTCGGTATTGAAAATAAGGAACTTACTATAGTAAGTGACTGGTTTCAATACCGAGGATAACGCTGAGATCGAATATTATGGACAAAAACTAATTAGAATTTATCCAGAAAGAAGCCAGGATTTTATTTTATAACATTTAACCTAAATAATTCACAAAATATTCTATTGCAAGCACAAACCGCTTCAATCAAAAGGAATGCTATCTTTTTGATGCCCACATTAGCTACGGCTATTCCTGTGCGCCAAAAATCTGGGCTCCTTTTCTCTTATTGCGTTTTGTGTTTTCATGACTAAATATCATGAATTAATCAGGCTAATATTTGTAGCTCATGAGAATCAACTAAAAACAAATACTGATGAGAACAACAGTAAAAAAAAGACTGCCCCAATACAAGGCAGTCTTTAATAGGTTCAAGACCAAGTATTATTCCTGTACATTTTCTTTTTCGAAACTATAAATAGACATTACCTGAGCATCGGTAAGCTGGATATTATAGAAACGGACATCATCCATAGCACCTTTAAAGAAACCACCCCAGTTTACATAGTAAGGGGAAGCTTCGTCTGTTGAATAAACTCCTGTAGGCAAGTCAGAGCCAAAAGTAAGGTCAATATTGTCGGCACTAACAGGTGTGCCCGGAGTATTGTCCCATGTTTTAACGAGTTCACCGTTTACATAAAATTTCATTTCGCCTGGTGTAAAGGAAACGGTTACGTGTGTCCACTCATCTGCTGAAATATAGGCTGGGTTACTATCTCTGTCATAATAAACAGGCTCTTCACCGCCTTCATCAGCTTTAACTGTGAAAAACAGGAAATTTTCAGTTTGCAGGTTCAATTTATAACCATTCCAGCGGTTCATTGAGACCATATAGTCGTTATTGTCCTGCTCTTCCATTTTAATCCAGAGGGAGATGGTCATACTTGTAGGATTAAGTGCAGTGCTGTAGGGCACCTGGATATTGGCGCCTTGGTTCAGGTAATAGCAATAATCGGTATTACCGAAACGGTCGGCTGTAAGGGCAGGAATGCCTGCGCCCCAGTATTCATGGCCTGTCATTGCTGTACCGTTATTGCCGTTTCCTGTAATATCGTCGGCATTTCCATTAAAAGTCCAGTGACCGACCAATGCCTCGGGTGCGATATTGGTGATCAATTTTGATTCAAATACCCCTACTGCCTGTTCCAGGCTAATATTGGCATTATCCACTGCAGTTTGACTTACGCCAGTCATATCCCTAACGGCAATAGCCTGATCGATAGCAGCCTGAAATACTTCTTTTGAACCTACTTCATACTGTAGAGGCTCAGTACCTTCAACTGCGTTGTCATGAAGAACCTGTGCAGCTTCGATTGTTGCATTCAGTTCTGTCAAATTTGCTGGATCTACAACAACATCGTCATCATCATCGGAACATCCGACGATAAGTGTTGGAATAAATAAGGCAACAAATGCCCATGATAAGAATTTTTTCATGTAATAGAATTTTAAGGTTGATAAATGGTAGTTAAAAATTATTTTAATTCATGATTTGTATCCAGTTCACTTTGCGGATAGGGGAAAAATTTATTCTGATCATAATTAAAGGCCGTTCCTTCAAAAACTTTATTGGCATATTGCCTACCGTATCGGATCACATCAAAATAGCGATGCATTTCAAACCCCAGCTCCACCCTGCGTTCGTGACGTACTGCATCGCGCACAAGTGATTGGTTGGTGCTTTTTATGTCGGGCAATAGCCCTTCAGGAACTGAGCCATAATGTTCAAGGCTTTCATCGTAAAGGAATGAGTTGCGCGCCCTCTCACGAACTTTATTGAGCCACACCAAAGCCTCAGAAGTCTGACCTTTTTCATTCAGGGCTTCTGCCAGTATGAGATAAATCTCAGAGTACCGCATAAAAGTATAATCGATATCTGCATCAGCTTTCAATTCTTTAGGGATTTCGCTAAGCGGCTGAATAAACTTCTTTTGCATATATCCTGTTGGCGACCAATCGGGATCAAACATCTGGCCGTCAGTCCATATATGTCCTTCCATTCCTACGGTATATGTAAGGCGTGGATCAACAATACCTTCCGGATTACTTTCAAATGCATCCACAAAAGCCTGTACCGGAACATTAAAGCCATATCCATTATTTGCACGAGGGGCAAACCACTGGTTCAATGAATTGCCCAAAGCCGGATCCTGTGCAGAAAGATGCTGTACAGTAAAAACTGATTCGGAATTATTGCTATAGTTAACATTAAAATTATGGCTGTATATATCTTCCAGTCCATATACGCCAAGATCGACCACTGACTGAGCCGCATTTGCAGCTTCTGTCCAGTTTTCCATGAAAAGGTATGCTTTGGCCAGCAGTCCGAGTGCAGCACCTAGTGTAGCCCTGCCCACATTTGCTGAACCATAGGAAACTGGCAATGAATGGCTTTGAGTGATGGCTTTAAGATCTGCAATAATTATATTTTCAAATATATAACTCCTTGAAGAAGCAGGAATCTGCAATTCATCCGGATTTTTGGGTTCCAAAACAACAGGCAGGTTACCATAAACATTAGAAAGCCAAAAATAATAGTAGGCACGCAGGAATTTGCACTCGGCAATATACCTGTTTTTGAGGTTTTGATCCATAGAAATATTCCGGATACCATCAATTACAAAATTGGCACGTGTAATACCTTCATAATAGAGCGCCCACAGCATTTCCAGATTTCCGTTATCAGAATCAATGATAAAATCATCGATCAGTTGGATGTCAGCCTGATCGCCGGCAATACCACCTTTTACAGCATCATCAGAGGCTATGGTAGCAAAGACCCAGTTACGGTTATTGGTATTGGCATAAGTGAGGCAATTATAGGCTGCCGTAACAGCCAGTTCCACATCGGATGCTGAACTCAAAAATTCGGTAACCGGATAATCTCCCTGCATTTCTTCATCAAGGAACTTCTCACAGGAGCTGACGACAATCAGTAATAAGAAAGCAAAGGCTGCAAATATTATCTGATTTCGCTTATTCAATATTCTTTTATAAATTTCTTTCATTTTCGTACCTCCTTATCTTATAAATTCAGGTTAATTCCCAGAGTATAAACCTTTGCAACCGGGTAAGTTCCCCAATCGATACCAGCAGCCAGGTCGCCTCCGTTTACTTCAGAATTCAGGTTATCGCTTACGGTCATTTCAGGATCCAGACCGGGATATTTCGTAATGGTAAGCAGGTTTTCCCCACTAAAATATATACGGAGACCACTGATTTTCAATTTTTTAATAATATTATCACCAAAACTATAGCCGATCTGTATATTTTTCAAACGGAGATAGGATCCATCTTTAAGGAATCGTGTTGATGCCTTGTTGTTATTGGCGGAGCTCATCCAGGAAGCCCTGGGGTATTCATTACTGGTACCTTCGCCAGTCCAGTGATTTTCGTAAACTTCCTCTGTAATGTTAAAGGAACGGTAAAAACCTTCAATATCCTTGGCAATCTGCCAGTAGATTTTATTTCCGTACACGCCATTCCAGAACATTGAGAAATCCCAGTTTTTATAAGACATATTTACATTAAGACCGTAGGTAAATTTAGGGATTGCGCTACCACAATGAGTACGGTCGTATTCATCAATAATACCGTCGGGCACCCCATTAGGACCACTTAAATCCCTGTATTTGACATCACCGGGCTGCACATCCTTGCCCTGATATGGGCTGGTAAAGATATCCAGTTCATTCTGATATATCCCATCCATTTCATAGAGGTAAAAGGAACCAATGGGATAACCTTCTTCGGTAAGGGTAGCATAAACACCATTATCGATACGACCGGCAGCAATAGGCACACCATCGCTGAGGGAAACTACTTCATTATGAAGGAATGCAATGTTTCCACTCACCTCATATTGGAAGTCGCCTTTAAAGTCGCGCCAGAAAACTTCCAGTTCAAGGCCGGTATTCCGCACCGATCCTGCATTCAGGAAAGGAACACTAGCTGTACCACCAATAGCGGGCTGAGGCACCTGAACCAGCATATCATCCGTAAGGCGGTTAAAATAGTCGGCAACAATAATCAGCTGGTTATCGAGCAAACCTATATCAGCACCCAAGTCGAACTGGGTAGTGGTTTCCCAGGTAGTATTTTCATTGCCGCGCATATTCACGGTATAACCATAGTTTGCTGTTCCTCCGAAGGGATAATCATAACCACTTCCCACTGTAGATTCGTAAGAATATGGATTTACTTCCTGATTTCCTGTTTGGCCGAGGGTAGCCCTGAGTTTAAACTGACTGAACCAGCCCAAATCTTTCATAAATTGTTCTTCATGCATATTCCAGCTTAAGGCACCACTATAAAAAGCGCCCCATCGTTGGCCGGGAGCAAACCGTGAGGATCCATCGGCACGTATCACTGCTTCAGCAAAGTATTTGCTTTTGAAGTTATATCCTACTTTTCCAAAATACGAAAGAAGCGACCATGCCGTTTCTCCGCTATAGGTTCTTTTGATTCCCAAACCATTGCCTAAATAACGCATATTGTTAAGCTGGTCGGGAAAATCACGGTCATTGGCCGACATATACTTATTGCTGTTGCGTATTGCTTCCATACCCAGGAGGAAATTTGTATTGTGGTTCTTATTAAAGGTATGGCGATATGAAAGCGTATTGTACCAATCCCAGTTCACCAAATTGTTTTCTCGTTGTTCCAGTGAATTTGGACTGTTGATACGTCCGTTTGTCCCCCAGTTTTCATTAAACCTTTTTTCGGTTGAGTTACCTGCATCCACACCAAAATTACTCCGGAAAATAAGTTCATCGATTATACTTGCTTCAAAATAAGCGTTTCCGAACAAACGCTGTGACTTGAGTGTCCAGTCAAATTTCTCAGCCAAACCAACAGGGTTATATCCATCACCGAAATATCTGGAAGCGTCATACATTTCACTCAAACTCCCATCTGGACTATATACCGGAACTGCAGGCATATCCTGATAAGAACCGTCCGGATTAAAAACAGAAGTTGCCGGCGTCCTGAAATACGCATAACGTATTACGCTTCCTCCGTTGCCGCCGTAACCATCACCCGACGCTCCTACTTTATTGGTTTTTGAATTGCTGTAATTCAGGTTTAGTCCAACTTTGATATGTTCATTTAGCTGAGAGCTAATATTGGAACGAATATTCACTTCATTATAATCTGAGTTAAGGATAATCCCGTCCTGATCAAAATAAGTACCGGACACATAGTAGCGTGTTTTATCATCTCCTCCGCTAACGTTCACCTGATGGCTTTGCATCATAGCTGTCCGGAAAATCTCATTCAGCCAGTTTGTATTGGACAATTGCGCGCCTTCGGGCAGTGATATTGGATCACGTCCATCATTCAAAGCTGCTTCGTTCCACATGTCCATATACTGTTCCGTATTAGCCATAGGCGTAAGATCTCCATGGGACTGGATTCCAAAATATCCGTTATAACTTACTTTAGGAGCACCCGGGTTGCCACTTTTGGTTTTCACCAATACTACACCGTTTCCTGCCCGGCTACCATAAATAGCTGCCGATGCTCCATCTTTTAATACTGTCATTGATTCAATATCATTGGGACTTACCACATTATTGATACTTTTGGTAGGCACGCCATCCACAACATAAAGCGGATCGTTGTTGTTGATCGTACCCACGCCCCGGATACGTACCGAGACATCTGCTCCCGGAGCGCCTGTTTCTGTAGCGATAGTGACACCCGGCACTTTTCCCTGCAGCGCCTGATCGATACGTGCTACCGGGATGCTTTTGATTTCTTTGGAATCCAAAACAGTAACAGCGCCGGTTACATCGCTTCTTTTTTGGGTACCGTAACCAACAACTACAAATTCTTCAAGGTTTTGAATATCCTCAATCAAAACAATACTGATTGTGCCTTTGGCGGGGATATCAGCTTTTTGGGTCACAAATCCGATAAAAGAAAAAACAAGTCTCTTTTCCATATCTGCATTAGGTACATTTAAAGCAAACTGGCCCGAAATATCAGTTACTGTCCCAATTGTTGTACCTTCCAGAAAAACATTCACACCGGGAATAGTCTGCCCCTGAATGTCTTTAACCATTCCTTTGATGGCTGTACCTTGCGCAAATAACAGCTGAACCGTAAAGAGCAACACAAATACAAGCACACACTTAAGTAAATATTGTTTATTATACATATTTTTTAATATTTAATTACAATATCGTTCACATAGGTTTTACCATGATTTTGCATGATTTTGCTTCCAGCAGGAAGAGCGACAATAAGGCGGCAACTATTTGCGGGGATAAGAAAACGGATTTTTGCCCCTACACCAGTTGCAATAGTTTCATTTGTAAGCACATCAAAGAGATCGGTTTTATTTCCTTTATTAATAAACTCTATGCTTTTTTGTTCATCAAAAGGGTTATAGTACAAATAGGTAGGATAAGCCGGATTGCGGTAAAAATCTGTTGCCAGGCAATCCAACTGCAAAACCCCTTCTACATTGGTTGTTGAAATAATGCTACCAAAAATCCCAACATGAGCGGAGCCATAAATGCTGAACATTGAAACATCGGGTTGATTTACCACCCAATTAGGCCCGTCGCCCAATGCAACTGGACTAACGCCTTTTAGCCGTTCTTTTTTATTGTACGGGTCAGTTTTCCTGATGCCTTCGTAAGCTATAAGATTACGTGTAATATATTTGTATTCAGGAATGTACTGATTAGAATCCGGAATTTCATAAGGATAAAACAAGCGTGCAGCATTGGCTGCATTCAGCATCCATTTTCCAACTGCCCGTGAATATTCCGGGGCATACCGCACCATTGACACCAAAGGCCAGGCAAGATCAAAAGTATTCATCAGAAAAGCATAACCACCTCCATCCGTAGTACTTCCTTGCAAGCCACTGATATCATATCCGTTCCAATTGCCAACAATTACCCCCCAACCCTTTCGTCCTTTATCGGCATGGCAGCCATCAAATGTCCAGTCGAGAATTTTCTTAATATCATAATCTTTATCAAATTCAGCATTTAGGCGGGCAGCTGTTAATGCACCGAAAGGCATCAAGACCTCATAATACCGGCTTTCTTTTTGAGAAAGGAGAGCCTCAATGGCAGACATTGCTGCATTCAGATATTTCGGGTCCTGAAACTTATGATAAGCCGAAAGCAAAACCCAGGCATGGCCGGCAGCCGCATCTTCCTGTGGTGGAATGTGGTTCGCTTTTCCTTTCATGGCTGCATAATCAAAATAGCTCCAGGAATAATTCCCATTAAGGACCGAATCAGCCCTGTAAAACTGATCTGCAATGCTGCGCTGGATCATTCCGGCATTTTCCTCCTCTGAAAACAAATCGCAAATGGCATAATAAAGCACATTGGGATAAACATCGTACCACCAGTCGCGGCCATATCCTCCTCCCAGAAGGGCTACTTCCTGGCAGGTATTGTTCATCATAATATCCCATTTGCTTGCAGAATTGAAATAATTCTGAATCATTTTCACATAATTATAGCCATCCTGATTGGTTTTATCAATACCCATCAAACCTCCGGTCATCAGGGCGCCCATACTATTTATAGCTTCATGGAATTCCCCTTTGTTCACATCTGCCCCCTGGCGCACATCACCAATGACGGTATAAATTCCGAAAGTCTGCTGTTTGAAATTCCTCTGATTATCATCAAACCAAATGAAAGGCTGATAATCCCCGTTGGCATTCAGATCAAATACCATTTTATCAAAACTTTTGGCTTTCTCCTTCCAGTTCAGCATTTTATAAGGCTGAGGAAAATCGGGCATAAGGTTTATCCGGTCAATACCTTTTTGAATTACAGGAGGATTATGATCTGTCTGGCATCCAAAAAAGATCAGCAGAATACCTAAAAAAAGTGTTATGTACAGAAATCGTCTATTCATCAATACCTTGTTTAATTTCTTCCTGCCTGGTTCTATCCGTGATAATAACAGCAACAGGAATTGATAGTGTTTGCACTATTGCAACAATTAAGAGCGAGAATTTAAGGGAAAAAGTTTCCGAAATATAAAAGAAAAGCACTAGAAACAAACCTAGTCCCAATATACGACCGATATAAAGGCCGAATTCATGGTGAAAAATATATGAAAATTCATTGCGATTTTCCTTTTTGGAAAGCACATCTATTACTCTCATCTGTATAGGGAAATAAGCCAGATCGTGCAGCGGCTTGAACAAAACCGTAGCCAACATAAAAACAATTACACCTGTTGCCGAAAACATAATTGCATTTGCCAATGTACCCAGCACAAACACAAGAAGGCCAGTGGTAAAGATTGCGATCCTGTGTTCGGGGCGCGAGAACCTGCCCAGAAGGTATAATATTATGGCGGTCAGGATGCCTGATATGGACTGAATCAGCCCCAAGGAGCCTTCATCGCCCACCAGCCTCATTACCAGAATGGCCGGAGCTGTAACGAGATACCCCTGCACTAACCCTTTTAATGCAGCCAAAAAGATCAGTTTCCACCACAGTTTATCAAATTTCATATATAGAAAACGGTTTTTTAGCGGATTTTTAAAATTGCCTTTATGCACAACAATTGAAGCCAGTATGGTCAAAATAAAAACCATCAAAGTAACTACTTGATAAGCACCGGCAACCACACCCCCAAACCAATTGTTATTACGCCAGGCCATTAGGAACCATCCCACGACAAAAGGCACTACGATGGAGGTGATTGTATAAAAAAAAGTTTCAAATCCGTAATAGTAGTTGCGATTATTATTATTGGTTGTATTCAAGGCCAGAAAATCTCGGTTAGCCCAGAAAAAGCCAAAAGAAGCACCCATAATAAAACCGGCATATGCCACTCCGTAATAATCCAGCTCACTAAGGCTCATCATAAAAATCATAGATAATCCGCTAAGCAACATACCAAAACTGTAAAGCCTTGATATTTTTATTTTTGAAAGCAACAAGCCATTGATCAGAAAAGTAACTGGAATTCCGGAATAAACGGCTAGTTGATAAACAGCAACCATAGAAGGATCATTTGAGCTACGCATAATATACGCCCCAACAAAAATATCGATAACAGGCAGCACAAACGCGTATATCATATTGGTTTCCAATAAAATACGCATATCACGATTATGCGACATAAAAAATTTATACTCGCTGAACGGTTTTTGCAGCAGTTTCAATAGCTTCTTCATAGGTTTTAATCTAGTGAGTTTAACAATTCTGTAACAGAGAATTTAATACCACAAATAACCTCATCGGATGCACCATAATATACATAGAGGTCGTCTCCATTACGATAGTGACCATTAGTAAAGACCACATTTCCGAAGAAACCTGTTTTTTCATAATTCTCTGCAGGAACCATTACCGGCTGTTTGCTTCGGGCCAGCACTTTGGCTGGATTATGCAAATCAAGGAGCAATAAACCCAGGCAATAGCGGTTGTTTTCATCAGCTCCATGATATAATTCCAGCCACCCTTCTTGCGTTTTTATGGGTGCAGCACCAGCTCCTACCCGCACGTTGTCCCATTGTCCTTTCCTTGTTGTAGCCACCAACTGATGGTTGCCCCAATGCAGCAGATCGGGCGATTCAGCAATCCAGATGTAATTTCCACCCAGTTCAGGGCTGCTCGGGCGATGTAGAGCATAATATTTTCCACCTATTGTCTCTTCAAAAATAGCACAATCTTTGTTGTGTGGAGGGAAAATCATTGTACGGCCTTCAAATTTCTTCCAGTTTTTAGTAAACATATAACCTACTCCAACTGCGTAGGGAGATACTTTCGTATAAGTCAGGTGGAAACCATCGCCCATTGTTGCCACACGGCAGTCTTCGATGCCAAAACTTTCCTGGCTTCCCATGCCTGTAACAGGCAAGTATCCTTCAGGTTCATAAAAACGGATGCCATCATCACTGCATACCAATCTGAGGTGCGACAAGGTAGTCAGGTAATCTTTGCCTTTATAATGGATCACCCGAGGATCGGATAAATCAAGGTCTTTATCACCGGTATCAATTGAAATTATTTCAATGCTACCATCATCTTTATTAATTGGAAAACTGATTTTTCCATCCTGTTGTTGTGGCCTTTCAGCAACGCGCAACAAAAGCCATATTTTGCCACGATACCGAAAAACCCCAGGATTCAGCAAGCATTCTATTTTTGCTCCCTGAATCAGGGGTTTCAAATCCTCCGGTTTTAAAACCGGATTACTAATAAACCGTTCACCTAAAACCATCATAAGTATAATTATGAGTACTTTTATTTTAAAATTCGTGAGTGTCCTTTCAAAAATTTCACATAGCAAAATTAACATCAGTAGGCAAATTCCCTATCCACCAGGCTGTTTTGTTTGTACACTATCTTGCAGAAACGTGGAGATTATAATATTGTACACACATCTGGAATCTTGTGTACATATCTTTTCCAAAAAAACAAAAAGCCATACCTCATGGCAATTGTATTTTAACGAAATTTGCAAAAGTTATTCAAGTTTCTTTCAGGCTCAGGTACTTATTTATATGACACGCTCATTTAATATATCCAAAAGATATTTCATCGTTTTGCTGATTGCTTTTTTTCAAATAGTTTCATTGGCAAATAATCCTTATTTATACCGCCACAGGGTAATCAATAATTCGAATGGTTTGTCCAATGGTGCGGTTACATGCATTTTTCAAGACCATAAAGGTTATATGTGGTTTGGAACCTGGGACGGGCTTAACCGCTATAATGGGAGCGAAATAACAGTTTTCAGGCCAGGGCTATTTAAAAAAGGCAGTTTAAGCAACAATATTATACGTAATATTTTTGAGGACGGGAACAAAAACCTATGGGTGGTCACTGAGGACGGCCTGAACCGTTTCAAGCGGGACCCTGAAAATTTCCAAAAATACTTAACTGGCCTAAACGCCAAACCCTTTATTGAAAACCGATTTAAAACCACATTATTATGCGATTCCATTGTGACCTGTGCCGTATATAGGCATGGGCTGTTCCTCTTCGATGGAGATGATTTCAGGAAGCTAAAATCTGATACAGTTTCCTTGGACAAAATTTTGGGTATTTATTCCTATGCACATAAAATATATGCACTAAACGAAGACAATACCCTAGCTGTTTTCAGGTATGAAAATAACAGACTGAAACTGATAAGAAGCCATCTGCTTTCGGAAAAAATACCGGTCAACAGCAGTTTTACTAAATTTTTGGTTTATCAAAATGAATTATGGCTTGCTGCTACTGGCGTAAAAAACGAATTACTCCTCATAAAGGCAGAAAGCGGAGAGCTCTATAAAATAGGCAAAGATAAAACCGGATCTCTTGTAACTGCCATTTCGGATTTAGATGATGCGGGAAAAATATTGATAGGTACTGATGCCGGTCATATTCTCAGCCTTGATTTAAACGACAAGGCAAGAATTACCGATCTGTCAAAGCAGTTTCCGGAGACAACAAAGCCTGCTGTAAAAATTTGGTGCATTAATAACAGCAATCCGGATATTAGCTGGATAGGCACTGATGGTTATGGCATTATGGAGTATTACAATTCCGGCAAGGATTTCCGCAATATCAGCAGTGGCGACGGTAAAGAAGGCTTGCTCAACCATAAAATTATCCGTGCCGTGCTCGAAGACAAACAAGGCAATATTTATGCAGGAACAAGAGGTGCGGGACTGAATTGTATCAGAAAGACGGACGGAAAAACCATTATTTATGATAAAAACAGAGGTTTATCGGACAATGCCGTATTATCCCTTGCAGAAGATGGATACAGCAACTTATGGATAGGTATTGACGGAGAAGGCATTGATATGCTGGATATTAAGACCCATAAGATTCTTCATTTCCCAAAAGACTTCAGCAACAGTGCGGCTCCGGAATTCGGGCATGTTTACTCAATTTGCAAAGATTCTTATGGCGACATCTGGCTGGGAACAAGTGGCAGTGGAGTTATTCGCTTAAACATTAAACGCCAAAAAGACGGCACTTATCAACTGGTTCAGTATCAGCAAATTTTAAGTAGTGAAAACGGATTGCAAAGCAATATTGTGTACAGCATTGTGGAAACGGAGCCGAATGTACTGTGGATCGGGACAAGGGGCGGAGGTGTTCAGCGTTATAATACATTAACCGGCAGTTTCGAAATATTCAGGGCCCAGGAAGACAAAGAATCTATTCCCAATGATGATGTACTGACCCTATTTATGGCATCAACCCAAGAACTTTGGGTAGGCAGTAGCGGTGGGCTCACCTTGATCAACCAAAGTTTTACACCATACAAATTTGTTCATTACAACCATTCCAACGGCCTGCCAAGCAATACAGTGCATGCTATACAGCAGGACGATAATGGCAAACTGTGGATTAGCACCAACAATGGCCTCTCGCGTTTAGACCCGGAAAACGGCGAATTCTGGAATTTCAATAACAGCGACGGGCTTACAAATTATGAATACTCGGACAACTCATCCTGTAAAGGGCAAAATTCGGGACAGCTTTTTTTCGGTGGGACCAACGGTATAGACATTTTTCATCCGGAAAGCATCAAACTGTCCGACAACACCCCCCCTCTGGTTTTTAAAGGCTTTTATCTCAATCAGAAAAAGCAAGGAGTAGGTGGTTTTTTGAAGCACAATATCGATATGACAGATACGATTATGCTGGAATACGACCAAAATTTCTTTGGATTTGACTTTACTTCACTGAACTACCACAACAAATCAAAAGCTTCTTACGCCTACAAATTGGAAGATTTCAACAAGGAATGGGTCATTATGAATGGAGAAAATATTGCGTTTTTCACGAATGTACCCCATGGACATTATGTTTTTAATGTCAGATGGACCAATGAAGACAATATATGGAGCCATCAAACACGAAAAATCCACATCTTCGTGAACCCGCCCTGGTGGAAGACTTGGTGGGCATATTTGCTGTACTTTTTTATTTTCCTGATGATTACCGGCCTTGTTATTGCCACCATCCTCTACAGGCATAAAATCAAAACCAACATCAGAATCAAAGAAATAGAATTAAATACTGCAAAACAGCTACATCAATACAAATTGCAGTTTTTCACCAATATAGCCCACGAATTCCGTACGCCTTTGACTCTGATCATGGCTCCTGCCATCCATTTACTCAGCCAACAAAAAAAGATGGACGCAACAGTGCCTTATCTGCAATCCATACACGAAAACTCACGACGCCTGATGCATCTGATTGGAGAACTCACCGAATTCCGGAAAGTAGAAAGCAGCACCAAAAACCTTAAAATAGCTGAGCAAAACATCTTTCAATTTACAGAGCATATCTACAAAACATTTCTCTACTATGCACAAAGCCATAATATTGCAATGGAATTAAAGCAGGAAGGGAAAAAACCAATGGGCTGGATCGACAGCAATGTCATCGAAAAAGTACTTATAAACCTGATATCCAATGCCATTAAATTTACGCCTGCTAACGGAAATATCCTAATACACATCAAAATAACAGACAATGAAAAACTAATTATTGAAGTTAAGGATAGTGGCGTAGGCTTCCCTAAGCATCTGGAATCTAAAATATTCGACCGCTTTTTTTATATGTCTAACGAGCAAAACGCCCACAAAAACCAAAAAGGAAGCGGTGTTGGCCTGGCTTTGACCAAAAGCCTGGTTCAACTGCATAAAGGCTCCATAGCGGTCAACTCCCAACCTAAGAAAGGCAGTACGTTTACTGTAGAGCTTCCCATTGGGAAAGACCAATATCCCGATGAAAAAAAAGACAACGGACTGGCTTTGATATCAGAAGAACTGGAACAAAAGATCTCTGATGAATTTGTTGCCAGCGAACAGCTGTTCACCTCCAATGAAAGTACGGAGGATAATCATGTCCGAAAAGCCAACATCCTAATTGCAGATGACAATCCTGAAATCAGGCACCTGATAATCCGTCTGATGGGAAAAGAATATAATTTTACTGAAGCAGAAAACGGGCAGCAGGCACTTAAGCTACTACAAAAACAAAACATCGACCTGATTATTTCCGATATCATCATGCCCGAAATGGACGGCATGAACCTATGCAGAATCATAAAAGAAGATTTTGACACCTGCCATATTCCAATTATACTGCTCACAGCCAAAGGCAAGCTCGAAGACCGTATTGAAGGAATAAACGTTGGCGCCGACAGCTTCATCCCAAAACCATTTGACCCCAGGCATTTGAGGGCGCGCATCAACCAGCTTATCGAAGTACGTGAAAAAATAAGGTCTCAAATCAAAGAAAGCCCGGAAGACAGTGGCAAGCAGCTGCGCGGCCTGGATAGCAAAGATGCCCGTTTCA
Organism: Bacteroidales bacterium; assembly: GCA_963676415.1. Classification (GTDB taxonomy): domain Bacteria; phylum Bacteroidota; class Bacteroidia; order Bacteroidales; family WRLA01. The sequence goes on along the minus strand of OY781097.1, from coordinate 3,669,251 downwards.
TGAAAAAGCTTCAGGATTATATCAATAAAAACCTTAGCAACCCTGAGCTCGATGCAGATATGATGAAAGATGAACTCGGATTAAGCAAAACACTATTATACACCAAAATTAAAGCTCTTACAACACTAACCCCCCATGGATACCTAAAGCATTGCCGGCTAAAAAAAGCCGGACAGCTCCTCTTGCATTCCGATGCCAATGTATCCGAGATAATTTATGATATTGGCTTTAATAACCGTACCTATTTTTACCGGGCCTTTAAAGAAATGTATGCCTGCTCACCGAAAGATTATCAGGCAAGGCATTTATAACAACCTAAAAACACTTTTTCGAAAAACATGAGCCAGATAATGAAACAGTTAATCATATGCGTATTGCTTTTAAGCACAATCTTATCATGCAGCACTTCCCCTAATAAAAACCCACAAAAAATATGGTGGAAAGAATGCGTCTTCTATGAAATTTATATGCCAAGTTTTAAAGACAGCAACGGAGATGGCTACAGCGATTTTAAAGGAATGAGCGAAAAACTGGACTATATACAGGAGTTAGGAGTTAAGGGCATCTGGCTTACACCTTTCCTACAATCGCCCAAAGTTGACAATGGTTATGATATAAGCGATTATTTCACCATTGATCCCCTGTACGGAGATATAGAAGATTTTAAAAAATTTATACAGCAAGCACATAATCGCGGTATCAAAATCATTATGGACATGGTGGTTAACCATACATCCACAGAGCACAAATGGTTTCAGGAATCGCGGAAATCAAAAAGCAATCCCTATCGCGATTATTACATCTGGAAAGATGTGCCCAATAATTGGGAATCGTTTTTTGGCGGCCCGGCCTGGGAATATGACTCTATAAGCGAACAGTATTATTACCATAAATTTGATGTACGCATGGCCGACCTGAACTGGCAAAACCTGGAAGTGCGCAAGGAAATAAAAAAAGTTTTGCGCTTCTGGTTGGATTTGGGTGTAGATGGTTTTCGAATGGATGTGATCAATTTCCTAACTACCGACGGTATTGGTGCTGACAACCCCCTTGATGAAACTGGGAACCAAAAATATCAGTTCGACATCGGCCAGGCTGGCGTGAAACAAGCGATGCGTGAAATTAAGGAATGCGTAAATGAATACAACATGCGTTTTATTGTTGGCGAAATCGGTAGTGATAAAATTGAGATCCTGAAGCAATATCAGAGCCCAGACCTGCTCGATGTTGTCTTTAATTTCAACTTCGGCAGCATCCCTGACTTTTCTGCACAGCGCATCTTTGATGAACTTGTGAGCATGGAAAAAAACATGAGAAGCTATCCCACACTTTTTTTTGGCAGCCATGATATGCCCAGGCTAATGAGCCGGTTGGCTTCAAACAATAGCGAAAGGGCACTGGCACTTGCTGCTCTGACTTTTACAGCAAAAGGCGTCCCTTTTATTTATTTTGGTGAAGAAATCGGAATGAAAAACCACCTGGCAAACAACTTGGATGAAATCCACGACATCCAAGGACGCATTCAATACAAGCTCGCATTGGAAAAAGGCAAAAAGACTCAAGAAGCCCTTATCGAAGGCAACAAACACAATCGCGATAAATCACGCAGCCCCATGCAATGGGATACTAGTGCCATGGCCGGTTTTTCCTCCTCAAAAAGCTGGATAAAACCTAATCCGGATTATAAAAATATTAATGTTGAGTTCCAAAAAGAACAAAGCAATTCAATATTGAACAGATACCGGCAACTTATAGCATGGCGAAATAATTTGCCCGTTCTGCAATACGGAAATTATGAGCTGCTTGAATTTTTTGATGATTGTATCCATTTCCGCAGAAAATACAAAAATCAGCATATTGAGGTGTATATCAATTTTGGAATACCTAAATCTGTAAAAATCCCGGAGGATGCTGAAATTATCTCTGGAAATACGAAACTAAAAACCAATTCTTATCTGATTTTCCGGTAATTGTATTTGATTTCCTACTTTATATTTAAGTTTTTGCCACAAGAGCAAAACGCTGACAGATAATAGAAGCGTAAATTTTTTACAAACGAGTTGGCTCAGCATGGCAGCGATACAGCTTAACATATTCACAAGACGATACTTGAACAGAAGAATTGAACCACTTGAGCATTATTGAAGAAGAAAGTTGGAAACGTTGCAGAAACAATATCAATGCAACATTAAATTTTGATATGGATAAAGCCAGAATCAAACAAAATAGGTTCTACACGGAATTTCGTGGAAAGAAATTAGAATGCTATTTCAAACAGATTCCTCCTTCCGATAGCTATCGGAATACCTCATGCTTCGGAAAACTTTGTCGGAATGACGTATTTTTTTGGAGTCAGGAGGCAAATGCGGCGAGGACACAATAGTATATTTTAAATATGTTCTCGCCGCATTTGCCTTAAACACCTAATTAACAGCGCCATTCCAACCGGAACAAAGCCAAACGAAGTGACTATGACTTTGTGAAAGGAGGAATCTGTTAGGGATCAATAGTTTATTAATAAATATCTGCATATTATTTTCAAACATTATTGTTACCCACGAAATTCCTAGTAGAACCACAAAATATACATTATCCGACATTTGATGACTAATACGGCACTAATGTAAAAATTTATAAAGCATATAATACTAAACTTTTTTTGACCCCTCACTCATCCGTTGACTCGAAGTCATCGGATGAATGAAAAAACCTAAAACAATATCGCTTCCAGATTCCCTTTCCATTTTACAAAGCCGTTGATCAGGTCGGAATAATCGTGGATAATGCGTTTGTACTGGTCTTCGGCAGAAGTGATATAAGCTGTTTTTCCCTGCACGCGGATGGTATTGATGATATCTCCTACCCTTTGCAGCTTGCTGTTCAGCTGTTTTTTGTTTTTCTCGCATGGCCAGATGTAGGTCGCTTCACGTGTATTCAGGGTTTCCCAAACAATATGCCAATGGGTGTCTCCTTCAAGCAAAAACAAAAACGAAAAAGGCTTTAGTATGAAACGGATTTTCATGCGCAAATAATCATGGTTTTCGGCCAGGAACATCAGATTTTGGTAATGCTTTGTATTTTTCATTTTGAGCATATCCTGAATGAAATCCTGTTCATCGCTGTAAAAGGCATTGGGGTTCATTTTTTGCTGGCCGGGCTCTTCAAAAAAATCATCCATGGTAAACAGGCTTTTATCCACATAATTTTTTGCCTGTTTCCTGATTTCATCCTGCAGATAATTGAAACGCATGGTTTCGATATGCTCCCGGCTGATTTGCGAAATTTGCAAGCTGTTGGCCGAAATGGATACAGGTTCTGAATTTTGCCAGGTGATGTTCAGGTCAACATCAATGCTGCGCCGCAGAAGGATCCTTGCAAAATAATTTTTCACCACTTCAAATTCGGGGCGCAAAAGCTCATTGGCCACAAAAATGCGCATGGGTTCCGGAAGACGCTTGTGCTGGTATTCAAATTCCACACCACCAAAAACAAAACAAAGCTTTTGAAAGCCCACTTTAAAATGATCTTCAGTGCTATCTTTATTTAACTCAGTATGTTTCGGCTGTACAGCTTCCATTTCCGGTGTTTCCGCTTTGGTAACTTTAAAGGCTTGCACTTTGCTTTCCACCGGAAGGCTCCATAATAGTTTTGCCGTATCCAGGCTGCGGAAACGAATCTTCTTGATTTTTGTCAGTTCGGCACTAATCGCGCATTGCTCACTGTCAAAATTCTTATTGCCTCGGTTATAGCGGAACACATCCACAAAAAGGCTCTGTTTATCAGGATCATAGCTTATAACCTTTAAAAGCCAGCTTGCCTGTCCTTCAAATTCAAAAGCCCATTCGGGCAGATCAATATCTGTCAGTGGAATAGCCTTATAGCGGCACAAATAGGCCCTATTTTTATAGAAATTGAGCAATAGTTTTAAACCCTTCATGACAAATAGCTATAAGACAGCCAAATATAGCAAAAATGAGGGTTCTATAGCTCCTTTGTGCAGTTTTAACCACAGTTTTTCACCAAAATCCCACCTATACTGCCAAAGATATGATGGACATAAACATAAAAAAAGCCCCCAAATAGGGAGCTTTTCAGTTTATGCTATTGAATAAAAACTTATGCGTTTTTCACTTCATATTCATTCATTGCAGCAATGAGCGCATCAACATCTTCCATATCGCAGGCATTATAAGTAGAAGCACGGAAACCACCTACTGAGCGGTGACCTTTGATGCCCATGATGTTGCGTTCTGCAGCAAATTTGATGAAATCAGCTTCTTTTTCTTTGTAAGCTTCTTCCATAACAAAGCAGATGTTCATAATGGAGCGGTCTTCTTTGGCAACAGTACCAACAAACATTTTGCTTTCATCGATGGCATTGTAAAGTTTACCGGCCTTTTCGAGGTTGAATTTCTCCATTTCTACCAGTCCTCCAAAGTCTTTGATCCACTTAAGTGTTTCGTTTACAACGAAAATAGGAGTTACAGGAGGTGTATTGAACATGCTGCCTTTATCAATATGGGTAGCGTATTTCAGCATTGTTGGGATTGGACGGTCGGCCACTTTTTCGATCATATCGTTGCGGATAATAACGAAAGTAACACCGGCAGGGCCCAGGTTTTTCTGTGCACCACCATAAATCATGGCATATTTTGCCACATCTACCGGGCGGCTCATAATATCCGACGACATATCGGCGATCAGAGGCACTTTGCAATCAAAATCGGTACGGATTTCGCTACCGGCAATGGTGTTGTTGGTTGTAATGTGGAAATAATCAACATCAGCAGGGACTTCGTATCCTTTCGGGATATAGCTGAAGTTTTTATCTTCTGAAGAAGCAACAACATCAACCATTTCCTTACCCCAAAGCTGTGCTTCCTTGATGGCTTTTTTCGACCATGTACCTGTGTTCAGGTACGCAGCTTTTGTTTTGAGGAAGTTATAAGGTATCATGGCGAACTGTGTACTTGCACCACCACCGAGGAACAAAACAGAATATCCTTCGGGAATACCGAGCAGTTCTTTCATCAAAGAATCTGCCTGATCGATCACCGCCTGAAAATCCTTGCTACGGTGCGACACTTCCATAATTGAAACACCCAGTCCATTCAGATCGAGTACCGCTTTTGCAGTGTTTTCGAGTGCGGGCATAGCGAGTTTACAGGGGCCGGCATTGAAGATATGCTTTCTCATAATTATTTGTATTTAAACTGTTTAAAAATAATTTATTAGCTTTATAAGTTTGCCAACAAAGTTATAACAATTTGGTATAAAGCAGGGATTTTTCCGAAAAGAATACCTTGGATTAACAAAAGCCCAAAAGAAAGACCGTAAATGAATTTGTAGCTCCAAACAAATAGTTATAAGTTTGTGCTGTCAAAATTTGCATATGAAATACATCAACACAACTTTAATGGATTGGCTCCAATCGATCGGATTGAGCTTGGAAACCAGCAAAACCACACTCGATTTTATGTGGTTTACAATACTTATTGTCCTTGCTTTAGTCAGTTTTTACATCACACGGCGTGTTTTGCTTGAAGCTGCGAAGCAATGGGTCAAAAATAGCAAAACGGATTGGGACGATGTGCTGGTAAAGCACCGGTTTTTCCGCAAACTCTCCCTGGCTGTGCCAGTAATTATTATCAATTATATAACACCTTATGTGCTGGAGGATTATCCGCTGTTCACGAAATTCATTCAGACGGCATGTAATATCTACATCATCTTTGTGATGATTTTTGTGCTCAACAGTTTTTTCAGGGCGGTTGAAGAAATATACAACAGCACAAAAATGGCGCGGCGCCGCCCCATAAAAAGTTATTTGCAGGTGGTACAGATCGTCATTTATATTATAGCGGGAATCATAATCATCAGCTCACTGCTCGACAAATCGCCAACGGTATTGCTTGGAGGTCTGGGTGCTATGTCGGCTGTGCTGATGTTGGTATTCAAAGACAGCATCCTGGGATTTGTTGGTGGGCTGCAACTTTCGGCCAATAAAATGGTTTTACCCGGCGATTGGATCAGTATGCCTAAATTTGGCGCCGATGGTGTGGTACAGGAAATCACGCTGGTAACCGTAAAAGTACAAAACTGGGACAAAACCATTACGACCATTCCGACTTATAACCTCATTACCGATCCGGTGACCAACTGGCGCGGCATGGAAGAATCCGGTGGCCGTCGCATCAAGCGCTCTTTAATGATTGATATGCAAAGCATCAAATTTTGCACTCCTGAAATGTTGAGAAAATTTGGATCGTTTCACCTACTGAAATCATATATATCAACTAAAGAAGACGAAATCAAAAAATTCAACGAAACGCACAAGCTTGACGACAATACTGTTTATAATGGCCGTAGGCAGACAAATATTGGTGTGTTTCGGGCATATCTGGAAAGATACCTGCGCAACCGGCAGGACATCCATCAGGATATGACATTTTTAGTGCGCCAGCTGCAACCTACTGAAAAAGGGCTTCCCATGGAGATTTATGTGTTCAGCAAAATACAGGCATGGGCAGAGTACGAAGCCATTCAGGCAGATATTTTCGATCATATTCTGGCAATTTTATCCGAATTTGAACTCTCGGTTTATCAATATCCTACAGGCAAAGACCTGGCACGAGTGGGGAAAACTTTGGGAGTTGAGTGATCAGTGATTAGAGATTCCTTTGGGGTTGCCGGTAAGTTGCTTTTGGTGCTTTTTGGATGGTTTAAGTTGCACCCGTGTTGCAATGGTGTTGCATTATTGTTGCAACAGAAATGCTGCCTCTGCTTTGCAGCATATCATCGTTAGCGGTAAAGTCCTACAAAAACGAGAAAATATCCAAATATTTACGATAAACTGAAAATCACTGACCAAAAGCAGCCTTTTCCCCTAAAGGGGTTATCGCGCTACCAAGTCCGTACCATCGCGCTACCAAGTCTATGCAAAAAATATCGGGCAAACGGATTGCTCTAAAAAAAAAATACAGCCCTTATATCAGAAACATTTAGCAATGAACCTGAGACACAGCCGAATTAGATAAGGGTTCTTACAGGGCTCCAATGAATTTCGTTGATCTTCAGACTCTGGGCGCTGCCCCAGGCCTGAATTAGATATGGCTTTCAGCCATGCAGGCCGTTAAATAAAACAACCGGTTTTCTGAGACCGGAAAAACATTAAAGTATCTAAAATCCTTATAAATCGACGCCCCGAAGAGGCCGCTCATTTCAACCCCAGGTAACTCCTGGGCTTTGATGTAATACAGATTGCCTACGCGTCCTGAAAGGGCAAATTAAAAAAAAGGATTCTAATGTGGCCATCCCATAAAAATCCTACAACTGCATAAAGAAAAATGCTTCTACTGTTATCGACAGCAGAATTAATCACGAAATGTACGCTCATGAAAGCTTTTACAAACAGGACTGCTTAGGTTCGAACCTGCTGTGCATAAATTCCCTATCGTTATTTGATATTCATCAGATGGCTACAGGTGCAACCGATGACTTTGTATGGTAAATCTCAGGTTTGCCCACCAAATTACATTGACCAGTCCTTTTTTTTCTCGTCTCTAAAATCGCGGGCTTCTCATCCTAGTGACGTTTCATTTTACACCAAAAGACGAATATTTATCACAGCTAACTGATAAAAATCCATTTCCGACGAAAAATGGCACCCGGCCTGCCGCAAAAACGATCTCATAACAAATTGATAAACAACACCATAAAACTTTAACAAAGAATTAAACCTACTACATATTTTTTTGTTAAATTTGCACGTTTGTTAATACGCTCATAATAATCCATATTTATATAACTAAAAAAGGAGAATAATTAATGGCAAATCAAGGAAATGCCGAGAAGTATGTTTATACTTTTGGCGACAAGAAAGCAGAAGGAAATGCAACGATGAAGAACCTCCTGGGAGGTAAGGGAGCGAACCTTGCTGAGATGAACCTGATTGGTGTTCCGGTTCCTGCCGGTTTTACAATCACCACAGAGGTATGTACCCTGTACAATCAAAAAGGCAAGGATGCTGTTGTGGAGCTGATCAAAGCTGATGTGGAAGCAGGTATTGCTGATACAGAAAAAGCGATGAATGCAAAATTCGGCTCAAAAGGTGAAGCATTCCCTCTCTTACTTTCTGTTCGTTCGGGTGCACGCGTTTCTATGCCGGGTATGATGAACACTGTTCTGAACCTGGGTATGAACGACGACGCTGTTAAGATTCTTGCTGAGAAATCAGGTAATGCAAAATTTGCATGGGATTCTTACCGCCGTTTCATCCAGATGTACGGTGATGTTGTACTGGGTGTTGAAGCCGAAAACGGCGGACACGATCCATTCGAAATCGTACTTGATAAAGTGAAGAACGAAAAAGGATATAAGGCCGACAACGAAATGACCCTCGAAGACCTTCAGTATGTTGTTGAGCAATTTAAAGCCGTAGTAAAAAAGGCTGCCGGTCAGGATTTCCCAACAGATCCTTACGATCAGCTCTGGGGTGCAATCTGCGCCGTATTCGATTCATGGAACACCGAACGTGCAATCCTCTACCGCCGCATGGAGCATATTCCTGAGGAATGGGGAACAGCCGTTAACGTTCAGGCCATGGTTTATGGCAATATGGGCGAAAACTCTGCTACCGGTGTTTGCTTCTCTCGCGATGCTGCTACAGGCGAAGATATTTTCAATGGTGAATACCTCATCAATGCACAAGGCGAAGATGTGGTTGCCGGTGTACGTACGCCACAGGAAATCACACTCGAAGGTTCACGCCGCTGGGCCGAGCGCAACGGTACTCCTGAAGACGTGCGCAAAGCAAAATTCCCTTCACTGGAAGAATCGATGCCTGCAATTTATAAAGAACTAGACGATGTTCAGCAGAAACTCGAAGATCATTACAAAGACATGCAGGACATGGAATTCACCATCCAGGACGGCAAACTCTGGATGCTACAAACACGTAACGGAAAACGTACTGCTGCCGCGATGGTGAAAATTGCCGTGGATATGATGAACCAGGGCTATTTCGACGAAAAAACCGCCCTGCTCCGTCAGGATCCAAACAAACTCGACGAACTCCTCCACCCTGTCTTTGACAAAGAAGCAATGGCAAAAGCCAATGTTCTTTCCAAAGGCCTTCCAGCTTCTCCTGGTGCGGCAACGGGTAAAGTTGTTTTCTCTGCTGATGATGCTGAAGAATGGGCTGCTAAAGGAGAAAAAGTAATTCTCGTACGCCGTGAAACTTCTCCTGAAGACCTCAAAGGCATGGCTGTTGCTGAAGGTATCCTAACCGAGCGTGGCGGTATGACATCGCACGCTGCTGTTGTTGCCCGTGGCATGGGCAAATGTTGTGTTTCTTCTGCTGCCGGCATCACGGTAGATGGCAAGAACTTCACAATCAATGGCAAGAAAATCGAAGAAGGCGAATATATATCTCTCAACGGTTCTACCGGTGAAGTTTATGCAGGCGAAGTAGATACCATTACGCCATCACTCGAAGGCAACTTCGGTAAGATCATGGATATGGCCGAGAAAAACAGCCGCATGTACGTAAGGACAAACGCAGATACTCCTGCCGATGCACAAACTGCACGTAATTTTGGTGCTAAAGGTATCGGCCTCTGCCGCACAGAGCATATGTTCTTCGAAGGCGACCGTATCTGGAAAATGCGTGAAATGATCCTGGCAGAAGATGTAGAAGGCCGAAAAGTTGCCCTCGAAAAACTGCTCCCGATCCAGCGCGAAGACTTCTACGGAATCCTCAAAGCAATGGACGGATTTGGCGTTACCATCCGCCTGCTCGACCCACCACTCCACGAGTTTACTCCAAACGATGAAGCATCGCAAAAAGAAATGGCTGAGAAGCTGGGCGTTGATGTAGCTGTTGTGAAAGAAAAAGTAGAATCACTGCACGAATTCAACCCAATGCTCGGTCACCGTGGATGCCGTTTGGGCAATACATATCCTGAAATTACAGAAATGCAGGCCCGCGCGATTATCGAAGCTGCCTGCGACCTGAAAAAAGAAGGATTTGATCCAAAACCGGAAATTATGGTTCCCCTGATCGGTACTGTAAAAGAACTGAAAATGCAGGAAGAAATCATCCGCGCAACTGCTGAGAAAGTATTCGAAGAAAAAGGAATGAAGGTGGATTACCTCGTAGGTACTATGATCGAAATTCCAAGGGCTGCACTTACTGCCAACGAAGTGGCCGAAGTAGCTGAATTTTTCTCATTCGGTACAAATGACCTCACACAGATGACCTTTGGTTACTCACGTGATGACGCAGGAAAATTCCTCCCGATCTATCTCAATAAAGGCTTACTCGAAAAAGATCCGTTCCAGGCCCTTGACCAAACAGGTGTTGGCCAATTGGTAGAAATGGCATGCAAAAAAGGCCGCGCCACACGCCCCAATATCAAACTGGGTATCTGCGGTGAACACGGTGGTGAGCCAAGCTCTGTTGAGTTCTGCCACAGGACCGGACTCGATTATGTTAGCTGCTCTCCATTCCGCGTACCAATTGCACGTTTGGCTGCAGCGCAGGCTACAATCCGCGAAAAATAGAAATCTTAAATAAGATTTTTCATAAAAACAAAAACCGCCTCTTGGGGCGGTTTTTTTGTTTGGGCAACTTGGCCCGATGTAACGGAGCAGGCAATGAAACTTAGCTTGTCTTGCGCCGGCGGCAAGCTATGCTCTATGAACCAGTGTTGTTTTTCGCTGTTTATTCGTCCAGCTCCTTACTATCATTCATGCTTTTATGTCCGAGTTCTTTTGCATTTAAGGGTGAAACAACGCTCTTTCCCGTCTTTTCTTCAATTTCTTTTCTTGTATTTCCTGCAATCGTACCGCCTTGATTAGCTATTTCCTTGTTTTCTAAAAATGTACCTGGCTTCTTTTCTTTTGAAATTTCTGTTGTTGTAGCTTCAGCAAGCATATTCAAGACTAATTCCAAGTTAGTCATATTGTCCCTTAAATTTTCCCTTTTCAAATCTTTAAGTTTTTTGTATTCCCTTGTAGTTAAGCCAGCCCAAGCTTTTGTTATCTCATCGGTTAATAAGGCATATTCTAATCCTTTTTTTACTCCCCGCAATTCCCATTCGTCCGTTAATTCCTTACGAACTTCTATGCTTTTCAATCGTTGATTTATCCAATTTGCAGAATACCCTTTTTTCAAATAGGTTTCCATTGCTCGGTCAAAAGCTTTTTCCGGATCTTCTGTTTCCTCAATTCTTTCATAACCAACCTTCGCCAACCAAATTTTAAATGGTTCTGCTTTAGGAGAAGGAATGGACTGAATCAATCGCAATAATTGCTCTGTATCAGCAACATCTGTCATTCTCATTTTTCCATCAATGGCTTGCATTTTCAAACGGCTACAATTTGTAGCCACTTCACTACCTTCCTTTTTTAACCTGGTTTTCAATACACTCCAATATTTCCTGGGATTTTCACTTCCTGATAAAACCCCAATTACGTCTATTATTGAGAAATACCATTTTTCCTGGTCAGTATCCCATGCAACACGAACTCTTTGGTCTTGAAATAATTTTATTGCGGATTCTTTTGTCATACTATCCTATCCTATTTCAGTTATAATTCCAAAGATACACAATCTTCAACTTAGCTTGAATAATTCACCAAATATTCTATTACACGCTCAAGCCTCTGCAACAGAAAGGAATGCTATCTTTTTGGTAGCTTAAGCCGGAACATGCATCATAAAACCTATTACGAACCGAAACTGCTGCAAAAGAAACCTTTGTTGGAATATAAAACCACTCCATAACAATGCTATGCATCAATTTATATTCCATTTTTATTGCATTTTCAGCTTGGTCACTAAGCTTGACGAATGTGCTCATGACGAAATTTCATGACTAAAGCAGGTTAAACTCAATGGGTAAATTAAATCTGCATTTTACTGCTTTTCCTCCCTATTTCGCCGGAATCCATTTTTGGCTTCCCGACTCCGCTCGAAGACCTTATATTGTGGTAGTCGAACGGAGTCGAGACCAATTATAAGGAATGCCGATAGCTATCGGAAGGAGGAATCTGCAGGAGATTTAACAGTTTGTTTTTCCATGAAATTCCAATTAAAAATATATTGCTTCTACTCGTTTTTTTTGGGCAATCAAAATTGCTGCGCAAATGGAGCAAAACTTCCCCAAAGTATTAAAATTAGGAAAGTTTGAGCCGGGGCATCTACCTCCCCGCTTGCCATTTATAGATATAATAATCTCTGTAAGCCAGCGACCCGCCTATTCTTACTTTTATAATCAAAAAATCGCCTTTTAATTTGGCCGGGGATTCGGGACCTTTGAGAGTAACCAGCTCGCTTGCTGTGGGAATGTCCTTTTTGGGATCGGCAGAGGTAGTCGCTTTAACGGTTAATGTACTGTGGCAATATGCCGTATTCCCTTTCATATCTTCGATGGAGCCGGAAGAATACCAGGACACAAAACTCATGGTGACAATAGGCGAAAAGTGGCCTTTTGGTGGTTGGAACTCTTCAATTTTCAATTCCGCTTTGAAACTTACCTCATCATTTGGATGGAGTATTTCAGGAAGAGGCGTCCAGTTTCCTTTTACGACCAACTTGCTGTGCGCTCCGTTATCATAGGTATAAACCAAATCGCCAGCCTTTCCGGTGACTTCCCGCGATAATTGGCCCAATGCCTGTACCTTGTTTTTGCTTTCAATTCGTTCCAGCTTCCAATAGCCGGCTTCCTGAGCTGACAAACCAAAATAGCCTGATAGTAATACGGTTACAGTTAGCAAGAAAAACCTTCTCATTATCAAAATTGTTTTCATAATTATACTGATTTAGCGTTCAACAAATCTTCCCAAATAGTGTATTTTCAGGTCATAGGCAAGTATTTATTTGACCGACAGTGCCATACAAATATTTGGCAATTTCTGAAAAATTCAAATCCGGGACTATTCAATGGTCGGTGAAGTAATCCTGATATTGCACAGTTATTTTTTTTTGTTACTGCGCAGATGACGATCAGACAAAAACCTGCGCAAAAGTTCTATTGGTTTTTCCTTATCAGCGAATATATATCTGTCCGTCTGTCGCGAAGGTTCCGCACACTACCAAATTGATTCAACTGGCGCAGCATATCAATATCCACATCCGCTATTAAAATCATTTCTGTATTTGGCGTGGCCTCTGCTTTGACGCCATTGGTTGGAAATGAAAAATCGCAGGGTGTAAATACCACAGACTGTGCATATTGTATATCCATATTATGCACTTTCGGGAGATTTCCGACACTTCCTGCAATAGCTACATAGCATTCGTTTTCAATTGCCCGTGCCTGAGCACAACTTCGTACCCTTGAATAGCCGTTTTGCGTGTCGGTGAGAAATGGAACAAACAAAATATCAATACCGTCTTTTGCCAGCAATCTGCTCAGTTCAGGAAATTCGATATCGTAGCAGATCAAAACACCAATTTTCCCACAATCAGTATCAAAGGATTGAATTTGAGAACCACCTTGAAGACCCCAAACCTTTGATTCATCGGGTGTTATATGCAATTTTTCAAAACACTCAATTCCGCCATCCCTTTTACATAAATAGCCCACATTATAAAGGTCATTGTTTTTAATTTCCGGCATACTTCCGGTGATAATATTGATATTATAGGTTATGGCCAGTTCAGCAAAGCGGTTTTTTATCTCTGTTGTATAATCCGCCAGTTTTCTGATTGCTTCAGCTTCGGACAGGTGGTTGTATTCTGACATCAGCGGAGCATTAAAAAACTCAGGAAATAATGCAAAATCCGAACGGTACCCCGAAACGGCATCCACAAAAAACTCGGCCTGCTGCATCAGTTCATTCAGATTTTTGTACAAGCGCATCTGCCATTGCACCAGGCCAAGCCGAACAATTGATTTGGTTGCGACCACTGCGCTTGTTTCTTTCTCATAATAAACATTATCCCATTCGAGGAGCACGGCATATTCCTGCGAGTCTTTGTCGCCCTCCAGGTATCCTTTCAAAACACGTACCGGGTGAAAATCGTTCGACATCTGGAAATCCAGTACCGGATCGTGAATTTCTTTGTTACGTACTTTATCAATATACTGGCGTGGTGAAATCTCAGAAGCATATTGATGGTAGTTCGGGATGCGGCCCCCAAAAACAATCCCTTTCAGGTTCAGCTTTTCACAAAGCTCTTTTCTGTAATCGTACAACCTCCGCCCCAAACGCAAACCCCTGAATTTAGGCCGGATAAATATATCAATACCATACAGTTTGGAGCCTCTTGAAGTATGCGTATTAAAGGTATAGCCTCCCGTGATCTCATAGTAAGTGTGCTTATCGTCAAATGCGTCATAGTCAACGATAATGGACAAGGCGCATCCAGCCAATTCATCATCCACTTTAATGCCTACCTGACCTTCCGGAAATTTTTCAATCAATGCCTTTATGTGCGCTTTGCTCCAATAAGCTTCGGGCAGGCCGGAATATGCTTCTTCCATGGAAGTTTTAATCTCCTCATAATCCTGCATCCTCAGGAAAACAATTTCAATATTCTCAATGGATTGTATGTCTCTTTTATCGGTCATTTTGATTCTTAATTTCAGAAATTATTTGATGAAAAGTAAAAACACGTATTCTTATCCGTTTTCTTCATCCTCAAAACCTTTTGAAAGATTGGAAACAGGACGGAGCATGAAATTTAGAAAAACTCTTTAATTCCGTTTAATATACTTTGAGCGGCATAGGAAGCCAATATCAGGCCCATTACTTTACTGATGACAATAATTCCGGATTCCCCGATTCTCTTTTGGATGGCACTGGATGCCAGCAATAAAACGCAAGTTATCACAATGACTAGCAAAAGCAATAAAGTAGTAATCAATTGTTGCGATAAAGTATAAATATGATTATCGGTCAGCAAGACAACAGCCATAATTGCCCCGGGCGATGCAAGTGAAGGAACTGCAACAGGGAAAACCATTACATGTTTGTAATTTTCGATCAGGTTTTTCTCAGACTCGGGTTTACTCTCGCCAAAAATCATCGTCAAAGCAAAAAGAAAAAGGATCACCCCTCCTGAAATCTGGAAAGCTTCGAGCGTAATGTCCATCCCCTCCAGGATTATCTGCCCCACTACAATAAAGAACAAAAGCACTAAAAACGCAGTAATGGATGCATTTACAGCAATTTTCCTCCTGTGTTTTGGATTGAATTTTTTGGTCGCTTCCAGATATACAGGAATGGACCCCAATGGGTCAATTACAGCAATCATGAGCAAAACCGTATTAAAAATATCTCCCATATCAATCATGAGTTTCCAGTCCACGTGTTGTAAATGATAATCCCTGCTGGCCGTTGGTCGATATCATGATTGCCTCAAACAAGGGCGGTGTTTTTCCTTTTTTTGCTGCCCAGTCAAACACAAAGTTTGCGCCTGACCCACCTTCATTATCCTGCTCCCTGATTACTATTTCAATGGTTTCCAGAGGGTTCAGGTAAATCGGTTTTTTCACGTACTGCCTTATATTTTCGCCAATGGTATTGAAATAGTCGGCTTTTAAAATATAAGCCGTATCGCAGGTGGACATATTGCGGATACTGACCGTAATTGTAAGGTCGAAAGTGCGGTGCTCGTGAATATGATAAATATGGGAATACACCGGTAGATAAGTTGTGCCCCGGGCATACTGATCCATGTTCTCAATATGAACTTGCTTTGATGTCCAATCCGCTTGTTTCACCGGATAATCATCAATCTTCTTTTCACTACAGGCACTGATAACCAAGCCGATAAACAGTATAAAAAAAGTATTCTTCAATGACATAGGCTTCAATTTTGATTTTCTAAAATTACAACAATTTTGGCACAGCACGTCTTTTGGCAGTCAATCAAATTATGAATTTCATTGGAAGATGTTTGATTGCCCTTTCCAACAGATTCCAAAATCCGGCTTGTAACAGGAAGCCATGATGGTCGTTTACTTTGTTCAGCAGATGCGCTACAGTCCACATGAATCAGTACCGATACCCAAATTCTTTTTTAAGATGCTCCATTACATTATAGACAATGGGGCATATTTCGTAATGTGAAATCATGAAGAGTGACCTTCTAATAAACTTCTCTTTATGTGTATGCGGATAGGAGCGGCAAGCTTCCGGGCGGTCATCATAAATGGTGCAGAACTTCCCTTTCAGGTATCTACAGGGCATTTCTTTCAGATAAAGCTCATCATCAAATTCATCTTCTTCCATATATTTCCGGATATAATCCTCTTTCGAAATATGCTCCATCTGAGCAAAGTGTTCAATTTCCTGATCCTTCAGGCCGGGACGCAATGAATGGCAACAATTGCCGCACTCCCGACAATCGATTTGTGGAATAATTTCTTCATTCAGCCGCTGCACAATCTCATCAACTTCTTCATAGTCAAGTCCTTTTAGATAAGTACGGAATTCAACGTTCTCTAATTCCCTCCTTTCGCCAAAACGCGCTATTTTTTCAGGTCTCGTTCAATATATCTCATAACCAATATGTTGCGATAAATTTTTTGTGTAAATTTATTAAAAAAATGCAAATACCCGATTTAAAATCCGGTTTGCAATTTGCAAAAGGTAATACGCCACAAACATAAAATGCGTATTTTAGAGCGATGAAATTATGGAATCCGACAAACAAGACCAACACTTAAAATGAAGAAAAAACTACTCCTTTTATCCATCCTGCTCAAC
Organism: Bacteroidales bacterium; assembly: GCA_963676415.1. GTDB lineage: Bacteria > Bacteroidota > Bacteroidia > Bacteroidales > WRLA01. The sequence continues at coordinate 3,652,529 of OY781097.1, read as the reverse complement.
ATTGCTTTGATCATCGCCCTGGCGACATTCATCCACAAAAGCGGCGGAATAAGATCAATCAGTCAAAAGCTTGGATTTTCATCGGCAGACAAACCTTCCAAATTACAGATTGCACAAAAAACCAAACAGAGTATTTTTGAAATCATGCCAACAGATTCAACGGATATCCTCTTCATCGGCGACAGCCATATAGAATATTGCTATTGGGCGGAACTTTTCCCTACTGCAAAAATCAAAATGCGCGGGCTGGCGGGAGATGTCATCCAGGGAGTTAGCGCTCGGCTGGATGAAGCCCTCTCCCCTATGCCTTCACAAATTTTCTTAATGATCGGGACAAATGATTTATACTACGGCCATTCCACCGATCAACTATTGACAGACTATGAAGCGCTGATCCAAAAAATCAAACAAAAAGCACCGGAAAGCAGGATTTATATCCACAGCATTCCCCCTTCGCTTGGGCAAACAAGGCTAAGCAATAAAGACATTAAAGCCTGCAACGCCAAACTTCATGAGATAGCTGAAAATCATGCGCTTGTCTATATCAACATTTTTGACATCTTAAAAGATCCGAACGGAAAACTGAACGCAGAACTGACTTATGACGGACTGCACTTGAATGGTAAAGGATATCGTATTTGGAAGGAAGCTTTGGAGAAACATATCGAGAAGCAGACTGGGAATTTTTGATATCAGTCCCAAAAAACAAGATTCCAGACTTCGTGCAAGGCGGAGTTAGGATTTTTATATTAAACTCCGGCTTTTCAACTCAGCGTCCAGACTTAGCGCTGCGCGCAGTCAGGAGGCTTAATTGTTGGGTGCAGTTATTTCTTAAAATAATCGTCCGAATAAGGGGTAATGCTGTATTCGTTTATGTATGTTTCTTCTATTCTAAAATATTGACAGTTTATTGCTTCATTTGAATGACACTCTTTTTTAAGAAATTTACAGAATATTTGATTCGTTTTTCTTTCTTGCCAATTCGTTCTTTTTCCGTGATACCGACATAATAAGCAATTTTTTACTTTGATTTTTTTCTTGTACGATTTAGCTAAATAGAATAAAAACAGGTCTCCCTTTATTTTATTTTTGGAAAAAAGCTCCTCATAATATTCGTATTCATATAATTCTTTAATATGCCAGATATTTTTTTTGATATTCTTATTAATATATTGTCGAGTTGCATTTTCGTTTAGGATTACTAATTCACCTTCACCTTTTGTCGATACAGAAAAAATGATGATTTTTTTTACGCACTCCCCATTTGAGCAAAAAAGTCCAATTTCTTTAGTTTGTTTGAAATTGTAATACTTTGCTATTCTGCTATGACCTTCTTTCCCGAAGTCAATAATTTGTTTAATATCGTCTTCATTTTTTAATGAGAACTCAATGATTTTATTTCCGGAATTCTTTTTTTTCTCACTTAAACTGTGAGTTACAGCGATTTCAATATATATTTTATGTTGTTTATCGGGATTGCTAATAAGGAGGTCTGGAATAAATTCATCGTTTCTTTTCTCGATAATAATTTCTTTAAAATGAGAGGTTAAGTCAAAAACTTTTGTTTCAGGTTCAAGACTACATATGATATTAAACTCGTCCTTAAGTCTATTGCAATATCTATAGTTATAATATTCAATGTTGTAGCTGGTTTTGTTTGTAAGGCATTTTGAATATTCCTCATAAAATACTTTTTTCCCAAGCGCGTGTAGATAGGTTTCGTTGTTTCCTGAAATTTTGGTTCCTGACTTGTGAGAAAAGTGCTTCGCTCTATTATTCCCAAGTCGTGGAATTAATTCTTGTTTATAGTCAAGACTAAAAAACTTTGTTGATTTATCAAGGTTAGCTCGTTCTAAGTTTAAAATGTCAACACGATTTCCTTTAGCGTCAAGAGCATACCTATACTTTATCATTTATTCAATTTTAATTGCATACAACTCCTGCAGATAAGAACCTCCGTTACCAACACATCTCCCATAGCAGCAGTTAATAATTCATAATAAACTCAATATCATTCAATTAGACATTTTCACTTTCAAGCATGTGCTTTGAAACATCAAATATAAATATTCTATCTTAATCCGCTCAAAATATTACAGATTTATTTGCGCCAGCGCGCTTTTAAATGGCAAGGAACATCACAAAAAAGATTCCAAAAACCCATAATTTACAGGGAAACAAGAAATCACAAAACTTACAGGCGCACAAAAACCCTGCTTTGAACAGAATCTTTAAAATAAAGCTTCATAAAATATGTGCCTTTGGGCAATGCGGAAACATCGATTTTACTTGTGCTTTTTGGCGATTGCAGGCTTTTAAGCAGCTGTCCGTGCGCATCATAAACTTCAATCCTTTGCGCTTGTGGTCCCGATTTCACGAACAACTGATTTTGAACCGGATTTGGATAAATACGGATCTCATCACTTGATTTTACCTGATCTGCAATCGCGGAAGTAAAATCCGGGGAAAGAATCAAAACTTCCCGCTTTGCCATATCCGGAATTTGCATTTGCCCCCTTGCATCCACATTAAAGCTGCGCATTTCGCCGCTCATCAAATCAAGGAAAGTGTTGCTCCCCTCCTGCAAATCACATGCTGAAACATCCATGGTCAGGTTTTGCAAATCGGCTTGTGAGGTATTGACCAACACCAAAGCTGTATCCTCATCCGTATAGCGCATAAAAGAAAAAACCGCATCATTTTGGCATGCTAAATCTATATAGCTCCCGGTTTGCAAAGCCTCCGAATTATTTCGTATGCGGATCATCTTTTTATAATGGTTCAGCAGTGAATTTGGGTCGTTGCTTTCGGTGGCCACATTATGGCTTTGATAGTTGCTGCCCACTGAATTCCAGGGAGAAACTGTACTAAAACCCGCATAGGCCGAAGCGTCCCACTGCATCGGGCGGCGGATGTTCCTATGGTCGCCGGTTCCAGTCATCCCTATTTCTTCTCCATAATAAATAAATGGCGCTCCGGGAATTGTAAGCAAAATACTAGCTGCCAGTTTATTCCTTTCCTCCGACATTTCGAGCTGTTCCAGCACACGGTCCATATCGTGATTGGTCAGGAAACTGCCCCATTGGTTGTGCGGATAGATATTATAAACATGCTGCGCCTGATTGCGCAAAGCTGTGGCATCGCCATTATTTGCAGCCGTGATGATCCTTCCGGCCAAATCAAATTCAAAACAGTTTCTCAAACCTCCATCTTCTACATATTTCAGCACAGTGGAAGTATTCGTCCATGCTTCGCCCACGGTAAAGGCATCCTCTTTCACGCTTTTGGTATGCGCTGAAAAGTCCTTCCAGAATTCGATGGTTTCGGGCAAATCCTGTAGATTGGCTCCATCTTCAAAAATACCGCCAATGGCATCGAGGCGGAAACCATCTACGCCAATTTCGTCCAGCCAATAGGTAGCATAACCAAACATGGTATCTTTCACGATCGGGTTATGATAATTCAGATCAGGCATTCCGTCCCAAAACAAGCCGTAATAGTATCCGCTGCTGTGCTGATGCCAAACCTGTTGCCCCAGGGGCCCTGTATAACCTGGGTTTGTGGCAGACCAGCGGAAGAAATCACGTTTTTCATTTTGCGGATTGGAGGAAGCCTGAAACCAGGGGTGTTGGCTGCTGGTGTGGTTCATCACATAATCGAGTATGACGCGGATGCCCCGTGCATGTGCTTCTTCCAGAAACTCCTTGAAATCGTCTATGCTTCCAAAATCAGGATGGATTGCCGAATAATCTGTTGCATCATAGCCATGATAGGAAGGTGACGGATGGATCGGCATCAGCCAAATGCCAGTAATGCCAAGATCGTCGTCCGTTTGCGGATCTCCATCGTTGAGATAATCCAGCTTTTCGATAATTCCCTGGAAATCACCAATTCCATCTCCATCTGAATCATAAAAAGAACGCACGAATATTTCATAAAAAACGCTATTGTTCCACCATCCCATCATGCTTTCATCGCGTTCGTTCACCTGTATATAATCATCGAGCCGCAGCGTGTCATTGCTTTCTTCTCCATAGGCAATCAGCTGTACATCAAATGTTCCGGCATTTTGGTAAAACACAGAAGGATTTTCCTCAGTAGAGCTTTGGGGATTTCCTCCTTCAAAGAACCACTGTAGGCTTAAAACATTGCCCATTGAATGGTTGGTAAAATCTACGTACCCGTCTTCAAAAAGTGATGTCAGACTACTGTTTAAACCCGCTACCGGAGGACCATTTGCTGGCAGTTCATCGTTGTACCAAAAATAGAGTGAGTCGGTTTGGGTTTCAATATTATGGTTGCGGTTGCCTCCGCCACCGGGAAACTCCTCGCTCCCATCCCATTGGCCGTTTATACGGAATTTAAACTCGATATAATCTCCTGTTAAAAAGCCATCCAGCTCAATCTCATAAATATTATCATTGTTTGGATCGCTCAAAGGAGTCAGCTCCTCGCCCCAGTTGTTGAATGACCCGGCCACATCCACAAAATCAGTTTCCGGGTTAAAATTGCCCGTCTCAATCTGCCACGACATATTCACCTGAAAGAACATGCGGGCTTCATCGGCCTTTGATGTAGCAACAAATAATAGTGCAAAGCTTATAGAAAGAATACTTTTAAAACTCATAATCAATATTTTGCTGCAAAGATAGCAAGAAAAAAACAGTTTAATACCGGAAATGCCTCCTATTATTTTCCGGATAAGGCATCCCGTTTTAACATTGAGTGATATCAAATTCGCAGGCGTTAATTGCCCATTCTTCTTTGGAAATTTACCCCAAAAGCCTGCTTTGTCCCCTGCTATTCCCGAAAAACATGACCATCAAAACAAGGCTTAAGACGATGTACCCAATTTTTTTCATAAAATCTGTTTTGGTCAGCTTCTACTGTTCACGTGAACAAAATTATATTTATGAAAGCTGTCAAATTGGATTTTTGTATCTTGCAGCAATAAAATATCCAAATCATGAAAAAAATTGCCGGCAACGCATTAACAATCATCTTTTCCCTGATGATCATTTTCCATATCCTTGTGCTTATAAAAATCATTCCCTACACAGTAGTTTGGGGCGGCAACCTACAAAGTACCTTACAGATGTATATTTATGAATCAATTACCCTGGCTATCAATTTATTATTTCTATCCGTTGTACTGATGCGCATGAAAAGGCTACGGGCATTTTTGTCGGCTTCGGCACAAAACATTTTTCTGGGATTGATGGCAGCACTTTTTCTGCTCAACACTATTGGCAATTTTTATTCAGAAAGTTTTTGGGAAAAGGTAATCTTTACTCCGGTGGGTTTCCTGATGTCGCTGCTTTCACTGATATTGCTTTTGAGCCGTGACCCAAAAATTAAAAAACCGGAACAGCCGATAGCTGAGGCCGAAAAGCCCACTCAGGAATAGCAGGCGCTTCTATTCCGAATAATAGCTCAACCTTCTCAGTACCATTTCTTTATAATTGCGCCCGATGGGCAGTTTATCCCCGGAAATACCTACCGAAGCGGGTGACAAATTTTCAATTTTGTTTACAGAAACGATATAAGATTTGTGAATCCTGATAAACTTTTCCTCCGGTAGCTCCTCCTCTAATTTGCTGATGCGGTATTTCACAAACATTTTATCGGCTCCGGTATTGATGCGCACATAATCCTTCATGCTTTCGATATAGCAGATATCGTCCAACATCACCTTGATCATGGTTTTATTGCGCTTTACAAATATATATCCCTTGTCATTACTTTCATTCACCTGCACATTTTTCGGGCTTTGTTGTTTGGGTGCATTTTGTGCATGGAAACGGTTAATGGTCTTCAAAAAACGGCTAAACGAAATCGGCTTCAGCAGATAATCCAGCACATTCAGGTCAAAAGCCTCGATGGCATAATTTCGATAGGCCGTTGTAAACACAATGGCTGGAGGGTTTTCCAGGCTCTTTAAAAACTGTATTCCATTGAGTTCCGGCATCTGGATATCAAGGAAAATCAAATCTACTTTATGCTTGCGCAGCAACTGAAAAGCATCCAGCGCATTGCTGCATGTAGCCACAAGTTCCACATCATCCAGCTTTTCGACATGCGATTGGATTACCCGCAAAGCCAATGGCTCATCATCCACAGCAATACATTTTATTTTCATGACTCCTCCTCTTTTAAATCAATGATTCCCAATGGAATTTTAAGTTGGATGGCAAATTCATCTTCACCCGGATGAACATCAAGGCTGTAACGCCCGGGATAGATCAGGTCGAGCCGCCTTTTGACATTTTTCAGGCCAATTCCTTCCGTATAGCTTTCTTTTTCGCGCAATTGTTCTGCTTGATTATTTTTTACTTCAAAAAGCAAATTCCCTGCATTTATCTTCAGGTCAATTTTCACCCAGGGCTTGCTGATCTTTCGGCTCATACCGTGTTTAAAGGCATTTTCCACAAAAGGAATCAGCAAGAGCGGCGGTACAAAAATATCAGGCAGGTCTTTTTCCACTGTAAAATTTATCTGAACGCCATCCTGATATCGGATTTTCTCCAGCGCGATATAGTCGCTGAGCAATTGTATTTCTTTGCGCAGCGGTACTGCACGCGCATTGCAATCGTAGAGCATATAACTGAGCAAATCCGACAGGCGCAAAACGATTTCCGGTGCTTTCTCCGACTTATCCAGCGTTAAGGCATAGAGGTTATTGAGCGTATTAAAAAGAAAATGCGGGTGAATCTGGGACTTCAGGAATTTGAGTTCTGCATCCATTTTCTCCTCCTTCAACTGCTGGTTTCGTTGCTGGTTTACAATCCAGTATTCAACCAATTTTACTACAGCAAAAATGGCCGGCATAGCGTAAATATTGAAAAAAATATAAACAAAATTAAACCGCCAGAAAACCAATTTACTTTGATGCTCCGGGTACAAAATTCCGTATAACCCATAAATATATACGGTACGTTGCAGCAAGATAAAAAAAGTGGCACTTAATAAGAACAACCCCAAAAAAGTCTTATATCTTTTTTGCAACAGATAACGTGGAATAAGAAAATACACCGTAAAATATGCTACCAGAATATCAATCCAAAAAGAAAAGGAATACTGCAAAAGGGCATTGGGAAACTTCACTTTTTCATAAAGCAAATAATAAAGGAAGGCATACGCAAAAAGATAAACCAACCAAAAAGTTGCATGGATCAGCGGCCTGTATCGTTTGTAGCCATCCCATCCGGTGATGTCGGCCAAATTAACTTTTTCGAACTGAATGTTTGTCATCGACTCAAAAGTACATAAAAGATTGGCCGGAAACCAAAAAAGAGTGCGCAACAACAATCGACAATCGACAAACAACAGCCTGTACATGTCCAACGCCATTCGTAACTAACACAAATTAATTTAGATGCCGCAGCAGGAATTTGATCCACTTAATTTGTATTGAGTCTCTTATGCAGATAATTTGGTCTCAAAATCATCGAAATAAAAAATATAATCATGAAAAAACAGAAAACATCATACCCAAAGCAGCCTATTGGCATTCAGTTATTACTGCTCCTTTTTCTTGGTTTGGCTTCTTTTGCACAGGCACAAACGGATTTTAAGAAAAAAGACCTGAAAACAAATTTCAAAAACGGTTGTGAGATACAGGCATATGATATTAATCAGGACGGTTATCAGGATCTTTTATGCGCCGGGGATGGTTATGGAAAATCCGTCATCTGGTTTGAAAACCTGCACGACCGCAGCTTTGAAGAGCACCTTATCAGCAGTACTTTTCCGGTTGCACGTTCGGCTCGTTGCTCTGATTTCAATCAGGACGGACAAACAGATGTTATTGCTGCCTCCGTGGAAGGCAATATGATTTCGATTTGGCAGCAAGGTGCTGATTTTGAATGGACAGAGCACAATATTACGGATGAATTCAAAGGAGCACATACGGTATCTGTAAAAGATATTAATGAAGATGGACTGCCCGATTTTCTCTGCTCCGGTTTTGATCTCGAAGGGCATGAAAGCGATATTGCCTGGTGGGAAAACAAAGGTAATTTTGCTTTTGAAAAACATCACATTTCCGATCGCTTCCAAACATCGCCATTTATTGAGGCGGCAGATTTGGATAATGATGGAGATGAAGACATCATTGCCTGCGGCGAACTGAATGACGAAATCCTTTGGTGGGAAAACGATGGTGACGAGCATTTTACCGAACATATGATCGACAGTACACTGAACGCACCGCACACCGTACGTGCACGCGATGTGGACGGAGATGGTGATATGGACCTCCTGGCAGCGGCCTGCCTCAGCAGCAAAATGGCCTGGTACGAAAACAAAGGCTACAACCATTTTGAACGCAATAACCTGGAAGTAATGCCCGGCGCCCTGTGGTTAGATGCTGCTGATATGAACGGCGATGGCCTGCCCGATATGATTGGCGGAGGAATGGGCTCTCCCCGTATCGCTATTTGGTATCAGGATGAAGAAGGAAATTTTAACCGTAGTTTCCTCGATGATATGTTCCAGGGACTGTTCTCGCTCAGCCCCGCTGATATTGATAATGACGGCGATATGGATATTGCAGCAATCAGCTATACAAAGCACACCATTTCCTGGTTTATGAACCAAACCACTGATCCCGATTACATCAACAAACCCGAAAGTATCGCCTTTGACCATGAACGCGATCGCTATTTGGTAAGCAATTGCGGCGGAAACAACATCCTCGCCATAAACAAAGAAAATAAAGAACAGGAAATATTTATCGATGACATCGAATCGCCCTTAGGAAACTGCATTTGCAATAATATGCTGTATGTCAGCAGCGGAAAAAAAGTTCTTGGCTATTCTCTGGAAAACGGAAATCAGGTTTTTGAGATTGAAATTGATGCTTTTGCACATATGGACGGAATGACATCTGATGCCGATGGTTTTCTGTATGTTATTGATACAGGTGGCGGCATCTACAAAATCGACCCAAACAACAGCAGCTGCGAATGCATTGTAAACAGCGGTCTGGCGCAATATGTGCAGGATTGCATTTATGATCCGTTCAATAACCGCCTGCTCAGCGTTTCCTGGTCGCCGGCAGCACCGGTTCAGGCCATTGATTTGGAAACTTATGAGCTTACGACCGCAACGGAAACTACTTTTGGCTATTACGATGGCATTGCTATGGATCAATATGGCAACGTTTTTCTGGCTTCGCATGGCGGAACAGGCAGGATTATCAAATACGAAGCTGATTTTTCCGATTATGAAATTATTTCTACCGGGCACAACGAAGCCGCAGGACTGGATTACAACCCATGGGACAATGTGCTGGCCATCCCGAATTTCGGAGGACACAGCATTGATTTTATTGAATTTTCCACTACAGAAATAGTACATCTCAACAAAAATGAACATCTGGACATTATGCCCAACCCCAGTAATGGACAGTTCAAAATCAACTGTTCAAGCGAATGTTCCGGCAATGCTTATGTGGACATCCTGAACAGCAATGGGACCGTAATTGTCAGTTCCTATCCGCTGGATCGCTTTGAAAAAGACAAATGGGCTGAAATGAATTTATCATATCTACCGAAAGGGGCATATATACTGAGCATCAGAAACGAAAAAGAGAAATACAGCAAAAAACTGATTATTCAGTGAACGAATAAAGACAAACATTCGATTACCCCAAATTACTAATCACTGCTAAGCCCGGAAGGAATTCCGGGTTTTTTAATATCTGCGTGGAGCAGCCTCCAATTATTTCAAACAACAGAAAACTCGAACAAAAAGTGAATTATAAAATTACAGCTTTGCTTCATTAATTTTTCTATCTTTATAGCCAAATCAGCCACTATGAAACTGCAAAAAAGCCAACTAAAATTTTTCCTCCCTTATTTTCTCCTTTTGATCTTATTTTCTTCATGCAAAAATGACAAAACCAACCACAAAATAGCGATTACCCAAAAAGGGACATCCATTTATAAAGCCGGAAATGCCGTTAAGCAGCAGGTTGAGCTATACAGTCCATATCGTTTTGAGCTTGTTGACACAACCACTGGCTCGTACGAAAACCTCAGTTTGCTGGCCAGTGGCGCCTGCGATTTTACTATCATCCAAAACAGTTTGGATTATAAGCGCTGCGGTTACTCCACGGAAGTCCTGGATAAAAATATCCGTACCATTATGCCACTGTATATGCAAATCGTTTTTATCATCCATCCCGACAGTTTGAGATACGACAAGCTTTATGATCTTGTAAAAGGACGCCGTGTGGGAATGGGGCCAAAAACCAGTGGAACGGCCTGGCTCGTAAAAAAAATTTTCCATGAGTTTGGCCTTAAGGATGAGGATTATACCGCTGTGCATACGCCATTCAATGAAAACACCGTCAATGAAAATATTGATATCAGCTGCTCTGTAACAAGCTTCAACAATCCACGTATTGTAAAAATGCTGGAGCAGGACAACCTTCTCTTGTTTTCCCTCGATAAGCCATCAACCATAGAAATTGAAGGCTCTGCCGTGCATGGCATCAGCATGAAAAACCTGACAATCGAGCCCTGCATCATTCCCCGCTATACTTATTCCGACAAACCCGAAACGCCCGTGCTTACTGCAGGAACTATGGGCCTCTTGCTTTGCCGCAGCGAAGTACCTGAAGATGTGGTTTATGAAATTACAAAAACAATCATCGAGCATAAACCTTTATTGCTCAATGAAGATCCTATTTTCAATGGCATACGCGAAGCCTTCAATACCAACATCCTGCGCTTTCCTGTGCATCCGGGAGCCAATATGTATTACGAAAGGGCTTTACCGGGATTTCTGGAAAAATATGCCGAAGTAATTGCTCTTGTTTTTACCGTTTTGGCTCTGCTTGCCGGGGCAATAACTTCCATCAGCAACTGGCAAAGAAGAAGAAAAAAGAAGCGGATTGACGTTTATTACAAAGAAGTACTCAACATCGACAGCCAAATTAGCCGGATCAAAAAACAGGAAGAAGTCGGCGAAACCGAACAAAAGCTACTTGAAATCCGCAACGAAGCCTTCGAGAAACTCATACACGAAAAACTGATGGCCAATGAAAGTTTTAACATTTTCCTGAAAGTTTTGAAAAACGCGCAACAGCATCTTGATAAAAAAGCTTCCAGCCTGCAATAGCGCTTCATTGCTAAATTTTGCTTACTTTTGAAAAGTGCTGAACAAAACAGCCTGACAAGTGCTGATTTGTTTTTGTAATAAGGGAAATGTTTGGTGAAGGGTGTTTGGAGGCACAATATTTTTATTGTTGAAAATGAAGACTCCAAAACAACTTCGGGGCATTTTGGACAAAACTTAGGAAAAGAAATATGGCTGAAGAAATATTGACCACAAGCAAAAAGGCACTGCGCATCAACCTTACGGATGACATTTACGGTACTTTTGCTGAGATTGGCGCCGGACAAGAGGTTGCGCGGCAGTTTTTCCGTGCCGGGGCAGCATCGGGCACCATTGCCAGCACAATTTCAGCTTATGATATGGCATACAGCGATGCACTTTATGGATCCCGTGCCGACCGCCGTTATGTTTGCCGCGAACGCCTGGAAATGATGCTTCAGGTAGAATTTGATAAAGTAGTGTCAATCCTGGGCGACCAACGACCGGAAAAGACCCGCTTTTTTGCATTCGCCAATACGGTTACCACCATCAATTTTAAAAAAGACAATGAAGGGCACGGCTGGATTGGCTTCCGCTTTCAGCTTGATGCCGATCATGGCCCCAATCAGGTTTTGCTGCATGTGCGCCTGCTCGAAAACGACAGCCTCCTGCAGCAACGGACGCTCGGAATCCTTGGCGTTAACCTGATGTATGCCTGTTATAAACATTGGGAATATCCGAACACATTTATTCAGTCGCTTCTCGATAACCTGGGTCGTGACCAGCTCGAAATCAACATGATCCATATGGAAGGGCCGGAACTTGGCTATGTGGACAACCGCCTGCTTGCCGTTCAGCTGGTCAAAAACAAAATGGCTCCGGCCATTATGTTCGACCGCTATGGCGAAGTGCAGGAACCCGGCGATATGGTGTATAAAAAAAATGTGCTCGCTTTCCGTGGCAGCTTCCGTCCTATTACGTATGTAGGCATTGATATGATCAAATCCAGCTATGCCATTTTCAAAAAAGACAAGGATTATGATCGTGATAACACCATCGCTTTATGCGAGATTACGCTCAACAACCTGCTCGAAGACGGAAATTTTCATGAACGCGATTTCCTGGCACGCGTCGATATCCTCAACGGTATGGGCCAAAATGTCATGGTGTCCAATTTCAGGGAGTATTTTAAACTGGTAAATTATCTTTCACGATTCCGCATTATGAACCTGCGCATTGTAATTGGTGTGCTAACCTTCATCAAGGTGCTTGACCGCAAATATTATACACATTTGAAAGGCGGAATCCTGGAAGCTTTTGGCAAGCTGTTTACGCAAAATATGAAACTTTATGTTTATCCCGCATTGAAAAAAGACAGCGATGAACTGCTCAGCTCTAAAAACCTGGAATTGCCGGAAGATATTGAGCTGCTATACAAACATCTGGTTTCCTGTAAAAAAATCATCGACATCAAAAAAGTAAACCGCGAGCGGATGAATGTATTCAGCCATCAGGTTTTGGAAATGATTCAAAACAAGCAGGAAGGCTGGGAAGAGCTTGTACCGAAATATGTTTCGGACATGATTATCAAAAACGAATTATTTGGCTATAAACCAAAAGACTAGATGCCCGTTTATCAACTTAGTGAAGAACATTATGCTTTTCCTGCACCGGAAAATGCCACACAGGACGGCCTCGTAGCCATTGGCGGCGACCTGGAACCTGAACGTTTGCTGAATGCGTACATCAATGGAATTTTTCCGTGGTACGAAGGCGATACCATTATGTGGTGGTCGCCCGACCCGCGCCTTGTGGTTTTTCCCCGTGAAGCAAAATTCAGCAAAAGCCTGCGCCAGACGGTGAAGAAAAAACCCTTTGAAATCCGCTTCGATACAGCTTTCGAAGATGTGATCCGTTGCTGCGCCGATAGTCCCCGCGCAGGGCAGGAAGGAGGAACATGGATCACAGATGAAATGATTGAGGCATATACGGCTTTGCATAACTTTGGATTTGCCCATTCGGTAGAAGCATGGCATAATGGAAAGCTGGCGGGCGGATTATATGGCCTGGCCATTGGAAAAGTATTTTTTGGTGAAAGCATGTTCCATAAAATGACCGATGCTTCCAAAGTGTGCTTTTATCATTTGGTACAATTCCTTATCGAAAACATGTACAACATTATTGATGCACAGCAGGATACACCGCACTTACGGACTTTAGGCGGACGGCTTCTGAAACGAAATGATTTCCTCGGCATAATCAATGACGGCCTCAAAGGTGATTTGCGCGCAGGAAAATGGTCGCCGACAAGCGAATTTGTGAAAAAAAATCCATAATCGGGACTATCCTTTTCGTATTTTTGTGGGTTCATTGAAAATGTAAATAACAAAAATATGTCACTAGAAATAACAGGAAAATTGGTACAATTGCTGGAAGAGCAAAAAGGCGAAAGTGCACGCGGGCCATGGCTCAAGCAGGAATTTGTAATTGAAACCGAAGAAAAATTCCCAAAGCAAATTTGTTTGGCAGCCTGGAATGAACGAGCTTCCGCATTGAAAAGTTTTCAGCCCGGCGAACGTTTAAAAATTGCTTTTGATATCGAATCGCGTGAATTCCGTGGCAAATGGTACACCAACCTGAAAGCATGGAGCGTAGATCGGGATACCGCAGGCGCAGCACCGGCAGGCGCTCCCACACAAGCGCCGGCAGCACAGGGCCTTCCTCAGGCACCTCCCTACAGCCTTCAAGATATACCACCGGAATCCGATTCGGATGATTTGCCGTTTTAAGCCCTCAGCCTTATAAGTGAAAAATTATTATTCCATTGAAAAGAATTTGAATATTTCTCCCTCTTGCATTTGAAAACATTCAAGCAAGCAGGGAGTTTTTTTTGTTTTTTCTTGAAGACTTTGAACAAAAAAACCTGCCTCTATGGCAGAAACTTTTGTTGGTTCTATCAGGAATTTCGCGGAAAGACAAAAGTTAAATTTCCTACAGATTCCTCCAAAGCTTTCCTCATACTTCGGAAAACTTTGTCGGAATGACGGGTTTTAAAAAGTCAGAGGGCAAATGCGGCGCACTTCGACTTGGTTCGGCTACGCTCACCACAGGACGCTCAGTGACCGGGCCGCATTTGCCTTAAACGCCTAATAAACAGCGTCATTCCGACCGGAACAAAGCCAAACGAAGTGATTAAGGCTTTGTGAAGGGAGGAATCTGTTAGGGATCAATAGTTTATTAATAAATATCTGCATATTATTTTCAAACATTATTGTTACCCACGAAACTCCTAGTAGAACCTTTTTTAATTTTATCAGGATTCATCCGGCTATCAAATATTAAAACAATATAAATACATTTATCATCAAACCGATAAAAAAATGGAGTCTGTTTTGTAATGACACACAGGTACAGACCTTTAACAAACTCGGTTTTTGGATTTAACTCAGGAAACTTTTGCACACGATATAAAGCTATATCCAATTTCTCTATAAAATCGTTTTTAACTTTGAGTGACCAATGGGATTCCAGATAATCAAAAAGTTTCTAAAGTCGGATTGATGCTCTTTTTGAAATAATAAGCTTTCGCATTATCGGTGCTTTTTCATAAAGTCGTCATAGTCTTCGACCTATCCTTGCTCTACTTCTTTGATTCCAAGCAATATATCGTCTTTCTGCTCTTGTGGAAGCGTATCCCAAAAATCAACGGCAGCACTCTTGGCGAAAAGCTTTTTAATTGACTCCAGAATACTTGTATTATTCGTTTCGAGAATCAATCTCATAATTTCCAATTTTTCTGCTTGAATATTCATAGCATTGTTTTTAACCTGCTCTATTCATAAAATGCAAACAAAATATTGTAAGCAGTTAAAAATTATGTGTTTACTAATTTTATATCCTAAAATTGAATTTGTTTGCATTTTACCAGTGCATTAACTTCAGGCCATCTGCTTCGTTGCTAAAGCTTTGAAATAGGCGACTATATCTTCAGCTTTAGACGCCTCACATCTGACCTGAATTTAAAGCATGAATAAAGCAGGTTAACAAAACTAGGAAAATAAATTGATAAGGTAGAGATCAATCCGTGCATACAATCATCAATTATTTGTATTCTTGTGAAATATTTTCCAATAAGGGAAAAACAGAGCTTTTATAAACATCATTGGCATATTGATTTTTAAATGACATTAAACGCATATATATTATGTAATAACAGGAAGCGCATGCCCTATTCCTGAGCTTGAAAACACTCAATCAACTAAATGAATATCAAAGAAAACCGAAATATCTACGAAGTACTGCGCGTAATCGATGGCTGCCCGCTTTTTTTGGAAGAGCACCTGAAACGATTGGAAGCTTCCGTAGAGCGCGCAGGACTTCCCTCCTATCCGGGTTTTCACAGAATCCGGCAGGATGTAGCTGAATTTCTGAGCCAACACGAAATCATTTGTGGAAACTTTGAAATTTGTCTGGTTTTTCCTCCAAACACAAATCCACATCTGAATATCAGGCAATTACCACACCATTACCCGGATCCTGAACTTTACGGACAAGGCGTTGTTTGCCATCTTTTGTTTGATGAACGCCAAAACCCTCAAATTAAAGAACAAGGTCTGGCCGTGCGCGATAAAGCCGATAAAATACTGAAAAGCAAAGACATATACGAAACCATCCTCGTAAACCGAAACGGGCTCATTACCGAAGGCAGCCGCTCCAACCTCTTCCTGATCAAAGGCAATACAGTTTATACAGCATCAGATGAGCTGGTGCTGCCCGGCATCACACGACAAAAAATTATCCAATCTATAAAAGCAGGGCCATACATCTTAAAAGAAACAGCTGTACCTTATGATGCACTGAAAGATTTTGACGCAGCTTTTATCAGTGGAACATCGCCAAAGGTATTGGCTGTAAATCAGATTGACGACTGTTTTTTCGATCCGAAAAACCCATTGATCCGGCGGTGTGCTGAGGATTATGAACAAATCCTGCAAGAAGACATCAGGAAATACCAGCAAAACCTAAAATCATGAATAAAAAGTTCTTTCCCGCCATTCTGTTTCTGATCATTTGTTTTATCCTCTACGGACGCAGCATTAATTATGAGTTTGTGCTCGACGATTCCTTTGCCGTCGAAAACAATGCTTTTGTACAGAAGGGATTAAGCGGCATAGCGGATATTTGGTCGCATGGCTATTTTTACAGCTACAATGAAAACAATGCACAGCTCTACCGCCCGCTGACACAAACAGTTCTGGCTCTTACCAGCTCCGTAGCCGGGATGAATCCCGCTGCATTCCATTTTATCAATATTATTGGCTATTTCCTGATTGTGTTATTGATTTTCAATATCCTAAAACCATATTACAGCGATAAAAGAGCCTGGATTCCCTGGTTCGCTGCCATATTATTTGCTATCCATCCCTTGCATATCGAAGTGGTTGCCAACATCAAAAGTATCGATGAAATCCTGGCCATGCTGTTTGGCCTGGCGGCCCTGCAAAACGGCTTAAGATATTATGCATCAAAGGGGAAGAAGCACCTTTGGTTTACGCTTTTGTTCCTCACTATGAGTGCGTTCAGTAAAGAAAGCGGTATAATGTTCGCCCTGATGATCCCGCTCACTGCACTTTTCCTGATCACAAAAAAAACTTCCAAAGAGCTTCTGAAGAGATCCCTGCTTTTCATTGTTCCTGTTGCTGCTTATCTGATTGTGCGCACTTTGGTCATTGGCAGTTTTGGCAGCGGCGAAAGCATTGATCCGATCAACAACAGCCTTGTAGCCGGAAGTTTTGCCGAACAATTTGCCACCGCCATCCAGATCATCGGGCGCTACCTCATGCTTTTACTTCTGCCTTTTGGGCAAAGCTGGGACTATTCCTACAACCAGATTCCATTGGTTGGGCTTGCTCATTGGTCATTTTTGCTTTCGTTGGCAAGCATTATTGCACTATTATTTTTCGCCTTCAGGCTACGAAAAACACAGCAATTATTCAGTTTGGGCGTTTTTTGGTTTTTTGTGATGCTGCTGCCGGCGTCCAACCTCATAATCCCCATTGGCGCAACTATGGCCGAACGCTTTGTTTTTGCACCATCGCTGGGCTTTATCCTGGCTTATATTTGCCTTGTGATGATGCTGAGCGAAAGGGCAAAAACACCGGCAAAACAGTTGCAAATCCGCTATGTCATTCCTGCACTTTTCGCGATGATCTACCTGATTTCCTTCTTTTCTTACAGCCCGGCATGGCAAAATAATTTTACCTTGGCGAAAGCAGGGGTAAATCGTTCGCCAAACAGCGCCCGCGCACAACTGGCCTGGTCGGTGCAGCTGAAACAGGAAATCAACAAAAGTCAAAATCAGGCGCAAAAAGCCAGCCTGACACGGCAAGCCATGAATGCTGCACAAAAAGCCCTTAGTATTTATCCCGATTATGCCACAGCCGCTTTTGAAACCGGCGATCTGTATTTTCTTCAGAAGGATATGGCCAATGCCCGAAAATATTTCAGGAAATGCCTGAAAACGGAACCACAGCATGTGCGTGCCATCAATAATATAGGCGTAAGCCACATACAGCAAGGCCGCAACGACAGTGCGCTCTTCTATTTTGACAGGGCATTGCAAATCGATCCCAAACATCCCGATGCACTGGCCAATAAAGGACTTTACTATTATCAAATCGGAGATAAGCAAAAAGCAGTGAAATTCTGGGAAGAATCCTTAGAATACAAAGCGCATGAAAAACAAGTCCTCATCAACCTGATGCACACCCATAACGAGCTGGGCAATAAAGATAAAGCACGTTTTTATCAGCAGAAAGCGATGCAGGTGATAAAGTAAAATTAGTTATACTTGGGTGCATTCGTTTGATCCCCTAAAGAAAAACCCGTTGTTTTATACATTTTTCAAGTTGAACATGAAAAATGAATAAAACAATTGCCGATATCTATATAATGCAGGATATCAACAATTTAAAACCAAAAAAAATACCAGGCCCAAAGCAATAGAAATTATGCTGCATAAAATCCTCTATCCTGCTCTTTGTTCCCAGAAATAAATGTGCCCGGCTATTTAAAAGTTATTTTCAAACCCATTTTTTAGTAAACAGTATATTTTTTTAGTTCTCTTAATTGAGAACTAAAAAAACTTTCGTAATTTTGTCGCATTAAGATTATAAAATATGCAAGAAAGAAGAAGGCAACTCATTGAAAAGATGGGAATTATATTTGAAAAGCAGGGAAAACCTGCCGTTAGTGGACGGATAATGGGACTATTTCTCACGAGCAACCAGGAGTATCTAACTTTTGATAATATTGTAGAAGAATTATGCCTGAGCAAAAGCGCAGTAAGCAACGGCATTAACCTTTTATTAAACTTCAGGCATATAGATTATATCAAAAAAACCGGAGACCGCAAGCGCTATTTTAAATATGTGCACCATAACCTCTCCGATCTTTTCAATGATTTCACAGAAAATTTCAAGCGGTTTAAGAATATATTGGAAGAAATGGCATCAGAAAATGAAATGGGCACAAAAGAAAGCAAAAGACACATCAACGAAATGCTTATTGGTTTGAATATCTTTATGAGCTATCTGCCCAAAATGATGGAAGATTACGAAAAAGCAATAAAAAAATAATTTTTTTTTAACGTTTAGTTCTTTTAGTTCAGAACCAAATAGTTAACAATAAAATAAAAATACCATGATAAAGCGAATACTGAAAATAATGAGCATCTCCTTTATATTTGCGTTTCCGCCCCTCAATTTCGATCAGATATATGATGACATATCTTATTATTTAAATGAGCAAAGGGACAATATCATCATCAACAGCGCCCAGAATTTGACAATACGATCATCTTTCGAGGGGACAATAAAGGAAATATACACGCAACCGGGCCAGAACATTGATCAAGGAGATACTTTGCTGCTTTTTGACAAAAATGAATTAATTCTGAAAAAAGAATTAATCCGGAACAGAATCCTGGAACTCAGCCAAAACGAGAAGGAGAATTCAGTAGAAATACAAGAAGCCCGACTGAATTTGCGCATTGTAAACAACCAATTGGTTTCCAGTATTATCCGCGCACCTGAAGACGGCAAAATTGTACGGATTTTCTATCACCAGGGCCAGTATGTAAGCAAAGGGGATAAACTGTTTGCCATGAAAAACAATCAAAAAAATCAGACGCTGGCTCATAGACCTTAAACAAATCGTTGTTTTATCTTTTCTAACAAAGAAAAAACTAACTTTGTAGGATTAATTTAAAACTACAATTCTTTATGAAAAAGATAATCCACACAGAAAAAGCACCTAAAGCCGTAGGTCCATATGCTCAGGCCAATGAATGTAATGGCACTCTGTTCGTAAGTGGCCAGATCCCGGTAAATCCCGAGACCGGTAAAATTGCAGAAGGCGGCATCAAAGCACAAACCGAGCAGGTACTCAAAAATATGGGTGCCATTTTGGAAGAAGCCGGCTACAGCTTTTCAAATGTTGTAAAATGCACTTGCCTGTTGGACAATATGGACAATTTTGCAGCGATGAATGAAGTCTATGCAGGTTTTTT
The DNA here is from genome assembly GCA_963676415.1 of Bacteroidales bacterium. Lineage (GTDB taxonomy): Bacteria > Bacteroidota > Bacteroidia > Bacteroidales > WRLA01. The sequence continues at coordinate 3,632,857 of OY781097.1, read as the reverse complement.
CCCGGAAAATCCTCCGGCACGTGCCGCATTCGGCGTTGTAAAACTTCCGCTCGGCGTGATGGTTGAAATTGAATGCATTGCTATGAAATAGAGACTATTAGCAATCCTATCAATACTTTGCCCACCCCCTTTCCTGCTTCGATCAATGACATGTAACAAGGTCTGCACACGGAGCAGGGAAGTTTCATTTTGGCAAACATCATCCCCCTTGTTTTTCCATCAAAGGCCGGTCGAAACGTTTTTTCCAGGCATTGTTTTTCTTCAAATTGGAGTTCCAGTAAAAATCTGTAAGGCCAAAAAGTTTAAAAAAACGGAACATCGCCCGCCTTGCGGTTCCCAGTTGATAAGGCCTGGCCATTTTTGCAAGCAATTCCGGATCAAAACTCCCTTTCACTGCAAGGTTTTGGCCCAATTCTTCCATTTGACGGAACAGCTTTTTGGTCATCCAGGCCGGCATCATTTGTATTCCTTCAACGCCTCCCTTTATTGCAATTCCGGCAGGTTCAAAACCATAACGTTTTATGAATTTATCGAGATAACGTGCCACAAAAGTGGAATGTTTCGCCTCAGGAAAACCACTTTGTACAATGAAACCCAGCCTCTTTCCCTTTAAATCTTCTTGTTTCGCAACACCTTCAAGAAACTCCTTCACGATGGCCGGCATACAATCCACATAAAGCGGGAATGCAATAATTATGGCATCAGCATCGCGGAAAGCCGCCAAATGTTCATTTAATTTATGACGGGCAGCGAGGTGAAAAAGTCCGATATCTGTTCCGGGATCAAACTTCCGAAAACCACTTTGCAAGTGCTTTAAAAGCATCAGGGAATTGCTATTTTTGTTGCGTGGCGAACCGTTATAAAGTGCTAATAACATGGGCTACCTCCTCTGCTTTATATTCGTCCATACTTTTTACAAATTCAATTTTCGAACTAAAATTCAATGCAATACGATCATAAATATCGCTGATTATTTCAATATCTTCTGCATCGGTCAGTTCTTCCTTTTGCAGCAAAACAGCCAGTTTTGGCGTGTCCTCATAGCGCATATAATGATGACTTTCATTTTGGACCATTTTGATATAGGGCAATGCCAAAATCACAAAACGATCGGTAATCATCTTAAGCAATGCGGAAGTAAAACCGGCAATAATTGGGGAGGCAAAAATCACGAGATCCGATTCAATAACTTGTTTCAGGATTGCCTGAGCATCATCTTTTACGGCACAATGTCCGGGCGTTTTCCACCAGCAGCTCCAGCAGCCGGTACAGCTCTTCAAATCCTGCGCGGAAAGCTGCACAATTTCAAGCTGATTTCCGGGATTCACTTTTTGTTTCAGCTCAGAAAGATAATCCGGAAATTCTGTATTTTCCGAAACCGGATTACCATCAAGTATAAGTATTTTCATAAAAAGGACTGTTCGTTGGGATTGCAAATTTAGCAAAACAACTACTTGACAGACTGGTTAATAATAATTTAACACAAGCCACCGGACTGAATTTGATTCGGACTAAGGCCAATGCAGTTTTTTTACAAAAAGTTAAATCCAAAATAGCCATATAAATCCTGGCAAATTTCCGACATTTGTTGCATGAAAACAGTAGAAACAATCCGCAAAATTATCAAGCCCAAGCTCGCAGCAATCCTTTTCTGGATTTGGCTGGTCACGATATTTATTTTGTCGTCCATACCCAAAATCCCAACAGCAAAACTTCAAACTGATCTTTTTGAACTCCGCCTGGACTATATCCTACACTTCGGTGTATATGGCTTGCTCTCTACACTTTTCTTCTTTTGGAAAAGCAGTGATGACGGTAAATTCAAAAAAAACGAACTTTTAAATTACCTGGTCCTTGCCAGCATTTTTGCGGCAATGGAAGAAACACATCAGCTTTGGGTTGATGGGCGCACCTTCAATCCTATTGATATGCTCAGCAATATTCTCGGTGTTTTTGTTGGGATTTGGGCATGGAAAATCCTTAGCCACATCAGCCTTCAAAATCGGTAAAATTATTGATTTGCTGCACTTTATTCACAATAATTTTATCGAATCGGGAGTGAATAAGCGGATAAACCCTTAAAAATCTTTGCATCTCGTCTTCCGGCCCGGACAATATCACCATAGGGCTCAGGTATTTCCCCAAACGGTACGAAAGGCTTTCCGGGGCTTCATTGGCCGACATCATTTTAGTGGCCGATTTATCAAACAGCCCGGCATTTTGCAAAAGCAGCACTTTACCCTTTGCTTTATCAAAAGCATCAATAATTTTTTTCGCCGTTTGGCCAATGAACTGGCTAAACAGATCCGAACTATCAATTACCAAAACTTCCTCAGTTTGCAACAGAGCAAAATCGAAACAAACTTTTGCCAGCCAGTTAGCAATCTTCTCATCAGTACCCTGAGGGAAATTGATAAAAACAAAGTTCCGGGTCCAGGCGGTTGTACCGGCTTCACCACTCTGCAAATTATGGGCGAGTTCGGCAAATTGCCCGGGCATGGCCTTCAGTTCCTGAAATACAGCATTAGAAAGTTTCATTTTTTCTAAGGCATCAAGATGTTCCTGAATTTTTTCCTGGGTATTCATTTTATTGGTTTTTAGTTTACTCTATTTTTGATTTAACATGCAGATCCAACTGTGGAAATGGTATCGTAACGTCATTTTCAATGAATTTGCGGTTGATATTTTTACGGATATCTGATTTTACGTTCTCGATCCGAAAGATGTTTTTACTGAAAAACAGCAGTTCAAAATCCAGGGAACTGTTGCCAAAATCAAGAAAACGGGCTATTACTTTGGGTTCAGATTCAATTTCAGGATGTTCCAGGGCACTCTCTTTGAGCAATTTTTCCACAAGTTCAACATCGCTGCCATAAGCCACGCCCACTTTGATGCGAAAACGGGTTTTCTGCGATTGATGGCTCCAATTGATCACTTTATTTGCAGTTATCACGGAATTGGGAATGATAATGCGGATATCATCGCGGTTTATGGCATCGGAAGTCCGAAGTCCGATATTAAGGATTTTAATGACATCACCATCGATTTCCAATACATCGCCTACTTTAATAGAACCTTCAAAAAGCAGGATAATACCCGAAATAAAATTATTGAAGGTATTTTGCAGCCCCAGTCCGACACCCACCAGCAAGGCTGCAGAACCTGCGAGCAATACGTTCAGTTTTAATCCTAAAGTATCTAAAATCAGCAGAATAGCCGCAACCCAGATTATATATTTAATAATTTGGAAAAGCGCATGCAGGTTTCCCATTTTGCTTTCATCGAGCCGTGCCGGACGAAACATTATCTTACGGACCAACCACAGCAAAACACGGGTTACAATTAAAATAATGATCGCAGCAAGAACCGTTTCCAGTGTAAGGGCGTAGGTGCCAATCCGAAAAATTTCCGTATCAATAAATTCGTTTATTTCATCCATAGGAACAAAATTATGAGTCATCCAAAGATATTAAAAATTGGTTCTACTGAGAATTTCGTGGGTATTTATAATTTTGAGATTAAAAATTTTCAGAGATATATTGATAGGTTATTTAAAAAAAAACTGATCTCCAACAGATTCCTCCCTACACAAAGCCTTAATCACTTCGTTTGGCTTTGTTCCGGTCGGAATGACGCTGTTTAATAGGTGTTTAAGGCAAATGCGGCGAGGACTTATTTAAAATATACTATTGTGTCCTCGCCGCATTTGCCTCCCGACTTCAAAAAAACGCGTCATTCCGACAAAGTTTCCGAAGTATGAGGAAAACTTTGGAGGAATCTATTTGAAATAGCATTCAAATTTCTTTCCACGAAATTCCGTGCAGAACCTTAACCTGCTTTATTCATGAAATTTCGTCATGAGCGTTCAAACCGCAATAAGAGAGAGGAAGCGCATATTTTTGGCGCACAGGAATAGCCATAGCTATTTTGAGCACCAAAAAGATAGCATTTCTCTCTATTGCAGTGGTTTGGGCGCGTAATAGAATATTTTGTGAATAAGGCAGGTTAAAAATTATCTGATACTGATAAAGCCTTCAGTGCGCTAAATTATGATTTATGGACACGAAAGCTAATTCCTTTATTCAAAAGTTTTGAGGTAGCGCCTGCTTACCCAACCTTCTGTTTCCACTTTTACTTTGGCCCATTCGCCGCTGCTCTCTGTAATCACCACCCTGGTGCCTTGTGGCAGCGGATCGGTAAGCAAAGCAGCATCCATTGCGGGCGATTTACGGATATTCAGGTAACTTGCCATTACAATAGCTTTGGTTTCATCAAATTCTTCCTGAAAAACCGCGTCATCCTGCCTTCCGCTAAGCACTTTATCGCGGAAAGACTGCATAGGAAATGCCGGTCCCGGGTCTTTTTTGCGTGTAGGGGCGATATCATCATGGCCAACAATTGCTTTGATGCCATATTCAGAAATCAGGCTCAGGCTCAACATTTCAAGCGTTTCAACCTGGGCTTCGGTATATGCCTCCCAGGCAGCTTCTTCTTTTTCGTTTTTATGTTTCCCGAGAAAAACAAATTCATCTGCCACTTTCTTTCCAAAGGAAGTATAATACCCATCGGCGCGTTTTTGGAGCTTTCCGGCATTGGCCAGTTCAATACCGATGCTGTACTGGTTCAATCCGCTCCTGCCCTGCCATTTGCTCGGGCCGGCATGCCAGGCAATTTTATTGAAAGGCAAAAGCTGTATAATTTGGCCTTTGCGCCCGATGACGACATGAGCCGATGCTCCTGCCTCTTTGTTGCACAGCCAGTTGGCTGAGGATTCTGCCGACGCACCAGAGGTATAATGAATCACAAGCGTATCGGGAAGTCCGGACTTAAACTGTCCGCGGGTATTTGCGGTTTCCCGAAAGGAACAATCCGGTCCCGTTTCTGAGGATTGAATCAAATGATCTTTTATGCTAATCATGGCTTATCCTTTTGCTTCGATTTTTTTATTGATTTTATTGGCTCCGGAACCCGTGGCAAGCTGTGTGGCCTTGTTGACAAAACCCAATTTCTCAGCACTGCGTCCCACGCCATAAATACCAACTACCGTTCCCCATGCATACCAGAAGGCATTTGGCAGCTCAAGACCTACCGCATCAAGATTCCCTTCCACAAAGTATCCGATAATAGGAACCAGCACATCCACAATAAAAATAAAAAGCAGGCCTGCATAAATAATTGTTGGCCGTGCACGTTTGGTATAAACATCACCCTGTGTCATTTCGGCTTTGATGATTTCCGTGCGCGATTCAAGTTCCTGCTGGTAGGTTTCCTGCGCCAGGCGTTCGCTTTCGAGCAGCTTTTGCTGCATCTGCAATTTAAATTCCTGTTTTTCTTCTTTTGTGAGGCTTAGGTTATCGACTAATCCGCCGATGGTTTCAATAATAGCAGAGCCTCCACTACCGAAAATTTTTGAAAAGATGGACATTTTGTTGGTTTTAAAGGGTTTATTTTTTGATTATAGTTTTAGAATATTTTTGACTATCTGTTGTCAATGTGCAAACGTACATTCCCGGCGCCAAATCATGCGTTTGCATAAGGAAACGGCCTGCCCGGCCATGCAGCATGATTTTGCTTTGGCGGACAATCTTTCCGTTCATATCGGTTAGCTGAAGTGTGGCTTCACCTTGATAATCCAGGTTTATGCTGATTTGCAGGCTGCTGGAGAAGGGATTACCTTCAATTGAGAAAGCTTCTTGTTCTACATGGCTTTGGATGGGCTCGATGCCTACGGGTAGGCCGTCGCCGAGGTAGAGCAGGCAATTACCGCCATAGATCCAAACAGCATCGTAAAATGGGTCATAGCATAATTTTTGCATTTTTTGGTTTAACCCAATTTTTTCCCATTCATCATTTTTATTTTTTGATAAAAGATAATATACGCCCCAATAACCAGCTGCAATCGCTGCTAACCTTCCGTCATCCAGCACAATAAACTCATCAATATCTTGTAAACCTGTTTGAAGCCAGTTCGGGATTATCTGTTCAGCGGTAGAAGGGTCTCCATCTTTGAACCTGAAGATTTCATTATAGTTTGACACATAAACCATGCTGTCATCCATTACCAGACCTTTAGATAGCTTATAGTCCAAAAATTCCAAATGTTTGTTCTCCCAGGTTTTTCCATGATCTGAAGAAGCATAATATCCGAAATATTTATAAAAAACATAAATCGTCCCATTTTCATAACAGAAGTTGGATACATTTTCAATATCACCAATTCCATCAGGCAGGTTAATCTCTTTAACAGATACATTTCCTGAATTAAAATTATACACAAATATTATTTGCAGATAACCGTCTCTATCGCCAAATACATAAAAGCACCTGTCGTTTGGAACTTCAATAGACACTGGCTTAAAACCAACAATATCAGTATTATATTTATTCCATTGGGTTACGTTATTCTTGGCAATCAAAAAACCAAGACTATCATTTCCGGATATCGCAATAACAGATAAAGCATCACTTTGACCTGATACATCCAACGAAATTTCAGGAAGACTGATTTCATCAAAACTCTCAAAATAATCAGTACTAAACAAAATACCATCCTGTGTAAGGGCAGACATTTCATCTTTACTAAATAATACATTATAAATGTCTCCTCTATAATTACTGTAAACCGGCTCCCAGTTCAGATGATTGCTGGTAGTTACGAAAATTGGAGGCAGATCATGACTGAGGTTTGTTTCGTAAAACGCAAAAGCTTTGTTCGTATTAACAACTTCTACAGCTTTCATTGAATAATTGCCATACTGCTCTAACAAAACAGAGGTGTTTAATTCCCATGTATTGCCCACATCAAAAGAAGAAATCATTTTTACGTTGTCTTGTTCCTGCCCCATGGTTCCGCACACATAAATCAAAGAATCCAAGAACACGTTCATCCGTTCAGGTAAAAAATACAAACCTTGATCAATCCCTCTAAAAGTATTAATCCAGTTTTCTCCAAAATCGGTTGTTTTAATAACCTCAGTACCAAATGTAATATTAGTATTTTTCCCATTAAAAGTACTACATAATAGCAAGTAGGTGCTGTCATTTAGTCCTGCTATGCTTACGGGTTTTTGTACCTTATTTTTAAAACTGTATTCCAATGGCGCACAGTTTGCTCCCCCATTCACTGTCCTGAATATCCGTCCGTCATTATTGTTGTCGCTCCAGCTAAAAATCAGTCCTGTATTTTCATCGACAAAATCTAATCCCCTGATTTCTTCGCTTTGCAGGATATCCGCCAGATCGCCTTGCACCACAAACCAGGAATTGCCACCATCAATAGTTTTTAAGAGGTTTTTACTATTCATCCCATACCCGATTTGTGCATCAATCATGTCGATGGATGTTGGCCTCAAATTATGTAGATCAGATAGTGACGAAATAAAGCTCCACGAATGCCCGAAATCATTAATACGATAAAGGTTGACTGATGAGCTTACAAGTGCTTCACCTCCTCCCAACGGATAGATCCTCAATAAACTTTCAATGCAATTTGTTTCTACAGATTCCCATAAAACACCTCCATTGCTGCTTACAAGAGCTGTTCCATAAACTCCAGTCATAAATCCATGTTCACTATCAAAAAACATAATATCATTAATTTCTATTCCTGTAGGTCTGGGATTGGCCCAGTGTGTTTGCTGTGCCGATCCCAGGAAATTGAAAAACAAAAATGATATAGCAATAATTATTCGAAATTTCATAGTATTGATCCTCTCATTGAATTAATAATTGCGCTTGATCAAGAAAATCTGCCTGTTCACGATCTTTCAGATTTAGACACCAATTGTAAGGCTTATATACAGACTTATTGTTTTTCATTTTCTAAGTTTTAAAAATTTGGTTAATACGGGTTATCTATTTAATAAATTCAAAAGGTACCAAACAAAAAAATTGCGATGGGCTTAATAGAAAACAATCTTTGTTTATCTCCAATGACTTTGAAACAAAAATATGTAATTTATTTTAATAACAAAGGAATTTTGTATGTTTCTTATTAACTCTATATTATTTTTTGATTACTGTTTCACTGTATTTTTCTTCCCCGGCTGTTAGCGTGCAAACATAAGCCCCCGGCGCCAAATCATGTGTTTGGATCAGGAAACGGCTTGCCCGGCCATGCAGCATGATTTTGCTCTGACAGACAATCTTTCCGTTCATATCGGTTAGCTGAAGCGTGGATTCACCCTGATATTCCAGCTTGATACTGATTTGCAGGCTTTTTGAAAAGGGGTTGCCTTCAACTGTGAAAGCTTCTTGTTTATCATCGGTTGGGATGGGCTCGATGCCTACGGGCAGGCCGTCGCCGAGGTAGAGCAGGCGGTTTTCGCCATAGGCTTCGCCAAAGCCACTATCGGATTGGTCGGAGCCAAATGCCCATACATGATGGCCATCAGGATCAAGTGTAAGGCCATCCAGTAAAGGATAAGGGCCATGCATTTCCCAGCTTTCATCATTTAATTGTTCGCAAAACCAGGAATAATGATAACGACCGTAATAGTTTTTTCTACTCTGATTAAAAAGGGCAACAAGCCGTCCGTCATCGCGCATTACAAGATCGGCAATATAACCGCTATCGGGCGCAGTGAAGACCGGCAATGGATCGAAATAAGGGACGCGGATGCTTTCCCAAATGCCCGGATATTTTGCTTTATCCACTAAATAAATGCTGTTGGCTCCTGATGCAAAGCCCATGCGCAAGGGAGCGAGGTTCAGGGAATATGCTTCCCATCCGTCCTCTTCTTCATTAAAAACATAATAGCTCCCCTGACCGGCTTCATCAGCACCAAAAAGGGTTTTCTCCCCGGAATGGATATAGATATCGTTCAGTTCCGAAAAAGCTGCCGGAAGTTGAAATTCTGTCAATTCTGCTTGCAAAGGCTGGTTGACAAAAAGTTTTGCTCCTTCGTTTTCTTTTCCAAGTAAAAACAATTGATCTGAAGCCGCATATTCCATGTCCTTGATGAAAAAATGATGAATATTTAATTGGGTTTGCTGCCATTGCTGGCCATTGTCCATTGTGTTTATGAGAAATGAAAGGCTGTCGTTTTGCGCATAAACAGCGGCTTGTTGGCCGTATTTTGCCGCCAATTGCAATTCTTTGCCCGGAAAAGGGATGCTGTCGCGGCTTTCAAAATAATCGCGGCTTTTTAGCAAACGGTGATTGACCAAAAGGAACATGCTGTTGTCCATGAAAAAAACCCCATGGAAAGCATTGAGATAATCCTGGTAAACAGGGCTCCAGTTTTTACCATCAATAGTTTGCACGAAATAATATCTGTTATATTTCACCAGATTTATTAATCCTCCTGAAAAAAAACCAATGGCTTTTTCCGCAGAAAAGGGGTACAAAGCAGTCATACTGGGACTATAAAAGTAAGGATAATCCGGCATTCTTTGCACTGCCCAGCTTTGACCTCCATTTGATGTTGCAAGATATTCAAAGCCTCCGCAGTCGCCACTACATGCGCCAAAATAATAGAAAACTGAATCATTGGCAATTTTTAACCGTCTTGGGCTGAACCAGACACCGTGGTTGTGATCTAAGATTATGTCCCACTTTTTTCCATTGTCTTCCGAACGAATTACACCTGGCCCCCAGTAATCTCTGCCTTGAATATTGTTTGGATGTAAAACATTCTCCATGTTGAATGGTATAGAAACATTTTTTTTCGATAAGCTTGCAAATGCAATTGTTTGTAAATAAGTGCTATTATTGATGTATTGGATTGTAGTAGGGATAAAATCTTCAGAATAGTAGTTTAAGTTTTCCTTTTCGAATGATGAACAGGCATTCGTTGTACTAAAAACATGCCCATCCATTAAATAACTATCCCAGGTGATAAATAAACCTGAATCAATATTTTTAAATGCAATATCCACGACAAATTCATCATCCCACAACTTCGGCATAGTAATTCCTTTGTTACTCCAGTTTTTACCTCCATCATTTGTTCGGAATATTTTTTGTTCGCTACAGGCGTAACCATGTATATCATCAATCATATCAATGCTTTTGGGGTCTATTTTTATACTGTTTGGCATATCAAAAAGCAGACTCCAGGTTTTGCCGTAATTAATTGTTTTGAACAAACTGCCCCAGGAAGCAACTATTGCATTCTCTTCTGATAATATGTAGATCGTCGACAGGCTTTCTCTTGTAAATGATGGGGTTACATCCCAATTTGCCCCTCCGTCAGATGTGGTCAGGACTGCACCCCAGCTCCCCACCATAAGGCCATGCTCATCATCCCAAAACTCAATATCGTTGATGATGGAGCCTGTGGGCTTGGGATTGGCCCAATGGATTTGCTGTGCCGATCCCAGGATATTAAAAAACAAAAATGATATAACAAAAATTATTCGAAATTTCATAGTATTGATCCTCTCATTGAATTAATAATTGCGCTTGATCAAGAAAATCTGCCTGTTCACGATCTTACCGTTTTTATCGACCACACAAAGAATGTATTGATCCGGTTTAAGCATATGTACGTCGATCGTTTTTTCCTGAGATATGATATGGATATTTTGGTTCATGTCGTAAATTATGGATTGGTCTCCATCCCACAAGCCCCTCAGGTTTATTACTTTATCAGCCGGATTGGGATATAACAGAATTTCACGAACATTTATACTTGTCGTATCAGTCATGGATTTATCTATAGCCCCTCCTCCACAGTAGATGGGTTGATAGGCTCCCAGGCCGTGAGGGATTGCCATTAAGGAATCATAATGAAAAGCAAAATACCCCCTGTAATTGCTTTCCAAAAAACAATTTACCTGCCGATAATAGGTCTCATGCATCACCATCCTCATATCTACCCAGGTATCAAACATATGCCAACCATGTCCAACCAGGATTGGTGCGGCATCTATAGGTATAGTATGACTGGATAAATACATATCATCAGTAAAATAGTGCTTTTCAAACCAATCATAGCATTGACCAACAGCTTCTTGATTTTCATAAATAGTATCTGTGGGACACAGTGTTACAACAGTATTATCCACACAATCTTTACTCATGCATGTGTTTCCTGATTGAGGGCAATAAGTTTCGGGCAATATAATATCAAAATAATGATTCCCTCCATATTCGCCATGCCATAAATTAAAATTACCATGAGAAAAATTGACAGGATCATATTGAGAAAAATAATGCCAGTTCCAATGCACTGTCCCCATATAGACATTATCTAATTCCTGCAATGTATTCGGCGCGACAATATCCGGATTAAAAAAACCTTCATCTTCCAATACCTCATAAAGATGTGCTGTAAGGTCTAATTGGTTTTCAAGAATTGTATCATTAATTGCCCTATCTGATGAACTGCATATACTTCCCCCATTCTTCTTTTTTCTCCAATTATGTAATGCCCAAGGTTCAAGGTTGGTAACCACCCCTTGGAAATGTGCATTTTTGCTCATATATTCGGGATATACAGAATCATTTCTAACATGTTTTTGATAATACGCAATCCTTTCCATCCGGTTTACAGCCCTGTCCCAGCCATCAGCAACACATGAATCCGGATCTGCATTATTAATGGAATCATACTTAGTTTGATATTCTCCTTGCATTGCAAATACCTTTATCCTTAACGAATCAGCGGTATGAATAAAATCTACCACTTTTTCCCGGTAAACGGAATCATTTTTTAACCCAAGGGTTTCAAGGTTAGGGTCATTATTACGATCAACATCTAGGAATAATAAGACCGTATTAAATCCTTTTGCCTTTACATTATTAATTAGACTAATGTTTGAATTTTGATTAAAAGCACCTTTATATACAATAACTGCTTTATACCGATTTACTTGTCCAAAGGCAAGCACATTAAAAAAGAAACCAAAAATTACTACTAAAGCTACAGCTTTTAGGTTTGAGAACCAATTGTTGAATTTGTTTTGAGATCTGTTGTTTTTCATTTTCTAAGTTTAAAAATTTGGTTAATACGGGTTAATAATATAATAAATTCATATTGAACAGAATAAGAAAATTGCGATGGGCTTAAGGGAAAACAATCTTTGTTTATCTCCAATGACTACGAAACAAAAATATGTAATTTATTTTAATAACAAAGGAATTTTGTGTGTTTCTTATTAACTCTATATTATTTTTTGATTACTGTTTCACTGTATTTTTCTTCCCCGGCTGTTAGCGTGCAAACATAAGCCCCCGGCGCCAAATCATGTGTTTGCATAAGGAAACGGCTTGCCCGGCCATGCAGCATGATTTTGCTTTGGCGGACAATCTTTCCGTTCATATCGGTTAGTTGGAGCATGGCTTCTCCCTGAAATTCCAGCTTGATATTGATTTGCAGGCTTTTGGAAAAGGGGTTGCCTTCAATTGAGAAAGCTTCTTGTTTATCATGGCTTTGGATGGGCTCGATGCCTACGGGCAGGCCGTCGCCGAGGTAGAGCAGGCGGTTTTCGCCATAGGCTTCGCCAAAGCCACTATCGGATTGGTCGGAACCAAATGCCCATACATGATGGCCATCAGGATCAAGTGTAAGGCCATCCAGTAAAGGATAAGGGCCATGCATTTCCCAGCTTTCATTATTTAATTGTTCGCAAAACCAGGAATAATGATAACGACCGTAATAGTTTTTTCTACTCTGATTAAAAAGGGCAACAAGCCGTCCGTCATCGCGCATTACAAGATCGGCAATATAACCGCTATCGGGCGCAGTGAAGACCGGCAATGGATCGAAATAAGGGACGCGGATGCTTTCCCAAATGCCCGGATATTTTGCTTTATCTACTAAATAAATGCTGTTGGCTCCTGATGCAAAGCCCATGCGCAAGGGAGCGAGGTTCAGGGAATATGCTTCCCATCCGTCCTCTTCTTCATTAAAAACATAATAGCTCCCCTGACCGGCTTCATCAGCACCAAAAAGGGTTTTCTCCCCGGAATGGATATAGATATCGTTCAGTTCCGAAAAAGCTGCCGGAAGTTGAAATTCTGTCAATTCTGCTTGCAAAGGCTGGTTGACAAAAAGTTTTGCTTCTTCGTTTTCTTTTCCAAGTAAAAACAATTGATCGGAAGCCGCATATTCCATGTCCTTGATGGAAAAATGATGAATATTTAATTGGGTTTGCTGCCATTGCTGGCCATTGTCCATTGTGTTTATGAGAAATGAAAGGCTGTCGTTTTGCGCATAAACAGCGGCTTGTGGGCCGTATTTTGCCGCCAATTGCAATTCTTTGCCCGGAAAAGGGATGCTGTCGCAGCTTTCAAAATAATCGCGGCTTTTTAGCAAACGGTGATTGACCAAAAGGAACATGCTGTTGTCCATGAAAAAAACATCATGGAAAGCATCGAGATAATCCGGGTAAACAGGATTCCAATTTTTGCCATCAAGAGTTTGCACAAAATAATATCTGTTATATTTCACCAGGTTTATTAATCTTCCTGAAAAAAAACCAATGGCTTTTTCCGCAGAAAAGGGGTATAGTGCAGTCATATTGGGACTAAAAAAGTAAGGATAATCCGGCATTCTTTGCACTGTCCAGCTATACCCACCGTCTGGTGATGAAAGATATCCAAAACCACCACAATCTCCATCACATGAGCCATAATAATAGAGCACGCTATCATTAATAACCTTTACCCTGTGCGGCCTAAACCAAAGTCCAGAATTATTTAGAACAAATTCCCAATTTTTTCCATTGTCATTTGATCGGTACATTCCTGGCCCACTAAAATATGCACTTTTCTTATTTGCAAAAATCACTACAGGAATTAAAAAGATACTGTCTTTTAAATGAATTAAATCCAGAGGCGCATCCCCGTCATGAAACATGCCTGGATCATAAACTTGTTCGAAGCTATAACCCTGGTTATAAGTACTAAACACCTTTCTTCCGAAATAATAATGCCAACTTACAATCAGGCCGGTATCAATATTTTTAAAGGCAACACCCCTGATGACTTCATCATCTTCTCCCACATACAGTTCCGGAGTATGTACACCACGGCTTGTCCAGGAATATCCTCCATCGACAGTCTTAAAGATTTTCTTCTTACTGCAGGCATAACCATGTATATCGTCAACCATATCAATGCTTATGGGCAAAAGTTTAATACTGTCCGGCATATCAAATATTAACTCCCAATTTTTCCCATAGTCGGAAGTTTTGAAAAGGCTTTGCGTTGAGGGCGCTATGGCTCTCCCATCTGATAATTTATGGATATATTGCAGGTTTTCTCTTGTAAATGAAGATATTACATCCCAATTTGCCCCTCCATCAGATGTGGTCAGGACTGCGCCCCAGTTCCCTACCATAAGCCCGTGCTCATCGTCCCAAAATTCGATATCGTTGATTGTGGAGCCTGTGGGTTTGGGATTGACCCAGTGGGTTTGCTGGGCCGATCCCGGGAAATTGAAAAACAAAAATGATATAGCAATAATTACTCGAAATTTCATAGTATTGATCCTCTCATTGAATTAATAATTGCGCTTGATCAAGAAAATCTGCCTGTTTACGATCTTTCAGATTTAGACACCAATTGTCAGGCTTATATACAGACTTATTGTTTTTCATTTTCTAAGTTTTAAAATTTGATTAGTACGGGTTAACAATATAATAAATTCATATTGAACAGATTAAGAAAATTGCGATGGGCTTAATAGAAAACAATCTTTGTTTATTTCAACTGTCTACGAAACAAAAGTAAGTAATAATATATTAATAACTAAGAAATTTTGTTTATTTTTTTTTGGTTCTGTCTAAAATTTCATAGGCAATAAGGTCTCTGGCTTTTTCTTTCCTTGAAATTCTTTGTAGAACCATATACCTGGCTTTGTATTGGCTAAAATGTTTCAGGCGGCAAGCAAATTCTCTTATGAAAGGAAACAAAAAAAAGCCAGGAACCCAATTAAGAATCCCCGGCTTCAATATCAAAAAATTGCTTTTACATCATGTTCATCCCTTTTGGGTTTTCGCCCCACTTATTCGAGCCGATCTGACTATCGGTAACCATAAGGATCAAAAGCCAGATTGCGCCAATTATAGGGATCAAACCAACGAGCAAAAACCAGCCGCTTTTGCCCACATCGTGTAGTCGGCGAACGGCAACTGCAAGTCCTGGAATGAGCACCACAAGGCCATAAATAGAGTAAAGGGCCCCATAGGTGCCCAGACCCAAATCAATCGCCAACAAGATACTACCAATGATGATATTGAACAAGGCAAACATCCAATATTCGGTCCTGCGGGCCCTGCCGCTAAAATCTGCATACTGCCTGAACACTTTTAAATACCAATTCATCTTTTTGTTTTTTTAAGTTTACCTACTCTATTGGCTTTTCGGTATCCGCCTCAATGTCATCTTATTTATCCTCTGACAAAATATCTTTACCCCGCCCTAAGACCAGAGTGATCTGCATTGAAAATTTTTTCCTAAGCGACCACACTGCCAAAATATCATTCTTTATAGGATCCATTTGTGGTATCATTCAGTTTTTCATTGTCCTCACACTGAAAACAAGCATCAAACTTAGTAAAAAAATGGATAAAAATCCGGTTCTGCCCTATTTTTCTGTATCTTCGGTAATTAATTCAAAACCAAAGGATGATCAGAAAAAAGGATATCTTTCTCATTGCAGGACCGGCTCTTGCATTTTTCATGTATTTCACACTGGATTTACAGGAAGGAAAGCCTGCTGTTACTGCAACCGCTGCCATCGCACTATGGATGGCTTTCTGGTGGATTACCGAAGCCGTACCCCTTGCAGTCACTTCGCTGCTTCCGGTAGTTTTATTCCCTGCTTTTGGGGTGATGAACGGCCAAAGCGTTTCCAGCGCATATTTTAATCATGTTATTTTCCTTTTTATCGGAGGCTTCATCATTGCTTTAGCGATGCAAAAATGGGATGTCCACAAGCGTATTGCTTTAAAAATCCTGCTGATCAGCGGCGCATCGCCCGGAAGGCTGCTGCTTGGTTTTATGCTGGCTACAGCTTTTCTCAGTATGTGGATTTCCAATACCGCTACCGCGATGATGATGGTACCGATTCTTATGTCGGTTATTGGCCAGATGCGCGAGAAACTTCCAGCCACAGCAGTAAAACGTTTTTCCGTTGCCCTTTTGCTGGGTGTGGCGTATTCTGCATCCATTGGTGGCATGGCCACACTGGTAGGAACGCCGCCCAATCTGAGTTTTGCCCGTATTTTCCAGATCTATTTTCCCGATGCGCCACAAATCAGTTTTGCCCATTGGTTTTTCTTTGCACTGCCCGTATCTGTTTTATTCTTTATCATGGTCTGGACATACCTTTACCTGATCTTCCGGCCAAAAACAAATAAGGAATGGATCGACCAAGGCATCATCAGGGAACAATATAAATTGCTTGGCCCTGAAAAACGACACGAGCGAAAAGTTTTGATCCTCTTTTTTGCCACAGCGCTTTTATGGCTTTTTCGTGCCGACCTTGATTTTGGTTTCATGCGCATTCCCGGATGGTCCTCGTTTTTTAAAGAGCCCAAATACCTCAACGACGGAACAATAGCCATTGCTTCGGCCATATTGCTTTTTATGATCCCGGCGAACAAAAGCGGCGATAAGCTTATGGACTGGCAAACCGCCCGACAGCTTCCCTGGAGGATTGTCTTGCTTTTTGGAGGTGGCTTTGCCCTCGCAGGAGCTTTTAAAGAAAGTGGCTTATCGTCCTGGTTTGGCGAGCAACTGGAATGGATCGGCACAGCCAATCCCATCCTGATTATCTTCTGCATAGCACTGATGACGACTTTCCTGACGGAACTCACCAGCAACACGGCAACAACGGAAATGCTGCTGCCCATACTCGCGGGTTTGGCAGTAAGCACGGAAATAAATCCGCTTATGCTGATGATCCCGGCAACTTTATCGGCCAGTATGGCATTTATGCTGCCTGTGGCAACACCGCCCAATGCCATTGTTTTTGGCAGCGGCGAACTGAGCATAGCACAAATGGCACGCAACGGACTGTTAATCAATATTTTGGGAGCTATCATCATCACATTGATGAGCTGGTGGTTCGGGCGCCTCATTTTCGGGATTGATCTGTCCGTTTTCCCTGATTGGGCACATAATCCATTTCATTAAGAAAATTGCAAAATATGCTCTTTCAGGCAATATTTTGCAAATTCATTGAGACACTGTAAAATCAATCGGTACAGCTTTTGCTACTTCTTCTGCAATGACCTGATACGCAGAGCAGTACGTTGCAACACTTCTTTCAGGTCATCAATTTTAAAAGGTTTGCTCAGGTAGTCGTCCATACCGGCTGCGAGGAAACGTTCGCGTTCTCCTTTCATGGCATTGGCTGTGAGCGCAATAATTGGGATATGCGCATTTTTGCCTTCGAGGGCTTCCAGTTTCCGGATGGCTTTTGTTGCTTCCACTCCACTCATCGAAGGCATTTGCTCATCCATGAGTATGGCATCAAACCTGCCGGTTTTAAAAAGCTCCACAGCAAGCACCCCATTTTCGGCCAGCTCGGCATGATGCCCCATTTTATTGAGATTGATCATGGCAATTTTCTGGTTTATCGTATTGTCTTCTGCGAGGATAATATTAAGCGGATGTTTGATATCCGGACGTTTTTCGGCCTGTTTTTCCATTATACTCTGATGAGGCTCTTTGGTTTTCTCCAAACGGACAATAAACCAAAACGTACTCCCTGTGCCTTCTACGCTGTCGCAGCCAATTGAACCATGCATCAATTCGGTCATGCGCTTGCTGATGGCCAGTCCCAATCCGGTTCCGCCATATTTTCTGGTAACGGAAACCCCTGCCTGCTGATAATCGCGAAACAGCTCTTTCTGCCCTTGCAGGCTGATACCGATGCCTTCATCTTTTACGGCACAGCGCAACCAAACATATCTTTTGTCTTCTTTCTCAAAGCGCACGCTCAGGTCAATGGTGCCACTTTCCGAAAACTTAATCGCATTGTTCATCAGGTTAATAAAAATCTGCTTCAGGCGAACAATATCCCCTTTCAGGAAACGCGGCACTTTTTCGTCGATATGCTGACTCAGGCGCAAACCTTTGTCGCCGGCTTTATATTGAAGCATGCGCACTACATCATTTACCAGATTATGCATATGGAAATCAATGAATTCGAGCTTAATCTGACCGGCTTCTATTTTTGAGAAATCCAGGATATCATTGATAATGGTCAAAAGGTTTTGCGCCGATATTTCAATGATACTGAACTGTTCTCTTTGTTCATCGTCCAATTTTGATTGTTTAAGGATATCGAGCATACCTACAATCCCACTCATTGGTGTACGGATTTCATGGCTCATACTGGCAAGGAACATCGACTTTGCTTTGGTAGCGCGTTCGGCAGCTTCTTTGGCATCCCGCAATTCCTTTTCCACTTTTTTACGTTGCTCTATTTCTTTTTCAAGCGCTTCATTTTTATCCGATACGTCAACCAAAGCCTCTTCGAGCTGCTGTTCCACTTTTTTCCTGAGCTCAAGTTCGGCTTCCATTTCCATAGCCTGAAACCTGAGTTTCAAGTGGGTACGTACACGTGCCATGAGTTCGGGGCTGTCAAAAGGTTTGGTTAGATAATCCACGCCTCCCGCTTCAAAGCCTTTTACAATATCTTCGGAAGCGGTTTTGGCGGTAAGGAAAATCACCGGGATATCACGCAGTTGTGGATCCTTTTTCATGATTCGGCAGAGCTCAAGACCATCTGTTTTTGGCATCATGATGTCGAGCAGCACCAAATCAAATGAATTTTCATGTAGCCATTTCATGGCATCCTCTGCGTTCTGCGCAAATTCGGCCAAAAAACCTTCTGCGCGCAGCAAACCTCCAATAAGCTGGATGTTGCGGCTTATATCATCAACGATAAGAACTCTGGCGTCTGTTAATTCCATAAAACCCCCTGTATTTTGCTTTTCTTTGCTTCTCTCAGACAAATATAGGTAAAATCATGATTCGCTCAGACTGGCAATGCGTTCAATTAAAACAGGGAAAGTATTTATTTTGAAGGAAAGTTTATCGATATCAAATTGATCGATGGAATCCATCAGTTCATTTCCATATTGAGTCAGCAGCTCAATCTGGTATTTCTGCCCTGTTTCCAGGATTTTTTCGGCAAACTGCTGTGTCCGTTCCATTGATTGACGCTTCAAAATATCTTCCCAAAGCATCATTATTTCTTTTTCCAGCCGGTCGAGCAGTTCGGGGAGCGCCTCAACCTGCCCCGGGCTTAGTTTATGTTGTTCGCTTTTTTGCTCCTTACTCGCTTTTTTATCGCTGTATTTCAGGAATTCGCACATCTGACGGAACATTTCCGAACGGGATACCGGCTTTTTCAAATAGGCATCAAAGCCCGAATGTTCAATAGCTTCCAGCTCACGGATCAGAACACTGGCGGTCAGTGCCACCACTGGGATATGCCGTGTGCTTTCATCATTTTTGAGCAATGCCGTTGCCTCATGGCCGTCCATTACCGGCATACGGATATCCATCAAAATCAAATCCGGGAAAAACTCCCGGGCCATAATCACGCCCTGCTGGCCATTTTCTGCTTCAAGTATGGATATTTGCGTATCTTTAAATACTTCGCGCACCAAATCGCGGTTGGGTTTAACATCATCCACAATCAATATTTTCGCCGGTTCAAAATCAATAGCACGGAAATTAAAACTGCCTTTGCTGCTGATGCTAAAATCGGTGATCCCAATAGCCACTGAAGGCATTACAATCCGAAAAACGGAACCTTTTCCTTCGCTGCTTTCAAGCTGAATCTCGCCCTGCATCAATTTCACCAAACTCGATGAAATACTGAGGCCCAGACCTGTACCGCCATAACGGCGTGTGCTCTGCCCTTCCCTTTGGGTAAATTCCTTAAAAATACGCTGCTGATCCTCCTTTGGGATGCCCACACCGGTATCTTCAACCTCGATCACCAAATCAACACAACTCGTATCTATCTCATTACCTGTATGTTGAACCTTTATACCAATATACCCTTCTTCGGTAAACTTTAGGGCATTGCCCACAAGGTTAAATAAAACCTGGCGTAAACGGTTTTCATCCAGGATCAGGCTTTCGGGCAAATCTTTGCTCACCGAAACAAAAAACTCCAGGTTTTTTTCCAGCACGCGCCCAAAAAACACCTGCCGTACTTCATTTACCAAGGCAAAAAGATTCACGGAATCAAGCTTCACCTCAAACCTGCCCGCATCAATACGGCTTAAATCAAGAATATCATTGATCAGGCTCAGCAAACTCTTTCCGGAGGATTTTATAGTTTGAAGGTAATTCTTTTGCTTGCTGTCCATGCCCATATTTTCTAACAATTCCGTAAAACCGATAACCGCATTCATGGGCGTACGGATTTCATGGCTCATATTGGCCAAAAACTCACTTTTTGCACGATTGGCCGCTTCCGCTTTTTCACGGGCAGCTACCAGCTCCTCCTCGGCTTTAATGCGTTCGTCCTGATCCAAAATCAAAGCAAACAGTATTTTTTTTCCATCATCATTGCTATCAAAAATACTATAGCAAATATGCACATGGCGATCCCCCGAAGCCGTGGTCAATTGACGTTCAAGCCTTTGGAATTGCCCCCCTTCATTGATATTATCTTCCAATGAAAGCAAAGCGGAGGCATCATCATTAATCAGGAAATCATGCCATGACAGGCATGCTTGTGATGGATCGGAAATAGAGAAAAAATCGCGAAAGGCTTTGTTGCACAAAATAAAATCTCCCTGAACCCATTTATAAAAAGCAGGAATGGCGAGCTTACCGATGGACTTCTGCAAGAAGTCACGCTCAAAAATGCAGGTTTGTTGATCATCCGCTTGATTTCCGTTTGCATGACCATTTGTCACACGACTGACAGGGCGGCCTAATACAGCGATGGTTTTATTTTTATCGTTGTCCGTGCCAATAAACTGTAAATGGAAATTATAATCTATTCCAAAAAATGGTTTATAAAAAGACAAGTCCAGGCTTTCACTCACATCCTGATAAGCTTGCCGCCAAAATGAGCGGTTTTCATTGTCCAAGGTAGCAAAAAGGGCTGTTTCCCCTTTGTGGAGCTTAATTCGGGAGGCATTGGATACCCGATGCTCCAGACCTTTATTAAAGGATAATAAATTGATGTCCCCATCAACAGTCCAGAATAAGTCAGCCTCATCAACAGCCATGTCCACTAAACGGTGATAAGCTTCCTTCATGCTTGCCAGGCCCTTATGCTGCGATTCGTTTAGCTGAACGACAGCCTTATACAACTTCCGATTGCGGTAGAGCAGCAGGATTATCAGTAAGGACAATAAGGCCACAATCAAAAAAAGCAAATCCGGGAATAGCTGAAAAAAGCATATGTGCACGCATGTGAATAAAAGCATAACAACGTGATTATCTATTAGTTAAAGAACAATTGTAGTGCGTACCAAAACAGCACCTGCCTCAAGAATTTCTATCATTGCGTCCAAAAATACAGAATATTCAAACAAAAAAGGAAGGACGGCAAAAAAACAAGACAATATGACATATATAAAAACCTGCATGTGTTTGGCATGTTTCTTGGCAACAAAAACGGCAGTTGGCTGTTAGTTTTAAAAACTGAGCTGATTTACTGAATAAAAATGAGTTTTTCGAATCATATAGAACAAAAAAAATGACTAAAATCTTAAAATCAGGCTTCTTCGTTATCATTGCTTTTTCAATGGCATTGGCATCATGTTCGAACGGAAGTGAAAAGGCAAATCAAGAAGAAGCATATGATGCCACCGTTGAAAAATCAGAGGTACAAAAAATCACTTTAGAGGAATTTACTGCGGAAGTATGGGATTTTAAAAACAGTTCTGAACGTTTTATCCTCAAGAACGATTTACCTGTTGTGGTAGATTTTTACGCTGATTGGTGCCGTCCATGCAAAATTACATCACCTATTTTAGATGAGTTATCAAAGGAATATGAAGGCAAAGTTCAGTTTTATAAGGTTAATACAGATGAACAACGCGAACTGGCATCTGCTTTTGGCATCAGGAGCATACCAAGTTTCCTTTGGGCACCAAAAGAAGGAAAACCTCAAATGACATCAGGAATAGCACAAACGGAAGAGGCAACCAAAGAAATGTTTCGGAAGCAAATAGATGAATTATTATTGAAAATCACTAAATAGTGCTTGTCCATAATGTCTCCCGAAGCTTCGGAACGAATGCCTCGACCTCGGACATTCTGAATCAAGCACAGTACTTTATAGACGAACTCTAAATAGAATAATATGAAATTTTTAAAATCAAATCTGCGTCTTTTTATCCTGATCCTGCTCGCCGCCGGCATCAGCAGCGATCTTATAGCGCAGGAAAAAAAGCACACTAAAAACCTCAACAAACAGGAGTTTTTAGAAAAAGTATTTAATTACGAAAAAAACAAAGACACTTGGTTTTTTGAAGGCGATTTGCCTGTTATCGTTGACTTTTATGCAGATTGGTGCGGTCCTTGTAAAATGGTTGCGCCCATTCTGGAAGAGTTGGGACAGGAATATGAAGGCAAAATCAGGATTTACAAGGTCAATACCGACAAAGAGCGCGAACTCGCCTCTGTTTTTGGAATCCGCAGCATTCCTTCCGTCTTGTTTGTCCCGATGAAAGGCAAGCCTCAAATGACTTCGGGCGCCTTACCAAAAACCACTTTCAAGCAAGTAATCGATGAATTCCTGCTTGAAAAGAAGCCCGAATCAAAATAAATTAGTATCTTGAATTTTAATAAATTACACACATAATTAATTGTATTATAATGGAACATCTAACTAAAGAAACTTTTCAGCAGAAAGTGTTTAACTACGAACAAAATAAAGAATGGAAGTTTGAAGGAGACCTTCCCTGCATCATTGATTTTTATGCCGATTGGTGTGGCCCGTGTAAAATGGTAGCCCCCATTTTGGAAGAGCTTTCGGAAGAATACAAAGGAAAAGTTAACATATACAAAGTCAATACAGAGCAAGAACAGGAACTTGCTGCTGCCTTCGGTATCAGAAGTATTCCAAGCATCCTGTTTTGCCCTGCCGATGGCCAGCCGCAAATGGCTCAGGGCGCACTCCCAAAAGACAGTCTTATCCAGGCAATGAATGACGTATTCTGGAAAAAAGACTAAAGCTCATTGCGCATTAAAACATGATGACAATGCCATAAGTGTCATTGGAATCACACAGTCATATTGCTAAATTCAGCCCTTCATTTTGGAGGGCTGTTTTTTTTTTGCCTGAAGCACGCAAAATCTTAACCTAAAAACCGGCATCAGAAACGATAGCAGATTCATATTATAAAATTGCTGATGCTGCTCTGGGCTCTTAATATTTTTTGTATATTTGAAAATCACCGGATAAACAATTATAAAAGCAAAAGCGAGCAATGATATCCGGGAACTCAATCAACGAACTAACGAAAAACACACCAACATGTTTACACCAGCAGACATCAAGCAAATAAAAGAGCGGGGCTCTCATTTACAGGAGGTTGAACGGCAAATAGAAAACTTTGTCAATGGATTTCCCTATGCCAGCCTCATTGCTGCGGCAACTCCTGCCAATGGGATCATCCGCTTACAGGAGGATGAAATACAATCTCTGGAAAATTATTATGAACAGGAAAGCAAAGCACTGCAGGTCGTTAAGTTTGTTCCTGCATCAGGAGCGGCATCGCGTATGTTCAAACTTTTGTTTGAATTTATGCAGGATTTTAATGCCACTCATGGCGATCTGGAAAAACTCTTTACGGAAACCAAACTCAAACCGGTAAAAGATTTTTTCGATAAAATTCATGATTTTCCGTTCTTTGATGACCTGGCATCCACCATGGAACGCGCCGGCTTGAATATTGAAGACCTGCTGTGCAGCAAAAACCTTGTTCCCGTTCTTGAATATCTGCTTCTCGACAAAGGGCTGGGTTACGCCAAACTACCCAAAGGACTGCTTCGTTTCCACGCCTACAAAAATGGCGACAAGCGCTTGAGCATTGAGGAGCATTTGGTAGAAGGAGCCGTTTATGCTGCGGATGCTCAGGGTGATGTACGCATGCACTTTACGGTTTCACCGGAACATCTCGCAAAATTCAAAGAGGCGATTGAAGCAAAAAAAGGAGCCTACGAGCAAAAATATGGGGTGCGCTACCACATCAGTTTCAGCGAGCAGAAAGCTTCTACCGATACCATCGCTGTGAACCCCGACAATTCACCATTCCGCGAAGAAGACGGCAGCCTGCTGTTCCGCCCCGGTGGACATGGTGCGCTCATCGAAAACCTCAACGACCTCACAGAACCGCTTATCTTCATTAAAAATATTGATAATGTTGTGCCCGACAGCCTGAAAGCCGACACTTTCCGTTTTAAAAAAGTTATTGGAGGCGTGCTGCTCAAGACGAAAAATCAGGTACACAACTATCTGAAAGAACTGAAAAGCGGAATTCCCGGAGAGGCGAAGATCAATGAAATAGCCGAATATTGCGAAGGTACTCTGTTCATGAAACTTGATGCTGATTTTAATAACTTATCTACGGAAGATAAATGCAAACAGTTGATCAACAAACTTGACCGCCCGATTCGTGTTTGTGGCATGGTGAAAAATGAAGGCGAACCCGGCGGAGGGCCTTATCTCGTAAAAAACCAAAAAGGGCACATCAGCCTGCAGATTATCGAATCGAGCCAAATGGACAGCAAAGATGAAGCCCAGATGGAATTGGTCAAAAACGCAACGCATTTCAATCCGGTGGACCTGGTATGCTATACCTATAATTACAATGGAGAAAAATTTGACCTGACCCAATATGTTGACCCTGCCACGGGCTTTATTTCAGAAAAATCAAAAGATGGAAAAGAGCTCAAAGCTCAGGAACTGCCCGGCTTATGGAATGGCGCTATGGCGCGTTGGATCACACTTTTTTTAGAAGTGCCAATCATCACATTTAATCCGGTAAAAACAATAAATGACCTACTGAGAAAAGAACATCAGGCAGGTTAGCAAGCCCAAAAAATCCTTTTATATCCGGGTTTTCCAGTGGAGAATCCGGTTTTTTATATGTCAAAAACATCCCCGTCTTCTACAAGCATACTTTCCGGAAATACGCTGCGTGCCTGGTGCTGCAATACGCCCGCATCATCTTTGTAGCGTGCGCTGATATGCCCCAGCAACAATTTGCCGCAATGGCATGCCCTGGCCTGGCGCGCTGCTTGCCGTGCTGTTGCGTGCATTTTTTCAAAAGCCTGTTCTTCGAGATGGTCGGCAAATGTTGCTTCATGATACATCACATCAACTGCGCCAATTTGTCTGCAAAGCCCTTCAAAATAGCGCGTATCGCTTACATAGGCATAGGATGCAGGCTTTTCTGCTTCGTATGTGATGTCATGATTGGCAAAAAACCGCCCATCCCCTGCCCTGTAATCACTTCCTGCTTTGATAGCTTTAATTTCTTCGTAGGTGATGCCGGGCTGATTGTTCAAAAAAGCACGCGAGATGTTGCGTTCTTTGGATTTTTCACGAAAAACAAACCCACAGGTAGGGACACGGTGCTCCAAAGGAATGCTTTCAACACGCAGCACTTTGGAATCCAGGATAAGCTTGGGTTCGCTGAAGTTATGCGGATGCAAAATCCATTCGTATGACAGCACCGAACCTGCCACATCGAGTTGAATCTGAATGATATCGCGGATTTCTTCAGGAGCAAAGATATGCAGCGCTTTCTTTCGGCCCATCAGGTGCATACTGAACATCAGCCCGATCAACCCAAAATAATGGTCTCCATGCAGGTGGGATATAAAAACATGATCTATCCTACTCATTTTCAAGCCATTATCTTTTAAGCGAAACTGGGTTCCTTCGCCACAGTCGATCAAATAATTCCGCTGGTTGAGTTGCAGCACCTGAGCGCTCAACCCCCGTTTTTCAGTAGGTATGGCCGCGCTGCTTCCCAGTATATAAATTTTAAAAGCCATACACAAAAGTATATAAAAAGGCTCTTCCCAAAATTTCGTGGACAAATTAAACATAAGCCCTTGAGATACAATTTTGATTACCTCAAGAAATCAGGCAGAACGCATAAAAAAAGCCCGGCACAATACCGGGCTTTATATGAAATAATGATTTGTTCAAATCCTTATTCAGCAGCTTCGCCTTCTTTTTTCTCTTCGGCTTCGCCTTCAGCTTTAGCTTCAGGTTTGGCTTCTTCTTTAGGTTCGGCTTTTGGCTCTTCTTTAGGCTCAGCTTTTGGCTCTTCTTTGGCTTCTGGTTTTGCCTCTTCTTTTACTTCAGGGGCATTTCCCATAGTGCGCTTCGACATAGCTTCGAGCTTTGCACGTTCTTCTGATTGCATTTCCTCTTTGAGGTTTGCCAATGCTTCCAGGTCACCAAGAGTAGTTTTCTCGAGGCTGTCTTTCAGGCGCTTAACAGAAGCTTTGTTGCCAGAAGATTTCTGTGCTGTTTTAGCACGCTCTTCGCGTTTGGCAGCAGCTGAAGCATCCTGATGGATACGTGCATGCGAAAGGATAATCTTTTTGTTTTCTTTATTGAATTCAATTACTTTGAAATCAAGGGTTTCATCCATTTTAGCATTGGAATTGTCTTCTTTCTGCAGGTGACGTGTAGGAGCAAATCCTTCTACACCATAAGGCAGTGTTACAACAGCACCTTTATCATTGATGGTGTTGATGGTACCTTTATGTACGGAACCTACTGAGAATACAGTTTCGAATACATCCCATGGGTTTTCTTCGAGTTGTTTGTGACCGAGGCTGAGGCGGCGGTTGTCCACATCAACATCAAGAACAACAACTTCGATTTCTTCACCAATTTTTGTGAATTCGGCAGGATGCTTGATTTTCTTGCTCCAGCTCAGGTCAGAGATATGGATCAATCCATCAACACCTTCTTCGAGTTCAACAAAAATACCGAAGTTGGTGAAATTACGAACAGTAGCTTTGTGGCGGCTGTTCACAGGATATTTTTCTTTGATATCTTTCCATGGATCCGGGATGAGCTGCTTCATGCCGAGGCTCATCTTACGCTCTTCGCGGTCGAGGGTAAGGATAACAGCTTCTACTTCGTCGCCAACTTTCAGGAAATCCTGAGCGGTGCGCAGGTGCTGTGACCATGACATTTCAGAAACGTGGATCAGGCCTTCAACACCTGTTGCAATTTCGATGAATGCACCGTAATCAGCAATAACAACAACTTTACCTTTAACTTTATCGCCAACCTTGAGGTTTTCGTCGAGTGCATCCCATGGATGAGGAGTAAGTTGTTTGAGGCCGAGGGCAATACGTTTTTTGTTATCGTCAAAGTCGAGGATAACCACTTTGATTTTCTGGTCGAGTTCAACGATTTCTTCAGGATGGTTGATACGTCCCCAGCTCAGGTCAGTAATGTGGATCAGGCCGTCAACGCCACCGAGGTCGATGAACACACCATAAGAAGTGATGTTTTTAACGGTTCCTTCGAGCACCTGGCCTTTTTCGAGTTTGGCGATAATCTCAGCTTTTTGCGCTTCGAGTTCGTCTTCGATAAGGGCTTTGTGCGATACCACAACGTTTTTGTATTCGTGGTTGATTTTCACCACTTTGAATTCCATTGTTTTGCCTACGTAGATGTCGTAGTCGCGGATAGGTTTCACATCAATTTGTGATCCGGGCAGGAATGCTTCAATACCAAATACATCAACAACCAAACCACCTTTTGTACGCCATTTAACGTAACCTTTGATGATTTCATCATTATCGTAGGCATTGTTGATGCGTTCCCAGGAGCGCAATGTACGTGCTTTTTTATGCGAAAGAACGAGCTGGCCTGTGCCATCTTCCTGGCTTTCAACATAAACTTCAATTGTGTCACCGGCTTTCAGGTCGTCCTGGCGGTAGCGCAGTTCTGAAAGTGGGATCACACCGTCCGATTTGTAACCAATGTTCACAACTACTTCACGGTTTGAAACCGCAACGATAGAGCCATCAATTACTTCGTGATCTGTAATTTCGCTGAGCGTTTGATCGTAAAGTGTTTCCAGTTTTACGCGCTCATCATTTGAATAGTTTTCCTGCTTTTTACCAATAGCATCCCAATCGAATGCTTCTGGTTCGGCAAAAACAACTTTTCTTGATTTTTTTTCTTCAGGAGTTTCAACTTTTTCTGCTTCAACTACTTCAGTCTGAGGGGTCACCTCTTCTTTTGGTTCCGTGTCGGGAGTGACAGGATTTTCTTGTTCTGACATTTAAATCTAAATGTTGTGGCAGCTCGTGCCTGGGTTAAACGTTAATTTATTAATCTTAAATCAATTGCAAAAAGCAAAACGCCTTTTGAATTAGCCTGCAAAAATACAGTTTTTTTTGAAAATCAAACGATTTTCCAGAATAAAAACACCTGATTAACTGTTTTTTACTCAATATCATCCGGGAAACCATCAACATAATTTGTCCCGAAACACGAACCAAAGCAGGTATTGTGCGGATTGAAGCGCAAGCCCGATAAAAAAAACCTCCCTATTCCGCCAATTGTTTCTGCTCCATCAAATGAAATTTCTTGTTGAACTTCAGCTTTACGGCCGGTATCATCCCGATTTCTATTTCCACTTCAAACATTTTGTATTTACCGATTTTCATCGTTGACTGGATGGAAGAAGCCTTAAAAAGGGATTTCAATACCAGGCGTATCATTTTATTGTCTTTGGTACGTTCCAGCAGTTCTTCCTTTTTCTCTTCGCTGATGGTCTCCAGAAAAACATAATGGCTGATCACTTTTGGAGGGAGGCTCAGCTCCAGTTCGATTTCATCGAGCTCATAACCGGCCTCTTTGATCAAACCGGAAGCATTGGCCACTTCCTCAAAAACAGCCTTAAGCTTGTCTGTTTTTTGATTTGATGCTTCGTCTAGTTTTTCAGTCTTTGCACAATAGATAAAACCATCGAATTATTTCGGGAAATTCCCCTTTTAAAGGTTTTAGTTATAATAGCGAATAGCAATGGACTTATTAAAATGTATGGTTCTACTAGGAATTCCGTGGAAAGACAAAAGTTAAATCTCCAACAGATTCCTCCAAAGTTTTCCTCATACTTCGGAAACTTTGTCGGAATGACGCGTTTTACAAAGTCAGAGGGCAAATGCGGCGAGGACACAGTAGGATATTTTAAACGCGTCCTCGCCGCATTTGCCTTAAACACTTGTTAAACAGCGTCATTCCGACCGAAACAAAGCCAAACGAAGTGATTAAGTCTTTGTGGAGGGAGGAATCTGTTGGAGCTCAGATTTTTCGAATAAATATTATATGAACATATTTCTCAATGCTTTTCATCTTAAATTTTATAAGAACCCACGAAATTCTCAATAGAACCAAATGTATAAAAGAATTGCATTTTAAAACCAAAAATCGTTTTTTTGTAAACCGACAGATCCTTCAAATTCATAGACCCTAATTATGAACAAATCAATAGTTGCAATCAAAACCAACTTCCTAATCATACTGTATCTGCTCAGCATAAATTCCTTCAGCCAGCATACATATTGGTTGAATCCTGTGCTGAATGGACAGAAAATAAATGATATTGCCTTCTTTGATGAACACAGCGGACTGGCCTGTGGGGAATGGGGTCAGATTTACCGCACGCAAAACGGCGGAAAAAGCTGGGAGCTGGTTTTCAATGATGGGTTTAACAGCATTAGCGAAATCAATATTATTAATCAGCGTCAGGCATTCCTTAAAAAGGAAGATGGTGTTATAATCCATACCTCCAACAGGGGAATCAGCTGGGCAAAAAGCTGCCAGATTGCCGACAGCCTCAGCTTACAATCCTTCCAAATGCTGAACGAAAATAACGGCCACATGGTGTGCCGGAACAAAGCCACGGGTGAATATAGTTTTTGGAGGACCAAGGATGCCGCAAAAAACTGGAAAATTGTTAATAACAGTATTTTTGAAGAAGGAAAAACTATTGCTTCCTTTTCGTTTAGCGATATGAAAAATGGCTTTCTGATCCTACAAGACCCTGATGAATTCATATCCTCAAAAATATATAATACCAATGATTCGGGAAATACATTTCAACATCTGAGCGATTCATATTTTACCGAGGAATCATACCGTAAAATATACCTTCTGAAAGACAGCAGCATCATTTTAATATCCGAAAAAGCATCCTATAAAGGGAGTATCCACGCCCCCTCCTGGCGCCGAAGCGATATAAAACGCAGCACGGATTCAGGATATAGCTGGACCACAGTGCTGGCCAATGTTGAAACAGCATACAGCAGGATAGAAAGCCACAATGATTCCATATTGTACTTATTTGGTTCCTGTCCGGCAAACGGGGGCAATGGATGCACAGATTTATTGATATGGAATTCAACAGATTACGGCCAAAGCTGGCAGAAATGTAATTCCAAGCCCCAATTATTCAGTTATGGCTATGAAATCCCAAAAACCCTTTGTCTGGGGATACGTGATCACAAGCATGCAATAGCCCTGGTAGAAGGATCAGGGAAATATTTTTTTGATACGGAAAGCCCCTATTGCCTCATCGAAACCCAAAACAAAACCAATTGGCGCCCGGTTTCCGAATATTTTGACAGTTTTAGCAGTACACTTTATTTAAATAAAACAATGTATATCTCTTATGCCAGTCATCTGCTCAACTATACCAACGGAAGCCATTTTACCCCAACGGAAATACTTAAAACAGATGGAAACATTATGAAAGCTTGTGCCTATAAAAATGAAAAGGCCTGCTGGATCAGCCGCAAGGCAAATGCACGGTCGAATATTTATTTTACGAAAGATAATAGCAGCCAATTTGATTCCATTGTTTCCAATAGTATTTTGATGCCAACAGATATGAGCTTTTCCGGCGCAAGGCATGTATTTGTTTTCAAAAACTGGCGAGACTATGATATTCCTCTGTCTCTGTACTCAATAGACCTTGAAAACAAAAATATTGAAAGCCTTGAAATCCCTGTAGATCCGGAATCTTATCAGGTAAACAGTATGGCAGCTATGCCCGAAGCTGTTTTTCTGTTTGGGCAGGATGGCAGTAAACAAGGCTATTATAAATCAGAAGACATGGCAGTATCCTGGGAATTCCACGAACTGGAATTAGATTGGGTCAGAAAAGGTTTTGTTGTAAACGACAGCCTAATGCTCATTGAAGAAGTTAGTACAGATGATGTTACAGGAGCCGTTTTTTCAAGGCTTTGGAAAGTTGATCATACCCACAATGAGCTGGATGAAATTATTTATGAAAACAATACATCTGCCCGGATTGTTGATGCAGCCATAGATCCAAAGGGCGAATTGTATATCCTGCTCAAACAGTATGATAAGTCATGGATAGCCCTAACAGATGGATTGGGAAATATGGCAAAACATGGCCCCTTCCCTTTGCTTGATGGCATAACTGCTGACCCTGAAGAAGGAGGATGGGCTTTTGGACATTCGGGCAGGATACTATATATCGGGCTGGATAATCCGGTTTATGTTGCGCCCATTGAACATGAGGAGGAATTTGGTTTTACAGTGATTGGAAATCCTTTTTCCGATAAAATCAGTATTGAGCTTGATGCCGAAACCCCTTTCACAATCCGCTTATTTGACACAAATGGCAGAAAACTATTTGAAAGGGATTATTCTTCAAACGAAAAAAAAATAACAATCTCAAATTCAATAAAAAGTTTAAAAGCCGGGATATATTTTATATCACTAAAATCAGGGCAGACACAGGAAACCAAGAGAATAGTAAAATTCTAGAACCATATACATCCTTGAAAGCAATAACTTTGCCGGCTTTCTTTTCAGAATAGATATGGTTAAAAACCCTCCCCTATTCCGCCAATTGTTTCTGCTCCATCAAATGAAATTTCTTGTTGAACTTCAGCTTTACGGCCGGTATCATCCCGATTTCTATTTCCACTTCAAACATTTTGTATTTACCGATTTTCATCGTTGACTGGATGGAAGAAGCCTTAAAAAGGGATTTCAATACCAGGCGTATCATTTTATTGTCTTTGGTACGTTCCAGCAGTTCTTCCTTTTTCTCTTCGCTGATGGTCTCCAGAAAAACATAATGGCTGATCACTTTTGGAGGGAGGCTCAGCTCCAGTTCGATTTCATCGAGCTCATAACCGGCCTCTTTGATCAAACCGGAAGCATTGGCCACTTCCTCAAAAACAGCCTTAAGCTTGTCTGTTTTTTGATTTGATGCTTCGTCTAGTTTTTCAGCTTCCGCATCATTCATCAATCCATGTTTTGAAGCAGCTTCTTTTGCAGCATCTTTAAGGCTTGCTGCGGCTTCTTTTGCCTTGTTCATAAAATTACCAATAGCCATAATTTATTCTTTTTGGTCAGGATCATCCAAAAGTAATCTTTTAAAAAACAATAATCAAGTAATTTTCTGTAAAGAAACACCCCCAAAAGCAAAAATCACTTTTGGAGGTGTGCAGGTAAAAGCATGACACGGCAAAGAGGGGATAGAAAGGAGGTGCCGTGTCCTTTGATTGAATTATCGGGTATATCCGGGCTGCGGATATAACAAAACCACCCCGATAATGATTAGTAGCAAACAAGCTTGTTTTTGAAAAAAACACTTAGTTTTTATAGCAGCTTATGCTAAAACTCTATCTTATAGCTGATATTTGGTATCATGAGCACATCTTCGTCTTTTTCGATGATATTTTTAACCGAGTTATAATCGTAGCCGTTAAATTCGGCCTGACCCATTGCATTCAAAACAGATAAGGACCAGGTTCCTGTATATTTCTCATGGTTGTTGCGATAATTTACCGAGAAACTCAGGAGTTTGGAAAGAGGTTTTTGCTCTTCAAATGCTCGTGTTTCATCATACACAACTTCTTCTGCTTCCATAGATTCATCCCAAAGCAGCGGATCATATCGGTCTCCTCCCATTATTGTCAAGCGGGCATTGACACCCAGGCTTTTGTTTTTGCCTTTGCCCAGCATCCATTCTTTACCTGCAAGCAGATTGAGCACATAGTTTTTATTGAAACGGGCATTGCGCCAGATTTCATCCCCTCCTTTGTATTTTGAATCAAATAAAGATGCAGTGACCAAATAGTAAAAGCCATCAGAAAGGAAACGCTCCAGTGTTATGTCCACACCATAATTTTCTCCTTCCCCTTCATTGACCAGTTTATCATTGATGATCCACTCTTTTTCGATATTTTGAATCGAATACGGGCTATTGGGTTTCACCGGGATATCAAAAAGCCGCTGGTAGAAAGCTTCCACCTGCAAACGGGTATGTTCGTTTAGCATCAACTGATATGCCAGCACAATATGATGTGCTTTTGAGAAATCCATATCCTCATTTGGATGCACAATCATTCCGTCTTTTTCGCTTCGTGCCAGGTAAAAGCTAATCAACTCCAACTGGGCATGAAGGCCGTAAGCAACTGCAAGGGATTGTCCGGGCATAAAATTCCACTTCAGGCTGGCACGGGGCTCAATGGTATAATTGCCATTCAGGGCAAAGTATTGCGCATGAAAACCGGGTTTAAATTCCCATTTCTTCCCAATTCTGATGTTGGATTGCGAATACATCTGGTATAAGCATGAATAACCATCGTCTCTGGCAACGGTAAGCAGTGGGTCATGATATGTTGCTGCATGTTTCATATCAATATCATAATTAAGCCTGCTAAGCGTAAAGCCTGTTTTATTGGTATGACGTGGCCCGAATTTCTTATTTACATAAGAGCTAAGGCTGTAATTCCAGGTGTTGCAAACTACATCTTCTTTTGTTTTGTATGTCAGGGAATCGCTCAGGCGTTTTTGATTCCAATCCATCCCGTTACCAGAAACCGAAAGTGTTGTTTTCATAAAAGCCGTTTTGTTGATAATAAGATTATGGCTCAATCCGGCAACACCCATGAACAGTTTTGTACGAAGCTGTTCCCTGTCTGTATTGTCTTCCCATTTGGATTTATCGCTTTCGGCATCGCGCCCCTGATAATCCAGGGCCCCTAACCCCCAAAGGGTGAACGTACCGGCTTTTTTTGTCGGAAAGCTGGTTTTAAAAGACAAATCCTGATACTCAAGTACGCCTGCCTCTTTTGGCAACAAAGGTGTTAGCAAGGCAAATGTGGAATACCGATAGTTAAAAAGGCAGCTGGCTCTTTTTCCTTTAACAAAGGGACCTTCTGATGAAAAATCGAGCCCGATCCCACCGGCCTGAAAAGTATATTCGCGATTATCTGTATTTCCGGTACGCATACTCAGGTCAAACACACCGGAAAGTGCGTTGCCATATTCACCCGGGAAGGCGCCCGTAAAAAAATCCGAATTGGCCAGCACCTGACTGCTCAAAGCCGTAATTCCCCCTGCTCCAAAGGCTGCATAATTCGCGAAGTGGGTAGGATTTGAAATCTGAACACCTTCCATTTGCCAAAGCATTCCTTTTGGTGCGTTGCCACGGATAATGATACCATTATTGCCCAAAGATTGGGCTGTACCCGCAAAACTACCTGCCAAACGGGAAGGGTCATCAAAGCCTCCCGCATACCGGCTAGCCTCTTCTACGGAAAGTTGCCGCGCACTCAAACTGGCCATTTGGTTGATGGGCTGATCTTTCTGAATGGCAGCAGAAATCTCCACGGCTTCCAGGTCAAGCAAAGACTCCCTCATCGCGACATTAAGAACCACTTCCTTACCACTACCCACCATAAGTTCATTGATCTGTGCCGGTTCATAACCCACATAAGTAAAACGCAACTGATGACGTCCAACCGGAACATTTTCAATGCGAAAATCACCATAAATATCCGTTACACTGCCTTTGGGCGGATCTGTACCTATAATTAATATCGTTGCACCAATCAATGGCTGACGGGTATCTTCATCATATACCTTACCTTTTACAGTTTGAGTAATATGCTGACTAAAAACCCAAAATGGCATCGTAACCATCAAGAAAATCAATACCTTTGTTCTCATCGTAACTTTGTGTTTTGGTAAAGTCTTCCTTTGTTTAAGGAATCCCTTTGTTTTAGAATGCAAAAATCAGCAGGAACCTAAAAGCAAACAATACTGATAAATCAGTAATTTTTATGAGCAATTTTCAGGAAAAAACATTCAAGGAATATCAAGAACTTTTTGACATTCAACATTTTAATATAGAAGACCTGGATTATTCCCTATTACATGACCACATCCGCCAGCTGGCAAATATCCATGTAATGAAAAACGGGTCAATAGCGATATTTGATTTGTACAAGAAAGAGCATGTATATATTTTATCGCAGTATGAATGCATTTTGGGCTATGGCTCGGATACTTTTCTACGAGACCCGAAACTGCATTTAGTTAGCCTCGTTCATCCGGAAGACATCGGGATGCTTTATTATTTTGGCGTCCGTTTTTTCCGTTTTGGACTGAACATGCCTATGAAAAACAGGGAAGAACTGAAAGATTACAAATACATCACTGATTACCGAATAAAAAAGAAGAATGGCAGATACACCCGAGTAATCGAGCAACATATTGTTATTGAACTTGATAAAGCAGGAAATCCCTGGCTGGCATTGAGCATTATGGACTTAAGCCCTGAAGAAGACCTTGATACGCCCTGCCGCGCCCGTGTGGTTAATTTGAACAGCGGTGAAGTTTATAAAATACCTTTTGAAGCTGAAAACAAGCCCAAGCTCAGCAAAAGGGAAAAAGAAATCCTCGGCCTTATTGCGGATGGAAAAGCCAGCAAGCAGATCGCAGACGAACTATGCATCAGCACGCATACGGTAAATACACACCGCCAGCGGATCATAGAAAAAATGAAGGTAAACAATACAGCAGAAGCAGTGCGCTATGCCGGAAAAGTAGGCTTATTGGCTTGATAAAGAAAACATCTACACGATTTTCAGAAGAGCAAATTTACGCTACTGTACTCATTAAGGGATACTCCATTGATTTCCACAGAGAGTAAATCAATTTTCAGAATTATTTTGGGCATAAGCACAAAAACTTCTTTATTTCTCCATAGCTATATCCTTTTCAGCCTTTACTATAATCCAGCCTTTCTTAAACTTAACCTGCCTTATTCATTATGCCCCCCATTTTCCCAGCTAAGCCATATGGTTTCGCGCCTTGCTTTTCAATTCCGATGATTTATATCCTTGTAATTTTTATTGCTGTATAATCTGTATTTTCAATTTCATATTCTTCAACACGATACTCATTACTGTCGAGATAGCACTCAATAAACGGCAGGCCGGGCGCGTAGAAGAAACACCCACCTTCTTTCAGGGAAGCAAGTATTTCCATATATTTTTGCGCATAGCGGATGTAGCGGCCATCATTGAGCAGGTGATGATGACGGAATTGATTGGAAAAACCCAGGTTACTGATTATGGTTCCAAAGCTTGCCGGTGGCAGATGCACTTCAAACCAATCACGTCGCAGGCAATTTTCATGCCCATCAACAAAGCGGTCAATTCCAAAGACCTTTAATCCTGCCTTTTGCAGGTACTTCAGCAGCCTTGCTTCTTTTCCGCATCCAATATCAAGCACAGGCTCCATAAGCTCATCGGGATTAATATTCAGCAAGGATAATTGCATTGTAGCAGGATATTCGGAACAGGCCACGGCCTCAATTTTCACATTGCCATTAACATACTGTTGTGCCAAGGGATTGGTCCTCAAGAGGAAGGAACGTAAATTCCCATAATGCTCCGCCGCTATATACTCCAGATCATCAGGATTTGATGATAATTTTTGGAACAAGGTCCGGTAAATCTGCTTCAGCTCATGTTTCGCGCCATGATCGAACACATAATATTGATTCAGCCGGCAAAATTCTTCTATTGCCTTATCCGTTGTATAGGAAATCAGCTCCTCGATTTGCTGCGGTTTAATGCTTTCCAGGTTTTTTATCAGATAATCTGTATGATCCAGAAACTCGAGTTTGGCCTGTTCAGGAGGAATGCAAACATTTTTGCCCCTGCTTGATTTCAGCTGATTATCAATATGCTTCCGAAGTTCATTCATAATACCACATTTTCCGAAAGTACAAAATTAGAAATTCACAAACGCTTAGCAAGTTTTAATGAACAAAAAAAGCCCGGCTTCAAAAAGAAACCGGGCTTTGTGATCCCGCAGGGGCTCGAACCCTGGACCCTCTCCTTAAAAGGGAGATGCTCTACCTGCTGAGCTACGGAATCATTATCGTTTGTACGTTGTCACCCCAAACGGGAGTGCAAAATTAGAAAGTCATTTTTAAAATACCAAATGTTTTTTGCCAAAACCCGGGAAAAACCAACATTAATTAAAGTTTAAGCCTTCGTTAAATTACCAAAAGAGCACAATAAAACAAAAAAACCGATTTCAAAGGAAACCGGTTTTTTTGTGATCCCGCAGGGGCTCGAACCCTGGACCCTCTCCTTAAAAGGGAGATGCTCTACCTGCTGAGCTACGGAATCAAAAATGCCTGTACATTCTTTTCCCAAACGGGAGTGCAAAAGTAGAATTAGTTTTCTAAACTCACAAGGATTTTAGTCGTTTTTTCGGAATTTATTTATTACAAACTGAAAATCAAGGAAATAAAACTCATTTCTTCAAATGAACTGCCAGCCAAACAGCATTTTCATCGGCAGAAACCTCCTCTACCCTATGCTTTTTACCTGCCGGGATAAACAGAAAATCTCCTTTTTCCAGAAATACATCATCATCCTTTTCAAAAGAAATCCGCGCCGTTCCCTGTGCCAGCATCACCCATTCATCAGTATCCTGTTGATACCAGAATCCTTCGGGACTGGCCTGCCCATTACTTACAATACGTTCAATAAAAGCACTTTCCTGCTCCGTCAGCAGTTCAATTTGCTCGGTGCGCCTGCCTTCGAGATGCGCAAAATCAAAAAAATTGGCCTTCTTCATTTCAATAAACTGCTATTTTACCAAATATCGTCAACAGCACCCTTGCCTTCTCGTATAATTTCCGGTTCGTCTGATGTGCAATCAATAACCGTTGAAGGCACATTATCGCCATAGCCGCCGTCAATCACCATATCCACCAAATCGCCGTATTTTTCATAAATCAGTTCCGGATCGGTTGTATATTCAATAATTTCATCGTCATCGTGCACCGAGGTGGACATAACCGGATTGCCCAGTTCTTCGACCAATGTGCGGATGATATTGTTGTCGGGCACACGGATACCCACAGTTTTCTTTTTAGACTGCACCAAACGCGGGACATTATTGTTTGCATTCAGGATGAATGTATAAGGCCCGGGGAGCACCCTTTTCATCATTTTAAAAATATTATTGGGCAGCGGCTTGGTAAAATCTGATAATTGCGAGAGGTCGTGACAAATAAAGGAAAAATTCGCTTTTTGCAGCTTAATTCCCCTGATGCGCGCCACACGTTCCACAGCTTTAGGCTGGGTAATATCGCAGCCAATACCATAAATTGTGTCGGTTGGATAAATAATTACGCCGCCATTGCGCAGACATTCAACCACTTGATGCACGAATCGTGGATTTGGATTTTCGGGATAAATTTTCATTAACATAATAAAGCTCATTTAGCTGGGACAAAGGTAGGGAAAGTTGGAGAGTGGGGAGAGTGGGACAGTGGGAAAGTTGAAAGTGGGAAAGTGGGAAAGTGGAAAGTGGGAAAGTGGAAAGTGGGAAAGTGGAAAGTGGGAAAGTGGAAAGTGGGAAAGTGGAAAGTGGGAAAGTGGAAAGTGGGAAAGTGGAAAGTGGGAAAGTGGAAAGTGGGAAAGTTGAAAGTGGGACAGTGGGAAAGTTGAAAGTGGGACAGTGGGAAAGTTGAAAGTGGGAAAGTTGAAAGTGGGAAGTGGGAAAGTCGGGAAGTGGTCCTTCGTTCGCTGGGAATATTCGAGGCTATTCAGAAAAGTGTGTCAGATGCTTGCCCTGCATAGCCTACCCCAGCACTTACGAATCTACTCAATCTACTACTTTTCAGGAAATTGAGTTATGGAGCGTCATATCAACGATACCGAAGCTTCGGTAGAGGAGATATCCCAAAGAAGCTCACGGAATCTAAAGCCAAAACAAAAAAAAACTTCGCGCCATTAGCGTTTTTCGCGGATATAAAAGAGTTGAGCGACCTGTGGTGCGCTGTGGTGCGTTGTGGTGCGCTGTGGTGCGTTGTGGTGCGTTGTGGTGCGTTGTGGTGCGTTGTGGTGAGCGTAGCCGAAGAAAGCTGAGCCGAACCAAGCGAAACAAAAAACCCCCTAATTCGAGCGTGCTTTCTTAATCAAAATATTGTAAAAAGCAGCCCAGAAATACCGAAAATCTGTAAGAAAAGGGCTCTTTTGGTAAGCTTTGAGGTATTTCATTTCGGATGCCTGGATTTCTTCCAGTGTTTTGGGCATATCGGCATAGAATGGCGGAATGAGCCCGGGCTTTGTTTTCACACGTTCTTCCTGAAGCTCTTTGGAATACAAACCAAAATAATGGCGGCTCAGCGGACGCACTCCCACAATTTTTAAATCGCCGTTAAGCAGGTTGATCAGCATTGGAAGCTCATCAATCCACAGCTTGCGCATCAGCTTGCCCAAAGTGGTGATACGGAAATCATCTTTAAACTTCCCTCCTTCCTGCAAAGCGTTCTGCTCAAAGACATAAGCCTGCAGGTATTCGGAATAAGCATGCATGGTACGCATTTTATAAACCCCGATGAGTTTTCCGTTTTTCCCAAAGCGTCGCAGGCGGATCAGTGGGCCATAAGTGGGATGATAATCAAAGGCAGGTTCTCCTTTTTTTCGGGCCACAACGTAGAGCTGATTGTTGATAAATGCTTCATCCACAACCTCAAAACCGCAGGAATAAAGCCGTCCCAAGGCTTCCGCTTTGGAAAGGACACGGTTTCGCCCCTGCGTAAAGGCAAAGTAAATTCGTTTGGTAGGACCGAACTTCGGGAAAATCCTCTTAAAAATAAAATCAAATGTATAAACCAGATAATTGATGCCCGGCCAGAATTTATTGAGAACCCTGCGCTTACGGAGTGTATAGGTCTCCACGCCAATGATAAACTTCCCTCCTACAGCAAGCTTGGTATTTACGATCTCAAAAAATTTATTGATCCTGCGCACATCATTAATGCGCTTAAGGTTCACCAGGTTTTTATAATAATTATCTGCAATACGCTGCACATTAAAACGCGTAGTAGTAGAAAGCACAATATTTTCAGGATCTGAAGTATCTATATGATTACTGATAAAACGATATACTGCTTCACCGCTTTCTTCCACTATTGCGGGTCGCATATCTACACGCAGGCCGGCTACCGGTGGAACAAAA
This sequence comes from Bacteroidales bacterium, assembly GCA_963676415.1. Classification (GTDB taxonomy): domain Bacteria; phylum Bacteroidota; class Bacteroidia; order Bacteroidales; family WRLA01. The sequence continues at coordinate 3,592,598 of OY781097.1, read as the reverse complement.
TCCTCTACTTCCCTTTTCTGGTCAGAACGAAAGCGCTCAGCCGATTCCTTCCGCGCTTTGGGCTCTTTTTTCTCTACAACATCATCGGCCGCTTCGTAAAGAAAACTCCCTTTGTTTACGCGCAGTAAATAGCTATGGATACCGCCCATAATCAATTCGAGGAAGGTCGTCATGCCTATGGTACCAAAAACAATAAAGCGGCTCAGGTACATATAGTTGAAAAAATAAACCATGATACTGAGTACGCCTGTAATAGTAAAATTTGTGATAAAAATAGGCAGCAGGGATTTGTACCAGCTCAGCTGATGGCGGAAATTATATTTATCAAAAACAACGGAAACAACAATCCAGATGAAAGCAAAATAAATAAAAGGCTCAAGATATTGTGGCAGCACTTTAGCAACCGTAGCCGGTTTAAGCCAGGCAAAAAACAGGAATGAGAAAGTCAGTAAGATAAAGTCTATCAGTACATATAAAACCCGTCGTCTGTTTTTTGTGCCCATAAATCTGTTTCAATCTTTAATATGCCTCTATGCAATGACAGCAAACCAAAGCAATTCGTTGCAAAGAATCAAACGGCTGCAAATGTAAGGAAATTTTTTATGGGAAAGTGGGAAAGTGCGAAAGTGGGAAAGTGGGGAAGTTGAAAGTGGGAAAGTGGGGAAGTGGGAAAGTAGGGAAGTTGAAAGTGCGGAAGTGGGAAAGGGGAAAGTGGAAAGTGGGGAAGTGGAAAGTTGAAAGTGGGGAAGTGGAAAGTGCGAAAGTGGAAAGTGGCCCTTCGATTTGAATTATTGCGTATCCCTACGGGATTCCTTGCTGTTGGCTGCGGAATGACGTTTATCTTTCTACCGCAGAGGCACAAAGGCGCAAAGAAGGTGACGGATGGAGAGCGCAGGATGATTGGATGAAAATACAAACTGATCACTCTTCACCGATTACTGATTACAATTTGGTGTTCGGTGTTGCGTGTTGGGCTTCGGTTAGGCATATTGCACAACCCCTATGGGATTCCTTGCCTTTGGCTACGGAATGACGCTCCATCATCGCTTTTCCTGCACTTCGGTATTTGCTCAATCTGCTAACTTTCAGAGAATTGTGTTATGTAGCGTCATATCGATCCCGAATGCTCGGGAGAGAGATCCCATAGAGGCTTACGAAATCTAAAGCCAAAAAAAAACTTCGCGCCCTTAGCGCCCTTAGCGGATAAAAAAGAGCCGAACCAAGCGAAACAAAAAACTCAGCGATCCTCAGCGTCTTAGCGACTCAGCGGTCAAAATCCTAATATAAAAACCCAAACATCCACAAAGGAATAACATTGGCATGGCCGGTTTCAATATCATCCTTTGCTACAAATGAACAATCCGCCTCTTTTAACTGGGCTTGACCCTTGTTCTTACCCCCTACTTCGACCAGATATTTGTTATCCACATAAAAATCAGTAGTTTTTGGATATTGTACAGTAGATACGTAACGCACTTGATTCAGAAAAAATGTTTCCCTGATTGTGTCCGGATTTACAGATTGCTTATCAATGGCATACATCAAGTTTGTATTGTTCAAATATATCTTTGCAGGTTTATTCATTATTTTATTGCCTACCGCCCGCGCACCTAATGTTGTGATCAGTTCAGCCTTCTCAAGATAATTAAGATAAGTTATCAGGGTTCGCTGATCCGCAATATATAGCTGAGATGACATATTGCTCAAATTGGGCGCATAAGGAACCGTGGACGAAACAGCGGCAAGTAATTGTTTGATTTTATGCGCTGTTTCCTGAGTTATTTCGCTTACATAAGGAATATCGGTGTCTATTATCACATTGATAATTTCACCGAGCCGCTGTGAATAGCTTTCGGGCGATTCATTATAGAAGGGATAATACCCGTTTTTTAGATACACTTGAAATTCGGGCAGAATTTTTATTTGCATGCTGATTTCTGTAGCAATCTCGCTGTGGTTTTCAATAAGGTCTGATAAACTTAACTTACTAAAACCACCTTTTCGGTTGTAAATCAGGTATTCACGTAATGATAAGCCATTGAGCAGATAAGATGTTTTCCTACGGCTCAGATCCCCTGCACTTTGGTAGAGCTGAAGTATTGAAGAGCCTGAATAAACTACTTTCAGATCAGGCATTGCATCGTATATATTCTTTATCTCCTGAGCCCAATCATTCCGCTTTTGCTTTTGAGGATATTTATGTACCTCGTCAATGAACAGGATCTGTCCTCCATACTTCTGAAATCTGTCCGCAGTGTCAAAAAGTGTATTTTTGTAGAAAAACGGAAGATCCGCTGAACAATAAAGGACATTATGTCCGTTTATTTGCTCTTCCTTTGCTTTTTGAAGCATCAGAGTGGTTTTGCCCACCCCTCTTGAACCCTTAATTTCAATCAGACGATTGTTCCAGTTTATTTCAGTATATAGATCTCGTTTAAACTCATTACGTATATTTTGAATTAAACGATTACTGATCTCGAAAAGTTGATCCATTATTTTTTCTTCAAAGATAGCATTTTATGTAATCCACTACAGGATTTTATCCGATATTATGTAATTAACTCCAATTAAAATCAAATCACCTCCCTCCCTCCCCAAGGCCCCTGAGCGGAGCCGAAGGGCCGTACCAAAAGGCCGCTCGCTGAATTCGATCAACGGCTTTTTCTTATCCGCTATGGGCGATGAATGCTTTTTGTTTCGCTGGCGCTCAACCTTTTTTTTGTCCACAAATGACACAAATGGGCACAGATGCTTTGATGGCGGTTTGTTTCGATTACTTTGGCAAGCTCAGCGCACCACTAGTCTCTCAGGAGGCTTAGTGGAAGGGTGTTCGTTTCAGGATAAAACTATGTATTTCGATCAAGCTTCAGATTTCCAGGATCCTGTCGGTTGTCAAAAAATGTGAGTAGGTAAATTCTTTTGTGTTTTTTGTCAACCTGATAAAAAAGTGCATTATTTTTATCTACGATGGCCCTGTGGATGTTTTTATGTCTGATTGTGCAGGCAAAAATTTGGGGATTCTTCTCAATCGCCCGAATTAATGTTCCGTTTTCCTGTTAAACTGAATTATTTCTGATTTACTCCAGTTTTTTTCCAGATAATCCAGCACCATAAAAAAACTTAGCCGGGCTTTTGCTGTCCAGATTACTTCCATTTTACAGCCCGTATTTTTGTTTGGCTTCCTGCATTATGTGATCGTGCAAGAATACATTTCCTTGCTGCGCATCATCCATTCCTTGCAAAATTGATTTTTGCACTTCCTCAGGGAGATCATCCCACCAATCTGTATTTGATTCTTTTTGCAGGATTTTGTTGATTTCGATCAATATTGCGGGCTTTTCAATATTAATAATTTTTGAAACCAAATTTAATTTTAGTGTTTGAATGTCCATTTTAAGCAATATTTGAGGATAAAGATACGACTTTCCGTTGATTTCTCGTTCAGAGGCTGTTCAAAAAAGTGTGTCAGATGCTTGCCCCACATCGCCTGCCCAACATTTTATAAATTACTCAATCCACTATCTTTCAGAAAATTACGTTACGGAGCGTCATCTCAACGACCAACGTGGATATCCCAAAGAAGCTCACGAAATTAAAATAAAACACATCCCTCCGTCCCTAAAGTCCCTTCGTCTCTAATGTCACTCAGACTCTTCGTCTCTAAAGTCCCTCAGTCCCTCCGTCTCTTAGACTCTCCGTCTCTTAGTCTCTCCGTCTCTCAGTCTCTTCGTCTCTTAGTCTCTCAGTCTCTTCGTCTCTCAGTCCCTCAGTCCCCTAATAACTCCACTTCTCAGGCCGCAGCGCCATATTGACTAATTTCCCAAGGATATTGTCGTATTGTTGGAATAATCTCTGATAAGTACCTTCATCTATATATTTGCATGACAATGAGTAATCAAGCCAAACCTGCGTTTCTGCTGCTTCCGCTTCCGAATCTGATAATTTCGCTACAAATGACTTTGGATAAATCCTTTTCCGGAATGCTTCAGCCAAATTCGCAGAAACTGACCGCGATGATCGTCGGATTTGATCTGTCAGCGAATACATCTCTTCTTTCGGAAAGCCTTTCGTAATTTCAAATATCTCCATACCAGCCTCAAAAGCCAATTTATAGGTATCCAAATCCTTATGCGACCTAATTTTCATAATCCATTCAATTTTTATTCAGAAAACATTATTATAAAACAATCAAAACCCAAAAAACAAACCCAATCCAACACCACACATCCCTCCGTCTCTCAGTCCCTCCGTCTCTCAGTCCCTCCGTCCCTCCGTCCCTCAGTCCCTACCCCCAATCACTTTTCGAAAGAAAATCTCTCAGATTGATATGCTGAATACCCTTATAAGTAGATCCCGAAAAGTCATCCATCGAAATAACCATTTTGGGGTAATTATCTTTTATTTTTTCTAAATTTCCAAATTCGCGGGCAATGGTGGTTTCATCATGAAGCAGATAGCTAACCTGTACATAGCGTGTTTCTCCTTTTCGAACTGCCACAAAATCAATTTCATTGGCTCCTATTTGCCCAATATTTACTTTAAAATCATTGTATTTTAAATGATGATAGACAGCATTTTCCATTATTTTGCCCATATCTGCAACTTTGTATTGAAAGATTGCATTTCGAAGACCTAAATCTTCAAAATAGAACTTGCCTCCTATGTCAAAAATACGTTTTCCAACAATATCGTAGCGGGGAACCTTGTGAATTAGAAAAGCATTGGATAAGTGAGTTAAATAGTGAATTATTTGAGATGTGGCAATATTCGTTTTTTGTGATTTCAGGTAATCACTAATCTTTTTTGCTGAAAAAAGTTGTCCGATATTATCCGCCAGAAAAACAACTAAATTTTCAAGAAACGCAGTACTGCGTATTTCCTGCCTCATAATTACATCCCGGTAAATGATGCTGCTGTATATTCCTTTCAAATAACCAAAGACTATTTCGTCCGACAGATCAAGATGCTTTAAATAGGGCAAACCACCATATTTCAAAAACATCATCATCGATCTTTGATTGTTATCGATTTTTTGAAAATCAAGAAATTCAGGATAGGATAAACCAAGCACTTCAATCTCAATATAACGTCCACTCAGGTAGGTCGCCAATTCTCCCGATAATAAGTTGGCATTGCTACCCGTAACATACAAATCATAATGTGGACTTAGAAGCAAGCTTCTCAATGCATTTTCAAACTCTTCGATTTCCTGAATTTCATCAATAAACACATAATTCATTCGACCTGACAGGGTATTTTGAATGACATATTCATTCAAATCATCTGCCGATTTGATTCCTGAAAAACCAAGGTCTTCTTTGTTTATATAAATTATATTGGCCTCCGAATCAATTTCAGAGATATAAAGCATAACTTGCTTCAGCACATAACTCTTCCCTACACGACGTTGACCGGTAAGCACTTTTATAAGCTGTTTCCCGATAAAAGGAATTAACTTATCAAGGTATTTTTTCCGAATAATGATATCTTCCTGCATGCAAAAACGTTGTTTATAAACTAAACTATTGGCAAATGTAGCTATTCTTTAGCTTATGTACTAATGTTTTTTCCGAAAACTGCCGTACTAAAACAGAAAAAAACCGCCCAAAAGCTTTACACTAAGCGGTAATAAGGGGCGACTCCCACTGAGCCAAGACGAAGTGAGCGTCATCTCAACGATACCGAAGCTTCAGGAGAGGAGATATCCCAAAGGAGCTTACGGAATTAAATTAAAAACACCTCCCTCAGTCTCTCTCCAAGGCCCCTGAGCGGCCTGTGGTGCGATGTGCTGCGCTGTAGTAAGCGTAGCCGAACCAAGCCGAAAGGCCGCTCACTGCATTCACTCAACCGCTTACCACTCCGCTAAGGGCGCTGAATGCTTTTTGTTTCGCTGGCGCTCAACCTTTTTTTTTTGTCCGCGAAGGACACGAAGGGCGCGAAGGGGTTTGGTGTTGGGTGTTGCATGTTCGGTGTTGGGCTTCGTTGAATTATTACATATCCCCTATGCGATTCCTTGCCACAGGCTGCGGAATGACGTTTATCTTTCTACCGCAGAGGCACAAAGGCGCAATGGAGGCTCGCAGTGCTTACTTTTAATTTCTCGCAAAGACGCAAAGAAGGAGACGGATGGAGAGCGCAGGATGATTGGATGAAAATACAAACTGATCACTCTTCACCGATTACTGATTACAATTTGGTGTTCGGTGTTGCGTGCTGGGCTTCGGTTTGGCATATTGCACAACCCCTACGGGTTTCCTTGCCACAGGCTGCGGAATGATGCTCTATCATCGCTTTTCCTGCACTTCTGGTTTTACTCAATTCCCTGCATCTCAGGAAATAGCAGAAAGGAGCGTCATCTCGATCCCGAATTCCCGGGAGAGGAGAGATCCCATAGAAGCTAACGAAATTAAATTTAAAACACCTCCCTTGCCCCCTTAAAGGTCCCTGAGCGTAGCCGTTAGGCTATGTATTGAGCTATTCTCTGAAAAAAACTAAACTTATACTAGTATTTCCATAATAATAATTGTACATTTGTTTTTCTATCAAGATTTTAAAGCAGAGCAAAACCCGTTTACCTCCGGACCACTCAAAAAAAAACATAATTTGTTAATCAGGCATTTTGCCCAAATGATTAGGTATGTCTTTGTATGTGAAAATATCCCAATGGAAAGTAATTCCTCATAAGGAAGATTATATTTTTCGTTCTATCCATCTGTTTTCCATAAAAACATTTGAGCTGAGCCTTTGGATTTTACTTCCCGGCATTATCCTGCTCATACCCACAAAAAAACCAAATGCACAAAATATTAATTCCTTAACCCCTAAGCTGCGTGAAAATGGCCTCTGCGAAATTAGAACTGTAAAGACCGACAGTTTCCTTTACGCCTCATTCAGCAATCGGGAATACCGTTGGGATGTTGCTGCACTTCAAAAAGCAATTGATATAATCCACAGAACATATCCAACGAAAAACCTGAATCTATTGCTATGCCATCAGGGAATAAGCGTTTTAGAAACAACACTTATTTGCGATTCGGACTTCACAGGCTCAAAGCATAACGCCCCTAACAATTACAAACTTATCATCGAAAAACCTCGTGAGGCCACTGTTATGCTCCTGCAAACATCACAGTCGAGATATCTGGACAAGACCCGTTTTCAATTAATCATTTATCCTGAGTTATATCTCAAAAACACGAATATGAACCGGATTTACGAGATCCAGGCGAATGTCGCTCCTGCATTGCATAGCGATCTGTGGCGGGGTTTCAGGTTTACGGCACAAATCGTTTTCCCTTTGTACTCAGATCCACTATATTACAAGGAGAAAGGCATCAGGCCGGGATTTCTTACAATATCACAAAGGTTCAGGCTACGCAATAATTACAATTTCTGCATCACTCTGGGAAATTTTAATATGCACCGTTATGGTGCCGATATTGAAATCCATAAAGCTATCATACAACAGAAAGGATCCTTACACTTCAAGGCTGGCCTCACAGGAAAATCCCAATTTTATGAAGGAGACTGGTACCGGGATCAGATCAACACTCTTAGCTGGGAAGCCGGCATTGATTATTATTACCCGAAATACAATCTTTTATTCGCGATCAACATCAATAAATTCATCAATCATGATCATGGACTTACATTCAAATGCACACGCTATTTTAAAGAAACCGCCATAGGATTTTATGGACAAATTAATGAAAATCAAAACAATGGAGGTTTTTATTTCACCATCCCCCTACCCGGAAAGAAAAGGCGAACCAATAAAAAATTCAGCATCAGCATTCCCCGCTATTTCGAATGGACCTACAATGCTGCCACTGAATTCTATTATGGTCAAAATTATGACAGCAAACCAGATCAAAACAATATTGAATACTGGTATAATCCGAATTATTTTAAAGAATACCTCAAAACCAGATAAATGAAAAATAAAACACATCAAAAAATCCAGGCATTTGCAATAGCTATATTGCTTTTGCCCCTACTCATGGGTTGTCAGGAAAATGTAGATCCTATTCCCGACGACTTTGAAAGTTTTATCGTAAAAGGATATATTCTCGACATTGAAAGCAGTGATGGAATAGCCGGAGCAGCCATAGAATACTATGGGCAAAGTACTACGAGCAATCCTGATGGAAGCTTTTTTCTATACATCAAGCAAAAGCCGGAAACACCGCAGCTTATATTTATTAGCAAAGATTCTTACGCCCCAAATGCTTTCTGCCTTCCCAGCCGTATCGAAAAAATCAATATCATACAGCTACGTAAACTTAATCCGCCCATTACAATCGGCAATGCCGGAGGAGAAATATCTGCCAACAGCATAGAGAACATCAATCCTTCCAACAATAAAATTGTCCTCAACATCCCAGCTGGCGCGCTCAATAAGAATGAAAATATTTCAGCAACTTATTTGAATAATGGCGTAGCTCCCGGAAAACCTGCTTATCAAAGCTCTGGACATCATATTGCTTCCTGTGTTCAAATAGAACCCGCCGCACTTATTCTACAAAAAGAAGCCAGCCTTACTTTTCCCTTACCGGTTAAAATGGATAGTGGTGTCGAATTGCCTCTTTTGCAGTACAACGAAAAAACCGGTATTTGGAACAAATCAGGCATTAAAGGAATTGTGGATGAAAGTGGATATAATGCAATAGCAAAAATCAAACAATTAGGTATTTTCGCCATCGGTATTGAAGGCAGTTATTCTGAAGAATTCAAAGGGTATTCCATTTCCATCGAAAACTATCAACAATCCCTTGACAAATCTTTAACTGTAAGCCAGGAAGACAGCCTGACCATTACATGCGAAGACGATACCATTCATTATCCTGATGGATTTCCAGGCGATGTTTTTTCTATCGACTGGGCCTTTAATGCTGTTTCTCAATCAACTACTGCAGCAGGTGGGTTAATTCTCGATGAAAGCTGCTTCTACAGGGATTGCGATTACGTTTGCATGGCTTATTGCGAATGCCCGCTGCTCCCCCCTCCTCCCGATTGTGATGAATGCTATTATCCCGACACGGAAGATTACCGAATATATTCTGTTGTTTATGAATATCTTACTATTCGGTTTATTACTGGAGAAGTATTGGTTGAACGCCATCTTTTCAATATCATTTATGATGAATATTATATCACCTGCCCCAGGTGGATTTGTGTTTTTGATCCTGATTGCCATGAAGGAGGTGGCGGAAATAAATAATAATCATGAAAAAATATATTTTAATCATAGCACTATTGTTTGGGCTGAACCAGGCTTTTGCCCAAAACAATAACCCTTCACAGGAAGGAGAAAGAGGAGGCCCGGAACTAATCAGTTTTAACTTTTGCCTCGGATATGGCATGCCTTCCATGGATTTCTGGAACGACTATTACTTAGACAGGAACGGTATCCATGATGATTTCACCGGCGGAATAAAATACGATCTGTTTGTAAGCTTCAAACTTACGCAAGATGTATATGCACGCACCGGATTAGGTTACTGGAGCGAAAAAGTCAAAGGTACTGATGAAAGTGCTTTTCGCTCCGTGCGTATATCCTTCACATCCTTGCTTATTGGAGTTAGCTACGAACCTGAATACATTCAGCTCGGCCCGCTTCAGCCTTATATTGGCCTGCAAAGCGACATGTATTTAATATACAATAGTTTCCTGGACAGAAACAATGAAAAAAGCACGCATAATGGTGAAGACATTTCCTTTGCGGGATTTTTTGGTTTATCCACCGAATTTAATCGTGTCTTATTAGGAATTGAACTTAAATACAGGTTCGGTTCATACATACAAGATGTAAGACGTATCGAAAATATCGTAGAAGAAAAAGTATCCATAGCCGGACCGGAGATCTCATTGAGAATTGCTTATGTGTTTTAATTGGTTATCGGGCATTTTCTGAAGCATAAAGCAAAACCAAAATCAATAGCATCACAGCTCAAGCATACGAAACCTCAATGAAAGCTATTTATTGTAAATATGCATTAATTCTTCTGGCCTCACTTATTCAAGGGGTGAATTTGCAAGCGCAGCAGGTCATGGGCAGCCATGGCTTGCTGAACACCCCTGACGCACAATTCCATGCAGATGGAAGTATGGCATTTGGCATTAATTATATTCCTTCGGAAATTAGTCCGGCGGCAATCAAAGAAAACAGCATGAATTATTATGCCAGTATAAGCTTCCTTCCATTTTTGGAACTGACATATCGTTGTACTATACTTGATCCGGTAAAAACAAATCATTTCTTTGAACATCAGGACCGTTCGATTGGCGGAAAACTGAAAATCCTGAACGAAAAACAGTACTTGCCTGCCATTGCTCTTGGTTCAGATGATTTCTATACTACTGTAGGCAAAGGAAATAAACATTTTAGTAATGCTTATATCGTTGTCACAAAAAGCAATTGCATTGGAAATTATAATGTGGAATTGAGTTTGGGATATGGATTTTTTCCCAAGGAATCCTATAAATTAAAAGGATTATTCGGAGGGATGGCCTTAAGCCATAAGAAATTAAAACACCTAAGCATCATGATAGATTATGACAGCAAAAACCTGAATAGCGGAATGGGGTTCCGGCTTTTAAAACATATAAATTTATATGGCTTTTTTTATCAGATGAAGTATTTGACAGGTGGAATTGAGCTAAGGTTTACGTTGGGAGAATAGGAAAAAGGGAACGCTACGCTCGCTTTTTCTTCCTACCGCAGAGGCACAAAGACGCAAAGATACGCAAAGTAGTACAAAGAAACTCAGCGCTCCTCAGCGCCTTAGCGTCTCAGCGGTTAAACATTCTCAGCGATCCTCCGCGTCTTAGCGACTTAGCGGTTAAATCTCTCTACCGCAGAGGTACAGAGACGCAGAGATATGCAAAGTAAAAAATCTCAGCGAAACTTAGCGTCTTTGCGGTTAATTTTTTCTACCGCAGAGGCACAGAGGCGCTGAGATACGCAAAGTAGTACAAAAAAACTCAGCGCCCCTCAGCGTCTTTGCAGTTAAGCCTTAAGCAACTCAGCGATCCTCCGCGACTCCCCGTCTCAGCGGTTAAACATTCTCAGCGGTCCTCAGCGTCTTAGCGGTTAAGCCTTAAACAACTCAGCGGCCCTCCGCGACTCAGCGTCTTAGCGGTTAAATCTTTCTACCGCAGAGGCACAGAGACACAGAGATACGCAAAGTAAAAAATCTCAGCGATCCTCCGCGTCTCCCCGTCTCAGCGGTTAAACCTTAAGCAACTCAGCGATCCTCCGCGACTCCCCGTCTCAGCGGTTAAACATTCTCAGCGATCCTCAGCGTCTCAGCGTCTTTGCGGTTAAGCCTTAAACAACTCAGCGGCCCTCCGCGACTCAGCGTCTTAGCGGTTAAATCTTTCTACCGCAGAGGCACAGAGACACAGAGATACGCAAAGTAGCACAAAAAAACACAGCGACCCACAGCGTCTTAGCGTCTTTGCAGTTAAGCCTTAAGCAACTCAGCGATCCTCCGCGTCTCCCCGTCTCAGCGGTTAAACATTCTCAGCGGTCCTCAGCGTCTTTGCGTCTTAGCGGTTAAATCTTCTCAGCTGCCCTCAGCGTCTCAGCGTCTTTGCGGTTAAGCCTTAAGCAGCTTAGCGACTTAGCGGTTAAACATTCCAACTAAAAATTATTCACGAATCGTTTAAAACCATTCTTTAAAACAGGAACATTGAAATTGATCAAAAAACCAAGTTTTTTATCTGCTAATTTCAAATAGGATATAATCTGAGCATCGAATACAGCACGCATTTCTGCTACCGATTTTGTTTCAATAATGACTTCATTCTCAACCATGAGATCAATAGAGAAGTTTTTTCTCAAACGTTTTCCTTTATAGTACAGAGGCAACTCATATTCTATCCGTACAAATAAACCGCGGCTTTCCAGTTCTTCTGCGAGGCAATATTGATAGACAGACTCAAGTAAGCCTGGCCCCATTTCTTTGTGCACGTGGATTGCAGCATCAAGGATTATCCCTGATAGTTCGTTTAATTCTTCTTTCGTCATAATTTTAATTTTTACCGTTGTGGCACAGAGTATGGCTCGCTTTTATTTTACCGCAGAGACACAGAGGCGCAGAGGTACGCAGGAATATAATAAAACCCACAGCAACAAAAAACTCAGCGAAACTTAGCGGCTTAGCGTCTCAGCGGTTAAATCTTTATGCATTAGAGGGTGGCTCGCCTTGCTCGCTTTTATTTTACCGCAGAGGCACAGAGGCGCAGAGGTACGCAGGAATATAATAAATCCCACAGCAACAAAAAACTCAGCGAAACTTAGCGGCTTAGCGTCTCAGCGGTTAAATCTTTATGCATTAGAGGGTGGCTCGCCTTGCTCGCTTTTATTTTACCGCAGAGGCACAGAGGCGCAGAGGTACGCAGGAATATAATAAATCCCACAGCAACAAAAAACTCAGCGAAACTTAGCGGCTTAGCGTCTCAGCGGTTAAATCTTTATGCATTAGAGGGTGGCTCGCCTTGCTCGCTTTTATTTTACCGCAGAGACACAGAGGCGCAGAGGTACGCAGGAATATAACAAATCCCACAGCAACAAAAAACTCAGCGAAACTCAGCGGCTTAGCGTCTTAGCGGTTAAATCTTTATGCATTAGAGGGTGGCTCGCCTTGCTCGCTTTTATTTTACCGCAGAGGCACAGAGGCGCAGAGGTACGCAGAAATATAATAAATCCCACAGCAACAAAAAACTCAGCGGCTTAGCGGCTTTGCTGTTAATTTTTTTTACCGCAGTGGCACAAAGTATGGCTCGCGTTGCTCGCTGGGTTTTACCGCAGAGGCGCGGAGGCGCAGAGGTACGCAAAGTAGTACAGAAAAAACTTAGTAATCCTTAGCGTCTCCCCGTCTTAGCGGTTAAACATTCTCAACGCGGATTAACGGTTAAGGCTGCTAACCACAGAGGCACAAAGTATTAGGGGGGGGTTCGCGTTGCTCGCTGGGTTTTACCGCGGAGGCGCGGAGGCGCAGAGGGGCGCAGAGTAGTAGAAAAAACTTAGCGATACTCTGCGGCTTAGCGTCTTTGTGGTTAAACATTCTCAGCGCGGCTTTGCGGTTAAGCTTTCCTTATTTCCGCAACAAAACCAAAACTCTCTTTCCCTGATTCTTAACATTCTGCCAAAGCAACTCTTTCATCCAGGGCAAAAATGCATCATTCCAACGTTGTGGGTGAAAATTAAGCATGGCCTGTTGGGGGAATATTTGTTGGGGGTTTGGTGATGAGTGATCAGTGATCCGTGATGAGTGATCAGTGATCCGTGATGAGTGATCAGTGATCCGTGATGAGTGATCAGTGATCCGTGATGAGTGATCAGTGATCCGTGATGAGTGATCAGTGATCTGTGATGAGTGATCAGTGATCTGTGATGAGTGATCAGTACACGGAGAACGGTGTTGGTCTATTATTCCTCTTTGGTTTATGGCCATGATGAGATCCTGTGTACTGTGGAAACGAAGCTTAAGAAAATCCGGATTGGTAATGGGATTCTCTTTTGTGGCTTTATCACGCACATTATACAGATGGCCATCCCAGCGGCGACCGGTATCGGTTATGTAGTAGAGCTTGTTGAAGTCGATATCAAAATAGGGTTCGGCAAGGATGCCGTATGCGTGGTAGGGACGGGAGGGGAATTTTCTATTGTTGGGTGTTCGGTGTTCGGGTTTCCAAAGATCGCGGTTGTCGTAGGGTGATAATGGTGCGCCTTCCATGGTCATGGTTTGGACGGGGGCTATTTTGCGGAGTTCTTCGAGGTGATGTTGGAAACGCTTTAAAGCCTCTTCCCTATTTCCTTTGCAGGCGCTCAGATCATCATAATGATAGCCTATTTCGTGGCCGAGGTCTGCGATTTCTTTAATAATTTCCGTGGAATAAGATTTGGGAAGGAAACGAAAGTAATACGATCCACGAATGCCCATTTTATACTGGATGCGTGCCATTTGGAGGGCGTTTTCGTAGCGGGCTTCTACGTCGTGGCGAAGAATTATTTTGCGTGGGTGCGTGGGAGCGTGCGGGGGCGTTGGGTCGTGGTAGCGTGGTTGCGATTCGGGCAAACTATTAGTTTCCTGAGTGATGTACTCGGCAAAAGTTTGAAAAAAAAAGCCTGCATTTTGCAAGCTTTGGAGTAGTTGGGTGTATATTTTGAAATTGAAGTCCAAAATGTTGTTTTTTCAGTTATTCTTTAAAATCAATTATTGCCTGGACGCAGCGTTCGGCTGTTTTACCATCCCAAAACTCAGGGCGGACGGGTTTTCTTTCTTCTGCTATTGTTTTCCTGTATTCTTCCCGTATCCGTTCAACATTGTTGCCCACCAAAACACTGGCTCCACCATGTTCTTTAAGTGTTATTGGGCGCTCTGTATTCCAACGCAAAGTCAAACATGGTGTTCCCAGAACCGTGCACTCTTCTTGCAAACCACCACTATCCGTTAACATGATTTTCGCACCCATATTCATGCGCAGCATTTCATGATAACCCAATGGTTTTAACAGAATCAAATTCTTATGGGCAAGCAATTGTTCCCACACACCAAATGTTTGCAAGTTTTTCATGGAACGTGGATGGATGGGCCAAATTAGAGCCATATCCTCACAGACTTCATTTGACAAAAAATCAACAATTGCATTAAATATTTCCGGATGATCTACATTGGATGGCCGGTGGAGGGTCATGAGCGCGTAGGAGAAGTTTGGATGAAGGTTGCCGGTTGAGATTTTGAAGTGGAAATCTTTTTGTCCTTCGATTAAGTTATTTTGAATTATTTGATCTATATCTAATGCTTCTGCCTTTTGTCTGTTTGATTCGAGGGTATCGATCATTATATTGCCCACAAATTTGATTTTGCGATTAGGAACGCCTTCTTTTGCTAGGTTTTCGATGGATAGCTGATCCGGTGTAAGCAATAGATCACTCAAACGATCGGTAACCAAACGGTTAATTTCCTCGGGCATGCGTTCATCGCCACTTCTTAGTCCGGCCTCTATATGGCAGACCTTAATGTGGAGTTTCTTTGCTGTAACCGAACAGGCAAGCGTTGCATTTACATCTCCAACAACAATAACCCAATCCGGTTTTTCATCAAGTAATACTTTCTCAAAAGCAATCATGGTATTACCGACTTGTTCTGCATGTGAACCTGAGCCAATACCCAAATTTATATCTGCATCCGGGATTCCCAAATTTTTGAAAAATGCTTTCGACATACGATCATCGTAATGCTGACCTGTATGAACAAGAATATGGGTTATATTCTTTGATTCCGGAGAATCATTATAGTTTTCAATCGCTTTGATAAAAGGAGCAATTTTCATGAAATTGGGTCGTGCTCCAACTACTGAGATTATTTTCACAGTTATGATATATATTTTAATTGATATTCTGGATTTTCTTTAATCTGCTTTACACTTAAAGGGTAATTTTCAATGAGCCAAATAATAAAAGCAGATAGGTCTATCTTTTCTGAAAGAAGTTTCCTCCTTCGTTCCTTAAAAATAATTTGCGTATCCTCATTTTTTAAAATTGCTTCTATTCTCTCAATAGCCCCACTAAAATTTTCAGGCAAATATCCATATGTAAGCTGGTATCTTTTTTCCATTTCTTCCAGATAGGAAATCCTGCCAACAAAAGTATTGATCCTCACTGAAGGTACCCCCAGAACAGCTGCCTCAGCTGCTACAGATTGGCTATCACAGACAAGAACATTAGCATATGAGAGGAATGAATGAAACTCAGAAAAAGCAAGGGATAAACGATAAGGTTCTAAATTAGCGGGAAGCTCTTTTTCCGATGTAATATAGACTTTCCCGTAATGCAACAAATGCTCAATAATTATTTCAGCCTGAGTTTTTGAAATACCCCTTTCATTAATGTCATGATGAGCTTTTAAAGCTGAAAATCTGATTATGGAGTACTTTTCTCCATCTTCTAAACCTAATTTAGATAATACGGAAAGATCCGGTTTAAAATAATTTGGATGAAGATAGGCCAGTTCATGATAAGAATGATGAAAAATATCTTTCTCTCTATTACGTTCGGCTTGTAAAATTGAAGGGGAAAGCACATAATTCGCCAAAGAATGGCTCAATGCAGCAAAAACAGGAGTTGCCGAGATATCATCATCATCAAAAACAATTGCATTAGTCTTTGTAAATTTCGCAGCCTGTGCAATTGATATTGATACACCCATGGCAATATCAATATTTCTCGTACGTAGAATTCGATATATGCGAAAAGAAAAATACAGTTGCTTAAGTATCTTAGCTACTAAGTTACTTCCTTTCTTTCCCAACGAAATAAAAGAAAAGCCCTCATAAATAAGCAGGCTCTCTATTCCATTTGTTTTTTTTGCAGAAATTACTACCTCGTGTCCATTTTTGATTAAAGCTCTTATCACATTTTTGAAGAGATGTACATGAGCTGGGTGACCGATATCAAAAAGGTAATTCAATGCGGAGAAATGTCTTTAATTCTGAAAAGAATATCGTAAGCCAAATGCCAAAGATGGAAGTATATCATCATCTCCCTGATAAATATCATAGCCAAAAATCCCTGAAGCATCAAAAAGCACTTCAAACTTAGTATTAATTTTATAAGCAGTCATTAATCCAAGGTTTGCACATATATTGGGGCTATCATAGTGCTTGTTATAAAAAATACCCGCACCCGGATGTATTAGTAAACTCCAATTCTTATCCCATATGGCAGAACCATTGAGCATTTCATTCAAGTTAAAAACCAACTCCCCATAAATGAAATTATAATGATGTTTCACATCATCACTAATCGTATTGAAATAAAAACCTTTATATGATAATTGTAAAGCCAGCTCATTAGTAAACCAAGTCCCGGCTGACAAGGAAAATGCTGGTGTAAAATTTGAACTGATAAAGTCTTCTGATTTGATGCCTGACATTTGCATTCCTACCGTAGAAGAAAGAAACCATTGTTTCTTTGGGCTATATATAGGCTCTTCACTATTTTGAGCTGTAACAGACAGGCTAAGAAATACAAAAACTGCTAAAATGAATCGGCTCATAAAAATATATGTTAATTTTTGTTCAAAAACCTAGAAAAGAGCTGGAATCTCATTAATCCGTTTAATCGTTGATTCATAATCCAAACCAATTATTTCCAGATACCATTTCAAAGAATTATATCGGGGTTTGTTTTCTTCGTAGATCAAGGCAAGCGCCTCTTCCCTACTCAACATCCCTTCTCTGATCTGGTTGCTCCTGAAGGTATCATTTTCACTAAAACCGGCTACACGTGTATAAATATAATTATAAAAACTAGCAGTTCCATCGCCTATTCTCCATGTAGAAGATGTATCGACCGCTTTTTCCCAATCGTAGTTTTCAAATAAAATCTTTTCTATATGCTTTTCATCCCAATGCATATAGTCAAACAGGTGAAAATAATCTGCTTTTGGTGTGATATAGCGCGAAGCAAAGGACCCAAGACTGTCAATCATCGACTGATTTATATATCCTGGACTTTTCAAAAGGTTAAGTCCTACATAAGCAAAAAGTTTCAATTGGTTCGCCAAAGAAATTGAATAGATTCGTTTTTTATCAAACTGGGGCGCTAATCCCGCAAAGCCTGTTTTAAAATTTGTATTCTCCAACTCATTTACGCCCCAAATTTCCAGATCTATCCCCAACTGTTTTTTCACCTTATGCGCATAATAGAAAAAGAATTTATCTCCTGCCATGAACAAAGGTATCATTCCTAAGACAGGATTTTTAAGCCAGGCTTTTATATTCTTTCTGATATTTTCTCTTTTCCAGTGGATATCAGCAGCAACAATAATATTTTCAACCCCAAGTTTCCCACAAGTTCTGGCAATATTTCTCCTGGCCAAATCTGTTACCATACCCCAATCGTAAGTAAATGCAACAGGATTTAATCCCAGTTCTTCTTTTACTACATGCAAAACATATGTACTATCACGCCCACCACTGAAGGGAATCAGGATATCAGCTTTTCCGTCTTTTTTCCGATAGGGTTCTACAAGCTTCTGCAATTCCTGAATGGATCTAGGCTGGTTTTTCTTTTTATAATTTTTACAATAATTACACTCACCATCCTCATGGAAATGAATAAAAGGAAAAGTTTCCGGCAGCAGGCATGTGGTACACCTTTTCAGTGCCCTGATCTTTTCTTCAGGATAATCAAGAATAGCCTGCTCTTTTTCAGCTTGAGGATTCAAGTGTATAAAATTAAGATCTACAACCGTTGATCTTTGTGCCTTATCCGATTTAAGCATTTGAATAGAAATAGGTATTGCTTCATGTAAGATTTCTTTTTGCGAAACCAGTGGTTCATTAAAAGCAAAACCTTCTTTTATAAATGAATCCAGATCTATAAGTAATCCGCTGTTGGGCATTAGTTGTTCTACCTTATACGGTTCAATAGATGATAGATCTGTTTTCTTTTCAAATTCACTGAGCATAAAACGTTCGCTGGCGAAAAACAAAATATCGCCGGACTGAATATAGTATAAGGATCCATTATTGGTAGCCAGTATGAATTTATTGATATCGTTTAAAACCATTGCAGTAGCCACAGTTCCAAACACATCACTAACCATCTTTGAAACAGCAGATTTCAAAGACATTTGAGTGCTGTTTTTTCGAACCAAAGATAGCATTACTTCGGTGTCAATTTCAAAATTTCGGTGGATATCCGTATTCACTTTCCAGAGTTTATCAACATTAACAACAATACCATTATGAACTGCCACAATACCATCCTTAACAACGGGTTGGTTGTTATCATCATTCAGTTGGCTGCCATTGGTTACTAAGCGCGCATGACCAAAAGAGTATCTTGACATTGAACCATCCGAAGAAAACGCTTTGGATACCGAACTTGCAGCCAAATCGGACCGCAAAAGTTTTCCAATCGGAACAGGCCCTTTTATGACTTCAATTTGTTTTTCGGAAGGATTAAAACTACACAAACCCGAAGAATCCTTCCCCCTGCTCTGTGAAAGATTTCCCAAAGAATTTAAAGCTTTCGTTAGAAAACCTTCACTGTAATCCGATCCTTTTGCTGTAATGACTCCAAAAATTCCACACATAATCTAATTTGATTTAATTGATTTAAACCTCTTTTGATAATCAGGATTCTTTTGTATTGTTTCTAAACTGTCAGGATAATTTTCGAAAAGCCATATCATGTAATCTGTAAGATCGATTTTGTCATCAAGCATTTTGTTTCTTTTCTCCTCCCATAAATCATTTAGGTTATCAGTAGTTAAAAGCATTTGAACCTTAGCAAATAGTTGATCCTTATCTTTCGTCTTAATTCCATAACCCAATTTATAATTTTGTTCAAGATCTTCTAAATAGCTAATTTTACCTACAAAATCATTGTATCTGATATAAGGTGTACCTAGTACTCCGGCTTCTGCAGACATAGTTTGACTGTCTGCTATTAAGATTTTTGCATAATATAAGGCATGAGCAATTTTGTCAACTGGTAATGAAATTCTGTACTTCTCAAACTTACCTGGTAATTCTCTTTCTGATGTAATAAATACCTTTCCTTTCTCTTCCAGTATTTCGATCAACCTAGAAACATCTTCATTAGTTAAACCTGATTTACCTGTATCATGAGTAGATCTCAAGGAAACTAACCTCAATATAAAATAATCCCCAAACGATGGATTAAACTGCTTAACAACCGACTCATCAGGAATAAACTTTGAAGGATATAAATATCCTAACTCTTTAAAACTGTACATAGGGATTTTTTTATGCTCGTTTTTCCCCATATTTGAATAGCTTTGAGTGAGGATATGCTTTGTAAATTTATGTAGTAATGCTGATTCCGGAACGGCAGTAACATCATCATCTTGCAATAGGATAGTGGGAATCTTCTTAAACCATCCATTAATGACTAAAAGATCATCAGTGATAAACAAATCATACTTATCTTGTTGTATTCTTTTTGAAAGTCGCACAACTGTGCGAAACGTATTAATTGCAGCACTCAAATACGCTGGTACTCCCTTCATTTTGCGTCCATTTGGAAAAATGTTCTCAGAATCCCAGTCTTCCGTTTTTACCAAGTCTTCTAATACATCTTTAGAAGTAATAAGAACTTTAACTGTATGCCCCTTATTGATCAAAAAATTAATCGTATTCCTAAAGACATGGAATTTTGATGGATGAACGAAAAAGAATAAATATTTCATCTATTTGTTCTCTATTTTTAAATATGTAAGTGCGAGAAACATCCAGGCATTGCTCCAACGCATATATGATATTTTGTGCACATGGAATCTAAATTTTTGATAATAAAAATGACCATCTTTCGCCTGCATATTGTTAATTGTCCATTGACCAATTATCTTCGCAAAATTCAATGCTTCAGTATGGTAATCTTTCAACTTCAACAATGTAATCATCCCTTGGCTTTGATTATGGATTTCAACTGGATATTTTTTCGGAATACGCCAATAAGAACGACCACTTGAATGGAATTGTTTTTCTATATAAAACTCTAATCCTTTGGTTAAAGCCTTCTCCCAAGCTATGTTCTTAATATTTAAAACTGATTTAATCTCGAAAATACTTTCCAATACATAACCTTGATGAAAATCGATTTGGCTTTGTTCGCTCGTTTGTTGAAGATTTGAGCTGTAATTCCATTTGCCATCAGGCTTTTGCTTACTTAGCACAAAGTTTACAGCGTCTATAGCCATTGACTTCAAACTGACATTATTAGTTAATAAATATGTTTTAGCAAATGTTTCCGCAGCTAATAAACTGGCATTATAACATATATCTTTCTGAATCGGTGTATAGCTAATACTCAAACCTCTTTCATCAATAACTTTCTCAAGGTCTTGATCCAAAAAAACTGAAGCACTTTCCAGTAGCTCAATCACTTTTTTCTTCTTCGTTATTTGGTAATACTCATACAGACCTTTCGCAACAAATCCAGTAACAACAGCACTTGGTACAAATGCATCCATATATTTTTTGGGGTTTGACCATGGAAAATTGTACCCCCAACATTTACCAGAATATCCTTTAGAATAATTTTTACTTAACCATGTATAAAAAAAATCAGCTTTTTTTAAATAGGCTGCATCATTTGTTTTTCTATATAAAATTGAATACGCTTGCAAAAAAAGTCCATAAGCCTTAGGGTTTACATCCTTTTTAATACCTAATATGGGACGAATATTTATTGGATTTCGTTTTTGAATCTGAGTAGCAATTGCTGAAGGCCACTTGCCCAAAGTTTTAAAAGGGATGTATGAACATAAAGTATCATAGGGATCATAACCAATAAATTTTTCTTTAATAATATACTTCTCCAGCTGTTCAAAAGAATCTTGAATCAACATCTATAATTGAATTTTTCTATTTGTTTTTATGCTTTCAATCACTTTAAATGTAGCCAAAGTAGATAAATATGAATCCTCAAATGGTATGGGACATGGCTTAGCTTCTTTAATTGACCGCAAGAAACTCTGTACACCTTTAGCATGCCCTTTGTCCTGACCTTTATATTTGATTGACTTATTTTTCTTTCCGAATATCTTTAGGTTTTTAAAATCGTCGATCTGGGCAATTGTTCCTCCCGAATATACTTCAATATATTCCTTTGGAACACCTTTATTTCCATTCGCAAAATAATTTATCGAAGCAATACTCCCATTTTTCATTTTTAGATTAATTGATACAGTATTATTTAGATCATTCGGATCATTCATAAAGTCGGCAGAGACAGATATAATTGGGCTATCGGCTAAATGCATGGCTAAATCTATAAAATGACAAGCCTCACCAATAATTCGGCCACCGCCAATCTCTGGATCATTAACCCAATGATCAATTGGCATAATACCGGAATTAACCCGAATAAGAATTGATTTGCTCTGCTCTTCAAGAAAAGCGTTCTTTAATTCTAAAACAGCAGGAGCAAACCTTCTGTTAAAACCAACCATAACACTTTTATGCTCTGAATGCTCATAAGCTTTTTTGATATCAGCTAATTCATCTTCAGTCATAGCCAAAGGTTTCTCTACAAACACATGCTTATTATTATTTATCGCCATAATTACATTATCGGCATGCAAATTATGTCGGGTGGTGATAAACACTGTATTAATCTGATTATTAAAAACTATTTCTTCACTTTTTGATGCTAAAAAACTAAAACTATACTTATCCCCAACATATTTAGCCGTATTGCCTCTACCTGTCACAACACCAATAAAATTACAAAGACCTTTTATATTGGGTAATAAGGAACCTTGAGCAAAAGAACCTGCTCCAATAAAACCAACATTAACAGCATCAGGAGCATAATTAACATTATTTTTAGTAACTACTTTTTTCAATTCCACCTTAGAATCATACTCAATAACAATACCCGCAAAAGGTTCTTCCCTGGCCAAAATCATATCATAAGCCTTCGGAGCATCCTGCAAAGAAAAGGTATGTGAAATTAATTTAGAGATATCAATTCTTTGTTGTGACAATAAATCAATAAAAGATTGCATATTCCTGTTTTCGGTCCATCGAACATAAGCAATTGGATAATCGATTCCTTTTTCTTCATAATTCAAATCCGACCTTCCTGGACCATAAGATGAAGACATTTTGAGCTCAAGCTCCTTTTTATAGTAATTTGGTCTGCTAAATCCAGTAGGAACAGCACCAACAATTACTACTTTCCCCTTCTTCCTCGCCATTTCACCTGCAAATTCAATTGGATCTAGTGAAGATGTACCTGCGGTAATTATTGTTGAATCGGCCCCGTTCCCAGAAGTATAATTAAGAATAATATCGTTTATACCCTCCTGATTACGATTATATACATGTTTTATCCCAACATGATTAGATTGCTTCACTATCTCTTCAGAAACATCAATACCAATCGGATTAATGCCAGATGCTTCTAATATTTTATATGTTAGTTGCCCGATTATTCCCATTCCAATAATAAGACAATTTTCTCCTAATCTCAAGTCAGCCTGGCGAATTCCTTGAATGGCAATAGCTGCGATAGTAGAAAATGCTGCTTGTTTTAACTCTACATGTTTAGGCACTTTGACAGCTAAATTGATAGGTACGGAAACAACATCGGCATGACAGGCAGTACCACCGCCACAGGCAACAAAATCACCAACCGCAAAATTTGTAACGCCCTCACCTATTGCAATAACTTCACCAGCAGTACTGTATCCTAAAGAGGCAGGAGCTTCTAATTTATTCATAACAAGCTTATAAGTAGGCAATAACCCATTGGTTTTGACCATTTCAACGACTTGTTTAACTTCTTTTTGCCTACTCTTAGCTTTAGCAATATATCCCTTTCGGGCATCCGTAACAGTTTTACCTTCTGTACCAGAGCTAATCACTGAATAATGATTACGTACCATTATATAGCCTTTATTTAGAGCGGGAAAAGGCACTTCCATAACTTCCATTTTACCGGATTTAAGTTGTTGGGTAAGTTGATGCATGATAATTTTTATGAGTTTTTACTACTTTTTTTTCTGTTAAGAACTATATCGGCTAGTGAATAATTAGATTTAATAGCCTTAAGGTGAAATTCAAGTTGGTCATCAGTAAATCTACACTTTACAGGTTTGCAAGGAACTCCAACACATATGCTGTAAGGAGGCAAATCTTTTACCACAACACTTCCCGCAGCTACGATGCATCCCTCACCAATTTTTACATTCTTGAGAACCGTTACATTCCCTCCAATCCAAACATCATTTTCTATTATGTTATAACCTATTTTTTTTTCCTTACGCGTTTCCCAAATTGTATAACCTGGTTTAGAAAATACATGATCTTCTCCCTCCAAGAGAAAATTTGGCCCAATTAAGATGTTATTACCAAAAGATAAATTCCGAGGTGAAATTATAAAATGTGGGCCGATATAAAGATTGCACCCAATAGATATCTCATCTGGTCTAGATATTTTTCCTCCAGAACCTAATCGGATATTGTCACCAAATCTCTTAAATTTCATAAATTCATAAGGATATCTCAAAATCGATATATAATGTCGTAAGTTCATAAACTATTATAAGTTACTCTTTTTATAATTAGGAAATAATAAAGTAAGATATGATGTTTCTAAAAACCACCACGTCTTTTGTATAGAATATCTAATATTTCAATATTCATTTTCAAAAGTACTTCAAATACACTCCTTCTAAAATTTCTTCAAATTAATGTCACATAGGCATGAGATAGCACTCAAAAATCCGTTAACCATTATATTGGTTCCAGCAAAATCTATAGCCCTTTTTTGGCTATTCTCACTTAATTTTTTTAATAATTCTATTGATAAGTATAATTTTTCTATTTTTTCAACTAAATGACTAATCTCTCCATGACGATAAATAAGACCTGTAACATCAGGAACTAAAATCTCATGTTCTGGTCCCATACAATTTTTACAATCACTAATTATTAAAGGCTTTTTAAATGCATGCGCCTCTGTAGATAAATGTCCAATTTGTGACGGTGCAACAATAATATCAGTTGAACAATACCAAGGACCAAGTGATTCCAAACCTACTAATTTACCCAAAAACAATACATTATTAACTAAACCAAGCTCTATTACAAACCTCTTAAGATCATTTCGTTTTTCACCATCTCCGATAATAACTAGTTTAATATCATAATTTTTTTTATTTATTAATATATCACATGCCCTTATTAACCAATCAATTTTCTTACGATCTATTAATCTACCTACAGTTAATATTGTAAATGAATTAATGTTATTTTTTTCTTTAAACTTATGTTTATCCATCTCTGAAAAATTATTCGAGAAATCAATTAATCCCCGAACATCAACAGAATTTTTTGCGACAAATAGCTTTTTTGATTCTATTCCCCAATTGATGTATCTTTTTTTATTCAATTCAGAATAAAAGATAAAGGCGTCTGCTTTTTTTGCTAAAAACTTCCTATACTTATCTGTTAATTTATTAGGTTCAAGAGGATTCCCAATTCCCCATAAAGCAAATTTTATCCCTTTCAGCCTTGCAAGCAAAAAAATATAGAATAGAGATATCATTTTAAGCTCAGCCTGATGGATAATTAAATCATAACGATTATTTTTAACAAGGGCTATAGATGCATTATGCCAAAGAAAACTAAAACCAAATAAATTTCTAACAATATTACATTTTGAATACCTAAAGCTTGGGACCTCAGGTATTATTCCTTCTGGCACACCTGCTCTTTTTCCAGTAAAATATCCTTGTCCATAGGCTATAGTTAAATCTACCAAAGGATGAGATCCTAATAATTGCCAAGAGTGAATATGATAAAAGGGTAATGAATGTTCTATCAAAAGAACTTTAATAGGTTCTATTTTCATTGGTAACTAATTTAAAAACTGTTTTTTTATTTTAATAAATGAATCTACAATTAATGCCAAGAAACCTAATAATACACCTTTGTGTCTTACATTAAACATAAAAACTGAAGGTACATAATTTCTTGATTGGGGCTTAAAAAAAGATTTAAGGAAGGAAATATGATTTTGTTTTATATAAGATGCATCAGAGGATGTTTCGTTCAAATTTACAAATAATATTGATTCAAAATTTACCATTAATTTATATCCTGCATACAATGCACGTAATCCAAAATCAGTATCAGACTTATATTGTAAAAAAGATTCATCAAAATAATTTAACTCCTTTAATATATTGATTGGAATAATTAATCCACGTCCAGTAATTCTGGTAGTTGAAAACAAACCTTTATAAATTGACTCGTCGAATACAGAAAATGTTGGAATACGGTAGATTACTCTACCATACCACGTTTCTTTGACTGTTCCTCCATAATATATCTTTTTAATTTCACCAGGAATCAAAGAAATAGCAGAATGGATTTCATTATCTAAATTCCTATTTCTATAAAATGGTTCAGTAAGCTTTACTAAAAAACTATCATGAAAGTCAATATCATCATTAAGAGTGATTACGAAATCAGAATTTAATCTTTTTACAATATACTTAAAACCTTCATTCATACTCTTGGTGTACCACCAATTCCCATCTCCTAAAACTTTTTTGCAACTTGGATATTTTTCATTCAAAAATTTCAGAGTTCCATCGCTTGACCCATCAATAACAATTACTATATAAAATCTAATGTTATTAATTCTACTAATTTGATTTTCTAACTGAAACAATGTCTTAGCGAGCAGCTTTTTTCTATTATAAGTTGGAATTAAAATACTAATTTCCATAATTATCTGAGATTATTAATCCCTTTTAAGTATTAAATATTCAAAACTACTGAAATAAAATAATGCTATAAAAAATGAATATTGAAAAAGTCCCTGTGAGAATCCAAGAATCATGAGAGTTCCTAAAGATATAATACCATAATTCCTTGGTAAAGACAATTTTACTGAAATAGCATACAACTTAAATGACTGATATAGCTTAAAGAAATAAAACAAGAAAAACACAACACCATATTTAACAAGAAAATCAGTTAGCCCGTTATTCCTATGTTCAAGATAAGTTTTCCTAGTAGTCTTGCCGAATCTACCTTCAAAAGATCTTCCTGTTCCAAATATAGGATGTTCTAAAAAAGTTTCGAAATCAATTATTGCAGATACCATTCTATCTCTTCGTTCATAATCCACATCACTTCTATGATTGTAGTAAACAATACTTCTATCTACCCTGGCTTGAAAAAAGTCCAGCTCATTATATATATAGTAGAATGTAACTGGCACTATTAGGAATAGAATTAATCCGAAGCGTTTTTCTTTTATAATTAAAATACTATAGAGAAACATAAAGAATCCAAACGCAATAAAACCACCAGTAGACCAAGTTGTAATTAAGGCAATAACAAATACAATATTTTTTCTAGTCCAAAAACTCCTATCCTTGACATTAAAAATAATAGCTAAAACTAAATAAACAGCGAAACCACCTGCTTCCCAAAATGGCCCAGAATTTCTTTTAAAAAATGAAATATTCTCAATAGCATAGCTATCACGTATAGTATAAATTAGTATATTGGAATTATAATTATAAAAATCTGAGGATGAAGTCTGCTCAAATATTGTTGATAGTGATAATAATATATTATCTATTGATGGAATAAAAATTGACGGAATAAAAAGCAAAAGACTAAAAATCGCAAGATAATACAGGATATTAATATAGTATCGAACAAAATTAGTAGATAGAATCAATAATGATGTAGCAGGATAAAGCCACCTAATAAATAAAGTAATAATAGTCTTAGGTTCAGATAAACCAATTAAAAGTGATTGACCAATTACAAGGATAATTAATACAAATATTGTTGTTACAAATAATCTATTAGTTAAAAATTTATGCCAATCAAATATTACCAGAGTAAAAAGAAATGATACTAATAACAAATATGGTTCATTTGTAAAGAAAGGAAATCCAGAATTAGCAATTAGTAAAAACGCTACAAAATAATTTCTAATTTCCTTCTTGCTCAATTTTAAAAAGTTCATATTTTTTTAATAAATTTTATCGGATTACCTGCCCAAATCTCTCCTGAAGGAATCTGTCCAACAACAACTGAACCAGCACCAATTATTGAATTATCACCAATAACAGTACCCTTCAAAATAGTTGTATGCCCACCAATAAAAACATTATTCCCAATTCTAATTTCTTTCTTTCTCACATTACTGGTTACCTCTGGTATTGTTTTCCTTTCTTCATAATTTAATGAATGAAAATCTGTATCATAAATAACCGTATTCCCACCAATTCTAACATCATTTCCAATATTAATTTCTTTATGACAAACTATAGCTAGAGAACTAACACCAACATTATGTCCTACAATTAATTTACCACCATTAATTATAAATATGCATGGTTGTTGTCTTCCTATAATATTAGCAGAGAAATTGTTATTCATCCTAAAATCATTACCAATTGAAAAACTGCCACTATTTGAAATTGAAACATATGGAACTCCATTAGTTAAAAACTTATTGCAATTAATATTATAAGCCTTAAAAAGAATGAGCGTTCTTATTCTCCAAAGTGGCTGCGCTAAAATTCGGAAAACTTTTCTTCTTGCTCTAATAAAAAATAAAAGAAAACTACTCATTACTATCAATAATCTTTTTATACATACTAAGGGTACTATTGACTATTTTATCGGGATTGTGCCTATCCATTGCCATCCGTCTGCTTTTAGCAGAGATGTTGTCCCAAAGCATTTGGTCATCATACAAATCAACCAGGCATTTTTGTATATTTTGTGGATTATCATCTGTCAGTATTCCCGTTTGTCCATCAATAATCAATGAAGATATTCCTCCTACATTGCAGGAAATAACCGGCAAACCACTAACCTGAGCCTCACAAATACTATTTGGACTATTATCAATTATAGAAGTATGCAACAAACAAAATGATTCTTGATAAGCCTTTAAAATACCAGGAGGATTTTGAAAGCCGAGTATATTAACATCTTTATTTAAACTTAATGATAGCTCATTTCTTTCTATAAATTCTTTTAAACTTTGTATATTGGTATTACCTATAATTAAAAGTTTAGAGTTTGGAGCTTTCTTCTTAAAAAGGTTGAAAGCAGCTATAGCTACTTCAAGACGTTTAATAGGATTACTTCCTCCAATAAAAACAATATTTTGTCCCTTGTTTTTCTGTTCATACCTAAAGAAATCAGCTCTAATCATTTCCCAGATATTAAAGACTACAGCTTTGGAATTATGCTTTTTCACAATAGATGTATCCCAAGTTGTCCTACACGAATAATAATTAACCCTACGGTATCCTTTTATTTCATATAAAGATGTTAATAACCATATCCACCATTTTAGGCCTTGCTGAGAATAAAACTTTCGATACTCTGATATTACCCCTTGCATATGAATGACTATCGGTAGTGATATTGTATTTGAAATTAATTCATATTGATGTTCATTTCCAAATACATGAATTAAATTAAACCTATGATGATTAGACAATAACCATTTGTTTAAAATATGAATCCTTTGCCTGAATAGTCCAAACAAATCAAGCTTTGGGTGAACTGTTTTAATGAAGGTATAATTAACATCCTCTAAACAAAACCGTTCTTCTTTTAGCTGGCATAAATGAGAAATACTTAGAACTTCTAAATACACATTTTCATTTGATAGTCTTTTAATCAAGGATGTAACCCATGGAGCAGGATGTATGTTATGTGATTTTGGATAAGGAATAGGCGCTATAAAAAGGATTTTCATTAATCAATCTTTTTAAGTAATTTACTAGGAATACCACCATAAATACAATTATCAGGAATATCCTTTAAAACAACACTATTAGCTGCAATAACTACATTATTGCCTATTTTAACATTCTTGAGGATAGATACTTTATCAGCAATCCATACATTATCACCTATAGCAATACTGTTTTTTACATAGTTTTTACAAAACTCGGTGCTATACTTTAAGTATTTAATGTCATGATCATGATCGATAATAGAAACATAGGATCCAATAGAAACATTATTTCCTATTTTAATCCTCTTCATAGAAATTATTTTGCAAAATGTATTAATATAACACGCTTTTCCAATTTCGATATTCCCTCCAACAGCGTTTATAATAGAATAACTCCCAAAACCAAAATTCTCTGAAATATTTATCGATCCTTCTTTTGTTGAAAACAGCTCAACATTTTTTCCAACTCTGATAGATTTATGAATTCTAACATTCTGTTTGTTCCAAACTTTTAAAAGAAACAAGAGCTTTCTAAGTATTTTTCTCATATTCAGTTACAATAAAATCATTTAGGGTATTTAAACTTGAACATTCTCCTCTATACCAAAAATCTCGTAGATACTTTGAATACTCTAAAAGGCCTTTTGTGTCCCCTTCTTCAATTCTTTGAAAAATTCTAGCAAGCTCATCAAAGCTATTTACAACATTCTCAAATTTCTGTATATTTAGGTACTTATCAAGATGGTCATTCTTCATAATATAATCAATATCAAGAGGTCTATGTTTTTTATCTTGTGAATAAACCAAATCTATAGGCAAAAAATTTATTTGGATAATTGGAATATCAAAATATGCCGCCTCTAAAGCCATTGTAGTTCCAATATTGATAAAGGTAATCATCTTATCAAAGGATAGAATTTTTTTTGAAAGAGTTTTATCATCTTGAAGTAATCCATTATCAACCTTTTCTATTATAACATTTTTGCAATCCATCAATTCATTATAAACTAATGGTTCAATCACGTTCGGGTATGGTCGTGCAACTATCTTCCTCTCAGAATTAATTTGATAAAGTCTATTAGCAATTTTTTTAAAAAATTCAATCTCTTGTTTAGCAGCATTATATCCACAAGAAAAGGCAAAATAATAATACTCTTTATCCTCCTTTTTTTTGACGGTACCCAATAGATAATCAAATTGAATACCTCCAATAGAAACTATCTTTCTATTCGCAATTTTATGAAGAGAATTTAAATCTTGACCCATAAATTTGTTCCAAACTAAATATTTATCGTAAAGCCCAGGAATGAAGTGAAACTTAAATGGATTATCCCAAGAGTAGATTAGATCATATATTTTAAAATGCAATTTCTTTAAACGCAATATCGGATGTTGAATAGGGACAAAAACTTCTATATTTATCACCAAATCTGGTGAATAATCTATTATTGTCTTTTCAAATTTACCCTTAATATGCATCAAAATATATGCTATAAAATTAGATGAAAAAATTTTGGGAGTTATTACTCGAAGAAATTTCCAAAAACATGTTTTATTTGATTTTTTCTGCATTAAATAATTCCTAAGCATACCAAACTTGTAATTATTGGTATTTAATGGTCTTAGAAACAACCTTAAAAACAATTCTAATCTTATAACAATATTTCTCTCTTTATAGCCCACATAATCTATTCCATTCTGTTCTAAAAACTGAATAGTTTTTGTGTCCATTTTTTCTACAACAACCAACAATTCATAGGAATTTTGCAAACCAAGAGCTAAACGCTTATGTCCCCATAAATTAAGATTACCAACAAAAAGAACTATCTTCAATTTTAACTATTTATTGATGTATATACTTTTCAGCCATTTTCCAGTCTGATTCATTATCAATGTTTATTAAAGCAGGACTTTCAATTTCAAATCCTTTAAACTTCTTCCCGTATAAGGTCTTCTCCATAATTATCACGGATGATTTAACAATATAGATAGCGCCATCACGATGAAAGGCTTTAGGGAGATCCTGTCTTCGATTGATAATCACATTCTCTTGCATCACCGGCATTAAATCACCATTTTCGGATTTTTCAAATACCCAATAAGGATTATAATGGCTGGGTACTTCTCTAACAGACACTAAAGTATCTGCATCATGTTCAATAAATTCCTTAACAGCTTTATCAATAACACCTTTAGGTCGAAAAGGACTAGTCGGCTGTAAAATACAAACAGAATCATAAATAATCTCTTTAGCTCTAAAAAAATCAAGAGCATGCCTAACATAATCAATCGATGGTGACAGACTATTAGAAATAGCACTTGGCCGTATAAACGGCACTTCTACCCCTAGCTCTATTGCTTTCGCTGCAATTTCCTTAGAATCTGTAGAGACAATAACCTTATCTAATAAGCTAGCTTGCTTTGCCTGAGAAATGGTATAAGCGATCAATGGTTTCCCATTTAATTCTTTAATGTTCTTCTTTGGAATGCCTTTTGATCCCCCTCTTGCTGGTATTATTCCGAGTATTTTCATCTCACTAATATGTAATCGTTTTATGATATTTTAAAGGTATTTCAGCCAACAAAGCCGCAATCTTCACTCCTGCATCACCACCTCCATACACCGATGATTTAAGCCTGGCATTATTTTTTATCTGCTCATTAACAGCATCCTCTATAGCTAAGGAATTATAACCAACATCTAACACATTCTTCCCTCTATCTCTTCTATTCTGTCTGGTACCAATATTTACAACTGGAACACCCATAAATGCGCATTCTCTTATTCCAACACTTGAGTTACCAACTAAACACTTTGAATTAATTAATAACTTTAAAAAATCACTAGATTCCATATTCTTGAAGAAATGAATACTATGTTCCAATTTTTTTTCTCTAAAACTTCTTATACCTTTCGATGTTCCATCTGATCCAGCATCCACATTAGGCCAAAACCAAAATGTTGACATCTTTAGCTTAATGATTGCTGAAATTGTTTCCTCAATATGCATTTTCGCCTTTTGATATTCTGTAGTTACAGGATGCTGCATTACTACTATATAGTCTTCATTAGTATTAAAAGTTTTTCCAACTCCACCATATTTTTTAAAAGGATCAAAATCTAGTTTTGGATTTTTAATTATATCCGCAGCTATATCAATTGATGGGCAGCCGGTGTTAAAAACATATTCTGGCTTTTCTCCCATTTTAATCACTCTCGATTTGGCATTTTCAGATGCTACAAAATGATAATCAGCTAATTTCGTTATGCTATGTCTTACTTTTTCATCAATGTTTCCGGTAACTTCTCCTCCCTGAATATGAGCTAATGGAATATTCATATAGCTTGCAGCAATAGCAGTTGCCATGGTCTCAAATCTATCTGCAATGGTTACTACAATATCAGGTTTAAGATTTTCAAAAACACTGGATAATTCTAAAATACCAATACCGGTAGTCTTTGCAGCCGCAGTAAGAGTTTCTCCCTCAAGTACATTAAAAACCTTGGCATCAATTTTAAAGCCATCTTTCTCTATATAGTTTACAGCAGTTCCATATCTTTCTAATAAAGCAGATGCTGCAACAATTAATTGTAATTCCAAACCAGGATGGTTTTTAATCGCACTTAAAGCCGTTTTTACTCTACTATAACTTGGCCTTGCAGTTATTACAACTGCAATCTTTCTTCTATTCATCAATATCCTCCCAATTTAAAAAATCCCAAGCGTTTACATCCCTTTTTAGGGTTTTTCCAATAACGTTTTTATAATCCGAAGCATTAATACCATAACCTTTTGGCTTTTTTGTCTCCAGATCATTCAATTGAATGGTATAACCTTTCTTACAATTTTTATTTATTGCCAAGCTCTTTTCAAAGATGCTTTTTACAGTAGAAAATTTTTCAATATCATCCTTGTTAATAGGATTTTTTGTTGATTTCATTATTTGATGAATGCCTCTTGCTAATTTAGGGATATCATCAATGGCAATTGATGCTTTTGTATCTGGGCCAAATATGTCTTTATGAAAAACGACATGGAATTCAAATATTTCAGCTCCCAAAGTTGCAGCAGCCAAACATGCATAAATTTCTCCTGAATGATCAGAGAAACCAATAGGAACCTTATATCTGTTTTTTAGTTCTGTTATTAAATTTAACCCCCAGGTATCTGGTGAGGTAGGATATTCCGTTGTGCATTGCAGGATGGAAAAGGAAGCGTTTGATTCTTTTAATAGATTTACGGCTAAATCTAATTCTTTAAAATTGCTCATACCAGATGATATAATAATGGGTTTACCTGTCGCTGCAACTTTTCTTAAAAGCAGTAAATTAGTTATTTCACCAGAACCAATTTTGTATCTTTTTACATCTAGTTTTTCTAATAAATCAACTGCGGCTAATGAAAATGGGGAAGACAAAAATTCCAAACCTACTTCTTCACAATGTTGCTTAATTTCTTTCCATTGGTCAAAAGTGAATTCCATTCTTTTCCAATAATCATAACGGGTTTTATCTTCATAAGAAAAATTAATTCTAAATTCTTCATATTTTGAGCTTTCTGCCTGGGCGATATGTGTTTGAAATTTTATTGCATCTACTCCGGTTTTACTAAGAGCATCAATATATGAATGGAGAATGCCTAAACTCCCATCATGCGCTTGTCCTATTTCTGCTATTATAATCATTCCAATTAATTAATTAATTAATTTATTTAGCTTTAACATAAAATAATCCAGCTTAATATCTAAAACTAGCCTATAAACTAAAAAAGCTGCTTGTATACCAAATTTTTTAAACTTCTGGGTATGAGGAAAACTATATGAATTAATTTTTGCATCATTGTATAGGATTGATTCAATCAATCGGATTTCTTTTTGATTATTATGATTTTTATATCTACCAATTGGTTTTGTACTAATATCAGTAAATTTATCACCCCACATTGAATTGCCAGTCCAAATATTTCCAGCCTTTGTAGGCTTCATATAATTAGAATCATATTCCACTTGAATAAAATTCGCAATATTTTGCAAACTTACCTCCGTGCTAGTAACCAATTTTTCATAATTCAATGATAAAACATTATATCGAAACTTTTCTTGAGCAATTCTAGCATTATTAACTGATCTTTGCCAATTATAACAAAATCTAAACAAAGAAAGCTCTTTCCTCTTTTTCTTATATGAAACCCATATATCTCTGGGATCCCTTATCAAATTAATAATTTTGGCATCTGGGTATTCAGAAAAAATTCTGTTAATATAATTTTCGTGACCAGGTGATTTCTCTACCCAACAGTTAGGATGATAATCTCCACGATTAATAAATTGCATGGTAACAATTACTATAGTGTCTAAAACACTTCTAGAACAAAATTTATTTAATAATTTAAGCTCCTTCTTTAAAGTCAGAATAAAACCATCCAAATCATACATCGTATAATCAAATGAACCTCCAACCCAATTATCATTTTTACCAACCACAAAGTTTCTATATGCACTATTACTTATTAATCTCTCAAAGAGCAAGTTCACTTTTTCGGCTCTGGATATTTGTTTACTATTTAAAAAACTAATGTATTTATCAATAAATTTAAAAAAATTTGTTTCTTCTGGCAACACATAAATATTTGAACTTCCGTCAAACATTGACTGCAACAGTGATGTCCCAGATTTAGGATGCCCTGTTATAAAAACAGGTAATAGATCCATCTTATTAACTTTCATTATGAATTCTCTTTCTAATATAATTTATTAAAAAAAATAGTGTAGGATTTTTAGTAAGATAAGAAATAAAAACAAAATAAAATATGGATAGTAATATAAATAAATATTTAGAATACAAATTTGATAAAAAAATATCAATCAATAAATTCAACAAGAAAAAACTTGAATAAACAGCCAAAGTGTTTGCATTTGAATATAGGAATTTTCCTATACAAATATTTAAACCAATTTTGTTAATAACTTTAATTCTGTAAATCACTCCAAAGAGCAAAAAACAAATATAGATATATATAAATATCAATACTGGTAAATATTTAAAAACTAATAGGGAGATGATAAGAATAAATTTTATACTATTCCCTACAATTTGAAACTTTAGGTTGTATTTTGGTTTGCCCTTTGAATTAATAATAAACGATAAATATTGATTTATAATATATATAATTCCAGAAATGCAGAATAATCTAAAGAAAACAGACATGTCAGTCCATTTTTCACCTAAAACGGTATATATCAAGATACCCGAATGTACTATCAAAATTGTAAACAATGGTAAAAAAATAAATAAAATTATTTCTAATAATCTATGAAACAATTTATTAAAATCATCTTCTTGATCTTGTAATTTTGAAAATAGAGGAAAAAAAGTTTTCTTAATTATCAATGATGATAAATTAACTCCCAAAAACGCATAATGTCTAGATGTTGAAAACATACCTAAAACACGAGCACTATAAAGTTTTCCGACTATTATATCATCTAATTTCCTACTAAATTGATCAATTAGATTAGCAAACAATAATTTTGAACTATACTTCCAATGCTTTTTGAATACTGATAAGCTGAAAACAATTTTCATCTTCCATTCACTCATCAAAATCAACAATATAGTAATAATGAATTGTGCTATCAAAGTTCTAAATACCAAAGACCAATAATTATATCCTTTCGTAGCTAAAACAAGTCCTATTGTACCTGAAATTACTAATCCAGATAACTCTATCAATGTCAATTTTTTAAACGAAAAATTTCTTGCTAAATATGCTCTATGTGAAACTGATACAGATTGGATAATATATACAAATGCTAAAACTTTCACTATAGAATTCAGTCTAGTATCTTCATAAAATTCAGAAATCAATTTTGAGGATAAAAAAAATAATACAGTAAAGAAAGCTCCTATTGCAAGATTAGATATCATAATAGTATTTAAATCTAATTCATCTATTTTCTTGCTTTGAATAATTGATGAATTAAAACCTCCTTCAATAAAAACACTAGAAATCGCTGTAATTGAAAGAACCATCCCTACTATTCCATAATCTTCTGGCCCCAAAATCCTAGCAATTGTTAGGCCAAAAAAAAGTTGGAGCAGATACCTTCCAACCTGTCCGACAACATTCCATTTTAATCCATTAGAAATATTATCTCTTATTTCAGACTTGTTAAATCCCATTTACATAGCCTTTATAGACCTCTGAAATACCAGATTCCAAACTAATTGACCTACTCCACCCTTTATTTTCGAGTTGAGCAATACTTAGCAGCTTTCTGGGTGTTCCATTTGGTTTACTGGTATCCCATATAATTTTTCCCTTAAAATAAACAATTTCTTGTATTATTCTTGCTAAATCTTTTACTGTTATATCTTCTCCGCATCCTATATTAAAAAATTGTTGTCCAGTATAATTTTTTATCAAAAATATGCAAGCATCCGCCATATCATCAACATGAAGAAATTCCCGATGAACATTACCAGTGCCCCAAAGAGTAACTGTTACTTTAGGATATTTTAAATAGGATGATTTGTTTTTTGATTGATAATCCGAGCCTACTGCCTCTGATATTTCAACCTGATTCCCTTCTTCCCTTCTGATCCCATATTTTGCAAGCACCTCTAGTATTTGGTCTTCACTGCTGTCTCCACTTATTCCTTCTATTGGTCTCTTATTCAAATCACTTCGTAAAGCATTCCAATCATTTTGCTCCATACATTTACCCAAGTGCATTTTCCTAATCAAAGCAGGCAATACATGTGATTTCTCAAGATCATAATTATCGTTTGGTCCATATAAATTCGTAGGCATCACAGATATAAAATCATCTCCATATTGTCGGTAATAATTCTCACACATTTTTATTCCTGCAATTTTAGCAATAGCATAGGGTTCATTGGTAGGCTCTAACTCACCTGTTAAAAGATATTCTTCTTTCATGGGTTGTGGTGCCATTTTGGGATAAATACAAGAGCTACCTAAAAACAATAATTTTTTAACCCTATAAACATGAGCAGAGTGAATAATATTATTTTGAATCATCAGATTCTCATAAATAAACTGAGCCCGGTAGGTATTATTGGCTACAATCCCTCCTACTTTAGCTGCCGCAACAAATACATATTCCGGTCTTTCCTTTTCAAAGAATTCTTCAACATCTTTTTGCCGTATCAGATCCAATTCTTCAAAAGTCCTGCCGATTAAATTTTTATATCCCTTGCTTTCCAGATTTCTCCAGATGGCTGAACCTACCATTCCTTGGTGGCCGGCTATGTATATTTTGGTGCTCTTGTTCATGGTTGTTTTCATATTTTGCTTAGTTGTGGGTCGAAGGAGTCTGCCGCGTCGCTTCACTCCTCGCAGAATCGTTGTTCCAAATTGGGTTTTATCGTTGGAAACCGATTTGGCGAGGAAGGCATTGCCTGACGAAGCCATCTCCTCAAATCTACTTCAGATCCTCATAAAGATCCCTCCATTCTGGATTCATAGATTCAATAAGCTCTATCTTCTTTTTTCTGGAACCAGCTTTTAACTGACGTTCTCGTTCTCGTGCTGTAATAATGCTGTTGTGTTCTTCATAATACACCAATTTATCTAAATTATATCTGGCTGAGAAAGAGTTTTTGTATTTTTTGTTTTTATGACTTTCCGTTCTGTATTTAAGTTCACTAGTTACACCTGTGTATAAAACACCATTTGGTCTGTTGGTCATGATGTATGTCCAGGCTTTCATGGCTTATACATTTAATTGTTCTGTGCTTTCTTAGGCTGCTTCGTCATACCTCCTCGCAGGACCGTGTTTTATATGATGATTATTCAAAATAATTAAGCGTCTCATACCCCCCATCTCTCAAATACTGGTCTTTTTTCATGAGATTGATGTCACTTCGCATCATTTCAGCAATTAAGTCCTGCAAATTATATTCCGGCACCCAACCTAATTTTTCTTTGGCTTTAGTTGGATCACCAATTAATAGATCCACTTCCGTTGGTCTGAAATATCGGGGATCAACAGCAACGACTTCTTTTCCAATTTCAAGTTGATATTCACTATTATTACATTTAGCAATATATCCCTTTTCATTTTCTCCTTCACCTTTGAAATCCAGCTCAATTCCCAATTCACCAAAGGCCATTCGAACGAAATCGCGCACTTTTGTTGTGATTCCGGTGGCAATAACCCAATCTTCTGCTTCTTTGGCTTGCAAAATCATCCACATCATCCGCACATAGTCTTTGGCATGTCCCCAGTCTCTTTGCGCATCCATATTTCCCAAATACAGTTTATCCTGCAATCCAAGAGCAATTTTTGCTACTGCTCTTGTAATTTTACGAGTAACAAATGTTTCCCCTCTGATTGGCGACTCATGATTAAATAATATTCCATTGGTTGCAAACATTTTATAAGCTTCTCTGTAATTGACCGTAATCCAGTAGGCATACAACTTAGCAACAGCATAAGGAGAACGTGGGTAAAATGGCGTTTTCTCTGATTGAGGCACTTCCTGCACCAAACCATAAAGTTCAGAAGTTGAAGCCTGATAAATTTTTGTTTTTTTCTCCAAACCCAAAATACGAATAGCTTCTAATAACCTTAAGGTACCTATACCATCTGCGTTGGCAGTATATTCAGGAGTATCAAAACTAACATGCACATGGCTCATCGCAGCTAGATTATAAATCTCGTCTGGTTGCACTTCCTGTATAATACGGATAAGATTAGTGCTATCCGTCATATCTCCATAATGCAAAATAAAATGAGCATTATCTACATGAGGATCCTGATATAAGTGATCAATTCGATCCGTATTAAAAAGAGAAGATCTCCTTTTTAGGCCATGTACAATATAATTTTTCTTAAGCAAAAATTCACTGAGATATGCTCCATCTTGCCCGGTTACACCGGTTATTAAAGCTACTTTTTTCATATAAACAAATAAATTATAAAGGAAAAGCACCGGTAAAAAAACTGAACTGCTTTACAAACGTTCACTCACATCCCCCTTATCCAAAAACCCCTTCACATCATAAAGCAACGAGCCATTTTTTGTCAGCTCGCTTAGGTCAAGATCTTTAAACTCCTCATGAGCAACAGTCAAGATCACCGTATCATAGGCAATATTCAGATTAATTTCTGAAATAAGCTCAATCTGATATTCATCCTGTACTTCAGTGGCATCAGCCCAGGGATCATAAACATCCACATGCAGGCCATAGGTTTCCAGCTCATGGAAAATATCCACAGCGCGGGTATTGCGGATATCCGGGCAGTTTTCTTTAAATGTTATGCCCAGCATCAAGGCTTTGCTGCCTTTTACGGCTTTATCGTTTTTCAGCATCATTTTCACAATTTCCCCGGTAACATATTTTCCCATGCCATCGTTCATGCGCCTTCCGGCCAGAATAATTTCGGGATGATATCCAAGCTGCTGTGCTTTTTGTGCCAGGTAATAAGGATCAACACCTATGCAATGACCGCCTACAAGTCCGGGTTTGAAAGGCAGGAAATTCCATTTGGTTCCGGCCGCTTCCAATACTTCATGGGTATCAATATCCATCAGTTTAAAAATCCGAGCCAGCTCGTTTACAAAAGCAATATTGATATCACGCTGTGAGTTTTCAATCACCTTTGCCGCTTCTGCCACTTTAATGCTGGAAGCCAAATGTGTTCCTGCTGTTATTATCTCTTTATAAAGCTGATCTACCTGCTCCCCTACTTCAGGCGTAGAACCGGAAGTCACTTTTTTTATCGTTGTAAGCGTATGTACTTTATCACCCGGATTTATACGTTCCGGAGAATAACCAACATAAAAGTCTTCATTATATTTCAATCCCGAAACCTTTTCCAGCACCGGAACACAATCCTCTTCCGTAGCACCCGGATAAACCGTAGATTCATAGATTACGATATCCCCTTTCTTCAAAATACTACCTACAGTTTCACTGGCTTTCACCAAAGGAGTCAAATCCGGGTTTTTATTTTTATCAATCGGTGTAGGCACTGCTATGATATGAAAATCCGCAAAGCGTACATCTTCCTTTTTGGAAGTCAGGAACAAACCTGCTTCATTTTCCACAACAGCCCCTTTTTTAACTACTGCCTGCAAATCTTCATCTGTAACTTCCAAAGTAGGATCATGTCCCTGCAGCAAATCATCAATTCTGCTCTGGCTAATATCAAAACCAACAACAGTATGTTTCTTAGCAAACTCAACCGCAAGCGGCAGGCCAACGTATCCGAGGCCGATGAGAGAGATTTTTTTTAGTTGTTTCATTTTTTTAGTTATGAGTGATGGGTGATCTGTGATGAGTGATGGGTGATCTGTGATGAGTGATGGGTGATCTGTGGAAAACAGCGACCGATCACTGATTACCGATTACCGTTCACCGATTACTATTTCCAAGAGATCTTTTTAATCCAATTATCATCTTTCTGATCGTTACGATCTGCTTAATTAATTCCTCAAACATAGAAGGTTCCAGGTAATTCAGATTTTTAGACACAATCAATTGAGTTTCCAGTTCTGAAACTGAGCCTAATGCAATAGATAAAAAATACGCAAATTCTTTTGTTGAAGTCCGTCCGGCACCCTCAGCAATATTTGATGGAATAGAAACTGCGCATCT
The DNA here is from genome assembly GCA_963676415.1 of Bacteroidales bacterium. GTDB lineage: Bacteria > Bacteroidota > Bacteroidia > Bacteroidales > WRLA01. Next base: position 3,551,684 of record OY781097.1, on the reverse strand, counting down.
TCTGATTTGGCTTAAAAGACCATATTGTTCAATTTTTGGGTATGTCTCTGTAACTTGATAAATAATGGTCACAAAGTCAATGGATTTCTTCCAAACATCCAAGTCGTGATGTGTCTTCATATTTTTGGGTTATGGGTGATCTGTGGAAATAACAACTACTAGCTGATTACCGGTTACTCATTACCCTTTACTGATCACTGATTACACTTTACTGATTACCGTTCACTGATTACCGATCACTTCAAATTATCGTAATACCACTCACAAGCCTCCTCAAATCCCTTTTTCGCATCATATTTCGGAGCGTAGCTGAGGACAGCTTTTGTTTTATCCACGGAAGCCATGCTGTGGGGAATGTCGCCCTGCCGTTTTGATCCTATAATCACATCAATATTGGCAATTGCCGGATCGTGTTTGGAGAGATTTGTTTTCAGGGCATCGTAGAGCTGGAAAAGCGTTGTATTTCCTCCAAAAGCAACATTAAACACATCCATGACTACTTTGGGAGGATCTATTTGTATGCCTTCTTTTTGCTGCAAGTCGGAATAATATGCTTTGAGCTTTTCTATAATTTCAGCCTTTGGTGTAATCGCAGCAAGCTCATTCGCCTGGATTACATTATCTATATAAGTGAAATCGCGGCTGTAGGTGCCATCACCATTAATGACAGGCTGCTGGTGGTTAATGAGGGCTTTTACCCATAATGGTATTACGGCTGCATAAGCTCCGTTGGGATCCTGGCGCTTGCCAAAGACATTGAAATAGCGCAGGCCAATGGTTTCGATACCATAGAGTTCGCTATACACCTTGGCGAAATATTCGTTTACTACTTTGGTAATCGCATAAGGGCTGAGCGGCCGGCCAATGCGCTCTTCAATTTTGGGCAGTTCTTTGCTGTCGCCATAATTGGAGGAGCTGGCAGCGTAGATAAAACGCTTCACTTCTTCATCGCGTGCAGCAGTAAGCACATTCAGGAAACCATCGATATTCACCGAATTGGTTGTTACCGGATCTTTTATAGAACGTGGCACAGAACCGAGAGCTGCCTGGTGGAAGACATATTCGCAGTCGCGGCAGGCGAGTTTGCATATATCGAGATGGCGGATATCTCCTTCGATGAACTGGAAGTTTGGGTGGTCCATGAAGGGGGTGATATTCTTTTTATGTCCGGTAGATAGGTTATCGAGGCAGATTACTTCGTTGTTGTTGGCGAGGAAGTATTCGACGAGGTTGCTACCGATGAATCCTGCTCCGCCGGTGACGAGGACTTTGCTATTTTTTAGTGTTGTCATTTACCGCTGAGATGTTTATTTCAATGTTTTTTTCCGCTAAGGTCTTTTGTTTCGCTTTGCTCAACTCTTTTTTGTCCACAAATGACACAGATGGGCACAAATGCTTTGATGGTGTCTTGTTTTGCTTGGTTCGGCTTACTTCGGCTTCGCTTGGTTCGGCTACGCTCACCACAACGCAGCACATCGCACCACAAGTCGCTCAACCTTTTTTTTATCCGCGAAGAGTTTTGTTTCATTACGCTCAACTCTTTTTGTCCACAAATGACACGAAGGGGCACAGATGGTTTTTATCGTTTACCACCATTTCTTTTTAATGCCCGCTCCTATTTGTGATAATTTGTGTGTATCTGTGGACAAAAAAGCAGCGAGCAACGCAAGCCCCGGTATTAATTGATTATCCTCTTGTATTGAAGCTTCTTTGATCCAAAATTTATGAGCAATCCAAGTTTCACTTTAGCAGCTTTTAAATAATTGATCACTTGGGATATATGAGTTGAAGAAATTGAATCTACTGCTTTTGATAGTGATATTTTGTGTTTCGCTACGCTCAACTTTCTTATCCACAAAACGCTTGAAGAGCTTGAAGACTGGCGTGGGATTTGTGTGTTTCCCTTCGCTCAACACCTTTTTTTGTCCACAAATGACACAGATGGGCACAAATGCTTTGATGGTGTCTTGTTTCGCTTGGTTAGGCTTACTTCGGCTTCGCTCAGCACAGGACGCTCACCACAAGTCGCTCAACCTTTTTGTCCGCGAAGATCGCGAAGAGTTTTTTTGTTTCGCTTCGCTCAACTCTTTTTTGTCCACAAATGACACAAATGGGCACAGATGGTTTTTATCGTTTACCACCATTTCTTTTTAATGCCCGCTCCTATTTGTGATAATTTGTGTGTATCTGTGGACAAAAAAGCAGCGAGCAACGCGAGCCCCGGTATTAATTGATTATCCTCTTGTATTGAAGCTTCTTTGACCCAAAATTTATGAGCAATCCAAGTTTCACTTTAGCAGCTTTTAAATAATTGATCACTTGGGATATATGAGTTGAAGAAATTGAATCTACTGCTTTTAATTCAACAATTATTTTATCATAACATATAAAATCAGCAGAGTAACTTTTTTTAAGCGTTTTACCTCGAAAACAAATTTGCAATTTCTGCTCCTTGGTAAAAGGGATTTGCTCTTCCTCAAGCACTATTGACATTGCCTCCTGATAAACAGCTTCCAAAAATCCAGAGCCTAGTTCGTTATGAACATCCATTGCTGCTCCAATTATTTTGTAGCTTTCTTCTTTAAATGGGTATTCTTCGGACATTTGATAGTGATGTTTTGTGTTTCGCTACGCTCAACTTTCTTATCCACAAACCGCTTGAAGAGATTGAAGACTGGCGTGGGATTTGTGTGTTTCCCTTCGCTCAACACCTTTTTTTGTCCACAAATGACACAGATGGACACAAATGCTTTGATGGGGTCTTGTTTCGCTTGGTTAGGCTTACTTCGGCTTCGCTCAGCACAGGACGCTCACCACAAGTCGCTCAACCTTTTTGTCCGCGAAGATCGCGAAGATTTTTTTTGTTTCGCTTCGCTCAACACCTTTTTTTTTGTCCACAAATGACACAGATGGGCACAAATGCTTTGATGGGGTCTTGTTTCGCTTGGTTCTCCGCTTAAACATCCCGGGAATTCTCTGGAAACAAAGAATTATCTCTTCCAAGCATAATATCACCGATAATACACTCCAGTTTTCGCGCAATCAAATTCTTTTTTGGAGCACTGCCTATCCAGTTTATTTCATCAAGTTTTTCTATTGGGTAGCTTTCTAACATCCCGGCAACGGAAACCGCGTTAACCCAAACATCCTTTTTTCCTGCTTCTTCAAAAATATCTTTCCAATTAAAAGAAGAGTGCCCACAGATATAAATAATATCGACTACATCTTTAGAGGAATACCTTCCCAATGCTGTGAGCTTATTGGACAATATATTCCTGATATTGTCGGTTCGCGGGAATAAATCAGTTGGCAGCAGATCACCGGCGCGCCATGCCACATCATTAACAAAATCAAGCTTTAAATGATGGCCGCTATCGGCAACAAATAAACGCGCAAATCCTTCATCTATTGAAGAAACAGAATATTCAATTTTGGAAGCCTTTAGGGCATTGAATATGGTTGACAACTGCTCTTTAAAATCAGCAGCATCATTTAGAAAGAAATCCAGATTATCAGAATAGCGATGATTAAGGTATGCCCTGCTGAGCGCTGTACCTCCTGTAAGATAGAAGCTTACAGTTAAGTCAGCCATCTGCATCAAAACCTTATCCTGCAGTGGATAAAGAATATTTTGATAATAACCTTCGTGCATTCGTATAGTACTCTCGTCGGGATCCCGGGAAAAGCTTTTTGATAGTGTCGTCTGAAAGCAATTTCACAAGTTTTTCCGCTCCTGTTAGATCAATCAACTCAAACCAGCTAAGCGTATTTAAGGCTTTAAGCAAAAGTGTTTCATTATTACTTAGCACTTCAAGTGGTCGTGCGATTAAATCCCCAGACAATTTATCTTTTTGTTCCTGGGGCAGATCCCACAGCATTGCTTTTAATTTTTGATCGGTTGTCAGCATAGGGCATCTTGTCCGCAAAGGTCTTTTTCCGCTGCGTTCGGCTTTTTTTGTCCGCGAAGGGCGCGAAGATTGGCTGGCGCGGGCTGTTTCTTATCCACGAAGGACGCTGAGGGCGCGAAGGTTTTTTTTCTTAGCGTTTCTTTGTGTGCTTCGCGGAGAAAATATTCTTGGTTTTTTGTCCGTGGAGGCTCTTAGCTCTCCGCTCTTCGCCTCTTGATACGCTTCCGCCTCGTAAGTCACAGCGCTTTCTCTGTAACTATCTTGTTTCAAATACCTTAGCTGCTTTTTGATTTTACAGCTTTTTTCAGCAAAACCGACATTTCTAAGCTTGCTGCCAGAGCAGGAGATAATCTTCGCTGTTTTTACCATTAAGGTAATTGCCTGCTTCTTCTTCTGTGAAGGTCAGGTAGCGCAGTTTCCTTTTGATCATCTTTTCTGCTTTGTCGATCAGTTTTACCAAAAACTCTTTATCAATGGCATTGCCCACAAAAATCAGGTCGATAACCTCGCCGGCAGTGCCGTGTGCATAATCGCCTGTAAGATAAACCTTCTTGATATCGCCCAGGCCATCAACTACACGGTGGATGATTTGATCGAGACCAAGATGTTTTAATAAAATATTGTGGATGTCTTTAAAAAGAGGGTGTTTACGATTTGCCTGAAAGACTTTTTTATTTCCATCCATAGCAGAAGTCAGCAGCCCAGCTTTTTCGAAACGATTGAGTTCGAGACGAATAGCATTGGACGACTCACCAAATTCACTTTCAAGTCCTCTTAAATATGCCCTTGCATGGCTGTTTAAGAAGAACTTGGTCAGGAGTTTGACCCTTGTTCTGGATGTTATTAATGCGTCAATCATTCTATTGCAAACTGAGTAGCAAAATTACTCAAAGATTTGAATCAAGCAAGTTAAATCAGGAAAAATTTTTTGTTAAGGGAAGGTTTTTTTTTAGTGATGAGTGATCAGTGATGAGTGATCAGTGATGAGTGATCAGTGATGGGTGATCAGTGATGGGTGATCAGTGATCAGTGATGAGTGATGGGTGATGAGTGATGGGTGATGTGGAATTGTTAATATTGCCTCCCATTACTCAATCTACTGCTTATCAGTAAATTGCGTTATGGGGCATCAGATATCCCAAAGAAGCTAACGAAATTAATATTAAAACACTTCTCCCCCCCAGTCTCTCCGTCACTAAAGTTCGTTCACTGCATTCGCTCAACTCTTTTTTTTATCCGCGAAGGGAGCCGAAGGGCAACTCATCCCCAAAAATCAACAGTTCATCCGGTTTTTCTTGTTTCAGCACAGCTCTGCATCGGATATTTGCCTTAAAAACACGCCATGAAAAATATTATCCTCATCCTTTTCAGCCTATTTACCTGGCAGTTTGCATGCGCACAAAGCACGATCAGCGGAACGGTTTTGAGCAAAACGGGCGAAAAACTGCCGGGCGCCAATATTTATTTTCTGGGCACTTATGACGGCACCAGCAGCAATACCGACGGCAGCTTCAGCCTTCAGACCAGGCTCTCCGGCGAACAAGCATTAGTAGTAAGCTTTATTGGTTATGTGGAAGAGCGCATTGCCCTTGTGGTAAAAGATCATAAAGACCTGGAAATCATCCTCTCCCCTATCGAAAACAAACTCAATGAAGTAGTGATTGCTGCCGGGGCCTTTGAAGCCGGCGATGAAAAACGCGGAGTAGTTTTGAAGCCGCTGGATATTCTCACCACACCCACCGCAGAAGGTGATATATACGGAGCGCTGAAAACTCTGCCCGGCGCACAAACTGTCGGCGAAGACGGTCGTTTGTTTGTCCGGGGCGGCGACCATTACGAAAGTTCTACTTTTATTGACGGCATGTTGGTACAGCAACCCTATTTTTCTACTACCCCCGACATCCCGGCACGGGGAAGGTTCAATCCGCAACTGTTTACCGGAACGCTCTTCAGCACAGGCGGTTTCTCTGCAGAATACGGCCAGGCGCTATCTTCGGCTTTGATCCTCAACACGCTTGACCTGCCTCAGGAAAGCTTCACTTCGATTAGTCTTTTAAATGTGGGCGCAGGCGCCGGACATACCCAAAAATGGGACGACAAAGGAGCGCTTTCGGTCAGTCTGGATTATACCAACCTCAAACCCTATTTTGCGTTGGCACAACCCGAGCAGGAATATATACACGAGCCTGAGCTTTATGGTGGAACAATCAGTGCGCGGAGGAAATTCGGCAAAAGCGGCATCTGGAAAAGCATGGCCACATTTTCGCATGACCATACGGCTGTGTACTACCCAAACCTGGAAGAAGCCAGTGGTGACCTGGCCTATGACCTGCTCAACGACAATGCCTATTTCAATACGGTGGTGCGCAATACGGTCAACAGCAGCTGGATGTATTATGGTGGCATTTCTGCCGGATGGAACCGTGATGATGTTAAGCCGGGAAACGATCATGCATTGATCGAAAGCAAGGCCATGCAAGCCAAATACGGCATGAAATACTCGCCTTACAACGGAATGACATTAAATATGGGCGCAATCTACAGTTTCGAAGATTACAGCAGAAAGTACAAGGATTTCCCATCACCGAAATTTCAATCGGCAGGCTTTCAGGAGCATAATCCGGCAGCATATATCGAAGGCGAATGGAGCTTTAGCGGGAAATTTGCTTTAAAAAGCGGATTTCGTGGCGAGTACAGTAGCCTGAACAAGCAATTCAGCCTGGCTCCCCGTCTGGCACTGGCGTACAGCATAGGCAAATACGGACAGTTTTCTGCAGCCTACGGACAGTTTTACCAGTCGCCCATGGATGAATATCTGGCCTTTGCGCCCGAACTGGATTATGAAGAAGCACAGCATTATATTGTCAACTACCAATATCAGCAGGAAAAACGCATCTTCCGCGCCGAAGCCTATTACAAAAAATACGACGGGCTCACCAAATTCAATATGGAAAAAGTTGTCTGGGATCCGCAATATTATACGAATGAGGGACATGGTTATGCAAAGGGAATCGACATCTTTTACCGCGATTGGCAAAGCATCGACTATCTCGATTTCTGGGTTTCGTATAGCTATATCGACACCAAACGCGATTACCGTTATTATCCCGAAGAGGTGCAGCCTTCATTTGTTGCTGACCATCAGCTCAGTGTAGTAGGAAAATACTGGGTAAACGGCATCAACACCCAGTTTGGCGCCAGTTACAGTTTTACCAGCGGACGCCCCTATGAAGACCCCAATGAAGCCGGATTCATGAACCAAAAAACCAAAACCTATCACAACTTAAGCCTGAATATCAGTCATTTGATGGATATATTCGGAAATTTTACCATCATTTATGCCTCCGTGAGCAATGTTACCGGAGCGGATCACACCTATGCCTACCGCTACCACCAAAAGCCCGGTGCTGATGGGAAATATCTGGCCTATCCGGTTACTGATGGGATTAAGAATTTTGTGGTATTGGGAGTTTTTGTGAGTATAAACTAACATCATTAAAATAAATTTGTTACATCTTTTTAAAAACACATTATCATGAAAAAATTCATCATCATTTTAAGCATCGTTTTTGCAGCGCAAAGCGGCATCATGGCACAGGCGCAATATATGCAGGCTATGGGCGAAAATCTGGGAAAAATCGAACAGGCCGAAAGCCCGGAAGAACTGCAATCTGTGGCAGCGGCTTTTGAGCGCATATCCAATGCCGAAGCGGATAAATGGGAACCGGCATATTGGGCGGCACTTTGCTATATCAACTCCAGTTATATGGTTGATGGCAAAGACACTAAAGATGCGGTGCTCGACAAAGCAGAAATTTCGGTTGAGAAGGCTTTGGAAATAGCAGCAGAAGAATCCGAAGTTTTGGCTTTGGAGGGATATTTATATCAGGCACGCATTGGCGCAGATGGCAGCCGGGGCATGACGATGTCGCAGAAAGCCGGCAAGCGCATCAACAAATCGCTGAAGCTCAATCCAAACAACCCTCGGGCACTCTTTTTGAAAGCACAGAACACTTATTACACTCCGGGATTTTTCGGTGGTGGCGCAAAAAATGCTTTACCTATTTTTGAAGAAGCCGCTGAGAAATTTAAGAGCTTTCGCTCAGATAATCCATTTGCTCCGGTTTGGGGAGAAGATTTGAATCAGAGCCAGTTGGAGAAGTGTAAGGGGGAGCTGAGGGAGTGACGTCCTTTTTATCCGCGGAGGGCACTGAATGCTTTTTGTTTCGCTGGGGCTCAACGCTTTTTTGTCCGCGAAGGAAGCAAAGGGCGCGAAGGGGTTTTTCTTAGCGTTTCTTTGTGTGCTTCGCGGATATAATATTTCTTTTTTTGTCCGCGAAGGGCGCTAAGATCGCTAAGGAGATTCTTTATTAGCATTAATCGTGTGCTTCGCGGATAAATTTTCTTGGTTTTTTTTCGCTAAGGGCGCGGAGGTTGGCTGGCCCGGGACTTGATGTTTTCCTGCGTATCTCTGCGCCTCTGTGCCTCTGCGGTAGAAAGAATTGACTGCTGAGACGGGGAGACGCTGAGGGCGCGAGGGGAGCAGCGAAGAGCTAAAAATTTAATAATTTAGGGCAAAATTTGATAAAATGAAGGAATATCCTAAACGTAAATATCCAATTATAAGTCATTTACGCGATTTATTGATCGTTGTTTTGATTGGCCTGGGGATTACATTTGCATTCAATGGCGGAGAAAATTTCTGGGAAAACGCGCATATGATGGTCACTTATTCCCTTTTGATTGGTGGAACTCTTTGGAAAGGCAACGAGCTGATTGGCTATCTGATGACAAAATACCTGCCCTGGGACGAAAAACCGGGCCGCACCTACTGGCTCAGCTGGGCGGCAATGCTGGCATTTTCTTTTGTGGATATCCTTCTGGTCAATGCGCTGTGGAACGCCATTTGGGTCAAAACGGAATGGCCCAATTTTTTCAATGCCTTCCGCATGACGATGTTTGTAGAATTCCTGGTTTCCATGGCCATTACCGGCTTTTTCTATACCCTGGCCTTTTTCCATCATTATAAACGCGCACAAATCGAAACTGCCAAAATTGAAAAACAAGCCATCGCGGCGCGTTATCAGGCTTTGCGCAACCAGCTCAACCCGCATTTCCTTTTCAATTGTTTCAGCACGCTGGATTCGCTCATTCATATCGACAGCGATAAAGCCTCCGATTTTGTACAGAAACTCAGTCAAATGTACCGCTATGTCCTGGATCAAAAAGAACTTGTTAGCCTGAGCAAAGAGCTTGAATTTGTGGACACCTATATCTTTCTGGAGAAAATGCGCTTTGGCGATAAACTACGTATCGAGAAGGAAATCAGGCAGGTAGATGATGTGCAGATTCCGCCCATGTCGGTGCAATTGCTGGTGGAGAATGCCGTGAAACACAATGTGATTTCGCATGAACACCCACTTGTGATCCGGATGGAGCGTCGCGGAGACCGGATGATCATCAGCAATGCAAGGCGCAGCAAAAGCCAGAACTCTGCGGGGACAGGCACCGGACTGAGCAATCTGGGAGAGCGCATCCGTTTTCTGAGCGGGCATGATCTGGAAATAGAACAGAGCGGCGAAATATTCCGCGTAAGCCTGCCCCTTATTTCCATAAAAGCTAAAGAAGCCTGAAATGAATATATTAATTGTAGAAGACGAACATTTTTCGGCGCAGCACTTGCGCGATATGCTGTCACAAATTGTACCGGGAGCTCATATTAGCGGCCCGCTTGATTCGGTCAGCTCCATTAAGCGTTGGTTTTCAGAAAATCCGCAGCCCGATCTGGCCTTTTTCGACATACAGCTTGCCGACGGGCTCAGCTTTGAAGCTTTTGAACAGGCAGAAATCCATTGTCCGGTGATATTCACCACAGCCTTCGACGAATACGCCATTAAAGCCTTTAAGCTCAAAAGTGTGGATTATTTATTGAAGCCCATTAATAAAACAGAGTTGGAAAATGCGGTTGCAAAATACAGGAACATTTTCGAAAAAGAGGAATCCCCTGCCCCATCGCGCCGCGTGATGGAAGAACTGATTGCTGGTCTTCAAAAGAAATACAAAAGCCGTTTCAGTTTGCGCGTGGGCGAACATCTGATCAGCCTGAGGAGCAGCGAGATCAGCTATTTCTATAGCGCCTACAAAAGCAGTTTTTTATGCAGCATGCAAGGCCGGCATTACGATCTTGACCAGAGCCTCGACCAATTGGAAAGCACGCTTGATCCACATGTATTTTTTCGCATCAGCCGCAAATTTATTGTGAACATTGATGCCATAAAAGATATTCTGGTGCATAGTGGCAGCCGTTTGAAGGTTGTCACGCAGCAAAGCAGCGAAGAAGAAATGATTGTGAGCCGGGAGAAAGTGAAGGGTTTCAGGGAATGGCTGGATGGATAGGTTCGGCTTCGCTCACCACAGCGCACCACAAGTCGCTCAACCTTTTTTTTAACCGCGGAGGGCGCGGAGGGCGCGGAGGGCGCGGAGGGCGCGGAGGGCGCGGAGGGCGCGGAGTTTTTTTAAAAAAGCCCAGAACTATTATTTTGTTTAAAATAATTCTAAATAAGTTGAACAAAGCATTCAGCCGGGGGTTTCTTTTTAAAATACTTCATAATGAAGACGACTACACACACAACAGATTTAGGAATAAAACTACAGCAAGGCTTTAGCAAGAAAAGCAGGGATGAAAAAATCAGGAGCCTTAGCAAAGAGCTGGAGATACCTCATTTAGAGGATGTTTTGAAAAACTTCCATCATCCTGATATTTCTGTCCAACGGCTGATTGAAGAGTTTAGCGAAAATACGCTCTCGAATTACTATTTTCCATTTAGTATCGCACCAAATTTCCTGATTAACAATAAATTATATCATATTCCCATGACCATTGAAGAAAGCTCGGTGGTTGCGGCGGCATCCAAAAGCGCCAAATTCTGGGCTTCACGCGGCGGATTTCATGCTGACGTAATTTCGACTACTAAGATTGGGCAGGTACATTTTATCTGGAAAGGAGATGTTGATCGCCTAAAGCATCATTTTGATGAGCTGAAAGAAAATCTGCTTACAGGAACCGAACACATTACAGCCAATATGGTAAAACGCGGCGGCGGGATCAAAGACATTTCCCTTATAGACCTGCGCCATGAAATGCCGGATTATTTCCAGCTCAAGGCCGAATTTGAAACTGTGGATTCCATGGGAGCGAATTTTATAAACAGCTGTCTCGAAGAGTTTTCCATCATCCTGAAAAGCTGGCTGAACAATAGCGGTCATTTTCATGGAACTGAGAAAGAGGCTGATGTGATCATGTCCATCCTTTCCAATTATACGCCCGATTGCCTGGTGGAAACTTCGGTATCCGCTCCTCTGCAGAGCTTCGCACAAGTGGACAATGATCTGACGGCCAGTCAGTTTGTGACCAAATTTGCCCGTGCAGTGGAAGTGGCACGTATTGATCCGCATCGCGCTACCACGCACAATAAGGGAATTTTTAATGGAATTGATGCCGTTGTATTGGCAACAGGAAATGATTTCCGTGCTGTGGAAGCCGGCGGACACACCTATGCTGCCCGTTCAGGAAAATACAGCAGCCTGACCTCAGTGGAAATTGAAAATGATATTTTTACCTACAAACTTAAAGTCCCGATGTCCTTGGGAACCGTAGGCGGACTGACCCGTTTGCACCCCATGGCCCGTTTATCACTGGAAATCCTGCACAATCCCAATGCGGAAGAACTGATGCGCATTGCCTCTGCGGCAGGGCTTGCCAATAATTTTGCTGCCATTAAATCATTGGTAACCAAAGGGATTCAGTTGGGACATATGAAAATGCACCTGCTGAATATCCTCAATTCCTTTAATGCGTGTTCTGAAGAAAAAGAATTGGCGCTGCAGCATTTCGAAAAAGAAAAAGTGAGCCATACAGCTGTCCGGAATTTTATTGAAACCTTACGCGAGCAGAAGTATGGCAACTAATTTCGAATATATTTCACGGGCCAAGCTGATGTTGAGCGGTGAGTACAGCGTAAAACTGGGGGCAACGGCTTTGGTACTTCCCTTGAAACGTGTACAGAAAATGTCCGTGGAAGAGGAAATAGAATCCGGGGACATCCATTGGATTTCCGGCGATTTTTATTCTTCCTGGTTCGAGGCGGAAATAAAGTTGCATGATGGCGTACATATTCGTTCGCAAAATGCCCAGGCATCCGCTTTTCTAAAAAGACTGCTCGAAACGGCTATCGAAATGAAGCCGGGTTTTTTGCATAAACTATTGCAGACCAATACGGTTCGGGTAAATAATGACTTCAGCAGGCATTGGGGCTGGGGAAGCAGTTCGGCAATAATCTCGAACATAGCGCAATGGGCGGAAATCAATGCATGGGAGTTCCATCAGAATGTTTCCAATGGCTCGGGCTATGATGTAATCGCAGCCCAAGCCGACAATCCATTCTTTTACAGGCTGCAAGAAACGGCCTATCAGCAAAAGGATGTCGCTATGGATTTTCCCTTTGCTGACGATCTTATTTTTTTCTATCAGGGCGCAAAACAAAATTCCGAAGCTGCAATAAAAAAGTTTATCGAACAGAAGATCATTAATAAAACCGATCTGACAAAAATCAGCCGCATTTCTATTGATTTGACCAAATCAAAGAATATACAAGAATTTATCGAATTGGTGCATGCACATGAAGAAATTACCAGCCGGTTAACAGGACTGGAATCCATTCAGCGGATTAAATATCCCGATTATAATGGAGTAATAAAATCGCTCGGGGCCTGGGGCGGGGATTTCGCCTTAATGGCCGGCAAGGATGGCGTTGAATACAGTGAAAAATATTTGCATGACAAAGGTATTCGTACATATTTTAGTTGGAAGGATATTGTGTTATGATTGATATACAAAGTTTTAAAGGTCAAAATACAGAGCAAAACCAGCATAGCAAATATACTGCCGGCTGGGAAAGCCCAAGTAATATTGCATTGATTAAATACTGGGGAAAACATGGAATGCAACTGCCCATGAACCCAAGCCTGAGTTTTAGCTTGTCTGAAGCGAAGACACAGACAGAAATTACATTTATTCCGAATGGCTCAGCGAGAATACGTTCTTTCATTTTTGAAGGAAATCAAAATGTATCTTTTATTTCAAAATTGGAAGAAAGCCTGAAAAGGATGAAAGGCTTTATTCCTTGGATACAGGATTTCGATCTGGAAATAAAATCCGCGAACACATTTCCACACTCTGCAGGCATTGCATCATCGGCCAGTTCGATGAGTGCATTGGCCCTTTGCATTATGGATGCAGAACAATATTACACCCGAGCGGAGACGGATGTGCAGTTTTTTATGGAAAAAGCTTCATTCCTGGCGCGGCTTGCATCGGGCAGTGCCAGCCGCTCAGTTTTTGGCGGCTATGTTTTATGGGGATCATACCATCAATTGGGAAATGATTTGTTTGCCCGGAAACTAGCTCTGGATTTTCCCTCAGATTTCCACAAGATAAATGATTCTATCCTGATTGTAGATGGCGGTAAAAAAACCGTTTCCAGCACTGCCGGACATGCCTTGATGAACGCACATCCTTATGCGAAAGCCCGTGAACAGCAAGCACATCAAAATATGCAAAAGCTATTGCCTGCAATGCAATCCGGTGACTGGAAAATCTTTGCTGAAATTGTTGAAAACGAGGCAATGAGCCTTCATGCTCTTATGATGAGCTCATCTCCATCATATATTCTGATGAAAGCAGAAACAATCGTGATTATTGAGAAAATAAAAGAATTCAGGGAACAAAGCGGCGCAAAGCTCTGTTTTACCCTGGATGCCGGCCCAAACCTGCATCTTTTATATCCTGATTCGGAGAAAAACAGGATCATTCAGTTTCTGCAAAAAGATGTTCTGGCGCTATATCCGCAGATGCGTATCATGCACGACAGAATCGGTAATGGGTCTTCACGCATTAAAATAATAGGTTAAAATGAAGAGATCAGATATATTTTACGCGAAAATTCTTCTTTTTGGAGAATATACTGTAATGTTTGGATCAAAAGTTTTGAGTATTCCTTTTACGCATTATCAGGGAAGCCTGCGCTTTCTGAACAGTGAAAACTATACAGATTATGCCTATGCCCGCAAGAGCAATTCAAATCTGCGCGATTTTCAGGAGTACTTATTAAAAGCGAACAATTCTATAACTTCCTTGTTTGATATGGAAGGTTTTGACAAAGACCTGAAATCCGGTCTCTATTTTGAAAGCTCCATCCCGCAAGGTTATGGAATAGGCAGCAGTGGTGCTTTGGTTGCAGCATTTTACGCGCAATATGCATTTCGTCCGTTGCGTAGGATTGCGCACCTGCCTCAAAAAGAAATGACTGAAATCAAGCAATTGTTTTCGCTCTTAGAGTCTCATTTTCATGGCAAAAGCTCGGGCATCGACCCATTGAACGCGTATTTTGCACAACCTTTGATTATCGAAAATGATGAGATCAACAGAACGCGTATTCCACGTCCGTCTGATTTTAATAAAGGAGCCATTTTTTTGGTGAACACCGGGCGTATTGGCAAAACAGGTCCTCTGGTTACCCGTTTTTTAGAAAATTATGAAGAACCGCAATATCAAAAGCGCATCAATGAAGAACTGATTCCGGTGAACAATAACTGCGTTCAGTATCTTGTAAAAGGTCAGTTAAAATATTTTTACAGCGAATTGCGTTTATTGAGCAGGCTGCAACTGGAGCTTTTTCAGGAAATGATACCTGATGGTTTTGCGGAATTATGGCAAAAAGGTCTGGATGAAGACAGCTATCGTTTGAAATTACTGGGATCGGGCGGTGGTGGCTACCTGCTCGGATTTACCGGAAATTATGAAAAGGTTTCCAAACAGTTTGAAAGTGCCGGGCTGGAGGTTTTGCCGGTTTATGAGCAATCAAGAAATTAAAAAAAAGAAAAATGGGAAAGAAAATTAAAATATGGGCAGCTCAAACACGGGCAGATTTTTTAGTGTTGAGCATTGTATTGGTACTGATTGGCTGGGCATTGGCCTGGGGGCAATTAAAATCAGCGGGAATGGAGTTTCCCTGGCTTGATGCCTTACTCTTGATGTTTGGGGTAATTCTGGCACATGTTTCGGTGAACCTATTTAATGAGCATTCTGATTTTGTGACCGGAATTGATTTTGATACACTGCGAACGCCATTCAGTGGAGGCAGCGGAATGTTGGTGCAAGGCAAAACCAAAGCGGGCTCTGTTATGCTTGCTGCCGTGGCCAGTTTGCTGCTTTCCGGTGCTATTGGCCTATATCTGGCATTACAATCGAATCTTGCTTTGCTTTATTTTATTTTAATCGGTGCATTCAGCATTACTTTTTATACCGGTTTTCTGGCAAAAATTATGCTCGGTGAAATTCTTTCCGGTCTCACTCTTGGCTCAATGGTTGTAGTCGGCAGCTATATCGCCTTAACTGCAACGGCTGGCTCAACACTTCAGGAAATGTTCCCTGTGCATGTAGTGTGGATCAGTATCCCTCCCGGAATTTTAACGGCTTTGCTTTTGTTTATCAATGAATTTCCTGATGCAGATGCGGATAAAAAAGGAGGAAGGAAACATCTCGTTATCGGTCTTGGGAAAAAATATGCAGCCGTTGTTTATGCCATCAGCCTGGCATTGGTATATATCATAATTATTGCAATGCCGTTTCTGTCTTTGGCTTCATACTGGGTTTATCTCAGCCTTTTGACATTGCCCTTTGGATTTAAGGCCGTATTAACATTACTCAAAGATTATCAAGATTTTGAGAAAATAATCCCTGCACAGGGGAGCCATGTTGTTACGACCCTTAGCCTTGATTTCCTTTTGGCAGTGGCAATATTTATCGAAATATTTTAAAAAACTTCTTTTGAGGTTTAAAATAATTTTCTACTTTTGCAGCCGCATTGCCCAAGTGGCGGAATTGGTAGACGCGCTACATTCAGGGTGTAGTGAGCTTATGCTCGTGAAAGTTCGAGTCTTTTCTTGGGCACCAAACAAAAAAAACCTCTGTTCGTTTGAGCAGAGGTTTTTTGTTTTTTAGGTTCTACTTGAAATTTCGCGGAAAGACAAAAGTTAAATCTCCTACAGATTCCTCCAAAGTTCCTCATACTTCGGAAAACTTTGTCGGATGACGGGTTTTAATAATTCAGAGGGCAAATGCGGCGAGGACGCGTTTGAGATATAATTATTGTGTCCTCGCCGCATTTGCCTTAAAAGATTAATAAACAGCGTCATTCCGATCGAAACAAAGCCAAACGAAGTGATTAAGGCTTTGTGGAGGGAGGAATCTGTTGGTATTCAGTTTTTTTTCATAAATGATCTATTAATATATCTATGAATGGTTTTAATCTCAAACTTTATGATTACCCACAAAATTCTTAGTAGCACCCTTTTTTAATCAATTATTGGTTTACTGAACAACAAACTTCATCAATTTCACCTGCTCATTCAGCTCCGCTTTTAAAATATATGCTCCGCTGTTTAAGTTGCTTAAATTCAACGAATGGGCGCTGAGCGGCAGCCTAACTTCTTCCTGATAAACAAATGTCCCAAAAGGTTTAGGATGCTGAGTTGAGCAGAAAAAGCGCTCTCTGTTTTTATAGAGATATGGGCATAATCTGTCACCGGATTTGGATAGATACTACTGATTTCCAATAAATTCTTGCTTTCATTTATGGATATTGTTTCACCAAATGCAACTTCTTTGTCCATTTCACCGGCATCTACAATGATTGCATCTTTTGAGGCAAACCAATCGCCCTGTTTTGGGTTGCTGCCTGTACCGAGGGCAACCCGCATATGCAATGCCTGATCACTGGCGTTGCTGATTTTGGCACTAATGGTATGAACGCCGGCTTCAAGATAATTTCCGGCAAACTCATCCTGACTGAAGGTTACCAGTTTTCCCTGGTTTCCGCTGCCATCTGCTGTGATATGGAGTTTATTTTCAACTACTTCACCCCGCTGCCAGGCATGATTGTTGCCGTCGGCAAAGTCATGGAGCAATCCATGATAAACCTGACTGTTTGCAGCAAAGGCAAAAGTCACCGATAATAGAATTGAGAGTACTTTTTTTTCATAAATTTTGAAATTTGTTGTTGTTTAAAATGTGGTTGAACCCTTTAATTTACTGATATATAAACAACAAAGTCGGGATTTTGTTCGGAAGGAGATTGTTTTAGCAGTGTTTATCTGATTTTGCTCTATCCTCTCCAAGTTCCTTCGTGCTGCACACTCAGATCGAAATACTCAATCCAAGATCCCCGAGCGTGTTCCCTGAGCGGCCTGTGCTGAGCGAAGCCGAAGTAAGCCGTAGGGAGCCGAAGGGAGTCGAGAGGCCGACATTAATAAATCCATGTCTGTAATTAAAATTTCTGGTTCAGAATGTTCGAGGTCGAGGCATTCACAGGACTGAAAACAGGGAGTTTACCTTAGTAAACGACTTGATTTCAGGGCAAGAATAATCCCGAAATTTCGGGAGGCATTATGGACAGAAATTATTCCACCACCACCTTCCCATGCAGCAAAGCCTCATCCATCATAAAAGTGTAGAAATACACCCCCGGGCTTAAATGGCCGCAATTGTAGTGATAATCCCCGGCCAGGCAGTGTGCTTTGTGCAGCAAATGCCCCGAAACCGAATAAATGCACAACTCCCCAATGGCGGGCAGCTCAAACATCATTAGGTTGTTGGCAGGGTTGGGGCTTACATTAAGGCTCTGGCCGTGCAGTTCATTTACAGAAACAAATTGATCTGTAAATTCTATTTTGAAAAGCCATGTGAAATGGTCATTGAATAAGCTTTGGTTACATTGAATATCTCCTCCTGCCTGCTCAACGTCCTGAGCCATTACATAGGTATAATCGTTTTTTTGAATCAAAAAAGGTAAAGGCTGAAAATCTTCTTTACCATAGCTCCCAACACACCTTTGCCATTGCCCTATTCCCTGTGCATCTACTTTAACGAACCAAATGTCTCGCCTCCACCCATGAATGCCTGAAACATCACCATCGGTTGATCTGGTATAACCAATAACCATAAAACCACCGTCTTCTAATTCAAAAATATAACTTGGCGAATCATACCCGCTTCCTCCCAGGCAATTAGACCATATTATTTCTCCTTCATTGTCTATTTTGAAAATCCAAAAATCTTTATTGCCATGAGGGTTGTTTATATCCCCATCCCATGAATTGCTGCCAACACACAGGACAAAGCCATCATTAGTTTGAATAATATTTTGTGGTGAATCCGAACCAGTTCCCCCATAACAATGTTGCCAGAGGATATTGCCGTTTAAGTCAATTTCAAAGAGCCAAACATTATATACTTCATATGAAGGCAATGAGCATTCTACCATTCCTTCCCCAATGCTTGCTGCACCGGCACACATAACGGTGCCTTCCTTTGTATGTATCATGCTTAATAAATTGTCCCAAAAACCGATGCTCCCAAAAGTTTTTTCCCATAGCATATTCCCATAGGCATCGAAACGTACCAACCAGAAGTCATTCCCCCAAAAGAATGTACTCACATCCCCGCTTGCCCCCTGTATATTTGACGAGATTAAAATCCCGCCGTCCGGCATTATCAAGGATGTACGCGGATCAAAACCTGTCCCTTTTTCCACACCAAACGTTTTTTCCCAAACAATTTCTCCTTCTGGGTCCAGTTTGATAAGCCATATTTGCCGGCCCTGCCAGCGCCTGCTCTGGACATCGCCATCCTCAGAATCTGTAACGCCTATCAGGTAAATATATCCGTCATTGGTTTTTTGTATGCTATATGGGGTGTCCCTTAAAGACCCTCCATAACATTTTTTCCAATGGACATTGCCCAATGTGTCGGTTTTTATGAGCATTAGATCCCAGTCGCCATGGTAATTTTGCGCTGCTGTATCCACCCCTCTATCGTATGAATTGATATAATAACTTTCCCCTATTTGGATTATTCCTCCTGCAGTCCCGTTATTGATGCATTTCTGCCACAGAAAATTGGTTTCCACAATTGGGAGTTGGGCTTTTGTATTTGCAATAAGCATAAAGAAAATAAATCCAATAAAAAAGTACCTGTATGTTTTCATAAAGAAGATTTAAATAAGCACAGGGCATATTGCCCCGTGCTTTTTGAGTTTTTTCAAAATTAATGATTAATAATAAAAGTGCCCGAAGCAATTTGATTATTGGCATCCATATGGTAGTAATAAGTTCCGGATGGAATATTGCGTACATCCCAAACATATTCCTTCATGCCGGATTGCAGGTTCAGTTCTGCAATGGTTTGGCCATTTGCATTGGAAATGCGGATAATAGCCATACTGTTTTCAGGGAGTTCATACTTAAACCTGATCCAAGTATTGGCCGGGTTGGGGCTTACTTCAAGCTGGATTTTTGCAGGTTTGCTTTCAGGCATGTTCCAGCCTTTTATTTCGCTGTCTTTGTTCTGGTTCCCACAAGCAATGCAATTTACAAAATGATAGCCATAGGCGTATTCCAATAAACCTCGTGCCATGGCTCCGGCCATTCCGCGGGCGGTATCGGCAATATTGGCCAGGGTATCGATCCTCAGGCTGTCCAATTGGAATTCTTCAATCCCTGCCTGCTTCCACTGATGTCGCATTTCTATCATTTGTTTGTAGTTTGGGTTATCGTTCATTTCCTTTGTTTTTTGTCTTATAAAGCGGCCATTCAATTACGCTCAGGGGGACCTTAATTTTAAGTGTTCAACCTCAATCTAAGTTTCTCGAGCGAAGTCGAGAGGCCGATAAATTTACAGGATGAGGAAAGCCCCATTGGGTTATGCTCATTTTTTTAAATGATGCTTATGGATCAAAGTCTAACCGATTATTAAATTTTTTTTCATAATATCAATTTTTGATTTTGGTTATTGCTTATAAGGCTTATGCCTCTAATGTTTTATTAAAATTTTTCCAAAAATGAACGTTTGTAATCCGGATTAGCATCTACAAAAGTAATAATTTTTATGAAATAATATTCAGTACAATTTCTCATTTTTTTTAAAACAAAATATCAACACATTTAAATACTTAAAAACCAGTATTATAAATTTTTGTTTCTTTTGGTATAAATATTTTTGACACATGACAGTATTTACATAAGTATGATGTGGAAAGGCTTTTGAGTGTCTGGATTAATTTAATATTAAAGTTTATTGAAATGAAGCTGATAGTGGAATATTGGTAATAGAACGTAGCTGTACTATGGTTTTGGGGCAGGATAATGTGCATGGTATTCTAAGCAGCCTTTTAGGGCGGGGACTTGCTGCTTAATAAATAACCCACTTCAATCGGTGTTACCTTATTTCTTTTTGGCTAAGGCATTCTGAATATTAAAGAATTCCGTATTTAGTACTGAATATTAAGCATCCCCTTCTGTTGAAGTGATTTGCTTTCGTAATAGAAATTATGTGAATAATGCAGATTAGATTTGGCATATAGAAGCCGTGATCCATATACTTCATCTGATTTTTTAAACTCTTAAAACCCTGCTAACATTAATTTGTTAATTTTGGCTGTTAATTCAAAAAAACAGATATGCTAAAATCTATTAATCCCACGAAGACAGAGAGTTGGAAGAAATTGCAAAAGAATTTCAACCATGTGCAGGCATTGCACCTAAAAGATTTGTTCCGTTCTGATGAGCAAAGGTTTGAGCGTTTCAGTATGGCTTTTGGTCCCCTGATGCTGGATTATTCCAAAAACCTGATCGACAGCGAGACAATGGAACTTTTGAACGATCTTGCCGGGCAATGCGCATTGAAGGAAGGGATTGAAGCAATGTTTTCCGGAGAAAAAATCAATGAAACAGAAAACCGTGCGGTGCTGCATATTGCCCTGCGCAATCTGTCAGATCAGCCAATAATGCTTGATGGACAGGACGTTATGCCTGAAATTCGTAAAGTCCGTGCTCAAATGCGTGATTTTTCAGAAAAAGTGCGCTCGGGCGAATGGAAAGGCTTTACCGGAAAGAAAATCCGAGATGTTGTAAATATTGGTATCGGAGGCTCGGATTTGGGACCGGTAATGGTATGTAAAGCACTGGAGCACTACAGCCACGAACGCCTGAACATGCATTTTGTGAGCAATGTGGACGGTGCCCATATGCACGAGACACTCAAAAAATTGAATCCCGAAACCACACTTTTCCTGATCGTTTCCAAAACTTTTACCACACAGGAAACCATGACCAATGCCCATACAGCGCGCAATTGGTTCCTGAACAGTGATGCCAACGAAACTGATGTGGCAAAGCATTTCATAGCGATTTCCACAAATATAGAAGCTGTTCGTGAATTTGGAATCAGCGAAAGCAATATGTTCCGCTTCTGGGATTTTGTGGGTGGACGGTATTCCCTATGGTCAGCGGTTGGGCTGAGCATTTCCATCTCCGTAGGTTATGAGCGTTTCGAAGAATTGCTCCGGGGTGCCGAAGCAATGGACAATCATTTTAAATCGGCTGATTTTAAAGAGAATATGCCTGTAATTCTGGCTTTGCTCGGAATCTGGTATGCCGATTTCCATAAAGCAGAAACCGAAGCCATTTTGCCCTATGATCAGTATTTGGATCGCCTTCCGGCCTATCTCCAGCAGGCGGTTATGGAAAGCAACGGCAAATTTGTTGACCGCAACGGTGAAGAAGTGGACTATGCCACCAGCCCGGTTGTTTGGGGCGAGCCGGGTACCAACGGACAGCATTCCTTCTACCAATTGATCCATCAGGGAACCAGCCTGATCCCTTCTACTTTTATGGCAGCTGCAAAACCGCTGAACGAGATGGAAGACCACCACCGGAAACTGCTTTCCAATTTCTTTGCGCAAACCGAAGCCATGATGAACGGGAAATCAGCCGAAGAAGCCGAAGCAGAATTGCGTGCACAGGGAAAATCAGATGCGGAAATCGAGAAACTACTGCCGTTCAAAGTTTTCAAAGGAAATATCCCAACCAATTCGATCATCTATGACCAACTGACACCGGAAGTGCTCGGAATGCTCATTGCTTTGTTTGAGCATAAAATCTTCGTTCAGGGCATCATCTGGAATATTTTCAGCTTCGACCAATGGGGCGTGGAACTGGGAAAACAGCTTGCACGCAAAATCTTGCCGGAACTGGAAAATGACGAGATAGTAAATGAGCATGATGTGAGTACAAACGGTTTGATTAATTATTATAAATCAAGACGTTAAGATGATTGTAATTGGAATAACAGGAACACTCGGCGCCGGAAAAGGAACCGTTGTAGAGTATCTTATTGAACGCTATGGATTTAAACATTATTCAGTGCGCGATTTCCTGACAAGAAAACTAAAAGAGCAAGGTCTGGATGTAAACCGTGATACCATGACAGTCCTGGCCAATAAACTCCGCGCAGAACACAGCCCGTCCTATGTTACGGATTGTTTATATGATGAAGCTGCTCGAAGCGGTAAGAATTGCATCATCGAAAGCATCCGCACGCCCGGTGAAATTGAATCGCTCAGGTCAAAAGGATCTTTTACGCTTTTTGCCGTTGATGCCGACCGGAAATTGCGCTTTGAGCGGATTACCGAACGCAAATCAGCAACAGACGCAGTGAGTTTTGAAACTTTTGTGCAAAACGAAGAACGCGAAATGGAAACCAATGATCCAAACAAACAAAACCTGCGACGCTGCATCGAAATGGCTGATTATGTGCTTTATAACAATAATTCGATTGATCAACTTTATGAACAGTTAGGAAAAATACTTCCTAAAACCATTACCTAAACCTTCAACCATCATCAAAACCTTCAAGGTTTTAAAAACCTTGAAGGTTTTGATGGTTGATAAAGGTTTTTAAAATACCCATATGATTTATCTACCGCTTGCGCTGCTGTTTTCAACAATGATTTTGGTTACTTTCAAGCTTTTCGGCAAATGGAAAGTGGAGTTGATGCCGGCTGTTGTAACCAATTATTTTGTAGCCGGGGCATTGGGTTATCTTTCTGCGCCCACATCCTTTACCTTTACCGGACTGCCCGAAAATATCTGGTTTCCATTTAGCTTGCTTACGGGATTTACCTTGATTTTTGTTTTTCTGTTTTATGGTACTTCGGCGCAAAAAGTCGGTGTGGCCCTAACTACAGTAACCAGCAAGATGTCGGTAATCATTCCTGTGATGCTTGGTTTTTTGATTATTGGAGATCGGGTTAATCTGTTGAAAATCATCGGTATTTTGTTAGCACTTCTAGCTTTCTATTTCACTTTCAAAAAAGAAGAAGGCTATAGCTTTGACCGCAGGCAAATCCTGTTCCCGGCTCTTTTGTTTCTGGGAAGCGGAGCAAATGATTCTGTGATGAAATATGCCGAACATCATTATATTGGGAATGATCTGGTACTTTATCTGGCTACTGCTTTTTCAGTTTCTATGGTTTTTGGGGTGCTGATCCTTGGCGGGATGTTGCTGCTACGAAAAACAAAAATACATTGGAAAAGTATTCTTGGCGGCATTGCCCTGGGAACTTTCAATTGGTATTCCACGATCTTCTTTATCAATGCCCTCCGTCATATGGACGTCAGTTTCTTTATCCCGGTTTTTAATGCAGCATTGGTGACTATTGCCGCATTGGTTGGTTTTCTTGCCTTTAAGGAAAAACTGCGCACCATCAACTGGATGGGCATTGGACTGGCTGTGTTGGCCATTGTGCTGATTGCTTTGGCATAGTTTTATACTTCCCTTTAAACCTTCCGCTACATTCATTGTCATAGCTGCATTAACACGAAACGAAATGAGAAAAACAATCATCTTATTCTTTATGCTGGCTGCAGTTATTTCGCTGTCAGGTCAGGAAATTACAGAGCAAAAAGTGGCTGATAAGAAGCCGGCAAAACCGGGTATGGAAAATATGCTGGATGAGCTGAAAACCGAATTGAAGCTCAATGAACAGCAATCTGCCCAATTGGAGATAATCAAGCTGAAATATGAGCCTGCAATCACGGAAATCCGGGAAAATACCAGTCTTAGCCGCGATAAGAAACGAGAGCAATCAAAAGAGGTTTTTGATAAGATTGATAAAGAAATCGAAGAAATGCTCACTGCAGAGCAAAAAGGACTCTGGAAAGAATACAAAGAAAAACGTATGCAAAACCGTCCTCGTGATGCCCGCGGAGGGAGAGGCAATGGACAAGGTCGCCGCGGTGGCGGAGGTTTTGGCCGGTAAGATCCCTTTTCTGAACAATTACTTCGAAAATTTTCGCGACGAAAATTTTCGAAGTAGGCTCCAAATAGAATATTGGTTCTACTAGGAATTTCGTGGGTAACAATAATGTTTGAAAATAATATGCAGATATTTGTTAATAAACTATTAATCCCTAACAGATTCCTCCCTTCACAAAGCCTTAATCACTTCGTTTGGCTTTGTTCAGGTCGGAATGACACTGTTTATTAGGCGTTTAAGGCAAATGCAGCGAGGACATCTTTAAAATACACTATTGTGTCCTCACCGCATTTGCCTCCTGACTCCATAAAAACGCGTCATTCCGATAAAGTTTCCAAAGTATGAGAAAAACTTTGGAGGAACCTGTTTGAAATAGCATTCTAATTTCTTTCCACGAAATTCCGTGTAGAACCAGAATATTTAACGAATTATTCAGGTTAAAAACTATACTTAAACCTCAAATAATACATCCCGCCATATCCGCCAAACTCACTGCCGCTTTCTCCGGTGAAAATCTGCCCGGTGAAGAGCAGGTCCAGATTTTCCTTCAACGAAATATCTACGCCCGGACTATAAAACAAGCTCATATCACCGGGATTCATGATGCAGCTGAACATACCCTTAATCAATGGCGTAAAGGGATAGGTCACTTCTCCAAACAGCTGATGACGAGCCGGAGATAGCGTTTTTACGGTCAGGCTTTCGCCCAAGCCAAAAATATTGGTCCGTCCGGTTTTGCCCGTAAGCCCAACACTATTATAAAGCCAGGATGCATGCAGATATAGGCTATTAGGCAAAGTATAGTTTATCCCAATACTGCCAATCAGCACATTTTCATTGTCTTCTGGCCTGTCTTTGCGCGGAATGAAATAGCTGAATTCGCCATTAAATCCTGCACCACCTATTTGTCCTGACCAGCCCAGTCCGGCTACCCAGTCATCGGGCATGAAGCCACCCAAAATCTGGATGTCATAGCCAAAGTGGTTGAATTTGTACATCCCTGCAAAGGTTGCCTCTTTCTTGTGGTCCACTTTATAAGCCAGTTGCACCGATGATGTGCTCCCGGTATAATACTGCACACGGACCGCATCGCAGCCCGGCCTTTCCACATAGTCGAAATCAAAATAATTAAAGGTGTTGAAAATGTCGTTGGGATTCCAAACCAGGTTTATGCCCCAGTTGATCCGCTGACGTCCGGCAACAAGCTGGAAATTCCCGATATTAAGATTCAGATTGGCCCGATCAAAATTGGTGTTCAGCAGGTACGACGAATCTCCGGCAATTTGCCAGCTCATATCCACATAACCTTCATCAACAAGCAAAGCCTGATTGTATAAGGGATAATTGTCATAGAGCATGCTGCCAAACTGGAAATTATTGCGCATGCCAATATGAATCTCTGCATTGTTGTCGGGATAATAATGCAAATCAAGGCGGTTGCCGGTTGTGTTGCTGGCCGGCCAGTTCCCGTCCGCATCCTGCACCCAGACCATCTGCATGTTCTGCACACGTCCGGTCAGTGAAAAATCTTTCCAGAAGGATTGCGAAAAAGCAGTCAGCGGGAACAGGATGATCAGCAACAATAATGGTTTTTTAATCATAAATTCCGGGATTAATTGTTCGTATGGAAATCTTTGGTGATTTTCCCGTCATCAATGGTAATAATGCGGCGTGCACGGTCCATTACCCTCTGGTCGTGTGTGGAAAAAATGAAGGTAACATTGGATTCACGGTTCATTTCCAGCATCATATCCAGTAGGTCGCCGGTAGATTTGGAATCGAGATTTGCTGTTGGTTCGTCGGCCAGAATGAATTTTGGCCTGGATGCCAGCGCCCTTGCTACAGCTACTCTTTGCTGCTGCCCGCCACTCAAATCACCCGGACGTTGATGGCTTTTGTTGCCAATGCCGGTTTTGTCGAGAAGCTCCTGTGCGCGTTTCATGCGTTCCTTTTTTCCGATGCCTTGCAGCTCCATAATGAAAGCCACATTCTCCAAAGCGGTGAGTACCGGAATCAGGTTGTAGGATTGAAATACAAATCCGATGTTCTTCAGGCGGAAGTCAATCATTTCGCGATTGCTGAGCTGTGAAACTTTTATGTTATTTATTTCAATTTCACCTTCCGTGGGCTTGTCCAATCCGCCAACCATATTCAGAAAAGTGGTCTTGCCTGAACCCGAAGGCCCTACGATGGCAGCAAATTCGCCTTCTTCAAAATCAACATTGATCCCGTTTACCGCCTTAACCGGCACATGGCTGTCGTTATATACTTTGTGTAAGTCTTTTATTGTGATGATTTTCATTTCCTTGATATTGTTTGATTTTCAATAAAATTCCTTGGCTATTACTTTTATTAGGTGTCGTGGCGCACTGCCTCCGCCGGATTAAGCTTTAAAGCCCTCCTCGCCGGATAAACAGCTGATATCAATGCCATGATCACAACCAAAACTGCTGTTGTCAGGTAGAATGAGGTAGTGGCTTCCGGATAAATTTCTGAACTGTAGCCCAGGGCATTCATCCCTTCGGCAACACTCGATAAATCAATTCCATGCACACCGAGCAGTTTTATCCCAAAAGCGCTGACCAAAAGCCCAACCAGGCCGCCCGTGAACGCCAGGAAAAATGTCTCGAGCATAATCATCCCGAAAATCTTGCGGCGGTTCATCCCAACCGACATCAGCATACCGATTTCGCGCGTTCGTTCCATTACGGCCATCAGCATGGTATTGATTACGCCAAAAGCAAGGGCAAGCAAAATAATCGCCACAAAAATATAGCTGAACATATTCATGGTTTGCGACATGGTTTTGAGCGTTGGCTGTATCTCACCCCAGGAACGCAGGTTGATGTCCTTGCTTTTGATATTTGCCGCCAGAGCTTTCCGGGCTTCCGTGTTCACCAGTCCGATCAAATGAAGGTCATCAACACCGGTAGCAATTTCATTGGCATCATTAGCTTGATAACCAATGGTATTGTTGAGCCTTTCGCGCATTACGAACACATGGGTTTCATCAAACATATCGTTGGAAGTTTTGTAAATCCCACAAACAATAAATGCGGCATAGCTGAGCTGGTTTTGCATATTTGTTATGGTAACCACAATTTTTCCGCCCACCTTCACTTTGAGTTTTTTGGCAAGTTTATGGCCAATATAGGCAGGGATTTTGTCTCCTTTGCCCGGAAAATGGCCGCTGATTGTTTTTTTATACAACCCGCAGGCGAGTTTTTCATCTTCAGGGTCAATGCCCTTAAGAACAACACCTGCGCCGGTTACCGGTGTGCTGGCCATTGCCTGGCTGGATGTGCGCTGGCTGATGCCTTTTACATGTGGTAATTTGCGGAGCTTATTGGTAAGTTCCTGTGGATTTTCAATTTTGTATTTGATCTCATTATTAATTAGAAATTTTGGGTTGTGGAGCTGAAAAGCCGTGGTTTCATATTCCACAGCCGAGCGGATACGGTCTTCATTGGCGCCCCGCATAAATGCATAAGCGAAAATACCCCCGGCTATTCCAATCATCACTGAACACATGATGATCAGGCTGCGGGCTTTGTTGCGCCATACATTTCTCCATGCTATTGCTGTTATCATAATTTTAATTTATCGTTGTAATGATTTTAATAATTTAAAACGCAGCGAAAAAATCACCGGATAAAAGCCGGAAATCAATGTAATGACAAATATGGCCAAACCCTGGTTCAGGAAGATTTTTGGCTCAATGCTAAAAGGAAGTACGGGTTTCAGGTTGAACATTACCATCATCTCTGCCATGGGGCCACTAAGTGGAACCGGATTGTAGTTAAGGTAGAGCAGGACCGGCAGCATCAGTATGCAACCGATGATTACCCCCAACATGCCAACAATCAGGCTTTCCGTTGCGAGTATGCGCATCAGGCGGCTGCGACGCATGCCCACGGCCACCATCACGGCAAATTCGCGCCTGCGTTCCTCGGTCATCATCATCACCGTACCAAAAATCCCAAAGGCAATGATGATGTATAAAATGGCCAGCATGATGATGCCCGAAACATTATCGCTCTGTATTTCCTGCATCATGGTTGTCAGCATATCGCGCCACTGCATCACGGTCATTCCTTTGCCCGCCGATTGGCTGATGGACGCAGAGACTTCATCCAGGTGTTTGCCGTCTTTTGTCCACAGCAGCACTTGTGTGACCAGCCCGGGTATATAGGGCGAGAAGGTGAGCTGTTGATTGTATAAACTGGTGTAAATAAATGTTTTGTTCATCTCGGGCATACCGAATTTCAATATACCGCGTACCGGGAACTTGCCAAAGGCCGAAACGCCTTGATATCCTTGTCCCAATAAAACGAGGGTATCGTTTAACATCTTGATATTGATGCTGGTATCACCAGATTTAATGATTGTATCGTAGGTAATGATCTGTAAATATTCGGCCAGCTCCTGTGCAACCAGCACGCCCATATCTTTTTCGCTTAGATAATCACCATAAATCATTTTATTTTTTAGGTGGTTTACCTGATCTTCCTCTTCGGGCAATGTACCGATGGTCATCACCACTTTGGAACGTGTTCCGCTGGAGGCCAATGCGGCTGATTCCAGATGGGGGATGCTCAGTTTGATGCGTTCATCATCTTTGATGATTTTTTTAAGCTTGTCGTTATATACGAAAGCGTGATCGATGGACTTGTTTTCCCAGAAACCAGTATCCTGCAATTGCATATAACCGACTTGGGAAACACCGCCCTGTATCATCATTTCGTACGATCCGATTTGCATGGAGCGCATGAAAAGGGCAAGCATCACAGCCAGTAATACCGAAGATACGGTGATTAATGTCCGCCTTTTGTTCCGCCATAAACTGCGCCAGGCTAATTTGTTGTTTGTACTCATAATTTTCTGGAATTATCTTGGATGCACTCTTTTCATCCTCTGCTGCGAAAAGAATTCTGCATTAATGTCTTTAACATCAAATTTCTGCATATTGATGGTCATTGTGGTTTTGTGCCCCTTCTTTTGAACGGGTATCATTTCCAGATGGGTGGCAATTTTACGTCCGCCCATCATTTTAATGTCTGAACATTGTTCCAGCTTAACGGTTTCCTTGCTTTCGTCTTTGTATTCCGTTTTTACGCTGATGTAGTCTTCTTTTGTGATCCACATAATAACCTGTCCCCAAACTACAGCGGCTTCAGGCAATGGATCGAGTTGGATTTTCCAGCATTTATTGCCGTCAATTTCCTCATCTCCAAGGACTTTATGAGTATAATCTTTTACCAGGCTGTTTTGTTTCATTAGGTCGTTATTGGTAAAATCGCTGCCCATCCAGCTCTGCATCATCATCGATGGAGGAATCTTGATCATGCGGCTGATGGCCGGCATCCAGTTCCACATTTCGGTTTCACGTTTCATAAAAACCTGCCCTTTGTCGCGCGCCGGACTGGTGATATAGGTCATATAGTAATCAGTGCCCAGTGACCAGTTTTGCATATCAATAGTGCGTGTCCACTCGGGGCGCACAATAGTCATGCTCATATCGCTGATGCTCGATTTTCCAAGAACCTGCTCATAGGCTTTTTGTACAATTTCTTTACCATCGGGTACTGAGCCACTGGTACCCTGGGCATTAATCAGTATTGCCAAAGCCATTAGTTGAAGAATCAGGATGATTTTTTTCATTTTCTTGATTGGTTTTGATTAATAATTAGCTGTATATCTGGTTTATGCGTATTTGCTTATTATAATATTTTTGATGCGGTCCAGATCAATCATTTCAGGATTAATAACATAACCCAAGAAAAATCCATCCAAACTAAAAACAAAAAAGAGCGCTTCGTTTTCCGGGTCGGGACTGCCTTTTTTCCGGAAATAGCCCGTAAGCTTTTGGAGCATGCTTTCCATGGTTTCGGAAACCATATTGTTAACGCTATGGCGCATTTCCGGCTGCATAATAAAATTGTAGTAGAGGTACCAGAATTCCAAATTGTTCTGGTATTCTTCAAATAGCTTATCGATAAGCGTAATAAACTCTGCACGGTTTCCAATTGGGGCATCCCTTAGGTTTACCATTTCATGCAATTTCCGGAAACCGTCTTTTAAAACTTCGTTATAGATATGCTCCTTAGTGTCGAAATAATTATAAATGAGCCCTTTGCTGATGCCTGCTTCCGTAGCAATCCGGGCAATGGTTGTTTGGGTACAGCCCAGTTGGTTGACAATGCTAAGCGTGGCTTTCAGGATTTTTTCCCTTTGGGTATTACGTAGTTCGTTGAGCTGTTCTTCTGTGCGGGGCATTAATCTTGTTTTTGATTGAACGATCGGTCAAAATTAAAGCCAAAAAGAAGATTTGTCAAGTGATTTGATGTTAATTTTTTCATTGGGGCAAAAAAAAAACCTGCAACTTATTAAAAAGCAGCAGGATGTATGAGGTTAATAATATATTTAATAGGCCGTCTGGCCATCCCAGTTTCCCGACGGGTCGTAATTGCAGATAACAATCGTGCCGCCCTTTTTGCATTTTATTATGGCACAACCCACTTTTTTGGTGTCTTTCCAAACGACCTGGGTATAATGACCATATTTCACGAAATCATCGTCAATGGGTTTAGGCTTTTTGTAGTACTTTATTTCACTTCCCCAGGCATCTACAACATCTTTGGTAGCAACAGAGGGTGCAGAGGTCCAATAAATATTTTCTCCATAAAGCTGTTCCCATTTTCCCGAATAGGGACGGTGCTTCATATCGCATTTTTTTCCTATTTCCATGCCCCATTCCGATGCGTATTGCGCCAGCTTTTCCGACCATTCCAAAGGAGGCACACCCACATCTTTACGCCATTGGTTGTGCTCCTCAATAAATTCCTTTTTGAGTTCTTCGGTCATCTTCAGGCTTTCCTGAGCGTTGATTTTAGCGTTGAATATCAACGGAATAAGAAATAATGAAAAAAATATTTTGTTCATGCTTTTTACTTTTCATGTGGTTCTACCAGGAATTTCGTGGAAAGACAAAATTTAAATCTCTAACAGATTCTTCCAAATCCTTCCTCATGCTTGGTCTCATTTCCTCTTATGAAGTGCCTTTTAAGGTCTTCGAGCGTCCCGTGGTGAGCGGAGCCGAACCAAGCGAGAAGCCGCATTTGCCTTAAACACTTGCTTTTTAACACAGTTCATTCCGACCGGAACAAAGCCAAACGAAGTGATTAAGGCTTTGTGGAGCGAGGAATCTGTTGGAGCTCAGATTTTTCGCATAAATATTATATGAAAATATTTCTCAATGCTTTTCATCTCAAATTTTATGAGAACCCACGAAATTCTTAGTAGAACCTTTTATGTAATTGTTTTTAATAGAAACGTTCTTAGCCCTGTAAATATTGCAAAAATTTATTACCGGATTTGATCTAAAATTAAGTATTTTTTCGACAGGTTTCGTATTTTTACCATCTTAAAAATATTTCTATGAAAGCCGAACAGAAAAGTACCGCCTTTTCATTCCTTACAGCACTCATCCTTACAGTAGTTACTGCCTTTATGGTTGATGCCCTTTTTGACAACCTGCACAATGTGCTGATTTGGCTGATCAGCCTGTCAACAGGTACTGCAATGGGTGTTTTGCTCTACCGCTCGATGATGAAGAAAACACGCCATATTGAATTGGAACTCAAAAAAGTATTCCCGGAAAAATGGCGTACGCTCTTGCAAAACCATGTTTTGTTTTACCAAAAATTACCGGAAATGGAGCAAAAGCAGTTTGAGGAGGATGTCAGGCTGTTTCTGGCTTCAGTGAAAATCAGCGGTGTGGAAACACAGATAACGGACGACGATAAATTACTGGTGGCTGCCAGTGCAGTGATTCCTGTTTTCCGTTTTCGCGAATGGAATTATCAAAACCTTGATGAAGTATTGTTGTATCCTGATAATTTCAATGAGAAGTACGAAACGG
The DNA here is from genome assembly GCA_963676415.1 of Bacteroidales bacterium. Classification (GTDB taxonomy): domain Bacteria; phylum Bacteroidota; class Bacteroidia; order Bacteroidales; family WRLA01. The sequence goes on along the minus strand of OY781097.1, from coordinate 3,519,642 downwards.
CAAGTGCACAAAAGCGAAATATTCTGGGCATGGTAGGCAATGGTGTTTTGGATCGCAAAATGATCCTTTCATTGCCGGCATTGCGCCAGAGTTTTTATAATCCTGTGTCACCGGTAAATGTAGGTGTTCATGAGTTTTCTCATTTGATTGATAAAAGCGATGGTGCAACAGATGGTATCCCACGGCTTTTTCTGGACGAACAGTATATCCTGCCCTGGCTGGATGTGCTGCATAAAGAAACCCGAAAAATACGGCAGGGCGAAAGCGATATCAATCCCTATGCTGCCGTAAACCAGCAGGAATTTTTCGCTGTGGTCAGCGAGTATTTCTTCAAAAAGCCGGAACTGCTTAAAGACCACCATCCCGAGCTTTATGAAATGCTGTGCCTGATTTTTCGAACAAAACAATAAGAAATCCACCCTAATTTTATTTTATGAAAGCAATACAAATTCTCATTTCCACATTGCTGCTCATAGGGATGTTTTCCTGCAGCCAGCCTGATTCCGGGAAAGATATGATCCTTTTGATGCAATTAAAATCAGATACTTATGGTTTTGAAAGCATCCGTTTCAGCCAGTATTATAATATGCCCGGCCATGAGCAGGCCGTATGGCAGGAATTTTACGAAGCTCCGGGCAATCTGCGTATTACATTCGACTCTTTGAGCTCGGGCAATGGGATGCTTTTTCGGAATGATAGCCTGTATTATTATCAACATGATTCTCTGGTACTGGCACGTCCGCAGGTTCATGATCTGCTCCTGCTTGCCTATGATATTTATAATATTCCGGCTTATGAGGCTTTTAAAAAACTGGAAGCAATGGACTATAAACTGAATTATTTTTCGGATTCCATAATCAATGGGCGGGAAATGTATGTTGCCGGCCTCGCTTTGGATACGGAAAATAACAGCTATTTTATGATTGATAAGGACAGCCTGCTGCTGCGTAAGATCTACCGCAATCAAAATGGCCGCGAAAGTGTGATACTTGCTGAGGACTATGCAAATATTAACGGGAGGCCGCTTGCCACCAAATTTTGTTTTTACCGCAATGGCAAATTGGAAGCCGAAGAACGCTATTTCGATATTGAAATGGATGTAGATATCAATCCGGATGTTTTTGATCCCCTGAAGACGAAGTTTTGATTTCTTCTTTTATTCTGTTAATTTCTTAAGTGCTTAAGCCTGTTGCGTCAGCAACGAATTCGATATCCATTCCGCTAAAGAGAAGTTTCTTTGCAACTGAAATTTTGCCTTTAATCAGCCCTTTTTTTTCACCTTCAATCAGCCCTTCTTGTTTGCCTTCTTCCCTGCCTTTAATTAGCCCCTTTTCCTCTGCCCAGTCAATGGAATTTTTGATATCGTTGAGGACATCCGGATTGAAATCATTCTCAGTCATTGGCCTGGAGTTCATCCTTGATTTTGTTGATTTCTTCGGTACTTAAGCCTGTGATTTCCTGTATAATATCAATTCCCATTCCTTTGAGGAGCAATTTACTTGCTAAGGATAATTTTTCTTCTTGTCTGCCTTTAATTATGCCTCTCTTTTCTCCTTCAATCAGTCCCTTTTCTTCTGCCCAGTCAATGGAGTTTTTAATATCTCTGTAGGCATTCAGACTGAACTGGTATTCTTTGTACTCACTCGAGTCCAAACGGGCAATTTCAGCTGTCTCGAAGAATTTTAAAAATATCTGCTCCCTCAGTTTTTCAGGCACACGATCCAGCCTGCTTAGGTTTTTGATCACATAAAGCCATTTTTCAAATTTGCTGTCCAGCTCTGCCAGCTCCTTGCTGAATTTGGGCATAGCGAGATAAATGTAGGTGAGCTTGTCGTAGAAAATATCCTTGCTGTCCAAATCACAGATCTTCGCATCGAAACGGTATTTATCTTCCGGGCTTTCGTCGCCCTTAAACACAAAATCCAAAATGCCAATAGTATAGACGTGCTTGAGCTCAAAATTCCAGTCTTTGCCTTTGTCTTTTGCCTGCTCCTGAACCGGAAAGGTTGAATAGAAAACCGTCCGGTCTTTAAAATACTTCTGTTCAGCCTTTTGCATTTCCACAATGAAACGCTCGCCCTTTTCGTTTTTGCAGTAAATATCAAAAATAGCCCTGCGGTCGCCCAATGCAATCGGCAGGTTTTCGTTGGGCAAATACGACAGCTCCACAATATTCCCTTCCTGCTCGCGGAGCAGCTCGTTCAGGAAATCCTGCAATAAATCCTTGCTGGGCTCCTCGCCAAACAATCGCTTAAAACCGTAATCCGTAAAAGGATTGATGTATTTTTCTTTCATAAACAAAATGCTGGTTCACAAAAATAATACTTTATGTGTTCAATAGTCAATTATTATCCTGAAATTACTGAATGTCATTATATTAAACCTGCTTTATGAATAGAGCAGGTAAAAAGCCGGTGCTTTGTAATGCTTTGCCCGTTCAGCTTAAGCCGATGCGAGTTTTTTCTTTATCCCCGCCAAATCCTTGCGTATCTCCTGTACCTCATGCGCCAGCTTTTCGCTGTCACTTACCGGTTCGGGGAATTGCGGACTGATGTAGTTCACAAATTTCCATACCTCTCTTATGTTTTTTATGTCAATTTCATAAGGCTCGTACAAACTGTTGAGCGAATGCAGGCGGAGTTTGCCTTCATCAATACGGTTTTCCACTACTTTGAAAACAATGCCGTCGTCGAGGGTGAGGATAATATATGCCTGACGGTTTCGGATGTACTGCCAGTTCTGCACAAACTCACCCGTAACATAAGCGCCGTCGGGTATGGGCAACATGGAATCGCCGCTGATCTGGAATGTGCGGTATTTACGCTCTCTCGATAAAAACGGGAGCTGAAAAGTGGGCAGGATACGGATATACTCCGGATCGGCAAATCCCGTGCTGTAACCTGCTTTGGCTTTTTCGCTCACCAGCTCAATGTTTTCCTCGTTTTCGGAATCAACCGTTGTGGCCAGTACCCTGATGTTGCTGCCTTTTATAAATATGTCGTAGCCACGTTCCAGCTCGCGCATCTGGCTTTCGGGCAGCTTTTCAAGTTTGCCGCGCACCAAGGTATCGATGGCAATGCCAAAATAATCCGAAAAAATCATAAGCGTTTCAATACCGGGCTGTGCCAGCTCATTTTCATAACCGCTCAGGGTGCTCCGTTTGATGTTCAGAAGCTGTGCCAGCTCATCCTGGGTTTTATTCCTCCGCTTCCTTAGAAATTTAATGTTACTCGAAAAATCCATATTTCCTCCTTGATTTTATTGCGTTCATCTTCAGCTTTTCCCAACTTTTTCAAAGCTCATCGTTTTGAAAATTTTGTGTGTTGCTTGACTGAATCCATTTTAATGATTAAATTGTAATCTCAAATTTGATTAAAAATTAATCAAAGATACGGTAATTCCTTGATAAAAGTCATTTATCCGACATTTTTTTTTGAAAATTTATGAATAAGGGAGAAAAAATTATTTTGGAAACAGGAAGTCCGCGGGTGGTAGTACACATGGATCTCGATACCTTTTTTGTGTCGGTGGAGCGGCTCCATAACCCGAAGCTTATCGGCCTGCCGGTAATGATCGGGGGCATTTCGGACCGGGGTGTTGTGGCGGGCTGCAGCTACGAGGCCCGCAAATACGGGGTGCATTCGGCCATGCCCATGAAACTGGCGCGCATGCTGTGCAGCGATGCCGTTATTATTCGTGGCGATATGGATGCCTATAGCCGCTATTCGCGCGATGTGACCGATATCATCGCCGAAAGTGCGCCGGTTTACGAAAAGGCTTCTATTGATGAACATTATCTCGATATCACCGGCATGGACCGCTTTTTTGGCTGTATGAAATGGACAGGCGAACTGCGCGAGCGCATCATACGCGAAACCGGCCTGCCTATTTCTTTCGGGTTGTCGGTAAATAAAACCGTTTCGAAAATCGCTACGGGCGAGGCCAAACCCAACGGTGGCATTGAGGTAAACGGCGATCATGTGCAGCATTTCCTTTCGCCATTGTCGATACGCAAAATCCCGATGATCGGCGATAAAACCTATCGTTTGCTGCGCTCTATGGGTGTAGATACCATTGCTACCTTGAGCAAGGTGCCGCCCGAGATGCTGGAGCGTGTACTGGGGAAAAACGGGGTCGTTATCTGGAAAAAGGCCAACGGGATTGACCTTACGCCCGTGAAGCCTTATTCGGAGCGCAAGTCAATCAGCACGGAAAGCACTTTTGAGACCGACAGTATTGACGTGCAGCGCATGCGCGAACTGCTGACATCTATGGTGGAGCGCATTGCTTTTCAGTTGCGTAAAGAGCGCAAGCTTACGGCCTGCATTACGGTAAAGATACGCTATGCCAATTTTGATACGCATAACCTGCAAAAACGCGTACCTTATACTGCTTTTGATCATGTGCTCATCGAAACGGCGCATGGGCTTTTTGAGCGGCTTTATCAGCGGAGGATGCGCATCCGGCTGATTGGTGTTAAGTTCAGCCATTTGGTAGGCGGGATGCAGCAGATCAATATGTTTGAAGATTCATCGGAAATGGCCGACCTCTATCAGGCAATGGACCGCATCCGTTTGCGTTATGGTTCAAAATCGCTGCGCCGTGCCGTAGGCTTGCAAAACGGCAACCTGCTCCGCGATGAAAAGCTGTTGATTTCGAAATGAGTTCCTGATGGGAATGCCGGAAGTTTGTTCTAGAAAATTCAAATTCAAGGCGAATATTCCGATAGCCCCTAAAATCCACAATCCTGCAGGCACAAATGAGCGTTTTCCGGGCAAGACCCTTAGGCCGGGGCAAGTTAGCGGACTTTTTAAACGGACAAAAAAACTCCTGCCGCAAGAAGACAGGAGTTTTCAATCGCTATAAAAGGCCTTTGTTATTCAAATGTTGTCGCTGATTCTGCATTTTCGATATAATCTTCTTTGCTCAGAAAGGTTTTCTCGATAAATTTGGAATTCAGCAGGCGTGCCACAGCAATGTAGCCGGGATCGAAACAGATAAAATCGCCCACCTTATATTTTTGGTTGCCGTTTCCATCGAGGTTATCACCCAGATCAACCACGGTCATATCAGAAGTAACGCCCACGAGTTTCAAATCTTCATCGTCTGTGGTGAGGCCATCGGTATCCACATCCAGCAGGCCAAAGTCCAGGATCGCTTTAAAGGTTTTTTTGCCGAGGTCATCATCGCTGAAGTCTGCTGAATGACCAATGCTGGCATCATTGATATTACCATCCGGCACGATATCTTTTTCTTCCAGTTCGATAATCTGGGCATAAAAATTAAAAGTATCGGAGCAAAGATTAAGAAACTGTTTATTATCGAGCGGGCTGGTCCCAAAAAAGGCCGATTCCCCAATACGGAAATGATTGATTTCCGAAGGAATGGTCCCGTTTTCGACCAAAGGCATCGTAATGGAGCTTCCGCCGGAAATCATCCCGATTTTTGCCCCGTATTTCAACTCAATGAGTTCTTTATACAGTTTTAACTGAAGCAGTTTATCATAAGTGGGCTCAATGCCATACATGCAGCCCAGATTACTGCCCAGGCCAACAACTTCAATATTGCTGAGCTTAAAAACCCGTTCATAGAACTCATCCAGGTCTTCGCGGTTCACCCCTTCACGGAGTTCGCCCAGCTCAAGCATTACAATAATTTTGTGGACTTTATTTTGTTGTTTAGCGGCTTCATTCAGCGCAATGATGGTTTCATAAGATGAGTTCAGCGAAATATCAGCATACTTCACAACATCTTCAGCATAGGCAATGGCCGGCGGTTTGATATAAATGGTGATCAGCTCTTCATTCACCTCTTTAAGGGTTTTCAAGCTGGAAAGCCGTGAATCGCCCACGGAGTGGATGTCCTTGATCAGGTCCGGGGTCAGAATCCGTTTCATAAATTCCGTATCGCCCGAAAAAACCTTGGTAATCAGGCTCCAGGATATATTATGTTTTTTAAAATATTTATTCAGGAACCTAATATTATTCCTGATTTCTCCAATATTTATCTGTAATTCAGCCATTGTTAAAATTTTTTACTTTGGCAGCTAACCAAAATGCGGGTTAATTCATAAAATCCAATACAGGGATTAACCGCTTTACTCATTATCAAAACGCATTTCAGCATATTTACTCCTGAAGCCAATACGCTCATAGAGTCTTTTTGCCGGATTATCGTACTCCACATGCAACTTCACATTTCCTTTGGCATATTCAAAAGATTTTTCAACAATCTGCCGGCCAAAACCTTTACCGCGGCAAGCGGCATCAACGGCCACATAAACCAAAATATTTTCGGGAATGTAGCCACTCATCCCTGTTTTGTTCATAATCAGGGCCCCTACCAGTTTCCCATCATTGAAAGCTGCCAGGGCAAAACCTCCTTCGGAAGGATTATCAGAGAAAGCATAATCCAGGCATTTGTCAATATCTGCTTTGGGATCGCCAAAACGACCCAAATGAGTGAAGAGAAATTCTATAAACTCCTCACGTTTAATGGTTTTAAAATCTTTTTCTTTTTCAATTAATTTAATTTCAAACATAAATTTGGTTAATATTTAAAGGTTCAAATGTTATAAAACACTGATATCGGACAACACATCACAATGGACGTGCAGTATATTTCATAGAGGAAAATAAATCTTATGCAGGTTTTGCATAAAAACACAATTAGGGCTTCGCGTTTCCCGGATAAATGTACGTTGAACAATGCCAGGGGCACTCTCTTCATGAATCATGACACAAAGATACAAAACTCACAGAAATAGATAAAATGATCCGTTGCTTTAGAGATTTTACTGTTGAAAAGCAGAGCAATTAGCTTTTAAAACAAAGCGGTTCAGCAAGTAAATATAGATATATAAACAATTGATTTAAAGAAAATTATATATCTATCACCTAAAATACTGCCCAAAACTGTTTTGTTGCCCCAAACATCCGATGGTTGTAAATAAAAAAAATGTTAAGAAATTCCTACTTTATTTTTAATTAATGTATATTTGCCCTCAATAGAAAGAAGTTAGGCTTATAGACATGTTTGGAAGGTTTGCGGCAAATTAAAATTATAGGACCATCACCAGTAGGCCGTCATACCATATTTTATTTATTTTCCTGATAATCATTATTATACAGGCTGTTGTGCCTATTGCTTATGCGCAAACGGATACCACCTTTTGGTTTGTGGCTCCGGAGTGTTCAAGGGGTTTAGGCTCTGCAACGAATCGGGATCGACCAATCTATTTGCGCATTACCTCCTATGATAGTGATGCCAATGTAGTTATATCTCAACCAGCGAATCCCTCATTCAATCCAATTAATGTGGCTATTCCTGCTAACAATACAGAATCAGTTTCCCTAACGGACCGCATTTCAATGGTTGAAAATCAACCGGCTAATACAATTTTAGATTTCGGTTTACTGATTGAATCCAACCAGCCTATTAGCATTTACTACGAGCAACAGAGTTTAAATAATCCGGATATATTTACGCTTAAAGGGAGAAACGCCTTAGGTACATATTTCCTGACCCCTTTTCAGGATGATTTTTCAAACAATAACAAAGACTACAATCCACACCCAAAAAGCTCTTTTGACATTGTAGCCACACAGAACAATACTAATGTAACTATTACTCCCAAAAATAATATTGTTGGCCATGTTGGAGGGACTCCTTTCACGATAAACCTCAACCGGGGCGAGACCTACAGCGCTGAAGCTGTTAGCCGGATGCGGGAAGATCATCCCTGGGGCAGCATCATAGAAAGCAATAAACCGATCGCAGTAACTGTAAAAGACGACTCTGTGGATCCTCTGGGGAACGACAACACCGACCTCATGGGCGACCAAATAGTTCCTGTTGACCTTTTGGGCACAGAGTATATCGTGGTAAAAGGACATCTCAACAGTAATCCCTCTGATCGTGTGTATGTGCTTGCCACAGAAGATAATACCAATGTTTATGTAGATGGGAACCCATTCCCGGCAGCCGTTTTGGACAAAACAGAAACCCATGGCTATCAGCTTACCAATGCGTCCACGTATATCCAAAGCAACAAACCGGTTTATGTATGGCATATGTCGGGTTTTACCGAACAGGTCGGAGGAGCTTTATTGCCCGTAATCAACTGTAATGGAAGTTCTTCTGTTTCTTTTGTCCGCTCCAACAGCAATGATATTTATATCATGATTTTCACTGAAGACGGCAATCAGGGCAGTTTTCTTGTCAACGGAAGCACAGGAATCATAAATGCCAGCAGTTTTTCGGCTGTTCCCGGAACCGGTGGCAACTGGGTGGCTGCAAAAATCAATATGAATGCCCACTTGATGGTTGGTCAGCGCTCAGAAATATCCAATACCAGCGGGCTTTTTCACCTTGGCTTTACAAACGGAAACACAAATGCAGGCTGCCGTTATGGTTTTTTCTCTGATTTCTCTACCCTCTTCATTGGACCGGACCAGACCATTTGCGCCAACGACAGTATTCTGCTGGACGCAGGTGCCGACAAAGACAGCTATCTCTGGAATAATGGAGCCACCGCACAAAGCATTTGGGCCACAACTGCCGGCACCTATTGGGTGGATGTGGTTATGGCCGGGTGCAACTTATCCGACACTATTGTCATCAGTCAGTATCCTGATGAAACTCTTGAACTGGGCAACGACACCAGCATTTGCACAGGCGACACCCTCCTGCTTGATCCGGAAGGTTTCTATGCAGCATACCATTGGCAGGATGGGAGCAGCGATACGGCTTTCAAAGCCTATGAAGAAGGTATGTTCCGGCTGGTTGCCACCGATACCAACGGTTGCCAGTACGAAGATTCAAGATATATCACATTGCTTGATTTGCCTTTGGTAGATTTGGGTACGGATACCGGCATCATCATTGGCGATACTATTACGCTGTATGCCGGAGGTGGACAGGCAAGCTACATCTGGAGCGATGGCAGCACCGCCGACAGCATGAGAGTTTGGGAAGACGGCACCTATTCGGTAACGGTGACCAATGCCAATGGTTGCAGCGCCACCGACCAAATTTTGATTTATACATACGATCCCTGCATACAGGGCACCGCCGGAAATGATTTCTGGTTTGCTTTTATGGACAACCGTTTCTACCGTCCCAACCACAATACCAGCATTACCATCAGCTCGAAATACGATGCACACGGCTCTATTTACATCGGGGATTATTCAACGACTTATGCAAATTTTTATGTTCCACATCATTCCGCCATTGAAATCAGTATCGACTACCGCGAAGTGGAACCCATGAGTTCACAGGAAATCGTCAGCAAAGGCATTCATCTGGTATCTGATTTACCCGTGAGTGTATATGCATTGAATTATGAAAACCTCAGCTCCGATGCCGCGCTTATATTCCCCACACAAACACTCGGAACAGATTATTACGCTATGTGCTATACGCCATCACCAACCAATTACAGCTATCAAACTGGTGTGAACCCGATTGGCAAAAACAGCGAATTTGTTGTTTTGGCCACACAGGACCAAACTGCGGTTAGCATTACCCCATCTGTGGATACTGATAAAGGAGACAAAGCCGGAATTGGTTTTGAAATAGTGCTCAATCAGGGCGAAATGTACCAGGTGCAATCCAAAAACTTCATCGACAGCCCGGATACCGAAGGCGACCTGACCGGTTCGCATATTACAGCAGACAAATCCATTGCGGTTTTCAGCGGCAACCTGGCAACACAGGTCCCCAATGGAACTGACGCCAAGGATCACCTGTATGAACAAATGATCCCCCTGAGCAAATGGGGGCGCGATTATTTTACCGTTCCGCTCAAAACACGCGATTATGATATTTTCCGGGTTCTGGCCGGATACGACAACACCAAAGTTTATCTCAATAATACGCTCACAGCTACGCTCGATGCTTCTGAATTTTATGAATTCAGTACGCAAGGCGAAAATGGCCCCATTCATGTACATTCAAACAAACTTATTTCCCTCGCGCATTTCAGCTGCGGAAAAAATATTGGCAGCACTTTGGCCGATCCTTTTATGGTAATGCTCAGCCCCACAAATCAAATGGTGGACAGTACAACCTTTGTGGCCTTTGAATCGTCTGTCATTCAAAACTATTATGTGAATATTTTGGCACGCACCGAAGACCAGGGATTGATTTTCCTCGATGATGTTTCACTTTCATCTGAATTTGTTGCTATTGCAAATTCTGACTATTCTTATGTTCAGAAAACGATCAGCGAAGGCGTCCACTCGCTGAATACTTCCGAAGTGGGGCATGGATATTCTGCATATGTTTACGGATACGGCAACCTGGAAAGTTATGGCTATATGGTAGGCGTCAACCTGAACACTACGCTGGATTTGGGTGGAGATCAGGGAGACAGCTTATGGTCGTGCGAAGGCCACCCTACCCTGCTTGATGCAGGTGCTGATTTTATCAGCTACTTATGGTCCACCGGAGACACCACCCGGCAAATTTCTGTGATAGATACAGGATATTATTCCGTAAATGTGGTCAATGAAGCCGGCTGTGCCCTGACCGACAGTTTAAAAGTACTGCATATACCATCGCCCGTAATCAATATTGGCCCCGATACCGGGATATGTCATGGCGACACACTGCTGCTCTTTGCCGACACCGGTTATTTCAGTTATGAATGGAATAACGGAGGTATTGCCGATAGCACCAAGGTCTGGGCAACAGGCCAGTATTGGGTGGAAGTAACCGACACCTCAGCATGTTCGGGCTTGGACAGCATGTGGCTCACGGTACATCCTCTGCCGGTTCCTTATCTTGGAAATGACACTGCTTTTTGTCAGTTCGACAGCATCCTGCTTTGTCCGGAAGGAATTTTTGCCACCTACCATTGGAATACCGGATCTACGGACACATGCATTTTCACCTTAAACCCCGGAGAATTTGTCCTAGTGGTTACCGATACGAACCTCTGCAGTGGCAGCGACACGCTTCATGTGACCATGCACACTACAGCCCAACCCCTTATCAGCGGACCCGATGAAGTTTGTTTTGGCTACGGACCGTTTATTTATTCAACGCCCGCACAAAGCGGAAACACCTACATCTGGCAAAGCGGAAGCGGCACAATAGGCAGCGGTCAGGGCACGCACCAGATACAGATTGACTGGCCTAATGCACTCACAGACTGGATTAAACTCATAGAAAATACTACAAACAACTGCCCCGGAACCGACAGTATTGAAATTTGGATCAAACCTGTCCCTGCTCCGGTACAAATTTATCATGATTAAAATAAGCATAAAAATGAGGCAACCTATACATATTACAGCGTTTAGACTACATATAGCCCGAAGATCAACTTTAATGAAAATATTATTTTTATTCCCTGCAGTCATAATAACTTTCACCCTTACAGTTATATTCAGTCAAAAATCATTGGCGCAAATCAATCCCCAAAACCCCAATGCAACCTGTGAGGCGAGCGAAGCTTTTTGTTCTTCTGATCTGATTACATTTAGTGCAGGGACCGGCCAGGGTACGGGTACTCCTGCCCAGCCCGGCCCTGATTACGGCTGTTTGGGGTCACAGCCCAACCCTGCATGGTTTTATATGCAGGCGGAAACCGATGGAAATATGGTCATTGAAATGAGCAGTAATCCGGCTGAGGATATTGACTTTATTATGTGGGGTCCATTTGACCATCCTACAGAGCCTTGTGACGGGCAGTTAACCGGAGACAAAATTGTAAGCTGTTCATATTTACCTGATTATGTGGAAATATGTACCGTAAACAATGCCTTGGCAGGCGAGTTTTATATTTTAATGATCACAAATTTCTCCAACGATCCCTGCGAGATCACTTTTGAGCAGACCAATGTGGGTCAACCGGGTGCCGGGACTTCCAATTGCAATATCGTTTTTGAGTGCTCAATTGTTGCTTTAACAGCAAATCCCTCAGCTTGCAGCAATGGTTTTTATTCTGTGAGCGGTCAGGTGAGTTTTACCAATCCGCCGGCTACGGGCGTATTAAATGTTAAAGACATCACCACGGGCAAGCAAACCAATATTTATCCGCCTTTTGAAAGTCCGGAAAATTATACCATCAGCAGTATCAACTGCGATGGAGGCAACCATACGATCACGGCAAAATTCACCGACAGCTTAGCCTGCAATATGAACATCACTTATGCAGCACCCGGCATTCCCTGTCCTATTGGCACGATTTCGGGTGGAGGCGCCATTTGTGACGACGGAACAGCAGCCACTGTGGAAATCGGCTTAAGCGACGGCACGCCGCCATACAGTTTTCAGTACAGCATCGACAATGTGCCCCAACCGCCGGTAATGTGGTATAACGGACCCTTTCCATACGAAATCAACACCTTTACCGAAGGATGGTTCCGGCTTGACAGCGTATGGGACAGCCAGTGCAGCACCGGGTCAATACAGGATTCCGTGGAAGTGGATTTTCTGGTTTTGCCCAATCCGGATATTGGCGATAATGAAACTATTTGCTCCAATGATTCCTTACTGCTGGATGCCGGAGCCGGAATGGCTTCATATTTATGGTCAACGGGTGCTACCACTCAGCAAATCTGGGTACATTTACCCGCTACTTATTCGGTTACGGTAGAATCTTTTGACGGCTGTACGAACAGCGACGATATGATACTGAATGTTATAGGGGCTCCAGAGGTAAATTTGGGAAATGACACCGCATTCTGTTCAGGCGATACTTTGTTGCTCACAGCACCTCCCGGCATGAAAACCTACACATGGCAGGACGGCTCAAGCCAACAAACAATGGAAGCCTTTAGCACGAATACCTATTGGGTCGAAGTTTTGAGTTATGATAATTGCACCGACCGGGATGAAATTGCTGTTACAGTGCATACCACTCCCAGCCCACAGATCAGTGGCGAAGACACACTGTGCATAGAACTGGGCGGAGGCATCTATTTATACGAAACCCCGGAAGTACCAGGAAACTTATACCAATGGCAGTTTTTGAACGGAATACCGCAAAGCCCCACAGACATGTTCCGCATATACCTGGAGTATTCGGTTCCCGGAACAGACTGGATAAAAGTACTGGAGCAAACAGGCTTTGGATGTCAGGGGCGCGACAGCCTTTTTATTGAAATTGCACCCAAACCAAGTCCAGTAATGATTTATCATGATTAAATAATTATTAAAAAACCTTAATAAATTTATAAACTATTGATTATCAAAGAAATAAATGTCAAAATAAATAAGAAACAAAAAACAACTTATTCACGTACAAATATGTCTAAAATATTATAATGGGTCTGAATAGAGGTATAAAAAGCTTTAATGGCAAAATTTTCTTCATGATCATGGCTGTTTTTTATCATGTAGGAACAATGGCACAACAGGATACTGAATTTTGGTTTGTGGCTCCTGAGGTATCTTCTTCTCATGCCGATCAGCCTATTAAAATGATTTTTGCCACACGGGATGACGAAGCCAATGTAGAAATCACGCAACCCGCCAATCCCGGCTTTGCACCCATTACATTCAATATACCACCCAACTCTACATACAGTCAGGATCTTACTTCCCGTAAATCCATTATTGAAAACAATCCGGCAGATCATGTTAATCATTACGGCCTTTATGTACATTCCAACGTTCCTGTTTCCTGCTATTATGAAGTAGCAGCCAGCAACAATCCCGACATCTATCCCCTGAAAGGCATAAATGCTTTGGGTATGGAATTTATGGTTCCTTCGCAAGATGATTTCAAAAACCAGGTTGGGAATGAACGTATTGATATTGTGGCAACCAAAGATAATACCAAGGTTTACATCACGCCCACCGACAATGTGGAAGGACACGTGCCCAATGTTGAATATAGCATTACGCTCAACAAAGGAGAAAGCTACTGCATAAAAGCAACCAATACAACAGCAAACCGTAGCCTGAAAGGCACGGTAATCAATTCGGATAAGCCCATTGCGGTTACCATCAGCGACGATTCAATTCGTCCGGGCGGCAATACAGGTGGCTATGACCTTATTGGCGACCAGCTTATCCCGCTCAACATTTTGTCCGAAGAATATATTGTTATCCAAGGATTTGCCGACCCACAAAACGAAAAAGTATATATCCTGGCCGTTGAAGACGGCACGAATATCCATCTCGACGGCAGTCCGGTAATCAGTGCCACCTTAGACAGGGGCGAGCAGTACAAATTCCTGCTCAACACGCCCAGCAAATACATCACTTCCAACCATCCCATTTATGTTTATCATCTGTCGGGGCATGATGATGAATCCGGGAGTGCATTATTGCCACCGATTGCCTGCACCGGTTCGCAAGACATTAGTTTTGTGCGGTCAAGTGGCGGGCAATTTTCGATGATGCTGTTTACCGAGCAGGGGAACATCAATAATTTTGAAGTAAACAATAACCCATCAATCATACAAGGATCTGATTTTGCACCTATTACAGGAACAGCTAATGCGTGGTGGTACGCCCGAATCGACAATCCCCCCATTGGGGTTGGCGGCAACAACATTACCAACAGCAGCGGAAAATTTCACCTTGGCATTCTGAATGAACTTGGAGGCAGCTCGGAATACGGTTTTTTCAGTGCTTATGCAAGCCTCAACCTTGGAGAAGACGTGCTTATTTGCGAAGGCAGCGACCACACTTTTGATGGTGGAGAAGGAATGGACTCCTATTTATGGAGCAACAACAGCACTACAAGGTTTATTACTGTAGAAGACACAGGCTACTATTGGGTAAATGTTGTGGATGATATGTGCAACCTTTCGGACACCATCCATTTGGGATTCCACCCTAATCCTGTACCTGACCTGGGCCCCGACACAACAGTTTGCACGAATGTGGCGGTTACTTTTAATCCAGGCAGCTTCAAAGATTATCTTTGGTCCGACGGAACATCAAACCCGAACCTGACCACTGATATAGCCGGAGAAATCTGGGTTAAAGTTATAGACGTAAATACATGTTCTGCATCGGATACTGTTCAGCTGATCAACTTTCCGGTGCCGGCGCCTTTATTGATATACCATGATTAGAACAAACCATATGACCAGCGATATTATACGAATCTGCAAAATGAAAAAACATCTTACACTTTTTTCTAAACTAATTTCTGCCCTGATCCTATTGGCGGGCTTTAATGGCCAGGCTCAAACGATCACAACTAACCCTGATTC
Source organism: Bacteroidales bacterium (assembly GCA_963676415.1). Classification (GTDB taxonomy): domain Bacteria; phylum Bacteroidota; class Bacteroidia; order Bacteroidales; family WRLA01. Next base: position 3,504,460 of record OY781097.1, on the reverse strand, counting down.
CGTGTGTGTAAACAGTATTGAAGCTTACCGCGTGGACTCGGTAAACAATTCTTCATACGCCTGGCAGGTAATGGAAGGTACAGGAGCAATCCTTGGCGGCCAAACAACTGCACATATTTCCATTCAATGGGACGGCACTGCCGGAATTGACTCCGTTGAAGTTGTTGAAACCAATGAACACGGATGTGATGGCGATCCGAATTACCTGAAAGTAATCAAAATTGCCGAACCAACCATCAACCTGAATTTCACCGACTCCACCGTTTGCCGTGGCAGTGAAATCACTTTTGTGTCGAACTACACAGGAATTACGCCTTTTGTCTTTGAATGGTTCAAAGATGATGTGCTGATTCCCGGACAGACCGGCGACACGCTCACTATTGCATCGGCCGATGAATTGGCCGATATTGGTGATTATAAAGTAGTAATCAGCACACCCTGTAGCAACGACACCAGTGATGTGGCCAGCCTTTTTGTGACCACGCCACCGGAAATCTATCAACAACCCGATTCTCTTATTTCGAAATGCTTGGGCGACAGTGTGGCATTGGAAGTATTGGCCACAGGAACCAGGCCATTTATATACCAGTGGCAGCGCAATGGTGTTGATGTAGCCAATGGCGGCGGCATTAGCGGCGCTACCGACAGCCTACTGATCCTCAACCCAATAACCTATGCAGATACAGGTTTATACCGCTGTTATATGATCAATTCCTGCGATAGCGTAATGAGCGATGTTGCCTATGTCCACATCAACATAGCTCCCGATTTTGCAGTTCAGCCGCATAGTGTATCCACTTGTTTGGGAAGTACAGACAGTATATGGTTTAGCCCCATCGGGGATTCACTGACTTTCCAATGGTATAAAAATGATGTTGCCATCGTTGGGGCAACAGACACAATCTTACGTTTCGACCCTGTGGCTTATGCAGATACAGCCAATTATTATTGTGTTTCCACAAACGTTTGTAGTCTCGATACAACAGACCATGCATACCTCAATATCAATATTGTGCCCGCCATCACCATGCAACCCGATAGCTTGTCTAAATGTATGGGCAATGAAGCACAATTTATTGTTGAGGCAACGGGCGACAGCCTGAACTACCAATGGTATAAGGATGGCAACCCACTGCCCGGGGAAACCAACGACACTTTGAATTTCACCAATATCGACCTTACTTACGAAGGAAATTATACCGTTGTAATAACAAATACCTGTGCCAGCATTGAGTCTGATACAGCACAGCTGAATATCAATATTGCTCCAGTAATTACAGACAATGCTAGCGGAGACTCCCTCTGTCCTGGCAGCAATTATGAATTTTACGTTTTGACCACTGGCGACAGCCTTAATTATCAATGGAAGAAAAACGGCGTGGATATCCCCGGAGAAACCAATGATACGCTCTATTTCACCAACCTGCAATATACAGATACAGCCAATTACACCTGCTATGTATGGAACAATTGCGGCGATACGCTTTCCGGTGGGATGTATATGTACCTTTACGCCGATCCGGTTATTGTCAACCAACCGGCAGACGTTTCGGCCTGCGTAGGACAAAACATCACTATAACTTTCGAAACCAGTGGTGATATTACCAGTTATGAGCTGTACAGAAACGGTGGATTATTCACCACTACAACCAACAATAGTGTTTCTTTTGCCGTATCTGATCTTGATGAAGGCGAATGGTACTATAAAGCGATCACTCCGTGTACATTTATTGAGTCAGACAGCCTCCATGTTAATGTCAACAATGCTCCCGTCATCACTGCTCAGGCCGATTCCATTTCATCATGTATCGGTGCCGGTGAATATTTTTGGGTAGTAGCTACGGGCGACACCCTTACTTATCAATGGTATAAAGATGCCGTTGCTATGACTGGCGAAACCAATGACACACTATTTTTTAACAATATCGCATTAGCTGATGAAGCCAACTATCATTGTGTAGTGAGCAATATGTGTAATACGGCTACCTCTCTCAATATGCACCTTAATTATAATATTGTTCCAACAATAACGGATCAGCCGGATAGCGTTTCGAGCTGTGTGGGACAAAATGAAGCTTTCAATGTTGTAGCAACAGGCGACAGTTTGTTGTACCAATGGTATAAAGATGGTGTTGACCTGCCGGGCGAAACCACAGCAAGCCTGTCTCTCAACAACATTGATCTGGTCGATGAAGGTGATTATACCGTACGTATATACAATACCTGCGGTTTTGAAAATTCAGCCAATGCCCACCTGAACATCAACCGTGCACCGGTAATCTTGGCACAGTCCGATTCTATTTCCACTTGTCTTGGAGCCAACCATTATTTCTGGGTTGTTGCTGATGGTGACAGCCTGAATTACCAATGGCGCAAAAACGGTGTGGATATGCCTGGAGAAAACAATGACACATTGTTCTTCACCAATATCGCATTAGCTGATGAAGCCAATTACACATGCTACATCAGCAATACCTGTAGTAATGCCACCACCCAGAATATGCACCTCAACTACAATATTGTTCCAACAATCACCGATCAGCCAGATAGTATTTCGAGTTGTGTGGGACAAAATGTTGCTTTCACTGTTGTGGCAACAGGCGACAGCCTGAATTACACCTGGTACAAAAACGGCGTGGAAATCGCAGGAGAAACCACAGCGACACTGGCGCTTAACAGTATAGACCTCCCCGACGAAGCCAATTATACTGTTAAGGTTTATAATACTTGTGGATTTGAGAATTCTGCAAATGCGAACCTCAATATCAACCGTGTTCCGGTTTTCCTGGCGCAGTCAGATTCCGTATCTACTTGTCTCGGAGCAAATCATTATTTCTTTGTAGTGATGGATGGCGACAGCCTCAACTACCAATGGCGCAAAGATGGTATTGACATGCCCGGGGAAACCAATGATACGCTCTTCTTCAACAACATCCAACTGGCTGACGAGGCCAATTACCAGTGTGTCATTACCAATACCTGTGGCACCGAATTATCGCAGAATATGCACCTCAACTACAATATTGCTCCGGTTATTACGAACCAGCCCGATAGTATTTCAAGCTGTGTGGGTTTAAATGAAACCTTTACTGTTGTTGCTTCGGGTGACAGCCTGAATTACCAATGGTATAAAAACGGACTTTTAATTCCTGGCGAAACTAATGCCACACTCACGCTCAACAACATTGACCTTAACGATGAAGGTGATTATGAAGTTGTAGTGTCCAACACATGCGGAACTGAAACTTCGGTAAATGCCAACCTCAACATCAACCGTGTTCCGATCATCATGTTCCAGAGCGATTCCGTTTCAACATGTCTTGGAGCAAATCATTATTTCTATGTAATTGTTGATGGCGACAGTCTGAACTATCAATGGCGCAAGAACGGTATTGACATGCCGGGCGAGATCAACGATACGATCTTCTTCAACAATATCCAGCTTGCTGATGAAGCCAATTACCAATGTATTATTACCAATACCTGTGGAACAGACCTATCGCAGAACATGCACCTTAATTATAACATAGCTCCAGTCATTACAGATCAACCCGATAGCATTTCAACCTGTGTGGGCGTAAACGTAGCCTTAACGGTTATTGCAACAGGCGACAGCCTAAACTATCAGTGGTATAAAAACGGTGCAGTTATAAGTGGTGAGACCACCCCTATCCTATCTCTGAACACTATTGACCTTACCGATGAAGGCGATTATGAAGTGGTGGTATCCAATACCTGCGGCACAGAAACTTCAGTCAATGCCAACCTCAACATCAACCGTGTTCCGGTGATCATGTTCCAAAGCGACTCTATCTCTACATGTTTGGGCGAGGATGAATTTTTCTTTGTGGTTGTAGATGGCGATAGCCTTAATTACCAATGGCGCAAAAATTCAGTGGATATACCCGGAGCAACCAACGACACATTGTATTTCACAAACATACAACTTACTGATGAGGCCAATTACGAATGCGTCATCACCAATACCTGTGGCAATGCAACATCGCAGAACATGCATCTCAACTACAATATTGCACCACAGATTATCGATCAACCCGACAGCATCTCTACCTGTGCCGGGCTGAACCATCAATTTAATATCATTGCTACCGGCGACAGCCTAAATTATCAGTGGTACAAAAATGGTGTTGCAATTAGTGGCGAAACAAGCCCAAGCCTCAGCTTTGTTAATATCAGCATTGCCGATGAAGCCAATTATACCGTAGAAGTGTATAATACCTGCGGCACATTAACTTCCAACAATGCCCACCTCAACATCAACCGAGTCCCGGTCATTATAGAGCAATCCGATTCTATTTCCAGCTGTTTGGGCGAAAACGAATTTTTCTATGTAGTAATGGACGGCGACAGCCTCAATTACCAATGGCGCAAAAACGGTGTTCCAATGGCCGGACAGAATAATGACACACTCTATTTCAACAATATCACCCTTACGGATGAAGCCAATTACGAATGCCGTATTACCAACACTTGTGGTAATGTAACTACGCTCAATATGCACCTCAACTACAACTTGGCGCCACATATCACCAACCAACCGCTTGAGGTTTCATCATGTATTGGAAGTGCAACTAACTTCACAGTGACAGCAACCGGAGATTCATTGAATTATCAATGGTATCTGAAAGGAAATCCGATTGCGGGCGCCATACTACCCAATCTGGTGATTAATCCGATTACATACAGCGATACAGGACATTACCAATGTCGCGTGTACAATACCTGTGGGGAAGAATACAGCAATTCCGTACTGCTCAATGTGAATATTGTTCCGCAAATTACCAATCAGCCCGACAGTGTTTCAACCTGTCTTGGGCAAACGGTTCAGTTCGAAGTAGCAGCAAGCGGTGACAGCCTCAACTACCAGTGGTACTTCAAAGGATTGCCCATTGCCGGTGCCCAGAACCCAACACACATCATTAACAGTGTTATTTATAGCGATACGGGATCATATACTGTGCGCGTATTTAACACCTGTGGTGAAGTATGGAGCCAGAATGCCAACCTGAATGTGAATATCGTTCCAACGATCACGGACCAGCCGCTCAGCCTGCTGACCTGTATCGGCGACTTCACATCATTCAATGTAACGGCAACCGGAGACAGTCTTTTCTACCAATGGCAAAAAGACGGTGTCGATATTCCGGGCGCTATTGCCAGCACATTACCAATTGGACCGATTACCGACCCGGATATAGGAATATACCGTGTGCTGATTACCAACACCTGTGGTATGGCATTAAGCGACACAGCGCACCTCTATGCAAACCTCAGCCCGGATGTTATCGACCATCCGGATCCGATTTCATCTTGTCTGGGTTATAATGTAAGCTTCGTAACCGGTATTACCGCAGGAGGTTCCGCATTGCCTAACTTCCAGTGGCAGTTTAATGGTGTTGATATTCCCGGTGAAACCAGCAATATCCTCAACCTAAACAATATCCAGTATGCCGACACCGGAGATTACCGCTGCTATCTTTGGAATAACTGTGATGCTATTTATACCGATGCAGCCAAACTTAACATCAATATTGCACCACAAATCATGGCTCAGCCAAAACCTGTATCGGCATGTATTGGCGATGAAGTAAATATCTGGGTAGAAATGTATGGCGATTCACTCAATTATCAGTGGTACAGGAATGGTATCCCGATTCCGTCCGAAACTGACAGCATCATCCACTATGCTTCTGTAAATACAAGTGACACAGCTACATACTATTGCGAAATCTGGAACACCTGTGGATCTGTCACTACAAACCCGGCATTGCTCAACATCAATATGCCTCCGGTTATCCATGTACAGCCGATTAACCAAAATGCCTGTGAAGGCGAAACCAAAATGCTTAGCGTAACCGCAACCGGCGACTCCCTGAACTATCAGTGGGTGCTCAATGGCGTAGATGTTCCGGGTGCAACCAATCCAACCTACCTCATGGATCCGATTACCTTCCCTGATGCCGGTGATTATTATTGCCGCATCTGGAACAATTGCGGATTTCAGGTAACCAATACAGTTTATGTTTATGTCAATATTGTTCCCGACATCACGCTACAGCCAGTCGATCTTTCTACATGCGACGGCGATGCCGTTACATTGTATTGCCTGGCTGATGGCGACTTCCTGACTTACCAATGGAAACGCGAAGGAATTGATATTCCGGGCGCTAACGGAACAAATTTTACCATTGACCCAATCACCCCTGCAACTACAGGAAATTACACCTGCGAAGTATCCAACTATTGCGGCTTCGATGTAAGCGATCAGGCAAAAATCACAATCAATGCAATTCCTGTGATTACAGATCAACCCGACAGCCTAGAGATCTGTGAAGGATACGATGCCCAACTCTCTCTGGTTAGTGATGGCGACAGCCTCTTTTATCAATGGCGCAAAGAAGGTGTGGACATACCCGGAGCCAACAGTGCCACACTGCACTTCACTCCTGCCACCCTTGCCGACAAAGCCAATTACGAATGCTACGTATTTAATACCTGTGGTGATGAATTCTCTCAAAATGCATATCTGAATGTGAATGAAGCCCCACAAATAGTAACACAACCACTGAGCGAAACACTTTGTGAAAACGATAGTGTCAGTATGTGGATCTCTGTTACAGGCGATAACATTTCATACCAATGGATGCGCAACGGAGTGAGTGTTGAAGGTGAAACCGACAGCATAATCACCTTTAATCCGGCCAGCTTAGGCGATACTGGCTATTATCATTGTGAAATCAGCAGCGCTTATTGCGGCATTCTGCTTTCAGATTCAGCACGCCTTGAGGTGATACCAACGCTCATTATTACAGCCGAAACTTCCAATATTACTTGTTTTGGTGAAGGCAATGGAGCTATCGACATCAGCGTAACCAATGGCGATGAACCTTACGAATTCCTCTGGTCGAACGGAGCTACAAGCGAAGACATCAGGAATCTTGATCCGGGCACTTATTCCGTTTATATTGCGGATGCCAACATTTGCAGCATCAGCAAGGAATTTAAAATCGGGCAGCCCGACAGCCTGCGCTTTGGCCTGGATACAACATTCTGGAGCATGGCACACGGATTTGGAGCCGGTGATGCCGACATACTCCGGGATATGCTAACTGATAAAGACGGATACATTTATGTAACAGGATCCTTCCGCAATACGGTTGACTTTGGTGGCACGTCACTCAGTAGTTTTGGTGACAACGACATTTTTGTTGCCAAATACGACAGCATTGGTCAGCTTATTTGGGCCGATCATGCCGGTGGTACACTTGATGACGAATCGCGCGGAATTGGCTTAGATACACTGGGCAATGTTTATGTAACCGGCTATGTGAAAGAACTGGCATTCTTTGGTGGCAATGAAGACGACACCGTATGGACTGCCGGTGCTTACGACGCATTTATTGCCAGCTGGGCAGAAGACGGGACCTATCGCTGGGTAAATTCTGCCGGTGGTTTCTTCAACGACTATTCCAATGCGATTTATACCGATAAACTCGGAAACAGCTATATCACCGGTTCATTCCAGGGACGTGCTGATTTCAACCACCTTACTTTTGTCAGTGCCGGTGGTGATGATATCTTCACAGCCAAATACAACGAAAGCGGGGACCTGCAGTGGGTAAAAACTGCCGGTGGTACTTCTCAGGACTTTGGCGAAGGCATTACCGTGGATATTTCTGAAAATGCAATTGTTACCGGACGTTTCCAGGGCACAGCACACTTCGATGGCAAAACACTGACCAGTGTCGGTAGCAACGACATCTTCCTGCTCAAATACAACAACCTCAGCCAGCAACAATGGGTGCAGAGGTCGGGTGGCAGCCAGGATGACCGTGGTGAAGCTCTTGCCGTAGATTATTCCGGAAATATTTATCAGGCCGGTTCCTTTGGAGGATCAGCAAACTTCAATGCACGCACAATCAACTCCCGAGGTGGTACCGATATGTTCACCGCCCACTACGACCGTGGCGGTAACCTTAAATGGATCCGCACTGCCGGTGGTACTCAAAATGATTATGGCCATGCCATTGCAGTGGACGTTCTCAATAATGTTTATACAGCAGGTTCTTTCAGGGGCACAGCATATTTCACTGCCGACACCCTCGAAAGCATGGGAAGCAGCGATGTGTATGTCACTAAATACAACAGCAGCGGGCTCAATATCTGGTCACATAGTGGCGGTAGCCCTCTGGCCGATTCTTCATGTGCAATCACACTTACTCCTGATGAAGACGTGCTGACTGGCGGTTCATTCCGCAGCAATGCTGACTTCGGAACACATCAGATCATCAGCAATGGCGATCAGGACTTCTTCTTTGCAAAAATCAAAGACACATCATACCAGCGTCAGCCTGTTATCCAATTTGTGGATTGTGAAGGTGGCGACGAAGGATTTATTGACATCTCCATGGCCGGCGGAACATTACCATACAGCTATTATTGGTCAACCGGTGATACAATCCCGGATCTCTGGAACATAGAAGAAGGAACCTACTGGCTCTTTGTTGATGATGCCAACGGATGTAGCTTCGATACAGCTATTGTAATCGAATACCAATATCCGCTTCCGGAACCACCACTGGTAGCCTACAGCGACAGGAATTACTTCTGCAGCACCGATCCGGGTGACATCACCCTTACTGCCGAAGGTGGATCCGGCGATGTCATGCGCTGGCTAGAAGGAAGCTGTGATGGAACGGACCTGGGAACAGGTGCAAGCATCACCCTTCCCTCCCCTGAAGTAACAACGACCTATTATGTACGCTGGGAGAATGGATGCGACACTTCCGAATGTATTTCCGTTACTGTGAACGTATTCAATACCAGCGCACCACCCGACGACATCATTGTTGATGTAAACAACTATTGCACAGGCACTGTGGACTACATCAACCTTGAAGCGGTTGGCGGTTATGGTGAAATCTTAAAATGGTATATTGATGGCTGCGGCACCACAGAAATCGGAACCGGAACGCCATTTGCATACCCTGCCCCACTCGACACCACTGTGCTTTATGCACGCTGGGAAAGCAGTTGCGGAAACTCTGTCTGCGATTCCATCAGCATCATTGTCAATCCATCGGCACAACCGGTTGATACTGCTTATGTAGATACTACAGGTTTCTGCTATGATTATACAGGAACGATTACGCTGACTTCTGTAGGCGGATCAGGAAACGACATCTACTGGCGCGAAGGCAGCCCGAACGGCACCATCGTGGGCATTACACCGGCAATCACAATTGATGCTCCCGATGCGCCAACAACCTATTACGTTTACTGGGAAAACAATTGCGGCATCTCCGCTCTCGATTCTGTTAGCGTAGATGTTGATCCGATGCCGGTTGTTATGGACGAAGTACTTGTTGACACCAATTATTATTGTATCGGATCGGTAGATTCCATCACACTGACTGCCATTGGCGGAATTGGTGATGAAGTAGTTTGGTCGGTCGGTTATTGTGGCAGCCCGACTACTGCAGGAACCGGAAACCAGCTTACCATTGCGGCACCGACAAGCCAAACAACCTATCAGGCTTATTGGCAGAACGATTGTGGCCAGTCGATATGCAAAGGCATTACCGTCTATCCACAGGCGCTTCCGGTAGTAAGCTTCAGTGGTTTGGCAGCAAACTACTGTATTGACGGACTTCCTGTAACACTCACAGGAAATCAAGCACCTGAAGGTACATTCAGTGGTACCGGCATCACCGATAACGGAAACGGTACAGCCACCTTTGATCCGCAACTTGCCGGACTGGGAGGTCCCTACGAAATCGCATATACGTACACCAATGCAAACGGATGCTCGGCAAGTGAAATCCAGATCACTTCGGTTACTGAGCTCCCATTTGTTGACTTCACCGGTTTGGGCGATGAGTACTGTATCTATGAAACTCCTATTACACTTACTGGAAACTTTGCTCCAACTGGAACATTCACTGGCGCAGGCATCACAGATAATGGCAATGGTACTGCTACCTTTGATCCTGCACTTGCAGGTGCCGGTGGCCCATACAACATCACATATACTTATGCTGATCCTGCATCAGGATGTGCCGGAAGCAAAACAAAAACCACTGTTGTTCATGGGACAACACCGGTATGGTTTACTTTGATGGACCCGGCTTATTGTGTTGATGGTACACCAATTCCTTTAACAGGAAATATGGCTCCTGAAGGTTATTTCCAAGGCCCCGGGATAATCAATACCGGATTGGGTAAAGCACAATTTGTTCCGGCACTTGCAGGAGTTGGCGGCCCGCACGAGATTACCTATATCTATATTGATCCTGTTACCGGCTGCCAATCAGATTCCAGCCGCTTTGTAACAGTCAACAACCTCCCTGCTGTCAGTTTCACAGGACTGGATCCTCAATATTGCCTAAATACTTTACCAAGTCTGTTGACCGGAAACCACCTTGGTTACGGTTCATTCAGTGGCGCCGGTATTTCCGATTATGGCAATGGTTCTGCTCTGTTTGATCCTGCTGTTGCCGGTATTGGCACACACGATATCACTTATACCTATACAGACCCGAACGGATGTACCAACGATAGCACACTTTCCACCACGGTTTATGCTATTCCTGAGCTTAGCGTGAGCGGATTAGATACTGCATATTGCGTTGAGGCAGCATGGGACACTATTTATGGCAATATGGCGCCGCAAGGATCATTCAGCGGCCCGGGCATCACAGACCTTGCCGACGGCCGCGCTGTTTTTAATCCGGCTGCTGCAGGAATTGGTGGGCCTTATGTCATCAATTACACCTTTAGCGATGGCAATGGCTGTGAAAACACGGCTACCTACCTTACTAAAGTTGTCGCGATGCCTGTTGTTACCTTCCTCGGCCTGGAAGCCGAATACTGTGTAAACGAGATGCCGGACACAATTACAGGCAATTACGAACCTGCCGGAACATTCAGTGGTGCAGGTATTACCAACCTCGGAAACGGCAAGGCTCTCTTTGATCCTGCTGTAGCGGGTGTCGGCGGCCCCTATGATATTGTTTATTCTTATGAAAGCGAATACGGCTGTGTAAGTGATACAACAATTCAGACGACTGTAAACCCGATTCCTTCGGTTAACTTTACCGGACTGGAAGACTACTACTGCCTCAATGGCGGTCAGGACACCCTTACCGGAAACCACGCTCCCGAAGGAACGTTCAGCGGCCCCGGTATTACAGACAATGGCGATGGAACAGCTTATTTTGATCCTGCCCTTGCCGGAGTTGGCGGCCCGTTCACAATTATCTATACTTATTCCGACGCCAACGGATGTACCAACGACACGCTGATGTCAACTTTGGTACTAGATCCTCCAACGGTCAGTTTCACAGGATTGCCGGAAATAATCTGTGTAAATGCCGACAGCATATTACTGACCGGAAGCCAGTTCCCATTTGGAATATTCAGTGGCGACGGAATCAATGATATGGGCAATGGAACAGCATGGTTCAATCCTGCGATGGCCGGCACCGGATTCCATGATATTACCTATTCTTATCAGGATATCTTTGGTTGCAGCAACGACACAACAGAAAGCGTAAACGTGTGGCCAATGCCGGAAGCTCCAACAGATATGTTTGTAGATACCACTGATTTCTGTGCCGGAACTATAGCAGAAGTGACGCTCACCATCGATGGTGGATATGGCGACGAAATCGCATGGTTCTACGGAGCCTGTGGCGACAGCCTGCTGGGTATCACTACAGACACACTGCTGAACATTGTTCCTCCCTCAGATACTGCATGGTTCTTTGCTCGCTGGCAAAATGACTGCGGCGCATCAGCATGCGATTCCATACAGATCATTGTTACGCCTCAGCCCGTTGCTCCAATTGCAGCAACCGTTGACACCAGCTTCTTCTGTGGTGGGACCATTGACAGCATCCAGTTGACAGCCATTGGCGGATCGGGTGTAAACCTGGCCTGGTACAGCGAAAGTTGTGGTGGGACACTGCTTGGAAACGGAACAAGCATCAAAATTGAAGCGCCGGATGTAAGCACGGAATATTTCGCACGATGGGCAAACAGCTGCGACACAACCGAATGTGCCAGCGTGGAAGTAATCGTATTCCCCGAGGCCATTGTTCCCGACTCGCTTGAGAGCAGCGACAACGGTTTCTGTGCCGGCAGCATTGATGAATTAACGCTTATTTCTTATGGTGGCGTAGGTGATCAGCTCAGCTGGTTTGCCGGAACTTGCGGTGGAGATCCAATCGGATTTGGAACGGAACTGACCATTGTTGCGCCAACAGAACCTACCTGGTATTTTGCACACTACAGCAATACCTGCAACATCAGCCCATGCGATTCCATTTATGTGGATGTAGCCCCAATACCGGTTGTTCCGGATACCGTTTACAGCGACCATATGGTTTATTGTGACGGTACTGTGGACAGCATCCAGCTCATTGCTGAAGGCGGATTCGGAGACTATGTACTCTGGTTCGAAAACAGCTGTGGCGGTCCCGTTATGGGCATGGGCAATCCATTGAAAATTAAAGCTCCTACGGCAACAACCCAATACTTTGGACGTTATGAAAACAATTGTGGTGAAAGCAGTTGCATTTCATTTACCGTTCAGGTTGACCAGCAGCCGCGTGCTCCGGAGCTCGTAACTGTTGACACATCCAACTACTGCCCAGGCTATCCTTATGCACTTAAGCTTGAAGCATTTGGCGGTTATGGCGATCAGCTCAATTGGTATAAAGACAGTTGCACCGGAGAATATCTCGGCAGCTATAACCCGATTTATGTAGAATCTCCTGATACATCTACCGTATATCTTGCAGCATGGGAAAATGTTTGTGGTCAAACAGAATGCGTACCTGTAGAAGTTATCGTAAATACACCTATTGTGCCGGACAGCATCATTGCCGATACCAATATGTTCTGCATCAGCGACACTGAGCCTATCCGCCTTGAAGCAATCGGCGGATTTGGTGACAGCCTGCGCTGGACTGTGGGAAGCCCCGACAATGATATCATCGGAACGGGCAATCCTTTCTTTGCTCCTGTTCCGGATACAAGCACATATTTCTACGCATTCTACGAAACCGAATGCGGCATCAGCAGCAGCGACTCCATTTTTATTACGGTTGTCCAGATGCCTCTTGTGCCTGATACACTGGTAACCGATACCAACCACTTCTGCCCTGCTGCTATCGACAGCCTGATGCTTGCAGCCATCGGCGGTTATGGTGATACCATTTCCGGACAGGAAGCAACAGTGCGCTGGTTCGAAGGAAGCTGTAATGGCGAAGAATTAGGTACAGGCGACACGCTCTGGCTGCATGATGTTCCTGTGGAAACCACATGGTTCTTCGCGCGCTGGGAAAATGTTTGCGGCGTTTCCGATTGCGATTCCATCGAGATTGTTGTGAACAATACCATCCCGGTAGATTCATTGGCACTTGACACGAACAACATTTGCCCGGGTGTACCAAAAGAAATCACCCTGATGGCATTTGGAGGCTATGGCGATACGCTGAAATGGTATAAGGATTCGATTACAGGCCCGTTTGTCGGCAAGGGCACCGAGCTTACAATCCTGAACCCGGATACCACAACCACCTATTTTGCACAATGGCAGAACCCATGCAATGCCAGTGATTACGACAGCATCAAATTGATTGTGAATATTCCGGCCCTGCCCGATGAGCTCATCCTTTCGATGAACAACTACTGCAGCGATACGGAAGATTCCATCACCCTCAATTATACCGGCGGCAACGGTGATACACTCCGTTGGTACATGCGCAATTCTGTTGGCGGACTTAGCAAAATCGGAGACGGACAAGATGTTAAAATTGACGCTCCTGCAGAAAGCAAATGGCTGTATGCACGTTTTGATAATGTGTGCGGCATGAGCGCCTACGATAGTATCTTCATCAATGTAATCCCTGCGGCTACGGTTTATGCCGGTATCAGCGACAGCATTTGTGAAGGCAGTTATTACGACTTGGTGGACGCTGTAGCAGAACACTATGATTCGGTACGCTGGACAGCAGGCTCAGGCAGCTTTGTAAGTGGCAATACGGTGAACACACGCTGGCTGCCCGCACCTGACGACATAACGGAAGCGGACACCGTTTGGATCAAACTCACCGCCTATGGCACAGGTCCTTGCGGAGATTATTCCGACAGCCTTAACATTGTCGTAAACCCACTGCCAGACCTATTCTATACACCTGAAGACCTGAATGTTTGTCAGCAGCACCCCATTACACTGGAAGCCTTTGGTGCTCAGGATTACCTCTGGTCACCTGCCGGAGGACTGGATACTACTGCGGGTTCAAGAGTAATAGCACGTCTGGATGAATCCACAACCTATCAAATTAAAGGTACAACAGCCAAGGGATGTGCCGACAGCATCAACGTAAGCATTCCGGTGCATCAGATACCGTATGTAAACCTAGGCCCGGATATCACTAAATTCGGTTGTGATCCTATTGAACTTGATGCAGGTTACAGTGCCGGTAATTATTACTACCAGTGGAACAATGGCGACCCAAGACGTTATATTGAAGTTGAAAGCAGTGGCACTTATTCGGTACGCGCCTGGAATGAAGGCTGCTCCACTGCCGATACCATTAAAGTGACGCTTTGCCAGGGCAATGTGGAAATCCCGAATGCTTTCAGTCCGAATAATGATGGATTGAACGACCGCTTCCGCATCAAAGTCAGTGATCCGGATGCCGTATTCTCCATCTACATCTATAACCGTGCCGGTTCACTGGTTTATAAATCAGATGACGCACTGGAAGGCTGGGACGGCAGAAATCTCGATGGAAAAGAATGCCCATTCGGAAATTATGTGTACTTCCTAAGCCTTCAGGGTGATGGCGAAGTAAGCGGAATACAGAAGCAATACAATGGTGTTGTAACGCTGATCAGATAATCCTATGTGATTCAAATAAATTCAAAAACGCTCCGGTTGGAGCGTTTTTTTTTGTTTCAGATTTGAGCATGGCAGGAATTGATGGAGTTTACCGTCCGGATGTCCCGGGATTTATCTGGAGAACCATATATCTTCTTGCAGCGGTTTCCGTGCAGAACAGATTGATGCGTGCGGAGAGGCGGCTTAATTGGCGCATCAGAAATCTTTATCCAATTGAAATATTTAAATTTTTGCCCAAGCCTATTTCGATTAATTTGTAATATGTCGAAATTTGAATATCAGCAAGTCCTCTTTCAATCATGGAAATATAGCTTTTCTGTGTACCCGATCTTGCTGTGAGTTTCTCTTATATCAATTTCGCTTCTTTTCTGGCTTCTTTGAGCATAACACCCAGCCTGAAAGCCAGTGAGTCAGCATCGTATTTATCTCTTTCCGGACTTTCTTTTTCTCCATATTTTTCGGATAAAATATCCTCGAATTTGACTAAATTATTCATTTTAAAAATCTCCTTTCTTCTCTTTTAAATATTCTTTTTTGAGCATCCGGTGTTTCAAAGGCGTTGAAACGATGGTTCAACGGTATTGCAATACTTTTGAAACAGAAATGCAGGCATTGTGCACATCATAAGCCGGGATAAAAAAAGCCCCTGACGGTTGGTGCGTCAGGGGCTATAGAAAATATAATAAATATTATAACTATCGTGTGGTATCAGCCTCTTCGGCAGGCATCGCGGCTTCTTCCGCTTTACGCATAAAGAAGAAAGACCCCCCATCGTGGCGGAAACCTTTTATCTGGCCAAATTGCGGGCGCTGGTCGTTATTTTCTACCACTGCTTTACTTACAATTCCCACGATATCATCAATTGGGATACATGTATTTGGATTTTGTTTCAAAGCCTGTGCAAATGATTTTGCAAAAATGGAATTATCGGCAGCCAGCTCATAACCGGCAGAAGAAAACACCTGAGCAGATTTTGATTTAGTAAGTTTCCAGTTGTTGCAACTCAAATCTTTTGGTGCCGAACGCATAGCAAGATAGAATGAAGGGCCTGATTCGCAGGCATCCGAAACAACGAGTAAGTGGGTCAGGTCATCTACATAAGATTCCATACTGGCACGCAAAGCATTCAGGTCAAAATAGCTGAACTCATCATCACGATCGGCATCCACGGGAATCCAATAGCCGGTTTCATTCATGTAGGCGCCGTGTCCGGCATACCATATAATCAATGAATTGGCTTTGTATTTTTTAATTTGGTCGCGCAGTTCGATACGGAAGAATTTCTCCAGATCTTCTTTGGTCATATCTTTTTTGTGCATTTGCACGGGCACGCGGTAGTTTGCCAAAGCAGAGCGGATCATTGTAATATCTTTAGCCGGGCCTTGTAAATTTGGAAATGACTCATAATTACTGTTCTCGATATAAACTATCCAGGTACGGCCCATAGGGTTATCGGCAAAAGCATTGGCCATATCTCGGTTGATGATGTAACGCATTTCGGTAGTATTGCCATAAATATCTTCGGCAGTTACCGTAATGCTGCTTTTATTTTTCACTTCTACATTGGCCCAAAACTGGGGATTCAGCGAATTGGAATTAAACCCAGCGGTAACGCCATCAATATGGATATAATCAATCAGGCTCTCATCCTGGATAACACCTTCTATATAGAGCAGTGCATCATCTGTTTCGACAAATATTTCGCCATTATCTGATGTCATCGGATCCATAATCAGGATTTCGGGGGCATCCACTTCTGTTCGTATAATTTTATAGGTTTGGGATATCTTGTTATTATAGACATCTGAGGCACTTACCACCAATTCGTCAATACCATCAAGGTCAAAGCTAATTTCAAAAGTTTTATCATCGGGCTTGAACGAACCATCCAGCACTTCTGTGCTCTTATCATTAAAAGTGACATACTCCAGGGCACTTTGATCTTCAATATGGCCTTTGATTACAACTTTATCTTCACCGCGCACAAATTCAAGGACACCCGCTTCACGCTCAATAGTTTGATCCATCACAACTTTTGGCTTATTGGTCTCCATATTCAGGTCATACATCTTTTTTTGAGCATCTTCAATCTGATCGGCCATGAGTGCATTACCACCGGCAAGCGCAATAAAAGCCTTAAAATCAGCAGTTGCCAGCTCAGCATTAAATACATCGGCATAACATTTGGCACGCAGATAAAGGGCTTCTGCATTTTCAGGATCATTAACCAAAATCTGATTAAAATCGCCAATGGCAGCAGTTTGCTGGTTAAATTCCATTTGATAAATGCCGCGAAGCTTGTAAACATCATTGATATCCGCTGCACCGGGATAAAACAGTAGCACCTTTGAGATATCATTAATTGCATTCACATAATCTTTATTTTTATGATAAATGCGTGAGCGGAGTGTAAGTGCTTCTTTATTTTTTTGATCAATGCCCAAAGCCTGATTGATTGATCCCAATGCTTGTGGAAGCTTGGATTGTTCGTATTGAGAGCGCGCCATTCCAATAACGGCATCAACTTTGGAAGGGTCTTCGGCAATGGCACGGCGATAATCTGCTTCGGACTGAACGAAATTACCGGTGATAAAATTAAGACGGGCCCTGTTAAAGTAATTTGTGTAATTCTCTTTGACATTCAATGCTTTATTGGCTTCGATAAATGCCTCCTGATATTGTTCTTCGAGGATCAATGCATTTACGAGATTGTTGTATGCCAGCAGGTTTTTGGAATCCATCATCAGCCCCTGGCGGTATTTTGCAATGGCTGCCTGATAATTTTCGAGCGTATAGTTCAAATCGGCCGATTTAAATGCAATCCAGTCTTCTTTAGGATCAAGAGCCAAGGCCCGGTCGTAATCATCAATCGCTTTCTGTTTATCACCAAGCGCCTCATAGGATTCAGCACGCATTTGATAGGCTTCGCCGTAATTGGGATCCAGCTCAATGGCTTTATCCAACTGCGGTATGGCACTACTATATTCGCCGGCTTTTACAAATTTCTTTCCGGCCTTGAAACTGGACTTTGCCGTCTGTGCCATTATCGTCACAGAAAGCATGCCCATTACAATTATCAGAATAAATTTTAATCTTTTCATAGCTCTACCCTTTTATGTTCTCTACCAAATAAAATTAATTAAATATTTCATGTTTTCAACAATAGTATTCCTTGCAAAGGTACAAAATCCAAGAGCGAAAAGAAAGGTTTTTCTTAAAATTAACAAACTTAAAATCAATCAAATGAAAGGAATTTTCATAGGATAGTAAGAAAAATATTTACCAAATAAGGTTCTACTAGGAATTTCGTGGAAAGACAAAAGTTAAATCTCCAACAGATTCCTCCATAGCTTTCCTCATGCTTCGGAAAACTTTATCGGAATGACGGGTTTTAAAAGCCAGAGGGAGGAATCTGTTGGAGCTCAGGTTTTTTTCATAAATAATCTATCTCTGAATGTTTTTTATCTCAAACTTTATGATTATCCACGAAATTCCGTGTAGAACCCCAAATAAAAACAATCAAGCCTGTGACGACAGAAAAGGAATCAGGATTATCCAACTTAATGTAACTTAAAAGCAGATTTAAAGGTATAAAAGGCTAATTTAAAACTAGCCGGCATGAACAATCCCAAAAAAACAGCACTTATCAACGATAATATTTGCGCCCTGAGCACTGCTCCCGGACAGGCAGCTATTGCCCTGATCCGCATCAGTGGTAAAGATGCCATTAATATTGGCAAACAGATCCTGCAAGCAAATGGAAAAGCAATTGAAGAGCGTAAAAGCCACAGCTGCTTTCATGCAGAAATTATCGATCAGGAAGGCAAGGTCCTGGACGATGTGCTTGTGAGCCTGTTCCGCAACCCAAAATCCTATACCGGGGAAGATATGCTCGAAATCGGATGCCATGGCAGTCCCTACATCCAGCAAAAGCTGATGGAGCTGCTCATCGATAAAGGATGTCGCACTGCACGAGCCGGAGAGTTTACACAAAGAGCCTTTATGAACGGAAAATTCGACCTTTCGCAAGCTGAAGCTGTGAACGATTTGATCAACAGCAACTCCAAAGCTTCGCACGACCTGGCACTCGATCAGATGCGCGGCGGATTCTCTGATAAAATCAACAATTTGCGCCAGCAGATGATCGATTTCGCCTCCTTAATTGAGCTGGAGCTGGATTTCAGTGAGGAAGATGTGGAATTTGCCGACCGCCATAAATTCGATGCACTGTTAAAAGAAATCCATAAGGAAATTTCGTACCTCCTCTCCTCCTTCCGTCTTGGAAATGTCATGAAACACGGTGTGCCCGTTGCTATTGTGGGAAAACCCAATGTAGGGAAATCCACTCTGCTCAACGCACTGCTCAACGAAGAAAAAGCCATTGTTTCCGATATTCCCGGAACCACCCGCGATGCCATCGAAGATACCATTATCATTGATGATGTGGCCTTCCGTTTTATCGACACCGCCGGGCTGCGCGACTCGGATGATACCATCGAAAGCATTGGCATTGAACGCACCTACGAAAAAATACGACAGGCCAGCATTGTGCTCTACCTCTTTGATGTCAGCAAAACTTCTTATGAAGAAATACAGGAAGTGCTGGAAGATTTCCGAGACCACATCGAAGACCAAAGCAAAGATTTTATCATTATTGCCAATAAAACCGACCGGCTGTCCGAAACACCCAAAGCTTTTGGTGACCTGGTGGATATGGAAACCATTTTTATTTCGGCTAAGCGCAAACAAAACATCAGCCTGATCTGCGAAAGCCTGGTCAATGCCTACCGCAACAAACACAAACCCACCGATGTGATTATCAGCAATTCGCGGCATTACGAAGCCCTGAGCCGCAGCCTGGAATCTGTAGAAAACATCATGTCGGCATTTGAACAGCAAATCCCCACCGATTTAATCGCCATTGATATCCGCGAAGCCCTGCATCAATTGGGCAGCATCACCGGAGAAATTACAACCGACGATCTTTTGGGCAATATTTTTGGGCGGTTTTGTATTGGAAAGTAAGTAGTTTAATTTTCATGATAATAAAAAAAATGCATTTTTAAACAGTTCTCATTCAAATACCAAAATCCTTAAAGACAAGCGTACCACCACTTTCTGCACTTCCAGTAAATTACCGGAGGAGATGAGCTAAACGCGATAAAAACCCGGCAAGCAATGCTGCACAAGCAGAAATAGATTCAAGCCCGCTTGTGCGGCATTGCCCCGCTCCGCCCATTGCAATCGGCGGATTGTTCTCCAACACATTTTTAACCGATAATGCAGGCCTGCCTTACCAAATGTTTTTAAATTTGCCTTTTGGCGAAACCATGGCAGAACAGAAAGCAAGCGGATATTATAATAATGCCTATAAATTTAACGGCAAAGAACAGGATGCCGAAACCGGGCTATACTACTATGGCGCACGCTATTACGACCCCAGGAGCAGTGTGTGGCTGAATGTGGATCCTTTGGCAAGCGACTTCCCATCATGGACTCCATACCATTATGTACACGACAATCCTATTAATCTTATTGATCCAACTGGGATGGAAGCAACAAGATATGAGGACGAGAACGGAAATGAAATAGCAACTATAGATGATGGTTCTAATGCCGTTTTTCAGTTAACAGGAGATAGTAGAAGTAACCAGTATTTTAAGTTCAAAAACTATGATGAAATCCTTGGCGGCAAGGATGAAGTAAATATTCAAGGAATAATCGACTTTACTCAAGACTATACTAGAGAAAACTACACATCGACACCAGTTTATAAGAAAGATGCTGATGGAATTATTATAAATGCCCCTGATGGAAACCCTGAAATTGATAGATGGATAACTTACTGTAATTATGGAACTAGGTGCATTGGAAAATCAGTGGCATCAGGGCTAGAGGAAATGGGAATCAATATGGATATTAGTGTATTACAGGGACGTGCGGTGAAAATTTCAAAAGCTCTAGCTGAGCACTTTGAACCATTAACCTTGGAAGATGCTCAAGAATCCTCAAAGAATGGAAGTTTTATTGTTGGGGGATGGTCAAGTCATGTTTTCACACTAAATAAAGATGGAAAAATAAATAATGTTGGAGCTCCAAGGGCAACTAATAATATATGGGATCCAAAATATTCTTTACCCAAAACAACCAAATTCTATGAGCTATATAAACCGAAAGCTAAAAACTAAAAAATTAGCACTAAGAGCATGCCTGACTCTACTTATTTACTTGATAACAACTCATTGCAACCATCCCTTGGAAGAAAGGCTTTATATGAGTGATAAAAGTGTAACAGGAGGGTTTATTAATATTATCCTTGATTTAGAATCAAATGGGGATTTGTTTTTAACATTTGAAACATTTTCATCTGAAAAGTGCAACTTACCAGGAACTAGTTTTGTGTCCCAGAATATAACAATAAAAGGAAATTGGGATGAAATAAACGGCATTCTTAGCTTCACGTTTGAAAAAGCAAAGACTTCCATTGATAGTCTCTTTTTGAATACTGATTATGCGGACTTAGTTGAGAACTCAATCCTTAGATTCACACCGGATTCAGACACTGCCTTTGTTTTTGGTATACCTTGCATTTTGCACCCAGATAAGAAAAACTGAATTTTAGTAGTTTACAAATAATTTAATTTATCTATATTTTAACCAATATGAATTAGTAGTTATTTAAACCTAAAATACTCCAACTAGTACCATGCATTTTTTCTATAAATCAATGAATTCAATATGGGATCTATTATGAAAAGCTCATCAAGAGCAATAAAACCCGGCAAGCAATGCTGCACAAGCAGAAATAGATTCAAGCCCGCTTGTGCGGCATTGCCCCGCTCCGCCCATTGCAATCGGCGGATTGTTCTCCAACACATTTTTAACAGATAATGCAGGCCTGCCTTACCAAATGTTTTTAAATTTGCCTTTTGGCGAAACCATGGCAGAACAGAAAGCAAGCGGATATTATAATAATGCCTATAAATTTAACGGCAAAGAACAGGATGCCGAAACCGGGCTATACTACTATGGCGCACGCTATTACGACCCCAGGAGCAGTGTGTGGCTGAATGTGGATCCTTTGGCAAGCGACTTCCCATCATGGACTCCATACCATTATGTACACAATAACCCAATAGTCTTAATTGACCCAACAGGCATGAGTGCTGACTGGTATCAGAGTGAAGCCGGGAATTTAATTTGGCGGGATAAAAGTGATGAAACATTAACCATAAATAGCGAAAAGTTTACTAATGTTGGTAAAGCTGTTTCTGTTCCTGATATTGAAGGCAATTACGTTAATTATTACGAAAATGTACCAATTTCAATTTCTAACATTCCAGTAGATGCAGAAAATAAAGTACTAAATAATGATGGATTAAAAGGACAATTGTTAAGCCGAAATAGCCCTCTTTCTGAAAGGTCTCAAAAAGAACTTTTCATTTCATCTATACATAAAGGTCAACAAGATTTTCTTGAGCATCCGGTTACCAAAGCTACGGCAAATACATTGCTCTTTGTGGCTACTGGGGGGATTGAAGGAGTTGTATCTTTAGCAAGTGGCGGAAAAACAGCTTTTAATATAATCAAGAACCCTCGTCCTTCAGATTGGTTTAGAACAGGGAAAACAGTTGTTTCTAATCAAATTGCAGTTGGAGCTGGCACTCCCGGTGCAACAGTTACATGGGGGGCTAAAGGTGGTGGAAATCTTGCTAAGACAGGTCAGAATATGGGATTCCATTATCATCTTCACAAATACAACTGGTATAAACCTTGGACGTGGTTTAAGCAAACACCCATCATAAAACCTCCTAAGCCATGAGATATTTATTAATAGATAGTGATTTTATAGAATTATCAAGGTTTCAGAAAGATTTATCAAAATTATTTTTGGAAATAGATGATAATGGTGCTATAAAAAAAGAGTTAGGATTAAGCGAACAAAACAAAGTAATACATGTGTTTCCATCGTCAAGATTTAAATTCGGTAAATACGGCATTTTTGATTTGAACCAATTCGATTTATCAAGTTTAGAAGATGACATTACTTATGAAGAATTTTATGAGTATTGGAATAAATTACCAAAATAACATAAGAGCCTCGGAAGACCTCCGGGGCTTTATTTTTAAAACTTAGCCTTCCCGTCCAACAAATCTTTCATGCGCTTTTTCGTAAGCATGGAATTAATAATCTTAACCAGGGCATTTTTTCATCTTCGTCCTGTTGGTTAATGAGCATCAACTGTTCGTTTATTCATGCTCTTAATTTAATAAGCTACTACTGCCCTCACTTCCAGCATCTACTTTTACCATCCCGACCACTTAGGCTCCAACACATTTTTAACCGATAATGCAGGCCTGCCTTACCAAATGTTTTTAAATTTGCCTTTTGGCGAAACCATGGCAGAACAGAAAGCAAGCGGATATTATAATAATGCCTATAAATTTAACGGCAAGGAACAGGATGCCGAAACCGGGCTATACTACTATAGCGCACGCTATTACGACCCCAGGAGCAGTGTGTGGCTGAATGTGGATCCGATGAGCGAGAAATATGCCAATTTAAGTCCTTACAATTATTGCGCGAATAATCCTGTACTGTTTGTAGATCCAAACGGAGAAGATATTGTAATACATTATAAAGAAAACAGTTCCAATAAAGTTTATAGATTCACAGGGAATTCAAAGGGCGCCCCTGACAATCCATTTGTAGGCCATGTAATCAGTGCATGGAATTATAATGTGCAAAATGGAGGTGGAGATAAAATGTTTGAAGCAGCAACAAATCCTAATATATCAGTTCATGTTACAGAAGGATTAGTAAGTCAAAGACGGACAATTGACGGAGGTCTATCTGTTGTATTTTGGAACCCCTTACTAGGCTCACTAACTGATGAGGATTATATTTTATCACCGGCAACACATCTCGAACACGAAATAGCTCATGAGGTAAACCGACAGACAAATTATCCAGAATACAAAAGCCGAAAAAGAGCTAAAAATACTCAATACGAGAACAATGAAGAAATGTTTGTAATACAAGGCCCTGAAGCTTATACTGCTTATAAAAATGGCGAAGTGCCACAAGGGTATTTTAGAAAGAACCACAAAGGAGTATCTGTCATAACTAACAATCCTAAGTCTAATATAGTAAATAAAAAAGCAAGTATTGAATATTATCACGTGTTAGACCGAAAACTTCCATATGGGATTGATAAAGATAAGTACATCAACGAAATAAAAAGAAGAATAAAATGAAAATAAAATCAATTTTTTCTATAATTGCAGGTCTGATTGCAGTGATTTTATTAATCAGTTGCAAAAAACAAATATCGATCAAAAGCATTAACATAGTCTATGTCTATATGCACACGGAATATTACTTACCTATGGATTGTGGAATGTTAATAATAGAAGGTGGGAATGGCGATACAATCACACTTAATCAACCAAAACTTTTACAAACAATATCGCAATTGATAGAAAACCTGGACAGTTGCGAAGCCCCTTATGGGTATCCGGATATCAGAATCCAGTGCCATATCAACTACAGCAATGGCTCAAAGGGAATGCTTTGTTTCGGAAGTTTTTATTCTACATATCTCAATGGCACAAAAATGTGTGATTGTGACTCGCTCACCTACTTAATTAAAAAACAAATTGGATATTACGAAAAATACAGGCCAAAAGAATATCTTGAAGAAATGCCGGAATACTGGAAGTTTAAAGCTGATCCTAATCCATAAATATTTATTAATAAACCTAGCCCTCAACCACTTTCCGTACTTCCAGCAATTTACCAAAAGTGATTAGCTAAACGTTATAAAACCCGGTAAGCAATGCTGCACAAGCAGAAATAGATTCAAGCCCACTTATGCAGCATTGCCCCGCTCAGCCCATTGCAATCGGCGGGTTCTCCAACACATTTTTAACCGATAATGCAGGCCTGCCTTACCAAATGTTTTTAAATTTGCCTTTTGGCGAAACCATGGCAGAACAGAAAACAAGCGGATATTATAATAATGCCTATAAATTTAACGGTAAGGAACAGGATGCCGAAACCGGGCTATACTACTATGGCGCACGCTATTACGACCCCAGGAGCAGTGTATGGCTGAATGTTGACCCGATTATGGAGTCCAGAAGTTGGCTATCGCTATATAATTCCGTCAAACTTCCTTTTTGTGCTTTTTCCGGCTCCGGGCAGGCATTAAAAAGCTTATAGCCCAAATACTTATCTTCCGGATACAAAATCCTAATTTTCACAAAATTGACCGGAACAGTGAATTGCACACGATCAAAGAAGGAGACATTCCCTTTATTGGCCGGATTAAAGCCTTTAAAGGTATAGGAATAATCCACCAGGTCGCCCACGCGTACATCTTTAAAATTCACAACAGCGCTCACCGAGCCGTCATATGCATAGCGCTCCATGCTCAACTCCCTTTGAAAAAGTTCAATATCAGAAGCTTTCAGAGAATAAACAATACTGCCATTCCTGATAATCTTAAGCTCATGAAAAATCAATTGCTGATAGGAAGGATCGTAGGGAACCGAAAGCGCCGACAAAGACTGGATACCCGAACTGTTCAGTATTTTGTACACCTGGCGCACATAAGCACTTTCCTTTTGTATATTTAATTGATTATCAATCAATAAATACTGAAAAGCATTGCTTGCCGCGGCTACAGACGTATCCAGTAAGGCTGTACTTTCCACCCAGCTCTGAGGCAGGCCGATACGCGGTTGTGCTTTCACCGGATTGAGCAATAGAAAAAACCAAAGAATAAATACTGTTCCTTTGAAAAAGATAAAACGGGTGTCGGATGTAATTTGCATCATACCAAATTCAAATCAAATTATTTTTTGAAAACCTTGCCGGTAGTTTTCTGAAAAACAAAGTTGCCAGATGTCAAATATACAATATTTTTATATAAATTTGGTTGATTATATTGTATTTTTGATTTTAACCTGAATAATTCACAAAATATCCTATTGCGAGCACAAACCGCTTCAATAGCGAGGAATGCTATCTTTTTGATGCTAAACCCGGAACTGCATTAAAAAATCTATTACGAGCTGAAACTGCTGCAAAACAACCCTTTGTTGGAAAATAAAACCTCTTCATAGCTGTGCTATGCATCAATTTTATATTCCATTGTTTTATTGCATTTTCAGTGCTTATAACGATCTTCTAACACATGTTCCGGCTTGAAATAGCTACGGCTATTCCTGTGCGCCAAAAATCTGCGCTCCCTTTCTCTTATTGCGTTTTGCGCCTGGTCACTGGGTATATCGAATGTGCTCATGACAAAATTTCATGAATTAGTCAGGTTAAAGCCGGAAATCTCCTTTCTCTGCTCCACATTAATCAGATAATGTGCTTATTGCTCAAGCTAATAAACACTCTTATCCTGTTTCTCTTTCCAATACTGAAAGAGCTGTGCGGCTTCATTGCGCATCAGTTTTTCAAACTTAATACTGCGGATGTGCATGGGCTTCTCAATTTCCTCATAAATGAAATGGTCATCAAAACCGGCACCTGCCGCATCTTCTTTGGTCAGGGCATAAAAAACTTCTTTGGGGCGCGCCCAGTAAATGGCGCCGAGGCACATGGGACAGGGTTCGCAGCTGGCGTAGAGCGTGCAGCCTTCCAACTGGAAATCAGATAAATTCCGACACGCATCCCGTATTGCAACAATTTCGGCATGAGCTGTAGGGTCTTTATCGGCCAACACCCGGTTATGCCCCTCACCTACTATTTTGCCGTCTTTCACGATGACACAGCCAAAGGGCCCGCCGGCATTGGATTCCATTCCCTGCTGCGCCAATGCAACAGCTCTGCGCATATATTTTTCGTGCTCTTTTTTCATTGCATGTGTTTAAGTGCTTCAATGCTCTTCAAAGTATTGTGGACACCAACAAAAATAAAAAAATCACAGCCAATTTGTGCATCCTTAAAAAAAAATGATGGAAGCGCATGATAAATCAAAGGGATTTGGCCAATGTTATTGGCAATGATCCTTTTAAAATTTGGTTCTACTAGGAATTTCGTGGAAAGACAAAAGTTAAATCTCCAACAAATTCGTCCAAAGCCTTCCTCATACTTCGGAAACTTTGTCGGAATGACACGTTTTAAAGCAAACAAACAATCTTTAGCCTGAAAGGCTGAAACATCAGTGTATTCTCATCATATAAAAAAAATGCCTAGCGATTCTATTATAAACGACTTATTATTAATAAACAAAGCTGATAAAAGCAAGATTATCAATAAGCAGTAAAAACTATAATACAATTACCCTGAGAAGTGTATTTGTTTCCGGATTTTTTTTGGGAACAACTATTCTTTTATCCATAAATTTGCCAACAAAGCAAGCATATTTATGTGGCAAGCCCTGGCAATCATATCGGCACTGTTCTCTGCTTTCGCTGCCGTCTTGGAAAAGAAAGCCCTGTTCAAAAGCGATCCACTGGCCTTTTCCCTGATTGTATCGGTTTTGACGGCTATTTTTACGCTTCCATTCATGCTGGATGCAGATCTGGCTACACTTTCTTCCCTATCAGTTTTTGTACTGTTTTTTAAATCTGCTCTTGGTGCAGGCGCTTTCCTTTTGGTGATGTACGGGCTCAAATACAATGAGTTGAGCAATTCGCTCCCCTTACTGGTGTTTACTCCTGCGGTGGTGGCTGTTTTGGCATTTTTTCTTTTGGGAGAAAACATTGGCAGCACTGGCATTGCGGGTATGGTTCTATTGCTCATTGGCACCTATTTTCTGCAAATTGATAAAAGCGGTGACTGGCGCTCACCTTTTTATTTTGTTAAAAGGAATACGGCTCAATGGTTTATCCTTGCTGCGATTGCTCTATTTTCGACCACAACTATTTTGGACAAGAGTCTGCTTCGCGATTTCCGTGTACCGCCACAACTGTTTCTGCCCCTGCAGCAGATCTTCTACAGCATCGTTTTTCTGACCGCATTCCTCATCACAAAGAAAAAGCACCAGCCTCTGAAAAATCAATTTGCACATAGCTGGAAAATAATACTTGCTGTGGCTGTTCTGGCGATTTTCTATCGTTATGCGCACATCCTGGCCATGAAAGCCGGCCCGGTTGCTTTGGTACTTTCCATAAAACGCACTTCGGTTTTCTTCGCCACCATTATTGGCGGACATTATTTCCGGGAGCAAAACCTGCTCCGGCGCAGTATTTCTGTTTTGGTGATGGTTTCAGGCGTGGTTATTTTGCTCTTAAGCAGCCTTTAGTTTCCGGCCATAATGCCCGAACGAAGCGTAGCCGATCCAAGCCGGGAAGCTGAATTATCGAGTCACTTCTTTTATTGAAAATGAAGGCGTTCGCAAGGATATTCCAGTTTTTCGGCAGGGCAGCGTCCTTTGATCCAGAGCGGAATACCAAGACGGATGCTGAAATAAAAATCCATTCCGTAAAAATTATTCAGCCCCAAAAAAGTTCCCAGCTTATCTGTTCCCACAGTAAAACCATACAACCTACCATACAATCCAATGCGGGGCTGTGTGAAATTATAAAAAGAAACCGGCATTCCGGCTTCAAATTTTTCCGTTTCATAGCGGGGCGAAACATAAAGCAGGTTGGGCCTCTTCACCGGTGAAACCGGCAATGCCAGCACAGCATATCCGTTCAGGAACCATTCATCGCGCAAATGATAATCCAGCTGTACCGAAAAAGCTGCCGGCAACATCATGCTGAACGATTCAGATTTCAAGGAAGCCTCCGGATTGCCGTAAAACCTTTGGCTGATGTCATTCAGCGCATATTGCAGATTATCGTAGCCAAGGGAATCAATGCGGTTCCAGTAGTATTGGATATTATTGTACGAATGCACTTCCGCATTGGTTTTAAAACTCAATATGCCCACATCCAGCAGCGACAAGCCCAATCGGAAATCATAGGGGACAAAGCGCATTTCGCAGGGGCGGTCAACTTTATGCCATTGCATGGTTTTCTTAGCCTTTAACCAGGTATAGCCCAAATCAAACGAAAAACCACTTCCCACTTGCAATTGGTTATCCAGCATTTCGTTTGTACTGTAGTTGATGGGCGCAGAAAACGCAATTTCCGCATCCAACTGCCTGATATCCATAGTACAATCATTTACCACCACATAGCTCAAATCCTGAACATCTACCTTTACTCCTTCATAGCCAAAAAGCAATTTGAAAGTCACACCAAATGAACGCCAGTCCCAGGCACGTTTCTCTATTTCGCGGTTGTAGCTTACGCCAAACTCCGCCCAGCTCATACTTGCCATACTGAAACGGCCTTCCTCATATAAAATCCCATGCTGGGGCTTGTAATCCAGGCCGTAATATGCAAAATTCATCACGGATTTCGGTAAATCATCCACCGAAGTCATGCTGCGCGCGCCGAGATGGATCGCAATGGCATATTTTTCTTCCACCATCATAAAAGCCGGCCCAAAAACGCGCACGGAATTATAAAACTGCTCAAAATCCTGACCCGAATTGATTAAAAATGGCTTTTCATCCACGCCATATTTAAAGTTTGGGATACTGCCCGTGAGCAATTTTAGTCCCGACAAATCGGATGAAGGCCAGTAAACCACATTATTGCTAAAAAAGACATCAGCACCGATGATATTCACATCACGGTAGAGCTTTCCGTGCAACAATGTGGAAGGATTGATATAAAGACTGTTTACTCCCGAATAATTCCCAAGACCCAATCCGGGGATTTCCTGTGCATGAGCAAAGAAGGGCAGCAGGGAAAAAATGTATATCAATATCCTTTTCATCATCGGGCTTTCCCAATAATAACGCAAAAACAATTACATAGTTATATACGATGCATACTTAAGCAAAAGAATATTGATAATTTGACAAAATAATAAGAAAAACAAAAGATTGAACAAACAAACACTTTATCCGGTGCAATTTAGCCCTGATTTTTTGGCAATTTCGTTTAAACGTTAAAGCGGATATGCAATATATCGCCATCCTCCACGATATATGTTTTGCCTTCGAGTTTGAATTTACCAGCTTCTTTCACAGCTTGTTCGGAGCCCAGTTCGATAAAATCGTTGTATTTCATCACCTCAGCACGGATAAAGCCTCGTTCCAGATCACTGTGAATCACGCCGCTGGCCTGCGGGGCAGTCATGCCTTTGCGAATTGTCCATGCTTTCACTTCTTTGGGGCCAGCAGTAAAGAAGGATTGCAGCTTAAGCAGATCGTAAGCAGAACGTATGAGACGGTCCACACCCGGTTCGGTCAGGCCGGCATCAGCCATAAACTCCGCACGGTCTTCCTCGTCCAGCTCGGCAATTTCCGATTCAAGTTGACCGGCAATAACAAGCACTTCGGCTTTTTCATCTTTTACAGCTTCACGCACTTTTTCCACATAAGCATTTCCGCTTGTGGCCGATTCGTCATCCACATTGCAAGCATAAATTACCGGCTTGGTGGTTAAAAGGAAAAGGTCATCAAGATATTTCTGATTGGCTTCGCTGATTTCCATTTTCCGAACATTCTCGAAATTTTCGAGATGGTCCAGAACCGTTTGCAGGAAAGCAATACCGTTTTTTGCATCTTTATCGCCCGATTTGGCCACTTTCTCCAAGCGTTGAATTTTTCGCTGCACCAGATCCATATCGCGTACCTGAAGTTCAAGGTCAACAATTTCGAGGTCGCGCACCGGATTTACGGAGCCTTCCACATGGGGCAGGTTTTCGTCATCAAAACAACGGAGCACGTGGATCAAAGCATCCACCTGCTGAATATCGGCCAGAAACTTATTGCCCACACCTTCGCCCTGGCTGGCACCTTTGGCCAAACCCGGCAGATCGAGAATTTCAACAACAGCAGGGACTACTTTTGCAGATTTTATCAGCGCATCAATTTTATATAATCGGGGATCGGGCACATCCACCATCCCGATATTGGTTTTGGTTGCACTGAAAGCATAATTCGATGCTTCGGCTTTAGTTCTTGATATACAGTTAAAAATAGTAGTTTTACCCGTATTTGTCAGGCCAACAATTCCACAATTTAATGACATAGTTCAAAATTTTGCGCAAAGATAACAAAGAATAGGATTGAACCTGCCCTATTTATAAAATGCGGTACTACACGGAATTTCTTGGAAAGAAAAAGTACTTTATTTCAAACAGATTCCTCCAAAGTTTCCTCATACTTCGGAAAACTTTGTCGGAATGACACGTTTTACAAAGTCAGAGGGCAAATGCGGCGCACTTCGACTTGGTTCGGCTACGCTCACCACAGGACGCTCAGTGGCCAAGCCGTATCTGCCTTAAACACCTAATAAACAGCGTCATTCTGACCGGAACAAAGCCAAACGAAGTGATTAGGGCTTTGTGTAGGGAGGAATCTGTTAGGGATCAATAGTTCATTAATAAATATCTGCATACTATTTTCAAACATTATTGTTACCCACGAAATTCCGAGTAGAACCAAAAGGTTAAACCGAAAGATGATTTATTTCCATAAATATACTCAATAAACAAACGATACTACAAACATATAAAAACACGATAATTCCAAAATTCCGAACGGAAAAATTTTAACTAATCCACTCTCAAAAAACATTCATTGTATGAAGCATTGGTTTTTTCCATCACATCACAAGCATGGTTTTCAATCTTATCACCAATTCAAAAGCCAACGTTAATTCTATGAAAATTTCTGTTAAAATAGCAGTACAAAACTTATTTTGATGAAAACTGCAAAACATCACAACACAATAAATAAAAATCACTTAATACATAAAATATTGATTTTAATATTTTTATAAAAATTAAATACGAAAAAATACAAAACTTTAGAAGAAAAAGGATGTATATTCCTTTCTAAATAATTGGTTAAATCCTGCTCAAATTAATTGTATTACTACTTTTTTACTGATGCCATTTTTTTTCATTGCCAACAAGCCAGGATTTGTATATTCGCGCCGCTGAAAAAAATCGAAATACAAACAAATCAACCCAATATGCTACGGATAAATGCAATCCTAATTATCTGTTTATTAAGTTTTAGTGCATCATTTTCCCAAATCCCGGCAGGATATTACGACAGTGCCAATGGATTGAGCGGTGAAGCGCTGAAAGCCGCCCTCAATGACATCATCACCAACGGGCACATTGAAATCAGTTATGAAGCTGCGAAAGATGTGCTAAGAGACACTGATGAAGATCCCAACAACAGCAATAATGTTATTTGTCTTTATACGGGCTGGTCGTATGGCAAATACGATTTCGGCAATGGTTCGGAGCAATGGAACCGTGAGCATACATGGTCCAAATCCCATGGCGATTTCGGAGATTATCCCCCGGCAGGAACAGACATCCACCATCTGCGCCCTGTTGACGCCTCGGTAAATTCAGCCAAAAACAACCGTGATTTTGACGAAGGCAGCGAGCAATATATCGATGGTTCAGGCCCAACGCAATGCTATCGGAGCACCGACATCTGGGAACCACGCGAAGAAGTAAAAGGCGATGTGGCACGTATGCTATTTTATATGGTTACGCGCTACGAAGGCGAGAATGCAGAAGTTGACCTTGAATTTGTGGATTATGTAAATACTGCGCCCAATAATGAGCCACTTTACGGAAAACTCAGCACCTTGCTGCTTTGGCATGAAAACGACCCCGTAGATAGTTGGGAAATAAGCAGAAATAACAAAATATATTCGCATCAGGGAAACCGCAACCCCTATATTGACCATCCGGAATATGTAAACCTGATCTGGGGCGAAGGACTGGCAAGCGAACCCAGTAATCATGCAGCCGACTTCTCTGCCCATACAATCAAACTGGAATGGGATGACGCTATTGGGGACCATGTACCGGATGGATATCTGATCCGCATGAGTGCAAGCGGTTTTGAATCCATAGCATCTCCGGTTGACGGCACAGCAGTAGCGGATGACGCCTCCAATAAAAATGTTGCTTTTGGCGTGGAACAGGTCGTTTTTGGCGGACTCATGCCCGGAACAACCTATTATTTCAAAATATACGGATACACGGGGTCGGGATCTTCAATTGACTATAAAACAGGGGGAGATGTGCCGCAGGTGAGCCAAGTAGCAAACTAAAATACTGTATATCAGATATTTTCTTATTTTCGGACAAAGCTTAAAATTTTTCTATTTTTTTCTGTTATCCGAATAAGGCTCCCATTTATAACAATAAGTGATATCAAACCAAAATAATATTTACTACGCCTTCACCCTGTTTTTCTATTCCTTTTGTCTTGGCACAAAAGGAAACAAAAAGCCAAGTCAAAACAATGCTTCCCCCCGCTCTTCCCGATGCCAAGAATTTCCAATCAAAGTAGTGCCTCGTGCCTCGGCAAAGCTTTAGGCCCTTTGATGGAAATTCTAAGCATCGGAAATTCACCCTCATCCGGCCCGCTGTTTTGACTGGCCTGCCCGCGGTCTAAACGAGGATGATTCTTGTTTTGATAACATCTTGATTTCAGCCATACGCAAAAATTCCGTAATTAATTTCGCTTATAGCCGCCAAATATCCCCTATTTTAAAAACCAGTAAGCAAACCTTAAAGTCAAACCCTTTATAAAATACTGATATCGAAGTAAATAGTTTTATGACTATTAATAATCATGAATACAGACACCCAGAGCAACCTATTATTTCAAAATCTACGGATACACGGGGTCGGGATCTTCAATTGACTATAAAACAGACGGAGATGTTTCGCAGGTGAGCCAGGCAGCAAACTAAAGCACTGCATATCAGACAAATACTCATTTTCAGGCAAAGCTTAAAATTTTTCTATTTTTGTGCTTTCTAAAATCTGAGCAATGAGCATAAAAAAAACCGGATACAAACTACAATCCATCGCAAGCGGAAATATTTTTGACGATCGGGGCTGGACACTGGACGCCCCCGGCGAAAACACACCTACTTTAATCCGTGCAATATACAACGACAAGCAGTTAGAGCTGCTGGATGAATCTTTTGGCCTGTACAAATTCGCCAACTGGCTTCCCGTACAACGCACATTAAAAGGCTCATATGCTCCGCTCACCTACAAAAGCGAAGGTCTGGCCAAAGAGTTGGGTTTAAGCAATCTGTATATCACTTTTAGTGGCTACTGGCCTGAAAAAGGCATCCGGATGAGCACTTGTTCATTCAAGGAAACCGAATCGTATTCCGTTTGTGCCCGTATGGACATTGACGAAAAACGCATTCTTGTGGTGGCATCTGCCGGAAATACAGCCCGCGCCTTTGCACGAGTATGCTCCGATAACAACATCCCTTTGCTGCTCAGTGTCCCGGAAGACAATCTAAATGCGCTCTGGTTTGACACACCCATTAAGGATTGCGTAAAACTTATTGCCAGCAAAACCGGTGGCGATTATTTTGATGCAATACATTTATCCAATATTGCCTGTCAGCTTGATAAATTCGTAGCCGAAGGCGGCGCCAAAAACGTTGCCCGCCGCGACGGAATGGGCACCACCATGCTTTCCGCCACAACCCATATTGGTGAAATACCGGAATACTATTTCCAGGCCATTGGCAGTGGAACCGGAGCCATCGCCGCATGGGAAGCCAATTTACGCCTGATTGAAGATGGCCGTTTTGGTAAGCGTAAAATGAAGCTTTTCGTGAGCCAGAATTATCCTTTCCACCCGATTTACGATGCATGGAAGGCCGATTCGCGCCAAATGCTGCCTTTTGAAGACCATGATGCACGCAAGCAGGTCGAAATCATTGACGCAAAAGTCCTGAGCAACCGAAAGCCCCCCTACCCTCCTGCAGGCGGTCTTTATGACGCATTGAAAGATGCCAGCGGCGATGTGCTTTTGGCAACCAATGAACAAGCACAAAAAGCCGGAGCACTTTTCCTGCAAACCGAAGGCATCGACATCCACCCGGCTTCAGCAGTAGCTACCGCAACACTGATGGAAGCGGTAAAAAACAAAACGGTTGAAAACGACAGCCTCATCATGCTGAACATCACAGGTGGCGGTGAAGAACGCTTTAAAAACGATAACGGACTCCATTATCTAAAGCCTTTAAAAACATTTGATTACAACCCTATTGAAGAGGAAGTTAAGGAATATTTAATGAGGCTGGAGTGGTAAGAAGCGCGGATATCAGCTTAAAGGCAATGGTATTTGCGTGCAATATTTAAAACACAAAAAACCCGCGCTCAGTGTTCATCACCAAAGCACGGGCTATTATTTATTAAGCGTCCGGTTTCGCTATTCTGATTGTTTGTATTCTTCATCAGTAACCGGGCCATACCAAACTGCAGGGCCTTTTGCTAGTTGCGTACTGATGCCCAAATGAACAAATTCAGAATTTGGTGCGGCACCATGCCAATGGACTACATCAGGTTTAATCTCCACAACATCACCGGCTTTAAGGTGTTGCACATCTTTTCCTTTTTCCTGATAACAACCTTCGCCCGATGTACAATATAACAATTGGCCACCCGGATGCGAGTGCCAATCCGTCCTGCTTCCCGGAGCAAATGTCACATTATAACTCATTGCATCAAAATTTTCTCCATCAAGGGTGAGCATTTGTACATGCGTTTCACCGGTAAAATTCTGTTCAACCAATTGTCCTTTTGGAAATATTTCAATCTTTTTCATTGTATCGTTTTTCGTATTGCACGACGTTAAAAATACTGCCGCACAAATAATTATAAAAATATTCTTCATCCTCCTTTATTTCAGGTTCTCTGCAAAAAAGGATTCCAGTTTTTCAAATGGGATGATGTCTGTTTTGTCATATAAGTCGGTATGTACAGCATCAGGGATAATCATCAACTCTTTTGGTTCATTTGCTGCCTTATAGGCGTCTTCGCTGAAATAACGGGAATGCGCATTTTCTCCTGCAATTATCAGCAATGGCCTTGGCGAAATTTCTTTGATATAAGTTAATATCGGCATATTCATAAACGGTATGGGTGTTGTGATTGTCCATGAGCCGTTTGAATTGATAGAACGTGGATGAAAACCCCTTTCCGTTTTATAATAATCCACATACCCTTGTACAAATTCCGGTTCATTACCTGTAAGTTGTTCTGGTTTCGGCAGACCCTGATTGGCGTATTCAGGTGTACCATTTTCAGCATCTTTCCATCGCTGTGCGCTCAATTGTTCCAGCAATGCAGTACGTTCATCCGCTTTCATGCTATCGAAATAACCCTTTGCCGTTACGCGCGACATATCGTACATACTGGCAACAGCAACAGCTTTTACGCGCTTATCCACAGCTGTGGCATTCAATGCAAAGCCTCCGAAACCGCATATGCCAATAATACCCACTTTTTCCCTATCAACAAAAGGCTGAATTCCAAGATAATCGATTGCTGCGCTCAAATCTTCTGTATAAATTTCAGGCGAAGCTATGTTTCTGGGTTCGCCGCCGCTTTCACCCGTATAAGAAGGATCAAAAGCAACAACCGCATATCCGCGCTCTGCCATTTGATTGGCATACAGCCCTGATGATTGTTCTTTTACAGCACCGTAAGGGCCGCTGATGGCCAATGCAGGTAATTTTGCATTTCCACGATTTTTAGGAAGATACAAATCACCAATCAGTGTAATCCCATAGCGGTTTTTAAAACTGACTTTTTCACGTGTAACATCTTCACTCAATGCAAAAGTGTAATGTTCTTCTTGTTCTGTATTTTTCATTTGTTCTGATTTAGTAAATTCATCTTTTGATTTCGTATCCTTTTTGGATGAACACGCCTGTCCTAAAAAAATGAGTGACAATGCCGTGATCATTGCGAATTTTTTCATAATAAACTGGTTTAAAATTTATATTGCAAATATAGATATTCTAACAATCAATGCGTTAACCTATATTACGGAATTAATGACCATTTTAACGGATCGTAGAACGCATTATTCCTTTCACCCAATCTTCGACTGCACCCGCCCGGGCACTTACATCATTGCCATTAATTGACAAAGGCTCATGAACTTCCGCTTCAGGGCACTGTTTCACAATATTGGAAACACTCCTGCCAATGCCACCGCCACCGTGCGTACAAAAAGGGATAATTGTTTTGCCCGAAAAATCATATGTCCTTAAAAACGATGCTACTGGTGCCGGATAAGTACTCCACCAATTTGGAAAACCCATAAAAATGATACCGTATTCTTCGATGGAAGCTAGCTCATTTTTTAGTGCAGGCATATCACCGGACCTTATCTCTTTTTTGGCAATATCCAATACATCACCATAATTGAGCGGATAAGGCTTTTCTCTTTGTATCGCAAAAATATCCGCGTCAACAATTTCGTGTATCTGTTCCGCCAAAAGCTGCGTATTTCCACTCCATGAGAAATATGCTATCAGTATCTTTTTCTTGTTATCCATTATTATGCACTTTTTTCTGATGCAAAATTCCACAGAAATTATAAGTACAAAATACCTTCATTACGGTGTCTCTTACCAATTTTACGGAATTATTACATAAGCCTATGATTGTAAGAATGAGATGCTTACTTTTGTACTTTAAAGCGAAAAATCATGAATGATATTATCAGGATCGACACAGTAAAGCAATACAATGACATGCTCG
Organism: Bacteroidales bacterium; assembly: GCA_963676415.1. GTDB lineage: Bacteria > Bacteroidota > Bacteroidia > Bacteroidales > WRLA01. The sequence continues at coordinate 3,466,940 of OY781097.1, read as the reverse complement.
GGCTGGAAAGCCTTCACCCGATGGTGAGCATTGTTGATTTTTCGAAAATCAAACCTTTTGCTTTTAAAAAAACCCAGATAAACCTTTATGCCATTTTTCTTAAAGACATCAAATGCGGTGATATAACATACGGAATAAAAAATTACGATTATGAAGAAGGCAGCTTGATCTTTATATCACCGGGTCAGGTTTATGGCATCGACAGCAAAGGGGAAAAACGGCAAGCCGCAGGAAATGCAATCATTTTTCATCCCGATTTTATCCATGGCACATCATTGGGCAAAAACATAAACGATTATACTTTCTTTTCGTATGAGGTGAATGAAGCGCTCCATCTTTCGGCAAGGGAACGCGAAATAATCAATGATACTTTTGGGAAAATCAGCTATGAGTTAGACCATCCAATCGATGCGCACAGCAAAACACTGATTGTATCCTACATTGAGCTTTTCCTCAATTACAGCAAACGTTTTTATGAGCGCCAGTTCAACACCCGAAGCCATGTCCATAAAGATTTATTAACGCGTTTTGAAAAACTGCTGGATGACTACTTTTCATCAGACAAAGCCCTTGAACACGGCTCTCCAACGGTAAGTTACTGTGCCGATAAATTATTTTTATCGCCAAATTATTTGGGCGATTTATTAAAAAAGGAAACCGGCAAGTCGGCTTTGGAACATATTCAGTTAAAGCTAATTGAAGTAGCGAAAGAAAAAATCTTTGATCCCGGCAAATCAATCAGTGACATTGCCTACGAACTCGGTTTTAAGTATCCACAGCATTTTAGCCGTATGTTCAAAAAAAATACCGGCCTTTCGCCAAATGAATTCCGTCAGATGAATTGATTGCATATTACGGTGAAAATGAGTCCGCAACACTGCATACTTAAGCGCGGGATTTGAATTTTGTCCCAGTACAAGGAATGGGCAGCTTACAGTTCGATATCATTGCTGAAGCTACTATTGCCGCTGCAATATTGGACCGTTTGGTACATACTTCCCACAGAATTGAATTAAAAGGCAACAGTTTAAGAAAAATCAGGTAATATGGTCAGGCAATCGCGTTTTTTGAAACTTTACGGATCAGACGGGTCAATCCCGTATGCACGGGATCGGATTGGCGGATCAGTATGAGTGGAATATGCACAACCGTTTTAGTGGCACATTTTGAACCGAAATGCCTGGCACAGATACTCCGAAATCAGTGGCACAAAACGAACCGAATTAGCCACATAGAGGTTTTTGTTTTTGTTTGGCGACATAAAGAAACTGAATATCAATGAGGTATCGCACAAATTTCCCTATTTTTTTTGGGTTTATGAATAATTTAGGTTAGAGAATTTTTTAACCCCTCCCTTTTTAATATCAATCCCCATAACATCAAACTCCGGTTAATTCAACACAGCGTCCAGACTTCGCGCTGCACGCAGCCAGGACGCTTAATTGTTGTGCACCGTTTTTTATTTTATAATCCATCTAATTGAAAAATACTCAATATTTAAATCGTTACTGATGTTTTTATTTTGCTCTTTATTCCAATAATCTCTGCCAGATTGATTAAATCCTTCTTGGATAATAACTGCTTTTGCATCGTTAAGTAAACTGCTATCAATTTGTTTATTTGTATAATCATTTGGATTGGCGATTGGGATTACTGAATTGTCATCTTCAAATTTAAAAATCCGGTTTGAATTAAATAATTGCTTAAAATCCGGTTTCCCATGATTAATTCCAATTCCATCTTTATCTATTACTACCTGTTTGTCATTTTTAGCTGAATTTAGATAAATAATAAAAAACTCACCCTTGTAATTCAGTGGTAAAATAATTGTTTCTCTATTGGGAATTTTTATTGGTATTCTTGGTATTTTATTTTTACGAGCAAGGAATACTTCATCAACCATGTTTTCATTAATCCATCGTTTGTAATTATATGCTATACATTGATTGTCACTGAGTCTTTGAAAAGTTATCTTTATGCTACTATCTTTTGCTCCACCAACAAGGTTATATTGGTTATCTGAAAGTTTTATTGCATTAAAATCCAATTTGTCAAAAACTCTATAACCATTCCAATCCCAATTTAAAGTGTCTGAATTGAATATTGTTAATGTACTAATATTATTGTCCTTATTAAGTTCCCATGTTCCAATATAAAAGTTGTCTTTATTGTTGTTGCATGATAACAAAAGAGTCATAAGTAAAAGTAATAGTGTCTTTTTCATGTTGTTATATTTGCTTGAAACACAGACTTTACGTCGCTACGTTAATATGGAGGGTAACGGTCACTTGTAAGTTGTCGTTGCGGATTTCGGAGCTCGTTCCTGTCCGGCAGGACGGAACGATGTTGCGAGAATCCAGCGTACGACACACCACGAACCCCGCAATGCAATTTACAATTTGTTATGCACCGTTTTTAATTTGTCATTTCTCTAAATCTTCTAATTAATCTTTTATATGAATTAGGTAAATTTTGGTGTCGCAAATTATTAATCACATACAACAATAAATCAAGCTTCTTTAAGCTGCTTTCATGATTAGTTAGCAAAAAGTTTGTATTTCTATCCGCTTGTGCAATATTCAATCTATTGTATATTAAATTACATGCTGTATTTGAAGCAACCAAATCCATTTCCATATTGTACTTCATGCATAGGACATCAAATTTCAATGTATGGTCAAGAGCCTGACTATGATTTGTCGTTAATAGTTGTTCTATTTGGGTTCGTTCGTTTAAGTCATCAAAAATTTCAATAATTAGTGGGTCATTATTAAAATGAGTGCTGTAATTAAAAAATCCTGAACCGTATCTACTATTTGCTTTTGAACCATATTGATAGTTAAAAAAGAAATCCTTATCAATAATCATGGTTTTAGGAATGTCTAGTTCTTTAAGCAAATAATAGGCATATTTTAATGAAGTTATGCCACTTAACTCTAAAATTGATATCCCATGTTTTTCAATAATAATATTTTTGGATTTTAAGAGGTTTCTAAATACTTCAGAATCCGTCGGGCTTTCAGTTATCATTACATGATTCGCGTAGAAAAACTCAGAATTGCGATACTTATGAAACTTGTCGTATTGTAGAACTTGTAAATTATACTTCGTCCAAAAATTTGAATCAATTTGATGAATCGTACTTTTGAAACTTCGATTAACATCATTTTCTTTCCTCACAAGTACTATTCTTGTGTGGTCAAGTTCGTCAATTAATACTGTTGAGTGTGTTGTGAAAATAAGCTGTAGTCCGGTATTTCCAACTTCTTCTAAGAGTGCAAAGATTAATTCTTTCTGAGCTTGAGGATGAAGATTAATTTCTGGTTCTTCAATACCAATTATAAAATTAGTGTTATTAAAACCTGCTAAATAACGATAAATAGAAATTGCAACTAAACTTTGTATTCCACTACCACACTCTGAAAGGTAAAAACTTTTATTTTCTTCAATAATCTTGATTGCTAAATCGTTTAGAAATAGCTCATAATTGATAGGGTATTTACTATCAATTTCAATTTTAAATCCTCTTTTAGCAAGATATTTATCTTCAACACCTTTAGATACTTTCTTTAAAGCATTATTTTTTAAATAATTGAATGCTTGTTGGACTTTTGGACTCAATGTGTCCCGTCTCGATGTGTGTACAGAAAAATAAGTATTTAGTAATTTTTTGAGAACTGAAAATTCTTCGTGGTCTTCATATTTAACACCTCGTTCAGTTGGTATTAATACAAATTGAATGTCTGAATGAATTTGATTAACAAAATCATCTGACATAACCTGATAAGCCCCATTTGATAAAACAAAATAATCTAACCGTTTTCTTGTTTTATTGTATTCCTGTTTGATTGTCATTTCTGAATTGACAATATGTGGAGTATAATGTGCATTGTTTGGAACATTACTAAAGGTTATAATAATCCTAGGTATTGTTCTTTTTGTTGTGTAGAGATTAGTTTCGTCAATGTAGGAATGTAATTCGACCTTTGGATTAAAAAATGAATTTAAGGCACGCATAATGGCAGATTTGCCAGAATTATTTTGCCCTACAATAGCCGTAATATTATTGAAATTGAAAATTCCTTTTTCAATTGAACGAAACTTTGATATTTCAACTTTATTTATCTTCATTTTACATTTTATTAGGTATTAGGGCAGGTTTCAAATGGTGCACAACGGTCACTTGCAAGTTGTCGTTGCGGATTTCGGAGCTCGTTCCTGTCCGGCAGGACGGAACGATGTTGCGAGAATCCAGCCTACGACATCGCACGAACCCCGCAATGCAATTTGCAAATTGTTATGGGCTGGGTTTTTCATTAAGTGTCGTGCTAATTTTAGTTATTTCAGCTTTTATCTTTTCAAGTTTTTCTGGGATTTTCTGTAATTCATACATAGTCTTTGGCTCTTCGTGTTCAAACGATGGAGACTTGCTATATTGTTTAAATGAGAAGTTGAAAGGATATTTCGTTATTTTTTTTGAATTTAAAGATTCTTGGAATTTGATGATGCCTTTATAGTCAAGATTGTCTTTATCCCGTTTTTCATAAAAGCGAGAAGCTAAATCAACAATAACAGAAGTACTTTCTTTAGGATTTAATACAGGTATTTCAATAGAATCATCATATTTATTAAACTCGATTTTCTCTCCTTTGTGATTTTCTAATTTCTTTTCCCAATCAAATTCGATATTGAAAGCCGGCTTTTCTCCTAAATTCTCAGCAACTAATAAGATTAAGTCATATCTGCTTTTAAAATCTAACCTTAATATTATCTGGGGTCTTCTTGCTTGAGATTGATTATAAAAAGTTTCATGTGCAATCCATCCTGAAATAATTGCAATTATTAAGGAGATTGCCGCAGTCAAAGATTCCCATTCACAATTTAAAAGGCTCAAAAGAGCTAATGAGAATGAAACCAATAATAAGAATATAAAGATGTATTTCGCAAATCTCATTATAATTCAGTCTGTTAGTTATATTAAAAATTCTCGAAAAGAATTATTATCAAGTATTCACTTACCCAATTCTCTCCATTTCAATCATTATTTCAAGTCTAGGTAATTCATCTTCGTGACCAGGATGCTTTGAATAGTACTTAATTTCTATATCTGTAATTCGATAATTAAAATCATAAGTATCTCCAAGTGGTAAACCTTTATCTTCACAAAACCATGTTGTCCATTTAGATGGATAAACTTTAAGTTCGTCACCAATCTTAATCTTATAAACATCTATACCATATTGCTTTAGATTTTCTGGGTCATTAAATGTTTCTTTGAAATGAGATTCAAATAAGTCATTAAATTCTGTGTAAGCAGTTGTTTCGATAGAGTCAGGATTTCCCGAGATTTTCACGTCGATTTGTACGAAGTCGTTAATTGCTCCAAGTTTTTCAGCCATTTTTTAGTTTTATTTGTTAGTATATGATTTTATCGTCGTTTTTCAACCTTGCCCATAACTCGTTTTTAAACGGAACCTTATTCCGTTTATTGATCCTAATGCACCACGATAAACGGAATGAACCCCTTTTATTTTTCTAATTTCATTCATAGCTCAATGTCATCTAAGAGGTTGGGCATACGCTTGACGTTTTTTCTGCTTACCCTCGTGTAAATCTCCGTGGTTTTGCTACTTGCATGTCCCAATGCCTCTTGTATCAAGCGTAGCTCTGTGCCCCGCTCCATATGTGTTGTTGCAAAACCGTGCCTGAACATGTGAGGCGTATCACTTCTAATAATTCCGGCTTTTTCGGCTGCCCGCTTTAAAATGTCTTTAATCGCCGAAGATTCCAGATAAGCAAGCGGGTTGAGCATTTCAAAAACTGCATGCAGGTCGAATGCTTCTTTTGGAATGTACCAAAACTTTATGCTCTGACTCCGACGGGCATCCTTGAGGGTTCTTACCTTCCCGATAAGTGTGGAGTCCTTTTCAAAACACAGGCTCATCACCGCCCGCTTGCGATGTTCTTCAAATGCCAGTGTGATTTTGGTCTTCCTCATTTATTTTTGTTTCAAGCATCAAATATACGAAGAATATTGATTGATACTTATGGGGCAATTTATTTTTTACGGTTCTTCCAGAGACTCCCAAAGTGGGGCAAGCAAAACCTTTGAAATTATTATGTGGATATTCCGAACTGACCCTCTCGACCGGCTAAAATAGACAGCAACAAAAAGCCACCATACACTACCAATCCAGAGGATACTGATCCCCTATAAAGGGAAGAGGGGACTTCAGGCATTCAAATCCGGTCTGTGGTTCCCCTTTAGCCTGTTTAATTCACAAACTCCCAAAAACAGGCAAATTTTTTTTACCGAGCAGGGTCAGGCATTGCGATTCAAGGATAATCGTTTAAGCTTCTATTTATTTACTATATTTACATAAATTGGTTGCGGGGGTCTTCAATGCAGCCTGCAAAGCTGTCGATTAAACCAAGTTGTTTTTCTGCTTCGCGAAGCAATAATAGGCCACCATCATTTGATGTCTTTTTCAAAGTAAAGTTAACCCCAACCTCTTTGCCATTTGAGCTGGTGAGAGGAAAAAGGCTCGTTTGTGTAATTTCCTGTGATTTTGTACCACTGTCTGAAATATTCTTTGTATTTTTAGCCATAGAGGTTTTTGTTTTTGTTTGGCGACATAAAGATACTGAATATCAATGAGGTATCACGCAAATTTCCCTATTTTTTTTGGGTTTATGAATAATTTAGGTTAGAAGAAAAAAAACGCTGAACTAAACGAGTTTGTAGAAGCAGCCGAAATAATGGTAAGTGGTTTGAGTTAAGATATTATGGGTATTAAAGAAATCATACAGCAACCCGAAGGTCGTCGTTTGGAATTTAAAGCCGAATTGCCAACCAATGCTGAATTGGCAAAAAGCATTATCGCCTTTGCCAACGATGCCGGAGGGGAATTTATCACAGGCATACAGGATAATCCTCGTGAGATATTGGGCGTGGACGAAGAAAAGCTAATTGCAATTGAAGAAAAAATCAGCAATATTATTCATGACCAATGCGCTCCTACTATTCTGCCGGAGATTATTTTTCATAACGTAGATGGCAAATATATCATCCGCACTAAAATTCATAAAGGGAGCCAGCCACCCTATCATTTATCATCAAAAGGCATCGAAAAAGGCACCTATATTCGGGTTGGTTCATCCAATCGCTTAGCTACTAAAGAAATTATTGATGAACTGGACAGGCAAGAACGAAATATCTCTTTTGATAAAGAACTTATCTTTTCTAAGGAGTATTATGATATACCGATTCAATCACTTAAAGACTTGTTTTCAGAAAAAACAGGAGAAGAATTAACATCCCAGGTTTTATCTAAACTGGAATTGGTTAAAACAGAACAAGGCAGAAAGCTACCCACAAACGGATTAATACTTCTCTCAGACGATGAACTTCATCAAGAGCTATTTCCTTATGCTAAAATTGAATGTGCACTCTTTAAAGGAACAGTACCCGGTAACTTTATCGACCAGAAAACCATAACGGGCAATGTAGCGCTTCAGGCCGAACAAGCGTATCAGTTTGTATTGCGTCATATTTCGCAAGGTTCTGTCGATTATCAGGGCGTTTACCGCAACGACCGCTGGGAATATCCTATCATCGCTATTCGTGAAGTAATTCGGAATGCAGTTATTCATCGTGACTATTCCCTCAATGGGAAAGACATTAAAATTGCCATCTTTGATGATAAAATAGAAATAACTAGTCCCGGTAAATTAATGCCATCCGTTGATTACAGCCTGATGGATTCCGGGCAGTCAGACATTCGAAATAAAATACTGGCACCTGTTTTTAAAAAATTAGGAATAATAGAGCAATGGGGCAACGGATTGAGACTGATTGCTGATGAGTTAGAAACATATCCAGAAATAAAACTTAATTGGAAAGAACCGGGCATTGCTTTTCGGGTAACTTTTACCAATACCCAGCCAGAGTTACAGCCAGAGTTACAGCAGGAGTTACAGCAGGAGTTACAGCAGGAGTTAGTAGATATCGGAACTAAGTTTGGGATAATGTATGACCAAGTCGGCACTAAGTCGGCACTAAGTTGGCACCAAGTCGGCACTAAGTCGGCACTAAGCTGGAGTGCGATAGTTTCCATCCTTGATTTTTGTCTTACAACGCAAACAATTCAGGCAATTATGCAACAGCAAAGCTGGAAAGACCGGACTAAATTTAGAAACAGGTTTATTAAACCGTTAATGGAAACGGAACTTATAAGCATGACAATACCCGATAAACCAAACAGTCCGAAACAGAAATATTATACTACTGAAAAAGGGAAAGCCGTATCGAAAATCCTAAATAAGAGGCTGAATGAATAATAAATGAGTTGGCAAAGTGAATTATACCACAAATACCGCTTAGACGAACCTGTTGCAAAGATCATTTCTGATTTTACTGGATTGCTATTGTCCAATGGATATTCCGGACTAAGCTGACCCACCCGGATGGCTGAAATAAACAGCAATAAAAGCCGCCATAAACTGTCAATCCGGAGCATATTGACCCACCCTTTGCCGGTTTTTGTCCAAACAAGGCATTTCAATTGGTCAACTGATCAATGAAGCTCAGCCTGCAACGCTTCAGCCACACTCTTTGTTTTGGAATAATATGTAGCAAACTAATCAAGTTGTCTGCCATATGTGTATTTCTCTTTAAATTATTAATCAGTTTCTATTGTACGATTGACTCTTTTGAAAATATGTTAGTAAAGTAGTGTCAGATAGATGCATATTAGGATCATATTTACCCTCTGATCCACACTGCTCCATTGTCAGCTCTTTCAGTATATCCAATGATCTAGGAACTATCTATGTAACGATTCCAAAAACTATTCTATTTCATTAAACTCTTTGCCTTTTTTAATCGTTTTTCTAAATCACGGATATCATTTAGCCTGTTTAATTCACAAACTCCCAAAAACAGGCAAAATTTTTTTACGGAGCAGGGTCAGGCATTGCGATTCAAGGATAATCGTTTAAGCTTCTATTTATTTACTATATTTACATAAATTGGTTGCGGGGGTTTTCAATGCAGCCTGCAAAGCTGTCGATTAAACCAAGTTGTTTCTCTGCTTCGCGAAGCAATAATAGGCCACCATCATTTGATGTCTTTTTCAAAGTAAAGTTAACCTCAACCTTGTTGCCATTTGAGCTGGTGAGAGGAAAAAGGCTCGTTTGTGTAATTTCCTGTGATTTTGTGCCACTGTTTGAAATATTCTTTGTTTTTTCAGCCATAGGGGTTTTTGTTTGGCGACATAAATATACTGAATATCAATGAGGTATCGCACAAATTTCCCTATTTTTTTTTTGGGGTTTATGAATAATTTAGGTGTAGATAAGATTGCTCAGTCCGTTTGAAAATTTCCAGAGAAAAATTTTCGGCCTGAACATTGGAAAAACAACCTTTAAGTTTTTAGAACTTCAAAAAATGTTTTTCAGGAATTAGAGGTCAGTAGATAAGTACATAGAATGATTTATGCTCTTGAATAAATAGATTTCTCCTCCCGCTGGTCGTCGAAATGACTGTTTATTAATTGTTTGGGCAAAGGCGGCGAGGACTCATTTTATATTTTTTATTGTGTCCTCGCCGCCTTTGCCACTTGAACACAACAAAAGGTCATTTCGATGCCGAAGCTTCGGCAGAGAAATCTATGTTGCTCAATAAAAAATCATTATCGTTTTTATGATTTGCCAAAACTAATATGCACCTACATACTGACCTCTATCAGGAATTAAAATCACGGATGTACATTGGAATCTATTTGCGGGAGTTTTGTGTACCATTCTGTGTACAATCAACAAAAAAACCTGCTACAAATTTCATTGTAACAGGCTCATTTCCAAGTCGGAGTGGGGAGACTCGAACTCCCGACCTCTTGACCCCCAGTCAAGCACGCTAACCAACTGCGCCACACCCCGATTTTTCGTTTAGAACTTTTCCGCTTAGCGGTTTGCAAAAGTAGTTTTTTTTTGGAAATTACAAAATAGCTTGCTGCGAAATTTTTATGAATCCGGCAAACGGTCGCCCAATTGTGGTTTTTTAGAGAACCAGGCTATCTTCTGAGCCTTGAAATATTCGTAGAAACCAACATTCATCAGCAATAGCAAAAGAGCGTAAACACTGTCTTCCACAGGAATAGTCCCCAAACGGAAACCAAGATTTTCTGCATCATTGTACCAGACCACTTGATCGACTATCCAGGAGCCTGTAAGTATGCCGTTTACGATAAAAAACGGAATGAGGATGATGAAAAAATGCAGATAGAAATGGCCCAGCCATTCTTCCTTGCGCCAGAGGACAATCAGCAATGCGATCATTGTAAGTAAAAAAGTGAGGCTGGTGTACCATTTTAGAGGCGCAAAAACCAACACAGCAGCTAAAGCAATATTGATCGCTAAAGTAATCCAGGGCGCTGCTTTTCCGAGCACATCATTCTTTATTAAATATTTAAGTGCGTGATAAGTAAAAACACATGCGTAGGGAATGGCAATAAAAAACATCCATTCTTCAATGGGCAGGTTGATTAAATCAATGCCCGTAAGGTAAACCGGGTTGAAGCCCCAAACGCCCATTGCGGTAAACCACACATCCCACACAATAAAAAACGCAAGGGTAAGGAGCATGGCCGGGATAAAATATCTCCATTCCCTGTCGAAACGTAAACATCGGTCGAAACTGGCGACAAATGGTATAAAAACTGAAAGGAGGTTGACCAGCAAGTAAGTAAACACAGCTATTTTTTAAATTCTTTTTGGTAATAGGCAAAGGGTGCAATCAGAAATCCAAAATTGGACTGAACGCCTTTTTTATGATGATCGGCATGCGCTTTCACGGTTGCCCGCAAGTATTTATTGGTAAAATCGAGTGGCATTTTCAATCTTCTGTGTACATAAACATCATGAAAGAGGAAATAAGCAATACCATAAAGGAGAATACCAACACCGATATAAAACTGATAATCAAAGGCATTTTGTGAGCCATAATACATCAGCAAGATACTTGGGATTGCAAACATTACGGCAAAAGTATCGTTCCATTCCCATTTTCGCCCGTCGCGGATGTGGTGGTCTTTGTGCAAAACCCAGAGAAAACCATGCATCACATATTTATGTGTAAACCAGGCCATAAACTCCATAAAGAAAAAAGCGGCCAAAACGATTGGGATGGCGAGATACCAGCTCATAATTAATCCTTTCTTTTATTGTTGAAATAATCATGCACCCGGTCAAAAGCAATACGGAACCAAACAGTATAATCCTGCGGGTGCGCTTCCATATCTTTTTTAATATGATCGAGGCTCATGGCCTTCCAGGAGTCCACTTCATCCGGATTTGCTTTGATTTCACCGGAATAATGTCCTACGAACACGTGATCGTATTCATGTTCGGTCAGCCCCTGACCCACATCGGCTTTATATAGGAAGCTGAAAATCTCTTTTAAATCCGTATCGAAGCCCATTTCCTCCACCAGGCGGCGGTGTACGGCATCATCGGTGCATTCGCCGGCACGCGGATGGCTGCAGCAGGTATTGGTCCACAAACCCGGGCTGTGGTATTTTCCCAGGGCCCTGCGATGCAGGATCAGGCGCCCCTGATCATCAAATACAAAAATAGAAAAGGCCCGGTGCAACAAAGCTTTGTGATGCGCTTCCATTTTCTCCATCACGCCGGTTTCCCTGTCGTTTTCATCCACCAATATTACATGCTCTTTCATAATCCTCTTTTCTTTATAGGTTGAGTTCCAAATTTAGGTAAAAACAGCTCAGTCCCTAAAAGGTTCTTTGAAATATTGCTGTTTGTCAAAAATATGGTTGCAGGTTCAACTACATCAGATTAAAACTGTAGCGCACCAATGTTTTGGCCATCAGGCTAAATTTCAAGCTGTTTGGGATACGGATACGCTCACGGAGCAAGTGTGTGGCCTGAGTTCGTTTTATTTTTCGCAGCAAAGCATAAAAATAAACATAAGCCAGCCAAACGCCGAGGCGCGATGTTTTGGGCAGCATTTTGATGCCGGTATAGGCTACATGAAAATCACTTTCAATTTCAAGGATCAGGCGGTTTTTTACCTGCTCGTTAAATACTTCGAGGTTCACGTTTGGGAAGTATGATCTGCCGAGATGCTGATAATCTGCTTTTAAATCGCGTAAAAAATTAATTTTCTGAAAAGCAGAGCCCAGCTTCATAGCGAAGGGTTTGAGTTTTTCATATTCCGTTTTGTCGCCATCGAGGAAGACTTTCAGGCACATCAGCCCCACAACTTCTGCAGAACCAAGTATATACTTATCGTAGGTTTCTTTATCATAGACACGGTCATCGAGATCCATTTCCATACTGTCGAGGAAGGTATCGATGAGCTCTTTTTCAATGCCAAAGCGGTTTACCGTTGTTTGGAAGCTGTGCAAAATAGGATTTAAGCTAAAACCATTTTGGACTGCCCGATGTGTTTCTTCACGAAATTCAGCAAGATATTTCCGTTTATCGATATGGTGGAAGGTATCTACAATTTCATCGGCAAGACGCACAAAACCATAGATATCGTAAATGGGTTCGCGCAATTTTGGCGCAAAAAAAGCGATACCAAATGAAAAAGAAGTCGTATAAGTATTTGTTGTAAACTTACTGGTTTTATGTGCTACTTTATTATATAATTCGGTCATTTTTATGGGTTTTCGGTTTATTTTAATGTTTTTTCGGCATAGGATGCAGCCACTTTCCCTGAAATTATGGAAGGAGGCACACCCGGTCCGGGCACGGTCAACTGACCGGCAAAAATGAGATTGGATATTTTTTTATGACGCAGCGAAGGCTTTAAAATCGCGGTTTGGCGCAGCGTATTGGCCAAACCGTAGGCATTACCTTTAAAGCTGTTGTAATCGCGGATAAACTCTTCATGCGCATAGCTATGCTTTACTTTGATGCGCTGGCTGATGTCCTGTCCGCTTAATTTTTTGATGCGTTCGATCAGCATGTGCAGATATTGATCGCGTACTTTTTCATCGCTTTGCAGACCGGGTGCAAGAGGCACGAGCGCCACGAGGTTTTCATCACCTTCGGGAGCAACATGCGGAACGGTTTTGGATGTCAGGGATACATAAAAACGTGGTTTTTCCGGCCAGTTGTTCTTTTGATAAATGCTCTTGGAATGATCTTCAAAGGGCACATCAAACATTAGGTTGTGGTGCAACATATCGTCGATACGGCCATCAATGCCGAGATAAAAAAGCAAAGCAGATGGCGCCATTACTTTTTTATCCCAGTATTTTGTCGTGTAATTGCTGTATTCGGGAGGCAAAAGATGTTGATCAATGTGGTTATAATCGGCAGAACCGATAATCAAATCGGCAGCCATTTCGCCCTGAGCCGTTGTTAGGCTGTAAGCTTTACCATTTTTGATGTTGATGGATTCCACATTTTGATTGAGCATTATTTCCACGCCCAGGCTTTCGGCCAGTTGCACCATGGCATCCACCACAGATTTAAACCCCCCTTTTGGGTACCAGGTGCCCAGCTTCATATCCGCATAATTCATCATGCTGTACATGGCAGGCGTTTCTGAAGGATCAGCCCCCAGGAACAAAACCGGAAACTCCATAATATCGAGCAAGCGCTGATCTTTGAAATATTTGCGCACATGCTTGCTCATGCTGGAAAGCAGGTTCAATTGCAATGCCCCTTTAAAAATCTTAGGATCAATAAATTCACGAATGGAAACCGAAGGTTTGTAAACGAACTCCTTCATCCCGATTTCGTATTTTATGGCTGCATCATCCAGGAAATGCTTGAGCTGATGACCCGCACCTGCCTCCATACTTTCAAAAACTTCTTGCAAGGATTTAAAATCCGCTGGAAGATCTGTAAAATTATTCTCAAAATACACACGATAAGAAGGATCGAGGCGGAGCAGCTCGTAAAAATCAGATGTTTTGTGGCCAAAATCTGCGAAGAAATCATCGAAGACATCGGGCAGCCAGTACCAACTAGGCCCCATATCGAAGGTAAAACCGCTGTCGGTCAGTGTTCTTGCACGTCCTCCAGCCTGCTGATGCTTTTCAAGTATGCTTACTTTGAAACCTGCTTTGGCGAGGTAAGCAGCGGCACTCAAACCACTAAAACCTGCTCCGATGACAATTGCTTTCTTCTGCATTTCTGTTTAATTGATCTTAATAAATATTAAACAGAAAATTTGGGAAGTGGTTCAAATGGGATAAGAGATAGACGAAAGATTAGAGTCAACCTATATCAGGACGCTACACTCTATTTACAGTCTGTATCTTGTGTCATTTCATTCATGCTCCTTTTTGCAGAGCTTTCAGTGATTTCTTCACAATAAGTGTTGTTTTTAAAAACACCTGATTCAAAAACAACCCGCATATAAACATTTTTTCCGGGTTCAACAGTTACCTCAAATTTTTCAGCATTTTTCTTTGATTTTTTCCCGCCAAACTGAACAGAACAAGTATGATTACCTACTGGAACCTCATGAATAGAGTACATCTTATTGTTTAACTTACATACAAACTCTTCATCTATAAAAACCTTAAAAGCTGATGCTGAACCCTGAAATCCTGTGGCACGAAGAAAATAAATATAGCCTGTTTGTTTTTCATGATCTGGATCATTCTGTGCTATACTGACATAGCTAAAACCGATTAAAACAATGACAACTGCAATAATTTTTTTCATTTCAAATCTTTTGAATTGATTAAACAATTATACAAATTTAAAACATTTTTTTAAACCAAAAAAATAAATTTCTTATATAATACTAAGTACTATAAAGAGACAATATGATTCTCAACGATCAAAAGACATCAAAATTTAATTACACGTTGTTTATAAAATTATGGCACACTTTCCCCATCCAGCAAATTATATTTCGCCTGTCGTTCTTTCCATCGTTCGCGGGCATATTTCTGCATATCCACAATGGTATCTTTTTCGTCGATAATTTCGAGGCCAAGCAGGCTTTCGATGATATCTTCCATGGTTACGATACCATCAACTCCTCCGTATTCATCCACAATCAATGCGATATGTTCTTTATTTTCAAGCATTTTCTCCCACAAAGAGAACAATACCAGTGTTTCCGGCACAATCAGGATATTGCGTTTAATATCTTTAAGCTGGAGCAGATGCTTGTCCTGAGCCAGTTTCTCCATCACTTCCTGCCGAAAAACATAGCCCGTAATATTTTCTTCATTTTCGTTATAGACCGGGATTCGGGAATATTTCAGATAGTCTTTTTTCTTCAGGAACTCATTGAGCCTGAGGTTTTCGTCGGCAGTTACCAAAACCACACGAGGCGTCATAATTTGCTCTGCCTTCAGGTTTTTGAGTTTCAGGATATTTTGCAGGATTTTATGTTCTTTCTCGCTAAAAACACCTTCATCAGCGCCGATATTGGTCAGTGCCGCAATTTCTTCACGGCTGGTGGTCTGCTCATCATTCGATTTTGAAAAAGCCCTTGTGATCAGCGCCGACATCAGCACCAGCGGATAAGTAATTATGACCATGATATTGATCACGAAATAAGAAAAGCGCGCCAGACTGCGCCAGTAACGTGCCCCGATGGTTTTAGGGATGATTTCGGTTACAACCAGAATCAGCAGCGTCAGAACAGCCGAAACAATCCCGAAAGACGCCTCTCCAAAAACCTTGACTGCCTGTGCTCCTACCCCGGCGGCTCCGATAGTATGCGCCACGGTATTCATGCTCAGGATGGCAGAAAGCGGTTTATCAATTTTATTTTTAAGATCCATGAAACTTGCCGCCCATTTATGCCCTTCATCTTTCTTCACCATGAGGAATGATTGCGGCGCAGATAGCAAAACCGATTCCATAATGGAACACAGAAAAGACACAAAAAGCGCCAGAAAAAGGTAAGCAATGAGTAACAGCATTCTTTTTTTCTTACAAAGGTATGCTTTTGCCAATATTAGGCAAAGCAATATTGCATGCTACCTTCTAAAATAAGATGTGGATCATAAAAATTTCAACAAATGCAATTCCTAAGCAAGAAATGTATAATTTTGAGCTCAACGAAACACCAAAGTCAATGAGAAAAACAGTAATTATCATCATCTCGGCATTATTTATTGCCGCATCTACGAAAGCACAAAGAATTGAATTAACCGGATTTTCTGGTTATATGCTCAGCGGAAGTGTTAAAACCTATACCGGAAAAGCCAACATTAATGATAATGTAAATTTTGGAGGAGCTTTTGCTTATGAAATCCAGAATGGAATACTGGTTGAATTGATGTACCTGCGCAAAGACACCAAACTCAACCTTTATGACGTTTTTGATTGGCAATCGGGTTGGGAAGAGTACGACATGAGTGTTGAATACTATCATCTCGGCGGCCAAAAGGAATTTTCGGATGGCAGAGTCAGGCCATATGCTTCATTTTCTTTAGGTTTAACACGTTTTCATATCAAGGACAGCAAATCTGATGATGAATATCGCTTTTCCATTGCACCGGGAATTGGGGCAAAAGCCTATATCACAGATAAAATCGGGATACGCCTACAGGCACGCCTCTTAATGCCCCTTGAAATCAGCGGTTTTGGACTGTTCTACAGCACATCAGGGGGCGGTGGAAGCTCAGCGACCTTTAATATTCCTGTTTTGGAAGGCGATTTTACCGGCGGGATTTTTATTAGCTTGTAAAACAGAAATTTAACAACTCGCCAAAAAAATACCGGCTTATTTTGCTATGATTCGTTGAATACAATAGCTAAAGACAGGGATTTCTTTTAATAATTCTTACTTCATCATATACTTCCGGACAAATTCATTTGCGGGTTTATGCCCACAGCGATGACATGCCGGTTCGTAAACACCATTCAGCGATTTGTAGGATGCACAGGAATAAAATTCATTCATCTCCCTGTACCACTGCTCCCATCCTACCTCTATAAAAGTGGCTTCTTATTCAAGTACAACAAATTTTGAGCTGATCATTTGCTGCCCTATGCGCAGGGTACACACATAGTTCCCGCTTTTTATATCCCATTTTTTGGTATTAAAATCCAAGAGATGCTTTCCGTTTTGCAGTCTTTCATCAAATAGAGTTTGCACATTTTTTCCGGAAGCATCAGCTATCCGGATCAAAACATCTGCGGCTGCATTCAGCTCAAATTCAATGGAAAAGGTATCTGTTACCGGATTTGGGTTGAGTTGAAAAGTGTTTTCCGTATTATCTTTCGGTTCAATATCCGTAGTGTTTCCCTCAAAAAGCCAGAGGTAGGCATCTTCAAATTCCCTGTCCCAAAACCATTCGCTGTGCTGCCCATCACTTTCCTCGATTGAAACCACCTCGTCATCAGTAAAACCAACGGAAAGCAGCGTATCCTGCATTTCGAACATCTGGCGCACATACTCCTCCCCTTCCTGCGTTCCCACAATCTGATAAATGTGCAAATCTTCCTCTTTTCCGTTTGATTTTACGAATCCGAAAATTTCCGGATTAATCCAGTATGCAGGCGAAAAAACCCCGATTTTTCCAAACACATCCTGATATTTTATACCGGCATAAAGCGAAATGAGCCCGCCCAGAGAACTGCCCATAATGCCGGTATTTTCGGCACCGCTTAATGTGCGGTAATTTTCATTGATATAGGGCATCAATGTTTCAACAAAAAAGTCGATATACAATCCGCCCTCGCCACCGCCATATTCAGGGTTTTGCCAGGGGGTTAATTCATTAATCCTCAGGCCTCCTCCATTATCCACAGCCACTACGATGATTCCTTTATCGCCCTGGCCATGCAATGCGTTCAAGGTTTCGTCCACTTCCCATTCTCCCGCATAGGAAGTGCTGGCATCAAAAACATTCTGGCCATCGTGCATATACAAAACCGGATAATCCTGCGTACTTTCTTCATAATCCGGTGGCAGATAAATCCAGACCCTACGGTATCTGTCAAGCTGCGGCATATAAAAATTATCGGAGATGATATGTACATTTTCAGCGACCGTACTTTGCCCGCCGCCATTTCCGTTGAGGTCTTCCCAGCCCAGTATTTGCTGGTAGAGGGTATCGCCTTCAACGGGCGAATAAAAACGGTTGGGCACAAAATTCCCATCGGCATCCGATTCCACTTTCGACCAATCGCCACGGGTAAATTTAAAATTGATATCTCCGATCTCCACAGGCAGGCTGATGGAAAATATATTTCCTTCCGGATTTTTGGCAAGCCTGTAATCTGCATTTCCCGGCTCCCAGCCCTGAAAATCGCCTGCGATATAAATATCATCCTCTATTGGGGTGTTTTCGGGCACAGCATCGATGATGATGGTGAATTGGGCTGATGATGAAAAAGACAATAATGAGACAATCAGAAGAAGCAGTATTTTTTGCATAACAAATTTGGATTATTCAAGATTCCCAAAATTACGCAAAATATCCTCTTAAAAACCCGGGGAAATCAGGGCAAACGCATCATAATTTACGCAGCTTATTGATAATATATAACCCTCCGTTTAGAAGTTAAGGTAATATGGTGTATTACAAGTAGTAATTCATGGTATTGTTATTTTTCAACGCTAAGTATTACTCGTATGCTTAGGTGTCAGCCCTACAGGCTGAATATTGTTTGTTTGCTTTAAAACGGGGCCTTGCCCCGTTTTCTAATGTATCAGCCTTTCAGGCTGGTAAAGCTTTTGGCAGATCGAACAATCTTTGGTTTTCTATAATGGAGTTTTTTGATATTCAGGCTGTAAGCCTGATACATAACAAGCTGATGCAGCGCATCAGCTTGTGCCAATCGCAACAAATATGCAGCCTGTAAGGCTGCGACATTTTGTTTTGGTCAATGAATGTGGACTTATTTATGATGCGTTTACCCTGCCCGGGGAAATATGGTCTCATTAGAAATATCACGGGCAATCATAAAGCCTGAAATGAAGTACAATATAAATATTTGATAATTAACTATATTCAAAAATAAATTAAGTTTCAACAGACTCCTCTCTCCCGATAGCTATCGGGGCTAATAAGCCCAAAAACTTTGCTTGGCTTTATTCAAGTCTTAATGGCATTGATTATTTAACATTTAAAGAAAAACGGCTTCTCGACTCCGCTCGAAGACCTTATTGGGGTATGATCAAGCGGATTCCTTTAGTTTAGCATTTTGATTTTAAAGGTTACTAACGGAAAGAGGAATCTGCTTGCAACACCAATCAAGTTTCTTTACATGGATTCCGTTTTAGAACTATTTTTGTAATAAAGCTGGGGTAATATCAGGTGATTATTGTAATAAAGCGCACCTAACCTACTTGAATATTTACATATCATCGCCTTATAAACAGCAAGCGCCCCAGCAAACTTCCAATATCGGGAAAAACATCATTCCTGACACCATCCTTCAATAAATAGCCATCAGTTGATAATTCTATTTGCAGCACTGCATCTTCATCATGATAAAAGCCTTTGCGTTGCAATGCTTTGAGCAGCCAGTATTTTTGCAGGCTTTCCCCCGCTTTGAGGCAAACGGCATTCTTTTTTTGGGCCTGGATACGGAATCTTCCGCTGTATGGATCAAAGTCAACTTGATGATGATCAAAAAAACGCGCCAGGCTTCCTGAAAGCACCAGATCTTCCGGAGTTCCTGTTTCGAATTTTTTTTCTTTTCCGAGCAGCCACAATTGATCGGCAGATTCGATGGCCGGCTCTACATCGTGTGTGCTCATCAGAATGCTCTTGTTCTGATCAGCGGAGATTTCGCGCAAAAGCAACATCAGCTCCAGCTTTGAAGGATAATCAAGAAAAGCAGCGGGTTCATCCAGAAAGAGAATCGGGCTTTGCTGTGCCAGGCTCTTGGCAATCATGGCTTTTTGCCGCTCACCATCGCTCAGGCTGTCGGTTTTATTGCCTAAAAAAGCGTGCACCCCGCATTGCTCAGCAGCTTCTTCTATGATTTTTATATCCTCTTTTCCCAAATTCCCCAGCAGGTTGGTGTATGGATACCTTCCGGTGGCAATAAGGTCAAATACGCTCATTTCGGACACCTGAATTTTTTCGGTAAGCACCACGCTGATTCGTTTGGCGAGAAATTTCCGGCTCAGTTTGTTCAGTGGTTTCCCATCAAGAAAAACATCGCCACCTAAAGGAGCCTGCAAACCGCTGAGCACGCGCAAAAGTGTTGATTTTCCGGCTCCGTTGGGGCCAAGCATACAGACCAACTCCCCTTGCGGAAGGGATAAATCATCAAAACGGTGCAATGCTTTTGCTCCATAGCCTGTGCTGATATTTTTTGCATGCAAGATAGCCATCAGAAGTTAATGTTTTTTCGTTTCAACATAAACCAGATGACCAATGGAGCGCCAAAAAGTGAGGTTACTGCATTGACAGGCAGTGCATACGGAAGTCCGGGCAAACGTGCGATCAGGTTGCAGGCCAGCGCTATGACTGCGCCCAGAAGCATCACCAAAGGCAAAAGCAGTCGATGGTCAGAAGTCCTTAACATTTGGCGCAGGAGATGCGGCACTGCAAGTCCAATAAAAGCAATCGGTCCGCAAAGTGCCGTAATGATGGCCGCAAGTCCACCGGAAACCATAATCAAAGCAAAGCGTGCCCAAAGGGGATTCATGCCCAAATTGCGCGCATAATTTTCACCCAGCAACATCAGGTTCAGGGACTTCACTAAAAACAAGGAAATCAACAATAGTCCCAAAACGGAAACCAGCAAGATTGGGAGCTGAGTAGCTGTAACCCGCGAGAATGACCCCAGGCCCCAGATCACATAGGCCTGCAAACCTTCACGAGTGGCATAAAACTGCAGCACTCCAACCAAAGCCGAAACGGCATAGGAAACCATCAAGCCCACAATCAAAAGGCTTAATGGCGGCGTCCGGAAGGAAAGGAGCATCATCAGGAAAAGCACGGCAAAAGCGCCCAACATAGCTGCACTCACACTAATCGCACCGCGTAAAACCAAGCTCATAGCGCCCATACTTCCTGCCCCCAGGAGCAGATAAACCAAAGCCACACCCAGGCTGGCCCCGCTGCTGATGCCCAAAACCGAGGGGCCTGCCAGCGGATTGCGAAAAAGCGCCTGCATCATCATGCCCGAAACGGCCAAACCGGCACCGCTCACAATGGCAGTCAGTGCTTCGGGAAGGCGCAGCATCCGCATTACGACATCATTTTCTCCCGGCTTTCCAAAAAGAAAGGCCAGCACTTCGCTCAGGCTTTGCTGTTGCCTCCCTAACATCAGGTTAAGCACAAAAAGCAACAGCAGAATCAAAATCAATGCAATGCTCAGGCTCCAGATACGGTATGCTTTAGTTCTATTCAAATGCTTGGTTTACTTCAAAAGATGAAAATACTTATTTTTTCTTTCCGGTAAAATTTCAGGATGGAAGATATGCACAAAATCGGCCAGGATTTCCTGAGGCTGAATGGTGGCACGGCTGAAATAGTTTGCCTTCATGGTATTGCAATAAATCACTTTATGGCCTTTCCAGGCTTTAAATTCAACGATACGTTCATCACGTGCTTTCAGCTCATCGTAACTTATGGCACCGGATACAAAAATCCGCCAGTAGTCGGTTTTAGCAGCCGCCTGAAATACCGTTTCAAAATCGACCGGCATGCTGGCTGATGATTTAATTTCTCCAAATGCATAATCCGCACCGGCATCACGATAAAATTCAGCCATATAACTTTCATTTCCCGAAACATACCAAATACCGCCATAATAATCCCCGTCAAAAACCGAGGGCTTATGATTTGTTGTTTTTACTTTATTTTCTAAATCCCGGTATTGCGCAGCAATTTGATTAAAAATACTATCTGCTTTGGGCATTTCATCCAGCAGAAGAGCTAGGAATTTAATCCATTCTGCACGTCCCAAAGGATCATTTTCCATAAAATCATTAAAAGGCAAGGACTTGATTCCGAGGCTTTCCAGTTTATTGATCTGATCTTGTGGGATAAAGCTTGCCAGCAGATATTGAGGCTGAAGCTTCAGCAGGTTTTCATAATCCAATTGCCCGGAAGAGCTGACTTGCGCCAACAACTCCTGCGCTTTGATTCGTGGATCAGTCAGGTAAGATGTATCTGCCAGGCCACAAATCACACCCGCATTTTCCAAAGTCCATGCAAAAGAGAAAGCAGTAACCGAAGTAGCGGCAATTTTTTTCAGCGGCACACGGATAATCCTGTTGAAAGGCGTTCCATCCGGCAAAGCAACATCTTTTGCGGCCACAAAATAGCGCTCGTTCACACTGCTGTCGGTAAGATATTCGAGTGTTTTGAAGCTGCCATGATCGATTATGCGGAAAGATTGTGCGTAGAGGCATAGGTTCTTGCCTTCGCTGATATTTTTGTTATCCTTAAGTGGCGATGTACAACTAAGAAGCATAACAAATATCAAAAAAGCCCCTGATATTTTAGTCAAACAAATCTTCATCGCGCTCAAGTATTAAAATGGAGTGCTGAGGCACAATGAAATATTTTTCGCCATCGAGGTGGAATTCTATTGCTCCTTTTTGCATAAAGATGGCGAGGTCACCTTCTTTGGCCTGCAGCGGGATATATCGAATGCTTTCGCCTTTTGCTTTCCATGGTTCATCTTCTTCGGCGGGCATCGGCAAAGGAAATCCCGGTCCACATTTCAACACATAACCGTATTGCACTTCCTCCTTTTCTTTATAGCCCGGCGGGAGATATAGCCCGCTTTTGGTTTTATTGTTCTGCGTTTTGGGCTTGATCAGTACGCGATCGCCGACAACGATCAGTTTATCGAGTTTGTTATTTTGCATGCTTTAAACATATTGAGCTGCAAAATTAAAATTAATGGTGGGAAAGCCTTAACCGAAATAAGAATAAGCCAAAAAACCAAAAAAAAAGGCAAAGACCCGAGCTTACCCGTATGATCTTTGCCTCAAAAAAATATTATAAAACGCTAGCTTAACGCACCATATTTATACTTGGCATATTTGACTGCTGTGCGTTTTTGAGCGCGTACCAGGTAGTGGATTCTGAGAACCCATCGGAATCATAAATAATTCTTCCGGTATTATCCGGGATAAATACACCCCCGGGATTTCCGAAATTATCCACCATAAAGTTGGCAAAATACATATCTTCTATGCCATCATCACCCATGGTTCCACTGATCACAACAACAACATCTGAACTGTAGCCACTGATTTCTACCTCAACACCAAGGAAAACGGAGAATTTATTATCATCACCAACAATAAATCCACCCTGACCAGCACCGGTTTCGATACCATTGATATAATCATATCTGATGGTAAGCTCTTCATTATTTTGCTCATAAAAATGAACGGTTATATCAGCAAACTGATATCCAGGCTCATAATCGTTTGGCACATTACTGGAATAAAGCACGAACGGGCTTCCGAGGAAAGCACCTTCAAGGTTTGGCGGATTTGTACCGGTATTGATCGGCATTCCAAGATCCTGCAAGCCTTCCAATGCTTCTGCGGTAATTATTTCATTGATATCCGGGGTCAATCCATTGGGATCAACTTGTCCGCCACCATCATACACCATACGTTCGTAGGTAATGATTGTTGTATTGGAACAGCCTTCGTATGCGCCAACCTGCTTGGATGCATAAACAACTTCATCGGGCGTTAGCATGGTAAACGTAAAAACGACACCAGGGTAAGTATCGAGGATGATGCCGTCCTTTGTTTGCGTATCGCTCCATTCCCAACCTCCGACAACGCTTTCATTACCGTCAACTTTAACATATAAATTTCCATCCCTGCCAAAAGCAAGTTTAGTATCTTCAGTATAACCATATTGATCCAGAAGATCGATTTCATCAGAAATACCACAACCGGAAATCAATGCGGCAGACTGCGCAAAAATCCAGTATTTCAGCGACTCATCACCTGATTTCATGGTACTTTCATCGCCAACAAGGGCCGCTTCACGCTCGGCAACCGGCACAATATCCCCAATAGGGACACCGGGAAAGCGTTCCGCAAGTGTTTGCGGATCATCATTGTTATCATCGTCATCATTGCTGCAGGCAACAAAGAAAAGGCTGACAGAAAACAATGCCAGGAAAAACAAAACTGATTTTTTCATAATTTGAGATTTAATAAATAATAAATTAATTTATTTTTTTTAGGCGTTTACTTTTCACAGGTACCTACAGCTTTTTTGAAAGCTTCGATAATATTACGTGCCGATTCAATGTCCGCAACCCGGATCAGGAGATCGTCCGTAAAATTCTGGGTTTTACCATTTTTGTAGGCTTTGATAATCTTCTGACGATATTGGGTCGAAAGCTCCACAAACAAATCTTTGCCCTTTATTTTGAAATCCACGCTATTGGGGTCAATATCGCAGAGATTAAACTCAAACACTTCAAAATCGCTTTTCTTTGAACCGGAACTGGTAAGCTCAAAGCGGATATCGTCGCCACTTTCTCCGGTGAAGGATTGCTTATAATGCATATCGCCCATATTGATATCTGTAATATTGGCATTTAGCCAACTGATAAATGCAGCCATATCGCCACTTTGCGGCACGGGTGATTCGTATGCTTTTTGGCAATGGGCAATCAGTGTTTTGAGGATAAAAAGTGCGTTTCGGGCTGATTCAGGATCATTCACATAAAGGCTAAAACCGTTCACAAACCCCTTCACTTCCCCATCGCTGCCCTCACGGATCAGGTCCTGGCCCGTTTCGGTGTGCAATTCGAGCAAAAGAGTATTTTGGCGGATTTTATAATCGACCAAATCGGGATTGATATCCTGAAAACTAAAAGCAAAATTTTCTTCTTTGCTGCCTTTGGTATTGCTGAAAATCTGGCTCAACGAGCTGATACACCCCTTTTCGAAACGCTGGCTGATGGCTTTATCGCCTTGGTCAACACGTGCCACTTCTTTATTGAGCATCTCAATCAGCCCATCGGCAGAGGCCGGAAGCTCGGGACGGGAAGCATCAACAACATCGCTTGCTTTTTCACAAAGCTTTTTCAGGACGTTGGTCATATCGCGCGCCTGATCAATACTTTCGGCATAAATAACCAAATCCTTATCGTAGGAATCGGGCACACCATCTTTATAGGTTTTAATCAAACGGGCGGCACGCACCACCGGCAGATATACTTCTACATCCTTGTTCTTCACTTCAAAACGGATCAGGTTCGTACTGATATCCGAAAGGTTAAATTCAAAATCACGCGTAGTCATTTTTGAACCGGATGATTCGGTGACCTTCAGCATAACTTTACCGGCAGTATATTTGTCGGCCTTAAAAACCTGCACAGTTGTAGATTTCTCCTTATTAATTGTACCCACATTATTTTCCATCCAGCCAAGCATCTCATCATAGGAATCCAGCTGAAGGCGCGTTTCCATTTTCTTTGCAGCCAAAGGAATCAGCTTTTTCAGCAAATCCATAATAATACGTGCCTCATCAATATCATTCACATAGATCTGGAATTCGGACACATAATTATCCGGTAGCCCGTTTTCAATTTCCTGAAAGAGTTTTTGCTGGTTCCTGGCCTTTAAACTGATGAACATATCACTTCCTGATGCCTGACGACGGATAAGGTTTTCGTCAATATCAGCCAGGTTAAAGCGGATTTTTTCCTGACTTGATTTGCCTTTTTTTGTGATCTCTGTTAACTCATAATCAAGTATGTAAGGCACATCAGCTGCGGTTTCAAGTTTTTGGTTGCGGGTGTACTTATCCGTAACCACATCTTTCAGAGACGATTTCAATTGCTCAACATCTGAGGACAAAGCCTGCGCCGACAAAAAGGAAGGCACAAAAAATGAAAGCGAAAATAGTATGGCAGTCAGCAAAACAGGGTAGCTCTTTACTAATCTGATAATACTTTGTTTTTCAGTCATTGGATGAATTTTTGTGAATATAAAATTATTAGCCCCTTAAACACCTAATAAGATGCTAATTTACAATAAAACCAACAAGAAAAAAACTATTTTGTTTAGGAAGTGCTCACTTTAATGCTCCCCCATGAACAATTCAGACTATATTTTTTAAACCATTTCCATCTGATTATCAAATACATTGAAAAAAACATTAATTTATTTTAGAAAATACCTTGCATAACTACGTATTTGTGTTATCTTTGTGGCCGTTACGAAACATTAAACGACCAAAATGCCAAAAGGAGCAGCCAATAAAGAATTTGATATCAGGTGGAAATCCCAGATAAAAAAGGGGCTCATCGAATATATCATCATGCTGCTGCTCGAAAAACAGACCTTCTATGGCTACGATCTGATTGATAAAATACGCACGATGAGCCATATTGAAATCGCAGAAGGAACATTATATCCACTGCTCAACCGCCTGAAAAAGGACGGTTTGGTTACATCGAGATGGCAGGAAATGGAAAGCGGAATCCCCAGAAAATATTATACATTAACCCCAACAGGAAAAGCACAAATTGAATTAATGAATGCCTATTTCACTGAAATTGGATTTTCATTAAAAAAAATAAAAGAGTTTCAACCCTAAACAGCCACAAATGGAAAAGTACATACTCGCATTAGACCAGGGAACGACTTCATCGCGCGCCATCCTTTTCAACAAGGCCGGCCAGGTCATTTCGCTTGCCCAAAAAGAATACGAGCAGTATTATCCAAAACCCGGATGGGTTGAGCACGATCCCAACGAAATATGGTATTCTCAGGCATCTGTAGCCGCCGAAGCCATTTCAAAAATGAGCCTGAACGGTGACAATATTGCCGCTGTTGGGATTACCAACCAAAGGGAAACAACAATAATCTGGGACCGCATTACCGGAGAACCGGTTTATAATGCCATCGTTTGGCAGGATCGCCGCGTAAGCGAATACTGCGACCAGCTGGGAAAAGAAGGTTATTCCGATACGATAAGAAAAAAAACCGGACTGCGCCTCGATGCCTATTTCTCGGCTCCAAAGATCAAATGGATTTTAGACAATGTTGAAGGTGTGCGCGAACTGGCAGAATCCGGTCGGCTGGCTTTTGGCACGGTTGACAGCTGGCTGGTGTGGAAATTCACCAACGGCGCGCATCACATTACTGATGTATCCAACGCCTGCCGTACCATGTTGTACAACATCCACACAATGGACTGGGACGAGGAATTGTTGAAGATTTTTGACATTCCGGCTGCCCTCCTGCCCAAAGTAAAATCATCGAGCGAAGTTTATGCCCATACTTCCAGTACTATATTTGGCACAAAAGTTCCGATTGGCGGCATATGCGGTGACCAGCAGGCTGCATTGTTCGGACAAATGTGCTATACGCCCGGCATGATCAAAACAACCTATGGCACAGGTTGCTTCCTGATGATGAACACAGGCGACAAAATCATTGAATCAAATAATTCGCTTCTTTCCACCGTTGCATGGGAAATTGACGGCAAAGTAACCTACGCCCTGGAAGGCAGTGTATTTGTTGGAGGAGCTGTGGTACAATGGCTGCGCGATAATATGAGCTTCATTGAAGTTGCCAAGGAAATCGAAGACCTGGCCAGTTCTGTAGAAGATAATGGCGGTGTATATCTGGTTCCTGCATTTGCCGGACTGGGCGCGCCACATTGGGACCAATACTCACGGGGCATGATAATCGGTATTACACGAGGCACAGGCATGGGGCATATCGCCCGCGCCGCACTCGAAAGCATCGCATTTCAGGTAAACGACCTTGTACTGGCCATGCAAGCCGATTACGGAAAAGAAAAACTCGTTGGTATGCGCGTTGATGGTATGCCAACCACCAATAACATCTTGATGCAATTTCAAGCAGACTTGCTGAGAAGCCCGCTGCATAAACCGGAAATATTCGAAGTAACCGCACTCGGTGCAGCCTATCTGGCAGGATTGGCCGTAGGATACTGGGAGTCAACCGAAGATATTCAGAAAAATTTTAATGTAGATCACACATTCAGCCCCGAAATGGAACTCGAAAAAGTGGAAGATATGCTGTATTTCTGGCATAAAGCACTGGGACGCTCATCCAACTGGCTGAAAAAAGAATAAAAAAGGCGCGCCTTTTTTTTAGGCAAAATACATAGTAATGCAAAGTACCAAGCAATTAAACATATTTACTAAAACCACTTATTAAATTTTTAATCAATGGAAAAATTTATACTCTCATTTGATCAGGGAACGACAAGTTCCAGAGCTATTGTCTTCGATCACGAAGGCAGCATCCGGTCTGTTGCACAAAAAGAATTCAAACAGATTTTCCCAAAACCGGGTTGGGTAGAACACGATCCGAAAGAAATCTGGTCATCGCAGGCAGCTGTTGCAGCTGAGGCAATTACAAAAATCGGCATCAACGGATTGAACGTTGCCGCCATTGGTATCACCAACCAGCGCGAAACCACCATCATCTGGGACCGCGAAACCGGAGAACCAGTTTATAATGCCATTGTATGGCAGGACCGCCGTACCGCAAAATATTGCGACACATTGAAAGAGCAGGGATACCAGGAAATGATACGCGAGAAAACCGGCCTGGTGATTGATGCTTATTTCAGCGGAACAAAAGTTAAATGGATCCTCGATAATGTTGAAGGCGTACGCGAGAGAGCAGAAGCAGGCAAACTGGCCTTTGGTACTGTTGATTCATGGCTCATCTGGAAACTCACCCAGGGCGAAAAACACGTTACAGACGTCACCAACGCAAGCCGTACGCTTCTTTACAACATCAAAGAATGCGCTTGGGACAAAGAAATGCTTGAGCTGCTCAACATCCCCGAATCAATTCTTCCCGAAGTAAAAGCATCCAGCGAAATTGTTGGCCACACAAAAACCACACTTTTCGCACACGAAATTCCGATCGCAGGTATTGCAGGCGACCAGCAGGCCGCACTTTTCGGTCAGCAATGTATCCATCCGGGCATGGCCAAAAACACTTATGGAACCGGCTGTTTTATGCTGATGAACACAGGCACAAAAGCAATCATGTCGAAAAACAACCTGCTGACTACCATTGCATGGAAAATCAACGGTGAAGTTAATTACGCCCTTGAAGGTTCTATTTTCATCGCAGGTGCTGCGGTACAATGGCTGCGCGACCAGCTTGGACTGATCAAATCAGCGCCGGAAATTGAAGCACTGGCAAAAACTGTTGAAGATAACGGTGGCGTTTATTTTGTACCTGCACTTTCAGGTTTGGGCGCACCACATTGGGACCAATATGCCCGTGGAGCCATTGTAGGTTTGACACGTGGTGCCAGCCGCGGACATTTTGCACGCGCAACCCTCGAAGGTATCGCTTTCCAGGCAATGGACGTGCTCAAGTCGATGGAAGCCGATTCAGGCATTCCAATCAAAGAACTGCGTGTTGATGGTGGTGCAGCAGCAAACAACCTGCTGATGCAATTCCAATCCGAAACGCTCCAGTCTCCGGTTATCCGTCCAAAACAAATTGAAACCACAGCTTTGGGAGCGGCATACCTCGCCGGACTGGCAGTAGGATATTGGGAAACACTGGAGGAACTGCACTCACAATGGCAGAAAGATCAGACTTTCAACCCAGTTATATCTGCAGAAGAGATGGCCAAAAGCATCCGCAAATGGGGCAAAGCCCTTACAAAAGCTCAAGCCTGGGTTGACGAAGACGACGAATAAAATTACAATCAATCATTAATAGCGCAGAAATTATCCAGTCATGATGTCGCGGGAAGACAAGATTGAAGAAAGGAAGCAGAAGGCTGAAATCCACAGCAATTTGAAGCACAGTGCTTTGACCCAGGTTATGGATTATAAGCCGGAAAGCTGCATCATCAAGGATAATGCGCTATTGAATGACTCTATCCAAAATAGCGAAAGGCAGGGCGGGACTGATGATACCGTTGGGTTAAAGAATGTGGTGATGGTTGGTACATCAGCCCCTAAGCCTGCCGTTCTAATTCAAAAGGATTTCAATAAAAACATTGGATATAAGGACCTTTACGACCACCTGAATAATCCCGAAGCAAAAGCATTTAATCGTTGCTTATTTTCAACGGCATATGCCGATGTATTTTTCGGGAAGCAGATTTCGGTTGTACTTTCAGCCTCTGCCAAAGCCATCGGTGCACCCCCCGAAGTACCGGCGACCTGTCATGACGATGCAAAGCACAGCCGGAATTGCAGGGTGGACGATAAATCCGGGATAGCAAGTGCTATCATCACGAAGACCATTTTATTTCAAATAAATGCCTGCCCTAAAAACAGGCAGGACAACAAGACAAAAACCACTAAAATCAATTAAAAATGACTGAATTTATAGCTGAACTTATCGGAACCATGTTACTGATACTCCTCGGAAACGGAGTTGTAGCAAACGTTGTACTAAAAGGAACCAAAGGAAACAACAGCGGTTGGATCGTAATAGCCTTTGGCTGGGGATTTGCAGTATTCAGCGGAGTTGTTGTTGCGGGCCCTGTCAGCGGTGCTCACCTCAATCCTGCTGTCACTATTGGATTGGCAACTGCCGGCCTCTTCCCTCTGGCTAAAGTTGGGATTTACATTGCCGGACAAATGATCGGCGCTGCACTCGGCGCATTCCTCGTTTGGGTTTCTTATCATGATCACTTCAAAGCCACAGACGACAAAGAAGGCATCCTGGCTTGTTTCTCAACCGGCCCAGCGATCCGTTCCTATGGCAAAAACTTCATCACTGAGGTTATTGGTACATTCGTTCTTGTATTTGTAGTATTCTACCTCTGCGGACCATCCTTTGGGTGCAACACACTGCCCGATGTTGAATTTGGACTTGGTTCTATTGGTGCTTTACCTGTTGCTTTCCTGGTTACAGCAATTGGGCTCAGCCTTGGCGGCCCAACCGGATACGCAATCAACCCGGCACGTGACCTCGGCCCAAGGATTGTACACGCCCTGCTCCCAATGAGCAATAAAGGAGATTCAGACTGGTCGTACTCATGGGTGCCCGTTTTAGCCCCTATCGCCGGCGCAGTGATTGCTGCAGCAATTTTTATGGCCTGTTAAGTTGAAATACACACCAAACAATAAACTATTACAATAAATTTTTAATCAAAAATGACCTGTGGAATCCGCTGAGCTACTGAAATAAACACTTACATTCCTCTTTTCGGAATTCCTTACACCAAACTACTAAACTCGCATTTAGCCACGGATTCCCAGGTCTTTTTAAAAACAAACACAATGAAAAATCTATACACAATCATCATCGCAATTTTTTTCCCAATTGCTATCCTGGCACAGGAAAGCACACCCGCTTTTACATCGGACGTAAGCCTGAAATTTACCAGCCGTCACTACTGGCGCGGTATTCCTGTTAGTTCAGCTCCTTGTTTTGAAGGCAGCCTTTCGGTAAGCACAGGTGGTTTCACTATCGGATACTGGGGCGGATATGCTTTTGACAATACCTACTCAGAATTTGATATTTATGCAAATTATTCCATTGGCGGATTCACCCTTGCTGTTACCGATCTTTATGTAATCAGCGATGAGGATAATCTCCCTACTTACCGTCCAAACCAAAGATATTTTGATTTTGATCAAAAAACAACATCACACAATTTTGATGTAACTGCATCTTATCAGTTTGGAGAAAAATTCCCTCTGAAAGTAGGTTTAAGCAGCATGGTTTGGGGTGCCGACCGCGATGAAAACGGCGACCAGCGCTACTCTACTTACCTCGAGCTGGGATATCCTGTAAAAGTGAACGAAACAACTACCCTTGACTTCTTCATCGGTGGCGTTTTGAACAATGAAGCATCAGCCTATGGCGACTGTGCAGGTGTAGTAAACACAGGTCTTACAGGAACAAAACAGCTTAAAATCAGTGACAAATTCAGCATGCCGGTTTCCGCAACTATTGCGATTAACCCACAGCGTGAGACAGGATTCCTGATTTTGGCATTTGGCCTCTAATAAAAATACTGTTTTTCACAGATAACACACCTTCCTATTTCCAACCGCGGTGCCAAAGAATGATGGTTTTGCGTAGCAGTGCACCGCGGTTTCCTTTTTTTTCTCTCCCCTACTCTATTAGTAAACTGATTTTATTTGTGTCCACATCATAAAGCATGGGCACAATCAAAATACCCGGATACAGGCTTTTCAACCGCTCTACCTGCTGAAGGGTAAATTCCACAACATTCCCGATTTCGTGCAAAGGCACACAGGCATGAAAATGACCCTCCGATTTCTGTTCCGGCCAATTCACGCGACGAGCCAGACCCTCTTTAAAAACTTCCTTACGCTCATGAACCTGCACCATGCCACAATCCGTATGGCCCATAACAACTATGCATTCAATTCCCCCCACACCTATGGCATAGGAAACCGGAAAATCTGCCGACCGCAAACTGGCTCCGGCTGTGCGGATAACGTAAGCAAAACGTTCGGGCAAAACAGGATTTACGCGAAAATCCATGCAGGTTACCAGCAATAGTTCCGGCTGGGCGTAACGATCATGCGGCTTTTTAAAATTATGATATACCAGCAACTTATCTGCCGCGGTATTTCTGAGACCTGTCGGGATATCCTCTTCTTTATTGATTTCAATGATGCTGCTCATATTTTTTGAAACAACACGAAAACAATCAGGTTCAATGCAAAAATTAAACTTGCATAAATTTAGAAATTAATATATCTTTGTTTCAGGATTTTTTTTATTGCATAAACCAAAAAACGGCTCAAATTATGAAAATCGCCCCAAGATACATTTCAATTGCAATTTGCAGCATCTTCTGCCTTTTAACAAATACCCACACCAAGGCCCAAACCTACCTGACCATGGCACATGAAAACGCGCAATGGATTGTGCAACTCGACCTTGACGAAACGCCCTGGCATGTTGATGAAATGTGGGAATACCGGATTATGGGAGACAGCAGCGTCAACAGCACACTATACAAAAAAGTATATCAACGGGATTTGGTCACAAGTCAGGATCAGCCACCTTTTGCCGCTGATGGCGATTTCCGCCTTTTCGGTCTGATACGGGATGATGTGGAAGAAAAGAAGGTTTTTGCCATCCGATTTGCAAATACCGCCGGTTTAAATGAATGCCCCATGGAAGAAGAATATACGCTTTATGACTTCTCCATGGAAACGGGCAGCAACTGGCAAAGCTGCATGTATGCTTACGGTGAAGGCCTGATCACGGAGATAACTACGGCAGAAACTCCATTTGGGATTGAAAGCAAAACGTTTACTATCGATCAGGAATATAAACTCTACGAAGGCATCGGATCTGATTTCGGACTGTTTGAGGCCATTTTTGTTCCGGTAAAATCAAGCCGGGAATATTTAACTCAAACCCACCTCGCTTTCTACAGCCGTGAAGGTGATGACAACCTGGTTTCTGTTCACAATACTGAGCCGGACAGCCCTTCATTTCGTATTTATCCAAATCCTGTTCAAAATCAAACTTTTATACAAGTAAACAGCACTGCGAACATCAGCAGCCTACGCATCAGCGATATTTGTGGCAAAACAATCCAAACAAATCCTGTGGACCACAAAGCAGGCAATATATTTCAAGTGGATATCGGCACTTTAAAAAACGGCATTTATTTCCTGAGTATTTTGGATCAAAACGGCAAAGTTCTGGGCAGCAGGAAGTTTGTAGTAGTGGAGTAGGGATGTTTGGGGGCTACTGATTTAGTAGGTGGTAGCTCGTTGAGATCCCTCGCGCTTCGCGCCCGGGAGGACGCCCCATACCCCATCTCCCTAAAATTGCACAATGGGGCGTCCTTTCGACGACCCCGAAACTTCGGGGGAGGAGAAACCCCAACAACTCCATCCCACCTTCCTAAAATTGAAATACCATAGAAAAAGTATCTTTGCTAAATTTCAAATTCATGATTCAGGAAACAAAAATAAAAGAACGATATCTGCCGGTATTTTTACTGTTGCTCAATTTCTTTATAAAAATAATCTATCTCGATTATGGCTGCATTTCAGGAGATGAGCCTTTTACGATATTCCATGCACAGCAAAAGCTGTCCGACTTATTCGCGCTATTCCAAAATGAAAACAACCCGCCATTACATTTTGTTTTAAGTCACTTCTGGATACAATTATTTGGGATTACAGCTTTTGCAAGTCGCTTTCTTTCACTAATTTTCAGTACTGCTACCGTATATTTTATCTACAAGCTTGCCCACAAAAATTTTAATGTCCGCATCGCAATTATTTCTTCACTTATTTATACTTTCTCGAATTATCACATCTTTTTTGCCCATGAAGCACGCGTTTATTCACTGTTTGCACTGCTGACTACAATATCTATGTATGCGTTCATGTCGCTGATTTCAGAAAGAAGTAACAGAAAATATTTTATTTTACTCCTAATCAGCAATGCACTGCTCATTTATGCTCATTTCTTTGGCTTTTTTATTATAGCCATACAAGGGCTATCGGTTATTTTAATAAAAGAGCTGAGAAAAAATATCTTTAAGCAGTTCAGCGTGTCGGCTCTAATTACACTCGTTCTGTATGCACCCTATTTCCCGATATTTATCAAGCGCTT
This sequence comes from Bacteroidales bacterium, assembly GCA_963676415.1. Lineage (GTDB taxonomy): Bacteria > Bacteroidota > Bacteroidia > Bacteroidales > WRLA01. The sequence goes on along the minus strand of OY781097.1, from coordinate 3,432,442 downwards.
TTTATCCTCTTCAGGAGGCACCTGGGTTTCTCCTCCCAGTATAGAAAGCCTATATAATAATTTATGGAAATTTAGCAATGCTCCGGTAAACACGGTCACTTTTATATCCATTTTACTCGCGGCCTTGATATTTGTTTTAATTGGAAAAACAAGGAAATTCGAATACAAAAAGGCTTTTTCCAAAGTCGTGCTGATTTGGTTCCTGTTTCCCTATCTTTTTCTCTTCGCAATCTCATTCCTGATCCCCATGTTTCTCGACAGATACTTGATTTTCATATCTATTGCTTACTATCTGGCCATCGCTATTGCCATTGATTTTCTGGCTTCCCGCAAATGGGTCTTTTATTCATTATCAATCATTGCCATTGGCATGATGACTATAACAACCAACCTCAAAAGTGGCCATAATCAGGATTTAAAAGAAGTTGTCCGTCTGGTTCAGCAATCTAAAGATGACAATACTGCCGTTTTGATTTGCCCGGATTGGGTTCAACTTGGATTTTCATATCACTATAATATTGAGCACTTTAAAAATTACCGGGACACAGAATTTGCATTAAACAGAGAAAACATCTTCCCGGTTTCCGATGTAAAAGAAATTAACGATTCCCTGCTGTACCAAAAAAATAAAATCATTTATCTCGATGGCTGGTCGGAATTGGTTGATCCTGATGGATTGATTTTTAACAAGCTAAATCAAAATTTTAAGCTCATCGGCACAGAAGATTCATACAAAGGAATGAAAATATACACTTTTCAAAAATGATCGTTTCCGTCGATCATATCACAAAATTCTCTAACTTTGGTTTGTAATTTGTTTTCAAACAGAGAGGAATATTATCCTTTCGAACAATCAAGTCCACCGACCGTAAAAAAGGCGAAAATGAATAAATATAATTTACTGATATTCATAGCATTAAGTATTTTACTATTTGCCTGTGGAGATGATGATGACATTAAGAGCCCTGAAATAAGAATCGGAGAGCGGGCTGGAATGATTGTAAACACCTTTGACACAACATTAATTGGCGGCTATTACGACCCCTCGGTTTTGAATATTGACCTTGACAATGACGGACAAAATGACCTTCAATTTGAAAGCATTATCAGCGGCTCAATGGGCGTTGGTCATCATCCCGAATCTAGTGCAAGATGCCTTCATCCCAATGTACAAATCTATGGCACACATACAATCGACACCACTTTCCTAAACAGGCAAACCAATATCTACGATGGAAATCCGGTTGAAATCTGGAAATATTCACACAGCTCCTGTTTCAGGATAGATGCAGCCGACTCCATACTCAGGACCAAATCAGCCTTTGTTTTAAATCCTTTGGATAAAGATGATTTGTTGGACATTTCAGGAAGTTTTTCTGCTGATACGATCAGGCTTTACAGAGATTATTTTGGATATCCCTGTGACATGGAAATAATCAACAGCGACACAACAATTATCCATTGCGCCACTTTTAATTACACCTGCAATAATTTTCCATCGGACGAAATCAAATATATTGGCGTAAAATTTGAAAATAGCGAACGTTTGGGATGGATAAAACTGAGCCTGTTTGAGGGCTATAAAATATTGATTATGGAAAGCGGCATACAGGAATAATCACCTGCCATAACAATGAAATCAATTATGAATAATTTTACGACTGTTCATTCGGATACAAAAAATATTTATCTGGATTCCAGAGTAAAACAACCCCTGGCCTGGAAAATATTTTTGGTGTTTTTCAACCTTGCAGGCTGGACTGCATTCTTTTATGCGATGTCCACTTTGGAGTCAGAAGACGTAAAAAAAGCTATTATCCCGATGGCATTTTTCCTCACTATTTTTATTTTCATCATTGGACGATTTACTCTTTGGATTATTTACGGAAGAGAAAGCCTTGTCATCTCTGAAAGCTCCATACGCCACTTTAAATCCTTTGGCCTATTCAAAACAAACGAAACAGTTATCGAAATAAACAACTATTGGATGTATGGGTTTGATCGTGTACGTGAGGAAAACAATAAAGAATTTGGTAATCTGTATTTCTTCGACCACGATAAAAAGGACGAACCGTTTTTGATATACAGTACGGACATCATGGTCACGAAAGAAACTGCAGACATGCTTGATAAGAAGCTCGATGATCTTCATCATACAATCATCACAGAGTATATAAAAACCAAAGCACCATTGAACTAAACCGCTTATTTACCGGAATCAGGCTCAATATTTTCTTCTTTTATCAATTTTGGGCTAAAGCCCGATGAATCCGGATTGTACTGATACAGTTGCACCGAACTAATGTCCGATCCGGTCCAGTCTGCCGGTTTGATCACCACAAAAGTCCGCACAGCTGCCGGGCTTTTATCGGCATCAACCCATGAGCCCGTATTCACATAAACCTGCGTATAATCCTTATTATCAGGATATACGTTCATCAGCGGCACATGCGAATGTCCGAAAGCGATGATATCATATTCTTGTAAATCACCTGATTTCTGAATATATTCTTCCGTGACTGCATCGGTAAGGTGATCGCCATTCCAAACCGCCTGCAAAACATTAATGGGCGCTCCCACATTATTCACTTGCTGGGTTGATGGCCATAGGTCTTCAATATCATCAGCATACATTTCATAAGCACCTTTAAAAGAGAATGCTTCGTTGTAGCCGTCAATTCCACCCATTAAAACGACAGAGTCCGCATAAACAGGTTCCTGCATATCAAAACCTGTAATAATATGATTATAAACGATTTCCCAAGCCACCCAAAAGACAAATGAACCGCTTACCCTGCTTTGCTGCTTAAAACTTTGTGAGCGGTTTTCGATCATTCCCTGAGCAAACAGCCGGCTTACAAAATATCCCGGGGGCAGCATATGACCCGTATCGACAAGTGGCTGTGGCGTATTGAAAAAATCATAGCGATGCCCGTGTTCCATAACCACATGATCCACTGGCTTATGCAACCCCAGGCCGGGGACATCGCCTGCCCAGCTTATTCCCGGAATAATTTCTTCCAGAATATCCTTTGTAATCAGCATATCATGGTTTCCGGGCACATAAACCAACTCAATATCCGGATTGGCAACAATAGTGAGCAGCCTCTGAACAATGCCCTTGTTAGTGGGCGCTGTGGCAATTGCGTGAAAATAATCCGAAGAGCTATTGATGTCAATCTGAGGGTCAAAAGGAAAAACCGAATAAGGCACTACCCATTCGTCAAATAAATCGCCCATAATGACCAATTGCTTCACTTCAGGATTAAGGTTTACAGAATCCAGGAAATTTTCCAAAGCTGCTTTATTTTTCCCAAACCAGCTGTAGTGGCCTTCATTGGCACGTTGGTCGCCCATATGCACATCACTGATGCACACAATAGCATTGCGCGTTGCCTTACTGCTTTTTAATTCATTCAGATTAAAAATATGTGAAGCCCTCGTCCTCATATCAAAAACAGTGCCCTGCGCCGGATACCGCCCATCAACCGATTCAATTTGCTGCGAAACTTCCAGTTCGTATTTCCAGCCATCTATAAGGAAAAAATCATCGTGAAAAAGGACAATAACAACATTGCCCACACATTTTATATCATAAACATCCTCTAAGCTACCGTTTTTATCCTTCAGCAATATTCCTCCGGCAACCGTAGCCGGATTTAGTTCTTCATCAAAAAACAATTCCAAAGTCCGACACTGATAATCAATAATATAATACAAATCGTGCCGCAATTCCTGATTAGCGATTTCCACATCAAGATAATCAATTGGAACAGGCTTGTCTTCTTCCTCGCTACAGGAAATGATCATCAATGAAACAAGCAAAAGGGCAGGGATAACCTTATGCGCAAAACTTGATTTCATATCTACTAATTTTAATAAAAACTGAAAAGATGATATTGATTTATGCTGTGCCTTAAGAAACGGCAGCTCTAACAAAATTAGCAAAAAACAAATTCAAAACCAAGAATCTACATCCTTTTGCACAAGTTTTCCCAGTAGAACCAGAAAGTCAATGCTATCATTTCCGTTCCGGTTTTTATTGAAAAGAATTATTCAATACATTTACACCCTAAAATACTCCGACATGCATAGCTTCCCATTTTCTAAGCTTCGTTCACATTCAAAATCAGCAAGCAGGTGCATTAAGCTGATTTCTGTCCTTTTTGTGCTTATATGTTCATCTTCATGCACTCCAGAGCCTTCCCCTCATCAGGAAAGCTACCGGCTCATAGAGCGTATTTTGCCCGGGCAATCAGAACATTTTGTTCTTGAAGAGATCAAAACTGCTGATAAACAAGATCGATTTGAGCTGAGCGGTGAAAAAGGAAAAATCATCATCCGCGGCAGCAATCCACTGGCCATAGCCAAGGGCTTCAATTATTATCTGAACAATTTTTGCAATACCCGTGTGAGCTGGTATGTGGACGATGCGGTTATAGCACCTGAAATTCTGCCAGTACCAGATACGCTAATTACCAAAGATTGTCGCTTTGAAAGACGTTTTTTCCTGAATTACTGCACTTTCGGCTATACCATGCTGTGGTGGCAATGGGATGATTGGGAGCGCTTTATTGACTGGATGGCCTTAAACGGGATCAATATGCCGCTAGCCATTACCGGTCAGGAAGCCATTTGGATGAAAGTATGGAAAGAATTTGGGATGGGCGATGAAGAAATCCGGGCATATTTCACCGGCCCGGCGCATCTGCCCTGGCACCGAATGGGGAATCTGGACGGTTTTTTAGGCCCATTGCCGCAGGAATTTATTGATCATCAGTTTGATTTACAGAAAAAAATCCTTGCGCGTGAGCGCTCACTTGGGATGAAACCTGTGCTGCCAGCTTTTGCGGGACATGTACCCAAAGCGATTAAACAAAAATATCCACAAGCCAAAATCACCTCTATGGGATCATACGGTTTGGGAGATGATTACGAAGCATTTTTCCTCGACCCCATGGATTCCCTTTTTATTGAAATACAGGAAAAATTCCTGCACACACAAAACAAATATTTCGGCAATGATCATTTATATGGCGCCGATCCTTTCAACGAAATGGATCCGCCCGACACGACACCCGAATACCTTGCTTTGGTTTCAAAAACCATTTATGAAGGCATGAGCAAAGTTGATCCGGAAGCGCAGTGGGTGCAGATGGGTTGGACATTTTACTATATGAAACTTTGGCGTGAAAATCCGGCACGTTTAAAAGCAATGATTGAAGCCGTTCCTCAAAACCGCATGATTATTCTGGACTATTTTGCAGAAAAAGAAGAAGTTTGGAGAAACACCAGTGCGTGGTATGGGGCGCCATATGTTTGGTGCTATTTGGGCAATTTTGGTGGAAATACCGAAATGGCCGCACCTATCATCAAAGTTGCCAAAAGGTTGGAAGAAGCCGAAAAAGACCCTACAAAAGGGAATCTTACTGGCATTGGCTCCACACTTGAAGGTTTTGGGGTAAATCGCTTTATGTTTGAATGGCTTTTCGATTATGCATGGAATCAGGATGTTACGGATGTAAATGCCTGGATCAAACAATATGCGAAATGTAGGACAAAAAATAGGGACAGCATTGCTGAGGAGGCTTTCCAAAAATTGGTACATCTGGTTTATCAGGATCAGGTTTCCGGAGTGGGAACAGGAAGCATTTTACAAACACGACCGGCTTTATCCGGTTTTCATGGCTATCAACGGCCAAGCAAATACGATTATTTTGAGCTCACAAACATCCTGGAACAGATGCTAAATGCCAACAGCCAAAGTTTGCAAAGCACAGAATACCAAAAAGACCTGGTTTTGGTATGCAAGCAAGTACTGGATAATTTACTGATTCCGGTGCGCACTGAAATCAATGAAGCCTATGAGCGCAAAGATACTGCCGCACTTCTTGAAAACATCAGGCTTTTTATGGAAATTATGGACGATCAGGATCGTTTACTGGCCACACAAACGGAGTTTTTGTTGGGCAAATGGATTGATGATGCACGGGCTTTTGGCAGTGATTCGGCAGAAAAAGCATATTATGAAAAAGATGCAAGGGTTTTGATCAGCACTTGGGGCAATGAAGGCAATAATATTGTTGATTATGCCAGCCGGAACCTTTCAGGCATGATCACCTCCTATTACAAAACGCGTTGGCAAATATTTTTTGATATCGTGCAAAAAAATGTATCTGAAAACAAAACTTTGGACATGGATTCCATCAACAGGCAAATGGAAAAATTTGAATGGGCGTGGACGGACGAACAGGTGGATTTCAACAAACAGCCCCAAGGTTCTGCTCTTAAAATTGCGCAGGAAATACACGCGAAGTATAGCCCTGTTTATAAGCTTTTTGAAAAATAAACACATTTACTGAAACTTTTTGAAATTTCATGACGCAACAAATACAAAAACACACAAAATACTGATTTAAAACACCTTAAATTCGAATACACAACTTCTTTGCTGCGTTAAAAATTCTTCGCCCCGATTTTTAAACATTACTCATCATCATTTGATTTATTTGCTAATTTTGGTAGCTTATAATCCAAAAAGTAATGGCCACTTTTAATGAGTTTTTTATGGATGCCCTGAGGGAAAAACTCCTTCTTTTCCTCGTTGTATTTTCGGAGCTTTAAAATCATCTCCCCACTTCTGGTTTTCACATTTTTTCTAAACTGATTAATTCATAAAATTTCGTCATGAGCACATTCGACAAGCTCAGTGACCAAACTGAAAATGCAATAAAACAATGGAATATAAAATTGATGCATAGCACAGCTATGAAGAGATTTTATATTCCAACAAAGGGTTGTTTTGCAGCAGTTTCGGCTCGTAATAGATTTTATAATGCATGTTCCGGGTTTAGCACCAAAAAAATAGCATTCCTTTCTATTGCAGCGGTTTGGGCGCGTAATAGAATATTTTGTGAATTATTCAGGCTAATTCCACTTTTCTGATTTCATAAAAACATTGGTTATGGAGGCGTATTTTGCCTATCTGAATGATTTGTTGAATACAAACAAATCCGAATTCGGTGCGTATCCTCAAATAAACTGGATCAACCGATACAAAGAATCTGAAGCACTCGACAAAAGAGCCAAACTTATTAACAGCTATAGCGACAGCAGCCTTTTTAAAGGCACGAAGCTTTTTCACAAGCAAATCAGCAAAGGTTGCCTGATGTGCGGCATGGGCTATTGGACTTGCCTGTTCATCACCTCACGATGCAATGCGCACTGCTTTTATTGTCCAGCAGCACAGCTCAAAGATGAACAACCGGAATCACAGGGACTACTGTTTCCCTCTGCCGATTCATATGCAGAATACATCAACTTCTTTGGATTCAAAGGCGTGAGTTTCAGCGGAGGCGAGCCACTCCTCTACTTTGACCGCACACTCGAATACCTCAAAAAAGTACGCAGCAAATGCGATAATTCAATCTATATCTGGCTCTATACCAACGGGCTGCTGGCCGATGAGCAAAAACTCAAAAAACTGGCCAAAAACGGAATTAATGAAATCCGTTTCGATATCGGCGCCACACATTTTAGCCTGGACCATGTGCGCAAAGCCAAAGGGATCATTGATAATGTTACCATTGAAATCCCTGCGGTACCCGAAGAAAAAGATAAGATTATCAGTTTATTGCCCGAGATGATCAAAGCAGGCGTAACCAACTTCAACCTGCACCATATGCGGCTCACGCACTACAATGCGCCCAAACTGCTGAAGAAAAACTACAGCTATTTGCCTGCAGAACATCCTTTGGTGTTTGAATCGGAACTGACGGCACTGGAAATTCTTGATTATGCACGCAAACATGATATCGAACTGGGAATCAATTACTGCTCCTTTGATTTTAAAAACCGCTTCCAGAAAGCGGGGTTCCGAAAACAGATTCTCCATAAGCTCGGAAAAGACGATGATTATATAACAGATAATGGTTATATCCGCAAAAGCAATGAAAATGAGCTTCAATACGAAACCATCCGCTTAACGGAAAAAAGCAAAACAGATGGCCTGGGTTTAATGAAAGAAGAACTCAGGCTCAGGTTTAAAAGCTATGATCAGATCCGGATGCCCGTATCTTCAAAAATGAATATCCCTCCCGGCAAAACAATGGAGATGGAAGAGCTTTTAAAACGGCATAATGCGCCCATTCCATCGGATCCGCTTCTTTTTGAAATTTGGAAATACGAATTTATTGAGGAAAAACTCAGGCAGTACTGATTTTTGCCGGGCTTGTTAATCCAGGTAGCCTATCGTGCCCCCGGAATAAAAATACCGATCATCCCACGCCTGTAATTCCTGATTGTTTTTGATGCGCCCGACCAAATCGGGATTGGAGATGAAATAGCGCCCAAAAGCCACCATATCCGCTTCATTGTTTGCAATGGCTTTTGCTGCTGAGAAGGGACCAAAACCATTATTGGCAATCAGCAATCCATCATAAAAAGGACGGTAAAAGGCGGCCACCATCGCATTTACAGCCGCCTGCCGGAACTGTTCTATTGTTCGTTGGATATCCGAATCATCCATCTCTTTGGGCACCGGCACTTTCTGATAGCCATACGGTGTTTTAATTTCACGCTCCGGGCCAATAGCCGAAGGTGCCAGGGGAAGTTTTCTTTCCGGCTGAAAAAACGGATGCGAATAACGCCCCACATGCCACAACTGCAAAAAATCCGCCCACCTTTGCGGTGCACTTCATGGGTTACACGTTTCCAGCCAATGAGCTGCTCACCGCGCTTTATTCCCGGCGTATTGCTGTATCCACGACCCTCCGGAGCAACCTGTGTGGCATCGGTAATCAACAATCCTGCATTAGTACAGGATGCAAAATATGCTGCCATAATGGGCAAAGCAACATTATTTTCATTAGCACGCATGCGCGTTAATGGCTCCATCACAATTCTGTTTTTCAAGTGCATTTCCCCAATTTTGATCGGTTCTAAAAGTAATGAAGTAGGCATGATGATATATTTTATATGGTTCAAAATGGAATTTCGTGGAAAGAAACTTGAATGCTATTCCAAATAGATTCCTCCAAAGTTTTCCTCATACTTCGGAAACTTTGTCGGAATGACGCGTTTTTATAAAGTCAGGAGGCAAATGCGGCGAGGACGTGTTTGAAATATTCTACTGTGTCCTCGCCGCATTTGCCTTAAACACCTGACAAACAGCGTCATTCCGACCGGAACAAAGCCAAACGAAGTGATTATGGCCTTGTAAAGGGAGGAATCTGTTGGAGTTCATTCTATTTTATTAAATATCTTGTTTCCAAATGGCTGGTTAAAATTAATTTCAAACATTATCACCCACAAAATTCCTAGTACAACCATTTTTATAAACAAATCCATTTTAAAACTGTTATCATAGCAAAAAGATAATCAGATAAATACAACACTATTTAGTTTTTGTCCATATTGTCCGATCTCAGCGTTATTCTTGTTCTGAAAACAAGTCATTTACTAAGGTAAACTCCTTGTTTTCAGCCCAGCGAATGCCTCGACCTCGAACATTCTGAACCAAAAACCCTACTTTATAGACAAACACTTTTTAGAACAAATCTGTTTAAAACCATCGCCATATGCCGCATTATCAACGTTTAGGAAAGATCCCTCAAAAACGACATACACAATTCAGGAAGGAAGACGGCAGTCTGTTCCATGAACAATTGGTCAGCACTGAAGGATTTTCGGCAGAGTATGCCCTTACGTACCATCATCATGCGCCAACCGCCGTGCTCGATATTGAAGACCCAATGGATGCACGCCCTGATTACGCCATTGACCACAATATGCAGCACCGCAGTTTTGAAGGATTTGATGTAAAGCCAGAACAAGACTACATCAAAAGCCGCAAAATAGTTTTGGGAAACAACGATCTGCACATTATCCTGGCAGCTCCAAAAGAATCGATGAAAGACTATTTTTTCAAAAATTCTCAGGCAGATGAAATGATCTTCATCCATAAAGGAAGCGGAACATTGCGCACGATGTACGGAAAAATCCCTTTTGGTTTTGGCGATCACCTCATCATCCCCCGTGGCATTATTTACCAAATAGATTTTGAAAATAAAGAAAACCGGCTTTTTATCCTTGAATCTTTTTCGCCCATTCGTTACCCCAGGCGCTATGTCAATGATGCCGGTCAGCTATTGGAGCACAGTCCATTCTGTGAACGCGACATACGGCCACCATCTGAATTGGAAACTTATGACATAAAAGGCGATTTTAAAGTAATCATCAAGCGTGATAATCTTCTCTTTCCTTATCATTTTGCACATCATCCATTTGATGTAGTTGGCTGGGACGGAAACCATTATCCCTACGCCTTTAATATCAAGGATTTTGAGCCGATCACAGGCCGCGTGCATCAGCCGCCACCGGTCCATCAAACTTTTGAAGGCCACAATTATGTTACATGCGCTTTTGTGCCACGCCTGTATGATTATCATCCTCAAAGCATTCCGGCACCTTACAACCACAGCAATGTAGATTCGGATGAAGTGCTCTATTATGTGGATGGTGAATTTATGAGCCGCAAACATGTAAGCCGGGGCATGATCACTTTACATCCTACGGGAATCCCGCACGGGCCTCATCCCGGAGCTGTGGAAAAAAGCCTTGGCCAGAAAGGAACGGAAGAACTGGCCGTGATGGTGGATACTTTCAAACCATTGAAAATCACCAAACAAGCATTAAAAATAGAACACAAAAATTATTACAAATCCTGGACCGAATAAAACTATGGAAAAAAATACCGATTTCCTGCCGATCAACGGCACCGATTATGTTGAATTTTATGTAGGCAATGCCAAGCAGGCCGCCTTTTATTACCAGACTGCATTTGGTTTTCAACCTTTGGCTTATGCCGGACTGGAAACCGGATTGCGTGACCGCACCAGTTACGCTTTGCGCCAGGGCAAAATCACCTTTGTTTTTACTACTTCTCTGGAACCTGACAGCGATATCGCACAGCATTGCAACAAGCATGGCGATGGCGTAAAAACTGTTGCCCTCTGGGTGGATGATGCAGAAAAATCGTGGAAAGAAACCACCCAACGCGGTGCTGAATCCTATCTGGAGCCATACAGCCTCAAGGATGATAACGGGGAAGTAAAACTTTCTGGCATACATACTTATGGCGATACAGTGCACATTTTTGTGGAGCGCAAAAATTACCGTGGTGTTTTCCTGCCGGGATTTCGCCGCTGGGAGCCCGAATACCGTACTCAGGAAACCGGACTGAAATATGTAGATCATATGGTGGGCAATGTCGATTGGGGCCAAATGAACAAATGGGTCGATTTTTACGCCAATGTAATGGGATTCAACCAGTTGATTTCTTTTGACGATAAGGATATTTCCACAGAATATACAGCCCTGATGAGCAAAGTAATGAGCAACGGCAACGGACGCATCAAGTTCCCCATTAATGAGCCCGCAGAAGGCAAGAAAAAATCTCAGATTGAGGAATATATTGATTTTTACCGCGGTGCAGGCGTGCAGCATGTAGCCATGGCCACCGACAATATCTTGGAAACTGTGGCCGAATTGCGCCGGCGTGGTGTAGAATTTCTCATTGTGCCCGACACATATTACGACACTTTGCGCGAACGCGTGGGAAACATTGACGAAGAAATCGAAGCCCTCAAAAACCTGAACATCCTTGTTGACCGCGACGATGAAGGCTACCTTCTTCAGATTTTCACCAAACCGGTGGAAGACCGTCCGACCGTTTTTTATGAAATCATCCAGCGCAAGGGCGCCAAATCTTTTGGCAAAGGAAATTTCAAAGCATTATTTGAAGCCATTGAGCTGGAGCAACAAAACCGTGGAACTTTATAAACTGACAAAATGATTGAAGCAAACAACCCACAGCTAAAAAGCTGGATCGAAGTGCATCCCAAAAGTGATTTCCCGATCCAGAACATCCCTTTTGGTGTAATCAAAACTGCACAAAACGGCGCCCTTCCGGCGACACGCATCGGAGATTATGCCATAGACCTGAAATTACTCGAATCCGAAGGTTTTTTCAATGACATACTGGATCAGATGGTGTTTCAGGGCACAAACCTAAATACCTTTCTCGGATGTGGAAAAAATAAATGGTCAGCAGTACGGCAAAGGATCAGCGAACTTTTTCGTGCAGAAAATGCTTTAATTCCCGATAATGAATCTTTACGAAAATTTGTACTGCATCCGATTACAGAAGTAGAAATGCTCCTTCCGGTCCAAATTGGTGATTATACTGATTTTTACAGCAGCAGAGAGCATGCCACTAATGTTGGAAAAATGTTTCGTGATCCGGATAATGCCCTTTTGCCCAATTGGTTGCATATTCCTGTGGGATACCACGGACGAAGCTCAAGCATTGTGGTCAGCGGAACGGATATCCACCGTCCAAAAGGCCAACTGATGCCCGCAGATGCAGAACAACCTGTTTTTGGCTCCAGCCGATTGATGGACTTTGAGCTGGAAATGGCATTTATTGTCGGGAAAGGCAATAAGTTGGGCGAACCTATTCCTGTTGAAAAAGCCGAAGACCACATTTTTGGCATGGTGATTTTCAATGACCTTTCGGCGCGCGACATCCAGAAATGGGAATATGTACCCTTGGGCCCCTTTCTTGGCAAAAGCTTTGGCAGCGTAATTTCTCCCTGGATTGTCACTCTGGAAGCCCTGGAGCCATTCCGTACCGAAAGCCCTGATCAGGAGCCGGAAGTGCTTCCCTATCTGAAAGGTAATAAGCAAAGCACTTTTGACCTGAAGCTGAGTGTAGATCTTCAGCCTGAAAATTCATCAGCAACACAAATCTGCCAATCCAACTTCAAATATCTGTATTGGAGCATGGCGCAGCAATTGGCACATCATACCGTAAATGGCTGCAATATGCAAAGCGGCGATATGTGCGCCAGCGGAACCATCAGCGGACCGAAAGAACATGAATTTGGCAGTATGCTCGAATTAAGCTGGAAAGGAACAAAGCCCCTTAAGCTTGCCGACGGCTCTGAACGCAAATTTATTAATGATGGCGACAGCATTATAATGCGTGCCTGGAATGAACATAATGGCATTCGGATTGGTTTTGGAGAGAGCAAGACGAAAATACTGAAATCAAGATAGGTTCTGCCTCCCGGCGCCACCCTGAGCGGTCAATGGGTGTTTGTTGTCCGGGAGGCTTGTTTTTTTTTCTCAAAAGGCACAATACTTCTCAAGCAAAAAATCACACAATCGCCCTCAAAATTATGAACACGGAAATCAACACCCCAATAAAAAGCATTAATCCGGAAAATTTGAAAAGCCCGGTGCTGCATCATTTGCTGCTCAGCGCTATTGCTCCACGTCCCATTGCTTTTGCAAGTACCATCAACAAAAAGGGCGAAATAAACCTTTCCCCATTCAGCTTTTTCAATGCTTTCGGCATCAATCCTACAACATTGATTTTCAGCCCATCACGCAGAGGACGCGACAATACGGTGAAACACACCTACGAAAACATTAAAGAAGTGCCGGAAGTAGTGATCAATGTGGTGAACTACGATATCGTGGAGCAGGTCAGCCTTGCCTCGGCCGAATATCCCAGAGGCATCAACGAATTCAAAAAAGCCGGTTTAAGCGAAGCTCCATCAATAAAAATAAAGCCTCCACGCGTACTGGAATCGCCTGTTCAATTTGAATGCCGCGTGCGTGATGTAATCGAAACCGGAGATCAGGGCGGTGCGGCAAATCTTGTCATTTGTGAAATTGTGCACATACACGTGCATGAGGATGTTTTGGATAAAAAAGGGCAAATCGATAATGAAAAAATCCGATTGGTCGGCAGGTTGGGCGGCCCGCTTTATTGCCACACTACCGGTGATGCCGCTTTCAGCATTCAAAAACCTATTGGAAAAAACTGCATTGGCATCGACAGCCTTCCGGAGCATATCCGTTTCAGCAAAGAACTCAGTGGCAATGATCTGGGGAAAATGGGAAATCTGGAACGTCTGCCCTCAGCGCAAGAAATTGAGGCATTTGGAACTGCACATCCTGAGGTTAACACAAGGAATTATTTTACGTATGCCCATCAAGCTTTGGCCAAAGGAAAAGCTTTTGAGGCTTTAGTTTGTTTTTTGGCTTTTGGTTGATGGCACCATTTTCTCAGCTTTTCAGTCCAGAAATCCGCAACTTCTGCATCCGTATCAGCGAAAAAACTATCTTTGGGTTTAAAACCCAATCAAATGAATTTCAAAAAAACAATTTCAATAGCCATCGAGTACATTCGTCCGATTGGCATTGCAGCAGCAGTATTTTTTGCAGAATTATTAGGCAATACCCCTACAGAATCATTTATGATCATGGCTCCGGTACTCATTGCGGTAATGTCAGGAACCATTGGTCTGGAAGGCTTGTTCTTTGGCAGCGAAGGCAGCGCAAAGCTTGGATATACACGTAGTCCGGAATATCAAAGGCAAAACGCCTTGGTGCAATTAGGTATGGCGATCAGCGCAGTACTTGTTCCTGTTTTGGATTGGGGCATTTACGGGATGTGCGGGGTTTCTTCTGTTTTCATGTTCTTCCTGTTTTTTTCAGGCACAAACCATGGGTTCAGCGCTATTGCTGAAGGAAATAAATCCATCACCAATTTATCGCGGCCGATTTTGAGCTATCTGCTTATTGCCGCTATACTTTATTATATGCTGGAAGCTCTGGATTATCAGGCAGGGTTATAAACTTTTCCAAAGTTGCAGAAAATTGGAAAAGTTTATGGTTCTACACGGAATTTCGTGGAATGAAACTTGAATGCTATTCCAAACAGATTCCTCCAAAGTTTCCTCATACTTCGGAAAACTTTATCGGAATGACGCGTTTTTATGAAGTCAGTAGGCAAATGCGGCGCACTTCGACTTGGTTCGGCTACGCTCACCACAGGACGCTCAGTGACCAGGCCGCATTTGCCTTAAACACCTAATAAACAGCGTCATTCCGACTGGAACAAAGCCAAACGAAGTGATTAAGGCTTTGTGAAGGGAGGAATCTGTTTGGGATCAACAGTTCATTAATAAATATCTGGATATTTTTTTCAAACATTATTGTCACCCACGAAATTCCTAGTATAACCAAGTTTATAATCATCTCTTTATAGCAGATAAGTAATCCCAAACTTAGCTCCAGTCAGCGCGTTTCCGCCACCGATTTCAAAGTTCAGTCCAAGATTATTCTGGAAGAAATAGCGGCCACCCAACTGAATTCCAATTCCCAGTCCTGAAGCAGAACTTCCACCATATTCCGAAGGGGAATTCCAGATATTGAAGCCAATATTTGCACCGCCATAAAAGTCGAAATTGGAAGGAATTTCCAGCAATCGGTTAAAATGATAATCACCACGGCCGCTTAAGCCTATAATAGTGTGGCTGTAGCTGTATCCGCCAAAGCTTTCGCTGTAGAAACGGAATGAGCCTTCAAAGCCTACCGTGATATCGTTTCCAACGCCAAATTCCATTCCTGCATAAATCGGTATTCCATGATTTGAAAGGCCGACTCCCGCATTTAGATGTTTTTCACCTTTTTTCAATGGGGCTTGTGCAAATACCATTGCACTCATCATGATAATCCCAAAAATCAAACTTAATTTTTTCATATGTTTTGCTTATTCATTATTTAATAACTGGTAAGAACTAATCTGAACCGGTGCATCCAGGCTATGCAAAATACGTTCGAGCAGAATTCCCTGGCGCGTATCATAATCATAACCAAAGGTTGCGCGAACGCCATAACTGATAAAATGCACCGCACGGTCAAGAGCCAGCGGCAAGCTGTCGCCCTGAAGCAATGCTCCTACAAGCACAGATGCAAACGCATCGCCCGTACCCGGATAATTCGCCGGGAAATAATCGCAACTTACTTTCCAGATGCGGTTATCTTTTTTGTTAAACGCCAAAACTGAAGTTTTGTTTTTTTGACCTTCGACGGGCACACTGGTAACAATCACTTTCTGCGGGCCAAATGCTGCCAGCCGCTGCATCCAATTCTTGATTTCGGCTTCCGTAACATCTTCATGATAAGGCTCATCAAGCAAAAAAGCTGCTTCGGTGAGGTTGGGCGTTATAATTTCTGCATGGCCAATCAGCGAGCGCATATTTTTAACCATCTCCTTATCAAAGACAGAATACAGCTGACCGTTATCGCCCAAAACAGGATCAACCACAACCACCTGATCTTCTTTATGGAAATCATCGATAAACCTGGCCACAATTTCAATCTGACGGGCACTGCCAAGAAAACCGGAATAAATGCCTTCAAATTCGAGCTTCAGCTCCTTCCAGTGATCCATAATCGGCTGCATATGGTCAGTCAGGTCGATAAAATGAAAGTCAGGAAATTTGGAATGTGTTGATAAAACCGCCGTTGGGATGGGGCACACCTGCACGCCCATAGACGATAAAATAGGCGTAACCACTGTAAGAGAAGCCCTTCCAAAACCGGAAAGATCATGTATTGCAGCCACTTTAGGCACCGGATTTTTCATAAAAATAGTTTATTGCAGCATTGCTGATGATGATTGAGGCTACAAAAATAGCTATTCATATTAAACACCACAAAAACCATTTTTACAATTTAAGAAAACGTATTTTCTTTTGCTCATCACCACAGCAAAGGGTCAAAAAATAGACACCGCTCCGGAGTTCTGCATAAAGCTGTTCCAATGGAAATTTATTTAAACCGTTTCCGGCTTGGAAAATGGCTTCCGAATACTTATTCCTGCCTTTCAGGTCATAAACATCGAGCCGGACCGGTTTGGGGGTTGATAAACTGAATGTAAGCACACTGTTATGGCTCAGGGGATTGGGGAAAATAAGCAATTCATTTTCAGGCTGATTATCCTGAATGCCAGTCAGTTCCACTTCTACCGTTTCAGAATCAATAACTTGGGGCAAATTGTCTGAAGACTGATAAAACCCCTGGAAATCATCAACATAAGAAGAAGCATACTGATCGAGGTCATCAACGAAATTTGGGCTGACCGTTTGATAACAAATTTTCGCTTCAATTTCGAGAAACGACATTCCCTCGGGAAGTGGCAAAATAAAATGGACGATATCAGCGCCACTTCCTTCAATACCTGCAGCCGATTTATTAAAATCAGGATCCGCACTTGCTGCTCCATGCACCGCAATGGGTTCAATATCAGGTGCGCTACTGACAAAGCCCTGAGGCGGTATGCGGTTGTCTTTCAGATATTCTGCCCCTCTTAATAAGGTATAGGTCAGGTTTCCATTGACGTCCTGCATCAATGACTGATAGATTTGAACCTGGTTTTCATCACGAATGATGTTGTGATGGGACTCATAGGGTTCAGCCAGGCCATTGATACGCCCGTTTTCGTCATAGCCACCCGACTCAAACAGAAGCTGTTGATTTTCATCTGATATTTTCAGGTAAATCCATGCGCGGCGGCTGGGAAAACCGGTAGGGAATTTATGTCCGGACAGATTGGAAACAAGCACATCAATAAAAAGGCTGTCGTTTGAAACAGAATGCTGCAACTCCAGTGCAACTGCAGATTGCAGCATTTCAACAGCACGTCGGGCCGTTGTATCAAACTGATCTGCCGTTGCATTTGCGCCCAGTTCAGCGGCATTGTCCCTGATAAGGCGGTTCATAAAAGCATTACCGCCCACAAACTCATGCTCATAAACCGGATTTCGCTGCGTAGATAAAAATGGCGGGGATGCCGAAATCTTCATGTCCTCCCGAACTTCTGGCATATGACAGGACTGGCAGGATGCGTTTTCTTCAGGAAAATTACTGTTAAGCCATTCAAGATAAGGTGTTTGCTCCGGGAAATATCCGGCTACATTGCCGTCATCATCTACAAAAGGAGTAAAAAGTGTATGACAGGTAGCGCAAAGGGATGATTCCCCAATATGTTCTGCTTTCAAAGGCGCATAATTTACAATATTGATCATGGCATTTGCAAAGGGATTTTCGTAAGGGCCAAAAATCTCGCGTGCATCCGAAATCATATAATTTCCTGAAAAGGACTCCTCTGTACCCAGGTTATCGCTGCGGATCTGATGGCAAAGCGTACAGCTGACCCCGTCCTGGCTGAGCGTATCATCCATTGCCTCTTGAAAGGTAAAATAATCAGCTCCGTGATAATGCGCTTCGGTGCGCCCCATTGGGCTGTGGCAGGTATTGCATTTATCTTCGATTACATTTTGCAAATGCGGATGGGCAAGTGATTCGGCACTTACTTTAGCGCGCCACAAAGGGTCTTTGGCAGAATTCGCCATCATACCGGAACGCCAGCCCGTTGTTGGGCTTACATCAAGGCCACCGGAGGTTTGCAATACACCATCAGTAGCATAATGACATTGTGCACATTGACCTGCACCGGCAAAAAGATCAGACTCGGCAGTAGGCAGGTCGTTTAAGGAATGCAGGAGAAATGAGCTCAACAACAATACTAAGGGAACAAAGAGGAGTTTTAAATTTTTCATAGGATTGGCTTTTTTAAATGCGGCAATCGGTTTGCCGGTGGTTACTCTATCAAAGATAAGAAAAAATATTCAAAACAAGCTTATAAAAATGAATAATTATTTAATACGGCCGAAGGATCAAAAACGAATTTAAGAATTGGGGACTTGACAAATTTGCGGATTTAAATAACTGTATAACAGATATTTAAATCCAATTTATATTTATATCCATTCTAAATTCTGGCAATAATCAAATTTCGTACCATGATAAAATGGGGAATCGTTCAAATTTCAGTAATTTCGTTGGCAACGAAAACTAATTACAAATAAATAAAGATTATGGCTAAAATCGTTGGAGACATTGTTGTGGATATCGAACGCTGCAAAGGTTGCGCAGTTTGTACCACCGCATGTCCAAAAAGTGTTCTTTCCATGAGCAAAGAGGTAAACGGAAAGGGATATAATTACGCTATAAAAGTTAATGGCGACTGCATAGGATGCGCCAACTGTGCAGTAGTATGTCCTGACGGAGTAATCACTGTTTACCGGGCAAAAGTTTAAATCACAAGATTAATCACAAAAAATATTCTTAGGAATGAAGGAATTACGATTAATGAAGGGTAACGAAGCAATTGCAGAAGCCGCCATCCGTGCAGGTTCTGACGGTTATTTCGGATATCCTATCACTCCCCAGTCGGAAGTCCTGGAATACCTTATGGCCGAGAAGCCTTACGAACGTACCGGAATGGTAGTTCTTCAGGCTGAGAGCGAAGTGGCTGCCATCAACATGCTTTATGGTGGTGCCGGTTCGGGCAAAAAGGTAATGACTTCCTCTTCCAGCCCGGGCATCAGCCTGAAAATGGAAGGGATTTCGTATATGGCAGGAGCCGAACTGCCCTGTATAATTTTAAATGTTGTTCGCGGAGGCCCAGGTCTTGGAACCATCCAGCCCGGCCAGTCGGATTATTTTCAGGCCACAAAAGGAGGTGGACACGGTGACTACCGTTTGATTGTCCTTGCGCCTTCATCAGTGCAGGAAATGGCCGACTTTGTGAACCTTGGCTATGAGCTTTCTTTCAAATACCGCACACCTGCGATGATCCTTTCGGATGGCGTAATTGGTCAGATGATGGAAAAAGTTGAGCTTCCGGCACCAAAAGCACGCATGACAACTGAGGAAATCGTGAAGAATACGCCTTGGGCCACAACCGGTAAAACAGCCGACCGTGAGCGCAATATTATTACTTCACTCGACCTCGACCCTGCGGCGCAGGAACGCCACAACCTGAAGCTTCAGGCCAAGTATAAGGAAATGGAAGAAAAAGAAGTACGCTTTGAAAAGCTGTATTGCGAAGATGCAGAGTATGCCATTGTAGCTTTTGGTTCTGCAGCACGTATCAGTCAGAAAGCGGTTCAGCTTGCACGCGCTAAAGGCATTAAAGTTGGCCTGTTGCGTCCGATTACACTCTTCCCCTTTCCAACAAAAGTTATTGCCGAAATGACAGGAAAAATCAAAGGAATCCTTAGCGTAGAGCTGAATGCCGGCCAGATGATCGAAGACATCAGACTGGCTGTAAATGGCAAGGTTCCTGTAGAGCATTTTGGCCGTATGGGCGGTATCATCCCTACTCCTAACGAAGTAGTGGAGGCCCTCGAACAAAAAATTATAGGAGGTTAATCATGAGCGGACAATTCGACAGACCAGAAATAAGAACTGACGAGAATCTCGTTTACAAAAAAACGGATCTCATGACAGACAAGACGCTATCCTATTGCCCGGGATGCGGCCACGGCACGGCACACCGCATGCTGATGGAAGTTGTGGATGAAATGGGCATTCAATCAGAGACCATTGGAATTGCTCCGGTTGGTTGTTCGGTATTGGCTTACGAATTTATGGACATTGATATGCAGCAGGCAGCCCACGGCCGTGCTCCGGCACTGGCAACCGCTGTTAAAAGGTTATGGCCCGAAAAATTCGTATTTACATATCAGGGCGATGGCGACCTCGCTGCCATTGGTACAGCAGAAACCATCCACGCCTGTAACCGAGGAGAAAACATCCTGGTAGTATTTGTGAACAATGGCATATACGGAATGACCGGTGGCCAGATGGCACCAACTACCCTGGAAGGCATGCATACAGCTACATCTCCTTATGGCCGCGATATAAAAATGATGGGCAACCCGTTGCGCATTACAGAAATCGTTGCCCAACTTCCGGGAACTTATTATGTAGCACGCCATTCGGTACATACACCTGCCAATGCACGCAAAACAAAACGTGCATTCCAGAAAGCCCTCCAGATCCAAAAAGAAGGCAATAAAGGAGCTTGCTTTATCGAAGTTGTATCCAACTGTAACTCAGGCTGGAAACTTCCTCCGGTAAAAGCAAACGAATGGATGGAAGAAAATATGTTTCCATTCTATCCTTTGGGCGACCTCAAAGTGGATGGCGAATTAGTTAAATAATTAAAGAACTAAAAACCAGAGAATTATGACTGAAGAAATCATCATAGCAGGTTTTGGGGGACAAGGGGTACTCTCTATGGGTAAAATCCTTGCTTACTCCGGAATTATGCAGGATCAGGAAGTTAGCTGGATGCCATCTTACGGACCTGAAATGCGCGGTGGTACAGCCAACGTGACCGTAATCGTTAGTGATGAGCGCATCAGCTCACCGATCATCAACGAATTTGATACCGCTATCATCCTGAACCAGCAGTCGATGGACAAATTTGAAGAAACCGTAAAACCCGGTGGCCTTTTGCTCTACGATCCAAACGGTATTACCCGTCATCCGGAGCGTAAAGACATCCATATTTATAAAGTTGAAGGTGCTGCAGAAGCTGCCCGCTTAGAAGCTCCAAAAACTTTCAATATGGTTATTTTGGGTGCTTTCCTCAAAGTTAAACCCATCGTGAAGAAAGAAAACGTGGAGAAAGGCCTGGAAAAATCACTTCCTGCCCGTCACCACAAACTCATCCCAATGAACCTCAAGGCTATTGAGCGGGGTGCAGAAATTGTTGAAGAAGTATAACAAAAACTTCTTAAAATATAATTGTAAGCCAGCCTTCGGGTTGGCTTTTTATTTGATACAAAGAAGTATGTTAAGTTCGTTGAGCAAATGTCCGTCAAGGCTGTCCGCAATCAATGACGCCCCTTTTCCTTTATCTCTCACATTGTGCCTGTTACAAATGTAAAACCATATTGAATTTCCAATAAATTTAATCCTTTTGGCTCCGTTCATTTCATTAATATACAAGTCATTATAAACAGCTTCCATTTTTTTATAAACCGACTTAACCAATCGGGACTTGCAGCCCCTGAGATGTCCCGTTTAATCAGTCAGATCAACCGTATCCCCAAAAGATTAGCATTAAGCCTTGCAATAACTTTTGCTATGTATTCCAATATACCTGTGCTGCACCAGATTTATCAGCAAACACAACATAATATTTGCCTATTAATCTCCCACTACTCCATTATTTTTCAAAAGCAAAATTATCTTCAACCTGCGAATTGTCCTATTTGCGAAATTTCCACCTTGTTCCACAAACCTGTTCGCAAATTCAGCACATCTCGTCATAAGCCAATCACTCTTACAAAATCACATCTTTTGATTTATCATAAAAATGGTATAATCTCCTTTCTGCTTCAGTACAATATCGCCATTCATCTTCAGCATAATTTGCCTTGACAGGCTCAAACCAATGCCAGAACCTTGATCCCGGGTAGTAAAAAAGGGCACAAAGACTTGTTCACGGATTTCTTCAGGAATCGCCGGGCCATTATTAGCAATTGAGAGGATCATCTTCGACCGTACAAAGCTTAATTCAATTAAAATCTCTGCATGCTCCTTATTATTCTCAGTCAGACTTTCATACGCATTTCGAATTATGTTGAATATTACGATATGCAGTAATTTATCATCTGTACGAAAAAAGCAGTTCTGTGGGAATTTCTGACTGAGGGCAATATTTTCAAAACCTTCAAAAGTCTTCATCATCAGCAAGATACCTTGAACAAAGGCTTTCATATCCACTTTTTTATATTCTGGGGCAGGCAATTTGGTAAACCTCCTGTAATCTTCTACGAAACGAAGCAATCCTGAACTTTTTTCATGAATGATATCCAAGCTTTTAACCGTATTGGCAATAGTTTTATCGCTGATTTCTTCTTTTTTAACGGGACGGCCATCGATGCGGTAATAATCAGAAATAAGCTGAACCAGCGTAGTAATGGGAGTGATATTATTCATGATTTCATGGCTCAATGTTCGGGCCAGCTTTACCCAGGCATCTACTTCTCCGGTATCCAATTCGCGCGTGATGTCACTCACGGCCACTAGCCTCAGGCGCTGTTCTTCCACTTTTATTTCGGACAGTTTAAACAAAAGTTTCTGCCCTTTTTCGTTCTCAAAGATTGCTGAATTGTGTTGAAGAGGATCATGCAAAAGGTATTTTGGCAAAGCCTTTATTCTGCCTTCCAGGCTGTTGACGTGTTGCTGCTCATACAAATCCGTAAGCTCCATGGCAACAGGATTGATGTTAACAATCCTATGATGCTGATTGATAGAGAACAGTCCTGTTGAAGCCTGATTGATAATTTTTTTAAAATATTGTTCCTGAATGGCTACTTCCTTTTTGGCTTTATAAACAGTCTCTGATATGCCGTCAAGATCCGAAAAGATATCGTCAATCAATTGAATACCGCTTTTTTGTCCGTATTTAACACTGGAATCTTCATTTTTAATTCCCAATACATAAAAAGCCAAAGCGCGTACAAGCTTTTGAAAAGACGACAAAACAGTAAATCCACACAGCAGTGCAAGCAAAATAATAATTATGGAAAGCCCAATCCAGTTCGTATTCCCCAAAGAAAGTGCAAAAAATGCTCCCAAAACATAAATGGCAATAATCAATACAGCTATTTTCCTATAGAATGATTGTTGCAGCATAGGCTTTTTTTAAAGGTCATACTTTTTCAGTTTATTATACAAAGTCGGGCGTGTTATGCCAAGGATACGTGCCACATGGCTTAGGTTTCCCCCTGCGTCCTTTATAGCTCTAACGATCATCCGTTTTTCCATTTCTTCAAGGCTAATACTTTCCAAGGCATCATTTTTTGCGCTAATAAATGCAGAATGACCCGGTTCCTCAATGTTCAGGTTGGGGCTGTCAGAAAGGATTACTGCTTTTTCGATGCAATGTTCCAGTTCACGAACATTACCCGGCCAAGAGTATTTTCTTAATAGCCTCATGGAATTTTTATTTATTTCATAAATTGCCTTATTGTATTTGCTTGCATATTTTTCACGAAAAAACCCTGCCAGCATGATCACATCGCCCTCTCTTTCGCGCAAGGCAGGTACAGACAAGCTGATGGTGTTTATCCGATAAAGCAGGTCCTCACGGAATCCACCATTTTGCACCATCTCGGAAAGATTTAGGTTTGTAGCCGTTATCAAGCGAAAATCTACCTTGAGCACTTTATTGCTGCCCAAGCGGCTAAAGGATTTCGTCTGCAAAACGTGAAGTAATTTCGCCTGCATGGCAAGTGATAAGTTCCCGATTTCATCCAAAAAGAGGGTTCCTCCTGCTGCTGCTTCAATTTTACCAGGTTTATCTGTTATGGCATCAGTAAATGCCCCTTTCACATAACCGAAAAACTCACTTTCGAAAAGTGTGTCACTGATCGCACCCAGATCCACTGTAATGAAAGCGGATCCTTTCCTTGCAGATAGCTCATGGATTTGCCGGGCAATAAGCCCTTTACCACTGCCATTTTCCCCTTCGACAAATACATTGGCATCTGTGGGCGCCACTTTCTCCACCAATTTCATCAACTGCATCATTTTAACCGATTTACCAATGATTTCCGGAGGCGGTGCAGTAAGGTGATACTTCTTGATTTCCTGTTCATTATCAAAGCATTGGCTTTTCAATTCTGATTTACGAAGTTTCAAGCCTGCATTTATCGTATTCAAAAGTTTAGCATTATCGAAAGGCTTGAGGATAAAATCAAAAGCACCTTCCTTAACAGCACGTACAGCCAGCTCCACATCACCAAAAGCAGTTATCATGATGACAATAAGGGAAGGGTCAATCCGGTGGATTTCCTTTAACCAAAACAGCCCTTCATTCCCGGTATTTACTCCTTTCACAAAGTTCATATCCAGGAGTATCAGATCAATTTTACTCTGTTGCAGAGTAGATATCAGAGTCTTAGGCCCCGAAAGGGAACACACATTATCAAATTCAGATTGCAAAAGCATTTCCAGCGACTCACGGACTCCTTTATTGTCATCGATAATCAGAATTTTTTGCGGCATAATATTTTTCCTAAAAGTATCTAAGCAGGCATTCTTTTTGCCCCAATTATAGTGCAAAAATACATCAGTGATAAATAATCTGACAGTATGTGTTAAATTTTTTAACAGCATGGCTTAATATTAATATCACTTAAAGCACACAACAAATTAATATACAATAACTTACAAACTATGGCATTAAGATTGAATATACAAAAGTGTATTTTAAGAAAAACCGATTCTTTTGTTATGGACATTGAAATAGAAAAAAAGAAAGGCATTCAACGCAAACATATTTATTGGGCAGCAGGCATATTGGTATTAATAATCCTGATTGGTTTTGCTTTTCTGAGTGCACAAGTAAGCACATACCGGGTTGACAAAAAAAGGATACTTACTGCAAAGGTTGAAGAAGGCACATTTAGCGATTATATTACCATCAGCGGAAACCTGGAACCAATTTCCACCATTTATCTTGATGCCCGTGAAGGTGGCCGTGTAGAAAAAAAAGTAGCTGAAGAAGGTCAAATGGTACAAAAAGGTGATACTATTTTGTTGTTAAGCAATCCTGACCTAAGTCTAAACATCCTCAACAGCGAAGCTCAGCTCGCTGAGAAAAGCAATTTCCTCAGAAATACCATGGTGACCATGGAACAAGAAAAACTTCGTATTAAAAGAGAATTGCTCAATCTGAAATTCGACATCAAACGAAAAAAGCGCAAATTTGAGCAATACAAAATTTTAATGAAAGACTCCTTGATTTCGGTAGAAAACTATCTTCAGACAGAAGAAGATTTTGAATATGCACAAAAGAGCTATGAGCTATATATGGAGCGGCAAATGCAAGATTCTATATATCGGTCAATTCAGATTATTCAGATGGAAAGCAACCTGTGCAATATGCAAAAAAACCTGGAACTCGTCAGAAAACGACAGGATCATTTAACGGTAAGAGCACCTATTGATGGTATGCTGACAGTTATGGATGCAGAAATTGGCCAATCGATTCCGAAGGGAGGCCGTCTGGGACAAATCCATGTGCTAACTTCCTATAAAGTTGTTGCAGAAATCGACGAACATTATATAGACCGGGTAAAAACAGGATTTGAAGCCCTTTTGGAGCGTCAGGGAAGGGATTATCTGCTCAGGATCCGCAAAGTCCATCCAGATGTAAATAAAGGTAAGTTTAAGGTAGAACTTGTTTTTGTTGGCAAACAACCAGAAAATATGCGCACCGGGCAAACGTACTATACACGCCTGAAATTAGGTGATTCAAAAAAAGCACTGCTCCTTCCCAAAGGCCAGTTTTTTAAAAACACAGGCGGACGCTGGGCTTTTGTACTCAGTAAGGATGAAAAATATGCCGAAAAAAAAGACATAAGGCTGGGAAATCAAAATCCAGTTTATTATGAAGTTACCGACGGGCTCCGCGAAGGAGATAAAGTCATTATCTCAGACTATGAATCTTTTGGAGGAAACGAAAAAATCATTTTTAAATAAATCCTCGATGCACTAATATGAGAAACCTTCGCATAGCACTTAAAGCAATTATTCAAAACAGGGCACACAGCTTCCTTGGCATATTGAGCTTTGCCGCAGGCTTTAGTGTTTGCCTCATCACCGGTCTTTACCTTTACAATGAAACTCATGTTGATCAGGCCAGTAGTTCCAGCCGTTATATTTACCGTATTGTAGGCAGCGGAAGCCTTGACGCTATGACTGATTATGAGTTGGATCATATTCTCTCTGAAAAATATCCGGCAATAGAGGTATGCAGTCCCGTGCACATGGAGCACACATGGAATTACGATGTTTATATTCACGATAAAGCCTTTTATGTCAACAGCCTCATGCCAACAACCAATCGGTTTTTTGAGCTGTTCTCCATTCCGGTACTCAAAAAAACCGGCGATCAGCCTTTTGCACAAAAAGAATCGGTTATCCTAACTGAATCAACCTCAAAAAAACTCTTTGGCGATGAAGAAGCTTTAGGACAGCATATCCGCATTTTAGATACCGACGCAAAGATCTCGGCCATCATACCTGATTTCCCAAAAGAATCCAGTCTGCATGCCAATATATTGCTCAATTCAGACTATCCGGATTACCGCCTTTTCAGCATTGGAATTAATGAACACATTATTTTTTTCACAACTCATTATCTTTTGTTAAAAGAAGGATATAGTGCTGAAAACCTTGAAAAGTCCATTAACCGGACATTGAGCAGTTATGGTAGCTTTAAAACCAAAAAAGTACGCCTTCAACCCCTGCAGGAAATATATTTTGACACCAGTGTTACAGACAACAACCGCCATGGCAACTTTTTACTGATCAAAATTTTATTGGGCATATCGATCGTTATCATGCTATTATCAATGATCAACTACACGAATTATACGCTCAGCACACAAATCAAAAAAATCAAGCAATACAGTATTCACAAAATTCATGGGGCTGAAAGCCGCGATATAATAGCATACTATCTGAGTGATGCACTATTGTGGTTAGGCATTGCATTTATTTTGGCAATAATTTTGGTAATAAGCTCATTATCTTTCATTAATCAGATATTCCCTGAGGTTTTAAAGCTCTCCACATTCCTTAAAGCAGAATTTATCATTGGAAGCGCCCTGATATTTCTAACGGCACTGTTATTATCCATTATTCCTGTTTTAATGATTTTTTCACGCTTCAGGCTTATCGATGCCATGAAAGGCAGAGCGCACATCAAATCATTCCGAATTGGGAAAGCAGCTCTGACATTTTTTCAACTGACAGTTTCAGTGATATTGATCACAGTTTTGATTATCATTCAAAAACAGGTTTATTACGCACAAAACCATGACCTTGGTTTTGAAAGCAAAAACCTCATACACCTTCAGGTACCTTCCGAAAGCCTGGATGCAGGATCATTCCGTGCCGCCCTGCTCAACAATGCAAATATTGAAACTGTTGGAATAAGCAATGGTGCTCCGGCCTACCATATCCCTATGGCCAGCCTGGAAGGAAGTGATGATGGGTTCCTCCTTATGGAAGCCGGAAAAAACTTCATAAGCACCATGAAAATGAAAATTTTACAAGGCCGTGATTTTAACAAATCAGATTATGGATGCTGCATCATCAATGAAGCTTTAGCTGATATGCTCGGAAAGGAGTTCATTGAAGGGCGTAAGCTGTATGGCAACCAAATTATCGGCATTGTCCAAAATTTCAATACAGGCTCAATCCATACACAGATCCCCCCCCTTGCAATCATTTATGCTAGCTGCAACGAAGATGTCAACATTAGGATTATCCAAGGCTCAGAAGCCGAGGCATTAGCATTTATCAAAAAAAAGTGGGATCAGTTTGTTCCGTCTTCTCCCTTTAATGCCGAATATTACAATGATTTATACACCTCAATGTATCAAAAGGAAGAATTATTGGCCAGAGCATGCAGTATTTTTGCCATCATTGCTATCATTATTAATTGCTTTGGGCTATTGAGCCAAATCAGCCTAACAACAACCAGCCGCACAAAGGAAATAAGCATACGAAAAATCAATGGAGCCAGTGTCCGGGATATCATCCTGCTGCTTAACCGCGATTTCCTGAGCATTTTTACAATAGCATTCACTGCTTCCATTCCAATATCGATGATTTTGATGCAAAGATGGCTCCAAAGCTTTGCATATCGAACGGGCATCAGCTGGTGGCCCTTCGCACTTGCCGGCATCATTGTCCTCTCCATCAGCATCCTGACTGTAAGCCTTCACAGCCGCAATGCTGCAAACAGAAACCCCGCCGAAACACTTAGACACGAATAATTCAACAAAGCAAATATGTTATTAACACACTACTTCAAATCAGTTATTAAAAACATCCGAAAATCATCAAAAGTTAGCACTTTCAACCTGATCGGTCTTTCGGTATCTTTCGCCTCATTTTTATTGCTGGCAATGTACCTTCATAGTGAGTTTACCTTTGATCAGCTTAATGAGAAACATGAAAATATTTATTTACTGAACCTTAAAGGCACAAAAAATGGGGAAATAAACACCAGCTGCTATCTCCCCAATCCAATGGCAGATGTAATTGCTGAACATGTGCCCGAAGTCAAACTGCTTAACTCTTTTGCCTGGGGCCCAAGAAATTACAGCCACATTGATAGCTCAGAAAAGTTTTTTGAACTTAATTGTCGTGCTGTAGATTCGACATTTACGGATATTTTCACAATTAATATTGTGAAAGGAAATCCAAACCCGCTGCGCAAAAAGGACCATATTATCATCTCTGAAAGCAGTGCCCGAATGGTATTTGGTGAAGAAGACCCCATTGGGAAAACTATTCTGGCGAATTTCTCAACGCCTTATACCGTAGAGGCTGTTTTTGAAGATATCCCGGCAAATTCTTCATTCAGATATGATGGGTTCACAAGCTTCCCGACTGCCAGTTGGGTCAATGAATGGTCTGAATATAGTTTCATCCATTTCTTCCTTTTTAATGAAGATACTGATTTTGAAGAGGTAAACCAAAAAATTAAAGCAATACCCCGAATCAAAGAAGTACTTGAAGAACAGCCCGATAATGAATTCAATTTTACCTTCACAAATTTAAATGACATACATTTTTATCCTGAGATTTCTTTAGCGAATAAAAGCTTTACTATAACATTGCTTTTGGTAGCCATTCTAATCCTTGTGATGGCTTTTATCAATTACATCAATTTTGCAATTGCCAATGTGCCCAAAACGGTAAAAACGAATAATATAAGACGAATTGTAGGCGCTTCAAAAAGCAGTCTGTATCTTTTAAATATTATTGAATCTGCTTTTATCATAAGCATTTCTTTTATCATTGCACTTGTACTGGCCCAGCTCACTTTAAAATTATGGCCCGATATTTTTGGATATACCCTTTATTTAGCGGATAATGCAGGGCTGATTTTCACTGCCTACCTGCTATTTATTATTATTGGCACACTGCTTACCTTAATCCCTGCCGGTATGGTTGCCAATGTAAAGCCAGCCTTGGCCATAAAAGGAATGGTACGCTTTTCAACAAAAAAAGGTATATCTGCAAAAGCGCTTACCGTAATCCAGTATTCCATTTCTATAATATTAATTATCAGTGTATTATTTATTGAAAAGCAAATATCATTTATCAAAAACTATAATCTTGGTTTCGATAAGGAAAACACATTGGTAGTTACCTGTACACGGGATATTCTTGAGCATGAAGAAGCTTTTGCTGCAGAACTGATGAAACATCCAGGGATAACAGAGTATGCATACTCACAATTTGTCCCTGGCGGTGTAGGCATGGGATGGGGTCGGGATGTTGACGGTAAGCATGTTAACTTTAAATGTTGGCCAGTTGATGAACGCTATCTTAATTTTATGGGTTTTGAGCTTGTAAGCGGAAGAAACTTCTCTGATAACATTGAAGCCGATGAAAACAAATTCATCTTTAATGAGGCAG
The DNA here is from genome assembly GCA_963676415.1 of Bacteroidales bacterium. GTDB lineage: Bacteria > Bacteroidota > Bacteroidia > Bacteroidales > WRLA01. Next base: position 3,402,211 of record OY781097.1, on the reverse strand, counting down.
CCATACGCACCTTCGGATGGGAAGATAATCATCTGGGCAAGATGATCCCCGGTTTCGGTTTTGAAGGAGAGCTCATTGGTGTGGTAAAAGATATGAAATATGCCTCATTGCGCGAAGAAGTGCAACCTATGGCATTCTGGCTCACAAAAAGCAGGCATAACCTTATCTCATTAAAAATTGACGGTCCGCAAACAGTTGATGCTTTGAGACATGTAAAAGAAGTATATGAAAAATTTGAGCCAAAATTTGATCTGGATTATTCATTTCTTGATGAGCGCCTGGACAATCTTTATCGCTCTGAAGAAAAACAGGCATCACTTATCCTGACTTTCTGCATTATTTCTATAATTATTTCAGTTATCGGAGCACTCGGACTGATTATCTTTATGTGTGAATACAGGGTCAAAGAAATCGGGATCCGAAAAGTGAACGGTGCAACAATAGGAGAAATCATACGTATGCTCAATTGGGATTTCATGAAATGGATCTTTCTCTCTTATCTCATCGCAGTTCCTGTATCGTTTTATTTTATTCACCATTGGTTGCAATCCTTTGCGTATCGTATCAATATTGAGTGGTATATTTTTGCAGCAGGAGGCATAATCACAATGATTATCGCTTTACTATCCGTAAGCTGGAAAAGCTGGTCAGCAGCAAAAAGGAATCCTGTAGAATCATTGCGCTATGAATAATACAAAACCAAATATCATGATAAAGACAGAAAAGCTCACCAAAATTTTCAGGACCGAAGAAATAGAAACATATGCGTTGCAGGATTTAAACCTTAATGTGGACAAAGGAGAATTCGTTTCTGTTATGGGGCCATCGGGTTGTGGCAAATCAACATTGCTCAATATTATCGGACTGCTCGATAATCCAAGCAGCGGTACATATATTTTCAACGGAAAAGACGTGACACATCTGCCAGAGAAAGACCGTACACGTTTCAGGAAAGGTAACCTGGGCTTTGTATTCCAAAGCTTTAACCTGATTGATGAATTTAACGTTTACGAAAACGTGGAATTGCCGCTGGTGTATTTGCGCATGAAAAGTGCAGAGCGCAAAAAAACGGTAGAAGAAGTACTGCAACGAATGAAAATCGACCATAGGATTAAGCATTACCCACAGCAATTATCAGGCGGACAGCAACAGCGCGTTGCCATTGCACGGGCTTTGGTCATCAATCCGGCATTAATCCTCGCTGATGAACCAACCGGAAACCTGGACACAAAAACAGGGCTGGAAGTAATGAACCTGCTCACTGAGCTAAACCAGGAAGGGGCAACAATTATGATGGTAACCCATTCAGAAAGGGATGCCGGATTTGCACACCGGACCATCAATATGCTCGATGGCAAAATAATCAGCGAGCTTTAAATCAAAAGGATCAATCCCTAACAGGATTGATCCTTGGTTAAAAGTCAATTATTTATCAAAAAAGGTAATTAAAAACAAAACCTACAATAAGGATTCCACCTGCTACCACACTCACAAAAACAGCAATCATCTGCCCTTTCAGCACCTTTTTCAGAATGATGATTTCGGGCAATGAAAGTGCGATTACCGACATCATAAAAGCCAGGGCTGTTCCCAGTGAGACACCTTTTTCGATCAATACGCTTACAATCGGGATTATTCCGGCTGCATTGGAATACATAGGTATCCCCATCAGGATGGCCAAAGGCACTGCATACCAGCTTCCCGCGCCCAACAGTTCGCCCAGAAAATCTTCAGGCACATAGCCGTGCGCACCCGCTCCGATGGCAATACCTAAAATAATATAAAGCCAGATTTTACCCACAATTTCACGAACCGTTTCATAGCCGGTATTTATCCTGTCTTTCATGGTGATTTGCACTTCTTCATCCACAGCATGCTCCGATTTCATCTGAAACACCCAATCGGCCACATAGCGCTCCAGTTTCAACTTTCCGATGAGCCAACCCGAAAAGACAGCAATCAACAATCCCGTAGAAATATATATGAGCGCCACCTTCCAGCCAAACAGTCCAACAAGTAAGACAAGAGCCACCTCATTGATCAAAGGAGCTGCAATCAAGAAAGAAAAGGTAACGCCAAGCGGTATTCCCGCTTCAACAAAACCCAAAAAAAGGGGAATGGCAGAGCAGCTGCAAAATGGCGTAACAATTCCAAGCAGGGAGGCTAGGATATTTCCTGTAAACAGGGATTTTCCTTCCAGCATTTTTCGCGTCTTTTCCGGGCTAAAAAATGAGCGCAGGACACCTACGCCAAAAATAATCAGAACGAGCAGCAGCATAACCTTTGGAACCTCAAAAATGAAAAAACGGAGCGTCTCTGTAAGATGTGCCCCTGCCGTCATTCCAATCAGGTCATCAATGATAAAATCACTGATTGGCTGAAGGTTCATATACAGCAGAATCCATACAGGCAGAAGAACCAAAGGTAGGATAAAGCCCTTTTTGTCCCATATATTCAAAATTTTTCCCATTTCGTTATTTCGTTAAATTACGAATATAAAATTCAAAAAATTTTATATCAAAACTGTAATGATATAGTACAGGCCAATCAATATGAAAAGCAGTGCTATAATCCTGCGAAACCACAACTCAAATGATTTCAGGCTATTGTAGAATTTACCGAGCGAACCTACCCCAAAAGCAATCAGCCAGGCAAAAATAATCACGGGAATTCCGGTAGCCAGTGCAAAAACAGCAGGCAGGTACAGTCCGCTGCTGCTGGAGATGGTCATTGGGATGAGCATACCAAAATACAATACTCCGCTATAAGGACAAAATGCCAGGGCAAAAACAATGCCCAGCAACAACACGCCCCAGAAGCCTGAATTGGATCTGCTTTCCATCTTTTCGGTAAGTGAGCCAATACCCGGAATATTTAGTTTGATAAGGCCCAACATAAAGAGGCCAACGATCACTAACAGAGGCCCGAGAATTTTTTCACCCCATTCCTGAAAGAATGAAGACAGCTCAAACTGACTGGCACCAAAATAGAAAATCAAACCAATCGCAGTATAGCTCACCGCCCTACCGAGTGTATATACCAACCCACTCAGGAATACCCGCCGCTGACTGCCAATATCCTTACTGATATAACCAATAGCAGTAATATTCGTAGCCAGTGGGCATGGGCTGATTGCCGTCATCAGTCCCAGCAAAAAGGCACTTAAGACCGGCAATTGAGAATTTTCAAAAAGTGATTGCAGAAACTCCATTAGTTCAGCATTGGTTCGATGGTTGACTTAATCTTGTCTTTTAATTTATCGGGATTCGTACGTGCATTCAGGAATGCATAATTGGTCAGGTTCACGGCTTCTTTGCCATTTTTCATCACCAGCAGTGTTTGCCCACTAATTTTGTATTTTTTAATCAGGGGATTATCCTTTTCTTCTTCACGGTTAATGGATTCGAAAGCAACTTTATCGCCAAAAAACTCCTTAACAGCCTCTTTTGACACTGATTCCACTGCCTGGCAGGTGGCGCAACGCCTTGTGGCATGGAAATAATAAACTTTAACTCCATCTTCTTGGCTTACAGCCGATTTTTGGCTTTCAGTATTTTTTGAACCACACCCTTTTTTTGCGGCATCTGCGCAGCATTGTGCATTCAGGTTAAGGGTAAAACCCAAACAAATAACCAGCAGGTTTAAAATAATCTTTTTCATGTACAGCATATTATTGATTAAGTAATTGAGCAATTGCATCCACAGAAGGCACTTTACCTTTCAACACAACTTTGCCATCTACCACAAGAGCCGGAGTTGTCATAACGCCAAACTTCATGATTTCCGTAATATCTTCTACTTTTGAAATTGAAGCATCAATTCCATTTTTTTCAACGGCTGTTCGCGTAGCTTTCTCAAGGCTTTTACATTTTGCACAGCCTGTTCCTAATACTTTAATGTCCATATAATTTTAATTTTGATCCCTTTTAATGGGATGGTTAATAATTTATAGTTCAAAAAATTCTTTAAAATATTTCCTTGCTTTTTCCCAGTTCTCACGCTGGATGCAATACTTGATTTTTGGCGCTTCTGTCTCGCCCTGTATCAGACCCGCATATTTGAGTTCTTTCAGATGTTGCGACAAAGTTGAACGCGCAATGGGCAATTCCTCAAAAAGGTCACCACTATAGCAGCAAGAATTCATCACCGCCAGTTTCTGGATTATATAAAGGCGCACCGGATGTCCGAGTGCTTTGGCAATACGCGCCAGTTCTTCAGTCATTTCAGGATATTCAAAATCTTCTTTCATATCGTTATTTTATATTTCGCAAAATAACGAAATGATTTTCGATCATGCAAGCTTTCACGAGATATTTAAACGGATTTCAAATTAAGTTTGAGGGATATCCTTATGCTTGCCGCCTGTTTTAAAGGTATAGTATCGTTGGGCTATATAACTGTATGCCACAACAATAACAGTCGTAATCATTTTGGAAGGCGTAGGTGAAATATGGCAGTATTCCACGAAAAATTTCAAGCAGATATAATTTAAAATAATGGAACCAAAAACCACGACACCATAACGAAACAGTTGAATCCTGCCTTTGAGGTGAGAGGTACTGAATGTAACGTACTTTGCCAAAAAGAAACCTGTGAGGAAAGTAAGCGGAAAAACAAAAAGGAAAGCCGCGATATGAGGGCTTACCGCTACCAGGCCAAAATCCACGACCTGCTTTTGAAGCACAAAATTATAAACGATAAAATACAGAAAAATATCGAGCGCAGTATTGGCACCACCTGTAGCCGCATAACGATAAACTTCCCTGGGCATAAAATGCAGGAAGGGGAAATAGAACCAATCAACAATTTTAGTAAAAAATGCTCCGATTTTCTCCAGCATAAAATTCATCATATAGAAATTAGGCCGCAAAGGAACAAAAAATTATACCATGCAGCTTATGGATTTAACCTGCATTATTCACAAAATATTCTATTACGCGCCCAAACCGCTGCAATAGAAAGGAATGCTATCTTTTTGGTGCTCAAAATAGCTACGGCTATTCCTGTGCGCCAAAAACCTGCGCTTCCTTTCTCTTATTGCGGTTTGAACGCTCATGACGAAATTTCATGAATAAAGCAGGTTAACATGTATTAAGATAATGCAATGATCAAATTTTCCAATAAAAATGAATTTAGCACGTTTTCCAAAAACGAAAACAAAAGAAACATCATGAAAATAGATCATCTGGCGATTTGGTGCCGCGAGCTCAAAAAGCAAAAATCGTTCTATACACACTATTTCGGCTTTAAAGCAGGAAACCGATATCAGAACATAAAAAAGGGCTTTAGTTCGTATTTTCTAAGCTTGGAAGATGGAGTCCGCATTGAACTGATGCACAGAGAGGACATAAAGGAAGAAGCACCAAAAGGGTATTATTTCGGCATGGCTCATATTGCAATTTCCGTTGGCAGCAGGAAGAAAGTAAGTGAGCTTACAGAACAAATCGGGAAAGATGGTTACGAAATAATTGGCCAACCACGGACTACCGGTGATGGATATTATGAAAGCGTCATCAGCGATCCGGAGGGAAACCGGATTGAAATTACCGAATAGACACAAACACTTTTCTTTATAAAACGGAAATTTAAGCCTATAACCTTCAGGGCAAACGCATCATAAATATTGCACTGCTTTTTGACAATCCTATTCCTATGCATTTCAAATCCATTGGTAATAAGGTTGTTGACGATCTAAATCCATTTTGTCTTCAATCCCAAAGGGATTGCATATCTATAAAAAGAATTGTTAATCAAAGGTTCGACCCCGCCGGGGTCGTATATGCCGTTCTATGGCAACTCTTTATACATATTTGACCGCTCTGCGGTCTAAGCCAATTCCTCTTTTTGCGGCATTTTCAGGCTGTTGAGGGTTCTTGTTAAGCTTATAACCCTCTGTTTTTCGGAAATGAAGCAATAGGCTGTTTTGTGTTGTCAAACAGAAAGCCTGTAATATATCAATCTGACACAAGACGTCAGTTTTTTTCCATACGCAACAAATATAGCTTGATTAAGATGCGTTTGTCCTGCTATAATCTTTAAAAAAGTAGTATATGCTACTTTTTAAGAGATTATAAACCCATAAATTACCTCTATATTTTTTAAAATTGCAAAAAAATCTACAAAATCAAAAATATAACTTGACAAGATTAGGAAAAAGATGTAATTTTGGGGTTTGAGAAGAAGAGATGATCGAATTATTAAGCATAAAAAATTTTTTGTCGTTTAAAAATGAAGCAAGAATTTCATTCAAAGCGAGCAAAGACAACCATCTGGAAAATTATCATATAGCCAATCCAGGGGAAGACACGCGCCTGCTAAGACTGGGCATTATTTATGGCTACAATGCTTCTGGGAAGTCTAATTTTATTGAGGCCTTTCAATTCCTAATACAATTTTGGTTCCGTGCCACAAGCAATAAAGACGAAAATACGGCGCCTACCCCATTTCTTCTTGATCATCAAAGCAGGCTTTCACCCAGTGAATTTCAGATCATATTTTATTATTTGGGGAACAAATACCAATATAAGCTCAGTATTTACAAAAATATTGTAATCCATGAGGAACTCAATTACTATCCGGGCATGCGTCCGGCAAATGCTTTTGTGCGAAGCTACGAAAACGGAACATCCAAGATAAACTACGGCAGCAAAATTCAAATAAGCAACAGAGCCATTGAAGAAATTGAAATAAAATGTCTTCCCAATATGTCTCTTTTTGCTGCATTAAACCAAATCAATATCAATATCCCGGTATTGATCGATGCTGCCCATTGGATGAAAAACCATCTGATGCATGCAATTACGCCCCAGAACAGATTAACAGAATACACTGAAAACCTAATTCGCAGCAATGCTTACCTTAAAGAGGAAGTTATTTCGTTTTTAAATGAGGCAGATTTCAATATAACAGACCTTAATTCGGAAGAGATCATTCATCAGGCAAATGAAAACGAATATCCATATTTTAGCAACAGCTTAAAATACAACAAAATACACGGATCACCTTATTCAAACCATCAATCAGGGCATACCGGTTTTACGCATTTTGTGCGCAACAACAAAAAAGACGAATTTTACGAGCTTTCCCTTGATATGCAATCAGAAGGGACAAAAAGGGTATTTGGGTTATCGGGCGCGCTTTTTGAGAGCCTGAAAAACAACGCTTTTCTATGCATCGATGAAATTGAATCCAAACTGCACCCCCGCCTAATTGAGTACATACTGGAGCGTTTTTTAAGGCAACAAACTCATTCACAACTGCTTTTAACGACTCATTATGACAATCTTTTCGACGAAACCGACCTTTTACGCAAGGACAATTTCTGGTTTACCGAAAAAAAAGAAGACGGATCAAGCCATATTTATGCATTAAGCGGATTTAAAGGATTAAACAGGGTATCATCCCTGCAAAAAGCGTATAAATTCGGGAAATTTGGAGCCGTACCCGACATAGGCTAAAGCACTGGAAATGAAATTACGTGATTCAATATACCTGTGTTACTGGGCAATGGATTCCCTCTTTTCGGCAAGCTGGATAAAATGCAGGACTACAAACTTTCATGGTCAAAAACATATCTGGATGCCATTGTTCAAACATCATGGATCCACAATAAAGACTAATCTGCCCTGTTTTTTTGAATAGGGCTATCAATCTTTTGGCTACATTTGAAAACTCAATAAAGCTTTATAGAAATGGCGGTAAATAAAAAAATCTGGTTAGGAATTGAATTTTGCCTGCTTTTTATCGGAGTTCCCCTGCTTATTTTTTTTGAAAAAAAGCTGATCCATCCTACGGTGGTGCTTCCGCCTATCCTCATTACACTTATTCTTTATTTCAGGAAGCAAAAGGACTTTAAAGCCAAAGATTTAATCCACCTGGATATTGATAAAAAATGCTGGATAAAACAGGCTCTTCTTGTGCTGGTTTCTTGTGTTTTTTTGCTTGCCTATGTCCTGCTTTTTGAACCAGGAAACCTTTTCAACCTCCCAAAAGGGAACAAAACCATATGGCTGGCCATGTTGTTTTTCTATCCGGTATTTTCGGCATTTGGACAGGAGGTTATTTATCGGAAGTTCCTTTTTATGCGCTATGACTCCCTGTTTCGCAACAAATGGCTGCTTATTTTTGCCAGCGCTTTGGTATTCAGTTTTGTACACATAATATTCTTTAATGTATTATCGCTCATACTCACCTTCATTTTAGGCCTTTATCTGGCCTGGCTTTATGATAAGACCAGAAGTGTGATGCTGACCAGTATTTTGCATGGCATACTTGGTTGGCTGATTTTTACGGTGGGCCTGGGTCAGCATTTCTGGCTGGATATGATGAAATGGATATAAAAACTTAAAAATATGATCTACCCCATTTACTGCGAGCAAGCTGCATTTTCGGGCGTTTTTGAACCCCTGAACGGAATTACCAATTTTGCATTTATCATAGCCGGGATCGTTTTATTTTTCCGCTTCAATAAGCAAGCGATAAGCAGCCTTCCAGCTAAAATACTGGCAGCACTGCTCATTACTGTTGGCATTGGCAGTTTGGCCTGGCACACCTACCGTAACGATTTCACCTTTTGGATTGATACGATCCCGATTTATCTTTTTGTTGTGTATTATCTTTGGGTATATCTCAACCAAAGCGTTCAAAAGCTCCCGCTGCGTATTTTGTTTTTTTTGGGATTTTTTATTTATACGCCCGTGCTGATTTATCTTTTCCAGGATTTGCAAAGCACAAAAGTTTTCGGCAACGGTTCACTGGAGTACATTGTAGCACTGAGCTATTTTGTTGTCCTTCAGATGTACAATCACGCGCACCAAAAAAAGTTTGTAAAACCATCGCTGGTCGTTGTATTTCTTTTTATGGTTTCACTCGTTTTCAGGCAACTGGATTTAATTTCCTGCGATGCCATGGGCTTTGGCACTCATTTTATGTGGCATATATTTAATGCAATTGTGCTGTACAGCTTCGTACACATCATATATCTGCGCAAAACAAAAGAACCCGAAGCCTGAGCCCCGGGTCCTTTCAAAACAAGCTGGATTTTTTAATCCCAAATCTTATTTGACACACGGTAACCTGAAAGATTTTTATACCAGTCGGGGAATGAGGTGCCGCCGCTTTGCGCCCATTGGGCAAAATGCGTGTATCCTTCAACAATTTCAGTTCTTTCGATTGGCCAGTCAAATGGTTCGGATAACTGGATAGCCCAAGGCAAATTGTTTTCTGTTACGTAATAGATTCCTGAAGCAGGCACTGAAGCATCTTCAAAAGTTCCAAATATATCCGTATTTGCCAAAGATGTCGGAACATAATCGGGCAGGTGGATTTCCATTCCACGTTGTTGATTTTTAATCAGGAACGGGTTATAAGGAGGCGTACCCACATTTGCCTGAGCCAGTGGGTTTACGAAAGGCACATGCACCACCAGAGTATCGCTCCATCCGCCACCGGCTCCGGGTGTTGTATTGAAACCGGACCCCGGACTTGTTACGTTGACGATATTTCTTACATTATCCAGCGGAATAATAACAGCTTTTGCCTGTGATGATTCTGTGCTGTTGCCATTCAGGCTGATATAACCATCTTCAAGGCTCAGACCGCTTACAGTACCCAGCTGGCTTGGGGTAAGGTTATCAAATTGAAGGCCAAACCCATTGATAAGCCCCGCACCAATTGCTTCCACTTTCATGCTCATAAAAAGTTCTACAACATTATTCGAAGCATTCGTCACTTCTTTCACCTGATAATTCAAAACAAGGTCATTAAAGTCGTAGTCACCACTGGAAGGCCAGAGATCCTCAAATGCTACAGAACCCCAGGAAGTATTTGACGGATAAAAATTATTAAATGCACGTGTAGCATCATTTGGATAGTCATCATCTGCATCGGCAACACCATCACCATCAGCATCCTGGAAGCCCGGTTCTCCAATACCCTCGGGATTGCATTCACTTACCGGGATGTAATTTTCAATATCATCAATAGCCACGAAAGTAGCTCCATTGATAAAATCCGACATACTGCCCCCCTCAAGGTCACCGTCGTCATCGGCCATTTCTATAGCTCCGCTTACTGTGCCCCATATTTTAGTGACATCATGGTTAACAACACTGCTGGTAGCTCCTGTTCCGGTCATGGTTTGAGACAGTTCAAAATCATCATCTGCTTCCATCATAGAGCCATCGTTGAGGCTAACATTAGCCCAAATCAATAATTTTTTATCACTATAAAAATAAGCTGAATTCATTTCAAAATTACTGTTATTGATTTCAACATGATCTCCGGAAGTGATGACACAATTATTCTGACAAGTTGATGAACCGTTGAAATAGATTTTCTTATCTACATAGATTTTGCTGTTGTTCACAAAATAATTATTGATCTCCATATGATCATCCACGTTGATGATGCCATAATTGGTCATATTACCATTATTATCCAGATCGCCACCAAAGTCAATTGTACCATGGTTGGTAAATGACCCATTATTTTGAAAATCATTATTAATCGTTACATTGTCTGAATAATTCACGAATGAATTTCCACTTGTATTTATTTTCAGGTATTTAGTTATTAGAGTTGCCCCTTCGTAAACCACAAGTGAGGCATCTCCGTAGTCAAGATTAATATCTTTATTCCCATTGTTGCCCATTATAAGTGAACCGCCTTCAGCAACAATTATATGGCAATCAGTCCCAAGCGTGGTGGTTTGTGTAATATTTGCAGAACCACAAATTATCAATGTTCCCCCTCCACTCCATGCCTGCCAACTTATCTTTCCACTATAATTCCCTGTGATACAATAGGTTAATCCATCTTTGATTGTGTAATTTCCATTGCTTGTAATCGGGACATCACAACCACTGCTGCAATCAGGGCCACTTACTGTTTCTTTAAATAAAGGCACTGATTTTTTGGCAGTAAACGCATAATCGATCCTGCCATTGACAATTTCCACATTGACAATTTCATTTTGCTGATCAGCAACAGTACGCAGCAAATAGATGTCTTTTAGATAAGAAGGAATATTCAGGCTAACCTGATAAGGCTTATCCAGGCTAATTGCCCCGCTGATAATCAAACTACCACCCTGATCGGGATGCCCGTTATACACACTGATTTTCTGATAACCTTTAAAAAGCTCAGGCAAATCCAAGCTGATGTTCAGGGCAACATCCTGTGTCGTGCGCCAATCGAAGTCTTTAGGGACATTCATGTCTTCCACAGAATTTCCTGAACTAGGGTTATCATGAAAATCAAGGTTCTTTTCCATGCAAGCCGTCGTAACAGCTCCGAGGAAAAGTATAATTATAAAATGCCAAAAAATATTTTTCATTATCTGATTCGTTTATGCGTGAAGCATTATACAAATATAAGGCCATTTGGCAACAGTTCGCAAATCAAAAACAGTAAGTGTCGCTCTAAGGGCAATAAACGCTGCTAAAAATCAAGGAGTTTATCTAAAAATATCAGAATTTTGAAATGTATATTTCAATTTCATCAAAAACATTTCCTATAAAAATTTCTTAAATTTGGACTATCACTTCAATTTGAGCCTTTGTTCTTACAAATGGAACATCTAAATATTTAACGAAAAAAGTCATGGCGGAAGGACATGTCTTTATATTTTAAAAAGCAATACGTTTTACCTGAAAGCACTGAGCATATGCGCAAACCGCAGGTTCACATTATCCCAATCGATTACATTAAAAAATGCATCAATAAAATCGCCCCGACGGTTTTGGTATTTGAGGTAATAAGCGTGTTCCCAAACGTCAATCACCAAAATAGGATAAGTAATCCATTGGGAAAGGTTCTGATGCTTCTCACTTTGGAGCACAACCAGCTTATCGGCATGAGGCTGGTAGCCTAAAATCCCCCAGCCGCTGGCTTCTACTGATTTAGAAGCAGCTTTAAAATATTTTTTAAAGGTTTCAAAACTTCCGAAATCACGAAGAATATATTTTTTCAGTTCCGGACTGGGATTGGATTTTGATGGCGACATATTATTCCAGAACATGGTATGCAAAATATGTCCCGCGCCATGAAACGCCAAATCGCGTTCGAGGTGCTTCACATTGGAGAAATCTCCGTTTTCCAGCGCATTTGCAATTCCTTCGGTTGCTTTATTAACGCCACGCACATAACCTGCATGATGCTTATCATGATGCAGGCGCATTGTTGGCTCGTCCATCCAGGGTTCAAGTGCATTGTATGCATAAGGAAGCTCAGGCAGAATGTATTTTCCATCCGCCCCTGTTATCACGTCCAGTGTTGCAAAAGTTTCATTACCGCTTTTGAGGGCCTCTGATGCAAAAGCGCCTCCGCCCAATATTGCACCGGCAGAAAGCGCCATACCTGTTTTGAGAAATTGTCGTTTGTTCATAAGTTTATTTTTCAAACTAACGATCAGAAAAATCAATTGTTCAACACTATTAACCTGCCTTATTCACAAAATATCCTATTACGCGCCCAAACCGCTGCAATAGAAAGGAATGCTATCTTTTTGGTGCTAAACCCGGAACATGCATTATAAAATCTATTACTATCCGGAACTGCTGAAAAACAACCCTTTGTTGGAATATAAAATCTCTTCATAGCTGTGCTATGCATCAATTTTATATTCCATTGTTTTATTGCATTTTCAGTTTGGTCACTGAGCTTGTCGAATGTGCTCATAACGATCTTCCAACAAATGTTCCGGGTTGAAATAGCTACGGCTATTCCTGTGCGCCAAAAATCTGCGCTTCCTTTCTCTTATTGCGTTTTGGGCGTGGTCACTGAGCTTGTCGAATGCGCTCATGACGAGATTTAATTAATTAAGCAGGTTACAGCATATAGCAATTTTATAGGATGACGGTCTTCAGCTAAAACGTAGATCAAAATCTCAATTCTTGTGCAGGATCACGAATTGATTGCCAAAAATTAAGTTCTAACTAAATCAATACAAGTTTTTTTTATTATTGAATTTAAAAACTTACATTTGCAAACAAATATATCTAGCAAAAACACTCATAAAAAGACTGATACTTATCATTTTTGCACTTTTTACGCTCAGCCAAGTAAATGCGCAATCCAGATTTTCAGAAGGTTATGTCATTACTAATGAGAATGATACGATTCATGGCCTGATAAAAAAGAAAACATCCCGCAAAGCCGGGGAAAAATGCGTTTTCAAAAACCTTGAGAACAAGGAAAGACATGTATATTATCCCGGAGAAATCCGCGGATATGCCATGGGGAAGAACCGAATGTTTCTCAGCAAAAAAGCTCAAATATCAAACTACTCGGAAAAGGAAGAAAAATTTCTTGAAGTTTTGATTCAGGGTGTCAGCTCCATCTATTTTATCCGCACAAGCCACGGAGACATGTATTTTATTGAAAAAGAAGGATTTGGATTAACAAAACTTCCCGAGCCTCCAAAATATGCCAATAAAGATTCGATGGATTTGGTATTTCAGAAGAAGCTCAGCATGATTATGGAAGACTGCCCGCAAATCCAGGACCAGATCAAAGAAACCGAACTCAATGCAGGCGAATTAAGCGAGCTGGCAAAAGACTATCATGATATGGTTTGCGAAGGAGGTAAATGCACTATTTACAAAAGGGAAATTGAAAAAGTGCAACAGTTATTTGGTCTTCAAGTTGGAGTTTTTCAAAACGCAATGGATTTTCAGTATAGCGTGAAATCTGATTACAGTTTAGGCTATGAATTGGGACTTGCCTACCGTTTAAAGAATGTACTCTTTAACAGCAGCAGGACTGAAATCAGGCTAGGTTTTTTACTTAATTATTCCAAAAAATATACCTTCAAACCACCTGAAAGAATAAACGGGACTTCCTTTGTAAATTACGAAGGGACAAAATACAAGATCAATAATAACACTAATTATGAGGGCTATATTGATCGTCTTGATGTCAATTTAAATTTGCTGGAGTTCAGAGTTCCGATCGAAGCTCAATATTTCTTCCCGATTGGAAAAACCCGCTTAGGGCTTGGCCTCGGGCTAATGAATAGAATTACGCTTTCCTATAGCGATTTCAAAATTGAAAAGTACGAATCTCAATACAACAAAACCATAGCAACTTATCTCGTAGGGTTCATAGGCAGTATAAACTTCATTGTTCCGGTCGGAAAAAATGAAATTGAACTTGGCATAACCACCGAAAAGGTTTCTCATATCGGAGCGATGAACCAATTTCTGAGATTATTGGAGAGAAGGCAAGGAATCAGGCTCGCCTTCTATTTCTAAGATTGAGTGATTTAAAATCACTGAACAATATCCCTGATTCTGCTATAAAATTCCGTATTCCGCATCATAGACAATCATCTGCCCGGCAAAATCAGTTGGATAAATGATTTCGAAATCAGTTAGCTGGCCTTCATTATTGATAATGGGACGAAATTCGGGATTAATGAAGCCCGCATAGGGAGCAATTTTTAATTTTTCCCAACGCTCTTTTACCTCTTTGTGCAGATCCGCGTCGAGCTTCACACCGTAATTTTCCACCAAATTGCAGGCCGCTTCATAATCGCCTTCCGATTTAATGCGCTGCACCTCGCGGAGCAATTCACCAAAAATTGTGCGTAGTTTATCGTAATCACGGATAACAAAATATGTTTTATCTCCGCGCATAACTTTCTCAATAACAGCATCGTTTTCACCCTTTTCAAAAGCCCATTTTGCAATCAGCTGTCGGTTGCGCATATGCGATTCTTCCAGCACTTTTCCCAGTTCCACGCGCACCATCTGCGTCATTAATCCGCCGCGGATATAGCCGTTATATTCTGTTTTGCCGACTTCCAACGAAGGCATCAGGCCCAAATCCACCAATTTTTGGTCGTAGATAAAATAAAGGGCCACTAAATCGGCGCGTGCTTCTTCAATGGTTGAGGCATAACTTTTCAGGCTTTCGGCCGGGTCGGGCGTTCCCGATGCAAGTTTTCCACTGCCATGACCCACAATTTCGTGCAAATCGGTATGCAGGTTACCGGCCAGCGTGCCGTAAGATTTGCTGAGCTTTACTTCTTCCTCGCTAAAAGCAAATTCTTCCAAAGCTCCAGAATCTTTCGAAGCTTCATCATAGGCATCCACGATATTGCTCAGGTTCACTGATTTGGAACCATGCTTTGCGCGAATCCAATCGGCATTGGGCAGGTTGATGCCAATCGGTGTTGCCGGACTGCAATCGCCCGATTCGGCCACCACATGCACGCCACGGGCCGTAACTCCTGTAACTCTTTCTTTTTTAAATTTTTTATCCGTAGTACTATGATCTTCAAACCACTGCGCATTATCACTGATTGTCTTTGCACGTTTGGTGCCCTCTTCATCGCGCAACATCACCACAGATTCGAAAGTAGCTTTGCGCCCCAGCGGATCGCCATAAACTTCAATAAAACCGTTGATAAAATCAATAGAAGATTCCGTATCCTGCAACCAGGCGATACTGAATTCATCGAAAATTTTAAGATCGCCTGAACGGTAAAACTCAATCAGTAGTTTAATGGCTTTTGCCTGTTTCTCATTCTCAGCAACAGTTAGTGCTTTTTCCAACCAATTGATGATGCGGTCGATTGCCGGGCCGTACATTCCACCGGATTTCCAGGTTTTCTCCACAATCCGACCATCTTCTTTGACCAATTTTGAATTCAGGCCAAAAGAAACCGGCTCATCCGGGTTTTCCTGCTTTTTGTTTTTATAGAAGTCCTCAGCTTCCTGCTGGCGAACACCCTCATAGAAATTACAA
This sequence comes from Bacteroidales bacterium, assembly GCA_963676415.1. Taxonomy (GTDB): domain Bacteria; phylum Bacteroidota; class Bacteroidia; order Bacteroidales; family WRLA01. The sequence continues at coordinate 3,386,461 of OY781097.1, read as the reverse complement.
GCAGAATCCTGAACCAAATCGCCAGAAGTATCAAGGCTCACTCGTTTTAGGTCATTCTTCCGGTCATAGATAATATCGCAGACGCGCTCTGCAAATACATTTTGAGCTTCATCAGCAGCCATAGGCAACATAAAATCATCACATTGGGCAATCAATTCCTGAAATTCATTTTGCGCACAATCAGGAAAAAACTTGTCCATGCTGTAATGATGGTGAAAACCATTCGAGAACCAAAACCTTTTGGCATAGACTTCAAAATCCTTCCATGCGGGATGTTCGCTTTGTTCGCTCATCCAAACAGCATTGATCGTCTTTCGGATCAGAAGATTATGCTTAAAGTTCTGATCGTAAATGATATCCCGCCCCGACATTGCCGCTTTGTGCAGGTAATAAAGCAATTTCTTTTGATTGAGGCTTAAATTTTCCCATTCGGGGATTTGATAGCGCAGTATGCGGATATCGGCAAACTGCTCTGTGAGATATTTAAAATTTTCTGTCATAACCTTAATTTTTGAATTGCAAAGCTACAAAACGGTGGAGAAACCCATGCACTAAAAGCATTCAATATCATCGAACGCTATAAGCCAAAAGCATTCGGTTGTATCAAATACTTTTTCACCAAAAATTTGTAAGCTTGGCTACAAACTTTAATTTTGAATCAAATTTCTAAACCCGACATATCATGGCACAAAAACCAATGCTCATTGAAATGCCCATCAGAATAAATGCCTACGATATTGATGCAATGGGCATTGTCAGCAATATTGTTTATATCCGTTGGCTGGAAGATTTGCGCACGAAATTTCTTGATGTCTATTTTCCGCTACCGGACCTTTTGAAAGAAGGCATCAGTCCGATCCTGCGCGAAACCCATGTGGATTATAAACGCCCGTTGACTATATTTGACCAGCCAAAAGGACAACTGTGGATCAGCGAACTGCATCGCGGCAGATGGACCATTGAACAGGAAATATATTGTGGCAGCAAACTGTATTGCAAGGCTTTGCAAAGAGGCTATTTCGTAAATCTCGAAACAAAACGCCCTGTCCCTGTTCCGGAAAAACTGCAAAAGGATTTTGATGATTTCTTTGCCGCCCAAAAGATTTAGAATAATTTAGCCCAAACCAAAAACCGGAACGATATGAAAATTTTATCTCTTCTTTTCTGCTGCTTTATTTTGTTTTCAAGCACCTCTTTATCAGCTCAGGAATATTCATTTCAAAGTCCTGACGAGAAACTGTCATTAGACATCAATTGCGCTGAGCCAATCCATTTTACGCTCTCTTTTAAAGGTCTGGAGCTGATCAGGGATGCCCATATTGCAATGGAAACCAATCTGTTTCAAACCAATGAAAACAGAAAGAAACCCAAAGTAGATCAGTGCAGTGTCCAAGATGAAATCACGCCGCTAATCGCTGAAAAAGCATCAAAAATACGTGACGATTACAATCAGATGACATTGAAATTCAAGGGCTTTAGCCTTCAGTTCCGCTTATACAACAATGGTTTCGCCTATCATTTCATCGGGAATAAAAAAGGTGAACTTATCGTAAAAAATGAAATTGCACGTTATCAGATCAATGAACAATTTGAGGTTTATTATCCCGAAGACAAAAGTTTCATCAGCCATTATGAGCGCTACTACCCAAAAATGAAGCTCGACAGTATCCGCAAAGAAAGCTTTTGTGTGTTGCCCGTCCTTTTTGAGAAAGATGATATAAAAATGGCCATTACAGAAACCGATGTTTTGGATTACCCGAATATGTTCCTGAAATTCAACGAAAACGAAAAATTTGAAGCCATTTTCCCGCCTGCGGTAAAAGAAGCTGCAAACAAGCCCAATAGCGACCGTAACGAAAATGTGGTCAATGAAGACTATATTGCCAAAACAAGGGGAAAAAGAAATTTTCCCTGGCGCATTTTTATGGTTTCGCCGGATGCCGCCGGATTGCTTACGAACCAAATGCCCTACCTGCTCGCCCCAAAGCAGGATTTGGACAATGTGGGCTGGATTGAACCCGGAAAAGTAGCCTGGGACTGGTGGAATGCAAATAATATTTACGGAGTGGATTTCAAAAGCGGCATCAACACCCAAACCTATAAATACTATATCGACTTTGCTGCCAAATTCAATATTCCGTATGTAATCTTGGATGAAGGCTGGAGCAAAACCACTGATGTTCTGGATGTTGTTCCTGAGATCGACATGGAAGAACTCACGGCTTATGCAGAAGAAAAGAATGTCGGCCTAATCCTCTGGGTTTTATGGAAACCTCTGTTGGAGCAAATCGACAAAGCTCTGGAACAGTATGAATTATGGAACATCAAAGGTATAAAAGTAGATTTTATGCAGCGTGCCGACCAGCAGATGGTAAATATTTACGAAAAAATAGCCCGCAAGGCCGCTTTGCACCAATTAATTGTTGATTTCCATGGAGCTTACAAACCTTCCGGTTTACGTAGAAAATACCCGAACGTACTCACCTACGAAGGTGTAAAAGGTTTGGAAAACGTAAAATGGTCGAAAGACATGACGCCTACGCACAACACAACACTGCCATTTACGCGGATGCTGGCCGGCCCCATGGATTATACGCCCGGAGCCATGCGCAATGCACAGCCGAAAAATTTTGCCATCAACTGGACGCGCCCCATGAGCATGGGCACACGCGCACACCAAGCTGCGATGTATGTAATTTACGAAAGCCCGCTGCAAATGCTCTGCGATAATCCCAGCAATTACCTGAAAGAACCCGATTATACCCGTTTCATCGCAGATATTCCGGTTTGCTGGGACGAAACATTTGCCCCAACAGCAGAAATTGGCAAATATGTTGTGATGGCGCGCAAAAAAGACAATAAATATTACCTTGGCGCATTAAATAATGAAGACGCACGAAACTTGAACATCCCATGTCATTTCCTGGATGATGGCGTTTATAAGGTCCACATCCTGAAAGACGGCATCAATGCGGCAACAATGGCAGAAGATTATCGTTTTGATATTCAGAATAAAATCAGAAAAGGCGACACACTGAACATAAACCTGGCTCCCGGAGGCGGTTACGTGGCAGTGTTCACCAAAATTCTGTAAACCCACAAGCTCATGATAAAATCACATTTTTTTACTGTTTTTGCATCACTGATGATGCTGATCAACCTACAAAGCTCAGCTCAGGAAACTTTTGGTTTCATGGCCACAGCACGTCAAAATTATTATACCACCGAGCCTCAGGCGCAGATTATCCTGAGCACACCGGAAAAATTCATTGATGACGACATCATGATTGACTTGGTGTATGGCAAGGACAACATCCTGTTTCATGCCCGCATCCGCTCCGACAGGCCGGTTTTGGTGCCCATCAATATCGATAATTTCCCTCAGGGCGATAACATCATTACCACGTCCTTTTATGTAAATGAAAAATGGCTGACTTCCTTCAAAGTCAACATCCGCATATTGCCACACCAGCGCAATGCCGTAAAGATTGACCGCCTCAACGGGAACCTGATTTGCGAAGGGCTGCCCTTTCTTCCGATGGGATTTTACACCTACAGCCAGGTTCAAAATGGACTTCCTGAAGCAGAAAAAGCCCATGGTTTTAATATGATTTCGCCTTATAATATGCTTACGCGATACAGCCTTGATGAGCGCAAAACCTTTATGGACCGTATGGCCGACATTGGCATGAAAGTAAACTACAATCTCTTATGGCTTACCGGAGAAGGTGGTGTGGGACAGAAAGGACGCAAAAGATTAAACAATGAGGAAAAACGCAGTTTACTGATCCGCGAAATTGAAGCTTTTAAAGATCATCCTGCGCTTCTGAGCTGGTATATTTCAGACGAGCCTGTTGGTCAGGGTATTTCTACAGAATATCTCGAAAAGCAGTACAATCTGATCAAATCGGCCGATCCCTATCATCCGGTAAGCATTGTTTTTATGGCACCTCATGCAGCAGCGCAATACCGCGATGCCATGGATATTGTGATGGCCGACCCCTACCCGATTCCTGCCAATGATCCGGTTCAGGTGGCCGAAATCACGAAAAACCTGCAGGAAGAATTCCGTTTTGAAAAAGCTATTTGGCTTGTACCTCAGGCTTTTGGCGGCAATGAATACTGGAAACGGGAACCTTCACCCAAAGAAATCCGCCTGATGAGCTGGTACGGCCTGATGAACGGCGCGCGGGGCTTGCAATATTTCATCCGCTCGGCACATGCAGCCTTTCCAAAATCGTCCCAAGGCTGGAATGCCGCATCACAAAGCGTAACGGAAGCTCAGGCTCTTTTGCCCTTCCTGATCAGCGAGGAACTGAACCCGACAGCAGAAAACCTGCCCAAAAGCATACGCAATAAAGTTTGGAAAAAAGGAAACGAACTCCTGATCGTTTGTGCCAATACCAAAAACCAACCGGAAGACATGAAATTAAAAATCAAGGAATTACGGTATAGCGGCCCTGTGGGGGTTTTTGGAGAACAACGCATAATCATGATGCAAAACGGAGAGCTCCGTGACAAAATCAGCGCATACGGTGTACAGATATACATCATCCGCTTAACAGAGCTGAATCCACCGGCAGTGATTGGCGAAATGATACACAACGGCAGTTTTGAGGACAACAGTCAGCCCGGCGTTCCGGAAGGATGTTATGTTTTGGCCGGCAGTGATTTAGGATCAAATTACAGCATCGACACAAGGCGCGCCTCCGATGGAAAACAGAGCCTGATGCTCACCACAGCCACAGAAGGCAAAGGTGTGCGCATCAGCACCTATCCTGTTGAATTTGAAAAAGGCCGCTCCTATCAAATCAAAATGGATGTCTGCCTCGACAGCCTGCAAAAACCATTGCCCAAAAAACGGAATTTCTGGCAACGATTGTTTGGTTCGAAACCCGATACCAATATGTATATCCTGCTGGGCACTACATCATCTGATTTACAGAAAATCCCTTTGAAAAACGGTTGGAACACCTATTCGGTCAGCACTTTCATTCCGGAGAATGCAATCTCAGGCCGCAAAAATATCCTCTTCGAGCTTTTCAGTAAAGGAAGCATTTGGGTGGACAATCTCCGCATTGAAGACTGTATTCTGATTAACAGCCGTTTGGATGGGAATAAACTCATTATGGAGATCAAAAACATCCCGGAAGGAGAGGAAATCAAATACAGTTTGGATGGAAGCGACCCGGCGCAAAACGGAAAACTTTATACAGAAGCCATGCCGCTGGCAAAAAGTGGCACCATTAAGGCAGTAAGCCTAAAAGACAAAAAAATAACAGGACGTGCCAGCCATAAAGTTTGTGTGCATAAGGCTCTTGGAAACCCGGTGCATTATCTAACTCCATATTCAAGGAAGTACAATGGCGGCGGCAAATTGGCGCTGGTTGATGGCAAAACCGGCAGTGCCGATTTCAAAGATCAGGCATGGCAGGGATTTATGGGCAGCCAAATCACTTTTACCATTGATTGTGAAGATATTGACACAATATCCAATATACAAATGGGCTTTTTGAAGAATCAGCTTTCGTGGATTTTCCTGCCAAAGCAGATTATTATTGAAGGCTCAAAAAACGGAGATGATTTTGAAGAAATATGGAAAAGCGAAGAATCCAGCCCCGAACAAAATGCACGTAAAATGAAGAAAAGCTGGTCGCATAAACCGCAACAGCCACAACATTTCAATAAATTGAAAATAACCGTAAAAACCATTGGTAATTGCCCGGACTGGCATAGTGGCAAGGGCAAGGCTGCGTGGTTGTTTATGGATGAGGTTATGGTGGAATAACGCCTCTCGGCATAGTTCGGCTCCGCTCACTACAGGCCGCTCGAGGACCTTAGATGTTGCAATTAACTGCTTTTCATGACTCCGCTTGAGGACCTTAGATGTTGCAATTAACTACATTTCATGACTCCGCTCGAGGGCCTTAGATTTTGGTTTTAAACTCAATCAAAGGCCCCTGAGCGGAGCCGAAGTAAGTCGAAGGGCCGGTTTCTAAAATGCGTCTCATTCATACACTGCGCCAATTTATGCAATTCTTCAGGCATATTATTAATGAGCGCTTCTTTTTTCTTTCTGCTCCAGCGTTTCACCTGATGCTCCCGCTCAAAGGCATGATCAATCCGGTCAAATTCTTCGAAATAGACCAGCCCTACAGGTGGATACTTTTTTGTGTAATTTGCACCTTCGCCCTTTTGATGTTGCTCCAAACGTTCTTCCAACTTTTTGGTACTGCCCGTATAATACGCATCATTAGAGCATTTCAGCATGTACATATGGCATTTCATAATGGTAATTTTTAATTACTGATTTTTAAATATATGAATGTTTTTTTAAACACCGGCCTCTCGACTCCGCTCGAGGACCTTGGATATTGCAATTTACTACATTTAATGACTCCGCTCGAGGACCTTAGATTTTGGTTTTAAACTCAATCAAAGGCCCCTGAGCGGAGCCGAAGGGCCGTCTTAATCACTCACTCTGAGGCCCCTGAGCGCCTTATGGAGTAGATAGCAGACCCAATATAAATATATTAAATTTTATACAAATACTAAAATATTCATATTTTTTTATAAATTTGTGAACAACAAAATTAAACACACTAAAAAGAAGATAACCATACAAAGCAAAAAAAATTAACACATTAATAACCAATAAAATACAGCCAAACAATCAACCAAATGAAAAAAAGAAGCATCCTTACCTCTATTCTTATTACTACTTCATTTCTAATAAGCTTATCAACATTCGGACAAAAACCCCCTTCAAAATTCGGACACATCAGCAAAGAAGAGATGAAACAAACAGTTTGCCCTATTGATTCGAATGCACACGCTTATTACATTTTTGATTACGGACACACCTATTTTAAGTATGCCAGTACAAAAGTTGTTTCAGATGACCCATCAACCGGAAGAAAAGGTTTTCAGATATGGATTGAACGGCATTTCCGTATTAAAATCCTTGATAAGGATGGATTAGATATGGCAAATTTCAGCATCCCACTTTATCATAATAAAGGAGACGAAGAAGTGATCAACAGTATTAGAGGACGGACTTATAATCTGGTAGATGGAAAAATAGAAAAAAGCAAGCTCAAATGGAAAAACGTTATTGTTGAAGAAACATCAGAACATTGGAACAAGCAAAAATTCACTATGCCTGACGTTCATCCGGGATCAATAATTGAAGTAGAATATACTATTGTTTCTGATTATCCTTTTAATTTAAATGACTGGCACTTTCAGAGACACATACCGGTTCTTCAAAGTGATTACTATGTAAAAATCCCCGAATACTACAAATACAACCAAAAACACAGTGGCTACCATCCTATTGAGACTCAACGGCAAGAACAGGGAAGAGACCTGACAATCACCTACGAACAAAAAGATGAAGGATCAACAGTAAGGGGTTATACTTCAGAGCAAACATTAAGCTATATTGAAGAACAACTTACATACCATGCAAAAAACATCCCTGCCTTCTATTCAGAAAGCTATCTGAAAAATTCAGATAATTATATGACCAAAGTAGAGTTTGAACTCGAGTTTACCAAATTTCCCAACCGACCCATAAAATACTATACATCAAGCTGGGAAACCATCAACAAAAACCTTATGGACGACAGTCATTTTGGCCGGGAACTCAACAATACACGATTTATGGGCAAAATTGCAGAAAACCTCAAGGCTATGGGCCTGAAAGATGAAGCTCTGATGCAATTGGCTTTTGATTATATTAAAGAGAATATGGTATGGAACGGGATACTCACAAAATACACAGAAAACAACCTAAAGAAGGCTTTCCAGGATGGTAAGGGCAATGTTTCAGACATCAACCTCAACCTTGTTGTACTGGCCAGGGAATTGGGACTTGAAGCCAATCCTGTATTATTAAGTACACAAAGCCACGGTTTTATCCATCCGGCACATCCATCAGTGAGCAGTTTCGATTACGTTATAGCACTGGTTACGATCAACGGGAAAGAATATCTCCTCGATGCAACAGACCCTCTCTCAGAAGCCAACATCCTGCCAGTCCCCTGCCTAAACGACAAAGGCTACCTGATCAGTGAGAATGGAGCAAAATGGATTGATATCCAAAGCCTTTGCAGGAATTACACATATGCAGAAACCAAAAAGCTCAAACTAAACGATCAAATGGAATTTACCGGCAGTTGTGATTTAAGCATGAAAGATTATGCTGCCTATTTATTCCGCAAAAACTCAAGCACAAAGGAAAACCTTGCTGAAAAAATGGAAAAAGAACACCCAGGGCTTACTGTAGAAAACCTGAAAACAATGGGTCTGGACACACTCGGTAAGGATATTAAATTATCCTATGATCTGGTTCAAAAGAAAGCTGCCAATAAAATAAATGATATGATCAGCTTCTGTCCCGCCTATTTACCCTTTACTTCCGAAAATCCATTTAAACTAAAAAACAGGAATTATCCGGTGGAATACAACTATCCATGGCGTTCGCAGGAAATCATAACGATCGAAATACCGGAAGGTTATGAAGTAAGCGAGATTCCCAAACCGCTTGTTGTCCGCACTCCCGACAAATCACTCAGTTATGTTTACAGCATCACCCCAATGGGCAATACGCTGCAGGTTTCGATAATGTTCAGCATCAACAAAACCACTTTCATTCCCGAAGAATATGAAGGTTTGAAAAGCTTATACAAAATGATTTTAGACAAACAGAATGAACTTGTTTTGCTAAGCCCGGCCGGATGATAAAATATCTGCTTATAATTTATGTCTTGGCCTGGTCAGGCGGCCTTTTTTGTAGCGCACAGGAAAATCTGGCAGTCAGCAAAATACCTGATTCTTTGCTACGCAATGCCAATGCGGTGCTCAGGTATTCCACAAAAGAATATGAACGAGAAAGCCCTGCACGTTATAGCCTGAAAGTTCGTTATGCCATCACTATACTCAACGCCAAGGGGTTAAATGCAGCTCAATTGATTGTTCCCTATGACAACAATTCGAAGATAAGGGATATAAAATGCAGGTTTTTGGATAAAAACGGAAACCGGAGCAGACAAGTAAAAAGCAATGGAATCCGGGATCGGGTTACTTATGACGGATACTCTCTTTATAGCGATAACCGCCTGAAAGCCATTGTGCCCCGCAGCAACACATTTCCATTTACTGTTTGCTATGAATACGAAATCAACTTTAAAGGCACAGTTGGGTTCCCGATGTGGATGCCCGCTTCAAGACATCACTTGGCCGTTCAGGAGGCCGAATTGATTTTTAAAACCGCAGTAGATAATGATATCAACACGAAAAGCCTTAACTATGATTTCCATGAAAACATAAGAACAGACGGAAAGTGGAAAACCTACAGATGGCAGGTAAAAAATCTGCCTGCATCCAAAAGCGAGTCATACAGCCCTTCGGTTTACGATTATGAAGCATGCCTGTTGATCAGCCCTCAAAAAGCAGATTATGAAGGACATGCCGGCGATTTCAGCAGTTGGAGAAATTATGGCCTTTGGGTACAGGAACTGATAGAAGGCCGTGACGAACTTCCCGAAGACAGGGCAAATGAAATCCGGCAAATGAGCTATGCGGTTGGGAGCAGGAAAGAAAAAGTAAAGCTTATTTATGAGTATATGCAAAACCGGACCCGTTATGTCAGCATACCACTTGGGATCGGTGGTTTCCAGCCCTTTGATGCAACAAGTGTGGACGAAACCGGCTATGGCGATTGTAAAGCGCTTAGCAACTATGCCAAAGCCCTGCTAAAGTGTTGCGGTATAGAATCGTATTATGCCGAAATCGGTTCGGGAAGCAGAAAAATCCGTTTTCCGGATTTCCCCGGAGCATCACAAACAAATCATGTAATTTTATGTGTTCCGCTGGAGGAAGATACTGTATGGCTTGAATGCACCAATCAAAACTACCCTTTTAATTATATCGGGGCAAACAATTCCAACCGCAAAGCACTTTTAATTACCGGGGAAGGTGGCGTTTTGGTCAATACGCCACATTATGATGTGGACGACAACCAAAGCTTTTCCAATATAAAAATCGACATTATTGATGATGAAGCTGCAGAAATTGAGCTCGAAAGGGAATACAGGAATTGCCTTTTCAATCAGGTTTTCAGACCGGTTTACAGCAATGCAAAAGAGCGGGAGGAATGGATCAGCTACCGGTTTGACCCCATGAAATGCAGCGATTATCATTTTGAAGATCAGAGCAATGGAACGGCCATTGGCTTTATGCACATCAAAGGGAAAAAAGACCGGTATAGCCAAAAAAGCGGAAATTTCCTTTTTGTCCCGATTGACTTTTTCCATCTCAAAAAACCTCCGCGTCAATTGCATCCCGACAGGGACAGGGATGTTTATATCCCAATGAGTTTTTCCCATACAGATACGCTGCAAATTTGCTACCCTGAAAACTTTAAAAGCCTGGGCACACCTAAAGACAGCAGCATGCTATGCGAAATAGGCTCCTTTTCGGTTCAGTTTGAAGAAAATGAAAAGGGGATCCGGATTGTACATCACCTGAGCATCAACGAAGGCAATTACAGCAAGGATCGTTTTGAGGAGATCAATAAATTCCTGGGAGCACTTCCCAGAAAAGGCGAATGGAAGCTCCTGCTGAAGGAAGAATAAAGAATCAACCCAAAGACTTATTTCTTATTCCGGACAAACACCAGCTTGATATTGGAATTTCCTGCAGCCCGCATATCAATTTCCACATCACGTTTCATATGTCGGATCATGGGCGTAAGCTTGGCAAAACCAAAGTTACGCGGATCAAATTCAGGCCGTTTCTTGATAATGGCATTGCCCACATCGCCCAGAAAAGCCCAGCCATCATCATCTGCAAGGTCGTTGACGGTAGAGCGGATCAGACGGCGGGTTGCGGAATTGATTTGTACACGCTTCTTTTTGGGTTCTTTGCTTTTTTCACTGCCTTCAGTATCTGCTTCGTCCTCTTCGGGAGCCAAAATTTCAATAAAGATAAATTTATCGCAGGCCACAATAAAAGGCCCGGGGGTTTTCTTTTCACCCATTCCGATTACGTGCATGCCTGATTCGCGCAGACGGATTGCCAAACGGGTAAAATCACTATCGGAGGAAACGATACAAAATGCATTTACTTTTCCGGAGTATAGTATGTCCATTGCATCGATGATCATAGCCGAATCCGTGGAATTTTTGCCCTGTGTATATCCGTATTGCTGTATTGGCGTAATGGCATGCTGCAGTAAAAGAGGTTTCCATCCGCTCAGTCCGGGACGCGTCCAGTCGCCATAAATCCGTTTGGTAGTCGGCAGGCCGTATTTGGTAATTTCCTCCATCATTTCCGCCAGGCGGCTGTAGGGCACATTATCTGCATCGATCAGTACAGCTATTCTCAGGTCTTCTTTTTGCTTTTCCATATTTCGGGTCTTATTTTGTTTTATTGTGGAATGACTTCAGGAAGGCAAACAATTTTTCCATTGCCCTGCCCCTGTGGCTGATTTTATTTTTTGTTTCTCCATCCATTTCGGCAAAATTCTGCTGATAACCATCGGGCAGAAAAACCGGATCGTAACCAAATCCTCCGCCACCCGAAGGCGCTTCAGTGATCATTCCGTTTACAATACCTTCAAAAAAATATTCTTTATCGCTGATGATTAGCGCAATGGCAGTACGAAAACGGGCTTTTCTGTTTTCTATTCCTTTCAGCTCCTGCAAGAGTTTTTTCACATTATCTTCGAAAGAGCAGCCTTCACCGGCATAGCGGGCAGAAAAAACACCCGGACGTCCATCCAGAGCTTCCACTTCCAGTCCGGTATCATCGGCAAACACATTTTTATTGAAACGCTGATGAACAGCACGCGCTTTCAGGAGGGCATTGCCTTCGAGCGTAAGCTCTGTTTCATCAATTTCCTCATGAAAGCCAATATCTTCCAAGCTGAGTATTTGATAATTATCGCCTGCGATTTCTCTGATTTCGCGCAATTTATGCTGATTATTACTAGCAAAAACAAGTTCCATAAATATTCTGTTTTTGGCAAAAGTACGGGAATAAATCAAATGCAGGATTAGGATTCACTAAAGCAGCGCAATTTCCTGTTTTGACTTCCCATAAGGCTCAGAAATTATTTTTCCTTTGAAAGATGGCGGTCGATCAGTTCAAGCATTTCTTCTTTGCGCACCGGTTTGGTGATATAATCATCACAACCTGCCTGCAAGGCTTTTTCGCGGTCGCCCTGCAAGGCAAAAGCGGTTTGCGCAATAATAACGACATCCTTATTAAACTCCCTGATTTTCCTACTAGCCTCATAACCATCCATTTCCGGCATCTTGATATCCATCAGGATCAAAGAAATCTCAGGATGTTGCCTTAGCGTTTCAACTGCTTCACGGCCTGAAATAACATACATTATATTATGGTACTTTTTTTTCAGTATCTCATTCATATACATCACTGAAGTTTCCTCATCTTCAGCAATGAGTATCACAGCATCCTGAACTTCATTTGGTTTATCAGTAGGCTCCCCGGCCTTTTTTGATGGATGCATTTGCCGCAAGCTGCCTTCCCTTGCAGGGATTTCCAGTATAAAACAAGAGCCGAATGGCTTGTTGGGTTCCATCCACAGCTTACCGCCCAGCATTTTGGCATATGCCTGCGAAATCGCCAGGCCCAGTCCGGCTCCTTCCAGAGCTTTCGTATCTTCGATATCGGCCTGAACGAATCGTTCGAAAATAGCCGAGCGCCTGTCTTCCGGCACGCCAATGCCCGTATCCTTCACATAAAAACGCAAATATTCATCCCCGGCAGCATATCCAAATTCAATAGAACCTTCGTGGGTGTATTTTATGGCATTTTTCAACAAATTGGCCAGAATGGCATATAGTTTTTCCTGATCAGTATTGATAATCAGCGGCATATCCTGCTTAGGGAATGCACAATTAAAGGACAGTCCTTTTTGTGCTGCTTCAGGGCGGAAAAAATTGGCAAGGAAATTCGTTTGTTCGTGCACATCGGTATCGGACAGATAAATCTCGACCTGACCGGCTTCAATTTTCGAGATATCGATCAAATCGTTAATGATATTGAGCATACGTTCACCGCTCTTTTGGATTATGTCGATGTATTTCAATTGTTGGTCGCCGCTCAGTTCAGGCTCTTTCAAAAGCTGTGAAAAACCCATTATTCCGTTCATCGGGGTTCGGATTTCATGGCTCATGTTCGCCAGAAAAGCCGACTTAAGGCGATCCGATTCCTCTGCTTTTTCTTTGGCTTTGAGCAATTCCTTTTCCACGGCTTTTTGCTCTGTAATATCGCGAAATTCCACTACCCTAACTCTTTTTCCTTCAGCGTATATCATCTTGGCTTCCATCCGCAGAGGATATTCTTCACCGTTTTTCCGGAGGCCAATGGCTTCATAAGGTTTTTCATATTCTGCAAGGATATTTGACATAACCATATCCCGGCTTTTTTCAGAAATAAGCAACAAACCGTCCATCCCGATCAGCTCTTCAAAGCTAAAACCGGTAATATTGCTTAAACCTTGATTGCAATCAAGGATCAGTCCTTTATCATGAATAGTAATCCCCCCAAAGGAAGCATTATGCAGTTTTTTAAAACGTTCTTCACTTTCTTTTAAATCCTGCTCCATTTGTTTGCGCTTACTGATATCTTCAATATTGGCCAACACGCCTACAACTTCATCATTCTGTAGCAGAGGAACAAAATAATAGTACACATAAAACTCTTTCTTCCATTTTGAAGTATAAACACCTTCACCAGAGCGTATTTGTTTTGTATCGATACACTCTTTAAGCCGGGCCGAGTAGCCAAAATCAATCAAAGGTTTAAATTTAAAAATATTGATTTTCTTGGTTGCCTCGATGGAGGGTGAGCCTAATATCCGTATCAATGCAGGATTGGCTTCAACAATATCTCCTTGAATATCAATATAAAACACTCCTGTTTGCAAATGGTTGACCAAAGAAGAAAATCGGTTTTTGCTTTGAAGGAGCGATTCCTCTGTCCTCCTTTTTGCGGTAGTATCCTTTACAAAGCCCAGATAGTGCTCCGTGCTAAGGCGAACGGCTTCCACTTCCCAAAAGCGCTTCTCCCCTTTTTTTGTAATAAAGCCCAGCTCTCCACTGGCAAATCCGCTTGTTTGAACTTTATTGAAATGTTCGCCTGCTTGTTGCTGATATTCTGATTGGATCAAATCCGGAATTGACTTTCGAAGGAGTTCATCTTCGGTATATCCTGTAATTTTACATGCAGCGGGGTTAACCTCGCGATATTTGCCCTGATCATCTGCAATAAAAATCCCATCTGGGGCAAATTGGATATAGGAACGGAACTTTTCTTCACTTCTTTTTATGTTTTCTTCTACTGCTTTTTTCTCGCTGATATCCCTGTGCACGCCGATCATGCGTGTGGGATTTCCATGCCGGTCTTTTTCAGAAATTTTCCCCACCGACCATATCCATTTATAACTACCGTCTTTGCAGCGCAGTCTGAGTTCTACATCATATTTTTTAAGATTTCCTTGTAGATATTGACTCCCCATATCTAAAATTTCATTTTTTTCAGCCGGATGAATCATATTTAAAATAAACGACTCATCATCAGGTATTTCATCTGGCTTATAATCCAACATAGCAAGAGCTCCTTCATCCAAAAATATTTTTTTAGCATCAAGACACCATTCCCACATGCCTTCATCTGCATTTTGCAGTGCAAGCTCAAGTTTCTGGGCATATTCCCTGATTGATTCCCGGTTTTGAACCTGTTCGGAAATATCTTTTACCATCTCTATAAAAGCATCTATTTCGCCTTTATTGTTATAACGACCGGTTACAGACAAATCGACCCAAACAACATTTCCAAGTTTATCGATATACCGTTTTTCAAAACGATAGCTTTTCTTTTTTCCCTCCGAAAGACCTTTTACTTTATCCAATTCGCTATCAGCGTCATCAGGATGGGTAATATCAACAAAGTGCTTCCCCTTGATTTCTTCCAGATCATATTTAAGCATGCGTAAAAATTCAGAATTGGCATCTAATATCTGCCCTGAAGTATCGCTGAGCGCGATTCCAATATTTGTATATTCAAAAATACTCCGGAATTTTTCTTCACTTCTTTGCAGTTTCAGCTCGGCCAGTTTGCGCGCCGTAATATCTAAAGCGCTAAAAAGTATATGTGTACATTGATTATTTTCGTCGGCAATCGGTATAATAGATGTTTCTGCATAATAAAGGCCATGTGGAGCAGGAAATTCCTCTGTATAGAATATAGGCTCACGCTTTTCGATTACATGCGCATATAATTGCGCAGTTTTCTCGTACAAATCATCCGGCACCATCATTTTATCCGAAACTGCCCGTAAATCCAGTCCAAGAAAATCCTTCTTTTTTCGATTAGGGAAAATTGATTGCACAAAAAATTCGTAGCGATCGTTCATCGCCACAATTTTGTATGAACCATCCGTTTCCACTTTCCAAAGCACCTGGGCTTCATTTACATTATTAAAAACAGTATCCAGGTTAAGAAAATGCTCACGTGCCTGTTGTTCAGACCTTTTCCGCTCCGAGATATCCAATGCCGTAAAAGTTAGCCCTTTTTCCAAATCCGATGGGTCAATAGGCCTTAAGCTCATCAGGATATCAATAATTTCACCGTTTTTCTTTTGCCAGCAGGTTTCCACAGTGCCCATGCCTGATTTACTAATCTGTCGGTGTTTTTCTGCATCCACTCGATTAAAATCCTCTACTGTTGGATAAAAAATACGGGAACTCTTACCCAGCAATTCATCTTCAGTATAACCGGAAATTTCGCAAATTTTCTTATTTACCCTTAAAATTTGCCTGTTTAATATGAATCCAATGCCAATTGGAACTGACAGAAGAATACTTTCAAGATAGGCTTCCTCACAGCTATGGTTTTTCCCTTTTTGGTAATTAATCAATGCTTCCCGATCCTGAATTTTTTTATTCAGGACTTTTTCCCTGCTTTCCAGTTCTGCGATACGCTCTTTCAGGAATTCAACATCTTCTTTACTATGCATATGACAACCATCTTTAGATTTAAGCTTCAATGTTCATGGAATATGCTATTACAAACATAATCCCCCCAATTAAAACTACATTGGTTTTATCCCCTAAAATAGAAAAAAAATCCATCCATCTGACATAAGGCATGAAAACATTTATCATTGTGGGTTTTAATGCGCATTGTGCACAAAATATCCGAATACGGGAACAAAGCAAAGGACATAAAACGATAAAGCCGGAGCAATCCGGAGGTGATTAGGCTTTATGTTTTAAATAATTGGATACTCATTAAATTGTCCAATTAACATGCAGATGATTTTATTTACTCGCAAAATTTCGAATAGAATCAATTATTTTATACTTTTGCAAGTAATAAAATAATCAAACCAATCAAAAATCAAGTGAAAAATTGCAATAATTCCCGATATCAAATTATTCGGCGTTTAAGCACAAAATCATACATACTAAATTCTTATTATACAAGAGCTTACAAAATTATACTATCTGTTTTTCTTTGTTTTTTTTGTTTTATATCCTGTGAGAAGGAAGACCAAGATGAAAAAAACAATGAAGAGAAACCGGAAATTCTTGTTTCCTGTGATACCTTAAGATTTCATAATTCTAAGGCAGATTACATATATCTGTACACAAAACCTGCAATATATTTCACTTATGAAATTTTAGAAAGGCCGGACTGGCTGGAAATCTCTCCTGAATCCGGAATTGTGAATGCCACGATTGAAAAAATCAAAATCCGTCCCAAATTGTATTATCTCAAAAAAGGATTTTACAGAGAGGAAATTCTTATTGAATCGGAGCTAGGCTTACGCAAGTTAGAGATTGAACTTCTTTACGGCGACAGTTTATCTTATGATTTGCCTGATTCGTTATATTTTGATGCTGCGCACGACAAATTGGATTTACTAATCGAAAACGAAGGCTGTTTCAATATCAATTACGCCCTCAGCTGCCCTCTAGATTATGTGCAATTTGCAGAAACTGAAGGAAGCATCCCTCCTGATAGCGCAAAAACAATCAGTATTACGGTAGATAAAACCACATTGGAAACAGGCTTTTATAGTTCGGACATTTACCTGAAATTAAACAACATACAGGATACAGTGCCCATTAAAATTGAACAACTGATTGAACGCAAGCACCACTTTCATACAGAAATCATTGATGCAGAATATTGCAAAGCAAGCGGTGAAATTGTTTTTATCAGCAGAGCGGGCTTAAATCTGGTTACCTACAACCCCCAAACACAAGAAAGCAAAGAACTTCAATTAAATTACGGTTCAAAATGCCTGAGCGTTTCGCCTGACGGAACACGGGCAGGAGTTGGACATGACGGTTACTTTGCATATTATGATTTACAGACAATGACTCAATTGGGATCTTTCCAAACAGAGATAACTTCTGTTCATGATATCATTCTCGCATCCAACAACTGGGTATATTTATTTCCACTAAATTCCAACAGCAAGACTATAAGTTGCTACAATATGGAAGAAGAAGAACCTGAAGAACACATAAACACAGGAAGCCAGTTCAGATCTATTACGACGGCTCGTTTGCATCCGTCAGGGAAGTTCTTATATGGTGTCAGCAATATTTATATTACAAATGAAATATCAAAATTTGATATCCAAAACGGGATTGCCGACAAACTATACACGATTAATAATTCTTATAATTGGTCAGTTGCTCAAAATTTCTGGTATTCCGAAAGTGGAGACCGTATATATGTGCAATACAGAAACACCTTCAAGGCCGGTGAAAATGAGGAAAACGATATCATTTATAATGGAAGGATAAACCCAAAAGGCTATGAATATTCTGTTCGGCCATACATCACTGGATTATCACATTCCTCGCAAGAAAACCAACTATTTATAATAATGAGCGGCAAAGAAAGCTCTGATTTTAACGAACCATTCCTGTATTTTTATGATCCTGCAAATTTAGCATTTGAGTATAAACTTCCTTTAGAGCGCTATATAATCAGCCCGCCCGGTAAGGAGAAAAAATCCTGTAACGCTGAGCCTCATTATGTTTTTAACAATACCGACGGTACAAAAGTGTATATACTCACCAAGGCCGCCGCAGAAAGCAACAATGAAAGCTGGGCTGTGCAAACATTTGATATTAACTAATAAACAAGCACTTAAACTTAAAAAAGCAAATTCCACTATTTAAAAAACATCACCCCAAAATGAAAAGCCAATCAATACTCTACAGATGTGCATTTCTGTTTCTGGCCGCAATCCTGCTGCTGTCTGCCTGCGGAGATGATGATGAAAATCAAAATCCCGAAAATCCTGTACTCCATGTATCAGAAGACACACTCACGTTTTTCAGGCAGGACAGCCTAAGGCTATTTTTACATACAGAACCCACATCAGAATGCAGTTACAGTTTTACCGAAAAACCAGAATGGGTGACAATTAATCCCACATCAGGCACAATCGGCTTTGACATAGAAGAAATAATAATTACTGCAAGTTCCTATCATTTGAATTACGGGCTTAACACTGGAAATATCTACTTAACAACACCTTTTGGCAGCAAAAATATTTGTGTACGCTATATGAACAGCTACAACAGTACATATTATACCCTACCCGATTCTGTTTATATTGATAACAACAGTATCAAAACATACCTTACGATCAAAAACAAAGGATTATCCACATTAAATTTCGCGCTGGAATGCGAAGCTGGTTTTGCTGATTTCTCAGAAAAATCTGGTATTGTAGCGGATGGCCAAAACCGAAACATTGAAATCAATATCAATCGTAACTTAATGTCAACCGGCCTTTACAGAAACTACATACATCTGACAATCAACAACAAAACAGAACACATTCCTTTCATTGTAGAAAACTTTAACACCAACAAACTTCTTCTTGACCAAACCGTAACTGATGCCGAATATTCCAAAGCAATTGATAAACTGATATTTGTGAGTACAAACCCTCCTACTCTGGGGATATATAATCCAAAAAGCAGGAAACTGGATAAAAAGGAACTGCTATATGATCCAATTTGTCTTTCGGTGAGCAGCGATGGCACAACTGCTGTTATTGGACATGATGCACTTATCACTTATTTTGACCTTGTAAACAGGGAAATACTGAGGCATTATGACATCAGTTGTGTAGCTTTCGATATTATTTTGTCCAACAACCAATGGACTTATGTTTTCCCAAAAGGCTCATACCATATGGAAAAGGAAAAGATACACTGTATCGACCTTAGCACAACTTCTTCAATAGAAATGCTGAGTGGCGGACATGAAATTTATGGCTATTCCAAAGGCCGTCTTCATCCTTCCGGCAATTCCATTTACTGCGCCAATGGCCTCTCTTACCCTAAATGCGGCAAATTTGATATTAGCGAAGGAATTGCTGTAAATCAATATCAAAGTTCGTACAACCAGGTTGATATAAAAGGCAATTTATGGCTGTCTGAAGAAGGCACACGTCTTTTTACCAACCGTAATATTGCCTATAAAACAGCAGAACTTTTTTGTAATGACTTTGAATACGATGGCGAAATTCCTTTATCTGAGGCTTCCGGCCTGGCAATGCCGATAATTGAGAGTATGGATATTTCAGGAATTTCCAAAAAACTTTTTGTCGTTATCGCGAATACAAGCGCAAATCACGAGCCCTTAGACGCATACATATTCCATTCGGAAAGCCTGATTTATGAAAAAAGTTTCCAACTCGAGAAATACATCTATGAGGATGGTAGCGGCTACAAAGAGTGCAATGCCGTTCCAAAATTCATTTTCTGCAATCAAAATGGTGATGAATTTTATGTGATAACTAAACCAGATGAAAATGATTTTACGGAAAAATGGTCCATACAAACATTTAACCTGAATAATTCACAATATATTCAATTGCGCACACAAACCGCTGCAATAGAAAGGAATGCTATCTTTCAGGTTAGCACCCTCAATTAAAAAACACAACAACGCAATAATAAAACAAACCATAATGAAAAGTATCAGAATCCTCCTGTACATTTTTCCCGTACTGATGTTGCTTACCGCCTGTGGCGATGATGACGAAAACACTCCCGAGCCAAAAGAACCCGTTTTGCAAACCACCGGAGACACCCTCACATTTACCGGCCAGGGTGCTCAGGTTTTATATATTTTCACTGAGCCCGCAGCAAGATGTTCCTATCATTTTACTAAAATTCCGGAATGGGTGGAAGTTTATCCTTCTTCGGGAACTATTGATTATAAGTCTGCTGAAATCACGGTTCTGGCACATCCTGCATCATTGCAAAACGGACTGACAAGCGGAAAAATCGTCCTTTTGACAACCTACGGTACTGACACAATAGTTGTCAGGTACTTAAAAGGCGACAGCACAATGTACACCTACACCGATTCCATTCATTTCAACAACGACAGGGACACCAGTAGTTTATTAATTAATAACCAAGGACTTACAAGCCTGAATTATTCCTTAAGCAATCATTCAGCTTATATTTCATTT
The DNA here is from genome assembly GCA_963676415.1 of Bacteroidales bacterium. Classification (GTDB taxonomy): domain Bacteria; phylum Bacteroidota; class Bacteroidia; order Bacteroidales; family WRLA01. Next base: position 3,365,904 of record OY781097.1, on the reverse strand, counting down.
TCTCAGACAAGCGGAAAAATAGTTCCCGGGCAAAATGAAAGGATTACTGTAAGCATCGACCGGAGCCAAATCGCCAGTGGTGTTTTTAGCTCTGAAGTCGAGCTGACAATCAACAACAAAAACATGCAGATCCCTATATCTGTTGAAAATTATTTAATCGAAAAACACATGCTCGATCGAAATATACTTGATGCCGTTTATTCAAAAGCTACAGACAAGCTGCTACTGGTTGGTGCAGACCAGGCTTCCTTGGTAGTCCTTGACCCCCAAACCCTGACACAATCAGAAATTGATGTCTTCTTCCTTCCAACCTGCGTATCGGTTAGTCCCGACGGAAAAACTGCAGTTGTAGGTCACGATGCTCATTTTTCATATATCGATTTGACAAACAATGAATTAATATGCCAATACGATGTTTCATGTTTGGTCGGGGATATAATCTTAGCTGCGAATAAATGGGCGTACATTTTTCCGGGAGGAAATTCTTGGCACTGCAACATAAGCTGTTTTGATGTCAGTAACTCACAATCAACAGGCATTTTTAATATGGGCTACACCATTGATGATGATGCTATTGCCCGACTTCATCCTTCCGGAAAATATATTTACGCAGTAGATCGGGATGGCAGTTACTCAAATAATTGTCATAAATTTGATATTACCAATGGCATTGCTAATTATCTTTATAGTGGCCCCACAAACAGCGACCTCCGGTTTAATGGCGACTTCTGGCTATCGGAGAACGGCGACCGGATTTTCACTAAAGGGTGCAGAGTTGGAAAAACATCCGAAAATGAAGAAATGGATTTTATGTACAACGGAATGATTGACCTCAATCAGGCAACGACCCTTGATTATTCAATGGCACTTGGGGTGGAACAGTCTGATGCGCTAAAAAAACTGTTTATTATCTCAAATTGTGGTTCTTACAATTACCCCATGCCCTATATTTATGCATTTAACTCGGACAACCTGATCTATCAGGAAAAATATAGACTTGAAAAATATGTGGTGGGCAAAGGTAATGCTCCTGAAAAAACATATAATGCCTTACCCGAATTTATTTTCTGCAATAATACAGGAACAAAGCTTTATGTCTTGACAAGGTCTGATGGTTCAGGGCTTGTTCTTGACTGGGCACTCCAGACAATTACCATAAAATTGTAATTTTTTTCGCAGCAAAAAACCCGAAAAAACAATTAATCAACCGATGTACAGGTGTCATTTAAAATATTTGGTTTGCATATACTTGTTTTCGGGCGTCCATCTGGTTCATGCCCAAAACAAGCAAGCCAATAACTGGTATTTCGGAAAATATGCAGGGATTACATTCAACACAGCCGATGGCAGCCCTGAAGCTGTTTATGATGGGATGATCAACCAAAATGAAGGTTGTGCAAGCATTTCGGATACAGACGGAAATTTGTTGTTTTATACGGATGGTATGTCGGTATGGAATAAAACCCATCTTCTAATGCAAAATGGAACAGGCTTGAAAGGACACACCTCAGCCAGTATGTCGGGTGTAATTGTACCATGGCCCGGGCATGATGATGAGTATTTCATTTTCACAGTAGATCAATGCGGGAGTAGCAATGGCTTGTGCTATTCAATTGTTGATATGTCGCTTGATAATGACCTGGGAGCAATAACAAACATTAAAAATATAAATCTTGCCGGACCGATTCACGAAATGGTTACCTCTGTATTGCACGAAAACGGAACATCCATATGGGTCATTTCTCACCTATGGCAAACAAATACCTTCATATCATTTTTAATTGATTCGGATTCATTGCACAGTAATCCCGTAACATGCAATGCCGGTCTTGTACATTATGCATCCTATGTAGCAAACGGATATATGAAGGCATCAATGCAGGGTGATAAAATAGCCATCGCACAGGCAGATGATGAAGTAGTGCAATTATTTGATTTCGATAATGCAAGTGCACAATTAAGCAATCCCATCACAATTCCCCGCTTTGAGAGCAACAACTCCTATGGGGTTGAATTCTCCCCTGATGGAAGCAAACTGTATATTTCATCCTTTAATGGTTCACCAACTAACGAAAATATGGTAGTCACACAGTTTGACCTTTCATCAGGGGATTCTGCAACTATTGTAAATTCAGAGTTTATAGTTGATCAAATCACAGGAGGATTTATATCTCGTTTCGCAGGCATGCAAGCCGGTCCGGATCAGAAAATATATATTGCACGCAGGGGATTGAGCTATCTAAGCGTAATTAACAATCCAAATTTACCTGGAAATTCATGTGGATATGTTGAGTTTGGACTTAATTTAACAAATGGCTCTGGTGTTCACCAAGCAATGTACGGCCTCCCCGCATTCATCCAATCCTATTTTAATCCGGCGGATTTCACATGGGAAGGAATTTGCTTTAGCGATACTACCTTTTTTGCCATAACAGATACTACAACACAGGATTCGGTGCGCTGGAATTTTGATGATCCGGCAACAGGAATTTTCAACAGCTCCACTTCATATTTTCCCTATCACATCTTTTCCGATAGCGGAACATTTCAGGTGAGTGTCATCGGCTTCAACAACAACCTGAGCGACACTACCCTGCAGGAAGTCACAATATACGCTCTTCCTGTTCCATTACTTCCATCAGATACAGCATATTGCGAAGATTATGGAGTTACGTTATCACCCGGCATTTTCAACACCTACCTTTGGCATGATGGAACAAATACTTCATCCTATTTTGCCGAAAATCAGGGGCTTGTATTTGTAAGGGTCAGCAATGTGCATGGTTGTAAAGCATCGGATAGCACCAATGTTACGGAACTGAGCAAACCGGATCCGGTGATTATTTATCATGAATAGTTTACGGAATCAATTTTAAAGAATAGTCCATACTCTTAACTTTTGCGGTTAAACTCGCATAATTATATATAATTTTGCGAGTTTACCAGCCAGATTCACAAAAAAAAGCAGAGATTACTAAAAACCCCTGCTTTCTATTTTCTCTAGAAACAATATAAAACGAAAACCTAAAACCAGCCTTCCAGTACTTTCTTGGCTTCTTCCTCCACTTTTTTCTTGAGTTTGTCGCCTTCGCTTTTGGCTTTTTTCTCTAATTCTTTTTTGGCCTTCTCCTCCATCTCCTTTTTCTTTTTATTGAATTCATCTTCGGCCTGTTTCTGCAAATTCTTCATGGCATCACCGGCTGCTTTGCTCAAATCGGCTTTCACTTTAGGCTTTTCGACGGTGCCTTCAATTTTTATCCCGACATTCACTTTATCGTCTTTGCCAACCTTAATTCCTTTTGAAGCCAAACCGGCCAATGCATCGTTCACACCGGAACCGAGCTCGCTCATGGGGATTGCCAAAGTCATATCGTAATTCATTGTACGGTCGAGACTGGTGTAGCCGCCAATCATACCGCTATACTTCCCATACTTGAAAGGAAAGGGCTTCACATTTACTTTTCCATCTTCAATAATAAATGAAAGATTTACCGGATCCAGTTTCAGGCTTTTAAACTGCGACATCTTCAATTGATCGGCCAGTTTGCTCAGCGCATTTCCGGATTTAATGTCTAATTTGGAGGTTTTCAGATTGCCACTGGCCTGCATGCTCTCAAGCAGCGGCTCCATTTTATTATCCAGATAAAGGTTCATATCAAAGTTGGTAGTGAATGTTCCCGTAGTATTCTCTGCAACAGGAACTAAGGATTCAAAACTGGCAAATGTTTTATAGCATTCCTGTATATCAACATTGGTCAGTTTCATATCAAAATCTACCTGTGGTTTCTCCGGTTTTTGGGTATCATAAAAGCCGTTCACTTTCATCTTTCCTTTCAATGCGTTCATACTCATATTTTGCAAGGATGCCCGATGATCGTCGAGACTGACAATTCCAATAACATTTTTCATTACGAGTTTATCATAAATCAACTCATCAATTTTAGAGGCCAGCACAAACTTTATATTACCCGGAATTTCAATTACTTCCAATGGAATTTCTTCCTCAGCAGCTTTCCCTTCCGTTTCATTTGCAACTGTTTCATCCTGATTGGTTTCATTTTCTTCAACAGCTTCTTCCTCAGGAATCAAATCATTCAGGTTCATATATTTACTTGTAAATTTCAGTTGCCCGTACAATTCTTCTCCTTTCATGGCATAGGCCATATAATTCCGGATTTTACCACTGGCGTTCAGGTCATTACGACCAATTTTGCTTTTAAAGGAAACTAAATCAAGATATTCGGGGGAAAAATTCAATTGAGCAGTAGATATCGCTACTTCATCATTTAATGCGCTGGTTTCATAAGAAAAATTCTTCACCAAAAGCGAACCGATCGCCACAAAATTGTCATAATTTCCTTTCTCCAGTTCCGAAACTTTCCCTTTCAATTCTATATCGGCACGAAATTCGCCTTTCATCTGGTCGCCGCTATCCAGCGGATATACTTTCGAGATATCGGCCAGGTCCATCCTTCCGGCAATATGGCTTTCAATAGCAGGATCGCTCACAGGCGTAGTAACTTTCAACCGGGCATCAACAGGGTTCTTCAGAATCTCCAGATGGAATTTCTTAAGGTCAAGCACTGTATTATCAATATCGCCACCCGGATTTTCAACATGGGCTTCGAGGGCAATGGCAGTAATCGGACTGGGCAGTTCGGGATACTGGATCATCCCGTTCTGAGCTTTCAAACTGATGCGGAAAGCAGGAAGCGACTCTTCGGAATAAGTCCCTTTCACCATACCATCAACGCTAAAGCTTCCTTCGGTTTTCAAACCCTCGAGCTGATCGGCAAATACCGATGGAATCATAGAAAGCAGATCGCGGAAGGCTGTTTCTTTGGTATTAAAAGTCAGCTGGGTGTTGATATCCTCTCCTACCATAGCTACACTTCCATCAAATCCCAGAGCAAGGTTATTAAGCTGTACTGTATTCTTTTTGAACGTATAAATACCGTTTTTCAGGTCTGCTTCAATATCCGCTTTGGCGAGAAGGTTCATATCGTTCATATAGCGCACACCTTCATAATCGAACTGAATATCAGCTATCTCCGTCAGCGTGTTCAAAACGGTTATATCTTCCGAAAGGTCACCACTGAGCTTATGGTTCAAGCCTGTGATAAGCAGGTCCATTTTCATTAGCTCATCTTTGTACTGTATATTGGCATTGCTGATGGTGAAACTGCGCAATTTAAGTTTTACGGGATCATTTCCATCAGTATTGGCAGGCTCAGGAGTGCCGTTTGCTGCAAGTTCCCCAACGGCAGCAGCATCCGCTGGCGCGATGTCCCAATTGGAAGCACTATCGGCACGGGTAATCAGTTTTATATCCGGATTGATGATTTCAATCGACTTAACATTATAGCTGTCGCCGCCAATTACGTCCATCAAATCAAGGCGGATGCGGATATCTTCGGCCTTGAGCAGGTTTTGCCCTTCAAATTCGCCTTTTCCTTTCACGCTTAAGCCTTCGAGCGAAGCAGTAAAATTGGGAAAGGATGTGAGCAAGCTGAGGCCGAAATCTTCAAAATCGACTTCTGCATCAACATTTTTATTGATTTCGGTTTTTGCCAGTTCCATGATCTGCCCCTTAAACACAATGGGAAGAATGATCATAGCCGCAAAAAACAGCAAAATAATTACGAACAGAATCTTTAAAAATCTTTTCATGACTGGGTATTATTAATTGTATAGTTTAAACGCTTGCTGAACGCGATTGTTTTGATTGCAGCAGAAAGAAATCGGCAATTGCGAGCAATGCCATTGCTTCAACTACGGGTACTGCACGCGGCACTACGCATGGATCATGGCGGCCTTTTATGCTCAAAACATCCTGCTTACCATTTTTTGTAGCTGTAAGCTGCCCTTTTTGAATAGATGATGGGGCTTTAAAGATAATATCGGCATGCACATCCATTCCATTGGAAATCCCCGCCTGGATTCCACCCGAATGATTGGTTTTCGTTTTCCACTGACCGTCAATCACTTCCCATGCATCATTCATTGTGCCTGCCGCTTTGCTTGCAAAATCCATTCCGGCACCAAATAAAACACCTTTGGCGGCATTGATCCCCATGAAAGCAGAAGCCAAACGGGCGTTCAGCTTATCAAAAACCGGTTCGCCCAATCCTGCAGGCAGCCCCTGGATAATGCAATGCACCGTTCCTCCGGCAGCATCGCCTTCATTTTTAAGCCTTTGGAGATGTTGCTTCATTTTTTGTTCCGATTCTGCAAAAGGAGCGCGGATTTCGCTTGCATAAACCGCTGCACGCAATGGTATTTCTGAAGACAAATCCTGCACAGGTCCAATTTGTTTTGCCCAAGCCAACACCTTGATTCCGTATTGCTCTAAAAATTGCCTGGCTAGTGCTCCAGCTGCAACACGCACAGCTGTCTCGCGCGCTGAAGCCCTTCCACTGCCCCTGTAGTCGCGGATTCCATATTTTTTTTCGTACACGAAATCCGCATGCGACGGGCGATAAATATCTTTTAAGGCATCGTAATCCGATGGTTTCTGATTTTTATTGGGAATCAAAAACGCAATGGGCGTACCTGTTGTTTTCCCTTCAAATATCCCTGAAAGTATCTGAATTTGATCTGTTTCAAAGCGAGGGCTGGAAAAATCGCCCTGACCGGGCCGGCGCAAATCCAATTCCAGTTGGATACGTCCCAGATCGAGCTCCAAACCTGCAGGGCAGCCATCGATCACACCGCCAATTGCAGAAGCATGCGATTCCCCAAAACTGGTCAGGCAAAATAATTTTCCAAAAGTATTTGATCCCATAATTTTATTTTTGATAATGTTCAAACAGCATGGCATCAATTGCTTTGCTACTGGCATTCAAATCGCTCGGGCGGGGCGCATTGGCATTGCGCAGATGTCCTTCATCATCAAAAAGCACATAGCGTGGAATAGTGCGCAACTGAAGTTTTTGCATCACATCCTGATAAAGCGCCTGGTTCAGGATATAATGCGTCCCGCTCAATCCGGCAATCCGAATCTGGCGCTGCCATTGGGTTGTATCAGTATCTGTGCTTACAAATACAAAATCAACATCTTTGCCTTTATAATGCTTTTGCAAATACAATGAAAAAGGAAATTCCGCTTTGCAGGGCGCACACCAACTGGCCCAAAAATCCATAAAGACAACCTTTCCTTTATGGCGATCCAGAATATTCTGAAGACCGGAAACAGGTAAAGCATCCTTTCGGAGCAAATTAAACACCTGGGTTCCTTTGGGCAGGGGCTTATTCAGTTCTTTTACAAGATTATATTGCTTCTGAACTATAAAATCGCGATATCCATCACCTTCAATTTTATTGAAATACTCCTGCATATCATGATAATAATTTGTATCGTAGGCATTAAATCTTTCCATAAACAGCTCCGCTATTGCGATATCGCGATCTATTCCTGTAAAGGATTTTTCCATCACCTCTTGCTCCTGTTTTTGTGCAGCCCTTTGTTCGGGACTGGGATCCTTAATATTTTTGGAAAAAAGGTAATAGGAATATTTTCCGATAAAATCACGGTAATGCAAAGTGTTTTTCACTTCATTGGGTACGTTCAGGAAATCGCGAAAAGCGGCATCTACATTAGGGCCCGCAAATGCATCATTGAGCTCAAAATTATTGCGCCTGAAATGTGTATAGAAATAGTAATAAACCGGGGAAGCCTTTTCAAGTTGAATAAGGGCTTGCTGCATGGCAACAAAATCTTGTGGCAGCTGAAACCGGGTCGTATTGGCTTTCAGAAAATCAATTTTCCTTTGCGCCAAACTATTGTTTCGTTTCATAAACTCATCAAATGAAAGCAGAGGAATTTGTGCCAGCAAAGTATCCCGCTCGCCATCTTCAAATTCAAGAAATTCAGCAGCGGCATAATTGGCCATTCCCGAGCCCTTACCGCTGAATTTTATGCTTTCGTCAAATTCTCTCAAATTAACAGTCAATTTGAGACTGTCTCCTGCCCGGGCCACAAAATTAACTACTTCGCGGCCGGCAACGAAAGTTACTGGTTTTAAACCCTGAAAAGCCGCACTGATACAGAAATTGCCTTTATGGTCGAGTGGCGCCCTGAATTCTTTTGCCTGATACCCCAAAATATTGGGTACGGTAAGAATAACCGTATCAACCATACGTGCAGCATGATCAATATGACCGCACAGACTAAAAACCTTTTCGGGCTTTTGCTTGTTGGAACAGGAAGAAAGAACTATTGAAACAAGGGCAAAAAGAAAAGCGACAGATCGAAATAATTTTTTCATAAATCTTATTTGTTTGATATTAAAATACTTATTCTAAAAATATTTTTTGCTTTTAAACTTGCAAAGCAAAATTTCAGACAACCATCAAAGGCGTCGGTGTTTATTCAGCAAAGCAAGGATCCTTTTTTTTAAAACAGTTTTAATGTTAAACCTAAACCAATAATCATGACAAAGGCGATTACAAATTTAGTCACAATCTTTTTGCTGGCCATCATTGGCAGCGGATTATCTGCTCAGGATTTTTCGATCGAAGGCGAATTATACAAGCCTAATGGAGACAGGATAGCCGGAGCAGAAGTACTTATGGTAGCCGGCGATCAAATGGCTACAGAAATTACGAATGATCAGGGATTTTACCAACACACATTTAACGGACTGGCTGACAGCACAATGATAGAGATCAGTACTGAAAATGTGTGCTCCGGAGAGATGCTTGAAGAAGTTATTTTTTATTTCCCAAACGGAAACGTTTCGGTTGATTTCCTGATGTGCAACAACAATCCTTCGGATTCCTGCATGGCGATGTTTGCCTGGAATCAAATGGATGGAAACAATATTCAGTTTGAGGACATCAGCATGGGCAACCCAACTGCCCGGGTATGGTATTTTGGTGATGGCGCTTCATCAACAGAACAAAGCCCGCTGCATCAATATCAGCAAGCAGGAGAATACATGGTTACACTGGAAATTGAAGGCGAAGATTGTTCCAGCGCTACCGAAATGTACGTATTTGTTGGCGACAGCATCTGGCCTCCAAACGACAGCTGCTTGGCCATGTTTGAATGGTATCAGACGGACGCCATGAATGTACAGTTTATGGATTACAGCATGGGCAACCCAACTGCCTGGGTATGGTATTTTGGTGATGGCGTTTCATCAACAGAACAAAGCCCGCTGCATCAATATCAGCAAGCAGGAGAATACATGGTTACACTGGAAATTGAAGGCGAAGATTGTTCCAGCGCTACCGAAATGTACGTATTTGTTGGCGACAGCATCTGGCCTCCAAACGACAGCTGCTTGGCCATGTTTGAATGGTATCAGACGGACGCCATGAATGTACAGTTTATGGATTACAGCATGGGCAACCCAACTGCCTGGGTATGGTATTTTGGTGATGGCGCTTCATCAACAGAACAAAGCCCGCTGCATCAATACCAGCAAGCAGGAGAATACATGGTTACACTGGAAATTGAAGGCGAAGATTGTTCCAGCGCTACCGAAATGTACGTATTTGTTGGCGACAGCATCTGGCCTCCAAACGACAGCTGCTTGGCCATGTTTGAATGGTATCAGACGGACGCCATGAATGTACAGTTTATGGATTACAGCATGGGCAACCCAACTGCCTGGGTATGGTATTTTGGTGATGGCGTTTCATCAACAGAACAAAGCCCGCTACATCAATACCAGGAAGCAGGTGAATACATGGTTACACTGGAAATTCAAGGCGAAGATTGCTTCAATGCTACCGAAATGTACGTATTTGTTGGCGACAGCATCTGGCCTCCGGCAGGCTGTGAGGCATATTACACCTACGAAGCATTAAGCGAAACAAGTGTACAGTTTTACGACCTGAGCGAAGGAGATGGCATTGAGTATTACAGCTGGGATTTTGGAGATGGCGCTACATCCGATGAGCAAAACCCACAGCACGAATATGCCGCATCCGGAATTTATCCGGTATTCCTGACCATCAGTGGCGATTCCTGCCAGAGCGTATATGGTATGGACATAATTGTTGGCGACAGCATCTGGCCTCCAAACGACTCCTGCATGGCCATGTTTGCATACTATCAGGACGAAGAAAGCATGCAGGTTTATTTTGAAGACCTGAGCATGGGCAACCCCACTGAATGGGCATGGGATTTTGGCGATGGAAACACTTCATCAGAACAAAATCCGGTACACGATTATCAGGAAGAAGGCATTTACGTGGTGCATCTTATTGCCGGAAACGATGACTGCTCCAGCGAAATCTATATGGATATTTTTGTAGGCGATTACTGGTGGCCACAAGATTGCCAGGCTATGTTCTACCCATACATCGACTCAACAAATGACCTCACAGTACATTTTATAAATGAATCATTTGGAGGAGATGCATATCTCTGGGAATTTGGTGATGGCGATACAAGCACCGAAGAAAATCCTGTGCACACATACGCTCAGGAAGGTGAATACATTATTACACTTACCATCAGCAGCGATTCCTGCGAAAGCAGCTTCAGTATGGCTATGATGCTCAATTCCGACTGGATGCAGGGAGATTATCAGGCATTGTTCTATCCCGAACTGCTACATGCCAATACCTTCATCTTCCACGATATGTCCATTCCGGCTGATCAGATCAGTGGCTGGAGCTGGGATTTCGGTGATGGAAATACATCTACCGAACAAAACCCGGAGCACAGCTACGCTGCAGCGGGCAATTATGTGGTCAACCTGGAGGTGAGTGTAACAGGTGAACGCAACAGCAGTCTTTATGCCATTGAGCTCAACTCCGAGACCGGCGAATTTACAGCCATGATGAATATGTCAACTACTTCAGTTGCGGAAAAGCAAGGCCCGCTGAATACGGCTATTTATCCAAACCCTGTAAAAGGCCTGCTCAGCTACAGCTTTAGCAGTAATGGAGACGCTACCGCAGAAGTGCGCATCCTCAACATTGCCGGACAATTAATTCAAGCGGAACAAATCAATGTGGCCAGCGGCAACAATCAGGGCCGCATTGATGTAAACAGCCTCAACAATGGTGTTTACCTGCTGGAAATCCGTTATGATGATGGAAACAGCGAAACAATAAGATTTATCAAATAACAGGCTCGTTTTTAAAGGGACTTGTTTCAAACCAAAAGGGCTGCCAGTTTAAGGCGGCTCTTTTTTTATGCTTATTTGTTACATCTCCTGTTTTAAGCAAAATTTTTAGACAGGCTTTCAATCCCCGATGAATGGGAATACAAATGTCAGGCTCAAGGGTATTTCCGGTTATAGCCGCAAAACGATGCTTAATGTTATGGCGTCGTAATTCAAATCAACACTATGTTAAATATAGAGTTAACCCTAAAATCAAGTTTAAAATCAGACTATAAAGGAATCCTAAAAACAATTCTTTCTTCTTCTTAATCAATCCAAAAATTATTGTACCCAAGATGGATATAAAAAAAATCAAACTTGAAATTATCAGAAAAAGGTCACAAGTATATCTAATAGCAGATAACAACTTATTGAAGACATTATCAGATGATAGATTATCTAAATAAGCTTGTCCAAGTTCACCAATTAAAATCCATGCCATAAAAAGCACAAGAACATTAATAATCAGTATTTTAAATCTTGTTTTCATGTATTTGTTTTTAGAATCCAAATTTACTAAAATATATTGTAGGCTCCCCATTTTTAGCACAGGGCTAAAATTACACTTTTCCTCAATCAAGCCCTACTTTGCTCCGTTCCGCTACGCAAAGTAGGGCTTGATATTTAAACAGAACCACGCGTGAGGACACGCACGACAGTTGGGGGATCCTTCGCCAAAAATGAGCCTGAATATGGATGTTTTGAAGTAATCTGAGGCGTGATGTGGGCATGATTTGTTTTGAGCAAATCTTTGTAGAGCTTTTTAATCCCTCCCTTTTTGATATCAATCCCCATAACATCAAACTCCGGTTAATTCAACACAGCGTCCAGACTTCGCGCTGCGCGCAGCCAGGACGCTTAATTGTTGGGCAACGTATTTGTTTCTATTTAATTTCTCTTCTTACCCTTTCTGGCATCAAACCATATTTTTTCATATGTTTCTCATATTCCTTTTCGCTGAGTATTTTATATTCCGTTAAAACAATTTTTATATCTTTTGATACTTCATAAGGTTTAAACAATTCTATTTCACTAAATTTTACTACAAAAACACTCTCTTTGTTTCCATTTGTATCTTTTCTAGGGATCTGTATCCAAAGATATGCTGCATTATAATCTTCTCTCGCTGGATTTACATGGAATTTAACATTTCCATTTTTATCTGATTCCCAAAAGAAAAGGTGACATTCCTCAACTCCATCTGAGATTCCTATTTTTACATTGGAAATCCCTGAGTTATTATGATTTTTTAATATCCTCAAGTTCACAAAGTGAATCGTTGCAAATTCTTGAGAATGCAAATCAATTAGCGACAAAGCAAATACTATGGTTATTATAATTTTTTTCATTATGTTGCCCAACGGTTTGAATATGGTGCGTGCCGCATTTTAAAACAATTAACTTTTAAGTTACGACAAAAGATATTTATAAGACTATCTTTCATATTTACAACTAATTGCGGCATGCACTATATTTTTTGTTAGCGGGCGTATTAATCATTCCAACTCAATATATTGTTCACAAGTTTTGATATTTGTTCTTTTAAGTCGTTAGAATTGTTAAACCAATAGTCATAGTTGCTATGGTCTGAAATCATTTTATTTGCATATTCTACTTTACTTCTTTTGTTTTTAATTTTACTTTCAAATGTCTGCAAGTCTGATTGTTCTAAATAATATTCAATATATGATCCTTGCGTCATAAAATATTTATCTTCATTATTCAGAGCTTCGATAATTTTCTTCTTATTATTTTCTGATGAATTAGCCTTAGATGTCCCATAATTATCCCGATCAAAAACTATAAAGCAATTTGGATTTATGTTAAGAATGTTTATGAAGTTATCCGTGAAATAATCTGATAAATTATGATGCTTAATATTACTTCCTCCGTATAAGATAAAATCGAAATGCTTTCCTCTAATAAACTCATCATTTCCATGAAAACGGCTATATATTTTGATTAAAAAATTAATGTAAATAATGTCAGAAGGGCCTTCAACCCAAATAATTCCATTTGAAATAAAAAAACTACTTGGTTTGTAACCAATTTCCTTAAAGGCAGTTATTAAATCTTTTTTATTGGTAATGAGCTGCACACTTGATAGTGATTTTTCTGAGAGGCATATATTATTTATTGAAATATCAACATTTTCGCACTGATCTATAAATGAGTTGGAGTGACTAGATAAAATTATTTGGTTATTTGTTGATTTAACATTAGAAATCTCAATTATTGACTTGAAAACTGTACTCGATAAATTTTGATGCATATTCATATCAAATTCATCAATAATTAAACATAAAGAATTGTAATTAAAGTCCTTTTCGTCTTTTATGTATTTGAATTTCAATGCCTCAAACAGAATGTTTAGTGCTGCCTTTATACCGTCTCCTAAGGAGGAATATTCAGTAATAAATGGAAATTTGTTTCCAAAATATGCTACATATTTCTGAAACTTTTTATGATGTTCGTCTTCTGAAAGTTTTGATAGTGATGTATCTTCTGGCCAAGCTTGTCTAGAAGTTCTCTCTTCTTGGTAGTCATATGTTTCAGATACAAAATGAAATTTAAGATTGCCTAATATCAATTGTGAGTATTTGATAAACTCATCTAATAATTTGCGAGAACATAAATAATCATGAAATTGTGTGTTTTTTACTTTTTCATATTGATAAACCTTCTCTTGTAATTCTTTGAGCTCATGTAAAAGTTCATACTCTGGTAATATGTCTGAGTATTCTTTTTTGTGCTTTTGAACTATATGTTGAAACGGTGAATAAAAACTTTCTCTATAGAAAAATCTAAAAGATTTCAGTAAATCAATTTCTGGATAATCTGTTCCAAAGCCATTTAAGTTTAGATATTTAATATACTCTAATGTCTCTTGATTTCCATTTTTCTTAATTATCTTTTTTACTAAGATTTTAGATAATTCATCTTCAAGCAAAGGAGTATGATACTTGTCAAAAGTTGGTAAATCAACATTTACTCTAATTTGATCTGTTTCCAATGAATCTAATAGACAGAAATAGAAATATTGTTCAAATGGATATATTCTAACGGAATACTTTAAATAACTAGTGTTTTCATTAGTAATTACCTCGGAATATTGCTGTTTGTAAAATGGAATGAGGTTATTGATTTTAATCTCAAATTCAAAAAAATTTGGTCGAACATGTGAAAACTTACAAATGTTTTTTTGGTCAACAAATATTCTTGGATCTATATCAGGAAAGTTTGCATTCCATCCAATCTGAATTTTTTCAAAGAGAAGGTCAGGATTTAGTAACCTCAATGCTTCAACAATTGTTGTTTTGCCAGAATTATTTTTCCCAATAAATATATTTAATCCTTGATTGAAATAAATCTTATTATTGTCACTATAATCAAAGCTTTTATAATTTCTTATTTCTAAATACTCTATGTTCACTTTTCTTTTTTTATATGCCCGCTAACTTCTGCATATAAGAACCCTCAATTACCAATACATCGCCTTTGTGCGAAGCTGGTGTTTGCCTATCAGACTTTATTTTACCAAAATATGTATGGGCGCATGCCGGTTTCATATGCTTTTTCTTTGTTTCTCTACAAATTTAGATAATATTGTCTGATTTCCAAGGATGATTTCTGCAATTTTTTCATTTTTTCCACGCAAAGTATTTTGCTTTTACACCCGAATAAGCTGTACTTTTGGCTTCTTCCCTGCCCGAACCGAAACGAAATGAAGCCTAAACCATGCAGCTTGTGAAACGAACATATTTCATAAAAATGCCACGTTCCTGCTTTGCTTAGCCCATGTGCATTATAAAATCTACGTAAGCTAAAAAACTTAAAAAGCACCTGAATTTATCCAAAATCGTTTTCGTAGCCGTTTTAATAAACGTTTATAACCAGATATAACCGTTTATTAAAACGGATAAGCCCGCCTGTCTTTGGCAAAAATGCCGGATTCCGGCTAAGCAAACCCGTTCCCGCGCGTGTCCTCACGCGTGGCTTAGCGAGTCCGGCTAAACAAACCCATACCTTCCGCAAGGCACAAAAGCAGCTTTCTTTCAACAGTTCTTGTTGCCTTGATATTTTCATGCGCGTGAAAAATTTTTTTAATGGGCATGAAAATAGTTACCTGTGCTTATAGAAAATCAATCAAGAGCTTTCTACCCTATAAAAGTACAGGTCTATTCCTTTTCGGGCAGGTGTAAGAGCACAGCAGGGATGGGTAGCTACCGGACAATGACAAGCGGTTTTTGGCCGGGCAATTTATGAGCTAAATATTTACGAAATTCCCGAGCAATTCCCCTCAAAACCCAGATTATCCCCACAGGGGTTTTCCCGCTACCATCGCTATACCATCGCTATACCAAGTCGCTGCAAATACTTTGCGAGCAGCCGGCTGCTGTGGAGATGGTTATGGCGGATATTCTGTAAATATACTTATTGGGGCAAATTGGATATACTCATCGGATGACTGGGCGTTATCCGATGAGTAATATTGATTAACCGGTCTCTCAGGATTTGCAAAAGTTAAACCCGAGTTTGACAGATAATTTGCTCAGACCTTCTGTACCCCCTATAAACACTGGGTTTCTGTTTTGGTTTTGCAAAAGTGTAGTGAACAATTTTAGTTCATATGCATAAAATAGAATGGTCTTTGTCTATATTTGTGTGATAAACAAAGTGCTATGTTCATCAAGACAACAAAAAACAGCAAGGGCACAGCCTATTACCATTTGGTAGAGTCTTATCGTGAAGGAGGAAAAGTCAAACAGCGCACCTTAATGTCCCTTGGGAAAGTTGAAGAGGGCAGGCTGGAGCAACTTGCAGAAGCAATACGCAAACACACCGACAAGCTTGCAGTGTTTGACATGGCCAAAGAAGTAGATGTTAAGGACACCTATGTACTGGGGCCCCTGCTCATACTTGACCGCATGATGGGGGAACTGGGGATAAAAAAATGCCTTGCCAATATCCAATCCCAGCACCCGAAGCTTGAATTTAACTTGGAGCGCGTTTTGTTTTCACAAGTTTGTTCCCGTTTTCTAAAACCAGTTTCAAAACTTTCCCTTTATGACAATTGGTTGCAGCGCATGTACCCAGGTTTAGTTGACCACGATATATCGCTTCAGCATATTTATCGCAGCCTTGACCTGCTTAGCAAGCACAAAGAAGACATCGAGCGCTTTCTGTTCAATTACGGCAAAGACCTTTTTAGCATTAATGTAGATGTAGTGCTGTACGATTTGACAACCTTGCGTTTCGAGAGCACACGGACAGATCTGGGTGAACTTCGCCAATTTGGGTACAGTAAGGAAATGCGAAGCGATTGCACACAGGTAGTATTGGGCCTGCTTACGGATACTTGCGGGATACCGCTCTGTTTTGAAGTCCATCCGGGCAATACCTTTGAAGGCAAAACCCTTGATGGTATCGTGGAGCGCATCAGCAGCAAGCTTTCTGTGCGCAGATTTATTTTTGTGGCCGATCGTGGGCTTTTCTCATTTGATAACCTTAAGCACATTAAAAAGCGCAATGGCGAGTTTATTGTCGGGTTAAAGATGGGGACTTTAAAAAAGGAAATACAAGAAGGTTTTTATGACCTCTCCAAGTTTAACTGGCTTAATGAAGAGCTGGCAATACGTGAAACCACAATCGGTGAAGACCGCTGCATTATAACTTGGTCAAAAATAAGGGCAGGGCGAGACGCCAAAGCACGCGAAGATGTACTGGACAAAATCAATGCTGCCCTTTCTTCTTCCAAGCCACTGACAAAAAAATTTATTACCAACCGGGCATATAAAAAATACCTTTCTGTAAAAGGCCAAAGCCAATGTGGCCTTAACCACAAGTTAATTGCCAAAGAGGCTAAAAGTGATGGCTTTTTTGGTATTGTTACCAATGTTAAGCAAATGCCTGCTACTGAAATCGTTTCAAATTACAAAGAATTATGGCGGATTGAAGATGCCTTCGGCGAAATGAAAGGCTATTTGAAAAGCAGGCCGGTGTTTCATTGGACTGATAACCGGATTATTGGACATCTGATGCTCTGCTTTTTATCACATTATTGCGAGGCACACTTAACCAAAAAGCTTAGGGAAAGCCAAGAAAGGTACAGCTCAAAATCCACTGAAAAAAAATTAATTCAAGACCGCCCTTTAACGGTAGCGGCAGCAATGGGACAATTGGCCAGGGTCATGGCCGTGCCTGTTAAAATCAAAAAAAATACAATTTGGCTCCGAACCGATATCCCTCCAAATGCGCTTAAGTTGATTAAAGCTATCGGCATGCAAGTACCACCAAAAATCCTATCAAAAGAAGACAAATTGTAGTGGCACAAACCAAAACTCATGGCATCAATATGCTATGTGTCAACTATATACAAATATTTGCTGTCAAACTCGGGAGTTAAAAACAAAAAAAAGGAGCCCGAAGGCTCCTTTAAGGCGAATTTTCGTAATAAGTGTATAACTAACCCCAAAATTTACAAACCACGAAAAGATGATTCGCCTATTCTCCTATTTGAATATATAAGTCTGTGTTTACAGCAGTTGGTGGATCAACAATGATTTGGAACATACAGTCATTAAAATCGTCATCGCCGGTACCTACTTTCACATCTTCAATAGCCAACACGATGGCATCACAGCTAACATCATAAAAAAGAAGTGTTTGCTGTGCCTGTGCGATATTCAGTATATCATTGGAATAATGTGTATAAGCTCCTTCCGACAACCCACTTGGATAAGTGCTGCTTTTGCCTGCCCAACCCCGTGCAACCAGGAAAGCGCCCACATTTGTGCCTTGGGGAAAAGTTCCCAGAAGTTTGATTGTAGTACCTGCTGTCAAAGCTCCTCCCGCACCCTGTTTGGATGAGTTTGGATAGATTAAAAGTTTTGAATCACGGATATCGTCAACTGTTTCGGGTGGAGAATCCGCGGGATAATGATAGGTTCCCAGAGAATTTTTCCAACCGGCCCCTTCATCGATAAAAGTGACATAAACTGTTGCCGGTTCGAGCAATTCCAATGTAGTATTTGGATTATCAAGATATTCGGGATGGTAAGTAAAAACACTTTTTGATTCGGGAAGTGCTGCATCCAGGTCAGATACGAGGGTTTCACAAAGATCATATGGATTGGGTTCAATACATTCGGGGATACCATCATCATCATAATCACAAATAACGGTATAATCTCCCGGGGGGATACGCCTTAAGATTTGCAATCCTTCGCGACCGTTTGCGATAAAGATCAGGTCCTCACCCACATCAATATAATTTGCCGATGCACCAAAATTATGTGTTTCCAGAACTTCCAGTTCCTGTTGTCCTTCAACCATCGCACAGAGGTAAAGCCCATCGGAACCATTGGCCACATATACATAATCATCATCGAGGCAAACCCCGTTGGTAACAGCAGCATCGCCCATATTTTCGGGGGAAAGCGTATGCACCAGGCTTCCATCGTTCAGGTCAAAAGCTTTGAGCCCGGCATATCCCATTGCTACCCAGCAGATGTTATTTTTCACATAAATGCCTGATTTTCCTGTTTCAGGTTCAATAGAACCAATATCGTAGGTAGCAATTTCAGTATGAGCAGCACCTACTTCATATACCAAAAGCTGTGCATTTGTTCCGCTTCTAAGCACTACATGCTTATCGCCAACACTATATCCACTTACAGCAGCGTATTTGGCATTTTCAAATTCATTGGTAAGCGAAGTTTCGAGTTGCATTTTTTCCTCATCAAATACAAAAACACCACCTTCGGTCCTGCCGGCTGTTGCATAAAGCCAATCGGCAGATCGGACCACGCCGTTCACAGAATTCCCGGGAGGTGTTTTATAACGGGTCATCATTGTTCCGGGCAAGATAACGTTATCCGTCAAATCGAGGTCGAAAACGGCACCGCCAACACCGTAATCAGTTGCTCCAATCCAAAGGCGGCGTTGCGCCCCTGTTGTTTCATAATCGAGAAACATAGTGTTAAAATCAGCCCTGTGGTTTTGAGCGGTACTCAGAATTATAGGAAACAAAGGGTTTTCTACATCAAAAACATCGATATGCCCTTCATAGAGGGCTTCACTCATCGGGCTGCTGTTTGGTTCATTGTAGTGATAACTGACATAGGCAAACTTACCATTAAACTTCACATGTGTTGCGCTGAGCACTCGATCTCCAACAACCGGCGATTCGACCTCAGCCACATGCATAAAGAGCGCTTCTGCCCCAACTGCCCTGCTGTCTTTTTTCTTTTTTTGATAGCTTGTATCAAACAGGGGCTCATTAATATAATGAACACGCTTCTGGGTTTCTGATACGCCATCTGTATTCACAATTAATTCAATTTCATCCGTTGGGACGGGATCATTATTATCAGGATCATCTTTCTTACAACCCCAAAAAACAAGAGCTGTAATTGCGAATAAAACGGGAATAAAAAACCATAATTTTCTCATAAGTCTGCCTTTCTTTTTGCATCAAAAATACAAATATCTTCATATTAAATCCAGTGATAATGCATCAAATATACTATCCGTTTGGTATGCGCTGCATTATTTTGAGCAAATGTAAGTACAATATGGCAAATTGTTCCGGCTACCTGCACATAAAATTCCGTAATTATGTCCTGCAGGCTAAGAATTCCTTACTTTTGTCAGCCAAAGATCAGAATTATTATGGCACATTTTTCAGCAAGCTGTATAACAGGCTTGGCGGTTCACAAGGTTGGAAATAAATCCAATAGCGAGGGATTGTTTATTGCCCAAAATTGCATCCGGCCTGATGAGGAAATAACCGAACTTCTCTCTGCATATTTTTTAAGTCCTTTTAAAACAGAGGAATATTTTAATTTATATCATGAAAGTGATCGGGAACTGAACGAAATATACTCGTATGCATCTGTTATTTTTGAGGATCCGCAGCAGTTGCACGAACAATCTGTACATATTGCGCGCCACCTTTATGAAAGCAGCAATCATCCCAAAATCAAATCCGGCGAGCTTTATGTGGTGCATTTTCAGGATTGCATCCTTGATGGCGAGAGCTTAGATGCCATTGGTATTTTTAAATCGGAGAACAAAGACACATTCCTGAAGGTATTTCCGAGCGGTGACAATATGGAAATCACACAAGACAAAGGAATAAATATCAATAAATTAGATAAAGGTTGCTTGATATTCAACACTGAAAAAGAGCAAGGTTATGTGCTGATGGTCGTAGATCATTTAAACAAAAGCAGTGAAGCCCATTTTTGGATGGACGATTTTCTTCATCTGCGTCAGCGGCAGGACTCTTTTTACCAAACAGAAAATACACTGAACCTTTGCCGCGATTTTGTGCAGCAGGCATTGCCCGAAAAATTTGAAGTAAGCAAAGCCGATCAGGCAGATTTCCTGAACAAGTCCGTTAAATTTTTCAAGGAAAACGAAAACTTTGATATGCAGGATTTCAGTGAAAAAGTATTTGAACAGTCGGAAGTGATCGAAAGCTTTAATACTTTTAAAAAAGAACATTCCGATGAACATGACACGGAAATTGAGGATCAATTTGAGATATCCGATTCAGCAGTAAAAAAGCAATCCCGTTTTTTCCGTTCGGTCATCAAGCTCGATAAAAACTTCCATATTTATGTGCATGGCAACAAAGATATGATGGAACAGGGGCGTGATGATAGCGGCAAAAAATATTATAAGTTGTTTTATGATGAGGAGAGTTAAGCCTGCTCTATGCATAAAGCAGTTAAGGAAAAGAATCAGAGCTGAAGGCGTAAATTTGCCTTTTTTATGGTTCCAAACCGACCTTAAAAAGGAAGCAAAGATGCAGCTTTTGTATTTTTAAATCCGGAGATACGGACACCAAAGAAAAACCTAAGGTGCCCAAGGCCGTAATTAACCACAAGTTCCTCACGGGCAAAGGAATAAGATTCGTTTACAGCATAAAAACCCCAAAAATATTTCCTGCTGCTATATCCGATTGCCAGACGTGAGCTCACACTGGCAAAAGGCGTATATTGGACTTTTGCATGATCGTCGGGAAACTTAAAACGTGTATGCCCAATGCCTAAGCCGGGCTTCACCGAAATAGTAAAATAATAGTTATTGAAAATAACAAAAGTATGTATGTATCCTCCCTTAATACCCAAATTAATAATATAAGCACTTCTGAAATTGTCTTCTTCCTTTAAAATTTCTTCACCATTCACAGGTGGCAGTATCAGGGAGTCGGACTTAACAAAAATATTTTCAAGGAACCCACCAAGCATCCAGCTTCCTGCGCTTTTCTTTTGCCTTTCGTTATTTGTAAAAACAGCACGGGATGAAAACTTTCTGTAATTAAAAAGATAGTAAAAACTTCCGCCAAGTGTAATTACTTTGTGCCCGGGCATTTGGGGATAAATTTTTGGTGATGGCTCATAGTCCACAAAAGATGACGGATTTTCGAGATAAAGGCCTTTATAAAGCTGAAAATGACCATCAAAAATAAACTTGCGCCCGTATAAATTCATTTGCCCGTCCATCCTGCGCGTCTTGCCATATATATCATCATCGTTATTGATAAACGGAAAATTAAAGCCAAAATTGATACCCAACCATTTGTAATTAAACCCAAAACCAACATTAAGGTTCTGATTTGGAGACAATTCGGCTTCTTCGCTAAGGTAAGCTGTATTTAAACCAAAACTAAAATCCTTAACAATTCCATATAAGCGAAGCACCAGCCAATCGTCATAGCTTTCTATATAAGTACTGTCAAAAGAAGATGGCTTTGAAACACTGATTCCCGACTCCTGAGCAAACAAATTATGCATACTAAAAAGGAGAAAACAGGCAAAAATGGGCTTTACAGCTAACTTCATGATCAATCTTTCAAACACCATTCTACAGCTTTCCTGTTTTTTTGTTTCAAATATTCATTGGTTTTGGAAAAATGCCGGCAACCAAAAAAGCCCCGGTAGGCAGATAAAGGAGAAGGATGCACTGTTTTTAGGATCAGATGCTTATTTTCATCAATAAGCTTTGTTTTTTGCTGGGCGGGATTTCCCCAAAGGAGAAACACAAGGTCATTACAGGAATCACTGAGCATTTTAATAACCTCATCTGTAAATATTTCCCAGCCTTTATTTCGGTGCGAGCCTGCTTTGGATTTCTCTACTGTAAGCACTGCATTCAAAAGCAATACACCTTCTTTGGCCCATTTTTCAAGATTTCCTGATTCCGGAACCGCACAGCCCACATCCGAATTCAATTCTTTAAAAATATTGCGCAATGAGGGCGGAAACCTGACTCCATCAGGCACAGAAAATGCCAGGCCATGCGCCTGCCCTGATCCATGATAAGGATCTTGCCCCAGAAGCACTACCTTCGTATTTTCAATAGGATTAAAGCGAAAAGCACAAAATACATCAGAAACCGGAGGAAATATTTCAAGCTGTTTCTTATGACACTCTTTTTCAAACGACAGAAGATTTAAAAAATACTCTTTTTCGCTTTCTTCCTCTAAAAATGCAAGCCAATTGGTATCAATATCTTTAAAATACAGTTTTTTCAAGTCTTTTAGTTGATAAGATTCTGTTAAATTGTTCATAACTGATAGTTTTTTTAAGCAATTCCATCTTATTTTTGTAGCAATGATATTTATCCTAAAATTTGGGTGAAATTATGAAAAAAATAACGATTATATTATTAGGGATATTCATCGCAGGGATGGTGTTGTCGGGATGTAAATCAAACGAACGTTGTGCCGCCTATGATGAAGCAAAAAAATTCCAAAAGGAAAGCAGGCGTTAGTGACTTTGGGAAAAACAAAGCCATTAGCTATCGAAAATTAATTAATTTTACAGCCATTAATCTATTGAAATGGCTGTAAAATCTATTGAAAATATTGATTTTTGCTACCGGAAATTATGTGGGCTATTATTAGTCGGCATGATGTTTTTTGTATGCAATAAGGCCATAAAAGCTCAAAATATATTAAGGGAAGACACTACAACCATTACAGCCCGAAAACTCTACCAGCGTTCCTTTGGCGCCATGTTACACAGTGGAGGTTTTGGGATTCAGTATCGAAGATTTTTCCGAAAAACTTATTACACGCGCCTTGGCTGGGAAATTATGGGTGCAGAAATGAAACCTGCCAAGCAGGTTCGGGTGGTTAATCCTTATTATGGTGATTCCAAAAGCTTTGTTTATGGTAAATTAAATACCGTTCTAATAGCCCGCCTTGGTGTTGGTTATCAAAAAATAATTACACGAAAACCTTATTTCGGAGGCGTAGAACTCAGTATTTATTACACAGGTGGCTTCTCATTGGGACTCGCCAAGCCAATTTATCTTTACATACTATATTTAAACAATGACAATACGGATTACCAGCTAATAAGCGAAGCCTACGATCCGGAGAAGCATTTTGCAGACAATATTTATGGCCGGGCCCCATTTTTCGATGGCATTGAACACACCAGTTTCCACCCCGGAGGCTACATTCATCTTGGGCTCAATTTTGAATTTGGCAACCAAAAAGAAAAACCAAAATCAATAGAAGTGGGCGGAATACTGGATCTTTATCCGGTGGCTATCCCGGTTATGGCATATGAAGATCCCAATCACTATTTCCTAAGTATTTATATTGCTTTTTATTTTGGAAAACGGTATTAGCCAATAAAATACGAGGCATAAAAAAACCAGCCCGAAAGCTGGTTATCAAAGATTATTTCGTGAAATCATTATTCAATTCCGGCAAAATGCTTCATAAACTGTACGCGTTCATAAGCTGCCGGGTTATCGGCATTTTTCAGGCTAAGCTTGCCGATAAAATCTTCTGTTTTTTCAAAACCTTTTAATTCCATCCAGTTTCGGATTTCATCATTCATTTTTGAAATTACGCCTAATCCTTCTTTATAAAGCACACTTGCAAGCTGCACGCTTTTGGCTCCGGCAAGCAGTTGCTTGATAACAGCTTCAGAGCTGTGGTTGCCTGTAGATGCCGACAAATCGCAATGTACTTTATCGGAAAGCATGGCGATCCAGCGCAGTGAAATACCAATATCTTCGGGTTTGCTGAACACAAATCCAGGGCTTATTTCCATTTTGTCAATGTCGATATCGGGAGAGAAAAAGCGATTAAAAAGAACCAGGCCACTGATCCCTGTCCAGCTGAGCTGCATGGCAGTTTTGGCCAGGCCACTGAAATAATAGCTGATTTTAAGGGAGATAGGAATAGTTACAAACTTCTTAACTTCCTGAACGATATCAAAATACACGTTTTCGTTTTCCTGTCCGGTATTTTCCTGATTGGAAGGCAGCACAAAAACATTGAGCTCAATAGCATCCGCACCTGCATCCTGAAGCCTTTTGGAGAAACTTATCCATTCGGAGCCGCTGATACAGTTCACAGAAGCAATTACCGGGATATCAATTTTTTTCTTGGCCTCACTGATCAGGTTGAGATAATGCTCCAGACTTTGCTCCTGGGTATAATGGCTGATGTAGTCATAAGCTTCGGGATAGACGGAACTTGATGTATCCGCAGCCAGGGCGCGGCTTATTTCGTGCTTGATCTGCTCTTCAAAAACAGATTTTAACACAACAGCACCGGCGCCTTGCCGTGCTATTTCAATCAGTTTATCCAATGAGTTTGTCAGACCGGAACTTCCGGCGATAATGGGGCTTTTTAAATGAAGGCCCATGTAAGTAGTGCTGATGTCAATCATAAGCTTTTGTGGTTTACGCATCATTAAGCGAAACAAATTTAGGGAATTAATTGAATGAAACGAATCTAAATTAATCGTTCATTAATAGCTCAGGGCACGCAACACATAAGCTTTCTCATCGGCAACAACTTTCAATGCCTCTTGTATTTCCGGATCGTTTTTTATTTCAAGTATTAAAGCTTCTTTTTCAGAATTGTTGAGCCTGAAGAAAGCTGTTTCAAGCTGTTTGCGGTAAATTTCTTCCATTTTTGGGTTCATTTCAAAAGAAACTCCATGATTCCAGGCCAGCTCAGGCAAGAGTGCCAGCATGGCGTTCCAATCCGGTTCCCTGGGTTTTTCTTTCGGGACATCTTTAAAATAATCCAGCACACACTCCTCGAACAGGGCTTTGTTTTTCATGATTTTCAATGAATTGGAATAAGCAGGACAATCAAAAAGGACATCCGGCGCGACACTGCCCCTGCCCTGATCAAAGGATGTCAATGCTGAGCTGAAACTTTTCTGAATGCTTTTTCCTGAAGGCCGGATATATTCACCAATTGTCAAATACAAATAGCCATAAGGTGCCAGGGAAAAGGGAAACTGAACCAGCCCTTTCCCAAAGCTTCGCTGGCCAAATACCAAAGCCCTTTTTTGATCCTGCAATGCTGCGGCAAAAACTTCAGCAGCCGAAGCAGTCAGGCTGTCGGTAAGGAGCAAAACCCGTCCTTTGGGAAAAACAGGATCTGTTTTGGCGTAAAGTTGCTTTAAAACTGAATCGCGCTTTTTGATTTTGCAGATCAACCTGCCTTTGGGCAAAAAAAGATCGCAGCATTCGGCAGCAGTTTCGACCACCCCCCCCGGGTTGCCCCTCAGGTCAATGATAAGCTGACCGATTTTCCTGGATTGAAGATCTCTGAGTTTATTGCCAAGCTCATTGGCCGTTTTGGCCGTGAAAAATTTAATGCGAAAATAAGCTGTAAGCCTCTCCGGAAAAAAAGGGCCAGAAACTGTATGCACCAGATTTTTCGTACGGTCACAAGCTGCCATCTGGCTTTCGCCGGTTTGGGGATTGATGATTTGCAAAATGCATGTTTTGGAATCCGGGGCATAGAAAAGCAAATCCATATCTTCCCTTTCATTTGGGCTTTGCCCGTCAATGCTTAAAATCCAACTTCCTGCAGGCACATTATCCAATCCGGATTGAAGCACAAAAAGGCTGTCGCGGATAAACATGCAATCCATATCCAAACCAAAAAAAGACGATCGGAGCAGTGAAATTTTTTGCCGATGAAGGCTGTCCGACAGAAAAACAGAATACGGATCCATAGCGGACAGGATCTGCGATAAAACTTCCTGATGCAAAGCAGAAGTATCAATACTTTGAAAATAATTTTGCCGGATCAAATCCATGGAACGGTCAAACCAGCCAACTTCCTGCGCCCATGATTTATTTCCTGCCCATGCAAAGACAACGAATACAAAGAAATATGGAATAAGGATTTTTCGCATGAGCTCCATTTATGCCTGATTAATGTTTTCGCTGATGAAATACAAATCTACTAAAACTAAAAAAAGGCCGGACAAAAAATCCGGCCCCTTTTTCAATTTTAGCATTATTTCTTTCTTAAAATGAAATACCCATATGGTGGCAGCCCTATGGCAGTTGCGGCATCAATGTTGATGTCATTTCCATCCATCAGGCTTTCATAAGCGCCATTAAAAGCCTTATCTTCAACCATAAACGATACATCCTGATTGCTGAAATTAAAAAATGCGAGGATAGAATTCCCGTCTTTTGTACGCTCAAAAGCGAGGACTTCGTCCGGCTGGCTGATCGGGATAAACTCCATAAGCCCTCCATAAGCGCCATTGGCCAAAGCAGGGTTTTCCTTTTTGATTTGTGCCAGCTTTTTATAGACTGCTGCAATTTCATGGTCTTGCCATTCAATCGGGTCTTTTTCAAAAAATTCTAAACGTTTTGCATTGCCCACTTCCTGACCGGAATAAATCAGCGGCATACCGGGCGCAATAAAAGTTAAAGCTCCGTAAGTTTCGTATGCATCGCCATAGCGTTCAAAAACAGTTCCGTTCCATGAGTTTTCATCATGATTTGTTGTGAAATTCATTTTGAAGGCACGCTCTTCTCCAAGGTTTTTCTGTTTTTCGAAATAGTTGCGGATTGAATCAAGGTTCTGCGCACCGGCTGCATTTTGGTTCATGATGTGCATCAGGTTCCAGGCATAATCTGCATCAAAGGCTTTTTCAAGCAGGTCAGCTTGTTCGGCTTCAGCCAGCATAAAAACGGGCTTGATGCTTTCGAGGCTGTCGCGGGCTGCTTCCCAGAAATCGGTAGGTACCATTCCGGCCACATCGCAGCGGAATCCATCGATATCCATATCATCCACCCAGTACATCAGTGCCTGGATCATATAATCGCGCAGAGCTTGCTTATCGTAGTCAAGCTCAGCAACATCCGACCATCCAAAAGGTGCAATCATATTGCCGAGGCTGTCTTTAGTGTACCATTCGGGATGTTCTTCAAGCATTTTATTGTCCCATGCCGTATGATTGGCAACCCAATCAATGATAACGTACATGCCAAGTTTATGCGCTTCATCCA
This sequence comes from Bacteroidales bacterium, assembly GCA_963676415.1. Taxonomy (GTDB): domain Bacteria; phylum Bacteroidota; class Bacteroidia; order Bacteroidales; family WRLA01. Next base: position 3,338,473 of record OY781097.1, on the reverse strand, counting down.
CCAGTTGTTTAAAATCTTCTTTGGTCCCGAACTCCGGGTTTACATCAAGATAATCGCGTACGGAATAATAACTGCCAAGCGTGCCTTTTCGGTTTTTCTCACCGATGGGGTGCACGGGCATCAGCCAAAGGATATCCACGCCAAGCTCTTTAAGACGGGGCATTTCCTTAATAAATGCCTGAATACTTCCTTCATCAGAATACTGACGCAGGTTTACTTCATAAATTACACTGTTCCGCGCCCATTCCGGCGGTGCAGTTAAAACTGTTTCAGTCTCTCCACTGTTCTCTGTCTTTGCACTTTGGTTGCAGGCAGCAAAAACTGCCAGAAGCATCACCACAAGTGCGCTCATCCTGAATTGATCGTTTTTAAACATAATATATTATAATTAGAAAATTTAAAATCCTCATTAAAATCGCTTTATTGCTTTTTGTCCTTTAAGAATGTCCATAGCAGGGCCGAAATACCGAGCGAAACCGCACTGATCAAATAAACAATGCCTTTATTTTCCGCATTTTGGATAAAAAAGCCCACTACAAAGCTCGCAAGCAGTTGAGGCAAGACAACGGACAGGTTGAAAATGCCCATAAAAAACCCCATCCTGTGCTTGTTCACTTTCTCGGTCATAATGGCAAAAGGCAGGCTCACGACAGCAGCCCATCCAATACTCAGCAGTACAAAAATGGCATACATGACCACTGCATCGCGCACAAAGAAATAAATCAGGAAATAGCCTACTGACATGGAAGCGACCGAAGCTGCATGTGTTTTCACTTTTCCGATTTTTTTGGATAATGGTTCCAGCATCACGATTGGGAATACAGCACCGGCAGCATTAAGGATAAAAAACAGCCACCCGGTTTTCTCTCCAAGGCTTGCCGCATCGGTAGCATTAAGCCTTTGTTCCAGGAAAGCAAAAGTATAAATGAACATAGTTTGGATTCCCAGCCACGAAAAAAAATGTGCTGCATAAATCTTGATAAGGGCAGGCCAATTTGTCTTGGTAGCCGTTCCCTTATCTTCTTCAAGGCTGTCCACTTCATGAGGTTCTTCGATAAAGAACATAGGCACTATCGAGAAGAGGAAAACCACGGCAACGCCTACATAAATCAAGGTATAATTGCCAAGCAAAGCAGAAATGAGGTATGCACCGGCACCAAAAAAATTCGAAATTGCCTGCATCCAGGTATAACCTTTGGTTCTTGGTGCTCCTTCGGGTGTCACATCAGCGATGATGGAACGGGTTGGGTTAAAACTGATATTGATGGAAAGATCCAATGTCAGTGCTACGGTAATAGCGACGCCCATAATCGAGCCAATTCCCAGTGTTTCATCAATAAGCCCGATATATGGCAAAGCCAGAATAGACAGCGCGGCCAGTATTCCGCCAATAATGATAAACGGCCTGCGACGCCCGCCCCAAAACCAAACGCCATCACTGATCCAGCCCACGATGGGCTGCCCCAGGATACCGGCGATTGGCCCCGCGGCCCATACGATACCGATTTCGTGAATATCAAGTCCGTATTTGGTACGCAAAATCCAGCTCAGAACAGCAATCTGAATGGAAAGCCCGAAACCCATGGCTGTAGCAGGTAAGCCCAGTACAACATAGAAAAAGTCTGTTAGTCGTTTTTGAAATGCCAGCATGTTTTTAAATTTATTTTCACTTTATATAATTTGTGTCCTCTCAGAAAAATGTACAAAAATCAATAAGCAAAACAAGACCCGACAAAAGAATCATTGTCTAATAAAAATCGCCATATGAATTACAAGCCCGAAAGTTAAGAAAATTTATGTCTGTTTGGATAGAAAAACATTCATAACCGCAATTGGTTTATAAAAAAGCGTTTAAACGGGCATAAAGATCTTTTGCACTAAAAGGTTTCGAGATATAGGCATCGAAGCCCATATCCGTAATAAATTGCGGCTCATTTCCATGCGCGTATGCAGTAATAGCAACTACAGGGATTTTAATACCCAGGATTTTGAGGACAGAAAACACTTCCAGGCCATTGAGCCCTGGCATTTGAATATCCATTAAAACCAGATCAAACTTTTTTCCATTGCTTAAGATTTCTATAGCACGAATCCCATCTTCGGCATAGGCATGTTGTGCCCCGGTCCTGTTGATATGCGTTGCCAGCAAACGGTAATTTTCGGGCACATCTTCCGCAATCAGGATGGATTTTCCTTGCCAGTTGGGATAAGATGCCCCGGTTTCCCTAATTCTGTTACTTCCTAAAATACATCTTTGTTGCTTTAAGCCTATGCTTAGATAAAAAGCCCCTGATTTTCCCGGAATAAACCTAATTTGTTCACCAAGACGCCGTCCAAGATAAAATATCATTGACATTAATGGGTGATTTATCTGGTTCAGATCATCATAATCCCCTTTAGGGCCTACTCCTTCTACAGTTGATGAAATGTTTAGGTGAAGTTTTTCGTTTTCTTCATGCACATCGATGAGAATTTCCGGCATCCCACACTCCCAAAAATATTGCAGAATGGCTTGCAGGCATATCAGCAGCATTTGTTTATCGGCATAAAAGCCAACAGAATTTACGGTTTCTGAATCCTGTTTGGAATAATTCCATTTCAAATTAATATGCGGCATGGCGCCAAGCTGGCTGTTTAGTGCGTCAGACATATCCGACATGTGCATCAGCCCGTATGACAAGCTGTAATTGGCATCGAGAATTTTAGCGTAAAAACTGAGCAGGAAATAATAAAAACGTGATTCATTGGATAAATTGTTTTCGGCAGAACCGTTTTCCTCTGAATCGATGATAAGTCTTTCCAGAAATTTATGATGCACATAATTCAGTAAATTCAAGCTGTTGTTTAATTCATTGAGGCTGGAATCGCGTGAATCACGGAAAGCCTTTAAAGCCAAATCATAATACTTTGGATCATAGAAAACAAGCAAAAATCCCTGCTGTTCGCCGGCATCAAACTTGCTTGTACAGGCAATAAACCTGCGCTCAGCACCATCTTTTCGTTTCAGCCCAAAATTCAAATGAGGCATTCTAAGTTTATTTGCATCAGATTGCTCCAAATGCTTTTGGAATATATTGATATCGGCGCTGGAAACAAAACGGAAAAAATCCATTGAGATCAGTTCCTGATATTTCATGCCCGTAATTTCCATGAATTTATCGTTTAAATAAGTAATCTGGAAATCATTTTCGAGACAGATAATTGCAAGGGGCGACTTTTTAAGGACATTCAGGTGGTAATTGAGCTTTTTATCCTTTTCCTTCATCAACAAATTATTCCGGACAAGATCCGCCTTAAGCTTTAAATAATTTTCCCTGAGATCGTTGAAGCTTCCCGATTTTTTGTTCAACTGCCAAAGAAGGACAAAAACAGAGCCAATGCATAGAATTATAACAAGGATCAATACGATAATAAAATAGAGGTTTACGCCATAAGGCTTTCCTAAATTGAAGGAACGGTTTTCCTTGCGCTGGGTAAGCTCATAGCGCAACAACCCTGCATCATAGCCTGCTTTGTTTTGAAGCCTTTCTTTTTGATATCCAGTCAAAAGGCGTGAATACACAAGAATTGAATCGTAACGGTTTTGATGTGTATAATACTCTATTTCCTTTTCGAGCAGATAGGGATAGTAAAAAGACTTACCTTCTGTTTTGCTTTCATAATACCAGGCAGAGTCAAGCATTTTCCTGCCTGTTAAAAAGTCATTATTTTCAAAATAATCGCCGGTAATATTATTCCAGGAACTAACAACTACATCAGCTGAGCCGTATTTTTTTCGATAGCGCAAAGCCTGTTTATTGATTTTAATAGTATTTTCCCAGTCCCCTTTCAGGCTGTACACATGAGCCAAACGCGAAAGCATATCGGAATGCTCAATGAGATTGTTCGTATCCGAAAGTTGGAGCGCTTCCCGGAAATAAAATATGGCGGAATCCAATTTAGTGCTAAAAGTATAATAACAACCAAAAACATTAAAAAGGAATGCCTGATCTTCTTTGGAAGCATCCTGTGGCATTATTTCAGATAGTTGGTGTAGATATTCTATTGGGTTTTTAGAAGGGTTAATATCTGAAAGCAGTTCGATGTACATCATCACCACCTTTGTTGCTCTTCGAAAATCATGTAAGGATAAAAATGTTTGCAAAGCACTGCCAAGATATTCTGCTGCCAGCTCCTTATTATCCGACAAGATTGCAGCCTGTGCGATTTTCCTGTCGTTTTGAGCCAGCATGAAATCATCTCCTTCCCCTTTTAAAATGAACTCGGCAAGAAATAATTTTTCCATCGCTTGGCTAAAAAGGCTTCTGAAGAGATAAATCCCGGACATTTTTTGAAGCACTCCCACAATTCCTTTTTGATTATGTGACAAACGAAATTCGTCAATAGCTTTATCATAATTGATGATGGCGTTCCTAGCCTCACCGGCTGCGTAATATATATCGCCAATGGTTTCATATGATATTGCTCTGTGTCCTGAATTAGTACTGTTATCCAGCATTTTATAGGCATACAGCAATGCAATGTTTTTGCGGTTTACCGAATTATGCAGCGCAAATGCCATATTGGCCCTGAAAGCAAGGTCTTTATCAATATCCATTAAATGCCGCTCATAATATTGAAGGCTGTCCCTAAGACCGTTAGGGACACTATATTGCGCCAATAATGATTTTCCGGCACAAAATAAAAAAATAAATATTAAAAGGGCATAACGCATATAAAACAACAATTTCACTGACGGGAATATTCGCCCAAAAGCTCTTACGTGTGTAAAAATAACAAATAATTTAAAAAGCTTTCGTATAATCCATATTTAATTTAGACTGCTCTATTCATAAAATGCAAACAAAATATTGTAAGCAGCTAAAAATTATGTGTTTACTAATTTTATATCCTAAAATTGAATTTGTTTGCATTTTACATTGCATTAAATTCAGGCCATCTGCTTCGTTGCTAAAGCTTTGAAATAGGCCACAATATCTTCAGCTTTAGACGCCTCACATCTGACCGGAATGAAAAGCATAAATAAAGCAGGTTATCTTCTCGGACAAAAACAAGATTATATTTTATCCGACCTGCGCAATCAATGATTCATCAGATGCATCAACTTACTTCAAGAGTTATGAAGTAAGGCAAAAAATATTTTGTGGAAATGGAGCTACAGGTAGATCAGCAAATACTCAAACACAACATTTGACTATCTTTGCCCATAAGATACGATCTAAACAAGATTTTATGAAAAAGCTCATTTTATTGATATATAGCCTTATACCTTTATTCCTTTTTGCACAAACTTCCATATACGAAATCCAATACACAACAATTGCCGGCGACGGATCATACCCTTCCCTGCTGAATGGCGAATTCGTCACTACGGGCGGTATTGTAACAGCAAATAATTTTAATGGGGGACGCTATTTTATTGCTTCATCTGCCGGAGGTGCATGGAACGGAATTTTCATTTATGATAATATGAACGCCCCAGAAATCGGCGACAGCATCATCATCAGTGGTGAAGTTTATGAATATGAAGGCATGACAGAAATAAAAAGCCTGACATCCTTTGATGTGGTCAGCACATCCAATCCACTTCCCCCTGCTGCGGAAATTTCCAGCGCACAAATTTGGGATGAAGCCTGGGAAGGCGTGTTTGTTCAGGTCAACAACTGCACCGCAACCGAAGCTTATGACACTTTTGGCAACTTTACTGTAGATGATGGTAGCGGTGAAAGCATTGTGCGCAGTGGGATGTACGATATGATGGGCGAAAACATTCCGCTTTTCGAAGGCTACCCCTTTAATTTTGTGCGCGGAATTGTTCATGATTATTATGGCCGCTGCCTTTTGCCTCGTTTTCGCCATGATTTACAAACTACCGGTGATGCTTTCATTATTGCAACGGAAGATCAAAAAATCGATCATCAGGAAATTTTCATCCTTCCGGTTCAAATCAGTTTAATCGGGCAAAGCGCAAGCATCAATAGCTGGGAGCTGAACTTAATGTATGATGAGGCGGTCTTTCAATACGAAGGATATTCTCTTGAAGGCAGCATTTCCGAAGGTGGGAACATCAGCGATTACAGCACATCAGGCGAGATCCGGCTCAGCTTTTCCGGTGATGCCCTTTGCAGCGATATCCAAAATCTCGTTCAAATCCATTTATCTGCATTGGGTACCGGTTTGGCGAATCTGCAATTCGATGCAGTAAAAATCAATGGAAACAGTATTCCCTGGTATCAGGCCGGAATACTGGAGAGCGGCATTATTGATTGCGACAAGCCCAAAGCCGATACGTTAAGCACGGTTCAACGTCCGCTGATGGGCATACCCAGTATTGTTAAGCCTGGCCAACAGCTCGAGATCCAGTGTTTCGCGCCCCAAAACACTACTTCCTGGGATGCAAAGCTGATGTTTCAGGATATTTTTATTGACCTCAACATCATCAATCCGCAATACAATGCCCGGCTTCAAAAATGGACGATGCAAGCTACAATTCCCGAAACAAATTACACCGAACTCTACGACCTTATTGTAACAGCTTCGGGAGGGATTGTGGATACGGTGGCCAATTCCGTTAAGATTATCGATGAATACAAAAAGCAGTATTATTTCATCCATATTACAGACACACATCTGCCCGGCCATACTTTTTGGGGCGATCCCGGCTATGAAAACGATGATACGGAAATGGACAACCTCCGCGAAGTGATCAAAGACATCAACCTGCTCAATCCGGAATTTGTACTTTTTACAGGCGATGTGCTCAATGAAGGCGAAATGGAAGATTTTGAATGCCTGCGTCATCACACAAAAGTGGTCAAATTACTGGAAACATTTGAAGTACCGGTTTACATCGTACCGGGAAACCACGACTTAGGCGGCTGGGGAAGCACCCCACCTGAGCAGGGAACATCGCGCAGGGAATGGTGGCGCTTTTTCGGTCAAAGACAGCCGCAAATCCCACCCATTGAGGAAGAATACTATGTAAATGACTACAGCTTCGACTATGGAAACGTGCATTTTGCAGGCATGGAAGCTTCCGATAATTACGATGGCTACCTATACGGAATCTATGGAGAAAAAGGCTTTATTCCGCAGCAAATAGAGTGGCTGGAAAACGATCTCGCAGCAGCCGGAAACAAAACCAAAGTCCTTTTCTACCATTATGATTTTAAAAACCAAATCGACCTCAATGCGCTGGGCATCGACATGACGCTCTGGGGACATACACACATCGATACCGATGATCTTTCGCATCCCTACAATATCGGCACCAATAATATTTGTGATGATGAAGAAGCCTATCGTATTATCCGCGTGGATAATAGCGAACTTAGGCCGGAAAACACAGTTTATACGCGTGGGTTCGGGCAAAACCTGAGCATCAGCTTCAGCGTGGAAAACAATGGAAGCCACGATAGCATTTCGGCAACAATTATCAACAAACACAATCAGGAATTTAATCATGCACTGGTTAAATTTCTCATGCCAGCAGGCGATGATGCTTATAATGTTCGGGGCGGAAAATTGCAGCAAATTGTAAAAACCGAAGGCAAAAACATTTGCTATGTAAGCTTAAATTTAAAGGCTCAAAGCGAACAGACCACAAGCATTAATATTGCAAATACCGGAGCAATTGCACAGCAAGCAGCAGAAGGAAGCATGATTCAGGTTTTCCCAAATCCGTTCAAGGAAAATATTCGTTTTGATTTTGAATGCACACAAGCAGCAGAAGTACAGCTTCAAATTTGTGACCTTCAGGGACGGATCATCTACAGTTTAGCTAACCGGCAGTTCTTGGCAGGGCAACATACCATCCATTGGAGCGGGCGCAACGCTCAGGGACAAAAAATCAATGCGGGTATTTATTTCTGCAAGCTGATGATAAACGGAAAACAGATTGCTTCGCGGAAGTTGGTGAAACAATGATCTGGAGCTTTATTATTCCTAATGCTCAGTGTAAGAATGGCGGCCGGCAGTGTGGCAATTTCCTGTTAAATTATGCGAAAACCATAGCAATGCATACGATGGCTACCGGAAACCGGAATTCCTCATGCGTTAATATCTTTGTTGCTTTGCTCACTAAAATAATTGCCAGGGTCATTTTCACTACTCATTAAATGATAGTCCCCATTCATATAAAAATCTAAATCGGTCGCATTTTTTTCGTAAAATTCACCTTCCGGAATACCATCAATTAGATAAATTTTTTCAACCCTCATTTTCCCTTGGACGAAGTATGTTCTCTTAATGAATTCACGTCCATTCTTTTCTCTATGAATCTTTTTCTTCCGTTTATCTTTCATTTATCCTTTACATTTAGTGGGACGTCCGTATGTTTGCGGCACACGGACCCCAGCTATGTTGCGTGTCCCACAGGACATGTGATATATAAAGTGCTACAGGGCGTTTTTCATTCATTAAATATGTAATGATTTTTACTAATTCGTAATTTTCTAATTTCTTGTAAGATCTTACTATAATCATAAGCTGCATTAACCTGTTCCAGATATTTATTTTGATCTGATGCTTCATATCCTGAATATTTTAGAAGCAAATCAATGAGAAATGTATTTCCATTCAATATCTCACTTTTCCAGACATTTCCAGAGAGTTTGTCAAGGATTCTTGCTTGTGTTTGGCCATAAAAATAATGCTTATTCCCTGGATCTTTAATATCTCTTATACTTGCTTCCATGCAAAGGCTATCTAAAAATAAAAAATCTGATGCATTTTGCAATGAAGTATAATTATTATATACTAGCTTATAATCAAGACTATCTAAAACTATTTGAATTTGTGTTTGAATATATTGAGCAGATCCTTCTTGATATTCTTCAAATGCTTCGTAAACTCGTTGTCGTTTTGAAAGATACTTGCTTTTCACTTCCCTGATAGCAAGAAACTGACAAACCAATTCTTTGGTTTCTGTCTCATTCTCACTGTAGAAAGCTCTCTTTAATAGCATTCCCTCTATAAATGAACAAGCAAGGACTTTTGATTTTTTATAGTAACGCGGTTCTACTGTTCTATGATAAACCGAAGATTCTTTTATTTCTTGATGAAAATGAAATGCCTCATGAGTAATTATTGAGATGTAATAATCTGGTGATTGCAAAAGATTATTTATTCTATTTTGTTGGATTTCAACATCAAGTAAACTTTCAACTCTCTCCTTGTAATAATGACTAATTGTACTATCATAAATTACCATCCTAATCAATCTATAATAATTATCGTTTAACTTGATTATTGTTCCATTATAGTTATTTCTTAATCCACTACTTTCTCTTGCAAATATTTTATGCTGTGTTTCAATTAGGCTGTAAGGTATAAAGTCATCAGGTATGTTCGATTTCGGATTTATAAAAACAGCATTGTTTTTTGGTGAGCCTATGAAAATTGGAACTGATTTGTAAGTAGTCCAGCCCGGCCAAACAATTTCAGCAACGGAATCAAGAATTGAAATTGCTTCTAAATTGAATACAACAGATTTTTTCATTTCGCTTGTTAAATCAAAACCTGGTTGATTCTGGGCATACAATAATCTGTCACTAAACAGTATTACAACGATAAATATTGTTACTCTTATCATAAGTCATTTGTGTTGTCATAAATGCCATGTATCAGTATATTGTATGAGTAGTGGCAGATTGCGTAGTACTTTCCTGTCAAACCGTTATGCAGTTTGAGCGGGCTGTAACCATTTAATTTACTACTATCTCTCCTATTTTGCATCTTACCACATGACAAAAATCTTAATTGTCTAAAATTCAATAAATTATGTTAAAAACTAATTGATAAGATTCGGCCAAAAAATTTGGTTAAAATACTGGTATTCAGTATAGTATGCAAAAATTCACCACAAATAATGCATATGAACATGAATGCCAGATTTGACAGTAAAGTTAGCAATTTATCCCAAATTTTATCAAAGGCTTTTGAAAACAGGCTTCAATATCAATACTTGAATGTGATTTAGTGGAACATCAAGACGGAATCTGGTGTGGGGGCTTCCATTTTTGGCTATTCCCTTCCTACCTTGTTGATATCAATCCCCATAACATCGAACTCCGGTTAATTCAACAAAGCGTCCAGACTTCGCTCTGCGCGCAGCCAGGACGCTTAATTGTTATGCCACGTTATTTTTATTATCAATTATTTTCGATTCTATCTCATCTAAAGTTAATCCCTTCGTGTCAATTAAATATTTGCGGATAATTAGATATCCGGTTATAAGTACTCCAAATATTACAATAGAAGAAGTTGATAAGGTATATTTCCATTCAACGCTTAGGGCGTTCAGATATATTTTATTTAATCCATTTGGGATCCAACTAATAATTGAAAAAATAATCAAACCCCTACCACGATATCCAGATGGTAAGTACTCTAAAATTATAATCAAAACCGACATGCTTATAGCTAAAGAAAAAAGAAAGAAATAAAGATTTACTAAGCCAAATATCACATAGAAGTTACTTAAAAACAAGAATACTATAGAGTTAATAAAAGATATAAGAATTAATGCTTTACAGCCAAATAGAAAAAGTTTTTTACGTCCAACACTATCTATCAGGAAAATACTAATTATAGAACCAAATGTTCCACTATATGAAGTAATCGACCAAATCGACTCAAGGTTATTTTCAAACATTAAATGCGATGTTACAAAAAAATACATGTGAGCATTTCCATACACTGATATTATTGACAATAAAATCAATATGATTAAAATAAACTTTTTATTCATTAAGAAAACACTCTTCAGGTCAGGATATTTTAGTTTATCGGTGTATAGTTTGTTCGGAATTTGCCTTATTATAAATAAAATCAGTAAAGGGAAAACAGCATAGGGTAACTGACTGTAAACATATTTTAAATCTGCTACATTACTATCAGCCATGAAAATTGATTGATATGCGTATAAGCCTAATCCCCCAATGCTTCCAGTAAGAAAGAATATTATCAAGAATTTTCCCTTATGCTTTGTAGGAGCAATTTCGAATAAATAAACCTGTAGAAGTATCATAAGAAATCCTAAAAAAGCCCCCAAAATAAATCGGTGGATTATAATTAAAGCATTAATATCCAAGATTTGTATTATTCCACTTGGTATCACAATTGCTAGTATGCTGTAAGTCAAAAGTTTTTTGGGATTCCACAAATCTATTCCTATCCCTCCAAGGAGACTTCCAACTGCAAATCCCAAAGTGAATAACATTTCAAAGATTTGAACTTGACTACTATTAAATGAACGATTATAAAGGAAATATTCAAATAATCTTGAAATACTTGAATCAAGTCCTTTTAATAATGGAATTAAACTGATAAGAATAAGAATCAGTATGCTTTTCTTTAATGTCATATTTCTTTCTTTTGATTAACTTACATTTTAGCACAATGCCTTAATGTGGCACAACTCCCACATATAAGAACCCCCAATTACCAATACATCGCCTTTGTGCGAAGCTGGTGTTTGCCTATCAGGCTTTATTTTAACAAAATATGTATGGGCGCATGCCGGTTTCATATGCATTTTCTTTGTTTCTCAACAAAAATAGATATTTTTTTTAATTTGCGAAGATTCAACAAATCACCCTGTTGTTTTATACGTCCGTAACATTTAGTGCCCGGGAGCTTAGAAATTAAGTGTGAAGCCAAATTTTGCTTTAAGAAATTCGGATAGTATTTTAAACACTATCAATTCCCACGAAATTACCGGTTTAAACCAATTTCCAAAAAGGCAAAAACCTTACTGTTGTATCATCCAGAACCATTTCACTTTCGAGGCTCAGGTTCACAATCCAAGCCCTTTCTGGTTTATAATGACTAATAAAACTGCGCATGGAACGACTTATGGTTGTATTTTTGAGATTAGAAAATTTAACCTCAAGCGGAATGATACTTCCAGAATCATGAACGACAAAATCCACTTCTGCTTTATCTTTTGAACGCCAGTGATTAACAGGATTAACAGGAGTTTGGAATTTCACTTTTAGCAGGTTATAAACGAAATTCTGAAATACAAAACCCTGATTAAAATTTGGCTTTCCAAGATTTCCCCCGGCGAAATTCAACATGCCCTGATCATTAAAATAGATTACGGGAGACTTGGTCAGCTCTTTTTTTGCATTCGTGAAATATGGACGCAGCATGCTGATGATAAAAGTTTGTTCCGCATACCAAAGATAGTTTTTTAGTGTATCAACCGATATTCCGGCGTCAGAAGCAAGATTTGACAGATTTACAATCCCGCCACATTGTATCGCCAAAAGCTTAATGAGCTTGATAAATTTATCAATTGAACGCACACCTAGCAAATACGAAATATCTTTCGACAAATAAGACGTAAATACTTCATTAATTACTTCAAGCTTCGTTTGAACATCTGGGCTGGCAACAAGTTTGGGATAGCCTCCATATATCAGATATTCATTAAGATAGGTCCTTGTTTTTTCTTTTTCTACAGAAAAAAAAGCATCCAATCTGGAATTGTATTTATAGTCTGTTTTATAATTGACAAACTCACGAAAACTAACGGTCTCCATATGCAGCAGGTGCTTTCTTCCTGTTAAGGCTTCACCAATTTTTTCTTTCAATTGAAGACTACCTGAACCTGTTACAACAAATTTGAAAGGCAGATCCATATCATAAATCCCCTTTAAAAACCGCCCCGCATCCTTTTTCTGCTGAATTTCATCAATAAAAACATAGCCTGCTTTATCGCCAAATTCAAGACGAATTTTACTCAGCAACTTGTTTTGAGTTTCCGTATAAGCGGCATCATTCTCAATGTCCAAATTGAAATAAACTGCTAATTCACCTTTCTGGGCAATATCTTGCATAAGTTTGCGCAGAAGGGTGGTTTTCCCGACCTGACGTGCTCCTATCAGAATAGTAATCTCCTTTTTTTTAAGGCTTCGTTCAACCTCATTATAATTGTCGCGTCTTATCATAATGCCAATTTTAAAACAAAGATAGCACACATAAAACTAAAACGCAAGTATAGTCGTGAAATTATCGGACTAAAACACTAATATACTATTGAAATTCTCGGGTTAAAACACAAGTATAGTCGTGGGATTCTCGGGTTAAAGTAGAAAATGGCTCCATAATACACAGCAAAAAGCATAGTACAGGATCAAGAGGGCAGCTTTTTTACAAAAATCCGTAACTTTGAGCTGACAAAACATGAATCATAAAAATGCCCAAGCTCAAAATAATCATAGCCGGTGCGGGACCGGCCGGAACAACAGCGGCCATAACGATCAGTAATGCAGGCCATGATGTGCTGCTATTGGAAAAAAATGCTCGTCCCGGCAACAAAACCTGCGGCGGCGGACTGGGGCCAAGATCACTGCGCATCCTCAACGAAATCAAGCTATTGGCGCCCGAAATCCCGCAACCTGTTTTTCTTGATATCGAAAGTGTTGGCTTCCGCACGCGCAAAAAAAACGATCATAAAATCCGTTTCAGCGATTATAAAAGTAGCCTGAAAGGGATTACCTGCCATCGCAGCGATTTCGATAATTACCTTTTGGATGTCGCCATAAAAACAGGCACAGAATACCAGGGCAACACACAAGTTGTGGATATAAAAGAATCTGATGACAAAGTTGTAGCGATCACAAAAACAGCAAGTTACGAAGGCGACCTGCTTTTGGGCGCCGATGGGGCACATTCCATTTTCAGGAAGCATCTGAAATGGGAAAAGCCAAAAAAAACCACTTTTGCCATACGTGAAATTATAAAACTCCCCAAAGAAGTCCAATTTGAGCCCAATGTTGATTTTCATTACAGCGATGCGTTTTGGCCCGGATATTTCTGGGCATTTCCCCTGCCGGGCAATATGCTCGACCTGGGCTTGGGCGTTCCTGCAAAAAGAAGCGACCTCTTCCCAAAAATCAAAAAATTATACAGAAATCATTTAAATGCCGACCCAAAACTCCTCGAATTAAAAGCAAAATCGGAGCCTGTCCTGCCGCTCCGGGGCGAATGGATTCCTGTTGGCGGCAAAAAACGAAAAATATCATCGAAACGGACCTTGCTATTGGGGGATGCGGCCTTTCTGGTCGATCCGCTGATGTACGAAGGCATTGCCAATGCGATGTTCAGTGGACAAAATGCGGGCCGCTTCATCATCGCGAAAGCGGAAATGAACCAGCTGCCCAAACAAGGCGAATGGGACAAACTGATTTACAGTAAGCTCATGCCCGAATTCCGCAAAAACCATATGATCAATGTAGCCATCCATAATAAATGGGCTTTTGACCGGATGGAGCATTTTTTCAGTAAAAGGCACAAGCGAAAATCGGATATTATAGACATGATTGATGATAAAAAATCCCGCTTACAGATTTTCAATCCTTTTTTTTATTTCAAACACTGAAAAATCCTGTCATGTACGAAGAACTGCTTTACTACATTTGGGAACACAAGCATTACAGTGGAGCGCTGAAAGGCAGCGATGGCGAAGAAATTGAGATCATCAGTCCCGGCGAGTGCAATAATGATTCCGGTCCTGATTTCTCCAATGCGCGCATCAGGATAGACGAAACCGAATGGGCCGGCAATATTGAAATACACAATAAAGCTTCCGATTGGTTTCGTCATGGCCATCAGGATGATGAGGCATACGACAGCACTGTTTTGCACATAGTTTATGAAGATGATGCACGCATTGAGCGCAAGGACGGTAGCCGCATAGCGCAGCTTTGCCTGAAGCCTTTTATTTCAACGGCAATGATTTATCGTTACCAGATGTTTATGCAGGCGCGCAGCTGGATTGCCTGTCAGGGGCAAATTGGAAATATTTCGCCGGAGCGGATACGCCTTTGGCTTCCGGCACTGGCATCTGAACGACTGCAACGGAAAACACAAAGCATTTCCTTGATTTACGAAAACAGTGGCCACGACTGGGAAACAAGCTTTTACATTCTTTTAGCGCAAAGTTTCGGATTTAAAGTCAACAACCTGCCTTTTGAAATGCTGGCACGCCAACTGCCCATAAAGCAAATTTTGAAGCAGCAGGGCAATCCTTTTATTGTTGAAGCCCTTATTTTTGGGATGAGCGGCCTTTTGCCGGATGATGGCAATGAAAAATACCCCATGGAGCTGCTCAATGAATTTGCGTTCCAGCAACAAAAGCTCAGCCTCCACCCTATCGACAGGAATTTATGGAAAACCGGACGGCTCCGGCCAGGCAATTTCCCGACAGTCCGCCTGGCACAATTTGCTGCAATCATGCAGGATTATGAATCCTTATTCAGTAAAATCCTCAAAAACACGGATCGGGACAGCTTGCATAAACTGCTCCGCAAGCCCATCCATCATTATTGGGAAAATCATTATCAATTTGGTAAAACCGCAGCAAAGCGGATCAAGGTTTTAGGGGAAAGTTCCGCAGACCTGCTGATCATCAACACCATTGCACCTTTCCTGTTTTTTTATGGAAAAAGCCGACGCAAACAGGAACTCTGCGAACAGGCCCTTGATTTGCTATCGGATATCCCAGCCGAAAACAACCGGATTATCCGATCCTATAAACAACTTGGTATCAATGCAGAAAGCGCAATGGAAAGCCAGGCACTCATCGAATTGCGCAAACAGTATTGCGTTCCAAAAAAATGCCTGCTGTGCCGCATCGGACATCAGCTCCTGCATGCCGAAAGCAAATTTTAGTATATTTGTTTGGTTAAGCACGTATCAAACATATGGAGAAGCAGTCACGACTACATAAACTACGCTATGCCATTGCCCTGATCCTGATGATTGGCGTAATCGGCATTTCCGGTTATATGCTACTCGAAGATTACGATTTTATCGATGCTTTTTATATGACGGTAATTACGGTGACTACTGTGGGCTTTGGTGAAGTGCAGCAGTTATCGCAGGGCGGCAAAATATTTACCAGTCTGCTCAGCTTAGGCAGTTTAGGAACTTTTGCCTATGCTATCTCAGTGATTACCACCTTTTTAATTGAATCGCAATTTCAGTTTTTCCTGAAAGGCCGCAGTAAAAAAAATCCCGCAAAAATTATGAAAAACCATGTGATCGTATGCGGTTTTGGCCGCAACGGACGTCAAATCGTTGAAGAGCTCAAATCGCACCAGCATGAATATGTGGTTTTGGACCGCAACCATGAGATTATCCTGGAGCAATCCGGCGACAACCTGCATTTTCTGGAAGGCGATGCCACGGAAGACGAAGTGCTCATTCAGGCCGGCATCAAAAATGCAAAAGCGCTCATCAGTGCCTTGCCCAAAGATGCCGACAACCTGTTTGTGGTACTTACGGCGCGTTCGCTCAACCCGGCATTGTCTATCATCAGCCGTGCCGAAAACGAAGCCAGCGAACGCAAGCTTTATGTGGCCGGCGCCAATAATGTGGTGATGCCCGAACGTGTGGGCGGTTCGCATATGGCCAAGCTGGTGGCACGTCCCGACATCCTGGAATTCCTCGACCACCTCAGCCTGCATGGCGACAGTCCCACAACTTTGGAGGAAATCCAATGTTCCGACCTGCCCGGAGAATTGATGAACAAAACCATTTATGAAATTGGCGTACGCAGGAAATTTGGCGCCAACATCATCGGATTTAAAACCCCCGACGGACAGTATATGATCAATCCAACACCCGACACTATCGTTATTCCCAATTCAAAACTTTTTGTTTTGGGCACGCCCGAACAAATTGCCGCAATGAAAGAAATCCTAAGAAACGAATAAAAACAAAGCATGAACAACAAAGCCATACTGGTTCCCACCGATTTTTCCGAGGCATGCCGCAATGCCGTAAAACACGGAGCGGCTTTATCCAAAATTACCGGCAACCCGCTGGTGGTTTTCCATGTAATCAATAATGAAAGCTCCCTCTTTTTCAAGAAAGCTGCGGGCGACGAAAATGCCGAAGACCGCTTAAAAGAAGTGCAGGACTTTGTTCGTACTGAATACGGAATTGAAATAGGGACAAAAATAAGAAAAGGGAGTATTTTCAGGGAAATCCCCCGTTTTGCCAAAGAAATTGATGCCGCATTTATGATTTTGGGCACCAGGGGAAAAGCCGGCATACAAAAACTTATCGGCAACCAGGCCATGAGAATTGTAGAAAAAAGTCCGGTTCCGACACTGGTAGTACAAAAGCGCATTTTTGGCTCCGGCTACGAAAACATTGTCTTTCCGGTAAATATTGATATTGAATTCGGACAAAAAGTTTATTGGTCGGTTTATTTTGCGAAGTATTTCAATTCCAAAGTGCACATTTTCGTTTTCCGCGAAGACAATCCCGAACTGCAAGCCAGGATTAATAATGTGGTACGGCAAATCACAGAAGCTTTTGAGCAGGCCGAAGTTCCCGTATCGGTTAAAACGGCAAAAAATCAAGCCGGCTATGCCAATCAGCTGCTCGAATTTGCTGCTTCGGTGCGTGCCGACCTGATACCGATCATGACAGATAATGACGAATTTGAACCGGCATTTATATTCACTTCACTGGACGAAAAAATGGTGTACAATACACAGCAAATACCCGTAATGTGCATTAATCCGAAAAACCCCAATTAGGATATCATGAGAAAAACTACCAAACTATTTCTACTCACCCTTCTGTTCACATTAACCAACCTGCTGCTGTTCGCCAAAGATCAGGCATCAGCAGAAAAACCGACTACCATCAGCGAAGATATCAATGCTGTTTTTGAGCCCATTGTGGAGCATTTGGGCAAGTTCCTGTTCTGGGATCCGGTAAAAGCCCTGGGATATGACATCGGTTCGCCGGTTCCTATTGTTGTTGTATGGCTTATTCTGGGGGCTGTATTTTTTACCGTTTATATGAAATTTATCAATATCAAAGGTTTCTGGCACTCCATTCAGATTGTGCGGGGAAAGTATGATAATCCAGAGGATAAAGGAGAAGTAAACCATTTTCAGGCCTTAACAACGGCGCTTTCAGCTACGGTTGGACTGGGAAATATCGCCGGCGTGGCCATTGCTATTACGGTGGGCGGCCCCGGTGCCACTTTCTGGATGATTATTGCCGGACTACTTGGTATGACATCCAAATTTACCGAATGTACTTTGGGCGTAAAATACCGTAAGATTGACATGTTCGGACAGGTTTCCGGCGGACCGATGTACTATTTATATATGGGTTTAAAAAAGAAAGGAATGAAAGGCCTGGGCACGGTTCTTTCCCTGATTTTTGCCGTTTTGGTCATTGGCGGGTCCTTCGGTGGCGGCAATATGTTCCAGGCCAACCAGGCTTTTGCCCAGGTTTCGATATTGTTTCCCTCGGTAGCCGGTTATGGTGCATATTTCGGAGCCATCCTGGCGGTTTTGGTGGGCATTGTAATTATTGGCGGCATCAAAGGAATCGCCAAAGTCACCGATAAAATTGTCCCCTTTATGGCGATACTTTATGTGTCTGCAGCGCTCTTTATCATATTTGCAAATTTCTCAGCCATTGATGACGCTTTCGGGCTGATCTGGAACAGCGCTTTTCACGGAGAAGCAATGAAAGGCGGCCTGATCGGCGTATTGATCGTAGGTTTCCAGCGTGCTGCTTTCAGCAATGAAGCCGGTGTTGGATCTGCTGCCATCGCACACTCTGCGGTAAAAACCGACAAACCCATTACCGAAGGTTTTGTAGCGCTCCTGGAGCCGTTTATTGATACCGTTATCATTTGCACCATGACTGCGCTGGTTTTGATTTTTACCGGATTTTATCAAAACCCAAACAATCTCGAAGGAGCTCAGCTCACTTCCGAAGCTTTTGCCAGCGTAATTTCGTGGTTTCCTTATGTTTTGGGATTTGCCATATTGCTTTTCGCTTTTTCTACGATGATTTCCTGGTCGTACTATGGATTGAAAGGCTTTGATTTCCTCTTTGGGAAATATTTTGAGCGCTATTTCAACAACCGTAAAATCGCAGCAACCGTTTACCGTATTATTTTCCTGCTTTTTGTAATTGTGGGCTCTTCATCATCTTTGGGTGCCGTAATGGACTTCTCAGATATGATGATCCTGACCATGGCCTTCCCGAATATCCTGGGGCTATACATTTTAGCACCGGAAGTTAAAAAAGAACTGATGGAATACAGGCGGAAGTTGAAGAGCGGGGAGATAAAGGCTTATAAGTAGTGCTTGTCCAGAATGTCCGATCTCATATATCTTTCCGCAGCTCAGCCGCTGGACACAGAAAACTCAAAATAAGCTGCAGCGCAGCGATGAAATTTATAAAACGAGATGAACGCAAAACAATCCAGCTACAGAGTAGCGGTAATATGTTAATGCAAAAATTACTTTTAACCCAATAAGATCACGCATCTTTTCTTCTTCGGGATAAGGCTCTATATCACAAATTTAGAAAACTGGAAACGGAGCATCATCTCAGAGCTCAAAGTACACAAAATCGTAAATGAGCGGGCACCATTACCGAGCAGAACCCTATTTTGCATAAACCCCCTGTTAAATTTTGTTAAAAGCACATAATCAGGCTTTACAAAAATCCTCTTTTTTCTTTTTTTTGCAAGAAAAACAGCAGAAATATGGACATTATAGTACAAGATTTCACAAAACTGTATGGCCCTCAAAAAGCCGTGGACAATATTTCCTTCCGGGTAAAAACCGGGGAAGTATTAGGTTTTCTTGGCCCCAACGGCGCAGGAAAAACCACCACAATGAAAGCCATCACAACATTTCTCGAAGCCAGTTCAGGCACTATTAAAGTTGGCGATTTTGATGTGGAAGCCGATGCCGAAGAAGTTAAAAAGCACATCGGCTATCTGCCCGAAAACAATCCGGTATATCAGGATATGCCTGTGATTGATTATCTCCGCTTTGTTGGCGAGCTACAGGGCATCACTAAAGAAAACCTGCCGGAACGCATACTGGAAATGATCCGCGTTTGCGGACTGGAAGGCGAAAAGCACAAAAAAATCAGTGAGCTTTCCAAAGGTTACCGACAACGTGTAGGTTTGGCGCAGGCGCTCATCCACGATCCGGAAGTACTCATCCTCGATGAACCGACTACCGGCCTGGATCCGAACCAGATCATTGAAATCCGCGAGCTGATCAAGCGCATCGGAAAAGAAAAAACCGTAATCCTGAGTTCGCACATCCTTGCCGAAGTTGAAGCTACCTGCGACCGCATCATGATCATCAACAAAGGCAAAATCGTTGCCGACGGTTCCGCCGATGATTTGCGCAAACATGCCCAGGGCAACGAAATCCTCCAGCTCACCATTGAAGATGGCGACATCAACGAAATCCATACCGCTCTGCAGGCACTGCCCGATGTGATCAGCACCGATTTCCTGCGCGATGAGAAAAATGCTTTTGAAGTACAAACCGAACAGGGACATAGTTGCCGTAGGGCAATTTTTGCCCTTTGTGTTGAAAAAGGCTGGACACTCACCCGCATGAGCCCGATTGAGACCAAACTAGAAGATATTTTCAGGGAATTAACAGTAAAAGCTTAACTATGAACAAAACATGGATAATTGCTCGCAAAGAGCTTTCGACATTTTTCGATTCACTGATGGCCTACATCATGATGGTGGCTTTTCTGGGTTTCAGTGGATTTTTTACCTGGCTGTTTATGTCAGACATATTTTTTATCAACCAGGCCAGTTTGCAGGCCTTTTTCGGTACGGCATACTGGACACTATTTTTCTTCATTCCAGCACTGACCATGCGTTCGCTGGCAGAAGAAAACCGTTCGGGCACCATTGAGCTGCTGCTCACCCGTCCGGTTAGCCTGTGGAATGTAATCAGTGGGAAATTCCTGGCCGTGCTGGTGCTCATAGGCATTGCCCTGGCGCTCACCTTGCCCTATTACATCACCGTATCGCAACTGGGTCCCATTGACCACGGAGCGGTTTGGAGCGGATATTTCGGACTTCTGCTGATGAGTGCCGCATACATCAGTATCGGTATATTCGCCAGCAGTATTTCCAATAACCAGATTGTCGGTTTCCTGCTCGCACTTTTTATCGGTATTTTCTTCCATATTATCTTCTCTATGCTGGCCGGCAACCTGCCCGGAATGCTGGGAAACATATTTGATTACCTGAGCCTTTCCACACATTTTGAATCGGTAAGCCGCGGTGTGATCGACTCGCGCGACCTGATCTATTTTGCCAGCATCATCCTTTTGGGACTTTTTGGTGCCCAAGCCGTTATGGAAAAGAAAAAACTTTAAAAACCTGCAAAGTCTTAATAATGAAAGATAAAAAAACATTCAGCATAAGTATTTTGCTCGGAATCGGTGTCCTGATTCTGGCCAACATCATTTCAGATCAGTTTTTCTTCCGTGTCGATATGACGGAAGACCAGCGCTATTCGCTTAGCGAAGCCACAAAAAACATTTTGGAAGAGCTGCCGCAAACCGTTACCATTACGGCTTATTTTACGGAAGACCTTCCGCCACAATACACCAAAAACCGCCGTCTTTTTAAAGAGCTTTTGGTTGAATACGCCAGTTTGGCCAATGGCAATCTGGTTTACGAATTTATTGATCCATCCGGCGATCCGCAAGTGGAACAGCAAGCCATACAAAACGGTGTTCAGCCATTGCTGATCAATGTGCGCGAGAAGGACCAGGTGAGCCAGCAAAAAGCATTTATGGGCGCGGTAGTGCAAATGGGCGAAGAAAAAGATGCCATTCCCTTCATCCAGCCCAATGGGGCCACAGAGTATCAGCTTTCGTCCAGCATCAAGAAACTGGCTGTGCTCGACAAGCCCAAAGTTGGTTTTGTGCAGGGACAAGGCGAACCCGGCCTGCAATCCTTTCCTCAGGCCATGCAGGAGCTCTCTGTTTTATATGATATTCAGCCGGTTGAGCTTAATGACACGGTTGATTTGAGTCCCTTTACTACCCTTGCAATCGTTGCCCCAAAAGATTCCTTTAATGTGGTGCAACTCAACAAACTTGAGCAATACCTCAGCGGGGGCGGCAACCTTTTTATTGGGATGAACCGCGTTGAAGGCGATTTTCAAACCGCAATGGGCAGTCCGCTTACCACTGGTCTGGAAGGCTGGCTGGCCCGCAAGAAGATTGTTGTGGAAGACAATTTCCTGATTGACGCAAACTGCTTGCCTGTTGGCGTAACGCAACAACAAGGCGGCTTCCGCTACACTACACGGGTACGTTTCCCCTTCATCCCGATTATCAGCAATTTTGCCGATCACGCCATCACCGAAGGCTTGGAGCAGGTCAGTTTGCCTTTTGCCAGCACCATTAGTTATAATGGCGACAGCACCATACATTTTACGCCACTGCTGATTTCTTCAGAAAAATCCGGCACGCAAAGCAGCCGTACCTATTTCGATATCAATAAAAAATGGGCAAATACAGATTTACCATTGCAAAATCTGGTTGCCGGTGCTTTGTTTGAAGGTAAACTCACCAAAGGGCCTGATTCGCGCATGATTGTTATTGCCGACGGGGATTTTGCTGTAAACGGCAGCGGACAGCAGATGCAACAACTTGCCGCAGATAATGTGAGCTTGCTGGTAAATTCCATCGACTGGCTGTCGGATGCTACAGGGCTTATCCAGTTGCGCACCAAAGGCATCAGCGCCCGTCCGCTCGATCAGGTAGAAGACAGCACAAAAGCACTGCTGAAATGGCTGAACTTCCTGCTGCCGATTATTCTGATTATTGTTTATGGCATCGTCAGGGCGCAGCGCAGGAAAATCCAAAGAATTAAGCGAATGCAAGAAGGATACATAAAATAGAAAAAAATGGCAAAGAAAAAATCAAACATCAAAATACTGGGCATTGTATTTCTGCTTTTGCTATTGATTGTCGTGATTATGCAGCTCAGCAAAAGCGGTAAAAGCGAACGCTCATTCCGTTCCATGGTAATTGAACCCGACACGGCAGCCGTGGATGCGCTGGAAATCATCAGCAAAAATGATCAGGACGCAAAAATCATACTCTCCAAAGAAAACTCACAGTGGTTTGTGGAGCAGAAAGGCAAAAAACACCGCGCCGACAACAAAATTGTTCAGGGGCTTTTGGGCAATCTGAGCAATTTAAAAACAGAACGCGTAGCAGCTACAAAAGCTAAAAACTGGAAAAAATTTGAAGTTACCGACTCAATGGCGACACGTGTAAAACTGATGGGTGGAGGCAATATCCTTTCCGACATCATGATTGGAAAATTCAACTTCAAACAGACCCCTTCCACAAACCCTTATCAGCGACAGCCGCAGACCAAAACCAATACTTTCGTAAGGCGCAGCGATGACGAAACTGTGTATTCTGTGGATGGTTTCCTGCGGATGAGTTTTCAGCCGACCATAAGCAGTTACCGCGATAAAAACCTGGTCAGCAAAAGCCCGGATGACATCAACCGCCTGACATTCAGTTATCCTGCTGATTCGGGCTTTGTATTGCAAAAGCAAGGCGGACAATGGATGATTGATGGTTTGCAGGCCGATTCGGCTAGTGCAGCACGCTTTATAAATAAAATATCGCGCATAATGAGCGGAGATTTTGAAAAAGACGCCACATCGCGCCAAAACGAAACGCCTGCACTCAGCCTGAAAATTGAAGGAAACAATTTCAACCCTATCGTTATTGAAGCATTTCCTGCCGACAGCAGCATACAATACATCATTAATTCAACGGCCAATCCGGGAAGCTGGTTTAATGGTGGCAAAAACGGACTTTGGGAAAAAATATTTATCAGCAGAAATGAGCTGATGAACCAATAAAAACAATGTTTGACTAAATTAACCGTATTCGGCTTACCGGATGCGGTTTTTTTATTTCCACGAAAACTTTGATTAACAAATACCTAGAAAAACATCAAGCATTCGTTAACATTTTTTTTGAAAAAGGCAAGGCAGATAAAGAAGCAAGTATGCATGCAATAGGCTTATATTTGCGCAAAATCGAACACATGATTGGAGCAATAGCGGGAGATATTATTGGATCCCGATTTGAATTTAACAATATAAAAAGCAAAGATTTCGAGCTATTCAGTGAAAAATCGCGCTTCACAGATGATACCGTGCTTACATTGGCAACTGCCGACAGTCTATTGAACCGTAAACCATATCTTGAAACATATAAAAGCTGGCCTTTGGAATATCCCAACCGGGGATATGGACATCATTTCAATAAATGGATGCACAGCAAAAGCCCATTTCCATACAACAGCTGGGGCAATGGTTCGGCTATGCGCATCAGTCCGGTTGCCTGGGCTTTTGATGATGCGGAGAAGGTTTTGGAAGAAGCCAAAAAATCGGCAAGGATCACCCATAACCATCCGGAGGCGATCAAAGGCGCACAGGCCGTTGCACTCGCTGTGTTTATGGCTCGCCAGCAAGCATCCAAAGAGGATATTGCCAAAGAAATAAGTAAACGCTTTGAGTACGACCTGAGCCGTAATCTGGACGACATCCGTCCGGAATATCAATTTAATGTCAGTTGCCAGGGCAGTGTTCCTGAAGCTATTATCGCGTTTCTCGAATCGACTGATTTTGAGGATGCCATCAGAAATGCCGTATCATTGGGTGGCGACAGCGATACGATTGCCTGTATCTGTGGCGGAATTGCGCATGCTTTTTATCGCGAAATCCCTTCCCTCATTATAAAAGGTATAACCATTTGCCTGAATGAGGAAATGATTTCTGTCATTGACCGCTTTATTGAGCAGTACGCTGTTTATTACTAAATTTGGCAAAGACAACCGGCTCCGGCTAAAAATCATTTGTCATGGAAAACTTCCAATTGGAAATATGCTGCGAAGGCGTTGAATCTGCATTAAATGCCTTTAAAGGAGGATGCGACCGTATTGAACTCTGCGACAATCTATTGCAAGGGGGCACAACACCTTCTGCAGGCATGATTAAATATCTGCGGCAGCAAACACAAAAAGGCATATTTGTTTTGATCAGGCCTCGTCCGGGCGACTTTTTGTACAGCAATGCAGAAACGGAAGTTATGCTGCGCGATATTGAACAGGCCAAAAAGCTGGGCGCCGATGGCATTGTTTGCGGGGCACTAAAAGCAGATGGAAGCATTGATGAAAGAACAACAAATAGGCTGATTGAAGCAGCTTTGCCACTGCCCTTTACCTTTCACCGTGCTTTTGACCATTGCATTAAACCCATGGATGGGCTGGAAATCATTATTCGACTGGGTGCAAAACGACTTCTTACATCCGGACAGCAAAGTTCTGCCGTGGAAGGAAAAGAATTGATCAAAAAGCTAATAGAAAATGCCGGCAGCAGTATCTGCATCATGCCCGGAAGTGGAATAAATTCGGAGAATATCAGCAAATTGGCGGAATATACAGGTGCAAAAGAATTTCACGCATCGGCGCGCCACAGTAGAAATTCGGCCATGTTGCACCGAATGGAATATCCACGTATGAGCAGTTTTGACAAAAGTCTTATCAATGATTTTGAAATACGCGAAACAAATCCGGAGGAAGTAAGAAAGATCAGGGAAAAACTGGAATCTGCTTGATGTATGCATCAGGCTTTCAGATGAATTTTGAATAAATTTAAGCTTTCGCGCAAATATTAATCTGATTTTTTTTAATTTTGGAACAAATAAGGATGACACTTATCAGAATATAATTATTGGTTCAATATAAAAATCAAACCCATGGATAGCAATCAGAAAAACGTATTGGTTCCCACAGATTTTTCAGAAGTATGTGACAACGCCATCAGTTATGCTGTTGAAACCGCTAAAACAGCCAATTACAAGATTTATTTACTTCATGTAATTGACAAAAACACAAAATCCTCACTTAAAAAAGAAGGTCTTACCGAAGAAAGTATCGATGCAAAACTAAAAAGTATTGCTGAAAAAATCAGGGCAAACGATCATTTGGAAGTAGAAACCATTGCCCGTGAAGGCAATATCTTCACAACAATTGGCGAAGTAGCTAAAGAAGTTGAGGCCAATATGCTGATTCTTGGCACCCACGGAAAAGTTGGTATGCAAAAGCTCACCGGAAGTTTTGCGCTGCGCGTTGTAACCAGCAGCCCCGCACCGGTTATTATCGTTCAAAAGCGCCCCGTAAAAGGCTTCAACGATATTGTTCTGCCTATTACCAGCGATTCGGGCCCATGGGAAAAAACCAAATGGGCAACTTATATTGCACAATCATTCAACTCAACCATTCATTTGCTCCATTCCAGCAACGAAGAAGTTGAAAAAGCCATAAAAATCATTACAGACCACTTCAGCAACAACAATGTTGAATTTACTGTAAAAAAAGCTGGTGGCGGAGATTTCTCCAAGCAGGTTCTTGATTTTGCAACCGAGCTGAATTCTGATCTGATTATGATTATGACCAATCCAGATAAAGGATTCTCTACTTTTATCCTCGGAAGCTATGATGAAGAAATCATTTTCAATCAGTCGCAAATTCCTGTTATGTGTATTAACCCAAGGGAATTTAACTGGACAAAAATTGTTGAGTATTAAAATACTTTTAGAATAATTAAAAACCGGACTGATTTCAAGCCGGTTTTTTTTTTGCTTTTAGCAGTTTGGAGCAAAGCCATATTTATGCATCAAAAGCTTCGTTGAGCCGATCGATCATATCCTGCTCCTGCATCACAATTCCGTTGTATGCCAAAGCAACCCTGCGCACCGATTCAATGCATAATTCCCTGATTTCGGGCGTAATGTCATCATGGTTTTCGCGAATAAAATCAAGAAAAGTTTCAAAAGTCTTTTCCTTATCAGCATCAGCGAAGACCAATTGTTCGAATTCAAATTCGGAAAAAATGCTGTTATCTTGATTTGCTCCCGATTTGTCCTGTATAGTTTGCAATTCCCTTTTTACTATACGGTAAAACTCATCAATTTCTTCTTCCTGAACTTTACCATCCGACTTGGCAATGGCATAAAGCAGTTTTCCAAACTGGATATAAAACTTACTGTAATTCATAATTTTGAGATTTTGGATTCAATTAATTTCTCTGATTTCCAAATATAAGAATAAATGAAAAGCTATCCTCAATTTACGGCTCCTTTTTTGTTATGCTGAAGCAATCCATACTCCGTAAGCATTTGTTTCCATTGTTCACCGTCCATCAATTCTATGAGCAGTGGGTTTATTTTTCGTATAATACTGTAATCCATCGCACTAAACCCAAGATAATCGGAATAAAAACGATCCGTCAACAAGTAGGTGTCACCATCCATTTCCATTTGTCCCAGATAAAACCTGAGAATCGGTTCATCATAAACAAAAGCTTTTATCCTGCCTGTGAGCATATGCTCCAGTCCTTCACGAACGGAGGGATACATTATGGCATCAATGTGAAATTCTTTGGTCATCGCTTCGCTGCTTGACCCCCTGACCGTGCCTGTTGGGATTTTGCGCAAATCGGACAGCTCATTTATTTCGCTGTTCAGTGTATTTACAGTTAAGGAAGAAGTGATACCGGCAGTAAAAGAGGATATGATAATTACTGCCGTAAACATCCATATCACCGCAAGAAAACGACCACCAAAAGTTTTGGGGCTTTTGTCCCCATAACCAACGGTAGTCATGGTTACAGCCGACCACCAAACACCTTCAAATACGCCCTTCCAGCCTTTTGGAAAATCTTCATTTCTCCTATTTTCAAAAAGCCAAACAGCAAATCCAAAAACCAAAATCACCAAAAAAAGCCCTCCTATAACACTAAAAAACTCCCAACTGAAAAAGCGTGCCAGTATCCCAAAAAAAGTAGATTCCTGCGATCGTGTTACAGCAAATGCAAGATCAGAAACATAAACCGGAACAGAAAAATTCATGTATTCCAAACGACTTGCTGTAATAGTAAGAGGAGAAATGCACAGGTCAATCTTGCCATTTCTCAAAGCGCTGATTAAACCGGCTATCGTATATTTTTTGTATTCGTAATCAATATTCAGGCTATCGGCAATTTCTTCCCAAAGATCGACATTCAAACCGGTAAAACGGCCATCCTGGCTATAAACAAATGGAGGAGATTCAGAAACGCCCACAATCATTTTTCGTTCAGACGCACTGACATTAACAATAAGAACAAAAAACAGGAGGAGTAAAGCGCTGAGTTGTTTCATTGCATTTGGTTTTTAACACACTAATGTAGTAAAAACTTTTTGAACCGTCTCAAATTGACACGAAATCCGACAAATAAAAAAAAGCGGACTCTTTGGCCCGCTTCGCGATTTATTTTCTTTTTTGTTCCAATCCTTTTTGTTTTGCCATTTCTTCGAGGCGTTGCTGAAACTTCGATTTCTTCACCGGCTTTTTCTTATTGGCCTGGATTTTCAAGCGCAGTTTATCTTCATCGACCAATCGGCGGATTGCGAACATCTGTGCAAAAGTTATGAGGTTGGCCAGCAGATAATAATAACTCAATGCCGAGGCATAGCTGTTAAAGAAGCCCAGGAACATCAGCGGCATGATGTACATCATGGTTTTCATACCGGGCATTTGCTGTCCGGATGACATCATCTGATTATTGAGGCGTGTATAAATCAAAGTAGAAATCGTCATCAGCAAAGTAAATAAGCTCAGGTGATTTCCAAGCGCCCAGCTGATAATCGGAATATCATGATTCCAGGAAATAATAGCATCGTAGGAAGACAGGTCGGTAGCCCATAGGAAAGATTGTTGGCGAAGCTCGATAGAAGAAGGGAAAAAACGGAACATCGCAATCAAGATAGGCATCTGCAGGAGCATGGGCACACAGCCGGCCATCGGGTTCACCCCGGCTTTTTTGTAAAGTGCCATAGTAGCCTGCTGTTTTTTCATAGCATCTTCCTGCTTGGGAAATTTCTTGCCGATTTCGTCAATTTCCGGTTTTAATACCCGCATTTTTGCCGATGACATATAGGTTTTATAGGCAATCGGGAAAAGGACAATCTTAAGGAGCACTGTAAGTATCAGGATAATAATACCATAATTCCAACCAAAGCTTCCGAGGAAATCAAAAACAGGAATTACGGCATAAATATTAATCCATGCGAGGAGGAAAAATCCCCAGCCAAGCGGAATCTGTTTTTCGAGTCCCAGATCGTACGCATTCAGGATATTATATTTATTAGGGCCAAAATAAAAATTCATTTCCTGTCGCTCATCCGGACTCCCTGCATAAGGTATTCCAATTTGTGCATCCATGCTTTGCAAATAGTGTTCATTGCTTTCGTTGGCAGGATCCACCATTGTATTGAGCTCAGCATTCATCACATAATCATCGGCGATGAGCGTAGAGAGGAAAAAGCGTGATTTGAAAGAAATCCAGCGCAGTTTTTCATTAATTATTTCGCTGTCATCGCCACGTTCAGACAAGTAATCCACATTATCTTTATAGAGTTTATAGTAGATTGTGGTTTGGTC
The DNA here is from genome assembly GCA_963676415.1 of Bacteroidales bacterium. Classification (GTDB taxonomy): domain Bacteria; phylum Bacteroidota; class Bacteroidia; order Bacteroidales; family WRLA01. The sequence goes on along the minus strand of OY781097.1, from coordinate 3,309,123 downwards.
GCGCTCTGTTTTAAGGCTTTTTTCTTCACGGTTCAGGTTGGCGCTCCATCCAAGGTTCAGGAAACTGTTGCGTACGTTTATCAGAGTGCCCATATTTGAAAAATGGATATCGAATCCCAGCATATACGAGCCTTTGTGGATTGTATAAGCATATTCGATAAACTGATTGTTCTTTTTTCCATCCACGGTATAAAGGCGCATTGCCAGCTCAAGGCTGTCTTTTCCGTCGAGTGTTACCGGATCGGAGGAAATATATGGCCTGCCATTGACGTAGGTTTCAAAAAACAGTTCATTGGTATTGATGAGGCGGTTATTACTAAAAAATTCCATTCCAAAGCGCACCGAACCCGGCACATACAATGTCAGTGGAAGGGTATCATAGGTTTGATATTTCTTAAGCTGCACCTGTTCTACTTTTCCTCCAAGCGGAGAAAACGATATTTTCAGGAGGTCATTCTCGAGCAAAACAGCTTGGCTGGAACCTTTTGCTGCTGAAGCAAATAGACCGAGTTTATCAAACATAAGCGAATCAGACGGCGCATCGGCATTCGGAGCCAACGTATCGCTTTCGGTTTGTTGTTCGGCAGCGTTTTCTGCTTGTATTTGAAGAGCCAGGATCGAATCGGCCCTGGCCTGCATCACGGCTGCAATGGAATCGCGCCGGAATGCTTCCCTCTCAAGTTCTTCTTTTGAGGGTTGCATAAAATAACTCCAACCCAAAAAAAGCACAAATATGGCCACAAGGCCAAAAATCGTATTTCTATCCATAATAGATTTTTTCGTCCTGAAAAGCAGGATATGTTTAAAAGCGGCTGCAAAGATAATAAAATCAATAGGGAAAAGAATCCAGCTTTTCTGGCTACAACATTTTTAGCTAAAATTAATGCCGGCCAAGCTTTCAGTGCCAGAAACTTGCACTAAAGACAAAATCTAATTGCAGTGGAAGCCCGCAAACAATAATTCTCCGAAAACAATAACATTATCCGAAAACAGATAACACGGAAAATATCGAGTCATAAGCAACTAATTATCAACTATATAACTAAACCAATTAAATTAAAGTTAATTTATCATCATCATTTTTCGGATAAAGCAGCTTATTGGCTAAACTAATGAGAATCTCATAAAACATTGATTACAAATATCTTAAATATATCGGCACGGAAATTGTATCCTAAAAAGCAAGGTAAAAGAATATTATTATGTTAAAACTGGTTATTTTGCTCATAATTGGATTTGTTTCATTGGTTTTGGTCAGTGGAATAATTATTGCAGTCCGTCATGCACCTCTGGCAGAAGAACAGGAAGACGGAAGCTTACGATATTTAGAAGAAAGCTAAATTACACTCTTTTCGTTTTTAAAAGGCTGCTCATTCCGGGCAGCCTTTCTTTTTATATCTTTGTTGAAAGAAAATTCAAAAATATGCCAAACGTAAAAACAGTTAAGGAAAGCCCTCTGTTCCGGGCTTTGACAGAAAAAGAAATCAGGGAATTTTTGCAATTTGGACAATATCAGTTTGTAAAAAAGGGGGATTACATTATACATGCACGTGAAAATAAGCACAGCCTTTTTATTGTGCTCTCAGGGCAACTTACTGCTGAAATCCCCGGTTCAGAAAATGTAAGCTATTCAAATCCCGATTTTTTCGGCGAAATAGCTTTTGTTAACGAGCACTATCGGGCTGCTTCAGTAATTGCCGAGCAGGACTCTGAGCTGATGTCTTTTGATCACAGCCTTTTGCACAACCAGGAAACAAATAGTACAATTCTAAAAAAAATACTGATTAACGTAGTAAACCGCATCAGTAGTTACCTGCGCACAAATTCAAATACTTCAAGCCGCCTACTCATCCAAAACGGCGAAGATGAAAAAGTGGAATTCAAATCAAGCCTGCGCTATAACCTGCATACCGGAAAATTTGACAAAAACATTGAGCAGGCCAGCCTAAAAACCATTGCCGCTTTTCTTAATTCGGAAGGAGGAACTTTATTAGTCGGCGTTGAAGATGATGGAAATATTTTCGGCCTTGAAAAGGACCAGTTTGCCAACGAAGACAAGGCAATGCTTCATTTATCAAATCTGGTAAAAACCAAGATATCCATGCATCACCTTACTTTCCTGAAAATACATATTGAAGAAATGGATGGAAAGGATATTATGAGGGTTGATGTTAATCCGGCTAATTTACCAGCCTATTATTCAGGCAATAATGATGAAATTTTTTATATCCGCACAGGCCCGTCAACATCACAACTCAGAGTAAGCGAGCTTTATACGTATATTCAGAAAAGATTTTCTTAATCACCAAAAACCCTTTTCAGGATATCGTTGACGCGGGCAAGGGGATCGTGGCGGATCTGCTTTTCTTCTTCGGCAATTTTCACAAATAACCCATCGAGGGCTTTTGTAGCAACATACTCATCCAGAGGAACATTAACGGGTGTCAAGCCGGCAAGCTGACCGATCAGGCTATTGGCCACTTCATTATAATTTGTTGTAAGAAAATCCCAGCTTTCATTGGCCGAAACGCCTTCAACCAGCGGTTTCTCAAGCGATGAATTTACTTTAGGCTGATAAAGAGACTGTAATTGATCATATGTATGGTCAATCAAGTACTGCGTGGCGGCATTATCATCACCATTCAGGATATTAAACGCATCGCTGATGGTCATTTCCGTAATTGCACTCCAAAAAACTTCTGCGGCTTCTCCGGCAGCATCCTCTGCGGCACGGTTCATTTTCAGCACCATTTCATCAACATAATCTTGTCCAAACGGCAGCATTTCAATATTTTCAGTAATAACTGCCGCCTCTTCCGGCATCAGGATCTTGATAAGGGGATCGCCAAAATATCCGTTCAAAGCAGAGACCTGACTTACACTTGTATCCGTACTGACAATCAATGCTGACTTTAAGCCTTCAACAACCTCTGCTTCGGTTAATGCAGGAGTCAGGTTATCAATAACTTCCTTGGTTTCTTCGCAGGATGTGAAAATAAAAACAGAAATGATTCCAGCGAAAATGATGCTTTTCAAATGTTTCATATTTTAAATTTAATTTTTAAACTGACTAACAACAAAGTAGAAAAAGGAATCTTACAAATTGCAGGCCAAATTTTAATAGCAACTACAAAACTATTAATTTTGTTCAGGTTTAAAAACAATATTATGAAACGTTTATACAATCCCTACCGGAAACTCGAAGGATACAATTGTTTCGGGTGCTCGCCCGACAATCCAATTGGCTTAAAACTAAATTTCTATGAAGATGGAGAAAAAGTGATCAGTACATGGAGCCCCTCTATGGATTATCAGGGTTATTTTCACATTTTGCATGGCGGCATACAAGCCACAATGATGGACGAAATTGCCAGCTGGGTGGTTTTGGTCAAAGTAAAAACTGCCGGCGTAACCAGCCGCCTGAACTGCAAATACATAAAAAGCGTTGAGATTGACAAAGGAGAAATAAGGCTTGAAGCCAAATTGCGCGAAATGAAACGCAACCTGGCCTATATCGATGTTTCCCTTTTTGATGGCGAAGGTACTTTATGTGCCTCAGCGGAAGCCGTATATTTCACTTTCCCGGAAGAAGTGGCACGTAAAAAACTGCATTTTCCAAAAATCGAGGAATTTTACAACGAATAGCCCACACATTATAAATATTGCCCCCTAATCTGGCGAAATAAGCCAATCCAGTCGATATTGGCCGATCCGGATCCAAAACGCAGCATCACAAGATTGTTGACGGGATCGATATAAATATATTGCCCCAAAATACCTTTGGCAAAGAAACTGCCATCATCAAGCACACGCCAATGCATGATGTAGGGATATCCGCGCGAATCCCGGGAATCATTTTTTGTATTTAAAAGCGCATCAAAATAGGATTCAGGTATGATCTGTTGTCCGTTCCAAAATCCCCGATGCTGGCATATCAATCCAAAACGGGCAAAATCAATCAAAGAGGAATTTAGACAACAAAATGCTTTGATTGTTTGATGCTTTTTGCTATCGGTATTCCAGCTCGCATCATAAGCCATCCCGGCAGGTTTCCATATTTTTTCGCTCAGATATTCGTTCAGTTTCATGCCTGTTGCAGCCTCAACGGCCATTGCAAGAAGCTGTGTATTAGCAGATTGATATTGATAATTAGTTCCGGGCACATCAACTACTTTAAGTTGGCGCACAAATTTATCCAGATGCGTACCGTAATAAAACTTCGCCATATGGCCGAAAGGGTTGTAATAAGCTTCAGTAAAGTTGAGGCCGGAGCGCATATTCATGAGGTCGATCAGATGGATTTGTTCGAAACCTTGTGGCAGATCCGAAACATAATCGGTCACGGGATCATCAAAGCTTTTGATCTGTCCCTCTTCGCAGGCAATGCCCGCCAATACCGAAACCACAGATTTTGTCACACTAAAGGCAGCCAGCACCGATGCAGAATCAGCATCTTTAAAATAGAGTTCGCTCATGATGCGGTCATCTTTCAAAACCATAAATGCCAGGCTTTTGTTTTTCTCCAGATAGCCGGAAAAATCCGAATGCTTTTTATCCATAAGAGAATCAGGAAGTATTGGGACAAACGCTTCCCCCCTGCTAATTGCCAATTCTTCATCGCCCTTTAAAACAGGAACTTCGGGGAATTTTCGGTAATCTTTTTCATCAGCAAAATTATAGTAGAAAAAACGGGCTACATGACAAGCATTCATAAGCAGGACAATTAACAACAGGAGAGTAATACTGAAAAATTTCATAAACAAAGCTTCATGGGCAAAAATAACAAGATTACTTATCGCTAATACGAAAAACCACAAATCTTCTTTTTGCGGATAAAATTCGGGTAATTATTATTGGCTGAAATCTAAATATAGGTTGTTTCACAGCACAATTACCAATGGATTAGATAATCAAAGAACATAGAATCACGACCCATCTAATATACAAACCACTCATTTACTCCGCTCAATAGTTCACCGATTCTCTTTTTTCGGTTTTTCTTTCTTGCGAAAGTAACCATTAAAATCAAAATGCTAAACTAAAGGGCTCCGCTCAGTGACCGTAAGCTGCCTTTGCCTCTTGAAAACACCAAAAGGTCATTTCTCTGCCGAAGCTTCGGCAGAGAAATCTAATCCTTATAATTCACTTAATATCAGTCTATTTTGATATGTACTTACATACTGACCTCTATAAAACATATAATCTTAACAATCCTCCGTTATTTAGAATACAGCCATATGATTTGGAAATAACAGCAAAAAGTTTACGAATCCACAGTATCAAAATCAATTAATTCAATCCAAAGTTCAGTTCCTTTTCCTTCTGCTGAACAAACACCGATATTCCAGCCATGTACCTCAGTCGCAATTTTACAAAATACCAGTCCAAAACCTGTGCTTCCCATATGACTTTCATTGGGCTGATCGAGTTGGCTGAATTTTTTAAACAAGCGATGATGGTCTTCTTTTTTGATGCCCAGTTCATAACCTTTATATGCTTTCGACACTTCATCACAGGATAAAGCCTTATCTATCAGCAGCCTGTAATAAAATATTGTGGAATCGGTTTTATAAGCCCGCCAATAATTCAGGATTTGCCGCAATGATTCCAGTTCAGATGAATCCGTTTTCGCTACATTATAAGAAATCAACAAATCCTGAGGTGTTGCTTGTTGTGTAATAGATTGCTGCAAGCCAGAAAAGCGGGTAAAAAGAAGAAAACGATGGCAAAAATGCTATGTGTTTGGTTTTCATACATCACAAATATAATCTAAAATTGGATGCGGATAAAGATATTGAACATCAAGAATGTTGCACCAGTCCTACCAAAAATTTACATGGTAGCCTGCAAGGGGGTAAAAATTATGCGTTTCCGGAAAAGATTAAGAAAAATGCTCATGACCAAAGCGCGGAAAGTTTGCCTCCGTATAAATTCTAGAACTCCATTTACTGATAAGATTATGTATATTTGTGAATCGGAATACCACAATGAAAAAACAAATTGGATCAATATTATTCTTCGTGTTTCTTTTACCGCATCTGGTCTTCGGCGGCGAAGAGCATCAACTCCTGTCATTAACGAACGATAATGGCCTGTCAGCCAGCTTGGTAACATCTATCATTAAGGACAGCCTTGGTTTTATGTGGTTTACAACTTCTGATGGCCTGAACCGCTTCGACGGGCAGGAGTTTAAGGTTTTCCGTCAAAACATCAACGAAGCTCATTCCCTTCCTGCCGAGAATATAAGACGGTCATTTATTGATTTTGAAGGCAAACTTTGGCTGTCCACTGTTGACAGTGGTTTATGCGTTATGGATCCTTACACGGAGAAATTCTATAAAATCCGCCCTCCCGGTCCATTCGACAAAATGAATATCATGAGCATCACCTCAGATAAAAACAATAATATATGGGCGGGAACATGGACACAAGGGCTATTATTTTATAATCAAAAAAGTAAAAAATCAAATTTAATTCACCTTCCATCACGGCGCAGCGATAATAAACCCGTGAATATTAGGGATATGCTTTTTATTGGAGACACATTATGGATCGCTACACAACATCAGGGATTAATCAAATATTTGCCCGGATCAGGGATATTACAGCAGTTTTTCACGATTGGCATGGATAATATCGACACAATCAATTCTATTCATACCCTAGCCTATAATGGTGAGCATCTATGGCTTGGAACTACGCGCTCACACCTCTTCCGTTTTGATTTAAATACTCATAAAGTTTTGCATATTAAATATCTCAATGAGAAATACGACCACTCCTTCCGCACTGTTACCGACCTGCTTTTTCAGGGAAAAGATTCTCTTTGGATATCCAGCACAGATGGAGGTATTTTCCTATTGAATACTGCTAGCCTACAGGCAGATATTTTTTCCTGTGAAGAAATGAAACACGGCCTGAATTACAATTCAATCAGCTGTTTATACCTCGATAATCAAAATATATTATGGGTTGGAAACAATGGAATGGGAATTAACTATTTCAGGCCGGAAGACAAACGGTTTGAGCTGTTTTCAACATCAGAAACATCAGATTTCATGCTTGATTTCAGGAGCGTACGCGCTATCAACAAATATAAAGACATCCTATATATTGGTGGATATTACGGAATTAATGAAATCAATACAAAAACAAAAAAAACCACATATCTTATTGAAGAAACCCCTGTATATGCCATTGCCATTGACAGCATTAACAATCAAATTATAATAGGTACCGAAGGCGCTAATCTATATACCTACAAAACGAACACAAAAGAAATAAAGCGCCACCTACTTGAATTTCAAAAGAAAACCGGAACGAAAATCCGATTGGAATTTATATATAAAATATTACCAATCAACGACAACCGGTTTTTATTGGGAACAATTAAAGGGATTGCTGTCCTCAACGGAAAAACACTCGAAATTGAAGCATTTTACGAACATGAGCCCGGCAAGGCAAACAGTCTTCAACCCGGATATGTTTTCAGCCTTTTTAAAGATTCCCGAAACCGGATATGGATTGGAACTGACGGAGGGGGTCTCAGCCTTTTTGACATGGAAAACGGCAGTTTTACAAGATTTAATGTCTCAAACACAAAAAACGAACTGCTCTCCAATGTAATTCTAAGCATCAATGAGGATATTGAAGGCAAACTCTGGCTGGGTACTGACCGCGGTTTATGCGGATTTGTCCCTGAAGACCGGCACTTTATCACTATTACAACAAAAGACGGCCTGCCCAACAGTACTGTATATGCAGTTTTGGAAGACAAAAACGGTAAATTATGGCTCAGCACCAATCAGGGCATTTGTTCTTTTGATCAGGAAAACAGGAATATTGAGCAATTTACTACCCGCGATGGCCTGATGAACAATGAATTCAATAAAGCGGCTTATTTTAAAGACGCTGAAGGTTTTATATATTTTGGAGGAGTGGAAGGCGTGGTACGTTTCGAACCATCCAAAATAAATTTGGGAAGCTGGCAGCAAACCCCTGTTTTCAGTCAGATATCAGTCTTCAATGCTCCCATTGAAACCGACACCATCATACCTTATAAAAGGATGTTCCATATCCTACCTAATTATCATTTTATAAGCTTTGAGGTTTCCAGCCTAAATTATCTTTACCCTGGTGAAAACCAATACCAATACCGACTGCTTGGGCTTTCTGACCAATGGATCAATAACGGGAAAAACAGCTCCGTTTCCTTGGTCGATCCAACTCCCGGCAAATACGAACTCCAGGTTCGGACATCACTTAATGGGCATAACTGGGTTGAGACAAAAAACAATATCAAGCTAATTGTAAAGCCGCGTTTAATTGAATCAAAATGGTTCATTATCTCAATGGTCATACTCCTTGTGTTACTCGTATTTATTATTTTTCAAGTTCGGTTCCATTACTTAAAGGCACAGGAAATTCTTCTGCAAAAACAGGTTGACCGCCGCACACATGAGCTCAGCGATTCCAATGAAAACCTGAAAATGGAAATTTCCATCCGTGAAGCAACAGAAAAACAATTGCGTGATGCCAATCATACCAAGGACAAATTTTTTAGCATTATTGCACACGATCTGCGTTCCCCATTTATGAGTTTACAGGGCTTTTCTGATTTATTGATGCAGGAATGGGATGATTATAATGAAAAGGAAAAACAGGAAATGGTGCGCAAAATCAACAAAAATTCCCGCACTACTTTCCGTTTGCTCAACAGCTTGCTCGAATGGTCGCGCTTACAACAAGGCACTATAAAAGCACAACTTTCGGACATAAAAGCCTGCGCCGTTGCAGAAGAAGTCCTGAATGAAATTTCCGCACAGGCCGAAATAAAAAACATCAGGATGCTTTACCAGTGCAATCAGGGCATCAAACTTATTGGTGATGAAAACATGTTGGCCACAGTTTTAAGGAATATACTCTCCAATTCAATCAAATTCACCCACGAAAACGGACTGATCCGATGCTCCGTTAAGGAAACAATCCACAAAGTGCGCATCACAATTGAAGATAATGGCATTGGCATGGATGAACAAACCAGCAAAAACCTTTTCCGCATTGAAAACAGCAGCCGTGAAGGCACCAATGGAGAAAAAGGCAGCGGTTTTGGACTGGTCATTGCTGCGGAGCTGATCCGCCTGATGAAAGGAAGCATTCAAGTAGAAAGCCAAACAAATCAGGGCAGCCGGTTTATCATTGAATTTCCCCGCGCTTAATTTATGCCTTCACTATATTGAAACTTTCCAAATTTCCGTTAGTGATTCCGAGACCTGCTATTTTCATTACATTAGCACATCATTATAACACCTTAATAAAACACAATGGAAAAATCGATCAAAGGAACAAAAACAGAACAAAATTTATTAAAATCATTTGCCGGAGAAAGCCAGGCCAAAAACCGCTATGAATTCTTTGCCAAAGTAGCTAAGAAAGAAGGTTATGAGCAAATTTCACGCATTTTTCAGGAAACAGCAAACCAGGAAAAAGAGCATGCCAAGCGCTTCTTTAAATTTCTGGAAGGCGGTATGGTAGAAATTACAGCAGCTTACCCCGCCGGACTTATCGGAACAACCGAAGAAAACCTAAAAGCCGCTGCTGAAGGCGAAAACGAAGAATGGACAGAACTCTATCCTGAGTTTGCGGAAGTAGCGATGGAAGAAGGTTTCCCAAAAGTAGCCACAGCTTTTAAGATGATTGCAAAAGTGGAAGCAGAGCACGAACGCATTTACCTGAAACTGCTGCAAAACATCTCTGAAGACAAAGTATTTATGCGCGAAGGAAAAGTTTGGTGGAAATGCATCAACTGCGGCTATATTTACGAAAGCAAAAAAGCCCTGCAAACCTGCCCTGCATGCCTGCACCCACAGGCTTATATGCAGCTAAAGGAAGACAATATTTAAAAGCTATATACTGTAAAGGCTTCATTTCGTAGGGAATGGAGCCTTTGCCAAACTTTTGGGCATTGATGGCGATCCATATGAAGGCTTATTGAAATTTGGGCGGAAAACTAAAAACTAATCCCCTTTCTTCTCATAAAAAGCCATCCCAATGCGATGGATGTGATCTATTAGATCCGGATTTTCAATTTGATGAAATAGTGATAAATCAATTTTATAAGGCAAAAGGAGATCATCCAGCTCATTTTCAACTTTTAGGAGTACGCTCAAATTCAGGTTTTCTCCAATTAAAGTCAAGTCAATATCCGATCCATTACGGTAATTTCCTTTAGCCCTTGAGCCGTAGATTACAGCCTTTTCAACCGCCTTATGCTTTTCAAACACTGATTGAATTTTAATAATATGATGTTCCTTTAAACCAAACATAAGCTAATCAAATAATTCGGTTTGTTGCCCGGACCGGTATTGTTCCATTTTTTGCTGAAAGGACAAAAAGGCCGGATAATAAACGTGGACAACTTTCAGGAAGATATCTTCAGCAGTTTCTTCATTATATGTATGTGATGTCTTATTCCGGCTTTTTATCATTTCCATCCACACATCTCCATCATCGATTAACTCAGCCTGAAAAGCTTCCCTTGTAGCATCTTTTGAACCAAATACCCTGATGTCACCAACTTCCAGCAAAAAATCCTTCATCACATTCCAGGCCAGCTCGTGTGTGTATTGAAATCTTTGTATAACAGCTTCTTTCATGAATTCAGACTGAATTTCATCCTCCTCTTCAGAATTATTGTCACTAAAGCAATTTTCCTGATCTTCTAATTCCAGTTCCACAAATTCAACAGCTTCTGAAAGCTTCTTAAAAGCTTTATTATAGTTCGAAAACCGTTGCATCCAGCGTATATTCTCATTTTCTGTCATTGAAAAAAACTTAAGGGTTTCACAAAGACACAATTTGTTGCCGGGTTTAAGGCGATCATTCTAAAAAAGCAACACAGCAAAGCAATATTTGCATGCATTTGCAAAAAACCTTCTCAGGATTGGCATATCCTGAGAAAGTTTTTTTTTACAACAAACTGTTAATCAGTAATAACTTTTCGTACAGAGTCGATTACCGTACCATCGACCCATTTGATCACGGCAATGATTTCATCGCTGAGATTGGGCTTGGCCGGTTTACCGCATATGCGTTCTGCTTCCTCTTTCAGTTCTTCAATAGTACGAATTGGCAGATCAGAATCTTTCAGTTTTTCGATCAGATCGGTGCGTCTTGGGTTGATGGCAATGCCCCGTTCTGTAACAATAACATCGATCAGTTCGCCGGGACCAACCAGTGTTGTTACTTCATCGCGGATTACCGGCATGCGGTCACGGAAAAGTGGAATGGGGAGGATGGTACATTTGGAGAAAAGGCAGTTTTGCCAGCCACCAATACCATGCAGCAAGTAACCATCAGAATGTGTAACTACGTTGGCATTGAAATTCACATCCACTTCAGTAGCGCCCAGCACAACCACATCAATCATAGAGGCAAAATTACCTTTACCGTGATAATTGTAGCTGGTAAAAGGGCTGGTGTTTACATGTCCCGGATTTTCGCGCATCGAGCGCACGCCTTCGAGGTCAAAAGTCTGGCCATCGAGTATATAATCCACCAGGCCATCTTCGAGCATTTTTACCGGATATTCGTTACTTCCGGCACGGATAAAACGCGCTTTAATGTTGCGTTCCTTAAGCATTTCGGCAAAATAAATCCCGATGCTGAGCGATGTACCACCCGCTCCGGCCTGATAGGAAAACCCATCTTTTACAATGCCTGCTTCGTCACAGAATTTGGCAGTCATTTCGGCAATCAAAAGGCGGTCGGGTGATTTGGTGATTTTTGTTGTTCCGGAAATGATTTTCTCGGGCAAGCCCACCTGATCCACTTTTACTGTATAGTCCACATAATTTCCATGGATTTGCCAGGGGATACAAGGGAAAGGCACCAAATTATCAGTAACCACAATCACCTTATCGGCATATTGTGAATCGCCGAGCGCAAAGCCAAGCAAACCGCAGGCTGCAGGACCATCAACGCCATTGGCATTACCAAAAGCATCGGCAGTAGGAGCTGCGATTACCGCTATATCAATTTGCACATCACCATCCTGAATTGCCTGATAACGGCCACCATGCGAACGTAAAACGCCAAGGCCTTTCATTTTGCCCTCGGATGCAAATTTTCCCAGCGGACCGTTCATGCTTCCTTCAATGCGGTTAATGGTTCCATCTTCAAGGTATTTGATCAGATGTACCTGACATGGAAATGATGCCGAAGGATACCAAACCAAATCTTTAACGCCCAGTTCGTGGGCAATATCGAAAATCTGGTTGGCAATCAGGTCGCCATTGCGGAAATGATGGTGCGTTGAAATAGTCATTCCATCGCGCAAACCCGATTTGATCAATGCTTCTTTTAATGATGGAACCAATTTATTGCCGTCATCGGGATAATTGGCACAGGAAGAAATGCGTGGGGCAAATTTCCTGCCATCGGGGATATATTTTCCAACGCCCTGGAAAGGGATGGCCTGTTTTCCGTTGATTTCCGTCGGAACAATGCGTCCTGCGGCGTTTTTTACCAGTTTATCGTATTTTTTGTTCATCTCGTTTTGCTTATTCGTTTGGAATTAAAAATGCTTCACGCCAGTTTTCTTTGATCAAGCCAAGGCTCAGCGCAAGTTTGATGGTTTTTTCTGCACGTTTCACGACAGGTGGGTCGATCATTTTGGATCCCAATGAGACCACGCCCAATCCTTTTTCTGTGGCAATGATAAAAGCATTGACAATTTTTTGTGCTTTCAGGATTTCTTTTTCTAAAGGGGCAAAATTCTCGTGGATAACTTTGATCTGGCGCGGATGGATACAGCCCATACCGTCAAATCCGAGCGATTTGGCATCAAGCACATTCACTTTCAAGGCTTCCATATCCGACACATCGGAGAAAACCGAATCAATGGCCTGAATTCCTGCAGCTTTACAAGCATTTACCAATTGTGTACGGGCAAAATAACTTTCACGTCCCTCGTTGGTGCGTTGCGTCCCCAAATCAGCGGTATAATCTTCCAGTCCAATTGCCAGGGCAGCTACATTATCGGCTGCGGAAGCAATTTCAAAAGCTTTGATTACACCCAAAGCACTTTCAATAATGGGCATCAGCCAGATATCATGCTTGATTTCTGTCCGTTCCTGAATTTCTGTAATTTTTTCATTTACAGCCTTTATCTGCTCCGCCGACTCACATTTGGGCACCAAAAGCAAATTCACAGGATGGGGAACGATATAGTCCAGGTCATCCAAGCCACTGGGAATCTGATTGATGCGTACCATACGCTCTGCGCCGTAGAAATCCATGGCACGCAATGCATTACGCACTAAAAAACGTGCTTCGTATTTTTTATCGTATGCAACGGCATCTTCCAGATCGAGGATAATCCCATTGGGCCTATGAATACCGGCATTAAGCATCAGTTTTGGGCTATTGCCTGGCAGATAAAGCCTGGAAAAGCGAAACTGGTCTTTTGTGCTCTCGTTTGTATTTTGTGGCAGGATATCCGGAAGGAACTCCTTATCGGTTTTCACTAATTGCCTAATTGCAGCTTCCATGCGTGCTGCCAGTACACAGTCGATAGCTCCTGTATCTAAAATATGAAGCCTGCAATTAGGCAATTCATAAAAATCGAGAATTTGGTTTGCCAGTTTTTTGATAGAAGCCCCAAACAGGGCTTCAACCTTACTTTTTAGGTGAATTTCCCTGCCTCCATCCTTAAGGATTTCAAGTTCCACATAACAATCGGAGCGAACGCTATCGCCCTGATTACCAGCAGATGTTTTTTGGTTATATATAATTTCCATAAATTTAGTTTTGGTAATCGTTCTATTTAGTTTATAGCCAATCAACAAAGATAGAAAGCTTTAACAATTCCCAATTAAACCGATGCTTGTTTAAATTCAGTCCATTCTTTATGGAAATCAGCAAAGAAAATTCTGATTATCAAGATTCAATTCTTAATTTTGCGACAAATTGAAGTAATGAACATTCCAAAACTTAATATACCACGCTGGTTTATTTTTGTCATTGACAGCCTTTTGGCGCTGTTCAGCATCAGTTTTGCCTATATGCTGCGCTTCAACTTCAACATCCCATCCCCGGAAATAAGTTATATGCAGCAGGCCATCATCATCATCATGGCTCTCAGGATGTTGAGCTTTCTTTTGGCGAAAACTTATGCAGGAATCATCCGATATACATCAACTTACGATGCTTTCCGTATTATCATCGTCAATCTGATTACTGCCCTGCTGCTGGTCATTGCAAATCCTATCAGCAATCACTATTTTATTGGCAGGCATTTGGTTCCTTATTCCATCATCATCATTGATCTGGTTTTGGCTACCATGCTCATGATTTTCCTGCGGCTTTTGGTAAAGATGACCTACATGGAAATCAAAAGCGTTAGCAAGAAGAAAAAAAATGTGATTATCTATGGTGCCGGTCAGGAAGGCATGCTGGCCAAAGAAGCTTTGAGCAGAGATGCAGGTGCTTCCTATAATGTGATTGCCTTTGTGGATGCAAACCGGAAAAACAGCGGCAAAAAAATAGAAGGCGTTACAATTCATAACATCCGCGAGTTAAGCAGAATAATGGAAATCAATGAGATAAGCCTGCTAATTCTTGCTGATTCCAAAATGTCGCGCAGCCGAAAAGAAACCTTAGTAAACCTCGGACTAAAAAAAGGCATACAAGTGATGAGCGTTCCGCCGGTAAGCCATTGGGTAGATGGTGTTTTGAGTTTTAGCCAGATACGTAAGGTAAAAATTGAAGACCTGCTCGGACGGGAAGAAATAAAACTCAATGAAGATGAACTCATTGCTGAGCTCAAGGACAAAAAGGTGATGATTACGGGTGCAGCCGGATCCATTGGAAGTGAGCTTGTGCGTCAGTTGATCGGCTTTCAACCTGCAAAGCTTATTTTGATCGATCAGGCAGAAACCCCGCTTTTCCATCTTGAACTGGAAAGTTTCCGCAGCGACTGGAAAAATTGCAGCCTGCACCTTGCCGATATCACTGATAATGAACGTATGCGTAGGATCTTTGAAGAAGAAAAACCTGATTATATCTTTCATGCAGCCGCCTATAAACATGTGCCCGTGATGGAAAATAATCCACTCGAAGCATATACAACAAATATCTATGGAACCCGAAACCTGGCTGACTTAAGCATTGAGTTTGGTGTAGAAAAATTTGTGATGATTTCTACAGATAAAGCGGTGAAACCTACCAATGTGATGGGCGCCAGCAAAAGGATTGCTGAAATTTATACGCAAGGGCTCGACAATAAAAAAAGCACACGTTTTATCACCACACGTTTCGGTAATGTTTTGGGCTCCAATGGCTCTGTGATTCCGCTATTCAGAAAACAGATCGAAGCCGGTGGCCCTATAACCATTACGCACCCGGAGATTACACGCTTTTTTATGACCATTCCCGAAGCCTGTCAATTGGTTTTACAGGCCGGTGCCATAGGAAAAGGCGGTGAGATTTTCGTATTTGATATGGGCGAATCGGTAAAAATAAAAGACCTTGCAAGTAAGATGCTTCAACTGGCCGGTTTGGAAGAAGGCAAGGACATCAAAATCAAATACACGGGATTGCGCCCGGGCGAAAAATTGTATGAAGAGCTGCTCAACGAAAGTGAGAACACATTGCCCACGCATCACGAAAAAATCCTGAAAGCACAAATAGCAGCCTATCCGGCAGAACGCTTCCGCAGTGATTTTGAAGCACTGGACAGCCTTGCCGCAAGTGGTGATTTATCCGCTCTGATAGCCAAATTCAAAGAAATGGTACCGGAATACATCAGCCAGAACAGCCCTTTTGAACAACTTGACAAAAACAGCTGATCCCATGCAGGATAAAATCAAAAACCGTTTTTTTGACAGCGAACTGCAATTCCGTTTCTCGCGCAGCAGCGGCCCCGGCGGACAGCATGTAAACAAAACCAGCACCCGTGCCGAGCTGCGCTGGGATGTGCTCAATTCTGAACTCCTTACCGAAGATGAGCAAGCGAAAATCATGGAAAAACTGGTCTCCTGGATCAATAGAGACGGTGAACTGCTGATCAGTGCACAGGAAAGCCGCAGCCAGGCTGACAACAAAGAAACTGCCCGGAATAAATTCTACAGCCTGCTCAAGGACTGCTTCAGGCCAGTAAAAAAACGCGTAAAAACCAAGCCCACAGCTGCCAGCCAAACCAAAAGGCTGTACGAAAAGAAAAAGCTGAGCCAAAGGAAAAGCGATCGCAGGAAACCGGATTTGGGTGAATAAAAAAACCGCTGGCATTCATGCATACCAGCGGTTTACTACCTCTCTCTTTTATCTTAGTTCAAAACATTATTGAACACTTGGCGACTCTCGCTTTGTTTGAACTCCGCAGCCCTGGAATAACTCAGGATATTGCGGATACTAGCTTCGCCGGGTTCAATCTTTTCAGTTTGCTCCGCGTGTTGATCTGAGAAAAAATCCCAAACCTCATCGAACAAATAAAAGAAATCGGTTTTCGTTTGCGTAGTCGTTTTCTTCATAGGCGGGCAATGAATTTAACAATGGGTTACCAAAGTCAAACGCCCCCCACAAAAAAATATTTTGCAAGCTTCAATTATTTTTCTTAAAATCCGACCTTTAACAATTATGCGGTCAAAATAAGATTTTTGTCCTCGATCAACTTCCTAAGGTTAATCAGTGCATAACGCATCCGGCCCAATGCAGTATTGATGCTCACATCGGTCTGTTCGGCAATATCTTTGAAGCTCATCTCTGAATAATGGCGCATCTTCAAAACCTCTTTTTGTTCCTCTGGCAGATATTCTATCAGCTTGCGCACATCACTATGAATCTGATCGAGCACCATTTGCTCTTCTACGGAAGGATCTGTATAGCTGATGGTATCAAATATATCAAAATCGTCTCCGGTATCCACAGCAGGCATCCTTTTTGACTTTCGGAAAAAGTCAATGATCAGATTGTGCGCAATGCGCATTACCCACTGAATAAACTTGCCCTCTTCCTTATAGGAACCTGAGCGGATGGTATTTATGGCTTTGATAAAAGTATCCTGAAAAATGTCATCAGCCTCTTCCTTATCCTTCACTACCATGAGGATATAGGCATAGACTTTATTCTTGTGACGGTGGATGAGGACTTCAAGGCTATTCTCATCGCCAGCAATGTATTTACTAATCAGTTCACGATCGCTGAATTCAACAGATTTCATAATCGCCTCCTTCTTTAAATTGTTAAACTTATGAACTTATAGTAAATCTGCTTCGATAAGAGTCCTCCAGGGTTTAGTGATACATTTAATTAATTTCGTTCAGCTTTAAACAGCTAAGACCATGCAAACATACAATAAACTGATCAATCCTGCAAAAATATTAGCAGGTCTTAGCAAGAAAACACCAATGCTCACGTTTAGTTGCCTGATTATTCTTTTAAGAAAGATCAAAACTGTATCTCTCATTTGAGATTTTCTTTTGAACAAGGACTTTTCTGATGGAAACTGAGTAATTTTGTCAGCCTTGAATAATTTTGCACTCATGAACGACAAATCATTCCAGAAACTGGATCCTCAAAAATATATCCAGATCAAGGGAGCACACCTGCACAATCTCAAAAATATTGATGTCGCCATCAGGCGCAACAGCCTCACGGTCGTTACCGGGCTCTCAGGATCTGGAAAATCAACACTGGCATTTGACACACTGTATGCTGAAGGCCAGCGGCGCTATGTAGAAAGCTTAAGTTCCTATGCACGCCAGTTTCTTGGAAAACTCAACAAGCCCGAGGTAGAATACATTCGTGGAATCAGCCCGGCCGTGGCCATTGAGCAAAAAGTCAATACGCGCAACCCGCGCTCAACGGTTGGAACTTCTACAGAAGTTTATGAGTACATCAAACTGCTGTTTGCCCGTATTGGAAAGACTTATTCGCCCATCTCCGGAGATGAAGTAAAACGCGACCGTGTGAGCGATATCGTGGATTTTATCGAAGCTTTGCCATTCAAAACCCGCTTGCAACTTTATGCCCCACTCAAAATTGACAATGGCCGCAGCATTGCCGAACAAAGTAAAATCCTTTTGCAGCAAGGCTATACCCGCATGCGTGCCGACGGGAAAAACATCCGTATTGATCAGGATGAAATTCCAAATAATGCCAAAAATATTGAAGTCCTTATTGATCGGCTGGTGTTGAGCGAAGAAGAACAAAGCGGACGAATTGCCGATTCCGTTTCCATTGCCCTGCACGAAGGCAAAGGCGATTGTTTTGTGGAATATGATCAGGGAGGCAATTGGATCAAAAAAGAGTTCTCCGACCGTTTTGAGCTCGACGGCATAAATTTCGAAGAGCCATCGCCCAATCTATTCACTTTCAACAACCCATATGGCGCATGCAAAAGCTGTGAAGGTTTCGGAACCGTAATTGGTATTGATCCCGACCTGGTCATCCCCGATAAAGGATTATCGCTTTATGAAGATGCCGTTGCCTGTTGGAAAGGAGAAAAAATGAGCGAATGGAAAAATGCTTTCATACAACAGGCTGCCAGTCATGATTTCCCCATCCACAGGCCATATCACGACCTTACTGAGCAACAAAAACAATTGCTTTGGGAAGGGAAAAGCAGTATGGAAGGCATTAATGCGTTCTTTAAAATGCTGGAGGAAAACACCTATAAAATACAATATCGTGTGATGCTGTCGCGCTACCGTGGCAAAACCATGTGTCCGGAATGCAATGGCAGCCGCTTGCGCAAGGATGCTTCCTATGTAAAAGTTGCAGGCAAATCCATCACTGAACTGGTGATGATGCCGATCTCGGAACTGTCTCAGTTTTTTAATGAGATAAAACTGAACGAACATGATTTTAATGTCGCCAAACGCCTGCTTATTGAGATACAGAACCGGCTTAATTTTCTGATGGATGTGGGACTGAGCTACCTCACCCTCAACCGTTTGTCGAATTCCCTTTCGGGTGGTGAATCGCAGCGCATCAATCTGGCCACATCACTGGGCAGCAGTTTGGTCGGCAGCATGTACATACTCGATGAGCCAAGCATTGGACTGCATTCGCGCGATACTTCCCGTTTGATACGCGTCCTGAAGCGCCTTCGCGATGCCGGAAATACGGTCATCGTGGTAGAACACGACGAAGAAATTATCCGTGCAGCAGATTATATTATCGACATCGGGCCTTTGGCCGGACGAAATGGCGGCGAACTGATTTTTAACGGAACGCTGGAAGAGCTGGTTCAGAGCGAGAAAAGCCTTACGGCAGATTATCTGCAAGGGCGGAAAAAAATCATTGTTCCAAAAAGCCGGCGCAAATGGAATGAATACATACTGCTAAAAGGCGCAGCAGAAAACAACTTGAAACGGCTCGATGTAAAGTTTCCTTTAAACACACTTTGTGCGGTTTGCGGTGTTTCCGGATCGGGGAAAAGCACTTTAGTAAGCAAGATCCTCTACCCTGCCCTGCGCAAAAGACTGGGCGCATATGGCGAAAGAACCGGAGCGCACAGCAAGCTGGAAGGCAGCCTCAGCCGGGTGGAAGCCATTGAGTATGTGGATCAAAACCCGATTGGCCGTTCATCACGCTCCAATCCGGCCACCTATGTAGGCGCCTACGACGATATCC
Source organism: Bacteroidales bacterium (assembly GCA_963676415.1). Classification (GTDB taxonomy): domain Bacteria; phylum Bacteroidota; class Bacteroidia; order Bacteroidales; family WRLA01. The sequence goes on along the minus strand of OY781097.1, from coordinate 3,289,488 downwards.
GCACACTTTATTCCCAGCAGCCACTGGCCAAAACGCGTGGATACAAACCCGGATTTTTCAGTTTCAATGTGCCCGGAGGGCGCTGCGACGAATGCGAAGGCGAAGGGATAATTAAAATTGAAATGCAGTTTATGGCCGATGTGCTCCTGCCCTGTGAGAGCTGCGGTGGCACACGATTCAAAAATGAAACCCTGGAAATAAAATACCGCGATAAAAATGTTTCTGATATTCTTCAGATGACTATTTTGGAAGCCCTGGAGTTTTTCAGGGAAGGGAAAAGCGCTGCGGAAAAACGTATTGCCAATAAACTACAGCCATTGGTTGATGTTGGCCTGGGTTATCTGCAAATGGGGCAACCATCGAGCACATTATCGGGGGGTGAAGCTCAGCGTATAAAGCTGGCCTCATTCCTGATACAGGGATCATCCGCTGCCAAAACACTTTTTATTTTTGATGAACCTACTACAGGATTGCATTTCCATGATATTTCAAAGCTGCTCGACAGTTTCAATGCATTGATTGAGAAAGGGCACAGTATTATTGTGATTGAGCATAATGCAGAAATCATAAAATCTGCCGACTGGCTGATTGAACTGGGACCCGAAGGCGGAAAAGAAGGTGGCCACCTCGTGTTTGAAGGCACGCCGGAAGAACTGTTACATTGCAAGGAGTCTCCAACTGCTGTATTGCTGGAAGGAAAACTTAAGTAAGATCAAAAAAGCAAAGGGTAAAACTCAAAAATCAGGCCGCCATCACTCACGGATTACTTCAAATTCGCCATCATCAAGAATCCGGATTATAGTACTTGGTTTGATATCGTAAATGATATCTTGATCCATTTCAACGACATAATCCACCGAACTTTTTAAATAATCACTGATTTGCCTGAAAAAAACAGGAGCGGGTTCACCGGCAATATTTGGTGAAGTACTGATTAATGGTTTATCAATCTTTTGGATCAGTTTTTTGCAAAATTCATTTTTCACAATGCGAATGGCAACACTTTGGTCGTTTGCCATCACATTTTTTGGGAGATTTACAGCGCCGGGATAAATAACAGTTAGGGGTTTACGGATGCGTTCGAGTAAATCATAAATAATGGGAGGCACTTCTTTAAGATAATTTTTCAGGCGATCAGCGTCATCCAGCAAGATAATCATAGCCTTTGATTCACTCCTTTTTTTGATTTTATAAATCCGGTCCACAGCTTTTGCATGCGTAGCGTCACAGCCAATACCCCAAATAGTATCTGTAGGATAAAGGACTACCCCCGATTTACGCATTACTTCCGCGCATTTATCCACTTCACGCTTTATGATATCTTCTTTGTCCATTTTTCGATACTCTGCAAAATTTGTTCGCTTTCAATACCTTGTCCACATTTAAAATGCCCTTCCGGACACTTTTCAAAGCCATGCAGTCCGCAGGGCCTGCAATCCAGTTTTTCCTTAGTTTCCACAATACTGCACCGCTTAGATAAAGGACCAAATCCATATTGCGGCACTGTAGAACAGAAAATTGCCGTAACGGGAGCATCGACCGAGGAAGCAAGGTGCATTGGCGCTGAATCATTTACAATATTCATTTGCGCATCACGCATAAGGGCTGCGCTCTCAAGCAGATTGATTTGCCCTGCAAAATTGATGCAATTGTTACGACCTGATTCTTTAATAATCGTTTCACACTTGTCTTTATCAGCTCCTGAGCCAAGAGTATAGACGTTCGTATCTGCCGGAAGTTGCCTGAGCAATTCCACCCATTTATGCAATGGATATTCCTTTGTAAACCACAATGAGGAAGGCGCAATGCAAATATAAGCTTGCATTTTAAAAGGCGACATACGGGCTTCATGTTGTGGCAAAGGATACAGGCGCGGTCTTTTGCAGACTTCTAAGTTGCCCAGCAGATGCCGCACCAATGATAGGTTTCGCTCTGTTTCATGCAGCGTGCCATTCGTGTTGATTTGATGTTTCAATCGTTTCCCAAACAAAAAGGAAAAAGGGTTTTTACGAAAACCGATTGTTTGTTTGGCCCTACTGAATGCCGTGATCAGTCCCGATGAAGCAAAGCGTTGAAAATTAACCACTACATCATAACGTTCTTCCTGTATCAGGCCAAGGATATGCCAAAGATTCCGGTATTTTTTTGTGGATTTATCCCAGATGATGATTTTTCGTAGAAAAGGATGATTTTGGAACAGGCTTTCGTTTCCTTTCTTTACCAAGAGGTCGATATGCGCTTCGGGAAATTTCTTTTGTAAGCCTTCCATCACCGGAGTGATTAAGATAACATCCCCAATGGAAGCAGTTTGTATGAGCAGGATTTTTTTCACAATTCTTTCTTTAGACAGCAATCTGATAATGCCGCAGGGCATCATTGAGCGATGTTTTGCGGTCGGTAGATTCTTTTCTTCTTCCGATGATCAAAGCACAGGGCACTTGGTATTCGCCGGCAGTAAATTTTTTAGTCGTTGTTCCGGGGATCACCACAGCACGTTCCGGGATTTCGCCTTTGTATTCAACAGGAGCCTCACCGCTCACATCAATGATCCGAGTAGATGCCGTAAGCACGACATTGGCTCCCAGCACTGCCTCTTTGCGCACGTGCACGCCTTCCACAACAATGCATCGCGAACCGATAAAACAGCCATCTTCAATAATGACCGGTGCAGCCTGAACCGGCTCCAAAACACCTCCAATTCCAACACCGCCACTCAAATGGACGCCTGAACCGATCTGTGCGCAGCTTCCCACTGTGGCCCAGGTATCAACCATAGTATTGCTGCCAACCCAGGCACCAATATTCACATAAGACGGCATCATCACTACGCCCGGCGATAAAAAAGCCCCATAACGTGCCACAGCATGTGGAACAACCCGCACATCCTGGCTTTTATAATCCTTTTTCAATGGAATTTTGTCGTGAAACTCAAAAATACCGGTTTCAGTCACTTCCATTTTGCGGATGGGAAAATAGAGGATTACGGCTTTTTTAATCCATTCATTCACCTGCCATTGGCCATTGATTTCTTCGGCAACCCGCAAGCTGCCTTTGTCCAGCAGTTCAATCACTTCATTGATAACGTTCTGAACTGGTTCCTCATCCAACATCGCCCGGTTTTGCCAGACATCCTCTATAATTTTCCTCAAATCTTTCATATCCAATCATTATATACATTAAAAAAGAGATATTCAAAACTGAATACCTCTTTTCTTAAAAAAGATTTTCTTGCCTATTGGCAGCTATTTCTGTCTTGGTCAACCGGAGCTACCCAAGCACCGGTATAACCCATTTTAACAACTTCGTTCCTGTATTGTGAAGCCTCGTTATAACTTTCAAACTCACCAATAACATAGCGGTACAGACCGTCAGCGCCAAGGCATTTTTTAACACTGGGCAAACGGTTGAAATAATCCATATTAAGGTTGTGACCGGCACCCACCTGCACTGTAAATGAACCATTATAATCCGAATAATCAGGTACTGAAGAAGTAGTTGCCGCTGGACGTGGTGTTGCCCGGCGCGGTTGCTGACCAGCATTGAGCATAACATCTTCCATTTCGTCCTGAATCATCTGATATTGTTTCTTGTACAGCGACATTTGGTCTTGCAAAAAATGAATACTATCGAGCAGATTGCTTTCTGCATAACCATCATTTCCTTCCTGCATTACATAAACAGTATCTACAATTTTCTCAGCCTTTTCTTTTGCGCGGGCCGCTTCAGCACGAGCCTTCACCTGCTCATTTTTACAATAAACAATCTGAAGATCAGCTTCAGTAATCCAATGCTTCATTTTTTTGTCCCTTGGGTTAATCAACCTTTTAAAAAAATTATATTGCTCAATTGCATTATCATATTTTCCCGTATTTTGATAGGCCATCCCAAGATAGTAATTTGCAAAAACGGGTGCTTTTGTTGTTGAATTCTTGTTTTTGTATGCACGCGTAACGTTTTGTGAAGCTTTCTTCAGATAAGGGATTGCAACGTCTTTATTTGAAGCTGTTTTATAATAACACAGACCCACATAATAATTCAGGTTTGCATTATCTTTGTCGCTTTCCAGCATATTGTAAAGCATTTTGAGCGCAAGGTTATAAGCTCCCTCATCAATAAAATTCATGGCTGTTTTGTATTTCTTTTTATCCGGGGTCGGCAATCCGGCCTGTGCATCCCGAACAGAAACACCAAATAAAAATACCATTGAAAGAATAACTGCGGGCAACCATGTCCCGATCTTCTTTGTATTCAGCTTTATCTTCTTCATCGCGTACTCTTTAGTTACTTTACTTATTGCTTTTAGAGCATTTATACTCCAAAACTACGAAAAAGTTCGGTATTGTATAAAAAATCTTACTTAAAAAATGAGCATTGCCCAATCAGGAGCCAGAATGCAGATAATGATGCAGTAAAAATAATATATTGTCCGCTTCAAAAGACCTAGTGTTATAATTATAAAGTTAATTAACTAATATTTTATTATCTTTGCCACATGGCAAGGATAGGAAAACCCATTCAGATAACAACGGAAGAGAAGGCAGAGCTTCTTTCCATGAGCCGTTCACACAAACTTGAAAAACGTTACGTTGAGCGTGCCGAGATAATTATATTATCCGATCAAGGTTTATCGATGAGTGAAATAGTAGAGCAAACAGGGCTTAGTAGACCTGTAGTAAATAAATGGAGACAACGATTTCGCGAGCAAGGTATTACAGGTTTGAAGGATGCTTACCGAAGTGGAAAACCAAAGGTTATCACTGCAGAACAACAGGCTATGGTAATTGAGAAAGCCTGCACAAAGCCAGATGACGGATACACTAACTGGCCTCAAGAACGTATCGCCAAAGAAGTAGGGATTAGCCAGTCTAAAGTATTTCAGATTCTTAAACAAGCAGACATAAAGCCACATAAAATTGAGTATTGGTGCGGCAAGTCAAAAGACCCAGAGTTTGAAGAAAAAATGACCAACATTGTTGGGCTTTACATGTCGCCACCAGAAAACGCTTTGGTTATTTGTGTTGACGAAAAAACTCAAATACAGGCACTCGATAGAACTCAGCCAGAGTTGCCATTACGGCCAGGAAATCCGAAAAGACAAACAGCCACCTACAAACGCAACGGAACTGTTTCGTTAATTGCGGCACTTGCAGTGCATACAGGTGAAGTAACAGCCAAAACAATTAAATCAAATAATGCAGAAAACTTCTTAAAGTTCTTAAAATCACTTGATAGGAAATACAGAAACAAAAAGCTTCACATAATTGCAGACAACCTTTCGGTACATAAACAAAAAGACGTTAAGGAGTGGCTGAAAGGAAAAAGGAAAATCACATTGCACTTCACCCCAACGTATTCTTCTTGGTTGAATCAAGTCGAGATATGGTTCAATATATTAACAAAGGATGTTGTAAAAGGAGGTGTTTGGAAATCATCAGAACAATTGGCTTCTCAACTTATTGAATACGTGAAAACATACAATGAGACACGTGCTAAGCCCTTTCGATGGACTTATACTGGTGATGCATTGAAAATTAGTTAACTTATTAAATAATTAATACACTAGCCTGAACCATCATCAGGAAATACACTATAAATAGAGTTCGCAAATAAAGTATTGTGCTTGATTCTGAATATTCGAGGCCGAAGTGTTATACTGCGATGCGCTGCATTGCGATGTACTGAGCTTGCCAAAGTAAGCGCATCCAAAGCGCATTCTTCCGGAAGCTTTCGGAATTGAAAATAAGGAATCCGCTAAGTTTCGGGATGACTGGTTTTAATACCGAGAATAAGGCTGAGATTGCACATTATGGACGGAAACAAAATATTACAATAATAAGTCCTTAACTCCCTAACCATTAATAATCCGATGTAATCCTGAACATCAATCAATTTATCCGGCAACGATATGAAACAGCAAACAGAATTGATCCGTCCTATCGTCTCCCTGCAAAATTGCCTTATATTTGCTGGTTTAGCTGTTGCCTAAAAAAAGAACGTGACAGATGATTTTTTAAAATGATTTGCTGAGAGCGATAACAATGGACAAATATTATGTAGCGTTTTTAAAACGACTGGCTTTTCTGGTGGCTTTTTTCACATTGAGCCGGCTTTTTTTCCTGCTTTTCAACGGGCATTATTTCCTGATGGGCGAGGATGTGCGCCTATGGGAAATTGTAAAGGCCTTTCTTTCAGGAATACGTTTCGATATTTCCATCATCCTCTATTTGAACAGCTTATTTATCCTGTTGGTTTTTCTGCCACTGCCACTTCAAAGATTCCGTTTTGTGCGTTCACTTACGCAATGGTCGTTTTATTTGCCCAACATCCTGGCTTTATTGGTCAATCTCACAGATACCGTATATTTCCGTTTTACGGGCAAGCGCACAACGGCAGATGTACTTGCTTTTCTGGAACAAGGTGGCGGTTTCACAAATTTACTGGGCGATTTCCTTACCGGATTCCTTCCCGAACTAACCTTAGGCATTGCCATTCTTGCATCATTTGTTTATGTTATCAGCAAAAAAGCGGCCTGGCCAAAATCCACTTTCTCCTTTCACCTGAAAAATTTTGTACCCGCTTTTATTGTTTTTGTTCTGATTGGTGGGGGATGGATTATTGGCGCACGCGGAGGCTTGCAGTTAAAACCCATAAATATTATGGATGCAATTAAAAACAACAGTCCCAAATATGCAGCCCTGGCCTTAAACACTCCCTTTACCGTAGGAAAAACACTGGGAAAAGAACCCCTAAAAAAACACAGCTACTATTCCAAAGAAGTACTGAATAAAATTTATAACCCAATCCATTTGCCTGATTATCAATCTACATTTAATGACAGCATAAATATTGTCATTTTGATTGTTGAAAGCCTGTCTGCGGAACATTGCGGATTTATGAACCCAAAGGACATGCCTTCCTTCACGCCATTTTTGGATTCATTAAGCCGGAAATCAATGGTATTCCGTGCTTTTGCCAATGGGAAACGCTCCATCGAAGGCATCCCCGCGGTATTGGCCTCGCTGCCTTCGCTGATGCACCAGGAATTTATCACATCGCCTTATGCCGGAAACAAAATTGAAGGATTGGCCAGTTTGTTGGCTGCTGAAGGCTATGAAACAGCCTTTTTTCATGGCGGCAAAAACGGCACTATGGGATTTGAAGCTTTTACATCAGCGGCTGGTTTTGAGCATTATTACGGCCTGGATGAATATCCTGATAAAAATGACTATGATGGCAAATGGGGCATTTTCGATGAGCCTTATCTCCAATATGTCTGCAAAAGCCTGAACAACTTTCAGCAGCCTTTTCTGGCTTCCGTTTTTACGCTTTCATCGCATCATCCTTACACAATTCCTACCCAATATGAAGGCAAATTCCCAAAAGGCAGGCTGCAAATCCAGGAAACCATTGCCTATGCAGATTATGCTCTGAGAAAATTTTTCCAAACAGCCCAAAAATACCCATGGTTTGCCAATACATTATTCGTCATTACAGCCGACCATACTTCGGAAGCTTTGGATCCCTATTACCAAAATCGTATTGGCAGATATGAAATTCCTCTGCTGTTTTATATGCCACACAAAATCAAAGCGCAAAGGAAAAAAGGCATTGCCCAGCAAAGCGATATCATGCCTACTGTCCTGAACATCCTGAATTATCCAAAACCTTACCTGTCGTTTGGCCGAAACTTAACAGACAGCACGGCCAACTATGCTTTTAATTATGTAAACGGAACCTATCAGCTATTGAGCGATGAATACAGCTTTATATCCCAGGGCGATGAAGCCATTGGATTGTACCATCGAAAAAACGACAGCTTGATGCAGGACAACCTTCTGAACAAAAAACTGTTGGTGCAAGAGCAATACGACAGCTTGTTAAAGGCGGTCATCCAGCAATACAATAACAGGATGATTGACAATAAAATGAGATACCAACCATGATCAAGACCAAAATATATTTCATAGTAAACCCGATCAGCGGCGTAAAAAACAGGTACCGCGATAAATTTAAAAAGGTCGTAAAACAGAATTTAGACCCGGAGCGCTACGACATCAGGGTAAAATACACCAAAAGCGCCGAGCATGCGACCAAGCTGGCCCAAAAAGCCTCCGAAAAAGGCTACGATATCGTAGTGGCTGTTGGCGGTGATGGCACGATCAATGAAATAGCACGTATCCTAATGAATACCAACACCGTACTGGGAATTGTCCCGGCCGGATCAGGCAATGGCCTGGCGCGCTATTTAAAACTGCCACTCGACCCAATAAAAGCCATAAAAATCATTGACCGGCAAAATATAAAAAAAATAGATACTTTTATGGTAAACGAGCGTTTTGCCATCAGTATTGCCGGAGTGGGATTCGATGCTGAAGTTGCTGTAGAATATGCCAAAAACAAAGGACGTGGATTTAAAACCTATGTTAATTCAGTATTAAAACAATACTTCAGGTACAAAGCTCAGGAGTATATTTTGTACCTTGACGGCAAAAAGCTGGAAACCAAAGCTTTCTTTATCAGTTTTGCCAATAGCGATCAGTTTGGCTATGGTGCTGCCGTGGCGCCCACAGCCAAAATTTCGGACGGAAAACTGGAAGTGGTCCTTGTAAAAAAATTCCCATTGCTCACTGTTCCTTTTACTACGGCAAAGCTAATGACGGGGAAATTTCACAAATCGAAATATGTTGAAATACATAAAGCTAAAAAAATCAAATTGATCCGTCCCGAAGCAGGGGCAGTGAACATTGATGGCGAACCCTGCCGGGAAAATAAAGTCCTTAAGATAAGGACATATAAAAAATCGATAAACCTCCTCATACCCTAATACCGCATTTATGACTACAATAGAGAATCCCAACGAATTCAACGATATGATCAACCATATGCCTGAAAACATCAGGATCATTGAAGATCAGATTGATGTAGAGGTACAACAGGAATATCTGGAGCTGGCCCGAAACCTAAAAGAAGAGCGTATGGACGAAGATGAAGCGATTAGCCGCTTACCTGTGCTTCTCGATCCGGATGCCGACCTGCTCCAACGAAAAGAAACTATCGTGCAATTGGCACAGACAGCGAGTGTCCGGAGTTTTCGGGAACTGGAAAATTTTAGTGAAACCGCCGATGGCGAAATAGCCGAATTTGCCCGTTTTGGAGTACATATAGCCCGTGCCATGCTCGAAAGCGACCTCAGCGATGACAATATCGGTTTTATTTCCAGCGGATTAGGCGGAAAAGGAAATTTACTCCGGTATTTTTTCTGCATCTTCAACTTAGAAGAAAAGAAAGCCTTCCTGCCATCACAAAAAAAGATCATCAAAAAAGAGTTTGACCTCGCATTCCGCAGTGAAAATGGTGAAATGGAAAAAATCAACTTCAAAGGGGAATATGCAATTTTTCAGGTTTTGGCGCCCTTGCAATGCGATTTTAATGAGCTGATCCGCCAAACGCTGGATGAAATCAATGAATTTGGGCAATTCCTTTATGAAGGCTATTTTGCCACCAATGTAAAAATCCCCGACCACAAGGAAATCAGCAGCATCATCAACGAAATCAGGAACCGAAAAGACGAAGACGAAAACGAAGAAACAGAAGCATAGCTTATGGGCATTGTGTTTGCATTTACGGAACATCCTTTTCTGGGCTGGATGATAGCGCCCTACCTGTTCCGCTTGGAAAATAATTTCATTAAACTGGAACAACGTATCCACAAACTTGAAGAAGCAAAACAAAGCAGTTTACTATCTGATGATGTGCGCCAGGCTGTGGAAATCTGCCTTGAAACCACAGAACAGGCTATTTTAGAGCGCATTAACCTAAAAAAGGACATTCCTTCAAAAACCTATTTTGAAAAACATTTCAATGATGCAGCTTATAAAAGAGCAAGGCAAATTATAGAAAATAATATGCTGCGCGTCGTAGAAATCGCCGGACAAGGCCCCGCATTTTTTCTGTTTTACGACCGCGCCAAGAGCTTCCTGATCGATCAGGTGATCAAAATTATGCCTGAAAAAGCCGAAACTGTTTATAATTTTGAAAAAACCGACGAAGGAACACGCTATCATTTGAGTATCGCTTCCGATGGCGCAGAATTGACTTTACTCGATAAAGCCAACACCATCGTGGCTGAATCGCCATGCCTGCTAATATCGGACAATAAACTATACCGTTTCAGCGCAGATGTAAACGGCAAAAACCTGCGTCCTTTTTTCGATAAAGAATTTATTCATGTGCCCCTGCGCAGCGAAAAAATGTACTTTGAAAAATTCATCCTCAAAAGCATCAAAGAGCATCCGGTGCGCATCAAAGGCTTTGAAGTTCATGACAAAAAAACTGCTCTTCAGCCACATCTCAGACTGCAAAACGGTTTTAACGGGCCAATACTATCCTTGGAATTCAGCTACGGAAAGCACAAAATACTCCACACATCGCCACAAAAAGAATTTGTACGGCTCCATATTGATAATGACAATTATTCTTTTTCGAGGATCAGCAGAAAAACAGAAGCGGAAGAAAAACTGATTCAAATACTCACCAAACACGGCCTCCGTTTTTCGAAACACAGCAATTCCTTTGAGGTTATCCACAGCAATTCTGAAGTTGCGCTGATACAATGGGTCAACCAAAACAGAACACTTTTAGAAAAACATAAAATACTGTTTACACAGGAGTTAAATAAAAAATATTATATTGGAGAAGCAAAAGCAGAGCAGCGCATCAACAAGAAAAACGACTGGTTTGATGTGTATATCCAAATTGTTCTGCAGGATGGCACGGCCATCAATTTTACGAGTTTGCGTAATTATATTTTGGAAGGCCGCCGAGAATACAAACTAAAAGATGGCAGTATTTTCCTGATCCCGCAGGAATGGATGGAAAAATTTCATGAGGTTTTATTGCATGGCAAACTCAAAAAAGACCACTTTGAAATGCCTCTGCAACACTTCAGCATCGTTGAAGCGATGGAACAAGGGCCTCAGGAAATCAAAAGCACGGCATTTGCACCGCCTGAAGAATTCCTGAAAATAGAAGCACCGGCACAACTCAAAGCAAAGCTCCGCTCCTACCAGCTTGATGGTTTCCGGTGGCTGGAATGGCTGCGCTCGCGTCATTTTGGCGGCATACTGGCCGATGATATGGGTTTGGGGAAAACCATTCAGGCATTAAGCAGTTTGCTCAAAATAAAGGAAGAACCCGATCAAAATCCGGATCTTAAAATCCAGGCAAGCTCGCCAAAACCAAGCAACAGCCCACAACTCGACCTGTTTGCCTTAACGGAAACCAAAGAAAACACCACAGAAAAAGAAGAACCATCATGCCACACCAGCCTGATTATTACGCCGGCATCGCTGGTACACAACTGGAAAAACGAAATCAGGCGTTTTGCCCCCATCCTTTCATTTTATATTTACACAGGCTCTACACGAGTGCGCGAAGCAGATTTTCTCAAAAAATTTGATATCGTACTCAGCACTTACGGAACCATACGCAACGATATGGAAATACTGGAAAATTTCCCGTTCCAGTACCTTATCCTAGATGAAAGCCAGAACATCAAAAACCCTTCGTCAAAGACCTATAAATCCATTATGCGCCTTACGGCCAATTACCGCCTGACACTTACCGGAACGCCCATAGAAAACAGCATCAGTGATTTGTGGGCACAATTGAACTTTCTTAATCCCGGCATTTTAGGCAACCAGGCTTTTTTCCGCGAGCAATATATTGTTCCCATTGAAAAGCATGGCGATGAGGCGCGGGAGGAACACTTGCAGTCGCTTATACGTCCGTTTGTGCTACGCCGCACCAAACAACAGGCTGCACCGGAACTTCCGCCATTGACCGAAGAAACCATTATGTGCGAAATGAGCAGCGAACAAAAAAAATTGTACGAAAAGGAAAAAAGCCGTGTGCGCAACCTGCTGCTTGAAGAAATGGATCAAAAAACCTCTAACCAAAATAATATCAACGTTTTGCAAGGCATTAGCCTGTTGCGCCAGATTTCCAACCACCCCCTTATGGTTGATGATGATTTTGAACACGGAAGCGGCAAGATGAAAATCGCGCTCAGCATGCTCGAAAACATCCTTAACGAGGGGCACAAAGTACTGGTTTTTAGCTCATACGTAAAGCATCTTGAGCTCTACGCCCGTGAACTAAAAAAAAGAGGAAAAGATTATGCCATGCTTACGGGCGCATCGCGGCAGCGTGAAAAAATCATACAACGCTTTCAAAATGAGCAAAATTGTTCCGTATTCCTGATCAGCCTCAAAGCCGGAGGAGTTGGTTTGAACCTTCAACAAGCTGATTATGTTTTTATTCTGGATCCATGGTGGAGCCCTGCAAGTGAAGAACAAGCGCTAAGCAGAACCTACCGCATGGGACAGCAAAGAAATGTGTTTGTTTACCGTTTCCTCACCCGTGGCAGCATCGAAGAAAAAATTGCCCGCCTGCAGGAACGGAAAATCAAATTTGCCAGCCTCATCAAAACACGTGAGGGGATTCAGGAGCTGCTTGCGGAGCCGGTTATGGACACAAATTAGTTTCGGCCCTTAATGTCCGATCTCAGCAATTTTAATGAAACCGGAACCTTGAGTTGGCGGACAAACACAGATACGGGACAGGAAACATAAAAAAACGACCAACAATGAAAACAATAAGGCTCACAGGGATCTTGATCCTGTTTCTCCCTTTCATGCTCCAGGCTCAGTATGTTGATGATGGTGCGATGATGTGCGCACACAGCAAAAGTAAAGGACATACGCATGCACATCTGCAAAAAAACATGCAAATTGGTGCAAACCACAGCTTTGACGTGCTGCATTACCGGCTTGATGCCGATTTTTTCCACTGCTTTGAAACGCCATATCCCAACAGTTTTGATGCTGTGCTGCTGCTGCGTTTCAAAACCGACACAACACTCAACAACATCCGCCTTGATGCGGCACAGGAATCGCTGGAAATAATCGCCCTTGAAGGGCCTGTAAATTCGTTCCGGCATGAAGAAAATGATCTGTTTATTGATTTGGATCAGGAATATCCCGCCGGCGATACGCTCGAAATCCTCATTACATATCACCACAAAGAAGTCGATGACAAAGCCTTTTATGCCACCGACGGCTTTGTTTTCACTGATTGCGAACCCCAGCGCGCCCGTCGTTGGGTTCCCTGCTGGGACGAGCCCAACGACAAAGCCACATGGGAGCTGATTGCTGCTGTTCCCGATGATGTTTTGCTCGGCAGCAATGGTAGTTTGGTAGATTCAACCCATTTTGGCGATACCTTGGTTTATCATTGGAACAGCATACACCCACTGCCCACCTATCTTGCCGTTGTAAGCGCCCGCAAAAACTGGAATCTCGATATTTTGGAATGGGGAAAACCCGATGGCAGCGGCAGCATCCCCATACGCTATTACTATAATGATGGCGAAGATCCGTCGTATATTCAGGGCATTTACAATGATATGAGCGATTATTTTTCAGAAATCTTCGGGATGTACCCTTTTGAAAAAAACGGCTTTGCCACGCTCAACAACAAATTCCCCTGGGGCGGTATGGAAAACCAAACGCTCACAAGTTTATGTCCGAATTGCTGGTATGAAAGCCTAATTGCACATGAATTTGCCCATCAATGGTTTGGCGATTTGATTACCTGTGCCAGCTGGGCAGATTTATGGCTCAACGAAGGATTTGCCACTTACAGCGAAGCACTTTGGAAAGAACATACATCCGGCTACGAAGCTTACGAAGAGCTGATGATCAGCCGAAAAAACAATTATATGGCCGGAAATCCCGGGCGTCCTATTACAATGAAACACTGGAGCACCACGCCTCCACCTCAAACCATACTTTTTAATTATGCGCTGACATACGCCAAAAGTGCCTGCGTTTTATACATGCTGCGCAAAGAGCTGGGCGATGCTGTGTTTTTTGATTTTATCAAAAGCTATGGTACCGATGAGGATTTTATGTTCAAAGCCATAACAACGGAGGAATTTATCCTGAAAACCAATGAGTTTACCGGGCAGGATTACCGGTGGTTTTTTGAACAATGGATTTACCAGCCCAACCATCCGGTATATCAAAATATTTTCTACATCACGCAGGAAACAGAAAATCAATGGAAAGTAAATTACACAACGCATCAGGCGCAGGAAACGGCCTTTTTTGCTTATCCCATCGACATCCGATTCCTTGGCCCGGAACTGGACAGCACCATCCGTATTGAAAATACTGAAGATATGCAGTTCTGGGATTTCTTCTTTCCGACGGAAGTCACTGAAATACAATTTGATCCTGAAGATAAAATATTTTTGAAAGAAGTACAGCAAATTGTGGGCATGGAAGAAACGGAAATGAGCAAAAACATCAGGCTCCACCCAAATCCTGCAGATAAAACAGTGCGTTTGCAAATCACCGGAGCCATAAATCAGGAGCTGATTATTAAAATATTTGATGTTGCCGGAAACGAGCTTTATGCGGAAAGGAAGCAGTTGGACAGGATAATGAACCCGCAAATTGACATACCCACCAACAATTTACCGGAAGGATTTTATCTGCTTTCTGTTGAAAGCGCTACCTTTGCGCTTACAAAAAAATTACTCATTGTTCATTAAAAACTAATCCTATGACCCAATTCAAAAAAATAATGCTTGGCGCACTGGCCATTTTCATGAGCGCAGGGCTTTTTGCTCAAAACGGAACCATTGACGATGAAATGCTCCAGGGTTTCCGCAATGATTTTAAAAACAATGGAAAAACCAAGGCTTTGCAGAATGCTGTTACCGGCAACGACATCCAGAAACTGGCGGTAAATTACGACAATCCGGAACGGCCGGACACCTATTTCAGCAATCGTGTAAAAACCAAAGGAATTACCGATCAGAAATCTTCAGGACGCTGCTGGTTATTTGCCAGTTTGAATGTAATGCGCCCCAAAGTGATTGAAAAGTACAATCTCAAAGATTTCGAATTCTCCCAGAATTACAACTTCTTTTTCGATCAACTGGAAAAATGCAACCTCTTCCTTCAGGAAATTATTGTGCACATTGACAAGCCTCAGGATGACCGCACTGTAGAATGGTTATTCAAGCATCCTATTCAGGATGGCGGTGTTTGGAACGGTTTTGTGAATGTGGTTGAAAAATACGGATTGGTCCCTGCCGATGTGATGCCGGAAACCTATCAAAGTGAAAACACGCGCATGATGCAAAAACTGCTGCGCCGCAAATTACGCGAATGGGGCTTGGAACTACGTGCAATGCGTGCCGAAGGAGCCAAAGAAAAACAGCTGGCAAAGCGCAAAACCGAAATGCTCAGCGAAGTTTATCGCATGCTGTCCATTAGCCTGGGCGAACCA
Organism: Bacteroidales bacterium; assembly: GCA_963676415.1. Classification (GTDB taxonomy): domain Bacteria; phylum Bacteroidota; class Bacteroidia; order Bacteroidales; family WRLA01. The sequence goes on along the minus strand of OY781097.1, from coordinate 3,274,128 downwards.
CCGCAAAAATTCGTTTGGCGTTATGAAGATGCTGAAGGAAAAATCAGCGAAAGCAAAGAATACACACCCAAAGAGTTTTATACAGAAGCTGTTGGCGTAAACCTGCGCGATTATGTTTTGATGATGAACGACCCCAGCCGTCCATTAAATAAAACCTACGAAATTGAGTACGACCGCAACGTTCACGAAGGCATGAACTGGATTTATGTAAACCTCCCCAACGACATCATCAAGGAAGCAGCCAAAATGTCGATACTCGACAATGAAGCCATGTATTTCAGTTGTGATGTTGGCAAACAGCTCGACCGCAAAAAGGGTGTGCTTGACGTAAATTACTATGACTATGGCGACATTTTTGATACCGAATTTGGCATGGACAAAAAAGCACGCGTAGAAACTTTCGAAAGCGGATCATCGCACGGCATGACACTCGTAGCGGTTGATATTGCCGAAGACGGTAAAATCAAGAAATGGCTGTTGGAAAACAGCTGGGGCATGAGCGGATTTAAAGGCCACCTGATTATGACCGACCGCTGGTTTGACGAATATATGTTCCGTGTTGTGGTACATAAAAAATATGTTCCCGGAGCAGTTCTGGAAATGATGAAAGAAGAACCCACAATGCTCCCACCATGGGATCCAATGTTTGCGCCGGTCAACTAAATTTTAGAAGTCCAAATAATAATTCCAGCCTGCATTTCATAAAATGCGGGCTGTTTTTTAATTTTCAAATCATAAAATGATCCCTCTCCCGTTAAAAATTCTGAAAATAGGTACTGGATGGAACTACAAAATAAAGCACGAAAACTCATTCTTCTAAAATCAGCACTGACAATTATATGTTTTTTAGCCCTAAACAATTTATTTGCAAACAATTACCCCGGAAATTCTCCTGACGGAAATATTCCCACAGGTAGCGAAGCAGCCAAACTGCCCGACAGCCTCCGCAAATGGAATGTTCATGGAATCGGGCAATTAAATTTTAACCAAACGGCTTTATCACATTGGGCCGAAGGTGGCGAAAGCTCGCTGGCCGGCTCGTCATTCCTCGATTTTTATGCCGGTGTGCAGCGCAAAAAACTCCGCTTTGAACATTATCTAAAACTCGCCTACGGACTGCAATATTCCGAATATGACAAATTCCGGAAAACCGATGATAAAATTGACCTGGGGACAAGTTTCGGTATCAATGCCATAAAAAACTGGTACTACACCACCAATGCTACCTTAAAAACACAATTCAGCAATGGCTATAAATATCCAGATGATTCAACCGTTGTTTCCACATTTTTTGCCCCGGCCTATCTGACCATATCTGCCGGTATGCAGTACAACCTCAAAGAAAAGTTCAGTGTTTTCATCTCACCCGCTTCCGGGAAATTTACTTTTGTACTGGATCAGGAGCTGGCCAACAAAGGTGCTTTTGGCGTAGAACCTGCTGTATATCAAGACACCACAAACATCATCCTGAAACCGGGAAAAAACCTGAAACCGGAATTCGGCATCAATGTCAAGGTGCAACTTAAAACGGAAATATGGAAAAATGTAAACCTCAACACCAAACTGGAGCTCTACAATAATTACCTCGATCTGGACAAAAGCAACCGTTGGAATGTGGATGTAAATTGGGAAATGCTGCTCAATCTTACGATAAACGAATACCTGAGCACAAACATCCGCATGCACATGATTTATGACCATAATGTGATGATCAAAGAATATGAAATGATCGATGGAAAAAAGACAGCAGTAGGCGAAGCGCCCCACCTGCAGTTTAAAGAAAGCTTTGGTATTGGCCTGGCCTGGAAATTCGGGAAAGGAGATTAAAGGATTTGCTTAATAGCAAACGATTTTTTTCGGATGTTTTATTGTAATTTCTCGAAACATTTTATATCGGTTTAGCCTGAGGGATCGAGGTCTGTAAACTAAAGGCAGCAAAAGGCCTTTGCGCGGCGTGCAGACAAAAAGCTTAATTGCTGGGTCAGTAATAAGGAAAAAAGACACCTACAGGAATCTGTTCAAATCCTGCCTACTAATTAGTTTTTGTCCATAGAGTCGAGAGTTTGCTCTATAAAGTTCAAATTCAAGGCGTGTAAAAAATCTAAACCGCAGTCCCGTAGGTACGGGATGAGGATTTAGATTTTGAGCAACAACGCAGAAGTTGGACTTTATAGGCGAACTCTAATTATTGCCATAATCTCTACATGGTCGTCTTTAATTCGGTAGTAAATACTGTCCGAACCACAAACACACCTTCTGTATCCCTCTTTAATTTGGTCAACGGACTCAAAAGCATAAGGTCTTTGCGCTATTAAATCAAAATAATGAAAGAATATGTCAAAATATTTATCAGCCTGAGCTATTCCAAATCTCCGGATACCATAATGATGGATTCGAATCAAGTCTTCTCTTGCCGCCTTACTTAAGCTGTATTTAGCCATTTAGCCGGCTCTTTGATTCTTTGAGTATCTGCTCTTTGGAGTCATCAGTAAAACCACTATCTTCCGCTTTCTCCAGTTTCGCCCTGATCCAATCGATTTCAACTTGCTGTTTTCGGGCTTGACGGATCAAATCATTGATTAATTCGCTTTTACTGGAATATTCTTCAGTATCTACCTGAGATTTCAGCCAATCATCATTTGGCTTTGTAAATGAAATACTTTGTCTTGCCATGATATTATGTTTAGGTGCAGAAATACATCAAATACGAATCAATAACAAGTTTGAGACTGTTCAAAAAAATGTGTCATGTTTGGGAATTACAACTGAATTAATACATTTGGCACATGACAAGAAATAAAAACACTCCCCCATGACCAATTGCCCATTACCCACCAACACTCCCAATTTTTTCCTACTTTTAACCTCCCTTTAATTTAGATTAAATCAGAATGAGTACGTTTGCAAAAAAATTGTTTATGAAGAAGGTTGTGATGATTATGATTTCGGTGGCTTTAATCGCTGCCTGTACGTCGAAAAAGATGAGTGAAATGCCTTTTGATGAATATCCTGTATATGAAGGCGCTGACCTTGGTGTGGTTTATACACCGAAAATGTGCAGTTTCCGTCTGTGGTCGCCTGCTGCGGATGCCGTAAAACTGCATTTTTACGATAATGGCGAAGAGGGCGAACCCATCGAAAGCATTGATATGAAGAAAGATGCCGATGGAACCTGGCTGTATATCGCTAATGAGGATATGAACGGACGCTTTTATACTTTTCAGGTGCAGCAGGATGGCGAATGGCTGCAGGAATCTGCCGGGCCATATGCCAAAGCAACAGGTGTAAACGGAATGCGTGCCTATGTGGCTGATTTCGATTCCATAAAACCCGAAGGCTGGAATAGCGACCGTGGTCCAAAATACCGGAATATGAACGACATCGTGCTTTATGAACTGCATGTGCGCGACATCTCTTCACATCCGTCATCAGGATTGGAAAATGTCGGTACTTTTAAAGGTCTGGTAGAAAAATGGGGCAAAAGCCCGGATGACCTGAGCACGGGCATCGACCATATGAAAGAGCTGGGCATCACGCATGTGCATATTTTACCGGCTTTTGATTATCGCTCCATCGACGAAACCCGCCCCAAAGGCGAGAAGTACAACTGGGGCTATGATCCGCAGAATTATAATGTGCCCGAAGGAAGCTATTCATCGGATCCTTATAATCCGGAGACGCGCATCATGGAATTCCGCGAAATGGTCAAAGCTTTCCACGATAACGGAATTGGCGTCATCATGGATGTGGTATATAACCATACCGGCTATGGTGATGAATCGGTATTCAGCCTGAGCGTGCCTGGATATTACTACCGCCACAACGATGACGGAAGCTACAGTAATTCATCGGGTTGCGGAAACGAAACCGCATCGGAACGCCCGATGGTCCGTAAATACATGATCGAATCCCTTAAACACTGGGCGGATACCTATCATGTAGATGGATTTCGCTTCGATTTGATGGGCATACACGATATCGAAACCATGAATGAAATCCAGAAGGCACTGCATCCGCACCATTGGGGCAAAAAATACATCCTCTACGGAGAAGGCTGGACAGCTGGTGATTCGCCGCTTCCGATAGAAAAACGTGCACTTAAAGCCCATACGAACGAACTGAAAAATGTTGCCGCATTTTCTGATGACCTCCGCGATGGCGTAAAAGGCCATTGGAGCAATGTGGAAGAACAGGGCTTTGTAAGCGGAAAAGAAGGCATGGAAGAAAGTATCAAATTTGGTGTGGTGGGCGCAACACATCATCCGGATATCGATTATGCTTTGGTAAATTACTCAGATACCGCATGGTCGCCATCACCGCAGCAGAGCGTTAATTATGTGAGCTGCCACGATAATAATACCCTTTATGATAAACTGAAGATTTCCAATCCGGAAGCTACGGAAGCAGAAATCAAGAAAATGCACAAACTGGCCAACACCATTGTACTGACCTCTCAGGCTGTGCCTTTCCTGCATGCCGGCGTGGAGATGATGCGCACCAAACAGGGCGTGGAGAATTCCTACGAAAGTCCTGATAGCATTAATCAGATTGACTGGAACTGGAAAAAACAGCATTACGATGTATTTGAATATTATCGCGACCTGATCAGCCTGCGCAAAAACCATCCGGCATTCCGTATGCCTTCAACAGAAATGATTGCTGAAAAACTCCATTTTATCAATGAGCTGCCCGCCAATGTGGTAGGCTACACCATCGATGCCAATGCCAATGAAGACACCTGGGGCGAAATTCTGGTAGTGTTCAACGGCAACGAAAAGGCGGAGAAAATCAAATTTCCGGAAGGTAAATGGAATATCGTTCTGGAAAACGGGAAAATCAACGAAAGTGGCCTCCGTACATTCTCCGGCAAGCAGATCAAAATAGCCGGAAGGTCCGCTTTGATTGCGGTGAAACAATAAACTTTTTCCAACAGAACTTTCCCAAAGTTTTAAAACTTTGGGAAAATTTTTTCGTTGGAAGAGCTTACTTACGAAAAAACAGATTTTAAAACATATTAATTAACCTTTTAAAACATTATGGGAAACGATTTTAAGAAATTAAAGATTGTGAAGGATGACGCGTGGTTGGAACCCGTTGCCCGTGAAGTTTATGAACGTTATGCGCGCTATTTGTCGCGTAAAAAACAAATTGAAAATGATTATGGCAGCCTGCTGAAATTTGCTGATGCGCACAATTATTTTGGCATCCACTACTGCAGCACAGATAAAGGCTGGTACTACCGTGAGTGGGCGCCACGTGCGCGTGACCTCTACTTTTTTGGCGATTTCAACAATTGGCAAAGAACGAGCCACCGTATGGAGCTGAAAGAGAACGGCGTGTGGGAGATTTTTCTTCCCGAAGAAATTTATGCCGACCGTCTGGTGCACGAATCGCGCGTAAAAGTGCTGGTACATGGCGAAAACGGTTGGTACGAGCGCATTCCGGTATATATCACCCGTGTGGTACAGGACGAAGAAACCAAAGCCTTTTCCGGTCAGTTGTGGTTTCCCGAAAAGAAATTCAACTGGCGCGGCGATAAATTCTCTATCGGACAGCTTGATGAGCTCTATATTTATGAATGTCATGTGGGCATGGCCCAAGAAAAAGAAGCTGTGGGCACTTATGTTGAATTTGCAGAAAATATACTCCCCCGCATCAAAACGCAAGGCTATAATGCCATACAGATGATGGCGGTGGCGGAGCATCCCTATTATGGTTCCTTTGGGTATCATGTGAGTAATTTCTTTGCGCCATCATCCCGTTTCGGCACACCCGAAGAGCTGAAAGCGCTCATCAAAAAAGCGCACAGCATGGGCATTGCAGTCATTATGGACATTGTGCATTCGCATACGGTTAAGAACTTCCTCGAAGGTATCAACGAATTTGACGGTCAGCCCGGGCTTTACCTACACGAAGGCGAACGCGGCGACCACCCCTCATGGGACAGCAAGCTTTTTGACTATGGAAAAACCGAAGTGCTGCGCTTCCTGCTTTCCAATGTAAAATACTGGATGCGCGAATTCCATTTCGATGGCTTCCGTTTCGATGGCGTGACCAGTATGCTCTATTTCCACCATGGCTATATCGGCGACTGGAATCAGGATGCGTTTTTCCGCGATGGCGTGGAATGGGATGCCATAACCTATATGCAGCTGGCCAATGCGCTTATCAAGCAAGTCAACCGCCATGCGGTAAGTATTGCCGAAGATGTAAGTGGCATGCCCGGACTGTGCAATCAGATTAAACACGGTGGAATCGGTTTTGATTACCGCCTTGGCATGGGCATTCCCGATTACTGGACCAAAGTGCTCAAAGAAAAGAAAGACGAAGAATGGAATGTCTGGGAGCTTTGGGATGTGATGGTGAACCGTAAGTTCGATATCAAGACCGTAGCCTATGCCGAATCGCATGATCAGGCGCTGGTGGGCGATAAAACCCTGGCTTTTCAGCTGATGGATGCAAATATGTACGACCATATGGGCGTGGAAGACCACAATATGACTACCGAACGCGGCGTGTCTATGCATAAAATTATCCGCTTTTTTACGCTGACTTTGGGCGGAGAAGCCTGGCTCAATTTTATGGGCAATGAATTTGGCCATCCCGAATGGATCGATTTTCCACGCGAAGGCAATAACTGGAGCCATTGGTATGCCCGCAGGCAGTGGTCGCTGGTCGATAATCCAAACCTGAAATATAAATTCCTGAATGAATTTGATAAGGAGATGCTGGCTCTGGTGCAGGACAACAAAATCCTGAGCGCAGGTTATCCGCGACAGCTTTGGATGGACGACTGGCATAAAACCATAGTTTTTGAGCGCAACGGACTGGTATTTACCTTCAACTTCCATATCAACATTTCTCCGGAAAGCTACGAAGTTCCGGTGCCAACAGAAGGTAATTACCAGGTGGTTTTCAGCTCTGATGCACCCGCTTATGGTGGTTATGGCCGCCTGGATGCTGACGTGCTCTATCCTGCAGAAAAAGATGCTGATGGCAATTGGAAAATCAAAATTTACAATATCAACCGTACAGCATTAGTGTTTAAGCGGGTTGAAGATTAAGTGCTTGCCCATAATGCCCGATCTCAGCGTTATTCTTGGAGTTGAAACCAGCCATCCCGTGCGTACGGGACTCCTTATTTTCAACACCAAGAATGCCTTGACCTCGAACATTCTGAACTAAAAACACGACTTTATAGACGAACTCTAAATATTGTATATTTGCTCCGAATTGATATCCATAGGCTTATAAAGTTCGGTTTTACTAGGAATTTCGTGGGTAATGATAATGTTTGCAATTAAATACTAAGCAAATATTTGGAAATAAAATACTTAATAAAATAGAATGAGCTCCAACAGATTCCTCCCTCCACAAAGCCTTAATCACTTCGTTTGGCTTTATTCCGGTCGGAATGACGCTGTTTATTAGGTGTTTAAGGCAAATGCGGCGAGGACACAGTAGGATATTTCAAACGCGTCCTCGCCGCATTTGCCTCCTGACTTCATAAAAACGCGTCATTCCGACAAAGTTTTCCGAAGTATGAGGAAACTTAGGAGGAATCTGTTGGAGATTTATTTGTCTTTCCACGAAATTCCTAGTAGAACCCTTTTTTGCATTACAGGCAGCCCTTCCAAAATAAGCAAACATAAAGTGCGTTAAAAATGACTGGTCTCGATTGGTTTTGAGGCTCTAATTTTTTAATTCAATTTTTATGTTAAAAACACAAGTACAAAAACAAAAAACGCATCGCTTCAGGCGTTGGGAAGGAAATGCGTACAGCGCATTCAACTCCCTGAAAAAGAAGGTAACAATTGGTGTTTTATCGCTTACATGCAGTTTGGCAATTGCCCCTAAATGTTCAGAAGCCCAAACCGACCGGCAGGAACATATGCAACAGGAAGATCTGGACGAAGTGGTAGTGTCGGCACAGCGCGCCCCGGTGCTTTACAGCGAGATGGCGCGTGTGGTACATGTCATCAGTCAGGAAGAAATTGCCTCTGCGCCTGTGAGCGGGATCGACGGCCTTCTGGAATATGCTGCCGGCATCGACATCCGTCAACGTGGCGGAATGGACGTACAAGCCGACATCAGCCTGCGCGGCAGCTCTTCCGATCAGGTAGCCATCCTGCTCAACGGCATCAACATCACCGACCCGCAAACCGGGCACCACAACCTAAACCTGCCGATCGACCTCTCTGCAATCCAGCGTATTGAAATCCTTCAGGGCCCGGCAGCACGGATTTTCGGCGCCAATGCCTTCTCCGGCGCCATCAACATCATCACCAGCCCCGAACATCAAAACAATCAAACAGAAATCAGCCTCACAGGCGGAGAATATGGATATTACCGCGCCGCAGCCAACCTGCACCAAAAAGCCGGTAATACACAACATTTTGCCAGCATCAGCCATAAAGCTTCTGATGGCTATACCGGCAATACAGATTTCAAAAACAGCAATGTATTTTATCACGGACGTCTGAGCCTAAAAAACCACAGCTTTGAACTGCAAGGCGGCTATAATACCAAAGAATTCGGGGCACTGGCATTTTACACCCCAGCCTATCCCGATCAGTTTGAAGCTACGCGCACACAATTTGCCAGCCTGAAATACAGCAGCGGACAGAAAATCAAATTCAATGCTTCCGGATATTGGCGCCGCCATCACGACCGTTTTGAACTCTTCCGCTACGAAAGTCCCGAATGTATAAAAACCACAATTACCATATGAGCGATATTGCCGGAGCTCAGGCATCGCTGCTTGTTTATTCTTCTATGGGAAAAACTTCCATTGGCCTCGAAGCCCGTGAGGAGCGCATCAAAAGCAATGTTCTGGGATATGAAATGGACAAACCGGAAGCTGTGCCCGGCGAAGAAGGCGCCGAATTCACCAAAAGTGCCGATCGTCAGAGCATGAACCTCTATGTGGAACACAGCCTGATTCTGAATCGTTGGAGCTTTTCTGCAGGAGCACTGGCTTACTGGCATTCAAGTCTGGAAGGAGCACATTTCTTTCCCGGAGCAGATATCAGCTTTGCTGTCAGCCCCAAGCTGCGCCTTTACGCTACGGCCAACCACAGCCTGCGCGTCCCAACTTTTACCGATCTTTTTTATGATGGCCCGACCAATATCGGCAACCCAAACCTCAAACCCGAAGAATCGACCAGTTTTGAAAGCGGCATCAAGCTTCAGGACAGAGGAATCCAGGGACATGCTTTGGTGTACCGCCGATTGGGAAGCAATGTAATTGACTGGGTAAAGGCCGATGAAGAAGAACTCTGGCAGGCTCAAAACCTTACCGAAGTGAATACCACCGGCATTGAAATCAGTATGAGCACGCAGCCGGCGAAATGGTCAGAAGCCATGAAATTTGTAAAGCAATTCCGCCTTTCGTACAATTGGGCGACTATGGATAAAGAAAGCGGGGCGCTGATCAGCCGTTACGCCCTGGATTATTTGCGCCATAAGCTGGATGTAGCAGCCAATTTCTATCTATGGGAAAAACTGGGCTTAAGCACCCTCATCAGTTGGCAGGACCGGGACGGCACCTATTTAAAGTATGAAGACGGTCAATCCACTGTTGCAGATTATAAAGCCTTTGTGTTAGTGAATGCCCGTTTGCAATGGCAGGAAAAAAACTGGATGGCCTATGTGGAAGCCAACAACCTTTTTAACGAAAAATATTTTGATTTCGGCAATGTAATACAGCCCGGAAGATGGCTAATGGCCGGTGTAAAAGTACGCTTGGTTTATTAATTCCTGCCCCTTTGTGGCGAGGATGTATTTTATTAACCTTCAAGCCCGGGTGCTTAAAAACCGCTTGCTGAAAGGGGAAGCCCCAATCAACAGGCGGTTTGTCAATTATCCCTTATGTCGTTTTACAAACTTAACTTCACACTGCCAAACAATTGCCCTCCCAAAGAGCGCAGGCTGACCAAATGAACGCCAGGCGATGCGGAGTTTAGTCCCAGCTCAATATGGTTTGCGCCTTTCTGGATGCTTTTGTGCCATTGCTGGCAAAGCCTGCCGTCAATACTGTAGAGGCTGATCTCTATTTCACCGGAAACTTCTGAATCAAACTGCAAGGTAGCTGTCCCTGATGTTTTTTGATAGGCACTCAGGTTTGCTAATGTTATAATTATAAAGTTAATTAACTAATATTTTATTATCTTTGCCACATGGCAAGGATAGGAAAACCCATTCAGATAACAACGGAAGAGAAGGCAGAGCTTCTTTCCATGAGCCGTTCACACAAACTTGAAAAACGTTACGTTGAGCGTGCCGAGATAATTATATTATCCGATCAAGGTTTATCGATGAGTGAAATAGTAGAGCAAACAGGGCTTAGTAGACCTGTAGTAAATAAATGGAGACAACGATTTCGCGAGCAAGGTATTACAGGTTTGAAGGATGCTTACCGAAGTGGAAAACCAAAGGTTATCACTGCAGAACAACAGGCTATGGTAATTGAGAAAGCCTGCACAAAGCCAGATGACGGATACACTAACTGGTCTCAAGAACGTATCGCCAAAGAAGTAGGGATTAGCCAGTCTAAAGTATTTCAGATTCTTAAACAAGCAGACATAAAGCCACATAAAATTGAGTATTGGTGCGGCAAGTCAAAAGACCCAGAGTTTGAAGAAAAAATGACCAACATTGTTGGGCTTTACATGTCGCCACCAGAAAACGCTTTGGTTATTTGTGTTGACGAAAAAACTCAAATACAGGCACTCGATAGAACTCAGCCAGAGTTGCCATTACGGCCAGGAAATCCGAAAAGACAAACAGCCACCTACAAACGCAACGGAACTGTTTCGTTAATTGCGGCACTTGCAGTGCATACAGGTGAAGTAACAGCCAAAACAATTAAATCAAATAATGCAGAAAACTTCTTAAAGTTCTTAAAATCACTTGATAGGAAATACAGAAACAAAAAGCTTCACATAATTGCAGACAACCTTTCGGTACATAAACAAAAAGACGTTAAGGAGTGGCTGAAAGGAAAAAGGAAAATCACATTGCACTTCACCCCAACGTATTCTTCTTGGTTGAATCAAGTCGAGATATGGTTCAATATATTAACAAAGGATGTTGTAAAAGGAGGTGTTTGGAAATCATCAGAACAATTGGCTTCTCAACTTATTGAATACGTGAAAACATACAATGAGACACGTGCTAAGCCCTTTCGATGGACTTATACTGGTGATGCATTGAAAATTAGTTAACTTATTAAATAATTAATACACTAAGGGGCTCTCTGCGGAAAGCGGATAGTTAATGCCTAATTCTTTAACGAGATATTTTTTAGAATGGATTTTAGGAGGGGAATATGACCTGCAAAAAATGAAGAGAAAGGAAAAATAAAGGATAAATATTGAACCAACAATAATATTAAGAGTTACTTACCGTAAGCCTTGCCGAGCCATAGATACCGCAGTGGTCGAATTCTATTCCCTGCAAGGTATAGGATGTGGTCATGGCATCAAAGTCCAGGCCTTTCCAGTCGTGGCCGTTTTTGGAACTGAATTTGATATCGCTGCCGAAGCTGATGTTTCCGCGCACAAGTAAGGCAGAATGCGATGGGTCGGAAGTGCCGTGCGGATCATCCATGATAAACTCCACATTGTCGCCAATTACTAAACTGGCGCCAGCTTCCACGGTGATTTTTGCATCGTTGATAAAATGCACTATGGCTTTATCGTAGAGCGTAAGGGTCTGGCCGGGCATAACGCGCACATCTTTTGTTACGCCTATGATCCCCCGATGGTTTTCGCTGCTGGTGATGTCCTCGAACATCAGGGTGGGGAAACGCAGGGAGGTGGTGGAACCTATTGAACCCAAATCAGAATACAAAGGTGTTTCAGGGGAATTCTCACGAGCTGATTCCCATAGCCATGATTCGGAAACACTGATGCAGTTGTCACTGTTCAGGTCAGCACTGGAATAAGGAATCCCATTGTAGCTTGTAGTACCTTCTTCTGGAGACTCACCATTAGTAACCGAATACATATGGAAATTATACTCTCCATGATGATAGGTTACGTTATTTCTAATCTCATTCTCAATATCCGGGGTATCATTGGCCCTGTAGGCATTTTGATTTGCCTGACATGCCGAATGGAAAAATGTAGTATTGCCTTCCAGCTCATCTACAAATCCACCAGACCTGCACTGCTGCATCCAGAAAACCTTTTTGTTGGCCTGAATGGGATTGACCAAAGCAGCAAAAGCATCATCTGTTATATTGCCATCAATTAAGCAAAGGGTTGAATTGCCACCGGAACCGCCACCATGATCAAAAGTCCATACAAAAAGGAAGTCGTCCTGGTTTAATTGGGGCAAACCGCCAGTGCCGCTGGCCAGACCATTGAACACCAGGCTGAGGTTGCCCATGCTGGCCGAATAATCTGTTACTACTGTAGATCCATCATCAGGCCTGTACCTGCCATCAACACCAGGTTGTGATTTATAATAGTCTTGACCTCCCGCAAAAAGAACATAAACATTTTCTTCGGAATATCCTTTGCCGCCTTCATCGATGGGCTTGGTAAGCATTTCCCACATCAGAAAGGTGTCGTTCCAGAATTCATCAAAGCCCCTCAGGCCTTTTCCCTGTCCGTCGTTCCATTGATCGGAAATAGGGACAGAATAAGCATCGCCGGCATAGTCGCCAGTAATGAGCACGGCATATTTTTCCTGTGCCACAGCCAGCTTGCTTATGCCCAGGATCATAAAAACTAAAAAGAAAGATCGAAAGTAATTCATAATTTTTACTTTTGTAATACCAACCGGTTAAAGGGGTGCAATAAGGCCTTTGTTTGTGAGAGATCAGAGCCTTTTGCCCCCTGCCCCCGGTCAATATCGGTTTAACATTTTACTTATTTACCTGACAATCTCCACCGGGCGTGCTGTAAAATACCTGCCGGCTTGCAGGCGGATTAGGTACAGGCCGTTTTTTACCTCCTTTCTGTTTTTATCTGTACCGTTCCACTTAATTTGGTACCTGCCCGCAGTCTGTCTTTTGTCCAGGATTTTATCTATCATCTTTCCATTGAGGCCGTAAACCTCTATGAGTATTGGGGCCTCTTCTTTGAGGGTATAATCAATGGTTGTGCTTCCCCTTGATGGGTTGGGATAAAGCCTGAAGGAATCAAATGCCTGTAGCTTGCCCTCCTCCACAGCTGTTGTTATTGCATATTTTCTGAAAAATATAGATGAAACAACATCGATGTTAATGATGGTATCCGGCTTCCCATTGATTAAATACAAAAAACCATCATGGTTAACAAGCTTATTATAATAGTTGCCATAAATTCCGCTGTCCAAAAGCTCCCCAATCCATTGGCCTTCTATCAATTGGTAGTGCATAAACTTAAAACCACTATCAATCTTTTCATTGTCAAGTATATGTACCCCATTGCAGTTATCAACGGCTATTGCCTGGGCATCTGAGCTTTTAGCTAATAATTTAGGGGGCGACCAATCGCTGCCATTGAAACAAGAATATTTAGTCCCATTTTCAGGGGGCGCACCATTATCCAGTGACTGCCGCCAAACTATATGGGGATAGCCTTCCTTATCCAATGCAATATCATTCCCTTCATAGGCCGCATAATCTTTGCTTATTCCTGTTAAATCCGACCATTCGCTGTTGGCAAATGTGGAATAGACGATTTCTTCATCATATTGCTCTTCATAGCAAAAATATGCAGAACAATGGAGAATATTGGCAGTATCGACCATTACTTTAGATAAATAGTATTTATCATTATTGTCATAAACTGCCTTTATGTCGCCCCAATGCCCGTTTTCCAGTTCCCTGTATAATTCCGTCCCATTATTGATATCATGATACCAAAAAAAATATACTTTGTCGTTATGGTCAACAACTATATGGTTGTAACTGGAGCTGGGCCAGCCCCTGGATACAGTGTCCATTTCGCTCCAGTTTTGCCCATCGAATTTGCGGTAAACTATAAGATTTCGGTAACAATTGCGCACATTAAAATCATAGGCAAGGTGCAGGTGGTTTTTTGAGTCTGCAACGATATGGGGGTTATCCATCCACATACTGTCGTTTTGGGATATGTTTTGCGGTTCGCTCCAGCTCTGGCCCTCATCCGTTGATTTGCTGTAATAAATAACAAAATGATACCACCCTGTTTCACCTCTATACGCCCACACACAGTGTATTGTGCCATTATTGTCGATACAAAAGTCGGGTCTTACGTTAAGCCCTTCTAATGTGCTTATCTGCACAGGTTCGGTCCAGTTTTGAGGGAAAGCCTCCTGGCCAACAAAAAGGAGCAATAGTAAGGCAACAAGAAATCTGTTCAATCGGTTTTTCATTTTTTTTGGTTTTTGTGGGTTATATTTGTGTTTATTGAATATTCTAACAGGCTTACTTATTTACCTGACAATTTCCACCGGGCGTGCTGTAAAATACCTGCCGGCTTGCAGGCGGATTAGGTACAGGCCGTTTTTTACCTCCTTTCTGTTTTTATCTGTACCGTTCCACTTAATTTGGTACCTGCCCGCAGTCTGTCTTTTGTCCAGGATTTTATCAATCATTTTTCCATTGAGGCCGTAAACCTCTATGAGTATTGGGGCCTCTTCTTTGAGGGTATAATCAATGGTTGTGCTGCCCCTTGATGGGTTGGGATAAAGCCTGAAGGAATCAAATGCCTGTAGCTTGCCCTCCTCCACAGCTGTTGTTATTGCATATTTTCTGAAAAATATAGATGAAAATACTTTTGTGTTTATGATGGTATCAGCCTTTCCATTGATTAAATACAAAAAACCATCATGGTTAATAAGCTTATTATAGTAAATTCCATAAATACTGCTGTCCAAAAGCTCCCCAATCCATTGGCCTTCTGTTAACTGGTAATGCATGAGCCTATAGTCATTTTCCATTTCTTCATTATCAAGGATATGAACACTATTGCAATTATCAATGATTATCGCTTGGGCATTAGCGTTTTTGGCTATCAATTGTGGCTCCCTCCAATTAATGCCATCAAAACATGAATAATTAGTCCCGTTTTCAGGGGGAGCCCCATCATCCAGTGACTGTCTCCAGGCTAAATGGGGATAACCATAATTATCCAAAGCTATATCAATTCCCACCCATACCCCGTATCCAGAACTAACTTTTGTTAGCTCTGACCAATGCAAATTATTACAGGTCGTATAAGTAGCCGTGTGATCTAAGGGTGATTGCCATACATAATGATGATACCCGGCACAATGGACTACATTTGCTGAATCTACAATAGCCCGTTCTATGAAGAAGCTATTGCTGCTATCATAAACTTCAATTATTCCGCCCCATTGTCCGTTTTCCAATACTCTGAAATATGCATTGCCATAGCTATTGCCAAGAAACCAGAAACAAAACAGCTTGTCTTCATTGTCAATAGCAGGCCTGTTATCACGCGCTCCCGCACATCCAAACGAAACCGTATCCAAGTCACTCCAGTTTTGACCATCAAAATAACGATGGACTATATTGGGGTTTATACTTCCAACCCGGTGATCATAGAAGACATGCAGATTGTTTTTTGAATCAGAAAGGATATGTGGATCTTCCATCCACATACTATCATTTTGGGATATATCTTCCGGTTCGATCCAGGTCTGTCCACCATCTGTTGATTTGCTATAATAAATAATCCTATGAAATTGCAATATCTCATAGCTCCATACGCAATGAATCGTGCCGTCATTGTCTATGCAAAAATCAGGATATCTATTATACCCTTCTCGTGTGCTTATTTGTACCGGCTCTGTCCACTGCCGGGCAAAGCCATTGGCAAATAAGAAAATAATAACAATGCTAAGGAATATTTTACTTGCTTTCATCTATACTCAGAACATCTAAATATCTATTCGTTGCCTGAAATACTTTGCCAAAAGTAATAAAAACATTTATGAAATTTAAAAAAACAACACTAAATATTTATTAATTCATTAGATCCGCTTCAGTCCTTCGCGGGCAATAAAATTGAGGAGCAACAGGAGTCATAAATTCCCGGAAAATCGGCTCGGAGCAATTTTACTGCGGCTACATCATGCTTAAAGCCATAACTATACAAAATAAATTCATTATCAGACGTGTAAGCAAAATTATCAATATAGGCATCCTTATAGAACTTTTCCAAGTCTTCTGAGTGGAGATATACAGGCTTAAAATCGCCAATATGAGCAGAAAAAAGGGAAGGTAATTGTATTTTGATGTTGGGTTACGAAATGTTCTTAGTAAATGCACAAATTAATAAATACCAAAACGCCCTGAATTATGGGGATCAGGGCGTTTTGTTCATATAAAAAGGTGTTGCTAAAAATAAATGGTAGCACAAAGGCGGCTGGCGGTGTTAATGTTTAATCCGCCTGGATTGCCATAGCGGTTGGAATCATCAGCCGATTTGACAAAATTCAATTGGGCTTCAACACCAACACTAAATTTGTCGGCCAGAAAATATTCCAGGCCCAGGAAAGCATTTGCACCAAAATCAATATAACTTTCATTTTCCTGTTTTACTCCCATATAGGTAGTTTCTGCCGGATCTGTCATAATTACCTGAGCCCCGATTCCTGTATAAGGGAGCAGGTTTACATTCATGCGCAAATAGTAACGCATAGCAGCACCAAAACCGATTTCAGTAGATGCATTCTCTACATACTTAAATGAAAGTGCAGGAACCACTGCCACACTGCTCCCTGCATTTATCGGAAGTGCAATACCGTATTGCCCTCCCTGAAAGCTGGCCATTAAACCAATTCCAGGTCTTTTTAAATCATTCTGTTGTTTGTTTGATTCCTGAGCAAAGGTAGTCTGGTGTAAAACGAAAACCAGACAAATCATCGAAATAAAAATACGTACATTCATTTTTTTTATTTTTGATAAACAAAATTATGGTTAATTACAACATTATCATAGAATAGGGTTCCATTCATCCGGCAGTAGAGTTTATAGAACCCATTGGGCAAATATTCATTGGATATCGTAATAATATCTGAATCCGTTATAATAGAAAAAACAGGAGCTCCGCCCGGCAGGACAGCTGATATATTCAAGTCGGCTTCCATCTGATGCATCAGGTTCGGATCAGAGACCGCCGGAACCAACCACACCTCTTTACTAATCGAGCTATCGGCTGAAGCCGGAACATTAAGAAAAACTTTAAAAAAGTCACGATTCGGGTTTGGGAACGCTCCAATTCCATAATTTTCAGGATACTCCCCTAATTGTGTATAAACATTGGGTTCGCCATACGCCCCCATTGGACTTGCATCAGGGGCACGCGCAATATAACCGGTAACTACCGGATGCTCTAATCCCGGTAAACGTAACGAGTCTTCTTCCTCTTCTTGGCAGGATTGCACTAAAAGGAACGCCATAGAAAGCATTGCTAAAACAATTATTCTTTTTATCATAATTAAAGTTTTAAAATCGCATCAAATATATACAAAAATTGATAAACAAAATCTAAATTTTCAACACAAGTTTATAAATAAGTGATCATCAACAATAAAAGCAAACCTGATTTTATATCTTAAAAAAGCCCAAAAATCCAAAAATTTGTACCTTCGCTGCAAGTAATTAGTGCTTGTCCATAATGTCCGATCTCAGCGTTATTCTTGTTCTGAAAACAAGTCATTTACTAAGGTAAACTCCTTGTTTTCAGCCCTGCGAATGCCTCGACCTCGAACATTCTGAATCAAGCACAGTACTTTATAGACAAGAACTAATTAGGTTCAATATTATTCTGTAATCAACTACAAACCAAATAATTGTATGAAAATACTTTTCAAAAATATTAAAGAACTCGTCCAGGTCGAAGATCAGCCGGTTCAATGGTCAGCAGGAAAAGATATGGCGCGCGTAGCCACGATCAAAAATGCCTGGCTGCTGGTGGATGGCGAATTGATCTCTGATTTTGGTCCCATGAGCGAAATCGAGAAAGCGGAACAAGTCCTTGACAATGAAGAAGAAGACGTCATGGAAATTGATGTAACCGGCCGCATGATCTTCCCTTCTTTTTGCGATTCGCATACGCACCTGGTATATGATGGCAGCCGCGAAATCGAGTATATCGATAAAATCAAAGGGCTTTCCTACGAAGAAATCGCCAAAAGAGGTGGTGGCATTCTCAATTCTGCCAAACGGCTTCGCGAGGCTTCTGAAGAGGATTTGATAGAGCAAGCCTGGCAGCGCTTAGAGGAAATCAAATGGATGGGCACAGGAGCTGTGGAAATCAAAAGCGGCTATGGCCTGACCACAGAATCGGAGCTTAAAATGCTGCGCGTCATTAAAAAGCTCAGGGAAATCAGCCCTTTGACAATCAAAGCGACTTTCCTGGGCGCACACAGCATTCCGGAAGAATACCGCAACAATCAGGGAGAATATGTTGATTTGGTCATCAATGAAATGATCCCTCAGGTAGCCGCAGAAGAATTGGCCGATTATATTGATGTATTCTGCGACCGTGGATTTTTCACGGTAGAGGAAACCGAAAAAATCCTCATGGCCGGAATGAAATACGGCATGAGGCCAAAAATCCATGCCAACGAACTGGATTATTCGGGCGGCATTCAGGCAGGTGTAAAATACAATGCCCTTTCTGTCGATCATCTCGAATATACCGGTGATGAAGAAATTGAAGCACTGCTGGGATCTGAAACCATGCCGACCATCCTGCCCGGTGCAGCTTTCTTTTTGGGAATGGAGTATGCCCCGGCACGCAAAATGATGGATGCCGGTTTGCCCGTTGCCCTGGCCAGCGATTATAATCCGGGCTCCTCCCCTTCCGGGAATATGCAGTTTATCCAGTCGATGGGATGCATCAAATACAAAATGTTGCCCGAAGAAGTGATCAATGCCACCACCATCAATACAGCCTACGCTATGGGCGTTCAGGAAGAGCTGGGAAGCATTGCACGCGGCAAAAAGGCAAATATTTTTGTAACAGCAGAAATCCCGACCATCGAATTTATGCCTTATGCTTATGGCAGCAATAAGGTGGAGATGGTGATGCTGAATGGTGAAATTCAATCTCAGGAATAATGTTTGTCCAGAATGCACGCTAAGTTCGTTATGCTTTGTTTCGGATTCTCGACTTGTTTCGGCTTCTCGGCTCCGCTCGAAGACCTTGAAGAGCGTTTGTTAAAGGGAGATGAGACCAAGCATGAAGAAGCCCGGCAATTGATGGAAGGAATAATCTGTTAGAAATGCCAATCAAACAACTTTATACGAAATTCCGTGTAAAATCTAATTTCAAAAACAACTGACTAAAACCATTATAAAATGAAACAACTTATCGAATGTGTTCCCAATTTCAGTGAAGGAAACGACATGGGAATCATCAATCAGATTACAGCCGAAATTAAAAACTCGGAAGGTGTCCGCCTACTGGATGTTGATCCGGGCAAAGCCACTAACCGCACAGTAGTTACTTTTGTGGGTACACCCGACGAAGTACTGGATGCTGCCGTAAAAGCCATCAAAAAAGCCTCGGAGCTCATTGATATGCGCAAGCATTCAGGAGCACATCCACGCTTTGGCGCAACCGATGTTTGCCCGCTGATTCCCGTATCGAACATCACGATGGAAGAAACTGTGGAATATGCCCGCAAACTGGCCAAACGCATTGGCGAAGAACTGGGCATTCCGGTATTTTGCTATGAATTTGCTGCGTTTGAAGAAAAGCGCCGTAACCTGGCATCATGCCGTGCCGGCGAATACGAAGCAGTGGCAGAACGCATCGTAACTGAAGAATGGAAGCCTGATTTCGGCCCCAACGAATTTACCGAAGCCGTTGCCAAAAGTGGTGTTACCGCAGTAGGTGCCCGTAATTTCCTGGTGGCATACAACATCAACCTCAACACCACATCAACACGTCGTGCCAATGCCATTGCTTTTGACGTGCGCGAACGCGGAAGGGTGCAGCGCGAAGGCAATCCACTGACCGGAAAAATCATTAAAGACAAAAACGGAAAACCCGTTTATACACCTGGTTCATTAAAATCAGTTAAAGCTATTGGCTGGTTTATTGAAGAATTTGGCGTAGCACAGATTTCCATGAACCTCACAGACATCGGGATTACCAGCATACACGAAGCCTTTGACGAAGTAGAACGCAGGGCAACAGCACGCGGAATCCGGGTTACCGGTTCTGAAATTGTGGGTGTGGTTCCGCTCAAAGCCATGCTCGATGCAGGAAAACACTACCTCCGCAAGCAGCAACGCTCTACAGGTGTTTCCGATAAGGAACTCATCAAAATTGCCGTGAAATCATTAGGTCTTGATGAGCTTTATCCTTTTGAGCCCGAAAAGAAAATCATTGAATATTTGCTCGAAGGCCAAAATAAAGGACAGAAGCTGATCGATATGAAGCTCACCGAATTTGTTCACGAAACAGCTTCGGAATCACCGGCACCGGGCGGTGGGTCCATTTCTGCTTATATGGGCAGTATGGGCGCAGCACTGAATACGATGGTAGCCAACCTGAGCTCGCACAAACGAGGCTGGGACGAACGTTGGGAAGAATTCAGCGACTGGGCCGAAAAAGGCAAATACTACCACGATGAACTGCTTAAAATGGTGGATGAAGACACCAATGCCTTCAATAAAATCATGGATGCTTTCGGCCTGCCTAAAAAGAGCGAGGAAGAAAAAGCCATCCGTAAGCAAGCGATCCAGGATGCTACCAAATTTGCCATCGAAGTGCCTTTCAAAGTGATGAAGCTTTGTTATGAGTCGATGGAAGTTTCCAAAGCTATGGCGGAGATTGGCAATCCAAATTCCGTTTCGGATGCAGGCGTGGGGGCACTGGCCGCACGCAGCGGCGTAAAAGGCGCGTACCTGAACGTAAAAATCAATGCCGAAGGACTGGAAGATGCAGCATTTGTGGCACAGGTTTTGAAAGAAGGCGCAGAAATCGAAACCAAAGCAGAAGCTATGGAAGCTGAGATTCTCGCGATCGTAAATAAGGTTATCAGCAAGTAATCTTTTTGAATAATAGAAAATAGCGTTGGGGCATGCCTTGACGCTATTTTTTTATTGCCCGGAAGAATCAAATTTCAAAAATCCGCTCATCGAAAGGAAAAGGTTCTTCTGCTACGATTTCAATTCTGTTAAAATCAGGATGGTATGGATTTATTAAATAATTAAAATCACCTTTTGAAACAACAGAAGGCATTTTCAAAACAGCTGATTTCCGTTTAAAAATAAATTGGCACACGAACCGGTTATTACTCCAGACAGATTAGGTTCAATCACATAATTATCTCCTTCGGCGGCCAAACGAAATTTGTATCTTTGCGCCTTCAAAAAAATAATGAAATATGTCAGATATCCGAGTTCGATTTGCTCCCAGCCCAACCGGCCCGCTCCATATGGGCGGCGTACGTACAGCATTATATAATTACCTTTTTGCCCGCAAGCATGGCGGCAAGATGATCCTCCGCATTGAGGATACCGATCAAAACCGTTTTGTGGCAGGCGCCGAAAATTATATTGAACGCTCTTTTGAATGGTGCGGTATTCAATTTGACGAAGGCGTGAAAGCCGGTGGCGATTTTGGCCCATACAAACAATCGGAGCGTTCTGCCATTTACCGTGAATATATTGGCGAACTGCTCGAAAAAGGCCATGCTTACTATGCTTTTGATACACCAGAAGAGCTGGATGCATTGCGCAAAGAACTCGAAGCGAAGAAAGAAACTTTTGTTTACGACACAAAAAGCCGTATGGGACTCCGCAACAGCCTGAGCCTTTCCAAAGAAGAAACCGAGAAGCTGCTGCTCGACGGTACGCCTTATGTCATCCGATTTAAAATCCCGGAAAATACGGAAGTAAGTTTTACTGATATTATCCGTGGCACGGTAAAAGTTCATTCATCCACATTGGATGATAAAGTGCTGTTTAAAACCGACGGACTGCCCACATATCATTTAGCCAATATCGTGGACGACCACCTGATGCAGATTTCGCATGTAATCCGCGGGGAAGAATGGCTGCCCAGCGCGCCGCTGCACGTTTTGCTCTATGAAGCATTTGAGTGGGAAAAGCCACAATTTGCGCACCTTCCTGTAATTCTCAAACCTGTTGGAAAAGGCAAACTCAGCAAGCGCGATGGCGATAAGATGGGTTTCCCGGTATTTCCATTGGAATGGAAAGATCCCAAAAGCGGGGAAACTTTCGCCGGCTACCGCGAAGATGGCTATTTGCCCGAAGCTTTTGTAAATATGCTCGCTTTGCTGGGCTGGAACCCAGGAACAGAGCAGGAAGTATTCCCAATGGAAGAACTCATCCAGGCTTTTGATCTGGAACGTGTGGTAAAATCAGGTGCAAAATTCAATCCGGATAAAGCCAAATGGTTCAACCAGCAATTTATCCGTTTAAAAAGCGATCAGGAACTGGCTCAGGCCTTTGATAAAATCCTGAAAGAAAAAAATATAGAAGCTCCCATCGGTTTTACAGAAAAAATTGTTGCTTTGGTTAAGGAGCGCGTGGAGTTTATCCAGGATTTCTGGACTCAGGCGCACTTCTTCTATAAAGCACCGGAAGAGTATGATGCCAAAGTGGTAAAGAAACGCTGGAAAGAAGAAACCGGCGCGCATATCACGGAAATGACCGGAAAACTCCGTCAAGTCGAAAACTGGCAGGCTGATGCCATTAAAGGTTGTATGAGCGCTTTCATCCAGGAAAAGGAGCTCAGCATGGGACAAATGATGAACGCCATCCGCTTATCATTGGTAGGCAGCAGCATGGGACCCGATCTGGCAGCGATTGCTGAATTAATCGGCAAGGACGAATGTCTGGCACGTTTGGAAAAAGCCGTAGAACGCATCAAAAAATAGTTATGGGAATTATCTCAATAAAAGGTATGGAGTTTTTTGCGCATCACGGATGTTTTGCGGAAGAACGCACTGTAGGCACACGTTTCAGTGTTGACCTGAGCATGGAATACGATACAAGCCAAGCCGAAGAAAGTGATAACTTACACGATACGATTGATTATCAATCGGTTTATGGAATTGTAAAATATGAAATGTCCATTTCTTCCAATCTGCTGGAACATGTGGGGCGCAGGATCATCAAATCAATTGAAGAAAAATTCGGAGGCATTGGATTGATCGAACTGGAAATCAACAAACTGAATCCACCCTTAGGGGGAAAGATGGAGAGCGTCAGTGTTTATTTGAGCAACGATTGTTCCTAATGAGCAAAGAAAACAAAAACCAGGCATGGCAGGAAGTTCCTGAAGAGCTTTCGACCTGTCCGAAGTGTGGCAGTAAATTCCACTGCAGCACTTCGGGCAAATGCTGGTGTGTTGAGTTATATATTCCTCCCGAAAAGATGGAAAAAATACGCCGGGAATATGACCGGTGCCTCTGCCCCAATTGCCTGAAAGAGTATAGCGAATAAAATTTTCTTAGCCCTTACCTCCAAGGGCTTCTGTTAAACAAAAGGAAACCAAAGCGAAAAACCATACTGAAGGATTCGGTTTCGTGGTCATAATAATTCAAGTTGATACTGGCCGGTCCCAGAAAGGTATGATATACCAGGCTTGTGCTGGCAAGATATGATCGGTATTGCCATTTTTCACCGTATTCGGCCTTCAGGTCTTCATTTTGTACAATCTGTTGGTATGGTTGGAAAACATAGCCTTCCAAACGTAAATCTAATTTTCTCATTAGCGGATAAATAAGTTTAAGGCCACCCGCAACAAAATTATGTGCACGGTAAGCAGGCAGAAAAAGGCTTTGCATTTCAGGTATCGGTTCAAAAGCAGGAGCAGCAAGGATGGTGCTCGTATAATTCGCCCTCAGGGGATAATCCGAAACACATATTTCGCCATAAAAACCAAGCTTAAGCTTTCCAATGTGCTCAAAATAATTGTCATAAATTGCTCTGACCAAAACAATATGATGTGTTTTTTCATATTCATTGCCACCGCGCAAATTGCCTGTTGATCCGGCCTTCATGCGCTCCTCACCTGCAATATAGGCTCCCAGCAGCCTGAAACGTGCTCCGCTGCTGGCATACTGCTTTCGATTTAATGAGTTGATATCCAGCTCCATATATGGCGAAAAATAATCAAAATCCGTTTGATCTGCCGTATCTGTCCGGCTAAACTGATTGTTTTGATAATATTCATCGCTGTTCATGCCCATATCAAGCCCAAAGTCCATTTTGCCACTTGCCCGCACAGGAAAAGAAATATTTACATTGAGATTGTTCATCTCCTGAAGCAAATAGGAAGGGTTTTCATCGAAGAAGAAGTAGGTTTTATTTTTAAAATAGTCTTTATAGTTCATGCAAAAAGATCCGGAAAGTGCCAGAGGGTTTTTACCGGGAAAATCCAGACGAAATCCGCTATAAAATGACTTATAAAACTGGCCGAAATATCCGTTAATCTTATACAAACTGGCATGATGTCCTATTTTCCGGAATTTCAGTTCCATAAAACCTTCATTAGTAGTATTGGAAGCAATACTGCCGCCAAACTGGACTTCAAAAGGGTGCGCTTCTTCAACATTCAGTTCCAGCGTATAAGCCTGCCGTTTACTTTTGTATTTTAATTGCGGAAAAATATATTGCACCTGATCATTTGCCAGCAACCGAAAATATGCTTCCCGGGCTTCCTCCAGGCTGATACTGTCGTTTTTTCTGATAAACTGCCGCCGGATATAGTCCCTGCTCCTTTTCCTCACGCCCGTGATATGAACAGAATCAATTATAATGGGCGGTATTCGCTCCCGAAATGCTTCACGCTTTTCTTCACGTTGATTTTGTGTTTCAAAACTGTTGACGGCCCGGATTATTTCCGGCATATTGCGCAGTGTTTCCCTGTAACCCGAATCAATAAAAGCTTTTGCGCGGCTAAAATCAATCACGTCCACATTGCCGGTTTTCGGTTCAATGAGAATACCGTTATTCAGAATTACTGTATAATTTGTTTTGGCCATCAGCATATTCTGGATTTGGGAAACGATGTTGTTTTTATCCGGATTGGCGTAATTTCCGGCCACTTTGCTACCGATAATCAGCTCGGGCTGCCATGTTTCCAGTGCAACATCGGCAGGGAAATTATTGTACATACCGCCATCGAACAGCAGTTTTCCGTCGCGTTCAATGGGCTTGAAATAAAAAGGGAAAGTCATGGAAGCCCGCACGGCACTGCCCAAATCGCCTCTTTTTAGAACAATGGCCTGATTGGAATCGATATCCGCAGCGATACAACGAAAAGGCAGAAAAAGTTTATTAAAGTTATAATCTGCAGCAGCGGATGGCCCGGCAAAAAATTCCATAAACTGAAATTCCATCAAATAAGGATTGATGATATTGGTGGGAAGAATAGGGTTTATAGATTTCCCAATCTCAAAATCAAGGGAAACCCAGGAAGCATTAGGGGCTTCTTTTTTGAAATAAAACGAATACTTATCGTCAATTTCCCCATAGGCCCATTTCTGAAAATCCGGAGCTGTTACAATAGCTTCCATTTCCTTTGTGGTATATCCGGCGGCATACATCCCCCCAATGATGGCCCCAATGGAAGTGCCGGCAACATAATCTATCGGGATATCATATTCTTCCAAAGCCCTGATAACACCAATGTGAGCCGTTCCTTTTGCCCCACCACCGCTGAGAATCAATGCGGTTCTTTGCGCAAAAGACTGTGTGCACAGAAAGGCTGATAGAAAAATGAAAAATATCCGGGCAAAGCTTTTCAATTTTGATTGTGTTATTGTTTCATTGCAAAAATACAAATACAAACAAACAAACCGGAACAAAAAAGGCCAAACCGGACGATTTGTACGAAATGATTCTGTATGCTGGTTATATGTTACTGATAACGAACATAATGCTCCCACTTATCGATAACAGCTTTTAAGTCATCGGGCAAATCCGAATCGAATTGCATCACTTTCTTTGTTGTGGGATGTACAAATCCAAGCGTACGTGCATGCAATGCCTGACGCGGCAAAAGCTGGAAGCAATTCTGCACAAATTGCTTGTAGCGGGTAAAAGTAGTTCCTTTAACAATTGAGTTGCCACCATAGGTTGCATCGCCAAACAATGGATGCTTCGTGTACTGGAAATGTGCCCTGATCTGGTGCGTACGTCCCGTTTCCAAACGGCATTCCACTAAAGTAACGTAGCCAAATCGTTGTAAAACTTTATAATGAGATACGGCATGTTTCCCTTCACTCCCATCCGGAAAAACGTACATAATTTTTCGGTCTTTTGGGCTTCTGCCGATATGCCCTTCGATGCGGCCTTCATCTTCCTCAAAATCGCCCCAAGCCAGAGCAATATACCGGCGGGTGATGCTGTGATCAAAAAACTGTTTGGCCATAAAAGCTTGAGCTTCTTCGTTTTTCGCTGCCATCAAAAGACCGGAAGTGTCTTTATCAATACGGTGGAGCAAATAAGGAACCGTAGGATTTTCAGGGTTTTGCTGTTGGAAATGGTATAAAAGCGCGTTGAGCAAAGTGCCTGTAAAATTATTGTAGCCCGGATGCACCACCATGCCGGCTTCTTTGTTCACAATAATGATATCATCATCTTCATAAACAATTTCAATCGGGATATTTTCGGCAATAAGCTCCACTTCACGAGGTGGCGTGGGCAAATTAATAACAACCTCATCCAGTGGATGAATTTTATAATTGGGCTTAACTGCTTTACCATTGACTTCGATCAGACCGGCTTTTGCGGCATTCTGGATTTTATTGCGCGATGTATGTTCCAGCTTATTGAGCAGCCATTTATCGATGCGCAAAAGGCTTTGACCGGGATCGGCTTTAAAGCGGTAATGTTCGTAAAGTTCTTCGTCCTGTTCCTGATTATCCTGTTCGGGCTGTAAATCTTCTTTCATGCGCTATCGTGCTCCAATAATAAATTTAATCGTGTGGGTTTCTCCACTACTTTGGTTACTGACGCGCAGGATATACATTCCTGCCGACATATTACTGAGCGGGATTTCATCAACCCAGGAGGATTCATACATCAATTTTCCGAGAATATTATAAACCCTGATATTCAATTGCTCCAGCTTTTGAGGATCCGAAGTTTCGGGTTTCGCAGAGAACTTCAGGCTTTTCTGGTTTTCCGGTACCGGATTTGGCCATACAGTAAGATTATCGGGCAGCTTGTTTCCTTTGGCAGGATATTCCTTTAATTGCTTACCCATTACCGGGCGAATCATCAGGCAGCCTTCAAATTGCGAGGTAAACCACTGATCCTCAATATTAAAATAGATATTTTCCTGAGCATTCCTACTACGGTCAAACCCTACATTCAGGTTGTCGTCGGTCGTTTGAATCCAACCTACATAAAAACTGTTGCTCACCGGCACAGGTTCATCAAAATAATAACGTACAAATCGGTTCAGGCCATCTTCAAACTCTGATTTCACCACCTGTTCGGTATTGATGATATTGCCGGGGATGCCGTTATTGTCGCGCCAAACAGTTAGGTTAAAATACTGTTCATTTCCGCCATTCAGCGTATTATTGAAAAAGAAATCCACAGCACGTAAAGTGTCTTTAGTGTTGATACGAAAACGATATGCCAGGCGCGCACCGGCTGGCGTAAGGCCATATCCTGCTTCTGCAGAACCGTCATCATAGGCATAATAATTCGTCATTTTCTGAACGAAATCAACCGTATCGCCGAGGCGCAGACTGGGTGTAACATCACTGATGATAATATGGCGGATGGTAAATTCAGCGGAATCGGCCTGTCCGAAGGGATCAACAGGAAGGATAAATTCCACAGGCGGCTCTGCAAAAGGCTTATGGGTCACAAAACCGCTGTCCACATAAGGATAAACCGGGTAGTTACCCCCATCGTATCCATATACAAATTGGCTATCACCGTCAAGCACTTTGTATTCATAACTACCGAGATAAACGGAAGTATCGAGGTTGGTGATGTAGTTGTGCACCGTATCCTGCATTTCGTTGGTCGGGTTGTTCGAGTACTGGTTATAAGGCATCGCCTGATAATATTTCAGGAAACTTTGCGGTTTTTCACTGAAACCGATGAAGGGATAAATGCTGTCGCCTGCCGTACGTCCCTTGTCGAGATAAACATAATCAATGTTCCAGTTATCGGCATTGCTTTGCCAGCTGGGCAATACATCGTCGGCAATACTGGCATAATTAAAAAAGCGGAACTGAAAATCTTCACGGTAATAGCTCGCACTGTCTTGAATCGGGATCAATACCTGCTGGTTATAATCGCCAAGATATTTGTAGAAAGTATCGATGGGCATACCGGCGCTGCTCCAGATACGATTCCATTTTGCCGCAATGATAATAGGGTCGTATTCGATAATACTGTCGTGTTGAGGTATGATTTCCACGATATTACCTTCAATATCATAGATAGTATCGGCGGGCACTACAATGGTGTCGTTGGGTGTAAAAAGTGTATCTTCCGGTTCTGTAAGAAATTCCAAAACCAAAGAGTCCTTTGCTTCCGGATTATTGCCACGTCCTTGCGGTTGATAATAAAATGAAAAATACAATGAATCTTTTTTACGCATCGGGCGGTTTTCCTCGCCAAAAACTGAATCCAAACGAATGGGGCGCGAAGTGAGATAGTCGGCAATAAAGGAATAAGGGCTGGCATTGGAATAAACTTTTCCGTATTGATTGATCGCATCTAAGGTGGCCACACCGATATTGGGCGGATATAACTGAAAATCGCGGTTTACATAAGCAAAACTGTCCACCCAAAGGTTTTCCGAAGGATAGGGCTGTTTTTCACGAAAGTCATCAAAAAAAGGAAGCGTCATGGCTTTCATTTCCTCTTTTGTGCTTTTCAATGCCTTCGGGTTCATGCTTTCCTGGACCAAAACCGGATTTTGGTTCAGATTGCTGAGAATTTCCTGTGCATTAAGGCTTGCGATAAATAAAACGGAGATAAGTATTATTGAGATTCTTTTCATGTGCTAACTTTTTGCTTTTACTAATCTAGAATTCAAGATCGGTAATACTGTCCAAATTTAACGAATCACTGGTATAAGTAAGTATAAGTGAATCAAAATTCAATTTGGTATCTGGACATAATTTCAGGCTGATTTCGGTTCCGGGTTCAAAAGCGGCATATTCATCAAAATCAGGATCCTGAGCATAAACACGGAGATATTGCCCTTCTTCGTCCATTGCGGGATCCAGTTGGCCCATATTAAAACCGCTGTTGTATATTGCCTGAACGGCCTGCATGCGGTTCAATCCAATGAGGAAAGGCAGCGGGTTTTGCGGGTTGTGCAATCCTTTGGAAGCCACCAGCGTGATGGCCGAACCTTTTACCAATTCCGTACCGGGCACAGCAGTATCGCCATTAAATAACTGATACTGAACTGCATTTCTATCAAAACCATTGATAAATTCCAAGCGATCAACATTAAGCCGGTTCATCTGCAATACTTCCACAGCCTGACGTACCGATAGATCTTTTAAATCGGGCATAACTACCATTTCGGGTGTAGTGGCCACAATGGTGATATACACTTTACGACGGGGTTTCACATCACTCAAAGGCAGAGGATCCTGACGCACGATGGTACCCGCGGGCAGATAATCGTTATACACCGAATCCATGATGTAATAGCGTAAATTTGCTTCTTCGGCAAACTGCACCAGACTGTCCAAGTGTTTTCCTTCAAAATCAGGCAATTGCATGGCATCACTGTGCAGCGTAAAAGCTTTGAGCCACAATAAAGTCAGCACAAAAAACAAAACAGCGGCCAGCAGGCCAATGCCAAGATGTACGTATAAGCGGCGGTAATTTGAGAAATGCCCGCGTATATTCATGATTAATCCTTTGGTGAAAAAATAACTTTTATTCACTGGAAATATTGCACTTCCGGCAGCAAAGATAATTAGTTTTTGCCTATAAAGTCCGCTAACTTTCCCGTAGCTACGGGACTTGCCTAAAAAATGCTTATTTCGTCAAGCTCAGCACAGGCATTTACACATTAAACTCTGCTTTTTTGGGCTGCGCAAGCCTCCTTATCGCTCTTCATAGTTCAGTGACCCCACTCTATGGACAAACATTAATTGAAGGTAGATTCACATAACAATTACAAATGGATTAGATAATCAAAGTTCATCAAATTACGCCCCACCTTATATACAAACCACTCATTTACAAAAGTTTATAAGGAAATCGGATTTCTCCCGGCAACACACCGCTTTGCTTTGTGATAAAGCGCATTGACCATAATGAAAAAGCACTGTTAATATTTTTTTGAAATCAATTTTCCGAAGTATTCGCATTTCTGCCTAATTTGGTTCTCTGATTCGTTGGGGAAAAGCCCGGCGACAAAAACTTACAGGCATGAACAAGAAAAAAATAGCATTGGTTGCCGGTGGCGATTCCGGCGAATATCAAATATCAATAAACAGTGCGGCCTCGGTTGCGCAATCCATTGACCGAAACCTATTTGAGGTTTTTCAGGTGCATATCAAAGGCTTTGACTGGCATTGCCAAATCGAAGGAAAAAACATCCCTGTTGATAAAAACGATTTTAGCCTCCGGCATGAAGGACAAAAGATCAAATTTGATTGCATTTTCAATATGGTGCACGGCACTCCGGGCGAAAACGGGCTGCTGACCGGATATTTCGAAATGCTTGGCATTGCACAAACTACCGGCAGCGCCGCAAACCTGGCATTGACTTTCAACAAACACTACTGCAAACAATTTTTATTGTCGTCGGGTATTGATATGGCGCCATCGGTCTTTTTGTTGAAAGGTGAAGCTTATAACACAAAGGATATCGTTGAAAAACTGGAACTTCCGCTTTTCGTAAAACCCAATAACGGTGGCAGCAGCGTGGGTATGAGCAAAGTTACCCTTGAAGCAGAGCTGGCCCCCGCCATTGAAACTGCTTTTAAAGAGGATGATCAGGTTTTGGTAGAACGCTTTATTTCCGGAAGGGAGATCTCCTGTGGGGTTTTTCGGCGAAACCATGAAATTATTGCACTGCCGGTAACGGAGATCATCAGCAAAAATGAATTTTTTGATTTTGAAGCCAAGTACGACAAACGGCTGCACGAAGAAATCACTCCGGCACCGGTTCCAGAGGAAGTTTTTAAAGAATGCCAGCAAGTCAGCGCGCATATTTACCGTTTGCTCAACTGCGGCGGTGTGGTTCGTGTGGACTATATCTGGGACAACAACAAACTGAATTTCCTGGAAATCAATACCATTCCGGGGATGTCATCGGCAAGCATCGTTCCTCAACAAGCACGGGCAGCAAATTATACAGATACAAGCTTTTATACCGAATTATTGCTCGAAGCAACAGGATCGTGAAAGCGGGGGCAATGCCGGATGAAATGCCAATTGCCTGGATTGATTCGGATTATTTCAGGTCAGCGTTTTTGCGCAGCTGCTCTTTTGTATCGCTGTATCCTTTTTCGATAAGCCGCTCCACCTGATTTATATCCGACCTGTTAAATGCCGATAAATCAGGCTTGATTACCAAATCGGCATGCTCTGATTGCAAATCCGATTGTTGTTGAAAAACGAAATGAAAGCTATTCAAAATAACATCAAGGATATTGTCGGGCTGCTCATAAGTATGTCTTGCGTTCAAGTCAACGCCAATTACATAAGAAGCCCCGGCCTCACGACAGGTTTTAAACGGAACATTTTCAACAATACCACCATCAACAAGCAACATATTATCAATTTTAACCGGCTTAAAAATACCGGGAATACATGTACTTGCCATAACAGAATCTGCCAATGGCCCTTGATCCAGGATAACTTTATCACCATTGCTTATATCGGTTGCGATCATAGACAGAGGAATTCCGGCTTCTTCTATTTTTTTGTTCCCTATATACTTATGGATCAGTTTGCCCAATTTGTTGTTGGACAATAATCCGTATGGTGACAAGGAAATTTTGCTGATATCGAGCCACTTTAATTTCAGCGCAATCTCCTCAATTTCTTTTAGGCTGATCCCAAAAGCGTAAAACGCTGCCACAAAGGCTCCTATACTTGTTCCGGCAATATAATCAATTTGAATATCCGCTTCTTCAAGTGCTTTCAAAACGCCAATGTGTGCGGCGCCCAATACAGCACCACCACCTAAAGCCAATGCTGTTTTCTCTCTTTTTTCCACCTTCATACAACAAAAATTTAACGCCACTTTTCCTAAAGCACAATTGCTTTACAATTAGTTTTTATGAAGATATTGATGCAATAAATCTGCAAGCTTTATCTTGCTAATTGGTTTTGAAATAAAATCATTACAACCATATTGCAGTGCCATTGCTACATCCGATTCTGTTGAATAGGCAGTTTGGGCAATGACCGGTAATTCAGGAAATTTTGATTTAATGATTTCTGTTGCCTGACAACCATTCATCACCGGCATTTTTATGTCCATTAAAACAAGGTCAATATCCGGTTGATTGCAACACAGATCAACCGCCTCTTTTCCGTTCCAAGCATGTAAAAGCTTATAATTGCCACCAATTTTATCAGCAAATAATACCTCAAGGTACAAATAATTTATTTCTTCATCCTCTGCAATGAGAACAGTGTACTGTTCCTTAACGGCCTTGTCTTCAAAAATTTGACCGACCGACTTATCAGGATGAAAATCATACGGTTTATATGGAATTCTCAGGTAAAACACTGAGCCTTTATCTAATTCGGATTCAAGAGTAATAATGCCACCGAGAAGCTGGGCGTTTTCTTGCGCAATGGACAATCCGAGCCCCAATCCACCGTATGTGTATGAAATATCATTATGCCCCTGTGAAAAACGAAGGAAGATTGCTTTATGATATTTGGGGTCGATCCCAATTCCAGTATCCTTTACGTAAAACACCAGCTTCTCCCCTTCCGGGAAATATCCAAGCTCGATATAGCCTGAATCCGTAAATTTCAGTGCATTGCCCAATAAATTATTTAGAATTTTATCCAGTTTGTTTCTATCTGAAAAGATGTAAGCTTGATCATCCGGTAAAGCTTTTTTCAGATACAACGAAACATCTTTCTTTTCAGCCGACGAACGAAAAACGGAATACATCCTATCCAAAAAAGCATTAGGATTGAATTTTACTTCATGAATTTGATTCATTTGGGTCTTCAAGAAGGATATTTCCAAAATATCATCAATAATCTTCAAGAGTTGCCTGCTGTTATTGCGTATAACTCCCGTAAATTCTCTTCTTGTGTCAATGTTTAAATCCGGATCATTCAACAGCTCAGCAAATCCAATAATTCCGTTCATAGGCGTACGCACCTCATGCGAAAGATTATTCAGGAATTCTGTTTTCAGGCGATTGGCTTCTTCTGCTTCTTCCTTTGCGGCATATAATTGTTCGTTGGTTTGGCGCAGCTCCTCATTCAAGGCCTCATACTCCAGATTTTGATGAAGGATAATCTTTTCCGCTTTTCTTTGTTCCGTAATATCAACACCAATAGAAATAAGTAAATGCTTGTTAATATTTTCACTTTCATCAATTTTGGTGTTTTGCCAGAAAATAGATTTTATTTCGCCACTACGCACCTGTAAAGGACCGATCATATTGTAAACTTCTTTACCTGAAACAACCTCCCATGATTCGGTAGCATCGGGATTTTCATCAATCATTTCCGAAATCCTATCATAATCCACTTCCCAGGCTGCGCGCCAAAACACATCAAGTTTGGCCTGATCTTCCTGTGCCAGGAAAATTTCGTTCCATTTCTTGCCTATAACTTCATCCTGGGAATAGCCTGTTATATGCTCAGCTCCTCTGCTGAAAATCCTGCAAATATTCATATGATCCAACCCAATAATAATGGAATGATTGGTGTTAATTATGGCTTTCAGCACTTCATTATCCATATATTTTAGCTAATTGGTTGATTAAGAAACCTATATATTAGAGGAATCATCAAAGATACAATTATTATACTCATAGTTCAAATTTTCTACAGGTAAAAACGGGCAAACGCATCTTAAATCAGTCCATGTTTATTGACCATAACAAAACAAAATATCGAAGCCTTATAAGCTGCTCATTCGTTGTGATTGGCACAAGCTGATTACAGCCTTAATATCAATAAACTACATTAGTTAGAGCTAACCTGCTCTATTCATAAAATGCAAACAAAATATTGTAAGCAGCTAAAAATTATGTGTTTACTAATTTTATATCCGAAAATTGAATTTGTTTGCATTTTACCAGTGCATTAAATCAGACCATCTGCTTCGTTGCTAAAGCTTTGAAATAGGCTACTATATCTTCAGCTTTAGACGCCTCACATACGACCTGAATTTAAAGCATGAATAAAGCAGGCTAAAGAATTGCCCGATCAACCTAAAACTTTAACAGCCTGAAGGGCTAACACATCAGGCTGCTGTAATTGAGTTTTTTGAAAATAGCGAAGAACAACCTTCAAGGACTAAAAATATAAGCTGGAAATAGCTGATCTTGTTTGATCAAATTTTGAAAGAAAAAAAACGACCCACCAAAAGCGGGTCGTTTTATTATAGGATGGTTAGAGAATCAGTCTTTTTTAAAAAGCGGATCCAGGCCGATGGTTCCTCTTAAATCCTTCAGATATTGTGCTGAGCTGGCATAAGCGTGCATTCCTCGGGCAATTTGCAGGCGTCCTTCAATATCCATTTGCTGCATCAGTTCCTGATTGGCGGCTTTGGCAGCAAATTTCCCAAGATAGGTAATCTGCTTCTGATGGAAAGCAATATCCTGCTCCTGCTTCAGTTTTAGGCGCTCTTTATACCATTTGCTTTCAAGTACATAATCGCACTCAAAATAGCGGCGGAGTTCCGGATCACTGATTTCCTTGCCTTCATAATGGCCATGCGCCATGATTTGCAAGAGGATTTTCAATGGAGGGATGGCGCTTTCAATACTTCCGTCTTCGAAATAATTCAAAGCCACTTTTTGCTGAGCTTCCGCGATATTGTTGATGCCGTCCACGAAATCTTCCATCGACTGTTTTTCCGGTTTTAACATGCGCTCATTAAATACGGCCAGCGGTTCATCAAATACACGGTTGAGGCAGCGGAAGGCAAACTTTTTGGTAATGCGGTATCCCAAACGGCTGGCCAGCACTTTCTTGCCTTCATATTCAAAATCTTCCAGACGTTCCAGGCATCCATCTTCGATCAGGTTTTTCGGATCGCGGTCCTTTTTATCGAGACGTGCCCAAACTTCCGGCACCAAAATACTGATATCGTGATCAAAACGGTTATCAGAACCGATATATCCGGCAGCGGTACTGTATCCATCATATCCTGTTAAGATATACGACAGCAGCGCATTGTTCAGGTCGGTGGTGGGCACCAGCATATTGAACGGCCCTTTGGTAAGCGCACCTTCTGTTCCGGCTCCGGTAGTAGAAGGTGATTTTCCGGTGAGGCTACAGATAAAATCCATAAACAGCTCAGGAAGCTCCTGATAATGAATAGGATTATACACACTTAAGGGACGGATACCTGCTTTACGGTCGGCAGGATTGTTACGACGACCGGGCAGTACGGCATTAACCGGATTATAAACGGCTTCTCCTGATGGGATGCGGCGTGCCAAACGGATTCCGGTTTCAGCAATCCAGGTATCCTCTCGTTCTTCTTTGTAAATATTTTTCTGGAGATAACGTGGGTTTTTGGTGGGCTTTCCGTCCACAATACGCGGATGCGAGGGCGTAACAAAATAACCGTCGCGGTTTTGCTCCACAACACTGTTGATCAGCTCGCGCACCGGTTCGGTATATTTTTCAAAATTGATCGCATCTTCCTGAAGTTCAATGGCATCCTCTTTACTCAAAGGCTCATAATTGGTCAGGAATGTATTTTTCTGCACCATATCGCTTTCGGCATCCACATCATAACCACGGTAAATGGCTTCATCCGGGCGCTGGAAAAGATAACTTTCGCAGTTTTCCACAATTTTCACGCTCTTGTTTTCATAATCCGGATTAAGCCCTTTCAGACGCGAAGCCGGAACCGTAATACTTGCCGAAATATCGTCTTCCATCTGGATTTTATGCGCCGGCAAAATATCCGAACGCAGTTTGTGCATCAGCCAGTCGCCTTCCGGACTGAAACCAATACGCACATAAGATGCCGTAACACGCTCATTTTTATACAGTAAAGTATTACCATTCCTGCCATTGATCACCTCTACCGACATATCTTTTTTCCAGTCGTAGCCCATTTCCTCTCCGCCTTTGTACAATCGCTTGATGTAGAGCACAAGCGTACGGATATGAGAAGGAATATTTTCGACAAATTCGTTATATTCATCACTGTACTGATCACTCGGCGTCAGCAGTTTAACCGCAGAACCAAGAGTACGTTTCGGGCTCAGGAAAGGTCGGGACGGATTGGCATCCGGACGGATATTCTTCCATCGGTCCGAATAATCGCGACGGATGATCTCGTCGGCCATTTTAAAATCTTCGTCCAGGTCTTTAATCTGGAAAGTGCCATATTTAATGGCGTTTTCCATCGACTTGGAAATCTCGGATTTACCACCACCGGAAACTGTGCAGGGCTTATGACAAAAAACGCCCTCGGCATGGGTGTGCACAATGCGCCAGAGCGCCACTTCGGGATGCTTGATCAGCTTAAATTTATGTCCCGAAGGATGGATATAGGTTTTGCTGGGATGCAGTTTTATGGAATGCCGCGCACCTTTTCCGTATGCCCAGCTTACACTGGCCGTATCGATATCGAGGTCGGCATTTTCCGGAATATAAATTACATCCGGATATTTTTTATCCACCGCATAATTTTCCGGCTTGATGTCCACTTGATTTTCAATCAGCTTCATAGCCTCTTTGAAAGTATATTTCTGATCGAGTTTGGCAGAGAATACATTGCCATACACTTTATCGACCATGTTGTTCCGTGGAAAAGCAATTGCCCCGCCCGAGTGCTCTTCTTCGGCCAGTCCCAGCAGGTTTGCCGAATAGCTCAGCTGTGTTTTGATTTCCTTTTTGGAATATCCAAAATAATTATCAGCAATCAGGGTGATGACCACACCTTTTTCATCGCGGCAGGTAATTTTGAAAGCGGAGCCATCATTATAAAGTTCGTCGGCATTTTTCCAGTACATTCCGTCTCGGCGCTGGCGTGGGCTTGCATCATCGTAATGTGGCAGGCCGATATCTTTTTTGCGCAGTTCGAGCAATTGCGGTGCCAGGATGATGCAGCCGGTATGACCGGTCCAGTGTTCCACATCCAATGCGGCATCGTTTTGCGCCAGGCTGGGATCACCAGCATTTCCAAAAACATTTTCCACAAAATCGAGATTGCTCACCAAGCTGCCGGGAACAAAAAAGCGGATTTCCATGGATTTCCTTTTGCTGATACCGCTTACTTCCGGGCTTACCGTTGGGCGCATCAGCAGGCTCACCATAACGTTAGCTTTATTTTCCTGATTGGCTGTAAAAGGCAGTTTTTTCAGCTCTTCGGAAGGGTTGAGTGCCGCATGCAGCAGATGTGCAAAAGTAGTTTTCGGCACTTCTTTTTTATCGGGAGGCACGGGCAAGCCACCACGCACAATATGGAAAGTCCCTTTGGTGGTGCGTCGGTCGTGCACCGGATTATTCAGGATGCCTTGCTTTACGCGATAGGTGCTTACATAATCATTGGCAAATGAATCGCTATCGGGCGGCAGGCTCAGTTCGCGGGCCAATCCGGCGCTGCTCAGCACAAAAGTCTGGCCAGGCAGATGCAGCGATTTTTCAAATTCAATATCGCTCAGATAATCATTGATAAAATGTTGGATTCGGTCGTCTGCCGGGCATAAATGGTCAGACAAAAGGCGGGATTTTTCCCTGAAGCTACTGATCAGGTCGCTGGTCAGGCTCAGGAAACGCTCGTTCGAAAACTTTGTTTTGGCATCATATTCATCACTAAAATAATTCTGCCCCATGGCAGCCAGCTGAAGGTTAATGTATTGGATCATATCCTTACGGTCCTTCTTGCTCGGCTTTAGGTTTTGGGCTGTTCCTCTTCTCATAATTCTCTCTCTCACAGTCAATTTAAATAATTTAGGTTAGGCCATCAAAGAACGTTTACACAGAAAATCATATTTCGCTGCGCGATATTAACGCAATATTGTGCATTTTATGATAAAATTTCATCGGGAAATTTCGGATTTATAGATAAATTAACAAATTATCATGAAAACCATATTCTTCTCAGTTAAAAAAAAACTTGTATGCATATTTGTCTGTTTTTTGCGTGGGAATATACGTAGTTTGCTATCCCTGCTATTAGCCATTTCAATAAATTGCCAAAAGGGCAGTTTATAAAATTTTTTCAAAGGGGTTATTTTTTCAACCCAATGAAACCTCTCACGCCCTTGCTCATCGAAGAAAGATCTATATTATACATTTTGAATAATACGCCAGGAGTGACAATCCAATGAGCGGAGCGAGGAGAAGCCCCATAGAAATCAGCCGAATTGTAATATAAAGCCCCTTGGCTCTTTTGTCTTTGTCCTTTTTTCTTTACCTAAGGCAACTCCTCCCCTTTCGCAGCATTATAGATCGCAAACCATTGTTCCAGGCTCATTTGTACTTCTTGTGCGGAAACCGCAGCTTGGATTCGATCAATATTTCCACTGCCCACGATGGGGACAATCCCTGCCGGATGCTGCAACAGCCAGGCATAAGCTACAATATCAATAGCATTATGATCAAGTTCCTGAGCTACTTCCCAAAGTGCATCATGAACCCGTTTTTC
The DNA here is from genome assembly GCA_963676415.1 of Bacteroidales bacterium. Lineage (GTDB taxonomy): Bacteria > Bacteroidota > Bacteroidia > Bacteroidales > WRLA01. The sequence continues at coordinate 3,235,369 of OY781097.1, read as the reverse complement.
CTGCTCTGTTTTCGGATTAAAAATCCTTCCTCCTGCCAAAGGAGACCAGGCCATTGGCTGGATTTTCTCTTTCAAAAAGAAATCCATATTGCCGTTTTCGAAATGCTCAAGACAAAGGGGCGATATTTCTACCTGATTGGTAATCAAGGGCATATCACAATAATTTTGCAACATCTCAAACTGCATGGGCAAAAAATTGCTCACGCCAAAATGAAGCACTTTCCCTTTTTCTTTGAGCATTGAAAAAGCTTTTGCTGCTTCTTCGGGATTAAAAAAGGGCGATGGTCGGTGCAAAAGCAATAGGTCGATATAATCAGTTTTCAGATTTTTCAGGGATTGTTCTACCGAGCTCACAATATGCTCATAAGAATAATCGTAAATTTTCAGTCGCCTGTGCGGGAATTTGTCTGACAAGAGTTTAATCCCGCATTTCGTAATAATTTGAATTTCAGAGCGCAGGGAAGCTTCGTTTTTTAATGCTTCGCCAAAGAGCGCCTCGCATTGATAATCTCCATAAATATCTGCATGATCGAAGCTGGTAATGCCCATCTCCATGCAGGATTTTGTTAAGGACAAAAGCTGTTGTGTGCTTAGGTTCCAGTCGGCCAAACGCCAGTGGCCATGTACAATTGGGGAAAGGATATTGTTGTTTGTTTCCATAAGTTTTGATATTGGATTTCTGCTAAGGTAAAAAAGTTCGTTTAATTTATTCGTCATCAAATCAAATACACAAAGCGATATTTTATAAATTAGCCATCCTTACAATCAAATTCGATACATGAAAAAATCAATTTTTATTCCTATCCTACTTATTATCTGCCTTATGGGATGTAAAAACGAACAAAAGAAACCTAAAACTGATAAAGCACAACTGGACAAAATCCGCATTGAGCTGACCAAAGAATTCCGCCGTTTGGAACCACAGGTCATTCAACCGGCAGAAGGTTATTTAAAATATCCTTATCTGATTCCTGCCGGATTTTACAAACAAATGTGGGACTGGGACGGCTTTTTCATGGGCAACCACCTGGCCAGCATTGGCAAAGCAGAATACCTGAAATACTGGGCATTAAACCTCATTCAGGGCATTGACTCGACCGGATATGTTGCCGGATGTGCCACAACCAAGGGACCTCGCCCGATTTTCGGGAAATTTGCCATGAAGCCATTCCTGTCGCAGGGCGTATATTTTGCATCGGAAAAGCTAAACGACTATTCCTGGGCAGAAGAACATTATGATGCCCTGATGCGCGCTTTGGATTATCGCGACCAAACCCAGTTAGACACGGCTTATAATCTGTATTTCTGGGACAATGCCATGCAGAGCGGCGCCGACAACAATCCGGCCATGAACTATTTCTGGAAAGAAGACCACCGCTCTTTCCTTGCTCCCGATGTCAGTACGCTGCAACTCAGGGAAATCATTGCTCAGGCAAAAATTGCCAAAAAACTGGGCAAAGCAGATGATGCAAAAATGCTGAAAGAAAAAGCAAAAAAACTCCGTAAAGCCATCAACGAACATTTGTGGTGCGAAGAAGACGGCATTTATTACACCATCGACCGTGAAACCGGCGATTTTTATAAAAGGGTCAGTTATTCGAGCTTTATTCCCTTGATCCAAAACCTGCCTTCCAAAGAAAACGGAAAGCGCATGATTGAGCAATACCTGATCAATCCGCAGCATATGAAAGCAGCTTATGGATTCCGCTCTTTGTCAAAACAGGATCCGGATTACAACAACAAAAACATCATCGTGCCATTTTCCAACTGGCAGGGTCCGGTGTGGCCTATCGCCAATTATCTATACCATATCGGGCTAAAAAACTACGGCTATGAAGATGAAGTAGCCTGGATGGCCGGAACCCTGGGGCAGCTTTTGCTGGACGATATCGCCGAGTGGGATTCCATGCACGAAAACTATCATGCAGATACAGGAACGCCACTGGCCCCTGCCGCGGATCATGTAGATAAAAACGGTAAATTTGTAGGCTTCATCAGTTGGAACCTTTGCATGCAAAATGTTTTGGAAGGTGTAAGCCAGGACAAATGGATGCTGCTGGAACTTAAAGAAGATTAAAAAACAAGCTTTTACGGAATAATTTTTGCAGTAAATCAATATCAACAATCATAAAAATATCAATCAATGAAAAAAGCAGTTCAATTTACAGTTTTCGCCATTATTTTTTCTTTCCTGCTCTCTGCTTGTTATACAACGCGCATCAGCAACGAATGGACCAACCCAAATTATAAGCAACAAAAGCTGGAAAAAGTAGCTGTTGTTGCTATTTTAAAAATGGGAGAAACCCGTAAAGCCATGGAACATTATATGGCGGAATACCTCAAAAGGGGCGGCCTGAATGCTGTTGCTGCCTATACGCTCATCCAGGATACGGCGCAGCAAGACAAAGAGCAAATGGAAAAGATTTTTAATGCTGCCGGAGTAGATGCTGTGCTCACCATGCGCAAAATTGCCATCGACGAACAGGCAAATTATGTTGCCCCGACCGTTTACCCATATCCGCGTGTTTATTACAATAATTTTTATAATTATTATTACAACTCATGGGGTGCTTTTGCCACACCGGGCTATGTGCGCATCGACAAAACCTTCCGCATTGAAAACAACCTTTATGAAGCTTCCAATGATGAAGTGATCTGGACAGCCGTAAGCAACACCATGAACCCGGACAGCGAAATGAACCTGGCCGAAAGTATCAGCACACAGATTATCAGAAGGCTGAAGAAGAATGGCTTGTTAAAGTAATAGAATTATCCTGGACCTCCAGGGTCGTGGGTTTTCATTCAAGGCATATTTTAAAGGTATTGGACTCCTCCGGGAGTCCTTTTTTTCTTTTTGATAAACGTATTCCATTATTCTATTTATTAACACAATTTCTGGAGATTTTCAACGGTAATTCCACCACAGCATACTTTCACCCCATATTACGGGCTTTTCATACCAATTTTTTTTATGAATTGTAATGCCCTTATTTTTGTGCAGCAATTAATTTTGAAAAAACCTTATCAAAGAAGAAAAATAAACAAATATCACAAGAAACTAAGCCCCATGAAATACACTCCTATTTATATTTTATTTCTACTGTTTTTTCAATACAGTATTGCCCAACAAGTCCATTGGGTCAATCCCAAACCTTCGGGTGGCATTTTCCATGATATTGAATTTTTTGATGATGATCATGCTTTGATGTGCGGGGATGGTGGTCAGATATACCAAAGCAGGGACGGCGGAGCCGAATGGGAGCTGGTTTTCAATAATGGGAAAGAGCCCATAAGCCAGATCAATATCCTCAACTCATCCAAAGCCCTTTTGTTATTGGGCGATGCTGAGATTATCGGTACCGATACGCGGGGGCAGGTCTGGTTTAAAACCTATCGCCTGACCGACAGCCTCAAAATCAAACGTTTTAAAATGCTCACGGAAAATGAGGGACACCTGCTGGTGCAGCACAGGGAAAACGAAAAATTTTATTTTGGTCTGAGCAGGGATGCCGGCCAAACATGGGATTTTAAGTCGGTGGAACAGATGATGGGTGAAGATTTATACGTAAGGGATTTTGCATTTACCGAATTTGGAAAAGGCATTTTCCTTACCCACTTAAACTATCGGCATCGCATTTACAGGACCTCAGACAGCTGCAAAACGTTCGAGCACAACGAATATGATGATTGCTGGGGATTTTACAGTGCCAGCAATACTCCATCAGGGATATATATCGCCGGCTTCTTCAAGCTATGCAAGAAAGATAGTGGCAATTCAGAAGATCAAAATAATTATTATTACTATGAGGGTGTAATTTGGAAGACTACAGATAACGGAAGCAATCTGGATATTACATTCAAAGACGCCTATCGCCCTTTAAAAATAAAGTCAGTTGGGGATTCCTGTCTATATGCCTATGGCGATTGTGACTTCCATATTGAAGAAGGATGTGCAGTTCTTCCTCTATTAAGCTCCGAAGATGCAGGTCAGAATTGGACATTGAATGAAACCCCATACGGCTTTTTTAGTAAAGGCATAAACCGACCAATAATAAAAGCATTTGGCACGAATAAAGCAGGCAGGGCTCTTCTATGCATGAGCTCTATTTTAGAAAACTCCTACACGGGACAAACCTTTTCCGTGCTTTTGGCATCTGATAACAGCACAATGTGGAAAAAACTGCCCGGAAACTATATTGAACAATTCAATAGTTTGGTCTTCCTGAAGAAAGGTATGTTTTTAGGATCGGAAAAAACAATCCTATCTGGAGCCTCACTTGATACGGTCTATACTTCCAATGCCTATACAAATATCTATACCCAATACGATGAATCCATAGCAATAGCATTTACCTATAAAGCAGACAATTCAATCATCCTGCTTAGCACCCATGATGGCGGTTCCAGCTGGCATGAAACGGAAACGGGAATGGATATCTATCCCAATTCTATCAGTATGCCCTCAACAAACGAATTATACATATACCAATACCACAAGGACTTTGGCGTGCCTGCAAAATTTATAAAATACAATATTGGCACGCAGGAAAGCCAGGAAATCCCCATTCCTGATGAACGCGACGCCATGAAAAGTATGATATACACCCAAGATGTAGGCTATCTCTTTGGAGGCTACGAAAACGAAGGGGGATATTTCAGAACATTTGATGAGGGACAAAACTGGGAGTTTGTCAACCTTAACCTAAGCCATCCCATACATCATGCATTGCAAATCAACGATAGCATTTTCATCGCAGAACTCAGCAACGGTTATTATAAATCGGGCAATTCAGAAACCGAAATATGGTCTGTTAATATCAAAACAGGCAAGCTTATGGAGAACCTTTATACAGGAAACGGAATGGGCATGCATTTGGATATGCTCATGGACGGATCGGGGCAGCTTTGGGTTTTATGCGATGAAGGCATTTTTATTTTGCGCTACAATAATGTTTGGGAAAAACTGGACGAACTGCCCGACCTGCTTGGCCTCACACTTGATCCTGACGGAAAACACGTTTGGGCCTATGGATATGCCGGACGCCTGCTTTATATTGGTGATGGGCTGCCTGTTGGCACAGAAGACCGCATTAAAAAAGAACAGTCCGTTTTGAGCATCAACGGAAACCCTTTCAAGGACAACCTGGAAGTACGAAATTATTCCACTGCCCCAACCAAAGCCCAATTAACGCTCACCGACCTCAGCGGCAGGAAAATTGTCCGGAAAGGTATTTACCTGCATAGCCCTACATCCAAATTCGTCATTAATACTTCACAGCTTTGTTCCGGTACTTATATCTGTACTTTAATTATAGATGGCAAAGCATACAGCGAAAAAGTCACGAAATTTTAGGTATCCGATATGCAATAAAAAAAAGCAGCTCCCGAACCAGAGAGCTGCTTTTTTTATAAGCTGAAGTTTTGGTTTAAGCCATATTGTGAAAAACTTTCACAACGTCTTCATCGTCTTCCAGTTTTTCGATCAGTTTTTCTACTTCCTCAGTTTGCTCTTCATTCAGTTCTTTGGTATCCATTGGGATACGCTCCGATTCGGCACTTTCGATTTCAAAACCGTTTTCTTCCAGATATTTCTGTATCGGGCCAAAAGCTTCGAATTCGCCATAGATAATCATAAAACCGTCTTCTTCAAAAATTTCAGAAACGCCCTCATCGATCAGTTCCAGCTCGAGTTCTTCCATATCCACACCTTCTTTTTCCTTTACTTTGAAGTGGCATTTATGTTCAAACATAAAATCCACGCTTCCCTGAGTGCTCAGGTTTCCGTTCAGCTTATTGAAATAGCTGCGCACATTGGCAACGGTACGCGTTGTATTGTCAGTGGCTGTTTCGACCAATATCGCGATTCCGTGGGGTGCATAACCTTCATAAACCACCTCTTTATAATCGCCCATATCTTTTGAAGTAGCCTTTTTGATTGCGCGTTCCACATTATCTTTGGGCATATTGGCGGCACGGGCATTCTGGATCAGCAGACGGAGCTTTGGGTTTGCTTCAGGATCAGGGCCACCATTTTTCGCTGCTATGGTTATTTCTTTTCCCAGCTTGGTAAATGTGCGGGACATATTACCCCAGCGCTTCATTTTCCTGGCTTTACGGTATTCAAATGCTCTTCCCATGATATTTCTTATTTAATTTTAAAAACGCAAAAATAAAGAATTTCAATCATCCAGCGCAGCTACAGGCAAATTTTCACGAGCAAAAAAACTGATTATTGCCTTTATCTGGATATAAAAACTGAATTTTGGAATAAAATTTGCTTTCGGCGACATATTCCGGTCATTATCAACGAAAAATAGCCTACTTTTGCAGGCTGTTTGAAACAGCATGATGGAATGCTGTTTAAAAAAGTACATATAAAATAGGGCAAATCATTTTTTTTGACAGTGCCCATGTCCGGTAAAATCGCGTGTTTGATTCAGAAGTCACGGTCGAAATGTTGCCAAAAGATTCCGAAAGGTTTTCATGGGGCGTTTATCAGGATTTCCGCAAAGCGGGATGATGGCATATCAATTCCGAAATTGTTCGGAAAAATAGCGGTAAGATCGGGCAGAATGGACAAACACAAAATTATTATGACAACTTCTTTTGAAGCTCTTGGCCTCCGCACCGAAATTCTGGAAGCCATAAAAGACCTTGGGTTTGAGCACCCAACGGAGGTTCAGGAACAAAGCATTCCTTTCCTGCTGAGCAGCGATAGCGATGTAATCACCCTGGCACAAACAGGAACCGGAAAAACTGCCGCTTTTGGCCTTCCGATCCTCGAGCAAATCGACGAAAGCAATCCCAAGCCCCAGGCACTGATCCTCAGCCCAACCCGCGAGCTTTGTGTGCAAATTGCCAAAGACATCGAAAGTTTTTCCACCAAAATGACCAAAATCAATGTGACGGCAGTTTATGGCGGTGCTTCCATGGACGCACAAAGACAGTCGTTAAGAAAAGGATCACAAATTGTGGCCGGAACGCCCGGACGTATGTGCGACCTCATCCGCCGCAACGCTATTGATATCCGCAATATCAAATGGCTGGTGCTTGATGAAGCCGACGAAATGTTGTCGATGGGTTTTAAGGAAGAGCTGGAAACCATACTGGCAGAAACGCCAAAAGAACGGAACACTTATTTGTTTTCCGCAACAATGCCCGATGGCGTTAAGAGCATCTCCGCCAACTATATGCGCAATCCGCACACTATACAAATTGGCAAGAAAAACACAGGCGCTGAAAACGTGGACCATCTGTATTATATGGTAAACGCCCGCGACAAATACGCTGCACTGAAACGCATCGCCGACATCAACCCCAATGTTTATGGTATTGTTTTCTGCCGCACACGCGCGGAAACCAAAACTATTGCCGACAAATTAATGGAAGACGGCTACAATGCCGATGCGCTTCATGGCGATCTTAGTCAGGCACAGCGCGAGCTGGTGATGCACAAATTCCGCAGTAAGTTCATCCAGTTGCTGGTTGCCACAGATGTTGCCGCCCGTGGCCTGGACGTGGACAATCTCTCACACATCATCCATTATACCATTCCGGATGATTATGAGGTATATATCCACCGTAGCGGAAGAACCGGACGTGCCGGGAAAAAAGGTACATCCATTTCCATCATACATTCCCGCGAAAAAGGCAAACTCAAACAAATTGCCTCAAAAATTAAAAAAGAATTTACCTACACACCCGTTCCAAACGGAAAGCAAATCTGTGAAAAACAGCTCTTTGCCATGATCGACAAAATGGAACATGTGGAAGTGGAAGAAGATCAGATTGAAGGCTTTTTGCCTGTGATTTACCAAAAACTGGAAGATTTAAGCCGCGAGGACCTGATCAAGAAATTTGTCAGCCTGGAGTTCAACAGCTTCCTCAGATATTATGAAAATGCCCGTGATTTAAATATCGATCCTAAAGGCAGAAGCAGCGAAAGACAAGGTCGTGATCGCGGCGAACGGGGAGACCGTGCCAAGCGTGGTGACCGCCGGGAACGCGGAGAACGCAGCAGCAGAGAACGCAGGGACTCGGTGGCATTCAGCCGGCTATTTATTAATAAAGGAAAAAAAGACGGCCTGATGCCCAAAGATGTTATTGGTTTGGTCAATGACAGCCTGCGCAGCCGCGATGCAAAAATCGGTCATATTGAACTCTTGAAAAATTTCAGCTTTTTTGAAATTGAAAAAGAATATACCGATGAGCTGCTTAAATCAATGCGCGACAAAGACTTTAACGGCAGCAAAGTTGCGATTGAAGTTTCCAACCCAATGCCCGAGAAGAAAAACAAACGCAAGAAAAAAGAATGGAGCCGCGATGGCGGTAGGAAATCCTTTGGGCAGGATCGCAATAAGGGAAAGCGGAAGAAATTCTAGTCTCGACTCCGCTCGACTACCGAATGCCCGACTCCGCTCGACTACCGAATGCTCGACTCCGCTCGACTACCGAATGCCCGACTCCGCTCGACTACCTGTAGCGTCCTGATTTTGGGTGCTTAACAGGAGGATATCCGGATTTCAATAAAGCACAGAAAAACAAAAAGCCCTGCATATTGCAAGGCTTTTTATATTAAAATGAATGTATGATTCGCTTCAAAATCAACGGATATCCAGCACCTATGAAGGAATTGGCAACTATTGTTTTCCGGAAAAGACACCCATTTTAAAATTGCGTGCAAGTACAACATTGCATTAATCAAAATCAAATACGCCTTCGACCGTCATTTTTATTCCTTTTGTCTTGGCACAAAAGGAAACAAAACCCTTGTGGCAATCTACGGAACAGGATTTCAGCCCTGCTCCTCTTCGGTCCGTTTGTAATAATGCTTTGAATCGCCCCATCTTCCATAACCAATCTGGTCGCCGGAAATGAATATCCGTGCTTCGAGGCAGTTTTTGCATTCCTCAGCCTCTTCATCAAGGCAGGGTTTATCTTCGTACAGCAAATAATCTTCGCGGTATTTTACAGGTGTTAAATTAGGCATAATTACATTGGCACCAATTTTAATCGCCTTCTCACGGCCCATTTTATCGAGGGTTTGCATGGCGGTTGTTGCCGCAATGTTGATATCGGGCATCATAATGCGCAGTAATGCAACCATTTTTAAAGATAAATCAAAACGCTCATCTTTAGTCATTAAGCTATTGCGATATTGATATAAAGGCGTTTGTTCATGCTCGATATACGGTCCCATGCCACACATATCTATATCTATGCGCTTAAAGAAAAGCAAGTCGTGCGCCAGGTTTTCATAAGTTTGAAATGGCAGCCCGATCATCACGCCCGTACCCACCTGATAGCCTGTTTTGCGAAGCAATTTCAGTGCATTCAGACGAACTTCGTAAGAATGAAGCTCATCGCCGGGATGCATTTTTTGGTAAAGATCCGGGTCAGAAGCCTCGATGCGCAGCAAATATCGCCTTGCTCCTGCTTTGCGCCAGCGACGATATGTTTCTTCGCTTTGCTCGCCCATAGAAATCGTAATTCCCAGACTGTTATTTGAAAGTTTCATAATCTCCTGAAGCAGATATTCAATCTTATCCACAAAATGCTTATCCGATCGTTCACCCGATTGCAAAACCATACTGGCAAAACGGTTTTCATAGGCATATTCGGCCGCTTCGATCACTTCCCGGGTTTCCAGATTGTAGCGATGCACCTCCTTATTACCGCTGCGCACACCACAGTAATAGCAGTTTTTTGCACAACGGTTGCTATATTCTACCAGACCGCGAAAATAAACTGTATTGCCCACACCATCCTTTTTCACTTCGGATGCGTGCGCAAAAAGTACTTCTCGTTCTTTTCCTTTGGTTTTTAACAAATAAACGATTTCATCTTGTGTCCAATCACTTTTGTGCAAGAGTTTCTCGATATCCATAATTCAGGTATTTCAGTGCGTAAAAATACATGTTATTATTGGATTAAGATGATTCCCTGGTTAAAACAGGCTGTTTTTTTTGTTATTAGATTTTGTGCATAAATATTTTTGAGGTTTTTTCCGGTAACTTCGTGGAAAGACAAACTTTTATATTTCGGACAGAACCCAACTGCAATAAAACCAAAAGAAGCAATTAAAGATTTGCCCCGGAGCAATCGGGAGGGAGGAATCTTTTAGAGATCAATATGCTCTCATAAACAGCTTACTGCATAATATTTCTTTCCATCGCTACGATTACCCACAAAATTCCAAGTTAACCCTTTCGGAAAATATCATCACATATCTTGGACTGAAATAAGAATTGATTAATTTTGACGATATAATTCTACTTGCAAAAGAAGAAACAATTAACACAAGCCATGCACATGTACTTCATAAGATATAAATTTTCGATTATCCAATTAGTAGTTGTTTTATGCATACTAATGGTAGCATTTCGGCTTTTTATTAATCCTGCCAATATGCTTACATGGGATGTTTTCGGCTATTATCTCTATCTCCCGGCTAAGTTTATTTATTCCGACACCGGAATATCAAATCAGGAATGGCTGCAAGAGCTCATGGCCAAATACCAGCCCAGCACAACTCTTTACCAACTCGTTCATTTAGAAAACGGTAATTGGGTCATAAAATACACAATGGGATTATCCATTCTTTATGCACCATTTTTCTTTTTGGCTCATTTTATAGCAGAACCTCTTGGATACGCTGCCGACGGGCTCTCCTTACCTTATCAATATTGCCTGACTCTCTGCGGCTTAGTTTATGCGATGATTGGTTTAGTGTTTCTATCAAAGATACTACGTCATTTCTTCAGCAGAAAAACATCAGCTATTGTAATGATAATTATATTTTTTGGGACGAATTATTTCCACTTGACAATATACGACGGCACATTGCTTTCACACAATTTCCTATTCAGTTTTTATAGCATATTAATTTGGCACACAATAAAATGGCATACAGAACCCAAATTAAAGTATGCTATTGTAATTGGCTTTGCACTTGGTTTCATCACATTGATCCGTCCTACTGAAGCCATTTGCATCCTCATACCTTTATTATGGTCGCAAAAAAGGCTCAATTATTTGAACAACAAGTTATATTTGTTTAAAACATACTATTTACACATTATCGCAGCATCAGCTTGCGCTTTCATAATAATTGTACCACAACTAATTTACTGGAAATCAATAAGTGGGGAATATCTATTTTATTCGTATAGCAATAATGCCGGAGAAGGCCTCGATTTTCTCTCTCCCCACACCCTCAACTTTCTGTTCAGCTTCAGAAAGGGATGGTTCATTTATACGCCTATCATGCTTTTTGCTTTTGCAGGCTTGATCCCACTTTATAAAAAGAAGAATAAAGCTATTTTCTATACAATAGTAATATTCATTGTGTTAGACATATACCTTTCATCATGCTGGACAACGTGGTGGTATGCCGGAGGAAGCTTCAGTTCACGCTCAATGGTTCCGGCATATGCCCTGTTGGCCATACCAATGGGCTATATTACCGATAGCATAAGAAAAAGCAAAAGCCGTGTTTTTTGGCTAATCATAGCACTATTGCTTATCGCGTTAAACCTGTTTCAATCCTGGCAATTCGAAAACTACATACTTGATAAAGAAAGAATGACCAGGGATTACTACTTTGCCATTTTTGGAAAAACCACAGTAACCGATGATGATAAAAAGAAACTTTTAGTGGACCGCTCCAACGAAACGGCTGAAGGCTTTAACAAAGTAGCCAACAATTATGAGCAAAAGACCCTATACCGAAACTATTTTGATAATGTACCTAATGAACAAAAAGTTTGTGTTTTAAATGATAAAAACCAGTTTTCGCCAGGGGTCAACATAAAATACAGTGAACTGACACATCAAAATCATGCCTGGATAATTGGAAGCGCGAAAATTTTTATCCCAGAAACATATGATGAAGCCCTTCCCCTTTTTGTCGCATCATTCCATCATAAAGGGAAACCCTATAAATACCGCACATTTGAAATAAAAAAATCAGACATACTGTATAATACCTGGAACACTATTGAATTATTCTACCTTACACCAGAAGTAAGGTCAAAAGATGACAACCTTAAAATTTATATATGGCACAGAGGTAAAAAAGAAATACTAATCGACGAAATAAACCTGTTCCTTTATAGCCCCAAACAAAAATATTAAACATCAGGCTCCCTTCATAAATCAGTATTAATAAACCAAAGCATCATAAACGGATTTCTGGCTTTAGCGCTATTCAGTCGCTGTTGACAGCAAGACAGTTTCTTAGCAAGAAAAGAGCTTTGATGAAAGTAGAAAAAAACAGAAACTTTATGAAGGACAAATGCTGGCAATAATTGAAAAACAGAAAAATTTGATGCAGGAAGAGCAAATTTCATACAAGACTGAAATGGCTGATAGTTGCTTTCAGAACATTCAAAATTTCCATAACACCTTATCACCAAAATCCAGAATTCCTTTAATAAGTCCTGGCACTTAACCTGCTTTATTCATGCTTTAAATTCAGGTCAGATTTGAAGCGTCTAAAGCTGAAGATATAGTCGCCTATTTCAAATCTTTAGCAACGAAGCAGATGGCCTGAAGTTAATGCACTGGTAAAATGCAAACAAATTCAATTTTCGGATATAAAATTAGTAAACACATAATTTTTAGCTGCTTACAATATTTTGTTTGCATTTTATGAATAGAGCAGGTTAAAATTCTAATTGGCACATTCAACTGACAAAAGAGTGTGACTAATTCGAAACATAAATGATTAATTTACTCAGCTCAATAGTTCACCCATTCTCTTTTTCGGTTTCTCTTTATTTCGAAAGCAACCAATAAAAACAAAAGGCTAAACTAAAGGACTCCGCTCAGTGACCGAGCCGCATTTGCCTACTGACTTTTTAGAACCCGCCATTACGACTAAGTTTCCCGATGTATGAGGAATTCTTATAGCCTTCGGAAGTAGGAATCTGATGGAGATTTTATAGTTTGTCTTTCCTCAAAATTCCGAACAGAACCAATAATTAAAACATTAATCCTTTCTATATATTATAAAAAAATCCATGAATTTAATTTTTCTATAAACTAAAAAAACCTTAATTTTACTGCAAATTCCAGATATATGACTGATTCCAGAATTAAAACAGTAATAGTTGACGACGATAAAAGTATTTTGATCACACTCAGGCATCTGCTTGAGAGCAGGCATAGCGAGATGATAGAAATCACCGGCACCGCCAATTCCGTCAAAAGCGGTGTTGAACTGATTCGGGAACACAAACCGGAACTGGCATTCCTCGACATTAACCTACCTGATGGGGAGAGTTTTGACATACTGGATGAATTGCAGGATCACAATCTCAATCTGGATGTCATCTTCATCACCGCACATGATCAGTATGCACTCAAAGCATTTGATTTTGCAGCACTGGACTATATCATGAAACCTTTTGACCCGGAAGATATTGCCAATGCACTGGAGCGCTTAAGGAAACTAAACAAGGTCAGGGCATTGCCCGAAAAAGTAGATGTGTACCGCAAAGCGCAGCAGAAGTCTTTCAACCGAATCATAATACCTTCTTCGGACGGCCTCACCATAACAGATATTGACAAAATTATCCGTTTGGAAGCCAGCGATACCTACACTTTTTTTTATATGAAGGATGGAAGCAAAATTTTGGCATCAAAATCCCTGAGCAATTTTGAACGCATTTTGGAAGACCTTCATTTTCAAAGGATTCACAGCAAACACCTCATCAACCTCAAGTACATTCAGAAATACCAGAAAGGAAAAGGAGGCTCTGTCATTATGCTCGATGGATCGGAAGTGGAAGTCAGTGTGCGCAAAAAGACTGATTTTATGAATGCGCTGAAAGAGTACGCCAGATCCGTATAAGATGTACGGATAACGTTCATATTACTGCCCGATTTTCGGTACCTTTGCTTAAACAATCAAATTCATTTGTCCGATGAAAATCCTACCTACCGAAAAAATCCGGGAAGCGGATGCTTTTACCATCAAGCATGAACCCATTGCTCCAATTGACCTGATGGAACGTGCCGCTACCTCTTGTTTTAATGAAATCAAAAAAATTGTTCCTCAAAAAGATAAAACAGTTCATATTGTTGCCGGGCCAGGAAACAATGGCGGCGACGGACTGGTCGTTGCACGGCTTTTAGCAAAAGAAGGGTATCCTATAAAAACACATATTATCCGGTACACCGAAAAAGCTTCAGAAAGTTTCGATACGAACCTTCAGCGACTGCAAGGAATCACTCCAAATCAAATATTTCAGTACCATAAAGAGGAAAAATTACTACCGGAGATCAAAAAAAATGAAATTGTAATTGACGCCCTTTTTGGCAATGGGTTGAGCCGACCGGCCAGCGGGCTTGCAGCCGACTGCATCAAAACCATCAACGAAAGCCATGCCGCCATCATCGCTATTGATGTTCCTTCGGGTATGTATATCGACAAAAGCAGTAAAGAAAATCAAAATAATATTATTAAAGCGGACTATACCCTCACATTTGCGCCACCCAAACTGGGATTTTTTATGCCCGAAAATGACATTTTTATCGGACAATGGAAAATGCTGGACATTGGCCTTATCCCTGAATTTATCGAAAGCACTGAGAGCGGAAACTCTTTCCTCAGTCTGCTGGAAGCCGCACAGCTATTGCGCGAACGCCGGAAATTCAGTCATAAAGGTACGTTTGGCCACAGTTTGATCCTTGCAGGCAGCAAAGGAAAAACCGGGGCGGCTGTGCTTGCAGCCCGCGCGGCAGTTCGATCCGGAGCTGGTCTTGTGAGCCTGCACATTCCGTCGGAAAGCTTAAATATCGTACAAACAAGCATTCCCGAAGCAATGGTCAGCATTGACGAAGCACCGGATATGCTCAGCCGTTTGCCTGATGTATCAAAATATAGCGCGATAGCTATTGGCCCTGGAATCGGCACAGAAAGCCCGACTGCAGAAGTAATCAAAAGACTTATTCAGGAAAGCCGCATCCCCATGATTTTTGATGCGGATGCCATCAATATTCTCGCCGAAAACCCGACCTGGCTCAAATTTCTGCCCTCCGGCTGTATTTTTAGTCCGCATCCGGGAGAATTTAAAAGATTGGTCGGCAATTATGATAATGATTTTGAACGCCTTGAAATGCAAAAATCCTTCTGCATCAGCAACCGTTGCTGGATGATCTTAAAAGGGGCGCACAGCAGCATTTGCAGTCCCAAAGGGCAAATATGGTTTAATGATACCGGCAATCCGGGCATGGCAACAGGAGGAAGCGGCGATGTACTCACCGGCATTCTGGGCGGACTGTTTGCTCAGGGCTATAATGCTATGGAAAGCAGCTTGCTGGGCACTTGCATCCATGGTTTGGCCGGTGATCTGGCTTTGGAAAATGAATCAGAAGAAAGCCTGATTGCCGGAGATATTGTTAAAAATCTCGGAAAGGCGTTTGCTCAGCTCAGGGCAATTCGTCTTAATCAAAAGGAGAACGCGGAAAAAGGCGGTAGGTTTTAAGAATTCCTTCTTCGACCCACTCCTCCGGGAAATCCGGGTCGGGCGCAAGCACAATAAGCGACAGTTCATAATAGGCCGGTGTAAAAGTATGCGTGTGCAGCAGATCGGATTGCCGCGTACTTTCCTGATGCCGTCCACCCATGCCTTTCACAAAAAATCCCAGGCGCATATCCGGATTTTCAGGCATTAAACGGAGATGGTATTTTTTACCCGGCAGTGGAGAAATTTTTACCGCATAACGAATTTTGCGCCCCTGATAATCTACCGAATCGCGGAAACGCACAAAAGGCTTGTCATCAATATCTTCAGGACAAAGATCTATATCAATTTTATCTCCATCGAGCGCCACAAAAAGGCCGTAAGCACATGCCGCTGTATCTGTGTCCCATTTTGCAGAATAATACTCAAAATCTTCGTTCCAAAGCAGTCGAAATGCAGTATCCACAACGCTCCAATATTCATCGCGATATACATAGGCAAAGCCACCTTTCATTATTGGTCCGGCATATTCATAGGAACGGCTTTTCTTTTTCCCGTCCTGACCGATGAAAAAATAAGCCTCACCCTGCTTCACGCGGGCAAGTCTGTAATGAAAATTATCAACCATATCATATTGATAATCAACCTTCAAAACATTTAAGGAGTCGATATAGCCATAATAACCATCGCGGGAAACCGCAGCCATTCCTTCTGAAAAATCACGGCAATGCTCAAAGCCCGGCAAAAAACGTTCCTCTCCTGCTTTATCGATAAAAAACCACAAACTATCGCGCAAAACACGTGCAAAACCATTGCGAAAAGAATAGGCATCTTTATATCTGGGCTGAAAAAGCATCTGCCCGCGCAAATCGACGAAGGTTTTCAGTCCGCTTTTTGTCACCAGGGCAAAACCTTCCGAAAAAGCGGAGGCAAATTCAAATTGCGGATCAATAATGGTTTTTTGGTTTTCATCTACATAAGCCCATTTCCCATCCACGCGGACCGGATATAAATTTTGAGCCGGAAGTGATGCAAGAAGGGCAAAAAATGCCAAAACATTCAGAAACAGATGAGATATTTTATTCATTTTTCATCATAAAAATCCAATTGCAAAGTAACAGTTTTTTCATGGATTTCCTTTTTCCGGAAACATATGAAGGGCAAATAAGCCACAAAATTCTTTGCAATAACAAACAGGCTCGCTCTAAGCACTTGCAAACGTGCATAATATAGCATCAAAAAAATGAGTCAAAAAATTAACTCAATTCAACGCTCGTAATTTCACCGTTTTCGTAAATTTGTTGCTAATCATATCAGGACAAGCAAAGCAAATTATAAATGGAACGAGATTTTTACCAAGAAAGAGAACGGGAACAGCAACGCGAACAAAAACAGCAGAGCAAACCGGGCAGACCATCCGGCGGAGGCAATGCAAATTATTGTCCCAAATGCGGTCATAAGAACGAAAAGAACGCCAAATTCTGTGAAGAATGTGGCGCAGGTCTCAATTCGGATGTATGTACCAATTGCGGTGCTGAGCTGATTCCCGGAGCAGATATTTGTGAAAGCTGCGGGCTTTACCTTTTGGCAACCAAATGCTCGTTTTGCGGTTCGGAGATGAGCGAAAACGATCGTTTTTGCCCGGAATGCGGTGGCGCTGCCGATGGCGTCAATTGCCCCAACTGCGGCACACTAAGCCACTTTGATTTTTGTCCATCATGCAATTTTGCAATAACAGAACGTGCTCAGGCAGAAGTAAATGCCGCTAAAAACGACCCCAAATTCCAAAAGGTACAGAATATTGCGGAGGAACTGGAGCAACTGCGCGAGGAAGCCAAACAAAAATACATCGAAGCGCGCGAACAGAAAAAACAGATCGCGAAACAACAGGAACAGCAGAAAATAAGGGAAGCAGAAGCGAAAAAAGAAGCCGAAGAAGCAAAAAGACTGGAAGAGGAAGCAAAAAAACGTGAGGAAGAACGGCTGCTCAACGACTTTTTCTCAAAGAAAGACAAAAAAAGCCCTGCTCCTGCTCCGTCTCCCAGTCCAAAGCCAAAGCCGGCTCCTGCACCAAAAGCCGAACCCGAGCCACTTTTTAGCATGGACGAGCTGATGGAACTGGAAGAAATAGAAAAAAAATACAACGAAGAAATTTCCGCAAAGGAAAAAGAGCTTCAGGAAGCAATGGACGATATGTCGGAAGGCATTGAATTTGCCACACCACAAGCTTCCCGGAATTTCTTTTCCAGCCGCAAACCCGATAAAACCAATTTGGTTTGGAATTGCAATTTTGTTAATGAAATCCATCCTAATCCGCAAAACTGTGGCAAGCCCCAACTTGGAGGAAAATGGATTGTATATTACGGAAATATCACCTGGGTGCCTCACGATGGAACGTCCTGATCTATTGTCCACTCCATTAACAAATCCAATAACAGAAAATCAAAATCATGGCAGATCAAAACGATAAAACAATACGTTCCGGAAGCAATGCCGACGGCGGCAATGACAAAACAATCCGCAGTGGCAATCCCGGGAGCGACAAAACAATCCGCACCGGTTCACAAACCGACAAAACCATCCGCAGCGGCAGTGGTCAGGATGATAGCAAAACCATCCGCAGTGGGGGCGCCGACGACAAAACCATCCGCAGCGGGGATGCTAAATCAGACAGCACCATACGATCCGGTGGCGGTCCCGATGTAATTGGCGCCGATAAACCGAAAACCGATGACAAAACCATTCGTTCAAAAGACCGCACCATCAGCTCCGGCGAAAGTGGCAGCCCAAAAACCCTTGACACCATTGAAGAAGAAGGATACTTCACACTCAAAGGCAGCAAGCATAAAGTTTTAAAAACTCTCTCCGAAAATACCGGTGAGGCCACCATTTACCTGGTCGAATTGAATACGAAAAAATTCGTCCTGAAACTTTATAATGAGGGAATTGCCCCAACGGACAACCTGCTTGACCAATTGCGGAACGTGCGCCATGATGACCTAATCACTATATTGGATTTTGGCTATTATGATTCGGGCGGATATGGTTCGAACCGCTTTTATGAAATAATGGAATATGCCCAAGGCGGTTCCGTTGAGGACGTGCTGCCTGTGCGGGATTTTGATACCATGAAACAAATTATTGCCGAAACAACAAACGGCCTGAACTATCTGCACAATAATAAAATCATCCATCAGGACATTAAGCCCGGCAATCTGTTTTATCGCGACAAAGAACGCAAAGACATTGTAATTGGGGATTTTGGAATCAGCACCATGATGGAAGAAGGAAAGGTTTTCGCAAAAACTGCAAAAAATCTCTCCCCGCTTTTCTCTGCTCCGGAAATTAATTATTCTATGGGAGAAACTTCCTACCTGACTACTGCTTACGACTGGTATTCATTGGGAATCACCATTTTAAACATCTGGCACGGAAAGGATCTTTTTAAAGATCAGGGAGAATTGTTCTGGGAACGCATTCTGCCCACGCTAAAGAACAACAATAAAATTGTTGAAAATGATTATATTGATACCAAAGGGATGGATGAGCGCATCCTTAACATTATCAAAGGCCTTACGCTTGTTGATGAAAACCACCGCTGGGGCATAGATGAAGTAAACAGATGGCTCAAAGGGGAAAAAGTTGAAGTATATACGGAAGCCAAAGTTGAAATTTCGAACTCATTTAATTTTGACAAAAGTAAAGGACTGGTTGCCAATAATGCCGAAGAGTTAGGCAAGCTCATGCTCTTTAACCCAAAACTTGGTGCCGATTATTTGTATGCCGGGGTAATTGCCGGCTGGTTTAAAGACAATAAAGACCCCAAAAACCAGCTGGCCATGGAAAAGGTTGTAAAAACGTTTTCCAGAAAACAAATGTCGGGCCTGGCAGCAGCAGCATACACTTTAAACAGTTCTTTACCGTACATTTCTGTTGATCATAAGGAATGCAGCAGTGGAACACAGATTGCCGATGCACTGGAACGCAATAAAGCCCATTACAAAAAAGCCCTGCGCGACAAGCAAGACCCGCTTTACATTTATTTGTCGCGTTACGGACAGGTTGTGAAGCAAATCCAGCTTGCCATGCAAGACGAAAAAGAAGGACCGGATGTTGGTTTACAAACCGCAATCTTCATCATGGACAAAAAACGTCCGCTGCGTTTGGATCACAAAGCTGATAAAGATGGGAAAACAGTTTCCAGTATCAGCAACATCACCGAACTGGAGTATTTTATCAACGGCCATTTTGAAGACGGAAAAAAATATTTCTTTAACGGCATAATTTCGGCTTGGTTGAAGTACAAAAAAGAGTACACAAACTTATACAACACAGCGGAACGTATGCGCCGCGAATATGAAAACGTTGATCAGGATGCCGGTTTGATGGGCTTGCGCTGGGCGATGAACAAAAAACTGGGTTATCTGGGCCTCCAGAAAGATCCGGTAAAACTCTTTACACAAAAGGAAATCGCAGCATATATGTTTAAGCATTTTGATGCTTATGTTCAATTGCTGCAGTACAAACACGATTTCCTGTATGTTTATATGAGTGCCCAAAACTGGAAAAATGTGATCAACTTTATCCAGCACGCTTTCGACAAGAAGAAACACCGCAACAAGATTGGCCCATACGATATGAATGTTGCCCTTATGAAGAGCATCAGGGCCATGGACAAGGATTTTGCTTTTACATTCGAAAATGGCGTCAGTGTTCAAAATCCGGAAGAAGTGCTGAAAAATCTTGGAAAGATCAAGAAGGAAATCCGTCAGGTAACCGAAAATCCGACAAGCCCGTTCAATGCATGGATCAGCACATTTTATCACGAAAACCCATTTGGGAAATTCGACGAAAAAGGCGCTTATGAAAAGCAACTGCGCGATTACACCGAGTTTATGGGCAAGATCAAGGCCAAAACCGATGCCGTGCAGCGCTACCATAAAGCGCGCGGCGCGGTGCAAAAAGTTTATAACCAAAACCGCAAAAAGGATCAATCCTACCTCATTACACGCATGGGTGCTACTGTCCTTTTTGCAATGCTTCTTGCCTATGCGGCCATTAAACTTTTTACGGAAGGCATCCCTATTGATGAAAACCCTTTAGGTGGAAATCCTTTCAGGGTTTCGGGTACCTACTATTTTATTATGGCTATAATTGGAGTGGTTTTAACATTTTTTGGCGATGACGATTTCTCATTCCGAACGACATTTATTGGTGGCCCTATTATTGGATTAATTGCCGGTGTAATCCTTTACTTAGTTGCCTATTTTGTTGTTGGGCTGTTGGTAGCCATACTCCCTGTTGTGGTTTTTGTTTTAGTACTGGCAGGAGCCGCCGGAGCAGGCTGGCTGATGTGGCACAACTCTTACACCAATGCCGCGCTGCGCAAAGCCCTTTACCGCGATACCAGCGAATGGGATTTGATCTGGGGCCCATTGCAATACGCCTACAGCAAAAAGCAGGAGTACGAAAACCCAAAGCTCAAGGAAATGGATAATTACAAATCCGAACGTAAACGCTCCTGGAGAAAACTATTGCTGGCAATCAGCATTGGTGTGATTGTTTTGGGCGCTCCGGCAGCATATTATTCAGGTATTATTGGCAATATCAACCAATCGGTTTTGTATGATGCAGTCAGCTCACCATTATCTGATGGGCAGTTCCTGCTGGGCAAATGGGAAGGAAACTTTGAAGGCCGTGACCTCACAATGAATTTCACTTCCGTGGAAGGAAATAATGTAAAAGGAAACATGACGGTAGTGTACAATAAACCCATTAAACAGGAATTTACCGGAAAATACAATCCTTCGAAAAAACAATTGCGGCTTAAAGATCAGCTCAACATCAAGCTAAAAGGAACCTACATCATTAATTTCTCCGAAAATGCCGAGAACCTCAAAGGTGTTTTTACCCTCGATGTAAATGGTCAGGACGTGAAATTTGAAGCATCCAAAGTAAATTGATTTTAAAGAAATTAGAATATGTCCATTACCTGCGACAAATGTGGAAAAGCCAACCGTGACATTGCCCGGTATTGCAAATATTGCGGCAAGCCCGTTCTGAGCGAGTCGTCTTCACTGCTCGAAAAACTCGTTGGATTGGGAGCGGTTAAAGAAGATATAAAATCCCTGGTTGAATTTACAAAAGCTGTTAAGAAAAGGCAGAAATCTGGTGGAAACCGCATCAATATGCACACCATCATCATGGGAAATACAGGTACAGGTAAAACTACCCTTGCCCAAATCCTGCAACAGCTTTACCTTGGCAATGAAATCATCAGCAAAGCACATCCCATGGTGGTTGATGCGCCGGATTACGACAACTGGCTGGAAGAATTTGAAGACAATATCGACAAAGCAAAAGGCGGCATACTGTTTATCGACAATGCCCAAAAGCTTTTGCCCGGCGGATACGCCAGCGATGTCAACAAACTCGATAAACTCTTCTCGGGCATGGATCGTTTTAAAACCGATCCCATTGTAATTTTAGCCGGATTGCCCGGAGGTTTCAGGGAGTTCCTTGCCGCCAACCCTTCAATCCGCTCACGATTTGAATATCGTTTCGATCTGCCCGATTATTCCTATACCGAACTCAGCGAAATCTGCTTCCGCATGCTCAGGGAAGTGCATCAACTCGAACCATCCGAAGAATGCAAACAGGCACTGACCAGCATTTTTAAGAAAAAATGGAAAGAGCGCGACGAAAGTTTTGGCAATGCGCACGTTGCCGTTGATATGGCCGAAGATATCTTTAAAAAGTATATCAAAAGGATTTCCAAAGGAGGTCAGGACGACAGCATTGTTTCCACTAAAGATATCCCCTGCCCTATTCCCGAAGAAAAATCATTGGAAGAAGTCATGAAAGACTTGGATGATTTTATTGGCATGGAAGAAATCAAAACCGCTGTCAAAGACATTGCCCGGCAAGTGCAGACCAATCAGGAGCGAGCGGCACGAGGTTATGGCGAGGACGAAAAACCCGGCGTTCACATTATCCTGACGGGAAATCCCGGAACAGGAAAGACCACCATTGCCCGAAAGCTGGGCGAAATATTTGCCGCCATTGGTTTCCTCGACAGCGGACATGTGGTGGAAGTGGACCGGAGCAAACTGGTCGGGCAATATCAGGGACAAACGGCCCAATTGGTCACCGATGCCTGCGATAAAGCCATGGGCGGAATCCTTTTCGTGGACGAAGCCTACACCCTCGCGCCCGTAAGCGATTCCGGCTCCAAAGACAAATACGGCACCGAAGCGGTGGAAACCCTGATGAAACGCATCGAAGACGACCGCGATAAATTTGTGGTGATTGCCGCCGGCTACCAAAACGAGATGGATCAGTTTATCCGCGTAAACCCCGGAATCGACTCCCGCTTCAACAAAAAACTGCATATCGATGATTATAAACCGGATGAGCTTTTTGCCATCTATAAAATATTTATAAAAAAGAAAAAATACCGCCTCCATCCCGAAGCGGAAGAGCTGGCGAAAAAAGCCATTGGCGAGCTTTATGAAATGCGCGATGCCAATTTCGGAAACGGACGCGAAATGCGTGGGCTTTTTGAAACAACTTCAGGAAAATTTGCCGACAGGATTTCAAAACTGCCCAAAGAAGAACAAACCGATGAAGCCTTGGTGACCATCATGCCCGCCGATATTCCTTATGAGGAGCAAAAAGATATCGATCCCGAGGAATGCATGGCCAAACTGAACGAGCTTACCGGCCTGCATGCCGTAAAACGAGAAGTACGCGGCCTGATTGATATGCTCAACCTGCAAAAACAGCGTGGCGACGACAGCAAACCGGAGCTCAAATCACATTTTGTTTTCTCAGGAAATCCCGGTACCGGAAAAACTACCGTAGCACGTATTGTAGCCGACATTTTCAAAGCAATGGGCGTACTTTCGCGCGGACACCTCATTGAGGCCGACCGCTCGGCTTTGGTTGCAGGTTTATTGGGGCAAACCGCCATAAAAACCAACAACATCATCGATAAAGCCATGGGCGGCGTACTTTTTATCGACGAAGCCTATACGCTCAATCAGGGCGATCGCGATGAATTTGGCCAGGAAGCCATTGATGCACTGCTCAAACGCATGGAAGACGACCGCGGGAAATTTATCGTCATTGCCGCCGGTTATACCCATGAAATGGAAGAATTCCTCAAGACCAACCCGGGGCTGCCATCCCGTTTCAACCGAAAAATTGCTTTCGAAGATTTTGCACCCGATGCGCTCGAAAAGGTGTTCCGTGGGCTCTTGAATAAGAATAACTACACACTCACCAAAGAAGCCGATGAAAATTTAACGCTCTTCATTCAAGGCATTTTCAACCGCCGCGATGAAAACTTCGGCAATGCCCGCGAAATGCGCAAAATTTTTGAAGAAGCGCAGCAACGTCAAAGTGTACGACTCACACAGATGATCACCGAAGGCAAAGCCGTTCCGCCGGAAGAGCTGTCCACCCTGAACCGTGAGGATATTGAAGGCGAAGTGGAAGAATCACGTTCCCTCGAAGATATTCTGGCCGAGCTGGACGATTTTATTGGCATGGACAGTGTGAAGAAAGCCGTTCGGGAAATCGCTGCCAAAGCCCAGTTGCAGCAATACCGCATACAAAAAGGCATGGCTGCCGGAGAGCTGGAAGGACAAAATATTGTGCTCACCGGAAATCCCGGAACAGGAAAAACCACGGTTGCGCGCAAGCTTGGCGAGATATTCAAATCCATTGGAATTATTGATCGCGGACATGTAATCGAAGTCGATCGCAGTCAGCTTGTCGGGCAGTACCAGGGCGAAACACCCAAACTGGTAAACGATGCCTGCAACCGTGCCCTCGGCGGAATCCTGTTCATCGATGAAGCATATACCCTTGCTCCTGTGAGCGATTCCGGCCAAAAAGACAAACTCGGAACCGAAGCCCTTGAAACCCTGCTCAAACGCATGGAAGATGACCGTGGCCGCTATATTGTAATTGCAGCAGGCTATCAGCAGCCTATGGAGCAACTGTTCAGCGTAAACTCCGGCATGAAATCACGCTTCGACCGTTTTATACATATCGAAGATTATAAACCGGACGAACTGCTGGCCATCTTTAAAATATTCGTAAAAAAGAAAAAATACAAACTACATCCCGATGCGGAAGAAAAATTGAAAAAAGCAATTCAGCTGATTTTCGATACCCGAGATAAAAATTTCGCCAATGCACGTGAGATGCGCAAGCTGTTTGACAATACGGTTTCTCAGATGTCGAACCGAATCAGCAGCCTGGAGGTAGAAAGTTTATCCGATGATGATTTTGTGAGCATTGTTGCTGAGGATATTCCTTATGAGGAAAAACAAGATCTTGATCCCGAAGCCTGCATGGCCAAGCTGAACAAACTCAGCGGCCTGGATGGCGTAAAGAAAGAGGTTCGCAGCATCATCGACCTGCTCAACCTGCAAAAGCAAAGAGGCGACGAAGGAGCCCGGGAACTCAAATCGCATTTTGTTTTCTCAGGAAATCCAGGTACGGGAAAAACCACCGTTGCGCGCATCATGGCCGATATTTTCAAAGCCATGGGCGTATTGTCGCGTGGGCACCTCATCGAAGCCGACCGCTCCGAACTGGTGGCCGGGGTTGTGGGACAGACTTCCATCAAAACCAATAACCTGGTCGATAAAGCCATGGGCGGTGTTCTTTTCATCGACGAAGCTTATACGCTCAGCCAGGGCGATCGTGATGAATTTGGCCAGGAAGCCATTGATACCCTGCTCAAACGCATGGAAGACGATCGCGGAAAATTTATCGTAATTGCGGCCGGGTACACCAACGAAATGGAAGAATTCCTGAAAACCAATCCGGGTCTGCCGTCGCGTTTCAACCGCAAAATCGAATTTGACGATTACAAAGCCGAAGCCCTGGAAACCATCTTCCGCGGCCTGCTCAAGAAAAATAACTATAAGCTTGATGCTGAAGCCGATGAAAACATCCGCATCTTCATTGAAGGCATTTACAACCGCCGCGACAAAAACTTTGGCAATGCCCGCGAAATGCGCCGGCTTTACGAAGAAGCATTGCAGCGTCAAAGCAGCCGTTTAACAAAAATGATGAGCGAAGGAGCAGAAATTGATCCCGAAGAGCTCTCCTTGCTAACGCGCCCGGATATTGAAGGCGAAGTAGAAAAAGCCCGCCCGCTCAATGAAATCCTTTCCGAACTCGATGATTTTATTGGCATGGACACGGTAAAAAAAGCCGTCAGGGAAGTTGCAGCACAGGCGCAATTGCAGCAAATCCGCATCCAGAAAGGCATGGCTGCCGGAGAGCATGCGGGCATCAATATTGTTTTAACAGGAAATCCCGGAACAGGCAAAACCACCATTGCCCGAAAACTCGGCGAGGTGTTCAAATCAATCGGGATTTTGAGCCGAGGACACGTGGTAGAAGTAGATCGCAGCCAACTGATTGGACAGTTTCAGGGCGAAACGCCCAAACTGGTCAATAAAGCCGTTGATAATGCCCTTGGAGGAATCCTGTTTGTGGATGAAGCCTATGCCCTGGCACCTCCCGGCAACCAGCCCGACAAATACGGTCAGGAAGCCATCGAAACGCTGATGAAACGCATCGAAGACGATCATGGGAAATTTATTTTCATCGCAGCGGGATACCAAAAGGAAATGGAAAATTTCCTCAATGCCAATCCAGGCATGCAATCGCGCATCGACCGCTTTTTGCATATAGATGATTATAATGCCGATGAACTTTATGGTATTTTTAACATCTTTGTGAAGAAGAAAAAATTCCGTGTAACGGAAGAAGCTGAAGACAAAATCAAGAAAGCCATCCGGGGCATTTACGATGCACGTGACCGCAATTTTGCCAATGCGCGCGAAATGCGCAAACTTTTCGACCAGGCACAATCGGCTCTTTCATCCCGCTTGACCAACACTGGGGTTGATGGCATCAGAGATGAAGATCTGGTTACAATAATTGCAGATGATATTCCCGAAACAGCACAAAAAGAAGAAGCCAAATCATCATTAATCGATCCTGTAGAAAAGCTTATTGGCCGTGAGGAAGTAAAAGCTCAGGTTCGTCCGATGGCACGTTTGCTGGAAATGACCAAAATGCGCACCGAAAAATTTGGCATTGAACCCAAAGATTTTACCCATCATTTTGCTTTCCTGGCTCATGGCGGAAGCGGGAAAAGCACTACGGCACAGGCACTTGCAGAGATGTTTGCACAAGCCAAAGCACTGCCCTCTTCACGTCTTTCGGAAGTAGATATGAAAAATATCCTCAACGGTCCGGAGCCACAGGCTCAATTGATGAGGCTAATCGACCGTGCTGATGGCGGCAGCTTTATGCTCGACCATTTTGATCTGCTAACAGAAAGCACGGAAGAAATCAAGCAAGGCATTTCTGATTTGCTTGTACAGCGGATCAACAGCAGCGAGCATAAATTCTGCCTGATCATTGCCGGTGATGCAGAACCCATGGAAAAGCTGCTTTCGGAAGAACCATTCAACGAGCTGGCAGCAAAAATTCCTCAACGGATAAAGTGGGACGGTTTTGGTGCTGCTGATTTGTTTGAACTGTTAAACCTTCATTGCGAAAGCAATAATTTCCGTTTGGCGGACGATGCACGCGAAGGCATCAAAAATTATTTTGAAAGCCATCGGGAAAAAGGAGCCCATGAGGTAAAAGCTTTATTTGAGCAAATGCTGCAAAATCAGATGACACGCCTCACCCCAATATTTGGCACTGCTGATTTCGATGAAGATATGATGAATGAACTTAAAACCGAAGACTTACCATGATTAAACCATTCCCGGTTTATCCGGGAAGGTTCCATCTGGCAATTAAAAATCAAATAATAAACAGATGAAATGCCCAGCCTGTAAGGCCGACATCGATCCGGATAGTTTGTACTGCGACCAATGCGGCCAGGAACTAAAAATATGCCCCAAATGCCACATTTTTGGCAAAAGCAAAAGGTGCACCCAATGCGGTGGAATACTGGAAAAGCCGACCGAGAAAAAACCTCTGTCAGATGCTTCTGAAATGCCCGCAGCGCGTCCCAAAGAAGAAAGCAAGCCCAAAAGCCCACCACCCCCACCGAAACAGGATCAAAGCAGCTCAAGCCCACCGCCACCCAAGGCGCCGCAGGCTTCCACTCCTGCTGATGCGCAAAAAACAATGCGCATCCAGCGCGATCCTGTGCGTGAACCCGGTGCAGCACCGCAGCTCAAGTTCATCAACCGGAATATCGGTGCAGATATCACTTTTAAAAGTGGCGATATCATTGGAAGGCGCGACGGGCAGCATACGCGGGTTTTTGGCCAGTACGGCCAGGTTTCAGGACGACATGCACAGGTAGAATACAATCCAGGAAAAGGGTGGTCTATCACCGATTTGGGCTCTTCCAACGGAACGCGCTACAACAATGAATACCTCCGGGAAAACATCCCGCAGTTAATCAAAGACGAATCCTATATAATCATTGCAAATATTGAATTTTATGTCCGAACAGAATAATCATTTTATGCTGGACGTGCAGGCCGCCAGCGATAAAGGCAATAAACGCGACCATAACGAAGACATGCTGCTTGTAGGTGATACCATTTTCCGCGATGGGCGCATAAGAATGGAATTTGACTCGGATTGCCTGCTCACTTTTGCTGTAGCCGATGGCATGGGCGGGCATAATGCCGGAGAGGTAGCCAGTGAAATGGCATTAAACAGCCTCGTAAAATTTACCGACATCCTTGGTGCAGGATACAGCGAAGGACACTTGTGCAATATGCTGAACGACTGGGCAGAACGAATGCATGAAGAGCTAACGGAAGAAGGATTTGAAAATCCGGAACGCCGGGGAATGGGCACAACGCTCTGCGGTTTTTTTATTTACGACAAAAAATATTACGCCATTAATGCAGGCGACAGCAGACTATACCACTTCCGCAACGGCAAACTGCAGCAAATCAGCAAAGATCATTCACTTGCCAGCCAGGACCCTACAGCACCATCAAATATCATTACAAATGCCCTTGGCGGTGGTGGCGAAAGTGCTTTCCTGGATGTTGAAAACATTACGGACAGACTGGAAGATAACGATATTCTTTTGGCATGCAGCGACGGCTTAAGTGATATGGTTGAGGATGAAGGCATACGCGAATTGCTCAATAACAGTTGTTCGGCTCAGGATTTGATTGATGCTGCCAACGAAAACGGAGGCAAAGACAATATTTCCGTGATACTTGCAAAAGTGATCAAGGTAGAATAAAAATCCAGCCCGACATCAAGCTTTGCAAAAAAATGACCGGTTTTGAAATTACGGGCTTTAGCAATACGTTCTAATTCCATTTGATACCGAAACGCAAGGTATGGGGTATAAATTTCGGAGAAATGCAACTTTTCCAGGAAGGCTTCGTACACACAAAATATAAGTAAATACTACGAATCCCTGTGAAAATCAGGAATTTTTGTATATTTGTTCTAATAAAAAACTGTTTGGAATGGTTGATGCGCTAAGTATTTTCAACATTATGGAGAAAGACAATATTATTATGTCTTTCAAAGGTGAGATCAATTCGGATATTATTACCAGAGTTCTCCAAATGGCCGAGGACAAGCTTGACAACGAAAAAAACAGTGTCAAAAAGAAAATCTACAATATCCTGGTAGAGGGATTGCAAAACCTCTACCATCATACGGAAGATTTCGCGCTGAAAAATCAGGACAATCTGTTTGGCGATTCCAAATCTGCATTATTGCTTATTTGGTATGAAGGTGATTATTACTACATCCAAACGGGGAATTATATCCTCAACGAAAACATCCCCCCATTAAAGGAGCGCTTGGATAAAATCAATGCTATGACCAAAGATGAGCTCCGCGATTTTTACAAAGAAATACTCAACAACAATCATATCTCAGAAAAAGGCGGTGCCAGTCTTGGGATGATTGACATTGCAAGAAAATCAGGAGAAAAACTTGATTTTCAATTTACTAAACTAAATAATGACGTATCCTTTTTTGATTTTAAAGTAAAAGTTAAAAAGAAATAATAATGGAAGAGCTGAAAATTACCAAAACAAAACAAACGCCCGAAATCAACTTCAACGGCAACACAGGCGTTTTTGAAATCGGCGGTCGTTCCATTCCGGAAAATACTTTCGAGTTTTACAATCCTGTTATTGAATGGATTGAAAACTATGTAAAAAAACCGGCCAATAAGACACTGGTTAAAGTTTATCTGGAATATTTCAACACAAGTTCATCAAAATTTATTCTCGAAATATTTAAAAAGCTCCGTCCTATCAACGATATGGGAAGCAAAGATATTTTGGTGGAATGGTATTATGATGAAGACGATGAAGAAATGATGGAAACCGGAGAAGATTACGAAGATGTAACCGAGCTTCCGTTTGAATTAAAAATGATTGAAGAAGACTAAGCAGTGACCCGGCGCGTAACTATATATCAGAAAGAGATCGATAGCCTGAAGCACAGCAAAAAATTTCTCGAAAATGAAGACAGTTCCCCCGAGGAGCTCAGAGTGGAATTCAGCTCACTCATAGCTAATTACGAAGAACTGCTGGATCAGACCAAAATCATTACGCGCATTAGCGACCGCCTGCAGGGAAAACTCAACCTGACCAATGAAAAGCTCAACGACAAAAACGAAGAGCTGCAGCGTACCATCGACGACTTGCTCAAGGCGCGTATGGGGAAAAAAGCGACCTATATTGTATTGATATTCGCTATTGCGCTTTTTATAATTACAGAAGCTTTTGTGGAACCACAAATTGAAAACTACGCCAGCGCGCATTTCGCCCGGAATGCCATGATGATTTCGCTTCTGTTCAAAGGCTTCATTGCTCTTCTGATAAAACCTATCGAAAGCCTGACAGAACGCGCCCTGATCAAACGCGCACGCAAAAGGCAGATGGACGGGAAGAAACCGAGGCCTAAATCTGCTTAAAAGACCGCTCAAATTTTACTAAAAAATAATCTTAGCAATAAAAAAGCCCATCAGTATTTATACTGACAGGCCTGCTGTTGTGGGAACTGCTGGATTCGAACCAGCGACCCTCTGCTTGTAAGGCAGATGCTCTGAACCAACTGAGCTAAGCTCCCATGATTTAAAAATACTTTAATAAAGTATTTGAACTTGTATAAAATTAAAATTACGTTAAATTGCACATGGCAATTTGTGGGAACTGCTGGATTCGAACCAGCGACCCTCTGCTTGTAAGGCAGATGCTCTGAACCAACTGAGCTAAGCTCCCATAACAAAAACTTGATGATCGTACTGCTTTGAAAAGCGGTTGCAAATATACGCCTGTTTTTTAATTTGGCAAGAGCTATTTTTAAAAAAATTCCATTTTCTCCTCTTTCTTCTCAATAAGTCCTTATCAATCAATCTTGTATAGAATAAATATTTTTATGGAATCATCTTTGAAGCAGGATTTGTATTTTTGTCCTTTCAGGCTTACTCATCATTTAATGAACATGACAGCTCGCTTACGGCATATTTGCTCCCTGCTTCCCAAACTTCCTGAAGGAAAATTGTGGTTGTACCTACTTATGGTTTTTAATGCGTTTTTGTATGCCTGCAATCCTTCTTCCAAACTGCCCGAAGGCAAATACTTATTGGTAAAAAACAATATCAAAGTCGAAGGCAAAGGTGTCGGTTCGTCCCAACTGAAAGGTTATCTGGTGCAGCCGGAGAACAAGAAATTCATGGGCATTTTTGACCTGAACTTATGGATTTACAACCAAACAGCAAGGGGAAAATCCACGGGTTTTAAAAGATGGCTGCGACGTTCTGCCGGCGATCCTCCCAGTATTTATAATGCACCGGATGTGCTGATTTCGCAGCGGCAGATGAAGAAATATCTGGAAAACAAAGGTTTTTTCAATGCGGATATCACAAATAAGACACGTTACAAAAAGAAAAAAGCCCGCGTTACTTATGAGGTTGAACTAAAAAAACCTTACCGCATCCGAAATTATTTTAAGTATTCGTCGGACGACACTATACGGCGCATAGTTTTAGAGGATGCTGCCAACAGCCTGATCAAAAAAGGAACCCGTTACGATTTTTATGTACTTGAAAAGGAACGAAGCCGTGTAAACAATATGCTACGAAACAAAGGCTATTTTTTTATCAGTGAGGACTTTATAAGCTTTCAAATTGACAGTAGCCAGAACAATCATGAGTTAGATATCAGCATGATTATCAGCCAGCCCGACGGTCGCCCGGCGAATGATTCACTGATTGTTGACAAGCTGTTTCGCAAGCGTTTCCGTATCAATGATATTTTCATTTATCCCCAGTTGGACCCTTTGCACACCAACCGAAACTACCGTGACACACTGGAGTATGTGCGCATGCACTATCGCCATGAGAGGGACACGCTGGGCGTTTACCGGTTTTTGTACAGCCAGAAACCGATTGTGCGTAGCAAGACTTTGGTTCCTTCGATTTATTTTGGCTACCGTGATTTTTACTCCGAATTTGATGTCGATAAAACCTCAACCGCATTGCGCACGCTCCCTATTTTCCGTTATGTGCAGATAAGTTTTGATACACTGCCGGGCACACTGGCCGCACCGCCGGGGGTTATCGGGAAGCTCAACTGCCATATTGATATGGCCAAGGCCAAACGGAATTCCTTTCTCATCGAAACAGAAGCTACTAACAGTGCCGGGATGCTTGGCCTGGCAGGGAATCTGGTTATAAAAAACAAAAACACTTTTCACGGCGCGGAAGTATTCAGCATCCGGCTTAAAGGAGCTTTGGAGATGCAGCAATCACTCGATCAGGCCGAGGAGCAAAAAGATTTCTTTTTTTTCAATACCGTTGAAACCGGGATTGAGGCCAGCCTGTATTTTCCGCGCTTTTTAGGCCCGATCAGCCCGCAGCGTTTTCCGCGTTATTTCCGCCCGCGCACTTCCGTACTGACTGGCCTGAATTACCAGCGACGCCCTGATTATGAGCGCACTATTGCCAAAGCATCTTTAGGTTATGAATGGAGTCAGAACCAACAGGTCACACACTATTTGTTTCCATTGGAAGTGAATGCCGTAAAAATATTTCCTTCGGAAGAATTTCTTGAACGACTTGAAGAAATCGACAATCCCCGCCTGACATCCCAGTATTCCGATCACATGATTTTTGCCTTGAAATACAGCTATGTAAAGAACACACAGCAGCGCGGCAGTTTCAGTAATTTCCATTATATGCGCTTCAATTTTGAGTCGTCGGGCAATTTACTCTATGCCATTGATGAAGCCATCAAATTAGATAAGAATGCCGACGGAAATTACACTTTGCTTGGCATCCGTTATGCTCAGTATCTTCGTTTTGACACCGATTTACGGCAATATTTCTATCTCGACCGCAACAACCAGCTGGCGATGCGTGCCATTTTCGGGATTGGCGTGCCTTACGCAAACTCCAACTCCCTGCCATTTGAAAAAGGATTTTATGGCGGTGGCGCCAACGGCATGCGCGGCTGGGAATTAAAAACATTAGGGCCGGGCATTTATCAGGCCGCCGGCGCAAACAAATATGAAGTCATGGGCGACATAAAGCTGGAAGCCAATGTGGAATACCGTTTCCCGATTTACAGCGCGCTGAAAGGAGCCCTTTTTACCGATATTGGAAACATCTGGTTGCTGCACAGCAGCGATGTTTATCCGGGTGGCGAATTCCGCTTCGATGATTTTTACAAAGAATTTGCCATAGATGCCGGTTTGGGATTCCGTTTTGATTTTGAATTTTTCGTAATCCGTGTGGATGGCGCGCTGCCGATCAAAGATCCGGGCGCAGAAGATCAGTGGGTGTATAAAAAAGCCAGGATCAGCGATGTGATGTGGAATTTTGGTATCGGGTATCCGTTTTAGTGCGGAGAACGAAGTGATGAAGGCGGTTACGGAAAAAGTGTTAAATATGAATACGGAATATTTATATAATAAAATCAGGGCGGAATTTCAGCATGAGCCAACGCCTGAGCAGGAGAAGCTGCTTCGTGTTTTGCCGCGATTCATCTATTTTACCGAGAATGAAGCACTTTTTTTATTGCGCGGATATGCCGGAACGGGAAAGACATCTGTAATCTCAGCCTTGATCCGTGCTTTGAAAAGCGTGTATATGAAATCGGTTTTGATGGCGCCCACCGGACGGGCTGCCAAGGTGCTTGCCTCCTATTCCGGTCAGCGGGCGCACACCATCCACCAGAAAATTTATTTCATCTACACACTCAAAAGCGGTGTTGTGAGCTTACGTTTACAAAAAAACAAGCATAAAAACACCATTTTTATTATTGATGAGGCTTCGATGATTTCCGAAGGCAGCGGCGAAGGCATTTTCACAGACCACAACCTGCTGCACGATATGATGGAATATATCTACAGCGGCGAAAACTGCCGCGCCATCCTCATTGGTGATGTGGCGCAGCTTCCTCCTGTGGGTTTGAATATCAGCCCGGCACTGGATCTGGATTATCTGCGTGCGGCATTTGATTTCACGCCCGGAATGCTCAATTTGAAACAAGTCGTGCGTCAGGCCGCGGATTCCGGCATCCTTTCCAATGCCACACGCCTGCGCATCAAACTGGAGCAAGATGATTTTGCACCGCCTTTTTTTGACATTGACGGTTTCCGTGATATCGAAAGCATCACAGGGCGTGAACTGGGCGAAGAACTTGCATCCAGCTATGCGCAATATGGCGAAGAAAATGCCATCATCATCAGTTATTCCAATAAAAGGGCCAATTTTTATAATCGCGAAATCCGCAACCGCATCCTCTTCCGTGATGACGAAATCTGTGCGGGCGATATGTTGATGATTGTGCGCAATAACTACTACTGGCTGCCCGAAGACTCCAAAGCCGGATTCCTCGCCAATGGCGAAATGGCCGAAGTTTTGCAGGTGCTAGGTCGCGACGAGAAATTTGGTTTTCGTTTTGCCGATGTAATGCTGCGCCTGACGGATTATCCGGATGAGCCCGAAATTGAAGTAAAAATCATGCTCGACACCTTAATGATTGACAGCGCATCATTGCCCCAGGAACAAAACAACGCCTTTTTTGATGCAGCCTGCGCCCATTATGCCGATCGTGGCCCCAGGCAAAAAGTAGTGCAGGCCGTGAAAGAAGACCCGCATTTCAATGCTTTGCAGGTGAAATTTGCCTATGCGATGACATGCCATAAAACACAAGGTGGGCAATGGAAACATGTTTATCTTGATCCGGGATACATTACCGAAGAGCGCCTGAACCGGGAATATCTCAGATGGCTTTATACGGCGGTGACCCGCGCAACGGAGAAATTGTTTCTGGTGAATTTTAATGAGTGGTTTTTTGGCGGCCCCTCGACTCCGCTCGGGGACCTTTAGAGTGGGAAAGTGGGAAAGTGGAAAGTGCGAAAGTGGGAAAGTTGAAAGTGGGAAAGTGGCCCCTCGGCTTCGCTCGGGGACCTTGAGTGGAGAAGTGGAAAGTTTGAAAGTGCGAAAGTGGAAAGTGCGAAAGTAGAAAGTGGAAAGTGGAAAGTGCGAAAGTGGCCCCTCGACTTCGCTCGGGGACCTTGAGTGGGAAAATTCAAAGTGCGAAAGTTTGAAAGTGGGAAAGTGGGAAAGTTTAGGTGGCTATTAGGTGGTTTGAGGAGATACTTTGATTGGGTTTTAGGTGGTTGGAAAGATGGTTGTTTAAAAATTTCAATGCATTGCCGGGTGATTGGAAACGGGATATTCTGAGCTCCAAAATTCCGGATTGATCTTCGAAGTTGGTTTTAATATCTGTTGATTCATTTTGAAGTGTAATGGCGAGTTTGCGCAATTCCTCCCGATTTACCGGCAAGCAGAAGATTATATCCCGCATAAACGCAGTTTTCGTTGGAGATATGAAAAATTGCCAGCAGGCTTGGTAATCATTTGATGTCGATTCTATGGAAAACACTTCTGATACTGCGAAAGCGGAAGAAAGAAATCGGTTCATTTTGAACTGAAACTGATCCGGCAGTTTTTCCAAATCACATTGAAACTGAAAAACGAATTTCTTTGCTTTCATGCCAGGCAAATAGGGCGTTTTGTTTCGGATTGTGATTTCTGTGCGCAAAATCCGGTGCAGCGCATCTGCAAATAAGGATTGCAAAGCGATCAGGTTCGGGATGCTTTTGCTTGATTCCGGGTTGAATGCCGTTTGTAGATGGTAGGTGTGTTTCATGATTGGGTGCAAAGATAGTGGGGAAGTTTGAAAGTGGGAAAGTTGAAAGTGGGAAAGTTTGAAAGTGGGAAAGTTGAAAGTTGAAAGTTGAAAGTTGAAAGTTGAAAGTGCGAAAGTGGCCCCTCGGCTTCGCTCGGGGACCTTGAGTGGGAAAGTTGAAAGTGGGAAAGTTGAAAGTGGGAAAGTTGAAAGTGGGAAAGTTTGAAAGTGGGAAAGTTTGGAAGTGGGAAAGTTGAAAGTGGGAAAGTGGGGGTAAATAAAAAAACTCCCGAAACCGATGGTGCGGGAGTTTTTTGTACGTGTGCATTATTTTTTAGTTGATGACAACTTTTTGAACAGTACGGTTTGAACCGGACGTAATTTCAAGGAGGTAAACACCGGCATTAAGGCCTGAAGGAAGGGCGATTTCAGCATTTCCGTTGATTTGCTGTTGCATGATGTTGCGGCCGCTGATATCGTTCAAACGCAGTGTGTAACCTCCTTCCATATTACGGATGTGGAGGTTGTTTCCGTTGATGTATGCGAAGGCTTTTGGCGTTGTGATTTGGTCTTCGATTCCGGTCAATGTTCCGAAGTGGAGGATGAAGCGGTTTGGGTTATCATCTGCAGAAGCCACAAATTCATAAGCTTCAACGGACTTTAAATCTACAAAGTTATTTGTAACCAAATCTTCCAATGTAATCGCAGTGTTTAGGTCGTTAATTATTGGTTTTAAACTAAATAACCCATCTACTCCCGGCTTTAAATAAAGCGGAATGCTCAATTCATTCTCACGAGATGCAGGCAGACCATTAATTGCGAATTTTGTTCCCTGATCATTTACTGTATAGATGTTTGGCACTTCGGCATTAAACCCGAATAATTTATAGGCATCATAATTTCCATCAAATTCCAGTGTGGCATCCGATTGAAAATGGATAAATGTTTCATCTGATAAATCTCCGGTAAGAATCTCAATCTTCATGCTTCCATCAACACTATTTGAGGCATTGCCTGATTTATAAAATCCCTGATCGGAATGTGTTAAATCTGCTTTTTCAATAGTAACCGTTTTTGTACCGGATGATTTGGCATGTACCATAAAACCCTGCATGGCCGGAATATACTGAGATCCAGAACTCAAAGCACCACTTTCACCTGCTAAATGTATATAGTACCTATATTTTGATTTGTCGGAATCATAATAATAAAGCGCATTATCCATTCCATCGCCCAAAGTAACAGCATCCCAATCAATAGCTGCCGGATAGGGATTTCCGATGAGGTTCCAGCCTTCTGCCCCATCAGCTGTATGGGTACAAGTAATTTCATAGCTTGCATCGTTATTTAGAGCTCCAGTAAAATTTTTGGTAACCGCATCAGTTTTATATGCCACAAGGTAGCCTGTGCCAACACCGAAAGTTGCACCGATGCCGCTATTCCAATTCCCAACATCATCTTTGGAGTTAATCCACTCGTTTGTTGTTTCATCAAATTTATAAAAATCTGTAGTTGCTGTTGGTGGATCAGTAACAAAATTCTCAACTGAGACCTCTCCTCCATCCATTTCATCTTGTATCTTTTGAGCTGATACAGGTGAAGAAATAAAATGGTATTTCCCGTCGGTATCGTCATAGTAGGGAGTTAAATACCTTTCTACAGTAATATCCCCCGAAACAGTGCCGTTTGTAATCAAAGAAGCGGTACCGGTGGCTGTGGATTTGAGGGTGAGCGTGTTACTTCCATCAATTGTTAAGTCGTTTACTGTAAGCGTTTCAGTGGGACCTAGTTCGACATCTCCGTTGATGATAACGTCTGCATTCTCGGATACAGCGGAAGGATCTGAAGTTTCAACTTTAAGATTATTGATATAAAAGTTTCTTTCTGAGTCACCCCCTGTTTCACCAACGTAGGCTTTAAAACCGGCAACCACTCCTGTTTGACTAGTGGATGTCCAGGTCGCATCATCGTTTAATCGAAATGCACTTACGGTAAATGAATTAGCTCCGGTTTGTGTGATAGTTAATCTTATTGCAGAATTCTCTGCCCAATCCCACCCGGTATTACCATATCCAGCATTAGATATATTAAAATTATAGATAGTTTCAGAATCGCTGTTAAGAACATCTATACCCCTGTTTCCATCACGCCAATGGACGCTTAGTTCCATGCTAAAGCTTTGGCCCGGATTGAGAGGCTCATGCACTAACCTGGTAGCATTTGCATAACCGGGATTACCCCACATGCCAAAAGCCTTTTCATCAGTATCAATTAAACCAGCATGACTGGAGCCTAAAAACGTACCAGCATTTCCATCATTCCACATATTCCAAGCACCAAACCCAAACCCTTCATTGGAATTATTTGTCCATGTAGTAGTAGTATAATTGCTTGCATCATCTTCTGCAGTAATATACTGAGCATTAGAAACCATAGCAAAACTAATGACAATTCCTACCAAAAGTAAAATCTTTTTCATAATTCTTAAATTTTATTTAAACTTAAATATTTCAAACACTTCAATTTTATTTTAAACAATCTACAGGCTTTTGGGTTCAGCGGGGGCATAGAAATATTGGATTGTATTGGCAATCTTTTATTATCCCTTTGGGTTTTCCATAAAAATGATAAGAAACAGCCTTTTACTGTTTATTTCAGCATCCTTCTTCCACGCTCTTTGCTCCACTTGATAACCTGTTATAATTACGCAAATATAGGGTTTGGTGGGCAATTTTGCAAATGTTTTTTTGAGTGGGAAAGTGGAAAGTGG
Organism: Bacteroidales bacterium; assembly: GCA_963676415.1. Lineage (GTDB taxonomy): Bacteria > Bacteroidota > Bacteroidia > Bacteroidales > WRLA01. Next base: position 3,196,937 of record OY781097.1, on the reverse strand, counting down.
GAAAGTGGAAAGTGGGAAAGTGGAAAGGGGGAAAGTGGAAAGGGGGAAAGTGGAAAGGGGGAAGTGGGAAAGTGGAAAGGGGGAAAGTGGAAAGTGGAAAGTTGGAAAGTGGAAAGTGGGAAGTGGAAAGTGGGAAGTGGGAAAGTGGAAAGGGGGAAAGTGGAAAGGGGGAAAGTGGAAAGGGGGAAAGTGGGAAGTGGGAAAGTGGGAAAGTGGGAAAGTGGGAAAGTGGAAAGGGGGAAAGTGGAAAGTGGGAAGTGGGAAAGGGGCCCCTCGACTTCGCTCGGGGACCTTGAGTGGGAAAGTGGGAAAGGGGGTGTGTGGTGGAATTCCTTAGTTTTGCATTATGGAACTATTGGATGATATTTATTTATCGACGGCTTATTTTCCTCCGATTGCGTGGTTTGGGCTGGCTGCGCGTGCTAAAAGGGTACATATTGAAGCTTGTGAGCATTTTCCGCGTCAGACGTACCGTAACCGTTTCAGCATTTTGAGCGCTCAGGGCGAGTTGAAATTGAGCATGCCCCTGCTCCGGCCAAAAGGCAGCAAAACACCCATAAGCGAAGTGGAAGCTGCTTTCCTGGAAAAATGGCAAAATATGCACTGGCGGAGCTTAGAAAGCTGCTATAATGCTTCTCCATTTTTTCTGTATTATCAGGATGATGTCAAAGAATTAATCTATGCGATAAAACCCGGAGACAAACTCCTGGAAATCAATGATAAAATCATCCGATATTTTGCTGAAAAATGCGCACTGAAAACGTCCTTTGTTTTTACAGAAAAATTTAAACCTCCTACAGAAAGCCCTTTCGATTGGCGCTATCTTTTAAGTCCGAAAAAGCCGAATATAATTCCGGGCAGTTGTTTTCCCAAGTATTATCAGGTATTTGAAGATCAGGTTTTTCATCCTAATCTGAGTATTTTAGATGCTTTGTTTAATTTAGGGCCGGAGCTTCCGGCTTATGTTGGGGAAGTGGCCCCTCGACTTCGCTCGGGGACCTTGAGTGGGAAAGTGGGAAAGTGGGAAAGTTGAAAGTGGGAAAGTGGAAAGTGGAAAGTAGGAAAGTGGAAAGTAGGAAAGTGGGAAGTAGGAAAGTGGAAAGTAGGAAAGTGGAAAGTAGGAAAGTGGAAAGTGGGAAAGTGGGAAGCGGGAAAGTTATGAGGGGTATTCGATTCGGAGGTGATAGATGTTCATCAGTTTGTGTTTGAGGATATTTTTCACCATAGAGATGTCTTTGAGGGTAATGTCCGCATTATCGAATTGATTATCTTCCAGTTGTTTCTGAATGATTTTCTCGACCAGATTGTCGAGATTTTCTTCATTGGGCTGTTTGATGGAGCGTGAAGCAGCTTCGACACTGTCGGCCATCATCAGCACGGCTGTTTCTTTACTAAAAGGTGCAGGGCCATGGTAGCGGAAGGCGTCTTCATCAATTTCCATTCCGGGATTTTCGTTACGGTATTGAAAGTAAAAATAATCCGTTTTCCGTGTTCCGTGATGGGTACGGATAAAATCAATAACCTGCTCCGGCAATTTATTTTTCTTTGCCATCTCCACGCCTTTAATAACATGGCCAATGATCACATCGGCACTTTCAATGGGCGAAAGGTCTTCGTGGGGATTTAATCCAGCGATCTGATTTTCAACAAAAAAGAGCGGGCTGTCAATTTTCCCGATATCGTGATATAAAGCTCCTGCGCGCACAAGCAGCGGATTCCCATCGATGGCGCGGATTGCTTCTTCGGCCATATTTGCCACTTGCAGGCAGTGCTGGAATGTTCCGGGCGCCTTATTCGACAACTGGCGCAAAAGTTTGTTATTGGTATCCGAAAGTTCGAGCAAGGTGATATCGGTAATCAATCCGAAGACTTTTTCAAAAAGGAAAATCAGCGGATACGTAAACAAAATCAAAAATGCAGCACCGGCAAAATAGGCATAGTGCATGCTGTCGATTCCGGCCAGACTTCCATCACGGATAAGGTGCAAGCCCGAATAAGTTATTGCGTAAGCCAAAAAAACCCAAAGTGAAGTAATAAAAAACTGTGCGCGTCGCCTCAGGCTAACAAAACTAAAAATGGTAACAAGACCGGCAAACATCTGCACAAAAGCAAACTCGAAACTATTGGGCACTGTATAGGCCACAATAAAAATGGTGATAAAGTGGATAAAAAAGGCCAAACGGCTGTCAAAAAAGATCCGTATTAAAATGGGAGCCATACACAATGGCAAGAGGTAAACAAATTCAGGATTGGTTTTTACCATCACGCTGCTTATAAAAACCATCAGCAGTATAATTGCAAGGATGAGTACCAGACGTTCATTTTCCTCAAAAACATCGCGGCGAAAAAAGTAAAGATAAAATGCCAAACCACTGATTGCAATCAGCACTAATAATATTTTCCCGAGCAAAACCAAGCGAGCAGTTAATTTCCCGCCAATATTCCGATCATATTCCATCCGCAACGAATCCAGCAACTGATATTTATTATTGGTAACCAGTTCACCTTTACTGATGATGCGCTCACCAACCTGAACCATTCCTGTTGTAAGCGACATATTTTTAACCCGCTGCAACAATTCTTTCTGCGTATAAACATCATCATATAAAACATTATGCATCAGCGCATTCTGCAATCGCGCCAGCATAAAAGATTGCAAAGCAGGATCAAAATCCTTTAGATGTTTCCTAAAATAGGCATCGGCAGATTGTATGCTAAAAAAACTATTGGCGTCTTTTTCGCGCATATCGGCACCGGAGCGCACATAAACCTGTTTTAAGGCAAGGTTTTCGCGTAATTCGGGACGCATTTCAATCAAACCGGCATGAAAAACCGTATCGAACAAGCCCAGCGCATAAGACAGAGCAGCAAAGCGATCCCTATTTTGAGCATTTTCAGCAAAATCAGCATCCCAGCTTTTATTAAATTCACGGATAAAACGCAAACGGTTCATTGAATCCATAACCGGATCACTCACAAAATACATTGGTGCATTTGATTTCAGGGCTTCCCTTTCCTCATCGAGCTTTTCTTTCGATTTATGAACCGAAAAACTGAAAGGCGCAATCAAATCCTCATAAACCCATGGCTTTCCACGCTGAAAATCATAACGAAAGCGAGTTTCGCCGGGCAAAATAAAAATGATAATGATCACCGCAACAGCAAATAAAAAAATCTTACTCACCAAGGGATAATATGCACTGAATTTTGAAACTGAATTCTTCATTAAATCTGATTTGAACCGCAAAAATATCAAAAATGCATTTTTTTGCTGCATTTCGGAAAATCCTGATGTCATTAAAACAGACGAAATTAATAAAAAGCCCGTTCAACTGGCAAAAAATCCGTATTTTTACGCTTAGAGTTCTGGATTGCCCAGGCTCTTTACGAAAAACCCAGCATATTATGGAATACGGAATTGTTCATTTACCAATAGTACCTTTGCGTCTCGAACAGGACGACCGCTCGGAAATGATTAGTCAGGCTTTATTTGGCGAAGCTATAGAAATTATTGAAAAATATGATAAATGGTGGTTGGTGCGGCTAGAATTTGACAAATATTCGGGTTGGATTGATCCCAAGCAGCTCATAATAATTTCGCAGGAGACTTATGAAGCTATACGTTGGTCGAAGGATTTCCGATATTGCAACAAGGCGGTTGGAGAGGCACGGGTCAATGACCAAAAACAAGCGTTTATTCCTTTTGGGGCGTGTTTGCCGCCGGCTGATATCCTGCACAATATCAGCGAAATAAAAATTACAGCTAATGAAAATGATTTTTCTCCCATCCGTTCAGCGAAAGGAGCAGACATTGTGTCTGTTGCAGAGGGTTTTATCGGATCACCTTACCTCTGGGGCGGAAAAAGCTGCCTGGGTTTCGACTGCTCAGGATTTGTTCAGCTGCTCTTTAAAATATTCGGTATCCGTTTAGAACGCGATGCATCTTTTCAGGCAAATTATGGCGAAACAATAAATTTCATTTCGGAAGCTCAGGCCGGTGATCTTGCCTTTTTTGATAATCAAGAAGGCAACATCATCCATGTGGGGATACTAACAGATCCTGAGAATATTATCCATGCCAGTGGTGAAGTGCGCCGCGACCGAATTGATCATCACGGTATTTACAATGAAAAGCAAAAGCGCTACACGCACAATTTGCGGCTGATCAAACGAAACATCTTTTAATCAATATTAACATACTGTTAAACAGTATGTTAAAACCTCATATATCGGATAACTTTGCCTAATCCAATAAATGAATAATCTTCGGAGATTTTCTCACCAACGAAATACATTTTCATTATTCCTTTTACTGTTTTCAGGATAAGACTCCCATTTTTAACTTTAGGTGTCTGTAAACCATAAAGATATTGAACATACAGCATGCCTTCGACCGTCATTTTTATTCCTTTTGTCTTGGCACAAAAGGAAACAAAAAGCCAAGTCAAAACAATGCTCCCCCCGCTCTTCCCGATGCCAAGAATTTCCAATCAAAGTAGTGCCTCGTGCCTCGGCAAAGCTTTAGGCCCTTTGATGGGATTCTAAGCATCGGGAATTCACCCTCATCCGGCTCGTCTTTCGACAGGCTCAAGAACCACTGTTTTGACAGGCCCGCCCGCAGTCTAAACGAGGATAATTCTTGTTTTGAAAACAAATTGATTAAAAAATCGAGTCTATCGTAAAATCAGTAGAAGTATCCGCAAAACAGCTAGTTTATCCCGATTTCATAAGTACTTATATTACGAACAAATATCTATTAAAATGAAATCGACACACCCAATGCAAAAGGCTTTATAGACAAATACTATTTATAATACGGAAAACAGTAATTGAGTTATCCGATGAATAGATTAAGATTTAGATTTAGAAATCTTATCACCAACGAAATACATTTTCATCATTCCTTTTCCTTTTACATCGGTAAATCCGCGATCCATCAGGTGATAGTGATTTTTAATGTATGATGCGGTTGTTTCACTGATGTTGATACGCATGGGCAACCCTGTTGTTTCCATGCGCGAAGCCGTATTAATTGTATCGCCGAAAACGCCATAGGCATAGCGCGTTATTCCGATTACGCCCCCCACTACCCTACCTGTATGCATCCCGATTCGTATATTCCACTGTTCGTTGCCATTTTCCAGGGCTTTGCGGTTGCGATCGTCCATAAAATCAAGAATATCGCGCGCAGCTGCAACCATATTTAGTGCATGATCCGGATCTACGCGAGGCATCCCGCAAACCGCAAGGTAACCATCACCCACTGTTTGGATGCGCTCGCAATGATGTTGTTCCATAATGGCATCATATGCAGAAAAAATCTCATTGAGTTCGGCAATAATCTGCTCGGGTTTTAGCTGTGCAACACGTGGCGTATAGCCCACAATATCACTAAAAAAAACCGTAACTCCTTCAAAAGCTTTAGGTTCGGTTGTACCGGTATTTTTCAGGTCTTCGGCAACCGTGGCAGGAAAAATACTTCGGAGCAACTGATCTGCTTTTTTGCGCTCTTTCCTGATTTCTTCATTGGCCACAGCCAAACGCCGGTAAGCATGCAGCAGCCTCACATGTGTATTTACACGCGCTTCGAGTTCAATACCATTAAAAGGCTTGGTGATATAATCCACGCCACCGAGTCTGAATCCTTTTACAATGCTTTCTGTATCTGTTTTGGCCGTAAGGAAGATAATGGGAATCCTTTTGGTTTTCGTTTTGGATTTCAATATTTTACAAACTTCAAAGCCATCCATTTCCGGCATCATGATATCAAGCAGGATCAAATCGAAATTAACCTTTTCAACGCGTGCCAGCGCTTCTTTTCCATTGCGTGCATAACTTACATTATAGCCTTTTGCGCGCAAAATATTAGCTGCGACACGAATATTATCCGCAATATCATCAACAATGAGAATTTTATAACCGCTTGTACTCATAATTTATTCTGACTGTATAATTCAAAGACTTACAATGTTTTAAAAACCTTGTAGGTCTTTGTTGGGGTCTTTGTTTAAAGGCAGCTCCAGAGTAAACGTACTGCCTTCGCCCGGCTCACTGACACAATAAAGCTTTCCATTATTTCGGGCAGCAAACAGTCGGCTTATTTCCAAACCCAGCCCAAAACCTTTTTCGCGTTTTGTGCCCCAGGTAGAATAATGCTGATCGCTGAAAATTTTCTCTATTTCCTCCTGGCTCATGCCTTTACCATTATCTTTCACTTTGAGATGACAAGCGTTTTCCGAGAAACTGCAATCCACGGAAACCTCGCCTCCGGTGGGTGTATATTTGAGCGCATTATTGAGCAAATTGCGTATAATAACTTCAACGGTATTGGCATCGGCCTGAACATAATAGTCCTCGAGCAAATTACTAAAAAGGTTAATGCCTTTGCGCGCTGCCATAGGCTGGAGAAGGTTAACCATCTTATCGGCAAGAAGCGAAATGTTAAACTTTTTTATGTCATACTGAATTGCCTCTTTTTGCGATCGGGCCCAGAGGAGCACATTTTCCATTGTCGTTGAAATGCTTTTCAAGCTCTCGTGCAGGCTTAGCATAAAAGATTTCATATCGCGCTCGGAAAGGCTGACTTCACCCCTTGCGATGCTTTCGGTAGAAACTGCCGCAGTGCTCAATGGTCCGAGCAGGTCGTGCGACATCATGCTCATAAGCAGGTCGCGGGTTTTATTGGAGCGCAGCAGATGCTCGTTTTTTCGCGCCAGCTCATTGCGTGCTTCCCTCAAATCCAATTGATTACGAACACGTTGATAGAGTTCATGCCCATTAAAAGGTTTGGTGATATAATCGGCCCCACCGCTTTCAAAACCTTTTACTATACTTTGGATATCCGCCCTTGCGGTAAGAAAAATCACCGGAACATCTTTGTAGTAATCCTGTTCTTTCAATTTCAGGCACACATCATAACCTTCTGTATCGGGCAACATGATATCGAGAAGGATCAGGTCAAAATTAATCTGCCCTGCTTTTTTTAGTGCTTGTGCGCCATCCATTGCAAAGCTGATATTGTAGCCATATTTTCGCAAAAAATTGGCTGCTACTTTGATATTTTCAGGGATATCATCAACGATCAGGATTTTATATTCACTTTTATGCTTCATTTTCGGGCATACATTTTTCAAGTTTTTCCCATTCCTGCGGGAACAATCTCAGGCTGGTGCTGAGTTTATCCAGGTCAAAATTAATGATTTGTTCGTTAAGCTTCGAGGAATATCTTATAAAATCAGGATGATGAGTTTCGGCAGCAAAAGCATTTAAAGCCTGGCTAAATGCCTCCAGGTCGTCGGAGAGCTCCTGCTCGACAGCAGTATTATAAAGTTGCCACAGCTGGTCGCGATGCTGAGAAAGCAGTTTTTGGATATCCGGTGAAAGCTGTTGCACCTGGCTGTTGGGGCCTATCTCGGTTTTGGGCATCTTTTCCAGCACTTTTACGGCAGGAATATAATCCATAATGCGTGCAAAAAGCTGTTCGCTGGGAATTGGTTTGAAGAGCATCGCATGAAACATCCCTTCGGAAACTTTTTCGCGTTCTGTGCTCATGACCGAAGCTGTAATGGCGATAATTGGAATATCCTTCCAATCAGCACTTTCGCGGATAATTTGTGTTGCTTCATAGCCATCCATGACCGGCATGCGCAAATCCATTAAAATCAGGTCGGGTTTATGGATTCTCATCTGCTGCAGCGCCTCGCGGCCATTAGAAGCCTCAAGGGGATTCAATCCTTTGGCGCTCAGGCTTTCGGTAAGGAATTTCCGGTTCAGCTCAATATCATCTACAACCAAAACGCACTGACCGTCAAAACGCAGCGTAGTAAGGTCAATATCAGCTACTTCATCATTTTTCATCTGCAATCCGTCGCTGATTTTCACATTTTTGAAGCTGACTTTAAAAACGGAACCTTTTCTCAATTCGCTTGAAAGGCTGATTTGCCCGTCCATCATTTCCACAAGCCGCTTGCTGATAGCCAGTCCAAGGCCGGTCCCCCCATATTTTCTGTTGCTCTGTCCGGCCTGTTGGCGGAATGCTTCAAAAATAAGTTTCTGCTGATCGCGTGCAATGCCGATACCGGAATCTTCCACGAGAATGCTCATATCAATGGCCTTTTTGCCGGGATATTCAAATGTTTTGAGCAGTTTCAGGCGCACAAAACCGCGATGCGTGAACTTTATGGCATTACCTACCAGATTGAAAATCACTTGTCTTAGGCGGATTTCATCAAGGATCAGCCTTTGCGGCAAATCATCATCATATTCCAGGATAAAATCAAGCTGTTTTTCTTCGATACGCAGTGAAAATATCTGCCGCACTTCTTCCATTAGGGATTTTACAGAAACGGCTTCAGGTTGCAGCTCCATCCGTCCGGCTTCAATTTTCGACAAATCGAGGATATCGTTAATGAGCATCAGCAGGTTTTTTCCGCCGGTTTTAATGGAATCGAGATAGCTTTTCTTTTTGGGGTCTTCGATGAGCGATTCCAAAAGATCAGTAAATCCAATTACCGAATTGAGCGGCGTGCGTATTTCGTGGCTCATATTTGCCAGGAATTCGCTTTTGGAGCGGTTTGCCTCACGTGCTTCCTTCATGGCATATTCCAGTTTTTGCTGCAGGTTTTTGGCGTCGGTGATGTCGATAATAGTACCAATGGCGAGTTTTTCATCATTGGGGCCAAAGAAGGACGAAACAGAGAGGTCGGCCCAAAACCAACTGCCGTCTTTACGGATGTAGCGCTTTTCGAAACGGTAGCTGGAGATATTTCCCCGAAACAGCTGATATAGCCAATCTGCATTACGCTGGCGGTCTTCCGGATGCGACACTTCGCTGACATTCAAATTTTTAAGCTCTTCCTGAGGATAGCCCAGCATATGAAGAAAAGTATTGTTGAACTCACGGAAATTTCCTTTTTCATCGAGCACATCCATCCCAATGGCGGCATGATGAAAAATGGCGGCAAAATTACGTTCGCTGCGCATCCGTGCTTCTTCGGCTTCTTTTTGGTGGGTCAAATCATTGATAACCATCACCATACCATTATGATCTCCCCGCTCATCGGCGAGCATGCTCAGCGAACTGAGGCTAACCAAAGATGTTCCATCGCGTTTAAACAGTAAGGTTTCGCCCAGCCAATTGCCGCTTTCGTTCAGTTTTTGACGGATTTCCGTTGGAATCCCGGGACTTTCAGTGCGATGCCAGAACATGCGCAAGTCATTTCCTTTACACTCCTCCAGCTTCCAGCCCAGCAGTTTTTCAGCGGAAGCATTCATAGTCAGTATTTTATATTCCTCATCGGTAGAAATAATGGCATCGGTTACATTTTGCAGGATGCGTGCCTGATATTCCAGTTGATCCTGTATTGCCTTACGCTTGCTGATATTTGTTAGCACGAAGCCGATGTAGGCCGGGCGTTCGTCATAGTCATTGATAATAAAGAAATTCTGCAATGTAGGTATGCGTGCGCCAAAAGCACCTATGATGTCCATTTCCCCCATCCATTGACCGCCTTTCAAAAGTTTTGGCCAGATTTCCTCCCGTATAAAAGTGGCAGAATCTTCATCATAAAGTTTAAAAATATCTTCACCGAGACCGTCTTCCAGAGCTTTACGGCCGCACATTTCCTGCAAACTTGGATTTTGGTAACTTAAGCGGGCATCCAGACTGCACATGCCAAATCCCAGTCCGCTTGCATCGACAAGGCGTTTAAATATTTTCAGTTGCTGTTCTGTATTTTTTAGCTCGGTAATATCGTTCATACTGATAACAATACGCTCAATATCACGACTTTCGGACACTACATTAATCATTTTAACATCCATAAAAGCCGGTCGGGCCGAAGCACTGAACGAAAGCCAATGCTGTTCGCGCAAAGAGCCTTCTTTTTTGACCCGCCCAAGCAAAGACTGCACCAGTCCTGCATTAGCTGCATTATCAAAAATGTCGCTGATCTGAGTTCCCAGCACCTCTTCTTTTCTGCGTTTCAACTTGGTTGCCAGGCTGTTGCTGATTGCATGAAAAGAAAAATCCATATCGACCAGAGCCATATACTCACCGGATGCGTTGATAATCAAACGATAATCTTGAAGGTGTTCCTCGTATTGTTTGCGCAGGCTGATGTCCTGTGTAGCTCCCGTTATGTAAAGCTGTGCCGTTTCTGTATCTTCGGAAATCTGTGCAGCCCAGGAAATCCAATGTATCTGCTTATTGACAATCAGGCGGTATTGGCCTTCGGAAGCATTTATTTTACGGTTCAGCAGATTGTTCAGTTGCTGTATAAAAAGCCTGCGGTCTTCGGGAAGAATAAGATCCGGAGCAAGATAATCAAGTCCACGTGCCAGGGAAGTTTTTTTCTGGTTATGGATCCGGCACCATTCATCGGAGCACTGGATTCTTTGGTTATTTATACTGATTTGCCAGCTTCCGGTTTTTGCCAGAGCCTGAGCGATATTCAGTATTCCCTGGCTCATTCTGAGGCGTGCTTCTGCCCTGCCCCTTTCTTCAATTTCGGCATGCAGGCTTAAAGTACGCTGGCGCACCCTTTTTTCGAGATCTTTATTTAACTCACTGATTGTCTTGTTTTTCCTGTCAGTTTCTTCTTTGGCCTTCAGCAATGCGTCTTCGGTTTGTTTTTTTTGTTCCACGGTTTCAACGAGATGCAGAAAACTGCGGTTCATTTCGCCAATTTCGTCCTTTCGTGATGTATCAACACCACTGAAACCGGAAGTTTGCCCACGTGTAAGCAAGCTCAGGTTTCGCGACATATTTCCAACCGGACGTCCAAAAAACTTAATTACCAGAAACAAGAGGAGCAAGATACTGATACTGCCTGCCAGTCCTACTATAATCAATTGGTTGCGCACTGCACGCGATGGTGCCAAAATAGCCTCTAGAGGGGTGCGCACCAGCAAAGACCAATTCACATCCGCCCCCTTTATATGTATAGGATTATAAATATCGAGCGTTTCAGGCTCATTTTGATTTCCGGGATTTTGCAGGCTAAGGCTTTTGCCGTTTAAAACGGCATCTCTAATGAGCGTATCTTCAAGAAATGGCTGAAAAATACCGCCTGTGCGCAATTCGCTTTCGGAATCCATAGCTATGGCGCCATTGGCAGCAATGACGAAATTACTGCCATCACCAAAAATATCACATCCATGCAATTGATGGTAAATATACTCCAGGCTCAGGTCAATGCCCACAACACCGGAAAACTTATTGTGCACATAAACAGGGGCAATCGCATTAACGACATAAATATCGTTATATAAGAAAGGGTTACTAAAAAGGATGTGTCCTTCTTTTTTGGGAATTTGGTAATAATCGGCAGTATCGTAATATCGGTCGGCCTCCACCCAAACGGAATCTTCGTTCCGCAGCCAACTGGTAAGTAATCGGCCACTGCTGTCGGAGGCCGGATGATTTACAAAAGCAGCATCTTTCCCATCAAATGCATCCGGTTCCCAAACCGTCCAAACGGCAGTATAGGCATTATTTTCATGAAGGATGTTGCGGAAAATACTGTCAACAAAATCACGTTCCGTTAATTTCCATTCGCTCAATTGACCGAGCGAATAGGCCATCGTTCGGGAAATGGCAATTGCCTGATTAAACTCATTTTGAATTTCAAGGCTTTGCCGGCTGGCATTTTCCACAGCAATATCAAAAGCGTACTCACGTGTATGCTCATCGAGCTTGTTGCTGATCATGATTTCTATTGTGCCAAACGAGAGGGTTATCGCCAAAAGAAATACGAGCAGTATTTTAGTACCGATTTTCATTAGGGCAAATATACTGTTAAAAGAACAAAACAAATTAATTTTGAATATAAAGTCTGCCGAATCATCAGAATACGTTAAAAACCAAGTTCTCAGCACACAGTTTTCGTGAATCTTATTTTAATCGATACACATTTGTTTCGCCCTTGATTGGCAGGGCAGACATAATATATCGCAGGCTCATTTTCTTAACAAATGCTCCAATAATCCGATAGCATAAAGCGGAACATTCAATAACCAGCCATCGTCGCGAAAATCAGACATTGATGTTCGGACTGAAATTTCAGGATTATATTTTTGATGAAAGAACCTCAAGCTTTTTGCCATCAGGTTTTCCTCGGCTTTAACTTCAACAGGAATAATTTTAGTATCGGATTGCATGATAAAATCAACTTCTCCGCTTGAGCTTTCTGCAGACCAATAAAATAAATTACTCTGCAAAATCTGCTGATAAACAAATTGTTCTGTCAAAGCGCCTTTAAATTCTTCAAAAATCTTATTCCCTTCAATTATAGATTTTTTATCCAAACCTGATAAAGCAGCCAATAAGCCGACATCTACAAAGAACACTTTAAAAGCACTTAAATCCAAGTATGATTTTAAGGGCATTCCCGGCTTTGAAACACGAAAAACCTTAGAAATCAAGCCACTTCCGATTAACCACTCAATGGCCAATTCAAATTCTTTTGCCCTTGCTCCTTTTTTAATAAGCCCAAATACAAATTTTCTGCTTTCTCGTGATAACTGGGCAGGAATTGAGTTCCATACCCTGTTAATGCGGGGCACCAGCTCCATTGGTGCATGCTTGGCAAAATCATTTTGATAGGCTGACAGAATATTTCCTTGTAATGACCTTACTGAATCAAAATCCTGATTTTCAACAAAATCACGTACAACTTCAGGCATTCCCCCAATAAAATAATAGTACCGAAGGGTAGTGATATATTTTTCTTTAAAGGTTTTTATTAATTCCCATTTCATGCTAAAAAGCAGTTCAACGAGCATATCCTCGCCTGATGCCAATAAAAACTCCAAATAAGATAATGGCTGCAGGTGAAGAAAATCAACTTTACCAACAGGAAATGATGATTTTTTTTGCAGGGAAATTCCAAGATAGGAGCCTGCAGCCATAACATGAAACTCAGGTGCATTTTCGTAAAAATATTTTAATGCGGTTACTCCCCTTTCGGCTTCCTGTATCTCGTCCAAAATGATCAAAGTATCCTCAGGATTAGCCTTCACACCGGTTTCAACCTGTAAGGCCAAAAGAATTCGGGAAATATCAAAATCATTAGCAAAAAGGCTTTGCAATTGCTTTTTATCCTCAAAGTTAAGATATACAGTCTGTTTGTATTCATTCTTTCCAAATTCCTTCATCAACCAGGTTTTTCCAACCTGCCGGGCGCCCTGAAGCACCAAAGGTTTTCTGCCATTTTTATTCTTCCAGGCAAGTAGTTGTCCGTAGGCAGTTCTTCTCATTTCAATTATATTTTATTCACATGAAATTAATTCCAATTTCAAAAATACACTTTTTAGTCGGAATTTCTGTAGAATTTCACACTTTTTAGTCGGAAATTTTGTTGATTTTCACATTTTTTAGTCGGAATTATAATTTAATTTACAATTTTAATTAAATTTAAACAAAAATCTAAAGAGCCACATATGCCAGGAAAAAATCAATTTCAGAAGGTTCTATTCGAAATTTCATAGAAAGGAGTAATGAGATATTCCAGAGATCCATCCTCTCAATCCAAAGCAGTTTGTTCTACGTCTGGGAATTAAGCCTAAATCACTTTTTCTCCAGCAGCAGCACATTCTCCACATGATGCGTATGCGGGAACATATCCACGGGCTGTATGCGCGTAATCCGGTACATATCCGACATTAAGGCCACATCACGCGCCTGTGTAGCGGGGTTGCAACTTACATAAACCACACGTTTTGGGGCTACCTGCAAAATCCTGCGCACAATTTTTTCGTGCATTCCTGCTCTTGGAGGATCGGTAATTACCACATCGGGTTTGCCATTTTCGCGTATAAATTCATGCGTCAGCACTTTGATCATATCGCCTGCATGAAAAACAGTATTGTTGATGCCATTGAGCTCAGAATTGATGCTGGCATCAAGGATTGCGGATTCGATAAACTCGATTCCTACAACTTTTTTGGCATATGGTGCCACATAATTGGCAATGGTTCCGGTTCCTGTATAAAGGTCATAAACAATTTCATCGCCGCTAAGTCCGGCATATTCCAAAGTGAGGCGGTATAAAGCCTTTCCCTGTTCGGGATTCGTCTGGAAAAACGAAAGCGGCCCGATTTTAAATTTCAGTCCATCCATTTCCTCGATCATATGGTCTTTACCATAATAAATATGGAATGGCAGATCGTTATAAATGTCATTGTGCTTGGTATTGATGGAATACACCAAACTGGTAATCTGCGGGAATTTCCCAAGCAGGAAATCCAGCAACAGTTCCCGTTTTTCCGGTTCATCCTCTCCAAAAACCACAAGCACCATTAAATCGCCAGTTGAAGTATTGCGCACGATCAAATTACGCAGTAAACCTGTCCATCCCCTGATATTCAAAAAGCTCAGATCGTTTTCTATGGCAAAATCGCGCACAGCCAGTCGTATTTGGTTGGAAGGTTCCTCCTGCAAGTGGCATTCATCAATATCCAAAACACGGTCCCACATGCCGGGCAGATGGAATCCCAAACCGTTGTACTGACGGTCTTCGGACGGGATTTTAAACTCTTCGGGCAAAATCCATCGTTTACTTCCGAAGGTAAATTCCAGTTTATTGCGGTAGTTATAGATTTTTTCCGATGGAAGTATGGGCGCTATTTCGGGCAAATCCAGATGTCCGATACGTTCGAGATTATCCACAACCTGCTTTTGTTTATAAAAAAGCTGATGCTGATAATCCATATTTTGCCATTTGCATCCACCGCATGTTCCAAAATGGGCACATTTCGGGTCGGTGCGCTTTTCTGAATACTCATGGATTTTCACGGCCACTCCTTCGTTATATGCCTTACGGATTTTAGTTGTTTGAATATCAACCAAATCGCCGGGGACAACATAAGGCACGAAAACCACTTTATTCTCCAAACGTGCCACTGCTTTTCCCTGAGCTCCTGCATCGAGAATGCGCATATTTTCCAGCAAAGGCTTTTTCCTTTTTCCCATAACATAAAAATTAAGTGGGCAAAAATACCTAAATCCCCCTTATGAACATCAATGCTTAAAATAAAATCTAAGCTCCTGCGTTTAAATCCTGACAGGCCATAAAGGTCACTAAGCAGCAGAACGCAATTAGTACACTTTATAGTCCGATTTGTATTTTTGCATACTTTTACATCCAAATTAAGAATATAATTGTGAACAAGAAACTTCTACTTATAGCTTCGATCATCATCCTGATAAGCGGACAAAAATCTTTTGCACAAATTGGTGGCGACAATGTTTATGAATTCCTGAACCTGACCAGCTCTGCAAGGGCGGCAGCTTTGGGCAATAATATGATTGCCGTGAAAGACAACGACATCAATACGGCACTCAACAACCCTTCACTGATAACACCTGAAATGCATAATCAACTGGGATTGAGCTTTGTTGATTTCTATTCCGACATCAATTACGGTTTTGTATCCTACGGGCGCACGTTCAAAGAAATCGGGAGCTTTGTTGGATCGATGCAATACATTAATTATGGTACATTTAAGGAAGCTGATGCCACCGGACAAACGTACGGTGATTTTACTGCCGGCGAATACGCCATGACCATCGGCTGGGGCCGTAGTTTGGATTCCAATTTTTCGATTGGAGCCAATTTTAAGATGATTTATTCTTCCATGCATTCGTATAATTCAATGGGAATGGCTGTGGATGTGGGCGGTTCGTACCACAACAGCGAGAAAAATTTCACTATTTCATTAGTGGCGCGCAATATCGGGATGCAGCTGAGTGCTTATGATGGCGGTGAACGCGAGCCGCTGCCCTTCGAAATTCAGCTGGGATTATCCAAGCGCTTGCAGCATTTGCCTTTCCGCTATTATATTATGGTCAACCATATGGAAAAATGGGACCTCACTTATGATGATCCTTTGGAAGAAGAGATGGATCCTGTAACTGGGGAAGTAAAAGAAGATAGCGGCCTCTCAAAATTTGGCGATAAATTTATGCGCCATATTGTTGTGGGCGGAGAGATTAATCCCGTTAAAAGCCTGAGCATCCGAATCGGATACAATTATCAACGCAGGCAGGAGCTTAAAATAGCCGACAATGCTTCCACGGTTGGGTTTTCATGGGGTATTGGATTAAGGATCAAAGCATTCAGCATAAACTACAGCCGATCCACTTACCATTTGAACGGCTCACCAAACTACATCACTCTGAGTACCGATCTGGACAAACTATTCAAACGCAGCAAGCAAATTCCTAAGGAAGACTAATCATGATCCCAATTTTTATAGATGAAGATGCCGGATTTTGTTTTGGCGTGGTAAAAGCTATTGAAACTGCCGAAAACAAACTCAAATCCGACACGGACCTGTATTGCCTCGGGGATATCGTTCACAATGAAGGTGAGATTGAACGACTTGAAAAACAAGGGCTTATTACAATTTCCCGTGACCAGTTCCCTGTTTTGGAAAATCAGGAAATCCTGATCCGCGCGCATGGTGAAGCACCGGAAACCTATCAACTGGCAAAAAACCACAATATCCGCATTACCGACGCCACCTGCCCTATTGTAATCAAATTACAGAAAAGGATTAAAAAGGAATGGGAAATCTTGCAGAATAAAAAAGGGCAAATTGTAATTTACGGTAAGGCAAACCATCCGGAAGTAATTGGCCTGAACGGCCAAACTGATAATGAAGGAATTGTGGTTGAAAACATGCATGACCTGAAAAAAATAGATTTTCACCGCCCCATAAGCATGTACAGCCAAACCACCAAAAGCCTGGAATCTTATCAGGAGCTGGGGGATGCCATTAGGCAAAAAGCCGCGGAGGCCGGAAACAAAAATATTGAAATCCACCCCAGTGTGTGCCGCAAAGTAGCCAACCGCAGCCAAAGCCTGAAAATTTTTGCTAAAAAATTTGATTGCATTTTATTTGTAAGCGGCAAAAAGAGCTCCAACGGGAATTACCTCTACCACATCTCATTGGCCGAAAATCCAAATACACATTTCCTTTCCCATCCATCAGAAATTAAAAAAGAATGGATTTCCGGAGCGAAAAGTATTGGCATTAGTGGTGCCACATCAACGCCGGCATGGTTAATGGAAGATGTGCGCGCCCAGACGGAAGGCATTCTGAATCAAATTACCTAAATTATTGTTTTTCAATTCATTCATCGGACGGCTTGAAGTCAACCGATGAATAGCACCTACCTTACAATATTGGGGTTGAATTCCAAAATTGCATGAAAATATTTTTTGCTGTCCCAAAAAATCAAAGAATAAAATCCTGATAGTTTTCCCGATTAACGAGCTGAAAATCATTTCCATAATCAGATATCCATGTTTTAGGGGCACGGGCTTTTGATTTTCCGGCTTTCATTTCGTAGGCATAAAATTTCCCGTTTCGTTCCTCGATATAGTCGATTTCTGTTCCCCTATATGTTCTCCAAAAATACTTGGAGGCGTCCAATCTATTAAATTGCAAGTATTTAATCCGCTCAGAAATCATAAAATTTTTCCAAAGGAGCCCCATATCGTTTCTATTTTCGGGAAGGCTCAAATCATTGATAACTTGGTTTCGGATTCCATTATCATAGAAAAAATATTTTTGCGATTTACTCACTTCTTTACGCGGATTTCGGCTTAAAGCCGGCAAACTAAATATGATAAAAGATTGCTCCAAAAGATACAGATAGCGCTCGACTGTTTCCCGGTTTAAAGCAAGCTGCTTTCCCAACTCATGCAAAGAAACCTGAGAACCAATCTGATAAGCCAGTAATTTTAGCAAATTCCTGATTTTAACCGGATAGCGGATATTTTCCAATTCCAGGATATCCTTAAACAAAAGAGAATCGGTAACATCGCTCAGGTAATCCGCTTTTGCATCAAAACCATCAGTCTGAATTACTTCTGGATAAGAGCCAAAAATCAGCCGCTCATCCAGCTGATCATTCAACTCAAACAAATTCATTTTCTGCGATAATTCCTGCATGGAAACCGGCAAAAGAGAATAAACTTTTTTTCGGCCTGCCAGTGATTCCGTAACGCTACCCGAAAGCAGAAAGGAAGAGGAACCCGTAACCAAAATTTTCAATTCCGGAATTTCATCATGCAAAATCTTGAGGTTCAATCCAATATCAGGGATACGGTGCCCTTCGTCAATAAACAGCATTTCATAACCTGATACCAGCGAACGCAATAATCGCAGATCACGACTGGACAGCACATCAAGGTACTTCACTTCATCTGCATTAACCATCAAGGTTTTGAAAGGCAATTCAGAAATCACTTCCTTAGATAAGGTTGTTTTTCCCGATTGACGCGGTCCATAAAGCAAAATTACTTTGTTCAGGCCGGTCAAATCCCGCAGCAGCGATTGTTTGATTATGCGATGTATCATGACACAAATTTTGTTCAAAGGTAGAAAATTTATGGTCAACCATAAAATTTACCCGTTAAAATTTATGGTTAACCATAAATATTTTCGTATAAAATTTATGGTTTAATAAAACTTAGTCTGGCAATATGGATGTGCACAAACCAAAATAACAAAAGGCGTAACGGAACAAAATTACGGCTTCGTAAAAATAATCTGGCCTAAAAAGTGCAAAACTTACGCTTAAGTCGTTAATAATTTTAGTGTATTTTTGCACGCTTAAGCTTTAAGCAGCTATATCTTTGTATTTGAGATTATTATAGTGCATGAATCGAATTAACTGGAAATTTTACCTCATATTTATCCCGCTCCTGTTTTTTAGCTGTTCGCATCAGGAAGCACAGCAAAGAACATTGGAGAGCATCAGTCTCAGCACTTTTCATTACGAACCGGCACCATTAAGCTTCTCTGCAAAAAAACTTAACGACTTACAGGAAAAACTGCATAAAACCTTAAAAAACAGCGGATTCAATGGCAATGCTTTGGTAATGTACAAAGGCAACAAAATCCTTGAGTATTCGCATGGTTATGGTGATTTTGGTCAGAGGGACAAGCTTTGCCCCGACTCTCCTTTTCAGATGGCATCGGTGAGCAAGCCATTTACAGCTACTGCTGTTTTGATGCTGTGCAACCAGGGTAAAATTCAATTGGATGACAGCGTTTTTCATTATATCCCGGAATTCCCCTATGAAGATATCACCATCCGCCAAATGCTCACACATACCAGTGGATTGCAAAATTACATGTACCTGGTGGATCAGTATTGGGACAAGGAAAAAGCTTTGACCAATGAGGATGTGCTGCAACTAATTATTAAATACAAGCTTCCGTTAAATTTCAGGCCGGGACGACGTTTTCTTTATTCCAATACCGGTTATGCGATGCTTGCTTTGCTTGTAGAGCGTGTCAGCGGTCAGCCATATCCGGACTGGATTCAAGAAAATATTTTCAATCCGCTGGGAATGGAGCACAGTTTCGCCTGGAACAAAAGCACTTACGATACGATTTCCTGCCCTGTTAAAGGCTATACTACATCGCGCAGGTGGCGCCGCAATTACGATTTCGATCCATTGGACCAGGTGGTTGGCGATAAAAGCATTTTTACAACGATCGGCGACATGGCACAATGGGACCGTGCTTTGCAGCAAAATTACCTACTCCCCGACAGTTTGGCAAATTTGGCCTATCAAAAAACGAAACTCCGTTGGCGTACAGTAAATTACGGTCTTGGATGGCGCTTAAAAAAATACGGCTCGCGCGAAGCCATTTATCATAACGGCCTTTGGAACGGATTTACCGCAAGTCATACACGTTTTCCGGAAGACGACCTCAGCATTATATTAATGAGCAATACAAAAAGCCGTGTCGCTACTTTGGTAAACCGTTTGCAGAGCCAGTTTTTTAAAGAAATTGAACAAGGCGATTAGTCCACGGGCAGGCAAAGTTCAAAACAAAACGCTTTATATGCTGTTCCCTGTCTATTAATTCCAATCAAAATGACCGATAAATCCACATGGAAGGGCTATTTTTTTGTAGGCATTTCAGTTTTAGCTACTTCCAATGTTTATCTCTTTAGCAAAGCAGCACTTCAAGAAGTCAGTTTATTCCAGTTTGGCAGTTGGTGGTTCTTTTTCGGGATGTTGTGGAATGTCCTTTTCAATGTAATCCGCGGCAAAATTAACTGCATTAAAAAAGTGGACACGAAAGGTCGATGGCTTTTGGTGGTAATTGGCCTGCTGGAAGTTATCGGCACCGGGCTTTTCTTCTTCTCAATTGGCCAGATGGAAAATCCGGCCATTGTATCCTTCATTGCCAATACCGGTCCATTATTTGTTGGTATACTGGGTTTTGTAATCCTCAGGGAACGCTTCAAAAAGCCAGAAATAGCCGGAATGTTGCTTACCTTGAGCGGTGCATTTATCCTGAGTTACAAAAGCGGGAATGGCGATGGAATTTTCATCCATGGAGCGGAATATGTCGTGCTCAGCTCATTGATGTTCGCAATTTCTTCCATCCTCATCAAAAAAAACATCAAGCGTTTTGATACCACAGTGCTCAGCCTGAACCGCAGCCTTTTTCTTTTTGCCGCATCGGTAATTGCATTAAGTTTACAGGAGCTTCCGTTAGTTATACCCGGAAGTGCATTTACAAACATTTTGATCGGAAGCATTTTAGGACCATTCCTCACTGTTTATGCCGGATATTCTGCATTAAAATACATCGAAGCCAGCCGCGCATCGGTATTGGGCAGCATCAAAGGTTTGGTGGTATTGCTGGGCAGTTGGATTATCTTTGGCACGCTCCCACTCGTTTACCAGATTATTGGCGGTAGCATTTCCATACTGGGCGTGATGATGATTGGTTTGAGCAAAAGCAAGGCACGATTTCTGGACATCCGTTATAAAATTTTTAAACGAAATGATCATTAATCCGGCCTAAAAACATCCTATTTCTCAGGTTTTCATATTTTTGAATCAAAATATGCCATCAGTTAAGTCAAAAATACCCGGTCAGAAGCTCAAAATGCGATTTACGGAAAACCGGCTTCCCGGCCCAAACCATAACAAATGAAGCACTTATACTCAATTTTCACAATTAGCTTACTGATAATCAGTACTATCTCATTTGCCCAAAACCCTAAGAAAAAGCTGGATCACAGCGATTATGCTTCCTGGGAAAAAATTGAAAGAGAACAAATTTCGCATAATGGACAATGGGCAATGTGTGAAACTAATCCGGCACGCGGTGATGGCAGGCTGGATCTTTTTGGTTTAAAAAAGAACGAAAAACTTCAATTTGAGAGAGGAACTCGAGCCAAATTTGGCCCGGAAAACAACTATATCGCTTTTCGGGTGAAGCCACAGTTTGAAACCATCCGCAAACTCAAAATTGCAAAAACAAAAAAAGACAAGCTCCCAAAAGATTCCCTTTTTGTTTTTGTTTTTGGCGCAGACAGCATACAGAAATACGAAAAACTCAAAAGTTTTGCCTGCCCAAAAGATGATGGAAACTGGATGGCCTTTATGCTCGATGGATACAATCCGCCAGCCGATACCACGGAAGCAGACAGCACTGCGACAAAACCGGAGAAGATCAATACGAAAGAAAACGGCAACCGCCTCGTGCTGCTCAATCCTATTGAAGGCAAAGAGCACCATTTTGACCGCGTGAAAGAATTTGAGATTTCGGACAACGGAAAAATGCTCAGTTTCATCCAAACCCTCGGCGACAGTATTGATTCCGTACGTGTAGCTGTTTTTGATTTCGGTTTGGAAAGAGCTACAAACATCATCAAACAAAAAGGTTACGCCAAAAAGCTTGCAGTAAACGATAGCGGTGATGCAGCTGCTTTCATTTACAGTGCCGATACGGCCAAGCAGAAAGTTTATGATTTGTTTTTCTGGCAAAAAGGCGATAATGCGGCCAAAATGATCGTAAACAAAGAAACAAACTCTGTACCGGAAGGCTGGGCAGTATCAGAAAATGGTAAAACGAGCTTCTCGAAAGACGGCAGCAAAATATGGTATGCCACGGCGCCCATTCCGGAAAAAGAAGCAGAAGACAGTTTAATGAAAGATGAAATTGCCCGTCTGGATATCTGGCACTGGCAGGACAGCAAATTGCAGCCGCAGCAGAAAAAGCAGCTGAAACAAGAACAAAAAAGGTCATACCGTGCTGTTTATCACATTAAGGAACAGAAGCCCGTGCAGCTTTGCGATAAGGAAATGCCCAATTTAAGGTTTCCTTTCGAAGGAAATGGCGATTTTGCTTTGGGAACTGATTCAAAAAATTACGACATTCTTGCAAGTTGGGACGGATGGTACCGCGATTATTATTTCGTAGACCTGAACAGTGGCAAAAGAAAAATCCTGCTCGAAAAACAAGCATCATCAGCCTACTTATCGCCGGATGGAAAATATTTTGCCTGGTATGATCAGGGAGACAGTTGCTGGAAGGCAAAAAACACAACAAATCAGGAAGTTAAAAATCTTACAGCGCAAATCCCCCGCCCTTTCTACAACGAAAAGCACGATACGCCAGCACTACCCAATCCTTATGGTATTGCCGGATGGGACGAGGAGAATAAATATCTTTTTATTTACGACCGTTACGACATCTGGAAAATCGATCCCGGGATGAAAAAACAGCCGGAAAACCTGAGTAAAAACTGGGGAAGAAAAAACAAAACAAGCCTGCGTTTTACGCGTCTGAACCGGGATATCAACTATGTTCCGAAAGAAATTATGGTAAAACTCTTTGATGAAAAGAGCAAAATGGCCGGATTTGCAAAAGTTTCCACCAACAAAGCTGCCGAACCCAAAGTACTGATAATGGAAAAAGCCAGCATGGGAAATCTTCATAAAGCACGCTTCAGCGATGAGATGACCTGGCGCAAAGGGAATGTACAGCAGTATCCTGAAATGTATGCCGGAAATACATCATTTAAAAATGAAACCCTCCTGACCAATACCAATCCGCAGCAGAAAGAATACAATTGGATGCAGGAAGAGCTGGTGAGCTGGACATCAACCGACGGTACCAAACTGGAAGGTATTCTTTACAAGCCGGAGGATTTTGATCCGAATAAAAAATACCCCATGTTGGTCTATTTCTATGAAACCTACTCCAATGAGCTTTATAAATATTACAGTCCGGCACCGAGCCGCTCAGTGATTAATTTCCCATACTTTGTAAGCAATGGCTATTTAATTTTTATACCGGATATTGTTTATGGCACCGGATATCCCGGACAGGATGCCTACAAAGCCATTGTAAGCGGCACGCTAAAAATGATGGAACGTCCGTATGTTGACGCAGAGCATATGGGAATCCAGGGACAAAGCTGGGGCGGATATCAGGTAGCTTATCTTGTGACGCAAACCAATTTGTACGCCGCTGCTGAAGCCGGGGCCCCTGTGAGCAATATGACCAGTGCTTATGGCGGAATCCGTTGGGGATCAGGCATGAGCCGGATGTTCCAGTATGAAAAAACCCAAAGCCGTATTGGCGGAACTTTATGGGAAAAGCCCATGCAATACCTTAAAAATTCTCCGGTTTTCATGGCCGATAAAATCGAAACGCCCCTGCTCATTATGCACAATGACAATGACGGAGCTGTGCCGTGGTATCAGGGAATTGAATTGTTTGTTGCGATGCGCCGTTTGCAAAAGCCCTGCTGGATGCTCACCTATAATGGCGACAGCCACAACCTCAAAGGAGAGAATTGGGGCAACCGTATGGATTTGAGCCGCAGGTTGCAGCAGTTTTTCGATCACTATTTAAAGGAAGCTCCTGCGCCAAAATGGATGAGCGAGGGAGTTCCCGCAATACAAAAAGGCAAGGATTATGGTTTTGAATTGGAATAGGAGACCGCTTTAAAGACTCATCTTAGCCCGGGAATTTTCCGGGCTTTTTTTTATAAAACAAACTCTTCAATGTTTCCGGGATGAATAACCTTTGACTCGGTGAGTGGGTATGCCCGACTAAAAGTAAGTGGGATTTTAGCTTTTTTAGACTCGCTCAACTTAAACTCCCAGGCTGAAAACCCTCCGTCCACCTCTTCAATAAAATCAATTTCCTGTTGTTGCTTCGTACGCCAGAAGTAATAATATCCATAAAAATTATTATACGAAAGATATTTAATTCTCTCACTGATTATAAAGTTCTCCCAAAGAGCACCTTTATCCGCCCTGGACTCAAATGGACTATAACTCCCTACCATAGCATTCCTTACTCCATTGTCCCAGAAATAAATTTTCTTGCTTTTTTTTATCTCATTCCGTACATTTCGACTAAAGGCATTTAATCTAAAAATAATAAAAGCCTTTTCAAGCAAATCAATGTATCTCTCAACCGTTTCCTTGTCAGCACCAACTGTCTGAGCCAGTTCATGGTAGGACACCTCGCTTCCGATTTGCAATGCAATAGCTTTTAGTAATTTATCCAGAATTACCGGCTTCTGAATATCACCATATGACAGAATATCCCTATACAAATAACTACCAACCAAATCTTTAAGTAAGAGGATCTCATTACCGGGGGAATTGACGATCTCAGGATAATAACCAAAAATCATTCGTACAGGCAAATTTCTTTTCTCAATCAATAATCCATGATGATTTACCATTTCCTGAAATGACAATGGAAATATTTGGTATGTAATCTTTCTCCCTGTCAGTGGTTCATTTATCCTGTTTGCCAAATCTATTGAAGAAGAGCCTGAAACAAACAACCTAACTTCTTTTATATAATCAATAATCAACTTTAATGTTATTCCTATATCAGGAATCAGTTGCGCTTCATCGATTACAAGCGTTTTGACATTTCCAATGAGCGCCCTTATCTGAGCAGAAGTTACATTATTCAGGCTTTGCCTGACATCAGGCTCATCTCCGTTTAAAAACATTATATTTTCATTACCGGAAATTAATCTTCTCAATAATGTTGTTTTACCGACTTGGCGTGCACCCAAAAGCAGAATAGCTTTTCCCTGAATATATTCCTTTATTATCTTCTGTTCAAGTATCCTTTCAACCATAATAAAACAAATTTATAACTTTTTTCGATTGAAACCGAAAAAAGTTATAACATTTTTCGGTTTCAATCGAAAATGGTTATGTTTTTAGGATGAGGGTCTGGAGGCAACAATTTATAGCTGCCAAAAAATCAAATAAACCAGAAAGCTTGTGATCAAAAAGGAGACAAAAAAAATAATCAGGTTTTTCCATTTTCTGTGTCTTCTGCCGAGTGCCAGCTTTTTATGAAATGCTGCCCGCTCTTCCGGAGTAAATGTATTAGGAAAAACAAGCTTCCCTTTACGAAAACCTTCCTTTGTCGATTTATTACCCCCGTAGGTCGTCCTGTTTCTTTGATCCCGGTTTGCTTTCAAACGGGCAATCATATCCAATATATGTCCTGCCGAACTCATATATCAAAGGTATCAAAAACAAATTATGAAACAACAATTAAAAAATAAGTCCGCCAGATAAAACCCAAAAAACCGCCCCAAAAGAAGCTCCGGCGCCAAAATGGATGAGCGAGGGAGTTCCCGCAATTAAAAAAGGCAAGGATTATGGTTTTGAATTGGAATAGGAGACCGCTTTAATAACTGGTTCTACTCGGAACTCCGTGGAAACCTTTAATGTATTCAAAGGTTGGAATACAGTTTTAAATACCTATCAAAATTTAGAGAACTAATCCGGGACAAACTTTCCAAAGTTGGAAAGTTTGTTTAGCCTCTAATTCTACTTCAATTTTATTTCCCACAAAAAACCGAGTTGAACCAACTTTGAAAAATAATTTTGGAAGCACACCAAAGACAATATGAGTAAAATAACCCCCGATACTTCTTTGGTGCAAATTTATTTTCCATCCAGAAACCTTCATTTTTGAAAGTAGAAAAACATCACCAAACCAATACAAAAACACCCCAAATATTGAACATACTGTCATTCTGGCAATCAAAAAAGTTCATCTTGCCAACAGAAAACGCATATTCATTCAATGGCCATAATAAATTTCGGGCAAAAAACAACAAATAATACTTGACAATACAAAAAATATACATACTTTTGTGAAAACTATCAATAACAGCAACCAATAATGTAAGTCATGAAAAAACATATCTTCCTCTGGATCATCGGCATAATATGCCTTTTTACAACACCTGGTTTTGCGTCGGAAAAGTTTTCCTTAACCTTCAAAACACAATCTAAAATAGATGCTTTTCCTGCGATGTTTCCGAATCTGGAAATAATTGAAGGCTCAATAAAAATAAGCGGGGAAGATATTACAGACTTAAGTCCTCTTTCCTCCCTCAAAGTTATAGGCGGCGACCTTCGAATAACCAATTGTCCCTATTTAGAAAGCCTGTACGGACTTCATGCTGTAGATTCAGTTTACGGCTCATTTGGTGTAGGATATTGTGTTCGCCTGAAAACCATAAAGCATCTAAAGATCAAATTTGTTGGTGTAAATATAAGGATTGGCTGCGCATTCCTTGAAAACCTGGAAGGGCTGGAACATATCAAATCCTGTCAATGGATGGACATCGCCAGATCCGGAATTTTAAACTGCAAAGGACTAGACAGTCTGGAACATACAGCTATGTTCAGAATTTATTATTGCGACAGAATTAAAAACATCGAAGGTCTAAATTCCCTTAAAACTGCTGACCAATTTAACGTGAAATATTGCCCTTCTATAAAGTCTGTCCATTGCCCGGCAAGTTTGAAAAGGGTAAACGGTTCGGTAGTCTTTTATACCAACGACAGCCTAAAATCAATTACAGGCTTCAATGGACTGGAGCACATACAAGGCTCATTATATTTCTCCAGGTGCTATCAACTAAACATAATTAACGGCTTTAATGATTTAAAAACCATAAATGAACGCATCCATTTATCATATAATACCGATCTGGACTTTATCACAGGTTTTCAGTCATTGGAGCGTATCAAGGAAAGCTTTGAAATAGAAGGCTCTCCGAACCTATTCCAGATCAGCGGGTTTAACAATCTTAAAGCTATTGGAGAAGATTTCATATTAGACAAAACCCGGAACCTTTACTCATTAGGGCATTTCGAAAAGCTTGACACAATTTACGGAAAGTTCTATATGATTGAAAATACAAACATTACAGAAATCGAGCTTTTCAACAACATTGATTATATTGAGGAAGTAATAATTTCAGGCTGTCAAAAGATCCAGAACATTGATTTTCTGTACGGCTTAAACAAATGCGAATCCCTAGGCATACTTAATTGCAGGAGCCTTAAAAATTTAACTGGCCTGGAAAACCTTAAGCAGGTAAATAATTTGTTGCGAATTTTCAACTGCGATTCAATTAACAACATCCAGGCACTCAGAAACCTGGAAACCAAACATCTGAAACAGATTCATATTGCCGGAAACAAAAACCTTTCGAATTGCGTGGTTTATGCCATATGTGAATTCCTGAAAATCAATGAAAAAGAAACCCTCATTCAATCAAACGGCACAGATTGCAAGGACAATGAAGAAGCAAAAGCTCTATGCACTACACTAGCCATTCCCGAAACAGAAGTTGACCAAATGGCAAGAATCTATCCAAATCCGGCAACAGACAAGATTTTTGTTTCACTTAATGATAAAACTGAAGGAATATTCAGGCTTTTCTCCATAAACGGTGCCCTGCTCAAAGAGGAAAGCACCCATGCCCGGAATTATATACTCCTGGATATTTCTGATTTAAAAGCAGGCCTGTATATTGGCGAACTTTCAGCAGCTAACAGGACTACGCGTACAAAAATCGTTAAAAAATAGATTGATCCTGGGTCATTCAATACTAGCCCAACACCCCAAACAGCTGACTGATCAAAATCAGCAGTACAAGCGCAATCGGATATACTGTCGCATAGGCAATTTGTGGCGCATCGCTGTCGGTCATGGGCTCAATGGCGCTCAATGCGGGCGTACTTGTCATGCTTCCTGTCAGTGCACCCAGCAAGCTTAGCGGATTAATTTTTAGGATATATAACCCAACGATCATGCTCAGGATCATCGGTAGAATTGTAATCAAAGCGCCAACACCAAACAACATCAGTCCATTTTTTTCAATTGTTTCCAGGAATGTCCCTCCGGCATTGGTTCCTACGGCAGTCAGGAAAAAGATCAGCCCCAGTTTGCGGATGAGCTGATTGGAAGAACCACCGATATTCCACAGCAGTGAGCCGGTTTTACCGATTTTACTTAAAATCAGTGCAGAAACCAAAACGCCACCGGTAAGTCCCAGTTTGAAATGCAATCCCGGGAAAGGGAATTCGATTTGCCCGATCATCACGCCAAGCAAAATGCCCAAAGCAACGGGCAGGAAATCAAGCTCACTCAATTTCTGGCGGCTATCGCCAAGCAATGACCTGACTTTCATCATATTACTTTCCGGGCAGGCAATCATCAGGCGGTCGCCAAACTGCAGTTTTGTAGAAACCGAAGGCGTGATATCGATACCTGAGCGGCGGATGCAGGTGGCCGTAGCCTGATAGCGCGTAAACAGCTGCAAATCGCCCAGATGTTTCCCAACCAGCGCTTTGTTTGATACAAGCACACGGCGCACTGTATGATGTTTGCTGAGAGGAATCTGCACATCCGTAGGCGCGCCCACCAGCAGGGAAAAACGATCCAAAGCTTCGGCAGTTCCCACGGCTTTTACGTAATCGCCTTTATGCAAAACCGTTGAGGCATCGGGCGTGCTGGTTTTTTCGCCCTGCCGCACGCGGCTGATACTGGCTCCGGTCATGGAACGGATGGCGAGGTCGGCAAGGGTTTTGCCAATAACTTTCGGGTTTTCCACGATGAAATTACGGTTGGTTATCTCCGGGAAATCCCCGGACATTTCATCGTGATATTGTTTTTCGGCTTTTTTCAGGTCAATGCGGAATAACTTCGGGCTCAGGCGCACAAAAAGGATAACGCCAATCACCCCAAAGGGATATGCCAAACCATAACCAATGGATGCCACAGGCGATCCGGTAGCTTCAATGGCAGCTGCCAGACCCGGCGTGCTGGTCAAAGCTCCGTTGAAAATACCCGCTACCAAACTAAAATCAAGATGAAATGCCCATGCCAAAGCAAAAGAAACCAGTCCGCCACTCAAAACCACAGTTGCGGCAAGCAGCATCAGTTTGTTTCCCTGTTGTTTGAAAGCACTGAAAAAACCAGGTCCGGCCTGTATTCCGACCGAATAAATAAAGAGGATCAAGCCAATTTTCTGGATAATGGGCGGCATGGTCACGCCATAATGGCCAAACACCAGGGCAACGAAAATAATTGCCGAAATATCAAGAGAAATCCCTTTGATATTGATCTTGCCCAGAATAAGCCCGAGCGCAAGGATAATAAAAAATGCAAGGTACGGATTGGAGATTAATTCAGCCATCGCTTCAATTTTGATGCAAAAGTACGGAGATATAGGAAACAGTCTATAAATTTAAGCTTCAAAATTTATCGGTTTCCACATAAAATATCTTTTTAAATATTTATCCAATAATTCCTAGTTATTGCTTGCCAGAAAACTCCCTATTTTTAAAGTCTTTGATATGAAATCATCAAAGAAAAGGTGCTATGCTGCGATGTACTGAGCGTAGTCGAAGTAAGCACAGCCGAAGTACGTGTGAAAAATCCAAACCGGATAATAATCAAGTATTTGAGGATTTGGATTTTGAGCAACAAAGCAGAAGTTGGACTTTATAGACGAATTCTAGATATTGCAGAAGGAAAAATCCAGTAGCATGAAGCAGCGTTTTTGACGCTGATGATCAAAAAAAGTTTTGATTTTTAGGCTAAATTTCTTACTTTTGGACAATACATATTAGCGAAACGAACAACCTATGAAACTACAAAACAGATATCATTGCATTATCAAGGCTAAATCCAAATGGAGAGAACCTATTCTTTATTTTTATACTTTTACATCAATTTCATTTCTAAAGTTACTAAACATTTCCAGGATTATTGAAATATTATATGCTTAACGCCATCTAAACAAGCGGTAATACATTAAACAAAAAAACAAGAACGTATTGAAGCAAACATCAAAAGCTACACCTAATCATTTTAAAAACTGGTTTTCAGTGCCTCTAAAATACTTTAACATTTAATACTAATTATTGTGAAATTCCTGAACATAAAAAAATTATTACTCCTGTTTATTCCATTGACAGTATTATCCTATTTGGCCATAAACAGCTATTATGACCTAATTACGAATAATGAGCTAAAAATAATAAGAAACGGGGCCGAGAACGAATTGAATATAAAAAGTCAATTGGTTCAGGAAATTTATGAGAGCCTAATATTTGATATTGAGATGCTTAAGTGGGATTACAATAAGGGTTTCAATCACAATAATAAGGCAAATGAAAAAAAAAATCTGGAAACTTCTTTCCTTCATTTTGCAAAGCTTCAGAGAACCTTTGACCAGCTCAGATACATAGATACTTTGGGAAAAGAATTAATTCGCATTGACTTTTCCCATACCGATAAAGCCCAAATACAGCCTAAGCATAAACTACAGGACAAGAAAGACCGATATTATTTCCAAAGTGCCCGAAAGCTAAAAAGCAATGAAATCTATTTTTCAAGGATAGACCTGAACATGGAATACGGAAAAATAGAAATACCACACGAACCTGTGCTGCGAGTTGCTGTTAAAACATATGACAAGGAAAACCGCTGGAATGGCCTCATCATTATCAACTACTTTTTACGCGATTTGCTTGGAAAAATCCAGAATCGTCAAAATGAGCTATTCACAAAACTTGAATTGCTCAATTCTGAAGGATTTTTTTTAAGCAGTGCGGATACTAATAAAAATTTCAGCCACCTGATATCAGATACAGACAGTCTTGCACTGTTTAACACTAATAAAAATTTATGGAAGAAAATACAAATGCAAAACAGCGGAAGTTGCGAACAGGATTATGCCATTTATCTTTTCAAAAAACTCAGCTTTATTGGCTTAAATGACATTAAAGCTATTCACGAGGGCAAAGGCGAGCTGATTTTTATTAATACGATTGATTTAAAACAAATTAGCAAAACTCAGAATATTTTTCTTATCTATAAATGGATATCTCTTGCCTTGCTGCTACTATTAGTATTTTTGGGGTTGGCTGGATTCCAATATTATACCAACCGCTTAAGCAAACAGAACAAACTGCTCGATAACACAAACAAGAACCTGGAAAAGCTGAAACAAAAGCTAGAGGAAAGCTTAAAATTAAAGCTGGAAGAATTGAATTTGACTGAAAGGAAATTCTACACAATTTTTAACAATGCCTCCATTGGCGTAGCTATTGTTGATATGGAAGGCAGACCTGTCAATTCAAACAAAAAACTAACTACAATTTTAGGGTATTCAGATAAAGAACTAATGGAACTAACATTCACCGATTTCACTCATCCCGATGATTTAGATGTCGATATTCAACAATTTAAACAGCTTCTTGACCGCAAAATCGACTCCTACAATATGGAAAAAAGGTATATCCGTAAGGACGGAAGTGTTATGTGGGGCGATTTGGATGTATCCCTTTTGCTTGATGCAAAAAACAATATTGTCAATATTATCGGAGTGGTAAAAGATATTACTGACAAAAAAGAGAAGGACATCAAACTCTTTGAAAATGCACAATTAATCAATCAGATTACTGAAGCAATTATTTCAACAGATAATGATGGAAAAATAAACTATTGGAACAAAGGTGCGGAACATCTCTTTGGATACAGCTCCAGCGAAATAGTAAATAAGTCGATTCGTGTGCTTTACCCTCCGGAGGAGTGGGAAAAAACTATTAGCAAGGTAGTAAACACATTGAAGACAAAAATCTCTATAAGCTTTGAATCCCAATTGGTTAAAAAAAATGGAGTACGCTTTTATGCTGAAATTTCGATATCCAGAAAATATGACAATGAAGGAAACATTACCGGCAGAATTGGTTCTGCTACGGACATTACAAAAAGAAAAAATGACAAGCTGAAATTACAAGTCCTTAACAATGAACTAAATACAAACCTTAATTTCCTTAACAATATTATGGAGTACAGTCCTTTTGCCATGTGGATAGCAAATCCGAACGGAGACGTTATAAGGACAAACCAAACCTTGAGGAACATACTTCAACTTGAAGACCACCAAATTGTGGGCACTTACAATGTTTTACAAGATCAAAACCTGATGGACCAAGGTGTAATGCCACTGACCGAAAAGGTCTTTTCAGAACATGCTGTATCACGTTTTGAAATTAAATGGACAGAAAACAAAACCGGACAGAAAGGTTTTAAAAAAAACAAAGAATACTGGATGGATATAAATTTGTTTCCAATTATTGATACCAATGGAGCACTGCAGAATGTTGTTTGTCAATGGGTAGATATTTCTGAACGCGTAGCCAATGAAAAAGCTGTTAAAAAGAGCAAAGCTATGCTGCAAAGTATTACCACATCAGCACAGGATGCAATTATTCTGATTGATAACGAAGGTACTGTTGTATTCTGGAATCCTGCCGCAGAAGTAATTTTTGGCTATACAGAAGATGAAATGCTAGGCAAAACTTTCCATAGAATAATCCCTCCGAAAAAATATCTTAAAGATCACTTAAAACATTTCGAATATTACAGAAAAAGCGGGAAAGGGCGTCTGATAGGCAAAAATACTGAACTTGAAGCGAAACATAAGGAAGGATATATCATTCCTGTCGAACTTTCATTATCCGCAACAAAACTAAATGATCAATGGGGCGCTACCGCAATTATTCGTGATATTACCCTACGAAAGCAAACAGAAAACGAAATCATAAACCACCGGAACAAGATATCCAGAATTTTGGAAGTAGCCCCTGCGGGGATCGGACAGGTGGTTAACCGCGTTTTCACCGAAGTAAACACACGTTTTTGCGAAATGGTAGGATACACTAAAAATGAATTGATTGGACAAAATTCCAGGATCATTTATCCGACACAGGTAGACTTTGACAAAGTTGGCCTGGAAAAATATAAGCAGATAAAAAAATACGGCACGGGCCGCGTGGAAACACGTTTTAAAACCAAGGACGGTAAAATCCTTTATATTGACATGGCCTCCACTTTGATAGAGAAAGGAAATTTGTCAAAGGGGAGCATTTTTACAGCTCTGGACATCACAGAACAAAAGAAAGCTGAGCAAGAACTTCTGAAGCATCAAAAACATCTGGAGGTATTGGTTCAGGAACGCACAACCGAATTGGAGAACACAAATGATCAACTTAGAGAAAACCAATATCGTTTGGATGCTGCCTTTACGAGTTCGGGTTATGCCTGGTATGATGCTAGGTTACAGAAAGATATATTAATCACACATTATACTAAATATAAATCATTGGGATTTCATCGCGATGAAATTCAAAGCACAATATCTTGGTGGTTCCAATTGACACATCCGGCAGATCATGAAATTTTAAAAAAAGTTGAAAAGGACATCAATAGCGGAATCAATTCATTTTCATATGAAATACGCTACAGGCACAAAAATGGCAATTACTTGTGGTTCAGCGAAAGAGGCAGCGTTATTGAGCGCGATGATAACGGAACCCCAATACGCACTATAGGCACTAGCGAAGACATCACAGGAAGGAAAGAAATCGAACTGGAGCTTGCAAAACTCAAGAGTGCAGTAGAACAAAGCCCTGTGGTTGTTGTGATTACGAATGCCAAAGGCTTAATTGAATACACAAACCCAGCGTTCAAAAGCCTCACCGGATATACATTCGAAGAGGTTAAAGGAAAATCTCCACGAATATTAAATGCCCGGATACTTCCAAAATCAGTGTATTCGAACCTCTGGCAAACTATTTTATCCGGTAAAACCTGGAATGGAGAATTATGCAATAAAACCAAATATGGAAAAATATTTTGGGAGAATGCAGTAATCACACCTGTATTCGACGATAAAGGCACGATTGCTAATTTCATTGCTGTTAAAGAAAATATCACAGAACGGAAAAAATTTATCGAAAAGCTGGAACAAGCAAAGTTGGAGGCTGAAGCCGGTAACCGTGCAAAAAGTGAATTCCTGGCTAATATGAGTCACGAAATCAGAACGCCAATGAATGCAGTTATTGGTTTCACCGATATTTTATCAAGAAAATTAAAAGATCCGGTAAACCTAAAACATCTCGAATCCATTAAAGTAAGCAGCAAAAGTCTGCTTAATATCATTAATGACATTCTTGACCTTTCGAAAATTGAAGCAGCCAAAATCGAAATCAGAAAATCAAATGTAAATATACTGAAAATTTTTAAGGAACTGGAAACCATGTTCAAGGTTCAGGCAGAAAACAAAGGATTATCCTTTGAGACAAATATAGCAGAATTAAAAAACACATCAATCCGTACCGATGAAGTTAGAATAAGGCAAATTCTATACAACTTAATCAGCAATGCGATTAAATTTACCCACGAAGGGCAAATAAGGATTATTCTGAAAAAAGAGCAGATTACTGATGATGACAGTTCAGAAAAACACTATAAGCTTCGGTTTGAGGTGGAAGACACCGGTATTGGTATTAGCAAAAATATGCTCGATAAAGTATTTGAATCATTTGTGCAACAAGAAGGCCAGGACTTTAAAGAGTATGGGGGAACAGGTTTAGGACTAAGCATCAGTAAAAAATTAGCAAAATTACTGGATGGTGATATCGTCCTTAAATCAAAGGAAAAAATAGGAAGCCAGTTTACTCTTATACTTAATAATGTTGTTTGCGTTGAAAACATAGAAACGGTGCATTCAAAAACTGAGCAAACAGAATACATTTTTGAGTCAAGTCGCATACTTGTTGTAGATGATATTGAAAGCAACCTCAACTATATGCAAGATTTGCTGCACGACCTTGGGTTTTTAGTTCATACAGCCAATAACGGCTTAGAAGGCATGCAAGCTTTGGAACGCAAAAAGACAGATTTGATTATCACCGATATTAGAATGCCAAAATTAGACGGTTTTGGATTTCTGAACCAGTTAAGAAATGGAAAGAACAGCAATATTCCCTGTATAGCAGCCACAGCTTCTGTGCTCAAGGGCGAATTAAGCATTTTGGAAAAGTTTGATTTTAATGCCATTCTCCTAAAACCCATACAGTCCGAAGAGCTAATTAAAGTTTTAAAACAATATTTGCCCTACAGGAAAAAAAAGAAAGATGATCATTCCAAAAGCCAGGACAAAACTCTCCTTTCTGAAAAAGAATTACAAAAAGAATCAGTCGTTTTGAAAGAACAAATCGAACCTCTGCTCGCTAAGCTGGAGGAACAGCAATCATTTGAGGATTTGAACAGCCTCGCTGACCTGATTTTAGATACAGCAATAAAATATGATAATAAAGCCCTGAACATTTACTCAGAGAAATTAATAGATGCTATTGACGCATTCGACATTGAAACAATAATGGAATTGCTATCAAAACTTAGGAAATTTATAAAAACAAATAATCATGGAAACAAAAAATAATAGAAGGAAAATTTTGGTCGTTGATGATATCCCAAAAAACTTACAGGTTTTGGGAAACACCCTAAAAGAAAACGGATATCAACTTGAATTTGCCCTCGACGGCCCTTCTGCTATCAAGTGGACAGAGAAAACTAATTTTGATCTTATTTTACTCGATATTATGATGCCGGGAATGACAGGTTACGAAGTCTGCAAACACATCAGGGCTAATGAAAAATACAATGATACGCCCATCATTTTTCTTACAGCCAAAGTTGAGACAGAATCTGTTGTAGAAGGTTTTAATGTAGGTGGACAGGACTATATTACCAAACCATTTGAAAGCGAAGAACTTCTGGCAAGAGTCAAAACTCATCTGGAACTCAAGAAGGCAAAAGATCAGTTAAAAAACATGAATACCATTCTGGAAGATAAAGTGAAGGAAAGAACCCTACAGCTTATAGAAGCCAATAAAAAACTACAAAATCTGGATCAAGCTAAAACGACATTCCTTAATATAATCAGCCACGAGATCAGAACTCCTTTGAACGGCATCATGGGCGGATTGGAATTGATCAAAGATTTTGTGATCGACGATGACGTTATAGAATTTCTGGAAATGCTTGATATTTCAAGCAAAAGGCTGGAACGCTTTTCATATACAGCATTAGACATATCCAATTTTATTGCCAAAGGTCAACAGCAACTAAAAAAAGAAAGTGTTTTAGCTGAAACCTTCATACAGGAAATACAGGATGAGCTTATTATGAAAATTCAGGAAAAAAATTTAGCAGTAAATGCAAGCTACCCTAAAAACTTAGAACTGATAGCAGATGAAAAACACCTTGCTAAAGTTAATCTTGCCATTTTTGATAATGCAATAAAGTATTCTGAAGCTAATGGCAGTATCAACATAAAAGCCTGGAAGGAAAAAAATTACACCTTCTTACGTTTTGAAGATACGGGGTCAGGCTTTAAAGAAGGTTACAAAATAGACAATATCCTCCCTTTTGAAAATGAGGAGCATGTCGATCAGAATCCAGGCTTAAGCCTTTATTTAAGCAGGCTAATTATTGAAGCTCATGGAGGCAGAATAAAAAACGGCAATAATGATGATAAGGGAGCTTTTGTGGAGTACATGCTGCCAATTTAATTTATGGCAATAGCCCGGACACGGAGCAACTCCCGCCAATGAGACAATCACTCTACAAATTTGAAATTTATCGTTCCTTTGGTAAAATTGGTGTTAATTAAATTCGGTAATACATTATATGCTGTTGGAAATACAGTAATATCGTTTAAAAAAAATCAACCCTTGACTTTCCCAATTAAGTCCCCTATATTTGTAAAATGTAACATAAATGATTTGTATCTGATATAGACCCCAACAATCATAGCCTAATATAAAAATGAAAAAATCCGTCTTAACTGCAATTCTTCTTTGTGCTTCCATTCTCATTTTTGCACAAACATCTGTCCCGAAAATAAAGCAAGGCTTAAA
The DNA here is from genome assembly GCA_963676415.1 of Bacteroidales bacterium. Taxonomy (GTDB): domain Bacteria; phylum Bacteroidota; class Bacteroidia; order Bacteroidales; family WRLA01. The sequence goes on along the minus strand of OY781097.1, from coordinate 3,160,035 downwards.
AACGCTGAAGTCCGCAAACAAAACGATGCCCTTTGTTGAAGCACGGAAGCAAAAAACGGCGGCGGCTGTGCCTGCTTTTACACCTCCGGAACTCCTTGATCCTCAGGGCGCATCAGTTATTCCCATCGGTACATCTGGAAATGCGTACAGCTACGGATATGCCGGAGGTCAACGCAGCATGCTAAGCTATAACCAGGATTTGAATGTACTGATCAATATGCACCGCATGGGCGGACTGCTCGATCCGGGCGGAGCCGGTGGTGATCTGGGCTATGATGTTTCCTATGACGGTGGACTGAGCTGGACTACAATGGTGGAGACATTTCTCAGGATTGAGTGTATCGGTACCTGGTTCATAATACCGGCCCGCTTCCCTCAGGCGGCAATTACCAATCCACCTGGAAATACTGATCCCGAAAATGCCCGGCTGGCGTTTTTCGCACCACTGCTCGACGGAAGCAATGGAAGCTGGGGCGGATATGGATATGGAACCCATAAATTTGGTTCGCCCTCCCTTACCGACACAACAAGAAACATCCGGTCAAGTAGTGGAAATATTTACCAATATCTCCCCTCAGGCATGGATTATTCGCGCAGCCAAAACTGTATTCTTGTTACAGACATCAATACTAAATGGCCGGAAGGAACCAATCATAATTATCAGGATCAATTAATAATCAACCGCGGTGTATGGAGCGAAATTGCAGGAGATTTTCTTTATAATGCCACATTGCTTGATGCACCCATTATAGACCACGATATTACTCAAATACCTGAATGTGTGCGTACCGCTTTTGCACCTGATGGCGAGACGGCCTATATCGTGATGCTGGGCAATAATGGCATGAACGAAAACGCAGCAGAAGGCCAAAAGAGTTTTTACCCGATTGTATGGAAAAGCACAGATGCCGGCGAAAGCTGGAGCGCATCAAAAAACATACAACTAGACGGCCCCAATGGCATTTCGGGCATCCTGAATTACCTGACAGACCAGGAAATTGACAATCTTTTTGAAGGAACAGCCCCACAGCGTGATAAAATTCCATACACAACGGCTTTTGATTTTGACCTGGTTGTGGATGCCAACGGAAACCCGCATATTGCTGTGGGCATCAGCGTTCAGGGGGAAGAAGATTATTCCATTGTTGCCGAAAATCCTTATTATGCCATTTTTGATATCTGGTCGCCCGATGGCGGAGAAACATGGCAGGCAGTGGAACTGGGCAGACCGGCTTCCATGCGTGGCTACTTCGGTGAAGACGGCGTTTATGAAGATAACCGCGTTTGTGCTGCCACAGACTGGCCGGGTTCCAAAGTGTTTTTCAGCTGGTTAGATACGGATCCTGAACTCAGCTCAGAAGGCAATATTTACCCTGATGTTTGGACGCGCGCTTTTGATCCTGCAGCACAAAAGCTTTCGGCAAATGCGCTGGGAGAAGATAAGCCTACGAATGCCTCTTATGGCTCGGAAGCAATGTGGCGGGCGTATTTCGCGACAATGAGCAATTATGTAATCACTAATGGCGATGCCTATGTTTTGCCCATTGTTTATGAAGAAATGAACCCCAATGATCTGGCTTCTAATGTGCAATACAAATATATTCAGGACTTTTCCTTTACAGATGATGATTTTACCATCCCCACAGGCACAAATGACCTAATTGCTAATTTCACTTCCGACAGCACTGTTATTTTCCAAGGTTCCGGAGTTCATTTTACCGACCTTTCCCTTGGGGGTGCCATTGAGTGGTATTGGGAATTTGAAGGAGGAACGCCGTCATCAGCCACTGAGCAAAACCCATATATCGAATACACGCAGGAAGGGAATTACGCTGTGCGCCTCAGGGTGAAAAACGAAACCGGTGAGGAAGCCGTAAAATACGAAAGCAAATACATCAGGGTGCACAATCCCAATGGTTTTCCGGTTGCCAGCTTTATACATTCCTGTGGCACGTACATCATTGAAGGCAATTCCATCAATTTCCTTGACCTTTCGGCAAATGCTACAAGCCGCGAATGGAAATTTCCCGGTGGAGCGCCTGCTACTTCAACAGATCTGCACCCCTCAATTACCTACAATAATGAAGGCATTTATCCGGTAACGCTCATTGCTACAAATGAATACGGTTCGGATACTTTAACAGTGACAGACTGCATCATTGTCCAAAAACCGGTGGGTATAGAAGAATTTTTTACCAAGAGTTTTCATGTTTATCCAAATCCTGCCACCAAAGAGCTGAATATTTCCTGCGTGCCGACTAGTAAAAAAGTCTTCATTCAGATTATAGACAATACCGGAAGGATTATCGAACAGACTGGATTTGATGCATCAACAAATGAGCAAAAACTGCTTATAAACCTGAGCAATTACCAAAAAGGCGTTTATTATATCCGTTTTAGGGATTCCGGAAGCAGTGTGGTTCAGAAGTTTATTGTACGCTAAGCTTTTTCTTCATAAGGATTGTCAAAATACAATCTTTTGGGGCATATCCGGCTTTAAAAATAAAAACTCATTATGCAATGAAATCCCGACAATGCAATTCAAATACCGCTAGGAACTCAATCATTAAAAAGCAAGGCATAAATTATTTGAGAGACGAGAACGGAAAAATCAAAAAATACAAGCCCTGGCTGGGCGATCTATTCTCTTTTCTTTACGATAGGATTATGGTAAAATCTTTACTACATGATAAAAATCTTAATTGTCTAAAATTCAATAAATTATGTTAATAACTAATTGATAAGATTCGGCCAAAAAATTTGGTTAAAATACTGGCATTCAGTATAGTATGCAAAAATTCACCACAAATAATGCATATGAACATGAATGCCAGATTTGACAGTAAAGTTAGCAATTTATCCCAAATTTTATCAAAGGCTTTTGAAAACAAAATCAATAAAGCAAGGGTCAATTTCATCAGCCTATTCATTTTGGCCTTAAACCAGGCCGCATCAGTGAACTTCAATAAGCTTGCAAAAGTATTCGACAGTAAAGCTGCTACTGATTCATCCCTGCGAAGGATACAGCGCTTCATGGCCAATTATAATTTGGATTACAGCTTGATTGCCAGGGTCATTATTTCACTGCTACCTACTAACCCTCCTTATCAGTTGTCAATGGATCGCACTGACTGGAAATTTGGCAGCTTGCACATCAATATCCTGGTACTTGCCGTAAATTACAATAGGCTGGCCTTTCCACTGATTTTCAAAGTACTGCCCAAAGCTGGCAATTCCAACACAGCACAACGCATCGAAATTATGCAGGACTTCATTAACCTATTTGGGGAATCTAAAATTGAGTCCCTTTTAGCCGACAGGGAATTTATAGGGCAAAGATGGTTTAAATGGTTGAACCTCAATAATATCCAATACTATATCCGCATACGCAACAATACCCGGATTAGTGTTCCGGGAAAAAACAAAGACATTAAAGCAAGCTGGCTCTTTAGCCAGTTAAAGCTCAATGAGGTAATGCATTATCATAAAATTGTGATAATCAAAGAAGAATATTGTTACCTGTCGGCATCAAAGGTCAAAGACAAAACGGGAAAGCCCGAATTGATGATTATAGCTTCTTTTTCGCAGTCAGAACAAGCAATAGCTTTCTACAAAGAACGATGGGCAATTGAATCTGCATTTAGGGCACTTAAAAAAACCGGATATAACCTTGAAGACACACACCTAAAGGATAGGGAGCGTATCCAGAAGCTGTTTGCCCTAGTAATTCTATCCTATGCATGGTGCTATAAACTCGGGTTGTACCTTAACGAATTGAAACCTATCAAAATAAAAAATCATGGCTATAAATCCGTAAGCTTTTTTAGATATGGGATGGATTACTTAGCCAAAGCCTTAAATATCAATGATTTAAAATCAATACGGTTGTGCTTTGAAATTTTGTCATGTAGTTAGGGTAAAATCAATTTTCCCAAAACTGTTTAAGGGCTCCATTGAAAAACATTTTGAGATTTTAAAAAGCGAATTGAAGCACATTCACAATGCATCAGTTCTGGAGATTGGCACAGGCAGCGGAATTCTGGCAGAAATCCTTCCCAATGACAATCAATACGTTGGAATTGATATTAGCAAAGGATTATTGAAAAAGGCAAAATTGAGATTCAGGAAAAATGGCTTCAAAAATTTCGAGCTTTTTAATACAAGTGCGGATGAACTACCCTTTGAAGAACAATCATTCGATTTTGCAATATGTAATTTATCGCTCAACTTTTTCGATAGCATTGATTCATTTGTAAACGGCCTGAAAAAAGTTTTAAAAGCAAATGCCACATTCTTTTGTAGTGTTCCCATTCCGGAAAGGAAACCCGAAAAAAGCAAAATCCGGGGCACTCTTTATTCAGCGCAGGAACTGCATGACATTTTCACAAAACACGGCTTCAGATTTGAAAGCAAGTCTTATGAAAACGGAGCTGTATTCTATTTTGCAGCGAGGCTTTAACTGCAAACACCCAATTTCACAAGCAAAGTGTATCTTTGCCGCTGAATGAAAAAAGTAGCTTTCCATACCTTTGGATGCAAGCTTAATTTTGCTGAAACATCCACTATTGCAAAAAACTTCCGCGAAGCTGGATATGAAGTTGTTGACTATCGAGAGGAAGCCGATTTATATCAATTGCCTAGCTATATTTCTTAGCACACCTGAATAAAGCATATTTTCCTCAAACAAATGAATAAACTATGATCAACGGATTTTAGGATAATCTGCCTGTTTTTGATCTATCAGGATTTGCTGTTGGTCGATATTGTTTTTCAGTGGAGAAAAATTCTGGCAAATTAGCTGTTTATTCATCGTCGAACTTAATACTTATACACATGAGAAATCTATCTTTATCATTCATTATCAGTTTTTTATGCTTAATTTCAAATATTCTTTTATCTCAAAACGTAATTTTATCAAAAAATCCTGTATTTCAGGCACAGTCGTATTTGAGCGGACAAGTTGAGGCAGAGATGGAGCAAAACAACATCAGTGCTGTAAGTGCGAGCATACTAAAAAACGGAAAAGAAATCTGGAACCTGAATTCCGGCCTGGCAAACCGTGAAAGCAATCTGGAGGCATCTGATTCAGTAATGTACCTTATGTATTCCACTACAAAGTTATTCACTGGAATTGGGATAATGCAACTTTGGGAACAGGATTATTTTGCATTGGACGATCCTGTGGGTGATTATTTACCATTTTCTCTTGTCCATCCCTCTTATCCGGATACAAAAATCACATTCCGAATGCTCATGAGCCATGTGAGCGGAATAATCGACAATGGAAGCGTATTCAATAATTTGATGGTTTTTAACCACGATACGCCAGTAAGCCTTCAGGAATTTTGCTATAATTATTTTTCGGAAGACGGCTCTTACTATGGAGCCAACACAACATTTTCAAATAAAAAACCCGGAACAACATGGCAATACAGCAACACTGCCATTACTTTACTGGGTTATTTAATTGAAGTAATTTCCGGTGAGGAATATACAGAATACATTAATGAGCACATCCTTGCCCCTCTGGAGATGAACAGGAGCACCTTTTATTTAGCGGAACTGGATATGGAACTTCTTGCACAGGAATATATACACAATGGGTATAATTATATACCCAAAGGATTCCGATCCTGCCCGATGTTTCCCGCAGGTTTTATGCATTCCCCACGGATTGAAATTCGTAAATTTCAGGAAATGCTGCTCAATAATGGGCGGTACATGGATAATGTTATCATAGAATCTTCCACATTGGATCTGATGCAAAGCCTGCACTATCCGCAAGCCTCATCCTTTCAGGGTTTGGTTTTTGCTTATAATTCGGTTTACAATCTTTGGGGGCATTCGGGCGGATATAACCAAAACATGAAAACACATGTTTACCATAGTAATGATGAAAAATGGGGCGTGAGCATGCTGTGCAATGGCGCCGGTGACCCCTGGGGGCTGGTCGGGAAAATGTATGCATTTGCTCGCGAACATAAGTGCATCACCATAGAGCATATCACTATTGAAGATGATGGTGACCTCATCCTGGGAAGCAATGAAACCATTAAACTAAAGATCAATTTCAGAAACAATACCTTAGAAAACCTGAATGATATCAGAACAGAACTAATTAACACTAACAGCCTGATAACCATAAACAAATATCATGACACCATAAACGGATTCCCTTCATGTGAAGTATCTGCCGAACCGGCAAATTTCCTTTTGCAAACGAAAGAAATAACAGAAGGGTTCAATCAAAATTTTTCCATCCGCTTATATGAAAATAATATCTTATTAGACTCACTATCCTTTGATATCTATTTTGGGAATGCCGATGTGTTGGTAATTAATGACGAAAGTAATTGGATGAGTGACAAAGCCGATGCAATATCGTATTACGAAAGCTCTGTTGAAAATGCCGGATATCGTGCTCGTCCTTATAATATCAATAGGCTCAATTTCCCGGATGTTGGCTTTTTAGAAAATTTTGAGGCTGTAATTTGGTTTACAGGAATGGACAATACAGAAGAAAACCAACTATTGTCAGAAGCTAAACAAAATCTGATCAGTAATTATCTCGACAAAAGAGGCCGCCTTTTTCTGAGCAGTCAAAATGTAGGCGATGCAATAGGCGAAAGCGATTTCTTTCATCATTACCTGCACAGCAATCATATTTCAGATTCCTATGAAGGGATTTTGAAAGCGGATGGGACGGAAGGCAACGAAATAGGAGATGATTTACATATCAGCCTTACCGGAGGCAGTGGCAGCAACAATCAGGATTCGCCAAGTGTAATAGAGCCCATCGATGGCGCAACGACTGTTTTTGAATACGAAGATTCTGAAATATGTGCCGGAATTATGTTTACTGATCCTTTTCAATTGGTTTTTCTGCCTTTCGCATATGAAGCTATTGCAAGTGAAGAGAACAGAAACGAACTCATGGAACGGATACTCCGGTTTTTAACAATAACGGTTGAAATCGAGGATATCGAAGAAAATTCAAAATGTCCCGTTATTTTCCCCAACCCTTCAAATGGAATGGAACTGAAGCTTGCCCCACAGTTCAAAACTTCTGAAATCAATATTTATAATGTAATGGGGAAATTAGTTTTTCATAAAAATGCAGACAATCCAGAAATCAGAAACCCTCAACTTCAAACAGGAATTTATTTCATTGAGGCACGCAATAGTACAGAAACATTTCTTCAAAAGTTGATCGTAACCCGTTAACCCACCCCTTAAACAGACTCAACTTTTTGAATCACTTGATACACTCATCGGTCAATTTCTATTTTGTTAAAAAAAACATCCCGGATTTCTTCGGGATGTTTTCTTTTAACAAAGAATCTTCATAATAAAGCCAGTCCCGTTAAAACTTAAGCATTTTTGTTATAAGCGGATCAGTATGCCCCATTTGACATTCAACAATATAATAACCTGGCGCCAAACTAGATACGTCAACAGTCAATACATGGTTCTCCTCGCTAAGATTTTGCCTGATGCTCATTACTCCTTCTCCATTCATGCTTTTAATATTAATCAACACAAGGCCTGCCCCAACAAAATCTCCTTGAATCCTCAACTGATCAACGACCGGGTTTGGCATCAACACCAGCTCTTTAAAATCTTGTTGCCGGATTTCGTCCTTCCCTGTAAAGATATTTGAAAAATTTTTATCAATGATCAGAGCAAACAAATCATTTCCCCCACCATTATACTCAGGGCTAAAAGATTCTTCAGTTGTAGGGAAATTCAAGGAAGAGGTCAGTCCGCAAATTAAAAAATTGTTATCCGGGCAGGCGCACATAGCATATGCTTTATCATCTTTACTTCCGCCAATAAATGTTGCATGGAGCAAACTGCTCAGTTCGGGATTGAATTTACAAGCGAAAGCATCGTTTTTTCCTCCGTTATAAAAATCATCAAAGGCATCTTCAGTAGCCGGAAAGCGGTAAGAAGAAGTATTGCCTGTAATATACACTCCTTCCTGATCAATATGCAAATCCCTGGCGGATTCATCTTTTGCCGTACCAACAAAAGTAGCGGCCTCGAGTTGGGCAAGGTTTTTATCCAGGCGTGCAATAAAAGCATCATTGGCTCCACCATTATAAATTTCGTCGTAAACACCTTTTGTAGAAGGGAAATTAACGGATTGTGTATATCCTGCAATATAAATTGATGATTCATAAGCTCTTATACAAAGAGCCTCTTCGGCAAAATATCCACCAATAAAAGTAGAAGCATGCAATTCGGACAGATCGTTTGAAAATCTTGAAATAAAGACATCCGATACACCTCCATTAAATGTGCGATCATAGGCTCCACCGGTAGTCTCAAATTCAGAGGATTCCGTTTCGCCACAAACAAAAATATTATTTTCCGCGTCAAGAATTATGGAAGGTCTCCATTCGTCGGAACTTCCACCCAGATATGTGGATCCCAATAATGCCGTCAGATCAGCATCCATTTTGAAGATAACGATATCGCCTCCATCCTGTCCACCGTCACAAGTTTCATCGTAGGAATCCGGCAATAAGGGGAAATCATCTGACAGGCTGAGCCCCACCACATAAATATTATTATCGGCATCGATAGTCATATCAATTCTTGGCCACATCGGCCCTTCTGTGCTGCTTCCTCCTACATAAGTAGATGCAATAAGCTGCGAAAGGTCGTTGCTGAATTTGGAAATGTATATATCGCCTGTACCGCCTAATTCCCGGTCATAGGCTCCACTGGTAGTCGGGAAATCATCAGAATAAGTATATCCCGAAACAAAGACCTGATCCCATTGATCGATACAAATGCCCATTCCGTTCTCATTTGCAGTTCCACCGAGGAATGTGCAGGCCAGCAAAGTATCCATTTCCGGGCTGAGCTTTGCCAAAAACCTATCCGTAAATCCTTTAAAATTATTGCAATATGCACCGGGTGTTGTTGGAAAATCGACAGAAAGCGTATATCCCGTAACAAAAACATTTCCTTTACTGTCCACAGCGACGGAAGGCTCATAAGTATCGTCATCGGCGCTTCCGCCAATGTAGCATGATGATATTAAAGGATCAATTACAAGTGGGAGATCAGGGTCATAAGCACCAAGCGCAAAAGCATAATACTGACTTTCAATCCGGTAAGCTACATCAACAAAATGTTTTTTACCATTGATAATCTGATAGGCAATTGGCTTGGAAAAAAACAAGGATCCGGAACTATTACTGATTTTCAATCTGCCCGCAGCATCAATTTGCACATCTACCGAGCCTTTTAGCCCGATTTTAATTTGCTCGGGGCAAGCATGCGGGTCAAGAAGAAAAATCTTTTCGACATTATGGGCCCGGGCTGATAATTCCATCCGGATTCCCTTATAAACGTATCCCAAGGCAAGTTCCTGGTATGATGCATGCGTATTTAAACCGTTTTGTGAATTTTTCGCAAAATACAGTTTTTGTTCCATTTCTTTCTGGGCACTTATATTCCAGGAATCGGCATCAAGAAGCATTTCTGTAAATGAAATCCCATGAACAGAATCATTTTTCGTACTGGCGAATGTATAAATAAATTGCTCATTCTCTGTGACATAGAACATACCACCATCTAAATGGGAGTAATACGAAACAGCCCGATCCAGCCCTCTATCCTCCTTTATAAAACCGAAGTTTAATGACATATTTGATGCAAATAGCAAAGAAGGCAAGAAAGTAATTACCATAAAAATTTTTATATCCTTAAACATATTTAATAATTTTTGAATATTATAATTTAATTATTTTCGATGATGCCTGAATTTTTCCGTTTATCAAGCATTCCACAACATAAAAACCTGCTAAAAGATCCGACACATCAACTATTGTACTGTTTTGACCTTCGGCAAATGAAGCATCAAACAAAGCGGCTTCCGATCCATCCATATTTATAATTTTAAAGGCAGCATGGACATCAGTCCCGGCATTGCAATAAATCTGCAGTTTGTTTTTCACCGGATTGGGATGTAGGGCGAAACTGCTGATTTGAATTCTCTTCCCGGCCTGCAAACTGATATCGTATAAATCAGAAATCCATAAGCCCCTGCCATGGGTTGCTGCACGCAGGGTATTGGACGCAGGATGTATTTCCAGTTCAGTAACAACTACATTAGGCAAATTAGTACTAAAATCCACCCATTCATCCATATGCATATCTTTATAATATACGCCGATATCATTACCGAGATAAACGGCTTCGCGTCCATTATCGTGATAAACAATTGTATTGGCCGGCACATTGGGAAGGTTGAAACTGATATTGATCCAGCTCTCGCCGCCATCAAAAGATTCATAAACTTTTTTCTCCTTACTAAACTTTCCAAGGCATATCCAGATATGTAAAGGATCCTTATCTGACACCGCAATATCATTAATGAATTTATAGTATGGCAGCCCACCGGAAATATTTGTCCAGGTATAACCACCATCTTCCGATCTCCATATCATTTGCTGCGAGCAGGCATATATAAAATTATCATCGCTGCGTGCGACTTCAAAGGATTTAAGCGGATTGCCTGTTGACAATTGTTCAATTAGCTTATTCCATGTGTCCCCCTGATCGGTGCTTTTATAAAGCCCATAAGCGCCAAGATAAATCGTATTATTGTCCAAAGGGTGCTTCACAGTGGGAATGAGCCAAAAATAATTACTTAATCCTGAGGGCGTTATGCGCTCATAGGACTTAGCCCGGTTGCGTGAACGTATCATACCAAAATTAAAGCCATAACCGAATATAACATCCGGATCTTCATTAGAAATGAAGTGTTCGCTTGCTTCACCGGCATAAATTGCTTCCCAGCTCCCCTCATTATAGAGCATCCCAAACTGATCCTGGCAGCCTGTCATAATTATATTTTCGTTTGTTGGGGCGCATCCAAGACTATACATTTGCATGATACATAAACCCTGACTGATATCTTCAAAAGTTTCACCTTTATTTCCTGATCTATATACGCCCCCATCATGTGCTGCATAAATAATTTGGGTCTGGGGATGAAACCGGATTTCGTGCTGATCGACCCATGAAAAAGAAAGACTTCCATATGGCATCTCAGAAGTCCGGGCTTCCCAGCTTTGCCCACCATCCAACGAACGCCAGATGTTGATTCCTCCAACAAATATTATTTGGGGGTTAATGGGAGAAACTGCAAGAGACAAAGTGTACCATCCATAACCTTCGGAATCGTTTCCTGAAACTGAACGCCCCAACAAATTGACATCGCTTGCATTAAGAATTTCTGTCCAAGATTCTCCTGAGTCTGTGGATTTATATAGACCGTATAGCCCCGACTGGTTTCCCGAAACCTTGCTGCATATAAAAAGCACCAGCTCCGGATTTGCTGGTGTAACAGCTATTGCAATTCGCGATACCTGATTAAAATCAATGCCTGTGTTACTGATTATTTGAAAACTTTCTCCCTGATCCGTTGATTTATATATTTTTGCCCCACCATTATAGTTATAGCTTGAAGCGTAAATAACCTGACTATTGCCGTATTTAAATGCCAAATCCCTGAAATTCCCCGATTTTGTCCGAATCCAATTTAATCCACCGTCGGTACTTTTATATATCCCATTTGTTGTGGAAGCAATAATAATTTCAGAATTTTCCGGGCAAATAAGTATTTCGGTAATATCCTCCTGTTCTTCCATTAAAAAATTCAAGCCGGTTTCCTGAAATGATTCCCCACCATCAACAGACTTTAGCAAACCGATACTATATGTCCAGTCGGTATCGCGGTCGCCGGTACCCACAAAAAGAACATCCGGATTATTCGGATCCACAACAATATCGCTAATTCCAAGCGCAGGCAATTCGTTGGTCGTAGTGTACCAGTTTTTGCCTCCGTCGTTTGTTTTCCAGAAACCGCCCGAATGTGTGCCCACCCACATTACCAATGTATCAGCAGGATGGAATTCAATACATTCAACACGTCCGGCGCCGCTAATTTTTCCATTATAGGCATTATTTGTTTTCCAAACCGGAGGGCCAAAAGGGCCCAAACAGCGCCAATTGCTGTTATTATCAAGATATGGCCGCGCATTAAAAGCATTTTTGCTTTCATTCCAAAGCGTATGAGCGGGAAAGAAACCGGCAGAATCTACCCTCGGTTCCATAAACCACTCCCATCTTTTAAATTTTTTGAACTGCTTTAGGTTTTTTTCATTTGGCTGCGCTCCATTCTTTTGATAAAATGCCTTTTGGATATCGTAAAAACCTGGAGATTCCATTTGCGGTATATCGGCAGCTTTCATCCATTTCTGTGAAAATGCGGGCAAACATAACAGCAGAAGAGCACTGACTACAAAGAGGATTTTTCCTTTCATACTTTCTCGTTTATTAAATTCGTATAAATTTTGCATATCCTGTTAAACTGCTTTCCGTTATAATCTTAACCTGATAATTCCCAGGCAGTAGTGCTCCCAACTTTACTGTGATATAATTATCTCCTTCGTTTGAAAAAGCGGGGCTCAGGGATTGCAGCATCTTCCCGTTCATATCCCGGATTTCAATTTTAAAGTCTTCTTCTTTTGGCAGGAATATTTTCAATACCATAAATTCCCTGGCCGGATTGGGATAGCAAGCCATCTGAACGCTTTGTTTTTGCTTTTGGAGGTTTCCAACGGGGTTTAAAAGATCATTTTGCCAAAGGAAAACTTGCTCGCTTCCTTTGTGGCTGCTGGCAGAAATGATATCGACATCGGAATCGCTGTCAATATCACAAAGCAGCAAAGGCCAGGGCCTTACTAAATTTCCGGATAATAACGAGCGTGTCCAGCGCGTTGCCAGGCCATCTTCGTTATACCAGACGAGCACTTCGTTGCTTCCCTGCGCAGTGGCAACAACATCCAAATCGCTGTCCCCATCCAGGTCACAGGCAGTTGCAGCACATGCATTGATCACACCTGCGCCAATTGTTTCTTTTTCCCAGATAACGGAATCCCTTTTGGTATTGCGCCACCAAGCTACCTGATGTCCCAGATAACCGGCGCAAAGCACATCAATATCCCGGTCGCCATCCATATCCACGAGCTCAACTTTGTGTGCTCCAATGAAAGCAGGGTCAACAGTGTGGCGAATCCATCCGACAGGCTGCCCGCCATCATTCTCCCACCATAAAATGTCATGTGCAGTAATCGCAACACCCACAACATCCATATCTCCATCGCCATCGATATCTCCTGCCCTTACCGATTTGGCCAATTCGACATTACTGCCTATGAGCTGTTGTTCCCATTCGGTTGTATCAGCTCCGTCATTTTTCCACCAGGCTATTGCATTCAAATATGAGGATGCAGCAAGGATATCGATATCATTATCCTGATCAAGATCACACGCATAAACTTCATGGGCATTGACGAAATTTTTCGCCACTGGAAAAGCCGACCATTTCAGCGGGGAACCACCATCATTGCGCAACCAAAGAACGCCAGGTGTACCGATATATGCGGCCGCAACAATATCCAGATCACCATCACCATCAAAATCAGCACTATACACAGAATGTGCATTATAAACCCGTTCCATGATAACTATCCTCAACCAGGGAAGGTTTTCGTTCATCCGGTTTTCAAACATGATAATTGCACTGTCCTGAAGCCCGGCAGCCACAATATCCAAATCTCCATCGCCATCAAAATCACCCTGAGACATTCCCCCAACACCACGTGTATTTTCATTTATTACCATCTCTATAAATGGAAGTTCTCCCGGGTTTGCCTTTTCGGAAAAAAAATTTAAATAATCGCTTTGCGCTTTCAACGATCCTGATATTAAAACCAAAATGAATCCTGTGGCTATCAAAGGATTCATGATCTTCTGCCTGATTTTTTTCATATCAAATAATTTTATAATTATCAACAACGCCAAATAAACATCTTAAAATCAAAGACATTAAAACGCTATCTATCAAATTCTTATCTGCTAAAATCAACTATTGAAATTAGTTGTACAATTATTATAGATAAATAGAAGGAAGCAGTAGATAAAGAGCAGAAATACACCCCGGGAAGGAGGTAATCGGGTTAAAGTGCAGTTGGTCTTTTTTTAGCGGTAGTTTGTCGAAAAAAAACACGTCTTAAAATTTGAGAAAAAATTCATTTCACAAGCAAAGTGTATCTTTGCCGCTGAATGAAAAAAGTAGCTTTCCATACCTTTGGGTGCAAGCTTAATTTTGCTGAAACATCCACTATTGCAAAAAACTTCCGCGATGCAGGTTATCAGATCGTTGACTATCGCGAGGAAGCCGATTTATATGTAATCCACAGCTGTACGGTAACCGAAAGTGCCGAAAAAAAATGCCGTGCACTCATCCGTCAGACCAAAAAACGTCATCCCGCATCCCGCATCGCGCTTGCCGGCTGTTATGTGCAGATGCGCGCCCATGAACTGAAAAAGATACAGGAAATTGACGTTTTATTAGGCAATGACCTAAAATACAACATCAACAGTTATTTACCGGGCAATATTGGCTCCGCTGAAGAACATCTAAAAAACTTCAAACCCGCCTTTTCGAGCGGCGACCGCACACGCACTTTTCTGAAAGTGCAGGACGGTTGCGATTATTTCTGCACCTATTGTACCATACCTTTTGCCCGTGGAAGAAGCCGCAGCGCAACAATTGCCGACACCCTTGAGAAAGCACGCGAAGCGGAAAATTCAGGAGCAGCAGAGATCGTGCTCACAGGAGTAAATGTGGGTGATTTCGGGAAACATCAAAACGAAAACTTTTTGGGCTTGATCAAAGAACTCGATCAGCTCCAAAAAGTGAAACGGCTGCGGCTGTCGTCTATTGAACCTGAACTGCTTTCAGAAGAAATTATCAGTTTTGTGGCCCATTCCCGTCTTTTTGCACCGCATTTTCATATTCCGCTCCAATCGGGCAGCGACCGCATCCTGAAGATGATGAAGCGCAAATACGACACAGAACTTTTTGCACGCCGAGTGGCTTTTATCAAAAAGATGATTCCCAATGCCTGCATTGCCGTGGATATCATTGCCGGGTTTCCGGGCGAAAGAGATGATGACCATCAACAGGCCATGGATTTTGTGCGCAGCTTGCCCATCAGCTATTTGCATGTGTTTACTTACTCAGAACGCCCCGGCACAAAAGCTTTGCAAATAAAACCTTCGGTTGATGTAGGACTGCGCAGGGAACGCTCGCATCAGCTGCAGCACCTATCGGATGAAAAGAAAATTATTTTCTACAAAGAAAATAAAGGCCGGCAATCAGAAGTACTTTTTGAACATCAAAATATGGACGGATGGATGTACGGTTTTACCGAAAATTACATCCGCGCAAAAACTCCTTATAAAGAAGAGCTCAGCAATAAGCTGACCTGCATTAACCTGGATCAATTCATCGAAACGGAAGGCGTTTACCAACACTAATAAAATTATGTACCCCAAACTCAGCGACCTCATCAACGATTTATTCGGCACCCATATCAACCTGCCCATTCAGAGCTATGGTTTTATGGTGGCACTGGCTTTTCTCACAGCAGGAATCATTCTTTATCTGGAACTCAAAAGGAAAGAAAAAGAAGGGCTACTCCAGAGCAGGGAAATCAAAACAATTGAAGGCAAGCCGGCGAGCTGGCAGGAGCTGGGCTCCTCGGGCATTATCGGATTTATCCTTGGTTATAAATTTGCCCTGATTTTTGAAGATTACAGCTATTTCGCCAACAATCCTCAGGAGGTTTTGATGAGCTGGGGCGGAAACTGGATTGCAGGGCTGGTGATCGGCATCGGTTCGGTTGCATGGACCTGGTACAGCCGCAATAAGAGCAAAAAAACGCCTCCGGTCGAGAAAAGCATGACCGTCCACCCATATCAGCTGACCGGAAATATTGCCATGGTTGCCGCAATTTTCGGCATCATTGGCGCCAAACTTTTTGATGTAATTGAGCATCTCGATGATTTCTTTCAGGATCCTCTGGGCACTTTATTCAGTTTCAGCGGACTGGCTTTTTATGGCGGCTTTATTGTTGCTGCTTTTGCTGTGGTGCGTTATGGTCGCAAAAATAATATTCCGTTTCCCCATTTGGCAGATGCCGTGGCTCCGGCGCTTATTCTGGCCTATGCTGTGGGGCGCATCGGCTGCCAGATTTCCGGCGATGGCTGCTGGGGCGTGGTCAATCCCAATCCCATTCCCGAATGGTGGTTCCTGCCCGACTGGATCTGGGCTTTTGATTATCCGCACAACGTCATCAATGAAGGAATCCTCATGCCCGCATGCAACGGCAGCCATTGCCATGTGCTGGAACAGGCCGTCTATCCCACACCATTCTACGAAACCAGCCTGGGCGTACTGATTTTTGTAATCCTTTGGTCTATCCGGAAAAAAGTCGGGATTCCGGGTTTGATTTTTAGTTTCTACCTGATGCTGAACGCCATAGAACGCTTCCTGATTGAACGCATACGGGTGAATATTGAATATAAATTCCTCGGGATGGACATCACACAAGCACAATTTATTGCGATTGGTCTATTCCTTCTGGGCGTTGCCAGCATCTTCTATTTCAGATATTTAAACAAGAAAAACCAAAGCCATGAAGCTGCCGCTTAAGGAAATCACTTATAAAACGATCGAAATCTGCAAAAATACCGGAAGCTACATCCGGGAGCAGTCCACACAAATTACAGAAAAGCATGTAAGCGAAAAAGAAAGGAATTCATTGGTTACCCATGTGGACACGAATGCAGAGCGGATGCTGGTCGAAATGCTAGCGGAATTACTGCCCGGGGCGGGATTTATCACCGAAGAAAAAACCGTGGTGCAGCAAGAAAACGAACTTCATTGGATTATTGACCCTCTGGACGGCACAACAAATTTCATTCATGGTGTTCCGGTTTATTCGGTGAGTGTGGCTCTTTATCAAAATAATGATGCGCTCCTAGGGGTTGTTTATGAAATAAGCCATGATGAATGCTTCTATGCATGGAAAAACGGTGGTGCTTTTCTAAACGAGAAGCCAATTTCGGTTAGTCCGGCCAAAAACCTTGAAGACGCCCTGATTGCCACCGGTTTCCCTTATTATGATTACAGCAAAATGGAAAATTATCTGCAAATTTTCAGATATTTCATGCACAGCACACGCGGCTTGCGCAGGTTGGGATCCGCAGCTGTTGACCTCTGCTATGTGGCTTGTGGCCGCTTCGATGTTTTTTACGAATATGCTTTAAATATCTGGGACATAGCTGCCGGGCTCCTCATACTCAAAGAAGCAAGAGGCCATGCCAGTGATTTTCACAATGGTGCGGATCATATTGAGCGAAAAGAACTTCTGGCCACCAATAAAGCGCTACACCCCATCTGTGCAAAGCAATTTATTGAGGTTTTTGCATAAGATTCCTTTTCTTAGTAATATTGCAGGCTAAGGTTTTGTACCCTATGAGAAAAAACAATGCACAGAATTCCGGGCAAAAGCCTCTTGTAAAAGAAAGCCCTTCGCGAAGTATTGCCAAAGCGATTAGTTGGCGGCTTATTGCTTCAGGAACAACCTGGCTGATTGTTTTTGTGATTTTCAGGCGCTATTCCGAGCAGTCCTTCCACGAAGTAATCGAAACGGCAAGCTTCATCACAGCCATTGAATTGGTGGCAAAAATCCTTTTTTATTACCTACATGAAAGGCTGTGGATCAATATCGGATGGGGCAAAAACTGGCAAAAATCATATTGGGGACGCAGAGCATGGAGGAAGCTTTATCGCGACCGACATAAATAATTTCTGCACATAATACCCAACCTTCAAAA
Source organism: Bacteroidales bacterium (assembly GCA_963676415.1). Classification (GTDB taxonomy): domain Bacteria; phylum Bacteroidota; class Bacteroidia; order Bacteroidales; family WRLA01. The sequence goes on along the minus strand of OY781097.1, from coordinate 3,142,263 downwards.
CAAGAATAAAATAGCTTCACTCCCCCAAGCATCCGCAAATTCGGTTCTACTAGGAATTTCGTGGAAAGACAAAAGTTAAATCTCCTACAGATTCCTCCAAAGTTTTCCTCATACTTGGTCTCGGCTCCGCTCGACCACCGCTCTATAAGGTCTTCGAGCGTCCCGTGGTGAGCGGAGCCGAACCAAGCGAGAAGCCGCAGTTGCCTTAAACACTTATTAAACAGTGTCATTCCGACCGGAACAAAGCCAAACGAAGTGATTGAGGCTTTGTGTAGGGAGGAATCTGTTGGAGATCAGGTTTTTTTATAAATAACCTATCAATATATCTCTGACTATTTTTCATCTCAAAATTATAAATACCCACGAAATTCTTGGTAGAACCGCAAATTCTATGGCAGGGTCTTTCTATCTTTTTTTTAGCAAAATGATTTCCTGAGCTGAAGGGCAAAAAAAATTTGGCGGATAAGCGCATATTTCGGAAATTTACTGAAAATTGCTCCATAAGTCGGGCACAACACTTTTTATCATGAAATATTTCCTTTCCGTTTTTATAAGCTTGATGATTTTTTCTTCTTGCAGCCTTATGGCACAGGACACCACATCTTTATCAAAAGAAAGAAGCAAAGTGGTTGTCTTCGACATGAAGGAACAGATTGCGCCACCTATTTGGCATAAAACCAAAAAAGCCGTTCAGCAGGCCAAAGATATAAATGCCGAACTAATTGTGATTCATATGAATACCTATGGCGGCATGTTGGAATCTGCCGATTCGATACGCACATTGCTGCTGGACACCGAAATACCGGTTTACGTTTTTATCGACAATAATGCCGCATCGGCGGGAGCGCTGATCAGTATTGCCTGCGACAGCATTTATATGCGTCCCGGAGCCAATATCGGGGCAGCTACCGTGGTAAATCAGGAAGGTGCTGCCATGCCCGATAAATACCAGTCGTATATGCGTTCGATGATGCGCGCCACGGCAGAAGCCAAAGGACGCGAGCCGGAAATTGCACAGGCCATGGTGGATCCGAGAATCAACGTTAAAGGTGTCATCGACTCGACTATGGTATTGACACTCACCACTTCCGAAGCGATTGAAAACGGATTTTGCGAAGGAGAAGCTGACAATCTGGATGAAGTCATTGCCAAAAGCAAAATTAAAAATCCGATAATTATAAGGCAAAAACTCACCGCCAGCGATCATATCATCGGCTTTCTGATCAGCCCATTTGTCAGTGGAATCTTAATTATGGTCATTGTAGGCGGCATTTATTTCGAGCTGCAATCGCCCGGCTTGGGATTTCCTTCCGGCGCAGCGATTATTGCGGCGCTGCTCTATTTTGCCCCGCTTTACATCGAAGGACTTGCCGCCAATTGGGAAATTTTGCTGTTTATCATTGGCCTGGTACTGATTGCTGTTGAGATTTTTGCCATACCCGGTTTTGGCGTCGCCGGAATACTGGGCATCAGCTTTATGGTTGTGGGCCTTACGCTTGCCATGGTAGAAAGTTTTGAAGGCTACGAAGGCAGTATTGATTTCTCACCGCTCATCACCGCCTTTTTTACTGTAATTATTGCCATGTTCCTCGGTTTACTGGGATCTTTTTATCTCAGCAAAAAGCTCTTCAGCGGAAAAACTATTTTCGGAGAGCTTGCCTTGACGTCCACACAGGAAAAAAGCGAAGGCTTTACCAGTGCATACAACAAATATGAAGCCATGATTGGCCAGGAAGCTGTTGCTTTTTCGGATTTGCGCCCAGCAGGGAAAATTGAAATGAATGGTGAACTTTACGATGCCGTTGCCGAAAGCGGTTATATCGAAAAAGAAAGCAAAGTCACCGTAAGAGGATACCTCAACGGTCAGCTGAGCGTTCGAATAAAACTATAAATTATGGTAATCAGCAGCAGGATCAGGATTGTTCAGGGCGATATCACCCAAATGAAAGTAGATGCCATTGTGAATGCAGCCAATAATTCATTGCTTGGTGGTGGCGGAGTTGATGGCGCCATCCATCGGGCAGCCGGCCCCGAATTGCTCCAGGCCTGCAAAGAAATCGGAGGTTGCGCTACCGGAGATGCCGTTTTAACAAAGGGTTTCAAATTAGACGCACACTTTGTAATTCATACTGTTGGCCCTGTTTGGAAAGGCGGCCATCAACATGAAAACAACCTGCTTGCTGCGGCATACAAAAACAGTCTTGCCATCGCGTCCGCCAAAAACGCAACGGAAATTGCTTTCCCGAATATCAGCACGGGCATTTATGGATTTCCAAAAGAGCGTGCAGCCCAAATTGCGATAAGAACCGTAACAGACTTTCTACAGGAAAATATTTCCCCGCAAATTGTACATTTTGTTTGTTTTGACCAGGAAAATTATTTGCTCTATAAATCACTGCTTTGAAAACACAATTCATACTTCTATCGGTTCTGTTGCTCACTGCGAGCTCCATATTTTCTCAGCAAAAGAAGGAAGTACGCGCATTGCGTATCACTGAGAAAATCAAAATTGACGGCCAACTGGATGAAGCCGCTTATCAAAAAAGCATGCCGGCCACCGATTTCACGATTTACAAACCCTATAATGGCGAAAAAGCCCGTTTTCGGTCGGAAGTGCATGTTTTGTACGATAATGAAGCCATTTACATTGGCGCCATGCTGTATGACCCATCGCCCGATAGCATTAACCGTGAATTTGGCCTGCGCGATGCAGACGGGCTCAATGCCGATTTTTTTCAGATAAGTATTGATCCATACCGCCAGGGACAGCTGGGATTTGCTTTTAAGGTGTATGCCAGCGGCGTGGAAGCGGACAATAAAATAAACCTGAATGACGAAGACCCGAATTGGGATGCCGTATGGAAAAACGCAGTAAGCATAAACGGCAATGGCTGGGTTGCAGAATTGCGTATCCCTTATTCGGCCCTGCGTTTTCCTGTTGATTCCGTGCAAGACTGGGGCGTAAATTTCTGGCGAGAAATCCGCCGCTACCGCGAAACAATGACCTGGAACTATATCGACGACAGCCAAAACGACTGGCTCTATCAAAGCGGCACGCTCGCCGGCTTGAAAAACATCAAACCATCGCTCCGCTTGTCCCTTATGCCATATGCGAGTATCGGACTGGAAAAACTGCCCTCCTCAAATAATTGGAAAACTACATATAATGCTGGCATGGATTTAAAATACGGCATCAACGAAAGTTTTACACTTGACATGACCCTGGTCCCTGATTTTAGTCAGGTAGAATCAGATGATGAAGTGTTTAATTTCTCTCCATTTGAGATCCGCTATGACGAAAAAAGACAATTTTTTACCGAAGGTACCGAGCTGTTTAACCGCTGCGAACTGTTCTACAGCCGCCGCATAGGCGACAGGCCAAAATACGCCGACGATGTTTATGACAGCCTGAATGCCAATGAAGTAATCGAAAAAAACCCATCAATTACTCAATTGATCAATGCGACAAAAATTTCAGGCAGGACAAAAGGCGGCCTTGGGATTGGGGTGTTCAATGCCATGACTGCCACCAGCAGTGCCACAGTAGTGGATACACTGAGCGGTGATTCACGAAAAGTTACAACACAGCCTTTCACCAATTACAATATCCTGGTTTTCGATCAGGCATTACGCCAAAACAGCTACATCAGCCTAATAAACACCAATGTGTATATGCCCGGAACTGATTATGCCGCAAACGTTACCGGAACTGAATCGCGCTATACCTTTTGGAACAATTCGGTAGCGTTTCTTGGGCAATTCAGTGTAAGCCAGAAGTACAAAAAACACTTTCAGCCTGATTACGGAATTAAGTACTTTTGGGAATTCCAGCGGATTAAGGGAAATTTCCGTTTTATTTTTGGAGAAACGCTGGAAACCGAAACCTATGATCCTAATGATCTGGGCTTTCTTTATAACAACAATGAATTTTCACATTTTGCAGCATTTTCCTACAACATTTATAAAGCGACCGGCATCATTCTGGAATCCTCCAATATGCTGTATATGGATCATGAAATGCTTTATGCACCAAGAAATTACGTCAGCTCGGATATTGGCATAAACAGCAGTACAACTTTTATAAATCACCTTACTGCCGGTTTTGATTTTAAAGTTTATCCCACTGAGATTAACGATTATTTTGAAGCCCGCAGTCCCGGACAGGTTTTCAAACAGCCTGCCTACTGGGAAAGCAGCATCTGGCTATCGCCCGATTATCGTAAGGCGTTTGTGTTGGATGGCGGTGCGGAATATGCACAAGCTTCAGATTACGAACAAAGGGTGATGGAATTTTGGCTCAAGCCCCGCTATCGCTTCAGTGACCGCCTGAGCGTGGATATCCGTGGCGATTATAATTACAGCAAAAACAACCTTGGCTATGTAAGCACCCAACAAAGTGGTGATCAACCCGCAATAATCTTCGGGCGCAGAAATGTAACCGAAATTGAAAACACTTTGCGCGCCCAGTTTTTCCTGAGCAATAAAGCAGCCTTCAACCTAAAAATCCGGCATTATTTGGTAGAAACTGATTATCAAGAGTTTTACACACTTCAGAAGGATGGCTACCTGAAAGGATATCCGGAAAGCGAGGATTATCCCAATCAGGATTTCAGTTTTAATTTATTTAATGCCGACATATTTTTTACATGGTATTTTGCTCCGGGCAGCGAAATGAGCGTTTCATGGAAAACAGCCATTAACCATTACGACAGCAAAGTAGTGAATGATTACTTCCGTAGCCTGAAATATACTTTGGAAAGTCCGGCTGCCAATTCGGTTAGTTTGAAGCTTATTTATTATATAGATTATCAGGATGTTAAAAGCCTGCTCAGGAGAAAAGACGCATGAGGGCCATTGTACTGATCGGGTTTATGGGCTGCGGAAAATCCAGCCTCGGCAAACGCACAGCTCACCTTCTCGATCTGGAGTTCTATGACCTTGATCTGGAAATCGAAAAACGTTATCGGGTCAACATAAGCGGCCTGTTTCAAAAGTATGGGGAAGATGTGTTCCGCAAACTGGAATCCGACAGCCTGCAACAACACCTCGAATCAGAAAATATTCTGCTCAGTTTGGGTGGCGGTACGCCCTGTTATCAAGGAAATATTGAGCACATACTCAATAAGGCATTTTCGGTTTATATTCAGCTATCGCCCAAGAGCTTGTTTTACCGTTTACGCGCCTCAAAAAAGCCCAGACCGCTTATCCAGGGCATGAACGATAACGAACTGCAAGCATTTATCAGCCAGCGCCTTGAAGAAAGGAAAATATTTTATGATCAAGCCGATCTAGTCATCAAAGGCGAAGGTCTTACACCAAAAATTTTAGCGGAACGGATTCGGGCGGAGATTGGTTGAAATAGGTTCGCGACTAAATTAAGGAATGTAAAATCATATCAAAAAACGGCCTTCACAAAACAAAAAAAACCCTCAAGAAGAGGGCTTTCCAAATATATTGAAATTTGATTTTCAATTCATTAGTTTTTGTCCATAGAGTCGAGAGTTTGCTCTATAAAATTCAAATTCAAGGCGTGTAAAAAATCTAAACCGCAGTCCCGTAGGTACGGGATGAGGATTTAGATTTTGAGCAATCCCGAAGATTCGGGAGACTTTATAGACGAACTCTAATTATCCCATTTTCTCAACCATATCGGCCATACGGTTTGAGTAACCGGCTTCGTTATCGTACCAGGAAACAATTTTCACAAAATTGCCATCCATAACGAGTGTCATCAGCGAATCAAAGATTGAAGAATGTGGGTTGCCAATGATGTCGGTACTTACGATTGGATCTTCGCAATATTCCAGCACGCCTTTCATTGCACCTTCGGCAGCTTCTTTAATTGCTGCATTAACTTCTTCTTTGGTAACTGTTTTTTCGAGTTCAACGGTAAGGTCAACACATGATCCGTCGGGAGTAGGAACGCGCATTGCGAAACCATCGAGTTTTCCTTTCAGGTCAGGGATTACAAGGCCAACAGCTTTAGCGGCACCTGTTGTTGTTGGGATAATCGACATGGCTGCGGCGCGGGCACGACGAAGGTCTTTATGTGGAGCGTCCAGGATAATCTGATCGTTTGTGAACGAATGGATGGTATTCATCAAACCACGCTTGATACCAAATTTGTCGTTGAGTACTTTTGCAACCGGGGCAAGGCAGTTGGTAGTACATGATGCATTGGAAACAATGTTTACGTCAGGTGTAAGGTTTTCTTCATTAACACCCAGAACAACAGTTGCATCCACATCATCAGCTGATTTAGAAGGAACAGAAAGTACCACTTTACGTGCACCTGCTTCGATATGCTTTTGGATGCCATCGCGTGAGCGGAAAACACCGGTAGATTCAACAACAACATCAACACCCAGTTCTTTCCAAGGCAGGTCAGCAGGATTGCGTTCTGCATAAACTTTCAGGCGTAATCCGTTTACCACGAGATAATCTCCATCTACACTTACTTCACCCGGGAATTTTCCATGAACTGAGTCATACTTCAGCAAATGGGCAAGAGTAGCCGGGCTAGTCAGGTCATTCAGCGCTACAACTTCTACATTTTCTTTCTTCAATAAGGCGCGGAATGTGATCCTTCCGATACGGCCAAATCCGTTAATTGCTACTTTTATCTTACTCATAGTTAAATAGATTAAATTAAATAATTTAAAATCAGTGCAAAAATACTATTTTTAGACTAATTGGAAAAGGCTTTAAATAAAATTAACGAAAAGCGATTGCTTTATCTGTAAAAACCTGAAATTCAAACAACAACACAAACTATTTTTCCGATTTTGGATCAAAAAGAAGAAGCCCTGCCTCCTCAAAAGCTGCATAAGGGACTAAAATCTCCGGACTGCCACAAGCGTATGCGCCCAGTTCGTAGGCTTCCCAACTGAATAAAATTCCTTTATCTGTAAAATTGAAACGCTCAAAATCTTTGTTCACTTCCGGCTGCTGATCATAACAACTGTCCGGATTTTCAAAATGGGCACGTACCAAATCATTGATTGCAGAAATTTTAACAGAATCCGAAAAATCCAGCACATCGTTGATTTTCAGAAACCTAGCCCCTGTAAAATCATAATTAAATGATGCCAGCTGCGTAAAACCATGTGCTCCGAGCATAAATTCATAATCAGTAAAACGGATACTTACAATCTTTTTATTCCGAAAAGTTACCAGATATTCGATCAGCTTTTCCGCTTTTGCGCCACTTTCGCTCAGTTGCACCATGGCTTTCAGGCTGTCGAGTTGCGCCTCACTGAAATCATATAAATGACTGGCATAAAAAGTGTCCACTACATGATTGAAGATTTTGGCGCTTTGGTTGTTTTCACCATCGGCGACCAAAACGGGTTTAGCAACTTTCAGTGAATAAAAATCCGTTTGCTCATCCGACTGCTCCTCTGCCAAGGCAAATGCGGGTTCTGTTTTTTTGGAAGAACAGGAAGCAAGGAATGCAATAATCAGCAGAAATAGGATATTCTTTTTCATAAGGCGTTTTTTTTGGAGGGTCAAAGATAAGGGTTAATTGTTAATGAGTGAGGAGTGATTAGTGATGAGTGATTAGTGAGGAGTGAGGAGTGATCAGTGATTAGTGATCAGTGATTAGTGATCAGTGATTAGTGATTAGTGAGGAGTGATCAGTGAGGAGTGATCAGTGAGGAGTGATCAGTGAGGAGTGATCAGTGATGAGTGAGGAGTGATTAGTGAGGAGTGAGCAGTGAGGAGTGAGCAGTGATGAGTGATGAGTGATGAGTGATCCTTTCCTCGAAATTCTTAGCAGAACCAAATATCATTGCAATCAGGCGTAATGGCAAGGCAACAATTAGTCAGTATTTTTCGATTAAGCCGTACAAAATCAATAAAACACCACCTCACATTCCGGCATTTTCTTTTTGAAATCTTCGATGCGGCGCTCGTTTAGGCGTGTATTGAAAACGGTCAGTTTTTTCAATTTGAGCGGGTAAAGCGGATCTAATTTCTTGACTTTGGTTCCGGAGCAGTTTAAATCTTCCAGCTGCGTTAAGCCGCTCAATGGGTCCAGTTTTTTGATTTGCGTATTGCTGCAATCGAGCTGTTGCAGCTTTTGCAGGGAGGCAAGGGCATCAAGCTCTTCTACGGCTGTGCCCGAAATATTGAGTTTTTTTAGTCCGGCAAGTGCTGCAATGGCCCGTATATCAGAAAGTGGATTGGAGGAAATATTTAATTCCTCAAGCTCTTTCAACTCGGAGAGGGCATTAATCTGGGCGATGCCACAATTCGACAGTTCCAGCACCCGTAAATCAGAAAACATAAGCACCGGAGCGGAACTTATTAAATCCAAATCCCTGATATGAATTTCATCCTGATGCAGCAGTTCGTAAAATGCTTTGGCCTTATCGTTTTCTTCGGCATCAAAATAAGGCGCCAAACCTTCTTCCCATGCGGGATTTAGCTCATTCCACCACTCCAGGATTTCGGCGGTTTTTCTGTAGATTTTCAGTTCAGGCAGGATATTCTGCAATTCAGCAACATTCCTTTCCGGCACTGGACAATCATCGGCACGAAGCAAAACCAGCTGATTTAAAGCAGCAAGCGGAAGGACATCATCCACCTTTGTGGAGTCAATATTCAATTTTTCAAGATGGTATAAAGCGGCAAGAGCGCCAATTTTTTCAATCGGTGTATTCGAGATATTCAGATTTTCCAACTGCATCAGATCACTGATGGGGCTTAGATCAGAAATTCCGGTCCGCGAGATATCCAATTTTTCCAGAAGCTCAAGTTGCCGCAAAGGAGTAAGGTTTTTAATCTTCGGCTTACCGCTCAAATTCAGTTCTTTAAGTTGTATCAGTTTATGCAGGGATTCCTTTGAGATGACGGTTTCTTCATCCAGATCAGCAGCTTCAATAAAAATCCTTTTCCATTCATTATCAAGCTGCTGCCACCATTCTTCCAATTGCGTGGATTCATAAATTACGAGGCAATTGGGTTTAGTTTTCATAAAGCGGTTTGCTTCCGATTTAGTGATTTTCGCGCCATCACAATAGATGCGGCGCAGTTTCGGGAGCTGCTCCAGTGGTTGCAATGATGAAATCCCGGTAGAATCGCACCAAAGCACTTCCAGGGATTCCTGATTATTGAGCGGATCCAGTTTCCGGATGTATGTATTGCTGATATTCAGGATTTTCAAATGCTTTGCGGTTTCAAAAGCGGGCAATACTTTGAGCGGTGTATTGCTCAAATCCAGCTCTTCAAGCGATGAACCATCGGCAAAAACAGGCTGCAACTGGAAAAGCGGTGCGCCTGACAAACTGAGCGAACGCAGCTTGCTCAAAAGGAAAATGCTGTCGTAATGCGCGATATAGGGCGAATTGAGCACAAGTTCCTCCAGCGACTGGATTTGCACCAATGCAGAAATGCCGGTAAGCGGAACATCATCCAGCGAAATCTCACTGAGGCTCAACGTATAACGCAAAGCATCCACAGAAGCAACAGAAGTATTGTTGGCGAGGATTTCCTGCAATTTATTAAGATTGCGCAGCGGGAAAATATCATCCACAGCGGTATTGCTGATATCAATAATTTCCAGTTCGCGCAGGTCGGAAAGCGGATCCAGGTTAAAAATACTGCTGTCTCCTGCCCTATCTATTTGGCGTTTTTCTATAAATGTTTTTACAATGGAATCAACTTGATTTCCCGGGCAAAAAACACTATCAATCAAACGGTGCGTCACGCTGTCGAGTTCAAAATACCAGATCGTGTCCAGACCGGTTGTTTCATATTTACGGACTTTTTCGAGCATGGCCGTATCATACCAAAACCAGATGCTGCTGTCGGAATAGGAAACAACTGATTTAAGGGGAAGATCCTCACAAACAGGCAAATCGCCGGCAAAAAAATCACGCCAATTTTGATCGAGCGAAGCCCACCAACGCAGCGGACGATCACTTTCGGAAGGCTGTGTGGAATAAATGCTGGCAATTTTCAATCCGCCATCCCGCACATCCTGGTTCATTTCCACAAAAACACGGCACTCATCACTGATGCTGTCGCCTTCAATATCGCGGCCATTGAGCTTACGGTTTACAGTCAGTTTGATAATTTTCTGTCCCTCATCACCCAGGAGCATTTCTGTGCCACTGATTTCAAAATTAAATGTTACATTACGGAAGAAAAAATCCACATCTTTCAGATAAGCCTGCACATCCTTGTACAGTACCATTTGGCGGTCGGGCACCAAGTCATCTTCAATTTGCACCTGCGGATTCAGGAACATCTTGCCGAAACTTTCGTTGATGATAATAAGCTTTTCAGGTGCAGGACTTTGTGGATCGCCCAGAAAGTTGAGCGTCCCCTGATAAAAGTCAAGCAAACCTGCCGCATCTTTTTCCAGCTCAGCCTGATCCTGAGCAAACAAATTGAAAACAAGGAAAAAAGAAAGGATTAATGCGTAAATATTCCTATTCATTTGCAAATGCTTTTCTTAATACAGCTTTATCTTGGCGCGTCAAAGGTAACAAATTGCTGATCAACCAGCCAGAATTCATGCTGTTGCGGTTAAACCAGCTCAATTCAAAATACCAGCCCGGCACCTGCATAAAATGGAATTTCACCTCATCAACATTCACCAAACGCAATTTGCCCTGAGCCATTTCGTAGAGGAAAATGCTCAGATAATCGGGTTGAAAACCGGTTTCCGTATAGAAGGCCGCATTTTTCGGATCGCGGAATGCTTTATCCAAATTCATAAAATCAATCTCATGGCTCAAGGGATGGAGGAAATGCTTTTTTTGCTGTACCGTATCTTCCAAGCGGGCAAAAGCTTTAAGCCAACGGGCTGATGATGCGCCCGACAAGACCCATTTATAACCTTTTCGATCCGCTTGCAGCTTGAGATACAGGCTAATGTATTCGAATTCTTCCCCGCGCACAAAACGGCAGATGGCTTCGGCATACCATTCGTCTTTATGGAAATTTAGGAAAAAGACATGCTTTTGGGCAATCTTATCCATAAACTTGTGAAATACAATATCTGTGGTATCAATGGTTTGAAGGTCAAATAAAAAGGGAAGATACCGCTTTCGGAGTTCCGGATTGCGGTAGAGGCTGTCGTTGCCGGGAAGGCGCTTGCCTTGCGCATCTTCTTCGGCATTAAAGCGCCGAAAAAACTGATTCACCTGTTTGGTCTGCGCGTATAAAAATCGTTCATCGAGCTGCACATTGCCCAAACTATTTTGTGCCCAACTATTGCCACCAAGAAAAACAAGAAAAAACAGGCTGATCCAAAATCCTTTCAAAAGCAGTATTTTAATTGATTAAAAAACAAAAACGGCCTGCCCGGAGATAAATTGAAAAAAACTCCAAAGGGCAGGCCTCAATCCGGAAAACAAATTATTTTTTACTGGTTTCTTTCACACGGATATCGCCCAGCATCACATCCCAAAAGCCAATCAGGCGGCCCCCGATTTGCGTTTCTTTTCGCTTTACGTAAACCGTGATGTCCTTTTTGGTGGTATCCTCATAAACCAGACCCTTTTCTTTGTCGTAGCCTTTAAATTTTTGGAAAATGGTGATGATACCGACATAGGTTCCATCGGGCTGACGTTCCAAATCACTAACGTACTGCACTTTATACCAGTCTATTTCCACTTTATCGTAATTCAGGCGCATCAAACGGTCAAAATATTTGCGCACCGAATAATGCTTAATCGTTTTGGAATACAATGAGGAAACCCCGATTTCGCTGCCTTCCATGAACAGCTCGGAGGCACGGTCAATAACACGCTTGGCTTCAGACCATTCCGTATCCTTATTTCCAATGATACTGATATAACGGCTCAGGTCTTTTACTTTCTCTAATGCAAGGCTGTCAATAGCCTGTTTGCGCTGCGGAGAAAGTTCCTCCTGTGCATTGAGCATACTGATACTCATCAGAATAATTAAAAAGGCGGAGATTATACTTTTGATTTTCATTTCTTCTTTTTTTTGGTTTCCAAACTATTTTTTAATCAGCTCCAGTTCGATTATTTTACCCATATCGCTCTTTTTCAAGCGATAAACCTTATTGGGACTGTTTTTCACATCCTTGAGGTAATTCAGGTATTTGCCTGCGGTTGTGGGTTTATCATAATCAATAATGCCCCCTTCGATGCTGATGATAATCAAAACAGGAACTTCCGGTCCTTCGAACTTTTGCAGGCATTCGCTGATCATGCGGTTGGCTCCGTCAATATTGCCGTTTCGTGCCATTGAGCCTATCTCGTCGAGGTATTCCTGAAGTTCACCGCCCTGATCTTTATATGCTTTCATTTCTTTGATGCGCTGTTCCAGACGGGCAATCATATCATCGATTTCCTCATCTTCAAGACCCATAGCCTTAACCTCGGCCAAACCTTCTTCCAGTTCTTCAACGCTCAGGGATTTATCGTTGAGCAGGGCCAGTAACTTGATAATCGCTTCCTCCTTAAGCTTTTCTTTTTCAAGTCTTTGCTTTTCGTATTCGATTTTCTTTTCTGCTTTGGCAATCAGCTTGTCCACTTCCTCATCCTGAAGGCTCCAGCCTTTGATTTCGGCTACTTCCTGTTCCATTTCACCAATGGTCATACTGCCATCATCATTCAAAAGTGCAATCAGGCGGGTTTTGGCTTCCTGAATTTGCGCCTGCCGTGCTTGTTCGGCCAGTTTCTTTTTGGATGTACATCCGCTCTGCATAAAGCCCAGACCGCCTATTAGCAGAAAAATCAACATCAATCTAATTGGAGTGCTTTTCATTTTTTTCATATCAAATGTTATTTCGAGAAAATATGGCAATAATCAGTAAATATCAACGATGCCGCACCTTAAATATTATGGACATCGATCATCTAAAATTGCCTGAAAACAATTTTCAGAACATATGCAACAAAAATACAGATTTATTGGAAGTTAAGGCATAACAGTTGAAGTAATTCTCAGCAGGCTTTCTTCTTCACAAACAAGGCCACAATTGCAGTGGTTATTATTCCCATGAGCTGTGCAGAAATCAGGCTCATGATGATGTACTGGTTCAAATTAAAATGCGCTTCAGCTGATGCCCGATCCATCGACCCCGACGAAACAGCAAATTCAATCGCATTTTCAAAATAATGCGGCGTGATGATGGTAGAAGTAATATACTGGCTCAATGGACTTAAAACAGCAACAATCAAACTAATGACCAATCCACTGATAAAGGCTTGCTTATAGCTGATCATTCCCCCATAAAAAATCTCACGCTTATCGACCAAAGCAAAAACGTAAACCAAAATTGCAGGAATTGCAAAAAGGTTCGTAAGCCCTGCATGAAGTTCAATGTGAGCATCATGCAAACCCACAAGGTGCTCGAGCAGCATCCACAGCAGGCTCATGAGAACAAAAATAAATGACCACTTAATTTCTATACGTATGTTCTTCATAACTATCTCTTTATACGACTTTCATAAATTTTGATCCAATGATCGGAATTGATTTTGCGGCATAGTTCCCCGATTAAACCTTCCGGTATTTCATCTTTTAGCTTAAAGCGAAGACAGCTTCTGCCCAAATCTGGCTGTTTTCCTGTTCGCCTGGTAAATTCTTCCACAAACCATTCATTTTATTGCTGATCTGCATACAAACCGGAATGATAAAGTGCCGTATGGCGTTTCTGGGCTGCAATATTGATAAAAGGCAGCGGAAGTTTTGGGTCACAATGGTAGCCTGATGGGTATTTGGTGTGCGGCACAACATAAGCCAGCATACCGTAGCCCATTCCTTCCTCTAACCTGCTCTATTCATAAAATGCAAACAAAATATTATAATCAGCTAAAAATTAGGTTTTTACTAATTTTATATCCTAAAATTGAATTTGTTTGCATTTTACCAGTGCATTAACTTCAGGCCATCTGCTTCGTTGCTAAAGCTTTGAAATAGGCGACTATATCTTCAGCTTTAGACGCCTCACATCTGACCTGAATTTAAAGCATGAATAAAGCAGGCTAAACCTCCGGGAAGATTTTCAAGAACAATTTTGCGTAATTTCCCTACTTGTTAACGCTGAGCCCCTTCGAGCTCAAGAACACATTCTTCGGATGTTTTTGCTTTGGATTTCACCATCTTTATATTTTTCATTAAATATAACAATTAATTTCACCTGAGGCCTAAGCTGATAAACTTTTGAAATTTCATAATGAATGCTATTTATTACTGCCCATAAGTTTTCTTAAGCTTTGGGATTATTTCATTTACTGGAAACAGTCATCCTGTAAAGACGGGACACATCGTTTCCAGCGAATAAAATGTACTTTGGCTGCGCTTACTTCGACAAGCTCAGCACATCGCAGCACATCACAGCATAACACCTCGAACATTCTGAACGAGAAACCCGACTCTATGGACAGAAACCACATAAGTAGTTAGAATGATTCGGCACAGAACTTCAAACCAACTTTTAAAAAGACAAAGTCTAAATGAGCAAGACTTTATTAAAGATCAATGCAATCCCGTAAGGTAAATGAACAAAAAATTATTACAGTTTCGCTAAAAAAACGTGGTTTCGGGACACAGCTTAAAATTACGCACCAAACAATTGTTTTCCACCTACTAAATCCTTTCAGACAAATCAGCATTTAATTTTCTGTTATTTTTTATTGCAGATACCTAAAATCTTTGTAAATTGCCAATACTTTTTCGTGTACAAACCTCATTTCGAGGTATTTTTTGATATTTTAGCTAAACCGATTTAGCTGATTTTCAACAAATAATGCACACAGAAGTGGTCAACTAATCTAAAATATCTATTTATGAAAAGGATATCACTAAATGATATAGCCAAATCATTGGGCGTATCAAAAACCCTGGTATCTATGGTTTTAAATAATCTTGGAGACCAAAATGGCATTAGCCAGAAAACCCAGGGAAAAGTCTGGGAAAAAGCCCGGGAGCTAAATTACCAGCCCAATTATTTAGCCCGCAGCCTTCGTACCGGACGATCAAAAACATTGGGTTTGATCGTGGCGGACATCTCCAATATTTTTTATAGCCGATTGGCCCGTGTTATTGAGGATGCAGCAGGAAAACATAATTATAACCTGATTATCTGCAGCACAGATGAAAAAGCTGAAAAAGAAATTGAACTCATCAAAATGTTGCGTGCCCGTCAGGTTGACGGCATCATTCTTTCTACTACTCAGAAAGATCCCAAACACCTGCAAGAATTGATGAAAGCTAAATTCCCATTTGTGCAAATCGACCGTTTTTTTGATGAACTCAAAGCAGATACTGTAGCTGTAGATAATTACAAAGGATCGGCACAACTGACAAAACACCTCATTGACATTGGATGCCGCAATATAGGCATTCTTGCAATTTCCCCTATTTATACATCTGTTATTCAGCAACGTATTGCCGGTTGTGCAGAAACCTGCAAAGAAAACGGATTAGATTGGGATGAACAACATATCAAAACGATTGAATTTGCTGATATTGATGGAAATATCGAGAAAGCTATTGATGACTGGTTCTCCAATGGGAATGCCCCTGATGCCGTATTCAGCCTCAACAACCGCATTGCAATAAGTTTTATGCAGGCATGCAAAAAAAGGAATATCCAAATACCGGAGCAAGTCAAACTGACCAGTTTCGATGACATTGAATACTTTGAGTTACTATGGCCACCCATGACGGCAGTAGCGCAGCCGTTCAGGCAAATGGGGCAAAAATCTGTAGAAATGCTCATTGACTCCATTGAAAACAAAAAACACGAATACCAGAAAATCATTCTGGACACCGAATTAAAAATCAGAAAATCAACCCAATTAAAATAAACACTGCGAATGAAATATCCATGAGCATTAAAAACACAACAACCATTGATGAATATTGAAGTTAGAATTTACGCATCAAACAACAAATTTATCTTACTATAAATATGAAGGAAATTTCATTTGCACAGATTGTTGAAGTATGCTGCTCAGTATGATGGGCTCTCCTCACAGGGTGCTTTTTATTTATGCATTCCAAATACCATTTTTATACAACTGATACCATTGCTCTATTTGCCTTTCATCATAAAGTTTTAATATTTTGAAAATCTCCCGTGCAAATTCGATGGTAGCAACACCATTGGCAGTGATAATGTTCTCCTCGCTCACAGTCCATTCGTTCTGGTAAAACTCTTCGCCTTTATAATCGGGTGCACAAGCTTTAAGATAACCACAATCATTGCTTGTATGAGCAATCTGATCTAATATTCCTAATTGGCCTAAAAAAGCAGTGGCAGCGCAAATAGCAGCTATTTTCTTCCCTTTGACAAATGCTGTGCGCGTAAAATCTTCAATTCCGGCCAATTCGCCTTTCTCCCAGGCAGTACCTCCGGGAAGAATAAGCATCTCATAATCAAAAGAAGCAACATCTATCAGGGAAAAAGCTGGCTGTACGTATAGCCCTCCCATTGATTTCACAATTTTGCCGTCAATAGAGAAATAGCACAACTCAAACTTCTCACTTTTAAATATTTCTGGGCTCAGGTAGGCGGTCTCCCAATCTGAATAACCATCGAACAAAAACACTAAGATTTTCATTTTCAAATACTTTACTTATAGCACATTAATTAGTTTAATATTTCGAAATCAAATATAGCAATAACCAACAAAATTGCTCAATCAGCCTATGAATATTCCTCAATCAATAAAACATCTTAAGCACAATGAAAAGCTGATCAAAACAGTATTTTGTATCTTTGAGCCTTCATAAAACGATATATGAATTTCAAACTTGTTTCCGACTTTAAACCCACCGGCGATCAACCGGAAGCGATCAGGCAACTGGTAGAAGGGCTGCAGCGCGGTGATGACGCACAAGTTTTACTTGGCGTAACCGGCTCGGGAAAAACCTTCACCATGGCCAATGTACTGAAAGAAGTAAATCGTCCGGCACTCATTTTGAGCCACAACAAAACTCTGGCTGCACAGCTTTACAGCGAGTTTAAACAATTCTTTCCAGAGAACGCCGTGGAATATTTTGTCTCTTATTACGATTACTATCAGCCGGAAGCCTATCTGCCGGTTACGAATACCTATATTGAAAAGGATTTATCCATCAATGAGGAAATTGAGAAGCTGAGGCTCAGTGCTTCCAGCGCATTATTGAGCGGCCGGCAGGATGTGATTGTAGTCAGTTCGGTGTCGTGCATCTATGGCATAGGCAATCCGGATGATTTTACCAATAACACGATAAACCTCAAACAAGGACAGGTTTTAAACCGTGATGTTTTCTTGCTCCAGCTTGTCGGCAGCTTGTATAGTCGGACGGAAACTGATTTTTCCCACGGCACGTTCAGGGTTCGAGGCGACACTGTGGATATTTATCCTGCTTATGCAGATTTTGGATTCCGCATTATTTTCTGGGGTGATGAAATAGAAAGCATTGAGACATTTTCGATAGAAGACGGAAAAAAAATAGAATCTCAGGAAAGTATCCGTATTTATCCTGCAAATATTTTTGTTAGCTCTCCTGATAAAATCAAAAGTGCTGTACGTGAAATCCAAGACGACCTCTTCCGCCATACTGATTATATGCGCGAAATGGGCAAAAACCTGGAAGCCAAGCGATTGGAAGACCGCGTAAATTATGATCTGGAAATGATTCGTGAACTGGGTTATTGTTCTGGCATTGAGAATTATTCGCGATATTTCGACGGGCGCAAACCCGGATCCCGCCCCTTCTGTTTGATTGATTATTTCCCTGATGATTATATCACCATCATTGACGAAAGCCACGTTACTGTTCCACAAATCCGCGCCATGTACGGGGGCGACCGTTCACGCAAGCAAACACTGGTGGAATATGGTTTTCGCCTGCCCAGCGCAATGGATAACCGACCTTTGACTTTTGATGAATTTGAAGGCATCAGCCGGCAAACTGTTTATGTGAGCGCCACACCATCAGAATATGAACTTCAAAAAAGCGAAGGCATTGTTGTTGAACAACTAATCCGTCCAACTGGTTTGCTCGACCCGGTAATTGAGGTGCGCCCAAGTTTAAATCAAGTGGATGATCTCCTGGATGAAATAGAAAAAACAATTGCTAATAAAGAACGCATTTTAGTCACTACGCTCACAAAGCGTATGGCGGAGGAACTCACAAAATACCTTCAAAGGTTAGACATCAATACAAAATACATACATTCGGAAGTTGATACGCTTGATCGTATTGAAATCATGCAATCTCTGCGCGAAGGGATTATTGATGTAGTAGTGGGTGTCAACCTCTTACGCGAAGGGCTTGATCTTCCGGAAGTATCTTTGGTTGCCATATTGGATGCCGATAAGGAAGGCTTCCTGCGATCGGAAAAATCATTGACACAAACTGCTGGTCGCGCTGCACGGAACATCAACAGTAAAGTCATCATGTATGCGGATAAAATTACTGGCAGCATGCAGCGAACCATTGATGAGACCAACCGCCGGCGCGCCAAACAGGAGGCATACAACAAAGAAAACAATATCACGCCAAGGCAAATCGTAAAATCAACAAGGGAAGCACTTGCCGGATTCAAATCGAAAGAGAAAAGCCAAGAGCCGAAAACGTATTCATACGAAAATGAAGGACAGATAAATCTTGCTGCCGATCCGCTCATACCTTACATGAATAAAAATCAGCTGAAAGAAGCCATCAGGAAAACACGAAAATCAATGGAAGAAGCGGCCAAAGAGCTGGATTTTATAGAAGCAGCCCGCCTTCGTGATGAAATGTTTGGCCTGGAAAAACTGCTAAAAGAGAAAAAAGAAGTTTAAAAGACAGCACTTATCTACAAAAGCAGTCCTTTTATTAACAATGTGTTGTTGGTTATTTAAAGAGTAGCAGATTATTTGGTATCTTTGGAATAATATATTTGTGCTACTTTAAAACCAAGAACAATCACAAATAAGCGAAAAATGAAAAAGAAAATTCTGGCTATAGATGACGAGCAGACAATTCGCCTGATACTTGAAGCAACCATCAAGAAAACAGGCCGTTATGAGATCATCAGCAAGACAGACGGAGAAGATGCCTATCAATGGCTTATGGAAGGCAATTTTCCTGATCTGATTATCTGTGACATCATGATGGAACGAATGTCAGGTTTGGACTTTCTGGAAATTATCCGAAACAGCGGTTTCTTCGGTGACATCCCCATTATCATGCTCAGTGGAGAAAACGAATCAAAACTAAGAATCCAATGCTACCAAAATGGGGCACAAGACTTTCTTGTAAAACCTTTTAACCCTGACGAACTCGTTTCGATCGTTGACAAGAACCTAAATTCCCCTATTCGTCCTACAGGTGACCTTATCGCAAATTCAGAACGACTCAAATATTACAGGCTTGGTGCTTTGGATTTTATCCAAAAACCTTTTGATGAAAAAGAAGTTGAAAGCCAGATCAAGGAGAAAATCAGTTCATATAAATTTTTATAGAGTATCCTATGGAAGATTCAAAAGAGATACCCCTTAAGGCGCTCTACATCGGAAGTGCACCCGATCCTATCAATAAATTTAACAGGTGTTCAAGCTTTGACCTGACCAGCAAAGAGAACAGCATTTCGGCACTTAACTACCTGAAACAAAACAAGGAAAATGTTGATGCCATTATTTGTGAGCTTCATTTACCGGGAAATAATGCCATCGACTTTAAAGGACTGCTGATTACGCAAAATCTATGCATCAAAACCCCCTTTCTGATAGTCGCACATGAATTGGAAGAGGAAATGCGCTTAAAATCGGCACAAAACGATATCGATGACTTTTATACAATGCCAATTGACTGTGACCGCATTTCCAGACGCATCAACTTCCTGCTGTCCAAGCCAAAGTCCGATCTCAACTCGAGCAAAAGTACTGATTTTAAAGCTTATAAAACACCTCTAATTAAGAGGAGCTTTGATATTCTGGTTGCAGGGGGCACACTGCTGGTGCTGAGCATTCCTCTGCTTATTATTCTTTTGGCCATCCGCATAGAGTCCAAAGGAAGGGTTTTTTATATTTCCAAACGAATGGGCACCAATTTTAAAATTTTTGATTTTTATAAACTCCGATCCATGTACCCTGATGCGGATCAGCGACTTAAAGAAGTTGAACATCTGAACCAATATGTGAAGGAAGAAATTGGCGAATGCGAGAAATGCGCAAAACTGCCCGAAGGCGAATTTTGCAGCCCGGTGCACTACATCGAGGGTAAAGCCGTTTGTGAAAATATGGCAAACAAAGAGAAAAAGCGCGTTGCATTCCTGAAAATTGAAAATGATCCACGCATCACGAAGGTGGGAAAATTCATCAGAAATACAAGCATTGACGAACTTCCTCAGCTCATCAACATCCTGAAAGGTGATATGAGCATAGTGGGCAACAGGCCATTACCTCTTGGAGAAGCGTACGAACTTACTCGTGGAGACCGCGCCAAAAGGTTTTTTACAGCTGCCGGCCTTACCGGTTTATGGCAAGTTGAGCTACGTGGCCGTGGTGGCGATATGTCGGAGGAAGAACGATTTGAACTCGACAATGAATACGCTGCCAACAATTCATTTTTAGGCGATTTAAACCTGATCTTCAGAACTTTTAAAATATTTATCCAAAGGAAAAGCGTTTAGTGTTTTATGAAGCCAGGCTATCTGCACATATTGATCATTATTCTGGCAACTTCGGTTCCATTGTTGGTGTCAGGGCAGCGTGAAGCTGAGGAAATTGATTCATCGCTGTTCAATTTACCCATTGTGGACGATATCAGCACCAGGCTTCCAACGGTTGAAGCGCTGATAGATTCAGCCATTGCAAACAGTCCGTATTTGAGGCTTCGCGATGATGAGATAAAAATCGACCGCCTCAACCTGAAAAACGTGAAAGCAGATCTTTTAAACAGTTTTACCGGTCAGGCCACTATGAGTTACGGATACAGTGACGTGTACAGTGAAAGCCAGTCCAGTAGCTCAATTGGCACATCAGCCAGCTTGTCGCTTGCAGAATCTTGGCGGTATTCGGCCGGAGCTTCAGTGAAAATCTCAATATATGACCTGACACAACGGAAAAACAATATCCGCATTGCAAAGACTGCAATCGAGCAAAGCATTAACACGCGCAATGTTTTTCTGCATGAACTTCGCATGGAAGTTCTGGTACAGTACAACAACCTGTTGCTACAGCAAAAATTACTGAAAATATGGAACGACAACTATCAGACTGCACAGATGCAGGTACAAATGGCAGAAATTCAATTTATTAACGGAAATACCACATTGGACGATATGGCCCGTATGACCGACAGGATGGTTCGGGCCCAAGCCCAGTTTGAACAACAAAAAACGGATTTCCTCAATGCGTACCGGGGTCTGGAGCACTTAACAGGAATGAAATTTAATATCATAAACGAACTCAAATACTAATGAATATATTTCAATTTTTAAGGATGTTCCAACGTCATCTGTTTTTACTGATAGCCGTGCCGGTATTGCTGGCTGCTATCGTAAAATACCTGACAAGCAACCCTGCCTTGAAATATAATTCATCGGCCACAATCTATACCGGTATTGCCAGTGGATACGATCTCGATCAAAATAAGAAGTTTAGCTTATTTGCAAACAACACCGCTTTTGACAATTTAATTGAGCTGATAAAATCGAAAGATGTTGCCAGTGAGGTCGGTTTGAGACTGTTTACCCAAAACCTCATGCTACACAGCTATGATCCAAATTATATTTCCAGAAAAAACTTTATCCGGCTGCAAAAAAGAACACCAAAATACATCAAAAACCTAATTATCAATGACAGTACTATAAATCTGGATAATAATCCAGAGACGGAAAGACAAGCCAACATTAAAAACATCAAAGCAGATTCACTGTTGCAAGCCAAGGGGGCCATACTTAAGGATGGCCAGTTTTTTTATATTATAAGAGGCGATGAAAGTATCGTGGATTTATCCATTAAGTTTGGACTGCCCATCAGTGAAATCATGAGCAATAACAACCTATTGGATTATGATATAGCGGAAGGCACGAAAGTTTTCCTCACTTATGCGCACAGCAAAGATGCTCATTTATCAACTCATGATGATTTTCACGGAAAAGACACCATACATGCTGCTTACGCGAATATAGACCCGGTCTCTTTCGGAAAAAACCTGGAACGGATCAGGCAATATACTTTTGCCAACGACACCAACTGGATATACCGTATGCTACATAGCAACAATCAGTTATACGGTGTTAGCAAAATATCAGGGGTAAACGTAAAACGCATTAAAAGCAGTGATTTGTTAACATTGAGTTTTACCAGTTCCGATCCTGGATTTGCCTACCAAACACTGATACATGTTATGGAGGTTTTCATTCTCAAACAAAAAAACATCAATGAAAACCAATCCGATGCCGTAGTCAAATATTTCCAGGGAGAAGTTGACCGTGCTGCACGCAGGCTCAAAGAAGCTGAAGACCGCCTGCTCTATTTTAATAAAAGCAACAACATCATCAACTACTACGAACAGAGTAAAGTTATTGCCGTAACCAAAGAATCGCTTGACATTAAATATCAGGAAGAGCAGATTAATTTCCAATCCGCACGGGCTGTTATTGATGCCATTGAATCTCAATTAGAACTCCAAGACCGCATTCACCTGAAAACCATAGATATAATTCGCAACAGAAACGCCTTAAGCGAAGTAACCTCCAAAATTGCTATAGCCGACTTATACGGTGATACCGATCCCAAAAACATCGAAAACCTTGAAAAACTCAAAAAGGAAGCAGAAAAACTAAAGAAAAACCTATCGCTTTACATTGAACAGTATTTCCGCTTTACGGAATCAAAAGACGGGCTGCAAACACAAAACCTTTTGGCTCGTTGGCTCGACAATGTCATACTCTACGAACAAAGCAAAGCCAGTTTAAAAGTTTTAAACAACAGAATCAGGGAATTTCAGGAATACTACAAAACATTTGCACCACTCGGTGCCACGCAAAAAAGGATTGAGCGCGAAATTGATGTCTCCGAAAGGGAATATCTATCATTGCTTGCCAGTTTGAACACCAGTAAGCTAAAGCAACAGAATATTGAGCTTTCATCCAACATCAAAGCAGTTGACCCTCCCTATTTCCCTCTGAAACCAAATCCCGTTAAAACCGGAATACTTGTTATTGTTGCCGCATTTATGGGCTTTGCTGTTGTTGCTTTTGTTATCATCGCCCTGGAGTATCTCGACAACACACTCAAAACACCGGAACGCTTTGAGGACAAAACCAACCTGAAAGCTATTAGCGCCTATCCGAAAATTGTCCCTAAGTACCGATCCTATAATCTGCCATTCATTGCCGGAAGGCTTGCCGAAATTGCTGTTCAGGAAATTAAAAGCGAAG
Organism: Bacteroidales bacterium; assembly: GCA_963676415.1. Taxonomy (GTDB): domain Bacteria; phylum Bacteroidota; class Bacteroidia; order Bacteroidales; family WRLA01. Next base: position 3,118,904 of record OY781097.1, on the reverse strand, counting down.
CTGCAAAAGAAGGGGCAAACAAGCCATACGTAGTATGTTTCTTTCTTCAACAAAGCACGAAGGCAAAACAGAACTGGCAGAAAGAATGGCTGAACGCTTACGCTTGTTCGGCGAAAAAGTACTCATTCTTAAAAGGGCCAAACCCAATATTTTTGCAGAAATAATGGAAGGTACAGATCCGGACATGCTCAAAATAAGCGAAAAAGAACGGAGATATGAAGAATTCCAAAAGCCCAGAAATCAATTGATTGATAAAATACCCATTATCAACAATTATTATGCACAGTTTCTGAACGCCCCTGTTACTAAGCCATACAAACTGCATGTTGATGACATATATTACGAACAAAACAACAATTTATTCGATACTAAAGATATTAACGAACTAACAATCAGTCAGGAAACTGATTTCTCACAGTATGAATATATCTTCCTGGAACTTCCTCCGATCATCCACGAAACTTATCCCGTAAAGATTATCAAACAGGCGGATTATTATATTTTGGTAGCCCGTGCCAATAGGGTATGGAAAAAAGCGGATATTGCCGCTTTGAAAAGCTTTATGAAAAACTGCAATGGAAAAAACCGGCCTGTAGGCATGCTCAATGGCGTTGAAGTTGACCTCCTGGAATCGATCCTTGGGGAACTGCCACGGAAAAGAAGCTGGATACGCCGAAAATTCAAATCCATTTTAAGCCTGCAGTACAAAGCCCGCTATGAAATTAAATAATCATCTTGCTTCTGCGGATTCTGTGTTGAGCATTCAAAAAGTAATCTTGAAATTTCATTTTTTCTGCACCCATGCTACGATAAATCACAAGAACAAGCATCATATAAAATAACAAGATAAACGGAAACCAAAACAGCGTTAAAAAAGCTTTTAAATGCAAAATATAATCACAAGAGAAACAGGTAATTTCAAGTTAAGGAAGCCGGAGATTATTGGCATATCCCTTCTTGGAGCTGCTTTTCTGGGGGTTACAGTTGCAAAAGCCGGGTTTACTGTAGCCTCGGGATTGGCGGCCCTTCCATTTATCCTCATTTATGTTGTGATGGTCTTCCGCAATCCGGTTTTGGGCTATTACACAGCAATAATTTTTGGCTTTACTTTGTTGGGACTATCCAGATATGTCCGCGGGGTTCCGATGGGCATTTTTATTGATGCAATGCTGGTTCTAACATTGATCGCCGTAATTTTCAGGAGGTTTCCTGAGCGCGCCGACTTTAAGCCCCTTAACAAGGATATTATGTTTCTGGCAACCATTTGGTTTCTTTATGGGCTGTTAGAATTTGCCAACCCGATGATGGCAAGCGTACCGGCTTTTATTCAAGGTTTTCGTGGGCTGGTCCTTAAAACATTCCTTTGTGTTCCTTTGACTTTGTGGCTCTTAACTACCCAAGACCGGATTAAGACCTTCTTTTACATCTGGGGCATCATCAGCCTGATGGCAACCTTAAAAGGAGGAATTCAGGACAATATTGGTGTGGATCCCTGGGAACAAGGCTGGTTGGACCGGGGCGGTGATGTAACGCACGTACTTTTTGGTAAGCTAAGGATTTTCTCCTTTTATAGTGATGCCGGGCAGTTTGGTGCAAACCAGGCATATACCGCTGTATTATTCTCAATCATGTCACTAAAAGCAGCCACAAAAAGAGATAAAATATTTTTCATCATTGTAGCCCTTGCCGGATTTTATGGCATGTTTATCTCCGGCACACGCGGTTCTATGGGCGTAATCGGTGGTTTTGCCATGTATTTTATCCATAAAAAAAATATACCCATCCTCATTACCGGTTTTATAGCAGCCATGGCAGTCTTTGTATTTTTCCGCTTCACTACTATTGGAAATGAAGTTTACGCCATCAAGCGGATGCGATCGGCCTTCGACCCAAACGATGCTTCACTGCAGGTTCGTTTGGCCAACCAGCGGAGATTGTCCAGCTATATGGCTACCCGCCCCATTGGAGGGAGCCTTGGCCACGGTGGTGTGAAAGCCAGGAAATTCCTTCCAAACGCCTATTTATCCAATGTAGCTACAGACAGCTGGTATGTGCTTATTTGGGTGGAAATGGGAGCAGTTGGACTGAGCATGCACCTTTTCATATTGTTTTATACGCTTGTAAAAGGCAGTCAGATTATCATGTTTAAAATAAGGGACCAGGTGCTCTGGCATCAAATGTCCGGATTGGCTTCCGGACTGCTCGGTATTATGGTTGCAAACTACGGAAATGCTGTAATGGGCTCACATCCAACAGCATTGGTTTCCTATACGTCCTTGGCTTTATTGCTCAATGCTGCTGTAATCGATAAAGGCATCAGGAAAAACCTGCGCAATAAAACGATGAAAGCAAAATTCCTGATCCGTAAAAAAGCTACTATATAGTTTTTATCCATAAACCCGCGAGTTTGCTCTATAAAGTTCAAAATCAGGACGCTACAATATAAGCCTATTCCTGAAAAGCTGTATCGAAAAAGCCGTAGATCCTGCGCATAAACTCTTCGGTATGCTTATGGTGAAAATGGGTATGGTTCAGATTTTCTTTCCAGATAAATTTTGGCTTATTGGCCTTTTCAAATAGCTCGATATAATCCTGTGGATTGACAACCTTATCGTCCATTGCAGCAAAAATACAAACCGGACAGTGCACGCGTTCCATAAAATGAAGCGGGGCGATACTATCGAGACAGGTATCGATAAGGTTTTCCACTTGCCTGATTTTCAATTCGAGAAAAGGAAATTTCGGATAAAGCGTATAAAGCTCATGTTTGTATTCAATACTGGACTGCACCGATTTGGGTGGACAGTCGGCGATTACAGCATCCACATCGCTATTGTGAGCAGCCGCAAGCAAGGCAATGCTCCCGCCCATACTCCGCCCAAAAATCCCGATTTTGCGCGCTCCATTCTTTTTAGCAAAATCAATGCATTCCAATACCTGATGAACACTGGTTTTACCGTAATCCGTATAAAGATGCGCTGTATCCAAGCCGTGGGCAGCAAGCACCGGAATAAGCACATTGTATCCGTCCACCTGAAAATGCCTGCCCAGCCCAAAAAGTGCAAACCGGCATTCACGCTTGCCGTGCACCATAATGATCCATTCATCGCTCGCTGCATTCAACCCCAAAACCTCAAATCGGTTTGCCCCGGAACCCAAAAAATAAAATGCAGTGGAATCGATGCCATAATTTTCGATAATTCCCTGCTTCTGATACTGAATCGGTGTATTGCATTTTTCATTGCGCTGTGCCGGACTGTTGATCAAGAAATTATACGCGAAACTTTTGGGATACTGAATGAAAAAGTAATAGGAAGCATACATCAAAACTCCTGCCAGCATGACAAGCAGGAGTTTTGCATACTTCTTTAAGGGAGTTGTTATCCTATTGAACATCTTTGTTGAAAACAATTAATCATTTTAATTCTTCTCTTTGTTCCAGCCAATCTTCCGTGAACTCTTAATAACTTCAAATTTGCCTTTAAGCTTGAGGAAATAACGTTCAAAATAATTGAAAGACAGATGTGAGAAGAAAAGTGTCAATGCAATTACCGATATATAGATGATAATATTGAAAGCCCACAAATTGGTTTCCAGTCCATAATAAAACAGCACATTCATCACAAGAATAATAAAAATATTGTGGAAAAGGTAAATACCATAGGAGATATTCCCGAGGTGATTCATCCAGGGATGTTCCAGTTTTACCGGGAATTTTGGGTTGGTTGAAATATTAAGAAGCAGGAATGTTGAGACAATCCCTTCAAAGAGACCATGAAAATAAAAATCAACTTCCACAAAAAAACTTCCAAAGAACAGGAACACAACAATTGCAATGACATATTTATTATAGACAAAATTAAGGATTTTGTTTTTTTCTTCGATGAAGATATAAGCAGCCAAAGCGCCCAGGGCAATTTGCTCCACAGCAAATATTTCCCAAAAGCTCAAGACAGTCCCAAACTGTTTTTGTGAAATAAACGGAATGGAGAACGTATCCCAATTTGCCTTAATAAATCGAATAGCTGCCTCTCCAAACACTTTCCCAATGATTACAAAAAGAACCATAGGAAGGAAATACCGCTTAAACCACTTGGTCATGGTTGGCCAAAGCAGATAGAACTGTTCCTGCACCCCGATAGACCAAAGCTGGCTCAAACCGGGCACGGGCGGCCACATAAAGCGGGCAAAATTGGCAAACATGAACAAGTAGAGAATAAACTTTTTCCAATAAGACACTTCCACTATATCATTAAATGGTGTTGGTCCGTAACCATGGCTGCAATGATGGCAGGTTAGATGATTGAAATAAGGCAAGATCAAAAGGGAAAAAAGCACAACAACAATGTAAAGCGGCCAAACCCTCAGATTCCGTCGGATATGGAATTTCTTTGTATCAATGGTACCCGTTTTTTTGATTTCTGCCAGAAATAAATAAGTGATCAAAAAACCGGAAAGAACGAAAAAAATTATCCGTCCTTTGTGTCCAATATTATCAACAATAATGTTTTCCCAAACGCTGGGAACATTCATCCAAAACTTTGATTGTTCTATATGATGGAAAATCACCGAGAAAGCAGCAATGAAACGGATACCGTTCATGCCCGGGAAATACACCTTTTTAAGCTGCGCCATTTTTTAGTCTTTTGGTTTCTTTAAAGCAAATATAGCTTTTTCTCGCTATTGCCAAACTCATGTGAGGTTCAATATTCAACTTTAATGCGCGTTCCCCAATAACCGTAAAGGGAATTATTAGTACATTTATACTCGAAAACCTGAGGAACTATGCTCATGAACACTGTATTACCCTTATACACTATAACCTTTTTTTATGCTTGTTAAAACACGCCTCAAAAATTACCCCTTGGTATCCATCGTTTCGGTGAATTACAATCATTCCGAAGCAACAAGCGAGATGCTCGACAGCCTCGAACGCATCAGCTACCCAAATATTGAGGTAATTGTTGTGGATAATGCCAGTCCGGATGATGACCCGACAAAACTCAAAGAAAAACATCCCAATTTAATACTCATCGAAAATCCGATCAATTATGGTTTTGCCGCCGGAAATAATTTTGGCATTATGCGTGCCCGGGGGAAATACGTCCTCTTCCTGAATAACGATACCGTGGTTAAAGTTGACTTTCTGGAGCCCTTGGTCAAAAAAATGGAAGAAAACCCAAACATCGGGGCGGTAAGCCCGAAAATCCGGTTTTATTATGAACCCGAGCAAATCCAGTATGCAGGCTATACCACCATCAATCCTGTCACTACAAGGAATTTTGCCATTGGTTTTAAGGAATTTGACAAAGGGCAGTACGATGAGGACAAACCCACAGCCTATGCACATGGAGCTGCGATGATGATCCCCATGGAAGTAATCCGGAAAATCGGGATGATGTCTTATACGTTTTTTCTTTATTATGAGGAGGCCGATTGGTGCGAGCGCATCAAAAAAGCCGGTTATGAAATTCATTATGTGCACAATTCGCTGGTGATGCACAAAGAATCGGTTTCTACAGGCAAACAAAGCCCGATGAAAATCTATTATCAAAACCGCAACCGAATTGTTTTTATGCGCAGGAATATTGAAGGGAAACATTTCTGGTTGGCACTGGCCTATCAATTATTTGTGGCGATACCAAAAAACGGCCTCAGCCACCTGATCCGTGGCCGGATACGTTATTTTTATGCGTATATTCGCGCTATAGGCTGGAACATCCGCCATATTTTCAGCAAAGAGATACACGAAAACCCAATGTTATAAAAGACCCAAATATGGATACATTTATACTCAGCAGTTCTATTCTTCAATATATTTTGCTCATTCTCTTTGGAATAGCAACCCTATACATCTTTATTTTTGCTTTTGGCGGTATTTTCCCTCATCGCCTGAGCAAACCCAAAGACGATAAAAAACGAAAATTTGCCGTGCTTATTCCTGGCTATAAAGAAGATCAGGTTATTATTGATGTTGCCTCCGAAGCCCTGAAGCAGGATTATCCACAAGAAGCTTTTGATGTCGTAATAATCGCCGACAGCTTTCAGCAGCACACACTCGACAAACTGAAAGAAATGCCCCTGAAGCTGATTGAGGTCAGTTTTGAAAAAAGCACCAAATCAAAAGCCCTGAACAAAGCTATGGAACAATTACCAGAGGATTACGACATTGCTTTGGTTTTAGATGCCGATAATGTGATGGAAATAGATTTCCTGAGCAAAATGAACGATTCTTTTGCAGCCGGATATTCAGCTGTTCAGGGACATCGCGTGGCGAAAAACATGAACACAAGCATGGCCGTTTTGGATGCCGTGAGCGAAGAAATCAACAACCACATTTTCCGAAAAGGCCATCGTGTACTGGGTCTTTCTTCGGCCATTATTGGTTCGGGCATGGCTTTCGAATATCTGTTTTTCAAAAATATGATGAAAGAAATCAAAGCCATTGGTGGTTTTGATAAAGAAATTGAGCTTAAGATGCTCAAAGAGCGGCATAAGATCGAATATCTGGAAAACGCTTTGGTCTATGACGAAAAAGTGCAAAAGGAAGAAGTCTTCAGCAATCAAAGAAGGCGCTGGCTATCAGCACAGTTTCATTATTTCCGCAAGGATTTCCTAACATCGCTCTGGCATATGATCAGCCGTGGAAATGTGGATTATTTTGATAAAGCTTTCCAGTTTATCCAACCTCCGCGCGTATTGCTGCTGGGGCTTTTGAGCGTTTTGGCAGTCCTTTTCCTGCTCCTCAACTATTTTACGGGCAGCCCGGAAATCCTGAGCATCTACTGGCTGATTGTATGGGGATTATGTATCCTCAGCTTTTTCCTCTCCATTCCCGGGAAATTTTACAACGGCCAAACCCTGAAAGCTGTTTTGAGCCTTCCAAGGGGCATGTTCCTCATGCTGATGAGCATGCTGCGAACAAAAGGCGCCAACAAAAAGTTTATACACACACAGCACGGTACAATTGACAAGAACCCAAAATCCAAATAATTATGATGTTCAGCGGCTTTTTCGATCCGGAAATTAAAATACAAGACCAACTGCCCAACAGGCAGAATGATGTCCAATTTCATGAGAATCTGGCCTGGGATAGCAAACCGGTAATGGTCAGTTCCGATCAATACCACCTTTTTTTCTGGGGCAATGTGTACAACATTCCTCAGCTGTGCAAAATCGCCAATATCCATGAAGAAGACAGCATGGAAGCATTGCTGGAATACCTGTTGCGCAAAGGCAAACAAGGCGTGGGCATGATGGATGGCGAGTTTACATTTATCATGATCAGCCCAAATGAAACCAATATCGTACGCGACCGGCATGGTGCAGGGCCACAGGTCTATCATAACGAACGTTTCTTTGGTGCTTTTTTGAAAAACCTGCTCAATTTCAAAGGATTTGACGCCAGGCCACGAACCGAATCCCTGCTGACATTCCTCGGAATTGGCTACTCCCCTTCCCCATTGGCATCGCTTGAGGGCGTGCGCAAACAACCTGCCGGAACTGTGCTTACCTGGAAACAAAACCAACTGAGCTTAGAATATCTCTGCGATTTCAACGATTTCAAAAAAAATTATGGCACACTCAAGCTCAGCGAAGAAGAAGCCACAAAAGAATACCAACGACTACATCTCGATGCGGTGAAAAGACGCACTGCCGGCAAAAAATCAGTTGGCCTTTTGCTTTCCGGCGGGTATGACAGCGGCGGAAATATTGATGCACTTCGTGAAGTTTATGATGGAAAAGCCTACTCTTTTTCTATTGGCTTTAAAAATAATCCGTGGACGGAACTGCCTTTGGCCAAGCTGATGTCGGAGGTTTATAAAACCGAACATTTCGAATACGAAATCGACGGCAGTGAGATATTCAATTTGCCCGAAATTGTGGATTATCTTGGCGATCCTTTCCAGGAAGGCGGCCTGATGGTGAATTATACCGCCATGAAACTGGTGCAGGAAAATGCCGCACCCGAAATCATCCTCGGTGGAGATGGAAATGACCAGCATTTTGGTACGGCCGGTAAAGAATTGGCTATGCATTGGCGTCTGAAAGGAAAGCATTTGCAACCTTTACAAAAAACCTTTGCCTGTATGGCCAAAATGCCGATGTTCAATAAAGACAACATCCTTTTCCGGATGAATTTCCACAACGAAAAAATCCTGAACATCCAGCAAAGCGATAATTTCGGTTTTAAACAGCATGAACTGGCATCCATGATTCTGCCGGAACACAAAGTCCCCAAACATTCCTACCTGGAGCATGTTCCGAAAGACTTTAATTCTTTTGAAGAGTATTATATGACACATAACTATCTCGGTGATATCCGTCAGGTAATTGATGAAGTCATCCTTTTCAAGGCATCGAAAATGGCGCAACATTTTAATAACAGCCTGACTTTTCCCTATATGGATGCGCATGTGTATGATTTCCTGAAGAAGCTCGACCAGCCCCTCAAGTGCAAAGGAAGCATGGAAGATATCGCTGCCGGAAAAGGCATTACTAAGTTCCTGCATAAAAATTATCTGAAAGAACGCCTGCCCAATGAAATTACGAACCGCAAAAAACAGGGCGGTTTTGCTCCGCTGCCGCTTTTCTTCCAGGATGATGCCCAACGCAAGCAATTACGTGCTTTTATTGAAAATTCGGATGCAGCAAAAAGCCTGTTCAAACCCGCGCGCCTGAAGAAATTCTTAGATAATTACGACAAGCAGGCCGGAAGCGATGGATATTGGTTCTGGTACAAGCAGGTACAGGCATTCCGCTATTTCAACCTGCTGGCGCTGAGTGTTTGGTGGGAACGTTTTATCAACAACAAAATGCCGGAATTAGGATAAAAACCCTATTTTGCATTATATGTAAGGCAATTTTTATTGATTTTTGCATTGGCTGTAAGGCAATTTTATAGTATTTTTGCATTATTATCAATGCAAAATAAAACAATATGCAGTCAATAGCAGAAAATTCAGCGAAAAAAATTCAGGAAGCCCCTTTGCGTTTTAAACGATTCCTGATGAATGAGATTAATTGGGAACGTCGGCTTATTGCTGTAAAAGGAGCCCGTGGAAGCGGCAAAACCAGTCTGCTCCTCCAATACCTGAAAGAATATCCTGCTGAAAAAGATGAAATATTGTATGCCAGTCTGGATCATATGTATTTCACGGAACACCCCTTGCTTGATTTTGCGGACGATTTTGTGAAAACCGGCGGAAAAATCCTTGTTTTGGATGAAGTCCACAAATATCCAAGCTGGTCGCGTGAGATCAAAAACATTTACGACAACTATTCCGGTTTAAAAATTATTTTCACTGGTTCATCAATTCTGGAAATTGATAAAGCGGATGCAGATCTGAGCCGCCGGGCAGTAGTTTATAATCTTCCTACTCTTTCATTACGCGAATACATTGAACTAAAATCAGACATCAAATCAGAAACCTATACACTCGACGACATCTTAAAACATCATAGGGATATTAGCCTGGAGTTGACACAAAAAATCAAGCCCATCAAAGAATTTAAAGCCTACCGGAAACAGGGAGCCTACCCCTATTTTATAGAAAGTGGCGCGGATTTTCCACAACATCTTGAAAGAACCGTGGGACTGATCCTGGAAACGGATCTTCCCGCATTCACAGCTATTGATTTTCAGTCGATTTATAAATTAAAACAACTGCTGATGATCCTGGCTGAGAGCGTTCCTTTCAAACCCAATATCACAAACCTGAACAAACGAAGCGGGATTGGCAGGGATACCATTATCCGCTATTTCAATTATTTGGAACGTGCCGGACTCATACGCATGCTCGGCAGCAGCGCCAAAGGAATGAGCCTCATGTCGAAACCCGAAAAAATATATATGGAAAATCCCAACCTGATTTATGCTCTTCAGGCTCAGAATGCCAATGTAGGCAATGTTCGGGAAACGTTTTTTTATAACCAGCTTTCCCATGCACATAAGCTGTCGTACCCACAAAAAGGAGATTTTTTAATCGACGGTTCATACCTGATTGAAGTAGGAGGCAAAAACAAAACGCAAAAGCAAATAGCCGGCCAGGAAAACAGTTTCATTGCTGCCGATGATATAGAGCACGGTTTCCGCAATCAAATACCATTATGGATGTTTGGGTTTCTGTATTGAAAAACAGGGAGTTGGGGTGTTTTGGATTTAAAGGGCGGTAGCTCTTTGAGTTCCCTCGCTATCGCTCGGGATGACGCTCCATAACGCAATATCCATTAAATCTCCTTCAGCGCATCCTTTTTCATCCAGCCCACGCTGCCGTTGGCTATGCGGATTTTATACCACTGCCCTACCTGATCGACCAGCTCAACTTTTGCCCCTTCGTGGAGCACAAAAAGGTCAACACTGCCTTCGTCTGGTGAGCTTTTGATGGTAACCGAAGGATCAAAAACAATGGCGGTATTTTCGGTACTTACGTCCTTGTATTTCGATTGTGCCAAAGCAAGGCTCAGGCCAAAGAATATCAAAAAAACCAATCCCGACCAAAAAGCCATTTTGCGCAAAGCAACCCGTCGCGATAAAAAGAAAATCCCTGCAAAAATGCATACCAAAGCCAGCAAAGAAATGGCCACAAGTGCCCAACTGTTGGCATCCAGTTGGTTTTCCAATTGCGCATACCAGCGATCCAGGAACATCTCGGGAACGGCCTCGATTTTATCTACTGTTTGATTCCGCGCCACATCCAGATTGTATTGAATATCTTCATCCGATGGCGCCAGTTTTTTAGCCTTTTCGTAGTACAAAATTGCCGAAGGGATATCGCCGGCCTTAAAACAGGCATTGCCCATATTGAAATACAGGGCCGCCGACTCCATTCCGGCATCGATTACTTTCTGATAATCTGCAATGGCATCATTATAAAGCTTGCGGTTATATTTGGCTTCCGCAGAATCGGCCAGAGCAGCGTAATCCTGTGCAAACAGCATTGCCGGAAGCAGAAACAAAACCAAGAATATACTTTTAAGATTCTTCATCTGTTTAATTTTTAAATCTACTTGATTGAACCTTCCACCTTACTAATGGCTTCGATGGCACTTTTGTGGATTTTATCCATCATTTCATTTTTATCACCGGGTGCAAAACGGGCAAATTCGGTATCGGCCAGGGTTTTGCTAAACGCTTCCACGGCTTCCGCTTTAATGCCTTTTTCGGTAAGCACACTGTTGATGTTGTCGGCATTCAGTTCCGAAAGCGGGATATTGAATTTATCGCCAACATAGCCCCACATTGCTTGCGAAATCTCTTCGTAGAAAATTTTCGCATCGCCGGCTTTGAAAGCTGCCGTTGCTTTTTTCAGTCGCTGGCGTGCCATTTTATTGGCTTTACGGTTTTTCATCAGGGCTTCGTTGCTGCGCTTTTGGCGTGTGCTTCGCACAATGACGATCAAAAGGATCAGCAACAAAGGCATACCGGCCAATACGAGCGTATAAAGGTTTGTGCCAAACAGCCATTTTCCTTTGGGCTTAAGTTCCAAAGGAGGCATTTTCAAGTGGCGGATATCGCTGCCAAGGTATTTTATATCTTCGCGTCCCGCTGAAGTATAAGACATTGCGCCGCCATTATCAGGACCTTTTTCCACTTCAATAATATAGGCATTGGATTTTTGGCTGACATATTGTTTTTTGGCCGGATCGTAGAAACTGAAGGTCACGGCAGGAATTTCAAAACTCCCGGCAGAACGCGGAATAATCAGGTATTCAAAGGTTTTGGTTCCGCTCACCCCATTTGCCGTAGTGTTTACGCTATTGTTTACTTTGGGATCATAAACTTCAAAATCGGGCGGAAAGCTGATTTCAGGCAATTCGGCCAGTTGCACATTTCCCCTTCCGGAGATGGTATAACGCAGGTTAAGCGCTTCGTTTGTTTTCAGTTTTTGTTTGTCCACACTCGATGAAAAGCGGAACGAGCCCACGGCCCCATCAAAACCGGCAGGCTTGTTTTCCATCGGAAATGCCTTTACATTGATTTTCAATGCATTGGATTTCAGGTTCTTTTTAACGTTATCGTAGGAATTATTGAAGAACGAATCATTAAAAAAGGAATCGAAAAAAGGATCACCGGAAGAGCGCCTGCGTGTTTGCCGCTGGATTTGCGCAACGACATCCACATCCATGGGCTCGATGGTAATTTCGCCCGATTTCATCGGAAAGAGCGCAATCCGCTTAAGTTCAGCCGTTACGTATTCTTCTCCGTCGATAATCTCTTGTTTTTGTTGCAAGCGTTGCTTCTCGTCCAGCAGGTTTTGTGTCCAGAAACCCGGAAAAGTGGAAGCATTGTTGACACTGAAATTTGCCAGGGGCACGCGGGTAAAAATCTTGTAAGTGACGATGATCTGCTCGCCCTGCATGGGATTCCGGTCCGAGACATAAGCCTTCAGGAAAACATCATCGGCAGTAACTTCGCCGGAGCGGCTGTTCGTTGTGCGGCTTCCGCTATTTTGACTGCTTCGGTTGCCTGATGTTTGACTTGACTGCTGTGTTCGGCCTTTCACCACTTTGATTGTAGCGGTATTCGATTTCAGTGCTTCATCATCCACCCTTGCCTCGGCAGCACCAACTGTAAAAGTACCCTCTTGATCTGCACGCACATAATAGGTATAGCTGAGCTCCATATTCTTGCTCACTTTACCATTGATAATCTGGATACTGGAATTTGTAGATTGATTGGGCCCGCTCAAAACCGACAAACCTTCAAAAGAAGGCCCCCGGAAATTGCGTGCATCGGCATTTATGGTAAACACTACCCGGAAGGTTTGCCCGCTCTGGACCTGTGCCGGTGCAGTACAATTGAACTGCACTTGGGCTTTCAGTCCGCTCAGGCTTAAAAATACGGTCAATATGAAGATGATACGTTTTATCATTATCTGCACATGTTTGGTTTCATTCATTCAGTTTTCAAAAGTAAAGCTTTTCGCAGGATTTATGGGCTACCAGTCTTTTTCAATCTTCACACGTTGTCCTTTCACTATCTGCATCTTCACTTTTTTCATGGTTTTCTTTTCATCATTTTTCATCGCTTCAAGCATACGCTCAGCATCTTCTTTGCTTATTTCACGCGGTTTAGGCTGTTGCTGCTGTTGCTGCTGATCCTGATTTTGTTGCTGCTTCTGATCCTGCTTCTGCTGGTCGTTTTGCTGATCCTGCTTTTGCTGGTCTTTCTGCTGCTGGTCTTTCTGATCCTGCTGATCCTTTTGATCCTGCTGGTCCTTTTGATCCTGCTGGTCTTGTTGATCTTTTTTGTCCTGCTGGTCTTGTTGATCCTGCTTCTGATCCTGGTTTTGCTGTTGCTGTTGCTGCTGCTGTTGTTGCTGTTGCAGTTTCTGACGCGCATATTCCAGGTTGTATTTGCAGTCCATATCATCAGGCTTGAGGCGCAAAGATTTTTTGTAGGCTTCTATGCTTTCCTGATATTTTTGTTGTTCCAGCATCGAATTGCCTAAATTATACCAGGCTTCAGCCTTTTGATCATCGCTGATTTCCTTTTCGGCAACACCGGCAAAAAGTTTCGACGATTCCTCGAAATTATCCTGCTTGTAGAGGGCGGTTCCCAGGTTAAAAGTCCCTTTCACTGATTCCGGATTCTCTTCCAGCGATTTACGGTAATCAATTTCCGCCTCATTGTAGCTGGCATCCTCGTATTTGTTGTTTCCACTGCGTATCAGCTTGTTTTCCGACTGCGCGGCAAGCTCCTGCATCAAAAACACACACATTATTATACTTAACACTGTCCACTTCATAAGGCTATCCTATTCTTCAAAAAGTTTAAACTTACGTTGCAATTTCGTTTTCCTTTCCAGGATCAGCAATTCAAAAATGAGAAGAGCCAATGCCAATCCGGCAAAAATCTGGAAACGGTCTTCATAATCCGAAAACATTTTGGATTCAATCTCTGATTTTTCGAGTTTATTGATTTCATCAAAAATCATATTCACCCCTGCGCGGGTATTATTGGCACGCACATAAGCGCCATCGCCGGCATCGGCAATTTTGCGCAGCATTTCCTCATTCAGTTTGGTAATCACGGTATTGCCCTGATTATCTTTTTTAAATCCTTGCTGCACGCCACGGCTGTTGTACAAAGGGATCGGGCCGCCTTCTGCCAAACCCATACCAATCGTATAGACGTGAATTCCTTTTTCGGCAGCAGCTTTGGCTTCCTGAATAGCGTCATCTTCATGGTTTTCGCCATCCGTTATCACGATGATGGCTTTATTGTGCTCATCATCCGGATTAAAAGCCGTTTCGGCCATTGATATTGCATCACCTATGGCTGTTCCTTGTGTGGGCACGATATTGTTATCGATGGTATTGAGGAACATGCGAGCCGCAGCATAATCGGTAGTAATCGGCAGCTGGGTATAAGCTTTGCCTGCAAAAACGATAATCCCTATGCGGTCGCCTTTCAGCTCACTAATAAGTCGCGAAATAGCCAGTTTTGAAGCTTCCAGGCGACTTGGCTTGATATCTTCTGCCATCATACTATTGGAAACATCAAGGGCAATAACGAGATCAATACCCTGACGCTTTACCTGTTCAATTTTGGATCCAATCTGGGGATTTGCGGCAGCAATTACAAGCATGGTGCCCACCAGAGACAGGATTACGAATTTAAAAACAAAACGTCCGTGGGTGATATCCGGCATCAATTTAGAAATGACCTTCACATCGCCAAAAGCTTTGAGCGCGTTTTTGCGCCAGCGCATCATCAGCACAAACACAAGAAGCATCAGTGGCAGTACCAAAAGGCCGTACAAATATTCCGGATGTTCAAATCTTAATATGGTTTCCATTTCAAATCTTTTAAGGCAATGTTTTTAAAAGGGTGTTCCTGAGCAAAAATTCGAGCAGGAACAGGCCAATGGCCAGCAGCATCCACGGAAGGAATTCTTCATGTTTTTTCTGAAATTCCGTAACATCAATTTTGGATTTTTCCAGTTTATCGATTTCACCATAGATCTGCTCCAGTTTTTTGTTATCCGTGGCACGGAAATATTTCCCTCCGGTAATTTCTGCCACTTCTTTCAACAAATCTTCATCAATGCGCACTTCCACATTCTGATACTGTTTGCCAAAATGCGTATCGAAAGGATAGGGTGCCGTACCAATTTGCCCCACACCAATAGTATAAACGCGCACACCAAATTTCTTGGCAATTTCAGCAGCAGAAACCGGATCGATTGCCCCGGAATTGTTTTCTCCATCGGTGAGCAAAATCACAACTTTACTGATGGCAACGCTGTTTTTTAAGCGGTTCACAGCCGTTGCAAGACCGTCTCCGATAGCCGTGCCGTCTTCAATCATGCCGCTTTGGATATCGCGGAAAAGGTTTTTCACCACACCATGATCGGTTGTTAAAGGACATTGCGTAAAGGTTTCCCCGCTAAATACGACCAGGCCCACACGGTCGTTCGGGCGGCCATTGATAAAGCTTGTGGCCACATTTTTTGCCGCTTCGAGGCGGTTGGGCTTAAAATCTTCGGCCAGCATACTACTGGAAATATCCAGTGCGGTAACAATATCAATTCCTTCCACATTCACATCCTGCCGGCTGCTGCTCGACTGCGGGCGCGCCATCACCACAATAAGGGCTGCAATGGCCAAAATACGCAGAGCAAAAGGCAGATGGCGGGCATACACCTTCCAGCCGGCACTTTTTACACGCCAGGCCGAAAGCGACGACACCTGCATATCAGCATGTTTGCGCCTGTGCATAAAGTAATACCATAGTCCCAGCAGCGGCAACAACAAAAACAGATAAAAATAGCCGGGATAGGCAAATTCAATGTTTTCTAACATTTTATTCGTTTTTATTTTTCATTTCCTGCAGAGCTTCTCCTTCCTTGCTCTCTTGCGGCTGTGCGGCAGGACGTGTTTCATTAACAAAGTCGATACAATTGTTCAAACTGCTATCATTTTCGAGTGGCAGCGGCTGCGCTTTGGCAAATTTCACCAAATCGGCCAATGTAAGGCTTGCGGCGAGTTTATGCCAGGCTTCATCATTCACTGCCTGCGTTTTCAGTGCATCCATAATCTCATCGGATGTCATTTCAACGGCGCCGATATGAAAACGGCCTTCCACGTATTCGCGTATGATGTCGGTGAGCTCGGTATGATAGGTTTTGACCTGCCCCGATTGCCAGAGCTTTTTCAGCCGTAAACTTTCCAGCTCGTTAATAGCCTGTATATGCGGTGGCAATTTTGGTTTGGGCGGAGCGGCAAAAAGCTTCTCCCCTTTTTTGCGCTTGCGCAGATAATACCAAACTCCAAAAATTACGGCCACCAGACCCAGCCCGCCCAAAATCCAGGGCAAAGCTTCCTTTAAAGTGTATGGCGCTTCCATCGGATGCTTGATATCCTTAATGGCCTGAGTAGTGTCAACGGCAACTGTGCCAACTTCGAGCAAAAAGGGATTGGTCTGTAAGAACTTAAGACTGGTATCCCCCTCAGCCTGCCAGGCAAATTCCAGCGGCGGAACCGCATAAAAACCGGAGTCAAAAGATGTAATCAGCAATTTCTGGCTCAGTTTCAAAACACCATTTTCAAAGGTGGAATCGATTTTCCCTTGCGACAGCACTTCCAAATTGGTAATGAGCGTATCCTGAAGCTGCGGCCACATATAATTTGCCCCTTGCGGGATGATCAGGTTGAGCTGCAAATTGGTTTGGTCGCCAATGAGTAATTTATTGGTATCCAGCTCAGCATAAGCTTCCTGTGCCGATGATTTTCCTGCGATGGAAAGCAGCAACAAAAAACTGATCAGGATTGGAAAATATTTCAAATGATGCTTCTTCATGCCCTTGCCCCCCTTTTCTTGAAGAGTGTCATCAACGGTTTTACATAATCGCGGTCGGTGCGCACACTGGCCATATCCACGCCGGAGCGGATGAACAGTTCATCCATTTTTCGGTTTCGGATTGCAGCCTGTTTGGCAAATTCCCTGCGAAATCCTTTATCGGATGTATCTACCCAGACTTGTCCGCCGGTTTCGGCATCGCGCAGGCGCACAAGGCCCATATCGGGAATTTCCTCTTCGCGCTGGTCGAAAATACGAACGGCAATAAGATCGTGCTTGCGGCTGGCAATTTTGAGCGCATCCTCATATCCCTCGTCCATAAAGTCGGAAAGCACAAATGCAATACAGCGTTTCTTGATGGCATTGGTCATAAAGCGCAGTGCTTCAGCAATATCTGTTCCCTGGTTTTCGGTTTTAAAATCAACTAGCTCGCGTATTATCCTCAGGATGTGGGAACTGCCTTTTTTTGGCGGGATGAATTTTTCAATTTTATCGCTGAAAAAGATCACCCCGACTTTATCATTATTCTGTATGGCCGAAAAGGAAAGCACCGCCGCTATTTCCGTGATCATGTCTTCTTTGAGCTGCACACGTGAGCCAAATTCATTGGAACCGCTCACATCGATCAGCAGCATCACGGTAAGTTCACGTTCTTCTTCAAAAATTTTCACATAAGGATGGTTCATACGGGCCGTTACATTCCAGTCGATATTGCGGATATCATCGCCATACTGATATTCGCGCACCTCACTGAAAGCCATACCCCTGCCCTTGAAGATACTGTGGTACTCACCGGAAAAAATCTGGTTGGACAGACCACGGGTCTTGATTTCAATTTTACGGACTTTTTTAAATATTTCGGATGCTTCCATGCAATTCTAAAATTTAAGTAATAAAGACAAAATATGAATCAAAATCCTGATTTTTACGGCACTTCAACCGTATTCAGCACTTCGTTGATGATGTCTTCGGTAGTGATATTCTCGGCTTCGGCTTCATAAGTCAAGCCAATACGGTGACGCAGCACATCATGGGCAACAGCTCGCACATCCTCAGGAATTACATATCCGCGGCGCTTGATAAAAGCGTAGGCTTTGGAAGCAAGCGCAAGGTTGATACTGGCACGCGGTGAACCGCCATAAGCAATCATTCCGTCGAATTTCGTCAGTTTATATTTATCCGGGAAGCGTGTAGCAAAAACAATGTCGGTGATGTAATTTTCAATTTTTTCGTCGAGATAGACCTCACGGACTACTGCACGCGCTTTCAGGATTTCTTCTGTAGAAATTACCGGATTGGTTTTTGCATATTCATTGCGGATATTCATACGCAGAATCTGCTTCTCTTCTTCTTTTTTAGGATAACCGATGGTTACTTTAAGCATAAAACGGTCAACCTGAGCTTCGGGCAGCGGATAAGTACCTTCCTGTTCAATCGGATTTTGCGTTGCCATCACAAGGAAAGGTTCTTCCAGTTTGAAGGTTTCGTCGCCAATGGTCACTTGGCGTTCCTGCATAGCTTCGAGCAATGCACTTTGCACTTTTGCCGGGCTACGGTTGATCTCATCCGCCAGGATAAAATTACTGAAAACGGGGCCTTTACGTACCACAAACTCTTCATTTTTCTGGCTGTAGATAAGTGTACCCAGCAAATCGGCAGGCAGCAAATCCGGTGTAAACTGGATACGGCTGAAATCTGCTTTGATCACATTGGCCATACTTTTAATAGCCAGCGTTTTTGCCAGACCGGGCACACCTTCGAGCAGGATATGTCCGTTCGAGAGCAGGCCAATCAACAGGCGTTCAACCATATGTTTCTGGCCAATAATCACTTTGTCCATCTCCAGGCGGATCAGGTCTATAAAAGCGCTCTCCTTCTGGATTTTCTCATTTAATTCTCTGATATCGGTTTCAATCATAGCTTTATCAATTTTTACAAGGCAAAGGTACGTCCGCAGTGATATTGTGCCCAAATTATTCTTGTTAAGAAATGTTAAGTGCAGTGTTAAAGCTTGTTAAGGCATATTAACCATCAAAAAACGCAAAATTTCCAAATAAATTTACGAAGGAAGGCTGCCATCATAAAACATTATTATTCAATAATTTAGCACAATATAGAAGCGATTCTGGCAATTTCAGGAATTTGATGTATTTTCGTCAATGAAACCAGAGTTTAATAAGGGATGAAGGGAAAGAACATTATCATCACCGGAGCCTATGGCGCTATTGGAACAGCAATAGCAGCGCAGCTTGCAGTGCAAGGTCACCGGCTTTTTTTAATCGGAAGGCAGGATGAAAAAATCCATACGCTATGCAGGCAGATTCAGCGCAAAAGCAGGAATACGGAAATACATCCAATTTGCACCGACCTTTCGGAAGGCACCGAAATCCGCGATTTGGCAAGCAGCTGGGAAACGCCCGTGGACATCCTGATCAACAGTGCTGCAACAGCTCCGAAACAATGGGGCACCAATTCCGATGGTATCGAATTACAATTTGCGGTTAATGTGCTGTCTTATTTTTATATGATGCACTTTTTCGCTCCATTTATGGAACCTTCATCCGATGCGCGCATCATCAATATTGCCAGCCATTGGGCAGGAAACTTTGATATGAATGATTTGGAATTCAGGGAAAGACCCTATTTCAACGACGAAGCCTACCGCCAGTCCAAGCAGGCTATACGCATGTTGAGCCCTGTTTTTGCGGAAAACTTTCAAAAAAAAGGCATTACAGTTAATTCTTGTCATCCTGGATTTGTGGATTCCCAGCTAACACGGGATCTTGGTCTGGGCGGGCACGAAAAAGCAGCACATGCAGCTAAAACGCCGCTTTACCTTGCTCTTTCAGGTTATATAAAAAACAAAAGCGGTCTGTATTTTGAAAGGGAGCAAGAAGTCGCATGTCCTTTTGCGTCCGATAAGAAACGCAACCGGCATCTGTATCAGCTTTGCACAAAATATCTGGAAAAATTTGTTAGCAATAAGAGCTCAATAAAGGATTTATACTAACGATTGGAAAGGTAATTACGGGTACTCAAATCGAGGCGATAAAGCAAACTTTTAATTTTCAAGGAGTATTCTCGGTCGGCGGCCCATTTACCGGCCAGGCCATCAACTGTAGGAGCGCTTCCTCGTTTCACCCATTTAAAACGTCGATCGACCAGCTGTCCTTTGAGCGGTTGCTTACTGGCATATGCTTTCAGATGCTGGATATGGGCAATCACGCCCATACGTCTTGTTGGGAAACGCTCACCGGGTGTACTCGAATTCACAGCACCCAGCCCACAAAAATTATTTTGAGAAGGGTGCACGATACCTCCAAAACGGAGAAATCCTGTTTCCAGGCACATCTGGCAAAATGCGATATCATGGTTCACACCTTCATTTTCAGATTCATCAACATAATATCCTGCCATTAGGTAAGCCGTAGTGGCATCAATATTCGGGTTAAAGTACAGGAGATACTCTGCAAGCTGATCCACAGTTCTTTGTCCAGTAGCCATAATACGGTATTCCTTTTTCCCAAGATTTGTATAAGCCACCTTTCTCGATTCATCATAAACATCGCGCACCGGATCGGCTTTTTCATTTTTTGCTGTTGTTTTTGGCTTTATCTTTTTGCTGTCGATTTTCCCGGCTTTGGGTTCTTCTTTGTCAGGAGTTCTATTTGCTTTGCTAACTGGAGTTTCACCAATTTTCACTCCGTCTGCTAAACTTTTCCGTGAAGTCTTTTTAATTGCTTTGACTTTAGGGATATTTGCTTCTGCTTTTGCTTCGGAACCATAAAAAACCGGCCTCGGTGTAGGCACAGAAGGAAACTCCGTTGTCATGGCAAAAAGCAGGACTACGGCAGCAACGACGGCAAATATTTTCACAATATCCTTTAATCCAAGCACTTATATCGCATTTTTATATGAAACCAGCTCAGTTTTAATACTAAACAAATATCACTAATTCAGTTGGAACCAACCTGATTTTTGGCTCATCTTATGAACAATAAATTGTTAAAAACCTCAAAAGGAACTGATTTCCATATAAAGACAATAAAAAAACCCGCCTGATGGTTCAGGCGGGATCATTTTTTCAATAATAGAAGCAGCTTACTTCTGAACTTTCACATCAAAAGTAATCAGGTCTTCGCGCATAACAGGGATTTCTGCTACTTTAACCAAGCCTTTTTTGCCATCTGCGGTGATAAAAGCAAATACTTTTTCTGCTTCGAGGTTAACGACAGACGTCAAATCGAAAGTCTCCAGCTCAATAAGCAATGAATCATTTTCCATGCCGTCAAAAATCTCGGCAGTGTAATCAGTTTCAAAGAACCTTGTTTCATTAATGGTTGTCCATGCACTCAGGTTATAAGTCTGGTTTACAACAGCATCATCAGGTGCACCAATGGATGCTTTATTTTGAACACCATAATAATAAATCAAATCAATTTTTTCGCTTGCTGCATTTGCTTCGGCAATAGAATAAACCTTGTTTTCCGAAACAGAATAGAAGCTACCTGTTTGATCGTTATAAGAACCCAGAACTACACCTTCATAGTAGTTGATTTCTTGATAAGGTGAAGGAGGGACTTCAGTTGTAACGTTCAATGAAACTTCTGCTTTTTCTCCTTCATCATCTTCTACAGTAAAAATAAAGTTTTCCGTAGAAGCTTCGCTCAAGGCAACAAAAACTGAGTCAAAGGAAAAGTTTTCCTCTTTAAACTCCAGATTATAAATTATTTCAGGATTGTTGTTCACTACGCGTGATACAGTAAATATGCGCAGTTTTTCTTTAGAAGTAGCATTCATTGCAGCTGTAATTCCAATATGAATGCTTGTTCCGGTATCAACAGTTACATCTGATGAGACATAATCGCCACCTCCTTTAAAATCGATGGTTGGATAATATCTTGGCTGTGGATCGTCCGGATCATCATCATCGCTACACGCCGTGAACATAAAGGCAATACCTGCCAATAATAGAAACGAAAATAAAAAAGTTGCTTTTCTCATACTGTTGTGCTTTAGGTTGTTTATAAAAAGATATTTTGTTTAACAAATTTCAGGCCAAGATACAGTTTTTTTTTAATCATTTGCTTTGTCTTCGAGCATTGGCACGAAACTAAAACCGCCATGTTCAGATATTTCAAATTTATTTTCTGCAGTTTTCAATACGACTTTCATCACCTGCCCGCTTTCTCCACCTATAGGGATAATCATTTTCCCTCCTATTTTCAACTGTTCTTTCAAGGCTTCGGGTATAAACGGTGCGCCTGCGGTAATTATTATGCCATCGAAGGGGGCAAAAGTAGGCAAACCCTTGTAACCATCACCAAAAAAGAGTTTTGGGCGGTATTTAAGTTCCGTAAGAAACTTCTTGGCCTTATTATAAAGGTTTCTTTGTCGCTCGACGGAAAAGACCTTTGCTCCCATTTCTAACAGCACACAAGCCTGATAACCTGAACCGGTACCAATTTCAAGGATTTTCTGCCGTGGCTGGGGATCCAAAAGCTCGGTTTGTACAGCAACCGTATAAGGCTGGGAAATGGTTTGACCGGATCCGATCGGAAAAGCCTGATCCTGATATGCAAATTCAAGAAATGCCGGATCAAGAAACAAATGGCGGGGGATTTTTTCAATTGCAGCCAGAACCTCTTCGTTTCTGATTCCTTTGGCGCGAATTCCATCGGCAAGTTTTTTTCTTAGCCCTTTATGTCTGTAATTATCCTGAATCATCATTTAGCTTATGCGGAAACATTTTAAAATAGCAGCCAATCATCATAAGCCCGCCATTTTATTTCCTGCAAAAATATGATAAAAATCAAAAAAGCCTACATTTGCAGCAAAATAGAAATATCATGCTAAAAATAGGAGTCTTAGGTGCCGGGCATCTCGGCAAAATTCACATCAAATGTATCAAAAATATTACTGATTACCAATTAGTTGGATTTTACGATCCGGATAAAAGCAATGCAGCTAAGGTAAGTTCGGATTTTGGCATTAAAAATTACGAATCCATTGAATCTCTTTTGGATGATGTGGATGTAGTCGATATTGTGACACCTACAATATCACATTTCGATTGTGCTTCAAAAGCCTTTGCCAAAAACAAACATGTATTTATTGAAAAGCCAATAGTAGCTACCACTAAAGAATCTTTTAAGCTAATGGAGCTGGCTAATGAAGCAGGTGTAAAAGTACAGGTTGGCCATGTTGAGCGGTTTAATCCTGCTTTTCTTGCAGCTAAAAAATTCATTGACAAACCCATGTTTATCGAAGCGCACCGCTTGAGCCAGTTTAACCCACGTGGGACGGATGTCCCGGTCATTCTCGATTTAATGATCCACGATTTGGATATTGTACTCAGCTCCGTGCAATCTGAAGTAAAAAACATCTCAGCTAGCGGCGTGGCTGTGGTTAGCCCAACACCTGATATTGCCAATGCACGCATTGAATTTGAAAACGGAAGTGTAGCCAACCTTACAGCTTCGCGCATCAGCCTGAAAAATATGCGCAAAACCCGCATATTCCAAAAAGATGCTTATATCTCGATTGATTTTTTGGAAAAACAAAGCGAAATTGTGCGCATGAAAACTGTTGATCCGGAAAAGGTTAATGACCCCTTTGCAATGATACTCGAACCTTCTGAAGGCCGGGAAGCCAAGCAGATTATTTTCGAAAAACCTGAATCAGAAAATATCAATGCCATTGAAACGGAATTGTTCACATTTGCCGAAGCTGTTGCAAACGGCACCCAACCTCCGGTAAGCATGCTTGATGGTCATAAAGCCCTAAAAGTTGCGAATGATATCCATGCAATTATCATTGAACAATTGGAAAAGCAACAAGCAATGGCCTAAATTTTATCCACATTAGTACCAAAGCGTACAATAAGACTTTTTTAGGGGCGTTATATTTTCCATATTGAACAGCAAACTGACCTAAGGTTTTTATTGATTGATGAAAATACCATTACACAACGTTTTAGCATATTTGTTTGTATCCCTGCTCCTTGTTTTATCCACATCATGTGAAAAATTTGAAGGCGAACAGGAAGTCCCATCGTATATCCGGATTGACACTATTGGGCTGAAAGATACAGATTTCTACCACGGAAGTCTTTCAGCGAAAATCACAGATGCATGGGTATATGTTGAAAACCAACTTATTGGAGGCTTCGAGCTACCTGCAACCATTCCTGTGCTTGCAAAAGGTGAAGTAGATATTATTGTGCGCCCAGGCGTAATGCTCAATGGTATGATCAATACACGTGCAGCATACGCTTTTTACGACCGCATTGATCTTACTGCGAAAATTGCAGAAGACAGCATAACGACATTAGGCACTATATTTGGGGGCAAAAAAATCCTAAAAACATCGTATAAGGAATCCACCTTTTTTGCCTGGCAGGAAAGCTTTGAAGATGCCGAATTAACACTGGATACGACAGCTCTCAGTACCGTTAATATTGGCCTCACCGAAAAAGACAGTCCGGAAACATTCGAAGGGCTGCACTCCGGTTTGGTTGTATTAAAAAATGAAGATGATGTTTTTGAAGCCCTTACCAGCGAAAGTTATGAGCTCCCCCAAAATGGCAGCCCAATTTTCCTTGAAATGAACTATAAAAACAATTCTCCTTTTACGGTTGGACTGGTTATTCATGAAGAAGGCTATTCTAAAGTTTTTCACAGCCTGATGGTTTATAATGCACGCAGCGATTGGAACAAAGTATATATCAACCTCACACAGGTTGTTTCCAATGCCTATGGAGCCACTTCTTTTCAATTGTTTTTTGGTGCCGGGAAATCGCCCGATGTGGAGGAGACCCGATTATTGTTCGACAATTTCCGCCTAATCTACTAAATAAAATTAGTCCAAAGATGTTAAACAGGAAATTACAGGTCACTAAATATCTCATTGTTGATTATCTCAGCGCCTTATTGGCTTGGAGTATTTTTTTCATTTACAGGAAATATTATATTGACCCCTATTTTTTCGAACACATCAGTATCGTTCTTCAGGATACCAATTTCCAGATTGGGATAATCGTCATCCCGTTTTTTTGGTTGTTCCTCTATATATTAATGGGTGCTTACCGCAGAATTTACCGTAAATCCAGGCTCAGGGAATTAGGTCAAACCCTGACAATAACGATTATCGGTGTAACCATAATTTTCTTTGTACTTATTCTTGATGATTTTATTGTAACGTACAAAAGCTATTATCAAAGCTTCCTTATATTATTTGCGCTGCATTTTATCCTCACCTATATTCCCCGTTTGATCCTCACAACCCGAGCTATCAATAAATTACGAAAGCGCAAAATCGGGTTCCGCACGGTTATCGTTGGAAGTAACGGCAATGCGGAAAATATTTATCACGAAATTGAGGATCAACTGCATTCTCCCGGCAATAAATTCATTGGTTTTGTGAGTGCCATGGAGATGGAATATTATCCGCTGGGAGATTATTTGCCTCATCTTGGGTCTTACAAAGACCTGAACCAAATCATTGAGCAGCACAAAGTTGACGAAACCATTATTGCCATTGAGCGCTCGGAGAAAAACACCGTAGATCGCATTATATCTGAAATTCAGGATACAAACGTTGTAATCAAAGTAATTCCTGAGATGCAGGACATCCTGATGGGCACAGTGCGTACGAGTGCCATTTTTTCACCTCTTATTGAAATAGCACCGGATCCTATGCCTGCCTGGCAGATGTTCCTGAAAAGGGGGATGGACATTGTAATCTCCATCATTGCTATAATAATTCTGATTCCCGCTTATATTTTTACTGCCATTGGTGTGCGCAGGAGTTCTCCGGGATCGATTATTTATACGCAAATGCGTGTTGGGAAAAATGGGAAATATTTCCCAATGCACAAATTCCGCAGCATGTATCAGGATGCAGAACGGAGCGGCAAGCCGATGCTTAGCTCACAAACTGACCCAAGGATCACTCCTTTTGGCCGGTTTATGCGCAAGGTGCGATTAGACGAAATCCCTCAATTTTTCAGTGTATTGAAAGGCGATATGTCCTTGGTAGGACCACGGCCGGAACGACAATATTTTATTGACCGCATCTGTGAAAAAGCACCCGAATATCGCCTCCTGCAGAGAATCAAACCCGGAATTACCAGTTGGGGACAGGTTCGCTTTGGTTATGCCGAAAATGTTGAAGAAATGATCGCCCGCCTCAAATACGATCTGCTTTATCTGGAAAACATGTCGATTGCAATGGACATTAAAATTATGATTTATACCGTATTGATCGTAATTCAGGGTCGAGGCAAGTAAAATCCGTTATGCACACATTACAGCTGACCGTTTTCAATTAAGCATACAATTCGTTCAATAGCAGCGTCTTCCCCTTCGGGATCATAGCGTACTTTTAAGTTATAACCAAAAATACGTGCAAACGACTGCCAGAAAAACGCAATAAATTTACCACGCAGCTCCTGCACCAAATTAAATGAAGATGTTCCTGTTTCACGGTCGATCAGCTTAATCAAAATTTTACCTTGAGAAAAAGTTAATTTTTTTAATTCCGCACCAAATTCATCCTGAATCTCATCCTCGGCCATTTTCATAATTTGCCGGCGTTCTTTTTTTGTTTGAACTGATGTCAGTGTATCCTCATACTCACGCAGTTTGATTCCAGCCAAACGCGCATAAGGATAAACTTTCTTCACATTGCGTACCAGCTTGTTGTACCGGCGGTATTGACGCTTATTTTTAAATTCCAGAGGTGGAAAAACATATATCCCCCTTAATTCAGCTACCGGAAGCGTATCGTTCCCTACAATAATAGTGCGCAATATAACAGGCTTATCCTGAGCCGGTAATAAGTTGGCTGCCAATACAAACAATAATATGAATAAAATTCTGTTCATTAATCAGTTGCAAACAAAATTAAGATAATGGATTTAATCCATTACTAAAATTATGCCACGAAATTAAACATAACTACTTATCCGAAGACGAGAAAAGCATATAACCAGTGCAAATAATTCAAACACTATAGCTAAATAAATATATATGTATATATCTAAAGCATTTTAGCTAAAATGGCGAAAAGCCAAAATGAAGAATTTGTGAAATCTGATAAAGGATTCTTTTGAATCAGTAGAATTTATATATTTGCCACGGTTTTTAAATTAGCCGGATTAGGGTTTGTTTTTAATGGCACAAACATCTGAGGGCAAAAAATTTGATTATCAAAGCTTTATAAAAGCTGTTTATTAACAAAATTATTTTATGAAACGAGTTTTAGTAGCAACAGGAGGAGGAGACTGCCCGGGACTTAATGCTGTAATCAGGGCTATCGTGAAAAGAGCTTCACTCGAAAAAGATTGGGAAGTACTGGGAAGCATCCAGGCTTTTAATGGCGTATTGTGGGAACCCAGCGAACTGGTATTACTTGATGAAAAAAAAGTATCCGGCATACACTATCGTGGAGGAACAATAATCGAAACTACCAATATCGGTGGACCTTTTGCATGGCCTTACAAAAAAGAAGATGGCAGTTGGGGTGCAGCAGACCGTTCAGACGAAATGATCCGTAAACTTCAGTATCTCGGCATTGATGCCGTTATTAATATTGGCGGCGACGGATCACAACGAATCTCACAGCGCCTGTACGAAAAAGGGCTTAACGTTATTGGTGTACCAAAAACGATTGATAATGACCTTTCTGCAACGGATTCCACCTTTGGTTTTCAAACAGCGGTTCAAATTGCAACCGAATCAGTTGATAAACTGGTTACAACCGCAGCAAGCCACAACCGTGTGCTGATCATGGAAGTTATGGGACGTTACGCCGGATGGATCGGGCTAAATGCCGCTGTTGCCGGTGGTGCAGAAATCTGTTTGTTGCCCGAATTCCCATACGATATTGACCACGTAATGCGAAAAATTGAATCCCGCTTTAATCGCGGACGTGGTTTTGTGAATATTGTTATTGCTGAAGGAGCCAAACCAAAAGGAGGCAGATTAACCAAAGGCAAAAACAATGAAGTAGGATACGAAAACGCACGCCTTGGCGGTGTTGCGCATCAATTGGCACACCAGCTCCGACAAGCAGGCTGCGAGCACAGCATACGCGAAACGGTTCTTGGCCACATTCAGCGTGGAGGCGTCCCTATTGCTTACGACCGTGTGCTCGCAACACAAATGGGCGTGAAAGCTTTCGAACTTGTGCTGGAGAAAAAATATGGCCATATGGTTTCTTACAGACATCCTCATATCACATCTGTAACACTGAAAGATGCAATACAACAGCCAAATTTAGTTACACCGGATACTGCCCTGATGCGCACTGCAAGAGGTATCGGTATTTGCTTTGGCCATAATTTTGATGAAAAATAAATAATAAATACGGGCAGGCTTTTCAAATAATAAATTGGAACCTGCCCGCTTTTTTTAATTTGTAAATTCCAAAAAGCCGGAATTCTTCTTTTACCACTGCAATTCTGAATAACAAGCCTGCATTATTCTTGCTTGACAACAGTTCCATTTTTGTCGTAGTGAAGAATATCATCATTTATAATTTCTCCATTCTCATTGTATTCCAGAAATTTTTCTTTGGTAATTTCACCCCGGTCATTTCGAAAACGATCAACACGGCTGATCAACTCACCATCTGAGTTATAAGTCTTCGCCTGAATTTCCAACCCATCGTCATTATAATCATAAAGGGAACAAAACAACCTGATCAAGGAACCATCTTTATCGTATGAGCGAAAAATAAATACACTTTTTTCCCCTTCATCATCATAGCGAAAAACATTATAGATTTTACCCTTATACTTTCCATCAGCGGTGTACATTTCCGTTATCTCTCGGATGCGGTTTCCTTGTACATCATATTTGTATTGAAAAACATTGTACTCGCGTGGCGAACCGTCCCTTTTGAAGGAATACTGCCTGCGTTCTGTAACTTGCCCCTGATCATTGCGGATAATTTCCGGTTTTGGCCTCTTTGCTACTTTCAAAACGGTATCTGGAGCTGTAGTCGGGATATTTTCAGCTGTCGGCTGTCCCAACGCATTTGTATTTAGCTCGATATATTCATCCAAAACGATAATTTCCCTTTCGGGGCTGCCATCTCCACCACAGGATGCCAAAAGTGCTGTCGCGCTAAGGAAGAATAAAAATAACTTCAGGTTTTTCATATCTATTTTTTTTGGTTTAAAAACAACTATCAATTTCCACTTCCCTGACGACGTGCGCGGGTTATGCCTTTCACTTTTTCCAAACGCCGCTCGAGCTCTGATATTTTATCCTTACTGTAAACCTGCACAACAAGTTGCCCTGTCATAGCTGTTTCGTCGGAATCAATATTGATACTGAGTAGGTTAATCCGCATATCATGCGTTATCACTTCGCTGATTTCATTAATCAAGCCATGACGGTTAAGCCCCTGCAATTTGATACTGACACGATAGTCTCCTTTTCCGGATGCTGACTTCCAATCCACTTTGATCATACGATAAGGATATCTGCTTTTCATGTCCTTTACATTGGGACAAGCTGTCCGATGTATGCTGATCCCTTTATTCACTGTTACAAACCCAATAATCCGATCTCCGGATATTGGTTTGCAACATTTGGCAAAATTGTAGTTCAGATTACTGCTGTTTTGATTTACCAGCATCACATCTTCCTGATCATCATATTGTTGCAATGACAAAGATTTTTGCACCTTAGGCGGAGCCGTTTCTTGTTCCTGCGTTTCCTGATGGCTCAGTAATTGTTTAAGTTCTATATGGTCAATTTCTTCGGAAGCAATACGAAAATAGAGCTCCGCAGCAGTTTTCAGTTTATAATGGTGCAGCAGTTTCTCCACCAGTTCATCCGCATAAGGTATCTTCCAGTTTTTGAGTTTCCTCAATAAAATCTCCCTGCCCAAATCAGCGCCCATGAGCTGTTCGGCACGCAGGCAGTGACGGATTCGGTTTTTTGCTTTTGATGTAGCTACCCATGCCAGCCAGTCTTTGTTGGGCTTCTGGTTTTTTGAACTAATAATTTCGATGCGGTTGCCGTTTTGCAGTTTATAGCGCAACGGGACCATTTTACCATTTACTTTGCCGCCTTTGCATCTTTCGCCAAGACCTGAATGAATGGAAAAAGCAAAATCGAGCACACTGGCTCCTTGGGGTAATTTTTGGATATCACCATTGGGTGTAAATACAAAAATACTATCGGCATATATATTCTGCTCAACCAATCCTTCATCATCCAGCTCAAGATGATCGCTTGTTTCAAGCCGTTCCCTGATTCCGGCCAGCCAGGAACCTTCATCCTGAAGGCTTTTCTTTTCTTTATAGCGCCAATGCGCAGCCAATCCATTTTCGGCTACATCGTCCATGCGCCGCGTGCGGATCTGCACTTCAACAAATCGTCCGCTTTTGGTTTCCACGGTAGTGTGCAGGCTTTCGTATCCACTGGCTTTTGGTGCAGATATCCAGTCGCGCAGGCGTTTGGGGTTCGGTTTATAAATATCCGAAACCACAGAATAAGCCTGCCAGCATGCGGCTTTTTCATCGATCATATCACCTTCAATGATGATACGGATTGCAAAAATGTCGTAAATACCCGAAACATCCACACTTTGGGCCAACATCTTTTTATAAACACTGTGCACCGATTTATAACGCGATTTTATATCGAACCTTAAACCGGTTTTTTTCAGGCCATCTTCAATGTTTTTTATGAAATCGCTAATAAAGGATTTTTGAATTCGTGTGGTTTCTGCCAGTTTTCGGCTAATATCCGCATAAGCTTCCGGGTGCTGAATTTTCATCACAGCCTCTTCGAGTTCACCTTTTATGTGATAAAGCCCAAGGCGATGCGCAAAAGGAATAAAAACCGAAGAAGATTTTTTCAATGCATATTCTTGCTCACCTACATCCAGCTTACTGTAATTCCGCATCTCATAGAGGTTAAAAGCCAAACGCAGCAATAGTGTACGCATATCATCCGAAATGCGGATCAATAGTTTTCTGAAATTTTCTGATTCCAGGCTCAGATGACGGATATCAACATTTAAATGGCGGAGATGCTCCCGGGCAAGACGTGCCACACGGTCGCCATATTGTTGCTCAACATCCTCTGCCGTAAGCATTTTTTTTTCGAAAGCAGGATGCAAAATACACACAATAACCGACGCCGTGCCCAATCCAATTTTTTGGGTTAAGTATCCGGCGATGTCGAGCATTGACGCAAGTACCGGCTGACCGCAATACTTTTCGTCAGGGGAATAGTTTTCCCATGCATAATTAAAGGCTTTTCGAAGTAATTCGGTATCTCCTTTTTGGTAGTATTCCTTGCCGCTCCTAAGCAATTCTTTGTATTTCCGACTGATGGAGCGTGTATATTCCTCTGGTCTTTCTTCCATTTAAACAAAAGCGC
This sequence comes from Bacteroidales bacterium, assembly GCA_963676415.1. GTDB lineage: Bacteria > Bacteroidota > Bacteroidia > Bacteroidales > WRLA01. The sequence goes on along the minus strand of OY781097.1, from coordinate 3,087,692 downwards.
CCGTCCATTGGGGACAGGCGCATAAATATATGTTAATAAATTATTTATTTATCGTTCTTGTCCCTGTCCCCTTTGATGGAGTTGCTGTGCGATTTTTTCTGAGGTTCGGATATTGAATCGCGCATTCGGGTATCTGCTTCTATATTCTTGAATTTATAATAGTCCATAATCCCAAGCTGTCCGTTTCGGAAAGCTTCTGAGATTGCACGTGGCACTTCAGCTTCGGCCTGGATAACATTGGCTTTGGCTTCCTGTGCTTTGGCTTTCATTTCCTGTTCCAAAGCTACTGCCATAGCACGGCGTTCTTCGGCTTTGGCCTGTGCAATATTTTTATCGGCATTTGCCTGATCCATTTGCAGCACGGCACCAATGTTCTTACCGATATCAATGTCCGCAATATCAATGGACAGAATTTCGAAGGCAGTACCTGAATCAAGTCCTTTTTGCAGTACAACTTTTGAAATCAAATCAGGATTTTCGAGCACTTTTTTATGCGAATCGGCAGAACCAATAGAAGAAACAACTCCTTCGCCCACACGCGCCAGAACAGTTTCCTCACCGGCACCCCCAACTAACTGGCGGATATTGGCACGAACGGTTACCCGCGCTTTGGCAATCAGCTGGATACCATCCTTGGCAACCGCAGTTACACCCGGCGTTTCGATTACTTTGGGGTTTACCGACATCTGCACGGCTTCAAACACATCGCGACCGGCAAGATCAATAGCTGTTGCTGTTTTGAAATCCAGGTTCATATTGGCTTTATCCGCTGATATCAATGCGTTAACTACATTCTGGATATTACCTCCGGCGAGATAATGCGCTTCCAGTTCATCGCGCGTAAGCTTGATTCCAGCCTTGGTACTTGAAATCATATTGCGCACAATTACTGTGGGCGGAACCTTTCTCCAACGCATCAGCACAAGCTGCAGCAGTGAAATTTTCACGTTTGAAAGCAGTGCTGTAAACCACAGTCCTACAGGAATAAAATAAAAAATCAGCCACAATCCAAAAATCGAGGCGACTCCAATAGCAATAATTGCAAAAAAACCGGCATCTTCCATGTTACTTTTTATCTTTTGGTTTAACGTAAATTTTATTGTCTTCTATACGGGTAATTACAATATCCACATCGGGATCCACAAAACTACTCTCACTGCGCACTTCAAAATATTCATCATTAATAAGAGCTTTGCCCAAGGGGGCCAGACGGCTGACGCTCTTACCTTCCTGACCGGGTTTAATTTTTTCATCGATCAGGTTTACGCGGCTATCAATTTCCGCATTGAGTGCGGCTTTTTTCCAGGTATTGGATTTCAGTGCAAAATAGACCGAAACAATACTCAAAACCGCCGTTCCTGCGAGCGTATAATGGCCGGCTGTGCTTCCATGCGTGGCGTAAGTCTGCCAAACGGCTATCACAATAAGTGCAAAACCGAGTATCCCCGCAACAGAGGTACCGGGAAATACCAGTATCTCCAAAAGCAGGAAAAGCATTCCGAGCAGCAATAAAACTATTATAACAGTCCAGCTCATAATTTAATGTATTTCAACGGTTAATTCTCTGTTTGTCATTTCCTGTTTCATCAGTTTCAATTCATCAAAGCCACCCGACTTTACTGCACACTTACCTTTCATATGGGCAATCATGGCGCATTGTTCGGCCTGTTCGGGCTCATGCGCACAAACCTCAATCAGGCTTTTAATCACCCAATCAAAAGTATTGACATCATCATTGAATAAAACAAGGTTCTTCTCATTGCTTTTTTCAAGATCAAAATCGGTCAGCTCCTTGGTAATTTCCTTTTCCATAAATTAGAATTCGATCGTAAAAATAGCACTTTTTGTTGATCAAGCATTAATTTTGGACTAATATTTATATTCGGGCAATAAATTGCTCAGAAATTGCATTCATTGAAAGCAAATTATATAAATTCGCCAGCAGAAAGGATGAATGATATTTTTTCAGATATTGAAGCTCTTAAGGCAAAGCTGCATAACAGCTTAAAAAGGCCATTGCCGGCAAGCCGGGCGCACAGTGTTATGGCGCCACCGGGCAGGGCTGAATCATTGCATCACGACCCCACGCAGCATAAGCCAAGACTAAGCAGTGTTTTAATCAATATTTTTCCTTTACAACATAAAAACCACATCGTTTTTATCGAACGCCAGAAAGACGGCAGTGTGCACAGCGGTCAAATCAGCTTCCCGGGCGGTAAAAAAGAAGATTTTGATACCAGTTTCAAAGAAACAGCTTTGCGCGAAGCCAATGAAGAAGTGGGTATTTTAAACGATAATACTGAGGTAATCGGAAGGTTATCAAACCTTTATATTCCTCCTAGCAATTTTTTGGTTTATCCATTCCTGAGCATTTCTGAAAAAAACCATATTTTTTGCAGCGATCCTTCTGAAGTTCGAAAAGTGATTTGCATACCTCTTGATTTTTTCTTTCGGGACAATGCCCAAAAACTACATTTGGTAAAAGCTGCGAACGGGAACAGGATTGAAACACCTGCATTCATTTTTAATAATAATGTAGTGATATGGGGTGCTACCGCTATGATCCTGAATGAATTAATTTGGATTTTAAAACAATGAAACCTCTCTTGGCGAATCCTTTTTAATCTACATTTGAGAATTCATCGAAATTTATAACTTTGTTTTTCTGTTCTCAGCTAATTTTGAATCAATAAGCTTATGACTAAAAAGCTGATTTTATTTCTGTTTGTGCTCTGTACCGTCACCGTACAGGCGCAATTACGTTATGACACATACCGTGTCGGTAAATTGCACCTGCCTCAGGAGCAACTCGCAGAAGATGAAGATGAAATCCCAGAAGGAAGAGGATTTACTTTTGCTTTAAACCTTGGGATGGTTTTTCCGAATAAATACACAGCCAACTTTTATAATGGCAGCGACAAAAACCCGAATAAGGTATCCAGGATTTTACTCAATCCGTATTACAAACCCTACATTGTAGAACTGATAGGGCACCAATACGATAGTTCAGACATTGATTTACCACAAGATATGGCCTATAAGGTGGCAATAAATATTGGATTTTTTGCCCGCTGGAGCCCAAACGCGAGAAACGGCTTTTTCCTGCAATTCAGTTATCAGAAGCTGCAAACCAATGGCATCTTTTTGATCCACTGGAAGCTTGATTACCCAACCAACAAGCCTTCTTACACTACCGCCTACATTATGGGCGAGGAAGAACGTAATTGCATTGATATTGGCTACATAAGGGAATGGCCTTTATCCAGCCTGATCAATTTGTACATGGAAACGGGTTTAAATATGACAAATACCATCGTTTTAAAAAACATGATACAAGTTGAAGGCCAGGAGTATAGCATAAAATACGACGGAGAACATCCTCTGGGGCCATACAGCACCAATTACACTTATGATTTTCAGCAGGGAGGAATTGGGTTTGGTGCTTTTTTTGGATCGGGCATAAGATTGATTTTCAGCGAAAAAATCACAGTAGATCCAGGCATTACATTCTATTGGAAGAAAATAAACCTGGAAGGATACGAACAATCCAAACCTGATTTTACGGCAATGGTTCGCTTAACAATAAAAGACCCTTTCTGGTAAAATGAAAGAAGAAATCCTGGCTTACGAAAGCCGCGACGGGCTAGTACTTAATTACTACCACTGGAATCCCAGAAAAAGGAAAATCCGTGCTGTTTTGATACTGCTTCACGGGATGTCGGAACACGCCGGGCGATACCGCAATTTTGCCCGAAGGTTATGCCAAATGGGAATGAGTGTTTTTGCGCCCGATCATCGCGGGCATGGCAAGAACCTGGAAAAAACAGGCACAAAAGGCCATTTTGCCAGTCAGGATGGATGGAAATTATTCATGGATGATATCGGCAGGCTTCATCAGGAAGCTGTTGGGCAATATCCCGGCAAGGAAATTTTTCTGCTAGGCCACAGCATGGGATCCATTGCCGCACGGACTTATGCCCTTAATCCTTCTGAAAAGTTAAGCGCACTGATGCTGAGCGGTACGCCTTATACACCACCCCTGGCTTTAAAATTTGGAAACAGCTTGGCACATTTGGGTTGCTTGCTTGGAAAAGGAAATACCGAATCACGTTTGCTGACCATCCTGACCTTTGGCGCTGCAAACAGTCGCATTCCGGGAGCAAAAAGCAAACTGGAATGGCTCAACAGGTCCAGAAAAGAATTATTGAAATACAAGGCCGATCCATTGTGCGGTTTTATGTGCACATCCGCTTTTTATCGAGATATGACCTCAGGGCTTGAGCTGGCACAATCCGTGGAAGCGCTAAAAAAAACCAAGAATAAAATACCCGTATATTTGTTTGCCGGCTTGGCCGACCCGGTGGGCTACTACGGAAAAGGGGTCACCAAAGCGTTTAACCGATACAAAAAGGCAGGCTTTAAAGATGTCACGCTGAAACTATATCCCAAAAGCCGCCATGAAGTACTTTTCGAAAAAAACTACGATGAAGTACAAGAAGATTTAATGGCCTGGCTGGAAAATCATCTGTTGACAAAAACCGATCGCTAATTCAATTGTTTCGATTTTATGAAAACGAAAGCTGCCAAAAGCAAAAAAAACGAAGCACTGCGGAATAAAACCAAAAAGATCATAGATAAGTATTACCCAAAAAATGATCCGGCACGACCATATTTTAAAGGACACGTTAAAGCCGTAAAAAAAGCAGCCTTTAAAATCCTGAAGAACAATCCTTCGATCAAAGCAGACAAGGAAAAAATACGAGCCATGGCTTTGCTTCACGACATTGGAATGCGCGAGACTTACGCTCCGGGCATAGGTTGCTACGGAAAACACAAATACCTGGAGCACGGTTACCTCGGACGGGCTATTCTCGAAAAAGAAGGTATGGGAGACATTGCCCCCATTTGCGAACGCCATGTGGGAGTGGGCATTACAAAAGCCGAAATCATTGAAAAAAAACTCCCACTGCCACATCGTAATATGATTCCGCTAAGCATGGAAGAAAAAATTGTGTGTTATGCCGATAAATTTTTCAGTAAATCGGATGACGACCTTATGAAACCAAAAAGTTTTGAGCGCGTGCTCAACCACATGCGCAAGCTGGGAAAAGACAAACTCTTCGAATTTACGAAAATGACAAAAGAATTTGGCTTTGATTATCTATATAAAGAACTGGACTAAAAGCTATTATTTCATAAACCTAAGTTATTGTCATTTCTACCAATGGATACTGCCTCTACAATTCCTGGGAACAAAAAACTTCAACACCGGACAATGACATGGGAAAAACGGTGACCTTTGGCATTAAGTTTGTAATTTTGCAGAGAATATTTTTCAAAAAGCATGCCCGATCGCAACATATTATTAACGGACATTCAACTACTGGAACGCATTTCTCCTTTGGCAGAGAAAGTTGTCGGGCGATACGTAGCTAAAAAAGCTATCCCCCGGCGTGAGCAGGAAGACATACAGCAGGGAATTCTGGAGAAATTCATCCGAAGTAAAGAGAAAATCCTAACGTCCTTTGAAGGAAAATCGCAATTCAAAACTTATTGTATTGCTGTTTTAAACCGAATGTGTTGTGAGATAATCCGCAATGAAAGCAAGCACTGGTATGCTGTTTCGGAAATGGAACAAGCTCCGCAGGAAGATATTTCGCCGGATTTTATCACAGAAAAAAGAACACTTTTAAAACAGGAAATCAAACGTTTAGATGAGGCGATGCTGTTTTTTAACGGAAGCAGGGCAAAATACAATGTTTTTATCAGGTATTTCAATGATATACCACTGAATGAAAACTATATCATGCAATATAGCCCGGGCAATGAAAAACAAATTTTTAAACTTCTAAATACTGGCAAAACCAAAAAAGGAGATAAATTTAAAATCCTTGCGGATGTTGTTAGAATTGTTGAGAATAAAGATGTTAAAGGTGATGCGGTACGAATGTGGCTAAACAAACAAACCGGCATCCTACTTGAACGCATGAATAAGAGCGGCGACAGTAATTACACATCGGAAAGCTTGGCAATTTTACTGGAGGTATCAGAAAATAAAGCTTATTAATAATAAAATGGACACGCATAAAGAACATAATTCAGAAAAGCACCACCTCAGCGAGGAGGAAATTGCTCTTTGTGCCGAAGCAATTGCCGAAAACCGTTTCTCCGGTCTTCCCGAAAGCTGGAGGGAGCACATGGAACATTGTACCGATTGCGCTTCAGAAGTAATGACCGTGCGTGAACTCCTTGCCGAAACCGAAGAGGAAAGCCCGACGGCAACCCATCCTCATAAAAAACACAATTTACGTAATTTGTTGTTTATTGCCCTCGCCGCCGCATCCATAGCCACATTATCCATCATTATTTTTACACCGGAAAAATCAAAACCCGACACGGCAGAGATGATTGCCGAAATGGAAAACAGCATCATCATTCCCGACAGTTCGGAAATTCCAGTTGCTGATATTGCTCAAATTCCCATTGAAGAAACGGATGCAAATAGAGATACTAAGCCGTTAGAAAATTTGCCGGAGCAGAAACAGCAAGAGCCTTTAATCGCGGCAGCTTTCCAAACCCATGCAGAGCTGGAACAACTTTATCAGGATTTTCAGGGCAACTACCGCGGCAATAACATTATTGTAATATCCACTGAAACAGTTAATTATCCCGAAAACCAATGCCTTATTTGGGAAAATCCGGATCAGCAAAACCTTGTTATCGAAATCTGGAACAATAAAGCACAACTCATCGAAGAGCTCCAATCTGAAACCAATGAAATCAAAATCCCTGAGCTAAATGATGGCCTGTATTACTGGAAACTCATCAATGAGGATTTTGATTTGATCTACGTCGGAAAAATAAAAGTACAATAGCCGCCTGTTCCCATCCTCCATTTTTTATCCCTTTTGCGTACTTTTGCCTTTTACACACTAACCCAAATTATTTTACAAATGAAAAAAGTATTACTCATATTACTGTCTGTCAGTTATATACTGACTTTTGCACAAAATGAAAAGCAAAAAGGGCTGGAATCCATCACCATCAACAGCCTGAAAGGTCCGTTGGAATTTCTTTCTTCCGATTGGATGGAAGGCCGCGAAACCGGTCAAAAAGGAGCATATATGGCTTCCGATTATCTGGCCAGCCTGATGAAAAGCATGGACCTGGAGCCTTTCCAGGGTAAAAGCTATTTCCAAGAATTTCAATTGCTCGACCGTAAAGGCAGCGATCAACAGCTCAGCATTGTTCAGGATCAAGGAAAGCAGGAAATCGTGCTGGAACAAAAAGTAGATTTCAATATAAGCTCCGGCAACACCTCACTCCTACTCGAAAAAGACATCGTTTTTGCAGGATACGGCATCAATAATAAGGATGAAAAATACAATGATTATAAAGGCATAGATGCCAATGGTAAATTTGTAATGATCCTGATGGGATATCCCGGACATAATGATCCCGATTCTGAAGTAGCAAAAAAATTTAAACCCAAAGGCTACAGAGCTTTTCGCATATTAATGCAAGAAAAGATTGACAATGCAAAAAACGCCGGTGCTGCGGCAATCATTTTGGTTGATCCTGATTTTAATGGTGAACGCTGGGCAGAAAACACTCCATTCCGCTATGAACAAGGCTATTACGAAGCAGAAAAACGCTTCCTGACATATTTAGACAAAGAACTCAGTTTACCTGCAGAAGGTTTTGAAGCAGACCCGCCCATTATCCGTATTACAGGAAAGCTTGCCGCATACCTGATTCAAAATCACGCAAAAAGCCTGAAAAGCTGGGAAAACGATTGTGCGCAAAACCCAAAACCCAACAGTTTTGTACTGGAAGGCACCCAAATGAAATTAAAGTACATTGTTGATAATGAACTGATCAATGTGCGCAATGTAGCAGGAATCATCAAAGGGAAAGACACAACGCATTGTATTGTTGTTGGTGCACATTACGATCATTACGGAATGTACAACGGCTACATCTGGAATGGCGCAGACGATAATGGTTCGGGCACTATTGGTGTAATCAGCGTGGCCAAAGCTTTTCTTCATTCGGGTATAATTCCGGAGAAAAACATTGTTTTCGTTAATTTCACAGGAGAAGAAAAAGGCCTGCTGGGCTCTACCTATTTTGCGCGCAATTTCCCAGCAGATATGGAAATCGATTTTATGATCAACCTCGATATGATTGGCCGTGATGACGAAAAACGCGACAGCCTTGGCAACCAGTCTGCTATAATTTTCCATCAGGATTTCACAGATATAAAAAGCTTGTACAGCGGTTTGGTGGATGAACAGGAAATCAATCTGGATCTTTTGTTCTGGCCCTCATCAGGCAATGGCGGCAGCGACCATGCTCCTTTTGCAGAAAAAGGCGCCCCTTTTGCATTTTTCTGGACCGGATGGCACGATGATTACCACCAACCCTGGGATGAATCAGATAAAATCAATTGGCCAAAAATGCAAAATATCGTGAAGCTCGTCTATCTCTCTGCCTGGCAAATGGCTGTGGACGGAGAAGATGTAAGGAAGTAGGGCTTCCCGCATTTCATTGTTGAAAAGTCGAAGCTGAAAAAGCAGGAAGCAAGGTCAGAAAAACCTAACTTCGTGCCTTTTCAGCTTTTTTTATGCCCAATTACGCGATCATCGATATAGAAACCACTGGAACTACCGCCAATGCGGAGCGCATCACCGAAATTGCCGTGTTCATACACAATGGCCGGGAAGTCATAAATGAAATGCACAGCCTCATCAACCCGGAGAAAAAAATTCCATACCGCATCACGCAACTTACTGGCATCGACAATAAAATGGTGCAGGGCGCACCTAAATTTTTTGAAATTGCCCGGCAGCTTGTTGAAATAACTGAAGGTTGCATTTTTGTAGCACATAATTCTGCTTTTGATTATAATTTCGTGCGCGCGGAATTCCGAAGACTGGGCTATAACTACCAACGCGAACAGCTTTGCACTGTAAAGCTCAGTAAAAAGCTTTTGCCTGGTCACGCCAGTTACAGTTTGGGACGCTTATGCGATGACCTGGACATTCATATCCAAAACCGCCATCGCGCCAGCGGAGATGCTATGGCCACAGTAAAACTTTTCGAAAAACTGCTGGACATTGAAAAACAGCCCGAACATGCCGATTTGCGCGGTTTGGACACACAGATTTCCAGAAAAATACTTGAAACCATGCCCCGTGAATGCGGAGTTTATTATTTCCATGATGCACATGGCGAGGTGATTTATGTAGGCAAAAGCACCAATATCCGCAGCCGCATTTTATCGCACCTTTCAAACAATAACACAAAAAAAGCCATTGAAATGCGTGCCCGTGCGTGCAGCCTGAGCTATGAAATAACTGGGAGCGAACTGGCTGCACTGCTTTTCGAATCGCATGAAATCAAGCGCCTGATGCCCATATTTAACCGGGCTCAAAGAAGGCGCGGTTTCAGTTTTGGATGGTTTTTGCAAGAAGATGAAGAAGGTTATCTCCGACTGACTGCCGAAAGTTGCAATGGAACAAAAACACCAGTATTGGCATTTTCGACGGCAAAAACAGCCCGTGAGAGCCTGTTCCAATTATGCGAACAGCATCAGCTTTGCCAGAAACTCTGCGGTTTATATAAAAGCCAGGGCGCATGTTTCCAGCACAGCATCCATCAATGCAAAGGCGCATGCATTGGCGAAGAAAGCCCGGAAGCATACAATAAAAGGCTCAACAAAGCACTTTCGCCCTATTTTTTCGAAAATAAAAACTTCGCCATTCGCGAACCTGGCCGTAATGATGAAGAAGAATGCATCGTTTTGGTGGAAAATGGTATTTATTTGGGCTTTGGTTACATTCAGAAAACTGAAAGCTCTTTTTCGAGACCGGAAGAAGTAAAAAATATCATCAATTCATTCCCGGACGACCGTGACAAACAGCAAATTATCAAGTCATATCTACGACAGCACAAACCGAAAACTTTTCTGTTTTAGACATCCGTTTTTATGGAAAAATGCTTTACGAAAACCACGGTATTCAGCAAAAATCAAGCGTACTTTCCAAAAAATCAACATCAACAAAATAATAAATAGCACAGACAAATGTTATCCCAATACCGTGCCTATGGAAAGCCCTGTGAGATTTAATTTCCAAGACACCCAAATTGAACTTTTCGAACTTGTAAAACTAAAATTTATTTCAAAATGGCATTATCCACAATGAAAGTTAAAGGTAAAATGGGCAAAGGTTTCCGTACCGAAATCGAATGCTCTCAAAATTTTATTATCGATCAGCCCAAAGCAATGGGTGGTAATGGTGAAGGCCCAAATCCGATGGAGATTTTCCTGAGCAGCCTTCCTGCATGTATTTGTGCTATCGGACGCATCATCAGCAATCAGAAACGTTTGAACGTGCGTACAATTGAAGCAGAAGTAGAAGGCGATATCGACAAAGATTTCCTGATGGGAAAAACAACCGAAGGCCGAGCCGGATTTACAGAAATCAGGGCTTATGTGCATATTGATGCAGATATGTCGGAAGAAGAAAAAACAGAATTCCTGCACGAAATTGAGCGCCGCTGCCCGATTGCTGACAATATCAGTGGCGAGTCTTTAGTAAAAGCACAAATTGTGGAACACAAAATCCATATGTCGTAGAGACAAATGAACCAAAAAAAAGGCTCCTTTGTGGGGTCTTTTTTTTGGGAAATTAGTATTTGTACGGCATTTTTACGTACATTTGTGCCAAAACGATCATAGCATGGAAATACAATCCAATAAAACCGAACGCATTGAAATAAGGATATCATCATACGATAAGCAGATTTTTCAAAAGGCTCAGAAACTTAGTGGAGACAAGACTTTCAGCAGTTTCATTGTACGGATTTTGAAAGAACAGGCCGAAGAAATTGTATCCAGGAAGGAACGGATTATTGTCAGTCAGCGCGATCGCGAAAGGTTCTTTGAAGCTGTTTTCAGTGATGCGCATCCGAACCAAAATCTGACTGAGGCGGCAGAACGTTTCAAATCCAAAAGCAAAGAGCTGTGATCATCCGCCTACTTGAAAAATCAGACAAAAGGGAAAAGTTTTGTTGCGAAGAAGCAAGCCTAAACGACTACATCAAAAAACAGGCAAGCCAGGATATTCGCAAACGCCTGGCTACATGTTTTGTTGCAACTGATGAAGAACAAAACGTTATGGGCTATTACACATTATCGAGCGAAAGCTTAGGAAGGGAATCAATCCCTCAAAAATTTTTAAAAAAAGTGCCCAAAAATTATAACGCGCCTGTAATTTTGCTGGGCAGGCTTGCACGGGATCTAAAAACAAAGGGAAGCGGGCTTGGCGAACACCTGCTTATTGATGCTCTTTTCAGAAGCTACAGATTATCGGAAAAAAGTATTGGCGCAATGGCCGTGGTTACAGACCCCATCAACCCAACAGCCTCTGCTTTTTACAAAAAATATGGTTTTATTGATTTAGTTGACAGCGGAAAGATGTTTTTACCGATGCGCGTTATAACACAATTGATCTAAAGCATCAAGCTTTACGCAATTCCATCAGGGTGATTTCCGGCTTGATCCCAATACGCCCGGGATAGCCGATATGACCTATTCCGCGGTTTACATAAAGATATTGTTTCCTGCTTTCATTTTGGTACAAACCCGCCCATTGTTTATAAAAATACTGTGCCGGGCTCCATTTCAGGCGGGGAATTTCAATACCAAACTGCGCGCCATGTGTATGCCCGCTGAATGTGATATCAATATCCTGATGATCTCTTGAAACAATTAAATCCCAATGACTTGGATCATGCGAAAGCAGGAGCTTAACCACAGCATTTTCGGTACCTGATTTCGCTTTATCGATATCCCCGATTCTTGGAAAGCGCATATGACCGCCCCAGTTTTCCACACCAATAATTGCCAGGTTACCCGTCTCAGATTCAAAAATCTGATTTTCGTTATCAAGCAGTACCCAGCCCATATCTGCATACATATCACGCATTTGCTGCAGGTTCTCTGCCTTAGCACTTTGGCTGGGCCAATCCACATAATCGCCATAATCATGATTTCCCAGAACCGCAAAAACACCCATTTTGGCTTTCAGTCCCGCCAGAATATTCTGATAGCGCAAAGCTTCTCCGGTTTCATAATTCACCAAATCTCCAGTAAAGAAGATCAAATCTGCATTCAGGCTATTGATCAAATCAACCGCCTCCTGAACAGGCCCTCTACCCGACCAGCTCCCCAAGTGAAAATCACTGATCTGTACAATTTTTAATCCGTCAAAAGCTTTTGGAAGCTTTGGCAGATCAACTTCTACTTTATGGATTTTAAAATCGTAAACCCATTTGAGCATGCCCATCAGCATACTGCTAAATACCACACCACCACCGATCCATCCCAGGTTTTGAAGAAATTTACTACGGCTTATCAGTTTGCCCCGGCGCAAGTCTTCGTTAATTTGCCTGCGCTTGCCTTTGCTTGTAAACAACCACTGGACAAAACGCACAAAGTCGGCAACAAAAAGAAAAATCAAGGGGAGCAGCTTACTCAAATAACCCAATAAAACCGCAGCGACCAAATAGGTGCGCAAAGTATAAGGCCATTGTTTAAAAGGCTCGACGAGCGCTGCAATAAAAATCCCCAGCAAAAGAACGAAAGGCAGCCAAAACATGATTTGAAGCAAAACAGAAAAAACTGAGTTTAACTGCCTGATTTTATGCTTTACCGATGACCACAGATAAATATCAAACAGCAAGAATAGGCTAAAAAAACCGATTCCCCGGAAATTTTTCGGCATAGAGCCTTGCGCAGCCAACACAAAAAAAAGCACTGTTAAAGACAGTAGGCTCATGGGCCAAATATTACGTTTTATCCATTTCATCAAAATAGCTAACGCGGATTTCAGCATTTTGTTTGATTTCAGCAAAAAGCAGCAAATACAGCACATTAGAAAAACAGACGATCAGGCAATAATCCAAATAACAACAGCGTTAATGTTTGGATATAAATAATTTGGGTGATTTAAAAACCGGCTTTGTCCCTTGTGGGCATTGCCGGTTTTGTTTATTATGATTTCTGTTCATAATGCCCGGTTTCATCCTTATGCCAGATGGTAAAGCTTTCACTTAATTCTTTGAAACTAAAAACAAAAAAAGCCCCAGACAGTTCCGGGGCTTTGTTTTCATTTGTGCACAAGCGTTTATTCTTCTACAATGATTTCATGTTCAATTTTTGCTGCTTTCTGCAACATAGCTGTAACGCCGCAATAACGATCCTGCGAGAGGTTCACTGCCTTCTCGAGCTTTGCCATGGGCAGGTCTTTGCCTTTGAAACGGTAATTTAGGCGGATTAAATAATAATATTTTGGATGCTCGTCTGTCATTTCGCCTTCCACGTCAATATCAAATGCTTCGGGTTCAACGCGCATTTTCTTTAAAATGCTGATCACATCCATTCCGGTGCAACCGGCCAGGCTAAGCAAGAGCAGAGGTTTTGGGCGCGGGCCCAGATCACGGCCGCCAACGGATTCCATTGCATCAATGGTGATTTTGTGCCCGTTCACTTCACTTTCAAAGGACATTCCGTCCTGATATTTCACATTAACTTTTTCTGCCATTTTCTAATTCTTTTGGTTTAATACTTCTATTTTCCAAAACAACAGCAAAACCGCAAGAATGTTCGGCAGGAGTTAATCTGCGAAACTTTATTCCACATACAACATCTGTCCGGGAATAATGCCCACAAGATAACCGGCCATCTCCACTCCATCCAGCCCATACTGATAAACATATCCTTTCTGCTGATAATCAAGGGCATCACTTACAAAGATATGATCCTGACCGGAGACATAAAGTTGATAAAACAATCCTCCCAGCTGCGTGATTATCGGATTGGAAGGAAGTGCCGATGCTTCAACAGGGAAATTAAAAACGCCCTGATTGATAAAATAAAGCTCATCACCGGCGGCATTAATACACAGTGCCGTAGGGTTAGAAACCCTCTCTGGAAACTCAAGGACCTTTTCCGTTTCAAGTGTTTGGGTGTTGATCATTTGTAATGCAGGAATTTCCTCATTTAGATAACCACCGCTGCTCAAAACCCACAAATCATCATTTTGATCCAGCACCATGCTGTTGGGCTCTTTTGTAACTTCAATTTGATCAATCATTTTATGCGTGACGGGATCAATCACCGATACTGTAGTGTTGTCAAAATTATTGAGTGAAGTCCAGTTATTGGTAAAAACCCGATTATTGCTCATCAGCATTTGCTCTCCGGGACTATCGAGCTGAACTTTTCCGGTGATGCTGTTTGTATTCAGGTTTACTATCCAAAGAAAAGGTTCGTACAGATCGCTTACATAGACCAGACTATCATTAACGGGCAGGATGAAACGTGGTGATGTAAAACCCTTGATACGTCCTTTTGACTTCATATCCGAGAGCCCCAGGCGCTCGATACAGCTGCTATTGTTTACCACGACGAACAATTCATCACCAAGCCGAATCACCGATTGCGGCACATCGCCAAGAGGCTTGCCATTTTGATTAAAAAAAATATTATTATAAACTTTGTTTTCCTCTAAGTTTATAAAACTCAGGCTTCCGTTACCCTGCATAAAATTCCCTTCGTTCACCACAAAAAGTCCCTTGCCGGGATGATACATAGGTGATTTGTCGTCATTTACTTCACCAAAATCATCATCGGAACATGAAGGCAAAAGGTTTAAAGCCAGAATAACCATTGCGGTCAGGAGATACCGTAAAAATTTCAAATTATTGAAACATGAAATCATAATCACCGATTTTAATAATTAATTTTAACATTCAGGCTAAAGCGGAAATTCCTACCGGGCATGGGCCTCCAGGCTACCACCTGATAGGATTTATCTAAAATATTATTGCAGCGGAAATGCAGCCCGAAGGAATGTCTTTTCCATTGAAAACCATAGCTCAAACCTGCATCATGCAAACCAAAAGGCAACATGCGGCGCAGGTTATCGCTGGTCGTATATGCCGAACCTGAATAATCATAGATATAAAAGGCAGAAAAAGCAGCATAATCAAGCTTAAAAAAAGCCCGGGCGCTCTGTTCCGGAGTATAAATAAGTTGTTTATCATTGTCATCTTTAGCCGATGTGAAAGCATAAGAAGGCCGGACATTAAAAAACAAATCCCCGATACGCAATTTAAGATCCAGGCTGGTTTCCAATCCATTGGATGCAACACTGGCAATATTCCGGGGTCGCCAATAGCTAAAAACGCTGTCGGGCTGCCACTGGATTTTATTTTCTATATCGCTGTGATATGCCGTTAAGGAGAGCTTCAGCTTTGAATCTCCATCATTGAGCAAGATGGCATCCACACCCACTTCAATGCTTTGCGCTTTTTCAGTTTTCAAATTGGGATTGCCGCCCGGCTGCCAGTACAAATCATTCAGGCTGGGCAGATGTGTATTGGCACTCAGCTGAAAACGCAGTGCAAAATCTTGCTTTTGTAAAGGTAAAAAACGCAAAGAAAATACAGGATTCATGCTTAAATCGGCATCTGAAGCTTTATCAAAACGGATCATCAAAGCAGTTTCCAGCGCCTTCCAGGGATGATATCCGGCTTGTGTGAGCAAAGAAAAACGGGTTCGTTCCTGATCCTTTGCATAGTTATTACTTAACACACGATGATGTTCCGAGTTGAAAGCTGCAGAAAGCTTAAGTTTATTTGATGCATGGTATGACGATTTGAAGCCTCCGTAGAACGAATGCACTTTGTTCACTGAATTAATGTAGGCTGTTTTATTTTGATAATCCAGCTGATCAAAAACATAACCCACGAAAGCCTTATAGCTGATTTTGGCATGCGTTTGCTGGTAGGAGAGCACTGAGCGCACAAAAAACTGCTCCTGCTTTTCATTTTCAGGAATTGGAGTTACGGTAATTGGGGGAGGAAGGAGTCGGTTTTCGCCTTGCAGCCATGTTTGCCATGAGAGCAATTGATTATTCCGGGCTTTCAGATAAAAAGATTGCGTGAGTGTTTTTCGGCTCCAGGCGGCATCGGTACGAATTTCTTCCGGTGGGTTTTCTGTGTTTTCGGCATTGTTTTTAAAACGGAAATCATTTTCTGAGTCAATCCACGATACACGTGTTTGGGAAAGAAATTTCTCATTTCCCAGATGTATGCCTGCCATAATTTCCTTAGCATCAAAGCTGGCCAGGCTGGCTGAAAGTCGTACAGAATTCAGATCAGACCAGTTCGCTTCATTACCAATGCGCAGGCTGCCGCCCAATCCGCCGGAACCATCCTGTATGCTGCTGCCGCCATAAAGTACGCGCACTTTATCGAACATAAAAACCGGCATCTGGCTGAAATCAACCTGCCCCAACATGGGTGAATTTATGTTCAAGCCATTCCATACTACCTGTGTATGTGATGCTCCCGCGCCACGGAAAGAAGATGTTGCCAATGCGCCCGGGCCATAATTTTTTATATAAATTGGCGTATGTTTTTGCAATAAAGTGGCCAGGTTATCATGAACAGAAACCTCCATGACCAATGAGTCCATTTCTTCCTCTTTCATTCCTCCATCATCGAAAACGTTTGTGGTAGCGAAAATATCAACACTTTGTAAATCAATAGTATCCACAATAAATTGCGTCTGGGCCTGAACCAAAAAAGGCATCAGGAACGCCAAAAGCAAGAAGGCTTTATTGCGGACTAATTTCATTATTGCTTTAAAAATTTTGTACTGATAATATTACCTTCACGGTCTTCAAGGCGAAGGATATAAATTCCTGAAGAAAAATGCTCCACATTGATTTCCTTGGTAAAATCTGATTTCAGGATGCAGGAACCAGATAAATCTAAAATGCTAAATGAAGCAAACAGATTTTCATTAAACAGGTGAATCATTAAATTTTTTGTAACTGGTTGCGGATAAATACTAAAAGCCTGATCCTCTTCAACAATTGAATTTTCATCGGAATTGTGAATAACGCCAATTGCATCCAAATCGAATCCACCACTGGGGAATGGTGTAGGATACGGATCGTTGATGATATTACCTTGGGAATCATGGCTCGCAAAATCTTCATTGATATCCCCGCAAACATCAATAATGCGTATGTGGGTAATTTCATTAACATCCAGTCCTTCTATATCTTTCAGCTCTTCCAAGTCGAAAGGCGTTCCAAATCCCTGACGGTATTTCCCAGCCAGGTTATGGATCTTTGTGGCATCCAAAACGCCAAAGCCATCAATTTGGGCTTCAGTTTGCGTTAGAGATACCGCTGGGAAACGAAAGAAATTTTCACCGTCGCTGCTTACCTCAACAAAAGCCAGTTCGAGGAATTCATCGCTGAATGAATTTTCGAAAACGGCAAAATCATATCCTTCCCCATTTCGGATGGGCTTTTCAAAGCCAAGCACAGCCACGCCTTTATCGCCCAGACTAAGAATATTCATTGCATTACCTTCGGCCTTTCCTATTGCTTCATCGACAGAACCAAAATCCACAAAACCCAGTTCCATTTGCTCTATATCGAGATAAGCTCTCTCCACAGCACAGCTTGTTGCCCATGATTTAAAGCGCACATCATCCATATGAATAGCGGAGCTTCCCTCCTGCCCTGCCGGTGGCGCATATTGTGCAAAAACAAATGCCGGTGCAGCAAAAAAAACGATTAAAAAAAGCAGATCCTTCATAAGCTTAGGGTTTTAGTGCGAAAGTGAAGAGTACGAAAGTGGAAAGTGCGAAAGTATGAAAGTGCGAAAGTATGAAAGTGGGAAAGTGGGCTTTTAACTTCCAACTTTCGCACTTTTAACTTTTAACTTTCATACTTTCCAACTTTCATACTTTCAGTTAACAAGAAACCGGGCGCCCCCTTCGAGCAACCCGGCATGAGTCAAAAATAAACACTTACTTAATTATAATTTTTTGCTGATAAACAGCTTTCTCAGATTCAACATGCATCATATATGCACCGGTTTGCAGTTCAGTCAATGGGATGCTCTGTCCCTCAATAATATCGTCAAGGATTAAAACAGTTCGACCGGCCATATCGTAAAGCGAAACACGGCATTTTTCAGCACCAATTCCACCAATACTCAAATGATCTTTTGCGGGGTTTGGATAAGCATAAACAGCTGATGCCATTGCTTCTTCTTCCACACCAGTAAGATCAGGAGCAGCAACCGGATCTGTCGGCATTGCAGGAGCCGGTGTAAAACCGTAGCTACAGCCAAACCATGCTCCATCGGTAAGTACTTCGCTGATCCCCATATTCATTTGGAAATTCACAATATTGCTCCCGCTCCATGTGCTCCACCAATCAGGATCACCGGCTAATCCGCTATGTTCGTCATAAATGATATCATTCAGGAAGCCACCATCGATATTTACGCTCAAAGCTTCATCCGCAGCAGCAATATCATTAATCATTTGCTCTGCAGTAGGCTCACCATCAAAACGGTAGCCCCATGCATATGTATGCTCTTCCGTTCCGTCGCGGAAATCTACTACCAGCATAGCTGTATTGGCACCTTCACCAACGAAGAAATCAATATCATCAAATGTAAAATCAGCCACATATTGAATTGCAGCTGCTTCCGGAGAAATTCCCAATTCATATGCGCTCAGGCTATCACCTGTAGCTGAGAAAACTTTTCCCTGGCCAAAGCTGGCATAGTCGGTGATGTTCACATAAAACTGATCCATAGAAAGGTCATAATCCGCAGAAGCAATACTGATCCACGATGCAGAACCCTGGTCCGGAACAATAGAAGCATTGGCTATTTGTTGATTTTCGGTATCAAAAGAAGCAACACCATTGTTCAATACGATATAAAGCATTGCTCCATCGGCATTCAAACCAATTCCTTTACCTACAGAACCTTCAATAGTAGTTGTCAGTGTTGATCCCATATCAGGAATAAAGGTACTGATACTACCTTGTGTTCCTCCGTAAGGCGTATGGTTTACACTAAAAATAACACCTTCATGGGCAATCAGTTCTGCGATACCGACAGCATCGGCTCCCAGGCCAATTTCTTCGATATAGGTCTGATTTACCAAATCGATTACAGCAATTTTACCTTCGGTCCCCATCCAGCCGCCATTTACGGCAACATAAGCCATATCATCTAAAACCACTATACCTGCAGCTTCTCCGCTCACTTCCTGAACGGAATAAATCAAGCTCAAGTCGTTGGCATTGCGCAGCTGCACAAAATCATGTGTAAGCGGATACTGCTTGCTCACAATCAGTTGGTCGTTATAAACGTAAAGCTGGCTCAAGCCCGAATCAGCAACTGCTGCGAGGCGCTGATAGGTGTTCAGGTCATAGAGCACGATGGAATCCTCTGCGGCAACCCATGCCTTACTGCCATTAATCACCACATCCTGAACGGACTGTGTGTAAATGGTATCAAAAACTTTTGTGGTTTTTAATTCCGGGCTGTAAGTTTGCATACTTACCCAATCGGTAGGATTCGCTGACTCAAAATAGCCCCCATTTGCAATAATGAGCTGCTTGCTCAGCATGTTTTGTGCGCTCAAAGTGCCGGCACATAAGAGTACGGCCAATAGTAGCCAAAATTTACTCCTCGCGTAAATTCGTTTCATACTTCTGTGTTTTAAGATTAAAAGTTTCAGTTTAACCTCAAAACTCCGTGGATTTGGTTCAGGATAAATTCGGAAAAGAATAAATCCAAGAGCTTTTGTCCCCGAAAGCTTTGAATAAAAAACATCAACGGCAGGTCTTCTGACTTACTCTGGATTTGGCGGCCTTCCCGTCGGGGCAAATTTGCTTGCTAAGACAGTGGCAAAGGAGTTACCAAAACACTTAATGAGCTTACAGCAGCGGGTACTGTTCCTGATTTTCACAGGATTCCCTTTTAAGTAATGTGTAAAAAACACATACACCGCTAATGGCGGCAAAATTAGGAATAAATTCTATTGATGGAGAGAATCAATGAGATTTATTTTGAGCAGGACCATCTACCGGCTTCAAATATCCAATCCCTTTTAAATCCAGAATAATTCATGAAAGCGCATCCATCAGGCTTAATGACCAGTCACTAAATGCAACCAGAAAAAGAACCGCCCGTTCATGCAATTTATCCCAATCCGCAAAAAATTCGTAATATTGATCCTCCAACCACTATAATAAACGAGCTGAAATATGAAATACCAATTTAAACCCGGTATCGTTTTTATCATTATTGCTGTAATCCTTGGCTCGGCCATATACAGGCAATTTGATTTTGAGAGCATGAAATTTGAGAAACAGGCTTTAGTGACGATTTACGCTATAGCCTTCATCATGAGTATTATTTTCATGTTCAAAAAATCAGGCAAAATCAAGAAGGAAAATTCCAACAAAGATCAATAATGAAAACCCGTTTGAAATATAGCAGTTCGTGGACAAAATTTCAAAGCGTTTTGATGCATTCCTGAAAGTTTTGCCATATATAACAACTTTGTAGTTACAACCCTATGAAAAATTTTACACACATTTAAAGGCAAATCAAAATATGGTATTTTCACAAGGAGATAAAGAAGGCTTAAACTCACTCAGTCCCCTTTCGAAAGGGATAAGCAGCCAAAAAGTCAAGCTCAAAAAACGTGGCAATAACTGTCTGGAAAGTCAGCTTTCGGGCAGGTTTCATTTTATAATTATTCCGCTGATTGTCCTTACAATTGTTCTGGGGGCGCTTTATGCCGCCGGAGCCTTGGCCAACTTTGGCTTTAAGAACTATTTTGGCTTGATCGTTTTTCTTTTGATTTTAAGTTTGTTATTGAGGTTTCTACATAAAAAGCAGCATAAAAAAATATTTTTTGATTTACAGAACAAAAGCTATTCAATTGGAGATCAGACGAGCAGGGACACATCAGACATCCTGGGCATTCAATTACTCACCTACCATCACCCTGTAAGCGGGCACTATCGTATCCGTTTTGAACTGAACCTATGCATGAAAGACGGCAGCAGGATACATTTATTCAACAATTCCAGTTACCAGCTTGCAAGCAGGCAGGCTCAGCAAATTGCCAGTGCGCTTTCCGTGGAGCTTTGGGATGAAACAAACCCATAATTTCCGCCTGCATACCTCAATGATCCACAAGCAGCTTTTTATATCCAAAATTGATTTTTGTACTTTTGCCTGATGGAAATGAACGAAAAGGCTGATACCTATAAAACCATTGCCGGTCCTTCTGAAGGATTTTTTAAAGACAAAGGCAGCAAATTTTATGCGTTTGCCTATCCGGTGCTGGAGGAAGAAGAAATCAAAGGACATCTGGACACCCTGCGCAAAAAATTCCACGACGCACGCCATCATGTATATTCCTGGATTTTAAAACCGGACAAATCGCTCTATCGCATCAATGATGATGGTGAGCCTTCCGGATCGAGCGGAAAACCAATTCATGGACAGTTCCTTAGCTATGACCTGACTAATATCCTTATTGTGGTCATCCGCTATTTTGGCGGCACCAAGCTGGGTATCCCAGGACTGATCAATGCATACAGAACCGCAGCAAAAGAAGCCATTGAAAATGCCGAAATCATTGAAAAAAAGATTTGGGACCTTTATGAAGTTTGCTATGGATATCCACTGATGAATGATGTTATGCGCATCATGAAAGAAGAAAACATCCAACAAAACAAGCAGGAATTTCTTGAAAGCTGCCGCATCGAATTCCAGGTTCGCCAAAGCGACAGCCAAAAGACACGCGCGCGCTTTGAGCAAATCTACGGAGTGGACATAAATTTCCTGAAAACTTTCTGATGGACAGCCGCAAACTATGGCTGGCGCCCATGTTGGGCTATACGGAACATAAATTCCGCAACACCTTTTGCCGGCATTTTGAGGGATTAGACGCAGCGATCAGTCCATTTGTAACTTTGGTAAAAGGACGTAAAGTAAAATACAGTCACCTGAAAGACCTATGGCCCGAGCACAACAAAAACATCCCTGTAATCCCGCAAATTATTGGCAATGAAGCAGAAGAATTTGTGATGATGGCCGATGCACTGTTGGATTTGGGCTATACGGAATGCAACTGGAACCTGGGATGCCCTGTATGGCGTGTAGCCCGAAAGCAGCGTGGCTCCGGCCTCCTGCCCTATCCCGAGCGCATCAAAAGCATACTGGATTTTGTAATCCCAAAAACCGCAAGCAGCATTTCGCTGAAAATCCGCCTTGGCTATCACCATCCGGACGAAGCGGATCAATTGATCGACATATTCAATGACTACCCTATAAAACGATTGATCCTGCATCCACGTATTGGCAAACAACTTTACGGAGGCACAGTAAATCTGAAAAAATTCCGCTTGCTCTACCCGCAAATCTCTTTGCCGCTTATGTATAATGGTGATATTTTTGAGAAAGCTTATTTAGAGGACTTACATAACGAATTTCCTCAGATAAAGGATTTTATGATTGGCAGGGGAATTTTCCTAAATCCCTTTCTGGCCGAGGAGATCAAAGGCATAAAAAATCAAAAATCACGACAACAACGTTTTCTTGATTTTCATAATGACCTAATGCACATCATGAAGGAAGGCGCAAAACGGGAAAGCAATTTCCTCAATAAAATGAAAGAGTACTGGCAGTATTTCCGTTTTATGTACCCTGATGCTTCTGAAATCCGGGAACTGTTCCGCTGCAATGAACCTGAAAATTTCAGCAAAACTGCGCAACACATCATCCTGAAAAGCGAACCGGATTGTCGCAAACCCGAAAATTTTAATGACACCAATACTCACTAAACATGCGGACACGGATAAAGATATGTTGCATCAGCAGTAAAGAAGAAGCTCAAATGGCCATTAATGCCGGAGCTGATGCGCTGGGACTTGTTGGGCCAATGCCGAGCGGCCCGGGAACACTCAGTAATAAAGAAATCGCAGCTATTACACCATCAATCCCGGCTGGTGTCAGCAGCTTTTTGCTCACTTGCGAAACACGTGCCGAAAAAATCCTGAAGCAATACTGCATCTGCCAAACCAACACAATACAACTGGTTGATAAAGTATCTTTTAAAGAATATGAAATCATCAGGAAAGCATATCCCGCATTGCGGCTGGTGCAGGTTATCCATGTAATTGATGAAAAATCAGTGGAAGGAGCATTGGCATACGGTGCATTTGCCGATGGTTTGCTGCTCGACAGCGGCCAGCCCTCCAAAGGCATTTTGGGAGGGACAGGCAATACGCACAACTGGAAACTAAGCAGAGAAATCTGCGAGAAAAGCCAAATCCCGGTATGGCTTGCTGGCGGTTTAACTGCCGAAAATGTGCGCAAAGCCATTGAGCAAGTACAGCCTTTTGGTGTAGATTTATGCAGCAGTATTAGAAATAACGGACAACTCAACCCAAAAAAGCTTGAAACTTTCATTAAAGCCGTTGTTAGCTAAAAACGCTTTTTCATGTTTTCGTCCCTCACGCCATTTGATTGTATTCAATTCACTACTTTTGCCAAAAATATTCCAGCGTGCTCTATTTACAAGTCGATAATCTCAGCAAATCCCATGGCGAAAAGGAACTCTTCGAAGACGTTTCCTTTACCATCGAACAAGGCCACAAAACTGCCCTGATTGCCAAAAATGGCGCAGGCAAAACTACCCTGCTCAACATTCTTTTAGGGAAAGAGCTTCAAGACGATGGCAAAGTCTTTTTGCGCAATGATATTGAAGTGTCTTATTTGGAGCAAGACCCGGCTTTTCCTGCCGAAAGCTCTATTTTCGACTACATCCTCAGTGCCGACAATCAGTTTAACCGCGCCATACGTGCGTATGAGCTGGCCACGGAAGAGTATGCATCGGATAACAGCACCCAAAACCGTTTGATTCTGGAAAAGGCTACCAACCAAATGGATGCGCTCAACGCATGGGAATATGAAAAAAACATGCGCGAAGTCCTAGATAAATTCTTGATTACGGACATCCATCAAAAAACGGGAACACTATCGGGCGGCCAGCGCAAACGCCTCGCTTTGGCCAAATGTTTGGTTGATCAGGCCGATTTACTGATCCTTGATGAACCTACCAACCATTTGGATATTGGAATGATCGAATGGCTGGAACAATACCTTAGCCGGAAAAAAGCAAGCCTCCTGCTTGTTACCCACGACCGGTACTTCTTAGATAAGGTATGCAATACGATTGTGGAAATTGACCGGAAAACGGCATTCACCTACAGGGGAAACTATGCTTATTATCTGGAAAAACGTCAGGAACGTATTGAAAATGAACAAAAAGGCATTGAGAAAGCGCGCAACTTATATCGAAGCGAATTGGATTGGATGCGCCGAAAGCCACAAGCAAGGGCAACGAAAGCACGGGCACGCATCGACAGATTTTATAAAATAGAAGAACAGGCCAAAAAAAATATCACAGAAGATAAAACCGAATTCTCGGTGGGTGCCAGGCGGATGGGGCGAAAGATCCTCGAAATTGAAAATGTCAGCAAAGGATTTGGAGACAAACAGATCATTAAGGATTTCAGCTATATTTTCCAGAAAGGTGAAAAAATCGGGATTGTTGGGCCGAACGGTACCGGAAAATCCAGTCTATTAAACATCATCAACGGCCTTATCAAACCCGACCAGGGCAAGGTAGTCATAGGCGAAACTGTTGTTTTTGGTTATTACCGTCAGGAAGGTTTTAAAGAACCGGGCGACCGACGAATTATCGACATCATGAAAGATATTGCGGAAGAGGTAGAAACCAAATCAGGAAGGGTGAGCGTTTCGGTTTTCCTGCAGCATTTCGGCTTCGCACCGCCCGATCAGTACGCATGGTTCAGCACGCTTTCCGGAGGGGAAAAACGCAAACTGTACCTGCTGATGATCCTTATGCGCAATCCCAATTTCATTATTCTTGATGAACCAACCAACGATTTGGACATTGCCACACTAAATGCTTTGGAAAGCTTTTTGGTTGATTTTCCGGGCTGCTTGATAACCGTAAGCCACGACCGCTACTTTATGGACAAGCTCTGCGATCATATATTTGCTTTTAATGATGATGGTACAATCAAGGATTTTCCGGGAAATTACAGCCAGTATATCAGCTACCGCGATGAGCAGATCAGTTTGCAAAAGGCGGAACAGGAAAAGCAAAAAACAGATGAAACCAAACCTGCTGCCACAAAAAGCGGGTCGAAAAAACCCAGTTACAAATTTGTTCGCGAATACGAAAGGCTGGAAGCAGAGATAGATGAGTTGGAAAAACGAAAAGATGAGCTCACCGAACAAATGAATGCAGCTACTTCGGATGCAGATGAACTGATGAAACTCAGCACCGCATTTCAGGAAAATGAAACATTGCTTGAGGCCAAAACAGAGCGCTGGATGGAGTTGGTGGATATTTTGGAAGGCTAGCTTCGACTTCGCTCAGCTACCTTTTCGACTTCGCTCAGCTACCTTTTTGGGAATGATCAGTTCCTGTTTTTGGTTGCTTTCCGTTCATTCCCGCATTTTTATTTGTCACTCAATTTCAACACTTAAGATATTGATTTTCAATAAAAAAATCGTCCTTGCCTTATACAAAACAAAACCCATAACAAAAAAAAGCCGCTTCCTTTTATGAAGCAGCTTTTTTCGTGTTATCAAAAAATATCCTTAGTAGATATTATTCGTATTTCGGTAACCTGATTGGTTTTTAAACCAGTCCGGGTATTGGTTTCCATTGCTTTCAGCCCATGTACCAAAGAAATTGTAGGCATCGATAATGGCGGTTTTCTCGATCGGGTAATCAAATTCCTCAGTAATATGTATTGCCCATGGCAGGTTATTATCTGTTTGATAGTATTTTCCGGCAGCAGGGTTTGTATCATCATTACGCGTTCCAAACAAACTGGCATCAGCCTGATCTGTAGGAACTTTTCCCGGGAGATGCACTTCACGGCCCCGCGTCTGGTTTGCAAAAATAAACGGATTATAAGGAGGTATTCCGATATTTGTCAATGCAACAGGGCTATTAAAGAGAATATTGATATTAATAGTCTCCGGATCAACACTCATACTGCCCGGCGTTGTGTTTACACCAATTGTTCCATTACCCGGATGGTCAAGAACTTCAAAACTGTTATCGAAAACCATTACCACAGCCTTTGACTGGCCGCTTTCAGTATTATTGGAGTTCAATGAAATTAAATCCTGTGTAAGGCGGACACCAGTTACAGAAGCAATTTGAGATGGCGTAACATCGAGCTGAAACCCAAAACCGTTTTTAAATCCAGCGCCGGTAGCCCGTAAGCGAAAATCTGCATCTATTTCTACAACGTCATTATCTGCATTAGTAATCTGATTGATATTATAATCTACAATCATATCATTAAAGTCATAATCACCTTTTGAAGGCCAGAGGTCTTCATAAGCCAGTGTACCCCATACACCTTCCTGAGGATAATAATTATTAAATGCACGTTCAGGGTCATTAGGGTAATCATCAAAATTATCAGAAACTCCATCCTCATCTGTATCATCTTCTGTATAAGTCACCGGAGGGTAACCCGATTGATCTACTGAAGTTATTGGATTGGCCGTTACATAAAACATTGCATCATTAAAATCATCGTCAGAATTTCCATCGCGGGGCAGGTCTTCAAAACCAATCAGGAAAATATCACGGCCATTATCAACCAAAGTAACAACATGCTGGCGTTCATTGACTGCACTTTCAGGATTCAGATCGGGATTGGAATAATAAGTTGGATTATTGGTATTAATACCACCATATGAATATCCGTTTGCTATAATTACCCAGCCAATGCCAGTATTTGCAGGAAACTGCCCCAAATAAACCTTATCGCCTGTTTGGAGGGCACCACCACTACCTTGAAATGAGATATTCGGAAAGATAACATTCACTGTTTCAATATTTTCAGGGCTGGTTGGTGGTTGATCAATCGGAAAAGTATAGTATCCTAAAACATTTTTATATCCTGCGCCTTCATGCACAAATGTAATCCATACATCACAGGCTTCGGTAAGCAAAAAATCATAATTATTGTCAGGATCTAAATATTCCGGGTTATAAGTCGGCACAGGACGGCCTTCAGGGAAACTGGCATTTACATCATTTAAAAATTCCTGATCCACAACATCACCTGGATTTTCCAAATAATAAGGAAGCCCCATACTATTATATGGTCCCATTGGGACAAAAGTAGCATCTGTTGTTTTAAATGGAATCGAAGATGATTTCATGATGCCTGCACGTGAACCACCAATTGTAACGGCAATTTGCTCCATTTCAGAGACATTTACCGGTGTTTCGGAAGGCAGTCCCAGATAATCAGTTTCAACAACAAGCTCTTGGATGTAATCTGGGATTTCCCTGTTAAAGGAAAAGACTCCTGATTTATCGGTAGTACCACTCGCAAGCAGTTTTCCATTGTCTTCGGTGCTGGCCGACATCAATCTCAAGGGAACATCAACCATAGGCACATCCTGAGCGGAAAGCACTTTTATGCTAAAAGCAACCGGATGTGAAGTGTTAAAGTCAAAACCCTCGGGAATCTGAAGGTCGTTCATGCTCATTTCAGTCGGATTTATATCTACCGGATCTTGCGTGATTTCTTCACGTTTGCAAGAAGAAAAGACAACAACAAAGGCAAATACTATTAATAAAAAATTTTGCAGTCTCATAAAATTTGTTTTTAAATGTTCGACCACTATTTATCAATAATCATGCCATAAATTATATATAACTGATTTTCTGTGATTTGAAATAAAAACAAAAATCGTTATAAGGTTCAAAAAGAAGAAAGCCGTTCATCAAACCACTCAGCCAGATATGGATATTTAGATATAAAAAAAATCAGGTTGATGAAATAATGGTCAGTTAATTCATATATCAACCTGATTTTCACCTATTAATCGATCAACACATATAACTAAACCGAAAAACAGGTATAATTTTCCCAAAATGGAACTAAATTCCCAAAATGAAAAAACTATTCAACACTTGAAATACCAAGGACTTTTCTATAACGTGTAGCAGCCCATTCAAGATCGAGTTTAATGGTTTTAATAGGATTAAAACCAGCATCGATCATAGGGCGCCAATCAGAATCTTTTTTTAGGTCAGTTGAAATCGACTGGGTACCTTTTCTGGGGAAAATAACCCAAAGGGCACCATAATCATTCATTACACCCTGGATATCCTCCGCCAGTTTTTCAATATCCCATGTGTATTGCACAAAGTACATAACAAATTTGATGTTCTCCAGTCCTTCGATTGAGGTATGCACATCAACAGCTTCAGGAAAGATCTGAATAAACTTTTTTGGAGAATAGGGCATATTACATATTGCCACGGGTGAAGCACCTGGATACCTGAGCCTTTCTAACAATGGATTCATAATATCTTTTTGTTTTAGTTGTTTTTTGGTATAAAAATATGGTCAAAAAAAAATACTCAATATCAGCCATTTAAAATTCCCCGGAAAGTCCAGAGACCGACATATTAAAGAAACCCGTATATATAATCAATACGAAAACCCTTAATATAAGACCCAAATATACAACAATATATTGAACAGGCTAGTTTTTAGCATAAAAATACAAGGATTTAAAATCATAATCCACATTTTTATCTAAATCGAATTAATAATTCGGGTGCGCCTTGTGATCTGCAATTATAAATAGCTATTTATCCAAACAGACATGAAATACTTATCAAGCCTTCCATTTTGAAGGTAACCCTTTTCTTTTCCCTTAGTTACTGCATTAATTTATAGCAATTCAATTATGCAAAATAGCACTCCTTTTTATGGGGCACCTTGCCTCTCCGAGCCAAAATGCCCCTTGTCTTAATCGGGTTCAGGAGTTCCGTTTCTGATTATAATTTCCATACTGGTGGCATTATTCCCTGAATCGAAACGAGTCATCCGGAAACATTTGGACGAATTATTTTCACCACCAAAAGTTTTCAAAAAAAGGTTCGTCGAAAAGCGGGTTCAACACCTTTCAGCATATTACTTCTAACTAGAACAACCTGATACATAATCCCAATATCGTGGACAAGCACTCGTTAGGCATGGTTTTGGATAACAAGAATCAAGCTTCAAGAAAAAAAAAGGCCGGCAAAGCCGGCCATCAAAATTGTTTGGGATTTTCAGGAATTATTGATTCAATAACACATTATATCTAGAAAAAAACTTAAGACCAATTTTAAAACAGAAGATAAGGTGATTTGTCAATGAAATCCCGAAGAATGGGAAGAAATTAGTGGTTTAGTACTGGTTTCTTCTGAAACCACCGCCACCACCTCTGCGACCACCACCATCATTCTGGCGTTCACGGGCTTGGTTAACGATCAGGTTACGGCCCTTAAGGTCAGTGCCATTGAGGTTTTCCATTGCCTCACGGGCTTCGGCCTCATTTTCCATTTCAACAAAACCGAATCCTTTGCTACGGCCAGTTTCACGATCTGTAATAATTTTAGCGGAAACAACTTCGCCATAGCTTTCAAAAGCACTTCTCAAATCACCTTCTTCTAAATGATAGTGAAGGTTACCTACATAAATGTTCATAAAAAATAAAAGTTAGAAAATTAATAACGCCACAAAGGTAGCCGATTTTAGATCGGTTTTACTAAATTCTCAATTATTTTTTGTTAAATAATTGTTTTCTGCGAAAAACAGCCTATCAAAATGATCGACAGGCTGCTTAACTTTCACAATAAGAACAAATTTCAAAAGCTATTTTGAATAACCTACTTTCTGAAAGGCTCTGGCAAGACGTTTCATCCCTTCCATCATCACATCCTCAGAAACATTGGTAAAATTCATCCTCAAAGTATTTTTCTTTTTCCTGTTTACAAAGAAAGGTTCTCCCGGAACAAATGCAACTCCTTCTTCTACAGCTGCTCTAAAAAGCTTTAAGGCATCCATATCCTCCCTGATTGTAAGCCAGATAAACATTCCTCCCTCAGGTTTGGTATATTCAACAAAATCGGGCAGGTATTCATTAATTGCCCGAATCATAGCATCTTTTTGTTTCCCGTAAAAATCACTGATTTTTGAAACATGCTGATCGAGATCATGATCATCAAGGAATTGTGCCATAATGCGCTGTGTCAGGTAACTTGTATGCAAATCACTGGCCTGCTTTGCGATATAGAGTTTTTCATAGATTTCTTTGGGAGCTACAAGCCATCCCAGGCGGCATCCCGGAGAAACCGTTTTACTGAAAGATCCCATCAAAATAGTGTGTTCATAAAGATTTTTAAAGGATTCGGCAGGTGTTCCTTCAAAACGGATATCGCCGTAGGGATCATCAACCAACAAAAGTGTATTATGCTTTTTAAGCAAATCAGCAATGTGACGGCGCTTTTCATCGGAATAAGTCAATCCGGTTGGATTTTGAAAATTCGGGATAGAATAAAATGCTTTGATATCATGTTTTTCAAGAATCTGTTCCATTTCTGCAAGATCAGGGCCATCATTTTGCAGGCTGACAGGGAAAAATTCCGGCTGGTAAACGATAAAACTTTGGATAGCGGCCAGGTACGTTGGATTTTCAATTAAAAGCCCATCCCCTTTATTCATCAAAACTTTGGCCAGCAAGTCAATACCCTGCTGTGACCCACTGGTAATGAGGATTTGTTCAAGGGGTACATCCAGATTGAATTTTTGTTTGTACCGCTTTGAAATATGCTCACGCAGAGGTCTATAACCTTCTGTAATGGTATATTGCAGTGCATCTGTATCGCAATCCATGAGTACTTTATTGGACGCCTGGCGAAACTCTTCAACCGGGAAAAAATCAGGGTTTGGCAATCCTCCTGCAAAGGAAATTATATCGTCATTTTGAATGAGGCTTAAAATTTCGCGTATAAAAGACTTAGGCACGTTGTTGATACGCTCTGAAAAAAGATTTGAATAGTTCATACCTTTAATTTTGGTGGATTAATTGATCGAAATTTCGGACAATTTCTGATTGTCCAAAGGTATAAAATCCTGTAAAACCCCCAAAACAGGTACAAAAAAACTCCTGATTTTTTCAATCAGGAGTTTTTTTTTACCGGCGCCCTGGCCCTCTACCGTCGCGAGGTCTTTTCCCCCGAAGTTCCTGAAGCAGGAAACGTTTGAATTCCCTTTCTACTTCATAATACTTGAGTACTTTTTGGGGCGGAAGGATTTTGCGCAAACCAAGATAAAATTCCTTATCAATCTCCTCCATTTGATTTAAATGGTTTTGATATAAGTCTAAAACAGCATTGGCTTTAACATCGGAGTAATCCAATACATTTGCATCACGGAGGTTTTTGACCATTTCATTTTCATGAAAAGAATGTTTTGCATCCTCCCTTCTTTTTTCATGTTCGTTATACAATGGCCAAAAAGCAGCAGCTTCTTCCGGGTTCATTTCCAGTTTATTGGTAATATAGGCTGTTTTTTTTGCCTGTATCCGTTCTTTTTGTTTTTCGGTAAATACCGGCGGGTCACCTGGTTCATCTCCATGCTGCCCAAAGGAAGCCGACTGAAAAAAGATGAACAATGCAGAAAAGGCTAAAATATATTTTTTCATAAGGCACAAAATTACATATCATAAATTAAATCCAAAGAAACATCATTATCCACAAGATAGCTAATAATTCCAGAAGTATCGGATTCCAATCCCGGTATATCAAAATTTATTCCTATTTCAAGATCATAGGCCGTATCCCCTTCAAGGAAATTCATCATTTCATATTCGGATAAATCATTCAAAACCAAAGACGTTTCCATATCCATTTGATTGTCAGCTGCATTAGGCGTTGTGGACATTTGCAGCACTGCCCACGAAAGGGCTACAATAAAAAATACAGCGGCAGCAGCATATTTGATATAACCAATGTAGGTATTATTCCGTCTCTCTGTTTCAGAAATCCGTTTCCTGATTTCATTTTCCAGTGAGTCAAAATATGCCTCCGGAACTCTAAAAGGCTCTTTTTTAAGCCGATCTGACTTTATTTGCAAAATATTCTTTTTTGTTTTCATGATTACCTCCAATTACTAAGACAACATAAACTATTAATCGTTTAAAGTTGCAAGCATATGTTTTTCAATCTTTTTAACGGCATGATGGTAGGAGGCTTTCAAAGCTCCTTCTGATGTTCCGAGTATTTTCGACATCTGCTCATATTTAAGTTCATCAAAATATTTCATGTTAAAAACAACACGTTGTTTTTCGGGAAGTTTCAATATTGCTTTTTGCAATTCCTTTTGCAGTTCATCGCCATCAAAATCACTTTGGTCGAGCTTTTGTTCCAGTTGATGTTCATAATCGCTTATCGGCAAAAAAAACCTACGGCTTTTTTTCTTTAAAAGGTTCAACGACTCATTTGTTGCAATACGGTAAATCCACGTAAAAAAGCCTGATTCTGCACGAAAGCTGTCCATATTATTCCACACTTTAATAAAAGTGTTCTGTACCACATCATTCGTATCATCATGGTCAATAACAATCCGGCGCACATGGTAATATACCCGCTCCTGATATTCATTCATCAGATAACGGAAAATTTTGTCGCGATCATAGTTTCCGTCGCGTATCCAATCCAATAGCTGTTCTTCCTTATCGTGCCGCAAATCTGAGTTATTTATTATTAGCCTTTTGCAAAATCATTGCAGGCTAAGAGCTTTATCGGCAATATGACATACCAAATCGGAAAAGGTTTAATTAGTTTCCGTCTATAAAGTCCGCTAACTTTCCCGTAACTACGGGACTTGCCCTAAAAATGCTCATCCCGAAACTTCGCGGACTCTGCTTTTTCGGGCTGCGCAAGCCTCGTTATCGAAATTTCTAGTTCAGAAACCCGATTCTATGGACAGGCACTCATTGCTGTCAAAAGAATTATCTCCCCCCAAATTGCGCTTCAATACCTGTTGTCAATCCTGAGCGCACTTCAAAATCACGTTCGAATGTATATAAAATCCTGTGCGCATAGACACTACGCCATACTATTTTATAATTTCCCGGCATTAATGGATAAAGCTTAGTATCAGGATTTTTGACATCAATATTTTTAATCCATATCATATCATTTCCCTGTAATTGAAAGAGCGCTCCCTTACCTCCTGCATTAAATTTAATTGCTGCATATCCCGGGCTGGGCACTTCCACAATTGTAGTATGGTTCTGGCTTACAACAACATTATTAACATTAAATCGTGGATTTACAAGCACTTCGATATCATAGGCACCTGTACGGTAGCGTTCGGTTTGGCTCATGTCCTGAACAGTAAGTATTTCATTTTTACCATGTTGACGTATCAGGCAACTAACATTTGTAGTAAAAAACCGTCCTTTTCCTTTTTCCTTTATACGCAAATAACCTGTTGCGGCTTCGGCCGGCAGGTAATTATGAATTCCCGATTGTAGTACGATACTATCGGTGCGCGAGGGAGGAACTGTATGCACAAGAAGGTCGTAAACCTTAAGCGGATCAATATTGATTGTATCAGGAACACCTTTATGATTAAGGGTTTGCACATAGTTCCGCACAGTTTTGCCGGTACGGTTTTCTATGATTGAAAATACCACATCCGTTTCGCGAGGATTCCCGTAAGCATCCAGGATATTCACCTGCGCAGAAGTTTTATTCAACACATTGGTAACCACAATATCTAAAGCTGAGCGAAAATTATCCTCAGTGGAAGCATCGAGATAAGTCCCCACACATTCAAAAGCCCTTGAAAAATCACCGCCCACGCCGATAACAAAAGGGCGCAGGAATATACCTTGCTGTTGTAATTTAAGGCTGACTGCACATGGATCGCCACCACATTCTTCAATTCCATCTGTAATCAACACAACAATATTGCGGCAATTATCGCAGGCAGGGAAATCGTTGACCGATTGTTCGAGTGAATAAGCAATAGGGGTCGTTCCGTTGGGCCTCAGCTGTTTCAACACTTCTTTGATGCGCGGCACATTATTATTGGCAAAAGGGACTTCGAGTTTGGAGTCGGTACAAACTTGTGGCGGGTAATGATGCTGATGGCCATATACGCGCAAAGCTATTTGCAAATCAGGAACAGATTTCAGGCTGTCGAGCATTTTAACAAAAAGCCTTCGCGCTATATTAAATTTAATATCGCTCTGCCACCTTCCGGCCATGCTTTGCGAGGCATCAAAAACAAATAACATCCTTGTAATTTCCTTATTATCATCTACATCCTGAGCACTCAGGTGGCTGCATGATAAACCGGAAAACAAAACCAAAACATATATTATCGTCGCCCGTATTCTAACCATCACATACTCCTCCAATAAATTGCGTCCTACTTCATACGTGTTTTTCCGAAAAATGTTTTATCAAAAGTCTGATTTCGTACTATTTCCATTTATTCTCATTAAATCACCAATAGCAGAAGTAGTATGAAATGCTTTTTTATTTTTGCAAAAAGATTTAGCATGACGCTCATAAAACACACAATAGCCTCCTTCATTTTTATAATGATCATTTCATTGAGCCTGACAGCGCAACAAAGCCAGGACAGCCTGTTGCTTCAAAAGGCAAAATACCGGGCAGACTCAGCCATGAAGGAAATGAGCATCGAACAAAAAGCTGCACAATGCATATTCCTGCGGGTTTACAGCAATAAAAAGGAATCGGATTACAAAGAAATTGACTACATAATCAAGAGATATGGAATTGGCGGACTGGTATTTTTTCAGGGCAATCCCTACCAACAGGGTATTTTAACAAAACGCTGGCAAGAAATCAGCAAGGTCCCCCTGTTTATTAGTATGGACGCAGAAACCGGCCTGGGCTGGCGGTTAAAAGGCACATTTTCTTATCCTAACCAAATGACATTAGGGGCTTTACAGGACAACTCCTATATCAAAAGAATGGGTAAGCAAATCGGACGAAAACTCAGGGCTCTCGGCGTTCAGATAAATTTTGCACCGGTTGCAGATGTAAACAACAATGAAAACAACCCGGTAATCAACGCACGTTCATTTGGGGATAATCCCAGGCGCGTAGCAGAAAAATGCAACGCTTTCATTGATGGCCTTGAAACCTGCAATATTATGCCTGTAGCCAAGCATTTTCCCGGACATGGCGATACAGACAGCGACAGTCATTACAGCCTTCCGGTAATCAAACACAACAGGCAACGCTTAGACAGCATAGAACTCCTGCCCTTCAAGGAGTTAATTGAACATAAAATTGAAGCCATCATGACAGGGCATCTTTATGTACCTGAACTACAAGACAGCCTGAAACTCCCCTCCTCCATGTCGGAAATGATTGTGAAACAACTCTTACAACAAGAACTTGGCTTTCAAGGACTGATTATAACCGATGGCCTGGATATGGCCGGAGCCAGTGCACGACTTCGTCCCGGACAGGCAGCTTTGAATGCTTTGAAGGCCGGAAACGATATTCTGCTGATCCCTGAAAATATCCCGGCCAGCATCAAAGCAATTAAAAAATCAATACAGAAAGGAAATTACAGCGAAACAGAATTGAACCAACATTGCCAAAAAATATTGGTGCACAAATACTTGCATGGTCTCAACAAAAAAAGCATTCCTGATTTAAAAGCTATTAAACCCGTATTAAACACCGCCGAAGACAGACTTTTAAGATCACAGATTTTTGAAAATGCCATAAGCTTGCTGAAAAATAGAAACGAAATAATCCCCTTCCTCAATGATGAAGCAGACACCCATATTGCCGTGCTGAATATTGATGAACGCAGAAGGAATCATTTCAATAATGAATTCAAAAAACACCAAAAGGCTGATTTCTACACTTTCAATTCCAAAAAAACGACTCTTCAGGATAAAACACAACTGCTGCGCGACTTAAAATCCTATGACTTTATTGTTGTAAATTTCCTTAATACCGATAATCGTCCATCCAAAAATTTTGGCATAAGCGAAGAAAGTATCAGGCTTATTAATCAATTGCAGCTACAAAACAAATTGATATTAAATTTCTTCACCAGTCCGTATGCGCTTCGGTTTTTCAAAAATGAGGTAAACATTGAAGCCATATGTGTATCCTATCAATATCTGGCTGATGCCCAGAAAGCCAGCGCAAAAATCCTCTGCGGTGAGCTGGCTGCAAAAGGCAAGCTTCCTGTGGCTGCCAATGAAAAATACCCTAGTGGAAGCGGCATCGAAACTATAATTGAACGTCCTTTGGAAGCCGGTTCTGCCGCACACGAACTCATCGACCCGAATGAGTTAAAACCCATTGATACAATAATCCAAAACGGCCTGGATTCAATGGCTTATCCCGGCGGTCAGGTTTTGATTGCCCGAAACGGTAAAATAATTTACGACCGTTCGTTTGGCTACCTCAGCAACGACAGCTTACAAAAGACCAACTCCAACAATATTTATGATTTGGCATCCCTGACAAAAATACTCGCCACAACACTGGCTGTCATGAAATTGCAGGAAGATAGCGCTATGAACATAAACAAACCGCTTTCCGATTACCTCCCTTCCCTCAAGGGAAGCAACAAAGAAGGCATTAGCATAAAACAAATAATGGCTCATCAGGCGAGGCTGGAACCCTGGATTCCATTTTACTTAGAAACCATAACCGAAGAAGGCCGACCCGATAGCATTTTGTATCGCAGCCACAAACAAGACCTTTATGAAATCCGGGTAGCCGACAGCCTTTATTTGCTCAATAGCTATCGCGATACTCTTTTTCAAAGGATTTTCGATTCTGAACTTCTCGAAAAAGATGAATACAAATACAGCGACCTCGGGTTTTATTTGCTTAAGGAAGCTATAGAAAAAATTATCAACCAAAAATTCGAGCTTTGGATCGACTCGGTTTTTTATCGTCCAATGGGCTTAAAGTCTTTAAGCTTTCTGCCCAGGGAGCGCTTTCCAAGAGAGCTCATCGCGCCCACCGAAAAAGATACTTTTTTCCGTTTTCAGTTAATCCGGGGCGATGTGCACGACTATGGAGCTGCAATGCTCGGTGGCGTGTGCGGCCATGCGGGCTTGTTTGGCAATGCACATGATGTTGCTGCACTCATGCAGATGTTACTGCAGGGCGGAATTTATAACGGGAAAAAATACCTGAATACTGAAACCATCGAACAGTTTACCCAATACCAATTCCCCGAAAAAGACAATCGCAGGGGACTTGGATTTGACAAGCCACCCCTTGAAAACGACGGCCTCGGGCCTGTGTGCATCAGTGCTCCTCCCGAAAGCTTTGGCCACAGTGGTTTTACAGGAACATACACCTGGGCAGACCCCAAAAACAATTTGGTTTACGTTTTTATTTGCAACAGGATAAACCCGAGCGCTTCCAATCGTGTTTTAATAGAAAATAATATCCGAACACGCATTCAGCAAGTAATTTATAATGCAATCGAAAAAGGAGAAAAGAAATACTAAATGGGACATCATCACGATAGTAAAGGAGGCAAATTACTGCTCACCATTTTTTTAAACCTGCTCATCACTGCGGCAGAATTTGCAGGAGGCTTGATATCAGGAAGCCTGGCCCTGATTTCGGATGCATTTCACAATCTAAGCGATGCTTTATCATTGATAATCAGCTTTTTTGCAAGAAAAATAGGACAAAAACAAGCTGACAAAAAAAGAACTTTTGGGTACAAACGTGCTGAAATACTGGCAGCGCTGTTTAATGCTTCTTTGTTATTTGGCATGAGCCTTTTTTTAATAACCGAGGCATACGAACGGTTTTTCCAGCCGTTGGACGTCCAAACCAACATCATGCTTTGGGTTGCCTCCATAGGACTTGTGGCCAATATTTTATCAATGCTCCTGCTGCATTCGTTTAAAAAAGGCAGCCTGAACATCCGTTCGGCTTATCTCCATATGCTGGGCGACACACTTTCTTCGTTGGCCGTTATTTTTGGAGGATTATTGATGCTCTTCTTTGATATTCACTGGATCGATCCGCTCATCACCCTATTGATAGCCCTTTATCTTATGTGGGAAAGCTGGAAAATCATACGGCAGTCGGGCAATATCCTCCTGCAATCCAGTCCGGCAGGGATTAATTTACACACAATTTGCAAAAAAATTGAACAAATACCGCAAATTGAAGGTATTCATCATGTTCACATCTGGCAACTTGACGAAAATGAAATCCACTTTGAAGCCCATATCGACCTCCGGGAAGACTTAAAGGTTTCGGAACTGGAACCATTGAAAGAAAAGGCAGATGCCGTACTTTTGAATGATTTTAACATCAAGCATACAACTTATCAATTTGAATATAACAGCAAACACCCTAAAGAAATATTAAATAAAGACTAACCCAAGTACAAAAACGATGAATTACCAAACAAAATCTATTCTTTTCTGGATCCTAAGCTTTATTCTTATGGCATCGCTGGCAATTTTCCAGCGGATGACCGGCCCCACATATCCTGTAAAAGGAACGATAGATGTCGATGGGCAAAATATTTCCTATAAACTACTCCGATCAAGTGAAAGCGGGGCTCCTGCCATTAACCTATTTGATACTAAAGGAAATGTAGAAATTAGCGGAAACTATTCATACCGAAGGCTGAACAGCCCTGATGACTGGACAGAAAAAAAGATGCAAATGGTAGATGGTAGGCTGGAGATGCAAATCCCATCGCAGCCGGCAGCTGGAAAAGTAGCCTATAAAATTGAACTCACTAAAGGAGGCCGCACATTTCAACTGACCGAAAAAGCTGTTGTTATTCGTTTTAAAGGAGCAGTGCCCGCATATGTTTTAATTCCCCATATCTTTTTTATGTTTTTTGCCATGATCTTCTCCCTGCGCACAGGCATCGAAGCTTTGATCCGGGGCAAGATGATCCTGGCTTACACTTTCGTCACAACTGTACTCCTGTTAGTCGGTGGGTTGATTCTTGGACCGATCGTGCAGAAATACGCTTTTGACGCTTATTGGACAGGCTGGCCAATGGGCAAAGACCTTACAGACAATAAACTACTTTTTGGTTTTATCATGTGGGCCGTAGCTTCCTTCAAGGCATATCAAAACCCAAAACACAGGGGCTGGGTCATTGCTGCATCCATAGCTTTATTGCTTGTTTATCTGATACCGCACAGTATGTTTGGATCAGAACTGGATTACGAAAGCGGACAGGTTATCACCGGAAACAAATAATATGATCAGCATCATTATTATCGGGATAACAATTGTTGTATCCATTATTGCTTTTCAGCAAAGCAAATGGTTTGACCTTTTAAAATTCAATCCCTGGTTTATAAAGAACTCCGGGGAATATTGGAGGTTCTTATCCTACGGCCTTATTCATGCAGATTACTGGCATTTGTTTGTCAATATGTTTGTGTTATATTCATTTGGCCGTGCAACAGAACTATACTATGAGCTCATATTCGATTCAAAATCATGGTTTTACTTTTTATTATTGTATATTGGAGGGCTGGGTTTATCCGTTTTATCGGCTTTTGGAAAGCATAAGGATAATGTATATTACAATGCCGTTGGCGCAAGTGGGGCTGTTTCTGCGGTCGTATTTTCCAGCATTGTTTTCAACCCTCTGGCCGGTATTCGCTTTTTTTTCATCCCCATCGATATTCCTGCTGTGGTTTTTGGCGCATTATATCTGGTTTATTCGGCTTATATGAGCAAAAAAGCCAACGATAATATTGGCCATGATTCCCATTTCTGGGGCGCCGTTTATGGTCTTGTTTTTACATTGATTTTGAAACCTTCGCTGGGCTTGCATTTTCTTCATGAAATTGGCTTAAGCTTTTAGGCAGTAGAATTTAGCGTACGTTTCCTTACTGACTGCAAGCACTCCAATAGGATTAAGATGAATCTTTCATT
This sequence comes from Bacteroidales bacterium, assembly GCA_963676415.1. Lineage (GTDB taxonomy): Bacteria > Bacteroidota > Bacteroidia > Bacteroidales > WRLA01. Next base: position 3,047,902 of record OY781097.1, on the reverse strand, counting down.
GCGGATCCTCCCCTAGCGTACTGGATGATTAAGTGGGATTAATATGAAATATTGGATTCAAATCCAGCAATTCATTAAAATTACTGGATCTGAATCCAATTATTCATACTTTTCTCAATTCCATTTTTGAACATCCTGAAGGAAAGCATAAAATACAAACAAGAAAACACAAAAAAACCGGACACAAAAAGCATCCGGTATAATATCAATTTAGCCTGATTGAATCAGAACAGATTTCTATAGAAACTCCATGTTTTCTTTTTTTGTGATTTTTTCGCAGTAATGACAATGCAACCTAAGATCTTCCTTATCGAGCACATCAAATTTTTGCGTTACCTTTTGATGATTGGTAATACACTTTGGGTTAAAGCAGCGCACAATGCCGACCACTTCATCGGGGAGTTCCACCTGACGTTTTGCAACAACCTGAAAATCTTTAATTTCGATAAGTGTAGCATTCGGGGCAGCGAAGGCAATTTTACGCATTTCGTCTTCTTCGAAAAACTTATTGCTCACCTTAATAATACCTTTAGTGCCATATTTTTTGCTTTCGAGGTTTGTTCCGAAAGTCATTGGGTTTTCGCTATGTTCGAGTCCAAGAATACGAATCACGGTAAACACTGATTTAGAAGGGATATGATCGATCACGGTTCCGTTTTCGAGTGCGGAGACTTTAAGTTCTTTACGTTTATTATTTTCCATAATGAATTTTCTTTTTTAGATTCCACAATTATTTTAAACCCAGAATAGAAGCGAGCAAAGCCTGACGAACAAAAACCCCATTCAAAGCCTGTTGGAAATAATAGGCTTTTTCGTTGTTGTCCACATCTTCGTCGATTTCGTTAACACGTGGCAGTGGATGAAGTATGCGCATATTGTCTTTAGCATGTGCAAGCATGTCATTTTTAAGTATATATGAGTTTTTCACCCTTTCGTATTCCATGGGATCGGAGAATCGTTCGCGCTGGATGCGGGTCATATAAAGCACATCAACCTTTGGAATCACTTCGCTGATATCAGTATATTGGTGATAGGTCATATTTTTCTCCTTGATAAAGCGTTTAACTGCACTGGGCAATTTTAATTCAAGGGGAGAAACAAGGTGGAATGTAATGTTTTCGAATTGCGTAAGAGCAATTACATTGGAATGTACGGTGCGGCCGTATTTCAAATCACCGATAAACGCAACATGCAGGTTGTCCAGTGTACCCTGCGTTTTGCGAATAGAATAAAGGTCGAGCAAACACTGTGTAGGGTGCTGGTTTGCGCCATCGCCGGCATTGATAATAGGCACACCGGCAACTTCGCTGGCAAAACGTGCACTGCCTTCGAGCGGATGCCTCATAACGATTATATCAGAATAATTGCTTACAGTAAGGATTGTATCCTTCAGGGATTCACCTTTTTTAACACTGGAACTGGCAGCGTCGGTAAAGCCAACAATTTTTGCCCCCAGTTGTGAAGCTGCACTCTCAAAACTAAGTCGCGTTCGTGTTGAAGGCTCAAAGAAGAGCGTCGCAACTACATAATCTTCCAGGATGCGCTGTTTTGGCTGCTTTTCGAAACCTTCTGCCAAATCCAGAATACGCAGGTATTCTTCTTTGGTGAAATCATTAATTGAAACTAAGCTTCGGTTTTTCATTGAAAATCTATTCGTTATTAATTAGGTAATTTGTATTAAGGCCACACCAAAAAAAAGGCGACTAATAAAGTCGCCTTTTAAATAATTAAGCTAAATTGTGATTTTTAACAAAATCGTCGATGATTTCTCCGAGGTTGGGATTACCGATTTCCTGCAAGTCATAGTACACACGAGTATTTGGCTTGTTGATCTTAACAAGGCGGTTCAAGTCAATCGGAGTACCAATTACCACGGCATCACAATCTGTATTGTTTATAGTAGTCTCAAGGTCTTTTAATTGTTGTTCGCTGTATCCCATTGCCGGCAGCAAAATACCGATGTTAGGATAAATGCGGAAAGTTTCGGACAATTTGCCTACTGTATAAGGACGTGGGTCAACCAGTTCTGCTGCGCCAAACTTTTGAGCAGCAACAACGCCTGCACCGATCTTCATTTCACCATGTGTCAGCGTTGGGCCATCTTCCACAACCAGCACACGTTTTCCTTTGATGAGCGAAGGATCGTCAACTTTAATTGGAGAAGCTGCATCAACAACTAGTGCCTGAGGAGCTACTTTGGCAATGCTTTCGCGTACAATCTGGATATGCTCAGGAGCGGCAGAGTCCATTTTGTTCATAACAGCCACATCAGCCATGCGCAGTGTTACTTCACCGGGATAGTATTGCAGTTCGTGTCCGGGACGATGTGGGTCAACCACAGTAATATTCAGGTCGGGCTTATAGAATGGGAAGTCGTTATTTCCTCCATCCCAGATTACAACATCACATCCATCAGGATCCTGCTCTGCGGCACGTAGGATTGCTTCATAATCAACACCTGCATAAATCACGTTTCCGCGAACTACATGTGGTTCATATTCTTCCATTTCCTCAATAGTACATTTGTGCTTGGCAAGGTCTTCAACGGTAGCAAAACGCTGAACTTTTTGTGCTACGAGGTCGCCATAAGGCATCGGGTGACGTATAGCAACTACTTTTAAGCCTTTGGCCATCAAGAGCTCAATTACGCGACGTGAAGTCTGGCTTTTACCACAACCGGTACGTACCGCTCCAACAGCGATCAGTGGTTTTGTGCTTTTCACCATTGTATCAGCAGGTCCCAGAAGCACAAAATTGGCTCCGGATGCATTAACAATGGCACTCATTGCCATTACCTTATTATAGGTTACATCGCTATATGAAAATACGCAATCGTCAACATTAAGGTCTTTGATAAGTTTTGGCAGTTCTGCTTCAGCATAAATCGGGATGCCTTCCGGATAAAGCTCTCCGGCCAGTTCAGCAGGATATTTCCTTCCGTCGATATCCGGAATTTGTGCAGCTGTAAATGCCACTACATTGTACTGTTCATTACCTCTGTAATAGGTATTAAAGTTGTGAAAATCCCTACCGGCAGCACCGATGATAATTACATTCTTTTTTTTCATTCGAGTTCCTTTTTTAATGTTGGTTATTATGTTAAAATCGTTGGTTTATAAACTGCGTTAAATATTAATGTTTAGTTGATGCAAAGTTATAAGATTAGCCTTATCTGGCAAGATATTTTTCCGTCAAATTTTATTCACCTTAAAAAGGTCTGTCAACCAATATTTTAAGTAATGCACTGGCTTCATATTTGTTGATATTTACACACATCAGGTTGTTATGTATCAGGCTTAGAGGCTAAAAAAAAATCAATTAGCGATCAACAATGATTCGCTCGATCAACCCAATTGAAGTGCTGACACTTAAGCACACCATTAAACCCAAATCTCAGGGATTTCTTTGAAGAAACAGGAGGAAGGATGCAGGCTATCGCCAGCTTAGTCCAGAACCTTCGAGAGGATTAACAGGAAATTTTTCCTTATTGGACATTTCCGAACCCCACCAGCTTCTGTAAGACTGAACCGCTGTAATTTGTATTCCCCTGGTATTGGCTTTCCAGAATTCAGGACGGATATAACGCTGTATCATAGGATTTTGTGAGGGATACCATTCAATTTTACCGGGACGCATTTCAAATTGCCTTAACCGAATGCTTTCGATAACCCACAAAATATAAATACCCAATTGGCAATCGGGTTGCTTAAAGCTTGAGAGCGGGTTTACCGGAAAATTATAAATACGTTCATCATTATCAGCATATTCGAGCAAGAAAGGAATGTGTGCCGGCTTAAAATCAGGCAAAAAAATCGACTTGTAGCTTTCATTTTTCAACTGGCTTACAAAGGTTTCAACCTGCCGTGCCTCACTAACCCCTGTAACACTTTGCTGTGCCCACAGGTTTGAAACAAATAATAAAATTATAATCAATACAGTTATTTTCCTCTTCGTATTTTCCATATTAAATATACAATGGCTACTAAAAAATGCAGTGCGACAATTCCTGCAACCAAATATACAAAAGCTTTATCACTCATTGAAATAAGTTTTCAACTGTGCCAGTCCGGAAGGTGGTATTTCAACTGAGTGCAACCCAGGTGAGAGCTCCATTAACCCACTGTAAACCAAATTACCACAGCAATCAAAGACTTCAAGTTTCACATCTCCTTTAAATTTATCAATCCGAAAAACACAATTGCTTTCGGCTTTTGCATTTACGATATCTATTTGTTTATATTCCTGTTTTTCCAGAGGCAACACCATATCGTTATAATAGGCGGCAATGGTTTTTTCATCGGTGGATGCTGTAACCAGCGGGAAAAGCGCTTCGGGCTTCATTGGGTTCAGTTTGCCACCCAATAGAATTCTGCGGTTTTCGTTCCAATAGTTCATCCAGAAGCGGGTCATTTCCATTTGGCGTTGAGGGATGCTGTCGAGTTTCACAGATAACTGGGGCACACTGAAAAGTACATTAAGGATCTGCAATGCAGCATCTTCAGCATCTTCGGCACGGTTCCACATAAACATATCGGAATGCACAGCTGTATTTCCGGAAAGCAGGCGCAGGCTTAGTGTGCGGTTCCGGTTTACTATGGCCATGTTGGGACAATCGGCGGCACGGAACATATTACCATATTTGCGCATCACCGGACCAATATAAGGCTGGCGAAATTCAATCATCACGTCAGGTTTTATCGCCTTTAGCCGTTTCATTATATCCGTCATCAACCGATCGGTTGCATCATTCACGGAAGCAAAATCGCGCCCATTTGCGATAGTCAGTTCGGTATCCTTTTGCGCTTTGAACCATCCCATAAAATCAAGTTTAAAACCATCAAGATTCCATTCTTTTATAGCTTTTTCGTATGTATTTATAATATGTTCACGCACTTCTGGATAGCGTGGATCAAGTACATAGGCACCCTGACTTTCCCAGTAAGCAAGGTATTTCCCTTTGAATTCAGGATAACTCTGCGCCTTTTTGCCAACAAATGGCAAGGAATACCAGAGCATACATTTCATCCCTATATGATGCACACTATCCACAAAAGCGCCCATTTGAGGAATCCGGTCGGGGTTCCAGTCTCCTGTCCAGGCATATCCTCTTTTATTATCCATAGTTTGCCAGCCATCATCTATAATAATGGTTTCCAGGCCAATCTCTTTTCCAATGCGCAATTCTTTAAGGATTTCCTTTTCAAAAAGATTCTGATGGAAATTATACCAGGTAGAATAAACTGGTTTGCGGGCTACATCAGGCACTTCGGCTGGCTCATAATCTGGTATTTGCGCATACCAGTCTGAAATATCCTTTAAAGCATCTGCGTATGGATGCGTGCGGACATCAAATCGAATTTTAAGTTGAAAAGCTTCCGTTTTGGGCTGTGGTTCATCAAAAAGCACCACATAAAAATAGATGCGTGCATCTTCTTCTTTAAGGTAAAATCCGCTTTTTACATAATTGAGTGCATCGGAAACCGCCATAGAGAAACGATTTTGACCGGAGGCATCCTTAAGGCAAATTACAGGCGCCTGGCTGGATGCGCGCGAATCGACTGAAGACCATAAAGTTACCCGATCTACTGTAATATTACTTGTCCAGTATGCATCAATATCAACACAGGGAATATCCCAGCGTAGAACCGTTTTTGGCAAAACGGCAGCCTGTTTTGAACTAAATTTCAATTGAAGCTCATAGAGTCCTTCAGAAATTATTTGGGTTGATTTCTGTATCTGAAAAGAAGAGGTAGAATCAAAATCTTCTTTAATGGACTCGGGATCAAACTCAATGACCTTAGTCACAAGATTATCATCAACAATTGGGAATGAGGACTCCTGAAAACAGGAAGTGCTGACCATTAAGACAATCGAAAGCACGGCAGGAAAAACAGCTCTGTAATTCATATCTGAAAAACTAAAATTCTATTTGGGCAAATATACAAAAAGAGGATACGTACACTTCTTCAGCAGGAATGCATTTTTCAAGAAATCGGTGCCTGAAGAATTGCTTTATACAAGACAGTTCTTTTTATCGGTTTGGCAAGGTAATCATTGCAGCCGGCACCGATTGCTTTTTCTCTGTCTTCATCCAGGGCAAAAGCTGTTTGTGCAATGACATACAATGAGTTATTAATATTTTTTAATCTACGGGTTGTTTCATACCCATCAATATCGGGCAATTTTAAGTCCATCAGCACGATATTAATTTGCGGATTTTTCTGCAATAGCTTTACGGCCTGGGCCCCATCATTGGCAAAAAATAATCCGGCCCCACTGTTTTCCAGATAGTTTTCGAGCAAATAGCGGTTACTTTGTTCATCTTCAACAATTAATATCTGGGCTTTTTTGAGCTTTGGCAGGCTCATCATCTCACTTTCAACAAGCTCATTACTACCTTTAATCAAATGCGGCATCCGGAAATAAAATACAGAACCCTTACCAACAGTCGATTCAACATGAATTGCACCACCCAGCATATGGATAATTTTTGAAGTGATGTAAAGACCCAGCCCGGTACCTCCATATTTACGTGTAAAGCCATCATCGGCCTGGCGAAAACGGTCAAAAATAATCTGCTGTTTGTCTGCACTGATTCCTATTCCTGTATCTTTCACATAGAAAAGGATATCGCCATGACTTTCTTCTTTGAAACCAATTTCAATTTTTCCTTTATGAGTAAACTTCACAGCATTACTGATCAAGAAGTAAAACACCTGTTTCAATCGGTTAAAATCTGTTTCTACTTCGAGTTTTTTATCAAGTTTCAACTTATGTAATCCGGACAATCCGATATGATCCTTAGCGGTCCGGCTCATTTCCCTGCGTGCATAATCAAAAACGTCGAGCAATAAGCCTTTAAGGTCAAACACTTCTTTTTTAATTTCTACCTGACCTGATTCAATTAAAGCTATACCAAGAATATCTTCAATAAGGTTGAGCAAGTGTTTGCCACTATTGTTAATAAGTTGGCTATACTCAAAAACTTCTTCCATTTCAAAATCCCCACCCAGCAAAAGCTCTGAGAAACCAATTATTGAGTTTAGGGGCGTGCGCAGTTCATGGCTCATTGTAGCCAGGAATGCCGATTTCAGGCGGTCGCTTTCTTCGGCTTTATCTTTGGCTTTGATAATTTCCTGCTGATATCGTTTATCAGAAAGCAAGGATTGCAGCAAAGGTGCAATATACTGGCATTTTTCCAGCAGAAAAGTTACATCATCCTCATTGAAACTGCCCGGCTTATCTCCAAGGACAATTTCCCCGATTATTTCCCCTTTGAATTTAATTGGAACAGCCAAGGCATTTTGAAGCTGCACATGTCCTTTGGGCAAAGAAAGCCCATCATTTTTTAATACAGGCTCACCGGTAATTAAGGCTTTGCCCCAAATTCCACCCCATGTATCTCGGGGAAAAGTAATGGATTTATTTACCATTTTACATTCATCCCATATATCCCAGGTCATACTTTCACTAACAAGGTCTCCATTATCGTTGATATGACCAAAAAACCCGTATTCGCTATTGGTTTCAATACGCAAAACCTGCAGTACGTCGCTCAGCACCCGGTCGGATGAGCCAAGAATAAAGGCATTGGATAGGCGGTTGCGCACTTCCAGCATTTTGCGGTAGCGATCCTGTTCTTTTTCTGCATTTCGGATTTCTGTAACATCGCTTACAGAGCCAATAAAATAAAGCGGTTTTCCTTTTCTGTCGTGGATTAATGAAGCATTCTCAAGCACATGGACTATGCCGCCATCTTTGCGCAACCATTCTGCCTGGAAGCCAGACAGTTCACCCTTCTCATGGAGTGTTTTAAAAAACTCTTTCCGTTTCCCTTTATCTAAATAACCTTCCTTATCTAAATTTCTTGTTTTCAAATCATCCAAACTAGCATAGCCCAACATTTTAATCAAAGACGGGTTAGCAGATTTTATAGTGCCATCCACTTCGGACTGATAAAGCCCAACGGTAGAATTTTTAAATATTGAATAAAAATTCTCACGGCTCTGCCTTAATTGTTCTTCCGTTTCTTTTTGATCGGTCAGATCAACACCAACGGATATCATAGTATTATCAGGCATTTTAAAATTTGCCCATAGCTGAATACGTTCATTGCCATCTCTACCAACAGGGCGGAACTCCCTGAATTTTCCATCGGCTTTTTGGAAGGATTTTCTTAATAAACATCTCGCCTCTGCATCAGGATAAATAATTTCAAAAAAATTCTTGGTATTCCTTACCTCTTCAAAGCTGTAACCCAGTATTTTCTCACACTCATGATTCCACAGCAAACAATTTCCATGCTCGTCAAAGCAGTCAATCATCACCGGGGCATGGTCAAAAAGCGTTTGAAACCTCTGTTCACTTTGCCTTTGTTCCTTTTCTGCTGTTTTTCGTTGTGTAATATCTATGGTATGCCCGTATATAACAAAGCCATTTTCGGTTTTTCGGCCCTTGCCTGATGAATGCACCCAAATCTCCTGTCCGTCAGCTCGTTTAAGTCTATAGTCAAACCCTTTTTTTTCACCAATATTCAAGAGTCCGTTTTGTATCTTTTCCTGCATATATGGCAAATATTCCGGCAAAACGTAAGACATATATTTATCCCAGTCGTTACCTATTGTGCCTTTGGGCAATCCCAGGAGCTCATTTGCATATTCAGAGATATAGGAATCACGGAAAGTAAAGTCACTGCTGTATGTAGCTCTCCACAATACGGTTGGGATTTGTGCAAACATTTCATCAACCTGCATCTGCCAGGCTGTAATTTTCTCATAAAAATTATGCACATCAGAGATATCAAAAAGAACCAAAACCACAGAGTTTGCCATGCCCGTTGGTTCTAATAAGGGAAACATTGAACATTCTACGGGTATCCTGTTTCCATTTGCATGCACAAAAAAGCGTTTTTGCTTCATGATTGGTTCTCCATCCAAAACCCGTTCAAAAGGCAAGTCCTCGGCAGGACAGCGGGAAACCCCGTTTTCGCAATAAATTTTCATCCCCCATGATCCGGGATCAAAATATGAATGATCTTTTAAAAGGTTGACGCCCAAAATGCGCTCGGCTTCAGCATTTTGGCTTACAACACGGGCTTTTGTCCCATCTGCATCCAATACAAGAACCCCAAAAGGGAGCTGACCGGCAAAGGATTGAAAAAGCTGATAGCCTGCAAGAGAATGCTTCTTCGCTTCCGATAGTTCCTGCTCAAGTTGCTGGATCCTCTTTTTCAGATATTCTATATTTTCTTCCGGCATCGTAATCTGATTATTATGTCTTTGTTTCTATGGCAGAACAATCCTGTTCGTTTTGCTGTTGCAAATATGTTGCAATATACAAAAAAGCAGAATATTTTTGCATAAAACTAAGAAAAGCCCACAATGAACCTTATCATTTTTTCCAGCAAGCACGGCACAACAGAAAAAATAAGTCAAAAACTAAAAGACTTACTTGGAAGTGAAGAAACCGATATGATAAACCTGAAAAAAGACAAAATCCCAAAACTTAATAAGTATGAACGAATCATCATTGGAAGTTCCATTTATATGGGTGGGATCAACGGGCGCTTAAAAAAATTCCTGGATCAAAATATGAGCGTGTTGTTGGAAAAAGAAACAGGACTTTTTCTATGTTGCATGTTAAAAGAAAACTTTACAGAACAATTTGAGCAGGCGTACCCTGCTGCACTACGTAAGAAAGCAAAAGCGCAAATGATACCCGGAGGGGCCTTGATTATGGATAAAATGAATTTTCTGGAAAAAATAGCTGTAAAAAAAGTGGCCGGTATTACTGAAAATCAAGTTGATATCAAGGAAGATACAATTAAGGAATTTGCAGCAAAAATGTTGGAATAAAAACATTGAAAAAACCAGATCAATATGATTTATGGCTGTAATCTAAATATTGGTTGATTCACAGCGCAATTTTCAACGGATTAAATAATCAAAGAATATCGAATCACGGCTCGTTTCATATAGAAACCACTTATTTACATAAGTTTATAAGGAAGTTTAGATTTCTCTCGGCAACACTCCGCTTTGCTTTGTGTTTTGGTCGAAATGACCGTTTTTTATTGTCAGGAAGCAGCCTGATTTATAAATCTTGGCTAAAAAATTACTGAAAAAGCCCACCCTAAGAGGGCAGGCTATAATCTCTTGACTTATTGTTCCTTATTCCAAAGTAATCCTGATGCCGCCCAGGAAATTAAATTCGGCTTGAGGAAAATATCCGTTCACTTCTCCTTCAACGCCATCGTAATAATAGCGGTAAACCCATGCATTGCTTTCGTATTTCTCACTGAAAACATTATTCAGGCGCAGGAAGAAATCAATTTTCTTAACCAAAGAAGTTTTCAATCTGTAATTCAAATGGATGTTATTCACAAAATACGGATCCAATGAGCGCTCCTTACTGCTGGTATTATCGATATACTGCCGTCCAACATATTTTGAAATAAAGCTGATGCCGAAGTTTTTGAATGGTTTCAGCTTGATTACACTCCCGGCGATAATGTCGGGCGAGAAGCTGATATCGGTTTCGCCCAGATATTTCTCGTATTGCAGCGGTTGGTTTTCAGGGTCATCCCAATAGGACCAATTATCCACATATTCGGCAAAATCTTTGATTTTATTCTGGCTAAAGGTAAAATTCACGTCCCAACGCAGCAATTTGTTGATCTGCCAGCCTGCAGCCAGCTCAATACCTGCACGGTAACTTTCGGGCACATTGGCCATAATGGCATCGCCCACATTATTGATTTCCCCGGTCAGCACCAGCTGGTCGGTATAATTCATATAATACAAATTGGCATTCGCACTGAATTTGCTGCTTTTAAACTCATAACCCAGTTCATAATCAGTCAGTTTTTCGGCTTCAGGCACATGATTTTCATCAGCATCGCGGTAGTTGTTCCTGGAAGGTTCCCGGTTTGCAATGGCAATGCTGAAATAGGCTGCATGATGCTTATTGAAATCGTAATGTAATCCGGCCTTGGGATTCAGGAAATCAAATTGATGCTCCTGACTAATGTCGCGCAGATCGTCATGCGTTCCGTTTATTTCATAATCCACATGACGGTATTGCAGATCGGCATAAAGATTAAGCTTTTCCGTAAGCAGATAATTAAATTTCGCATAAGTATTGAAGTCCTTTTTAATCCCGTCATTATTGTACCAATCGCGGTCGATGCTGCCGTTGCTGGCATATTGTGCCCAGATGATGTTGCCGTAATGCCCTCCATCATAATAATTTCCACCGCCACCGGCTGTAAGCTTCATGCGCTTGTTTTCATAATTCAAGCTAAAAACGCCGCCATAAAAATGATTATCCAAATATTTACGGGTAATTATATCACTTTCCGTGATAGTATCGCCACCAATGATCACATCGTCCAGACCATATTTTGAGAAACTTTCCCCCATTTTGTAATTTTCATAATATCCAAATCCGTGCGTATAGTGGAGTGCGGCATGCACGTTCAGTTTTTCGTTGAATTCGTGCACAAAAAAGAACTGGAAATGATCCTGTTTATAGTCATCCACTTCATTATCATAATAGAGTGTATCGCCATCAGGGCCAAAATACATGCCCGAAGGATTAAATCTGCGGTTGGTCTCCAGCATATCTTTGGGCACACCGTTCCACGCCTGATAAGTTATTTCTTTTCCAGAAAAAATATTGAGTTTCATCAAGGTTTTATCACCGTAATATCCGCCGGAAACGAAAAATGACTTCAGATTGGATGTTGCACGATCGACATATCCATCGGAAGATATTTTGGAGAGGCGTCCATCGAAGGCAAATTTACCTTTGATCAGACCGGTTCCAAAACGCACATTATTGCGGAAGGTATTGAACGTACCTGCCGTGGAATTGATTTCAGCATAAGGATTTGCACGCAGCTTAGCGGTCTGCAGGTTTACGGTAGCACCGAATGCTGCGGCCCCATTGGTAGAAGCTCCTACTCCACGCTGAATCTGAATATTTTCCACACTGCTGCCAAAATCGGGCAAATCGACCCAGTAAACACTCTGTGATTCCGGATCATTGAGAGGGACACCATTGATGGTCACATTGATACGGCTCTGATCGCTTCCACGGATGCGCATGGCCGTATAGCCCACGCCTGCTCCGGCATCAGATGTTACCACCATCGAAGGTGTTAGTGAAATCAGGTATGGCAAATCCTGCCCCATATCGTTTTCTTGTATTTCCTCACGGCTGATGTTCTGGTAAGTTGTTGGCGTATTGTCCAGAGCTCTTGTGGAACGGATAATGACCTCCTCCCCGGTTATTGCCTGGGTCTTCAATTTAAAATCGAGCACCAAATCTTTATCGATACGGACGTCCTGCTTTAATTTCTTATAGCCGATATAGCTAACAACAAACTGATAATCACCTTTTGGAATATCTTTAAACTCAAATTCACCCTGTTCATTTGCAGTAGTAAGCAATTGCGTTCCTTTGAGCACAATATGAGACCCGGGCAACGGCTCACCGCTTTTGGCATCACTGACCTTACCATTTATTTGAAGTTGCGCCATACTTATGGCAGGAAAAATAAAAAAAAGAAAAAACACTACTGTTGATTTTCTCATAACACCTTAATTTTAAGTTTATAATTAATCAACAGGGGCTACTGATGCAGTAGAAAAGAGGACTCTTGTTCCCTTCGCCGGCATTACCCGGATCAGGTTCAAAGGGTTTGATCTCAGCCCGTATTTTGGGGCACCCCTGTAAGAATATCGGGGCAAAATTATAACAAATAGCTCAATCGAACCAAATAATCCATTATTTTTTCGGTTCTACACGAAATTCAGGGCAGTGCTTTTCAGCTTCGGATACAACAATAAAAATCATCAAAGCACAAAAAACAATTATCGAATATTGACTGTTTTAAAATAATTATGTAATATTGTACAATCATAAATGGTCAACTAAATAAAATATGAAACATAAGACGTTATTAATCAGTTTTATAATTTGTTCTTTCATTCTATTCGGTCAATACAGTCTTGGCCAGGAACAGTCTGTAAGCCAAAAGCTACCTAACGATAAAGGACGTGTACTTATGAGTCTTGCAGGATCTTTTCAAAGTGCGGGAGGAGATTATTTTTCAAAAGGAGGAGGTAGTCAAACAAGCTATTCTTTGGCTCTCTCGGAAAATTATTTTTTTAAAAAACATCTTTTTTTGGGCGGAAATGTTTCGATAGGCAAACAAAAAACCAGCGTATCCAATGGATCAATAACTGAAATAGGTCCACAAGTCGGTTATTTGTTTGGCAATAATCTGCAACGGGCATACCCTTTTATTTCCATAGGAGTAAATTACAGAATAGAGAAGGTTTCAAGTATTATAGGTAAAGCGAACGGAATCAGTCCACGGATTGCAATGGGCATTCTGTTTACAATTAGTCAGGGCATGGCCATAAGCATGGAAGTATCATTAATGCACTACATCATGAAATATAACAGCACATCTTATACCGGACACACAATTAATTTCGGTATTGGGTTTGTCGGGATTTTATAATCAAAACAAGGGCAAGAAATCTCGTTACAGTGTTTTATACTATTGATCACTCCATAAAAATATTTGATACTCTCAGGTTTTATTAACTGATAATCAGGGGATTTACTTTGGTGATTTCAATACTGGTTTGATGTGGAAAAAATAAAATATCCAGATAAACAGGCAATCCTGAATTAAAAGTAATATCTTTGTAGTGGATTTTAAAAAAGGGATAATGAGCATAAGCACGCTCTAAACTAATTCTCCTTTACAAAGTCTTTGTTTTTTAAAAACACATTAGGCAATCAACAGTCTGAGTGTTTTAAAAAAGCACAAGCAATTAAACAATTTAAAGTAATAATCATCTTAATTGAGAAGCCGTTGCAATGCTACGGAAAATCAAATGGCATTAAGGCTTTAAGGTTCATTCCGAGCTATCGTACAGCGCTGAATCACACAATTTTGACGAATAAAATTAATTTCAAATATACAATGGCAATAGGACTCGTAAAATGGTATAATGACACCAAAGGTTTTGGTTTTATCGACTCTGAGACCGGTTCTCAGGTTTTTGTACACCGCAGCGGACTGAATGAAAACACAAAAAGCCTGCGCAACGGACAGCAGGTTTCCTTCGAAGTGGAAGATTCCTCCAAAGGCCCCATGGCCGTAAATGTAAAGAATATTGGATAAAAACCCACCGTTCAAGTCACATTTCAGGAAAAGTCCGGATTAAAAACCCGCACTCAATATCTTTATTTCGAAATCTGTATGGACATGCTGTTTTTATCAATTTAAAAATTTTTTGTCCCGCCACATCCTTCAGTTTCGCACAAAAGAAAGAAGTCGCAAAAAGCTGTCTTGTGCTAATATTTTTTAATTTTGGTTTTTAATACACACTTAAATGACTGAAAAAACTGAAATTACTATATGTTTGGGCAGTTCCTGTTTCAGCAGGGGCAATAAAAAACTTGTTCGGATTATTGATGAATACCTCAAAAAGAACCGCCTGAAAGACAAGGTTTTTTATCACGGGAACCATTGCTTCGGCCATTGCGACAAAGGACCGGTTCTCGACATCAACGGGAAGCTGATTGAAGAGGTAAGCGAGAACAATATTTATGATATTCTTGACCAGCATTTTGGCTTTTAATATACGAGAAAAGGGAAACGGATGAAACTGATAAAAATTGATAATTCGAAGTGCAAAACATGTTATGCCTGCGTCCGTGTATGTCCGGTAAAAGCCATTGTGGTCCGTCCTAATCAGGATTTCCCATCGATACTGCATAATCGCTGTATCGGATGCGGCAGTTGCATTTTAAGCTGTGGCCCTAACGCCCTAACCTACGAAACTGCCGAAGAAAACGTCAAATCGCTTTTGGCTTCCGAAAAGAAGACTGCCGCAATTGTGGATCCCAGCATTTCAGCCGAATTTGGCGATATTGCCGATTTCCGCAGATTTGTGGAAATGATCCGCAGGCTGGGTTTTGACTTTGTGATGGAAGTCGCTTTTGGAGCCGACCTCATCGCTCTGCGCTATAAAGAACTTGTGGACAATTTTCGCGGCAAATACTATATCACATCCAATTGCCCGTCGGTAACCAGCTATGTGGAAAAATTTTATCCCGGACTGGTCAACAATCTGGCTCCTTTGATTTCGCCTGTGGAAGCAATGGCCAAAGTTGTGCATCACGATTACGGGCAGGATGTACAAGTGGTTTTTGTAGGCCCCTGCATCAGCGCAAAAGAAGATATACTGCGCTATACTGATGACGGCAAAGTAGATGAAGTACTCACATACAGGGAATTACGTCGGCTTTTCGATGAAAACAACATCAACGAAGGCTCGGTGGAATATTCTGATTTTGACCCCCCTTTCGGGCATAAAGGCCAGCTTTTCCCGATCCGTAACGGCATGCTTCAATCTGTTGAAATTGATGACGATTTGCTTACCGGCACCATTATCCCCACAGTTGGCCCCGAAAATACGCTCGAAGCTGTGAAAACTTTCGATAAAAACATTGAAAAAGTACGCCGGCATTTTGATCTGTATTATTGCCATGGGTGCATTATGGGCCCGGGAACATCGCCGCACGGCGAAAAATTCATCCGCCGTTCGCAGGTCATTGATTATACCAATAAACGCCTGAACGGTTTTGACCTCAAGCAATGGGAAAAAGATATTGAGCGTTTTAAAGACATGGATTTCAGCCGTTCATTTACAGAAGATGATCAGCGCATCCCAATGCCGCCCCAGGAGCAAATAGATGAAGTCCTGAAAGTTATCAGCAAAGGCGAGCAAGACCGCGATGAAGGCTGCGGGGCGTGTGGCTATGCCTCCTGTACCGAATTTGCCGTTGCCGTTTCCAAAGGACTGGCCAAAACCGAGATGTGCATGACCTATACGCTGAAAAGCCAGAACGATTACATCCACACGCTGAAAACAACCAACGAAAAACTGGCAAAAACCGAAAAGGCACTTAAAGAATCAGAATCGGTGGCTCGGCGCGAACACAAAGAAGCCCGCGAAGCCAATGAAACCATTAATACAATGTTGCAAAAACTTCCTGTTGGCGTTGTAATTGTTGATGCCGATCTGGAAATTATCCACGCAAATAAAAGTTTTATTGACTTGCTTGGCGAGGATGCCAAAATGATCGATGAAGTAATCCCCGGGCTCAAAGGTGCCGACCTCAAATCATTGGTCCCCTATAATTTCTATAACCTTTTTGATTTTGTGCTGCGCAATAACGACACCATCACCAATAAAGACACCAAGGTGGAGGAAGAATTTTTGAATGTTTCTGTTTTTCCGATAAAAACCAATGATATTGCCGGTGCTGTTGTGCGTGATATGCGCTCACCGGAAGTGCGAAAAGAGCAGGTAATGCGCCGTGTTACGGAAGTAATTGACGAAAACCTGCGCATGGTGCAACAGATTGGCTTCCTGCTTGGTGAAGGTGCCAGCAAAACCGAACGCATGCTCAACAGCATCATCGAATCCTACCAAACCGAAAAAGATAAAACGGAAGACTAATGGGCATTGATATCAAGAAAATAAAATCAGCGCCCATTGCCGGTCTGCAGGCCGAAGACGTACATATCGAGGTGTATTGCAAACAGCTCAACCATAATGGCGAACGCATCTGCGGAGATGTTTTCCTCTCGCGAAAAGTACAGCACGAGCGGCGCACTATTGCAGTTCTGAGCGATGGCATGGGACATGGCGTTAAAGCCAATGTACTCGCCACTCTAACTGCAACAATGGCCTTAAATTTTACCGAAGAGCATAAAGACATCCGGCGCATTGCCGAAATTATTATGAATACCCTGCCCGTTTGCGCTGAGCGAAGAATCTCCTACGCTACCTTTACCATTATTGACATTGAAGAAGACGGCGAAACGCATATACTCGAATACGACAACCCACAGGCCATGATCATGCGTGGCAAAAAAGTATTTGATCCGGGCTGGAACTGCATCATTCTCGAATCGGAAGAAAACGAAGGCAAGGAATTGCATACATGCAGTTTTTATCCCAAAAAAGAAGACCGGATAGTATTTTTCTCCGATGGCATCGCGCAATCCGGTTTGGGATTGGGTGAATATCTCTTTGGCTGGGGCCGCGAAAACATGGTAAAATACATCCACAAGCTGGTTAATCAGGATCCGCATATCAGCGCCACACAATTGGCTTCGAAAGTGGTGAACATGGCGCACATCAACGATCAGTACGAATCAAAAGACGACACCAGTTGCGGTGTGATCTATTTCCGCGAACCGCGCAAGATGTTAATTTGCACGGGCCCGCCATTCGAAGAAAAAAACGACAAAGAATACGCAGATGCAGTAAAAAACTATCAGGGCAAAAAAGTGCTCTGCGGTGCCACAACCTGCGATATCGTTGCGCGTGAACTCAAAAAAGAAGTTACCGACAGCTTTGAGTTTCATGATCCCGACCTGCCACCGGTAAGTTATATGGACGGCGTTGACCTGATCACCGAAGGCATACTTACACTGGGAAAAGTGAACGAACTGCTCAAGAAATACGATAATAATTACGCTTTTGGCAAAGGCCCTGCCGACCTGATCATGAAAATGCTCCTGGCGAGCGATCAAATTGATTTCATCATTGGAACGCGCATCAATATTGCGCATCAGGATCCAAATCTGCCCGTAGAGCTGGAAATCCGCCGTACGGTAGTGAAACGTATTGCGCGTTTGCTGGAAGACAAGTTTTTGAAGAAGGTCAGCCTACGTTTTATATAAACGGCCTAAAATTTGTCCGGCTCATTGCTATCACAAAAAAGTCACGCGGGCTTTTCCTCAAAAAATGCTATTTTGCGAAAAATTTCAGGGCAATGATCCGGATAACAATCACCAAAAGGCTTACTATTTACTTTATGATGATGGGATTGATCATTATTGCCATAATCGGCAGCTATTCCTACATCAAAGCCCGGGAAGCCCTGATGAAAAGGACTTTTGACCAATTGAAATCCCTGCGCATCGAAAAGAAAAACCGCATTGAAAATTTTTTCCGCCAACGCTATAACGACCTCAGCAACCTCAGCAATTTAAACAACAGCAAAGAAATTGCCTACATCATCAACCATCATAAAATTGATAAAACGAGCCTAGAAACTGCCGACAGCATTTTCAAGCATTATACCGGAACTTACATTCAGGCATTGGGTTACTACACCCAGACCTATTATTACAGCAATCAAGGTAAAGGACTAATATTTCAAAACGGATTGAAACAGGAAAAAGCGCATAAAATCAATCCAAAAACTATTTTGATATTCAGCAAATGGCTCAAAAAGACCGATGATAACATTCCCGGAATTCTGGAATACCGCAAAATACCCGGAGCTGATTCCGCAGGATTTTTAATGGCAAAACAAATTGGCAATACAGATATTTTCCTGATCCTGAATATCCCTGTTTCCAACATCAACAAAATTATGCTGGAAAACAATCCCCATAACGGATTGGGCGAATCCGGTGAAAGTTATTTGGTTGGCCGCGACCAATTAATGCGCAGTTCATCACGATTTCAGGACAATGCCGTTTTCAATACATCGGTAAACACACCCGCTGCCCGCAATGCACTTGAGGGGAAAACCGGCACCGGCCTTATTCCCGATTACCGCGGTATTGATGTTTTAAGCGCCTACAGCCCGGTCAGCATCCGCGGACTTGACTGGGTCATCCTTACTGAAATCGACAAGAAAGAAGCCATGATCCCCATTAATATCGTGCGCAGCAATATCCTTTATCTTTCCATAGTGCTCTCCCTTTTGGTTTTTGGCCTGGTCGCGCTGCTTTCGTCCATTATCACCTCCCCGATCCGCAGCTTGCGCGATGAAACTGAAAAAATAACCAAAGGGCAGTATGGCAGCCAAATCGGGATTCAAAGAAATGACGAAATAGGCGATTTGATCCAAGCCTTCAATATCATGACCCTTGAATTGAAAGAAAATGCCCGCAAACTGGAAAACGAACGCCAATTACGGCTCAGCAGTGTTATCGATGGCCAGGAAATGGAACGCCAACGCCTTTCGCGTGAAATTCACGACTCACTGGGGCAAAGCATTTTGGCCATCAAACTAAAAGTTGATCAACTGCTAAGGCAGGCCGAAAATATCCCTACACAAAGCACCCAAGAAATCCGCGAGCTTTTTTCCTCGGCTTTAAACGACATCCGTGCCATATCGCGCAACCTGATGCCGGCAGTTTTAAGCGAATTCGGTTTAAGTGAAGCAATTGCCAATCTCGCTACAGACAGCATGAAAGCCAGCGGCATTGAGATTGATTTCAATGATCAAGGCTTTTTTGCAGCAGCAGATAAGAAGACAGAAAATTATCTCTACCGCATTTGTCAGGAAGCAATTAATAATATCATCAAACATTCCGGAGCCGAAAAAGCCAGGATTACGCTCAAATCTGACAAAAACAGCATCCAATTGGTAATCAAAGATAACGGCTACGGGTTACCGGAACAACAAAACGAAAAATCCGGGCACGGGTTGACACATATGAAAGAGCGTGCCGAACTTCTGGGCGGAAGTTTTAAAATCCATTCCGGAGCGGGCAAAGGAACGGAAATAAGCATCATCGTACCCCATAAAAACAAAGCCTCATGATAAAACTGATATTAGCAGACGATCATAAATTATTCCGTGAGGGCGTTCGCTCCATACTGGAAAGCTCTGAAGATTTTGAAATTATTGATGAAGTTGCCAATGGGCGCGCATTAATCAGCAGCTTACGCGAAAAGGAAACCGATGTTATAATATTGGATATCAGCATGCCCGGACTTTCCGGCATTGAAGCCACAAGGCTCATCAAAAAAGAATATCCCTGCCTGAAAATCCTAATCCTATCGATGCACAGTGAAGAAAGTTTTATCCGCTCAGCGATTGAAGCCGGTGCCAGCGGATACCTGCCCAAAGAAATTGACCATAATGAACTCATAGAAGCCATACACATCATCCATGAAGGCGGGAACTATTACAGCAAAGATATTTCCAACAAGCTCATCAACAGCTATCTGAACAAGGAAAAACAAAACCTCACACCCCGCGAGAAAGAAATTGTAGCACTGGTTTGTGATGGCCTGACCAATAAGGAAATTGCCGACCGCCTTTCTATTTCTGTCCGCACGGTCGATTGCCATAAAAACAACATCCTGCAAAAGCTGGGCTTAAGGTCGTCTGTTGATTTGGTAAAATATGCCATTAAAAACCAATTGATCAGTTTGTAAGGCATAGGTAAATTACCTAAACCGTATCACCGGATTTCCTAGAAAAATTAGGCCGTTTAGCCGATTTCGCGGCATTAAGGCATAGCATAGTTTTGCGAGCATAACCAAAATGCACAAGCTATGCAAAAATTTAAACCACTACTCATTCTTGTATTCATCCTTGGCCTTGCACCTTTATTGCATGCACAGGAAAATACCTCAAAAGTTAATTTCAATGCCAGTGCGGATTTCATGAGCCGCTATATTTGGCGCGGGGCTCAATTCGGAGGCAACGCACCCAGTATTCAACCGGCGCTTAGCATGAACTGCGGAAACCTGGAAATCGGTGCCTGGGGCGCTTTTTCCACTGCCGGAGCAAACACCGGACAGGAAGTTGACCTCTACATCTCCTACACATTTGCCAACGACCTCCTTACTGCTACGGTAACCGATTATTTCTTTCCAACCGAAGGGGGCAATTACAACTATTTTGAATATAACAAAGACAAAACCGGGCACGTATTTGAAGGAGCTTTAAGCTTTAATGGTACTGATAAAGTACCGCTGAGCCTTTTACTCGCCGTTAATTTCTATGGTGCTGATGCCAGCCGCATCAACGATGATCCAAACAGCCCGGAATTCAACCAAAAAGACGGCATCCAATATTCTACTTATGCAGAATTGGGCTATTCCACTGCCGTAAATGATGTAAACCTTGACATGTTCATGGGCTTTAATGTATTGGCACCAAAAAAGGCCGATACCGAAACCGGATATGAAGGCGAAAGCGGATTTTACGGAAAATATATGGGCGTAGTAAACCTTGGGCTCACAGCTTCCAAAGAAATTGCCATTACCGACAAATTCTCACTGCCGGTTCAGGCTTCCCTGATTACCAATCCTATGGATGAAAAAATCTACTTTGTTTTCGGATTCTCTCTTTAACCAATTATCACTATTAAAATATTAAGTTATGTTTGAAGGAACAACTGCTTTTATGATTCTTTGCACCAGTTTGGTGATGCTTATGACTCCGGGTCTGGCACTCTTCTATGGAGGCTTAGCCGGCAAGCGCAATATTCTGGGCATTATGATGCAAACATTTGTATCGCTGGGTATTACAACAATAATGTGGATTACCATTGGTTATTCGCTTTGCTTCAGTGGTGGAGAAGGCGGGATTATAGGTAACCTCAGCCATGCTTTCCTTAATGGTATTCCTTTTGATGAAGCTTTCAGCGGCGCGGACGGGAAATACCCGACCTATATTTTCGTAGCTTATCAAATGATGTTTGCCATTATTACTCCTGCGCTGATTACCGGCGCCTTTGTAAACCGTGTAAGTTTTAAATCTTATCTGATATTCCTGGTATTGTGGCAATTATTTGTTTACTATCCATTTGTTCATATGATCTGGGGTGGCGGAATCCTGGCTGAATGGGGCGTGCTTGATTTCGCAGGTGGTGTTGTGGTACATGCTACGGCCGGATTTGCCGCACTTGCTTCTGTGCTTTATGTTGGTCGTCGCCGCGATCATCAGTCACCTCCAAACAGCATTCCACTCGTTGCCATTGGTACAGGCCTTTTATGGTTTGGTTGGTATGGTTTCAACGCGGGTAGTGAGCTGGATGTGGATTCCATCACCACCCTTGCTTTCCTGAATACAGATGTTGCTGCCTCTTTTGCAGCAATCACCTGGTTAATCATCGAGTGGACACACACAGGCAAACCGAAATTTATCGGGCTCCTGACAGGTGCTGTGGCAGGTCTTGCCACCATTACCCCTGCCGCAGGCTTTGTTCCACTTTGGGCAGCCATGATCATCGGTATCTTAGCAGGTGTAATTTGCTACATTGCCGTACATTACAAAAACAAACTTGGCTGGGATGATGCTTTGGATGTTTGGGGTGTGCACGGCATGGGCGGTGTAACCGGCACTATTGCACTGGGTGTTTTTGCCTCTGCTGCGGTTAATGGCCAGTCTGGGCTCATCGAAGGCGATTCGGCTTTCTTCTTTAAAGAAATTGTTGCCGTTGTAATTGGCTCAGCCTACGCATTTATTTTCACATATCTGATGCTGGCTGCAATTAATTTTATCACTCCTGTAAAAGTAACCGAAGAACAGGAAGACAGCGGTCTTGACATGGCACTGCACGGTGAGCAGGCTTATGACGAAGGCGCTTTATAAAAATATTTTTCCGTTTATCGCAAAAAGCCGCTGAGCCTTAAGGTTCGCGGCTTTTTTTATTATTTTTTGGGAAGTGCTCTTACTGTATCTGCATAAATTGTTACCAGCGACACATAATCTTTCCCCGTATCCAGCATAACCTTCCTCAATTTTGCAATATCTTCCAGTGCCATACTGTCTGCTATTCCGGCTTTTATTTTGCCCTCAACCCATGCCGAATCCATGCAAGGCGTATGGTCGATATGGCAAAGCAACCTACCTTCTTTTTCCATGCTGTCGATCAGCGCTTTGGAAATCCTGCTTTCTTTTGCCCGCCCAACTACCTTAATGAACTTATAGGCCAGATTCTTATCAAAGGATTTGCATGAGTCTTTATACACCACTTTAATAATTTGTTTTTTATCCGTTTTTAGCTTCAGTTTTTTCTTTTTTACCCCACAAATATGCACCGCCAAACCTTCCGTTTCAACAACTTTATTGTTGTATTGGCCAATATCGTCAATAAGCGTATCTGCCGAAACAGAAACCATTTTCTCTTTATCTTCTGTTTGGTGGCATGATGCCAGAAATATTACGAATAAAATCAGGAACAGTTTTTTAAGTTTCATAAAGCAAGTCAGTTATTATAAAAAAAAACGGAAAAATAGAATCTTTTCCCGTTTTCAAAATCAATTCCTGATAAAGACAATACAAATTGCCTTTTTGTCGGCTGAACTGAGAATTTTCTCCAAAATGTTTGACCGATAAATTACTCCTCTTCTTTTACCGGACGGAAGCCCTTGCCCATAACATCATGAGCATCGGAGATATTCACAAAGGCTTTTTGATCAACATCTTTAATAAAAGCGCGCAATATTTCCACCTCGCGACGGCTCATTACGGAATAAATCATTTTGCGTTCACTGCCTTTATAAGCACCTTCACCGGTAAAAATAGTGGCGCCCCGGTTAATATCATTCCTTATTTTCGTAGCAATCAATTCATATTGTTCGGAGATGATCATCACGGTTTTGTTTACGCTGGTTCCGCTTACAATTAAATCGATTACTTTTCCTTCGATAAAAATTAAAATCCACGAATAGAAAGGCAGCTTCCAGTCATTAAAAGCCACCAGGGTAAGGAGTACGATTATGCTGTCAACAATCATCACCATTTGCCCTAGGCTGATGCGCGGCATATATTTCGAAGCGATCATCGCGATGATATCCGATCCGCCCGAGGTAGCCCGTGATTTGAATATCAACCCTAATGCCACGCCATAAATCACACCCCCAAAAATGGTTGATAGCAACGGATCGCCGATAATCAGAGGGTCATAGCCCCACCAATACGTTTCCAGCATATAGGTAAAGCCGGCAATAGCGAAGGTACTGACAATGGTTTTTACGCCAAATCGCGGACCCAAAACAGCTGTTCCAATCAGCAGCAGCGGAATATCCATAGCCAGAGCCGTAAGACCGATCTTCCAGCCAAAAAGGTTATGCAGTACTATAGATACACCATAAGTCCCTCCGGGTGCAAGTTTATAAGGGTTCACAAACAGCACAATGCCTATGGACAAAATAAAACTACCGATCAGCAAATAAGCATAGGCAATAAACCAATCCTTGCTAAACAATTTTTCTTTGGTAACAAAGCTCATAATATGTTGATGTTTTACAATTTCTAAAATGCGGCCACAAAAGTAATTCCTTTTCGGAAAGGACAAAGGCTTTATTTGATAATATCAAATCAAAAATACCAGGCAAAATAAATATTGCGTACCTTCGTAACTGCAGAACCAAGGCATCATCTTGCACCTCAATCATCCTGACCCCGAAAAAAAGATACTGCCTCCCCTATCCCGAACTGCTCAACACAGATTGAAAAACTATGATGCGCCCAAAAAAGAAGCAAAATGAACAAATTACAAGACATCAAGATCAGCCCGACAAAGAAAACACCGGAAATCCTGGCCAACAGCAGCACGGGTTATGTTTTACTGGCAGGCATGTTGTATCCGGATAACAGCTATGAGACCTACAATGAGCTTTACCAATGGATAATTGAGTATTTCAAAGGTCGAAACAAAAACTTCCGGATGGATTTTAGGATTAAAGGCATGTCGGACGAAAGCTACCATTGGGTGATGGAATACCTGAAAAAACTGGATAAATATTATAAAGACGGCCGCGATATTGAAGTACGCTGGTATTATGGAGCCGATGACGAAGATATCATGGAAGATGGCGAAGACCTGGAGGAGTTGGTAAGTTTTTCGTTTAGGTTTATGGAGGAATAGGAACTGGAGCATGCATAATCTGCCCTTTCAGGGTGATGGTTTTGGGCCGTTAAGGCCTGAGATGGGAGAGTATCCCGAAAAGGGCAGATTAAAAAGAAAGACAGTTTACCTTAGCTTCTTACCATTTTGCCGAGGGATTCCATTAGCTGGATGTTGTCTTCGAGGGCGATTTTTGCTACGGCATAGAAATCGCTCATCCAATCGTCGAGGATGGCCAAAGCCTGATCTTTGGCTTTGGTAGCGTCTTGGCTCTCCCCTTTTTCGCGCAGGTATTCTCCACGGGCGGCTTCCAGCTCTGAAATAAGGTTGTTGCTAGCCAGCAATTCATCTGTGTTAAGCTTGAGGCGGAGCAATTTAGTTTGGATGTTCTCATTGGCCAATGCGCTAGCATAAAATTTCTTCAATACTTCGAGCCAACGCAGGTATGCCTGTGGAATGCTTCCTTTTATACCCAGTTGTTCGAGTATAAGGACATCGTTGCGAAAAATGATTTTGGCTTTTTTGCGGTGCATCCTGTATTTATTTTCCAACTCTTCCTTTTTGGATGCAAATGCGGCATAAGCCTGACTGGTCTCTACATCTTCAGTTTTGTTGAGGGTGTAGGCATCACTGGCATTTTGCCATAGTGTTTTGCCTTCGTTGATTGTTTCGGCGTCATAGCCAAATTCGGCAAGAATGGCTGCAATCTGTGCCTGGTTCTGCGCATTGTCCAGGGCAATGCGGTACTGCTCAAGGCTTTGAGCTTCTGATATCATGGGACGTGTTGCCATAATTATAAATTTATTGGTTCATTAAATTTGGCAGCTTTAACTGCCTGATCTGCTTTTCACTCTTTTTGTTTTGCTTACGATCCGTTTTGTATTGCTTGTGGTTTTATCTGCTTTGCTTTTGGCCATTCCTCTATTACTTGCACCCGCTCTTCATTTGCTTGGGGTGTGTTTTCTGTTGCTATGGCCTGATATTCAATAATGAAGTATAATCTTTGAATTGCTTGGGGTGATTGGAAAACCGGAAATTAAATGCTCTCATATTCTTTTACACTTAAAAACTACTCAAACCTCATTTTCACTTAACTTGTCAGAAAAATCAAGCATCAAATGGTATAAAAATATTTTTTTCTGCACACCAACTTGATGTTTGGATAAATAACTGTATTTGAAACCTTCTTCCAATAGAATCGGTCTCATTTCCTGACTTATACGTGCATTTACTTCTACACCCCTATCGTTCGTAAAATTCCTCAGCAATAAATTATTAATATGATCTATATTCTGTATCACATCAAGATCATCAACAATAAAACCGATCATACCATTTGTTCCGAAATATGAGGTATAATATTCTGACACAAACCGACAAATTCCATTTTTAACATATTCTGCATTAAGGCCTCTTGAACCTTCTAAGTTTTGATTATTGAGCCTTTTGCATTCAATTATATAATACGCACTTGTGTCTTGAAAAGTCTGTTTAGTTTGAATTTTTATATCGCTCCTCCCAGTTCTTTCTGGAACTTCTGGGTCAAACAGATAGTTGGTTAATTTCGCCTTTCTTCTAACGGAATTTAGATTCAAATAACTATGTACCAACTTATTACGAATATCATTCTCATCATTTAGCAATTGAATATTATCTTGAATCATAAATGAATAGCATTGAACAATGCCACGCAAAATATCTTCAAACTCAGCGTCATAAAAAGTAGAGCTATACTGATAAATGGAGGCATTCAACTCTTTCGGTATCATTTAGCACCCCTCCCAACTTTTAACATTGCATCTGCAAATTCATCAACATCCAAATAACCTATTGCTTTATGCCACAGCCTTTTTTCATTTGGTTTAAATATATAAAACAGGTCTCTATCAAAACCACGAACGTCTTTTTGAATAAATAACTGTTCGGTTATTTTTTGTGTTCCTGCCTTTATAATGAAATTGACAATTCCTCTGTTGTTTTGTTTGCACTGAAATTTAATTTCCTGGTCATATTCTGATTCATCTATCAATTTGAAAAGCATACCTATAAGCTGATCGCTATGCCATATTTCAACAAAAAACTTTTTGCCATTTCTGCTTAAACTAGAAGCAAAGCGATTGATATAAAGTTGGGCATAGTCTTTGAGCACCGGGTGGTCAATATCAACAGGCGCAAAGTTAATCAGATACTCTCTATGCTTTTTAGATTTCATCTGAATTGGGATTGTAACATCAATCGCGTATTGATACAATTCTCGCTCAACTTCAGTTAAACCAAACACATCACAAATACTCTTATCTAAGCCTTTCTTCTTCTCCGCAATATCTATTATAGTTTCATTATCCGCCATTGTATTAGTAGCAAATGAATCCATTAGCAATCTCAAATCCTCTTCTTTTTTTAAAATAATGTCTGAATATGCAAATGGGAATGAAAACCTCTCTTCATCATTTATTTGCTGTTCTATCATTATTCCAGCAGTAGATGAAGTATTTATTGCATAGTATGCAAACAATGAAGAATTTAAATACGCCGCTAGTAAGTAATATGTCCTAACATCATCATTATTCCTATATTTAATGGATGTTATTTTATCAGTAAACAATAGACGTTGGGAGGAAACTGCCGCAACAGATTCTAATTTTGCATTTACAGTTTCTTTAACAAGAAGCATGGGCGGACTAAACATTTTTTTGCAGATTTTACCATTTTCTCTATAAATATAACCAACTTCATTAAATTTCCATGGTTTATGCGTTTTGGATATATAATTTTGCTTAATCTCCTTTTTTGTTAGATCTAGAAAATCCCAATTAGTTAATTCGGTGACATCAATTTTTTTACCCCCATCAACTCGTTTAAGCCCTTGTTTGCGTATAATTTCGAACGACTTAAGGTATTTATCAATAGTGATAAAATCTTCTTTTAACCTTAGAATAAAATTAAAATCCAGATATGAGCCATAAACTAATACTTTCCACAACCAATCAAAATTCTTTAATTTCTTCTGCTGAACCTTCTTAAAGTCAGTTCTACATATTGAAAAAATTTTGAACAATGAGAAAAAGCGGCTTGGTTTTAATGTAATATGCTCGATAATATTGTTATCAGTATTGCCACTTTCTGTAAATTCAAAAAACAAAACACATGCAGGAGTGATGGCTTTTTTATTTGACTTTTCAAAAACCTCACGTCTTACCGGAGCTAATTCAAAAACCCTTTGAATTCTATAGTTTTGCAAGAAATAAGATCTAAACTTATCACTTTTAAGGTTGTATAGTGTTTTACTGGTAACAATCAGTGCATTTTGCGTACTCGAATTAGAAAAATCACTTGTCCGGATTAAGAAGGCCTGGGCTATTTCTCTTCCTCCAATCTCACAAGATGGTTTATCTTTTTGCTTTTCTTCTTTGGCTCTTCTTATAATGTAATCAACATATAAAGGGGTCTCCTTTTCTCCTTTTCCACGAAACCATGGAGGATTACCTAAAATATAGTCAAAACTAACTGATTTTAGCACTACATTATATTCTGCATCTGTATCAAAAAAATCATCTATGAAGAAATTAGTTCCCAAGAGCAATGGAAACTGAAAAGTCTCAATATCAGGAGGTTCCTGATAATCCAATAGAGTAAGATAAATGGAAAATATTGCAACCTGTACAGCACTTTCGTCTTTATCAATTCCAAAGATATTATCTGTTGCTAATTGTTTGATTGTTTCTTTAAAAACACTTGAATCTTCAGGCATTCCATTTACCGAGATATGCTTTTCGATAATCTTACGAAGGCTTTCGACCAAAAAAATTCCCGAACCACATGCCGGATCCAAAACTTTGCAAGTAGTTAACTCCTTGTTTTCATTTAGCCTCTTTGTTACAGTTTGGCTAATAATATAATCGACCAAAAATGTTGGCGTATAATAAGCTCCTGCCTTTGCCTGATTTTCTTTACCAATAAAGCGCTCATAAACATTACTAATGAACTCAATAGGGAGTACTGAAAAATCGTAAAAGCAAAAAAGTGATTTTTGTTTTTTGCTTATATTGTCCCCTTCCAGCAATCGCCTTAAAAGACCAAATACCCCATCTGGAATATTATCATAGTCGACTTTATCTATAGGAAATAAATTTCCATTGAAGCCTTTCTTTGGATCTTTTAAATATTCAAAAAATTTAAAAACTTGTTCCCTGTCATCAAGCAAGTCACAAAATTCGTTGTTTGTCCAAACCTTTGACTCCCCTTTAAAATTCAGTTTTACTCTCCGGTCAATAAGATACCTTATAAATATCACTTTTCCTAGCAAGGCGTTGGCTATCAATCTATCACATTTATGCTTATTGAGAAGTTCGTTTTGGGTTTCTTCAATATTTTTCAGAAGCTTATAATCTACTCTGTTCTGAAAATGGAATTCCCTCTCATAAGTTTTAAAAGTTTTGCCTGTAACCAACTCGATATAAGTAAAGTCACTTAATACATCATCCCCCCCAATCCTCTTTAGCAACTCTTTATTCTTATCTAAAATAAAACCATTATAAACCGTTACTTTTTCATTCTCTGATATAATTACAATAGGGGTTTCATTAAAGTTCCATATTGCTTTATGTAGTTCTTTTTGATTTTCAGGATTTTCAAAAAAAAGGATAAGCGGTTTGTTATCGAAACAAAAAATAGCTTTGGGAGACCATTTATTGGCATTTTCCAACAAACGAACTACCCTGCTAGGGAAGCTTACTTTTTCCTTCCATTTAGGATCAGTCAGTTGAATTAAGGCATCTTTCCCCTTGACATCCAATTTTGAAAACAACTCCTTTAAATCCATAATCAAACCTCCTAATATTGTTTTAAAACTTAATACCCGCATCTTTCATTTGCAAGGCTGTATTGATTTTAAGCTATCCATTGCCTTCAAAAAAGCGGGGATACATCGTATTGAGCCAGTTGCTTTGGTTTTGCCCGTTTTCTATACTGCTGAAATTAACATCTTTGCTCTGGAAAGTTTTTAAACGCTTAAAACCAATTCCACCTCCGATAAACAATTCGTACACAAGCTCTTTCAACTGATTTAACTTCAATTCCTGAGGCATGGTCTTTTTGTGTTCATATACTGATTGTCCTTTCTATTGGATAAATTGATGGCTCCGGCAAAATAATCCCACCGGATAAACAGACCAAATTTACTAAAAAATATACTTCTGCGAAACGAATTTTTTCAAGCTCACATGTAAGCATTTATTAAGCAGGAGCTTATATTTTATATTTCCACTCCTCCCCAAGCAATGCATACACCATATCATCGCACCATTGCGCATTGAGCCAGAGGCTTTTTACGAAATGGGCTTCTTTGCGGAAACCCAAGCGTTCGACTAAACGGATGGATGCTTGATTTTGCGGGTCGATGGAAGTGATGACCCGGTGTTTTTGCAGATCATTGAACAGAAAAGCAATCACGGTTTTCAAAGCTTCAGTAGCGTATCCTCTATTTTGAAAATCTTTATGCAAAGTGCACCCGATTTCCACCTGTTCGTTTTCGTCGCCAATAAAATGCAGGCCAATATCACCAATGAGTTTTTGGCTGCTTTTTTCAATAATCACCAGCTGGAACCAGGTGTCGGGCTGATTGATTTGCGATGCGGTTTTGGCAATAAAATACTCCACATCTTCTATTGTTTCCGGAATCCAGCCCTGGTATTTATTGGCTTGCTTATCGCTGCGGCAGATGAATATTTCGTGTTTATCAGCAGCATGAACCGGCCTGATAATGAGGTAATCTGTTTCTTGTATTATCATATTCTATTTTGAGCAAACATTGAGCTATACCGATATCCAAAAGACTTATTCCCTATCCAAAATTACCGTTGTACCTGCATATTTATTTTTAAACTCCAGGGCATCATCCTTTGTCCCAAGCACACTTCCAAAATGGAAAGGCACGACTATTTGGGGTTTGATTCTGTTTGCGGCTTCTACAGCATCATCAACATCCATCATATATTTACCACAAACCGGCAGAAAAGCCACATCCGTTTTTATTTTCTTCATTTCCGGAATGAGGTCTGAATCACCAGGTATGTAATAAGTTACATCATCCATAGTAAGCACATAGCCCACATAGCCTTTTCTTTTCTCATGGTTTTGATGTTTGATGGTATAGGAAGGCACAACTTTAATTTTCAGGCCGTCCAGGTTCAGTTTATCACCGGCTTTCACAGTTTTCTTTTGACAATCAATCAAATCGGTAACATAAGAAGGCCCGACAACAAGGGTATTTTCACCGATCAATTTTTCAATATTTGCCGGAGAATAATGATCGAAGTGATCATGTGTAATAAAAATAAAATCTGCTTCGTCGTTTTGCGTGATGTTGTAAGGATCGAAATAGACCGTTTTCGTACCCGATATTTTCACACAGGCATTGTCGATCCATTGTACATTTTTAATCAGTTCCATGGCTTGCTGTTCTGTAATTTTATCTTGCGAAAATACGCTTAAACTAATACTTGCAAGCAAAAAAAGCAAGAGTCTTTTTAAATAATCGGGGTTCATAAGATCTTGTTTTGTGGTATGATAATATTCTTCAAAAATAGATAATTATCGAATAAAGAGAACTGAATAATAGGATTTTTGGGGCAAAGCAGAAGAGTTCACCCCGGCATTTCCTGAAAGCAACACAATAAATTATAAAACGGAATTACTGAGCTTTCGCCACAAATGGTGCAATAGCCACAGCAGATATTATTATAATTGCAAGCATGACCAGAAACATTATCCACAGGAATCTAAAAACCTTAGCAATGAGCTGTTTGAACGAGTATTGCCGATATGCACCATAGGCATACAAATAGTAAAAAAATATAAGCAATAGCTGCCCATAGAAATACACACCCGAACTATGGGCAGCAATAGCCACAAATAAAAGCAGTAGGCTAAAAACACCAACCTGTCCCTGAATATAGGCATTGATTACCAAATGTTCCGCATAATTATTTTTCTTTCCAAAAACCCAGAGAGAGATAAGTGTATAAAAAGGCAGGAACAAAAAAGACATATAATAAAGATACTTCACAATAAAATCGGCGTATTTTACCCCAAACTTCCCGGAAAGCGTCATAGCATCTCCTTTCCCGGCATCCGGATCAGATATCTTTGTCGGATTAGCGGGAATAAACTCCTCAACAGCAAGGCTTTCATCAAGTCCGGTATTTGTTGACAGCTTCACCATTTGCTTATGGTTAAAACCGGCAACCAAAACGGTAAGTGTCAAAACTATAGCAAAAAAGGCCATTGGGCTGGCATATCTTCTGCGCGTACCGTTTAAATATTTTTCAATAACCAATTGCGGCCGCAAGGCCATATCCCTGAATGTTTGAAAAAAGCGGTTGTCCCATCCTAAAGCTGCCAGCAGATTGGACAGGAAATATTTCATTGTCAGGCGTTCATTCACTACCAGTGCTCCGCAATGAAAACAATATCTATCTTCGGATTTAAGTTCTGACTCACAGTTTTTACACCTCATGCCTCAATTTTGGTATTTTATGAGCATGGCCTACAGAAGGACATCATGCTCAATATTAGTTTAGCCGATCAAAGTCTTGTTTTATTGAGGCCAAATATAATAATAAGAGGCAGATCACAAAAATTATCAAGGTGTTTAATGGAAAGTTTTTACCAAATTGAAATAATGTGAGGCTGTTTTATAAATCGGTTCTACTGAGAATTTCGTGGGTAATCATAAAATTTGAGATTTAAAACATTGAGAAATAAGTTAACAGAGGTCAGTATGTAAATGCATATTAATTTTTGCAAATCAGAAAAACGATAATGATTTGTTATTGCACAACATAGGTTTCTCTGCCGAAGCTTCGGTAGAGGAGAAATCTATTTATTCACGAGTATAAATCATTCTATGTATTTATCTACTTACCTCTATAAGTTAATATAATATTTATGCGAAAAATCTGACTTCCAACAGATTCCAGTAGAACCAAAAAACAAGCCCAAAAGAAAAAACATCAAAAAGAACATGCACAAAATTTCGTTTTACTCCGCCTCCATCTCTTTTTCAAGCTGTTCTTCCAATCTTTTCTCGGTTTTTTTTCTGGGTTTTTCGGCATAAAACTTACCGTATTCATAGTCAACTTCCACGATTTCCGGTTTCGGGGATTTTTTGCCGAAATTACATTGCAGATAAACAGACAACCCATTTATTAGCTCAAAATCAACACAATCTGCCAAATTTTCCCCATAACATACGCGCACCGAATGCACACAGGTATCGTATAGGATTTTCGCATAGGAATCTGGCACAAAAGAAAATTCCAGACTGTCGTCAATGATAAATTCCATTGGGGTTTCGTTCTGCTTTTTTGACGTGCGGTAAATGATCAAAACATTATTAAAGTTTTCGGTCAGTTTATCTTTCCCTTTATGTGGATGTATGGCCGTTCCATTTTGCATTTCTATGGTATATCTGATCCTTTTGCTCCTCGCCACCGAAGTGGCAATTCCGGCATACAAGGCACCGCCCACCAAACCACCTGCCACACCCGCCGCAGCAGTTGCTGATGGGTTCAGGTTGAGCAAATCATAACCCACAAAAAAATACTCGCCATTTTCTTCTTCAATCTCAAAATATTCTCCTTGATGTTCGATATATGTTTTGGTTCCATCACAAAAGCCCCAATGGGAATTAGGCTTTGCTCTTTTATTCGATTCCGTATATTTTATTTTAATCTTATAGGTCCCTTTCCATTCTTTTTGCAAACGTTCTATCTGCTTCAGGTAGAATGGCTCTGTAATTCCCGGTTTGTTGGTCAAAAACTCTTCGTGATTATTGTAAATCCCCCGAACAAGAATAGTGGTATCATTAGTATCCTGCTGGGCTGTTAATTGTGCAGAAAAAGCAAGTAATAGCATCAAAATCAAGTGACTCTTAGCGTTCTTCATCATTATTGTTTATCATACATATTTTTAACACCATTAGTAATGATAAACACAAAACTGTGTTATGTATTTATCTAGACAAGAGCAAAAATAGTAAAACATACAATACTTACAAGAAAAAATACAAAAATTCGTCAACACAAAATCAAATTTACTTTACTCATTTTATCATTGCATGTGGTAATGACACAATGAATCCCCTCTCAAAAAACTCAGTTCCACGCCATTAATCATAGCCAGAGAGTCGATCATACGGTTCACCTCACGGCTGTTTTCTTCGAGCTTCACTTTTTTCCCATCAATTGCAATTATTAAATCTCCTAACTGAAAACCAGAAGAATCGGCTTTGGACTGGCGGATGATGCCATTAATTTCAAAGCCTCCTTTTGAAATGCTCCTGTCGAGCAAAAACATACCGCTCAATTCCATTTTTCGATATGGTTCATTGAAATGGCTATTTGGACGAAGCAGCAAGCGGCTGTTGACAAAATCAATAATCAAATCAAAGCGGTCTAAAAAAGCATTGCCCAACACACCGTAATTTGTGGCATCGTTGAATGCTCCACGGTCATTCTCCCGGAAATCAACGGGGACATCATCAATATGAAAACCCGCAAACGAACAAAAATCCGCACGCAGCATTCCGGAGGTAGCATTACCTCCTACTCCACTGTTCAGAAGATCAAGGGTATCCACTTTTTTTGAAGTTCGCTGAATATTAATTTCCCGGCAGGCATTTTTATTTAGGGTGAAAGTTCTGGTTGAACCCAAATCAAGGATAAAAGGGCCTTTTATTTTCATACCCTCCTCTATCTGTACGCTTCCATCAACCAAAATCCGGTTCTTTTTAAAAACAAAAGGAAGGGAAGCCCATCTGCTATCAGGCTCAAAAGTATCGGGCAGCACTCTAAAATATTCATTCTGATAATTGATTTCCAAAACATTAAGCCCAAAGAAATCTACTGCCAATATTCCATCGGCTGTTTTATCGCCCACCGCTTCCCTGATATCCAGCAAATGGATCTGCTCCGGAGCAGAGCGAACCCCATGAGTTCCTACAGAATGGCCTTTATTGATGATGTAGGCCGTACTGGCATTATTCCCTGCCCCAAAAGCAAAGGCTTTGATAATATCGTCCAAATCGTATCCGCATTCGGAATAAAAGGAGCTGTCCACCACGGCATAAGGGCATCCGGTATCAAATACCCATTTGGCCTTTATGGAATCGTTATACGTACCCCAAAATACCAAATGACGGTTATATTCTATTGGAATTGCATTTTCGGGTAGGACAAATTCAACGGCATCCATTATTGGCTTTGCATCTTTTTGCTCCGGCTGTTTTGGTGCACAGGAAATAATAAAAAACACAAGGAAACAAAATTTAATAAGCTGAATTGCAGATAATTCTTTTATCATGACATTTGGGTTCAACGGTTCATTTAAAAAAAACGTGAAAACAACATAAATAATCCTACTCATTTTGCGCCGGAGACCCATAACAAACTATGACTTCCTGACAGCAAATATGAGGTAATTATCATGAAACTACAAATTTACAAGCTAAAAAATAAAACACCCGCTTTCCTCCTGTCAGGAAACAGACGGGCATCCGATAAAAAGTGCGGGGAATTCATTTTTGAATTTCCTGAACACGCCTATTCCTGATTGTCAATCAAATCCCTACCTTTGTATTCAGATAAAAAAACAAAATCATGGATCGGGATCAACAAAAAATACTTTATGTGTATGCGCTTTATGCGAATGAAAAGGGCTTATCCTATTTGCAATACACGGCGGCTTTAGCGATATTTTTTCATCTAAAAAACAAAGGTCATTTCCCAAAATACAAGGATTCGCTCTTGCTATACGATTATAAAGATGCGCGACGCTATGTTTGGGAAGACAAAAAATTTATGGCCGATATCAATATCGTGCGCGATGAAGGTTTTTTAAACCGTTCACGTGTAAAAACAAAAGATTATCGCGATATCAATGCGCATCAATGCACCGAAGCGGGCAGGAAACATGTAGCAGGTCACAAATTTGACCAGAAAAGCGAATTTACCCAAATTAAAAAAGATTTGACATGCAAATGCGGAAAACTCCTGCATGTCCGCCTCGATGATGACGGACCGGTATTACATTGCTCTTCCAATTGCGAAGAAGTAAAAGTCAATGATTTCCTGCATCATGTGGAACGCAACATCAAAACTTCTTTCCAACCCACACATATTTAAACCATGACAACATTCAAAAAGCCACATATTTATGCTTCCACAATCCTGCCCATGGGAAAAAACAATATTGAAGCCCTGAACCGATTTGTTGGGGCGCATAAACGTTATCAAAGCCCAACGGAATTTGGCAGCCACGGCGAAGTGGAAGCCAAAGAGGAAGGCAGCTTTGAAATGACAGGCCATGGCATTATGCTCACTCCCGGCAATTATGATTTTTGCAATTGGCTGCATGCGGATGTTTCTGAATTTGCTGCACGGAACAAAAAATACGGACTAAGTCTTTACAAAAGCGGCCTGGCGGTTTTGGGACTACAGCCCGATGGCGCTGCTTGCAGCATTGATCAAATCAAGGAAATGGCCGGACAGCTCACCTATAAAATTACCGATTGTATTTTCCCTGTGCTCAACGAAGGGCAGCAACTGATGCTTTCGGCTGTTTTGCAAACTGATAAGCTGGCTGAATCCTGGTATAAAGTACAAGCTTACTCCCTTGTGGTTTGTGAAGAAAATCCCTTTGCAGGAATGAAAGCGAAAGATGTGAAAACGCAGTATTCATCCACCATTGAAGCATATACGGATTGGATTGTCAGCGCGCAGGACATAGGCGATGGAATGCTTTTTATTGGTATGGCAGGAATGCTCTATCTTGGCAAAAGACAGGAAGAAATTGATAAAATCCTACGGGATATCCTCTTTTTGAAATCCTGCAATAAAATGTCGCATCATGTACATTCATTGCTTTGGAGCCTGCGTAAAAGGCTACAAAACCTTAAAGATGAAAGCAAAAAAGGGAACTACAAAACCTTGAAAACCAATAATGAAAAAATCTGTGGCCTAACGGATGTCCTATCAAAAATCCAGGTGTATGACCGTATGCTGGAGCGCGAAACGGGAGAAATTGCCAAACATTGGAAGGAGGATTCCTGTGGTCAGGAAAGCTGTTTTGTGGATTCGGTTTGTGAAGCATTCGCTGATGAAGTGGAGAAATCCATCGACCGCAGCGGGACGATCAGCCAGCTGACCAAAGACCTGGAAGTGCTCAGTTTAGAGCTGGAAAACCGCTTGGAACTGCTGATGACCCGCGACAGTATGACACTCAATGTCATTTTGCTCGTACTGACGATTATCTCACTGCTTGGCATTGGCGAAGTGGCCGGATTTTCCGAAACACAATGGAAAATTGTGGGGCTGGTCATCCTGCCTTTTGGCTTGGCCAGCCTGATTTACCTCAGAAATTATTTTAAAAACTTTCTCAAAGGCTGATCAATTCAACGATGGCTATACCTTAAAACCATTCATCGGATGACTCGAATTCATCCGATGAATGTAGCCAAAACCAAATTTTACATAAAATACTGTGAATGAAAAATTTATTGCATTGATTTCCTGCGTTCCACAATTAAAAAGAGAATCAATTTTTGCCGTTGCGCCCATGATCTGAAATGTTGGCCGGACATTGGGAATTACTGAGACAACTTCGCCTTGAATTTTGTTCAGGTAATCCTCCAGCTTTTCCTGCATATTGCTACTCTTGACTTCAATTTTATGTACTTTGTATTTCATAGCTTTGGGATTTGATTTTGAAATATATCTGTGATGCACCAATATCTCAAAAATACATAAAAAACATAGGATGAAATGAATTAATCTGATTCTCGGCAGGATAATGAGGAATAATAAAAAAATCACACAAAAAAACAGCTGCGGCAAAACAGAGGGAAATATTTTTTCATGAATAAATAATCTTATCCAAATATCCGGCGCAGCATAATTTTATACTTTTGCGCAAAACAGCTAAATATGACTTTAATCAAATCTATTTCAGGAATACGCGGAACGATTGGCGGCAAAGCTGGAGAAGGCTTAAGCCCGCTTGATGTAGTAAAATTCACCGCTTCTTTTGGCTCATTTATGCAAGATGCACATAAAAAGCAAAACATTAAAATGGTTTTGGGGCGCGACGCTCGCATCTCGGGAGAAATGGTCAACCGCCTGGTAGTTTCCACCCTCAATGCTTTGGGCATTGATGTAATCGATCTTGGATTGAGCACCACGCCAACAGTGGAAATTCTGGTGACCAAACTCGAAGCACAGGGTGGCATCATCCTCACAGCCAGCCACAACCCGGCACAGTGGAATGCGCTCAAACTGCTCAACCACAAAGGCGAATTCATCAACGCAGCCGAAGGTGAAGAAGTACTCAAAAAAGCCGATGAAGAAGATTTTACTTTCGCGGAAGTGGATAAGCTGGGCAGCTATGAAACATACGAAACAGCCATCGACGACCATATTGAAGCTATTGTCCAACTTCCGGATGTGGATGTGGAAGCCATTAAAAAGGCCAACTTCAGCATAGCACTCGATTGTGTTAATTCGACCGGCGGCATTGCACTCCCCCCCCTGATCAAAGCACTGGGTGTAAATGAAATACACGAGCTCTACTGCACACCAAACGGAGATTTCCCACATAATCCGGAACCACTGCCACAGCACCTCACCGAGCTTTCGGCATTGGTAAAAGACAAAAAAGCACATTTGGGATTTACCGTTGATCCTGATGTGGACCGCCTGGCCATTGTTTGCGAAGACGGAAGCATGTTTGGCGAAGAATACACACTGGTTGCCGTTGCAGATTATCTTCTGGGCAAACGCAAAGGCAATACGGTTTCCAATATGTCATCCACCCGTGCACTGCGCGACATCACACAATCAGCCGGAATGGAATATTTTGCTTCGGCAGTTGGTGAGGTAAACGTAGTGAGCATGATGAAAGAAAAAAACGCACTCATCGGCGGCGAAGGCAATGGCGGTGTTATTTTCCCGGAACTGCACTATGGCCGCGATGCATTGGTAGGCATTGCGCTTATCCTCAGCCATCTGGCACAAAAAGGCTGTACTTGCACCGAATTGCGCGACAGCTATCCGGCCTATGTGATTTCCAAAAATAAAATTCAGCTACAGGAAGGAACAGATGTGGACGGCATTTTGAAAAAGATGGAAGAAAAATATCAGGATACGCCCCACTCCACCATCGATGGTCTGAAACTCGATTTTGAAGACGGCTGGGTACACCTGCGCAAATCCAATACGGAACCGATTATCCGTGTTTATTCGGAAGCCAAAGACGCTAATGAGGCCAATAAAATGGCGTCGATGATTATGAAAGATATTGAAGGATTGATGTAATCTGGCCCAAAAAGCTGATCTTAAAATAAAAAAAAGCCATGGCATGAGATTTAGTCGTGGCTTTTTTTCCGCATATAAAAACCACTAATAATACAAATTTTCTGACATTCGTTAAAAATAATTGAAGCTCAATAATGTAATTTCGCATTATGATCACACTCGACATATACAGCCATCCCGTTCAATGGCAAAGCCTGCTGCCTCCTGCTTTTGATAAGGAAGACAAATACAATATTTTTCCGATAAATGGCCCGGGCGCCAAAAGCGTGGCGGCCATAGAAAAACAAGCGGAATTCCTGAAAACTGATCCGGGCAGCCTGATTTATTTTGCTTCCAGGGAACAATGCCTCTATCAGCTCATCACTTCACTTTCTACAGAAAAACAAGGCTTTATCATTGATGCTTCCATGCCCCAATGGCTGATCGGCCTGGCAAAAAAACTTTCGGAGAATGTGGAAATTATCAGTTTAAGAAGGATGTCGGATTGGCTTAAAGAGGATCATCAAAAATATGATCAGGCTTCATATACTCTAATCCTGCCCCAGTTGAATCCGGAGACTTGCCAAGCCGTTTCGCTGAAAAAGCTGTTTCAGAAATGTAAAAAATACGGTCTTCGGCTCATTTTGGATGCATCTCATGCTTTGGGGCGGATTGCGCTACCGGAGATGATGCCCGAAAACAGTTTTTTGCTTTGCGATCCGGTTTTTAGTGGTGCGCCTTCTGCCCTTTGCGCGATGAGCTACCATTGCAAACAGCCGGAAATTCAGGAGCAAATAAACCTCCTGCATGACCTTCAGCAGGAATTACTGCAAAAAAATACCGGCTTGGCATCTTTGGTATTTCCTGATTTAAAAAAGATTACGCAGGGATTTAACAAATTTACTCCTTTGGCATTGGAATTCCGTCAACAGTTGAAAAATGTTTTTTCTGAAAACAATATTGACGCAGAGAGCCCGGAATATTCCCATCAACAGCCCTTCAGTTTTTGCTTTTATTCCAGCGATATCCGTTTTAAACGATTATGCGAAAAGCTGTTTGTTCAAGGCGCCATCACAGGAAATGCAAGAATCAGCAAGCATAATGAGAAACCAATCTACGGCCTGCGTTTTTCATTAAGCCCTCATCTTGATGAAAAAGCACTCAAAAATTGCCAAAATTATATTTACAATTCAATTCATGACAAAATATAATGAACTCCAACAGATTCCTCCCTCCCGATAGCTATCGGGAGGGAGGAATCTGTTAGGGATCAATAGTTCATTAATAAATATCTGCATATTTTTTCAATTATTATTGTTACCCACGAAATTCTCAGTAGTACCAAAAATGAAAATGAAATCATTGCTCATTCGGGTCGTACCAGCAAATTTACACAACCCAATCAAACAGAAGAAATAGAAGGCGTTTTGGCCTCTCTGCTGAACAAAATCACAAAAATTTGTTTTCCACAAAGAACAAAAATTTGGAAAGAAGGCAAATTATTCTCCTTTCAACGACCCATAAATCCGTTCATCCTCAAAATCGAAAGCAACGAATTGCTCGTTTAAAATGGGTTTTGCGTTATCATCCTGCCAATTGATGCGTATGGATTTCATTCCTGCTTTATCGGCGGCCAACAGTCCGGCTTTGGAATCTTCGAAAACCAAACAATTTGCCGGCTCAACTTGAAGCAAAGCCGCTGATTTCAGGAAAATTTCGGGATTTGGTTTCCCGGGGCCTATCATTCCAGAATGCACACATGCTTCAAAATAATGTGAAAAGTCCAACTTTCTCAGAACAAACGAAAGGTTGTTTTCTGGTGCAGAAGTTGCTATTGCAGCCGGAATTCCATTCTTTTTCAGGTATTCAAGCAGTTTTATTAAGCCTCTGCCTGCTTCAATAACAGGCTCATACAATCGTTGGTACAAGCTTTCTTTTTCATCTTCATAATATTGGACCCTTTCCGGGCTTAAATTGGGATCTCCGGCAATGGATCGGAATATTTCATCATTTTTCATTCCAAAATAATCCTCCACATTTCCTCTAAAACCAGGGAAATGATTTTGAACGGTTTGATGCCAGGCATCAATATGCCATTTCATATTATCGAGCAGTGTTCCGTCCATATCAAAAATTAAAGCTTCTATTTTTGCCATTTTATTGAAATCTTTGTGTTGCAGGAGGTTTTGGTCGCAACTGATCAAAATTCAGTATTGAAATCCCTCCAATTTCTATTTGAAAATTACTAAAGCCTTCCGGCATCTCAGGTAGATAACTAATTTTAAGCTGAATTGTTTTGAGCACCAAATGCTCATTACGCACCTGCAGGCCTGTGCTCACTTTCATAAAGTCTTTATTTTGCCAGAAAGGCCGATCGTTATCGCCTATAAAGCTCAGGGCACCACTGGCAAACCAGGCCAGCCGAAAGCCATAGATGTCGATGGGTGTAAAGCTTATGGCTCCGGCTTCCAGAAAAAACCTTTGCGTACCGGCAAAAAGAATGGTGTCTTCCTGTCGAACGCTGTTAATATCCATTTCATCAACGACATTAATATATTCGTTAGGCTGTCGGTTTATTCCAATCGTATAATTGAAACGCACAAAATTCCTAAGCACAGAGTTTCCCAGCTTACGTGATTTAGAATAGTAACTCATATTGTATTCCAGCATTCCTTGTTCAAAAAGCTCATGATTCCAATATCCGCTTACACTAAAATTCTGGGATATATAGCCAATTTTATAGCGATTGGCCAAAATAAACTTCAGTCCTGTGTACCACCGATTATATGACTCATAATTGTCAGGGCCAAAAGTAAAGCTGACCAAACGTCCGTAGGGAATATCTTCTACCAATCCGAATCGCCTGAAATAGCGACCGGTATAATACTTATTCTGAAAAGCTGTTAATGAGGCCAGGTATTGAATGCTGTTGCGATAAACAGCCAGGATTTGCTGATTAAAATCGGGCCTTTTTGTATAATGAAGGCTATTTATTCCGGCAGTAGCGGTTAGTCCGGAGGAAAGCCCCCAACTATCAGGGCGATATGATTTTCCTGCCCAGGCATCCAGGTTCAGGTATGCAATTTGTTCTTTCTTAATTTCCGGTTCATAAATCACATCGTTATTTGTGGTATAAGCCACTTTGGCTCCACCTGCATATTCTGTTGTGGATGAAAAGAAATCACGATAAAAATGTGCCGCAAAGGATCTTTTTTCATTTACATAATTATAAGAAACTTCCCCGTCAATAAAACTTCCCTTAATATTCACAAATTTATAGGCCACATCACTGATATTGATATAGGGCGCCCTTCCTGTTTGCGCATCTATGGTCGTCTCAAAGCGATGTCCCAGGCCCATAAAATTTTCATCATAAAGAGTAAAATCAAAATCGCCCAAACCGGCCAGATAAAAATCGACACCCAACGAAAACACATCCTGTGTAACGACCAGCACATCCACGCTGTCATTACTTTGAGAAGGCATCAGATAAATGGTTGCGTTTTCAAGATAGGTAGTCTGGCGCAAAATACGTTCACTCTCTGCCATGATATAAGGTTTGACAGTTTGTCCTTTCCGGATCAGCAGGTTGTTTTTCAACACCCATTGCCGAGTGTTGACATGGATATTATTAATGGCATTTTCCGTCCAACTCAACTGAGATTTTGATGTATCTGCATCGCTGCTGCTGAATACCGGCTTCTGTTTAAAATAGATATTCCTGATGACCTTCCCCTTAAAAGGCTCAAACCGTTTTTCACTGCTTTCCAGTTTTATGCCGGGTTTCCCCTTGGATTTTAAACTGTCGCCTTTATCGACAACAAGCAAATCATATAGTTCTTTGGTAATCCTGGAGCGGGATGCTACTGAACGCAATGAATCATAAAAGCGGATATTGGTTTTCTGGCTGGTTCCCAGAGAATAATTAAAGCGTGCATCAATTTTGATAACAGTGTCGCGGGAATATTGAAATTCTTTGCCATTATAGCGTAGAATCTGGCCGGCTTTTACATGTACGTTCTGATAATGCCCCACTTCCTCCTGAGCAGACATTCCAAGAGCAAATAGGCAAAAAATCATTATCAAAAGAAGGTGGCAGTTCCGGTACATAGTTTATCAATAAGGCCAAAAATGGGACAGAAATTATTAAGCCACGGAAGGGTCAGAAAAACCCATTCCATGGCTCAAATATAAGGCTAATCGCATTAAACCAGTCCTAAATCTTTTATAATAGCCTGAATCCGTGCATCAAGCTCAGCCTGAACTTTTTCGTAGTTTTCAACAGCATCCAGGCTTCCTTTTACGCCAAAATAGAACTTGATTTTTGGCTCCGTCCCACTGGGGCGTACAGAAATCTTGCTGCCGTTTTTCGTAAAGAACTGCAAAACATTGGATGAAGGCAGGTCGATTTTTTCTTCTTCACCAGTCAGTAAATTGCGCGACACACTGCTCTTATAATCTTTCAGGCAAACGAGCCTGCTGCCGGCAATTTCTTTTGGCGGGTTTTCGCGAAAATCAGTCATCATCTTCTGAATGGCATCTG
Organism: Bacteroidales bacterium; assembly: GCA_963676415.1. Taxonomy (GTDB): domain Bacteria; phylum Bacteroidota; class Bacteroidia; order Bacteroidales; family WRLA01. Next base: position 3,004,302 of record OY781097.1, on the reverse strand, counting down.
CTCCGGCTTTTCCTTTTTTCACCACACTAATGAGATGCTCGCGATAAAAACCAAATTCTTTGTAAATTTCAGGCAACAATTCATAAAGGGTTTTCCCTTCATCAGCAGCCCATGCAGCAGTTTCGGCAATCATACAGCATGAGCTTACGGCATCTTTATCGCGCACGGAATCACCTACAAGATAGCCATAACTTTCTTCACCTCCGGCAATAAACTGCTTTTTGCCTTCTAATTCCTTTATGATGTCAGCAATAAATTTGAACCCGGTCAATACATCAAAAATCTCCACACCGGCTTTTTCGGCCATATCCTTTAGGATTTCTGAAGTTACAATTGTTTTTACAATAAACTCATCTCCAGTCAATTTTCCTTTTTCTTGCCACTTTTTTAAGAGATAGTAAATCAGCAGGGAAGCAGTTTGGTTTCCGTTCAGAAGCACAAATTTTCCTTCTTTGTTTCGAACGGCAATACCTACACGGTCGGCATCCGGATCGGTGGCCATAACCAGGTCCGCACCGGTTTCCATGGCTTTATCAATGGCCATTTTTAGTGCAGCGCCCTCTTCGGGATTGGGCGATTTTACGGTTGGGAAATTGCCATCCACAATATCCTGTTCCGGCACATTGATCACATTTTTAAACCCAAACGCTTTTAAAGCCATGGGCACCAAGCGTACTCCCGTACCATGGATGGGCGTATAAACTATTTTCAGGTCTTTTTGACGATCAATAATTTCCGGGCTCACCGAAAGATCTTTTACCATGGCCACATATTGTGCATCCAAATCTGCACCAATGGTTTCAATCAATTCCGCTTTCCCATCGAAAAGTACTTCTTCAGGCGAGCTGATTTTCTTTACTTCATCAATAACGTTCACATCGTGCGGGTTGATCAGCTGTCCTCCATCATCCCAATAGGCTTTATATCCATTATATTCTTTCGGGTTATGCGAAGCCGTAATCATGATTCCGCTTTGGCATCCAAGCTGACGGATTGCAAAAGAAAGTTCCGGAGTTGGGCGAAGGTCGTCAAAAAGATAAACTTTGATGTCATTTGCCGAAAGCACATCGGCAGTAACCTGGGCAAAAACCGTATTGTTGTTGCGGCAATCATAAGCGATGGCCACTTTGATTTGTGGCACATCTTTAAAATTCATTTTCAGGTAGTTGGCAAGACCCTGAGTCGCCATTCCTACGGTATATCGATTCATGCGGTTGGTTCCTGCGCCCATGATCCCACGCAGCCCACCGGTTCCAAATTCGAGGTCTTTATAAAAAGAATCTGTCAGTTCCTGTGGATTGTTCTCCATCATTTCCTTTACTTCATTGCGGGTGTTTTCATCATAAGCTTCGCTGAGCCATTTTTCTGCCCGCTTAATAACTTCCTGATCTGCTTTCATTTCAAAAAATTTATTTCGTTTGTATTATTTTTCATTTTCATCTAAAATCCGAAGGCACTCTTTCAGGCTATCTTTCCAATATGGAATTTCAATTCCTGTATCGTTTTTAATTTTTTCTTTATTGAGCACACTAAAATGCGGACGGTTTGCCGGCAGCGGATAATCTTTGGTTTCCACAGGGCTGATGATACATTCGATACCTGAAAGCTCAATTATTTCTTTCGCAAAATCATACCAACTGCAAACACCTTCGTTGGAAAAATGGTAGATACCGGCACCTTCTATTTCCTCTGATTTTTGAACAAGGGCCAGCAAAGCTTTGGCCAGGTCCGGCGCATAGGTTGGGGTTCCCACCTGATCAAAGACCACTTTAAGCATATCCCTTTCGGCTCCGTATTTGCGCATGGTCTTCACAAAATTGTGCCCTGTTGTGCTGTACAACCAGGATGTGCGCACAATAATCACATCTTCACAGTATGTCAGTACATTTTGCTCGCCCAGCAGTTTGCTTCTGCCATAAGCCGAATTGGGCGACAGCTGATGCTGCTCGGGATATGGCCGGTAATACGTTCCATCAAAAACATAATCTGTTGAAACATGCAAAAGGCGGCACTGATGTTTTTGGCAGGTTTCAGCGATATATCCTGGTGCGATCCCATTCAGCAAGCGTGCAAGTTCTTCCTGTTCTTCTGCTTTATCTACCGCTGTATAAGCCGCACAGTTTATAAAAAATGCCGGTTTGTACTGTGTAAAAAATACTTCTAAGGCTTCTTTTTTTGAGATATCCAAACCTGCTACATCCGTAAAAACAAAATCATAATCCTTGTAAAGCGGACTGATTTCCTTCAGAGCCATACCCAACTGGCCATTGGCCCCACTCACTGCTATTATTCTTTTCTCTGGCATAAGCTTTCAATTTAGAACAGAACAATTTATCTTTATCAAACAACAGCCCCGCTACAATGCCCTTTGACACAAAGAACGATATTGAAGCGCAGCTGTTTTATAGAAACAAAAAATTAATCAAATAGTAACTTAAGAATAGGCCGGTTAATAATGGATCGCCAGTTTTTTCCTAAAATATTCAATGGTTTTAACCAAACCTTCTTCGAGTTTGACTTTAGGTTCCCACTTCAGTTTTTCCTTTGCCAGGCTGATATCCGGCTGACGTTGCATTGGATCATCGCTGGGCAGCGGTTCATAAACCAGTTCTGATTTTGAGCCAGTTAACCCGATAACCTTTTCGGCAAGTTCTTTAATGGTAAATTCACCGGGATTTCCCACATTCACTGGCCCGATAAAATCATCACCGGTGGCCATCAGGCGCATGGCCCCTTCGAGCAGGTCATCAACATACTGAAAACTACGGGTTTGATTTCCATCGCCATAGATCGTAATATTCTTTCCCTGAAGCGCCTGTACAATGAAATTAGATACCACACGGCCATCATTCGGATGCATATTAGGCCCATAGGTATTAAAAATCCGCATAATTTTAATACGCACATTATTTTGATGGTAGTAATTCATGAAAAGCGATTCGGCACAGCGCTTTCCTTCATCGTAGCAGGAGCGCGTACCAATGGGGTTGACATGCCCCCAGTATGCTTCCGTTTGCGGATGAATTTGAGGGTCGCCATAGACCTCACTGGTACTGGCCTGCAAAATTTTGGCATTGATACGTTTGGCCAAACCGAGCATATTCACTGCCCCCATAACCGATGTTTTTATCGTTTTAATGGGATTGTATTGATAATGAACCGGTGATGCCGGACAAGCCATATTGTAGATTTCATCCACTTCAATAAAAAACGGCATCGTAACATCGTGCCGGATCAATTCAAAATAGGGATGTCCCAATAAATGAAGGATGTTGCTTTTTGAGCCTGTAAAGTAATTATCGAGGCAAATAACTTCATTTCCTTCTTTCAGAAGCCGTTCACAAAGATGCGAACCAATAAAACCGGCTCCTCCTGTTACCAATATTTTTTTCATAATCGTATCGTTTTTAATTGTATGTCGGGCATCATCCTACAACTGCAATAAATAAATTCAGGAGCGCAATGCCTGTCCAACGGTATTTAAGCTGAATATTTCGGATCAAAAAAATAACCGGGCGAGGCTAAAAAAGCCCATGCCCGGCATATCTTTAATGATTTCTATTTTTCGTTTTTAAGACCGATGCAGAAATAATCAAACTCGCCTTCAAGTTCTTTTGCATCATAAATATTCCTGCCATCAAAAATTGCAGCTTTGGCCATAAGCTTTTTCATTACTCTGAAATTCGGGAATTTGAATTCAGGCCATTCGGTTGCGATCAGGAGCGCATCAGCATCAATAAGCGCGTCATACTGATCATTGGAATACTTCACTTTATCGCCGATACGACGTTCTGATTCTTCCATAGCAACAGGATCGTATGCGGTAACATTTGCTCCGGCCTCGGTTAATTTTTTAATCAGGACAAGTGCGGGTGCTTCGCGCATATCATCGGTTTGCGGCTTGAAAGAAAGTCCCCAAAGTGCAATATTTTTGCCTTTCAGATCATTATTATAATATTTGGCAACTTTGTTGTAGAGCACGGATTTCTGATCTTCGTTCACATCTTCAACCGCTTTGAGGATACGCATACTATAGCCCCATTCGTCGGCGGTACGGATCAGTGCTTTCACATCTTTTGGGAAGCAGGAACCGCCATATCCGATACCGGGATAGATGAATTTCTTTCCAATACGGCTGTCAGAGCCAATACCTTTACGCACCATATTCACATCGGCACCCACAATTTCACAAAGGTTGGCCACATCGTTCATAAAGCTGATTTTAGTAGCCAGCATAGAGTTTGCGGCATATTTAGTCATTTCAGCAGAAACGATATCCATAAAAATTACGGGATGTCCGTTCATTGTAAATGGTTTATAGAGGCGTGTAAATATCTTTTGTGCACGCTCTGAGTCTGTTCCTACCACAATGCGATCGGGCTTCAGGAAGTCATTTACAGCATCACCTTCTTTGAGGAATTCCGGGTTACTGGACACATCAAAAGGAATATCAACTCCGCGTTTATCAAGCTCATCCTGAATAGCTGCGCGTACTTTTTCTGCTGTTCCTACCGGAACCGTACTTTTGGTCACGATCAAGACATAGTCTTTCATATTGCGCCCCACTTCGCGTGCAACAGCAATAACATACTGAAGGTCTGCTGAACCGTCTTCATCCGGAGGAGTTCCTACCGCACTGAAGACTACATCACACTCATCGAGTGTATCGGAAAGTTTGGTAGTAAATTTCAGCCGGCCTTTTTCAACATTACGTTTAACCATAGGCTCCAGACCGGGTTCCCAAATGGGGATAATACCATTTTTCAGGTTTTCAATTTTTTTCTCATCAATATCAACGCAGGTAACATCAATACCCACTTCAGCGAAACAAGTTCCGGTTACCAGACCAACATAGCCCGTTCCAACGATAGAAACTTTCATAACATTAGATTTTTAGTTTGAACATTAGGTTTTGGTCAAATATAGGGAAAAAAAGCTTGGAAGCGACCCAAAAAATCCCGGAATGCTGTTTTTTTTCACCTCATCCCAATCAACACGGCCAAAGGAGGATCAATATTAGCTTAACAATGCGTTTTCCGGTATTTTGTACATTTGCAAACTTGTTTTACAAAGGCAAAACCATCATGCCAGTGTAATTCAATTATTTATTAAATTTTATTGGCATGGAAATTACCAGAACATTTGACCTGTTGGATCAGTATCAGGAAAAGTATTCCTCAAAAAATGATGTACTGGCCGGAAAAAAAGACAATCAATGGGTGCTTTATAATGCACAGCAATACAAAGAAAAAGCAGAGCTTTTAAGCTATGCCCTGATGGAAAAAGGCTATAAACGCGGTGATAAAATCGTAACCGTCATCACCAACAGGCCGGAATGGAACTTCATCGATATGGCACTTTCAATGGTTGGTATTGTACATGTTCCGGTCTATCCAACCATATCACTTGATGATTATACACATATATTGGAACACTCCGATGCAAGCTGTATAATTGTTGCCGATAAATTCCTTTACCGTAAAATAAAACCGGCGGTTGAAAAGACAACTAAAATCAAAGAAGCTTTCTCTGTAAACGCCGTTGAAAACCTTACAAATTTTGAAGAGCTTTACGCTTTGGGCACCCGTGTAAAAGATAAACACCAAGAACAGCTGGAGCAAACCAAAAAGGAAATCACAGAAGAAGACCTACTCACAATCATTTACACTTCCGGGACAACAGGAACCCCAAAAGGTGTTATGCTTTCCCACAAAAACCTGGTAAGCAATTTCATCAGTACTTCAAAAGTACAGCCACTGAAACATGAAAACCGCATCCTGAGTTTCCTGCCCCTATGTCATGTTTATGAACGCATGATGAACCTTCATTTCCAGTACCTTGGAGTTAGTATTTACTATGCCGAAAGTTTGGGTACCATAACAACCGACATCAAGGAGCTGAAAGTTGACGGATTTAATACTGTGCCACGCCTTCTCGAAAAAATTTACGACAAACTTGTGGCATCCGGGAAAGATCTTAGTGGCATAAAAAAGAAAATTTACTTCCGTGCTATCGATATCGCGCTTAAGTTTGAACTCAACAAAGCCAATGGCCCTTGGTATGAATTTCGGCGCAAGATGTACGACAAATTAGTTTACAGCAAATGGCGTGAAGCACTGGGTGGAAATGTGAAAATCATTGTATCAGGAGGTTCCGCTTTGCAGCCCCGTTTGGCACGATTGTTTTGGTGCGCCGGGATGAGAGTCATGGAAGGATACGGCCTTACAGAAACAAGCCCGGTAATCGCTGTGAGCCATGCCGAATATCCCAACCTGAAATTTGGAACTGTGGGGCCCATTCTGGAGCATGTAGATGTAAAAATTGCGGAAGACGGCGAAATCCTGGCAAAGGGTTCTAACCTGATGAAAGGTTATTATAAAGACCCCGAATATACGGCCACGGTAATTGATGATGATGGCTATTTCCATACAGGCGATGTCGGATATCTGGATGAAGGCAAATTCCTCAAAATCACCGACAGAAAGAAAGAAATATTCAAACTTTCTGCCGGAAAATACATTGCTCCTCAAATTATTGAGAACAAGTTCCGTGAATCCATTTTTATTGAACAGGTAATGGTTGTTGGCGAAAATGAAAAATTTGCCAGCGCGCTGATCAGCCCTAATTTTAACCATTTACATTTTTGGGCATCCAAGCACAAAGTCCATTATCGCGATAACGAAGAAATGATCACAATCCCTGCTGTGATGAAACGATTTCAGAAAGAAGTTGCCCAAGTGAACAGAAAACTGTCCCAGCACGAACAAATCAAACGTTTTAGGCTTGTATCCGAAGAATGGGGACCGCAAACGGGAGAACTCAGCCCTACCCTAAAACTTAAAAGAAACTTCATTTACCGGAAATATGAAGATTTATTGCACGACATCTACAAGAACAGCGACAAACTTCTCCTGAAAGATTAAGTCGGAAGCGATATTTCCCATCTTTCAAAACCTTTTCGTTCTTTGGTTGTTGATTTTTTCAAAAAGCATTAAATTATGACATTCGACATTGACATGATCCGGGCACATTACGCCCAAATGGCTGAAAAAATCACAAAAGCCCGCAAGTTGCTCAACAAGCCGATGAGCCTTACCGAAAAGATCCTTTACGCCCACTTAGATGGCAATTTGCCCAAAGAACCTTTTGCGCGTTCTGAATCATACGTTGACTTTCGTCCCGACCGCGTGGCCATGCAGGACGCCACTGCACAGATGGCCTTATTGCAATTTATGCAGGCCGGGAAAAAGAAAGTTGCCGTACCCTCTACCGTACATTGCGACCATCTAATTCTCGCCAAAGAAGGCGCAAGTAAGGACCTGAAAAATGCGTTAAGCAGTAACAATGAAGTCTTTAATTTCCTCGAATCTGTTTCCAACAAATACGGGATCGGATTTTGGAAGCCCGGTGCAGGAATTATCCATCAGGTTGTTTTGGAAAATTATGCTTTCCCCGGCGGGATGATGATCGGAACCGATTCGCATACCGTAAATGCAGGTGGTTTGGGCATGATTGCCATTGGTGTTGGCGGTGCCGATGCTGTGGATGTGATGGCAGGAATGCCCTGGGAACTTAAATTCCCGAAACTTATTGGCGTGAAACTGACCGGTAAGATGAATGGCTGGACAAGCGCCAAAGACGTTATCCTGAAAGTTGCCGGAATTCTCACGGTTAAAGGTGGAACAGGTGCCATTGTAGAATATTTTGGACCGGGAGCCGAGAGTATTTCCGCCACCGGAAAAGGAACTATTTGTAATATGGGCGCAGAAATTGGTGCTACAACTTCCATTTTTAGTTATGACTCCAAAATGTCGGAATACCTCAGGGCAACCGAACGCGCTGAAATTGCTGCTATGGCCGATGCTGAAAAAGCCAATCTGAGCGGTGATCCCGAAGTTTACGAAAATCCTGATAAATATTTCGATGAACTGATCGAAATCAACCTTTCAGAATTGGAACCGCATATCAACGGCCCCTTTACACCCGATTTGGCTACACCGGTTTCCAAATTTGCAGAAGAAGCCAAAAAGAACAACTGGCCTCTTGAGCTCGAAGTAGGATTGATTGGAAGCTGTACCAATTCATCTTATGAAGATATTTCAAGGGCTGCTTCTGTGGCGCGTCAGGCAATGGATAAAAACCTGGAAGTTAAATCTGAATACACGGTAACTCCGGGATCGGAACAAGTTCGATATACTGTTGAACGCGATGGGCTGCTCGACACTTTCGAGAAAATCGGTGGTGTGGTGCTGGCCAATGCCTGCGGCCCCTGTATCGGCCAATGGGCGCGGCACGATGCCGATAAAGGCAAACGCAATTCCATTATGACTTCCTTCAACAGGAACTTTGCCAAGCGGAATGACGGGAACCCAAATACACACGGTTTTGTGGCCAGTCCGGAAATCGTTACTGCATACGCCATTGCCGGAAGACTGGATTTCAACCCTTTGACTGATAAACTTATCAATAAAAATGGCGAAAAAGTCATGTTGGACGAGCCCAAAGGCATCGAACTTCCTGAAAAAGGCTTTGATGTTGGGGATAACGGCTATCTGGCCCCTGCCAAGGACGGATCAAATGTTGAAGTAGTTGTAAACCCTGAAAGTGATCGTCTTCAATTACTTACACCTTTCCCTGCCTGGGATGGCAAAGACATTGAAGGCATGAAACTCCTGATCAAAGCCATAGGAAAATGCACTACTGACCATATCAGTATGGCCGGCCCCTGGCTGCGCTACAGAGGACATCTCGATAATATTTCCAACAACCTGCTTATTGGTGCCGTAAACGCCTTTAACGAAAAAACCAATGAGGTTGTCAATCAGCTCAACAAAGAAGTGATGGCAGTGCCGGATTCGGCAAGGGCATATCAAAAAGCTGAAATTGCCAGCATTGTGGTGGGTGATGAAAACTATGGCGAAGGAAGCTCACGTGAACATGCAGCCATGGAACCCAGAAACCTCGGCGTTAAAGTGGTACTGGTGAAATCCTTTGCACGAATCCACGAAACAAACCTTAAAAAGCAAGGCATGCTGGCCTTAACATTTGTGCACAAAGATGATTATGAAAAAATCCGCGAAGATGATACCATCAGTATTTTGGAACTGAGCCGCTTTGCGCCGGGCAAAAAACTCACGGTAAGATTGGATCATGCCGATGGCAGTTCGGATGAATTTGCGGTGCAGCACTCCTACAACGAAAACCAGATTGAATGGTTTAAAGCAGGAAGCGCACTCAACCTGATTAAACAGCTGGGCGTATAATTCATTTGCACTTATTTATAATAACACTGCACTTATAATAATTCTAAAAGCACTTATGGAAAAGCCGGCATTAATGGTCGGCTTTTATATTATCTTTGGAATAAATACGTATATTTGACAACAACACAAAAACACAGAGCTATGAAAAGAATTTACACAATCGCATTTGCCCTCGTGGCATTGTTCGCTTTCTCGCAAAACGCAACTGCGCAGAAATTCGGGCCGAAAATCGGCTATAATTTAAGTACCATTGGCGTAAGTGGTGACAATATTGTTATTAATGGGGAAACTGTTCCGGCTGCCGCCTTGGGTACAGCCTCCAATATGACTTATGGCCTTTTTTACAAAGCCAAACTTGTTCCAATGATCCTTGACCTGCAATTTGAAGTTAATTATGATCCAAGGGGAACAAAACTTGACTACCTTTTCACCTACGAAGACATTCAAATCCCTCTCGAATTGAATATGGAATACAATTACTTAACTGTCCCGGCTCTATTAAAAGCCAAACTCTTGTTTCTATATGCAGAAGCAGGCCCCTATGCAAGTTTTCTATTAAATGCCAAAAATAAAGCTTCACTTACTGAAGGTGTAGAAATTCCACAATCAGAGGAAGAAGATGTAAAAGACAATCTAAAAAGCACAGATTTTGGATTAATGCTGGGCGCAGGCATACAACTTGGCTTAGGCCCGGTTTACTTGATGGGAGGCGCACGCTATACAATGGGGATGAGCGAGATTTATACTGATGATTATAGAACAACGTATGAAATGCAAGACATTTCTTTCAAGCATCATGTTTGGACATTTTATGCTGGTTTAGGCATTGGATTATAGAAAAAACATTTTATGCTTATTAAAAATCCCTGAATGAACTTATCATTCGGGGATTTTTTTATTTTGTAGTGCCGTATTAATATGATAAAAGCTTAAATATTAAATAAATAGGTTCCACACGGAATTTCGTGGAAAGAAATTAGAATGCTATTTCAAACAGATTCCTCCAAAGTTTCCTCATTCTTCGGAAAACTTTGTCGGAATGACGCGTTTTTATGAAGTCAGGAGGCAAATGCGGCGAGGACGTCTTTCAAATATACTATTGTGTCCTCGCCGCATTTGCCTTAAACACCTAATAAACAGCGTCATTCCGACAGGAACAAAGCCAAACGAAGTGATTAAGGCTTTGTGAAGGGAGGAATCTGTTAGGGATCAATAGTTTATTAATAAATATCTCCATATTATTTTTAAACATTATTGTTACCCACGAAATTCCTAGTAGAACCAATAAATATTCAAAAAACCCACCTCTTCTTACCAAGCTAATGGAAATTTATTAACTTTACGTTGCCAATCAAAAAGAAAATATTATGAAAAATCTAAAACTATGCATAAGCCTGCTGGTATTTGCAGCTTTTGCTCTTGTTTCCTGCGACAAGGACGATGACAATGAAACAGAAGACCCAAGTAGCTTTTCTACTGAGCTTTATGGCACTTATGCCAGCGAAGATGGAAATTTTAAACTGGAACTTGGCGATACTGCTTTTATTGTAAACGGGATCAATTATTACTATCATATAAAAAAACGTATCCTCGACGAAAAAAAACAGTTTCAGTTTACTACTTATAATAATGTAGCGCATCATTTTTCACTTGATGATGGCGGCAATATTGTATACAGCTTTGTTACCCCATTTGGAACAAATGCAAAAAGCACCAATGAAAGTAAAGGTCTTGCTACTTTAATCCTAAAAACCGTCGCCAAAAAATCGTAAAATACGGCATTTCCAGCGCCCGTTGCCGCGACACACGTGGTCTGGATATTGGAAACAACAAACTTTATGTACTGGCCAAACTCAGCAATGGTCACTATGATGCAATCAGCATCAAACTACGGGAAGACGGCTCCTTGCCATTAGATCCTGACGATCCGGATATTACACAAGTGGACAGCACCATTTTTGCATCAGATGCCGTTGGTTCAGAAGGTTCCGATCTGGTATTCCAGGAAAATAACGGAACGGCTTCCTCCGACGGAGACTTCGTACATTTATTTAAAAAAAGCCTTGCCGAAGTGCGCTCCTACTATGCCACAAATATTGATCAGGGTGCAACCAATATTACATCGCACCTCGCAACTGCTGTGGGCGCAAATCCAAGACAGGGAGCTGCTGCCAATGAATACATCTATATGAATTCCAATGATAAAATGGTGTATATCGGCAAGTTTTATCCAAATCAAGGGAAAGACAAAATTGATAAAGTCAAGATAAAGCACAACGACTGCCATGAATTACATGGATTATGCATTGAGCCCAATGAAAAACAATTGCTTTTTGTATCCTGCTCTGACAAAGACGGTTATTACTGGATTGAGTCCTATGCTATTAATCCTACATCAGACAGGGGCGCGAAGAATCTCAGCTATATATGCAAAACTGAAAAAACGAAAGTAAGAAACTACCAGCAGCTTATTTGCGATGGCAGTATTGTTTATGCACTTTCCAATCATCAGGGGCACACACTCGATGTATTTGACCTGCAACTAAATGAAATTGAAATCGAAGACAAATATGCCATGCAGGAAATCCTCGATGAAATGGAATTGGTCGATTTTAAATCAAGCGATATGGCATTAACCAAAAACACCCTTTATGTAAGCAATGGCGATGAAAATTCAGATGAAGAAAGAAGAGTAGTTATGCTCGACTTGGTCGATTACGCTGAACGTGCCAAAATGAGCGAAAACCTGTCCAATACGCATACGGTTAAGCTGGTACGGCAATAAGCATATGTTGAGCTGAATAAAACCTTGTCGCTATTTAATTTTCTGCCAGGATTTCATTGCAGCAGACATACATAACCAATAAACGAAAGGCTGTGGAGTAAATGAAAATCACAATCATTACCCATGGCCTTCTCTTTTTAACACAAAACAAAAAGCTGCCTGCAAAAAATCACAGACAGCTCTTACATCAATAAAAGTTTATATTCTATTCCTCGGTTTTTAGATGCTTCTCCTGACGCTTCAGAGCATAAAGAATCAGTCGATAGCTAATAAAAATCAAAAGCGGCCAGGTTAAAAGCCATAATATCTGTACAATCATAATATCCTCCTTTTTTTAATAAACGTGTGAATCGTTTTCCATTTCTTCAGCATCAATCTTTTTGTTGTTGATGGACTTCCAGGCATACCAGATATAGGCAAGCACAAAGGGAACCATCAGCGAAACATAGCTCATCGCGGTAAGCGTATAATGACTTGATGAACTGTTCATTATCGTCAGGCTGCTTTGCAGGTCAGAAACCGACGGATAGAATGATGTTCCGTTAAACCCTGCCAGCAGCAAAAGGCTGAAAACAGTCAAAACCGTTCCCAGGCCACTGAACCAAATTCCTTTGGATGATTTTTGGAAGACAGCTTTAAAAATACCGAAAAGCACGAGCAGCACGCCTGCCAGGAATATGATCGCATTCAGCGGCATCCCGATCAGGTTGTGGAAATATTTGTAAGGTACCATGCTGATAATACCGTTGGCATCCACAGCAAAGCCATCGCGCACGAGTATATTTACCAGGAAAAACAGGAAAAACACCAGGAACATCACCGAATTTCCCAGCACACATTTTCGTGCTCCTTCAAAGATTTCATCATCATCAATGGCATTCATAAAATATAACCCGCCCAGCACGCGGCTCAGGAAGAAAACTGCAATACCGAGAGAAAGGTTAATAAATGTGGCATAACGTGTAAAATCAAAAGCCAGTTCAAGGCCATGCCAGGAATTGTCCCATTGGCTGAAATTCATTTCATTGACCGAGAAATTACTTCCGGTAAAAAAGGTAGCAACCGCTGTTCCGAGGAGCAGGGTTCCGAGCAATCCATTAATAAAGAGAAATGCTTCAAAACCTTTGGCTCCGAGAAAGTTGTTTGGTTTTGAGCGGAATTCGTAAGCAACAGCCTGAATCACAAAGCAAAACAAAATCAGCATCCATACCCAGTATGCACCACCAAAGCTGGTAGAATAAAACAGCGGGAAGGATGCAAAAAATGCGCCACCAAAAGTCACAAGCGTTGTAAAGGTAAATTCCCATTTCCGGCCAAGGGCATTGACCAGCATGGTACGTTTCATTTCCGATTTTCCAAGAGCATATATCATGGTTTGGCCACCCTGTACAAAAAGGAGGAAAACCAGTAATGCGCCCAGCAGGCTAACAATCACCCACCAGTATTGCTGTAAAGCGAGATGTGATAAATTTTCAAACATAATTAATGTCCTCCGTCTTTAGGTCCTTTTTTAATTTGCGTTAGCATAATCTTGATTTCGGCAATCATCAGGACAGTGAATGTAAGAGCAAACAACCAGAAAGTAATTTGTACCGATGAGGCATCAAGCTGAGAAACCGCAGAAACAGTCGGCATCAAATCCTGAATTACCCAGGGCTGGCGGCCTACTTCAGCAACGATCCATCCTGCCTGTGAGGCGATATAAACCAATGGGATGGTCCAAACAGCAATCCAAAGAAGCCACTTTTTATTATCGAGTTTATCTTTAACGCCCCAAAGAAGGAACAGGATAAACAGCACGAAAAAATGCCCGCCCAAAGCGACCATTACATGGAATGAATAAAATGTAAGCGGTACATGTGGGATCAGCATATGGGCGTTGTCGTGCAGCTCTTTTGGGTCATCGGCATAATAATAACCAAAACCGAAATACTGAAAATATCCATTAATCCAGGAAGGATCTTCAAATTTGGATTTCAATGCCTGATATTCAGGAATGGTTTTATAATTGGTCGGGTTTTCATCTTTGATCTGCTTCATTGCTGCAAGGGCATCCTGTGCCGCTTTTCCCCGCTTGATTTTTTCCATATACGACATAATCGGTTGTTCGATTTTGTCGTTGCCATGCACCAGGTCACGGATTCCCGGCACAAAGGCATGGGGATCAAGGAAAGCCATCCAGGAAAGCATATTGGGAATTTCGATGCTAAAAGCAAATTCCCTGGGCTGAAACTGCACGCCTTCTTTTTTCTTTTCAAAGAAACCGATGGCAACAAGTGGTGCATTGGTTTGCCCATCGTACAGGGCTTCCATAGCAGCAAATTTCATTGGCTGGGTTTTTGCCACTTCACGTGCACTCTCATCACCGGTTCCAATCAGGAAAATAGTTGTGAGCAATCCAAAAACTGAGGCTACAACAATACTCTTTTTAGCAAGGAGTTTCTCACGGTTTTTGATGAGGTACCATGCACTGATTCCCACCACAAAAACGGCGGCAGTTACGTAGCCGGATGAAATGGTGTGCAGAAATTTGTTGATGGCCGTAGGGCTGAACAGCACTTCCCAGAAATTGGTCATTTCGTTGCGTGCCATTTCCGGATTAAATTGAGTTCCCACTGGATTTTGCATCCATGCGTTGGCCACCAGGATCCAAAGTGCGGAAAGGTTGGCTCCAATAGCAACCAGCCAGGTCGATAGCAGGTGAAAACCTTTGCTGACCTTATTCCATCCAAAAAACATCACTGCAATAAAAGTGGATTCCATAAAAAAGGCCATAATGCCTTCAACAGCGAGAGGAGCTCCAAAAATATCGCCCACAAACCAGGAGTAATTCGACCAGTTTGTCCCGAATTCAAATTCAAGGATAAGGCCGGTGGCTACTCCAATTGCGAAATTAATTCCAAACAGCACCGACCAGAATTTGGTCATGCGCTTCCATTCAGCTTTGCCTGTGCGAACATAAATGCTCTCCATTATGGCAATGATGAACGACAGGCCAAGAGTCAGCGGCACAAACAGCCAATGATACATAGCTGTAAGGGCAAACTGCGCCCGGGACCAGTCAATCAGTGAAAAATCGTAGGTTTCAATCATTTTGCGCGTATTTGATTAGTAATTATGGTTGCTTTGTCAATTGCTCAATAATATAATCGCTCTTCTCGTCATCTGTAGAAAAACGGCTCCCCAAAAAATCGTGAAAGAAAAACAGCTTTAAAATGGCGAACATTATAAAAAGCTTCACAAAAATGATCAGCCAAAGCTTGCGGGCATCCCGCATATTCTTAAATCCGTCGTAGTAAAGATAAAAAACTTTCCTAAAAAATGATCTCACGAGTCGGTCTTTTTGAATAATAAATGAATAATTAACCAATTACATTTAATGAACCAATGTTCAAATGAACAAACAAAATTAGGAAATGAAATACTTAATTACAAAATCAGAAATCCAATTAGCTTTATTTATAATCAGTCTTAATTATAGCAAATATTGACAATAGCCCAAATTGGCACAACGAACATTAACCAATGATTAACAAGACTTTAAAAATTAAACATGAGCAAACAGGCAAAGACATCCGGAAGGAAAACTTATTTAGGACTTTGAATACCAAATTAAAACAGAATACCTCGCCCAAAGAACAAATCAAGATACATAAATATATAAAGCTATCCGACATTTCGTAATTAACCAAGGCAATTAACAATTATTGTGGCATTTAGGCCAACAACGCCATTCTTATGCATAGTGATTCTAAATAACAAAATAAGGCTCTTACTACAAGCTTTTTCGTGGCAGGATTTACAATTTTTATCAGTATTGCAATGGGATCTTCGGATCAATTTAGATCAAAAACAAAAAAGGCCACCCGAAGATGACCTTTTTATTCAAATAATTATTATGGAATTAATCATCAACAGAGAAGATCTCTTCTAGTTTTTCATGTAATTCCTCGCCGCGCAGATTATGTGCAATTATCTTTCCGTCTTTATCGAGTAAAACGCTATGCGGGATCGACATTACACCATACATTCTTGATGCGGCATTTTTCCAGCCCTTCAAATCCGAAACATGATGCCAGCCAAGATTATCGGCTTCTATGGCAGCGAGCCACTTATCGCGATCATTATCAAGGCTCACGCCGAGGATATCAAAACCCTTATCATGATATTTCTGATATGCAGCCACCACATTGGGGTTTTCGGCACGGCAAGGGGAGCACCATGAAGCCCAGAAATCTACAAGGAGTACATTTCCCTGTAAATCGGAAAGTGTGATTTCTCCGCCTTCGTTATCGGCCATTGTAAAATCAGGTGCTTGTTTGCCAACAGCCACAGCCTCAAGTTTTGCACTGCGATCGCGCAATACTTCCACATAAGGATGCTTGCTGATTTCCTTCGAGAAAGCATCAATATAATCCTGAAGCTCATCACGATCAAGATTATAAATTAATTTGGAACGCACCAGATAAGGACTGACAACAGAAGCGGGATTTTCGTCAATAAATGTTTCGACCAAAACCGACTGGATACTATCTGCCTCAGAATAAGCAACATCAATTTCTTTGAGTTTTACCGTATCGTTATCCTGTGTAGCAGATTTCCATTGTTTGATCAGCTCATTTTTTTGCTCTTCATAAGGGCGCACCAGATCAAGGTATGTTTGATAAACATCCTGAGCAGAAGAGCCGTTTATCTTCGCATTTTCCATATCCTTAATTGTACCTGTCAACTCAATAGGGGCATTCTCGACAAAAAACTGAGCACGCCCCTGCTTTCCCAAAAACAGATAAAGGAATTTTGGGGCATCCAGCTTACCTTCCATAACAAAATGACCACCAACAGATTCTGCTGAATCAATTGTGACCATTTCACCTTCGGTATATTCCTGAAGAAACACTTTGGTATCGCTAAGTCCTTCTATTTGAGCATTGATAATAAATCCCTTATCATTATTGGGGGCATTACAGGCAGTAATCAATAGTGCAAGAACGGATAAAAAGGAGAGTACTTTTTTCATAAAAACTTATTTTGTTGAATATTAAAAACAAAAATCGGAAAAAAAGTGATACAGATAACAGGAGCAGGAAATCTATCCTAAAACTAGATAGAGTTTGTTCTATAAAGTTCAAATTCAAGGCGTATAAAAAATCTAAACCGGATAATACTCAGGTATTTGAGGATTTTGATTTTGAACAATCCCGAAGATTCGGGAGACTTTATGGACAAACACTACACTGTATAGTCCTGATATAGGTTGACCAGAATTACAATTAGAAGTCAACTAAATCAAGGATTAAAATGAAGAGAAGAACAAAGATGAACTACCCAGAAGATTTCAAGCTTCGTGTAGTTAAAGAAGTGTTATCAGGTAAGTACAGCAAAGAAGAGGCGCGGCGTATTTACGGTATTCAGAGTAATTGTGCAATTTTGTACTGGATTCGCCAGTTTAGTGGCCAATCGAATTACAGAGAAGGGGGCATATCCCAAATAAATCCAGAGCTAATGGAAAACAAGAAATAAGAAATAGATAAGGATCAGGAGATCAGGGACCTTCAAGCTCAGTTAAAGAAGGAGCAGCTCAGGGCCGACCTGTGGCAAAAGATGGTGGATGTAGCAGAAGAAGAATTAAAAATTGATATCAGAAAAAAGTATGGAGCCAAGCTGTCCAACAACTAAAAGCAGACAAAGGTTCGAGGGCAACAATCAAAGACCTTTGCGGACTGCTTGGCTATAGCAAACAGGCATATTACAAGAATATTCGCCATAATGAAGAATCTATTTACCAGGAAGACATAATTATTGAACTGATAAAATCAAAACGAAGGTTATGGAAAAAAGGGAGTGGCAGGAACTTGCTTTGCAGCTTGCAAGAAGACTTAAAAGCCCACAATATCAGCATAGGGCGAGACCGTTTCTATGATTTGTTGCGCAGGCATGGTCTGTTGTTAAGAAAATCAAAGCGCAGGGCTTATACAACAAACAGTTATCATCATTATCACAAGTATCCGAATTTGATAAGAGGTTTAATTCCCAATGGCCCTTCTCAGGTATTGGTTTCAGATATAACCTATGTTTGGATCAAGGGCAATGACAGTTTTGCTTATCTATCCCTTGTTACAGATATGTATTCTCGTAAAATAGTTGGATTTGATGTTAGTGGCTCATTAGAAGCTACTGGCGCATTGAGGGCTTTAAAGAAAGCCACACGAGGACTAAAGGCACATGGGTGTATCCATCATTCAGACCGGGGCGTCCAATATTGTTGCGACAAATACATCAAACACCTTAATAAATGCCGTATGGCAATTAGCATGACGGAAAATGGGGATCCACTGGAAAACCCTATTGCAGAACGTGTTAACCGAACAATAAAAGAAGAATTTACCAATGACAAAACCATATCATTCAGTAGTTTGGCCGAAGCCAAAAAAGAACTTCCCCAATTTATAAACTTCTATAATACAAAGCGCCCACACAGAAGTGTCGAAATGATGACCCCAGAGAAGGCTCATCAAAAAACTGGAGAACTTAAAAGGTGCTGGAAAACTTATTACAGAAAGCGTCCAGAAGTGGCATTAGAAAAATTGAATTAATATATTTGTCGAACAAACTCTTTTTTCTTCTTTCCGGGGATCCCCGGAAAGAAGAAAAAAGAGTCAACCAAAATCAGGACGCTACACACAAGATCAGCGCTTTTGATCTTCTACCCCTGGACGGATGTCATACTTTATAACAATGTCAGAATCTTTTTCCGGTTCTTCTTCCGGTTCGGGTTCTTCAAGTTCCCAGCTGTAAACTTCGCGTTTTGGGGCTGAAGACCGATATACAAAAGCCAAAACCACGCCGAGCAACAATCCGGCAGCATGCGCTTCCCAGCTGATGTTTTGTTTTGGGAAAAAATCGGGAAAAACGCCCCAAACCATACTTCCATAAATAAAGATAACGGCAAGGCTTATGGAATATAAACGCGGATTTTTGCTAATAATCCCCATAGTAAAAAGGAATGATGCCAAACCATAAGCCAGGCCACTTGCTCCTATATGCCAGCTTGGGCGCCCCAACAACCAAACGAAAATGCCGCTACCAATCCACAAAATGAAAAGCACACGGAAGGAAACCGGACGGTACCAATAAAAAAGAATGGCTCCTAAAATCAGCAGTGGAACGGAATTGGAAAAAGCATGTGAAAAGTCGCTGTGCACCAATGGAGCGGTAATTATTCCGTGCAACCCTTTCCAATGGAGCGGATAAACGCCCAGAAAATGAAAACTATAGCCCATAACTTCTTCGGTGATAAAAACCAACCAAATGAGTACAAGGACAAACAAAGGAATTATAAAGCTTTGTAGTATTTTTCGCAAATCGGGATCTTTCATACCGCTTGGGCATCAATATCCGTGCTGAAAAATTTTCCTGACAAAACTACCGTTTTTTAATTGCTTTTACTCAGCACAAGCCGGTCATAAAGCAGTAAAACAAGAGCTGTTGCAATACCGATACCCGTAAAAATAAACCAAATATTTTGCGGATGATACGTTTGCCAAAGATAGTTTGTAAGCTCGGCCTGATTCATTTGCAGCTTTTGTGCAGCCATTTGAAACAAATCATTTTGGGTAAACTGATCGCTTATTTCAGGGAACTTGAGGGATCGTTGTTCCAGTTCTCTTTGCAGTAGTGTCAATTTGTCTGACATATTACCGTAAACGCTACCAGAGAGGATGCCGGCAAAAAAGTTACCGCCTGCCATAGGTAAAAATGAGCAGCCCATATAAAGAGCAACTTTATCTTTGGGGGCTATTTTACCAATATATTCCGTTATTTTCGGGCTGGATGCCATTTCCCCCAAACCAAAAACAAGAATGGTAACAATAAGGTAAAACGGATTGTTAGTAGCAAAAGTCAGTCCAATGCCTATGGCCGAAACAAAAATCCCGCCCACCATAGCATTTAAGGGCTTGAAGCGCATCACAAAGGCAGAAACTGCAATCTGGAAAATCACGATATAGAAAGCATCCAAATTGCTGAGCATTTCCGGATTGATACTTCCCTGATCATTTCCAATGGCCTGAGCCAAAGCAGGAGAAATATTATTCAGGAAATCATATACCACACTTGTATCCATCCATTGGCCAATAAATACTGGGAGCGTATAGAACAACTGGTTATACATGGCCCAAAATCCGATGATAATCAGTAGGAAAAACAAAAAGCGCAAATCAGAAAGAGCTATGCCAATATTCTTAAAGATTGTTTTCAACGCTTTTGACAGCGGTTCATGATTTTGTTCCCTTTCGGGCTCTTTAAAAAAGAATGTCAACATCAGCATATTGGCTACAATAACCAGCGACGACATCAGGAAAACATAAAACCAGTCAAATTCACGGAATTTAGATGCGAAAACGGGGCCGATAAAAGCTCCGATATTCACCATCATATAAAAAATCCCAAAACCAATAGAGGAAGTTTCATCGGTTGTGGTTTTGCTGATTGTCGCCGAAATAATTGGTTTAAAAAGGGATGCGCCCACGGCCACATAAATAAAAACGGCATACATCGCACCGTAGGAGCCTACCAAACCCATGAGCAGATATCCGCTGGCCAGAATCAGATAGGAAGAAAACAGTACTTTTTTGTAACCAAATTTATCAGCAATTGCACCGGTAACTATTGGAAGAAAATAAAGAAGTGCAACCACAGGCCCCATCAAATAGCCTTTTTGCTCCTGAGAAAAGCCCAAAGCTCCTGTATCGCGCGAGCCCGTAAGGTACACAGCAAAAACCATGAACATACCGTACCATGCCCATCGTTCAAACAATTCCATGGTATTGGCTACCCAGAATGTTCGGGGGAATTTTTTAAAAATACTCATAGAAACAGTTTAATATTATTCGAGGGTATAATTAATGACAGCACGATTGGTGTCACAAACTATTGGTGTATAACAATTTACACTATCCGAATCCATCAATAGGCTATCAACATAAAGCATTACCGCCAGATTTGCGCTGTCGTTGGTCACAACTGCTTCCAGAAAGCAATGATCCAACGTTTTACCTTTAAAACTATGGTTCCAGCTTTTAATATCTTCTAAATATTCGCTGACATGATTTGCAAACTGCGGATCGTAATAGGTAATGGTCATATCCGATGTAGTATCCATATAACTAATTACCTGATAGCGTACATTATACTGATAAACAGTACGGTTAATCTCTTCTTCGGTACAGGAAGCCATAAAAAGCATTGCAACTATACCTGCAAACACCATGAATTGGGTTGTGGTTCGATTTAGCATGTATTTGGTTTTATTTTGTGGCAAATTTAACATTTGTTTGATTTCAATTCTAATTTTCTATCCCAATACGCGTTTATCTGCGCTATTTTTCGCTTTTATTTCTTTTCTGCACGATCCGTCTAACCAGTATTATTGCCAAAACAAATAAGAGTCCGAACAAAAATACATTTAAAAAAATCATCCAAAGATCCCGCGGCACAATTTGTTTTTGCTCCTTTGTCAGTTCTCCGGCAATTTGTTTTTGCTCATCCTGAACCTCTTCCCCAAGAAACACACTATCACTAAGATTCACAAAGACATCAAAATACTGGTTTGCTTTTTCAAAATCCTCGAGGCTGGACGCTGCCATTGCTAATTCACGAGAGCAAATACGCATTTCATCGAGGGCTTTGATTTCCTGGGCAATTTCATATCCCTGTTCAAAATATTCCAAAGCGCTTTCATAGTCCTTCTGTTTCATCAAAAGCTTGCCAATATGGCGGTATCCTTTGGCCACCTGATACAAATTACCGTTTTCCCGGTTCATTTTCAGGGCTTGAAAAAAATACGCAATTGCCTTATCATAATCTTCCATCTCGGCTTTTAAAGTACCCAGGTTCCACAAAACCCTGCTGATATCGAAATTTCGCTCTTCCCTGATAAGAAGGGATTGCGTTAAATAATGCTCGGCACTATCGAGTTGCCCGAGGTTGTGATAAACCACCGAGATATTCTGCATGATCACGCTCACCGACTCAAAGTATTCATATTTCAATGCCAGCGGCAATGCTTTATGGTACATGCGCAGTGCATTTTCATGGTCTAAATGATCTTCGTATATCACAGCAAGGTTCGATAAATTATTAACAATAAGCACTGTATCTTTTAAGTCATGCAGCACATCCAATGCCTGGTTATAAAATGCAACAGCTTGCTCAAGGTTGCCCAGATAATGATAAACAGTAGCAATATTACCCAGTGAACTGGCATAATCTTTATAATTATCAACACTTTTGTGATACTGCATTGCCTTTTTCATATAAATAAGTGCACTGTCGTATTGGCTCATCTGCCGATAAACCAGACCGATATTATTATCGCACTGACTGGCGCCTTTGTGATTTCCTGCCAGATGAAAAACGCCGGAAGCCTGACGGTAGAAATTAAGGGCAGAATCAGGCAATCCTGCAAACAAACAAGCGGAACCATAAGTCTTTAGTGCCTGCGCACGCGAAAGGGTATCATAAGTTTCCCGGGCAAGGGAATCCGCCTCATGAGCATATTGCATGGCCTGCAAAGGATCCTGCTGCAACAAAATCTTCGCAGAATCCAAAAGCTTTGCAAGCTCTTCTTCGGTATCCTGGGCATGGAGATTTGCAACAGAAGCGATGCACAGGCAGAACAGCGCAAGCAAATACATTGGAATATTTAATTTAACATTCATCATATCCTAGTTCTTCTTCCTGATTTTCAAATAAACCCGCATTTTTTCATACAAACCATCATAAATAAGCCGGACATCTTTCATTTCAGCAACTGACTGAAACGCCCCATGCTCATTTTTATATTGAAATATCGCTTTCACAATATAATATTCCATATAGGGATGCCTTAAAAGTTCTTTAAAATCGACCTCATTCGGATCTATTTTCCGAATAAATGTGGTGTCGATATGAAAATACGGGCGAAATCGATTTAAGCGTACGGTATCCATTCCATAAACCTCAAGCAGCTGATCCTCTTGATAAAATCCGCCCAGCCTTTTTCTATATTTCATAATTCTGTGTGCATACCACGGGCCAATACCCGGCAGCAGGCACAACTGCGCCGAATCGGCACTATTGAGTTCCACATTCAGCGTATCATAAAAGCTTAGGAATTTTTTAGCTGGGTTTTTTTTGGCCAAAAGTGACGAATCTACCTTATTATCGGCCTTGTTATCTGTTTTTTGAGCAAAAAGCGTTAAATCAATGCGCACGGAATCTTTAATGCGCCCATAAAATTCATCGGAGATAACAAAAACCTTTTTCAAATCTTCCGCCTTATAAAAGCGACCGCCTTTATCAATATATTTGATTAAAACAGCTGCCTGTTTCTTACTCAAGCCCAGCTTTTGCCAATCCGTTGCCCCTGCTGTATTCGGATCAAATGCAAACAGTAAGGGTTTGGCTCGCTCCGCTTTCTTCTCCTTCATTGCCAAATATTCAGCTTTCTCTTTTTGGGTGCGCAATGAATCCTCCTTCACAAGCTGCTCATAGTTTTTTTGCCAGATCTTGGCTTCTTCCAGCTTGGCAAAATCCATTTTCCGGGCATTGGAAAAATCGTAAAACGACATTGCCATGCGCAACGACCATACAAGAATAATCAGAACAAGCAGCACAATCAGGCCTCTTTGTTCCTTTCGTGTAAACCCAAAATATGTTCGTATCTTTTTCAACATGACAATAATGGCCGAATTTAGTAAAATTTATTCATGTCGCAGGCGAAATGCGCATATTTATCGGCTTTATGGTTTTTCTATAGGTTTGGAAAAAGTAATTTGATCCTTCAAAGGCCAATCGCATGAAAAGTTTATCTTTGGTGAAATTTTATCCGGAAATAATAAAGCGATGGATGGGATTTTATGATTCAGGCAATCTTATTGAAAATAAATTAATCATTAAAATTAGATAACATGAAAAAAATCCTTGCAGTTGTATTCACCTTTACAATGCTTTTTAGTGGGCTGAGCACATTTGCTCAAAAATACAGCGAAGACGCCATCCTGGGCAAATGGTATAATGACGAAGAAACCGGAATGGTAAAAATCTATAAGGAAGACGGTAAATTCTTTGGCAAACTCGTTTGGCTAAAAGACCCAATAGATCCTTTCACAAAAAAGCCAAAGCTGGACAAAAAGAATCCTAATGAAGCATTGCGCGACCGCCCGGTACTGAACCTGGTTATTCTATCAAATTTTGTTTATGATGACGGCGAATGGGAAGACGGAAAAATTTATGATCCAAAAACCGGAAAAACCTATAGTTGCTATATGGAGCTATTATCTGCCGAAAAACTAAAAATCAGGGGTTTCATTGGATTGGCTGCTTTTGGCAAAACCACTTACTGGAATCGTGCCACTGAGGTCAAAAACAAAGATACCGAATCGGCACATTAATCCAACGAGCTTTTTAAAAAACCGGAACATCAGTTGAATGCTCCGGTTTTTTTTTAATTCAGTGACACTTCCTCTTTTGGCGGAAGTGATTCAATATCCCGTAATGCATTGTTTTTCTGTTCACGCCGATAGGAAATTACCCTTTGAACGGTAAAATACACTCCTAAAAGCAGAATGAACAGCAACAATAGCGGAATATGTGTGTAATAATCCCTCATGATATTTATTCTTTTTTGTGCAAATTATTAAATTTAATGAACTAGAAACATAAAAATAGTTTTCGCCGGACTTTTCTCTAATGAATCTTAAACATAAAACCCATCTCCCCCTACACTACTTTATCAATCGTCACATGGCAAAAATAGCCACTGACTGTGAAGCCAGTATTAGCCAGGCATTAAGAAAACATTAACTGACAGACACTTTCGCGCCAAATAACCGCACCCCTAAAAATCATACTTTTTATTGTTCAGGATTTAACGGCTACAAAAAACATCTAATTTTTAAGTATAATTCAAGAATAAGCCAACAAAAAAAACTAATTTCAGCAAAATAGTTTTCAAAATATTTGATTGGTTTTTAAATAATCGGACTATTTATTCCATTGATTTTAAATTATTTAGGCTCATATTAAACAGATTTATACAACATATATAAATCTATAGATATAATCTCAAAGTTTTTTTATTAAATTGCGAGCCGATTTTAATATAACTAAAACAAATTGCTATGCGCAAAGAAATTTACATCGTTTTACTCAGCCTTCTGATGACTGGCTCAGCAATTGCCGGAGGATTTCAGGTTAGGTTGCAGGGACAAAAACAGAATGGTATGGGTCTTATTGGCACACCCTGGTATTTTGGCCCCAGTTCAATTTTTTATAATCCGGGAGCTCTTTCATTAATGGACAGCACCTTTAGCTTCAGTGCCGGTGTAAGCCTGGTAATGGCGAATGCAAAATACGGGGATTTACACTCCTCTTATATTGCCGAGACCAATAACCCAACAAGTCCTCCCTTTTACTTTTACGGAGCCTTTCGTTTGAGCGAAAAATTTACTGCCGGTATCGGCATCAACACCCCTTACGGCTCAAAAAGCGTTTGGGAAGATAATTGGGCAGGAAAATACCTTATCGAAGAAATCGCATTGCGCGCATATTATTTTCAACCTACTATTGCGTATAAAATAAATGACATGTTCAGTATTGGCGCAGGGCTCGTCATCACCAAAGGAAGTGTTGACCTTACCAAAGGGCTGCCTTATTCAGAAACATCGAACGTCAACCTGAAAGGCGATTCTGATATTAAGTTTGGCTTCAATGTAGGTATGCATGTGCAAATCTGCGAACGCATCAATTTCGGTATTGACTACCGCTCCAAAATTGATGTTGCCGTTGAAGGCGGTGATGCAACATTTGAAATCCCTGCATCTATTGGTGGCATGATCCCCACAGAAAACAAATTCAACGCCAGCCTCCCAATGCCTGCCAACCTCGATTTTGGACTTTCTTTCCAGGCCACCGACAAACTTCTGCTTGCCGTTGAAGTGAACTGGGTGATGTGGAGCGAATACAAAGAGCTGACATTTACTTTTGAAGAAGCCGGCGAAACGCTGGACAACGTGAACCCAAGAGAATACAAAGACAGCTGGATTCCGCGTATTGGCGCACAATACCTGATCAGCGACAAACTGGTTGTCCGTGCAGGTGCTTATTACGACCCATCGCCTGTAAACGAAAAATATTTCAACCCGGAAACTGTAAGCCTCAATACAGTAGGACTTACCTGCGGTTTGACATACAGACCTATTCCAAACCTGGAAATCGACCTATCTTACCTCAACCTTTCCGGACTGGAAGCTGAACGCACTTACGAACCGGCCAATTTCTCAGGAAATTACGCTGTAAATACATCAATCCCAGGATTCGGAATCACTTATAAATTCTAAAAATGACGACAATGAAAAATATAAAATACCTTATCAGTTTAAGCATTGTGGCCGTTTTCATGTTCGCATGTAAACCCGATGTAGAAGAATTTAATCCGACTTCCGGAGATATTGACCTTAGGAAATACGTTTCTGTTGGAAATTCATTAACAGCAGGTTATGCCGATGGCGCTTTGTATGATCCGGCACAATCTTACAGCTATCCAAAAATTCTGTCGGAACAATTTATGAAAGTTGGCGGAGGAAGTTTCACACAGCCTACTGTGAACAGCAAATATGGCATCCAATTCCAAAACCCTCCTTTTGAGCTGAAAATTACCGCAGATTGTATGGGCAACATGTCTTTGGGACCTGTTCTGACGAGCGGTGAGCAAGAAGCCATAACACCAGGCTTATGGCCGGTCAACAACCTCGGTGTTCCTGGCGCCAAAACATATCACCTGGCAGCTCCGGGCTATGGAAACCCCCTCGGTTTAACAACACAGCCTCCTACTGCCAACCCCTACTACGTACGTTTTGCGCCATCTTATGAAGCTAGCGTCCTTCAGGCTTATGCCGAACTCCAGGCAACATTCTTCACACTTTGGATCGGTAATAATGATGTGCTTGGTTATGCCATTGCCGGCGGCGAAAACAATGTAGGCGAGTTTATCACACCCATGGAAACAACAGGAACCATCCCGGGTTTTGCCCCAACAATGAACGCCATTGTCAATACAATGACAACAGACGGTCAAAAAGGAGCTATGGCAAATATTCCGGACATCATGAGTACCCCGTTTTTTACAACAGTGCCCTCTTATGGTTTGGTCCTGGATGCCGCAACAGCAAAACTACTCAACGATGCTTATGCTCAATACAATGCTGGCGCTGAACAAATGGGCCTACCAAAAATAATCTTTAATGAAGGCCCTAACGGTTGGATTATACAGGATTTAAGCGACACTTATGCACCACTTGGAGGTATTCGCCAGGCAAAAATGGATGAACTTATCCTTTTGAGCATTCCTCAGGATTCACTGAAATGTGGCGGATGGGGATCACAAAAACCTATTCCGGCAACCTATGTGCTCGACACCAAAGAAATCGAAAATATAAGCAATGCCACAACTGCTTTCAATAACGAAATCAAAGCTTTGGCCGACAACCATGGCCTCGCTTTTGTTGATGTGAACGCCATTATGAAAGAAGCCGCCGCAAACGGTCTGGTTTTTGACGGGCTGACATTCACCCCAACATTTGTAACCGGTGGTATTTTCTCGCTTGATGGCATCCACCTCAGCAAGCAAGGTAATGCCATTGTTGCCAACTATTTTATCGATGCAATTAATGAAACTTATGGCGCAAACATCCCAAAGGTTATTGTTTCGCAATATCCGGGAATTGCTTACCCATAAAAAATCCGTTCTATAATGTAGAAGCCCGGTTTTTCCGGGCTTTTTTTTTGATCAAGATCCATTGTTTTAGCCCAAACTGACATTAAATCCACTTCTTTCCTATCTTTATGCCTGCAATGGGAAAACAAAGCATAAATACAAAATGGGCGCAGCAGCAGGGCAAACCGCTTTTCAGCTGGTCGGAACTAATGCGCATCATCAGCGGAAAACAATGCCGCGAAGCACTGTACGAACCGGATGCCATTATCGAAACCGGTTGCCCTGCTCATAATTGCGGTGGACGTTGTTTACTGAAAGTACATTTAAAAAACGGCATCATCGCCCGCATCGAGACCGATGATCGGGAAGACAGCCTGGAAAGTCCTGCACTGCGTGCCTGCATCCGTGGTCGCGCCTATCGTCAGCGCCAATACCACGCAGAGCGATTACTGTATCCGCAAAAGCGCATTGGCAAACGCGGTGAAGCGAAATTCGAGCGCATTAGCTGGGATGAAGCCACAAACATCATGGCGGAAAAAATTCAAAACGCCATAAAAAAACACGGCAACGAAGCCTTGTTTATCCCCTATGGAACAGGAAGTTACAATCAAACCAACGGACGCAGCACTGCCGAGCGCCTGCTCAACCTTATGGGCGGCTGTTTGGGTTATTACAACAGCTACAGCACGGCCTGCATCAGCCAGGCTACGCCTTATATTTACGGTACCGGCATCACCGGAAACCAGCGCCAGGATTGGGTCAATTCAAAATACATCATCTTGTGGGGCTGGAATCCTGCCGAAATGCGCGACGGCACCAATAGCGACTATTTCATTATGGAAGCCCGAAAGCGCGGAGCAAAAACCGTCTGCATCGACCCGCGCATGAGCATGAGCGCCGTTTCCCTTGCCGACGAATGGATCCCTGTCCGTCCCGGCACCGATGCCGCAATGATGAGCGCAATGGCTTATGTGATGATCAGCGAAAAACTTACAGATCAGGAATTTATAAAAACACACTGCATTGGATTCGATCAAAGCCAGATGCCCGAAGGCGCCCAGGGCGAAGAATCCTATTCGGATTATATTCTTGGCACTTTTGATCAGCAGCCCAAAACACCCGAATGGGCAGAAGAAATCTGCGGAATTCCTGCAGAGACTATTGCACGCATTGCCCGCGAATACGCCACCACAAAGCCGGCCATGCTCTATCAGGGTTATGGCATGCAACGCCGCGCTTATGGCGAACAGCCTGTATTAGCTGGGGCAGCTTTGGCGGCCATTACAGGAAATATCGGAATCAAAGGCGGCTGGGCCAGCGCATATGGCCTGCAAGCCGATGATGGTGGTCCATTATGGAATGTTTTTCCTGCCGGAGATAATCCCATAAAAGCCAAAATCCCCGTTTTCCTTTGGACAGAAGCCATTTTGCGCGGCAAAGAGTTAACAGCAAAAGAAGGCGTGACCGGAGCCGAAAAGCTGGATCAGAATATCAAATTTATCTGGTCGGTGGCTTCCAATATCCTCATCAACCAACATGCAAACATCAACCGCACACGTAAAATACTGGAAGACGAAAATCTGGTGGAATTTATTGCTGTTCAGGATCAATTCCTCACACCTTCGGCACGTTTTGCTGATTTGCTGCTCCCGGTGAGTACGCAATTTGAAACATGGGGCGTGGAAGATGGCTGGATGTATGGCGATGAAGCCCTGCTGATGCCCAAAGTGCAGGATGCTCCGGGTGAAGCCATGAGCGATTATGCCATAGCCACAGCCATCGCGCGTAAGCTGGGCATCGAAAAAGAATATACCGAAGGCCGCAGTGAAAAAGATTGGGCTGCCTGGTCGGTGGATCATTTCCGCGAAACACGCTATCCCAATTTGCCTGATTTGGAAAGCTGGGAGAAATCCGGCAAAAGCCTGCACGCCATCAAAGTGGATAAACCAAAAATTGCTTTTGAAGATTTCCGTCGCGACCCGGAAGCACATCCTCTAAATACGCCCAGTGGCAAAATTGAGCTGTTCTCCATGCAATTGCGCGAAAAAGGCAATCCGGAAGAAATCCCTGCCGTGCCCAAATACATACCCGAATGGGAAAACCCTTTTAATGAAATCAGTGAAAAATATCCGCTGCAGGCTGTAGGACATCATTATATGGGGCGCGTCCATTCCACGCACGCCAATAATCCCTGGACAAAAGAAGCTTTTCCGCAAAGGCTTTTCATCAATCCTATCGACGCAGAAAAGCGAAATATCAAATCCGGAGATAAAGTGCGTATTTTCAATCAAAGGGGCAGCGTGATCATTCCTTGTCGCATCACACAAAAAATCAGGCCCGGCGTGCTTGATCTTCCTCAGGGCGCATGGTGGCAACCCGATAAGGACGGCAACGATATCGGCGGCTGCATCAACACACTGACCACCGAGAAATGGTCGCCACTGGCCTTTGGAAATACCCAGCACAGCATTATGGTAGAAATTGAAAAATGGAACAATGAATAAGGAAAAGGACCAACTGGCTTTTTATTTCAACAGCGCTGTTTGTTCTGGCTGCAAAACCTGTCAGGTAGCCTGCAAGGACAAAAATGACCTGCCGCTTGGAATTTTATGGCGGCGCGTATATGAAATCAGCGGAGGAGGCTGGGAAAAACAAGGCAATTGTTTTGTACCAAAGCTCAGCGCTTATTTCCTGAGCATGAGCTGCAACCATTGTCAGGATCCGATTTGCCTCAGCTCCTGCCCTACTTCAGCCATTCAAAAACGTGCCGACGGCATTGTGTTCATTGATCACAACCGCTGCATGGGCTGCCGCTATTGCGAATGGGCCTGCCCCTATGGCGCGCCCCAGTTTATGGAGGATATTGGCAAGATGACCAAATGCGATTTTTGCATGGACGAAATTGACAAAGGCAACAAACCAGCCTGTGTGGCAGCCTGCCCCATGCGCGCCCTGGATTTTGGCAAAATAAGCGATCTGGAAAAAAAATACGGCAAAAACAACATCTTCCCTCTGCCCGATCCGGAAATCTGCGCACCATCAGCTGTGATCAGCCCGCATGCCGACAGCAAGAAAAAGCACGACAATATGACCATTGAAAACAAGGAGGAAATTTATCATGCTTAAACACATTAATTCATTGGTTGCCTTTACTTTGCTTTCGCAGGCAGCTGTGGGGCTGTATTTTTTCCTGAGCCTTGGCATGCTCGTTTTCCCTTCCGAGATCGCAGCTTTTTTCCTGCACGGCCAAATAATCAGTTTGGTGCTCAGCCTGCTCGCAATGATATTCAGTTTTACGCACCTTGCCTACCCCATGCACGCTCTGTTTGCACTAAAAAACCTGAAAACCAGCTGGCTCAGCCGCGAAATCCTCTTTCTCAGCATCTGGAACATTTTATTGCTTGTGGATGTCCTGGTGGGATTTAGCAAACGAAACATCGAATTGTTGAACACTTTACATTTCACCAGCCTGGGATTTGGCATTTTACTGATCTGGGCAATGTCGCGCCTTTATATGCTGCGCACCCTACCGGGATGGCGCAAAGCACATACGCCCCTGATTTTCTTTCAATCGGCCTTACTGGCAGGGAGTTACATTATCATGATGATGCTTGTTTTCAATTCCGCATCACAAAACACGGAATTACTGTTTGTCATCAGCGGCACAACAGTGAGCTTGTTGATGCTTCTCGGCTGGTTAATCCGGCGCTATGCTCCATTAAAAAAGAAAAGCCGCACACCGGGCCTATTGCTGATCACTGCTTATAGCGCCCTCTTGCTGGGCTGGCTGATGCTTTATGATGAAATTTCAATCCTCCACACGCTGGCAATTGTTTTACTGGTTCTTTCTTTCCTGCTTACTGCAATTTCAATGATCATGGAGCGCAAAAACTTTTATGCCAATTTCGAAAAGCTTGGCGTCTAAATTCTACAAATACCAAAATATGGACTTTAAAACCAAAATACTGCTTGGCGACATACTCGAATCGATCGAATCGGTTGAAACTTACCTCGGTAAAGATGAAGATTTATTCACCATACGCAATAATCCTGCTTTCGTCAAAACGCTTAAACGGGAAATCGAAACAGTCAGCAGCACCATGAGCCGGCTGGTAAAAGCCGATCCGGAAATCGCCATCAACAACAAGGAAAGAATCATCCACCTGCCCAATAAATTCATTGAAGGGATGGAGCAGTCGGATGATGAAATTGTTTGGGAAACCATTATCCGCCAATTGCAGGCGCTGAAAAAAGATGTAACTGGATTTTTAAAAAAACACAAATAGAAGCACATGTATTCCAAAAAATATCAAAACAAGAAACATACACTGAGCCTAATACCGGACGTTTTCGAGGAAATCGATGCAGATATCGCCATGGAGTTTTGTGACCGCATCTGCTATCGCTGCAGTTTCAACCGAGAATGCGAAATTATGGAAATTGAATTGGAAGCAACAGGAAACAAAAAGCCCAGGGTTGAATCTGCCCGCAATAGACTTTATGACCGTTTCGAACTGATTCCCCAGTTCATTCAGCTCATGTTTAATGAGGATGAAGAAGAAATGCATGAAACTACGGGCATTGGAGTGCCGCTCAAAGGCGATGATATTTTTCATCCTCTTTTAAGTGCGGCCAGCCTGAATATGAGCGGAATACTTGCCGAATTCATGGAACGCGAAGATCAGGCAGCAGATCAATTAAATGAAATTGAGGGCGTAAAGGAAACAGAGCATTACCTTCATCAGGTCGAAATACTGGCATTATATCCCTCTTTAATCCGCACGAGAACCGGCATTGCATTGTACAACAGCAGCTTTACGCAAGACTATGAAGATCAGGCCGATGATACAGACATTTTTTGGATCGACAATGTGGTTCGTCTTGCTGCACATGTTAAAAATGCCATTATTTTTCTGCATTCGGTGAACGTTTTATCGGACGAAAACCTGGAAAATATGAATGAACACCTGGACTTTTTTAATGATATCGTTGAGGAGTTTTATCCCGATGGACTATAAGCTGTTGACCGCGCTGCAACAACAAACCAACAGCCGCGCAACACAGTTGCAAAAGCGTTGATGGAGCGTTGCAGGGCAATTTTCAAGCTGCATAAACAATGTACGTAATCCGGTTTTCGTAATTTCGCCGGAAAGGAATGAAACATGAAATACAAGAAGCAAAACAACAGCATCCAATTTAAGGCAGAAGCCAGTGAAGAATTGATTTCAGTACTGGTGCAGCTTTGCGAAAAGCTTAAAATAAAAACAGCAAAAGTCAGCGGTATTGGCGGGGCAAGTTATTGTAAACTCGGCTTTTATGACCCGCAAGCGAAAGACTATATTTTTAGGGAATTTGAAGGTGCTTTTGAAATTGTAAGCTTTACGGGCAATATCAGCTTATTAAACGGCACAGCTTTTCCACATGTGCATATTTCCATTGCCGGAGCGGACTACAAGCTGTTGGGCGGACATGCAGCCGAAGTCATTATCAAGCCTACTTTTGAAGGATTTATTGAGATTCTGCCCTATGATGTTGAACGGAAACATGAAGCAGAAAGCCACTTAAATTTATTGGATTTGTAAGCCGGCTGTAACCCCTCCCTTTTTTATATCAATCCCCATAACATCAAACTCCGGTTTCCGCGAAAGTATCGGGATAAATGTTCAACACAGCGTCCAGACTTCGCGCTGCGCGCAGCCAGGACGCTTAATTGTTAGCGTTTCGTTGTTTTAATTTTCATTCTAGACTCTCTGTGTTTTTTTAACTTATTCCAAGAATTACCAAAGCCCTATTGAAGCTTTCCAAAACTAATTCAAGTTTAATTCCCAATAATTTAAACTCCTTTCTCAGAAGTAATTCCGTTATTCGGTATGGCTTTTCTTCACTTTGTCCTTTTAATAGGTTCACAAGTGCATTTGTTGCTTCTTGTTTAAAGAATTCATTTGTTATAACAGGATTCATTGCCATTTGCTTTAAAAAACTAACAATGGTAAATATTGTGTATCTGCTAGGAATCAATCTTAAAGCTGTATTATTAATGCAATGAGAATAATTATTAGGTTGGTCTTTTAACTTTTTATTGAATTCCTGAAGTATAACATTCGATTGGAATGTGTGTCCAATGTATTTGTTTTTAACAAATTCAATTAAAGAACTTTCATTTCCAGGGAAGGTAGATTTTACATATAACTCAGAACTAATGGTTCTCCCACTTTTAATCGGATAAAATCTAAAATAAATGGAATCATCGGTTAAAATAACCCTATTTTCTTTTTCTATAACTAAAGAAACATTTTCTATTATCAAATTCATGAATGCTTCGTTTTCAATCTTATCACCTAGTTTGCGAATAAGGTCAAGCTTACTTGCAACTATGGTTTCTGTGCAATTTAAATCTATCCATTCCAAAAGTTTTTCTAAATAAACAACATTACTACTCGATGCTTCTTCAGGAATTTTGTCTGCAGTAACGTTTTCCAATGTAATATTTATTGACATCTTTTCTTTAGGCTCCAATCTTTCCTTTTTTAGAAATGCTCGAATATATTCAACGACACCTTTTGTAATTAGAAACTTATGGGCAAAAACAATCTTGTGCTCTCTGGATATTTGATGGAGTATAAGCAATGAACTAAAATCAAGAACAATTTCAACATCTCTGGTTAATTTATTCTTTGGGTAATAAACCATTGGTATTTGAGTGATGCCATCTTTAAACCCTATTAAATTAAAATAGCCTCCCAAATAGTTCGAGTTATATATTTGAATAATAATCTCTGTAAATGATAAATTGAAATTGTAATATTTCTTAAACGTGTCATCTTGCCTATCTTTTTGAACAGTACCTTCAGCACCGAAGAGTTCCATAAATGTTTTATTCAAGCCTTCTGGTGAAGTATCTTTAAATTCAAATGATTGCATTGGAAAACCTGAATATGGATTTGATTTAACATCCTCAAGTATTTCATCATGTAATGAGAGGTATTTATCCATTACCCTTAGAATTTGTATGGTATCTAAAGTTTTAACCATTGGGCGCTCCATACTTACCGTATCACCTGTTTTAAGCCCCAGTAACTTTTCAGCTAATGGATTACCTTTCTGAATTCTTAAGAATTTAATTTCTTTTTTTAGTGAAAACTTGACATAGCTATCCAGCTCAACAGTCTCCTTCTCTTGTATAAATCCTTTAGGCATTTGCGTTGTTGCGAAGAAATAATCCATGCGAGCCTGAATATTACCAACATCAATAGCTTTTTTATATAAAATATCTAAAGCAATTTGATATAATTTATTTTCAATAAGGACTCTACTTACGTGTTGAACATGACCATAAAATTTAAAATCGAAGTCTTTAAAGATTTCAGCAAGTTTTTCAATTTTCTTAGTTTTATCTTTTGTCTGTATTTCGTTTAATGAGATTAGTTTTAGTACGAGGAAGGACTCATCAGAGTTATGTTTTGTCAGATATTTATCAGAAATGGCTAAGCATCTATTCCAATCAGGTAATTGACGGCATACATCAGCTTCAATCCTTAATAATTCTTCATTAAAAGAAAAGTTGTTTCTCCAAATTTCCAACAATTCAAGAAGCTCCTTATGTTTTGATAGAGATTTCTCTAAGGCTAGAATATAAAAGAATAAATCACGAGATTGCTTATCGCTAGAAATATATTTCTTAAACGATGATATGGCTAAATCCCATTTTTCAAGTATAAAATAAGAGTATGGGATATAGAATTTAATACTAGAATTTATTTTGAATATTTCATCCTCAATTGATTGTAAAACATGAATATTTTCTTCAATATTTTCCTTTTTGAGAATTTGAATAAAGGAAGTGACTAACTTTTTTAATTCTTCAGATTCAAATTCTTTTTGGTCAATAAAATCAGATACTTCAATTTCATTTATTCTATTATTTTGATACAAGGTTACAGGTATAGATAAAATACCTTCACTTGAGTTTAAGTCAATCTTGCTAACTGAATTTAGAAGTTCCTTAGAAACTCTTATGTAGTTTTCGATATCAGATTTTTTGAGATAGCAGAAAGCTTCAAGATGTATCGTTTCAATAAATTTGGTCTCTTGCTTGTTAATTATTGTTATAGCTCCATCTATTTCCCCAATCAATTGAAGAGAATTTGTTAACATCATCAATAGGGAAACATCTTGTTTTTTAATTTCCTCATATAATGACTTCATTTTAAGGACAGATTCTCTATTATCCGTCAAAACAAATTCTGTAAAATTATAACAGAATTCAACTGTAAGATAACTCTCTAAAGTTTCTGAACCTGACATCTGTTGCAAGAAATGCCTTAATATCTTATTTGTATTTTTAATAAAACCTATATCATCTGTTTGATTGCTGGTGAATTCAATAAACGGGGCTCTTAACAATTTAGAAAGTGTAATCTCTATAATGAATAAAGCTTTCTTGTAATTAGTTAATGTAAGAGGTACTTCGTCATAACTTTCAGTAAAGAACTCATATTTATTGAAAATTTCCATTTGCTCTTCATAACCAGCAACGCTCAGTAGATTTAAGTAAACCAATCTTTTGAAATTCCAATCACTTCTTACAATTTGCGGTGTTTCCAAAATGAGGGACTCTAAATTATTTCCTTCATCAAGGATAACTTTCACTGCCCACGCTACCGAATTAAACTCATCATATTTTAAAATCTCATTAATCAAATTATCCGATTTCTCTTTTTCTTTAGTTTTAGCATAAGAATAACAAGCCTTTTCTTTTATTTGGATTGTAGAAGAATTCAAGTTGTTAGCTTTAATATAGCTTTGGTACATTTCTTTTGCCTTACCGATTAATTCATAGCACTGTGCTTTTAAGAATTCAATTGATGATAATAAGTGGTCAGATGGTTTTAAGTTGTTTGAATCAAAACTCTCTTCTAGCTTGAGAAGTAAGGAGAGTGCGGTCTTAGGTTTAAAATTCGAAATACTTTCTTTATAAACTAGAAGTTGTCTTTTCCATTCTTCTTCAAGTAGTTTACTACTGTTCGGGAGGTTATTCTCAATAAAATCAGTTAGCTTTTTATTTGTGTCCTCAACGGTATCTTTTATGCTTGAAAGAAACGATACTTCTTTTCTGTACCTTTCTAAATCCTTTACTTCTTTTATGTAATGGTATGCTGCACTATATTGAGCCAAGACTTCATCAAATCTTTCAAAAAATGAATTCAACTCTGGACTTTGGTTTTTAATATCAGATAGAAGTTCTGGTTCTGCGATAAATTTGTATAATGTTGATTTAATTTCATTTCTTTTTCGTTCTCTGATATCTGTATTAACACACCATAGTTTTAGTGCATTTTCAAATGCTTTTTTAATTTCCTTTTTTACTGTTCCTTGTGATTTATTGTAGATATCTAGAGCTATTCCAGCAGCAATACTAATACCGAAAGAAGAAAGCGGTTCCATATATTTTATTTGTTTTAGGTAATTGAATTTGATTTATAAGTCTTATTTGTTTGGCGCTTTTGATTTCTTTACAATGAACGCGTAGAGTAGAGCCTGATAGCACACTCCTATTAATTTCCGTAAAGATAATAATTATTTGTATGCTATCAGTACCCCCTTCATCAAACCGTATCCCGAATAACTCGGGACGGGTCCCGAATGTCTCGGGACAGGCTATGAAGTTTTCCCTCATACGGCTTACCGATAGAGTTCTTCATTGAGCTTTTGC
The DNA here is from genome assembly GCA_963676415.1 of Bacteroidales bacterium. Lineage (GTDB taxonomy): Bacteria > Bacteroidota > Bacteroidia > Bacteroidales > WRLA01. The sequence continues at coordinate 2,966,788 of OY781097.1, read as the reverse complement.
AAGGGTTTTCAAACGCGCATACTTTTCCAAGTCTAACAGCCCCTTGCCTTTGACAAAAGTGCTGTATGGCCGTTGGCGTAATTGCTTGTGCGCTTTCCTTCCTTTGCTTTTCAACCACTTGAACAGTTTATAGTCCAGGTGTTTGATAATAACCTTGACCGTTTCCCAAATGTGGGTTACCTTGCTTATCGAAAAATAATTCACCGAAATCAGTGGCATAGTCTGACCGAAACAGCCAAATTATCGCAAACCAAAGTTTTTCGTCTGAAAATGGCCTGTTTTCCCTTCCCTTAAGGTATTTGACTGAAAATACTGCAAAAATTGATTCCCCAATATATTTGTAACCCGGTTTTCCCGAAGGGCTCGGGACAGGTCCCGAATGGCCTGGGACAGGTTCCGAAGAGCTCGGGACAGGCACAAAGCACACCTGCCCCGAGTAATTCGTGGGTACCTGACCCGAGCCTTCGGGTTTCTGGCTATGGCCGGAAAACGATGCTTAATTGTTAGGCTTTCGTGCATTATTTTTTCAGTATCTCAATCAATTCTTTATTTATATACAAAGTCTCTCTTCCGACTTTTTGAGATTCAACAATTCCAATATCTTCAAGTTCTTTTAAATACCGGGAAGCTGCTTTTCTTTCCACACCCAACTTGTTTACCACAAATTCAATTTTCGAATATGGTTGCTCGAATAGTAATTCAACAAGTTCTTTTCTATATACTTTTGGTGCTTTTTCTTGAACTTTTAAAATAGTCGAATCAAGTTGGTCTTTGATATTGGTAATTCTTGAAATTGTATCTTTTGATGTATTTTCCACTGCTTTAAGCATAAACATTATCCATTCTTCCCATTTTCCTGTCCGATTAGTCTGATTTAGAAGCCGGTAGTATTCTGGTTTATTAGCAATTATATAGGAACTCAAGTATAAAATTGGAACATCAATCAATTCGTTAAGAATCAAATACAAAATATTCAAAATCCGACCAGTTCTTCCGTTTCCGTCATAAAAGGGGTGAATACTCTCAAACTGATAATGCAATATTGCCAAGTTTATCAATGGTGACAAATCATCTTGTGCGTTAAAATGGTCAATAAAATTTGTCAGCAAGTCAAGTATTTCTGCTTTGTCCTGTGGGGGGGTATAAACTATTTCTCCAGTTGTATCATTTTTCAATACAGTTCCAGGAGTACTTCTAATTCCAGCAGTATTGTCAATCAATTTTTGTTGAATGCCAACAATGTCATTCACTCTTAAAAATCCTTGGCTTTTAGCAATGTCAAATCCATGAAATATTGCTCTACGATAATTTACAACTTCTTTGGTCTCTGGTGAAATATAAGTCTTATTAACAGTCAATGCTTTATATAGCTCATCTTGTGTTGTAATAATGTTTTCAATCTCCGAGCTGTCTTTTGCTTCCTGCAAAACAATTGCATTAATCAGCATTGCTTGATTGGGAATTGTCTTTGCGATACCTTTCAACTCAGCTAATGCGGCTGTGGATTTGTTTGTTTGCCTAAGAATTTCAATGGTTTCCACCTTTTCTCTCAGAGGTGGAAGTTTTCCAAGTTGATAATGTGGTGCATTTTGTCCCATATTCTTTTTATTTGTCCCAAAAATACAAATTATGGTACAATTATCAATATTTGCAGTGGTCTTTTTGCTTGAAGCCTAAGGGTGAATTGTATGAGTAGTGGCATATTGCGTTGTAATTTGCAGTCAAACCGCTACGCAGTTTGAGCGGGCTACAAACCTTGATATTTAGCACTTTCCCTGCCATTACCTATACAAAATATTGAACGAAACCTCCCTCCGGTCGGCAGCTTCACCTAAGATCTGATTCTTACGTATAAGGTTTTATTTTTTAACCTTTAAAAATTTAATCTTATGAAAAAAAGAACGATCCAGGATGAAGCATGCCTAAAGGTTAAAGGCTTTCGCCAAATGGCTGAGCAGTTTATGCAGCGCCTTGTAATCAACGGACGCTCGCGTTCAACACACGAAAACTACCTTCGCCAGATAGCAAAGATGGCGATTTTTTGTGAGAAAACACTCTTGAAATGGAAAATTCAATACCCGAATCATTCCATCAGCGCATCCGGGCGCCGGATGCAAGCTGAGAAAATCCGCATGCTTTATTGTTTTCCCTCTGCCCCTGCAATGCAGGACTGATATGATTATGCCAAAAACCCACAAAATGGACTGTGGCAGGCATCATATCTTGACAAAACGTTCATTTGAATTATCGCAAACCAAAGCTTTTCGGCTGAAAATGGCCTGTTTTCCCTTCCCTTAAGGTATTTGACTGAAAATACCGCAAAAATTGATTCCCCAATATATTTGTAACCCGGTTTCGTTCAACACAAAGCACACCTGCCCCGAGTAATTCGTGGGTATTCCGGCTAGGGCCGGAAAACGATGCTTAATTGTTAGCCTTTCGTTGTTACTTCAATATTTTTCTTGATATTATTTCGTCATCAATAAACATATTTAAAATATAAACTCCCGAATCTAAATTAGTCATATCAATAATGGTACTTTTATTTAAATCATTCTCTATTATTAAAATACCAGAAGAATTATATAGTCTATAATATCCCCTAATTGAAGAAGTTTCATCAAGGTTAATTGTTAGCTTATCTTGAACTGGGTTTGGGTAATAACTAATTTGATAATCATGTTTTGTGAAATTAATAGAAGTAATCACATTTCCAGTTTCATCTGTTTTTATTAGTCTCGGTCTTTGATATTTATCGTTTGCTAAAAAAACATATAAATTGTCATTTGTTTCAAAAATATTTTCTGGTCTTAGCCGAACAGATGTCGTAATGGAGAATAAACTATCTCCTTGTTCATTTAACTTCATTATCCACAGATTAGATTCATTTTGCTGCAATGGCTCCATATAATTTGCAGTAATAAAACCTTTATCTTGTGTTTCTGAAAAATGATTGCAATAATTGTAAGTAAAATCACTTGAGTATTTCTTTTCCCATATTTTGTTTCCATTCAAATCAACTTTCGTAAAAACAAGATTTCTACTATTCTCATGTGCAGATATAACTAAATTAGTGTCGGAAGTAGAAATCATGGAGATTGCGTGAAAGTCCGAATAAATATTCTTTGACCATAATGTATCACCTTGTTCATTAAGTTTTAGCAATAGAGTTCTTGAATCAGATTTCATGGCTAAACAATAATAATTAGAGTTGCCAAGTGGTTTTACTAATGAAAGCCCATGTCCATACTCATCTGAGAAATACTTTTTTGTCCAAACGCTATCTCCTTGTTCGTCAATTTTGATAAGAAAGAGCCCTGTGTTCGGGGAATAAATATCTCCTGTTGCCATAAATCCATTGTCAGGTGTAGGTATTAATGAATTAATTGCTTGAATTCCACCATTGGATGTCTCAATTTTTGATTCCCAATTTAAATTGTTGTTTTTATCGTATTTTAAGAAATAGGCACTTACATCAGTATAGCCTGCAACTATAAAACCAGAATCTTGTGTTGGCTTGATACATTCTGGAAAGCCAAGTGAACCATGTAAAAATGAAGTATCCCACTCAACAATACCGACAGAATCTGTTTGAAAGATATACCATCGCTGTTGCATTGATTCATATTCAGAACCAGCAAGGATATACTTGTTCTCTAAAGTTCTCGAAAAAGTCTGAGCAACCTTATCATTATATTTTTGTTCCCATGTTTGTTGTCCGTAAACTATAAGTTTTACAAAAACTAAAGCTGCTAATAATACTATTCTTCTCATTTTCTTATGTTTTTAAGATTGGACTAGCTGTCTTGTTTTTCAATTATGCCGTAGAGTAGAGCCTGATAGCACACTCCTATTAATTTCCGTAAAGATAATAATTATTTGTATACTATCAGTACCCCCTTCATCAAACCGTATCCCGAATAACTCGGGACAGGTCCCGAATGCCTCGGGACAGGCTATGAAGTTTTCCCTCATACGGCTTACCGATAGAGTTCTTCATTGAGCTTTTGCAAGGGTTTTCAAACGCGCATACTTTTCCAAGTCTAACAGCCCCTTGCCTTTGACAAAAGTGCTGTATGGCCGTTGGCGTAACTGCTTGTGCGCTTTCCTTCCTTTGCTTTTCAACCACTTGAACAGTTTATAGTCCAGGTGTTTGATAATAACTTTGACCGTTTCCCAAATGTGGGTTACCTTGCTTATCGAAAAATAATTCAACCAGCCTATCAACAATGAGTTCAGTTTATAAATCATCGGCTCTATCTTCCAGTGCCGCCGTTTGCTCATGAGCTCCCGGATCTGGGCAAATAGTTTAGACCTTGATTTCATGCTGGGGCGGACATTCGTGTAATTCTTGCTGTTCCACTTAAATTTGGATCGGATTACCCTGAACTCGAACCCAAGAAAATGCAAACTCTTTTTGTTGATATGCAGCAGGGATGTCTTTGACTTGTTTATGGTCAGTCCCATCCTCCCGATCAGTGAATCCAAATAGTTCAGGATGTCCCTGCTGTAATAATAATTCCCCATTAGCACAAAATCATCAGCATAACGAACTATGCGGATATTTGCCTTCGCAAATTTGCTTCTGGGGTTACTTACAATGCGGTCAAATGCGTGTAGGTAAATATTGGACAACAGGGGCGAGATTACTCCTCCCTGTGGGGTTCCTGCAACTGATTTGACCAGCTCCCCATTGCGCATTTGCTTTGGGGCTGTCAGCCACTGTCCGATAATATCCAGAATACCCTTGTCCCTGATGCGTTCCTTGAGCATAATAAATAGCTTGTCATGGGGTATGGTGTCAAAGTATTTCGACAAATCTGCATCGTATATGAACTGATACCCTTCATACAAGTTCTTCTTGATCTGCTTAATCGCATCTTTTGCTCCTCGTTTGGGGCGAAATCCATAGGAGGTCTCGATAAAATCGGCTTCCCATAAGGGCTCTATCAGCATCTTTAACGCCATCTGGACAACTCTGTCTTTAATGGTTGGGATGCCCAACATCCGATATTCACCTTTCTTCTCTTTTGGAATCTCAACATTCCGTACTGCGGAGCAGCGATAGGTATTGGTGCGCAATTCGGCTTGTAGTTCAGACAGAAATTTGTGTATGCCGCCTTTCTCAATATCCGAAAAACTAACTTTATCTACACCCGTCCCTTTTGAGTAATTCTGTTTTACACGCCGCCAGGCTTCTACCAAAACATAGTCCAGACATAGCTTGTCTTTTAAACTATAGGCTTTGAAGCTTTTGTCTTGCTTGGCCCTAATGTATAGCTTCCTTTGAAAAACACGAACCTGCTCATCGGTCAATGCTGACGATGGACTTACTAATAGATGCTCATCAATATAGGTCGTTCTGTCTTTCATGGTTGCTCCTCTAAAGTAAAGCCCCTTCCCTAACCAAAGGTTTTGTTGTCCTCTGGGTCTGTTCAGTACTATGGGCTTCTCCGACTTCTCTTGTTTCCCTTCCAAACTTCGCTATGCTTATATCGGTAGGTTTGGGCTTGCCATGGCCTTGAAACAAAAGACCTCCCACGTTCCGTTTTAATCCATCTATAATCACGCCACCCCTATGACTCCGGCAGTTTACTAAATTTCATACGGCTGTTATCCACTTAGTATGGCAGGGTTCGAGACCGTCAAAACTCTCCCCAATTCTGCTGATACACTTCTCGAAGCTACTTCAGGTTCACGCTTGCGCATTGCGGCTTGATTATTTGAAAGAACGAAGCTTCAGCATCCTCCTCACAGAGTTATCTGTCCGGCTTTCTTCAGGGTGAACAGCCAATTGCCCTGACAGGATTTACACCTGCTGGATTAACACAACTTCGTGGCACACTAACGGTTGGTGTATGAAGCGTTGGGCATTTCGAAGCACTTTCCTGCCAAGCCACTACAAAGTTTATTAATTGTAACGCCATTGAAATTAACACTATCCGCCCAATGATTTATACACTTTGTTGGGGGTATGTGCTTTCTTCTTTCAGTCTGTCTTTCAATGCGATGGCAAGACATACTCTTTTGCAATTTTTGGTCATGCGTTGGCTCGTGTGAATTGCAAATGTGTATGGCTTTAGAATTGGATTTATTCGGTCTTTCATGTCGTATCATTATGCTTTTTAATCATTGCTTCAAATTCGTCTGAAAATATTCTCATCATGTTTTTAAAACTATTCCATTTAGAATCAGAGTAAATTTTCTCTCCTTGAATTATTTTAGGCATAGCTTTAAAGTGTTCTTTCCATGTATATTCTGTCATAGGCTCATTTTTCCCTGATGAATCAGTAAGCAGAAAGTCAGCATAATTTTTATTTTTTTTATTAAAGTCATTATCTAAATCAAAATAATAAGTTAATATATCCTGGTGAACGAAAAAATCTTGATCGACTTTGTAAATATTTCGCTTCTTAAGTTCGTCAAACTCCATTTTATCTTTATAAGAATACAAGAACAAAGGCGTAAAAATCTTAAAATTGTCTTTAAGAATTTCGTTAAATAGTAATCTGAAAATTTCTATTTCAACATTGTCTTTTTTCTTTTCATTTTCTTTTAATAGGTTGTACTTAACAGTATCTTCATTGTTAAATCGAATAATTAAATCATCATAAATGCCAAAGTCATAATAAGTAAAATCTCCATTTAAATCAGAAAAATGCTCTTTTATTGAAGATAATTTTGTGAAAAAAGTATTTATTCCTAATGTTTCAAGGTGAAATCTTGGCATATATTTTTGATCAATCAATTCTTTCATGAAAGAATCATATTTATCATCTTCGATGATAAATATTCTCCCTTTAGGATTGATATCCTTAAGTCTTCGATGAAAAGTAGCATGAAATTCTTTTGCATGATCGTGATTAATATCGTCATAAAATGAGCTAATTGAACGTCTATTTACTCCACAAAACTTATCAGTAAATGTTACAGCCTCATTAATTATTCTCATATATTCACCTCTGTCTTCAACGGATAATGATGTTAGACCTCCTTCCAAGCTACGATTTAAAAGGGTTCCAATAACACCTGTATGATTAAGTTCTTTACCGAAAAATTTGAATGGATCATTGAAGAAAAAATTTTTAATCAGCATAGAATTTTCCTGAATTATTCGATTATTTATTCCTTCAAAATGTTCATCTATACGTTTAATTTTTTTTTGAAGTTCTTCATCAATTTGAACAATTGATTCATTAATTGAACCAGTTGTAGTTTGTAATTCATCTTTCGTTTTAACAATTTCATCTTTTGTTAACTGGATATTTCGAATTGTTTCAGATTGATCAATGGTTATCTTTTTTAATTCATAAAGAAACCAAGCAAAGCCTCCTCCAATAAAAACTACTGCATATACCATCTTGAGAAATTGATACCATCCTTGCTCAATTATATCTTTATTATTTGATGCACAATAAAAATCAAATTGCGCATAAAAAGCTACAGCCAGTGACAGTAATAACGGTATTAAAATAACCCAAATAAAATCTTTTCTTGTCATAATCATATAAATTAGTAATAACCACCAAACACTTTGTTATTAGAGATGGTGAGATTTTCTATTTTGTATTTGTACTCTTGAATTAATTCCCATGAAACATTTTTAACTTTTAAATCAATCCATGTCTTTGCCAAATCTGTAATATTTATTTCATCATTTATACCATGCAAACTTTCATAATCTTTACAAATCTCTTTCCATGCAATACTACCAGGCATTGGTGCTAGTGAAGTAAATTCAATTACACTTGTGTTTTTTAAGGAAAGCAGTTCTTGAATTTGCAAATATGAATTTTCCAAACTTTCATAAGTTTCTGATTTACTCCCCGGAACATAACATGCATAGGTTTGTATTTCTTCCTTGTCAAGTATTTTTGCTGCTTTTATGTTATCAGAAGAATTAATTCCTTGTTTTTTTATACCTGTTTTCAAAACTGTGTTGTCTCCTGAATCAAAGCCAAATATTACCCTGTGTACTCCAATTTCCTTAAAGGCTTTTAGCGATGATTCATTAATTTCATTTGCTCTTGCGTAAACCATCATTCCGAACTTTCCCTTTAGATTTGTGGGTATTGTTTTAGATAGGCATTCAAGATAGTTTGATCCATTGTATATTTCATATTGAAGAGATGACAAACTATTACAAGTCTCAAAAAAGTAGTTAAAACCTTTATCAATTAGCAAACTAATCCTTTCCCAGTAGTCTTCAGGATGTAAATAATCCATTTGGTGATCCTTTAGGCAGCAATAAATACATGGTTCATTACAGCCCTGATGGCATCCTTCAATAAAATTTATGTTGATAGGTCTTATTTCAACATCGTTATGAAAGTTTTTGAATATTCTACTGTAAGCCCTAAAATACTTAGAAAAGTTATTAACAAAAGAGAGATCGGGTTCTATTCTGTCAGGAAGTTTTTTTAATTTATTTGGATATTTATTGAACACAAAGCCCCCTTCATCTATAACACCAACTTGGGGAATATTAAAAGTGTTTTCACCTTTTTCAATTGCAATAATTAGTTCTAGAAAACTATCTTCACCTCTTTTCCCATTTATTAAAAAATCAACATTATCTAGGCTGAATGAAGGATTATATTTTAAAAGCTTGATTAAGTATTTTGCATGATGATTTCCAAGAACTGTAATTGCTCCAATTTTTTTTGCTTCGCTGAGAAGGATTTTTGCACTCTTGTAATTGCCTAATAAAACACTTAAACCAACAATGTCTGGAGTAAAATTGTAAATTTCATCAACTATTTCTTCATTGTTAGTTACAGAACCATCAACAACTTTTATTTCAATTTCAGGAAGATTCAGTCGAAGATAACCGGCAATTGATAAAATCCCATTTGGAATAAAACTATTCTCCATCCCAACCCCATTGAGCGATGATGGAGGAAATACAAGCATAACTTTGTTTATATTTCTTGACTTATTCACAACAGACAGGTGTATAATTTTTGATCATTATCATTGAAGTTGGAATGTTATTGTCTCTTGGGAAAATATTTATCATCCTCAAATTTAGATCAGGGTTTATTTCTATAGCCATTTCAGTACCTAAGTTTACAGATTCCGAACAAGAATAGGGTAATATATTAATCAGTAATGCATCCTTTTCTTTTGCATCTATTTCGGAAATCAATTGAGTAACTTCTCCTGCACATCCGACTTTGCCATTCTCAGCAATTTTCTTAATACCGCTATTAGTTGAAACATGGTAATATGAATTTAATTCAGTATTATGTTCAAATTCACTACAACTTGTTAAACATTGCTGTTGATCCAATGCAAAAAATTGACTACTTGATAAATTTTTAAGCTTACGTTTGAATCTATCTCTCAGTCTTGTTTCTCTATAGAAAAAGAAGTCATCTTCATTGTCCCCAATCCATTGAATATTTTCTAGCTGTGAATTGCTTAGAATGCGTTTGTAAATCTTAGGTGGTTGTTTGAAATCATTATAGAAGGCCTGTCGATATTTATTTGGTTCAGACCTTGAACGTTCAGTATCTTTTTCAATTTTTTGCCAGTCATTTACCAAAAGTGTTAGATAGCAGTCTTTACCAGACATAGTAAATTGTCTGTAAAGTTCAGTTCCCATTTTGAAAGTTTGATTTGAAAAATCTCCAAAGTTCTTCAGGATGTAGTTATTAATGAGGTCATTTGAAGTTTCGCCAATAATACTTGTAAACACTCTGTTTTGATACTCTTTAATAGTGAATAGCATAAAATGGCCACAATTCAATATTACCTTATTCGTGTCAAAAGCATATCTTCGAATATGCTTTTTTAATTCATCAAAGTTAGTTGTATCCATTTTCAATTTAATTAATTCTTATCTCTTAAGAATTTAACATACTCAAAGAGAACTAATAGTACTAAACAAACTGACGCTATTGGGAATGCCAATGTTGCTAGATGCAAAAAATAATCCATGATTTTAGTTTTTAACTATTTTATTACAACCTGAACTAGGTTCAAGTAAATGACTATCAATTTTTGAACTTGCTAATAGTTGAGTTATCCAAAAACCAATTTGATTTGACACAATACCTACTAATAATGATTGAATTCCAATAGGATTGTTCAAAATCCATTCCCAGATGGCAACTCCAACAATACCACAAATTATTGAAACTAATCCTGCAATCGGTTTCACTTTAGAAGGCATTAGAATTGCTATAATCATTGGTAATACAACAGTTGGTGCCCAGAAGGTATAATTCAATAATAGTGCGTCAATAATACCTGTTCCCTGTAAAGCGAAAAGTATTCCTAGTATTCCAATGATGAATGTGGTAATTTTACTATAAAGTAAAAGGTCTTTATCTGTCTTACCTTTTCGGAAAGTTTCATAAATATCTCGAATAAATGAAACTGATGCTGCGTTTAGATATGAGTCTTGTGTTGACATAATTATACTGATAATGGCGACCATTAAGAAACCAAGCAATCCTATTGGCAAATAGTTATTTGCCATTGCAATAAATGAATCACTAGGATTAATTTCTGGGAATAAAGCTTTTGCAAATATTCCAATCGAAATTACCATTGCAAACCAAAACAAGCTAAAAGCTCCTGCCCAAATAAATCCTTTCTTTGCACTTTTGCTGTCTTTTGAAACAAATGCTCTATTAGTGTATGGTGGCACCAATGTCTCTCCAAGAAAAAAGCCCGCAAATAATCCAGTAAAATGAATCCATGTAATTCCGTTAAATGGATTGTTGAAACTTTGTGGCAAATTAGAAACTATGACATCTACTCCTGGAGCTTTAATAAAGATTGTAATACAAAATAAGGATACCGCTAATGTTAGCATAGAAAACTGGAACATATCTGTAAAGAGAACAGTTCTCATACCCCCAAGAGTTGAATAAAGGACTACTATTATGGTGCTAACAATAACTCCCCAAAAGAATGGGATACCCAATGTCCCTTCCAATAAAAGGCCTGATACTTTAGCAACTATACCAACAATTCCAGCACAATATAACATAGAAATCAAACCTGTGAAGACTCTCGATATTTTACCATAATGGAATCCTAAAATATCACCTACAGTATATGCTCCTACGTAGTTACGTAATTTTGGTGCAACAAAGATTCCGATCAGGATTGTTTGAATTGTAAAGCCTAAATAAACGAAGAAAAATAGAAGTCCTGTTTGATATCCTTGTTCTGTAAGTCCTAGTGTGTAGCCTGGTCCAATAAATGAGGCTGAAAGTGTAGCAAAAACTAACAAACTTGTTGTTCTTTGTTTGTCAATAGCAAAGAACTTCATTGTCATACCTTTTACTCTTGATCTAAGCACTACAAGTACCAACAGTACAAGGTAAATTGAAATAACGATCCAGTCTATAAAATGCATATTTAAAATTTTAATTATTCTTAATTTAACAAAAACCAATCAAGATTTCATTTTTAAAACACTAATTTATAATTATTCTCGCGCGTGGGCAAAAAATAGCTCTTTTGATTTTTTCTCGGTCGGCTTTTTCGCGTGTTGGCAAAAAACAAATGTGCTATTTGTGCGCTGGCTTTCTAATCTGTTTACCTTATGTTTTTTCATTGTTACTATCGTTTCGCAGCATTACCCCCAACGGCAGTCCGTCTAAAAACCTTCGTTTTTCTCCGTCCAGCCGTCATGAAGTGCTAAAATTAGCAAATATCTGCCATGTGACGATCTTTTTTTTTGTTTGCATTATAAATCAAGCTCTGTTTTAGCTGTCCGGAAAACCGGCCTGTGGCTTCCAAAATGGCCATTATATGACCGAAAAAAGCGGCCAGCCACTCCCCGAAAGCTTTTGCGCCCAGAATATTGATCAAACGACGTAAATTATAAGAAATAAACACCAAGCCAACATCGGCACTGGCTCGTTTTATACCCTTTTTGGTCATAATATATCCAAAACCCCACTGCCTTTTTATTGTGCCGTATGGGTGCTCCACTATGGCCTGCCGCTTTTTGTAAGCCCTCTCATTGTTGATCATCCTTTCTTTGTTGGCTTCTATGTTTTTGGTGAATTCGCTGCGCTGTACTATTTTCCCATTAATCTTTGATTTGGTGCATAAATGCTGCGCAGGACAGGTTTTGCATTTAGGGGTCTTGAACTGACGGAAGCGGTAGGCCTTCTTGCTGGCATAATACCAGGTGCCATTTGAATAGAGCTCTTGCCCCTGAGGACAGGTGTAGCAATCTTTGCCGGGACTATATTCAAAATTTTGTACATCATATTCGGGGGTTGGTGCTTTCGATGCCCCGGAAATGGCCGGGATGGCAACAAGGGTTTGGATGCCCAATCGGTCGGCAATGGCAAATTCGCTTCCGGTATGGTATCCTTTATCGTAAAGGGCAGTAAAATCATTGTGCCCGATAATGGCTTTGGCACGCCTGAGCATCGGCCCCATGGCCTTGCTGTCGTTTTGGTTGGTAACTTTATAATCAATGGGAAGCTTGTTTTTTCCGTCAACTGTTGTCTGGATGCTGTAGGCCACTTCGGTTATGTTGTTGCGGGTGATCATTTGCCGGCTTTCCGGATCGCTGGTGGAAACTTGTGGCTGACCGCTTTCATCCAGTTGCTGTTGGATATCGCGGTAAAACTGTTTGCGCCCTTCTTGCTTTTCTATCTCTGCCTGGATTTGTGCCTGGCTGTCGCCATCGGCTTCGGACAGTTGCTCCTGGTACTGATCCAGCTTTTTTTCGATATACTCCAGGTGACGCTTCACTTTCTTCTGGTTGTAGTTGTTCTTTTTGCTGTTCTGGGCGCGGACTTTGGTGCTGTCGCCTGCCAGTAGCTTTCCCCCGATCAGATCAAAGTTTTTGGCAATACTTACTGTTTGCCGGAACACTTCCCTGATGGCCCTGGGGTTGTCGCGCCTGAAATTGGAAATGGTATTGTGGTCGGGGGCAAGGCATTTGACAAGCCACATGAGCTCAATGTTCCGTTTGCATTCTTTTTCAAGTTCTCGCGAAGACCTTGTGCGGTTCATATAGCCGTATATGTAGATCTTCAATAGGTCCTTGGGGTGGTATGCCGGCCGGCCGTTTTCCTGATGTCCGGTCCTAAAGCCCATTTCCTCAATATTGAGGCTGGCCACAAAAAGGTCAATAATGCGCACTTCATTATGTGGCTCAATGGCTTGGTCGAGCGATACCGGAAAAAGGGCGGTTTGGCTGCGGTCTGTTCCTTCGATATATTTCATGATATGAAGATACTAAATAACACTGCTTTATACTAATTATCGACTTCGTTGTTTTCAACAATACTGCATGAAGTTATCAAGGTTTTTAGACAGTCTGACGGTAAATTGTATGAGTAGTGGCAGATTGCGGGCTTCTTTCCTGTCAAACCGCTACGCAGTTTATGCGGGCTACAAACCTTGATGTTTAGCACTTTACCTGCCATTACTTATACAAAATGTTGCCTGCTGGCATTTCTATTTCGGATATAATTCAATTTCCAACATTACTTTTTCAGCTCTTTTTATAGCTTCATTTATTTTTTCAAAGTCAGGTTCAATTAACAAAACTTCAACATCTTCAAGTTCGTTATATTGCTCGTCTGTCAGTTTTGAATCATACTGCTTTTTTACCTTATCAGTAGCAGTCTTAATATAAGCTGAAACTTCACCAGCACTTATCAAATATTTCGATAATAAGTCTTCAATCTTTTGATTAGTTAGTCGCTCTGTTCCTTTTTCTGACGATTCTTTTTCGGAAAAATACATATGAGCATTTCTTTGAAGTCTTCTAAAAGTATCGGCATCTGCGCCTTGAACTCCATAACGTCCACATTGATGAGCACGTCTAATTAAGTATTCATAGTTTAATGCATTATCATCCATAACTTTTGTTTTTATTTTCCACAACAAGGACAAGTATTTGTGTCAAGTGGGCCTAAGCTTTCACATAAACTTTTAATAATTGGCTTTCTTTTTTCGTACTCTTCTCTTTCGTATCGTTCAATAAATTCACGAACTTCTTTTCTTTCGTCATATGAAAGTTCAGAGTATCCTTTGATAACTTTAATTGTACTTTTTTCCATTTTTTAGGGTTTAAATATTTTATAATTAATTGACTTGTCAAATTTTCCGCAAATATCGCAATCTGTTGATTTCATAGAGGTAGGAGTTTCTTTACATCCAATACAAGGTCTTTGAAACTCTCGTAAAGCGTATCTCATTCCCATTCTCAATTCCCATTCCTTAATATTATGCTTTGAGTTTTGTTGGGTTCTTGCTTTTAATCTCGAATTCAGTATTTCAAATCTATCATCTAACTCCTTATAGTTTTCTGGTGGCAGATTTCCAAGTTTTTTAAAACTATCAGATAAAAGACTCAAGTCTTGAGATGCTTCGAATGCATATGCAAGTTCATCATCCCATTTATGCACAACTGCCAAAACTGAAAATATTAATTGTAGAATCGATAATGGTATCGCCAATCCAATAATTGCTTTTAATACTTTCGAATCCATTCCATAACCTAAAGCTGTCGCACCAACTGCCACAGGAACAACAATACCAAATACTTTTAAGAGGTTTGTATAAAAACCATGTCTTTGAGCTTTTTTGTCAAAAATATAAGCGATTCCAAATGCTGTTATCGCATTATTCCAACATATTGTCCTTAGTTTATTAAATCTTTCTTCTGGTGTTTCCATATGGTACTTCGTTTCTTATGCTTGCAGGCAACTTCCGCATATAAGAACCCCCAATTACCAATACATCGCCTTTGTCCGAAGTTGGTGTTTGCCTATCAGGCTTTATTTCAATAAAATAAGTATAGGTGCATGCTGGTTTCATATGCTTTTTCTTTGTTTCTCAACAAATATAGATATTCTTTTCCAATCTTCAACTAAATGACCAATAAATCTCCCGGACTTTTGATCCGCCCAAGGTCTTTGGTGCTTACATGCGTATAAATCTCTGTGGTTTTGCTGCTGTTATGACCGAGCAATTCCTGTATATAACGCAAATCTACACCCTGCTCCAACAAATGTGTGGCAAAAGAATGACGCAAAACATGCGGTCCTCCCTTTTTACTGACACCTGCTCGTATTTCATTGTTTGCTAATATCTTGCGTATGCTGGTATCGGTATATTTGTGCCCATATTGCCCCTCAAATAAATACCTTTCAGGTTTGTATTCCGCCACATATTCTTTGATGGTCCGGGCGGCATTATCTGATAAAATCGTGTACCGCTCTTTATATCCTTTCGATTTTTGCACAAAAACCAATTTTCGCTCAACCTGACTAATTCATGAAATTTCGTCATGAGAGCGCAAAACGCAATAAGAGAAAGGGAGCGCAGATTTTTGGCGCACAGGAATAGCCGTAGCTATTTTGAGCACCAAAAAGATAGCATTCCTTTCTATTGCAGCGGTTTGTGCTCGCAATAGAATATTTTGTGAATTATTCAGGTTAAAATCGATATCCGTTTTCTCCATGCGGATCAGCTCGCTGATCCTGATCCCTGACGAGTACATTAAAAGTAAGATAGCTTTGTGCTTAAGGTTACCGATACCTGTCAATAGTTTTTGCATATCTTCCTGACTGTGAACTTTGGGCAATACGCGCTCATTTCTCGGCCTGCTTATTTCATTGAGATGCACCCGTGCTCCTGCTATAACCTTATAATAGAGTTCGTCTATAAAGTCCAACTTCTGCGTTGTTGCTCAAAATCTAAATCCTCATATACCTTAGTATACTGCGGTTTAGATTTTTCACACGCCTTGAATTTGAACTTTATAGAGCAAACTCCCGACATTATAGACAGACTCTATAATAGAGCTTAATGGCATTAATGGATTGATTTATGGTTGAGGCAGATAAGGCCCTTCTTTCTGTTAAACCTAAATGATAGCGGTCTATTTCTTTTTCGCTAAATTTGTGTATCTCCTGAAGGCTGTTCAACCGAAAGGAATTGATGAAGTGGAAAACCATATTATAATATATCTGTATCGTGTTTTCCGCATAGTTATAGAGGCTCATATACTCTATAAAAGACAAGGGCACTGATTTAAAATATTTGTCTTTAACATACTCCTGCTCCCAAAGCTTTTGCCTGATATGTGAATCTTTGTTTTGTACAGTGGAAGCCAGTTTAATAGTGTAATTATCTGTTAAACAATTAAATATACTAACGAAACTTTTTTTCTCGTTTTTAAAATACCAGGTTTTTTCGCCTTTATGCCAACGGATAAAAGGATTTTGCATAAGATTAGAATAGATATCCTTCGGAAAATATGATTTAATGGCTAAAAACACTTTACCCTCCAGCTCTTGTGTGCTGATTTTAATTGCTGGCAGGGTCGGTCGCTTTTTTAATGAGTAGGCATCAAATGCTGTTCCTATTTGAACTTCATTGTGTTTTGGTGACCGAGCAGGCAGCTGATCAAGATATTTTGTGCTCACCCGGGCGATATCTTCAAACAGTTCTGTGAGCAAACCCACCGAATTAGCATTTTCTTCAACATAAAACAAGCTGTGCTTAACATCAAACAATATCCAGTCGTTGGCTTTTATCCTGTTCATAATTAAATCATTATCCCAAAAGTATAGCTTGATGCACTTTTTTCCGTCCAATTCAATCCTGTTGAGAAACAGAATAACTTTCCTATTGGTATTCATAAGGCATATGTATTAAAAATGATGCCCAAAAATAGATGGAAACAAGGTCATAGCCGTTTTAATAAACGGTTATAACCGGATATAACCGTTTATTAAAACGGATAATTTTTTGTATCTTTGATCTAAAATACAGATAATCAATAAATACTGAAATTCATGAACAAAAAATGCCTTGCTTGTGGTGAAGCGCTTGTAGGCCGCACAGATAAGAAGTTTTGTGACGATCAGTGCCGCAATGCTTATAACAGTAAAATAAGGAGAGAAAACGAACAGAACATCTTACAGATCAATAAGATATTACGTTATAACCGCAAAATTTTGAAGCAATTCAATCCGGAAGGCAAAACCACGATACGAAGGGAATATCTTGAAAAACTGAATTTCGATTTTCGTTACCACACGCATACTTTCACTACTAAAGCCAATAATCTTTATAAATTTTGCTACGAATATGGCTATCTGGAATTGAAGATGATAAAGTCCTTATTGTGAACCAACAACCCTATATGAGGCTGTAAAAACAGCCCCGGCATTTTTATAAGCCATATATTTACGAAATTCAGGAGCAATTCCCTTTAAAGCCCACATTGTCCCCACAGGGGTTTTCCCGCTACCATCGCTATACCATCGCGCTACCAGGTCGCTGCAAATACTTTGCGGGCAGCCAGGTGCTGTGGAGATGGTTATGGTGGATATTCTGTAAATATACTTATTGGGGCAAATTAGATATACTCATCGGATGACTGAAGCCGCCTGTCAACTACTCATCGGATGACTTGGAGTCATCCGATGAGTAGGTAGATGTAAGTCATCCGATGAGTGATTGCTCCTTTAGTAAAATCGCATTTTAATTCTACATGGTTTTTTCGTGGAAAGATTATGATAGTTTTTCCCAACACTATGATTATCCGCTAAATTCCTCTTTGCCATTCCCGTTCCTTTTTATGGCTTTTCAGGGAAAGGGACAAAAACATAAGAATGAATGCGAGCCCAAAGAGGTAAAAGAAAGCGAATTGGATACCTTCAAAGGCATGTGCCTCATTGGCCAGCAAAGCCCCAATCAAAGCCGCGCCGCTGAGTTGGCCAACGCTTACCAAAACCGCGAGAATCCCCTGTGTACTGGCTCTTTCGGAAGCGGGAACTTCATTGAGCATGATATAATTTAAGGATGAACGAAAGGAAAAACCTATGCCCAAAGCGGCTCCGGCAGATAAAAATATGCTTTTATCATTGCCATAAAAAGCCAAAACAACCGTTGCCAGTGCAGCCATAGCCAAACCGGCAGCAATTACAATGCGCGATCCAAAACGGTCGGTCATCCGTCCGGCAACAGGCGAAGCAATGGCCGTTGCCACGACCAAAGGAAGGAGCATAAAACTTGCCTGTGCCGTTGTAACAGAAAACAACTGAACTGCAATTTGCGGAATAAAAACAAAAACGGACTGAAAGAGCCCCAGACCTATAGCAATCATTCCAAGCAGGCGCAATTGACGCGAACGGAACAGCCGGATTTGCACCACTGGCTCTGCAACGCGCATTTCGGTTTTGTAGAACATTGCGAACAACAACAGAAAAGCAAAGAAACTGATCAAAAAGTAATGAGCCTTCAGGCTTTTAAACAGAGCCGTTGGATCGATATTGTTGACTGCCAATGCAAAGAAAGCAAGGCTTCCGCCCATCAGCAGTGCGCCCCAAAAATCGAATGTACGTTTTTGGGCATGCACTTTTCCGGGCAAATAGCGCCATGCCAGGGGGATCAGTACGATTGCTGCAGGGATATTGATCAAAAAGAGCATATGCCAGCCCGAAACGAGTAAAATCAATCCGGCAACCAAAGGGCCGATGATAAAGGCCAGGCCAAAAACAGCGCCCACCATTCCCAAAGCCCTGCCCCTTTTTTTGACAGGAAATACATCGCCAATTACTGCCGAAGCCACAGGAAATATACCGCTGGAGCCAAATCCCTGAACAGCACGACCGGCCAGCAACATATCAAAATTCACCGAAAAGGCAGCAATCAGTGAACCGATGGCAAAAATCAAAATAGAAACAATATAGAGCAATCGCCTTCCGTGAATATCGGAAAGGCGCGACAGAAAGCTGATCCCCACAAGGTTAAAGAGGACATAAATACTAAAAACCCATGCCATTCCCCGCTCTCCTACTTCAAAATCAGAAGAAATTTCGGGCATGGCAGGCCCCACGATGGAAATATCCAGTGCGCCCATCAAAATACCAAAGAACAATACCGCCAGTATAATCCATGTTTTTGCTGTGCTCGTTTTCACTTGATGTTTGTCGGCCATAAAACAAAAATACACAGAAAGCGGGCTTATGGAACAATTCTGCTGAATATTTCAATACATTTGCTTCAATGAAGACCGCATGCATCATTCTGGCAGGAGGCCGCAGCCGCCGCATGGGCACGCACAAAGCCCTGCTGAAAGTCCATAATAAAAGTTTACTGGATATTGCCGCAGAAAAATTCAGTGCCATCGGTTCCCATATTTTTATCAGCAGCAGAAAAGACATCCCGCTCAAAACAAAACATAATGTTATTTATGATCACACCCTAAATCAGGGGCCTTTAAGTGGAATCATCCGCATAATGCAGGAAATTGATGCGCAGGAATATTGTGTTCTGGCAGTGGATCTGCCCAACATCCCGGAGAATTTCTTTACTGACCTGTTGCAGCACTTTCGTGATGATGCAGATGCCATCGTTCCATACAATAAGGGCTTTGCGCAGCCACTTGCCGCTGTTTACCGGAGCAATTGCCTGCCGGTTTTTCAACAACAGTTTAAAAATGGTTTTAAGGCCATTCAAAAATCCTTTAATGACCTCCGCATCCAAAAATATCCTGTGCAAGCCAATGATGACATATTTTTGAACATCAACAGCATGGCCGATTATCAAAACTACCTGAAATACTATGCGAAGGCCAACGGATGATTTATGGAGCAAAGCAGCCATTGCCGGAGGGATTTGGGCAGGAATGGAAATCATTGCGGGCTCATATTTGCATAATCTGCGGATTCCGTTTGCGGGCAGCATTTTGGCTGCTGCCGGAGTAATGATCATGACGGGATTTCATATGCTTTGGCCGCAAAAAGGGCTGATATGGCGCACGGGCCTCATCTGTGCACTGATGAAATCCATATCGCCCAGTGCCATTATTTTAGGGCCCATGAGCGGCATTTTGCTCGAAGCACTTATAATGGAAGGCACATTTCGGCTTGCGGGCAAAAATTTAATTTTTATGGTTAGCGGCGGAATAATAGCCGTTTCCAGCGCACTCATACATAAGCTTATTAGTTTGTTTTTTCTTTACGGAAGTGATATTTTTGAACTTTACATCAATTTTTATCTCTTCCTGAGCCGAAAAATCGGTCTTGGCGAAATAAACCCCTGGTCGCTGGCCATGATACTGATTGTTATCTATGGCCTTGCCGGTTCGCTTGCCGTAATAAGCGGATACCGGGCATCATTCTACGTAAGCAAAACCTCAAAAGGCGCTTTTTCGTCAAAAGAAGCAAATAGCTGGCTGAACCCTCTCGACAAAGAAATTACACAAAGAAAATCCGGGCTTTTACTCCTAATGGTTCATATTATCTGTTTGCTTGGGTTGTTGTTTCTGTTTCACTATTCCTTCGCCTACTGGACACATATCCTGCTGGTGGTTTATATTCTTTGGATCTCTTTTGCCTATAAAAAATTCATCAAGCGGATCCAAAAATCTGTATTTGTTTTTCAGATGTTGTTGATACCGCTTTTCAGCTTATTCTTTCTGGGGGATATCCGCAGTTTCCCTGAAAATATCAGCATCGAAAACCTTATTCAGGGTTTATTGATGGACGAAAGGGCCATTTTGGTCGTTGGCGCGTTCACGGCCATCAGCACAGAAATCCGAAATCCGGCAGTTCAGGCATTAATGAACAGCCCCAACAGTAAAAAACTTAACAATGCCCTTAGCCATGCCTTTTCCGCATTGCCGCAAATCATAGAAAACAGCGGCAGCATAAAGCAATTGTTTTTTCATCCGATCCGCTTTGTTGCACAAAGTTTAGGTTCAGCCGTTAATCTTTATGAATCAGGAAGGCAGAAGTAAATCCGGTATCAGTCAAGACATTTTTTTCGGGTTCAAAATTATTTGTATTCAGGCGCTCACTGAAATATTGGCACTATACGGAATTTCATGGAAAGAAAAATTACTTTATTTCAAACAGATTCCTCCAAAGTTTCCTCATTCTTAGGAAAACTTTGTCGGAATGACGCATTTTTATGAAGTCAGGAGGCAAATGCGGCTTGGTCACTGAGCGGAGTCGAAGTGCGCCGCATTTGCCTTAAACACCTAATAAACAGCGTCATTCCGACTAAAACAAAGCCAAACGAAGTGATTAAGGCTTTGTGTAGGGAGGAATCTGTTAGGGATCAATAGTTCATTATTAAATATCTGCATATTTTTTTCAAACATCATAGTTACCCACGAAATTCAGAGTAGAACTGAAATATTATCTTTCAACAAGGTGTTTATCGCCTTTCATGCTTCATCAATTTTACTATTTTTGTATTTTTGGAAAACAACTAAAACTTATTCGTTCTGAATTCAAAATTACCAATAGGGGAAAAATCAGGATACCGATCAAAAGTAATCCTTGTGCTACTGCTTTCATTGATTTTGCCTGCTGCAATAAAAGCGGATAAAATCGACAAAAGTGACACTACATTATTGGTTTTCAGGGGTGATTATAATTATCCCCCTTTGGAATATATAGACGAAAACGGGCAGCCGGCAGGCTTTACCGTTGAATTGATGCAGGCAGTAAGTGAGGTAATGGGCATAAATATGGACATCCGGCTTGGCCCTTGGTACATCGTAAAAGAAGAACTTCAGGAAGGAGAGATTGATGGGCTGATTGCCATGTACCAATCAAAAAACAGGGAAGAAAACTTTAATTTTGGCACACCTTATTTATATATGTACCATTCTTTCTTTGCCAACAAAGAAAATACCTTTAAAAATATTGAAAACTTAGATAAGCTGGAAAAGCCAAGGGTAATCTTGCAAAACAGCAGTTTCCTGCAGCAGTTTGTATTGAGCTACAACAAAAACGCCAAATTTATTATTGTTGATACCCAGGTTGAAGCGCTGCGTTTGCTGGCAGGCAACAAATATGATTTTGCACTGCTGCCAAGTTTGCAGGGATCCTACCTTATCGACAAATATAAACTCAGCAATATCAAAAAAATTGATCAGGATTTGCTGCCACGCGGTTATGGTTTTGCCCTTAAAAAAGGCGATACAGTAACAATGAACAGGCTCAACCAGGGCGTGGACATAATTAAGGCCAACGGCAAATTTGATAAAATTTATGATAAATGGTTTGGAAAATACAATACAAATGATTTCAGGGAATTTTTCAATAAATATCTGCTTATTCCATTAGTTATCATTGTATTGGCTTTCGTATTAACCATAGTTGCTGTATTTATTCTGCGCAGACAGTTGTTTGAGCAAACCCGTCGGCTCAACCTTGAGCTTTCATACAGGGTAAAAACAGAGGAGCAACTAAAAATCCAAAAAGAACGTGCAGAAGAATCTGATCGTTTAAAATCAGCTTTCCTGGCCAATATGAGCCATGAAATACGCACGCCAATGAATGCCATTTTAGGTTTTGCCAATCTTTTGGGCGAAGAAAACATCAGTCCGGAGGAACAAAAGGAATATACGGAACTCATCAATTTAAACAGTAAAGTTTTGCTTGAGCTGATCAATGACATTATTGATGTAGCCAAAATTGAAGCCCGTCAATTGAAAATTGTTAAGGAGCCATTCCAGCTCAACCAATTCATGAACGAATTACATAAAATATTCCTCGAAACACTTAAAAGGCAGGAAAAAGGCCACATACAGCTCCAACTCAAAATTCCGGAATCTATTGATGAAATAACCCTTCACACTGATTCTTTCCGTTTGCGACAAATCCTAAACAACCTTTTAGGCAATGCCATTAAGTTTACACATCAGGGGTATATTGAATTTGGATACAACATTATGGAAGATAAATTGCAATTTTTCGTAAAAGACAGTGGCATTGGCATTTCTGAAGACAAGAAAGAATTGATTTTTAGCCGTTTCCGTCAGGTTGACGAATCACATACAAGAAATTATGGAGGAACAGGTCTTGGGCTGTCCATTTCTGCCGGATTGATCAGCCTGCTCAAGGGTGATATTTGGGTAGATTCTTCCTCAGGAAAAGGCTCTGTGTTCTATTTTACCTTGCCCTATGAGGAAGCAGAACTTCAAAAAACAGAAAAACAGTCTCTTCCCAAAAAAAAACTTGATGGAATTAAAATTCTTGTAGCCGAAGACATCATACATAATTACAAATTAATTGAAAGCTTCCTAAAGAAAGAGGATACGATATTAATCCATGCCCAAAACGGAAGTGAAGCAATAGATCTTTATAGGGATAACCCGGATATTAGTCTGGTTCTCATGGACATCCGTATGCCGGTGATGAATGGCTTTGAAGCCCTTGAAGGGATAAGGCAAATCAATAAAGACATTCCGGTAATTGCCCTGACCGCTTATGCCATGTCAGACGACCTGAACAAGCTGAAAACAGCCGGATTCAATGATTATATAGTGAAACCGATTTCCCGGGAAAACTTTTTTAAAACGATACAGTCTTTCGCTTAATCAATTCGTTTGGCTTTGCTGCGGCAAAAATCGTACAATAGATATAAGGTTCTACGCGGAATTTCGTGGAAAGAAATTTGAATGTTATTTCAAATAGATTCCTCCAAAGTTTTCCTCATACTTCGGAAACTTTGTCGGAATGACGCGTTTTTATGAAGTCTGGAGGCAAATGCGGCGAGGACTCAGTAGTAAGTTTTAAACACGTCCTCGCCGCATTTGCCTTAAACACTTGTTAAACAGCGTCATTCCGACTGGAACAAAGCCAAACGAAGTGATTTAGGCTTTGTGAAGGGAGGAATCTGTTGGAGTTCATTATATTTATTAAGTATCTTATTTCCAAATATCTGCTTTGTATTTAATTTCAAACATTATCTTTACCCACGAAATCCCTAGTAGAACCAGATATTATAAAAAAATAGCTTTTTGGATTGCCTGAGTTTTTTCTTTCCATCTGATGCCGCATGGAACCGATGAATATAATCCGCCAATACAGAAATTTCATCAAACAGCCCATGTAGTTTACATTATTCTTATCTTTGAAAAGTATTTTGTAAGGGAATTATAAATATTTCCGCGAACAAAAAAAACATCAAATTATGCACAAATATTTTATTAGTTTATTGATAATCACATTATTGTCACTTGAAAGCCAGGCTCAACTCCAGGTAAAACGCATCAGTTCTGCCAGCGATTTAACCGAAACTGGCGGCCTGGTATATGCATTGCCCCGGGCCCTTATCTGCATTGATGTAGATATGGAAATCAATCATCACTACAAAGGTCCCTATGCAATATTTGCAGAAGAACTTTTAGGCTTAAAAGACTATATCATAAATGATTACAACACTTATGAGATTATTGGTTTTAAGATAAACACAGTGGCCGTTCCTGATCCGCAACAAATATTTTATGCTTCCTGGAACGCAAAAGAATCGAGGGACGAACGCAGTTTATCACTAAGTCTGAGCGATAAAGGTTTGATTAAAGCTGCCGGGATTTTAAATTCAGCTGCTGAGCTTAGGATAAAGGAAGACGATATTACGAATAAAAACCAAATTCCCGAGCTCTTTGAATTTTATTATGGCCCCAACCGTGTCAAAAAGGTGGATACCATTATCCGCATTGTGCATGTGGACACCAACACTTTCCGTAAAGAATTTTTCAATACACGTTTTGAGCTGCGTCCCGAAAAGGAAAAAGCCATGGATGCCGCTGATTATATCTCGCAATTGCGGCAAAACCGACAAAACCTGCTGAGCGGATATCAGGAAGTCCCTTATCCGGCACAGAGCGTTCGGTACATGAACGAAGAGCTGAAACGCCTGACCGATGAATATGTCAGCCTGTTCCGCGGCCTAAAAACCACCGAACGCACCACGCAAAGGTTTTATGTGCTTCCATCAGAAAATGAGGAATCGCAGCTGATCAGCATTTTCAAATTTTCGGAAGAAAACGGCATCAGCCCGGCCAATTCCAATACAGGCCGCGATGTATATATCAGCTTCCGTAAAGAAGGCCATGGTGCTTTGCTGGAGACATTCCAAACTGAGGGAAAATCAGGTATTAAGGGATTTTTCTACCGCACACCGGAGAATGTTTTTACGGAGATTAAATATTACGGAAAAACGCGTAAGGAGGCTTATCTGAGTATTCCCCAATTTGGGAAAACACAGCAATTGCCTGCTGATTTAAAATACATTGAGTTTAATGAGAAAACCGGCGGCATTCGCAAACTTAGCTGGTAAAGGAACGAACCGCCTGATGCAATACTTGCAGCTTTTTTAAGAGCTGTTCCAGCTTATCTCCTGCTTTCAGGATAAGACACCCATTTTTAATTTAGATGCAGGAATAACATTGGGACAATAAAAAAATATGCCTTTGCCCGTCATTTTCATTCCTTTTGTCTTGGCACAAAAGGAAACAAAAAGCCAGGTCAAAACAATGCTTCCCCCCGCTCTTCCCGATGCTAAGAATCTCCAATCAAAGTAGTGCCTCGTACCTCGGCAAAGCTTAAACCCCTTTGATGGGATTCTAAGCATCGGAAATTCACCCTCATCCGGCCCACTGTTTTGACAGGCCGACCCGCTGTCTAAACGAGGATAATTCTTGTTTTGAAAACAAATGGATTAAAAATTACGTCCAATGCAAAATCAATAGAAATATTCGCAAACTTAGCTGGTAAAGGAACGAACCGCCTGATGCAATACTTGCAGCTTTTTTAAGAGCTGTTCCAGCTTATCCAATAACAGCATATTTGCCCCATCCGATTTTGCTTCAGCCGGATTGGGATGCGTTTCGATAAAGATCCCGTCCACACCCACTGCGATGCCGGCCTTGCCTATTGTTTCGATCAGTTCGGGCTTTCCTCCGGTTACGCCACTGCCCTGATTGGGCTGTTGCAGCGAATGGGTCATATCGAGGATTACCGGCACATTATTGGCCTGCATCACCGGGATGCCACGGAAATCCACCACCAAATCCTGATAGCCAAAACTATTGCCCCGCTCGGTGAGCATTAC
This sequence comes from Bacteroidales bacterium, assembly GCA_963676415.1. Classification (GTDB taxonomy): domain Bacteria; phylum Bacteroidota; class Bacteroidia; order Bacteroidales; family WRLA01. The sequence continues at coordinate 2,940,925 of OY781097.1, read as the reverse complement.
TTTATCGCTTCCCGCATCACGGACTTTCTGCACGGCAAATTTCATAGCTTCGGCAGAAAGGAACTGACCTTTTTTGATGTTCACGTATTTTCCTGTCTCGGCGGCAGCCACAATCAGTTCAGTTTGACGGCAAAGGAATGCAGGAATTTGCAAAACGTCCACATATTCCGCAGCCATTTTGGCTTCTTCAATCCCGTGAATGTCAGTTACCACCGGAATACCGAATTGCTTCTTCACTTCCGCCAGTACTTCTAATCCTTTATGGTCGCCAATACCGGTGAAAGAATCGAGGCGTGTGCGGTTGGCTTTTTTATAGGATGCTTTAAAAATATAAGGGATTTTCAGCTCATCGGAAATCCGGCAGATTTTTTCAGCAATCTGCAAAGGCGTCTTTTCATCCTCGATGGCACAAGGTCCGGCCATCAGGAAAAAATTACCGCTGTCCGTATATTTGAGCAGTTCTAAATCTTTAGGTATCATTTGAATGGATATTTATCTTTCCATAAATAGCGAAGCCAGTCCGCATTGGACTGTTCGCGTTTATTGGCGCCCGGCTTGTAAATCTGTGTTCCGATAAGATGATCGGGCAGATATTCCTGCAGGGCAAAATTATTCATAAAATCATGGGCATATTGGTAATTAGCGCCATAACCGATATTTTTCATCAGTTTGGTGGGCGCATTGCGCAGATGCAGCGGAACCGGAAGATCACCGGTTTTTTTCACAATTTTTTGTGCCGTTCCAATAGCCATATAGGAGGCATTGCTTTTGGGCGAACCCGCCAGGTAAATAGTTGCCTGAGAGAGGATAATCCTTCCTTCGGGCATGCCGATGCGCTCAATGGCGTCAAAAGCTGCATTGGCCATCAAAAGAGCGTTTGGATTGGCCAGGCCGATATCTTCAGAAGCCAGAATAATCAGCCTGCGGGCGATAAACTTAGGGTCTTCTCCACCCTCGATCATGCGCGCCAGCCAGTACACCGCAGCATTAGGGTCGCTGCCACGCACCGATTTAATAAAAGCCGAAATGATATCGTAATGCTGCTCACCACTTTTGTCGTAAATCGCCATTTTCTTCTGAATCAGGCTCTGGACATAAGCATTATCAACGGTTAAAGCCCCTTTCCCGGCATCGTATTGGGCACAGATCAGCTCCACAGCGTTGTAGAGTTTACGCGCATCGCCACCACTGACCATCAGGAGGGCTTCGGTTTCTTTGATATCGAGCTGGATATCGAATTTTTCACGCACAAAGCTCAGGGCTCTGTCCACCAGCGAAACCAGTTCTTCGGCAGAAAGATGCTCCAGAATATAAACCTGCGCCCTTGAAAGTAAAGGCGAAATCACTTCAAAGGAAGGGTTTTCGGTTGTAGCGCCAATGAGGACAACCGTTCCTTCCTCAACCGCTGCCAGGAGGGAATCCTGCTGCGATTTGCTGAAACGGTGGATTTCATCAATAAAAAGGATGGCATTTCCACCATACATGCGTGCTTCATCAATCAGTTTGCGCACTTCTTTCACTCCGCTGCTTACGGCACTGAGGGTATAAAAAGGCCGGTCGAGATGATTGGCCATAATACGCGCCAGGCTGGTTTTTCCCACGCCCGGAGGCCCCCAAAGGATCATGGAAGGAATACGCCCGTTTTCCAGGCTGTTGCGCAAAGGTTTTCCTGCGCCAATGATGTGCTGCTGCCCGGTATAGGTCTCCAGGCTTTCCGGACGCAGAAGCTCCGCCAAAGGTTTATCAAACAGAAGTGCCATCCGGACTAACGCATATCAATTACTTCAAAATCAGGATAATCGGACTCTTTAAAGGAAAGAAGTGCCGGATCAAAATCTGGATTTCCTTTAAAATCATCAATGGCATAAGTGTAAACGCTGCCGTTTTTGTCATAAATGGCAATGCTGACCAATTGTTGCAAGGCTTTATCAATGGTGAGGCGCACTTTAAAATAGGATTTTCCTTCGTTGGGAATCAGGTCCACCACCTGCACCATAATATCGTTTTCAAAATTTTCGCGCAGCAATTTGGCACGGTAATCTTCGTAATATGACGACAGGAGTTTATTGGGCGTCATGGCATCCTCGCCTTCTTCGAGCACATTAATCTGCACCTCTTCTGCATCAGGCATTATAGTATAAACCTGTTCGCCATCACAGACCACAATCTGCCCGGCAATTTCAAGGCGGTATTTATCTCCTTCCACCCAGAGTTTTCCTTTTTTGGTTTCGTTGATATCGGCTTCTTTATTGTAGAGGCTATAAGAGAAGTCAGCGGAAAGCCGGTCGTAGGATTTGGTTTTATCGGCCAGTGCTTTTACGATTTCGGCAGCTCTTTTTTCTTTTTGCTGGGCATAAATTGTTGGCGCAAAAAACAGAGCGCATAGCGTGATGATCAGGAATTTCTTCATTTCTATAAGTCGTTATTAGGTTCTTTGTTATTGAGATCTTTCAAAAACTGTTCCAAAGCCATTTCGTTGGCCACTTTCACTTCCCGTGCCTTGGAACCTTCGAATGGGCCGACAATACCGGCCGCTTCGAGCTGGTCGATGATACGTCCGGCACGGTTATAACCGAGTTTTAGTTTTCGTTGCAGCAGCGAAGTAGATCCTTGCTGGGTTTGCACGATGATGTGTGCCGCATCTTCAAAGAGCGCATCACGGTCATCCACTTCAAATTCGGGCTTGCCGCCACTTTCTTCATCTTCCACTTCGGGCAATGCCATTGCTTCTGGATAAGCGCGCTGTACGCCAATAAAATCGGTAATGGCATCCACTTCGGGCGTATCCACAAAGGCACATTGCATACGGATCAGGTCGTTGCCCGTCGAAAGCAGCATATCGCCGCGGCCAATCAGCTGTTCGGCACCACCGGCATCGAGAATGGTGCGCGAATCGATTTTGGAAGTAACACGGAAAGCCAGCCGTGCCGGAAAGTTGGCTTTGATCGTACCCGTGATGATGTTGACCGAAGGACGCTGCGTAGCAATCACCAAGTGAATGCCCACTGCACGTGCCAGCTGTGCCAGACGCGCTATCGGCCCTTCCACATCCTTTCCTGCCGTCATGATCAAATCGGCAAACTCATCCACAATCAACACGATATAAGGCATAAAACGATGGCCTTCAAGAGGGTTCAGCTTGCGGGCCAGGAATTTCGGATTGTACTCCTTGATGTTGCGCACCTGTGCATCTTTCAGCAGTTCATAGCGGTTATCCATCTCAATTACAAGCGATTTGAGCGTTTTCACTACTTTGCTGGTATCGGTGATGATGGCTTCTTCCGAATCGGGCAATTTGGCCAGATAATGCCGTTCGATTTTCGAAAAGAGTGTCAGTTCCACTTTCTTCGGATCCACCATGATAAACTTCAGCTCGGCAGGGTGGCAGCGGTACAGCAGGGAAGTAATGATGGCGTTCAGGCCTACAGACTTACCCTGTCCGGTGGCACCTGCCATCAAAAGGTGCGGCATTTTGGCGAGGTCGAAGGTGAAGATATCGTTTGAAATGGTTTTACCGAGGACAATGGGCAGCGCATGTTTTGAATTGCGGAATTTTTCCGAATTCACCACCGAGCGCATGCTCACAATTTCCGGTTTGCTGTTGGGCACTTCAATACCAATAGTCCCTCTTCCCGGTATTGGCGCAATGATACGGATGCCCAATGCGGCAAGGCTAAGGGCGATATCATCTTCTAAGTTTTTAATTTTGGAAATGCGCACGCCCGGAGCAGGAACAATTTCGTACAAAGTTACCGTAGGCCCGATTGTTGCCTTGATCTTTTGGATTTTGATCGAATAATTGTTGAGTGTTTCAACAATACGGTTTTTATTGGCTTCGAGTTCTTCGGTTTGCACTTTCTCTGTGGAATCGGAGCCATGAGGTTCGAGCAGTGTATAATCCGGGAAACGGTAGTCCGGAAGGTCTTTACGTGGATCGTAAGGTTCATCAATTCCACTGTGCTCCAATCCTTTATCTGCAGATGCATCAGGTTTTACTTCCGGCACATCATCCTCATGCCCTGCTTTTTCTTCGGGTTTTTCTTCCGGTTGGCTGATTTCAAACTCCGGTTCTGCCGAAGGTTTGGGTTTTGGCTTTGCATCTTGTGGCGGGGCGTCAAAGTTTATCGTTGTGCCCGGATCATTCGCATCGGCTAAAGGCTCAGCGGCCGGTTTTGGTTTTTCTACTGGTTTTGGTGTATTTTCTGCAATTGGAGGGACATTCTCATTTTCCGTCACGATATCTTCATCCGGCTCAATGGGAGTTTCTACCGGTTTTGGCTTAGGTTTATTGGCGGGCAGTTCATCTTCCTCTTCATCTGTATCGACAGAATACTCGCCCGGATTATAAATATCGCCACGGGGCTCACGTTTGGCATCTCTGTTTTCTTCGCGCTCTTTACGCTTTTCTTCCTGCTTTTCGGCCTGGCGTGATAACCATTTCTTTAAGGGCCCTGCCCAGCGGAAGGGAATATTATATTTTAGCGTGAGGAAGGTAAGCAAAAGAAAAAACAGCAGGAAGCCTTCTCCCAGTTTTCCCAGCAGGCTGGCCAACCATTTGGATGCTTCAACACCTACAACGCCGCCCATTCCGAAACCAGGATTTTCGGGGAAAATAAATGCCAGGAGAACCGGAAAATAGATGAGGCTCAACAATAGGAACACCGAAAATTTCCCCAAATGCCAGATACGGACATGCAGGAGCAAGCGTGTGCCCACAACGAAGAAAAGCACGGGAAACAAATAGGAGACAATCCCAAACCAACGCGTAATGAAAATATAGGAAACATAAGCGCCAAGCCGCCCCATAGCATTTCCTACTTCCACATCACCATCGGTAAGCAGCGACCAAAAGGAATGCTGATAATTCTGCACCTTATCAAAATCAATATGCCAGTTAAATAAATAAGAAGTAAAGGAGATAAAAAACAGCACCGCAGAAAAAACCAGAAAAAGGCCGGCAATCTTTTGCAATGCAGGCTTATTCACTTTGCTTTTGTTTGCTTTAGCGCTTTTTTTCTTCGGGCTGTCGGCAGGTTTTTTAGAGCTTTTCGGTGACTTGGTATTTACTTTGGCCATTTGTTCGGATATTTTCAGCAACAAAAATACAAAAAGCCTTTGGGCAAATAAAAAAACCCTTCCTGTTTCGGAAGGGTTTTTCATATTTATTGTAAAAACGGATTAATCCAGTTCTGTTTCAACGTGTTCCGGATTTCGTTTTACTTCTGCTTTGGGAGCAATTTCATATTCTTTTGGAATTTCAAACATTTTTTTGCTCACGCGTTTTTTCTGCACTTCACTTGCAACGAGTTCCATATTGACTCCGGCATCATTCAGCTCGAATTGCATCAACATGCCCGGAACCTTCTGAAAAAGCGGATTATCAAAATTCAGGTTGGTATTGCCAAAATCCGGTGCATAATAAACATTCATGCGTTCTTTCTTATCGCCTTCTTTAATGGTAATTACAGCTTTTTTGCATTCTATACCGGCAATTTCTTTGGTTTCATCCACTTCACGTACATCTACCTGCATATCCTTGGGGAACTGCTCTTTAATTTCAGCATAATCCTGCACTTTGGCAGATTTATTACCCTGAGCATCAATGAGGTGAGTTAATGTTTTCTCTGTTCCGTCTTTAATCGTCACAACAGAGAACATGGGCATATTCATTTCGGTACGCGATTTATCATCGCGGTAATACACCTTAATAAATTTGGGCAACATGGCGGCCATTTGCGGATCCATGGTTTCTGAATCGACATTAACTTTATAGGTAACAATACCGTTAAAATCCTTTTGAGCCTGCAGCTGACCGGCAAAACCGGCTGCAATAATCATAAGTACAAAGAGGGAAAATACTTTTTTCATAATAAATGTTTTATGGGTGGATCAATCACAAAAGTAATCAAAATCCATTTCTGTCCGGTTTAGAAAGCGTTTTTTAAATGGTTTTAAACGGAATTTTATTAAAAGATTTTGATCGTAATTTCAAACAGATTCCTCCCTTCACAAAGCCTTAATCACTTCGTTTGGCTTTGTTCCGGTCGGAATGACGCTATTTAATAAGCGTTTAAGGCAAATGCGGCGAGGACACAGTAGGATATTTTAAACACGTCATTCCGACAAAGTTTCCGAAGTATGAGGAAAACTTTGGAGGAATCTGTAGGAGATTTAACTTTTGTCTTTCCAAGAAATTCCTAGTAGAACCACTTTTCCAAAGTTCAAACTTGGAAAAGTTTATTCTTCGTCGAGGATTTCGATTTTCAGGATTTTATCGCCCTGACGGATTTTGTCCACTACATCAATATTCCCGACAACTTTTCCGAAAACGGTATGGTTGCGGTCGAGATGTTGTGTATTTTGACGGTTATGACAGATAAAGAACTGCGAACCACCGGTATCGCGTCCGGCATGTGCCATGGAAAGCACTCCGCGGTCGTGGTATTGGTTATCGCCTGTGAGCTCACATTTAATTGTATAGCCCGGGCCGCCCATTCCGTTTCCGTTCGGACATCCACCCTGTATTACGAAATCAGGGATAACGCGGTGAAAAGTAAGTCCATCGTAAAAACCTTCTTTCGAGAGTTTCACAAAATTTGCTACGGTATTTGGAGCATCCTTTTCGAAAAATTCGACCAGCATTTCCCCTTTTTCAGTTTGAATTTTAGCTTTCTTCATTTTATATGTTTGGTTTAATGAATAACCCTGAATAATTTGTCCCAACGGATTTTTCCGCCGAAGAGGGATTTATCTTTATCGAGCGAAAGCCAGACAAACACTGCTTTTCCAACCACATGATCCTCGGGCACAAAACCCCAGAAACGGCTGTCGGCACTATTGTGTCGGTTGTCGCCCATCATCCAGTAATAATCGTATTTAAAGGTATAAGAATCAGCTTTTTCGCCATTGATGATAATTTCTTCATCTTTCACTTCCAGATCATTGCCTTCGTAGGTACCGATAATCTTTTCGTAAAGTGGCAGATTATCCATCGTAAGTGTCACTGTTGCGCCTGCTTCGGGAATATAGAGCGGCCCGAAATTATCCACATTCCAGTTGTAGCGGCTGTCGAAAGGGAAAATATTGGGGTCCCATGTGCCGTCAGGAATGGAATTGCGCTCCAGTTTGCTTACCACAGGGATTTGAGCCAGCTTGTCTGCTTTTTCCTGAGTTAAGTGCAAATAACCTGTCATTTTATAATTCCTGATATCTTCCTGAGAAACGTTCAGATCGCGCAAAACCCTGTCGCTCAGTGGCATTCCTTTGGTTTCAACTCGGTAGCTGAATTGCATTTCTTCAGGGTTTTCCCCTTTTTGCCCATCGATATACACCTGCTGATCACGGATTTCCAGCGTATCGCCCGGCAAAGCCACGCAGCGCTTGATGTAATTTTCGCGTTTATCCACCGGACGGGCAGTTACATTATAGTTTTTCCACACCGCCTGACGTCCCATGCCCGGATAATAACGTTCGGGAAAACGGTTTTTAAATTCACGTTCGGCATCGCGAACAATGCGGTAATAATCTTCATTCTGGCGTTCGAGCACAACGGTATCGCCACCGGGATAATTAAACACGACGGCATCATTGCGCTGCACATCACCAAAACCGGTAAAACGGTAATAAGGCAACTTGATCCACTCCAAGTAACTTTTGCTCTGCTGCGTTAAAGGCATGGTATGGTGCACAAAAGGAAATGCAATGGGCGTATTGGGCACTTTGGGGCCATAGGCAAATTTACTTACAAAAAGGAAATCGCCCACCAGCAATGATTTTTCCATGGATGATGTGGGAATGGTATAAGCTTCCACCAAAAACATGCGGATGATTGTGGCGGCAATAACCGCAAAAATAATGGCATCGACCCATTCGCGGATCCAGGTCTTTTTGATTTTGGGGCGGTCTTTCGGGTCGAGATAAGTTTCTTTGGACGAAAGCCCGAGATAAGGCAGGTAGATGAATGGAAAAACCGCAGCCAGAGCCTGATTGCCCAAATCGTATTTTTTATAGCATTTGGTCGTTTCGACCACCATAAGAAACACCATGAAATAATTGATAAAGGGGATCAACAGGAAAATAAACCACCAAATGGGTTTGCCGATAATCTGCAGCCAGATATAATAATTATAAACCGGCACGAATGACATCCAGGAGGCATGTCCGGTTTCTTCAAATATTTTCCATAGCAATGCCGGGAAAAACAAAAGGATGAGGATCAGGATCAATGGAACGCTCATAATACTATACTTTTATTAAGGTGCAAAAATGGGGCATGCTGACGACTTATAAAAATAATAAGCCCTAAAAAATGTTAAAACAAGCTCCTACGGGTATAAACGCCTCTATCCTGCTCTATTCATAAAATGCAAACAAAATAATGTAAGCAGCTTAAATTTAAGTGTTTATTAAATTTATATCCTAAAATTGAATTTGTTTGCACTTTACTAGTGCATTAACTTCAGGCCATCTGCTTCGTTGCTAAAGCTTTGAAATAGGCGACTATATCTTCAGCTTTAGACGCCTCACATCTGACCTGAATTTAAAGCATGAATAAAGCAGGCTATTTCACAATAACCTTCTGCTCAAACACTCTTGCTCCATTGATAATTTTTAACACATACACACCCGAAGCCAAAGCCTGAAGGTTGAAATCCTGTACGGAGCTTTTTAGGTGTTCAGCCAAAACTGTTTTTCCATGCATATCCACAATAATTACCCAAGCTTCTTCAAACAATTCTTCAGGAATACTGATCTGCAATTTATCCTTTACCGGATTGGGAAAAAGAAGGGGTTTGGCTGCCGGCTCATAATTACGTACAGATGTTGCCAACTGGTTTTCGTAAGCGCCTATATCGATACTTGGGCCAACAATCCGTGGATTATGCGCCAGATCAACATCCGGCAAGTGCAGACCTGCTGTATCCGGGTCTCCGGCATTATTGCAGGGCGAGCTGATTTCTGTGCTAAAGGGATAATCGCCCGTAAGGAGGAATTGCGGATCTTCGTCAATATTATTTTCGTAATGGCCGTTATAAACTACGGTATCCGCCAGGCCAAAAGCCTCAACACCGCCTTCAATATCGCAATAATAGAAATCCGGATCCGCATTGGCATTCAGATACACTTGATTTCCACTACCTTCCGAAGTATTGAAATAAAAAATCGTATTATAAATCTCAGGGCTTGAATTTTCGCAATACAGGGCGCCACCTTTAGCAAAATATTTTGTTGCGCTATTATAACAAAGTGTATTATTTGCCATAACCAGCTCTGAATCAATAAATACAGCCCCACCCCCATAAGCAGTAACCTGGTTATTATTCAACAAATTTCCGCTTATTTTCAGGTCTGAAACATATTTGGCAAAAATGGCTCCTCCATCGCCATCGGTCGAATTATCAGAAAAAATATTATTTACGATATTGACGTGGGCACATCTTCCGATAAATATACCCCCTCCATCGCCAAAGTCATTGTTATTATCACTTATTGTGTTATTTGCAAGAGTAATATAATTTGAGCTATCCATGTAAATGCCAGCTCCGCGTGCAACTCCATAACCGCTGAAAACAAGATTATCCTCAATGATATTATTTTCAATATGAACTTCATTGCAATTACTCATAAAAATCCCACCGCCCTCGTAGGCCATATCATTATTTCGGATTAGATTATGAACAATCCGGGCCGATGAATTCCTAAGCACAATCCCACCGCCAATCCAATCCCATTCATGATAGTTATTATTGATGATGCGGTTGTTTTCAATCACCGGTGAACTTCCGTTAATCAAAATCCCAAGCCCTTGTGGGTTGTCAACATTAGGATTGCCAGCACAGGCCGAAGCATTTGCAATTGTAAAACCCACAAGTTTGGCATTTTCTGTTTCTCCATGGGTAAAGCGCACCAACTGGCATTGCTCATTTGCGCCGTCAATTATGGTTTGGGCGATGTAGGATGTATCCTGGGTCGTCAGGAATAAGCTGGCCAGCACAATATCTTTTCCGCTGAAATCAACGATTTCGGTATAAGTTCCCGGATATACCAAAACGGTATCAGTGCTTCGGGCATTATTTATAGCTTCCTGGATGCTTGTGTAATCCCCGGATCCATTGATATCAACGATAATTGTTGTCCCGAAAAGAAACATAGGAGCGAAAAGGATTAAAATGATCAAATTTCCTGTGATTTTCTTCATGGCTTCATTTTTTGGTTTATTTGGCTAAGTATCCTGCAACCAGGGCACAATACGCTCAATTATATATGCCAAATATAACAAATAATCACGAATATTGAAAAATATTGCATGGTTTAATGAGATATTTTGGTTCAAGCTGATAAGCACTTACTGTTTATCCTTAGTGGCGAGCGATAATTATTTTACGTACTATTCTTTCTCCTGATGTCGTAACAACCCTCACAAAATAAACTCCTTCGCTCAATGCGGAAACATCAATTTCAGTAAGACTTTGCCGACCAGAATCATACAGGCACCTTCCGGAGAGACCGTGTATCTGTACTTTTTCTATTTGAACACCTTCCTGTGGCAAAACATTCAAATTATTTTTGGCTGGATTAGGATAAATACTGACCTGCTCCGAAAAGGGCAGTTCAGGGCCAACAATTGTCATTAGTCCCGGATTCGTAAAGACTTTATCAAGGTAAGCAAAACGATTTTGCAACCATTGGGAAGTATAGGCCAGGTTATTCAAATCAAAAAACGAGCAATCCGGCCAGGCAAGCAGTTCCCGTTCATAAACGCCATTGGATTGCAAATAATCAAATTGCGCCTGTAATTCCTGCATAATCCGATCTTCAGTTAATATATTAACTTTTAGCTCATTCCAACGTTGTGTCAATTTTTCTTTAAAATACTGATCACTGATCAACCGGTCATAAAAGCCATTTGATAAAATATCATTGGTAATATTCTCCTGCGTGCCATCATAAATAATACCTAAAGTACCATCCAAATCCCAAGGGACATAAAACCAGGGATGTGCAGCTTTATATCGCGCAACATAAAGGTTTTTGCCCGTATTATCAGTTGCCCGCAGCAGGTTAAGGAAAATAAAATAGTCAACAGCATTTTCAAGGCAAAACCACTCCCGATACTCCTGGCTGAAAGCTGTACTATCTTGATTTATAACAAAATCCACAAATTCATAAATATATTGCCAATCAATTTCCTCATCGGGATATTTATAATCAAAACCACTCCAAAGGGTACTGCTGTTGCTGTACGGAGGCAGGGCCGTATAGGTTGAAGCGCCCCAGCCAACACCTTTTAGCAGCTGCCCGTTTATTTCATTGTTTTTATATTTTTTTAGTTTTAATTGTTTCCGATCTACCCTTTCGCTGAGCGCATACAAGCCATGGTATTGGTTGTTCAAAAAAAGCTCGACATACTTCTGGTGTACACCGTTTATAGCTTCCGGCTCATCATTAGCGTAATACAAGGCATTCATTTTACGCCATAGCTTATAGTTTGATTTACTGCGCAGGCGCAAGGGTTCATTATACATTGCCTGAATATTCCAATCATCATCACAACGCATACCGAGCAAGCAAAAATCCCGGGTTTCATTTCCGCTGCTGTCTTTCCAGAATTCAATCCTGTAAGATTTTTTGGGATGTTGCTGTGCCCATCCGCCCCTCAGTTCAATTCCCAAATCGCTTTCGAGATAATGCCCATCTTTCTCACAGAGCGCCAGCTGAGCATAAACTCTTGGCTCATCAGGAATTTCATAATCGGTAAATATGCTGATTACAGGAAGTGGCGTAAAATACAGGACATACATCCGGTTTTCCGTATCGCTTACTTCATATGATATTCCGCATTCAAAATTCAAAACAGGAAATGACAAATGATACTGAAGACTGCCACACTGAATCATTTGCTTTTCGTCGGGATATTGCTCGTTAAGCGCATGTATATCTCTGTTAATCAGTAGGATATTTTGACTTTCATCAAGATGAAAATAGATCGGGTCAATATGCACAATTCCATTTTGAGCAAAAACTCCATTGACCAAAATTAAAAAAACCGTTACGAAGAATAATTTTTTCATTAATTCACTGATAATCAACACAAATAAGTTTAAAAATTATATGTAAGATAAAAATTCAAACGGCTGATGGATGAGCCTAAGGCAGTAATATCGGAAATCCCGTTTGATTTCGAATAGCGCATTTCAAAACCAAAATGTTCCGTTTTCAATCCGGCTCCAATAAGCCACGACTGCTCATTCGAACGGATATACTCAACGGCTTTTCCTTCGGTAACCGTATGTTCAACATTGAAATACCAATCGCGCTTTTTCTTGTTTACCTCATCAATAATAATGGCATTGCCAATACCCACATTGACAAAGATTCGCATTGAATTGACCGGATAGGCAAAGCGCAGCATTGAATTGATTTTCAGCCAGGAGAATTCCAAATGATTGTAGATTTCCTCGCGCGTATATCGATCTGGCTTTTCTTCAAGCCAGGTGTCTTCAAAACTCACGGAAGAATAAACCAGCTCATTACGGAAAATCCACTTTTGCCGGTTCCTCGGCAGGATCATATCCAAAGCCAGGCCGCCCGTAGGTTTCAGGGATGATGCAAAATCAGTTTCCACAAGGCTTTTATGCGCCGGACTGTTGCTGCTGAAATGAATCGTACTAACAGAAATTCCGGCCAACAGTCCCAATTTTAAGCGCAGGCCGGGCTGGTCTTCAATCTCATACTCCGATGAAAGGCCTACGCATTGATCGTACGCTTTAAGAAGTTTTATCAGGCTGCGTGCCGCATAACTCACCTTATTTATTTTGCCGGAAATATCTTTGCAATCCGAAAGGCATAATGTAAGCTGCCCAATAAATCTTTTGTTTTCTTTTACGATACGGTAATCCCGATCGTTGCGTGCATTATAGCGCTTATATTCAAGCAGTTGATAATCGCCATCTGTTGAAATATAATAATTGACTTTAATATCAGGATCATGGAATGACCACAAACTTTTGGTTCCTTTATAAATCCGAAGCAGGAAAACCGTATCGGTTTGGAGGATAAATCCTGCAGAATCTGTAAGGCGCGCTATTTCGTTTGGACTTAATTCGACGGGAACAACAGCACTTGCATAATAATCATCGCCCACTTCAAAATACAATACATCATTGGGATAATAAACTGTTGGACTGGCATTTCCGGATGGCACATAGCGGATAAAGGCGGGATTAGCGCCCCATTGCTGATAATCGATAAAACCCTCAAGAACAGTTTGATCCGACAAAACGACACGAGCCGGCTTTAGATTTTCCTGAGCTTTTATTGATGCAGAAACAAAAACCAGGAGCACAAGAATGAGTAAATTACTGTTTTTCATATTGAATTTTTAGCATATAATCACACTACAGGATAACAACTTCAGATGCTAAAAATAGATATTTATTTAATACATAGAGAAATTTTATCAAAATCACATAAAGAAAAACTCCAAGAGCCACGAAAATAGCTTACAAAGCATTTATCATACGCAGCAATTCATTTTTGTTGATCGGCTTTGAAATATAGTCATCACAACCTGCTTCCAGTGCTTTTGCACGGTCGCCGGCCATAGCATAGGCAGTTTGTGCAATTACCGGCAATTCGGGATTGATTTTTTTAATGGCTCTTGTAGCCTCATAACCCGACATACGCGGAAGTTTCACATCCATTAAAACCAAATCCAGATCACTTCTTTCGCGACAAAACCTGATCGCATCTTCTCCGTTTTTCGCTATTAGCAGTTCAGACACGATTCCTTTCAGAATTATGGACAAATGCATGCGCGAAGCTTCATCATCCTCTGTCAATAAGATTTTTAACTTCTTCAGTGGAATCTGTTTATCGGGCTTTTCATCATCTTTTTCAGAAGATAAATCTGCTTGAGCTGTTTTTAAAGGCAGGAAAAAACGGAATTCGGAGCCTTCATTCTCTTTAGAGGTCAGCTCAATCCTGCCTCCGAGCATTTTCGAATATGCGCTGGCAATGGCCAAACCAAGCCCGGATCCCTCGCGCGCGTCTTTATCTTCAATATCAGCCTGTATAAAACGGTCAAATACAGCTTTTTGCCTGTTCTCAGGTATCCCGATACCCGTATCGCGCACATAAAATACCAATTCACTGCCATTCCGTTTACAACCAAAGAAAACAAAGCCTTCGTTGGTGTATTTGATCGCATTTTTCAAAAAATTAACCAGAATGCTCTCGATCATCCCTTTATCGGAAAGCAAATCTGCATTTAATCCGGGCAACTTTTCCAGTTTCAGTTCCAACTTTTTCTTATCAGCTTCGGGCTTAAAAAAGTCATAATATTCGCGCAACAAAGCACATAAATCAAAAGCTTTAACAACAGGCTGTACCTGTCCGGTTTCAATACGTGAAACTTCAATAATATCATTTACCGTATTGAGCATTCGGTCGCCGCTTTTTTGGATAATCTCAATATACTTTTTCTTTTGCTCACCGCTCAGTTCGGGTTCCTGAAGCAATTTCGTAAAACCTAAAATACCATTCATTGGTGTGCGGATTTCATGGCTCATATTGGCAAGAAAAGCGGTTTTCAGCCGTTCGGATTCTTCAGCTTTGCTTTTGGCTGTTTTCAGTTTGGTGTTTATGTTTTTGATTTGTTCGATTTGCAACTCAAGGCGGTCGTTGAGCATTTGATATTCTTCATTCTTTTCCCTGAGTTCCCTTTGTGTATTGACCAGGCCAGTAATATCCTGACAATAAGCAATATACTCATCATCAGAAAGTTTAACTGCATCGGTTATAAAATCTGAAAGCAGGTCATTGTTTTGCTTAAACCTCAGTTCGGTTGTTTGCACCTTACCTGTTGCAAGCAGCTTTTCAAACAATTTTATGCCCTTTTCCAAATCATCCGCAAAGAAAATATCCTTGAAATTCTTTGTCAAAAGTACATCTTTCTCAAGGCCGAGCATTTTTTCTGCAGCGTTATTTACATATGTATAGTTTCCTTGTTTATCAAAAATAAAAATTGCCAAAGGTGAAGATTCGATATATGTCAGCAACTTTTTACGGCTGTTGATCAATTCAATTTCTGCTTTTTTCCGATCATCGACATCGCTCACAAAACACAATACGGCATCCTTATCGTTCCATTGCATTCGTGCTGCGTTGATGTGCACCCATTTAGGATTGCCGTCAATATCAAGGATACGAAAGTCGTAAGAAGGTATATCCTGTCCTATCAGGCGTTTTTTATTACGTTCAACGATCATCTCACGGTCATCTTCGAAAACCAAATCCATAAAAGTCATCCCATCAATATCTTCCCATTGAAAGCCACTTATTTCCGTAATGGTAGGGTTGGCAAACACAAATACTCCATTTTGGATTACAAAAATACCTTCCTGGGAATTATTTATCACAGATTCGTATTGTGTCTCTGCATTTTTCAGTGCAATTTCCATACGAACTTTCTCACTGATATTGCGCAATGCTGCAATTCTGACTATACTGCCCTTATAGTCAATGTCACGTCCTTCAATTTCCAGCCATAATCTTCCGCCGTCTTTTCGGTTGGTACGGATGCGGTAAGGCCGGGCATGCCCTTTAGTCATATTGCGCTTTACAGCACTGAGGTCTGCATCAAAATTGCTGAATGCCTGAAGAAATGATTCGCCCAATACTTCTTTTCGGTTATATCCGCTGATGCGTTCAAAAGCCTTGTTTACATCAATAATGACCCCATCTTTATGCACAATAATCCCTTCAAAAGTCACATCCGACAGCAGCCGAAAACGTTCTTCACTTTCCATCAGGATTTTCTCTGTTTCTTTCAATGGGCTGACATCCATATCCACGCAAAACATTTCCTTTTGGCCATTCGCATTTTGTATCATAACATGGTTCGAATATACATTTACCGGCTTATTGAATTTATCGCGCAAAACCAGATAATCCGATTCAATTGGGATATTCTTTGTGTGCCAGTCGTCAATTAGTTCCACCACGGCTTCTTTCATTTCATCCGGGATAATGAGATCTTCAAGCTTCTTTCCCATTGCTTCCACACGCGAATAGCCATATAATAACGTACTGGCCTCATTCCAATAGATCACCTCCCTTTTATCATTATAGCCCTGAACGGGAATACTGACCAGTCCATTGAATACTGCATAGAGTTTTTCTTCACTATCCCGGGCTGCACGCTCAGCTTTTTTTCGAAATGATACATCGCGCACAATAGCTTGTATGTAGTTTTTACCTGCAAGGTTTAAACGGTCCAAGGAAATTTCTGCTTCAAATAATTCTCCGTTTTTGCGCTTATGAATCCAATCAAATGACTGACCCCCTCTTTTTTTAGATTCGCGTATATATTTCAAAGCCAGCTCTTTGCTATTCATCCCGTTTTCCTGATATTCAGGACTGAATTCCCAGGGCGTATGTCCGATAATATCGTCCTCATGGGCGCAACCATAAATCGTTAAGGTTGCCGGATTGCAGGCAATAAATCGTTCACCATCCATCAAAAATATGGAATCAGAAGCAGAATTAAAAAGAGTTTGATAAACTTCATCTTTTAGTATCAAGCCTTTCGCATCATAAACTGAAGTATTTTGACGCGCTCCGTCCAAATCTTTTAGCGCCCGAAGATATTTACCTTCAAGCTCATTATATTTATCCAATAAGGCCTTAAATTCCTGCTCTAAATTACTCATAGTTCAATTTTCAAAATGACTTTGATAATGGAATTATCGATGTTTCGGTTTACGTTGCATAAAAGTACAAATATTATTTAAAGCCCAAAATATTTTATCCACTGGTGATTGCGGCGGTTAAAAAATCCATCCTGATTGACATCCAAAACTGAGACAGCTAAATAACCGAAAACTCCCGAATGATGGTATAAAGGATTTTTATATTATTGGCTTCCAAACCAAGACATCACTATGCGTCATTCTATTACTACATTTCTGGCTCTTTTTTTGCTTCAGATGAGCCTTCAGGCACAAAGGGTCATCCGACCCTAATACCAAAACGAAAAAATCATTTCGCTAAACAAACTGGCCCCACATAGTTGGTATTTGCCTTATCGTGACAGCCTGAAGGCAATGAATGCCGGACCGGATTATGACTGCAATAAGGTTCTGTTGCCCAATGGCATCAAAGCCGGTTATAGCCAGGGCTCCAAAACACCGGCCTAATTTGATATCAGCCCCTTTTAAAGGAAGGAAAAAACAAAATAGCCCTTGAGGTTTACTGCTTCAGCGATGGCAGCTACCTCGAAGGGCAGGATTACGGGAAAACCAGCGGCATAGAACGCGATGTTTATCTTTATGCAACACCAAAGGTTTTTGTACACGATTTCCGTATCATAGCCGAGCCCCTTAATGACAGTGGCTTTTTGCAGCTTGATATAGCACTGACAAATCAAACCGGTACGCATCAAAAGCCTTCCGCAACAGCCGGGCGGAAGCATTAAAAAAGACGGGTATTTCACACTCAATATTGATGCTGCACAAATGGGCGTGGGTGGCGACAACAGTTGGGGGGCACCGGTTCATCCTGAATACAGGCTCACTGATAAATTCTGGAAATTCAGTTTTATTATTGCAGCTGCCGATCAATAAACGGGCACAATAACTACCTTTGCATTACTCAACATTAGTAAAATGTCTCGTATAGCACTGATTTTTGATTTTGATGATACACTCACGCACGATTCAACCTCGCAGCTCCTTGAATATCTCGGTGTGGATGCAGAAAAATTCTGGAAAGAACGCGTTCAGCCCTTGGACAATCAGGATTGGGACCCGATACCCGCATATATGTTTCAACTGCTCGAACTGAGCAAGGAACTGGATCGTCCAATCAGCCGCGAACAGCTTATCAGTTTTGGGAAAAAGCTGAAATTCCATAAAGGAGTTACGCGTTTGTTCACAAGACTCAAAACCGACCTAAAGAAAAACTTCCCTGACATTGACCTTGAGTTTTATATAATTTCAAGCGGTATTGGGGAAATCATCCGGAACTGCCGGATTGCGCCTTTTTTCACAGAATGCTGGGGCAGCGAGTTTCATTATGATGCACAGGGCAATATCCTTTTCCCAAAAAAAGTGATTTCATTCACCGATAAAACGCGCTACATTTTTCAAATATCCAAAGGAATTATCGGAGAAAAAGCCATTTCAAACCCATTTGGTGTAAATGAAAAAATTGCATATAAAGACTATCGCATAAAAATAGAAAACATGGTTTTTGTTGGCGATGGCCTCACGGATATCCCCTGTTTCAGTTTGATAAAACGTTATAACGGGATTGCCTTTGCCGTTTATGACCCCAAAAAACAAGACCGCTGGGGCAAAGCATGGGATTTTATTGAAGACGGCAGGGTAAGTAGTTTGTATTCGGCCAATTACAGTGCCGGCTCCGACCTGTCCAACAGCCTTCAAATGGCCATCGGCAGTATTGCACGCAAAATCACAGAAGGCAAATAAAAAAAGGCCGGAACCCAAAAGTCATCCAGCCTTTTTTTTATTGATGTTTTTCCTTACTCTTCCGAGAAAACCACACTCTTCATCATGGCTTCCACCTGTCGGAGATACACGGCTTTTTTGTTGTTCGGATTATAGATAAATCCTTCCATTGTAACGACTTCCTGGCGATTCGGATTAACAAAAGTATAGCTCAGGAAAGGGCCGCCCATGAAATCTCCTTCCAGCTCCCAGAGCCCCATGGTTTCTACGGCATAACCATCAATCAGGTCGCCGGTTTCATTAAATACCGGCGGAATTACCTTCGTAGCTGTTTTTACATAAGAGCTTTCGCTGGGCCCTGAAACATATTCCTTGCAAACAGAATCGCGCACAGCAATGATACGATCCGGATTAAATGCGTTGGTATCGGTATAAGGATAGGTATAAATCATAAAATTGACCTGCAGGTCCTGACTTGTTTTGCTAACGCTCTGACGAAGCCATGCGAAATCTTTGCCTTCTTTAACTACCTGAAAACCGGCAGGCAACAAAAGCTTTATGCCGAATTTCTTTGCCAGTTTCTGCGACATCATCACATCTTCGCCCAATTTCAGGGTTTTCTGCGTACGCTTGATTTCCAGATCATCAAACATCTTCAGGAAAGCCTCTTTATATTCATTAAAGAGCAGAAAAAATTCTTCCTGATCCTTGGCATTTATTTTCACAACCCTTTGCGGAACAGACCAAAGGTCTTCCTTGGTTTCAATAAATGATTTGGAAAGTTTCGGGTCGATATTCACAACAAAAATATTGTGGTGCTTTTTCAGTATCTTCGTTGAATTAAACTGCGGTTCATTGGTGTACGCCAGGCTAAAAAGCGGTTCGGGTTGTGGCAGGTCGTCGCGCAGGCTACCAAAAAAACCGGTTACAGCCTCTCCAATCACACCACGCCACATCACATCCGTATTGGTAACAACCAGTATTTCATTGGTTTTTCCTCCGGAATGATCGGATCCTCCGCTTTTGGAGTTGCTGATCGTGCATGAGCTAATGATAAATATCAAAGACAAAAAGCTGAAAAATGAAATTAATCTGTACATGACTTTTTTTTTAGGTTTGCGGTATTGCGATTTTAATAATTTGTCCGGGTTTTAATTTGCTCCTTCGGTTCATATTATTGATGGCCTTCAGATTATCCACTGATACACCATCATATTTCTTAGCTATATCCCAAAGCGTATCGCCTTTTTGCACTTCATAACTAATGATTTTGTGTTTGGACGGATCGATTTTCGCCTCTGGATCTTTAACCACCAGGCTTTGCCCTTTGCGGATCATATTCGATTTCAATCCGTTCCAGTTTTTGAGTTCATCAACACTTGTTCCGTATTTTTTGGCGATGCTGCTCAGGCTCTCGCCATTACTTACAATATGCGTGCCGCTTTTTGATTTTGTATGCTGTTTTTTTGAATAGCTTTTACCCCAATATCCCGGAGATGGAAAAACCACCAGTTTCTGCCCTGGATAGATACGCGTTGACCGCATATTGTTCCACTTTTTCAGCGACGAAACAGACACATGGTATTTTCGGGCAATCAGCCCCAGATTCTCTCCACTTTTCACAATATGCACTTGCCGTTCCTGAGCTTTTTTAATTTCGGCCAATACTTTCTCGCGCTTGATTCCGCTGCGGGTTTTATAATGGGAAATACTATCCTGGTTATTAAGAAAACCGCTCATCTTAGCTCTTGGCAAACGCAACACATAGCTTTTCTTTTCCGTTGCCGGGATGATGTCCTGACGATAAGCCGGATTAAGCAACTGCAGGATGTCCATAGGAATATCCAGCACTGCTGAAACCTGTTCCAGATGCAGGGCCTCATTGACATAAACCGTATCTGTTTCATAGTAAACGATATCGGGTGCAATGGGATAAATATTATGCTCTTTATGGTAATGCATCACATAGTTTACCGCAATAAAAGCAGGCACATAACCGCGTGTTTCCCTGGGCAAATACGGCCATACCGCCCAGTAATTCTTTGTGCCTCCTGCACGGCGCACAGCTTTATTCACGTTACCAGCACCGCTATTGTAAGCCGCCAGCGCCAATGACCAGTCATCATAAATATCGTGCAAATCGCGCAAATGGCGGCAAGCAGCATCCGTGGCCTTTACCGGATCATTACGGTCATCGACCAGACTGGTAACTTTCAGCCCGTACATTTTTCCGGTATAATACATAAACTGCCATAAACCTTTGGCGCCCACCCAACTACGGGCACGGGGGTTCAATGCCGATTCCACTACGGCCAGATATTTGATTTCCAAAGGCATATCGTATTTATCCAGTGTCTCTTCAAAAAGCGGAAAATATAGTTCAGCAAGACCGAGAAGCCTGCCTGTAAGCTCACGGCGGTTTTTGCTGTAGAGATCAATATAATTATCGACTACTTTATTATAAGTCAGTTCGATTGGCGTTTCGGCATTCAGCGCTTCGATACGTGTATTCAGCACAGAATCCGGAAAATCAGGTATTTCATTGGGCTGATAACCATAAATATTCAACTCATTGGTGTCGGTTTTCAAGGCATCAAAGCGATAAACCATTGCAATGCTCATACTGTCAAGCATCTCGAGCAATCGGGAATCTTTTTTTATTATAAAACCATCGGGCAAGGTATCAAAACGAAATGCCATCAAATCACTTTGCTGCAAGCTGATATTCACTGTGCTATCGGGAATGCTGTCTAAATGGGCAAAAAGTGATTGCGTAAAAGGAAAATAAAAAAGAAAAAGAGCTGTTATTCTTAGAGTTATTTTTTTTATCAATCTCATAAATGTAAAAATTCTATCTGGATTTGAAATGAAGGCGCAAAAATACAAGAATCTACAAGGAATAGCCAGAAGAAAAATTATTTCAGGCGATTTTCAGGCGAAACGGGATGTTTCCGGACTTCATTTGGATTCATTGGGCACGCATCTTCATCAACATTTTATTGTATTAGGATCAGTAACTTATTAATTTTGCCTGCGAAACTTAATCACACACACTAAAATAAACTCATTATGTACACTGCTAAAACAGCCGAAGAAGCCGTAAAAGTAATCAAAAGCGGCGACCGGGTATTCATCCACAGCGTTGCGCTTGCACCAAAAATCCTAATCGATGCCATGGTTGGCCGATCAAGCGAACTCAAAGATGTGAACATCCTGCACATCCACACCGAAGGTGCTGCACCCTACACAGAAGAACAATATGACGGTATTTTCCATCTTGATTCCTATTTTGTGGGGCACAATGTACGCCAGGCAACACAAGCCGGGCATGCGGACTACATCCCTGTTTTCCTGAGCGAAACACCACGTCTCATCCGCGAAGGTTATCTACCGATAGATGTTGCCATGATCCAGGTAAGCCCTCCAGATAAATTTGGATATGTTTCCATTGGGACTTCCGTTGACTGCTCCCTGGCCGCAGTTCAGGAAGCCAAACACGTGATTGCCGTAGTAAACAAACATGTTCCGCGCACTTGGGGCGATGCCATCATCCACATGCGCCAAATTGATACTTTCGTGGAGCAGGACAGCCCGCTGATCGAAGCCAGTTTTCCCGAACCGTCAGAAGTAGAATTCCAGATTGGGAAAAACTGTGCAGAACTGATCGAAGACGGAGCCACCCTGCAAATGGGCATTGGAGCCATCCCCAACGCTGTACTGGCATCACTCACAAACCATAAACATTTGGGTGTGCATACCGAAATGTTTTCCGATGGGCTTATTCCGCTGATCGAAAACGGTACAGTTGACAACAGCCGCAAAAAACTTGATATAGGCAAAACTGTAGCTTCTTTCCTGATGGGAACAACAAAAACCTACGATTTTGTTGATGACAACCCCGGAGTGGCCATGATGGATGTTGCCTATGTGAATGCCGTAGCCACAATTCGCCAGAACCCAAAAGTTACTGCCATCAATTCTGCCATTGAAGTGGATCTCACCGGGCAGGTTTGCTCCGATTCCATTGGCCCGAAACATTATTCGGGTGTTGGTGGACAGATCGACTTTATTCGTGGTGCCGGCTATTCAGAAGGGGGCAAACCCATGATTGCTATTCCATCGACTACAAAGAACGGCAAGTTTTCAAAAATCAGCCCCATGCTGAAAACCGGCGCAGGTGTTGTAACCACACGTGCCAATATGCACTATATCGTAACGGAATACGGCGCTGCCAACCTCTATGGCAAAAACCTGCAGCAGCGCGCCCGTGCCCTGATCAACATCGCCCACCCAAACCACCGCGAATCGCTCGAAAAAGCAGCCTTTGAGCGTTTTGGAGCACATTTTTTGAGGGTGAAATAATTTTTTTCTGAAAACTATATTGAAAAGGCTGCCTTTGGAGGTGGCCTTTTTTGTTCTGTTTAATCAACACCGATGCAATAGCGTTGCCCTGTGGTTGCAGCAATGGATCAAATTCATCGGTTGACTTGAAGTCATCCGATGAATGAAACAAACTAATCACCAATCAAAATAAAACCTGCCCAGTTCAGGGGCTGTTGCCCTTCCTTAATGGCTTTTAATTTGGCTTGACGGAGTGCTTCGGCATAACTATCACCGCTCAGATAAGCTTCGTAGAAATCCAGCATCAGTTCCATGCTGTGCTTATCGTGCACTTTCCAAAGGCTTGCCAGGATGTTTTCGGCACCGGCAAAAAGGAAGCCACGCGGCAAGGCCATAATACCTTCACCTTCGGCAATATCTCCATAAGCGGTTTTACATGCCGAAAGCACTACCAGCGAAGCCTTCAAATCCATAGTGAAGAGCTCGCTCATTTTAAGGAAACCATCCTTCTCATCGCCCACATCCTGATTCAGGAAAACACCGGTTTTGTTCGGCTGGGATTTTATGGCAATACCATGTGTGGCGATATGGATAATTCCTGCATCCGGTGCATTTTCCATAAAGGCTTGCTCTGTAGCTTTGCTTCCGGTCAGCAGATTGGTTTTTAATCCTTTTTTACGTCCGATTTTCTCAATTTTCGCCACCTCCTTTAAAGTATAAGGCAAGGACGCCAAGCTAATGCCTTCACCGCTTTCAAAAGCAATATCATCAAAATCGGCAAGTTCTTTTCCGCGGAAAGGAGAGCGTTGTGCCAGCAATGCCCCTTCTTCGCTGTCAAAGCCGGGCGCCATAAGGAGTAGTTCTTCAGGTTGTTGATACTCTTTTTGCAAGGCTTCATAATAAAAAACCGGAGAATAATTATAAACAATACTAAAATCTTCAATCAGCATCTTTTTATCCCCATAGGGCAAGAGTTCGAATGGCAACAGGAATAAGTCTTTATCCGGGATGACTATCAGTTTTGAGACTCCAGCGAGATACTGATCTTTAAATAAAATGTCCGATAAGCTTGCCAGATTTTGATCACTGTAACGTCCTGTTTTTATGGCACGGAAAACCTTTTTGATTTCCTTATCCATAGGTTGATTGAGCTGCTCGGCACGGAAAGAGAGTATGCCATTATGCGCTTCAAAGCAATACACAACGGAATCGAAAAGATAATAATCCAGAACGGAAGTCCTTTGCGGGATTTTTTCCAGCAGATCACCGGCATTGATCATAGCCTTTGTATGCAGGCTGGCTTCGGGACTATTCTCAGCGGATTTCATCTGGATTACAAGCAATTGCTGGTTTTTTTCCAACCATTTGTCATGCAGTCCGGCATAGGCATCACTTTCCTGATCAGGCATATCCTCCAGCTTTACCTGTAATTCCTGTATCTCTGCCATCAGGTTTTTTTTCTGATCTGCATAAGAATCATGCTCCATCTCTTTTGATTTCAGGCGGTTAATCAGCAATTGGTTTGCTTTATTGGCCGATACAACTTCCCACAGCCCTTTGCATGTTTTTTGATCCATTTCAATATCAGCAAAGGCGGTCAGTGCGTCATTGGTGATTTTATCCAATATTTTACTGTAACTGATCAGGGATTCATCCATGCTCAGGGCAGAAATCATAAAGCGCTCATAATATTCCACAGCAAGCTGATAATGTGCAATAAGAGCGTCCAGCAATTCCTGAGAAGGATTTTCGTCATACAATTCCAGCATCAGCAGGATTTTATTCTCAAGCGCAGGAGGAACAACCGTAACCATCTCTTCTTCAATAGATGTAATTTCAGGTAAATCCAATGGATTTTCAGGAATTTCCTGGCCAAAAGAAGCAAATAAAGTATAATTCACAATATCCATGGCCTTGTCTTTGTTACCAGAGCGCCATTCAATTTCTGCAAGGACATCCCTGACATTAAGCACGGACGAAAACCTTCCTGATTCTTCTAATAGTTTCAATGCTCTTTGGGCATACGGGCGTGCTTTATCCATGCTGTCTTCTTTGGTCAGCAACTTGGCTTTTCGCATCAAGTGAAAAGGAAAATAAATATGGGTACTGTCGAAGTAATTGTTAAAAATATAGCTTGTTGAATCAACACAACGACGGGCATTTGCATAATCCTTAATTTCCAGATATGTATCAAAAAAATTCAGATACAATTCCAGCTGGCGTGGCGGAGAAAAAATCCCTTTTTCACTAAAGATTTTTTCCTGTTGCAGATGCCAATAGATTTCCTGATCAAGGTATTCATCGCCCAAATCATGATAAACACCGGCCATCATACTATAAGCCACCAACATAAAACGATAATTAGGTATTGGCATATCATTGAGCACAGCTATTGATTCTTCGAGGATCTCACGGGCAAATACAGGATCATAATAACTCACAAACTGTCCTTTAAGGGCCAATGCTGCAGCAAGATAAAAATCATAGCCTTCCCTTTTGCAAATCCTTATGGCACTGTCGAGCAGCACTAGTCGTTTCTCGGTATCTTGGTTTACCGGCATTCCGTTAACCAGCTCAATCAGGCAATGCGTATTGAGTTTCTGATCGCCCACTACCTGCCAGATTTTCGCCATGCGTTCATATAGCGGATACCTTTGATCCGGAGCAATATAAACGGCATTCAGACTATACGCATTATAAATATTTCCATACGCATAATTCAAGGTATCATAGCCGCCTTCTATAAATCGTTTTTGACATGCACCTGCCAGGCTATCAGAAAAATGCAGCTGTTGCATACGGGAAAAATGACAGGCAATTTCAGTCTGCACAAAGAGTATCTGCTCTGCAGATTTCTGACTTGCAGTATCAAAAGCCAGCATACATTCTTCAAAAAGCATCAGGCATGTATCAAGATCATCAGATTGTTGAAATTTTTCCCATAGTGGGCTGGCCATTAGACCTTTCTTATATTCGGGGACATCTTGTGCAGAAAGTATTAGACTGCCCAAAAAAAGCAGTATGAAAATCAAGGGTTTTTCCATAATCGGCAAAATTAGTATTACGAACTGTATTTAGCTCATAGTAATATATTGTTTCGAAGTTCAGCTCCTTTCCGCCGCAAAGATAAAATGAAAAATCCATAACTCAGAAGGAATTATTGATTATCATTTTGTTAACAGCTAATGGAATAAGGTCCTATTTCTTGCCAATTCCTGCCCAATCGCCCCAACCACCGATATAATAACGTCCGGTTTCGGCATGGAAATAAATGGTTGTGGTCACAGTACGTTCATCACCGCCCCAATGGGTGATGTAGTAATAGGATTCATTATCCCAGCCTTCCTGTTCCCACATTTTAATAGTTTGGCCTTCAGGTGTTTTTATTATCAGGCGATATTCATAGCGGTCGAGATTTGGAATTTTCACAGTGAAAAAGGTATGGCCGCCCGGAACAATGTCCACGCCGGGAATAATATCTTCCGACCAGGTTCCTGTAGGGCCAGTTTCCTCATCAGCCTTTCCGTGCGGACGGAGCTGCATCCCGACTATATTAACTACTGATCGTTCATCATTGATAAACTTTACGTAAAGCTCGTCATGGGTGTTGATTGTGCCGACATCGTCATCATCATCTTTGCAGGATGAAAAAGAAAACAAGGCTCCGGACATCAAAGCAAATACTGCCCAGAACAAAAGTGATTTCTTCATTTTAAACATATATCTGGTGTTTTCTAAATATTTATAAAATATACTGTCCTTTATGGTACTACACGGAATTTCGTGGAAAGAAAAATTACTTTATTTCAAACAGATTCCTCCAAAGTTTCCTTATACTTCGGAAAACTTTGTCGGAATGACGGGTTTTTATGAAGTCAGGAGGCAAATGCGGCGCACTTCGACTTGGTTCGGCTACGCTCACCACAGGACGCTCAGTAACCGGGCCGCATTTGCCCTAAACACCTAATAAACAGCGTCATTCCGACCAAAACAAAGCCAAACGAAGTGATTAAGGCTTTGTGTAGGGAGGAATCTATTTGGGATCAATAGATCATTAATAAATACCTGCGTATTTTTTCGAAACATTATTGTTACCCACGAAATTCCTAGTGGAACCTTATTTTATATCATTATCGGCATTATCGCCCCAACCACTAATATAATACCTCCCGGTGTTTTCATCTTTCAGGATGTATGTATAAACATAACGTTTATCGCCACCCCAATGCGTAATATAGTAATAGGAGTCATCGTTCCATCCTTCCTGTTCCCACATTTTAATGATTTCCCCTTCGGGAGTTTTGATGGTCAGGCGGTACTCCCATCGGTCGAGGTTCGGGATTTTTACGGTAAAATAGACAGACTCTCCCGGAGCAAGGTCTTCTCCGGGGATGATGTCATCTGTCCAGCTGCCCGTTGGTCCGGTCTGTTCATCAGCGCGGCCATGCGGACGGAGCTGCATACCAACAATATTAACGGTTGAGCGCTGATCATTCTGATACTTCACATAAAGCTCATCATGCGTATCTGTCGGGGCATCATCCTCATCATCCTCTTTGCAGGATGACGTCAAAAACAAAGCTCCGAAAAGCAGGGCAAAAATCGCCCATGACAATAGGAAATTCCTGTTTTTAAGCATAATATTTGATTTTAAAATGAATAATTTCTGTTGGAAATCCTGATTTAAAATACAGAAAACATAAAAATCCCTGGAATTTGGGCGTAAGCTTTGCTAGCTAAAAAGAAGTCTTTACGGAGCAATCCGCAAAGACCTTAGGCTTCAACAAATATAATAAAATTCTTAATCCTCAAAAAATAATAATCCTATTCTGTGCGAATAGCATCAGCAGGATTAGAAGTTGCCGCACGGTAAATATGCCAGCTAATGCTCAACATGGTAATCAAGAGGCTCAAGAGGCCGGAAATGAGGAACAAATCAATACTGATTGTGGTATGACTGGCAAACTGATCGAGCCAATAGCTCAGGCTCAGCCAGGCAATGGGGACAGAAATTACAAAGGCAATCACGATTAGAATGGCAAAATCGCGATAAAGCAATTGGAAAACCTGACCAATTCCTGCACCCATTACTTTTCTGATGGCAATTTCGCGGGCCCGTTGCTCGGCCATAAAGGAGGCCAGTCCGAGCAATCCAAGAAGAGCAATAAAAATGGAGAAAAGGGTGGCAACATTGAATATCTGGGATAATTTTTGCTCTGACTGGTACATCTCGCCCAGTGAATCGGAAAGAAAATCGTAATCGAAGGGATGCGATTTATTAAAAGCGTTCCATTTTTCCTCCACAAATCCAATGGTGTTTTTCAGGTTTCTCCCATTGAGCCGGATGCTCACAAAAAAAGAAGGTTGGCGCGACAAAAAAATCACCAGCGGATCGACAGGATTATGAAGCGAGGAGTAGTTAAAATCCTTTACCACACCAATGACTTTTGTTGGCCGGTCAACATTTCCTTCGAGGTCGATACCAAAATCAATCCTTTTGCCGAGGGCATCCTCATGCCAGCCCAGTTTTTTTGCAGCAGCTTCGTTGATGATTACGGCCTGTGTAATGTCTGCGGCTTCGGGGCCACTGCCTCGGAAATTCCTGCCTTTCAGAAGCTGTATATCATAGAGATCGAGGAAAGCAGTATCGGCCATAAAGAAGTTCAGGGCCAGTTCCTTCATCCCGTCCTGCTGTTCTACCCGCATCACCACAATGGAGCGCAAATTGCCCGGCACGGAACTGGAACTGCTTACGCCTTCGATATTGGGGTTTTGGAGCAGGATTTTATTGAATTCGGGTATCTTTCTGCGGAAAGCAGTATCCTGGATGGCAGCAATAATAAGATTGTCTTTTGAAAATCCCTGATCGGCTTCCTGGAAATGATTCAGCTGTTTATTAACCACCAGGGTCCCTGTAATCATAACAATGGCAATCACAAACTGCAAAACTACCAGCACTTTTCTCAGGTTTCCGCTGCGCCCGCCTGTACTTTGCCTTCCTTTAAGCACTTCCACAGGTTGAAAAGACGCCAGGTAGAAGGCCGGATAAGTTCCCGCCAGCAAGCCCGTAAACAAGGTGATACCAAGCATAATAAATATTACATCAAAGCTGTGCAGCAATCCAAAATGCATGTTTTTCCCTGACAAATGATTGAATTCGGGCAGCAGCAACTCCATAAGGAGCAGAGAGAGCAGGAAGGCAAAAAAGGCAATCAGCACTGATTCGTTGAGAAACTGCCTGCGGATTTGCGCATTTACGGCACCGGCCACTTTACGCACCCCCACTTCGCGTGCCCGTCGTGAAGAACGCGCTGTTGCCAGGTTCATGTAATTGATACTTGCCAGCGACAAAATAAAAACAACCACCAGGCTAAAAATCCAGATGTAGGCTTTATTCCCTTTCGGTAAATCACTCGAAAGCGGAGCTCCATGGTGCACGTCCGCCAATGCAGCAAAGCCCGCTTTAAAATCCGCATTGATCTGGTCACCAATACTTTTCATGTATTTTTCATAAAAGGGATCAAATTTATCAGTAAGCGTTTTTATATCCGCATTTTTATCAAGTTGGATATAAGTATAAACACTCACATTCCAGAACCGACCGGGTTCCATGCTGTTGAACTCTTCCTCGCCACGCATTTCAGCGATGGTCGAGAGAGAGAGCAAACCTTTAAATTTCAAATGCGAATTGCCCGGCAAATCTTCAATCACTCCTGTTACTTTAAAAGTCATGTCATTATCAACCTGAACCAATTCTCCTATCGGGTTTTTATCACCAAAAAGCTTTTTTGCAAGACTTTCGCACAGCACCATACTCCGTGGATCGGCCAAGGCATTTTCGGGATCGCCCAAAAGGAAAGGATGCGTAAACATCTCGAGCACAGAAGAATCCGTAAAGTACACATCTGTCTCGTAAAATGATTGATCATCATATTCAAGCAATAAATCGCCCGTGCGGGCAAAACGCGTAAAACCAATCACTTCAGGATATTCCAGCATTAAGGCAGGGCCCATGGGAGCAGCCGTCACTGCAAAATCATCATGCTTGTCCCCTATTTTGAAATGCGACTCCAGCCTGTAAATCTGCTTATGGTTTTCGTGATGTTTATCAAATGAAAGCTCGTCCAGTATATAAAGGATCAAAAAGCCGGAAACCAGCAAACCGGAAACCAGTCCAAAAACATTGAGCAGTGTATAGAATTTATTGCGTTTAAAATTACGCAGGGCAATGATGAAGTAATTCTTGAGCATATCGGATAAATTAGATAAAAATCAAATAACACACTTTATACCATATTTCGCAAATATCTATATAACAATGTTTTAAAAAAAATAAACGATCAAATCAAATGCAAAGAATGTTCATTTGCACCCGACAACTGTTCGGAATCGCACATTGAATTGGTTCTGCTCGGAATTCCGTGGAAACCTTTAGTGTATTCAAAGGTTAGAATACAGTTTAAAATACTTATCAAAATTTAGAGAACTAATCCGGGACAAACTTTCCAAAGTTTAACCTCCAATTCTACCTCAATTTTTATTACCCACAAAAAACAAGCAGAACCATTGCATTTAAGAATTATTGATAATTTTTGCCAATTATAAACCCTATATGTTTTGGAAAACCTGTCGGGTTTATAGCCTGCTTTACTTATAAAAGTTTTCATGAGTGCATGTCTCATGATTAATTGTGCTGTCGATAATGGCAGAAGCAGCTTTCTTTATGCGGCTGCAAAGTTTTTATGGTATGGGCGCATTAGGACTTTTTATTTTAGTCTGCCCTTTCAGGGCGCAAATGAATATTGTTGATTTTCCGACCCGGGGCGCTGCCCCGGGCTGAATTAGATAAGGCTTTCATCCAATTATAATTTAATTTTTATAGGTGGGATGGAACCGCATGATGAAAAATAATCATTGTTTTGGGTGTTAATAATTATTTTTATCATGCTTGTTTCGGCCTTGGAGATCATTAATAAGACAATCGGTTTTCACTGACAGGAAATACGCTAATGCTTTTAAAATTTCTGGTAATCTACTCCCCGAAGGGGCAGCTTAATGAGCTAACTTACAGTTGTTGTCAGCATTTATTTTATGCGCTATACGACAGCAAAAGTTCGTTTATGAATAAGGCAGGATAGAAACCTTTCTATGATTTTTCGTTAATTCATCAGCTTATTGCCTGAATCAGGCATTTGATTTATATCTTTGCAAATTGCTAGTGGGTCTGTGCAGTTTTTCCGCACAAATCCGGAAACAGCTGAAAATAAAACCATGGGCATAAAAAAAATATATCAGCTACTTTTGAGAAGCTACATCGGGCCATTGATGATGACCTTTTTTATTGCGCTTTTTATTTTGCTGATGCAGTTTTTATGGAAATATATTGATGACCTGGTCGGCAAAGGGCTGGAATGGTACATCATTGCCAAACTCTTGTTTTATGCAAGTTCTACTTTTGTGCCTTTGGCCTTGCCTCTGGCCATTCTGCTCAGCAGCCTGATGACTTTTGGAAATCTGGGCGAGCATTACGAGCTGGTTGCAATGAAAGCATCCGGGATCAGCCTGCGCAAAGCGATGATGCCGCTGATTATCCTTTCCATATTTATTAGCGGATTTGCCTTCTTTTTTTCGAACAATGTATTGCCCGTAGCCAATTTAAAATTCAAGTCCCTGCTGTACGATGTTAAAAAGCAAAAACTTGCCTTTAACTTAAAAGAAGGCATGTTTTATCATGGCATCCAGAATTTTGTGATCCGTGTAGAACAAAAGGAAGAAGATGGCCGCACCATTCACGATGTAATGATTTACGACCATTCTGACAAAATGGGCAACGTAAAAGTTACCGTAGCGAAATCCGGGATCATGGAAATGTCGCCCGACCAGCAATCCATTATTTTTCAATTATTTGACGGCTATTCCTATGAAGAAAAGTTTGATCAGAAAGGCTATCGGGATTCCAGGCCACATCAACGGATAAAATTCAAAGAGCAATACAAGCGCTTCAACCTGAATGATTTCGAGCTCAAACGGACCGATGAGGATTTATTCAAAAACAACTACCAGATGCTCAATCTGGAACAATTGAGCAAGGCCGTAGATTCCTTAAAAGAAAAACTGGAACGCCGACAGATCACACATGCCCAATCGCTGGGCAAACGCTTTTATTATTTGTCGCGCATGGATTCGGCTTTGATTCCTGAGCGCGACACCAATATCTGTTTTGACAGCACAATTTCAGAAGCATTCCCTTCTGAAAACCGCGAAAAGGACATTCAAATGGCGTTGCAGGCTTCACGGAATATTTCTGAGAACCTGGGGCATACCATTCGCGATCATGATGGCCGAGAGAAATTGATCCGCAAGCATTATGTAGTCTGGCACAAAAAATTTACGCTTTCCATTGCCTGTTTCATACTCTTTTTTGTGGGCGCCCCACTTGGCGCCATCATCCGCAAAGGAGGGCTGGGCTTCCCTGTTGTAATTTCCACCTTCTTTTTTGTGCTCTATCATATTTTAAGCATGACCGGAGAAAAATATGCCAAAGCAGGCACATTGCCAATTTATCAAGGCATGTGGATTGCATCTCTGGTTTTTCTGCCTATCGGGATATTCTTGACCATCAAAGCAACCAGCGATAGCCCGCTATTTGATATGGAAGCTTATACAAAATTTTTCCAAAGAATCATCAACCGAAAAAGCCATCATAAAGAATGAAATTTTTGTTTCTGTGCAACAAATCGCCATGGCCTTCCAGCGAAGGTGGTCCCATTGCCATGAATGCCCTCATCAGCGGACTGGCAGAAGCCGGGCACAGTATCCATGTGGTTGCCGTCAGTTCCAATAAGTTCAAAGGAAACCCCGAGGCAATTCCAGAGAACATCCGCCATGCCATTACATTTGAAGATGTTTTTATCGACCTGAGCATTAAACCATTGCCCGCATTTTTAAACCTGTTTAGCCATGATTCATATCATGTTCAGCGATTTATCAGCCGCAATATGCAAAACCGCCTCAGGGAAATTTTAAAAAACGAAACATTTGACCTTATCCAACTGGAAACCATTTATATGGCACCGTATCTGCGCTGCATACGCGAATACTCCTCCGCTCCGGTTGTGCTGCGTGCACATAATATTGAACACCTCATCTGGAAAAGAGTAGCCGACAGCAGCAAAAATCCATTAAAAAAATTCTATCTGAACCACCTCGCCCGCACGCTCGAAAATTACGAAATGCGGATTGTCAATGAATTTAATGGCATTGCAACAATCACCTCACGCGATGCGAATTTCTTCAGGGACCATGATTGCAATGTGCCTATGACCGATATTACATTTGGAGTCAACCGGCAATGGTTCGATCGCTGCAAAGCTGAAAACATCCCCGAAAAACTTTCATTCTTTCATATTGGCAGCATGGACTGGATTCCAAATCAGGAAGGGTTGAAATGGTTTCTTGAGGAGGTTTGGGATGATTTTGCGGGCAAAAACCCCGGAATAAAATTCTACCTTGCCGGGCGCAATATGCCGGATTGGCTGCGCAACAGAAAACAAGAGGGACTTGAGGTTTTGGGAGAAGTAGATGATGCCATGGAGTTTATATGTTCCAATTCGGCAATGATCGTACCATTGCTCAGCGGAAGCGGCATACGCATCAAAATAATTGAAGCACTTGCATGTTCCAGGGCTGTAATCACAACAGAAATCGGGGCAGAAGGCATACAATATACGCATGGTGAAAACATCCTGATTGCCAATACGCCTGAAGAATTCCTTTCGGCAATGCAGCAATGCGTTGATAAAAAAGGATATACACGGGA
The DNA here is from genome assembly GCA_963676415.1 of Bacteroidales bacterium. Taxonomy (GTDB): domain Bacteria; phylum Bacteroidota; class Bacteroidia; order Bacteroidales; family WRLA01. The sequence goes on along the minus strand of OY781097.1, from coordinate 2,907,295 downwards.
TTTAGGAAATGCCGGACGCAAATTAATAGAAGAAGAACATTTTGGCGAACGCATCATCGACCGGCTGATCAAATTTTACTATCAACTCTAAACATGATTCGTGAAAGATAAACTAATTGTCATACTGCCCCGCGTACCCTATCCCCTTGAGAAAGGCGACAAATTGAGGGCTTTCCATCAACTGCGTTTTTTAGCAAAGGAATTCCGGATTTATCTATTTGCGCTGCATCATGGTAAATTAAACGAAAAAGAAGCCCGTCAAATACTTGAACCCTATTGCGAGGAGCTACATATTATCCGAAGGAACAAAGCGGAAATTATTTTTCATATGTTCGAAGCCTGGATAAAAGGGCTTCCGGTTCAAACCGGATATTTTGTAACCGAAGCGGCCAAAAGGATTCTTAAGGCAAAAGCAGCGGCCATCAAAGCCCCTTATGTTTACTGCCAGTTAATCAGAACAGCAGAGCTGGCAAAGCAAATCCCTGGCATAAAAACAATTGATTATCAAGATGTTTTCTCAAAAGGTGTGGAACGCAGGCTTCAAAATGCACCTTGGTGGCTCAAGCCTGTATTTGCCTCTGAAACAAGGCGGCTGAAGCGCTATGAACACCACGTTTTTGAGATATTTGATCAAAAAACCATTATCAGCAAACCCGACAGGGATCTGATCCCACATCCCGGGAAAAATAAAATCCACATTATCCCCAACGGTGTAGATCACGATTTTTTCACTGCCGACAATAAAGTGCAGAAAGATACAGGTCTTGTTTTTACAGGAAATATGAGCTATCCCCCCAATGTGCGTTCGGCAGAGTTTCTCGCCAATGAAATCCTGCCTCTGGTGCACAAAAAGAAGTCCGGCGTAAAACTAATGCTGGCAGGCGCTTCACCCCACAGCAGGGTGCAGGCACTGCAATCGGAATTCGTAGAAGTTACCGGCTGGATGGACGACATACGTGATGCATACAACCGAAGCAAAATATTCATCGCGCCTATGCAAATCGGCACCGGCCTGCAAAACAAACTGCTGGAAGCCATGAGCATGGGCATGCCTTCCATCACATCCGAGCTGGCCAATGATGCGCTTTTGGCCAAAGATGGCAAAGATATCCTAATCGGAACCCATGCGCAATCGTACGCAGACCATATCATAAAACTGCTTGATGACGAAGAGTTTGCACGTAAAATTGCACAAAACGGAAATCAATTCGTCAGAAGCCGGTACGACTGGAAAGAAGCCAGCATGAAACTGGCTGCCATCATCATGCAAAAAATCTGAAACAAAAGGTTTTAGCTTCCGTAAAAGGCGGAAACATCTTTTGTATGGACCTGAAACCCACCTTCACTGTTGATAGCGAAAAATGTGTCAACTGCCACGCTTGCATTTCGGTATGCCCAGTTAAATTTTGCAATGATGCCAGTGGTGATCATGTAACTGTAAATCCCAGTATGTGCATTGGCTGCGGCAATTGTGTTGATGCCTGTACACATGACGCCCGTATCTATACCGACGACCGCATGGCTTTTGAAAATGCGCTGGCACGCCACGACAGCCTGATAGCAATTGTTGCGCCCGCAGTAGCTGCCAGTTTTCCTGACAACTATCTGAGGATAAACGGTTTTTTAAAAGCAATCGGCATTGAAGCAATATTTGATGTTAGTTTTGGAGCCGAGCTTACCATTAAATCCTATCTAGAGTATATCCGCCAACAAAAACCTGATTGTGTAATTGCCCAGCCTTGTCCGGCCCTGGTTTCCTATATTCAGATATACCAGCCCCAACTCATGCCCTATTTGGCTCCGGCAGACAGCCCGATGGTGCATACTGCAAAAATGATCCGTGAATTTTATCCCAAATACAGCCATCACAGGATTGTTGCCATTTCGCCATGTTTGGCCAAAACCCGTGAATTCACCGAAACCGGAAGCATTGATTTTAACCTCACTATGTTGAGTTTAAACCAAATGATCCATAACCGGGCTCAGTCGTTACTTGAATATCCGGAGACTGATTTTGACAATGCCCCTGCCGAGCGCGCCGTGCTTTTTTCATCGCCGGGAGGTTTGATGCGCACCCTGGAACGGGAAGCCCCGGAACTGGTTAGCAGCGTGCGAAAAATAGAAGGTACCGAACACATCTATGATTATCTGGAAAAACTGGACGAACAATTGCAGGCAGGAAGGGCGCCGGCCTTGATTGATTGCCTGAGCTGCTCCCTGGGATGTAACGGAGGCCCAGGAACACCCAACCGCGATAAATCTCCTGATGAAATTGAATATTACGTCGAAAAACGAAAAAAGGAGATGATGAAAAAATACACGCAAAACAAAAGCGGCATCAGCAAATGGTTGGGCAGGAAAAAACTCAGGAACACATTGAACCGTTATTGGAAAAAAGGCTTGTATAACCGAAACTACCGCGACCTTTCTCAAAACAATGTCATCAAAAAGCCCACAGCTGCGCAGTTTAATGAGATTTATAGTTCCATGAACAAATTTTCGCCTGCCGATCATTATAACTGTTCCTCATGCGGATACGGAAACTGCGAAGATATGGCCATTGCCATTTTTAACGGGCTGAACCGCAAAGAAAACTGCCATCACTATTTGCAGGATTCGCTTCAAGACATCAGTAAGGAGATTTCCACATCCATCAATCAGATCGATGGCCGGCTGGAAGATATCAATAAATTGATTGCCGAAAATGCCGGAATGGCCGAACAAGTTGAAAATCAGTTCAAACAAATTGTTGTCAGCGTTAACAATGACATGAATGTGCTCAACGAGTTTGTTCATATCGTTGAAACCATTAAAGCTATATCAAAACAAACAAACTTACTGGCACTTAATGCTGCCGTGGAAGCCGCCCGGGCCGGTGAAGCCGGAAAAGGATTTGCTGTTGTGGCAAAAGAAGTCAAAAAGCTGGCCGAAAATTCAGGCCGCGAAGCCATCAAAATCATTCCGCACTTAGATAAAATGAAAGAGGTTTTGGTACAAATCACTGCGCGCATCAATTCCGTTTCAGAGGAAGTCAAAAAAACCAACCAGCTTTCCAGCGAAGCCTCATTCAGCGTTAAAGAAGTTACACGTGCAACATCCAGCCTTAACCAAAAGGCACGGAACTTTTCAGATAATGGCCATTTGAGTAACTTTTAATTTCGGCCCGGATTTCGTCTGTAGCGCTCACCTTAGGGCTTGATGCTCAAAATGAAGACAGAAGTAATCCTGCTTTTGCTACTTTTGCAGCAAATTTTATTCAATGGGAAAAGAAAAAAAGCTGTTGGTGGTCAATCTGGGCTGCTCCAAAAACCTGGTTGATTCGGAAGTTATAATGCGTCAAGCAGAATTATCGGGCATTGATGTTCGCTTTGAAAGCGCTGAAGAAGGAGTTGATGCCGTTTTGATCAACACCTGTGGTTTTATCGCCGATGCAAAGGAGGAATCCATTGATACCATTATGAATTTCGCCGAAGCTAAAACCGAAGGCATGATTGGCAAACTTTTCGTTATGGGCTGCCTCAGCCAGCGTTACCGCAATCTTCTGACCCAAGAAATACCCGAAGTGGATGCCTTTTTTGGTGTTGATGAATTTAAAAATGTTGTTCAGGCACTTGATGGCAAATGGCAAGCTGACAAAACGCACGAACGCTGCCTGACCACGCCCTCACATTATGCCTATCTGAAAATCGCGGAAGGTTGCGACCGCAAATGTTCTTTCTGTGCTATTCCCATGATCCGGGGAAAACATATTTCACGCAGCATGGAAGACATTCTCAAAGAAGCCAAATACCTTTCGAATCATGGAGTCAAGGAACTCATCCTTATCAGTCAGGACCTTACATATTATGGCGTTGACCTGTATAAGAAACAAATGCTCACGGAATTGGTACGCCTCCTTTCCGACAGCAATTTATTTGAATGGATCCGACTGCATTACACCTATCCTACTGCTTTTCCGCTCGATTTGCTTGATTTGATGCGAAAAAGGGAAAACATTTGCAACTACATAGATATACCCCTGCAGCACATCAGCACCAAAATCCTAAAGAGCATGAAACGTGGAATTGACAAGCAGGGAACGGAGCAGCTCATGAGGGCATTCCGCGAAAAACTCCCCGGCGCGGCAGTACGCACGGCTTTTATTGTTGGCTATCCCGGCGAAACGGAAAAAGAATTTAATGAACTCAAAAAATTCATTTCTGAAAGTAATTTTGAACGTGTGGGCATTTTCCTTTATTCGGAAGAAGAAAATACCAGTGCGGCCCTGTTAAAGGATAATGTCCCGGAAGACATTAAAGAAGAGCGCATGGAAGAAATCATGGAGCTTCAGCAGGAAATATCACTCAAGCTCAACCAACAAAAAGGTGGGCTTACATTAAAATGCCTTATTGACCGCAAAGAAGGTGATTTTTATGTAGGACGTACGGAATTTGACAGCCCGGAAGTAGATAATGAAGTGTTGATATTAGGTGAAGGAATCGAAATCGGCTCCTTTTACAACATAAAGATCACCAAAGCCGACTTTTTCGATATTTTCGGAGAAAAAGCAGGTTAATCGAAGCGCAGGTGCTTTACTGCAATCCTGTTTTCGGCCAATTGCTGTAGCGAATCAATACCGATGATCACATGGTTTTCTGTATAGCTGATATCCACAGCTTTATCGCTAGCTTGGGTTTTTACACCATCGGGGATCATGGGCTGATCGGAAACCAACAATAAAGCCCCTGTTGGGATTTCATTGGCAAATCCGACCACGAAAAGCGTTGCCGTTTCCATATCAATTGCCATGGAGCGTGTGGCACGCAAACTTTCTTTGAATTTGGTATCCCATTCCCAAACGCGGCGGTTTGTAGTAAAAACTGTTCCGGTCCAGTAATCAAGGCCATGTTCGGAAACCGATGCCGAAATCGCTTTTTGCAAACTAAAGGCCGGCAACGCAGGAACATCCGGCGGCAAATAATCGTTGGAAGTACCTTCGCCACGGATGGCTGCAATGGGAAGAATCAAATCGCCCAGCTCGTTTTTCTTTTTCAGGCCGCCGCATTTTCCAAGAAATAATACTGCCTTGGGATGAATGGCCATCAGCAAATCCATAATCGTTGCAGCATTGGCACTGCCCATTCCAAAATTGATCATACTGATATTTCCTGAAGTAACAGCAGGCATACTTACTTTTTTATCCTTAATCTGTACTCCTTGCTGCTCGGCAAAAATATCAAGGTAGCGTGAAAAATTAGTTAATAATATGTATTGGCCAAATTCTTCCAGTGCCAGTCCGGTATATCGGGGCAGCCAGTTTTCAACAATTTCCTGCTTGCTTTTCATATCAATAAATTTTGTGCAAAAATACAAAATTACATCAGCATGCTATAATGCTTCTTAATACGAAAAACCCTTTGACAAACCATGCATTTAAGTAATTTTGCCGCTCCTTAGAGAGGCAGATTATGAATGAAAGCCGCATTAAAACACGTATTTACAATGGCCGGAAAGAAATTTTCGACCCGGTTCGCCGTAAATTTGTAGTACTGACACCCGAAGAATGGGTACGTCAGGTTTTCGTTGATTATTTGATCCATCAGAAAAAATATCCCGCCGGGCTGATCAGTATTGAAAATGAAGTGAAAGGACATTATAAAAAGAGCCGTACCGATATCCGGGTGTATAATACCCAAAAGGACGTACTGATGGTAATCGAATGCAAAGCACCGGAAATTAAGCTGAGCGACAAGGTTTTTGGGCAGGCATCGCGATACAATATGCAGCTCAAGGCTCCGTGGCTGGTCATTACCAATGGCAAAGAATATTTTTGCGCACATATCAACCACAAAACAAACAGCTCTGAATTTATTAATGAAATCCCCAAATACCATGAAATTAATCAAAATGGTTAAAAAAACTATTATCTACCCAATCCTGCTATTACTAATGATTAGCTCATTATCCACGCTTAAAGCACAAGATGAAGAGAAAAAAAAATTCGGCATTACATTTAGTGGTTTTATAAAAGGCGACCTGGCTTTTGACACACGCCAGAATTTGGAAAGCCGTGAAGGTTTTTTCCTGTTTTACCCCCTTGCACCGGAATACGACCCAAATGGCGATGACATTAACGCAAGTCCGGGTTTCAATCAATATGCAATGACATCACGCCTGAGCGGAAAAATAAGCGGCCCTGATTTAATGGGCGCCAAAACGACAGGTTTGCTCGAAGGTGATTTTTCTGGGCCGTCAAATACGGCCAACAATACATTTCGTTTGCGCCATGCCTGGGCAAAACTTCAGTGGGAACGCAGCAGTTTCCTGATCGGGCAATATTGGTCGCCCATGGACGTAATACGCGTAGCACCAAAAGTCCTGGCCTTGAACACCGGCGCACCTTTCCGCAGTTTTAGCCGCAACCCACAGGTACGGGCCGAATGGGAATTCATCAAAAATGCACATTTAATCGCCGTAGCTTATAATCAACGCGATTTTGCCAGTATCGGCCCCGATGGGAGAAGTTACAAATATCTGCGCAATGCAGCCATTCCCAATTTGCATTTGCAGTTTCAGTTTACACCGGGCATGCACCGTTTTGGATTTGGGGTGGACTTTAAAAGCCTGAAACCCCGTTTAAAAACAATTGAAGATTATAAAACAGATGAAAAAATCAACAGTTTGGCGGCCATTGCCTTTGGAAAATTCACTTTTGAAAAATGGGAAGTAAAAGTTCAGGGCATTTATGGCGAAAACCTGAACGACCACCTGATCATGGGCGGCTATTATGAAGAAATCACGGATACGGAAACAGCATCGGTTCGTTACACCAATATTGCTCAGGCAAGCGGTTGGATTGATATCCAAACCCGTTTTGAGCATCTGAATCCCGGAATTTTTGCAGGATATGCCCAAATAATTGACAGCCCGTTCCCGGAGGAAAGTACAGTTTATATGCTTGGCCAAAACATTGAAAATTTATGGCGTATAAGTCCAAGGCTAACTTATGCCACCGGCCCTTTAAGTTTTTTAATGGAAACCGAAATATGTACCGCGACTTACCGTTATTATAAAACATCAGGTAATGAAACATCTTATTTGGATGAAAATCCAAGTAATATCCGAATCCATATGGCAGTAATGTATTCTTTTTAGCCACTTGACATAGACATTAGATTATTTATTAGGATACTAAATTATTTTTGAGGTCGAAAAAGAGTTTTTATTTCTTCAAAATATTTTATTTTTGCACTGCACAAAAAACTATTCAGCATGAAAATTGTCATCAAATTAGTCCTTACAGTTATCATTGTAGCCCTTGTTTACATGATTTATGAAAGCGTAATGACGCCGGTTCGCTTCAATAAGCAAAAAGACCTTCGCTACGCAGAAGTTATTCAACGCCTGAAAGATATCCGTGACGGACAACGGGTATTTAAAATGGCAAACCAAGCTTATGCTTCTGATTTTGACACACTTATTATGTTTTTGGATACTTTCCAGATTCCGGTTGTCAAAATGATTCCAGATCCGGAAGATACAACCTTCACCCGCTCCATTAAGGATACGATTGGTTTTGTTTCGGCTATTGACTCACTTTTCAAGCATCACAAAAACTTCAAAGCTGCTGATTTGGCAATAATACCTTTTGCCCCAAACAAAAAAAGATTTGATATTGATGCGGGCACCATTAACAAAGGCGGTTATGAAGTAACTGTATTTGAAGTTAAAGCCCTGAACAACGATATTCTCTACGGACTCGATGAGCAGTTGGTCATTAACCTCAACGACAAAGCAACTTCCATTGACAAATATCCCGGACTGAAAGTCGGGTCGATGGAGGAAGTTTCTACTGATGGTAACTGGGAATAAAAGCTATGGAGGAAAGACGGCTTCACGAGCTGGTTAACCGTCAGGATGAAAGCCTGAAATATCCTCAGCATCAAGATTTTATATTATCCATCCTTTTTGATAAGGATGGATTTTCTTTTTCTGTATTCGATCACCAACAGAAAAAGCACAAAGCCTTGGTGCGCTGTAGCCTGCAATCAAACGGCATACATAATGCCCGCCAAATTGCAGAATCATTTATGCCCTTTTGGAAACAACACAGTTTATCCAAACTCTATTTCAACAAGATACTCTTTATGGATGCTTTGTCGGAAAACACATTGATCCCCAAAGCTTTTTATGATGAGCAATATAAAAACAAAGCCTTTGAGACCGTTTGCACTGTGGAAGAGCAGAAAAACATCCGCTCTGATTCTGTTCTGACAGGGGAAATCCACAACCTATACGCCGAAGACCCTGATATCATGCAATTGAACGCAAACCTCTTTGAAGGGCGTGCATCATACCGGCATCATATTACCAACCTATGCGACAACATCCATAAATATCTTCCAGCAAATTCATTTCAAAAAAACATTTTTGTGAATGTGCGCAACCGTAGCTTTGATATGATCATCTTCGATCAGAAAAAACTCATTTTCTCCAATAGTTTCAGTTATCAAAGCAAAGAAGATTTTATTTATTTCATTCTCTTTGTTTTTGAGCAGCACCATCTTGATCCCGAAAAAGATAAAATTTTCCTGAGTGGGGACATAATGCGCAACAGCAATTTGCACAAAATGTTAGAAAAATATGTCCGCTACTCGGATTTCATCAAAAGAAACGACACAATGAAATATGCCTACTTTTTTGATGAAATTCCTGATCATCTGTATTTCTCCCTTCTCAACTCGGCAACATGCGTATAATCAGCGGCTCACACAAATCACGACGGATTTATCCCCCAAAAAGCCTTCCGGTGCGCCCCACAACAGACATCGCAAAAGAAAGCTTGTTTAACATTATTGGCAACCATCTTGATATTAAAGATCTTGACTGTTTGGATTTATTCACCGGAACCGGAAACATCAGTTATGAACTGGCATCACGGCAGGCAGGAAATATTGACAGCGTTGATATCAATGCCCGCTGCATACGGTATGTCGAACAAACGGCTAAAGAATTGGGCTTTAAAAATATACGCCCGATACGCTCCAATGTCTTTGTTTTTCTGAAACGCATCAAAAAAAGTTACGACCTCATCTTCGCAGACCCTCCATACGACATGGACCAGTTCGACATGATACCCCAAATAATCATGGAACGAAATATGCTCAACAAAGGAGGCTGGCTTATTGTGGAGCATCCTGAAAAGTGGGGCGCAATAAAGCTCAAAGGATTCCGTGAGCACAGGAAATACGGAAAAGTGAATTTCAGCATTTTTGAAAATCCGGGGGAATAAAGCCTGCGAAGTGACAAAATTTTGCCTAATACTTTTGCAAACCTTCAGGCACAAACAGCTTTTTTTTCTTACGGGCAGCCCGTTCTTTCTGAATTTGCCTGAAAATCGGTGCAAGCTCCAGCTCAAGACCTTCTAAAGGCTGACTGGCCGGATAACGCAAAAACCTGCCATCAGCATCCAAAATTACATTCATTGGAAAAGACTTCACCTGCCAGTCTCTCACAAAACCAGCATTGGCACCAACATAAACTATTGTGCCCAAAGAGCCATAATTTCGGCATAACCACGCACGCGCATCCGGATCATCATCAAGCGATACAACAAGCAATTCCATTTCGTCGCGGTAGGGCGCAATCATTTTATCAATCAGTTTTATATCGCTCAGGCACTTCTGACACCATAATTTCACGAAACTAACAATCACGTATTTATGATCGAGCGTATCTGCATCAAATATATTCCCCTGGCAATCAACACCTTTTAGCGATGGTGCATCCGCGCCGATTCCAAAACGCCGATGGTTATATATAAAAGATGCTGCCGCTTCGCGATGTTCTTTAAAATCGGATTGACCACTCATTTGCTGCAAGATTTCAATCAGGGCATCTTTTCTAAAACGCGGAAAATTGTAAAGATCGTTGAAATTGCACAAAAAAGCGAGTTCCCTGATTTTTTCGTTGCGCAGAAGTGTATCGCGTCCCAGCGTATCCATTAAAGCACGAAAATCACGGCTTTGATTAATCGCCGGTTCCAATGCATAGGCATCAAGGGGGCCTGAACCCGATATCAGCCGTTTTTCAAAAAATCCACAGAAAAAATCCATATAGGCGGGATTGTTATACAAAACATCCCGGTCATCAATATATTCCTTAAAAATACGCTGGCGGGAATGAGTGCGGCTATCATTTGTATATGCTGCTGCATGATATCGATAAAAACTCTGCAAAAAACCTTTCCCATAAGTATTTAAAGTATCAGCAAGCAACATCAATGTATCCAGATAACCTAACTGTCGTTGCCGGTATATCTCCGGTAAATAGGCATCAATATACTGCGCACAATGAAAAGAAAAACTTCCCGCCGCATCATTAAGCGTATCCAGCCCTCCCGATTCGCTCAATTTGAATCGCAGAAATTGAGGGTTTAAAAAATAATTATGCTGATCGTTATAACTAAAACCTTCTATGGTAAGCTCATAATTTTTACCGGGTTCTACAAAAAAAAATGCACGTTGGAAACCGCATTCGAACACACATTCGCGTACTTGTTTTAAGGGGAAACGAAAATAAAAACGATCATTTTCATCGGCTCTTTGTTGATCAAGGGGTTGCAGGCTATCAGTTAAATAGTTATGCATCAAGTATAAACTAACTTGCCTATTGTCAGCGCCTATAATGGAGCCCTGAACAGTTACGTACTGCTGAGCGGCAAGAGTTAGGGAGTTGGAAATTAAAAAAATTAAAAAGAATGTTCGCATGCAAATTGTATCAGAGTTGAACAGCATTCGGTACAAACGGGGTGGCATCACCGCCGTGTTTTACAATATCTCTAACGACAGAAGAACTAATAAACGTATGTTCAGGCAAAGTCAGCATAAAAATTGTTTCCACTGCGCTGTTGAGTTTACGGTTTGTTTGTCCGATGCTCCGTTCAAATTCGAAATCGGCAGAAGTGCGCAAGCCCCGCAGCAAAAAACCGGCGCCCACCCTTTTGCAATAATCGATGGTAAGCCCCGAATAAACCTGCACATCAACCTGAGGGTAATCTTTAAAAATTATCCTGATCCATTCCTTTCGCTGTTCGATTGGGAAAAAATTATGCTTGCTGCTGTTCTCTCCTATGGCCAGGATAATCTTATCAAAAAGTGGCAGGGCACGCATAACAACAGACTCATGTCCAATGGTTATCGGATCAAAAGATCCGGGGAAAACAGCTATTCTTTCCATAATTTCAGGCTTTTGATATTTGCAAAAATAGTCATTATGGCGTATCATATTGCGGATGGATTTCTCAGGACAGTGGAAATTGCACAAAAATTTAAAACTATTCTAAAATACACTTAAGAATAATGACTACAAGCATTCTTCGTTTATAAGACTTAGTTTCGTTCCTGTTCTGCAATAAAGCAGTGATAAGAAAAATGAATTATTGCTATATTTGCGCGATGAAAGATTTTTCAAACAGGGAGAAACAATTAATTTTAAAAAAAGCAGCAAAATGCCTACACAAACATCTGATTCAGCATTGGTTATAGCAAAATATCTTTTACAGATCAAAGCAATAAAGCTTGAGCTGAACAAACCCTTTACATGGGCATCGGGATGGAAATCACCTATTTATTGCGATAACCGCAAAACTTTGTCTTACCCAAAAATCCGCACCTATATTCGTCAGGAATTTGTTCGCCAAATCAATGAAGAATATGGTAATATTGATGTAATTGCCGGCGTTGCCACAGGTGGTATTGCACAGGGGGCCTTGGTAGCACAGGAACTTGGCTTACCCTTTGTTTATGTGCGTGCGAGCGAGAAAAAACATGGATTGGGCAACCAAATAGAAGGCGTAATTGAGCAAGGCCAGAGTGTTGTGCTCATTGAAGACCTGATCAGCACCGGAGGCAGCAGCCTGAGAGCTGTTGAAGCATTGCGGGATGCAGGATGCAATGTCAAAGGACTGGTTGCAATTTTTACTTATGGATTTAAAATTGCCGACCAGCACTTTAAAGAAGCCAAATGCCCCTATTTAACCCTTTCCGACTATGACACAATGATCCGTCAGGCTGTTGAAGACAATTATGTTACTCCTGCTGATATCGAAAGCCTTATCAACTGGCGTGAGAACCCGGAAAACTGGGGAAAATAACACCCGATGAAACTCAATAGCAATAAAAAAATAATAGCAGAATCGGCAGCGCAAATTTCTGCATTTGTAGCCGAACCCAACAATTTCGGCAAACTCCTACCCCCTCAAATTAAAGACTGGAAATCGGAAGGGGAAAAATGTTCGTTCACTATAGAAGGTGTTACGGATATGCACCTCTTTATGAGCGAACATCAAACAGCCCAAAAAGTGAGCTATTGTTCATTGCCTCATAATAAAATACCACTCCGGATAGATTTAATGCTCGATTCTGTTTCAGAAAAAGAAACCGAAGTTTTTATCGCATTGGATGCGCAGCTCAACAGCATGATTGCCATGATGGCCAAAAGGCCGCTTATGAATTTTATTAATCTTCTGATTGAAGACCTTCAAAAAATATCTCAGGAAAAAATAAGATAGCTAATCTCTTTCATTGCAGCAGTAATATAATTTCCGCTTTCCGTTTGAAGCTCTAATTGCCCGTATTGGTCGATTCCACTGATACGGGCAATAATTTTCTCATTTTGAAACAAAAATGGCCAAAACCCTTCCCGACGATACAAGCTTTGCAGGTATTCATCTTTCTGTCCTTCTGCATCATTTCTTTGTGCCATTAAACGCTTTGAGATAAACTTTATGGTACCCGACAGGACATCATCCGGATTAAATCCCCTGCCAGATAATATTTTCATCGACACAGGATTAGGCAGGAAATCAGGGAAATCATCCTGGTTTACGTTCAGGCCGATACCGGCTATTGTTTGGTTAATCGAGGTTCCGATCAACTGATGTTCGATAAGCATGCCGCAGATTTTATAATCTCCTGCATAAATATCATTGGGCCATTTAATAAAAAAATCATCCTGTTCCGGAAGAAAACTTTTGAGCACATCCAGCACACCCAAAGCAATTGCAGTGCTGATTTCGAACTGCCGTGAAGCCTCGTCGAGGAGCGGATTAAAAGCCAGGCTCATTAAAACATTCTTTCCAGCCTTGCTGTGCCATGAGTTTTTGTCCAGTCCACGCCCTTTTGTTTGCTCCAGAGCGCTTAGAACAATATCCTCCTTTCCAAATCCATTTAAGTTGCGAATACACTCATTGGTTGAGGTCAATTGATTCTTATGATAATAATGCCAGTAAAAGCCCGGATAAGAAAACGTCATAAATTATTGTATCTGTAAATGTGGCAGTAATGCCGATCCCCTAAAATTACTTAATTTTGCAAAAATCCCATAATTTTGATGAAAAACATATAATTATTTGTTCACCGAAAAAAAATACATGAAAAAAAACAAGCTGGAATCAGCTAAATTAAGAGCTGAAACCATATGCAAAGCTATTTCTGAAAAGCAGGGAATAGATATTAATCTACTTGATTTCAGTAAGATAGAAAATTCTGTTTCCGCTTATTTTATTATTTGCCATGGCGAATCCAGTGTACAAGTCCGTGCTATAGCCGATTTTGTGGATGAAGTAGTTAAAAAACAATATAAGGAAGACCCCTGGTTTGTGGAAGGCTACAACAATGCGGAATGGATTTTGTTAGACTATGCAGATATCGTAGTACATATATTCCAAAAGGATAAACGAAATTTTTATAAACTGGAAGATCTTTGGGCTGATGCAGAAATTCAGCAATACTCAGAATGAATGATTTAAACAGCTAACAATGGCAAGCGAAGAAAAAAAAGACAATAAGGAACAAAATAATAGTGGGGGAAATATTCCAAAAAACCCCTTCAAAGGAAATTCAGGAGGCAATAAAGGCAAGTTCAATTTTTATTGGATTTATGCAATATTGGCAGCTATTTTCATCATGTTTCAGTTTTTTAGCTGGGACAACAATGTTAAAACGGCCGATTGGCAGGAATTAAAACAAATGCTGTCCAATGGAGAAATCAGCAAAATTGTACTGGTCAACAAGGAAAACGCAGAAATATTCCTAAAAGCCGACGAAAACAACAATAACGAAAGCTTCATGGCGGAGGCCCGAAAACCGGCATATACCTATACTATTGGATCGGTAGAAACTTTCGAGAAAGATGTTTCGGACGCGCAAAGCAATATACCCGAAGCCGATCGCATTTATGTAAAACATGAAAACCGCAGAAACTGGGGTGGCGAAATCATCAGTTATATTCTTCCCATCCTGATCTTGGTTGGTGTATGGTTTTTTATAATGCGCATGATGAGCCGTGGCGGCCCCGGTGGCGGACAAATTTTCAATATTGGCAAATCAAAGGCTCAGCTTTTTGATAAAGACACCAAAGTGTCGATTAATTTTAACGATGTCGCTGGTTTGGAAGAAGCCAAAATTGAAGTAATGGAGATTGTGGATTTCTTGAAAAACCCTAAGAAATACACCGACCTTGGCGGTAAAATCCCGAAAGGCGCATTGTTGGTAGGCCCTCCCGGAACAGGTAAAACCCTATTGGCAAAAGCCGTTGCCGGTGAAGCTCAGGTCCCTTTCTTCTCCCTTTCCGGGTCTGATTTTGTAGAGATGTTTGTTGGCGTTGGCGCATCACGCGTGCGCGACCTTTTCAAGCAGGCCAAAGAAAAAGCGCCCTGTATTGTTTTTATCGATGAAATTGATGCCATTGGCCGAGCCCGTGGCAAAAACCCGATGACCGGAGCCAACGATGAACGCGAAAACACATTAAACCAGCTCCTTACTGAGATGGATGGTTTCTCGATGAACACAGGAGTAATTATTTTGGCCGCAACAAACCGCGCCGATATACTCGACCGCGCTTTACTCCGGGCCGGACGTTTTGACCGTCAGATTCATGTTGAACTGCCGGATCTGGACGAAAGACGCGCTATTTTTGATGTGCATATCAAACCTTTGCGCATTGACAAAGAAACAGTCAATGTGGATTTCCTTGCCAAACAAACCCCAGGTTTCTCTGGTGCAGATATTGCCAACGTTTGCAACGAATCCGCTTTGATTGGAGCCCGAAGAAACAAAAAACAGATTGACAAACAAGACTTTATGGATGCCATCGACCGCATCATCGGTGGATTGGAAAAGAAAAACAAAATTATCACCAGCCACGAAAAGAAAGTCATTGCCTATCACGAAGCAGGCCACGCTGCCGTAAGCTGGCTGCTCGAATATGCTCATCCACTGGTAAAAGTTACTATTATCCCACGTGGCAAAAGCCTTGGGGCAGCTTGGTATCTTCCAGAAGAGCGTCAGATTACGACTAAAGATCAAATGCTGGATGAAATGACCGCAGCACTTGGCGGACGTGCCAGTGAGCAGGTGCATTTCGGGGAAATTTCTACCGGAGCGCTCAATGACCTTGAAAAAGTTACCAAGCAGGCGTATAATATGGTTGTCTATTTTGGCCTGAACGACAAAATCGGGAACATTTCCTACTACGATTCGAGCGGGCAGCAAGAGTATTCATTCCATAAACCTTACAGTGAAAACACTGCCGAGCTCATCGATGAAGAAATCAGCAAATTGATCGAAGGAGCTTATGCCCGTGCCATTAAAATTATTGATGGGAATAAAGACAAAGTAAGCCAACTGGCCGAAAGACTGCTTGAGCATGAGGTTATTTTCCGTGAAGATGTTGAGGAAATATTTGGAAAAAGAAACTTTGAACGCGAAGAACGCGATCGTGAAGAAAAAGAACAAATTCTTAAACTCCGCGAGGAACACCGCAAAAAGCTGATGGAAGAAAGTGAAAGGCTTGCCAAAGCGGAAGAAGAGAAAAACAATGGAAATCCTAAAGGTGAAAATGGTGCTCCTGAAGATGCTAAAGACGACACAGTAGAAGAGACTAAAAACAGCTAAGCATGGACGAAAGTACATCAAGGGAAAAGGTGCTTAAAAAAATCAGGACAGCTCTTTTGGACAAAGATGAAAGCCTGAGTTTTGACATGGATGCCGAAAGCCCTGTGCTAAAGGATTTTAATGATGATCCGGAGATGATTTTTGCTGATGAATTTACCCGTATCAATGGTCAGTTTCTTTACTGTATGAACGATCAGGAACTACGGAAGAACATCATTTCCCTGGTCAAAACAAAAAAAATGGATGGAATTTTCACGAACGAACCATCTGTTCGTGAAATTTTCAATGAGTCAGGGATTCCTTGTATGTTAAAACCGTCAGACATAAGAAACCTGAACACATCCATCACACATTGCGAATTTCTGATCGCTCGTTTTGGTGCTGTTATGGTAAGTTCTGCACAAATTGGAGGCCGCCGCGCTTTCTCTTATCCTGAAAACCATATTGTTATTGCATATCGCAATCAACTGGTAAACGAACTGGAAGATGCCCTGGAAGCCTTACGAAATAAATATGAAACAGGTTTACCTTCACAGATTAGTTTGATATCAGGTCCAAGCCGTACGGC
This sequence comes from Bacteroidales bacterium, assembly GCA_963676415.1. Classification (GTDB taxonomy): domain Bacteria; phylum Bacteroidota; class Bacteroidia; order Bacteroidales; family WRLA01. The sequence goes on along the minus strand of OY781097.1, from coordinate 2,890,792 downwards.
AGATATAGAAAAAACCCTTGTACTGGGAGCGCATGGCCCCAAAAATTTATATGTTTTATTTGTGGATGAAGCATAATTTTTGTATCTTATCGAAAAATTAATAGCTATGGAAGAAGAATATGTAAAGGTGTATTCAGCAGGTAGATTATATGATGCTGAACTCGTAAAAGGCTTGCTTCTGGAAAATGACCTTGAAGCGTCTTTAATTAATAAAAGGAATTCTGAACTGCTCATTGGTGAAATTGAAATTTATGTCCCAGAGGCGCAAGCCGATAAAGCCAAAAAAATCATAGAGGAACGTGATCAATAATTTCCTTCAACGGAGCATTACGGGTATTGTTTTTGTGAGCGCAATTATGTTGTCAATTATTTGGCAACCAATTGCTTTTGTATTGCTTTTCACTCCAGTAACATGGCTTACTGTTCATGAATTGGCAAGCCTAATCAATTCGGGAAATGAACATCTTCAATTGCGGGTGCAACTTATTGCTTCAGCAGCAAGTTTGCTCTTCATGTCGCTTTCCCTTCTCTTGCTGTATTACGATATCCCTTCAGCAATCTTTGGAATTGTACTCTTTAGTTTTTTATCGCTGATGATCAGTGAACTTTATTCCCGTAAAAGGAATTTTTTCCTGAATTTTTCTGTCGAATTCTTCAGTATCGCCTATATCGCCCTGCCTTTCACCCTTTTAAGCTACTTAGGAGGAGGCTATTTCAGAAATTCCGGAACAGAGATCCTGCTCGGGTTTTTCATTATCCTATGGACATATGACTCCATGGCCTATACGACCGGCGTTTTATTGGGCAGGCACAAAATCTTTCCGGCAATTTCGCCAAAAAAAAGCTGGGAAGGATTTATTGGCGGACTGACTTTTGCTGCAATTGCAGCATATGTTTTATCCCTGTTTTATCCCGTGATGTCGGTTTCTGAATGGATTATTTTTGCGCTGATCACCGGAATTTTCGGTACTTTTGGCGATCTGAGCGAATCATGGATAAAGCGCCAACTGAATATAAAAGACAGCGGCAGTATCCTGCCCGGGCACGGTGGACTGCTCGACCGTTTTGATGCAGTTTTGCTTGCTGCTCCTGCAATTTTCGCCTATTTACTGATCCTTAACGATTTAACGAAATGACAATCCATAAAGAAGGATACAGGACCATCAGTTTGATTTTTGTCCTTAGTGTTTTTATCATACTGGCACTGAATTATTTCCTGCCACAACAAAACGCGATCCATTATCTTCTTTATATAGTTTTAATTGTTTTTAATGGATTTATCATTCGCTTTTTTCGCTTCCCAAATAAAAACAGACCGAAGGATGAAAACGCCATTTTTTGTGGTGCCGACGGAAAAGTTGTGGCCATCGAAGAGGTGGAAGAAAACGAATTCATCAAAGGCCCCTGCATCCAGATATCGGTTTTTATGAGCCCGAACAATGTGCATATTAATTGGTATCCAGTAGATGGCGATATCGCGTATTGCAAATACCATCCCGGCAAATTTCTTGTTGCCTGGCATCCCAAATCATCTACCTTAAACGAGCGAACTTCTGTTGGAATACGCACAAAAACAAACAAACGCATCCTGGTTCGCCAAATTGCCGGAGCCGTTGCCCGACGCATTGTTTGCTATGCAAAGGAAAACAGTAAAGCGGAGCAGGGACAACAATTAGGCTTTATTAAATTCGGTTCGCGCGTAGATCATTTTATCCCCCGGGATGCCAAAATCAAAGTCACCCTCAACGAAACTGTTTGGGGAGGACAAACTGTGCTGGCTGAATTTTAGTTTTGCAACCACAAAATTAATTGACCAACTTTTTATATTCAAATTTCAAACATCTTCTTAACTTTTGCAGCCTCAATCAATTATGTCAATAATATCTATTTTAAAACAGTCACTGTTTTTCCTTCTGATTGTTTCTACATTTTATTTTAGTGCCTGTCAATTAAATAACAATACCAGTCTAGAAGGAAAGCATAGTGAGCTTCCACAACATGCCTACAGCAAAAAAGAACTGATCAATAAAACTCCAAACGGGCTCCGTATCATTAGGAATGAAATATTTGCCCGTCATGGGTATATTTTCAAATCCTCTGATTTAAAGGAACATTTCAGTGCAAAAAACTGGTACAAACCATTATTCAGTGATGTAAACCACTTGCTTACCCCAATGGACAAGGCCAATATCCAACTCATCCTTTCATTAGAAAGTGAGCTTAAAAAGCCACTTTCAGAAAAAATAACCGGGCAATGGGTCAATAAACGTTATATTGACAATTTATTGAACACAAAGTCTGCACGAAAATCTCAACAGTATGCCCGCAATGCTTATATTAAATTTGACACAAGCAGTTATGCTTCATTCTGTTTCTCTTTCCATGAACGTGTTGGCTCGAAATACAGTCTCGATGAAAATTTAATCCTTTTTGATAATTATTCAGAAAATGAAGTATCTGCATGCTTAATTAATCCTGAAACTCTGGTTCTAAATCTACATAATTCAACAGATACAATGATAAAAATGAAAGCTGAGGATTTAAATGGCAACCTTTGTATAGTCAACAACCTTCTTTTCCAGGGCAAATACATTGATACCAACACTCATAAAAAAATAGAATTTTCCGAGAACGGTTGTCTTCGTGAAAACAAGAAATTTGACTCATACGATATTTATCATGACTACTATGATGCAGGCATGGACTATGATCTGTTGAGGTTCAAATCAAAACAGGAAGAGAAAGCAATGATCTGGGAATTTTCAAATAGCTTCCTTCGTTTATATGAAGTTAAATGCATCAATTACGATTCATCTTACAATCTTTGCAACCAAATCGCACAAGGGAAATTACTATTCAGTTTAAAAAGAATTGATTAGTATGGATGTAATCTAAATAGTGTCTGGCTATAAAGTCCAACTTCTGCGTTGTTGCTCAAAATCTAAATCCTCATCCCGTACTTACGGGACTGCTGTTTAGATTTTTCACACGCCTTGAACTTGAACTTTATAGAGCAAACTCCCGACTCTATGGACAGAAACTAAATATAGGTTGATTCACAGCGCAATTACCAATGGATTAGATAATCAAAGAACATCAAATCACGACCCGGCTCATATACAAACCACTTATTTACATAAGTTTTAAGGAAGCTTAGATTTCTCCCGGCAACACTCCGCTTTGCTTTGTGTTTTGGTCGAAATGAACGTTTTTTATTGTCAGTAAGCCATTAGTATTAATCCATCCCCATTTTAGGCAACTTCATCCTGTTTTTGCATTATACTATTTTATGTTCAACTTGCATATCACTATGCAATAAGTTAATTTTACCGCATTAACTATTAACTATTTATGAAAAAACCAGGACTTTTTACCCTACTTGGCCTGCTGGCCATTTTCTTTTATGTGCAAACCACAGAGGCACAAGAAAATAAAGACTACACGAGCTATCCGTACTGGATTGAAATGATGCAAGACCAGGATGTTAATTTTTATGAAGTACAGGCAGCTTTTGAAGCCTATTGGAAAGACCGCCCGATAACAAAAGGTTGTGGTTGGAAACCTTTCAAACGATGGGAATACCGTATGCAGCAAGGCCGCATCAACAGCGATGGAACACGCAAAAGCCCCACCAGGGTCTTAAACAGCTATAAAGAATTTACTACAAGCACACGTGCTCAGCGTGCCGGTGCCTGGGAATGCCTTGGACCATACAACCTTCCCGGAAACGGACGCAGTTATCAGGGACTGGGACGTATCAATGCAATTGCATTTCATCCCTCAGATGCCGATGTAATATATATCGGAGCTCCTGCCGGAGGTATCTGGATGACCGATCAAGGAGGCAACAATTGGGAAAACCTCGCCGACGACCTGCCAACACTGGGAGTTTCTGCCATTATTGTTGACCGTACAAATCCGGATGTGATTTATATTGGTACCGGCGACCGTGATGCAGGAGATGCAGAAGGAATGGGTGTTTTTAAAACTACCGATGGCGGTGAAAACTGGGTGCGTCAGGAAAGCATGCCGGAAGTAACTGTTGGCGAAATGGTGCAGCATTCTTCCAATCCAAATAAAATTTTTGCTGCCACTTCAGGCGGAATTTATGCCACTGAAAATGGAGGCAACAACTGGACTTGGCAGGAAAACGGAAATTTCAAACAAATCGTAGCCTGTCCAAATGATCCGGCGATAATGTATGCCACTTCATCAGGAAATTTTTACCGCACAGCAGATGAAGGAGCAAGCTGGGAATACATCGGCAACGGAATTACATCCGGTTCGCGCGGTGTTATTGCTGTTTCTGCTGCCGACCCCGCCGTGGTGTATTTTATGCAGTCCAACTCATCGAATGGTTTCAAAGCCATCTACCGTTCAAGCGATTATGGACAAAGCTTTGTAATGCAGGCCGATTCGCCCAACATCCTCGAATGGAGCTGCTCAGGAAACAGTGATGGAGGACAAGGCTGGTATGACCTGAGCCTTGAAGCCGATCCGGAAGATGCCATGCGCGTTTATGTAGGCGGCATAAATATTTGGATATCAACAGATGGCGGACAAAGCTGGGATATCAAAGCGCATTGGTCGGGCGATTGTGGCGAACCAACCGTACATGCCGACCAGCATATTTTCCGCTTTTCGCCCCTTGATGGCAAACTCTATATCGGAAATGATGGTGGAATTTACAGCACAACTTATGAAGCAGAATCTTTTGACCTGCTCACGAACGGCCTTGCCATTAGCCAAGTGTATAAGATCGGCCAGAGTGCAACAGACATAGATATGATTATCAATGGATACCAGGACAATGGTACATCTACTTACACCGGGACGCCATTTTGGAAAGCGGTTATTGGTGGCGATGGAATGGAGTGTTTGGTAGATTATTCCGATGAAAGCTGGAGCTATGGAACTGTTTATTATGGGAGCATTTACAGGCTTTATAACAATAACTACAATGCAAATATCGCAGGAGAGGGCGTTGGCGGCATTACAGAATCAGGCGCATGGGTAACCCCCTATTGCCTACACGAAGGCAACCCAAAAATAATGTTTGGCGGATATAAAAACATCTGGCGCACAAATAATTGCCAGGCCAACAATGTCAGCTGGCAAAAAATAAGCAATTTCGGTGGGGATAACGCCAAAGTTGTAGAACACAGCCCGGCAGATTATGACCTCTTTTTTGCCGTAAAAGAAAATGGGCTTACGTATCGTTGTGAAAATGTGAACGCTACCATCCCGGATTGGGAAGACATTACCAATAAACTTCCAAACGGAAGTACTCCTGGAGACATTGAATGCCATCCTTTTGATGCCAATATCGTCTATTTGTCACAGGGCGGCCAGATTTTCAAATCAGAAGACCGCGGAAACAACTGGGAGAATATTTCTGCCAACCTGCCCAATATCTATTATAGTTCCATCGCGTTTTACGAGAACAGTATCGACGGCATTTATGTAAGCTCTAATATGGGCGTTTTCTATCGAGATGCTTTCCTTGATGAATGGGTTTACTTTAATGAAGGGCTGCCTGTTGATGCTTCGGTAAATGAAGTGGAAATTTATCTCGAGGAAGAAAATATTGAAAATGATGTAATCCGAGCCGGCACTTATGGCCGTGGCACATGGACTTCTTCAACATACAAATATCAGCCCATTGCTGATTTTATTGCCTTGGGCGAAACAACAATCCCAGGCGGCGGGGAGGTAGCATTCAAAGATATGTCTGCCGGCATACCGACCAGCCGTGTATGGGAATTTGAAGGCGGCCAACCCGCCACATCAAACGAGCGCAATCCTGTGGTAACATACGCCTCAGAGGGATCCTTTAAAGTAAAACTTACCGTAAGCAATGACGAAGGTACAGACTCAAAAACAGTTGAATCCATGATTATTGTAAGCGGTAGCATACTTCCTGTAGCCGGTTTTTATACCGAAAACCGTTTTGAGTGCTCTGGCAATGCCATTCATTTTTACGATACATCACTTTACACTCCGATTTCTTGGAATTGGGAGTTTACCCCGAATACAGTAAATTTTATTGAAGGGACATCGCCTACAAGCCAAAACCCAATCGTTGAATTTGAAGGAACCGGCGCTTATGGAGTGAAACTGACTGTTGCCAATGTGAACGGCAGTGCCGAAGCAAGCATCAATAATTATATCCATTTGGGCGGTGTCGCTGCTCCATTCATGGAAGATTTTGAGAACATGCAGGACAAAGCCTACATTTGGGCAATTGATAATCCTGATGGTGAAATTACCTGGACTCTGGATGAGCTCTCCGATGGCAACCATACGATGTTCATGAATTTCTTTGATTATAAAAAATTACATGCCCGTGACTATCTGATTTCGCCGCCAATTAATCTGAGCAATTTAGATTTGGCAATTCTTCGCCTGAACTACGCATACACCGACCGACTCTCATTACATGACTCACTGATCATTTCTGTATCAGGCAACTGTGGCGAAAGCTGGACACGTGTTTATGCCAATGCTGATGACGGAAACGGAAGTTTCATCACAGCAGAGCAGGACCTTGAAAGCTTTGTACCCCAAACAGCAGATGACTGGTGCGGCAGCGGTTATGGAGCAGAATGCATCAATATGGACATATCAGCTTATGCTGGTCAGCCCAATATCCGCCTGCGTTTCGAGTCCTATAATTTCTATGGAAATAATATGTACCTCGATAATATTGAAATCACCAACGACATCACAGCCGTTTTTGAAGAACAAAACAATAGCAGCGATATTCAGCTTTATCCAAACCCGGCGCAGGGATTCGTTGAGATTAGCGGCCAGTTACCGGAAGGCGAGGCACGAATCAGCCTTGTTGATGTAAGGGGAAAAACAGTACTCGAAACCTCCCGAACACTGACCAAAGGCACAAAAGAACGTCTTGAGCTTGGCGATATTGCGGCAGGTATTTATCTGCTGCGCATAGAATCCGGAAATAGCACAAGCAACCGCAGCCTGATTGTGAAATAGAAAACAAACCATCTAATCAACAAAAAAAAATGAAATATTTTATTAATTTCTCAATACTGATCCTGCTGCTGGCCTTTGGAACTGGCATCAGGGCTCAGTTTGTCAATCCGGAAAGGGCACAGAAAGTTGCCCAAAACCTCTTTACAGAACGAACCATTACTGCAGGAATCAACCTCAGAAATAATGTTAGCTTCCATGCAGTGGACCAAATCGAAAAAGACGGCCAGGTTACGATTTATATTTTTAACGAATCCAATGGAAATGGCTTTGTACTGATGAGTGCCGACGAACGTGCCTATCCTGTTTTGGGATATTCGTTTGAAGGCAGTTTTTCAAAACACCAGCTGCATCCATCTATTGAAGAGTGGCTGAACAGCTACAGTGCGCAAATTGCTGAAATCCGTTCTAAAAATTATCCTGCTGGAGAAAAAACCCGCACGGCATGGAAGAGATATGAAAAAGAGTCGCGCGCAGCCGTTCGTTCGGTAGAACATCTGGTTACATCTATTTGGGGTCAGGATTGCTTCTACAATGAAATGTGCCCTGTGGACAATATCGGCGCATGCGGTCATGCACGCGTTGGTTGTGTGGCCACAGCAATGGCACAAATCCTGCGCTACCACAAATGGCCACAGCAAGGTGAAGGCAGCCACAGCTATACTTCCTCTTATGGAGTTTTATCGGTCAATTATACGGCAGCAAACTATGATTATGATCAAATGCCTGATTATGTAACCGATTATAACGATGAAGTTGCCGAAATCGGCTATCATTGTGGTGTTAGTGTGGATATGATGTATGGCCCGGGCGGTTCAGGAGCTTACAGCCAGGATGTTGCAGACGCATTGATTGACCATTTCCGTTGTGATGCTGCAACAACACAGCACCACAGTAAATCTGCATATGGCAATGAGGAATGGGAGAACATGGTACGCAACGACCTGGATAACGGCCGACCAATTTATTATAGCGGCAGCGGTTCTGGTGGCCATGCGTTTGTACTGGATGGATACCAGGAAACAAGTCATTTTCATTTCAACTGGGGATGGGGCGGACTGTATAACGGATATTTTTACCTAAACAACCTTAATCCGGGCACGCACAACTATTCCTCCAGCCAAGCTGCCGTTTTTGGTATCCAATCGGAACAAGCTCCTGTTGTTGATTTCGAAGCCTCGGCAAATATTGTTTTGACCGGAGCAGGCATCAATTTTGAAGATCACTCTACAAGCAACCCCAACCAATGGCAATGGACTTTTGAAGGTGGCACACCAGCATCTTCCAGCCAGCAAAACCCACAAAACATTAAATACAACACCGCCGGAACCTATTCTGTAACGCTGAAGGCATATAATGTAAACGGCAATGCAACAGAAGTGAAACAGGGATTTATAACTGTTAGTGACGACGCTTTGCCCCTGGCTGATTTTGCTGCAGAAGACACCATTGTTTATGTAGAATATTCCAGTGTTAAATTCCGAAATTACAGCCAAAACGGAGCCGACAGTTATAAATGGATTTTCGAACCTGCTTCCATCAGCTATACGAATGGCACTTCTTCAACATCCGAAGAACCACGTGTGCGCTTCAATGAAGCAGGTCAATACAACGTTAGCCTGATTGCACTCAACCAAAATGGTTCCGACACTATGATTCGCCAGCAATACATATATGCAGGCGGCTATCCTATTCCATTTTATGAAAACTTTGAACTGGCCTTTGCTTTTACTGAAAAATGGGAAATTGAAAATAATGACGGAACGATAGGCTGGGATGGATATTACAAAATTTCAGGCAATGGCAACAGCAGGCGTGCAGCATGGATGAATTGCTATGACTATGTTACTATTGGGCAACGTGATCAACTGATCAGCCCAGCATTGAACACAGTAGGCCACAACCAGCTTTTCCTGGATTTCGTGCATGCCTATGCTGCCTACAATGATACACGCCGTGATTCGCTGATTGTGAAAGTTTCGACTAATGCCGGATCGACATGGAAACGGGTTGCCGCTTACGGTGAAGATGGTAACGGAAGCTTTGCCACAACACCGGCCACCACCTACCTTTTTGAACCCGATGCCGCAGATCAGTTTTGCGGTGTTGGTTATGGAAGCAACTGCTATACCATCGACCTCACAGAATATGCCGGCAACCCCAATCTGAAAATCATGTTTGAATCATGGAACGGCCATGGCAACAGTATTTATGTAGATGATGTCCTCGTACACGATCCGGGTGTTTATGCCGGTTTTAACTCGGATGTAACAGAATTCTGTGAAAGCGGTGATGTAAATTTCTTTGAGAATGCCCGTGGAGAGCCCACATCATGGAAATGGAACTTTGAAGGGGGTACGCCGGCAACATCTACAGAACAAAACCCAGCCGGAATTCACTACGACAGTCCCGGATATTACGAAGTTGAGCTTATTGTAAGCAATGGCATATATTCAGATACGCTTAGCGTGGATAAATACATTGGCGTACTTACAACGCCCGGAAAGGCTCCTGTGCCCAACGCCCCTGATGAAATATGCCAGGATGGCGCCAGCAGTTTCATTTCGGTTGCTGCCGTAGAATATGCACAAAGCTACAACTGGGAAATTCTGCCGAATGAGGCCGGAATTATTTCAGGTAACGGAACTTTCGCCAGCATCAACTGGTCCGAAGATTATTTCGGTGCGGTAGAACTCCGCGTCCAGGCAGCCAATATGTGTGGTGAAGGCTCTTTTTCTGATCCGCAAGTGATTACAATACATGAAACACCTGTCGCCTATGCAGGTGATGATCAGGAAATTGCTTCCGGAGAAAGCACAATACTGGAAGGATCGGCAAATGGAGCAAGCGGTTCTTATACATACCATTGGGAACCAGCCAATATGTTGGTTAACCCGGATATTCAAAACCCGGAAACAGTAGCACTCAGCAGCAGTCAGTGGTTCTGGCTTCAGGTTGCTGATAGTGAAACATCATGCGAAAGCAAAGCTGATTCTGTATTTATTATGATTCAGGGCGATGTGCTTGCAGTAGCTGCGAGTGCTGATCCAGTGGCAATTTGTGCAGGCGAAAACAGTCAGCTAAATGCAGCGGCATCAGGTGGTGACGGAAGTTATGAATACATCTGGACATCAAATCCCGAAGGTTTTCAAAGCACTGAAGCCAGCCCCTTGGTGAACCCGGATAATTCAGCATGGTACATAGTAGAAGTCCGTGATGGTAACAATACAGCCAAAGACAGTGTTTTCATCGAAGTTTATACGCTTCCTGAAGTTAACCTTGGCCCTGATTCCGTAATTTGTGACAACCAAAGTATAACTCTGGATGCCGGAGAAGCAGCATCTTACGCCTGGTCGAATGGTGAAACAGGCCGCTATCTGGCGGTAGATAAAAATACCTTTGGCCTGGGAAGTCATGATATCTGGGTAGATGTGACCAATGAAAACAATTGCTCTAAACGTGATGATGTGACTATTGAACTCATTGTCTGCACAGGAATAAAAGAATCATTTACAAGAAAATTGAAGCTCTATCCCAACCCAGCTCAGGACATCCTGAATATTGATGGTGGCGGAATAAAAATCATAAAAATGGAAATCTACGCAGCGGATGGCAGAATAACGAAAAGTGTTCAGGACTGGAATGCTTCCACTGCTTCGCTCTCACTTCAGGGACTGCATGATGGATTGTATTTCATTCGCATCTACCATGAAGATGGTCTCGTAAATGATAGTTTCGTTATAAAACATTAATAACCAATAGATTTACCGAAAACCGGAGAGTTCTTCTTTCCGGTTTTTTTATGTCGATGAATGTAACTCCATTCATCCATCTCAGACTGCTTGTTAAAAAATGATAAACATTTAATATTGAAACCTTTGCGGGTTAACGGCTGGTCAACTCAGGGAAATTAAAAAATAATACTACCTTTATTTCATCAATGAAAGAGGCTGAAATCATAGAAAAAACATTTGGAATCCCACAAGACCGGCTGACCATCGAAAATATTCAGAATTGGTTTCGGGAGCCACGCTACGAAAACCAACATCTGGAATTTAAAAGCGGGGAAATACGCATGAACGATCTTGCCCGCGAATGCTGCGCTATGCTCAATACTGCCGGAGGCCTGATTATCGTAGGGAGTCCGCGCGAACAGTACAAAATGCACAAAGGCAAACGTGGGGAAACATTTTGTCTGGGCGATTTACATCCCTCCGCTTTTAAAAATAAAACATGGCTGCATGAACAAATCTGCAAAGTTATAACGCCAACACCAAGTACTGAGTATCTGAAAATTTTCCATTTAAAAGCAGAACAGGGCAAATCAGTTTTTCTGCTTGCCATTGAAACATCATCCAAAAAGCCCTGCCAGCTCGAAGACGGACGCTTTTACTACAGACAAAACACCAGTGTACTCCCTATGCCCTACCCGATGGTGCGCGATTTTTTTATCGGAAAAAAGCAGCCCTTATACAAAAGCAGCATTACCTTTCATGATGATGACGACAGTCCGGCCAATATCCTGAGGTTGGCGATAAAAGTTAAGAACTTCTCCCCTATTGCACCCGAAGCAAGCAAAATTGAATTGGGATTTGCCCATATTGAGGAGGTTTTTAAAAATGATCTCATTTATAAAAAGGCAAAAGATAAAATCACAATTTTTGGCTGTAATGACGAAAGTCCGCTTTTCGATGAACGGGAGAAGGAGTTCAGTATCAGCCTGAGGCATTTTTTCAAGCCTTTCTATTTTGAAATATCGGTCTGGAGCACAGGATCAAGCCTTCATGTGCAGCGTTTTATTTATGATCCGGTAAACCGTAAGCTCATCAAACACAGTACAAATGGCCAACGCAATGAAATCAGGAAAATAGAAATGATGGAGGAATTGGATGGGATTTTGAGGATGTTGTAGGGTTAATTGTTAATGGGTAATGGTTGTCTAATCCTAAAATAGGTTGACTGCTTTTCACCTTTTAGGAGGCTGTTCAAAAACTTTCCACGCTTCACCGGGTTTTGCTACCCAGGAGCCCAGTCCGTAGTATCCGCCCGTATATGTCAGGGGATCCAGGGCTTTTACATCTATTTTACCATCGGCGGTAACCAGCTGTACGGCTACTTTTGTATTGATCACTTCGCCGATAAACTGACGGTGTGAGCCCAGATCAATCATCTCTGTAATCCGGCATTCAATGCTGATTGGAAATTCAGCGATATAAGGCGCATAAACCGAATCGGCCTGCAAAGCTGTTAATCCGAGGCGCTCAAATTTATTCATATCATGGCCCGAAAACCTTCCAACAAAATCAACCACAGCAACATCACGCGTGGAGGGCACATTAACTGTAAAAGCCTGATTTAATGTAAGGTTATGATACGACAAAGTTGCCGGCCGCATAGAAACAGCAATTTTTGGCGGATAGGAATTACAAACCCCAGCCCAGGATGCAGCCATAATATTGGGCACGCTATCGGCATTATAAGACCCGATAACCACAGCAGGTTTTGGATAAATCAAAAGGCGCTTTCCGTAATCCACTTTCTCTGTGTTGGCATCATACGATAAGCTGTCCACCTTTTCAACTTGTGGCGATGTATTATCTTCAGGTTTTTGTATTTGAATTTGATACACCAGAACCAGTACGATCAATGCCAATACAATGTTTAATATTTTATTTATCGATATTTTCATGTTTATTTTTTGTTTTAATTGGTTCAAGTTTTTTCAATAAACATCCGGTTGGACATAGGGCGCACCAGGGGCGGTTCATAAATATAGAAAGAACGATTATTACAAAACCAAAAAGTGCCATGCCCCAGCCAATCACACGGAAACTAAAAAACATAAAGGGCTCCAGTTTTTCCAGGGCCGGTGTAAAACCCAGTAGAATTGCCGACCACAGCAGTGTCAATGATATTTCCGAAAGGCTGATCCCATTCAGTTTAATACGCGCAGGTTGATATTTTTTTCGGGGATTTATTTTGGCTACCAGTTCCTGTAGTGCGCCCATGGGACAGAGATAATTGCAGAAATACTGCTTTTTGCCCAGAAAAGGGAGCAATATCGCCAATAACAAAAGCAGCAATTGCAGCGAATTGGCTTTCCAGTGAAAGCCTGATATCAGGATGTTATGCAAAAAAGAAGTGGAAAGCACTTTATGGAGCATCACGCCCATGCCAAGCAAAACCAAAATGAGGTAAACAGTACGAAAACGTTTATACTTAGGTCGAAAAATCATAATGATCGAAGCCATAATTACCAGCAGAAAAAGCATGATATTCAAGAGATTGATAATGTTATTTGTGCTTTGCTCATGCAGTAGACTTCCAAATTGCCCGGCCACATTTTGCATATCATTGATGATGGCAGAACTCGTTTCTGTAGCTCCGGTTACTGCATCGCAGTCAATTTTCCCAATCAGCGCAAGCTTTTGCCCATCCCAGGTATTCAATAATCTTTGCTGCAAAACATGATCCAGAAATTCTTCCGATTCATTATTTTCCAATAAACGGATATAGCGGACACGATTCTGATCATCAGAAAGAAAAATGATCATAGGAACAGGCCCACCATAGCCCGATGTTCGACTGAATTCATGGGACAGAATAAAATCTCCGAGCGGCTCGCCCTTCTTTGAAAAAGCCGTATAAATTCCATTAGCAGCTCTGTTCAGCTTTGTTGTCTTTGGAAAATCATGTTGTATATCCTCCAACGAGCATGAAACCTGATCATTTTCATCGTTCAGGAACAGCAGATTGCCCCCTTTAATGGCAATGGCCAGCAAAAGGATAGAAATCAAAGAATATTGATACAGGGCGTTTAAGAGTTTTCCTTTATTCATAAACAGCTTGTAATTAAGCTATAAAGATAAAACTTTTCTTTCGTCCAAAACTTTAAAAATACTACAAATCCATTCTATATCCGTTTTCACCAGCCTATAATCAAATGAACACTATTATGGTAATGACATAAAAAAAGCTGCCTGCACAACACAAACAGCTTTGCTTTTATAGAAATCAAACTTTATTTCATTCGGTTTGTAAATTCCTTAACCTTTTCCAGATATCCATTGCGTGTTTCATCATCGACACTAAGAACAGCCGGGAAAAAAATATGGTCTATAACCTTCATGCCACAAAACTCAAAAATCCCTTCATCCGAAGTTTTTTTCATGGCATCATACATACCGCTTTGTTCATAAACATCACGCGGTTGACCTGTTGTATTGATAATGCTCACCTTTTTATCTTTCAGCATTCCATCAACACCACTTTCGGTCATCTGATAAGCAAAGCCATAAAGAAAAACACGGTCGATATAACCTTTCATAATGGCAGGCATACCGGTCCACCATATTGGATATACAAAAGTGATTACTTCGGCCCAGCGCACATGATCCTGCTCTGTTTTAATCTCTTCGGGTACCTTCCCCTGATGTGCCCCGGCCAGATCATCCGATTTTAAAACGGGATAAAAATCCTGCTCGTATAAATTACGGATACGGGTCTCATGTCCCTGCGAGCGCAATGCCGCACAAAGTTCATCTTTGATTTTGCCATTAAAACTGGATTCGCTATGATTGGCATATACTATAAGGTGTTTCATATCAGTGCTTTTTTGTTGAATTATTTTAATCAAATAGTAAACAGTAAAATTAATAACAGACTAACATCAGGCTGCGGATTTAGTTCAATACAAAAAAAGAAAGTTAATTCAGGGGACTTACGCGCTCACCATTTTCAAAACGTACGAGCTTTCCATCCTTCAGATGAAGCTTTTCTGCCAGATATTCTAGGTAACCTATAGCTACATCAATATTTTTAAAGTTACCCACATAATAATAATAGTAACCGCCATAGAGCTCGGAAGTAATTTTTTCGGGTGTTTGAAAATAGGATTTCAATTCAGATTCAGCGATAGGCAAAGCAGATTTTTTAAACAGGATACGGTATTCCGCATTGCCTGATGCGTTTTCTTTTCCTGTTTTAACAAAAGAAGTATCCGAACCAGAAGGCTCTTTTGCTTCTTTTATCTTTTTTTCATCAGGAATATTTTGTGCTTTTTTGGATTCTGGTTTTTTAGCCGGCTTTTTTACGTTCTTCTTTGATGGCTGCTTTGTGAGATGTGATGGAATTTTATTGAGGCGCTGACCTTTGTAATATGCCACAACGAATGCTCCGTCCACATCGTTTAAACTAATCAGGTTATCGCGGGCTTTTTGAGCTTGGTTGTAATTTTTATAATTTCCTGCCAGATAACGGTAAGCCCCATCAGCTTTTTCTTCATAAACAGGAATTGTAAGACTGTAGGCATCGGTTAAATCCTGTGCGGCAATCGCTTCAGGGGAAGAATGGATCTGAATCCGGAAAAGGTAACCATCATCCGTTTTTGCTTTAATTGCCACTTTTCCTTCATTTAGGGATGGATCATCATTTCGTTGACCTTTTACGAAAGCAACAACAAAAGCTCCTTTCACTTTATTGTTGGCCCGCAACTTATTCCGATATTTTAACGCATCATCCAAATCCTTGAAATGCCCGCTTCGATAGCGGATCCAACCATCGGCAAATCGCTCTTCAATAATATTGTTTAACCCAAACATCTGCTCCGCTTTGGCAACACTGATTAGTGGTCTGCGCTGCGCCATAACCTGCACGCTATAAAAGGCAATATCTTCCGGATTTGCATTTTCGTAATCCACTGTTTCATAACCATTGCCGCTAACAGCCACATCTTCAACAATAAGAGAAGAATCAACCACTTGCTTTTGCATCAGCTTATAATATCCTTTATCGGGCAAATAAACATAATTGAGGTGGTGTGAAACGAATGTTTCATCTTTATCGGTTGTTAAATCAGCAAAAATCACAAAATCGGATATCGGCCTGGTAAAAAGAACTGGCTCAGCGGTTGATGAAACGATAAAATTGACCATGCCGGCAACATAGAGCAAATTAATCTTGAGATTGGTTATAAAATCTCCTCGTGTATAATTGGCATAAGGCAGGGCAGGATTTGCTATTTCTATCTGGTCAGGGTGGTGTATCCTGATGTTTCCGTTGATCATTTTTTCTTCAAACTCCAATTCAAAAACCAGGTTAAACTTATCCTTTCCATCGATGATATCCGGTCCAATTACGCGAAAAGGCACAAACTCCTCGACAACAAGTTCTTCTTCAACGACTACATCTTCAGTTTCTTCCTTTTTCTTAACAGGCTTTGGGACACCATAAGAGAGCAAACCCTCTGTTTTTTGATAATCCAATAGGTCATGGCTTACAGAAGTTCCTAAATTATAGGCAATTCCCGCCGATGCATTAAAATAGATATCGTATTGAGAACCGCCAACTGTCAAATCAGGCAAATCACTGTTAGGGATCTGATATACCCCTTCTGCCATTACTGAAAATTTATCATTCAAACGGTAATCCACACCGATACCTGTCGGAAATACCAGCATTGAACCAGTTCCGTTGTTGGTATTTATGACATTTGTAACATCATCTCCCATTGTATAGGGTCTTATTCTTTGTGTATCATAAAAGGACAAACCGGCCCCGAGTATGCCATATACATGAAACGGCCGGCTCTCATCCAGAGCAAAAGTTTGAATTATATTCCACTTAAACTGCATATTGAATCCATAAACTTTTGCATCAAACCATGCCATAACCGGATCTTTTCCCGCCCTGGGGTATAATTTGGTACCGCCGAGCAAGCCATAGTTCAATTCAAGACGATTCTCGAGCCAATGATTCCACTTTTTTGCAGCAAAAACAGATGTGTTTGGCTTGATATAATTTTCTTCAGAATCAAAAAAATTGAAATCCCCAAAAGGACCATTAATTCCAATCTTGGCGCCGACAGACAATCCAGATTTCCAGTCCTTATTTTGGGCAAACAAAGATTGATGCAAAAATACTATGCACAAAACAAGCAATATGTATAACCAGTGATTTTTCAACTACTTATTATGTTTAAGCCATTTGCGGCATTTTTTTTGAAGCATCATCTCCGCTTCTTTGATATTATATTTTGCTGCCTGATCAAAATCGGAACATGCGTCAGTTTTATTTTTAAGCTTTAGGCGCACCATCCCTCTGTTAAAGTAAGATCTTGCCCATTGTTCGGATAAGTCTTCCTTATTCGGATCATAATATAATGAGCGGGAAAAATACTTATCAGCCTGGATATAATCCTCCAAACGGTAATAGCAGCTCCCCAACAAGGCGAAAATTAAAAAATTCTTTGTGTCTGGTTCAATTTCTATGGCTTTTTGAAAGTCATCAATAGCATCATCATACTCTTTTCTATCAAAAAAGCTCAAACCCCGATGCAGATAATCGTCGTAAGATTTTGGATTACTAATCAAATTGGGATAATAATGAAGCCCGCGGATAAAATGGGCAAACTTTTCATAAGAGGTTTCAAAATATGAACGTAAAAAAAGCTTGTCTTCATTCTTCTGAAGCAGATAAGGTGCCCAGATATCCTGTTTATTAAAGACATCGATAATTCTGAAACGAATACTTTTTTGATCATTCTCCTTTATCGGCAAAACGGCAAATATCGCCGTTTTAGGGCTATGAAGTGCGCCTTCTTTTACTTTTTGGATTTGGTTAGCAATACGAGAGAGGTATCTTTTTTTATCGTAATCAACCATACGCCCCATCCAGAACACATCAAGATTAACAGCATAAGGAACATTCATTTCGAGCGTATCAGGTAAAATTTCTTCGAGTTTGGAGGCTTTAAAGATATAATAGGTCACCGTAGGGTATTTATCCCAATTTTCAAGCAAGAGATTAAATTCATATTCGCCATCACGGGAATAAATTATCATAATAACATGCTGAACACCATTGATAATCACCTCGCGCATCTGGATACTTTTAAAATTAGTCACACCGAGCTTAGCATTTTGATTTCTGCTATTATTGAGTTCGGAATTACGGGTTGGGATTTTATTCTCCCCTTCAATCCAGATACCATTATCCTGAAATGTCCAGCCCGTTGCCATATTAAGGCAGGTTTTAGGTTCAGAAATTTTAGGCATACCGCTAACATTTCTACTAAGAAACTGAGCTTCAGCAGAATAAGACAAGAACACGAGAAACAAAAAGATGAGTTTCCGAAGCATATCTTGTAACATATAATTTTCATAAAAATACCTAAATGTGCTGATATAAAAGAGCTTATGAGAAAGACTTATCAATCAATTATCAACAGCTTGTATTAAAAAATCTTTATAAAAGTATATTGGGACTAAAGAAGTAGGATGTAGAAAAACTATAAAAAAGAATAAAACAAAAAACCCAGCCAAAAAGGCTGGGTTTAAAAAATATTGGCAACGACTTACTTTCCCACAAAAGCTGCAGTATCATCAGCGCTGGTGGGCTTAACTTCTCTGTTCGGAATGGGAAGAGGTGAACACCACCGCAATAGTCACCATAAAATATCTTTGACACACTGCAAAATACTCAAACAATCCTTACTTCACTTCAAAGCTACGGGTAATTAGTACTGCTCGGCTGTGATGTTACCACCTTTAGACCTGCAGCCTATCTACGTCATCGTCTTTAACGACCCTTTAAAGAAGCCTAATCTTGTGGCGAGTTTCGTGCTTAGATGCTTTCAGCACTTATCTCATCCAAACATAGCTACCCTGCGGTGCAGCTGGCGCCACAACAGGTACACTAGAGGTTTGTCCAACCCGGTCCTCTCGTACTAGGGTCAGCTCCACTCAAGCTTCTAACGCCCACAACAGATAGGGACCGAACTGTCTCGCGACGTTCTGAACCCAGCTCGCGTGCCATTTTAATGGGCGAACAGCCCAACCCTTGGGACCTTCTCCAGCCCCAGGATATGACGAGCCGACATCGAGGTGCCAAACCACTCCGTCGATGTGAGCTCTTGGGAGTGATCAGCCTGTTATCCCCGGAGTACCTTTTATCCTTTGAGCGACGGCCCTTCCATACGGAACCGCCGGATCACTATGTCCTACTTTCGTACCTGGTCGACTTGTAGGTCTCACAGTCAAGCACCCTTGTGCCATTACACTCTGCGCATGGTTACCAAGCATGCTGAGGGTACCTTTGAAAGCCTCCGTTACGCTTTTGGAGGCGACCACCCCAGTCAAACTACCCACCAAACAATGTCCCCCGAACAAACGGGGTTAGGCACCAAATAAACAAAGGGTGGTATTTCAAGGTTGGCTCCACAACGCCTGACGACGCTGCTTCGTAGCCTCCCACCTATCCTACACATCGTTTATCCAATGTCAATGTTAAGCTGTAGTGAAGGTTCACGGGGTCTTTCCGTCCCGTTGCGGGTAAACGGCATCTTCACCGTTACTACAATTTCACCGAGCTCGTGGCTGAGACAGTGCCCAGATCGTTGCACCATTCGTGCAGGTCGGAACTTACCCGACAAGGAATTTCGCTACCTTAGGACCGTTATAGTTACGGCCGCCGTTTACCGGGGCTTCAATTCAATGCTTCGACGAATCTAACATCTCCTCTTAACCTTCCGGCACCGGGCAGGTGTCAGGCCTTATACTTCTTCTTTCAAATTTGCAAAGCCATGTGTTTTTGATAAACAGTCGCCTGGGCCATTTCTCTGCGGCCAGCCCGGAGGCTGGCTCCCCTTCTCCCGAAGTTACGGGGTAATTTTGCCTAGTTCCTTAGCCACGAATCACTCGAGCACCTGTGGATTCTCTCCTCGACTACCTGTGTCGGTTTACGGTACGGGCTGCTTGTTTCGGCTTTTCTTGGAAGGATACTCAGGTAACTATCACTTCACCCGAAGGCTCCGTGTACTATCCCTTGCGGTTCAACGTACTATTCCGTCTGTACGCGTACCCCTGTATCCTCCGTCACCTTTTTAGTACAAGCAGGTACGGGAATATTGACCCGTTGTCCATCGACTACCCCTTGCGGGTTCGCCTTAGGCCCCGACTAACCCTGATCCGATTAGCGTTGATCAGGAAACCTTAGTCTTCCGGTGGGCAGGTTTCTCGCCTGCCTTATCGTTACTTATGCCTACATTTGCTTTTCCAGACGCTCCAGCATGCCTTACGGCACACATTCAACGCAACTGGAATGCTCCCCTACCTAGAATAAATTCTATTACAGCTTCGGTAATATGCTTATGCCCGATTATTATCCATGCCGGACCGCTCGACTAGTGAGCTGTTACGCACTCGTTAAATGAATGGCTGCTTCCAAGCCAACATCCTAGCTGTCTCTGCAGTCCAACCTCGTTAGTTCAACTTAGCATATATTTGGGGACCTTAGCTGGTAATCTGGGTTCTTTCCCTCTCGGACATGGACCTTAGCACCCATGCCCTCACTCCTTACAATCATGTTACAGCATTCGGAGTTTGTCAGGATTTGGTAGGCGGTGAAGCCCCCTAGTCCAATCAGTAGCTCTACCTCTGTAACACTATATAAAGGCTGCCCCTAAAGGCATTTCGGGGAGTACGAGCTATCTCTCAGTTTGATTAGCCTTTCACCCCTACCCACAGCTCATCCAAAGACTTTTCAACGTCAACTGGTTCGGTCCTCCACTCCGTTTTACCGGAGCTTCAACCTGGCCATGGGTAGATCACAAAGTTTCGCGTCTACTCCCACTAACTATGGCGCCCTGTTCAGACTCGCTTTCGCTACGGCTCCTGACCTATAGGCCATTAACCTCGCTAGTGAGATGTAACTCGTAGGCTCATTATGCAAAAGGCACGCCGTCACCAAATAAATTGGCTCCGACCGCTTGTATGCGCACGGTTTCAGGTTCTATTTCACCCTCCTGTTCGGAGTACTTTTCACCTTTCCCTCACGGTACTGGTCCACTATCGGTCTCTCAGGAGTATTTAGCCTTACCAGATGGTGCTGGCAGATTCACACAGGATTTCTCCGGTCCCGCGCTACTCAGGATACTGATACGCTCATTATTTATTTCACTTACAGGGCTGTCACCTTCTTTGGCCCGTCTTTCCAGACGGTTCTGCTATAAATAATTACGCGATGCCTCAGTCCTACAACCCCACAGTTGCCGTAACACCTGTGGTTTGGGCTAATTCCCGTTCGCTCGCCGCTACTTGGGAAATCACTATTGTTTTCTCTTCCTCCGCTTACTTAGATGTTTCAGTTCAGCGGGTTCGCCTCCCTTACGGGATAATATACCTTCAGTATACTGGGTTGCCCCATTCGGAAACCTCCGGGTCGGCAGTTGTTTGCACCTTACCGAAGCTTATCGCAGCTTACCACGTCCTTCTTCGCCTCTGAGAGCCTAGGCATCCTCCGTACGCACTTATTTACTTTCTTGTGATTCTAAAAAAATTGTTCTTTCTTATGCAGCATGTCAATGTACTTTTAACAAAAACAAAACTTAACAGGTTGCCGTTCTGACCGGCCGGTCTGCCCGCTTTGCCCCCATCAGATCTTTTGATCTTTTGGCTGTTTCCCAGGGATGCGATCCCTTCACATTGTTTTTGTCCTGTGTGCCCCGCGGCACAGGGAAACATTTCTGTCATTATGTCTAATGTACGTCCTGTGGAGAATAAGGGAGTCGAACCCTTGACCTCTAGAATGCAAATCTAGCGCTCTAGCCAACTGAGCTAATCCCCCTTAAGTATCAGTCACCGTAGTCTCGGGCAGACTTGAACTGCCGACCCCTACATTATCAGTGTAGTGCTCTAACCAACTGAGCTACGAGACTATAAGCTTAAGGCATAAATTACCTTCCCGTATATATTATTGTGAACAGCGCCATCCTTTGATTCCTTAAAGGACTTCTCCTCCAGAAAGGAGGTATTCCAGCCACACCTTCCGGTACGGCTACCTTGTTACGACTTAACACCAGTTACTAGTTTTACCCTAGGCAGTTCCTTGCGGTAACCAACTTCAGGTACCCCCAGCTTCCATTGTTTGACGGGCGGTGTGTACAAGGCCCGGGAACGTATTCACCGCGTCATGGCTGATACGCGATTACTAGCGAATCCAACTTCATAGGGTCGAGTTGCAGACCCCAATCCGAACTGAGACCAACTTTAGGGATTTGCGCCTTGTTGCCAAGTGGCTGCCCTCTGTGCTGGCCATTGTAGCACGTGTGTAGCCCTGGACATAAGGGCCGTGCTGATTTGACGTCATCCCCACCTTCCTCACGGCTTGCGCCGGCAGTTTACTTAGAGTCCCCATCCGAAATGCTGGTAACTAAGTATGGGGGTTGCGCTCGTTATGGGACTTAACCCGACACCTCACGGCACGAGCTGACGACAACCATGCAGCACCTCAACAAGCGTCCGAAGAAATTATGCTTTCACATAACGCCGCTTGCCGTTCTAGCCCAGGTAAGGTTCCTCGCGTATCATCGAATTAAACCACATGCTCCTCCGCTTGTGCGGGCCCCCGTCAATTCCTTTGAGTTTCAAACTTGCGATCGTACTCCCCAGGTGGTTCACTTATCACTTTCGCTTGGCCGCTGACGGTATATCGCCAACAGCGAGTGAACATCGTTTACGGCGTGGACTACCAGGGTATCTAATCCTGTTCGCTCCCCACGCTTTCGTGCATCAGCGTCAGTCCAAGTATAGTAAGCTGCCTTCGCGATCGGTGTTCTGTGTTATATCTATGCATTTCACCGCTACACAACACATTCCGCCTACTCCCACTGAACTCAAGTAACACAGTTTCAATGGCAGCCCCGGAGTTGAGCCCCGGTATTTCACCACTGACTTATGTTACAGCCTACGCACCCTTTAAACCCAATAAATCCGGATAACGCTTGCACCCTCCGTATTACCGCGGCTGCTGGCACGGAGTTAGCCGGTGCTTATTCCTACAGTACCTTCAATCCCCTATCACGTAAGAGATATTATCCCTGCAGAAAAGCAGTTTACAACCCATAGGGCAGTCTTCCTGCACGCGGCATGGCTGGTTCAGGCTTGCGCCCATTGACCAATATTCCTCACTGCTGCCTCCCGTAGGAGTCTGGTCCGTGTCTCAGTACCAGTGTGGGGGATTACCCTCTCAGGACCCCTAGACATCATCGCCTTGGTGAGCCGTTACCTCACCAACAAGCTAATGTCACGCATGCCCATCTTCAACCGCCGGAGCTTTAAACCTTAAACGATGCCGCTTTAGGTTGCTATCGAGTATTAATCCCCGTTTCCGGGAGCTATCCTCATGTTGAAGGCAGGTTGCATACGCGTTACGCACCCGTGCGCCGGTCGCCATCTCACCGAAGTGAATGCTGCCCCTCGACTTGCATGTGTTAAGCCTGCCGCTAGCGTTCATCCTGAGCCAGGATCAAACTCTTCATTGTAATTAATTTTATTAAAATTTACCTTCAGAGACAGTCCCCTATTTCCTCAAAGAATGGCTAGTTGCTGTTCATCAATATGTCAATGTACTTTCGTCCTCTTTCCTAATCCCCATCCATCTGAACGGGGGTGCAAAGATACACACTTTCTGGTTCCGCCCAAACTTTTTATTAAAAAATTATTAAAAAAAAGCTGTTTGAAATTATCCCCTCAAGGTGCGTTTTCCCGTATCCTCTAACGGGGGTGCAAAGGTAAGAATGTTTTCCATTCCAGCAAGCTTTTTCTGAAGTTTTTTTTTAAAAAAAACCAAAGCTCAAGCCCCTCGCCGCGATCCCTCAATGGAACCAAGATCTCAATGTGCGTTCCCCGTCTTAAACGGGGGTGCAAAGGTAAAAATGTTTTTTATAATGACAAGACTTTTTTTTTGAAAAAAATTAAAAGCTTGATAACCAGTTATATAAACACCCTTAATACCAGCTCGCTCACCTCAACCCTGCATGATGTCTATGGACGTTCCCTCATTTGCGGCTGCAAAAGTACTCCCTTTTTGTTAATTTCCAAAATTAATCCCATAAAATTCTAATGCCTACTTAACAGTAAATTCATACCACCTTAAGGAACACTACTTTAAAGGCTAATATTTTTTTTAAAACTCAAACATAAAACACACCTAGGATGCCGCCATTCTCCGCATATGTGAGTTCACTAACTCATTTCCTGGCGACAAACTTCCTTATAAATAACTTATATTTGCACTAACAAGATTTAAGATCATGAAAATCAAACATTTAAGCTTAAGCATCATTTTTTCAATACTCTTGGCACTCAACCTAAGTGCTCAGTTCCAGGATGTTAAAATAGAAAACCCGGAGAATAGTATTGGCCAAAGAATCTTTTTTGGAGGAAACCTGGGCTTGCAATTTGGCGCAATAACATCAATTGAAGTATCTCCCCTTGTGGGATACAGGCTTTCAAATAACTGGTCTGCCGGCTTGGGGCTCACCTATATGTATTATGAAGACAGCAGATACACTCCTACATATAGTACAAACATATTCGGAGGCCGGCTCTTTAGCCGCTATTATATATACGGGGACTTTTTTGCTCACGCAGAATATGAGCTGCTAAGTTATGAGGATCAAGACTTCTTTACTCAGGAAAAAACACGCCGCAATGTTTCCAGCTATTTTATTGGTGGTGGATTCAGGCAATGGCTGGGGCCAAGAGCTGCTGCCACAATCATGATATTATATAACCTCAACGACAATGAATACTCGGTATATAGCAACCCCATTTTCCGTATTGGTTTTCAGTTTGGGCTTTAGCGCCGCCATTTATCTGCCTGCTGATACCATGAACTACGATAATGTGACTGCGGTTCAAGCTGCATATCCCTGAGGTTACAGGCATCTTTCTTTAGAAAGAAATTAAAACGTAGCGAGTTATAATCGTTTTTCTCTCCATAAATCCAGCTTTCAGCACGTGCCGAGCAATACACTACATCGGGCATACCATACATTATATATATCAATCCCCGATCAGTTTGCCATCCTCTTAGGCTTGATGAAAAAAACCGGTTAGCTTCTTCTACCCTTTTATGATAATTTCTGAGCACACCCAAAGCTCTCTCTGCGTTACCGGAATTAAAAACCCAAAAGGAATCGATTGCCGTTTTTAAAACGGGAGCATTTGCCAGCTTAATAAATTCATCCGCTGAAGTGATATACCTCAAAGGCATCAGCTTTTCTTCTAATGTTGCCAGTTTTGGGTATAGTTTTCCAAAAACCGACAGCTTTTGATTAAACTCTGGCATTTCTTCAGGAGATAAGACATAAATTCCATTGGCAAAAGGCCGGAAAACGAGCATTGAATCATCCTCTGCTCGGATCCAATAAACTGAATCAGGCTCCTTTTCATCGGATACACGGTTCGTTGCCACAAAAGGAGGTGATGCAATCTCATTGGATTCCCTATAATACTCCACATTGAACTTCCCTGAAACACGCGTTCGCAGAAAATAGCTTAAACCGGGCTTAAAATTCAGGGAACTGTACAATACATAATATAATGTGTCCATCGGCAAAAAAAGAAAATCCTGATGCCCCGGATATAAAACAAGGTGATCTTCATAATCACTGTTTCTGTCCTTAAGTAATATGTCTATGGCTTTTATGTCATCTTGATATGGAAGTGCGCAAATGCGTTCGCCTTCTTTTTCGCGCATCACGAAAGGAATATTGTTAAAGTCAAAACGAAAAGTATCCATTGGATGACGCATCCCTTCATCTGAAAAGCTTAGAAAACTGATCGAATAATCCGCATAAAAGCCTGTTTCGCTTTCATCTCTGGCCTCGAAACGTGTTTCGTCAAGCTTTAAGAAAATTTTCAGGCTATCAATATGGCTTTGGAATGCACGGCACTGCATTCTTTCAAATTTGGAATCCGGATTATAAGCTTCTGCAAAATTCCATGTGCTCAGCTTTCCCCCTGTTGTGCATGCCTGAAGCAAAAGCGTCAGAAGAATTGTTCCAGCAGTTAGCTTAAATACATTATATAAGGTATCTTTCATGATCATTCAATTTTTCCTCCGAGTGCATTCAAACGGTCGGCACGGTCAATCAAGTTCCCTTTTCCTGTAGCCAGACGTTTGTGCACATCAAAATATGTCTCACGCAGGCTGTCTATTTGCTTTTCGATTTTCCTGAAATCCTCAACAAATGCGCGGAAGCGGTCGCCAAGCAAACCGGCCTGCCTGATGATTTCATGGATATTTTTCTGTTGCTGCTCTGTTTTCCATAAAAAGGCGATTGTTTTTAATGCAATGGCTAAAGTTGAGGGCAGCACAATCAGTACATTCTTTTTCCATGCGGCTTCCAGTAATCCGGGATCATTTTGCAAAGCCAGACCATAAATTTGCTCCAAAGGGAAAAACATCATCACAAAATCGGGGCTTTGGTTTCTTGTTCCCAAATAGTACTTCTTCGCAGAAAGGCCCTGAACATGCTTTCGGATATCGTGGCTTAATTGGTGGAGCATTTCCGCTTTTTGCGATTCATCATTTACCGATTGCATTTGCAAAAAAGTGTTCAGTGAAACTTTTGCATCAATGATCAAGCTTTTGTTCCCGGGCAGATGCACCAGCGTATCGGGAATTTGTCGTTGGCCGTCTTCTTCACTGATCATTTTCTGATTTTCGAAATCAATACCTTTTTGCAGGCCGGAAAGTTCCAAAATGCGCTCCAGCATCATCTCGCCCCAGTTTCCCTGAATTTTATTTTGCCCCGACAGTGCTTTGCTCAGCTTATCTGCTTCCAGCGAAAGTTGTTGGTTCATTGCCCGCAAATGCCCCAACTCGTTTTTCAGTTCGGCATGCGTGCGTTCGCCACTCATCTGTGAAGCATTCACTTTTTCCATAAACTGATCCAGGTTTTTACTGAGCGGCTTCAGGATTTTGTCCAGTTCATCCTGATGGCGATTGCGCAGTTTATCTGCATTTTGATCCATAATTTTTGCCGAGAGCGATTCAAGCTCTTTTACAAAACTTTGGTGAAGGGTGGAGAACTGCGCATTGAATTTTTGTTGTTCTTCTTTCAATTGGTCCACTGAGAACTCCGCCAGCTTTAATTTTTCCGAAATCTGTCCTGCATTTTTCTGTTCAAAACGCAGTTGATCGCGAATATCGGTGAGTTCAGAATCACGCTCCCGGATTAATGCAGATTTATGATCCAAATCCTTTTGCAGCAGGCTATATTTCAGATGTAGCCTCAGAAAAAGAATCAGCATCAGAACAAATGCCGCGAAAGGCAGAGACACTAAAAAAGTAGTAGTCGGTTCCATAATATTGTCATCAACCCACAAAAATACGAAAGCTTGCACATCTTTGCTTGTATTTTTGTATATTGGCATTCAATCAAAAAAACACCCCATGAAAAACGTCCATCTATACAGTTTATTCACATGCTGCTGCATTATGTGCATTGCCACAAGCATCGTAGCGCAAAATTCAAGTCCAAAACCCATTGACAGCAAAAAAATGTTGGCCAAATTCATAGAACAGGAATTGGTTTATCCAGAAAGTGATCTAAAACAAAAGAAATCGGGAAAAGTTCGCTTCATCGTATTTGTGGATGAAAAAGGGAAATACACTGATTTTGAAATTAGTCAGGGCGCCACACCAGCAATAGAAAAAGAAGCAGAACGGCTTATGAAAAAAATCTGCTGGGAACCGGCTTTAAATAATGGTGCTCCGGTGAAGGGCAAACAGGTTTTTGAAATTGAATTTCATCCGCGTAAATATAAGAAGTTTGTAAAACGCAGAGGTTATGACCGAATTCCCGGCTTCAATCCTGAGTCCGATACAAATATTCAGGTTTTACCTTTCAGGAAAGCACAAACGCCACCTAAAGCCTTATTTGAAAACGGCGGCAATTTGGGCGCATTTTTAGCTGAACAGTTGCGCTATCCGGATGCAGCAGCCCGGCTGGGAATCCGTGGTGAAGTAAAACTCAGTTTTATTGTGGAGCCCAGCGGCAACAGCAGCAATGTTATTGTGGAAAAAGACCTGGGCGGAGGCTGCACCGAAGAAGCTTTGCGCCTGCTGAAGTTAATCCGTTGGCAACCTGCAAGTTTGGACGGGATGCCAGTGCGCGTGCGCTGGAATTTAACTGTTGCTTTTCAGGTGAACCGTAGTGGTGTGGGTGATGAGAATATACCCAGCAGCCCGAATTTGTAGATTTAGATTCATTTTGCCCTATTT
This sequence comes from Bacteroidales bacterium, assembly GCA_963676415.1. Lineage (GTDB taxonomy): Bacteria > Bacteroidota > Bacteroidia > Bacteroidales > WRLA01. Next base: position 2,862,724 of record OY781097.1, on the reverse strand, counting down.
CAGCGATATTTATTTACAATAATACATTAGGATATTGGTATTTTTTATGTATATTTGCAATGACACTGCAAATTTACATAAATGCCTATCCGTAATCTGAAACCGATTATGAAACGACCGATCAACAAAAACATCACCGCCTACCTGATATTTACGAGCCTGCTTTATATCGCCATGAGCCTCCTGATTGCCTATGTTTTTGCACATGGAGATACACAAAGCTCTTTTTGGTCGGAGCTACCAAAGGGATTGCTAATTTCAAGCGGTTTATGGGTTTTAGCAGCATATCACCTTTACCATTTCAAAAAGAAATAAAGGAATTCTTAGTTTTTTTTCACCTCCTGGGCACTTCCAATACTTCCATTTCGCGGATAATACTTCCGCCTATATCAAAATTGATTCTATTTGGTACAGGCAAGTAATTTTTCTATATCACAAACACAGGGTTCTATATATTAATCAATTCATACTAATGTAAAACCCACTATATCAACTAATTATTATCACAATTAAGCATACATAAGTAAATCTACGTACTCAAATAAGATTCAATAGTAATCACAATTATTATACTAAAATAACTCTTAAATATTGATTTTCTGTATTTTACAGCAATTATTCATCAACGATAACCAAAAAATAAAAAAAAATACAAATTTGCATGGATATTAAAATAATAGTACATATATTTGCCAACACAATATTGATACAAATGAAATTTCCGGAATTAATGTATCTAAAACAAGAGTTATAACCAAAAATGAGGAAGCATTATATGTAAGTACCAAAACACTAAACCGAAGATTAATGTACCTAAAGCAAAACCTATCAATCCATTCAACGGAACTCTCATACTATTTTATTAAAAACTTTTATTAATTAGTTTTACACATTTTAATCATGAATAAATTTATTAAATTCACACTTTTATTTTTAACTGCATTTTCAGTTTCATTAAGCAGCTGCAAGAAAGAAGACCAAGCTTTTGATAATAAAGAAGCAAATTTAAAAGAAAGCGCAAGTGTTAGTATAATCGGAGAAGAGCATAATATTGCTTTAGATTACTACTATAATAATCTTTCTGGGACTCATGCTACCACTACAACCCAAGACAAAATTATTAATGCAACTAATATAATCATTGATTGCATGGTTGATAGGAATTATATAGAAGAGCTTGACAAACATCAGTTCACTTCTATAGCAATTAATTCAAATTACTTTGGTTTTGTTAATACTGGTACAAGCATGTTCCAGTTATTTGAGACTAAAATCAATGAAGTTATTAGTTCCAATGAACTAAAAATGAAGTTTTATACAGTAATTGATATTATTGAAAATAATCCCAATGATGTAAGCCAATTATTTGGCTATGTTAACACTGAAATACAAGGAGTTGATTGGGGAACTGATCAAGAAAAAGTAAATGTTTTTATTGATGTATTATACAATTCAAACACATATTGGAATGATTATTATGATGGCTTCAAAAATACAAATTCCGTTTTATGGGAAAATAGTTCAAGCGTAATAGCAGGGGATGCACTAGGAGCAATACATGGATTAATCTGGGGACCGATTGGATCAATAATTGAAGGAGCTGTGGTATCAATAATCATCAATGAGGGTTGGTACACAACCGAATAGATCTTTATGACAAACATCATCATACTAACCATCTGCATTCTAGAGTACTTATTGTTAGCTTTCCTTGAACGAAATACCATTATGATCCCATTCTTTAAAAACAAAAGTATCTCCTATTGCTTAGTATTTCCCTTGCTAGCATCCCTATTTATATTCTCGGGTATTACAATAAGAAATGGATTAACAACCATAAAACTATTTGATGTTTTACTCTGTATATTAATAATTCAAACTACTATTATTATATTTGGGCTAATTCAATATTACAAACAAAAAAGCAGTCAACAATAACAATACTTTGTTAGCCCTAAAAAACTGAACATATAGCCACTTATTGAGTAGTGGCTATTTTTTTTACCTCCTGGGCACTTCCAATACTTCCAGTTCGCGGATAATACTTCCGCCTATATCAAAATTGATTCTATTTGATACAGGCAAGTAATTTTTCTATATCACAAACACAGGGTTCTATATATTAATTAATTCATACTAATGTAAAACCCACTATATCAACTGATTATTATCACAATTAAGCATACATAAGTAAATCTACGTACTCAAATAGGATTCAATAGTAATCACAATTATTATACTAAAATAGCTCTTAAATATTGGTATTCAGTATTTAACAGCAATAATTCAACAACAATAACCAAAAATAAAAAAAATATACAAATTTGCTTGGATATTAAAATATCTTTATATATGTTTGCAAACTAATAATACAAGCTACTTAATCTTTTGGACTTGTTTCATTCGTAGGCACTCCCTCGTTTTCAGTAGGGGAAGGAGCAAAAATAGCGGTTCAAGCCAAATAAAACTTTAATAAGAAGAAACATGATTAATCCTCATAAAAAAATAATGCTCCTAAGAGCGATGATTACATTTATTGTAATGTTTTTAATGGAATTTTTTTGGTCCAAACACTCCTTAATTGAATCATTGCTCACCTCCTTAATTTTCGTTGTGGTCGTATATCTTATTTTAGTAGTAATCTTCCACTTAACAAAAAAAAGGGCATAAAACAAATAAGCAATGGGTAGCATTCATTCTTTTCCCATTGCTTTTTATAATTCAACACTAAATCAGATGAATTATCCACAGATCATCGTCCGCACACTTGTCTTTAGCATATTCATAATACTCTGGATCATTATCTCTATAAGGAGCAAGCGCTCAGGGAAGAGCTTCAGCCTTTTAGGTTTCGCGCCCCATAATCTTTTGTATTTTATCGGTGCGGGAGGGATTTGCAGTACAATACATGATTTTGCATATCCCGATGAAACCAACATCCCTTATACAATTTTGGCCGTGATCTGCATCTGTGGCACATACTATTTATTATGGCATCTTATCAAAAGACAAAATCAATAATTCAACTTTAATATTAAGCCTGCATGATGCGGGCTTTTTCACCTCCTTGGCACTTCCAATACTTCCAGTTCGCGGATATTGCTCCCGTCAATTTCAAAACGGATTGCCGTCCTCTTTTGGTGATAGCCAAAATTTCCGGCTGCTCCGGGGTTCATATGCAGCAGATTATGTGCATGGTCGTTAATTACTTTCAGGATATGCGAATGGCCTGAAATAAAAATGCGCGGTTTTTCTTTTTGGATGCGTTTCAAAGCTTTGGGTTCATATTTTCCGGGATAACCGCCGATATGGGTCATATACACTTTCACTTCTTCACACAAAAATACCTGATGTTCCGGAAAGATCATCCTTAGTCCCTGTCCGTCGATATTTCCATGCACGGCTTTGAGCGGGGCAATTTTGCGCAATTGTTCGGCCACATCCATGCTTCCTATATCACCGGCATGCCAAATTTGGTTACAATCTTTAAGAAAGGAAGCGATTTTGGGATGGAGGCTTCCGTGCGTATCTGAAATCAATCCGATTTTCTGCATGACAATTTTTTGTGCAAAATAAAGAAAAAGCCCTGATTGCCCAAAAATGCACTAATTTTGCCTGCCATACAACAGCCTGTCTTGTCGCGTTCCGGATATCCGGGATGAGGAAAGTCGGGGCAGCACAGGGCGCCATACTTCCTAACGGGAAGGAATTCGTTTCGGCGGATTACAGCGAGTGCCACAGAAAATAACCGTCCCGGCTTGTTCGGGATAAGGGTGAAAACGTGAGGTAAGAGCTCACGCCGGTTTGTGGTGACACAGGCCGGGGGTAAACCTTATGGGCTGAAAGGCCAAATATATTCCGATTCTTTTGGAGCAGGGCTGCCCGCTTTGTTTCCTTCGGGAAGTCGGAAAGGGTAGGCTGATTGAGGTTTGCGGCGACGCAGATCCCAGATAAATGACAGGAACTTTCCTTCGGGAAGGTACAGAACCCCGCTTATAGGGCTGTTGTATTTTTATTTTTATCAACCACCCTCCTATTTTATTGTTAATCCGTTCACGATGAATTTGAAAATCTCTACCTTTGTCGCCACGAAGGAGATACGATTAAAAATTTATTAAAACGCATTAAAAATGATCACGGATAATTTCGTTAAGCGGCACAATGGCCCCAGGGGCAAAGACATCGCCGAAATGCTCGAAAAAACCGGTGTCTCTACACTCGATGAGCTGATCGACCAAACTGTTCCTGCTGCTATCAGGCTGCCCAAACCCATGAACCTCGAAAAGGGGATGAACGAATACGAATACCTGACCCACCTCAGGGAAATCGCATCCAAAAACAAAGTTTACAAGTCTTTCATCGGACTTGGTTATTACAATACAATTACTCCCGGCGTTATTCTGCGCAATATGCTCGAAAACCCGGGCTGGTACACTGCTTACACTCCTTATCAGGCAGAAATTTCGCAAGGCCGTTTGGAAGCACTGCTGAATTTCCAGACCATGGTTTCCGACCTCACAGCAATGCCGATGTCAAACTGCTCACTTTTAGATGAAGGCACAGCAGCTGCTGAAGCAATGATTATGGCGTATAATGCCCGTCCGCGTAAGGCCGTAAAAGCCGGAGTCAACAAATTCTTTGTAAGCAAAAACCTGTTCCCGCAAAGTATAGCCGTTATTGAAACGCGCGCTATGCCTCTTGGCATCGAGATCGTAAAAGGCAAAACAGAAAAATTTGTTGCTGACGAAAGTTATTTCGGTGCCATTGTCCAATACCCGGGCGAACGTGGGGAAATAAAAAATTACGAAGCATTTGCTGCCCAACTGCACGAAAAAGACATCCTTTTGGCAGTAAGTTGCGACATTATGAGCCTTGCACTTCTGAAAGCTCCAGGCGAGTGGGGTGCCGATATTGTTGTTGGTTCCACACAACGATTTGGTATTCCTATGGGCTATGGCGGACCACATGCCGCATATTTGGCCAGCTCAGAAAAATTCAAGCGTTATATGCCCGGCCGTATTATTGGAATTTCGAAAGATGCCAATGGAAATACTGCATTGCGCATGGCACTGCAAACCCGTGAACAGCACATCAAGCGCGAAAAAGCCACGTCCAATATCTGCACCGCACAGGCGCTACTTGCTAGTATGGCCGCAATGTATGCCGCCTATCACGGTCCGGATGGCATTCGTGAAATAGCACGCCACATCAACATCCTGGCAGGCGTACTAAACCAGGAAGCTGCCAAATACGGTTTCAAACAGAATAATGAATATTTCTTCGATACGCTGGAATTCACCATTCCCGAAAATGCGGACATCAATTTAATCAAAGATGCCGCTGAAGGCCGTGAAATGAACTTCCGTTTCATTGATAACAAAACAATTGGCATCAGTATTGACGAAGCAACATCACTAAAAGACATCAACGGTATTTTAGAAATCTTTGCTGCTGCTGCCGAGATGCCTTACAATGAATTTATCTGCAATCCGGCAGAGTGCCAACTGATTACAACCATTCCTGCTGAGCTTGCGCGTGAGAGCAAATATCTGCAACATCCGGTTTTCAACAGCTATCATTCCGAAACAGAAATGATGCGCTATCTCAAGAAACTGGAAAACAAAGACCTTTCGCTCAACCGCAGTATGATCCCTCTGGGCAGCTGTACCATGAAACTGAATGCAGCCAGTGAGCTGTTTTCGCTGAGCTGGCCTGAGTTCGGCTGCATGCATCCATTTGTCCCTCAAAACCAGGCTGAAGGCTATATGGAACTGATTAAGGAACTGGAAAAAGACCTTTGTGAAATTACCGGCTTCTCAGCCATGTCGTTCCAACCCAATTCAGGTGCTGCCGGCGAATATACCGGACTGATGGTCATCATGGCATATCACAGGAGCCGCAAGGAAGGCTATAGGAAGACATGCTTAATCCCTTCATCTGCTCATGGAACCAATCCGGCCAGTGCACATATGGCAGGAATGGATATTGTCATTGTAAAATGCGATGAAAATGGCAATATTGATATTGAAGACCTCCGCAATAAAGCGATAGAGCATAAAGACAATCTCGCTGCGCTGATGGTAACTTATCCTTCTACACATGGTGTATTTGAGGAAGGCATTTTAGAGATGATGGATATCATCCACGAAAATGGCGGTCAGGTTTATATGGACGGTGCAAATATGAATGCCCAAGTGGGACTGACCAGCCCCGGATATATAGGCGCAGACGTTTGCCACCTCAACCTGCACAAAACCTTTGCCATTCCGCATGGCGGTGGCGGCCCAGGTGTTGGCCCTATTGGCGTTGCCGAGCATTTAAAAAACTTTTTACCAGGCAGCCCTGTAATTGAAGCCGGAGGAAAACTGGCTATATCAGCGGTAGCCGCGGCTCCTTACGGAAGTCCTCTGGTACTTCCTATTTCCTATGGATATATCAAAATGATGGGAGGCAATGGACTGACCGAAGCTACAAAAATGGCCATCCTCAGTGCCAACTACCTGAAATCATGCCTGGAAGATCATTACAAAATCCTTTATACCGGTGCCAATGGCCGTGTAGGACACGAAATGATTGTGGATTGCAATAAATTCCATATGAGTGCGCACCTTCAGGTAATTGATATTGCCAAACGCCTTATGGATTATGGCTTCCACGCTCCTACTGTTGCATTCCCTGTTCATGGCACTTTGATGGTTGAACCTACCGAAAGTGAACCACTTTACGAACTCAAGCGCTTTGTGGATGCCATGATCCAGATCCGTGAAGAAATCAGGGAAATTGAAGAAGGCAAAGCTGATCAGGAAAATAATGTCATCCTGAATGCACCACACACCAACCTTTCGCTCACCGCGAAGGAATGGGACAAGCCTTATTCACGGCAAAAAGCCGCTTATCCGGTCGAAAGCCTGAAGGAAGACAAATACTGGCCACCGGTTGCACGCATTGACGATGCTTATGGCGACCGCAATTTGTTCTGTGTTTGTGCACCGATTGAATCTTACGAAGACTAAGAAAATCTCTTAAAATATCAAAGGCCATTCCTGATGGGGATGGCCTTTTTTGTTTGCCTCGCCGGATAGGGTTCCGGCACTTCAAAAAATCATGCCTATGATTTCTACGAAACATCAGCATGTTTTTTGGAAAAGGTTAAAAAATCACATGTGATTTATTGGGAAACCACCTGTGGTTTTGATGCAAATCACGTGTAATATTTATGCAAGTCACATGTGACTCTAATGTAAGCCATGTATGGTATTCGTTCTGAATATTCTAACGAAATGATTAATACCAAAATATCCTAAAGTCTTGGCACAATATCACAAAAAAAATTAAACCAATTTATTGATTTTTTTAAGAAACTCTCTATATTTGAATTCATTTCTTTGAGTATAGCTAAAAACTACAATTACACCACTCTCATGAAAATTCCGATAAAATTTGACGAAATATTAATCAGAAGCCAAAGACTAAGTGGCTTAGTTTATACAACCATCTCGGTTTACGATGACATCCTAAAAGAAAATAAACTATATTTTTTTGAAGAATATACAGATCACGGCATAAGGCATGTTGAATCCGTATTAAATTCAACTATACAAATAATCCCTGAAGAAACTTTCACTAATCTTTTAGTCAAAGACCCTGAATCTATTTCCATTTATATCTTGGCTACTGTACTACATGACATTGGTATGCACATAACCCCAGAAGGGTTTCATTCATTAATTTCGGGGGATTTCGATGATATTAGAGTTAAAGAATTTGATAAAGAAACATGGAAAGAACTTTGGGAAACCTATTTGGATGAGGCCAGGAAATGGGGAGATATTGAGAAGAAGAATATCATTGGTAACAAATTCTGGAGATTCGAAAAACCTGACACAAGCAGGAAAGATAAATTAAACGGAGAACATAAAAAACTAATTGGCGAGTTTATTCGCAGATATCATCCTAGGCTTGCACACGAAATAGCATTAAAAGGTTTTCCTACAAAGGAGGAACAGATTCCTTTTGCAGAACGCATGGAACCCGCAAAAACAAACATCTGTGGATTAATCGCAAGAAGTCATGGTTTGAATATTCGTAACACTTTTGACTATCTAAAGGGGAAATTCGGGCACACATGGATAAAGCCCTATAACATAGAAGTAGTATACCTCATGGTACTTCTACGTACAGCTGATTATTTCCAGTTTGATTCATCCAGAACACCTGTGCATTCCATCAAGTTAAAAACTTTTAATTCCCCAATATCACAGACAGAACATTACAAACATCTAGATGTCAAATATATCCAAACGTTTAAAAAAGATCCAGAAACTCTATTTGCCCACTGTGAGCCACGTAATAGTTTCATCTTCATTTCTCTGAAAAAATTACTCGCTGACATACAATACGAATTAGATTTAAGCTGGGCCATATTAGGAGAAATATATGGGAAAGAGACAAAAAAAGAGCAACCAGGCTTAATATACAGACGGATTAAATCCAATCTGGATGATGTCAAATCATTTGCCAAAACGGTTAACTATATACCTGAGTCGATAGGTTTTAACGTTTCTAATGAAATAAGCAAATTACTTGTTGGCCCTTTATACGGAAATGATCCATCTTTCGGCATCAGAGAATTAGTTCAAAATGCTACAGATGCCTGCCGAGAGAGGGAATATCTGGAGGGTGACAATTATTCAGGATCAGTAACTGTTACATTATTTTCTAAAAATGAAAGCAATAGTATGTTTTTTAGCATAGAGGATAATGGCATTGGAATGGATATAAATGTTCTAAAAAATTACTTTCTAAAGATCGGTTCCTCACTCCGAAACAGCTCCCAATGGAGAAAACAATATTCTGATGATGTCGGAAACTCAAAAATCCAAAGAAGCGGAAAATTTGGTATTGGAGTTTTAGCTGCTTTTCTAATTGGTGATGAAATGCAAATTGAAACAAGACATAAAAATGCAAAATACGGCTTATCATTCGAAACTAACCTTAATACTGACCATATAGAGATCCAGAAGAAAGAAAACATTGCAATTGGAACGAAGATTACAATCCCTATTTCACAAAAAACAATTAATCATCTATACACAAGTGAGTATCCATTTTATCGTTGGTACTGTCTTAACACGCCTAAAGTAATCTTCATCAACAAAACAAAAACAATTCTGGATATTGAGAAAAAGACACTACTTCCAGGAATTAATGAAACTCTTGATTATAACTGGCGTGAAATTTCACATAATGATTATAGTAGAATTATTTGGACATACGATCAAAAATTTAATAATGAATATGGAGAAAGTCTATTCTATCTAAATGGGATCTTAGTTCCTTATCAGCAAAGCTTTTCTCCTAACCCTTATTTTAATGGAAATGAATATCTGTATGATGCAAATAACTACCTGCCAACTATCTCTGTCCATGATTTTGATGGAAACCTCCCCCTTAACCTTAACCGGATAGGTCTTATAAGTAATAACATTCCTTTTATTCATGAACTACTAAAAGAAATCGCTAAAGATGCTTTAGCAAGAATCTTAACAATGGAAGTAATCCCTCCATGGGTAAAAACAATATCAAGCCATAGATACAAACCAAATCATAGAACGTTGTTAGGCATTGAATTACTCTTTAGCAATGATGGTTTCATAATTAATCATGAAACTTTTATAAAAAACAATGCAGAAAAGTCAATATTGCAATTTAGTCCCTCTAACATATTTCCTACACTTGAAGATTCTCCACCTGAAAGCTTTTTTTACCAAATTCATCCTAGTAGTAATCTCACTATGTCAGACATAAGTAGAAATATTAGATTGACTAATTTTAACAAAGGTGCAAAACAATTTCTATCGAGAGAAATGTACAATAAGTTATTTGATTCTAGTAAAAACAGAATTTCAGGAATTGTTAAAAAAAATCATCAAGTTGAGAATATTAACGATTCAAACATTGAAATCTCTTATAATTATAGCCCTAGTCGTACCTCACTCAAAAATATTGAAAAATATCTAGAATACTGTAATTACATTTTAGAAATGAAATTGGCTGATTTAGCCCCTTTTCATGCAGGTGCTATCGAAAATGACCTCTACACCCAATTATATACATATTTCGACAAGCCAAATATTGTAATACCTTACGATATCAAAAAAAGGAAGAAAATGTTTAAAAGTGTATTTGAAGAATTGAAATACTATATAGAAAAATATGAACTAGAAGATAAGGCTGAAAAACCAACTAGGGAGTACAATGGTGTAATAAAACTTCCTAAGAGACTACACTAAACCCCACAAACCACAGCCCCATTTTTAAATTCTTTCACGGTCATGCCATACACTTTTTATAAGCCGGAATGATTTCATTTCAGCTTAATGCTTTTTGCAACTGCGCCCCAATCATTTCCTGTATTTCGATAATTCTGCGCAGCTCCATAAAAGGCAGCATTTGTTGGGTTTCGGAAAGGTTTTGATCATTCCATCTGCTTTCCTTTTTCAGCAATTCAGCAAACTGCTTTTGCATGCAATCAAGATTTGCCTTTTTGGTTAATTGCTTCAGGCATTGAAAATTATGATCAATGGAAGATGAAAAAAGCGATAAAGGAAAATCTCCCAATTCTTCATGCTTAAAGCGGATGCTGGAATAATGATAAACCAGTATCCTACGAAAGACACTTTCACACAAGGCCAGAATTGTTTGAAATTGCTCAATTTGATACAGCTTAATCCCAGGCTGGTTCAGCATCCTCTGGAAAGACGCCCTTGTATTTGATGCTTCGAGTTCTGTATTACGGTAGGCTTTAATCATTTCCAGAGAACTCTTTCCTCCAGGTTGCGCATGTTTTTCAATTGCATTGAAATACAGTTGCAAACCAGCCAGAAAACTTCTCAGTTTATCCGGAAAATGATCCTTTTCCCAATGCGGAAAAATCAGGAATCCGGCAGTCAGGGCCAGCGCTGCCCCCATGAGGGTTTCCATAACCCGTTCCACAGGGATTTCCCATCCAGACGAACCTTTAAGACCATAAAGGCAAACCACCATTGGCGTCATAAAGAAAACGGAAACACTGTAATTCATGGTTTGAAAGGCCATTGCAAAAACAGTTAATACTATTAAAATAAAAACAATGATAAGAGGGTCTTTTATAAACAGAAGAATCAAATAAGCGAACAATCCGCCCAGGACCGTTCCCGAAGCACGCTGAAGGCTTCGGATAAAAAAATCGCCACCAAAAGCTGGCCCTATTATGATTACAACGGTTAGCGGCAGCCAGTAACCATGCTCAAAATCAAGCTTATGACAAATAAAAACAGCGATTGCAGAAGATATCCCAATACGCAAGGCATGACGAAAAACACTCGATTTCAAGGTCAAGTTGGATTTTAAGCGAGGCCAAAACCTTTCTTTTTGCCACTCTTCGATCAGTTGCCCGGTATAGGTGCTGATTTTCGATTTATCCACTGTTCCTGTCCGCACAATGGCAATTTGTTCTTCCATCCGCGTAATCAGAAGCCTCAATGCATCCAGCAGCTGGGTAAGCCCTTCCTGCTGCGCTCTTTTAATCAACTCATGCTTCTTCATTTTATAGAGCAAGGCCCCCAACTCATCTTCGCTTTTTTTATTTTGATTAAGAGAAACCGCCATTTTCTGATGAAATTCCGAAAGCAGGCCAAAAAACCCTGACTTCAGCTCATTATTCAGCTTGCTTTCTCCCTTTTGCTGCTGGAGCAGGATCATATCATTAATTACGATACACGCTCGATGATCCCTTTCAACTGACTGGGCAAGAAGCACGTACAAGCTTTCATTTTCGGAACGGCTGTAGCGCCCCTTCCTTCCCGTTGCTGACATTTGATGAAAAAGCTGAATGCTTTGCGTAAACGCCTGCTCTTTAGCCAGTAGTTTATGTTTAACCACATCAGAAGTTTCTCCGGTAAAAAGAATCGTGCTAAAACTCTTTAAAAAATCTGCATGCGCAGTAAATGCCGCTGACAGCGCCTTTTGTTGAGGCTTATAAGCATTAATAGGCCAAATGATTAAGGCTACCAACATTGCCCAGAAACCGCCCATAACAAATTCGGATGCAAGAAGGACTGTGGAACCGGTTTTTAAAGGATTGGACACCAGAAGTATAAAAACAATAGAACCGGACATGGACATCATAACACCTGAATTGCCCAGAATACCGAGCATAGCAGCACTGCTGAGCCAAAAAAAAGTAAAAACAACTGCAACCCATAATGTGCCAGACGCATAAGTAGCCACAACAGCAGCCATGGTATTAAGCAAAATCGCCAATAGAAAATTCTGCATCGTTTTCCTTCGCGAAACCCCTCCCATATCTGCCAAAATGGCGAAAAGTGCAGCCAACACAAAATTGAAAGCAAGCGAAACATCATCTGTCAGATGGGCCACAGACAAAGGTACTGCAACCAAAAAAGCAAAACGCAAACCTTTCATATAAGATGGCTTGACATTTTTTGATTTGAAAGCCCTGTTAATGAGATGTTTTGTAAACATAGAGTTTTTTCAAAATAATTATTCGCTAGCTACTTCTCATCAAAAATACATCATTTGATCAAAAAAGCCACCCTTTTGATTATAAAAAACAAAAGGATGGTTTAACAAATACAATGGTTTTACAGAATTCCCGGACTATTTCCTGCGAATAATCTTAGCTGATGAAGTTGCTGTTGGAGTACGCACTGAAACAATTCCCATTCCGTTCAGGTCAATTACCGGTATAGTTTTCCTGAACATACCTTCCTGCATGACACCTAAGTTTTCAATATAAACCACACGTCCCAGCATATCCTGAATGAAGATTTCCACAGAACCTTCCTGCAGCACCTCAAACGAAACGGACACCTTTTCTTCGGAAACAGGGTTTGGGAAAACCTTCATAGAAAACCCGGAATTACGATCCATGAAATCTTTGAAATAATCCCGATCTAAGATTTCAAAAGAGCTTAGTTCGGACCAGCAAAGCTGTCCGGATTCATCCACTGCTGCAACGCACCAATAATAAACTCCAGGCATCAATGCCGGTGTACTTTCTTTTAGATTTCTTCCGTAATTTCCTTTAAACACAATATTTTCCGGGCGGATGTTGGGAGAACTGGCAATAAAAAGTGCGGAATTCTGCAAAGAAGTTTCCCACGAAAAATCAAAATGCTGGTTTTTATAAAATTGCTGTTGAACTGAAGGAGAAAGCAATACAGGTTTGTCTTTGGAAACCATACTCACTCCATAAGCAATGTACCAGGGTTTAAATCCATTGGGCATACCTTCATAATACCACCAGTCCACTTTATTGTTGGGTGTAAAAAGATAAGCATCAACGCTAAGCTCTTCGCACATAATTCCTTTTGAAGCTTGAACCATATTATGATAATCTACCTTAACAGTTTTTTTTAGGCTTGATTCCACGGAACTGCTCATGCTGTACTCCAATTCATTCCCCCACTCTTTTTCAAATTCAAAAATCTTGGGAAATTTAAAACCCGCAGAATATTCTACTTCTGTTGAATAGGAATACTTCTGTTCCTGCATACTGATATCTTCTTTGACTAATTCCGCAACCTGTCCCGCCGAATTATTGATCCACTCGACACTGGCCGGAAAAACGCCATAATTTTTGGCATAGTTCGCCACAGAACCTTCTTCATTTGAATCTCCACGAAGCAGCCAATCCATCATATCCGGATCATTGGGCTCACTAATAGAATGAGGGAATTCAGATATTTCAACAGGCTCAACTTTTAGCTGATGCTTCGTTGTTTTAAACATATAATCATCAACTCCGCTGACCGGCAGATTTCCCGCATCATTCCACCATGGATACAGCTTATAATTATATCGTGTAATTTCAGGAACCAAATAAAAATATTGTGCTGTTTCCTGGCTGGCTTCATTAAGTCCCAGGGATTGAGTAATACTATAAGACAGCTTTTGGCTAAATTCATTAACATTTTCGTTTGCCTGGGTGAATTTCGAGCTATAACCTCCTGTCAGCTCAAGTTTCGGGACAATATGCGCTTCCAGTTCTGCCTCAAGCTTTGTTGCTTGCGTATAAGAATTCTCAGCAGATATCGCCATTGTGACTAAAGATTCCGATTCTGAGGCCAATTCCAATTCTGTAGGTTCCAGGTTATTGCTGTAGTTCTCTTCCCAGAGTTCCCAATCAATGGGTGCAGGAGGGGCCCCGTCGGTAATTCCAACCAATGTCCAGAAATCCCGTACATCAAGGCCCTCAAAAGATTCGTCGATAAAATTAGTAGAAGGCCGGTTGTCATAAGGGTCGTTCATATAAATATCCGAGTTAAAATAGGAAAAATTAGACTCCATTTTTTTATCTACATTGATCAGGAGTATTTGTTTTTGACAGCCATCATTACCGGGAATAGCAAGCGTTTTATCAACTGCGACATAATTATAGGTTACAAAAATCTTTGCATTATCTTCACCTTTTGCATAGTAATCATCACTGGGCAAAACCACCCTGCACTCATCATCCGTCAAGCGTTGAAAACTTTCATCACCATAAACAAACTGCACAAACCCAATGGGGCAACGTTTATTATAAACTTTATTCTTGTGCTTTTCTTTATCGTCTTTCACGAAAAACACGGACATACGATTCGGGTTTGAAGCAGTTGCCTGTCCTTCATCCCATGCCAGAGACTCTCCTTCAGCCTGCATAGAACCAAAAGCCAGTTTTATATCAGCAAGGTCACTTTTCGAGAAAAACATGCCACTATTTTGAGCCTCCGGATTATAAAACCAGGCTTCTCCTTTATTATCATGATAATCGTAGGTTGTATAAGCAATTTTAAGGATATTGTCTTTATCCATAAATGCCTCTGCCGACGCAACAGCCTTATATTCACTTATTCCGGACTGAATTGTTTCGGACTTAAGGTACACCAGCTCCTGACTTGCCTCATCAAAGCCATAGATATCCGCGATAATTGAACTGTTTCCGTATTTGAAGACATATATTGTGCTGTCCATAACACAGGCAGCAGAGTAGTTATAACTATCATTTCCCTGAGGATAAGGATATTCGAATTGATCCAGCGCTTTGGTTTGGGGATTAAAACGACTGATCCATACACCATTATTTTCCGCAAAATACCAGAGGTAACCGGCATATCCAAAAAAGGCAGCATGATCGCCTGATGGCATTATTCCGGGCTCTTCATCATAACTTTGATGCAATAGTTCTGAGTAATTATTGTCTTTAGTATCATAGGAATACAAATAAAGGTCACGGAAAATAATCAAGTGGTACGGGTCGCCTGTATATTGGCTGGTGTGGTAGCTGAGACAATAAACCTGACCATCAAAATTTATAAATTTATTTTTTTGGTAATTTATGTATTGAGACAGGGCTTTGGTTTCATCCGATAATTCATGGCTGCTATGCTTAAATTTTACCGGGCTGCGGTCATGATCACAAAAAGCCGCAGAAGCCAGCAAACTAAAAATCAGTAGTATTGAAATATTAAGTTTCATAATGATTCCTCCTTTTTTAAAATTTATAGGTTATACCTGTAACAACATTAAAATCACTCCCTACTCTCGCCATCGACCCCCAGGAGAAGCGATCATAGAAATCCCACTTAAATCCGACGACACCATCAACATTTCCGGTTGATTTAAATTCCATGGTAATCTCGTCTTTAAAAGTCTGGCTTTGCGAATATTTTTCAATATCAAAATCAATGGTATTAGAATAAATGTAAAAGCCTGGCCCGGCAAAAACCTGAAAACGATTGAATGCACGCTCAGCCAATAAATCCAGTCGTGAATAAAAGCTGGTGTTCTTAAAGTTATACCCGGTAGTATAGCCTCCTTCCGGGAGGTAATTATACTCTACTTTATCTGAATTCACATACAAAACTTTAAACAGCGGGGTTGCTGAAAATATCCAGGATTTATATTTATATTTTAAACCTAATCCTATTTGACCGATGAAGTCCATCCCCGACTGCTGGCCTTCAAAAAGAACATCCCCATTGGATTTCTGCTTTTCCTGATGTTTGAAAATGGGATAACCCGCTCCGATCTGTGCCGTTAACTCAAAAGGCTTATCCTTTTGCTTATAAATATCAACACCAAAATCAAGACCAATTATTGACCAAATTTGGTTAATATCCACATACGTATTTAGGTCATCGATTTCCTCATCAGTCCAATTATATTCATCGGTTTTATTGCCATCAATCCAATTGCAGCTTGAATATGATGTTAATTCCTGACTGATATTGAGGTAACTATAAAACAATCCAACACGACACCTGCTCAAGGTATCACCCGATCCGCCATAGGCTTGAATACACAGATAGAATCCTGTACACAATAGTAAAATTTTTCGCATACTCCTTTTTATTTATAGGTTGGTTAAAAGTGCAATTTAATAATTTGTCAATAAGAAAACAAACAACGAACACAATATTTATACATACAGAAACCTACATGTATAAATATTATTCAACTTACACATCAGGAACGGGCTCTATCTTGAGGTTTATTCAAAAAAAACTGAAAAATATTCAAGTAGAGCTAATACAGTGTCAGATAAAAACTTTATTTTTAATCCATGATAACATATTTAAAATTCAAAAATATCTTACTGATATTTATTGCATTATTAATTGTGTTCGTATTGTCTGGCAAATATGCAATCGCACAACAGATTTACTTTCCGCCAGCAAACAGTGATGATTGGGAAAGCATAAAACCTGAAAGCCTTGATTGGTGCACAGAAGATATACCCTCATTATACCAGTTCCTAGAAGAAAAAAACACAAAGGCTTTCCTTTTGCTCAAAGACGGAAAAATTGTTCTGGAAAAATATTTTGGCAGCTTTCAGCAGGACAGTTTATGGTATTGGGCATCGGCCGGAAAAAGCCTTACATCCTTTTTAACGGGCCTGGCATTACAAGAAAACATGCTGGATCTGGAAGATCCCACTTCATTCTTTTTGGGTCAGGGATGGACAAATTGCAATGCTTCCAACGAAAATCTCATTACCATAAAAGACCAGCTGAGCATGACCACAGGTCTGGATGACGGAATTGACAACAATCATTGTACGCTGGACACTTGCCTGAACTGCTTAGCAGAAGCCGGAAGTCGCTGGGCATATCACAATGCACCTTATACGCTTTTAATCAAGGTTTTGGAAGAAGCAAGCGGAATGCCCATCAACATATTTACACAACAAAAACTCAAGAACCGCTGCGGTATGGACGGCGCCTATGTCACATTGGGTTACGATCGGATTTTTATCAGTACAGCCCGAAGCCTGGCACGTTTTGGCATTTTAATGCAGGCAGAAGGTGAATGGGATGGCGATAAAATACTGAATGACCAGGAATATTTTCGGCAAATGATCAATACCTCTCAGCCACTCAATAAATCTTACCGTTACCTATGGTGGCTCAATGGGAAAGAAAGCTTTATGATGCCCGGACTTCAATATACTTTCGAAGGATCCATTTGCCCCAATGCCCCCGGGGATATGTTTGCAGCCCTGGGCAAAAACGGGCAATTCCTCAATATCTCCCCATCGAACGGCCTGATAATGGTGCGCATGGGCGATGCGCCAGGAGAGGGAGATGTTCCTATCGTGTTTTGTGACAGTATTTGGACCTATATCAATAACATCATTTGCGCCCCTGCAAATACTTTAAACTCCCAAGAGCGTAATCATGAAGTTTATGTAACTTACAGCCCGGGCAGCAAAAAAATTATTGTCAGTTGGCATCAAACGCATTTCTCTGCAAGATTATTCAACAGTACCGGAAGATTGATCGCATGCAGCAAGAACTTTTTCTCAGAAGGGGCCATACAGACCAACAATTGCAAGACCGGAATTTACCTACTGGAAGTCACTGATGGTTCAGGCCGGAAAACGACACACAAAATTATGACCCAATAATAAAGCCTTTTTCTGATGACTAAAAATATCTATTTTTGGATCGAGCTTCAAAAGCGGTTTTATAAGATAATCAATATCAGCTGATTTTTGAAGACCCCACGAAATTAATTATATGTAACACGATGGATAATATAGCTTTACACTACCTTCTCCTGATAGGCATAACCATAATTTCCGCCCTGCTCCTGGCCTTTATACTGCGGAAGATCTTAGGCATTTTTATTAAAAAATATGCTGTAAAACTTAAAGCCGATCCTACCAATTTTTCATTCATAAAAAACTCAGTTGGTTTTATCATTTATACGGCAGCGGTTATTTTTATATTCGTGAAAATCCCATTTCTAAAATCAGTGGGAACGGCACTTTTTGCCGGCGCCGGGATTATCGCCATCATCATTGGTGTTGCATCTCAAAAAGCCTTTTCGAACATAATAAGCGGAGTTTTTATTCTCTTCTTTAAGCCTTTCCGCATCTCCGACATTATTGAGTTCAAAGATGGCCAAAAAGGTGTTGTTGAGGAGATAACCCTGCGACACACCATTATCAGGGATTACGAAAACCGCCGCATCATCATTCCCAACAACGCCATTAGCGATGAAACCATTATCAACAGCAACATTCAGGATGAGAAAATCCGCAAGCATATTGTTTTTTCCATCAGCTACGATTCGGACATCAACAAAGCGATGGCCATAATCAGTGATGAAGCTGAAAAACATCCCTTAGTAATTGACAAAAGAAGCGATCAGGAGAAGAAAGACAATGCTTCAAGAGTCATTATCAGGGTGATTGCCCTTTCAGATTTTTCAGTGGACTTGAAAGCATACCTTTGGGCAGCCAATAATGATGATGCTTTTGTCCTCAAATGCGATCTGTTAAAATCGGTTAAGGAACGTTTTGACAGAGAAGGTATTGAAATTCCTTTCCCATACCGGACTATTGTTTATAAAAACGATATCAAACATGATACACAAGAGGCTCAACCGCAAAAAAACTAATCCTGCAACGGCCATTTTTACGGGCAAACAAATTATGGACAGGGTGCATATTCACCTTTTTCAATATAATGAGAAAGACTGCATTGAAAACAGCCTTTTAAATGAACCCGATTTTAATGGCTTCGGAAATGATCATGACCGTTTTTGGCTGCATGTCAAAGGCATACACGATACAGACACTATCAAAAGCATCTGCAATAAGCTCCATATCCACAATCTGGTCATCCAGGATATTCTGGATGTAAACCAACGCCCAAAGTTTCAGGAGTTTGAAGATTATTGGTTTTTCACGATAAAATCTTTTGTCCCTACCGATGGGGAGTCTATTGAGCAAGAGCAATTAAGTTTTATTCTTGGCAAAAACTATCTGGTATCATTTCAGGAGCGCAATGCGGCTTATTTTAACCATATACGCGATCGCCTGAGAAACAATACGGGCATTGTGCGGGAGCGTGGCACCGATTTTCTACTATACCTGCTGCTCGAATCCATTCTCGACAATTATTTTATCACCCTCTCCCAAATCGAAAAAAACATCAACGAAATAAGTGAGCTTGATTTGTCCTCAGATCCATCACCGGAAATCATCAGTACAATCGAGAAACGCAAAAAGCAGTTGCACCACATTAAAAAAGCAATACTTCCGATTAAGGAGTTTATCGGCAAAATTGAACGGGAAAATTTTAATTTTATCCATGAAAAACACATAAAATACTATTTTGAGCTGAAGGACCTATGCCTTACTTTACTGGATGAATGCGATCAAATGGAACTGATACTCGAAAGCAAAACCAATCTGTTTTTCTCCATTCAAGGGCACCGCATGAACCAGGTAATGAAAACACTGACCATTGTGGCCACAATTTTTATCCCCCTGACTTTTATAGCAGGTATTTATGGCATGAACTTCTTAAACATGCCCGAGCTAAGCTGGCGCTGGGGATATCCGCTGGCATGGATTATCATGCTTGCCATGGCCTTGATCATGCTGATCTATTTCCGAAAAAAGAAATGGTTTTAGCAATTTCTGCTTAAACAAACCTCCACAGCTGGTCATTTCAGGCAAAAACACTTTTCTTTTCAGGGGAAATTTACATTTAAGTTCCTATTTTTGCAGGCGATTTTAAAACTATAATTATGGATATTGCCCCTAAGTACAATCCTGCTGAGATTGAAGATAAGTGGTACAGCCACTGGATGGAAAAAGGATATTTTAAATCGGAACCCGACGATCGCCCGTCTTATACAGTCGTGATTCCACCGCCAAATGTCACTGGTGTACTGCATATGGGGCATATGCTCAACAACACAATTCAGGATATTCTTGTACGCCGTGCCCGGATGAAGGGCTTTAACGCGCTTTGGGTTCCGGGCACCGATCACGCATCTATTGCTACAGAGGCAAAAGTTGTGAACAAGCTCAAGCAAGAAGGCATTGATAAAGCTTCTTTGAGCCGTGAGGAATTCCTGGAACACGCCTGGGAATGGAAAGAAAAACATGGCGGCATCATCCTGGAGCAGCTCAAAAAACTGGGCGCATCCTGCGATTGGGACCGCACACGTTTCACCATGGACGAAGCTCTTTACGAATCTGTAATTGATGTTTTTATCGACCTTTACAATAAAGGGCTGATCTACCGCGGTGTGCGTATGGTCAACTGGGACCCTTCGGCGCTCACGGCCCTTTCGGATGAGGAAGTAATCCACAAAGAGCTCCAATCCAAACTATATTATCTCCGCTACAAAGTTGAAGGAACGGAAGATGAATGGGTTACCATTGCAACGACGCGTCCGGAAACGATTCTTGGCGATACGGCTGTTTGCATCCACCCCGAAGACGAACGCTATACGCAACTGCATGGCAAAAGAGTAATTGTTCCTCTGGTTGAACGCTCTGTGCCCATCATCCTCGATGAATATGTGGATCGTGAATTTGGTACGGGATGTTTGAAAATTACTCCGGCACATGATATCAACGACTACGAAATCGGTTTTAAGCACAAACTCGACAGCATTGACATTTTTAATGACAATGGCACTATGAGCGAAGCTGCCCAACTTTATATCGGCAAAGACCGTTTTGATGTGCGCAAGGAAATCAGCAAAGACCTGGAAGCTGCAGGACACATGGTCAAAATTGAAGATTATGTGAACAAGGTTGGATTTTCGGAACGCACGGATGCCGTAATTGAACCCAAGCTCTCGATGCAGTGGTTTTTGAAAATGGAAGAAATGGCCAAACCAGCACTTGATGTGGTCATGAACGACACCATTCAATTCCATCCGCCGAAATTCAAAAATATTTACCGCCACTGGATGGAGAATGTACGCGACTGGTGCATCAGCCGTCAGCTCTGGTGGGGACAGCGCATTCCGGTTTATTACCTACCCAACAATGAAATGGTCGTAGCCAAATCGGTGGAGGAAGCTTTTGAAAAGGCACAAAAAGAATTTGATCTGCCCGAACTAAAAATCGAAGACATCAAGCAAGATGAAGATGTGCTTGATACCTGGTTCTCTTCCTGGTTGTGGCCGATTTCTGTTTTTGATGGTATCCGTCATCCTGATAATGAGGAGATAAAATATTATTATCCGACCAATGACCTGGTTACGGCACCGGAAATCCTTTTCTTCTGGGTAGCCCGAATGATTATGGCCGGACAGGAATACCGCAATGAAATTCCATTCAAAAACGTCTATCTCACCGGAATTGTCCGCGATAAATTAGGGCGCAAGATGTCGAAATCACTGGGCAACAGCCCCGATCCTATTAAGCTGATTGAGCAGTTTGGTGCCGATGGAGTACGTGTGGGCATGCTGCTCACTTCCCCAGCAGGGAATGACCTCCCCTTTGATGAAAGCCTTTGTGAGCAGGGACGAAATTTCAGCAACAAGATCTGGAATGCACTCCGTTTGGTAAAAGGATGGAATGTAAACAAAGATACTGAGACGCCTCAGTATGCCAAAGCTGCTGTTGCCTGGTTTGAAAACAGACTAAACAATGCTATCGCTGAAATTGACGGGCAACTTGAAAAGTACCGCATCAGCGATGCACTGATGAGCGCCTATAAATTAGTTTGGGATGAATTCTGCTCATGGTATCTTGAAATGGTTAAACCGCCTTATGGCGAGGCCATTGACCCGCAAACCCTGGAACACACCATAAATTTCTTCGATAAGCTGATGCGTGTTTTACATCCGTTTATGCCGTTTATTACCGAAGAAATCTGGCAAATCCTGCAAGACCGTAAAGGCGCAAGCATTATGACTATGGCCATGCCGGAAATTACAGAGCCTGATGCCGGATTGCTTAAAAAATTCGAATTTGCACGCGAGGTGATTATCGGTATTCGCAATATCCGGGCGCAAAAAAATATCGCCAATAAAGAAAGCATTGAATTATTGGTACGCAAGAATCAGGATGAGCAAGCGGATACTTATTTCGATGACATGATCGTTAAGCTTTGTAACATCAGTAAACTGGAATACATCACCGAAAAGCCAACTACAGCAGGCAGCTTCGTTGTGGGCGCTACGGAATTTTTTGTTCCGCTGGGCGATAAAGTTGATGTAGAAGCAGAAATCAAGAAACTAACGGAAGAACTAAATTACACAAAAGGCTTCATCAAGACGGTGGAGAAAAAGCTCAATAACGAGCGTTTTGTGAACAATGCCCCCGAAAAGGTTGTGGCCATGGAGCGCAAAAAACAAAGCGATGCTATGGAACGCATCCGTATTTTGGAGGAGCAGATTGCCTCAATGAAGTAAATCCACTGAAACCCAAAATAATGAAAGCCCGCTGATCGATGATTAGCGGGCTTTCGATTTTATTTCGGATAATGGTATTTACACGAAATAATTTCAATACTGTCTTCGCGAACCATATAAACTAATCTATTTTCCTGGTCAATTCTTCGCGACCAGCATCCACGAAAATTATGCTTCAATGCTTCAGGTTTTCCAGAGCCTTTAAAAGGATCTCGCCTACACTCCTGAATTAAATCAACAATTTTACGATATATCTTTTTATCTGTTTTTGCCCATTCGTTAAAATCATTGAAGGCATTACCTTTAAAAACAAGGTCGCGCATAGCGTTTATTCATTTTCTGCAACATATTTATCGAACTCATCACCTTTGAAACGAATAACAGGTTCTTTAGCCATGTTATCAAGAATGTGCTTCTCATTCGATTTATATGAGCTCAGATACTCTGTTTCATCCTGAGCACTCGAAACCCGAATAACAATTTCTTTTCCACGGAATAATTTTTTCAGAGACTGCAGAAAATCATCATTGATTTGATTCGCATTTATTTTATAGACTGCTTCCATATTTTTATTTTCAAAATTAACAATTTTAAAATGAATCTGTTGTTCTATTATTCAACATTCTTCTGAAGAATCAATTCCATTCGATCCAGATCAAGGCAGCACAAATGCCCCAACTGGTTTACATCATAAATTTTATGTGGTTTGGTGTAAAAGCAGCCATTATCCAATGGAATCGCATCTGCATTTGTTTCTATGGCTTCATAAATCTGGTCTATTGGTGTGGGTTCATGACCAAATACCATCCTTTTTCCTCCAATTTTGGAAATATCAGCTTTCGATGTCCATCGCCTGAGTACCAACATAGCCTTTTCATCTTGCAAGGGATCATCCAAATCAAAATTCAGGCCGGCATGCACCAGAAAAAAATCACCCAAATCAAAATACAAAGGCAAATTTCGACAGAAACCAAGATATTTAGGGATTAATTTCCCTTCATCATCCAGCAGGCAGGCACTTTTATTGATGCGTGCTACCAGAGCTTTCAAATCCTTATCGTTGTATGTTTGACTCGCTTGCACCAAATCACCTTCATGATTTCCGCGCAATGGGAAAAGCTGATAGCCCTGATTTCGTAATTCAATGATAAAATCAATCACGCCGGCTCCATCTTTTCCCCTGTCGATATAATCGCCAAGCAGATAGAGTTTATCCTGCTTTGACAAAGCAATTTTTTGGATTAAAGCTTTAAATGTTTTTGAGCAGCCGTGAATATCCCCAACCACCCAACGGCGCGTTGAATTGGATTGCATAAAACGGAATTTGGATAAAGATACCAAATCACTGTGAGAAACCCACGATCTCCTTAGTCTTTGATTATCTCTTCATCGGCTTGAAACTTAAAGCCAAGCCTTTTTCCCGTACGCAGCTTCATATTGTCGAGCGTAGTTTGGAATTCATGCAGTGATACTTCTTTCACCTGATCGTATGGCGGAGTAAGCAGATCAAAATTTATGGTATATTCAATAGCCGATTCTACAATCTGTTTGGCTGCTTCACGGCTCATAACGGAAGTATTGAAGTTACTGTACAGCAAGCCAATTTCTTTCTTTCCTTCCACAAAATAATGTTCATCTTTATTGATGAATACCCTTCCGATGAGATATCCAATATCGTTCATGCGGTGGTATTTAAAGGAATCGGAAAGAAAATTATAAATATTGATAATACCGCAAAACGAACGTGCCGGATCTTCTTTCACATAAGGGGTCTTCATCACCTGATGGAAACGGCTGAATTCGAACACATTGGTATGCATCATAAAAATGAGCACATCGCCACCAAATTTGAGTTCAATTTCAAACTCGCCCCGGTCTTTATACTGTACAATTACCGGAGTTTCTTCTAAATTTTCATGCTGATATTTATTGAACTCATCAACGGTTTCGCGGATTATTGATTTGAATTCTTTAAAAACCTGATTGGTTTTACGGTACACATTAATCTTAAGTGAAGCCTTATCAATTAGTTTATCGAAGAGCTGGTTCTTTTCTGTCATCGCAAAAGTTTTTAAACAAGACAGCTAAAATACAAATTATTCGAATGTAAAGGATATTTGAAATATCTTGGAGTGAACAGACTCAATACTAGCGGAATAGAGATTATCTTCAGGATAGAAAATATTTTTAAAACCATAGGTCATCTGAATCTGGAAAGCAAATTTAAACCAAACGGTATAAACATCAAATCCAGCACCAAACTCAAAGCCATAATCAATTCGGTTCATTTTAACTTTCAAGTCATTACGGGCTTCTTCCTTCTTCTGTGCACTGGAAGCCAGGTCGATTTTAAGCGTCATCCCTGAGAAGATATAAGGGCGGATATTATGCATGCGCTTTCCTTTATACTTAACCCTAAGCGGGAAATCGACATAAGTTGTTGGCACCTGCTTTACTATGTCATAATAGGTTGTATCGGTTTTTCGGAACTGCATTATGGAATAATTGATATCACGGGAAGCGAATTGCAAACCCGGCACAAAACGCAGATCGAAATATTCGCCCAAACGCAGGTTAGAAACCATTCCAATGGTAAATCCAAGACCGGCCTGTGGCGTAATTGCATTTACACGTGCGCTGTCAGCAATCAAATCGGGGATTTGTTCTCCGGAGTAGGTGATATATTGAAATCCTTCTATTGGATTTATCGTAAACATCATTTGGTTAAAACCAAGATAAAACCCAAAGTGCCTCGGGTTTCTGTCATATTTTGGCAGATTGGGGACTTTGGGGATATTATACTGTGCAAAGGAATTCAGTACAATGATCAGAAAAGAAATAATAAAAAGTATTTTTTTCAAAAGATGTTCAGTTAATTCAGCCTGATTTCTTAACGGAGAAGCGCAATATTTATTTTCTGTAGCTTATGGCTTCTGCCCAATATACAAACTTGCAATACCGAAAGTCATGCGTTCTTCCCTGAGGTTCACAAAACCTGCTTTGCTCATTTCTTTCAAAAACGCCTCACCATCGGGAAACGCCTGAACACTTTCCGGAAGATAAGTGTAAGCACCATCATTTTTAGAAATCAGGCGTCCGGCTCCCGGCATAACAGTTTTGGAGTAAAAGCTATAAAATTGTTTTACAGGAAACATGCGGGGCTGTGAGAACTCCAGAATAAAAGCATTCCCGCCCGGCCTGATCACTCTTAAAATTTCCGATAAGCCTTTTTGCAGGTTTTCAAAATTGCGCACTCCAAATGCAACCATGGCTGCATCAAAATAATTATCATGAAAGCGTAGATTTTCGGCATCTCCCGGTTCAAGTTTTATCAGGCTATCCAGTTTTGCCTGCTGCACCTTTGCGTTACCGATACGCAACATTTGCTCCGAAATATCTGCCCCAACAACCTGTATATGCAGCTTTCGGGCTGCAAGAATGGCCAAATCGGCTGTACCTGTCGCAATATCAAGCACATTTGAGGCATGCGATTCACTTAAACTACGGATCAGATGCCGCCTCCACTGACGGTCTATTCCGGCAGAAAGAAAATGATTCAGAAAATCGTAATGCCCGGCAATGCTGTTGAACATCTCCCGAACCCCTTCTTTTTTGCCTGTACCGTTTATTTTTGGCTTACTCATGACAGCAAAAGCTTTATTGTTTCTTCTTTAAGACGTTCAGCATCAATAGGAACCACGCCCAGGCTTTCACAAACCAAACCACCGGCAAGATTGGCAAAACGTGCCATAAAAACAGGCTCGGTTCCGGCAGCCAAACAAAGCGTAGCCACACTGATCACGGTATCTCCGGCTCCCGATACATCACTGATCTGACGGATATGCGCCGGTACAATTTCTTTAATTTGTTCATCGCCTGCGGGGGCATTGATCAGCACTCCGCGTTCCGAAAGCGTAATCATCACCGCTTTGGCGTTCATCTTTTTGCGCAAAGTTTCCGAAGCAGAAAAAAGCACAGCTTCCTGATCGAAATGCGCCTGTATATTTAAACCCTCGCGCATTTCCTTCAGGTTGGGCTTAAATAAATCTACACCCTGATATGAAAGGAAATTTCGTTTTTTCGGATCCACGCTCACCGGGATTTTGTACTTTCTGGCCAAATGGGTTACATCGCTGATCAACTCAGGGCTGATTGCTCCTTTATCGTAATCCTGAAACAGGATCGCATTGATTTTTTCGTCAAGAATTAATTGGGTAATCCTTTCCATGAGGCAGTCACGGTCATCATCATCCAAATCATCCTTCATTTCTTCATCCACGCGCAACATTTGGCTGGAATTACCAAGAATCCGGAATTTGGTTGTCGTAATCCGGTTTTCACTCTGGCAAATTCCTTCGGCACTCAAATCATCCTCTTTGAGCAGATCAAAAAAGAGGGCTGCTTTTTCGTCCCGGCCAATGACACTGCACAAAACGGGCTTTGCTCCCATTGCTTTGATATTCAAGGCAACGTTAGCTGCTCCTCCCAGGCGGTTCGAACGGCGCGTAACCTCCACAACCGGCACAGGCGCTTCGGGGGAAATACGGTTTACTTTTCCAAATAAATAGGCATCGATCATCACATCGCCAATGACCAGCACCTTCATATCTTTAAAAGAATCAAAAAGCTGATTAACAGCGTTTTTATCCATCATATGCAATTAATGTTTCCGCAAAAGTAGGGAATTCGGATTTCTTATTAAAAAGTGGGCGGAAAATTATAAAAGAAAAAGACCGAAGGTTTATCGAAACATCCGGTCTTTTTCTTTTATCGTAAGTATAATTCTAATCCAGATCTTGCAGTGCTTTCTCAATACGGTCCATGGCAATATTGAGTTTCTCCGGGGATGTCGCATATGAAATACGCAGGCAATCACCATTACCAAATGCAGAACCAGGCACCAATGAAACAAATGCATTGCGGAGCAGGTACATGCACAAATCCTGATCTGTATTGATTTTTTCTCCTTTAAAACTTTTCCCGATATAGGATTTGATTTCGGGGAATAAATAGAAAGCACCGTCGGGCTTGTTCACATTAATCCCGGGAATTTTCTTCAGCCGGTCATAAACCAAATCGCGTCTTTCCCTGAATGCCGACAGCATATCATGAAGCTCAGTCACCTCGGCAGGATCGGCCAGCATGGCATCAATAGCAGCTCTTTGCGCCATGGCATTGGTACCGGAAGTTATTTGCCCCTGATATTTGGTGGCCGCTTCCGCGATATAGCGTGGGGCTGCCAGATAACCAATCCTCCAGCCGGTCATGGCATAGCCCTTGCTAACGCCATTGATGATCACCACACGATCGCGGATGCCGTCAAAGCTGGCAAAACTTTCATGCTTGCCACTGAAATTGATCAGTTCATAAATTTCATCAGACAGCACATAAACATTGGGATGACGCAACAAAACTTCCACCAAAGCCTCAATTTCTTCGCGGTGGTAAATACTGCCGGAAGGATTATTTGGTGAGTTGAGCATAATCAGCTTGGTAAGCGGGGTTATGGACGACTCGAGCTGTTGCGGTGTTAATTTGAAATCACTTTCAACGCTGGTGGGGATATAAACAGCCCGGCCTTCGGCCAGTTTGATCAGTTCGCTGTAGGAAACCCAGTAGGGCGTTGGCACCACAACCTCATCGCCGGGGTTAACCAGGCTCATTATGGCGTTGGCCAGCGATTGTTTGGCGCCGGTTGAAACCACAATCTGGTCGGGCGTATAATCCAGGCCGTTATCCCTTTTGAGTTTGGTACATATAGCCTGCCTTAGCTCGGGAAATCCCGGAACCGGCGTATAATGTGTATAGTTTTCGTCCAATGCCTTTTTTGCGGCATCTTTTATAAATTCTGGGGTATCAAAATCCGGCTCACCGATGCTTAAGCTAATCACATCATGGCCTTTGGCAGCCAATTCGCGACCCATTCGTGTCATCGCCAGTGTGGCCGATTCAGATAGACTGTAAATGCGTTTCGAGAGAAAATCCATAGTTCTGACTTTGATAATGGCGTGTGACAAATTTATAAAAATTAAAATAAGCTTAACTTAGAATGAATCTGTTTTGTGAAAAAGATAACAATGCCGCCCTGAAACACTCCAAAACCATTCAATAGTCAGCAGTAATTCCATCAGCATCTGAATTTATATTAAAATGGCTACACCTTTGATATTCCACACCCATCTAATCGTTACTCTTTTGTACATTTGCTAAAAATTCAAATTATGACTGATCTCCTTGATTTATTAAAGTATGTAGTACCATCACTGGTGGTTTTTGCAACGGCCTATTATTTTTTCAGTGCATTTTTAAGCAAATACACAGAAAAAGACAAAGAAAGCAGCCAGATATTGCTCAAAACCACTCAATTGCTTATCGGGCAGGAAGAAAAACGACAAAAAGCCATTATTGCCAGCGAGCAATACAAAACAATAATGCCCGTCCGTTTGCAGGCTTATGAACGACTGATGCTTCTTTTGGAACGAATCAGCCTGACCAATCTGGTGATGCGCTCCAACAAAGCAGGCGCAACAGCCCACCAAATGCAGGCTACGCTAATCAAAACCATACGCGAAGAATTTGACCACAATCTCTCACAGCAAATCTACATCAGCCCCGAATCCTGGACAGCCATAAAAAACGCAAAGGAAGAGTGCATCCAAAACATCAACCTTGCGGCTTCTAAGCTCAAAGATGATGCAGACAGCCTGGCTTTGGCACAGAAAATCCTTGAAATTTCGGGCAATAACCAGGGCATCAGCAAAGCTATGAGCATACTGAAGGCCGAAGCACGTTCATTGTTTTAGAAAAATATCAAGCGAGATCCTTATGTTGAAAAGCAGTATTTTTGCAATTTCATAAGAAAATTCAATCATGGACAATACACCACTCATATTTATTACCAACGACGACAGTACATCTGCGCCCGGATTGAGGGTTTTAATTGAAATTATGCAGCGCCTCGGCGATGTGTTTGTAATATCACCACAAGGGCTGCAATCCGGACAGGCCCATGCTGTAACTGTTAACGACCCCATCCGCCACGCATTGATTAAAGCTGATGGACGAGCATTTAACGAATATTCGTGCAGCGGCACCCCAGTCGATTGCGTCAAAATCGGGCTGAAAGTCCTTTTGAAAGAAACGCCTGATTTGTTGGTTTCTGGCATTAACCATGGTTCCAACGCATCCATCAACATGCTATACAGCGGAACGATGGCAGCAGCAATGGAAGGTGCACTGGAGGGAATTCCGAGCATTGGTTTTTCGCTTTGTGAATATGGCTGGAATGCCAGCTTCGAGCATGCAAAAGAGCCTATTTACAAAATTGCAAAAAAGGTGCTTGAAAACGGGCTTCCGGATAGTACCGCGCTCAATGTAAACATCCCGGCCATCAGCAATGAACCTTTGAAAGGAATCAAGAGCTGTTTTCAGGCACAAGGCCGCTGGGACGAAGATTTTGATAGCCGCATAGACCCACGGAAACAACCCTACCACTGGATTAAAGGGAAATTTGTGCATGATGGCCTGACCGAAGGCAGCGATCTGCACGCGCTCGAAAACAACTATATTTCCGTTGTGCCCGTACAAACCGATTTCACAAATTATCAGGCATTGGAATTAATGGAAGGGGATTTTGATGAAAATTAAAGATTCGGCCTTAACCGGATTTATCGCAGGAATTATTGGCCCGGCGGCTGTATTCACCATTGTATTTTTTGCCCACCGCTTTTATATGCAAAGCACAGGAAATTCATTGGTCACACACGAACACAAATGGGCGATGTTTTCGCTGATTCCCAACCTGATTTTTATGCGTATATTTTTGAAAAACCAAAAATATCCGGCCAGTGGAAAAAGCATCCTTATTCTTACCCTGCTGGAAGTGGCAGCTTATTTTGCGTTTTTTGGTTTCGATCAGTAAATCCTGAAAATTATGAAATTCTACATCATTGCAGGCGAAGCATCAGGTGACCTGCACGGCAGCAACCTCATCAAAGCTTTGAAGGAGCAACATCCCGAAGCAGAATTCCGCGGATGGGGCGGCGATAAAATGCAAGCTGCCGGCATGGAGCCCGTCAAGCATATCAGTGAGCTGGCTTTTATGGGATTTATTGAAGTTGTGGCCAATTTGCGTACTATTTTGGGCAATATCAAGCTGTGCAAAAAAGATATACTTGACTACCGGCCCGATGCCGTAATCCTTATTGATTATCCGGGATTTAACCTGCGCATTTCCAAATTCCTGCATCAGGAAGGCATTAAAAATTACTATTATATCAGCCCGCAAATCTGGGCATGGAAGAAGAACCGAGTCCATCAGATCAAGAAATACGTGGACCGTATGTTTGTCATCCTTCCTTTTGAAAAGGACTTTTACCGGCAATATGATATGGATGTTGATTTTGTCGGTCACCCACTTATAGATGCGCTAGAAGCTGAAGGCAAAGATTTCTCAGAAACAGAATTCAGGAAACAAAATAATCTTGATGAGGGTGGAATTATTGCGCTACTGCCCGGAAGCCGCAGACAGGAAATCAGCAAAATGCTCCCGATTATGTGCCGTTTAAAAAATGATTTCCCCGAATACCAACTGATCATTGGGGGGGCACCCAATATTGAGGAAAGTTTTTACCATAAGCATGCTTACGGCAAGGACATCAAAATAATTTACGGACAAACCCATGCGTTGATTCGCTCGGCCCGGGCTGCGGCGGTTACATCGGGCACTGCCAGTTTGGAAACGGCTTTGCTGCAATGCCCTGAAGTGATTTGCTATAAAGGAAACCCCATCAGTTATTTCATTGCACGGTCGATTGTTACGATAAAATATATCGGCCTGCCAAATCTGATCATGGACAAACCCATCATCAAAGAACTGATCCAAAGCGAATTAAACTACAAAAACCTGAATGCAGAAACCGATCAATTGATCAAAGAGGGAAGCTATCGCGATGAAATGCTCGAAAACTGCAAGCAATTACGCGAAAAACTTGGCGGAAGCGGTACATCGGCGCAGACCGCAAAACTAATCTTAAAACAACTGGCAAGATGAAGCTGAAGAATATCTTACTAAATACTTTTATTATTCTGTTTTTCAGCCCTTTAATTAAGGCGCAGGACGAACATCCCGCCCAGGGCTATTTGCGCGAAGGGATTGATTATGCACGCAATCTTGATTTTGAAGGCGCCCTGAAGCTTTTCAATTCTGCAATACAAATCAACCCGCAATATTCCGAAGCCTATTTTAACCGCGGGCTTGTTGAGATGGAACTGGGCAAAAACAAGGAAGCCGTTGATGATTTCACCATGGCGCTGGGCCTGCAGCCCGACATCAATGAAGCACATTACAACCGTGGTTTGGCGCAATATCATTTAAACGAACTTAGTGCAGCCATAAAAGATTTTCGGCGCGCATTGGTGCTCGACACAGCAAATGCCGGCATTTATTTCAGCCTCGGGCGCGCCTATCATGATTTGGGACAGGCAGACGAAGCCCTGCATGCTTATAATAACGCCATCCGTTTAGATCCGAAAATCACAGGAGCGCTGCACAACCGTGGCCTGGTTAAAAGCAGCAAAGGAAATTTTGCCGGAGCATTAAAAGATTTCGATAAAGCTTTGGCACTTGATCCAAACAATACCGAATTCCTTTTCAGCCGGGGCGTTACCAAAGGATTAATGGGATTTTATTATGCTGCAATTGAGGATTTTAACAAAGTATTAAAAGCTGCGCCTGATAATTTTGAAGCATGGCACAATCGCGGCTTGGCCTTTATGAAACTCAATATGGATGCACTGGCAATCGAAGATTTTGACCAATGCCTGGAATTATATCCGGATTATACCGAAGCATGGCTGGCCAGGGGTGTTTGCAAATTCAATACAAACCAAAAAGATAGTGCCTGCGCAGATTTGCAAGAAGCCAAAAACCGTGGCAGCCGGGATGCCGCAGCACTCATTGAAGAACACTGTCGGTAGTTTCAACAAATCATTTTAATTTTGCAGACGAAAAACCAAACTATTATGAAGAGAATCATTTTCACGCTTACATTTTTAACTGCAGTACTATTAATTATTTCTTGTGGAAATCAAGATGCAAAACAGGATGCCAAAAAAGAACAAAAGGTCACAGCTACAACAGAAAAAGCGGAAATAAAAACAACCACCGAACAGGATTCGGCGGCAAAACGCAAGGAAAAAGAAGCCCTTTTGCAACAAATGATGGCCCAGGGAACATCCGGAGCAGCCGCAGCCAATGAAGCTCCCACACCGGAACAAATTGGAAAAAAATATTTTCAGGAAGCAGCACGACACGGAAAAGCCAAAAGGTTTCCCCAAGCTTTGATGGCTCTGAACAAAAGCATTGAAGCTTACCCCGACAATGCCGCTGTGTGGTTTGCCCGAGGAAGCATTAAATGGCAAACCGATGACCTGCAAGGCGCTAAGGAAGATTTCAGTCAATGCCTCGAATTAATGCCCGATCACGAAAAAGCCGCTTTAAACATTGGTCAAATCCTGATTAAACAAGGCAAAAACATGCAAGCAATTGAGCTTTATAACGAACTTTTAATAAAATATCCCAATACGGCCATGAGCTATTATAACCGCGGCATTGCATTTAGCAACATCAAAGATTATAATACAGCTTTGGACGATTTTAACCAGGCTATTGAGCTGGATCCCAATTACTCCATGGCATACAATAACCGCGGAAATGTTTATTTTCTGCTTAGTCAAAAGGATAAAGCCTGTTCCGACTGGAAAAAATCGCTGGAACTGGGCAATGATATGTCTCAAAAATCTATCGACGCTTACTGCAAATAATTTCAATATGCATCTGTAAAAAAACTATATTTGCCTAAAGCAAAGGTTTGATGCAATATTTTTTCCGGCAACATCCGCTACTCAAAATTCTGGTTCCTTTAATCC
The DNA here is from genome assembly GCA_963676415.1 of Bacteroidales bacterium. Classification (GTDB taxonomy): domain Bacteria; phylum Bacteroidota; class Bacteroidia; order Bacteroidales; family WRLA01. The sequence goes on along the minus strand of OY781097.1, from coordinate 2,829,076 downwards.
TGGGCATTCTTATCCAAAGGTTTTATTTTGATAACCAGTTTAATACGGGATACACAATATTTTTTTTGCTCCTGATTATTTTTGTTTTTTTGTCGTATCAAAATAAAATCCATCCCTTAAAGGCTCAAAATATGGGTATGATCTGTAGCTTTTTGTTGTTTTTCGCTACGGGGCTGCAAATCACCTACCTCAACAACCATCAATTGAGCCGGGAACATTATACACATTTTCCGGAAACCGACAGTTTTATTGCAGAACTGAACCATAACTTCGGTGAGACAAACAAAACATACAAAACTACTGCCCGTGTTGCGGCTGTGCATTCAGGTTCCGTTTGGCAGCAAGCCGATGGAAAAATCATCCTGTATTTTTTGAAAGACAGCCTGAAACTTCCACCTCAAGCCGGCACGCAGCTGCTTATTTTAGGGAAACCCGACAGTATTCCTCCACCTCTGAACCCATACAGCTTTGATTATCAATCATACCTGAAAGACCAAAACATTTTTGGCCGTGCATTAGTAAAAAGCAATGCCTGGGTCAAAATCGGGGAAACGGGATTCAGCCTGAAACTTTGGGCAGGAAAACTGCGGCAAAAAATGCTTCAAATTCTGAAAAATCATGGCCTGGACGGCGATGAATATGCTGTGAGCGCAGCCATACTTTTGGGTTTTGATGATGATCTGGATGAAGAAACACGGGCTCAATTCAGTGGATCAGGCGCCATGCACATTTTATGCGTATCGGGTTTGCATGTGGGTATCATTTATCTCGTCAGCCTGTGGATGCTCGGATTCCTAAAAAGGCTCAAAGCGGGGCGGTTTGTACGGCCGGTGATACTCCTGTGCATCATCTGGGCCTATGCTTTGATTACCGGTCTCAGCCCCTCTGTGATGCGCGCCAGCCTGATGATTTCTTTTATCATCCTGGGCGATACCATGAAACGTCACCGATCCGTTTATAATTCCGTAATGGCAAGCGCGCTGGTATTAATTGTGTATAATCCGCTCATTATTTTTAAGTTGGGATTTCAGCTTTCCTATGCTGCGGTTATTGCCATCATCAGTTTGCAGAAGCCCATTTACAATTGGTTTTACTGCAAGAACAATATCGTTGACAAAATCTGGGAAATTTGTAGCGTTTCGATCGCTGCTCAAATTGGCACCTTCCCGATTGCTATTTTCTATTTCCATCAATTCCCGGTTTATTTCTTGATAACCAATATTTTGATCATTCCATTCAGTGGGTTTATCATTTACGCAGGTATTTTATTCCTGTTGACCAGTTGGATCCCTTATGTTTCTGTTGTAACGACCTGGCTGCTCACCTTTATGATCAAAGCGCTCAACCAAATAACCTCTTTAATCAGCAATTTGCCCGGCGCTAGCCTGGAAGGTATTTCTCTGAGTCCAATGCAATATGCTGTTTTGGTCGCGGTGGTCATCCTCAGCAGCTTTGCATTTTTGCATAAAAACAGAAAAGCTTTTGTTGCCGCACTGAGCTTATTACTGATTTTGGGGATTTTGGAAATCAAGGAAGAGTATTGGATCCAGCATCAAGATGAAAGCATTCTTTTCTCCAACAGAAAATCAGCTGTCATTGAAATTGTGAAAGGGAAAAATGCACTGCTTATTGCCGACTCCGCTTTTTTCAAGGATCCCAAAGCATTCGATTATACGATTGAAGCATACAATATTAAAAAAAGAATCAGGAGCATAAAAACACTCGATTTAAACACCATGTCACAATCTGAAGATTTTGGTGTAAAATCAGATCCTCCTTTTCTGCAAATCGGGGATCAGCTTTTTGTGGTGCAGGGCCGGAAAGCACTTTTCAAGGACTCTTTGCAAAACCCGCTTCCTGTAGATCATCTCCTGATAACTGATTATCAATACAAAGGAAATAAAAACACAAACTATTTTGTAGCAGAAAAAACACTTAGCTTACGCCAAAACTTCCTGAAAGAGCCTTTAAGCAACGTTCATTTTCTGGATCGGGACGGCGCTTTGCAGATTCAGTAAAATTACACTCCCCTCTGCCGCAAAGCTTCAATTGTTTTCCGGATTATAAATAGCAAAAAAACTAATCATTTAAATATCAATATTTTATAAAGCCTATTGCTTTAAATTTGGGGGTCTCGCTTTCATTTTACAAGATATTTATTGGCAATAAAAGTATTTATGAAAACGGGATTAACCACCTGTAATGTGAATACTTCTAGTGATTTTGCGGTAGACGAAATTTTTTAATCAATTTATTTTCAAAACATGAATCTTCCTCGTTTAGACAGCGGGGCGGCCTGTCAAAACTGCGGGCCGGATGAGGGTGAATTCCCGATGCTTAGAATTCCATCAAAGGGGCTAAACCTTTGCCGAGGTACGAGGCATTACTTTGATTGGAAATTCTTGGCATCGGGAAGAGCGGGGGGAAGCATTGTTTTGACTTGGCTTTTTGTTTCCTTTTGTGCCAAGACAAAAGGAATAAAAATGACGGTCGAAGGCATATTATTTTAATTAACGCAATGCTATACTTGCGCCTTTTTTAAAATGGGTGCCATATCCGAAAAACAGGAAAGAGCCCTTAAGCAACGTTCATTTTCTGGATTGGGACGGTGCTTTGCAGATTCAGTAAAATTACACTCCCCTCTGCCGCAAAGCTTCAAAAAGCACAATTCCCGTTGCTACGGAAACATTGAGCGAGGATATACTTCCGTCCATAGGGATTTGCAGCATCGCATCCGACATTTCGAGATAAGCCGGAGAAATACCATCTTCTTCCGAGCCCATAATAATGGCCAGTGGTTCTTTGAAATTTTGCTGATGATAAGCATCCTCGGCTTTTTCGGTAACTGAAAATATTTTCAATCCGCTCATTTTCAAATAGTCGATGGTTTCTTTCAGTTTGAACGAACGGCATACGCGGATACGGTTCAGGGCGCCGGCAGAAGTTTTTACCGCATCGCCATTAATCAAGGCTGCGCCACGGGCAGGAACGATGATGGCATCTACTCCGGCACATTCGGCCGTACGGGCAATGGCTCCAAAATTCCGCACATCGGTAATACGATCGAGGATGAGGATAAAAGGATTGCGCCCCTGTTCAAAAACTTCGGGCAGGTATTTTTCAATATCTTCATAAACAATAGGCGAAATAAAAGCAATCACACCCTGATGGTTTTTGCGTGTTACGCGATTCAGTTTTTCCAGAGGGACATGCTGAAACGGGATATCACGTTCATTGAGCATTGCACGCAGCTGCCCAACAGATTGTGGGTTTAAATTCTTCTGGATGAGCACTTTTTCAATTTCGCGCCCTGCTTCAATGGCTTCAAGCACCGGATGGATGCCAAAAATAAAATCTTCCTTTTTCAATCTATCCTCCTATTTTTTAATAATTCTTGCAAGATAATGATAATGATCATCCTCCTCAAGGCATTCACAATGAAATCCGTTCATTTCGGACATTCCGGCCACGGTTTGATAATCCACAAAAATCCACTGAAATGGCTCACCTTCTTCACCTTCATAATCCATTCGGTACTCCAGCTCACCATAATAGCCCGCATTCAGATCAAACATATAACTTCCGTCTTCCTCCTCGAACATATAAACCAAATCTGAGGAATCAAAAATCACCTGACCACCATCAGCGAGCAATTCTTTGATTTTTTCAAAAAACTCAGGGAAACGTTCCAGGCGTCCCGGAACACCAATTCCGTTCATCAAAAACAAAAGCGTATCAAATTTCTGCCCTTCAAAATTAAAAAAATCGGAATGGATGGCTTTTTTAATTCCATTGATTTTCATTGCTTCCACAGCACTGGCTGAAATATCCAGTGCTGTAACGTCCAAACCTTTTTCCTGAAGGTAAAGCGAGTGGGTTCCTGCCCCTGCACCAATATCCAGCACTTTGCCTTCGCAAAGCCTCAGGGCATGCTTTTCGATTTGCGGCATATCTTCCCAGGAACGGTTAAAAACAGCCACATCAAGAATTTCCGTTTCACTGATGCTACAATGTACTTTAAGCTGTCCGTCCTTTTTGCCATTGGCATAGTCGATTAAGGCTTTTCCGTATGTATCTGCCATGAATTTGATGCGTTTATGAGGCGGCAAATTTCAACAAATATTTTTTATTTTAGCCGATATTTTTAACAATTAATGAATTGAAACTCAAAATATCCACTATGATCACACCTCAACTGTTAAATCCCCAAAGCATTGTTGTAGTTGGCGGCTCCAACGACATCAATAAACCCGGTGGAAAGGTTCTCAAAAACCTAATTGACAATAATTATTCCGGTTCACTTTATGTAGCCAACCCAAAAATGGACGAAGTGCAGGGCATAAAAAGCTATAAAAACCCTGCGGAATTGCCACAGTGCGACCTGGCAATCCTGGCCATTGCTGCAAAATACTGCCCAATGACGGTGGAAATGCTGGCCAAAGAAAAGCAAACCAGGGCATTCATAATCCTTTCTGCAGGATTCAGCGAAGAAAATGAGGAAGGAGCGAAACTGGAACAACAAATTGTTGATATAGTAAATAAATACGGAGCTTCCCTGATTGGCCCCAACTGTGTGGGAATGATGAACCAAAACTATACAGGTGTTTTCACTACTCCAATTCCTAAACTGGAAAAACGTGGCGTTGATTTTATCAGCGGCTCAGGTGCAACAGCGGTTTTTATCATGGAATCCAGCATCACAAAAGGGCTGAGTTTCAACAGCGTTTATTCCGTTGGAAACAGCGCTCAAATCGGTGTTGAAGAAGTAGTCAAATATCTGGACGAAAGCTATGATCCGAAAACCAGCGCACGCATTAAACTACTTTATGTTGAGAGCGTTGAAAAACCAGAGATGCTCCTCAAACATGCATCGTCACTCATCCGCAAAGGCTGCAAAATTGCTGCGATCAAATCAGGCGGTTCCGAAGCCGGAAGCCGTGCCGCCTCTTCGCATACAGGCGCTTTGGCCAGCTCCGATGTTGCTGTTGATGCACTTTTCCGCAAAGCAGGAATTGTGCGTTGCCACGGCCGTGAAGAGCTCGCAACCGTTGCTTCCATTTTTGTGCACCCCGAACTCGAAGGAAAAAATATCGCCATCATCACCCATGCCGGTGGTCCTGCCGTAATGCTTACCGATGCACTTTCGAATGGTTGTTTTGATATTCCGCATATCGAAGGCCCTGCTGCCGATGAACTGCTCGAAAAACTCTTCCCCGGCTCTTCGGTTGCCAACCCTATCGACTTCCTGGCAACAGGAACGGCCGAGCAACTTGGCCATATCATTGATTATTGCGACCAGAAATTCGATAATATCGACGGAATGGCCGTGATTTTTGGAAGCCCGGGGCTCTTCCCTGTTTATGATGTTTATGATCTGCTGGACGAGAAAATGAAATCCTGCAAAAAACCCATTTATCCCATTTTGCCTTCTGTGATTAATGTGAAAGATGAAATTGAGCATTTCATCGCTAAAGGCCGCATCAACTTCCCCGATGAAGTAGTATTTGGCAATGCCCTGGCAAAAGTTGCCAAAACGGCTAAGCCTGCACCGGAAGAAATTGCCTTGCCTGAAAATATTGATAAAGATAAAATCCGCAGCATCATTGCTGAATGCGAGGATGGCTATATCGCGCCCGAAAAAATCCAGGCCCTATTGGATGCCGCCGGAATTAAGCGTGCCGGAGAAGCCGTGGCCAAAACCCGCGAAGAAGCTGTGACCAATGCTGCTGAACTCGGATATCCTTTGGTAATGAAAGTCATTGGCCCGGTACACAAATCGGATGTTGGCGGCGTGGTGCTGAATGTCAATTCTGATGAAGAGGTGGCTAAAGAATTTGACCGCATGATCCAAATCAAAGATACCACAGCTATTTTGATGCAGCCAATGCTCAGCGGAACAGAGCTTTTTGCCGGCGCAAAAAAAGAACCCAAATTTGGTCATATGGTATTGTGTGGTTTGGGTGGTATTTTCATCGAGGTATTGAAAGATGTTAATGCCGGACTGGCGCCACTTACCAAAGAAGAAGTTATGGACATGATCCAACGCCTGAAAGGCTACAAAATTCTGGAAGGTGTGCGCGGACAGGAAGGCGTGAACATTGAGATGTTTGCCGATAGCGTAATCCGTCTGGCCGCATTGGTACACCTCGCCCCGGAAATTGCTGAAATGGATCTCAATCCACTGCTCGGAAGCGAAAAGCAGGTTGTGGCCGTAGATGCACGGATTAGGGTTGAGAAGTAGTATTATTCACAAATAAAATCAAAGCCAGCTTTTCGGAGCTGGCTTTTTTGTTTTGGGAATATTGGGTTTTACTGTAGCGTCCTGATTTTGGTTGACTCTTTTTTCTTCTTTCCGGGGATCCCCGGAAAGAAGAAAAAAGAGTTTGTTCGACAAATATATTAATTCATTTCTTCTAATATCGTTTCTAGCCGTTTTCTATAATAGGTTTTCCAACACCTTTTAAGCTCTCCTGTTTTTTGATGGGCCTTCTCTGGGGTCATCATTTCGACACTTCTGTGTGGGCGCTTTGTATTATAGAAGTTTATAAATTTGGGAAGTTCTTTTTGGGCTTCGGCCAAGCTATCGAATGTTATGGTTTTGTCATTGGTAAATTCTTCTTTTATTGTTCGGTTAACACGTTCTGCAATAGGGTTCTCAAGAGGATCCCCATTTTCCGTCATGCCAACTGCCATATGGCATTTCTTAAGGTGTTTAATGTATCTGTTGCAACAATATTGGACGCCCCGGTCTGAATGATGGATACATCCATGTGCCTTTAGCCCTCGTGTAGCTTTCTTTAAAGCCCTCAATGCGCCAGTAGCTTCTAATGAGCCACTACATCAAAACCAACTATTTTGCGAGAATACATATCTGTAACAAGGGATAGATAAGCAAAACTGTCATTGCCCTTGGTCCAAACATAGGTTATATCTGAAACCAATACCTGGCCAGGACCATTGGGAATTAAACCTCTTATCAAATTGGGATACTTGTGATAATGATGATAACTGTTTGTTGTATAAGCCCTGCGTTTTGATTTCCTTAACAACAGACCATGCCTGCGCAACAAATCATAGAAACGGTCTCGGCCTATGCTGATATTGTGAGCTTTTAAGTCTTCTTGCAAGCTGCAAAGCAAGTTCCTGCCACTCCCTTTTTTCCATAACCTGCGTTTTGATTTTATCAGTTCAATAATTATGTCTTCCTGGTAAACAGATTCTTCATTATGGCGAATATTCTTGTAATATGCCTGTTTGCTATAGCCAAGCAGTCCGCAAAGGTCATTGATTGTTGCCCTCGAACCTTTGTCTGCTTTTAGTTGTTGGACAGCTTGGCTCCATACTTTTTTCTGATATCTATTTTTAATTCTTCTTCTGCAACATCCACCATCTTTTTCCACAGGTCGGCCCTGAGCTGCTCCTTCTTTAATTGAACTTGAAGGTCCCTGATCTTCTGATCCTTATCTATTTCTTGTTTCTTGTTTTCCATTAGCTCTGGATTTATTTGGGATATGCCCCCTTCCCTGTAATTCAATTGGCCACTAAACTGGCGAATCCAGTACAAAATTGCACAATTACTCTGAATACCGTAAATACGCCGTGCCTCTTCTTTGTTGTACTTTCCTGATAACACTTCTTTAACTACACGAAGCTTGAAACCCTCTGGGTAGGCCATCTTTGTTCTTCTCTTCATTTTAATCCTTGATTTAGTTGACTTTTAATTGTAAATCTGGTCAACCTATATCAGGACTATACAGCTATAAAAATCAGGAAAAAGTTGACTAAAACAGTTATAAGTTTCATAATAAAAATTAGTTTAGTTTTACCATAAATCAATAGATGTCAATCGCAAATTATTTATAAAAAGACATTAAAAATAATAAAGAGTTGCCTAAAATATAAGACAAAATGGTTCTACAAGGAACTTCGCAGAAAGAAATCTGAATCATATTTCAAATAGAATCCTCCTTTCGAAAGCTATCGGGAGGGAGGAATTTGTAGCGGACCAATTTATTCTCGTAAGCATCTTATTACCAAATATCTGCTTAGGAATCAATTTCGAACTTTACGGTTACCCATGAAATTCCTAATAAAGCTCAAAATCCAAAACAGATATACAGTCGCATTCGTGCTTTGATGTTTTTGGGAGTAGCCATCCTTTTTATACTGATCATTTTCCAACGAAAAAAATAGCTCCGATGCACTTCTGAAAAAACATTATCTTTGTTTTAAAGAAAAGGCCATGACAGAATTTGTTGAAAAATATGTGAATCCATTTACGGATTATGGGTTTAAGCGCCTGTTTGGTGAAGAGCCCAATAAAGACCTGTTGCTTGATTTTTTGAATGAACTGCTACATGAAGAGCAGGGCCGGATTGTGAGCCTTACTTATTTAAAAAGTGAGCATTTGGGCACTACCGAACTCGACCGAAAGGCCATATTTGACCTGTATTGCGAAAATGAAAAGGGAGAGAAATTTATCGTAGAGCTCCAAAAGACCAAACAGAAGTTTTTCAAAGACCGCACACTTTATTATTCTACTTTCCCCATCCGCGAGCAGGCAAAACGTGCGGACTGGATGTACGAGCTCAAGGCCGTTTATACCATTGCCATTCTGGATTTCGTTTTTGACGAAGACCGCGACAAACCCGATAAATACAGATATGACGTAAAGTTATCGGACATAGATACAAAGAAGGTATTTTATGATAAACTGACCTTCATTTATCTCGAAATGCCCAAGTTCAACAAAACATTGGAGCAACTTGAAAGCCGTTTTGACAAATGGCTTTATGTGATCCGCAACCTCAACCGTCTGGATCGAATCCCGGACAAGCTCCGTGAACGTATTTTTGAAAAGCTGTTCGAAACCGCAGAAATTGCAAAATTCACCCAGGAGCAGGTGCGTTCCTATGAAGACAGCCTTAAATATTACCGCGACCTGAAAGCCTCCCTGGCAACTCGTTATGAAGAAGGGCGAGAAGAAGGAATTAAAGAAGTTGCTATTAAGTTGATTAGGCTTAACTTACCTACTGAGTATATTACAAAAGCAACAGGGCTCACTGAGGAACAGATCGAAATCTTGAAGAACAGACAATAATTTATTGAACAGTTTGTATCGCTGCCAGCCTTTCACAAAGAGCTCAACAGATCAATCACAAGTACACAGTAAAGGCAAATGCGTGCACTCCTTTTGGCAAAAAACAAAAACCCGGGCAACCTGTGGCTGCTCCGGGTAAAAAATCGCCCTATGAGAGTTTTTTCAGGGACAAGCCCCGAATATTTTAGTTCTTGTATTCTGCGATGATGTCTTTTACATCATCAGGTGCTACGCGACCGTAAACTTTATCACCAACCATAACAACCGGTGCAAGGCCACAGGCGCCAACGCAGCGGAGGCAGCTGATCGAAAATTCTCCATCGGGAGTAGTTTCGCCAACTTCGCAATCGAGTTCGCGTTTAAATTCAGCAAGAACTTTTTCGGCACCGCGAACATAACAGGCTGTACCTGTGCAAATGCTGATCGGGTGTTTTCCTTTAGGCTTCATGGTGAAGAAGCTGTAAAAACTCACCACACCATATACATGCGCTGTAGATGTGTGCAGTTCCTGTGCAACTACTTCCTGTACTTCTGCGGGCAGGTAACCGAAGTTTTCCTGGCATTTGTGCAGTACATTGATGAGTTCGCCTTTTTCGTTATTAAAGGACTTACTGATTTCTTTGATCTTATCGATGCTATCCTGAGATAATTTAATATTTGCCATTTTATCGTCTCCTATTTTATTTATTCGATACTGATTTCCTAGTCAATTTCTACTTTGGTGCTCTTATCAAAGTAGTGTGTATGCAGCAGGTGATGTGCTTTTTCGCTCATCGGTTTGCCGAGGAAATCTTCATACAGTTTAACGATATAAGGGTTCTCGTGTGATTTACGGATTGGTTTACCGGCATCTTCACGATAAAGTGCTTCGGCACGTTTCTTCAGGATTTCGCTATCGCCATGGTGCAGCGGCTGACCACCACCACCGATACAACCGCCGGGGCAGGCCATCACTTCTATTGCATGGTAATTTGATTTTCCTGATTGCACTTCTTCGAGCAGTTTACGTGCATTACCGAGTCCGTGGGCAATACCAATATTGATATCCAATCCATCAAAATCAACGGTAGCGCTACGGATGCCTTCCATACCGCGAAGCTCCTGGAAGTCCACTTTCTCAAGTTTTTTACCGGTTTGCACTTCATAAGCAGTACGTGTAGCGGCTTCGATTACACCGCCGGTAGCACCGAAGATAACAGCAGCACCTGTTGACTCTCCAAGAGGATTATCGAAATCCTGCTCTTCCAGTCCAACGAAATCCATATTCGCCTGCTTGATCAGGTGTGCCAGTTCGCGTGTAGAGATCGAATAATTCACATCAGGGTCGCCATTTGTTTTAAACTCATCACGCTGACATTCGTATTTTTTAGCCAAGCAAGGCATAATCGAAACTACGATCAGATCTTCGCGTTTCACTCCGATTTGCTCTGTGAAATAGTTTTTGGCAATGGCACCGAACATCTGCTGTGGAGAGCGTGCTGTTGAAGGCACATCTTTCATATCAGGGAAGTGGTACTCAAAGAAATTCACCCAACCCGGGCAGCAGGAAGTGAGGATCGGCAGCTTCACGTCTTTATCGCCATTAAGGTGACGGGTCAGGCGGTCGAGCAGCTCAGTACCTTCCTCCATAATGGTAAGGTCGGCTGCAAAATCTGTATCAAATACAAAATCAAAACCAAGGTTACGCAGTGCAGTAACCATTTTACCTGTAACAAGCGTACCGGCTTCCATGCCAAATTCTTCGCCCAGCGCTGCGCGGATGGCAGGAGCTGTTTGAACCACAACCTTTTTGGTTGGATCGGCAAGGGCACGGAGGATTTGAGGTGTGTGATCCACTTCAGTGAGAGCACCTGTAGGACAAACGGCAACACACTGACCGCAATAGGTACAAGGAGATTTTTCGAGGTTTTGCTCAAAAGCAGGAGCTACAACAGCTTCGAAACCACGGTTTACAGCTGAAAGGGCGCCTACGGTTTGCACTTCGTTACAGACCATTTCGCAACGGCGGCACATGATACATTTGTCCACATCGCGGATAATGGCAGGAGATGTATCTTTACGGTATGTTGATTGTTCGCCTTTGAAAGGAATTTCGCGAACGCCCAGCTGGTGCGCCAGGTCCTGCAGTTCGCAGTTTCCTGATTTCGCACAAACAAGGCAGTCGGCCGGATGGTCTGAAAGGATAAGTTCCAAAACGGTACGGCGTGCATTCAGAACACGGATTGTACTGGTTTTGACTACCATTCCTTCGGCAACGAGGGTAGTACATGAGGGAGCCAGGTTACGGCGGCCTTCTACTTCAACAACGCAGATACGGCAACCGCCCGGTTTGTTTTCCATATTCATGCCATCAAGGCTGAAATAGCAGAGCGTAGGGATATTGATGCCTGCTTTTTTCGCCGCATGTAAAATGGTGGTTCCTTTTTCGACTTCAACCGGCTTATTATCTATGGTTAATTTGATCATTTCCATTATTCTCAATCTTTTTCTGATTCTTAAAACTTACACAATTGAAATGGCGTTGAACTTACATTTTTCCATACAAGCACCGCACTTGATACAAGCTGCCTGATCAATTTCGTGTGGCTTCTTGCGCTCACCGGAAATCGCATTCACAGGACAGTTGCGTGCACAAAGTGTACAACCGATACAAGCTTCAGGATCAATAATATACTGCATCATACTAGTACAAACACCCGCGCGGCATTTTTTATCAACAACGTGCTCAACATACTCATCCCAGAAATTGTCCAAAGTGGAAAGAACCGGGTTTGGAGAAGTCTGACCCAGGCCACAGAGTGCTGTATCTTTGATTACATGGCTCAGGTTGCGCAGCTTTTCGAGGTCTTCCATAGTCCCTTCACCTTTTGTGATGGTTTCCAGTATCTCGTGAAGGCGCTTATTACCAATACGGCAGGGAGAACATTTACCACAGGATTCTTCAACAGTAAAATCAAGGTAGAATTTCGCAACGGAAACCATACAGTCGTCTTCGTCCATTACGATCATACCGCCCGATCCCATCATGGAACCTGCTTCGATCAGTGTATCATATTCAATAGGTGTGTCGAGGTGCTTTTCAGTAAGACAGCCTCCTGAAGGGCCTCCTGTTTGAACCGCTTTAAATTTCTTTCCGTCTTTGATACCGCCACCAATTTCAAAAATTACTTCACGCAGTGTAGTCCCCATTGGGATTTCGATAAGGCCCACATTATTGATCTTACCGGCAAGTGCAAATACCTTGGTGCCTTTTGAGCGCTCAGTTCCAATGCTAGAGAACCATTCAGCACCTTTGAGGTAAATAACAGGGATATTTGCAAAAGTTTCAACGTTGTTTACGTTGGTAGGTTTTTCGAGATAACCGCTTTCGGCAGGGAAGGGAGGTTTCACGGTAGGTTCTCCGCGGAGACCTTCCATTGAGTGGATCAGCGCTGTTTCCTCACCGCAAACAAATGCTCCGGCACCGTAGCGCAGCTCAATATCGAAGCTGAAATCAGATCCCAGAATATTTTCTCCCAACAAACCATATTCACGAGCCTGGTTGATTGCAATTTTAAGACGGTGGATTGCCAGCGGATATTCCGCACGAATATAGATAAGGCCTTTGTTTGCACCAATGCAATAACCATTGATCGCCATAGCTTCGAGCACTGTATGCGGATCGCCTTCGAGAATGGAACGGTCCATAAATGCACCGGGGTCACCTTCATCGGCATTACAAACAACATATTTTTGTTCACCTTTTGAAGCAGCAGCAAATTTCCACTTCAAGCCGGTAGGGAAACCACCACCGCCACGGCCACGGAGGCCAGAGTCCATCATGATTTTAATCGCTTCATCGGCTGTGAGTTCGCCCAAAACTTTTCCGAGTGCTGCATAACCATCACGGGCAATATATTCTTCCACATTTTCCGGATCGATAAAACCACAGTTGCGCAGTGCGATACGGATTTGCTTTTTATAAAATCCCATATGCTTTGAATCAGCAATATGTGCCTTTTCATTCGGATCGGTATAAAGCAGGCGTTCCACTTTACGTCCTTTAATGATATGCTCATTGATAATTTCCTGAGCATCATCGGGTTTTACCTGAGTATAGAAGGTGTTATCGGGTAAAACTTTGATGATAGGGCCTTGCTCACAAAAACCGAAACAACCGGTAGTGACTACTTTTACTTCACCTTCGAGTCCCTTTTCATTGATTTCCTGATTGAGCTTATCCTGGATGGCTTCGCTCTCAGAGGCACGGCAGCCTGTACCGCCGCAAACCATCAGATGATATTTTATACTAGACATCTTGTTCTTGGTTTATTCGTCAATAGATTCATAATTTGCCGGGAGGATGCCGTCAACGAGTTCGCCGGCCTTCACATATTTTTCGATGATTTCATCGGCTTTGTTGCGGTCAACATAACCAAAAACCACAGGTTCTTCGCCGGGACGTGTCACCTCGATTGTAGGTTCAGCAAAGCTGTAGCCCATATCGCCGGTTTGTGTCACAACAGCAGGAACATTGCGTTTTTCCAGCTCATCGATCAGAAAATTCATGATTTCTTTCGCCCCGGAGGCAATACCACTGGTAGCCATACCGACTTTAATTTGAACGAGCTTTTCGGCATTGTCGCCCTTCTCGCGCAAATCAATCTTAGCCTGAACATTGTTTTTCAGGTTTTTTAAATCAGCCAAAGACTTAATTTTTGCCATAATTCTTTTTTGCTTTGAATATATTCCGAAAAAATTACTCTTATTTCATTGAAAATTAAGATTGTTGCCATCCTAATTTTTTGCAAAAATATCATACCCCAATATACTGGCCAAATTAATCTGTGAAAAATTTAACACTGTTATAAAAATAACAAATATTTATAAGGATTCTAAATAAGAATGTTTATAACACGTTATATATCAATTATTTATAAAGCACAATCTAAATAACAGACACCCTTGAACATCTTCCCTAAAATTATTTTTCACCTTCTTTTGCTTTATTTCGATCAAATTCATTTATTACGGGCAATGCTCTGTGGTCAAAATCGAAGAGACACATATTTTCCCAGGAAGAGCCAATCCCTCCTTCCCTGCTCACCCACTCAGGTGCCCAGTAGCAGATTCCACATTCCGTATTTTCACTGCTCAGCTCTTCGAGCATATCCAATAGCTTCGAAACAATATCTGCTTGTCCTTTTTCCGTAGCCGGATAGCCTTCAACGAGCTGCTCTGGCAATCCGCAAAGGTTATTCTGATCGTCATCCCAATCCAAAGTAAAGGGATAGGCCGTTTCAACAATCATCAAATTTTTGCCCGTAGCAGCAATCAATTGAGATAGTGTATTTTGCATTGCTGTTAAATCTTGAGTATGCCAAATTGGATACCAGCTCAGCCCCACCCAGTCATAGTCAACCTGCTGTTCTTTCAGCCCATTAAAAAACCAGGGAGCTGCATCAACTCCTGCAAAATGCATCATAATTTCCGAATCCGATCCGGCTATTTCGCGAATCGCTTTCACTGATTCCTTAACCAGGCCGGCATAAGCCTGCCAGCTTTCCGCACTGTTGCCCTCTATTTTGCCATAAGGCCACAAAAATCCACTATTGGTTTCATTGCCTACCTGCACTATTGCAGGTAAGGTATTCTGATCCTTCATCAATTGCATCACCTGAAGGGTATATTGATAAACACTGTCTTTAATTACATTATAATCCAACCCTTGCCAGGCTGCAGGAACAGCTTGTTTTCCCGGATCTGCCCAACTATCAGAGAAATGGAAATCAAGCAGTATGTCCATATTCTGAGCTTTGATTTGCTTACTGAAATCAATTACCTCGCGCAGATTGGAATGGGCATCACCAGGACTATGCCACAAGCGCAGACGGATCAGCTCAAAGCCTTTTGATTTCAGATATGAAAGCATTTCAATTTCCAATCCATTTTCATCAAAATACTGATATCCCAGTGTATTTAATTGTGGATAAAATGACAGGTCTGCCCCAATGAGCAAATCAGGCTCAAAAGCCGCCGGAGGCGTTGGTGCCGGGTCTGATTGATCATCATCATTGGATGATTTGCAGGCCGAAAATGAAAAAGCAAAGAGAACGAAAACGAATAAATTAATTTTGAGTAATTTTATCATAACTATAGATTTTGTATGAAATCCGCTGCAAATTGAGGATCAATAAACCGAACGGTTTCATTGGTTTGTAGCACATCTTAATATTTTTAGCAAATTTCGCAAATTTTTTAACTCTTTGAAGTACAATATTATGATTTTTTGAATACCTGAATGTATCATTGCCTTCCTGGAGGAATTGAAAAAAAGCAAAAGATTTATCAATTCATCCTTTAAAAGCCAAAAACATTCCAAAAAGCCAATACGAAATATTAATGTTTTTAAATCATCACATTTCAGCTTATTTTCCAATATCTGAACCTCTATTCATTCGAGAAAATCATACACAAATACCAAAAAATCTTTCAGGTGATTTTCTGTTAATGGCAAAATCCACTACCGTTCCTCCATCACAACAAATCGTTCATTTTTTTCAATAAATCACGAGCATTGATGGGTTTTGGGACATAATCATCGCAGCCGGCTTTCAGTGCTTCTTCTTTATCGCCCTGAATTGCAAAAGCGGTTTGTGCAATGATCTTAATTTCCGGACGAAGTTTTTTAATATTTCTTGCTGCGGTAAAACCATCCATCAGGGGCATTTTCAGGTCCATCAGTACCAAATCAATATCCGGCTGATTTTGAACACACTCCACAGCCTCCAGGCCATTTTTCGCCACAAGTATCCGCTCACATTTTCCTTGGAGAAAATCTTGCAGAAACAGTTGTGCCATAACATCATCTTCGACAATCAGTATTGTTTTTGTTAACAAAACGGACTGGTCGTTATCTGCTTCCTTGTTTTCGCCCTGAACTTTCATTGTTTTAGGATGCACTACAGGAATAGTAAAGAAGAAGCTTGTCCCCTGTCCTTCTGTTGATTCCAGCCAAATGGAACCGCCCAACATTTCTGCATAAGCTTTTGTAATTGCAAGCCCCAGTCCCGAACCTTCAATAGCACTGACCAGGCGGCTGTCGGCCTGTACAAAACGGTCAAAAACTGCTCCCTGACAGTCTTCCGGGATTCCGATTCCTGTGTCGGTTATATGAAACCTCATCACCCCATTTTTAAGCATGCAACCAAAATCAATGCTGCCTTCATTGGTGAATTTAATTGCATTCTTAATCAAATTGGTTAGCATGGCATACAACTTTTCCCGATCCGTAAAAAGGTAATCTTTCCCTTGCACCAGATTACTTGTATAGGACAGGTCAAGTCCTTTCTTTTCCGCTTCCGGCTTGAAAAAATTATAAAGATATTCCAGCTGATACAGCACCGAAATTTTTTCACGAAACACTTCCATCTGCCCTGCTTCGATTTTTGAAATATTGACAAGGTCGTTTATAATTCCAAGCATCCGCTGGCCGCTGCTTTCTATAATGCTTAAATATCTCTGCTGGTCTTCCTCCCTGATTGTCTGTTCGCGCAAGAGCTGCGCAAAACCCATGATTCCATTCATAGGTGTGCGGATTTCGTGGCTCATGTTTGCGAGGAATGCGGATTTAAGCCGGTCTGATTCCTCGGCTTTCTCCTTAGCTTCAAGCAGTATCTTTTCATCCAGTTTACGCTGTGAAATATCGGTGAGGCTCACAATGGCTCGTCCATCGGGCAGGAAACTCCCCCTAAACTCTACATCTTTATATTTGCCATTTTTGGTACAAATCCTGAACTCACGAATGGCTTCTTTTTCTTTGGTCGAATCTTGCCAATCCTTCATTACCAATGTCCGATAACCTTCATCAGGATAAACCAATCGGAACCAATTTTCAATATTTCCAATTTCTTCCTGAGTATAGGCTGTCAGGTTCTCAAACCCTTTATTGACAAGCTCAAGTTTGCCTTCTGTACTCCACACACTTATTCCGATCAACACATTGTCCATCAGTCCTTCGAGCAGATCATTTTTATCCTTCAGGTTCTGTTTTACACGCTCCCTTTCTGTAACATCACGACCTAAAACAATCAATCCCAGCCTTTTGTCATCACCATCAAAAATAGGCACTTTAATTACATCATAGATTAATGTTTCACCATCAATACGCGTAACGGCTTCCTGTTCACGGCGTGTTTTTCCACCTTCCCAGGTTTTCCTGTCGCTTTCGGTGCACTGGATAAAGGCATCCCTAAAAACGGGATTGCCTATTTCGGCAAGCTCTATATCCGTCTTTCCGTGGTAATCAATTCCCTGAAGTGCAAACAGCTCAATATCAGCATCATTAGCTACCAGCCACCGGCCATCGCCATCTTTAAAACAAATGATGTCGGGTGTTGAATTAATGAGCGTCCTAAGCCGTTCTTCATTTTCATGCAGTTCTTTTTCGAGCTGTTTACGTTCGCTGATATCACGGGCCACTGTCAACAGGCACTCTTCTCCATCAAATTGCATCCATCGTGAGGACAAAAGGGCAGTAATTTTTTCACCCCCTTTTTTTTGTAATATCATTTCCCGATTCTGAACAGATAGCTCCTTTTTCAAGTTTGCGACCCATAAATCCCGCTCATCAGGCTTTGCCCAGATATTTAATTCGAGGGAAGTATTGCCTACGGATTCTAATGGATTATAGCCGCTCAGCTTTTCAAATGCCTCATTTGTATAAAGGAATTTTCCATCAAACATCCGGCTGATTGTAAAGGAATCCGGTATTGTTTGAATAATCTGCTCCAGGCTCTGTTGCTTATCACCAATGAGCTTTTCCCATTCAATTTGTTCACTGATATCTGATGAAACTCCAATCATCCCGATCAATTTCCCTTCCGGGTCATAGAGCGGTGTATCGCTGACCTTTGCATGAAAAACACGCCTTTTTTTATCTTTTGCCAAAAACCTTCCTTTATAGGTTTTTCCAGCCATTAGCGCATCCATCACCTCCCGGGTATTGGTTTTATCCGATTCTGCAACGGTCAATTGTAGGACATTTTTGCCCAAAGCTTCTTTTTTACTGTACCGATAAACTTTTTCCGCTCCCTTATTCCAGTAAATTACTTCTCCTTTCAAGTTGGCCACAATAACAGCTTCATCGATATAATCAAGTAATTGGGTAAAAAAATTCAAATCCATTTGCGTATTTTGATGCTTAGTAGTTGATTCCATATTATGTTTGATGCTTAATCAGTAGCGGTATTTTGAATCATCAAAAACAGGTGATAAATACAATTAAAATCAAAAAACAGCTTAGCAAGCATTTTTTTGCATATTGCGGGATTTGAAACAGTCAATCCATTTTTACCAAAAATCTTAAGATGAAGTCAATCTCCAAATTTATGAAAATTTTTGAATCACTTACAGCAAATCATATATACTCAAATAATCATCACAACCAGCTTACAGTGACTTTTCGCAGTCGCCTTCCAAGGTAAAGGCCGTTTGCGCAATAATGATGATATCAGTTTTTAACACCCAAACTCTCTTGTTGCCAGATATCCATCTTTGGCAGTCATTTTCATATCCATTAAAACCAAACTAATGTCCTGATGTTTTTTCACCAAAGAAACCGCATCACAACCATTGACTGTTTCGTATATTTTTTTACCTGAGGCTCCAAAACCAAGAAAAGGTACATACGTACACTTTTATTATCATCTGCAAGCAAAACACTTTTGCCCCTTAAACTGCATTTGAAAATGATTTCATCTTTTTTTCATCAGGATTCTTTGGCCGTTTTTAGTTTTATATTACCCCCATGCAATTTGGCAGATGCCTTTGATATCGACTGTTCCAAACCTGCTCCTTCATTTGGTTTATCAAGCTGGCTATCCGCCTGAACAAAACGAACAAAAACAAATTGATGCTGGTCTGTTGCAATTCCGCTGTCGCGCACACAAATACACAACATTTCTTCATCAATGTTACTGATAATTTCTGTCCATCCTTCATGTGTATATTTTAGCGCATTTTTAAGCAGGCTAAAAAGTAAGCTCTTCTAATATTTTTTCAGGAAACCCCTTGCTTTAATGAAAATAAATTTATTTTTGCAACAAATAAACTGATATGATTCGCTTAATGAACAACTGGTGGTGGCTTAAATTATTTCCCCGAATGGTGAAGTAGCTGAGCCGGTATGTTCAAAAAAAATAAAAAAAAAGCCGCAGGTGAAAATCACCTGCGGCTTTTTTTATGCACGGATTTAGGCGTCTCCAAAGCAGGTCATACAAAAAACAAAATGAAATGAAAAACCTGATTTATTTAATTTGGTGGAAAAATCTCTGGTTCCGATGGCGCTTTTGGCCAGGAACGCCCGGTTTTGAGAATCATGCAGGCAACAAAATTGCCCCGGGGCTGACATTCTGAATCATTCATCAATAAATCTTAACTTTCTATAAATCAATAATTTTCACTCACTCAAAAATCAAATTAAAATGAAAAATTCATCACAAAATATCATCACCGAAAACACAAAACAATATTCGTACAAAAATCATAACGGACGCTTTGGCGAATTCGGCGGAGCTTATGTACCTCCTGTTTTAGAGCCTAAACTGCTCGCTTTAAACGAAGCTTTCCAAAAAATCTGTTTCACGGAAAAATTCCGAAAGGAGTATTATCAATTGCTTCAGGATTTTGTAGGCCGTCCCTCGCCTCTTTACTACTCAGCCCGGCTATCTAAATATTGCGGCAGCCGCATTTACCTCAAGCGCGAAGACCTGAACCATACCGGTTCGCATAAAATCAACAATACCATTGGGCAAATTTTGCTGGCGCGCGAAATGGGCGCAAAAGAAATCATTGCAGAAACCGGTGCCGGTCAGCATGGCGTGGCCACAGCTACTGCAGCCTCTTTGCTGGGCTTAAAGTGCAAAATTTTTATGGGCAAAACCGATGCCCAACGCCAGCAGATGAATGTAAAACGCATCGAACTGTTGGGTAGTGAAATGCACCTGACCGATCAGGGCCGCGGAACTTTGAAAGATGCTGTGGATGCTGCGCTGATGTATTATGTTAATAATCCCGATGTGTATTATCTTTTGGGATCACAAGTTGGCCCACATCCCTACCCTGCCATGGTCGGACATTTCCAATCCATAATCGGGAAAGAAGCCCGCGAACAATTTCTTAAGGCTGAAGGCCGCCTGCCCGATAATATTTTTGCATGCATCGGGGGTGGGTCCAATGCCATTGGCCTGTTCAGCAGTTTCCTGGATGATGATACTGTAAAAATCCATGCCGCAGAAGGTGGTGGGCAATGCTTAGAAGCAGGGCAAACGGCTGCCACGCTCAGCATCGGCAAAGCAGGCGTTTTTCAGGGCACATATTCCTATTGCATCATGGATGAAGAAGGCAATGCCTGCCCAACACGCTCCATTGCAGCCGGGCTCGATTATCCGGGAATCAGCCCCCAACACGCTTTTCTCAAAGAAAGCAAAAGGGTAAATTATCATGGCATCACCGATGATGAAGCCCTGGAAGCCTTCGCTCTTTTATCGCGCTTGGAAGGCATCATCCCAGCGGTGGAATCTTCTCATGCCGTGGCTCTGGCTATAAAACTGCTCAAAGGGGAAAAGGACGCAATCAGCATCATCAACCTTTCCGGACGCGGAGACAAAGATGTGGACCGCAATGGCTTGTTTATTGTGAAAGGGAATTAGCATGGATCAAGCCTTATAAACCTTAAAACGAAAAGGCACGGGAAATTAAATGCGTGCCTTTTTTTTGGCTTATTTTAATCCTATTTTGGCGGAATAGGCAGCTTATGCTGGCGCAGGAAACTCAGCTTATCCCAGTAGCCGCGCTGGAATTTGATCTTACCATCAACAATATGGAAAAAGCCACATCCACGGAGGCCAAGCGGGTCGCGCCATTCGAGTATCCCCCATTCGCCATCCTCAAAAATATTTTCAACAATGCAAACCATTTCTGCCTGAGCAAATTCCCGTTCAAACATATCCCTTATGGCAGCTTTGCCCTGGATTGGCTCATTTGCTACCTGGTGATTTATTGCCTCAGCGTGATATAGCTCTGCGATGGAAGCGGCATCTGATTTATTGAACAAGCGGACAAACTCATTTACGACTTCTTTAGGTCTCATATATTAATTGTTTTTTCCGCTAAATTAATAAAATGATTTAATGCTGGCTGTTGGGTGGGTAAGCTTAATCCGGGACAGCTAGCCAAAACCCCATAAAATGGACTATAGATATCGATATATATACAAAACTCCCTTTGGAATTATTGCATACTAAAGCTTTCTGCTGAAAATGGCTTGTTTTCCCTTCCCAAAAGGTATTTGGCAGAAAATACCGCGTAAATTGATTCCCCAATATATTGGCACACCTGTTTTTCCCGAATGGCTCGGGACAGGCCCCGTGTAATTCTCGGAACAAGCTCCGAATGGGTTCGGGACAGGCTCTTCAGCACAAAGCGCCAGCTGCCCATAGTAATTCGTGGATACCTGACCTGATTATTCGGGTTTCCGGCTATGGTCGGAAAACTATGCCAAATTGTTCAGTCATTTTTCTAATTTTTTCAGTAAATTTTATATTGTATTGGATTTATCATCCTTGCAATTTATCGGATTGTTTTTGATGTAATTTGCAATGTTTTAAGGCGTTTCAATTATCAATTTAGACCGGAATTATGAGGCTATGCTGTAATCATTTTTACAAAAAAACTATCTAAAAATTCCTTCAACACAGAAAATTTTTAATAAATTCCCTGAACTTTATAAAATATTTTAAAAAGTTATCGGCCTTTGATAAAATAATTTTAACTTTGCATGACCAAAGCAAAAAAATGGCTGAATACTACAATTCCTTAATGAGAAAAGTGATGCTCACACTTTATGCGCACAAAAGCGCCAGTGTAGCAGAGCTGACTCAATATATACCCAGTAGTGCTCCTACGATTACCCGCAACCTGCAACTCCTTCAGGAAGATGACCTGATTATAAATGACGGCCTTGGTAAGAGTGTTGGGGGGCGCAAACCCGGTTTGTACACCATTAATCCTGATGGAGGTTATTTTCTGACGATCTACTGTGGCCTGCGCTTTACCGAAATACAGGTACTGCGCTTGGACAACACAATTTATTCCGAAGTCAGCCGCATCAAGCTGAGCCTAAACGAAAAACCGCAGGAAATCATTGATAATATCTGTACTGCGGTTGAAGAAATGTGCAAAAAGCACAAAGGGCTGCGCGTATTGGCCGGAGCCATGAGCCTTCCCGGGCTGGTTGATACCAATTCAGGAAAGAGCCTCAGCCATTTCCGTCATCTGGAAAAATCACTGGCAAAAACACTGGAAGACTGCCTCAAATTTCCTGTTTATATTGAAAATGACGCCCGCGTACTGGCTTTATCAGAGAAATATTTTGGGCCAGCCCTAAAAAAAGACAACGTACTGGTTATCAATATAGATGAAGGAATTGGCATGGGTATTTTCATCAATGGCCAGCTTTACTCGGGATGTCATGGATTTGCCGGAGAATTTGGCCATTTCCGCATTTCTGAAAACAAAAAAGTGTGCTCCTGCGGCAAAACAGGCTGCCTGGAAACTGTTGCAGCTATTCCGGCCCTGGAAGAAATGGCTGTGGAACGCATGCCGCAGATCAGTATGAACGATGGCGAGAATATCTTTGAAAAGATGATGCAAGCACTTCATTTTGGCGACGAAACCGCTGCTGCCATTTTTGCCGAAGCAGGCCATAATATCGGTAAAGCACTCGCTATGCTGCTTCACTTATTCGATCCGGGACTGGTAATCCTCAGCGGACGTGTAAGTATGGCCGGAGATTTCCTTTTGGCTCCGGTGATGCAAAGCCTCAATCTTTATAGTATCGGAACTATTAAAGAACATACGGAAATAATCTGCCATTATCCGGGCCACCAGGGCATAATTGAAGGCCTGGGCGCCTTGGCATTTACATCCTTCTTTAAAAAATAGTTATGAACAAAAGTATTCTCCATATCATTTGCATCCTCCTGCTGAGCGTGACCAGCCAGGCGCAAACTGATACTACTTTTCGCCTGAAAGATCAAAAAACAGAGCTGGAAGTACTGATTAACAAAGGAGTACTAAATTCTGAAATATATCATAATGCCGTCGTCAGTGAAAATAGCCTTATCAATGATGCTGATTTCCGCATTGACGTTTTCCGCACGGCATGGCGTAGCCCGGGACGCGCCAACAATAGCGACAACCAGTGCTATTACAGCAAAACAGATTTTCATTTTCTCAGCGCACAGAAGATTTCCAATTCAGACTTCCATATCCTCGAAATAACATTTGAAGGAAAAAATAATGGCCTGGAGCTCAAACTGGAATACCTGTTGCCCAAAGGCAAAAAATATTATAAACGAAAAATCAGCATCTGCGATCCGCACAATAAAGGACATTTTCTTCAGAGCATTGCAGCATATGCCACTGATTTCCAATTTATTCCGAAAAACAAGGCAAGCAAGAAATCTGCCATACGCATCGAAAGCTCCAGCGATTATTCTACCTTGGAAAGCACCGATGAGCGCAAAAGCAGCCAGATCCACATCGTACATCCCGCAGCTTATGGCCAGCCAATTGCCCTGAGCTATGAAAATACCGGTTTTTTCCTTGGTCTGGAATATCCCGCCTGCGAGAACAAACTCGAAATAAAAGGATCATCATTCTTTATTGAAAGCAAAGAAGATTTCGGAAAAACGATTCCCCAGGAAGGCATTTCAACCGATTATACCGTCATCTCGCTATGCGGAAAAGCTGTAAAACAGGAATTTATGGCTTACATCAGCGATATGCGCTATGCTCAGGTACGGCCTTATACATTATATAACAGCTGGTACGATTTGCGTTCGGTGGAATATCCCAATGTTCCAAAGGAGCATTTCATGAACGAAGAAAATGTGATGCGCATCATTGATCTGGTCGATAAAAATATGATCCAAAAACACGGAATCCGCCTGGATGCCTTTGTTTTGGACGATGGTTGGGATATTTACAAAAGCGACTGGAAATTACGCACAAAACAATTCCCCAACGGATTCAAGCCCATTGCGCAGCGCCTTAAGCAAACGCAAACAGATCTGGGCATTTGGTTTGGCCCTACCGGAGGATATTCGTTCCGCAGCCACCGCATCAGCTGGATGAAAGCAAATGGCTATGAAGTCAATGGCGATCAGCTTTGCCTGGCCGGAAAAAACTACAGCCGCCTTTTTGAAAAACGTGTCACAGATTTGGTACGCAAAGATGATGTCCGGTATTTTAAGTGGGACGGCATACAGTTTTCGTGCAGCGACCCTGCGCACGGGCATGCTGTTGGGAAATTCAGCCGCCGGGCGGTTCTGGATGCCACAAAACAAATGTGTGAGGCGGTTCGTAAAGCCAATCCGGATGTCTATTTGAGCATCACCAGCGGCACATGGCTCAGTCCTTGGTGGCTAAAAATGGCCGATCAGATATGGATGGACGGTCAGGATTTCGCTTATGCCGACGTACCTTCTGTTTCCCCGCGCGATGCGGCAATTACCTACCGTGACATGGTTCTATGGGAAGATTTCCAAACCAAAGACCTTTGGTTCCCTGTTTCAAGTTTGATGACGCACGGCATCATAAAGGGAAACTTGCAAAAACTGGGCGGCGAAAGTGAACCGCTTGATAAATTCACCGACAATGCACTGCTTTACTGTGCCCGCGGAGTGAGCATGTACGAGCTGTATATTTCGCCGGATATTTTAAATGATGAGGAATGGTTTGCCATCAGCCAGTCGCTGAAATGGGCGCGCAACCGCTTTGATATACTAATGAATACGGAAATATGCGGAGGAAACCCACAATACGGAAACACTTACGCTTACGTACATTTCAGAAATGATGAAGGCATCATTGCCGCACGCAACCCGATTATTGAAAATCAGAGCATCCGCATAAAACTCGATCCCGAATCAGGGATAAAGCCCGATGCCAAAAACCTTGTCGTGGAGCAGGTTTACCCAGTGCATCAAATCCTGCCCGATTTTTATGCAGCCGGTGCTGAGCTTGAAATTGATCTGGAAGGTTTTGAAACGGCAGTTTTCGAAATATATCCGCTGAGCAAAGCCCACAAACCCTTATTGGCAGGCATCAGCTATCAGCTTGATTATAATAACAACATCTGCAATTACAAGCTTTTCGAAAAAGGACGGGAAATCAAAATCCTCAATCCGGAACGCATTAAGAAAATTACTATCGACGGCAAAGAAGTTGGTTTAAGAGAGCTTAACCGGATCAATCCGGGCAACAACAGCCGTTCCGTCGATTTTTTCGACATTCAAAAGAAAGTAAACCAGAAGGATATAACCGTATCCATCAATATGCCCAATACAGTTTACCAGGAGAGTGGGCAGCTTGCGGTATTAATCAGGTCCGCAAGCAAATTAAAAGGGCAGGGATTACCTGTCCCGTCAATCAGGATGAACAATCAGGATCCGGACATCAGGGCAGAAAGCCAAAAAGGTGTCTGGGCCTGGTATCCTGTTGCATTGGCAAAAGACAAAGACAGCAAGATAGAAATTATTGTACCCAAAGACGGCTCAGGCCGCAAAATTGAGCTCAGTTTATGGCATATCGGCCTGCAGAAACTCAAATCGGTAGAAATATCCATTGAAAGCAACAACAAACCGGAAAGCAAGATTATGCCACCACGTCCTTATGCTGCTGACAGAAAAAAATTCCATAAAAAAATTCAAAGCTATCTGCTAAATCTTTAAATTGGCTGAAAATACTAAAACATGGGAAAACAATCGATGCTCATTTTCCTCATTTTGTTCCCCTTCTTTCTTTACGCCCAGGAACTTAAAGAATGGGAAAATCCGGATATTACAGAAATCAACAGAGAAAAGGCACATGCCTCTTTTTGGCATAATCAAAAAGAAAAAGTTGAACTCCTGAATGGGAAATGGCGTTTCCACCTCAGCAAAAACCCACAGGAAAGGCCGGCTGCATTTTTTGAGAATAATTTTGATGCAAGTGCCTGGAATTTGATTCCGGTCCCATCCAATTGGGAACGCGAAGGCTATGATGTTCCTATTTATGTAAACACTGCCTACGAATGGACCAGCAATCCCAATCCTCCCGAAGTCCCGCACGATTATAATCCTGTTGGAAGTTACATCCGCGAATTTGAAATCCCGGCAGGCTGGAAAAATGATGAAGTTTATATCCATTTCGGAGCCGTAAAATCGGCCTTTTATCTTTGGGTCAACGGCGAATTTGTAGGCTACAGCCAGGGCAGTAAAACTCCTGCGGAATTCCGCATTACCGACAAAATAAAACAGGGCAAAAACAAAATCGCTTTGGAAGCCTATCGCTGGAGTGATGGCAGTTGGCTCGAATGCCAGGATTTTTGGCGCATCAGCGGAATTGAACGCGATGTATATCTGTATGCTTTGCCGGAATTTCATTTACAGGATATTGAAATCCAAGCCGGATTGACCAATGATTACAAAAATGGCAGCTTAAAGCTCATCTGTACACTTCAAAACCTGAACAAAAAAAGCCAGAAGAATTTTGTCCTGAAGATCAAATTGACTGATCCTGACGGCATCAATATAGCCAGCACAGAACGTGAGCTGGATCCTGTTAAAGGCAATTCGGAAGATATTGAAATGATAAAATTCCATCCCATTTCGAAAATCAAAGCCTGGTCGGCAGAATTTCCGAACCTATATACGGTGGAAATCAGCCTGGTGGACAAAAACAATACGACCATTGACGCCACGGAAATCCCCTTTGGATTCCGCAGCTCAGAAATTAAAAACGGGCAGTTGCTGGTCAACGGCAAGCCCATCCTGATCAAAGGTGTTAACCGCCACGAACACGATCCTGTAAAAGCGCATGTTGTGGACAGCCTTTCGATGATCAATGACATTAGGCTGATGAAGCAAAACAACATCAATTGCGTACGCACCAGTCATTATCCCAATGATCCTTTATGGTACCAACTCTGCGATATGTACGGAATGTATGTGATTGATGAAGCCAATATAGAATCGCACGGCATGGGTTATTCACCCGAACGCACGCTCGGCAACAACCCCATCTTTGAAAAAAGCCATCTCGACCGCACTATCCGAATGGTGGAACGCGACAAAAACCATCCTTCGGTAATTATCTGGTCTTTGGGCAATGAAGCCGGTGATGGTGTTAATTTCACCAAAACTTATCAATGGATCAAAAACAGGGACACTTCGCGGCCAATCCATTACGAACGGGCAATCGGGGGCGCCAATACCGATATTTACTGCCCCATGTACGCTTCAATTGAACATATGGAAAACTACGCAAAAACCAATCCCGCCAAGCCCCTGATTCAATGCGAATACGCACATGCGATGGGCAACAGTACCGGCAATTTTCAGGATTATTGGGATGTAATCGAGAAATATCCGGCATTGCAGGGCGGAAACATTTGGGATTGGGTTGATCAGGGATTTGAAGAAATCAGCGAAAACGGGAAAAAATACTATGTTTATGGCGGACATTACGGCCCTGAAGGCACTCCTTCGGATGGGAATTTCCTCAACAATGGCCTTGTTTGGCCCGACCGCAGCCCAAAACCAGGACTCAAAGAAGTTAAAAAAGTATATCAATTCATTGGTTTCCAAATGGACGACCCTGGAACCGGAAGAATAAAGATCACCAATAAATACGATTTCAAAAACCTGGATGATCTTGCATTTGAATGGAAAATCCTTGCGAACGGCCTGCCATTGGATTCCGGTAATTTTGTTATAGAAAACCTAAAGCCCGGTCAATCCCGGCAGTACACCTTGCCTACAAACCGCTATCTGAGGTATAAAGGACAGGAGATTGTCCTCAACATCTATGCGAAACAAAAAACAGATGATGCACTAATTCCCAAAGGACACATTCTTGCTTCCGAACAATTTATCATCAAACCTTTTGTAAACCGTTTTGAAGAGCCCATCAGCCAGGGTTTGGCAATAAGCACCAATTTCACTCTTGATGAGGATAAAAAAATTGATAAGCTCTGCATTGAAGGCATAGACTGGGAAATGACTTTTAATGCCAAAAGCGGTTATCTGGAAAAATGGGAAAGCGGAGAAAAAGAAATACTTACATCATCCCTGCTTCCGGAATTCTGGCGTGCGCCAACCGATAATGATCTGGGCAATGGCATGGACAAACGCTGTGCTGTTTGGAAGGATATTGCCGATAAACTGGAATTACAAAAATTCGATTTTAATCAGGAAGGGCGCACTGCCTGGGCAAAAGCCACCTATTTGCTCGCGGAACCTGCGTCCACACTGGAAATCAAATACAATATCAACGAATTTGGCGAGCTGCGCCTGAATATGGATTTTCAGCCCATGCCTCTTGCTCCACGCCAGGGATTGCATTTAAAAACAGATGATGCCGGACAAAAAAGCTTGCATTTTGGCCAAACAGAACCGGTTTCCCTGAGTTTCGAGGGAAATCCCGACTGGAAAAAAATGAATGAGTTTAGCATCATTGTGCAATGCACGCCCGAAGCAATGAATGGACAATATGCGGTTTGGGACACCAAAAGCTGGCAGCCCGGCAGCATGCACCTCGAATTTCGCTGGGGGCAGCTTTATGCTTTCGTACATGGATTGCCTTCCATGGTTTTTGAGTATGATTTTGAAGAAGGCAAAGAATATACCATCGCCCTGACCTACAGCACAAAAGACAGCCATGTCAAGACCTTTGTAAACGGAGAAGAATGCGGAAATTTCAATTACAAAGAAATGCCGTCAGTAAATTTTGCCCAAGAGCAGTTTTTGGGTGGCTATACAGATGGGAGCCGCTCTTTTGAAGGCGATTTTATAATGGCCGCCCTCTATTCCAGGCCGCTTAACGAAAAAGACCTGCACAATCTTTTGCTTCCCAAACAAGGCCGCTTATTTCTATTTGATTTCGCGGCAGCAGAAAGAAACAGCATCCAAAGTATTGGCGAAAACAAAATTACGGCCAGTATCAGGGAAATAGCCGCCGCTGTGCCCGAAATACCACGTTTTGGCCTTAAATTCAGCATGCCGGGCAGCAGTAATACAAAAGTGCTATGGTATGGCCGCGGACCGCACGAAAATTATTGCGACCGCAAAACTTCTGCTTTTATTGGCATGTACCAGGCAACAGCCGGTGAACTTTATACGCCCTACATCCGTCCGCAGGAAAACGGTTACCGTACTGATGTGCGCTCGCTTGCCATAGCCAATCCCAATGGCACCGGCATCGAAGCCGACGGTAATTTCGGCTTTAGTGCACTGCCCTACAGCATGGAACAACTCGATTTCAGCACAAGCAAAAACAAATATACCATCGACCTGAAAGAAGAAAACCAGATATTTATCCATATCGACAAAATGCAAATGGGTGTTGGTGGTGATGACAGCTGGGGCGCCCGGACACACCCCCAATACCAGCTAAAATTTAAACCTTGGCATTTTGAAGTGCGCCTCAACCCCATAAATCAATAAAAATGAGTAAATTATACCTCATAATCCTTTCTGCTTTTTCATTTATCCTCTTTTCCTGCAATAATACAAGCAATACAAAAGAGCCCAAGCAAGCAGATATTCCACTGATTCCATTGCCACAGGAATATAGCCTGGCAGAAGGAAGTTTTATTTTGAACGGGCAAACCCAAATCAACAATCTGAGTTCATTGAAGGAAACGGATCTTTTTTTGGAGCAAATCACGGCACAAATAGAGAAAAGCAGCGGCATCAGGCTACAAAAAAGCGATGCAGAAGAAAATGCAATCCTGCTGCAAAATGCAAAAACAGAACTTCCGAAAGAAGGATATAAACTCACTGTGGACAAGCAAAAGGTGGTGATAGAAGCCTCTGATGAAGCGGGTTTCTATTATGGATTGCAAAGCATGATGCAGCTTTTACCGCCCGAAATATACGCGCAAGAGAAGCAAATTGGAACAGAATGGAGCATTCCTGCCATCAGCATCAATGATTATCCGCGTTTCAGCTACAGAGGTTTACACCTCGATGTGGGCAGGCATTTTTATCCGGCCGATTCGGTGAAAAAGTTCATTGACTTGATGGCGCAATACAAATACAACCGTTTTCACTGGCACCTTACCGAAGATCAGGGCTGGCGCATCGAGATCAAAAAATATCCAAAACTCACCGAAGTAGGTGCCTGGCGCAAAGGAACCCTTGTGGGCCACTACAGCGACAAACCCCATCAGTTCGATGGCAAGGAATATGGCGGCTACTACACTCAGGAAGAAGTTAAAGAAATTGTGCGCTATGCGGAGGAACGCTGCATTACAATCATACCCGAAATTGAAATGCCCGGCCACTCCAGGGCAGCACTGGCGGCCTATCCCGAACTCGGCTGCACTGATGAGCAATACGAAGTAGCCACAAAATGGGGCGTTTTTACAGAAGTATATTGCCCTTCGGAAAAAACTTTCCAATTCCTGCAGGATGTCCTGGACGAAGTAATGGAGCTTTTCCCCGGAAAATACATCCATATCGGTGGCGACGAATGTCCCAAACAGCAATGGGAAGAATCAGCGCTTTGCCAGGACATTATGAAACGCGAAGGGCTGAAAAACGAACATGAGCTTCAGAGCTGGTTTATCCAACGCATTGAAAAATACCTCAACAGCAAAGGCCGCAGTATTATTGGCTGGGACGAAATCCTGGAAGGCGGGCTGGCACCCAACGCTACGGTAATGTCATGGCGCGGAATGGATGGCGGCATCGCGGCAGCAAAAGCCGGACATGATGTGGTGATGACACCTACATCCCACTGCTATTTCGATTACTACCAGGCCGGGCCAGAAGGCGAACCCATCGCCATTGGTGGATTTACGCCCATACGGAAAGTATATGATTTTGAACCGGTTCCCGACGAACTGAACGAAAAGCAAGCGCAGCACATATTGGGAGCACAGGCCAATCTCTGGACTGAATACATGCCTGATTTTCCTCATGTTTTATACATGACATGGCCGCGCGCTCTGGCTTTGGCAGAAGTCAACTGGACCATGCCCACAAAAAAAAGCTGGGAAAATTTCTTTCCAAGATTAATCAGGCAAATGAAGGTTTTGAAATATGAAGGCGTGCGTTGTGGTAAGATTTCCAGCCGCATTAAACTGCAAACACATTACGACCGCAAAAAGGAAGAATTAACGGCTGAGCTCCATTGCGACAATCCGCTTGCCCGTATCCATTACAGCACCCATGGTGATGAACCTACAACCAAAAGGGCGCAGTACCATCAACCTTTTGTAGTGCAACATGACCTGCTGCTGAGGGCACGGGCTTTTGTAGAGGATGAAGCAATCGGCCAGGAACTTAAAAAAGAAATCTTCCTCCACACAGCCTGCGGTTCCACAGTAAATTATGCCGTACCTTTTTCAACAAAATACCCGGCAGGCGGCTCTTCGGCTTTGGTCGATGGGCTGAAAGGCGGCGCTGATTTTGCCGATGGGTTTTGGCAGGGGTTTAATGGCGAGGATATGGACGTAATCATCAATCTGCGCCACCCAAAAGAAGTAGGAAGTATCAGCATGCAGTTTATCCAGAAAGAAGCCAGCTGGATTTTCCTGCCGAGAAAAATTGAAGCCTGGGGACGTTTCGAAGACACGAAAATGGAAAAACTCGGGGAAATCACAAATACAATTCCCGACAGCACTACCGGAACTGTTGTGCAGGAATTCAGCATTGCTTTTGAGCCTCAAAAGCTACAAAGCCTTCAGGTAATAGCCTGCGGACTGCGGAAAAATCCCCCATGGCATCCGGCAGCAGGTTTGGATTGCTGGCTGTTTTGCGATGAGATTATTATACGGTAAGCGCAAACTGCCGCAATAAATTGCATTGTAAAGATTGGTTGAAATTGGTTCGCGCCTGGATGTGCTCAGGTGATTTGTTTTTGACTATGGCCGGCTTAAGTTGATTCTTAATTAATTTCCGGGTAGAGCGGCTCATTACTTCGCCGCTCCCCCGCAGACCCGTACGAGCGGATTTCCCGCATACGGTTCCTCTCAATTTGGTTTCGCTGAAACATAGGAATGATAAATTCTTGGTTTAAGCAATGGCTGACTGCCGTTTAACAACTTGGTGAACCGTTCCCATGGCCAGTTCTGCTTGCCGCCACGCCTGTTCAGCCATTTATGCAACATGGCTTTTACCTGGTGGTAGTAGCTGGCCAGCCTCCGGGAATTAAAGGTTATCCCATAGTAATTGTAATAACCACGCAATTTGACATTCAACTCTAAGATTATATTCTTGATCCGCTCATGCCTGTTGCGTTTTATCCATTCACCTATCCTTGTGAGCGAGTTTGAGTATTTCTTCTTGCTCGTCTTGCGTTTGAGTACCGGGTATCCTTTTCGGCTTGCCCCGATATAATGGGTAAAACCGAGAAAATCAAAACTCCGGTTTCCACGTTCCGGCTTGTTCAGGTTTACGGTCCGGGTCTTTCCCGGGTGCAAACGCAGATAGTACTTTGAAAACCGTTTGGGCAATACTTTCATTACACGGTTTGCATCTTCTGCGTTTTCAAAACCAAGTACAAAGTCATCGGCGTAACGAACTATAAAACTCTTGCCTGTCAAAAGGGGTTGGATAACTTCCGAAAACCATTCATCCAAAACATAATGCAGGGAGATATTGCTCAGCAGTGGGGACACTATTCCCCCTTGGGGTGTCCCTTCTTTTGGATAACTTAATGTTCCATCCTCAAGAATCCCTGCTTTGAGCCATTTATCCAGCATTTTACGAACTTTCCCATCTTTCACCCGGTGGTCAAGAAATTCCCGCAACTGGCCATGGTCAATGCTACCAAAGTAGTTTTGTATGTCCGCATCTATTATGTAATGCATCCCTTCAAAGCTTACTTTCTGGAACATATACCCTATGGCCTGATGGCACGATCGTTTTGGCCGGAACCCATACGAAAAGTCCTTGAACATCCCTTCGTAAACAGGCTCCAGTACCCGGCGCACTGCTGACTGAAGTACCTTATCCTCTATTGTTGGGATACCCAACGGACGCTTTTCAGTTTTCCCTTTCGGTATGTAAACCCGTCTTACAGGTGGCGCTTTATAGCGCCCTGACTTAAACTGGGTAATCAACTCCGGCAAGCGCCCGGACGTTTCCCTGGAATAATCAAACCAATCTTGTTTGTCTATGCCTGCCGAACTGTACTTATTGAGGTTCATAAACTCTTTGTACAGCATTTCGCTGGTTATAAACTGACTTAGGTTGGTCAGTGGTTCTCCTTTGAATTTCTTTGCCCGTTCTGCTATTTGCAGCTCAACGGTTGACATTTCTTCCATGTCTCTGGTACACTTAATGTTTCTAAACTACAAACCCAATATTGAGGCATCCCTTATCGCGTTTTTTTTTTCGATAAGTTTTCCCTTCCCTACTCCCTGGCTCTTATGGGATTAATTCACCAGGTTTCTATCGGTACTATGGGGATGCTAAGACTGCCTTCACCCGTCTCCTGACCTTCGGTTCCCCTCGGCTTCGGATACCAATTGCGGTATTGCCTTTTTCCTTTGCGCCTTGTCTGGTGGCAATACGTACCTGACATGGCCCGGGCTTTTGTTTGCAGCTTGCCCGTTGTTGCCGCTGTCCGATTGGAGGTGGGAGGCTCTCCCAAGTTCCCGTAGAAACCGTTTGTACATCTGCCAAGATCCAAGACCCCGGACGGGTACAGTATCCTTACCTTAACGGCTACTGTACTTCTGTTCCCACAGACAGAAATGTGAAAACCCTGTCGTTAACATTATTTTCGAGGCTTAATACCCGGCTTTTGTACTCCCTGTGTACGCTTCGTGCTACCATTTCTGACAACTACGCAACACTCGGTTCCGGGTGCTGGTTAGGCTTTCCCGGGTAGGTTTGGTTACCTACTGGCTTCTGATGAAAAGTTTCAAAGAACGATACTGATCCCCTTTTCACGGGCTTTGCTTGGCGCAATCTGTCCATAATGTCTCCCGAAACTTCGGGATGTTCAGGAGGACGCTCATATTTCCCATTTACAAAGAATTTGGAGAAAGGAGCGTCCTCCCAAGTGCGCAGCAAGAGGAAAACCAAAAAGGCCAAACACATTGATAACCAGATAACTACCAACATATTAAATCCAAAAAGCAAACCATATACTATCTGGTTTAACAAATTATTTTAAAAAATTTAGTAGTATGCATTGCATAGTACCATAAAAATACTTTACCTTTGCAGCAGATTACCAAGTTCTTGTACATAAAGCCGTGTTTCTGGTTCAGAATGTTCGAGGTTAAGGCATTTCTTTTGCTGGGAACAAGGAGTCCCGAAACTTCGTGAGACATTATGGACAGAAACAATAATAAAAATTATCCATGAAAACGAAGTACTTATGAAATCAGAAAAAGCAAAAGCACAAATGCGGAAAGGCATCTTGGAGATGTGCATTCTTTCTGTGATCCGCAAGCGCGATGCGTATGCATCTGACATCATCGCTGAGATGAAAGACGCAAAACTGCTGGTTGTGGAAGGAACACTCTATCCCCTGCTCACCCGCCTCAAAAATGATGGTTATCTCAGCTATCGTTGGGAAGAATCCAAATCAGGGCCACCCCGGAAGTATTACAACATCACAGAAAATGGAAGCAAGCTCCTGACAGAATTATTCGGCAGCTGGGACGAATTGAGCAATTCCATTGAGCAAATCAGAAAAAACCACGAAACAAAATCCAAATAAAGATGAAAAAGACATTCGACATAAATATTTGCGGCATCATTTTCCATATTGATGAGGATGCTTATGAAAGGCTTAATGCCTATATGCTGAGCCTTAAAAATCATTTCAGCAATGATCCGGGCAGTGATGAAATAATTGCGGATATCGAAGCGCGCATTGCTGAGCTGATGCAAGAAAAAATAACAGACAGCAAGCAGGTTGTCAATCTTGTGGATATCAGCAATATTATTGAACAAATGGGATCGCCCGACCAGATCAGCTCCGAAGAGGATGAAGATATCCATGAAAAACCATACGAACCTACATCCAAACGGATGTACCGCGATCTTGACAACAAACTGCTTGGTGGTGTTGCAGCAGGTCTTGCCGCCTATTTTAAAACGGATCCGGTTTGGTTCCGACTGGGTTTTGTAATTTTATTGTTCTTTGGACTGGGCTTTTTGCTCTATCCCATTCTCTGGCTTGTAATTCCCGCAGCCCGCACTACAGCTGAAAAACTGGAAATGCGTGGGAAAAGGGTCACCATCGATAATATTGAAGCAAGTTTCCGCAATGAATTTCAGCAAATTGGAGAAAATCTGGGCGGAATAAATTCCGATAATCAGGAATTAAAAGACTTTTTTGATAAAGTTCTCGCTGTAGGAGGAGCAATTCTGACCACCATCTGGAAAGGCGTGATACTCATCTTCAAAGCCTTGAAAATTATCATTGGACTTATATTGATGATCCTGGGAATCAGTTTGATTATCGGTATGATTGTGGGCATGTTTGGCCCAAACATTGGTGTATTCCCAAGCGATAATGAGTACATATATTTCTCCCTTCCATCATTCCTGAAAATGATTTATGGGAAAGGAGGAGCTTATTTCCTTGCATTGCTTTCGGGCATCATTGTTCTCATAATTCCAATTATCGCTTTGATATGGAGCGGTTTAAGACTAATGACCCGAAAAAAACTTCCCAGCGACTTCCTTGGTCTTCCCATGCTCTACATTTGGCTTGCAGCATTATTAACCGGAATTATTCTCGGCATAATGGCTGGCGTTTCCTTTAATGACTCAGCAAGCACAGTATTGCATGAAGAAAATTTTAAACCCGAAAACACAATATTATATGTCACTTCAGGAAAAAAAATAAGCCCCTGTACCAATGGAGAAGACATTTTATTTGCCAGTGACTATGATCGCATCTGCCAACAGGGTGAAGACCTGATAATCGGTTCTCCGAGAATTAAATACAATGAATCCCCTGATAGTCTTGTACATATCAAATATTCCGGTCGATCGGATGGAAAATCCCACTTACATGCTTTGAAAATTGCTGAGAGTATTGAATATAATATGACCGTAAAAGACAATACCATTGAGTTGAGTGACTATTTCAGTGTGCCTGAAAAATTTCATTGGCGCGACCAAAGCTTGCGCATCAACATTTTGGTACCCAAGGGCATAAAAGTTATCACAGATCAAAGCATCAGTCATATGTTTTTAAACCGACATTACCGCAACCGAAGTTTGGATAAAGAATGGGTTTGGGTTGCTGGCAAAGAAGACCCGGAATAGATTCCACCTAAAATCTCAAGAATGTTTGTACGGGATGACAACCGTCAGGCATAAAACTGAAGATCTTTTAAAAACAAGATTCAGAGGTCAGTATGTAAGTGAATATTAGTTTTGGCAAATCATAAAAACGATAACGATTTGTTATTGCACAACATAGATTTCTCCTTACAGCTCTTCGCTTCGCTATGAGCTTCCTGTCGAAATGACCTTTTGTTGTTTTCAATCGGCGAGGACACAAAAAAAATTATAATGAGTCCTCGCCGCCTTTGCCCAAATAGTTAATAAACAGTTATTTCTCCTCTACGGAAGCTTCGGTAGAGGAGAAATATATTTATTCACGGATATATATCATTCTATGTACTTATCTACTGACCCCTAACAAGATTAAAACCAAGGAGCCTTCGGGTTCCTTTTGCTGTTTGCAAGTTGAGCAACTTTACACAAACTTAATTGGACAAAGTTTGTTAATATTGCAGACCAAAAACAAAATTCCATTAAGCATTTACTAATGAAATCATTTTTAAAATTACTGTCCCCGATGCTCATTGTGCTGAGCATCTTAACAGCTCCTGCTTTAGCACAAAAATCCAGCACAAAAAAAGCAAGTTATTTCCGAAAGACGCAGGAATTGCGCAATATGCCGGTTATTCTTCCTGGCGAGCGCGACCGAAGCTGGAAAGACAATCTTATCGAAAACCGGCACAAGGAAACAGATTTTTCAAAAATGAACCCGGACGCCCAGCCCAAAGGCTATGATCCTGTTTTGCAGGATGATTTCGGGCAAAACCGGCAACGTGGCCCCATGCTCAATTTCGAAGGAATAGCCAATGTAAACGGAGTTTATCCTCCAGATACTGATGGCGATATTGGACTAAACCATTATGTCCAGATGATTAATTTAAGTTTTGCCATTTGGGACAGACAGGGGAACAAAATATATGGCCCTGTTGATAATTCCACACTTTGGAACGGGTTTATCGGTCCCTGGACCGGCACCAACGATGGTGATCCAATCATATTATACGATGAAGAAGCCGATCGGTGGATGCTTTCACAATTTGCCGTAAACACATCCAATGGAACCTACTGGGAACTGATTGCCATTTCAGAAACCGGCGATCCGCTGGGTGCATATTATCAATATGCTTTTGAATTTCCGGCATTCAATGATTATCCAAAATTCGGTATCTGGCACGATGGCTACTACGCATCTTTCAATATGTTTGGCGAATACCGCCGGGTAGCAGCAGCTGCCTTTGAGCGTGATGCTATGCTTGCCGGCGATCCCGATGCACAAATGATTTTATTTGATTTGCCTGAAGGAAGTGCCCCCTGGAGCATGATGCCTGCAGATGCAGATGGCACAATGCCGCCGGATACTTTGCCCAATTATTTTGCTTATGGCAAAGACGATGAATTTGACAATGAAGATGCTATTGTTTTCTGGGCATTCCATGCTGATTGGGAAAATACGGCGAACTCTACATTTGAACCCGCTTTTACGCTTTATACAGAACCATTCAATCCCTACCTTTGCGAAGCACCACGAACACAGTGCATTCAGCAGCCCGGAACAGGAACACGCCTCGAAGCTTTAAGCACACGTTTAATGTACCGGCTTCAGTACCGCAATTTTGGCACACATCAGTGCATGGTAGTGAACCATACTGTAAATACCAATGGTGCCGGTCTGGCCGGGATCCGCTGGTATGAGTTCCGCAACGACAATGACAATAGCGGTTGGTACATCCGCCAACAAAGCACTTATGCGCCGGATGATCAAAACCGCTGGATGGGCAGTATTGCCATGAACGGTAATGAAGAAATTGCTATTGGTTTTTCTGTTTCCGGATATGAAGCCTATCCTTCATTAAGATATGTTGGACGTTCTGCAAATGCCCCATTAGGCACATTGGATCAAATGGAAATCGAAGTCGCTGATGGCAAAAGCTCTCAAAGCAGCATCAACCGCTGGGGCGATTACAGCAAAATTTCTATTGATCCTCTGGACGACAGCACTTTTTGGGTAACCAATGAATATATGCGCGGCGGATGGAAAACAAAAATCGCTTCCTTTAACTTCCTGCCCCCATTGGCTCCCTGGGTTATCGCCGGTGATGATGCCAGTGTTTGCATCAATGAACCTTTTGAAGCACAGGCTACCGGAGCAAATATCAAAGAAGTTCAATGGACAAGCTCAGGCGACGGCTCATTTGTTGATGAATTCAGCCTTAATGCCCGTTATCTGCGTGGTGCTCAGGACATCATCAATGGGGAAGTAAAACTTTATATAAGCGCAGAAGGATACCTGGAAGGGCAAGATGCTATAGACTCACTGAAACTCAGCATTCAGGGTGCACCCCTGGTTTCGGCCGGAACGGATACCCTTATTTGCACCTACAATGTTTTGGAAACCACAGCCACCATTGAAGATGCTGATTCCGTTTACTGGAGGACATCCGGCGACGGCAGTTTTGATGATCCGTACATCCTGGAAAGCACTTATACGCCCGGCGCACAGGATATAACTAACGGCCAGGTTTATCTGACCCTAAACGCATATCAAACAGAAGGATGTGAACTTTCGTCCAATGACCGCATTAAAGTAACTATTGATGCCTGTACCGGAATAGTTGAAGCTCAAAAAAACAAGCTGCAAATTTCTCCCAATCCTGCAACTGATAATTTCAGCATCAGTATAAGTGGCATTTCTGCCAAAGCTTACAGTTTGCAGATATTCAATATAAACGGACAGGAAATCTTCTCAGAACAATCCACCGGCATGCAAAACCGTAGTTTCAACACGAAGCTGATGCCTGCAGGGAGCTATCTCCTTGTTATTGAAATTGACGGAAAGAAATACACTGAGCGCCTAATCATCCGCTAAGGAAGACTGATCAAACCAGAACACACATCCTGTCCGGCACCTGTTGCTGTTGACAGGATGTTTGGTTTTTGAAGCCAGCGCAGCAATCCCATAAAAGCGAAAACCATAGCCTCTTTATAGGAAACGATCTCTGAATCAGGCACAATAAACTCCGCTTTCGATTTTTCCTGAAAAAGCTCAATTAAAAAAGTATTGAAAGCACCACCTCCGCTCAAGAGCACTTTAGCTTTTTCATCATCAACTGCATTAACAACCTGAAGAGCTATATGCTCATAAAAAGTCCTGATAAGGTCAGGGATACTTGCAAGATCACGGTACTTTTTAATAAGTGGCTGAATTTCCAATTCCACCCACTCTTTTCCCAAAGATTTTGGGGCAGCCAATTTGTAGAAATTTCTGCTGTTAAGCTCCACCAGTAAGCTATCAATAATTTTTCCGCTCCGCCCAATCTTTCCATCCTCATCAAATTCTTTGCCGAGTTGAGATGAAAGCTGATTAAGAACAATATTTGCAGGGCAAATATCCCATGCAATCCTTTGGTTTCCTGCACGTGTGGAAATATTGGCAAAGCCGCCAAGATTTATGCAATGCGAATAGTGAGGGAAAAGCAATTCGTCCCCAACAGGCACCAATGGAGCCCCTTGCCCTCCATACAAAACATCCAAAGGCCGAAAATCAAAAACAACAGGCAAAGCACAGGCAGAAGCAATTGCAGCACCTTTGCCAATTTGCAGGCTTAAAAATTTTTCCGGCTGATGAAATACCGTATGCCCGTGGCTAGCAACAAACAAAGGCTTTGGAACATCAGGAGTAAGAAATTCCGACACTTTTTCCCCACTCCATATCCCAAATTCAATATCCAATTGAGCCAGATCAAGCCCACACATGTCTGGAGCATTCAGCAAACGTTCCTGCAAATTTGCTGGGAATACGTAGGTTACAGTTTTCAATAATTCAAATTGCCATCTTTCACCGTCACGGCTAAAGTGGCAAAGTGCGATATCGAGACCATCGCAGGATGTGCCCGACATTAGTCCTATACAGTAATAGTTTTCCCACATTATAGATATTTCAGCAAACTTTCTAATTTCATTCCCCGTGAACCTTTTATGAGAATATCTTTATTTACAAAAGAAGATAAAACGGAACTTGCAGGAATCTCCTCTCTGTTTTCAAAAAAAGCGAGTTGCGGATCATCTTTTTGCACTGTCTGAAAATGCTTTCCTGCAAGAATGGCCATCTCAAATTTATCCTTATGCGATAGAAGTAGATCAATAATTGCAGCATGCTCATTTCGGGAATAGCCCCCTAATTCGAACATATCGCCTAAAATCAGGCAAGAGTTTTTAATTGGATTTTCCAGGAATGACTCAATTGCCAAGGACATACTTACCGGATTTGCGTTATAGGCATCCAAAATAATATTGTTCCCTTTTGCTGTTTTCAGTTTTTGTGAACGGTTATTTTCAGGTATATAGGCACGAATTCCATCAGCAATTTGCTCCGGGTTGAGTTTAAAATAATTGCCAACGCAAACAGCAGCCAGGATATTGGTGGCATTATATTTCCCAAAAAGAGGGGAAACGACCTCCGAAGCCACGCCATTGCAACGCCATTCCAGGTGTATGTTTTCATTTTTGGAATGCCATTTACCGTAGCACCAGGCTTCTTGATCTTCAAGGGAATAAAACAAACGTTGGGCGATTTGCCCCGACATCTGCAGCAATTCTTTCTGATCG
The DNA here is from genome assembly GCA_963676415.1 of Bacteroidales bacterium. Taxonomy (GTDB): domain Bacteria; phylum Bacteroidota; class Bacteroidia; order Bacteroidales; family WRLA01. The sequence goes on along the minus strand of OY781097.1, from coordinate 2,788,021 downwards.
GAAAAAACGAAAACAGTTTTCCCTTCTTCAGCCAATTGGTCGTACAATTCTTTTTTAGTCTTTATGACCCCTTCAAAAGAGCCAAAACCTTCAAGATGTGCTTTACCGACATTGGTTACCAATCCAAGATCGGGTTTTGCCAGAGATGCAAGCAATTTTATTTCTCCGGGATGATTTGCTCCCATCTCAATAATGGCGATTTCATGTTCCGGCCTGATCTTTAGCAAAGTTAAGGGGACACCAATATGATTGTTCAGATTGCCCTCGGTAGCAAGCACTTTGTACTGTGTGGAAAGCACAGAATGAATCAGTTCTTTGGTTGTTGTTTTTCCATTCGTCCCGGTGATACCAATAATCTTGGCCAACATTTGACTACGATGAAAAGCAGCAATTTTTTGTAAACAGTTCAGGACATTATCCACTAAGATCACCTGATTGCAAGGGGACAAATCATGCAATTCATCCACAATCACAGAAGAAGCCCCCATTTCAAGAGCTTTTGAAGCAAAAAGGTTTCCATTGAAATTATCGCCTTTCAAGGCAAAAAACACTCCATTAGTTTTTAACTTTCGGGTATCTGTTTCGATCAGTCTGATATAAGGCTTGATACGATTATAGATTTTCTCAATTTCCATAGCAGCAAGATATAAAAAAAGCCACCTTAATCAGGCAGCTTTTTTGTATAATATTTTAGTAAATTCTAATAACCACCTTCAGGGATCGTTGCCCCAACCCGATCCATAACACAACGGAATCCGAGATAATCAGTAGCCAGGTCGGCATCAAGGAAACGGCGCACACTAGGGTTCAGGTAATAAGCACGGTCTTTCCAGCTTCCACCTTTATAAACACGCGCATTATCATTTATCATAGAAGTTGCTTCTTCAACACCTGTATTTGTGTAATTACCAGTATTATACATTTGTTTTGTATGTTCAGAACTTTCAAGCCTGCTGTAGTGTTTTTTATTAGGATCAACAATTTCATCAGCTTGTGTATTGTAATAGCTGTAAGCAGCGCTTGTTGTATCCATTGTTAAAGGGTCTTGTGTTTGATATTTCCCTGAATTTTGCCATTTCCCAGCACCGGCAGCTCCATGATTCGTAGAACTTGCTGATAATGATTGCCAGTCTCCATCAAGATAGTTACGGTAATCTGCCCTTCTGAAATTTCTTCTTTTATGCAATTTAAAATCATTCTGTGGTGTAATAGCCTCTCTTTCGATACGATTGGTTTCTGGGTCTATAGTACCAGCTCTATCAGGCACCTCAAAATAATTACCTCGAACAGGATTCATATCATCCATATCCTCAAAAGACAATTGCCTGTAGATATCGAAAACCCACTCTGAAACATTACCTCCAAGATTGTAAATTCCAAAATCGTTAGGCATATAAGACTTAACGGGCGCAGGCCTGGCATAGCCATCGTTTAATGTCCCGGCAATTCCCATATAATCTCCTCGGCCTCTTTTGAAGTTTGCATTAAACATTCCATAAGCATTGCGGTCATCAACGTCATCTGAACGGGTAGATGTCCCTAACCAAGGATAACGTTTGCGTTCTTTAATATTCTCATATACATTAGCATTAATCGATGCTTTTGCAGCATACTCCCATTCTGCCTCTGTTGGCAGGCGATATTCGGGAAGAAAAATCCCATCTTCCATTAGAACCGCCCGTGTACCAGTTTCTGAAGCGTTACTCCCGCCAGAAACCTGTGTATAATCAGGGGGAAGTTCCTCTTGATTGATCACGTCACCAGTTGGCTTAAAATTTCCTGACAAATAACTATCCACGGAAAATTGTTGTGCTTCGCCATTTGTACCAATAACCCCACGACTGAAATCGATAGCCGTTTCGGGATTTAGAATTCCTTCTTTAATCAATCTCATCTCATTTACCCTGTCAGAGCGCCATTGTGCATAACGGCGAGCCTGATACCAGTTCACCCCAACTACGGGATAATCATTGTAAGCAGGATGTCTCAAATATAAATTTACCATGGGCTCGTTATATGACATCTTTTGGAGCCAGACCAAGGTGTCGGGTAATGCCATTGTATAAACGTAACCATAGGGTGCCTGAGCTGTGTTACCCGTAGAGTTGTTATCTTTATAATAAACAAATTTAAGCCAATGAAGGAAATCCCTATAAAACTGATTGGTGACTTCTGACTGATCCATATAAAATGAGGTTACAGTAACCCTTCTTGGTAAATTATCCCAGTCATACATTACCCTGTCTTGTGTTGCTCCCATTGTAAAAGCACCTCCCTCAACAAAAACCAAGTTAGGCCCTGTTTCCTGCTCAATTGAAGCTGCACGAGGCGTTTTATAAACCTCATCATTATAACTCCAACCTGTTGCATCAGAGGTCGCTCCACCTCCTTTTTTCTTGAAAAAACTGCAGGAACTCATGCCTGTTATGATAACAACGGCAATAATCCCATAAATGATTCCTGAATATCTATGCATGTATTTCATTATTTTGCTTGTCTGTTTCTTCTTCAAATAATTTAAAAGCTTGGGCATGGGATCCGATCAACGGACCGACGTCGCATACGTGGGTTTTTAAAGCGTACCTGAAATGATATTTCGTGGGCACCCCCAGTAACATTTCTAAGCTTTGATACCGTAATATCATAGCTATACCCAAACTGAAACGTTTCCTGTTTAAAGCCTACCATTACAATAAACGCGTCCGGGTTTTCTATATTGTGCCGATACCATGTTCCTAAAACAAAGGGAAACCGATTCAGGTAAACACCCACATTGACCTGTTTAAATGATTCATGTTGCTGATAAAGAATATTCGGGCTAATGGTGAGTGCTTCTTCCCGTCTTCTTGCCCGTCCTCTTCGCTCCGTATCAATAACCCCTCCCATATGTAATGTAAACTTGGATGATAACCTACTGTTGTTATCATTATAGAATCCATCATATGGTTCTGTAAGGTGATGGATGGCCAAACCTCCATAGAAGATATCTTTATAGCCTAAAAGCAAACCTGTTGAAAAATCAACAAAATTAATATCCAGGTTATCCGGCATTCGCTCACTGGTAGGATAAATAACCCCTTGAACAGGATTGATCTGATCATCAAAAATCAGTTCCTGCCAATCGAGTTTGCGCTGGTAAAAACTGGCCTGCAAACCTGCATTAAGATAGGTATGCCTGTTTATTCGAAGTGTATATGAGTAAAACCCAGAAAAAGTAGAAGTATTTAAAACTCCATCACCTGCCCTGTCTGTTGTAACCATAACACCAAAAGAACTACTGATATTATCAATATATTGGTCGTAGGTAGCACTGTAAGTGACAAAATTAACATCAAGGGATGGCCATTGATTTCTATAATTAATGGTGAGGCGGGGTGTAAAATTAGAACCTGTCATTGCAGGGTTAAGATAAAGCGGGTTAGCATAAAACTGTGAAAATGAAGGATCTTGCGAATACCCTTTTAACGAAACCAACACAAGGAAGGCAATGTTAAAATATATTGTGAACTTCTTTATCATATCAGGTCTTGGGTTCGTTTTTCAAAAAACAATATTACAAAAAATAATTAAACAAAAAATTAAGTGTTTCAGGCATCTGAAATTATCCCTGAACATTCAAAAATGACCTCTATCCGCTTCCTAATGCTTTTAATCTTTTCTGCTTTATACTATCTGAAGCCATATAAGTTTCACATTTCTCTGCAAAAATATTAAAATTTGTTAAAGCCGGGTTAAAGCCAACCATTAGTTGCTTGTATATACCACAAAGCTAAAATATTTTAGCATTTTATTAGTTATAGTTAAGTATAAAATAAATCATCCATGACTCGATTTTCGGTTATAGTTCTCTTAACTTTTTGGTTTGCAGCAAGTATCTATGCTCAGCAAATCGAACACGCCTCTGTTAACAAAACGCAAATTTCGTTGCATTGGTATGCCAATCACCAACTACCTCCATTAAATCACACTTTTGAGGGTGCTGTCCAAGAACTTTTTGAGGCCAATTCCTTGCCAGTATATGAACACAGTTTTCCTGTAAGGTTTACTGAGTTTGAAATAAATTTCAGGTTGAAGGACAAAATTTTTGAAGAAATCCCTTTTTCCTCAGAGCTCGCTGATCAAATTGACCTTGATGAAAATATTATCATAAATCACACAAAATGGAACGACAATACATCAACCTTAGTTGGTGTCCAAATTTTACCGTTGAGGAAAAATAAACTTACGGGAAATATTGAAAAGCTCCTCTCCGCAGAACTGATAATCGAACAAAAAGCACTAATAATCAAAATGAAAACATCAATGCCAAAGAAATTTTCCGTGACAATTCCCCTTTATCGAGCGGAAACTGGCACCGCTTCAAAATTTCATATTCCGGCATCTACAAAATAACTTACGCCCAGCTCTCAGAAGTGGGAATCAGTTTAGAAAATGTAAAATCTGACAATATCCAATTATTCGGAAATGGTGGAGGAATGCTCCCCGAAGCAAATTACGAAAGCCGCTATGACGGACTGCAAGAAAATGCAATTTTAATCCAAGATGGAGGTGATGGTTCCTTCGATAATGGTGATTACATAATTTTTTATGGAAAAGGGCCCAATACCTGGCAGTACGATCCTGTTGAAAAAATATTCCGGCACACCCTGCATTTGTACGATAATTATTCCTATTATTTTTTAAACCTGAATGGCGATATAGGAAAAAGAATTAACACAATAAATTCATTAAATGAAACCGCAGACATCAGCCTGAGCAGTTATGATGACTATTTGTTTTTTGAGGAAGAACTTTATAACCTTATCATTTCCGGGCGCCAATGGTTTGGCGAACAGTTCAATGTAAATACAGAACAAACCTATGATTACAGCATTCCCGACCTTCTGACCAGCGAACCTTTGGTGATTAGCAGCAATGTGTGTGCACGTTCTTTTACAAGTTCAAAATTCACTTATTCTATTAATGGCAAAAGCATTTTAAGCCAAACCGTATCAGCCATTACAAATGTATTGAACAGCGTGCATGCTAAGACAACATATTCCAAAAACAGTTTCAGCCTGGGCAGTTCCGCATTCACATTAAAATTAGAGTATAACCGCCCTTTGAGCAGCAGTATTGGATGGCTTGATTATTTTGAACTTAACTTTAAAAGGAAACTTAATTGGAGGGGCAGTACTTCGCTTTTCCGTAATGGCACATCATATATCAAAAACCAAATACAGGAATTTAAAATATCAAACTTTAAATCCGGCTTGAGGGTATGGGATGTCCAAGATCCGATTAATGCGAAACAAATCAGTACCGTAACGTCCTCCGGACAAACATATTTCCGATATAAAGCCGACACAATCAGGGAGTTTGCACTTTTTAGCGACAACAACCTGCCCAAACCACAGTTTGACAAAACGATCAGCAATCAAAACCTCCATGCCTTAAAAGACATACATTATGTTATATTGGTCTATCCTGAATTCAGACCTGCTGCCGAAGAATTGGCTGCAATTCACCGGGAAAAAAGACCTGAACTGAATATTGCAATCGTAGAACCACAACAGGTTTATAATGAATTTTCGAGTGGCGCACAGGACATCACTGCCATCCGCGATTTTGTGAGGCAACTATCCCTGAAATCTGATGAAGAATTACTGTATCTTCTGCTCCTGGGAGACGCTTCTTACGACTATAAAGACATCCTTAGCGAAAATTCAAATTATGTCCCCACATGGCAATCTCCTGAATCGTTGCGACCGGTTTATTCTTTTGCAACCGATGATTATTTCGGGCTTTTTGATGTCTCAGAAGGATATCATGCTGAAGGAGTGATTGACCTTGGCATTGGACGTTTTCCGGTACAAAGCATTGAACAGGCAAAAAATGCAGTAAATAAAATACGGGCCTATTATTCTAAAAACGACAAAACTCTAAACAGCTGGCGCAATGTAATCTGCTTTGTTGCTGACGACGAAGACAACAATAGTCATATCAAACAGGCGAATAATCTGGCCACATATATTGACACAAACTACCGCCAGTTTAATATCGATAAGATTTATCTGGATGCTTATGAGCAGGTTTCCACACCGGGAGGCCAGCGCTATCCTGAAGCAACAGAAGCCATAAACAACCGCATTGACCGTGGTGCTTTAATCATGAATTATACCGGGCATGGAGGCGAGCTGGGCTGGGCGCATGAGCGGGTTTTGGAAAATTCAGATATCAGCTCATGGACGAACCTGACGCATATGCCTTTGTTTATTACAGCAACTTGCGAATTCAGCCGTTACGATGACCCCGACCGTGCTGCTTCGGGCGAGCTGATCTTTTTAAGCGAAACCGGAGGAGGAATTGCACTTTACACTACCAGTCGCCAAACCTATGGAAGCTCAAACTCAGCATTAAATCAGGCCATATTTAATAATATGTTTGTCAAAACCAATGGACAATACGGGGCGCTGGGCGATATCCTAAAAAAAGGGAAGAAAGAATATGGCGGCAACGACAACGGCAAAAAATTCGTGCTCCTTGGTGATCCGGCCCTGAAACTGGCTTTCCCTGAAAATAAAGTACAGATAACGGAAATGAACAACAAAGTTATTTCCGAAACACCGGATACAATAAGCGCCCTTTCGCTTGTTCAGATCAAAGGAGAAGTTTGCGATCCGAGCGGAAACCCTTTATCCGGTTTTAACGGTAAAGTTTATCCTTTGGTTTACGATAAGGCCTCGCAGATATCCACTCTGGGACAGGATCCCAAAAGCACACCATTTTCGTTCAGCATATACAAAAATGCCATATTTAAAGGTGAAATGAAAGTGGAAGACGGAAAATTTGATTTCTCATTCATTGTACCCCACGATATTGTGTACAGTTATGGCTTTGGAAAAATATCATTTTATGCCTGTGATGACAAGCAAGATGCCAATGGTTTCTATGAAAATTTTGTGGTTGGCGGTTTCAGTGATGATCCTCCTGTAGATAATGCTCCACCTGAAATAGAACTCTTTATTAATAATGAAGACTTTATTCCCGGAAGCATTACCAGTGAAAACCCACTGCTTCTGGCTTATGTCCGTGATGAAAACGGTATCAATACGGTTGGGAATGGCATTGGCCACGATATCTCGGCAGTGCTTGACAACAATACTCAGGATATTAAGATCATTAATGATTATTATCAGGCAGACCTGAATACTTTTAAAACAGGAAGCATTATGTATCCAATGCATGACCTGTCAGAAGGTTACCACTCTCTTAAGATTACGGTTTGGGACGTAATGAACAATTCCGCCAGTGCTGAAACCAATTTTGTTGTTGTACGCTCATCAAGCATTCGCATTGAAGACCTGCTCAACGGCCCCAATCCGGCTCATAGCAAAACACGTTTTATCTTTGAGCACAACCAGGCCGGCAATGAAATTCAAATGCGTTTGGAAGTGTTTGATATCACCGGTAGGTTAGTGTATGATGTCACTGAACAAATCATTCCCGAAGGATTCCGTACTTTCAGCAACGAATGGAATTTGAAAGCAAACTCAGGCGAAAAACTGAAGCAGGGCATCTATATCTACCGGCTTAGTTTAATTGATAAAAAAGGCAATCTCGACGCAAAAACGTCCAAATTAATTATTGATGGATAAGCTTTTTTATAGTTAAATATTTTTTTGTCCAGTATTATTGCGCCTGGAAATAGATGTACTTAGGCAACCAAATATATTTTTAATGGTTTTATTAAAAAAAATAATATGCACAAATATACAATCTTGATTTCTCTGCTTTTTGCCATATTCGTTGCCAATGCACAAAACAAAAACACCATTGACATCAATTGGCAAGGTTCAGAAAACATTCTCAGCTCTGAAGGAGAGCTTATCAAAGTTCCTCTGCCCACGGATGGTTTCATCGACAGGGAATTGGCATTGCCATTCGTAACAATCAGGATCCCTTTAGCTTCTGCCGCAAACAGGCTCAACTTAAAGATTATAGTTTCGGAGAGTTTCCTTTCTGAATTTCCACACTTGGAAAATACCGGTGCAAAACCAAAACATGAAATACGCTATAGTACCGAAAACAAAAAACACTATGCCAATATCAAATTAATTCCAGTTTATGCAAAAGACGGGAAAATATTTTTGGTAAAATCCTTTGATTTAGAATATAATATATACTCCGTAAAAACAGAAGAAATACAGTCTTTCGTATATAAAAAACATTCGGTGCTTAAAGATGGAAGATGGTTTCGCCTGCGCATCGAAGAAGATGGTTTATACAAAATAACCTATGATGAGTTGAAGGAATACGGATTAAACCCCGACAATATCGACCCGGCAAACATCAGGCTATATGGAAACGGAGGCGATATGCTGTCGCATGCAAATTATGCTTTTCGTTATGACGACCTTCATGAAAATGCCATTAAGGTTATTGGCGAGGAAGACGGTTCTTTTGATCCCGAAGACTACATATTGTTTTTTGGAGATGGCCCTGATCACTGGGCACTTCATCATGAAAAATTAAAAACCGCACTTAAAAGCGAAACCCTTGCTTCCACAGACAATCCGGAATTCAATCCATATCTGGAATCAGGAAGTTACAGGCTGTATCCCAATTTATACAATGATTACAGTTACTATTTTTTAACGACAGATCTCGGCCCCGGCCTACGTATCCAGGATGATCCCCAGCCGCTGAAACCTGCCAACACTGAAGTTCGTCAGTTTTTAAATTATCAGGGCTACAACCGCGACAACTTAAACCTCGCACACACTGGCAAGCTCTGGTTTGATAAAGAATTATTTGACGAAACTTCACAAAGTTTTTCTTTTAATTTCCCGCATCTTATCAAAGATAAACGCATCAGTATGAGAACTGCGGCAGCAACACGGGCTTTTGAACCAAGTACCTTTACCTATAAGCACGAAAACAACGAAATAGGAGCTATTAATTTTAAGGCATTAAAAGCAGATCAGCGCCGCTTTATTTATGCCTTTTACGACGATATACAAACATATTATACTACGGACAATGGCATATTTGATTTTGTAGCCGATTACGACCAACCTGAAGCCAGCGCAATAGCATGGACTGATTTTGTGGAATACAATGTTTTTGAACGACTGGTTTTCAGAAATAACGGATTCCTTTTCAGGGATACAGAAAGCGTTTCCGACACTTCTGTAAGCCGTTTTGTACTGGAATCAGCACCCGAAAAACTTGCTATTTGGGACGTTACCGACCGACTTCGCCCAAAAAACATCACCTATAGCCTTAATAATCAAAATATTGAATTTACAGCCGAAACTAATACGCTCCGTGAATTCTTCGCTTTTGATGTAGAAAATGCCGCACGAAAAGCAGAATTTGTTGAAGAAGTCCCAAATCAGGATTTACATAGCATCGAAGCTCAGGATATTGTTATTGTCACGCACCCGCTTTTCCGCCCTTACGCAGAGGAACTGGCTGAGTTCCATCGTAATGTAGATGGATTTGATGTTTTGGTTGTGGAACCCCAACAGATTTACAATGAATTTTCTTCCGGTGCGCAAGATCCCATGGCGATTCGCTTACTGATGAAAATGATGTACGACCGCTCCAATGACCCACGTAAACCGGGATATCTCATCCTTTATGGCGACGGAAGTTATGATCCCAAAAACCGCATCAGCCCGAACCACAATTTCATACCAACTGTTCAGGCAGAAAATTCACTGAACGTGGCCAACACCTATGTTACCGACGATTTTTACGGCCTGCTCGATGATAATGAAGGCGATACAATCTATGGACAATCCGTGGATATTGGTATTGGGCGGTTAATTGCGTCATCACAGGAGGAAGCAGAAACGATTAATGACAAAATTTTTCGCTTTGCTGAAAAAAGTGACTCCACACGGGGCATCTGGCGGAATACCATTTGCCTTGTTGCCGATGATTCTGATAAAAACCTGCATTTAAAGCAAGCAGAGTATTTGTCGGACATTATCACCGAAGAAAGCCCATTTATCAACCTCAATAAAATTTATAGCGATTCGTACACGATTGAAAAGACTACCAGCGGAATAATTAATCCCGGTGCAAAAGAAGCCATTAAAAATCAGGTGGAAGAAGGCGCTTTGGTAATCAACTATACGGGACATGGCGGCGAACTTGGCTGGAGTGGCGAAGCAATCCTGGACAATACAGACATTTTCAATTGGCGCAATATTAATAAGATGCCTTTATTTATCACAGCTACCTGTGAGTTCAGCCGTTTCGACAACCCATCGCTCAAATCTGCAGGAGAATATGTGTTTCTGGAGGAACAAGGTGGTGGATATGCCCTTTTTACTACAACCCGCCTGGCCTATGCCACTACAAATTCAGGATTCAACCGTGCGGTTTACAGAAATATCCTAACGCCAAAACGAGGGTACGAAGATCTGCGTATCGGAGATATTTTCCGCTTCAGCAAAAACGAAAATGGAAACATAGACAAACTCCTCAATATAGTAATTTTAGGAGATCCCGCATTGAAACTCCCAATTCCGGAGCGTGATATTCAAGTCAAAAAAATCATCAACTTATATTCCGGCCAGCAAACCTCCGAAATCAATGGTGGAAGCAAGATCAGGCTGGAAGGGAAAATATACCATAATAATGTGCATGATGCCGGTTTTAACGGAACAGTCCAAATACAACTGTACGATCATGTAAAAACCTACCAAACCCTTGGACAGGACAACGAAAGTTATGTAGCTGATTATCAACTACAAAAAGATATTCTTTTTGAAAGCTGTGCCATTGTAACCAAAGGTTCTTTCGACGCCGAAATGGTTATTCCCAATGAGCTGCACGACAACCTAAGCAAAGGGAAGCTCTCTTTCTATGCATTTAGCGAGACTTCAGAGGCAAAAGGTTTTGATACTACATTTTTGTTGGGAGGGACAGATCCTTTGGCGCCACCCGACACCGAAGGCCCTAAGATTAGCCTGAAATTAAATGACACCAACTTCACTGATGGAGCGAATACAATTCCTGATGTACTGCTAATTGCTGAGTTATCAGATGAATCCGGGATTAACCGTGGCACTCAAATAGGAAAAGACATCATTGCCTCTCTGGATCAGAACAATACACCAATCGTACTTAATGATTATTTTGTTCAAAAAGAGGGCGATTACACTCAGGGCAGCATAAGGTTTCCTTTCACAGGACTTAGCGAAGGACCACATATTATTAGGTTAAAAGCCTGGGACACACAAAATAATTCCTCAGAAGCAAGCATTACCTTCAAAGTGATTATGAAAGGCAACAATATGCTCATCACCAATCTTGAAGTAAAACCCAATCCGTTTAGCACCGAGACAAAAATCCGCTTTGATCATAATCTGCCTCCTGGGCTCATCCATATCAACTTTTTGGTTTATGATATTGAAGGCCGATTGGTTTCAGCATTTGAACGCGCCACCCATACCGCAGGCAAAAGCATAGAGCCGGTTGTATGGAACGGTACCGGCCTAAACGGCAACAAACTGCCTCAGGGATTTTATGTTTGTGCCATGCGAATTAAAAACGAATATGGTGACGAAAACACCTATTATCAAAAAATAATTATCACCAATTAAAGTCTATCCATAAGTAGGTCTTCAGGCTCAGAATGTTCAAGATCGAGGCATTCTTTGTGTTGAAAACAAGGAGATTACTGAAGTAGCTGACTGTTATCAACTTCGGAAGCTTTCGGAAGGATAAGGCTGAGTTCGGACATTATGGACAGAAACAAATTAAAATTAGCATTCAGTAGCAGATACTATACTTACATAATATTCGTTACTTTTGCAGACTTAAAATTTTATCTAATAACTTAATAGTTTATGCGACGAAACGCCGGTTTATTATCGACAGTTTTACTCGGGCTCACTTTCATCCTTTTCGGAACAAGAACCTATGCCCAGGACGATATCAATGCGATTACAACAGCAGTTCCATTTATAACCATCAGCCCCGATGCCCGTAGTGGCGGTATGGGTGACGTAGGTGTTTCCACCTCTCCTGATGTTTCATCAATGTATTGGAACCCCGCAAAATATGCCTTTATCGAAAAAGACATGGGATTTGCCATTTCATATTCTCCATGGCTGCGCGAACTCGTAGATGATATCGGATTAGCGTATCTGGTAGGCTACAAACGCCTCGATGACCGCTCAGCTATTGCAGCATCCTTGCGCTATTTCTCACTTGGACAAATCCAGTTCACTGATAATCAGGGCGTATCCAAAGGAACCTATCAGCCCAACGAATGGGCGTTCGATGCGACCTATTCAAGGAAATTTACCCCAAAACTCTCCGGTGCTGTTGCAGCACGCTTCATATACTCAAACCTGACGCAGGGTCAGTTTGTGCAGGGAGCCGAAACACATGCCGGCGTGAGTGTTGCTGCTGATGTTTCGGTTTATTACCGCAATGAATACAATTTCTCCAATGGCCGCAAAGGTCAACTTGGCTTGGGTATGAACATCTGTAATATTGGTAGCAAAATCAATTACAGCAATGGAACAGAAAAAGCGTTCATTCCAACAACTTTAAAATTCGGCCCTACATTCAGCCTTGATCTCGACAAATTTAACAGCCTTTCATTTACTTTGGAATTCAACAAATTACTGGTTCCAACACCCCCAATTTATTATCCGGACTCAACTGATGCCAGTGGCAACCCTGTTATCGAAAAAGGAAAAGATCCAGATGTTTCTGTTCTTCAGGGTATGATCCAGTCTTTCTATGATGCTCCCGATGGATTCAGCGAAGAGCTCAAAGAGTTTGCCTACTCATTGGGCGTTGAATACTGGTATAACAAGCAGTTTGCGGTTCGTGGTGGTTATTTCCACGAAAGCGAAATTAAAGGTGCACGTGAATATTTCACCTTGGGTGCCAGTTTACGTTACAATGTGTTCGGACTTGATGTGGCCTATCTGATTCCTACAAGCCAAAGAAGCCCATTGGAAAACACACTCCGTTTTACCCTAATTTTCGACTTTGACGCCTTCAAAGCGCAGGCAAGCAGTGACGAATAATTCAAAAAATTAAAATATTTTGAAATGGCTGTCCTTCCGGATGGCCATTTTTTATTTTATTTGCTTTATGGAAAATTTCAGGATAGGTTTCGGACTCGATGTCCATCAACTGGGCGAAGGAAAAGCCCTCACCATTGGCGGAATTGAAATACCGCACAGCAAAACCATGCTTGGCCATTCGGATGCAGATGTGCTGGTGCATGCCATTTGTGATGCTTTGCTGGGTGCAGCTAATTTACGCGATATAGGCTTCCATTTTCCTGATAACCAAAGCACATACAAAGGGATTGACAGCACCATCCTGCTCAAACAAGTTATTGGCTTACTGAAAGAAAAAGGATATTCCATCGGGAATATCGACAGCACTATTGCCTTACAAAAGCCAAAAGTTTCCCCTTTCATCGATAATATGAAAAAACGTTTGGCAGAAGTTATGGAAATTGAAACAGACCAAATTTCGGTAAAAGCCACCACTACGGAAAAGCTTGGTTTTGAAGGACGTGAAGAAGGCGTCAGTGCTTATGCTGTTTGCATTATAACCCAAAAAAGCCGCTCCTGATCAGAAACGGCTTTGCTGTATTTTTTATTCAACATTACCTGACAATAGTTTCTGATCGGTCGGGACCAACAGAAACGATGCTCACTTTTACTTTTGTTTGCTCTTCGATAAAACGGATATATTCCTGAAATGCATACGGGAGTTCTTCGTACTCATCCGCTTTTCCCAAATCAGATTTCCATCCTTTGATATTAGTCAAAACTGGTACGGCATTGTTGTTGCATGGTTGGAACTGTTTTGTTTCAATATCTTCAAGCTTATAAGAAGTGCAAACTTTCACATCATCAAAATCATTAAGCACATCCGGTTTTGTAATAATGAGATCGGTAACACCGTTCAGCATTACTGAATAATTGAGTGCCGGCATATCGAGCCAGCCACAACGTCTTGGCCGTCCGGTTGTCGATCCGTATTCATGGCCTACATCGCGAAGTTTCTGGCCGTCATCATCAAACAGCTCTGTAGGGAACGGACCGCTGCCAACACGTGTGCAATATGCTTTTACAATTCCAAATACGCGACCTACTTTTGATGGTGCAATGCCAAGCCCGGAACACAATCCTGCAGCTGTAGTATTGGAAGAGGTCACAAAGGGATAAGAGCCAAAATCCACATCCAGCAATGTACCTTGAGCTCCTTCTGCCAGAACTTTTTTGCCTTCTGCCAGAGCTTCATTAATGTAGTACTCGCTATCAATAAAAGGAATTTCCTTGAGTTCTTCCACTGCATTCATCCATGCTTCTTCGTAAGCCTGCAAAGGCATTTTATCAAGCATTAATGTTGAAGGATCAAAGCCATAGCTTTTGGCAATGTCCATATGTTTTTGGCGCAGGGCAACGTACTTCTTCTTGAAATCATCGGCAAACATATCCATTGTGCGCATCCCGATACGGGCAACTTTATCCGTATAAGTTGGGCCAATGCCTTTTAAGGTACTTCCGATTTTATTCTTGCCTTTGGACTGCTCGTAGGCAGCGTCCAGCATACGGTGTGTTGGGAGGATCAGATGGGCTTTTTTGCTGATCATCATATTTTTTGCCGGGTCAATCCCTTTGGCACGAAGCCCATTAATCTCACCCATGAGGATATAGGGATCAATAATAACTCCATTGCCGATTATATTTTCGGTTTTGGGATCGAAAATCCCTGATGGGATCAGGTGCAAGACAAACTTTTTCCCATCAAACTCAATGGTATGGCCGGCATTTGGGCCACCCTGAAAACGGGCTATGATATCGTATTTAGGAGCAAGGACATCAACAATCTTTCCCTTTCCTTCATCGCCCCATTGTAATCCAAGAAGTAAATCAACTTTCATTTTAAAATCATTTTCTGCTAAACAAAACACACAAAAAAACTTAAAACCCGCTGTTATGAACGGATTTTAAGTTTTAAAATCATCTCCTCAAAGGTACTATATTAATTTGTACTAATCAGGTACTTCTTCGGTTTTTTTTATCTCCTGATGATCATTACATTTTCCATAGAAGGTCAGGCTGTGGTGCGTAATTTCCACATCGAGCAATTGTTCTACAGAGGCTTTGATTTCCTGTATCCGCGGATCGCAGAATTCTTTAATTTCACGCACTTCCCCTTTTTCAAGACAAATAAAATGATCGTGCTGTTGAAATTTATAGGATTTTTCAAATTGTGCGCAACTGCTTCCAAACTGATGTTTGGTTACCAGGTTACAATCAAGCAAAAGCTCAATGGTATTGTAGAGGGTAGCACGGCTAACCCTGTACTTATTGCGCTTCATTCGGATGTAGAGCGACTCAATGTCAAAATGCCCGTCAGTGGAATAAATCTCCTTTAAAATAGTATATCGTTCAGGAGTTTTTCGATGGCCTTTGCCTTGCAGGTAGTCTGTAAAAATGGCCTGTACGGCCTCAAAGGTCTCATTATCAATTTCTTTCATGCCAAGTACTTTTTCCGTTATCACTTTGTAAAGGTACTAATTTTTTATATCAATTTAGTATAAATAAAAATAATTTGATAAAAAGTTGGCGCTACTCGCTTTTTATCAAATTAATTACATATAAATCAAACATTTAATTGTTGATTCTGCAAATTTAGGAAATAGCTTTAAACTGGCAAATTTTTATTTAGTCTTCATAGAGATTTTCGCGCGACAAACGCAAAACCTTCTTAACCTGCTTGATTTTTTTAATTTTTGATATGATGTTGGTCAGGTGATTTATATTGGTTATATAGAGCATAATTTCGCCATCAAAAACGCCGTCATTGGATTCAATTTTAAAGGATTTAATATTCGTATTCAACTCGTTGGAGATAATTTGAGTAAGTTGGTTGATTAATCCTTTGCGATCTACACCGTTTACCGAGATACCGGCAAGAAATGAAGGTGTTTGGTCTTCATACCATTTGGCTTTGATTACATTATTCCCAAAGGTAGCCATCAAAGCCAGTGCCTGACGGCATTGGGTGCGATGGACAATAATTTTATCTTTTTCAATGTCAATAAAACCCATCACGTCATCGCCAGGAATAGGATGGCAGCAACTTGCAGCTTCCCAATGAATTTTTTCTTCTTCGTTAAGAATCAATGTATTGCTACGTTTCTTCAATTCCTGCACAAAGGTTTCGCTAAGGGTGAGCGGGCCGGGAATTTCTTTTTTGGAACGATTAAACGGATTAATATACGAGAACCATCCTCGTTCTTTATCATTTTCCTGACAGCAATTTTTCAGTTCACTGATCCCGATTTCACCCAAAGAAACCTTGTAGTAAAGCTCATGGGCCGAACGCAAAGATTGCTTCAGATAAAACTTTTTTATATTCTCGTGCGCAAACTCCAGGCCCAGTTCGTTGAAATATCCCTTCAACAATTCTTTTCCTTTCTCGATGTATGGTTTCCGTGTTTCCTTAAAATGTTGGCGTAAAGCCGATTTTGCCCTTGTAGTCACTACGTAGGACAGCCACTCTTCGCGCGGTTGCTGCGCTTTGCTGGTCAAAACCTCAACCTGATCACCGCTTTTCAGAACAGTATTTCTTGGACGTAATTTATGGTTCACGTTTGCACCGATACATTGAAAACCCAATTCGGTATGTATGGCAAAGGCAAAATCGAGCACCGTTGATCCTGCCGGCAAAATTCTCAGCTCTCCCTGAGGTGTAAACAGGAAAATTTCCTGCGTAAACAGGTATCCCTGAAAGCTGTCCATGAAATCCAGCGCATTGGAATCCGGTCCGGTGAGCATATCGCGGATGCGGTCAAGCCAATGTTCCAGATTACTCTCATCATAATCTGAGCCTTTATACTTCCAATGAGCCGCAAATCCTTTTTCAGCGATTTCGTCCATACGACGCGTGCGGATTTGCACTTCCACCCATTTTCCGGAATCACTCATCACCGTAATATGTAAAGCCTGATATCCATTGGCTTTGGGCGTTGTAATCCAATCGCGTATCCGGTCGGGTTTCGGCCGAAAGTGGTCGGTAATAATGGTATATGCTTCCCAGCATGCTTTACGCTCATCCTCAGGGGGAACATCGAGGATAATGCGGATCGCAAAAATATCATAGATCTCCTCAAAAGGGATCTGCTTCTTTTTCATTTTACTCCAAATGGAATAAACTGATTTTGCGCGCTCCTGAATTTCGTATGCATACCCCCTTTGTCCCAAATCCTTTTTAATTGGATATATAAACTTGCGGATAAGCGAGTTATGGTTTTTCAGGGATGCCTGTAGTTTAGTAAAAATACCTTCATAAATGAGCGGCTCGGTATATTTGAGCGATAAATCTTCCAGCTCACTTTTGATTGCATATAGGCCCAGCCGATGTGCCAATGGAGCATAGAGGTAGATGGTTTCTCCACTAATTTTTAGCTGCTTACGTTGCGGCATTGCCCCAAGCGTGCGCATATTGTGCAAACGGTCGGCCATTTTAATCAAAATGACCCGCACATCCTCGGCCAGGGTAATCATAAGCTTTTTTTGATTCGCCGCCATAGCCGACTGATCCTTATTATTATCAAAAATACCTTTGATTTTGGTCAGGCCATCAATAATTTTACTGACCTTTTCTCCAAACTGTCCTTGGATATCTTCTAAAGTATAATCGGTATCTTCTACAACATCATGCAGCAAAGCACATACAATTGAAGTAGCTCCCAGGCCAATCTCCGAAACACAAATCTGCGCTACAGCAAGTGGATGGTAAATATAAGGCTCCCCACTTTTTCTCCGCATATCGCGATGTGCCTCAACAGCCAGGTTAAATGCACGGCGCACCATATCCTGATCTTCTTCGGCTGTGGCCGGATTTGGTGTCCATACAGACAACAGTTTCCTGTATCGTTTAATTATTTGTTTGCGTTCCTCTTCTGTATCAATCTGATACATATTTTTATTTTTAGTGCATGAGCTGTTTAAAATTCGACACGGCCGATTAAATACCATCTCGTTTGTAGGTTAACAAAATTAAGCCAAAATAACATCCTGCCCAAAGAAAAAGAGCAGTAAATAACGGTAATACAGGAAAAGGAAGCGGTAATTTTTTAATTTTGGTTTTTCGATACACAAAAATACATAATGAAACGGCTGCACATCATCTTATTCCTTATTACGTCACTGCTGGTTTGCAGCAAATTGCATGCAACACACCAAAGGGCAGCCGAAATCACTTTCCGCCATATCGGAGGATATACATATGAAATTACCTTGGTTACCTATACTTTCACAGAAAGCACTGCCGACCGGCCTGAACTAGAGGTTTTATGGGGCGATGGCACATCAAGCATCCTTCCGAGGACTGAAAAAACAAATCTCCCCAACCTCATCAGCCGCAACGTGTATCGCTATGACCCTGAGCATCAAGCAACAACGGCTCGGCACACCTATCCGGGGGCCGGAACATATAAAATCAGCATGGAAGATGCCAACCGGAATTACGGCGTACTCAATATTCCCAATTCGGTCAACACCCCAATTTATGTGGAAAGCATGCTCACGATCAATCCCTTTCTGGGCACCAATAATTCCCCGGAGCTTTTAAACCCTCCGGTGGACGACGGCTGTGCAGGGCAGCCATTTTATCATAATGCAGGCGCCTGGGATCCCGATGGGGACAGCCTTTCGTACAAAATAACGCAGTGCCGCGGCATAGCAGGATTAGTAATCCCGGGCTATTCCTATCCGGAAACTTCCGGAATTTTTGAAATTGATCCCATTAGCGGGACCCTAAGCTGGGAAACCCCTGTTATGCAGGGTGAATATAATATTGCCATTTTGGTAGAGGAATGGCGAAACGGAATACGTATTGGCTATGTAACGCGTGATATGCAGATCAATATTGTTGCATGCCAGCACGAACCGCCAATTATCCAATCCCTGGATGATACATGTGTGACCGCAGGGGAATTTCTTAGTTTTCCAGTTACAGCCATAGATCCTGATGAAAATATTATTACGCTGGGCGCTTCCGGTGGGCCATTTAAAGTGCCCATTTTTCCTGCCTCGTTCCAAGAAGTGATCGGTGTAGGTGAAGTAAACGGGCAATTTGAATGGCAAACGGAATGTGCGCATGTAAGGCGCCTGCCCTACCAAAGCTATTTCAAAGCCACCGATAACGGAACACCCGTAAATCTCACCAATACCAAAGCAGTGAATATAAGGGTCATTGCTCCTGCACCGGAAATATTGTCGGCAGAGCCTCTAGGCCAAAGTGCCATTCTAAAATGGTCGAAAAGCCCCTGCCCAAACGCTTCTGGCTATAAACTATTCCGTAAAAACGGACAATCCGGCTGGCAGCATAATGTATGCGAAAATGGCGTTCCGGTTTATACCGGTTTCCGCCTGATTCATGAAAGCGCTTCAAATACAGATACGGTTTTCCGCGATGATAATCATGGCGAAGGTCTGACTCATGGCGTTTTGTACTGTTATGTCGTAACAGCAATTTTCCCGGACGGCGCTGAAGGATATGCCAGTAATGAGTATTGTGTCAGCCTCAAAAAAGATGTACCGGTAATTACTAATGCAAGCATTCAGAAAACAGATGCGGCAAATGGATCGGTATTTCTCGCCTGGAGCAAGCCCAGCGAGATTGATGTGCAACAAGCGCCGGGACCTTACAAATATCTGATTTACAGAAAACAAACATCAGAAGACACCTTTAAACTTATTGATTCAACCCAAAATCTGAACGACACGCTTTATACAGACAACAAGCAGCTCAACACACTGGATTTCAGTTGGGAATATCGCATTGATTTTTATAACGACAGTCCAGGCGACCGTTTTTATATCGGAAGCAGCAGCGTCGCTTCCTCGGAATTTCTGATGATAGAACCCGCCAACAGGGCTTTGCGCCTGAGCTGGGCTGCGGATATTCCCTGGACGGCAGACACCTTCCTGATTTACCGCAAAAATGAAGGCGAAACAGATTTCTCCTTTATTCAGAAAACATCCAATCGCTTCTATGAAGACCCGGGATTGATCAATTTTGAAACTTATTGCTACTATATCGAGTCACAAGGATCCTATGGCACAGCAGGTTTTGTGGAACCTATCATTAATTTCAGCCAGGAGCATTGCGCTTTCCCCTTTGATAATGAACCGCCCTGTCCGCCCGAGCTTTTTATAAGCACCTTATGCGATGAATCGGCCAACCAGCTTTTCTGGACAAATCCCAATAATTTTTGCTCCTCCGATGCATGGAAATATTTCATTTACTTTAAGCAAAATGAGGAAGAGGAATTTATGCTTTTGGACTCAACCAGCCCAGCGACGGACACAAGTTTTCTGCATCTTATGTTCAATACAGTTACCGGATGCTATGCCGTTAGCGCATTGGATTCCAACCGCAACGAGGGTGACTTGAGCAACATAATTTGCATCACTTCCGATTCCTGCCCGGAATTCAACTACCGTCTGCCCAATGTATTTACGCCCAATGGCGATGGTTATAACGATTATTTCCGCCCATTCCCCTTTCTTGGTGTAGAACGAATTGACCTCGAAATCTTTTCCCGCTGGGGCGATGTTGTATTTAAAACTGATGATCCGGAAATCAACTGGGATGGCAAAAGGGAAGGTTCCAGCAGTTTATGTGCCGATGGTACATATTTCTACACCTGCACCATTTGGGAACAAAGCCTGAACGGACTGATCGAGCGCAACCTGAAAGGAACTGTATATTTAATGAGCGGCCAAAAATAAAATCAGCCAAACAACAACCGAAAAACCTCATTCACTTTGCCTACAGCATGAATTTGAATATTGTAGGATTTAGCATCTATTTTATCGAGTGCGTATTTTGAAATAAAAATCTGCTCAAAACCCAGTTTTGAGGCTTCAGCGATGCGGCTTTCAATACGGTTTACCGGCCTGATTTCCCCGGAAAGTCCCACTTCGGCAGCAAAGCAAATATTCTGATCTACAGGAATATCCTCCGAAGAAGAAAGTACCGCAGCAATTACGGCCAGATCCGTTGCGGGGTCATCCACCCGAAAACCTCCGGCCACATTCAAAAACACATCCTTGCTCGATAAGCGGAAACCACTGCGTTTTTCCAAAACAGCCAGCAACATATTCAGCCGGCGCACATCAAAACCTGTGGTAGAACGCTGGGGCGTGCCATAAGCGGCATTGCTCACCAACGCCTGAATTTCGATAAGTAAAGGCCGCATACCTTCGAGCGTAGCAGCTATCCCAACACCGCTCAAAGCATCATCGCGTTGAGAAAGCAACACTTCCGAGGGATTGGTCACTTCGCGCAAACCATTGGCCTGCATCTCAAAAATCCCCAGCTCGGAAGTAGAACCAAAACGGTTTTTGGTCGCACGCAACAGGCGGTAACCATAGTTCCGGTCGCCTTCAAAGTGGATAACCGTATCGACCATATGTTCCAGGATTTTCGGACCTGCCAGACTGCCTTCTTTGGTGATATGACCAATCAGTACGACAGGAATGCCTGAGCTTTTTGCATAGCGAAGCAATTCGGCAGCCGTTTCCCTGATCTGGCTGATGCTTCCCGGTGAGGATTCGAGCAAATCCGTTTGCAGGGTTTGAATGGAATCGATAACCACCAAATCGGAAGGCTGGTTTTTCAGATGGCTGAGAATGGATTGGGTACGCGTTTCGGTGAGGATGTAACAGGCTTCATTTTCGATGCCAATGCGTTCGGCGCGCATCCGGAGCTGACGTGCACTTTCCTCACCTGAAATGTACATTATCTTTTTCCCCTTCAGCTTCAGGGCAATCTGTAGCATCAGTGTCGATTTTCCAATCCCGGGCTCCCCTCCTACCAACACCAACGATCCGGGCACCAAACCTCCGCCCAATGTGCGGTTCAGCTCCTCACTGCCTGTATTGATGCGCTTTTCGTTTGTTGCTTCAATATCCTGAACCGGAACGGGTTTTATCCGATGATTATCCTGATCTTCAGGACGGAAACTGCTTTGATTTCCTTTGGATTTCGTAATAATCTCTTCCTGAAAGGTATTCCATTCGCCACAGGAAGGACATTTCCCCAACCATTTCGGGCTTTCATGGCCGCAATTCCGGCAGAAAAAACTCACTTTTGTTTTTGCCATTTAATCCTCCTTTTCGGCTTTCATGATGCGCTCAATTACATTCGATGTGGAATAGCCTTCCACAAGATCGATGGTAACCACCTCACCCCCTTTTGCCGTAACTACATCATAACCAACGACATCCTCAGCTCTATAGTCTTTTCCTTTTACCAGGATATCCGGTTGCACCTGCTTAATCAGATGATAAGGTGTAGGCTCATCAAAAAGCACAACGGCATCGACAAAAGCCAGTGAAGCCATAAGTTCAGCACGGGATTTTTCATCCTGCACCGGACGTAAAGGTCCTTTGATCCGGCTTACTGAGGCATCTGTATTCAGTCCAACAATCAAAACATCGCCCAAATCGCGCGCTTTACGCAAATAATCCACATGCCCAAGATGCAGAATATCAAAACATCCGTTGGTAAAAACAATTTTTTTGGATTTAAAGCGGCAAAATGCCAGCCAGCGTTCAAAGTCAGCACCCGACCGGATTTTAGTGGAAATACTTTCGGTAAAAGCCATAAGCTGTTTTTTCAGCCGAATTTACTTCTTTTTTCCGATAAGAAAGAGGTAAAGGTAGGAAAGACTGCCCACAAGGATGATCATAAGCGTTTGTGCAGCATGCGTTAGTGTTGCAAATGAGGCTGCTGCAACTGCCGGAACTTTATAAATCTCGAGTAAAATTGCCTTTACGATAAAATGATACGCGCCCAAACCTCCCGGAACCGGAGCCACCATACCGAGGCTGCCAATGGTCATAACCGTCAGGCCATCAATGAGATCAAGATGGGATGTTTCGCCAAGAGAATAAAACGGCACATACACCATCAGGGTGTACATCAGCCAAACCATAAAAGTATAAAACAGGAAAAGTGCTTTTTGCCGGATCTGATAAATGGTTTTGGCGCCATTGATCAATCCCTGTAGAAAAGAATAAATCTTCTTGAAAAACACATATTTGGTCAGCCGCGGGAAAACATAACGATAGATTATAAAACCCGTTGCAGCCAATAAAACCACCAAGCCTAAAATCAATAAAATCGGGCCGTAGCTATGCCCCACTTGCTGTTCCAAAGGCACCAAAAGATATTTATCAAGAAATTGCCCCAGAAGCTCCATTTGGAAAACAATCACGAGGAAGATCAGGAAGAGCAGTACAAAAAGATCAAAAATCCGTTCTGCAATCACACTTCCCACGAGGCTGTCGAAAGGAACTTTGGTTTTACGGCTCAGCACGCCGCAACGAGTCACTTCGCCGAGACGCGGAACAGCGGTATTTGCCAGATAACCAATCATTACAGCAAAAAATGTCGTACTGGTTTTTGTTCTATAGCCCATATGTTCGATGAGTATATTCCACCTCATTGCCCTGAAAACGTGTGAGATAATACCAAAAACCATACTCAGGCCCAGCCACCAAAAGTTTGCTCCGCGCATTTCTTCCAGCACTGTATGGATATTGAGTTTACGAAACACCAGCCACAAAAGCAGCACGCCCAGTGAAAGGAAAACAAGATATTGCAGTACAGATAGTATCTTTTTTGTCAAAAGCCTAAATTTTGTTATTCGCGCCGGGGAAGATAATTTTTGGTTTGAAAGTTTTTGCTTCTTCGGCATCCATGGAAGCATAAGAAACGATAATGGCCAGATCGCCGGGGGCGACCTTACGAGCAGCCGCTCCGTTTATCCCGATGATGCCTGAACCACGTTCGCCTTTGATTACGTATGTATCAAAACGTTCGCCATTGGAGATGTCGTAAATATGAACACGCTCATTTTCAATGAGATCAACAGCATCCATCATATTTTCATCAATGGTAATGGAACCAATATAATTCATATCTGCTTCCGTAATGGTGGCCCGGTGGATTTTTGATTTTAATATATCAATAAACATAATGCGGCAAAATTAAGAAATTATTGAGTTAATATCATCCTCTGTACGATTATTGAACGCTTTGCGAATAATCGATATTGTCGATCAGGCGCACATTGCCCAAATGCAGCGCGATGCAACCCACATGCTGCCTGCTTCCATCTCCTTCTGCAACAGGCTGTAAGCTTTCGCGCTCAACAATCTGAAAATACTCCAGGCGAAATTCCGGGATTTGCCCAATCTGATCGTGCACCCAGTCCATGCATTGAGATATACCTGCATGCCTGTAATGCACCACTGATTCTTTCAAAATACGGTGAATCTGCGGAGCAATGGCCCGTTCCTCTTCTTTAAGCCTGCGGTTTCGTGAACTCATTGCCAGGCCATCATTTTCGCGCACGATGGGACAGGGCACAATTTCCACCGGAATCTGCTCCGTTTCCACAAGCTTTTCAATGATACGCAATTGCTGAAAATCTTTTAATCCAAAATACGCTTTGTGCGGGCACACCATATCAAAGAGCCGTTTCACCACAACCGCAACACCATTAAAATGTCCCGGGCGGTGTGCTCCTTCCATCACGCGCTCCAATGCCCCGAAATCGTATTTTTCTTCAGGAGCTTCGGGATACATTTCCTCTACAGATGGCGCAAAAACATAATCGCACTTTTCAGTGGAAAGCAATGCCATGTCCTGATCCAGGATGCGGGGATATTTTTTCAGATCCGACGCATCATTAAACTGCACAGGGTTCACGAAAATGCTGCAGACCACAACATCGCATTCAGCAGCAGCACGAATTAAGGATAAATGTCCTTCATGCAAAGCGCCCATAGTGGGCACAAAGCCAATTTGCTTTCCTTCGCTGCGCAAACGCTCAATTATTCCGGCGAGTTCCGCGCGTTTTTTAATCAGTTCCATTTTATCGTTTATTCCTTAAAATCTGGTAAAAATCCATCTCCAGCGTATTCACCGGTGTTTCGATAATGCGCCCGATCTCTTTTTGGTCATCATAAAATATAAACGTAGGCACACGCTCAATGTTCAATTCACTGATATCCAGATCGCCGGCTTTTTTCTTCAGGTCAACTGCAAGCACTTTCACAGAAGATTCGGGATAGCCGGCATCTTGCAAAACACGTAAAAACCGTGGCACCTGAACCTGCGAATCGTGGCACCAGGTAGCCAGCACAATCAAAATGTTGTCCGGCATCTGCATCAACTTTAAGCTATCGAGCAAAGTTTCATTGGGCTGATATTCGGCAAAACCATCATCAAGATAAGTGTCAAAACCGACTTTCGCCCAATCCTGATCGCTGCATTCACCTACCAGATATTTGATGCCGCGTTCTTCATCCTCTTCTACTATTGCCTGTGATGATGCAGAAATCACGAAAGCAAACATGAATAAAACCAGGAAAAAATATTTTTTCATCCGTTTATAATTTTGATTTTCATAGGTGGGATGTAACCGCATGATAAAGATAATCATTATCAAGTGTGTTAATGATTATTTTTATCATGCTTGTTTCATAAAACCTTTTTTTTGGCAAAAGAAAACCCCCAGAAGGAAAATCCCTCCTGAAGGTTTTAATTTTAAGATACTTACAAATTTACAGCTTCAACTGATTTTACCTCAGGGATATGCTTTTTCATTGTGGCTTCCACACCGTTTTTGAGTGTCATTGTACTAAAAGGACAAGAGCCACATGCACCTGTAAGGCGTACGTTAACTGTATTATCGCTGGTAATCTCCACAAATTCGATATCGCCACCATCCTGCTTGAGGTATGGCCTGATTTGTTCGATCACGTTTTTTACGCGTGTTTCCAGCGTATTGTTTTGGTTATTTTCCATGAAAAAAATATTTAAAGTGGTTATTGGTTTTTAGTGATGGCTGCAACCTTCCGCATTTGGGTCGATTTCAACGGTTTTCGTTGGTCGCAACAATGAATTGCGGATATCGAGCTGCATAAGCACATTGTCCCTGAGTTCGGCAAATGCTTTGTTCAATGCGCTGCCTTCAAGGCTGGCGGCAGGAACGCCTGAATCGCCCGATTCGCTCACACCCATTACCAAAGGAATTTGTCCCAACAGGAACGCATTGATTTCTTCGGCGAATTTCTTACCGCCTTCTTTGCCAAAAATGTAATATTTGTTTTCGGGCAGTTCTTCGGGCGTAAACCAGGCCATATTCTCTACGATACCGAGGATGGGCACTTTAATCTGGTTTTGTTTGAACATACTGGCTGCTTTGCGCACATCGGAAATAGCCACCTGCTGCGGTGTGGTAACAATTACCGCGCCCGTGATGGGGAATGATTGCACCAATGTAAGCGGGATGTCGCCGGTTCCGGGAGGAAGGTCGAGGATCATAAAATCCAGCTCGCCCCATTCGGCTTCGGTGAAGAGTTGTTTCATGGCATTTCCGGCCATAGGGCCACGCCATATCAGGGCTTTGTCCTGCTCAATAAAAAGACCAATGGACAAAAATTTCACGCCAAATTTCTCAATCGGGATCATTTTATCACCAACCATTTCGGGCTGAACACCTTCAGCACCAAAAAGCATTGGAACCGACGGGCCATAAATGTCGGTATCCACCAGGCCCACAGAATGGCCTTTTTGAGCCAGGGAAACGGCCAGGTTTGCAGCAACAGTAGATTTTCCAACTCCGCCTTTTCCGGAGGCTACCGCAATGATATTCTTAACACCAGGAAGCAAATTTTCGTTTTCTGGTTGCGCTTGATGAGCTTGAGTCATAATTGTATAGTATTTAGAATCTTTAAAAACAGCAAAATTATAAAATTTAGTGCCTTAACCTAAAATATTTGTGAGATTTCGTGATGAATATACAAAGCGGAAGAAAAAACGCAAGTGCACAATGCAGGGAAAGAAATTTTGGACGGAAATTTCTATGACTGGAAAGGACAAAGGCTAATCGTACGGTTGCGCTGCATCGCGACTATACGATTAGCAAACAATCTAAAACATTTACCGCACAATATTCAGTTTCTGCGAATAAACCTCACGATCTGTTTCGGTTTGCAGGATGTAGGTGCCTGTTTTTATGTGCTTCGGTACATTGATCTGTACTTTGTGGTTTCCTGCACCCAGGAAGCTTCTTTTCAGGATGCCCAGGTCGCGGCCATTGATATCGAAGAGGCGGAAATCCACATTGGCCGGCATTTCCAGCATGAGCTGCGCATAAAGCATGTCTTTTGCCGGATTGGGGCTGATGAGGACGCTTTCGGCTGGCGTTTGCGCTTCTTCTTCCATACCCACGCCCTGAATGGCAATATAACCCACCTGAACCGCAATGGCAGGCAAAACGAAAGCGGGCAGTACGGGGGCATTGACGACCTGAGCTATGTTTATGAAGGGAACCAGCTTAAAAAGGTTGATGACAACGATCAGCTGGCGGCCTATATGAACAATGGCTTTAGGGACAACGGCTCCTTCCAGAATGTAGAATACCTCTACGATGCCAATGGGAACATGACCCTGGACAAGAACAAAGAAAACATGACCGTTGACTATAACTATTTGAACCTCCCACAAAAAATCAACAGGATTTGCGGACCGGACATCAACAAAATATATTACCTTTACACTGCTGATGGCAACAAACTGCAAAAGCACACGCAAATCAGTGGGGGCACGCTCAGCACAACGGATTATGTGGGCAGTTTCCAGCTAATCGACGGCCAGGAAAAATCACTGGCGCATTCAGAAGGAAGGATTATGATAAACAATGACGGATCGTTTGATTACCAATATTACCTCAAAGACCATTTGGGGAATGTGCGCATTGTTTTCAATGACGAAGGCCTGGTACAGCAGGACGGATATTATCCCTTTGGCATGTTGATGCAGGGCTGCGGGGGGGTTGAAGCCCAAAACGACCCCAATAAATACCTTTATAATGGCAAAGAGCTGCAGGATGAATTTGGATTGGACTGGTACGACTATGGAGCGAGGTTTTATGACCCTCAAATCGCCCGGTGGCATGCTGTTGATCCTTTAGCTGAAAAATACTATTCATTAACCCCATTCCATTATACATATAATAATCCAATGAGATTTATTGATATTAACGGAGAAGATGGCTGGGATGTTGCTCTAGGATGCCTTACTGTTGCTGGAGGTGTTTCCCAATGGGTCGGAGGGGTTGGTCTAGCTGCGACGGGAGTTGGGGGTCCAGCTGGTGTAGCTTTAATTATAAGCGGGAGTGGAACAATTGCTCTGGGTACGGCACAAATTATTGATGGTGCCGCTAATGATGGGGAGAACAATGTACCGGGAGGCTTAGGTGAATTAACAGCAGCTACTGCCGAAAAAGCTTTTGATATGGAAGGTTCAGGATTACGAGAAGCAGGGGCTGTAGTGGATTTAGGAGTCGGCCTTACAGGAGGATCTCCTAAATATACAATAGACGGTGCTGTTTCGGGTGCAAATATGCTTGTTACTGCCTCTGAACCGACCAAGTTTATTGTATCCTCCGGTAAAGAATTCCTTGAATCTGTTGGTGGTAAAATTCAAAATGCGATAAATTCAGTAAAAGAGAATTTTAATGAAATTATTAATAAAACAATGAATCCTAAAGAACAGGTAGAAGAGATGGATCCAACTGAAGAAGCATTGCGTGATCACTATAGAAATAAATCACTTTATTAACACAACATTCATGTAAATTGAATAAAATACCCATTATGAAGGTTTTTAAAAAAAAGTTTTATTGGTATAGTAAGTATAATTCAGAATTTAACATCCTACCAATTATAAATTTTGTTTTTATTGCTAAAGGTGCTTCTTTTTTTTATACGTATTGGATAGGTATTCAGTTAATTGTTCTTTTGATTATAATATTAATGATAAGTCGCAATAAAGGCAGAGTGGTTTATAAAGTTGCATTTTCCGAGAATAAACAGCTATGTACTATTTTCTATTATAGATATATCTTTTGGAAACGATCGGTTTCCATTCCGTATTATTTGCTTAAATATGAGTACTACAAACAAAAAGTTGGATATGGTATTCGCAAAAACACGTTGGTTTTTAAAAACCAAGATAAATATATTGCAGAGATAATGGAAAGTAGAGTTAATCAATGGAAAGACAGTGACCTAAAAAACATTATAGCAGTGATTGATAAATTAAATATTAAATAATTTTTATTTTAGAAATCACCTCTAATAAATACCTGTACAAAAGTGTACCATGTTACAAAAATATTATTATCTATTTTTTTTATTTTCATCACATTATCAGGTATTTCGCAGCATAGCTCACAAGCCAGCAACTGGTATTTTGGTTGGAACTCGGGTATTACTTTTAATACAACTAACGGGCATCCGCAACCCTTATATGATGGCCAAATACATCAGAATGAAGGTTGCGCAAGCATCTCTGATTCAAATGGAGAACTGTTGTTTTATACAGATGGCATGACTATTTGGGATAAAGACCACAACCCAATGCCTAATGGTCAGGATCTATTAGGAGATCCCTCAGCTTCAATGTCCTCCCTAATTGTTCCTGCGCCAAGTAATTTAAACCAATACTACATTTTTACTGTTCCAAGATGGAATTCTGCTACCGGATTGAATTACTCCATAATTGACATGGAATTGAATGAGGGTTTGGGTGATGTAACAGATCAGAAGAATATATATCTGGCAGGACCTGTACATGAGATGGTCACTTCTGTTCGTCATTCTGACGGGGAATCATTCTGGATAGTATCACATTTATGGGAGACGAACTCATTTGTTTCTTTTTTAATAGATACAGATTCCTTGCATACAGTTCCCGACACATCTAATATAGGATTAGTGCATCACGGAGACCCGATGAGTATAACAGGTTATATGAAACTATCGCCTCAGGGAGATAAGCTTGCAATCTGTGTGTGCCCCACTGAAGAAGTGCAACTATTTGATTTCAATAACGAAAATGCACAATTATCAAATCCCATCACATTGCCACCTTATGGTTTCAACGATACTTATGGCATTGAATTTTCTCCTGATGGTAATAAAATATATATTAGTTCCTCGGATCGTGACATTAACCAAAATGCGAAAATATTTCAGTATGATTTATCGACAGAAGACTCTGCACTAATTGTATCATCTGGAACAGAAATAATGAGCCTCAATTATTACAGGGCCGCAGGTGCAGTACAATTAGGCCAGGATAATAGGGTTTATATCGCTAACAGCTATTGCAACTACCTTAGTGCAATAAATTATCCAGATAAAACAGGTGCAGATTGCGAATATATTGCAGAAGCTATATATCTTGAAAATGGAAATGGGACACACTTAAGCCGCCTCGGCCTCCCCGCCTTCATCCAGTCCTTCTTCAACCCAGCCAACTTCACATGGGAAGGCCATTGCATTGGGGATACCACCTTTTTTGCCATTACTGATACTGCCTCCCAGGATTCTGTTTTCTGGGATTTTGGAGATCCGGCCAGCGGTGTGGCCAATTATTCAGATTCATTTTTTTCCTATCATGTTTTTGAAGATACCGGAGCTTATCAGGTAAGTGTAATAGGCTATAACAACAACCTGAACGACACAACCGTACAGGAAATCCTTGTCCATCCTTTGCCCGTTCTGCTTTTACCCGCAGATACCGGGTTTTGCGAAGCTTATGGCGTAAACCTCTGGCCAGGGTCTTTTCAATCCTACCTCTGGCAAAACGGCTCAACGGATAGCAGCTTTTATGCGGATACCACGCAGAGTGTAATTGTGGAGGTTACGGATGTACAGGGCTGCAAAAATTCGGATACGACGCAGGCGGTGGAGCATAGTAAGCCGGACCCTTTGTTGATTTTTCATGATTGAGTTGTGGGCTCATTCATCGGATGACTTCGAGTCATCCGATGAATGACAAGGCTTACACTCCCTCCTGCACTTTCCTCACCACGGCTTCGGCAACGCGCAAACCATCAATAGCTGATGAAACGATTCCTCCGGCATATCCCGCACCTTCCCCGGCAGGGAAAAAGCCTTTCACAGAAGATTCGCAATTATCGTCGCGTAAAATACGCAGCGGGCTGCTTGAGCGGCTTTCAATGCCGGTCAGCAGCGCATCGCCCTGTGCAAATCCGGGGATTTTACGATCGAATGCTTTCAAGCCCGATTTTATGCCATTGGTCACATAAGGCGGCAGGCAGTCTTTGAGGTTTACGAAAAACGTCCCCGGGCGATAGGTCGGTTTTACAGCGCCAAATCCTTTGGAAACTTTGTCTTTCATAAAATCGCCTACTTTCTGCACCGGGGCGCGATAATGTCCCCGTGCAAGCGAATAGGCTTTGGACTCCCATTTGCGCTGAAAGTTAACGCCTGCCAGCGGATGGTTGGAACCGAAATCGCCGGGACGTACATTGACCAAAATGGCGGCATTGGAATTGAAATTGTCCTGAGCGTAATAACTCATGCCATTGGTTACCACATGATGCTTTTCGCTGGCGGCAGCTACAACGAAACCTCCCGGGCACATGCAAAAAGTATAAACCCCGCGCCCGTTTTTCAGCCTGTGACTGAGTTTGTAACGTGCTGTGGGCAAATCGGGATGTCCGGCAAAACGGTCGTATTGGGACTGATCGATAAATTCCCGTTCATGCTCGATACGCACACCAATCGAGAATGTTTTGGACTGCATTTCGATGCCCTTTTGATGGAAAAGCTCAAAGGTATCGCGCGCTGAATGCCCAACCGCAGCGATCAGGATATTGGCCGGAATTTCTTCCTCGCGCCCGATCAAAACCGAATTTACCTGTCCGTCTTTGATGCGGATATCGGTCATCTGGCTTTGAAAACGAAATTCGCCGCCCAGGGAAATAATTTTGTCGCGCATATTTTTCACCACCTTCCGCAGGATGTCCGTCCCGATATGCGGTTTGGCATCATAAAGAATTTCTGCCGGAGCCCCGGCTGCATGGAATTCCCGAAAAATATAATCTGTGCGCGGATCATTGATGAGCGTATAGAGTTTGCCATCGCTGAAAGTCCCTGCGCCGCCTTCGCCAAACTGGATATTGGATTCTGTATCCAGCTCACCGCCACGGAAAAAACCTTCCACATCATCCACACGTTCTTCCACTTTTTTTCCGCGTTCAAGAATGACGGGACGCAATCCGGCTTTGGCCAGATAAAGCGCTGCAAACAATCCCGCAGGACCGCTGCCCACAATCACAGGCCGGTGTTCCTGTTTGCGGTCGGGCACTAAAATCTGAAAATGAAAAACATCTGCTTTGCGCACACGGTGGCGTTGCAATATTTTGGCAAAATCCTCATCCTTCTCCGCCTTCGCATTCCATTTTTCCAGGACTTGATCATCATCAAGCAAGGAAACATCCAGTGAATAAACCAGCAAAATCCGCTTTTTATTCCTGGAATCCACTGCCTTTTTTACAATCTTTACTTCCGTGATATCCTCTGGTTCAAGGGAAAAGATCTTACATATCCGATCTATCAAAAGCTCCCTGTTTTGTCCTACAAAGAGATTTATTTCTTCAATTCTAATCATATTTCATTTTTAAAGCCGGAACGCATCCGGTGAATCAATTTTTTTTTGGAATGTCATTTCCAACAGGAAAACATTCATTTTATTCTGGATTAAATTTTTTATCCAGCATGTTCGGGTTCCAGACACCCTGCCTGTAGCGTCCTTGTCCATAAACTCGTGTTTCTGGTTCAGAATGTTCGAGGTCGAGGCATTTCTTTTGCTGGAAACAAGGAGTCCCGTCTCTACGGGATGACTGTTTCCAGCAAAAGAAATAATCCCGAAATTTCGGGAGACATTATGGACCAGAAACTATTTCGTCCTTGCCTATAAACTCGAGAGTTTGCTCTATAAAGTTCAAATTCAAGGCGTGTGAAAAATCTAAACCGCAGTATACTAGGGTATATGAGGATTTAGATTTTGAGCAATCCCGAATTTTTCGGGAGACTTTATAGACGAACTCTATTTCGTGCAATGGCGTTTAATCACACTATACGCATCCGAAACACCCAACTCACCGCTTTTGCTCAAATCGTTGCAGCCTTTTTCTTTTTCGCCCATAAAAATCCGGGTCAGGCCACGGTTAAAATAGGCATCGCCAAAATTTGGTTCCAGTTCAATGGCTTTAGAAAAATCATTGATGGCTGTTTCATAATTTCTTTTGCGCGCATAGATATTTCCGCGGTTAAACCATGCGGGCGCAAATTCAGGCTCCAGACTGAGCACTTTATCGAGATCAGAAAGGATTTTTTCATAATCGAGTGCACGCTTTTCGGCTTCATCCTCATCGCCCACAGGCGTACCGATCGAAATCCGCTCTTTGCGTTCCTGCTCAATGATATACTCCTGCAGTTCATAGCGCGTATTGGCGCGGTTAAACCAGGCAAAAGCAAATGCGGTATCGCGGGCAATGGCGGTATCGTAGGCCAGCAAAGCGGTATTGTAATTCTGAATGATGCCGTTGAGCACACCTTCAAAAAGGGCGGCTTCGGGCGAGTGGGCAGCATCGGGTGGCAGTTCCGACATATCATCAATGCTGGAAATCACCTGATCAATACTGTGGTGCATGCGCTCATTGGTAATCCCAAAGCTCATTTTCAGCTTATTGCTTTTATTGAAATCGGAGAAACTTTTATCCCAGTATTCATTGCGTTTGCTTTCCACATAATCTTTATCCGTCAGGAAAAAAGTAATCTGATAGTTTGGTTTCAGGTCGATATATATGCGCTGATACTGCACGCGGCCATCCACCAGATTGGCATTCTGGAAATCGGATTCAAATTCGATAATCCTGCGCAAATGGGCCGAATCGGCCACAGCAAGATAAGCGCTATCAGGATTGTCGCCCTGTTTTTGCATGATTTCCATGGCTTTGTTATAATCTTCACGCGCTCCGTAAGCATCGTTCATATGGCTTTTGCATGATGAACGGTTCATCCAGGCATTGGCAAAATCAGGAAAAAGGTCGATGGCCTTGCTGAAATCCGCGGCAGCTTCGTAATAGCGGTCTTCTTCGAAAAGCACACAGCCCCGGTTGTAGAGCGCATAAATATTTTCGGGATTGATTTTCAGCACACTGGCATAATCGGATAGCGCCAGGTCAAAACGCTTCATGCTGGAAAACAAGATGGCACGGTTGTAATAGGTCAGGGCATTATAGGGATCAAAATCCAGCACCGTTCCGTAATCGCTCAAAGCGGAAAGCGTATCGCCCTGTTTCAAACGCGCCAGAGCCCGGTTAAAAAAGACCACCGGATCATCTTTATTGATCCGTAAGGCATAATTGTAATCTTCGATGGCCAGATCGTACTGCTCCATATCATAGCGGATCATCCCACGGCGCAGGAAGGCATCATAGTAGAAATGGTTGAGACGGATTGCTTTACTACAGTCTTCGATGGCACTTTGGTAGTTTTTGATGATGCCCTTCACCACACAGCGGTTCATATAAGCCGTGTAATTATCAGGCTCGAGCTGCAAAGCCAGGTTATAATCGGTCAAAGCGCCTTTATAATCGTGCAATGAAAGTTTGGTCACACCACGGTTGATGTAGATATTTGCGTTCAGCGGGTCGATCTCGGCTGCCCGCTCATAATCCTGCAGGGCTTTTTGGTACTGGTTCAGTTTATTATGCGCAATAGCGCGATAATGAAAAGCATGAACGTAGAGCGGATGGATTTCGAGGGATTTTCCAAAATCATCGGCCGCGCCCTGATAATCACCCAGATTATATTTTGCAATGCCCCGAAAGAGCCAGGCTTCATAAAGCTGTGGCTTCACACGGATGGCGGTATTCAAAAAACTGATGGCTTCGGTATAACGGCCCTCAAAAAGGGAGTGCCTTCCCACCGCAAGAAAATATTCATAATTGACCTGCGAGAAAGCCATTTTACTGAATATCAACAAAAACAGAAGAAAAGTGTATTTACGTATGCATTTCGACATAATCTGATTTTTAGCTAATCGGTGATGAATTTGAGCCATTCAAAGTCAAAACGTTTAAAGCCCATGAAAAGTATTTTCACCAAAGCGTTACAAAAATAGAAAAAGCAGGCCAATGATTGATCTTTTCTGCTTTTGATTACTTTTGCGGCAAAGTAATTTGATATGATTGTTAAGAAAGCCCTCTTTTCCATACTCGGTGTTAAAACGTACCTCAAACTGGTCAGCAAAGCATTTTTTATTTCGCTCGACTGCGGATTGCTGAGTCGCAAGCGCGCTTTTGATTTTCATTATTTTGTGAAAAAGCTGATCCGCCCCGGCGATACCATTATCGATATTGGCGCTAATGTGGGCTACTACTCAAAGCTTTTTGCCCGATATAGTGGTGTTGGCGGCAGCGTCATCAGTGTGGAGCCTGTTTTGCTCTTTCGCGATATCCTAAAATGCAACACCCGCAAATACAAAAATATTCAGATTATGCCTTTTGCACTGGGTGAGGATGACGGGAAAAAAATCCGGATGGGCATCCCGGCAGGCAGCCCGCATTTCCGGCATGGCCTTACCCGTGTGATGGAAGAAAACACCGCTGCAGACCATAGTTTCACCGCCGAAATGCGCCATCCGGCAAAACTTTTTGTAAAAATCCGGCATTGCAATTACATTAAAATGGACGTGGAAGGTTATGAAGTCCATATCATTCCATTGATGATGGATTTCATAAAACAGCATAAACCCCTGATCCAGTTGGAAACCAGCGGCGATAATCTGATTCAAATCAGAAAAGAACTCGCAACAGCTGGTTATCAACCGTATTCGCTTTATAAAAGCAAACTCACCCCTTTGGATAAAGCCCAAAAGGATGAGGTTTCGGATGATCTGTTGTTTGTGCCCGGGGAGCAGATGGAGCGCCTGGAGCGGTTTATGTAAAAAAATCAGCATAAAACAACAATCCATTAGATCAGCTGCGGGTCAACAGCATACAAATCCCAGTCATTATGAGCCAATCATTATCACAGCTATATATTCATTTGACATTTAGCACGAAGCATCGCTTTCCTTTTATAAATGAAAAGTGGAATAAAGAACTCCATGCCTATATGAGCGGGATATTGAAAAACAATGATAGTCCGGCTTTGATTATCAATTCCGTTGCAGATCACTGTCATGTCCTTTTCCGCTTATCAAAAAACTACACTTTGGCGAAAGTTGTAGAGCACTTAAAAAAAGATTCTTCAAAGTGGGTAAAGGCTAATACGGATTGTACCCTGAATAATTCATAAAATATTCTATTACGAGCCCAAAACGCTGCAATAGAAAGGAATGCTATCTTTTTGGTGCTCAAAATAGCTACGGCTATTCCTGTGCGCCAAAAATCTGCGCTCCCTTTCTCTTATTGCGTTTTGTGCTCTCATGACGAAATTTTATTAATTAATCAGTGTAAAAAATTCAGTTGGCAGGGTGGTTATGGTGCATTTTCTGTAAGTGCTTCGAAATTAGATACAGTTCGAAATTATATTTTGAATCAGCAGGAGCACCACCGGAAAGTTTCTTTCAGGGAGGAAGTTGAGGAATTTATGAAGCAATATGGTGTTGTGGAATATGACGTCCGTTATTTTTGGGAATAAATTCATTCCATAATGTTGCAGCCCTTCAGGCTGCTGTTTTATCATTGTCTATTGCAACCTGATGCGCTGCATCAGGCGAAAATGTATCAGGCTGTCAGCCTGAAAATCCCTCCTTCCAAAATGTAAAAAACAATCAGACAACAGCCTGAAAGGCTGACACATCAAAAAACGGGGCAAAGCCCCGTTTAAAATCATAATCAATAATCATTCAGCCTGAAGGGCTGACACAAAACAACCAGTTCATCAGTAATTCCTGAAAACCAGATTCTCCCCTTCCATATCCACCATGATTTCAGATTCTGCCTGGATTTTACCGGCGAGGATCATCTTTGAGAGTTCATTGAGGATTTTGCGCTGGATAAAGCGTTTCACCGGACGGGCGCCAAATTGCGGATCAAATCCGTTTTTGGCAATCCATTCCACGGCTGCATCGCTCACTTCTACTTTGATGTTGTTTTTCTCCAGCATTTTTGCCAGAAGCTTCATCTGCAGGCGCACAACACCACCAATTTCTTCGCGGCTAAGCGGACGGAACATGATCACCTCATCAATCCGGTTCAAAAATTCGGGACGTATGCTCTGTTTCAACAGACTGAACAAAGCTTCCCTGGTTTCATCGAAAAGTTCTTCGCTGGCTTCTGAGCCATTGCTCAATTTCTCCTGGATCAATTGCGAACCCAAATTAGAGGTCATGATGATGATGGTGTTTTTAAAATCCACATTCCGGCCTTTGTTGTCGGTCAGGCGGCCATCATCAAGCACTTGCAGCAAGATATTGAACACATCGGGATGTGCTTTTTCAATTTCATCGAGCAGCACCACCGAGTAAGGTTTGCGGCGCACAGCCTCGCTCAACTGCCCACTTTCATCGTAGCCCACATAGCCCGGAGGCGCTCCGATCAATCGGGAAACAGAATGCCGTTCCTGATATTCCGACATATCAATGCGCACCATTGAATTTTCGTCGTTGAAGAGGAATTCTGCCAGCGCTTTGGCCAGTTCGGTCTTGCCCACTCCTGTGGTCCCCAGGAAGATAAAAGATCCAATCGGCCTTTTTGCATCCTGCAAACCGGCTCGGCTGCGGCGAATAGCATCGGAAAGCGCTTCAATGGCTTCGTCCTGTCCCACTACTCTTTTGTGGAGTTCTTCTTCCAGTTTCAGCAGTTTTTCGCGTTCGCTTTGCATCATACGGCTCACCGGGATGCCGGTCCAGCGCGAAACCACTTCCGCAATTTCTTCGGAACTCACCTCCTCATTGATCATCGGGCTGTCGCCTTGCATCTCTTTGAGTTTTTTTCGGTTAAGCTCCAGCCGTTCGCCGGCTTCCTTGATCTTGCCATAACGGATTTCGGCCACCAGGCCATAATTTCCTTCGCGTTCGGCACGTTCGGCTTCCAGCTTAAAATCTTCAATATCTTTCTTCGCCTTCTGGATGCCTTCCACTACTTCTTTTTCCGACTGCCATTTAGCCCGGAGCTGATCGCGTTCTTCGTTCAGATTGGCAATTTCTTCGTTGAGAAATGCCATTTTGTTTTTATCCTTTTCGCGACGGATGGCTTCCCGTTCAATTTCTAGCTGGCGAATCCGTCTTTCGATTTTTTCGAGCGGCTCGGGCAGGCTATTGATTTCCAATCGCAAACGTGCGGCAGATTCATCGATCAGGTCAATGGCTTTGTCGGGCAGAAACCGATCGGTGATGTATCGCTGCGACAGCTCTACTGCCGAAATGATGGCTTCATCGAGGATGCGCACATGGTGATGCGTTTCGTAGCGCTCTTTCAATCCCCGCAGGATGGAAATTGCCGATTGCGTATCCGGTTCGTCCACCATCACAATCTGGAAACGGCGCTCCAAAGCTTTGTCCTTCTCAAAATACTTTTGGTATTCTTTGAGGGTAGTGGCACCAATGGCGCGCAATTCGCCACGGGCCAAAGCGGGTTTCAGGATATTGGCCGCATCCATGGCGCCTTCGCCTTTTCCGGCACCTACAAGGGTGTGGATTTCGTCGATAAAAAGCAGGATTTCCCCATCGGATTCCACCACTTCTTTCACCACACTTTTGAGGCGCTCTTCAAATTCGCCTTTGTATTTTGCCCCGGCCACCAGCGCGCCCATATCCAGCGAAAATAATTGCTTGGACTTAAGGTTATCGGGCACATCACCATTTACAATGCGGTGTGCCAGCCCTTCGGCTATGGCGGTTTTCCCCACGCCCGGCTCCCCGATTAAAATCGGGTTGTTTTTGGTACGGCGCGACAATATCTGCAAGAGCCTGCGGATTTCTTCATCGCGGCCAATCACCGGGTCGAGCTTGCCATTGGCAGCCAATTGGTTCAGGTCTTTGCCATAACGACGTAAGGCATTAAAATTATCATCGGCATTTTGCGAATCCACATGCGAACCTTTGCGCACCTGGGCAATGGCCTCTTCCAGGCTTTTTTTGGTCAGACCGGCATCCTTGAGGATTTTCCCGGCCTTTCCACCTTGGTCGATCAAAGCCAGCAGCAAATGCTCAATGGAAACAAATTCGTCTTGCATTTTCTGCATCAGCTTCAGGGCTTTTTGCAGCAGAGCAGATGCTTCATTGGAAAGATATTGCTGTCCTCCACTAACGACAGACAGGTTTTGCAGCTCGCTGTCCACAATGCGGCCGATCATTTGGGGATCCAGCCCGGTTTTTTTCATGATATAGGGCACCAGGTTTTCATCGACCAGCAAAATCCCCTTGAGGATATGCAAATCTTCGATTGCCTGATGATTGTGTGCAACAGCAATTTCCTGTGCTTTTTGCACTACTTCCTGTGATTTTATTGTAAATTGATTAAAATTCATTTGTCTTCTCCTTTCAAATTTTCATACGGCCACAGATCAAAAAGCAAACCAATGGTGAAAAGAAGACAAAATGGACATGGACGCTATATAAAACACTCATTATTATGACATTATGGCTTATTTTACCACTTTTCCTACTCACAAATCATGTCAATTTTTCAGTATATTTGCGGCACTGATTAGGTGCTTTGCTTTATCATTGCCAATTTTATGGATTAATCAACAAATTACATTTTCCTATGCCCAACAAAAAAACACTGGTCGTCGGAGCCAGCACAAATCCGGGACGATATTCTTTTAAAGCGGTTCAAATGCTCCGTCAAAACGGATATGAAACGATTGCTTTAGGTGCCAAAGAAGGAAAAATTGCAGGTACACCGGTTCAAACACATTGGCCGGAAGACACAGATATCCATACAATTAGTCTTTACCTGCGGCCTGAACTGCAAAAACAATACTTTGAACAAATCAAAGCAAGCAGCCCCAAACGTATTATTCTTAATCCCGGCACGGAAAATCAGGAAATCAGGGATTATTTGAAAGATACCGAAATTGAAATCCATGAGTATTGTACTTTGGTGCTCTTATCGACCGGGCAGTTTTAGGTTTTGGTTAACACTGATTTTTCAAGCCATTGCACGGAATAAATTTTAATTTTTTCCGTTTAGCAATATTGCTAACTTTGCTTCAAATTTTTTGGCCAAAATGCACATGAAAAGAATATCTTTCTATCCGGTTCTCCTGACAATCATTTTGTTTTTTACCATAAATTATTCTGCTCACAGCCAGATAATTGGCGCAGAATTTCCTGATGGCAGCCTTTGTACAAACGACACCATTGCGCTGAGCCTGATCCTGGAAGACGCTACATTCGCCAGCTTCGACCTCAACATCAGCTTTGACGAAAACCTGATTTCATTCGATTCGATGTCGTACCAAAACCCATATTTTTTCAGGGACAGCATCAAGGTAAGCAATACGGGAAATACGATCAATATGCAATGGGACAATGCAGAAGACCTGATGTTTGGTTCAGGCATTTTGCTGCAACTGCAATTTAAAGGCATTGCAGCGGGAAATACAAGCTTAAGCTGGGAAGCCAGTAATTTTAAAGATAAAGACGGCGTCGATCTACCCACCAACTATACTGCAGGCGAACTGACTATTTTCCAATCGGGCATCACCTATACACTTACGCAAATCAATAAAGGCTGCCTCAAGGACGATAAAGGCCAGGTGGCCATCAATGTTACGGATGGCGTTGAGCCCTACTCTTTTTTATGGTTTACCGCTCCCAAGCAAACAACACAGGTAGGCTATGGACTACCTGCCGGCGAGGTAAAAATGCGCATCACCGACGGAAACGGCTGCCCCTACGATGATTCATATTTTGTGGAAATCATCCCCGCTCCGGAAATCAGTTTTGAAATTGATCCGGATACCGGATACATTTACAAGCCTACCATTGAGTTTATCAACACCTCAACAGAAGGCGAAGGCTGGTTGTGGGATTTTGGGGACACAACCGCTCAGGCAACTACTTATAATGCAACGCACACTTACGTAAGGGTAAACACCTACCCGGTGACACTTACCGCCAATAACGCGGACGGTTGTGATACCAGCGTAGTAATGGACCTAAGCATAAAAGAAGTTGACCTCTTGATTCCCAATGTTTTTACTCCAAATGGTGATGGCATCAACGACTTTTTTGAAATCGTAGAAAACAACAACCACGAAGCCAAGCTGGAGGATATGTTTATCAGCAGCGAACTGGCTGTTTTTAACCGCTACGGCAAAAAAGTATTTGAAAGCACAAATTATATGAACGACTGGGACGGCAATGGCCTCGGCGATGGCGTATATTATTATGTGTTGAATTGCCGCGGATTATTTAGCGAAGAAGCTTATAAAGGGGTTGTGCATATTGTGGGCGCCTCAAATTAGATAGTTTCCGGGTAGAGCGGCTCATTACTTCGCCGCTCCCCCGCAGACCCGTACGAGCGGATTTCCCGCATACGGTTCCTCTCAATTTGGTTTCGCTGAAACATAGGATGACGCGTTTTACAATGTCATAAGGCAAATGCGGCGAGGACGTGTTTGAAATATACTACTGTGTCCTCGCCGCATTTGCCTTAAACGCTTAATAAACAGCGTCATTCCGACCGAAACAAAGCCAAACGAAGTGATTAAGGCTTTGTGTAGGGAGGAATCTGTTGGGGATCAATAGCTTATTAATAAATATCGGCATAGTCATTTTTTCAAACATTATGATTACCCACGAAATTACTAGTAGAACCTTATTTTTAATACCAAGAACACCTCTATTTCGAACATTCTGAACCAGAAACCTGACTCTATGGACAAACACGAACTAGATAGTTTCTGTGAGGAAATTCTCCGGGGCATCATTCCAAATAATTTATAGAATCCTTTCTGCAGCGCGGGCAATCCATGATGCGGTAAGCTCGTATTTTTCCATCAGTTCTGCGGGTTTCCCGGATTCCCCAAAACTGTCTTTCATTCCAATAAAATCCATTTTTACAGGATGATGTTTTGCCAGGACTTCCGCAACAGCACTGCCTAAACCTCCGGCAATCTGATGTTCTTCGGCGCAAATTACTTTAGCCGTTTTCTTGGCTGCCGCGATGATGCTTTTTTCATCCAATGGTTTTATGGTATGAATATTCAGCACCTGGGCCGAAATACCCTTGGCTTTCAGGAGTTCTGCCGCCCGGATGGCCTCCCAAACCAAATGCCCTGTAGCAATAATGCTCACATCATCGCCATCGCACATTAATTGCGCTTTCCCGATTTGAAAATCCTGATCTTCAGCAGTAAAATCCGGCACAGCTTCCCGGCCGAAACGGATATAAACCGGCCCGTCACATTTATCAATGGCTGCCATTGCGGCCAGTCGGGCCTGCGTAGCATCGCAGGGCGAAAGTACGGTCATATTTGGCAAAACGCGCATCACGGCCATATCTTCCAAAGCCTGGTGTGTGGCTCCATCCGGCCCAACGGAAATTCCGGCATGAGCACCGCCAATTATGGCATGCACATTATTATAACATAAGGATATCCTGATCTGATCCAAAGACCTCATGGCAGCAAAAACACCATAAGTACTGAAAACGGGGACTTTACCACTTAAAGCCATTCCGGCAGCAACCCCAACCGCATTTTGCTCGGCAATGCCCAAACTAAAAAAGCGCTCAGGAAATGTTTCTGCAAAAAGGTTCATGGATACACTGGAAGTGATATCGCTCCCCAATCCAACCACATTTTTATTCTTTTTTGCTGCATCACGGATTCCTTCTCCAAATCCGATGCGCGTAGGTTTATCTGATTTATTGATCCAGTCCATGATGTTTTTTGATTTGTTGGATAAAATCTTCTGCTTGCTCTGCATTTGGAGCTTTCCCATGCCAGCCGTAATCGTTTTCTATGCTTTTCACTCCGGCACCCATTTTGGTTTTCGCAATAATGACGCAGGGTTTATCATCAATCTGATGCGCTCTCCGAAAGGCGCGGGCGATATCCTGCAAATCGTTCCCATCGCAATGGATGATGTGCCAGTTGAATGCCTCCCACTTGCTGGAAAGAGGCTCGAGCCGCATCACGTCTTCGGTTTCGCCATCAATTTGCAGGC
Organism: Bacteroidales bacterium; assembly: GCA_963676415.1. Lineage (GTDB taxonomy): Bacteria > Bacteroidota > Bacteroidia > Bacteroidales > WRLA01. The sequence goes on along the minus strand of OY781097.1, from coordinate 2,744,932 downwards.
CGTTGCGGTCGATGATGGCAATCAGATTACTGAGCTTATAATGACCGGCACTCATAGCCGCCTCCCAAACAGAGCCTTCCTGCAACTCACCATCGCCAAGGACACAAAATGTCCGCCGGTTTTTGGCGTCCATCCGGGCAGAAAGCGCCATGCCTACTGCAACGGACAAGCCCTGACCCAGGCTTCCTGCAGAGAGCTCCAGCCCGGGCAGCCCGTGGTCCCTGCCGGGATGTCCCTGCAAGCGCGACCCTAATTTCCGCAGACTAAGCAATTCTTCCTGAGGGAAATATCCGGATTCGGCCAAAGCGGCATATAAAACCGGAGCCACATGCCCAATGGATAAAACAAGCCGATCACGTTCTGGCCAATTTGCTTCCTTTGGATTATGCTTCATTTCAGAAAAATACAGGAAGGCAAAAATATCGGCCAGCCCGAGGCTTCCCCCTGTATGGCCTGATCCGGAAGCCCGGAGTGAACGGACGATATTGCAACGGATATTGCAGGCTCTTTTGTTCAGTTGATCAAAATTCATACGCTTTCATTTTGCTGAAAAAACAAATGTAGTGAATTCACCTCAATGAGAATTACAATTAGAATGAATCTAAATAAACACAAAAACAGGCTCAAGCTGAAAATAATACCGATATTTGCGCATTCAAGTACTTAAATTATATGTCGAAAGTCGTACAACTATCCGAAGCCTCCTCCATTGCCATCCATGCTATGGTGCTTATCGCCCGCTCTAAGGAGCACATCAATGTGAACCGGATTGCAGAACTTACCGGTTCTTCACGAAATCATCTTGCCAAAGTGATGCAACGACTTGTAAAAGAAGGCTTTGTACGCAGCACACGCGGACCTGCAGGGGGATTTATCCTCAATAAAAACACGGATGAAATTACCCTGCTCGACATATACGAATGCATCGAAGGCCCCATCGAAGTGGGACATTGCCCGCTCGACCGTCCGGTTTGCCCTTTTGACAAATGCCTGATGGGCGGCATTGTGCACGATACTACCAAACAAATCAAAGACTACTTCAAAAAGCACACGATCAAAGACCTGCTCGCATAATTTTTTTTAAAAAAAAGCGTGCAGTTAAAAAAATTATAACTATATTTGTGTATTCAAATACCTAAATACAATAATCATCTTTAAAAAATTTGCATATGAGTATGTTTTGTTTTCAATGTCAGGAAGCGGCCAAAGGAACAGGCTGCACCATTGCCGGGGTATGTGGCAAAAAAGCCGAAACCTCAAACCTCCAGGATTTGCTGATCTATACAGCCAAAGGCGTAGCAATTTATTCATCCGCACTACGCTCTGAAGGCATTTCGGAAGGCCGTGCCAACCATTTTTTGATGAATGCGCTCTTCATCACCATTACAAACGCAAATTTTGATGATGCGGCCATCAAAGGAGCCATAGCCAGAGGTTTGGCAATCCGCGATGAGTTAAAGGGAAAAGCCCGCACTGCCGGCATGGAAATCCCTTTTGACAAGCAGGATGCAGCCAACTGGCATGCCACTGAATCAGGCATGGACATCAAAGCCACAACGGTTGGCGTTTTGAAAACAGAAAATGAAGATGTGCGTTCGCTCAGGGAACTCCTCACCTATGGCCTCAAAGGAATGGCCGCATATGCTGAGCACGCCTACAACCTGGGGCATGAAGACGAAAGCATTTACGCTTTTCTGGAAAAAGCACTTCTGGCAACCATCAATGATGAACTCAGTGGTGAAGAACTCACAGGACTTGTGCTGGAATGCGGAAAATTTGGTGTTGATACCATGGCCCTGCTCGATAAAGCAAACACATCGGCTTACGGAAATCCGGAAATCACAGCCGTAAATATTGGCGTGCGCAACAATCCGGCGATACTCATTTCCGGCCATGACCTGAAAGACTTAGACGACCTTTTGAAGCAAACCGACGGCACTGGTGTTGACGTTTATACGCACAGCGAAATGCTTCCCGGCCATTACTATCCGGAATTTAAGAAATACGAACATTTTGTAGGCAACTACGGCAATGCCTGGTGGAAACAAAAAGAAGAATTCGAGTCATTTAACGGCCCGGTCCTCTTCACAACAAACTGTATCGTACCTCCAAAAAAAGATGCAGCTTATGCCGATAAAGTTTATACTACCGGCTCATCGGGATATCCCGGATCCAAGCATATCGCCGACAGGCAAAATGGCGAGATGAAAGATTTTAGCGAAATCATTGAACATGCGAAAAAATGCGCTCCTCCCACCGAAATCGAAAGCGGAGAAATTGTAGGTGGTTTTGCCCACAATCAGGTTTTGGCACTGGCCGATAAAGTGGTCGATGCCGTAAAAACCGGTGCCATTAAGAAATTTGTTGTGATGGCCGGTTGTGATGGGCGCATGAAAGAGCGCAGCTACTACACTGAATTTGCCGAAGCACTGCCACAGGACAGCGTCATTTTAACGGCCGGCTGTGCCAAATACCGTTACAACAAACTGCAACTGGGCGATATCGGTGGGATTCCACGTGTATTGGATGCCGGGCAATGCAACGACTCTTATTCACTGGCTGTAATCGCATTGAAACTGAAAGAAGTTTTTGGGCTGGACGACATCAATAAACTGCCCATCGTATATAATATTGCCTGGTACGAGCAAAAGGCTGTAATTGTTCTTCTGGCTTTGCTTTATCTCGGTGTAAAGAACATCCACCTTGGCCCTACCCTTCCGGCATTCCTCAGCCCGAATGTGGCCAAAGTACTCGTAGAAAATTTTGGTATTGGAGGAATTAGCACTGTGGAAGACGACATCAAAGCTTTCATGAATTAAAAAACAATCAGGTGCGCGAAAACCTGATAAATTATGGATGCGAAACCCGCGCTATGGTGCTGTTTTTTTTATTGTTTTTTCAGTTCGGCTGCATGAAAAGCCAATGGCAATAGTGTATCAATATTGTTGATGAGTTGGATCTTTCCCGTTTCACCGCTGAGGATAACGCGCACGGCCTGCTGCTGCCTGTTTTCAAATTCCGCCATCACCTGCCGGCATGAACCACAGGGCGTAACCGGCTGGCTAATCGTAAAATTATGGGAGCGTGCCGTGATGGCAATGGTCAGGATTTTGGCATCAGGATATTGTGATGACGCATAGAACATGGCCACACGCTCAGCGCATAAACCTGAGGGATAAGCCACATTTTCCTGATTATTTCCAGTGATTATTTTTCCATTGTCGAGCAATAAGGCCGCGCCAACATTATATTCAGAATAAGGTGCATAGGCTTTTTCACAGGCTTTTGCCGCCTCGTTCAGGAGTTTTTGGTCACTTTCAGAAAGCTCGTTTATGGAATCAAATTCTTCTATTTCGTATTGGATGGTTTTCTTCATAAGGCTAAGTTTTCGGTATTTTTACGACATGACGCTCAAAAAGTTACTTCCCGGTATCTTCCCTTAGCGGGGCACAGAACAACAGAAAAGCATTAAAGAAGGCAAAAAAGGTCAGGCCGGCCTGTGACTCGATGGTATCTTCATTAATAAAGGAAATCAAAACGATCAGCATAAATGACAAATAAAGGAATTTACGTGCATGCGGGAAGTAGATCAGCGGGAAAATAAGGCTTATCAGAAACCACAAAAAACCAATAATTCCAAAGGCAATAAAGATCGAGATAAACTGATTATGCGACCGCATTCCCGTTCCGGCCAAAGTAGAATCCATTTCTTTCAATTCCATTCTGAATACATCGGGGACATCGCCGGTACCGGCCCCGATCAGGAAATGCTTGCCTATAATGCGCAGGGAAGCTTTCCATAGTTCGATGCGCTGCATCATGCTGTTCCCTTTGGCTTCTCCTTCATAAACATAATTGTTATAGCCGATAATCGCCTGACGAAGCCTGTTTTTCAATGGATTATCTGTCAAATAGTTATGGTTTGCAACGCCCTGTTCGATATAATAGATATCTTTTTCTGACAAAGCATAAACCCCTTCATAGTCCTTTCGTAGATCCTTTGAAGCCAGATATCTGATCAGAGTCCATCGCAAAATCTGCCCTTGCCGATCCAGCCCGTCATAATCCAATTCGGAGCGTTCGTTCCAGGCTTTTTTCATCTCAGGATATGAAATATACAAGCCCACATAGCGTCCGTCTTCAACCATAAAACGAACAGTATCATGCTTATATTTATGCCCAAGGCTTGTTGTTTTATCGAGCTTTTCTAAATCGACCGGTTTCACTTTTGTAAGCTCATCTATGGTAATGGAAGTATAAAATGCCAGCGAAGCAATGACTGCCACAATCAGAGAAGCAAAAACCAATCTGCTGACGAGCCCCTGTCGGCTCCAGATTTGATATAGCCCGATAAACAGCAGCAGGACAACAAAAATGACTATTCCGGTCATCGCGCCCAGGATCAGCAGGAAAAAGCCCAGCCAAAGGAAAACCGCAATGAGTGCCGGCACAGACCATTTCCAGGGCAATGATTTTTGTTGAATCAAATACAAAACCACCATAGCGGCGAGGCAGACATTCAAAGAGAAACGTATATGGCTTATAAACAACGATATACTGCGACTATCTGTAACATCTCCAAAATACGCAATCCAGGATGATATAAATGTATTGCTCAAAACAGCGAGGACAAAAACAAGGAGCAGCCCATCAAACTGTTTCTTCGACAAACGGGGCATGGTAGAAAAAATCAATGGAAGGATTAAGAGAGGGACTTTGATGCGCAGGTCTTTCACGGCATAATTAAAATCCAAAGTATAAATCAAACCCACTACATGCAGCAAAAAGATGCTGCTCACTACCAAAGCCGGCTTGTTTGTGGAAAAAGACTTCAATTTGTCTTTCAGGTTTCCATCTAGAAACCAAAGCAGCAACAATCCCATTTGCGACATCGACATCACATATTTCGACAGAGGCACTGCTGCGATGAGCAAGCCCAGCAAAATGATGTATGCCGGCTGTGAATATTGTCGCTTCAGGATTCCATCCATGAACTATTCATTTTTATTGTCCGGAACAAATTCCCCTGTCAGGATATCGGTATAAAGTGGGTAATCATTAAGGATACGAATTGCTTCCTGCACTTCCGGATCGGAATCGAGGGAAGCTTCGATGCGGCCTTCCTGCAAATAATACCGTGCAATTATTTCGAGGCGGAGCAGTTTTTCTATTTCATCGAGATGACGGTTAAAATCCTGCTTTTTATGTTCCAGCACACTCTTATGCAGTGAAGCCAGTTCTTCTTCCACAAGGGTTTTATAGGCTTCACTTTCGAGTGCTGATTCGAGTTTTTCGAGCAAAGCTTCGGAGCGGGTTTTATAATCCACATCGCGCGTTTGCGTGAAAATGCGAAAATCTTCCATATCGTCATCACTCAAAACAAATTCTGAGGGAGCAGGGATTTCCTTGTGTTTATTATAGTAATCTGTAGAGAAATCAAAAATATGATATCCGCCGAACAGGCTGGCAGCTATATTACTAAATTCCTGTGGTTCAATGATTATATCCGGCTTTATGCCTTTACCGTCCATCACAACACGTCCGCCCTGTGTTTTAAATTCCTGGCGCAGGCTATCGGGGATTTTTTCGGCTTTATTGCCATTTTTATGAGTATAATCAATTGCCTGGACACATCGCCCGCTGGGGATATAATATTTGGCAATGGTAATTTTCATTTGTGCGTTATAATTGAGCGGCACAACATTTTGCACCAGCCCTTTCCCAAAAGTAGTCTGACCGATCACTACTGCCCTGTCGAGGTCCTGCATGGCACCGGCAACGATTTCGGATGCCGAGGCGCTGTTGTTATCAACAAGGAAAACTATCGGGATTTTTGTGTCGAGGGGTTTATTGCTGGTTTGGTAGGCTTGATTGCGGGCTTTGAGTTTTGCGCGTGTTTCCACCACTTTGGTTCCCTGCGGCACAAACAGGCCCACAATATCCACCGCTTCATTCATCAGTCCACCACCATTTCCGCGTAAATCAAAAACCAGCGATTCCATGCCCATATTGTTTTTCATATCGAGGAAGGCTTCACGCACTTCTTCAAAAGCTTTTTGCGTGAAATGATCCAGTTTAATATATCCGGTTTTGGCATCGAGCATTCCGTAATAGCTCACATTGCGTACTTTGATTGTTTCCCTTTTCAGATCAAAAACCAAAGGCTGGTTCCGTCCGTCGCGTTCCACTTTGATGCTGATTTCTGTTCCGGGCGTACCTTTCAGGATTTTGCTCAGATCGTCTGAATTTTTCCCTTTGGCATCTTCGCCGTTCACTTCCAGTATTTTATCCCCTGCTTTAAGCCCGGCTCTTTCTGCGGCAAAACCTTCGTAAGGTTCGGACACATAAACATAATCGCCATTTGTATGAATAAGCGCACCTACACCGCCGTATTGCCCTGTTGTGATAAATTTATAATCTTCGATTTGGGATTCGGGAATATAAACCGTGTAAGGATCAAGCGACTCAAGCATAGCATCGATGCCGGTTTTCATCAATTCACCGGCCTGAACATCATCCACGTAATTACTATTGAGTTCCTGATAGACGCGGGTAAGGATTTCAATATTTTTGGAAATCTCAAAATTATCCGGGGCTTCCTGGGCATTTCCAATAGAAAATACTGCGAACAGGAATACTGCCAGAATAGTATATTTTCTCATAAACGGAGTTTTTTTGGTCTAAAGCACGCTGATGAAGTTGTATCCGTGCACGCTCAATAATATTAACTCACAAAGTTAATCCTTATTATTTTCTAAACCTATATTTACTGCCTGATTGAGCAGCTTTAGCATACTTTTTTCCACACCGGTAAATTCGGGCATGTTTTTATCCACAAAAACAAAGGCAAGATTTATTTTTTTCCCGTCCCTGAGCTGTTCTTTTAATGGGGTCAATTTTGCTTTGTTCAGCCGGTATGCTTCACGCATCAGTCGTTTTACGCGGTTTCTTTGCACGGCTTTTCGTTGCCTTCTTTTGCTCACGCTGAACATAATCTGGACTGGTGGCCTGTTTGTATCCGTGCATTCAACGCATTGGATCAGCAGATGCACCGGAAAAGCTTTCAGCCTTTTGCCATTTTGAAACAAATGCATAATTTCTGTCCGGCTTTTCAGGATATCCTTTTTTTTCAAGCTATGTGTTCTGCTGCGCGTGTTCATCATAAAAAGCTAGGCACAAAAGGGGCATACGGATACAAAAATAGCACAAACCTCTTTATTTATATTGATTTGTGCTATTAAAATGAATTTTATTTATTCTTGTTATTAGCTATAAATTCTTCAATTGCCATCGTCATAGAAGGAGCTGTTTTGGTTGGTGCGGCAATATTGAGTTCAAGTCCTGAATTTTTGACTTCTTCGGCTGTATTGGCCCCAAAAGCAGCGATCAGTGTTTTCCCCTGTTTATAATCGGGGAAATTAGTGAAAAGCGATTTCACACCCCAAGGGCTGAAGAAAATCAGCAGGTCGAAATTTGACATATCCAAATGCTTCAGGTCACTTGGAACAGTCCGGTACATAATTGCTTTTTGATAGTCATATCCTTCTGCTTCGAGTTTATCGCCCAGTTCCTGGCGTGAATCTTCGGAGCAAGGAAGGAGCAGTTTTTCTGATTTATGCTTGCTCAGGATATCGACCAAATCCTGCACACTTTGGTTTCCATGAAAGATTTTCCGCTTTCGGTACTGCACATATTTTTGGAGATAAAAAGCCGTTGATTCAGAAATACAAAAATATTTCATGGAATCGGGCACTTCCACGCGCAGTGCTTTTGCAAGGCTGAAATAATGATCAACCGATTTGCGGGATGTCATAATAACGCCTGAAAAATCAAGCAGATTGATGCGTTGATCCCTGAATTCCCTAGAAGACAAGCCTTCGATACGAATAAATTTTTCGTAGGTCACTTTAAGCCCGTGCTTCCTTGCTAATGGGGAATAGGGGGACTTTTCAATTTCAGCAGGCTGTGGCTGTGATACGAGGATATTCTTAATTTTCAATTTGATGAGTGTTTTTTGGTTAAATAATCCATGCTCGGTTATATCCAAATTCCCAGAAATTTTGCCGCCAGCAGCAGCGGAATAATTTCGACGCTGCAAAGGTACAATAATATATACAAATAGAAAAGCTTCGGCAGGCCTTTTGACAGGGCAGGAAAACTTAAGAACCGGAAAACATATATTCCCAACACAATAACAGGCAAATAGCTTATAAAAAAAGACGCGAGCTGATGGTCGGCATAATAAATTATTAATAGCGGAAATAACATAAAAAAGGCGGCCGCAATCCCCCATTTCCTCGAAAACTGTATCCACATGCCACCAAAATCCAATGACCTGAAAACATAAGCCATTAAACGGATAAATGCATATCTTAAAACATAAAAAGCCACAAGCAAACCCATAATAATTATAAAGGGCGAAATAGATGCCACAATTGGAGACGGTAAGTTCTCGGGCAGATAAAAACTGATATAAAGTGCAAAAACAGCAATAGAAAACAAAAGCAAAGTGTACTCACTGAAAGCATGCCCTTCGCGGCTATGCGATGCAGAAAAGAGCGATGAAAAAAAACTACGCAGCCGGAAATCGGTTAAACGCCGCAAAAAGCCCAGCACAACCAATGAGAAAACAAAAACAATAAATGGAAGCATTGGTTTATGCACAACAGCAGGCGAAACATCAAGGGAGGGTGTTTCTTGTCCCAACTGCTCAGACCAAAGAAACAATTGAGGAGCTTTGTCCGAATCGGTTTTTGATTCCCATAGTATTAATGTGGTGTCGCTTTGGTGCATAAATTGTGCATCATTATTAAAAACTCAGCGCAACAAAAGCATTGATCCCCAGAAGGCTGTATTCAACAGCGTAGAGGTATCGTGCATGCACACCAACCGACCACTGCTCATCAATGGAATAAAGCCCACCGGCTTTAAGAGCCAGTCCAACTCTCCCCATCGTTTCGGTGGCATCGGCATAATCATAATGAACTGTTTGCCTATAACTCATATAGGCCATGCCGATACCGGCCAAAGGATGAAATTTTTTGTTGTTACGGAATAAAAAATCGCCTGTTAAAGATAAAGGCAAGCACTTAAAAGGCTCCTTGAATTCACTTTTCTCTTTATCGTCAAAAGCATAATAGCCTAAATCAATGCTCAACGCAATATTTGTTTTCAGGTAAATTGATAAGCCCAGGTCAGCGCCCGGTCCTTTGCCGGCAATATTTTTGAAATCACCGGTTGGAAAAACCATTCCGGGGTTTATGCGCAACTGATAACGTGTTTCCTGTGCCTGAGCTCCCGGCTTGCTGAAAAACATAAAGGCCGTAAGCAGAACAGCAAAGCAAATTTTCTTCCAATCCATTGAACCGATTTTTTATATATTGATAGAAATCCTTCCCGACAAAATATTTTGAATTTGCAAAATTACATAATATTTATTGATGCTGCAGAAAGAGCCCGCAACAAATAGCGTATTTTAAAATCTTAAATATCCTGTTAAACACCGAAGCCGGTGTCTCCGAAAAAAAACGGCATAAATTTACACTCAGAAAACCAATTTTAAAGTAATTATTTTAAATAACTAGTATTATGCTCTTTATACAAAACTAAAATACTATTGATTTAATAATAATGCTCAAGCTTATGGCATTTTGTTTTCAAGCGAGGCATCCCCCAAGATTAATTTTCCTTAAAACAGCAAAAAATAAGTCCTTTATTAATAATTTTGCAAGAGCAATATATAAAACTTTACAATCTTTATATCTCGATTTACAAAAGAAAAGCAAATGAACTTAATTGAACAGATCAAGCAGAACGCCGGTAAACACCAAAAAACCATTGTTTTACCCGAAGGAACAGAAGAAAGGACACTAAAAGCAGCGGATATTATCTTGAAGAAAAAACTTGCCAGGTTGATTTTAATCGGAAATCCCGAAATAATCATGGAGACCGGCAAGGGGTTTGGTCTTGAAAACCTTGGCGAAGCCATCATTATTGATCCCATCAACAATCCGGAGAAAGCCAAATATGCCGGGATCCTTTATGAGCTCAGGAAGAAAAAAGGGCTGAGCATGGAAGAAGCCACAAAACTTTGTGAAAACCCCCTTTATCTGGCCACATTGCTCATCAAAAACGGTGATGCCGACGGAGAAGTAGCCGGTGCGGAAAACGCCACAGGAAATGTTCTTCGTCCGGCTTTCCAGATCGTAAAGACCCTTCCCGGTATCAGTGTGGTATCGGGTGCTTTCATCATGATCATGAAAGACAAAAAATGGGGAGACGACGGCATAATGGTTTTTGCCGATTGCGCGGTTCATCCCAATCCTACAGCCAAAGAGCTGGCAGAAATTGCCGTTGCCAGTGCATCCACAGCCAAATCCATTGCCTGCATTGAGCCACGCGTAGCCATGCTGAGTTTCAGCACCAAAGGCAGCGCAAAACATGAAATGGTGGACAAAGTAGTTGAAGCCACAAAAATAGCGCAGGAAATGGCTCCTGATTTGGCGATCGATGGCGAACTCCAGGCTGACGCAGCCATTATCGAAGCAATTGGCGCAAAAAAAGCACCCGGAAGCAAAATTGCCGGAAAAGCAAATGTGCTCGTGTTCCCGACACTCGAAACTGGAAACATCAGTTACAAACTGGTTCAACGTTTGGCCGGCGCAGAAGCTGTTGGGCCGGTATTGCAAGGCATGGCTGCTCCGATCAATGACTTATCGCGAGGATGCTCCGTTGACGATATTGTTAACCTGGTAGCTATTACAGCAAACCAGGCAGCAGGGATGTAATCCGGAAACACAAAATAGAATGCATACAAATTACAAAAGCTCAGGCATTTATAATGCCCGAATGCTAATGTTTTTTAATTTCGCACAGGATTTGTTAATCACTCAAAGATAGCATTTTAAAATATTACTTATGTCAGTTCAATTAGAAGATTTCAGCTTAAGCACTGAAAACAAAAAAAGCTCAGGCACGATACAAAAAGTAGGCCTTGTTGGCTGCGGCTCCATGGGTCAAGAAATTACCCGCCTGATCAGTCAGTTTGGTATTGATGTTGTTTTTATTGACCTCACCACTGAACGCGTTGAGGAAGTAATGCAACGCATCGACGAACAACTGGATGATGTGATCAGCCACTGGGGCATGACTCCCAGTGAAAAGAAACTCATCCTCAGCCGTATAAAAGGATCCACAAATTTTGAAGACCTGGGCGACTGCAACATCATCATAGAAACCACAAACACTAAAAAACCGGGAACAAACCTGCACAACCGCAAAGAAGTTTTCCGTAAAGTAGAAGAAGTTGTTTCTGAAGACACGATCATTACATCCAATACTGCCACTTTGATGATCAGCGATCTGGCAGAAGTACTGAAAGTTCCGCAAAGAGCTGCCGGACTGCATTTTATTGCTCCTGTTGCCGATGCCAAATTTGTTGAAGTAGTGCGCTGCGTACGTACTTCGGACAAAACTTTTGATATGCTGCAGAAATTCGTACGCATGATTGGCAAAAAACCGGTTCAGGTCAACGAATCTCCGGGCAATGTAAGCACGCGCATGATTGTTCCATTCATCAATGAAGCCTGCGAAATCCTGATGGAAGGCGTTGCCAGCGTGGAACAAATTGACGTTATTATGCGCGAAGCCACAGGGCACCATATGGGCCCATTCGAAATGGCCGACCGTATCGGTCTCGACAAAGTCCTGAAATGGATGAACAATCTTTTCAGCGAATTTGGTTCGCTCAAGTACAAACCATCACCACTGCTCAAGCGCATGGTACGCGCCAACCTCAACGGCAAACGTACCGGTGAAGGTTTTTACGTTTGGGATGGCGATAAAAAAGTAATCAAGCAAGGTTCGATCAACACCCTGGGCAGGTAATCAAAGCATATATTAACGACCGAAAAACGTATAACAATGAAAATTATAGTTCTCAATTGCGGAAGTTCATCCATTAAATATCAGCTCTTCGATATGCCCGAAAAAAAAGTCCTGGCAAAAGGACTGGTTGAAAAAATCGGACTGAAAGGAGCTGCCATCAAGCATAAAAGAAACGACGGCCACGAATTTAAGGTTGAAGGAGAAATCCTGGACCACCAAAGCGGTATCGAATATGTACTGGGCATCATGACCCACCCGGAACACGGCAGCATCAAAAACATCAATGAAATTGATGCCGTAGGTCACCGCGTCGTGCATGCCGGGGAAAAATATAACGGAACCGTGCGCGTTACTGATGATGTAATTGCGGCACTCGAAGAATGTATCGACTTGGCCCCACTGCACAACCCGCCAAACCTCGAAGGTATTTATGCCATTAACAAACTGCTACCGGAAGTTCCTCAGGCCGGCGTTTTTGATACTGCATTCCACCAAAGCATGCCGGATTACAGCTATCTCTACGGCATTCCTTACTCGCTTTACGAAAAATATAAAATCCGCCGTTACGGTTTCCACGGCACAAGCCACAAATACGTTTCTGCACGTGCCTGCGAAATCCTCGGCCTGGACATCAAAAAGCAAAAAATCATCACCTGCCACCTGGGAAACGGCGCATCCATTGCTGCTATTAAAGATGGCAAATCCCTTGATACTTCCATGGGCATGACTCCAATTGAAGGTTTGATTATGGGCACACGTTGCGGCGACCTCGATGTTGGCGCACTGCTCCGTATTGCCGAAAAGGAAAACCTCAGTTTCAGCACAACCAATAAACTGATCAACAAATTCAGTGGCATGCTGGGTATCAGTGGCGTTTCTTCGGATATGCGCGATATCGAAAATGCTGCCGCAGACGGAAACGAACGCGCTCAGGTTGCCCTGAAAATGTACCAGTACCGTGTGCGTAAATATGTAGGCTCCTATGCAGCTGCCATGGGCGGTGTGGATGTGATTGTATTTACCGGTGGAATTGGGGAAAATGACTGCGAAACGCGCGCCAAATCAATGACCGGACTGGAATATATGGGCGTGGAAATGAACTTTGAGAAAAACGACGGCCTCCGTGGTAAAGAAGAAGTTATTTCTACAGAAAACTCACGTGTTAAAGTGATGATCGTTCCCACGGATGAGGAAAAAATGATTGCACTGGATACGTTTAAGATTGTTGATGAGAAACTTGATATCTTAAGTTAATCGCTTTTCATATAATTTAAAAATCCCGTAATTGATTCATTTCAGTTATGGGATTTTTAAATGAAAAAAGCCGCTCTACAAAATGAAAGCGGCCTTTTTTATGTGGTTTGAAACAGCTAATGATTTGGACAAATCAAATACTGAAGTATCCCATATCTACGGTCAAAGCCTGCCTGTTAAGGATCCTGTGCAAATAAGAACAGAATATCGTTTTTAGAGGTCAGTATGTAGGTGCATATTAGTTTTTGCAAATCATAAAAACGATAATGACTTGTTATTGAGTAACATATATTTCTCTGCCGAAGCTTCGGCATCGAAATGACCTTTTGTTGTGTTCAAGTGGCAAAGGCGGCGAGGACTCATTTTATATTTTTTATCGTGTCCTCGCCGCCTTTGCCCAAACAATTAATAAACAGTCATTTCGACGACCAGCGGGAGGAGAAATCTATTTATTCACGAGCATAAATCATTCTATGTGCTTATCTACTGACCTCTAAACGTTTTTAATAGGCAATTGTGCCATGGACATACGACCCCTGCCGGGGTCGATGCGCATAGGAGCCTTTCTTTCTTATTGACATTCGACTCCTTCGGAGTCCTGCCTTTTTTTTGAGGCATACATGCAAAAAACGGTTCTATTGCAAAATTGTCCACAGCGTGGTCAAAGCTCTGTAAAAAAAGTCCTTTAGAAAGGAAAAGGACTCCGGAGGAGTCCCATATCTGCGGTCAAAGTCTGCCTGTTAAGGATCCTGTGCAAATAAGAACAAAAAAATGTTTTTAATAGGCAATTGTGCCATGGACATACGACCCCTGCCGGGGTCGACGCGCATAAGAGCCTTTCTTTCTTATTGACATTCGACTCCTTCGGAGTCCTGCCTTTTTTTTGAGGCATACATGCAAAAAACGGTTCTATTGCAAAATTGACCACAGCGTGGTCAAAGCTCTGTAAAAAAAGTCCTTTAGAAAGGAAAAGGACTCCGGAGGAGTCCCATATCTACGGTCAAAGCCTGCCTGTTAAGGATCCTGTGCAAAAAAGAACAAAAAAATGTTTTTAAAAAAATTGTACGCGTTATCTGCTTACAATCAGTAATTTGAAGCCATATCCTGAACCGTATAGCTTCAATCAACTACAAAAACATATTGCCCAGTTTGATGCCAAACATGATGGTAAACGGACGGCTCGGTCCATAAACAAATCCGGCATCGCGGTTAATTCCGTAATCAAAATCATCTTGATAACTGTTGAAAATATTCTGAACCCCACCATAAAGCTGGAGGTTCATTTCGCAGGACAACGGAATATCATAGGTCAGTTTGGCATTTACATCCATAAATGATTTAGTGTGCAACAGCTCCTCTTCCGCAATTTCTGAACCATCTTCACGTTCACCACCTGCCAGATGAGGCACATACATTGGTCCCGTATAAACTCCTGAAACAGAAAGTACAAACTTTTTTGTGAGCTGAAAATTCGTTGTAAAATAACCATAAACGCTCGGTGTGCGCAACATATGCGTCGTTATATTGGTGCTGTCTTCGCCCCATTCCTGAGGGCTCTTAAATTCCGACTGCTGAATCGTTGCACCGGCCTGCAAACTGATTTTTCCATTCGATGGGGCTACACGGGCTTCAAGATTTATCCCGTAAACCTCCGCACCATCTTCCGCATTGACAATAGTTGAAGTCAGGATTTTTGTTTCCTCATTAAAACTATATTCATGGCTAAAAGGATTACTCAGTTCGGTATAGAAACCTTCTGCCAGAATATAGAACTGCACTTTTCCATGATCTTGAGTATAGTCCAGTCCTGCTGTAAAGCTGTTGGATTTTTCCGGTTCCAGATCATCACCCAGAACATGAATAATCCTTCTGGCAGCGGAGGATTCGATATGCAAATCTTCATCGAATATCTGTGGAACACGAAAACCACCGGCAAATGACATACGCGCCTGAAGATGTTCGTTCACGTTTATCAAAACACTGGCCCGCGGACTAAGATTACCATAGTCTTCTTCTACTTCTTCGCCATGTTTCAGATTGGAAACGCGCGCCAGGTCATAGCGCAGACCGGCCAGTAATTTCACATTGTCCGACTTCCATTCATATTGCGCAAAAGCACCTATTGTGTTAACTCTTTGGTCTGTGATGAGCCTGTTATCCACATTTTTCATACTATCTATATCAAAATACCCGAGTTTGGTGTCTTCCAAATCGTCATAGGAATATTCAGCTCCGGCAGTAATGGTTCCCGGCGCATAGAGCACATCAGCAAAATGATGCGTAAGTTGCGCGCCTCCAACCATTGTTAAACCTTCTGTGTAACCATATGCCGAAGGATCCTGCTCCGCTCCGTAATAGCTGTCGCGTTTCACTTGCTGACCGCTTGTATAAACGGACAATTCCGTGGCCAGATCAGCGGAAAAAGTTTCAAAGCTCAATCCTCCCATGAGGTTATTTTGATCGATCATTTCACAAATTCCAGCTTCTGAAGGCAGGTAATCAAATTTATCACCGCCACGCCGGTAATCACTGATCGCATTCAAATCGAGATTGAAACGGCTTCGTGTTCCGGGTTTCCAGAAAGCCCGTGCGCCCATGGTGCGGTTGCTCAGTTTGGTCATTTCAGAGAAACCATCCCCGTTTTCGTCCCAGGGCTGGCGTTCCCGTGCCACACCATAAACAAACAATCCGCTCGAATAGTCATTGCTGACCACCGACGCATTGGCATTCACTGAGATGTCGGCTTTTTTTGCATCGGTGAAGGCAAAATTGGAACCAATCTGCCAGCTATTTTTGATCGGATCTTTGGTGATGATGTTCACCGTCCCGGCAATAGCGTTGGATCCATAAAGTGCCGATCCGCCACCCCGGATAACTTCCACGCGCTGGATCATGCTTGGAGGAATAGCTTCCAGGCCGTACACACCATTCAATGCCGAAAATATAGGCCGGCCATTGATGAGGAACTGGGAATAAGGGCCATCGAGCCCGTTCATCCGCAACTGGCTAAAACCGCAGTTCTGACAGTTGTTTTCCATGCGCAGCCCGGGTGTAAAGTTGAGGCCATCGCCCAGGGTTTGCGCCTGCACTTCATCAAAGAGTTTCGGGCCGATACTGTTGACAATCACCGGAGCATCTTTCCGGCTTTGCTCATAGCGCGATGCTGAAATCACCACACCTTCTGCATTGATCACATCAAGAGCCAGCTGGAAATTCACTTCAAGGGTTTTTCCTTTTTCGACGGTAACTTCTTTTTCCTGAGCTTTAAACCCAACCGCCCTGGCACGCAGGATTATTTTCCCTTCGGGAAGGTTTATTAAATAATAGTGCCCGCTAGCATCCGCAGAAGTACCTTTATCCGAATCCAAAACCATTATTGTAGCAAAAGGAATGTGATCTCCGTTTACATCCGTAACGTGCCCAAAAATATTTGCATCTGTAGGCACTTTAAATTCATTTTCGAAATAGGCTTCCTGAGCCCATATCGCATTCAGGCATATCAATACAATGCCAAATACCAAGAAAATATGTTTCATATTATTCTATTAATTTTTCTAAAAAAATCTCTTTTACCGGATCAAATGAACCGGATTTAAACATGAATAAAAAGGGATTCAAAAAAAATCAATAGTTGGATGGAGGCCCTCTAAGGCTGTACACAAGCAGCTGATGCTCTGAAACGAAAGACTTCCGAAGCGGAAACAAGAGCATTTCCCTGCCTGCTTTCAGAAAACCGAAAAACAGGATAAGGACAGCAAGCACTACACTAATTTCGCCGAGGAAGGCGTAAAAGAGATATTCATTATCGCTATGTTGGTGCTTCTCAAAAGGTATCGTTCCAACTGGCGTATCGCTGTGACTTGATGTATAAGGGTGCGCGTGACAAACAATCTGTCCGTTGGGCATGCGGTGGTAGTGCCAGTTGAGGCTGGCGTTAAGGAACAGCCAAAGTACAGGCGGCAATAACAGTAGCCCAAGTATGTTTTTTAGTAGTTGTCGCACTTCTTCGTAATTTCCGCCGCAAAATTAGCAAAACCATTGAAGCTGCAATTCTAAATACTGTTCGTTTTTATACAAAATTTTCCTATGTAAGGAGAAGCAAATCCCATAACACACTAAATGCTAAACGCATAATCAAATTACCACTAAAATTCATGATCGAAAATCACTCAAAAACTGAAAATTTCATGAATCTAATGCTCATAATGGAAAAACAATAAAATGCTTTATCTATATTTGCAGGCTCAAAATAATAAACAATGCCCACAAAACTTTCGGTTGTTATACCTGCTTACAACGAAGAAAAAACAATTCACCTGATACTGGATAAAATCTTAAAAGTTGAACTGTTAAATGATATCAAAAAAAGTATCATTATTGTTGATGATTGTTCAACAGACAATACTGTGGAAACTGTAAATCAATATATTAACACGCATACTGAAGCAGATATCAAGCTCTACTCCCAGCCGCAGAACATGGGAAAAGGAGCTGCATTGCACAGAGGAATATCGGAATCAGATGGCGACCTTATTGTGATTCAGGATGCTGATCTGGAATACGACCCGGAAGAATATAATGCCCTGCTCAAACCTTTTGTTCAAGGTGTTGCAGATGTAGTTTATGGCTCACGCTTTATGGGTGGGGCACCGCACCGCATACTGTTTTTCTGGCATTCCATTGGAAACGCATTTCTCACTTTCCTCTCCAATATGTTCAGCAACCTGAACCTCACGGATATGGAAACCTGTTATAAAATGTTCCGTTCCGATATCATTAAATCTGTCAATCTCAAAGAAAAACGTTTTGGTTTTGAACCGGAAGTAACGGCAAAAATTGCACGCATTCCTAAAATCAGGATTTATGAAGTGGGCATTTCATATTATGGCCGCACTTATGCAGAAGGGAAAAAGATCAATTGGAAAGATGGATTGCGGGCTATTTATTGTATTTTGAAGTATAATTTGTTCAAAAAACAGCCTTAACCTGACTAATTCATGAAATTTCGTCATGAGCACATTAGATATACTCAGTGACCAAGCACAAAACTCAATAAAAGAAAGGGAGCGCAGATTTTTGGCGCACAGGAATAGCCGTAGCTATTTCAACCCGGAACATGTGTTAGAAGATCGTTATGAGCACATTCGACAAGCTCAGTGACCAAACTGAAAATGCAATAAAACAATAGAATATAAAATTGATGCACAGCACCGCTATGGAGAGATTTTATATTCCAACAAAGGTTTGTTTTGCAGCAGTTTCAGCTCGTAATAGATTTCATAATGATTGTTACGGGTTTAGCACCAAAAAGATAGCATTCCTTTCTATTGCAGCGGTTTGTGCTCGCAATAGAATATTTTGTGAATTATTCAGGTTAAACTTCTGAATAAATTTTAAAGCTCATAGATATCAGCTTTTTCAAAAGATCCGATTCGCTTTTTTAAAAATGGTTGTAAAAAAGGCTTTTTTTCAATACTTGATCGATAAACGATCATATACTTAGCCCCTTTATTGATTAATTCTTCGATCTGGTCTTCTGTTTTGTAATTGGTAAATGCTGTCCATCCTTTATGACCTGATAGATAAAGCGAAATACTAAATGATTTATCTGACATCATTAATAGCCGATCCTCAGGTTTAATGCCAATCTCCAAAAGATAAGGTTTCATTCTTTCATAAATATAGCAATTTGCCTCGGTATTCCTATATCCCCATTTAAGGAATTTGATCAGGTCTTTATGTTTCACAAAACCAATTCCCCGTTCAGGCTTAACTCGAGTCATAGTAATGTCATAACAATAGAGGAAATTAAAAACAACAAAAAGTGATACCGCGATCTTCATGTATATGCTTTGCCACAGAGTAGGGTGGTAAGTTTTTGTATACCATAAACTAACTATTGGGGCTACAACAAAAAAGCTCAGATACGGTATATAATAATAATCATGGTTATCAAAAAGGGGGGTCCAAAGCAGAAAAAACATGATACAACCCAGTAATACTACAAAATTGGCAAAGTAAGCAAATAAAGGAAGCTTCTTATACAAGAACAAATTAAAGATACCCAAAGCTGTAACTAAGAATAAAACTGTACGGCTAAAAAATAAATAAGTCATCTTTCCAAAGAATCCATTATAAAAGTAATCCCAATCCCTTACTTTATAAATCGGGAAAATCGAATTGAAGGTAAATTTGAACCCATGAGCAGCACTAAAGGTTGAGGCATAGTAATACCAAGATAGTACTATCAAAATCACAAAAAACAAACCGCTTAATTCCATAATGGGTTTACGAAAAAACTTTTTGCTCCCCATTGTCTTAACAGGGAATAATTCCAAAAAAAATATAAAACAAAGAAAAACAAAGGTAATCAGCACACTTACCTTAAGTAATCCTCCCAATGTAAAAAACATTATGGAAAGAAAAAACAAAAGTGGTTTATTGTCTAGTTGATATTTGACTAAAAAGTAATGTGCTATTAAAATCATCGCAAAAGCAGGCACATCCATTAAAAATGAAACCCCATAGAAAACAAAAGCCGGTGAAGTAAACAATAGCAGAGGTAATGTAACAGCCCAAAATCGATTTTTAAATAGAAGTAGTATTGATTTATAAAACGCAAAGGAGCCGGCAAATAAAATTAAAAATAATATGAGGCGAAAAATCAAATATGATTTACCCGTAACTGACCATATATTACCAACAAAATAATAAAGAAGAGGAAACTCACCAATTGATTTTCCACTTTCTTTATCATCTGCTAAAAGGATGTGCAATTCCGGTTCATGAAAAGCTCCGCCGCTCATAAAGTTTTCTGTGATAGACAAGCAGTCTGTTTGACGCCACATATGGATACTATGTGGCCCCGAAAAAATCAAGTCGCTATAATAAAACAACGACATCAAAACAAACAATGCGACAAAACAAATATCGCTAAAACGTTTTAACTTTAACAGTTTATGAGTCATACCAAAGAATCTTTATGAACAAATAAAAGAGGTTTAATCAGCATACTCTCATTAAACCTCTCATTAACAAATTTTACTTAATACCCAACTTCTTTTTAATTTCTTTAGGAATCGCATTTTTGTTCACCATAATGCAGGTGGTCTGCAGCTCAACAAAAGGAACAGAAACATAGAAATAACCATCGTATTTATTACTGTCATCAGCCCAGCTGTTTTTAACATAATAATATTTTGAACCATTCTGGTCTTTGGCAATACCCACAAGTTGCATTCCGTGATCGTCCTGTGTTTTGTAATTATCGAACATTTCCTGGCGCATTTCCTGTGTAATTTTTTTCTCCTGGCGCGGTTTATCAAAAGCATACAGCATTTTGCTGCGTTCGCGGCTATCCATTTTTTCCCATTTCAGGCGTTCCGAATTGTCCATCTCCTCAATATCGGTTTCCGGGATAACGGCAACACCATTACGGAAAGAAAAACCTTTATGGCTCACATCCGATGCCCAGGCTACGCTATAACCTTCTTCGAGTGAATTGTCGATTATCTCTATCATTTCGTTGAGCGGCACATTATAAACTTCGCCCCATGCCCAGTTGTCGGGTACTTCGAGGATGAATTTTTCATAGAACGGTTGGTGCGTAAAAGATGAAATCTCCACGTAATCGTTCATATCAAGACCCAGCTCTTCAGCGAAACTTTCGGGCGTATATTCCACGCCTTCGTAGGTGAAAGTTTCCGGATAATCGCCCAGATATGCATCAAGGATTCCGTTCAAACCTTCGTACCATGCCGGGCTCAGCTGACGGTTTTTATTTTTCAGGACTGCTTCCATGTAGCCATCAAGAACCGCATCAAACTCTCCATGAGCATGATTGTCCATGCCATAGCTTAATCCCTTATAAGCTTCTTCGGGAACAATACCGTATTTTGCCCAGCAATTGGTCACATCGTGGCAGGCGCCACCGCCACCAAAATTCAGGGCTCCGTGCATGCGCACATATTTTTCGGCTTTATCAGCATAGGAATTGCGTACGGTAAACATTTCGGAAAGGTCGTATTCGCCTTTTCCGGTGCGCATCAGTTCTGATTCCAGAAATCCGATGGTAGAAAAGCTCCAGCAGGTACCGGAACGGTTTTGGTCTTTTACGCTTGTGTGGGGAATTTCTTTCACCATCTCAAAAACGTAGCCTTCTTCCTTTTCTTCTTCCTGCGCAATAACAGGTTGTGGCACAAGGAAATACGCGAGCAGCATAATCGCGAATCCTGATAAAAACTTCTTTGTCATAATAATTTAATTTAAAGCCCTTTAGGGCGGAGTTAGTTATATGTGGGCAAATTTAACCAGCTTGTTCTAATATTCAAAGTGCACAACACAATTTAGTTTTTGTCCATAATGTACGATCTCAGCGTTATTCTTGTTCTGAAAACAAGTCATTTACTAAGGTAAACTCCTTGTTTTCAGCCCTACGAATGCCTCGACCTCGAACATTCTGAACCAAAAACCCGACTTTATAGACAGACACAATTTGGTTTCTGTCCATAATGCCCGATCTCAGCGTTCAGGAAAACAACACTTATGGCAACACTTGGCTTTGTCAAAACCAACGAGCTGGATTTTATAAATTTTTAACCTCAGCTTTTATGCATATCCTGTTATAAACATTAACTTTACCGGATATTAACCACAAGCAGACGAAATCAATAAAAGCGGGATTATGAAAACACTATTTATTCTCCGTCATGCAAAAAGCAGTTGGGATTATCCAAACATAGAAGATTACGAGCGCCCACTGATCGAAGAAGGAATGCGCAAAACAAAAAAAATTGCCCGCTTTCTGGAGCGGGAAGAATGCCTGCCCGAGCTGATCAAAAGCAGCCATGCTGTGCGGGCACGCGAAACCGCAAAAATTATTAAAAAAACGGCAGGCGAGAACGTCCGTGTAGAATCCGTGCACAACCTTTATGAGGCCAATATCAACAAAATTTATGAAGTTATTTTTGAAACCGAAGACACAATTGACAAGTTGATGATTGTTGGGCACAACCCTACTTTCACCTATTTTGCCAATGAATTTAACGGCAACACCATCGACTGGCTGCCCACTTCCGGAATAGTTTGCATTGATTTTGATACGGACAAATGGGAAGGCATCCCGACTGCAAAGGCAAGCACACGTTTTTATATCAGTCCGAAAATGCTGAAAGAATCGGGCAAAATCAAGAAAAAATTCTCCGCAAATGATGAATGAAACACTCCTCAACAGGGAACTGAGCTGGCTGCAATTTAACGAACGTGTGCTACAGGAGGCACAGGACGAACGGAACCCACTGATTGAACGGCTGAAATTCATGGGGATTTTTTCGAGCAATCGTGATGAATTTTTCCGTGTGCGCGTGGCGACTATGAAACGACTGGCACGGATTGAAGAAAAGGAAGGTATTGAAACCGGCTTTAAACCGGGCAAAACCCTGGCACAAATCCGGGAAATCGTCAGCCATCAGGAAGAAGACTTTACACGTATTTATCAGGAAATCAGAACACAGCTGGAGAATGAACAGGTTTTCATTGTCAATGAAGAAGAGCTGGATTCTGAGCAAGGCATTTACCTGCGCAGGTTTTTCCGCGAAAACATCCGGCCGCACCTGTTTCCCATCATGCTAGCGCGCAACAAAAACCTGCTCAATGTGCTAAAAGACGCCGACCTCAACCTTTTGGTAACACTCAACGACTCCGCTGATCCCGGCAATTCGGATGCCGCCGTGCTCCGCGTCCCTACCGACAAATTCAGCCGTTTTATGATCCTTCCCTCCGAAGAAAACAAAACGGTAATCATTATGCTGGATGATGTGCTCCGCTATTGCCTCGACGATATTTTTTCCGTTTTGGGATATGACAGCTTCAAAGCCTATACGATAAAATTCACACGCGATGCAGAGCTGGACATTGACCATGATGTTTCCAAGAGCTTTCTGGAAAATATGCGCGACAGTGTGATCAAGCGAAAAAAAGGCATGCCGGTACGTTTTGTTTATGACCGTGAAATCCCCGATAAGGCTTTAAAAAGAATTATGAAACGCCTGAATATCACCGAAAAAGACAGTTTAAGAGGTGGAGGGCGATATCATAATTTCAAGGATTTTATGGATTTTCCAAAAATCAACAAACCGCATTTGTATTTTAGCAAAACCCCGCCCCTGCCCCACCCGGCACTCATGAACAACAACAGTTTGTTCCGGAGTTTGAAAAAAGGCGACATCATGCTCAACTACCCCTACCAAAGCATGACCCACCTGATTGACCTGCTGCGTGAAGCCTCCATTGACCCCAATGTGCGCTCGGTGAAGATGACCTTTTACCGCGCCGCCCACGACAGCAACCTAATCAATGCCCTGATCAATGCAGCACGGAACGGCAAAAAAGTTACGGTCTTCCTCGAAATCCAGGCCCGCTTCGATGAAGAAGCCAATATTTACTGGACCAGCAGGTTACAAGAAGAAGGCGTACGCATTATCGAAACAATCCCCGGCTTTAAAGTACATGCCAAACTTTTGGTTATCCGGCGGAAAGAGGATGGGACAAATGTTTATTACGCCAACATCAGTACAGGCAATTTCAATGAATCCACCGCCCGGGTTTATGCAGACACCAGCCTGTTCACTGCCAATCAGGATATTGCACAGGATGTGGATAAACTGTTCGATTTATTCGTATCGCGCTATACCATCCCGGAATTTAAAAAACTGATTGTTGCTCCTTTTAGCATCAGGGATCATTTCATCAAACTTATCGACAAGGAAATTGAAGCCGCTAAAAAAGGCAAAGAAGCCTCTATTTTCATTAAACTCAATAATCTTGTTGATCGTGCCATTGCCGAAAAGCTTTATGAAGCCAGCCAGCATAATGTGCGCATTAAATTAATTGTCAGAGGAATATGCGTTTTAAAGCCCGGCATTCCCGGATTAAGCGAAAATATTGAGGCCATTGCCATCGTCGATAAATTTTTAGAACACTCAAGAATTTTTATCTTTGCCAATGAGGGAAAACCTTTGTACTTTATTTCATCGGCAGACTGGATGCCACGGAATTTTGATCACCGCATTGAAGTTACGTGTCCGGTTTATGATGAATCCTTGCAGGAAGAGTTGAAATTTATGCTCGACACCCAATGGAAGGACAATGTGAAAGCCCGGATTTTAGACAGCAAGCAAAGCAATAATTATAAAGAAGCAGTTGAACGTGAACGGCCTTTTCGTTCGCAATTTGCTTTATATGAATATTATAAAAACAAGTTAGACAGCTAATTCCATGCTATTTGCAGCTATTGATATCGGTTCAAATGCAGGCAGGCTGATGTTTGCCAATGCCTACGAAAAAGAGGGCGTAGCACATGTTGAGAAAGCAACCCTCATCCGGATACCGCTCCGCTTGGGAAGTGATGTTTTCAAAAAAGGGAAAATTTCGGCCAAGCGCACCGAAATCCTTTTAAAAACCATGCAGGCATTCAAGCTATTGATCGATGTTTATAATCCTGTAGCATTCAAGGCTGTAGCAACTGCTGCTTTGCGTGAAGCCCGCAACGGAAAATCTATTGTTTCACGGATTGAGGAAGAAACCGGCATCAAAATAAAAATTATTGACGGGCAGGAAGAAGCCAACATCATCCGAAAAAACATTGGTTTTATTTTACCCTCCGAAAACCGCTATTCCCTTTTTGTTGATGTAGGCGGAGGCAGTACCGAACTTTCCCTGACGGATGGCAAAAAACTGATTGACCTGCGTTCTTTTAAAATAGGCACCATCCGCATTCTGAACGGACAGGTGCCGGAAGGCGAATGGGGCGCACTGAGCGGCTGGATTGACAAACATTGCGAAGAAGTGATGCAGGCCAATATAATCGGCTCCGGAGGCAACATCAACAAAATCAATAAAATATACGGCAATCCGCAATCCATAACCTTGTTCCAGTTTCAGCTGACCCGCGCTTATGAACATCTGCGCTCCTTCAGTATCGAAGACCGTGTGGACAAACTCGGGCTCAGGCCCGACCGCGCCGATGTAATCGTTCCCGCTGCACAGATTTTCCTGTTCATCATGCACCACTGCCAGGCCGAAAGTATTGTGGTACCGAAAATAGGGCTGGTTGACGGGTTGGTACATGAACTTTTCAGAAAAGAAAAATCCAAAACCGAATAAATGGACAATTCCTTCGCTGCAAAAAGGTATTTCTTAACTTTGCAGAACAATTAAAGCATATGATCGTTGACCTCTTCATTCCCTGTTTTATTGATCAGCTGTATCCCAATACAGCGATGAATATGGTTAAAATCCTTGAAAAACTGGATATCTCTGTCCATTACAATACCGAACAAACCTGCTGTGGACAAATGGCTTTCAACAGTGGCGACTGGGAAGAAGCAAAAAAAATCGGCACGAAATTCATCAAAGATTTTCCGAACAACCGTCCTATTGTCGGACCAAGTGCTTCCTGTGTGGGATATGTGCGCAACTATTACCACCGCCTGTTCCACAACACTGCCTTGCACAATGAGTATAAACAGCTTCAAAAAAATATTTTTGAATTTACGGATTTCCTTGTAAACAAGATGAATGTAACAGATCTTGGAGCGAAATTCGAACACAGCGTAACCTATCATGATTCCTGTGCGGCATTGCGGGAATACGGCATCAAAAACGAGCCCCGCCTGCTGCTTGAAAAGGTAAAAGGGCTGGAATTGCGCGAGATGAAGGATACCGACACATGCTGTGGTTTTGGCGGGACCTTTGCCGCAAAGCATGAAGCAATTAGTTCTGCAATGGGCGAACAAAAAGTAGAAAACGCTCTGGAAACCGGAGCCGAATTTATTGTTTCCACAGATTTATCCTGTTTGATGCACCAAGAAGGATATATCAAAAAAAATCGATTGCCCATTAAAACAATGCACATCATTGATGTTTTGGCACAAGGCTGGGAGTAAAAACCCCTTCTAATAATAAAAATACTTAAGGAAAAATGAAAAACTTAATCAAATCACTGATCTTTGTGCTGAGCTTTATTGTTTTATTGCCTGCATGTAAGGATGATGAAAATGACGATAACAATCCGTATGCCAATCCTGATACTCAGCTGACTGAAGCCAAAAGCATTTCCCTGGCCGATACCTATAATGACGATATGCAATTAGTCGCTGCAGAAGCTTTTGCACACGTCAGCTCAATTAACAAATCAACTACAGATGATTATCCCAGTCTGAGCCCTTGTGCCTCCATCAATTTCAACGGTTTTGAATTCCCTATGTCAATCAGCATTGATTTTGGTGAGACTAATTGTCTTTGTCTGGACGGAAAATACCGTAGAGGGGCCATTAACATGGAACTGTCAGGCCCTTACACTTTGGCAGGAAGTTCGGTTTCGATTACAACATCTGATTATGCTGTTAATGACAACCTGATCAATGGAGAAATCCTTTTAACAAACCTTGGCGTAAATGATAATGGAAATTTGCATTTTAGTGCGGTTTCGCAATTGAATATCACTTTTAGTGAAGCCAATGGGGCTGTGGAATTATTTTGGGATGGCGAGCGTTACCGGGAATGGATTGAAGGCGCTGATACTCCTTTGGACATGCGTGATGATGCATTCCTGATTACAGGAAGCAGTGTGGGCACCATTGGAGATGTATCAGTTGCCCGCCTGATTACAAGTCCCTTACGGAAAAATATCGGCTGCTTTTACTATGTCAGTGGAACTGTTTCGGTTCAAAACCCTTTAATTCCTTATACCGTTGATTATGGTGATGGCGAATGTGATAAAATCATTACCGTAACGGTTATGGGCGTAGAATACACTATCACCCTGCCTTAACAACAGCTTTGGAGCGCCATTTCCCTGTAAGGTAATAAATATAGCTGAGCCCCAGGCCCACGCCCCAAGCAGCAGGAATGGCCCACCAAACTCCGTCGATGCCTATTTTTCCGGCAAAAAAATACGAAATCGGAACACGGACAATCCATAATGCTGTAAGCGTAATAAACATGGGAATCAAGGTATCCCCTGCTCCGCGCATTACTCCGTTTACAACAAACATGCTGGAAAAAATAATATAAAACCAACTGACTATCAACAGATAGCGTTGACCAAGTTCAATAACTTCAGCATTATTGGTAAACACACCGATCAGTTCCCTCCTGAAAAAGAAGGAAATCATGCTGACGCATAGCGAAACTACTGCCGTCATGATAAAGGTAGCGGTAAGTCCGGAACGAACACGGTGGAATTTATTGGCGCCGATATTTTGCCCCACAAAAGCAGCCAAAGCAGCAGCAAAGTTCATGGCCGGCATAGCGGCAAAGCCGTCGATGCGCATGGCGATGGTGTATGCGGCAACCGTTTCGGTTCCAAAAGTATTGACGATACCAAAAAGGGCCATCATCCCAAGGGCAACAAAAGTTTGCTGGAAGCCCGTGGGCACACCTATTTTTAGTGCTTTTTTAAAGATGGGCCGGTCAAAAACATATTTCCGCCAGTTGATGCGCAGGATTTCATGCTTGCGGGTCAGGTAGAAGGCCAGTGTAAAAAAGGCTCCGGCCTGCGAAATCACCGTAGCTGCAGCTACACCTTCCACTCCAAAATCAAACACAAGGACAAACAAAAGATCGAACACGATATTGGCCAGGGTGGAAATTACCAAAAAATACAAAGGTGTTTTTGAATCGCCCAAACCACGAAGTACAGCAGAGGTTCCGGAAAAGCCAAAAAAGGTGATGGTTCCGGCAAAATATACTTGTAGGTAAGTTACTGCCAATGGCAAAACCTCTTCAGGCAAGCGGGTCAGCTCCAGTATGGGCTTGGCAAAAAATATCCCGATCAGGGTAACAAAAGTCGAAGCAAGCAAAAGGAATATATATAATGTGTCAATCGAGCGCTTT
Source organism: Bacteroidales bacterium (assembly GCA_963676415.1). Lineage (GTDB taxonomy): Bacteria > Bacteroidota > Bacteroidia > Bacteroidales > WRLA01. The sequence goes on along the minus strand of OY781097.1, from coordinate 2,716,897 downwards.
ACGTTCTCCATTTGTTTTGCCCCAAAATACTGGCTAATCACAATGGTAAAACCCGATCCTATTCCAATAACAAAAGAAATCAGGGTAAAAATCATTGGAAAGGACGCCCCGACTGCTGCCAATGCTTCCGTGCCCAGATATTTCCCTACGATAATGCTGTCCACAATACTATATAATTGTTGGAAAACATTACCCAGGAGCATGGGCATTGCAAAATTTAAAATAAGGCGGCCTACATTACCTGTGGTCAGATCCTTCATACAATTTATTCGGTGATTAATTTAATTGATTGGAGCCGGTAATCAATTCCGTCGGCAAAAGTACCCAGAATATCATTGCCAATAATAATATCCGGTCCTTCTTTGCCTTCTTTTTTGAACAGCTGATGTACATGCTCAAAATCCAAACCAAGAAATTGATGCCCGCTCAGGTTTAGCTTTCCCCATTGCAGGCCGTTTATTGGCTCTGATGATTTGGCTGGTGCATGTTGTCCCATGCCTGCGACCGGGACATCCACCGTTTCCCATTTTTTGTCTATCCCCTCAAAAATCCCTTCCATAGTTTCTTTATCCAGCAGGCTATGCGAAGCACCAGTATCCACAATCAGGTTCAGAACTGTTCCGTTCCAATTCATCTCAAGCAAATAATGCAGCATATTGCCGGGATAGTGTATAATATCCAGATCAAATTGCTTTCCTGCCAGCTCCAGGATGCGCCCTTCAAAATGGATCACGGCCTTCAGGGCATTCAGGATATCACCGCCGAGAAAACCATGAACCATGATATCCTTAAAAGGCGCAATCATCGCGTTTAAACCATCAAGTGGTTTCACAAACAAATAATAATCGGCAAGCTCCATGCCGTTAAGGCTGACTTCTTCAAGCCGGGTCATTTGCAGATCAGGACTTTGACCAATTCCTGAAGCAGTCCGTTGCTTATCATCCTTTGCTTCATCAACTGAAGCCGCACGGTGCACAAAACTTCTGTTAGCACCACTATCGAGCATCAGGCGGTATTTTTCATCCCCGGCCAAAGCTTCAGCAAACAACAGGCAGCCGCCCATTTCCATTTCGATCAGTTCCAGTTTATAATGATCTGTATTTTGCATGGGACAAAGGTAATGTATTCCAAAACCAAACAACGGCCCTCCTGAAAGATGACCATTTGAAAAGGCTTTCTTGTTCCGTTTTTGAATTTTTCTTAGTATTATTGCATTCAAATCACTCCAAAAAATTTTATCATGAAGCAATTTTTCAAATTTTTCTTTGCCTCCGTTCTGGGGACAATTGTGACTCTTTTCCTGGTTTTTATCTTCATTTTTGCCATGATCTCGGCCATGGTAAGCATGTCGGAAAAAGAAACCATAGTGGAAAACAACAGCATTCTGGTTTTAAAACTAAACAATCCAGTGGTTGACCGCGAACCGAATATGCCTTTCGACCTGTCGGAGATTTATCCGGGCATGAATGAAAAAGCAATGGGACTCGACCGGATAACAAAGAACCTGGAAAAAGCTGCCGTTGACCCGAAAATCATCGGTGTTTACCTCAATGTTGAGGGCCTGAGCGGAGGAATAGCCAACATTCAGGAAATCCGTGAAGCCATAGTGAAATTCAAGGAATCAGGTAAATTTATTTATACCTACGCCAACGATATGGGACAGGGCGCCTATTACCTGGCAACCGCTACGGACAAAATCTGCGTGAACCCTGAAGGCAGTTTTACTTTCAAAGGTTTGGGTGCGCAGATCATGTTCTACAAAGGGCTGCTCGATAAACTCGATATTGAGATGCAGGTGATCCGCGTTGGAAAATACAAAAGCGCTGTGGAGCCTTTCGTGCTCAACAAAATGAGCGAAGCCAACCGCGAACAAATGGAGAAACTGCTCAACAGCATCTGGGATGCAATGCTGGCCGATATTTCCACAGCACGCAACATCAGCATTGATGAACTGAACAAAATCGCTGATGAACTAACGGCAACCTCCGGCAAAGAAGCCAAAGAACTGAATATGATTGATGAGCTGATTTACAAAGATGAATTTTTGGCCTTGCTCATGGAAGAGGGCAAAGTGGACAATCCGGATGATTTAAAAACAGTTTCACTTGCTGATTACCATAAGGCACCATGGCCTGTTGAGCGTACATTGGATTTCAAAAACCGCATTGCTGTAATTTATGCTTCCGGCGAAATTGTAATGGGCAAAGGCGGCGACCAGGTTATTGGTTCGGAAGGCATCAGCAAAGCCATACGCAAAGCACGTTTAGACGACAAAGTGAAAGCAATTGTACTGCGCGTAAACTCTCCCGGCGGCAGTGCTTTGGCCAGTGAAATCATCCTGCGCGAAGCAGAACTGGCAAAAAAAGCCAAGCCATTTATTGTTTCCATGGGCGATTATGCCGCTTCGGGCGGATATTATATCAGCTGTAAGGCCGACCACATCTTTGCCGACAAAACCACACTTACGGGTTCCATCGGTGTATTTGGCCTGATTCCCAATGCGCAAAAAGCCATGAATGAAATACTGGGCGTAAATATTGACGAGGTCAGCACCAACAAAAACTCTGACTACTTCGGTATCATGAAGCCACTTTCGCCTTACCAGCGAGAGGTGATGCAAAGAGGTGTCAACGACATTTACCAAACCTTTATCCATCACGTTGCAGAAGGCCGTGGCATGACGCCCGAATATGTTGACAGCATTGGTCAGGGTCGTGTTTGGTCTGGTGCGGATGCTTTAGGATTGGGCCTTGTGGATGCTTACGGAAATCTGGAAGATGCCCTGGCCTATGCCGCAGCGAAAATTGGCGTAGAAAACTACAAACTTGATGTGCTTCCCGAGCGCAAAGATCCTTTTGAGCAAATCCTTTCCGACCTTAGCGGAAATGCAAAAATTGAAGCAGAACAACTGCTCGGCCCTTATGGCAAATACGCCAAAGGCATCAAACATCTTGCCGACGGGGAACGTGTTAAGGCGCGGGTGCCGTTTGATATGATTATCGAGTAATTAAGTTTTATAAATATAATTAAGCCGGCAAAATTTAATTGTCGGCTTTTTTTGCATTTTGTTTCCCATGGATATTTTTGAACAAAAAAAAGCATTGCGCAAGCAAATCAAAGTCCTTTTTAAAACATTTCCTGCCGATGAACACAAACGAAAATCCCGGGAAGTGCTCAGGCAATTAAGACAATGCCCTGAATTTCAAAACAGCCGGAACATCATGTTGTTTTGGTCGATGAAAGACGAAGTGTTTACCCATGATTTTGTGGTGGAATGGAGTTCAGAAAAACAAATTTTCCTCCCTGCAATTATTGGCGATGAAATCGAAATCCGGCGTTTCGATGGGTTGAAGCAAATGGAAAGCGGCCATAAATACGGCATTCCGGAACCCATTGCAGGATTAAAAGCAAATGCTGAAGATATTGATCTGATTGTCGTCCCCGGACAGGCATTTGATAAGCATAACAACCGCATGGGCCGCGGCAAGGCATTCTATGACAAACTGCTCAAAAACAGCAAAGCCACAAAAACCGGCATTTGTTTTGATTTTCAGTTTTTTGATCAAATACCTGTGGATGAACGGGACATTCCGATGGACATGGTAATTGTGGGTTAAAACCCCTTCAAAACAGATTTCAGTTTTTCTACTTTTTGTTGCGGGTTCAAATCGTGATTTCCTTCATAAATGGCCGATTCCCAATCGCCATAAGTGGTATTGGGCAATACAATAAAACGATGGCCAAATTCATCTTTCATCTGGTCGGTTAAGTCCTTTCGGTCAGCCAAATTCAGGTTTACGAACACTTGATCAAAATCGGCCAGGTTATCTCCGGCAAGGATCAGGATTTCATAATTTTCCATCACTTTATCACGGCGCGCCTGCTTATCGGAAGTTGTGGTCCTTAACATCAAATGAGCTGTATCAGCAAAGGGGAAATCTTGCTTCCGCAGATTATCCAGTGTTTGCTCCATGTATTTCTGCTTACGGTTTGTGATATAGAAAACCTCCACACCTATTTCTTTGGCATAATTCGTAAAAGCAAGGGCTCCGGGAATGACTATTGCCTCTGCTTTATTGATCCATTCATCCCATCCCACAGGATAATTGGTCTGATCCAAAATACATTTCACTTCAAAAGGGCTGTTGTCGAGCATGGTTTCATCGATATCCACTACAACGCATGGTTTTTTATCGCTGTTAAATTCAGAGAGTTGCGCATCCAGCGAAAGCCTGGCGGCATTAAACGCCTGATAGCAGAGCGCCCGCGTTTCCGCTGCATTTTGCTGATAGACCGTTGCCAACAGCATATAATCGTTAATTCCCTGTTTTACAGATTTTTGCTCATTGGATTCCATTTTCATGCATGATGAAAAGAGGAGGACAAAAGCCAGGGCAAACAATAAAATTCCATTGATTTTTTTCATAGTTCAAATTTTCGGCAAATTACTAAAATGACTCAAAACAACGGCAAAAGGCATAAAAAAAGGCGAACCGAAGTCCGCCTTTTGATATAATGTGGATTTATGTTACTCTTTTGAGAAATCCATTGCAGCAAGGCGCTGATATTGTTTATAGCGCCATTTTGCATTTTCTTCTGCGCTAACAAACAATTCTTTAGCTTCTTCCGGGAAGGATTTTTTCAGTGATGTATAACGAACTTCACCGTTAAGGAAATCCTGGAAGAGGTTCCAGTCGGGTTCTTTGCTATCGATTTGGAATGGGTTTTTACCTTCTTCTTCCAGATCAGGGTTATAGCGATAAAGGTGCCAGTAACCGGCCTTCACAGCTTGCTTTTCTTCTTCCTGTGTTTTTCCCATACCTGCACGCAGGCCGTGGTTGATACAAGGAGCATAAGCAATAATGATGGATGGTCCGGGATAAGCTTCGGCTTCTTTCACTGCTTTAAAGAATTGCGCCTGGCTTGCACCCATTGCAACCTGTGCTACATAAACATAACCGTAGGTCATGGCCATAGCACCAAGGTCTTTTTTCCGGACTTTTTTACCGCTGGCAGCAAATTTCGCTACAGCGCCAACCGGAGTAGATTTTGATGACTGACCGCCCGTATTGGAATATACTTCGGTATCGAGTACCAGCAGGTTGATATCCTGACCAGAAGCAATAACGTGATCGAGGCCGCCGTATCCGATATCGTAAGCCCAGCCGTCACCACCGATAACCCAAACGGATTTTTTCACGAGGTACTGCTCAAGGCTGAGGATTTCTTTGGCTGTTTGGTCGTTAGCAGTTTTCAGCAATGGCATCAGCTCTTCTGTAGCAGCTTTTGAACCATCGGCATCATGCATATTTTCGATCCACTTCTGGTAAGCAGCTTTCAGTTCATCTGAAATACCGTTTTCCATGGAAGTTGTCATGCGCAATGCGATACGCTCACGGAGTTTGTCAACACCGGTTGCCATACCGAAACCATATTCGGCATTATCTTCAAACAGTGAGTTTGCCCATGCAGGGCCATGACCTGATTCGTAATTGGCACAGTATGGAGTAGATGGAGCAGAACCACCATAAATTGAAGAACAACCCGTGGCGTTAGCAATCATCATACGTTCGCCGAAAAGTTGGGTAATCAGTTTGATATATGGCGTTTCACCACAGCCGGCACAAGCTCCGGAGAACTCAAACAATGGCTGTGCAAACTGACTGCTCTTCAGATTGGTCTTTTTGTCGAATACTTTTTCTTTGTATCCCACTTTTTCGTCCATATATTCAAAGCGTTCTTTTTCATCCATCTGAGTTTCCAGATGCTTCATTACAAGTGCTTTGTTCTTTGCAGGACAAACGTCGGCACAGTTACCGCAGCCTGTACAATCGAGCGGGCTCACCTGGATGCGGAACTGGAGTCCGGCAGCAGCTTTACCATTGGCTTTGATTGTTTCTGTATTTGCGGGAGCCTTTGCAACTTCATCTTCGTTCAGCAGGAACGGACGGATTGCAGCATGCGGACAAACGTAAGCACACTGGTTACACTGGATACAGTTTCCGGAAATCCATTCCGGGACGTTCACAGCTACACCACGTTTTTCATATTTTGTTGTACCTGATGGGAAAGTACCGTCTTCACGGTTGATGAATGCACTTACCGGAAGGTCATCACCTTTTTGAGCGTTGATTGGATCCGCTACGTTTTTGATGAAATCAGGAACATTCCTTTCTTCCTTTGGTACAACAACTATATCAGCCCAATCAGCAGGGACCTCTACTTTAGTTACATCGCCGCCACGGTCAACAGCAGCATTGTTCATTTTTACGATTTCCTCACCTTTACGGCCATAGGATTTCTTAATGAAAACCTTCATTTGTTCAACGGCCTGCTCGTAGGGAATAATTTCGGCTACTTTAAAGAAAGCAGACTGCATGATGGTATTGGTACGCGTACCCAGACCTATTTCTTCGGCAATGCTGGTGGCATTGATGATGTAGAAATTGATATTCTTCTCGGCCAGCGTTTTCTTCATATGGTCGGGAAGGCGCTTTTTGGTTTCCTCAGCATCCCAGATGGAGTTGAAAAGGAATGTACCGCCCGGCTTGATTCCTTTGAGCATATCGTACATTTCGAGATATGCGGGAACATGGCAAGCAACAAAATCAGGAGTATTTACCAGATAAGTAGAACGGATGGGTTTATCACCGAAACGCAGGTGCGATGCTGTGAAACCACCGGATTTCTTACTGTCGTAAGCAAAATATGCCTGAACAAATTTATCGGTATTGTCACCAATAATTTTAATCGAGTTTTTGTTGGCGCCTACAGTACCATCAGAACCGAGGCCATAGAATTTCGCTTCATATGTTCCTTCAGGGGCAAAGCTCACCTCCTCGCCCAGTGGGAGCGATTTGAAAGTAACGTCATCTTCGATACCTACGGTGAACCCATTCTTTGGTTCAGCAGCAGCAAGGTTATCCAGCACGGCAACAATTTGCGAAGGAGTGGTATCTTTTGAGCTGAGGCCATAACGTCCGCCTACGATCAGAGGCGCATTTTCCTTTCCGTAATAGAGGTCTTTTACGTCGAGGTACAATGGTTCGCCGTTTGCGCCCGGTTCTTTTGTGCGGTCAAGCACAGCAATACGTTTCACTGTTTCAGGAATCGCCTTGAAGAAATATTTTGCGGAGAAGGGGCGATAAAGGTGTACGCTTACCAGACCGATTTTTTCGCCATTGGCAACGCGTGCTTCAATTACTTCGCGGATGGTTTCGGTTACAGAACCCATTGCAATAATCACGTTTTCAGCATCAGGGGCACCACAATAAGTGAACGGATGATATTCGCGTCCGGTCAGTTTTGTGATTTCCTGCATATAATCTTCAACGATATCGGGAACAACATCATAGAATTTGTTTGCTGCTTCGCGTGCCTGGAAGTAGATATCCGGGTTTTGTGCAGTACCGCGCGTTACGGGATGCTCGGGATTGAGTGCGTTATCGCGGAAACGCTGCAATGCTTCATAATCGACCAGTTTGGCCATATCTTCGGTAGAAGGAGCTTCCACTTTTTGAATTTCGTGCGAAGAACGGAAACCATCGAAGAAATGGACGAAAGGAATACTGGACTTAATCGAAGCAAGGTGCGCAACACCTGCCAGGTCCATAATCTGCTGGATACTTCCTGTAGCCAGGAAAGCAAATCCGGTTTGACGTGCACTCATCACATCGGAGTGGTCGCCAAAAATCGAAAGTGCCTGAGCTGCAAGGCTACGTGCACTTACGTGGAAAACGCCCGGAAGGAGTTCACCGGAAATCTTGTACATATTAGGAATCATCAGCAGGAGGCCCTGTGATGCAGTAAATGTTGAAGTTAAAGCACCTGACTGCAGGGAACCGTGTACAGCACCGGCAGCACCACCTTCAGATTGCATTTCAACAACCTTAACTTCCTCTCCAAAAATGTTCTTTCTGCCAAAAGCAGCCCACTCATCAATATACTCGGCCATTGTTGATGATGGCGTAATTGGATAAATGGCTGCAACTTCGCTGAACATGTAGGCACAATGTGATGCCGCCATGTTCCCGTCGCATGTGATAAAATTCTTTTTCTTTTCCATAATTCCATTAATATTTATTTGCCTTATTTTAAGCAGTTTACATTTCCAAACTTACCTAAATCCGTGCGAAATTAATAATTTTGCACCCGTTCAGCGCCCCCTTTTTGTTAATTAAGCATAATTTCAGCTTATTTAGAAGCAATTTAATTTAAACCCTCCTAAACAAAATCAGATTGTCGGCTGTTTATAAGCCAGTTGGAATAATACATTCTGCCAAAACTCATTCAGACTACAAGATTCTTTTCTACTAAAAACAACAATTATCTACAAATCAGGCAATGTATAATTATTCAATAAACGCTCAATCATTTAAGCATTGAAATACCAAAATTAATAATCAAAACATCACCAACATGGCAGATTTGAAAACAAATTATATGGGATTAAAGCTAAAAAACCCCATAATTGTAGGAGCCAGCAATCTGGCAACCAATATTGAATATCTCAAAAAAATGGAAGAAAGCGGCGCTTCGGCTGTCGTTTACAAATCGCTTTTTGAGGAGCAAATCCATTTAGAGAACTTACAAATGGAAGAAGGCATGAGCGAATTTGAAGACCGCAATGCCGAGATGATCCGTTTATTTCCTGATTTGGAGCACAGCGGTCCAAAAGCCTTCCTTATGGAATTAAAAGAGGCACGCAAAGCCATTAGCATTCCATTGATTGCCAGCCTCAATGCCGTTTACAGGGAAAGCTGGGGCGATATGGCAATGGAAATTGAAAAAACCGGCGTGGATGCCATTGAGCTTAATTTTTATGCGAACCCGCAAAATGAAAGCCGTCCGGGCATTGAAATAGTAAAAGAACAGCTGGATATTATCCGCGAGATCAAATCGAAAGTAAACATTCCTGTGGGCGTTAAAATCAGTCCGTTTTATGCCAATATTCCATTGGTTGTAAGCAAGATGAGCGAAGCCGGAGCCGATGCCGTGGTCATGTTCAACCGCTTTTTCCAACCCGACATCGATATTGATAGCGAGACGCATCATTTCCCCTACAACCTCAGCAACGAAGAAGACAACCGCCTGGCAATCCGTTTTGCCGGTCTGCTTGCCGGACAGGTGGATGCATCAATTTGCGCCAATACGGGGATTTATCAGGGCAAGGATGCTATAAAAATGCTGCTGGCCGGGGCAGATGCCGTTCAGGTAGTCAGTGCATTGTACAAATTCCAGATTGATCATATTGGTACCATGCTGAAAGATCTGGAAGAGTGGATGAACGGCAAAGCTTATGAAAAAATTGATGATTTTAAAGGCAAGCTCAGCCGTAAAAACATCAAAGATCCCTTTGTTTATAAGCGCGCTCAATATGTGGATATACTGATGAAATCGGATCAGATTTTTAAGAAACATACGGTTGTTTAGTTTTTTACCGAATCACATTTAAATAGAAGGCAGCCATTTTGGTTGCCTTTTTTTATAAAACCAGCACTTTTTGGGCGAAATGATCGCCGTCCTTTAAGGCACTGACCACATAAACTCCGGCTTGCGGAAGCCTGATCCTATTCCTCCATTTTCCATCAAAAACCTTTGCCCCGGAAACACTGAAAATCCGGACACGATCCGGTAATTCTTCACTACGATAAGCGATCTGTTTGTTGCCTGCGGCATAAAACTGCCCATGGTCTTCTGCTTCCTCCGCAATTGCATTACTTTTCAGGAACATCAAACTATAATTTTCATCAAATACACCGGATTCAACGTCCAGCTCTATTTTTGAGCCGGGTTTCAGAGCGATCATTTCATCCTGAGAAACCAGATAAACTTCAGCAAACCCATCCAGGTTTTCCTGTTCTGCAATTTCCAGGGAAACCGGTCTTTCCATCTCGCAGTAAATCTTCAAAGGCACCCGAACCGACGAACGAAAATCAAGGGGCAGTCCCTGTATGCAGAGATCCTGATCGGCATTTGGTTCCGGCGAAAGCATACAGATATAAAAATCAGGGTTGCCGCCCAGTTTCGGGGCATCGTAAAAATTATCCATTCCCATAGCAGCATCCGGGCGAAAACCGATAAGCAGCTCATTATAACCGGCCTTTTCATGTTGCATTGCCAGTTTTAAAACAGGAAATCCGGCTTTTTCTTCCTTGAAATAAAAGGCTGAATTTCCATAACGCATATTATCATTAAAACTCACTTGCGAAGTTCCTTCTTTTGAGCAATACACCATAAAAGCCTGTCCCACGGCAACATAGTTGGTAGGAGCATTTCCTGCCCCTCCTGCACTAACCGATCCTAAATCATTGATTGCGGCATAATCACTGGTCCGTGGCCATTCCCAGTCAGGGCCTTCATCCCAAAAATAGGCAGCACCCCAAACAGAGCCTGAATTTTGTGATAAAAACTCCAGAATATTAATATTGGAAGGATAGGGATTTCCAATGAGGTTCCAGCCGCTATAATAATATGATGTATTATCAGCCACCCTGCTGACCGGTACTGTATAACTGCCCGTATTAAAATCAGCAGCGGTCAGCGTAATTATTTGATCCGCTGTTGTTTCATTGAAACTCATTGCATAGCCCTTTCCAATCTCAAAACCGGAGGAATTCCAAAGACCGCTGTTGCGGATATTGATCCAAAGTGGACCATCGCCCGATAAATCACTTTCATCCCAATAGAAAAAATCATCCCCTTCGGCAAGGTTCAAAGCTGGATCGAGAGCAGAAAAAGCTGCTGTTGTATTGTTTACCGGGCTGCTCATATAATGGTACACATGTTTTTCCATGGCGATATCCACGAATACATTTCCTCCATGCGATAAGGTTCCATTTTCGATAAAAGATGCTCCATGTTGCAAATATACATCCTTGGTCACAGTCAAAGTAACTTCACTGTTTAATTCGCAATATCCCCCCGGTTCAATTGTAACACTTAGGCAGCTTGCATTTTGATCGATCACAGGGTAATGTGTACATCCATCCGGAATAGTAACATGATCATCGACTGTAGGCACTTCCCGATCGAACCAGTTTGCAGCAGTATGCCAGTCATCATCAACAGAACCCTGCCAAAAACCCGGTGCAGGCCTGTCGGCAAGCATGATACCCACCAGGCTGATATCGTATGTAGTTAATTCAACTCCACTTGTACTTTTATGCTGCAAAGATGCCAGATAACTTTGGTTCTCGATCAGGTTTTTAGTTAATCCCACAATACTTCCAGCCTGTATATCATCTTTTCCGGAAATATACTGCCGCATAGAATAAACATTTGTTGTGGCACCATTATCAACATTAAGTGTATATTCCGGTGAATCCGACACATCGGTAGCCACCATGGAAAACTGCGCATGTTGCAATAAACTTGCCGTTGAATCAGGCATCAGTGGACGGTCCAAAGCATTGACGTATGTTGTCAAGCTGGTTCTGGCCTCCAAACCCGGATCGGAGCATTCGGAAAAAGCAGGGAAAATGGTACCTTCACTGGTGCAAAGACCCAAAGCAACCAGATTTGTGTTCATGGTTTCAACACTGGTAGAATTGGCATAGTGAACAACCCGAAAGCGGTACTCTCCTGCAGGGACGTACTCTAGTAGTGCTACCAGCATGCCCAGCCCTTCATCCTGATTTCCGGAAATACTTCGTGTAACAACTTTACCAAAATCATTCCAGGTATTCTCGCCAAGTTTGTAATACTGAAGTTTCCAGGAACCCACATGCACACCTCCTGTACTTGCCTGTGCATTGATTGACGACGAGACATATATGCTCCCTGCATATGGCAAGCTTATATAATCTGTAGTCAAGCCGGGGATTTCTGCCCATTGATTGGCTGTTGTAGGTACAGGGTTTGTAATCTGGCAAAAACTATAGGGAAGATCCTCTCCTCCGGCAGAACGCAGCCCGATTGCAACTACATTGGCCCGAACCGTATTATTTTTATTTTGCACTGATGTCAGATGCTGCAAACGATAGGTTTGCATTCCTGTCTGACTGCGGACATCAAAAACATGGATCAAACCACCAAGTCCCTTATCCCCTCCTTCTGCCCGTTGCAGACGCCGGATAATTTCATTACTGTATTCGGATTCTGAAGTGTTGGTCAAACGAAGTATGGACTGACGGGCATTATCTCCCCCACTGGCAACGCTTATTTCGAATGAGGACAGGACAAGCACTGCATCCTGATCAGTAACATCCAGCGATGAACTAACCGCCGCATTGACATACGTATATTTGGAAGCTGTAGTGCTTTCGCCTTTGCCGGATGCGTCAGGCAAATGGTCGGCTGACAGTCCGGAAAAACAAAACACAATGATCACTATGCATATCAGTTTCCTCATAATTAACCCTATAATTGCTCTTTTTCAAAACTGATTGCTTTGGTCCGTAATCTTCAAATCGAAGAAATCTATGCAAGCGTAACAAGAATCAGAAGCATTCAACAAATTTTTAAAATTTGCGCACTTCTCCTTCTTGATAAGTTGAATTTACTCAATTATTATTCTTTCCAATAATTTTAAGACAAAAAATTATCAAATAATTGCTATTAACTGATTGTTAACATATTAAACATATTCCAAAATATGGAATATTGCTTTTGATCTGGACTAATGACTATATTTGAATTATTGTTATAAGAATGCATAAATTACTGTTTAACAATGAGTAAATAAACAATTATCAAGTAATAGCACTGAAAATAATTTGTCCAAAAATAAAAAAAGGTTCTGACTATAAAATCAGAACCTTTAAATAATATAAAATGTGATAATTTATTATACTTTCAAGCGATCCTTAAAGGGCAGAAAGGTCATAAAATCAGCATGATGCGTTACGTAAGCTTCGGTAGTACGCTTCACCATATTGCCTTCACCGGCATGGGTTGCAATAATATGGCACACTTCTGCGGGGACACCGCATTCTTCAGCCAAACTAACACCAGAGAACGGATGACGGAGATATTTCCCATAAGCGCCCTGTACAGCTTTACCGTTTTCATCAAGCACATATTCAAGGAGTTTGCCCACATCAGCGAGGATTGCGCCGGCAATCAGTACATCCATATCGCAAGTGAGTTCGCCATGATACATATCATTGATTTTTTGTCCGGCATCGCGGGCAATATGCACAACGGAGCGTTTATGATCCATAAAAGTAACTTTCAGGTCAGGGCCACAAAGCAAAGTAAAAGGGATACGGTTCAGGTCTTCAGGCTTTAAAACAGAACGTTCCAGGGCAATTTCCCAGGTTTTGGCTGTTTTTTCGCGAAGACCTTCATTTTGTATCCATTCCAGTTCGGGCCAAAGTTCTAAAACTTGTTTGTTCATATACCCTCCTTATAATTTGGCAATAATGGCATCGGCCATTTGTGCCGTAGAAGCAGCACCTTTCTCAACAACATCGGCACGTCCGCTCATTTTCATCATATCGTAAGTACGCACTTTACCTTCTTTGATCACTTCGGCAACAGCCTTACGGATTTTTGCGGCCATTTCCTGCTCATCGATGAAATCGAGCATCATGCAAGCTGATTCAACCATAGCAATCGGGTTCACAATGGAAACCGGATAATCGGCATACTTAGGAGCAGATCCATGGGTAGGTTCAAACACACCAATGCCGCTTTCTGGATTTACCTGTGCAGAGCACGCAAAACCAAGTCCGCCTATCAGACCGGCAAAACCATCGGAAACGATATCGCCAAACATATTTCCTGCAACGATAACACCGTAATTTTCAGGATTTTTGGTAAGCCACATCATTTGTGCATCAATGTTGGTATTCCAAAGTTCGATTTCGGGGAAATCAGCTTTTTGGATTTGTTGCGCCATTTTGTACATCATACCTGAAGTTTCACGGATTACGTTTGGCTTTTCACATACAGTAACAGACTTATAGCCATATTTTTTAGCATGCTCAAAAGCAGCAAGGAGGATGCGTTCTGTAGCCTTTTTCGTGAAGATACGGGTAGAAACACTCAGTTCTTCGCGGGGCACATCACCAAAATTTTTCACAAATTTCGGATGCGTCATGAGTGCATCATACACTTTATCATTTGGGTTTGACCATTCTACACCGCCGTAAAGCCCTTCGGTATTTTGACGGAAGATTGCCACATCAACTTCGGGTTCTTCGATGGTATCGTTGGCGCCGCGGCGAATGAAATTCAGTGGGTTTCCTGAATATGTGCGGCAAGGACGCAGGCAAATATCCAGGTTAAAATGCTGACGAAGGCCAACAATAGGGCTTGAATAAACCAGCTTTTTTTCTTTCAGTTCAGGAGCAAGCTCGTCGAATGCAGCATCTTTTGGCTTGGAGGTAATCGCTCCAAAAAGCGCTACTTTATGCTCTTCTAGAAGGTCAACAGTGCGCTGTGGCAGTGGATTTCCTTCTTTGCACCAGAATTCCCAGCCAATATCGCCTTCTACGTAATTTGCCTCAAATCCTGCAGCATCCAGAACACGGATTGTTTGTTCCAGTACCACTTTACCTATGCCGTCTCCGGGCATACTAACGATTGTTCTTTTTGACATGATGACAGTTTTTGGGTTAATGTTATAATGTTTGTTTCGTTAACTCTCAGATAAAGGCATCAAATATACAAATCGGCTTGAAACCCCCTGCAGAAAGTAGAAATTTAAATTGATTTTAGGAAAGTATTTTATGAGCTTTGCATTAAATTATTAAACAGAGCCATCGCTTACTTAGAGTTCGTCTATAAAGTCTCCCGAAAAATTCGGGATTGCTCAAAATCTAAATCCTCATCCCGTACCTACGGGACTGCGGTTTAGATTTCTCACACGCCTTGAATTTGAACTTTATAGAGCAAACTCCAGACTCTATGGACAAGCACTACATAGAGTTTGTCTATAAAGTACTTTGCTTGATTCAGAATGTTCGAGGTCGAGGCATTCTTGGTATTGAAAATAAGGAGTCCCGTACGTACGGGATGACTGGTTTCAATACCAAGAATAACGCTGAGATCGGACATTATTGACAAGCACTACTTACACAAATATCGACCATTTGTTCGTACCTTTGCGGCCACAATATGAATCTGGCAGACAAATTAACACATCCGGTTTTTGAAATCGCCAGCCGCATCTGCTCCGAAAAAAATACCGAGGCTTATGTTATTGGCGGTTTCGTTCGCGACCTTATCATTGGCCGTGCAAGCAAAGATATTGACATTGTAACCACTGGCAGCGGCATTGAATTTGCCCGGGAGGTTGCTTCCCGTCTGGGGGACAAAGTCAAAGTCAACTATTTCAAAAATTTTGGCACGGCACAAATCCATTTTCCCGGCAGCAATGAATGGGACATTGAATTTGTGGGCGCCCGAAAGGAATCGTACAACCGCCAATCGCGTAAGCCCATTGTAGAAGACGGCACACTCGTTGATGACCAAAAAAGGCGCGACTTTACCATCAACGCCCTGGCTTTGAGCCTTATGAAAGAAAATTTCGGCACCCTGATCGATCCTTTTGGCGGGCTGAAAGACATTGATGAAGGAATAATACGCACCCCATTGGATCCGGTCATTACATTTTCTGATGACCCACTCCGCATGATGCGCGCCATACGGTTTGCAACGCAGCTCAATTTCACTATCGAGGGCGAAACCTACAGCGGAATCAGAAAAAACACCCACCGTTTGGAAATTGTCAGCAAAGAGCGCATCAATGATGAACTGAATAAAATTATCTTATCGCCCAATCCATCACGAGGGTTCAGGTTACTGCGCAGCACAGGTTTGTTAAAACTGATTTTGCCCGAACTGGAAAATCTGGGCGGCATTGAAGACCGGGGCGGGAAAGCGCATAAAGATAATTTTAAGCACACTTTGGAAGTCCTCGACAACATTGCCCCGCATACCGACAATTTATGGTTGCGCTGGGCCGCTTTATTGCACGATATCGCCAAACCGGCCACAAAACGCTTCGACACAAAAACCGGTTGGACATTCCACGGACATGAAGTGCTGGGCGCGAAATGGGTCAAAAGGATCTTTCACCGGATGAAGCTTCCCATGAACGAAAAAATGAAATATGTGGAGAAACTTGTGTCGCTCCACCTCCGCCCCATTGCACTGGTTGAAGATACCGTAACCGATTCGGCCGTGCGCAGATTGCTTTTCGAAGCAGGCGATGACATTGACGACCTGATGACACTTGCCGCCGCGGACATCACATCCAAAAACAGGGAAAAAGTTAAGCGCTTCAAAAATAATTTTGAGCAGGTAAAACAAAAACTTGCCGAGGTAGAAGAAAAAGACCGCCTGAGCAACTGGCAACCGCCCATTAGCGGAGAAATGATCATGGAAACCTTCAACATCAAGCCCTCACGCGAAGTGGGCATCATCAAAAACACCATCCGTGAAGCCATCCTCGATTGCCACATCGACAATAATTTTGAAGATGCCAAAAAGGTTATGCTCGAAAAAGCAAAGGAACTGGGACTAGAGGCCGTGAAGGACCTGAAACAATAGATTCGGCAAATACGATTTTACGTATATCGAGTACCTCTTTACACAGGCATAGCTCCAAACACAAGATTAAAGTAATTAATAAGACTGGTCTTGCCAACCTGCCTTGCCCCCCTGATTACCAACGGCTTCCTTCCTGCAGAAACCTTCCATCCCTTCAAAAAAACCAAAGCCTCCCTTCTGAACATGACAATAATATTTCATTATTATTGCTCAAAGACAGGGTTAATTTGCGGATAAAATGCAATAAAGTCAGGGTTAATTTTCAAAATACTTGTAATAGAATCAGGCTTAATTAAAAAATACCATGTAATATAATAAGGGTTAATTTACGGTTTTCATGTAATAAAATCAGGCTTATTTTTAAAAATACTTGTAATATAATAAGGGTTAATTACAAAATACCATGTAATATAGTAAGGGTTAATTTCAGATAATCGTGCAACAAAGCAGGGGTTATTTCCAGGATTTCGATAGTTAAAAAACAAGCGCCCCCAAAGCTGCATTATGCACAAAAACTCCAAAACAAAAAGTTTGCGGATAAAACGGGCAAAACGTACCATTAGCGGAGGATATCCTGACAACAATAACATCATGAAACAGAATACCACTTTCGTTTCAGATGAAAACTCCCTACTTTCGCGCCAGAAAAACATAAAAACACACCGCCATGTCTGATGAAATGAAAGCCTGCCCGGAATGCAACTCACCTTATGGATATAATACAGGCACTGAACTTTGGGCCTGCCCCGATTGTGGCCATGAATGGAACCCCAGTGAACCCGACGAAGACGCATTGATCGTAAAAGATGCCAACGGAAACCTTTTGGAAGATGGCGATACTGTGATCGTAATTAAAAACCTGCCCGTAAAAGGCGCTGCCGGACCGGTAAAATCGGGCACGAAAGTAAAAAACATCCGCCTGTCTGATGGTGATCATAATATCGACTGCCGCATCGACGGTTTTGGCGCTATGGCTTTGAAATCGGAATTTGTACGGAAAGCATAGAAAACGCGCACCTACTGTTTATATCCTACGAGCCAAACGAAATCCAAGGCATCTATAGCCTTAGTTTTTCACGTCCTTGGGTTTGGTACATCCATAAGATTTTTAACTTTTGCCTGTTTTGACATCAATTCCCCAAAAATAACGCGCAGCGGTTTCCGCAAAGATCCTGGAATCATGAAACACTCAGCAGGATATGAATTACACCGCACACAGCCCGGAGAACTGATTAGTTTTCGTCCACAATGTCCCATCTCGGCCATATTCTACCGAATGCCTCGAACACTCTGAGCCAAAAATCCGGCATTACGGACAAGCATCGATTAATGGCAGGTGTTATTTTTTGCTTTCTTCATATTTTTCAACAACAGATTTAGCTATGTTATAATCATTGCTATTGATAATAATCTTGACTGCTCCTGCTCCCCCGGCTGAAACCTGCCATGGAGCAATTGTTCCCATACTATCATCTTTCAAAAATGCTACTACTCCAGAGGCTTCCAATAAACTCTTAACAATAGCGGCATCTATCGAAGTCCCCGCATATATTTCAATTATGTCATTTCCTTTTTTCATGGGTGTCGTTTATATACTGTAATGGTATAAAGCATTAAATATCAATAGAAATCAATTTTACACTTCTCAATTGGCGTGGATTTAATTTTCTGAATATTCTCCAAAATTTCCTTACAGGTAAATTCCAATTGTTCTTTTTTGGGAGGATTGCCACAAAATAAATCGTCAATTTCCCAATCTTCTGCTTGCAATATTAATAGGGTCAATTTTTCCGCTTCATCAATATACTCGGCCTCATTTTCACAATCAGCTGATAAAACGCCAAAATGCAAAGTCAAATCATGCGATAATTTATCTGCCTCGATTAAAATGCCTTGGTAAGATTCTCTTGATAAATCATCTGTATCCATATGTTATATCCGTTTATTTTGTTTGATGTCAGCACTCGTGTTTTCGGCTATGGCCTGAAAAAACCTTACTCAGGGACTGAACTTCCCCTGCCTTCAGCTATACCTCAAATCAGATCCATGCGTATAAGCTTGATTCTATCAACCGTATAAAAATTAACTTTATAAAAAGAACGATCCGGGATGAAGCATGCCAATATTTGGAGGCATTTGCCAGATAGCAAAGATGGCGATTTTTTGTGAGAAAACACTCTTGAAGTGGAAAATTCAATACCCGAATCATTCCATCAGCGCATCCGGGCGCCGGATGCTTGCTGAGAAAATGCACATGCTTTATTGTTTTCCTTCTGCCCCTGCAATGCAGGACTGATATAGTTATGCCAAAGCCCCACAAAATGGACTGTGGCAGGCATCATATCTTGACAAAACGTTCATTTGAATTATTGCAAACCAAAGCTTTTCGGCTGAAAATGGCCTGTTTTCCCTGCCCTTAAGGTATTTGGCAGAAAATACCGCAAAAATTGATTCCCCAATATATAGGTACACCGGTTTCGTTCAACACAAAGCACACCCGCCCCGAGTAATTCGTGGGTACCTGACCCGAGCCTTCGGGTTTCCGGCTTAGGCCGGAAAACGTTGCTTAATTGTTACCTGCTGGCTTTTCATTTTTTATTCGTTAGTGTCGGCAAAGGCATACTCTTTTGCAATTTTTGGTTTAGCGTTGGCTTGTGCTAATTGCAAATGTGTATGACTTTTAGCGTTGGAATATTCATTTCTTAATATTAGGTCAATTTCGGCTATGTATTTTTCATTTTCCGTTTGTCTGTAGTTGGAATACAATTCTAAAATTTCCTCAACTTTCGATTGAGTTAAGATTGATAGGTCAAGCATTTTAGATTTGTTCAAGTCATTTGGTTCAAACTTCTTTAATCCATTTCCATACTCTCTTCTATTGTCACTAAATATGTCTTTAGAAACATCTGTTAATAGATATGCAAACAAAAGGTCAATGCTTACCTTCGAAAACAAATCAGAGTTTGTTGGATAAACACAATGAAAAGTAGTAAGATTAGAAATATTAGCTTCATTTCTAATAAACTTGACACCACTTCTATTAAACACAGAAACCCAAATAGGAGCAGGTGGACGTTTTTCTAAAGCATACCAAGGTTTTCTACTTTTGGTCAAAAACTTTTCATTTATCTCTTCTTGCTCTCCCTTTTTGATATAGTTTTCAACTTCTTCACTTTTAGATTTCTGTCCATTAAAAAGATAGGTTAGTTCATCTTTTTTGATAAGATTTTTGAAATGTTCACTCGTAAAAAAATTGGTTTTTACGTCTTTAGCTTTACAAATACACGGTAATAGATTTGATTCTGGAATTTTGAACTCTTTTACCTTTGAGGGTTTAAATGTAAAATATTCATTTGCACCAGTAGCAATGCCCCTGACTACCTTTGCGTATGTTGAAAATGGAACAAGATTTTTATAATTAATTGAGTTTTGTACTTGATAATATTTACGCCATTTTATAGTTGGGTCTAAATCTTTTGGAGCGAATGAGAACTCTCCTTTGCCTTTCGGGTAAGAATCAATATAACTTTTTATTAGCTGTAAATCTGATTTTGAATCAATAGTTGAAATATGTATTTCAGAGTTATTATTGTCATTTGCTAAAAGAAGAATAGATGCTGTTGTCATCGCATCATCAAAAACATTTTCTTTAAAGTCGATGACGAATAAATGCCTTAATGTTTTTGTTTTAATAAGATATTCCTTAATTAATTTTCCGTAATCAGAATTCAAAAACTCCGAAGGGATAATGTATGAAGCTCTTCCTTCTTTATTCAACTGAAAAACCGACTTAAGAAGAAAAAGAGTATAGAGATTGGTAAATCCGTTGAATTTGAATTTCAATTTATTTTCAACTTCTTGTAAAATTTGTTTGTTGTCATAATCGTGAAACTTTAAATATGGTGGATTGCAGATAATACCGTCATATTTATTTTTCCAATCGTTAAACATATAATCCTCAAGATTTAAAGAAACATTATTGAAAGAATCAAAGTGGGTTTTGGCTTCTTTTAAAATGGTTTCATCAATATCAAATCCTTTTATATTTAGATTTGGGTTTTTATTAAGAAGTGTCCTTGAAAAAATACCCAAACCAAAAGCTGGCTCAAGAATATTTTTGCAATTTTCATTTCCTAATAACCAATCTGACATTAAATCACCAATCGGTTGAGGCGTAAAAAATTGAGCAAACTTTTTTCTGTGCTCCAAGTCTGTATTTTTTGAATATTTTTTTTCTAAATCCATATTAAAAATCTGATATGTTTAATAAAGCCTTTAAGCTATCAATGTCTAAATATGCAGTCCCCTTTTCAAAACTCACATAGAATAGTAAACGACCTCTACCCATTTCTCTCCTAACACTTTTATGTTCAGGTTCCAATATTTTGTACGCAACTTGATTTGTGTGTCGGGTGTTTATCTTAATAGTGGTTTTGTTTTGATTTTTAATATCTTTACTTATTTCATAATGCTCTCCCTCTTTATCAGAATCGGTAATAAGTGTAAGAATGTTTTTAAAAGATATTCCATAAGACTTGTCAAAGAAAACTTGAAAATAATAATGAGGTACATTGAATGTTTCAGCCCATTTATAAACCACTTTAATATCCTCAACCTTTGGTGTTATACTTAAATAGTCTCTTTTTTGGCTGATACTAATATTATCTTTTAAGTCTTTGAATAATTGAGTCAGTTCTTGTAGCCTTTCAGTTGAATTCCAACTTGGTCTGCGAAAAGTAATTGCATTAATTGTTTCTTCGTTTATGCTTTTGAGTATGTCTAAATATGCTTTCTTTTTAGGATGCTCAAATACATCTGAAAACTCATTTATTATTTTGTCTTTTATTGATAGAGCTGTCTCCAAATGGAATTTTGTTCTTTCCTGCATTTCGCCCTCATACTTATCAATTAAAAAAGCACTTGAACGTATTTCCAATCCTGCAATTGCCTTTTTTACATAATCAGTAATTTGTGAGTGCTTATGCTTGCTAATATCGTGACCTAATTTTTCATCAAAATCAGATTTTCTAAAAATTAATAAATCCGGTCGTTTGCCTATTGTGTCTAATTCGTCTTGAAATTCGGTGTAGAATTCATCAAACCCAATCTCACCCGCTAC
This sequence comes from Bacteroidales bacterium, assembly GCA_963676415.1. Lineage (GTDB taxonomy): Bacteria > Bacteroidota > Bacteroidia > Bacteroidales > WRLA01. Next base: position 2,695,278 of record OY781097.1, on the reverse strand, counting down.
TAAATCATCAGATTTCCCGTAACGAACAGCAACATAATTTTTTGATGTTTCATTGATTGCTCTGAAAATTAAATCTTCTGCCCAATCTCCTTGTTCCTTATTTGTTATAAAATTTGAAGATGCTTGAGTTGGAGGAGAAGTCCTATCTCTTGGTATTGAAAAATCAACAATTGTATCGGGAATTGTTTTTGTTATTTCCCTTAATTCATCAAAGTACGTCATATTGCTTTCTATATTTTATTTCTTGTTCGGCTACTCTTAAAGCATTTAATGCTTCCTGTTCATCTTTTACTATTTCATATAACTTTGTTCCAATCCATAATGCTTCTAATTCTGAAATGGAACAATTAAAAAGTTCACTAATTTTAATAAGATGCTCTCTTTTTAGGGTTTTTTGATTGTTTTCAACTTTGCTTAAAAATCCATCTCCAATCTCAAGTTTAGAAGCTAATTCCCGTTGAAACATCCCTGATTGCTCTCTTAATTCCCTAATTTTCTGTCCAAGTGTCATTGTACCTTTTTTTGACTTGACTTAATTTGGTCAAATGTAAGAATAATTTTCGAAGTATTGTTATAAGCGTTGGTAAAATTTTAGATCTTTTGGTTTTAGCATTGGCTTTGAGTGTCGGCAAAAACCAAATGTGCTAAAATGTGCGGCTGGATTTTCAGCTTGCAGGTAACGGTCACTTGCAAGTTGTCGTTGCGGATTTCGAAGAGCGTCAGTGTCCGACAGGACATGACGGTTAAGAAAAGAGCAGAGACAACGCACACCACTGCACCCGCAATGCAATTTGCAAATTGTTATGCCTAGTTTTTTTATTTTATATCATTGAACCTACGATTCTTTGTATCAAGCCATCTTTTGTAAAAATCCATACAATTTCATAAGCACCTGCTCCATCGCTATTCCATTGATGCACAAAATAGGTATCTCCAATTTTATACGTATCAAAAGCATTGTCACATTCATAAATATCGCTGTAGAACACTTGATGCACTTTGATACTTTTCGTATTAATTTCTACATCAATATTTTTTACTTGGGTTTTGGGTAAATTTCCATCAGTACCCCAAACAGGTCTACCGTCTATAAAAAGTACCCACTTCCCGTTTTCCTTGTCTATAATTCTGTTTGTTGGGTCAAAATCAGTCATCTCGTACTCAAAACTAAAGTCTTTTCCTGAATATCTTTCCAAACTGTCAAGTGGCAGAATTCTTGATTTATGAATAAAGCCAACAATGAAATCAGGCGAATTTTTCCCTAAGCAGAATTTATTTTTGGGAATGTAAACCGATATCCAGTCTTGGAGTTTATCGGATGGGGCATAGTCATACCAAAATACTTCGTTTTTATAGATTTTATGAATGACTTCTGATTTTCCATCTGGAGCTTTACGCACATTAGTCCATCCGTCAGAGTCATTAATTATTGCGACTTGTCCAATTACTAATTGATAAGCCAATACAAAAAATATGATACTAATTGCTCGTTTCATCTTATTTTAAAATTAGGCATAACGGTTCGGCTATGGGCAGTAGCGGTTTGCGTGCGTCTTACTTTTCAACCCGAGAAAATGCTCGGGCGGGCTACAAACCTACGAATTGAGCATTTTCCCGCTATTGCCTATGAGCCATTGTTGAACTAAACCTCCCTCCGGTCGGCAGCTTCACCTAAGATCTGATTCTTACGTATAAGGTTTTATTGATTAACCTTATAAAATTTAATCTTATGAAAAAAAGAACGATCCAGGATGAAGCATGCCTCAAAGTGAAAGGTTTTTCAACCATGGCTGAGCAGTTTATGCAGCGCCTTGTAATCAATGGACGCTCGCGTTCCACACACGAAAACTACCTTCGCCAGATAGCAAAGATGGCGATTTTTTATGAGAAAAACCCACTTGAAATGGAAAAACCAATCCCCGAATCATTCCATGAGCGAATCAGGGCGCCGGATGCAAGCTGAGAAAATCCGCATGCTTTATTGTTTTCCCTCTGCCCCTGCAATGCAGGACTGATATGGTTATGCCAAAGCCCCACAAAATGGACTGTGGCAGGCATCATATCTTGACAAAACGTTCATTTGAATTATTGCAAACCAAAGCTTTTCGGCTGAAAATGGCCTGTTTTCCCTTCCCTTAAGGTATTTAGCAGAAAATACCGCAAAAATTGATTCCCCAATATATAGGTACACCGGTTTCGTTCAACACAAAGCACATATTCCGGCTAGGGCCGGAAAACGATGCTTAATTGTTGGCGGTATGTTGTTTATTATCTATCACTTATATCTAATATTTCTTTAAAGTCTTTAAGTAGTTTATTCTTCTGTCTAATCGTCAAAAGAATCGGAGAAAACATGAACAATAAAAAAGCATTCACGAGAAAATATATTTCAGTCTCAATGCCTTCACCGTTAATAATCAGCATTAAATTTATAAAAATCAACGCCAGAATAGGCAATATCCTTATCCATAAGTATCCAAACCAAATCGGTTTAATTTTTAATGAAATCTCCGTTGAATTTTTATCCTTGGATTTTATTGTTCCCTCAAATATGTATGGAATCGGATAAAGAATTGCATTCTTAGTCAACCGAAAATTGGAGCTGGAATACTCTCCATAAAATTTCATTCTTGTCTTACCGAACATTGTTAATACAGCAAAAGGAGTCCCTTTTATTTTAGGGTCACCAATTTTCGTATTTTGTTCTAATCGTTTTACGAAATCCGATTTGTTTAATTTTGAAATCATTATTGTCGTTTACTATTTAAAGTGATGCCACCAATTACCATTTGATTCTCTATCAACTGTTTCTTGTGATTCAAATCCAATCGCTACATGTTTTCTTGAATCAATTGGATAGTCATTTTTATCTAAAAGTTCTCGTAAATCATTTCTCAAAAACTCATTGTTTTCTAAATCATGTTTAACCTTATCAGTTTGCACACAAATCCAATAAACTAAGTATTTAGGGTCAATATCAAAAGCACCGTAATATGCCACACTAAATTTCTCATCGCAGAATTTAGAAGTCAAATTCTTAATGTCTTTTTTAATGCTCTCTATTTTGGTCTTTAATTTATCCATCTGTTAATCCTGTGCAGGTCGCTCTTACAATTACCGCCAACGGCAGTCCGTCTAAAAACCTTCGTTTTTCTCCGTCCAGCCGTCATGAAGTGCTAAAATTAGCAAATATCTGCCATGTGACGATCTTTTTTTTGTTTGCATTATAAATCAAGCTCTGTTTTAGCTGTCCGAAAAACCGGCCTGTGGCTTCCAAAATGGCCATTATATGACCGAAAAAAGCGGCCAGCCACTCCCCGAAAGCTTTTGCGCCCAGAATATTGATCAAACGACGTAAATTATAAGAAATAAACACCAAGCCAACATCGGCACTGGCTCGTTTTATACCCTTTTTGGTCATAATATGTCCAAAACCCCACTGCCTTTTTATTGTGCCGTATGGGTGCTCCACTATGGCCTGCCGCTTTTTGTAAGCCCTCTCATTGTTGATCATCCTTTCTTTGTTGGCTTCTATGTTTTTGGTGAATTCGCTGCGCTGTACTATTTTCCCATTAATCTTTGATTTGGTGCATAAATGCTGGGCAGGACAGGTTTTGCATTTAGGGGTCTTGAACTGACGGAAGCGGTAGGCTTTCTTGCTGGCATAATACCAGGTGCCATTTGAATAGAGCTCTTGCCCCTGAGGACAGGTGTAGCAATCTTTGCCGGGACTATATTCAAAATTTTGTACATCATATTCGGGGGTTGGTGCTTTCGATGCCCCGGAAATGGCCGGGATGGCAACAAGGGTTTGGATGCCCAACCGGTCGGCAATGGCAAATTCGCTTCCGGTATGGTATCCTTTATCGTAAAGGGCAGTAAAATCATTGTGCCCGATAATGGCTTTGGCACGCCTGAGCATCGGCCCCATGGCCTTGCTGTCGTTTTGGTTGGTAACTTTATAATCAATGGGAAGCTTGTTTTTTCCGTCAACTGTTGTCTGGATGCTGTAGGCCACTTCGGTTATGTTATTGCGGGTGATCATTTGCCGGCTTTCCGGATCGCTGGTGGAAACTTGTGGCTGACCGCTTTCATCCAGTTGCTGTTGGATATCGCGGTAAAACTGTTTGCGCCCTTCTTGCTTTTCTATCTCTGCCTGGATTTGCGCCTGGCTGTCGCCATCGGCTTCGGACAGTTGCTCCTGGTACTGATCCAGCTTTTTTTCGATATACTCCAGGTGACGCTCCACTTTCTTCTGGTTGTAGTTGTTCTTTTTGCTGTTCTGGGCGCGGACTTTGGTGCTGTCGCCTGCCAGTAGCTTTCCCCCGATCAGATCAAAGTTTTTGGCAATACTTACTGTTTGCCGGAACACTTTCCTGATGGCCCTGGGGTTGTCGCGCCTGAAATTGGAAATGGTATTGTGGTCGGGGGCAAGGCATTTGACAAGCCACATGAGCTCAATGTTCCGTTTGCATTCTTTTTCAAGTTCTCGCGAAGACCTTGTGCGGTTCATATAGCCGTATATGTAGATCTTCAATAGGTCCTTGGGGTGGTATGCCGGCCGGCCGTTTTCCTGATGCCCGGTTCTAAAGCCCATTTCTTCAATATTGAGGCTGTCCACAAAAAGGTCAATAATGCGCACTTCATTATGTGGCTCAATGGCTTGGTCTAGCGATACCGGAAAAAGGGCGGTTTGGCTGCGGTCTGTTCCTTCGATATATTTCATGATATGAAGATACTAAATAACAAGGCCTTATACTAATCGTCGAGTTCATTGTTTTCAACAATACTGCATGAAGTTATCAAGGTTTTTAGAAAGTCTGACGGTAAATTGTATGTTACGTAGGGGATTTTCGGAGAGCGTCACTGTCGACCGTTGCACCTTAATTTGATAAAAGCTACAATGCCCAAAAACCGCTGAAACCCCTATGGAATATACAAAATGTTAGCTTTTGTGTTTTTTCTTTATTTTATTCATCCATTCTGGAAAGTCAGAATTTTTTATTTCAAAATTCGTTTTTTCAATTGAATTAATTTTGTAAAGTATGTCATTTAAACGTTTAATGGACTCATCGAATTTGTAATCTGAATATTCTCCGTGGAGTCTATAATAGAATATAAACTCCCTAAGAAGGTCCAAAAAACCTGTCCATAAATCTGAGAATTGAGAGTTACGTTCAATTCTAGATTCATTTTCCAATAGGTATTTAATAACAACATGTTCTGAGTTAATGTAACTCTCAATTCCAATATTTGGGTATACGATAATTGTTTCTTTTGAAGAACATGGGTAACATTCCTTTCGGAATAATTGCCGCTTTTTAATATTACCTACTCCTAATGTATTAATATGGAAAAAATCATTTTCTGGTGTATGAAGTAATTCAATTTTAAGATTCATTTTTTCAGAATATTTCAAAACATTCTTCGAATATGATTCATTAAAACACAATATCAGTGGGATGTTTAATTTATCATATATGGTTTTTATCTTTTCTTCATTTAATGCAGATTTTTTCTCATGGACATCATAGTTATTTAGAATAATAAGAGATTTTAAGTTTAATAAATTTTTAAAATTTAATATTGATATTCCTTTTGAGTCATAAACCTGTATGAACCAATGCTCTTTTAATATTTCTATAGTTTTATCATTAATTCGATATAGGCTCAGATAATTTTTAATGAAATCATTTGAATTAATGCACTTTTCTGGGTCTGAAAGATTTTGCCAGCTACAAAAAACTTTTTCTATTAAGTCATTTTCGAATGCGGAAATAATATTATTAAGACTATCCGAACTAGAAAAGCTATTTCTTGAGATATTCAGGTTAAGCTTAGATTTAATATTAATTGCTCCAACTGTATTTCTTAAGATAATGCTACTTAAAGTATTGATATAAATCCCTTTTTGATAAATATCATATGTTGGATTGTATGAGTATACAATTGTGTCATAAAGACTTTTAGGATTAATATGTTCCTCTTGCTTTAAAACAAAAAGATTAATCTGTCCTTCATATATGTCATTATCAAGGTGCGAACTAACCAAATCAATCTCCGAAACTTTTGTTTCAGACAACACTTTAATATTTTCTGAGATAAGTTTCGATTTATCAACTTGAAAATCCTTTTTAGATATTTTGTATAACGCATCTGACTCATCACTAATAATTAACTCAACATCAATATACTTGAAAAAATGCTGGACTTTATCTACTAAAAAATTAAAATCCAACTTGTTATTAAGGTTGAAAGTGATTTTAGTGCCCACTTGTCTGGATGAAGGTTTTTCAAAAAAATAGAATGAGCTTTCAGAGTTATTTGTGACTCTAAATTTTATAGCATCATTATTCTCTTTTTTTGTTTCTACATCAAAACTATCACATAATAAGAAGTAAGAAAAAACACCAACACCAAATTGACTGATTGACTCATATTTTTTTGATACAGACTCCTGCAAGTAATAGCTACTATTTAGCTTTGCAAAATAATTTTCAATTATGAAAAAATCCATGCCTAAACCATTATCCTCTATCTCAAGTTTGTCTTCTGAAAGTTTCAACTTAATAGAAGGAGTATAGTTTGTATTTATCCTTGTTTTATAAAGACATGAATCAATAGCATTTTGAATAACTTCTCTAATTGCTACAAAATCATCATTATATAGATTCTTACCAATAAATGCATTAAAAGTATTCTGAAAATCAAAACTAAACCCAATTTGTATCGGAATAAAACCTATGGTTTCTATTTTTTGAATAAGATTGGAATACTTGAGACTTAAACAACTTTTACTTTTTGGAAATAAATGGATTAGCTTTTGAAAATCATTAATGACAGACTGAATTTTATTTTTTTGTTCTAGTAATCCATAATATACATTTCTCAAAGAGCATTCAGCTGAAATGATAATATTGTTGTCTCTGTAGTTTATAAAATAATTAGCTCTATGTTTTTCCCATTCTTCTTTACTCGTTTCTTCAGAGGGATAATGATTATCAAATAATAATTCAGGAGTTCTGTCATTCGTAATATCTAATTCATCTGCTAACCTTAGTAACCCAGCTAAATAAGGAAGACAAACAAATTTTTTACCCCCTTTAACAATAAACTCGTGTTCATAAAGGTTGCTATCAAATAAGTCAACCTTCCTATGTCCCATAGCAACTAACCCAATTGCCTTTGCATAATTTTTGTTTGGAATTTTTAATGTTTCCCAATTCTGGATAATATATTCATAGCTTAATTCATGATGAATTTTCCTAATCTCATTGGGCAAATCATCAGACTTTTCTTTTAAAGTATCCTGCATTTTTTTTGATGGAGACATACCTATATCATGTAACAATGCCGCCATGATTAATACATATAATTCATCTTCATTCAATTTACTAATTCCATCATCTAACAGCTCAATGGCATACCTTAATACAATCCAAGAATGATTAATTGAATGGTCAGTATATTCAGGAAAATGGGAAATGTATTGTTGAAGTATGGGAGTAATTTGTTTCTCACATTCAATAATACTTGATAATAAGTCTGGATTCTTTATATAATCTTTATAGTTCATATGCAGTAATTTTTAACATGAAAGCTAACTTCTGCATATAAGAACCCCCAATTACCAATACATCGCCTTTGTCCGAAGCTGGTGTTTGCCTATCAGGCTTTATTTTACCAAAATATGTATGGGCGCATGCCGGTTTCATATGCATTTTCTTTGTTTCTCTACAAATTTAGATAATATTGTCTAATTTCCAAGGATGATCTCTGCAAATCTTTCATTTTTTCCACGCAAAGTATTTTGCTTTGACACCCGAATAAGCTGTTCTTTTGGCTTCTTCCCTGCCCGAACCGAAACAAAATGAAGCCTAAAACATACTGCTTATGAAACAAACATATTTCATGAAAATGCCACGATCCTGCTGTGCTTAGCCCATGTGCAGTATAAAATGTACATAAGCTAAAAACCTTAAAAAGCACCTAAATTTATCCAAAATCGCCTACGTAGCCGTTTTAATAAACGCTTATAACCGGATATAAGCGTTTATTAAAACGGATAAGCCCGCCTGCCCCCCCGTTCCCGCGCGTGTCCTCACGCGTGGCTTAGCGAGTCCGGCTAAGCAAACCCATACCTTCCGCAAGGCACGAAAGCAACTTTCTTTCACCAGCTCTTGTTGCCTTGATATTTTCATGCGCATGATAATAGTTTCTTGTGCTTATAGAAAATCAATCAAGAGCTTTCTACCCAAAAAAACACAGGGAATTATGGTTTTTCAGGTTCGGGCAAGTGTAAGAGCACAGCAGGGATTGGAAGCTAAGGGACAATGACAAGCGGTTTTAAGCAAGCAATTTATAAGCCATATATTTACGGAATTCCGGAGCAATTCCCTTTAAAACCCGCATTGTCCCCACAGGGGTTTTCCTGCTACCATCGCTATACCATCGCTATACCAGGTCGCTGCAAATACTTTGCGGGCAGCCAGGTGCTGTGGAGATGGCTATGGTGGATATTCTGTAAATATACTTATTGGGGCAAATTAGACCTACTCATCGGATGACTGAAGCCGCCTGTCAACTACTCATCGGATGACTTGGAGTCATCCGATGAGTGAGATTAAGTTATTAAAGTCATCCGATGAGTAGGTAGGTGTAAGACATCCGATCAGTAAAACCGGAGTGATCCAATGTGACATTCCTCATTAGCTTTCATAATGTCCGATCACCCCACCGGTAAGTTGCAAGAGCGCATTATAGCTTTCAATTACATCATAAATAGCGCGGTGGTAGTTCCATGTGGCCTGAATATAGATCTGCTGCACATCGCGGAAATTAAAGGAATTAATGGCTCCGGTTTCAAACTTTTGCCGCGATAAAGTCAGGTTGAGCTCGGCGGCTTTCAATTGTTCCTGTGAAAGCGCCAAAAGTTCCTTGCGCACTTCATAAAGTTCAAACTCCTGTGCCAGTTGGTTTTCCAGTTCATCTTTCATCTGATCGGTTTCAATGGAGCTGATTTCCTCTTCGATCTGAGCAATTTTCAGAGCCTGTTTTCGCGTGCCGCCCTGAAAAAGCGTATAGGAAATCCCGGCGGTAATCCCTCCGGAAAAACCATCCGAATACTGATTTGGGATCAAATCGGACTGAAAGCGGGTTTCGCTGGCATTATATCCGCCATTTAAGCCGGCAGAAATTGTAGGATAAAAAGCTCCTTTGGCAGAGCGCACATCCAGCCGTGCCATTTCCATATTGATGTATTGCGTGCGCAGGCTGTAGTTGTCCGACAGCAGTTTTTCCTTGAGCACATCCAAATCAAAACTGCTTGTATCTGCTGTAAAACCCTTTTCCAGGACATACGTTTTCTCCGAAGGTTCGGCCATCAGGAAATTGAGCTGGCGCACTGCATTATTATAGTTTGCACGCGCAGAAAGATAGGTGGAGCGGTCTTGGAGCCATGAATTTTGAGCCTGTAGCAGATTATAGCTTTTGCTGCTTCCGATATCTTTTTTGAGCTGTTCACGATCATACAAATCTTTGGAAAGCTTCATGATCTTCTCAGAAGATTCCAGGTTTTCCAGCTGCAGCAAGGCACTGTAATAAGCCATTGTAACACTTACAATTGTGTTTTCTGTCGTAATTTTTAGGTTTACATCCGAAAGGTTTTCCATTTCGTTGAGCCTCGATTTGGAGATTTTCGCACTGTAGCCCCTGAAAACGACCCAGTCAAGCTGCACCGATGCATTACGGTTTGATGTAAATGCATCATCAATGGTATTGTTCCAGCCTTCTGCATCGGTGGCGTTTAAGCTGATTGTGGGCAAAGCGCCTGCCTGGCCCCAGCTGTTGTTGATCTGGTTTTCTTCCAGGTTTTTCTTTTGGATAATGATGCCGTAATTGTTCAGCAGCGCAATGCGGATGGCGTCATCAAGGCGCATGATATCGGTTTGGGCCATAGCTGGAAGCGTAAGCAAAGCCATCACCACAGCCCATATGTATTTGCTTCTACTAGTAATTTCGTGGGTAATCATAATTCTTAAAAATAAATATTATACAATTATTTGATAATAATCTAATTGATGTGAGATAATGAGCTCCAACAGTTTCCTCCCTTCACAAAGCCATAATCACTTCGTTCGGCTTTGTTCCAGTCGGAATGACGCTGTTTATTAAGGGTTTAGGGCAAATGCGGCGAGGACGCGTTTTGAAACATCCTATTGTGTCCTCGCCGCATTTGCCTTCTGACTTTGAAAAACGCGTCATTCCGACAAAGTTTCCGAGGCATGAGGAAATCTTTGGAGGAATCTGTTTGAGATAAAGCAGTTCTTCTGTCCACGAAATTTCGTGTAGAAGTATGTATTTCATCTTCTTCATTTTTTCTCTTTTTTGATTATTCAAAATCCTTTTCCATATTTGTTTTCAAGGTCAGATCAATATTATGGTTGATCACGGCAACCTCAACCGATTCGGCACTGGCATCTTTCTCCCCTGTTATTTTGTGATAGAATACATTCAACTGATTGAATCCCAGCATAACTACGGGTAAAATCAACAGGATGAACATTGTCCCGAAAAGGATACCGTAGGCCAGCGAAATAGACATTGGCACCAGGAATCGCGCATCGGGATTATTGGCCAGAATGAGCGGCATAAGCCCAACATAAGTGGTGAGTGTTGTGAGTAAAATCGGACGGAAGCGGGATTTTCCTGTATCAATTACGGCATCCATCAGTTTCATGCCCCGCACCATATTTTGATTGAAACGCGAAATAAACACAATTGCATCGTTAATGATCGTTCCCGAGAGGGCTATAAACCCCCAGAGGCTCATCATTGAAATTGGTTCGCCGTGGATTGCATGGCCCCAAACGGCACCCAAAATACCCAGCGGAATCATGATCAGCACCATAAAACCCTGGCTGAACGATTTAAAATAAATCATGATAATCAGCACAATAATCAAGAAAGCGATGCCAAAATACAACACCATGCTTCCCATCTGTTCGGCACTGTCTTTTTGCTGTCCCTGCTTCTCAAAAGTAAGCCCTGGATATTCTCTTTCAATTTTTGGAATAATCACATTATCAACATCTTCCAAAACAGGGCTAATGTTTTCGCTCTGATCTTTCATATAAGCATCCACCCTGATTTCCCTACGGCCGTTATATCGGTTGATTGTGTTCAGGCTGCGTGCTTTGGAGATATTTGCGAGGCGTTCCAGCGGGAAATCGCCCTGCTGTGTGTGGATCATCATTTTTTCCAGCTGCCCGATGGTTTCCCGGTTTTGGTGTGGATAGCGCACATAAACCCAGACCTCATCTTTGCCTTCCTGCATACGTTGCGCCAAACCGCCATAAAAACCGTTGCGCACCTGTTGCATAAGTGTTGCATTATTGAACCCAAGGATATAGGCTTCCGGTTTCAGTTCCAGGCGGATTTCCTGGCTGCCCAACTGGCTGTTGTTGGTGATATTGTAGAGCGAGCTGATTTTCTCCAGTTCCTGTTCAAAAGCCAAACGGCCGGCTTCCAGTTCGTCATTATTGTAGCTCAGCAGGCTGTATGAAACCGGGGCTCCAAAGCGCGATGACGCACCCACGGCATATTTGTAAGCCCCTTCCAAATCTTTTGTCAGTTCGGTCACTTTTTGCTTGATATCATCATCTGTAAGATCCGTATCTGTAAGTGAATTCAGGAAAACATAAAGCATTCCCGCATTGGTACCGCTTTCTGTGCCGCTGAAAGCATGTCCCACAATAACATTTGTAGAAGCCACATAATCAATTGTATCGCCCTTTTGTTTTTTCAGTTCCTCATTTGCCTGCCAAACGGCCTGTTCAATTTTAAAGAGCCTCTCTTTGGTAATTTCTTCATTGGTACCGGGTTTCATGGCCAGATCAATGGTAAAATGGTCTGCCGGCTGTCCGGGAAAGAAAACAAAAGCAATTTTTCCGCTCAGGAACAAACCTGCTGTTATAATGACCAGTCCGGTAACACTTGCAATACTGATGCTTTTGTTTTTCACCAGCTTATGAAGGACAGGGAGATAAATTTTTTCATTCAGGAAACGTATAAAGCACTCAGCTTGTCCTCGTACGCGGCCATACACTGATTTATTGTTTAAGGGTTTCAAAACATTTGGATTGGCCAAATGTCCCGGCAGCACAAAAAGCGCTTCAACCAAAGAAATCAACAAAACAGCAACCACCACAAAGGCCATATCCTGCATCATTTTCAAATGGCCTTCAACGAAAAAGAGCGGCATAAAAGCAATCATCGTGGTAACAACCGAAGTAAAAACTGCCGGCAAAACCTCCATGGTACCATCAATGGCTGCACGGCGCGGGCTTTTTCCTTTTTCATAATGGGTAAAGATATTTTCTCCGATCACCACACCGTCATCCACCAAAATACCAATAATCAATATCATTCCAAAGAGGGAAATCATATTAATGGTAATGCCATAAATAACGGCAATGATAAACATACCGAGAAAACCCGCCGGAATGCCCCAAGCAACCCAAAGCGACAAGCGGAAGTTCAGCAGCAACGAAAGCATAATGATAATCAGCACTACGCCAAGGATCCCATTACCCACCAAAGTTGAAAGCTGAGTACTGATATTATCCATAAAATCGTGAGTAACAGTAAGTTTTGTTGTAGTATGCGATTGATTGTACTCATCAATATACTGATGCACAAAATCCGAAATCTGCTCCAGGTCTTCGTTCATCAGCTTTTGGATCATGATGCTAACGGCCCGTTTTCCATCCCTGTACGATCCATTGGGCGTTTCGGCAAAAGTAAGGCGCACATCGGCAATTTCGCCAATAGTAAGGATTTTGCCGTCTTCATTGGTACGTACCACAATATTTTTAATGTCATCAATATCAGCAGAACGTTGACGCAGGTTTACCTTTATCTCTTCACGGGGATTCCGGATGGTGCCCCCGAAGATATCGAGGTTATTGGATGAAATCGCAGACTGAATTTCGCTCATCTGCAACTCGTAGGCACGCAGTTTCGTTTCATCCAGTTCTACTACCAGCTCCATATTTTGCGGGATCCCATTGATGGTAATCTGTGAAATAAAGCCGCTCGCGAGCAAATCATCTTCAATACGGTTGGCCTGTTGGTTCAGTTCATGCAGGTCACTGTTTTCTGAAACCAGGTTCAGGAACATGGCCATATCCTTGTTCCGCTGCTTGGTCACGATGGGCCGTTCGGCGTCTGCAGGGAAATTGGAAATCCCATCCACCGCATTTTTCACATCGCTGAGCAGCTCATCCATATCGTAATTGGCCACTGCTTCGATGGTAATGGACGACATATTTTCGGTAGAACGAGACGAAAACTCCTTAATGCCCGGAATGCCCCGGATAGCGTTTTCGACCAAAGTAGCCACCCCTTCTTCCATTTCTTTTGGCGTTGCCCCGCGATAGCTCACCGAAACGGTAATCGTTGTGGATTCTACCATCGGAAAAGTAGCTTTTTTCATGTTCATCAAAGCAATACCACCCAAAACCAACAGGACTACAATGAACATTTTCCCATAAAAGGGATATTTAACAAATGCTGACAATAACTTCTTCATCCTCTTGCTGTTTTAGTTGTTACGCACGCTAACTTCCTGACCGTCTTTCGCATTGATGAGCGATTCGGTCACCACTATTTCCCCGTCTTCCAGTCCGCTGATGCAGGTAAAATCGCCAAGCTGCTGGCTGATTTCGATTTGTTTTTGTTTCAATTTTCCATTCTCTACAACAAAAACACGATCTGTATCAAAAATGGATTCGCGCGGTACCTTCACAACTTTTTCGTTTTCGTTCATATCAAAAAACACATCCACATATTCTCCTTCGAGGAAAGGATTATTTTTTGAGGGCAGATAAGTTATGTAAATATTTACAGACTGGGTTGCCGCATCTACAAAACCTGCTTTGCGTGAAACTTTGGCCTGTGCACTGCTGTTTCCCAAACTAAATGAGACCTCCTGCCCTTTTTTAATTTTTTTGGCATCGGAAGGTGTTACCGGCACATTAATTTCGAGTTTATCCGAGCGGATGATGTCGGCCAGGCTGGAATTTCCGCCTGCAATGGCACCCACTTCACGATATACATTTTTAAAATACCCATCGAAGGGTGCATATAATTTATATTTGCTCAACTGGATTTCCTGCTGCTGAAGCGAGTAATAATCCGACAATACGCCCTGTGCCGCCAGGAAAACCCGGAAGGTTTCATTCTTGCTGGTGGGCAATTCGGGAAGTTTCCGGTCCAATTCTATGGCATTGAAAAAGGCTTCCCATTTCGGGAACTCATCTGCATAATCTACTTTAATGTCGGGAAGGATTTGGGAGAGGTTGCGCAGAAAATTGCTTTTTGATGCTTTGATACTGGCCTGTGCATCTTTTTCATAAATCTTTATGAGCAAATCGCCTTTGCGGAATGATTGCCCTTCTTTAAAAGGCACATCGCCTTGCAGGATTTTCCCGCTGACTTCTGCTGCCAGCGCCACATTATCAAAAGAGCCGATGCGGCCACTGTATGAGACAACAGCTTCATGAACCTCATTTTGTGCTTTTGTTGCCAGCACATTCAATACCGTATGTGCCTGATTGTTTTTTGGTGCTCCTGCCTTGTTCCCGACCAGGACCAGGGAGCTGAAAATTGCTGCCACAAGGATAAGCAGGCTGATTCCGATGGTTAAAATTTTTCTCTTCATGTGTATTTTTTTGATGTCATTTCAAAAATCAGATTGCGAAATACACAGAAAACAAGAACATTATAAAACTAAATGAACCAAAGCCGGTTTTTGATGAACGAACGTCCTGTTAAGGCAAAAAAGGCAAAAAAACGCCTGTTATTCGACAAAAAAGGCCATTGATGCATGAAAAACTGCCATTTGTTCAATACATTTGTAAGAGGAGCCAAAGCATCAGTACTTTCGGCCTAAAATTGATTTTTATGAAACAGCATATAAAATTCCAGATCAGTCTTTGGGTTATCGTTTTTGGCATTACCATCGGGGTCTCTTCGCATTTCATGCCGCTACGTAATGCATTGTTTGTTACATTGGTTTCATTATTTTTTTATTCGGCTATTTTTTATTTCAATGCGCTTTATATTTTCCAAAAGCTCTATAAATCTGAGAACTCACGCCCTTATTTTGTTGTAATATTCTTCGTAAGCCTTGCATTTTCAATTCTGCATGGGTACACTGAACTCAGCCTTTCACGGACTTTCGGCCCTATGCCCGAGCACCTGAAATTCCCCTTGATCGCCATGTCCACACGAAGCTTTTTCTGGATCATTTTTTTGAATGCTGTAGGAACAATCTATCTGATTCAAAAACGTTTGCAAAAAAGGGAGCTCTATCATCAAAAGCTGGAAAAAGACAAAATCAATACCGAATTAAAGCTGCTAAAAGCGCAGATTAACCCACATTTTCTATTCAACGCGCTCAATAATATTTTTTCGCTTTCCTATATGAAATCCGACAAAGCACCGGAAAGCGTCCTGAAATTATCGGGCATGCTACGTTATGTTATTGAAGACTGCGTCCATGAAACTGTACCCATTCAAAAGGAAATAGAATACATAAAAAATTACCTGGCTTTTCAGATGATGAAATCGCCGGAAGAGATGAACATAAATTTCCATTCTGGGGAAATAAATAACACGCTCCAAATTGCCCCTTTATTGCTGATCCCTTTTATTGAAAACAGTTTTAAATACAGTAAAATAGAAGAATTTCCTTCCGCATTTATTGATATCCGCATAGGCACAGAAGACAAAAACCTAATTTGGTTTTCCATCAGTAATTCTGTTCCTCCTGCTGCCAAAGCGCCCTCCGGTTCCGGTTTGGGCATCGAAAACGTAAAGCAACGCTTAAAACTTATTTATCCCAACAAGCACAGCATCCAAATAGAAGAAGCAGGAGACACATTTGAAGTACACATTAAAATTGAGCTGTCATGAACATAAGGTGCGCCATAATTGATGATGAATATCTGGCACGGGAATACCTGAAGGACTATGTGAGCAAAGTCCCCTTTCTGGAGATGATTGGCGATTATAATAGCCCCCTGAAGGTAATCGACAAGGTAAAAAGAGGCGAAATCGACCTGCTTTTCCTTGATATTCAAATGCCCGACATCACCGGGCTGGATTTCCTGAAAACCTTGCGCGACGCTCCTCATGTTATCATCACCACGGCTTTCAAGGAGTATGCCTTAGATGGTTTTGAGCTTAATGTTTCAGATTATTTACTCAAACCTTTTGCTTTCGAACGCTTTTTAACAGCCGTAAACAAGGTCTATAACCTGATGGAAAATGAGCAAAACCCCACTCTGGCGCACCCACATCCTGCTTCCAGCGAAACCAAAATCCACGATGAATATCTGGTAATAAAAGCCGACCGCAAACTATATAAAATCAATTATGAAGATCTGATTTATATGGAAGGTCAAAAAGCCTATGTCAGTTTTTACAGCAAGGAAAAACGGATTACGGCTTTGGCCAGCCTGCGCGATTTGGAAGAAAAGCTGCCGGGCGGTGAATTTATCCGAATCCATAAATCCTTTATTGTTTCCATAAAATCGATCAGCGCATTGGAGGGCAATATGCTCGAAATTGCCGGCAAGCAGCTTCCTGTAGGCAAAAGTTATAAAAAAGACCTGGAGCGGATTTTTGGTGTGGAATAAAAAATCCCCGCCAAAAGGCAGGGATCCGTTGTCAAAGTCAGTTTAGTTCTTCAAAGCAAATGGAATTTTCACATTGAAGCTGACGCTCCGTCCCATATTTCCATAGCCCAAACCTTTAAGCGTTGACAGGTGGTCGATATAAAACTCGTCCAGCAGGTTGGAGGCAATTACAGAAAACATCAGCTTTTGTTTTCCCCATTTCACCTGAGCGCCCAGTCCGAGATCCACAAGGAAATAATCAGGCGATTCGGTTTCGAACATAGCCGGGCGATCCTGTTTTGCCGCATAAGTACCGCCAATCCTGAAATACGCCTGCTTAAAAAAGGCCAGTTGATCTTTTTGCAGTTTCAGCTCCAATTTGAATTTATTTTGCGGAATAAAAGGCAGGTTTTGATCATTATCCTGTTCGCCAACGAGATAGGAATAAGTTCCTTTAACATTAAACCACTTTAGGGGCTGGGCTTCCATAATCAATTCGCCGCCATACAAATGGGCATTGCTTTGCAAATAACGATAAATTTCCAGGCCTGCCGCAGTGGTATCATTGGTTGGTGAAAGGAAAATATAATCATTGATGTGATTATAAAAAACCGCCACATCCATCAAAAACCAATTGGAATGCAGGTGCATGCTCAGGTCGGCTTCGTAGGACCGTTGTGGTTTTAAGTCCGGATTTCCCTGCTCGTATCGCGCACCATGCTGCCCGTCCTGTGTGAGTTCGGCGAGGTTTGGCGTGCGGTATGCCGATGCCAGGTTTGCCCGCAGCAAAATATCACTTCCTATCTGATAGGTTGCACCAAGTGAAGCGCTTATATTTCCGAAATCTGTATCTACGTTCATGTTTTTCAGCACTTCTTTTGTTTTCATGGCACGGAAATCATAGCGAAGGCCAGCCTGGGTCTTTAGCTTTTCGGCAAAACTATGCTGCAAAAGGGCAAAAACGGAGTAATCATAAACATCGGCATCGGGCAGCACATGGTTTGGCGCTTCATTGTTCCGGTTAGTTTTTACAGCACCCTGGAAACCAATAATATAATCCGAGTTCAAGCCGGAAGGCAAATAAGTTTTCAACTCGTAACTGAATGTAGTCAGGTCCATATCCACCATTTCGAAAGCCGGTGTGGCATTGTCCGTTTGCAGTTTACGGTTGTTCATTTGCAGTGCGGCATTCACATCAACCTTAAAATCGCCAAGAAACAAAGTGTTTCTACTGGAAATCAAATGGTTGGTCAAATCCTGATACCAGACCTCATTATCGCGCCCGTTTTCCGTAACCAATTTCACCGATGCGGGCACGCACATCCCCAGTTTCGGACGGTTATAATCGTAAAAGAGCCGGAAAATCCCAAACTTACGGTTCAGGGCGGCATTCAGTTTCAGGCTTTGCTCATTAAAACGTGTATTGGGCACACGCTCTCCATCGCCATCAGTATAATCTTCATGACTTTTGAGGCTTCCCCGGATACCCCATGAAAAACCCCCGGCATTTCCTTTAATACCCAGCGAGCTCACTACTCCGGATGTATTGGTATGAAACTGCTGCACAAAATCGCCAATAATTTTACCCTTTGGTGCCGGTTTTTCATGCAAAACATTGATCACCCCACCAACCGCATCGGAGCCATACAGCAATGATGCCGGGCCTTTAATCACTTCAACACCGCCCGAAGCAAATTCATCGACCAGAAAAGGATGGTTTTCCGAAAACTGAAAATTCTCCAGTTTCACGCCATTGTTGAGCATAAGGATGTTGGTCATGGAAAGCCCGCGGATAATCGGTTTACCCACGCCCGGGCCTTTGGAAATCACATCTACACCCGGCACTTCAGTCAGCGCCTCCGTAAGGCTTGATGCCCCCGACATCAGAATTTCATCGCTTTTGATCAGTTCAATTTTGATGGCATTATCGTGCTGTGTGGAATACGTACCTCCCGATATCACCACTTCCTGCGAATGCAAAGCTGTGGGCTCGAGCTGCACATCAAGTTGATTACCAGCATCTTTTACATAGATTTCCTTTATAATTTTCTTGTATCCCAGATAGGAAAACTCAACTTTTAGCTTTCCTTTTGGAAGCCCGGAAATCTCGTAGGCGCCCTTTTCATTGGTCTGTGCGCCCATTCCCAGTTTTGGCACATAAACACTGGCAAAGGCCAGGGCTGCTCCATCTTCCTTATCGCGGACATGACCGCTTAAAACATATTGCGCATATAAATTCTGTCCCCAACATCCCGTTAGGATGACCAGGGCCATAAAAATTACTTTTTTCATCGTCTTTGTTTATAATATAAAAAAATGAGGTACTACATGGAATTACCAGTAGAACCAAAAATGATAAAAACACCTTATTGCTGATCATCCCGATTGATACTGCACGCAGGACTCAACATCAACAAAAAGATATACCTGAATTATTAATTAGTTTTTGTCCATAATATCTCCCGAAGTTTTGGGATTCCTTGTTTTCAGTTCCGAAACTTCGGAACGAATGCCTCGAACATTCTGACCTAAAAACACGACTTTATAGACAGGCACCTATTAATTTACGAAGTAAAAATTATTTCTTTGGCGGGGCGCGCAAATTGAAAGGCAAAGCGATTCTTTCCGTACAACCTTTAAGAACCGGTATTGAAATCAGGGAAAAATTTTCGGATGGAGATGCAAACTGATTTGCCAGTGGCTTCTCAAAAAACTCAATCACTTCGAAGGCACAAATGGGACAGCGCGGGTGGTGTTCGCTCAAATTTCGCCCGGGGCTGTTGATATGCTCAAAATGATGGTGATGGTGCACAAAAGCAATATGCAGCGTTTTCGTCAGTTGCGGACTGAGGAAAAGCAGCAAAAGCATCAGGGGCAAGCCTGTTTTAAAGTCTTTGATGCGCATCATTTTAATAGAGTTTACGGCAAAAATATACCAAATATCAACGTTTGATGGTGAAAAATGTTATTGGGATAAGACATCAATTAACAAACTGACCGACAAAATTAGCCAAAAGCAGTTACAATCTCCATCCCAATTTAATGGGATTAACAAACAGATTTTTCCTAGTTTTTAGGTATTGCAGTTTTTAAGCAGGGGAAGCAATTTTGCATCTCAATTAACATAATTAAAAATCATCATGGAAAAAGTTGGCATTTTCTTTGGTTCATCTACCGGGAACACGGAATCAGCCGCGGGTATGATCCAGGCCGCATTAGGAAACGATAATGCAGACCTAATTAATGTAGCAGATGCTTCAGCAGAAGATATTACTAAATACAATAATCTCATTTTTGGCTCATCAACATGGGGTGTTGGAGACCTTCAAGACGATTTTGAAGGCTTTATCGAAACACTTAAAGATGTGGCCCTGAACAACAAAAAGGTAGCCATATTTGGTTTGGGAGACCAGGACATGTATTGCGATTCGTTCGTAGATGCCATGGGCGAAATTTATGAAACCGTGGAAGGAAAAGGCTGTGAAGTGGTTGGTGAAGTACCCAATGAAGGATATGACTTCATGTGTTCCCGTGCACTGAAAGGAGAAGTCTTTATTGGTCTTCCTTTAGATGAAGAAAACCAATCAAACTTAAGCGAAGAACGCATTAAGAACTGGGTTAAACAAATATCAGCCAAGTTTAACTAAGCTGTAATTTTTCAAATTTTATTTGTACAAAAGGGGAGGGAGTAAGAATGCCATAACGAAACCTCCCTTTCTTTATCTAAGCTCACATTAATGAGAAAAGTACACTTAGCCGGGAAAATAATCCTACCGTTATTGATCCTGGCCTTAACATACAGCCTGAAAGGGCAAACAATACTTATCCAAGGATCTGTTTACAATGCCGAAACCGGCGAAAGCCTTCCTGGCGTCAGCATATGGGCAGCTGGGACATACATTGGCTCCACAAGCGATCTAAACGGGCATTTTCAGATCAGCATTCCCCAAAAGCACAAAATACTGGCAGCCAGCTATGTTGGTTTCCAGAAGCAAAAAATAAATACGGATACAATATCCGGCAATGTTTCCATAAAGCTTATCCCTTCGGGCATTTCATTGGAAGAAGTGGTTATAAGCACAGCAAAAAACCAATTAAGCAGTTTCCAGCAAACCACGCCGGTTTCTATTGTAAAAGCACAGCAAATCCAAGATCATTCATTTCAGGAAACAGCAAATATTTTAAGCAGGGAACCCTCTGTGAGCATGGTAGGAAATGCTTATCACCGATCGCCCTCCATCAGAGGATTGGCACGCAAAAGGGTTGTAATGCTGATTGACGGTTTCCGCATCAGTTCTGAAAGAAACGAAGGCCCTCCCGGCACATATGTAAATCCATTATTGATCCGCAAAATTGAAGTGCTCCGTGGCCCCTATTCTACTTTATACGGTTCCGATGCCATTGGCGGAGTTATCAATATAATGACCAAAGAATACAGCAAACCACTATCTAACAAATATGTCGGTGGAAACTTTAGCAGCAATTACCAATCGGTTAGAAATGGATATAATGCCAATTTACTGCTCAATACACAAATCTCTGACAAACTGCTTTTCACGCTTTCAGCAGGTAAAAGAAAAGCTGGGTCGTTTAAAGACGGTGATGGAAATGAAGTAATGGGCACCAATTTTTCTGAGGAATCAGTACTGGCTAAAACCGAATGGCAAATCAGCAAAAATCATATTTTGAAAATTGATGGTATGATAAGCCTTGGCGATTCTATTGGAAAGCCGGCCTTCAACGATTCCATCAATGCGCTGCACCCTAAAGACGACCACTATGTGGCAGGGCTTCACTATCAATGGAAAAATATAGCGCCATTTCTGCCACAGATGAATATCCGGGCCTCCTTTCACCGCCATGAAATAACCGCCAGGATATATAATTACCGCACAACAATTTGGGGGACGGTACTGAACCAATCCAAAAACCTACACAATAACGATTGGATTTACCAACATGATTTTACGTTCATCATCAACCCACAGATAAAAATCCTTGCTGGTTTTGATTTTTACGAACGTTCAGGTATCCATATCGACGAATATTTACGTTCATGGAAATGGGAGCCATCAAGTGGCGGTTTTCATATCGGTGATTTATTGTATGAAGGCCCAAAAGACACAATCATCAACGATTCATACCAACGCAGTTTGGGATTCTTCGTGCAGGCCAATTACTATTTCTCCGAAAAACTCACTTTCAATGCGGGATTGCGATGGAACAAATTCGAAACAAAAGCTCATTTAACCAAAACTACCAATATAGGCCCTCCTTATGATCATTCGCTTAATGAGCATGAAACAAGCAAAAAAAGCGATGACGCTTTGAGCGGAAACCTTGGGTTTAGTTATCAAATTGATGAAAAATTTTCGCTAACTGCAAATATTGGGCAGGCATTCCGTGTGCCTTCAACCAAAGAGCTTTTCGTTAACACCATGACACCAGGCGGCATGAATTTCTGCAATCCGGATCTTATACCTGAAAAAAGCCTGAACCTTGATCTGGGCTTAAAATTCCTCGATGATGCATCCAATAGTATTGCCCTGAGCCTTTTCCACAACAAGATTAACGACATGATAATTCTGGAATGGGATTCCCTACATGCCAGCGGAACCTTTAACAACAAAAACGCAAGCCTTTATGGAGCTGAGCTATGCTATGACTTTAGGTTTCTAAAAAATATAGGGCTGAACGGAAGTTTCAGTTATGTAAAAGGGGAAGAAAACAACGGGGAACCACTCATGGACATCCCTCCTTTTCAGGTAAATATCAACATGAAATATTTCCTCCTGAAAGGAAAAGCATATACTGGCATATCAGGACGGTTTAACGCAAAGCAAAGCAAAGTAGCAACAGGCGACATCCCTACAGGCCCTTTTACAGTGATTGATATGATGGCAGGCTGGGATATAAACAAATACTTTAGCTTTTTTGCTTCTGTCAGCAACCTGCTTAATAATACCTACCGCGAACACTACCAATTTTATTGGGAACATATGCCAGGCAGAAGCTTTAATGCAGGAATCAACCTTAATTTCTAATACCTAAATCAAAAAAAAATGAAAAAATTTTACTTCACAATGGCCTTTATGCTTTTGGCTTTATTAACAACAAAAGCACAGGAAATCACTTTAGCCCCCAGCGACGACATGACAGTCAACAGCGGAAGCTCAGGTATGTTCCCACCGGATGACCAACTTTGGATAGCCACTTGGTCTCCTATGCAAAACTATCATCAGGTTTATATAAAATTTGACCTCAGTGAATATGAAGGGCAAACACTTAAGTACGCCACACTGAACCTTAATCAGTTTTTCCATGCGCCCGATGGGTCCCCAACCCCATCAAATATATTTGCCATTGCGGAAAACTGGTCGGAATCTACATGGCCCTCAAATACCAATATAACTTATGGCGAGGAAAGCTATGCCAATCCCGAATTTACCGAAAAGCTTGGTTGGTATGAAATTGACATCACAGATTTGGTAAACGAATGGTTGAGCGGTGAAAGGGAAAATTATGGTTTTGCATTGATAGCCAATTCAGGCACCAAATTTGCAGAATTCTATTCAAAAGAAGCCACAGACGAAAGCCTGCGCCCTTTTCTTGCTTTTGAAACCACCAGTGGTGTAGGGACATTTGATGCCGGGCAAGCCAATATAAGCTGCAACATATATCCCAACCCGGCTATAAACCAGAACACAAATATATGTATCAGTGCTGCTATTGCCCAAACAGTTTACATCACATTGAACGACATGCACGGAAAAACAATTTCTTATTTCAATAGTGCGATAAATGCTGGTCAGAGCAAAATTGAACTGCCAATAGAAAACCTTCAGGCAGGAATTTATTTTGTCCGTATTGAAACACCCCATGGGTTCCTCAATAAAAAACTCGTAATAAACTAAAAATATGCCTATAACATGTGCCGATTATAAAACTGCCGAAATGCAGGTTTTGCTGCATCATGTATATGAATACAACAAAGGCTTGCGCCAACTCGTATTGCACACCATGAGCACTGATGAACAATACAAAACAGAAGAACTTCTGAACCGAAAAAATATTTGTTATACGATCTGCAAGGTCAACGACAAGAAAATAAACGTGTTTTTTGGCAATAAGCAATGTATTGACATCATCAGTTCGTTTGGTAGTAAAAGCCTGACCGACTTTTCGGATGAAGAAGATTTTATACTCGGCATCATGTTGGGCTACGACCGCGGACAACAATGCGAACGTTTCCTATATCGCAAACAGGAAAAAGAAAATAAATAATGGCCCTGGCCACCAAGATTGGCATTAAAAAAGCTTGCTGTATCCTAAGATCAGCAATATGAAGCAAAACATGGGTGCACAATACAAACCACCAAATTCCCTCCTTTATGAAATTCAAATTATTTTTCTGTACGACCTGCCTGATTTCTTTTTTTTCAGGCAATCTCCTCGCACAAGGCCCCATTGCCCAACAAGATGTTTATAAAGCAGCCGGGGCCATAAAAGTACATGATCCAAAAGCCGTAATGGTAGGTTACCGTCATCAGGGTGATGATATTTTCGAGATATCACTGGATGATGTAGGAAAATATACCGGACACGTTTGCGCCGGTGTTGCCAGCGGTTTCCTGCTCACAAAGCAGGCCCTGGAAGCCTTATATCCTGATGGGGGAATCCCTGTCCGCGGTCAAATAAGCATTGCGGCATCATCGTATAGCGATCACGGAGAGGTAGCCGCATATATTGTACGGGCACGACAAGATGCTGGCAATGAAGGAGATAAAAACATTTTCCTGATCGACAAAAATATCCCCGCCAAACCCAATAGCGTTGTGCTCATCTTCAAGCGCGAAGACAATGGAAAAATGGCAAAAGCCATATTCAACAAATCAAAAATGGCTGCTGATCCGGAAAAAATAAGAAAAATGGGCGTCTTGAAAAAGAAAATCCTTTCAGGAAAAGCCTCAGAGGAAGAAAAAAAGACCTTTGCCCATAAAGTACAAAAGCTGGTAAAAAAAGTTATCCGCAATACGCCAGAAGGCCTTTTGGAAGTTAGTAGCTGCACCGATTACCAATTCGCAGAATAAAGCGGATTGGTATTAACAGGCAGGCATTGAGGTTACTTTAGCCCCCTTTAAGACATCCTGGTGCCGTTTAAAAACAGGGCTGCCCTCACTCAAAAGGCAGCCCTTACCCTATGGGCTTCCTAACTGACACAATGAAAAACCAAACCATTGTGTTGAAAAATTCAATTTTTACAGCACACAAGACTTTTCCAACTTAAATGGACAATATAAGCACTATTTTAAAATTCCTTCCCATGGCAGGGATATAGCTGCCAAAAGGTTTGTAATCGTTGTTCAGCAAATTACTGACAATAAACCTTACTTTTGGACGGAGCGGGAGCGTATTGGAATTTACGTGCAATGAAAGGTTCAATTTTGTATAGGGGTCGGAGGGTACATATCCCCATGGGCCACCATCAGTCCCTTCCGGGATTTCAGCCACACGGTCTTGGGCTGTTGCATGTTCGGCATAGAGGCTGATTTTATATCCGGTTATCCATATCTGGTTTAAGCGTCCGTGATAATTAAGGCTTCCATTGATTTTAAAAGGTGGGATGCCAAAAAGTGGCGCATCATCTTCAGGCACCGATTTATCAATACCATAAACATAAGCTGCGCCCAAATCCAGATCAAAAGCATCGGAAGCAACAAACAAACTATTTATGCGATAATGCAGGCTAGCCTCTCCGCCAAAAATTTCTGCATCGGAATTAGCAAAGGTAAAATCAATATCTTCCTTTTCAGAAGCTGTTTCATGGATAAAATTATCGAGGATATTATAAAACAGGGCCAAATCGTATTGCAAAGCCCCTTGCTGGTTTTCACCCCTGAACCCCAGATCAATGCCCCAGCTATATTCGGGTTTCAAATCGGGATTTCCTTCTTTGGTCCCTTTACAGCTGATTACCCGCGTAAAAAGCTCTTCAGTTGTTGGCATACGGAACGCGTGGCCGATATTTAGGGAAATATGATGGATAAGGGATGGCGAAAAAACAAAACCAAAATTCCCACTTAAAGCCGTACGGTCTTCTGTCCGCAGGTTTTCGCCTTCTGTTACGCTGGCAATATCATATCTCAAACCGGCTATTGTCCGGAATTTTTTGCTGATGTCCCATTCATCGTTCACAAAGAACCCTGCATTTTGCTGCCCCGTCCCTTTGCTCCCCTCAAGCGTTCCCTGGGTATTGTTATAATAATCAATAATGTCGCTTGGACTGTCGAGACGGTAAATATATGCATCAGCGCCAATAGTAAGTATATTGTTTTCAAAAGGTTTCAACAAAGAAAACGCTCGCCCACCACCATATTTATGTTTGTAATGCACCAAATCGAGCGATGTTTTTTTTCCTGTTGTAGTGCTGTATTTTGATTGGAAATAATCACGCTGCCCCTGATCATAATAAAGGTTAACATGCAGCGATTCTTCTTTTTGCGAGAAAGCAAAATTATAGTCCAGTGCTGCCCTGAAACTTTCTTCTTCATTACGGATTTCGGTGAAATATTTTAAACTGCCGTTAAATCCCCTGGGTTTTCCCCAATCGCCATAATGGTAATCAATATTAGTGTTCAGGATATGCTTTTCAGAAATTTTCAAAGCGGACTGCAGCTCCATGTCGCGGTCTTGCACATCGGAATTTTCGGCCTCTTTCCCGTTGCCGTATGTCATATTTCCTGTTTTCCGGTAGCGGCCATTGGCAGCTATGGCAAAATTCTTTTTTTTGTGGCATGCCCGGAATACTTCCAGGAATTCGTTATTGTTGGTCCCATAAGCTGTGAGTACCCTGGCATGTGTTCCGTTTGGTTTTGCAAGTAAATTTTCCCCAATCAGGTTGATGATGCCCGAAATGGCGCCACTGCCATAAATCACCGAACCTGGCCCTTTTATTATTTCAATGCGCTGCACACCATAGATATTCATATCCTGACCAAAATAACCTCCTGGGAAATCCCCGATTTTTCGGTTTTCGTTTTTCATAATGATGATGCGCTTGGAGTTGAGCCCACGCAGGATGATGGGTGAATGATATTCCCAAACCTGGCTGATACCAGGCTTTTCGGCAAGCACATCCGTAAGGTTGGACATCATTTGGCCAGCAATATTTTTCTGTTGGATGACTATCGCGGGTTTGGAGAGCATTTCAAGCTTTTGGTCGTAGAGCGAAGCAGAAATAACTACATCCTTCAGCTGTGATGTTTTTGGCTGAAGGAGTATGGTCATATTCTCAGGAATATGTCCCGTATTTACTTTCAGTTCTTTCCTTTGAAAATTGATATGGCTAATAATCAGTTTTACATCTGTTTTTGCAGGTATCCGGATTTCAAAACAACCATCAAGGGCGGAAGAAGTACCCTTTGCCGATCCATAAACAGATATATTGGCAAAGGGTACAGGCAGTTCTGTATCCTGATTTATAACAGTACCATTCAGAATACTTGTTTCCTGTGCTTTTGTTAAAACGGAGAAAACTAACAGGAACATTATTAGCAAAGAAATATGTCGGAGTATATGGACAGTAAAACGAGTCATAGATTGATAAGCTTAACTTTATAAGGGATTAATTGAGGAAAACTTAGTCGATAATCTCCCATTTAATATCAACATAACCAGTTGCTGTAGGTGCGGGTTTTGCAGGGAAATCAGCTACGATCATTTTGACATACACGCCATCGGTCAGCTGAAAAACCCAGATAGGCTCATCGCCATCAATTTCATTTTTAGCAGGGCTTTTCCATTTATCACCAATTACAAGCTTGCCATATTGCGCATTTAATGCCGAAACCAGGGGTTTGCCGGTGCTTCCGGTCTCCAGTCCGCCGAGTGTAAAAGAGGCTTCATCTACCTGATAGTCCAGGGCAGCCAGATCACTGATTGACAAAGCATTATATTTATCAAGACCTTTGCAGGCAGTATCAACACCTGAATAATTGATTGCTTTGGCTCCATTAAACATCTGTATAAAAGGCATTCCGGCAAGGGTAGAATCTGCTTTTTCGCCCTTAATAGTACGGATAACCATATCTGCTTTAAAATCGGTTACTGTAAGGGAATCCATATTATTTGCACCTCCGGCTTTCCCATCATAGAAAAAATCAAAGCCTACGCCACCAGGATTACGGCTTGCACAAATCAGGTAAGGGCTTTCAAGCGAAGTAAACGTAGATGGAGTTGGTTGTGGTTCGGGATCATCATCGTCATCATCGCTACATGCAGTAAAGCAGAGGCTAACAAGTGCCAGTGCCCAAAAAAGTTTTTTAAATTGGTTCATTTGGAGTGCTTTTAAATCTTAATTAATAATTGATGCAAAAGTCTCCTTTAGACGGCCACTGTACAATCCCCAAAAATGTGTATTTAGAACAAAAAAAAATCCCTATTTGTGGTGATAAAAACCTAAACGGAAAGGTTTATATTCCTCCACTCATTGCGTCATCAATGCTGATCAATCCTTTGGCCACTGCATAAATAGCTATGGCCGCCGGGGTTTTGATGCCCAGTTTGGCACTGATATTTTTCCGGTGGCTTACTACAGTATGAATACTGATAAAAAGCTCTTCAGCAATTTCCTTGTTTGATTTCCCTTTAACCATCAATTTGACCACATCCACTTCGCGATCGCTGAGTTGATGGTTTTCTTCATTATGTTTTTCCTTCTTGTTTTCCAGATGTTTATGAATCGTATTGATGATATGACCCGCCTCGTCGGTAAGGTATATACAGTCGTCCAGCTGTTTACAAAAGTCCAGCTCGTAAACCCCACTGGCCAGGCCAATAAGGGGAGCATTGCCAAAACGGATACTAAGGCGGTGGAACACCTGTGAGCAATGAGAGCAGACGACAGGGTTCAGCAGCACCAAGTCGATGCTTTCCGGGGCAATTTCTTCTTCGGCAAAAGCTTCAAAAGACCGAAAACACTGCACAGTATTATTAATGGGCAACTGTTTCAAAACAGCCTTTAGCCCTTGGCAGACTATATCCGAAGGTTCTATTATAAGTGTCTTCACTGCAATCATTTGGCCAGGCTTTTTTCCATGCGCATAACCAGAGGCACAAGTATATCGTTTTCGATACGGGTGTGCACGTTCAAATCGTGTTCCAGAAAAAACAGGTCAAAAATTACACGCCGCCTTTTGGGGTAGTCATCTCCTGAGGGAAGATGTTTGATCAATAAATTTTTCAGGTCATCCAGCTTTTCTTCTATATCGTCATGGTGCTGCTTATATACATCCACGGAATAATCTTCTGTTTTGCAGTGCCGCTTCCCACGGCGGATACTCTGCTGCAGCGATTTGATATAAGGGAAAACCGTATGGTTTTCATAATCGAAATGCTGGCGCGCTTCCCTGAGGTAGTCATCAAAAAAACGCTCCACCATTTTCATTTCCGGCAAAGGGTTTGTATTTTTAAGATCCTGAACACTTCGGTGCAATATCGGATACAACTGTTCGGTATAAAGTGCGTGTGAACTTTTCAAATAATCAATGATTACGTCCGCATCATCAAAAACTAATTCAAAATCGGGTTTGTAGTTTTTGTTTGCATGAAGGTTGAGCAGCATAATCAGCACTGCAACATTCATTTTTTTTTCTGCAGCAAGCTCCTCCAGAGTTTTATCCTGATAGCCCGGATAAAAACCCAGACGCTCCAAAACAAGAAGCATTAAAGAATTGATTTCCAGCACATCAACAACTAACTGATTCTTTTGAAACATAATCTGCTTTTTTACAAAGGTAAAGTATATTTTGGAAAAACAGTTCGATACTTTTCGATTTTACCTTATACTCTTTTGTTTCCTTCTACATCAAAAACTATATTTTGCTTTAAACCAGTATTCTGAATTATTTTTATAAGGGGCAAACATCCCATTATCACCTGAAAACCAATCATATCCCACCATCAGGTGAATCTGGTCGCTCAGGGCATAATCGACTGAGGAGCGACAAAAAAAGCTGCTATAATTCAGGTCAGCATAGGCAAAAGTGGAGATATCCATAGTGCTGCGCAATATTTTCTTTGAGATACGCAGAGTAAGCAAATCACTATTTCGCTTAACGGCCAGTTGTTGTTGCTTCGCATTAATGCTCCTGCGATAATACTGCATCATGATAGTAAAATCGTTTCCGGGATACCAATCCATTCCCAACAGCCCGTTGACACTGTTTTTCCGCAACTTATCACCATTTATGCCTTCCATTAGCTCATTAAAATAATATGCAGCTTCTGCCCGGAGCACAAATGACCCAATAGTTTTCGAAAGATCCATGCCCAGCATATCCATGGGCGCATAATCCGATTGAAATATCAGGCTATCATAATGTGAGCTATATTTCATCTCCATCAAAGGCATTTTATTCCAGGTATGCAATGCTGCAAAAGATAGATCTATCCCTGCAAACCAGGCGGCCAAACGCAGGCCATATTCACTGTTTGATAGTTTCTTATCTGGTGTATTGTCTTGATCAGTACAATATTGCACATCCTGTCCATAACAAAACGACCATGGGTTATTGCTGTCAATGGGGATAATAAAAAATGAAGGCACAGGGACAAAGATGGCCTCAATGCTCCAGTTTGGCCTTATGTATTTCAGCTTCACAGCATCAACGGGCAGCCTGATATCATCATAATCGCGCGCCAAAAATTCGGTATAGTCCATGGGCGATATAAGGTCGGTAATGCGCAGGCCATCGGCAACGCCCCAGATCACAATTTGGCGGCCGGCTTTTATTTCCCAGAAATTTTCAGAATACTGGAAATAAGCTTCACGAAGTTCAAGTTTAGTCTGGTTGTCGATTATGCCATTATAGCTTGCGTTAAGCGAAGCAAAAAGATAGGATTTTCCTGCCAATACCTGCACTTCAGCCCTCAGGCGGCTCCTTGAGCTCATAAAATCATAAGGTTCATTACTGCGAATGGCGTGATAGGTATCAGCAAAACCATTGAATTTAATATCAGCTTTGTATTGTTGTGCATAAATACAGCTAAGCGAGAGCATGGAGCAGAAAAAAAGCAATTTTATTTTCTTCATCATAGATCCTCCATAAAACTACAGACTGCCTTTTTCCAACCGGCTTACTGTAAAATGACTTTCATCAAGCGGGATATCATAAACCAGCTTACTGATTTCGAGAAATGTTTGATGGTTTTTCTGCACATTGGCCATATGCAGCGTTTGCGCGCTCCAAAAGCCGTCTATCTGCTTAATATCAGACAGTTTTAGCACACGGTGCAGCTTATCCATTTTATCGTAATACTCAACTTTTAGTGCCACCAGGCAATCTTTCCGGATCCAGCTTTTCTTTCTGGAATATATGTCACGCTTGTCTTTTGGTCTGCTTTCCACAATCCAGCAATCATGCCCTTCAAGATTTTCTTCACCCAAAAGCTTATGCTCGTCCTCATCTACATTTCGGCTGCCCATATCGTCGTAAGTAAAATCAGTGCCCATGAAATAGTCTTTTTTTGCCGAGCTTCCACTGATTCGACGTGTTTTCTTCATAGCAGGCAAATAAAGCCATTTATCATCATCCCTGGCAAGGTCATCATAATCCCATGTTAGAAATCCGGTTCCTTGTACATCCCCAGGATACAGGAAGAACATGATTGTTTTTTTATCTTTGCCAATATCCATGGAATAGCTCTCAACTTTGCGCAGTCTTTCACGTCCCCGTTTATTGATAAGCTTCATGCTCATTTCTGATTTGCGCGTTTCTCCGTCGGGGCGGTCTTTTACCATCTGCATGATGTCGCGTCCGGAATAATCCTGTGCTATAGCTGGAATTGACAAAATTGTTGCCAAAAAAATGATCCATTGTATTTTAAAGTTTTGCATTATAATAATATTCTAAAGTTTAACATTTTGATTTAATATAAAAGCTTGATATTATCCTTCAAGGCCAGCAAAGCATGCTCGCAGCCATAAGGATACATCTTCATTATGGAGCTTTTGCCTGTTCCATTTCCTTTCCAAAAATCCGGTACTTTCGGAAAAGCACGGGAGTAATCAGCAAATCGGAGAGCAGTGCAGCCATCATACCGCAAATAGAAAGGAGCCCCATATGTGCAAAAGACTTGGCCACAGAGGTCATATATACAGCAAAGTTGGCCGATATCACGATACTGGTAAGCACCAAAGGCGTTCCGACAACGAAGAAAGTACGCCGTATGGCACTATTATAATTTCGTTTGCGGTTAAATTCGAGGTGTCCATGATTAATAAAATGGATTGTGTCATCAACAGCCAGTCCCAGGATCATTGGAATAATGGTAGCGGTCATCATATCCAAGGGAATACCAAACCAGCCCATTATACCTCCAACTACCAATGCAGGCGCAATATTTGGAATGATGCCAATAAGGCCAATACGAATGCTGCCAAAAACAAACATCAATAACAAAGCAATTATGATAATGGCAATCCCAAAGGAAAGCACCTGCCCACGTACCACATACTGCATCATGGCTGTAAATTGAGGCAGTGAACCAACACAGGTAATTTTTGCTCCGGGAAATATTTGTCCGGCTTTTGCCAAAACATCTTCCAGTTCACGTTCTGCCTGTCCCGAATTATAATTGGAGAGTTCTATCATTAACCTGAGACGGCGGTAGTCGTAATCGATCCAATATTCTGCCTCGCTGCCTCCTGCATTCTCATAAAGAAGGAGCATCTGCGCCACCTGATTTGCATCATCCGGGACGGCATAAAAATTCGTTCGGTTTTCATTAAGTGTTTGATTAAGGTCTTTAATGATATCCAGTATAGAACTAACACGTTTACTAAGAGGAAAGGTGGCCACATAATCAGACAAACTATCGAGTTTCACCAGGTTTAGCGGCAATTTAGCCTGGCCGTTTTCCGGGAATTCGATCAGCACGTCATAGGAATACATACTTCCCAGTTTGCTTTCAGCTACAAAAAGGCTTTCATCAACATAAGGGATTTTGCGCCCCATGGTATTTTCCACATCAAAAGCCGTTTCGATACGGCTGGCGCCATAAATCAAAACTACAGCCAAGATTAAGGATCCTAGTGTTATTATTTTCCCATGGCTTAAAACCCAATCTCCTACAGACATCAATTTTCGGTCGAGCCATCGCCCTCCTTTTTCATTTACGACAGGCTTTGGCACTCGATCTTTGCCCATTGAAAGGCAAACCGGCATAATAACAATTACAATAAAGAAAGTCAGCAGCACACAAGATGAAGTAGCAATACCGATAAAATGCAGTGGAACCACCGGAATAACTAAAAACGACAATAAAGCAGTAAAAGTTGTCAACGCACTGAACAATACCGGCCAGCCCATTTCTGAAACCGTTTCAACTACTGCCTTTTTTCTCTGTCCATGCAATAAAAACTGCCTTTTAAAATAGCTGAATACATGAATATTATACGCAATAGCTACAGCAAAAGCAATCAAGACAGGAATACTCACCATGCCGGAGTCGATTTTATATTCCCAATAACCTAAAGCCCCATAAACAATTACAATTGACGACAGGGATGTCAGCACCGGTACGACAACACCTCGAAAAGATTTGGTGGCAATAATAAGCACAATGACTGCCAGGACAAAAGCCATCCCCATAATCCGTGGGAATTCTTTTCCTACCCAGTCCATTTTACGAAAGGACAGATGCGGCATTCCAGCACCCATTGGAGATATGGACTTGTATTTTTCCTTGTTCAGTATATGATGAGCCTGTTCACCTGTAAGCATTTCCGGAGAAATACGGCTACCATCTTTCCTCCATTCCACTACATCAGGAAAAGCTCTGAGCTTAAGCAATATCCAACTTAATTTTCCATCGGAAGACACTAAACGGCTGGCAATATTTTTCTTTAAATATGCTTTTATACGAACACTGTCGAGCCCGGCAACTGTTGCCGGAATTACATCCGGTACAATTTGTTCAATATTCATCCCGTAATCCGTTCCTGCCAGGAATTCGATATCTGTTAATGAAGTAATCTTATCGGCATAAGAAATACTATCAAGCAATTCATTGGAGAGCTCCCTGATGAGCTTCAGGTTTTCTTTGGTAAATGTATTATTGCACTGTGTGAGTACTGCAACAAAATTGTCGTTACCAAAAATCTCTTTAAATTCATCGGTCTTTATCAGTATAGGATCATCCTCCAGGAAATAATCATCCCAGGATGTACTCATATTCATGTATTGCAGGCCGTTAAAACCAGCCACAAGGAGAATGACAAAAATGCCAATCCAGAGCCAACGGAAACGGATTATCGCATGAGCCCTCCGCCCAAACCATTCATTGATTTTTTGAATTTTCATTATACGTTATTTTAACTTTTAGGTACTACACGGAATTTCGTGGAAAGAAAAATTACTTTATTTCAAACAGATTCCTCCAAAGTTTCCCCATACTTCGGAAAACTTTGTCGGAATGACGCGTTTTTATGAAGTCAGGAGGCAAATGCGGCGCACTTCGACTTGGTTCGGCTACGCTCACCACAGGACGCTCAGTGACCGGGCCGCATTTGCCTTAAACACCTAATAAGCAGCGTCATTCCGACCGGAACAAAGCCAAACAAAGTGATTAAGGCCTTGTGAAGGGAGGAATCTGTTAGGGATCAATAGTTCATTAATAAATATCTGCATATTTTTTTCAAACATTATTGTTACCCACAAAATTCCTAGTAAAACCAACTTTTAATTATTGCACCAGAAATAAGTGGCGCAACTTTTACAGCGCCCAGAACAAACACAGCAATAATCAAGCTTTCAATACTGGCTTTCCAGCTCACATTGGAGAGAAGCAAAGCCGAAATTAAATCGGTAAACACACAAAAAGCCAAAGCACCACCAATACCAAACCGATTAAACACCCATACCATTGCCAATATCAACGGAATAGAAATCAGAGAAGCAAATAAAGCTGTTTTAATCAGCGGGAGCCCCGTGTTTTGACAAACAACATTGACCATCCCTGCCATACGGGGACAAATAATAAAAAGGGCCAGTGCCGTAGATACCAGGAACATATTTTTGTCCATCATCGCTATGCCTCCCTGATTTTAACAGCCGAGAGCAAAAGAGATGGATGCGCATGGCGGTAATCCGGTTTTCTGCTTTGAAAATCCCCAAAGCCAGCATGAGTTAAAGCCTGCTTCATTTTCTTTACGGGAAGCTGATGTGTCGGATAGCCCATTGCGCGTGTTTGGAGTTCTGTAATTGCCTGAACCAAAAGCCGCCCGGGAGCCCGTGCCACAAAGCTATCGCACATATGGTTCGAAATAAATATCCCGCCCAGGCACATTGAATTGTTAACGCGCACAAAAAAATCTGTTAAGCACTCAATATCATAACTATATAAAAAGTGAGAAATAAAAAAGAGATCGTAATTACTGCCCCAGCCATCTCCATTTTTCATATCAAAATCATGAAATTGGATCCGGTCAAAGGCAGGCTGTTCAAATTGAATTTCTTTTGCCAGTTCACAAACAGCCGGAAGCTCAAAAACATGAGCGTGCAGATCTGGATTTTGGCTCATCAGAGCTAATGAATAATAACCAATATTCCCAGCCATATCGCACATACGGATGCAGGAATCGAAACCTGGCAGTTCTTTTGCGAATGAAATTACATTTTGCACCGAACCGGCCATGGCGCCCTGTTGAATAGAAAGGACATTTTCATGGCTGCTCCACATTTTCCCGTCAAAGGTGGGCTTTTTCCCTCTCAATGCATCTTCAAGATAATCAAACGGCCCACTGCTACCATTAATGCGGGATAATTGGTTGATCTGGTTCATGGGTGAGGATGACACCAAAAAATCTGCTGACATAGGACTTAATTTATAATCATTCCCTTCTTTTTCAAGGACTCCTCCTTCATGCAACACTTTTAGAAAAGCATCGGTCACAGAGCAATCCAGTTCAAATGACACACTAATTTCCTGAAGGGACATTTTGCTCTCAGCAAGTTTTTCCAATATGCCCATTTCGATGGCCACATTTATAATTCGCGGCAGATAACTGCCCACAAAAATATTCCTGATGGGCTCAAAAGAAGAGTGTAATTCTGGATAATTCATATTTTTTGATTTAATTTATTAACACAAAAAACCGGGGCAGCAGCCTCAATCCTATCTAGGTCAAGAAGGCGGTACTTATCCCATTATTATTAAAATATGTTGATTTTATATTATACATTTTTAACTGTTTATTTATAACAAACCGAAAGCTGCCGCTGAAGCATATGGGCAAACAGTCCGTTTTGAGCTATCAGTACATCCGGGCTTCCGCATTCGACGACGCAACCCTGCTCAAGGGCAACGATCTTATCGGCATTGACAACAGTACGCATACGGTGAGCAATGATGAGTACGGTTTTGTTGCGGATGAGCTCAGAAAGTGCGGCCTGGATCTTTGATTCATTTTCCACATCCAGTGATGCTGTTGCTTCGTCGAGCAAAACGATAGGGGCATCTTTAAGTAAAGCACGGGCAATGGAAAGCCTTTGGCGTTCACCGCCCGAGAGCTTCAGGCCATTCTCCCCGATCATCGTATCATAACCTGCGGGAAGTTTGTTCACAAAAGATTCGCACTGAGCCAGTTGAGCCACTTTTAACACCTCATCGTCAGTAGCATCTTTTTTTCCAATACGAATATTATCCATAACACTTGCATTAAAGAGCACAACATCCTGAAATACAACTGAATAATTTTGCAGCAAAAGTTCGGGATCAATTTTACTGATGTCTTGGCCACCCAGGAGTACTTTTCCGCTATCGACATCCCAAAAGCGTGCAGCCAATCGTGTAAGCGTACTTTTACCGCTTCCGGAAGGGCCTACCAATGCGGTAACTTCACCCTGTCGTGCAGTAAAGGAGACACTATTCAGCACATCTCTGCCTTCTTCATAAGAAAAACACACCTCACGAAATTCAAGGCCGAATCCCTTTGGCTCAAAATCCTTACCCCCTGTCTGCGTTGGCATGGTTTGCATTTCTTTCATCCTGTTGATACGGATATCCAGATAGAAAAGGGCGGCAAGATTACTAAAGACCTCGTTCATTGGCTCATAAATCCTGGAAGCAACGACCAAAAAGAGCAGAAAAACAAATAAGCTGAGCTGCCCGGCAGCCAAAAGTACAGCTCCGGTGATTATAACCGTTGCCAGGCCAAGCTTTAATAAACCCTGCGCACTGTTTACCAGGCTTCCGGCCAATAATTCACCACGGGTAAGGCCATTTTCATAAATATTAAGTTTTGCATCAAACTGTGCAAGAAATTCCTCCTGCTTGTTGTACGCTTTGATTTCCTGAAAACTATCAATACCTTCCTGAATATGTTCGGAAACATCACGCTTTTGGAGATAATGCTTTTTATTTTCCTTGTGCAGAAACTTTTTTGCCAGTAAAATTACCGCAGCAGCTGCCGGAACAACCCACAAAAGTGCCAGGGACAATTGCCAGTTATAGAAAAACAGTGCACAAATGATTAGAAGCAAACTGATAACCGACGCAAACAATTGAGGTACGGCATGAGAAAAAGTATGTTCCAGGTCGGTAGAATCATCCATGATTGTCAGGGTGAGATCGGAAAGGTTTTTCGCACCAAAAAAAGACAGGGGCAACCTGCGGAGTTTTTCAGCTAAAGAAATCCTGCGGTTTGCGCTTTCATCGTAAACGGTTGTATATGTGCTCTGGTATTGCCAGCGTGCAAAAAGGAACATCAACAGCATAAAAACCAGGCCAAGCATACTATAGTAAATAAGGCCGCCTTGTAATTCCTTTCCTTCTTCTAAAAGCGGATGGAGATAATCGTCAAGAAACAAAAAGACAAATACTGCGGGCAACATTAAAGCCACATTTAACAAAGTTGTAAAAAACACACCTTTACAAAAATCAGTAGCTCCACTTTTTGATAAAGCAAAGCGTCTCATCACCAGATTAAGCATATTGCACCTCCTTCCCTACAGCCCACTGTACCGACTGTTGATATTCACTCCACATAAGTTTATATAATCCATTTTGAGCCAGCAGTTCACGCTGTGTTCCCCTTTGAACGATACGGCCATTATCGACCACCAATATCTGATCAAGCTGGGAAATAGTGCTCAGCCTGTGGGCTATCATCAAAACGGTTTTATTCAGTGTCAATTCGCTAAGTGCCCTTCTGATGAGGTGTTCATTTTCCGGATCGGCAAAAGCTGTTGCTTCGTCGAGCACAATGATTGGGGCATCTTTCAAAATGGCACGAGCCAGTGCAAGCCTTTGTTTTTCACCACCAGACAGATAGGTTCCATCCGCTCCGATACGGGTATCGAGGCCATCGGGCAAACGGCCAACAATATCTTTACATTGAGCCATTTCCAAGGCTCTTTCAACCTCATGGTCTGGAGCACCCGGCCTGCCCATAATGACATTCTCCTTCAGTGTAGTTTTGAACAGATACGCATCCTGAAAAACAAAGGAAATATGTTGCATAAGGTCATTTGCATCCAGCATCCTGATATCAACTCCGCCAATCTTTACAGCCCCCGAACCGACATCCCAGAAACGCGGCAACAAGCGGGCAATCGTTGTTTTACCACTCCCTGACGGCCCGACAAGGGCACAAGAACCGCCCTGAGGGATACGGAAGCTAATCCTGTCAATGGCTTTTTCACTGCTATCAGGATAGCAAAAACTGACATTCTCAAATTCAATATCAAAAGTTTTTATTTGCTGAGGGTGTTTTACTGCCGGAAGAGGTTGATGGTCAACAAGCTCCTCGATCCTTTCCACAGCTTCTTTTGCAAGCCCCAGTGCCTGGTTTAAATACATGCTTTTCATTATTGACATGCCAAAAACCGGTGTAAGCAAAACAAATAGGAGCATATCCAGGATTATCAGCTTAGGAGGTTCTCCCATTGATATTAAGATAATGGTTACAGGTACCAGCACAAACACAAATGCATTGATCATAACAACATAGGCCGACATCGGATTTTTCCACAAGCGTGTATAGGCAGAGACCATGTCCTTGTAACGTGTTATGCTGTTGAGGAAATTTTTAAAAGAAAAAACGCTCTGTTGAAAAACTTTCACAACCGGTATCCCCCTCACGTATTCCACGGCTTCGGTATTCATCTCTTCCAAAGAATTCATATAACTTTTCATGAAAGTGCGCCCCTTTCCTCCCATCATAAAAGAAAGTAGGGCAAAAGCAATTATAACAGGCAAAAGGCTCACCAGTCCCAAACGCCAGTCGAAAACAAAAATCATGACCAATACTGCCAGGGGCGACAAAACCGTACCCATTAAATCCGGAAGCTGATGAGCCAGGAAACTATGGGTAACACTGGCATTATCATCAATTATTTTACGGATACGCCCACTGGTATTGCTGATGATAAACCCCAGGGGCAGTTTCATGATTTTGCGCATTGCCTCCCGGCGTATATTCACTTCGGCCCGAAATGCAGCCAAGTGCGAAAGGCTTAAAGCCAGGAAATAAAAAAGCACTCCCAACAGGGCTGTAATCACTGCCCACCAGGCATAAAAATACACAGCCTGCATGTCCGTACTCCCATCAATAAAAAGCAGTTCCCTTATAATAAACCATGTTAATAAAAATGGCAAAAGGGAGAGCAAAGAACTCATTACCGCCAATATCATAGAGAGCGGCAGCAATAAACGCCGGGTTCCCATATAAGCCTGTAGTTTTTTTAAAGTATTCATTTATTTATTGTTTAATTATCCAAGCTCAAAAAAGAACAATGTTCATTTTTGTTTCAAAAAAAAATCAAAACCCCATTATTTCTTTCCATCCAGCAGTTGCAAATAGCATGTACTCGGTTACAAAGCCTTCAATTTCCTTTTCATTGAGTTTATGCGAAACGATTTCTCCCATGATACTCAGCCACCATGAACTCATTGTATGAAAAAAGAATTCAGAAATATGCGTCCGGGTTTGCGGATACTTTTCCTTCATCATTTGATAATACTCCAGTCCTTTTTCGGTAAGCATATTGGCAAAACGATCATAAAAATCCTCAAAGGAAGATCCGGACACATGAAAAAGCAAGAGGTTCAACTCGTCGCAAAAAGTATGGATCAGGTGCACAAAAAGATTTATCTGTTCATGGAGATATTCCTTTGAAATAAATATATCTGCGCTTAGATTCTCCGGTTTATTATGCTCCTCCATCAGATGATCCAGTGCTTCCATCAAAGGAGCAAGGACTTCATGCA
The DNA here is from genome assembly GCA_963676415.1 of Bacteroidales bacterium. Taxonomy (GTDB): domain Bacteria; phylum Bacteroidota; class Bacteroidia; order Bacteroidales; family WRLA01. The sequence continues at coordinate 2,655,325 of OY781097.1, read as the reverse complement.
GGATTTCGTCTTTGCTGGCAAAATAATTATAGATATTGCTCAGGCTAACACCCGCCATGGCAGCAATACTGCGCATGGAAGTGCCTTTATAGCCCTTGTTTAAAAACTCCAAACGTGCAGCATTTAAAACTTTAGTGTGTATATCATTTTTCTTTATTTGCATCGAATCAGGATTAAAACAATGCAAAGGAAGGGCAAATGCAAAATGGCCACAATCCCCAATACTTGGGATTTTGAACTGTTTAACTACTAAAAAAAAGGGAAAACTGCTACGCATAAGTCATATAAGCTGCTCCATTCATAAAATGCAAACAAAATATTGTAAGCAGCTAAAAATTATGTGTTTACTAATTTTATATCTTAAAATTGAATTTGTTTGCATTTTACATTGCATTAAATCAGGCCATCTGCTTCGTTGCTAAAGCTTTGAAACAGGCGTTATATCTTCAGCTTTAGACGCCTCACATCTGACCTGAATTTAAAGCATGAATAAAGCAGGATAAAGACTGCCTTTAGGCATATCTGGTCATTGCAAGAATGCCTCGACCTCGAACATTCTGAATCAGAAACCCGACTATATGGACAGGCACTAAATACTCTCTTATTATCTCAAACCGCTATCTATTTGCATTTGCATTTTGCGTTCTTATAGCGAAAATACATGAACAAAACCATTCAACAAACTACCCAAACAATGAACACATTTAATTAAAACCATCTTAACCTATATTGTTTAATATCATTAAATTAGCCAAAAAGAAACCAATAGTTAAAAACAAAATACAGGTATATAGAGAACCAATTCCAAAAAAACGTTATATTTACCATGCTACGGCAGTTGGCCAGAGACAGGACAATTATTTTAGTGACAGAAAAGAAAGCATGAAAAACACCAGTGCAAGCATGTTAAATCAGGAAGACAAATACTACTTAACCGATTTAATATCCCTAGAAAGCCTGCAAAAACTACAAGATGGTTTTGCAAACAGCTATAATATCCCAACATTGATTTACGAACCGGGTGGCAATCCCATTACAGAACCTTCGCGGTTTACGGAATTCTGCGCATTGGCGCGCTCTACTGAGAAAGGCAAACAAAATTGTATGAATGCAGATGCGCAGCTAGTCCGGCTTGTTGCAAAAACAAAGAAAGCCCAGATACGCCATAGTTGCGTTGTGCAGGATATAATTACTGCTGCTGCACCTATTGTTGTTGAGGGCAGGCATCTGGCAAACTTTGGCATTGGCCAGATTACAAACAAAAACCTGAATACGCATGAAATAAAAGAATATGCAAAAAAAATTGGCCTTAACGAAAACAAGCTCCTGAAGGCCGCTGAAAGCCTGATCCCTTTTGAAAGCAAAAGCCTTAATGCCGCCGTGCAGTTTATCAGCAAGCTGGCGGAACTGATCAGCAGCCAGGCAGAAGAAAAATTAAAACAAATCCGACTCATGAACCAACAGGCTGCCACGGAGCAAAAACTCAGGCAGGCCAACCAAAAATTCAATAATGCTTTTTATTCTGCCAATATCGCGACATGCATGATCAGCACAGAATCCAGGCTTCTGGATGCAAATGAAGAAATGTGCCGCCTGTTTGGCTATACGAAAGAGGAACTCAAAGAAAAAACAATGGCAGAAGTTACGCATCCGGATGATCGCGAAATCAGCCTGCAACATGTTCAAAAAATCCTGAATGAAGATGGAGCAGAAATCAAAATATCAAAGAGATATCTGCACAAAAACGGTTCGGTAATTTATGCTGAAATCTCATCAAAACTTATTAAAGATGATGGGGAAGCCCCATATTTTTTAACGTACATCAACGACCGTACCGACAAAATGCGCCTGGAAAACGAGCGAAAAAAACAATTAAAATTTGCCCGTGCACTAAATGAGATTGCTGAAATCATTATCAAAAACGACAATACCGATGAACTGCTGAGCAACGCCAACCGGATTCTTGGTGAAACTTTGGAAGCAGACAGAAGCCTGATTTACCATGTTTCTTTTCCGAAAAACATAATTACTGGACTTTGTGAATGGCTGGGCACTGAGCATGAAGATATACAGGAGACTAAAGGTGTTTATTCCCTGAACCATTTCAAGCAGCCTTTCAAAAAAATATTAGAGACAAAAAAGCATCTGTCAAGTCATTTCGACAGCATTCAGGAAGATTTTCTAAAAGATGGCTCCGGCCTGATGCTGCACGAATCTTTTAAGATTAAAAGCCTGATCTGGTATCCTTTTGCTTTTGAGAAAGATTCGTTTTATGTATTTACGCTGAATCAAATCCTGCATAAAAAACAATGGACCAATGCAGAAATTGAATTTATTGAATCGGTCGCAAAACAAGTAAACCTGGCACTTATTAAAATTGATTTCCTCAAAAAAACACAGGAAACATCAAAATTTCTTGAAATCAAAAACAAGGAGCTTGAACATGCAAAAAAACATGCCGAACAGAATGAAGCCCTCTTTCGCAACTTATTTGAATACAGTCCGGTAAGCATATGGCAGGAAGATCTTTCAGTAATAAAAACCAAGCTGGAAATCAAGAAAAAAGAAGTAGGCAGCCTAGAAACCTACTTAAACAACCATCCGAAATTTGTACAAACATTAGCAAACGACGTTTTAATAAAAAATGTGAACCAGGCCACAGTTAAGCTGTTTAAAGCAAACTCAAAAGAAGACCTTATCGTGCGTTTGGGAGACACTTTCAATGAAAAGTCTTTTGATGTCTTTAAGAAGCTGCTCCTGAGTATAGCCAAAGGCGGTCTCACTTTTACCAAAGAGACCGAATACCAAACTTTAGACGGAGAAACCGTCAATGCCATAATACAGGTTGTTTCATCCGGCAGCAGTACGAACAGCCTTGTATCCATAACTGATATCAGCCAACTAAAAGAAGCCACAAAATCCTTGGTAAAAGCCAAAAATACTGCCGAAGCAAGCGAAACAAAGTTTAGAAATATTATGGAACAAATTGATGAAATGATATTTCTGTGCGACCTTAACGGAAAGATCACTTATACCTCTCCTGCATCTTTGAGGATATTTGGATATTCTCCTGCAGAAATGCAGGGCAATCATTTTCATGATTATTTACCAAAACCTGAAATTGAGAAAGCCCTCAATGCCTTTGGAAGTGCTATAGCCACGGGAAAACCTGCCACTAATTTGCAATTTATAATGAAACGTAAAGCAGGAAGCACTTTTTATGGCGAACTGAGCGGTCGGAAATATGAAATACCGGGCTTTACAGGCGCCATTGGGGTAATCAGGGACATATCACAACGCAAACAAGCCGAAGAAGCACTACATAAAAGTGAGGAAAAATTCAGATATGTTTTAAACAACTCTGTAGCAACAATTTACAACCTCAACCTCAAAACCGCATCTTATGATTACCTGAGTCCTGCTGTTGAGGACATGTACGGTTATAATGCAGAAGAATTCATCAAAGAAGGGCTTGCCTTATCCGCTAAATGTATTCATCCGGACGATTTATTTAAAATAAAAGACCACGTCAATAAGCTGATTAACCGTAAACTGGAAGATTTCGAAAGAACGCTGGAATACCGCTTCAAACATCCCCGCAAGGGATACAGATGGATTAGTGAAAACCGTACAGTTATTTACGATCAGCAGGGAAAGCCGGAATCCCTTATTGGCAATGCCATCGACATCACCATCAGAAAAGAAGCAGAAGCGAAACTAAGGGAAAGCGAGGAACTCTCGCGTAAGCTCATTGCCACCGTTCCGGATATTATAATCCGCACTAATTTGAATGGCGAAATTGTTTTTGTGAACGATGCCATAAGCAAGGCATTCCCATTTTTAAATAAAGAGGATGTTCTCGGGCATAACATGATGGATTTCATCGCAGACAAAGACAAAGAAATTGTTGCAGGAAACACCCGCTTGATGTTTGAACAAGCGCTCGGGCTCAAGGAATACCAAATGCATGTTGGCGATGGGGTACTTTTTGAAATTTCGGTAAACGGTGATGTTTTGCGCAATGCCAAAAACGAACCTACAGGCATGGTTTTTGTCCTGAGAAATGTAACGGAACGCAAGAAATCAGAAAGAGAGCTGATCAAGCTCAGCACTGCCGTAGAGCAAAGCCCTGCGGTAGTTGTAATCACCGACCTTGACGGAAATATTGAATATGCCAACCCAAAATTTTCTGAGCTAACAGGCTATCAAACAGAAGAAGTTTTCAAGCAAAATGCCCGCATTATGAAATCGGGGCATTTTTCTCCTGATACTTACGTTGACTTATGGGAAACCATTACTAAAGGCGATGAATGGCATGGCGAATTCCACAACAAAAAGAAAAACGGTGAGCTTTTCTGGGAAAAAGCTTCCATATCCCCCATCCGTAATAAAGAAGGGAAAATCATCAACTACATTAAGGTTTCGGAAGACATCAGCGAGATGAAACAAAAGGAACAGGAACTGCGCGATGCACTGGAAAAAGCAAAAGAAAGTGACCGCCTGAAAAGTGCATTCCTGTCGAATATGAGCCATGAAATCCGTACGCCCATGAACGGTATCCTGGGCTTCACCCAACTCCTCAAAGAGCCACAACTTACTGGAGATGAACAAGAAAGCTACATCAACATCATTGAAAAAAGCGGACAACGGATGTTGAATACAATCAATGATATTATTGATATTTCCAGAATAGAATCGGGACAGGAGGAAGTTGTATCAACTGAGTTCAACGTAAATAAAATCCTGAACGATCAATTTGAATTTTTCCAGCCCGAAGCAAAAAAGAAAGGTATTGAATTGACAAGCCACACAAGCCTGACGGCTGCGGAGGCAAACATTTTGTCGGATAAGCACAAGCTGGAGGGCATTCTGATCAACCTGATTAAGAATGCGATAAAATTTACGGATCACGGAACCATAAACTTTGGTTGTACCATATCTCATGATCATAAAAAACTGGACTTTTATGTTCGGGATACGGGTATTGGAATTCCCGCAAACCGCATAAATGCCATTTTCAACCGTTTTGAACAGGCTGATATTGAAGACTCCAGAGTTTATGAAGGCAGTGGGCTGGGCTTAGCCATCTCAAAAGCTTATGCTGAAATGCTGGGTGGGAGCATTCAGGTGGAAAGCAAGGAAGGAAAAGGCACCGTATTTCAATTCACGATTGATTATCACAGACAGCACATAGAAAAAAAACACCTAAAACCCACCTTGGCAAAGAACCCTTCCCCGGCCTTTCAAAATATCAACATCCTCATTGCAGAAGATGAAGAAACCAGCATTATGCTTTTTAAAACCATTTTCAAAAAAGAAATGGATAAAATTACTGCTGTCCCAAACGGCAGGAAGTGTATTAATTTCCTTAAACAGCATCCGGAAACAGACATTATCCTGCTGGATATTAAAATGCCCGATATGAATGGCTGCCAAGCAGCAAAAAGCATACGGGATTTTAATAAAGACGTGATTATCATTGCCCAAACGGCCTATGGTATGTTTGATGACCGCAAAAAAGTCTTGGAGGCAGGTTGCAACGAATATATAACCAAACCTATTAAAAAAGAGGAGCTTTTTGAGATGATGCAGCAATTGATTGAGAGAAACAAAAAATAGTGCACTCAAAAAAATATCACAGCTTTTTAACAGGGACTTTTAAAATTCCCTGTTCTATGAGAAAAAGTTTGTAACCATCTTCTTTTTTATGGTTCCAGGCATCTTCAAGCCAATGCAGGTGTTTGAAAAGAACTTCGGATGCAGCTTGAGGATCATCCTGCTGCACGATGACGGGAATAAAAAAATGGTTGATGCGGCTTATATTTTTCCCAAACTGCCGTGAGACTACTACCTGAATATCCTTTTTGGCAAGATCGCCGGCAATTACTTCCGCCTTGTTTTTTACGCCATGCGGTAGTTCTTTGTTCCGGTTTTCCATCTCGCCTGTGCAAATCAGCCCATTTTCAGACTGCTCATAAATAAGATATTTTTCGGCATCGCCAAAATGCCTGTTTTTCATTAATCCTTCTCCGGAAGCAGCAAAGGCAAATCTCAATTTCATATTCTTTGTATTTTAAAAAGTCAGGCCATAGCAGACCTGACTTTCATTTATATATACAAATATACAACTATTTCTATTTATCAATGTTTCATCCCTTTATTTTTTAAAAAAGAGAAGAAAAGCAATCGGTATTAATGCCTGAACATTGACTTTGTTGAAGCATCTTCTGCGGCTTTAATGAGCGGGTATCCTGCCGGAGAAGCTGTAAGCAGCGGATGCGTACCGATTTGTGCGGTCAGCAGCGAGTTGATAGTCATACGGTTTTGGATCATAATGCCGATGGTATTGGTCAGCTCGCCAACGGAAAGTCCGCCCATTACTTCACCACCAAGTATCACTCCACTTTCTTTACCTGCAATTAGCTTAACATACTGTTTATGGGTATCTTTTAATGTCCCTGGATGACGGTCAATTCCTTCAAAAACACCGGTGATATAGTCGAAATTTTCTTTTTCGGCTATGCTTTCGGTCAGGCCCGCAACGCCAAAACCGGTATCACCAATTGCCGTAGCAAAAATTGAAATCGTACCGCTGAATGTTTTAATGGCATAAAGTTTATAGAGGTTCATTCCGGCGATACGAGCTTCTGCACATGCCGTTGAAGCCAGCATTACCGGGCACTTTTTGCGTGTTACAAAATCGCGTTTTTCGGCACAATCGCCCACAGCAAAAATATCGCAATCTTCGGTACGCATATACTCATCTACGCGGATAAAACCACGGTCATCTACCTGCAATCCGGCTTCTTTTGCCAAGGTTGAATTTGGCTCATAGCCCAAAGAAAGGATTACTGCATCTGCTTCCAGTTTTTCGCCATTATCCAGGATTACGCCTTCTGCTTTTCCATTGCCGAAAATCTCTTTTACGCTGATGCCGGTACGGATGTCCACGCCACGTTCGGAGAGGATGTCCTGCGCACGCACCGCAATATCAGGGTCAAAAGCAAGGCCAAGGATATTTGGCAAACGCTCTATTAGCACAACTTCTTTTCCGGCTTTGTGCAATTCATCAGAAATCTCAACACCAATAAATCCGGCACCTATAGTGATAACCTTTTTACAACCTTCAAGTTTTTTCTGCATATCATCCAGATAAACCTTGTTTTTGGGTACAGTAAAAACGCCATCCAGATCAGCTCCTTTGAGCCATGCCGGACGAACCGGCAGACTACCTGTTCCCAGAACAAGTTTTTCATAAGTGATCTCCGAGCCATCGCTCAGTTTTACGGTTTTTGCTGCCCGGTTGATGGAAACCACCTCATCGTGAATGGCTTCGATACCAAATTTTTCAAACATTTTCTCAGCAGGAAGAATGTCGTTATCTGTCGATCCTACCGAACCAAAAACATAAGGAATTCCACATGGGATAAGTGTTTTGGGCATACGTGTTACTACCGTCACCTTTTTATCGGGATACAGTCTTTTTCCTGTTGTAGCCGCAACCAAACCTGCTGCGCTACTTCCAATTACTAATACATTTGTACTCTTCATTGCTTTAATTATTATAAATACCTAGAAATGAATTATTTAGAAAAATAATATCCATACTCACCCTAGAGGGATTTTAAATGCAAATGAAATTATGCCAGCAAGTAAATATGTAAATAATTTCATATATTATTTCACAATAAGTTGCAAAGGAAATGAACATTTGTTCATTATGCAAATAAATCTCAGGATTTTTTGAAAAATTTTGATTGCATATTCTAACCTGCTTTATTCATGCTTTAAATTAAGGTCAGATGTGAGGCGTCAAAAGCTGAAGATATAGTCGCCTATTTCAAAGCTTTGGCAACGAAGCAGATGGCCCGAAGTTAATGCACTGGTAAAATGCAAACAAATTCAATTTTAGGATATAAAATTAGTAAACACATAATTTTTAGCCTCTTACAATATTTTGTTTGCATTTTATCAATAGAGCAGGTTAGAATGCCCTTTCAGGATACTAATAATATTGTTATAGAGGTCAGTAGGTAAGCGTATATCAAGACGGTCTGTTGTTGAAAATGATTACAGTTTACATTCCCAAACCGTCTTTCAGCAAAGCCATCCCGCTTTTGCTTACCAGGGCTTTGCGGTCGGCTTCGAGCAAGGCAATCCAGGTTTCTTTGCCCCAGCTCTCAATTTTTTTCACTTTTTCGAGATTGACAATGCAGGAACGATGCACGCGGCAGAAAGAATTTGCAGGCAGCCGCTTTTCGAAATATCGCAGTGTTTTTTGCTTCATAAAATTCCCCTCAGCTGTTTGTATTTGCACATAATCACCTTTAGCTTCGAGGCAAATAATTTCCTGCACCGGCAATACAAGCATACTGCCCGATTTTTTTACTACAATCCGGCTGATCTCCTGCTTTTCATCTTCTGGTTTTTCCTGAAGGCGCACATAATCCTTCTTTTGCCCTTCTTTCATTTTCATAAGGCTCAGCGCACGGTCCAGGGCTTCGTTAAAGCGCCTGCGCGTATAGGGCTTGAGCAGATAATCCACAGCATTCAACTCAAAAGCTTTCACTGCATACTCGTTAAAAGCAGTGGAGAAAATAATGTAGGGCGGATCGTCGATCATATCCAGCATTTCGATACCGCTGATGCGCGGCATCTGGATATCGAGGAACATCAAATCGGGTTTCAGCGCCTGAATCGCTTTCACAGCCTCAAAGGCATTTTCGCATTGCCCCACGACTTCAATTTCGCTGCGATCTTTCAGTAATTCATTGATCTGAATCCGCGCCGGCTCTTCATCATCAACAATTAATACACGAATTTTTCCCATAGGTGAAATTTGTTCAAGCACTAAAATAGCAAAAAACTCTGTTTTGCCTTGCTTAGGCAAGATATTCGAGCGCTTTTGCATCCAAATGTTGCGGAATACGCAGCCTTAGCCTGAAAAAGCTTTCGTTTTTCTCATAATGGATCAAACCGTTTTTACCGTACAAAACCTCCAGACGCTGTTCGATATTTTTCAGTCCGGTACCGGTTCCGTGGATTTCATTGAGAGTATCCGGATCAAAGGTATTGCACATTTCAACTTGTAATGATTCCAAATGGATTTTAAAACCACAACTGATTTTTGCGTGGGCCGTACTTTGGTGCAGGCTGAACTTAATGGCATTTTCGAGCAGTGGCAGCATGATCAATGCGGGAATCCGGGCCTTACTCACATTTTCACCGTATTGAATGCTGTAATCGAGGCGTTTGCCGTAACGGATTTTTTCGATTGCCAGATAGCGCTCCATATTCTGGATTTCATCTTTCACTTCATGAAAATGCTCATGACCCTGTTTTAGAGTGTATCGCAGGAAATCCGAAAGTTCCACAACCACTTCTTGTGCTTTATCCGGATCACTGATAATTAAACTGTTCACACCATTCAACGCATTAAAAAGAAAATGCGGATTGATTTGGGATTGCAAAAAACTCAGTTGCACATTTTTAAAGGAAGCTTTAAGCATATTGCGCTCTTCCAATCGCTCTTCATATCCGGCAAAATAGCTTATCAGCATATAAATCAGTGCAACAAAGGTAAAAACCAGCAAGCCAAAAGCGGCACGTAGCATGAGGGATGAATGGTAGTATCCGCGATAACCGGCATCAGGCCGAAACAAACGGACAATTCCATAGGAAGCTGCCATCCAAACAGCCAGTACGACCAAAATACCAAGGATCAGATTACTGTAATCGGGACGGATATTTTCGCCCAGACCTGAGGCATAGCGGACCGGATACCATAAAGCAATGGCCAGTGGAAGAAAAACCAACATATGGATCAGGCTATCAAAAAAAGGCCACATGCCTTCTGCTTGCCAGAAATTATAGAGCACAAAAGTATGAACGGCCAATACGACCATCCATACCAATATCATTATTGCAATTCCCTGGCGGTTATTTCGGAAAGGATGCTTCATTTCTATGAGCGCTTGATTTCACACCCCCCAAACACGACTGTCCCTCTGATTACCAGCACTTTTTTATCGAGCTGGCCGGATGGGAGGGGCGCACGTTTATCTTCCACGCCACCCAGGATTGGGGTAACATCGATGCGCACGTTCCAGTTTACGGGCACTCGGATTACCGAACCGCCAAAAATCGCTGTTACTTCGATTTCCGCACCTTCTTCAGGAAGTTGGCATTGATTGAGGTCAATTTCGCTTCCGCCAAAAATTGCCGTAATCCTTCCGCCCAGAAGAGGGTTCATGGTAAAAAATTTGTTTCCTCCACCAAAAATAGCCACATCTTCAAAATAATTGTCATCAGCATTGGTTTCTTCTTTTTTTATTCCATCACGCACATGCTGCACACGACGATGCAGTGGACGGCGCATTAAAACCATCAATCCGAAAAGGATAATCAGTGCCGGCCAGAACGCTTTGCCCACAAATTCGGGCACATCATAATGATGCGTTATGGTAAAAAACAGGCCAATGGCCAGCACGATCAATCCGGGCACTTTGTTTTTATGACCAATCATCATCGTAAAACTACCGGCAATCAGGATCATGGGCCAGCGAAAGATTACATCTGCCACTTCGGGCGGGATCATCTCAAAACGATGAAGTAGGAAAAGCAAACCGGCAATAATAATGATGCCTCCGGTTACGAAATTTTTTGTTGCATTATGTGTTCTCATGGTAATTTGTTTTTAATTAGTGCCTGCCCATAATGTCTCCCGAAGCTTCTGGATTATTCTTCCGAAAGCTTCGGGAGATATTCTGAACCAAGCACAGTACTTTATAGATAGGAACTAATAATGAAGCAAAAGTAACATGAGGAGCAAGCCCGGGAAAGGGATAATCGGTGAAAGCAGGAAAAATACCGATGAAAGCGGAAAAAATTTTGATGGCTACATCTTCACTCCTACCAATACACCGGATACATTCCATGCGGAAAAGCTCTGGTGTTCGCGTTCACCCATTGGAATAGCAATTTTGAGGATATGTTTTCCGGCTTTTAAATGAGGCAATGGAACGATTTCAGGTGGAGTGGATGTCCCCGGGCACCAGTTTGACCGGCTCAGGTCGCTCGATGAAAGCCCGTTGGCAAAATTCCCCGAAGATGGGTTCAGCATACGGAATGTGCCGCAATCGCTGCGCCAGGGAATAAAGCTGAACACTTTTTCATCATCAATAAAAATCTCATTGAGTTTAGGATTGAACTCATCACCGCCGCCCCAGCCTCCGTGACCAGTAGAAGTATAAATCAATTTTAGGCCGCTAATTGAGTCGGGCAGTTCAAATTCCACTTCAAGGCTGTCGGTCAGGAAAAGCGTTCCATAATTTTGCCCCGACATCTCCATAATATTCACGGTATTGAATAGCGGCATCAGCCATTCTTCTTTTTCTTCCTCCTTTTCCCAAGGGGGATAAAAGTTCAGGCTCAAGTCCACTTCATGCCCGTTGCGGTCGTAATTCCCAACAAAAACGCCAATATAAACTTCCTGTCCTTTGGCTTGGATCAGATCCGTAACTTCCTGATTATAAATAATGGAATCGGGCCAGTTGTAACCTTCAATTTCTGATTGCCCATTAAAATGGCCTGCGCCAAAGGATGAAAAGAAGCGCATTAGCTCAATAGGCGGCTGATAATCACCATTTTGCACAATGCCCTGAAAATTCTCACCCTGATTGCTGGTATAGACCGGAACGGAGGCAATACCATTTACCAAGGCATCAATCATTGAAGTCTTTGTTTCGGGCGAAATCATAAAAACGGAACCTGTACGGTCGTAGGCATCGCCCAGAGAACGGCAGGAAATATTTAGAAAAACCTGTGTGCCCTGAGGTTTTTCAGGTAGTTTTATCTTGCGCAGGATGATGGTTCCTTTGGAGTATCGGTAAGTTGAATCCAATGTTTCCGGATAAACCAGGCTATCGGCATTGGTAAAACTCACCACTTCATCCACAAAAATATCCATTTGGTCAAAACGGTTTTCAATTTGCATTCGTGCATAACGCGACGAACTGACACTTTCCGCTTCAGCCATAAGGCGTGCAGCCTCGACAAGCAAAGAATCATTTTTGGTTTCAGCGACAGACTTGGCAATTATTTCGTAGGAGCCGTTCATTACCACCCTCAGGATCAACGCCTTTGTATCTGGCAACAAAATATTTTGCGATGGCGATGCCTGCACTCCGGCTGAATCTGCATACCAGATACGGATGTGATTTGACCGCAGGCTGCCTGTAGCTATACGGCAAGGAAACCCCAAAACCGTATCCATTCCTTCCTCCGATTTTAAGTTTACCAGCTGCTCAAAGGCATTGCTCCGTTTGTAAAGCAAGCTGTCTTGCCGCAGGAAACTGATACATCTTTTATCTTGATAATCAATCACATCAGGCATATTACTCCCGAAATCCAGTACAGCCATTTGATCATTGGCAAAAACAGATAAGTTTTGGGCCTGTATTTTGCCATTGTTGAAATAATCATACTGGATTTCAAAGATGCCTTTAGGTTGAGCCATTAAAGCTAAGGAAGCAGTAAGCAGTATAAAAATACTAATAATAGATTTCATAAACCATAATTTTCGGGAAGTCAAAGTAAGTGAAAAAGGAGGAAAAAAAAAGCCCAAACAAATGTTCAGGCTTTTTTGAGCGGAAGACGGGACTCGAACCCGCGACCCTAACCTTGGCAAGGTTATGCTCTACCAACTGAGCTACTTCCGCGTTTCGGGCTGCAAATATAGAAAATTTCCTGATACAACAAAACAATTCCAGAAAATTTTCAAGAACTCTTTAGTATGCCCTGAATTATCAAAAACTCAGGCGTAAACCTCCACCAAAGACTGTAGGATCGCTGCGGTTTCCTGCCACATCATGGCTGTTGTCAATACGGGATGTTATAAAGGCATAACTGTCCGGCGAAAAAGTATAAGCCAGCTCCAGAACGGCATATTGCAGATCGAAATCACCGGCAGGAGTATCTTTATCGGGGCGCAGGTAATTAAATCCTGTTGCCACATGCCATTTGCGCGATTGCGAAAACTTATATTTGATATAAAGTTCATTGCCCGTTCCATCATAATAATAATTGGTACTGTCGTTAATCTGCACTTTTTCGTGTTTCAGCAATCGGGCATGCGAAAAAGCAATAAGCAAGCGGTCGTTCTCATAGGAAGCTGCGCCACATATCGCTTTATCGCCTTTATGAGCCTGGTCGGGCATTGGCTCTTCCACGCCATCTCGCACTTCATTATAGGTTGCGCCAACCGTAAAACCGGCAACGGAATAAATCAAAGCCAGGCCGTAAGCATCAAAAGCTTTTTTATCATTCACTGAAATGGCGCGACCCTGCCCCTGAAGAGCGAATTCAAAACCTGCAAATTTAATATCCAGGATTGAAGCCCTGTTGGCACGGCCTGTACCACTAACACCTCCATCGGTTCCGGCATTATACTGTCCACAGGCTTCACCACCGAATGCCAGAAAATTATCCGTCATTCCGGCCACTTTGGAATAAGCCGACCACTGCTTACCGAAAGTATAAGAAGCCCATTTATTAGCAACACCCACAAAACCCAGGCGTGTGTATAAGGCATTCCCTCTTTCCGCAAACTGCGAACCCGGGTCTCCGCGAAACCGGATTACATCATCTCGATCCACCAGGCTTGCGCCCCATTCTGCAGTACCCACGGCATCCAAATGGCAAGCCGAAGTGCGGTAAACAGGAATACGGCTTGCCAGCCCAAACCGCGTTGCATTATCCGCAACACCTGTATGGCCATTTTCTGCCACACCAATATTGATTCGCAAACTCCCGTAAAATTTAACCTTTTGAGCCATGGAATAGACCCATTCGGGAAGGCTGTCTTTTTCCGGCTTAGGTGCAGGTTTATCAGGATTTAGCGCCATCAGGGAGAAAGGTGCAATAAAAACAACTACTAATAAAATAATTTTAATTCTGCTCATACTATCGGGTTTGGCCTGTAAAAATAATGAAAAGACGCAAATACCCCATTAAGAAATATTGATTAGAATGGGTTAAAATAATAACATCAACAATCCCATCATCAATCTTTTTATATTTTTGGTTGCTTTATCCGATTAGAAAAACCAAAACTATAGATTATGAATATCATTGAAAAAATCATTGCTCAACACTCCAAATTTGATTGTGTAAAAGCAGGAGATATTGTAGATATCAGTATTGATGTACGTGCTGCCCGCGATTTTGGAGGCCCAAATGTTGTGAAAAATTTGGAAAACAATAATTTAAGTATCGATGATCCTTCAAAGACATTTTTTACTTTCGATACCAACCCTACAGGATCAGATCAAAAATACGCTGTGAACCAGCATATTGTACGCCAATTTGCCCGCAAGCATGGCATCAGGGTTTTTGATATCGATAATGGTATTGGCACGCACACCATGATTTCTGAAGGATTGGCTTATCCCGGAACAACTGCCTTAACAACCGATTCGCATGCCAATATCCTGGGTGCAGTTGGAGCTTTTGGGCAAGGCATGGGCGACAAAGACATTGCTGCTGCATTTGCACATGGCAAGGTTTGGTTCAAAGTTCCCAAATCAGTAAAAATCAACTTTGAAGGCGAACGTCCTGAAAATGTAACAGCCAAAGACGTGGTACTCAACCTACTGCACCAGTTTGGCGCCAACACCCTTTTGCAATATTCGGTTGAAATGTACGGCCCGGCTATTGACGCCCTTACGCTAGACGAACGCATCACTATTGCCAGTATGGGCACCGAGATGGGCGTAATAATCATTCTTTTTCCTCCAAATCAGGAAGTGCTGGATTATTGCTCAGCACGTGCCGGCAAGAAAGTGGAAGGTGTTTATGCCGATGCCGATGCGGAATACGATCAGGAATTTACCATTGATATCAGCAAATACATACCTATGGTAAGCCGCCCGGGCAAACCGCATGATTCGGTTGATGTGAATGAAGAAAAAAAGGCCAAAATTGATTCTGCCTTTATTGGAAGCTGCACCAATGGCCGCATGGAAGATATGCGTGCAGCTGCAGAAATCCTGAAAGGCAAACATGTTGCTCCGGGCGTGGTTTTAAAAATTGTTCCGGCCACCGATGAAATTTGGCAACAATGCCTTGATGAAGGCATCATCAAAATATTTAAAGATGCCGGCGCACTGGTTTCCAATGCAGGATGTGCAGGATGCGCTGCCGGCCAGGTTGGCCAAAACGGCCCGGGCGAAATAACCATCAGCACAGGAAACCGCAACTTCCCCGGAAAACAGGGCAAAGGATCGGTTTACCTCGCGTCTCCTGCCACGGTTGCAGCCTCCGCTGTTGCGGGATATGTAACTTCAGCAGATGATATCCCGGCAGAACCTGCCATTTTCAGTATGGAAGAAAAGCTGGAACGCATCGACAAAGCCTTTGCAAAACAAGAACAGGAGAAAAAACCGACAACCATCGAAGGCCGCGCATGGTTCATCGAAGAAGATAATATCGATACCGATATGATTTTCCATAACCGGTACCTTGCCATTACCGATATCGCTGAAATGGGCCAATACACCTTTGACAACCTCGAAGGTTATGAGGATTTCAGCAAAAAAGCCAAACCGGGCGATATTGTTGTTGTGAAGAAAAACTTCGGTAGCGGAAGCTCACGCCAACAAGCCGTTGACTGCTTTAAAGCACTGGGCGTTCAGGCTGTTGTTGCAGAATCTTATGGCGCCATTTATGAACGCAATGCCATCAATGCTGCATTTCCGATTGTTACTTATAATGAGGTTGACAGCATTGAACTGCAAGATGGCGACACACTGAAAGTGAACTTTGAAACCGGCGAAATCACCAATGTAAGCAAAGGCAAAAGCACTCAGGGCGAAGCATTTTCGGAAGTTCAACTGGAAATTTACCAAAATGGCGGACTGTTTTAACAGCCTGTGAAGATACATTTTATAAAGGAGCTCTTTTGGGCTCCTTTTTTTGTATTGGAGGTGCTTTTAAGAAATTTGATTACCTTAGCTTTATGAATCCATTTTTTTTCAGCAGCATAGCAACGGATGAACATTTTTATGACCGCGTAGAGGAAAGCAGGGACATTGCCGACATCCTAAAAGGAGGCAATAACCTGGTTTTGTATGCTCCCCGGCGCTATGGGAAATCATCATTGGCACACAAAGTACTGACAGAACTGTCGGAAGAGGGCTATATAACCGTTTATATAGATTTTATGGCCATATTCTCGAAACAAAGTTTTATTGAGCTGTACTCCAAAAGCATCTTTAAATCAACCCATTCGACATACCGGGATATTTTAAAAAAAATCTCAGGCTTTATCAGGGGAATAAGCCCTTCTGCCGGATTTGATATGAACGGCAACCCTACCTTCAGTTTATCCTGGATGTCCAATGCCGACACAAATGAAACATTGACCGATGTTATAGATTTGCCTGAAAAACTATCATCGCCTAACCAAAGGATTATCGTTGCTTTTGATGAATTCCAGGAAATCAACCAGTTGAATGGCGAAAACTTTGAGAAGCTATTACGAAGCAGGATTCAATTCCATCAAAATGTAAGTTATCTTTTTCTTGGCAGCAGGACTCATTTGCTTAAAGATATGTTTAACAATAAGAACAGAGCTTTTTATAATGCGGCTTCCCTGATGCACTTAAAACCGATTCCGATCGATGAGTCGAAGAAATACCTGATCGAAAGGTTTAAGACAGGTGGAATTAAAATTAATGAATTAATTGCCGGACAAATCATCGAAAACGCAGGAAACATACCCTATTATATTCAATTTCTTGCAGCCGAAATATGGCAAAAAAGCTTTAACAAAATAGAAAACATCAGCGTACAGAACATTAAAAACGCTGTCCAAACGGTAATTAACATCAAAAGCGATTATTATTGGGAACTGTTTCAAAAACATACGGCCCTGCAGAAATCTCTGTTAATTGCATTATGCGATGAGCCAAAACAAATCTATTCGAAAGAAGTACAACAGAAATACAATATCGGCCCATCTTCCTCTATTCAAAAAGCAATGGAGAAACTAATTGATGAAGGCATCATCGAATCGCATCAAAAAAGTTTTGTATTCAGCGACCCATTTTTTAAAAAATTCATTATCAACATATTATAATTACGCCCAGAAGCGTTACGCCTGGAAGCGTAATAAAATTTTATACCAGTCCTTTATGCATCAAGAGCCTGTCAAACATATTTCAGTTTGAAAAGTTAAAATATAATAAAAACGACAATGCATATCGATGAGGCCAATGATTAAAATAAGTCAAAAGGGCACTTAACACATTTACTACTGATTATCAACAAGTAGGCACTAAAAATCTTGAGACACGATTAGACAAAATCAGAATTCTACAAACATAATATAAAAAATGTCTAAAAAAAATTGCATTCATGGATATAATTTTACAACTTTGTCCAATTAATATAGTAAGCCAACAAAATGAAGAAAATTTACACCTGTATCATCAAGCATGTTTTCATCGCATCAAGTCTTTTATACTTAATTTCCGGTACTTTAAAAGCACAGGATTCAATTCAATGGGGATTAATCTATGACTATAATATTGGAGACATCTTCCAATTTGAAGAAACCGGCTACGGTCATCATACTTATTACAGCTGGACAATAACAGGCAAAAGCTTTCTTACAGACAACAACAGCGTTACTTACGAAATATATAAAGTTGAAGAAGACAGAGGGCCAGAGTGTCCGGAAGGCTGTCTTAGAATTGATACAATTACCAAAGAATATGGATATTTGGATTCATATCTCGCCGGCACTTATATTGTTGACCCGGAAAAATATCACAGCAGGCCTTATTGCACCAAATATCAGGACATAAACCATATGACCTTTGGTCACATTTTTGCCGTTGGCCTGGGCGAAACTTACTACTATTATGACGAAAATGATCCTTCACCAATATTTATGAACAGAAAACTTGTTTACTACAAAAAAGGCGATGAAGAATGGGGCACAGCATTAACTGTTGGAATTGAAGAAACGCCTGAAAACATGGCTGGGTTCAGGATTTATCCAAACCCGGCAGATCATGAAATTAATTTTAAAGGCAAGCATCAATACAACAGAATAGAGATCCTTTCATTAAACGGAAAACTAATAAAAAGCATTGATGCTTCCGCCAAAAAACAAAAAATTGACCTGAGCGGTATTAAAACGGGCATGTATATACTCAAAGCAATCAGTACAGACAAAACGGAAGTTAAAAAGCTTATCATCCGTTAATACGCTCAACTGTTCCTATAAAAACCTAAAAAACCCGGACACACTTCCAATGAAGCCTAGCCCTAATATTAAAAGCTGCAAAAAATGCCTGCTACATACAGGTTTACCTGGTGTTGAAATTGACAGCGAAGGATTATGTAAATATTGCAGAAAAAACGAACCTTTCGTACCTATCGGTGAAGACAAGCTCAAAAAAATATTCAATAATGCCCAAAAGAAAAACCCTCAGTACGATGCTTTAGTTCCATTAAGTGGTGGAAAAGACAGTACATACGTGCTTTATCTGGCATGCAAGAAATATAATCTAAATGTGCTTACCTATACATTCGACAATGGTTTTATAAGTGATTTCGCAAAAAAAAACATAGAAACAAGCACCAATAACTGTTCCTGCGACCATATTTGGGTAAAACCCAGCCAAGACCTGATTGACGAGCTTTATAGCATTACTTTAAAGCAATCGGGAGAAATCTGCGGAATTTGTGGCATTGGCATTGAACGCAGCATGCTCAAAATCTCTGAAGCATACAGAATACCCCTTATTTTGATGGGACACTCACCTACCGAAAGCAATTCATTTACCTCAGAAAACATTTACGACCAGGAACGCCTGAAAGCGATTTTCAAACAAAACCCTGGAATCAGTAAAAACATGGTCAAACGTTTTCTTATTTATCCAAACCTCAATTTCATCAGTAGTTTCATTTACACCAAAATTGGCCGTTTTGGCCGCAAAATCAATGTTTTATACTATACTGATTTACCAACGGACAAGGAGATAGGCAATACCTTAAAAAAAGAGATCGGTTGGACTGAACCGGAAAATTCAGAGTACACCCGCCATTTCGACTGCCTGGCAGAACCATTTACAAATTACATACGGGAAAAGCGTTTTGGAGTATCGCGAAGACTGCCCCAGTTGTGCAATATGATAAGAAACAATGAAATAAGCAGAGAAAAGGCATTAGAAATAATCGATAAAGACGCAACAAATAAACTACCAGAAAACCTTGAACAACTAAAAAATCGCTTGCATTTTAATGGGAAAGACCTTGATAATATTTGCCATATACCAGTAAATGTATATTCAAAACATTATTCAAAATGGAATAAGGTTTTTGCCAAAACACGAAATATATTAAAAAAAAGCGCACATTAAACAAGACTTAAAGACTTTATGAAGCACCTTATCCTACTGCTCTTAACAATCATATCCTCTGGGCTGACCGCACAAAACGATTATCGGGATGGATATTTCATCAAGATGGATGGAGACACCGTTCATTGCATGCTCAATTATGTGGACGACCAAACAAACTCACAAATGATCCAGGCAGTGAAGCCTGGAGATGACAGCACAACCTATCTGCCTTTTACCATAAAAAGTTATCGTTTTAAGGATGGAAAATACTATATCTCCAAGGAGGTCATTGCTGAAAAAGACACTATAAAAGTTTTTGCCGAGGCTATGGTTATTGGCAAGAAAAGCCTGTACCGCTATCGAATGAATTCAGAATTCCATTATCTCCTGGGCAATTCAACAGGAGTATTACGGGAAATTCCGTATCAATATAAAATAGTCCAAAAAGACGGAAAATATTATGAAAAGGAGTCAACGAAGCATATTGGGTTTATAAAAGCAGAATTGATTGATTGCCCGGAGATATTTGCAACGATAGACAAGATGAACAAGCCCAACGCAAATAATATGGCCCGGATTACAAAAGAATATAACGACATAATATGTGGTGAAGGGAGCTGCATGGTATTCAAAAGAAAGAAAAACCCTTTCCGGATGGCTATTGAGCCAATGGTTGGACGTCCATATTATAGAGATTTGGGTGAGGAAATTTTGTCAAGTTGTGCTATATACGGAGCACAAGTTGCCGTTTGGCTGCCATTCTCAAGTGAAAATTTTTATTTAAAAGCAGGATATTTCAGGGTTAATATTGAATCCATTAACCACATTACTGAAAATGCAAATATTATCCCTATATATATTGAGTACCAATATCCATATGAAAAAATTATCCCGAAAATTTATACTGGGGTAAATTGTTACTTTAACAAAAGATGGGGGACTACTACTGCTGTTGCCGGAGCAGGATTGTTGGCAAAAATCCATGATAATATTTATTTGGACTTTGACCTATCGACAGATGTATGTGAACTCCAATGGGATACTCGTTTTTTCCTGTCCCTGATACCACGGCTTGGCCTCTATATTAAAATAGCATCTAACAATAGCTCTCAAAAACAGAATTAAGCAGAACCAAGAAATAGCAAGACCTGCTCCATTTCTACATGCTCCATTTATTATCACTCCAGAAGGGCTTCTGCTGTTTCAGTAAATCTCCCTATCTTTGATGGGCAAGAGTTGATTATTGCTTTTTTATTGAACCAAAACTGTTTTTGCAAAGGTTTTTGATCCATATAATCCTGTTGGCAACAGCCCTAAGGCTTTCAGCAGATATCCCGCCTATCCATGAGGTACGGGAAGATCCATATCAAAAATTCGGCCTTTTTGAGCACTGGCCGGATGAGGAACATGGAACAGTTACGGATATACTTCAGGACAGCACAGGTTATATTTGGCTGGCCACCACAAACGGGCTTTACCGCTTTGATGGCTTTCAAACCAAAAAATACATCAAAGACTGGACTCCGGGATCTGTTCTTTCGGATTACATCAATGACCTGCACATAATTCCGGACGGGCGCATGCTAGTTGGGACAAAGGCCGGATTATGCTATTATGATCCGGAAAAAGATATTTTTAAGCCGCTTTATGCCCCATCCATTCAAACTGAATCATCTGACACATTCAACATCAGGGCCATTAATCATCAAGGCGATTCTTTAATCTGGTTTGATGCACAGGCCGGTGTCCTTTCAGCTATCCGGCTAAAAAACAGAAACCGAATCAAACATTTTTACCACAGCCCAAGCTATCAGCCTTACTATCTCTACCACGCGCTGGAAACGGACAGCAGCGGACAGTTATGGTTTGGTGGCAGGGGCAATGGGCCGTTTATTCTGGGAAAAGATAAAAAAGCTCACTATTTTACGAAAATCAGTATAAAAAAAGTTGATGCCAAAGACCAAAAAAATGATTGTTCCGACCTTTTCCTCGATCCTTTGGGCGACTTTTGGATGTGTAGCCTTTCGGGCATTTATTTTCTTCACAACGACAGCCTGCTTCCCTTTTTGGGCGTAAGTTCCTGGGACATCACATGCAGCCGAAACGGCGAATACTGGTTTGGCGCAGGAGACAAGCTGGCACGATACAACCGCACAAGCGGCAAGCTAACCATTTATCCACACAATGAAGAAAACCCCAGTAGCTTGCCCGGCAATTACATCCACCGCATTTTTGAAGACCGTAGCGGAAACATCTGGGTTTCCACCAACCGTGGATTAGCAGTTTTTCAGCCTACGCCGCCGGGCATTCAAAATTACTTCCACATACCGGCCATGGAGGAAACCCCGGCTTCCAGCAAAATTACCGAACTGGCAAGTGATGGGAACAATGGCTTGTGGCTCAGCACAGAACATCATGGCATAGACCACCTCAACATTCAAAACGGAAAAATAAAACACTATAACAAAAACAATGTGCCGGGCATGAAATCATCCAATGTCCGCTGTTTTATTTCAGATAATCGAGGAGGCTTATATTTGGGCTTGTGGTCGGGAACAGGTTTTGGAAGACTTGACCCCGAAAAACGCACTTTTGAAAATTTTGCTTTCAATCCCAACAGCAGAAATAATGATTGGTACAATGACCTGGTCCTGGACAAGGAAGGAAAACTATATCTTGGTTTCTGGGGTGCAAAAGGACTGACCCTTTTTGATACGGCGCAAAAAAAATACCAAAGATCCCTCGCAAAAAAATTCAATCCGTATTATAATGCCCGTCTTATTACATGTCTGCATTTTGACGAAAGCGGTAATTTATGGACAGGCACTACTCAAGCCGGTTTGCACTGCTTTTTACCTGATCAGGATACTGCCATCAGTTATTTTGCTCCAACAAACCCCTCATTGGGATTGCCCGATGAACGGATTTACGACATCGCCGATGGACCAAACCAAAGCATTATTATTGCCGGAAAGCACCTGTATATCAAGAAACCGGATAATGATAAGCCTGAGCAAATTAAATTATCTGCTTTATCCGAAGATGAACGGGTGTTTAAAGTCCTTACAGAAAATGACCACAGAATCTGGTTGTTGGGCAGTTTCGGAACAGCCCTGCTCGTTTTTAAAGGCAGGCAATTGACATCCATAAACCGTTTAAGCGGACTGAAATACACTGCCAACAATGCTGCTGCCGCTCTATTGCCCGATGGTAAAATTGCCTTGGGCGGTTCAAATGGAATCACAATCATGGACCCAAAGAAAGCATTTGAAGCTTCCATGCACTACCAACATTTGTATTTCAGTCAATTGAATGTATTTGATCAGCCCAAATTTTATGAATTAAATGCACAGGAAAGCTATAATTTGAAGCATAGCGAAAACTTCTTTTCCATTCATATGGGCGGCGATTTTGCCGATCAGCCTGATTTGGCACTGAGTTACATACTCGAAGGTTTCCAGAAAGAATGGAAACAATTGCCGCGACATATTGCTACGGCACAGTTTACTAATGTCCCTCCCGGTGAATATATTTTTAAAATACGTTTACATTCGCGAGACAACAAATCTGTTCTAAGCTCCAAAAAGCTCATCCTCAATATTTCGCCGCCCTGGTGGCAGGAGTGGTGGTTTCTGTCCGGGTCTTTTTTAATATTTGCAGGCATCACAAGTTTGTTTGTTTACAGCCGTGTGCACACCCTAAAACTCCGCCTCAACAATGCGGAGTTGAACCAAAAACTCCTGCGCCTGCAAATGAACCCTCATTTTATTTTCAATTCCCTTTTTGCCATTCAAAACTACATTTACTCCAATCAAACACATCTTGCCGGAAAATATCTTTCTGATTTCGCAAAGCTTATCCGCATGATATTGAATTACAGCAGGCTCGAAGCAATTAGCATTGAACAGGAGATGGAAACTACGCGTTTGTATCTCGATCTTCAGAAATTACGCTTTGGCGAGAGGATGGAATACGAAATCCATGTGGATCAAAAACTCTATGATGCAGACGCCTTTGTACCGCCCATGCTGGCTCAGCCGTTTATTGAAAATTCAATCGAACACGGCATCAAGAACCTGAAACACAAAGGAACAATCCATATAAACTATACATTGAATGGCAATAATATTATTTTTACCATTCAAGACAATGGGATTGGATTAAAAGCCGCTTCGGGAAGAAAAGGCAAAAAAGGACATAAATCACTGGCAACAGAAATTGTACGCGACCGCCTGCAAATTATCAGCGAACGCAGTGGAAGGGAAACGAAATTCAATATATCTGAAATACGGAACGATGATGGTAAAAGTGCAGGCACAAGGGCAGTAATAAGCGTTCCATTAAACCTATCGAAAGAATGAAAATAAAAACCCTGATCATTGAGGATGAAGACAATGCCCGTCAGGCACTCAAAAACATGCTTGAATTTTACTGCCCGGAAACAGAATTTGCGGGCGAAGCTACAGATGTGGCCGGTGGCGTAAAGCTTTTGCGCAGATCTGAGGCAGATCTGGTTTTTATGGACATCCACCTGCCCGATGGAACCGGATTTGACATTTTAAAAGCACTGCACAAGCACAATTTCAAACTCATCTTTTTAACGGCTTATGATGAATTTGCACTGCAGGCCATAAAGCTCAGTGCCCTCGATTATATTTTAAAGCCCATTAGCCCGGCAGAGCTGATCAGAGCTATTGCCAAAGCCAGGGAAAGCATTGAAAATGAAGACCTTCTAAAAACACAGCTCGATACTTTTGCCGATAACACCAATAGCGGCAAGCAGGACAAAAAAATCATCCTTAATGCAGGCAGCAAATTACATTTCATTGAAATAAAAAACATCATCCGTGCCGAAGCTCAGGAAAATTTCTGCAAAGTCCTCACATCAGGAAAAGAAAAAATACTGGTTTCGAAAAGCATGAAAGATCTGGAAGAAATGCTCGTGCCCAATGGTTTTTTCCGTGTGCACCACTCCCATTTGATCAACCTGAGGCAAATCGGCACCTTCGACAAATCACAAGGTGAAATTGTTTTGAGCAATAAAGAAAAAGTACCGGTATCCACACGCCGGCGGGACAGTTTTATGAAGGCCCTGGAGAATTTGTTTTAACCCGCTTTATCCACAAAATTTTTCAATAATCTTTGCTTTTTATAAAGACTTCTTTCCTGATTATCATTGATTTTATCAACTCAAAATCATGAGGCCGGTTCAAAGCGGGCATTCCGTAGTATAAGGGATCCCAAGAGTTATCGCAAGGGGGAACCTTTAATATAACCTATGGCATCTGTTTAACCGTCAAAACACTTATCCGCCCCTTTCATGCACTTATGGAAAATCTGCTTGCATTTTTCAAGTAAGCCTTGATCCTATTTTAATCCGGTTGTATTTTGGTTCAAAGATCAAAAAAGATTAGTACCAAAATAACAATCGCATGAAAAACAGTATTCTTCCCCTATTCACAATCGCCGCGCTTCTCCTGCTTCAGAGCTGCAATATGGAGTTCACAACGGCCAGCATCGACAACTTACAGACCTGCCACCAGCTTGAGGGCAATCTTTGCGATCAAAGCGTTGATGTTTTTCACCCGAACTCCCCTCAGATAGTCAGCAGCTGCCAACTACATTATGCACCACCTGAGACCATTGTAACCTTCACATGGAAATATATTGAAGGTACGGAAGACATCATTATCGATGCCGTGAGCATGAATACCGGCAACGAAGGCAGCGACCTGGAGCTACATAGCAGCCTGAGCCGACCCAATAATGGATGGCCTGCGGGCAAGTATGCAGTAGATATTATTATCGGAGAGGACAAATCCTCATTGCAAACCATTGCGTTTGAAGTGCGGTAAATTCAACGCTCCTGTGCCTGACCAACACAGGAGCCCTCTTTTTTAAACCAAAGACCGAAATTATGAAACCACTGGCAATAACCCCCATCCTCCTCCTGTTTCTCTTGGGAAGCTATACGTCCCGGGCCCAGTTTCACGACAGTGAATTCAAATTCAGCATTGATATTCCGGCAAACTGGAGTCAGAATTCTTATATGGACGGATCCGATAAAGTATATGATTTCTACAGTCCCGATGAAAATGCTGCAGTTCAACTGCGTGCATTCAAATCCATAGATGGCCTCAACATGGATCTGCTAACACAGGTTTATGAGCAAAATTACCTTCCGGCCGGAACACAAAAAGAGAGCTTGCACGACCACACATCCAATAATGGCATTCCCGGAAAACAAGGCATCTATGTGATGGACTATCAGGGAAATAAGGTAGGCATGAGCTCCTTTTTTATGCTTCAGAATGGCTTTGGTTATGTCTTAACAGCCATTATCCCTATTAGCATGATGGAACAAAAATCACCAGAAGTCAAAAGCATCACGCAATCATTCCGCCTTGATGGCATGGCTCCAGCAGAAACGAAGAAACATGTTAACAATAATCCACATAATCAAAGTACAGGATGCCCGGGGATTGGAAGCATTAATTATCAGGGGCAAACCTACCGTACTGTTCAAATAGGCAATCAATGCTGGATGGCCGAAAACCTTAATGTTGGGAAGATGATTGCCCAACCAGGATATCCTACAGACGACAATATCATAGAAAAATACTGCCCTGATTATAATGAAAGCAAGTGCGCAAAATATGGCGGCCTGTACACCTGGAATGAAATGATGGCCTATTCGAAAGAAGAAGGGGCACAGGGCATTTGTCCGCAAGGCTGGCATCTTCCAACAGAAAAAGAATGGCGCATTCTGGAAGCCTATGCCGATTCCGAATTTAAAAATCCTGATGATCCTACTTGGGAAAAGAAAGACGCCCAGCGTGGCAAAGATGCCGCGAAGCACTTGAAATCAAAAAGCGGCTGGTCAAAAAATCATATCAATGGCGACCCCAATACCAACGGCACCGATAAATTTGGATTTAACGCTTTGCCTTCAGGTGTAATCCGTGATAACCTTACGTATGCTTTTGAAGGAAGGGTAGCATATTTCTGGACATCAACTCCCAATCCAACATGGGGCGACCTGGCCAATCGGCGTGCTTTCAGAGAATATACTGATCACCCTGAGCGATCATATAAAGCCAAAAAGTATTTAGGATATTCCGTTCGCTGCATTAAAAACTAAGACTCGCCAAAAATCAAATATTATGAAAACAAAAAACCTATTCACCAGTTTAATTCTACTATTCATCACGGCTTCCGTCTTTGGGCAGCTTCGTGATAGCCAATATAAATTTTCAATCAAAATACCCTCCAACTGGAGCCAAAAATCCTATCTGGACGGCACTGATAAGGTTTATGATTTTTACAGCCCCGATGAAAATGCAGCCATACAGTTGCGCGCGTTTAAATCCATGGATGGCCTGACCCTTGATCTCCTGACACAGGTTTATGAACAAAACTATCTACCGGCAGGCACTCAAAAAGAAAGCCTGAAAGACAAAACTTCATCAAACGGAATTCCCGGCAAGCAGGGCATTTATGTAACCAATTATAATGGCAACAGAGTAGGGATGAGTTCATTTTTCACCATACAAAACGGTTATGGCTATGTGCTTACTGCCATCATCCCGGAGGCGATGTTTGAGCAAAAATCAAACGAAGTACGCAAAATCACACAATCCTTTGTTATCGATGGTTTTCAAAAGAAAAAGGCCCCTTCGGGTCTGGATGGTAAGAAAAATTTCAATCAGGCATTTAGAATCAATAAGATAGAGCTCTGTGAACAGACAAACAACGCCACCGAAGCGATAAATCCCACGACTCAGTTCACGCCCAATAGCCGTGAAATCAATGCTGTGATCCATTATCAGGGCAAGACATCAGAAACATTTTATGCCATTTGGATCTATACCAGTCATAATCATGAGATTACACGCGATGCTTTCAATTTTACAACCAATGGAGGGATCGCTATTGTAAGCTTGAGCAAACCCAATAATGGTTGGCCTGAAGGTGCTTATGAAGTACGTTTTGAAATGAACGGCAAAACCCTGCGCAGCATCCCTTTTACTGTGGTTGCGCAGCAAAATAATGGCGGTGGCGGAGACCAAAGCGGCATTGCCGGAAGGTATAATTTCATCAGTCGTTCGGATGGACAGAGGTTGGTTAGATACCATTATATCGATATCAATGCAAACGGAACTTATACCGAAAAATACGAGCCCAAAGATTCTCCCGGCTATGAAGGCGGCAATAGCGGCACATGGAAATTAAACGGGAACACACTTAGGCTGGCCCACAAGGGCGGAGGAGTAACGGATACCTATGAAGTCAAAGGCAATGAACTCTACCGCAGTACAGGTATGGGATTAACATTCAAGTTCAGGAAAAACACGCATTAAAATATATTATGAAACAAGAAAGCAGAATCAGTCTCTTAATTATCATCAGTATATTTCTTTTTGGAATATCGACTACTCAGGCGCAATGGCTTACCGATACAGAACACAATTATAAAATCAATGTTCCTTCCGGATGGTCGCAAAGCCAATATCTTGATGGTACCGACCGTATTTCCGACCTGGCAAGTGCAGATGGAAATATAGCGATTCAAATCCGAAGCTTTGAGGCAGGTATGGACATTGACGCACAAACCATGGCCCAGCTCTTTGACGAAGGGCTGAAAGGCGAGGGCGCCAACCAACTTTCCCTGAGTGCAGATGAACTGAACGGACTTCCCGGTGTTATGGGCGTTTACACCAATACAATGGACGGGATGGAAATAGCCATTGTTACCTTTTCGGCAGTAAAAAACCAGATTGGATACCTGCTGTTTACCGTAATTCCAACGGCACAGTTTGACAAGCGTGTAAATGAAGCAGATGCTGTTTTAAACTCATTTGCAATAACGCAGGCCACTGCGCAAAACAATAATAAACCCACAGGAGGCTTGGGCGGTTTGGGCGGACTTTCCGGAGGCGGCAAGAAAAACAGCAATACGCCAACAAACAAAAATACCGCCGATAAAAGCAATAATTACGTGACCATAAGCAGCAGCGACCGCAACGGAACATATCATTTTAGCAAAAGCGGCAGTTATCCCATCAAATGGAATTCGGTTACCTGTATCCGCGGCCTTGATGAAAACGGAAGACTGATGTTGGAAGCTTATCTCAGGAATCACAAAGGGACAGGAACTTTTCCGCTTACTGAAAACAACGAACTTGTTTCCTGCCAAATATCCACAGTTAACGGACTGAGTGTTAGAGGGAATGAAAACGGGCCGGCAAGTGGTGAAATGGTTATTACGGAATACACCATGGGAGGAAGAATAAAAGGACATTTCAAAGTAAAGCAAAAAGGACGCGATATCGAAGGAAAATTTGATCTTTTCCTTCCAACACCCAAAGATTTTAATGGTGATGATATTTAAAACCCATATCCCATGAAAAACAAAAGAATTTTTAAAACATCTTTCAATCTTTTGTTGATGATCCTGCTTTTGGCAGGGACTTATACCCATGCACAAGGGCTTGGCGGATTATCCGATCTGCTCAGAAAAAAAGAGAAGAAAGAAAATACCAATCAGCAAAAATTACCGGTACCACATACCAACAAAGATAAATACACACCGAAAAATACGCCGGAGCATCACGAGGAGCAAAATTCAGACACACAGGACTATTTCTTTCGTGATTACAGCCTCAGCGACCCCGAATTATCTACAAAAATCAATCAGGACATGTCAGGAACCGTGACTCCGGTCGGTTTGCAATATTATGACGGTTACCTGGAAATCATGTACTTGGGAGCAGATGCTTTTCAGATGCAATCATGGTCTGTTGATTTTTTCGAGGGAGCTGAGGCTATCACGAATGGCGTTACGGACCTTATCCAAAACCAGGGGCTAACTCCTCTGGGAATTACCACTGATGAAAACGGCCGCTTTTATTTTCTTTCGATTAAAGGGAATACGCAGGTTACGGCATGGCAGCTGATCGAATCGCAGCTTGATTTACAGTCTGTTTCACGTGATATCGAACCCTATCTCCAGCAGAATTATATTCCGGTAGGAATTTGCATTTACCAAAACTGGTATTATACCCTTTTGATGCAGGTTCCGAATACAACAGCCAGTTCGTGGAACATCGAAGGCTACAATAATTTTGACAGCATGAAATTGTCGATGGACAATGCTATAAAGAAATCCCAGATTCCATTTGGGTACCTTGACGCCTCAGGCGTCTATAACGTTCTTTATCTTGGTTTTTAGGCGTAAGAAGCCCCGGACTCCCGGGGCTTTTGTTTTTTATTCAAATTCAGGCAGGCTTTGGGCAATATCTAAATCATGAGGATTTCTCCTACTGTCCCAAAGCAATAAAATAATAATATCTTTTTCCTTTGTCTTATAGATTATCTGCAAATATCCAATAATTAATATCCGAACCCCAATTATATCTGTCTGTTTCCCAATACCGGGAAAACTTGAGAGCTTCCTGATGCTTTGTTGGATCTTCCTGTTTAACTTGATGCTATAAGCAGCTGACCGATTTCTTTTGATATAATATTCGAGCAATACATAAAGATCAAGCCTGGCCGCATTTGTCCAGATTATTTGTCTGCCAGCCATTGATCAATTTCTTTCACCAAATCATCATTAGACAAAGTTAAACCGGAGGCCAACTCATCCTCGGCTTTATAAACACGCTCTTTCTGAAATTCTGACAAATAATAAACTTCCACACCATTAACTTTAGATGCCAGCACTTCTTTGATTCGAGTCAGGAAGGAAGGATCATCGATATAAGAAAGATAATCTATTATCGATTTTTTTAATTCTACAGTACTCATATACTATTTTTCCACAAAGGTAATTCAGAAAGAACTAAAAATCAACAAAACACCACTTTTCTAAAAACCATACCAAAAACAGAAAACTGTCCCGAGCCTATCCCAATAACCCTCAAATCCAAGCTTTCTTGATGTTTTCCGAATACCCCCAATCCTGCTCAATTGGTTTTTCGTCTGCTGCTTCTTCTGGTATATCATTCATAAATCTATTCTATTCATCAAAAAATTCCCGAATAAGTTTCATTCCTTGACTGGGTTCAATAAACATCCTTTGACCAAAAGCCTGAATTGCCCCATACTTCAGCTTGTAGTAATCAATTAGTTTGATTTTGAAACATAGGTCAGAAACTTTTGTAATCTAATTAGTGTCCGCCTATAAAGTCCAACTTCTGCGGTTTGTAGCGTCCTGAATTTGAACTTTATAGAGCAATCTCGCGACATTATGGACGGAAACTAATTAAAGAACAAAATTCTTTTCCCCATAAGGATCAACTATTATCCAATATGTAAAACCGGACAATTAAAACCGCCCCTCTCCTACTTTAAAAACTTTTTCTATCTTTTTCTTTCCCAGCCCATTGGCAATAATAATCATATAGTCGTCCACATTGATTTTCAGGCTGCGCTTAGGATTGTAAAGCAATTGATAATGACCGTCTTTGCAGCGGCTGATGCCAATCACAACGGAATTGAAATCGCGTTTCAGCTCTACAAAAACATCGAGGTAGCTTTTTCCTATAAAAGGGTTTTCATCCACGACTTTGTATTCCAGGATATCATAATCAAACTCATTTATTGCGGTTGACATCAAATCTTCGGTGATATAAGCCACATCGGGCTCAAAAATATAACTGGCCACCAGTTTTGAAGCTATCTCATTTTTTGAAACCGCAAAAGTTACGCCTGCCGTGATGAATGTCTGTTTCAAAGCGGAATTATTCACCGAAACCACATACTTCGGTTTTGGAAACTGCCTGCGCAAATTAATAAAGTAAACCAGGGCTTCGGTATCGTCGTCAAAGTTCAGGAAAACCGAACTGGCTTCTGCTACATTGGCTTTCTTCAGGTTATCCAAAATATTGTATTCAGTATAAAGCACAAAAACATTTTTACCATCAAAGGACGACCGGATTACATCAACCTGTTCTTTTTGATTGGTAATTACCGCCAGCTCATTCCCGGCTTTAACAATTTGATCAGCAACCATATGCCCAAAATCGCCCCAACCGATTATTACGGTATGATTTTCCATTTTTGTTCCAAGAAATCCCAGCTTTTTCTTTTCCATATATTCGTTGATGTTGGAGGTTACATTACCAATCCAGTAGCCCAGCAGTCCAAAACTGCTCAGTACCAGAATAAAACCGATTATTTTCCCGCCTGTTGTTACCGGCGTCATATCTCCATAACCTACTGTGGACAAAGTAACAACAAAATACCACAAAGCATCCAGCGGACTATGGATGCTTGAGCCACCGGCATTTTGCTCAAAAAGCAGCAAAGTGGTCATAAGCAGCAGCGGAATGGCCACAGCCAGGATATAGACTTTTTTTTCAATTAAAGATCGGAGAAAATGCGGTTTCATAGAAGGCTTCTACGTCAGAAGTCCCGGTTTTGTTGCACCAAAAATGCTTTAGTATCAGGATTAAATGCAACTAAATTTCCATATCCCTCCTGATCTTGTTTGTAAACGCCATTATCGAGGTCGATGCTGGCATAGCTGTCGTTGGCCAGATTAAAGCGGATGGTTTGCATACTGACCGGCACATGGCCGTGGATGATTTTTTTATTGCTGCACTTTTCCGGTTCTACCACAAACTCACGGATCCAGAGCATGGATTTTTGGTCGGTAAAAATATTTTCGGCAGCAAAATTAAAACCGGCATGCACTAAAATAAAATCTTCAAGTTCGATAAAATTTTCCAATCGTGCCATCCACTCAATATGTTCTGCCGGAATTTGATCAGCCCGTTTTACGCCATAACTATTGAGTGTTTTGTCCCCGCCTTGTTTCATCCAATTGTGCCATATTTGCGATGACGGTGCCAGTCGCTGATACCATTTTTGCGCTTTTTGCTGTCTGTGCATCATCAGGCAAAACTCCTCATGGTTTCCTTTCAACAGGCGAAGCTGATAACCATCCGATTGCATTTTCATCAGATATTCAATCACCTGCCGTGATGCCGGCCCACGATCAATATAATCGCCCAGAAAAAACAGTGCATCACCTTTCGATGGACGAATCTGCTCCTCCAATAAAGCCCGAAGGCTCTGAAAACAGCCATGTATATCGGGGATGATCCAGCGCATAGGAATAAAAAAATGGCAGCGCCAAAATGTGTTGTGGCACTACCAATTTGGATTGAATTATTATTTTGCTTTTCCTTGGTTTGCAACCTGTTCCATTAATTTCTTAACGGTTTCGGGATCGCCTAGGAAATAATCTTTTTGGAGTTTCATATCATCATCAAACTCAAAAACATAAGGAATTCCTGTTGGGATATTAAACTTCAGGATTTCCTCTTCGCTCATGTTTTTGAGGTACTTCACGATTCCACGAAGACTGTTGCCGTGTGCTGCTACCAACACCTGGCCATTATCTTTAAGCGATTGCGAAATATCGCTTTCCCAATAAGGAACGATTCGGGCTACAGTATCCTGCAGTGCTTCGGTAAGCGGCACATCTTCGGCGGGAAGATTTTTGTAGCGCGGGTCGATACGCGGGCTGCGCTCGTCATCGGCTTCCAGAGGCGATGGTGGCGTGCTGTAGCTACGGCGCCAGATTAAAACCTGCTCGTCGCCATATTTTTTTGCTGTTTCTGCTTTGTTCAAGCCTTGCAGCATACCATAATGCTTTTCGTTCAGACGCCAGCTTTTATAAACCGGGATCCACATCTGGTCCATTTCCTCAAGGCACAACCACAAAGTTTTAATGGCCCTTTTTAGGAAAGATGTATATGCCAGGGAAAACTCATATCCTTCTTCTTTCAGCAGACGGCCTGCTTCCTTAGCTTCTTCCACACCCTTCTCAGACAAACCTACGTCTGTCCATCCGGTGAAGCGGTTTTCTTTGTTCCAAACGCTTTCACCATGTCGTAACAATACTAATTTATACATATAACCAAATTTTACTGTAAATCAGTGCAAATATACCACATCTGGACGGAATATCCATAATGGAAATTTAACCTGAATAATTCACAAAATATTCTATTGCGAGCACAAACCGCTGCAATAGAAAGGAATGCTATCTTTTTGGTGCTCAAAATAGCTACGGCTATTCCTGTGCGCCAAAAATCTGCGCTCTCTTTCTCTTATTGTGTTTCGTGCTTGGTCACTGAGCATGTCGAATGTGCTCATGACGAAATTTCATGAATTAGTCAGGTTAAATCTATTGTGAAGTTGATTTGTTGGAATAATTTTTCACTTGATTTGTTTTTGAAATTTTGTAAAGCGCTCTAAATGCGAAAAAATGGAAAGCTATCCTTGCATAAGAACAACAAACGGATACGGCTTCTTCCTCTCCGCTTAAAATGTATATATCTCAATGAAACCGCCTTGCATAACAATACAATCTACGACAAATTGAAAAAAAAGCAATTCCAGAATAAGTTAAAAGACGTACGGGATTACGTATTTTAACTGTTTTATCGCCTTTGTAATTCAAGGAATTTTGTCCATTTAAAAAAAGAAAAAATGGAATTAAGAAGCATCACCCTGATTGGCGGCAATAATAAAGAAGGCATAGCCGAGGCTGTTCAATATATTAAAATCAAAAAAGGTGAAATTTACGGAATAGTTGGCCCCACCGGAAGCGGTAAAAGTCAATTGATATCGGATATAGAACAGTTGGCTCAAAAAGACACAAGTACGAAACGGCAGATACTTATCAATGACAAGGTGCCGGAATATAATTTCAGAATGGATCCCCGCAGGAAAATGGTGGCACAATTATCGCAAAACATGAATTTTTTTGCCGATATGTGCGTTTCTGATTTTCTTCGATTGCACGCCAAATGCCGCGGAAAGAAAATGGTTGACATTGCTTCAATTCTGGAACTAACGAATAGCCTCACTGGCGAACCGGTAGTTGAAAACAATAACCTCACAGAGTTAAGCGGAGGACAAACACGGGCCCTTATGGTTGCTGATGTTGCCGTTATTAGTAATTCACCAATTGTTTTAATAGATGAGATTGAAAATGCTGGGATAAAAAAGAATGAAGCACTCGAAATGCTGTCAGATACTGGTAAAATTATATTGGTTGTAACTCATGATCCAGTGCTGGCCCTTTCATGTCATAAGAGAATAATAATGCAAAACGGAGGCATGCAGGATATAATTATCGGAACAAAACAGGAAAAATCAATATCAAAACAACTTAATGAATTCGACAAAACAATACTGGCTTTGAGAGATGATGTCAGAAATGGAAAGCATTTGGAAAAACTGAATTTTGAAATTTTCAGTCCAGAACTTTCTCTCACTTAAATAAAAAAATACCCCATGAAGTTTATAATTGTTGCCGGCACACCCGGATCAGGAAAAACTGCAATCCTTCTGCATACCATTGTTGCCCTGAAAGAGAAACAGATTCAGCCTTCAATTGTTAAAATCGACTGCCTATATACAGAAGATGCCAAACGTTTCAGCAAACTGAATGTCCCTGTAAAGATAGGCCTGTCGAAAGACATGTGCCCTGACCATTTTTCGGTTTATAACACCGATTCAATATTACAGTTTGCAGAAGAAAACCAATCGGAATACCTAATAATGGAAACTGCCGGTTTATGCCACCGATGTGCTCCTTTTACATCAAACAGTTTAGGAGTTTGTGTTATAGATGTAACATGCGGCCCCAATAATCCAGCCAAATTAGGCCCATTTTTAAGCTGCGCGGATGTGGTTGTGACCACTAAAGGCGATATGGTATCACAGGCCGAAAGAGAAATTTTCAGGGAACGGATACTTGAATCAAATCCCAACTGCAAAATTATTGATGCAAACGGTTTAAACGGACAAGGAGCTGCAGAACTCGCTTTACATATTATTAACAACACCAAAAAAATATCGAAAGATGAGCAATTAAGGCATAATGCTCCTTTTTCTGTTTGCACTCTTTGTGCTGGAGAGCGGAGAACCGGAGCCGAGCACCACAGGGGATTACTGCGCGAAATGAATGGATTACAAACGTATATTGGTGAATAATATGAATTTACAAAGTAAAATTGAAAAATTGCTCCCAAACTACAATTGTGGAAGTTGTGGGTTTAACTCATGCAAAGCTTTTGCAGCTCATATTATTAAATTTAACTCGGACTTAGAAAGATGCCCTTTATTAAACCAATTACAATATTCGGATTTTAAAGAACGAATAAAACAGTTAATTAATACCATAATAAATACTGAAGGCAGTTCATCAAAAATTATTGGCGTTCTTGATAATTACGAAGCAGATATTGTGTTGCATCCTCTACCAAACGAACATTCATGTAAGGAAACCCTCTTGCCCATGTCCGACATCTCTGTGGAAACTGATGACATTATAGAATACAGGCCCATTGGATGCCCTGTAGTGCACTATGCGCAAATTCTTGAGAAAAATGGAAATTTAGTAACCGTTCATATAGTCGGGCCATCATTTAAAAATAAGAGTATTGCTGTCGGACTGTGCATGGTTATTGGTTTTGAAGGGGCTTATACAGGAAAACAGGTGAACGTTGGCGAGACCATTCGTTTTTTGCCTCATCATTGCATGATGCAAAAAATTCATTCAGGCGTCGTGGTCAATATTGAAGATAATAAGATAAAAATTGAAGGAATTGATTTAAAAGTGTGGTCCCCTCCCCTTAAAACTAATAATTGCCCATAATTGCAAGAATTTACTCAATAAAGCATTAACACCCAAGACAATGATTATTTTTCATCATGCGGTTCCATCCCACCTATAAAAATTAAATTATATTCGGATGAAAGCCTTATCTAATTCAGCCCGGGGCGCTGCCCCGGGCTGAAGACCAACAATATTCATTGGCATCCTGAAAGGGCGTATTCAGAAAAATGTGCAGATGCTTGCCCTGCAACACCCTTCGGCCTATCTGCTCCAAGGTGTTGCAGGGCACATATACAGTCTATTCTTTAATAAGTTTTGTAGTAAATATCCCATTTTTAGTGTCCAGGTAAAGAACATATAGGCCATTTTCAAATCCTGAAATATCGATGCATTGGTTGTTGCTGATGT
Organism: Bacteroidales bacterium; assembly: GCA_963676415.1. Lineage (GTDB taxonomy): Bacteria > Bacteroidota > Bacteroidia > Bacteroidales > WRLA01. The sequence goes on along the minus strand of OY781097.1, from coordinate 2,618,863 downwards.
GGGTTTCGTAAACAAGCCTCCCAACAACATCAGTGATATAAGCCCTAAAAGCTTCCCTATACGGTAGCTGTATATGGTAAATACCATTGCCAGGATTGGGAAAAATCTTTATGTTTTCAAAATAATTCTCATTAATAGCGGTCAAATTTACCACCTTGAGAAGAAACGAACATGCAGTAGTATTGCCGGCAATATCTGACACCAACCATTCCACCTCTGTTTCACCTGCCTCAAATTCTGCCCCCAGCAGGCTCTCTGCCATATTGTGGTTATTGGCAACGGTGCTCACGGAACAGTTATCGCTCAGACTCCTGAGATCAAATGATTGATCTGCCACTCTATAAGCACTGCTTCCAGTAATATAGACACTGGTATCTGGTGGGCACATAATCTCCGGACTAGTAACATCCTCAACCTTTACGGTTTGCTGTTGGCTGGTGATATTTCCATCGGCATCCTCATATATCCAGTTTATTGTATAAGTTCCCTGATTAAAATAAGAGACAGGGTCTGTGGTCGTTCCGGTAACTGAACCGGAGCAATAATCTGTAGCAGAAGGGGAATCTGTTACTATAACTTCACACTCTCCTTGCAATACCGGCAGCACATCAACATCAGCTACAGGGCCTTCATTATCAATAGAAATGTTGATTCCTGTGCAGACCGTATCTATAGTGCAGTTTCCCAGGCCGCTTATATAATAGCTTGTATTTGCCTCGGGCGAAACAATAAAAGTCCCTCCCATTGTTGAATCAATGGCCTGTCCGCCACAACTGCCTTCAAATAAATACCAGCTATCAGCATTATTGAGGCTGCCTATAATGGCGAGGGTTGTTGCTTCCCCGGTGCATATTATTTTGTTTGATGCTGTCAGACTGTCAATTACTGGATACGTATCCTTAACAATAATGGTAATTTCTTCACAGATTGTGTCTGTGCAGCAACCACCAAGGGCGCTAGTGTAATAATTATTAAGTTAATTAACTAATATTTTATTATCTTTGCCTCATGGCAAGGATAGGAAGACCCATTCAGTTAACACCGGAAGAGAAAGCAGAGCTTCTTTCCATGAGCCGTTCACGCAAACTTGAAAAACGTTACGTTGAGCGAGCCGAAATAATTATATTATCCGATCAAGGTTTCTCGATGGGTGAAATAGTAGAACAAACAGGACTTAGTAGGCCTGTGGTAAATAAGTGGAGACAACGCTTTCGAGAACAAGGCATTAATGGCTTAAAGGATGCTTACCGAAGTGGAAAGCCAAAGGTTATCACTGCGGAACAACAGGCTATGGTAATTGAGAAAGCCTGCACAAAGCCTGATGACGGATACACTAACTGGTCTCAAGAACGTATCGCCAAAGAAGTAGGGATTAGTCAGTCCAAAGTATTTCAGATTCTTAAACAAGCAGACTTAAAGCCGCATAAAATAGAGTATTGGTGCGGTAAGTCAAAAGACCCGGAGTTTGAAGAAAAAATGACCAACATTGTTGGGCTTTACATGTCACCACCAGAAAACGCTTTGGTTATTTGTGTTGATGAAAAAACTCAAATACAGGCACTCGATAGAACTCAGCCAGAATTGCCATTACGGCCAGGAAACCCGAAAAGACAAACAGCCACCTACAAACGCAACGGAACTGTTTCGTTAATTGCGGCACTTGCCGTGCATACAGGTGAAGTAACAGCCAAAACAATTAAATCAAATAATGCAGAAAACTTCTTAAAGTTTTTAAAATCACTTGATCGGAAATACCGCAACAAAAAGCTTCACATAATCGCAGACAACCTTTCGGTACATAAACATAAAGACGTTAAGGAATGGCTGAAAGGCAAAAGGAAAATCACCTTGCACTTCACGCCAACGTACTCTTCTTGGTTGAATCAAGTTGAGATATGGTTCAATATATTAACAAAGGATGTTGTAAAAGGAGGTGTTTGGCAATCATCAGAACAATTAGCTTCTCAACTTATTGAATACGTAAAAACATACAATGAGACACGTGCTAAGCCCTTTCAGTGGACGTATACTGGCGATGTATTGAAAATTAGTTAACTTATTAAATAATTAATACACTAGCGAAATAGCTGGTGGTATGCATTGGGGCTACGGTTATTTCCCCGCTGGTATTGCTGATAATTTGGTTTTCGCCGCAAGCTCCTTCGAAGAAATGCCATTCGGATGCATTATTCAGCTCTCCAGTAATAATAAGTCTCGTACTTTCCCCTGGGCAGATATTATTGTTTGTTGCTGTCAAGCTATTAATTACAGGATAGGTGTCATTTACACTAATTACAGCCTCCATGCAAACAGTATCCGTTATACAACCACCCAAGGCGCTAACAAAATAGCTAGCCGTATGTATGGGAGCTACAGATATTTCTCCGCTGCTATTGCTGGCAAACTCGTTCCCACCGCAATCCCCTTCGAAAAAGTGCCATGATGTAGCCCCATTCAATTCTCCATAAACATGCAGCACCACATCTTCTCCGGGGCATATTCCATTAGCAGAAACCCCAATGCTATCAATCACGGCATTATCACAAAAACCATAACCGGCAGCGGTGAATTCATATTCGCCTTCATCTATGTCATTACTGAATATTTTAATAAGAGCTGTGGTATCTCCTGTTGAGCACGGGTCAAAGCTCAGAGAAAACTGTTCGCTGTTTCCCGCTGCAACCGAAACCGGGATGCCGGAAAGGGAAAACAAGCCGTTGCTGCTCGTAATATTATTGATCAATAATGCATCATTACCGGTATTTTCGATAGTAAAACCTACTACAATTCCTGTATTAACGTGCACATCTCCAAAGTTATAATGTCCATCACAGAGTATTGTATTTGCTCCCTGTTTTAAGTTTATTTCAGGCGAGGGGGCGTATGTACCGCTTATTTCAATATCATCAATGCCAATTGTATAGCCATAGTTTCCTGTAGCTTCAAAAGCAATAAAATATGAATTGCTCAATGTAGGCAGTTCAATACTATCAAGAGTCCAGCTCTCAATGGGATCGGTATATGCTGCAAGCAAATTCCATGAACTATCAGGATGGTTTTTATAATAAACACACAATTCATCATGATTCCCTGTCCAATTCCATACAGCTTGAGTATGCCAAAACTTTAAGCTTGCCGAAGAGTAATTGCTCATGTCAATTTGAGGGCTTATTAGCTTGCTCACCTCAATAGGATGAACCATGTTATAAAACAGGGCACAAAAGCTTCCGTTATGCGCAGAGGATGGATTCCCACCAATTACGCCGTCTGCATAATACCATTCGGAACCATCATAATCCCAGCATTCAGGGAGGCAACCTCCTTCAAAACCTTCGGAAAAGGACAATGTATCGATCAGGGAACATAAGGTTTCAAAGTCTTTTTCATCACCATAAGCCGTTCCGTTTGCATTCAATGCATATGCTCTGTAATAATATTTGTTTGCTCCGCTGAGCCCCCCGGTTTCAATACTGTATTCTCCTGAGCCCACAATTGGAGCCGTTTGTACCTGAATTACACCAGCCGCTCCAATTACGGGTTCGGGACTGGAACTTAACACAAAACCACTTTCAGTAACAGCCGAACCATTATTGTTCACAATTTCACCACTGAGTACGGCAGAGTGATCAGAATAATTGTGGGTTTCAAAAGTCAAGATCGAAGGCGGGCTACCTGGGCAATCCTGAGTAATTGTAGTAATGTAAGGGATGCAATTGTGCCTGGATATAGTCAGCAATACATTTCCTTGTTGGTTGATATGGTATCGCAAAATTCCGTTTCCACTGCTATCGAGCCTGGTTTTTGCAATTAGTTCCTGGTTAAAAACAAAACAGGCCAAGGCACCGGGTTCGGAACCTGATATTGTAAATACAGAATCTGTACAGCTAAGCTCCTGGTTGTGTATTGCAGAGATAATATTCAAATTGGGGTTAGACGTCCATATCTTCATGGCCGGATCGCCGAAGTAATGGAACAGCTCATAGGAATACCTATCGTCATAATAATTTTGAACCATAGCATATAAGCCCTGATTGAGGACATCGCCCATTGTATATAGTTCATTACCGGCACCAACGGTATAGGTGCCTCCGTTGCCTGCAGTTCCGAAATCGGGATAGAGCCCCGGATCAGGCCAAATGGCATCAATGATCCCTTCAGAAAGGGCATCATTTAAACCACTGTAACTATAAGAGGCAGCAGCAACTACACCGACCGCCCCTTTGTTTTTCATCCGTAGAAACTCTTCCGCAAAACATTTTTCGATCTGAAATTCCCCTGTATGGCAGTTCATGCTTAAAACAACAGGGAGCAAATCCCCATTTTGCATTCCGGGCAGGCTTTCTATCAGCAATTCAGGATGCGACCATCCGCTACCACCGCTATATCCATGGTCCCTGTGAAACACCAAAAACTGTCCGTTGTTGATTTCCCTAATGATATCCCCTGCATCGCCATCCCAGTTAAAACTATTGTCCCTCAATTCTGCAGGCAATAACTGGCCATCAGAAAAATAAGCATTATTGTAGCGCAGGGTGCTTTTATCGGCAGATGTAGTTGTATTATATACACGTGTTGATAAATACCCATAGTTATCCTGCAGGTAATCCCTTATTTCTTCAGAAGTATGGCAAAAACGCCGATCCGCAAAGCCATCATTATCCCCATCCTGATACTGGGCACAGTTAAGAATATGATTATAAAAATTTTGCTGGCCTGGTGGATTCTGCTCATAATTAATAATTTTATGAACAACCCTCAGGGCCTCTTCAGAATTCGAAACAGAAATCCTTCCGTGTGCCATATCCGGATAATGATCAGAGGCTCCATCCATACAGGCATAATACAGGTCTGTAGCAAAAGACGATCCGTTCGGACTTAGGCGCATCTCGCCCGGAACCGCATTAGGCCCATCATGATCCCCAATAATAACAAAATAATCAGGCTTAGGAGTCCAGATGTGATAACGGTTTGCTATTTCTGCTTTTATTTCGGTGGCCGTCCATGAAGAGCGCGCAACAATTTCCGTAGAATACCCTAATTGTTCTTTCCAGCCTGCCAGCAACTGTGCCGCTTCCATATAGGCTGAATGCGTAATTATAATATAGTTCCTTGCGTCTGACCTTTTGCTGGCTACTTCATTTTTGACACCATCCGGAATACGGGCTGAATTGAGTACAAGCCTCTTAATCACATCAGTTGAATGTTTGCTGTTTTCATATCCAAGATTGGCAAAAGAGCCTTGCCTGTTCTTAAATTCAATTTGTATAACAATTTTACTATATGTTCTGATGGTTCGTGTAAGCGGATTAAACTGAACCGGCCTTATCTCTATGGTGGCAATATTTGTTTCCCTGATTTTACCAACAGCCACTAATCCAGTGATCTTTTCGGGATAGAACGCATCCGTGGCATAAATTTTTTCATCGCGCACAAATTCCGGCTCTGGCGCCCCCTCTGTATCGACTGACTGCTCCATAGCCGGGTAAATAAGAAATCCATTATGCTCACTATACTCTGTCCGTACTATTGTAATTAATGGATCAGCACCTTGCGGAACGGCCATCCTTTCACGCAGGACAGGTAACGATGGCACCCCTGGTTGTATCATCCGCCCCAATCCTTCAATATTTATAAGGTCATAGCTTATTCCCTCCGCTTCTTTTCCGGAAACACAAGCCCCGCTAAACCTATATTCAAGACATATTCCATCATCTGTTGAAGAATTAATGTCACGGGATGGAAGTGTATTCTTCTCTGCAGCCGACCTATTGCCGGATTGAAAGTTTATATGCTGTTTTTGAGGATATAGCAACAAAAACGTACATAGCACAACAATGCATGTTAATAGGAATTGCTTTTTCATTGGGAAAATTCTGTAAGGTTATTGCCGAATATAAGACACTATAAAGGACGAAAAGTTGCATGCAATGACCAACTGAATTTCCAGTTATTTTTAAATTAATCCACTGTAAGCTTACACATAAATATTGTTTTACCCTTAATTGCGGCCAATATAAAGCAGCATTATAGTAAAAAGCCACCTGAAAAACCAGATGGCTAAAACTACAAACACGAAACGAAAACCAACCTCTTGCAAAATATCAGTTCTCTGTTTTCAGATCAACCAATTGATTTCTTATTGCAAACTTAATTAGGCCAACAATAGATTTTGTTTTTGTTTTTGTAAAAATATTTCGACGATGGGCTTCAACGGTCCGTTCGCTAATAAATAATTTCTCAGCAATTTCTTCATTGTTCATTTCTCTGGCTATCAATTCCAGTATTTCCTTTTCCCTTACTGTTAATTTTATTTTATTAGCCGTTCCTGGTTCGGGCATGCTGTTTTTATAGCGCATATTATCCATCAAAACAGCTTGAACATTACTGCCAAGGTATTTCTCTTTTCTGGCAACTGTCCTTATAGCCTCCAATACTTCGTCCATACTTGTGCGCTTAAAGATATAACCTGAAGCACCAGCTTCAATCATCTCATTAATATGCTTGATATCTTCGTGCATTGTTAATGCAAGCGTATTTAAGCAGGGCGATATTTCAAGTACTTTCCTCGTTATTTCAATACCGGAACTTCCTGGGATCGAAATATCTATTAAGGCGACATTAACTTTTTTTTCGCGCAATACATCAATAGCTTCTTCCATATTGTTTGCCCCGTACAAATCACCGATATCATCCTGATCCTGCAACAACCCGATTATCCCATCAATAATGAGTTGATGGTCATCTATAATGAGCACATTAATTTTTGATTGTTCCATAGCCATTAGATTTAAGTGGTATATTAATACTTATAATAGTTCCACGGTTTTTTTTACTGTCGATAAAAATAGTACCATGAAGGTTCTCTATTCTTGATTTGATATTATGCAAGCCGCTCCCTTTCATATCAATTATTTTACTTTCCGCTTTAAACCCAATGCCATTATCTTCCAGTATCAGCATAATATCTTCTTCATTTTGAACCAATTGTACACTTAATTTGGTAGCATAAGCATGTTTGATCACATTGTTTATTAATTCCTGCACAGCCCTGTACAAAGCGTTTTCCACAAGTGGGTCCATTTGGTTATCTAAACCAAATATCTCATAACTTGTCTGTATCTTATTACTCTCATTTACACGTTTCGCAATCTCTTCAATTGCTTCTTCGAGCCCTTTCGTTGACAAAATAGTGGGGGAAAGGTTTTGCGAAATATGGCGAAGCTCGATAAATGCGTTATCTATGCTGTTTAAGGCCGAATTCACCAACTGTTGCATCCTTTCTTTTGTTACAATATTTTTAGGATTAAGCGCACTGACGTTGAGCCTTGCCACTGAAAGCATCTGTCCTAAACCGTCGTGCAGCTCCTGTCCAACCCTTTTTCTTTCTCGTATCTCAGTTTCTATTACCGTACGTGACTTCCTTTCATTCATTTCAATTATAAGGCCTTGCATTTTAGAATTCTGTCTTGATTTATAATACCTAAACATAAAAAACAGTCCTAATATCCCTAAAAAACCAACAATGGACACAGCAATGACCATAATGTTTTTCCGGCTGAGCTGTAGCTCTTTCCTTTCAATTTCAAGTTGTTTTATTTTATTGGCTTCGTTTAATACGGTAATCTCTTCGTTATACACCTGCCTGATGGAGCTTTGATTCACAAATTTATCTCTCAGGTTTATGTATTCGCGCAAGTACTTTAGGCTCTCTTCGTATTCACCTTCTTTCTCCAAAATTTCCGACGATAGTTTTTTTGATTCGTATAAAAGCATATCATTACCGATCCTGTCTGCTATTTCCGAGGCTTCATGGTTCAGTTTCAACGCTTCGGATGTGTTTCCTTTTTGATATTCAACGCGTGCCAGCCCCATTACCGCATAAGCTATGTTATATGAATCGTTGGTTTCGCCTGCAAGCTGTCTTGCTTTATTATGGTAGCGCTCCGCTTTCGTTAATTTCTCTGTTTTTGTAAATAAATCTCCCAGACCATTGCAGGCCAGTATTATGGCATAGTTATATTCAATGCGTTCGGCTATCATCAGTGACCTGAAAAAACAAGCCTGTGCCGAATCGCTTTGTTCCTTATCTATAAGCACAAATCCTATATTTGCCAGTAATGTGGCCATGGATATACTATCTTTTGATTTTCCACTGCTGTTAAGCGCCTCCCTGAAATAAGTTTCGCCCTTATCATACTCACCTATACTTAAGTACACTATACCAATATTATTAAGTATGGATGAGGTCATATTATCTTCTCTGCATTGATTTTTGGCTTTCAGCATAAAGTTAAGGGCCATTTTGTAATTTCCGGTTTTTTGGTTGATGTACCCTATATTATTGTAAATAGCTACGAGCAAAGAGCTGTCAATGCTTTCGGGGGCAAGTTTCAAAGCCTGGTAATAATATTCCATGGCCTGCGAATAATTATCCTGTACCTGGTAGGTTGCCCCTATGAAGTTGAGGAACCTCATTTTTTGATATACATTCTTCTCGGGTATGCTTTGGTATTGTCCCAGCATGTACGTACGGGCGGTGTCTGTGTTTTTATAAAAAAGGCTCGCCCCTTTGGCAAAAACCGAATCGTAATAGGTCGCTGCGTCACTTTTCCGGTTTCCGATACCGCTCCTGTCTGCCGTGAATGGAATATAAACAGCCATTCCGCAAATTATTATGGAGAACAATGCAATCACAGTCTTTCTCACATTTCTGCCTGTAATACTGCTGAAATTCTGTTTGGATTTATTTTGTTTCATATTTATTATTGTCTGACAATGATTTTTATGCTGTCTTTTGTTGTCCCTATTAAAATAAATTATCTTTATTGCTGTTTTCACCAGGCTTTGCAAGAAAAACCTCGTATCTGAAAAAAAAGCTCAAAATCCAGACCTGTGAAGGCCAAAAAAGCAAAGCTTATTATTTTAATCAAGGTTCTTCGGCCAAACGTAACCCAGAAGCTGGAATTTTCTTGCAGGCACTAACCAATACAGCATATAAGTAAACGACAAACAAAGTTAAGGTATGTTTTGCTGAATTTTACCTCTCTTTAAAAAAACAAGTTCAAAATAAGTGCTGGCACTTAATTAATTGGGCACTTAATAAGTGCCAGCACCTATTTATATTTTAGCAAATATAGGCGCTGATACGAATTGACTGATTATACTGTCCCGGGCTAATTTTGTGGGCACATTTTAATTACATTATTTATTCATTAAAAACTCTTGTGATGAAAAAAAGAATTCTACCTAATTTGAACATCCCCCTGCTTGTAGCCTTGATGCTTTGTGTAATTATATCTGGGCAGGCACAGGTAGTGGAGGTAGCAAAAGACATTGCCCCGGGGGCACCGCCGTCTTCCGGGTATAGTTTTATGGCAACAGCAAACGGTAAGGTTTTTATTAGCGCCAACGACCTGGATGCCAACTGGAGCCCGGTGCATGGTCAGGAGCTATGGGTATCTGACGGCACGGAAGCCGGCACACAATTATTAAAGGATATATATCCCGGGCCGACATCAAGTGATGCGGGATGGAACAATAAATTTGCCACCTGCAATAATAAACTGTTCTTTGTTGCAGGCTGTGATGGTGTGGCAACATCAACATTATGGGCAAGCGATGGTACAACTGACGGAACCTATTCCGTATTGCCTGATAGTTTGTTATATGTTTCTTCGTCATCAGGAAAGCTTTATGCTTATAATGGAAAAGTCTATTTTAAAGGGAAAGATAAAACTACAAATGCACAATTTGAGTTATTCTGCTCGGACGGCACAACCGATGGTACTTATATGGTTAAAAATATTAATGACGAATACTCAAGTGAGCCTGAAAGCTTCTGTGAATATAATGATCTGTTGTATTTTGTGGCAGAAGATGGTGTTCAGGGAGTTGGGGGAGGACATGGAGGTGAGATATGGGTAACCGATGGAACCGAAGAAGGCACCCACTTGCTTAAAGATATTGCCGGGGAGGAATATAGCGACTGGCCTGAACATTTAACAGTATGCGGCGACTTGATGTTTTTTAGTACCGAAGACGGGGTTCATGGTATTGAACTGTGGGTTACGGATGGCACTGAAGAAGGCACCCGCTTGGTAAAAGATATTTATCCTGGTTCAAGTTACGGCTATCCGAATTCGAGCTATCCCAACTATTTAACCAACCTGAACGGCATCCTCTTTTTCAATGCTTACACAGATGGCAGCTACAACCTGTGGAAAAGCGATGGTACAGAAGAAGGCACTGTAAATATCTCAGAAAGTGCCGGCATCCATAACCCGGTCAATCTTAAAGCTTATGGCGATCAACTCGTTTTCCTCGCATACAATGGCAATAACACCCAAAACTGGGAGCCCTATTACTGGACGGAAGAAGATGGAGTGCAGATGCTTAAAGAAATCAACCCAAGCCCCACAGTTGGAATAGACTTCAATCCAAAAGTTAATTTTTTGGAAGGATTTGTCCAATACAAAGACAAACTCTATTTCCGTGCAGCTATTGACGGAAATGAAAGTACGATTTGGCAGACTGACGGCACTGAAAACGGAACCATTATTACCCCTGGACAGGAAAACTTTCAATACCCTAACCCTGTTTCTCCTTGGGTAATTCAAGACTTCACGTTTCAAATTTTTAACGGTTCGTTATATTATCCTGCTGGTTATGCCAACATCCCGGGGATAGAGCCTTATAAACTCACAACCGCCCCAATGGAAGTGGATACCCTTACTGGTGGCGGAGACTACTGCCAGGGCGATGAAGGTTTGCCTGTTGGACTGTCAGGTTCTGAAGAAGGTGTTACCTATACTTTATACAAAGATGGTGTGGCGCAGGCCAATACCGTTGAAGGCACAGGCTCAGCCATCACCTTTGGAAACCAGACCGCAGGTACTTATACCGTTGTTGGCTCCAATGTCGCCGGAAACCTCGATATGTTTGGCTCTGCAGTAGTAAATGCTGTTACTTCGATTCCTGTAAGCGTTACCATCGTATCAGAATATGAAGAGGTTTGTGCCGGGGAAAATATTACTTTTACAGCTACTCCAGTAAACGGAGGAACTTATCCGGATTACCTATGGTATGTGAATGGGGCCGAATTTGAGGGATCTGCAACCTTTACCTATTTTTCATGGATACCTGGTGAATATGAAATTTACACAAAGTTAACGTCCAGCTTTTCATGTGCAGATGGTGTGGCCGAATCCAACCATATTTCCCTTACAATAAACAGTCGGGTAACCCCTGAAGTAAGTATAACCGCCAGCGAAAACCCGGTTTACAGCGCCGATCCGGTCACCTTTACACCAACTCCTGTAAATGGCGGTACACCGACCTATGAATGGTATGTAAACGACATTCTGATGGCAACAGGCGACACCTATACCTATATGCCGATTAACGAAGACCTGGTTTATACCGTTATGACCTCTTCCATTGGATGCGTTACCACTCCAAACGCCACTTCAAATATAATCGAAATGGTTGTAAACAACGGTATCCCTGCGGCATACAGTGTTACAGGAGGGGGGCATTATTGCCAGGGTACAGATGGCGCTGCCGTTGGCCTGTCCGATTCCGAAACCGGTGTGCTTTATACACTTTTCAAAGACGATGTAGCCCAGGAACCTGCAATTGAAGGTACAGGCGATCCCATTTCCTTTGGCGACCAGCTTGCAGGAACATATACGGTTACAGGAGCAAATTCCCAGCACACAACAACGATGGCCGGCAGCGCTGTAAATACTGAAATTGAAACCTTGCCGGTAAGTGTTACCATTCAGCCCGAAAGTGACCCTATTTGCGCTAATGGTCCGTGCACTTTTAATGCAACTGTTGAAAACGGTGGTAATGAGCCGGACTACCAGTGGTATGTAAATAACGAACCTGTTGTCGGCAACAACTTTGACTGGTACTCATATGTTCCAATTGACGGGGATGAAATCTATGTGGAAGTAAGCTCCAGCATGGAATGTACAACAAATAATCCGGCTATTTCAGCTGTAGATACAATTGATGTCCAGCCAGTCATAATGAATGAAGTAAAACTGGCTGAGATCAATACTAATGTCTGCCAGGGCGATTCCGTTACGCTTACCGCTTTACCTGTCAATTCTGGCGAAGAACCAACCTTCCATTGGTATCTCAATGACCAATCTGTTGGATCAAATGAACCCTCTTTCACCTTTGTGCCTAATGATTTAGACCTTGTAAGCATTGTAGTAGCTCCTGACCCAAATCTGGCGTGTGTTGCATATCCCGGCGTTGAAAATCAAGAAATGTTTTTCGTATCTGAAAAAGTCACCCCTGAAGTAAACATCACCGCCAATGCCAACCCTGTTTATCCCGGTTCTTCTGTAAGTTTCTCCGCATCTGCCGTTAACGGCGGCGATAATCCCTCTTTCGAATGGTTTGTAAACAGCCTGCCCGAAGGAACCGGCGAAACCTTTGAATATGTGCCCCAAAACGGCGACCAGGTAAATGCCATCATGCTAAGCTCTTACCAATGCGTTACATCACAGGCGGTTATGTCAAACATAATTCAAATGGAAGTAACCACTGAGATCCCGCGTATCAGTGCCAATCCTACCGGAATAGGACAGTCATTCACTTCAGGGGGAGGACAGGCCAGCCAAACCCTCAGCATTGGCAATATCGGAGCGGGCAGCCTCGTTTGGAATGCTTCTATTGAATACCTCAGCAACAAAAAACCCACACAGGTACCTGTTGGACCAGCTCCCGCTGCCTTTAATGCAAGCCTGGCCAAAGCCGGTGTGAACGCTAATTCCGAGCCCCCTGCTGTGGAACGCGAAACAGTTACCTTACATTATGACGGCAACAATAATGACGGAATGGGCATAGAAGGTGGTGGTTCATTCTACACAGCCGCTCGCTATCCTTCCGACATCACGGCACAGTATAGCGGATATGAGCTCGGGTCCGTTGATGTTTTCATAAACGGCACTATGAACGGGGCCAGCCTGATGATCTGGGATGCCGGGACTTCTGCCAGTCCGGGAACACTGCTTGTTGAGCAAACCTTTTCCGGAAACGGATGGATCAATATTGAACTCACAGAGCCACTGACTATCAGTGGCAACGATATCTGGGTAGGTTATGCAATAGACCACAATGCGGGGGCATTCCCTGCCGGTATTGATGCCGGCCCCGCAAACGCAAACGGAGACTGGATTTCTACTGACGGAAGCTCTTGGGCTCATATGGCCGAACTAGGCTTCAGCTACAACTGGAATATCCGCGCCAACATTAACAGTGGAACGATCTACAACTGGCTGTCATTAGACCCGGTTTCCGGTACCGTCACCGGTGGCAGCGAGCAGGATGTTACCGTAAGTTTTGATGTCACCGGACTGGATAACTTTGAAGATTACAGCGCCAATATCGTCCTCAGCAGCAATGACCCGCAAAAACCAGTCCTGAAAATCCCTGTTACAATGTGGCTCTATGTCAGCGTGGATGAATTATCAGGAACTACGGTCCAGGTTTATCCTAATCCGGCAGAAACCCAAATTTTTGTACGTTTCGATGCTGTCAAAGCCATTACTGGCACCATCACGCTGATGGATTCCAAAGGACAGACCGTTATTGAACAGCCTTTCAGCGAAAAGGCCGACCTTAATGTGGGCAGTTACCCTCCGGGCGTGTACTTCCTGCGCATTAATACTCCCTCTTTCAGCGATGTATGCAAAGTGATTATTAAGTAAGTTTTCTCATATAAGCATAGATCTGGTTAATTGAATGCAAAGCCGGCCTGTAAAGGGTCGGCTTTTTTTTAATCATTGGTTCTACTCTTTTTTTTGTGGGTAATAAAAAAAGAGGTAGAATTGGATGTTAAACTTTGGAAAGCTTGTCACGGATTAGTTCTCTAAATTTTAATAGGTAATTAAAACTGTATTCCAACCTTTGAATACTTTAAAGCCTTCCACGGAATTCCGAGTAGAACCATATTTCATATCGTCCTGATTTCGCACAGTATTAAAACACATTGATCTTTTCTCCCTTGATTCTTTAAGCGCTGGAATAATACAAACAAGCCACCCAAAGGATCAATTCTCAATTTTCATACAATCCTTTTCTTTCCTCTTCAAATGGATCGTAACTCCCTATAAAATAAAATGTCTGGACTCAATCCGGCAATATAAGATATCAGATATACATATCCCTTTCACCTTTGTTCACCTTGTCAAATTTTTCCAGAAAACTATCAAATATCTTCCCGTTTTTGTAAAAGGGCATGTTTCGGATTTCAGCGATTTCTTTTTCAATTATTCCATTTCCTATCTTCCGGGTTTCTTCAGAAGCATAATCATCAAGAAACTCTTTGTATGTCAATACAGCATTCAGTTTACAAAATTTCCCTTCTGTTCCGGTTTTCAACAGCTTCATGATTTTATCTCCGGTTCTACCACAACGGTAGCCTGCTGTACAAAAAGAAGATATCATACCTGCTTTTGCCATTTCACGAACCATTTCATCCAGGCTCCGGTTATCATTCAATTTAAACTGACCTTTTGTGCTGCTAAAATATTCCGTTTGTTTTTCAGCTTCCTTTATCATTGTGTCCGTATAACCTCCTATGCCAATATTGCTTGAAGCATCGGTTTGGGTACATCCGATTTTCATCAATTCAAAATGGATATCAGGTTTTTCCCTTACAGTACAAATCAATCCGGCATAAGGAACAGCCAAACGCAGGATGGCAACAATTTTCTTCATGCTCTGATCATCAACCTTATACTTTGAATTAGTGCTAAAAGCCGAAGCTGGAGCCGGAGTTAAGCGCGGAAAAGAGATAGTATGAGGACCAATCCCGCAATAACGTTCCAGGTCAATGGCATGATAAAGCAAGCCCATAATTTCGAACCTCCAGTCATACAACCCAAACAATGCTCCAACCGCCAAATCGTCAATCCCAGCATCCATTGCACGATGGAGTGCATATAGCCTCCATTGATAGTTTGATTTTATTCCTTTGGGATGAACCGCGGAATATGTAGGTTTATGGTATGTTTCCTGAAAAACCTGAAATGTACCAATTCCTGCTGTATAAAGTTCTCTCAGTTTGGTAATTTCCATTGGTGCCGCATTAACATTTACCCTACGGATTTCTCCAACCACCCTTTCATCATTGTTTTCTCTTTGCTTGACTGAATAAACATTCTGAATAGCATCAATTATATAGTTAATATCACTTTGTGGATGTTCGCCGAAAACAATGACCATTCTTTTATGCCCAAACCCAGTAATAACCTTTGTCTCCTCACGTATCTCATTCATTGTTAAAAGCCTGCGTTTTAAACCGGAATTCTCTTTTCTAAAACCACAATAAACACATGAATTAACGCATAAATTGGAACAATATAATGGTGCAAAAAACACAATCCGGTTATCATAAACCGCCTTCTTGATTTTCAATGCAGCATCAAATATTTCATCCCACATATCGTCATCATCAGCTAGCCCGATCAGTGCTGCAAGCTCGTCTGGATCAAGCCTTTCTATTGCAAGAGCTTTATTAATTATTTCCCTGACCCTCAATTTATCAGGCTTTATGTTCCTTTCTAAATGAGTAAATATTTCACACTCATTGATGAAATCCTTTCCATTAACAAGGTATTTATCAATTTCATTTTGCTTAATGACATGCCTCTGCCAATCTTGCTTATATTTCATTTTAAATTTTTATTCAGTTTATACTTTCTCAAATTGCAACATATAATTATACCCCAGATCCTTGTAGTCTGTATTTACGAACCTGTAACGGGAAGCGATCCCTACGAGTTCTCCGGCAGATATCCTTTGCTCTACAGGCGGGCCAAAATGACTGAATGTTGGTTTGCAGTCTATTGTAATAAGCTTTCCTTCTGGTAAGAGCACTCGTCGAATTTCATTAAAAAGGCTTTCTTCATTTTCAGGGAGTCTGAGGCAATGCAAAACGGTTGAAAGAAAACAAATATTTATACTCTGGTCTCTTAATGGTAGTGCTTTCGTAATATCAAGAACATCAGTCTTGATATTGGAGATACATAATGAATTAATGCAATTATCAAGCTGTTTTATTGCCTCGCTGTTAATATCATACGCATAGATCATCCCGCTTTTCCCCACCAAGGGTGAAACAAAAACGGAATAATCTCCAATACCACAGCCCAAATCAAGAAAACGGTCTCCTTTATAGAACTTCACATCACTAAAAACCAGTTCAGGTGGGTGTAAATGAGCACTTGATGCTCCCTTTTTTTTATAATTCCTGTCTAAATGGAAACATCTTGGATCTTCCTCATTACATTTTTTACAATCATACATATAAAAGATATTTTAAAATTTCAATGTTATCCTTCTCCATGACCAGAGAGTTCCGATATTTGCTGAATGGTTCTCTCAAGTTCAGGATCTAAGCCCTCTACTTCGATGCCAATATCGAGGAACCCTCTTACTATTAAAGCAATAGCCTGCATTTCTTCCAAACCTTTTGATTGCAAGTAGTTAACCTCACCCGAATCAATTTTGCCAATTGCAGCTTCGTGCGACATCCGGGCATCAGGGTGCATTGCCCGTAACCCTGGGATAGCTTCAATGCTCCCTTTGTTGGTCATCATCAAGCCAGAACAATCGACATGAGCCCTGGCTCCTTTGGCTGCACCAATCAACAAACCTGTTTGTTTCACAATTCCTCCATGATTTACTGCACGAGATACCAGTTCTGCACCTGAATTTTCACCATCCATTAACACTGTCCCTCCAATATCGCTATATGTATTTGGAACCGATGCAAGAATAGTCATATACTTGGCATTTGCGTTTTTCCCTTTCAGGTGGGTAAACGGGTTCATTTGAATATCCCGGGCCGGATTTACCGAGTAGTAGTTGCTGATATAAGAGGCGTTATCTTCAACAATGGCAGCAGTACGGGGACGCACCACAAACCCCGGCCCCCAGTCGTGTACCATTGTACTGACAAATTTTGCTCCTTTGCCAATATAATATTCACCTACTGCAATGTGCAAACCTCCTCTCAGAGTACATCCAGAAAGGCAACCGGTGATTAAATGTAATGACGCCCCTTCTTCCAAAACGACAATATTGTGAACGCACATTGTGCTCATTTCGCGGTGCATAAACATTGCTGTATGTAATGGCACATTGATGTGCACATTTTTCTTAACCCTGATGAAATACCCGTTTTGCCCACTATTATAAGCCTTTTGGGTAAACTCATCCTGGTCTTTATTAACTGCCTGAAAATGATATTTTTCTTTGATTTCAAGGCAACATTTAAAAGCTTCTTTTAACGGAATAATATCAATGCCAGAAATTTGAGGAATTAACCAGTAAATTCTATTTCCATACATTAAAAATTTTCCAGCAACGGAATCATCAAACAAATTGACTCCTACGGCTTTCAGAGCATCCACTTCTTCCTGTTCAATATTCAAATTATCAAAAGAATTATATGACTCTCCTGGTTCTTCAACATCATTGAATGCAGAGAAATCAACACCAGGTTCTTCTGATGATACCTTATTGCTTTTTATATTGCTAATATATTTCTCCATTTTTAATTCTCTTGATTTAACTGTTGACACTTAACGCAATATTGATAGCCGTTTTCCCTGATTTGCTCCATCATTACGACAGGATTTCCACTGCAACGGATTTTTCCATCAAGCATAATGTGGGCTTTGTCGGTGTGGACATAGTCAAGAATTACCGCCGAATGAGTGGCTATTAACCCTGAATTCCGAGCAACAGGGCTTTTACATTGATTTCTTTCTTTATGTAATATTTCATTTATCATTGCCCCGATTTTTTTCATGTGTTCCGGGTCAACCCCGGAATCGGGTTCATCAAGGATTAAGAATTCAGGCCGTGTCATCAGCAACAGGAACAGTTCCGATTTTTTTATTTCTCCCCCGGAAAGGCCGTCATTGATATTGCGGTCGAGGAATGGTTCCATATTGAAGCGTTCCTGCATTTCTTCCCTGAATTTTTTGTCCTGCATCTTCTCAGGAGCGAGTAATTCGAGCAGGTTCCTTAATTTTACCCCTTTTATGGTAGGCGGACGTTGTTCCGAAACGCCAAGCCCCAGTTTTACCCTTTCGTCAATGCTATATTCCGTAATATTTTGTCCGTTAAACAAAATTTCTCCCTGAGTAACCTTATAGTCAGGATACCCCATAATGGTTGAGATTAAGACACTTTTCCCTGAGCCGTTTGCTCCGAAAAGTGCGTGTACCTCGTTATCGGGAATATTCAGGGTTACTCCTTTCAGCACTTCCCTGTTCCCAATGGTTACGTGTAAATCGTTAATTGTTAGCATAGTGTCTTTTTTTATAAAACCTGACAGGGATTGAACCCCTGCCAGGTTTAGAAAAGCAGAGAATTAATTGGCTATCTGCCAGCCGACGGCATTCTTTTGTGTTTGCCACATTTGATTGTATAAACCTTGTTTTGCCAGTAGTTCTTCGTGGGTACCTTCTTCCTGAATCGTCTTGTTGTTCAACACGATTATCTTTCCTGCCTCTTTAATGGTTTTCAGACGGTGTGCAATGACGATAACCGTCTTCTTTTGCAGCAAATTAGAAATGGCTTCCTGTATGAAAAACTCGTTTTCAGGGTCGAGGGACGAGGTAGCTTCGTCGAGCAACACTACCTGTGCCTCTTTCAGCATTGCACGGGCAATGGAAAGCCGCAACTGTTCTCCACCCGACAGGTTACTGCCGTTTTCATCGACCATTGTATCGTAGCCATCGGGTAATTTCGAGATAAACCCGTGACAATTAGCCCTTTTGGCAGCATCCATCACCTGTTTACGGGTAGCATCCTGATTCCCTATCCGGATGTTGTTGTAGATGGTATCCTTAAACAAAATGACTTTCTGAAAGACCATACTTACATTCTTCAGCAGCTTTTCGGGCGCGATATCTTTTATCTTCTCTTGTCCGATGGAAATACTGCCATTGTCCACATCGTAAAAACGGGCAATCAGGTTCGCCATTGTCGATTTTCCGGAACCGGAAGGGCCGACCAGTGCTGTCATTTCATTATTCGGAATCGTTGTGCTGATATTGTCCAGCACTTTTGTACCGTTATAGCCAAACGAAACATTATTGAAAACAATGTCCTGCTTTTTAGCATTTAGTTCCTTTTCTTCTCCGGCAAGTGGTTTTTCGTTAAACAGTTCCTGAATAGTCTGTCCGGCAATTAAGAGGTAGCGAATTTTTACATAGTTGAGCGAAATGGCTTTCAGGTTTTCAAAGAAACGCGAACTGATGATAATGAAGATGATGAATGTCTTCCCGGTCAGGCTGCCGCCTACCATAAAATACGACCCCATCAGGATGAGCATCACCAGTCCGAAGTCGATGGAAATGCCCGAAAGCGTCATTACCGGGCTCAGCGTCCCTTCGGCTTTCAGGCTTTTCCCCCTGAAATCGTCCATCTTTTCTGTTAAATCGTCAAATTTCTTTTGTGAATTATTGAATGATTTAATGAATTTTATGCCGCTTACAAATTCGATAATCCCATTGGCTAAATCCGATGATGACCGGTACAGTGCTTTTCCTCTGTTGTGCATTATCTTTTTGGCCCATACCAGTAGTCCTAACGCCAGCGGCATTGTTATCACTGTCGCTATTGCCATCCGGTAATCGATGTAAAACAGACCTGCCGCCACCAGCATACTCAACACAAAAGTCGAGATAAACTCGGGCAAAAGCATTGTTACGATTTGTTCTACCTTATTTACATTATCAAGTGTTTTGTTGGACAGTTCTCCTGTATCGTGACTGCTGAAAAATCCCAGCGGAAGTTTGCGGATATGTTCACCCAGCCTGAGCCTTAAATCCTTTACCATTATGGTTCCGTCGGCACGCGAAAGGGTTACGCTCCAATACGAAAACAACATTCTAAAAACGGCACTTACGACAATTATATAAACGTATGCCCATAATTTTTGTAGTGTAAATGTATGGTCAATGATATTGCACAAAAGGAAATACATCACGACAAATGGTATTAAACCGAAAACAGCTTCCAGCACCGAAATAAGGGTTACCCTCACCATTCGTATCCGGTATTTCCCGGCTATTAATTTTAATACTTCTAACATACTTTTTAAATTTTGTCAGAAGACCGAAGCCGGAAGCCGGAAAGACTTCTGGACTTCAATGTTTTCTGTTTAATATTTAATTTTTTAAGTTGCTTTTAGTTTTAGACGGGAGACCGAAGCCAGAAGTTGACAGCAACCGGACTCCCGTCTTTTGACTTCGGTCTTCCGTCTTTTCCCCAATTCCCCAACTAGCTGCATCCATGTGTAAATCCCACATTTGTTTGTATTGACCGTTTAACCCGATTAATTGTTCGTGAGTGCCGCTTTCCATAATCTTTCCTTTGTTGATGTATAGGATTTGGTTCGCATTTTTGATGGTCGAAAGCCGGTGGGCAATCACAATCACGGTTTTGTCTTTCAGCAGGGCATTCAGTGCCTTTTGAATTTTATCTTCGTTTTCGGTATCGGCATAGCTGGTTGCCTCGTCAAGCACAATGACGGGAGCATCTTTCGCCAAAGCCCGTGCAATGGCAATACGTTGCTGTTCCCCGCCGCTCAGATGGGCGCCTGTCGGGCCGATAAGGGTGTGATAACCGTTTTCCAGCTTCCGGATAAACTCGTCGGCCTGTGCCTGTTTGGCTATTTCGATGACTTTTTCTTCCGAAATGGAAGTATCGCCCATCCGGATGTTCTCAATCACCGTATCGTTGAACATAAAAATATCCTGGAACACAAAGCTGATATGCTTCATCAGTGCATCGCCCCCAATGGATTTGATGTTGTGCCCGCCGATGGAAATTTCGCCGCCGGTAACATCCCAGAAACGGGGAATCAACCGGGCTACTGTTGTTTTTCCGGCTCCCGACGGCCCTACCAGTGCGGTAATGGTGCCCTGTTCCAACCTGAAGTTTACATCATTGAGCACCCGGTTTTCTCCGTAGGCAAACGAAACGTGGTTGAATTCAACATCATAATTATCCAGCTTTTTGATGGTGCCGCTGTCGTTGATTTCTTTGGCATCCATCACCTCGCGGAGTTCGTCCACGCCCTTGAAAATCTGGTTCAGGTTCGAGCCGAAGTTCGTCAACTGTTTCATAAAACGGGTCAGCCCGATACCAATGAACAGGAACATCAGGAAAGTAGCGAGGGTGATTTTTCCGACGGCAAACATATAACCGCCCACAGGAAGCAGCACCAACACTCCACAGTCCATCAGCAGGGCATATGTGGCGAAAAATCCTGCAGCTTTTTTGTTCATATCAATCCAGTACTGACTGTATTTATCGGCTTCATCTTTGTATTTCTTAAACGAAAACACCGAAAGGTTAAAGGCTTTTATCACCGGCATTCCGCGGATAAAATCAATAATCGTGGTGTTCATATCCGATTTTATTTTGAAGAATGTGCGGATAGTCCCGGCTTCGAGTTTCATCCGGAAGCGTTGCAGTCCGACACCCAGAAAAACAGGAAGGATGCTCAGCAACGCCAGCCAAAGGTTAAATGAGGCCAGCCAGCAAAAAATGATGACAGGCAGGAAAATAACCGATACCAAATCGACTAAGTTGTGTGCCACAAATTCTTCGATGGCTTCAATATTGCCCATCATAATTTTTTTGATGGAACCGGAACTGGTGTCGGAATAATAACCGAGAGGCAGTCGGGTCAGTTTCCGGGCAAGTGCCACACGCAGGTCAAACAGGATGCTGTACGCCGCAATGTGCGACTGTGTCATTGCGATGCCCGAGAAAATCATTTGCCCGACAATAAACAGGGCGGCCGTTCCGCCAAGCATCAGCAGGTCGTCCATAATAAACGGCGGATGTATGATTTTCGCTATAATCAAATAGATGATATAGTACGGTCCCAGCGAACATATCGAACTGAAAAAGATAAGTACGCCGGCAATTCCCAAACGGTATTTTCCTTTTTGGGAGATTTTAATCAAAAATTTTAATGATTTATTTACAATCATGGCATTTGATTTTTAGAAATTAACCCACGAGAACATCAGTTTTGCAATTAATCCGCCTATCATTGGTAATATCAGGATACAGCACCATTTCACCAGAACAAACTTCCATCCCAAAAAGACTATTTCAATGGGGGTACGGGTAATATCCCAGGTTGAATAAGCGATAATGTATGCTACAACAGAACCTATCCCTGCACCTGATTTCAGTAATGTGCCTCCAACTGTCAGGGCGACAAATGTACCTCCAGGGGTCATCATCCCCGCCAAAGAGGCTGTGGCTATTCCACGAATTCCAGTATCGTTCCCGAATATTTTCCTGATGCTATTACTCAAATCAAGGCTATTGACCATTCCAATGAGAATAAAAGCAAAAAGCAAAACGGGAAGTAAGTTTAGCCCCATTTTTAAAGCATTGCCAAATCCCTTGAGATGTACCCCTTTGCTATATGCATATATGGAAAGGGATGTAGCCAGTAGCCCCATTACAGCTGTTGTTATTAACATAATGTTTTTCATTTTATTTACAGATAATAAATAAATGACTCTACCTTATTCCGATCTTTTTCGTTGCTATTTCCGTCGAACGTCAGGTTCAGGACCGGTTTTGTACTTTGGTCTGAAAATCCTTTGTGAAGGATATTTAAGGAAACCCCTGTGTTTTCATAAAGAGATGCGGCTGTAATAATTCCATCCGTATTTACCGGGCTGCACAAGACTTTGGCTTGCCTGTATCGGGCAAATCCTCCTGCATAATAACCAATCGTGCTATCAGCTTTTTCTTTTAAATCAATGATATTTCGAGTAAAAGGGCCTTCATCTTTTAATGCGCCAGAAATAGATTCAATAGCTAATCTTGCCTTATTTAACTTAACATTCAGTTTCGGATCTGAGGGCTTGTTTTGAACTATATAATCCTGCCAGAACAACCACATAGCTTCTGACAGAGAGGCATAAACAACTTTATCTCCTTGTTCTTCAATTGTTTTATAAATATTTTGGTTTAGGTAATCATTAAAAACAATCATGGGTTCACCTATTGCCAAAATGCGTTTCCGGAATGTATGGCCCTTGTTTTCCTGATAAACATTCCTTGCTGTTTTTTTCAGATTCGCAATATTCAGTTGCTTTCCACAAATTAACTGCTTTATTTCTGCCAAAATTTTTGCCCTTTTGTCCAATGGAGCATTACTAGTAACATCTCCTGCCAAAATGCAACAGAACAATCTCATAAAATCCGACTCGTTTATTGCAATTGCATCCTCCAAAAAGGGAGATATTATTTCTACACCTTCTTTCTTAAATTCATCAAGCTTTGTCCTTAGTAATCTGTTATACTGGCCTTCAACTTCTGCTCCCTCTGTTTGTGGCACAAGAAATGCAAAGTTTTCTTTGCCTTGCGACTGTTTAAAGACTTTAATGCATCCGCCCAATAATGAAGTCAGAGAAAAATACTCATTCGTCAGGGTGTGTTTCCTGCCTAAATCAATTGTATCTGAACCTGTTTCAAGAATTTCAACATTATGCCCATATTGTTGCAATAATTCTTTAAACAATTCGGAATAAGGATAAAGGTTGGGAATAAATAATTTCTTACCGGGTTTAAGTTGCCCTAAAGAGCTCCTAATATTTACATCCTTGTATTTCACCCTCTCAATATAGCTATCGACAGGTAGTTTTGCATTGCCAGTATTAACCTTCAGGCTGTTTATAAAAGCTTCTATTCTAGTTGATACACCAATTTTTGATGCATGCTCATCAATTTCAATATTTAAATAAGGCTTGTCGCCAATTATTTCCTTAAAAAAATGAAGCAGGACCGAATCCGGGCCGCATCCATGATGTGTAAGTAAGATAGGGTACATATTGGGGTACTCTTTTATAAAATATGCCGGTTCAAGAATATGTTGCCCAAATGGCCAAAACATATTTGGGTGTTCTTTATTAATGTCCACTCCTTCGGGCAGATCAAAAAACGGCACAACCTGAAATCCCATATTTATAAGTTTCTGGGGTATCCCTAAGTTTAGTACCGGGTCTGCAACGCCATAGGTTTTTGAAATGATAACAAAGGTTATCTTATTGGGATCAAGATTTTTCATAGTTATTCTACCATTTGCCTCCATCCTTTCTTCGAAACGATGATATGCGCCCATCCCTTTTTGCAAGGCCTTTCGTGTTTCTTCTTCACTCTTCCCTAAAGTTTTACCTAAGCCCAAAAAGGATTTCTGCATAAAGTTCCCTCCCATACTGAACGCAATAGTAGGAGCCAACAATTTTATCCCTTTTGTCTCAAGGTCCATGGTATGATTTACTATTTTAAATGCCAATTGCATATATGCACAGCCGAAGTTCTTCCGGGACTCAGAACCAGGATGGTCGATAGAATATAAATCAGGGAAAAAGATGTAGTCAACCTTTTTGGAAATCAGTTCGGCTACATGCCCTAAAATCAATTTTACAGGGAAGCAGGTTTCCTCCATTGCATATTCCTGTCCCAGCCTAATCGTTTCCTCGTCACTCCATCCTGACAGTAAAACATTGCAATCCAGGCTATCAAAAATTGCATTGAACATTGGGAACATCCCATAAGTAAACAAGGCACGTGGAACGCCTACAGTCTTTTTGGCTGGATCATTAAATCCCTTGTAATCTTTAAAAATAGTCTTCTCTATTTTTCTTTGAAATTCGCCTTGCCCCACTTCCTTATCCTTTTGTTGTCTGGCAATAGCCAATGGGACCTTTAAGCTAACCAGCGTATCAATACCAATAAAAGACGTTTGTTTCCCTTTCATATTTTCGCATGCCAATAAGGCAACGCCATAGGCTCCGGTCACACTGAAAAAAGGTGTAGTGCTTATCTTCTTCGCTGTTAAAATGCGTAGTGCATTAGCAACACCCTGATTAAATGCAATGCCTCCTTGCAGCATAATCGAATTGCCAATTTTTCTGTTTCCCACCACGCGGTGCAGATAGTTTTTTGCTATTGAATAGCATAATCCAGCAAGAATATCTTCTGTTTTATCACCCCTTGACACACTTGAAGCAATTGAGCTTTTAATGAAAACAGTACAGCGCTCATCGAGGGGCACAGGCCCCTTTCCCTTAATTGCCAGTTGCGCTAATTCTTCAACAGTTATATTAAATTCGGATGCTTGTTCATCTAAGAAGGAGCCTGTGCCCGCTGCGCAAACCTTGTTCATTTGAAAATCAGAAACCCTGCCCTTGTTCAGGCTTATATACTTAGAATCCTGACCGCCTATTTCAAAAACAGTATCCACATTCGGGTCCATATGCACTGCAGCCTTTGCCTGTGCAGTAATCTCATCACGGATAATATCAGCACCAAGCTGTTGCCCAATATGGCTTCGTCCGGAACCTGTTATCCCAACTCCTGCAATATCGAGCTTGCCATTAAATTGACTCCTTAGCTCATCGGTGCCTTTTTTAACGGCCTCCAAAGGATTTCCCTTGGTGCGTATATACTTAAAAGCAATAATTTCCTTCTCTGGGTTCAACAATACCAGGTTCGTACTTGTAGAACCAATATCTATTCCTAAAAAGCACCTTTGTTCCTGAGATGAACCCTTAACCGGGACAAGCTTGTGTTTCTGAGAAATATCCTCCATTTTTATCTGGTTTAAAGGAGCCATTTTTATAGAACCTTTCTTAGGAAGTGATTCATGTTCCAATGAAAAAGGCTTATGCATCAATTTGCCTGCACCCAATGGGTACTTTTCCTTTTGGGCAATCAGGGCAGCCCCAATGGCAGCTACAGAATCATAATATTGAGGAACGACTAATTGCGATTCATTTTTCTTAAGAACGTCTCTAAGTGCATCAACAACAGCTTGGTTCTTAGCAACACCACCAATAAAAAAAACAGGTGCCACTATGGGTAGTTTCCGTATTACTGCTCCTTTATAGTTTCTAACGATTGCATAGGCAACCCCCTTAAGAATATCCCCTGGAGGAACGCCCTCTTGTTGGTGGTGAACAATATCCGTTTTTGCAAAAACACTACATCGTCCAGCTATTCTTGGGATTGAATGTGCTTTTTCTACTAAGGAAGAATATTCTTCAATTCCTATATTGAGGCGATCGGCCTGTTCTTCTAAAAAAGAACCCGTGCCGGCAGCACAATCAGAATTAGTAGCAATCTGGAGCATATTTCGTTTGGAAATACGAAGAGCATAGTCTTCAACTGTATTAAATCCGGTTATATATTTCGCGCTTTGCCCTCCGATTTCTATTATTGATTTGACACAGGGGTTTAAGTAAATGCAGCCTTCAATAGCGGCAGAGACTTCGTTCACTCTGTGAAAAAGAGTATCTCCGTACAAACCTTGACGTAAAACACTTCCGGTAAGTGCGCCATAAGCAATATCCTCCACATCAAATTGATTCCTTATTTTTTCAAGGGCTACGTCAACAGAATGCTTTATTTTTCCCTTATGCATTTCATAGTACACAAAGGCAACCTTTTGTTTGCTGTTTATAATCACCGCTTTGACAGCGGAGTATCCAACATCAATTCCTAAACTATAATTATTCATATCTCGATTATTAATATAGTGCCGCCTAAATAATCAGGCTTTATATTTATGTAATTCAATGTATTATAAACTCCGGACAGAGTTTAAGTAGTGATAATTATCATGTCGCAGCCCATTATTCATAACAATGATATTGGCCTTGCACAATCCCCTAATAAGCGGTATTGACATGCCCGGGCTTCTCGATATCAGGTTTACACTTCTAATTGAAGAGAGGGATGCTGTTAGTTTTGGAGAACCAGTTAGAATTAAGAAAGCATTTATGACAACAGCTTTCTTAGCCATGGCTTTGCCTGGGTCAACGGTTAATTTGACTTGCTGGCTCCATCTTCTCAGTAGCCCAAAAAATAAACTACAATTACATTGTAGAATCATTCTATATACACTAATTTTGCCGTTCACTTTATTTAGATCATTTAAAAATATGCGGCAAATTTAGGTTGACGGAAGGGAAAAGGCTTTTCTGAAACGACTTTAAAATTTAACTATCGGACAATTATCTAAAAGAAAAATCAATGCGAGTATCGGATGTTTCAAATTACTATAACAAGAAGTACATTTCAAATAAACAAGTTGACACTTTTCGTTTTAGAGAAGATGAAATCAAGGCAGAAAACCTTAACATCAAAATCAATGAATGGGCCTCTAAAAAGTATCAGGGTCAATTAGTTGCAATTCACTCTCCTGAGCATTATACCATACCGGCTTTTCTTCCTGAGGATAAAGCCATACTGCACATAAATTGCAACCGGGACCTAAGCTTATCTAATGGGGCATCTCATAAGATGCTCATCAAAAGTGATTCGCATAAGCTATTCACTAAGGTTGATCAAAAGATGAAGCACGATTTTAATAAAGGGGAACAATACACCTTTTTCAAGCTAATATTATCAAAAAAAAGCATTCAGGTGTTGATGGAAGAATCAGGATTAAATATTTCCACAAACCAGGCTGGTTTTTCAATAGAAAGTGGTTTTTGTACTATTGAAATGAAACGGATCATTGAGCAATTACAGCAAAGCCACAGGTATGGCTCTTTAGCTTCCCTCTTTTTTGACTCAAAAGTGAATGAGCTACTTTGCCTTCATTTGTTTCAAAGACAAAAACAAGAAAGCTCTTCAAATGGTATTTCTCCATTGCAGGCGAAACAAATTAGGAATGCCAAGGAAATCATCGAAAAAAGTTTTATGAACCCGCCAACTATCAATGCTTTAGCAAGAATGGTTGGCGCGAGCGAAACAATGCTCAAAAAAAATTTCAAACATATCCTTGGTACAACGATCTATGGGTATTTGCAAGATTACAGAATGAATGTAGCACTGTCGCTTTTAAAAAACACTGATATTTTAATATCGGAAGTTGCCTTTGAGTCTGGATATGAGCATAGTTCACATTTCATCACTTCTTTTAAGCGAACTTTTGGGATAAGCCCCGGAGCCTATAGGAGGAAAACGGCTTAATACCAAACAAACAATAATATTTATTTCTATATACAATGCTCCTCATGAAGATTGTATCCGGTCTCAAGCCAGGACTTGCATGATACAACCCCTTGTTTCTTCTCAATTACCTAAAAATACAACAGTTCTCCGCTTTCTGGTTCTGTTTTGCCACATTCTGATCTTGATGCCTTTATTTTACTCCTGAAGGGAAAGGCTGTTTATGGAGCGCCTTCAATAAAAGGTAAAGTAAACTTAAAGTCGCTACCTGTCCCTTCTACGCTCTCTACCCATATTTCACCCTTGTGCTTTTCAACAAAATCCTTACAAAGAACTAATCCCAAACCCGATCCTTTCTCTTTTGCCGTCCCCAAAGTACTTGGATTTGATGTTAACTTAAATAGCCCTTTCAAAATCTTTTCGTTCATACCGATTCCATTGTCGGAAATCCTTATCTCAACATGGTCTTCTTTTTTAATCGCATAAACACTAATTTGACCTCCTGAATTTGTAAACTTAACCGCATTTGATATTAAATTCCGTAAAACGGTTTTAAGCATATTTTCATCAGCAAAAACTTCAATTCCTTCACTTGCACAATTCTTTATGGAAATATCTTTTGAATTGGCGCTTAATCTCTCATGCCTCAACACTTCCCCAATGATCCCTGAAAAACCTAATTTGACTGGACTGAATGAAATTGAACCAGCCTGTGATTGTGCCCATATCAACAAATCATCAAGAAGTGTCAGGGTATTCTTGGCTGCTCTTTTTATAACATTTAAGTAATCAACCGATTCTGCTCCGCTAATGATATTAACATTTTCAATTAGTAAATCCGAAAAGCCCAGAAGATTATTGAAGGGGCTTCTCAAATCATGTGCTATTATCGAAAAAACCTGTCTTTTGTTGCAATTGTGTCAATCATAAGACGTTCCGCTCTTTTCTGCTCTGTAACATCTTGAATTACACCTCGCACTATCAATGGCTTTTCAGATGAATCCCTCTCAATTTCAGCAATTGTATGTATTGTTTTTTTTATTGCCCCTTTCTTGGTTACAATTTCAAACTCCAAATCAAATTCGTCATCATCTTTAACAAGGGCTATAAATGCTTCTTGCACCCTGCTCCTCTCCGTAATGTATTTTTCAATCTGTTCTATACTAAAATCATTCTCCTCCATTCCAAAACCAAAAATTCGTTTTGACTCTTCTGAAAACCAAAATAGCTGCGAAACAAGATCATAGTCCCAATTGCCTACATGCCCTAATGCCTGAGCCCTTTTATATCGATGTTGGTTTTCCAAAAGCGCATTTTGTGCCTGGACGCGATCTGTAATATCCCTAAAACTCCATACCCGCCCAACGCTCTTCCCTTCTGAAAGCTGAGGTTGCGAATACCTCTCATAAATCCGGCCGTCTTTAAAATGTAATATATCAAAAGATTTTTCTTCACCAAGATACATCTGTTCAACTTTGTTTAAAAAATCATCTGGATCCACAAGCTGATTTTGTACTATCTCCAGCAATTGCTTATCATCATTTATCGAAATCATGGTATCGGTTATCCCCCACATTTCCACAAATTTCCTGTTATACTTGCTTATCTTACCCTTTTTATCTACAACAAGCAGTCCATCCATCGTGGACTCAATTGTTGCTTCTAATAATGAAATTAATCTTTTCAGTTCCTCTTCATTTCTTTTCCTTCTTGATATGTCTGAATGGGTTCCGATAATTCTTGATGGTATGTTATCAATTGAATAAGAAATAATCTTCCCCCTATCCAATATATACTTATATGAATTATCCTTGCATAACAATCTATGCTCATTTTCATAACAGTCTGTTTCTCCTGTTAAATATCTGTTAATATCATTATAAACCCTTTCCCTATCATCTGGATGAACCCTTTTGTCCCATTCTTCAAAACAATCTGAGATTTCATCAGATGAAAAACCCAACATTTTTTTCCATTGATCTGAAAAATAAACCTTATTACTTATTAAATCCCAATCCCAAAGCCCATCTGAATTACCCTCGATGGCAAATTTCCATCGCATTTCACTTTCTGTTAAGGCCAATTCATTCTCTTTTCTTAAAGTAATATCACTGGCATGTCCCTCGATAATAATCTCATCACCTATCTGGCTTTTATACATAAAACGGTCCAGAAGCCAGATGTAATTCCCTTTTCTGGTCTTTATCCGGTATTCAATACTATAACCTTCTCCAGTCATACTGTTATGTATCGCCTCCTTGACTTTATTAATATCATCAGGGTGTATTGATCTGTTCCATAAAAAAGGATCACTAATAATCTCATCTGGTTCAAACCCAAGTATATCTATAACTCTTTCAGACCAAAACAAACCTCCTCGTTTATTCGAGTACCGGTAAATAATATCAGGAGAATGCCTTACAAAACTCCTGTATAATCCTTCTCCACCTCCCCGTTCAAGCTCTTCCTCCCCCTTATTTCTCTTAATAGAGACAATCTCCCTAATTAAGATTTCATTCTGCTTTTTTAATTTAGCAATTTGATCTTCTAAATCCAAATATGTAGGTTTGTCGTCCATCGGCCTTTCTAAAATTAGTTATTTCAAAAATTTCATCGAAATTCGGGCAACCAGATTAATATACGATTTCTCCAAGAAAACAAGCAATAAATACATGCTAAAATAAACAAATTCTTTTAGATTACCAATTTTTATATCTAACCTTCAGGCCAAATACATCATTAATTAGATTTTGTCTAAAGAGTCAAGAGTTTGCTCTGGTAATCCTATCTTATGCATGGTGCTACAAACTTGGATTTTACTTTAACGTATTGAAACCAATTAAAATAAAAAATCATGGCTACAAATCCGTAAGCTTTTTTAGATATGGGATGCATTACTTAGCCAAAGCTTTAAATATCAATGATTTGAACTCTATACGGTGGTGTTTTGAAATTTTGTCATGTGGTTAGGGATCGGACAGATGTATTTTACAGACTTCCCGGGAACATTTTTTTGGGATTCGGTGCGTAACAGATGATGGAGGAGTCCGGGATAATTCTATCAATGACATCCTTGCTCCGCAATAACAGCAAAACACAACACTAATCAGACTATTTGATCATTTTAGCCCTTTCTGTGGTTTTGGCAGCAATTTGAAAGACCTGCAAAACATCTGTTGAACTGTTTATCTGTATTGTTACCCCGCAAGCAGTGGCTAAAATTGCCTTAGATAATCTTCTAATGAGTCTTTGGATGAAAGCCCTAATTTTTTCCTCAACCGATATCTGCTCGTGTGGATTGATTCGGGAAGGACAGAAAGGAATTGCGATATCTGCTTGTTGGTCATGCCGATACGAATATACGCGCATAAGTGGAGCTCATTTTCCGAAAGCAAAGGATATAATTCTTTGAGTTGTTGAAAAAATACGGGATGCACCTTATCGAAATGTAATTTAAATGCTTCCCAATAATCTTCAGAATGTAATTGATTTTTGATTTCACCTTTTAACCGGATTTCATCATCTTTAGATAAAACCCCTTTACGGCCTATAGCATCAATTTGATTTATAAGGTTTTCCAGTACCTGATTTGTCTTGGAGGAAATAATGGTATTTGAAACCAGTTCCCGGTTTTTAAAATCAATCTCCATCTGGAAATGTTCCTTTTGCAACACTTCGTTTTTAAGCTTTTGATTTAGTCCTCTGATTTCGGCAAGCTTTAATTGTTTTTCGGTACGTGATTTTTTGCGTTGAATGTTGAAAACAATGAAAAGCAATACTGAAATGCAGCTAAGTGCAATAATAATCAATAGCCATATTTTTCTTTGTAATTGTGCCTTTTGTATTCTGAACTCATAGCGCTGGATTTCTGTAGCCTGTTGAATTTTATTTATTTCAGAAATTTTATTGGATCCATAGATTGAATCACAGTAAGCCTGGAATAAAACAGAATAATAATGAACACTGTCCCATTGTTCTGCTTTTACATAGGCATTTGCTATGCTTCCATTAATAAGCCTCTGAATGATCATGTCATTTTTATAATTAATAGCGAGCTGTTGTGCTTGATGGTAATAATATAAAGCACTATCTATTATGTTCATTTTATAAAAGGCATTTCCCCTCGTCAATAAGGCACGGATAAGTAACCCTTTGTTTCCATACGGTTTTGCCAGTAGCTGTATTTTTTTTGCGTAGTTTATAAATTTAGCATTATCAGGCGTATATGAACTTAATGAGAGCATAGTATTAATGAAGAAGGAGGTGTCTTCCCGACATGTCGAATCACTGATAAGTTGTTCCAAAATACGGATAGCTTTTTCGGTTTCTCCGGTAGAATACAATAAATTGCTAATATTTAGTTGGTTTTTTAATATAAATATTTTTACATTGGCCTTTTCATAATAAAGATTAGCCTTCTCAAAAAATTTAATGGATTCCGAATAGTCTTTCAATGTCTGCAGAATGAGCCCCAGTCTTACAAATGTATTAGCCGTATAAATTTCATCATCACATGCTACAAAATAATTGCCTATTTCATTAAATATACGGTATGCTTTTGATAAATCCCCTTCTTCCTCACAGATAATGCCTCTTATATATTTTATTCGGGCATAATCATAAGGATATGCTGTGGTGTCCGTTAAACTGACAGCTTTATCTAATATAAAATCAGCTGAATCCCGATTGGATAGTGTCCGGTTGTATGCATCCCAATATAATGCCCGGCTTAGTAATATATTATTATTAGTATGACTTGCTATATCATACAATTTTTTTACCATGATATTTAGCTTGTCTGTTCGAAACTGATAGAAATCCGGGAAGTTGGTTTCTATCTCTGAAACTAATGAATCAAAGCCTGCATCAACCGGCTTCCAAAACGACGAATTTTGTCCATTGATAAAACCGGATAAACAGAACAGCAAAAACAGTATGAAGAATTTTCTCATTTAAGCCAAAGTTACAAATTATGGCAGAAATTTTGTCTGCTCACAATGATAATTTCTTCTGTTTTTTCTGATAGAGCTGACCAAAAAAATATCTCGCCATTTTATGGGGCAGTTTTTATCAACGAAGATGATAATTTTTATTATATTGAAAATCATAAACTTAATTAAGATATTTTTGATTGTACAGTGTTTGTCTATGCCGTTTTTTTGGTATTCGATGCTCGCTCGGATACCTTTACCGCACTTAAAATTTTAATAATTTAACTTATGAGAAAAAATTTATTTTCAACTTTAGTAATGGCAATTATTATGCTCCTTACTTTTAATCTATCGGCACAGGATGTCGTCATCGAATCATTTTATCCTGATCAAAACCCGGATATAAATATTCAGAATAGTTTCAACCGGTCAAACTATGAAAGGAAGGTTATGCCGGATGGCTCAAATATTTTCTTCAAGAAAAAACAGGATGATACTCACCCGTCTAAAAACAGATCTGATATTAATTTAAAATTGGTTTTTAAGTATGAAACGGGAGTTCATCTTCCCTATACAGCATTTGTTGTTAACGCCACTCATGAATATGAAATCTGGATAAATAAAAAGCAGCATCGCGGAAGCGATACAATCGTTCAGGCAATTGACGAAGCAGGAACCTACGATATTGTCACAGAATATAAGGTATTCGGCCCATCGGCTACCCGTGCGTATGTGATGAAAGAACTGGTAGAAATACAATCAGATACTACTATAACTGTTAACATCACTGAAGCTAAAAACCATATTGTTACAGAAGTGTATAATGAAAATGGAGTGCTGACAGAGCCCCATGAAAGGATAGTTGATACAATTAACGACACTATTTACTATGTTGGAGGAAATATCTCTGACATGCTGCTTCACCGATTTTTAAAAAGTGATTGGCTTGAATACAGTTTTTCGGCAAACAGGGGAGATAAAGCGCGTACACTCGATTTTTATGTTTCCGATGTAAGTAAACGCTATACTATAGCAGAGTTAAAACTGACAATTGGGGAAGAAAAAAACGGGTTTTATTTTAATAAATTTGTCTTAAATAACGGTATTTATGCATCCGACACCATGCGAAACAATCCTGATGATTTCGTAATGCATAATGAATTTTTTAAGCCTACGCCCGAAAGCAATATCCAGGGATTATGGAGGATTAGATCTGAAAATTTAATAAATGGCAAAGAGAGAAGTGGCTGGATGTGTGATTGTTATAATGCAAATTACATTGAAAAAGAAGGGGTTAAAGTTTATCTTGACAACCAGCTTTGCGATCCCCAGGAGCCTAACCGGATTGATATGTTGGCCCTTCCTGGTGTTATAGAAGAGGTGGATACCGTAGAATTTAAAAATCCACTGAAAAAAGGAAATCTTGGTTATTATTTAAATTCATTTACTACTGATGGCCCTTCTATTGCGTTGAACGAAAACAGGGAAGTAAAATATCTGGCACGTACAAGTACCTATTTCTCCTCCCTGTGCGATGGAGGCGGAGCCTCCCTGCCGGAACATCCTGCATTTTCTTTTATGAGTGATGATAACAATCCCGTATTGAACAGCGATAATTGCCCTATGTATTTGTGCAACCTGATATTTTTTGAGGATTTTAATATAAAATATAATGATTTCAGCTTGATGAGCCAGGGAAGATATGGAGAGATTAGGCAGATTGATAAAAAATACATGAATGCACAGGTAAAATACAATTCCGATATTGTATATGAAGGACAGGGGAGCAATGATTTTAGCAATTTTATGTATCAATGGGCAAGTGAAGGGCATCCCGATGGAGCCATGGAAATAAATCTGACTAACAATAATGTGGAAGTAGATGGTATTGAAGGACAAAACCTGACTGCAATCTCCTACGACCAGACAAGAGAAGACTGGTTACCCCCACAGTTGCAAATGCTTCAGTTTAGAAATGTTTCCGGAAAAGTAACCGACCGTTTTACCTTGCCAGGCGACGGCATTGTTGAGCTGGCAACAGGAGATTTTGAGTATTCCTGGGATAACGGTTGCTTTAGCTATAAGGAGGGAAATGTGGTTGATTGCTATTATACTCCCACCGGAACAAATTCCTGGACAAAGCTTGACCTTACAGTAATTCCTGAGTATTTTTGGCACGGTTACGGTGATTTCTATCAGGCTCCATTGTCTTCTATTGAACAAACGGGAATTAACGTATGGTACGACCTGAAAATCGTTTGCACGGATGCTGCTGGAAACAGCATGCAACAAACCATCTCTCCTGCATTTGAAATATTTAACAATGTATCTGTTGAAGAATACGACCAATCAGGCATTGCGGATGTACGGTTTTTCCCAAATCCCGTTGAGGATGTGCTCACCGTAGAATGCCGGGCAAATGAATCGTATGGAATAAACATACTGAACGCTATGGGAGAGGTGGTCTATGTCTGTAATGTATCTGATAAGGCAAGTATCGATCTGGAATCTTTAAATCTATCTGTTGGCATTTATTTCATCCAACTGACCAGCGACAGCAAAACAATTACAAAAAAAATCATCTATAAAAACTAAACCATTATGGCAAAAGTAGGCGACAACATCGTAACCACAGGACTCAGCGGAAAACTGGGCAACCTCATTGTGTTCCGCAACCGCGGCGGGAAAACAATCGTAGCAAAAGCCCCGAAGAAAAAAGTAACCGAATGGACCGAGGCACAGCAGCAACATCGTTTAAAATTTCAGGAAGCAATCCTGTATGCCAAAAGCGCAATAGCTGATGAGACAACCAAAGAGGCTTATAAAGCCGTAGCAAAAGAAGGGCAAACCGCTTATAATGTAGCAGTAGCTGATTTCCTTAATGCACCATACATCAACGAAATCGATCTTACGAATTATAACGGCCAGCCCGGTAGTTACATTCAGCTTCGTGCTATTGATGACTTTGAGGTGAAAGAAGTCACCGTAAGCATCCTAAATGCCGATGGCACCGAGCTGGAAAGCGGCGCCGCAGCCTTGCAGGAAGGCAGCATTTGGTGGCGTTATACAGCAACAACCGCCAACGAATCACTCGAAGGGGATAAAATCATCATCCGTGTATCCGACACCCCGGGAAACCTCACCGAACAGGAAAGAGAAATCTGATTTTAAACTTAGCACGAACAAACGGGCTTTCCTAAATTGGAAAGCCCGTTTTTATTTGAAAGAGCAAGCTTAGCCTGCTTTATTCATGCTTTAAATTCAGGTCAGATGTGAGGCGTCTAAAGCTGAAGATATAGCAGCCTATTTCAAAGCTTTAGCAACGAAGCAGATGGCCTGATTTAATGCAATGTAAAATGCAAACAAATTCAATTTTTGGATATAAAATTAGTAAACACATAAATTTTAGCTGCATACAATATTTTGTTTGCATTTCATGAATAGAGCAAGTTAGAGAAGTTTCGGGGCGTATAACACCATGCCGTGCCATAAATAGTGCCTGCCAGAAAACACCTTTTTTTGAGTCTTTGATAAGAAAACGTCAAAGACAAGGTGCTATGCTGAGCTTGTCGAAGTGCTTTCGCAGCCTTGAAAATCATGGAGTCCCGTACATACGGGATGACTGTTTTCAAGGCAAGAGTAACACAGTATTTGGCGTTTTCTTGCAAAGACTACATACAGGAGCTGCTGAAGCGCAAAGGCATCAAAACCACCGGGATATGATACATGCAATCACCAAGGATTTTGGGAAACAGAGAGTTTCGGTGATTTAATTGAAATAAAATTGTGAATCAGAATAGAATAGCTACCTTTGTAAGGTTTTTAAAAACAGTCAATGAAACCTTCGGAATCCAATAGTTATTACATTGAAATAAAGCCTGATGACCAAACACCAGCTTTGTACAAAGGGGATGTATTGGTAATGGGGGGTTCT
Organism: Bacteroidales bacterium; assembly: GCA_963676415.1. Taxonomy (GTDB): domain Bacteria; phylum Bacteroidota; class Bacteroidia; order Bacteroidales; family WRLA01. The sequence goes on along the minus strand of OY781097.1, from coordinate 2,581,963 downwards.
GATATAAAGAAGTTATGGCCAAGCCAAAAACAACAATCTGCAAATGAAAAATATTGAATGACAAAAGTATTTAATTACAACTCGGACAGACTTCATGGATTAGATCATTTGAGAGCAATTGCGATTTTACTCGTGATGATTTTTCATTTCGGAAAAGGAGTTCCTTCGTGCTTAGAACCAATAAAACAAATTGGATGGACGGGAGTAGATTTATTTTTTGTGCTTAGTGGTTACTTGATTGGTTATCAACTTTTAAAAGAAATTGACAATACAAATACAATCTCATTCAAACGGTTTTATATAAAGCGCTTTTTCAGAATTATACCAGCATATATTGCCGTACTAATTTTATATTATTCTTTACCAAATTTCCGAGAAGGTGCTGGAATGCCACCATTATGGAGGTTCTTAACATTCACTCAAAACTTTGGTCTTGATGCTCAAACTCAGAATTCTTTCTCTCATGCATGGTCTTTATGTATTGAGGAACAATTCTATCTATTACTACCAATTACAATATTTACAATCTTCTATTTTAAGTTTCAAAAAGGGACTATTTATTTAATTACAACTTTAATCATCCTCGGATTTGTATTTAGAATATATAACTGGAATGAGTACGTACAACCTTTCATTGGGAGCGGGAATAGAAGACAAATGGTTTTTGGATTTATTGAGAAGATTTACTATCCAAGTTATAATCGAATGGACGGACTAACAATTGGTGTTGGGATTGCGGCTATTTTTAGTTATAAACCAAAACTTAAAGATTTCTTGACGAAACACGGCAATATTGTCCTTGTTGTTGGATTGGGATTATTCATTTTTGCTTATATGATTTGTGATAATTTTATTTCTTACAAAACTGCGATTTATGGTTTTCCATTATTTTCAATTGTATACGGACTAATGGTTATCGGTGCGATAAGTCCAACTTCGGTATTGCATCACTTCAAATCAAAGATTTCCTTGATTATTGCAACATTATCTTATTCAATATATCTAACACATAAATTATTGTACCATTTGACAAAGATTGGTATAGACAAATTAGGACTTGAAAACATAGGAGTTTGGACATTTTGGATTTGTATAGCAATAGCACTAATAGGTGGACTTATTTTACACTTGATAGTCGAAAAACCATTTTTAGGACTTCGGGTAAAAATATTAAATCGAATTGGAAAGAATAATGAACCGACAGGAATATTGATTTTAAACTACATAAAAGGCAAAGTAAATAATAAGGCTAGGCCATAACAGCAAATCATAGCCCATAGCCGCTTTAGTGCTATCAAAACAAATGAGAAGAAACATAAATATAATAGTTATCAATTACAAACTGCAAACAGACAGCTACGGGCCACATTTGCAACATGTTATACAAAATTAAAACACAGTACAAATAATCATATTAAGTGAAAGAATCAATAAACATATTCCTATCAGTTTTGGTGTCCGTAATATTATCTTCTTGCAGAACAAATTCGGACAAAGTGATTCTTGATACGACTCACCCCGACTTACCCATCCTGCACCTAAATGGAACTTCTTTTGAAAATGGATTTCAACACGGAAAACTTTTAAAAAAAGAAATTAATGAACTTATCGGTTTGTGGAAACAAGACCTTGAAGCAAGTTATCAAATGCCTGCCGACACCTTCATAAATGAGTTTCTTGACTCTACAAACTATCTTCCTTCCATCAAAAATTGGACACCTGAACTTCTCGAAGAAGTAAAAGGAATTAGTAAAGGTTCAGGAGTTGATTTTAATACGCTATTTGCGTTCCAATTAGTAGATGAAATTTGGACAAATGGGCGATTAATTAGAACACCTCATCATTGTACTTCCATTGGAGTAAATAATTATATAAAAGATGGAGGAACTAATTGGAATGCACAGAATATTGACATGCCTACTTACTATCACAAGTTCCCAATATTATTAGATATTAAAGATGAAAATTCAAGGAAATTGGTAACTGCATTTGCAGGATACATCGGGATAAACGGATTAAACGAAAATATTAGTGTTACTGAAAATAGTTTAACAAACCTTAAAAGTGCTGTAAATGGACTTCCTGTTGCATTTGTTTCAAGGGGTGTTTTAGAAAGAAATACATTTGATGATGCAATATCATTTATAAAGACTATAAAGCACGCTTCTGGTCAGAACTACATAATTGTGTCAAGAACCAATATCATTTCATTGGAATGTGCAACTGACCTAATAACCGAATATTGGCCAAATTCTTCAAAACATTTCACATTTCACGGGAATAATCCTCTGACAAATAATTCATACCAATCCTTTTATACTGAATACTTAAAAAAAATATACGGAGTAATTCCTGAGAAAATCTCAATCTCTGACAGAAAAACAGAATCTGTAAAACGACAATTGAGAAAAAATGAAACTATTAATGTCGAAATAATTAAAAATATACTTTCTGAAGAACCAGTATGTAACCAAAATACATTTGCTTCAACAATTATGGAATTCAATGAACATTTCAATCAATTATATATTACTTTACACAAATCTGATTCTACAAAATATATGGAATTTAATTTGAAAAAATAACTTTGTATAACAATTAAGCTTCCTGACTGCGCGCAGCGCGAAGTCTGGACGTCCCGGAAGTTTCGGGATTGAACATTTATCCCGATACTTTCGCGGAAACCGGAGTTCGATGTTATGGGGATTGATATCAAAAAGGGAGGAAGTAACAATCTTTCTAAGGAGTCGCTCAAAACAATTCATGCCCACATCACGCGTCAAATTGCTTCAAAACATCCATATTCAAGCTCATTTTGGGGAAGGATCAGGTTTTTGTTCGAATCAGGGCATAGCGGTTGCCTTCGCCTTTCACCTGGCGTTAAAATAATTGAAGCAAGTAGGATGTTTGTTTGAGTTTTTTAAGGACAAGCCCTAAAGGTGGCGCACGTCCCTCAAAAGTATAAAGCGTCTGCATCAGGCCTTTGCAGCATTTTGGGCATTGCCTGTGGACATACGCTTTTCTTTTGGGCAGGTCAGGTTTGCCCAGGCTCTGCTGTAGTTCCGGGATGATTTTCTTTTTCAGTGCATTGCTCAGTATCCCATAATGCTTCATGCGCACAAATCCCTTGGGCAGGATGTGCAAGGAAAACCTCCGGATAAATTCCTGATGGCTCAATTTGATTTGGTGCACTGCTCAACCAGTTCATAACGGTGTTTATCCAAGTAACCTTTCAGTTCCTTGACCGTCATCCCGTCGATGCCTCCCGCTCCCTTGTTGCGGATTACTTCTTTGCCCGCCTGAGTTAAGTTATCAGGCTGTAAGAGTTGTTCAATCAGTTCCATCTCTGGTCAATTTTCTTCCCTGTTGCCTTTTCAGTTGGCTGGACTCTTCTAATTGAGCGCCTCCAATCCAAATTAACAACGTTTTAAAGTTCAGCCCTTCATCACTCGGTGAGTCCTCCAGTTTATCCTTGTCCATTAGGGACTGGCTCGTTTGCTGTGACTAATATGGCTTCTGCTGACTTCTTGGCGTAACTACACGTAGTTGCTAAGACCTCCCCAGGTAAGGTTGTTATCCCTCTTCCAATCGCTGCTGGATCTACATAACTACAGACCTGTAACCTTTTGGGCGTTGCAGTGGTGTGGCTGCTCACCCCCTGAAGTTATGCCTCGTATCCAGTTCCTGTCCGTCAGTACCGGAATTTGTAGTCCCACTTCCTTCACTGAATGCCTCGCGGCAAACCAGCTTGTGGCTTACTAATGCTTCGGGATGCTAATCCCGCGCATAAGGGACTTTCACCCTTTGGATAATATTTGGCACACAGCGTTTGCATTTTAAACAAATATGTTGCATTTTTGGAATTTATTCAAAGCCTACGGCTGTGTGCACGGCAACCATGCTGGGCACACACATTTTGTATATGGCAGGCGGGGGTTTTAGCGGGCTGACAAGTCAGACCTCGTGCCCACTTTCCTGCGGGTCTGACAGGATTTCTTCTCGAAATCCCGCCCGACCACATACAAGTGACCTTTACCAACCATATAAAATGAAGTGCAACTAAACTAAATAAGATGAAAAATTTGAAGATTACATTAATCGGCTTTACTTGTATTCTAAGTTTAATATTTACATCGTGTAATTCAAATAAAGAACAGAAAACAAAAACATCAACAATTGAACAAAAATCTGATGAACAAGAGTTAAAAAGCTACTTATCTAAAAAGGAGACTATTAAAGAATCATTTTTAAGGCATTTTTATAGTAATCACAAAGAAATTAATTCATTAAATGAAACTGATTTTTTGCAAGTACTTGATTCTTTACGTAAGCTTTCCCTTGATAATTTTGAATCTCTACAGAATAATACAAAGACTGAAGAAAGCTTTCTTATCAGGGAATCAAAAGATATAAAATACTTTTATGACAAGTTCTTAGTCGAATACCCATACTTTTATGAGAGGTTTACAGGTAATAAGTTGCTTTCAGATAAAATGATTGAGCAAAGGCTTGAAAGCAGTATTCAAGAACTTAATAATTCCGAATTATTGGAAATAGAAAGTTTTAAAAGCTTCATAAAGGCTTTTTTATATATGCAATCCAAAATTGAACTAAAAAAGGATAACTATACAAACACTGACAACCAACAGTTAAATGCAACATTAAATCTAATTACGGATTATTTTAATAATAAAGAAATCGTTGACTATTTAAAATATGAATACATAAACAAGCATATTGAGAATTTCGGGATTAAAAACCTCGAAGAAGTTTACTCTGATTTTGTTTCTACGTGTTCAGACTATTCATATTTGAACAAAGTAAAAAGCCAATACGAGAAGGAGAAACAAGGCAGAGAAAATCATTTGATAGAAATATATAAAACTGTTAGTGGTTGCGATTTAGAAGTTCATATATTTCTCCCGAAAGAAAACACTCAAAATAAAAAAGTTCCTGCAATTGTTTATTTCAGTGGTGGCAGTTGGACAGAAGGTAAACCTGACTGGAATTTTGGAGCCTGCCAGAGTTATGCAGAAAAAGGTTGGGTTGGTGTTGCTGTTGAATATCGTTTAGCCAACAGACAAGGAACACTCCCGTTTGAAGCTGTGATGGATGCAAAATCAGCTATCCGTTGGTTAAGAAAACATTCAGACAAATATAATATTGACTCAAATAAAATAATTGCATCAGGAAACAGTGCAGGAGGGCACCTTATTTTGGCTACAGCATTAGTTGAAAATTGGAATGAAAAAACAGACAATTTAAACTACAGTTGTGTGCCAAATGTTTTAATGGTCAATTCTGGAGTATATGATTTGACTGATGAAAATACTCTGTGGATTAGGCAAGACCTAAAAAATAGAAATAAAAGCGAGTCATTAGTTAAAGAAATATCTCCGAACAATTTGAAAAAAAAGGATTGCCTCCGACACTAATCATTCAAGGGACAAATGACAGGAATGTCCCATTTGCGTCAGCTAAAGAATTTGTCGATAATATGGAACTTGAAGGAAATGATATTAGCTTTTATCCAATAGAAGGTGCTGGACATTTTATTTGGTGGGGAAAATACGGTGGACAAGTTGGGGATATTAGAACTGAATTTATAGAAAAGCTTAAATATTAAGGAAATACGGTTGGCAACAATTAAGCATCGTTTTCCGGCCTAAGCCGGAAACCCGAAGGCTCGGGTCAGGTACCCACGAATTACTCGGGGCAGGTGTGCTTTGTGCTTGTCCCGAACTTTCGTGGATTGAAATGCCTGTCCCAAGCCTTTCGGGACCTGTCCCGAGCCATTCGGGAAAAACCGGTGTACCAATATATTGGGGAATCAATTTACGCGGTTTTTTCTGCCGAATAGTTTTTGAGAAGGGACACAAGCCATTTTCAGCCGAAAGCCTTGGTTTACAATAATTCTAAAAAATATTTTGTCAATATCTATTGCCCTCTACAGGACATTTAGTGAAACCTTGGCATAATCATATCAGTCCCGCCGTGCAGGGGCAGAGGGAAAACAATAAATTATGTGCATTTTCTCAGCAAGCATCCGGAGCCCTAATTCGCTCATGGAATGATTCGGGTATTGAATTTTCCATTTCAAGCGGGTTTTTCTTATAAAAAATCGCCATCTTTGCTATCTGGCGAAGGTAGTTTTCGTGTGTGGAACGCGAGCGTCCATTGATTACAAGGCGCTGCATAAACTGCTCAGCTATTTGGCGAAAGCCTTTCACTTTGAGGCATGCTTCATCCTGGATTGTTCATTTTTTCATAATATTAAATTTTATAAGGTTGATAAATAAAACCTTATACGTAAGAATCAGATCTTAAGTAAAGCTGCCGACCGGAGGGAGGTTTCGTTCAACAGCAGCAAAACCACAAAGATTTATACTCATGTAAGCACAAAGGACTTTGGGGGGATAAAAAGTCCGGGAGATTTATTGGACATTTGGTTGAAGATTAGAAAAGAATATCTAAATTTGTAGAGAAACAAAGAAAAAGCATATGAAACCGGCATGCGCCCATACATATTTTGGTAAAATAAAGCCTGATAGGCAAACACCAGCTTCGCTCAAAGGCGATGTATTGGTAATTTGGGGTTCTTATATGCGGGAGTTAGCAGCAAGGTTGACAAACCCATCTACGAAACTATAATCTAAATTGATTAATGAATAAATATAAACAATGGAAAAAGCCATGAATAAAAGAAAAACACAATATTCTTACATCTATTTATTGATTGGATTTATTTTCCTTTTCTTTTTTAACGGCAGATGGATTTTACCCATTGCTGCTTTTGTCGCACCGATATTTCTCATTCGTTTTTTACGGTTTCAAAAACCATTTAAAGGATTTCTGATAATTGTTCTTGTTGGTTGGGTGTCAAACATATTCGTCTGGAAGGGAATGTTGCCCATGTCAGGTTTTTTCTACTACTTGGTTTCTTTTATGATGAGCCTATTTACTTCGCTGACATTTTTGTTAGACCGAATTTACACTCAAAAATTTAAGGGAATCGTTTCGACACTCATATTTCCGTTTGCTTATGTGATAATGGATTACATTACCATATTAACTAATCCTTCGGGTTCATACGGAACTTTGGTTCATACCCAGTCATCATTGCCTTTATTACAGCTTATCTCAATTACTGGCATTTGGGGAGTAGTATTTTTAATTACGTGGACTGCATCAATTATAAATTGGCTTGGGGACAATTATTTTGAGAGGAATAAAGTTTATTCAGCGTTTTGGAAATTCGGTATTCCTTTTCTCGCAATAATTTTATGGGGGCAAATAAGATTGTCTTCAACAATTGACTCACCAACTGTAAGAATTGCTTCAATAAATAGCACTAAAGAGGAGCATCATCATCGCATGACAACGAACTTTGACTCTTTGGTTGAAAAGGCAAACCAGGGATTTTTAAGAAATTGTGAAACAGCAGCTTCTTCAGGTGCTAAAATAATATTTGGAAGAGAAACAATCATCAGTTTGCCTGTTGATAAAGAAACTGATTTCATCGAAAAAGCTAAAACAATTGCAATACGTGATAGCATCTACATTGGAATTCCTATCAATGTAATACCAGAAGAAAACTCTAATGAAAATCCTGAAAACAAAATAACCTGGATTTCTCCAATGGGAGAAATACTATTTACATATCATAAGGCAAAGCCAACTTATCCCGGTGAATGTGACTATGGAGATGGGGTTATAAAATATTTTGATTCGCCTTACGGAAGAATTGGTTCTGCCATTTGCTTCGATATGGATTTCCCATCTTTGATTAGTCAAACTGGCAAAATGAATATTGACATTATATTAGTGCCCGGTAGCGACTGGAAAGAAATTTCGCCATATCATACCTACGTTGCATCTTTAAGGGGCATTGAAAATGGTTTTAACATGGTTAGGTCGACATTCAAAGGATTTTCTGCCTCCTTTGACTATAAAGGACAACTTTTATCGTCCAATGACTTTTTTAAGACCGATGAAGTAATTTTATATTCAGATGTGCCTGTAAAAGGACAAAAAACGATTTATTCATTTTTAGGAGACTATTTTGCATGGCTCTGTATCATATTCTTTCTCTTAATGAGTTTTGTTTACGTTAAAAAGAAATGGATTAATATAAAGAAAAAATGAAAACCCTGCTGCCAACAATTAAGCAACGTTTTCCGGCCTAAGCCGGAAACCCGAAGGCTCGGGTCAGGTACACACGAATTACTCGGGGCAGGTGTGCATAGTGCTTGTCCCGAACTTTCGCTGATTGAAGAGCCTGTCCCGAGACATTCGGAACCTGTCCCGAGACATTCGGGAAAAACCGGTGTACCAATATATTGGGGAATCAATTTCTGCGGTATTTTCTGGCAAATACCTTTTGGGAAGGGAAACAAGCCATTTTCAGCCGAAAAGATTTGCTATGCAATAATTCTAAAGGACGTTTTGTCAATATCTATCGCCATACACAGCCCATTTTGTGGGGTTTTGGCATAATTAGAGTTCGTCTATAAAGTCGTGTTTTTAGTTCAGAATGTTCGAGGTCGAGGCATTCTCGGTATTGAAAATAAGGAGTCCCGTACGTACGGGATGACTGGTTTCAATACCGAGAATAACGCTGAGATCGAATATTATGGACAAAAACTAATCATATCAGTCCTGCATTGCAGGGGCAGAGGGAAAACAATAAATTATGTGCATTTTCTCAGCAAGCTTCCGGAGCCCTAATTCGCTCATGGAATGATTCGGGTATTGAATTTTCCATTTCAAGCGGGTTTTTCTCATAAAAAATCGCCATCTTTGCTATCTGGCGAAGGTAGTTTTCGTGTGTGGAACGCGAGCGTCCATTGATTACAAGGCGCTGCATAAACTGCTCAGCTATTTGGCGAAAGCCTTTCACTTTGAGGCATGCTTCATCCTGGATCGTTCTTTTTTTCATAAGATTAATTTTTATAAGGCTGATAAATAAAACCTTATACGTAAGAATCAGATCTTAGGTAAAGCTGCCGACCGGAGGGAGGTTTCGTTCAACAGCAGCAAAACCACAAAGATTTATACTCATGTAAGCACAAAGGACTTTGGGGGGATAAAAAGTCCGGGAGATTTATTGGACATTTAGTTGAAGATTAGAAAAGAATATCTAAATTTGTAGAGAAACAAAGAAAAAGCATATGAAACCGGCATGCGCCCATACATATTTTGGTAAAATAAAGCCTGATAGGCAAACACCAGTTCCGCTCAAAGGCGATGTATTGGTAATTTGGGGTTCTTATATGCAGAAGTTCTATGCCATTTAAGACAAGAGAGCGTGATAGATATTAACAAAAATGAATATGACTGAATTCTACTCAATAAATGCTGAAAACGAAAATCCACAAAACGATTATCAATTACAAAACTTAGGAAAACAAACTATTATGGCAGTAATTGGCAAATCTGTACGTGGAGACTGGGGAGAAGAACGAAATTATCAATCCCAAACGTTTTATAGGGATACCACTTCGGATGATTATGACAACGCTTTTGCAAATAAACTTTTAGACATTAAACCTCCATATGATTTACAAAAAATACTAGACTACCATTTAGATTTCTATTTGACTAAAAAACACGGAGACAAATTGAAGTTCATAAAACAAATCAAATATGTTGTATTACCAATAATAAAAAACAGAAAAAATAACGATATATACGTTGAATTAATTCTTGACTGGATAAATGAACGAGAAATGAAAAAACAAAAAGGAAAACAATCGGCAATTACATTGAAAGTGGAAAATATAAATGCTCCAACGCAATTTCAGGTCAATTCAGATAATTCTTCTCAGACTCAACAAGTATCCTATACTGAAAATAATGTCCGAGAATTTTTTGATGAATTAAAAAAGGACATTGAAGTCCTAAATGCAGAATTAAAAGATGATTTCCAGATAGAGATTGATAACGCACTGAAACAGTTAAATAAAGGCAACAATATTAATAGTAGATTATTGACTATCGGTTCACTTATAAAAGAAGTTGGGATTAATGTATTTACGAATCTTATTGCTTCTCCAATCTTTGAATTAATGAAACCTATATTAGGATTATTATGAACAAAAAAAACGGCATAGAACATTCTGTAGAAGTAATGGCGGGGTTCGGTGGGTACTCGTAGGTCGGATTCCCGCCCGATTTTCTATCGTCCTTCGGACGGAAAATCGCACGCAAATCCGCCACTACTCATACAGTTTACCGTCAGACTGTCTAAAAACCTTGATAACTTCATGCAGTATTGTTGAAAACAATGAACTCGACGGTTAGTATAAGGCCTTGTTATTTAGTATCTTCATATCATGAAATACATCAAAGGAACAGACCGCAGCCAAACCGCCCTTTTTCCGGTATCGCTCGACCAAGCCATTGAGCCACATAATGAAGTGCGCATTATTGACCTTTTTGTGGACAGCCTCAATATTGAGGAAATGGGCTTTAGGACCGGGCATCAGGAAAACGGCCGGCCGGCATACCACCCCAAGGACCTATTGAAGATCTACATATACGGCTATATGAACCGCACAAGGTCTTCGCGAGAACTTGAAAAAGAATGCAAACGGAACATTGAGCTCATGTGGCTTGTCAAATGCCTTGCCCCCGACCACAATACCATTTCCAATTTCAGGCGCGACAACCCCAGGGCCATCAGGGAAGTGTTCCGGCAAACAGTAAGTATTGCCAAAAACTTTGATCTGATCGGGGGAAAGCTACTGGCAGGCGACAGCACCAAAGTCCGCGCCCAGAACAGCAAAAAGAACAACTACAACCAGAAGAAAGTGAAGCGTCACCTGGAGTATATCGAAAAAAAGCTGGATCAGTACCAGGAGCAACTGTCCGAAGCCGATGGCGACAGCCAGGCACAAATCCAGGCAGAGATAGAAAAGCAAGAAGGGCGCAAACAGTTTTACCGCGATATCCAACAGCAACTGGATGAAAGCGGTCAGCCACAAGTTTCCACCAGCGATCCGGAAAGCCGGCAAATGATCACCCGCAACAACATAACCGAAGTGGCCTACAGCATCCAGACAACAGTTGACGGAAAAAACAAGCTTCCCATTGATTATAAAGTTACCAACCAAAACGACAGCAAGGCCATGGGGCCGATGCTCAGGCGTGCCAAAGCCATTATCGGGCACAATGATTTTACTGCCCTTTACGATAAAGGATACCATACCGGAAGCGGATTTGCCATTGCCGACCGATTGGGCATCCAAACCCTTGTTGCCATCCCGGCCATTTCCGGGGCATCGAAAGCACCAACCCCCGAATATGATGTACAAAATTTTGAATATAGTCCCGGCAAAGATTGCTACACCTGTCCTCAGGGGCAAGAGCTCTATTCAAATGGCACCTGGTATTATGCCAGCAAGAAAGCCTACCGCTTCCGTCAGTTCAAGACCCCTAAATGCAAAACCTGTCCTGCCCAGCATTTATGCACCAAATCAAAGATTAATGGGAAAATAGTACAGCGCAGCGAATTCACCAAAAACATAGAAGCCAACAAAGAAAGGATGATCAACAATGAGAGGGCTTACAAAAAGCGGCAGGCCATAGTGGAGCACCCATACGGCACAATAAAAAGGCAGTGGGGTTTTGGATATATTATGACCAAAAAGGGTATAAAACGAGCCAGTGCCGATGTTGGCTTGGTGTTTATTTCTTATAATTTACGTCGTTTGATCAATATTCTGGGCGCAAAAGCTTTCGGGGAGTGGCTGGCCGCTTTTTTCGGTCATATAATGGCCATTTTGGAAGCCACAGGCCGGTTTTTCGGACAGCCAAAACAGAGCTTGATTTATAATGCAAACAAAAAAAAGATCGTCACATGGCAGATATTTGCTAATTTTAGCACTTCATGACGGCTGGACGGAGAAAAACGAAGGTTTTTAGACGGACTGCCGTTGGCAACCATTAACCTAAACACCTATGACATTAATTGCTAATACATTAAATTTTGCATATCCAATATTAGTTGGAGACATATTAATGAGTTCAAGTCATGAGAAAAACAATGTGCATTTACCTACATTTTTAAAAGGGGTTGATGATTTATTGCCATCAGAACAAAAACTTTTTCCTTTTAGTTTAAGACAGAAAATTTATATTATTTCTGATAATCTCGTAGTAGGTTTAACTGGTATCGAATACCAACTTAAAGCATTTATAGAGGATATTAGATTATATTTTCGAGTAAAAGAAAGTACTGCTGAAAATATCAAACAGTTTTTCGAAGAATATGATTTCTCTGAATTTGACAAAAGTTCTTGCATTGCAATTTTTTCAGAAAATACCGAAAATGGTATAATAATAGATCAAAGAATAATTGGATCATGGACAGAATCAAAGTCAGCTACATACGAATATGTAATTGCAGGAGGTTCAGGAAGTCAATATTTTATTCAACATGCAAAAAAAGAATATTATGTTGGAGGCTATGGAGATAAAAGCAATTTACATAAAGCAATTTCACTGAATTATATAAATCTCTGTAATCTTTTAGGAATAGAAAGACTTTCACTTGACACATTACGTGAATATTGGGGGGCAGGTTTTGAAATGATTTTTTTCAATGGAGAACGGTTCATAAAAATGGATGATATGACATATGTAATATGGAAAGGATATATTGATTTAAAATCAGAAGAATATTCAGCAGCTCCATTTTTAGTGATGAACTATAATTATTATGATGATATTTTGCTTATTACTGCGTCTGATGGAAGTTTAATTGAAAGATACCTTGTTCCTCCAATTGATAAAAAGAAAGAAGATATCGATCTCGAATTGTTTCCTAAAAAACCAACAATAGATTGTACAAGAATATGTTGTTCATATGTTTTAGAATTTTCCAATGGGAAAATAAACACACCATCATTTTTTGCTGAATCAAAAGAAAAGCCAGGTATAATTTCAATTGACTTTGATAATGATGGTAGACTTCAAATTATGGTTCAACAGAATGTAGAAAGATTCTTAATTCAAAATATCAAGCAATTAATCAAATAAAATAAAATAAAATAACGGTTGCCAACAGCAAATCATTGCCCATAGCCGCATTAGTGCTATTAAAACAAATGAGAAGAAGCATAAACATAAGAGTAATTAATAAAAATATTGCAAAAGAACGGCTACTGGCCATATTTGCAACACGTTACAAATAATAGCTATAAAAATCGTAAATGGATAGTTTTGAACATAATAGACAAAGTTGGAATGAATTGACAACTTTGCATGCAGAATCTAGCTTTTATAATGTTGACAGTTTTAAGAAAGGAGAAACTTCACTAAACCATATTGAAATTAAAGAATTAGGAGACACAAAAGGAAAGAAAATTCTTCATCTTCAGTGTCATTTTGGAATGGATACTTTATCTCTTGCTAGACTGGGAGCAGATGTTGTTGGAGTTGATATTTCTGACACTTCAATAGAGAAAGCAATTGAATTGTCTAACGAATTGAAAATTCCCGCTAAGTTTATTCGTTCGAATGTATATGACCTGGAAAATGTTTTAGATGAGCAGTTTGACATTGTTTTCACATCTTATGGAGCAATTAACTGGTTGAATGACCTTGACAAGTGGGCAAAAATTATAAACCGCTTTTTGAAGCCTAATGGGATTTTTTACATGGTGGAATTTCATCCATTTATTTATACGCTAAATGACAATTCAGAAATAGTTGATAGTTATTTTAAGTCTAAATCACTTGAAACTGTTGTTGAAAATTCTTATACCGACAATTCAGAAGTTTCTAAGAAGAATTTGAAACACGTTGAATGGCATCATAGTTTAAGTGAAGTTTTGAATAGCTTAATTTCAAACGGGTTGAAAATAGAGTTCTTAAATGAATTTCCTTATCAAGTTTATAATTGTTTCCCTAACTTGACTGAAATTGAAAGTGGGAAATGGGTTTCTGACAAGTATGGAGATAAGATACCACATATGTATTCAATCAAAGCTAAAAAATTTTAAAGCTGCAGTTTGCAACAATTAAGCATCGTTTTCCGGCCTAAGCCGGAAACCCGAATACTCGGGTCAGGTATCCTCAAATAAGTCGGGACAGGGAGTGTCCCGAATCTTCATGGATTGAAATGCCTGTCCCGAGAATCACACGGGACCTGTCCCGAGCTATTGGGGACCTGTCCCGAGCCATTCTGGAAAAACCGGTGTACCAATATATTGGGAATCAATTTACGCGGTATTTTCTGCCAAATATTTTTTGAGAAGGGACACAAGCCATTTTCAGCCGAAAGCCTTGGTTTGCAATAACTCTATCCTGCTTTATTCATGCCTTAAATTCAGGTCAGATATGAGACGTCTAAAGCTGAAGATATAGTCGCCTATTTCAAACAACAGCCAACGCACGAAACAGCACATTTGCAATTACTCACGCAGTGTTATCTCAGGTGTTTGTGAATGTTTCACATTTCGCATAAGCCACACACAAACCCAAAATTGCAAAAAAGCTGTTTTTTGCTTTCGCTTGGATAAAAAACATCAGTCATTTGTCAAATTAGAAAATTATGTATCTTTGTCGCATTATGAAAACGCTGTAACATATCTCAGTCCCGTTCGGGAGAAAGGCAAATATTGTAACCGTTAGCTCGTGTTGCTGTTTTTTGTATGCCTTAATTTTTCACAACATTTAATAATAAACGACAAAGGACACTAAGTTCTCACGTCAAGCATTCTCTGTGATTTACTCTGTGCCCTCTGCGGTTAAAATAAATTTATAATGATAACAACAGATATTATTTCAGCGTCTGCTCGTCCGGCTATTTACGAAAAAAGCACGTCGTTTATGTGGACAGACAGACATATTTCAAAACAATTATTAAACACTCATTTAAATCCCGATATCGACCTTGCCAGTCGTAAACAAGAATCCATCGAAAAAACAGTCGATTGGATTTTGAATACACAAAAAGACAAAGGAAAATTGAACATCTTAGACTTAGGCTGTGGCCCCGGTTTATATGCAGAACTACTGGCAAAACAAGGACATTCGATTACAGGAGTTGATATTTCGGAAACATCCATTAATTATGCAAAGCAATCAGCAAAAGAAAAAGGACTGGATATTACGTATATCAATGCCAGTTATCTCGAACTAGAGTTTCAACCGGAACAATACGATTTGATACTCCTTATTTACACTGATTTCGGTGCATTAACTTCCAGCGAACAAAGGTACTTGCTAAAACAGATTTACCTTACATTAAAAAAAAGCGGAACATATATTTTCGATGTTTTGAAAGACAATAATCTCGAAAGTAAGGTTACCCCTAACACCTGGGAGGCATCCAACGGCGGTTTTTGGAAACCGACACCTTATTTAATGCTGTCACAATCATTCTTGTACGAAACAGAAAAAGTTGTTCTTTTCCAGCATATAGTGATTGATGAGAACGAAAAGGCAGAAATCTATCGTTTTTGGACACACTTTTTCAACAAAATAGACATCAAGCAAAAACTGACAGGGCAAGGATTTACAAACTTCTGTTTTAATGACCACGTTTTATCTAACGAAGGTCAGTGGAATGGTGACAATGTTTTGTTTACTATTGCTGAAAAGTAGTTTATAAATCTGGTTCTACTCGGAATTCCGTGGAAACCTTTAAAGTATTCAAAGGTTGGAATACAGTTTTAAATACCTATTAAAATTTAGAGAACTAATCAAGGACAAACTTTCCAAAATTTAAAACTTTGGAAAGTTTGTCCTCCAATTCTACCTCGATTTTTATTCCCCACAAAAAAACGATTAGAACCATTTTTTTGTGTAAATCGCTCAGATTAGGTTAAAATAAAAAATCATGGCTACAAATCCGTAAGCTTTATTAGATATGAAATGGATTACTTATACAAAGCATTCAATATCAATGATTTGAACTCTATACGGTGGTGTTTTGAAATTTTGCCATGTGGTTAGGTTCGTAATAGAAAGTTTTATGAATAGTGTAGGTTATATTTTATTTCGATTAATTTTAAGTCAAACCCTGGACAATAATATAGGAATTTATTTAATCACCTCAATAAAAGTACTTAATATCAAAGATTTAAGTTAAATAATGCATAAAACATTCAATCATTACAGAAATTAAGTTGAATTATTCTAATTGGAATTAATAATAAGTCCCTACTTTTGTCACTGATTTGCGGTTCTGCATCAGATTAAAAGGGAATGCCGTGCAATTCGGCAACAGTTCCCGCTGCTGTAAGCCTATCATGTCCCCGGCCTCATGCCACTGTCTTTCAGTGACGGGAAGGCGCCAGGGATTTGAGGTAAGTCAGAAGACCTGCCGTGGATTATTATGTTAAGACCTTCGGGAGTTAAGGTTGGATAACAATACGTCTTTCCCCTTGCTGTTTTCCGGCATGGTATTCCATATCCTCTCTTATCATCAAATTCCGAAGTTTTTTAATTGGCTCAGAGCTGAATCATACAAACGTTTCAGCATCAAAGATTGATTGGAAATTTTTGAACTAATTAACAAACTATTAAAATGAAAAAACTAATGTTCATTGCCGGAGCCATCGTGCTCCTGCTGTGCCAATCACAGGCAGGAAGCCTCTTTCATCAGGGTTTCAACACTGACGGCCTTCCCGGTTGTTGGAGAATCATTGAAAACAATGCGGGCCAGGGTCAATGGGTTTTTGATACCCATATAGCTAAAAAAATGATTGAAAGCCTGAACGGTTTCAGTATTGACCTCACCCATGAATTAAACAAAAGCTCTAACAGCTTTATAACCTGCTATGACATCAGTAACACGGCTTCTGACGGCAATGTGATTGACCTTGCTGTAAACCGTGCCAAAGCACATAAAAGTGGCATTGATGCCTGGACAGCAAACCCGACGGGGAAAAAATCCGCACGCAACGCTATGGGCGGAGTTTATACCATCAATCAGGACGCTTCATCTGGCGCCGATTTCCATTCAATCAACGAGGCTGTCGAGGCCTTGGAAGAACGGGGTATTATGGACAATGTAAGCTTTGAACTGGCCAATGGGTCCTATGACGAAAGTATTGTGCTGCACGAAATTAACGGTTCAACAGAAGATAAAAGAATCACTTTCGAAGGAAACAGCTCCAATCCTGAACTCGTTACCCTCACCAGCAATCCCGGCTACCTGCAAAAACCAACAATTGATATTGATGGCGGCGATTTCTACACTTTTAAAAACCTCACTATTACAATCAACACCGCTCATTTCTCCAATCTGGTGCACATCAATAACGGAGCCTGCAACAACCATTTCGAAAACCTTCGTTTAGCTGGGGCTGTATTAACAAATGCCACCTATAACAATGACAAGCATTTGGTTTACAGTCATAACGACGATTATCTTGATAACGGATCAAAATTTGAACATTGTACATTTCTCAATGGATATATCGGATTATACCTCACAGGAGGCAACTACAATGGATTAAGAGAAGAAGGGAACCAAGTCATCGACTGCCATTTCGAAAACCAATATTCAAAATCAATTTATGGCACATACCAATCGCATCTGTTAATCAAAGGCAACACCTTTATAAATAATACCGACCTGAAAAGTGGTTTCCAGGCCATGGATTTTTTTAGGGCCTATGAAGATGTAACCGTTGAACAAAATAACATTCAAATCGATTTTAATAACCAAAATGCTACAGGTATTGAATTCCGACCCGGAGTTGGCAGCATCGATGAGCCGATTATTATCCGGAACAATATGGTACGTATCCATACCAATGATAGCTATAGCTATCCTATCAATATCTCTGATGACGAAACAGATAACCTGATCGTTGCACACAACACATGCCTGATTGAAGGCAGCTCTTTGGGTTCTGCCTGTATTTTCGCCGAAGATGAAATTATTTCCATGCAATTCAAAAACAATATCTTACAAAACAATGCCGGAGGATACATAATGCGCCTACGATCGCAGGCTTTAGACGCTTTTAACAGTGATTATAATCTCTGCAAAATGAGCGGGACAAAATTTGCCCGGCTGGGAAGTGATGATTATAGCAGCCTTACCGACTGGGCCACTGCAAGCAATCGCGATGCGCATTCCCGGATGGAGAGTTTTTCTTTCGTTTCGACAAATGACCTTCACCTTACCGCCGGCGACAATATGACCATTGCCCATCCGATGAGCGAAGTTGCATATGATTTTGACGGAGAAACCCGTTCAGCAAGCACACCATGTGCCGGAGCCGATGAATTTGGCGGCACAACAGACCTTCCCCCTGTAGTTGCCAACCAGGTTGACCCCATCCATTTTACGGAATTCCCTCAGGATTCTACTATTGATCTCAGCAATGCTTTTAATGATCCCGATAATAATAATGAAGACATTATCCTTGCTGTTGCCAATAATGCCAACCCCATTGATTATGCCGGAGAAATGAACGGCAAAGTGCTTCTCATTACCCGCCTTACAGAAGAGGCCTCGTCCGGCTCTTTGACCATCAGGGCTACAAGCAATGGTAAATTCGTGGATATGGCCATTGGGCTCAGCAGTGACTTTGCCGGGGATCTGCCTCCGGAAATCGCCAACCAGGTTGACCCCATCCATTTTACGGAATTCCCTCAGGATTCTACTATTGACCTCAGCAATGCTTTTAATGATCCCGATAATGACAATGAAGACATTATCCTTGCTGTTGCCAATAATGCCAACCCCATTGATTATGCCGGAGAAATGAACGGCAAAATGCTTCTCATTACACGCCTTACAGAAGAGGCCTCGTCCGGCTCTTTGACCATCAGGGCTACAAGCAATGGTAAATTCGTGGATATGGCCATTGGGCTCAGCAGTGACTTTGCCGGGGATCTGCCTCCGGAAATCGCCAATCAGGTTGACCCCATCCATTTTACGGAATTCCCTCAGGATTCTACTATTGACCTCAGCAATGCTTTTAATGATCCCGATAATAATAATGAAGACATTATCCTTGCTGTTGCCAATAATGCCAACCCCATTGATTATGCCGGAGAAATGAACGGCAAAATGCTTCTCATTACACGCCTTACAGAAGAGGCCTCGTCCGGCTCTTTGACCATCAGGGCTACAAGCAATGGTAAATTCGTGGATATGGCCATTGGGCTCAGCAGTGACTTTGCCGGGGATCTGCCTCCGGAAATCGCCAACCAGGTTGACCCCATCCATTTTACGGAATTCCCTCAGGATTCTACTATTGACCTCAGCAATGCTTTTAATGATCCCGATAATAATAATGAAGAAATAGTACTCAGTTTTCAAAGCAACAGTAATGAAGATGCTTTCAGTGCTCAACTCAATGGAAAAATACTCCTATTGAACAGGCTAACCGAAGAATCGGCCTATGGTCTGATTATAATCCGTGCAGTATCCAACGGAAAATATGCTGATATGGAAATTGAGCTGGTTGCAGAAGGTGAGGAAGATTTGCCACCTGTAATTGCCCATCAGGTAGGTCCGGTTCATTTTGTTGATTTTCCCCAGGATTCTACGGTGGATATGAGCAATGCTTTTAATGATCCCGACAATAACAATGACGAAATTGTCCTGAGCATCGAAAGTAACAGCAATGAAGATGCTTTCAGTGTTCAGATTAGCGAAAAGAACCTGATTATCAACAGGCTTAAAGAAGAAGTCGCCAATGCTGTAATCCGCGTTAAGGCAACATCAAATGGCCTCTTTGTTGATATGGATATTGATCTGATTGGTGAAGAAATCCAGGACCTTCCGCCTGTGATTGATAATCCTGTTGCCCCGGTTCACTTCAGTTTATTCCCTGAAGAAACCGATGTTGACCTAAGCGAATCTTTTGACGATCCTGACAACAACAATGACGAAATTATCATCAGCCTCGAAGAAAACACTAATGAAGAAGCATTTCTGGCTCAGATCAACAACAAAAAACTCCACATTGAGCGCTTAAATGCCAATGAAGCTAAAGGACAGATTATAATAAGGGCTACCAGCAATGGCCAGTATGTTGAAATGACCATTGATCTGAGTGCAAGCGTTCCGGTTTCAATAGAAGAACTTAAAAACAATATCAGCTTACATCCTAACCCGGCGCAGGATTTTGTTCTCATCCGCGGTCTAGAAAACAAGGATTTTGCAATCAGCATTTATAATCTTAAGGGCAAAATATTAATTTATACAGAAAACCAGGCAAACATAAACATTGAAAGTCTGCCCCCATCTCAGTACATAATTATCATCCAATGGAATGAAGGCCGATTATCACAAAAATTAATTAAACAATAAGTATATAATTACTTCCGGAATTGTGGGGAAAGCCTTCTGTTTGATTAAAGGGCTTTCCCCTTTGTTTGTAGCAAGTATAAAACAGGAAATTGCATCTGATTAATATCAGTATCCAAACTTTGCATAGAAATGGCATAAAGAAAGCCTCTATCTTCCCAGTTCTTATCAGACCAACTTATTCAAAGAAGAAACATCCTCCCCAACAAAATATTATACGAAGCATTTTATTGCTGCTTCTTTCAATCAGTCAATAGGCCAGGGCAAACACATCATAATTTATACTGCTTATTAAAAATCTTGTCTTTATCAGTTTTATTGTCATTAATAATAATCCAATTATCCTGTGTTATTCATGAAATTTCGTCATGAGCACATTCAACGAGCTCTGTGACCACACCCAAAACGCAATAAGAGAAAGGGAGCGCAGATTTTTGGCGCACAGGAATAGCCTTAGCTATTTCAAGTCGGAACATGTGTTAGAAGATCGTTTTGAGAGCTGAAAATGCTATAAAACAATGGAATATAAAATCTCTTCATAGCTGTGCTATGCATCAATTTTATATTCCAACAAAGGGTTGTTTTGCAGCAGTTTCAGTTCGTAATAGATTTTATTATGCATGTCCCGGGTTAAGCACCAAAAAGATAGCATTTCTTTCTATTGCAGCGGTTTGGGTGCGTAATAGAATATTTTGTGAATAATGCGGGTTAAATAGTAGAACTGCAAAGTGATAATATCATTATATGGTGAGAGCACTCTGATTTGTCAGCCCTTCAGGCTGAATAATGGCTTGATGTTTTAAAACACGGCCTTGCCCCGCTTTTTGATGTTTCAGCCCTTCAGGCTGTTGAAGTCTCCTGTATGATTGAGCAAACATTTTTCCCAATAAGCAGTTCATTTATCAAGCTATCATGAAAGTCTGAAACATAACAAGCTGATGCGCTGCACCAGGTTAATCCCAAACTTAACAGATAAGCAGCCTGTAAAGCGGCGACTATTTGTTTTGATGCAGATCGAAAACATAAGCCCGATTATGATGCGTTTGCCCTGATTGGGCAGAGATAAACGTGTGCAATTTCCTAAAATATTATTAACTTCGCTAGATAATACAAAATCTATCTTCAACATTAAAGCTCAATTCAATTTCTCCAAATGAAGAAAAAAATATTTAGTAAAAACCTGCCTAAAAAAAGCGTACTTATCTCCATTTGGTTTGCAGTAATCCTTTTAATATTTACTTCTGTATTACTATATAAATTCAACATCAAGGATTATCCAACGGAAACAAATCAAGCTTACCAGCACGATTCCCTGTTTCAGTATCTAAAAACGGTCAACAATTCATACAAGAATATTGATAAGAAAGAAATCACAAAAATATCGGCAATAATTAATGACGCCTTGCTTTATAATGATAGTACTTTATTATGCTTCTCATATTACTGCAAAGGCAAAGCTTTTCGGGAAATGGAACAAATGGACAGCGCATTCCTATGCTATGAAATGGCCTTGGGCATAGCTGAAGGTTTGAGCGATGATTTAAAAATAGCAAACATTAAATTGGCTCTTGGAAATTATTATACTGATGTAGATAATTATCTTCAAGCCATACAATGTTTTTTGGATGCTTGTAGAATTTATGAAAAGACCAACAGCAGTAGCATTTCAAGTGTTTATAACGGACTGGGTATTGTTTATGTTTCACTCGAGGATTTTGAGCATGCCATCAACTATTACAAAAAAGCCCTGGACTATTACGAGCAGTCAAAAGATGAACTGAATATCGCCGGAATATCCATGAATCTGGCGGGTTGCTATATTGAAATCAATGACTATAATAGAGCATTATCTCTTCTGAAAAGAAGTGAAAGGATATTAATAAAACTTAATGATTCTATTCGCCTGTCAAATTGCTACTCAAACATAGGGCTATTGTACAATGCTCAAAACATGACAGATAGCGCACTGAAATACCACAATATCTCATTGTTAATTGCAGAAAATATTAATAATGAAAGGCTTACAGGGGCTGCTATGCAAAATATAGGCTTGCTGTTCCAAAAAGCTGGTAAAAAAAAACAGGCCCGTTCGTATTTTGAAGATGCACTAAAAATGTTTGCCAAAACAAAATTCACACGTGGAGAAATCAGTTCTTCTTTGTCTTTGTCTGACTTATTTCGTGATGAAGGAGACTGGGAACAAGCATACCAATATTACATTTCTTACATAGGCAAACGCGACAGTATGATGAATGCCAAAATGAGAAATGAAATATTTGAATACCAATGGAAATATGACGAACAAAAACGTAAATTACAAATTAGCACTTTAAATCAGGCTCTTACTGTTAAAAAACATCAAACACAGGTACTCATCATTGCTGTTGTATTTATTATTGTTTTAGCTTGTTTTATTGGTTTTTCATTGCGTCGTTCCGTGAAAATACATAAAATAAAGAATGCTCTATTATTCCATCAAATAGAAGCAAAACAAAAATCAACAGAACTACAGGAACTTAAACACAAGAATGAGCTGGAAGCAAAAAATAAAGAATTAACAACTATGTCCCTGCAGTTGCTTACACAAAATGAAGTTTTCGAAAACCTTCGCTCCAAAACCGAAAAACTCTATGAAGAAAAATCTATTGATAATAATGCCCTTCGGATATTAACCCAATTAATTGAAGATAATTCCGACAGAGAAAAAAACTGGACCCAATTTAAAATACTTTTTGAAAAAGTTCATATTGGCTTTTTTCACAACCTGAAAACAAAATACCCTTCCTTAACAGAAAATGAAATAAGAATTTGCGCTTATCTTAAAATTAATCTCCAGGCTAAAGAAATAGCTGTTATGCTTAATGTTTCGCCAGCAACCATCTTTACCAACCGCCATCACATCAGACGTAAACTGAATCTGAATAAAGATGAAAAACTTGAAGACTATCTTCGCAATATTTAATCATTTATTAATCTATATTTTTAATGCCTCTTGTCTATTTTATCCTGTCTCTTCCTATTTTAAAACTTGAATATATAATACATAACCAGTCTCAGCAAAAACTCAAGTGTTTCATTCTCTCAGTTTTTAGGAGATCCATTGCCAGATGACAAGCTTACTATACCAAACTTATTGAAGTCGTATGAAAAATCCAAACCATAATCTCTACTTCTCGGACTGAAGATATTAACTTTAAGGGTTCTACTCGGAATTCCGTGGAAGCCTTTATAGTATCCAAAGGTTGGGATACAGTTTTAAATACCTATCAAGATTTAGAGAACTAATCAAGGACAAACTTTCCAAAGTTCGAAAGCTTGGATAGTTTGTCCTCTATTTCTACCTCAATTTTTATTACCCACAAAAAACCGAGTAGAACCACCTTTTTGTTTCAGCCTGAACCTCTTTATTGTTTTATCATTCACTACAATAATCCATCATCATATTGCTTCATAAAGTGAAAAATCAATACTTCTTGATCCCAAAAATTTGAATAACCCCTTTTTAACCATTAATATACAGGTATTTGTAATAAAAACAAATTATACCCAAATTTTAGACCATCAATACTTTATCAATATGGATTATTTGCCCAACGAGCTGGTGGATCATAATTTTGGAACATCTTTTACTAATTTTTATAACCACAAAATCTATTCAAATGAATAAGAAATTTTTACTCTCACTCATGCTGTTTATTTGTTGTTTGGGCTTGAGGCTGCCGGCTCAATTTAACAGTTCTGCAAAAGACATCCCAAAAGCATTATTATTTACCGAAACATGGGAAAGCGGTGATTTTGCCACAAATGGCTGGACTTTTGACCCTGACCAGGGAAACTGGATAATTGCATCCGATGACGGAAACCCTGCACCGGCTGCTAAATTTAAAAGTTCTCCTCCCTTAATGTCATACAATTACGGACTGATCAGTCCGCCCGTTAACATCACTAATGTAAGTGGAAATATAAACTTTGAATTCGACCTTTTCCTCGCCTATGGCTTCAATGTTTCACAGGAATCCATGAAAATATATGTTCTGAATGATGCTCAATGGGTTATGATTGACAGCATCCCCGAATCCGATGAGCTGCAATGGTCAACATATCAGTATGATATTACTCAATATGCTTCTGGAGATAATATTCAGGTGAAATTTGAAGCTTCCGGAAGCTATTCTTTCAATATTGATTATTGGCTTCTTGATAATATTAATATT
Organism: Bacteroidales bacterium; assembly: GCA_963676415.1. Classification (GTDB taxonomy): domain Bacteria; phylum Bacteroidota; class Bacteroidia; order Bacteroidales; family WRLA01. The sequence goes on along the minus strand of OY781097.1, from coordinate 2,557,465 downwards.
TATGAAGCCGAAACGGCTCCTGATCCGGCCATTGATGTTACTCCAGATGAATTTACCCAACTATTCAGCCAGCCCGGCGGACAAGGCTCTCAATTACTCTATATATCCAATGTAGGTCAGGAAAACAGCCTGTTGGAATGGTCTGCCCATATTGAATATGCAGGCAATAACAGTTCATGGATCAATATGGGTCAGGAATCGGGAACAATAGCCGCCGGAGAAACCGGGGAAATAACCCTTGGCTTTGATGCAGCCGGTTTAGAAAACGGAAGCTATGAAGCCAGTATTATTATTGAAAGCAACGACCCCGACGAACCCCTTGTTACAATCCCTGTTACTATGGAGATAATCCCTCCCCTTGAAATACCTTTTACCGAAACATGGGAAAGCGGTGATTTTGCCACAAATGGCTGGACTTTTGATCCTGACCAGGGAAACTGGATAATTGCATCCGATGACGGAAACCCTGCACCGGCTGCTAAATTTAAAAATGCCCCTCCGTTGTACTCATATAATTACGGACTGATCAGTCCGCCCGTTAACATCACCAATGCAAGTGGAAATATAAACTTTGAATTCGACCTTTTCCTCGCCTATGGCTTCAATGTTTCACAGGAATCCATGAAAATATATGTTCTGAATGATGCTCAATGGGTTATGATTGACAGCATCCCCGAATCCGATGAGCTGCAATGGTCAACATATCAGTATGATATTACTCAATATGCTTCTGGAGATAATATTCAGGTGAAATTTGAAGCTTCCGGAAGCTATTCTTTCAATATTGATTATTGGCTTCTGGATAATATTAATATTTATGAAGCCGAAACGGCTCCTGATCCGGCCATTGATGTTACTCCAGATGAATTTACCCAACTATTCAGCCAGCCCGGCGGACAAGGCTCTCAATTACTATATATATCCAATGTAGGTCAGGAAAACAGCCTGTTGGAATGGTCTGCCCATATTGAATATGCAGGCAATAACAGTTCATGGATCAATATGGGTCAGGAATCGGGAACAATAGCCGCCGGAGAAACCGGGGAAATAACCCTTGGCTTTGATGCAGCCGGTTTAGAAAACGGAAGCTATGAAGCCAGTATTATTATTGAAAGCAACGACCCCGACGAACCCCTTGTTACAATCCCTGTTACTATGGAGATAATCCCTCCCCTTGAAATACCTTTTACCGAAACATGGGAAAGCGGTGATTTTGCCACAAATGGCTGGACTTTTGACCCTGACCAGGGAAACTGGATAATTGCATCCGATGACGGAAACCCTGCACCGGCTGCTAAATTTAAAAGTTCTCCTCCCTTAATGTCATACAATTACGGACTGATCAGTCCGCCCGTTAACATCACTAATGTAAGTGGAAATATAAACTTTGAATTCGACCTTTTCCTCGCCTATGGCTTCGATGTTTCACAGGAATCCATGAAAATATATGTTCTGAATGATGCTCAATGGGTTATGATTGACAGCATCCCCGAATCCGATGAGCTGCAATGGTCAACATATCAGTATGATATTACTCAATATGCTTCTGGAGATAATATTCAGGTGAAATTTGAAGCTTCCGGAAGCTATTCTTTCAATATTGATTATTGGCTTCTGGATAATATTAATATTTATGAAGCCGAAACGGCTCCTGATCCGGCCATTGATGTTACTCCAGATGAATTTACCCAACTATTCAGCCAGCCCGGCGGACAAGGCTCTCAATTACTCTATATATCCAATGTCGGCCAGGAAAACAGCCTGTTGGAATGGTCTGCCCTTATTGAATATGCAGGCAATAACAGTTCATGGATCAATATGGGGCAGGAATCGGGAACAATAGCCGCTGGAGAAACCGGGGAAATAACCCTTGGCTTTGATGCAGCCGGTTTAGAAAACGGAAGCTATGAAGCCAATATTATTATTGAAAGCAACGACCCCAACGAACCCCTTGTTACAATCCCTGTTACTATGGATATTACGGTTGGAATATATGAATCTCATGCCCTAAACATTAGCTTATATCCAAATCCTGTTGACAATTATCTATTCATTAGTGTGGATAGGGCACAGATAAGACCGTCTATAGTCACTATTTACACTTCAAGCGGCAAATTGTTGTTTGAAAAAAAACTCATAGAATCTATCGCCCTTAATGTAAGCAGCTATCCTCCTGGTATTTATTTTCTGAAAGTTAGATCAAATAATGTGATCAAAACACATAAAATTGTTGTACAGTAACTTTTCATGATTAAAAATGATGGCTGCAAAAGCCGGTCCCTATTGGACCGGCTTTTAAAACTCAATCTAATCAATGCACAAATCTTTGTCTTGAGAACACAAAACGCAATAATAAAATATTAAGTAAAGCCTATCCATAAAGTCAGAATTCTGGTTCTGAATGTTCGAGGTTGAGGCGTTGTGCTGAGCGTCCTGTGCTGAGCGAAGCCGAAGTAAGCCGAAGAGCATCCTTGGTGTTGAAAATTAGGAGTCCTGCACATATGGGATGACGGGCTTTAATATCAGGAATAATCTCGAAGCTTCTTGAGACATTATGGATAAAAACTAATTATAAATAACAATTTAACAGTTTTTTAAGGGATAGTTCCCTAACCTAATTAATTCATGAAATTTCGTCATGAGAGCACAAAACGCAATAAGAGAAAGGGAGCGCAGATTTTTAGCGCACAGGAATAGCCGCAGCTATTTTGAGCACCAAAAAGATAGCATTCCTTTCTATTGCAGCGGTTTGTGCCCGCAATAGAATATTTTGTGAATTATTCAGGCTAAGACTTTATCAATTTTAAAGTGATAATCATGAAAAAATTAATTTCGCTATTTCTTGCAGTATTCCTAATTATTTTGTTTGATAATTCTTTAGCAGCTTCCAAAAGCAATATCCTGACTCAGCAATTACAGGAATACATGCAAACAGCAAAAAATGACGAACTGATCAGGATCAATATTACAATGAAAAACAACTTTGATTCGCAGAACCTTATAAAACGGGCTCAAACACTTAGAGGGGAAGCCCGTCGTCAATATGTAATTTCCATTTTAAAAGATTTCTCAGAACGCTCGCAAAAGGGCCTTATTGCAGAACTTAACCAACTAAAAAGTACAAAGACTGTCGAAAAAGTAACCTCCTACTGGATTGCCAATGTTATAAACTGTTACGCAAATACTGAAGCAATCATTCAACTGGCTTGCCGCAATGATATTGAAAGCATTGACTACGACGAATACCATCAGCTTTTGGATCCAGGAGAACGGAAAAATTCGACCTTTGAAAACGGCTTCAACGGGAGCAAAGAAATTACCTGGAATGTGATTAAAATTAATGCTGACGAAGTCTGGGCTCTAGGATATAATGGCGAAGGCGTTATTGTTGCCGTTATTGATACCGGGGTGAATTATGAACATCTTGACCTCGAAGACCATGTTTGGGAAAACGACGAATACCCTAATCATGGATATGACTTTGCCAATGACGATAATGACCCAAAAGATGACAACGGCCATGGGACGCACTGTGCAGGTACCGTTGCCGGGGATGGCAGTGCAGGCTGCCAAACCGGTGTGGCTCCCGGAGCCACTATTATGTGCCTTAAGGCACTTGATTCCTATGGAGGCGGAAACGAAAGCAGTGTATGGTCTGCTGTTGAATTTGCCGTTGAACATGGCGCCAATATTATAAGCCTTTCTCTCGGATGGATGCACGCCTTGGCTCCAAACCGGGTAGTTTGGCGACAAACCTTCGATAATTCCCTGGCGGCCGGTATCGTTGCATCCGTAGCCGCTGGCAATTATGGCGATGACTTACAATCATTTCCAATACCAGACAATGTACTAACTCCCGGTGACTGCCCGCCTCCCTGGCTGAATACTGACCAATCCCTGGAAGGAGGCGTTTCGGGGGTTATCTCTGTTGGAGCAACCACCAGCAATGATGAGGTGTCATATTTCTCTGCCTTGGGACCTGTTGACTGGTCAGATGTTAACACCTACAACGATTATCCCTATAATCCTGATATGGGACTTATCCGTCCTGATCTCGTAGCTCCCGGATCAGATATCAAATCTTTGACTTATTTTAGCAACAGCGCATATGCCTCCGGATGGAGCGGGACATCAATGGCTACTCCCGCCTATGCCGGGATGATCGCACTTATGCTGCAAAAAAATAATATGCTGACACCGGAGGAAATTTCACAAATCTCTGAAGAAACAACATTAGTACTCCAGGAAGGCAAAAACAATGCCAGCGGTTCCGGCAGGATTGATTGCCTCGCCGCAATACAAGCTGTCCCTTTTCCGGGGCCTGGCTATTATGCTCATTACTTTAATGATGAAACCGGAAATAACAATAACGCTTTGGATCCGGGTGAAACAATTTTGCTTACACTATCTATGGCAAATTTCAGCGACGAAACGGCTGCTGATGTTACTGTTAAACTTACCACGGAAAACGAATACATTACTATTACGGATAATGAAGAAGCTTTTGGCGACTTCGGCGAAGGTGATATTATTGAAATTGAAAATGCGTTCTCCTTTGATGTAGCCGATGATGTCCCCGACGAGCTTAATATTAAATTTATCATCTCAGCACAAAGTAACGACAAAACATGGATAAGTAATTTCTCTGTAACAGCGAGAGGCGTGTCTCTACAAACCGGTAACCTCTGGATCAATGATGCATCAGGAAACAATAATGGCATACTTGATCCAGCCGAAACAGCTGATCTACACATCAATATCCTAAACAAAGGCCGGGCTGATGCTCATCAAACCTTTGCATCCCTCACTTCCGGCAATCAGTATATTAATATTGACCAATCATCTTGCAGTCTTGAAACAATTCAGGCTGGAGAATCAAAAGAAGCTGTTTTTCATATTGATGTTAATGAAAATGCTACCTCTAATTCATATGCCGAATTGAAACTTCAAATCGAATCAGGAGGCTACTCACTAAATAAAGAATATAACCCAAAGGTAGGCTTAATTGTGGACGATTTTGAAACAGGAGATTTCAGTAAGTTCAATTGGGGATTTAACGGCGATAAATCTTGGACTATTGAAGATTCGGCAAAATTTGAAGGTACATTTGCCGCTGTATCAGGCAATATCGACAACAACGAAGAATCGGAACTTGTGCTAATAACTGAAGTGGCCATAAACGATACCATTGCTTTCCATATGAAAACTTCTTCCGAAGAAAATTACGATTTTCTGCGATTCTATATTGACAATGATTTGCTTGGCGAATGGTCTGGCAACAAAGACTGGATCCGGCTGGCTTTCCCCGTTAATGAAGGAGAGCATTCTTTTCGCTGGATATATACTAAGGATTATGGCACTTCAACAGGCAATGATTGCGCATGGATTGATTTCATTGAGATGCCCGCCGCAAATGAATCTGTCACCGTTTCTGCCGGCAGCGGTTCCGTTGACTTTCTGATTTACCCCAACCCCGTACATGACAATCTTTTTATAGGTTTTAATGGCTCACAAAACGCTCCGGCATTGATCTCTGTTTACAGTTCATTAGGATGCCTGATTGACAAAATATACTTTTCAGAGGCTTTCACCCTCAATGTAAGCAACTATTTACCAGGAATATACTTTGTAGAACTTTCTGTTGGCGACAAAAACGCAATGCGCAAAATTATTATTCGGTAACTTACTCATAAACAATAGGATTATCTGTCCTGCTACGATTATCCATTCAGCGAAGATGGCTTCTAAAAAAAATTCACAGAGATGCTACATTAATCTCTGCCAGAAAAACTGGCTGACTGATAAGAAAAGGCAAAATTCAAGGCGTGTGAAAAATCCAAACCGCAGTCCTGTAGGTACGGGAATCCGGTTTGGATTTTGAGCAGCAACGCAGAAGTTGGCCTTTAAAGACGGACACTAATTAGTGCCTGTCCATAAAGTAAGCAAATTTTGAGGCATCATTTGATGTTTTGTAAAAAATCACCACACCGAAATTTTTTTTGCGCCAATCATATATAACAACCATATATGTGTTTTGCCAAAAACAGCCGCTTTTTGTTAAAAATGCCTGTTTTTGGCCTTTTTGGACATACCTCTCCCGGGCAATGTTGATTTGCTACACCGCCTGGCAGTGAGTTTGCTAAACCTCTTTGAGCACCAAGGCCGTCATTACCCTGATATTGTGACCTATTACGCTCCAGAGTACTTTTGATTTAAAATGCTCCCAACCTTTCCAGTCGCAGCGCCATATTTTAAACCGTCTTTTCAGATTGGAAATTATGCCTTCAATGCCGCTGTGCCATTTCTTTAGGCGTGTCTCCATATTTTTGCTGGAAGCATTATTGCGCAGGCTGCCAACAATTTTGTTAGCCTGTTCAATTCATAAACTCCCAAAAACAGGCAAAATTTTTTAACCGAGCAGGGTCAGGCATTGCGAATCAAGGACAGCCGCTTAAGTTTTTTGTATATTTACTATAACTGCATGATTTATGAGCATACTTTTCCTGTTTGGGCTTCTCAGTAAAGCTCACTGATAACGTTATATGTTGCCAATATGTTAAAGAACATTTAGTTACGGCGGTTTTATCTAAACCCTTAGGGTTTCAAATTCCTTAAAGCATTTCATAAATGCCCGGTCACTGTAAAATTCTGCAGGCAGCTCTATTTTGATTTTTGATTTCAGTACTTTGGTCCGGGCAGCTACTTTGATCAGCTTCAATTGAAGGGTTTTCATAGTTGCTTTAGCAAACTCTGTCCCTACTATCGTCATGCTTTGCCAGCTATGTATCAGTACATAAGATGACTATCGCCCCTAAGGATGATCATCATGTTGGGCCAATGCTGGTGCAGGTAGCTTATTATGCGTTTGTGAATCGAAAATACATTCAGGCTTTTGCTGCGGCGGCCAGGTTTGAGGATAGTGGTTGCCAGCTTGCCCGAAAAGCCTTCATATATGTGCAGTGGCATATAGCAATAGTCCCCGTAGTAATTATTGAACAGCGTAAGTTGTTGATTGCCATACGTTAATCTGCTCGTATCGTCAGAATCCTGTATAATGATCCAAGGTTCACTTTTATAAGAGGCGATAAATTTATCTACAAAGACTTTGGCTATTTGGTAGTTCTGAGAGGCTGTGGCCTGATTCTCAAAACGGCTCATGGTAGGCTGGGCTGAAAGGCTTTCTGTAGCCTCACAGCATACCTTAACAACTTCATCGTCCCTGAACATTACAGTCATTTGCATCTTCATAGCCAGCAGCAATTTGCATAATACGCTGGCTTAGCAGGCGTTTTGTGCTGTGCTTGACATAACTTTGGTTGCGGGGGTCTTCAATGCAGCCTGCAAGGCTGTCGATTAAACCAAGCTGTTTTTCTACTTCGCGAAGCAATAATAGGCCACCATCATTTGATGTCTTTTTTAAAGTAAAGTTAACCTCAACCTTTTTGCCATTTGATCTGGCCAGAGGGAAAAGGCTCGTTTGTGTAATTTCCTGTGATTTTGTACCACTGTTTGAAATATTCTTTGTATTTTTAGCCATAGGGATTTTTGTTTTTGTTTGGCGACATAAAGATACTGAATATCAATGAGGTATCGCACAAATTTCCCTGTTTTTTTTGTGTTTATGGATAATTTAGGATAAATGGAAATATTGGGTAAACATATCTTTTATACCTTTATCCCTCAAAAAATACATCAGGAATAAAGCCAATGAAACCGATAATCTTTAAAGCGAATCAATCACTAATATTTTGGCATTCTATTTTACTTGCATTCCAAAATTCATCATGAATTTTTTTGCCTTTCTGTTCATGGCGGGAACAATTAAGCACCCGCTTGCAAACTTCCCATAAAAGCTTTAAAAATAACACCGACATAAATTGAACAAACCATTTACAAACCATCATTAAACTTACAAAATAATGAAAACATTAATATATAATTTGTTAATAATCATTATCTTATCATTAATTTTGCCTGTATCCGGCCAGGATAATTGCCTTGTTTTTGACGGTACGCAAGATTATGTAACACTACCGAATACCTTATACTCAGCTAATCTGCAAGGAGGAACGGAATTGACTATCGAATACTGGTTCAAAGGAACACAGCTGTATTCACCTGTAAGATTTCAGGATGGAGGAGGATATATTGTAGCAGGTTGGTCTGATCCCCCACAATTTATTATTTCCACTGACGGCTTGACAAATGGGGTAGAAATTGGTACCGGTGTCGAAGACGGAAATTGGCATCATATTGCATGCGTTTGGAAAAGCAATACGACAAACGGCTTTCAAACCTATGTTGATGGCGTTGTAAAAAACCAAAGAAGCTCCGCGAATGTTACACTTCCCGCAATAAGCAGTGGCGCATGGCTTGGCACATTAAATGGTGGCGAGCTCATTTCCGGAACACTTGATGAGGTCCGTATTTGGAAAACCGCACGTACGCAAACAGAAATCCGCCAAAATATGCACCGGGAACTGCCCGATCCTTCATCAGAAACAAATTTGGTCGCTTATTATAAATTCAATGAAACTTCAGGAACAAGCCTTGCTGATTCTAAAAATAATTACACCGGAACTTTAACTAATATGGCAGGCAATGAATGGAGTACCTCATCAGCAATGTATGGTCCAAAGAAAGCATTGGATTTTGATGGAAGTGGTGATTATGTTTCCTGCAACTTATCTTCCTCATCATCATCAGTAATAAGCATCGAATCTATGGTTTCCTTTAATAATCTGTCGGGTCAACAAAATTTTATCCATATAGACGATGGGGCAGCTATTAACAGAATCGTGCCATATAAAGACGATAGCAATAATATTAATCTATTTATTGCAGATGCTTCAGGCAATGCAGATGTGCTTTCCAGTAGCTTCATGGTAGAACAAAACCAATGGTACCATATGGCTTTTATATACAACAACAAAGAGGCAACCATTTATATAAACGGCCTTAATGTTGCTTCCAAAACCATGAATTACAGTTACTATTTAGATGGGACAGACCAGTTATATCTTGGATCAGGGGCAGGCTCATTTCTTTCCAATATTAAAATGGATGAAGTCCGTATTTGGAATACTGCGCGCACGCAAAATGATATCTGCGAAAACATGTACAAAAACCTAAGTGGAAACGAAACCGGGCTCATAGCATACTATAGCTTTGATCATTCATCAGGCAACAGTTTAGCAGATTTCTCCGGACAAAACAATAATGGAACACTTACCATTGATATGACTGATGACGATTGGGTTTCATCCACTGCATTCAATACATGGCTCAACACAAGCTCAACAGACTGGAATACAGCCACTAACTGGAGCCTTGGCAGCGTGCCCGTGAGTAGCGATAATGTCGGGATATACCATACAGCTACAATAAGCAACACCGATGATATTGAATGCACTAACTTAATTGCAGGAGAAAATGCAACTTTGGAGTATCACAGCCATAACCATATTATTCATGGTAGTGTAATCAATATTGGGACAACCAACCTCAAAGCCGGATCACAAACAACGATTACAAGATCATTATACGTACTGCCGGGCTCAAAAGTCAATATAGAAGAAAACGCAGCCCTTACCATAAACCATAACAATATTGAAGAATATGGCATTTTTGGAGAAGGAGAAGTAAATATTCTCAGCACTGCAGCCGGTACCGGTTCGTTAATAATAAAAGGAAATGCTACAGGAAACATTAAGGTTCAGCGATATCTGTCCGCGGGAAAATGGCACTATATCTCAGCTCCCGTAAATATTTCAGGTAACTTTGCATCCTTAAATATGGATCTGTACGGCGGCGCAGGCAATGATCAGTTTTACAGATGGGAAGAAGACGGGCTATTGAATAGCAGCAAAGGCATATGGGTAGATATACTTAACGGCCCGAATGGCGATAATTCCTTAATGTCGAGCGAAGGATTTACAATATGTAAAGGTTACGCCATCAACTCATCTGCTGCAGATAAAATCCTCAACCTAAGCGGCGCACCTATTCTTACGGATCAATCCATTAACGCTACATATACGCCCGATGGCACAAATATCGGTGCAAACCTCCTGGGAAACCCATTTTGTTCTTCCATTGCAATTACAGAATCTGCACAAGCAACAAATAATTTCCTCGCAGATAATGACGGTATTCTCGATGAAAACTATCAGGCAGTGTACATTTGGTATGAAAACGGCACTTACACAAAAGGACAAAACTTTTATCAGGTAATATGCAATTCCGGTTTCTCAGGTCAAGGGAGCCTCTCTGCATTGGATCAGGATTTTGTTGCACCCGGTCAGGCATTTATGGTAAAAGTAAAAAACAGCGGCAGTATTAAATTCGATAGCGATACGCGCAAACACGGCTCAGCTGGTTTCTATAAAAACAGCGTAACCTGGCCGGGAGTGGAACTAACTGCCACAGGTGAAAACATAGCCAATTCGACGATCATCACTTTCCACGAAGGAATGACCAAAGGTCTTGACCCTTCTTATGATGCAGCAAAACTTAGGGGAAACCCTGAAATTGCCCTTTACAGCAGATTACTGAACGATAATGGCCATGATTTCGCTGTTCAGGCTTTACCTGAAACAAGCCAGGAAAATGCAGTAATTCCTCTTGGCCTTGATCTTAGTAAAAACCAGGAAATCACATTCAGCATTTATCAGCTAGGACTTGAAAACACAAATATTATTCTCGAAGACCGACAAACAGGCAGCCTGACCGATATGCACAAAAGCACATATACTACGCCTGTAAACGAAAGCAGTACAGGTCGCTTTTTCCTGCATTTTGGCAACACATCAGCTTTGCACCAAACCTTAGAGGAACCCATCATCAATATTTGGTGTCGGGGAAATGAAATCTTGTTCGGAGAAAACACTGAGGCTGAACGCATCACCCTCACCGACCTCGCCGGCAGAACACTGGGGGCATGGAAAGATACAAAGCGCATCCCGGCACCCAAAACACCAGGAATTTATCTGATTATTCTGGAAACAAAAACCAACCCTATAACAAAAAAAATCACGATAAAATAAAAACCACATCAGACAAAAAAATCCCAATAGCAGCGACACGAAGCACACTGTCGCTATTATTGGGATTTGTTGATTTGCTGCCAATCCTATTCCTGGATTACCTGACCCATTTTTTTGTCGTTCAACCAGCAGCCGCTGTATTCGGCGTAACCGTTTTCCCCGTTTCGGTCAATATGCGTATTGCGCACATTGGCACGTGATTTACTGAACAGCTTGATGCCGCTGCCGCCATTTTCCGAAAACGAACAATCATCCACTTCGGCGTGGCTCGAGTCAATGATAAAAAGCACGTTTTGTTTGTTTTTATCCTCATCGCATTTACTCATACGCATCCCGCTTTGGTCTTTTAAGCACACACCCGAGCGTTCATTTTCAAATACCTGGCAGCCCTCAACACTAAAAAACGGCCCGGATTTCTTTTCGATAGACAAACCTTCGTGCTTGTTTTGGTACAGCTGGCAGTTGATTACTTTGCCCTTGCCGTTATCGCACACATAAATCCCGGCCTGCTCCGAATTGTAAATTTAACAATCTTCGAGGGTTGGGCTCGCAATATCGTGGATGAGGATATTGGAAATTTTTGCAGAATGGATTTCACAGCCCATAATATGCGGATTGCTGTTTTCGCCAATTCCTAAGGCTGTTTTACCGGAATTATAAAGTTTACAGTATTTTACACCCGGAAAAGCCCCGCTCTGTATGCGAAAATCATTGTAGGCATTATCATGGATTTTGCAATCGGCAATAAGACCCATAGCATTCGTCTGATAACAAACCCCATCGCCTTCATTGTTGTGAATATGGCAGGTTAAAAACAACATTGGTTATTCCCTTTCCTTTAGCCTTTTCCATATTTTTCAATGAGGCGTAACCACCATCGGCAACGCTGTCGCGCGGCGTAATACCGTATTCTTCAATGACTTGATCCAGCATATGGCCAAACAGCTTGGCATCTGATGGGTTGCCCCTTTGTATATCGCATGCAAGTATCAAATTGCTTCGCCCACTGCCCAAATTTATTTTGTGGCCAAACTCCGGCTTTCTGCCTCCCTTTACAATGATATCTGTATGCTGCTCGTAAATGGAAAATATCTTTTTTTCATTTGGGACCTTATTGCCATTGATCTCCTTCTCCCGTACCATATAATCTACTAACTCCATGACCCGAATGTGATTGGAAATATGAGCCAGGATTGCTTTCGCCTTAAGACTTGAGCCGGGCTTTTTTTTACCACATTTGAAAGCTAATTTATCGTTTTGACAAATAGGATCAACTGTTTACGGAACAATTTAGCCCGCTTGTCTTTTGATTTGCCAACATTGAGGTTGAAATATTTTTTTTTGGCTTGCCGGCTATAGTCCATATAGTCAAGATCCTTGCATTCCTTAACAAGATGTTCCAATAGGCGGTTGACTTCCTTGATACAGTCCCAAACCAGGGCACTGTTTGTAGGATAATGGATGTTGGTTTCCACAACTGTAGCATCTTGCCTAAAACTTTTCAGGTCTTCAAGTCCCTGGTCCACAGCTATCTTATTTATCTCAAAAAGTAATTTTTGCAGGCTTTCCCCGCGGATACGGGAGATGTATTTTTGGTACATCTGGAAACTATATGGCCTCAGCTCATCGAGCTTAATGAATAGGGAGCAAATCCTGGAATCGCCCTGATGATATTCTAATTTCCTGTAATCCAAACCTTTAAGTTCTTTGTAAATTCCAGCCCTGACTATTTGCTCAATACTTGGGGTGTCTTTACGGCCAAAAGCACTGGCTTTATCCCCGGATTCTATATCAGGACGCTACAAATAACGCTGAGATCGAACATTATGGACAAACACTAATTAAAAGAATAGAAGCGACACCTTTTCTTAACAGTCCAAAAAAACACGCTGATCAAATGTATTTATGGGGCTACCCGGATTTTCGGGTAGCCCCTGTCTATATAATCGGGTTTCCGGTTCAGATTGTCCGTGGCCGAGTTGTTATGCTGCGATGTGCTCCAATGTGCTGCGATGTGCTGCGATGTGCTGCGATGTGCTGAGCTTACCGAAGTAAGCTTGCCGAAGTAAGCTTGCCGAAGTAAGCTTGCCGAAGTAAGCTTGCCGAAGTAAGCTTGCCGGAGTAAGCTTGCCGGAGTAAGCTTGCCGGAGTAAGCTTGCCGGAGTAAGCTTGCCGGAGTAAGCTTGCCGGAGTGTATTTTGTAGCGTTCTGTTTTTTTTCATCAAAAAAACGCAGCAAGATGGATATAGGTCATTTGGTTCTGCCCCACATTTCGTGGAGCCCATTAAAAACTAAAGCTTTTGAAATGCAGCCTGATTTTCCTGTCGAAATCTGGAGAATCTAATCCGGGATTAAATCCAATAACCTGAAACTTTGAAGAGGTTTAACATCCTATTATACCTTGTTCTTGATTGCCCATAAAAAACCGAGCAGAACTCTATGTTTTTACTCAAATGGGCCCTCCCTCCCGAATGCATTAGTGAAAATCAATGTGCAATTTCACCAAAAGACAGGCAAAAAGTATATATTCAATTGATTATCAGTACTATCCCTCAAATAACGCCTACAATAAATTTTTTCACCATCAATACTTTATCAATATCAAATATTTGAAAAACCACGCAGCCCGGTCTAATTTTGAAATCAGTTTTTTAATTCATTAATTTATTTTAAACCATACCGTATGAGAACTAAATTTACTCTCCTGATTGTTTTCGCTTTTACAACCTTTGGGTCCTATCTGCCTGCCCAGGTAATTAACCGTGAAAAGGCCGAAACACTTTCAATAAACCCCGACGGCTCTTATGTCACCAAAATACAGTCGCAAATGCCGGATGTATCTACATTAAAAAAACAAAACAATTGGAGCCCCGGAAAAAACAGGGCCACTCATAGCCTTACCATCAGATTTGAAGAATATTCCTCCCCGGAAGAAGTTGGAGATATCATTGTTCAAAACGAAGAATTCTTTTTTGACCGCAGCTCCCTTAGTGCTGCTCAAATTGAGGTATATGTCGAAAACAACAGGGCCTGTGCAAAGCTTGATGCACTTGATGAAGGGGAATACCACATCATGCTCGACAACCGGGATGATCAGTTGTGCAACGGTTTTTTTAACGGGTACAATAACGACAGTATTTGCAGGATTGTGTTCATGCACCTTAACCTTGACAGGGATATCGATACAGTGGTCAACCTTGCGGCAATGGCCAGGCATAAAGTTGAAATAGCCACAAAAACCGAAACCGGGGAAGTTATCCCTTACAATAGCGGTGATAATTTATCGCAAGCGAGTTATATGCATATGCATTTGCCCGGTCTGGCCAGGGATAACCGACTCTTGCAATTATACCCTAAACAACTTCCCGATTACCCTGATTCTTATTTCAATTACTTAATGGTTTCCGATATAGATGAGGCCTTCAGCTTTGTTTGTACCGATGGATATTTTCAGGACGGTAAGATTTACATAGCCGATTGTGAGGAGCAGCACGGATGTACAGCTAATGTGACAGTTACAAACAATCCGGCCGATTACAAAGCCATGGAATGGAGCTTCAATTCCAGGCCCCGGTCAGGAAATGTGACCAAATATCTTACTTTTCAATTCTATAATTTTTTAAATCGTAAAATATGGCAATGTGGAACAGGTTCCGGCAGATTTATGGATGGGTCATATCCTGTTGAAGAAGGCAAAAGAATTTCAATTTATCTGTCCAATGAAGAACGCTTGGGCAATCAGGTCAGTGGGCAGATTACTTATTGGGAAGGCATGCCCGACCCCTATGACAGAAATTTAAATTATATTGATTTCCCCTTCTTCCTTACCGACGGCGATTCGGTTGTATTTACCGAATTACTGGATATTATCAGAAAATACAACTACAAATTCCGGGCTGATGATGCATCCAATCCCGTCCGGCTTGACCCTGTCGGCCAGGAAAGCCTTTCTTTTGCAACAGCAACACTCAACAACAGTTCCGATCCGCTTACAATCTCCCCATATTGGTTAGACATAACAGGCCAATTAATGGCATGTTCAAATTCACACCTTAATTATATGAGGACATTTGAAGCCTCCCCTCTGTCTTTGAACTGTCGTATGGTAACGAAATATTGTTAAACGGCACTGTGGATAAATTCCCCGATACTTACTACTGTTCCAAAAACGGTATATATACGATAAGCTTCAAAAATGATGATTATTCAGTAAACAGCGCCATTCCCGGTGAGGTGCAGGACATCCACACCTTCGACTTATCAAATGCTGACCCCGATGCTCCCGTACTCGGCGATTTCAGGATAGAAAATACCGAAGGCATGATCAATGCAAATAATGTATTTGACGAAAACACCCAACCATCATTGATTTTTAGGGCCTACGACCAAGGAGAAACGGATCTTACACCTATTCAATTGTCCACCGAAAACACAAAGGTTTATTATAAAAGTTACGAACAGGAAAGCTGGAACGCCCTTCCCGTAACGGAACGCCCCGACCTTTCTGATGGAGCACTGATTTATAATATCCCTTATTACTATTATTCCGCCAACCTGGGCCCGGCCATGGAGAATACGGCCGGAGCTTATATCGACCTTAAAATTGAACTTACTGATGAAGCCGGAAATAAAAATACATCACTATGGCATCCTGCATTTTATGTAAACGGATCTTCGCCTGCAAGCCCCTCAATTGACATCAATCCGCAGGAATTGTCGCATCTGTTTAACCAGCTTAACGGCCATGCTACCGATTTTGTTTCTGTGGCCAATACAGGCAACAGCCTGCTCAAATGGGATGCCGGCATCGGGTACGAAGACCCTTCACTGGAAATCAGTGTCCCTTCCGGGCCTCTGGTTCAGGATGACACCCTGGAACTCTCTCTCGGCAAAAATCCCTATAGGAACAAATCCTCTTTAAAAGACCGCGAAACCGTTGTATTGCATTATGATGGCGATAATTTCAATGGCGTTGGGGTTCAGGGCGGAGGATCGTTGTACTCGGCCGTACGTTTTAAATCATCTATGGTTTCCCCTTATACAGCTTACCTGCTGGAAAGTGTCGATGTTTATATGAATGGCAACACTACATCTGCTTCCTTAATAATCTGGGGACAGGGGACATCATCTACACCGGGCCCCGTTCTCTGCGAACAGTCCTTCTCCGGAACCGGATGGGTTACGGTAAACCTCACAGAACCCATCGAAATAACAGGTACCGATATCTGGGTGGGATACCGGCTGTCGCACCCCGAAGGGGTAAAACCCGCAGGTATCGACGCAGGGCCGGCAAGTGCTTATGGCAATTGGATCTCTTCAAACGGGTCTTCATGGAACCACCTGTCTAAATACGATATTGACGGAAACTGGAACATCAGGGCCAACCTTACTGCAAATGATTATTCCTGGCTGAGCATTGACCCTGCATCCGGCGTTATTTGTTCAGGACAAAACCAGGAAATATCTGTGGATTACAATACTGACGGGCTCGAAGAAGGAAGCTATACCGCCAATATCCTTATCAAAAGCAATGATCCCGATAAACCCGAAACAAACATCCCTGTCAGTATTAATATATTAGTAGGAATTGACGAAAACCCTACAGCCTCTATCCTTATTTACCCTAACCCTGCCGGCAATACCCTGAAATTTACACATACGGATAAAATCAAAACAATCCGTTTGACAAACCTCCTCGGGGCTGTCCTTCTCGAAAAATCATTCGCTCCAATGGTAACATCGGGCATTATAAATAGCGAAAATATCCCTAACGGAACCTATTGCATTACATTCATTACAGCCAACAACAAACCATACAGCCAAAAAATAATCGTAAAAAAGTAAGATACGGTTATGCCGGAACAAATACTAAGGCAAAAATCTTTTTGAACCACAAATAAAAAATAAACTAAAATGAAAAATTTATTCACAAATTATCTAAACATGAAAACCCGGATATATAAAAAGAAAAGCGCATACCGGATTTTTAAAAACCCTGGCACCTTTCTCTTACAGGCAATTATTATTCTAAGCCTTGCGATAAGCGGCATGCAATTACAAGCTCAGAACATTATGCATGTCGGCCAACTTACCGGCAAAAAGCAAATACCCGGCTTTGTTGCCAATGAACAAACAAGGCCAGTCAACACCCAAAGGGAGAAACAGAATGAACTCCTGAAAAACGGGAAATCTTTTCACTGCCTTACCTTTCATTTTAAAGATTTTACAAATCTGGAAGAAATGGGAGAAGTAATTGTTGTAAATGAAGACTTATTTTATGATAGGGAAATTTTCTTTACTGCCGATCGTGCATCCTATGGCACTGAAAACGGCATGCCCTTTATCCGTTTCGATACGGTAGCCGAAGGCAGCTATCATGTCATGGTCAATAATGCCGGAGACATATTTTGCAAATCTTTTAACGAGGATACTATCCCCAGGTTTGTCTTTTTTGAAATCAATATAAACCGCGATATTGATACTATTATCAATATAAAGGAAACGGCAACACACAAAATCAGCATGAATGTAAAAGACGAAAACGGCCAAAAAATCGACAATGCAGCTTCTGATAATTTATTTCAATACAGCACAATAGATATTCAGTTTCCCGAAGGAATGGCCATGAAGGCTTTTGCACAGCCTGTTTTCCCAAAATATTCCATGCTTACAGGATCCAATTTTTACGGAGGTACATCTAACTGTTTTTTAGTGTCTGATATCGGCAGCGATATAAGCTTTTTATGTACCCAGGCCTATCTGAAGCACGGCAAACTGTATATGACCAGTTTCGTGCCGCAGACAGGATGCTCGGCTGATATTGCCCTAACGAACCAGCCTGGCGACTTCCAGGCTGTTGAATGGACATTTGACCAAAGAACCGCCCCTGCATCTAATGAAAAATATCTTACTGTACATTTCTCCTCTACCTGTTATCGTCCCGATCTTTATTATTCATATGTAAACGGCACAAAATTTGGTTTTTGCTTTCTCGACAGTCGATACCCATTATCCGATGGCGAATCCCTTTGTTGTTACCTGGACAACAGGCAGTGGAAAAACGACAAAACAAGTGCAGAAATAACTTATTGGGAAGGGCCTCCTTCTCATAATGGTTCAAACAGTAATTATATTGAATCTCCAGGATTTTTTACACTGAACGATTCTGTTGTTCTTACCAATTCAGCCATAGCCCTTAATTTTGATTATAAAGTTAAATCAGAAAATGTTTCAAAACCCGTACAATTAAACCTGGGGCAGGAAAGCCTGGTAATGAAAGCCTCTACCTTAAACAACTATTTTGCACCTGACGGGATTTATTTGTCCTTTGCCTGTTCCGACCAGCTGTCTTCTGCATTGTCAAGCTACGAATTAGCCCGTACTAATTTCTCGCTAACCTTTAACGATCAGATATTATTAAGCGGTTCCGTTCCTGAATTCCCGGCTATATATAATTATAATGATCTTGGAGTTTATACTTTGGCCCTTAGCAATACCGATTATATAGTTAACGATATCAATGGCGAAGTAAAAAACATCCTCACTTTCGATGTCTCTGAGGAAAAAGCCAACCCTCCACGTATTGATCGGTTTTATATTAAAGATGAAAATGGTATGATCAGTTTAAACAATACCCTCAAAAAAAACACCGCTGCCAGCCTGGTATTAAACGCATATGATTATAGTCTCAATTTTGAGAATGTACCTGTCCTGACAAATAATATTGAGGTATATTATAAAAGCTATTACGAAGACACATGGGCAGCGCTTACTGTTGAAGACCGCCCCGATTTGTCAGATACACTGTTCAATAACTATCCATATGCCCCATATTGCGTTCCCTATTACTGTTATTCAAGCGACCTCAGCCCTGCTATTGAAACCGCAGGCTATATCGACCTCAAAATAGTGTTGAAAGATGAATTTGGCAACAGTAATACAAATATCCTACATCCGGCATTTTTTGTTTACGACGGGGTTGGCCTAAATGAACCAGAACCAGTCTTATCATCAGTGGACATATACCCAAATCCGGTAACAAATACTCTAACCTTAAATTATGCTGTTGATGAGCCTTATAGAACCATTATCATAAATACAGCAGGTGATATAGTCTATACGGCTTCTGTTACAGGTAATAAAACTCAATCCATTAATTTAAAATCCCTGAACCTGGCCAACGGCATTTATTTCATCCAATTAATCAGCGACAGCAAAACAATTACAAAAAAAATCATCTATAAAAACTAAACCATTATGGCAAAAGTAGGCGACAACATCGTAACCACAGGACTCAGCGGAAAACTGGGCAACCTCATTGTGTTCCGCAACCGCGGCGGGAAAACAATCGTAGCAAAAGCCCCGAAGAAAAAAGTAACCGAATGGACCGAGGCACAGCAGCAACATCGTTTAAAATTTCAGGAAGCAATCCTGTATGCCAAAAGCGCAATAGCTGATGAGACAACCAAAGAAGCTTATAAGGCCGTAGCAAAAGAAGGGCAAACCGCTTATAATGTAGCAGTAGCTGATTTCCTTAATGCACCATATATCAATGAAATTGATATCAGCAACTACACCGGCCAGCCCGGCAGTTACATTCAGCTTCGTGCTATTGATGACTTTGAGGTAAAAGAAGTCACCGTAAGCATCCTAAATGCCGATGGCACCGAGCTGGAAAGCGGCGCCGCAGCCTTGCAGGAAGGCAGCATCTGGTGGCGTTATACAGCAACAACCGCCAACGAATCACTCGAAGGGGATAAAATCATCATCCGTGTATCCGACACCCCGGGAAACCTCACCGAACAGGAAAGAGAAATCTGATTTGAAACTTAGCACGAACAAACGGGCTTTCCTAAATTGGAAAGCCCGTTTTTATTTGAAAGAGCAAGCTTAGCCTGCTTTATTCATGCTTTAAATTCAGGTCAGATGTGAGGCGTCTAAAGCTGAAGATATAGCAGCCTATTTCAAAGCTTTAGCAACGAAGCAGATGGCCTGATTTAATGCAATGTAAAATGCAAACAAATTCAATTTTTGGATATAAAATTAGTAAACACATAAATTTTAGCTGCATACAATATTTTGTTTGCATTTCATGAATAGAGCAAGTTAGAGAAGTTTCGGGGCGTATAACACCATGCCGTGCCATAAATAGTGCCTGCCAGAAAACACCTTTTTTTGAGTCTTTGATAAGAAAACGTCAAAGACAAGGTGCTATGCTGAGCTTGTCGAAGTGCTTTCGCAGCCTTGAAAATCATGGAGTCCCGTACATACGGGATGACTGTTTTCAAGGCAAGAGTAACACAGTATTTGGCGTTTTCTTGCAAAGACTACATACAGGAGCTGCTGAAGCGCAAGGGCATCAAAACCTCCGGGATATGATACATGCAATCACCAAGGATTTTGGGAAACAGAGAGTTTCGGTGATTTAATTGAAATAAAATTGTGAATCAGATTAGAATAGCTACCTTTGTAAGGTTTTTAAAAACAGTCAATGAAACCTTCGGAATCCAATAGTTATTACATTGAAATAAAGCCTGATGACCAAACACCAGCTTTGTACAAAGGGGATGTATTGGTAATGGGGGGTTCTGATATAAAGAAGTTATGGCCAATACAGGATGAAACCGAAACATGCAAAAATTAATTGATTACATAGAGCAATTTGTCAAACTAGATTCTGAGGCGATTAAAGCACTGAAGAACCTTGCCGAAGTTGAAACCTACAAGAAGAATCAATTCATTCTTGAACAAGGACAACGTTGTAATAAGATTTGGTTCATCAGTAGTGGAATGGTTAGAAAATTCCATTTATGCGATGGCAAAGAAGTAACCACATGGATTCATACAGAAAATGACACATTTACATCTTTGCAAAGCTATGCACAAAATAACCAGTCGGACGAGTTTTTACAAGCATGTGAGGATTCGGAAGTAATTAGCATTACAAAAACCAACAGCGAAAAACTTGCTAAGTACCCCCAATTTATGATCTTTACTAACGCCTTAATGGAACACGAATTTGTAAATATTGACAAACACACGAAAACACTGAACCAACTTGATGCCAAAGGGAAGTATGAGTATATAAGAGAAATTGCTCCCGAGATAATTAGACGTGCAAAAATTGGACACATTGCTTCAATAATCGGAGTTTCAAGAGAAACATTGAGCCGAATAAGAAAAGCGTAATTTTGTGACATACATCAAAAGAATTGCCCTGATTCCTTCAGAATTTTGCCAAATAAAAACTGATAAAAATGGCAATGACTTCAATTTACAAAACAGACGAAGGAAAGAAACAGGTAATAAGTTTCTACGATAACTTATTGAAAAAATGGCATCAACCATCCAAACAACTTACAGTTTACACCCAATTTGGAAACACTTTCGTAATCGAAAGCGGGGAAGGAAATACAGTAACAGTTATTTTGCTGCACGGTTCTGGCTCAAATTCGGGAATGTGGGCTGCCGATGCAAAAGAATTATCGAAAAACTATCATGTATATGCAATTGATATTATTGGCGAGTGTGGAAAAAGTTCTGAAAGCAGACCATCTTTTAAAAGCGATAGCTATTCCGATTGGCTATCCGAAATAATTGATAAACTTGGATTAAAAACAGTTTCATTGGTTGGTAATTCGCTTGGCGGTTGGATTGCTATAGATTTTGCAATTAAATATCCCGAAAAATTAGAAAAACTTGTTTTAATGGCAACGGCAGGAGTTGTACAAGTTAAATCAAAGACGATTTTTTGGATTATTATAACATCTTTCTTTGGCAATTGGGGATTTAACAAACTCAATAAGCTTGTTTATGACAATCTGGAAATTGATAAAAAAGCACTTGAATTTGCATCGTTGATTATGCAAAACTATAGACCAAGGACTGATGTTTTACCAATTTTTTCAGATGATTCTTTGCAAAACATAACTGTTCCGACTTTATTTATTGGTGGCGAAAATGATTGTTTTTATAATTCGCAAAAAACGGCATCAAGATTGAATAATAACTTGAAAAACAAACAGTGGTTTGTGTTGGAAAATACAGGACATGTATTAATAGATCAGACTGATAAAATTATGAAATTTCTAAACACTTAATGCTATGTTTAAGTTTACAGGACAGTTAAAAGAATTGATTGATAAGGCTAAAAATGGCAGTTCAAGAGATATTGATTCAATAATGGAAAAATTGACGGTAGATTCAACATTGGCAATGACAAGATATGTTGATTTTGCGTTAAGTTTGGTTGAAAAGACTGAGGGAATTATACGGATTGAATATTATTTATTCAACGGGACATTGATACAGAGGAATTATGCAAGTTTGTTTCTGAACCGACTTGGGGAATGGAAACCTGTTAAAAAAGCACACGAGCAAGGATTAATTGACGAGATTCAAGCATATTCTCGTTGATTTGTAATATATTGCGTTGATAACAAGAAAGTACTGGGCTCAATCGAGTAGACCGGTGACGGTCAAAGGACCGCTGTAGCGTCCTGATAGAGGTTTACTCATGTTGTTGTTTATCTTTTTCGGTATTCGTGATTCGCTTCGCTTAATTCTCAGCCATCCGTCCATTTCTGACAGCTTTTGCTGTATGGACGCGTGTTGGAAATAGTTGATCCAACCTCGCTGGATGGAATTTAGTTTTTGGACACGTTCAGCAAAACTCATCGGATTGGTTTTACGTGTTACTTCTTTGAGCTTTGCTTTGAATGCTTTCCATCCTTTAGCTGCTACAACTAACTGGTATTTGCCATTTTCCCCTTTTCCATAGGCAGGAACAAAACCATAGCCCAGTATTTGAAAGCTTAAAGGCTTCCGTATCCCGCTTTTGTCCCGCTTGATCGGCAATTTAAGTTTGTTGCGCAGGTATAGATAAACTGCATTCCCTGCTTTTCTGGCTTCGGCTTTTGTTTTAAAATACAAACTGAAATCATCTGCGTACCTTACAAAACGAAGCTTCTGCCTCTCCTGCTCCTTATCAAGCTCATGTAACACTATGTTGGACAGCAATAGACTGATTGGGCTTCCCTGGGGTACACCTATCCTGCGCTTCTCCTGTTTACCGTTCCGTTCAAGCGGCGCGCACAGCCATCTGCGCAGCAGGCACATGCTCGCTTTGTATTAATCTTTCTGTAGAGTATCTGCAGCAACAGCATGTGATCCACATTATCGAAGAATCTTTTGAAAGCCGATCTCTACAATGTGTTGGTATCCAGAGTTTATTAAGCCAAGTGACTTGCTGACAGCCTGATGGCAGTTGCGCCTTGGCCGAAAACCGTAACTGTAAGGTTGATATCCTCCTTCCAATCGCTGCAGGATCTACATAACTACAGACCTGTAACCTTTTGGGCGTTGTTGTGGTGTGGCTGCTCACCCCCTGAAGTTATGCCTCGTATCCAGTTCCTGCTTGATTTAGCATGAGCCTGTCGATGGCTCAGTACCGGAATTTGTAGTCCCACTTCCTTCACTTCATGCCTCGCGGCAAACCAGGCATCGGCAGGCTCAGCCCGGCGGCTTGTGGCTTACTAATGCTTCGGAATGCTAATCCCGCGCATGAGGGACTTTCACCCTTTGGATAATATTTGGCACACAGCATTTGCATTTTAAATAAATATGTTGCAATTTTGGAATTTATTCAAAGCTTACAGCTGTGTGCACGGCAAACATGTTGGGTACACACAATGTATATACAAAATAGGCGAAATAGTAGTAAATTCAACGGTTGTAGCCCGCTTCAAAATCATAGCAGTTTGATAAGTTTAAAGCCCGCCATCGATTACTTTGCATATACTGAACGTTCTGTGCCATTAAAAATAAAATTCTGCCATGAAAACAAGATGTGATTTGAATTTACTATCTTTGTGTTTATTTAAAATCGAATAAATGAAAGCTGAAAACAATACAATTATTGACTTATTATCGATTGATGAATATGCTGATAATCTGTATTCTGTATCAGAAAATTTAGATAATAATAGATTAAAGCATTATCAGCTTGAAGCAAAGCATGTTGGTGCTGATTATTTTTATTGTCTTGACAGTGAATTAGAAAAACAAAAAATCCCATTTGTTTATATATATGATAATCGTAATCAAAACCCAGATGAGAAAAATATCGCCATAATTAATAAGCGAATTTGGACAATTGGAGATATTGCTTTAGCGATAATTATTTATTCAGATGAAGTTAAAATAATTGATACTCGCCAACCTGTTAAGTTATCAGATGAAGGAAAACTCTTAGCAAATTACCTTTTTCCTCTTATTCCAAGAATTGATGATAAATTAAGAGAATTAATCTTTTCAGGAAGAATACTAGAAGAAAAAACTGCCGATTATCTTTCCGTTTCTCCATATGTGAAATTACTTGACCATATTGACAAAAGCATTCTTGCAAAGCAGGATAAAATTGGTTGTCCACCACATGTATTAAGACCGTTAGTTGTTAAATGTATTTTAATAAAGTATTTAGAAGAACAGGTTGATGATAATGGAGCAAATATTTTTAGGAATAATTATTTTTCATTATTTCTTAGTGAATCAAAGAATAATGCAACCTTCTGCGATGTGCTTAAGGAAGGTAATATTCTTGACTTATTCTCAGAACTAAATAAAAAGTATAATGGAGGGGTTTTTGATTTATCTGAAGAAGAGATAGATGAAATTTCAAAAAGTAATCTTACTTCAATAGCAATTGCTTTGGATGGCCGTTTTGAAAAAGATGGGCAAGGTTCATTTTGGAAATTATATGATTTGAAGTTTATTCCGATTGAGTTTATTTCGAGATTATATGAACGATTTATATTATCAGTAGATGGACGCCAGAAGAAGGATGGAGCATATTATACACCTCCGCATTTAGCTCGTCTACTTGTTGACGAACTTTTACCATTTGATTCTGAAATTGATTTTGAGAACTTTAAGCTTTTAGACCCTTCTTGCGGTTCTGGTATTTTTCTTGTGTTGGCTTATAAAAGACTTATTACATTATGGATGTTACAAAACAACAAACAGAAAGTTGAAGGAAAAAATGACATTGACGCTTTAAAGAAAATATTATCAAACTGTATATATGGCGTTGATATCAATCCTGATGCAATTTCAATTACTGCGACATCGTTGCAGATAGAATATACTAGCCATTTTCATCCTAAAGATATTGAATTAATTCAGTTTGATAATCTTATTTCAAATGGGAATCTGGAATCTAAAGGCATATTTAAATGGTATAAATCAACACATTTAAAGTTTGATATTGTTGTTGGAAACCCACCCTTTAATATTGATAAGGTTGAAAACAGACAGAATGCAAAGAAAGGATTAGATGACATTTGTGATGAAGAATTTTTTGTTGATGAAAAAAATAGAAAAAAGGAATTCCCGTACAAAAATCCAGCATTAACAATATTTTATCAATCAATTGAGAAATTATTAAAACCTGCAGGATTTTTATTTATGGTTATGCCGTCTACTGCGTTTTTATATAATCCGACTTCGCTAATATTTAGAAAGACTGTTTTTTCCAAATGGGAAACCAAGAAAATTTATGATTTTACTCCATTGATAAATTATTTATGGGGAAATACAAAAGTTGCTACCATAGCAGTATTGGTGCAGAAATCTGAGAGCACAAAGAAATCAATAGAACATATAGTTATTAGGAGTTCGTATTTGAATCACAAAGGTGCAGTTAGATTTCAAACTGATAAATACGACCGCTTTTATGTTCCATTTGAGAGAGCTATTGAGGATAAGTATTATTGGAAATCGAATCTTTTAGGAGGAGGACGGTTGCATTTTTATTTAGACAAATATCTGAACACTGCTGTTAGTTTTGTTACAATTAGGGAGTTTTTTAATGACAATATTTTTAATGGATATAGAACAGATAATTCATCGGATAATAAAATTGACCTTGATGGTATAGAGCTTATTGATACTGATAATTTTGTTACAGATTCGATAAAAGGAGCCACCTACAAACAGGTTGGTAAATTGATAAAACGAAATGAAATAAAAACTAATACAGTACAACCTCCCAATGTCTTAATGAGGCTTAACTTGAATCATAATATACCAACAGTTTTTAACAATAAAAAAATTGGTTTTTTACCTGGAGTAATTGCTATGAAGGGTGGTGATGAATTGACAATGAAACGTTTTGTGAATGTTTTTAAGGAAAATAGAACATTTTACAGTACGTTGATTAAAATAATGTCTTCTAAAACATATATACAGCAAAGTGGAGGATTTACAATTGATGCACAAGATATTAAAAATCTTCCCTTGAAGCTAAATGAAATTGGAAATCCAATAGCATTTGAGAATGTTAGTGAAATGGAAAAAGCTGTGTGGCATGACACAGAACTAATAGCTCAATCTATTAACAAAACAACTGGCCCTCTGTTTGAAAATGCTTCAGAATTGAACATAGAGCAATACACAGATGCTCTTTGTAAGGTTTTGAATTGTTTTTATGAAAATGGAGATTATAAGTTCCAGCCTAAGAGGATTGTTATAAACAATCATTGGGTTTGGACTACTGTTTGTCATACAAATGTTAGCATGCCACTAGAATCTGTTTTGAATACTAAAAACGAACATATATATAAAGAAATCTTGCATGATGATGTATCAACTAATGGCTTAAGAGTTAATCGCATTATTACATACATAAATGAGCCTAATTGCATAAGTTTTTTAAAGCCTAGAACAATGAAATATTGGACTAAAAGTATTGCTTATAGAGATGCTGAAGAAATAAAGAGTTTAATGTTTAAAAATGGGTACTAATAATGAGATTTGATAATTTGCCAACTTCCCCGTATTTAAATATTGTATTTAACATTATTCGAAATGGGATAATTAGAAGCTCATCAAAACTAAAGTCTTCCGACAATGAAGGATTGAAAAACCAGATTTTAGCAGAAACTTTTAATTACATTGGAACAACAAATGAAAGTTTATGGATTGGAGTTGGAAAAGAAAATATCTCAGAAGGAAAACAATCCAGAGAAGACATTTATTTCCATCTAAATGATGAAAATCATACTAGGATATTTTTTGTGGAAGGTAAACGCTTACCAAAGTATAAAACTAAAACACAACAGGAGTATGTTATAGGGAAAAATAGTTTTGGAAACCCAAGTGGAGGTATTGAACGTTTTAAGAAAGGCATACATGGAGACCCTAATGAAATATCTAACAATGGATTGATAGCCTATGTCGAAAATGAAACAATTAAACATTGGACAGATGTTATTAATTGTTCTATTCAAGATAATTTCACAATCGATGAGATAATAACGAAGAAAGATGGTTTGACTAATGAATTCTTATCAATACATCAATTTGAATGTGAAAGTATTTCAACATATTTTAACCTTCATCACTTTTGGATAGTGCTTAATAATTGATTGATGGAGTAATAACGGCACAGAACAATTAAGCGTCTTGGCTGCGCGCAGCGCAAAGTCTGGACGCTGTGTTGAACATTTATCCCGAGACAATCGGGAAACCGGAGTTTGATGTTATGGGGATTGATATCAAAAAGTCAGGGATTAAAAAGCTTTATAAATAGTGCCTGCCAGAAAACACCTTTTTTTTGAGTCTTTGATAAGAAAACGTCAAAGACAAGGTGCTATGCTGAGCTTGTCGAAGTGCTTTCGCAGTCTTGAAAATCAAGAAGTCCCATACATACGGGATGACTGTTTTCAAGGCAAGAATAACACAGTATTTGGCGTTTTCTTGCAAAGACTAAATAGAGTTCGTCTATAAAGTCGTGTTTCTGGTTCAGAATGTTTGAGGTCGAGGCATTCTTGGTATTGAAAATAAGGAGTCCCGTACGTACGGGATGACTGGTTTCAATACCGAGAATAATCCCGAAGCTTCGGGAGACATTATGGACAGAAACTAAATAGTAGAACTGCAAAGTGATAATATCATTTTATGGTGAGAGCACTCTGATTTGTCAGCCCTTCAGGCTGAATAATGGCTTGATGTTTTAAAACACGGCCTTGCCCCGCTTTTTGATGTTTCAGCCTTTCAGGCTGTTGAAGTCTCCTGTATGATTGAGCAAACATTTTTCCCAATAAGCAGTTCATATATCAAGCTATCATGAAAGTCTGAAACATAACAAGCTGATGCGCTGAATCAGGTCAATCCCAAACTTAACAGTTAAGCAGCCTGTAAAGCGGCGAATATTTATTTTAATGCAGATCGAAAACATAAGCCCGATTATGATGCGTTTGCCCTTGCCGCTAGGCCTGTTTTGTCCGTATTATCCGATTTAATAATTACTTTTGTCCATATTACATCTTTGCGTTGTATAATATGAAACCTCTTAAAATAAAACCAGCCTCATGGATTGGTGTTTTTTTTATACTATTTCTTATTGGCGCCTTTGCATTAATAATTTTCCATAAAGAGAGAAGCTCCTCGGATATGGCAAATAAAAAATTCAAAGTTGAGAATAAAAGGCTGTCGGAAATATTTGCCGCATTGGATTCATCGTTTTGGAAAAATAAAGAGGAAAGCATGCGTCTGATTGATGAAGCTTTTCAGATTATTGAAAAAACAAATGACAGTAGTGCTCTGGCATACATATTATTTAACGAGGCCAGAGTGATTCTGCCGTTTGGAGTTAGTGACAGTAGTTTAATTACAAACAGGCGGGCGCTTACCATTGCAGAGAATATTAATAACGACACATTAATTGCCAGGATAAAAAACGGTATTGGAAATTACTATTATGACAGGGATAACTATCGTTTTGCTTTACAATATTTTACCGAGGCAAAAAAAATCGGTGATAGTTTAGCAAGCGATCTTCTATCGGGAATGGCAGCCAACGGATTGGGGCTGGTTAAGCTATCTTTGCATGAATTTGATGATGCAATAAATAATTTTGAATATGCATATGATATCTTAATGGATTTTGGCAATAAAAGAGATGCAGCAGGCAGTCTGATGAACATTGGTATTTGTTATGCAAGAATGGATTCAACGATCAAAGCAATGCTTTATCAGGAAAAAGCGATGAAGTTACTTGCTGAAATCCGTGATACGATAATGATTTGTAAGTCGTTAATGAATCTCGGACTTATCAATAGTAGGATTCAAAATGATTCGCTTGCCCTCTGTTACAATGAACAGGCGCTGAAATTTGCCAAACAAATTGAAAATCAGAGGATGATCGGCCTTGTTTGTTTAAATATGGGGAGCTATTTTATAGATAAGGATCAATTCGGCAGGGCTGAAAAATACTTTTTAGAAAGCCTTCCGCATTTATCGAAAAGCGGTTTCAGGAAAGCTATGATGAACGCAAATCTTGCATTGTCAGATATAGCGACTCAAAAAGGCCAATGGGAAAAAGCTTTCGCTTATCGAATCAGTTATGAAAAACTCAAAGATAGCATTTTAGATTCAGATATACAGAAGAAAATTTCTGATTATCAGTGGGAGATGGAAATGCAAAAAAAACAATTGGAAAAAAATATTCTGATCAAGGAATATGAAGTTCATCGTAAGAATAATGTTATCCTTGTAATAAGTATTGTTTTTATACTTACAATTGTTTTAATAATAAATCGGACTCTAAGGAAATCAATCAAATTGCAAAAAACAGGAAACCGACTGTTGCGCGAGAAAATGATTATGGCTGAGGAGATAAAAAAGCTAGAAAAAAACAAACATCAGACTGAGATAGAATCCAAGAATAAGGAACTGGTGAGCTTTTCGTTAAAGCTGGTTACCAAAAACGATTTACTCAATGAAATATTTAAACTATCGGAAAAATACTATAACGATAATAGCCTGAATAAAACTTTCTATAATGATTTGACACGGATAATTGAGGAAAATCGCAATGTAGAGAAGGAGTGGACTCAGTTTAAATTTCTGTTTGAGCAAGTACATCACGATTTTTTCAACAAGCTAAAAACAAAATCTCCATGTCTTACAGAGAATGATCTCAGGTTTTGTGCCTATTTAAAAATTAACCTTGGGACCAAAGAGATTGCCCGCTTACTTAATATCAGTCCGGACACAGTGAGAAAATCAAAATATCGCTTGAAAAAAAAATTGGCACTCGGCAACACGCCTGTCAGTGACTTTTTACGGAATATTTGACCTGATACATGAATAAACCAGGTTAAATTAGGCTCATCATAAGAATAATTCCCCGCTTTCATGAGGCTTCGATAGGGCTGATTTCTATATCCATCATCGTCCCTGCCGGAATCCTAAACGTGAGACGCTGCTCCAAACAAATATCCGTCAGTTATTTTGCTATCTTCTCATATCGAGGTTGTTGCAAATAACTATATACTGATTTCTTTTTGATTGTCCACAATTTGCGTACACTGTTTTTTTGTTTTCACTCTTTGCTTACAATAATTTTGCCAGGCAAATTCTTAAAATATTAGTATCATGAAAAAAAACTTAGTATTAGCTACAATTTTATTTTTAGTGACGATTTATGCAGCAGCACAAACGCTCAAAACGGAAAAAGAAGCTCATGGCAACTACTTAATTGAAGGAAAAGACGGTAAATATTCCGACGTTCATTACAGAGGGATTAATAAAATTGTTGATGGCAACTTTTTAAATCCGTCTTTTAAGAAAATGAAAAATCAGACGGATAAACACGAACGCTTTAACAACGAAAATACGCATCATCTTACCTTGCATTTTGATAAAAAAAATCCATCTGTTAATCTCTCCAGTAACTCTGTTTGTTTTTCTACTTTTGATTTTGTTTTCTCTGAAGATTTCCTCACAGCGGAAATTGATTTACCCGAAAATATTTATGAAGGCATATTTTATTTTAATGATTGGGAGCCGCCCTTTAAAACATATTTCGTTATTATTAATTCCCTGAATATCAATAGGGATATTGACACAGTAATTAATTTTGAGCTTATGGCTGACCATAAAATATTCGTAAAGTGTAAAGATCAAAATAATAAATTGCTTAGCCCGTCTGACCCTTCCCTCTTAACAAAGCAGTTGGTTACCCTTGACATAGAACTTCCTGAAAACTGTTATCTTGGCTCCAGTAGCTACCAAATGAACCTTCCCGATGGTTATGTGTATATTTCAGATGTTGGTTCAAAGTACAAAATACTTCTAAATCAGTTTAATGTTAAACATGGCGAATTGTATGTAACCGATATGGGCTGCCTTTCTGGAATTTCTAAGGATACGACACTGGAAAACGATCCCGACGACTATAGAATAATGAAAATGGTGATGCATGCTTCTCATTCTTCAGACGAGAATTACATTCTTATTAATTATGGTGATATTGGCCGTTTTGGATACAGTGCTTTTGGATACATGATGGATGAATACCCTTCATTTGATAATGACACCCTGGTTGCCTTTTTATCAAACAGGCTCCATCCCGACAACCAGAATTCTGCTTTTATCCCGATCGTGGAATTTTGGGAGGAAAAACCCACCTATGAAAATTTGTTCGATGGGAAGAAAACAACCACCGCTCCGCTTTTTGTTAATATAAACGACAGTATTGTTTTTAGTCTTACACCTGATATTACGCCCTTTTTGTCACAATATGCTGATAACTCTGTTGCAGATATCGGACTTACAACTCCATTTATAGTTAATATTGGTAGAAACAACAAATGGGAAGAAAATACCATCTTCAGTTATAATTTGATCAACGGTCAATTGTTGGAAAGACGTAATATCGATGAGAAATTGAGCACATTTGAAATCAAGAATAACGAAGGGATCCTATCCTCGGACTCCCTGCTGAATTTTATGGAGCCGTTTATTGTAGAGGAACCCGGTGCTTATTCGTTTGTTGTCACAGATAGTAATTATTTCGTTAAGGAATTACCGGGAGTTGTTACAATGGAAAGTTCTTTTGATTTGAGTAAAGAAGACGCCAACGCTCCTGTTCTTACTTCTTTCAAGGCTCAAGGTGCCGATAAAATACCTTGTACTACATTTACGGATAACAGGCCTGCTACTGTTTGTTTTTATACCTATGACTGGGATATGGATAATTATCAGATGAACATCCCGGATTTCGTTCAGGTTTATTTTAAAAAAAATGAAGATACTGAATGGACCGAATTGAATTCTGTGGCTTATCCTGCATTGTTCGACAGTACTTCGCTCAATTACGGCGGATGTCCTAATTCCTGTGACCTTTCCCCTGCCTTGTCGCAATTCAACTCCTCCGGCTATCTTGACCTTAAAATAGTTGTTTCCGACGAGGCAGGCAACAGCACAAGCCAAATTTGGCAGCCTTTGGCCTTTGTGCAATCTACAGTTAGAATTCCTGAAACTCCCCCTGTCTCAGCCACAGAATCTTTGCTGCTTTATCCCAACCCCGTAACTGATGTTCTTTCCATAGATTACTCAGGTAGCGGTTCATGCAGCATAAATATACTGAATGCGCAAGGTAAACTTGTCTATAAAAGCATTGCGAACGAAAACGAACAGTACATTAATTTAAAATCCCTGAACCTGGCCAACGGCATTTATTTCATCCAATTAATCAGCGACAGCAAAACAATTACAAAAAAAATCATCTATAAAAACTAAACCATTATGGCAAAAGTAGGCGACAACATCGTAACCACAGGCCTCAGCGGAAAACTGGGCAACCTCATTGTGTTCCGCAACCGCGGCGGGAAAACAATCGTAGCAAAAGCCCCGAAGAAAAAAGTAACCGAATGGACCGAGGCACAGCAGCAACATCGTTTAAAATTTCAGGAAGCAATCCTGTATGCCAAAAGCGCAATAGCTGATGAGACAACCAAAGAGGCTTATAAAGCCGTAGCAAAAGAAGGGCAAACCGCTTATAATGTAGCAGTAGCTGATTTCCTTAATGCACCATACATCAACGAAATCGATCTTACGAATTATAACGGCCAGCCCGGTAGTTACATTCAGCTTCGTGCTATTGATGACTTTGAGGTGAAAGAAGTCACCGTAAGCATCCTAAATGCCGATGGCACCGAGCTGGAAAGCGGCGCCGCAGCCTTGCAGGAAGGCAGCATTTGGTGGCGTTATACAGCAACAACCGCCAACGAATCACTCGAAGGGGATAAAATCATCATCCGTGTATCCGACACCCCGGGAAACCTCACCGAACAGGAAAGAGAAATCTGATTTGAAACTTAGCACGAACAAACGGGCTTTCTCATTCTAAGAAAGCCCGCTTTTTTTTGTAAATATCACTTAATTTACCACTTACAATATAGACACAGGATAATTACTAAAAGGCATGGGACAGGCATTCAACCCATGAAGGATCAGCCACCGCACAAATCACGCCCTTCACCACTAATCGTAATGATCCGTCCCAAACGCCCGGCTTCCTCTAATAGACCGGTAAACGGCTCCTAATTGGTGGCTACGAAACATTCTTTGTTTTTCGGTCTTTGTATTTTCAGATCATTTGTCTGATTTCAACTTACTATAAATTTCCAGGTCTGTATAAAAATCACCGGTTAGCAATTCTCCTTGCCGTTCAATTCCCTCAAACCTAAAACCCAATCTTTTCGGGATATTTTTGCTTGAGGTGTTTTCAACCGCACATTTTATTTGAATCCTATTTATTTGTAGTTTATTAAATGCAAAGTCACAAAGCTTATCAACTGATTTTGTTACAATCCCTTGTTTTTGATATTTCTCAGAAAGCCAATATCCAATTTCCGACTTTTTATTTTGTTTGTCGGTATCTTTAAAGCCAATTATTCCCACAAACTCATTGCTTTTTCTAATTGCAAAAATATATTCAAATCTGTCTTCACCGGCATTAATTACTGAATCAACAAATTTTTCTGTATCGGAAATTTCTTTGGTAAATGCTACAAACGGCAACCATTTTCCTAAATATTCTCTTTGATTGTTTATCGTATTAAAGATATCTATCGAATCAGATTGTTCTAATTGTTTTAGCTCTAACTCTGTATCTACTTGTAATCTCATATTTGTATTTTTTGTTTTCCGGCAGCTAACCTGCTTTATTCATGCTTTAAATTCAGGTCAGATGTGAGGCGTCTAAAGCTGAAGATATAGTCGCCTATTTCAAAGCTTTAGCAACGAAGCAGATGGCCTGATTTAATGCACTGGTAAAATGCAAACAAATTCAATTTTAGGATATAAAATTAGTAAAAACCTAATTTTTGGCTGATTATAATATTTTGTTTGCATTTTATGAATAGAGCAGGCTAACATCAGTCCCCCGAAAGATCAGGCAACTGTTAAAACCTATATTCTATTTCAAACAGCCATTAATTATGGCTAAAAATAGCAAATACCTCCCATATGGCGAAATTTTTTTTG
Organism: Bacteroidales bacterium; assembly: GCA_963676415.1. Taxonomy (GTDB): domain Bacteria; phylum Bacteroidota; class Bacteroidia; order Bacteroidales; family WRLA01. Next base: position 2,523,086 of record OY781097.1, on the reverse strand, counting down.
TTTGCATCAAAATCAGCCGTTATTTTAGCCGTCCTGAAAACCGGCCTATGCCATCCAATATAGCCTTCAAATTACAAAAATGTAGCCATACAGGAAGCCAAATAAGAAAAGGCCATTCAATGACTTGCAATAAATGCAGCCATACTGAGCAGGCAACAGCAAACACCTTGTTCCATAAAGTGAAGTTTGATGTGCGTAAGGCCTTTTTATCTGTTTTGAGATGCCAACTGCAAATAAAAGCCTGACGGCCAGTTATGTTGCTGAGCGTTTTAGCATTACAGAAAAGACAGCCCGGCTTTTTATGCACATAGTCCGTGAGGCAATGAAGCCCAGTGGCAACCACCCCATAAAGGGGAAAGTCCATATAGATGAATTTGTAATTGGCGGCAAGGAAGAAGGGAAAGCACAACGTTTGTACGGCATCGGCATTGACAACTATTCGTCCAAGGAACTTAAGAAGTTGTTCGTAAAGCACATATCATCGAAAGCAGAACTGACAACGGATTTTAGGAGGGCTTACCGCCCATTGATGGAAGATTACAACACCCCATAGGTTGAAAGCAATAACTATTTGGTTTTTAAAGCTTTGCACCCAATGATACATCAAGTGAAATCATGGATAAGGACGGCATATTCCTGGGCGGGCGAATTCAACCTCAACCGATATCTTGATGGATTTTGTTATAGGATCAACCGTTCTCAAATGAAAGATAATGTGTTCAACAACATCATCAGTAGGATGGTAATGGCAGACAAAATTGATATGTAGTGAACTACTGCCCTCTAAAAAAATAATAAAAAAACGAAGAAACTTACCGTTTCAGTGGTGTATCATTTCCGGGGGCACTTCAATCAAAATTTATTTCAAGAGAAAGATAAAAAATACGTTTCAGTGGTGTATCATTTCCAGGGGCACTTCAATATCTATTAGATTCTTGCTACAATACAGAAGTAAGTTTCAGTGGGGTATCATTTCCGGGGGCACTTCAATTTTGCTACTTCTATTAGAGATGACTTACTCTAAGTTTCAGTGGCGTATCATTTCCGGGGGCACTTCAATGCGTTCCATGTATTAATTACCTGATTTAAAACGTTATGCAGGTGATTTTTTATCACCCAATATGGCCTTATTATGCATTGCATCCCTTTTTCAAAATCAAACGATCAATGAACTACGTAAACCTGCTAGATATTCTAAATCTAATTCGCTTACTCCAATTCCCTGCATCCTACAAAAATACGATTTCTTAACAGGCAAAACAAATAGTTTTGAACCTGGTCCTGTCTCCAATATTTTTTGTATCGTTTGCCAAAGGCCCTTATTCTTTATAGGATTTTCAAGTCCTGTAAATACCGATAGTTGCAACCTCTCAAAACCATGGCGGGCGCAAATACTTCAGTGGGGTATCATTTCCAGGGGCACTTCAATAATAAACTAGATTGGATTCATATCCCGCAAAAGTTTCAGTGGTGTATCATTTCCGGGGGCACTTCAATTTCAAGACCACGGAACTATGATTTGGATAAAGGGTTTCAGTGGCGTATCATTTCCGGGGGTACTTCAATCGTAAGGCCTCCGTGCACCCGTATATAGTAAGTTTCAGTGGGGTATCATTTCCGGGGGCACTTCAATTTAAAAATCACGCACATAATTTTAAGGTTTAAGGTTTCAGTGGGGTATCATTTCCGGGGGCACTTCAATGGTAAAAATTATTCCTTTGCTGCTTAGTAAAGAGTTTCAGTGGGGTATCATTTCCGGGGGCACTTCAATTTACCGTGAACTCTAAATATTAAGTACTATAAGTTTCAGTGGGGTATCATTTCCGGGGGCACTTCAATGCGTTCCATTTATTAATTACCTGATTTAGAACGTTATGCAGGTGATTTTTTATCACCCAATATGGCCTTATTATGCATTGCATCCCTTTTTCAAAATCAAACGATCAATGAATTACGCAAACCAGCTATATATTCTAAATCTAATTCGCTTACTCCAATTCCTTGCATCGTACAAAAATACGATTTCTTAACAGGCAAAACAAATAGTTTTGAACCTGGCTCAGTTTCCAGTATGTTAAGTTCTGCATATTCCGCAAAGCAAAAACAACAGATTGTACTATTGGGTTTCAGTGGTGTATCATTTCAGGGGCACTTCAATAGTATGACCTTGATGGTAATAATATCCTCGATTTGTTTCAGTGGGGTATCATTTCCGGGGGCACCTCAATTCCCTGCATCCTACAAAAATACGATTTCTTAACAGGCAAAACAAATATTAACCTGACCCTGTCTCCAGTATTTTAATTATCCCAAAGATTCTTTAAAACCTGTAAATACCGATGTTTCAACCTCTCAAAACCATGGCGGGCGCAAATGCTTCAGTGGGGTATCATTTCCACCTCAATAAAAAAAAATTAAACAGCCAGAAAAACCGTATTGGCAGTGGGGTATCATTTCTCAATCACAGGCCTAAAACGTGTGACATGTTACTGTATGTTTCAGTGGGGTATCATTTCCGGGGGCACTTCAATCAGGAAACCAAAAATGAATGGTGCCTTGGAATAGTTTCAGTGGTGTATCATTTCCGGGGGCACTTCAATGCGTTCCATGTATTAATTACCTGATTTAAACCGTTATGCAGGTGATTTTTTATCACCCGTTATGGCCTTATTATGCATTGCATCCCTTTTTCAAAATCAAACGATCAATGAACTACGCAAACCTGCTAGATATTCTAAATCTAATTCGCTTACTCCAATTCCCTGCATCCTACAAAAATACGATTTCTTAACAGGCAAAACAAATAGTTTTGAACCTGGTCCTGTCTCCAGTATTTTAATTATCGTTTGCCAAAGGCCCTTATTCTTTATAGGATTTTCAGTCCTGTAAATACCGATAGTTTCAACCTCTCAAAACCATGGCGGGCGCAAATGCTTCAGTGGGGTATCATTTCCGGGGGCACTTCAATTTTAGAGGACAATACAGGGCGCATCCGTGCCGATCTGTTTCAGTGGTGTATCATTTCCGGGGGCACTTCAATGCGTTCCATGTATTAATTACCTGATTTAAAACGTTATGCAGGTTATTTTTTATCACCCAATATGGCCTTATTATGCATTGCACCCCTTTTTCAAAATCAAACGATCAATGAACTACGTAAACCTGCTAGATATTCTAAATCTAATTCGCTTACTCCAATTCCCTTCATCCTACAAAAATACGATTTCTTAACAGGCAAAACAAATAGTTTTGAACCTGGTCCTGTCTCCAGTATTTTAATTATCGTTTGCCAAAGGCCCTTATTCTTTATAGGATTTTCAAGTCCTGTAAATACCGATAGTTGCAACCTCTCAAAACCATGGCGGGCGCAAATGCTTCAGTGGGGTATCATTTCCGGGGGCACTTCAATTTTTCGAATATCAGGTTGATTCTCGAGAGTAGTTTCAGTGGGGTATCATTTCCGGGGGCACTTCAATGCGTTCCATTTATTAATTACCTGATTTAAAACGTTATGCAGGTTATTTTTTATCACCTAATATGGCCTTATTATGCATTGCATCCCTTTTTCAAAATCAAACGATCAATGAACTACGTAAACCTGCCAGATATTTTAAATCTAATTGGTTTACCCCAATCCCCTGCATGGCACAAAAATACGATTTCTTAACAGGCAAAACAAATAGTTTTGAACCTGGTCCTGTCTCCAGTATTTTTTGTATCGTTTGCCAAAGGCCCTTATTCTTTATTGGATTTTCAAGTCCTGTAAATACCGATAGTTGCAACCTCTCAAAACCATGGCGGGCGCAAATGCTTCAGTGGTATATCATTTCCGGGGGCACTTCAATGGTACCGGTAGTGATGATGAATTTGGCTATATGCTTCAGTGGTGTATCATTTCCGGGGGCACTTCAATCGATATTTTTGCCCAATACGACATTCTCACAAGCCGCGAATTAGTTTCAGTGGTGTATCATTTCCGGGGGCACTTCAATACGTTCCATGTATTAATTACCTGATTTAAAACGTTATGCAGGTGATTTTTTATCACCCAATATGGCCTTATTATGCATTGCATCCCTTTTTCAAAATCAAACGATCAATGAACTACGTAAACCTGCCAGATATTTTAAATCTAATTCGCTTACTCCAATTCCTTGCATCGTACAAAAATACGATTTCTTAACAGGCAAAACAAATAGTTTTGAACCTGGCCCTGTCTCCAGTATTTTTTGTGCCGCTTGCCAAAGGCCCTTATTCTGCAAGCAAAAACAACATATTGTACTATTGGGTTTCATTGGATCATTTCCGAGGGCACTTCAATTTGGTATACAACTGGGAATAATTATGGTGCAGGTTTCAGTGGTGTATCATTTCCGGGGGCACTGCAATCAAATTTGATTATGGTAAGTCCAGATACCGGAGGGTTTCAGTGGGGTATCATTTCCGGGGCACTTCAATATATTTTTAGCAGCATTATTTTATCCTAAGAAGTTTCAGTGGTGTATCATTTCCGAGGGCACTTCAATGAGCCTTTATAAAGGTAAGTGTACCTCAGGAGAAGTTTCAGTGGTGTATCATTTCCGGGGTATCTCAATCCTATCACGATATGTATAACACAGATTTGTGTGAATTACTTAATTGCACTATAAAAAACAACGCTGTTAGGAACTTTACTATATATAAAGCCAGGATGTCAAAGAACTGTGCAATGCTGGCAGATATTTCGAACCCAATTCTTATATGCCACACGAATAACTTTAAACTCCGTTCCGGAATTTCCATCATACAAGATTATGAAGAATTGCCTAATCAATATGAACAACATTTCCATATCCCAGTGATACTGCCTGCCCAAGCCTAAGTGTATGAGGCAGTGTAATATTTGTAGAAAAATAAATGTCAAAGGCAGGCAATTTCCCGCCATGAAAAGTAGGTTGTAAACCAAGCCTTTTGAATCGGTGTACTTTAACCGATATAAAATCCCGATCGCCTATCTCCATGCCTGCCACACGAACCATAAATGCCTTGATATTTCCATACAGGTATTTTTCCATCCGGTCGTAAATGGCAAATTGGTTTTGCAGATGTTCAATTTCGTATCCAACCTCCCTCTTCAACAATAGGCTACAGGCCTTGTAGTCCAGGTACTCCTTCGTTAGTCGCCCGGCAAATTGTTCCCTGATCATCAAAGTGTTCTGCTCTTGATTGCCAATACTTTTCTGAAAAATATCATACCACATCTCCAGTGCCCTAACTTCCGTCTGCCCCACAGCCGTAATAGAAGCGGCTCCCCTGTAGTTGGTAAACTGTATGCCTGAGTAAGCGATTTTGTCGTTGTGGAAAATATCTGCAGGGATGCCTTCCGATTCAAACAATTCCCGGTTTTCAAACGCTACATCACACATGCCATTCAAAAAGGCTGTCATTAGCCCCGAGTTGGCGGGAATCTTAATATCCAGCAGATTAATGGTTAGGATAGGGAGTAGGGACATTGGTATATCTTTTTAAGCGATTACGATTTTTCATTTATCAATCTTCTAAAATCAAGTAGGTCTATCAGGTTAGCAAATAAAGTGGCTGGTTTGTTGGCAAAATTGATAAGGTGGTTATATCGGGGCAAGCTTTCAGCAAATCGTCCATCCTTTTTCGTATCACCAAAATACAGAAAAGCACTCCCGTTTTCACAGGTTCTATTAGCGATATCAACCAGTTTTGATTTTAAAGAATGATCCAAAGTAAAATTCCAGTTTTCATTGGGGCCTTCGTAATCAATATTATCAAGAATCACCGCATCAAAATCCAATACGTTATCAGTATTAAAGGTTTCAATATCAGGAATATTTTTTATTGTTGGTAAGTTATTGAACCTTTTTAAAATCATACTAAACCAGATGTCGGTATTCGTGTTTTCCTTGTTGATAATGAGAATATTTGAAGTTTCCAAAAGCAGCTTTTCTTTACCATGCTTGCTAATCATATCATGGATAATTGCTTCGTTTTTCAGGGTGATTTCGGCGACTTTTTGTTCTGCAACAGCCTGTGCCTCTACCAAGGCCTCTTTCGAGGTTTTCCTGACCTTATAGAAGCTAAATCCAAACAGACCCAATATACTTATCAACATTCCAAGCGTTCCATACAATGCACCGTAGATTAGCCGATCTGACATTGAAATGGAATCCTTTGTTTTCTCATATACCTCTTCTGCGATTGCATATAACTTTTCCGCTTGATTCAACTGTTCATTTCCTTCTTTCACTTTTTTCTGAAGTGATTCTATCTCCGTATTAAGTTTTAAAATCTCCTGTTCCAATTGCTGATTGGTTATTTGAAGAGTTGTTTGAGTATCTTTCTGCTGGGAAAATGCAGCCAGACCCGTCAACAAAAGGGCCAGTAGAATTATTTTTTTCATGGCAATTATTTATTTATTGGTTCAACCTGGTTTAACCGTCCATCTTTGGTTATTTGTTTCACCACCACCTGGATTTGGGCGCCTCTTCCGAAAGCGATTTTAAATTTGTTCACCATCTGTACTTTTTCCAAGAAAACTCCATTCAGCCGCAGTTGGACCGTCTTTAAATCCACTGCGTAGGCTATCAAATTTGTTTCACCCACTTTAAGCGCCTCAATTTCATTATCAACCATATCGGTTTCAGATACTGGCATAGCAGGCAGGCTTAGTTTTACCCAGCCAAACATCTCATTATAGTCGTTCAATACACGTGTTTTAGGAAAGTTGGATCGGGCTTCCTTTTCTTTCACAATCAATTCTATAATTTTACTTTGTGATTCAGGACTTAAAATAGGCAGGATTATCTGAAACAAGTAAGTTTTGCCTTTTCCCAAACGCAACAAGGCCGTATTGCTTCCATATTGCTTAATTTCTCTTTGCATTGCATGCAATGAATTTATAAGCTTTTTTGCAACGGCATCATTGGATTTGGAAAGCAATCCTATCTCAAATATTATATACAGATCCATCATCTGATTGATGACAGGGAATAGGCCTGTAAGATCTTCTTCGTAAAGCCACTGAAGTTGGGCCTTGACCGGATTTGATTTTACCCCGATCATTGTTTTAATCTGTGTACCGGGCATAATACATTCGCGCAAATTATCAAGGCCATCAGTTTCTACTCCGAATAAATGGACTCGCTTGGCGATTTCTGCAACGATGTTTTCATTGGCAACCCCTAAAGAGTCTCTCACGCTTATATTTTTAAAGTCGCTGTCAAGCCACTCGTTTTCAAAGCTATGAACCCCTTTGATGATGGAGTATAAGTTGTCGTTACTACTAATAATGCCTTCTATTTCACGCTGCAACGATGAATCAGAGTAAATACAATAAGCAAACACCAAGGTTCTGATGGCGCCTTTTAAGCTACTGCCGGGTATATATTTTTGATTACTGGTTTCGATAGCGAGTTCCAGAATATTGTTGCTTTGCGGATTAAAGGCCTTTGCATTGAGTGGGAATTCACGCACGAATTGTAGCTCCTTATCAATTTCCTGATCCGTAAAAAAGTCCCAGACATGGGTATTTTTGGCATAGTTAAGTATAAAGTCCAGGTAGGGGTCTTTCAGATGGTAGGTTTCCAGCAAACTGCGCAAATGTTCCTGATCAATAATACGAACTATTTTGTTGGTAGCCACATATTCGCCTACCGAGGTAATCGATTCCCCACTGCCTATATGCAATGGTGAAATTGTTTCGAGGATGATGGGATAATTACTCATTTGTTTTGTAATAAAATAAAGGAATAGTAAAAGCCAATCCATTTCTAAAAACAGTATTGCCGTCTAAATCGGTTCCAATTTCCACCAATCGACCTTTTATATCATCAGTGGACAGCAGGGCTCCTTCCGCAATCATTCTCACCACCTTGTATTCCCCGTTCCCGGATTTACGCCCTCCTCTCAACAAAGCCTGTGAGTAGGTAACATTATCTAAATCAACAAAATCAGCCGGATTTAGCAAAGAGAGGTTGGTGAACCCTTTGGCCATAGTAGAAGTTTTATCAGGCTGCCTGATCGTGAAATCTTCAACATAAACAGGGGCTTCAATTGTTCTTCCTGTAGTGTTTTTTTCACCACCTATTCCGGAATATACCAGTATGGAGATGGAACGCTTTAATTCAACCTCAACTTCATCTGTTGCGTCATACATAAAATAAAACCCGATTTCCACTTCCTCAATTTCTCCAATCTCAATATCAGCCTGATAGTAAATACTGTCTTCGGGATCGTTTTTACGGATAGGGCTTTTAGGTATATCAACCACGCTAAATACTGTATCTTTCTCAGTTAAACCAAGTGATTCAAATTCTTCTTTGGTGAGCAGGATATCATGGTTTTGAATGAAACAGAAGTGGTTGGTATTATTTAGCCAAACTCCAGGGTCAATTCCTTGTGTCCAGATTCCTTTTGATACAAATTTAATTTGATTCCTTAATTTATGTTTCCCGTCCCTTGGACTGTTAATATCAACAACTACTGGTTTTGGGAGCAGGTAAACAATTGTTTCTCCTTTTTTAAGATAGTAAAACAAGGAAGAGAGTTTGATTTTACCCTCTGAAAAATACTTCACGAAATCATTGGCACCTCCAACTCCTTCAGCATAAGCATTTACCAAGGCCGAGAACAGGGTGTCGGAATGTGCAATATCCGAAGTCGTGCTGAGCGCTACATTGCTATCAACCTTAAATTCGCCAAAATGAAAATGAGAAAAGGGCTTTAATGGTATTCTAACAGCTTTCATAGGCTATTCATTAAAATTGAAATCCAGATCCGTTATCCTGATTGTGCCATCCTTTATAAATTCGATTTTTTTAGGGGTATCGAATTTAATGCTCACCTTGCCGTATCCGCGTGTTCCGCTGCCTCCAAGGAAATCATTTTCGAGCAGGCGAAAGCCCAGCTTTAAAGTGTTAAGGATGTCATCATCAGTCACGTTCTGATTATATCTTATCTTCGATGTATTTCCCTCCCTCCGTTTAACACTATAGCTATCGTACATATCCAATATCAAATCCAGTTCAAAACAGGCGCCCCTGACAACACGTTCCATATGCCGTGGCGTTGCCTTTCCGGTGGTTCTTTCAATTTTATTTTCCGATTTGTCTTCAAGCACCATATCTTTGTCAAATTTTCCAAGGAAAAACGAGTCCCTTACAATCAGATGCCCTGTATTACGATGCCTTTTGTCAGCACCTTGGCCAAAAAGCAAATATGTTTCATCCACATCATCTTTAATGTCAGGGTATCCTTTTTTACGAGCGATAAGGTCTCTGAGTTTTCCCTTCAATGAGCTGCCTGGAATGTAAGGCATTCCGGTTTTCGAGTCTTTAACAACGGCATTGTCAATGCCGCCTATTTCCAGATCAACTTCAGAACCGCCTATGTGCATTCCCGTTTCAACAGTTAATTTGCCACGAATTTGAATTTTGTATTTTAGTTTCATAATGAATTGATTATTAGGTTGAATAATATTTATGATAAGCTACCAAAGCATCCATGTAATCATAAAAAACAGTAGTTTTTTCTTCTGCAATTGATTTCACAAGTAGTTCCCTGATAAACCTTACGAGTTCTTTTTGTTTGGGTTTCTCCTGCCGTGCTTCCATATAGGCTAATTTGGGAATGACAATTACAGGATTTCCTTCATTATGTTTTACTTCCTGCAAAACATTACGAAGCTGTGTGTACGAAAGAGCATCACTTTTACATTTGCAATGTTCTTCAAGCATTTTCTCAGTCATTTTTATGATCTTCAGCGTATCCAATGCTTTTTCTGGATCTTTCGGAGAATAGCTCAACACCAAATCATATGTTAAGAGTTCATCATCTTTAGGTTGTTTTTCTTTTTGTCCCATGCCATAAATATTAAAAGGTTTATCTATTATCCAATTCCGCCAGGCGTGCAGCAACGGGTAAGATACTGCGGTAATTCATTTGTTTTAAGGGATCTTCTTCCACAACAGATTGAATCATATATTTATTTAATCTATCCATTACTTTCTTCTTCTTGCTTTGAGGCAAATCACGCAGGTAGTACCCCATTTTCCAGAAATCCTCCAATCGAAAAACCCTGGAATCTTTCAATTTTATTGAATTAAGTCTTGCTTTTGCAAGCATACCGCCAGAAACATTAGCCTTTTTAAGAATGGTTCTCATATCATACACCTCTTTTAACATATCCCAGCTTATTACTTCTCCAAACAAGCAAATATTTCCCTTTGTGGCGTAGTGGTATTTTGCTGTCTTTAGTTTGCTTTCAACCAAATCAGCAAAGCGCACCACCGGAAACTTGGGATCAACTACAATTAGTCCCGCTGAAATAGTTAATCCTGGAAATGCTGAAGTAAAGGCTTTATTAATTTCAATAGCAAAATCTAAAATTGTGTTCCATTTGCCAACAAAGAAGCAATCATCCCCTCCTGCCGTTACCGAGTAGATTTTATTCTCAAATTTTGGTATTGGCGGGCTAATCCTGTTTTTGCAGCGATGTTGGTATGAATAGTCACTAGAGTTGATAATCTCTCTGATTTTGTCATTAAAAAACAGGCTCAATTTTTTATCTAATTCTGAATGCTGTTCTTCTGATTTTATCTTCCCCATTTCCTCCCCCAAACCATCAACGTCCATGGCCAAAACACCGAGCTTGTCAACACCTTTTTCACCACCGTTGATATTATTTGCCACACAGTTCCTGAAATCGATGTAATCACTTTTGCTTAGGTCGCTAAAATCCTTTGTCCTATTATTGCTCTTCTCAGGAAAAAGGCTTTCCAGATGGGCATTTAATGGAAATCCTTCAAAGCTATTGTTCAACGTAATGGCATAGCCTGCCATTTTTATTACATTGTTGTCGATAGTTAAGTGTTTGTTCTCTCCTGAGTGTTGTTGAATGGCGAAAAAGTTATTGGATTGGATTTGAGGGGTAAATCTTTCCCAGTTCTGACTTAGCTTGGTAACCTTTGTCTTTTCAAAAGTGTTAAAATATTCGTGGTTGATGTGGTAAAACTTGTACTTGAAAGTTCTACAGGCTGCATCAAGTTTCTCTATATCCTCTTTGTAGGTGTTACTTTTGGTAACACAGGCAATACTGATATTCAATTCAGTGTACTCCAGGGCTTTTGTGAAATCTTTTTGCGCCTGCAGAACTTTCTTTTCAAATCCGTCAACAGCCGGTAACTTTAAAACAAAACTACCACCAGAAGTTGAAATCTTTGAGCTGTTTGTCTCTTGCAGATCATCTAAGTCAAATTGGTCTAATAGATGTTGGATGGCTACCTTTATCAGTATTTTAATAAAAAACGACCTGCCTTTTAATTCCTTGGCAGCATGTTTACTCTTAATATTAAAAATGAACTTCTGGATGCCTGAGACATCTCCTTTAACATAAATGTAATTTGAGTTTAACATATTTCGCCGGGCTAAACAACGTTAATATTTGGATGCAAGAATACTTACTATTTATCGAAATCTGGGCTCAAAAATTCAATCACTTCTTGGCGATTAAAAATCACGCTTTCTTTGTTCTCTGCTTTTTTGAATTGCCCAAAGGTATAAATTTTTCTGACAAATTTGAAATCAATAACAAATTTATTTTGCATTATAACAAATTACCTTATTTAAAATGAACTCAAATTCAAGAATAATCGATAAATATGCGCAAACTCTACAAACTGTCCGAAATTGTTTTCCCTCTACGCTCCACTCCACGACGGAGGGCTTGAGTGGGGAAAAGCATGTAATTTAGCCCTGTACTGATAATGGGCAGCCTACAGTTTCATAACTTCGAGCACCTTTATTATGGGAGCCTGTCACGTACGGTTCTATGAGAGGTTTAAGGGCGAAACTCCCCTTAACCTACTCTGCCTATTTCTTTGCTATTATTTGAAATCCTTTGGCTTTATGTCCGTTCATAGTTATTACGTCAATAATTTTTTCTTCAATAATGTCAAAATCCTTAATTAGTTCTTTTATCCATTTTTCAGAATGGTGCCTAAAAATTACACCTTCATTTAGTGTAAACACGCCATAATTTTCCTCATCTCCATTTAAAAATTCGTAACGTTCCATTTCTTTAGAGTCGGTCTGGAGATAATAATCGCTCAAATACAGAATCCCCCCCGATTTTAGTTTTGACCGCAAATATTCTATCAGGGTTTTCTGTCCTTTATTGGATGGAATACAAGTCAATACTGCAAATAGAATAACAGAATCCAATTCTTCGTCTCCAATCGGTAATGCATTATATGATTCGATAAAATAAATAGGAAAGTCCTCATCAACAGTGCCTCTTTTTATTAATTCCAATGACGTGTCAAAACCCATTACATTTTTGAATCCTTGTTTTATCAATTGGAGTACGACTCTTCCATATCCACAACCGTAATCCAATATTCGGTCATTTTTTCTAAAATACTTTTTAATTAGTTGCAAATCCAGTGGGTGCGTAAATTCTTTCTTTTCAGCTACTTTATCCCAGTATTCTTTTTGATTGTCAATGTCCATATATGCTTCTAATATTTTTTCTCAAATTGCCAACAACGGTAGTTTGTCTTAGAACTCATATTCCATTTCAAACTGCCATGAATAAGGGTTAAAATTAGCAAATACCTCCCATATGGCGATATATTTTTTGTTTGCATCAAAATCAGCCGTTATTTTAGCCGTCCGGAAAACCGGCCTATGCCATCCAATATAGCCTTCAAACTACTCGTAAAATGCGGCCAGCACTTCCTTAACAACTTACACGACGCTGAGCGAAGGTGCGGAAACCATAAATCTATCGGTATGTCCAGGCTTTGCGCTGCGCGCAGCAAGGACACTTAATTGTTAGCAACGGTAAGCTAATCACAATATGCATTATAAAGTTCTCTAACCTCGGCTTCACTAATTACTCTTTGGTATAATCTAAATTCATCCAGCTTACCATCAAAAGAAAAAATATCATTCCCAATTTGCAATAGGTCAGCACTATCAAGAAAAGGTACTAGATCATCTCGTTGTGCTATCTGGATTCCATTCCTATAAAAGGTCAACTTACCAATTGACTGGTCTGCAACAATAACAATATGGTTCCACTGGTTTAAATGAATTGAATCATTTACCAAATAGACAAAACGCCCAATAGTATAAATTTCAAAACCCCACTGGTTGGGGTAACTGCCCACCGTAGTATTCCAATGTGGCCCTTTATTAACATTTTTCATACTGATGGCCCAGGAATCGGCATTTCTGAGTTGATTTGGATAAATCCAACATGAAATTGAGACCGATTTTTTAGGGTCATATTCCGAACTGTGATTAATTCTGATTTTTCCTTGTTCTGAAGTCAACCGTACTGCAGAAGAAGGAAGGCTATCAACACCCCAGACATATTCTACATCATTGATTTCAGCTCCATTTTGTTGTAAGTTTTCTATGCATGTGGAATCCAACCTTATATGGTATAATAAGCCACGTTCAAGTTCAATATTATCGGTGTAATTATTAGTAAATTCATCGTCCGTTTTTGATTTTCCAACTAAGGTGCTTATATTATCAGATTCCTTTGATTTGCCAATAGATTTTAAATACTTTATCACATTTAGTATTTCGGTATCATCAATAAAATAACCATCCGCGTTTTTATATAATTCTATCTTTTCTACTGAAAATTCAGCTCCATTATCAATATCCTCAAGTATTTTTTGTCCAATTGATTTTGGGGCCCTGTTTAAATCAAGATAATCATACTCATATTTAGTGATTAACAATTCTCTTTGCGAAAATTTATTTTCAAAATCAGAATAGTCAGCAAGTGGTTGACGAACCTTAAGATCATCAAAGTTTTTAGGCAAAAAATCAATAATTGATTTCAGAAATGCTAATTCTCTATCAATATCATTATAATACTTGTATTCCCAGTTTGAACTACCAACAAAGGCTCTGTTTAATACGCGTGATAATTTATAAATCTTATCAACTTTCGATTCTTCTTCAAATCCGCAGCTAAGCTGCAGATTGAAATCAAGACTATTATCATCGTCAACAAACCTCTCAAAATCCGATAGGTAATCATCAATAGCGAAGAACGGACTAGAAAGTATGTATGAGCTGAAATTGTTACCCTTGGATATCAAACCATATAATGCTAATTGACCATATATTGAATTAGCAATTATAGTTCTATGATGTGACACCCTATAATTCCTTTCAAGGAACGGGTTAAGCTCAAAATCTATAAAATCGAAATAACTGATACCCGTGTTTTTATCCAGAAGAAATTTTCTGTCAGGAGTAAGTCCGACAACAATACATTCTGGCATATCTTTTGCTTTCGCCAGTTGTCTGACAACCCCTGTTGTTGTATGAAAATATTGCTCCCCATTTAATACATAGATAATAGGGTAAATCAAATCGCTATTATTGTATTCTTGTGGGATAAATAACTGAAAATCTATAGAATCACCAATAACATCAGACTTAATTTTCAATTTTTTCCCAATTACTATATCAGACTGAACTTGTCCAAACACAGAAAAACAAAAAAGGAGTGAAACTGCTAAATAAAAATTTTTTCTTATCATGATAAATTTGTTTTATGATGCCTAACATCCATTCCACGAAAACTTCGGGGCACGAGTCTAAAAACCCTTATTCTCTTTCAAACAGCCATTAATTATGGCTAAAAATAGCAAATACCTCCCATGTGGCGATATTTTTTTTTGTTTGCATCAAAATCAGCCGTTATTTTAGCCGTCCGGAAAACCGGCCCACGGCATCCAATACAGCCCCCAAACTACTTGAAAATGTGGCCAGCACATCCTTAACAACTTTCACGACGCAGAGCGAAGGTGCGGAAATCATAAATCTATCGGTATGTCCAGGCTTTGCGCTGCGCGCAGCAAGGACACTTAATTGCTAACGGTTATTATTTTCTATTTCTTTTAAAATCACAACAAACCCAATAGTATCATCATATTTGTAGGCAATAAGTTTTTTATAATTAACATCTGTCCTTAATGCTACGCGATCCGCTTTTTTGTCGAAAATTTTTACTCTTCCGATTTCAGAATCAATTCGTTCATTATTTGTTTGAAGAATTATTTGAGGAGATTCAATTTCTATATACTTTGTTTCATCTTTGATTAAAACAGTCACATTTTTCAAAATACGTTTCCCGTCGTGGATTGAATCAAATTCGGCTTTAACATCAATTATTCCTGTATTTAGGTTCGAAACAATAGTTCTTGAACTATCTGTAATTGATTCATTTTTGGGAAGTTTAAACAAATCAATCGTATAATCGATTAATTCAGTTCCCCCATATTTCCCGTGTCCTGGAATTACAATTTTTGCAGAACCATATTCCCGTTTAATTTTTATTGCTGTTTCTGACCATTCATCAAGGTTTGCATCACCTATATTTCCAATCCATCCGTTATAATTTCTAATTTCATTTCCACCGAATAGAATCTTCTCACTTGGTATCCAAACTACAATTCCATCTGGAGTGTGCGCCTCACCAAGAAAATGACAAACTATCTTTTCATCTCCGACATTTATTTCTTTTCTATGATTAAATCCAATTTCAGGGATCGGCAATCCTTTCTCTTTGGCTATTTGTCGAGTCAACTCATAAGCATAACTTTTTATGCCATTTATTTTGACGATATCCAAGCCTTGCATTGCATCTGGGTGCCATCTATCAATTACATAGGCAACAATTTTAGCCTGTTGTTCATTTCTTACCCAATCTATAAGATTTTGAGTTTCAGCATCGGAATCAGGAGTAGAAACAATTACAGCTTTTCCTTTATTTATATATACTAATCCATTGTTTCCTTTTTGAGTATGTTCGTAGCAATGTTCAGATAATTTGTATAAAACAAGATTTTTTGAAACTTGAATCTCTTGTCCAAACATCTGATTTGTTGAAATAAATAAGACTAGTCCTGCAATAAAATATTTAAGCCTATAGTTCATTTGATTATTTTTTTTATCCGCTAAGGCCAGTCCCGCGAAAACTTCGGGGCACGAGTCTAAAAACCCTTATTCTCTTTCAAACAGCCGTTAATTATGGCTAAAATTAGTCAATACCTCCCATATGGCGATATTTTTTTTGTCTGCATCAAAATCAGCCACTGTCTTAGCTGTCCGGGAAACCGGCCCACGACATCCAATACAGCCCCCAAACTACTCGAAAAATGCTGAGGGCACTTCCTTAACAACTTACACGACGTAGAGCGAAGGGGCGGAAACCACAAAACTATCAAGACGTCCGCCTTGTGCCAGCCAGGACTCTTAATTATTACCCATAGGCTTTGTAATTTTTAATCGAAATCCAAAAACCTGTAAATCGCCTTGCATAAAATCTAAATCATCAGACCTTTCAAATCCAAATTTTTCATACATTCTCCAAGCGGTGTTCATTGCCTTTGTAGTATGAATAATTATTTGCGCTGAACTTGATTTTTTTGCTCTATTTATACACTCTGACGTCAATTCTTTACCTAATCCAAGGCCACGCATAGTTAAGTCAACTGCGAGCAATCTAAATCCAGAAGCATTTTTCTCTTTTGTAGCTGTACCTCCTGAACCATAATCCGTCATATTATTAATATAAACGACGGCTCCTCCTATTTTGCCCTGTTTAGATACTGCAACGATAATTTCAATATTAGGATTTTTTGTTAGGTTCCCAACATTCCTGAGCAAGTCATAATATTCAGGTTGTTCATTTATATTCGGAAAACCTTTAATTGATGAATACACCTGAACCATCAAGTCCCCAATTTCTTTGAATTCATTTTTCGTTGCATTTCTTATTGTGAAATCGTAATAAGTTTTAAGGACACGTTTTTCAAAAGATGATTTATCCAATGATTGAATAACATCCAATAATTTTTCTGCAAATTTATTATTTTCTGATTTGAAAATACTTTCTAATTCTAATGAAAATGATTCCCATATTGATTCTAACTCAGGCCTAAGAATATTTCCTTTTTTTGTTAGTTTGAACAGCTTTGAGCGCTTATCGTCAGGATTAATTATTATCTCAATGATATCCTCTGAAGCAAGTTCTTTTACCACATTTTTTACTGTAATTCTTGAATATGATATTCTTTCTGTAATTTCCATAACTGATAATAGTCTGTTACTATATGCAATAGTATAGTAAATAGGAAACCAACTTGATTTGAACTTTACTCCAACTGATTCATATACTTTATCTCCATCAGATTGAAGCTTTTCGTAAACACTTCTCATCTGTGAACCGATTGAGAGAAACCCTAAGTCCTTAATTGTCTTTGCCATTTTAATAAATTTATGAAATACATGTCGCAAATCTATGAAATATCTTTCATAGATACAAATCTTAGCTTGCAGGGCAGAGTAGATACTGATAGCTACTCCTGATATTCCCGTAAAGATAACAATATTCTTATGCAATTCATTACCCCTTTCATCAAACCGTAGGTGAAGTTTTCCCTCATACGGCCTACCGATAGGTTTCTTCATTGATTTTATTCAAAATGATTTATTTAATGAGGCGTTCAGGTTTGATTAGGCTACAAGAGATAAGGTTTTGCCTGCCCTCTTTGAATATTTTAACCTGCCAGGGCAAATAAACCTTAACCTGCTCTCTATTCATGAAATTTCGTCATGAGCACATTCAACAAGCTCTGTGACCACACCCAAAACGCAATAAGAGAAAGGGAGCGCAGATTTTTGGCGCACAGGAATAGCCTTAGCTATTTCAAGTCGGAACATGTGTTAGAAGATCGTTTTGAGAACTGAAAATGCTATAAAACAATGGAATATAAAATCTCTTCATAGCCGTGCTATGCATCAATTTTATATTCCAACAAAGGGTTGTTTTCCAGCAGTTTCGGCTCGTAATAGATTTTATAATGCATGTTCCGGGTTTAGCACCAAAAAGATAGCATTTCTTTCTATTGCAGCGGTTTGGGCGCGCAATAGAATATTTTTTGAATAAGGCAGATTAAAATGAGCTGGGAGCAGATCGCAGGAACCCGCATCAACATTGTTGTGGTATTTTCTTCTCATTGTGAGGAAAGGATGTGCATTGCAGGGCATCCCGGATACCACCTGCGTATACATGCCCCGGCTTCATGCTGAGGAACAGCGCATATGGATAATTGATTTTTGTATCCTTGCACATGCAGGGCTGATATGATTACGCCTAAACCCAAAAAAATGGGCTCTATATTACGATATCTTGACAAAACGTCCTTTAAAATTATTGTAAACCATGGCTTTCTGCCGAAAAGGGCTTAATTTCCCATCCCAAAAAATATTTGGCTGAAAATTTAATTTTCAAATATTATGGTACTCCTGTTTTTCCCGAATGTCTCGGGACAGGTCCCGTGTGATTCCAGGGACAAGCTCCGAATGGCTCGGGACAGGCACAAAGTACACCTTCCCCGAATAATTCATGGGTACTTGACCCGATCATTCGGCTTTCGGGCTATGCCCGTAAATCGTTGTTCAATTATTATCTGATGTTTTTTCTTTTTTCAATTCATATATAAATCTCAATCCGTGATATAAACTCTGAAAGGGAACATGCCCCTCCTCCTCATAAATTTCTAATTTACAAGTTATATTATCTTTTGATTTAATGCGTTGACTAAAATCCTCAAGTTGTTTTTTCATGGCTCCATTTGGGTCTAAAAAGTCATTCATGCCATATGTCAGAAAAATATTTGTCGGTTTAATATGTTCAACCTCAAAAAAATCATTTGTTAGGTCAATAAAAAAATCTTCACATTCGGGAAATCCTCCACTACAAGCAATATATGAATCAAAGGTGTTCGGACTTATCAAAAAACAATATAATGCAAATATCGAACTTAACGATTGTCCACATAATATTTTCTCATTTGTTGTCCTATAAGTACTATCTATGTGTGGGATCAATTCAGTTTCTATGAATTTTCTGAAATTATCAGCGCCAGGTTCTGATTTATAAAAGCTTGTAGTTGTCGGCATCATGTCCCTGTTTCTGTTTGTGTTTTCAATCATTATCACGATCATATCTGGAATTGACTCATCCATATAGACTAAGCGATTGATCGTACCTGCAGTTTCCGTTAACAGGTAAATATCTCCGTCAAGACGATAAAGAACAGGATAGGATTTATCTGAATCATTATAATCTCTTGGTAGCTTAACTATAAACTTTCTGGTTTCTTTTAGCACATTTGATTCAACCGAATCTTTAAATCCAATTTTAATGTCTTGCCCAAGTAATATTGTGGTCGATAATAATAGGGTAAAAAATACTGTAATTTTCATGTTAATCTATATTATTATAATTATATCGTTCGTCCTATCTAAATAGACAGACTCTAATTATGGCTAAAATTAGTAAATACCTCCCAATGGCGATATTTTTTTTGTTTGCATTAAAATCAGCCGCTGTCATAGCTGTCCGGGAAACCGGCCCACGGCATCCAATATAGCCTTCAAATTACTCAAAAAATGTGGCCAGCACATCCTTAACAACTTTCACGACGCAGAGCGAAGGTGCGGAAACCATAAATCTATCGGTATGTCCAGGCTTTGCGCTGCGCGCAGCAAGGACGCTTAATTGCTAACGCACTTTCCTGAGTCTAATATCTCATTTATCTGATCATCAATTATTTTCATTAAAGATCTTATTTGTTTATCGTCTATTCCTGGAGAATAAAAACTCGCATTAACGGTCAAAATGTTAGTGTAAGTCATAATTCCAAGCATAAAAGCAGGGGCAAAAAAAGCTGGAGAAATGAGACATAACTCTTTAATCTCAGCTTTTCCAAATCGTATAATATCATAGCTTAAAACCCCAAGATTAGAAATCATAGGTGTACAATTTCCGGTTTTTTGAATATCTTCCCAATCGGTTTTTATGAAATCTTTAGTCGCCTTAAATCCTGCATCTTTGGCTAAATCTACTGCGATTGTCCCATGTATATAATTATCAGAGTTTAAAGTTTTCCTAATTGCTGAATCTGTATGCTTAACCAACTCTATAAAATCAGTTGTTTGCGTTGGCAAATCAACATTTAAAATGGCCGAAAGGTTGCATACGTTTTGAACCGTATTTGATTGTAAATACTTTCTAAGGTCTATCATAAACTGAACCTCTTTTGTGCTTTCAGGGGGGGTAAAACATTTTTTCAAAGCATCGAAATATACAGCCATTAATAGCGTGTTCAATGATATTTTTTGCTCTTTTGCAAATTGCTTCAATCCTTGTAATTCATTTTCTTTGTAGCACAATTGCTGATATGAAAAGGTTTGATTTTCATATAACCCTTGTCCAATAGGGAACCCCCAACTTGAAGTTAATGCTGCCTTCTCCGGCACAAAATAGCTTGCCCTATCTTTAATTTTCAAAACATCGTAAAAATTTTGAACATCTCTATCCTGGTCATTTCTTTCTGGCACAAATGAACTGTCCCCTTCCAATCGTGTATAAAGGTTTGCGAGTTGTTTCACTAAGTATTTTGAACCTGAACCATCACAAACAGCATGACTAATTTTTATTACAATTGCATTAACATTTTTATCGACCAATAAATAAATCTTTATCGACAATTGTTTTGATGCATTAATTTCTGCTTTTAGTGCAGAATCAATTTCGTGTTCAATACTCTTTGTTTCAACCAAACAACAAACATCATCTATATTAATTTGTGTTTGTTCCCATTCTGGCATATTTTCATTTTCAACAAACAGGCAACCCAAAATCGGTTCCATCTGCATTAAAAGCAAAACTGAATTTTTGAGCACTTGATAATCAATCTTATAATCCGTTTTCAAGACATATTGTATCAATGCGTTTGAAGTAAGATTCTGTGCAATATGATTAAACCAATCTTGTGATGTCGTTTTATATGTAGTCATTATTTATTACGATTGATTAGGTAATTATCAATTTTCGTTAAATTAAGCATGAGTCCAGTCCTCCAAAATATCGGCATAGACAAACAAAAACCCAAAATCTCTTCAAAACTGCCGTTGTAAGCTCACGCAAAATTAGCAAATGTTTATGATCTATTGCAGCGGTTTGGGCGCGTAACAGAATATTTTGTGAATTATTCGGTTAAAGAAAACAAGCATAGTTATGAGCTTAGAGCAATCTCAGAGCAACATAAGAGCTAAGTCACAGAAACCTATCCTTTAATAATGCTTCCCATCAAAATTATCAAAACTCCATCTGTTCATTAAGCAATAATCAACTAAATTTGGCATCAAAAGCACAAACATGGAAACTATAAAAAAAATATACCGCATCGGTTATGGGCCATCGTCCAGCCACACTATGGGGCCGCGCAAAGCGGCCGCATGGTTCCGCGATGCAAATCCCGGGGCAAAAAAATTCACCGTAACTTTATTTGGCTCCCTTGCTGCAACCGGCAAAGGCCACTTTACCGATAAGGCCATCATTAAAGAAATGCAGCCCAAAAAATGTGAGATCATTTGGGAACCCACTACTTTTTTACCTTTTCATCCAAATGCACTAAAGTTGGAAGCTTATAACGAAAACGATAAGCTATTGAGCGAGAAAACCTATTATAGCGTGGGCGGCGGAAAGGTTGTTACCGAGGGCGAAATCAGCAGGGAAGAGCATATTTACCCATTAAACAGCATGGCCGAAATCCTGGAGAAAACAGGCGATAACGGTCGTATGCTGTGGGAATATGTAGAAGAATTTGAAGAAAGCGACATTTGGGATTACCTGAACGAAGTATGGAAAGTAATGCAGAAATCGGTAGTCGAAGGCCTGGAAGCTGAGGGCGTTTTACCCGGTGGGCTAAATCTGGCACGCAAAGCGGCACGCTACGAAGTCCGGGCCAAAGGCTACCGCTCCAGTTTGAAACGACGCGGACTGGCCTTTGCCTATGCATTGGCCGTTGCTGAACAAAACGCTTCGGGAGGAAAAGTCGTTACCGCACCTACCTGCGGCTCTTGCGGAGTAGTGCCCGGGCTGATGTATGTATTAAAAAACCATTACAAAGATTTCAGCGATAAAAAAATCCTGCGCGCTTTAGCTACGGCCGGACTGGTGGGCAACCTGGTAAAACAAAACGCCTCCATCAGCGGAGCAGAAGTAGGTTGCCAGGGCGAAATCGGGACGGCATGCGCAATGGCTGCAGCTGCGGCCAACCAACTGTTCGGCGGCACATCATTCCAAATAGAATATGCCGCCAGCATGGGCTTGGAACATTTCCTCGGGCTCACCTGCGACCCGGTCAAAGGACTGGTACAAATTCCCTGCATTGAGCGCAATGCCTTTGCCGTAACCCGTGCATTGGATGCCAATCTTTATGCTGCTCTATCGGATGGGAAACATCACGTTAGTTTCGACAAAGTGGTAAAAGTAATGAACCAGACCGGCCACGATTTACCGAATATTTACAAAGAAACATCCCTGGGAGGGCTGGCAACTTTTATGTAAGCCCCATTTTTTAAAAGAATACAAAATACAAGCATCATGAAAAAATTATTTAAAAACCTCGGATTCCAGATTCTTCTGGCGATGATCATTGGTATCGCTGTAGGTGCATTTATGGGCAAAGGAGCAGAAATATTTCAGCCACTGGGCGATGTTTTTATCCAATTGATCAAAATGCTTGTCGTTCCGCTTGTTTTTATCAGCATTATTTCCGGAGCCGCATCACTGGGTGCAACCAAATCGGCAGGAAAAATGGGTGTGGGCACGATAGCCTACTTTTTGCTCACAACAGCCGTTTCTGTCGTCCTTGCCCTGATCATGGGCAATATTTTCAAACCCGGCGAAGGCCTGAATTTGCAAGAAGCACAGGCCATGCTTGGCGATAGTGCTAAGCTCAGTGCCAGCGACGGCGCTCCGGCAGGATTCTGGGAAACCATTCTGGGCATTATCCCGGAAAATCCAATACAGGCACTCACATCGGGAAATATCCTTCAAATCATTTTTTTCGGGCTTTTCCTTGGAATCGGCATCAGCACATTGTCAGGCGAGAAAAAACGCCCGATTATGAAGGGGTTGAACTATATCACCGAAGCCCTTATTTGGATGATCAAAATCGTGATGCTCACCGCCCCTGTAGGTGTTTTTGGCTTGATGGCCGCAGCGATCGGAAATTTTGGTTTCGACCTTTTAGGATTGGTAGCTGAATTGCTCTTCGTATTTATCCTATGCATACTGATCATTGGCCTGCTGTTCTTCCCACTCACGCTCAAGCTGTTTTCTAAAACCAAAATCCGGCATTTTATGAGCGTTATGACCAAACCACAGATTGTGGCATTTTCGACCGCTTCGAGCATGGCCACCCTTCCGGTAAATATGGAAACCTGCGAGCAGGATCTGGGCGTAAGCAAAGAAACTTCGGCTTTTGTTTTGCCCCTGGGCGCTACCATCAACATGACGGGAAATGCCATTTATTACGCTTTGGTGGCTTTGTTTTTTGCACAGATGTACGGAATAGAAATCACTACAAGTCAGTATATTGCCATAATCCTTACGGCTACGGTGGGTTCAATCGGGCAGGCAGGGGTTCCCGGGCCAACCCTTTTGGTTGTTGCGGTTTTGGTAGCGGCTGATATCCCCATCACTGGCTTACCATTACTATACGCCCTCGACCGGGTTTTTGATATGATCCGCACATCGCTCAATATCACCGGAGATGCGGCCTGCGCTTGCATTATGGATAAGTTTAATGTGAAATGACACCAATGCAATTGATAATCAAGTTGCAAAAACATACTGCTTGCCTGATCATTATTTTGGCGTTGTTTTCCTTAAATTTATCAGCACAAGAACAAAGCACGGAAGG
This sequence comes from Bacteroidales bacterium, assembly GCA_963676415.1. GTDB lineage: Bacteria > Bacteroidota > Bacteroidia > Bacteroidales > WRLA01. The sequence goes on along the minus strand of OY781097.1, from coordinate 2,499,264 downwards.
GGAAAAATCTAAATATATTTTTGCTTTCCTTCCCTCGAAAGCACATAATATTTATGGCCTGGCATTGGGACCGGTTGGATCAGAAAGTTTATGCGCATATCCTTATCAAAAAACATCTTCCGGGCTTAATATTCAAATCCCAGGTCAGGGTTTATTGCTTAGTTTTACTGCTTTTAACCCTCCATTTAAAACGTATTACAAGAATCCTCAAGCTTTTGCCGACACAATTGACCACAGTAAACAACTCAGGAGCAGCCACAATGGCCTGGTAATTTCAGTCTTTGGCACAACAACCCACAGGATAAACGGAATTTCGATTTCCCCTTGGATAAGCGGAGGAAAGATTATGAACGGGCTTTCTGTCAATTTGCTCTGGAACCTATACCACGAAACAAAAGGTATCAGCATTGCTTTTTTTAACAGCAACCTAAAAACCAATGGTGTTCAAATTGGGCTGGTTAACAAAACAATAAAACTCAAGGGATTTCAATTTGGATTATGGAACAAAAACGAAAAGCGATCGTTTCCGTTGATCAACTGGAATTTCAGGGATTAAATCAGCCCTTGCACAAAGCCAGAACGCACTATGTTCCCTCCCCTGCTGCCGCCACACGGGCCAAGTTCGAGCAGGTAATCAGCAGCTTTGAATAGCAATGGATGATGATCGGTGATAATGATGGTGTGCCCTTGCAAGCTCAATTCCTTAAAAACAGCAATCAGTTCTTGTACATCCTCAGGATGAAGGGAACGGGAAGGTTCATCCAGAAGCACAAAGCCGGGGTTTTTATCCTTCCCCGACAAAGCATTGCAAAGCCGCAAACGGTGCTGCTCCCCGCTCGACAAGCTACTTGCTTTCTGTCCTAAGGTGATGTATTCCAAACCCGCATTTGATAGTACTGTCAATTTTTGTTTTAACTTTTGATGGTCCTCAAACATCTCCAAAGCATCGCTCACACTCATTTCCAGGACATCAGCGATGGATTTCCCTTTGATTTTCACTTCAAGGACACTTTGATTAAAGCGTTTCCCCTGACAGCTTTCGCAGATTATACCCGCATCCGGCAGAAAATCAAGTTTCACCTCAATCTGTCCCTGGCCTTTGCATTCCTCACAGCGCCCGCCTTTAGCAAAGACGCTGAAATGCGTTTTCTTTAAACCTGCTTTTTTGGCTTCAGGCTGACGGGCAAAAAGCGTACGGATATCATCATAAAGCAAAGCAGCGCTTGCCACAATACCCTGTCCTACAAAGTTTTGACCAAAAGAATCAATAATGACCGGATTGGTTGGAAATTCAGCCTTTCCGCAATGAACGGCTTTACCGTTTTGCATGGAAGCCAGGACCACATCGCGCAGCAATGTTGTTTTACCACTGCCCGAAAGCCCGCAAACCAGACTAAGCTTTTGTAATGGGAATTGCGCATCTACATTTTTCAGGTTGTTTGCAAAGGCTCCTTTAAACCGTAACCACTGGCCATCAAATGCCTTGTCTTCCCTCAATTTTGGCATTTCATATTGAAGCGACAACCAGGGAGCTGTTGGCGAAATATTCTGTTTGGCAATATCCCCCGGACTTCCCTGAGCCATGATCCTTCCACCTTTTTGCCCCCCTTTTGGCCCCATATCGATCAGGCAATCTGCTTGTGCCAGCATTTCCATGTGATGTTCCACCAACAAAACTGTATTGGACTGCTTTTTGATGGATTTCACCAATTCAATTACGTTTTGGGCATCGTTGGGATGCAATGCGGCCGTTGGTTCATCCAGCACATAAAGTATATTTTGAAGGTTCCCTCCGGCGATGGACGCAATCCGCAAACGCTGCTGCTCTCCATCGGACAGGCTATTGCTCTTGCGCGATAAGGGCAAGTATGCCAGTCCCGCTTTTTGAACCCCTATTAATTTTTGCTGTAGCATCAGGAGCAATTTCCTTACGATTTCAAAATCCCCGGCAGGATGTTGCGGAACAGAATTATTGGCAATCCACGAACGAACTTTCTCCAAAACTTCCTCATTCTCAAGCGCGCACATTTCCGCAATATCCATTCCGCCAACTTTGAAGCGCAAGGCATCTGCTTTCAGTCCAAAAGCGCGGCAGTGCCCACAATCGACATTAGTCAGCAGCTTTTCAATGCTTGCAGCCTGACGGCCATTTTTCCTCAATTCCCATTCCGCATCAATAAAATGCAGTAAACCAGGCCATGAAGAACGGAACTGATGTTCCCCATTGCGCTTGTCGCGTTTAAAAGCCCAGTTTACTTCAAATTCTCCTTCACCGCAACCCAACATAATGATGTCGCGGCACTCCTTGTTTAATTCTTTCCAGGGCTTGCCCAAATCAAGGCTTTTCTCGTTTTCCACGGCTTTTAATATGGCCATATGCTGCCCATTCGGATCGCCAAAATACGCCGCGTTCTTATTGCCTGATATTGCACCTCCGTAAATGCTTTTTTCGGGATGGCTGATCAATTTTTCAACATCCGCCTTTAGCGAAAATCCCAAACCGCCACAATAAGGGCAGGCACCTAAATCAGAATTAAAGGAAAAGTCGGAAGCGGTGAGCGTACATTTTTCTTCGTCATCGCGGCCAATCCTGCTATAGAGCAGCCTGAGCAGTTCATATATCCCACTGAGTGTAGCAACGCGTGAACGGGCATTGGCACGCATGGCTGACCGCCCGATTCCGATCGCAGGTATCATATGATCGCAGGATTCAAAATCGCCCTTTTTTATATTGGAAACACGGCTGCGCACATAAGAGCTGAAATTGCTCAAATAACGGAAGCGCCCTTCGGCCAAAATGCTGTCAAAAGCCAGGGAAGATTTCCCGGAGCCACTCGGCCCGCTAATGGCTGTAATTTTATTGAGCGGGACCTGCACATCCAATTGCTGCAGGTTGTGCGTTGTAATCCCTTTCATCTCAATGAAATCGGGTGTACTTTCCTGTGATGGGATTTCGATTCGGAAATCATGTTCTGCCCGTTTCCTGAAAATCTCTGCGGTAATACTCTGCGGAATTTCCATCATCCCGGCAGGATGGGCGCAGAAAAAATGGGCACTATGCAATTCGATGATGTAATCGGCACGGGCGAGCATTTCTATATTGTTTTCCGCGATAAGAAACGTTGCTTCGGAAGCTGAGAGCTTGCGCAAAGCTGCAATCAATTGCTCAATATCCTTTACGTGCAATCCTGTACAAGGAAATTCAAGCAGGAATAACCGGGATGCCTTTTCATTGCGAATCAATTCCGAAGCAAGCTTCAAGCGCTGCGCCTCCCCGCCCGAAAGCTGCGTAGCCGACTGCCCCAGGTGGATATATCCAAGCCCAAGATTTTGCATCAAATCCAGGTATTTTCGGATTTTTGGCTCTTCGCAAAAATGCTCCTTCGCCTCATCCACGCTCATTTCCAGTATTTCGCCAATATCTTTTCCTGAATATTTCACCTCCAGCACTTCATCGCGGAAACGTTTGCCCCTGCAGGCAGGACATAATTGATAGCTGTTCTCCAAAAAATGCATGCCGGTTTCGATAAGTCCGGCACCCTGACATACTTCGCAGCGGCCACCTTTGGTATTAAATGAAAATGCCGAAGCGCTCAATTTCCTTTTTTTGGCATCATCAAGCTTGCTGAAAAGCTTACGCACCAAGTCAAAAAGGCCCGAATATGTGGCCGGATTGGAACGTGGGCTACGTCCAATCGGTTTTTGGTTGACAAGAAATATTTTATCACCGAAAACATCTATTAAATCAGGATCTGAAACCAATGTCCTGATTTTTTGGAGCAAATGTGCCCCATTTTCGGCTGTCATCAGGTTCACACCATTCTGCTTGATATCAAAACCCGCTTTGCTGAGCGGAATTGTTTCAAATTTTCTCGAAGGCTGAATGGGTTTCTCTGCTGCTTTCCGCAGATATTCAAGGCTGGGCGAAGTATATTGCTTATTGTTGATGGCTTCCATGATACTCCCCTGAAACAGGAGTTCTCCTCCTTTTATGCCACCGCCCGGCCCCAGGTCGATCAGATAATCTGCGTTCAGCATGTTTTGCAGGTTATGTTCCACCACTACAATCGTATTTCCCTGATTGCGCAATTTCAGAAGCTGACGGATGATTTTTTCATTTTCAAAGGGATGTACTCCGGCTGAAGGCTCGTCCAGCACATAAATCACTCCGCTCAATCCACTGATCATTTGTTGTGAAAGGCGCATTCTTTGCAGTTCGCTGTGGGTGCAGGATTCCAGTGCATCGGAAATTTTGCGGTGCGCAAGGCCCAAATCCAGCAGGCTTTGCAAGCTCTTCAGCATATCATGGGTAAGCGAAAGGGTCAGATCATTTTCCGCCTCTTGCCTGCACTTCAGGAAAAAGCTGTGCAGCCCGGACAAATCCATTTCCGATAGCTGCGCTATGTTTTGACCTTTAAAAAGCACGGAAAGGGATTCTTTTGACAATCGTTTACCTTTACATTCATCGCATGGGCGGGCAGAAACAAAGCGCAGGATATTCGTATTCCGGTCGCGGCGCAGGATATCCTCCATGGTAGTGATAATACCCGGATAATAAGCCTCTTCGCGCGGTTTGGCTTTGATGCCCGTCCATTTCATACGCGATTCCAGAGTATGCTTCCCAAAAGGGACTTTCAGGCGGTTGCTGCCAAAAAGCACGACATTTTTTTGCTCTTCCGTTAATTCATCCCAGGGAATATCCACGGAAAAACCGTGTGCATTGCAGACCTCATTGAGCACGTCCATTGTTACCTGGCTGTAAACAATATATCCTGAAGGCGTGGTCATTACAAAAGCCCCATCGCGGATAGCTTTGCTACCATCTGCAATAATTTTCTTTAGATCGATATACTCTGTTTTTCCAAGTCCGCGGCATTTTTCACATTGTCCTTTGGGATGGTTAAAAGAAAAATGGGAGCGGCTCAGACGGGCTTTTTCGCCATTTTGGAATGTTCCGGCACGGGCAAAGATCAGGCGCAGTTTATCGTACAATCCGGTGAATGTCCCAAAAGTCGCGCGATCATCGGGATGGACACGCCCCTGCCCTACTGCCAGTGATGCGCTCAAGCCTTCAAACTGTTCTGCTTGGGGCATCCGCAATTTGGATGTCAGCTGCCGCGATGAGGAAGAAAAAGCAGAAAACATCCTGCGCTGGCTTTCCCTGTATAGTACATCAAAGGCAAGGCTGGACTTTCCCGATCCCGACAAACCCGTAATCACAGTAAGCTGATTGCGGGGAATTTGTACATCAATGTTTTTCAGGTTGTTTTCCGAGATGCCGCTAATGCGGATATATGTTGTTTCTTCTCTCTCCATGGATCATAAAATTCCTGCAAAGATAAGCATGCAATGAATACCAGACCGTTCTCGATATTCAATACGTCAATGAAATAATTCAACAAAACTATTTTTTTAATAAAATAATTGTAATATTTTTGTTCAACGAACAAAGAAACGCCATAATCATGAAAAAAAGCATTATTTCAATTATTGGTTTTTTTATTGCCGGTTTTTGTCTGGCTCAAAGTAATTTCCCATTTCCGGAAGACAATCCTTTTTGGATAGAAAACAGCTCCGAAAAATGGGCATGTACACCTCCCATATCTGGCTGTCATGGCTACATTTGCAACTGCCTTTCACCTGTTTACTACAAATCCGACACCACAATAAACGGAACAAGCTACAACAGATTATACAGCAGGGGCGTTTGCACAGGCATTGCAGCTGATCAACCCGAACCCGGCTGCCCGTCATCCTTCCATTATCAAAATGACGAATCCCTTTATGCGATCATCCGTCAAGATCCGGAGAATCAAATTGTATATGTCAGGCAAGACGGTCAGGATCAAATTCTTTATGATTTTGGAAATATGGCCGTTGGAAATCCATATCCCAAAACAGTTACCAACATCAACACAACAGACACCCTTATTGTAGCCAGCATAGACAGCATTGAGGCCAGCGGCATAAGCAGAAAAAGATGGAATCTGGCTTTTCGGTATAATGGCTCTGTTTTCAACGAAGGCTTCGCCAGCATTATTGGAGGAATAGGAAGCACATTGGGACATTTGGGATATCTTGAAATGCCTTTTGAAACTACATACAGGCTGGAATGCTTCTCCCTGAACGACGAAAGTATTTATCCCGACGGAAGTTATTTATGCGACAAAACCCTTGGAACGGAAAAACCAATCATCCGGAACAAAAAAATCAGCATTTCTCCGAACCCTGCCAAAAACAAAATCTACATCCGAATTGAAGCACAACATTTTGTAGCGGGAAAAATCAGGATTTTTGATTTAAGCGGACGGATTGTATATCAAAACAAGATATTCCTGCCCAACAATGAATTATCAATTCAGCATCTCAATGCAGGAATATACTGTATAGAAGTTAAGACCGAAAATGCACATTTTACAGAAAAGTTTATAAAATTTTAAGGTACTACACGGAATATCGTGGAAAGAAAAATTACTTTATTTCAAACAGATTCCTCCAAAGTTTCCTCATGCTTCGGAAAACTTTGTCGGAATGACGCGTTTTTATGAAGTCAGGAGGCAAATGCGGCGAGGACTTATTTAAAATATACTATTGTGTCCTCGCCGCATTTGCCTTAAACACTTGCTATACAACGTCATTCCGACCGGAATAAAGCCAAACGAAGTGATTAAGGCTTTGTGGAGGGAGGAATCTGTTAGGAATCAATAGTTCATTAATAAATATCTTCATTTTTTTCGAACATTATTGTTACTCACGAAATTCACAGTAGAACCAATTTGAATACTGTCACAAAACCAAAAGGATTACATTACAAGCGGAAAATCAAAGCGGTTCGGACAAAATTCGGCCTGCAAAAAAATACACTATTTTTAACTTAAATTAATTTATCTAATTGGATAATTGCTACATTTGTATTGAATATATTATAAACAAAGTAGATTATATCAAACTTTATACGAGCATAAAACACTTATAACAGCATGTGTATCAATACTAAAACATTTAAGCAAAAGCATTTACAATTCTATTTGATCCAAATTAAACACAGATGACAAGCTGTTTTATAAAAGCACGCTACATATATTAAACAATATAAGTCCTAAATTACATTAACAAAAACCAGAGAAAGCAATGAAAAAAAGACTATTCGCAATTGTATTGATTTTCAGCTATTTGACATTATCACCATCAAATCTTATCGCTCAAATAGTAGATTCATACACCAAGACATACAAAAAGCCTCTTTCCAAAAACGAAAACGTTCTTATTGCAATGCCTGAAGATGAAATTACTGTAGGTTTTCAAAAACTTGGCACGATTATTCATGGCAGTTCAAATCCAAAAGCCGGCTTTTCTGAATTAACAGAAGCGGTGAAACAGGCAGCCCGCGAGGCAGGAGGAAACCTGGTGAAGGTACTCAAGTTTACGCCAAAAAAAGCGCGGAACGACAATTATGAATTGCAAGGCTTTATTTATTATACCGACAGCCTGGAATACCAAAAATCCACTCCAATACCTGTGGAGCAAGAATTTGATGCGGATTATGCGATGATCCACTTTTACAGATATCCTGATAAGGGGCCGAAGATAGAGATTAAAACACTTGACAGCATTTTATGCACAATTTCTCCGGCTACCAAGCAAAGCATCCATCTCAAAAAGCAAAGCAAACCAATAATTATTGCCCAAACCAAAAAAAGGAAAATATTAACGCAGGAATTTGAACCCGGCAAGGAGTATTTTGTCAGGGCTTTTGCAAGAGGGTCCGGCGCCCCAAAACTTGAGCTAATGAGCTGGCTGGACGGCAAAATGGAATATATGTACTTGAATATGGCCCAATCTGCTGAACCTGAAAACACCAAAATCCCCGCAGATGCCGCCATCGCAACGACAAGCGCAACAACAATCAACACTGCAGTAAATAATGAAGCTGGCAGTCCGGCAAAAAACACCAATCCTCCGGCACACACATCTGATTATACCCAAGCGAAAAGCACCGTAGTAAAGAAAGATGATATAATAATATCCGCTCCAAAGACAAGTTCAACGCGCGGATGGATCAACATCGCTTTTGGGCCAAGCTGGTACACAGCAAAAAATCCGGAAGGACTTGCCAGTGCCGAAGAAGATCATATGGATGCCTTAAAAAAAGGATTTCACTTCGAGATTACGGCAGCATATTTCGTCAACCCATCGATAGGAATCGGTTTTACGCACAATAGGTTAAGCACATCTCAAACAACAAACATAACGGGGGAAGTTGAAGGACAAAACATTAATCTTGAATTGAAGGAAGATATTTTCACAAGCCTTACCGGCCCTGTATTTTTGGTCAGGACGCCCATAACCAATTCTAAAAGTGTTTTTTACAGTTCCCTTGCACTGGGGCTTTTATCGTATGGCAATGAAGCCATTACCAGCGCTCCAGCCTACACTTCTGCAACCAAATCTGTTAAAAGAAATGGAGATAGCTTTGGAGGCAACATAGCCGCAGGCATTGATATCGGAATAATTGATGACTTTGCCATTAACGCCCAGCTATCATATCTTTTTGGAAACCTTTCCAAAGTTACCATCAACAGCAACGGCTCTTCCGAGGAAGCAGAACTCGAAGGAGACAATAAAATCAATGCCAGCCGTCTTAGTATTGGAATTGGCGTCAGCTTCCGCTTTTAAACATAAAAACAATGAAAAACCTCCTGCTAATCCTGCTTTGTTTTTGCGCCGGAAGCATAGCATTTGCTCAGGGTGTTGATAAAACCATTTACAAAACCAAAAATCCACTACCAAGTGACACTGAGATACGCTTCGCAATGGAGGATACCGACATTAGCGTGCCTTATGAAGTCATTGGCTTTGTGGAGCGAAGTATCCTAAGTTATTATCAAAGCTATTCGACCCTTATTAACAATATAAAAAAGGCAACACTTAAGGCAGGCGGAAACCTCTTTAAAATCACTGAATTCCATGTAAATTTCAATTACGCCCCCGAATACGAAATAAAAGGTTACATCCTTTATACCGACAGCCTTGAACTGCAAAAAACAACCCCTTTGCCAATTGAATTCGAATATGATGTTGATTTTGCCATTTTACATTTTTTCAGGTATCCCGGAAACGGCCCTGATGTCAAGGTCAAAACACTGGACAGCCTGCTCTGTACACTTCCTCCGGGCAAACAGCAAACAATCCATCTTCGAAAGCAAGACAGGCCTTACATTATTGCCCAAACAAAAAAACGCGATATTCTAATTCAGGAATTTGAAGCAGGCAGGGAATACTATATTCGCGTTTACACAAAAGCAAATGGTGCCCCAAAATTAGAAATCATTAATTGGCTTGATGGAAAAATGGAAGTGCAATTCCTCATAAAAGCCGGTTTGGTCCAAAACAGTGATCAGGAATTTTCGCATTCAGCTCCCTTTGAGGGTATTTCAGATAAAACAGACAGCAGCTCCACCCAAAGTATAGGCCAAGGAAAACCCTATATTAAGCCTAAACCAGAACCCATTAATTATTATGCAAGCGGAAAAAATTCCCCAATGCTGCAACACCTTGAAAAAAAAACCGAACCAAAATCCTTATCATACAGCTGGAAAATAAATATTGGCTTTGGCCTAAGCACACATACCGACGCTTCCCACAATGAATTCAACAAGATTTTCGATGAGCACATTAAAGAATTAAAAACCGGCGGTCACCTCCAATTATCAACAACCGGATTCATAAACAAAAAAATTGGTATAGGCCTTTTAATCAACCATATGCATTCATCAAGCAGTCTTAAAAATCTTTACGTCGAGATAAACAATTACTATTTAATATTCGACTATGATGAAGAATTAAGCAACAGCTTTATCGCTCCGACAATCATATACAGGGAAATCATAAAGAACAGCTACAGTTCTTTTCAGGGCGGAATTGCCATTGGGTATTTTAGATACTTCAACCAAGCAAAAATTATCACAGCTGATCCGGATGTAAACAGCACGATTAAAACTACTGGAAACTCAATTGGAATCAGGGCAATATTGGGCTTTGATATTGGGCTCTCAAAGAAAACAGCATTAAATCTTTCTGCATCTTATCTTCACACAAAGATCAATAAAGTTAACCAAACAATCAATGGCGTATCAAAGGAAAACAATTTTCAGGGCGTAGCTGTCGTAAATCCCTCAAGATTTGATTTTAGCATTGGATTGAGCATTCGGTTTTAACCTGCTCTATTCATAAAATGCAAAATATTATAATCAGCTAAAAATTAGGTTTTTACTAATTTTATATCCTAAAATTGAATTTGTTTGCATTTTACCAGTGCATTAACTTCAGGCCATCTGCTTCGTTGCTAAAGCTTTGAAATAGGCGACTATATCTTCAGCTTTAGACGCCTCACATCTGACCTGAATTTAAAGCATGAATAAAGCAGGTTAAGCTGTAAATACAAAATTTTTTATTGAAGCCTCTGAATTCTTTTATTTCATTGCAAGATGCTATTTGACATTTAAATGTTATGACCAGGCTGGCATATCATAACGCTAACTCTTTTTTTCTGATTAGCGCTTGTCCACAATGTCCGATCTCAGCATTAACTTTTTTGAAAACAGCTTGCTTAATCAACTTCAATATTAGCCAGAACAATAAGGCATACTGTTATTCAATTAACAATAGAATTATACGATTGACCTCAATTTTTTAAGGATATTACAGGATTTTATTATCAATATTTGGGATTAACCCAATTTTAACAGGGGGTATTTCAAAAATTATCATACTTTTGCCTCGTTAATCAAAAATTCAAACAGATGGCAGAATTACGTTTTAAGGCATTAGAGGAGATTTTTAAGAGGGAGGCTATCAAAACAAACGCGCCCAATAAAGTAACCAGCGAGTATTTTGGAGCGAATGTTTTTGACCAGCGGAAGATGAAGAAATACCTAAACCGTGAGGCTTATGATGAATTTATCCAAAGCGCAGAAAAAAGCGAACCCATTGACCGCAGGCTGGCCGACCAGATAGCAGCCGGCATGAAAGCCTGGGCCATGGAAAAAGGCGCCACACATTATACACACTGGTTTCACCCGCTTACCGACAGTACTGCCGAGAAGCATGATGCATTTATCGAGTTTTCGGAATTTGGCGGTGTGGTAGAAAACTTCAGCGGTGAGCGCCTGGCACAGCAGGAACCCGATGCATCCAGCTTCCCAAGTGGCGGTTTGCGCAACACCTTCGAAGCACGCGGCTATACAGCCTGGGACACCAGCAGCCCGGCATTTATCATCGACCGCACGCTCTGCATCCCCACCGTTTTCGTATCTTATACCGGCGAAGCACTGGACTATAAAACACCTTTGCTCAAATCATTAACCGCTGTGGACAAAGCAGCCACAGATGTTTGCCAGTATTTCGATAAAAACGTGAAACGCGTTACTTCAAATACCGGCTGGGAACAGGAATATTTCCTGATTGACGAAAGCCTGTATTGCGCCCGTCCTGATATGATGCTTACTGGGAGGACACTGATGGGACACGCATCATCCAAAGACCAGCAAATGGACGACCATTATTTTGGTGCAATTCCGGAGCGGGTCAAAGCCTTTATGCATGATTTCGAGCAGGAAGCATACCTATTGGGCATTCCGGTAAAAACACGTCATAACGAAGTAGCCCCCAACCAGTTTGAGTGCGCCCCTATTTTTGAGGAAACCAATCTGGCCAACGACCACAACCAATTGATTATGGAGCTAATGCGGCGTGTTGCCCGCAAGCACCATTTCCGTATCCTTTTCCATGAGAAACCTTTTTCAGGCATTAATGGATCAGGAAAACACTGCAACTGGTCACTGAGCACAGATACGGGCGTAAACCTCTTCAAGCCGGGACGCAACCCAAAATCCAACCTGCAGTTCCTTACCTTCCTCATCAACACTTTGATGGCCGTGAAGAAAAACAACGACCTCTTGCGCGCCAGCATCAGCAGCGCCGGAAACGCACACCGCATGGGCGCCAACGAAGCCCCTCCGGCCATTATCAGCGCATTCCTGGGACGCCACCTTACGCATATGCTCAATGAAATAGTGCAGAAAGTACCGGACGAAAAGCATATGGATCCGGACCTGAAAACCGAGCTGAAACTCAATATTGGCAAAATCCCGGAAATCCTGCTCGATAATACCGACCGGAACCGAACTTCGCCCTTTGCTTTCACCGGCAACCGCTTTGAATTCCGTGCCGTTGGCTCTTCTGCCAATATTGCTTCCGCGATGATTGTGCTCAATGCCACAATCACAAGGCAGCTCAAGGAATTTAAAAAGGAAGTAGATGATATGATTATGAGCGGCATCAAGAAAGATGACGCCATTTTTCAGGTGCTGAAAAAATACATCATCGAATCGGAAAGCATCCGCTTTGAAGGAAACGGCTACAGCGAAGAATGGGCCAAAGAAGCCGAAAAACGAGGGCTAACCAACAAAAACAGCGTTCCGGAAAGCCTTACCGATTACCTGCGCGATGATGTTCGCGAACTTTTCCGCAGCCTCGGCATTTATTCAGGCAAAGAACTGGAAGGCCGCGTGGAAGTTGAATTTGAGAAATACACCAAAATCATTCAGATTGAAGCACGCGTTTTGGGCGATTTATCCATTAACCATATTGTACCAACGGCCGTGAATTATATGAACCTGCTCATCGAAAACGTGAAAGGGCTCAAGGAAATTTTTGAAGAAATGGAATACAAATCCATGGCCAAAGGGCGCATCGAACTGATCCGCAATGTTTCCAATCATATTTCCAATATCAAAGAGCTGGTTGCAGAAATGATCGAAGAGCGCAAAAAAGCCAACCGTATCGAAAACGAACATGAAAAAGCAATGGCGTATGATAAAAATGTCCGCCCCTACTTAGACAAAATCCGGGAACATATCGACAAACTCGAACTGGTTGTGGACAATGAAATCTGGCCACTGCCAAAATACCGGGAGTTGTTGTTTTCCAGGTAATTATTAGATCTAAAAAAAGCCGCAGGTTCTAATCTGCGGCTTTTTCACTTCAATTCAAAAATAATCAATGTTAAAAACTTAGTATTATTTAGCAATAATAAAATATCCTCCGGTTTTTGGAGCACCACGAAACTCAACAACATTAGCCTCTCTTAATTGCTTTAAATACCTTTCAGTGGTTGATACTCCTTTATTTATTTTTTGTGCGATTGCAGCGGTTTTTAATCCGGGATATTTACGCACAATTGCAACTACCAAATCTACTCCCTCATTTACTCCCTCATTTACTCCCTCATTTACTCCCTCATTATTTATAAGTTCAACAATAAATCCTGAAAAGTCATACTTAAAATCTGGTTTTGGGATATCCCTTTTTACACATTCGTTGTTTTAGATGATCGCCTTTGTACTAATGGAATTTCATCAAAGACCATTAAAGCATCTCCAAAAAAAAAAAAAACAAACAAAAGAAGAATTTATTCAATTTTTTCATACTTTTGGGATAATAATTCGCAAAAAACAACAAGCATGATCCTCTGTGCAGATATCCAACCTACAATTACAGCTGCAATTATTGGAGCAGCAGTGGCTTTTACTGGTATAATATTCAACATTTTTAATGCAAGAATATTAAGAATTAACAGTAACAGGCAAGAAATTTATAAAAAAATGAATGGATTCTATGGCCCCATGAAAATTCTGTTAAACGAATGCCAACAACTATTTGAGGCTTTCGCATATGAGCACAAAGAAGTAGATTTCACAACTTTGCATTTCCTCCTGGAAGGAAAGCACGATCAACTTTCCAAAACTGATCACGAACTGCTCAAAAGCATCATTCAACTTGGGATAAAGATGGAAAATATAATTGAAACTAATTCTAGTTTAATTGATAATCAATTACTTTTCGAAATGCTTGTCGATCTGGCAGTCCACTACAAAACTGTAAGAATGGCTTATTTTAGACAGATCGAACCTACAGAAAAAAACAAGGACATCTTCAAAGACAAAGCCTTTCCTGAAATAATTTCTCATGCAATCCAAATGTACTTTGATCTATATAAGGCCGACCTAAGCTATTATAATACTATATTTTTCAAAAAAAGGCCAAAGAAAGAGTACAAGCAAATATTTGAAGACTACAAAGTTAAGATAAACTCCAGTCTTGTTAAACACAAAACAATTAAGCATACTGAAAAGGAGAAATATATAGCCAATCTACTTAAAGACACTCCTTATTATCACATATTAAAAACTGGATGATAATAGCACGCAGATTATTTGCCTGTTGCTTTTTTGTTTTGGTCAGTTTTATTGAATTCCGGATTAAGCTCTTTTTCAAGACTTACCAACGGAACTAACTTAATAAACAAAACACTCAATAGAAAGTCCTTTCTTCTTGAAATATAATCCATTAATTTTCGACACACCTGGACTGATTATGGACAATGAAATATGGCCACTGCCAAAATACCGGGAACTATTGTCTTCCAAGTAAGAAATATGCTTTTACGTTTTAAGAAAAAACAGCCACATACTAACTTACGGCTACTTTTGTTGACTCCTACCTCAAATTCCGAAACCTGAAATTCATACTATAAGTATCGATCAGAATTTTAGAACAACTTTCGCCGCAATTCTTTGTTTTGGCTTTAATATATTTTTCCGTACTGCTCTTTTCCACATGGCTCACAGCAAAATCTTCTTCGGGATAATCCAGCTTGCCATATTTAAGCTTTGCATCAATGCTGTATGCTGCATCTTTTGCAAAATCAATATTGGCCGAACCGTATTTGCCATCAATTTCGATAAATTCAAAGCCATTGGACATCAATTCAATATCAAATTCAGAGGAATAAGAATCGGCTTTCAGGCTTTTGTTGAGCCGGTCAAAATTCCATTCGCTGTATTTATCGCGCACATTCAGCGAATTGGCTTCATTGGCCAGAAAATCATCATCATAGCTGCTGTCAAAAAGCACATCCGTGCAATAGCCAAAGCGGAAAGACGAATATTTTGAAATGATATCAATCTCGGCAGCTTTGGTAAATTTCAGGTCACAATCGTAGAGGTTAAAACGGATATTAGCACAGCTTTCTCCTTCCATTTCAGTATATTTCATCTTGCCCCGGATGTTGCCCAGATTATTGATACGGAACACATCATCATAACTGTCGATATCAATATCCTGGCAACTGTTCCCTTCAATTTTGGAATATTTTGCACCAATCTCCACATTGCCGGCACAATCTGCAAAAGCGATATCACAATCATATAGTTTCGCTTTAATGGCCTGCACATTTCCGCTTTCTACTTTGCTGTATTTCCCTTCGAGCGAATATTTTCCGCCCACCTGCCCACAATACAACTTACTGGAATACAGCTCCATTGCCAGATCGCCCCCGATATCCGGCAGCTGTACCGTAGAGTAGCGGTTCATAATTTTCAGGTTCAGCTTTTTGGGGAAATATATAATGTGTTCTACTTTTAATTCAGACAACCGGGCCACACTCCCATCAGTGAGCGTTATTTTAATTTTGCTGTTCCTTTGCGACCATTCGTTCCAGAAAACGGTATTCAATTTAATGGACGAACCCACTTTTTCCGGCTTGCATTCTTTTATAGCGCGCATCACCAGGGCTTCATCCTCATCAGAACGTCCTTTCAGCTCACGGATGATGGTTTCCACCTGGATTTCACTTTTATCCCACTCAATAAATTCCACATTGGCAGTGCGGTTGTAGAGTTCAAAAGTAGTACAGCCGCCGCATTCAACGGAGCGGACAATTTTGTTGGTTTCCTGTGCGCTGAGGGCTGATCCAAGCAGCAACAACAGTATCAGCACATTAAATTTCATACGGTATGTTCTCATTTTCATGTTCTTTTTGTTTTTGAATCTCAAATAAAATACGGTTTAACAATTGGATTTTCTTCTCATAATAATCCAGAAAAACCGTGATAATCTGCTCATTGCAGCAATCCTGGCCAAGGTCCTGCATATAAGCCTCATATTGTAGATCGATCTCCTTGAGTTCTTTTTGTATTTCCTTAAAACTATAGTTGCTGCTTTTCGCCAGCTCTTGGGCTTGCGTATATTTCAGGCTGATTTCGGCAACATAAACCTGCTCCTGCGCTTTAAACTCCGGATAGGCTTTGCTCAGCAAAAGCTCATGCTGCTCTTTGTGATGCAGCAGCCCAAGAGTAAGCGCAAGACTTAATACAAGTAAAAAAACAGCGGCAATTTTCCAGAACAAGGCTGGATTTCCCTGCTTTCCGGATTGCTGTACCCGCTTCCATATTTTTTCCGCATTGGGCTGATGCACATCAAATTCCGTTCTATGCTTTTTTATATAATCTTCACACTTCATCATAAACACATAATGCTTCTTTTAACAACTTTCGGGCGCGGTTTAATTGGCTTTTGGATGTAGAAACACTGATATCCAATCGTTCGGCAATTTCCTGATGTTTCATTTCCTCAAAAGCAAAAAGCTTAAAAACCAATTGCGCCCCTTCGGGCAAATGTTCGATGGCCTGCATAATTTGTTTTGGGTCAATTTCTTCCGGCAGTTCAAAATCATCTTCCGGGATTTCCAAAAGGGCTGCATCGTGAACCAGCAGGTTTTTGTTGCTGCGGATACTGTTCAGGCTTTTGTTCACGGCAATCCGCCTGACCCATGCACCAAAATTTCCATTACGCATTTCGTCCAAGCGTTCAAAGGCCGTAATGAAACTTTCCTGCACCAGATCTTCTGCCAAATCCCGCCGCTTCACGATACGGAACACACTGTTATACACACAGTTGATATTCTGATCGAAGAGCTCCTTTTGCGCCCTTTGATTGCCCTTCAGGCTTTTTCGTATTAGGTATGCTTCTTTTCTTAGCAGCAAATCTGATTGGGGTTTCTAAAATTCTGACACAGGAATACCTGCATGGTTGGAATTATTCAGAAAAAAAATTCTCCGTTTAAAAAATCCTGCCTTCCCAAAAATAGCCTTCTGTCTTTTCGGGCTTGGGCGGACGTTTTTGAAAAATACCGTAAACCGCTGACCCACTGCCACTCATAGCAGCATACAGCGCTCCGTTTTTATAAAAATCTTCTTTGATTTTTGCCAATAAGGGATGATGTTCAAAAATCTTTGTTTCAAAATCGTTTTTAAAAACGGATTTCCATTCTTCGGGGGATTTTCCCCAAAAGCTCCTCAGTGCAGGCCGGTTGTTATCGCATGCAATTCCGGCATAAGCCTGTGCTGTGGGGATGTGCACCTCCGGGCGGATCAGCTGGATATACAGTGGAAGCAGATGATCGCTGGAAAGCTCCGAAAGCAGCTCGCCCCTACCTGTTGAAAGCTGTGTTTTTCCCTTGATGAAGAACGCGCAATCAGAGCCTAGTTCCGCAGCAAGATGCTCCAGTTTTTCATCATCAAGGCCCAAAGAAAACAGCTCATTGAGCATTTTCAGGGCAAAAGCCGCATCGGATGAACCACCGCCCAATCCGGCGCCCATAGGGATAATTTTATGCAAATGCATATGGACTGCCGGAACGGAATAGCGCGCATGCATCAGTTTCCAGGCTTTCACCACCAGGTTTTTGGAAGCATCGCCCGGAACGGGAAGCCCACCGGAGCTAAACCGAAATTTCCCATCCGGTGCCGGGATAATTTCCAGCATATCCCGCAAGGGGATTTCCTGCATGATGGTTTCAATTTCATGAAATCCATCATTCCTTTTAAAAAGAATATGCAGTCCAATATTAATTTTACAAGAGGGATATGTGATCATGCGCAGTAATTTTGAACGAAAATACAGAATTTCATTTTCCGTTTTAAGCTTTAACAGACAATAGAACAAAATCGAGTCGGAATAATTGCCGGATTTTGCCTATTTTTGAGCAATACAAAAAAGACTATGCCAATACTCAGTTCCGTACTTTCCTGGTTGATCAAAAAGAGGATCCATCAAATTGAACTCTTCTTAAAATACCCACAAGATGTACAAAACGAATGGTTTAAGAAATTGATTTCTACAGCCCGTGATACTGAATGGGGCAAAAAATACGATTATGCCGGCATGCGCAGCCTGCGCGATTTCCAGGAACGCGTGCCCATCAGCGAATACCAAAACCTGCAGCCTTATATCGAACGCCTGATGAAAGGCGAACAAAACCTTTTGTGGCCCAGCGATATAAAATGGTTTGCAAAATCTTCGGGCACAACGGGTTCCAAAAGCAAATTCATTCCCGTTTCGCAGGAATCGCTCGAAGAATGCCATTACAGCACCGGCAAGGATATGCTCACATTATACCATCATGCGGTGGGAGATTCCGACATTTTCAAAGGAAAAGCACTTGGGGTTGGCGGTTCGCACGACATCACCACCATCAACAACGAAACCTATCTTGTTGGCGACCTTTCGGCCATATTGATGCAAAACCTTCCCTTCTGGGCCGAACTGAAACGTACGCCCAACCTTTCCATAGCTTTGATGGACGAATGGGAGAGCAAAATTGAAAAAATGGCGCGGGTCACCAGTCAGGAAAATGTGACCAATATTTCAGGCGTTCCATCCTGGATGTTGCTGTTGCTGCGGCGCATACTCGAAATCACCGGCAAAAACCATATTCATGAAGTATGGCCCAACCTGGAAGTATTCTTCCATGGCGGAGTCAGTTTTCTGCCTTATCGCGCGCAGTTTGACCAGATTATCCAGCGCCACCGCATGCACTATTTTGAAGTTTATAATGCTTCCGAAGGCTTTTTCGGGATACAGGACCGGCGCGGCTCCGACGAAATGCTGCTGATGCTCGATTACGGAATTTTCTACGAATTTATGCCCATGGATCAGCTCGGACAGGAACATCCCAAACTGCTCACCCTCGATCAGGTTGAACGTGGCGAAAATTACGCACTGGCCATTTCTACCAATGCTGGTTTGTGGCGCTATCTTATTGGCGATACCATTACCTTTACTTCTACAAACCCATACCGCATACGCATTACCGGCCGCACAAAAAGTTTTATCAATGCCTTTGGTGAAGAAGTGATTGTGGACAATGCCGATAAGGCTTTTGCTACTGCCTGCCGCAAATGCGATGCCGTAATTGAAGAATATACCGGCGGACCGGTTTTCTTGGACAGTGGCCAAAAAGCCCGCCATGAATGGTTTGTTGAATTCCGCAAAGCACCGCAGGACCTGGACTATTTCAACGTAACTTTCGACAATGCCCTCAAATCGCTTAATTCGGATTATGAAGCCAAACGCTACCGCAATATGATCCTTCAGGCGCCGGATATCCGGAATCTGCCCAAGGGGACTTTTTACGAATGGCTCAAGATAAAAGGAAAACTCGGCGGCCAGAATAAAGTGCCCCGTTTGTCCAACAACAGTAAAATCCTTGACGAAATAAAATCAATACTCCATGAAAAATAAAACCTGTTTACTGTTCCTTTTTTTCATTGCAGGGACAACAATATTTGCGCAAAACTACCGCTACGAACAGCTCCGCACTTTTCCGGCAGAAGCTTCTGCAATTTATACCGATGCGGATGCCAATTTCTACCTGAAACATGAGCTACTGCTCAAAAAATATGATCAGGATGGAAATTTCATTGCCGAATTCGACAGCTATTTCTTTTCCGATTTTGGCGCTGTGGATGTCAGTGATATGTTCCGCGTGCTGGTTTTTTATCCCGAAGCCAATATGCTGGCAATCTTAGACGAAGGCATTCAAAATATCCGCGACACAATAAATTTTGATCAGCTGGGCTTTGATGTTGAAGCCGTTTGCAATGATCAAAATGCCGACGGCTACTGGATTTATGATGCAGCAAAATCACAGTTGGTACATCTGGCGCATGACACAAAGGTTTTGCAGCGCTCAGAATCTTTCAAGAAGCTCGGGTACGGGATGTTCAGTCCCAAACAATTACTGGTTGCCGAAGGGCGCGTCTATGCCATCGATCCCGTGGGCGGACTGATGATTTTCGATGAAAACGGCCATTTTCTGAACCAGCAATTGATCAGCGGCATTCATAACGCAACATTTTATCAGGGACAGTTGCAATGGTTTGCCAACCGGCTGATGAATTTTTATAATCCCATCACGCAAGAGCAAAACGAAACCACCCTGCCGGGAACCGCGCTTTACCGTGGTGCGGCCATGAACTATGGCATCGTACCGGGGCATATTTATCTTTTTGACGACAGCACACTCTATATTTACAGTTTTCAATAAACGTAATTTCATTTTTTTGATTCGTGCAAGAGTCCGTATCTTTGCACATTTAACCGAACATTCATCCAAAAGAAATAAAGCATGCACATAGCCATTGCAGGAAATATCGGCTCCGGGAAAACCACCCTGGCCGGTTTGCTCGCCAAACAATACGGATGGGAAGCCCATTACGAAGATGTTGATTCCAACCCATATCTGCATAGTTTCTACGAGGATATGCAGCGCTGGTCTTTTAACTTGCAGGTGTATTTCCTGAACAGCCGCTTCCGGCAAATTGTCGATATCCGAAACAGCGGAAAAACCATTATTCAGGATCGTACCATTTATGAAGACGCCTATATCTTTGCGCCCAACCTGCACGACATGAACCTGATGTCTTCGCGCGATTTCGATAATTACACATCACTTTTTGAGCTGATGAGCTCCTTTATCCAGGCGCCCGACCTGCTCATTTACCTGCAGGCCACTGTCCCTACGCTGGTAAACCAAATCCAAAACCGCGGACGGGAATACGAAGAAGCCATCCGCCTGGATTACCTCAAACGCCTGAACGAACGCTACGAAGCCTGGATCAGCAAATACGACATCGGCAAATTGCTTGTAATCCCTGTTGATGATATCGATTTCATCAAAAGGCCCGAAGACCTCGGAATGATTATGGATAAAATCAATGCAGAGATCCACGGACTTTTCTAAACTATGAGCGATTTCCACGGAATAATACCGGCACGCTTTGCGTCCACCCGTTTTCCGGGCAAGCCATTGGCTGACATCAATGGCAAAAGCATGGTGATGCGTGTTTTTGAACAAGCCCAAAAAAGCGGGATTTTCAAAAGCCTGTGCATTGCTACTGACGACGAACGCATTTTCAAGCATGTGCACGATCAAGGCGGAAAAGCGCGTATGACCGCAGCACACCACCGGAGCGGGACCGAGCGCTGTGCAGAAGTTGCAGAAAATTTGCTTCGCGAAGGGCTGGCCGGCGAAGACGACATCATCATCAACATTCAGGGCGACGAACCCTATATTGCCACAGAGCAGATAAAAAAAATTGCCGGCATATTTTCCTCTGCCTCAGCAGGCATCGCCACACTCATCAAAAAGATTGAAAATCCTGCGGAACTTTTCGATGAGAACACCGTTAAAGCCGTCCCCGGAGCAGGAAACAGAGTGCTTTATTTTAGCCGGCTTCCCGTGCCCTTTTTGCGTTCCAAACCAAAGGACGAATGGCTTCAAAACGGAAACTGGTTTAAGCACATCGGAATGTATGCTTACCGAATTGGCGTCCTGATAGAGATCAGCAAACTGGAAGCAGCAGATGCAGAAATTGCAGAATCGCTCGAGCAGTTGCGCTGGCTGGCACAGGGATACAGCATTTATTTTGCTGAAACAAGCCAGGAAAGCATTTCGGTTGATTGTCCGGACGACTTGTTAAAACTTTTAAACAAGACTTGATTTCTCTAAAAATCAGGACTATATTTGTGAAATTTGATTCATCATGGCAAAAGAACTTACATCATTTATCAGCGAATTATTATACGATCACGAATGCATCATAGTGCCCCGTTTGGGTGGTTTTCTGACGCGATATCAGGGCGCAAGCATACATCCGGTACAGCACACATTCACACCGCCCACACGAACAGTGGTTTTTAACCCGGCACTGCTCGAAAACGACGGTTTACTGATCAATTATATCGCCCGGCGTAAACGCATCAGCTATGATGAAGCAGCAGAATGGGTTCAATCAGAAATTGTGGCAATCCTGAACGGATTAAAACATAATAACGAACAGGAACTGCCCGGACTGGGAATCCTGAAACGCAATACAGAGCAGCGCCTGCTTTTTATCCCGAATGATGCCGCCAATTTCCTGCATGATGCTTATGGCCTCGGTACATTCGTATCGCCGGCAATCCGTCGCGAAAGCCGTTTGCAGGCCGAAAAACGCGTGATCAAAGCACAACGCCGCGCCGAAAAAACATTCACCGGATCATGGCATTCCGTGATCTGGCCTGCAGCTGCTGCAGTGGCCGTTATCGGAGTACTGTCGTGGACAGTGTACAGCCAGTTTTTCCGCACAAGTCAATATACCAACGACTTTATTCCCGTCGCCCAAAAGGAAGAACCTGTTAACCAAAGTAATAAGAGTACAATCCCCGAAATAAAAACGGAACAGGCTTCCATTTTGCCCACACATACAGATGGTGCGGAAGAACAAAAACCCGAAGTCCGCAAGCCAGTTGTTAAGGAAAACATCGTTAAAGAAAATACCGAAGACAAAAGCACTTATAATGCCGAATCAGATTTCTCTTCAGCAGCAGCTCCGGTTGTAGAAGAAGAAAT
The DNA here is from genome assembly GCA_963676415.1 of Bacteroidales bacterium. GTDB lineage: Bacteria > Bacteroidota > Bacteroidia > Bacteroidales > WRLA01. The sequence continues at coordinate 2,476,688 of OY781097.1, read as the reverse complement.
AATCGAGAGCCCGGTAAATGATTACTACATCATTTGCGGTTCTTACCTGAACAAAACCAAAGCCCGCAAATTTTACCAAAGGCTCATCAATCAGGGCTTTGACGCACAAATCCTCGGCCCTTACGAAAATGGTCGCGTGCGCATCAGTTGTGCTCATTATACCGATCAGGAAGCCGCCGCTCTTCGCCTGGATGAAATCCGGAAAATTATCCGTAAAGATGCATGGATTTTGGAGGAAGCAGCCAATTAATTGACCACAATCCTTCAATGCAAAAAAAAATATCTTTCAAAAAAAACAGCCCGGAATAATTTTCGGGCTGTTTTGGCTTTAAAAATTCAGATACATTTTAATATGCTCAAAGAGGCAATACGAATCTCTTGGCTCAATAGATTTTTTATTTTTGCGGCAAAATTTATTTAAGTGGGTAAAAAGAACAAAAAGAAGAAATTCGCTGAAGTAGAAAGCTTCCCAAACTTTTTTCAGCCCGGTTATTTCGACCTTCAGGAGAAGGGGTTTCCCCTGAAAGGAAAATGGAATAAAGAATATTTCCAAAACGGGAACCCGATCATTGCCGAATTTGGATGCGGAAAAGGCGATTATACGTACAATCTTGCCAAAAAGAATCCCAATAAAAATTATATCGGGATGGATTTAAAAGGCAACCGCATTTGGAAAGGCGCCAAAGACAGCATCAATGACGGCCTTACGAATGTAGCTTTTGTGCGTGGCCAGGTACAGCATGTGCAGGAATATTTTGAGCCGGGCGAGCTTTCCGAAATCTGGATTACTTTTCCCGATCCACAGCTCGAAAAGCCCCGCCACCGTAAGCGCTTTACACATCCCGCATTTTTGGAGCGCTACCGCAATATCCTTGCGCAAGATCATCTGATTCACCTAAAAACTGATAGTGATGTTTTTTTCGATTATACCCTGGAAATCCTGAAAGAAGAAGGAATTGAGCCGATAATTTGCTCCTATGATGTATATACCGATCCGGAAATTGAAGAAAATGCTCCGGAAGTTAAGGAAATCCAAACTTTTTATGAACGCATGTGGCTGGCGGAAGGCCGGCTCATAAAATACCTGCGTTTCTGCTTGAAACCAACAAACAATGGATAAAAACTCCTTTTTTGAACGGGTTTATGCTGTAACGGAGCAAATTCCTTATGGAAGGGCAACATCTTATGGAGCCATTGCCCGATATCTGGGATCAGGGCGGTCGGCACGAATGGTGGGCTGGGCAATGAACAATGCGCACAGCCTTCCACGCAACATCCCGGCACACCGCGTGGTAAACCGCAATGGGCAATTGACCGGAAAACATCATTTCGGGAGCCCCGATTTAATGCAGCAATTACTCGAAAACGAAGGAATTGGCGTAGAAAACGATCAAATTATTAACTTTAAGGAATATTTCTGGGATCCAACAAAAGAATTGGCAACAGATTAACCATTAGAATATAGCGCTCAGCGCCTAAACCAAACAACATCAATTTATGAAAAAACTGATTTTTTCCCTTTTTGCATTGGCCATTGTGCTGGCCTCCTGCAATCCAAAACCAGCAGATCAGAAAGATACTGCCGCAAATGAAAACGAGGAAATGCGCATGAAAGTTGAAGAATTTGTTCCCGTGAAGCTCACAACCGATGTAAGCAAACTCACTGAAAGCGAAAAGCAAATGATCCCATTGATGATCGAAGCAGCTCAAATCATGGATAAGCTTTTCTGGAAACAGGCTTATGGCGACAAAGCCCAACTGATGGCCGAAATCCAGGATCCATGGACGAAAAAATTTGCGGAAATCAATTACGGCCCTTGGGAGCGCCTCAACGGCAACAAGCCTTTTGTAAAAGGAGTGGGACCAAAACCAAAAGGAGCGTGTTTTTATCCGAAAGACATGACTGTTGAAGAATTTGAAGCTTTTGACAATCCGGAAAAAACCAGCCTTTATACCCTCATCCGCCGTGATGATGAAGGAAACCTCATTGTTGTGCCTTATAGCGAAGCTTATAAAGAAGAGCTCACAAAAGCGGCCGACCTGATCCGTAAAGCAGCAGAACTTGCCGAAGATCCCGGACTAAAAAAATACCTCAGCCTCCGTGCCGATGCATTACTGAACGACGACTATTATCCAAGCGACAACGCATGGATGGACATGAAAAACAACGGACTTGACTTTGTTGTAGGACCTATTGAGAATTACGAAGATAAATTATTCGAATACAAAACAGCATTTGAATCATTTGTTCTGGTAAAAGACAAAGATTGGAGCAGTAAAGTATTACGCTACGCCAGCCTGCTTCCCGAACTGCAAACCACACTTCCGGTTGCCGACGAGTATAAAAAAGAAGTTCCCGGCAGCTCCAGCGACCTCGGTGTTTATGATGCGGTTTACTATGCCGGAGATTGCAATGCAGGCAGCAAAACCATCGCCATCAACCTGCCCAACGATCCACGTATCCACGTGGATAAAGGCAGCCGCAAGCTCCAGTTAAAAAACTCCATGAAAGCCAAATTTGATAAAATCCTGGTACCGATCAGCGAAATCCTGATTGCAGAAGACCAGCGCAAACACATCAAATTTGATGCGTTCTTCGAAAATACCATGTTCCACGAAGTAGGCCACGGACTGGGCATCAAACAAACAATCAACGGCAAAGGCGGTGTACGCGAAGCGCTTAAAGACACTTATTCTGCCATTGAAGAAGGCAAAGCCGATATTCTCGGGCTTTATCTTGTAACTAAACTCAACGAAATGGGCGAATTCGAGAACAAAGACCTGATGGACAATTTCGTAACCTTTATGGCAGGTATTTTCCGCTCAGTACGTTTTGGCGTTTCCAGCTCGCACGGCATGGCCAATATGGTCCGCTTTTACTATTTCCAGGAAAAAGGCGCCTTCACACGTGATGAAACCACAGGAACCTATAGCGTGAATTTCGATAAAATGAAGCAGGCCATGATTGACCTTGCTGAGATGATCCTGACTATTCAGGGAGACGGCAACTATGATGCCGCTAAAAAGCTCCTCGACGAAAAAGGCAGCATCCGTCCCGAGCTGCAAGCCGACCTCGACCGCATTTCAGATGCCAATATCCCACGTGATATTGTTTTCGAGCAAGGTGTGGAAGTACTTGGTTTGAAATAAAAATAAACAACATATTTCTGATGAACGCTCCGCCTGATGGTGGGGCGTTTTTTTAACCAGACTTCTTGCATTATTAAAACTATTTGGTAATTTTGCCAAATACAAAAACACTATACAATGCACCGCATCATTATTTCATGTATCTGCCTTATGTTCGCTTACAGTGGATTTGGTCAGGAAACCGTAAAAGTCAAAGCAAAAGACGCACTCGAAATTATCGAAAACAGAGACAGGGCCACATCAGTAATCATTGATGGAAGAAGCGAGGAAATGTTTTTAAAGAAACACATCGCCGGTGCCATTTATATCGATGCATTTCAAAAAGATGTATCCGAAAAGCTCACTCCATTTTTAGAAAAAAAGGAAATCATTGTGTATTGCACGAGCAACAAAAGGGCAGGAATTTTGGTAAAAAAACTACAGGAACTGAAATACGAGGGCAAAATAACCTTCATCACAGACGGAATAAAAGGATGGATTGCAGCAGGATATAAAACCATTGACATAACTGAAACGGAATAAATATGAACACAGAAATAGAAAAGGAATTTGCCGATAAAGCCTTAATCTTTAAAGCATTGGCACACCCTACGCGGCTGTATATTATCCATGCTGTAAAAGACAAAAGCATGTCGGTGAAAGAACTCACAGAAGCTGTTGGGATTGATATTTCTACTATGTCGAAACATCTTGATATATTAAAAAAGCACAAAATAATTGAAGGTCAAAAGGTTAAGAACTATATCTACTATAAACTAAGCATTCCCTGCGTGCTTGATTTTATGAGTTGTGCCCTTAAAGTGATCAATAAAAAATAAATTTTTTCATTAATACTTGGCTATTTTGCCAAATATAAAACTACCATCCATGAATGAAATAGAAAATGTAATCAGCAGCATGGACTTCCAATATTTTGGAACAGCCCAACACAAAATGTCCCCGGAAGCATTTCTGGCAGCCGAAAACACACTGCTCCTCGATGTGAGGGCACAAGAAGAACTGGAAACCGTAAAACTGCCCCTGAAACATCACTGCGATGTGCTGGAAATCCCTACACATGAAGTGCCCGCACGACTGAACGAAATCCCCAAAGACAAAACAATCGGTGTTTTTTGTTCTGCCGGTGTACGGGCTGCGATCATCTTTGCCTACCTCAAAAGCAAAGGCTATGAAAAAGCAAAAATCATTCCGGGCGGATATCCTACGCTCATGGAAGCCCTTATGCCCGGAAAACTCTACAAACACATCAATAAATAACAACATTATGAGTGTTTGGATACTTGCGGTCATCATTATGCTGATCGCCTTTTTGATGACCATGACCGGACGTGGTGGCGGGAACTTCTTTGTTCTTGCTCTGGTTTTATCAGGGATTACTATGAACCTGGCCGCTTCCACAGGCCAGTTTATCCTGATGTGCTCTTCACTGATGGCGGCAATTTTGTTCAGCAAGGAAAAGAAAAACCACTGGAAACTTACGATATTTCTGGGGGGGTTGATATTTTTCTCGGCTTTTGCAGGTGGGTTTTTCGGCCAGTATTTTAATGAAAAAGCACTGAAAACAACCTTTGCCGTTGTTATGTTTGCCGCAGCCATACTGATGTTGAAAAAGCCTAAACAGAAGCTAAAAAGCAAGCACAAATGGATTATTGCTTTAAATTCAAACGGAGAAACGTATCATGCTAACTTATTCTTCACTGTTCCAATTGTATTGCTAACAGGTTTTCTCTCGGGAATGGTGGGCGTTTCGGGCGGTTCGTTTTTGGTTCCCTTGATGCTTTTAACGATGAGTGTCCCTATGCATGTAGCTGTGGGCACTTCTACCATGCTGGTTACCATTTCGGCAGCAGCAGGTTTTTTTGGCCACCTCGGTGCAGGCCTTTTTGATTTAAACATGGCGATCCCTTTGGCAATTGGTGGAATGATCGGCGGTTTTACCGGAGCTAAAATGGCGCTCAGTTCAAAACCCAAAAACCTAAAATACCTCTTTGCCGGGACCCAGCTCGTAGCTGCGGTCATTATGATATTTGATGTTCTATGATTTTATCAAAAATAACACAAATTAGATCGCAATAAAAGCGGAACAAGATACTTACCCATTGAGATGTCCTTATACCATTTGGTTTATAAACATCAAATCTAAACCTGATACAGATTCCTTTCACCGCATAGCCTTAACCATTTAAGCGGGCTGCGTGCCGGAAGGAATCTGCATCAGTATATTCAGATAAAATATTTGTCTGAGCTTTAATCGTATAGATAATAACACTATATTTGATTTCAATTTATTGCAAACCCATAAACCCCATCCCATGAAATCAAATGTTGCCTGCTTTTTAGCTATACTTCTGTTTAGCTGCTTCGCATTTTCCTGCAGCAAAGAAAATTCCGATTCCGTAATAAAGCCACTCCCGAATCACCAGCAAGAACTTCAGGAAATCATCGACAACACCTGGAATGCTTTTGTGGACGGCAAGGAAAATTATCCCGGAGGTTATGCCTTGAAAATTATTGCGCCCACTGGCGAGTATTATGCAGCTTGCGGCGATTTATCGGAAACTACAGAGCATACACATTTCAGGGCAGCCAGCACCACAAAAACCTATACGGCTGCTGCAATTATGCTGCTCCACCAGCAAGGGAAACTCAATATCGACCATAAAATCACAGCAAATATTCCCGGAACAGATCAGCCATACTTGCCGGATGATGATCATTTTAACATACCTTTTAAAGAGGATATCACTATCAAACTATTGCTTCAGCACCGCGCCGGGATGTGGGATATCATCAATCAGGACATTCCCGACACGATCAATGAACCCTATGCGGGAATGCGCTATTGCGACTATATAACCGAAATACTGCAACAGGCTGAGCATACATTTACCATTGAAGAAACGGCAGGAATTGTCGCCAGGCACAAGCTCTACAACTCTATGCCAGCCACAGAGTTCCATTATTCGGACACAGGCATGGGCTTGCTTGGCCTGATCATCGAGCGGGTTTCGGGCAAAAGATATAATGAATTTCTTTCCGACAACTTCCTCAAGCCCCTCATGCTCAACAATACAAGATTTCCCTATCTGGGCAATGACATAAGTTTACCCGAGCCATATGCCGCATCATGGGTAATGATGGATAAGCAAAAAATAGAAGTTCCTTTTCACAATGTCTCCATGCACGTGGCCGAAGGAAATATGGTCACAACGCCACATGACCTCGCAAAATGGACCAAAAGCCTTTATACCGGAAAAGCGGGTATTGCATACGAAAATGTCCGCTTTTATATGATGGATTGCCTGCCTACATTTGAGTCGCATCAAAATTACGGATTGGGCACTGTTTTTACGCCTGAGTTGGGTTATGGCCATAACGGAGGCCATGTAGCATTTTTTACGGTAGCCCGTTATAATCCCGAGACCGATATCACGGTCGTGATGTACACAAATATCTGGGATTTTAATATTATGATGAATGATATGATGGCGGAACTTTTGCAAATGTATTCCGCTCTTTATCAGATTAGTGACTTCATTAAAAATCAGTAAAACCAAAAAATAAAACCAATTAAGATTTTATCATATAAACACAAAACGCATTATAAAATGAAACGGAGACAATTCTTATACAGGGTAGCTGCTGCCGGAACCGGAGCTGCTATTCTTCCAAACATTTGGGGGTGCTCCAAAGAAGATGGCACACAAATTATTCCTGCTAATCAGGATAATCAAGCTTTTTTCAAATATCTGGAAGCTTCGGGCAGCCACTATGAAGTTGGAAAACAAATTGGCAGCCATTTCTCCAAAGAAATCCAATCATCACGAATGGCTTTGCGAGATCTCCTAAACGCCATCAATGACATCATTAAAAGCAATCCGGATGTCTTTTACACCCCATTTCTTGAAGCAAGTCAAAATTATTTCCCGGATTATATTGATGAGCTTCAAGGGATTGCCGATGGCAGCGGACTCAGTTTTCAAGATATTTTCAGCAGCAATATTTTCATGGAAGTGTACTATTTGTATTATGAATTATCAGGCAAAAAGGCCGTTCAGCTTCCGGATAACCTGGGATGCAGCACACTGGCTTATTCAAAAGACGGAAAATTATTCCTGGCGCATAACGAAGATTTGTTTACCAGCTTTCTGAACAGCATGTACCTTGTAAAACTGTCGGTCAAAGGCAAGCCCGACATTCTCGGCTTAAGCTATCCGGGTATGCTCATGGGCGTTCCGCCTAGCATGAACGAAGCAGGAATTGTGCAAAGTGGCAACGATATCTCAGGGCTGCACATCGAACCTTCCGTGCCCGCTGCTTTCCATTTTCGTTCGGTGATGGATGCTCAAAACCTTGACGATGCCATTGCCCGTGCAAGCATCCCGCAAAGGGCCAAAACCATGACACATAATATCGGGTCTTTTACCGAAAAACGCATTGTAAGCATTGAAGCAGCTCCGGAAGTAAGAAGCCAAAAAGAAATTTCAGGCATGTATGTGCATACCAATCATTTTATTGGTGACGCTACGAAAGATATTGCACAGGACGAAAACAATTTCCCTTCTTCTTATAGCCGTTTTGACACTTTAAGTTCCTCTTCGGCGCCCTATAGCCATAAGCCTTATGAGCTTAATGCTGCGGTTTGCACAAAATTAATGTCATCGCACGAAGGCACATATATGCCCTGCGTCCATGATCAAAACGGATCCAGCACACTTGCTCATACAGTTTTTGATTTTCAAGAGAAAAACTGGAAACTCTATTATTCAAATCCTTGTTTAGGCCGGGCAAAAAAATACGAAAGCTTCTAAAAACACATCAAAAAATATAAAAATCATGAAGAAAATCAACCTGCTTATCATTGCATTGACTATCAGCATACTGTCATTTAGCCAGAATGAATCGAAAACAACATCAAGCACACAAAATATCTCTTCACAATTTGATTACAGACACCTTTCCTGGACACAGGCATTTGACTCGCTACATGCCGTAATGAAGTTGCGCTATCCGTTTACGGAATGGAAAGCGATTCAATGGGACGAAAAATATTCCATAACAAAACCAAAAATTGAGAATGCACAGAGCAATTCTGATTCAATCGCATTTATAAAAAGCCTTTACGAATATCTTTTCAGCATTCCCGATGGGCATAATAGTTTTTCGGGCATACCCGATTATTACAAATCAGAAATTGCTGGTGGCACTTACGGTTTTAACCTCACACCTCTCGATGACGGAACATTTGCGGTAAGCATTATTGATCCGGAAAGTGACGCTTTTGCACAGGGATTGCGTACCGGTGATATAATCACCAAAATAAACGGAATCAATATTGATGAGATCACGGAATTGGAATGCACCAACCCTTCCTTTAACTACGCAACGGAGAAAGGCAGGTTGTTCAGCCGTGGCCTGATGATGACCCGGGCAGCAATTGGCGCCGAAGCAGCTTTCTCTTTTGATAAGGATATCAAACTAAACCTAACAGCATATGATGACAATATGCTCCTATTTATCAGGGGGTTCTATAATACTGCACCGGCTTCAGAAAACGATTCTTTGGTTACCTATCGCATGATGGAAAACAACATTGCTTATCTGCGCATCAAAGAAGAAGCAGCGGAATGCCTGACTGTTGAGGAAATGCTGACTTTCGAGGATTTCCTGACTGTAAAAAAGGCCATTCAGTATTTCAATGATAATGACGTACAAAAATTAATTGTCGATCTGCGCGGGAACCTTGGTGGAAATGATCTGCAGGCAGCGGTAACTATGGGATTGTTTTATCAGAACCCATCATTTTACGAATACATTACAGGCACTTATGATGACGACTACGCCATTGATATCACGCTGCAAACTGAACCGATCGAGCCCTTGTTTGATGGCGAGATTGCCGTTATTGTTGATCCCAACTGTGTAAGTACGGGCGAAGGTTTTGCCATGATGTTCGACCGGCTTGAAAATGCGCAGATTGTGTCGCATTGGGGCACAAACGGATCATTTGGCATGGTAGATCACGATCCCGTGCTGCTGCCACTCGATATTTCCATATCATTTGCCCAGGCCCGTTCTTTGGATGAAAACCAGAAAATCCAGCTCGATACAGATTCCCTCTTGCATGGCGGTGTACAGCCCGATATAAAAGTTCCCCTTACACGCGAAAGCCTGATCCGTCAGTGGGCAGATGGCGTCGATGTGCAACTGGAATATGCCATCAGCCTGTTATCTGGAGTACATGAAGCAGAGGATACCGACGGCATCCTGATTTATCCCAATCCCTGCCAGGATCAATTTACCATCAGGCAAGCCCGGCCAGGAAATGAAAGTTTCAGATTGGAAATTTTCACTATTGACGGACGAAAACTCCTCAGCCAGCAATTTTCTTCAAATCAGGCCGAAACAGAAATTGATGTCAGCCTTCTGAAAACAGGAATATATCTCTGGCAAATCAAAGGTCAAAACGGCAGAAGGCATGGGAAATTAGTTGTTGTTGAATAGATTTTAAACAAAAACTATCTTTTCGGACTTTTATTTTCACACCAATCAAAGGAAAGATGCAGCCTGAAATCAAAGTGCGGGACTACGATTTGCCCGACATCAACATATTACATAATTACCAGCCCGGAAAAGAATTTTTCCTCTGGCAGCCCGATCTGCTGGCCATTGTTTTGGGCCGTTCCAATAAAGCAGAAAAAGCACTGAATCCGGAGCATGTTTTAGCAGATCAGGTTCCGGTTTTTAAACGGTCTTCCGGAGGCGAAAGCGTCATCCTCAGCCCGGAAAGCCTGGTCGTATCTGCTGTGGGCGATTTCAAAACACATAAAAAGCCCGCCGACTTCTTCAAATATTGCAACAATATCATTATTGGTGCACTGGAGCAAATGGATGTAAAAAACCTGGGACAAAAAGGCATCAGCGACATCAGCATAGGCGAAAAAAAAATCCTTGGCTCATCCATGTACAAGCATCCGGAACGCTGGTTTTACCATGCCGTGCTCAATATCGGCATTGATCCCGAACTCATAGGCCGCTATTTGGCGCATCCTTCACGGGAGCCTGACTATCGCCTGGGACGGAAGCACGAGGATTTTGTAACATCCTTACAAAAAGAAGGTTACAAAATCGACATAACAGAATTAAAACAGAAAATTGCCCGTGGATTTTTGCTGTAAATACCTATTCCAATCAAACTGAATAATTACTACTTTTGCAGCCATGAAAGACATCAGGAATTTTTGTATCATAGCTCATATCGATCACGGGAAGAGCACGCTGGCAGACAGGATGTTACAGCTTACACAGACTGTTTCTGAGCGTGATTTGCAGGATCAGGTTTTGGATGATATGGACCTTGAACGCGAGCGCGGCATCACAATAAAAAGCCACGCCATTCAAATGAACTACACCCGCGATGGGGAAACCTACCGCCTTAATCTTATAGATACTCCCGGTCACGTTGATTTTTCCTACGAAGTTTCCCGCTCCATTGCTGCCTGCGAAGGCGCACTTTTGATTGTGGATGCAACGCAGGGAATCCAGGCGCAAACAATCAGCAACCTTTATTTGGCTTTAGAAAACGATCTGGAAATCATCCCCATTCTCAATAAAATGGATTTGGATGCAGCAATGCCCGAAGAAGTCAGCGAACAAATTGTTGACCTCATTGGCTGCGATGAAGACGACATTATTCCGGCCAGTGGCAAAACCGGATTTGGGGTTGAGCGCATACTCGACGCCATTATTGACCGTGTACCAGCTCCAAAAGGAGAACCCAATGAGCCTCTTCAGGCTTTGATTTTTGATTCTGTTTTCAACTCATTCCGTGGCGTAATTGCCTATTTCCGTATCCTGAACGGAAAAATGGCCAAAGGCGATCATGTGAAATTTGTAAATACCGGTAAAAAATATCATGCCGACGAAATTGGTGTACTCAAGCTGGGCATGGATCCAAAAAAGGAGCTTTCGGCAGGTGATGTAGGTTATATAATTTCCGGCATCAAAACCAGCACCGAAGTAAAAGTTGGCGACACCATCACACATGTGGAAAATCCCTGCGATAAAGCTGTGAGCGGTTTCGAAAATGTAAAGCCCATGGTTTTTGCAGGTATTTATCCCGTTGATGCCGACGATTATGAAGACCTGCGCGCTTCTTTGGAAAAACTCCAGCTCAACGATGCTTCCCTTACTTTTGAGCCCGAATCGTCAGCAGCACTGGGATTTGGTTTCCGGTGCGGTTTCCTCGGACTGCTCCATATGGAGATTGTACAGGAACGCCTCGACCGCGAATTCGACATGAATGTGATCACTACCGTCCCCAACGTATCATACAAAGCCTACACAACTAAAAATGAGGTTTTTGAAGTACACAACCCCTCCGGTTTGCCGGAACAAAAATTCCTCGATTATATCGAAGAACCCTATATCACGGCCAATATCATCACCAAATCGGATTTTGTAGGCGCGATTATGAACCTCTGTATTGGCAAACGAGGAACGCTCAAAAACCAAACCTATCTGACCAGCGAACGAGTGGAAGTCATCTTTGAAATGCCTTTGGGCGAAATCGTTTTCGATTTTTATGATAAATTAAAGAGCATTTCCAAAGGTTATGCTTCTTTCGATTATTATACTTCCAGCTATCAGCGCGCAAATTTGGTGAAACTTGATATCCTGCTCAACAGCGAATCTGTGGATGCCCTATCAACCCTCATCCATCGCGACAATGCCTATGATTTTGGCCGCAAAATGTGTGTAAAACTCAAAGAGCTCATCCCGCGCCAGCAATTCGATATTGCGATACAGGCAGCCATTGGCGCTAAAATCATCGCCCGCGAAACCATTAAAGCCGTGCGAAAGGATGTTACAGCCAAGTGTTATGGTGGCGACATCACACGAAAGCGCAAACTGCTCGAAAAACAGAAAAAAGGGAAGAAACGCATGCGCCAGGTAGGTAATGTGGAAGTGCCGCAAACGGCTTTCCTTGCGGTGCTTAAGTTAGATTAAAACTTGTCCCGGAATGCCTCGAACATTCTGGATCATACTGATAATATTAGATTAGGGAAACGGGCTTTCGGGCTCGTTTTTTTTGCGTGTAAAAAAGAGCGTCTTAAAAAAACAGTCATGATTCCAGATAATCATAAGACACAAATTATCAAAACCTGCAAAAATTGCAAGTTTTGATAATATGCTTTGTATTTGCCCATATCACAGGATATTCCATCAAAATCAAAAGGATTCCGGAAATAAATTTTCCCGGCCTGTAACTTTCCCATATCTTCGGGCGTTCCATTAATAAACCACGTGGTACATGACGCGAAAGGAATACAATCAGTGTGTTGATGATTATTCCGACAATGTCTATCGCTTTGTCCTAAAAAACATTAAAGACCAGGACCGTGCGCAGGATATTGTTCAGGAAGCCTATGCACGATTGTGGTCTGTTTGCAGCGATGTGGATGCAAAAAAAGCCCGTGCCTGGCTGTTTACTACTGCTTATAACTATATGATTGACCGGATCCGAAAAGACAAAAACAGCTTTTCGATCGAAGAATCGCACTACAACGAACCCAGCAGCGACAGGCTTCCTTACAGCGACCTTCAGGAAATTTTGCACGAAGCACTCGAAAAACTTCCTCCGGTGCAGCGCTCTGTTGTGTTACTGCGTGATTATGAAGGATACAGCTATGAAGAAATCGGCAAGATGTGCCAGCTCAGCGAAAGCCAGGTAAAAGTGTATATCTACCGCGCACGGCTGTACCTAAAGAAATATATTGTTAAACCGGAAAATGTGGTATAAGATGATAAGCAGGCAAAATTATGAAGAGTGGCTCATCGATTATCTCGATGGGAACCTCAGCGAAAGCCACAGAAAGGAAGTGGAGGGCTTTCTGGCAAATAATCCGGATATACAGACGGAATTTGCTGGAATGGAAGAGGCCGGACTGGAGGGGACAAAAGAGATCATCTCCTTCCCTGCCCGGCATTTGCTCTATCAGAATGAAATCAATGAAAGCGGCGGCATCAGCGAAAGCAATTACAAAGAATGGTTTATTGCATCCATTGAAGGAGACCTCAGGCCGGAACAGGAGCAAAAGCTTGCTGCCTTCCTTGGGGCAAATCCAGCATTAAATAAAGAATTTGAAGCATTCCAAAATACCCGACTCAATGCTGATACAAGGATAATGTATCCTGAAAAGCAAAAACTTTATCAAAAAGCCCGCATGCTGCCCCTGCTTCAAAACAAAAGGTTTTTTGGCTCGGCGGCTGCTGTTATCGGGCTTCTTTTGCTCAGCGGATTATGGTTTTTAGCCGATAAGAGCGATTCAATGCGTGAAGATTTCAGTAATCTTCAGGCGATGAATTACCAAAAAGCACGGACAATTGAATTTTCGGCTCCGATATTAAAGGCGAAGATGGAAACCCGTTTTGCAACACCCGTTTTAGGTTCTTATATAAAAGAGCCGGCCGCTCAAAAAACCCGTACAAATACATTGGAACGAATGGACGCTCCGGCCTATATGGTTCAGCGTGCAGCCAATCTGGATGTTTTCACAAGCAGCGGCCCCGCTTATCTACTGCCGGATATGGTCAGCCTGGAGATGTTTTATGCTTATCAGTTTGAGAAAGACATGAAACGTAACCGGCAAACAGACTTAAGTGAACCCAAAGGCGTATTTAACTGGCTCACACAAAAGATCTTCAAAGGCCGCGACAAAAGCAATGCCCCGGAAAGCAAGCCTGCCATCTGGACCATTGCAAGCTGGGGCGTAAGCAAGCTCAAAAGCATGGCCCCCGACGATCTGCGCATTGCCAGCGAAGAAGACCAGTCCGAAGGAACACGGAGCTACTCCATTGATTCAGACATATTTACATACTACAAAGAAGAAAAAATAAAGGACTAGTGTAACTAATGGGATCCAAAGCCGTCATGCTTCTAAACACTAAAAAAACAATACCATGAAAAGAATAAGCCAAATCACAAAAAAAAGCAGCTTATTGCTCTGCCTGCTGGCGTTTTTTACCGCAAACGTTCAGCTATACGCCGAAATAATACCGGCAAAAGTTGATAAAGAATTCAACATCAGCGGCTTTACAGGAATTGAAAGTGGAAGTAATTTCAATGTGGTTTTAATCCCTTCCGAAAACGAAGGAGTTACCATTAATGTTGATGAGGCTTTTATTGGAAATGTAAGGGTTGTCCTGAAAGGCAGTACGCTCGTGCTCGAATATGAAGGCAAAATATTCCCGAAGGAGCTCAACGCAAAAATTCGTTATAAAGACCTCAAGCTGATCAAAGCACATGGCGCAAGCGTTATAAGCTCAGAACAGCCTGTAAAAGCCGGTTCACTCACATTGGAAAGCAGTGGTGCCGCCCGCATTAATTTAGAAATTGAAGCCGAAGAAGTAATAAGCAATACTTCTGGTGCTGCCGAAACAAAACTCCGCGGAGAATGTGGTACACATATCATTTATGTTTCCGGTGCCGGCGACCTGATGGCCAAAGGGCTCATCACTTCAAAAGCTGAAGCCACCATAAGCGGCGCAGGAAATGCAAGCGTGGACGTTCGCGATCAGCTGAACGCAGACTTAAGCGGATCGGGAAATATCTCCTATATACAGGAGCCCACAATTAAAGCCATCAGCAAAACCAGACGTTCGGGAAGACATTACAACAACGATAATCACAAAATAAACATCGGAAACACAATTACAGTACAAACATCTGACTATTACGACAGTACAAACGTTAAAGTGGGCGGGATCGAAGTACAGGTTTTGGACGATGACTCCGTAAAAGTATCCATTGGCCGCCATCAGATTATTGTTGATGAAGACGGAAATGTGGACTTCCGCCGCCGTGTGCGCAAATCCTTTAACGGCCACTGGGGCGGTTTCGGACTGGGGATTAACGGATATGTAAATTCAGACCTGAATATGGACTTCCCACAGGAGTATGGGTATATGGATCTCTATATGGCCAAATCAATTTCCGTAAACCTCAACCTGATCGAACACAATTTCCAGCTCAGCAAAAATGGGAAATGGGGCATCATCACCGGCCTTGGCCTCGAATGGCACAATTACCGCTTCGATAAAAATGTGACCCTGATCCCGGATTCGAGCACTTTAAAAGGATATTATAATGATGGCGCACGTTTTGAAAAATATAAACTGGTTGTAAACCACCTCGTTATCCCATTAATTTTTGAATATCAAACCCATGCCTTCCGCCGTGTGAATGACTTCCATGTAGGCGTAGGTGCAATTTTCGGAATTCGTTACTCATCGCACACCAAACGCAAATTTGATGAACGCAATAAGGATTATAACCTCCTTGACCCCGTAAGCGGAAAAGTTGTAGCGACTGCCACAACACCCGACACCCGCGTTGGCAAGGTACACGATGATTTTCATCTGGCACCTTTCAAACTGGATGCTACCCTTACGGTTGGCTGGGGATTTGTGAACCTCTACGGAACTTTCTCAATGTTTGAAATGTTCAAGAAAAATAAAGGACCGGAGCTCTATCCATATACCATCGGCATTATGCTGGTAGGCTGGTAGGAGAAAAATATCTGTTCATTCAAAAGCCTGTCAAAAACATAAATTTTGACAGGCTTTGCCATTGTTCGCCATATTTAACTTATCTTTATTTCAAAATTATGCAATGGAATCAATAGATATAATAAAAAAACGCCTAATCCGACAAATCCAGTCATCAGATAATGAGAATTTTCTCCGCGAGCTTGAACGATTGCTTCACAGAAAGAAAACTGAAGACATTATTCATCTTAGCTCAGAACAAATTGAAATTCTTCTGCTAGGTGAAAAAGATATAATGGAAGGAAAAGTGGTTTCTGAATCCGACATGGAAGAAACAGACAAGAGATGGCTTCGATAACAATATTTTGGACCATTAGCGCCCTAAAACAACGAAACATGATTTTTGAGTATTGGAACGAACGAAACAAAAGCAACAAATACTCAATTAAACTCAATAAAGAAATCAAAAAACGCACGAATCAATTAAAAAAGCACCCTTTTATCGGTTATAAGACAAACTACAAAGAATACCGATCTGTGGCAATAGGAAATTATAGTTTAATTTATACATATTTAAATAAATACATCTATATTGTCAGCTTTTGGGACAACAGGCAAAACCCATCCGAACTCCTTAAAATTTTAAAAACAAAACACTAAAAAGGCTGATCTTTCAAACGGATCAGCCTTTTTGGTTTTTAAGGGATATCAAACCGTATCCCTCCATAAAACATCCTGCCCATAACAGGACCCCACACCATACTGGCATCAAAATATTCCCCGAAAGGATCATCAGCAGCCAGGATTGGATAGTCCTGCGTATAATTGCTCAGGTTTTCTGCACCGAGATAAATGCTCCAGTTTGTAAACCTGCGCGTTAACTGGGCATGAACAATCAGATATTCGGGTGATTTTTCCGGCATTTGATAAACGACAGGATTATCGCCGGTATAAGGAATCCGCGCATCGCCTTGCAATTGATTGGTCAGATCGATCTGCCATTTATCCTGTTTGGAGCGCCAGGAAAGCGACAGCAAGCCTTTGTAGCGGTTCACAAAGGGCACGCGCATCTGTTCGCCATGATAATCGGCCTGCACATCCGAATAACGGAAAGCAAGTGTAAGGTCCAATCCCCGAAAGACTTCACCACTTAAACCTGCCTGCACATTGCTGGCAAAACTGCTTCCATCCAAATTACTGATTACCACGGTACGAGCTGATTGATCAACATCTGCAATTACCTGATTTTGAAAATCTGTGCGGTACAAATCGAAGGTAAAAGTCAATTCGCGATCACATGTCAGAGGGACATCCTGCGTGAGGTTCAAACCATAATTCCAGGCTTCTTCAATATTCGGCTTTTCAGCAATAATAATGGTCCGGTTACTGGCCAGCAAAACTGCATTTTCCGGAAAAATTACGGCAGACCGCCATGATTTGCCCGCAGAAGCGCGCAAAACAGTTTGCTCTGTAAGGCCATAACGCAGGTGCAAACGTGGGCTTAACAGTGATTTTGAGTAATATGCACTATAATCGTAGCGCATGCCGGCAATTACAGAAAACTGCTCCACGGGTTTAAAAGTGTATTCAGCATAAATACCCGGCACAGGCTCCTGACGGTTAAAAACACTATCATTATATTTTTGCTGATAATCATCAAACTGTATGCTGCCCCCAAATGAAAAATGGTGCTTTTCATTCGCTTTAAGCAAATAAACCAGGTTTCCGTAAAAGCTTCTTTGCACTCCGCGATAGTTCCGCAGGCCAAACTGAGATTCTTCTCGCTGATAAATACCCGATAGCTGAACGCCAATACTCTGACTATGATCATGGCCCAGCATAATTCCGGCTTTGGCAATGGCCTGAAAGCGGTCGCTTGTGGCATTCATTCCATAAAAGCCTGTTTTTGAAACATCATAATAAGCTTTTTGACCGCCTTCCCGCTCATCATGCAAATAGTTCAGCAAAAGCTGGAAATGGCCTTTATGGTGCACTTCATACTCCCAGCGGTTCAGCACATTTAGCTGCTTTTGCATGGGCATATCCAAAAACCCATCACCATTTTCATCGTGTTTGCTTTGGTTTCCCGATGCAGAAACCATAAGCATGGTTGCAAGCCTTTCAGTTAAGGGCCAGGCAGTTAAAACATTCAATTCCGCCCTGCCCTCACTGTTTCCATATAAATTCAAATGCAGTTTATTGCTGTGTTGCGGTTTCTTCAATTCGACATTAATTTGTCCCGTAACAGACTCAAAGCCATTGGTAACCGATGAAGAGCCCTTGCTCACCTGAATGGACTGCATCCAGGATCCCGGCACATAAGCCAAACCGTATTTACTTGCCAAAGCGCGGATAGTGGGAATATTCTCAAGCATAATCTGGCTGTATTTCCCATCCAGGCCAAGCATGCGGATTTGTTTTGCGCCGGAAACTGCATCGGCAAAGCCAACATCAACGGTAGCATTGTTCTCAAAACTCTCCGAAAGGTTACAACATGCCAAACGCTGCAATCCATGTTCCGTGATATGTTCCGTTTGCAGGGGACTGATTTTCGAAACAAAACTGCCCGTATTCCGGTCTTTGATTTCAACCCCTTCAGCCAGCTTTACTTCCGGAATCAATTCAATTTCAATGTCTTCAGCCACAGCATGCAAATGAAGGCTGTCTTTACGGTAACCTAAAAAATGAAAAACCAGATAATGGTGATCTTGCGAAGGTTCTATTTCAAAATATCCGTCTTCGTCGGCCACAACACCTATGGAGCTTCCCGACCAATACACGTTGGCAAATGGCAGCGGCTTGCTGTGCCCATCGTCATCCATTCCTTTTACTTGTCCGGTGATTTTTCCATGATCGTGCTGCGCATGTACAGCCGAGAGGATGAGCATCACCACACTCAGTGACAATATCTTTCTTAAAAACATAATTACTTGATTTAAAATTTACTACAAAAAAAATCCGAAGTAATTATATTTTAAAGCAAAAACGAAGAAGTAAAACAAGCAGATGAATAATACCCCCCAGGAGGTGGATTGCTCAGATCTGTAGCTTTTTTCAGTAAGACAGACTGAGGCTTTTCAAGAATTTCACAAATAAAAACCAATATTTGGGAAGCAGGCGCCTGAAGACGTTTCACCTTCAGGTCATCCGCCGGAATATTGCTCTTAAAATAGCCATCAATATGGCTGCAACAGTCTGCCGGCCTCAAAACCAGCAGATCTGAATCAATGGATTCCGATTCATGAATCAGGCAGCAGCTGTGGCCGGCATGGTGCAAATCATCAACATCAGAAAGATGGATCATCACCCGCCCGCTACTGTGGCAATGATGCTTCACATAAGTGAATCCCGATGAACTCACAAAAACCAGCAGTGCCATAATTATATGTAGTGCCTTTTTCAGCATTGCTCTGCAAATATCGGAAAATCCGGGCCGGATCAATACAAACAAAAGGACTTTAACAGCTCAATAACACTTGGAGCAATATCCAAATTCCCCTACTTTTGCAAAAAAGGCATCGTATGAAATTTTCAGACATCCCCGGACAGGAAGCACTCAAGCAAAGGCTCAAAAACACAATAAAAGAGCAAAGGATAAGCCACGCCCAGCTATTTATGGGGCCTGAAGGGAATGGCAAACTGGCGCTGGCCATTGCTTATGCGCAGTACATCAACTGCCCGAACCGTACAGAGGAAGATTCCTGCGGCCTTTGCCCGTCCTGCCGACAATTTGAGAAACTGGCACATCCCGACCTTCATTTTATTTTTCCGACTGTTAAAAAAAGCGGGAGCGACAAGCGCAATGGGGCCAAGGATTATATGAAGGAGTGGCGCGAATTTCTCCGGGAAAACCAAAGCATCATCACACTGCCTGCCTGGTATGAAAAAATGCGTGTCGAAAACAAGCAAGGCGTAATATATACCGATGATGCTCAGGATGTTATACGCGCTTTAAGTTATAAAAGTTTTGAATCGGAATACCGTATCGTAATTGTCTGGATGATTGAAAAACTGCATCATGATGCGGCGCCAAAACTGCTCAAAATACTGGAAGAACCGCCATCAAAAACCCTTTTCCTATTGATAACGGAACAGGCGGAACAGATTTTATCTACCATAAAATCACGTACACAATTAGTCAAAATCCCGGCGCTTGATGAAACAGCAATGAAAGAATGGCTGGAAGAGCAAGGAGAAACGGATCCGGAACATATTCTGCACACCATTGCCATGACGGATGGCAATATAGCGGCCGCACGCAATTTTTTGGGCGATGAAGAAGAAGATTCCTATAATTTCAAAACTTTCCGCGACTGGATGCGGCTCTGTTTTCAAACTGACATTAAAGGCATCAATGATTTGGGGGCCTCCTTTTCAAAAATCGGGCGCGAACGACAGAAAACCTTTTACGCATATGCCTTAAAAATCGTGCGTTTTTCCATTCACCTGCACCTAAAAAACAATCAATTGATCAAATCGGGCAAAACAGAAAACGAGTTTTTAAAAAAATTCAGCCCTTTTTTCAATGGCAAAAACATCATGTATTTTGCCGAAGAATTTAACAAGGCCATACATGAAACCGAACGCAACGCCAATGCGTTCATCCTTTTTCTGGATATTTCATTAAAAGCCAGTCAGTGGCTACGGATGAAATAATTTTTGCAGCGCATTATTTTGTATTTTTGCGGTTTGGAAAAAAATTTATACTTTTCCAGCTTAATCTGACCTGAATATATGGACGATAACACGACTCAAAATATACCCGAAGAAAAAAACGATCAGGAAAACATTATCAAAACATTCGGCACCCGCGGCATGTGCAAAACGCCCAGTGCTTATCACAGCAACAACGACCTGTACAACCACAGGTGTTGCAAACTGGATGTTTATGACTGGCTAAAGGACATTCCGCTTCCCGAGCATCAGGAAGAATTTGACTGTGTGGAAGTACGTTTTAAAAACAGCAAAAAAGATTTTTTCCGCAATATTGATATCCCCCATCTCGAAGTTGGCGATATTGTTGCCGTTGAAGCTTCTCCGGGCCATGATATTGGCATTGTAACCCTTACCGGAGAAACAGTCCGCCTTCAAATGAAGAAAATGGACAAATCGCCTGAGAGCGAGGAAATCAAGAAAATTTATCGCCGTGCCCGGCTCAATGACATTGAAAAATGGGTGGTTTCCGTTGAATCGGAACACCCAACAATGATCAGGACCCGGAAAATTGCCAAGGAACTGGGGCTGGACATGAAAGTGAACGATGTGGAATATCAGGGCGACCATACCAAAGCAATTTTCTATTATACTGCAGATGACCGTGTGGATTTCAGGGAGTTGATCAAAAGGCTGGCCGAAGAATTCCGCGTCCGTATTGAGATGCGCCAGATTGGTGTCCGACAGGAAGCCGGTCGTGTTGGTGGAATTGGGAGCTGTGGCCGGGAGCTTTGCTGCTCCACCTGGATGACAGGATTTCAATCTGTTACAACCAACACAGCCCGCACACAGCAGCTCTCACTAAATCCACAAAAGCTTGCAGGACAGTGTGGTAAGCTCAAATGCTGCTTGAATTTTGAACAGGATTGTTATGTAGATGCCTTAAAAGAATTTCCTCCGCACGAGTTGCCACTGCACACAAAAGAAGGCAGGGCTTTTCTTCAGAAAACGGATATTTTCAAAAGGATCATGTGGTACTCTTATGAAAACGACCCCATGAACCAAATGGCCATTCCTTTAGATAAGGTTTTAAAGATTATTGAATTAAACAAGAAAAACCAAAAACCGGAAAAACTGGAGGACCTGGCCGTAATTAAAGAACAAAAAACGGAATTTGAAAATGTGATCGGACAGGACGACCTGACCCGTTTTGATGAGGACGACAGCGATAAAAAAAGCCGGCGCAGGAACAAAAAAGGCGGCAACAACCCGAATGGAAACAGGTCAAGGCAAAGGGATAACCGGCCAAGGCCACGGAACGACAGAAACGCCCCACGCGATGAAAGGCGTTCCGATAGCCGACAGGGAAATCCCAGGAATTCAGGACGCCCGGGCGACAACGGGGATAACAGGGACAACAGAAACCGTCGTAATGGCGATCATCCCAACCGCCGGCCACAGAACCGCAGAAACCCAAACAACAGGCAACAAAACAATAACAGTAACAGAAACAGACCTCAAAAAAATGAAGGCGATGACAATAAACAGTCATCCTAAACATTATATAAGCAGCAAATAATCTCAGGCATAGCACATAAACACAAGCGCAACAGCATGAAAAGAAAACCTGTCAATGCAATAGCCAAAACTATTTTGGCCCCTGTTCTTGCCTTTTTATTTGCTGTGCTGATGGTTTCCTGCGATCACAATAGAATTTATGAGGAGTTTAAGCCCATTGAAAACGCCAGGTGGGATTATCACGACAGCATCTCCTTTCAGTTTGAAGTGGACGACAGCCTGAATTACCATAATTTCCTGATCAACCTGAGGCACAACAATGATTATCCCTACGCAAATATCCACCTTTTTATAACCAGCTATCTGCCCGACGGGCGATATGCACTGGACACCCTGACCTATGTCCTGGCACAGCCTGATGGAAAGTGGCTGGGATCAGGAATTGGCGATATCAAAACCATTCAATTACCGTTTCAGAATAACGTAATATTCCCCCGAAACGGAATTTATACTTTTTCAATTACCCACGGGATGCGCGATACACTATTGAACGGTATAACAGAAGCAGGATTCAGAATTGAAAAGGCGGAAGAAAAATAATTGCCGGACCCAAGAAACCAAAACCCTATGGAACCATATAACGAGCAGTCGGATATAAGCCCAAAAGAAGAAATTGCCCCGGAAAATAAAAGCAAAAAAAGGGCAGGCAGGCTGATTTGGATTTTCTGGATCAGTTTTGCAAGTATTTTTTTTGGCACAATCTTGTTTTTTACGGGCATCTCCCTGGAATGGTTCGGACCGATGCCCAGCTTTGCCGAGCTGGAAAACCCGCGGAGCAACCTGGCCTCCGAAGTTTATTCTGCCGATGGCGTTTTGCTGGGGAAATATTATATCGAAAACCGCTCAAATGTTCATTATCAGGACCTAAGCCCACATTTGGTTCATGCCTTGCTGGCTACAGAAGACATCCGCTTTTATGAGCATTCGGGTGTTGATCCACGTGCCACTTTCCGCGTAGCATACGGAGTTCTTACCGGAAACCATAAAGGGGGCGGCAGTACCATTACGCAGCAATTGGCCAAAAACCTTTTTCCCCGTGGCGAACGCCTAAGTACCAGTCAGCTGGTGATGCGTAAATTCAAGGAATGGGTTACGGCAATCAAGCTGGAGCGCAATTACAGCAAAAACGAAATTCTGGCTATGTACCTGAATACCATTGATTTTGGAAGCCATTCTTTTGGAATCAAATCAGCTGCCAGTACCTTTTTCAATAAATCGCCCGATTCACTGAATATTGAAGAAGCCGCGCTTTTTGTGGCGATCCTCAATGCGCCCACACGCTACAGCCCGGTTCGAAATCCGGAAAACGCCCTGAACCGCCGAAACCTGGTCATCCGGCAGATGGAAAAATATAATTTCATTGAAGATGGTTCCGCCGATTCATTGGTACAACTTCCAATCGATATGTCGCATTACGGCATTCGCGACCATAATACCGGAATTGCACGCTACTTCAGGGAACATCTGCGGCAGCAGCTCCACGCCTGGTGCAAAACGCATTACAAACCCGACGGCACACCTTATAACCTCTACCGTGACGGGCTGAGGATCTACACAACCATCGACTCGCGCATGCAGGAATATGCCGAATGGGCGGTACGCGAACACCTGAGCAAAGACCTGCAGCCGACTTTCTTTAAGCACTGGAAAGGCTACAGCAAGGCACCTTTCGATAAGAAACTGAGCTGGGAGCAAATCAACAATATCCTCAACAATGCCATGCGCCGCTCGGAACGTTATCGCTTATTGCGCAATGCCGGTTATGACAACAAAGAAATCAAAGAGATTTTCAATACGGACACGGAAATGAAGGTCTTCAGCTGGAACGGCCCGATAGACACTGTAATGAGCCCGATGGATTCCATTAAATATTATCAGTTTTTCCTGCGTGCCGGACTGATGTCAATGGAACCGCACAGCGGATATGTGCGTGCTTATGTGGGCGGACCCGATTACACATATTTTAAATATGATCAGGTAACATCAGGCCGCAGGCAGGTTGGCTCTACCTTTAAGCCATTTGTTTATACGCTGGCCATGCAGGAAGGCGGAATGACACCCTGCACGGAAGTACCGAATATCCAGGTAAGCGTTGAGTTACCGGACGGCACTTTCTGGAAACCAAAAAGCTCTGCCAAACGTGCGGGAGAAATGGTCACCCTGAAATGGGCACTTGCCAACAGTATCAATTGGGTTTCGGCCTATCTGATCAAACGTTATTCGCCACAGGCCGTGATCAAAATTGCCCGCAAAATGGGTGTTACCAGCCCCATACCCGAAGTCCCGGCCATTAGTTTGGGCTCACCCGATATCAGCCTCTTTGAAATGGTAGGCGCCTTCAATACTTTTGGCAATAAAGGAGTGTTTGTCGAGCCGGTTTTCATGACGAAAATTACCGATAAGAACGGCAATATCATTGATCGTTTTACACCAAAACGCGAAGAAGCCATCGATGAAATTACAGCATATAAAATGCTCCGCCTGATGGAAGGGGTTGTGGAATCAGGGACAGGAATCCGTTTGCGTTTCAAATACAATTTGTATAATAAAATTGCCGGAAAAACCGGTACGACCAACAACCATTCCGATGGCTGGTTTATGGGCATTACGCCTAAACTTACCACCGGTGTTTGGGTTGGCGGTGAAGTGCGCAGCATCCACTTCCGTTATATCAGCCTGGGGCAAGGTGCTAATATGGCTCTCCCTATTTGGGCTCTTTATATGCAAAAACTCTATGCCGATCCGGAAATAAAACTCAGTCAGGAAGATTTCCTCCCTCCTGCCCGCCAAATGGACATCAATTTTGATTGCAATGAATCGGATGATGAAGGATTTTTTGAAGAGGAAGAAGAATACGAAGAAGAGTTTTAGCCGGCTTTATTCGTGGAAGTACACCCTTTTCACGCGTCGGGAAACTGCAGTAAGTAATTCATATGGAATAGTTTCTGCTTCATCAGCCAAATCGCTGACCAGTAGTTCCGGGCCAAAAATAATTACTTCATCACCGGCTGTTGCAGAAGGGATTTCCGTGACATCAATCATGCACATATCCATGCACACATTTCCTATAATCGGCACTTTTTGCCCATGCAGCAAAAAATGGCCCTTATTGCTCAGATGCCGGTTCACGCCATCAGCATAGCCAATCGGCACCACGGCAATGCGCATATCATCCCGGGCCGAAAAGCTTCGGCTATAACCCACTGACTCCCCTTTTCGGATTGTTTTCACCTGGCTGATACGGGTCTTGAGGCGACTGATCGGGCGCAATTCCTTCTGAACATCATCCAATGGAGAAATTCCATATAAACCCAGCCCCAGGCGCACCATATCAAATGCTGAGTTGGGATGCCGCGTGATGCCGGCAGTATTCAAGACATGACTTAAGAACTTATATTCCAATGATTTGCTTAAAAATTCCACCGCTTTCGTAAAACGCTCGATTTGCTGGCGTGTAAAATCATCCTGTTCTGCTTCATCGCTTGCCGCAAGATGAGTAAAAACCGTTTGTACCCGGATAAAGGGATATTCTGCAAGCACTGCAGGCAAATCCTGTAGTTCATTGGTTTCAAATCCCAAACGGCGCATCCCTGTATCCAGTTTGATATGGATCTTAAAAAGAGATGATTTGTAAAAAAGCTTTTGTCGGGCCTTTTCGGCAAATTTCTTTAACTGAGCGAAAGAAAATATCTCAGGTTCCAGCTGATATTGAAGCATATCATCAAAAGCCGATTCTTCGGGGTTCATTACCATGATGGGCAAATGAATACCCGCTTTGCGCAGCTCCACACCTTCATCGGCATAAGCTACAGCCAAATAATCCACATGATGGAACTGCAAAAGCCCAGCAACTTCCGCACTTCCGGCACCGTAAGCATTGGCTTTTACCATCGTCATGATTTTCAGTCCGGCAGGAATCCTGTTTCGGTAATAATTCAGGTTATGCACCAAAGCATCCAGGTTCACTTCGAGAAGCGTTTCGTGGGTCTGTGCCTCCAAAGCCTGTCCGATTTGCTCAAAGGCAAAGGAACGCGCACCTTTTAGCAGGATGGCCTCATCGTGGAAATCAAACTCTGTTATATGATTTAAAAAATCTTCGGTTGATAAAAAACAACGAGCCTCTTTTGCAACAGTGTTGAGATGCCGTTGCATCGCCGTACCAACACCGATGATCCTATGCAAATCCATTCCTTCCAGCATCTTTTTAACCTCAGCAAAAAGCTGTTGCTCAGACAAACCACTTTCCTGAATATCAGAAAGCACCAAGCTTCTCTTTTTAAACTGTTTTTGCCTTTTCAGGAAATCCAATGCAATCCGCAGCGATTCCAGGTCTGAATTATAGCTGTCATTGATAACAACCGTATTTTGCCTGCCGCTTTTTTGTTCCAATCGCAGCGCCAAAGGGCTAAGCTGTAAAATACTGTTCTTCAGTTCTTCCGGGCTATGCCCCTGATAGAGCATAAATGCCAGGCAGTGCATAACATTTTCAACGGAAGCCTTATCACGGAAAGGAAGCTCAAGCTGATGTTTCCCGCCACAGAACTCATATGAAAGCAGACGTCCTTTTGGACTTTCCTCAGTATCTGTTATTTTGATATCGTCTGAACTCAGGCTGCCCCATGAAAACACCTCGATGGAATTTCCCATTGCAAAAGCAATGATTTCCCGGTACAGCATCCGGTTCTGCGATGAGCAAATCAAAGTGGAAGCATTTTTAAAAAGCCGGAGCTTCTCATGTATTTTTTGCCGGATATTTTTAAAATCCGCTGAATGCGCAGAACCAATATTGGTGAAAATTCCAATCCAAGGCCGAATAATAGCCTCTAATTTCTCCATTTCACCGGGACGGCTGATTCCGGCTTCAAAAATTCCCAGTTCATGCCGGGCATTGATTTGCCAAACCGATAAAGGAACGCCCAATTGGGAATTATAACTTTTCGGACTGGCAACCAATTGTTTGTCTTTTGAAAGCAAAATGCGCAGCCATTCTTTCACAGTGGTTTTCCCATTGCTCCCGGTAATGGCCAGAACAGGAATATCAAACTGCTTGCGGTGAAAGCCTGCCAATTGCTGCAAACGTGCAAGTACATCCTCCGACAGAAAAAAGAATGCATTGGGGCAGGCTTCCGGCCATTCCGCAATGAAATCACTGACAACAAAAGCCCTGACTCCTTTTTTATAGAGTTCAGTGACATATTTATGGCCATCGTTTTTATTGCTTCTTAAGGCAAAAAACACCGAATTGGAAGCCTGCATCAGCATGCGGCTATCAATAAGCAAATGCTTTATTATCAGATCATCCGATCCTTTTTGAACCAATCTTGATCCACTGGCACGAGCAAATCCAAGGGCATTATATTCCTTCAATACTGGCGGCACTAGTCATCATCCTCCTCAGAGCTTAAGGGAAGCGGATTGACATGAAGCTCATCC
Source organism: Bacteroidales bacterium (assembly GCA_963676415.1). Taxonomy (GTDB): domain Bacteria; phylum Bacteroidota; class Bacteroidia; order Bacteroidales; family WRLA01. The sequence goes on along the minus strand of OY781097.1, from coordinate 2,449,325 downwards.
CACACTTTACGGTTACGAACAATATCGGAAGCAAGGTTCAAGGCATGACGCATTGAATCGGCAGATGCAATATTTTTGCCGGCAATTTCAAAAGCTGTTCCATGCGCAGGCGAAGTACGGACCAGATCTAATCCTGCCGTAAAATTCACGCCATTATCAAAGGAAAGGCTCTTAAAAGCGATCAATCCCTGATCGTGGTACATGGCCAAAATTCCATCAAATTTGCTAAACTGCCCGCTACCAAAAAAACCGTCAGCAGGATAAGGCCCGTAAGTAAGCACCCCATTATCAAAAGATTCCATTACTGCCGGAGCCACAATGTCGCGGTCTTCAACACCCAGCAAACCATTGTCACCGGCATGTGGGTTCAGGCTGAGTACGGCTATTTTCGGGCGCACAATACCAAAATCACGGCGCAACGACTGATCCATAATCGCCAATTTGCGCAAAATCAATTCTTTCGTCAATGTATCCGGAACCTCACGCAATGGCATATGGCCGGTTACCATCCCGATGCGCAGGTTATTGCTCACCATCAGCATCAATGAATCCTCACTTTGGAATTCCCTGGCAAAATATTCTGTATGTCCGGGATAATCAAAATCTTTCGACTGAATATTTTTCTTGTTGATGGGTGCAGTTACAATTGCATCAATATGCCCGCTTTTATATTCTTCGACAGCTGCCTGTAAAGCGATGCGTGCCAACTCCCCTGCTTCGCTTGTTGATTTGCCCAGTTCAATATGAACTTCATGATCTACAACATTGACAATATTCAAACGGTTGGGGTTTGCCAAATCGGCACTTTTTACCAGATTAAAGTTTACATCACTGATATTAAGTGTTTTACGATGATACGACGCTACTTTTGAGCTACCAAACACCAATGGCGTAAAGGATTCCAGCATCTCCTTTTGGGCAAAAGATTTCATAATCACTTCGTAACCGATGCTGTTTATATCACCATGTGTAATCCCGATGGTAATACGTTCCCTGTTCTTTTTATTTTGAAAATTCTGACTTTTATTCATATCAATTTATTTTAGAAGCCCGTAAGGACTTTTTGGGCAAATTTATTTTTCTCTTGTATTTTGTGCAAGCGAATTCAGGAAATCAATCAGCAACCTTAATCCGAAACCGGTTCCGCCTTGTCCACGGTACTGATATTTTTTTGTTGTAAAGGCTACTCCGGCGATATCCAGGTGCATAAAAGCTTTGCTTGTAAATTTCTCCAGGAATTTACCTGCGGTGATGGCGCCTCCTTCGGCACTGCCCAGGTTTGTCATATCGGCAATGGAAGATTTCAGCTCTTCAGCATATTCATCATAGAAAGGCAATTCGGCCACACGCTCATAGACTTCATCACCCGATTTTTTCAATTGCGCCATGTATTCAGCTGAATTGCTGCCCATAGCTACCAGAGCCTGTTTCCCAACGGCGCGCATGGCAGATCCGGTAAGGGTTGCCGCAGTGATCACCAACATCGGGTCATATTTTTCAGCATAACTGATGGCATCGGCGAGGATCAGGCGTCCCTCAGCATCAGTATTGAGCACCTCAACGGTTTTTCCATTATACATTTTGATAATATCACCCGGAACATAAGCGTTGCCATTACAGCGGTTATCCGTTGCCGGGATCAATGCGATAATCCATAAAGGAAGTTTTAATTCGGCTGCTGCTGCGATGCTTGTGCCCATTAATGCTGCACCGCCCATATCACATTTCATATCATCCATATAGGACCCGGTTTTCAAATTCATGCCACCGGTATCATAAACAACGCCTTTACCAACCAATGCAACAGGCTTTTCGTTGATATGCCCTTCCGGTTTCCATTCCAGGATGGTGAAGGTTGGCGGATCAATACTGCCGCTGTTCACCGCAAGCAAACCGCCCATTTTCAGGGCTTCGATCTTTTTGCGCCCCAATATTTCGCTGCCGGCTCCTGCTGCTTCGGCATATTTCGCCAGACGTTCTGCCAACTGATTGGCATTCAATTTATTCAAAGGCTCATTCACCAGATCACGGATTTGAAAAACTGCAGAAAGAGCAATATTTTTTTTGTCCAGCTCTGATTGATCCCCATTCAGGATGAAAATATCTTTCAGGCTGTTGGCTTTTGCCTCGCTTCTGTAATAATTGAACTGATAATTGCCCAAAGCCATTCCTTCCGCAAAAGCAATAGCCGCCTTCTGATCGCCCTCAATCACCACCTGACTGACAAATTGAGCATTCAGGCCAGCTGCGGTTTTATCTCCGGCAATGCGCATTTTTTCAAGCCTTCTGAACTTTTCAGCAGCATCATCCACCTTCACAAAAAAGTGCATATATGGCATTTGCTGAAACAATAGGCTATCCGATTCGTTCCTTTTGAAATAATCTTGTGCAAATGAAAATCCTTCAGGGCTTAGCTTATAGGCTTTTAAATCTTCTTCCGTACTGAAGATACTGATACGCGCTGCTGCTTTTGGAATATCATTAACGGACTGTATGTATCTTTGCATAATTTTATTGCTTAATGCGTTTGGCAAATGAAGTATTAAACTTCATTCCTGAATGACGCAAATTAAAATTCAATTTTCCATGCAAAAGTAGGGAAATTGACCGAGATCAAACGAACACTATATTATAATATGTACAATCCTTCAGATGCAAATAAGAACAAAAGTGCTCAAATACTCGATAAAGCCATGCAAGATGCTTTTCTGGACCGGGAAGAGGCTCTGTTTCTGTGGCATAATGCTCCCCTCGGCCGGTTGATGCACACAGCGCACCAAATCCGCATAAAGAAGCATCCAAAAAATGAAGTAAGCTGGATAATCGACCGAAATGTGAATTATACCAATATCTGCAATTCGGCATGTAAATTCTGTAATTTCTGGCGCGCCAAAAACCACAAAGAAGCCTGCATCACTCCTCTCGAAGCATTTATTCCACGTATTGAAGAAATGTGGAAGCTGGGTGGCCGGCAATTACTGCTTCAGGGCGGATTGCATCCCGAGTTGGGACTGGAATATTATGAGCTCCTGTTCAAAAGGCTCAAAAGCTATTATCCCGAATTGAAACTGCACGCCTTGGGCCCTCCAGAAATTGTTCATATTGCCAAAATAGAAGGGATTTCATATCATGAGTGCCTTTTGAAACTCAGGGAAGCCGGACTGGACAGCCTTCCGGGAGCCGGCGCAGAAATTCTCAGCGATCGGGTACGGAAAATTTTGTCACCAAATAAATGCAGCACCGCTGAATGGTTTGACGTAATGAGGGAAGCGCATAAAATCGGAATGACAACTTCAGCCACAATGATGTTTGGCCATATCGAGACCATTGAAGAACGCATCGAACATCTGATTGCGGTCCGAGGTGTTCAGGACGAAAAGCCCGAAGGCAGTATGGGTTTTATTTCATTTATTCCCTGGCCCTTTCAGGGAAAAGGCACTGTATTGAGCAAACTTCATCCGGAAATAAAAGCCGTAAGCGCCAATGAGTATATACGCCTGATTGCCCTGAGCCGCATTATGCTGCCCAATATCAGCAACATACAAGCATCATGGCTTACTGTTGGCAAAAATACCGGGCAAATATGCCTGCATGCCGGCGCCAATGATTTTGGTTCCATTATGATCGAAGAAAATGTAGTCTCCGTTGCCGGAGCAAATTTCCGTTTCGATAAAGAAGGCATCCAGTTTGCCATTCGCGAAGCCGGATTTGTGCCTGTCAGGCGCGATCAGGAATTTAATATTTTGAAAAATTCAACACATGAAAAATAGCATTACAGAAATTTTTGGAATAGAACACCCGATAATTCAGGGTGGTATGGTTTGGGCCAGCGGCTGGGAACTGGCAGCAGCAGTAAGCAATGCCGGCGGACTGGGGCTTATCGGTGCAGGAAGCATGTACCCTGATGTTTTTCGCCAGCACATCCAGAAATGCAAAAAGGCTACATCAAAACCTTTCGGAGTGAATATCCCCTTGCTTTACCCTCAAACAGATGAGCTGATCAGCATCATCGAAGAAGAAAAAGTTCCTGTTGTTTTTACCAGCGCGGGAAACCCAAAAAAGTACACACAAAAATTTAAGGATCAAGGCATAAAGGTTGCGCATGTGATTGCCAACCTAAAATTTGCCCAAAAATGTGTGGAAGCAGGTGTTGATGCTGTTGTTGCCGAAGGTTTTGAAGCCGGCGGCCATAACGGAACAGAAGAAACCACCACCATGGCTTTGATCCCGTACCTTTCGCGGCATATTAATATTCCTTTGATTGCAGCCGGAGGTATTGCCACAGGCGACGCCATTTTCGCTGCAATGGCCATGGGTGCCGATGGCGTTCAGATTGGATCGCGTTTTGCGGCCAGTATAGAAGCTTCCTGTCACGAGCTTTTTAAGCAAAAAATCATTGATGCAAAAGAAGGCGACACCAAACTTATGCTCAAAAAGGTGGGCGCAACACGATTGCTACATAATGATTTTGCAATGAAAATAGCCGAAATGGAAAATACCGGTGCAACCAAAGAGGAAATCACTGCATTTCTGGGGCGGGGACGTGCGAAAAGAGGCATGTTCGAAGGCGACATGAAGGAAGGCGAACTTGAAATCGGGCAGGTTTCTGCTTTGATTGATGATGTGCTTCCCGTATCCGAAATCATGAAAAAACTGATCACTGAATTCCGAAATGCCAAAAGCCGGATGAAGGATATGGAGATATGAACGAATCCGGATATCTCAGCATCAACGGACATCAGCTTTATTACGAACTGATAAATCCGGGTTTATTCCTGACCGACAAAACGCCCATCGTATTCCTGCATGAAGGACTGGGCAGCATTCCGCAATGGCACAACTTCCCAAAACAACTTTGCGATGCCTGCGGCTTGCCGGGCATTGTTTACGATCGGTTCGGCTATGGAAAATCGGATGAATGGCCGGAAATGGTATCCGTTGATTTTCTTTTGGACGAAGCCCGTTTTGCTTTGCTACATCTACTCGACAAGCTGGTTCTGGACAAAAAAGTATTCCTTTTTGGTCACAGCGACGGAGCCACCATATCTCTGGCTGCCGCAGCTTTTCATCCTATGCGTATCAAAGCTTTGGTCAGCGAGGCTCCCCATGTGCTCTTGGAAAAAATTTCCTTACAGGGAATTGAAGATACAGTAAAAGTTTTTGAAACTGGCCAGCTGCGAAATTCACTTTTCAAACATCATGGCGAAAGGACTGAGAAATTATTCAATATCTGGACGCAGCGCTGGCTTAGCCCGGAAGGCAAAAACTGGTCGATGGTGCATTTGCTGCCACAGGTCAACTGTCCTGTTCTCTTTATTCAGGGAGATGGGAATAATTTCGGCAGCATGAAACAATGGGATTTAATTCAGGAAAACTGCAAAGGAGACAATACCGGTTTCTTTATAGAGAAGACCGGACATCACCCCCACCTCGAACGGAAAAAGCGCGTTGTCGAGATCAGCACTGAATTTTTTCTTCGGAATAATTCATAATTTTTCACTAACCATTTTGCGATTTAACTGTTATTAATACTTAACAGTTAACAATATATTTTGCACTTACATATGTTAGTATATAAATATTTAATTATATTTGTGCAAAAATATTCACACACAAAAAAATCGCAAATATTCCACTTATGAACTTTGATTTTACCGAAGAACAATTGTTGATCCAACAGGCGGCACGTGATTATGCCCGCCGCGAATTGATTAAGGACGTTATTGAGCGCGATGAAAAAGCCGAATATCCCACCCGGCATGTGCAAGCGCTCGCCGAGCTTGGATTTATGGGTATGATGGTCGATCCCAAATACGATGGCGGCGGCATGGACTCGGTCAGTTATGTGCTGGCAATGGAAGAAATATCCAAAGCAGATGCATCGGTTTCTGTTATTATGTCTGTAAACAATTCATTGGTTTGCTGGGGACTTGAGCATTATGGCAATGAGGAGCAAAAGGAAAAATACCTGAAGCCTCTTGCCCGTGGCGAAAAAACCGGGGCATTCCTCCTATCTGAGCCAGAGGCTGGTTCCGACGCCACATCACAGCGCACTACTGCTGAAGACAAAGGGGATTATTATTTGATCAACGGCACCAAAAACTGGATCACCAGCGGAAATACGGCCGGCACTTATCTGGTCATTGCTCAAACGCAGCCGGAGAAACGGCATAAAGGAATCAATGCTTTTATTGTGGACCGCCACAGTGAAGGCATTTCTTTAGGCCCACACGAAAACAAAATGGGAATGCGCAGTTCGGACACACATTCGGTGATGTTTACTGACGTGAAAGTCCCTAAAGAAAACCGCATCGGCGAAGATGGCTTTGGTTTTAAATTTGCCATGAAAACGCTGGATGGCGGCAGGATAGGTATTGCAAGTCAGGCTTTGGGCCTGGCCAGCGGCGCACTGGAGCGTGCCGTGCAGTATTCCAAAGAGCGCAAAGCTTTTGGCACGGAAATAGCCAACCATCAGGCTATTGCTTTTAAACTGGCAGATATGGCCGTAAAGGTTGAAAATGCACGTAATTTATGCCTGAAAGCAGCCTGGCTCAAAGACCAGCATAAAGATTACAGCATTGTGAGCGCTATGGCCAAACAATATGCCGCCGATATTGCCATGGAAGTAACAACGGAAGCCGTTCAGATCCACGGTGGATACGGCTATGTGAAAGAATACCACGTGGAACGCTTGATGCGTGAGGCCAAACTGACGCAGATCTACGAAGGGACTTCAGAAATTCAAAAAATTGTGATATCACGATCATTAATCCGCGAATAAATAAAAAAATCATATGAAAATACTGGTTTGCATCAGTGTTGTGCCCGACACGACAACACGAATTAAACTAAAGGAAGACAAAAAATCCATTGATGAAAACGGCATACAGTGGATCATCAACCCCTGGGATGAACTTGCCCTTACCCGCGCCCTCGAGCTTAAGGAAGGCAGTCAGGGGAAAATAAAGTCCGTAACGGTAATCCACGCCGGCGGCAAAGCTTCGGAACAGGTCATTAGAAAAGCACTTGCCATTGGCGCCGACGATGCCATCAGGCTTGATTTCAGCCCACAAGATTCTTTTCAAACGGCAAAAGCATTGGCTTCAGCCATCAACAAAGAAGATTATGGCCTGATAATGGCCGGAATTGAGAGCAGTGATTACAATAGCTCCATGCTTGGCGGTATGCTTGCCGAACTGTTGGACATGCCCAGCGTTTCATCCGTTAGCAATATTGATTTGGACGGTAATTTTATTTTCACCAGCGAAATTGATGGGGGCAGCATAAAAATGGAATTTAAAGATCCCGCGCTTGCCATTGTTCAAAAAGGAATCGCCAAGGAGCCACGGATTCCTAATATGCGCGGCATTATGATGGCACGAAAGAAACCATTAAAAGTGGGGAACGCCACAAAAATCAAGCAAAACATTGCCATAGAAAGCCTTGAAATGCCCGCGCCAAAAGCTGCCTGTGAGATGATAGATGCAGATAATCCAAAAAAATTAATCGATTATTTGCAGACGAAAGAAAAAGTTTTTTATTTTTAAAGCCTGTTAAGATGACAAAGGTTCTTATTTATACAGAATTAAAAGAGGAACAATTTAAAAAATCAGTTTTTGAACTGGCATCATTTGGTAAGTTATTAGCCGATAAAACTAATAGCGAAGTCTATGCCGTTTGCTCAGGCAAACCCAATGAAGATGCGGTTCAACAACTCAGCAAATACGGAATTTCAAAATTATTTTTGTTACCGGAAGAATTGTCGGACGATAACCGTTCCATGGCCTCAGCACTTGACAAACTTGCATCAGGTATTGATGCGAATATCGTTCTTTTCCATAATGACAACAAGGGAAAAGCAATTGCCCCAAGGCTTTCCATAAGGATGGACGCCGGTTTGCTTTCGGGCATATCTGACATTCCGCTTTCCTACGAACCGCTTATTTTCAAAAAAAGGGTTTATTCCGGAAAAGCTTTTGCACAGGTTCGTTTGGACGAATCCAATAATGTGATATTATTGAATATTAATACTTTTCAGGCGATTGAAAACCCGGTGGTAATTGAAACCGAAGAATTTAACGGAGATTTTAATCCACCTTCAGGCAACGTTTTAAGCAAAGAGTTGGTCTCTAATCAGATACTCCTCACTGAAGCAGAAATTGTAGTCAGTGGAGGACGGGGCATGAAAGGCCCTGAACACTGGTCGTACATTGAGGAACTGGCAGAAATACTGGGAGCAGCAACCGCTTGTTCCCGCCCTGTGTCAGATGAAGGTTGGCGCCCACATCACGAGCATGTTGGCCAAACCGGAAAAATCATTGCACCAAACCTGTATATCGCATGCGGTATATCAGGAGCAATCCAGCATCTGGCCGGTGTTAACGGATCAAAAGTTATCGTCGCAATAAACAAAGACCCGGAAGCCCCTATTTTTGAAGCCGCAGATTACGGCATAGTGGGTGATGTCCACAAGGTACTTCCGGGCCTGATTGAAGCCGTTAAAGCCCAACAAACAGGAGGTTAACTCCTGGTAAGTTTTCCATTTCTTTCCCTTTATTCACGAGCCCCCTTCCATTAGCCACGGAAGTGGGCTTTCTTTTTTTTCAGAAATTCCAACCCACAAAAAAAGGAGCTTGTCAGGCTCCTCTCATTCAAATTATATTTTTTCAGGCAGTTACACTGTTTTCTTCAAAGCAGTTAATAAATCGTTATGTTGAAATTCAAAACCTTCACGTGTTAAGCGAAGCGGAAAAACCCGCTGTCCCTTTAACAAAACCGAAGCGGCTTTGCCATAGATAAACTTCACGGCAAAAGCAGGAACGGTTATAAATGCCGGACGGTTGAGGGCTTCGGCCAAGGCTTTTGTGAACTGCTGGTTATCTGCATATTGCGGCGCCACCAAATTATATACCCCTTTTACATCATTCTTTTCCAAAGCCCATGTATATGCGGCCACTACATCATCCACATGGACCCAAGGAAAATCCTGTTTTCCGTCGCCCAGTTTACCGCCCATCCCCAAACGGAAGGGCAGGATCATTTTCTTTAAGGCTCCGCCCCTGCCCAAAACAAGTCCCAGCCGGAAAATCACCAGGCGCGTTTCCTCTTCAAGGAATTTTGCAGCATTTTCCCAATCCATGCACACTTTAGCAAGAAAACCTCGTGCAAAAGCAGGATTATCTTCCGTATTTTTTCTGTTTTCCTTATAAATCCCTACAGCAGAAGTCGAGATAAAAATGCCCGGCTTCCCTTTTTCCATCCTTTTGATGGCATCTGCAAGCCTCTGGGTTGAATCAACACGGCTGCTGTAAATCCGCTCTTTGTTCTTTTTCGTCCAACGCTTAATAATCGGATATCCACCAAGATGGATCACAGCATCTTTATTTTGTAATCGGGAAATTATATATGAAGTAGGCCGGCCAAAATCCTGATGCTTGAACACACTGACTTTATGGCCTCTTTGCCTGAGGTTTTCTTTTAATCTGCTCCCGATAAAACCGGATGCACCGCTTAATAATATTTCCATTACCAATTTTTTTTTGCAAGGTACAAAATATAATCCCAAAGCTATTGTTATTCCATTAACAAAGCGCTTTGTTAATTCATTCACAATAAATCCACAGGAAATATTCCTGTTCGGAAATTTAATTGTAATTTTGCAGCGCCAAAAGCAAAACGTTGGTATTGAGGAGTTAAAAATTAATGAGTCTAAATAAACCCTTAGAAAAATGGATCAGAAAGATTCAAAAAAATTAAACGAGAATTTATTTTCTGAATTTCCCCCAATCAGTAATGAAGAGTGGAAACAGAAAATAGATAAAGACCTGAAAGGTGCTGATTTCGAGAAAAAACTCGTCTGGCGCACAATAGAAGGCTTTAAAACACAGCCTTATTACAGAAGTGAAGACATTGAATCTCTTGCCACAAAGGACAGCCTGCCCGGCGAATATCCTTTTGTGCGTGGAGATAAAGTGAAGCAAAACGATTGGTTTATCCGTCAGGATATCCGCATTGAAGATGCAAAAGCGGCCAACAAAAAGGCCCTGGATATCCTGATGCGCGGAGTCGATTCGCTTGGCTTTGTACTTTGCGAAAAAGAAATCAGTAAAGAAGAATTTTCTCATTTACTTGATGGCATCAGCCTGGAAAGCATAGAAACCAACTTTTCCGGATGCAAAGAACCGGTAAAAACCCTTGGACTTCTGAGTGAGCTGATTGCAGAACGCAAAGAAAATCCTGCTTTAATTAAAGGAGCCATCGAATTTGACCCAATGAAGACCTATGCGCTCAAAGGAAAATTCGATAAGGGAATGGAAGCTGCTTTTGACACCGCAAAGCAATTAATTGAAAAAAGCAAGGAACTGACAGTTTTCCGCAGCTTGATGGTTGATGGAAGTATTTTCCACAATTCCGGTTCTGATATTTCACAAGAACTGGCATTCAACCTGGCTGCCGGAGTTGAATATCTAAGCAAACTGAATAATGCTGGAATTGATGTTGCTGAAACTGCAAAAAACCTGAAATTCAATTTTGCTGTTGGCTCCAACTATTTCATGGAAATTGCCAAACTACGTGCAGCACGAATGCTATGGGCAAAAATCGTTAAGTCGTATGGTACTGCAGATGAAAAAGCCTGCCAAATGGAAATCCATTCGGTAAACAGCAGTTGGAACAAGACCTTATTTGATCCATACGTGAATATGCTCCGCACAACAACGGAGGCCATGTCGGCATCTCTGGCCGGAACCAATAGCATGACTGTACTGCCTTTTAATGCAGTATATGAACAACCAACTGATTTCAGCGAGCGCATTGCACGAAACCAACAGCTTCTGCTGAAAGAAGAATCACATTTCAACAAAGTTGTTGATCCTGCCGCCGGTTCGTACTATATCGAAACCTTAACGGATCAGATTGCCGAGAGTGCCTGGAAACTTTTCCTTGAAGTGGAAGACAAAGGTGGATATCTCGCCGCACTGAAAGAAGGTTTCATTCAGGCATGCATCAAAGAAACAGCCAACACTCGCGACCACAATATCGCAACAAGGCGTCAGGTTATTTTGGGTTCAAATCAATATCCAAACACCACGGAAACACTTCAAAAAGAGGTAGAAGAAAGCATACTGAAGCCAATGGACTGCAGTGCTGAAGATACTGAAATTGAAACGCTCAAGCCATACCGCGGTGCTATAGCTTTTGAAAAGATGCGTTTGGCGACCGAAAAATTCACCAAAGAGAACTACCGTCCGAAAGCCTTTATGCTCACTATGGGCAACCTGGCCATGCGCCGTGCCCGTGCCCAGTTCAGCACCAACTTCTTTGGTTGTGCCGGATTTGAAATCATTGACAACAACGGTTTCAAAACGGTTGATGACGCCCTGGAAGCTGCACGTGCGAAGAAAGCCAATGCATTGGTTATCTGCTCATCGGATGATGAAAATGCAGAAATTGCACCAGAAATCATTGAAAAAGCCGGATCAGAATTCCTGCTTGTTTTGGCCGGATACCCGAAAGCGCTGGTAGAAAGCCTTCAGGAAAAAGGGCTGAAGCATATGATCCACGTTAAATCTAATGTACTGGAGACGTTAACTGCATTCCAGAAAGAACTCAATATAATTGACTAAGACCTTATGGAGACAAGTTTAGGAATTGACGTTCGTTCAGAGATCGGTGAACTTGAAGGGGTTATACTTCATCGCCCGGGTTCGGAGGTGGAAAACATGACACCAAAAAATGCCGAACGTGCGCTTTACAGCGACATTCTGAACCTCGCTGTTGCAGAACAGGAATACAATCAGTTAGACGGCGTACTGTCGAAGCTGACAAAAACCTTTTATGTTAAAGATTTGCTCACCAAAGTCCTTGAAAACGACAAAGTAAAGAGCAGTCTTATTTCAAAAATCTGCAAGCGTGAATTTGAAGGCGACATCAACGATATGTTTGATAAACTGATGGCACTTCAGCCCGAAATGTTGTCAAAAAGCCTGATTGAAGGGGTTGAACTGAAGCGCGATAACTTGACGCGTTTCCTGAGCAAGGAACGCTACAGCCTGCGTCCGCTGCACAATTTCTTCTATATGCGCGATGCGTCCATTTCTTTCCACGACCGGGTTATCATCGGGCGAATGGCCAATAAAGTCCGTGAACGTGAGGCCATGATCATGGAATCTATTTTTGACTTCCATCCAGGACTGGTCACCCAAACTATTGGAAGCTCAACAGGTTCTCCAGATTCTCACGTCAAATACGAAGGTGGTGATATTCTCATAGCCCGCGATGACATTATGCTCATTGGTGAAGGCCCCAGAACATCAAGCCAGGGCGTTGACCTGATCCTTGAGAACATCAAGGCCCGCAATGGCAATATGCACTTGATCATACAGGAACTTCCGTACAAACCGGAATCATTTATCCATCTGGATATGGCTTTCACTTTCCTGGATCGTGATAAGTGCATGATTTTTGAACCGCTCATCCTCAATTCCAGCCGCTTCCTCACAATCCATATCACTGTTGAAAACGGTGAGGTAATAAATATCCGTGAGGAGAAAAACATCCTCAGCGCACTGAAAAAGCTGGGCATGGATCTGGAGCCGGTTGTTTGTGGTGGCACAAAAGACCTCTATATTCAGGAACGCGAACAATGGCACAGTGGAACGAATTTCTTTGCTGTTGCTCCCGGAAAGGTAATTGGTTATGGCAGAAATATTCATACCATTGAAGAGCTTAACAAACACGGGTTCAACGTATTGCCTGCAACAGAAATCCTTAGCGGAAAAATAAACCCTGAGGATTATACCGATAATAAATATGTAATTACCATCGATGGTTCTGAATTATCGCGTGGTGGTGGCGGAGCACGCTGCATGACCATGCCGATACGCCGGAAATCAGTAGATTGGTAATCGGATTAGAATTTCAAATGAATCAAAAATAAAACACAATGAAGCCGAATTTCAAAGATATTGATTTCAGGTCTGCCCCAAAGCAAAGCATGGGCGATCAGGAATGGGAGAAGGCTAACAACATCAAAAAGGATTGGTTGACACCGGAAAACATCCCGGTAAAACCTGTTTACACGAAAAGCGACCTCAAAGGTTTGGAACACCTGAACTATGCCGCAGGGATTCCTCCTTATCTGCGCGGCCCATACTCAGCCATGTACGCGATGCGCCCGTGGACTGTAAGGCAGTATGCAGGATTTTCGACTGCAGAAGAATCCAATGCTTTTTACCGCCGCAATCTGGCAGCAGGTCAAAAAGGACTTTCAATTGCCTTCGACCTTGCCACACACCGCGGTTATGATTCCGACCACCCCAGGGTTGTTGGCGATGTAGGCAAAGCCGGTGTGGCCGTTGATTCCATCCTCGACATGGAGATCCTTTTCGATCAGATTCCCCTCGATAAAATGTCCGTTTCAATGACTATGAACGGCGCAGTACTTCCCGTACTTGCCTTTTATATTGTTGCCGGACTGGAGCAGGGCGCTACCCTTGACCAGCTTTCCGGAACGATCCAGAACGACATCCTGAAGGAATTTATGGTGCGCAACACCTATATTTATCCTCCGCTCCCATCAATGAAAATCATTGCCGACATCTTTGAATATACTTCGAAGAATATGCCGCGTTTCAATTCCATCTCCATCTCTGGCTACCACATGCAGGAAGCCGGTGCAACAGCCGATATTGAGCTGGCGTACACACTCTGTGATGGGCTGGAATATCTGCGTGCCGGTACCAATGCAGGAATGGACATTGATTCTTTCGCTCCACGCCTGTCCTTCTTCTGGGCCATTGGCATGAACCACTTTATGGAAATCGCCAAAATGCGTGCTGCACGTATGCTTTGGGCAAAAATCGTGAAGCAGTTCAACCCGAAAAACCCGAAATCTCTGGCATTGCGTACACACAGCCAAACATCAGGATGGAGTTTAACCGAGCAGGATCCTTTTAATAATGTAGGCCGCACCTGTATAGAAGCAATGGCCGCTGCACTGGGCCATACGCAGTCGCTGCACACAAATGCACTTGACGAAGCGATTGCATTGCCAACCGACTTCTCTGCCCGTATTGCACGAAACACACAGATTTACCTACAGGAAGAAACCAATATTTGCCGTGGTGTTGATCCATGGGCCGGTTCGTATTATGTAGAATCCCTCACTAAAGAGATTGCCGATAAAGCATGGGAACACATCCAGGAAATTGAAAAACTTGGTGGCATGGCCAAAGCGATTGAGACCGGTGTACCAAAAATGCGCATCGAAGAAGCTTCGGCCCGTACACAGGCCCGCATCGATTCCAATAAGCAAACGATCGTTGGCACCAATAAATACCGCCTCGAAAAAGAAGACCCGATCGAAACCCTGGAAGTTGATAATACTGCCGTATTGAAAGCCCAAATCGACCGCCTCAAGAAGCTGCGCGAAAACCGCAACAATGAGGAAGTTAAGGAAGCCCTTAATGCCATTACCAAAGCAATGGAAACCGGCGAAGGCAACCTTCTGGAGCTTTCTGTTGATGCAGCAAAGAAAAGGGCAAGTCTCGGAGAAATTTCCGATGCCATTGAAAAAGTTGTTGGACGTTATAAAGCCGTTATCCGTTCCGTGTCAGGAGTATATTCATCAGAATCAAAGAACAGCGAAAGTTTTGAAAAAGCAAAGGAACTGGCCGACAAATTCGCTGAAAAAGAAGGTCGCCGCCCCCGCATCATGATTGCCAAGATGGGGCAGGACGGACACGACCGTGGCCAGAAAGTTGTTGCATCAGGTTATGCCGATATAGGCTTTGATGTGGATATCGGACCTCTGTTCCAGACACCGGAAGAATCCGCACGCCAGGCTGTTGAAAATGATGTACACATCCTTGGAGTATCCAGCCTTGCTGCCGGACATAAAACACTTGTGCCCCAGGTTATTGAAGAACTCAAAAAACTTGGCCGCGAAGACATTATGGTCATCGTTGGGGGCGTTATCCCGCCACAAGACTACGACTTCCTGTTCGAATCCGGTGTTGATGCCGTATTTGGCCCCGGAAGCGTAATTTCAGATTGTGCTACTAAAATGCTAGAAATACTACTCGATCAAGACTAATTTTTGCTAGAAAGGTGCCCTTCGGGGCACTTTTTCTCTATTTTTAAAATCCCAAACCATCACCATGAAAAAATCAATCTTCCTCGCTGCTATCATCGCCTTGATGTTCAGCGCATGCAATTGCCCGGATAAAAACGAAAAAAATATGGAAAACCCTTTTTTCGGAGAATTTGAAACACCCTTCCAAACTCCTGATTTCAGAATAATTAAAGAAACCGACTTTGTTCCGGCCATTACCGAAGGCATAAAAATACAAAACCAGGAAATTCAGGATATAATCAATAATAAGGCAAAGCCTGATTTTGAAAACACCGTTGCCGCGCTCGATTATAGCGGCGAGCTGCTTGAAAAAACTACCGCTGTTTTCTATAACCTGCTTGAAGCCAACACCAACGATCAGATGCAGTCCATCGCCAAAGAAATTGCCCCTGTGCTTTCGTCACATTCGGACGACATCAACATGAATACAGCTCTTTTTTCCCGCATCAAGCAGGTTTATGATAATCGGAAAACCGAAAATCTTAACCCGGAGCAGGAGATGCTGCTCGAAGAAACATATAAAGGTTTTGTACGTGGCGGCGCCAACCTGAATGCAGAAGACAAAGAAAAACTCAAAAAAATCAATGGCGAGCTCAGCTTGCTCAGCCTTCAGTTTGGCGAAAACCAACTTAAAGAAACCAATGAATATCAATTGGTTATAGATAATAAAGAAGATCTTTCCGGATTACCCGAACCCGTAATCAATGCAGCGGCAGATGCAGCAAAAGAGCGCGGTTTGAAAGGCAAATGGGTATTTACACTTCATAAACCCAGCCTCATACCTTTTATCCAATATTCCGATATCCGTCCATTACGTGAAGAACTTTTCACCGCATACATTAACCGAGGACGTAATGGAAACCAATACGATAACCGTGAAATCTTAGCCAAAATGGCTGCATTGCGCTATAAAAAAGCCCAATTGCTTGGTTTTGGGAACCATGCCGAATTTGTTCTTGATGTGAATATGGCCAAAAAGCCGGAAAATGTATATGCCCGCTTAAATGAGCTAATGTCGGCTGCAATTCCAATGGCCGAAAAAGAAGCCCATGAATTGCAGAAAATGATTGATGCCGAGGGCGGCAATTTCAAGCTGGAACCATGGGACTGGTGGTATTATGCAGAAAAACTGCGCAAAGAAAAATACGATCTCGATGAAGCTGAACTGCGCCAATATTTCGAGTTGGAAAACACAAAACAAGGACTATTTGATGTTGTGAACAAGCTCTATGGCCTTCAGATTGAAAAGCGCAACGATATTCCTGTATATCATGAAGATGCAGAAGTTTATGAAGTAAAGGAAGCCAATGGCGATCATGTCGGTATCGTTTTTATGGACTTCTATCCACGTGCATCAAAAGGCAGTGGTGCATGGATGGATTCTTTCCGCAAGCAAATGAAGAAAGAGGGCAAAAATGTTAGTCCGGTGATTATCAATTGCCTGAATTTCACAAAACCAACCGGAGGAAAACCCGCACTGCTCAGCATCGACGAAGTAACGACACTTTTCCATGAGTTTGGCCATGGACTGCACGGACTCCTCTCCGATTGCACTTATCCTGAGCTCAGCGGCACTTCCGTTGCCCGCGATTTTGTGGAACTTCCATCGCAAGTGCTCGAAAACTGGGCTACAGAACCGGAGGTAATGAAAAACTATGCCAAACATTACGAAACCGGTGAACCTATCCCCGAAGAACTGATCCGGAAAACTGAAGAAAGCAGCCATTTCAATAATGGTTTTGCAATGGTAGAATATCTTTCGGCCGCATTGCTCGATATGGATTGGCATACTTTGGAAACCGCAGAACTTCAGGATGCCGATGCATTTGAAGCTGCATCAATGAAAAAAATGAATATGCCTGAAGAAATTGTGGTTCGATACCGCAGTCCGTATTTCAGCCATATTTTTAATGGCGGGTATTCATCAGGCTACTACAGTTATATTTGGGCAGAAATCCTTGATGCCGATGCATTTCAGGCATTCAAAGAAAACGGAATTTTCGATCAGGAAACAGCTAAAGCCTTCCGTGAGAACATTTTGGAAAAAGGAGGCTCTGAAGACCCCATGAAACTCTATATCCAATTCCGCGGCAAAGAACCTTCTTTGGAGCCATTGCTCAAACGAAAAGGTATTAAAGGTTGATTTTTTTTAAGCCGGCGGACGAATTGTTCACCGGCTTTTTTATGAATATTTTTCAAAACAGCAGCAAGGCTGCAACTAACTACTTACAGGACAATAACATAAATATACATCGAAAAAAAAATGAAAAAAACTGTTTTACTTGCATTAACTCTTGTTTTTCTTTTTGGCAGCCAAATTGTACTGGGACAGGAATCCGTATCAGAAACAACAAAATTTGCCGAACGCTGCCAGAATAAAATAAAAAAAAGACGCTTTAAAAAGCTTCAGGAATATTATCCAAAAGCGCTTAAAGACATTGAAAAAATAAAAGCCAAAGCCGAGACAGACCAGTTTGGTTATGATAATGTGGCCAAAAAAGCACCAAAATGGATTAAAATGATGAGTATCCTGGCCAAATTCCCTAACAATCAGTGTGCATACAAAGATGATGTCATCACCTTTGAAATCAACGATTATAAACCATTACTGGCAGAAGCAAAGACAAAAGCCAATGAGGCACATTATCAGGAAGGTGTGAAAATCATGGAAGAAAACACAGGCAGTTTCCAAAAACGCAAAAAAGCCTGCGACCACTTCATGACCGCAATGGATTTTTCAGACAACCATAAAGAAGACATGCTGGAACGTGGTGCACAAATTCATTATGATGAAGGCTTGCGTATTTTAACTGAGAAGAAAAATTTCTCAGGAAAAAAATACTGTGAAGAACATTTTGCAAAAGCCCTGAAATGGAAGAAGCCTTATAAAGATATCGACCAGCTTATGGCCAAACTCTATTTTGATGAAGCTGAGCGCCTTGCAACAACTGAAGAACCGAAAAACTGGAAAGAAGCACTTCCTTTGTATGGCAAAGCCAATAAATGGGTGACAAACTATAATAATTGCACCGATAAATATCTTGCGCTGGAAAAGAAAGGCGCAGAATTCTACTATGCAAAAGGCCAGGAAGCTGAAGCCAAACATAGTTACGCGTCACAAGCAGAAGCTGCCAATTACTATGCCGAATGCAAAGAGTGGGTTAAGGACTACAAAGATGCAGAAAAGAGAGCTGCAATAGCCAAAGAGCGCTCAACAGTTCGCGTTGTATATTATGATGCACCTACTTTTATTAATCCCAAGAATATTAAAAATCCACTTTTGGCATCAGAAAAGTCTAGATCCGTGGAAGATATGGCCAAAAATTCTAAAAACTGGAGCCATTTCAAATTTCCTTATAACAAACAGTTCAATTTGAACCAACTCGATCCCTTGTCGTCGCCGACCCGCGCACGGGAAATAATAGGCGGAGGATATATTCTAGTCATGATGTCAGGATCGGAAGACCCAACCTATAGCGTATCCCCTAAAGAAGTTAGCACTGAAAAAGTGGTTACTTATACCGCGCATCTAAAAGGAGAAGGAGAAGAACAACACCTTGTTGATAAACTGACCTACAGCATTGGACTTGAAGCCAATAAGAAGACTTACACCGGATCGTACAAAAAGCATACCGGTACCGTAACAAAAACATCTGAAGGAATTTCAGCCCATAAATATGTGATGATCGATATTTATGATATGCGCGAACCCGGTCAGGCAAAAAAAATCCACACCATATCCAAAAATTTATCTGCAGTAAATTCAGTTACTAACGAAACCTACAGTGGTGACCCCTGGGCAAAACCAAAATACCTGAAAACTGACGGACCGCTTAAAACCAAACGCCAAATGTGGGAGATCATTGAAAAAAAAGCAGGCAATACCGATGCTGTTTTTAATTCTGCCCGCAAAGAAATAGGAGACGTGCTTAAACATGAGGTACAGTATTATCATATTGAAAAATAATTCAACTATTTTAATATAAACAGGCACGGGCTAAATGTCCGTGCTTTTTTTATACTGTTAATCAATTAACAATACACTAAAAAACAAGAAGTTTGCACAGAAAACACGCTCTAAAAAACGGGGATCTTATATAATTTGTATCGAGATATTTTTCTCATGTCTTCGAGCTACAATCAATATTTATTTGTATTTTGCAATAATTTTTCCGTAGATAAAAATAATTTACAAGCCCCTGATTTACATCATGTTTAACCAAAAAAACCATAAGAAGGCAGTTCAAATTAACATACATCGTATTACAATGTATTTTGCAAAACCTAAAAGTATTGACAAAAACCTGTTTCGTAAAATGACAAAACGCACATCTACTTGATTAGAATCTGCAGTTTTTTGAAATAAAATTTCAACCCAATCAAAAATATTTCAAAAAATTTAGTAAAAAACAAATTTGTTAAAAACCTGCAAATAGCAAATAATGCGTTTACTTTAAATATAGCTGAATTGAATACTCGAGACAAGCAAACCCATCTTATCTGACTACTAACTAATAAGATATAGCTCATGCCCAAATACCAAGTCAAAAATTCAAACTCTGAAGATATGCAAAAACCCTCTTTGGTTTATCTAATAAATATTTATAAAATTTTGTTAATTGCAAGATTAACAAGCATTTTACAGAATAAAATTTATAGTTAATCGTTATTATCCTGTATTAAACGAAGGCTTTGGGGCGCTCTTAAATATGTAAATAATAAATACTTATTAATTATATAAGAAGGCCCCTTTGATGATCACATTAGGTTTAACCACATTTCAAAAAAGTCTATGAAAGTATCAGACAAAATTGAACTCTTGAAACAGAAGAGGGAGAAGGTAGAAGAGATGGGAGGCGAAACAAGAGTTGCCAAACAACACGAAAAGGGCAAATTATCGGCCCGCGAAAGACTCGCTTTACTATTTGATGAAGGAACATTCCAGGAGATCGACAGGTTTGTTGGTCACCGCTCCACAAATTTTGGCATGGAGAAGATTGAGATACCTTCAGACGGCGTTGTAATTGGTCACGGCAAAGTAAACGACCGCCATGTTTTTGCCTATTCTCAGGACTTCACATCCCGTGGAGGTTCTTTGGGCGAAATGCATGCTGCAAAAATCTGTAAGATTATGGATTTGGCCGTAAAAGCCGGCGCTCCGGTTGTCGGCCTCAACGATTCGGGGGGTGCCCGCGTTGAAGAAGGCGTGGACGCCCTGAAAGGTTATGGTGAAATTTTTATGCGCAATTCACGCGCTTCAGGTGTTATCCCTCAGATTTCGGCCATCATGGGGCCCTGCGCGGGCGGCGCTGTATATTCGCCTGCCATGACCGATTTCGTATTTATGGTAAAAAAACAAAGCCATATGTTCATCACCAGTCCTTATGTGATCAAAACCGTAACCGGTGAAGAAACCACATTCGAAGAGCTGGGTGGAGCCATGGTACACAATGCCAAAAGCGGAAATGCACATTTTGCCTGCGAAAGCGATGAAGAAACCATTGAGGCCATTAAGGAACTGCTCGATTTTCTGCCGGCAAACAACCTGGAAGAAACACCGCAGGTTCCGATGGGCGACAATCCGGAACGTATTTGCGAGGAACTCGACAGCATCATCCCCGACGAGGCCAACATTCCTTACGATATGAAAGACATCATCGAAAACATCCTGGACGATAATGATTTCTTTGAAGTTCATGAGCATTATGCCGAAAACGCCATTGTTGGTTTTGGTCGCCTCAACAACCGTGCTGTAGGCATCATTGCCAATCAACCTATGATTCAGGCCGGATGCCTCGATATTGATGCTTCGGATAAAATCAGCCGTTTTGTGCGCACCTGCGATGCGTTCAATATCCCAATGATCACATTCGTGGATGTCCCGGGCTATCTGCCGGGCGTAGATCAGGAGCTGGGCGGCATCATCCGCCATGGAGCAAAACTGCTTTGGAGCTATGCAGAAGCAACCGTGCCGAAATTCACCGTAGTAACACGCAAAGATTATGGCGGTGCTTATCTGGCGATGTGTTCCAAACCGCTGGGAGCCGATATGGTTTTCGCCTGGCCAACAGCAGAAATTGCCGTAATGGGCGCTAAAGGGGCTGTCGAAGTAATCTCGACTTACAAAAAAGAAATCAAAGCCGCCGATGATCCGGTTGCTAAAACGGAAGAGAAAATCAAAGAATACGAAGAGGCCTTTAATGTGCCTTATCTGGCAGCCAAACGCGGCTATATCGATGATGTGATTTTGCCGAGCGAAACCCGCAGGCGCCTCATCAGCAGCCTGGAAGCCATGTGCAATAAAAACGAAGTTTTACCTCCGAAGAAACACGGAAATATCCCTTTGTAATATGGTTGAAATGACTTTGTACGAAAAGAAGAAAAAAGCGGCAATAGTTGCAGTCTCCTATTATCTCAGCAAAGAAGCTGTTGCAAAAAATGAAAATGCTGTGCATAATATTTGGGGTGATGCCGCCAAACAAAACAATATGGAGAACCGTTTGCGCGCACAAAGGCGTGGACGCAGCCTCCCGCTTCGATAGACTCCTTACACCAAACAACACAAAACAAAAAAATAAAAAAACAATGACATACGATAAGCACGGGGTACTGGAAATGACCCAACTTAAATATGAAGCCGACAGACCGGCTGCCGCGAACCCAATCAAAATCAATGATGTAAGCCTTCGCGACGGACATCAGTCTCTTTTTGCTACACGCGGACGTACGGAAGATATGATCCCGGTAGCAGAAATGATCGACAATGCGGGCTATAATGCCATTGAAACCTGGGGCGGAGCAACATTTGACACCATGCACCGCTATCTGGCTGAAGATCCATGGGAACGCCTGCGCACCCTGAAAAAGTACATGCCCAAAACTCCTTTTTCGATGCTGCTGCGTGGCCAGAATGTTGTGGGGTACCGCAATTATGCCGATGATGTAGTGCAGGCTTTTGTTCAGCGCTCCATTGATAATGGAATGGATATTTTCCGCGTTTTCGACGCACTGAACGATTACCGCAATTTTGAAACTGCCGCCAAAGTAATTAAAGACAACGGAAAACATTTTCAGGGGACAGTTTGCTATACACTTACGGAGCCACGTTTGGGCGGTGATGTTTATAATATCGAATATTATACCAATAAAGTCAAAGAACTGGTTGACTTTGGTGTGGATTCGATTTGCATTAAGGACATGGCCGGACTGATTGCGCCATACGATATTTATAACCTGGTGCGCGAAATCAAGAAATTTACCGACATCCCACTGAACCTGCACACCCACTTTACATCGGGCATGGGCGACCTGGCGATTTTCAAAGCCATCGAAGCCGGTATTGACATTGTGGACACCTGCATCGGGCCATATGCCTACCGTACATCGCATGCAGCTGTGGAACCCATCATCATGTCGCTGCTCGGAACCAACCGCGATTCCGGAATGGATATTAAAAAGATTACTGCGATTGCTGAGGAAATGGAGAAATACATTCCGAAATACAGGCATCTCGACAATAACCCGAAATATGCCATTACGGATATCAATGTAATCCTGCACCAAACCCCGGGCGGAATGCTTTCAAACCTGGTAAACCAGCTCAAAGCCATGAATGCACTCGACAAGCTGGACGAAGTGTTCCGTCAGCTGCCTAAAGTTCGCAAAGACCTCGGAACCATTCCTTTGGTAACACCCACCAGCCAGATTGTTGGCGTTCAAACTGTGAACAACGTACTTTTCGACAAAGAAGAAGGCGAATACGCACAAATCACCGAACAGGTAAAAGACCTTTGCTACGGACTTTATGGCAAAACTACACGTGATATCAATCCGGAAGTACGCAAAAAAGCACTGGCTGATTATCCTCGAGGCCAGAAACCGATTACGGAACGTCCGGGCGCCATTCTTGAACCGGAAATGGATCATGTAAAAGAGATTTCCAAAGGATTGGCACAGGACCTGGACGACCAGGTATTGATGGCACTTTATCCGGTTACCGGCAAGCGTTTCCTCAAATGGAAGTACGGACAAGAGCCTGTTCCTTCTGAGTTTAAACCAAAGACAATGGCTCAGGTAGAAAAAGAAGATGAGCTCGTACGCAAAGCTCTTTCGGGCGAACTCACATCAAAAGGCAACGGAACCAATTGTACCCGTGAATTTGAAGTTACGGTTGATGGCGATACTTTCAGCGTGGAAATCAATGACCCTAACGCAAAGGTTAGTGTTGGTGGTGCAGCCCGCCCACGACGCAAAAAGGAAGCCAAAACCAAAGAAGTTGTGGCAACAGGAAGCATTACTGCTCCGATTCCCGGTATGATCGTGGAATTTAAAAAGAATGTTGGTGATAAAGTTGAAGTTGGCGATACACTCGTAGTACTCGAAGCCATGAAAATGATGAACAACCTGGATGCAACGGTTAAAGGCACCGTAAAAGAAATCAAATTCGAAAGCGGTGATTCAGTTTCCAAAGGAGATGTGCTCATGGTGGTAGAACCAGAAGAATAATCTCAATCTACTCTTTTTTGCTTTTCTATAATTCAAAAACTGTCCTGTTTGCCGGGGCAGTTTTTTTCTTTTGGACGGTGGGGATACGGGCCTCACAAACAGATAATCCGAAAAAATACGATAAAACCTGAAATCGCCCTACCTTTGCAAAAGAGGTTCTATTGGGAATTTCGTGGAAATACAAAAGTTAGATCTCCAACAGATTCCTCCAAAGCCTTCCTCATGCTTCGGAAAACTTTGTCGGAATGACGGGTTTTAAAAAGTCTAGTGTATTAATTATTTAATAAGTTAACTAATTTTCAATACATCGCCAGTATACGTCCACTGAAAGGGCTTAGCACGTGTCTCATTGTATGTTTTTACGTATTCAATAAGTTGAGAAGCTAATTGTTCTGATGATTGCCAAACACCTCCTTTTACAACATCCTTTGTTAATATATTGAACCATATCTCAACTTGATTCAACCAAGAAGAGTACGTTGGCGTGAAGTGCAAGGTGATTTTCCTTTTGCCTTTCAGCCATTCCTTAACGTCTTTATGTTTATGTACCGAAAGGTTGTCTGCGATTATGTGAAGCTTTTTGTTGCGGTATTTCCGATCAAGTGATTTTAAAAACTTTAAGAAGTTTTCTGCATTATTTGATTTAATTGTTTTGGCTGTTACTTCACCTGTATGCACGGCAAGTGCCGCAATTAACGAAACAGTTCCGTTGCGTTTGTAGGTGGCTGTTTGTCTTTTCGGGTTTCCTGGCCGTAATGGCAATTCTGGCTGAGTTCTATCGAGTGCCTGTATTTGAGTTTTTTCATCAACACAAATAACCAAAGCGTTTTCTGGTGGTGACATGTAAAGCCCAACAATGTTGGTCATTTTTTCTTCAAACTCCGGGTCTTTTGACTTACCGCACCAATACTCTATTTTATGCGGCTTTAAGTCTGCTTGTTTAAGAATCTGAAATACTTTGGACTGACTAATCCCTACTTCTTTGGCGATACGTTCTTGAGACCAGTTAGTGTATCCGTCATCAGGCTTTGTGCAGGCTTTCTCAATTACCATAGCCTGTTGTTCCGCAGTGATAACCTTTGGCTTTCCACTTCGGTAAGCATCCTTTAAGCCATTAATGCCTTGTTCTCGAAAGCGTTGTCTCCACTTATTTACCACAGGCCTACTAAGTCCTGTTTGTTCTACTATTTCACCCATCGAGAAACCTTGATCGGATAATATAATTATTTCGGCTCGCTCAACGTAACGTTTTTCAAGTTTGCGTGAACGGCTCATGGAAAGAAGCTCTGCTTTCTCTTCCGGTGTTAACTGAATGGGTCTTCCTATCCTTGCCATGAGGCAAAGATAATAAAATATTAGTTAATTAACTTAATAATTATTACACTAGGGGCAAATGAGGCGAGGACACAATAATTTATCTCAAATACGTCCTCGCCTCATTTGCCTTAAACACATGTTAAACAGCGTCATTCCGACCAGAACAAAGCCAAACGAAGTGATTAAGGCTTTGTGGAGGGAGGAATCTGTTGGAAGTCATATTTTTCAATATTTTTAATCTCAAATTTTATGATTACCCACGAAATTCTTCGTAGAACCACAAAAGATTTTTTAAACCCGCTTATTCCTCCAACAAGCTATTCATTAACAATAAATTAAACAAAAATAAAACACATGAAAGTAATAGCATTTAACGGTAGCCCAAGAAAAGAGGGCAACACATATCAGGCATTAAAACTGGTATGCGACGAACTGGAAAAAAAAGGCATTGAAACGGAAATCATTCAGGTTGGAAGTCAGGATATCCGCGGATGTATGGGCTGTAATCAGTGTTTCAAAAAGCGCGATGGAAAGTGCGTCATAAAAACCGATTATGTAAGCCTCTGGATTGAAAAAATGAAACAAGCCGACGGAATTTTGTTGGGCTCGCCCGTGCATTATTCTGCTGTTGCGGCCAATATGAAAGCCTTCCTCGATCGCGCTTTTTATGTTGCCGGCGCCAATGATTCCATGTTTCGCCATAAGGTTGGCGCATCGGTTGTATCCGTAAGGCGTTCAGGCGGCCTGCCCACTTTTAACGAACTGAACCACTATCTTAATTATTCGGAAATGATCCTGGCAACATCCAATTATTGGAATGTAATCCACGGCACCCGGCCCGGAGATATCCATCAGGATGAAGAAGGTGTCCAGATAATGCGCGTTTTGGGAAAAAATATGGCCTGGATATTGAAACTTGTCGAAAACGGGAAAGATAAAGTGATAGAACCTGAGCTGGAAGCTAAAAAGTACACAAATTTTGTACGGTAGATTTTACAAAGGCGGCTGCATTCAAAATGTAGGTTGATTCACGGCACAAATACAAATGGATTAGATAATCAGAAATCACCGATTATGATCCATTTTACATAAAAAAACACTCATTAATAATAGTTTATAGGGAAAATAAGATTTCTTCCGGCAACACACCGCTGTGCTTTGTGTTCTGGTCGAAATGACCGTTTTTTATTGTCAGTAGGCAGGGATAGGGCAGATAGCGGGCGCTCCGCGCCCGCTATCTGCCCTATCCCTGCAAAACAACCCTTAAAACGGTCATTTCGATGGAGGTTTATGCCTGAAGTGCATTGCCGACTGAAAAATCTATAAACCTTAGTTGAATAAAAATATAATATTAACAATCATCCGTTATGTAAAATACAGCCATAAAGGTTTATAACAGACAAAAAACGACCCCCTCACAAACGGGTCGTTTTTTTGCTATTAAATTAAAAATGAAATTTCAAGCCTATCAAAAAGCTCAGGACAGAGTAGTCTTCTTTAAAATCCAATTTATAGAATTCTCCTAAATCCCTGTAACTGGCCACCGAAGTATTAACATTCCTGAAGGTAAAGCTCGATCTTTTATAGCTGGTTACAATATCCAAACTCAAGGATTCCCACAACTCGTATAAAATTCCAAGTCCAAGATCATATCCAACGCTTCGCGAAGAAGCAGCCTCAATTAAGGCTTCTTTTCCATTAAAAAAATCGTTCGAACGAAACTCTGGCGTATCACACCACATCATTCCCATTCTAAAATGCGCAATACCCTTAATCTTGCCGTTGGTTTGGGCATGAAGCCCAAAAGTAAGACCATTAACAGAAAGTGCCTCATTGCTATTTGCATCATTATTCCAGGAGCTACCAAACCAATAAAGGGAGGCAGCCAGATTTTTATTGAGAAATGCTCCAGCTTCCAGGCCATATAAAACTTCCATTTTCAAGCCTTGAAAAGAATCCTTAAAATTACCCAAAGGCATACCCGGTCCAAAATCAATTCCCGCATAAAACATCTTACTCCCAAAATTGCTCTTGTACGATTCATTTTCCTTCGACTGATTTATTACTGCAGACTTATCACGAACAATACGATCTACCTGTTCCATTTCATAGCTTACAATACTGCCATCGGCAATCTCCAACTGCACACTCTTTGCCGGCACTAATTCAATAATTTGCCCTTTAATTACACTCCCGTTTTTCAGATAAACAACATCCTGCAATTGGCTCTGTGCAAATAATACACTGCCTGAGAACAAAACAAACAGTGCCATTAAAAAAAATTTCTTCATGAGTATTTAAGATTTGTTTAAATTCGACACACAAAAATATAAACAATCCAAAACATATCTAAAGATTTATTGATTTATTTTCGTGCGTTTTAACAATTTAAACCAATTACAATAGTTTTTAACAATATGGAATCCAATAATTTTCCTGCAATCGAAACCATCTTTAAGCGCAAAAGCGTGCGGAAATTCAGCAGCCTTAAGCCGGATCGCGAACAACTGACACTATTGGTCAAAGCCGGGATGGCAGCGCCTTCGGCAGTGAACAAGCAACCCTGGGCATTTATCGCCATTGACGACCGCCAGATCCTCGATGCTTTGGGAAGCAAACTCCCTTATGCCAAAATGTTATTGAAAGCACATGCAGCCATTGTCGTTTGCGGTGATTTATCCAAAAGCCTTCCCGGAAGGGAACAGCAATTTTGGGTTCAGGACTGTTCTGCTGCAACCCAAAACATCCTGCTGGCGGCAGAAAGCATGGGGTTGGGCGCTGTATGGACAGCGGCTTATCCCGCCAAAGAGCGCATGGAAATCGTTATGGACACCCTGAAGCTGCCGGAGCACATCATTCCGCTGAATGTCATCCCAATTGGGTTTCCTACCGGAAATGAAAAACCAAAAGATAAATGGAAGGATGATAATTTGTATTGGAATATTTGGGACACCGTTTCAGGCAATGGCATTCTGGAATGATGTCCGCTGAAAAATTCCTACTTTTGCGCCACTTAAAAAAGAATACATGGCATTAGTACATTCCTTCGAAAAAAGCGGCAATTATCTGTTTCGTCATCGCGGACAAATTCCAGTGATTTTATTTATCCTCGCTGTGCCGGTAATTTATTTAAGCGGATACGGCGGATTAAATGCCAATGCCCGCTTTTGGGTCAGCATTGTGGCCATTGTGCTGAGTTTTATGGGGCAAATTGTTCGTGCATGGTCAATTGGCACTACTCCACATGGAACATCCGGGCGAAACCGGAACAAACAAGTTGCCATGAGCCTCAACACCAAAGGGATTTACTCAATGGTGCGCCATCCGCTGTACCTGGGCAATTACCTAATGTGGATTG
Source organism: Bacteroidales bacterium (assembly GCA_963676415.1). GTDB lineage: Bacteria > Bacteroidota > Bacteroidia > Bacteroidales > WRLA01. The sequence goes on along the minus strand of OY781097.1, from coordinate 2,421,012 downwards.
GTATTGTGGTCTATACCTTCAATATATATTTTGTAATTATCGTTTCTCTGGCCTACTGGCTTTATTATGAACGCATTATGTTTGCGGAAGAACGTTTTCTGGAGCGTAAATTCGGCCAGCAATATCTAGATTGGTCTTTACAAGTACCGGCTTTTCTGCCCGCTTTCTCCAAATATCAAAAAGGTGATATCCCCTTTAGTTTTATTTCAGTCCTGCGCCGCGAATATTCCGGTGTTCTGGCTACGGTACTGGGGTTCTTTTTTATTGATGTGCTCCGCTCATGGGTTTTGTTTGGAAGTGTTGATCTTAACCGGCCTTCCAGCTATGCACTTGGCATAGCCGCCATTATTGCTTTGATTTTAAGAACGCTAAAACACAACACCAAAATACTGAATGAATCGGGAAGGAGCTAAAACCGGCCATAACCTAAGGGTTTATGCTGCCATTACGCTGGCCATGTTCTTCTGGGGGCTGACGTTCGTCTGGACCGACATATGCCTCAAATACCTTGAGCCCGTAAGCATCTTGCTCTTCCGTTTAAGCATCAGCTCCATTTTGCTTTTCAGCCTGATGAAAATTTTGCGTATCCGGATGTTGCCCGACCGAAAAGATATCGGTTTGGTTTTGCTTACCGCTTTGCTCAACCCCTTTTTATATTTTTTGGGCGAAAGTTATGGCGTAAAATACTCATCTCCAACAGTAAGCGCTGTTTTTATTGCGCTTGTACCGGTTTTTACGCCCATCGCCGCATGGATGGTGTATCGCGAAAAACTCAGTATCCTTAATATCATTGGTTTAAGCATTTCCATTGTGGGCGTGATGCTGATGATCATCAAACCCGATTACAGCTTAAACGCATCCTGGCTGGGCGTTTTCAGCCTGGTATTTGCTGTTGCTGTCGCTATTGCCTATTCCATTTTACTGAAACCGCTGGCTATCAAATACAATCCTTTTTCCGTCATCGCATGGCAAAACCTCGCCGGAATTTTTATGTTTCTTCCGTTCTTTCTCATTTTTGAATGGAAAAATGTGCTGCAAACAGAATTTACGGGTGAGCTGATCAGTTCGCTTTTCTGGCTGGCCGTTTTGGGCAGCTCTTTGGCTTTCGTATTTTACACCTATAGCACAAGGGTCATTGGCGTAAGCCGTACGGCGATATTCACAAACTTCATCCCGGCATTTACGGCAATATTCGCCTGGCTGGTAGTAGATGAAAGTTTTGATGCACGAAAAATAGCAGGGATTGTGCTTGCCCTGGGCGGCATCAGCCTGGCGCAATTAAGATCGGGCCGCAAAAAAGTAGTTCATGGCTAAAAAAACTAAATTCTATACTGTTTGGAAAGGTCTGCAACCGGGTGTTTATACTTCCTGGGACGAATGCAAAAAACAGATTGCTGGCTTCGAAGGCGCTGTTTACAAATCCTTTCCCTCTCGTGAGATGGCCGAAGAAGCCTTTAGTTCATCACCCACACAGTTTATCGGAAAAGACATTCCCAAAAAGGTGATGACAGAAGCAGACAAAAAACGCATCGGCATGCCCGACTGGAACACCATCAGCGTTGATGCAGCATGTGCCGGAAACCCGGGCGACATGGAATATCAGGGAGTTGAAACCAAAAGCGGGCGCAAACTCTTTCATTTGGGCCCTTTGCCCGAAGGAACCGTGAATATTGGCGAATTTCTGGCCATTGTGCACGGATTGGCCTTCCTGAAAAAATACAATAGCAGCATCCCGATTTATACCGATTCGCGTACAGCAATGAAGTGGGTGCGCGATAAACGTGTAAACACCAAACTGGCCCGAACTGCGCGCAATGCAAAGATTTTCAACCTCATCGAAAGAGGAGAATACTGGCTGAAAACCAATCAGTATCCCAATCCCATTCTGAAATGGCAAACCGAATACTGGGGTGAAATCCCTGCAGATTTTGGAAGAAAATAGTTTTAAGGAATTTTAAGCATTGCCTCCCGTTTCAAGTCTGGTGAATGCTTATTTTTGTCGCAAAGGATTTTGCATGAGCATAGAAGTTAAGAATATCACAAAAATGTACGGCACACAAAAAGCCGTAAATGATGCCAGTTTCAGCATCAAAAAAGGAGAAATTGTAGGCTTACTGGGACCAAACGGAGCCGGTAAATCAACGCTGATGAAAATGATCAGTTGCTTTATCCCGCCAACAAATGGCACTGCCAGTGTAAGCGGTTTTGATATCCTGGAAAATTCTTTGGAAGTACGCCGCCGTTTGGGTTATCTGCCCGAACACAACCCGCTCTATCTGGATATGTATGTAACCGAATATCTGGAGCATGTAGCCGGCCTCTACAAAATCAAAAAACCTTTGGAGAAAGCCAGGGAAATGATCGAAATCACAGGACTTTCGCCTGAAAAACACAAAAAAATCGGAGCATTGTCCAAAGGATACAGACAAAGGGTGGGCCTGGCACAGGCGATGATCCACGACCCGGAAGTCCTGATTCTCGATGAACCCACTTCAGGCCTGGATCCCAACCAGCTTATCGAAATCCGCAACCTCATCCGCAAAATCGGCAGCGAAAAAACCGTAATACTTTCCACACATATCATGCAGGAAGTAGAAGCCATTTGCGACCGCGTCATCATTATTAACAAAGGAACAATTGTTGCTGACGACAGCACCAAAAACCTGGCCTCATTGAGCAAAGGCAATACGCGCATCACACTGGAAATTAACGTCAAAGCGAAACCCGATTTTCTAAAAGCTATTTCAGGAGTCCAGAAAATAAATGAAATTGCCGACAAAAAATTTGAATTGATTTGCTCTGCCGAGAAGGACATACGCGAAGAAATCTTTGAGCAGGCCGTTGCCAATAATGTGAAAGTACTTTCGATGCAGCAGGAAAACCGCAGTATGGAAGATGTTTTCCATGAACTGACCCAACAAAAATAGGTTTGATTTTCAACCCATTAACGAAATAAACCTTTCGGAGGAAAAATAATTTTATGCTTATTTAAAAAGTATTTAAATAAATTTTATAATTTTGCCGCCACGTGGAAAGATTTGATTGATTGCAACCACATAAAAAAATGCTAAACCAGTATTTTTTCTACAACCAATCGTCTTTCCCATTTAATTTAAGTCTAACAATTAAAATACATTAAATGGGATACTTATTCACTTCCGAATCTGTCTCTGAAGGACATCCTGACAAGGTAGCTGATCAAATTTCAGACGCCATGCTCGACGAATTTCTTCGTCACGACCCCAACTCAAAAGTTGCTTGTGAAAGTTTTGTAACAACCGGCCTGGCAGTTGTTGGCGGCGAAGTAAAAACCAATGGTTATGTTGACGTACAGCGCATTGCCCGCAAAACCATTACCGATATTGGCTACACCCGTTCGGACTATCAATTTGATGCGCAATCGTGTGGCGTCATTTCTGCAATCCATGAACAATCGGGCGATATCAACCAGGGAGTTGAACGCGCCAAAAAAGAAGAACAAGGCGCCGGCGACCAGGGCATGATGTTCGGTTATGCCACCAACGATATGGAAAACCTGATGCCGATGCCGGTTGAGCTTTCGCACATCCTGCTGCAGGAGCTTGCGGCCATACGTCATGAAGGTAGCCAAATGACCTATCTGCGCCCGGATTCCAAATCGCAGGTAACTATTGAATACGACGATCATCATCATCCGGTACGCATCGACACCATCGTAATTTCAACACAACATGATGATTTCGCTGATGAAAAAGAAATGCAGGACACCATCCGTGAGGATGTACTAAACATTCTTGTTCCCCGCGTTAAAGCAACATTACCCAAACAAATTGCGGATCTGTTCAAAGGCGATTTCCGTTTATTTGTTAACCCAACCGGTAAATTTGTTATTGGTGGCCCGCATGGCGACACCGGACTGACAGGCCGCAAAATCATTGTGGACACTTACGGTGGAAAAGCATCGCATGGCGGTGGCGCATTCAGTGGAAAAGACGCATCAAAAGTGGATCGCAGCGCAGCTTATGCAGCCCGCCACATTGCAAAAAACCTAGTTGCTGCAGGTGTTGCTGAAGAAGCAATGGTACAATTGGCTTATGCCATTGGTGTGGCCGAACCTGTGAGCGTTTTTGTTGATACGCACGATAGCTGCAAAATGAAAGACGAAAAGGGAAATACGCTGAGTGATGGAAAAATTGCTGAAAAAATTAAGGAAATCATTGACCTGAGACCATTTGCCATTATCGAACGCTTTGGTTTGACCAATCCGATTTTCCTTCCAACAGCAACATACGGCCATTTTGGCCGCGATACTTTCTCAAAAGAGATTGAAGTATATTATCAGGATGAACATACGCTTGCAAAAACCATTAACGGAAAAGAACGCTATTTTAAAGTTGTTGATTTCTTTGCATGGGAAAAACTCGATTATGTTGACAAGATTAAAAAAGCCTTTGGCTGTTAAAACCACATAAAATTATTAAAAGCTGCGGCATCATTGAATGTTGCGGCTTTTTTTATAACTTGCAGAAAAAAAATTCCTTTAATGTTTGCGAACAAGGAAATCAGGGATAAATTGCGTCGTCAGCGTGAATCACTAAAACGTCAAAAGCGGGAGGAACGCGAACGAAAAAAAAGGCACAAAAAATTAAAGGACAGGTACGAGAAAGGCAAAAAGAAGCAAGCAAAATCAAAAAGCAGGCACAGAAAGCACAAAAAAACAGCCACCCTCATTCTTAAGCAATTTTACTCCAAAACTATAATACGGATAAAAAAATGGCAGATTCCCCTAATATGGATATTCCGTGGATTAAAGCCCAGACAGGAAACTTTAAAAAATCGTGATTACATTTTTCTCGATTGGTGCGATTTCTTTAAAAATTTCTGGACACATACATTTAGTCAAAAATACTTTTGGAAATTACCTCAGGCTTATGAAACGACTTTTGAAGAATTGCCTGCCAAAAAAAAATGTACCCCCAGGCAATGTTTTCCTGCATTTGCATTTAATTCTCTGGCCGCATTTGTAATATCCTTTTTTTTGATGTTTTGGCTGCATCAATTGTATTCTTTGCTTGCGGCCAAGCTTTATAATCTTGGAATGGTATTTTATAATACTTTTTCAATCTACTCACTACGGACCATCAGCTCTGAATGGACAGGAGTAAACATAGTGTTTATCAGTGCTTTTGCCCCGATGATGATATTTCTGACGGGAGCAGGCTTAAGAAAATACTATTTTAACAGCCACATCAGGAGCAATTTCAGCCGCTTATTTTTTGCCTGGGCTTTAATTCATTCCCTATTATTTTCATTTGGATCATATTTGGTTGGAGCCCTTACCAATACAGGTTTTGTTTATGCCGCGAAATGGATGTTTATGACAGATATCTACAGTCCGCAGGTACTCTCTATATTCATGGTCTTCTCGCTCATCCTGATATTTGTTGGACGCCACATAGGTTCACTGTTTTATATTTCATCCCCATGCAGCCTTTTCTTACGGCGCCACAACCGGGATCCCTTTTTGGGCATGGTCATGTTTTTTCCTTGGATTGCCGGGGTTTCGGGGATACTGATTTTGAACTACCCCCGCATTCCTGCAGCTTTCTGCCTTTATGGGATCATCCTCGGCCTTATCCTGATACCAGCTTATATCAACCGTGTACCTAAAGCTTTTGAAATGATTACCAAACCCAATTATTGCCGTTCTGGCATACATTCCCGTCTCTTATGGCTTATAATCGGTATTGGGCTATGGCTTGCCAGCCGCTTTTATTTCTACTATGGAATTGAACTTTAGCGGTGGACTGCCTCCAGGATATCAACAATAAAAGGTTTGAGGCCGGCAAAAAAGAACTCTACTGCTATAACCATCACAATTAAGCCCATAAGGCGGAGAAGAACTTTATTGCCTGTTTCACCAAGAATTTTGATAATCTTTCCGGAGCTTATCAAAACGATATAAGTGGTTGCCAGCACTAACGCAATAATCCCGACCAACATGGCTTTCAAACCAATAGTTCCGGCATCATCCATTAGAACAATGGCATTTGTAATTGCCCCCGGGCCACATATGAGCGGTATTGCCAAAGGTGTTATGCTGATATCGTTTTCGTAAGCCTTAATTTCCTCATCGCGCACTTTAACTTTTGCCAAACGCGCCTGCAGCATATCCTGGCCCATAAAAAAGAAAATCACGCCACCCACAATGCGCAAGCTGTTTACCGAGATATTGAAAAAACCGAACAGTAACTGCCCTCCAAAAGCAAACAGCATCAATACAAAAAAGGAAGTTATGATTGCTTTGCGTGCTATACGTTTTCGGCTAACATCATCAAAATCAGATGTCATGGTCATAAAAACCGGCATCAAACTTAATGGGTTAATCAGGGTGATAAAGGATGTCAAACCCAACAGCCCAAAAGACAAGACCTCTGCCATATGCTAATTTATTATTTATCAGTTACTTAATGAAATAATTAATAAAAAAATGCGGCGCGAAATTACAATTTTTCCAAAAAAACAAACCGCTATCTGAAAAACAGATAACGGTTTATCATTTAAAAATTATGTTTCCCTAACGGGCAACTACAAATTTGTTCATTTTAACGACCTGACCTTCTGCTTTCAATACGCAGAAATAAACGCCATTTTCCAGGTCATCCACAGCAACATCCATCCTGCCCGTCATTCCGTTGATATCGTATGTAGCTACGCGGGCGCCTGATACGTTATAAATCTCAAGGCTGGTTTGCGCAAAAAGCTGCTCAAAGCTGTAATCAATGCTAAAACTATTGGCAACCGGGTTTGGATAAACCGCACTTATTTGTGCGAAAGCGCTCAAATCATTAATTGCGGTATTGTCTTGAGAAAAGAACGCGAGCCTGATTGTAATTTTATCCGATGGATTATTGGCATCGTAGATCATATACTCAATCTCAGCGATTCCTTCTACCCCATTTGGATTAAAATGCGCAGAGAAATCATTCTCGTTTACACCACCGGCTTCGATAGTTAGCGGGCTGTTGCAAGTATCCACATTTGGTGGAAAGCAAGCGCCCCAACAGAAAGTATTCATTGAGTTTTCCAGATCAATAAGCACCTTCTTGGCAACCATAACGTCAATGGATTCATCTTTGAGGTTTTTCACCTGCATTTTCACTTCCATTTCTCCGCTGTCGGGATGCATATTCAGTCTGATCACGTTTCCACCTTCAATCATTTCTCCATCTTCGCTTAAAAGGGAGAGGTAACTGACTGTAAAATCATAAAACACAGAAACAGAATCGCTTTCGTCTTCTGTATTATAAAATGTAAACATAGCCGAAGCCATCCCCAGGTTGTCATTATAATTGTAGTGGCAACCGAAGCTATTGTCTGTAGCCTGAGTAGCCATTACAACAGTTTTGTCGGTACTGTAATTTCCGGGAGGAAGGCAGCCATCACTAAAGCAAAGCTGAAAATTAGAGCCTTCCTGCACGTACTGTACATACATTTTTATACCTACAGTAATTTCGGCATCACTGGTGTTTTTGATAACGCAATCGGCCAAAAATTCATGACTGGGATCACCACTGATGGCCACATGATTGTCCTGCGGCAGCGGTTCGCCCTCGGCAGATAGCGCCAATAAGCTTTGCCCATAAGTAAAAGCACTGATAAACAGAAAACTAAAAATAAAAAGTACTTGTTTCTTCATAACTCCTGATTTAATTTAAATACTAAAATTGGTTTATATAGATAGCAAATGTAGTATTTTCCATTCTAATTTTAGTAATTACAAAAAGTTTTATTGTAGCATTAACAATATTTTAAAAACATTAAATTCTCATTAACAATAAGTTAGTTATATTTGCATACGCATATATTTCGATATATGAGTTGACAGGCAACTTTTCAAGCTTGCTGCATTCTTAACAATATCGCATCTTTGCATCATACGTTCAGAACAAAAGGCCCTTTGGCCATGTTATTTTTTTAATAAACCAGGATTTTTAACTTTCTAAAATTAAAACTATGAGGAGATTATTTTTACTCTTTTCCATCCTAGGAACGGCTTTGGTACTTAACGCGCAAAACATTGACCGTAAAATGGTTTTGCTGGAAATTGGAACCGGAACATGGTGTCAATACTGCCCGGGGGCTGCAATGGGTGCTGATGACCTGATCGAAAACGGGAAAAATGTTGCCATTATTGAATATCATGGCGGCGATGCTTATGAAACAACCAATGGCGGAAACCGCTTGAACTGGTACGGCGTTACTGCGTACCCAACATCTATTTTTGACGGATTGCTCAAGTACGAAGGAGGAAGCTCCAGTAATTCGCTCTACACGGCTTTCCTTCCCAAGTACAACCAGCGCATCGACACTAAAACCCATATCGACCTTGCCCTGAATGGAGAAGTTGCCGGTTTGGAATACACGATTAAGGCAACGGTTACCCGCGACGAAAACCTGAACGATCACAATAACAATATTTTTGTTGTGGTTACTGAATCAGAAATCGAGCAGGCATGGCAAGGCCAGAGCCACCTCAATTTTGTTCAGCGCCTGATGGTCAATGGCTCACAAGGCACACCAATTGACTGGGCAAATGGCGAAGAACAAGAACTGGAATTTTCATTTACCCGCAATATGGCCTGGAACATCATGCACACAGAAGTAATTGTTTTTGTGCAGGACATGAACACTAAAGAAGTGCTCCAGGCGGAAAAAATGCCCCTTACTTCTATCCTTCCCGAGAATGAAAACGACCTTTCAGTAATGGCAACAAGCAATGTTCCTGAAAACAACAGCATTGGTTACCTCGAGCCACGCTTTGAAATGATCAACCTTGGAAACACTGATGCAACATCTGCCGAAATCACCTACAATGTGAATGGTGAAAACGAAACTGTTGTTAACTGGAGCGGCGATCTTGAGCCTTTCCATACAGAAAGCTTCTTCCTCGATCCAATTCATTTTACCCTTCTGGAAAACAATATACTTACTATCGAAATCACAAAAGTAAATGGAGGAGAAGATGAAAATCCGGAATCCAATACTATTACCCTTGAGTTTGGCAATGTATTAGAGACTTTTGAAGGCCCACTTAACCTGCTGCTCCGCACCAACGATACACCGGAACAAAATCATTGGGCTCTGCTCGACTCTGATGGAACTGTTATTCAGGAAGGCGGCCCATACGAGGTAGCTAACCAAATGTATAACGAAACCATCGAATTTCCGGAAAACCGTGGTGTTGCCGGCTTCTCTTTTGTAATGTATGACGAAGGTGGTAACGGCCTTGTGAAAGACCCGCAATACCTCGGATTTTTCTCCCTGACAGACAATGCTGGCGCAGCCGTTTGCCCAATGGTAAAAAGTTTTGGTTACGCTAAAACCATCCCATTGTATATCCCCTGGGATTATACTGGCATCAATGATACAGAAACAGCTGAATTTGAAATTTATCCGAATCCGGTTCAGGCAAACCTGAATATCAAGTTCAATATGGATGAAGCAGCACAGCTGAATATTTTCAATATTGTTGGCCAAACAGTTTACCAGCAGGAAATTGGCGCAAATACACAGATTGATATGTCTTCTTTCGAATCAGGTGTTTATTTCATTAAGCTGAAAGCAGAAAGCAAATCTGTAACACGCAGAATAATTGTAGAATAATCCGGAAAAAAAATACGATGAAAATAAGCCGCCCTCAAAAGGGGCGGTTTTTTTTGCATAAAAAAGCCCGCCGGAAAATGGCAGGCTTTTTTTAATATATGTGCAATGCCCTACAAAACACTATCAATCAGATCATCATCTGCAATATTCGGGACAGTAACCTTTAAGCGTGGTTCTGCTTCCATGGCACGTTTTATTGCAAAAACAGCGCCATCGTTTCGCGCCCAGCTCCTGCGGCCAATGCCATTGTTCACATCCCAGAAAAGCATAGATTTCAAACGGCGATCGGCATCTTTTGAGCCATCGAGCACCATACCAAAACCGCCGTTGATAACTTCGCCCCAGCCAACGCCACCGCCATTGTGGATCGAAACCCAGGTAGCTCCGCGGAAGGAATCACCAATTACATTCTGGATGGCCATATCAGCGGTGAAGCTGGAACCATCATAAATATTGGAGGTTTCGCGGAAAGGGGAATCTGTTCCGGAAACATCGTGATGGTCGCGGCCCAAAACTACCGGTGCCTTGAGTTTTCCATCAGCAATCGCTTTGTTGAATGCTTCGGCAATGCGCATGCGGCCTTCTGCATCTGCATAAAGGATGCGTGCCTGCGACCCCACAACCAGTTTATTTTCTTCTGCCTGACGGATCCAACGCAAGTTGTCCTCAATCTGACGCTTGACTTCTTCTGGAGCTGTTTTGGCCATTTCTTCCAGAATATCGCCGGCAATTTTATCGGTCAATGCCAAATCTTCAGGATTGCTGGATGTACATACCCAACGGAAGGGGCCAAAACCATAATCGAAGCACATAGGGCCCATAATATCCTGAACGTAGCTTGGATATTTGAAATCACCTTCTTCGTTGAGGATATCTGCTCCTGCACGGCTTGATTCAAGCAGGAAGGCATTTCCGTAATCAAAGAAATACATACCACGTTTCGTTTGCTCATTCACAGCGGCCACATGCCTGCGGAGTGTTTCCTGCACGGCTGTGCGGAATTTTTCCGGCTCCTCAGCCATCATACGGTTCGATTCTTCAAAGCTGTAGCCAACCGGATAATAGCCCCCGGCCCACGGATTGTGCAAACTGGTTTGATCCGAACCAATTTCTACTGTGATGTCTTCGGTATTAAATTTTTCCCAGAGATCTACAATATTTCCGAGATATGCAATGCTCACCGTTTCTTTATTTTCTTTAGCTTTACGCACACGGGCCATCAATTCGTCCAGATCTTCATAAAGTTCCTGAACCCAACCCTGTTCGTGGCGTTTGCGCGCGGCTTTTGGATTCACTTCCGCAATGATACCAATTGCTCCGGCAATAACAGCTGCTTTTGGCTGTGCGCCAGACATTCCCCCAAGTCCTGATGTCACAAAAAGCTTTCCTGCCAGACCTTCATTGTTTTTCTCAATTTTCCTTCCGGCATTCAGAACAGTGATGGTGGTTCCATGCACAATCCCCTGAGGACCAATATACATAAACGAACCTGCTGTCATCTGTCCGTATTGAGAAACACCCAGCGCATTAAATTTTTCCCAGTCGTCCGGTTTGGAATAATTTGGAATCACCATTCCGTTGGTAACGACTACGCGGGGCGCATCTTTGTGTGAAGGGAAAAGCCCTGCGGGATGTCCCGAATACAAGGTCAATGTTTGCTCGTCGGTCATTTCGGCCAGATATTGCATACTGAGCAGGTATTGCGCCCAGTTTTGAAAAACCGCACCGTTTCCACCATAAGTAATTAACTCATGTGGATGTTGCGCAATGGCGTAATCCAGGTTATTGCTCAGCATCAGCATAATGGCTGCCGCTTGTTTTGATTTATGCGGAAAATCTTCTATAGACCGTGCTGAAATTGGGTAATCCGGACGGTAGCGGTACATATAAATGCGTCCGAAAGTTTCCAGCTCTTCAGCAAATTCTTTGGCAAGAACTTCATGATGTTTTTTTGGAAAATAACGCAGCGCATTTTTAATGGCCAGTGCTTTTTCCTTTTTATTGAGAATTTCTTTCCGCTTGGGCGCGTGATTTATTTCTTTGTCCCATTCTTTTTTTGGAGGGAGTTCATCGGGAATACCCTGAAGTACAAGTTTTTGAAACTCGGTGAGGTTCATATGTCCGTAATTTTAATGTTTTGGTTATTCGATTGCCAAAATTACGAATCTTCGTTTGAATAAAAAGGAATTGCGGGATAGATTAAATTTTTTCGCGGGAATTTTTGAGCACATTCTGCAAAAATTCGCGTGCCCTGAAAAGCTGAGCTTTCACTGTTCCAAGCGGAAGCTTCAATTCGGTACTGATTTCATCGTACGAAAGTTCTTCAAAATAGCGCATTTCGACCAAGCGGCGGTAATGTGGTTTCAGGCGGACGACCACTTCGCGCATCATACGGATTTTCTGGCTTTCGATCATGCACTCTTCAGGATCCTGCCCCATTGAAGGAAGGTTTTGCGCCAGTTCGCTACCATCTTCGTGCTCGCCATAGGAGCGGTTGATTGAAATCGTATTGTTTTTTCGTTTACGGATAAAGTCGATACAATTGTTTGAAGCAATTTTAAACAGCCAGGTACTGAATGCGTAGCGGGGCGTATATTGTTTCAGGTTTTTAAAGGCTTTACCGAAGGCTTCAATCGTCAAATCGTCAGCATCAACAGGATCGTTGGTCATTTTGAGCAGCATAAAATAGAGCGAATCGCGATAATTCTTCATCAGCTCGGCATAAGCTTTCTGATCGCCATGTTCAAGTGCCAAGCGAACTAACTTATAGTCCCTGAGTGCTTTTTCTGTCAAATGTTCCGTCGATTCTAGTCCCATCGGCGCTGTTTACTAAATATATTACTGACTGCCACCGTCGTATGCAAAAGTAGTAGTACGATTTCGATTACAGGCGAAATTAACAATAAATCTTTTTCGTGCAGGCGCTGCATACATTTTTTTAAGATAAAGAGATGGCTAAAAAGGCGGATGAGCAAAAACACCAGCACTGGCAACCAAAATTCCGGCCTCATTATGAATAAAAATACAGCAACGGAATAATGAAGTACCAGACTGAAAGGGATCAGGGCCAATATCATTTTATGCCCCTGCTTGTATTTTGAAGATGTACTGAAATGCCGCTTTTTCTGGCGCCACCATGTTGCCAATGTCCGTTTGGCCGGAGAAAGCATCTGGCTCTCCGGGCTGATTTCTATTTTTGTGTTGGAGGCTTTGGCTACCTTATTAATAAATAGGTCATCATCTCCGGAAGCCAAATTATAATGCGACGTAAAGCCATGATTTTCATAAAACATGCTTTTCTTATAGGCTAGATTTCTGCCCACGCCCATATAGGGGATCCCCAGCAATGCCATGGATAAATAATTTTGCGCCGTAACCAAAGCTTCATAGCGTATTATCCGGTTCAATAAACCGCGCGTGGGCTCGTATGGAGCATAACCCAAAACAATATCACAGCTGTCCGTGAAATTTTGCTGCATCCGGATCAGCCATTCCTTGCTGGTTGGGCGGCAATCGGCATCCGTAAGGACCAAATGGTCATTTTTTGCCGATTTGATGCCCATCGACAAAGGAAATTTCTTGCCATAGAAAAAGTTCAGGTTCTTTTTAATTTCCACAATTTTCAAATGGCTGTGTTTTTCGGCCAGCATATGCAGCAAATGGATGGAATCATCTTCGGAGCCGTTGTTTACAACAATTACTTCAAAATCGGGATGGCTCTGTTCGAGAATAAGCGGCAGGTTCCTTTGAAGGTTTGCATATTCATTTTTTGCGGCTATGACCACTGAAACACCTTTGGAAGGCTTATGCAATGCTGTTGCAATACTGTTGCGGTAAAAGGCCAAACGCGCATACAAAACCCAGTCGATGAGCAGGCACAAGAGTGTCGCTGCGGCGAGTACCAAAAAGATCACAAATGTAAGTTGCTCATTTAAAATAGCTTGCCAATTCATTTGCCTTGCATTGGGTATGAGCCAAAGTTAGACATATTTCATCACAGGAAAGCCTTATCTTTGCCGAGTTTTACACCTGCGTTTGTTGATATTAGCGACGCACTGACAGATAGTATTTTATGAAATTTACGCTCGAAAAAAAAGATACGGCATCATCGGCACGTGCCGGAAGGATTAAAACGGATCACGGAGAAATAAAAACGCCCATATTTATGCCTGTGGGCACTGTGGGCAGTGTAAAAGCTGTGCACATCCCGCACCTGAGCAGTGATGTACAGGCTCAGATTATCTTGGGCAATACGTACCATCTTTATTTGCGCCCCGGTTTGGACATCATCAAACAGGCCGGCGGCATTCAGAAATTCAATGGCTGGAACCGGCCCATGCTTACCGATAGCGGCGGATATCAGGTTTATTCGCTCAGCGGCACGCGCAAACTCAAAGAAGAGGGCGTTACTTTTCAATCACATATCGATGGTTCGCGGCATGAGTTTACGCCCGAACGCGTTATGGACATCGAACGCACTATTGGCGCTGACATTATGATGGCCTTTGATGAATGCACGCCCTATCCCTGCGATTACGAATACGCCAAAAACTCGCTGGATTTAACACACCGCTGGCTCGACCGCTGCATCAACCGCTTCGAAGAAACAGAATGCCCTTACGGCTATGAGCAAAGCCTCTTCCCTATTGTTCAGGGTAGTACTTATCGCGATTTACGCATCAAATCGGCAGAATATATTGCCCAAAAAGGTGCCGACGGAAATGCCATTGGTGGATTATCCGTTGGCGAACCCCATGAGATGATGTACGAAATGACCGAACTCTGCTGCGGCATCCTGCCATCTGACAAAGCACGTTACCTGATGGGCGTGGGCACTCCGGCCAATATCCTCGAAAGCATTGCGCTCGGCATTGATATGTTTGATTGTGTGATGCCCACAAGAAACGGCAGAAACGGCATGATTTTCACCAGTGAAGGCATCATCAACATTAAAAACAATAAATGGAAAGATGATTTTTCACCGCTCGATCCAAACGGGCCTAGTTTTGTTGACAGCTTTTATACACGCGCTTATTTGCGTCATCTTTTTGCTGCCGGAGAAATTTTAGGGCCTATGATTGCCAGTTTGCATAATTTGGCATTTTATCTGTGGCTCGTGGGAGAAGCAAGAAATAAAATACTGGAAGGAACGTTTTCCAGCTGGAAGGATCAAATGGTTAAAAAAGTTGCAACCCGCCTCTGATTATGCTGCGTATTATCGACCGATATATCATTAAAAAGTTTCTTGGCACATTTTTTTATGCCATATCCTTGCTGATTATCATTGTAATTGTTTTTGATATATCGGAAAAGGTGGATGAATTTGTAGAAAATAGTGCACCGCTGCAGGCCATTGTTTTCGATTACTACATCAATTTCATCCCCTATTTCATGAATTTGTTCAGCTATCTGTTCACATTCATTTCGGTGATCTACTTTACTTCCAAGATGGCCGGACGAACAGAGATTATTGCTATTTTGAGTTCCGGTGTCAGTTTCCGCAGGCTACTGCGCCCGTATATTATTTCCGCATTGCTCATCGGCACAATTTCCTTTTATCTGGCCAATTTCCTGATTCCTTATACCAACCGGGGCTGGCGCGAATTTGAAAAAATTTATCTCAAGGATGCCTTTATAAACCGCGACCGCAATATCCATATGCAAACACAGCCCGGCGTTTTTATGTACGTGGAAAGCTTTAATAACTTAGATAATGTAGGTTATAAATTTTCGAGGGAAGTTTTTGATGAAGAAGGACGCATGCTTTCCAAAATTGGTGCCGATAAAATCAAATGGAATCCCGATTCGTCCAGCTGGATTATGAGCAGTTATTATATCCGCACCATTGATGACATGAAGCAAAGCATGGTGCGCGGCAAAACACTGGATACAGCATTCCAGTTCCGCCCCGAAGAGCTTACGGTTGATGTGGAAGATCTTAAGATAATGGACTACTGGCAGTTACGTGATTTTATTGACAAAGAAAAACTCAAAGGAAGCAGCAATGTCAAATTTTACGATATAGAAAAATACCAGCGCATGGCCTTTCCTTTTTCTGCAATCATCCTCACATTGATCGGGGTGTCGCTTTCAAGCCGGAAAGTCCGTGGTGGAATTGGCATGCACCTGGGCCTGGGTATTGGCATCACTTTTAGCTACATCCTGTTTATGCAGGTCAGCAATGTGTTTGCCACTTATGGCGATTTATCCCCACTGCTGGCCGTTTGGATTCCCAACATTATTTTTGGCGTGCTATCCATTTTTATGATCCGCATGGCACCGAAGTAGGTGTTTTCGCACATTAATGATTCCTGAACGAGAAAACTGAAAACTTGAATCAGCATGGTTTTGAATATCCGCAGTATTTTTCGCGCTTGTTTAAAAAGAAAGTAGGCATGAGCCCTAAGGAGTATATTGAGAGTGCTGGGATGAATTAACTTATTTTCTTGAATAAGTGTACAAAAACCTGTAAAATGCATCTCTCCAAAATCACAAACCCCATTATTTTTGCAAGCTGTTTTACTATTAAAACCTCTTTTGAACCAGAGGAATACAAATCTTTCCAAAGCGGGCAAATTAACAATATCAGCATTCTGACGTTAAGCAGTGTAATTTACATAACAAAGGAAAATAAGCAATGAAGCAGACGACCATGATCATTTTTGTACTAATTGCCATCATAATCATTGGAGGACTTTCGGGCTACATCTACAGCCGGGGCGCTAAAGCACTTGAAGGAAGCGCTTTGCTGCCGTTTTTCTCCTGGTCTTTCTGGATACTCGTAGCGACTTTTATTGTAGGCCAGATATTTGAACGCGGCAATCCCGGAATGTTCGCAATCACCATAAGCAGAATAGGTTCAATAAGCCTGGCCTTTTTTCTGTATCTTTTATTATTTGCTTTCTTTGTGGATATTGTAAGAGTATTCCAGCACTTTTTCCATTTTATTCCCGAATCACTAACCACAGGCATTCTTTCGGGAAAGATGCTGTTTATCTACGGGATTTCAATAGCAGGACTCGTAACGCTTGGCGGATCTGTCAATGCACTTAATCCCATTGTAAATGAGTTTAATATAAGCATAGATAAACGTGATGCAAAGCGCGGTTCCCTGAAAGTAGCGCTTGCTACTGATGTGCACCTGGGCGTTATGCTGGGCAAAAATCATGCACAAAGGCTGGTAAATCAAATTAACGGACAAAATCCGGATATTGTCATCTTTGGTGGCGACCTGGTCGATCACAACCCCAATCCGGTTATGAAATTCGATATTGGAACCTATTTTGATAAAATCAATGCTCCGCTTGGTGTTTTTGCTACTACAGGCAACCATGAATTTATGGGCAAACCGGAGGTGACAATCGATTATTTCAAAAAACACGGAATTACATTTATTCGCGACAGCATCATTACTATTGATAGCATTGTGCAAATCATTGGCCGTGATGACAAAGACAAAACCCAAATGACCGGCGAAAAGCGAAAAAGCATTGAAACAATTTTGCAGGGAAACAGAAAGAACCTCCCCTTGCTGCTTGTTGATCACCAACCTGTGGAATATAACAAAGCACAAGAGCAGGGAGTTGACCTAATGGTGTCGGGACATACGCACAAAGGTCAGTTGTGGCCGCTTTCGTTTATCACGAACCGGGTATATGAGAATCATTTTGGGCTCATGCAAAAAGGCAAAACGACATTTTATACCTCATCGGGATACGGCACATGGGGACCTCCGGTAAGAACAGGAAACAGGCCTGAGCTGGTAGTTTTTAATATTTCCCTGAAATAGTCCAGGATTTATTTCATCTGAAGCAAAAACTTCTGCCGGTAATCACGGCCCCATTTCTGAAACTGCACAATAATAGGGATAAGCTCTGTTCCGATATCCGTTAAAGCATAATTCACCGTTTTTAGGCTATCGTTTACTTCTGTACGGCTAATTATTCCATACATCTCCAATTCCTTCAGTTCTTTTGAAAGAATTCGGGGTGAAATCTCATGACACCTTTTCATTTCATTAAAGCGTTTGGATTCCATTCCAATACACAATATAAGGCGCATTTTCCATTTGCCGGTCAATACCCTAAGTAAATCATCCAGCGGAAGGAAAAAAGAATCGCAGTCTCCCTTTCCAGAGCATTTTGTACAAGTCATAAGCAGATTACAAAAAGGTTACCAGTTACTAATATGATACTTTGGCAAAGTAGTTGTTTTCGTTAATATTTTTACATCCAATTAAAATTAATATCATGAAAATACCAAAAGAAATAATGGAGTTGCTAAATGATCAGGAAGCAACAAAAGTATTGACAAGTGTTTCGATAGAGGGCATACCACATACTATTGTTGTTGGAAGCACTATGGCTCCGCAAGAAGATTTAATTTGTGCTGCAGAGATTATGATGCACAACACAGCCCAAAACCTTGAGGCTTATCCCAATGTAACAGTGCTTGCAGTAAAAGGAATGGAATCCTATCAGGTTAAGGCAAAAGTAAAGGGCTGCCAAACTGAAGGGCCGTTGTTCGACAATGTAAAGGCAGAACTAAAAAAATTAGGCTTGCCCTGTCGGGGAGTTTGGTTGTTTGAGCCAATAGAAGCTTACAATCAAAGTGCTGGAGCAAATGCGGGCAAGAAAATTGCATAACAATTAAAAATCATAAGGGGGGGGGGGTGCCGGACTGCCGATAAGCAGGAATGGCACTCCGCTGTAAATAAAAAGATAAAATCATGAAAAAGCATAATTGCGAAGAATGTAAGCTAAGGGCAAAGCACGACAAAAACCCAAAATCCTTTGTTGGAAGGTTTTGGCGGTGGCATATCAACTGGTGCCCGGGATGGAAGGGATATATAAACTCATTAGATGAGCGTGAAAAAACCAAATTAAAACATCAATATCAATTACGATAAATTTTTAAAACCGACTTTCAGTTAGCTCATTTTGCGGACAAATCTAAAGGAGTATACGGAAGTCGCAGCTTTGAACTATTATATTATCAGATACTTAAGCAGTATAAATTAAAGTTTTTTGGGCAATGCCCTAATCTCTTACTTCCTTAAGTTTTTTCTGAATTCTAATCATAGAAATTGTACTTACACCACAATCAGCAGCAAAATCAGGCCATGAAGAAATTGCATACTGAACCTGTTTTATGATGTCGTTTGCTTTTCTAATGCTAAATATCTCAGCTAATTCCAGAAGTTGTTTTCTTCCCGGATTTGCTCCCTCTCCGTTTACCAAAGTACTGTGCTCGTTGATGGCTGCTGATGAATAGGTTAAATCATAGGCTGGTGACATGGACCAACTTCCATTTTCATCCATTAACCAGGAAAAATTTTTTGAATGGTCATCCAGATTATAACTAAATACATTGAAAGCAGCTAAGCGCAAAGCTTTTTCACGGGCTGTTGCATTTTTTTCCAACTGATAAGCAACATCAATTATATGTCCGTAATCGATATTGCTTAGCCTGAAATTATCGTGGGTAAGGCCGGCCATCGAATGCATATGTAATCGTTTGTTTCCAATCCGATCAAAACGTTTCGTTGCAAACACTTGTATTCCTTTAGCACTTTTAAGAAGTTTTGAATCGCTCATTTCGATTCCTGCAGCCTTTGCCATTTTGTAATAAGCAAATTCAATATTGGCAATATCTTTTGGGTCGTAAGAGCTTGGGAACTTTATTATCCAGTGCTGAAACCCATCAGGCAAAACAGAACGGCCATGTATTATTTCATCCGTTTCGGGACTATAACCTACATTTACCTTTGGCCTTGCACCACCGGAGGAACCTCCCAGGAACATTAATTCATCAATAAGTTCCGGAGTAGAGCCTTCATACACTTCATCCATTGCCGTTTTAATGAGATCGATATTAACTCCACTGCCAAGGTTTTCAGCTTCAGTAAGTGCCGGGCGGTAAATAAGTGCCCCCTTGCCTGTTTCGCCCACATAAGCAAGTTGGTCCAGAATGTTAATATCATCAAGCGAAAGCCCTTTCTTTTCAAGTGCCCTGTTTAACAGTAACATGCCCCAATCATCAGGAAGTGAATCATCGAATAAACCAAAAATACCATGAAACGGGATCGGGTCGGCGAGCTGAATGCTATTGTTGAATTTTAACTTGAAAGGAGAAAGGTTTAATTGCAGCTTTAGGAATTCATCATCATATTTGAAGTAAACAAGCCGGTTTTCAAGAATCAGTTTACCAACAAGTATTTCGCCTTTCGAGAACTGAATAAATACATTCAAGGACTTAGTCCCTTGTGGAGAATTTACGTACCGCTTAATCTTCATCACTCATACGATTTAAATAAATCCTCAACTTTTTTATTCCCTTTTGATGCCAATAAGGGCTCAAAATCAGAGAGGCGATCCAAAGCTTCTGCAATTTTTAGCAGAGATTCAAAAGATATCTGGCCACTGCGTTCAAAGCGTTTAATGCTGCCGTATGAAACACCTGATTTTATTGAAATATCCAACTGTGTAAGTTTTAGTTCCTTTCTTAAGGCAGCTGCTTTTGATGCTGTTGCCTTTAAAATGTCAGACGGCAATTTGCTAATACTAAATTTCCTCATGGTAGATAAAATATTGTCTAAAAATACGAAATAATTCTGATTTAGACAAAATATTATCCGAAAATTTATGCGTAAGCAGTCTTTCGCCGGTTTAAGGTTGTCGTTAGGCTCAGTAGAGCTATTGGCACCGTACATTTCCAATTCTTTGAGCTCTTTCGAGAGAATACGGGGAGAATTGCCATGACATCTTTTCATTTCGATAAAGCGTTTTGAATACACAGTATGAGACGCATTTTCCATATGCCGGAAACTATTGAACAACCCATTAAGTACATTTTTTAATCCTCGTAAATTATATTACAAAAAATATACTTTTGTGTTTGGTGATCAATTCATAAAATTATTTGGTTCTATACAAAATTTCGTGGACAAACGAAAAAACCGAACTCTTGATATACAATTTGACTTCATATTAAATGATCGAAGAGCAATGTCCAGCTAAAATTACCCCAAAATTTGAAACTTTTGGGGAGTTTTACTCAACTTTTGCACCTTACAATTTATATAGTTCAAAAAATTAAGCTACGATCTTAAACCGTCCTATTGAACGCAACACCCCCTTTAGCTGTTCATTATCTGATTTAGTCGCTTACTTCATTTAGTTCAGTGATTAAAAAACCCTCATTTAAAATCAAATGCTTATTTTTGTGCTTTAATTATTTTTGGATGACCAGATACAAAGAGCTCAACTTTTCGACACTCCTTTCCGATGTGATCAACAAATACGGATCGCTGGAAGCCCTATCGTTCGTGGATGAAAAAGCCATAACGTATGAAGAAATGGGTAAAAAAATTCAAGCAGTAAAAGCTTTTATGCGCCAGCTTGGCCTAAGTAGAGGCGACAAAATAGTGATTTACAGCCAGAACATGCCCAATTGGGGCATTGTGTATTTTGCAATTCACTGCGCCGGTATGGTTGTGGTTCCAGTACTGCCGGAGTTTTCAGAGCATGACCTGGAAGCGGTTATCAATCATTCCGAAGCAAAAGCTGTTTTTGTAAGCCAAAGCCTGGAAGCAAAGCTCAGCAAAGTGGATGCTGAAAATGTCTCCACAATTGTTCGTTTGAATGATTTCTCCATCATTTCAACCAAAGAGGAAGTTGCCATTTATTCGGAAGATGTGCTTGACACAGACATGTATATTCCTGCGCATAAAAACGAACTGGCAGTATTGCTTTATACCAGCGGCACAACCGGCGAGCCCAAAGGAGTGATGCACTCGCAACACAGCATTATTTTTAACGCCATTCAATCGGGCAATGTTCAGGAAATACTGCCCGGTGACCGTTTTTTGTCGGTTCTTCCATTATCACACACTTACGAAAACACTATTGGCTTTATCCTGCCCATCAGTAAGGGGGCCAATGTAACTTATCTTCGTAAACCGCCAACAGCCAGCATTTTATTGCCGGCTTTGAAAAAGGTGAGACCTACGCTGATGCTGTCGGTACCGCTCATCATTGAGAAGGTTTATAAAAACAGCATTCTTCCACAGATTCAAAAAAAGGCATTTAGCCGCACACTATATAGTTTTAAGCCTACCCGTGCACTGGTGCATAAACTTGCCGGTAAGAAACTCTATCAGACATTTGGTGGCGAACTGAAATTTTTTGGCATTGGTGGTGCCAAACTTGATGCCGGAGTAGAACGTTTTCTGCGTGATGCCAAATTTCCTTATGCTATTGGTTATGGCTTAACCGAAACAGCTCCCCTTTTAGCAGGTTCCAACCCTGCGCAAACACGTTATCAGGCTATTGGCCCAAAAGTTGAAGACTGCCTCGTGAAAATTAACAATCCCGATCAAAAAACCGGAGAAGGGGAAATCTGGGCGAAAGGTGACAATGTAATGCTCGGCTATTACAAAAACAAAGAAAAAACCCGCGAAGTCCTTAGTCCTGATGGCTGGTTCCGCACCGGCGACCTTGGCGTTTATGATAAAGATGGCTGGCTAAGCCACAAAGGAAGGCTCAAAAACCTCATCGTTGGTGCCAATGGCGAAAATATCTATCCCGAAGAAATAGAGAGCATGATCAACAATTTCAAGCATGTAGTGGAATCGCTGGTTATAGAAAAAAAAGGAAAATTGGTGGCCATGGTGCATTTCAACCGCGAAGAACTGGAAGAAAAACTTCGTAGTATGCGCGAGGAGATTTCCAACAAAATTGATGAGCAAATGGATGAATGTGCCCGCAAGGTAGATGAAGTCATTGACGATCTCAGCCGCGAACTGCAAGAATACGTGAATGAACGCCTTAACAAATACTCACGTATCCAGATGCTTGTTGTTCAGAACGATCCATTCCAAAAAACCGCCACACAAAAAATAAAGCGGTATCTCTATTGCTAAAAGAGCATTCTGTAATAATTTGTTATACGGGTTTGGGGAATAATCCCTCAACCCGCTTGATGCGGTATTGAAATATTTTTCGGAGCATTTTCCGTATGAATAATTTTTCCATCAACCGGCCAATACATCCCAATGGCGCTTTATAGGTAACTATATCTTCCATCATCACACCATTACCAACAGGACAAAAAATATGCTGGTGATGCCAGATTTTATAAGGCCCCATTCTTTGTTCATCGATAAAAAATTCTTTCTCCCGAACCTGTGTAATTTCCGTTAACCAGGAAGTCCGTACACCAGGCACAGGACTGACCCAGTAGGAAATCATCTGGCCTGGGTACATATTATTTGACAGAACCGGAGAAGTCACTTTAAAAGCCATATGTTCTGGAGTAATTTTCTGAAGGTTGGCCGGGTTGGAGAAAAACCCCCAAACATCATTTATCCCTGCCGGTATAAGCTGTTTGGCATGGAGTGTATGCAGTCCCGAATGATTATAAAAACGAATGGATTGATTTTCAGTCATAGTAATTGATTTTCTGTACAATGAATCCAACAGCAAATCAATTACTATGTTTAGATTTTAACAAAAAACACTAAACAAGATCAACTGTCTGGTAACCGAATACCCAAAGAAGCAAATTCCGTCCAGAAAGCAGGGAATGATTTGCGCACAAGCTCAGGATGATCGAGTTCCAGCTCTTCAAAAATCATCACAAGTGGTGCCAGCGACATAGCCATGCGGTGATCGTTGTGGCATTCCAGTTTTTGCGAAGGCTTCTCCAGTTTTCCTGCCGGGATATAGATAGTATCATCCGATAATATCTCAATATCTTTAGCCATCTTTTTCATTTCCAACTTCAAAGCCAGCAGCCGGTCGGTTTCCTTAATGCGCAAACTTTTCAGGCCACTGAGCCTTGCTTCTGTTCCCAAAGCAGCACAAAGTATGGCAAATGTTTGCGCCATATCTGGAATATCCAAAAAATCGGTCTCAAAATATGCCGGTGCCTGAAAATCGTGCCTTTTATGTATGATAAGTTTTCTGTTTTGAAATATGCTATCGATACCAAATTCTGCAAACATCCCCGCAATACGGGCATCACCCTGAACCGAGTCTGCTGGTGCGGGCAATTCCAGCTCAACATAAAGGTTTCCTGGCGATAATGCCGCAGCCAGATAAACATAGGAAGCAGCACTCCAGTCATTTTCGCAGGTCATTTGAGTGGCCGTATAACTGCCTTCCACAAGTATTTGTCCGGGACTTATATCCACTTTAAGCCCGGATTTTTGCATCAATTGGGCTGTCATTTCCACATAAGGCCAGCTGGTACCTTTCCCCTGAAGTTCAATAATAAAAGGTGAAGATATTTTTGGGGCTACCATCATCACAGCCGATAAAAACTGACTGCTCAAACTTGCATCCAAACTTATCCGTGAATTCAAATTTGGCTTGCCTGCGATAATTAGCGGAAGAAATCCGTCATTCTTTTCATACTGAATTATCTTGCCAATTTGCATAAGCCCATCTGCCAGAGCTTTAATCGGCCTTTGGTTCATACGCTCGGTTCCATGGAGACGAAAGCTCTTTTTTTCAATAGCCAAACGGGCCAGCAAAAAGCGCGCTGCTGTGCCGGCATCCTGCACATCAATTTCAATGAGATCATCCAATGATGACAGTTTCTCCAAAGCATTTTCCAAAACCAAGGTGTCGTTGGCATCGGATAAACCCAAAATTTTTATATCCGGGCAAAGCGACTGCATAATGAGTAAGCGGTTGGCAATGCTTTTAGATGCAGGCAGGCAAACAGATACCAGATCGGAAGAAGTAGCGGAATATCTTACTAAAGCCATCCTTTCACCACTTTAGAATAATAATCCAATGCCTCAAATACCTGTTTTTTGTTTATTTTTTTATCATGCCATGGATGTCCCGGAGATGAAAGCAAAACAGCAAGAACAGAGCCTCCGGAATTTTTTTTGTCGCGCATCATCAATGAAAAAATCGCTTCAAATTCACTTTCATCCGGTATGGGCAAAGAAAAGCGATCTTTTATCCAGTCGGTAATTCTGCCCAATAAATCTTTTTGAAAATGCACACAGGATTGGGAAAGGTAAAGGGCGCAAATCAAACCAACAGCAACAGCTTCGCCGTGAAACAGGATTTTTTCCGTATTGAGGTAATATGACTCAAAAGCATGACCAAAAGTATGGCCAAAATTAAGTTGCTTACGCAATCCGGATTCACGAAAATCCTGCTGCACAATAAGGCTTTTAAACTGCACAGACTTGAATATCAATTTTTCCATCAATTTTTCATCTTTAAAATCGGCGCCAAGAAAAGCCTTTAGCGCATCTTCGGAATTAAGCAGGGAATGCTTGAGCATTTCAGCAAGGGCAGCAGTAAAATGCCTTTCGGGCAAAGTTTTTAGGTAGGAACTATCAATAAAAACATATTCCGGCTCATAAAAAACGCCCAGTTCATTTTTGGTATAACGGAAGTCGATGCCTGTTTTTGCCCCCGTGGAAGCATCAACCATGGCCAGAAGAGATGTGGGCACATTGATATATCGTATGCCGCGCTTATAAACCGCAGCAGCAAATCCACCCAGGTCGGTAACGACTCCTCCGCCCAAATTTACCAGCAAGGCATGGCGGTCGGCCATTGCATCGTGCAATTGCGCTAAAACGCTGAGCCAGTTTTTCTCCGTTTTGTTAATTTCACCGGCATTCATTTTAACAACCGTTAGACCTTTAGGCTTTCCCAATTGCTCCAAAAAATACGGAAGACAATGTTTTTCAGTATTTTTATCTACCAAAACAAAAACACGGGAAGCTCCTGATTCCACAACCGCTTCTCTGAGCAAATTTTGCTCCGGTTGAAAAACCAATCTCGAATTTCCACTGGTTAACATACGTTGTGATGCCATAAAGCTAATAATTTTTTGTCTCCTTCTTGATTGCCAACATAATTGCCACGACCAATTCAAAGCTTGGATATCATAAAAGTAGCAAACAAAAGGACTATTACTGTTTTTAGGTTGCTCAAAGATACAAATTTGATTTTGAAATTGAGTATTGACAGAAAACTAAAAATTAAAAAATGTAATTTTGCAATGTGATTTACCCAAATAATTTTGAAGAAAAGATTGGCTTTAGCAAAATCAGGCAAAGCCTTGAGGACTATTGTTTCAGTGCTACCGGCAGGCATTTTGCACAAAAAATGAGCTTTTCGGAAAGCGCTGCGCACATTTCGCGATGTTTGGAACAAACAGACGAATACCGTCAAATTTTATTGTTTGAGGACAAAAAACCTTCGGGAGAGATATTTAACCTGTATCAGGAACTAAGGCGTATTGCCACGCCGGGAACTTTTATGGATGCAGAAGCACTGACCGAATTGCGCATTACCATGATGACTATTCTGGATATGCTTGATTATCTAAAGGCCAGAAAAGAAGACAATAAATATCCGGCCCTTAATGAGCTTGCCGAAAACATTCTCCTGAACGCATCCCTACCGGGCAAAATTGAAAAAATAGTTGACGAAAAAGGGGAAATCCGTGACCATGCCAGCGCAGAACTTGCCGAAATCCGTACAAAAATACGCCGTGCACTGGACGACTCTGAAAAGAAGATCCGCCAGATAATCAAGCTTGCAAAAAAATCAGGATGGACACCCGAAGATGATACTGAAGCCGGAATACGCAACGGACGCATGGTAATTCCGCTGCAAGCCACATATCGTAGGCAGATACAGGGCTTTGTGCAGGATGAATCCGCTACCGGTCAGACTGTTTACGTAGAACCGGCCGAAGTTCTGGAGAACAATAACAAGGTGCGCAAACTGGAATACGAAGAAAAAAGGGAAATCATCCGTATCCTGACCCGCCTAACAGATGAAATCAGGCCGGAAACCGAAGCCCTTCTGAGCGGCCTGCGCTTTATTGGTATGCTGGACTTCATCAGGGCCAAAGCACGCTTTGCCATCGAAACCGAATCGCAAAGGCCTTCATTAAACGATGAGCACAAAATCAAATGGGAAAAGGCCCGTCATCCTCTTTTGTTTATGAAATTTCGCGAAAGCGGCAAAAAAGTCGTCCCACTTAGCGTTGAGCTTAACCAAGAACACAGGATTTTAGTAATTTCAGGGCCAAATGCCGGAGGAAAATCCGTTTGTTTGAAAACCATTGGCCTGCTTCAGTATATGCTGCAATGCGGTATGCTCGTTCCGGCCAAAGAAAGCAGTTCCAGCGGAATTTTTAAGGATCTTTTTGTTGATATTGGTGATGAACAATCTATTGAAAATGACCTGAGTACATACAGCAGCCATTTGGTTGGCATGAAAAAACTCAGCCGGATTGCCGGAGATGAAACCCTTTTCCTGATTGATGAATTTGGAACAGGCACCGAACCTCATCTGGGCGGTGCCATTGCCGAAGCAATTCTGGAACATATGGGCAACAAAAAAGCAACAGGAGTTGTAACCACCCATTACAGTAACCTTAAACTTCTGGCCGACAGACGAAAAGAAATTTTTAACGGCGCCATGCTATTCGATACCAAAAGCATGAACCCTCTGTACGAACTCAAAACAGGAAAACCGGGAAGTTCATTTGCTTTTGAAATTGCTGAAAAAATCGGCTTCCCAAAAGCAATTTTAAAACGCGCAGAAAGCAAAAGCGGAAACAAGCACCTTTCTTTCGACCAACAATTACAACAGCTCGAAATAGATAAAAAAGAGCTGACCGAAAAAATGGAAAAAGTGAATGTGGCCGATAATTTTCTTTCAGAAATAATCGAAAAATACCAAAACCTGAGCTCTGAGGTGCAGGAGCGAAAAACAAAAATCCTTGAAGAAGCACGTGAAGAAGCCGCAGACATACTGAAAAACGCCAACAAAACCATTGAGCAGGTCATCCGCGAAATCAAGGAAAGCCAGGCAGAAAAGGAGCGCACCAAAGTTTTGCGCCAAAAACTGGAAGCTGAGAAGAAAAAGCTGGAAGACGAGCTGAAACAAGAGCAAAAACAAAGCAAAAAAACAACAGTTCACAAAAAGGAATCTGCACCTAAAGCCCCCGACAGCAGCAAATTTCTAAAAAAAGGCGATCCGGTGCGCCTAAAGCAACAAAAGGCTGTGGGTGAAATTGTGAAAATGATGGGAAAGGAAGCTTTGGTCTCTTTTGACTCATTTACTTTAAAAACACCACTCGACCGGCTGGAATATTTTGGCGGGCAAAAACCCAAAACCATAAGCAGCAGCGTACGCTACCATAATATAATGAATGACATGAACAAACGTG
Source organism: Bacteroidales bacterium (assembly GCA_963676415.1). GTDB lineage: Bacteria > Bacteroidota > Bacteroidia > Bacteroidales > WRLA01. Next base: position 2,393,145 of record OY781097.1, on the reverse strand, counting down.
CAGCCAACTTTGAGCTTCAGCTAGATGTACGCGGTAAACGGACTCAGGATGCCCTGGCTTCTGTGGAAAAATATATTGATGAAGCCCATTTGCTCAGCATGCACGAAGTGCGCATACTCCACGGCAAAGGAAATGGCATTTTGCGCATGATGATCCGTGATATGTTGCTCAAAAAACCTGAAGTTGAACGTGCTGCCGATGAACATATCGAATTTGGCGGGCATGGGATTACAGTGGTCCATCTAAAATAAGCACCAAATAACCAATCAGGAAATACACCTAAAATCTTTCAAGTTCAGCCTTGAGCTTTTTAGTCAGGCCACTTACAATCAAATTATAAGATTCTTTGGTCCATTCCCGTATTTTTTGGTCTTCGATGGAAGGATCAAATGGAATGGTATTCCAATGTTTTTTGTTCATATGATAACCCGCTTTGACGACAGGATACTGCTCCCTGATATGCAAACACTTATCAGGCAAGAACTTGAGATTAACAGAGTGCTCAGCTTTTGTATTTAATAATGAGAACATTTTGCCCATGACCTTAAAAACTAAAGTGGTTTCATCGAAAGGAAATGACTCTGTAACGCCTTTCAGGCTCAGGCAGTAATCTCGATATGCTTCTATATTCATGTTTTTCAGCGCATTAAATTATAATGACAAAACTATAAAAAAGAACCGAAATCATTGCACAACCAACGTATATAAAAACCTGAATACTTTCACAATAAACTGATTTTCATGTTTTTAAACAAATTAAATTAGATTTGCATTTTTGCGAAAAGTATTTAATTTTGCAAGGCTAAGGCAGTATAAAAGCACAGCTAATTTTCAATATTAGAATAGGTTAGTGCTAAAATAAACCAAAAACGATTGAATATGCCATTAAAACAAAAAACCCACGAGCTAAGACAACGCATGAGAAACGCTCTGCAGGGTGGTGGTAGCAAAGCGATCGAGAAGCAAAAACAGAGAGGTAAAATGACAGCGCGTGAACGCATCATTGCTGTACTCGATCCCAAATCTTTTCAGGAATACGACCTCTTTGTAGAGCAGGCCGGAAAAGACTTTGACCTTGACAAGAAGTTTTTACCGGGAGACGGAGTGGTAACCGGAACAGGAACCATCGAAGGCCATCCGGTTTGTATTTATGCACAGGACTTCACCGTAGCCGGTGGTTCGCTGGGCTATGCACATGCCAAAAAAATCACGAAAATTATGGATCACGCCCTGAAGATGAAGGTGCCAATTATCGGTATCAACGATTCGGGCGGTGCACGTATCCAGGAAGGCGTAAACGCTTTGGCCGGTTATGGTGATATTTTTTACCGCAATACACAGGCCAGTGGTGTCATCCCACAAATTTCAGTGATCTTGGGCCCCTGCGCAGGTGGCGCGGTTTACAGCCCTGCTTTGACCGACTTTGTTTTTGTTGTGGACAAAATATCCCAGATGTTCATTACAGGCCCCGAGGTAATCAAAACCGTATTGGGCGAAGAAATCTCGAAAGAAGATTTGGGGGGAGCCCGTGTTCAGGCCGAACTTACCGGTAATGCACACTTTTACGCTGAATCCGAAACCGAATGCTTCTCACAGATTAAGAAACTGGTTAGTTTCATCCCATGGAGCAATCTGGAAAAAGCCAAGAAATTCCCCAAGAAAAACCCAAAAACCCGTACCTATAAAATTGATGATATTATTCCGGCAGATCCCGGCCAGCCTTACGATGTTCGCGATGTAATCAAAGCCCTGACCGACGATTCTGACTTCATGGAAGTTCAGGAATTATTTGCCCGCAATATCGTTGTCGGTTTTGGAAGGCTCAATGGCGAAACTGTTGGTTTTATTGCCAACCAGCCTCTGGTTTTGGCCGGTGTACTGGATGTAGATTCATCTGATAAAGCAGCACGTTTTATCCGCTATTGCGATTCATTCAATATTCCATTAGTAACACTGGTTGACCTTCCGGGTTATTTGCCGGGTGTTGACCAGGAACATGCCGGTGTGATCCGCCACGGCGCTAAAGTGCTTTATGCTTATTCAGAAGCCACAGTGCCGAAAATTACTATTATTCTACGCAAAGCTTACGGCGGTGGCTATATCGCGATGTGCTCGCACCACCTCAAAGCAGATTTTGTGTTCGCCTGGCCAACCGCAGAAATTGCAGTTATGGGCCCAGAAGGCGCTGCCAACATCATATTCCGTAAGGAAATCATGAATGCAGAAAACCCGGAAGCCATGAGGCAACAGAAAATCGAGGAATACAAAAACAAATTTGCAAATCCTTATGTTGCTGCCGCTTACGGTTATGTTGATGCTGTGATCGATCCGCGTGAAACACGGCACTTTATTGAGCATGCACTGAATATCTCCGATAATAAATCGGAAAAACCCATCCATAAAAAACATGGCATCCCACCATTTTAAGCCAATCTTAATATTTTTATGGACAATCAAAGCAAACTGATATGAGCGCAAGCAAAGAAAAACCTGAATTTAAGGATTTTATCATAGATGATGCGGTGTATAAAACAACCTACACCAAAAAATTTGAGAACAGGGTGAAATATGAAAAACCCAATGAAAAACTGATGTTTGCTTTTATTCCGGGTGAAATCAAAGACATCCGGATAAAAGAAGGTGATGATGTGGAAGAAGGGCAGATATTGCTTGTTTTGGAAGCAATGAAAATGCTCAATGAAATTGCATCGCCTATCAGTGGAAAAATCAAAAAGATCAATATTGAACGAAACCAAAAAATACCAAAGCGGTATTTATTGATCGAATTTGAATAGACATATAAGAAATCAATATTTTAATCCCTGCATGTTTCATGCGGGGATTTTTTATATCATCTCGGAAATGAGGCTCAGTATTTCTTCCCTTCCGGTTTTATCTTCTGATGAAGTTTTAAGCGCAAATGGAATATCTTTCCAGCTCTTACGAAGCTCTGCCACATATGCTTTCAAATTATCATCCACTTTTTCGCTCTTAAGTTTATCGCATTTTGTAAAAAGCAAAACAAAAGGCAATTGTTTGGATGCAAGCCATTGCATAAATTCCAGATCAATTTTTTGCGGTGGGATCCTGCTGTCGATCAATAAAAAAATCATGTGCAGGTTTTCTCTTTTTTCGAGATACAGATATGTATTCCGCTCCCATTTAGCACGTTCTTTTTTAGAAACCTTTGCATAGCCAAATCCCGGTAAATCAACTAAATACCAACGGTCGTCCACAATAAAATGATTGATCAGCCTTGTTTTTCCGGGCTTGCCCGATGTCTTTGCCAGGTTTTTATTGTTGGTCAGCATATTTATCAGGGAAGATTTTCCCACATTGGAACGCCCAATAAAAGCAAACTCAGGTAAATCAGTTGGTGGGCACTGCCCGATTTGCACACTGCTTTTTAAAAATTTCGCCTCTTTTATTTCCATTATTTTGGCTTTCTGATCTTCAGCTTAATATTACTCAATTTGATGCGCCCTTTCAGATATGTAGCGAGGTGACGTTTCTTTTTTGTTTCATAAACATCACTGATTGTAATGATGATCCCGGTTTCCTCAACGGCACCGAAAACATTATTAACGGCAGTCCCCAGAGTACGCATCGTTGGTGAAAGGTTCATATAGGCATTAAAAAGCGGAGGAATATTCTCTTTATAGTCCCGTATGGCCTTATTTAAAATACGGTAATTTTCTTCATAAGAACTGCCTGTAAAAATCTCAGCCACACCACTATCGGCAACATTTACGGCACAATGCACATGTGGAACTACCAGATGATCTGGATCCGGGAAAAAGCGTTGCAGAAAACTCAGCAAAAGTTGTTTGGCTTCCGGAGTATAATGCGGATACATTGTCATTTTCCCGAAGAAATACTTCACATGTGGGTTATCTACTACCAAAGCCCCCAGACCATCCCATAAATTATCTAAGGAAAACATTCCTTTACGGATATTATAGGAAGCTTGATAAGATGGCTGCACAAAAGAACGACCCAATTCTATGGTATGCGGCATATAATCTTTAATAAACTTCGGGCTGAATCTAAAAAGTTTTCCCGTTGGCGAATGTACGGTACCATCATCATCGACAGTTAGGTCATTGCAATCGATAAAACGATATCCACCAATAATTTCCTCATCTTCAGGATCCCAGACAATAAGTTGCTTAAAAGGATTCGGGGAAGTATCATACGAATCTATATCTACTTCCTTTCCTGTACCCCCTTTGGCATCGCGGAAAGAAAGCTCCCGCAACCGGCCAATTTCGCGCATCACATTTGGTGCATTATGATGCGTAACGATAAAAATCTCCCTTTTTCCATAATTGGTTTTGCGAACAAAACGCAAATCATTCAACTCTTTCTTAATCAACGAGCGGTCAACTTTCGGAATGATCTTTTCCATAAAATTATTTTATAAGTCCCTCAAAATCATCAAGGCCATCTTTTAGGCGATAAACATGCTCCTGCATCAGTTTTGCCCATTTGTTTGGACGCCTGCTGCAGCCGAAAGTTTCGTATGGAACAGGCTTACCGATTGTAATACGAAAATGTTTTTGCCTTGGCCGAAACATCTCATCCGGAAGCAAAACCATTTCCAAGTTGGCTTTAATCCCCAGGCGCACACGCCAATTTGCAAAGGAATAAAAAAATCCTGAGTTTTTCCCATCAATATGTACCGGCATAATATCCCGCTTGTAGGAAATTGCTTTGCTGATGAATGTTTTTTTCCATTCAGGATCACGAATAATGCCTTTTTTCCGGCGTGAAACCAAACCGGCCGGAAAGTACAAAACCATATAATCGGATTCAAAAGCAGCATCAAACAGCTCACGGTTGCGTGCATTGGAACCATGCTTGTTTACCGGCACAAAAAAAGGCTGAAGCTGTGGCACATTCAGCAGAAGATCATTTACAGGAAAAACAATATCCGGACGCACTTTCGAAATTGCAGTAATTAAAATCAGGCCATCAATCCCTCCAAGCGGATGATTTGAGGCAATCAGGTAACGTCCTTCCAGATCAATATTTTCCAAGCCTTCTACTTCAAATGTAATACCAAAATCATTGAGGCATTCCTGAATAAAAGGCACTCCATATGTATTGCGCTTTCCGTATATAATATTGTTAATCGTATTTTGATGAATAACCCGCTCCATCAAACGGATAAGAAAGCCGGGAAGGGTCTTGGCTAAACGAGGGTTTTTGCTTCGGATCACCCGCTCCACGTTTACAAAATCCGGCGATATATCTTCCGGTTTCGTCCTCGGCACAAGGTAGTCTTTTAAGATTTGATTCGCTTCCATAGTTCATACAAAGATAATGATAAATCGACCAAATTTTCCTCCAAATATTTTAGTAAAAATTTACCCTCAATAATGGCCATCTGCCGTGAAATAACCCCACTTTTAAAGTAGCACATAAAAATTTGAATATCAATACTTTATAACTTATAAAAATACAATTCGCGTCAAAAAGTTATCAACAAAGTGGGGAATTGTAGGAAAAAGTGCATTAATGTGGGAAAATGTTGTGTATATTTGAACAAAATTATTGAGCATGCTGGAATTCATGGAGGTACACGAGTGCAAGATGGATGCGAAAGGCCGCATCCTGTTGCCTGTTGCCCTCAAAAAACAGCTGCTCGGCGAATCCCCCGACGGCCTGGTCCTGAAACGAAGTGCTTTTAACGAATGCCTGGAACTTTTTCCAATGTCCACATGGAAAAAAGAAATGAAGCACATCAGCAAACTCAATCGCTACAAGAGGGCCCATAACGAGTTTATCCGCCGCTTTATGGCAGGGGCAAAACAGGTTTCCCCAGACAGTACCGGGAGGATTATTGTAGCCAAAGACCTACTGGCTTTCAGCGGCATAAGCAAAAATGTAGTCATTTCTTCCTCCATTGACCGACTGGAAGTCTGGGACAAGGACAAATATGAATCCAGCATCAATGAGAGCGAAAAAGACTTTGGCGACCTCACGGAAGAAGTAATGGGCGGCTTGACATTTGACGAGCCGGATATTGACGAATAAAAACAAAACAGGAAATGAGCTATCACAATCCCGTAATGCTGCACGAAAGCACCGATGGCCTCAACATAAAACCGGAAGGAAGATATGTTGATGTTACTTTTGGTGGCGGCGGTCATTCACGGCACATCCTCAGCCAGTTATCAGGCAATGGGCAGCTCATCGCTTTTGACCAGGACGCAGATGCCCGGCAAAACCTGATTGACCATCCCGGATTCTTGTATTTTCCGCACAATTACCGTTACATAAAAAATTTCCTGAAGTTGAACAGCCTGATCCCTGTCGATGGAATCCTTGCCGACCTGGGCGTATCCAGCCATCAGTTTGATACCGCAGAACGCGGTTTCTCTACGCGTTTCGATGGCCCTCTCGATATGCGCATGAACCAAAACGACCCGGTTTCAGCAGCCGACATCATCAATAGCTGGGACGAAACAGAACTCTACCGGATTTTTAAATTTTATGGCGAAGTAAAAAATCCCGGCCGATTGGTAAGCACAATCATCTCCACAAGGGATTCGGTCAAAATCGAAACAACCCGTCAACTTATTGAAACCTGTATCAACTGCGCCCCAAAACATCAGGAAAACAAATACTTCGCCATGGTTTTTCAGGCATTGCGCATTGAAGTAAACCACGAGCTCGATTCACTTAAAGAATTCCTTTTGGCCTGCACACAACTTATTGCAAAAGGCGGAAGGCTCTCTGTAATAACCTATCATTCGCTGGAAGACCGATTGGTAAAGAATTTCATGCGCAATGGCAATTTTGAAGGCAAAGCTGAAAAAGATTTCTACGGAAACCTCTTAGCGCCTTTCAAACCGATAAACAAAAAGCCAATTATTCCATCGGCAGATGAAATCAAAGAAAACCCCCGTGCCCGCAGCGCCAAATTAAGATTGGCAGAAAGGAACGATTATGAAGGATAAGGTTAACGTAAAAAACCCAAAAGCTGAAACTCAGGAGCCTAAGCCGGCAAAAAAAACCAAAAAAATAAAAAACAAAAAAATCCTGAGCGACACCATTTATGGAGGATTTCTTGAAAAAAAAGAAACAATCCGGATGGCGCCTTATTTTGTTCTTTTCATCTTTTTGGGCATTCTTTATATCACCAATAGCTATATCAGCGAAAAAAACAAACGTGAGATACAAAAAACAAAAAAAGAACTCATTCAGCTGCGCTATGAATATATCAGTTCAAAATCGCAGTTAATGGACAGCACGCGCCAATCATACATAGCTCGTAAACTGGAACAAAGCGGCATCAAAGAATCTACTGTACCTCCAACGATTATTATCACAGAAGAAAAATGAACAAGGTCAAAAACGACATAATGGGCAGGGCATATCTGATCGCAACACTGTGTTTTGTGTTCGGGCTTACTGTTTTTGGCAAAGTGATTTATATACAATATGCCGAAGGGCACGAGCTCAAGGAAAAAGCCCGGGAAGAGACGATCAAAATTGAACAAATTGAAGCCATGCGCGGCAATATCCTTTCACGCAACGGGAGCCTGCTGGCCACAACAGTTCCGGTTTTTGAAGTGCGGATGGATGTTGCATCGCCCCACATCAGCACAAAGCTGTTCAATAATAAACGCGATTCCCTGGCATTGATGCTGTCGCGGCTTTTCAATGACAAACCTGCTCAAAAATACCGGCAGATACTTCAAAATGCCCGCAACAAAGGAAACCGTTATTTACTGATTCAAAGGAATGTAGATTATGGGCAATTAAAGCAAATGCGTGCATTCCCGATATTTCGCAGGGGAAAATTCAAAGGCGGACTGATTGCCCTACAGCAAAACAAGCGCAAAATGCCTTTCGGGATGCTGGCAAAACGAACCATTGGTTATGAGCTGGCAAAAGAGAATATTTCGGTTGGGTTGGAAGGTGCTTTTTCAGAACAATTGAAAGGTGAAAGCGGCGCCCGTGTTGTACGCAAGGTTTCGGGCGGATATTGGATACCCGTCAATTATGGCAAAGACATTGAGCCACGCAACGGAAGCGATGTCATTACAAGCATTGACGTAAACATTCAGGATGTTGCCGAAAATGCGCTCTGGAGGCAAATTGATGCCCACAATGCCCGTGCGGGATGCGCCATTGTAATGGAAGTAGAAACAGGCGAAATCCTGGCTATGGCAAACCTCAGCCGCGACAAAAACGGAAACCTTGGCGAATACTACAACTTCGCCATTGCGGAGCGCTTCGAGCCCGGCTCAACATTCAAGCTGGCATCCATGCTGGTTGCTTTGGAGGATGACAAAATTGAACTGGACGACACTATTTACACTGCGAGAGGATCTTATAAATATGCCAACCGCACCATGTACGATGATCATATTTTTGATGATGAGTTTACATCCGTACGCACAATTTTTCAGCATTCTTCCAATGTGGGCGTTTCACGAATCATCCACCGCTCATACAAAAACAATCCCGAAAAATACATCAGTGGAATCAAAAAGCTCTCACTTGATAAAGCTATTGGTTTTGAGATTCCGGGAGAAGGAAAACCCTACATTAAAAGTACGAAAGACAAAAGCTGGTCGGCGGTTAGTTTACCCTGGATGAGCATTGGCTACGAGCTTCAGTTAACGCCATTGCAGACCCTCACACTGTATAATGCCGTGGCCAATGGCGGAAAAATGGTTAAACCACACATTGTAAAAGAGATACGCAAAGCCGGAAAAACCATCAAAAAGTTTGATACTGAAGTAATTGATAATTCAATCGCATCAGAAAAAACAATTGCACTGGCGCGCGAGCTACTGGAAGGTGTTGTGAAAGACGGCACAGCCACCCGCACTTTCAAAAACAGCCCTTATACGCTGGCAGGCAAAACAGGAACAGCGCAAATTGCCATAAACGGACGTTACGATAAATCCAATTATAACGCAACTTTTGCGGGTTACTTTCCTGCCGATAACCCAAAATATTCCTGCATCGTAGTTATTCACCGGCCACGATCCGGACATATCTATGCCAGCACGCTTGCTGTTCCCGTTTTCCGCTCTATTGCCGACCGCGTTTATGCGACAGACCTGGCCATTCATGCCGGAAAAAAATACGAAAATCAGGAAAACACAAGCGTCCCCGCTATTTGGTCGGCATATTATCCAGACCTGAAAGAAGTTTACAGCGAACTCGATATAGACTGTCCGCAGCTACCGGACAACACAAAATGGGTCATCAGCAGAAGAGAAGGCGACAGCATCAGCATGGCGGAACGCAGCATACTGAATCACAGCATTCCCGATGTTCGGGGCATGATGGCACGCGATGCCGTATATATGCTTGAGGATTTGGGACTAAGTGTCAATATTTCCGGTTTTGGCAAAGTAAAAAACCAGTCGATACCCGCCGGTAGTTCCGTAAAAAAAGGAAGCGAAATTAAACTAACACTTGCTATTTAGATTTGAAGAGATTAAACAACATATTATCCCAACTCACTGAAATCAAAGTTTCCGGCAATACAGAAACCACGATTTCAGCTATTGAATTCGATTCGAGAAAAGTAAGCAAAAGAAGCCTCTTTGTTGCGATAAAAGGCACTCAAAGCGATGGCCATGACTATATTCAAAAATCAATAGAATCGGGCGCATGCGCAATAATCTGCGAAAATATGCCGGCAAAGCCCAAAGAAGGAATCTGCTGGATCCAATCCAAAAACAGCGCACTCAGTTTGGGAGAAGCAGCTTCCGCTTTTTATGATAACCCTTCAAAAAAATTGCATCTGATCGGCGTTACCGGAACCAATGGAAAAACCACCATTGCCACTTTGCTGTTCCGGCTTTTTCAAAACCTGGGCTATCAATGCGGGCTTTTGAGCACTATAGAAAACCGCATCAACGACCGGATTATAAAGGCGACACATACTACGCCCGATGCCGTGCAAACGAACCAGCTTCTTGCCAAAATGCTTGATGCCGGCTGCGACTATGTTTTTATGGAAGTCAGCTCACATGCCGTTGATCAGAAACGCATTGCAGGGCTGCATTTCTGCGGTGGGATTTTCACAAACCTCACCCACGACCACCTGGATTATCACGGCACTTTTGCCAACTACATCAAAGCCAAAAAAGCCTTTTTTGATCATCTGCCCAAAACGGCCTTTGCGCTCACCAATGCCGATGACAAAAATGGCATAACGATGCTGCAAAATACCAAAGCACGCAAAAAAACATACAGCCTCAGGCAAATGGCCGATTACAAATGCCGCATCATCGAAAACCAGCTGGAAGGATTACAGCTCAACATCAACGGAACAGATTTATGGAGCCGGCTGGCAGGGCGTTTTAATGCGTCAAACCTCACTGCGATTTATGGTGCAGCTATGGAGTGCGGACAAAACAAGCTGGAATGCCTCGAAGCCATCAGCAATTTGCATCCGGCAGAAGGCCGCATGGAAATCGTACGTAATGAAGGCCTTGTAACCGGGATCCTGGATTATGCCCACACGCCCGATGCCTTGAAAAACGTTCTGGAAACTTTGCAGGAAACCCGCCCCGACAAAGGCAAAATCATCACTGTTTTTGGTGCCGGCGGAGACCGCGACCGCAGCAAACGACCCGAAATGGGACAAATTGCCGCCAGCCTCAGCGACCGCACCATCATCACTTCCGACAATCCGCGCACAGAAGATCCCGGCAGCATTATCAATGAAATTGAAGCCGGCCTCAACAACAGCCAGAAACAAAACAGCATCAGCATCAGCCGCCGTGATGAAGCCATACGCACTGCCGTAATGCTGGCACAGCCCGGCGATATCATTCTGGTTGCCGGAAAAGGACACGAAAAATATCAGGAAATCAATAAAGTAAAACACCCTTTCGACGACAGGGAAATTATTTTAAACGCACTCAAAAACAGTAAGAAATAATATGTTATATCATCTGTTTACATACTTAGAACAAAACATTGACCTGCCTGGCGCGGGGATGTTTCAATATATTTCATTTCGTGCCGCTGCAGCAGTAATTACTTCCCTGATTATTTCATTGTTTTTTGGTGGCCGCATCATTCGATATTTACAAAAAAAACAAGTCGGCGAAACCGTGCGCGACCTCGGACTGGATGGCCAACTGGAAAAACAAGGCACACCAACCATGGGCGGACTGATCATCCTTTCCGCAATTGTAATTCCCACATTGCTTTTCGCCAAACTCGATAATATTTACATCCAACTGATGTTACTGACCACGGTTTGGCTTGGTTTTATAGGGTTCCTGGACGATTATATCAAGGTTTTCAAAAAAAACAAAGAAGGTCTGCGTGGCCGTTTTAAGGTTTTCGGACAGGTAAGCCTCGGCTTGATGGTGGCTTCGGCCTTGTATTTCAGCCCTGATGTGGTGATCCGTGAAAAAGACGAAGCGCATCAGTATGTAGAAAGCAATAATATTATGAATGCCGAGAATTACGAAAAAGCCAAACGCAATTTCTCGGAAACATCGGTAAAATCGACTAAAACGACCATTCCTTTTGTTAAAAACAACGAATTTGACTACGCTGTGCTCATCAGTTGGATAGGAGAAAAAGCATCAAAATATGCCTGGTTGGTTTTTATCCCGATTGTAATATTCATCATCACTGCGGTGAGCAACGGTGCCAACCTCACCGATGGCATGGACGGCCTGGCCACCGGCACATCGGCAATCATTGCCACAACATTAGGAATACTGGCCTGGGTTTCGGGTAATATCATTTTTGCCGATTACTTGAATATCATGTACATACCCAATACGGGCGAACTCGCCATTTTTATCGGCGCCTTTGTAGGGGCAACTGTCGGTTTTCTATGGTATAATTCCTATCCGGCTCAAGTATTTATGGGCGATACCGGCAGCCTGGCTTTGGGCGGCATCATTGCCGTTTTTGCCATCATCATCCGCAAGGAGCTGTTGATCCCGATTTTATGCGGTGTTTTCCTGGCCGAAAACATCTCCGTTGTAATGCAGGTAAGCTGGTTTAAATATACCCGCAAAAAAACCGGCACAGGCCGCAGGATTTTCCTCATGGCTCCATTACACCATCATTTTCAAAAGAAAGGATATCCCGAGCCAAAAATCGTGCTTCGCTTTATGATTGTGGGCATTATGCTGGCCGTACTCACTATTGTAACGCTAAAGATCAGATAATGAAATATAAAAACATAAAAAATGGCATCCGAAAATACCGTTGTCCTGGGTGCCGGAGAAAGCGGAACCGGGGCAGCAATCCTGGCTAAATGCAAGGAAGGCCGGGTTTTTCTGAGTGATTTCGGGAAAATCGGGCAACAATACAAAAACGTTCTTAAAAATTTTGAAATAGAATTTGAGGAAGGCAGGCACGACCGCGAGCGCATTTTATCGGCAGGGCTCATCATAAAAAGCCCGGGCATACCCGATAGCGCTCCGCTCATTAAAGCGGCGCATGAAAAAGGGATTCCGGTAATTTCCGAAATTGAATATGCCGGACGCTACTCCAATGCAAAACATATTTGCATTACGGGCAGCAACGGAAAAACTACCACTACCCTGCTCACGCACCACATCCTGAAACAGGCAGGCTTTAATGCCGGACTTGCAGGAAATGTAGGCAGCAGCTTCGCCAAACAGGTAGCTCTGGAAGAACACGATATCTACGTACTCGAAATCAGCAGTTTCCAATTGGATGGAATGTTTGATTTCAAAGCCGATATCGCTGTGCTCACCAATATCACACCGGATCATCTCGACCGCTATGACTACAGCTTTGATCGCTATGCTGCATCAAAACTCCGGATCATACGGAATATGACCGAAAAGGATTCATTTATTTATTGCCATGATGATCCGGAAATCCTCAAACGACTGCCCCAAAGCGGAATACGGCCCACTTTTTATCCATTCAGCCTAAAGCAAAAAATGGAGAAAGGCGCCTGGACCGAGGGGAATAAAATGATTATTGAAACTGAATTAAACAAATTTGATATGACGCTGGAAAAATTAGCCTTACAAGGCAGACATAACGTTTATAATTCGATGGCATCGAGCATCACGGCACGCTTGCTGGATGTGCGACGGGAAAGCCTGAAAGAAAGTTTATCGAATTTTAAAAATGTGGAGCACCGGCTGGAATATGTAGCCAACGTGCATGGTGTGGAGTACATCAACGATTCCAAAGCCACCAACGTAAATGCCTGCTGGTATGCGCTCGAAAGCATCCGCAAGCCCATTATCTGGATTGCCGGTGGTATCGACAAAGGAAACGACTACAGCCAACTGCTTCCGATGGTTCAGGAGAAAGTAAAGCACATCATCTGTTTGGGAAAAGACAACAGCGCATTGCGGGCTTCATTTTCAGGATCAGTGGAACATATGTATGAAACGGAATCCATGACAGCAGCTGTAGCCTATGCCTATGAAATTGCCCATAGCGGCGATTGCGTGCTTTTATCCCCGGCCTGTGCAAGCTTCGACCTCTTTAAAAGCTATGAAGAACGAGGGCAAAGCTTCAAAGAAACCGTAAAGAAACTTTAAACTGTTTTTGATTTGAGCAACATCATTGCAAATACCGTTAAAGCCACACTGAAAACAGACAAGGTAATCTGGTTTACCTTTATGTTTTTTGCTGCTTATTCATTAATGGCTGTTTACAGTGCAACAGGAACGCTGGCATTTATCCGCTATGACGGACAAATTGCTCACTTTCTCAGCAGACAGTTATTTTTCCTGGCTGCTGGCATTCTCCTGATTATGTCGGTTCAGTTTATTCCTTTTAATTTTTTCGGCAAACTTGCTCAAATAGGACTATACATCACTATCCCATTGCTTTTAGTAACACTTGTAGCAGGCTCCAATATTAATGACGCCAACCGTTGGCTGTCAATTCCCGGCACGGGAGTAAGTTTCCAGACGTCAGACCTGGCCAAAATTGTGCTAATAATGTACACTGCCCGCATGCTGTCCAAAAAGCAGGATGTCATCACAGATTTTCAAAAAGGCTTTCTCCCGGTTTTTATACCCGCCTTGATAATGGCGATGCTTATTTTTCCGGCAAACTTTTCCACCGCATTAATGCTTATGTGCATTACTGTTGTGATGATGTTTATCGGGCGAGTAAGCATGCGCCATATTATGGGACTTATCGGCAGCGGAATCATCATCATTGTTTTGGCATTGTCCATTGGACGCTTTTTCCCGCAATTGCTGCCCCGCGCCGAAACATGGGTCAACCGTATTGAAAGTTTTACCAGCGATAATGCGGACGACCAGGCGGAAAATTACCAGGTCGTACAATCAAAAATAGCTGTTGCATCCGGCGGAATTGCAGGTAAAGGCCCCGGCAACAGCACGCAAAGAAATTTTCTGCCCCACCCCTATTCCGATTTCATCTTTGCAATAATTGTTGAGGAATACGGCCTGTTGCTTGGAGCCATGCCCGTAATCATCTTATACATCATCTTTTTGTTCCGGGGCATTAAAATCGCATCGCGCAGCCAATCTAAATTTGGGGCGCTACTTGCTATTGGCATCAGCTTCAGCATCGCTTTTCAAGCTTTTATAAATATGGCTGTTGCCGTTCATTTATTTCCGGTTACCGGACAAACCCTGCCCCTGATCAGTATGGGCGGCACTTCCCTGCTGATTACCTGCATACAAATTGGTTTATTGCTGGCCGTAAGCATGAACAACGACCGCGCAGAAAAGAAATTAAAAACAATTAAGGCATAAAATGGAAGGAAAAGAAAATATAAAGATTATTATCAGCGGAGGAGGAACCGGTGGGCATATTTTCCCGGCCATTGCAATTGCCAATGCCATTAAAAGGCAAAAACCTGATGCCCAAATACTTTTCATTGGCGCAGAAGGCAAAATGGAAATGGAAAAAGTCCCCGAAGCAGGCTATCCCATCGAAGGTCTTTGGATCAGCGGTTTCCAAAGAAGCCTGAGCCTTAAAAACCTTTCCTTTCCTTTTAAGCTGATTGCAAGTCTGCGAAAAGCAAAAAAAATCATGAAGCAGTTTAAACCTGATGCTGTTATTGGTGTTGGCGGATATGCCAGCGGCCCCAGCCTGAGGGCTGCCGGAAAAAGAAAAATCCCAACGCTGCTCCAGGAACAAAACTCATTTCCCGGTGTAACCAACCGCATCCTTGCCAAAAAAGCCCGTACAATTTGCGTGGCTTATCACGGCCTGGATAAATTTTTCCCAAAGGACAAAATAGTTTATACCGGCAACCCCATCCGTAGGGATGTGGTAGAAATCGCGGGCAAAAACGAAGAAGCCTACGACTTTTTCGGGCTGGAAGCGCATCGCAAAACCCTGCTCATTGTCGGAGGAAGCCAGGGCGCTTTGGCCATCAACAAAGCCATAAAGAAAAACCTGGACATGCTTTCCGAAAACGGCATGCAGATTATCTGGCAAACCGGAAAACACTTTCTTCAGGAGGCTATGGATGCGATCCATAAAAAAGAGCTCAAAAACATCAAGCCATTGGCTTTTATCCAACGCATGGACCTGGCCTATGCAGCTGCGGACCTGGTGATCAGCCGCGCAGGTGCCATTGCCATTTCGGAGCTTTGTGCTACCGGAAAGCCCAGCATTTTTGTACCGCTGCCCTCAGCCGCAGAAGACCATCAAACCAAAAATGCCAAAGCTCTGGTAGATCAAAACGCAGCCGTTTTGGTAAGCAACTCAGAAGCCGGAGAAAAGCTGGGCAAAGTGGTTGCAGAACTGATGGAGAACAACCTGCAGCGCCAGCAATTATCTGCCAATATCGCCCGCAACGGCATCCTCGATGCAGACGACCGGATTGCACAGGAAGTTTTTAAACTCACTGAACAAAAAAGAGCAAAGAGAAAATGAGCCTGAATGCGTCACATATCTATTTCATTGGCATAGGCGGCATCGGCATGAGCGCCCTGGCAAGGTATTTCAAGGCCAAAGGCGCTGATGTTTGCGGATATGACCGCAGCCCGTCGCATGTTACGCAAGCGCTTGAGCAAGAGGGCATTGAAATAACTTACGACGACAATCCCGAAGATTGTCCGTGGCCAATTGAACTGGCTGTTTACACGCCGGCCATCCCTGCCGACAATAAAATCCTGAATCATTTCCGCAATGATGAGGAAACACCATTACTGAAACGCAGTGAGGTACTGGCGCAACTTGCCAATGCGGGAAACTGCATCGCGGTAGCCGGAACGCACGGAAAAACGACAACAAGCAGCATGCTGGCGCACATTTTTATGAACTCAGTGGCCGGATGCACTGCTTTTATTGGCGGAATCAGCAATAATTACAAAGGAAATTACATCCATTCCAGGGAAAACAGCAACAATATTATTGTTGAAGCCGACGAATACGACCGTTCTTTCCTGCACTTGCGGCCTAATGCTGCATTGATTACTTCCACGGATGCCGATCATCTCGACATTTACAACAGTCACGAAGAGCTGTTGAAAGCTTTCAATGAATTTGCAAATCAAATAAAGGATGATGGAATTTTGCTCCTAAAACACGGCCTGCAAATCAAAGGCAGCGCAAAGAGCTTCACCTACCATCCCTGGAATTCTGAAGCTGATTTCAGCATAAGCCACTACCGGATTGATAGTGATGGCTATTACGAATTTGACGTTCAATGTCCGGATGGTACGCTCAAAGCGATGCGCATGAAAGCAATGGGCAAGATCAATCTGGATAATGCGCTGGGCGCTGTTGCCATGGCGCGCCTGAACGGCATTGAAGAAAGCGCAATCCGCAGAGCGATGGAAAGCTATGCCGGGGTTTACCGGCGCTTTGACTATCGCATCCAAAGCCCGGGGCTTGTTTTAATTGATGATTATGCGCATCATCCCGAAGAGCTGGCTGCACTGCTCGAAAGTGTGGACGAAATTTATCCCGGCAAAAAAATTTGCTGTGTTTTCCAGCCCCATCTTTACAGCCGCACGCGCGATTTCGCCGATGGCTTTGCAAAAACGCTGGCGCAATGCGATAACTGCATACTGCTTGATATTTATCCTGCCCGGGAAAAACCCATTGAAGGAGTCAGTGCGGAAATGATACTGGACAGGATGCCGGAAATGAAGAAACAGCTTTGCAGCAAAGAAATGCTGGCAGATTTGCTGGCAGCACAGGAAGAAGAAATTTTTATTCTGGCAGGAGCCGGAGATATAGATAAACTCACAAAAGAAGTTGAACAGAAACTATTAAAGAAACTCAAAAATTGAAGTTTAAAAAAGTCATAGGGATTATTGCATTGGGCTTGTGCGCTGTTGGGCTACTAATTATCAGTGGTTTTGCAGGCATGCAGCACAATAAAACCGAATGTGCTGCTGTGGATATCAAAATCATCTATCCGGGAACAGACAGCCTGATACTGCCCAATGACATCCTGGCCATGCTGACAAATCATCCGGACAGCCTAATAAATATTTCCAATGACGAAATCGACTGCAAAAAAATCGAGGAAAATATTTTAAAGAATCCCTGTATAGAAGAGTGCCATGTTTACACCAGCATTACAGGGAAACTCCATTTGGAAGCCCGTCAAAAGGAAGCTGTGCTGCATGTATTTCCTTTGGGCAGCAAGGATTTCTATCTCGGGCGCAATGGCAGCCGCATTCCTTCACAAAGAGGGAAAGCCGTCCGGAATATTATTGCCAGCGGCCATTTCAAAAACACGGACACATCAACGCTCAACAAACTACTGGAAATCAACCATCATTTGGAGCAATCGCCCCTATTGGGCAAAATGATTTCGCAGCTTTTTGTTGAGAAAAACGGAACCTTGGTCATGATTCCCATTTTAGGCCAACAGGAGATTGAGCTGGGCAAGATGGAGCAATCAGAAAAAAAGCTAAAGAAACTGGAACGTTTTTACAGTCAGGGGCCGGGCAACGACCAATGGCCCCAATACAAAAAGATCAATCTTGAAATTGAAAATCAAATTGTGTGCACAAAAAGATAAGCTATGGATCCATCAAATGTTTTTATTGTCGGACTCGACATCGGTACCACAAAAATAGCCGCCATTGTGGGGCAAAGGGCAGAACACGGTAAACTGTCCATTCTGGGATATGGCAAAGCAGAGTCCATTGGTGTAAAAAGAGGCGTTGTTTCCAATATTGAGAACACGGTTGAATCGATAAAACGCGCAATAGAGGAAGCAGAGCAAAAATGCGGAGAAAAAATAAAATACGTAAATGTAGGCATTGCAGGCCAACATATTAAAAGCCTGCAGCATCGCGGCAGCAAAATCCGCAAAAACAGCGACGAAGCCATTAGCCGTGCCGATGTGGACGAGCTCATCAATAATATGTACAACCTGAATGTCAATCCCGGCGAACAGGTCATTGACGTAATTGCCCAGGAGTATATCATTGATGGCGAGCAAGGCATAAAAGAACCTATCGGGATGCTGGGCACATCGCTGGAAGCCAATTTTCATATTATCACAGCGCAAACCGCAGCAGCCAAAAACATTTATACCTGCGTTAAAAAAGCCGGGCTGGAAGTTGTTGACCTGATCCTGGAGCCCATTGCGTCGGCAAAATCGGTACTCAGTGAAGAGGAGAAAGAAGCCGGTGTGGCGCTGGTAGATATTGGTGGCGGCACTACCGATATTGCCATTTTCCATGATAATATTATCCGTCATACGGCCGTAATCCCATTTGGTGGCGACATCATCACCGAAGATGTGAAAGAAGGCTGCACCATTATTAAAAAGCATGCCGAAGAATTAAAAGTAAAATTTGGCAGCGCATTGGCGCAGGAAAACAGTGATGGTGAAATTGTGGCCATTCCCGGTTTGCGTGGACGCCCTCCCAAAGAGATTACTTTGCGCAACCTGGCACATATCATCCAGGCGCGCATGGAAGAAATCATTGATTACGTAAACTACGAAATCAAAAACTCCGGTTTCGAGAAAAAGCTGATTGCCGGAATTGTGCTCACCGGCGGCGGATCCATGCTCAAGCATATTTCTCAGCTCACCGAGTTCATCACAACCATGGATGTACGAATTGGATACCCGAACGAACATCTGGCACCTGATGTTGAAGAAGAAATGGCCAGTCCGCTTTATGCAACGGGTATTGGCCTGGTAATAGAAGGCCTGGAGCGTTACGAATCCGAAATGGAAAAACGCAAAAAGCAGGAAGAAAAAAACAAGTCGGCCAACATCCGGCCCGAAGAAGAAAAGAAAGAGGAGGCAAGCAAACAAAAAAAGAAAAAAGGAGGCATTTTTGACCGCTTGCAGAAATGGCTGGACGACGAGCCCGAATAGCTCAATAAATCAACAATTTAATGTTGATAAATCATAAAAATTAACACACATTCAATAGGATAACTGAATAATTTTAAAGAGAGAAAAACAATGGCAGATATGTTAGAATTTGACTTACCAAAAGCGCAATCAAACATCATCAAGGTTGTTGGTGTTGGTGGAGGAGGCAACAATGCCGTAAACCATATGTTTAAGCAAGGCATCAAGGACGTTGATTTTATTAATTGCAATACTGATGCCCAGGTACTTGAAGACAGTCCGGTACCGGTTAAAATACAGTTGGGCGACACCGGTTTGGGAGCCGGTGCGAAACCCGAAGTTGGCAAAGCTTCGGCGGAACAATCCATCGAAAATTTAAAGGAAGTTCTTGACACAAATACGCAAATGGTTTTCATCACTGCCGGTATGGGCGGTGGCACAGGAACAGGCGCAGCGCCCGTTATTGCCGAAGTGGCACGCGAAATGGGCATCCTCAGCGTGGGCATCGTAACATTCCCTTTTAGTTTTGAAGGACGCAGAAGGTTCCGCCAGGCCGAAAAAGGAATCGAAGAGCTGAAAAAACAAGTGGACACTTTGCTGATCATCAATAACGACAAGCTCCGCGAACTTTATGGCAACCTCAAAATGAAGGAAGCTTTGCACAAAGCAGATGATGTATTGACGACTGCAGCAAAAGGTATTGCAGAAATCATCACCGTAAAAGGCTACATCAATGTGGATTTTGAAGATGTAAAAACCGTGATGAAAGACAGCGGTACAGCCATTATGGGCAGCGGAATCGGTGAAGGCGAGAACCGCGCAGTGGACGCTGTTGAAATGGCACTCAACTCACCATTGCTCAACGATAACGATATCCGTGGAGCAAAAAACCTGCTCCTCTATATTGCGTCAGGCTCCGAAGAAGTGACCATGGATGAAATCTCTGAAATAACAGATTATATCCAGGACCGCACCGGAGACGAATCCGATGTAATCTGGGGCAACGGAACAGACGACAGCTTGGGCGAAAAAATTACCATTACGCTGATTGCCACTGGCTTTGACAATAAAAACAAAGCGACTTCTGTGGAAGCGCAAAAGGAAAAGCCGGTTACCAAAAAATACATCCTTGGCGAAGAAAAAAAGGAAGCAGCTGTAGCGAGTGAGCCTTTCAATAAGCCCACACCAAAGGTTGAACCGAAAGAAGAAATTTCGGAAATTACGCTCATCAGGACAAGCCAAACAGATGCAGCACCACAGGCAAGCATTGAAAGCCCTGAAATAAAAACAAAATCGGAAACTAAAGCTGAAGATCCCAGAGCAAGCTCGCATGTAGCGCCTTCACCAAATCCGGAAACGGAAAATGAAGAAATGGAAGAAATGCGCCGCAGGCAGGAGGAACGCAGGCAAAGGCTCATGGGCAAAAGCATGCAGCTGACGCCCGACCGTGTTGCCGACATGGAATTGAAGCCTGCATACGCGCGCCGCAATGTGCAACTGGATGACACACCCGCTTCGACAGATTCGCAGGTAGCCCGCTACAGCCTCGAGGATGGCGATAAAGGACCGGAAATCAGGAGGAATAATTCATTTTTATATGATAATGTTGATTAGATAGCGCTTGTCCATAATGTCCGATCTCAGCGTTATTCTTGGTATTGAAACCAGTCACTTACTTTAGTAAGCTCCTTATTTTCAACACCAAGAATGCCTCGACCTCGAACATTCTGAATCAAGCACTGTGCTTCATAGACAGACAATAGATAAAATCATAACAATGGGATTAGCTGAAAAAATAAATGAAGATATGAAGTCCGCAATGCGGGCCAAAGACAAAAGAAAACTGGAAGCCCTGCGCGCCATTAAAGCGGCTTTGCTCCTACTGAAAACCGGAAAAGACACCAGTGGTGGTGAAATTCCCGAAAGCGTGGAAATCCAATCGCTGCAAAAACTGGTGAAGCAGCGCAAAGAAGCTGCCGGAATCTATCGTGAAAACAATAAACCCGAGCTGGCCGAAGAAGAAGAATTTCAGGCAGAAGTAATTTCGGCATACCTACCCGAGCAAATGAGCGAAGAGGATATCCGCAAAGTTGTGGAAGAAGTGATCCGGGAAGTAGGCGCACAAAGCATGAAAGACATGGGCCGCGTGATGGGCACAACAAGTAAGAAACTGGCCGGAAAGGCCGATAATAAGATAATATCTGTTATTGTTAAGCAGCTGCTGGGAAATTAACCGGTTAGCTTTGAATGTGTGAAAGCCGGTGTATGCCGGCTTTTTGCACATCCTCAAAAAATGAAAGGGATGAATAGGGAAAAGGCGA
Organism: Bacteroidales bacterium; assembly: GCA_963676415.1. Classification (GTDB taxonomy): domain Bacteria; phylum Bacteroidota; class Bacteroidia; order Bacteroidales; family WRLA01. The sequence continues at coordinate 2,371,560 of OY781097.1, read as the reverse complement.
TAGAATTACTGCACAAGCACATTAAAGCGGAAAGCATGATCCGCCACAGCCTGGCATCAGAAGCCGTGATGCGCGCCCTGGCCGAACGCCTGAATGAAAATGCAGACGACTGGGCGCTGGCAGGTTTGCTCCACGATATTGATGTGGAAGAAACACATGCCGATCCCAAAACACATGGCCCGGCAGCAAAAGAAATACTTGCGCAAGCCGGAGCCGGCCAAGAACTTATCGACGCCATTATACACCACAATGAAATGGCCGAAGGAATCGGCCCCAGAACAAGCCGTTTTCAGCATGCACTGGCCGCAGGAGAAACAATTACGGGCTTAATTTCCGCTACTGCGCTGGTTTACCCCGATAAACAAATTGGTTCGGTGAAAACCAAATCAATTCTTAAACGGATGAAAGAAAAAAAATTCGCAGCCTCCGTAAAACGGGAAAACATTATGGAATGCGAAAAACTTGGGCTGACAATTCAGGAATTTGCCGAACTTGCCTTAAACGCGATGAAAAATATGCCACAGGATTAAATTGAAACCATGAACAAACAGCTCAAAAAAATACATCGCATCCGCAAAACATTGCCGCCTTTACTGCAAAAACCGCTTTTTTATATACTTTTGTTTTTTATCGTCTGGATGATGTTTTTTGATACCAACGACATGATTTCGCAATACAAAATCCGGCGCACGCTCAAACAACTTCAAGCCGAGAAAGAATACTATATCCGGGAAACCGAAAAAAACCAAAAGGAAATAGACCGCCTGATGAACAATCCGGCTGAACTTGAAGAATACGCCCGCAGCCGTTACCTGATGAAACGCGATAATGAAGATATCTATCTGATTCTTAATAAGGAAGATTTATAGTTTTTTTCCCCATAGAATATAAGATTTCCACAAAGAATACTTTACCGCTGAGACGCGGAGGCGCAGAGAGAAACTGCAATGCAGAACTGATAGATTATGCCAAAAACCCTCAAAACGGGCTGTCCCGGCAGTCCGGGAAACCGAATTAGCCACCTTCGCCAAAAATGAGCCTGAATATGGATGTTTTGAAGTAATCTGAGGTGTGATGTGGGCATGAATTGTTTTGAGCAAATCTTTGTAGAGCTTTTTAACCCCTCCCTTTTTAATATCAATCCCCATAACATCAAACTCCGGTTTCCGCGAAAATTCGGGATAAAAATTCAATCCCGAAACTTCCGGGACGCCCAGACTTCGCGCTGCGCGCAGCCAGGACGCTTAATTGTTGTACCCAGTGCTTTACTCATCATCTGGCTCTTCCAATTTATTTATTAATTTATCAAAATCAGATTGGTAAAGTTGGTCTTGTATTATGCGGTATTTTTCAAATTCACTCTCTGCATGTGATTTTGCTATTGTTGCACTTATTGTCCCTGCATTCTGAAGAATTTTTCTATCGTCAAACTGCAAAAACAAATCAAGTCTCTTTGCCCAATCCTCCATTGTCATCGGAATTTTTCGCTTTGCTCTTTCTTCAGCTAAATCTAAATACGCATTGACAATTCGACCTAATGATTCCAATTCTTCCTGATTTAGGTAGTTTTTAGCAATTGAAACATCACTTTTCAGAATCTTTCCTTTCGGACTATTTTTCCATGAGGTTAACCCCATATGTTCTTTCTTACTGTCTGCTCTCTTAACAATTAATTCGGCTGCCGTATTGTTGTGAATTGCATAATGTAATTTATTCTGAACCTTTGCAAAAAAATCTTTTGTAGTAGGAGCGTCGGTATTATAGTCAACGCTTGTGGAATATATGTCTGTGATTTTCTGATAGAAACGACGTTCACTTAATCGAATTTCTCTAATTTCTTCGAGTAAATTCTCAAAGTAATCTTCATCAAGGAATGCTCCGTTTTCCATTCGTTTCTTATCAAGAACATATCCTTTTATGGCATATTCTCTTAAAACTTGTGTTGCCCATTGTCTAAATTGCGTTGCTCGAACAGAATTAACTCGGTATCCTACTGAAATAATAGCGTCAAGATTATAAAAATCAATATCACGATTAACTTGTCGTTTTCCTTCTTGTTGAACTATTCGAAATTTTCGAACAGTTCCATCTTCCTGAAGTTCAGAGCTTTTATAAATCTCTTTTAAATGGTAATTTATCGTATTTACTTCTACATCAAATAATTCCGCCATCAGCTTTTGGCTTAACCAAATTGATTCATCCTCATATCGGACTTCTATAGTAGATGTACTGTTTTGGTTAGTAAACACCAAAAACTCAGCGGTACTATTTCTTATTTGTAACCTTTTATCTTTAAATTTCCTATCTGTCATAGTATTTCATTTTCAACAGATACAAATATACAACTTTCAAGATTGCAAGGTTTTCTTGCATTGGGTAGTAGAGTAGAGCCTGATAGCATACTCCAATTAATCTCCGTAAAGATAATAATTATTTGTATGCTTTCAGTACCCCCTTCATCAAACCGTATCCCGAATAACTCGGGACAGATCCCGAATAACTCGGGACAAGCTATGAAGTTTTCCCCCATACGGCTTACTGATAGAGTTCTTAATTGAGCTTTTGCAAGGGTTTTCAAACGCGCATACTTTTCCAGGTCTAACAGCCCCTTGCCTTTGACAAAAGTGCTGTATGGCCGTTGGCGTAACTGCTTGTGCGCTTTCCTTCCTTTGGTTTTCAACCACTTGAACCTCCGTTCCCGCGCGTGTCCTCACGCATAGTTTACCGGAAAAACCGCCCCAAAAGAAAAGCGTATGTCCACAGGCAATGCCCAAAATGCTGCAAAGGCTTGATGCAGACGCTTTATACTTTTGAGGGACGTGCTCCCCCTTTGCAGCTTGTCCTTAAAAAACTCAAACAAACATCCTACTTGCTTCAATTATTTTAACGCCAGGTGAAAGGCGAAGACAACCGCTATGCCCTGATCCGGGCAAAAACCTGATCCTTCGCCAAAAATGAGCCTGAATATGGATGTTTTGAGGTAATCTGAAGTGTGATGTGGGTGTGATTTGTTTTGAGCAAATCTTTGTAGAGCTTTTTAATCCCTCCCTTTTTGATATCAATCCCCATAACATCAAACTCCGGTTTCCGCGAAAATTCGGGATAAAAATTCAATCCCGAAACTTCCGGGACGTCCAGACTTCACGCTGCGCGCAGCCAGGACGCTTAATTGTTGGGCACTGGCTTTAATTTTTTATCTTTCAATTTGCTACGTTTTTTTTGTGCGACGGAACAGGAACACTTATTGCCAAGTTTTAGCTGTGCTGATTTTTTGCTTCACTTGACAAAACTCGATCAAGTTCGGTTTTGTTCTCGTTTATCACAAAAATTGGTTTGTGTGTCGGTTTGTGCGACTTGACAATGTGTGTGGAGGTTTTGTGTTGGCTATTTTTTCTTGTTTCCTTTACTGTCTTTTATTAGTTTTTGCATTTCTCTATCAAAGTCAGATATGTATTTTTTGTTTTCTGATTCTCTATATTTTTTATATTCAGCATTCGCTTTCTCAATTGCTTGTCTGTGGCTGATGCTTCCTGCATTTTTCAACAATTCCTTTTCACTGATTTTAAGGAAATCATCAAGCTTTTGAATCCAGTCGTTCATTTTCATTAATCGACCGTTTGTTGCTTGTAATTCGGCAAAATCGAGGTACAATGTAACAATCAAATTTAGCTGTTTCAGCTCATCTTCTGATAGGTAGTTTTTTGCTATTCCGACATCTTTTTGAGTAATGTAGTTTCCTTTGAAATTGGTTAATCCAAGAAATGGTTTGTCTGCATCGACTCTGTTGTTTATCATTTCAGCAGCGGTTAATCCGTGAACAGCATAATGCATCTTGTTTTGAACCGTTGCAAAAAACTGTTTGGTTTGGTCATCATCCTTTTTGTAGTCGATACTTGTCGCATAAATGTCGGTTACTTTTTGATAGAAATTTCGTTCGCTACTACGGATATCCCTGATGCGTTGCAACAGTTCTTCGAAATAACGCGAACGTGCTCCGTGCTGTTTTAGGCGTTCATCATCCATTGTAAAACCTTTCACAATGTACTCGTGAATGCGTTTGGTTGCCCAAATACGGAATTGCGTTCCTTGTGGCGATTTTACACGATATCCAACAGAAATAATAACATCGAGATTATAGTATTCTACTTGATAAGTTTTGCCATCATTTGCAGTTGTCGCAAAATTTGCGACAACTGAATCTTTTTCAAGTTCACCTTCGGCAAAAATGTTATTGATGTGTTTTCCAATTGTTTTAACATCACGATTAAATAAAGTCGCCATTTGTTGACGATTTATCCAAACGGTTTCGTCCTCTAATTGAACATCAATTTTAATATTACCATCAGGGGTTTGATATAAAAGTATGTTGCTATCCATAGTTTGTTATTTCTGAATGAAAAATGTTTTTACTTTGATGATTTATTTCTTGGAAAACAATCATCAATACTTTTGCCTTCTTCATTTTTCCATTCTGTCCAACCATTAGTATTACTTCCTAATCTTACTACATGACAAAAATCATAATTGTCTAAAATTCAATAAATTATGTTAATAACTAATTGATAAGATTTGGCCAAAAAAATTGGTTAAAATACTGGCATTCAGTATAGTATGCAAAAATTCACCACAAATAATGCATATGAACATGAATGCCAGATTTGACAGTAAAGTTAGCAATTTATCCCAAATTTTATCTAAGGCTTTTGAAAACAAAATCAATAAAGCAAGGGTCAATTTCATCAGCCTATTTATTTTGGCCTTAAACCAGGCCGCATCAGTGAACTTCAATAAGCTTGCAAAAGTATTCGACAGCAAAGCTGCTACCGATTCATCCCTGCGAAGGATACAGCGCTTCATGGCCAAATATAATTTGGATTACAGCTTGATTGCCTGGGTCAGTATGAGCGGAATATGCAATGATTATGCCAAAAACCCACAAAATGGACTGTGGCAGGCATCATATCTTGACAAAACGTTCATTTGAATTATCGCAAACCAAAGCTTTTCGGCTGAAAATGGCCTGTTTTCCCTGCCCTTAAGGTATTTGGCAGAAAATACCGCAAAAATTGATTCCCCAATATATAGGTACTCCGGTTTCCTTCAACACAAAGCACATATTCCGGCTTAGGCCGGAAAACGTTGCTTAATTGTTGGGCATAGTTTTTAATATTCTTTCAGTATCACTTCTCCATTTTCTTTCTTCTCAACAAACTGTCTAATCATCATATACTTTTGTTCAAGGTCAAAAACAGCTCCAATCCTAATTACCTTCTTGTTCAACAACTCCATAATAAAAATTTGCTTGAAAGTCTCTATTGTTGATTCATTATATGCTTTAAATATTTTTTTATAAATCCAATTTTTTATTCCTTTTCGTTGTTTAAAATATTCTTCTAAAAAATCATAGACATCGAATTCAGTAAAATCTGTACGCACTTTAGAAACAAATTTTTTAATCGTACTTACAGTACATATTTCCCTTGAAATTGTTTTTGCTATATACTCTCTAATCTGGGAATAAATATAAGCCAAGCTGATTATTGTAAATAAAGAAAGAAGAATGTAATTTGCATTGACATTAAATGATTTGCTTAGTATGTCTGAAATATTTCCAAATTTTGTCAAAATATTCAAACCTAGAGTTAGACTAGCAATAATCCCTAATATTTTAAAATAGTTTTGTTTTTTAGGTTTTATTGAATTTATCAGGCTCTCTCTTTCTTTTAAAATGCTATCCCTTGATACAATCAAAATACTATTCTCTAATTCTCCTATTTTGGAATTTTTCTTTTCTAATTCAGCATTTAGACGTGAGATTATATCTTCAAGTTCAACGTTATCTTGTTTAGTTTGAAATAAATCTAATTCTGTTGAAATAAGAGCAATTTCCTTACTTTTATTATCTCTAACCTTTGCCTTAGTAAATTCTTTATACAATTTGTCAAACTCAATAAATTTTTGGTCGAAATCCTCTTTTAAGTCTTCATCTACTATTTTGTCAGAATGATGGTTATGCCTTTTTTTATTAAGCATTTGACTTAATTCTTCATCCGTAAAGGAAGTCTCACCATTAATATTAAGTGCTTCTAAAACTCTTTTTCTTATTTCTATAATATCCATATCATATTGACATTGAAACTTACTAATATCATTAGATTGTTTTACTTAATTTTCGACTTGATTCGGTTCTGTTTTGACAAATTATGCCCAACTCCCGCATATAAGAACCCCAAATTACCAATACATCGCCTTTGTCCGCAGCAGGTATTTGCATATCTACCACTAATTCAACAAAATCTGTATGGGTGCATGCCGGTTTCATGTGCATATTCTTTGTTTCTCAACAAATTTAGATAATATTGTCTGATTTCCAAGGATGATTTCTGCAAATCTTTCATTTTTTCCACGCAAAGTATTTTGCGTTGACACCCGAATAAGCTGTACTTTTGGCTTCTTCCCTGCCCGAACTGAAACGATATGAAGCCGAAACCATGCAGCTTGTGAAACGAACATATTTCATAAAAATGCCACGATCCTGCTGTGCTTAGCCCATGTGCAGTATAAAATGTACATAAGCTAAAAACCTTTAAAAAGCACCTAAATTTATCCAAAATCGCTTTCATAGCCGTTTTAATAAACGCTTATAACCGGATATAAGCGTTTATTAAAACGGATAAGCCCGCACGTCTTTGTCAAAAATGCCGGATTCCGGATAAGCAATTCCCGTTCCCGCGCGTGTCCTCACGCGTGGCTTAGCGAGTCCGGCTAGGCAAACCCAAACCTTCCGCAAGGCACAAAAGCAACTTTCTTTCACCAGCTCTTGTTGCCTTGATATTTTTATGCGCATCAAAAATAATTTCTACGCCTGTAATAATTAATTTAAATCCCTATTGAGAATCCAACAAGACCTTAACAATTATAAAAAGCAGGCTGGATTATGGCATTTCTTTATCAGGTGGATCAATTGGCACAAAGCGAGGAGAAAAACGGCAGACATTTAAAACAGGTCCGGCCCGGCATTTTTATAAGGCAAATATTTACCGATAATTTCGGTAATTCCCCTCAAAACCCAGATTGTCCCCACAGGGGTTTTCCTGCTACCATCGCGCTACCATCGTGCTACCATGTCGCTGCAAATACTTTGCGGTTTGCTGGCTGCTGCGGGCTTGCTTCGGGCTGATATTCTGTAAATATACTTATTGGGTGGCTTTAGAATAACTCATCGGAGGACTCCAAGTCATCCGATGAGTAAAGTCTTCCGATGAGCAAGCTATTGCTCCTGTCCATAGCCAGGGATCAACATCAATCAAACTGCAATATAAATTTCCCCATCCTGCTCTTTTCTTCGCGATGGGCTTTCTGCCGAAATAGCTTTTTTTGAAGGCAAATGCGGCCTGCTCACTGAAGGTCTTATACTGCGCATTCGAACTGCGCTGCATTTATCAAAAACCGCTAAAAACCCAATAAAAACACGCAAAACCTACAGCTTTTTCTTATCTTCGGCATCTCAAACCCGATGATATGAAAAAAGCAGCTTTTCTAATCAGTTTTGCATTACTGTTTTGCATTACAGCACAAGCACAAATTTTAGTCGGTGCTTATGGCGGCATCAACAAAAGCAACCTCAAAGGCGATGCACCTACCGATGGTCAATACAGCTCAATTACAGGCATTACTGCCGGAGCCATTTTCGACCTCAGGCTAAACGACAATCTCACGATCAGTTTCCAACCCGGAATTGATCAATGTGGCACAAAAGTAATGTACGATGTGGACGGCCAAACCGAACCACTTGACAGCATTAACCTGACAATCAACCGGATTGTATTGCCGCTTTATCTCAAGGCTTCCGCAAAAGGTTCAAATTTTTATGCCATTGGCGGCCTGGAAACATCAAAAACCAGTAGTACAACTTTAAAAAGCCATGACAAAGAATTAGAACATAATCTTGATGTGGCCGAATGGGATGTCGCTATGATTTTCGGTTTTGGATACCGTATTCCTATTGGCCTGCCCGAGCTGTTTATCGAAGCAAGATATGGGCAAGGGCTGGTAAACCTCACCGACGATGTAAATGCAAAGGATTATATCCCAAGAGTTAAAAACAGCGGATTTAAAATCCTTGCCGGTATAGAGATCCCCATCTGGAACAAGAAAAATTCCAACAATTAATTCCTGAAGTAGTCAATATAAAAGCAAAAAAAATGAAAATCAAATTTATACTTTTCACCTTTGTTTTATGTCTGTCCATGGGTCTTTTTGCCCAAGATGCAGAAAAAATTATCCGTGTCAGGAAACCGAATTTAAACGGTCATGCTTTTCAAACCCCAACAAACATCAGCAGCTCTTTTGTACGCACGGGACTCACGACCCAATTAGGTTTTGGTTTCTCTTCTACCGTAGATGTTCCGGCTTTCACTATCGGAGATAAAACGATTCAAGGCTTTTCAGGCGAACTGATGTTTATGAATATTTTTCTCAATTATGAACAAAGGTTTACGGACTGGCTCAGCCTTTATGCCGGTTTTCACATTACGGGAAGGCTTGGATCCGACATTGCCACAATTTTGGCAGATGGCGTTAATACAATCAATGGGGGCAATGTAGGCTGGAAAGTCCGCTTTCTGGAAACAAAATGCCTGAACCTTTCGGGTGCAGCTTATGTAAAAAATCTGAGTGGCAGCTTTATAAATTTAAAAGAATATATCGACGAGCTACTGAATAATGATCCATATCCTGCGCTCAGCAAAAGTGTCCCTGCAATGCAAGCCGGTGTAAAACTACTGGGTGCTTATGCCATCAGCCCAACTTTTGGGGCACAATTTAACGCAGATATAGCTTATGGAGAAAGTTTCGCACGCACAAAAACCACAACATATTTCACAGGAGGCATTAATATTGATGCTGACCTGAAACCTTCTGTAAATGTTCCTGTTGGTGTATCTGCGGCCTATACACACACTACTGCACCGGAAGTTGTTATGAGCAATGAAGGTTCCGTTGATATCCTGGGCTTTAAACTGGCTTATACCGGGTCCAATGATTATGAAATCGGCGCAGTATATTCGAGCTACAGTTTAAAAATAAACAGCGTAAAACAGGATTCGGACATCAGTAGGATTCAGCTTTTCCTGAAGTTTTTCTTCTAAGCTAAAAAAGCCCAAAAACCCCATCGGGGGTAATGCCGAGATAGCGATACCAGGTTTCGCCCATCAGTATGCTCATAAACCATGCGACAAACAGCATCGTTAAACCGAATTTGAATGTATCGGTAAAGCTGTAATGATCGGTTTCATAGAGCAGCGCCGCAGGTTTACTGTTAAACGGCAGCACATACACATGCTCAATAAGGAAAGCTACCGGAAGGGCAAGGCTTACCGGATCAAAGCCAAAACGTGATGCAACGCCAAGCGCAATGGGCACAAAAATCATCGTACGCATGGTTTTGGACTGGAAGACCAGCGCACTGAATATCATAGCAAAAGTAAGCACCAAATAAAGTACCCAGAATGGTGTATTTTGGTTTAATCCCATCGCGTCGAAAGCCGCATTCACCGAAAGGGACGGCAAATCCGTTACTTTAAAGCCAGCGCCCAGCGTATAAGCCCCGGCAGAAAACAACATCAGGTGCCAGGGAATATCCACATCATTCCATTTTACGATGCCAATGCGCGGCAACAAGGCCACAATAGCACCCAAAAATGCAATTGCTGTTGGACTTATGCCATGGTATTTATCAGTACTCCAAAACACCAGAATCAAGAGGAACAGAACCGCTGATTTATACTCCTGTAAATTCATGGGGCCGAGCTTTCGGAGTTCCTCTCGCAGGCGGTCCATACCTCCTTCGATCTGCGGCACGCGCTCCTCTTTGGGCAGAGGAAAAAATACGCGTACGGCAAAAATATAACCGATAAACATCAGTGCCACAGCGACAAAGAAATTGGCCTTCATCCAATCGGAAAAGAAAACCTCATAGCCTGTTGCACCGGTAATCAAACTGGCTGCAAGCAGGTTCGCCCCCGAGCCGGTCAAAAAACCACTGGCGCCCACATTGATATAAAACAAGTTTTGAAGGACGATATTCCGGCCAAAATTCTTTTTATTGTCTCCTCCCCTTGCTCCGTAAATGGCCGCAATCACCATAAAAATCGGAAGCAAAATAGCGGCTTTGGCGGTCGTTGCCGAGATAAATGCCGAAAGCACAATATTGATAAAAAGGAAACTCAGGAAAACCGAAGAAGCATGCTTCCCAAAATGGATGATAAACCAAAGAGCGAAGCGTTTGGCCAGGCCGGTTTTTACCAGCATACTGGCCAAAACAAAAGACATAATATTGAGCCACATCACTTTATGGCCCAATTGCGCATAAGCCGCCTGTTCTGACAAAACGCCTGTGAGCACCAAAGCAATAATAATGATCAAAGAAGTAAGGTAATTGGGAATGGCTTCGGTCATCCAAAGAACGACACCCAGCATAAAGATGGCAAACATGGCAATATTGGCCTGCGAAAATGCTTCGGCACCCCTTTGCAGGAACGCCTCATGCGCGAAATCGCTGAGCTGTGAAGGATCGATATTGAATAAAAAAGCCGGTGGGCTTACAAAATAAATAAGCACAAAAACAACAACAGAAAGCGGGCCTCCAAGAATTGAGAGCCATCGTTCAAATGAAGATTTAGAGCGCTTCGGGAGTTTTTCAATCCGGTAATTCTTCATGTCCAGCGGATCAAAAACCGCAGGCTTCTTGTTTGCTTCTTCAGTCATAGCGTCTTTGCTTCAAAGGCTCATGGCTTCCCTACCAGTTTTTGTAAGGATTTTTCATCAGCATAGAATTATAGTATTTTTGATCGCCGGTTACTTCTTCGCCCAGCCATTCCGGTTTTTCAAAGGGATAATCCTCGGACGGAAGTTCTATTTCGGCCATGGTCAAACCTTCGTTATCACCATAAAATTCATCAATTTCAAAAGTCAGGCCACTGGATTCCGGAACAAGGTAACGTGTTTTATCTATGATTCCTTTTTCGCAGAGGGCCAATAAATCCTTAACTTCCGTCACGGGAATTTCTTTTTCCCATTCAAAGCGGCTGGCACCGGATGCGCTCCCGATTCCTTTTATCGTAATAAAACCTTTTTCACCTTTAATACGCACACGTACCGTGCGTTCTGGCACTGAAGACAAATATCCCTGTGTAATGCGCTGACTTTTTACTGCCAGATGTTTGAATTCACCTCTAATTCGGAATTTTCTTTCTATTTCCATGTTTCAACCTCGTTTTTACAAATGTATTAAAAAGGCTTGTCGATCATACCCACAACACGTTTTATCGCCTGCAGATAATTGATATTTTCATCACCAACAAGATCAAGATCTTCAATTGTTTTCAGGACATCTGCAATTTCAGTCGATTCAGAATTAACTGTTTCGATCATTGCACCATTGATCCATACCATCGCATATTCGCAAATGGTATTGTTGACCATATACCCAAAACGGTGCTTATCGACATGTACTGCCAGCAAATCGGGATGCTCTTTTACGATGGCCAGAAACTCTTCCAGCGTATAGCTTTCTTTTTCAAAATGGTGCTCCTCGACCATAAAAGCCGGAAAAACATCATTTTGCAGCATTTCTTTGCTCATTGGAAATTCACCTTTCATTAAAGGGTTCCATTGCTCCAGGCCATCTTTTTCCTGAACAAAGGTTTTGATGTCCATTTTGCCATCGCGGATTTTCGTATTGTTCACATTATTGGTACGCGAAACAATATAAATCTCCGCCGAACTGCGTTCCCATACTTTTTGGGGAACCGGTGCGGACAAACGCGACATCAGGTAGGCTGTTTCTTCAAAATCACGGCCAAAAGTCCTGAATTCATATCGCGGTTTCGATTCCTGTCCAATTTCTAATTTTGCCATTTTAATATCTTTTATTATTTCAATTATTAAATATCCATAAAATACTTATCCGGTAGCACCTCCAGCCCCATCAATCTTTTGAGTGCCAATGGATAGCTTACATTTTCCGTTCCCGGATCAATATCCAGCATTTCCAATGCTTTCTGCACCTTCTCCGGATTTTCGTCCTCTACGCATAAACTGGCAATCGCTGCACCGTTTACAATGCATACGGCCACTTCGGCAATACAACCGTTTACTGTAAAAGCGCTCCTTTTTTTCTGAACATGCGCCACGCTCAGGTCAGGGTCGGGATTGATAACATCCTGGATGAACTGATAGAGCGAATAATTTTCGCGTTCAAAAACCGGTGCTTCAATGCCCATTGCCGGGAAAACCACATTTTTGATCACATCGCGTTCTAAAGGAAATGCGCCCACCAAAAAAGGGTTCCATTGTTCCAGCGATAGATATTTGGATTCCAGTTTCTTGATATCCATAATCCCATCACGGATTTTGATATTATTCTTTTTATTTCCTCTTGTCAGAAGATAAATAGAATTCATTGTACGAATCTTTTCGGCTTCACCAAAGGGCTTCATTTTTCCAAAAAGCACGCTTGAATCTGCATGAAAAATCCGGAATTCGTATCGAGGGTTTTGTTTATTATTCATCATTTGAAATTTTATAAACATTCAATTTTGAGGCATCATCATTGATCAGATAAACCAGGCCGTCCGCTTCATCAATGGCAATGCCTTCGTAAGATGTGCGGTCGAGCTCATAAGAATTTATAAGCCCTTTGGCAACCGACCAAAGAAATAATTTTTTGCTTTGATCACTTACAACCCAGTATTGTCCGGCTTTAGCAGCAGCACAGATCCCTGAATAGTCAGCGGCAAAATCCAGCTCTTGCGACCAAAACAAAGCTTTTTCGGGGCTCCATTTCATCAAAAGAGCGGGCTGCGCCTCATTGAGCAACAGCCAGCATTGCTCCGGGCTGCTCCATGCAACCCCTTCAAGGCCCTTATTGGATGATGCAGTTTCTATTTGAATTGGATATTCATCAATAATGTGCCCATCGGTATAATCCATCAAAACAACCTTCCTGCTTCCTTCTTCCACCATGGCAACAATCTGCGATACCGGATCACAGGCAATTCCCTCCAGGTCATCGCCCTGACAATAAAATTTGCGGATTACTTCCCCTTCCCTAGAAATTTCATAAACACATCCGTCCCGATCACTGACCGTCAGCAGATTTTTTCCATCCGGTGCAAAGCACAAACCCGAAGGTTCCGGCACGGCCACGGAATAAGTATGCATCAGCTGGAAGCTCTTGTCCACACTTTCGTCATTATCCTCTTTTGAGCAATAACTCAAAAACAGGGCAATCATGAGAAGCAAAGAAATCAGGTAGGTTTTTTTCATCATAATGATTCATTAGATTCTATCCATAAAATACTGTGCTTGATTCAGAATGTTCGAGGCCGAGCTGTTATATATACCACGATGCGCTGCATTGCGATGTACTGAGCTTATCGAAATAAGCTTTCCAAAGAGCATTCGTCCTGAAGCTTCGGAACTGAAAACAAGCAGCCCGGCATGTACGGGATGATTTGGTTTCAATTCCGAAAGCTTTCGGAAGGATAAACCTGAAATTTCGGGAGACATATGAACAAACATTAATTATTCGATGCTCCAGGCGTAGGGATACGTGATGTTCCCGGTTCAAAAAGCATCCATTCGCTACCGCCATCCACACTCAGGCCGGCAGAGAAATCGGTTGGTGGAGCTGGAACGCTTTCTCCTTCGCCATAGGCAAAACTTTCGTTAAAAATTTCCCCGTCTTTGGAAATGCCGATTGCTTCACCAGCTGCTGAGAGCTTAAAATTTGAATGCAATCCGTCACCCAGACCATCGCAAATTATCAACAAAAACCCGTGCGGAGGAACAGTAGTCAACTCTGTTTGATTATCAGGGAGCTGGTATTTTTGAACATCTTCCAAATCATCAGTCACAAACCAGCCACCCATGTCAATAGGTGTATCTCCGGTATTGTATATCTCGATCCAATCAGGAAAATCGCCTTCAACACCGGGCACAACAATATTATCGTTGCTTCCCATAAATTCATTTACCACTAATTTTCCTTCAACAGGTGCAGCGCCATTATTCGAGTAACCCGGCGTTTTCATAGCCAGAACGATCCATGCCGGAGCGGGCATACCGTTTTCCAGAGGGCCAGTGGACATATCGTCGGGCAAACCGCCCAAAGCTCCATCGGGGCCAAAATTAGCCGAGCGGGAAACCAGCTCCTGATCGGGGTCCAAAAGCACAACAACAGAGTCTTTTGAGGAGCTTAAACCCATATCAATGAATATTTTACCATCAGCAATTTGTGTAGGCAGATCATTGCCTTCAGCGTCGGCAGCACCGCATATCAACACGAGGTATCCACCTGCGGGAATTGTTGTAACAGCATCATCACCGGATGGGATTTGCTGATAATCACTCACTTCAAATTCCTTATCGGAAATCCACATGCCGGCAATATTCACAGCTTTATTGCCTGTATTATACAATTCTACCCAATCGGCAGCATTTCCGGAAGCATCCACATAGTATGGATCCGTAATATCCTTGCAAATCAACTCATTAAGAGCAATATCCTGATAATTTTCCGGTTCATCCGGAGTGGGTTCATAAGGATTTTCGTCTTTAACGCAAGACGCCAAAGCCAAAGCAATAATTATATTGATAAAAAATAACTTCTTCATTTTCAATATTTTAATAGTTTAGAAATCAATTTCAATACGTGCCTGAATCATATGAAAATCAATACCGCTTTCGCCATCGGGCAAAGTTTTGTCCACATCGTATTTTCCTTTTCCGTCGGCCCATCGGTCGTTATTCACGTATGAATAATTCAGCATCACTTTCACATTATAATTAAAATAGTAGTTCAGCCCCAGAGTATAAGCTTCTGCTGCACCACCCTGAATATAAGGAACTTTTGCATCATCTTTAAATGTATTGGCATCAGTATAATCGTAGCGCGCAGCGATTTCGAAAACACCTTTATGGGGATCAATGAAATCAATTTGTGAGAATTCAGCTTCGGACATATTATAGAAATAGTTTGCATTGTTCACCAGCCATCCTGCTCCGGCAAAAAACCCCTGAATTACGGCTTTATCTTCTCCCTCGGGCACTTCATTTTCATCACGGTGGATGCATCCACGAATGAATTCGCCGGAAACCTTGATGTTTTCATGTGCAAATGCTATTTCCGCACCGGCTAATGTCATAAAATCAGCATGTTCCACCCAATCGGTATCCAAATATTTTTTTCGGTTGATACTGGTTTCGGCGCGGGTGTTAAAACGGAAACTGCTTTCAGGATCGCCGATTTCGGGAATTTTTGGTGTTCGGTAAGATCCGGCAATTCCGAGGTGGAGCACCTGTTTGTCTTTTTTAATTGGAGTAAAAGCAAAACGCGCTGTTGTTGAGAAACCTGAATTGGTTCCATTGGACTTGTTTTCGTCCTGCATCAAATCATTGGCTATTTCGGAGCTGAACACACCGCCTTCGAAAAAATAGCGCTGGCCCCAGGAGCGAAAAGCAATACCCATGTGGCGCGAAGGAGCCAGTTGGTCAATCATAGGGCGTTCAATAAAAGTAAGATAACGCGAAGTTGTAGTACGTTCCATACTGAAAGGCTCTTTAAAATTACCCGCTTTTAGTTGCCATTTGTTACCAATATAGCGAATATAGGCATCCTTTAGGTCCACTTCATTGTATGCCAGGTCGATATCGAATTCACCGCCCCAATGTCCATAAAGAATCGTTTTCATGGCAAATCGTGCCCGGCGGATGTTCACGCCATTACCAATTTCTTCATTATCACCAAAATAAGCAGCACCATCGAAGTAAACACGTGTATCGAACCAATACTTAAACTGTTGATCTTCAGATTCTAGAACTAAAATCCCATCGCGCGACTGCGGATTCAGGCTGGCCTGAACTTTCACGGATTTCCCATAAGCATTGACCAGGTCATCCTTTTTCTCTCTAACCTCCATTTGCAAAAGAATATCTTTGTCCCTGTCGGCGGAAACATATACAGTTTTATATCCCGGATATTCAATGCGCAATTCGGCATCTTCCGCTACCTCAACATTGAAATATCCATTGTGATCCGTGCGGGCTACAGCATCCTGACTATTGCCTACATAGACTTCTGCTCCATAAACCGGAGTTTCACTCCCTATTGGGAATAGCTTACCGCTGACGGTATTTTGTGCCTGAGAAGCAAAAACAGCTCCTGCAACAAAAGCTACAGTCATTAGCATTCTTAAAAAAATCGATTGTTTTTTCATTAGTGTGAATTTTGGTTGAATTCTTTTTTAATTCAGCTCCAAATTTAAGCTTTGATGTTGCAGTTCATAGAAAAACACACCCTACAAAAGCCCTACATATGCATTACAGAGCTATTCAAAGCAGCTCAAAACACTGGTTTACAGTATCATTAAATAATCATTAAGAAAGACTGGGAAATACCCAGCTCAAAACCAATTTGCTTTTCCGGATTTATTCCGATATCTTCGTAACGAAAACTTCGTAATAACATAATTTTGGCGCAATGAACCCTTTCATCTTATCTGCATACAAATCGCCCGAATTCTTTTGTGACAGGGAAAAAGAAAGCAAGGAAATCATACAATTATTAACTAACGGGATAAATATTGTAATTTATTCCCTTCGCAGGATAGGAAAAACAGGACTTATACACCATGTTTTCAATGCATTATCAAAAGAAAAAGAGCAAAAACTCATTTATATTGACATTTACCGCACAGAGAACCCCGACGATTTTGTTAATGAGCTCGCAACAGCCATTCTGAGAATCAATGAGAAAAAATGGTATGAAAAAGCACTGGATTTCATTAAAGGCCTACGACCCATCCTAACCTTTAATCCGGTAACAGGCCAGCCGGAAGCAGAAATAAAAGCAGCCAATCCAACGGAAAGCCTGGGCAATATTGATGCAATTTTTGATTTTCTGGAGCAGCTCTCAAATCCTGTTATTATAGCTATTGATGAATTTCAGCAGATAACAGAATACCCGGAAAAAGGGTTTGAAGGGTATTTACGTTCTAAAATCCAGTTTCTCAACAATGTTCATTTTATCTTTTCAGGCAGTAACCGGAGGTTGATCCAGTCTATGTTTATGGATTATAACCGCCCGTTTTATCAAAGTGCATCAACTCTCTACATTGATAAAATCGAAGCAGAAGCATACTTTCAATTTGTTAAAAAACTTATGGCAGAGAATGATCGCATAATAGAGGATGATTTGGTGCGTGCCGGATTGAAATGGACGGAATATTATACATGGTTTGCCCAAAACTACTTTAACCGTTTATGGGGAAAAGGATCGCATGTAATTGACCGGAAACTTATTGAGGATGTAAAAGCTGAAATTTTCAGTGAAAAATCCAGAAACTATATAGAACTCAAGAAGCTGCTTCCTGAAAATCAAATGAAGCTGTATTCAGCCATCGCAAAAGAAAATATTGTCCAAAAACCAAATGCAAAGGAATTTTTATTAAAATATAAGCTGGGATCAGCCTCATCGATCAATTCCGCACTTAGCGTATTGATTAACAAAGAATTAATATATCAGGAAGACAATGGCTACCAACTTTATGATATCTATATGAAAAGGTTTATACAGACCGTATAAGGCTCTCAAAACCGTGTATCCAAACGATTTACATCATTCCGATACCTTCGTAACGAAAACTTCGTAATAACTATTTAATTTTCCTGAAGGCATTCTCAATGACCTGCGACACCCTTCCAAAAACCTCATCAAAACTGCCCATACCATCTACTTTGTCAACGCCATGTAGTTTTTGATATTTTTTAATTACCGGAACTGTTTTGTTTTCGTGCTCGCGCAGGCGTTGCACAATTTTGGAAGTACTTGTATCGTAAGGCATACAGGTATCTGTTTTTGAACGGGCATCCAATCTTTGGATCAATTCCAGAGTAGGCACTTCAATTTCAATGACTTTTGAAATGGACGACCCATGCTTTTTCAGAAGTCCGTCGAGGATGTAGGATTGCACCAGTGTACGTGGAAAGCCTTTAAAAATATAGCCTTTCACCCTTTTTGATTGCTCCAGTTTTTTCTCAATAAGTTGCACCACAATTTCGTCGGGAACCAGCTGGCCGCTGTCGTACAATTCTTTAATCCGTTTACCGGTTGGCGTACCGTCTTTGATTTCCTGCTCCAGCATTGGGCCTGTGGCCACATACTCAAGTCCATAAGCTTTGGCCAGCGCTTTGCCCTGCGAGCCCCTTCCCGATCCCGGATAACCGAACATCACAATATTAAGCAGGCTTTTGCTCAACTCGTTTTGCACAATATTATCGATATCTTCGCTTACAGCATCAATGCTTTGCCCGCCCTTAAGAGGAAAATAATTTCCTTTTTCCTTATAGAAATTCAAAACCGGCAAAGTCTTTTCGCTGTATTCCCTCAGGCGGTTTCGGATCACCTCCTCATTATCATCCGATCGGCCGGAAGATTTTCCCCGTTCAAGCAGGCGTTGCACAGAAACTTCTTCTTCCACTTCGAGGCTAATAAGGCAATTGAGCGAAGTATTGAGTTTAATCATCAAACCTTCAAGGATATACGCCTGAATATAGGTACGCGGAAAACCATCGAAAAGAAAGCCTTTGGCATTAGGATTTTCTGTGATCGTTTTCTCGATAATCTGTACGATAATTTCATCGGAGACCAATCCTCCAGAAGCTATAATCGACTGAGCTTCAAGACCCAGTTGGGTTTTCTGAGCGATTTCCCTACGGAGCATATCACCTGTTGAAATATAGAACAAATTGTATTTATCGATAAGAAAACGGGATTGGGTCCCTTTACCGGCACCCGGAGGGCCAAAGAGTGCAATATTCAACATAAGCGGAGTTTTTTGGAATGAACTTTAAAATTACGAAAAAAAGCCTTTGATCAGATGTTCTGAATGAAATCTGTCAGGGATTTACCCGCACTGACTTTTAATTTTTTACGCAAGCGGTAGCGGTTCATTTCCACACTTTTGGGCGATATATTCAGGATGGAAGCGATTTCTTTGGAAGAAAGGTTCATCCGCAGCATTACCGCAAGGCGTTTTTCGTTATCCGTCATAGCGGGAAACATCTCTTCAAGCTGCTGAATAAATTTGCTGTTTTGCTCATTAAGAAACATGCGGAATTTCTCACGATCACGGTCGATGCTCAGGTTCTGTGCAATCATCAATGCGAGGCGGTTCATGGATTCACGGGCATCCGAATCTTTAATTTCCGCTTTGCTTTTGCTGATTTCCTTCTTTAGCTCATTTAAAAATTCATTATTCCTGATGATGTTCATGGCCATATTGGTCATTTCTTTTTGCCTGAAATTCAATTCTTTCTCGCTTTCAAGCTGTGCATCATGCTGTTTACTGAGACTGGCGCGAAGCCGGCTGCATTCTTCAGTGGCATTTTGCTCTGCTTCCTCGAGTTTTGCCTCCCAAGATTTCTTTTTTCGGGCATAATAAAGCATCAGGCTGATAAACAGGATCAATACAACAACTGCAGCAATAATAATCAGAGCCAGGGCATACGAACGATCCGGGCCTTCACGTCCTTCCATACCCTCTTCTTGTAAGGATGTGGTTTCCTCTGCTGCAAAAGTGCTATCCCATTTTATTGCGGTTTCATCTGCCGTATAATTATCTGCCAATGAAACATCCGCGGCCGCCAAGCCGACATCCTGTTTAAACACATTGTTCACAAAGAAAAGCATAAAAAAGCTCAAAACCGCTGCAGCGAGAGGAGTAGCCACCCAGCCCAAGCTGATGCTTCCCAATATATTGAACTTGATTTCGCGCCCTCCCTTGAGCAATCCGATACCGATTATCGCCCCAATCACTACCTGCGAGCTGGAAACCGGAACCAAAGGAATAGCGGGCAGCCCGATTGATTGAACAAAATCGGAAAGCGTTGTAGAAGAAAAGATAAAAAGCACCAGAGACTGGCTAAGCACTACAACCAAAGCAGCTCCAGGCGAAAGCGGCATCAAGGTATTGCCCACCGTTTCCATCACATGCCGCGAGTAGGTTATTATTCCAAAAGCAATGGCCAGTCCACCGATAAAAAACAGTTGTTCGGTGCTGTTGATCACGATAAATCCCAGGTTAATATCCGGAAAATGCACCGCATCAACAAAAACACCCATTACATTAGCTATATTATTGGCCCCCAGGCTGTATGCACCAAAAGCTCCGACAATTATCAAACCAAAACGCAGGAGTGAATCGCGCAGGAATAAGTGAATCCGGGTTTTTCGTACAAGAGAACCCAGCAGCAAAAACAAGAGAGCAGCAAAAACGCCTCCAAGTATTGGCCCACTGATCCAGGTAGTTACAATCTTTCCAAGGATTTTCAGGTCGGTGGGATTATTGGTGTAAAAGTTCCAGCCGATAATCGCACCTACCACTGCCTGACTTGTAGAAACAGGTAGTTTCATGCGGGTCATGGCATAAACCGTACAAGCGGCACATAGAGCCACTGTAAAACCTGCCGCCAAGGTACTGACAGCACCGAGCTTTCCGAGTGTATCACTTGCCCCGGCGCCCTGAATTACCGCGCCTAAAATAACGAAGATACTGGCGATGATGGCTGCTTTCCGGAATTTAAGCATACGGCTGCCCACCGCAGTGCCAAAAATATTGGCTGCATCATTGGCCCCAAGCGACCAACCCAAAAACAAACCGCTGCTCAAAAAAAACATCGCCAGCATACTAAACACTCATTTTTAAAGACATGATCGATAAGGCATCTGCCAGTGCTTCGGATTTATCCGAAATTATCTCGATATGCAATGCAAAATAGCGCAGGTGAATTTTTTGCGCCAGCTCCATCTCCGGACGGTCATGAAACAATTTTCTTTTGATACTGCGTGCCAGACGATCCGTTTCCTTTTCATAAAAATAAACTTTGGAAAGCATGTCCCTGGCTTTTACGGGTTCACGGAAAAACACCCTAACTGCAGGAATAACAGACAAAGCCGCTTCCACTGAAGTATCAGCAAGTTGTATATACAAGTCGCGCAAATCGGCAGGCACAGAAGGAATCTCCACTTCAAACTGATAGAGGTTATCTTTGCATATGTCGATGATTTCATCCAAACGGTCGAGCATATTTTCTATATCACCAATATTCTGTGGCAATAATGAATGCCGGTAAAATTCATCGTCAATGCGTCTTTGAAGTTTATCCGCATCCGACTCAAGCGCATCAATTGTTTTCAGTTTATCCTCAAAGCCTGATTTATTATGGTTTAAATAGTCCGTAACCCCACCACGGAAAACAAGTGCACCTTGTTCCACAGTATTAATATACTCATCAATATCGCGGATGATTTTCTTTGTCTTTTTAAACAACAATGCCATATGAGCCGGAATTAAAATTTGATTCAAAGATACTCAATTCTGCCGCAGGAAAGACATATCAGAATTAGCGAATTGCAGCAAATTAGGTCACTGTAGAGGTAATAACGAAAGACAACTAACTGATTTAATGCAAATTAAATAATAGCTTGTCGAACTGCAACAACACGCCCTAAATAACTTTATCAGGAGTCTGTAGTAAAATTATCAAGGGAAATATTTTGGATAATTGTGCTTCAATTTGTAATATTGTTATCGAATTTAAATTATCAACATTAAAAGACAGGCTTATGAAAAAAAAATTTACACAATTTGGATTGACCATGATCCTTTTTCTTGCTTTCTCATTGGGTGCAAGTGCACAGCTTTTTATCAATGAATTTATGGCCAGTAATGACCAGGCCTTTCCCGGCCCCCAAGGCGATTATCCCGATTGGATTGAAATCTATAACGCAGGAAGTGAAGCCGTTAACCTGGCAGGTTATTATATGAGCGACGATCTTACAGATCCTGAAAAAATGTACCAGATCCCGGACACCTACCCGGATTCAGTAACTGTTCCGGCAGGTGGTTTTATCGTTTTTTATGCCAATAAAGAAGAGAACACCAGCGTAAGGAACCTGGATTTTAAATTGAGCGGCGATGGCGAAGCTATTGGTTTTTGGTCGCCCGATGAAGAATTTGTGGATTCGTTGAATTTCCCCGCTCAGGAAACCGACATTTCGTATGGCCGGTATCCAGACGGCACTGATGCATGGTATTTTATGGAAGATTATACGCCCGGGGCTGCCAATGAGCACACTTCATCCATAGCCACAAATGAAGACATCACCAACATCAGGCTTTATCCAAACCCCTGCAGCACAAACCTGAATATTGAGTTTACAGGTTCTGCCGTGCAGGAAATCAGGATTACGGACATCAGCGGCCGCATTGTTTTTAGCCAAATGATGGACAATACCCAGATAAGCATTAATACGGAAAATCTGCCATCAGGCTTATATTTTATGAGTTTGCTGGGCGCGGAAACGCAAATCTGTCGAAAATTTAGTATCAATAAATAATTCGGTTTTTTTTGAATAACAGGTCATTTCAATGAATTGGCCTGTTTTTTTATGCTGCTACAGTCATATATTGTACTTTTACGCTCGAAAACTTTGATAAAACATATGACTTTTGCCGATTTTGGGCTTGATGAACAGATTCTTGAAGCCATTTCATATATGGGTTTTGAAAGCCCCACTCCTATTCAGGAGATGTCTATTCCGGAAATAATTGACGGTAACGACTTAATTGCCAGTGCACAAACAGGAACAGGAAAAACAGCGGCCTTTGTGCTTCCGGTTTTGCACAAACTTATTTCGCGCCAAAACAAATCCAAAGGGGTCAACACTTTGGTGATTGTCCCCACGCGCGAACTGGCCATGCAAATTGACCAGCAAATTCAGGGCATTGCTTATTTTTCTTCCATTGAATCCATTGCCATTTATGGAGGTGGAGACGGAACAGATTGGGAAACGGAAAAAAAAGCCCTGTCAAGGGGAACGGACATCATCATCGCCACACCGGGAAAATTGTTGTCGCACTTAAACATGCGCTATACTAATTTTGATCATCTGGAACATTTGATCCTCGATGAAGCCGACCGCATGCTGGATATTGGCTTTTTTGACGACATCATGCAAATCATTGCCAAATTGCCAAAAAACAGGCAAAGCTTGCTTTTCAGTGCCACTATGCCGCCCAAAGTTGAAAAACTGGCACAGCAAATCTTAAACAATCCGACAAAAGTACAAACACAGATATCCAAACCCGCTGAAGGTATTAATCAGGGAATTTATTTGGTTTACGAAGAACAGAAAGTCCCTTTGGTCAATAAAATTGTTCAGGAACATCCTGATTTTGAAAGCATCCTGATTTTCACAGAAAAGAAGAAAAGCGTGCGGGATATTTTGCGGGCTTTGCGCAAGAAAAACAAATCTGTGGAAGGCATCAGTTCCGATCTGGAGCAAAATGAGCGGGAAGAAATGCTGCTGCGATTTAAAGCACGTGAAACCCGGATTTTGATTGCCACCAACCTGCTCAGTCGTGGAATCGACATCAAAGGCATCAATATGGTCATCAATTTTGATGTGCCCAATGATGCCGAAGATTATGTGCACCGTATTGGCCGCACCGGTCGCGCCGATGCAAAAGGGGAAGCCGTTACTTTGGTCAAACCCGATGATATGAACCGTTTTGCACGGATAGAAAAACTCATCGAAAAGGAGGTTCCACGGCTAAAATTAGCCGATGAGTTGGGTGAAGGGCCGCAATGGAAGGTAGGCTACAGGGGCAAACGACAGGGCGGCAGGAAGTCTTACGGAAAAAAAAGCGCGGGGAAGAACCATTCAAAAAGAAACCCAAATCAAGCAAACAATCGTCCAAATAACGAGCGGCGCCCAGCGAATAGTCGCAACAAAAGGAACAACAGAAAAGGTGGAGCGCCAAAAAACCCTTCCTAATCTAATTTATTTTTATAATTTGATTATTTCTTTTTCAGGCGGAACGGATATTTCAACAACAAATCTGCATTATTCTCGATGATAATTTCAATCAGCACATCCGGATTTTCATTATTCAAAATGGGCTGGTTTAGCCGGTATTTCCAGCCATCCCAAATATAAACCGATTCTTTAAAGGAGCGGCTCAAAAACGGGATTAAATGATTGGTAAAAGAATCCCGGATTATAAGCGCACGAGGGGCATTGTGCTTATCGGTTTTGTAATAATGATAATAATCCCAGGGATAAGGGAATTTTTCAGGCACTTTATAATCTTTCTTTTCGCCTTTGGAATAAAGATTGGCCGAATCGAGCGGGATCAATTCCGGGAAATCATCTTTTACAATGGAGCGGATGCCGAGCATAGCGGTTAAATCGCCATAATTCTTACGGAGCATTTGCAGGTCATAGTCTTCTGCCTCGGTAAAATTTTGCAATTGCGGATATTTTTTCTGCAATTTTTCTATGATAAATCCAGCGGCGTACATGGCTCCAACGGAATTCCAGTGATGGTCATTTTTATAATACAGCTGATGCTTCTCTTTCAGCGGCATCAGAGTGTCTTTCATATAAAAGATATTATCGGCCACATCCGTCGTTTTCAGGAAATTCATTAGTTGTTCAGTCCGTGCCAAAACACTATCGGGCAAATCAAAAGCCTGATATTTGCTGCCGACATATTCCGGGTAAACGGAAGCTTTTGTCGGCACCAAAAAGACATAATAGGCGATTCCTTTCTCATTGAGATAATCGCGTCTTTTCTTTATCTCATCATAAAAAGAAGCTAATTTTTCTGCCGGATATTGATTTTTGCCACGATAAACAGGAAGCGACTCATCCTGAACCGGATAAAGCCAGCCCCCTTTCCCTACATGCACTTTTTCAGGGACAACCGAGCGGCCAAAAAACTTATAGTTTACATAGCTGTTGACCAGCACATAGTTATTCCTGAAGCCAAAGTTATCGTCCCAATATTCATCATATTCGTGGGGAAAATTCTCGGCAAAAGTCAGGTCGAGTACCGGTTTTTCGGCCATTGTCCGGTTTTCTGTGCTTTCATCTTTGATGAGATGCAGGCGCATATTCAGCCAGGGCAATACCAAAAACACGATAAAAAGTGCCGGTAAATTACGGTATATGATGCGGTAATTTCGGTGCATGATCAGAATCTGAAATAAATAAACGGGTTATACGAATCGGACACTAAAAGCATGGTGCACAGAAACAAGGCAATGATCACGAGCAAGGCACCGCCAATTCCGCCGAGATTAATCCCTGTAAAACGCAAGCGTGGACAATTGCCCGTTTCAAGCTTTTTAAGGCGATTGCCCAGGTTTATCCAAAATGGCGTAGCACTTAAAATCCCTATGACCGTGATAAAAATAAAAGTACCGTTATTCACCAGCGGCCCAACATCCACATGCAGGCGCGAGAAATCAAAAACAAACAACTTCTTAAAAAAAGCCCAGGCATAATCAAAGCTTTCGGCGCGGAAAAACACACGGGTAACCGAAATAATGAGCAAAGCGTAAAAATGCTGTACCGGGCGCCACATCCGATCCATTTTTTTCCTAATCCCAGCCGTTCGAGCATCATGAAAAATCCGTGGGTCATACCCCAAAT
Organism: Bacteroidales bacterium; assembly: GCA_963676415.1. Classification (GTDB taxonomy): domain Bacteria; phylum Bacteroidota; class Bacteroidia; order Bacteroidales; family WRLA01. Next base: position 2,345,996 of record OY781097.1, on the reverse strand, counting down.
CACAAAATTCCAACTGGCTCCATGCCAAATTGATGTAGCAAAAAACACAATTAAAAGGTTAATGATGGTGCGGTTCGACCCTTTTTTACTTCCACCCAAAGGGAAATACAGATAATTTTTAAACCAGATACCCAAAGTGATATGCCAGCGCTGCCAAAACTCCCTGATGGAACGGGAGATGTAGGGAAAATTGAAATTCTCGGGTAAGCGAAACCCGAACATCCGGCCGAGGCCGATTGCCATATCCGAATAACCTGAAAAATCGAAATAAATCTGCATGGTATAGGCCAAAACGCCAACCCAGGCCGTTGAGCTGTTCAGGTCGGTAATACCAACGGCAAAAGCCTTATCGGCCACCAGTCCAAACTGATTGGCAAGCAATACTTTTTTTGACAAACCCATTACAAAACGACGGATACCGTAGGTAAGGTTTGCCCTGTGGTTTTTGCGTTTTGTAAGCTGCTCCGCGATGTTCTGATAACGAACAATAGGCCCGGCAATAAGCTGCGGAAAAAAGCTGATATAAAGGGCCAATTTGAAAAAATTCCGCTGAACCTCAGCCTCTTTCCGGTATAAATCAACAATATAAGAAACCGCCTGAAAGGTATAAAAAGAGATGCCAAGTGGAAGGATAATACCCGGATCAGAAATCTGATAATCGCTGAATAGCCCAAAGAAATAATTGATGTTTTCGACGATAAAATTGGCATATTTATAAACGCCCAGTATGCCCATATTGAGCACTACCCCCACAATCAGGGCGTATTTTGAAGCCGGTTTGCCCCGGTATTTTTCAATAAGCAAGCCCGAAACATAATTGATCAGCAGGGAAGATATCAATATCAAGGTATAGGAAACACCACCCTAAGCAAAGAATATCAAGCTGGATATCAACAACATGCGATTCCAGTATTCTTTCCTTATCAAAAAGTTAAGAATGAGCACCAAAGGAAGGAAAGTATATAAAAATATCAGCGAACTGAAGAGCATATCCTGAATTTTGCGGCAAATATAGGGTAAAATAATTGCTGTAGAAAAATGCAGATTAGGGAAATAATCCGAAGAAACAGGTACGCACTTATAAACGCCCTGCTTTCTTCGGAAATATCTTTTGGTAAATACCGCTTAGCAGACTTCTCATACTACTTAGAGTTCGTCCATAAAGTCCGATCTCATCGTTTTTTCTTTTGCTGGAAACAGTCATCCCGTACAGACAGGACTCCTCGTTCCCAGCAGAAGAAATGCACTTCGCTTACTTCGGCAACGCTCAGCACATCGCAGCATAACACCTCGAACATTCTGAATCAAGGCAGTACTTTATAGAACAAATTCACGACTCTATAAACAAACTCAACTTAACCTGAATAATTCACAAAATATCCTATTGTGCACAAAAACCGATGCAAAAGAAAGGATATCTATCTTTTTGATTGAGGTCTGAAAGCGGCCACTGAGCATGTCGAATGTGATCATACCGAAATATCAATAATTAATCAGGTTACAAAAATTATTTTTGGTTTTTTTAATAAAAAATGATTATTTTTCGGCAGCATATATCACAAAAACGAATACAGCCATGAAACACAAATTCAATATTTTTATCTTAAGTCTTCTGTGTTTCTCTCTTCATTCTGTCTCACTCAATGCTCAGACACAAAAGAAAGCCGACAGTTTCATTTTAGGCGTAGTTGATTATTGCGATTCCACAAAAATCAACAGCACTTATTATCCTGTTGTGCAGGAGATAGCAAGGGTTACGGGGAAGAAAGCACATTTGAAGATATTTCCCTACGACCGATTGAAATACGCATTAATGCACAACGAAATTGACATGGCCATATTCTCGCCCAATGCCTATATCGATGCCAAAAAGGAATTTGATGCCAATGGTTTTGACGATATAGAAGCTTTCGCCTCACATATTGCAAACGGGCGCAAGGGTTATTATGGTGTAATTGTAGTTTTTGACAGCAGCAATACATACACACTGGCTGATTTGAAAGGAAAAAGGTTTATGTTTACGCATACACTTTCCACATCCGGCTACAAACTTCCCTACAATGTCTTGATAAAAAACGGTATCGAACCCAGTATGGACTTCACCTCAGAGGAGCTTTTTTCGGGTTCCCATATTTTATCTATAAAGGCGCTGCAGGGTGGGAACACCGATGGTATTGCCACTTATCTTGAAGCACTCATTCAGGAGCCGTCCATCGATACTTCCAGCTTAAGGATTTTGCATAAGACCGGCCTTATACCTTACAATGCTTATGTTTTTGCTTCAGGAACAGATAAAAAAACACGCCGTCAGGTAAAAGATTTTATGTTTCATGCTCATGAAAACCTAGAGATATATAACCGAATTTTTAAAAATATCCTGGGCATAACGCAATGGTTTCCAATCGACGACAACTTCTACAACGGCCTTAGGCCGCTCTGTGGCGTAAAACGCAATAAAGCTAAAATGTATTTACGCTACGACAAAACAAAAACAAGTCCGGATAACGACACCATCGAATTTTTACTTCAACGTTGCCAGGAGGAACTTATAGGAACAAACCGATTTCAAATATTGGATAAACGCGAATCGGATGCTGCTGACTCCATAATTTTGAAAATTTACCATCCCAAACAGAATATATACTCCATCTCGGCCTATCTCAACAATAAACTGCTTTTTAATCATGACCAGTCAATTGACCTTATAACGGACTTCCCACTTCTGTTTAAAAACAAAGTACTCGAAGCATTTCCTGTAAAAACACGACTGGATTATGACGGAAAAAACCAATACTGGATGGTGCATTATGGCACAAACGATGGAATTACAGATGAATATACCTTTGAAATATCGGAAGGCCATTATAAAACACAATTGGAATCAGACGCATATCATTTGAACGAGAGCTTTACCGTACTGAAACCCCAAAATGAAACCAAGCTCAGCAAAGGCGACCTGGTTACTATTCTGCACAAAGCAGATAATCAAGTAATTGACAAAACCGCTAAAGAAGGATTATGGGACAACTTCTGGTCTAAATTAGATAACATTTGGGGCGTCATCGGACTATTGGCCGCACTGATCACTGCTGCAGCAGGCACTTTCTTTTCCTACCGAAAAAAGAAACGCTTCAGGCAGATGCTGCACCTGGCCAACAATATACTCAAAGAACATTTTGAGGGAAAAGAAATTGACAAAAACCTCAGCGAGTTAAAACTACAGATTGGAGAACTCTTTGAAAAACACTACATTAAAGAACAGCATTATCAGTTTTTAAAAGAGAAAATCAATGAAATTAAAGGAATAATCTCGCAAAGGTCACAAATATCCGACTCACTTAAAGCAGAAATAGAGCGCATTACGAGTGACGGCAAGATTACAGAGAAAGAATACAACCGCTTGATCAACCTGCTGGAACGTGAAGAAAAGCGGCAGGGGAAAGCAAAAGAGCCCAAGCTATAGATTTTATTTGTCAAAGATTACTGAAATCAGGACATCCTTTTAGCAGCTTTCAGAACTGAACAATTCACAAAATACTCTATTGCGCACACAAACCGCTGCAATAGAAAGGAATGCTATCTTTTTGGTGCTCAAAACAGCTACGGCTATTCCTGTGCGCCAAAAATCTGCGCTCCCTTTCTCTTATTGTGTTTTGAGTGTGGTCACTGGGCTTGTCGAATGTGCTCATGAGGAAATTTTATAAATTAATCAGGCTAGATATAAAGCATCTCTAATCAATATCAGACTTAAAACTCAACCATAATCCCAATCGTGGGCAATACTTGTCCGGCTTCGTTCGGAATGCTGCGGAGGATGTAATTTTCCGGGTTCGCCGGATCGATCATGGGCACACCATCGGGATCCAGATTGGTCAGGTAATCTTGTTCTGTAGCTTTGAAGTTGTAGAGATTCTGGATATCAAGATAGAACATCAGCGACCATTTATCAAAGAAATACTGCTTATCGACACGCACATCCATCTGGTGGAAATTGCCCAACCTCAAGGTATTCAGGCGACCGTAATCCAGATAAGCCCTTCCCTGCGCATCCCAGTTGGCCCGGTTTGCGGATTTAAGCAAATCGTATGGCGTATAGGGCGCACCACCTACAAAACGCCATTTCAAACCCACGTCCCAATTCCTCTTGAAGCCTTTGGTAAGCGTTACATTCAAGAGGTGCTTGTTGTCCCAGGATGACGGAATATACTCCTCATCAGCCGATTGAAATTCGGAGCGCACAAAAGTATAGGAAACAATGATATTCAAACCTTCGAACATACGGTCGCGGGCCAGGATTTCAAAACCATAGGCGCGTCCGTCGCTAATACTGAGCACTTCTTCATCACCAAAAACCCCGTAATCGGCACCTTTATTGGCCAGCGCAATGCTGTCGGTGACCGAAAAAGGATAATCCTGATACCATTTGTAAAAGCCTTCAAGGCTGATTTTGGCATTCTCCGAAGGTAGAAATTCCAATCCGGCCACGAGATGGTTGGCTGCAATATACTTTAAATTATTTTCCTTGTTCACCAGATCGCCTTCATTATCGCGGAAGCCGAGCGTTGTATAGGCCGGAAGCTGGTAATAGCGTCCGGTATTGAAACTGATATTCCATTTTGACGCCAGAGTATAGCTGGCCGAAAAACGAGGCGAAAGCTGGTTGAGCGGATTGCTCATTTCGCTGGAATAATCGCTGATATCGGTACGCAAACCCAAGGAAAGCGTCAGTCGGTCCTGAAGCAGGCTGCGGCTCACTTGCCCAAAAGCCTCGGCACTAAAAAGGTTCAGCTTTGAGTTGTAATCAATGACCGTAAGTTTATTGTTGATAACGCGTTTCTGATATGTTGAATTGGTGTATCTGGCATATTGTCCGCCGCCACCAAATCGGATTTTCCAGTTTCCGCTGTTCAGCAGGCGCTCATAACGGATTTTATTTTCGGCTTCATCCGAGGTATAATCCAGAATTTTATTGGCTTCGGAGCTTTCATCATTGTCTTTGTATTTGTAACTGTTGTTGCGCAGCATATTGCGCGATGCCACCAACTGACTGAAACCGTTTTTATGGAAATGCTTCCAGGAAATACCGACCGTATAATTCCATTGCGTATTCACGGGAAGGTAACCTAAAATATAGCGTTGATCATCGTCCGGATTTTCAATACCCGTATTGAGTTTAAAATCATCAATTGCGCCCAGGCCAATAAGGCTGATGCGGTTCTTTTCGTTGACGCGCCAGTCGTATTTCAATTGAAAATCATTATAGGTCGGCAAAAACGGCAATCCGATTGCATCGAATAAAAATTGCAGGTAAGAACGGCGGGCGGAAAAAAGAATCCCGCTGTTTTCGCTGATAGGACCATTCAGGGACAGCGCTAAATCGCTGGCTCCCAATGTTGCCCGTACATTCATCTTATCGCGGTTGGGCTCGATTTGCCGAAATTCGATCACCGAACTCAGCGCGCCACCACGATTGGCAGGAAAAGCTCCGGAGTAAAACTCCACTTCGCGGATAAAATCCACATTGATAATCCCGTTTGGCCCTCCTGAAGCACCTTGTGTAGCAAAGTGGTTTAAGTTCGGAATTTCGATGCCGTCGAGGTAAAAGGAATTTTCTGAGGGACCACCACCACGCACAATGACATCGTTGCGGTAAGCCGGAGTGCTGGCTACGCCCGGAAGCGCCTGGATTACCCGAGAAATATCACGGTTGGAACCGGGGTTCTTTTCGATTTCCTCAATGCCCAAAGTGCGCAAACTTACCGGACTTTCTTCCTTTTTGAGAAATGGATTGGCTTTTACAACAACTTCTTCCAAAGCAACAGTGGTTTGTTTCATGGCAACTTCAATATAAGCCACTTTGCTTTTCGTTACCAAAAAATCGGTTGTAATCTTTTTTTCGTAACCGACCTGTGTGGCAGCAAGCCTATGATAACCCACCGAAACTCCATCGATACGGAAATTTCCATCCAGATCGGTTGTAGCTCCTGTTTGCGTGCCCCATACCAATACATTCGTAAAAGGCAGCGGGTCGTTTGTGTTTGCATCAAAAACCTTTCCGCTGATGCTTCCTGTTTGCGCATACAATCCTGATGCGCTTAAGAATAATATAAGGGTACTTATAAATCCAATTTTCAAATTTTTCATTGCTCTGCTTTTTCTTGTGCAAAGAACGACAGAAAACAGGTTTTGTTCAATAATTTTTTTAAAAAATTAAACAAAACACGTTTATTCTCTCCTAGATTCCCCAGCCACTTTGTGGCCGCTTGAAGAAAGTGATTAAAACGATATCTGAAAAAATACAATAATTTTGAAGTATAACTCAAAAATAACATAATAATCTTGAGTTAGGCCCTTCGGCTTCGCTCAGGGACCTTCAAGTGAGTTAAAGAAAAAGCTTTTTGGCTCACTTCGGCTTCGCTTACTTCGGCAAGCTCAGCACATTGCAGCACAGGCCGATCAGGGACCTTCAAGTGAGTTTCAAGGCAAGATCAAAGGTTCTCGAGCGGCCTGAGCGGAGTCGAACTAAGTCGAGAGGCCGTTCTTATAAACCTCCAAAGCCCGGTTCCGGGCAAAACTGTGCTCTACCATGGGCTGGGGATATTCCAAGGAATCAAATTCGGGCAGGAATTGCCGGACATAATTTAATTCCGGGTCGAACTTTTTGAGCTGGGTGTGGGGATTGAAAATCCGGAAATAAGGCGCGGCATCACAACCGGAACCGGCAGCCCATTGCCATCCGCCATTGTTGGAAGCCAGCTCAAAATCAAGTAAATGTTGGGCAAACCAGGCTTCTCCCCAGCGCCAGTCGATTAAAAGGTGCTTCGTAAGGAAACTGGCGGAAAGCATGCGCACACGATTGTGCATAAAGCCCGTTTGAAGCAATTCGCGCATTCCCGCATCCACCAATGGATAGCCGGTTTTTCCGCTTTTCCAGAGTTCAAAATCCGCTTCGGAATTGTGCCAGGGAATTTGATCGTAAGCAGGCTTAAAAGATCGATGCTCCACATGGGGGAAATGCCATAAAATCATCTGATAAAATTCCCGCCAGATCAATTCGTTCACAAAAACATCACTCACCGAAACCGAACAACGGTACAGCTCGCGTATTGAAACAGTCCCGAAACGCAAATGCACACCCAATCGGGAGGTGTTTTGACCAAAAGGGACATCACGCTTTTGGGCGTAATTACGGAGGATTTCTGTATTGATTTCCGGCTCTGAAAAACGGACATCTGTTTTCTCAAAACCGATTTCCTTTAGCGATGGGAAATGAAAAGATTCGGTTTTCAGGAAATTTCCGATATGCTGCTCCGAGGGAAATTTTGTCGGTGCGTCAGTCAGCGTTGATCTCCACATGCGCGCATAGGGTGTGAAAACGGTATAGGGCTTGCCGTCTTTTTTCAGCACCTCATCTTTTTCAAAAATCAACTGATCTTTGAAAGAAGAAAAGCGGATTCCCTGAGTTTTCGCCCATTGCGCCACTTCATCATCGCGTTTGCGCGCATAAGGCTCGTAATCAGTATTGCAATAAATCGCCTGAACGTCAAATGCTGCAGCTATCTCCTTAAAAACCTCCAGTGGCTTTCCTGTTTTCACCAGCAAATCCGAATCTGTTTCCTTGATTTTCGCTCGCAGGTTTTGCAGCGCCTGATGAATAAAATCGACCCTGCGGTCGGATCGGGACGGCAATTGCTCCAGAATTTCCTTATCGAAAATAAAAATCGGTAAAACCGGATCAGATTGGCTCAATGCCTGAAACAGACCGTGATTGTCATTAAGACGCAAATCGCGCCGAAACCAAAATATATGTATTCGCTTCTTCGTCATTACTGTTTTAGAACAAAAATAAGCGATTTATGTTGTTCCGTCAATTCCCAAATTTATGGTAGTTTTGTGCGTATAAACTCGCAAATGATGGAAGATAAACAAGCGGAAAATACAGTCCTGAGTTTAAAACAAAGCAATCGTTTTGTGCGGCAACAAGGCTGGTTATCTTTGATTATCAACACATTACTTTTTGTCATAAAATATGCTGCCGGAATCAGTTCGGGTTCTGTTGCGCTGATTGCGGACGCCTGGCATACACTTTCCGACAGTTCCACTTCGGCGGTTTTGCTGATCAGTGCGCGCATCAGCGAGAAACCTGCCGACAAGAAACACCCTTATGGCCACGGACGTTTTGAGCTTATTGCATCCCTGATTATCGGGGTAATTCTGGGTGCCGTAGCCATGGAGTTTTTTATTGATGCCATTAAAAAATTCAACTCCCGTGAAACGGCAGATTTCAACACTTTTGCGATTGTTGCCACGATTGCTTCGGTGGTTTTCAAGGAGCTGCTCTCACAATACAGCTTTTGGGTATTCCGCAAAACAGGAAATAAAGCAGTAAAAGCCGACGGCTGGCATCACCGAAGCGATGCGATTTCGTCCTTGATTATTTTGGCCGGAATTCTCTTAAGCCCTTATGCCTGGTGGATTGATGCCGCTTTGGGCGCGGTGGTTGCCATTATGCTGGCCTGGGTAACTTATACCATTATTTCGTCGGCTGTATCAGAGCTTTTGGGCGAAAAACCCAATGAAAAAGACATTAAAAAAATCAAGCAGATATGCCGTGATGTGAGCGGTATGGATGTGCTGCCCCACGATTTTCATGCCCACACCTATGGCCGGCATGTAGAGCTGGTTTTCCATATAAAACTTGATGGCAATTTAAGCTTATATAAAAGCCATGATATTGCTACAGCCATCGAAGAAGCGGTCGAAAAAGAGATGAAGGTGAAACCGACGATTCATTTTGAGCCGAGGCCGGAAAGATGGTAAGCCACTTCACATTGGTTGTTTTATTATTCCGTTTCCTTTTGAAAATCATACAAAAATTTCACAACAGGCTGTTTAAATCTGAATATTAACAGTAACTTTGTTAACCGGCAAATCCTTCAGATTAAGAAATAAAACAGAATATCATGAAGCAATGGATATTTATTTTGTCATTCATATTTATAGGGATTTTGTTAAAAGCTCAAAACATTCATTGGGTTAACCCTAAGCCAACTGGCCAGATTTTTAATAATATTGAATTTTTTAATGAAATTTCAGGCCTTATAAGCCAGATGGATGGGAAGGTTTTCCAGACCACAGACGGAGGCACGCAATGGGAGCTTTGTTTTGATAATAACGGAACTTCAATCCGGCAGATTATTGTGCTATCTGAATCTTGTGCCTGGCTGCTTCGCAACAAGAGGGAAATAATCGGAACCACAGATCAGGGCGACTCTTGGTTTAAGCTGTATAAGTCTCCGGATAGCCTGGAATTTGAGCGCATCAAAATGGTTTCTGAAACTGAAGCCTACGCAACAGTATCATGCATCAACACAGAATCGACCTACTTAGGCAAAAGCAGGGATGGAGGGAAGAACTGGACATATAAAAATCTTAATAAGCTCTTAAATGATGGCTCTTCAATTTATGATTTTGCATTTACCAATTTGGGTCAAGGCATTATCCTTACTGTTGAGACGAAGAGGATTTACAGGACTTTAGATACCTGCCAGACTTTTGAGTATCATAAATATGACGACGATGAAACTTTTTATGCATGTACCAATAGCAGGCAGGGCGATTTCTTTGTAGTTGGTTCTAAAATTTTGAGGAATGAATCAGAACTTGGTTTAGCTGCTTATGAATTCATTAACGCGTCAGAAATTGACTACCTGATTAGAAAATCTTCCGATACTGGAAAAACATGGCAGCTTTCATTTTATGACGAAAGTATTCCGCGCTTGAACTTTATTAAGTCTTTAGGGGATTCAACCCTATACGCTTATGGACGATGCATAGATAACCATTCTGATGAGGGTTGCCGCACCTTACCGCTTATAAGTTCAACTGATTGTGGAATTAGCTGGGAAATCTCACATACCTCCTATGATTTTCATGATAAAGGGTATTATTATCCTTGGGTCAGAGCCATTGGTATTAAAAGTAAAACTGAGGCTTTAGTATCTCTGAGTGGTACTAGCGTGAGCAATTACTATCCGGGCACTTCCTCAATACTTATGCAGACGCAAAATGCAGAAGAATGGCGTACTCTTCCCGGAAATTTTATCGAGAAGATTAATAGTCTTGTTTTTTTTGATGAAAAACGTGTATTTAGTTCAGAGGATGTTTTGATAGGAAGCGACCATTTAGGCAATAAAATTGACACTTTATTATTTAATGAAAATAAATATTTAGGGATAGCTGACCAAATTGATGACAAAAATGTCTGTTGGGCAAGAGGAAGGAACAGCTTAGGAGCCTTAATCACAAATGATGGAGGAAAAAGCTTTATTTCAGCTGACACCAATACTCTCTTCCATATCAAAGACATAAGCTGTCCAACGCCAGAGGAAGCCTATTTCTTTCAATATGACATGGACAATGGTTTTAAAGCGAGTTTATATAAACTAATAGTTTCGGAAAGTCGGTTTTCAGAGATTAACATTCCAAATAACCCAAACGGACTTTTGTGCATGATCTTCAAAGAGGATGCAGGATACTTATTTGGTAAATTCAATGACGAAGGGGGATTTTACAAAACATTGGATGATGGTGAAAACTGGGTCTTTTATGGACTGGGATTTGATGATCCTATCCGTTCAGCTACAGAAATAAATGATAGTTTAGTGGTAATTGAAGCCGGGCATTTTGACCCGCTTGCCTGGGCGTGGCAAACTGAATTCTGGTCTTTGAATTTGAATACCGGCTTATTGGAAGAAAACCTATATTCTGGTATTGAATTAGGCCTGGTTATTGATTTCCTGGTAAATAATGAAAACGCTTATTTTGCTCTAAGCAGCAATGGTCTGTTTAAAAGTTTTGGGGATAACTCCTGGGAACAAATGGGTATTTTGCCAGACCTTAAAGGTTTAACATTAGATCCCGACGGCTACCACGTATGGGCTTACGGTTATTCCGGGCGTTTATTGTATATAGGCGATGGTTTGCCGGTTTTTATGGAAACCAACGCCATTCAGGAGCCAGATTGGTTTCATGTGAGCTATAAGCCTTCAACTAAAAATATTGAAATTTTGATAAAGAACTCTTCATATTATGGTGAATATATCTGCCAAATCTCAGATTTAAACGGAAGAATATTGCTCCATAAGAGTATTTATTTGCAGGACAAATCTTTTCAGTTTTCAATTAACACACAAAAAATTTGTTTGGGCATGTACCTATTTAGCATACATACCAAAAATCAGGTTTTCACCAAAAAAGTGGTCATTTCAGAGTAGCATTAATAATTCAGTTTTAACATCTGTCAGGAATGACAATCCTTTAGCCATTCATTTTGAGCCGAGGCCGGAAAGATGGTAAGAAATAATTGCTGTTTACTCATCGGATGATTGGCAGTCATCCGATGAGTAGCTTATAAAATTAGGTTTTTACATCTTATCAAATTCCACATGTACCCCACTGCCATTGCCGCCAAATTTATTCAGACGATATTTCAGCGAAAACATCACAAAACGTCCAATGGAATTGGTTTTTTGTTCCATAAGATAGTTCATTTCGCCCATACGGATTAGGTTGGTGTTTTTGTCGAGCAAATCAAAGGCACGCAAAGACAGGACCAAACGCTTATTTTTGAGCATATAGCGCCGTATTTCAGCACTGATCAATGGAATTTCCAATGGATCGTCGAAGCTTTCGGCAGAATAGTTGCTGATATCTGCAGAAGCAGAAAAAAACCAGGAATCATTGGGCGTAAAGGAAATATCCGTAAAGCAGGAATAATTATAATAGTTATTGTCCAAATCCTCCTGCACCGAATAGCGCGAATGTGTAATTTCGGCCGAAGCGCCAACGCTTATGTCCCATTTTTCCTTTTTACGGTTCTCAAACCTCAGTTTCAGGCGGTGCGTCAGGTTGGTATTGATGTTTTCCACGGCATTGATGATATTGATGCCCCGATTGTATTTTTCATTGAAGCGAATATTCACTTTAAGCCCCAACTTGCGGATGTGGGTGGAATAGTCAAAGCTGGCTTCTGCCGTATAATCATCTTCCACATTAACAGGCTTGATGGTTTGCACCAGCTGCGCATCGATATTCCGCTCCCAGTTGAATTTGTCCCTGATATATGTTCCGTTCAGGCTGGCAAAGAAGGATGTAGATGAAAACTGATCAAAAACCAACCAGTTAAAGGCCATGCTGTGTGTTTGCTGCGGTTTCAGGTCACGATTTCCAAAACGGATATGCAAAGGGTTCAGGTAATTGCCCGTGGGCTGCAATAGCTCCACCGATGGTATTTGCACCGAATTGGCATAATACACATTGATTTTGCGCGTAGTTCGGTAATTATATTCCCATGAAAAAGATGGCTTAAGAAAGAGATAATCCTGCTTTAGAGCATTTTCGTTCAGGAAATAATTTTCCGTCCTTCCATTTTGAAGCCCAAGACCAAATGAAAGTGTGGACAGTTCACCGGTCCTCCTTAATTTAAGAGCAGGAGTCAGCCATTGATGCGTGCTGCTGAAGTCGGGGCTCAGGGAGTCGATGACCAGCCTCGGGTCCACCGGAATGCCGTATTCCCTTTTAAAATCTTCGCTTTCTGTTCCGGCACTAACCCCCGGCACAAGTACCAGCTTTCCGCTCATCGCCTGCAAAAGCGACAAACTTCCATTTGCATTGACTTTCTTTGTGTTATCATCCTGAAACTGGCTGTTCTTTTCCTGCGATGGCGGATTCAAATATTTTGTTTCATTATCCATAAGCCGGTCGGTTCCTGCATCAGAATAATTGGCATGAAAGCTGGTTTTTAAAACAGATTTTTTGCGGTTAAATTTATAATGCCATGAACCATTTGCACGTGCATTCAGGCTATGTGATTTGTATTCAGAACTTTGTTTCAAGGAGTTGATGATGCTGTCGGCATAAAAGCTTTCTGAGAATTGCGATCCCGGATTCTTTCCATGCGTCAGGCCCAGACGTGCATTAAAAGATATATTGTGCACCGAGTCGATGCGCCTGCGCAGGCCAAAGTTGGCGCTATGCGTAAAATTCCGTTCCAGACTGGATGACACACTGATTTGCTTATAAATACCTTCGGCAGTAAAATTTTGTGTCGTTGTATTTTCCTGCAGGTCTTTCTCAAGGCCACTCACCAGATAGCTCAAAAAAGTGCGGTTGTGCTTATCGGTGGAATAAGAAAAATTCAAACCGCCGGCACCGGAAGTGGTCAGGCCCGAAACCGGCTGTCCAAAATTGATCGGCACTGAATTATCGCCCCCGATGGTGATGGTCCCGCCACCGCCCATAATGGAAGAAAGCCCTCCGCTAAAGCTCAGGTAATCGTTGAAGGAAAAACCAAACTGGTTTACATTGTTCAGCATTCCCAGCGCAGCGAATTGCGTTTTATCTGAAAAACGGTAGGCTTTGAAAGAGCCTTCGTAGTGATCGTCGGTTCCGTATCCGGCTTCCACATCGCCAAAAACACCGTTTTTCTTACCGTCTTTCAAAACCAGGTTTACGGCCTTGTTTCTCTGCCCATCGTCCATTCCGGTAAATTCGGCTTCATCGCTTTTTTTGTCGATCACCTGCACTTTATCCAAAGCATCAGCCGGAAGGTTTTTGGTCGCCACTTTGGGATCATCACCAAAAAATTCTTTTCCATCCACCAGCACTTCGTGCACTTCTTCACCCAATGCTTTGATATTTCCGGCACGGTCCACTTCCACACCGGGCAGTTTTCGAAGCAGGTCTTCAGCCACTGCATCCGGCCGGGTTTTAAAAGCTCCCGCATCAAACTCAATAGTATCTTTTTTGAATTTCATCGGGATACGTTCCCCGACAATATCCACACCATCGAGTTTCATTTGTCTCTTTTTCATCACGATGCTGCCCAGCTCTCCCCCTTCCGAAACCGGAATATTCAATGGCTTATAGAAGGTTTCGTAGCCCATAAAGGCCAGTTGCAGCAAATAATTGCCTTGTTTTATCTGCCTGATTCCAAAATTTCCTTCTGAATTGGAGATGCCGTAAAACTGCAAAGTAGAATCTGCCGGATTGAGAAGTACCGCCGTTGCGTAAGGCAAAGGCCGGCCTTCTTCGTCGATGATGTTTCCATTGAGGCTGTACTGCTGTCCCAAAGCCAGTAAGGGCATCAGCAAAGCCAACCAGATGATAAGCCGTTTCATAATTAATTTTTGAATTCGATGACCGTCTGTACCTGGGTCCCGCCACCTTCAACGCCCATTTCTTCCATTTTTTCTTTCACAATGGCGTCATACTCGTCCGCTGTTACCTTCTTGCCCTTCTTTGGCTTCTTTAGGATATCTTCAGGCACTTTAGCCCGATCCATTTTTACTGCGGTTATGGTGTGGTCACCATCATTAATATCCACCGCCAAAACCATACCCGGCAAACCGGCAAAATGTCCCGGACCCGATGCTACAGGAATCTCCGGGCTGAACCAAACCTTCACTTTTTCCCCATCTTCATTTTCGTAAAGAGCTTCCATGCATTTCAGGCCGGAGATCTCGCGCGAATTGCCGGTGAATTTCCAGTTGTGCGATTCAATATCACCCTTAATCAGGAAACGGCGCCCCATAAATTCGCGCTGCTCAACCTGTTGTTTCTTTTTAAAATCCGTAAAGAGTTTATCGTCAGGCTGCACCATTTGCACCTGAACCATCGTGCCTTCTGCCTCCACTGCCTGCACACTGCCTGCATCGGCATCCGTTTCGGTATATTTCTCATACAGAGCATAATCCGGGTTAAAATAGAGTACTTTCCTGCTTTTCTGCTCCTTGGGCATCATATCGGCAAATTGCGCGGCATCGCCTTCCAGTTTGATATCCAGTTTTATTACTTCCTCATAAACAATGGAACCTTCGTTCATCGCTTGTGGTTCCTGTGCAAAAGCAGTGCCTGCGATCCAAAGCATGGCTACGGCAATCATCATTTTCTTCATAGCAATTTGTTTTTTTGGTTAAAATTGATTTGATGCAAAACTATTTTGCCAGCGCCTTTGTAAAGGTTAAGATGAGGCAAATCAAGGTTAATTAAGGTTAATGATGTGGTTTACGTGCTGAGTATGTGTACTTTTGTACTATCGTGATGAAGATAAAAAAACATAAAAGCATAGCCATACTGATGATAATCAGCCAGTTTTTACTAAGTACCTTTGTGATTAGCTGGCTGAACAAACAATATAGCGAAGAGAAAAGCCTTTTAAAAAAAGAGCTGATTGACACCTATGTTTCTTCGCGTGAACAGGTATTGGATACGGTGCTGATCAGGCAGGTGATAATGCCCACACTTTCGGAAGACAGCATCACGGAAATGACCAAACCAATGCTGGGGATGACGGGACATAATGTTTCGGATTCCATCGAAATGAATTTTTTCATCGACACGCGAGACAAAGATCACCCCAAGGCACAAATGACTACAATCAGCCTCAATTCTGTACCCGATTCCATTATGGTTTCCGGATCAAAAGAAAAGGAAGACGCGTTTTTCCGTGGCCTAAATAACATTCTGGTGCGCAGCACAAAACTATTTATGTTTGAAAGTTCCGACACCTTGGAAGCGGGTTCTACGCTCAAAGTAGTACTCCGTGATATGATTGATTCATCGCTTTTTATGCAGGCTTTTGATGAAAAAATTATTGCAGAACGCCCTGAGCTGACCTATACATGGGTTCCTATAAAACAAAATGATACCCTTATGGAAAAGTCCGGGGAATTTTTAATTTATGAGCAGCCGAGCGACAAACTCCCTGCTGTGCGTCCGGAAAATTATCAGTGGCTGTTAATTGCCGCCATTTGGCCACAGCTCGTCTTTGCTTTGGTCCTTTTGCTACTTACTGCGCTTTCGTTCTATCTGTCGTATATCAGCCTCAGGAAACAGGTAGCGCTCAATCACATCCGCAACGATTTTGTCAGCAACCTGACCCATGAGCTCAAGACACCGGTAGCAACGGTTAAGGTCGCCCTGGAATCCCTGCAGCGTTTTGATATTTTAAAAGACAAAGAGCGCACAAAAGATTATCTCGAAATGTCGTCCAAAGAAATTAAGCGGCTCGACAGCCTGATATCCAAGGTATTGAACCATGTCTTGCTGGAAGACAATTCAGGCCTGGTCAATCCGGAGCTATTTAAGCTCAAAGAACTCACCGAAGAAGTTGTTGCCCGTTTTTCTGACAGAACGGTAAAACTCAATGCAAAAATCAGTATCAACATTGAAGCGGACATCTATTTGAGTGCCGACCGGTTATTATGCCAGGGCATCATACATAACTTACTGGACAACAGCCTGAAATACAGCGACAAAAGCCCGGAAATAGAAATTTCAGCACATACATCCGGCAATAAAATCCTTATTGAATTCAGCGATAATGGTCCCGGCATCCCTGAAAAACATTTGGGCAGTATCTTTGAAAAATTTTTCCGGGTGCCCGCTTTCAATAAACATAATGTAAAAGGACATGGACTAGGCCTCAGCTATGTAGATTTGGTCATGAAAGCACATAAGGGAAAAGTACAGGTCCGGAACAGAAAACCACATGGCTGTAAATTTACACTAGAATTTCCAGTATGAAAAAGCAAAGCATATATTACATTGAAGACGAGCCCTATCTGGGAAAAATAGTGAAAGAAACACTGGAAAAAGAAGGCTATGAAGTGGTTTGGGAAACCGATGGCGCAAAAGTTTTAAACCGCCTGCACCATTGGAATCCCGACATCTGCGTACTCGATATTATGCTGCCCAATCTGGATGGATATACCCTTTGCCGGGAAATTAAAAAGATGAAACCCGGCCTGCCGGTGATTTTCCTGACCGCAAAAATTGAAACCAGCGATCTAGTCAAAGGTTTTGAAGCCGGCGGGAATGATTATATGCGCAAACCCTTTAGCATTGAAGAGCTGATGGTGCGCATTGAATATCATGCCAAAAGTAGTGCTGCCCAAGAAGAAGAAGAAAAGCTTGAAGATGAAATACAAATCGGGAAATACCGCCTGAAGCGCGGCTCCTATGAACTCACTACGCCAACAGACCTAATCCGCCTTTCCAACCGAGACATGGAAGTACTGGACACATTGGCAAGAAACCGGAATCATGTAACCGAGCGCAAGGAGCTGCTTATGAAAGTATGGGGCGATGATTCCTATTTTAATTCGCGCACCCTGGATGTTTATATCCGCAAATTGCGCAAGCATTTCCGCGAAGATACCCGAATTGAAATTGTGACTTTGAAGGGAAAAGGTTATTTGTTTCGGGTGCCGGAATTATCTCACTAATAATTGCCCAGAAAATCCAACTGAATAATACTCAAAGCTGATAGCAGGATCAACTTCTAAAAGCCAATCACCGCTACCCCTTTTTCCTTTAATTTCTCAATGGCTTTGTCTTTTCCTTTTTGTGATTTGGCGATAATGGCTTGCGGCACAACGGAAATCTTAAAACCCAGCTCTTCACCCTGAAAAACCGAAGGACAGAAATAATCTTCTGCCAAAAAGCCAATCATTATGATTTCCTTTACATGATTTTTCTCAAGAAATCCCAGTAGTTCATTGGATGAAAAAGCATTGGGTTTCTCGCGTGTAAAAACATTTTCGTTTCGCTTTTCCAGGTTTTCATCCATCTGCATTGCTGCAGAATCGATCGATGTATAAAAAAATGGCGGTATATAAGTAAGATTCAATAATTTATGATCCCGGTTTACATAAATCACCTGGTCTGCATCCATTTTACTGATTACTAAATTGATCGCTTCGATGGCTTTTTGCGCCGAGCTGCCGGCCAATTTTCCATGCGTATAATATTGCTGCGCATCCAAAACGATCAGGCATTTATTTTCAGGATGATTTTCTATTTGTGATTGAACATCTTTGCCGCTTAAAACAAAAAAAATTGCCAGCAAAACGGCTAAAGAAAGATGAAGGTGTTTTTCCATGGGTACGTTATTAATTTTGGTGGTTCTACTCGGAATTTCGTGGGTAATCATAATATTTGAAAAAATACTATTCAGATATTTAATAACAAATTATTAATCCCCAACAGATTCCTCCCTACACAAAGCCTTAATCACTTTGTTTGGCTTTGTTCCGGTCGGAATGAACTGGGCAAATGCGGCTTCTCGACTCCGCTCGAAGACCTTGTATGGCGGTGGTCGAGCGGAGTCGAGACCAAGCATGAGGAATTCCGATAGCTGTCGGAAGGAGGAATCTGTTTGAAATAAAGTAATTTTTCTTTCCACACAATTCCGTGTTGTGTCATAATTTTTTGCTTCTGTTAAAAATTCCGTGGGCTTCGAAAAATAATAGCCCTAGCCTGATTCATTCACATAATATTCTATTACGGGCACGAACTTTCCCAAAACGCAATATAGCTAATTGCCCTTATATATTTCATCTATTCCGGTGGATATCTGCAAATTCCATCGGTCGAGGCTGTCCAGCACCATTTCGGAAGCCGCTTTCCGCATTATAAAAGCGGTTTCCTCCGGCAGGTTTCCCGAAAAATTACTGTTGGCGCAGCTTTCGCGGAAGATTGCCGTATAATGAACAGCTGCTGTGAGAAATGATCCATTGTAAGATGGATGTGCTTTGTCGCTTGAAAAAAGTTCAATTTCCGGATGTGCGTGCCTGATTTCTTTCCATGTCCAGCCCACCGGAGATATCCCCAAATTAAGTTCATTGGTCAGATAAAGCGTTCCGGTATAGATTTTACCCATGTATTCTTCATAGGAATAAGTAACCCATTGGCCGTTAAGTTCCTGAATACGCACACCATCGCGCAGGCCCCAAACCATCTGATAAATGATTTCAGTATAGGGATTATTGTCCAAAATCCTTTCTTTGAGCGTATTGAGCACCGCCATTTCAATGTGGTACATATCCGGGAATGCGGTGATATCATCGGATTGCAGCACAACAAAATCCCAGGGCTGTTCTTTGATTTTCAGGATCAGGCTTTCATCATTAACATACTGCCGCAATGCCTGCCCATAGAACATCGCCTGATCGACCAACACATTTTTACCGACAGCTACAGCTATTTCTTCAACCATACCGGGCATATTGTTGTAGCCTGAAAGGCTGTTGCCAACAAACAAGATCCGCGCATCGTATGCACCGGAATGGGAATCACCGGCATAAGTTTCGTCTGAATCAGGCACAACCTTTTGGGTTTCCTGAGTGAAAATTCCCTGTTCATCCTTTTCGCAGGAAAGGAATAAAAGCAGAGAAAATAAAAATAAGCTGAACATGCTATTCACCTGATTATAAAATATATTTCTATTCAACTTTCCCCACATCATTCAAAAGTTTTGGGATTTGCACCTGAAATTCCGTCACTTCTTTGGGCAATTCAAAATAAACAAAAAATTCCTCTTCCCCATTGCCCGACATCTTATTGTTCATACTTGCATCAGCTGCAGAAATCATAACATCAATTCTTTTCCCAGGGGCAATTTTTGGTTTTACGCCCACAGCTACGGCCTGAGCAATACGATAAAATCCACGGTTTTTATAAACCACCGAAAATATTCCGGGCGTATAAATAAAAAGCCCTGCTCCGGATGTGTTTTCGCCTTTCAAACAAACCTCAATTAGTTTAAAACTCCGATTTGAAGGTTTTACCGTTCCGTCTTTTGTTTCGACCTCAGAAACTTCTTTAACACTGCTGATGTTCACGTCAAAAGAAGCATAATCCAAATACTTCAAATGATCGTTGCGCGGATCATCCTGAGCGATAAGTTGAGTCAGGATGAAAAATGCCATCAGGCTTAAAATAGTTTTAGCTTTCATAATGTTTGTTTTATGGTTCAATAGGAATACCATTTTTAACTACCAAATGAATATTCTTTGTATTATCAATATTTTGCAGCGGATTTCCATTCAAAATCAGTAAATTAGCCCGTTTTCCCTTTTCAATAGATCCGAACTGACCTTCCATTCCGAGCAGCTCTGCACCGTAAATTGTAGCCATTCGGATTACCTCATAATTGGGTATTCCGGCTTCCCGGACATAAACCTTCATTTCCTCATGCAATTCAGGAACATATCCTTTTTTATCGCTTAAAAAGATATCGGTTCCGGCAACAATCTTCACGCCCTGTCGCCAGGCTTCGCGTAGCACAAAAATGAGTGCTTTTTTATATTCCATTCGATCAACTGAATCACTGATACGGAGATTCGCCATACGAAGGCTCAAAAAGAGGGTAGGATCCAGAAAGGTATTATGCGCACGCATGGTTGCGAAAATCCGATGAATCCGTTCTGTCCGAATTTGTACTGAATCAAAGGCCATTGTGCCGTGTTTTTTTAAATCCCAGTGATCAGGCATCAGGAAAAAATTTATGTGCGAAATGGAATTCACCCCTGCTGCAACTACTTCTTCAAGCCCTGATGGCGGCACAATGCCATGCGCCCAGATTTTCAGGCCATACTGATGCGCTTTTTGGGTGATTTCCCGTATCAATGCAGGCGACAGATGCGAATAGATTTTAATGCCTGTTGCTCCCAAATCCACTGATTCCTGCATCAGCTGGTCCAAATCTGTGGAATCGTTTACAGAACGCATGCCCGGAGCCTGGCCAATCTCATACTTTTCCGGAGTAGAACTGATGGCGCGCCTATCGCTTTGAATGAAAGCTTCGCCACCAACCAAAGCCGAAAAATAGACATCCGGTGCTGCAATCACCCCATTTTGCATCTCTTCCCGCAGGATATTCAGATAGGCACAATCACCGCCCATATCGCGCACACAAGTAATTCCGTTGCGCAAAGCATTTTCCAGCGCCTTATCCGATATCCTTCTGCCCGACAGATGATTATGGGAATCAATCAATCCGGGCATAATAAATTTGCCCTTCATATTCAATACAGTATCGTATTCTTTGGGCACATCAGAAATATCATCGTAAATCCCGGCAATACGGCCGTTTTTGATAAGCAAACAGGCATCTTCCAAAACCTCATCACCTACTGCCGTTATCAGCACAGCATTGGCGATAAGGTAGTTATTGGGCAGTGACTGCCCGAACAGTTGCTGATGACAGCTAAAAACAGCCCACAAACCAAGAAACAAACGAAAATAATATAAACTCCTTTGCATGGCCTTAATTTTTCAAAAATGCCTGACGGACAATCTCCTGATGGATTTTTATCTCCAAAATATAAGTACCTTTTTTCAATAAATTTGCTACACCTCTGATTGGGTTCCTGCCGGGATGGAGCAAATAGTCGTCCTGCGCCCAGATCATTCTGCCTTTCATATCATAAATGCAGATTATAACATCTTCAGAATCAATCAAATCCGCTTCAAAACACAATTCCTTCCCTACCGGATTTGGAACAATTTGTACAGAATTCAGAGCCTGGTTTTCCGATAATGTGCCTAAAAGCTGATCAGTTTCAAAATGAATTAGGTTAAATTCATAATCCAGTGCATTTTCCAAAACTATCTCCTGAGCAACAATCTGTAATTTATTATGCGCATAATCCGGCAACAGGCACATATCATAGATTTCACGGGCATTGTAATTGCCCTCCGGCAAGGGTTGTTGATAGATTTTCTCAATTTGCCAGCTTCCGGATACTTTTTTGGCATAGCGGATATTCCCCAAATTAAAATAATTCATGCCGGCATGAGATGAGGCAATATCAGTAAAAATCACATGCGGATTATTTTGCCGGTCAAACTGCAAATGAGTTAAACCACCGGTATATCTTCGCCCATCGGTTCCATAATAACCATCATCGCTTTCGCAAATCATTTCGCTTCTCCACTGATTATCAGATACCCTGGTGTGAAGCCAAAGTTTTGCATTCATTGCTGAGCCTGTGGGCACACGGGCAACATAGGTGCAAGTTACCGCCGGATTTCCTGAATGATCAAGACTTAAGGATGGATACCAGCCAGCATCATCACGGCCATTAGGATCGGCGTCGGCTACTGTTTCAGTCATCCAGCTTCCGCTTTTATTGCTCGCATAATGCAAAACACTTGCTGAACCTGCCATGGTATTGCCCAACTGTTCCCCAAACACAATATGCGCATGGCCTTCTTGATCCACAGCTAAATCCTGACGGTTCATCATTTTAGAATATTCATCAAGCGTGTAATAGGTATCATAAACACTGATCAATTCTTTTTGCCATAAACCGGAAGCATTGGTCAGGTAGATTAAATGCGCATCCCGAAAAGCATAGTAATAATCGGGCGAATCAGGATTGGAACGTAAAATAAGGAGCAGCAGGTGAAAACTTCCATTCGGATCAATGTCAGCAGAGCATTCGTAGATAAACCTGCCTTCAGAAGCCTCAAAATCAATTATTTCTTCAATCTGCCACTGATCAGGGCCACGATATGCATGAAAAATTTTCTGATGCAATGAAGAGGATTCACCGTAAAAAATGTGCGGATTATTTTGTTTATCAAAAAGCAATACAGTCAGTTCAAGATGCTTGCCGGAAACGACGGTATCTACAAGCTCTGTGCCCTCATGGCTGATGGTTTTGCAGATCAAAAAACCGTCCCCGGTCTGAATATCCGAATGCTCAAAAAGTGCCAGTCCGATGTTTCCTTTTTTATTGATTTGAGCCCAATTATTGCTCTGGCTTTCATTGAGCCCATAAAAAACAGGAACAGGTGCGCTGCCTGTTTGGGAAGAATTATTTTGACCCGCAGCAAGCTGATGAACAAGAAAAACAAGCACAAAAGCTATCAGAAGATAATACGGTTTCATATTCTATAAATTTTCATCAAAATAAATAAAGCACTGATTACAAACAAAATAAACTCGCCAATAGATAAGGAAAACAGCACGAACAAGCAGTTAAGCCGGCGGAATGAATTTTATGGCCATAATGCTGTCGTACGTCGATTAAGCACTGACAAACAAGGCTATAGAAAACCAAAAAACCACATAGTCCCGTAATATAAAAAGCAGCAATTACAATTTCTTCGCGAAAAACACGCCCTCAACAACTCCTTTTTGGTACTTTTGCTCTACAAAGCATTATGTACCTATATTTTTTATCATGTCAACTTATTCTGATCCAAATCCGAATTACAAAAAGATAACAACCCATGTGCTTCAGGAAATGAAGCTGAAAGGCGAAAAAATAGCGATGCTTACGGCTTATGATTTTTCTATGGCCGGTTTGCTCGACGACAGCGGCATTGATGTGATTCTTGTGGGCGATTCCGCCAGCAATGTCATGGCCGGGCACCGAACCACACTGCCCATTACGCTCAACGATATGATTTATCACGCCAGCTCCGTGATGCGTGCCGTGAACCGCGCCCTAGTAGTTGTTGACTTGCCTTTTGGCACTTATCAGGGAAACTCCAAAGAAGCACTGAACTCTGCCATCCGCATTATGAAAGAATCCGGTGCCAATGCAATCAAAATGGAAGGGGGACGCGAAATTATCGAATCGGTCCGCCGTATCCTCTCTGCCGGAATACCTGTAATGGGACACCTCGGACTCACGCCGCAATCCATTCATAAATTTGGTACTTATGTGGTGCGTGCTACCGAAGATGATGAAGCAAAAAAACTCATCGAAGATGCGCATCTGCTTCAGGAAGCCGGTTGTTTTGGACTGGTGCTCGAAAAAATACCTGCACGCCTTGCGCGGGATGTTACCGAAAGCCTGAAAATACCTGTAATCGGTATCGGCGCCGGTGATCAGGTGGACGGTCAGGTGCTGGTGCTGCACGATATGCTCGGTATTACGCAAAAATTCTCGCCACGATTCCTGCGCCGCTATCATAATTTGTCCGAAGAAATCAAAGGTTCCGTCAGGGCCTACATCAATGATGTAAAAACCCTTGACTTCCCCAATGAGCGAGAACAATACTAATTTCTATGCCTTCAGGACAATTTGATTATCAAGAAATCGCTGAAAGGGTTTTGTATGAGGACAACCATATCCTGGTATTTAATAAAATGCCCGGAGAAATTGTTCAAGGCGATAAAACCGGCGACCGCCCATTGAGCGAAACCCTCAAACTTTACCTGAAACAGAAATACCAAAAACCGGGCAATGTTTTTCTCGGTGTCGTGCACCGACTCGACCGTCCGGTAAGCGGGGCGCTGGTTTTTGCCAAAACATCCAAAGCACTTTCGCGCCTCAACGAAAGCCTGCGCAATCGCGAAATACATAAAACCTATTGGGCTGTTTGCGAACAAAAACCCCATCAGCTCCAGGGCGAACTGACGGATTACCTCAAGAAAAACCAAAAACAAAACAAATCATATGTCGTAGCGGCAGGAACGAAAGATGCGCTCAAAGCGATTTTGTCCTATCAATTCATGAAATCCTCCGACCGTTACCACTTGCTCGAAGTGGAGCTGCATACCGGCCGCCATCATCAAATCCGGGTGCAACTGGCGCATATAGGCTGCATCATTAAAGGCGATTTAAAATACGGCGCACGCACCTCCAACAGAGATGCGTCCATACATCTGCACGCCCGAAAGCTGAGCTTCGAGCATCCCGTTCGTAAAGAAATCATGTTTTTTAATGCTTCTGCACCCACAGACGATCCATTATGGCATTTTTTTGAGAAAAACTTCCCCGGGCAATAAAAATGCAATGAAAACCGCCTTAGTTTATTCTTCAGCCTAAAAGCCATAAAAACAATATTTTAAGAGCAGGCAGCATTTCACTTTCCTATATATTGCGCAGGCAAACTTATGCGAAACCCTATAATTTCACATAAGTTTTACACATTTTTTTGTTAAAAAGATTGATATTATGCTTTCAATTCTCTATTTTTGCAAGGATAGTTTGATTTAAGGTTTGTAAAAAATGTAATCATATGAAAAAGAAAGCTTTACCCTTCGCTTTAAGCCTGCTACTATTTGCTTTTCTGGTAGTGGGGAGTTATGGACAAAATCGTGATTTTAAATCTTCCTCGGGTGTGAGGGGAATGTCGGATACTGAGTTGACCACCACAGCAGAATTTTATACTTCTGGAACAACAATTGATATTCCATTTGACATTGACTATCAAGGGGATTATGCTTCGGAATTTATTACGGACGTTGAAATTTCATTTCCAAATGAAATTGACGTGAATGAGAACGATTGTTCCACTCAAATTGTTGATTCTGACGCCCCGGAATTTTATCTTAATAAGGGAACGTTTTTAGCTTCCAAAGCTGTTTATACAGATTCAGATAACACAGGAGGCGTAGCTGATGTGGACGTATTTGACATCAACATTACTATTCCCGGTACATTTACTGAGGCTACTATGACAATAAACTGGACAATAAAAGGAGATGGTTTTGATGACTTGACTGGATCCTTAACGCTCACCCGACAAAGTTCTGTAGACGATCCGTCTGATGTTACAGCTGAAACAGCCGGTATTTCATCGATAGATCTTTCCTGGACTAAAAATGGCGCCGACGATGACGTAATTATTGCCTATAACACCGAAAATACTTTTGGAATTCCGTCTGGAACTTATAATGTAGGTAATAACATTGATGGTGGAGGAATGGTAATTTATAATGGTTCAGGTACATCGAAAACACATAGCGGTCTAACATCTGGAGACAAATTTTACTATAAAGTTTTTTCAGTAAACGGCGAGGGAAAAGCCATTGAATACAGTAATGGAGTTGAAGTTTCAGCAATGACAGCTTTAAACGGGTCCATGTCAGAAGGTTTTGAAGATGGAGGAGCTATGCCGAACGGCTGGACAATAGAAACCGGCGATGGGGATAGCCCATGGGAGATGAAGGTACCTGGTTACGATGGCACTACATACAGCGCAACAGTTGATCAAACAGACGCTAATCCAAAAGACGCCTGGCTGTTTAGTCAGCCTGTTTATTTGGAAGCAGGAAATTATATTTTTGATTTTCACTATAAAGCTGGCAACTCGGATGATACAGAAACCCTGGATATTAAGTTTGGCACAAGCCCCAATTCTTCAATGACGGGAACTGTTGACTCAGATTTAGAATTCAGCAATATTACCTGGCAGCTTTTTCATGAAAGCTTTAACATTCCTTCAAGTGACGTCTATTATATTGGTTTTCATGCTAAAAGTGCAGGTAACGGCGACAAAATTAAAATTGATAATATAGATTTGGGTACAGGAACTGCCGGCGTTTGGCTAGGTATAGTGGATTCCGACTGGACTAATCCAAACAATTGGGATGACCTTAATGTTCCTGATGCCACGACCGATGTAAGTATTCAGGATGTGTCTGGAACAGGAGATGTTTTTCCTGAAGTCGCCAATACAAAAACAGCTAATTGCAATAACCTTACCATAGCTCCGGATGCAGTTTTAACAGTAAATTCAGGGGGAACATTAAATATTAATGGTGATTTAAATATTAATTCAGATTATTCAGGGACTGCCTTTGTGGGCAGTTTAGTTGATAAAACCAATGAAGGTGTTACTATTAATGGATCAAGTTCCGTTGATCTTGAGATTTTAGGTTCGGAAGTAGGCACCAATAGTAATTGGCATTTAATAAGTTCTCCGGTTGCTTCCTTTAATAGCACCACTGTTTTTAATCATTGTTATCTAAGAACTTTTGACGAAAGTACTGGGGCATATGACAATGTAGGAGCAGATCAGTCTCTGAGTACAGATATGCAAGGCTTTGCCACTATGTATGAATATGGAAGTGGTGCCTCAATTTTTAAAACTCTTGAATTTACCGGAGATTTAAATACTGGGAACAAATCAATC
The DNA here is from genome assembly GCA_963676415.1 of Bacteroidales bacterium. Lineage (GTDB taxonomy): Bacteria > Bacteroidota > Bacteroidia > Bacteroidales > WRLA01. Next base: position 2,319,272 of record OY781097.1, on the reverse strand, counting down.
GCCTGCACCAAAACAGAAGGCCAAAGCGGATGGAACCTTGTGGGCAATCCATACCCATCGGCTGTGGATTGGGATCTCGTTACAGATGATGCCTATCCTGGCGGACTGGATAATACACTTTATGTGGTGGATGGGGAAAGTGTAAAATCCTATAAACCTGATGGCGCACCAGTCGGTGATGCGTCCAATATCATTCCTGCGATGCAGGGCTTTTTCGTCAAGTGTTTAACCAACAATACTGATCTCACTTTTAAGAATGATTATCGGGTCAGCAATCAAGCCACTTTCCTGAAAAGCAATTTTGACATGCACAATGTACTGGCCTTTGTTGCTGAAAATGAAACAGGTCTGAAAGATTATATGAATGTATATTTCAGGGAAAATGCCAGCACGGGCTTTGATTATGATTGGGATATTACGAAGTTTTTCCATTGGAGCGAATTAAGCCCACAGCTTTATATTATTCAAGATGGAGCGTTCTTCACCAATAATGCCTACAACAACCAAAACAAACCCGAATCCGTTGAAATTGGTTTTTATTCCGGGACGGATGGCGTTTATAAATTAGGCTTAAAAGGAACATCTGAGATTGACGATGATATTGCGCTGCATTTATATGACAGAAAAGAAAATATTCATGTCGATTTGAGGGAAATTGATCAATATGAATTCAATTATTCCGTAAATGACGATCCTGCCCGTTTTAAATTGCAGCTGAATACTGCTGGTATAGAGGATCAGGATTATTTCCTCTTCAATGTATGGCTTAATGGCAAACAACTCATGGTGAATACCGGAGATAAAAAGGTTGAGCAAATTCGCCTCTATGACCTAAGCGGAAAGCTTTTGAAAGAAGTTGCCAATACTCAAAACCAAACGGTCATACAACTTCCGGCAGCAAAATCTGTTTATATCATACAGTTGGTGACTTTGGAAGGCGTTTATAGTAAGAAAATTGTTTATTAAGGATTTAAAACACAATGATCATGAAAAATATAATAAAGTTTTTTAGTCTCGCAGTATTTGCTTTTTTCCTGAACCTCAGCCTGAACGCACAGAATCCGCCGCATCCAAATGATGCCGGCGCCGGCGGAGGAACTGATCCGGCAAATGGTGGCCCCATTGGTGGTGCAGCAAGTCTGGCCGGTGGCATTGGCTTATTGATTGCAATGGGCGGGGCTTATGGTGCACGCAAAGTGTATCAGGGCTGGAAGAAGTTAAATGATTAACCCAGATCCTGAAAATGATTAGCAGCAATTTGAAATAAATTGCTGCTAATTTATTGTACTAGTGTCCTACCTTTTAAACACATAATCTAACTTAACTTTATTAAATTAAAAATGAAAAGAGTAACGGCTATTTTTATCTTTATCTTCCTTGTTAGTTCAGTTTTTGGTCAATATAATATAGTTCTTTCACATTCCAACATAACTGGAGCGACAGCAAGAATTGGGGCAGATTTTACGGATCATGAAGAAGGAGAAGTAGTAAGGTTTATTACATTCAGATACGTTGTTGAAGGTACTACTGACACTCTTTCTGCAGCCGGGGATCCTTACAATTTTAACCATCCTGATCCTGACCCTACACATGTCCATACATCCGCTACGAATCTAATCGACTTAACAGGAAACACAACATACGCCTATAGAGTAAGATATTATGATGGTACAACCCACTGGTCTTCTTCTTCCACTTTTACCACCTTAGATTATACTTCAGCTGAAGTATTTACGGAAGAAGCTACAAATATAAAAGCTGCTACAGCAACACTTAACGGTATGGTTGTTATGGGCTCTGAGACACCATTGGAGGATGTATATTTTCAGTGGGGACTAACAACCTCTTACGGTAATAATACCACGAAATCAGACTATTCCGTTTCCTTTACTGATGTATCAGCCAATATAAGCGGATTAACTTCAGGCTCTACTTATCATTTTCGTATAGCGGGTACCGATTTATCTTCAGGTATACCCAAAATAGTTTATGGTGACGACAAACAATTCACAGCAACAGCCGCTCCGGTAATAAGCACTTTCGATAGTCATACAACATCCCAGTTTGATGTCAACTGGACATTTTCCGGCACTGCTTCCACCTACTATCTGGATGTAGCCACAGATTCTGATTTTAATAATATGGTATCCGGTTTTGACAATAAGGATGTAGGCAATGTTTTAACTGCAACCGTAAATGGCCTGACCGCAGGAACGACCTATTACTGTCGCTTACGCGCAGGATTAAGCGGGGGAGGCACCACCGGAAATTCCGCCACAGACAATACAATTACCATTTGCGATGCGCCAACTGCAAGTGCTGCATCTGCAATTGGGGTTGCTCAGTTTACGGCCAATTGGAATACGCAAACAGGCGCATCAAGCTACCTGCTGGATGTATCCCTGACCAATACCTTTGCAACATTTGTTGGTTCTTATCAGGATTTTGAAGTAAGTGGAGGAGCAAGCCTTAGTCAGGTCGTTTCCGGTTTAAGCCCCAGTACAGATTATTATTACCGCTTAAGGGCAAATAATGCCAGTGGGAACAGTCTTTATTCCAATACCATTGGCCCTGTTACCACCTTAGATGTAGATGAAGTAGAATGGGATGGAAGTGAAAGCACAGATTGGCATACCGCTGCTAATTGGGAGTATAATACATTGCCATCGGGTACGATTGGAGCGATTATCCCTTCTGCACCTGCCAATCAGCCAAAAATCACTTCCAGTACATCATGTCAATATCTTACCATAGAACCGGGCGCTTCTGTGATTATTGAAGGAAATAGGAAAACGCTTACAATAGCAGATGGTGATCTCATAATTCAATCTAATTCAAGCAATACGGGTGAAATTGCCATAACGGGTGGTGGGAGTATCTCCTTTACTGATGGAATGGCTAAATTCCAACAATACATTCCCGGTAATCGCTGGGTATTTGTTTCTGTTCCCATGAGTGGAGTTACCTCTGATGATTTTTATTTGAATCATAATCCGGAGGTTTATTTATCTTATTACAATGAAAATGGAGGTTATCCGGGAGGAAATCAATATTGCGAGGATTGTTGGTCATATATTGAGCCTACTACAACGGGTATCACTGTAATGCGGGGATATAAAATGTGGATTGCCGGCGCCGCGCAGACATTTGAGTTGATTAACGCTACTGATTTTATCAATGGTGACAAGAGTTATACATTGGTATCTTCCGGTGATCCTGCTGCTGGTTACGGGTGGAATCTGGTGGGAAATCCTTATCCATCACATCTTGATTGGGATGATTTTATTAACTCGACTAATCTTGCAGCTGCTAATTTGGAGAATTACGGTATTTATATGTGGAACGGATCTGGCTTTATTGCTAACAGCAGTGGTCTATCTACCGGAATGACTCCTAACCCTTCTTTAGCTAGCGGAGGAGATCTTATTCCTCCTTTTCAAGCTTTTTTTGTTCGAACAGACGTAGGTGGAGGATCTCTTCAATTTGAAAATTCTTTTAGAACAACAGGTAGTGGGGATCTTTATAAACAAAGAGCAAAAAACATCCAGGATTATGTGCGCTTGAAAATTGTTAACACGGATACTTTGGCATTATATGATGATATTGTTGTCCGCTTCCTCCAAGACGCAAACGAGCAATACGATAAAATCGGCGATGCCTACAAAATGTACGGTAATTATGAAATTCCTCAGATATACACTTATCTGGAAGACGGCACTGAGCTGGCCATTAATGCGCTCCCACCAGAGATGAAGGATAAAGCTATTGTGCCTATAGGTATTTTTGTAGCAATGGATGGAACATTTCAATTCACCGCATCCGAAATGGAAAGCTTCCAGCATGAAATTCCTATTAAAGTGCGTGATTTGGAGACTGGTGATGTTTTTAATCTGAATGAAAATCCTGTTTTCGAAGTGGAACTGGATTCCGGTTATTATATGGATCGTTTTGAAATACTTTTTGGTGAAAACACCAGCATACCCAATCAACTCACTTTAAAAAATGATTTGATCAGAATCAATTCGGACAACCAATACATAAATATCGCTGTCTTAGGAGAAGATGTTCAGTTACCTCTTACTGCGGAAGTTTTTGATATTACCGGTAAATTAATTAACAAAACTCTGGTGAACAAACCGGGCACAAGCCGCATTTATATGCAACATAATGTGAAAACCTGCGTAATACGGCTTACTGGCAACAACATTAACAAAGTTCAGAAGCTTATTATAAATTAAAATCATATCTTTGCCGCGTTTGCAAGATATAATTGAAAGAATTAAAATAAATGACTGGGAAGGTTAGACAAATCTTATTTGGTTGTACCTTAGGACTGTTCTGCGCCATATCCTCCTCGCTTTATGCCGATGCACCACCCCCACCGGGCGGTAATCCGGTAACAGGTGGTGCTGGAACCAACGCCACTCCTATTGGCGGCGGCGCATCAATCGAAGGGGGATTACTGATACTGGCGGTACTTGGCGCAGGTTATGCGGCCAAAAAATGGTACGATACACGTTTGGGAACTTCCGAGTCTTCTGAAAACGAATAATAATTGCTTTGAAAGCATTTTATATAATAAAAAAGGAGGGTGTTTTAAGCATCCTCCTTTTTTGTTTTTTGTCTGTACCGGCTTTTGCTCAGTTTTATAGCAGTGGACAGGAACCGGCTTCCCAAAAATGGCATCAGCTACAAACCAAAGACATTTCGCTTGTTTTTCCGGCAGGACATGAAATTACAGCCAAAAAATTTGCTGCACTGCTGCAAAACAATATTTTGGCTTCTTCCCAAAATATGGGCATAAAACCCAAACCCATTCCGGTATGGTTGCATATGCAAAGTTTGTATTCCAATGGTTTCGTAGCCTGGGCTCCCGATCGCATGGAGATTTATTCTGTGCCGCCACAGGATTCCTATGCACAGCAATGGCTTCCGCAGCTTGCTGTACACGAATACCGTCATGTTGTTCAGCTGAACGCTTTAAGCCAAGGCTTTACGCAAGGATTAACTTATGTGTTCGGGCAGCAGGCTACCGGCGCTGTTTTGGGACTCTATCTGCCCATGTGGTTTATGGAAGGCGATGCCGTAAGCAATGAAACGGCATTAACACATGCAGGCCGGGGCAGGCAACCGGCCTTTGAAAAATACCTCAGAACCCAGCTGCTTGAGGGGCGCCATTACTCCTACGCAAAAGCAACATTTGGTTCCTACCGTGATTTTGTGCCCAATCGCTATGAACTGGGCTATTATCTCGTAGCTCAGGCTTATAAAGATTACGGAAATAATTTTTGGGGCAAGGTCGTGCGAAATGTTGCCCGAAACCCCTGGCAGATTACGCCTTTTTCAAAAGGCATTAAACAACAAAGTGGGAAAAATAAATGGCAGTGGTACCAAAGCACAATAGATACATTGAAAGCAGAATGGCAGAAAGAATCCTTTGAAACGGATTCTTCAAAGCGCCATTGCATTGAAACGAAAAAGAAATTTTATACGAACATTACAATACCGCTTCCTACCTCTGATGGTGCGCTCATGGCATTGTTCCGCCCTAAAGCTGAAATCGATTTTATTGGAAAAATACAGAAGGACGGTTCGGTACAGAAAATATTCCGTCCGGGCTATTATTTACCGGATCATGTTTCCTTAACGGAAGATTACTTCCTTTATGCAGAAATCCTCCCTGATCTGCGCTGGTCGAACCGAAGCTACAGCCGTATTGTCCTTTATGATTTTTCCACTGGGCACAAAACTGCCTTAACCGGCAAAGGCCGATGGTACAGCCCTTCCCTAAGCACGGACAGAAAAAAACTTCTTTGCATACATGTTGATGAAAACAGCAAAAGCGCTGTGCACATCCGTAATCTGGAAAACGAAAAGGCCCTGGATTTTTATCCGCTGGTTTCTTTGGAAATTTCCGAGCCGGTTTACTCCGGTGAGCTTGTTTACCTTTTTGCCGTTTCCGAAAAAGGCAAGGGAATTATAGCGCTCAATCCTAAAAATGGGCAATGGAATAAAATCCTCCCTATGGGCAAATATAATTTAAGCCACCTCAGTGCTGATGAAAACCAACTGGTTTTTACGGCTTCGTTCAATGGCCTGGACCAGGTTTACAGCTATAACCTGAAGACCAAAAAACTTTATCAACTGACGCAGGAGCCTTTTGCCGCGGATTTTGGCACAATAAAAAACGACAGCCTAATCTACAGTAGATATACCAAAAACGGATTTAGTCCAATCATTCTTTCTGTCGCTAAAAACACACGAAAGGAAGCAAAGCTGGCTGTGCCTCATTTCCCTCTTGCCGAAGCGATTTCTGCCCAGCGACCTTTAAAATTTTCTAATGATACCCTACTGCATGAGGAATATCAAATTTCACGATACCGTAAATTACCCCATTTGTTTGATTTCCACAGCTGGGGTCCCATCAGCGTCAATGCAGGCAGCTATGAAGTAAAACCAGGTTTTTCGGTGCAGTCGCAAAACCTTTTGAGTACCTCCTTTTTCACTGCAGGTTACGAATATGAAATCAATGACGAATACGTCGTCTGGTTTGCGGATTACACCTACAAGGGCTGGTATCCCGAGTTGAGCCTGCGTGCAGAATACAGCCAGCCATCGCGAAAGCTGGAGTACGAAGGAAATAATTACGACTATATTTGGAATCAATATAGCTTGGAAAGCAAAGCTGCACTGCCTTTTAATTTGAGCTGCGGGCGCTACGGACGGTTTTTGCAGTTGGAAACAGGCTATAATTATACCTTATTTGATGATGCAGCTTCATCGCAGCTCTTGCGTGGCCGACATGAATATCACATTTTGGATTACCGTTTGTATTTCAGCAATTTAAGAAAAAAAACTGAATTAGATATGTACACACGTTTCGGACAAGTCCTTGATCTGAACCTGCGTACTTTACCCTTTCATGAAGGCGGCGGAAGCCTGTATGCAGCCGCATCTTATTTTTATTTGCCCTCCTTGGTGCGCCATCACGGCCTGGGACTTTATGCGGCTTATCAACAAAGAAATTCCAATGGCGACATTTTCTCTTCTTTGGTTTCCTATCCGCGCGGCATCAGCGGACAGCGAAATGAAAAACTCTGGTCGTTTCGCCTAAACTACAAAATGCCACTGGCTTACCCTGATTGGACGATTAACGGATTACTATATTTAAAGCGGCTGAAAGCAACTTTCTTTTTCGATTATGCCTATGGATTTGATGCCGATCAGTGGCATGAATACAAATCAAGCGGTGCAGAGCTCAGTGGCGACCTGCATCTTTTTGAGATGATCGCCCCCATGGATGTGGGTTTGCGCAGCATTTACCTGCCCGAAGCAAAAAACTGGCGCTTTGAATTTCTGCTGCGTATTGATTTTGTGTCGCTTTATTAGTTTTATGAACACTCAATCAATTTCTCACAATAAAGCAGAAAGCACATTAAAACAAAAAAGGCCATCCCGAAGGACAGCCTTTGAAAATATCATATTAAAGTGATTTATTTGTATGTTGGAACGTAAACATGATCCATATCGGGATGATCGAACCAATTTTGATTTTGTGTTCCACCGGATTCCGCCCAGCCTCTAAATTGTGGGTAAGCCAGAAGGATATCTGTTTTTTCTTCGGCAACAAGAAAATTCCCGGCAATAAATTCAACAGCCCATGGATGGTTATTTTCAGTACGGTAAAACGCATTGACACCCTGCAGCGGATAATGGAATGAACGTCCTACGGATCCGTCCCATTCGGTTGGAGAAGCATCATTATAAGTATCAAAGAAACTCATGTCGGCAGTTGCCGTTGGCGGCGTTCCAAAGGTACGTACCTGATGTCCGGGATCATTGGTCCTGAATAAATACGACAGCAATTCGAATTGTTCAATACCCGATCCGGGCTCAAGATAGGCCTGAAAAACAAGCGTATCTGGTGCTGCGCTCAATCCTTCTTCACTGGTGTTGGCATACGGTATTCTCTGCCACTCACGCAAATTGTTAAAACAGATTGTGCCATTTTTCACATCGGGATCAGGTGCTGAGCCATACCATGTGGTTACATCATCCATATATGTTTTCGAATCACCGACACTTTTAAAAAGCTCAAAACCCAAGCCAATGTTGATACTTCCACCGGCAGCCTGTACAATAGCCCTGGTGTAAACATGTTTCAGTTCATTATTGCTATAGCGGTCCCAGCCTATTTTCGATTGAAGAACTAAATCATTCAGATCATAGTCGCCCTGACTTGGCCAAAGGTCTTCATAAATCTGGTAATAATAATCATCGCCGGCTGGAAAATGATAAACAGGCGTTCCTTCTTCGTTGGTATTTTTTAAAGATTTGTTGGACAGTGAAGGAGGAAAGCTCAGGCTATAGACTCGTTCCGGGTCATTGGGAAAGTCATCATAAACATCCGCGATACCGTCTTTATCGGAATCCAGCAAACTCTGCTTAAGCGGAAGTTGCGACAAATTTACAATCAGTTCATTTTGACCAATTGATACTTCTTCGGTTAAACCTGTTGCCTGAACATAAATTTCAAGCAATCGTGAAGACGAAGGCACCATATAAGCAAAAGCAACTTTCCCATTGATGATTGTCATACGGTCAAGCAGGCGGTCATCTTCATTAAGAAGGTCAAGTGGGGTCTGATCCAAAGCATCCGTTAATTGCCCATCATAATAAAAACTGACTGTCAATGCTCCGCGGTCAATCGCCGACCATGTAAAATCAGCAGGAACGTCCAACTGCTTAAAGGTGGTCGCTTCCTTAGGTTCCGGCTTATCAATTTCTTGTTTATTGCATGATGCAGTGCTCAGTAATAAAGCACCGAAGATTAAGGATAAAACACTAAGTTTTTTCATAATATTGCTATTTTCTTGGTTCCGATCAGGACAATATTTGATATTCAAATATCGTGCCAAATACTCAAAATATTAGCATACAATTATATGCAATAATATAATTTTCTCAAAAATGCAAAATCCCATTTCATTTTGGTATAAATTTCTTAGGTTAATAATTCTTTTTACAAAACAAATACACATCCACCTAAGCTGGGATGAACATGACACATCATCCTACGATTCCATTAAGTCACAAAAAGGCCACATATATTTTATGTAGCCTTCAAATTTATTGATCGTATGGTATTACCAGATTTTTGCCCGGTCCTCTTCAGCAATGAAGAGCTTTTCGCCATTTTCCACTTCAGGGAAAGCTGTATAAAATTCTGCCATATTAAAAAGCGGTCCGTTTACCCGAAATTCGCCGGGTGAATGCACGTCTTCTTTAATGCGGCGCATCAACTCCTTGTCGCGTATATTCTGACGCCACACCTGTGCATAGCTCAGGAAGAATCGTTGCTCTGGGGTTAAGCCTGCAATGTCATCGGGACGTCCGTTTTCTTCCAAAGCCTTTTGAAATGCCTGCCAGCTAATGTTCAACCCGCCCAAATCGGCAATATTTTCGCCAAGAGTAAGCTCTCCATCTACATGCAGACTATCAAAAACCATAAAATTATTGAACTGATCCACTAATTTTTGTGTACGCTCTTCAAAAGCATTGGCATCATTATCAGTCCACCAGCCATTGAGGTTGCCGTTCTTATCGTATTTACGTCCCTGATCATCAAAACCATGCGTCATTTCATGCCCGATCACTACGCCAATTGCGCCATAATTAACCGCATCATCGGCATCCATATAAAAGAAAGGTGGTTGCAGAATCGCTGCCGGGAAAACAATTTCGTTCATGGTAGGGCTGTAATAAGCATTCACGGTTTGTGGGAACATGCCCCATTCGCCACGATCAACAGGTTTATCAATTTTGGCCATTTCCCTGTCGAAATCAAAAACATTGGCATTACGGATATTCTGCAGGTAATTATCCGGCTTGATTTCTACCGCTGAATAATCGATCCACTCATCGGGATAACCTATTTTCACATTCATGGAAGCCAGCTTTTCAAGGGCCTTGCCTTTAGTTTCTTCTTCCATCCAGTCCAGGTTTTGGATGCGTTCGCCCATAGATTCTTTGAGGTTGGCAACCAGTTTTACCATGCGTATTTTGGCTTCCGGTGGGAAGTATTTTTCTACAAACAATTGCCCGAATGCTTCACCAAGCGCATTACCGGTGCGCTCGAGGCTACGCTTCCATCGTTCCTGTTGTGCCGGTTGCCCAGATAAAGTGGTACCGTAGAAAGCAAAACGCCTTTGTTCAAAATCCTTGCTCAAAGCAGATGCCGATGCGTTCAGCAACCTCCATTGAAGATAGGTTTTCCAGTCATCAATCGAAACCCGTTCCATCATATTGCTCAGGTTTTCAAAAAAGCGTGGCTGTCGCACGATCAAAGCTTCCGGCTCAGAAACTTTAAGTGCTTCAAGATAAGCCTCCCAACCGAAAGACGGAGCCATCTTTTTCAAACCGTCAAGATCTGTTTTGGTGTAGGTTGCTTCCGGATCACGGTTTTCTTTGCGGGTAAATGAGGCTTTTGCCAGCTGTGTTTCCAGAGCCAAAATCTGCTGTGCTTTCTTTTGCGCTTCCTCCTCATCATCACCACTGATTATCAACATATCACTGATATAATCCTGATATGCGGCACGCAGTTCTTTTGAACGGGCATCGTCCTGCACATAATAATCACGGTCGGGCAGGCCCAAACCACCTTGGTTTAACTGAAAAAGGACAATATCTGTATTCTTTTTGTCCTGTCCGCTAAAGGGATAAAATACCGGATAAGCCCCCATGCGCTGATATTTTCCAATAGCTGATGCCAAATCAGAAGTATTTGAAATAGCCGATATGGCTTCAAAATCAGCGTTTAAAGGCGTAATTCCGGCTGCTTCGATAGCAGTTGTATCCATTCCTGATTTATAGAAATCGCCGATTTGCTGCGCCACAGTTCCTTTAGCTGATGTTGTTGCGCTTGCTTCATCAACGATGCTTTTCAGTTTATCAAGATTTTGTTCATAAAGTTCTGTAAACGAGCCATAACGACTGTATTCATCCGGTATCGGGTGATTATTCATCCATCCGCCATTGGCATAACGGTAAAAGTCCTCCCCTGCCTGGACCTGCTTGTCCATATGTGCCGGGTCAATGGCGTTGTTTGTTAATTTTTCTTTTTGCATACACGAAAAAAGGCTTAAAGTTGCTGCTAATAACAGCAATAAATTTCTCATCTTGTTCATTGGAATATAAGTTTGCTAAGTGTATATTTTAAAACTACATTTCGGGTTTCAGATCAAACTTCCTCTGCATATCGCGCAAAACAGGGTTTTTTTGAGCCATATATTGAAATTTCTCAATTGCGGAATAGGGCTTTGCAGATTTCACTTCACCTTTTTTAATATTGATTTCCAATTTAATGTGGCTATTATTAAGTTGTTTGAAAAAAAACTGCCTTACTTCTTGCATCCGCTCTTCGAGGTCAGTTTTTAAGAGGTCGTTATCAAAATCAACCGCAACAACTAAATTATCTTTGATACGTGGCTTTACCTTTTTCATGGCAATATACAAGCGGTCTTTGTCTTTAAAACATTCGGCCAGCATTTTCCAGTTTTCTTCCAATTGTTTTTCACTGAAATTATCAGCTACATCAGGCAGGTGCAGTTCATTTTCCTTTTGTTGTTTTCCCTTTTCTTTGCCAATATCCTGTATAGAAAACCTTGACCTGTAATTTTTCAATGATACGGTTGTCGGATTTGACAAGTGCTGCGGCCTTTCAACCGGTTTTGATGTTGTCGAAACCTTTGGTTGTGGCTGTTCGCTTTTTTGCTGTACGGCTTGTTTTGGAGCAGGTTTTTCCAGCTTAGGGGCAGCAGGCTCCTGTGCCATCATTTTGGCTGCACCTATTTCGAGCATCAGTTCGTAGTCGCCCTGCTCACTTTTTTTTTTGACCGGCTTGGTAACCGGCTTTCGTCATCTTCAGCAGCATCAATTCCAAATGGAGACGTTTATTGGCCGCCATTTTATAATTAAGATCTGCTTCGGTTACAATATTAAGATGGTATAAAATAGTAGCCTGTTTTAGTTCACCGGCCTGCTTTATATAATTTTCCCGTATATCTTCGCTTACTTCCAGCAATTGGATACTGTCTTTATCTTGGGCTACAAGCAGATTACGCAAATGCTCACCCATGCCCATGATAAAATACTGCCCATCAAATCCCTGGTCGATGATCTTATTTACCATCAGCAAAACTTCCGGAATATTATTGGCATGAATTTGATCAAGTAATTGAATATAAATACTGTAATCCAGTACATTAAGATTTTCAATTACTTTTTGATATGTAAGATGGTTACCTGCATAACTGACGATCTGGTCAAAAATAGAAAGGGCATCACGAAGGGCCCCATCAGCTTTTTGAGCAATTACATGGAGCGCCGCATCTTCGTAAGTTACACCTTCGCTTTGTGCCACATATTTCAGATGCTCCACAATATCAGGAATATAAATCCTTTTAAAATCAAAAATCTGGCAACGGCTCAGGATTGTTGGGATGATTTTATGTTTTTCGGTAGTAGCCAGGATAAACTTGGCGTAGGGCGGCGGTTCTTCCAAAGTTTTCAGGAAGGCATTAAAAGCGCCGGAAGAAAGCATATGTACCTCATCGATGATATAAACTTTATATTTCCCGTCCTGCGGTGGTATGCGCACCTGATCTACCAGGCTGCGGATATCATCCACAGAGTTATTGGAAGCCGCATCGAGTTCATAAATATTAAATGAAGAGCTTTCGTTGAAAGACTTGCAGGAAGGACATTCATTGCAAGCTTCAATATCATCGGTCAGGTTTTGGCAGTTGATTGTTTTGGCCAGGATACGGGCACAGGTTGTTTTTCCCACGCCGCGCGGACCGGTAAAAAGAAATGCCTGAGCCAAATGTTGGTTTTTAATGGCATTCTTTAAGGTTTGTGTTATAGATGACTGACCTACAACGGTATTAAACTTTGCCGGGCGGTATTTACGGGCAGAAACTATGTAATTTTCCATAACCTTTTTGTGATTCTGCCCCAAAATTATAAAAGATTTTGCAGCTTTAGCTTATTTTTGTTCCTTCGTCCTTATTTAGTGTCTGTCCATAATGTCTCCCGAAGCTACGGGATTATTCTTGTACAGGGGACAAGAAGCCCAGTATGTACAAGATGAATGTTTCCGGCAAAAGAAATAATCACGGTTTTTTTGGGGACATTAGGGACAGAAATCCTTTAAGGCACGTAAAATACTGCTTATGATTTTGATTTATACGCCCAATACAACAGCCCGGTTAAAATATGTTTTCAGCCTGATTTTTGAACGCATACTGGGAGCTGAAATTGCTTTTACGAACGACAAGGATGAATTTGTTTCTTCGGAGCATATCAAAATCAATTACAGCCGGAACGATCTCGACCGCGGTGTTTATTTCTGCGCCACCAATCTTCTATTTGAGCGCCGTATCGAAGGCCATGATATTCATTTTACAAAATACGGCGGCGTCAATTGTCCGTTTCCGGTGCACGACAAAAAATCTGTTTTACCATTTGATCCTTTTGCTGCAGCTTTTTATCTCTGCAGCCGCTATGAGGAATACCTGCCGTATAAGCCCGACCGCTATGGTCGTTTTACAGCAGAGAGCAGCCAGGCTTTCCAACAGGGTTTTCTGGAAAAACCGGTGATCAATATCTGGGCGAATTATATTGCACGCATCATTACCGAACGCTTCCCCGGTGCAGCATTTAAAAACGGAGAATACCGCTTTATTTCTACCATCGATATTGATTCGGCATGGTCGTATAAAGGAAAAAGCTTATGGCGGCAAGGCGGAGGTTTCGTACGCGATATGATAAGAGGTGATTGGGCAGGCATGAAAGAACGTATTAATGTGACATTAGGCAAAGCCAAAGACCCCTTCGATTCATTTGAATATCAACTACAAACCCAAAAAAAATACGCTTATAAAAACATTTATTTTGTGCTTTTCGCCGATTATGGCCCTTTGGACAAAAGCATTAGCTTCCGAAATCATAAATTTCAGGTTTTGATAAAGCATCTGGCCGATTATGCCGAACTGGGCATCCATCCGGGTTTTGCTTCCAACAAAGAAATCTGGCGGTTGCGTGCGGAAACGGAAAGGCTGAGCCGTGTGCTCAAACGCGAAATCACAGCATCGCGCCAGCATTTTTTGAAACTAAGTTTCCCCGACACTTATCGGAATTTGCTTAGCCTGGACATTCATCACGATTATACTATGGGTTTTGCTGGCCAGCCGGGGTTCAGGGCCGGCATTTGCACTCCTTATCCGTTTTTCGACCTGGAACACAACAAAGAAACAAAACTGATCATTCATCCATTTACTTTTATGGAAGGCACATTGAAAGATTATTTGCACCTCAATAAGGATGAAGCACTGCAAAAAATGAAAGAGCTAATTGATGAAGTACGAAATGTAAACGGACAGTTTATCAGCCTGTGGCATAATGATTCTTTAAGCGATAAAGGCCTGTGGAAAGGTTGGCGACAGATTTTTGAAGAAATGGTGGTTTATGCACTTCCCAAAAAATAAAAACATTGATAAAATACCTCAAATACGAAGAAATTGACCGCGAACGCTGGGATTATTGCATCACTAACAGCGTAAATAAAATTATTTATGCATATTCATGGTATCTGGACATTGTTTGCGATGACTGGGGTGCACTGGTTGAAGATGATTACATACGGGTGATGCCGCTTAATCATGGACGGAAATTTTTTATCCCCTATATCTTTCAGCCCTATTTCACGCAGCAATTGGGCATTTTTTCAAGAAAGCTGCTCAGCCCCGATAATGTTACAGAATTTTTAGAACACATCCCTACAAAATTTCTTTATGGCGAACTTAACCTCAACAGTTATAATGTAATAAGCGGAGACCAGAAATGGAAAAAAATGCGTAACCATGAGCTGGACCTTATCAGGCCTTATGAAATTTTGCGCCAAGGCTTTTCAAAGAACACCAAACGCAACATCAACAAAGCCGAAAAAAACGGGCTCCGTGTTGTTGATAATTTGCAGCCCGAAACACTGGTTTCGCTTTTCCAAATGAATAAAGGCAGAGAGTTTAAGCATATCTCCGATGATCATTACAAACGGCTTACCCGGCTCATGCACACTCTTTTGCATAAAAGTGAGGGAGAAATTTATGCATGCTTGTCACCTGAAAATGAAGTTATTGCCTCTGCCTATTTTATTCGTAAAGACGGGCGGTTGATCTTCTTTTTTTCGGCATTAAGCGAAAGCGGAAAAAAACTCGGCGCCATGTTTTTTCTGATCGACTCATTTATACGTAATTACAGCGAAACCAGTTATACATTGGATTTTGAAGGCTCAAACAACCCGGATCTTGCGCGCTTTTATAAAAGCTGGGGCGCACAGGAAACGTATTACCCACGTATTGAATTTAACAATATGCCCGGTATCCTTAAATCAGTGCACTCCAAATATCTGAAATGGAAATCCCGGGGCTGAAACAATTAATTGATTTGCCACATAATTGCCCAAAAACGCAGAAAAAGATTAATTTTACGAAAAAATGAGCTTATGAAAGTCATAAACCTGGGACAAACCAGCAGCATCATTAATCCTATTGTACGCGAAATCAGAGATCAGGACATTCAGCAGGACAGTTTCCGTTTCCGGCACAACCTGGAACGCCTTGGAGAATTATTTGCTTACGAAATTTCCAAAACGATGGAGTATCAACCGGTTCATGTAAGCACATCCCTCGGCAACCTTGATGTGCCTGAATTAAAACAACAGCCTGTACTGGCCACCATTTTACGTGCCGGGCTTCCGCTTTATCAGGGCATGCTGCATCTGTTTGACAAGGCAAATAATGCCTTTATTTCTGCTTATCGTTCCTATCAAAAAAACGGAGAATTTGACATTCAGGTAGAATACGTCTCGAGTCCACCACTTAGAGGGCGCCCTTTCATTATTGCTGATCCAATGCTTGCTACTGGGGCCAGCATGGCACTGACCTGCCGCGAGCTTTTTCATACGCATGGCGAACCGGACAGCATCCACATTGTATGTGTTATTGCAAGCACAGAAGGCATCGAATATCTTCAAAAGAAAATGCCGGGCAAAAACATAACACTATGGACTGCCGCCATTGATGAAGACCTTACGGCTAAAGCTTATATTGTCCCCGGTCTGGGCGATGCGGGAGACTTGGCATACGGCCCAAAAGAAGATGTGCAAAACGATTAAAGCATATTGAAAAAACAAAACCATGAAAGTCCTCATCCGCGAAAATATCAACATTAGCCTGGAATCCATCCGGTCACAGCTGCTGCGCACCATACTTACGGTTTTGATTATTGCTATTGGCATTTCGGCACTTGTTGGCATCCTGACATCCATTGATGCCCTGAAAGCCAACCTCAAATCCAACTTTATGCGCATGGGTTCCAATACCTTCAGCATCCAGAACCGGAGCATGCAAATGGGAAACCAACGCCATCAAAGCACATTTTATAAGAAAATAAGCTGGCATGAAGCCCAGGAATTCAAAAAGGAATTTACTTTCCCTTCTTATGTATCCTTAAGTACACGGGGCACCGGCAATGCAACGGTAAAATACGAGAGCGAAAAAACATATCCCAACATCCGGGTATTTGGCGTTGATGAAAATTATCTTGTCACCTCCGGGGAGGAGTTAAGCAAGGGGAGAAATTTTTCATTTACCGAGATCAACTATGGCAGCCCCGTGGCCATTATCGGATCCGATCTGGCCGAAACTCTTTTTAAACGCGGTCAGGATCCGGTTGGAAAAACCATTTCTATCGGCCCGGGACGTTTCCGCGTTATCGGCGTCCTTGCATCTAAAGGCTCCAGCATTGGTTTCAGCAGTGACCGGAATTGCTATGTACCCATCACCAATCTCAGGGTTTATTTGCCCGGAAACAATTTGACTTATAATATTAGTGTTTTAACCGTTGACCCTAAGCAAATTGACGGAGCCATCAGCGAAGCAACCGGACTGTTCAGAACAATCCGTGGGCTAAGAAGTTTTGAAGAAAACAATTTCAGCATCACCAAAAGCGACAGCATGGTAAATATGATGCTCGAAAACGTGGGCATGATAGGTTTGGCAGCTGTAATCATTGGGATTATCACGCTTTTTGGCGCTGCCATCGGACTGATGAACATCATGCTGGTTTCGGTAAGCGAACGTACCCGTGAAATCGGAATCCGCAAAGCCTTGGGCGCGACACAAAAAATTATTCGCAATCAGTTTCTTGTAGAAGCCATCGTAATTGCCCAGATTGGCGGTTTACTGGGCGTTGTTCTGGGAATCGGTGTGGGCAATGGAGTTGCTAAAATGATTGGAGGTGATTTTATAATCCCCTGGCAATGGATGATCCTGGGATTCAGCCTTTGCTTTGTGGTTGCAATACTCTCGGGATTTATCCCCGCCTACAGGGCATCAAAACTTGATCCGATAGAATCCTTGCGCTACGAATAAACGATTAGTCATTTATAGCGGAAGAATAACCGTAAAAACGGAACCTTTTCCCGCTTTGCTCTCTACCTCTATCCTACCCTTGTGCATTTTAATAAAATCATTGCTTAGGATTAGGCCCAAACCGGCCCCTTTTTCCCTCTTAGTCCCAGGATAGCTTTGCTGAAGTCCCACTTTAAAAAGCGATCCTAACTGTTCTTCACTCATTCCGGTACCTTCATCTTTGATGATGATGCGCACGCTATCCTTGTTTTGTCGGGTATCAATCCAAACGGAAGAACCTTCATAGGAAAACTTTATAGCATTTGTAATCAGGTTTCTGATCACTGCACGCAGCATATTTTCATCGGCTTTCAGGGAAATTTCAGGGCAAGCTTTCTTAATGCTGATTTTTTTTACATCTGCATTGGCCCTGAGCAAATCCACAACATCGTTCACAATAAAATCCAAAGAAACATCAAGGGGCTTAAATTTTATTCTACCGGTTTGCACCCGCGACCATTCCAAAAGGTTATCAAGCAAATCCAGGCTTCGTTTACTTGTTTTGAACAAAGAATTGCTGAGTTTTGGCACCAGATCAAATTCGTTTTGGCTGCTTTTTTCGAGCAGCATCTCGCTCAGGCCGTAAATACTGGTAAAGGGACCGCGCAGGTCGTGAGCAATCACAGAAAACAAGAGGTCTTTCGTAGCATTTAATTCGCTGAGTTCTCGCGCATTGTCTTTTAGTGATTTCATGATACTGCTGTTTTGCAGAGCAATAGCGGCATAATCACCAAAAGCACCGGCAATACGGGCATCATAATCGGTAAAATCACCATCTTTACAAGCCATTCCCATAATGCCTTTTGTTTTTCCTTCAATATTTAAAGGAGCAAACAATACATTGCGCAAAGCCATATGTCCTTTTGGCATATATTTCACCCATTTGCTCGTCATAAAATCATTATCGTACACGGCTTTGCCTGTTCGGTAAGCATCTTCACGCAAACCTCTGATGGGCATGGGCAATTCCGGATTCACCGTACAAGGCATTCCTCCATCTTCCAGAAAAAGCAGTTCATTTTCTGCACCATCATCCGAAAGAAGGGCAACATATCCGGCCTTAGCACCAATTACCCGCGAGCAGGCATCAAAAATAGCTCTGGAAGTAACTTCAAAATCATTAAACTCAAGAATTTTTCTGGCAGCTCCAAGCATCTCTGCAATTTCGCTTTCCCGACGTTTCGATTCCTCCAAAGCACGCCGGAGTTCAATTTCACTTTTTGCAAGTGTTTGTTCCTGTTTTTTAATCTCACTGATATCCCGAAATTCGGCCACACGAACGGTCTTTCCATCAAGCACCAAATTTTTTGCCTGAACAATTGCCTCTAATGCACGGCCATCTTTTGTGCGTATCAGAACTTCATAGGGCCTTTCATATTGATTTTGAATTTTTTCGATGATCTCGCCATGACTGCTGATATCAACAAACTGAAACAAGCCCCCGGTGGTGATTTCTTCCTTGGTATAACCGGTCAATTGCGATAGTTGCTCATTACATTCCAGTACCAATCCCTTTTGGTGCAAAATAATACCCCCGAAAGACGCATCATGAAGTGCTTTGTAGCGCATTTGGCTCTCTTTGAGCAAATTTTCAGTTCGACGTTGTGCGCTAACATCCTCAACAGTAATGTTTAAGAGCAGCTCTTCAAGATCGTCAAAAATATAAATATGCAAATGGGCAAAGAAAGAACTGCCTTCGAAATCCTTCAATTTGGCATAAAAATCAGCTTGTACCCCTTTTTTGCAGACTTCAGTAAATTTCAGGCAGAAATCATCCTGCGAAGACGAATGGATGAGTTTATTAAAATTCAGTTTCTGAAATGCATTCGATTTTGTTTTAAACAAGCCCGGTGCAGTTCGGTTTTGTTCCAGTATTATACCATCACTGTCAACCGTAAACAAGGCAATTGGCAGCGCATCGTAAAACCCCCTGAACTTGCGCTCACTTTGCCGGAGCTCCCCTTGCTTTTTTTGAAGTTCATCATTTTGCATCTGAAGCTCCAATTGATAAGTATTCAATTCTTCAATCAACTCTTCAGGTTTCATACTCTTTACCTGACCGGAAATATCTTTCCCGGGCTTGAGCGCTTTCAGGGTTTTGCGGTGTAAGTCTTCGTTCATAACACAAACATGTTCCCTACAAATATAGTTAAAAAACTACATGTATTTTTCTCAAAACACAGAATAAACTGCACGATCAATATAATCTCTGGAAAGCAATCACTTAATTTCCTGTTAACAGCAATAAAACACTTTTTGTTTGGCCGGCAATTATTAAACAATTCCTTCTTTGCAAGAAGCTTTCTTCCCGAAAAGAACACTTCCTGAATCTTAATTTAAGCAACAGATTATTTAATCCGGTTCACATGTTTTTGTATTTTTGCAATGTGTAATAAGGTCATAAGGTTATGATGAAACGAATAATTTCCTATCCTGGCTCTGTTTTGGTTTGGCTCAGTTACGGTCTGTTGCTGTGCCTTTTTCACCCAGTACAGGTGATTTGCCATTATGCCAATGGATATTCATTGCGAAAAAAATCTGTTGACATTCTTAATTTAGGACTCCTTTATAGTTTGAGTTTTGTTGGATGCCGGATTCGTATTACGGGATTGGAGAAGGTTCCGAAAGGGCGCCCTTTGATAATCATTTCAAATCATCAGAGCTTTTTTGATATCCCTCCTGTCATCTGGGCATTCCGTAAGTATCACCCCAAATTTGTATCAAAAAAAGAGCTTGGAAAAGGCATCCCAAGTGTATCGTATAACCTAAGGCATGGTGGCTCTGCACTGATTGACCGCAAAAACCCACGACAGTCTATTATTGAAATCAGCAAACTGGGCAAACACATTGAAGAAACGGGCTACAGTGCAAGCATTTTCCCCGAAGGAACGCGCAGCAAAACAGGAAAGCTAAAAACTTTTCAAAGTGCCGGCTTGGCCACTTTGTTAAAAAAAGCTCCTTCTGCCCTTATTGTTCCCTTTGTTTTGGATGGACATGACCGCCTGATGAAAAATGGATATTTCCCGCTAACTTTTGGTGTACGACTCAATTATTGCGTATTGGAAGCCATTGACCCAAAAAACAGAGATGCTGAAAACCTGTCGATTGACGTAAGGGATAAAATTCAAAAGAAACTGGATGAATTAAGGCAGGAAAATCCTAAATAGTCTTTGCAAGAAAACGCCAAATTACTCATGCGGTTGTTTTGATTTAATAGGTATTCGTGAATCGCTGCGTTTATTTCTGGGTTAAGGTTAATCTTGCCTTGAAAACAGTCATCCCAAAATTTCGGGGCTCCTTGATTTTCAATTCCGAAAGCTTTCGGAACGAAAGTACTTCGACAGGCTCAGGATAACACCTTGTCTTTGACGTTTTCTTATCTAAGACTCAAAAAAGGGAGTTTTCTGGCAGACACAAAATAATATTGAAAATCACACAATTTCGTATTTTGTTTTTTTTCAGCCCACTATATTTCTATCACATTTACCATAAAACCAGAATATCAAAAACGATAACAGGAGTCTTATCTGCAATTAAAAAAGGAAGCACTTATTATTATTTTTTGTAATATTGTTAATGCCAATAAAAACAGCCAACAATGATAAATCGTGAAACATTTCTTTCTACATATTCTGGTTTCGACAACGAAATAATTGTAGATATAATTGACACTTTCTTAAGTGAATACAGTGAGCGTATTGAAATCATAAAAACAGCATGGGAGCACAAAGACCTGGAAACGATACATCAGGTTTCCCATAAATTTAAAGGTTCAATAGGTGCCTTTTATGCTTATGATGAAGTTTTTATTGCCAACAAACTTATGGATGCATCCAGAGACAGAAACGAGGCAGGTGTAGCCGAATGGTATCCCAAATTCATGGAAGCCCTTCCCGTTTTTCGTGATGAGATTATCAGCCTGCGCAAGGAATACGAATAAGTATTAATTAGTTGCTGTCCATAATATCTTCCGAAGCTTCGGGATTATTTCATTTGCAGGAAACAGTCATCCCGTACAGACGGGACTCCTCGTTTCCAGCAAATGAAATGCCTCGGCCTCGAACATTCTGAATCAAGCACAGTACTTTGTTGACAAGCTCTATTTAGGTTCTCGGGCTTTTGCGGCTACCCTTGCCAGGGCTTCAACAGCTTTCGGGTCGTTGTTCATTAATTCCCCGGCTTTGGTTAAGTCGTACATGGCTTCATGAAATTTGCCCAGTTCTTCACGGCATAAACCTCTGTTTAAAAAGGCAGGCCCGTATTTCGGGTTTATATCAATCACCTCCGTAAAAGCTTCATCTGCTGCTGCATAATCCAGTTTATAGACCAACAAAATATACCCTTTATTAAAATAGGCATCGGCATAAAGGGAATCAAGGGAGATTAATTTATCATAAGATGCAATTGCTTTATCCCATTGCTCCGTATTTTGATAGTACATTGCCAGCAAGTACCTAGCTTCGCGGCTGTCCGGAACAATATTGAGCGCATTTTTATAATAATGCTCGGCCAGTTCGTTATTGCGTGTGGCATGTAGCACCCCCAGGCGCAGCCATGCATCATAATAATCCTGATCCAGATCAACAGTGGTCAGAAAGGAGCGCACAGCATGAGCAGTATCACCGGTTTCCATAAAACTAAAACCGATCAGATAAAAGGCTTCAGCATTGATTTCATCCTGTCGCAATGCCATCTCGGCATATTTCATAGATTGTTTATAATTCTGGAAAATAAGGTAATAGCGCGAAAGCTTCAAATAAGCGGGCAGATAATCAGGCTCAAGGCGCAATGCTTTGAGAAGGGCTTTTTCGCAACGTTGCACTTCGCCCATTTCGAGGTAAATATCACCCAGGGTTGTAAAAATGGCTGCATCAGTGGTATCGATGCTTATGGCTTTATTGATATCGCCAAAAGCTTTGTTCAAATCACCCATTCCAATATAATAATTGGCCCGGGCTACCCATTTTGCCTCATCTTCCGGATCCTCTTCCAGCTGCTTGTTGAGCTTTGCCAGAAGCGGGTCAATATCCCGAGCTACATCCACATTCGTGACATCATCAGTCTTATCTTGTTGTCTATTTTCCGTATTGGAATTACAGGCAACTGCCATTATCAACACAAGCAACAGAAAAGGTGAAATTTTGATTTTAGCCATAATGAAATATCGTTCATGATTAGCCCACAAAAATATAGAAAAAAGCTGTTAATCGCAGAACGCTTAACAGCTTTTGATCTCATCCGGATGATCCGAAATCCCTATTTCTTAATTTTCTCGCGTATCTTCGCTTCAATTTCTTCCATCAGTTCGGGATTATCCAGCATAAGCTGCTTCACGGCATCGCGTCCCTGACCGAGCTTGGTATCACCATAGCTGAACCATGAACCGGATTTTTTCACAATTTCGTGTTCCACGCCCAAATCGATAACTTCGCCGGTTCGTGAAATCCCTTCACCATACATAATATCAAATTCGGCAATACGGAAAGGCGGGGCCACTTTGTTTTTGATCACTTTTACCTTCACACGGTTTCCTTTAACAGAATCGCTGTCTTTTATCTGGCTGGTACGACGGATATCCAAACGGACGCTGGAGTAGAATTTCAGTGCATTACCGCCGGTAGTGGTTTCCGGATTACCGAACATCACACCGATTTTTTCCCTTAGCTGGTTAATGAAAATGCAGCAGGCACCTGTTTTACTGATCGTAGAAGTCAGCTTACGCAATGCCTGTGACATCAAACGAGCCTGAAGTCCCATTTTGCTTTCGCCCATCTCGCCTTCAATTTCTGCTTTTGGCGTGAGGGCAGCAACAGAGTCAATTACAATAATATCAATTGCACCGGAACGGATCAGGTTATCGGCTATTTCCAGGGCCTGTTCCCCATGATCGGGCTGGGAAATCAACAGATTGTTGATATCCACGCCCAGTTTTGCAGCATAAAAACGGTCAAAGGCATGTTCCGCATCAATAAAAGCGGCAATGCCACCAGCTTTCTGTGCTTCAGCAATTGCATGAATTGCCAAGGTGGTTTTACCGGATGATTCAGGGCCGTAAATTTCAATAACGCGACCCCGTGGCAGTCCACCCACTCCAAGAGCTGCATCCAAGCTAATGGAACCTGTGGAAATTACAGGAATACTTTCGACCTCGTCGGATCCCAGCTTCATGATGGTTCCTTTCCCGAAAGTCTTTTCAATATTTCCTAAAGTAGCCTGAAGAGCCTTCATGCGTGCGTCCATATCTTTATTTTCGTTTGCTTGTTTTGCCATTATATTTTTATTTTGATTCGTATTCTTTAAAGATCTGTTCTGTATGTTCTTTTGTCTTCACTTTTTTGAAGATTTTTTCAATATTTCCCTCTGTAGAAATTATAAAACTCAACCGGTGAATCCCTTCATATTCTTTACCGTACATTTTCTTTATTCCCCAAACACCAAAGGCTTTGATCACTTCTTTTTCGGTATCGGCTATTAATGGAAAAGGCAGATCGAACTTATTTTTGAAATTTGTCTGCACTTTTTCACTATCGGCACTAACGCCAATAATTTCAAATCCATCATCCAGGAATTTCTGGTAATTATCGCGCAGGTTGCACGACTCAGCAGTACATCCGGGCGTATTTGCCTTGGGATAAAAATAAACTAGCAGCTTCTTGCCTTTATAATCGCTGAGTGAAATGGTATTGCCATCCTGATCTTTTGCTGTGAATTGCGGGGCAGGATCCCCTTCTTTGAGATGCGTCATAAAATTTCGGATTACTTTTTTTAACAAAGGTAACATTTTTTCTTCTATAAATATTTCTATCAGCAGTGAAAAACAGATTCGTCTCAAGCTTGCAACTACTGCTTTTTAATTTCCTTTTCGAAGTACTTACAGAAGTTTGTGAGGCCGCATTCTTTGCATTTTGGTTTTCGTGCCAGGCAGATATAGCGACCATGGAGTATCAGCCAATGATGTGCTTTCGGAATAAGCTCCTCAGGAATATGTTTTACCAGCTGTCGCTCCGACTCCAATGGATTTTTGGCATTTGTGGTCAACCCCAGGCGTGCCGAAACCCTGAAAACATGCGTATCTACCGCCATTGCAGGTTTGTTGAAAATTACGCTGGCAATTACATTGGCCGTTTTTCTTCCCACGCCCGGCAGTTTTTGGAGTTCATCCACATCTTCAGGAATAATACCATCAAAATCGGAGAGCAACCTGCGGGCCATTCCTACCAGGTTTTTGGCTTTATTATTGGGATAGGAGCATGATTTAATCAAAGGATAAACATCTTCGGGCTCCACTTTGGCCAAAATTTCAGGCACTGGAAAAGCCTCAAAAAAAGCGGGTGTCAGCAGATTGACCCTTTTATCGGTGCATTGAGCCGAAAGGATCACTGCCACAAGCAGTTGATAAGGATTTTGGTAATGCAGTTCGGTTTCAGCTTCGGGTTGATATTGCTGAAAATAGTCGATAAATTTTTGGAAGCGTTCTTGTTTTCGCATGAACAAATATAAAAAGAAAAGGGGAACGGTTTAAAACTGCTCCCCTTTTCAATTTGAAGATAATTTATCTATTTAACTTCGTCAACTATCGCTTTGAAAGCTTCCGGGTGGTTCATTGCCAGGTCGGCAAGAACTTTACGGTTAATTTCGATATTTCCGGCATGGAGTTTACCCATAAATTCTGAATACGACATACCATACTGGCGAACACCGGCGTTGATACGTGTAATCCAGAGGCCGCGGAAATTCCGTTTTTTCTGTTTTCTGTCACGGTATGCATACACCATTCCTTTTTCGTATGCATTTTTAGCAACCGTCCAGACGTTTTTTCTTCTTCCAAACTGTCCTTTTACTTCTTTGAGCACCTTTTTTCTACGTGCTCTTGAAGCCACAGCATTAACTGATCTTGGCATAATTTTAATTTTTTTTACTTAAGCGCCCGTATATTCCAACGGATCTTTTCGGCTTAGAGTAAGTTTAACAATACATTTGATTAAATGTGGAGCATTTGCTTAATGTTCTTCACGTCCGACTTATCCACAACTACATCGTAACCAAGGTTACGCTTACGTTTTTTGGATTTTTTTGTCAGGATGTGACTTTTGTAAGCATGCTTCCTTTTGATTTTGCCGGAGCCTGTAAGCGTAAAACGCTTCTTTGCACTGGCTTTTGTTTTAAGTTTAGGCATTGCTGTTGTTAATTTAAATTTTCAACAAAATATTTAAGAACTTTCAAACGATAGTCAAAAACTAAGATTTTAAAGGAGCAATAATCATAATCATTCGTTTACCTTCGAGCTTGGGCATACGCTCTACTTTGCCTTTTTCCTCGAGGGCCTGGGCAAATTTGAGCAGCATAATCTCACCCTGGTCTTTATATACGATTGTACGTCCGCGGAAGAAAACTTCCACTTTTACTTTGGCTCCGTCATCAAGAAACTTCTGTGCATGTTTCAGCTTAAAGTTAAAATCGTGATCATCGGTATTGGGTCCCAAACGGATTTCTTTCACCACAACTTTAGCTGATTTGGCCTTAATTTCCTTCTGTTTGCGTTTTTGGTCGTAGAGGAACTTCTTATAATCCATGACCTTACAAACAGGCGGATTGGCACTCGGTGATATTTCGACCAGATCAAGTCCTGCATCCTGAGCGATATTGTATGCTTCACGGGATGAAACGATTCTCGGTTCTACTCCTTCGCCAACCAAACGTACCATCGGGGCTTTAACGTACTGGTTAATCCGATGCTTATTCGTATTGTCTCTTCGCGGCTGGGGACGTCCCCGGCGGCCTTTAAACACTGCTGCTATGCTAAGCTCCTTTCTTGTTTATTAAACTTCTATAAATTATATAAAGCTGCAAGGATTACTCCTCCAGCATTTTATCTATTTCTTCCTGAATATTTTTGGCAAAAGCTTCCAGTTTGAGGCTTCCCATGTCGCCTTCGCCCTGTTTGCGTACAGATACCGTTCCTTCTGCTTCTTCTTTTTCGCCTACAATCAGCATATAAGGTATGCGTTTCAGCTCTGCATCACGAATCTTGCGACCTGTTTTTTCGCTTCTGTCATCAATTTGGGCGCGAATATCGTTATTTTCGAGGAAACTCAAAACTTTTTCCGCATATTTTTGGTATTTTTCACTGATTGGCAGGATAATAAGCTGTTCAGGAGTTAACCATAAAGGAAATTTCCCGGCACAATGTTCAATCAAAACAGCAACAAAACGTTCCATCGATCCGAATGGCGCCCTGTGGATCATCACCGGGCGGTGCTTTTGGTTATCGCTCCCGATATATTCCAGCTCAAAACGTTCAGGCAAGTTGTAATCTACCTGAATTGTTCCCAACTGCCATTTACGACCCAGTGCATCGCGCACCATAAAGTCCATTTTAGGACCATAAAAAGCAGCCTCGCCATATTCAACAATGGTATTCAGGTTTTGCTCTTTAGCAACTTCCATGATGGCCTGCTCGGCTTTCTGCCAGTTTTCTTCATCACCGATATATTTCTCGGGCTTTTCCGGGTCGCGCAATGAAATCTGAGTTATAAAATCTTTAAAATCAAGTGCTTTAAAGATATGCATAATGATATCCATAACGCCTTTAAACTCATCTTTCACCTGATCGGGTGTACAGAAAATATGGGCATCGTCCTGTGTAAAACTGCGCACACGGGTAAGTCCGTGCAGCTCGCCACTTTGCTCATAACGGTAAACCGTACCAAATTCGGCTATGCGCATCGGCAGGTCTTTATAGCTATGCGGGCTGTTTTTGTAAATCTCGCAATGATGCGGGCAGTTCATCGGTTTCAGGAAATACTCTTCACCTTCCTGTGGGGTAGTAATCGGTCGGAAACTGTCTTCACCATATTTTTGGTAGTGCCCGGAAGTTTTGTAGAGGTTCACATTTCCGATATGCGGAGTAATGACCTGCTTATAGCCTGCTTTGCGCTGAACTTTCTTGAGGAATTGTTCCAGACGTTCGCGCAGTTCGGCACCTTTTGGCAGCCAAAGCGGCAGGCCGGCACCCACGGTTTGCGAAAAAGCAAAAAGTTCGAGCTCTTTACCCAGCTTTCGGTGGTCGCGTTTTTTGGCTTCTTCAAGCAGTTCAAGATATTCGGTCAGTTCCTTTTTCTTTGGAAAAGTAATACCGTAAATACGGGTCAGCTGCTTGCGTTTTTCGTCGCCACGCCAATAAGCACCGGCAAGGCTGGTAAGTTTCACCGCTTTGATAAAACCCGTATTCGGGAGATGTGGGCCACGGCAAAGATCTGTAAAAGTACCTGATTCATAGAAGCTGATTTCGCCATCTTCCAGATCGTTGATCAGTTCCAGTTTATACTCATCATTTTTATTTTTCCAGTAATCAACAGCCTCTGCTTTGGAAACCTCACGGCGTGTATAATGCTGCTTCTCGCGAGCCAGTTCCAGCATTTTTTTCTCGATTTTTGGAAAATCATCTGAGCTGATTTCATAATCCATGAAATCAATATCGTAATAAAACCCTTGCTCAATATCAGGCCCGATACCAAACTTAACGCCAGGATAAAGCTGTTCAACAGCTTCAGCCATCAGGTGAGCAGATGAATGCCACATCGTAGCTTTTCCTTCCGTATCGCTCCAGGTAAGCAGCTGCAATTCTGAATCGCGCGTTATGGGGCGCATTGCGTCAACAACTTTTCCGTTCACTTTGGCGGCAAGAACATTTCTTGCCAAACCCTCGCTAATGTCGCCGGCTACCTGAAGGGGTGTAACACCTGCTTCGTACTGCCTGATACTCTGATCGGGTAATGTAATATTAATCATTGAAAATCTTAAAATTAAATTAAGCCTGCAAAATTAGTATTTTTAAGTGTTTTATCAAATAACATTACAAGCTTACACAAACTTAACGCCTCAGGCATCAGGATGATGATGTTATAATTTTTAATACTTTTGCAAATTATTTAAAAATATTTTTAAGCACTTAACGGAATACTCAAGATGTTTGAAGGCTTATCGGATAAATTAGAAAAGGCGTTTAAGGTCTTAAAAGGCCAGGGACAAATTACAGAAATCAATGTTGCTGAGACTCTTAAGGAGGTCAGGCGTGCCCTTCTGGATGCTGATGTCAGTTTTAAAATTGCAAAAGAATTTACGGAAACCGTTAAGAAAAAAGCGCTCGGGAGCAATGTGCTGACAGCGGTTTCTCCGGGCCAGATGATGGTAAAAATCGTACACGACGAGCTGGCGCAACTTATGGGCGGCGAAAAAACCGACATCAACCTCAACGGAAACCCATCTATAATCCTGATTGCCGGTTTGCAGGGGTCGGGTAAAACAACTTTCTCAGCCAAACTGGCCAATTATCTCAAAAAGAAAAACAACAAAAAACCTTTGCTTGTTGCCGGTGATGTGTACCGTCCGGCTGCGATCAACCAGTTAAAAGTTCTGGGCGAGCAGGTTGATGTGGATGTTTATACCGAAGAGGAAAATAAAAATCCGGTTCAAATTGCAGAGCATGCCATCAAACACGCCAAAGAGTATGGCTTTACCAACGTAATTATCGATACCGCAGGACGTTTGGCTGTTGATGAGGAGATGATGAAGGAGATCAGCGCGATCAAAACCAAAACTGCTCCTCAGGAAACCCTTTTCGTTGTTGACTCCATGACCGGTCAGGATGCTGTTAATACTGCAAAAGCATTTAACGACCGTCTTGATTTTGATGGTGTTGTGCTCACAAAACTTGATGGTGACACACGCGGTGGTGCAGCCCTTACTATTCGTTCGGTAGTAGAAAAGCCTATTAAATTTGTTGGTATTGGCGAAAAAATGGACGCTCTGGATATTTTCTATCCGGAACGTATGGCCGACCGTATCCTGGGCATGGGCGATATTGTTTCGCTCGTTGAAAAAGCTCAGGAACAGATTGATGCGGAAGAAGCCAAGAAACTGCAGAAGAAAATCGCCAAAAACCAGTTTAATTTTGATGATTTTCTCGCTCAGATCCGCCAGATTAAAAAAATGGGTAATGTGAAAGATCTTGTGGGCATGATCCCAGGTATGGGAAAAGCTTTGCGCGATGTGGATATTGATGACGATGCTTTCAAAGGCATTGAAGCCATCATCCAAAGCATGACCCCTGAAGAACGTTCCAACCCGAAAGTACTCAACGGAAGCAGACGGAAGCGTATTGCTACAGGCAGTGGCACCAACATTCAGGAAGTCAACCGCCTCATCAAGCAATTTGATGAAACACGCAAAATGATGCACATGATGACCAAAGGCGGCGGCAAGAATGTGATGCGCATGATGAACAGTATGCGGAAGGCACCGGGCAAACGCAAATAAAAAACTTAAACACAAGCGAACATGAAACTCATCGACGGAAAACAAATATCCGCCCAGTTAAAGGAAGAAATTAAAAAAGAAGTTGCCGGTTTCATTGATCAATACGACGAAGCCCCGCATCTTGCTGCGATTCTTGTGGGCCACGACCCTGCCAGTGAAACCTATGTGGCATCAAAAGAACGTGCCTGTAAAGCCGCAGGCATTATGTCTTCGGTTTACAGGTATCCTGCCGACATCACGGAAGATGAACTGCTCGAATCGATCAATTTCATCAATCAGGATCCGGAGGTAAACGGCCTGCTCGTTCAGTTGCCTCTTCCCGGCCACATTTCTGAGGAAAAAGTAATTGAAAGCATCAATCCTGAGAAAGATGTAGATGGCTTTCATCCACTTAGCCTGGGCAATATGGTATTAGGCAAACCCGGTTTTGTTCCGGCCACACCTTTTGGCATTATGCAACTGCTCGAGCGCAATAAAATTGAAACCGAAGGAAAAAATGTTGTGGTTTTGGGACGCAGCAATATTGTAGGCACACCCATAAGTATTTTACTCAGCCGCAAAGCTAAAAATGCAAATGCCACGGTTACTTTATGCCATTCCCGCACCAAAAATCTGGAAAAAATATGTGCGCAGGCCGACATCCTGATTGCGGCTATTGGCCAGCCTGAATTTGTGAAAAAACATATGGTGAAGGAAGGTGCAGTGGTTATTGATGTAGGAATTCACAGGATTCCTGCCGAGGAAGCACCAAAGGGATATGTTATAAAAGGTGATGTTGATTTTGAAGAAGTTTCGAAAAAAGCATCCTGGATTACTCCCGTTCCAGGTGGTGTAGGGCCTATGACCATTGCTGCGCTTTTGTTTAATACTTTGCAGGCGTTTAAGCAGCAAAGACCCTAATTCGTGCTTGTCCATAATGCCTCCCGAAGCTTCGGTTTGGATTAAATTGTTATCGGGACTCACGCCCATAGATGCTCTAAGGCCCTGAATTTGAACTTAACAGAGCATAACGATATATTATAAACAGTCTCTATATTGATGAAACATCCGGTCCAATATTTTCTACTGACCCTTACAGGAATATTTTTATCCATTTCTTCTTTCGCCCAGAGCCAATGCTGCAAACGGTTGACAGATAAAACGGCCCTGCCCGGTTTAGTGAGGGAAAGCAGTGGTTTGGCTTCACACAATGGCATCATATACACCCACAACGACAGCGGTGGCGAAGCGGAGATATATTCTTTTAAAACGGATCAACCCGAAAAAATATCAAGGCATAAAATTGACGGCACAATAAATATCGATTGGGAAGACATCTGCATCGGGAACAACACATTATATATAGGTGAGTTTGGAAACAATAACGGAAACCGCAAAAACCTCTGTGTTTATCCTGTTGATATCCGTAAGGATCAATGGAAAACCTCAGAGCCCATCTATTTTCGTTATAGCGATCAAAAAGAGTTTGATGAACGTAGGATGCAACACAATTTCGATTGTGAGGCAATGTGTTTTGCTGCCGGAAATCTCTGGCTTTTTACCAAAAACTGGGAGAACGGCAAAAGCAGGGTTTACACTTTACCCACAAAATCAGGAAATTATATTCTGGAACCCTTACTTGAACTGGATATCGACGGGCTCATTACGGGAGCTGATTATCAGGACGGAACTTTGGCATTAGTCGGATACAAGGACTGGGAAAGTTTTGTTTGGATTTTTGAGGGAATTAAAAAACCGGAAGACCTTAATATAGAAAAAGGTAAACGGATTGACCTGAACTGTATGGCCGGATCACAAACCGAAGGCATCGTTTTTAAAGACGAGCAAAGCCTTTTGATCAGCACAGAAGCCACAAAGCTCTATGAACAGGCTATTTACACACTGCAGCTTGATATCCCTGAAGAAACTTGCACATCAGCCCTGCTTGTTAAAAACAAAAGTCAAATTACAATTCGCTTTCCGTATTGGGACGGAAAAGCAGATATTGAACTATTGAACAAAAAAGGCAAGCCAACCGAAGTGTTTCATGATGTACCGATTAAAAATAAGGAGGCCGTCATCCAGCCAGAAAACCAGATTAAAGGCAGGCATTTTATCCGGATTATGCATTCCAAAGGTAGTTGCACCATAAAAATCAAGGAATCCTAAGATGAAACAGGAAACAAAAATAAAATTAGCAGAAGGAAAAGTGCTGCCGGTTGTTGAGGAATTTTACTCCATCCAGGGCGAAGGCTTCCATACGGGTAAAGCGGCATATTTTTTACGTGTAGGTGGCTGCGACGTTGGTTGCAAATGGTGCGACGAGAAACGTTCCTGGAATCCTGATTTCTTTCCGCCAATCGATACAGATGAAGTTGTGGCACGCATCAGTCAATGCCCTGCCAAAAGCGTTGTGATTACCGGAGGCGAACCGCTATTGTACAATCTGGATTATCTCTGCAGCGAGCTCAAAAAAAGAAATATCGAAACATATCTGGAAACCAGCGGTGCACATCCTTACAGTGGCCAATGGAACTGGATATGCCTGTCGCCCAAACAAAGCCTCACGCCCAGGGAAGAGCTTTACCCGCATGCCGACGAACTTAAAGTAATTATTGCAAATCACAAGGACTTTGATTGGGCGCTGCAACAAGCTGAAAAAGTCCCTGCAAACTGTTTGCTATACCTGCAACCCGAATGGAGCGTTCATCAGGAAATGATGCCCGCAATTACTGATTTTATTTTAAAAAATCCCCATTGGAAAATCAGCCTTCAGTCTCATAAATACATGAAAATTCCTTAATTTTACGGAAATTCATCAAACAAAGCTTTATGAGCCTCAAGAGCTGTACTCTTTTCATAATCTTCCTTATCAGTATTTCTTTATCAGCCCAAAATCAAGATCTGCACACCAATAGCCGTTCGGCCTTAAGCAATTTTAATAAAGCGCGCTTTTATTATCAAAAACATGATCTTTTAAACGCGGAAAAACAGCTAAAACAGGCCATTCGCCATGATTCAGAATTTATTGAAGCACATATTGCGCTGGCGGATCTTTATTCAAATGTAAATCGTGAAGCGGATGCCATGGAGCATTATTTGCGTGCCATTGAGATTGATCCGGCAGCTTATCCTGCTGTTTTATATGATGTTGCAGGAATGAAATTCAATGCGGGGGAATATCAGGAATCCAAAGACCTGTACCTAAAATACAAAAATACGGGTGAGCTATTGCCCAACGACAGCGCAATGGTTCAGAAAAGCCTGGGCAAATGCGACTTTGCTTTGCATGCGATTGCCAATCCGGTGCCTTTCGAGCTAAAAAACCTGGGCGAAGGCATCAACAGCCGCCACAAAGAATATTTCCCCAGCATCACGGTAGATGATCAAACTTTTCTGTTTACGAGAGCCGTACCTTACAATAATGACCCCAATCGCGATCAGGAAGATTTTTATATCAGCCATAAAACAGACAGTGTATGGGGAGAAGCCTATGATATCGGAATGCCCATAAACACATCCAATAACGAAGGCGCCCCCACCCTTTCTGCCGATGGGAACATATTGATCTTCACTGCCTGCGAGCGCATGGGAGATTATGGAAACGGCCGTGAGGGCTACGGCAGCTGCGACCTGTTTTTTTCTTTGAAGGATGGCGACAGCTGGACCGAACCCAGAAACCTTGGCGAGCCTGTAAATACCTACAATTGGGAATCACAGCCCAGTTTTAGCTCCGATGGGAAAACACTCTATTTTATCCGTAATATCCGTTCTCGTGACAAATCAAAAATAAACCAGGATATTTATGTCACGGAGCTTCAACATAATGGACGATGGTCTGTTCCGAAAAAACTTGGCTCCAACATCAACACACCGGGACGCGAAGAATCCGTTTTTATCCATCCCGATGGGCAAACGCTTTATTTCAGCAGCGATGGGCATACCGGGATGGGTGGATTGGACATTTTCCGCGTACAAAAAGATGAAAATGGCGAATGGGGCGAACCGCTCAACCTGGGCTACCCGATCAATACGCATAATCACGAAAACAGTATCCTGATCAGCAGCGACGGTAAATATGCATTTTTTGCTTCCAACCGTGAGGGCGGTTATGGCGGACTTGACCTTTACTCCTTTGAGCTACCGGAGAAACTCAGGCCAAAACCCATTACTTATCTGAAAGGAGTTGTTTTTGACATCGAAACAAAACAAAAACTCGGCGCGGCTTTCGAACTGATTGATCTTGATGACGGGGAAACAGTAACCACATCCTTTTCCAATGATAAAACCGGGGAATTTCTGGTTGCCTTGCCAACGGATCGTGATTATGCTCTTAATGTTCAAAAAGACGGGTACCTTTTTTATTCCGACAATTTTAGCCTGAAAGGCCATCACAGTAGAGTGGAACCATTTCTTAAGGATATTCCTTTGCAAGCGATAAAAATCGGGCAAAAAATAATTCTCAAGAACATCTTTTTTGAGCTTGACAAATACGACCTCAGGGAAGAAAGCCTGGTTGAACTCAACAAAATGCTGTTGTTTTTAACTCAAAACCCGAAACTTAGTGTTGAGATCAGTGGTCATACAGATGATCAGGGCAGCGATGATTACAATCAGGAACTATCGGAAAACCGCGCCCGTGCCGTATATGAATTTCTGATCAACAATGGTGTTGAGAAAGAAAGGCTTAGCTACAAGGGATATGGCGAGATCGCGCCTATCGAAGATAACACAAATGCGGAAGGCAGAGCCAGCAACCGCCGCACCGAGATGAAAATAACCGGTATATAAAGCCGAAAGCATCTTTTTGATTGACCGTCACTCAGATATAAAAGTTTTTAAAAAAATTTTCTTTGTTCTGAAAAAAAATACTTCTATCTTTGCAGCCCAATTTTCGAGAAGTATTAAACATTAATATCATATGTATTTAACAACCGAAGTCAGGAAGGATATTTTCAAGAAATTCGGAAAATCTGAAATAGATACTGGAAGTACCGAAGGACAAGTTGCTCTTTTCACGCACCGCATCAAGCACCTAACAGAGCACCTGAAAGCAAATAAAAAAGATAATGTAACACGCCGTTCATTAGTAAAAATGGTAGGTAAACGCAGGCGTTTGCTGGATTATCTTAAGAAAAAAGACATCGAAAAATATCGTAGTCTTATTAAAGAATTAGGATTAAGGAAGTAATTCAGTTCACTTTACGACATCCGCAAAAAGGCAATTTATTGGGAAATTGCCTTTTTTTGGTATTCAAGAAGACCGATCTGTATTTCAGTGCTCCCGCAAATACCCACAAAGATTTTCAACACATAAGTTGTTGATTTACTGTTAAAAGAAACAATATGCAAGCTATTACAAAAACATTTTCCCTCTCCGACGGCAGGGAAATCCAACTGGAAACCGGAAAGCTGGCAAAGCAGGCCGATGGTTCGGCAGTTGTAAAAATGGGCAATACGATGCTCATGGCCACTGTAGTTTCCAATAAAGAAGCTAAAGATGACGTGGATTTTATGCCACTCACTGTGGAATATCAGGAAAAATATGCTGCTACAGGACGTTTCCCGGGAGGTTTCTTCAAAAGAGAAGCTCGCCCCTCGGAATATGAAATCCTGATTGCCCGCCTGGTTGACCGCGCACTCCGTCCTCTTTTCCCCGACGATTATCATGCCGACACTCAGGTTATCATCAACCTGATTTCCGGCGATAAAAATACTGCCCCTGATGCACTCGCCGCATTGGCAGCATCAACAGCACTCGCTGTTTCCGACATTCCTTTCCACGGTCCGATCTCCGAAGTACGCGTTGCCCGAATCAACGATGTACTGATGATCAACCCGGATATTGATGCACTCGAAGAAGCCGATCTGGACATCATGGTTGCTGCTACAATGGACAACATTGTGATGGTTGAAGGCGAGATGAAAGAAGTCTCGGAAGAAGATATGGCCGAAGCACTCAAATTTGCCCACGAAGCGATTAAAGTACAATGCCAGGCACAGCTTGATTTAGCAGCAATGGTAGAAAAATCATCGCCTAAGCGCGAATACTGCCACGAAACACATGACGAAGACCTGCGTGCTGACGTTAAAAAAGCTACGTACGATAAAATTTACGACATCGCAAAAAGAGGCACAGCCAAACACGAACGCCACGAGCTTTTCAAGGCTGTTTTGGATGAATACCTCGAAGCAATGGAAGAAGAAGTACGTGAAGAAAAAGAGTTTTTGGTGAAACGCTACTTCCACGACGTTGAAAAAGAAGCGATGCGCCGCATGATCCTTGACGAAAGCATCCGCCTCGACGGTAGGAAAATGGATGAGATCCGCCCCATTTGGACTGAAGTGGACTATCTTCCATCAGCACACGGTTCGTCCATTTTCACACGTGGTGAAACACAATCGCTCTCAACAGTAACTTTGGGCACCAAACTTGATGAGCAAACAATTGACGGCGCAGTATTTGAAGGCAAAAACAACTTCATCCTTCATTACAACTTCCCCGCCTTCAGTGTGGGTGAAGCACGCATGTCGCGCGGAACAAGCCGTCGTGAAATCGGCCACGGAAACCTGGCCCTTCGCGCCCTTAAGCCAATGATCCCTACCGGTGAAGAAAACCCTTATACAATCCGTATTGTCTCTGATATCCTTGAATCCAATGGATCTTCCTCTATGGCAACTGTTTGTGCCGGAACACTGGCGCTGATGGATGCCGGGGTGAAACTCAAAAAAATGGTTTCCGGAATTGCCATGGGGTTAATTACAGACACAGAAACAGGTCAATACCAAGTCCTCAGCGACATCTTGGGCGATGAAGACCACCTTGGAGATATGGACTTCAAAGTAACCGGAACTGAAGATGGCATTACCGCTTGCCAAATGGATATCAAAGTGGACGGACTTTCATACGAAATCCTGGCACAAGCATTGGAGCAAGCCAAAAAAGGCCGCCTGCATATCCTTGGTGAAATGCGCAAAACAATGACAGAGCCACGTGAAGACTACAAACCACACGTACCGCGCATCGAGCAAATGACCGTTCGCTCTGAATTTATTGGTGCTATTATTGGCCCCGGTGGAAAAATCATCCAGGAAATTCAGGCAGACACCAATGCAACCATTGTTATTGAGCAAGACGGCGATATTGGTATTATTGATATCAGTGCTGAAAACAAAGCTTCTATTGAAGCTGCAAAAGACCGCATCAAAGCTATTATTGCCGAGCCCGAAGAAGGCGAAGTTTATAAAGGAAAAGTAAAGTCGATTACTACTTTCGGAGCATTTGTTGAGATTCTGCCCGGCAAAGAAGGTCTGCTGCACATTTCTGAAATTGCCTGGGAAAAAATCAATTCTGCTGAAGATTACCTGAAACCCGGAGAGGAAGTTGAGGTAAAACTGATTGAAGTAGATAAGAAAACAGGCAAACTGCGTTTATCACGCAAAGCTCTGTTGCCAAAGCCGGAAGGTTACAAACCTCCGGAACGCGGAAGCCGTCCTCCTCGTGGCGACAACCGTAATCGTGGTGAGCGTAACGACCGTTACGACCGTAATCGCGGAGGTGACCGCAACCGTGGCGACCGCAATAACGATCGCAGAGGCGGAGGAAATTTCCGTAGAAGAAGCGAAGAAGAATAAAAAAATACAGAAACGGGGGCTTTTTCTAACCCTTGAGTCCCCGCTTCTTTTCTTTTGGGGTAACCCACTGAAACCCTGAAAGGGAATATGCGTACAAGCTAATTTGAATTCCATTTGTTAACCAATTAATACATATGAGGCAACTTAAAATTACCAAGCAGGTTACAAACCGTGAAACGGCTTCATTGGATAAATACCTGCAGGAAATTGGAAAAGTTGAGTTAATTTCCGCTGAGGAAGAAGTTGCATTGGCCCAAAAGATTAAACAAGGGGATCAGAGGGCTCTTGAAAAACTCACTAAAGCAAACCTGCGTTTCGTAGTTTCTGTATCCAAGCAGTATCAAAATCAAGGCCTTAGCCTTCCCGACCTGATCAATGAGGGGAACCTTGGCCTGATCAAAGCTGCACAGCGATTTGATGAAACCCGCGGATTTAAGTTTATTTCTTACGCAGTATGGTGGATCCGCCAGTCTATCTTGCAGGCATTGGCAGAACAATCACGTATCGTACGTTTACCGCTCAACAAAATCGGTTCGATCAATAAGATCAACAAGGCTTACGCCAAACTGGAGCAGGAATTCGAACGTGAACCCAACACCAATGAAATTGCCGGTTTGCTGGAGGTTCCCGAAACTGAGATCAAAGAGTCGATGAGGAATTCAGGACGTCATGTTTCTATGGACGCACCTTTAGTGCAGGACGAAGAAAACAATATGTACGACGTTATGAAAAACGATGACGGCCCTACTCCTGAAACAGGCCTGCTTTATGAATCACTCCGCCGTGAAATCGACAGGGCAGTTTCCACCCTCACCACCCGTGAAGCCGATGTAATCAGGCTTTATTTCGGTCTGGAGGGCAAACACCCAATGACCCTGGAAGAAATCGGAGAAAAATTCGACCTAACACGCGAGCGCGTAAGGCAAATCAAAGAAAAAGCAATACGAAGGCTCAAGCATACTTCACGCAGCAAAATACTCAAGTCATATCTTGGTTAAATTATTACTTCAAGCCCCGCCAAAAGCGGGGTTTGTTGATTTTGTCCCTTTTTGTTTTATTTGATTATCTTAGCAACATATAATTTTTTATTAAAATGCAGCATTTAATAGCTCCTTCCATGCTGTCGGCAGATTTTACACGCCTCAGCGAAGAAATTGAAATGATCAACACCAGCCAGGCCGACTGGTTTCACTTAGATGTAATGGACGGTTCCTTTGTCCCCAACATTACTTTTGGCGCACCCATCATCAAACAAATCAATAAACTGGCAAAAAAGCCGCTCGATGTGCACCTGATGATCAAGAAACCGGAACGCTTTTTTGAAGCTTTTGCCGATGCCGGCACAGACATCCTGAGCTTTCACCTCGAAGCTTCGGTACATCTGCACCGCTCTGTCCAACAAATCAAAAGCCTGGGCATGAAAGCTGCCGTGGCAATCAACCCGCACACCTCCGTAAACCTGCTCGAAGATATTTTGCCCGAACTGGATATGATTTTGATCATGTCGGTTAATCCGGGTTTTGGCGGTCAAAAATTCATAGAAAACACATACCGCAAAATCAACCAGCTACGCGAACTGATCCTGAAACGCCAGGCCAGTGCACTCATTGAAGTGGATGGCGGAGTTACACTTGAAAATGCACCTCAACTCATTGAAGCCGGCGCTGATGTGCTCGTGGCCGGAAATACGGTTTTCTCGGCAGAAGACCCCAAAATAGCCATACTGCGTTTAAAAAATGCGAACCTCTAAAGCATGAAAAAAATTCCATACATAATTGTTTTTCTGCTTATTGCAAGAATAATCCCCATTGCAGCAGCCCAGGAAGATGAATCGTACCGGCTGATGTTTTATAATGCAGAAAATCTTTTTGACCCGGAGGATGACAGCCTGAAGCGTGACGAAGAGTTTACTCCTGAGGGCGCCCGCCACTGGAACAAATACAAGATGTATGATAAGCTGAACAATATCGCCAAAGTAGTATTGGCTATCGGGCAATGGGAACCACCGGCCATTGTGGGACTTTGCGAGGTGGAAAACCGGAATGTGCTCAATAAACTGGTTTATCAAACCGCCTTAAAAAAATATAAATACGGCATCATACACGAGGAATCACCGGATAACAGGGGCATTGATGTTGCGTTGATTTACCGCAAAGACCTTTTTAAACCATTTTCATACCAATATCATCAGGTTAAATTTGAAGAAAAAAATTCCCGTCCCACACGCGATATACTGGTTGCCGGCGGAACATTTCCTTCAGGGGATACGCTTTTTTATATTGTTAACCACTGGCCTTCACGCTATGGCGGAATGCTGGTAACCCGTCCGAAACGTGCTAAAGCAGCAGAAACTTTGCTGAGCATTGTGGATTCGCTGCAATCTGCTTTTGCAAATCCGAATATCCTCATGACAGGCGATTTTAACGACGGCCCGGATGACGAAAGTTTTAAGGAAATCCTGCAAACAGCAACCACCGAAAACAAAGAAGCAAGGCTTATAAATCTTGCGGAAGCATGGAAAAGCACAGGAAAAGGCACGCTCAAGCATAAGCAGGGCTGGAATATTTTTGACCAGTTCATCATCACAAAAAACCTAATTACAGAAGGCAACCAACTTCAAATCAAAAACAAGGAAGCCCATATTTTCAATGCGGATTTTTTAACAGAAAAAGATGAAAATTTTCAGGGAGAGAAACCCTACCGAACCTATGTTGGCTTCAAATATCACGGTGGTTTCAGCGATCATTATCCGGTTTGGCTGGATGTTGTTGCACATAAAAAAACCAACTAATGGCATTATTCAATAAAAATACCGACCGCAGAGCTGCTGTTGCAGGACGTTTTTATCCGGCAATAAGACAAGAGGGCAATGCAATGCTGGAAGGTTTTTTTGAGAATGCTATTCCATATAAAAACGTGGATTTAAGAGCTTTGGTTGTGCCCCATGCCGGCTGGATTTTTTCCGGTCAAACAGCTGCACATGCCTATAACCAGATTGAACCCGAAAAACAATACGACAACATTTTCATCATAGGCCCGGCGCACCGCTATGGGTTTTTTGGCGCCAGCATCTACAGCATCGGAAATTACAGTACACCTTACGGAGAGATCAGCGTAAATCAGGATCTTGCGAAAAAACTGATCCAAAATTGCGGCAGCATCCATTTTCACGTGCAGGCACACCAAAGCGAACACAATATTGAAGTTCAGCTTCCTTTCCTGATTAAAAAATTAAAGCCCGGGTTTAAAATCATTCCAATGATTCTTGGGCAAAATGACGACCAAAGCCTGAAAGACATCCGCGAAGCATTGCAGCCATTCTTCAACAAAAACAACCTTTTTATTATTAGTTGTGATTTTAGTCATTTCCCAGCATATGATGACGCAGTAAAAGCCGACAAAAAAACTGCCCTGGCGGTACAAAGCCTTTCTGTGGAAAAGCTCAATCAGGCTTGCCGGGAAAATGCAAAAATTACTGCTGTGGACACAAGTGCATGCGGTCGGGATGCGCTGGCTTTAATGATACTCCTATCAGAAAAAGATAAAAGCCTGAAAGTAGATTTGCTTGATTATTCCAATTCCGGTGATTCGGTTTATGGCGGTAAAGCCGAGGTAGTTGGCTATTGGGCGATGGCACTCT
The DNA here is from genome assembly GCA_963676415.1 of Bacteroidales bacterium. GTDB lineage: Bacteria > Bacteroidota > Bacteroidia > Bacteroidales > WRLA01. Next base: position 2,278,169 of record OY781097.1, on the reverse strand, counting down.
GTAAAAGCAAAAATCATGATTAAAGCAGATCAAATAGAACTACTTGCCTTTGCCCGCCACATCATTGGTCAACACCTGATGGTCAGTGGTTTGAAGGATTTCATTTTCAAGCCTGCCGAATCAATGAAAAGTCCATCCGGTGCTTTTGTGACTATAAAAAACCAAGGAAAACTTCGCGGCTGTATCGGACGCATCACCAGCGATCAGGAATTATGGAAAACGATCAAAAGCATGGCAGTGGCAGCTTGTAATGATAACCGCTTTGCTCCATTGGAAGCCTCCGAATTTGAAAAAATTGATATTGAAATTTCTGTACTCAGCCCACCGCAACGCATCCATTCCATTGAGGAAGTGATTATTGGCAGGCATGGCGTTATTGTAAAACAAGGCTTCAACAAAGGCACCCTTTTACCTCAGGTTGCATCCGAACAAGGCTGGGACGCTGAAGAACTTTTGGGCTATTGCAGTCGCGATAAAGCCGGCATTGGCTGGGACGGCTGGCGCTTTGCCGAAGTGTACACCTATGAAGCTGAGGTGTTCTCGGAAAAGCAACTTTTTCAATAAGCAACGCTCATCCTTCCGCAAGCATCCCGGAAAGGGCAATAGGTACAGGCGTCAGCATGCTTTTTCGTTTTTTCGAAACCGCTTTCCGGATCAAAAATCTCGTGCATCAAAACGATAAGCTCCGCTTCAAAGGCATTCAGGTTTTCCTTAACAACTGGCTTTTTTGCACTGCCAACAGATATCAAACCTTTTGTGAGCTGGCGAAAACTGATAATGCCCGGCAATAATTCTTCTACTGATTCATCCTGACCCTGATACATCCATGCATAGAGCATCAACTGAAAAAAATGTTTGCCGCAATTTTCCATTTCCGCTGACATCATTTTTTGCAGCTCGTTGGCGGCTACTTTTCCTTCTCCGCTTTTATAATCAATAATCCGTCGCATCTGATCCAGTGCATCTATCCTGTCAATTGTTCCCCGAAAGCGATATTCTTTGGCAACAGCATTTTCATCATATCTAAGTACTCGCTCAAACTCTTGCTCCAATCCCAAAACCTCCATTGAGCCTGTTTTTAAAATATTTAGCTCACGCTTCAAGAAATCATTTAGCTGTGATTTCATCACTTCCCAGGCCAGAAGGTTCCGGCCACGGTTCAATTGTGTCCCTTTGGCTACTTCTTCAAATGCAGCGAGAAGGAATTGCTCCTGTCCGGCAATCATTTGTTTCACATCCGCTTCATGCAGCGATTTTCCCACAAACGGCTTATACATATTTTCCAGCGCCCGATGCATGATACTTCCGAAATCATTGGGCGACAAACGGTCATTATCTTCTTCCTGCTCACGGATTTCGAGGATATACTTATAATAAAACAGCAGGCTGCAGGTACGGTATGTGTTTAATGCTGAGGGAGAAAATCCTTTTTGGTTCAGTTCATGAAGCTTTTCCAGAACATAATCATTTTTTGGAACCGTTTCCTCTTCGCCCCTGTTTTGAAGGCTGAAAGGGGCTTGCGCGTCAATTTCATTAATTGTAACACAATCCCCGGCATAATTTTTCATTTCATGACGCAATTGCTTGATAAAGCGGCTTTCTTCGCCACCGCCAAAGGATTTATCCTGGGTATTATAAATTAACCACACATTATCTGCACCTTGCAAAAGGCGATAAAAGTGATAGGCAAAAACCGATAGTTTGCGGTGATATCCCGGAAGGGAAGTGCCATCAGCAGCCCGGAAATCAACAGGAAGAAAGCTTTGATAAGTGCGTGCCAATGGCAATAGATTTTCATTTACCGACAACATGATCAGGTTCTTAAAATCCAAAGCGCGGCTTTCGAGCATTCCCATGACCTGCATCCCGGAAAGCGGTTCGCCCAAAAAGGCTATTTCTTCAGAATGAAGCAATTGAACCATAACACTACTGTAAGAATCCAGCGAATGGATCAATCGATATTGTTCCATAAGCTCGTGCAGCTTTTGGAGTACATTCTGAAAAATCCATGCCTGTTCCAAAAAGAAATGAGTCAGGAAGTGATCATCCTCCTCGGCACGATCTTTTATTCGCGCTATTAGTTCGGTAAAAAAATATTTCAAGGCTTCGTGTCCTGTGTTTTCACTCAAAAAGAAAAAACCTAAATAATCGCGGGCATTATAGTTATCCAGCAATTCCATCAGTTCTTCATACGTCCAATAGGTCTGATTTAAATTTTGAATATCACCCGAAATCTGCCCCAAATTAAAATCAGTTTCATTGCGGAACAGCCATTGCAAAAGCTGATGATTTATCACTGACACCAGATCGCGGTAATAAAAGCCTCGTCCCTGCTGTTGCTGTTTCACCACATAGATCATAAGCTGAACAAACTGACAGAGAGGAGTTTCCCTGAAAGGATATCCCATTGAAACATTGAAAGGCATCACTTTTTCGGGCAGGGCATTCAGCAGTGGAATCATCAGGCGTTCCTCATTTAAAACAATCGCTGTTTGACCTAATTCTTCCGGGGCGATTTTCTCAGCGATTGCTGCAGCTTCCCACGCCTGACCGATATTCCCGGCAACACCAATAATATTGATTGTTTTTTTTGATGCTGACTTAAAAAAATCGGGAAAGGAATCTGCCTTTTGCTCCGGATTAGAAAACATCCTCAGGTTTTCACGGGCAAAAAGCCCGGCTTCCTGTTTGGCATCATTCAAATAATACTGATCGTAATCCCAGAAAAACCGTGTATCTATTTCTTTTTTCAAATTTTCAAATAGCCTTATTTCACTACGGGTCAGCGCATTTAAGCCTACTACCCAAACTTTTCCCGATTTTATGCGGGGCAATTGTGCCAAATCGCTTTCTGCGGCCAAACGGAAAGCCATGGCCGGATATGCTGCATCCTGAGCCAAAAGCGCTTGCCGGAAATACACATAAATATCTTTCATTGAGGCATAAAAAGCAATATAGGCTTTTTGATGTTCCGTAAGCGGACTGCCGTCGGGATTCCAGGTTTCCAAAGCTTTGGCCTCGCTCAGGTAGGAAAAGATTTCCTCATGGTTGATCAGATAATAATCGATATCGTTAAAATCGCGAAGCAGATTAGCCCCCCAATGCAGGAATTCCTCAAAAAAATCAGCTTGAGGTGTTGTCTTCGAATATGCCAGATAAAGCTCCATCAAGAGCTCCGACTGACTTAGCGTTTTCAGGCCGGTAAGCCGGGCAACAAATTCTTCAACGGTAGTGATATGAGGCAGCAAGACAGCACTTTCGGTTGTTTTTTGAATGGCGTCTTTCAAAAAAACGCCAGCCCTGCGGGATGGAAGGATTATATTCAGATTTGCCAGTTCCCGCACCTCAAGGGAACAAATTTCTTTTGCGATACTATCAAGAAAACGCTTGCTCATATGGCCTGATAACTTTAAAACATTCTTAGCCTGAATAATTCACAAAACATTCTATTACGCACCCAAAACGCTTCAATAAAAAGGAATGCTATCTTTTTGGTGCTCAAAATAGCTATTGCTATTCCTGTGCGCCAAAAATCTGCGCTCCCTTTCTCTTATTGCGTTTTGAGCCCTCATAACGAAATTTCATGAATAAATCAGGTTAGCAAATGTAAAGGATTCAGCCTGAAATTAAAAGTACTAACGGAATTAATGTCAAAAACATGCTTTGACCCTCGCTAAAGGAATTTCAGTGCTTTGTTTTCCAATTGGTTTAATTGATCGGGTTTACCCAAATCGGCCCAAAAATCCATGGAATGGTCATAGCCCAAAATCTTTTGTTCCGAGGCTTTGTGCACATAAAGCGGGATGATGGAAAAAATATCATCCGCGGGCAACTTATTATAAAATTCAGGCGATAAAAAATGAATGCCACTAAAAGCAAGCTCCCTGAGTTTATTGGTTTTCCGGGCAATAAGCACCTCTCCGCTTTTCACGTTTTTCCAGCCACAAAGTTGCATGCCCTCATCGAATAAAAGATATCGTGATGTTGTCCGTTTTCGCACCGCCATCAGCGCCACGGGTTTGTGTGTCTCAAAAACGGATGTAAAATCATGAAGATTAATATTGGAAATGATGTCGGTATTATAAATCAGGATGGGCTTATTATCAAAAAATTTCCGTGCCTGCCGAATTGCGCCTCCCGTATCGAGCAATTGCTTTCGCTCATCCGAAATACGAATAATCAGGTCATTATCAGCTTCATAGCTTTTCAAAAATACCTCCAGTTTATCCGCATGGTGGTGCACATTTACGATGATTTCGCGGAAACCGTAATAACGCAGTTTATCCAGCACATGCGCAATCAGTGGCTTGTTTTTTAAAGGCACCAGCGCTTTGGGCAGGTCTTTGGTGAGCGCTCCCAGTCGCGTACCTTTACCGGCAGCAAAAATCATGGCTTTCATTTCCATGGTGCTTTTCGGCATATTATTGTTTTTCGGGTTTACAGAGTTTTGATTTTTTGTTTGCGGTAAAATCACATTTCTTGCAGACGAATTTATCTGATTTTTCCTTTTTGGATTTTCCGCTTTTACACTTCTTTTCGCTCATTTGCAGGCCAGTTATTTGATTCATTATGAACAAGTTGCACCTCAACATCCATTTCATTGCGAAGCCATTGCGTTAATTGGTTTGCAAAATAAACGGATCGGTGCTGCCCACCCGTACAACCAAAACTAACCATTAAATGTTCGAACTTCCTGCTTTTATAATTTTCGACAGATTGTTGCACAATGGCACGCACATGGGCAAAAAAGCCATGCACTTCCGTTTGCTTTTCAAGATAATCAATTATAATACGGTCGTTGCCGGTTAATTTTCTGTATTGCTCTTCCCTGCCCGGGTTGGGCAATGCACGGCAATCGAAGACAAAGCCGCCCCCGTTTCCGCTGCTGTCTTTTGGGATACCGCCTTTTTTGTAGCTAAATGAAGCCACATGAACACACAGTCCTGACGATTCTTTTCCAAGTTCAAAAAGCGCTTCATTAGAACATAAATCATTTAAAATTTTACCCAAAAGCGGAAAATCTTGTGGCAATCGTTTTTTATCGAGCAGGTATTGCAGATTTTTAAGTGCATAGGGAATACTTTGCAGGAAATGCGCCTTTCGCTCATAAAACCCACGATATCCGTATGCACCCAAAGCCTGCATGATGCGTATAAACACATACGCATAGAAATATGAACGGAATTTTTGCTCATCAATATTCCGGTATTTTTTTAGTTCCGCAATATAAAATTCCAGAAGCTCTTCGCGCACATTTTCCGGCATACCGGCTTTGGCATCGTAGAGCAATGAGGCCAGATCGTATTGCAAAGCGCCTTTTCTTCCTCCCTGAAAATCAATAAACCAGGGCTTTCCATCCTTGAGCATAATGTTACGCGACTGGAAATCGCGATAGAGAAAAAACTCAGTGCCGGCCTGCAAAAGGTAATCTGCAAATGCATTGAACTCATCTTCGAGCTCCTGCTCATCAAAGGAAACTCCGGCCAGCTTCAGGAAATAATACTTGAAATAATTCATGTCCCACATCATCGACTGGCGATCAAAAGCATATCGGGGATAGCAAATCTGAAAATCAAGGTCTTTCGTAGTTTGCGTTTGGAATTTGGGCAGCCACTTCAGCACTTCCTTATACTGATCCGTCAAAACTTTCGGAAAGGCATCACCCTGCTTGTGTTTTTTCAGAAAATCGAATAATGTCTGATCGCCGAGATCGGATTGAAGATAAATACCTTTAGGAGCATCATAGACAAAAACCTCAGGCACAGGCAAATCATATTTCAGGAAATGTTTTGACAAATAGACAAAAGCATCGTTTTCGCGCAAATCATTGTTTATGACGCCAATGCAGGAATTATTATTGTTTGATAAACGATAGTACAAACGGTTGCTGGCAGTCGGTGCAAGGGGCTGGCACAAGTCGGGCTCGGCTCCAAAATACTTTTTAAACAATAATTTAAGATGGTCCGATTTCATAGCTTACAGTTAGGATTGAAGCAAAGTTAGGCATTTTGCTTTGGCGATTTTGCCTGTAGTGGCTTAAAAATCGCGCCAGTCTTTCTTTTTGGTAAGTTTCAAGTCCTGCAGGATGGAAGACTTGACATTAATCTGGAAGTTCCACTGCTTGCGGAACCCCATGGGGATCCAGTTAAAACTCATTTCCCAGCAATGCAGGTCGCGGATGATATTGATGGAAGTATAAGTAAGCTCATTATTCTCAAAATCATAACCTGAGCGGAACGTAACTTTCCATTTTGGTGTAACGCTGAAATCTCCACTGAAACTGAGCGTTTGCACCAAATTTGATTCTTTCTCATGAACATAGTTGGGATAACGGTGCGTGGCCGTATAACCCAGGGAGTAGCGCACATTCAAATTCCAGGGGATTGACCAGTCCACATAACGCTCCGGATATAGTTCTATTTGGTCGATTTCGGCCTGGCTGGCATTTTTAGGTTTACCGGGCATTTTGTCTTTGGGTTTCGCTTCCTTGTTGTCCTTCTTTTTGAAGTCCTTACTGCTCAGGCGGAAATTCAAGCCCACATTCCAACTGGTGTTTTCCAGGCGAAACAAGCGATGGTTTACATCCCACTCGAACTTATTCAGGTTTCTTGTGCCCGCAGAATCAAGGATGTAGGGATCCCAGGAGCTCCGGTAGGTAATTTGCAGGTTTTTAAACAAAGTAGTACGCCCCGACATACTCAAAGGGCTCAGGTTCAGGCTGTCTTTTGCCATATCGTACGACATTGACAGCGTAAAATTTTCAATCAGTTTGATCTTTTTTGTACCTGTAACCGTATCTTTCCGCGACCGCACTTTCATTTCCAGATTATTCGACAAACTAAAAGAAACCCGTCCCATCACGCCCTCCGGCGGACCGCCATATATTCCGTCTTCATAAATAGAATAATAATCTTCTGTTCCTTCTTCATCTGTACGGTATTTATAATATGCGCCCCAAAAAGGATCGGCAAAATCCGGATGATAAGTAAAACTCAATGAAGGATTATGCACTAAGCGGATGGCTTTTATTGGCCCCTTTAAAAGGCTGAACATGCCATAGATACGCGTATTCAGGCTGGCGGTATAACTAAAATCCCGGTTGGCGGAAAAACCATAAACCGTGTCTTTTTGCACATAACCCGCCGTAGTATCTTCTCCAATTATGGATTCATCTACCCAATATTTGCGAATAGTGGAGCTGTACCAACGTTCGGTATAGCGGACGCTGTTGCTCAGGTTAAAATACTTAAGCACTTTGATGGACGAACTGATCGGGATATCATGTTTCATCCCGTTTTTCATCCGCTTGGCAAAATCCTGATCAAACAAAAGCGTATCGTAGGTATTGATCGTATTTTGAGCGTTCATACTATATTTCACCGAAACACGCTCATACCACTTTTCTTTTCCTTCACGGTTTTTCTTTTTAAAGGGATAAAAAGTATTGGTGTTAAAGTTTAACTGGGGCAATGTCAGGCGTACCGACCGATCCAAAGTGTTTTGTGTATAGCTGGAGTTTAAGGTCAGGAAAAACTTCTGGTCGAAATTAGTCTGATAAGCCACACTGGATTGGAAGGTATTGGAGAGATAGTTATTGGTAGAAACCGGGTTATATTTATTAAAACTGTTGCTGGAGATATTCACACTTGCCGAGAAGCTGCTGTTTGGGCGTGCTTTTGCATCCTGACGGTGCGACCAGTAGATTGAAAAGCCTTTATCTTCCTGGAAATTACTGGCTCCTTCTTCACCGATACGGTTAAAAGCATAAGCCAGCCGCAGCGTTCCGTTGTATTTATAACGTTTTCGGTACCTGAATTCCGGTTCCAGCGCCCAGCTCCCCCGAGTGTAGATATCGCCCGTCATTGTTAAATCCATTCGGTCATTGATGGCCCAGTAATATCCACCGTTTTCGAAAAAGAAGCCCCGGTTTGCCGATTCACCGTAGGAAGGAATAATAATCCCGCTCCTTTGACCGGTTTTATTCGGGAATATCCCGAAAGGGATATACAAAGGTGTTGGCACATCGGCAATTACAAGATATGCCGGCCCGGTTACAATTTTCTTTCCGGGAATAACTTTTGCCTTTTGGAAACGAAACTCGTAATGTGGATGCTTGTGGTTGCAGGTAGTATATTTTCCGATTTTAATATTCACATCATCATTGGGCATTTTTTTGATACGATTTCCATGCAGGTAGCCCTGACCGTCTTCGGTAATTACTTTTTGAATGATGCCTTTTTTGGATTTAAAATTATAGCGCATGGTTTCAGATTCAAAAACCTGTCCACCTTCCTCAAAAACCGGAGTTCCCAAAAGTTTTCCCAGTGTGTCCAGTTTGCCTTCCGCAAAAACCGTATTATCCGAAAAATTAATATCCACCAAAGAACTTTTCAGGCTAATGTCTTCATACTTGATATCTGCATCTTCATAGAGATATACTTTTCGTGTTGCCACCTCAAAACGGATCGAGTCTTTCGCTTTATATTTCACCGGAGCACTGAGCATTTCATCAGAATCATTACTGCCTGCGGGCTTTCCTGAGGCAGCGGAATCCATAGCTAAAGTATCCGGAAACAAGGTGTCTGCCTGGAGCGTAAGCGTATCCGACAACAAACTATCAGGTAAAAAAGATGAAAGGCTATCCGTACGGGCTTCAATGGACACAGAATCGGGAGCTGCTACTTGAGCCGGTGAATTATTCCATAAAAAAAATAAGCATAGCAGAAGGAAACCGGCCAGAAAGAAATGCCGATGCAAACGGAACAATCCGATATGTTGATACAAATGTGTTTCCAATACGAACTACATAAAAGGCAAACAATAATTCCGGAAATTTCCGGTTTATAATGCCATAACGCTGTTTTTTGCTACTTTATTTGATCCGTCTTAACAGAAGATTATCAATATGCAAATTGTTAATTAAGCTGTTAATAAATCAAGCTAATTGCAGCAATAAAAATGCCTAATTTAGGGAGCAAAACTACGTAAAATTGGTCAACAGAAATATGCGTCAGCTTTCTATTTTCATATTTTCCCTTGCGGTCATTGTTTCTGCCTCATTCACAAGCATAAAGGCCACCCCCGACGGTATCCGCACAGTTGTAATTGATGCCGGACATGGCGGGAAGGATCCCGGAGCTTTAGGCAAAAATTCACGTGAAAAAGACATTGCCCTGTCAGTTGCGCTCAAAACCGGCGACTACATTAAAAAATATTTTCCTGAAGTGAATGTGGTTTATACCCGCAATAAGGATGTTTTTATTCCACTGGACGAGCGAGCAAAAATCGCCAATAAAAAAGAGGCTGATTTGTTTATCAGCATCCATTGCAATGCGATTGGCTCAAAAAACGCCTGGGGCGCCGAAACCTATGTAATGGGACTGCATAAAACCAAGGCCAACCTTGCCGTTGCAAAAACCGAAAATGCTGCATTGCTCCTGGAGGCCAATCACGCGGAAACCTACGAAGGATTTAATCCGAACAGCGACGAAGATTATATCACGCTCAGCATGTTCCAAAGTGCTTATCTGGATCAAAGCACCAATGTGGCGCAAAAAATTCAGGACCAGTTCCGTACAAGAGTCGGGCGGCACGATCGCGGCGTAAAACAGGCCGGTTTCTGGGTGCTTTACAAAACGGCCATGCCCGGGGTATTGGTTGAACTTGGATTCCTCAGCAATCCCAAAGAAGAAAAATTCCTTCTTTCAAAAAACGGCCAAACCTATTTGGCATCAGCTATTTACAGAGCTTTTAAAGATTACAAAAACGAAGTTGAAGCCGAGCTGAACGAAGCCCCTTTTGAAGAAACAACCGCTCCTGAGAAACCGGTGGAAGAAGCAGCAAAAAACATTGAAATTAAAACAGAAGAGACGCCAACAGCAATTGATGAACCAATAAGAAACAAGGCGGAAGAAAAAACTGAAATCCCGGAACAAAAAGCGGCTCCCGTGAAAAAAGCAGAAGATGAGCTTATTTTCAGCGTTCAGTTTGCGGCATCAGCCAAAAAGAAAAACATGCCCGCCTTTAAAGGCATTTCCGGTGAAATAAATTTTTATGAAGATAATGGGCGCTACAAATATCATTCGGGCCATTTTACCAATATCAATGATGCGATTAACTACAAAAACAAAATCAGGAAGGCCGGTTATAAAGATGCCTTTGTGATCAGCTTTCAAAATGGCCAGCGTATTCCCACAAAAAAAGCGCTTGAATTGCTGAAGAAAAAAAAGTAGTTTTGTTAAACTGAACAACTCAAATCCTTGCGCATTGAAAATATCAAAAGAAATAAAAACCGGTTTCCTAACGCTCCTGGCGATGGGATTGTTTTTTTGGGGCTTTAACTTCCTGAAAGGCACAGATGTGTTTTCGAACCAAAGAACTTTTTACGCGGTTTACCCCCGGGTAGAAGGACTGGTGCAATCCAATCCTGTTGTTATTAATGGCGTGAAAGTTGGCCAGGTAGATCAAATCGCGTTCTTACCGGATTATAGCGGGCAGATTTGCGTGCGCATGATGATCACTTCTGATTTCCCGATACCTAAAAACTCTATAGCGCACATCTTCAGCGCCGACCTGATGGGCAGCAAATCCGTCAGCATCCAACTTGGCAACAGCACGGAACTCTGCCAAAGCGGAGACACACTGAAAGCAAGCCAGGAAGCATCGCTGAAAGATCAGGTAAACATGCAGGTAGCTCCGATCAAAAAGAAAGCAGAAGAAATGATGAACTCTGTGGATTCGGTACTGACTGCCTTGAAATCGGTATTCAACAAAGAATCACGCAGAAACCTTGCAGAAAGTTTCCAAAGCATACGCCGAACCATTCACAATATCGAAAGCACAACAAATCAGGTCGATACACTTATCTACGACCAAAAAGGAAGGTTGATCAGCATTTTGGCCAATATTGATGATATAACAGGCAACCTGAAAGACAATAACGAAACCTTCAACCGCATCATCACCAATATGGCGACTATCAGCGATACGCTGGTCTATGCCGAACTACCGCAAACCTTCATCCGCATCAATGAAACCGTGATGCAGATGAACGACATCCTGACAAAAATCAATACCGGACAGGGAACCATCGGGAAGCTGGTCAGTAACGATACGCTCTATTATAAATTTCAGGAATCCTCAGAAAACCTGAATAAACTGCTTATTGACATGAAAGCGCATCCGGAGCGCTACGTCAAATTCAGCATCTTCTAATGCGTTTTGGTCATATCCTCAGGAATAGCAAGAATGTAATTGGCTTTTTGCAAATCAAGGCTGTCTGACACCAGCGGATTTGCAATTTCCTGAGATGATATGGTCAGGATTTCCAATCCCGGACGATATTGGTTCAGATACCAAACGATTCCTTCAAAATCGTCGGAATGAAACGTACCGTTGAAATGCAGCATCAGTTGCCCTTCATTGAGGTTTTCCAAAATAAAATACGCCATTGCGGCATCTTTAACGGCCTGAGCTTTAGGTAAATTTGGATTACTGTGCCCCATCATGCCAGCCATAGACTTATAAGAAGGCAATTCCGCATCATACGGAATCGGATTGGGCGCCATAAAAGCGTCCGCTCCTTCCGGAAGGGCTTCCAAACCTTCAAAACCCTGACGAAATACGATGGAAGCATAACGCCTGGGAATATTGGCCGCCACAAATTTCAGATTGTTATCCCTTGCAAAATCCAGCAGTGGCTGATAGTCGGTGGCATTGTTTGGCCATAAGCGTGCCTGCGACTTGAAATTTTTCGCACTGATGAGCTTTTGAGTGTATTCGTCAACAATCAATTGATTATCTGCCTCATACATCTCGGCCCCCAAAACAAGTGCTTCTCCTTTTTCCTCAAAAAGAGCTTTGGTGAGCTCCAATTGCAGCCAGTGCGCAATCGGGTTATTATGCAGCTCACCAAAAAGCACCACATCGGCTTCGGAAGCAGCCTTCACCAATTTTTGAAATTTCACCGCTTTGCCTTTTTGATTGTACAAGCGATAGGCTGGTTTATCGGATTTGAATGCCATTAAAGCAAAAGCACTCAGAAAGAAAATACTCAGACTTAACTTTTTCATAAATACACTTTTCTCCAAAACTACAAAAAAGCGCTTGTTGTTCACGAAAGCTGAAACAAAAAAAGCCCCCAAACAGGAGGCTTAATCATATTTTAAAATTGAATTATTCTAATATGCGAAAAGCGGAAGATCCTTCATCATTGCATTAACGCGTTTTTTAACATCGGCGATAACTTCCTCATTTTCGAAATTGCTGATTACTTCGTCGATCATATCAACGATTGGCGCCATATGTTCTTCTTTCAGGCCACGGCTTGTAATTGCAGGCGTACCAACACGCAAACCGGATGTTTTAAAAGGAGAGCGGCTATCGAATGGAACCATGTTTTTATTTACAGTAATATCGGCTTTTACGAGCGTATCTTCCACCTGGCGACCGGTAATATCGGGGAATTTGGTGCGCAGGTCAATCAGCATCAGATGGTTGTCGGTACCCCCTGAAATAACTTTATAACCTTTATCAACGAAAGCTTTTGACATTACTTCTGCATTTTTCTTCACCTGCTTGATGTATTCAAGATATTCATCGCTAAGTGCTTCGCCGAAAGCTACTGCTTTTGCAGCAATAACATGTTCCAGAGGGCCGCCCTGGATACCCGGGAAAACAGCAGAATTAAGCAATTGCGACATTTTTTTCACAACACCTTTTGGCGTTTTCAGGCCCCATGGGTTTTCAAAATCTTTGCCCATGATGATAAGGCCACCACGTGGTCCGCGAAGGGTTTTATGTGTTGTTGTGGTGATGATATGGCAATGAGGAACCGGATTATTCAGCAGGCCACGGGCAATCAAACCCGATGGATGGGAGATGTCGGCCATAAGGATGGCGCCGATTTTATCTGCAATAGCGCGCATGCGGGCATAATCCCAATCACGGGAATAAGCGGATGCACCTGCAATGATCATTTTTGGTTTTTCTGCCATTGCAACCTCTTCCATTTTCTCGTAATTGAGCAAACCTGTTTCCTCATCCACACCATAAGCAACCGGACGATAAAGGATACCGCTGGAGTTTACGGGAGAACCATGAGAAAGGTGACCACCATGCGCCAGATCAAGACCCATAAAAGTATCGCCGGGCTTGAGACAGGTAAGCATTACTGCCATATTGGCCTGTGCACCTGAATGCGGCTGTACGTTGGCATATTCGGCTCCGAAAAGCTCTTTTGCGCGTTCAATTGCCAAAGTCTCGGTTTCATCAACATTTTGGCATCCACCATAGTAACGTTTGCCCGGATAGCCTTCAGCATATTTGTTGGTCATTACCGAACCCATAGCTTCCAGAACCTGCTCGCTAACAAAGTTCTCACTGGCAATCAGCTCAATACCTTCGGTCTGACGTTCGCGTTCTTTTTGAATGATTTCAAAAACCTGATCATCTCTTTTCATATCAATTTTATTTTAATGTCTTTAGCAAAACATTTCTAAGGCTTAAATGCTTAAAGGAATGTAATGCGCAAAATGCTTTTTTTGAGTTATTTAAATAATTCTATATGCTGCAAAATTAATAATTTTATGATGTTGGCTGCGCTTTCCCGCATCATTTTTCCCGAAGGGCTTCAGTGCTGCCACAACTGCGTGGATATTCCCTACCTTTGCACAAAAATTGAGGTAAATGATAAATTACGAAACACATACATTAAGCAATGGCTTAAAGGTAATTGTCCATCAGGATAAATCCACACCAGTTGTTGCCATGAATATCCTTTATAAAGTGGGTGCCCGCGATGAAAATCCGGAAAAAACGGGTTTTGCACATCTGTTTGAGCATCTGATGTTTGGCGGAAGCAAAAACATTCCAAAATACGACACCCCACTGGAAATCACAGGCGGTGAGAACAATGCATTCACCAACAACGATTTCACCAACTATTACCTGACATTGCCCAAACAAAACCTGGAAACCGCATTTTGGCTGGAATCCGACCGCATGTTCGGCCTGAATATCAACGAAAAAAGCCTGGCCGTGCAACAACAAGTTGTCATTGAAGAATTCAAGCAGCGTTATTTGAACCAGCCTTATGGCGATGCATGGTTAAAATTCAGGCCACTGGCTTATCAGGTACATCCTTATCGCTGGCCTACCATTGGAATGGAGATCAGGCATATAGAAGATGCTAAACTGGAAGATGTTCAGGCATTTTACAGCCGGTATTATCGCCCAAACAATGCAATCCTGGTCCTTTCGGGAGATGTGAATCCGGATGAAATCATCAAATTATCAGAAAAATGGTTTGGGCAAATCCCCGCAGGCGAAGCCATTCAGAGAAATATACCCAAAGAGCCGGAGCAAACCGAAAAGCGCACATTGAGCATTAGCTCCGACGTTCCATTGGACGCCATTTATATGAGCTGGCACATGGTTGACCGCAATCATCCCGATTATCATGCCACCGACCTTATTTCAGATCTGCTTTCCAATGGGGAATCTGCCCGTTTGTACCAAAAACTGGTTAAAGAGACAGAGTTATTTAATGATATAACAGCCTTTATCAGTGGTGATTATGATCCGGGTTTTTTCATGATCACAGGAAAACTCAACACAGGAACCGAACTACCGGAAGCTGAAAAAGCCATTCTTGATGAAATTGAAAACCTCAAAACCGGGCTTTGCAGTGCCGATGAACTTCAGAAAATCAAAAACAAAGCAGAAGCATCACAGGTTTTTTCTGAAATTAATGTGCTAAACAAAGCGATGAACCTTGCTTTTTTTGAATTTATCAGTTCTGCCTCCGACATCAACAAAGAAGGCCAAAAATACCAAAAGGTACAAAGGGAAGACATCCAAAGAATCAGCCGGGAAATGTTCCGCAATGAAAATCTCAGCGTGCTGTACTACAAAAAAACGGAAGGACAAACAACCACCTGAGCCGATGTTCTGTCATCAATATTGAAACAAAGCAATGAAAGCTGATGAAGAACTCATAAAAGGCTGCCGCAGAGGGTCAGAAAAGGAGCAGCGCCTACTCTACCGCAAATACTCAGCCCGCATGTACGGTATTTGCCTCCGCTATATGAAAAACGAAGACGAGGCAAAAGATGTTCTTCAGGATGGTTTCATTAAGGTATTTACAAAATTGAAGGAATACCGGGGCGAAGGTTCTTTTGAAGGATGGATTCGCAGGATAATGGTCAATACAGCCATCAATATGCACATTAAAAATAAAAAATTTAATCTGCATACCGATATTGATAAGCTGGAGCTCAGTCCTAAAACACAGGAGCTGCCCACAGACGGGCTCCATACGGAAGAACTGCTGAGATTGATTCAGGATCTGCCATCGGGCTACCGGACAGTTTTTAACCTTTACGAAATTGAAGGTTATGCACATAAAGAAATTGCCGAAATGCTCGGAGTAAGCATCAATACGTCCAAAACGCAATTGATGCATGCCAAGCGGTCACTGCAAAAACGCCTTCATCATCTTCAAAAAGAACGGATTAAAAGAGAAAATGAATAATACAGGTTCAAATAAAGGCAAAACATTTAAGGAGCATTTTGAGCATTTTGCTCCAGAGCCTCCCGATGATATCCTCGAAAATATCATACGGGACAGCAAGGCCAGTGACCCCACCTCCGGTTTCGGAAAAATTCAGGGACTTATACTTGCTGTTGCAATTATTGCTGCCAGCAGCTTTTTTGCCTGGATTTATTTTTCAGATAATGATACACTCAAAGCTGATATCCAAAAGGAACAAATATCTGATGCGAACAAAAGCTCGATCAGCAATAAAATAATTCCGGCTAATAATGAAACTGATGCTGCTTCTGGGCTAACAAAGACGAAGCAAAAAACATCCGTCAGACAAACAAAATCCACTATCCCTGAACAAAAAAACAACACACCAAAGGCGGAAGCTCCAAAGGAAAACACTGAATCACGCGACAATCAGGCGCCACATAAAATTAAAGGCATCAACCATCACCACCTCCCAGCTAGTGTTGACAGCAATGGCGAAGACAGTGGCATAATCCAAAAAGACCAGCAACAGCTTGCCCCTGATTTCCCAACCGATAAAATCGAATTAACGGAAACCGCCCAAATTGAAAAAAGCACTCTGGCAGAAACTGAAACCATTACCATCACCGAAGAAATCTGCAAAGGCGAAGAAATCATTTTAACGGCGCCCGAAGGCATAAATTATTCATGGAATACAGGCTCCACGGCTCAATCTATTTTAGTAAAACCAGAAGAATCAACAGCTTACAGTGTAATTGTTGACCAAGTCGATCGTGAAGGAACAGAAGTGGTCATCCATATTGACGTTTTGGAATGCAATATTTTTATTCCAAATGCATTCAGCCCCAACGGAGATGGCCTTAATGACAAATTCCGCATTAAAGCATATAATGCCAAGGATTTCCGCATGCAGATTTTGTCTCGCTGGGGGCAGATGCTATACGACAGCAGCAATCCTTCCGAAGGCTGGGACGGACGAACCCTTGACGGCGACGATTGTCCAACAGGTGTATATATCTATAGTGCTGTTTTTGTTGATGAAGCAAATGTTTTAAGAAGATTTACCGGTTCGGTTACATTGATCCGATAGCAAAACCGCGGTAAAAGCTGTACTTTTGCAGTGAACTAAAAACTTAAAATGGAACTAAACCGATCCCAACAGCCGGCAACTACTGACTTGAGTCAGGCTTCTTTTGATGAGCACTTTCACCAAATTGAATTACTGAAACCAGAAGCCGTGCCCCTCAAAAATGGCATCCCGGTATATTCAATCAATGCCGGCACTCAGGAAATCGTTAAGATAGAATTGGTTTTCCGCGCCGGATCCTGGTATCAGCAAAAACATTTGCAGGCCAGTTTAACAGCTTCCATGATGATGGAAGGCACAAAAGAAATGACATCTGCCGAAATAGCAGAAAAAATTGATTTTCACGGTGCATACCTCCATTGCGAATCCGAACGTGATTTCTCGGTTATCAGCCTGTTTAGTTTAAAAAAACATTTTGCCAATACGCTGCCCATTGTACGCCAGATAATTACAGAAGCCGCTTTTCCTGAAAAAGAGTTCGAGATAACAAAACGCAAAAAAAAGCAAAGCTTCCTGGTGAACAACCAAAAAGTAATGAATGTGGCCCGTATGCACTTTAATCAAATGATTTTTTCCGCCACACATCCCTATGGGCAGCTGGTTCAGGAGAAAGATTATGATCAGATTTCCCGCCAGGACATCACTGACTTCTATAAAAAAAACTATTTAAATGCTCCGTTTAGAATTATTGTAAGCGGAAAAATTGATGATCAAATCATAGCAACTATTGAACAGGAACTGGGGGATTTGATGGTCCGTTCAAATCTTGAAGCAAAGGAAAAAGTTTCCGAAGCCATCCATCAGGTTGGCAAACAGAACATCATTTGCGGCAATGGCCATCAGGCCGCCATCCGCATTGGGCGGTTGATGTTCACACGCAAACATCCGGATTATTTCCCGATGATGGTAACAAACACCATTCTGGGCGGTTATTTTGGCTCACGCTTGATGAGCAACATACGGGAAGAAAAAGGGCTTACCTATGGGATTGGTTCGGCCCTGGCATCTTTCCGCCATGAAGGCGTGTTTTTTGTGGCCACAGAAGTTAATGCCAGTCAGAAACAGCTTGCAATCGATGAAATAATGGCAGAAATTGACCGCATGGGCACAACACAGCCAACGGAAGACGAGCTTTTTCTGGTAAAAAATTACATATTGGGGCAATTCCTGCGGAGCCTCGATGGGCCTTTTGCCCTGGCAGAGCGTCACCGGATTTTATCTGATTTTGAATTGGATATCCAGTACTACAGAAATTTCCTGAATACTGTTCGTAATATCAAAGCCGAAGAAATCCAGGCATTAGCTGCAAAATATCTGAAAGAGACAGATCTTAGCATACTGGTTGCAGGGAAATAAAATATTGACATCAGCAAAGACGTTATTATTTTGTGTTAAAAAAATACGGGACAGGAATCTTATTGTATTTCATTGCATTATCCGCTTTTACCCAGGATTATGCTCAAATTTACTGCCTGAAAATCAGCGATGAAGGTGATGTGGAAATCCATTGGACAAAACCAACAATTTCCAGTGGTTTTGAATCCTATGAAATTTATAATTACAATGAAACCAGCGGCTTTGAATCCTTAGCCATCATCAGCGATTTAGATCAAACCAGCTTCACACAGCAAAAAACTACTGTGCCCGTAAACCTCTATGAAGAAGCAGGCAAATATTTCATCAAAACACATTATACTTCCTCTGGGTCACAAATTTCAGATACGGTTTATACAATTTGCCTTAAAGTTGAGAAACGCTCAGATATTGAGCTAAAACTCACATGGAATACCATGTTCCAAAAGCCTCCTTCGGCCAATGAACAATTTGAAGTTTTTATGGAATATCCGGAAGGAAATTGGCAAGGTATCGGGCAAACAATCGACAGCAGCTGGTACGAAGAAGTGGATGTCTGCATCGATTCTGTCAATTTCAGGGTTGAGCAGAGTTCAATGGGATGCACCTCCGTTTCGAATATTGGAGGCAGAAACATTGAAGATGACACGCCTCCACCCGCACCGCTTTTTGATAGCGTTAGCGTTATGGACGACGGATACTGCATTCTGGGATGGCAAAAATCACCGGCAATTGATTTGGCCGGATATATGATCTTTGAAAATAAAAACGGCATCTGGGACACTCTTGTAGTGATACAAAACCCTGATTCCATTTATTATATCGATTCTTTATCTGATGGATTTCGAAGATCATACACATACGCCATTGCAGCCTATGACCGATGCGGCAATACAACCCCTGATTTTGGAATAACCCAATATAAAAAATCCATTCTGCTGAATGAGCCCAGCATACAAATCTGCGACAGTTTAATCCGTTTTGACTTTTCTGAATACATCAATATGCCCGACGGCTTGAAGCATTATAATATCCTCTGTTCAAAAGATGGCGAAGAAGTGAAGTCCATAGCCAAACTTCCTCCCGATGAAAGAACTTTCGAATTCCGTGACTTAGAGCGAAATGCCGAATACTGTTTTAAAATCAGGGCTGAAAGCAATGACGGTTGGCATACGGCAAGCTCAGGTACCCGGCGCATCAGGGCAACGCTTCCGCCTCAGCCCGCATTTATTGATATTCCTTTGGCCAGCGTGCGCGATAATTTCTGGATCGACCTCAGCGGCGAGGTGGACACATCCGCGGGAATTCAGGAGTATCACTTATTTCGGAAAGAAGGAGAAGAAGGGAATTTTGTGCTTTTCGACACTATTTATTCCGATATGATGGAGCCTTCGGGCAAATTTCTTTATAGCGACGGGCTTGCCAACCCTAAGCTCAAAAGCTATTCTTATTATCTTCAGGCCATTGACAGTTGCCAAAAAAAAAGCCTGAAAAGCAACACAATCAACAGCATTTATTTATCAGCTGTTGCGGTTGCCAAAGACATGACCGTAGTATTAAACTGGACAGATTATAGTTTGTTGAACGAAAATCTGGAGGAATATTACATTTACCGGTCGATAAATGGCGAATGGGAAACAGAGCCATATGCCGTGACACAGGAAAACAATCTTATTGATGATTCACCAGAAGCCGGCATGATCGAAAACCAATTGCGTTATGTTGTGGGCTGCCCTGATTATTTCAATAATAACGGAATGCCGGATACAGCCTGGTCGAATATCAAAGAGGTGCAACAGGCTTTTACAGGCGTATATTTCCCAAATGCTTTTACGCCCAGACGCGATATCAATAAAGTATTTATTCCACGATATGCTGCCAGTGATCCTTCATTTTATGAGTTCATGATTTTTAACCGTTATGGGCAAACTATTTTTTCAACGGAAGATCCTTCTGAAGGTTGGGACGGCACCTATAAAGGAAATGATGCGCCCTGCAACATGTATGTTTATTATTTAAAAATGAAAACTCCTGAAGGTGATTTTGTAGAACGGAGGGGGAAGGTGCTATTGCTTGACTAGCTTCATGTCAACAACAAAAATCGTCGAGATGGCTTTCGGCTTCATCAGGAAATTTGGCCAATAAACCTTTGAGCTTCTGTATATCTTGGGCTGATAATCCTGTAAATAAAACAATCTTATCCGCATCTATTCCACCCCTCAATGCATTAATGCCTATAATCAGGCGCTCTGCTCCAGTCCTTGTTGCAAACCATCATGCATTCCTTTTTGCATTCCTTCCTGGATACCCTTCTTTAAGCCATTCTCCCGAGTTTGACAGATAATTTGCTCAGACCTTCTGTACCCCCTATAAACACTGGGTTTCTGTTTTGGTTTTGCAAAAGTGTAGTGAACAATTTTAGTTCATATGCATAAAATAGAATGGTCTTTGTCTATATTTGTGTGATAAACAAAGTGCTATGTTCATCAAGACAACAAAAAACAGCAAGGGCACAGCCTATTACCATTTGGTAGAGTCTTATCGTGAAGGAGGAAAAGTCAAACAGCGCACCTTAATGTCCCTTGGGAAAGTTGAAGAGGGCAGGCTGGAGCAACTTGCAGAAGCAATACGCAAACACACCGACAAGCTTGCAGTGTTTGACATGGCCAAAGAAGTAGATGTTAAGGACACCTATGTACTGGGGCCCCTGCTCATACTTGACCGCATGATGGGGGAACTGGGGATAAAAAAATGCCTTGCCAATATCCAATCCCAGCACCCGAAGCTTGAATTTAACTTGGAGCGCGTTTTGTTTTCACAAGTTTGTTCCCGTTTTCTAAAACCAGTTTCAAAACTTTCCCTTTATGACAATTGGTTGCAGCGCATGTACCCAGGTTTAGTTGACCACGATATATCGCTTCAGCATATTTATCGCAGCCTTGACCTGCTTAGCAAGCACAAAGAAGACATCGAGCGCTTTCTGTTCAATTACGGCAAAGACCTTTTTAGCATTAATGTAGATGTAGTGCTGTACGATTTGACAACCTTGCGTTTCGAGAGCACACGGACAGATCTGGGTGAACTTCGCCAATTTGGGTACAGTAAGGAAATGCGAAGCGATTGCACACAGGTAGTATTGGGCCTGCTTACGGATACTTGCGGGATACCGCTCTGTTTTGAAGTCCATCCGGGCAATACCTTTGAAGGCAAAACCCTTGATGGTATCGTGGAGCGCATCAGCAGCAAGCTTTCTGTGCGCAGATTTATTTTTGTGGCCGATCGTGGGCTTTTCTCATTTGATAACCTTAAGCACATTAAAAAGCGCAATGGCGAGTTTATTGTCGGGTTAAAGATGGGGACTTTAAAAAAGGAAATACAAGAAAGTTTTTATGACCTCTCCAAGTTTAACTGGCTTAATGAAGAGCTGGCAATACGTGAAACCACAATCGGTGAAGACCGCTGCATTATAACTTGGTCAAAAATAAGGGCAGGGCGAGACGCCAAAGCACGCGAAGATGTACTGGACAAAATCAATGCTGCCCTTTCTTCTTCCAAGCCACTGACAAAAAAATTTATTACCAACCGGGCATATAAAAAATACCTTTCTGTAAAAGGCCAAAGCCAATGTGGCCTTAACCACAAGTTAATTGCCAAAGAGGCTAAAAGTGATGGCTTTTTTGGTATTGTTACCAATGTTAAGCAAATGCCAGCTACTGAAATCGTTTCAAATTACAAAGAATTATGGCGGATTGAAGATGCCTTCGGCGAAATGAAAGGCTATTTGAAAAGCAGGCCGGTGTTTCATTGGACTGATAACCGGATTATTGGACATCTGATGCTCTGCTTTTTATCACATTATTGCGAGGCACACTTAACCAAAAAGCTTAGGGAAAGCCAAGAAAGGTACAGCTCAAAATCCACTGAAAAAAAATTAATTCAAGACCGCCCTTTAACGGTAGCGGCAGCAATGGGACAATTGGCCAGGGTCATGGCCGTGCCTGTTAAAATCAAAAAAAATACAATTTGGCTCCGAACCGATATCCCTCCAAATGCGCTTAAGTTGATTAAAGCTATCGGCATGCAAGTACCACCAAAAATCCTATCAAAAGAAGACAAATTGTAGTGGCACAAACCAAAACTCATGGCATCAATATGCTATGTGTCAACTATATACAAATATTTGCTGTCAAACTCGGGTTTAACCGTTATGGGCAAACTATTTTTTCAACGGAAGATCCTTCTGAAGGTTGGGACGGCACCTATAAAGGAAATGATGCGCCCTGCAACATGTATGTTTATTATTTAAAAATGAAAACTCCTGAAGGTGATTTTGTAGAACGGAGGGGGAAGGTGCTATTGCTTGACTAGCTTCATGTCAACAACAAAAATCGTCGAGATGGCTTTCGGCTTCATCAGGAAATTTGGCCAATAAACCTTTGAGCTTCTGTATATCTTGGGCTGATAATCCTGTAAATAAAACAATCTTATCCGCATCTATTCCACCCCTCAATGCATTAATGCCTATAATCAGGCGCTCTTTGTTTCTGCCCTTTTCCAGTCCTTGCTCCAGTCCTTGTTGCAAACCATCATGCATTCCTTTTTGCATTCCTTCCTGGATACCCTTCTTTAAGCCATTCTGATATCCAACTTTCATACCCTCCTTTTGTCCTTTTTCCAAGGCATCGCTCACAAAAGAAACTTCTGTCCGAACCCGATCCCAATATCTGTCATAATACTCAAGTTGGTCGAGGCTATAAGCAGACACCTCAAGTTGCTCCAAAGCTTCTTTAATTTCATTTACCTCTAGCAGGCTGGGGTCAGCACTCCTGACTTTCTCATCAATTTCCGTCAAAAACCGAAGCCATAAAACCTGAAGTTTTTTTTCATTAATGCTTTCAGCTTTGAATTTCGGAAGCTCAACAAAAATAAATTCAAGCCCTTCCAGCTGTTTTTCATTATGTTCAAGGTTTACAATCTGATAGTGATGGTAATATTCCGCAATCTCGGGTTCAAATACCTCGTTTACCAAGCTAAGTGCATAAACAGGTTGCAACAATTTGAACTCTCTTGATTTCTCCAACTGACGAACATAGGCCTTGGATGCGTTAAAAACGACTCTTTGCTTAAAACTTTCAGTCCACAGCATCTGCATCTCTACAATAAACTGGCGCCCTTTTTTATCCGTACAGCGCACATCAACAATAGAATTTTTTATACCGGGAATCTCCGGGACCATCTCCGGACTTAAATACTCTAAATACTCAATAAGATTATCGGAAGACAATGGCAACATTGCATTCAAAAAACTCTTCAGAACATGAGGATGTTCACCAAATACTTTCTTGAACGTCAGATCATTTTTAGGATCAAGATATTTCATGCAATTCTTTTTAACAAAGATAATCAATCTACACTATAAAATCCAGTATTAAGCAAACGTAAAAAGCAAATTGGCCACAAAGTTCCAGACCGTTACTACAGCAATCGCAAATAGTTTGGCCAGATAAAAATTGATTTTAAAACGGCTGACAACCTGCCAGAGAATAAAAGTATTCAAGATCAGGCCAATGAGGGAGATCAGGATAAACTCAGAATATTCCAGAAAAACCTCGGGATTGGTACTTTGAAAAGTCCAGATACGATTCAGGAAATAATTAGATGATGCAGCCAATGTAAATCCAATAGCATTTGAAAGATATTTTTGCAAACGCAGCTTCTCCTTGCAGAGCCAGGTAAAGCCATAATCCACAAACAGTCCGGTAAAGCCGACCAAACCGAATTTTAAAAATTTTGCAAGTACTTCCGCTGAAAAAAAATCTGTCATATGATCTGTTTGATATCGCCAGCCTGCAGCAATAGAGCCAACGCTTTTTTATGACAAATATTTTCCTACGATCGGCATGCGTCGTCCCATTCCAAAAGCTTTGGAACTCACGCGCAAAATCGGCGGCGACTGGTAGCGTTTATACTCATTGATGTTGACCATTTTCAGGATGCGGCGCACCAATCTTTCATTATAGCCTGCCGAAATAATTTCCTTAGGGCCTTGCCTTTCTTCAATATACAAACACAGTATTGTGTCCAGAATATCGTAATCCGGCAGTGAGTCCGAATCTTTTTGATCCGGGCGCAATTCGGCAGATGGAGGTTTTGTGATGGTGTTCCACGGGATTATTTCACGATCACGGTTCATATAGCGCGCCAGTGCAAAAACATCGGTTTTATAGACATCGCCAAGCACAGACAAACCACCGTTCATATCGCCGTAGAGCGTTCCGTAACCCACTGCGGCTTCACTTTTATTGGAAGTGTTGAGCAGGATATGACCGAATTTATTCGACATCGCCATAAGGATAAGCCCACGCAAACGTGCCTGAATATTTTCTTCTGTAACATCAAATGGCAGATCTTTAAACACCGGATTCAAAAGCTGTTCCACACTGTTATATGCCGATTCAATAGGAATGATTTCATAAGGTATATTCAAATTTTCAGCCAGATCTTTTGCATCCTTTACGGAATGATCTGAAGAATACTGGGAGGGCATCAAAATGGCATAGACATTTTCTGCACCCAGGGCCTTTTCGGCAATTACCAGGGTCACAGCCGAATCAATCCCACCGGAAAGCCCGAGAATCGCTTTGCCAAAACCCAGTTTCATAAAATAATTGCGCACGCCCATTACCAGTGCATCATGGACCAGAGAAATTTTTTCAGGATTTTCATCACGGATTGGGGGCATCTTTTCAAGTTCCCGGACATCAACCACAGCAAAATCCTCTTCAAAAAACTGAAGCCTTTGCACAATTTCACCTTTAGCGTTCATCACCAGGCTTCCACCATCAAAAAGCAATTCGGTTTGTGCACCTACATGATTCACATAAACCAAAGGAAGTTGATATTTCCTGGCGTTGCGTTTCAGAATTTCTTCGCGGCGTTGGGCTTGTTCCGCATCAAAAGGAGATGCCGCAATATTGATCATAATATCCGGATTGGCCTTTGCCAGTTGCTCCATGGGCTCCTGAACATACAAAGGATTATCGCCTACATTCCAAAGGTCTTCGCATATGGTTAGGGCAATTCTCTTCCCCTGATGCGCGATAATAAATGGATTGTATCCCGGTTCAAAATAGCGGTATTCATCAAAAATATCGTAATTGGGCAACAGGCTTTTGTAATGCAGACTCTGCACTTTGCCGTCAAAAATAAATGCCCCGGCATTAAAAAGCGGCTTGCCTTTGGGATTTTTGTTTTGCACAGGCAGCCCAACAATGCAGGCAATGTCCGTACACTCCCCGGCCAGCTCATGCAAAGCATGATCGCAGGAAAGAATGAAATCGTTAAACTCAAGAAAATCGCGTGGCGGATATCCCGAAACAGACAATTCGGCGAAAACAACTAGATCGGCCCCTTCCTTTCGCCCACGTGCTAAGGCCGTCTTCATTTTCCCAATATTCTCCGAAAAATTACCAATATGGTAATTCAATTGTGCCAGTGCAATTTTCATAAAATCCTGTATTTCTATTATTTAGAAAATTATACCAATCTGCAGTTCAAAATCAGAAGCCGTAGCAGATTGACTTTCTCCGTTTACCATATTATCACCCTTCATCATATCCGTCAGACCTTTGTTAAAGTTAATCCCGGCTGTGATGAAAGTGGATTCATCAATGGGATATTCAATCCCAAAACCCACGAGCATGCTTTCACGGAAAAGGGTATAATCATCCGAAAGGTTTTCATCGTTTTCCTGTGCTTTGCCATCGGCAATAAATATATCATTTGATTTTGCCTTAAGCTTGATGCCGGTAACAAATCCAATCTGGCCGTAAAAACGAAAATCCCCAATTGGGTTGGTACGCATTTTCATCAAAAGCGGAATTTCAAGGTATTGCAATTTGATATTGCGCGAAGCAACACCAATAAGCGTATCCGTTGAAATAACCGACTCAAAAGGCTGTTTCATTTTTCCGTTTAAATAATGAAAACTAAAACCTGTCACGAATTTATAGTTTTGTGTAAGGCTTATCTCGCTTACAAAACCCCAGTTAAAACCAAATTTCGCACCATCGCTGTCATAACCTTTGGTATCAGGACTGATCCAGCCAATAGAAGGGCCAAGCCTAAAACCCAACTGAAAAGGTTTTACCTGAGCGTGTGCGTTCATATAGAAAGCCCAAAAAGACACCAAGCAAAGCAGAATTATTTTTTTCATGTTATTTTGATTTAATTTACAACATCAATTCAGGATAAAATCATCATAATATTTGATGATGACACTATGCAAAAATAAAATCTTTAATTAGAATCGCTTAGCCTAATCCAACTTTTATTTTCAGTAAATTCAATCGAATCCGTATATTTGTTTGCTTAAAAAGAAATTTTATCAAACAAATAAAAGCGTATCATGAAAAAATTACTCATCCTTCTTACTGTTTTTGTGGGTTTTAGCCTCACTTCCAAAGCCCAATTTTCAATCGGGCCAAAAATTGGCGTCAGTGTTGCCAAGCTTTCGACAGACATCAGTGATTATAAAACAGCCGCCAAAACCGGCATTTCGTTTGGTGCTTTTGCCCGTTTTGGTGACAAAACCTATCTACAGCCCGAATTGATTTATAATCACAAAGGAGCCGATTTAACTCAAAACACCGAATTGGGTGAGATTGGCAGCGAAATTAGTATTAAAACGATGGACATACCTGTGATGGTAGGATATAAAATCATGGGCCTGGGCGTTGGCAACATTCGTATAATGGGCGGTCCGGTTGCATCTTTTATTGTAGATGATGAAATCAAAGGTATTGGCGATGTTGAAGAATCTATAGAGAAAATTAAGCTTAAAGACGCCATTTGGGGACTACAATTAGGCGCAGGTGTAGATGTAATGATGTTTACGCTGGACATTCGTTATGAAATTGGATTAAACGACATCTCCGATACTGAAGGACTTGATCTTAAATCGAATACATTCCAGGTAAGTTTAGGTTGGAAGATCTTGTAGCCTGAATCAAAGAAATAAAATCTGACCGCATCCATACTGGCTTGCGGTCTTTTTTTGCCAGAAGGAGCAATGTACTGCAGAAAGGATTTTTTCGTTAGTTTGCAAAGCCAATTAAATCTCAAAACAGATGATTTCTTTTAAGCAAAATATTTTTATTCTTCTGGCACTCCTGTTCATTACTTCATGCGCACAGGATCCCATCAAGAGACTGAAAGTTGATGTAAGCGATATCCAAGTGGAAACACAGCCCATTAAGCGCTATGAAATGGCCTTGCAAGGGCTAAACCCGCAACCCGATTCACTGATACCTGCACTGTTCAGTATTTCTCAGGAATTTGAAATTTTCACCGGAAAAAATTTTGAAGACCCGGACAAGTTGCTGCAACTGGCCGACTACCTTAATGATCCAAACATCCAAATTGCTTTTGACAGTGTACAGCAAAGGTTTGCCAATCTAAACCAACTGGAACAAAACCTAACTGAACTTCTGAAACATTATAAATATCATTACCCAAAAGCAGGCACTCCGGATATATACACTTATATATCAGGATTTTATTTTGAGCAGCCTGTCATTATCATGGACAATTCCATTATCATCGCCTTAGATATTTTTCTCAGTCCTTTTCAATTATACGATAAGCTGGGCACACCCAAATACATGCAGCACCGTTTTATTGCCGAGCGCATACCATCGGAAACAGCCCGCGCTCTTTCGATCATGCATTTAGCCCCCGACATGCCATCTGCCAGCTTGCTGCAAAATATGGTCGAAGCCGGCAAAAGCCTGTATTTCACTGATGCAATGCTTCCCGAAACACCAGATTATCTGAAAATCGGTTTTACGCCCGAGGAAATCAAATGGTGTGAAATCAACGAAGGAAACATTTGGGCATTTTTGATTGAACGCAAATATCTTTTTAGTAACGACGAAAAAATTGTAAGGGAATATATGATGGACGGGCCTTTCATTCCGGGAATGCCTAAAGAAAGCCCCGGAGAATTAGGTCATTGGGTTGGCTGGCAAATCGTTCGCCGCTATATGGAGAAACATCCCGAAGTAACACTCAAGCAACTGATGAGCACAACGGATGCACAAAAAATCCTGCGGGAATCGGGATATAAGCCCAGAAAGTAAAACATTTCAATATAAAATTCATACCTTAGCTGTCAAACAGAATATCTATGCTGGTTAAAACTTTTGGCAGCACACTCAATGGAGTAGATGCACTGCTCATCACTGTAGAAACCGATATCGGACAAGGGATTAATTTTCATATCGTTGGCCTTCCGGATAATGCCGTTAAAGAAAGCCATCACCGTATTGAATCCGCTCTAAGCAACAATAACTTTAAAATTCCCAGGCAAAAAATTGTGATCAATATGGCGCCGGCAGATTTACGCAAGGAAGGATCGGCATATGATTTGACAATTGCGGCTGGAATACTTGCTGCATCAAGCCAGATGCCGGCAACAGATATCGACCGATATATCATTATGGGCGAGCTTTCGCTGGATGGCACTTTGCAGCCCATAAAAGGAGCACTTTCGATTGCTATCATGGCGCAAAAAGCAGGTTTTAAAGGCTTTATCCTACCCGAGCAAAACGCGCCCGAAGCCGCAATTGTAGAAGGCCTGGAAGTTTACGGCCTGCACGACATCAAAGAAGTTGTTTCCTTTTTTGAAGACCCCAGCCCATTCATTCCGCTGAAAATCAATATGGAAGATGAATTTTACCGGCGGCTCAACCTCTACGAATTTGATTTTTCCGACGTAAAAGGTCAGGAAAACATCAAACGCTCATTGGAGATTGCTGCATCTGGCGGACACAATGTACTTTTAATCGGTCCTCCCGGCGCAGGAAAAACCATGCTGGCCAAGCGTTTACCCTCCATTCTTCCCCCTTTGAGCATGAAGGAATCCCTGGAAACGACAAAAATTCATTCGGTAGCCGGGAAAATGCCTTCGCACCAGCCTTTGATTTCGGTGCGCCCTTTCCGCTCGCCACACCACAGCATTTCGGATGCCGGTTTGGTTGGAGGAGGAACTTATCCGCAGCCCGGCGAAATTTCGCTTGCTCAAAACGGGGTTCTTTTCCTTGATGAACTGCCCGAATTCAAACGCTCGGTT
The DNA here is from genome assembly GCA_963676415.1 of Bacteroidales bacterium. GTDB lineage: Bacteria > Bacteroidota > Bacteroidia > Bacteroidales > WRLA01. Next base: position 2,249,066 of record OY781097.1, on the reverse strand, counting down.
TTGGAAGTGATGCGGCAACCTATGGAAGACCGCGTTGTAACTATTTCGCGCGCAAGGCTTTCGGTGGAGTATCCGGCAAGTTTTATGCTCGTGGCAGCCATGAACCCATGCCCCTGTGGATATTACAACCATCCCGAAAGGGAATGCGTTTGTGCCCCCGGTTTGGTTCAAAAATATCTGAATAAAATCAGTGGGCCTCTCCTCGACCGCATCGACATTCATGTGGAAGTGGTGCCTGTTCCTTTTCGCGAGCTGGCCAATGCCTCGGGCGGTGAAAAAAGCCAGTCGGTCAGGGAGCGTGTGGTAAAAGCACGGAAAATACAGGAAGCACGTTTTGCCGGATATCCGGATATTCATTCCAATGCGCAGATGAGCAGCAAAATGCTCCGCAGCTATTGCACAGTGGATGAAGCCGGAATGGAAATGCTCAAAAATGCCATGGAACGCCTGGGCTTATCGGCACGTGCATACGACCGCATTTTAAAAGTAAGCCGCACAATTGCCGATTTGGAGGAAAGCAAGGATATCCAAAGCCATCATCTGGCAGAAGCAATTAATTACCGCAGTTTAGACCGGGATAGTTGGGGAAGGTAAAACGAAAGATTTATGAGCAAAATTGAAGAATTATTTTCTCGATACCCATCTGATGCACCAATATTGATATATATTCAACATATTTGAGATCTTGAGCAAAGTGTTTTGGATCATTTTCAACGGGACTCAAAAAATATGATAATCAGATTAGAAGCGGATTTAAACAATAAGATGCCTTTATACACAAAAGGCTTCAAGTACATTCCATATGCTCAGGATGCCGTTCTTGTATTTGATCCTACTTGTCAATTAAATAACCGTTAAAGCTGGATGATTGCCTGTTCACAGATATAACATCGCCTTCATTAACAAGTATAGGCTGCGCCAATACAGCTGGCCCAGCTCCACTAGAACTAGCATTTATATTCCATCTGCCCCGCGCAATCGGTATATCATTAATCATAAGCTCTGTTTCAGTATAATAGCCATAAATATTAAGTATATATAATATCTTTCCAGAAGGAACAGTATAATTATGTCCATCATAAACTTGAAAAGTAATAGGTTCCAAATTTTTGTAACCACTTGGTGATGTAGGATTAAATGTATAATTAGATGATCCCGATGTATTAGAATATAGCGCATATGGAACACTCAACAATTGACTTGTGCCAAAATCCTGATAATCATTACCGCCATTTACATCCATTTCTATTTTAATGAAAAATGCCCCTTCTGACCACTGTATCTGCGAAAAATTATCTTCTGATACCCCTTCTCCAATGTTAATGTTAATCAAACCAAATGAGTTTGTAGTCGTTGAGAATATTTCCTGATACACAACTTCTCCAGTTGGATCATCATGAATCACCGACACCCTCATACCAACTTCCTGGTTCACAACCAATTCACCTTGACTGGTTCTTGCTGTAGCTTGATATTTGAAGCTATTCGGAGATTGTGCATACGCCGCTGAACTTACAATCATTAACAGTAAAAGTGACAGAAATTTCATAATACAATTATTTTAAAAGTTTGAAATAAATTTTCTTCGTAATAAAAGCTTAAATAATATATACCCTGAATCAATTGCGAAACATCAATCTTTTCTGAAAACTCTATGCTTTGAATTACTTGTACTTTTTGACCATATCCATTTATAATATGTGCTGAAAGAGGCTTATTTGACTCATTTTTTTTAATCAGGACTGAAAGTATATCCTTAACGGGGTTTGGATATACATTTATTTCACATTCATCTATCCCAACATCATAGACACTTGTTACAGTAATCATACTTTGATTAAAACCTTGAATCAATGTCATAGCACCATTCGTCTCAGCTCCAGTGACAATTTGTCCAATTGTCCAATGCAAAGTTGATGTGCTATTTTCCGAGTAATTGCCGGCAGTTAATATAACTTCCTGAGATAAACCCGTCAAAGAAATCAATGATAGTGCAAAAACCAATAATATATACCTAAAACCATGTATCATTTGACTATAGGATTAACTTTTTAATGAATTTATTAAACAAAAATAGTTGTTTTTTTTAATAAAACAAATTACTTATAATATAAATCCTATAGTTTTGCACAAGCAAAGGTATCCAAAGCCACCATATGGCAGAAGCGATTAATTACCGCAGTTTGGACAGGGATAGTTAGGAGAAGGAAAGTAGATTAAAACTCCCAAGAGGCTCCAAAGTTGACTATTCCTCTGTATCCCAGACCACCTTCCGCGAAAAAGGCGAGTCCTTTTCCGATGCGCACACCCAGCAAGTTCAATTGAAAAGTTGCGCTCATAGCATTATCGCTGCCGGATTTCAGCTTGGATGATGCGGAAGTAAAATCATCATTCACATACATCATACCCACACCCAAACCGGAATAAAGCTGAATCCATTCTTTATCTAGATGGCGTCTTTCTACTTCTATAGCAAGCGTATAGAAATCCTGTTTTGATTTTCCGGCAAACTCCTGGAGCACATATATATCAGCATCGGCACGATCCCACATAAATGTACCTCCAAAACTGTATTTTTCCCATAGACGGTGATGGTAGCTCAAAAATGCACCGCCTTTCCAGCTTTCGTTTTCACGGTTATAACTCCCAATGCTGATGATATCTGCCAAAACATCTTCAAACACATTGAATATCTGGTCGTAAGTGGCAATTCCATAACCTATGCGAATACTATTGGGTTTTTCCTGAGCTTGCAAAAACGGAATTTGCAAGAGAAACAGAGCTGCAAAAAGGATAACTTTTTTCATGTTATATTTTTTCAATAAAACTACAAAAAAAATAAAAACCCGCCGGAAGCGGGTTTGTAATAATATAATTTCATTCTGAACTATTTGTGGACTTTCCGCACAAAATCCTCAACCTCAGGAACTCCGCCCTGATATACAAGATATCCGTTATAAGGTTCGCGCGAAGTAATTTCATCATTTACAGGTGTCAGCATAAGCTTTTTCACTTCTTCCGGATCATCGGTTTGCCCCAATGCCCAGCCTAGTTTAATGAAAGCCACTTCGGGCAGCATATTTCCTGCCGGGATGATGCCTTTTGCCATCATATCGCGGCCTGTATCGTACACAAACATATGCACATAACCCCAAAGTGTTTGCAATGTCATATACATATGCACGCCCTTTTTCTGAGCGCGCTCAATGGCCGGATACAGTTCTTTGTTGACGTGGCCTAATCCTGTTCCTACGATAACAATCCCTTTATAGCCTTTTTCCACCATCGCATCGAGCACATCGGGTTTCATACCGGGATAGTAATACAACATCGTTACCCTATCATCAAAATAGGGCATGATTTTCACGTTTTTGTCCTTACGGCGATGATTGTAATCACTCTTAATCGGCACAATTTCCTTACGGCTCACCATTGCAACGGGCGTATCGCCAATGGTACGGAAAGTAGAACGGTAGGATGAGTGCATTTTACGCACGCGTGTACCTTTATGCAGCAAGCCATATTCATCAGAAGTCGGGCCAAACATACATACCAAGACTTCAGCAATATCGGAATGCCCTGCCGTTTTCATGGCATGCATCAGGTTGAGTGCCGCATCCGAACTGGGACGGTCCGAAGAACGCTGCGAGCCAACAAGCACAACAGGCACTGGAAGGTTCTGACACATAAATGTCAATGCAGCGCCCGTATGATGCAGAGTATCCGTACCATGGCCAATAACAATCCCATCAACGCCTTTTTCTATTTCCTTTCCAATAGCTTTAGCCAGGGACACATATTGTTTTGGCCCCATGTTTTCGCTAAAAACAGCAAAAACCTTTTCGGTTTCCAGATTGCAGATATCTGCCAGCTCTGGCACAGCGCCGTAGAGTTCACCGGGAGAGAAAGCAGGTATTACAGCTCCGGTTCGGTAATCGAGGCGTGAGGCAATGGTACCACCTGTTCCAAAAAGCTTCACCTGGGGCAAACCGGGCGTAACAGGAAATTCCTTTTCCGGAATTTTATAATTCGCTTTTTTATATCCGGTTTCTTTCATACTGGTAATGGTACGTGTATCAATACCCACATTGTAACCGGTTATAATTTTCATTACGATATGCTTATCATCATCGTTTTCTGCGCGTGGCAGGATGGTTCCTTTAAATGTTCCCCGGCTGGTTTCCACTTCTGCCGAGCCCCAAACACGTACATTATATTTTTTTAAAAGCTCAAGGGCTTCTCCTTTATATCCTTGAAAAAAATCTTCGCTCATTGTTCTTCCTTTTAATTTTTTGAACCCACAATTTCTGAAAGCTCTGGCATGGAAATATTGCCCAATGCTGTAATGCGCAACTGACCCATAATCCACTGACGACGGTTCGATTCCGTATCGTGCAAATGAATTTCATTGAATTTTTGATGCAGGAAATCGATCTTGGAAATGATTTCATCGCGGCTGACCCGCTTAAATTTCATAATGGTCAGGATGGATTCAAAATCCATACTTGGGTGCTGCAGGATATGCGGCAACATATTGGCTGCCAGCGCATAATCCAGTTTTTCTTCTTTCAGGAAGGCAAACAGATCATAAATACGTTCATAATCAAAACCTTCTGTTTTCCCATAATGTCCTTCAACATATTTAAACCTTTGTGCCAGGAAAGTAGCGGCCAGTTTTGGCTCAATTTCCAGCTCATCCACCATGCGCTTAATCAGCGGATAGAGGTTACGCGAGAATATATAGGTAAATGTATCTTCCGTCACGCCCCAATCCTGTAATTGCTGGTAGCGATCCACAACATCATCGGGCATTTGTTTGCGCAATTCTTCTATATGAGCTTCATCAAGCGGAATCGGAGCTGAGTCTGTATCTGGATACATGCGGTCGGCACCGGGAAGCACGCGTTCAAAAATAGTTGTTCCGTCTTCGAAAGATTTGCGTGTTTCCGGAGGAATGCCGTCAAAAGCCATCAAACAACGTTCTTCGATAACCTCAAGAGCTGTTTTCACATCGTCCTCAGGAGCCCAGAACAGAAGAACTGCATCATTTTTGCCGCATTCCATCAATTCAGAAATCCGGGCAAAATCATCGGCACTGACAACCGGTTCAAGTGCTTCACTATGGGTCATATTTGGTTTTTCGATGCAGGCAATTACCTTGAGGCGATCTGAAATTTCATCTGCGAATACTTTTCCGGGCTGATCGAAATGAGACAGCAATCCACGAAAATACGGCAATTTCACGGCATAAATTTTATGCTTTTGTGCTGCCGCTTCACGCAATGGCTCGTAATCGAATTTGAATTCGTAGAAATTGAGCTTACGTGATTCCATTTTCCAGTCTTCTTTCTTCACACGCTCCAGCAAACGGGTACGCAGGTTCAGCAAAGCCCATTGGCGGAATGCTTCCACATGCGTCAGCTCAGGAATCCATTTCGTATGTGCCACACCTTTAATTTCTACACGGTGGCCACCGCGGCAACTTACGTTCACATCCTGACGTCCGGCTCCCATTCCGGTGCGCACCAGGCCGGTAGAACGGTTCAGGAAACGGATATAATCACAAACTTCCATCACCTCATCGGGATTAACCATATCCGGATAGGTCACTGTTTCGATGAGCGGCATCCCCAGGCGGTCGGTTTTATACACACGTGTATGTGCGATATCGGAAATCTCACGGCAGGAATCCTCTTCAATACTCAACTGAATGAGACGGATTTTCTTTTTGCGCATGGGCAGTTCGCCCTCAACACCAATAATGGCCGTACGCTGAAATCCAGTCGGAATAGAGCCATCGAGGTACTGCTTACGCGTGATGTGCACTTCGCCCACAATATTGAGGCGTGACAGCATGGAAATGAGAATGGAAATATCCAAAGCCTGCTTATTGATCGGGAATGGCGGCGTATCATCCACCTCGTAAGTACAGGCTGTTTTGTTGTTGATGCGGTAAATAATTTCTTTGCGGGTCTTAAACTCCATCAAAGCTGTACCGTCGTATTCGCCCAGCTCGCTGAGTGTTGGGCGCATATGGCGGATGATTTCAGCATCAAAATCTTCATTGGAATGGAAGTGGCCGGAGGGACAGCGGCAAAATAATTTCTCGTCGGTTTTAAGTTGTTGATGCACTTCCAGTCCCGACATAAAACCAATCCGGTCGTAATCTGCCTGGCCGGCTTCTTTACGGCATACGTAACCGATCTGATCGCGGGTTTCTTCGTAGTTGCGGCGTGCATCAAAAGATTTTTGTTCTTTCTGCGTGCGTTTCATTTTATCGAATTATATAGTCTATCATTATTGTTCTAAGCAAGGGCTACATTGCAAGGATCAAGGTTTTTGGCCCTTGCAGCAGCCTTTTGGTAAAGAATCCCCAAATGTAGGGAAAAGTGAGAAAAAAACAGGCGGATGGTGGTAATTTGGATTGAGAATACGATTAATCCTTTTCCTTGCAAAGTTCCCATCCGTGATCATGAAAGAATCTTTTCTTAATAAAAACGCATCTGCATGTTTTGAGATGTGCTGCGGATTTGGACGGGGGCGTATCCATAAATAATCAATAAATTTATAAAGGTCAGTAGATAAATACATAGTTTAATAACACTCTTTTAAAAATAGATTTCTCCTCCCGTTGGTCGTCGAAATGGCTTTTTAATCAGTTGTTTCGGCAAAGGCAGCGCACTTCGGCTCCGCTCAGTGACCGTAAGCTGCCTTTGCCTCTTGAAAACACCAAAAGGTCATTTCGATGCCGAATCTTCAGCAGAGAAATCTAATCCATATAATTCACTTAATATCAGTCTATTTTGATATGCACTTACATACTGACCACTATAAATTTAATCAGCACGGAAAAGGAAGTATTAAGCCAAAATTTTTTGAAAAAATTAAAACACCTACAATCATCTTTCTTTGCTACAATAAATCCTTAATTTTGCCGCTTATTGATTTAGATTATGCTCCTGAAACGGATAACGCTTTTATTTTCAGTATTGTTACTGGCTTTTGGAATGAGGGCTCAGGACAGTACAGCGCATTTGCTGCCGCCCGACAGTATGCAGGTGTGGTACTTTTATAACCATCTCGATAGTGCCGATCAGGAAAAATATCATTATATCGATACGGTTCTGGCCGGAGTGCAGGAAATCAATCCGATAAGGCAGGGCAAACGTTTTTATGCTGATTTGGGCAATATCGGACAGGCACAAACCAATTTGCTCTACACGCCCCGCCAGAGCATTTCTTTCAATTATGGCCCTAACAACTTTAGTACATTTTGGATGAATTTTGAGGACATCCGTTATTTCAATGAGCAAAGCCCCTATACAAATGTTCAGTATGTCACTGGCCCGGGCCGTATGCAGATCCTGGGTTTAACGCACAGTCAAAACCTGTTTAAAGCCCTTTATGTAGGTGTGGATTTTAAACTGATCAACTCTTTTGGGGATTATCCACAGCAAAAAACGGACGATTACAATCTGGCAGTCAATATGCGCTATTTCACTAAAGACAAACGCTATGGCGCAACATTTGCCTGGATCAACAACCGTGTCACAAACCGGGAAAACGGCGGCATTAAATATGACAGCCTTTTTAAACAGAACCTGGAAGCCAACCGGGCGGCCTATCAGGTAAACCTCAGCAATGCTGAAACCCGACTAAAAAGAGGTGGCATCGAAGTTTTCCAGTTTTTTAATATTGTGCCCCCTGGTGGAAGAAAGAAAAAAGAGCCCAAAGTAAAATCACAGCCCGTTCCTCCGGAACTCCTGGCCGACACCAATCAAACGAACCAAATTCCGATTTTGACGGACAGCCTTAATATTTTTTCAGACAGCCTGTTTGCCGACAGCTTTCCGATTTCGGACTCTCTTCCAAGCAGAGCGCAAGATTCAATTCTACCCATACCGGACAGCATTATCATCACAGAAGATATGCTGCGCAAACCACCAATGCTCATTAATCCCTTACCTTTCAGCTCACTCAGTGAACAAACATTGGTAGAAAAACAAAATTATTTTTCATCAGCCGACAGCCTCATCCGGGCTGATTCTATAAATCAGATTCAAAAAAAGATATTTAATCCCGGAAGGATTTCCTGGCGGTTCAGGCTGTACCGCGATATATATATGTATGCGGATGAATCGGGGGAAACCGGTTTTTATGAAAACTACTATCATGGAGAAAACACTTTTGATTCAGTGAGCGTGGTACAAATGCACAACATCTTTGCCTGGAGCAATACCAATCCTGAAGCCGTTGATCAGAAAAACCTCTTCCGTTTATACCTTTACCTGCAACATCAGCATATCAGAATTGGCGGCGATGTAGGCAAATATGTATTTGACCAGATTATTCCGCGCGGCGAGCTGGCAACCCGCATTCTCGGGCGATTTGAGCTTCGTGGCGAAGCATCTGTGGTTTCGGGCGGTTATAATGATGGTGATTATTTGTTACACGCCAGCATTCAAACAAAAATAGGCAACAAAAACAATCCCTTTGTATTTACCGGAGAAGCCTCTATTATCTCACAAACAGCTCCTTGGGATTACTTTTATCATAATGCCAATAATTTTATGTGGTTCAACGATTTTAACAAAACCACATCATCGTGGATTGGCGCCAGCATTGGCCGGGGGCAAACATTTCTCTCAGCGCGCTATTATGTGCTCAATGAACTGCTCTATTTCAACGAAAAAGCCTTACCTGCCCAAATGGATGGAAATACCGGTCTTTTGCAGGCAAGCCTGTTCTCCAAAAATAAATTAGGCAACTGGCATTTCGACAACCAACTTATTTTTCAGCAGTTAAGCAATGACGAAGCCCTGCGCCTGCCCAAATTCATGGCCAAAAGCCGGGTATATTTCCGCTTCCCGATGTTTAAAAAGGCCTTAATGCTGCAACCGGGATTCTCTCTTTTTTATACTACTGCGTATCAGGCGAAAGCCTATATGCCCTCATCGCGCATCTTCTATCTGCAAAATAATGGCGAATACGGAAACTATCCCTATATCGATTTCTTTGTAAACTTCCGTGTGCAGCGCGCCCGTCTTTTCCTCAAATATGTGCACATTACCAAAGGTTTATTTGGCTACGAATACATGGCTGTGCCCAATTACCCAATGAAAGACGGTGGCATTATGTTTGGACTGCAGTGGCGCTTTCATGATTAATTATTTTCTAACGATCCTTTATTACTGGTGTTACAGAAAAATGTCAAGCTGTTTTTTCTTTTCAGCAGAAAAAATATCAACGCATTGACATTTTTTAGCATAAAATGTATTTCCAATGATAATTTCCTAAAACTGCACCCTCCTGTTCTTTTCTTCTAAAACTAATTTAGAATAATGTTGCATCATCATTTTGCTAAACAAGATGTACATTTGTGTGTTTTAACAGGATATCAAACCGAAAAATCAATTTACTGGAATATGAGCAAATTAACGTACACCCTGATCATTGCGTTTTTGATGCCTTTCGCCATTCAGGCACAGGAAAGCATCAGCGCAGAAGAACTAGCAGAAAGCATTTCGTATCTGGCGAGCGATGAATTGGCCGGACGCAAACCCGGCACACATGGCGATACGCTTGCCGCGCAGTTTATACGTGATCATTTTCAAAAATCCGGCGCAAAACTACTCTTTCTGGATGGTTTTCAAGAATTTGAAGTAACCACAGGCGTACATGCCGGAGACAACAACAAACTGGTATGCCGCGATTTTTCTGCCATCCCGAAACAGGATTTTGTTCCTGTGGGCTTTTCTGCAAACGCCAGTCTGGAAGCTCCTGTCGTTTTTGCCGGTTACGGTCTGAATTTTAGCAACGACACACTAAAATGGAATGATTATCAAGGCATTGATACAAAAGGAAAATGGGTCATTATAATGCGTGGCGACCCCATGCCCGGAAGCAACGACAGTCCTTTTATTCCCTTCAGCAGCGAACGTGATAAAGTATTGGCAGCCAAAGACAATGGGGCAAAAGGTGTAATTTTCGTCGATGGTCCATCAACAGCAAAAACCGACGAACTGCGCGAAATGAATTTCGACAAGAGCATTACCGATGCCGGGATTCCCGTTCTTCAAGCCAAGCGCTTTATAATAGATCAGATTATTGCACCATCAGGAAAAACCGTGGAAGAACTTGAAAAACAAACCATTGAAAGTTTTAAACCGCAGTCATTTGGGTGCAAATCGCCGGTTGAGGGCCAGGCAGAAGTTGTGCGCGATGAACTGACAACCTTCAATGTAGGCGCCTGGATTGAAGGAAGCGATGAAAAGCTGAAAAACGAATATATTGTTGTTGGTGCGCATTACGACCATCTCGGGATGGGCGGTTACGGAAGTGGAAGCCGCATGCCAGACACCAATGCCGTGCACAATGGCGCCGACGACAATGCCTCAGGTGTTGCAGCCGTAATGGAGCTTGCTGAGCAAATCGGCTCCCTTAACACAAAACCCGACCGTTCCATTATTTTCCTTGCATTTGGCGCTGAGGAAATGGGATTGCTGGGCAGCAAATATTTTATCGGACACCTTCCTGTTCAGGTGGAGCAAATCAAAGCTATGATCAATATGGATATGATCGGCAGATTAAAAAGGGACAATATGCGCATTTCCATCGGAGGAACAGGCACTGCAAAGGAAAGCAAGGAGATCCTCGAACAACTTTTGAAAAACAACGAACTAAATGCCGGAATGTCGCCTGAAGGTTTTGGGCCATCTGACCATGCCGCTTTTTACGGAGAAAATATTCCTGTTTTCTTTATCAGCACAGGTGCGCACAGCGATTACCATACACCCATGGATGATGTGGAACTTATTGATGCAGATGGCGCGGAACTGGTGAGCAATTTTGTTTATCAACTGCTTGATACGCTAAGCGATAAATCAACCGAACTGACATTCCAGGAAGCAGGCCCAAGCAAAAACAAGGCGCGTCATGGATATAGTTTTAAAGTAACTTTTGGCATTATGCCCGATTTTACTGCCGAAGCAGGCGAAGGCATGAGCGTTGGCGGTGTGCGTCCGGGCGGCCCGGCACACAGTGCAGGCATGTTGAAAGGCGACCGTATTGTTGCCATCGACGGAAAAAAAGTTGCGGACATTTATGAATATATGGCACGCCTGAAAAAACTGAAAGCCGGTCAAATCGTAACCGTTGATGTTCTTCGTAACGGAAAGAAGGAAGTTTTGATTATTCAGTTGTAAGTTTTATTGTTTTATTCTTATATTTGTAATATAAAATTTCAAATTTCCTCTAAACAGATGAAAAGGATTGTATTGCTCACCCTTGTTTTTTTCAACATGTTTTTGTTGCTGGGACAAAAGCAAACAATCCCTTATACCCTCGATGATCGTGACCGCTTGATCAAAATAGAATCAAAAGTTAATAGCATCGAGGTAGAAATGAACGCACGCTTTAAGGCTGTTGATGAAAAGTTTGCGTCGCTTGAATATCGGTTCGATGCGATAGGCCAGAAATTTGATGCAATTGACCAGAGATTTAATGCAATTGACCAGAGATTCAAATCAATTGACCAAAGGTTTGATTCCATTGAAAGGGAGCTAAGCTCTATTAAAACCTTCCTTTTTTGGGGCTTTGGCATTTTGTTTGGCTTCTTCACATTTTTGATGGGCTTTGTGCTGTGGGATCGCAGAAGCATGATAAAGCCTGTTCGTGATGATGTGGAGGCACTAAAAGAAGAAAACAAAAGGCTCAAGGAGATTTTCAGGGAACACGCCAAAGACCAGCCGCAACTAAGAGAAATTTTAAAAAATGCAGGTATCCTATAAACAAAAACCCGGAACAAAAATCCCGGGTTTTTCTTTTTTATGATACGAACTACAGGTTTTTCCTGCGCGCATTTACATATTCAGCAGCCGCTAAAGCTGCGATTGTCCCATCAGCAACAGCGGTCGTAACCTGACGGTATTTTTTTGCTATGGAATCACCGGCGGCAAAAACACCGGGCAAACTTGTATGCATGTCTTCATCGACCACAATTTCTTTCCGCTCGTTCAGCTCCAGCTTTCCTTCAAGGCTTTCGGTATTGGGAATATATCCGATAAACACAAAAACCCCATCAATTTCCTTTTCGTAGGATTCCCCGGTTTTCAGGTTTTCGAGCGTCACTTTTTGCAATTTTTCATCACCGAAAAACTCTGTTATTCGGGTATTCATTGTAAAACTGATTTTGGGATTGGCTTCTGCTTCGGCCACATAATGCTCAAAAGCCTGCCATTCATCCAACATATGTACTACTTCCACAGAGGAAGCATATTTGGTAAGCGAAACGGCTTCTTCGAGCGCTGTATTTCCGCCGCCAACAACAATGATGTTTTTATCCTGGAAAAAATCCCCATCGCAGGTAGCACAATAAGAAATACCTTTTCCGCGCAGTTTTTGTTCCCCGGCCACACCCAATGGGCGTGATTTTCCTCCCGTGGCCAAAATTAGTGCATCGGCAGTATAAACATCCTTTCCGTTTACTTCCACACGCTTTGTATCACCTTCCATTTCGCAGGCAGTAATACTCAGGTTTGATTTCAGTTTACAGCCAAAGGATTTTGCCTGCTTTTTCATCGTATTGGCCAACATATAGCCACTGACAGCTTCTACGCCCGGATAGTTGGCTATTTCGTGCGTCAAAATCAGCTGCCCACCTGCCGCTCCTTCATTGAGAATCAATGTTTTCATCTTTGCTCGCGAAAGGTAAATCCCTGCGGTCAGTCCGGAGGGGCCTCCCCCGACAACAATAACATCAAAATGATTTTTGTCCATGATACTTTGTTATACGACAAACGGAAAGACCGGAATCGCCCGTCTTTCCGTTTGTACAGATTTATTGAAATTATTCGGGCTTACCAAATTCCTGATTCAGGATAGCCGTAACCTGATCCATGTTCTGGATACTGGAAGTTGCTTTGACAATCTTGCCATTTTTGTAGTAAACAGTAAATGGAAGACCCATAAAACCACGGCATTCCGGAGCATTGCGGATTACTTCAGCATCCGGAATATCAAATTCCATATCAGCAAATTTCACATGCTCATATTCATCTTCCAGTTCTTCCATAATTTCATATACAGGCAAACACATGGGGCCCATACGGCCACAGCATACCATTACATTTTCATTTTCTTCGATCATCTTTTTGTGATCGGCTTTTGAATTGAGGTGCGTTAAATTAGTATAAAGCATATTAATATTTTTTTGTTCTGCACCCATCAACGTAAAAACCATACCAAATGCAATTTTAAATCTAAATATGTCAATATATCCATTCAAAGCAGGACAAATCGTCAGAATTGACACTAAGGCAGCCCTGAAAAGCAAAATCAAACGAAGGAAAACCCGAAAATTTTCATAAACTGAATCCTTTTAGATTATATTTGCGGTTCACTCTCAATACGAATCAATATGAGGAAATTTCTTTATATCCTGTTTCTCGGAAGCATATTTGCTTCGGGATTACATGCACAAAACCAGCCGAATGATTTCAACTGCTTTACAATAATTGCAGGCAAAGACGCAACGACTACCGGTGATATTCTGGCAGCACACAATGAAGATGATTATGGTGATTATGTTGTGAACTTTTATAAGGTCCCCGAGCGAAAATTTAGTGATAGCGATGTGGCCACATTTAAAAACGGAGCCCAAGATCCTCAGCCGGAAGAAACCCAAGCCTATTTATGGATCAATATGCCCGGACTGGATTTCTCCGATTCCTATTTCAACGAATCCAGGCTTTGTATTTTTTCCAACGCCTGTAGCTCACGAGAAGACCGTGGAGAACTTACGGACGGCGGAATTGGCTATTGGCTGCGCCGTTTGATGGCCGAAAGGGCAGGCAATGCGCGTGAAGCAGTTAAGATTGGAGGTGCACTTATCGAAAAATACGGCTATTACAGCAGTGGCCGCTCCTACACAATTGCCGGACCGAAGGAAGCCTGGCTGCTTTCGGCGGTAAACGGAAAACATTGGGTTGCACAGCGTATTCCCGCTGACAAAATCATGATACTGCCCAACTACTATATCATCCACGAAGTAAACCTAAGCGACACATTGACTTTTTATGGCAGTGCCGATTTAATCACTTATGCTGAGGAACGCGGATGGTATAATCCTGAAACAGATGGTCCCTTTGACTTTGCCAAAGCATACAGCGATCAGGAAAACCTCATCCATCCCAATAACATCACACGGCAGTGGGGCGCACTACATCTGCTTGCAAAAAAAGATTTTAAAGCCGGCGATGAAATTCCTTTTGCTGTGGAGCCAAAAGAAAAAATCTCTCCTGAAATGCTGATGGAAGTATTGGCGTATCATCATGAAGGCACAGAAAAAGACCTGACAGAAAATTACGAAAAAGGAGACCCGCACCATCATGGCGAATATACCATTTGCACAAGCCATACGCAGTACGGTATTGTAGCCGAGCTCCGCCAGGACTTACCTGCCGAAATGGCCACCAGAATATGGATTGCCCCTTTCCGTCCCTGCGTAAATCCTTTCCTGCCCTGGTATCCCGGCCTGCAAGAAATTCCTGCTGCTTACACACAAAACGATAATGACTGGGCAAACGCCCTGCAACATCATTTTGATGAAACGGCTGACTACAGAGAAAAATATCCCGAATCGGTTCATTGGCAGTTTGTGGATTTTGCCACTTCAATTGATGATGATTATAAAAACAAAATCAGTGATGTCCGTGAAGCCAAATCGAAAAAGCAAAAAGCAATCCGCAAACGTACGGACAAAGCAGAAAAAACGGCATTGAAAACAGCAAAAAATAATCAGGAAAAGCTGGTAAACAATTTGTTTGAAATAACAAACAGTGAATTAACAAAAGAGTCCGCAGATAAATAAAACTCCATTAGACCAATATCATGAAGATATCTTTTTTAGCAATTTTGATTTCCATTTTAATTATCTCAGTCACCTCCTGCAATTCGGACAATACGAATTTAGCTGACAAAGTAAATCCATTCATCGGCACCGGAGGCCATGGCCACACTTATCCCGGAGCAGCCGCTCCGTTTGGCATGGTTCAGTTGAGCCCCGATTCCCGTCTGGACGGTTGGGACGGCTGTGGTGGATACCACTATTCCGACAGTGTCATCTATGGTTTTAGCCACACCCACCTCAGCGGTACAGGCGTTTCCGACTACGGAGACATTTTAGTTATTCCAACAACCGGAAAACTGCACCTCAACAATGGCAGCAAAGCCGGGCATCAAAACGGTTATGCAAGCAAATTCAGCCATAAAAACGAAAGCGCTGCTGCCGGATATTACGAAGTACTGCTCGAAGATTACAACATCAAAGCGGAATTAACCGCTACGGAACGCACGGGCATGCACCGCTACAGCATCCCTGAAAACAAAGCTTGCCACATTGTCCTCGACCTCATTCATCGTGACAAAGTGCTTGATGCCGGTATTAAAATTGTCAGCGATACTCGCATCGAGGGTTATCGCCATTCTCAGGCATGGGCCGAGAAACAAATGTTGTTTTTTGTGATGGAATTTTCCAAACCCTTCAGCAGTTTTGGCATTCAGCAAAATGAAAATCCAGAAGAAGGCAAAAAAGAAGCCCAAGGGGAATCCTTGCGGGCATGGTTTGATTTTGACATGCCTCAGGGTGGTGAAATCCTGGTAAAAACAGGACTTTCAGCAGTAAGTATTGAAGGTGCGGCACTCAATCTGGAAACTGAAAACCCGGATTGGAATTTTTCTGCTATTCACAAAAAAACGAAAGCAAAATGGAACGAGGAACTCAGTAAGATCAAAGTTGAAGGCAGCACAGCCGATAATCAGGAAATTTTTTATACCGCACTCTATCACAGCATGCTAAACCCAAATATCTTTATGGATGTGGACGGAAAATACCGTGGCCGTGACTTGGAAACCCACCAAACGGATGGATTTGATAATTATACGGTTTTCTCTTTGTGGGACACCTATCGCGCTGCTCATCCACTTTTCACGATTATCGATCAGAAACGCTCCAACGATTTCATCAATACATTTATCAAGCAATGGGAACAGGGCGGATTGCTGCCTGTTTGGGAACTGTCGGCCAACGAAACCAATTGCATGATCGGCTATCATGCCGTTCCTGTAATTGCTGATGCCTGGATCAAAGGCATTCGCGGATACGACGAGCAAAAAGCCCTGGATGCTATGATTACAAGCGGCATGCAGGATATCCGTGGCAGCAATTATTTCCGCGAATACGGTTTTATTCCGGCAAATCTGGCAGGCTCGTCTGTTTCCGTTACCCTGGAATATGCTTATGACGATTGGTGCATTGCTCAGATGGCCCGGGAAATGGGCGATATGGAAACATACAAAGCTTATTCTGAACGTGCTCAATATTACAAAAACATGTTTGACCCGGAAAGCGGATTTATGCGTCCCCGCCGCAATAATGCCTGGATCGAGCCTTTTGATCCAAGAGAAGTCAACTTCCATTATACCGAAGCCAATTGCTGGCAATATAGCTTTTATGTACCGCAGGATATAGAAACATTTGCCATGATGCTTGGAGGCAAGGATGCTCTTTCAGCAAAACTTGACAAGCTCTTCACCGAAAAAACAGAAACCACCGGGCGGCATCAAGCAGATATCACCGGACTGATCGGGCAATATGCACATGGAAACGAGCCCAGCCATCATATGTCTTATCTTTATGATTATACCGGACAGCCCTGGAAAACACAGCAAAAAGTACGGCAGATTATGGCCGATTTTTATACGACTCAACCCGACGGCCTGATTGGAAATGAAGACTGCGGGCAGATGTCGGCATGGTATGTATTCAGTTCCATAGGATTTTATCCTGTGACGCCCGGTAGCGATATCTACGCATTGGGAAGCCCGGTTTTTGACAAGGCAAGCATCCGGCTGGAGAACGGAAAAACCTTTGTTCAAACTGCGGAGAACAACAGTCCTAAAAACATTTATGTACAAGAGGTTTTCCTGAACGGGAAAAAATGGGCAAACAATTATATCCGTCATGAGGATATTATGAATGGCGGCCGTTTGCATTTCGTAATGGGCCCTAAACCAAATAAAGAAAGAGGCACACAAAGCGATAATTTCCCTCCAAGTAAAATTGGGGAAAGCCTTATCATCCCTACGCCCTATTTTATTGCTGATGGCCAAACCTTCAAAAAAACAACTGAAGTGGGTATGGGCTGTGCTGCGACTGATGAAGTAAGCATCCATTTTACCACTGATGGCAGCGAGCCTACAGAAGACTCCAAAACTTACACACAGCCTATCACAATCCACAAAACAACAACGTTTAATGCAATAGCCATCGATAAAGAAGGCAAAAAAAGCCGTTTGAGTACCGGGACTTTCTACAGAATACCGGAACACAGAAATATTGAGCTGACAAACAAATACGCCCCACAATATGCTGCCGGCGGCGATATGGCATTGATTGATATGCTGCGGGGAAATGAAAGCTTTGCAACAGGAGCATGGCAGGGCTTCCAATTTAATGACCTTGAAGCTACAGTTGATTTGGGCAAAAAGCAGGAATGCAGCAAACTATCAATTGGATTTATTCAGGATATGAAATCATGGATATTTATGCCCAAATGGGTTGATTTTTACGGCTCTGCAGACGGCAAAAACTTCCATAAACTGGGTCGGGTTCAAAATGATATACCAATGAAACAAGAAGGCGGAATTGTTAAAGAATTTGAACTCAATATCAAAACACAAAGGTTAAAAGCTGTGAAAATAATCGCAAAAAACATCCAATATTGTCCCAATTGGCATTTAGGCGCGGGCGGAAAAGCCTGGTTATTTGCAGATGAAATCACAATAGATTAGAACCAAATAAAAAAGATCTCTTAAGCCATTGTTTGAAAGCAAACAGTGGCTATTTTTTACTGATATAAACCCGATTGCCCAGATATTTTTTCAGATTAAGTCCAAAAAAAACGAAAAAACATTTCACACATATACAGCTTTACTTATCTTTGCAGCCTAACCAGAGCTTATAATGGAACTTTATATAGTTATTACAGTTTATATCATTGCAGCTTTTTACTTTTCACGCCAGGCAATGTACTACGAAATCAGTGGATTTAAGGTGTTTATCCTATCCATCCTGTTAACGCCTCTGGTTGGCGCCATTATACTTTATAATTCGCCCAGAAAAATCATGTTTAAGGTAAAACAGTATAAATGCCCCTCATGCAATTTCTCTTTCACTGAATTCCACGAACAATGTCCACATTGTGCCAAAGAAGGAAAAAAAGTTCGACTTCAAGAGAAACTGCGGGACATGACCTGATCTTTCTTTTTATCTTCGTAGCAAATCCTCTGTTATGAAGAATCCTGTTCTGAAATCATTACTTTTCTTGATTATTATCCCCTTTCTTGCTTCTTGTCTCCAAAAGCCTGCTGCTTATCCATTGCATCAGCAATTGAGCACAAATTGGCAGCTCGAATTAACCGATACGCTTATTGATGCAAAAGTACCCGGATGCGTGCATACCGATTTGATACAGGCAGAAATAATCGATGACCCTTTTTACAGAGGGAACGAAGACAGCCTGCAATGGGTTTCGCGCCTTAATCCTGTTTATCAATGTACTTTCCGGGTACATCCCGACATCCTGAAGCAGGAACAACAAAGCCTGAAATTTCATGGAATTGACACCTATGCAAAGGCATTCCTAAACGGCCATGAACTAACCAAAAACCTAAATGACAGCTGCTTAAACAATATGTTCCGTATTTGGGAATTTGATGTAAAGCAGCTTTTAGATCCCGGCGAAAACACACTGAGCATCCACTTTTTTGATGCAGAAAAATCCGACAGCATCAAAGCGGCATCTCATTTTGTACAATATCCTGATCAGCGGGCATTCAGCCGCAAAGCCCCTTATCAATACAACTGGGACTGGGGACCAAAATTCGTAACGAGCGGCATCTGGAAACCCGTTGAATTGATTGGATGGTCGGAAATCCAAATTGTTGGTAAAAACTTTATTACCAAAAAAATCACTGGACATTCAGCAGAAACAGAGATGATCCTTGAAATTGAAAGTACTAAAAATCAGGATGCAACAATAAAACTTGAAATTATAAATCCTTCAAACAAGGAGATATTGCAAAAAACAATTCAGGAACCCCTGGACTCCGGATTTAACTCCATAAAAATCCCACTTAATATCGCCGATCCCGAACTTTGGTGGTGCAATGGGCAAGGCAAAGCAAAGCTTTATACGATAAAAGCAGCAATCCATTCACACAGCAACAGCGATATGCTTGAGTTCCGTACAGGAATCCGCACCCTTGAGCTGCAGCAAATTCCGGATGATGAAGGCAAAAACTTTCGCTTTGTATTGAACGGAAGGCCGGTTTTTATCAAAGGAGCAAATTATATCCCACAGGATAATTTTACTAACCGAACAAGCGAAGATCAATACAAAAAGCTGATCCTGCAGGCGAAAAATACCAATATGAACATGCTACGTGTGTGGGGCGGAGGCATTTACGAAAACGAAATATTTTATAATCTCTGCGATGAAAACGGTTTGCTGGTGTGGCAGGATTTTATGTTTGCCTGCAATTTGTATCCCGGCGATTCAGCTTTCCTTGAAAATGTACGTTATGAAGCCCGCGATAATATTCGGAGAATCCGGCATCATCCAAGCCTGGCCTTATGGTGTGGCAATAACGAAATAAAAGAAGGCTGGTACAATTGGGGCTGGCAAAAGAGCCTGGGATATTCTGTAGAAGATTCCACCCGCGTTTGGGAAGATTATCAGGATATTTTCCATAAAGTTCTTCCCGAAGAAATATCAAAATGGGGTGCGGGAACCGGCTATCACCCATCCTCTCCAGCCAATGGCTGGGGCCGGGAAATAAGCCTGCATGAAGGCGACCTGCATTATTGGGGCGTTTGGTGGGGCGCACAGCCGTTTGAAATGTATATCGAAAAAACCGGTCGTTTTATGAGCGAATATGGTTTTCAGGCATATCCTGATATGCAAACTATTCAGGATTTCAGTCTCCCGGAAGACCGCTACCGCAACAGCCCGGGAATGCAAACGCATCAGAAACACCCACGCGGTGAAGAACTGATCGAAACCTATATGCAGCGGGATTTTCAAATTCCAAAAGATTTTGACGACTTCATCTATGCTTCACAAATGCTCCAGGCTTATGGAATTGGAATGGCCATTGAAGCACACCGAAAGGAAATGGCGCGTTGCGGCGGTACGCTTTACTGGCAACTCAACGATTGCTGGCCGGTCATCAGCTGGTCATCCCTTGATTATTACGGCCGTCAAAAAGCACTGCATCATCAGGTACGCAGATTGTTCAAAAACACCATCATCCCGATGGAATGGATAAACGACACACTCAGGGTTTATGCCGTTTCTGATACGGCACGGGATTTTGACGCACAAATTCGAATTACATTATTTGATCAAAATAACGAAAACCATCAATTGGCGGATAAAAAGATGCGGGTACAGAAGGGCAGCAATTTAATTTGTGAAATCCCAAAATCAGAGATTGGTGATTTTGAGGAAAATGCTTCCATTGTATATGCAGCACTTCAAAATGCAGGACAAAGCATTGCTGAAAATCATTTCTTTCTCCAAAAGCCCAAAAAACTGAAACTGCAAAATCCGAAACCAAAATTTGGAATAATCAATAATGAGACAGGTAATTTCCTGACGGTGGAAAGTCCCGAAACAATTTACGGTTTGCACATCTATTGCGATTCCTTATATCTGGATTTGAGCGACAATTATTTCGATATGTATCCGGGCGAAAAAAAGACTTTAAAAATCAATAATGAAAATACTATCACAGAAGATATGATCCTTTTCAACAGCATAAATCAAATAAATTTGCAAAAATGACAAAAAAAACATTTTTAATAATCCTATGTGCTTTTGCCTATGCTTTTTCACAGGCAAAAGTTCCGGACAGCCTAAAAATCATGACTTTCAATATTCGCTACGATAATCCGCACGATGGCGAAAACCGTTGGGAAACAAGAAAACCTTTGGTTAAGGAAATCCTCCGGCAGGCTGATGCAGATATCATATGCATACAGGAAGGATTGTATCATCAGGTAATGGGAATACAGGCCATGTTGCCCACGTACAAACGTATTGGCACAGGGCGAGATGACGGTAAATTAGGGGGCGAATTCTGTGCCATTTACTATCGGATCGACTGCTTTAAAATAGATACTTCAGGCACTTTCTGGCTTTCGGAGCAGCCCGATGTCCCGGGATCAAAAAGCTGGAACACAGCCTGCACACGCATTGTCAGCTGGGCAAAATTCTCTGATCTATCTGGCAGGAAAAGTTTTTATGTCCTGAACACACATTTCGATCATATGTCGGAACAGGCACGGCTCGAAAGTGCAAAGCTCATCAATAAATTCTGCAAAAACTGCGGCGAACTTCCTGTTATCCTTTGCGGAGATTTTAATTGTACGGCACCATCATCACCAATTGAAACACTCAGGCTACAGTTCAACAACAGCAAAACCATCAGCAAAAGCCCTCCTGCAGGGCCGCAATATACTTTTTGTGGGTTCAACGGGAAACCGGAGCACGGCAGCATTATCGACCATATTTTTGTCCGCAATATTGATGCAGTAAAAAGCTTTGAAATTATAGACGATTATTATGATTTTGATCAAAAAACAATTCCCTCCGACCATTTACCAATTACTTTAGAAATTTTGTATTAAGCACTCAGGAATCAAATTAAATATAAATTTGCAAAGACAACTAAAACGATAAAGCACATGAACCAGAAACCAAATTACACGCTTCCTTTCATCACTGTGATTGGATTGTTTTTTATGTGGGGTTTCATCACCTGCATGAATGATATTTTAATTCCCTACCTGAAAGGGGTTTTTGAACTCACTCATTTTAAAGCAATGCTGGTACAGTTTGCTTTCTTTGGCGCGTATTTTATCGGATCGGTCATATATTTCATAATCAGCGTAATAAAAGGAGACCCCATTAATAAAATCGGCTATAAAAACGGGATTTTGATCGGATTGCTCATTTCGGCTACGGGCACGGCATTATTTTATCCTGCTGCCGAGCTTAAGCTATTCGGCTTTTTCCTGGCTGCCCTTTTTATTTTGGGCCTTGGATTTACGCTCCTCCAAATTGCGGCAAATCCCTATGTAGCCATTTTAGGAAGCGAATCCACTGCTTCCAGCCGCCTGAACCTGGCTCAGGGCTTTAATTCCCTGGGAACAACGGTTGCCCCGATTATTGGCGGATATCTGATTTTTAAGGTGTTTGCCGGCGACAGCTTTCAGGGTGCAGATAGTGTAAAAGTGCCTTATCTGGTTTTTACCGGCTTTTTCCTGCTGTTGGCGCTCATCATCAAAATGGCTCATTTGCCTCGCTTTATGAATGACGATAACATTGAAACCGGAGCTGCCGCATTGCGCTACCCACAATTGGTTTTTGGTATGGTTGCCATTTTCATGTATGTTGGCGGTGAGGTCAGCATCGGCAGTATTATGATCAGCTTTTTAGGACTGGAAAGTATTGCCGGACTGAGTGAACAGGACGCCAGCACCTATGTTGCTTTTTATTGGGGCGGCCTGATGATCGGGCGCTTTTTGGGTGCCGTATCGCTTAGCAACATGAAAAACAAAAACCTGAAAAATCTCATTATGGCAGGCATTCCTCTACTGGCATTTTTTGTTATTTGGGGCACAAACGGCATATTGATTGCAGGGATTTATTCCATCTTTCTCGCGGCCAACCTAATGGCTTTTATGTTGGGCAAATCGCTACCGCACAGGACTTTGTTTATCTTTTCCGTTGTAGCCGTCGGTTTATTGATTACCACACTGCTTACCAGCGGAATGGTTGCCATGTGGACCGTTATCGGGATCGGTTTGTTCAATAGTATTATGTGGTCCAATATCTTCACCCTGGCCATCAACGGCCTGGGGAAATACAAAAGCCAGGGCAGTTCACTTTTGGTGATGATGATCCTTGGTGGTGCCATTATCCCTCCGATTCAAGGCGCATTTGCTGATTCCATTGGTGTTCACGCATCATTCTTTGTGCCGATTGTTTGTTATCTCTATCTGGCCTTCTACGGTTTGAAAGGATACAAACCTAAAATTGCTTCCGAATAAACAAAACATAAAAGAAACGTCCGATCGCATGACCGGACGTTTTTTAAGAAAAGGGCTGACTAAAAAATCTTCTTACGGGCTTTTTTTACAGCTTCTTTATAAGCCTGCCTGCGCGTTTCGTTAATCATGAATTTATCCAGTTTGTCATCAAAAGCAATTTGTGTTTCGTCCAACTTTTCAATTTCAGACTTTTCTTTTCTGCCGGCGCTGATTTCCCGTTCGAGATGCTGGCGTGATTTTTCGAGACGGATAAATTCATCGGCGAAAGCATCAATTTTCGCCTGGTCCTCGGCGCTGAGTTCTTCATCTATTTGTGCCGGGGCATTAACACCCTGCTGGCCTGTTGTTCCTTTTTTGGATTCCTTGCAAGCTGTAAGGCTCACAAAAACAGCCAAAACGGCAACAAAAATTACATAAACTGATCTTTTCATTTTGATTGATTTATTTTTTATTCAACAATTTTCATTTCTTCGACAAGATGGCCTGCTCCGGCAAATTTATCAATGATAAACAGGCAGTAACGCACATCAAGGGTAATGTTTCGGCACTGGTCAGGATCATACATCATATCGCTCATCGTGCCTTCCCAGTTGCGGTCAAAGTTCAGTCCAATCAGGCGGCCATCGGCATTAAGAACCGGAGAACCGGAGTTACCGCCGGATGTATGGTTGGTGGCAATGAAACCGACATGCATTTTACCGTCATCATCGGCATAGCGACCGTAATCTTTATTTTCATACAATTCCTTGAGCTTATCTTCTACCACATAATCATAGATGTCCGGGTTTTCTTTTTCCATAATTCCTTCTAAAGTGGTAAAATGACGGTAATTCACCGCATCGCGTGGCTGATATCCATCCACATTGCCATAAGTGACCCTGAGCGTAAAGTTTGCATCGGGATAAAAACGGCGGTCGGGTTCCATTTCCATTTGGGCTTTCATATATATACGCTGCAAGCTGTCCAAACGGTCGCCTGTTGCAGCCAGTCCCGGGCGGATTGTTTCCAGGAAAAAATCAACAAAAGAATTGGCCAATTGATATGCCGGATCCTTCAGGATTTTCTTGTATTTGCTTTTCTTGAATGATTTCAGGAAATCCTCTGCTTTTTCTTCTGAGGCAAAAATGGACTTACTGAAAAGCTTATCCGCATAGGCTTCAAAATCACCTTTGTATTTCTTATTGATTTCCCTCAGGCTTTCGGGCTGCCATTTTGCCGGCAGTTCAGTAGCCATTTTATTCAACATCACGGCAGTAACTTCCCGGTCAATCGGCTGGTGATAATCTTTAAAATGTCCTTTTGCCGCACTGCTCAGGCTTTCAACCAATTCTTTGATTTTAGTTTCATCGGCATCCTTTTTTTCACAGGCACGCACCAGTGCTGAGAATGAACGTGCATAGCGCATAATTTCAATACCGAACAAACCGGCTTCCGCGAGGTATGTATAAGCCAGATCCAAATCGCTGTATTGTTTATAGGTTTTTTCAAAATCCGGGATCAGTTCCCCGTATTTGGCTTTGCGCTCGGTATTGGCATCCGCCCATTTTTCAAATTCTTTTTCGTATTTCTGCTTTTTATCGATTGCATTCAGGCGTTTGATTCCACGGTTTTCTCCCTGCCATTTTTTCCATCCATTTGCAACTCCGGCATATTTCGCAGCATATTTAATACGTACGGCAGGGTCTTTTTCCATGTATTTGTTCATAACGTCCAGTCGTTTGCCGCGCAAGTCGATACGTACTGGATTGGTTATCTGTGTGGTATGGTTTACCGCATAGGAAGGGATGTATTGTTCTGTACTGCCCGGATATCCAAAAACAAAAGTAAAATCTCCTTTATCAACTCCTTCGAGGCTGACTTCAAGGTATTTCTTTGGTTTATATGGCACATTTTCTTCGCTGTACTCAGCCGGTTGGTTGTCTTTGTTTGCGTAGATACGGAACACAGAAAAATCGCCGGTATGGCGAGGCCACATCCAGTTATCGGTATCGCCACCGAATTTACCAATATTAGAAGGAGGAGCACCTACCAGGCGTACATCTTTAAACACTTCATTTACAAAAAGGTAGTACTTGTTTCCTGAATAGAAAGGCTTTACAACTGCCTCATAATGTGTGTCTTTTGTGGCTTTTTCCTTAATTTCTGAGATGTTTTCCTTGATTTTCTTATAACGGTCGTTTTCGCTCATCTCATCAGTAACATCAGCAAGTGCTTTTTCCGTTACATCTTCCATGCGCACCAGAAAAGTAGCTGTAAGCCCCGGGTTGGGCAATTCTTCGCTACGGTTCATGGCCCAAAAACCATCGGTCAGATAATCGTGCTCCACAGAGCTGTGCTTCTGAATCTGTCCGTAACCGCAATGATGGTTGGTTAAAAGCAGTCCTTGGTCAGAAACCAGTTCGCCGGTACAACCACGGCCAAAAATCACGATTGCATCCTTGAGGCTGGAATGATTGGCACTATAAATATCTTCGGCAGTAATACGCATTCCCATTTCCTGCATTTCCTTTTCGTTGAGGCTTTGCAGCAAGATTGGCAGCCACATTCCCTCTCCGGCCAGCAGGCTCAGGCGCATCATCAGGAATGCGGAAATCATTAAAGTAGTAAGAACTTTTTTCATCATTGGTGTATTTGTTTGTTATGGTATTTACTTTGTCATTACGTTGATAATATCCTCAACGCTAACACCTTCGGCCTCAGCCTTAAAATTGCGCACAATCCGGTGCCGCAGGATGATTGTAGCCACGGCCTGCACATCTTCGATATCCGGAGAGAACTTCCCGTTCAGCGCGGCATGGCATTTTGCCCCGATAATCAGGTATTGGCTGGCACGCGGACCGGCACCCCAATTAAGGTATTTCTTCGCCCAGGGATGCGCATCAGCTGTATTGGGGCGCGTTTTGGCACTCAACTTTACCGCATATTCATAAACATTATCGGCAACAGGAATTTTCCGCACCAGATTTTGGAAGAAACGGATTTCTTCGGCAGACATGACCACTTGTGGAGATGCATCCCGGTCCGTAGTGGTTTGTTTCACCACTTCCACTTCCTCATTAAATGATGGATAATCGAGCAGGATATTAAACATAAAACGGTCGAGCTGCGCTTCAGGCAATGGGTAAGTTCCCTCCTGTTCAATCGGGTTTTGTGTTGCCAAAACGAAAAAGGGTTTATCAAGGGGATAATTGTTTCCTGCAACGGTTACTGATTTTTCCTGCATTGCCTCCAGCAAAGCCGATTGGGTTTTTGGAGGGGTACGGTTTATCTCATCGGCGAGGATGATATTGGCAAAAACCGGTCCTTTGATAAAACGGAAACTTTTCTTTTCATCGAGGATTTCACTTCCGATGATATCGCTGGGCATCAAATCGGGCGTAAACTGAATACGGTTATAGCTCAAGCCCAGAACTTTAGCTATGGTATTGACCAGCAAAGTTTTGGCCAGACCGGGAACGCCGACCAAAAGGGCATGTCCACGGCTGAAAATGGAAATCAGTACCTGATCGATCACTTCTTCCTGGCCGACAATTACTTTACCAATTTCCGTTTTAAGGTTTTTATAGTATTCGCGCATTGCCTTTACGGCATCTGCATCGGAATTAAACTGCATCATTTATTCTTTGATTTTCCATTTATGTTGAAAGCTGCAATCGCGGAATTCGCTGCTGATGCGAACAAAGGTTTTTTCGGCCTTTTGCTGCACCCATTCGCTGATATGCTGTGCTTTTTTTGCTTCCAGAGCCCAATCCTGGATTTTGTTGTAATCATCGTCGAGATTGGCACGATGTGCCTGGCTCCTGCTCTTAAGATACAGCAAGCGGTAGGCTTCCGTGTCGTCTTCTGTTTGAAAACTAACCGGTTTGGAAAGTTCGCCCACATCGAGTTTGTCCACAACAAAGAAAAGTTTGGGATCTGTATTAAGTTCTTCGTAAGTAAAACGGTTTGTTCCGGTCATTGGGTTCATAATCATACCACCGTTAATCCTGCCGGGATCATCGCTGAAACGTCGTACGGCCTGCTCAAAAGTCATGGAATCGCTGTTAATCAGCTGCGCAACACTATCAAGGAACTGAGCGGCACGTGCCAGTTCAATAGGAGACACTTTCGGGCGCAAAAGGATATGGCGCACATTCACATATTCGCCACGGCGTTCAATTAGCTGAAGGATATGGAAGCCTGCTTTGGTTTCCACAATTTCAGAGATTTCGCCCGGTTCCAGTTGAAATGCTACGGCTTCAAATTCGGGATACAGCTCCCCGCGGCCATAAAGGCCAAGTTCTCCCCCTTTTTTTGCCGAACCCGGATCTTCGGAATAAAGAATAGCCAGTGTCGAAAATGTTTCCCCATCCAAAATCCTTTTGCGCAGGCCACGAAGTTTTTCCTTGATTGCAATTTTCTGTGCCATATCAATTTCAGGCTGACGGACAATCTGTCCGATACTGACTTCCGGTTCCACCATAGGGATACTGTCTTTGGGAAGCGAGCGAAACCATTTACGCACCTGAGATGGCGTAATCATCACATTTGTAGTCAGTTCGCGTTGCACCTGATCCGTCATCATTTGTTCCGTGATGACTTCTTTCATTTCTTCGCGAATATCCGCCATCGACTTTTTATAGTATTCTTCCAGTTTTTCTTTGGAGCCAATTTGCTGGATAAAATATGCTAGCCTGCGTTCCATTTCGGCATCAACCTGTTTTTCCGTCACTTCAACACTATCCAAATCTGCCTGATCGAGCAAAAGCTTTTGGTAAAGCATGTTTTCGAGTATGCTGCAGCGCACTTCATCGGCTGTACCGCTGATTCCGCCTTGCATCCGGTATTGAATATACTGTGTTTGGATATCGGAATATAAAATGACATTCTTGCCAACAACGGCAACAACCTCATCAATTACTTGTCCTTTTG
Source organism: Bacteroidales bacterium (assembly GCA_963676415.1). Lineage (GTDB taxonomy): Bacteria > Bacteroidota > Bacteroidia > Bacteroidales > WRLA01. The sequence continues at coordinate 2,220,979 of OY781097.1, read as the reverse complement.
GTATGTCATCCTGTGCAAAAAGTCCTGTAATTCCAAACAAACACGCAAAAAGGACAATAAGGTTTTTTTGAGTCATCTTCATTGAAAATCGTATTAATATATTTCTATTTCATTCTTTTGCACCGCCTCGTTAAAAATATCCTGCTGCAATTTTTTTATAAACTGCACCTTTCTTTTGTTGATAATCACATTTCGGATATTATCGGTTTCGAGGCTAAGCGGGCTGATGCCATCTTTGATTTCATAATCGAAAAAGCGTATCAGGTAAACAAGGGGCGCATCTTTTATTTCAATATAATTATTGTTGCGCAGATAATGTTCCTGATCAAATGTTTGCAAAGGCAGCATCATTTGGATATTGGAAAAATAGAGCCAGTTATCCAATTCATAAAAAAACTCGACGGCATGATGGGCTGCATATTTCTCAAAAGCTTCCACATCAAGTGAATCTGCTTTTAAGATTTTGCGCATCTCGCGGATCGGCTTAACCGAATCTTCCATCATTTTACAAAAAGCCAATTTTACAATATGATCTTTGAGCTCGAAATTGCTCTTGTTTTCATTGTAATACTGCTCAATTTCCATTTCCGTTACCAGCGTATCCAGTTCTTGTTCGAGCAATCGGGTTTGATAATGGTACACCAGCAAAGAATTACGGTATTCTTCCAGTTGCTGTTCGAAAGATGTTTGATCGTCCGACAACTGACTTTCGGCTTTTTGCACAACAAGCTGATTGCGCACCCAATTATTGATGTAGGTACGCACAATGCTGAGGCTGTCTTCGGCAGATGTTCCCTTAGGCACAAGGCTGATTACATCCGACTCATAAAGATATTTGCTGCCAGCCCGCGCCAAAACATTCTCCCTGACCGGCTGGTTAAATTTCAGCTGATCGCATGAACTCAGCAGGCCCATGAGGATTAATCCCGGCAAGAAAATCTGGAAAAAAAAGCCAAATGCTTTGTTTATCATGAATTTTGAATAAAGCCTTAGCGAAAAAACGCCGGCAAAGTATTTTTATTTTAATGTTTGCATCACCTTTGAATCCACATCAACGCTGTATTTCTCACGCAGTTCTTTCACCCATTCCTTTTCCAGATAATTCTGGTAGTCGGCAGTGATGATCCCGCGGGCTTGGTACAGGGCTTTTGGTTGTGGAGCCAATACACCGAGCAGGCGTACAATACGGATGCCGCCCGGTTTGCTGTCTAAGCGTGAATGCGGAAGCGCTCCGGCTGCATCCATCATGTCGGCAAATTCGTTTACGCCCTGCTCGTATTTGCCTTTTTCATACTTATAAACAATATTGGTATCGGCATTGAGCATGGCTTTAAGCTGATCGTCAGAGGCCAGCTTTTTGAGGCTCTTGTTCAGCTTTCTAACCAGTTTGTCCATGGCTTTGCCATTGGGAAGGCTGTCTATTTCAAAAACACTTATTTCCTTGCGGTCTTTCCACATATAATCATCTTCATGTTTTTTATGAAAATCACGCAGGCCGGTAGTATCTTTAATGGCTTTGCTCCAAACGATTTCATCGGTAAGGTCGAAAAGCAGGATGCCATCGCGGTATTCTTTTACGAGCAGACGGAATTCGGGATATTTTTTCTCGAGCTGTTTATCTTCATAATCGCGGCAGCTTTCATCAACAAACTTATAATACTGCGCATTTACATATGCCGGGATTTCTTCTGGACGGCGCGTACTTTGCTCATCGGCAAGATACTGCGCAAAATCGGCCTGTGTAAAATCTTTATCAGCAAGGCTAAAGAGGACTTCTTCCATACCATCGGCTTTTGCCGGATCCCATTTTGCCATAAAAATACTGCTGTCCACAAGCTTGTAAAAAGGTTGCAGGGCTTTAAAATTTTCTATGATGCCGTATTCTTTTTTAATACGCGCAATGATCGCTCCTTTGCTAAGCTGTCCGCGTGAATCACGTTTAAGCTTTTGACGTATTTTCTTTTCTTCTTGGTCGAAGCTGCCGATTTCGTCGCGTTCCACAAGTTTAATGATATGTATTCCATAATTGGTACGCACTGGCTTACTGAATTCTCCGGTATCCAGCACGCGTATTGCCTCAATAAATTCGGGGACCATTCGGTTCACACCAAATTTCGGCAACAGTCCCTTGTTCACTTTTGAGGCGCGGTCGTCGGAATATTTTTTAACGGTTTCCTCCCAATTGGCACCGGCAAGCAATTCTTCATAAGCTGCGTTTGCTTTGTTTTCCACTTCCTTGATGTCGTCTTCGGAGAAGCCCGGAGTAATCCTGAAATAGATATGCGCTACCTGAATGGTTCCGAGTGCAGGATATTTCCCTGTTGTTTTAATCAGGTGGTAGCCGAAATCGGAGCGTACAGGCATGCTCACTTCATCCACTTCCAGATTATATGCAGCGGATTCGAAAGGATAAACCATATTAAAAACAGTAAAAAACCCCAAATCGCCACGGTTTCCTTTAAGGGCCGGATGGTTTCCCTGTGCTGAACGGTCCTGAGCGCTGGGGTCTTCCGAGACCTCCACGGCCACATCATTAAAATCCTCGCCATTCATGATCCGTTTGCGGATTTTCATCATTTTTTTATAAACACGGGCCGTATCTTCGGGCAAAGCATTTTTATCGAGTTTCATGAGGATATGACTTGCACGGACATCTTCCTGCATACGTTCATAAGCTTCTGCAACAAGCTCTTCGGTAATGCTTTCATCAACAAAATAAGGCTGTGCCAATTGCTCGCGGTAACCTAAAAGTTCTTCGGTGAATTTCGTCAGGGTATCCATTCCCCGGTTTTCCGCATCGCGAACTTTAAGCTTAAAATTAATGTATAGGTCGAGGTATTCATCTATGGTTTTTTTATCGACCACCTGGCTGTTTACATTGTTTTTGAGATACACGTTCATAAATTCGGCTACGGTCACTTCGTCGCCACCGATATTCATCAAAACACGGTTATCGTTCAGGTATTTTTTTGCCTGGTTCTCTTGTGCAAAAAGCGGACTGATACCCATCTGGGCTACCAGTGCGATCATCGTAAGAAAAGATAAGATACTTCTGAAGTTATTCATTTTCAATTATTTGTTATTTTCTAATCTATTTTCTGCTGTAGTTTGGTGATTCGCGTGTGATCGTGATATCATGCGGATGGCTTTCGGCAATACCGGCGGCTGTAATACGCGTAAACTGTTTGGTTCTGAGTTCATCTATATTGGCCGATCCGGTATAACCCATTCCGGCACGCAGGCCGCCGACCATTTGGTGTACTACCTCGTTGAGCGACCCCTTGAAAGGAACACGGCCAACGATTCCTTCGGGAACGAGTTTTTTGATATCATCTTCCACATCTTGGAAATAGCGGTCTTTAGAACCTTTTTGCATGGCATCGAGCGAGCCCATTCCGCGATATGTTTTGTATTTTCTTCCGTCGAAAATAATGGTTTCACCGGGGCTTTCTTCCACGCCGGCAAAAAGGGAACCGGCCATAATGGAGTGTGCCCCACCGGCAATTGCTTTCACGATATCACCGGTATAACGGATACCGCCATCAGCAATGATCGGAATACCGGTGCCTTCGAGTGCTTCGGCGACATTCATAACTGCCGATAGTTGCGGCACGCCAATTCCTGCAATAACCCGGGTAGTACATATCGATCCGGGGCCAATTCCCACTTTAACGGCATCTACACCTGCATCTACCAGGGCGCGAGCTGCACCAGCAGTAGCGATATTTCCCACCACCAGATCAACGCCACTGAAACGCTTCTTCATCATGGCCGCCATTTCAATAACACCTCTGGAATGTCCATGTGCCGTATCGATAATAATTGCATCGACTCCAGCAGCAACAAGGGCTTCCATGCGCTCGGGCGTATCAGCAGTAACACCAACAGCAGCAGCAACACGCAAACGGCCTTTGTCGTCTTTGCAGGCATGCGGGCTTTCCTTAAGTTTGATGATATCGCGATAGGTGATCAGACCAATTAATTTATTGCCTTTATCAACAACTGGAAGTTTTTCGATACGGTGTTTTTGCAATATGTCCGTTGCTTTTTCAAAGTTCACAAATTCATGAGTTGTGATCACCTCTCGTGTCATGATTTCGGCGATAGGCCGGTGGATATTCCTTTCGAAACGCAAATCGCGGTTTGTGATAATCCCGGTAAGGATCTTATTTTCATTCACAACCGGAATCCCTCCGATTTTATATTCGGCCATAATTGCCAATGCATCTTCAACAAGCGCATCTTCTTCCAGTGTAACCGGATCGATGATCATACCGTTTTCGGCGCGTTTTACTTTGGTTACATGATTAGCCTGAGCCTCGATCGACATATTTTTGTGCAGGACGCCAATACCGCCTGCCCTTGCAATAGCAATTGCCATAGGGGATTCGGTTACTGTGTCCATAGCAGCGGAAACAACAGGAATACGTAAATTTATATTCCGTGAAAACATGGTTGAAGTATCAACATCGCGCGGCAGCACTTCTGAATATGCGGGCAAAAGCAGTACGTCGTCGTAGGTTAGCCCTTCTCCGGTAATTTTATTCGTTGCAAATGACATATTATCAAAAATTTTAGCTGCAAATGTATAAAAAATAGGCGTTTATCCGAAAACTCAACCGGATTTTGATTTTAAGCCACCAACAACACTAAAGCCTTGCAAAATAATAACTTACACAACCAAAAAGCCCAGTATTCACATTTTTTAACAAAGCCTTAAATATACTTTATATGCGCGGATAAACTATTTGGCTGTTGAACTGTTTAGAAAGATGTAAACTATATTCTTAAAAACGAATTGAATTTCACCAATTACAATTAAAACCCTAACATTATGACAGACAACAAAGCCGTTGAGATTTTAAAAGAAGCTATTTTGCTCGAGCGCAGGGGCAAAGCATTTTACAGTCAGGTTGCTGAAAACACAAAAAGTGAAGCAGCAAAGAAGATTTTCAGCATGATGTCAGAAGAAGAGGATGAGCATATCCGGTTTCTTTCGCGCCAGTTTAAGCATTACACCCAACATAACGAGTTCCTGAAATCGGAAGCACACGAAGAAGATCCGAACGAAGAAGTAGCGATGAAGGTTTTATCCGGGGAATTCAAGAAGCAAGTTGGTGCAGCCAGTTTTGAAGCCGCTGCAATAGCTTCGGCCATGGATTTTGAAACCCGTGCCGTAAAAGTTTACAGTGATCGGGCTGCTGAAGCAAAAGATCCTTTGGAAAAAGATTTATACCAAATGCTTGCCGATTGGGAAAAGGGACATCATGAAGCACTAAAAAGGCTTAATGATGAATTAAAAGAACAAATTTGGAATGACAATCGGTTTTGGCCGTTTTAATTTATCCTACTAATTGATTTACAAGCATGAAGCTCACAAAAAGTGGGCTTTTCCTATTTTCAAGAGGCAAAGGCAGCGCACTTCGACTCCACTCAGTGACCGTAAGCTGCCTTTGCCTTAACAACTGATTAAAAATTCATTTCGACGATACTGAAGCTCCGGCAGAGGAGAAATCCATTCATAAACGAGTATTAATAAACAATGTATTTATCTGCTGATTTCTAAAAAACTATTTATAAGCCTGAGAGAAGGAGGAATTAAAATAACCTATAATTAATTATTTAACAGTAATTTAGATTACTTCTTCCCTGGCTTCAAAACCACGCCCAAACTTTTTGCACCATCAATTTTCACGATGATGGGTTCATCAAAACGCACATGACGGAGGTATTCATCTTCATAAACCGCTTCCTGAGCATTCAAAAAATCCAAATCGTAAAATCCATCTTGTATAAAGGGATTGATTGTAAAATAGCCCACGCCGAAGGATGTAAGGTTTTGAAAAAAGTGTGTTCCCTGACTGGGATCAATCCGATAATTTTCCAATCCGCTTTCAACAATTACCCGTGCAGCTGATATTTGCGGCCATTTTACAGGAATACCCAACCATGGATCACTGCTGCCCCAACGTCCCGGACCTACCAAAACATAGTTTTTGTTTTCCTCCAAGAAGCGAGCATTGAGTTTATCGACAAAAGGGACAACATCCACATTGCGCGCTGCATCAAATACTTCGGGTTTGATATAAACAAAATCGTACAGGCTGGTAATTATGCCATTCCCCAGTGCTGATTTTGATGCTATCAGCGTATCTTCTTCTTTTACAGACTGTACATCTGCCGATACGCCTTTGGTTGTATTCACGATAGGCCGTATCTGCAACATACTGAAAATTTTCGGCTGCCCTTTTGGCACATTCAGGTTTACGGCAAATTCTATTTCGATGGGGTTGTTCATTTCTTCTGCCCCAATCCTCAGGATTCGTTGCAGGATATCCGCCAAAGGGAATACATTATGTTTCAGGATATGATTAAAAGTGATGATCTTTTTTCCTTCTACAAAACTGCCCTCTTTAATTGTTCCTGATTGCATATCGAAAGTAGAGGCAATGAATTTCAAGCTTTTATGCTTTTGAGCTGTGGCAATGTCAAGTTTTTCCAAATTAACACATTCATCAACATCGGGATGGTAGCGGTCTTTTTGCAAGGAGAGGGCATAGAAATCCTTTTGCGTTTCCTTCAAAGCAAAATCAGGTTCAGAAAGTTGCAGGATTTTCTTTGGGAATTTAGGTGAAAAACGCAGCGTAACGCCGCCATCTACAATATGCTTGCCCAGCCCGAGGGCGATATTTGCAATACCGTCTTCAGCCTTCTCGGGAGGAATGGGATAGAAATTAATGGAACGTGCCACACCGCTAAAGCTCGGATAGAAATAATCATCATATTGCGAGCCACAGACTTCCTGGAGCACAATGCCCATTTTTTCCTCATCGATTACATTACGTGTGGCCGTCATATATGCCTTGGAGTCGTGGAAAAATGCTGAGGCATAAACGCTTTTGATGGCATTGCTGAGCTGTTCCATCATCCTGCGCTCATCACCGGGCGTATTGGGCACCATATACGTACTGTATATACCCGCAAATGGCTGATAATGAGAATCCTCTAAAAGGCTTGAAGAACGAACGGCGATTGGCCCCTGGATATGGGTTATGAAAGTATAAAGGTCTTCATGGATCCGAAACGGCATGCGTGCCTTCACAAAACGATTCAACACTTCTTCATCTTCATGATCGGAAAGCGCAAAATCGTAGAGATTGTTTTCCTCCATAAATTCATCGAAAACATCGGTAGAGATCACAACGGTGCGGGGAATACTGATTTGTACCCCGGGGATATTGTTCAATTCGGGATTGCGTTTAATCATAGAATCGAGAAATGCCAGTCCACGTGCTTTTCCACCTAGAGATCCCTCGCCGATCCTGCTGAAGAGCAAATACTCATCGTAACGATCGCGATAAAACTGAGCAATAACCCCACGCGCCTTATTCATCCTGAAACTTCCGATTGCATCGAACATAAAACGCCGGGCATCGTCCGTATTTTCAAAACTGGATAAAGGAATGGCTTTAAAAACCTTAGCAAGAGGAAACAAAGCCCTGGCGTTAAGCCACTTGCTCATATGGTTGCGTGCAAAATGATATTCCAGGGATGCATCCGGCACTTCAAAAATCTTCTGTTGCAAAGCCTGCAAATCCTGAGCGCGGTTTATTTCATGGCCGGTATGTGGATCATTAAAGACAAAATCACCAAAAGCAAAATAATTCTTTATAAAGGCACGCAGCTCAATAGAAAGTGTTTTGGAATGCTTATGAATAAAGCCGACTTTCAATTGCTTGGCCCGTGATTCAAAATGGGCATCGGAGCTTTGCAGCAGAAATGGCATATATTTATTATCAATCTTGACCATGCGCGCCAGCTTAATCCCCGCTTCAGTATCCCTTTTTCCATCGCGTTTGTACGAAATATCGGAGATCACACCCAAAAGGTTTTCCTTGTATTTCCAGTAAAGCGATTCCGCTTCTTCGTAATTTGTTGCCAGCAAAATTTTCGGCCGCCCGCGCATACGGAGCATTTTCTGGTGTTCATTCAAGCCTTCGGTCATAAAAGCTTTTGATTGCTGGAAAATGATGCGGTAAATATTAGGCAGATAACTGGAATAAAAACGAATGGAATCTTCAACGAGAATAATCACCTGAACGCCTATCTCTTCCACATCATGCTCTACATTCATCTTGTCCTCAATCAGCTTGATGATGGCCAGCAGGATACTGGAATCGCCCAACCAGGAGAACACATAATCAATGGAACTCAGGTCTTTACCCGCAATTTTAAGGCTGACATCCCGGCTAAAAGGCGTTAAAACCACAATCGGGATGGTAGGATATTGCAATTTAATACCTTCTGCAAAAGTGAAGGTGTCGGAATCTTCAGGATTGAGCATCGAAATAATCAGATCGATCTTTTCGCTACGCAGGATGCTCAACGCTTTCTCTTTGGAACTTGCCAGGATAAACTGCGGGGGATAGCGTAGGTTCAGGCTTACATATTCATTAAAAATCTGTTCGTCGATGCGCCCGTCATCTTCCATGATAAAGGCATCGTAACGGCTGGAAATCAACAAAACCTGATAGATCCTGTTTTTCATCAGGCTGTTAAAGGATGTATCGTTCAACAGGTGTTTCAACTGGTCAATTGAAGGGTGGTTGCTGTGCATAGTCAGAATTTTAGAAAGCTAAAGATACAAAATAGCATAAAAAAAGGGAGCTTATGCCCCCTTTTATTCAAAATAAAATTATGGTTTATAACATTGATTCGAATTCTTCATCAAATGATTTGGTAAGATTATCGCATCCATAATTAAAAATACGGCTGCAATCTTCTTCGGCTTCCGTAGTGCGGAATTCCATTTTCCAGCTATCTTCCTGTGGAAGCAGGGCAACAGCTTCTGAGAATGCTTCGCCGGGATTGCCTACACCATTGATGCCAAATCTGTCGAGCATTTGCACCAATTGTTCAAAAGAGGTATGCTCCGCTTTTGCAGGCAGCACAGCATCAAATTGTTGTAAAGTGCGCTGTGTATTGGAAAAACTGCCTCCACTTTCGGCAGGGAAACTTGCCGGCATTATCAAATCAGCTTTTAGCGCGGTTTCACTCATGAAATAATCCTGAACCATCACAAAATCAGGCGCATCAATTATTTTTTCAATTTCCTGAGCCTGTTTTGCACAACCTACTGGGTCTTCACCAAATACGAAAAGATTTTTCACTTTACCCGCTTTGAGTGCGGCATACGCATCTGCTTTTTCTGCTTTCACATCGCCCACCGACCAAAGCGCTTTCATTTCTTCGGCGAGCTGGTCATTGGCTTTGCGATATCCAAATGCATAATCACCGGAAATGCCCATATCAAACAAGCCCTGAGCGTTGGCTGTTTCTTTCAGACTGATCAATCCGCTGGAAGTTTTGCCCAGTTTACCTGTGATCATTGCCAGATTGAACAATTCAACAGCAGCCTTTTCAGAAACTTCTTTCTCACTGAAAATCAATACTGCATTTTGTTCCAGATTATAATTCTTCGCAAACTCGATCAAATGGTCGATGCAGCAGGCTCCGGATTTCTCGAAAAGCTCATCGAAATCCTCTTTTAGGAGCGCATCCTTATAAGCATCAAAGCCGGCAACATTATCCTTGATAAAAAGCGCATTATGCAAGTCCGAAGACAGCAGGTAATGGTTCACGGCCTTAAGGAAGTAGTAATATGATTTTACCTTCCGGCTGGAATCCGATTTATGTTTCATTGTGCTTTCATTCTGTGTACTGATCAGGTCCACAGGGACATTTTTACGGGAGCGTGTTTTCTGAACCAGATAACCAATCAGCGGATTATCCACATTCAGCTCGGCTCCCAGCAGATAGATCCGGCTGGCATCTTCAATCTGATCAAAAGGAACATTGGCCCGGAAATTATCAGCCTGATTGCTGCTTCTTCCGGCATAGTGGAAGCTGCCTACATTTGCGGTCTTCACAGCAGCCCTTGCCAGTTTCTGGATCATATACATTTCCTCGTTGGTGAGGCGCGCACCGGCAAAGAATGCATTTTCATCTGCCGGAACCGCTTTCATTTTTTCTACCAGCAATTTATATGCTTCATCAAAAGTGATTTCTTTAAATCCATCACCCTCTTTGAGCATAGGTTTGCTAATCCTGTCGAGTCGGTTCATCTGGCGGTAGCCAAATTTCGCCCTGCGGCTGATATTGCCTTCTTTATTGATCGCAGCTCGTCGCCCATTGGTTTTATACACAAAGCCGGCATTATGGTAGATATCCATTTCAAAACCTTCGCTGCCAAAGAAATCAACAGCTGGCAGTTTCGTCAATTCCACCGGCCCAGGTTTAAAGGGCACGTTTTCGGTAATAGCACCCGTAGGACAAGTTGTGATGCATAGCCCGCAGTTTTCGCAGGGTGTATCCTGAAGTGAATCGCCCATTGCAGGAGCCACATAAGTTTCGAAACCACGTTGCACCAAACCGAGTGCATTGGCGCCCACTACCTCGCGGCAGATGCGGATACAACGCGAGCAAAGCACACATTTATTATTATCGATCTCGATAAACGGATGACGGAAATCAACCTGATATTCCTTGTATTCTCCGGCAAAATGCTTTTGATCGGCCTCGTATTCGGTAGAATAACGTTGCAGGTCGCAATCAAAAAATTCGGTACAGCCACATTCCAAACAGCGTTGTGCCTCATGGCGGGCCACATCTTCATTGGCATAACCCAGTTCCACTTCTTTGAAATTCAGGCGGTCGTTGGGTTCGAGTACCGGCATTTCCTCACGCATCTGTTTTTCAAAATGACCGAGGAAGTCGTCTTTTGGAAGCTCATTTTTAAAGTTCTCCTTTTTGGAATGGAACGGCTTGGGAATCAGTTTGATTTCCTCGCCACGCAGGTATTGGTCGCAGGAATCGCTTGCAATTTTAGCCTGAGCAATCGCTTCGATGATGGTTGCAGGGCCTGTAACCCCGTCACCGGCAGCAAAAACGCCCGGGATTCCGGTTTCCAGTGTTTTGGCAGCATCCAGATCGCCCCAGCGGTTGAGCTTCAGCTCACCTTCAGCAGCATGTTCGTTGATATCGTCCATGAAACCCACAGTAGTCTTCTGGCCAATAGCAGCGAGGATATAATCCAGTTCCAGGTCAAAATCAGAGCCTTCGATTGGTACAGGACGGCGACGGCCTGACTTATCGGGAGCGCCCAGTTCCATCTTGAGAAGTGTTACCGACTTCAGGTTTCCGTTTTCATCTTTATTAACTTTCTTGGGATTGGTAAGGAAAAGATATTCAACACCTTCCAGTTTCGATTCGTGAATTTCGATCGGGTTGGCAGGCATTTCCTTTTCCGTACGACGGTAAATTACATACACCTTTTGCGCACCGCAACGCATGGAAGTACGGCAGCAGTCCATGGCGGTATTACCACCACCAACAACGGCAACGGTTTTGCCTGTGAAATCGGCACGTTTTCCGGTCATTTCCATATTCCTCAGGAAATCAATACCTGAAAATACATTGCCGGCATCATCACCTTCGCAGCCAATCAGCGTACCTTTTTGCGAGCCAATGGCCAGCACGGTAGCATTATATTTTTCTTTGATTTCTTTGTAGGAAATATTTTCGCCCAGTTTTTTATTGTAGAAAATATTCACGCCCAAATCGGTGATATTCTCAACTTCTTTATCGAGTATATCGTTGGGCAGGCGATACTCGGGGATACCGTACCGTAGCCAGCCACCGGATTTCGGAGCTGCTTCAAAAATATCCACATCATGTCCTTTCACACGTAGGAAGTGTGCCGCAGAAAGGCCACCAGGTCCGGCTCCGATCACAGCAACTTTTTTACCGGTTGATGGCGCAAGTTTTGGCACATATTTATCAGGAGATTCCAGATCATAATCCGAAGCAAAGCGCTTCATATAATCGATGCCCACACCGGTTCCTTCATCAAGGAGATTTCGGCGGCATGCCGCTTCGCAGGGGCGCACACAAACACGTCCACAAATGGCAGGCAGTGGGTTTGTTTCTTTGATCAGCGCAACGGCTTCACTGTACAGCCCTTTATCAATCAGGCTGACATAACCCTGAACATCAACGCCTGCCGGACAGGTTTGCGTACAAGGCCCCAGACAATCGGCATAATGGTTACTGAGCAGCAATTCCAAAGCTGTACGGCGTGATTTGCGCACACCTTCGTTATTGGTTTCGATTTTCATTCCCTCGCTCAGGCGCGTGGAACAAGCTGGTTGATGGCCTTTCATGCCTTTTACATCCACCACGCAAAGGTAGCAGCTCGAATAAGGTTCCAGCCTTGGGTCATTACAAAGCGTGGGGATTTCAATTTGCTCGCGTTTACATAAATCCAGGATGCTTTCGCCTTCAAATCCCTGAACAATTTTTCCGTCTAAGACTATATTATATGTTTTCATCTTTAAATTCAATTTTAGGTTGGACAGAATTAAATCAGCTTAATCGCATCAAATTTACACTTGGTGTAGCAGAGGCCACATTTGATACACTTATCCTGATCGATATGATGTACTTCCTTGCGGCTACCGCTAATGGCATCCACAGGGCAATTTTTGGCACAAACGGTACAACCAATACACTTCTCTTCGTCAACCTCATAGGTAAGCAATGCTTTACAGGCTTTTGCCGGACATTTTTTATCGCGGATATGCGCCTCGTATTCGTGCCTGAAATATTTAATAGTGGTCAGGACGGGATTTGGAGCTGTTTGTCCAAGGCCACAGAGGCTGTTGTCTTTGATTTGCTCAGCCAGTTCGATCAGTTTTTCGATATCGCCTTCCTTACCTTCGCCTTGCGTGATGCGTTCCAGGATTTCGAGCATACGTTTGGTGCCCACACGGCAGAACGTACATTTCCCACAGCTTTCCTTACGGGTAAAATCGAGGAAAAATTTCGCCACATCCACCATACAGGTAGTTTCGTCCATCACGACCATACCGCCCGAGCCCATAATGGCGCCGGTAGCATTTACCGAGTCATAATCAACGATGGTGTCGGCCAGATATTCGGGGATACATCCTCCGGAAGGGCCACCCAACTGAACGGCTTTAAACTTCTTATCGCCAATGATCCCTCCACCCAGTTTAAAGATGATATCACGGATGGTAATGCCCATAGGCACTTCCACCAGGCCGGAGCGTTTAATTTTACCAGCCAGGGCAAAAACCTTGGTTCCTTTGCTTTTTTCTGTTCCGTATTGCGCAAAAGCTTCTGCTCCGTTCAGGATTATCCAGGCAATATTGGCCAGCGTTTCCACATTATTAATGTTAGTGGGCTGCTTCCACAGGCCTGATTCGGCAGGGAAAGGAGGGCGTTTGCGGGGCATTCCGCGCTGGCCTTCCACCGATGCAATAAGTGCTGTTTCTTCACCGCAAACAAATGCTCCGGCTCCTTCTTTGATATACATGTCGAAGTTAAAGCCTTCAATTCCGGCAGCATTTTTGCCGAGATAACCTTTTTCGCGGGCCTGTTCCAATGCAATATTGAGTCGTTTGATTGCCAGCGGATACTCAGCGCGACAGTAGATCACACCGTTTGAAGCGCCAATAGCATAAGCGCCGATTGCCATACCTTCGATAATGGCATGCGGATCGCCTTCCAAAACGGAACGGTCCATAAAAGCACCCGGATCGCCTTCATCGGCATTACAGATGATGTATTTTTCTTCGGATTTATAATTGAACGCAAAACGCCATTTCATTCCGGTTGGGAACCCTCCGCCACCACGGCCGCGGATACCAGAATCCAGAACAGTTTGAATAACTGTTTCGGGATCAATTTCTTCTTTAGCAATTTTTTTCATGGCTTCATAACCATGGCGTTCTTCATACTCCTCAATGCTCTCCGGATCCATATATCCACAATTTCGGAGTGCTATTTTTACCTGATCTTCCGTAAATTCATTATCAATGGTTTCGATCAGGTCGCTTTGAACGATATATTCTTTAATAGGGTTTTGCTGCACAACATGGCGCTCGATAAGCTCAATGGCGCGGCCTTCATCAATCTGGCCGTAGAGATGCGTACCGGTTTCGTCCTGGATTTCCACCAGAGGTTCGCGATAGCACATACCTACGCAGGATGTTTTCTTTAGTTCAAAATCAAGATTTTCAGCTTCCTGAAGGGCTTTTATTTTTTCATAGGTTTTATTGGCACCTGCAGCAATACCACAGCTTCCCAATCCTACGATTACTTTTGTCTTTTCCATAGGGCTTAATTTTTTTCCTGAATTCTGATATTTTTAACAATTTTCACAGCCTCGCTGCCGGTAAGCTTTCCGTAGGTTTCATCACCAATCATCATCACCGGAGCCAGGGAGCAGCAACCCAGACAAGCCACTGATTCCAGTGTAAAGAGGCGGTCTTCGGTAGTTTCGCCGTCTTTTACGCCCAATGCATCCTGAAGGGCATCGGTAAGTTCATCGGCATTTTGCACGTGGCAAGCGGTACCATGGCATACTTTCACGATATGCTTGCCCACCGGCTCAAGGCGGAACTGCGAATAGAATGTAGCCACACCATACATATCGCTCAGGCGGATTCCTGTTTCATTGGAAATTTTTTCAAAAACTTCGCGTGGCAGGTAGCCATAAATTGCCTGTGCACCCTGAAGGAGCGGGATCAGGCTACCTCTTTTCGACTTATACTTGCTCAGCAGGGCGTCGAGCAGACTCAGGTCAAGGCCGGTAGCCTCGGCTGCGCTTTTTTCCTGGTATATTCTTTGGATTCTCATAGTGAAATATTTTTGTAAATATTCTAATATCAATTGTTGATGTTGGTAGTAAAAATAGGAATTGAACCGCAGAAATACCTCCTTCCTCATTGGTTTTCAAAAATTTAAAATTGATCTAAATTAGGCTGAAAAAGCTAACCGGCTGTTATCCTAAGAATTGCAAAAAGAATAAGCAAAACAAAAATAAAAAGGCAAAATAAACGAAAAACAATGATTCACAGAACATTGCGAAAATAACTGATCTCAAATAGGTGAAACACTTAGAATGCTTCGGGGGAATATTGAAGCAGCGATTATGAGCCGAATTTTTATTTCTGTATGCAATAGCAGGCTAAAAAAGCCACTCTGAAATCCATGAGTGCGGAGAATATGTCAAAATGCTAAATCACTTCTTAATAATCTTCTTAAAGAAAGTAGTCTTTTCGTTTGCCATACGTACAATGTAAACACCGGCCTCTTGGTTTTCCATATTGATTATTACTTCATTAGAAAGCATTTGTACAGTAGTAACAAGGCGGCCACTGAGATCCATAACTTCAATAGTGTAGTCACTGTCAGCAGCAATTTTGAAGTAGTTGTGCGCAGGGTTAGGACTGATTGTGATCCGAGATTCAAAATCTTCTATCCCAATATAAATACCTCCAAATATATCTTCAAGGGTTAGGTTATCACCATTAATACGAAATTCACGACCGGGGTCTCCGCTCCATTCGCCACCTTCCCATCCGGCATTTTTAAAATACTTATATTGATACTCCCCTGCAGGCAACTCGATTGTTGCGGTAAAAACACTGTCGCCATCGTCATCTGTCATTAATAAAGAACCATTCTGCCCCGGTTCCAACCATCCGATCATGCTGCCTGTAACATACATAGTATCAACTCCATATATAAACATATCATATTCAATGGCCCGGTTTGCATCCGCACTGAATGAAACCGTATAGGTCTCAATATTCCCATCCACCCTGATATAATCTTCTTTTGTCAAGGTATCCTGATCCTCGTCATTAGAAGCGATCAGTCGGACATCATATTGACCTTCATCAGCATAAAATACAGAAGGGTTTTGCTCCGTGGACATTGTCGGATAACCTCCTTCAAACTCCCATAGCCAGGAAGTAGCGCCATCCGACAAATCGTTAAAATATACGGTTGACACCTCATAAACCACAGTATCACTTGCGCTGAAATCAGCTACCACCGGAATTGGTCCTGTTGGGAGAGCAAAGTCGGCTTCAGTGAAAATAAAATCTTTTATATATCTATACTGAACTGGCTTAGTAGGGTCGGCATTATCCATCTCTTCATAAACCAGTGGAAGTGTATAGCTGTCATCATCCTGGATAACGAAGCTGGCCATAGTTCCAAAGTAAGACTGCCACATTGCAACAGAACCGAATGTAACGTTTGTAGGCATATCTTCGCCTTGTCCGTCAGCAGTCATCATATTTGCCATTGGATCGAAACCACGGGCCCAGATGTCAGGACTGTTGTTATCTTCTGGGTTTACTTCCGGATCAGTATCCAGGTAAGAGAAGAATACTTTTGTACCGTCCCAGTTTGTTGCCGCACAAATTCGGTTGTCTTCGCTCAGTTCGCCAAAAGTACCACGGAAGTTATGCGGACGTCCGATTTCAACGGCTTCCCATGTTTCGCCACGATCCGTGGAATGGATATCCATCAGGGCAAAATATGGATATTCGGTTATTATGGAATAAGGTTCATTACCGGCAACACCGATTCCTACAGCGATATGTGGATTTCCTTCTACATCAACAACAAGGTCACAGTCAAAAGCGGTTGTAAAAGGCACTTCATCGCGTTGCGGATCGGGATCGGCAAAAAGGCTGTCCCACTGAACTGCTGTCAGATATGTTTTTACGCCTCCAATTCCATTAGGACCGTCGAGCTGGATGTTCATCGGCTCACTCCATGTCAGTCCATCATCCTCTGATTTATAAAGGATTGGGTAATATGTTTTTTGACCGGGGACTACGGCCTCATTTCCGCCATTATCGGCAAGGATAACAATCCAGGCAACAGATCCGTCGGGCGAATAAGCCACACGGACACAGGCCGGAAGTAATTGCTCTTCAGGATGTGCCACAGGAGCTTCAATGAGCATCCGTTCGTAAATGATATCATTTTCCTCATCGCTCCAGGTTCCACGGCTGATGATTAGCTGGCCGAGATATTCAAAGCTTCCGGTTGTCCAGTTTTGGTTCATATCAGCAACCAGCACAGTACCTGTTTTACGGTTAATATCCATTCCATCTGGTATGTACTGAAAGTATGGTGCGGAAGAAAAAAGAAGGTTTTCCGTGGTATCCACGTTGGAAGCGGAGGCGATTTTATGCGTGCCGTAACAATAGCCTCCCCAGGTTCCGTTTGTAGCGTCGAGGTTGGGTGCAAAGAAAGCCAATGATGCATTGGAAGGATTCGTATTCTCTTCCGGATTATAAACCACAGCCTGTGGAAAGCGTGCTCCATCAGCATAATATTGAGGGCCAGGTCGTGTACCGAGATAAGTCTCAATCATGCATGTCCAGGTCTTTCCGCCATCAAGCGACAAGTCATACCCAAGGTCGCCGCTATATCCATCCGGGTCAAGCGCACCGCCCATACGGTGGATGTTTGTTATTGCATGGATATCGTCATTATAATAAATGATGCTTCTCTGGCCACCTTCATAACCATAGCCATATGCATTGCATGAAGTGCCAATATCTACAACCTGAACAGCATTGGGCGATCGGTAATTTTGATTTGAGATGTAATTTGGAGAAGGCGTTGCTGCCTTGACGGGTTCCACTCCTGTTTTTTTGCCAAACACAGCTTGGTGCATTTTGAGTCCGTCCCGAAGTCTGGTCATAACTTGTGATTGACTCACCACAGCAAAACAAAGAAACAATGATAAAAAGAGCAGTTTTTTCATGACTTAGGATCTTATTCTATTTCAGGATGATTTTTTTGGTGATGTTCAAACGCTTGCTTTTGAGTTTCAGGACATAAATCCCGGGAGCACAGCCACTAAAATCGGCCCGGATTATTCCATCATTTTGATCGTTCAATATTTGATCTTTGCAAACAATCCGGCCAGTGTTGTCCCAAAGCTCCAGATTGAACCGACCGGAAAATCCCGACAGTTTAATCTGCACCATACCATTTGTCGGATTGGGAAAGATGGAGCGCATATCATTTAAGCCTGCAACGGAAGCCGGATCATAAACATGCACATAATTTTCAATAGTTTTTGTGGCTTCTCCCCTACCATTAGAAATTGTCAGGCCAACATCATAATCACCGGGCGTATTGTAAGTTACATGCGGATTTTTTTCGGTGGATGTTTGTGGCTCTCCACCTTCAAAAGTCCAGAAATAGCTTGCAGCATCATAGGAGAAATCATAAAAATGGACACCACCGCCCATTTCAATTTTTGTTTTATCTGCGCTAAAATCAGCATAAAGATTATCAACAGCGCTTAGGATGATGAAATCAGAATCCTCAAAAGCAAATCCCCTGATATAGTGATAGCGAACGGGAGCAAGAACATCTTCCGGATCCATATCCTGAAAGCTAATGGGCAGTTCATATTCTGTTCCGTTGTGGATCACATACGTTGAAAGCGTGGCAAACCAGGCTTTATTTTCGGCTTCCGTTCCAGCGGTGATGTTTTGGGCTGCATTCTCACCATCTTGATTTGCCGTTATCCGATGGCTCATGGGATCAAAAGCCCTTGCCCAGACATTATGCCGTGTATTGTTGCCGGGCATCACTTCCGGATCTGTATCCAGCCATGTTACAAAGATTTTATCTCCATCCCAGTTAGTTGCAGCACAAACGCGGTTATCTTCGATGAAATTATTGCCAAAATCACCACGGAAACTTTTGGGCCTGCCAAGTTCTACAGCCTCCCATGTTGCCCCTCCATCCGGCGACCAAATATCAAAAACGGCATTGTAAGGATAATCCGAAACATAGGAATAAGGCTCTGCCCCTGCTACTGAAACACCTGTTGCAATATGCGGGTTGCCGTTTTTATCGACTACCAGATCAAAATCAAAGGCTGTTGTGTAAGGTATTTCATCACGCGCCGGAAGTGCTCCGCTAAAGAGGCTGTCAATTTCAGCTGCAGATAAATAAGTCAGGATGCCGGGTATGCCATTGGGACCATCGAGTTGAATGTTTGTTGGAGCACTCCAGCTCTGACCACCATCGGTAGTTTTGAAAACAATAGGATGATAAGTTCTCTGACCTTCAACAAAGGCTTCGTTCTCTCCGTTATCGCCAAAAACAACGATATAGCCTGTTGGGCTGTTGGGCGCAAAGGCTATACGGGCACATACCGGTTCTGCGGCAGCAATATCATGTAATGTCGGACAATTCAAATAATTGTAAGTGTACTTAACATCCGAATCGTTTTCATCCCAGGCTCCATGACCTAAGACCAACTGATCAAGATAAACAGAATCTTCAAAATCGTAATGAGTTGCCACGACAAGGGCTTTGGCAAGCTGCCTGCAAAAACTCATACTTTCCGGGACATTAAATATGATTGTATCCGAGCACAAATCAGCATTTCGTGTTGTATCAATACAGCCTAATCCTCCCAAACGATGAAGGCCATTTGCATATCCATTCCAAGGACTGAAATCGAGCCCCATAAAAGGAGCAAAAAAGGCCGTGTAGGCATTGGTGTAGGCAGTATTTCCAAACGGATTAAATATAACTGCCTGCGGATACCGACTTATCCGAATATTATGATATCCATCAAAATAATAAGGATGCATCATAATGGAATGATGCCAGTTGGCTCCATCATCAAAAGAAACATCATAACCCAAATCGCGCCCATCCGTCATATAAGATATCCCTCCCATACGATGTGCATGGATCAAAACATGTAAATCTGCATTATAGTCCAGAAAACTTCTCTGACCCCCATTATGGCCATAACTATAAGCATTTACTGCACCCCCCAAAGTGATAATCGAAACGTCACTATTGGAAGACTTGAATGAATAATCAGACAATTGATTGCACAGAGCTTTTTGTTTCACAGGCGCATCAACCAGCGGACATTTACCGGCGGCTTTTTTATAATGGATTGCAGGCTGATACGACAATTGACTTATTTGCGAAAAAGCCGATAATCCAATAAACAGCAACACATTAAAAAACAAAAACTTCTTCATAATGGTAGGCTTTTGCGATGAATAGGAAAAATTACTGTATCAAATCAGGCTTTAAAGATACAAAAAATATTGCGTTGCGCATAGTAAATGGAATAAAAATTTAACATCCGGCACAACAAAGCCGATGCAGGCCGTATTATTAAAAGGGATTCTCATTTTATCTAACTTTGCGAAATCAAAAAAATGCAGCACATGCGCAAAGCAATTTTTTTCCTTATTTTCTTTTTGGCAGCCTCGCACAGCATCAGTGCACAGGAAAAGCCAAAAAAGATCCGTTTGATACAGGCCGATGAGCTCAATAGCGTAGTTCGCGATGGCCTGGACGTGAATATTTTTATCGGCGAGGTGATTTTTGAACATGATTCGGCTTTCCTTTATTGCGATACGGCATATGTTTATGAAGAAACAAACAGCCTTGATGCTTATGGCAATGTACATGTGTTGCTCAACGATACGCTCAGTTTGTACAGCGATATGCTGAAATATTCGGGGAATACAAAAATTGCCGATGCCTATTTTAATGTGCGCCTCATTGATAATCAAACCGAACTCTATACCGACCACCTGATTTACAACAGAAACACCAAAACCGGCTTTTATCCCGATCACGGAAAAATTGTAGATGAAGAAAACACATTAACCAGTGTTCAGGGCTATTATTTCACTAATGAAAAAACTTACTTTTTTAAGGATAATGTAGTCGTTAAAAACGAAGACTATACCATGTTCTCCGACACGCTGAAATACAATACGGAAACAAAAATCACTGAGTTTTTTGGGCCAACAACAATCAAAGGAGAGAATAATACCATCAAGGCAAAATCGGGATGGTACGACACACAAAACGATATTTCGGAGCTTTTTCAGGATGTGCATATTGAAGATAAAGGCCAGATTGTCAGCGGCGACAGCATCTTTTATGAACGTGCACAGGATTTTGCGGAGGTTTTCGGGCATGTATGCATACACGATACGGCACAGGATATTTACATCAAAGGCGGTTATGGCATATACAAAAAAGCCGATGGATTTGGTTATGTGGTGGATAGCGCCCACGCCATCATTGCCGAAGAGCGCGATTCCCTTTTTATGCATGCCGATACCCTGCGGATGCTCTTTGACAGCCTGCGCGATCCCAGTAAAATGCTGGCATATTACCAAACAAAGTTTTACCGAAAAGACCTTCAGGGACTTTGCGATTCACTGATCTATGATTTTCAGGATTCTACTATCTCGCTGCTGACAGAGCCGGTGATGTGGTCGCAGGAAAATCAAATGACCAGCGATACCATACGCATATTCAGCAGCAATCAGCAAATTGATTCTCTGGAACTTATTAATGGTGCGTTTGTGATATCGCAGGACAGCACCGAATCCTTTAATCAGATCAAAGGCCGAAACATTGTTGCATATTTAAAAAACAACGACATCAATAAAATTTATGTTGATGGCAATGCCGAAACCATTTATTATCTGCGCGATGAAGAACGAAAACTGGTAGGCATCAACAAAGCGATATCGGGCCAGTTGTACATAAAAATCCGCGACCGGGCATTTCAGAGCATAACGTATATTGACCAGCCAGATGCCACTTTATACCCCGATAAAGACCTTCCCCAGCCAGAGCGCACTTTAAGGGATTTTATCTGGATCACCGGAAAGCGCCCCATGAACAAATATGAAATCTTTGGAAAGAAAAACACGGACAGCCTGACGGTTCTTACGATGCCAGATGCCCTTGCAAACGACAGCCTGCTTTACCAATTAACTGACAGCAACTTGCAAGATTCAAGCATCCAAAGAATATTGCCGGACAGTGTGCTTATTGGAATAACCGACAGTTTGTGGATGGATACTATTCAGACTATTATTTCGCCGGACAGCCTGAATGTGGATTCGGTCATAACAGAAAACCTTCCGGACAGTTTGATTGAGTTGAATCAGGATTAATATAAAAATCATAGAGAAAAACACAGTTAGCTCGTTGACAATTCATCTCAATTTTACTTATCTTTGAATCAAAGAATTGCATCATGGATGATTTTAGGGAAAAATATGTAAACCCATTTACCGATTATGGTTTTAAAAGGCTTTTTGGAGAAGAACCCAATAAAGATTTGCTTAAAGATTTTCTCACCGAACTGCTCCGTGAAGAACAAGGAGAGATCAAAGAGCTGACCTATTTAAAAAATGAACATTTGGGTTCAACGGAGCCCGACAGAAGAGCTGTTTTTGATTTATATTGCACGAATGAACGCGGAGAGCGTTTCATTGTAGAACTGCAAAAAACAAAACAGAACTTTTTCAAAGACCGGACGGTATATTATTCCACCTTTCCCATAAGAGATCAGGCTATTAAAGGCAGTTTCTGGAATTTTGAATTGAAAAAAGTTTATACCATAGCCATTCTCGACTTTGTATTTGACGAAGACAAAGATGAACCAAACAAATACAGATATGACGTGAAGCTTTCGGACATTGAAACACATGAAGTTTTCTACGATAAGCTTACATTTATATATCTGGCCATGCCAAAATTCAATAAAAGTATTGATGAGCTGGAAACCCGATTTGATAAATGGCTGTATGTGATCAAGAACCTGCCTAAACTTGATCGTATTCCGGATAAACTGCGGGAACAGATTTTTGAAAAACTTTTTGAAACAGCTGAAATTGCAAAATTTAGCCGGAATGAATTTGATGCTTATGAAGGCAGTCTAAAATATTACCGCGATTTAAACAACACCTTGGAAACCGCAAAAGCTGAAGCCGAACAAAAAGGATTAGAGAAAGGATTAGAGAAAGGATTAGTGAAAGGATTAGAGAAAGGCAGAGAGGAAGGCAGAGAGGAAGAAAAAAGGGAAACCGCCAAAAACATGCTGCGCATGAAGCTATCCATAGAGATCATCCAAAAGGTAAGCGGCTTGAGCCTCAGCGAAATTGAAATAATAAAGGATTCATTATCAGCGAAGGAATAAAAAAACCGAGACTGCACGAAGCAAATCCCGGTATATATCGGTTCGGCCACTAAACAGGTTAAGAAGCAGCCACATTTTTATTGGCCCGTGCCAAACTGAAATGCAATATCAACAGTAATGCTGCGGGGATGAGATAGGAAAGCAACAATCCTGTTCCCAAACCATAAAGATAGAACCCCAATCCTCCGGCGATAAATACGGAGAATGTTTGGAAGATCATCGTTTTTACATGGTACACCGGGCTGATCTTGCAGGCGGCGGCGCTCATTACGGCTTTTTCAGAGAAAGGGATCATATGTTCACCACTTACGGCCCCGCTGATAACAGCTGCAGAAACTGCCGGTAAAAAATCTCCCATTCCTTCGGCTACGGACATCTGGTAGGCAATCGGCATCACAATAGCCATGCTGCTCCAGCTAAATCCTGTAGCAACTGTAATCAAAGCTGAAAGGGCAAAAATAATCAGAAGGAGGATATTGCCATGAATCATATTTCCCAGAATATCAGCAATATAAACCCCTGTGCCCAAATCTTCAGAAACGGCTGCCAAACCCGTTGCAAAAAGGATAACCAGGCTCACCGCTACCATATCTTTTACACCGTGGCCAAATACTTTCCCCATGGTTTTCACCGGCATAATTTTATCCTTTCGTAATAATACAAAAGCAACACCCATCGCCAGGAAAGTACTCACAATCAAAATATCAATGGAGGAAACTGCGCCCAGCACATTCATCAGGTTGATTTCGAGCCCCTGTGATTTGGCCGTAAAATAACCACCAATAAACAGGCTTGCAATGGCAAATCCCAGCAAAGTGAGGATTGGAGCCAGCACATGGTACAATTTCACTCCATGCCCTGAAGGTGGTGAAGGAGAAGGCTTGGGCAAAGCATCTTTATCCAGTTTATAGCCAAACCAACGACCACTGAAAGCCACGACGAACGCCATAAAAATGGCCAGGAAAGTATAAAAATGGTAGGGAAAGGATGCCAGGAAAAACTCCGACAAGCTTCTGTGCTGCCCAATTCCCCTGCCAGCATCCTGCATCACAGAGCCTTCATAGGCTGCCCAGGTGGAAACGATCATCACACTGGCCATAATAGCTACTACATCAACGATATAGGCCAGCATTGCCGGACTGACTTTCATACGCAGGTTGGTATTGCGCATGCTTGCTCCTGAGATCAGCACATTGGCATAATCATCAAAAAAGAGCGTAAAAGACAACAGCCAGGTTGCCAGCCTGCTGCGGCGTGCATTGGTCAGTTTGTCCGAAAGTGCATCTGCCAGTCGTGCATAGGCGCCACTGTGCGAAATCACTTCGAGCAATCCGCCGATCAGCATGATGAAAGCCACAATTTTCAGGCGCTCGGGATCGGTAAAGGATACCATCATATATTTCCAGAAAAGCTCAAGATAGCTCATAAAACCCGTTGCCAGAACCAAAGCACCGCCCAGAATACCGGCAAATAAAGCCAAAGCAACTTTGCGCGTGCTCAAAGCAATCACAATAGTTACTGCCGCCGGTACCAGTGATAATATTCCAAATCCATCCATTTTCGTTTGTGTTTGTTACGAACTCATAATCTGATAACCCTCCGTTTGAAGGCGCTTTTCATCTTCTTCCGTCAAAACATGCACCATACTGCCATGCATCCCATGGATTTCCACGCCATAATCGCGGTAGAAAATCAGGGTATCAATAATCTCCTGCGTGATAAGCTGACCGGGAACCAAAAGCGGAATACCCGGAGGATAAGGCGTTATCATGCGGCTGGCCACTTTGTTAAGTGCATCGCGCAATGCGATTTCCTCACCATCGCTGTAAAAAGCAAAACGCGGACGGTATTTTATCGGAGAAATGCTCAGTTTAAAATGCTTCAGGATTTTCTCACTACCGTTGGATGTGCGGTTTCCACTGCTTTTCTCAATGCTTTCCAGCGCAAGGTAGAGCCGGTTTATGCGTGAATAAGTCGCACCAATCGTAAGCAGGATCGTGATCGTATTATAAGTCGATTTTTCAATCTGGATGTTGTGCTTGTTGAGCAGGATATGCTCCAGCTCCTTACTTGTATAACCTGATCTCGAAATATCAATGGTCAATTTTGTACGATCCAGACGGATATTGTCGTCTTTGATTTCGTCGCTGATCAAATCTTCCAATTCCAGCACGCGGAATTTTTCCAGGGAATTAATGGAAGCACGCAGCTCGTCGCTCATTTTGAGCACACGGCTCAGCAGCGTATAGCCTTCCATTTGCATCTGCTTGCGCGCCACATCCAGTGATGCAATCATCGGGTACTGTGGCGAAGTGGAGGCGTGCATATTCAAGTTTTCCATGAAAAAATCCTGGCGTTCTTCAAAATCAGGATCATTCACATGAATCATGCTGGCCTGTGAAAATGCGCTCATGGTTTTATGTGTGGATTGCGTGGCATAATCTGCTCCGGCAGCCATGGCATTGGGGTAAAACTCACGATGGAAATTCGCATAACCAAACCAGGCTTCGTCCACGATCACTTTCACATTGCGTTTATGTGCTTCCTCCACAATGGAAGAAATATCATAAATCAGCCCATCGTAGGTGCAATTGGTGATAATGATGGCTTTCAGGCGCTTATTTTGCTCAATCGCCTCATCCATTGCCTCAATAATGCGCTTTTTAGGGATCGGGCCAAAAATACCGTATTTATTATTGACGCTTGGCGTAAGGTAAAGCGGTTCGGCTCCTGCGATAATCACGCCATAATGCACTGATTTATGGCAATTTCGGTCGAGCAGTATAGCATCGCCCGGCTTGAGCAGGCTCTGGATTAAAATCTTATTGGAAGTAGATGTTCCGTTGGTTGTAAAGAAAGTGTATTTAGCATTAAAGGCTCCGGCAGCGAGTTCCTGAGCCTCCTTGATCACGCCTTCGGGATGCAGCAGGGAATCAAGTTCAGGAACAGAAACCGAAACATCGGAAGTAAAGAGGTTTTCGCCGAAAAACTCAAAATAATCTTTCACATAAGGCGAATTGCGCACACTGTTTCCCGAGGCATGTCCGGGCGTATGCCAGCTGTCTTTGGCCTTATTGGCATATTTGACCAGCTGCTCATAGAATGGCGCACGGTTTTTATCATCCACCTGAGCTTTTACTTTGTGCACGATATCATCCCAAGCATCCTCTCCCTTAAAAAAGTAGCCATTGATCACACCTCCGCCGCTCAGCTGGCGAATATCTGTAATTCCTGTATATAGGAAGATGTTCACTTCGTTGCGCAGCGCTTTAAATTCTTTAAGCACATCAAGCCCTTTGATGCGCTCTTTGGATTTACGGGCTTTTAAAATTTCCCATTCGGTGAGGATGGCATGGATGGAACCGTTTTCGCGCAAATGGTCGCAGGCATCTTCGAAGGAGCTGCATATAATAATATTCAAACCACGACTGCTCAGTTCGCGGCTGGTCTTCTTTAGCGTATCCTGTTCTTTATCAATCAGTAAGACTGAGTAAGGCATAAGTGGTAACATTTTGAATTTGAGGCTGCAAAAGTATGAAAGTATTTGAGATAAACCGTATAAAAGAAAAGCCAAAAAACCTTTAAACCCTTCAAACCCAACAAAACCTTCATCATCTCAAACCTTCAAGGTTTTAAAAAACCTTGAAGGTTTGATGTTGATAAAGGATTTACTTAATAGAGGTATAAACCAAAAAACCCCGCAAAGCGAGGTTTTAGGAATATAATATGTATTAGAATTTAATCTTCGTTTTGAGCCGAACGGTATTTCTTATAACCGTAGGCTGCTCCCAAACTGATTAAGAGGGCAATTCCACTGCCAACAGGCGCTCCCCCACCGGGTACATTACCTGTCTCACCATGACCCGGAGGAGGTGGTGGCGGATCAGAGGCCATTGCTCCATTAAAAACAGAAGTTGCTGTCAATAAGATCAGTATGAGAGAAAAAATGGCTGCAAACTTTTTCATAGCTAAATCGATTATTGTTTTGAATACGTTTTACCGTATTGCAAAATTAAGAAATAATTTTAAAATCGCAAATTATAATTTAGTTGAGAACAATTTTTTTGGTCATTGTCTGGTTTTCAGAAGTCAAACGAACAATATAACAGCCCAAAGGCAGCTTTTGTCCGACCTGAACCACAGGCGCTCCGGCAAACTGTTCTGCAAGAATCCTTCTTCCATCCACTGTAAACAGCTCCACAGCAGCATTGTTCACCTCTTCCAACCCACTGATGTAAATTTTATTGTCATAAGTATAAATGCTTGCATCCAGTGTTTCCATATCTTCCACAGCAGTAGTTGCTTTAAAGTGGAGCAGGAAACGGTCGGGGGCGTCGGATGTGGATGCGGTGAAGGTGTAGCTAACACCATTTGTAAGCTCTGTCATTTCATTGTTGTTTTGATCTTCCAGAACAATTTCATATCCCAGATTACCATCAAAATCAAAACTGATTTCCTGATCGGCCGGTACACTGAAATAAAGAGGCACAATAAAATCCTCTTCTGCTTCTGTTTCGCAAACGTAAGTAGAAACCTTAACCTCATCCTGTGTAATAGCTGAGAAGAAAGGAATCTGACTGATTGGATGCATATAGCGCGAATCATGCTGCCATTCGTAATTTTGGCTCGCATTCTCGTTTACTGCAAAGCGGGTATAAATTGTATGTTCACCGAAATGCAAGTTCATAAAGGCATAATTTACAGCATCTTTTTTGCCACCTGAACCATGAGTTTGGTCTGCAGTTTCGAAGGTTAATGATGGGCTACCGTCTTCCGCATATACAAAAATTCCTTGGCCGGTTTCAATTTCTGTTCCCATATCTTCCCACGCACCGCTTGTGGCATTTAATGTTTTAGGTGAGGAAACCAACGATTTGCTGACATCTGCCCATGTTACCTTTGAAGGATAAGGGTTTCCAATAAGATTCCATGCGCTGTTTGAGTTCGATATTGATGGAGAAACTGAAGCTGCATTAAAACCAGTGCTTTCAAACGCTTTCGTGCCGGCATTTGCGGCAGCATAAGATACCAGGTAGCCTGTTCCTGCATCAAACTGGTCAAATAATGTAGCCGGATTACCTGCTGCAAAATAGTTCATCCAGTAATTTGTACCCTGATCATACACAAAGAAATCATCTTCGTTTCCAACAGGTTCAAAATCTGAACCAGCAATATCCATTGCGCTTAGCGGAGAAGAAATTACATAATACGCATCTTTGGCTCCAGCTGTTCCTGAATTACCTGAGTAAGAACCTTCTACAGTTGCAGTACCATTTATAGTTAAGTTTTCTTGGCCGAGGAGAGTGGCACCGTTTTCGAGAGTGATGTTATTACATGTGCCAGTAGCTTTTGCTGAGGCGATGGTCAGCTGCGTATTACCTGCTACAATTACATTTTTAGTACTGGTGGGCACCTTTCCGTTACTCCATGTTGAAGTACTATTCCAATTGCCAGTTGCGTTTACAAATACATAATCATTATGCTCTCCAGGTGTACAATTTGCAACATCAGCAGCTACAATAGTCCATTCAGATTCTGTCCAGATCGTGTTAGGTGTGGTGATATTGGAGTTTCTGACTGCTCTTTTGTCTTCGTATTCCCATGCTTTACCACTACCATCTTCATCGATAACCCCGAATGCATCTAATAGTGTACCAGTATTATGATCACCGTTATAATAAAGAAAATAGCCGTCATCCCCATTACCTGAGCTTCCACCATAATCGTAATCAGCCATAAATCCGAAGTTCACATAGAAGTAATCACTCGCATCATCGTTAGAATTTGCAGCAACATAGGTTTGATTTGGCGCGATGGAGCCTGTTAGTTGTTTGTCCTCCCAATTTCCGCCATTTGTTTGTCTGGAGATGTAAATTGTAGTTGTGCTGAAATCTATAGTTGAGGAACCCGTATTATAGATTTCAATAAACCTTGTTTGATAAACATCCCCTGGGTCAGCAACCTCAGAAATAATCAGATTAGGTAGTTCTGAAACATCAAACGCATCACTCGTAATATTGGTCCATCCCCAGCTATCAGGGTCAATAGTCGTTATAGTAACGCCTGAACCTTGAGCACTGAAAACAAGATTATTGAAAGTAGCAACTCCGCTTACAGCATCAATGGAGGTTGTTGCCATTGCATCGAAACTTCCGGTAGTTGTTAATCCAATTGTATAATCTGTTCCATCCGCATCTGTATCCACATTTCCGTTTTCATCGGTTAGTGCAACCGTTACAGAAGGGGATATTGCATCACCTAAATTCACATTTGTGGGTTGCTGGGTAAAACGTAATTCATCAAAAGTCACATCAATAGTAATATCATTCGAATGAAAATCGCCCAATAAAAACTCAGAAGCAAACCCACTTCCGCTTGCGTCAGCTGTAAAACCGTGATCGTCAGCATCAACCATAAAGGAAATAACAGCTCCATCTACAATATCAGAGCTATTCAGATAAAGATTTAGCGTAAGCTCAACTGTTTGTCCATCACCCACACTCAACTCTTCTTCATCAAAAAATGTTAGGTCAATGTAACTATCTGTTACCTCTGCATTAAAAGAATAATAATTCGATCCATCATATGCGGTTAACCCCTGTATGTTATCTGTCCAGTCAGCAGTGTTGGTGGTGTGGGGCTTTAACCTGATGTTTTTAACAATTGTTGCCAAACCATCGCCTGAACCCTTATCTTTTATAACGATTTTGAAAACCGGCACGGCCTCTTCCATTTCATCATCAGCTGTGGAAGAAATATTTCTTGCAGCAAGTTGTTCGCCTGGTGCTTTAACTTCTGAATCATTATCATTTACGCTCTCGGTTGTAGCAGTTTCTTGAGGAGCTCCCGTAACTTTGTAGTTTACTGTTGCATCAGAACCATTATAAGCAAAAATCTCAAAGAAATATTGCTGATTGGCAGATAAGCCTGTGAATTGGTGTGTCTGTGTACCAGAAGTAATATTTTTTACCAAACCGCCATCGGCCTCTGCTGTTCCGTCAACAGGATCTGTAATATCATCATAGCTTACTGTCGAACCTTTGATTAAATAGCTTGCCGCATCAGAATCTGTCCATGTAAGCGTAATTGCACTTTCAGAGTTTGCAGATGCTGCAAAATCAGCAGGGTGGTTTGTGGGTTCTGTTGCTCCGCTTGAATAGTTTGTTACTGAGAAATCATCAATTAATAATCTCTCTGCATCATCTATCGAAATGACTTGGATTAAAATATCATCACCTGATAAATTAACGGTTTCAGAGAACTGAGTATATGTTGTACTCGTTACATTTATGACAGATCCAATATTTGTCCAACCTCCAGAATTTTGATTGTATTGTACCTGAAACTGAACTCCGCTACCATCACCATCCCAGTGGCGGTACCAGAAAGAGATTGTTCCAATACCACCATCTTTTCCATTTCCGTCAGTACCTTTATAAAGAAGATATTCATTTTCTCCACTATCATCATTAAATCTTATTGCATTTCCTGATCTTGCATTATCGGAATGACACATTGCATTGTATGTCTCCCATTGTCCACCATTTGCATCGGTATATGTTGATGTTGGAGTATATGAGCCGTCACTCCAATTGTCAAAGTTTTCATTCACCTGCCCCAAAATATTCCCTCCAAAGAAGAGAAGCAGGGTAAAAATTGCTGTTAATCGTAAAATGTGTTTCATAACGTTAAGTTTTTGTTTATTGTTTCAAATTTTGGTTTGTTCTATATTCTAATTCGCTTCTATACTCACCTGCATCACCTCCCCATCGGTTTTATAATCAATCAAGGCGCCGCTGCCGGTATAGCCGTATATTTTGAAATAATATGTTGTGCCGGGTGTGAGACCGCCAAAAATGCATTTCTGCACACCGACTGCAATATTTTTATTGGAAAAATCATCGTCCACTGCAGTACCATCTACGGGTGTGACTATGCTTCCAAAACCCACAGCACTCATGCGGAGCAGATAGCCTTCGGGAACGATATCGCCTGTGGCGTCGATCCAGTTGAGGGTGATGCAGTGTGCGGATAAATCGGCGGCATGGTTGCTGGGTTCATCGGCCATTGGACTTTGTCCGCCCCAGATGTACCCCACATATTCCGGATGGTCTATGAATGGGTTGCGGTTGTGCTGGTAGTTAGTGTAGATATCATTATTCCGGTCAATTTCTTTTTGGGAAACGGGGTCGTTTTCGTGCCATTCGCTCAACATATTTACAGCCCATTCTTCATAAGCCGGATAGCTTGTTCCATCCAACATTGGGCTTGACCAAGCTGTAATCTTATCTTCGTAGCGTGTGGCCATATAAAAGTATGTCCGGGCAAAATCGCCTTTGTATTCATCTATGGGTTCGAAAACGGTACCTGTGTAACCTGGGTAATCACATTCACCCACTTTGCTGCCATTTAGGGATGTCCATAGCTCTGGATCCGTTACATCCACTTCTCCAAAAGGATAATTACTTCTCTTGCTATTAACATACCCATCCGTAGGTACAAGATGGAAAAGGTCTGTGTACATAGGCGACACTTCTCCACCAAACCAACTTTTCGGAAAGGAATGTTCTCGATTATAGCAATCGCCTTCATTGGAATAGTTCCCACACTGATTGCTGCCAAATGTAAATTCGTATGGTGGATTGCCGCCGGGAACATCAGAATACATATCCCACACTTTGCCGTTGGATTTATCGTCGGTGGTTTGAAATGCTGTCCAGAGATAATCATAGCTTTTCACAGTATGATCATCAATGATATTATGGAGGGCGGTTTTCAGTGCTGCACCGCTGAGGCCGTTGGCATTATCATAATAGCCTGCCGGGATCTGCGCGTTGAGCACGGCAGCCCATAAAATAAGGCAAAAGAAAAGCGCAAGCAGCTGTTTCATTATAATCCCTGAAAATTGATCTTGATTCGTGGGTGCAAAAGTATCGTTTCGCGGGAGATTTCCCTTCATAGAATGCGTTTT
Organism: Bacteroidales bacterium; assembly: GCA_963676415.1. Taxonomy (GTDB): domain Bacteria; phylum Bacteroidota; class Bacteroidia; order Bacteroidales; family WRLA01. Next base: position 2,189,111 of record OY781097.1, on the reverse strand, counting down.
ATTAACTTAAAAATTACAGTTTTACTAAAAATTTATATAGAATTTGCACAAAATTAATATCAATTATTGATATAGGGGCTATGATTTTATAAAACTTTTATACATGATGCTGTTTTTTTTTGAATTTCCTGCGCTGCCTGTGGGTTTACTGACACATATTGCGCTTATCCCAATAATACTTCTCCTCGCTCACTCGTCGAAGTGACGCTCCAATCTGCAATTTCCGCTTAGAAGAATTTTATCCGCGAAGCACACGAATACGCGCTTATAAAACACACTCCTTCGCGCCTTTGCGCCTTTGCGAGAAAAAAACAAGAAGAATTTCTCCGCTAAGCACACAAAGCAACGCTAAGAAAAGCCCCTTTGCGCCTTAGCGTCTCTGCGAGAAAAAACATCCTGCGCCAGCCAAACTTCGCGCCCTTCGCGTCCTTCGCGGACAAAAAAAGGTTGAGCGCCAGCGAAACAAAAAGCCCTTCGCGTTCTTCGTGGATAAAAACCGCCCGCGCCAGCCAAACTTCGCGTCTTAGCTCCTTTGCGAGAAAAAAACAGCCCGTGCCAGCCAACATCTGAGCACAAAAAAACCGCCCCGGGAAATCCAGGGCGGTTTGAGCTATAATATTATTATCGCTTATTGCTTCACAATTTTCTTAAAGAAAGAAACGGTTTCATTAGACATACGTACGATGTAGATACCAGCTTCCTGATCATCCATATTGATAATCACTTCGTTGGACATCATTTGAGCTGTAGTAACAATACGTCCGCTGAGATCCATTACTTCTACAGTATAGTTGCGGTCGGCAGCTACTTTAAAGTAATTTGTTGCAGGGTTCGGGCTGATTGTAATCATAGACTCGAGTTCTTCGATACCGGTAATGACCCCCCAAAGATTTTCAAGGTTTACATCGGCATCAACAACGGAGAAGTCACGGTTTGGATCACCGGCCCATTCGCCACCGTCCCAACCGGCATTCTTGAAATACTTATACTGATAATCACCAGGAGCAAGCTCAATAGCAACAGTATAGTAACCATCACCATCATCATCAGCAAGCATTAAGGAACCTTCCTGACCTGGTTCTACCCAGCCAACCATACTACCAGTAGTATAAACAACATCAGTACCAACAACAAATTCACCGGCATCAATTGCGTCGTTCATATTAACATTGAAAGTAACAGTGTACATGTCACCACCACCATTAACAGTGATAAAGTCTTCTTTTGACATCATGTCTTCTTCTGTACCGTTGGAAACAGTCAGGGTAACATCATAAACACCTTCGGTATCATAAACTACAGATGGGTTTTGTTCATTGGAAGTAGCAGGATCGCCACCTTCAAATACCCATGACCATGAAGTAGCACCTGCAGACATATCAGTGAAGTTTACGGTTGCACCTTCGTCAACAGTAGTTTCATCAGCACTGAAGTTAGCAATCAGTGGCGCAGGGCCTACCTGAATGGTAAAGTCAGCGTCAACGAAAGCAAAGTCTTTGATATACTTAAACTGAGCTGCAGCACCTGGATCATCCGGAGTCATATCTTCATAAACAATTGGAAGTGTGTAGCTGTCATCATTCTGGATAACAAATTCGGCAAGTGTTCCGAAATAAGACTGCCACATTCCGGCAGAACCAAAGGTAACGTTTGTTGGCATATCTGCACCAACTGCATCAGCAGTCATCATATTGGCCAGTGGGTCGAAACCACGTGCCCAAATATCAGGGCTGCTATTATCCTCAGGATTTACATCAGGATCAGTATCCAGATACGTGAAGAATACTTTAGTACCATCCCAGTTTGTAGCAGCACAAACACGGTTATCTTCTGACAGGTCGCCAAATGTACCACGGAAGTTATGAGGACGTCCAATTTCAACGGCTTCCCAGGTTTCACCACCATCAGGAGAATAGATATCCATAATGCCGAGGTAAGGATAAGCAGTAATAATTGAGTAAGGATTGCTACCGGCAACACCTACTGCAGTTGCAATATGTGGGTTCCCATTTGCATCAACAGTAAGGTCACAGTCGAAACCAACTGTAAAAGCAACTTCGTCGCGAGGAGTTTCAGGATCTTCCCAAAGGGTATCCCACTGCTCGTCAGTAATGAAATTCATGATTCCGGGGATCCCGTCGGGGCCATCAAGCTGCACATTGATTGGATCGCTCCATGTTTCACCACCATCCTCTGATTTATAAAGAATTGGGTAAAGGGTCATATAATCTTCCCAGACAATTTCGTTTTCACCATTGTCAGCGAAAATAACAATCCATGCAGTTTCTCCGTCAGGAGCAAAAGCAACACGGTTAATGGTAGGACGTGATTGATCTTCCACATTAACGATAGGAGCATCGATCAACATTTCTTCATAAACGATATCGCCTTCGGCTTCGCTGTAAGTACCGCGGCTCAGCAAAATCTGGCCAAGATAATCAAGGCTTCCTGAAGTCCAGTCCTGGTTCAGGTCAGAAACAAGAACAGTACCCGTTGTACGACTAACATCCATTCCATCAGGAATATACTGGAAAAATTCCCCGGCAGAACCCTGAAGGTTTTTCGTTGTATCCACATTTGAAGCTGCAGTTAGCTTATGAATGCCATAAGAATAACCACCCCAATTACTGTTGGTAGCATCAAGGTTCGGGGCAAAGAAAGCCATCCATGCATTTGCTGGATCAGAATTTCCTTCGGGATTGTAAATAACAGCTTGTGGGTAACGGGCTGCATCAGCATAATACTGTCCCGAAGGCTCAGTAGCTACATACATTTCCACCATATTGGTCCAGGTCATACCGCCATCATAAGAAACGTCATAACCAAGGTCACCATTGTATCCGCCCGGGTCGAGCTCACCCCCCATACGGTGAATATTTGTAATGGTATTCAGGTCACCATTATAATATATAATGGTTTTCTGACCACCGCCATAACCAAATCCGTAAGCATTGTCAGAAGTGCCAATATCCGTAATACTAACAGCATTAGGGGCACGGAAATTTGGAGTTGGAACAGCAGCAGGAGATGGAGTAGCTGCTTTAAGTGGTTCAACGCCTACCATATTCTCAATAGTAGCCGAATGTGTTTTCAGTCCGTCGCGTACCTGTGGCGCATTTTGTGCGTAAGCCATGATACCGAGACAAAAAACCATTGTGAAAAGTAACAGTTTTTTCATGATTTGAATTGATTTAAGTTAAACATAAGAAGGTATTCGGAAACAAAGATAAACAAAAAAACAAACCACAAAAAGAAAATAGGTCGAAATAAAAATCCGCCTCAGTTAAAATCATGAAAATCAACAACTAATGAGACCAATTAAGTTTATGCATAAAGCCATATACCATGTACGGCTATAGCAGATAATTAAACGCTTTCATTTTCTGAACGACAACTCTATACTTTAACAACTGTCGGATGTTTGTTAAAATGATCAACATTAAAATTAGTCAAAAGCAACAACAAATAAGCATATAAAGCAATAATACAATCAGAAGATTAACTCGTTTTATCACAGTATTCATATAATTCAGGTCAGATTAGTTTTGTTATTTAAATAAACTTCATAAATTTGAAAGCCCTAGGATTATGATGAAAAAGACAGGACAACGAAATGTTTAATTAACTGTTTATGAATTTTTTATAATCACTATTCGTAATTCCAAAATATAAAATTCACTCTCAGCTATATTATCATAGCATGACTATAGAAATACCAGAAATTTGATGTACAAATACAATTCAAAAAAGAATTAGACAAACGAATTCACAAATTAATTCTTTATCCAATTACAGCATTCAGTTAAGACTAATAAAAATAGCAAAGGAGCCCAAAAAACATGGTTATCTATTAATAACAACATCTTAAGCACTGTAATAATTCATTTTAATAAGCTATAGTTAATTTCCCCTAATCACAATTTCCTCAAAAACTACAATCTCTCCTTCTCTAAATAGCATGAACAATTACCCAAATATAACCAATATTATTAAATTATACCTAAAATAATGTTTGCAAAATTTGCAGATACTATTTTAAAAATTGAATCTCGGACTTTTAAAACAACCAAAGAAATATAAACAATAAATTATATCCAAATATTACAATATTTTTTAATTATTTTTTTTAGATTTGCAATATCTGGAATCAATTAATATTATTAACACAAAATTCACACAAATGAAACATTTAACAGCAATTTTAATCACAATTCTTTTTTTCACTGCTTTTGAAAATCAAGCACAAACAAAACTTCCAAAACCCATTGTTACAACGAACCTTGAAATCTATTATCCACTAATAATTGGCCGTAGCGCAAAGGATGCCACAATCACAATTAGCAGTCATTTATCTTCCTCTGAAGTTACATTTACATCCTCTAATTTATTCACTACACCAAATGATTTTTATTCTGAAGATTTTAGTATTTCCCAAATCGGGGATTTCACTGCCAGTACAGATAACTATACATTCTCTCAAAGTATTCATGTCACACTTCGATGGGATGACGGATACACACTATATAGTGGCTCGGAAGGTGTTTATACAACAACAAATGGTTATAGCTATTATGTAAATCAAACTATTTCAAGTTGGTCAACATCAATTATTTGGTAATTATTTAAGCTAAAGATTCCAGAGTTTCCGTTTAAAAGAGGGTGTCCAAAATACAATTGACACCCTCTTCTTATTTCCATTTTTTATCGTCTATAATGACATTGAATGCTTCCCGAAAATCAGTACAGTTTAGAAGTAGAAAAAATACGAATTTTAAAACTGTCATAATTATGAAGAAAAGAAAGTTTTGCCTGACCTAAATAGATCTTATAGACTTTCATAATAAAAAACGCCCTGATGCATCAACATCAGGGCGTCGTACTATTTCCGGATCTCAATGATCCGTTTATCTGTATTGCTCTAACGAACAACAATTTTAGTTACATGAGCAGTTTCTGCACCGAGGAACTGAACCTGGTAAATACCATTGTTCAGGTCTGTAAGATCAACAGAAACCAGCTGAGAACCAGCAGTTGGGTTGAGTGTGCGCTGTGCAACAACACGGCCAATATTATCAATAACGTTCACTTCAATAACTTCGTCAGTGGCAGCGTAACGGATATTGAGGATACCGTTTGTAGGGTTCGGATAAACATTGAATTTAGCAGCAAAAGCTTCTTCAACACCATCAGGATTATAAACAGTGATGTAGTCAAGTATTTCTTTGGTATCGGTATCACTGCCATTGCTGATAGTCAGTGTTACATCATATTCACCTTTAGCAACATAAGTTACAACAGGGTTTTGTTCGTTTGATGATGCAGGGTCACCACCTTCGAAAGTCCACTCCCATGAAGTAGCACCGGCAGAAAGGTCAGTGAAAGTAGCATCTGTTCCCATAGCAATATTAGTTTCATCAGCTTTAAAATTGGCGATCAGCGGAGCTGGGCCTACCTGGATTGAGAAATCTGCATCGTTGAAAGAGAAGTTGGTGATATACTGGAACTGAACAGGATCTTCTGGAGCATCCGGAGTCATTTCTTCATAAACCAAAGGAAGTGTATAAGTATCGCCATCAGTGATAACGAAAGAACTCATTGTTCCAAAGTATGACTGCCACATTGCGGAAGAACCGAAAGTTACATTTGTAGGAGCATTTTCGCCTGTTTCATCAGCAGTAATTTTGTTGTTGATCGGATCGAAACCACGTACCCAAATATCTGGTGCAACATTAGACTCACCAACTTCAGGATCAGTATCTAACCAACTAAAGAATACTTTTGTACCATCCCAGTTTGAAGCAACACAAACGCGGCTGTCTTCTGAAAGGTCACCGAATTCACCACGGAAATTTTCAGGACGGCCCAGTTCAAGTGCTTTCCAGCTTTCGCCGCCATCAGTAGAATAAATATCAAAAATGGCATAGTAAGGATGGCCTGAAATGATAGAATACTCATCAGAACCTGCTGCTGAAATACCAACAGCGATATGTGGGTTTCCGTTTGCATCAACAGTTAAGTCACAATCAAAAGCAGTAGTGTAAGCAATCTCGTCACGTTCTGGATTTGGATCTACAAAAAGGCTGTCAATCTGAGCATCAGTAAGATAGTTCAAGACACCTTCGAGGCCATCAGGGCCATCGAGTTGAATATTGATTGCATCGTCCCAGGTTTGGCCACCGTCTTCGGTTTTGTAAAGCCATGGGTGATATGATTTGTCACCTTCGTAAACAGGCTCATTTTCACCATTGTTACCAAGAACCACAATATAACCAACTTCACTATTGGGTGCAAATGCGGCACGGATACAGGCTGGACGGACCGTAGTTTCTTTATCGATGATGGGGCATTCAATTTCTGATTCTTCATAAACGATATCGTTTGCTTCTTCGCTCCATGTACCACGAAGAACAATCAATTTATCCAAATAATCAGTATTTGTTACATCATAATTTGGATCAACAATAAGAATAGACTCTGTAGCACGGTTAAATGCCATTGCATCAGGGATATAGCGGAAGATACCTGCGCCTGAAGTCCAGAGGTTTTTAGTAGTATCAACATTAGACGCTGACTTCAGTTTTTGTGTTCCAAAACCATAACCGCCCCATCCGTCGTTGGTACCATCAAGTGTGGCAGCCATAAATGCAATATGTGCCTTGGCAGGATCAGTGTTGCCATCAGGATTGTAAATAAGGGCCTGTGGGTAACGTGCTGCATCAGCATAATACTGACCTGAAGGTTCTGTAGCCACATAAGTTTCAACCATATTGGTCCAGGTAAGGCCACCGTCGTAAGAAACATCATAACCCAGGTCACCACTGTATCCGCCAGGGTCGAGTTCACCGCCCATACGGTGGATGTTCGTAACAGTGTTCAGGTCGCCATTATAATAAACAATTGTTTTCTGGCCACCGCCGTAACCATAACCATAAGCATTGTCTGAAGTGCCAATTGCCTGAACAGTAACAGCATTAGGGGCACGGAAATCGGCAGTATTGCTTTTTACCGCAGCACCATTTGTAGTTTGGATCGGCTCAACGCCAACCCTTTTTTCGATGAGAGCTTTGTGTGTGGTGAGGTTTTCATTCACCTGTGGTGCATTTTGGGCAAAACCCAAAAAACCAACACATAAAGCTACTGCAGAGAGTACTAGTTTTTTCATGATGAAATAGTATTTAATTTAACAATTAAGAAGGATTATTCAAAATTCAAAAAGCAATGAAGCAGGGCGCTGGCTGATGAAGGTTACCTTATGTTTAAATAAATCAATGCACTACAGGAGGAATACCACTAACTCCCGCAACATCATAAATGATATTGTGTGCGGCTGTGAACAATCTTTTTGGGAATGAAGGCCATTTGGTGATTAAAAGCTCTGGCTGATTGCTTTTTAAGTTCTGCCGGATACCGCCTTCAGGAAATCCGGTTTATAAAAACGAATACTATATCGCAATTAGTCTGCGAATATACAACTTTTTTGAAAGGACAAATTTTTTGGGACAAATTTTTTGGGACAAACCGGACTATGATTCAATCATACAGGAGGCTTCAACAAGCTGAAGGTGCTAACACAAAATAATATAATATGCTTATAATTAATTTTTTAAAATGCACGGCTGTATTCTAAATAACGGATAATTGTTAAGATTATAAGTGTTATTCAAAAAAACTTATAAATTTCTCAGTCGGCAATGCCTTTCAGGCATAAACCTCCATCGAAACGACCATCTTAACGGTTATTTTGCAGGGGGAGGGCAGATAGCGGGCGCGGAACGCCCGCTATCTGCCCTCCCCCTGCTTCCTGACAATAAAAAACGGTCATTTCGACCAAAACACAAAGCAAAGCGGAGTGTTGCCGGGAGAAATCTAAACCTCCTTATAAACTTATGGAAATAAATGGTTTATATATGAAACGGGTCGTGATTCGATGTTCTTTGATTATCTAATCCATTGGTAATTGCGCTGTGAATCTACCTATATTTAAATAACAGCCAAATACACTCATCGAATAATTTGAAGTCATCCGATGAGTGCAGTAATCGTTGAATCATTAATCTTTGATAAACTTAACAACTTTCGAAGAATTTTTGCCACGCAGTTCGAGGACATAAACAGCTTTGGGCAGTTGCACAACATCCAGCACATTTTTGCCATCACTTAAGGTTGATTGCATCAATACCTGACCCGACACATTGCAAACAACCAATTCTTCAAAGCTTGCATTGTTTTCAATGTTTAAGATATTATTGGCCGGGTTTGGATATACTTTGAGGTCATTATTGCTCAAATTATCCATGGCAGTAATATCGCCCAGGATTACAGGGTTTTCTTCCCAGGTTATTGAGCAGTTATTTTCTTTAATCATAATGAAATACTGACCTGCAGGCAGGCTGGTAAAAACGGAACTCATTCCCCAGCTCTGGCCTCCATTAATACTATAGCGGAAACTTCCTCCGGAGCTACTTCCTCCATGGGCAAAAACCTGGATTACACCATCATTACAAGTCGGGCAGCTTAGATCGAAATAATTAACCGAATCGATTACAAGCTCATTGGGCTGTACAATTTGCAGTGGATTTGCCGCATAAGCCTCCTGGCAACCATCAGAATCTTTTACCAGCACCTCATATTCGCCGGCCGAAAGCCCTGTGAAATGACTGTATCCCAGCCAGTTTAACCCTCCATCGATGGAATAATTGAAGAAACCGGTGCCCCCCATGGCAGAAATACTGATTTCGCCTGTGGTATCACCATAACACTGGCAATTTACTTTTCCAACAGATGTAATGAGAATTTCTTCGGGTTCATAGAGTTCGAGTGGATTATTTTCCCAATCGGCTACACAGGCATTTTCATCAATAGCAAGCAGATAGTACATGCCCCCGGTCACATTGTGGAATTGTGCCGAATCCTGCCATGTAGCACCAAAGTCAATGCTATACTTCAGGTTTCCTGCACCACCTGATCCTTGCAGGATAATAGATCCTTCCTCACCGCCATAACATCCGGGTTCGGTATAAGATACCAAATCAAGTTTGAGCGTATCTGTCTGTTGAATATAAACCGGGTTTTCGTCCCATTCCCTGATGCATCCGTTTTGATCCTGCACCTTAACGTAATATCCGGCTTCCTGAAGATCGGTGAATACAGAATCCTCCTGCCACGTTACACCAAAATCCACAGAATACTTTAAATCACCGCTTCCCCCATCGGCACTGACAATAATACTTCCCAGCTCACAGCTGATATCGCGACTATACACATAATTTATATTAATTGACACAGGCTCAATGATTTCCACTGGATTTAAGGGATATTCTGATTCACAGCCGTTTTGATCTTTGGTGAACAGGGTGTAGGTCCCTGCGGGAAGGTTTCCAAAATAAGATGTATCGGCCCAGTTGATGCCTCCATCAATACTAAACTGATAATCTGGTGTTCCTCCACTGATTTCCATAGTGATGCTGCCATCGGGGTATCCGTTGCAGCTAATGTTTTCTAAAGCAACACTTTCCCAGATAATGGAGTCGGGCTGTGCAATCACCAGAGGATTGTTGGCCCATGCGATCTGGCATTCATTGGTGTCTTTCACAACAATATTGTATTCACCGGCTGCCAAAGCGCCCAGCCATGCCGTATCGCTGAATGTAGCCCCATTATCAATGGAATAATAATAAGGCTGCGTCCCTCCGCTTGCACCAATACTGATGCTTCCATTTGCGCCACCATTACAGCTCACATTCTCGAAAGTTACGGTATCAATCACAAGTGAGTCGGGATTGGTCAGGTTAATGGCCACAGCCCATTCTGTTATGCACTCATTGGCATCTTTCACAAAAACATAATATGTGCCGATATCGAGATTTTCAAAAAGGTCATGATCACCCCAAGTGGTTGTACTGTCGATGGAATAGAACAAAGGATTGGTACCACCGTAGGCCAAAATTTCAATACGGCCATCCGCACTTCCGTAACAGCCAGGATTATCAGCAAATACATCAGTGACCTGTAATTGTTCCGGATTATTGATGACAACCGGATTATGCACATAAGTTCCTGTGCACGCGCTATCGTCCTGTACCAAGACCTGATATTGCCCTGTGGCAAGATTTTCGAAATAATTGGTATCCTGCCAATTGACGCCGTTATCAATACTATAGTACAAATTTCCATTTCCTCCAAAGGCGCTAATTTCCAATACCGCATCACTCGTGCCAAAACATGTTGGAATGATGGTGAGCACTGTATCCACAATAATCGGATCGGGTTCGGCAATGACAAGTGGATTGTTCTCATAAGCACCAATACATCCGTTTTGATCCTGCGCAAAGACATAATAATTTCCTGCACCCAGGTTTTCCAAAAGTGTATCGCTCTGCCAATTGGCCATGCTATCAATCGAATACAGCAATTGCCCTGTACCACCAAAGGCATTAATATCCACGCTTCCATTGGCATTTCCAGAACACCCGCTTACGTTTTCCACAAGCACTTCATCAATAATTATTTCGTCTGGTTCACTGATTATCACCGGATTATTATCATACCAGCTCATGCATGCGTTGTTATCCTTGACGACAAGCTGATATTCTCCTGCCGGGAGATCATTGAATAATCCGCCATTTACATACCAGTCCTGACCACCATTAATGGAATAAAATATCATTCCTGTGCCACCTACAGCATTCATACTGATGCTGCCGTTTTCATTTCCAAAACAGCCTGTGACATCGGTAAAATCCACATTGGTAAAGACCAGCTCCGCGGGACTGTTTAACACTATGGGATTGCCTTCCCAGATACTGACACAGCCGGCAGCATCCATAACCTGGATATTGTAGTTTCCGCCGGGCAATAAATCAAAATATGAAGTATCTGCATAGGTATTTCCGCCGTCGATACTGAACCAGTCTGCTGTTGGAGCTTCTATTGTAATGCTTGCGACACTGTCGCCATAGCAGATATTATCGGTATTTTCGACATCTAATATCTCCGGGCCTTCTGTGATCACAAATTCACCATCATCATAATCCGAATCAATTTCATCACCATTTATGTCGAAATAATATGATTCGGAAGTCCAAATCATATCATAAGTTCCGGCTTCAGCGGAATTCCAGATCAGTGACATCAAAGTATCTCCATCGAGGGCAACAGTTTCTGTTGTCCCATCCCAATCGATTATTAATGTATCCGTTAAAAAAGTCAGTTGCGGAGGATTTCCGTTAAACTGATGGTTAAGCTCTGATGTGTCGGCAAGTTCCAGTCCCGGATGCCTGAGCACTAAATGAATAATATTGGCTCCGATCAGGCCGTTTAGCGTAATGTGCACCGGGCTTTGTGCCGGATTGCATGTGTTTTCGGATGTAATTGAGGTAAAAGCATCCCGGTTCTGCGCATTAATGCTAAAACTGACAAATACTAATAAAACCAACAAAACCAACACATTAGGAACAGCAAACTTTGCATGTCCCAATTTTTGTGCAGCAGTCCTTTTGAATTCCATATAGCTATAACTTATTTTTATTAAAAATTCACACAACTAATATCCTGTTCTTACGGAAAAAACAGATAAAAGTTTCTTAAATACTGTTTACTTAATGTTCAGACCAACTAATAATCACATAGTTCGCTGAGGGCACAAAAATACTGAAAAAGTATTGACAATATGAAAAACTTTAATAAAGCCTTATCATTAAAGGCTCAGTTAAGTAAATATTAAAAAATAAACAAAACGGCGTTTATACAAAAAAACAAGGGTTTAACATCAATTTTTGGCCATTCATACACAATTACGAAACAGCGAAGAAAAAAAATAAAGACAAAATTTTATGGAACAAGCTGTTCAGGGCCACAAAATGAAAGGGGCAAAAGATGGTGTTTTAGCGCCCTGTCAAAGAATCTGCAACTCTCTTGGGAATTGGCTCAGCGATTCAAAGCCATCTTTGGTTACCCGAATCGTATCTTCGATGCGCAAACCGCCAAATCCCGGGATATAAACCCCTGGTTCAATGGTAACGCACATATTTTCTTCAAAAACAAAATCGCAGCTGCTTTTTATGAAAGGGAATTCATGGATTTGCAAGCCCACACCATGCCCCAGCCCGGGATAATAATACTGAATATACTTTTCGGGAATGGCTGCACGCACCGCTTTGTCCGCTTCTGTACCATGCACACCAGATTTCACTGCTGCGCAACCGGCGGCCTGCGCCTTTTTGATCACTTCGTACATCTCACGATGCTGATCAGATGCTTCGCCCAAAATAAATGTACGGCTGATATCGGCATGATAGCCATGGAACAAAGCACCGAAATCGAAAAGGATGAAGTCGCCACTTTGGATTTCCTTACGGTCGGCTTTTCCATGTAGCAAAGATGTTTTGGCTCCAGAAAGCACCATAGTATCAAAACTGATATCATCGGCGCCCATGGTTTTTAGGTTGTATTCCAGGCGGGCAAGAATTTCCAGTTCGGCAACACCTTTTTTGATGTAAGGAATCGTTTCTTCCAAGGCTTTATCTGAAATCATACAGGCCGTACGCAGATTTTCAATTTCATCATCGTCCTTTACTTTGCGCAATTGTTCCACTAATCCGGTACGCGAATGGAATTCCATGCCCCGCAACTTATCTGTCAGGCTTTTATGATCATCAAACGACATCACATTGCCTTCAAAAGCGAGCTTGTGTATTCCAAATTCACGAAAAACCATGGCATAGGTTTCGCTGCCAAAACGCGCATCATTCAGCCATTTAAAAATCTGGATTTCTTCATGCACTTCCATTTGTGCCTGTTCGGTATAGCGGCCATCAGTCAGAAAAGCGCAGCCTTGTTTCGAAACAATGAGATGGGATGAGTCGCCGGTAAAACCACTCAAATAAGTAATGTTCGCTTCTGAACTGATGAGCATTCCATCGAGTCCACTATTGTCCAGCAGTTTAATAAGCTTTCTTATGCGTTCCATAATTTATTTATTTTAGTTTTCATCTTCATTTTGATCAAAACCCTGAAGCAGCTGATCCACCTCTTTTTCGGTTTTCACAAGTTTGGCGCGGCAAAAGTTTATCAGCTTCGAGGCCCTTTCCAGTTTTTCGGAAAGCTCATCAACAGAAACCTCCTGGTTTTCAATTTTCTCACTGATTTCTTCCAGTTCGCGCACCGCTTCTTCGTATGTTAAATCCTTATCCATTATTTTCTGATTTTTCTTTTCGTTCCACACGGCTCACTATCTGCCCCTTTGCCAATTCCGTCCGGATCAGATCGCCATATTTTACTTCAGCAGCATCAAAAATTACTTTTCCACCGCAATAGCTGATGCTGAATCCTCTTTTCAGGATATTCTGAGGGTGCAAAAGGCGGAAACGTTCCTCCAAATGTAAGAGATTTTGATTTTCTGTGGCCAATTTTCTGTTTATTGATTTAAAAACAGCATTTTCCAAACGGCCAAATTCCTGGTTTTCATTTGCTAACAGATGCTGTAACTTTCTCAGCAACTGATTGCTCAAATGCCCGATATAGCTTTGTGAAAGCGGCAAAACAGCAAATCCGTTTTTTCGGATATTTTTTTGATGGCGATCCATCTCATAATCCGATTTCCACAAAATATGCCTGCAATTTGATGTTAATTGCCTGCCCGTTTGCCGAAGCAACTTCTGCTGTGCATTGAGTATCCTTTTAGGCTCCCGCGCAAGATGGGCAGAATAATCGGCAAGCTTTTGTTGTTCTGCCCAAATCAAATCAATACAGCTGGTTTTCATCTGATCCGTAATTGCCCTAAGGTGCGACCAATGATCTTCAAAAGCACGGATAAAAAACCAGGCAACCGCAGTGGGCGTAATTGGGTTTTTATAAGCCACTAGTTCTGTAAGGGTTTCATTTGTGGAATGCCCGATCCCGGTAATGATTGGCAAAGGGAATTCCGCTACGGCCTTTGCCAGGTTATACTGATCATAAGCACTTAAGCCCACATCGCTGCCGCCGCCACGGATTATGCTCACGGCATCAAATTCATGCAAACGCTCTTCTATTCGTTGCAATTGCTGTGGAATGGTACGCACTGATTTTTCGCCCTGAAGTATTGCCGTAAAAAGCTCGTATTCTATTCGATAGGGAGAAGCTTGAAGTGTTTGCACAAAATCCTGAAAACCTTTGCTGTCGTTGGCAGATATAACGGCAATCCGGGCAGGCAAAAAAGAAATTGCGCGCATTTTGTTGGCATTCCAAAGCCCGTCCTTTTTAAGGCGCGCCATAGTCTCCAAACGCTGGCGGGCAAGTGCCCCGAGGGTAAACGAAGGCTCGATATCATGAATTTGCAAACTCAATCCGTACAATTCATGATATTCTACTGTAACCTGGATCAATACGCTCAATCCGCTGCGCAGTTCCTCACCGCTTTCACGCTTAAAAAAAGATGCCAGTTTTTCAAATTGAAAAGCCCAAATCACGGCACGCATCTGGGTTTTGATCTGTTCGCCTGATTTCTCGATCAGCTCAGGGTAGCAATGCCCCGATTTGGCATGCAGGTTCAAGCGTAAAATCTCTGCCCGAACCCAATAGCGCGATGTATAAGTACGCCGCAGCACATTTTTTAAACTTTGTGCGAGTTCACCGAGACTATAATGCGTTATTTCTTTGCCTTCGGACATTAATTTTCTTATTTTATGCGAAGTTAATCATTTCAGTGTTTCCCTTTTTCACAAAAAGCAAAAGCATGATTTTTATAACCTGCCTTATTCACAAAATATTCTATTACGCGCCCAAACCGCTGCAATAGAAAGAAATGCTATCTTTTTGGTGCTCAAAATAGCTACGGCTATTCCTGTGCGCCAAAAATATGCGCTTCCTTTCTCTTATTGCGTTTTGTACGCTCATGACGAAATTTCATGAATAAAGCAGGTTAACAAGATGGCGTTTTGCTTGTTAAAATATTCTAAACGCAGAGGCAGCGACATTGATCGGCTTGCCGACATATTAAAGTATTTATATATTTGTGGAATTAAATCAAAAGGGAAACTAATGAGAAAACGCTTACTCTTCTTATCGGCACTGATCATGGCTGCCGGCCTGAGTTTTGGCCAGGCATTTGAACTCATCACAAGCAATGTCAAAGCTTTGGGCGAATCCAGCTCGGCCTGGGGTGATTATGATAATGACGGCGACCTCGACATCGCCATAATGGGCACCGACAGCCAGCAAGCCCGGTCATTGATTTACCGAAACGACGATGGCACATTCACCGACATCGAAGCGGGTCTGCCCGGAGTAGAAAAAGGTGATATCAGTTGGGTCGATTATGATCTGGACGGCGATCTGGACCTGATGTTACTCGGAAGAGGCGCAGAAGGAAACATTACCGATATTTTTGTTAATCATGATGGGGGTTTTACGCCTGCAAAACTTGGTTTGCAAACTGTTATTGAAGGTTGCGCAGCCTGGTCGGATTTTGATCTGGACGGCGACCTGGACGTACTGGTTTCCGGAGACAAAAACAGCTACAACCCCTTCACAATGCTCTACCAAAATAATGATGGCGTTTTTGAAGAAACGGATTTTGGATTGGAAATTTCCAAAAGCACTATTGCCGCCTGGGGCGATTTTGATAATGATGGGGATGAAGATCTTTTTCTGGCCGGAAACGGAAACATTATGTTTGCCAAAATTTACCGCAACGATATTGACGGATTCACCGATATGGAATTTGATATGAAAGCACAGTATGCCGGAGGTGCCGATTGGGGCGATTATGACCGTGATGGCGACCTGGACCTTCTGGTAAACGGCTTCAATGAGTTTCTGGAAGCAGAAACCATTCTATATGGAAATTCGGGCGGCAAACAAATGAAAGAAATCCCGGCCTACCTCGACAAATCAGCCGCCGGAAATGCCGAATGGGGCGATTATGACAATGATGGCGATCTTGATATGGTCTATACCGGCAAAGGAGCAGGCTGCGGGCTGATTTTCTCCAAAGTAGTGCGCAACGACGACGGGATTTATTTCAATGACGCCTGGGCAGAACTTGAACCCCTCCAACGCTCGCACGCAAGCTGGGGCGACTACGACAATGACGGCGATCTCGATTTATTGCTCAGCGGCTTCAATGCAACAGGCTATGAACCTTTTACCGGAATTTACCGAAACCCTACAAACCAGGGAAGGGCGATTTCTGTTGCCCCCGAAGGACTTACATCCCATGTGGAAGAGGCTTATGTACAACTCGAATGGCTATCCGGAGGAATGCTCCAAAACACCTGGAATTTACGCATTGGAACCAGCCCCGGCTCATCGGACATTGTAAACCCATTGTCGGATGAGCAAAGCGGTTTAAGGCGCATGCCCTTAAAAGGGAACGTGAGCGTGGATACCAGTTGGATGCTGTTTGGCCTTGATCCCGGGACATACTACTGGAGCGTTCAGTCTGTGGATCATTGCTTTGCCGGCTCGGAATTTGCCGAAGAACAAAGCTTCGAAATAACTTTAACCCGCATTGAAAACACTTTTAAAGAAGACCTCCGTATTTATCCCAATCCCGTTCAGGATGTTGTGCGCATCACTTTTGACGGGGCCTTTGAAATCAGGATAATGGATATCAACGGACGTATGATTCAGCAAAGCAACGCGATCAATGAAGCCCGAATAGAAACGGCATCAATCAAAGAAGGAGTGTATTTACTTCAGATCCGGCAAGATGGATTATTGATGAACAAAAAGATCGTAATCCAATAAAAAAAGCTCCGGTCAAAACATTGAACCGGAGCTTTTTTTATTGGTCTTCGGCAAACACAAGCACAAAGCCGTCCGGGTCTTTAATAGCAAATTCCCTGGAGCCGTAAAAAGTCACATTTGGTTCTTTATATATGCCTGCTCCGGCAGCATGCACCGATTGATAAAAATCATCCACGCCTTTCATTTTAAAATAGAAGAGCAGTGAACCTCCGGCATTCATTTGGGCAAAATCAGGCAGTTCTTCTGCAATGCTTGCCCGGCTTTGCAGCATAAAGCTGATACCATCGCGCTGCAGCATTGCCCAAACCGGCACGCCTTCCTCAGGGATGGCCATTATTTTGGTAAAGCCTAAAATTTCACAATAAAAATCCAGGCTTTTTTGCATATCCTCAACCATGAGGTTGGGGCTGAGGTTTTCGAGTTTTATGTTCATATTATTTTTTTTCCATCAGTTCATTAATTGCCAGCCAGGCCATCACAGCAGGGCCGGTTTCAAGGCTGTCCTCATCAGCGTTAAAAGTATCTGAATGCAAAGGAGAATTCATTCCCAGCTGATCGTTTCGCGTCCCCAGGCGATAAAAACATCCAGGCACCTGCTGGGAGTAATACGCAAAATCTTCTGCTGTCATGCGGAATTCAAGCTCCTCAACCTGCTCCTCTCCAAGAAAGTCGGCCGCGGCTTTGAAAGCCCGATCCGTTAAAGCGTCATCATTAACCACAAAAGGATAACCCTGATCGATAAACACATCGGCTTCAGCGCCCATGGCTTGTGCAATTCCTTTTGCAATTTGTGTGATCTGCTTTTTTATTTCCGCGCGCCAGTCTTCATTAAAAGTACGGATAATCCCAACCATTTTGGCTTCGGAAGGAATAATATTGGTACGTCCTTTGGCTTCCAGTTTGCCAATAGTCAATACGGTAGGCATGCCCGGGAATGCTTTCCGGCTCACAATTTGCTGCAAACCAATCACAATTTGTGCCGCAATTACGATTGGATCAATCACCTGATCGGGCAGTGCGCCGTGGCCTCCTTTTCCCTTTACGGTGATATAAAACTCATCGGTCGAAGCCATATATTTCCCTGCCTTCATGCCCACTTTTCCTGCGGGCATTTCCGGATAAACATGCTGACCGAAAATCGCAGCCGGTTTGGGGTTTTCCAAAACGCCGTCTTTAATCATCAGACTGGCTCCTCCGGGATACTCTTCCTCACTGGGCTGGAAAATCAGGCGGACACTTCCCTCCCACTCTTTTTCAAGCTTCTTGAGGATGCGGGCAGCACCCAGCAAACTGGCCATATGCACATCATGACCACATGCGTGCATCACGCCTTCATTCAAGGATTTATACGGAAGTTCGTTGGCTTCAAAGATCGGCAGCGCATCCATGTCGGCACGCAGGGCGATTAGTTTTTTCTCAGGATTTCGTCCTTTAATTTCTCCTACAATTCCATATCCACCCACATTGGTTTTGTGCGGGACATCCAGTTTTGCAAGCTCTGACGAGATGAATGCAGCCGTTTCTTTTTCCTGCTTGCTCAATTCAGGATGTTGGTGAAGGTGACGCCTGATAGCAATCAGCTCCGGCTTATATTCTGCGGCAAGTCCTTTGATCTTTAACTTGATATTTTTCATATTTCAATTCTATTGCATCATGTAAAACAGGAAAACCACCACATCTTCCGAAAAAAGCTTATTCAGCCTCCTCTCCGGCATACAATAATTCCTTCCAGCCAAAAACAAGCAGGCATAAAAAGAAGGCAAAAAATACGACACCGTCCTGACGTTTCAGCATTGATTCGGTCATAAAATTCATACTGATAAGCAGCAGGAAAGTCAATAAAAGCAGATAGCGCGACCGGAATGCAAAAAATAAAGGAAGCAAAAGGACAGCAAGCAACATTAAAAGCCCCAGAGCTCCTATGGCAAGGCTTGTTTCAAGATATGAATTATGGGCATTCAATTTGTGCCGGGAAAGGTTATGGTAATTATTATCCTGATACTGTTCCTCCAGAGCATGATAAACATCACCGGTTCCAAAGCCAATAAACGGCGATTCGGAAAACTTTTGCAAAGCACTGGTCCAGATTAACATGCGGGCATTTCCTTTTCCTTCCGAAATATTTTCCGACGGCTTGCTTTTGATTTCTGTAACCAAAACCTTCATGCGGGCATTGGATTGGTCAAATGTATAAAACAGTATGGCTATAACGGATAAGGAAATAAAAGCAAAACTCAGGCTAAAGGCCGGTTTCTTCAACACCCACCATATCCAAAAAGAAGTCAGGACAAAAACACCAACAAGTGCAATAATACCTGTTTTACTGCTGAGAAGGATCGTAAACACCATCAAAAAAAGCACAACAGCAGCCAGCCCCAGTTTCACGAGCCAGCTGGTTTTTAGCGGCAGGCGAAAGAAAAAATAAATCACCAGAGCGATGGAAAAACACTCAAAAAGAGCAAAATAACTGCTATGCAGGCCATAAGTAATCCCTGAATAGTAAAATGAAGCCGAATCACCGGTTTGCAGATAAGACGAAAACGACCTTCCCAGATTTATTAAAGAAATTAGAACCGTTGCACTGATAAATGCAATAAAAATATGGTGCATCCGGCCTTTGCTCAGATATTCTTTATCGAGTGAAGACAAAAGCAAAGGGAAAACCAACAATGGCAGTTTTACCCTGAGATTGGACAGGCCGCCCGTAAAATCCTTTGTATAAATCATTCCCACAAGGAAAAGGAGATAAAACAAGCTTAATGCAAGCAGGGCCATACGCCATTTTTCTTTTTTAATGCGCAGCATTTTACGACGAAAATCGGCTTCAATGAGCCAAAGGACAAAAAGCGCAACAATTACATATGACGCACCGAGCCTGAACAGTGGAATAAAAAATGCCAGTAACACAAAAAGGATATGATAAATCCGGGATATGTATGAGAATGATAAAAGCATTTTTTAAAGGCGTATAAAATTATTATGCAAAAATAACATCAAAACATTAAGCCGGCCTGAAATACACATGAAATTCCTAAAGAGCGAAGGCCGATAACATTTTATTAAGAATTTGATTGGCTGAATTTCCATCTCCGTATATACCCGTGATGAATTCAGGTTTTTTGTTTTTTAAGCCGTAAAAAGCCATTTTTATTTTCTGATGACTATGGCCACAAACTACGTTCATTCCTTGTTGTAGTGTTTCAGTCCATTCCGTTTCATTGCGCAGCGTGATGCAGGGCTTTGCAAAAAAATAGGCTTCTTTTTGCAACCCGCCGCTATCGGTCAAAACAATTTCAGCATTTTGAAGCAAATAAAGCATTTCAAGATAGCTGACCGGCTCTATGGCAAAAATATTTTCTGACAGGGAAATCCCTGCTTTTTTCAATTGTCCTTTTGTTCTGGGGTGCATGGGCCAGACCAGTTTTTGATCACTTGCAATATCTTCGAGTGCAGCGAGCAATTGGTTCAGCACGGAAAAATCGTCCGTATTTCCTGCGCGGTGCAATGTAACCAATGAAAAGTTATCAGGCAGGCATTTATCAGGTTTTTGTGCTTTATCCGAAAAATGCAATGCGGCATCATACATGATATCGCCGCTATTGAAAATTTGGACGGAAGCAATACTTTCTTTTTTAAGTTGATTCACTGCATTATCGGTAGGGCAAAAAAGCCAGGTACTGATTCGGTCGGTAAGCACACGGTTAATTTCTTCCGGCATGTTCATATCAAAACTGCGCAGGCCGGCTTCGATATGCGCCACGGGAATATGCATTTTTGCGGCAGCCAATGCCGCAGCGAGAGTGGAATTGGTATCGCCATAAACCATTACAGCATCGGGGGCCTGTTTTTTCAGATGATGTTCTATTGCTTCCATCATCCGCCCGCACATGGCTGCATGCGACAAGCTATGAATTCCCAGGTTGACATCCGGCTGGGGAAGGCCCATTTCCCTGAAAAACACCTCAGACATTGAATCGTCAAAATGCTGTCCGGTATGAATCAAATAATTCCTGATCTGATGCTGCTCAGCAAAGGCAAGGTTCATTGCAGCAGCTTTAACAAACTGCGGACGCGCACCAACAACAGAAACAATTTTATAAGACATATAAGTAATCTAATGGAACATCATTTAATCCATTGAATATTCTGAGTCCTTGCTTACATCAACTCATCATCGACCATAAAGAAACTGAGCGGTCTCAGGATTTTATCAAAAACAAAAAACTGAACCAGCACAAAATCCTGGCCATCATTAATCAAAGCGTACATCCGGTCACGATCCCAAATGTAGTAGTCTTGTTCAACATCCCAGGTTTCATATGCCGAAACTTTATGAAATGTGGTCATCTCTACGGTATCGCCCGCATTGTCGATCAAACGTATTGTATGAAAGGGCTTGGAATTGATTATTGAATCCTTTTTCACCGAATCAACCAGATCATTGAGCAGGCTTTCGTATTTTATACTGGCAAACTCATTCATCATATTATAAAGCTTGAGCGTATCATAGAGTGGCAGCGGCAGGCCTGTTTTTTGCGGGATGAGGCTTAAACTGTTCCCAATATTTTTTACGATATAGGATTCTGCCGGATCATCATGAAAATCTATTTGTACCTCAGCAATTTCCGGTATTCTGTGGGCAAAAATTGTGTGATCGCGCCAATCCTGTTCGTTAAGTGTATAACGTGAGGACACAAAGCCCCTGAAACCAGGCAGGTTCACCACAAAAGGCATATCACTGCCCTCTTTGATCATATAAGTCCCCAGGTTATTCTGAGTGGCATCGCCCACATAATATACTTTTGTTAGTTTTTCGTGAGGAAACAGCTTTATCCGATCAAAAAGGTTAATCCGATAAACTTGTTGATAAATTTCAACCTTGATTGCAGAGGAAGCCAGACGGGCGATAACAACATCATAAGAAGATTTTGATACAGGATGCACAACATCAATATTATATAATGTCTTCAGGAGCATTTGCATTGCAGGGGGATTGGCCGGATAACGGCCGTTTATCAGCCATTCGGATTGATTGAGGCGGCTTAAATCAAGCGTCTTGTTTTTTTTGTCGGCCATAAAAATCCGTGTGATATTGCTGGTATCCTGTACAGCAAAATCACTGTCTTCGCTACTGATCGTATTAAACTGATTATTAAAAAGGAAATATGATGCGATCAGTGCCAGTACAACAAGGATCAGAATAAATAAGGTGTTCTTCTTCATATTAAAATGCTGCTGATTACTAATGATAATTGATTTTGCATATTCCTTTCATAATTAAAGGAAACCCATAATCAATAATTGTGGGCAAAAATACAGAAAATACCGTGGATGAAAAGTATTGTAGAAATAAAACTCGGTTCTACTCGGAATTCCGTGGAAACCTATAAAGTATTCAAAGGTTGGAATACAGTTTTAAATACCCATCAAAATTTTGAGAACTAATCCCGGACAAACTTTCCAAAGTTTAAAACTTTAGAAAGCATAACCTCCAATTCTACCTCAATTTTTATTACCCACAAAAAACCGAGTAGAACCTAAAACTCAAAAGGATTTGCTCAACAAAAGCTACTTTTTATCGTTAAGCTTTCAAAACAATATTATGCGACTTTTTTATCGTGAATTTGGGGACAAGCAAAAAACTCCTTTAGTTATATTGCACGGATTGTTTGGGATTTCGGACAACTGGGTAAGTTTCGGGCGTAAAATGTCTGAAAATTATCATGTGCTTATCCCCGACCAGCGGAATCACGGCCAATCGCAACACTGCCCGCTTTTTGATTATCCACTGCTTACAGAGGATTTATACGAATTTATTAATGAGCACAACTTAGACGATCCCATTATATTAGGCCACTCGATGGGCGGAAAGGTAGCGATGAATTTCGCGCTCAACTATCCTCTGCTCAGCAAAGCATTGATTGTTGCCGACATGAGCCCGCGTGCCTACAAGGCCAACAGGCACCACCAAACATTTATCAGGGCAATGCGTTCGGTTGATTTCAGTAAAATCCGATACCGCCGTGAAATTGAAGATATTTTAAGCAAAACCATAAGCTCGGTACGGATCAGGCAGTTTTTATTAAAAAACATTTATCGTGATGAACAAAAAAAACTAGGTTGGCGCATTAATCTGGATAGCATTGGGGCAAACCTGCCAAAAATTTTCGAGGCAATAGAAAAACAAGATACCCAATACAGCAATCCGGCGCTTTTCATTCGCGGAGCACAATCGGAATATGTACCGGAGGAAGATTTCCCATTAATCAGGCGCAATTTTGTACACGCACAAATAAAAACCATTGAAAATGCCGGTCATTGGCTGCATGCCGAACAGGCTGGAGAATTTTTAGGGATTTGCCGCGATTTCCTGAATTCGGTTTCCTCGTAGGATTTCTCATTAAAAAGCCTACATGCCAAGTCTAACTGGAAGTACTTCCCGGTAAGAACTGAGCGTACTTAGCCCCTGTCCTTAAAGTCGAGTTTCTAAACTAGAAAGTTCGATAACGAGGCTTGCGCAGCCCTAAAAAGCAGAGTTTACTGGGGTAAATGCCTGTGCTGATCATTGCCGAAACAAGCATTTTTCGGGCAAGTCCCTTAGTTTCGGGAAAGTTAGCAGACTTTATAGACGGAAACTACTTAACGGCGGCTGGGAGCATCATAAGTGGCTCTTCTCTTCTTATTTTTCTTAAGCGGGTTGATATTATATTTTAAACCGAAAGCCGTATAAAGATAGTAATCGTTTTCTTTATAGCCCACCCTACGGTCGAGTTCATCGGTACCAATTTTATTCCAAAACGATTCAAAAGTTACATCAAAATTGCCGTAAAGGGTTTTATTGAGCCCTAATCCAAAAACGAATGTAGATTCTTTAATTTTATCATTTGACATGTAAATCAAATCATCGGATTCGAGGTTATAAAGCTTTGAAGAAATGATTGAATTCCCCAAACCGATAATGCCATAGACATAAATATCCACGTATTCAGGCACTGGGTTTGGATAGCTCAAAAGCGCCACGATATCGAAAGTCAGGTTGAGGGCATACATAAAAGTCTTGCCTTCAAGACGCCGGTTAATCCCTGGCTTTTCAGCTTTAAAATTTGCATTTACAATTCGAGCCTGAACCCCTAGCCAAGGCAGGAATTTATTGTTCAAACTAATCCCGTTGGAAAAACGGCTTTCGAGCTTAACTTTGTTGATTGCATCAAAATCATAGATACTCACATCACCAAAATAGGACGCAAACCCTCCACTGGCAGTAATAGACCAATTATTGCGCAATGCTATTTTCCACCAAGCATCTTTATTGGAACGCAAGGTATAACTTTTCTTTTTCTTGGAAGTTTCGCCAGCAGGCAGATCTTTATCATCATCACCCAGAAGCATTGTAGACGCCTCAACACGGCCCGGAAGTATCATTACTATTGCAAACGCAAAAATACAGGCTAGTATAAAGTTATGTTTTCTTCGTGTCAAAATCAAGGCGCTACTTTTTTAAAAAAAATTAAAATCCTAGTTAACGAACAACTTTTATACAGTCAAAAATATTAATTGTTTCAAAAATACCACAAAATTAACAGCAATGTGCTGTTATCTATGATACAACACTTACTTATCAGCAAAAGTATAAAATTATTGGACAATTAAAAGTACTGTAAGTTGTACCGTAAAAAAAATGATGTTGTCAGCAAACGACTTATGAAACAAAAATAAAAAAAAAGGACAAAAAGCAAAAGCTTAATGTCCTTTTCAGGTTTTTTGATAGTGATTTTAGATCACGCCCTGATCAATCATCGCATCGGCTACTTTAATGAAACCGGCAATATTCGCACCTTTCATATAGTTCACGTATCCGTCTTCTTCAAGGCCGTATTTGCGGCATTGTTCGTGGATATTGATCATAATGTGGTGGAGTTTTTCATCAACTTCTTCGCGAGTCCAGTTGAGTTTCATAGAGTTCTGAGTCATTTCCAGACCAGATGTAGCAACACCACCGGCATTAGCAGCTTTTCCAGGGCCGTAGAGTACTTTATTTTCGAGTAATACTTCAATTGCTTCAGGAGTACAAGGCATATTAGCACCTTCACAAACGATTTTACAACCATTTGCAACGAGTTTTTTGGCATCTTCTTCGTGCAGTTCGTTTTGGATTGCGCAAGGCAGTGCGATATCACACTTAACTTCCCATGGCCTTTTACCTTCGAAGAATTCAACACCGTATTTGTCAGCGTAAGGCTTAACCACGTCATTGTTGGATGCGCGCAGTTCGAGCATATAGTCAATTTTTTCACCGCTGATACCATCAGGATCATAAACATATCCGTCAGGACCTGAGATAGTAACAACTTTTGCACCAAGTTCAGTTGCTTTAGAAACAGCACCCCATGCAACATTACCAAAACCAGAAACACAAACAACTTTCCCTTCGAAAGAGTCGTTCAGGGTTTTCAGGATTTCGTTGGCAAAATAAACGTTACCAAAGCCTGTAGCTTCAGGACGGACAAGCGATCCACCCCAGTTGAGGCCTTTACCTGTAAGAACACCAGTGTTTTCGCGGGCAAGTTTCTTGTACATACCATAGAGGTAACCTATTTCGCGGCCACCAACACCAATATCACCTGCAGGAACATCTGTTTCCGGGCCGATGAATTTGTAGAGTTCAGTCATGAAAGCATGGCAGAAACGCATAATTTCCATATCTGATTTTCCTTTTGGATCGAAATCAGAACCACCTTTACCACCACCCATTGGGAGTGTTGTAAGCGCATTCTTGAAAATCTGCTCGAATCCAAGGAACTTCAGTCCACTCAGTGTTACGCTTGGGTGGAAACGCAGACCGCCTTTGTAAGGGCCAATAGCGTTGTTGAACTGAACCCTGTAACCACGGTTCACCTGGATTTCGCCATTATCATCAACCCACGCAATGCGGAATTGGAGAATGCGATCAGGCTCAACGATACGCTCAATTATTTTATGTGCATCATATTGAGGATTTTCGTTCACAAATTCCTCAATGGTTTCTAAAACCTCTTTAACAGCTTGAAGAAATTCTGATTGACCTGCATGACGCTTCTCCAGATCATTCATTATTTGTTCTACGTTCATTTTTAAACTTTTTAAGTGGTTAAACCCTATTATATTTGGTGTTCTGTTAATTTTAGAACAATGTTAAATTTTTAACAAGGCAAATTTAATTGCAAAAATTCCATATTTCCAAGAAAAATCTCATATTTTTTGCTTGATTTAGAACCGTTTAAAAGAAGAATTAATTTTAGTTTCACAGTAATATTCTTTTTTCAAATAATATTCCCATCCTCTTTGAATTAATATTCAGTTAAGCTTTTGATCACTCGTAGCGTATAGCCTTAAGTGGTGTTATCCGGCTAACTACCATGGATGGCAACAGGAGCATAAAAATGCATAAAATTACAACCCCAAGGTTTAAAATGCCAATATCGCTTAAACTGATAAAAACCGGTACATGATCCACATAATATGAATCTTGCGGCAATGTAAATAAACGAAATTTATATTGAAGTGCTGCCAGTCCCAATCCTATCAGATTTCCCCAAAACAATCCCCTGCCAATAATAAAAACGGCATGGAATAAAAACACTTTCCTGATACTGACATCGGCAGCACCCAATGCTTTCAATAAACCAATATGAGCGGTTTTTTCAAGGATAATGATTAAAAGCGTGGAAATCATGCTGATTCCTGCCACTAAAACCATAATAATCAAAATGATAATCACATTCATGTCCTGCAATGCCAACCAATCGAATATCTGGGGGTACATCTGCCGGATGGTCCTCGTATTCAACTCAAAATCAATATGATCATAAATCAAAGCGTCCATTTCGCCCAAACGTTCAAAATCATCGATCAGCACTTCAAAACCTTCTGCCTGATCTTCTGTCCAGTTATTCAATTTACGGATATGGCCTATATCGCCAAAAATCATCATCTCATCAAATTCAAGCAAACCGGTTTCGTATATCCCGACCACTTCAAATTTCCTGCCCCGCGGACTGGCCGACTCATTCGTTAGAAAATACATCCGCAGGTCATCGCCCAATTGAATTCCCAATTTGCGCGAAAGCTCCTTTGAAATCAAAACTTCATTGGATCGTGCGCTGTCGCTCAACCGCAAAGGACGCCCTTCGGATATCTTGTTTTCAAAAAATCCCCAGTCAAAATCCGTTCCCACCCCTTTCAGGATTACACCCTGGATGTCATCATCTGTTTTAATAATTCCCGCTTTGGTTGCATAAACCTGAATGTGTCGGATACCATCGACACTGTCGAGGGAGGGATAAAAAGGCTGCTTTGTGCTTACCGGAGTGGCTTCCAGACCGCTGCCCGAATCAAAATGATAAATCTGGATATGCGATCCAAAACCAATTACTTTTTCCCTGATTTCCTTTTGAAAGCCGTTCAAAATAGCCACGGCCAGAATCATTACCGTCAAACCGAGGGCAACACTGATTGTAGCCAGGCGGATAATAGGATTACTGAACCTGCCACCGTGGGCTCTCATGAAACGAAGCGCTATGAAATATTCAAATTTCAAGATTTACTACTTTGCTTAGTGGGATTTTCTTAATTTTAAAGTCTGAAACCAACCGCAAAGGTATGAAAAAGCATCAGGCTGCCTTTGCCACAAATAAAAAACTAAGATGGATATTCTTTTTATTGTACTGGGCATCATATTATTAATTCTCGGAATTGCCGGCGCCATTGCCCCTGTTTTGCCCGGTCCGGCATTGGCTTATGCTTCCCTTTGGATGCTCCAGTTCAGTTCTTATAAGCCTTTTTCGGATAAATGGCTGGGCATTTGGGCCGTAGTGATGGTTTTGATCACTATTGCCGATTATGTGATACCTGCCTACGGAACAAAAAAACTGGGTGGCACCAAATACGGCACCTATGGCAGTATAGTCGGGTTAATTCTTGGGCTGATAATTTCCACACCAACGATTCTGCTTATCCCTGCCGGCATCTTGCTGGGGCCCTTTATTGGCGCTTTTGTAGGTGAACTCCTCGGCGGGGCCAAAACCGATTTTGCCCTGAAATCAGGGCTGGGCGCATTTCTGGGATTTATTGCCGGAACATTTATGAAATTCGTTTTTGCCCTAACTATGTGCGGTGTTTTTATTTCCGGTTTTTTTTAAACCAACAGCCAAAACCCAAAACAAAAGGGCAGCAACAATGTTAGTTGCCCATATAAACCAATAGAAAAAGCTCAACTAACAATAAAGCCCTGCTGATATGGATACATTTTCATTTCTGAACAGCTCCGAACCCGAACACCTGGAGGAACTCTATCAACAATACCTGAAAGACCCCGAAAGCCTGGGAAGCGGTTGGAAACATTTTTTTGCCGGTTTTGAATTTGCAGGCAATCAATATCCCGTAAAAGGAAGCCAGGTAGTTCCCGGTGAGTTTAAAGTCATTAACCTCATCAACGGCTACCGGCAAAGAGGCCACCTTTTCACAAAAACCAATCCCGTTCGTACACGAAGAACCTACAGTCCGACACTTGACCTGGAAAATTTCAGGCTCTCAAAGCAGGATCTGGAAAAAAAATTCAGCGCTGGTCAGGAAATCGGCATCGGCAAAGCAAGCCTGAAAGATATTGTGGCGCATCTGGAGCAAACCTATTGCCGCTCCGTTGCCGTTGAATATAACTACATCAGGGATACAGAAGCCGTTGAGTGGCTCAAAACAAAAATGGAAAGCAACAGGAATACGCCGTCCTTCAGCCGGGAACAAAAAAAGAAAATCCTGAAAAAACTGGCTGAATCTGTTAATTTTGAAAAGTTTATACACAAAAAATTTCCCGGTCAAAAACGTTTTTCCCTTGAAGGCGCCGAATCATTAATCCCCGCACTGGACCACGTAATTGAGAATGGCGCCGAACATGGCATCCGTGAATTTGTTATTGGTATGCCACATCGCGGAAGGCTAAATGTGCTGGCCAATATCATGGACAAAAGCCCGAGGGAAATTTTCAGTGAGTTTGCCGGAAAAGAATATGAAGACGAGCTTATTTTGGGTGATGTTAAATATCACCTTGGCTATACAACAAAGAAAAAAAGCACCCAAGACAAAGATGTGGAGCTGACACTTTCACCCAATCCTTCCCACCTCGAGGCGGTAAACCCTGTGGTTGAGGGCATGACCCGAGCCCGCATTGATGATCGTTACGAAGGTCAAAGCCAACAAATTTGCCCCATCCTGATTCATGGAGATGCATCCATTGCCGGCCAGGGCATTGTGTATGAAGTTTTGCAGATGTCGGGACTAAAAGGCTATCACACGGGCGGAACCCTGCATTTGGTCGTAAATAACCAAATCGGTTTTACAACCAATTACTTGGACGGGCGCACATCCACTTATTGCACAGATGTAGCCAAAACCATCCAATCGCCGATTTTTCATATCAATGGCGATGACGTGGAAGCGGTGGTTTACGCCGTCAACCTGGCCATGGAATACCGCGAAAAATTCCACAAAGATGTTTTTATCGATCTGTTGTGCTACCGCAAATACGGTCATAATGAAAGTGACGAACCCCGTTTTACACAGCCCATTTTGTACAAAACCATTGAACGGCATCCCAATCCCAAGGAAATCTATCAAAAAGCCCTTATTGAAGCCGGAGAACTAACAACAGAAGAAGCCAAAACGATTGATCAGGAAATCAATTCAGGACTGGAAAAATTACTGGGCGAATCACGGGAAATTGAGCGCACGCAGCTGGCCAACTTCCTAAGCGAAAACTGGGCGCATCTCAGGCGTGCAAAAAAGTCAGATTTTGATATTTCACCGGAAACGGCCCTTGAAGAAGAAAAACTGCGTGCTTTAGGCGAAAAAATCACGCATATACCGGAAAATTTTAAAGCTTTCCGAAAAATCAACAAACTCTTTAATGACCGAAAGAAAATGATGGAAGGCAAGGGCAAGCTCGACTGGGCCATGGGCGAGTTACTGGCCTATGCCAGCCTGCTTGAAGAAGGCAGGAATGTACGCCTCAGCGGACAAGATGTTGAGCGCGGCACCTTTTCGCATCGCCATGCAGTTTTAACCGAAGAGGACTCGGCCAGAACCTATACCCCTTTGCAGGAATTCAAAAACGCCCGTTTCGATATTTTTAATTCACCTCTTTCCGAATATGGTGTTTTGGGATTTGACTACGGCTATGCCATGGCCAGTCCCGATGCACTGACAATTTGGGAAGCACAATTCGGCGATTTTAACAATGGCGCACAAATTATCATCGACCAGTTTATCAGCTCTGCCGAAGACAAATGGAATGTAATGAACGGCTTGGTGCTATTGCTCCCGCACGGTTACGAAGGGCAGGGTCCGGAACACTCATCAGCCCGCATGGAACGCTTCCTCACACTGTGTGCTGAAAACAACATCCAGTTGGCAAACCCAACAAATCCTGCCAGTTTCTTCCATTTGCTCAGGCGGCAACTGCACCGCCCTTTCAGGAAACCATTGATTGTTTTTACACCCAAAAGCCTGCTGCGTCATCCGGCTGCAGTGAGTGAATTCAAAGATTTCTCCACTGGCGGCTTCCGCGAATATATTACCGATGAGGAGATCAAGCCCGAAGAAACACATACTTATATAATGTGTAGCGGAAAAATCTATTATGAGCTCGAAGAAGAGCGCCGCAAGCTGGGACGAAATGATGTCAGCATCAACAGGCTGGAACAAATTTATCCACTGCCTTACAAGCAAATTGCAAATCACCTGAAATCCTTCCCAAATATCAAAAAACTCTTATGGGTTCAGGAAGAGCCTGCCAATATGGGCGCCTGGCCGTTTATTCATCAGCAATTCCGCGATTTGGATGCACTAAAAGAATACGAGCCACGTATTATTTCCCGCCCCGAGAGCGGCAGCCCGGCTACAGGCAGCAGCCAGTTCCATTTTCAACAGCAACGCAAAATCATTGATAAATCATTTAGTATGTGCGACTGCCCACGCATTGACCTGGAATGTAAAATGGTTTGTATTGGCAACCAATGGCGCACTTATGCCAAAGAACTTAATCTACAACCGAAAAACTAAAGCAAAAAAATCATGAATATTGAAGTAAAAGTTCCCAGTCCGGGAGAATCAATCACACAGGTACAGATTGCCGCATGGCTGGTTGGCAATGGCGATTTTGTAGAAAAAGACCAGGATATTGTTGAGATAGATTCCGACAAAGCCACGCTGAGCATAGCCGCAGAAGCTGATGGCAAAATCAGCATTCAAATTGAGGAAGGCGAAACAGTGGATGTGGGTGCGGTCATTGCAATAATTGATTCTGAAGCCGCCGGAAGCAAAACAGAAAAACCTGCCACAAAAGATCCTGAAGAAGAGAAACCTACAAATAAGCCAAAAAAAGAAAACAAACCTGCGGAGCCTGCAAAGCCCAAATCAAAAGAAACGAAACCAGCGATTGGAGCAGATTTGCACATCAGTCCCCTTGCGCGCCGGTTGATGGCAGAGAAAGATCTGAACCCGACAGAAATCAGTGATTTTTTCAAGCAACTGCGCCTGGGAAAAGAAGATGTCCTTTTTTACGAAAAAGAAGGAAAAAAAATATCAGCGCCGACAGCAAAAGCACATAACAAGTGGGATGGCAGCAGAGAAGCCGAAGCCAAAAAACTCAGCCCGCTAAGGATAAAACTTGCCGAACGCCTGGTAAGCGTTAAAAATGAAACGGCCATGCTGACCACTTTCAATGAAGTGAATATGGGGCCGGTTATGGCCATCCGCAAAAAATACAAGCAAAAATTCATGGAAACCCATGATGTTTCTTTGGGATTTATGTCCTTTTTCACCAAAGCAGTAACCGAAGCTTTGTCCATTTTCCCACAGGTAAATGCGCAACTGCATGAGGATGAAGTTATTTATCATTCCTATGCTGATATTGGCATTGCGGTAAGCTCGCCCAAAGGTTTGGTTGTACCGGTTGTGCGCAATGCGGAGATGATGAGCCTGGCTGAGATTGAAGCAACCATCAAGGATTTGGCCAAAAAAGCCCGCGAAAAACGCATTACTTTGGACGAAATGACGGGGGGAACCTTTACAATAACCAATGGTGGCGTTTTTGGAAGTATGCTCAGCACACCCATAATCAACCCGCCGCAAAGTGCCATCCTCGGGATGCACAATATCGTTGAACGCCCAATCGCCGTAAAAGGAAAAGTTGAGATTCATCCGGTAATGTACCTGGCTTTGTCGTATGATCACAGGATAATCGACGGCAGGGAATCCGTTGGTTTTTTGGTTAAGGTAAAAGAGATGCTGGAGCAGCCCGAAAAAATGCTATTTGGAGGGAAAGATCCGGTTGAAGAACTGCTTGGGCTCTGATTTTTGCTTCAGTTATCAACAAATCATGCACATTTACAGAAAATAACTTGTGTATTTCAAAATTGTTTCCTATTTTTGGAATTGCAATCTACAGGTTCACTCTGTTTTTGTTTTCCGGACTTTGGCGGCCTCCCCGGCCGCCTTTTTTGCGCCTGTTAAAAACGAAAAAGGCGCCACTATTGTGACGCCCAATGTAAGTAAAACCAGGAGATATAAGGAGATTCTTTATTCAACAAATAATAGTACTGCAAATATATTGTTTCGCAAAAAAAATACAAATTATTAGCACACATCAAAGGTAAAACCCAAATTCATAGAGAAAACACATTAGTTTTTTGAAAATCATAAGTAGATTTGCCTTAATTGTTAAAAATCATAAGTAAAAATACCAAATTATTGTGGAACAATATAAAATTGATAGTCTGGATAAAAAAATCCTTAATGCACTCCTGACTAACGCGCGGATCCCTTTTATGGAAATTGCCCGTATGTGCGGAGTGTCGGGGGCAGCAATTCATCAGCGCATTCAAAAGATGGAAGAAGCAGGTATGATTGAGTGCTACAGCATCAGAATCCCGGCCCGGAAACTCGGTTACATCACTTGTGCTTTTGTGGGCTTGCAGGTAAATCTATTGGACGAATCAGCACATGAAGGTGTTTTTATGCGCATCAGCAAAATTGATGAAATAACCGAATGCCATCACGTCACAGGAAAATATTCCCTGCTCCTAAAAATTTATGCCCATGATAATGAGCACCTGAAAAAGATCATCACGGAAAAAATCCAGTCGATACCCGAAGTTACGGGCACCGAAACCATCATATCTTTGCAGGAAGGGTTTTCACGTTCCATTCCCATTCACTGATCCCGGCATAAAAAAGATGAACATTCGAATATCAACCTTGTTTGGTAAGCACTGGTATGCTTCAAAAACCAGAAAATTAATATTTTCGCATTAAAAATAAATTTAAGGATATGAATTACGATGTAATTGTTATTGGAAGTGGTCCCGGAGGATATGTTGCCGCAATCAGGGCTGCACAGATGGGAATGAAGACGGCTGTTGTTGAAAAATCGGAACTTGGCGGAATCTGCCTCAACTGGGGCTGCATCCCAACCAAAGCACTGCTTAAAAGCGCACAGGTTTTTAACTACCTGAAGCACGCACAGGACTATGGTATTAAAATGGACGGAGAAGCTTCCGTTGATTTTGAAGCAATGGTGTCGCGTAGCCGTCAGGTTGCCAAAGGCATGAGCAATGGCATCCAGTTTCTCCTGAAGAAAAACAAAATCGAGCATATTAAAGGCTTTGGAAAAGTGAAACCCGGCAAAATCGTTGAAGTGACCGACGAAAACGGCGAGGCAAAAGAATACAGCGCAAACCACATCATCCTTGCAACAGGTGCCCGTTCGCGGGAATTGCCCAACCTGCCTCAGGACGGCAAAAAAATTATTGGCTACCGCAAAGCGATGACTCTGGAGAAGCAGCCCGAAAGCATGCTGGTAGTTGGCTCCGGAGCAATTGGATCTGAATTTGCATATTTCTATAATTCCATCGGCACAAAAGTTACACTGGTGGAATATTTGCCCAATATTGTACCTTTGGAAGATGTGGATGTTTCCAAACAGCTGGAGCGCTCCTTTAAAAAAGCCGGCATGAAAATCATGACAAATTCATCGGTTGAGAGCGTGGACACCAGTGGCGATAAATGCAAAGTAAAAGTGAACACAAAAAAAGGCGAACAGGAAATTGAAGTAGATGTTGTGCTCTCTGCTGTTGGTGTTACAACCAACCTCGAAGGACTGGGACTGGAAGAAACCGGAATTGTCACCGAAAACGGCAAAGTCCCGGTGGATGATTTTTACGCTACCAATGTGGAAGGCTATTATGCCATTGGCGATATCGTAAAAGGGCCTGCTTTGGCGCATGTTGCATCGCATGAGGGCATTATCTGCGTGGAAAAAATTGCCGGCCACAATCCCGACCCGATGGATTATGGCAACATCCCGGCCTGTACATACACCAATCCGGAAGTAGCTTCGGTAGGCATGAACGAAAAGCAAGCCAAAGAAGCAGGATATGAAATCAAAGTGGGCAAATTCCCATTCACGGCTTCGGGTAAAGCCAGTGCTGCCGGATCGAAAGATGGTTTTGTTAAAGTAATTTTTGACGCGAAATACGGCGAATGGCTCGGCGCCCATATGGTGGGTGATAATGTAACCGAAATGATTGCCGAAGTTGTTGCAGCCCGCAAGCTGGAAACCACTGCCAAAGAAATCATTGAAACTGTTCATCCGCACCCAACTATGTCAGAAGCTGTTATGGAAGCTGTGGCGCAGGCTTATGATGAGTGCATCCATTTGTAGAAAGACATTAAAATACTCAGAATAATTGAATAAACAGCTCCGAAATTCGGGGCTGTTTTTGTTTCAATCAAATTGCCATTTAAAGCCTAAGGCAGGATTAAACTGCCAGTCGTCACTGACAAATCTGCGGCTGATTTCCAGTTCGCCGCCCAGGTTCAGGTTTTCCCAAACCCGGAACCACAACTGAGGCTCGCTGAGAAATACAGTGAATTTTTCCCCTCTTTGCCCTTGCGACCAGATATCCAAAAAGCCACAAAACTGTAAGCGCCCTTCCAGCATAAATTTATTCCATGCAAAAGTCAGTTGCCAATCCGCCCCTTCACTTTGATAAAAAGACCGGTACAAAAGATCAGTTTTTATCGTGATGAACTTTAAATTAACAGGATAGCTTAAGCCACCCAGCCAAACGGGGCCTAAAGCATACCCATTTGTGTGCCCGTCATTATATTGCACCGTTACGTCCAGTTTTTTATTCAATAGCGGCAGAGTAACATAGCGCGCAATTTCAAAATAACTTAGTGATGCCGACATATTGCCCCCGTGGTTATAATCCACATCAAAAAACAGGAAAGTAGAACCAAATTTATCTGGTTTAAACATCTCGAAAGTTGTGGTAAAGTACTTCCGGTCATCGCCCAAATCATATAAAACCTGCAGGTTTTGTGCTTTCACGGCAGCAATCGATACGAACATCACTGAGCATAACATAAGGAGTATCTTTTTCATAAATTCGGATTAGGTTAAAAAAGGATTCGGCGCGCAAAAAAGCTCAATGCACTAAGTTAGGAAATTTGTAGTTTTAACCACCGAAACCAATCAAAGAAAACATGAAAACTAAAACTTTATCCGCTATTTTTTTAATGGTCCTTGCATTATGGCAATGTCAATCCCCTTCAAATAACCAAGTTGAAGAAAAAAAATCAGATTTCGTACTGAGTGACGGCAATACAATGGAATACAGCATTTGTGGCAATGCCGACACCACATTGCTTTTTATTCATGGCTGGAATATCAACATGAATTACTGGGACCGGCAGCTTGAAGCATTTTGTGGCGCCTATACCGTTGCGCGGCTTACACTGCCCGGTTTTGGAGAATCCGGGGCAAAACGTAAAGACTGGACAGTTTGGTCTTATGCCAAAGACATTGCTGAATTTATCAAAGCTAAAAACCTGAAAAACGTCATTCTAATCGGGCACAGCATGGGCGGACCAATAATTTTGGAAACAAAAGTAAATTATCCGGAGAGCATTATCGGACTGATTGGCGTTGACACCTATAAAGATGTAGGACATCAGTACACTGAGCAGGAAATTGGAGAGATTGAATTTTTTTTTGGCAAACTGCGCGACAGTTTTGAGGTGTACAGCCCGATTTTCGCTTCAGCGATGCTTTTCCACCCCAGCACGGATTCCATTGTGCGCAAGAGGGTTATGACGGATTACAGCAATGCCCGCCCTGAGGTTGCTGTTCCTGTATTGGAGTCGCTGATCAAGACACGTGCGCATGAAGCAGAACTGATGCAGGCACTTCCTTTCAAGCTTTATATGGTAAACAGTGATGCGGAAGCCAGCCGAACAGAAGCGCTGGACACTCTGCTGCCACACTCTTATCATATTGAAGACGTTCATGCTACGGGACATTTCCCAATGATCGAAAAAGCAGACGAGTTTAACGAAGCACTGAAGCGCGTTCTAAAGCTGTTATAAATCAGTGGTATAAAATGGAACCGACTAAACCTGATTGATTATCAATAGGGTCCTTGCACGAATTATTTTTTATCAAAAGGGCGAATAATCAATCTTAGTGCCGAATTGAATTTCAAATAGTTCATAAACCAGTTCAATAGGACGAAGAGGCGGTTTTCAAAACCGATGATGGACATCAGGTGCACAAACAGCCAGGTAATCCAGGCAAACCAGCCCTGAAATCCAAACCACGGCAAATCCACCACTGCTTTGCTGCGCCCTATTGTGGCCATACTGCCTTTATCGCGGTATTGAAACGCCTTCAGTTCCTGCTTTTTTCCCATCCTTTTAAGGTTTGCAACCCATAAATCTGCCTGTTGAATAGCTACCGGCGCTACCATAGGATGTCCGTGTGGGTAGTCCTCTGTTTTCATTAAAGCCGCATCGCCCAACACAAAAATATTGTGGTTCTTCCCTGCCAAATTGATTTGGCTAAACTGATCGACCATAAGCCTACCGCTGCGTGTTTCCACAGCAGGCTCAAGACCCTGAGGCACATCGGCTTTTACTCCGGCAGCCCAAATAAGGTTATGCGATAAAATTTCGCCGCCATCCAAGAGCAAGACCTTTGTTCCGTCATAATCCTGAATCAGACTTTTAAGGCGCACATCGGCACCCATTTTCCGGAGAAAATCCAAGGTTTTGGCCGAAGCTTTTTCGCTCATGCCCGCGAGCAGCCTTTGTGAACCCTCCACCAAAATAATCTGCATATCGTTCATATTCAGGTCGTGATACTCATTGCGAAACACATATCGCTTCAGGTCACAGAGCGCACCGGCCAGCTCCACCCCTGTTGGGCCGCCACCTGCCACCACAAAGGTGAGCAATGCTTCCCGTTCCTTTTTATCGCTGGTAAACACCGCCTGCTCAATATTCTGCAAAATCATGGAGCGCAAATCCAGGGACTGGCTCAATGTTTTGAGCGGCATAGAATTCTGCTCAATGTTTTTATTGCCGAAATAATTGGTTTTGCTGCCTGTGGCTATCAGCAGGAAATCATAAGTCAATGCTCCCTCATCGGTGCTGATTGCCTTCTGTGCCACATCCACTTTGCGGACATTTGTATAACGAAAGAAGACTTCCCCAAAGCGCTTCACAAATTTCCGCAGGGGATAGGCAATGCTATTGGATTCCAAGCCACCACTTGCCACCTGATAAAGCAAAGGCTGAAAAGTATGATAGTTCTGCCGGTCGATCAAAACAATCTGATACTTTTTTGTATTCAGTTTTTTTATCAGTTCGATACCGGCAAAACCACCACCAACAATAATGATCCGCGGAAGATTTGATGAAGGGATATTGAGGTTATTCATGTTTCTTGTTTTCAAAAAAACAAGGAGAGGCATAAAAAGTTGGTCAGGGATAAAAAATAAGGCCTGAAGGATAATTCCATCAGGCCTTTTAGTAGCGGGGGCAGGATTCGAACCTACGACCTTCGGGTTATGAGCCCGACGAGCTACCTCTGCTCCACCCCGCAATATATTTTAAAATGCGTTTAATCTTTTTTATAGAACTTTGTCCCCTAAACGGGAGTGCAAAGATAATAATTTGTTTCTTTGTATTCCAAATAAATTTTAAAAAAAATTAATATGGCGCATAAATCAGGCTTCGTGAACATCATTGGCAACCCCAATGCAGGCAAGTCAACACTAATGAATGCCCTTGTAGGTGAGAAACTTAGCATCATTACTTCCAAGGCACAAACCACTCGCCACCGCATTATGGGAATTGTAAACGGAGAAGATTTTCAGATCGTTTATTCCGATACGCCCGGCATTTTAAAGCCCAATTATGCGCTTCAGGAGCAAATGATGAAGTTTGTGCATACCGCTTTGCAGGATGCCGATATTGTTCTTTATGTGGTTGAACTGGGCGAAAAAAATCCCCCTCAGGAGGTCATTGACAAGCTGCAGCCGGGCAACATCCCAATGATCCTTGTGCTTAATAAAATCGATCTGGGCGATGAAGAAACGGTCAAAAACCAACTCGACCATTGGGGCGGCCTGTTCCCAAAAGCGCACATCCTGCCCGTTTCGGCATTGCACAAATTTAATCTGGAACGAGTTTTCGACCTCATCATAGAAAATCTTCCCGAATTTCCCGCCTATTATCCCAAAGATGAGCTCACCGACAAGAATATGCGCTTCTTTATACAGGAAATTATCCGTGAAAAAATCCTGATACATTATAAAAAGGAGATTCCCTATAGCGTTGAAGTGGTTGTGGAAGAATACAAAGAGGATGGAAATCTTACGCGCATCCGGGCCAATATTTTCACCGAACGCGACAGCCAGAAAATCATTTTAATCGGCAATAAAGGCCAGGCCATAAAAAGAGTGGGCACCGAAGCCCGAAAAGATATTGAAGAGTTTATTGATACTAAGGTTTATCTGGAGCTTTTTGTGAAGGTGCGTAAAGACTGGCGTGAAAAAGACAATGAGCTGAAAAACTTTGGTTATCAATAAGAAAGCCATCCAAAACGAATTTTTTGTACTTTTGCACGCTAAAATTTCAAGACTATGGGAAATCTGGTAGCTATTGTTGGACGTCCGAATGTAGGTAAATCTACTTTGTTTAACCGCCTTACGGGCATGCGTCAGGCTATTGTTGACTCGGTAAGCGGTGTTACCCGCGACCGTCATTACGGCAAATCGGACTGGAACGGAAAAGAATTTTCCATTATTGATACCGGCGGCTATGTGGAAGGCAGCGATGATATCTTTGAGGAAGAAATCCGCAAGCAGGCAGAACTTGCTGTTGACGAAGCCGATGCCATCCTCTTTATGGTGGATGTGGAGCAAGGCCTGAGCCCTCTGGATGAAGATGTTGCCAATTTTCTGCGCAAATCGCGAAAAGCCGTTTTTGTGGTAGCCAACAAAGTGGACAACCAGAAACGCCGCGATGAAATTTATGAATTTATGAGCCTGGGGCTGGGCGAAGTTTATGGTATTTCAGCCATTAACGGCAGTGGGACCGGCGAACTGCTGGATGCCATGGTAGCAGATTTCACGGACGACAAAGAAGAAGACTCGGATCTTCCGCGTTTTGCCGTTGTAGGAAGGCCCAATGTGGGAAAATCATCCTTCATCAATGCCCTTTTGGGCAATGAACGCAATATCGTCACCAACATTGCCGGCACAACCCGCGATACTATTTTTACAGAATACAAAAGCTTTGGTTTTCACTTCAACCTGGTGGACACTGCCGGCATCCGAAAGAAGAAAAAAGTATCGGAAGATATTGAGTTTTATTCGGTGATGCGCTCCATCCGCGCCATTGAATACAGCGATGTCTGCATCCTGATTATTGATGCCACACAGGGTTTTGAAGCACAGGACCTGAACATTTTCCAGCTTGCACAGCGCAATAAAAAAGGCATTGTTATTTTGGTGAATAAATGGGATTTGGTCGAAAAAGACACCAATGCCCATTTGCGCTATAGCGAAAAAATCAAAAAACAATTAGAGCCATTTAGTGATGTTCCGGTTATTTTCACTTCGGTAGTCAACAAACAAAGGATACACAAAGCGCTGGAAACTGCTCAGGAAGTTTATGAAAACCGCAGCCGCAGGGTAAGCACCTCGGAACTGAACGAAAAAATGCTGGAAATCATCCAGGCTACACCTCCGCCTGCTGTTAAAGGCAAATACATCAAAATAAAGTATGTAACCCAACTTAAAACGGCTTCGCCCTGCTTTGCATTTTTTGCCAATTTGCCACAGTATATCCGCGACCCGTACAAACGTTTCCTGGAAAACAGGCTGCGCAGCATGTATAATTTTACCGGCGTTCCGATTCAGATTTTTATTAGGAAAAAGTAGCATCCCGATTTTACCGCTTCAAATAAGCGCATTTTATTATAGCTTTGCATGGCCTTTGGGGCAGCAAACACCTTTTGGATGAACATTTTACTTACGGCCATTTTCCTGTTTTTTGTCGCATTGATCGGCATAATCCCTTTTTGGTTCCTTTATCGTTTTTCGGATTTTATGTATTTCCTGATGCGCGCTTTAGGTTACCGTAAAAGCGTAATTGAAAGCAATTTAAAACGATGCTTTCCGGATAAGGACGATGCATTTTATAAAAATTTGCGCGCCAAAATTTACCACAACCTCACCGATATCCTCATCGAAGGCATCAAAGCTTTGAGCATGAGCCGCAGGCAGATCAACCGCAGGCATAAAATCCTGAACCCTGAGCTTTTGGAAGATGCTGAGCTGAAAAACAAAAGTATTATTGCGGTAACAGGCCATTATGGAAACTGGGAATGGGGCAGCATGTCGGCCAGCCTGCAAAGCGGCAGGAAAATTGTGGCACTTTACAAACCACTGAGCAATAAGTATATCGACAAAATTTTAATGAATAAAGCCCGCAAGCGCAGTGGAACGCATATGCTGAGCATTTATGAAACTTCTCAGGGTTTTGAAAAATACGCGCCACAAAATGCAGTTTTCCTGATGGCCGCAGATCAAAGTCCGGCGCGTGGCCAAAAAGACAGAGCCTATTGGGTGGATTTTATGGGCATTAAAACCGCCTTCCTTCATGGCCTGGAAAAATATGCCCGAAAATATGATTTGCCTATTGTTTATATTGATATTGAACGGATTAAACGCGGTTATTATGAAATAAACCTGGAGACACTTGTTGCCAGTCCAAAAGAAATGCCTGAAGGGGAAATTACCGCACTATTTGCGCAAAGGCTTGAAAAACAGATTCGCAACAAACCTGAGAACTGGCTGTGGTCGCACCGGCGGTGGAAGCTTAATGACTAATTTTTGGTGATTTCCAAGCTCCTGCTGATGAAACAATTTTACCGCAAAGACGCAAAGGTGCAGAGAACTGGCGTGGTTGTTTTTGTTGCCGCTACTCGGTAGCTATATGATCACCTCTCCTCTTAAATCCTACAAATATCAGCGCTGCCCTGCAGCTTAGCGCATCGCATTACATCGCAATATATCACTGAGATCGGACTTTATAGACGAACTCTACTTAGTGCTTGTCCATAATGCCCGATCTCAGCGTTATTTCTTTTACTGGGAAACAGTCATTTACGCCGGTAAACTCCTTGTTTCCAGCAAAAGAAATGCCTCGACCTCGAACATTCTGAACCAAGCACAGTATTTTATAGACGAACTCTACTTATACATTGCTTCGATTCTATCGCGATACATCTCCATAACCGGTTTTCGTTTGATTTTCAAGGTATTGGTCATGCTTCCTTTTTCTATGGAGAAGGCTTCACAAAGCAATTCGAAACGTTTGATCTGCTCATGCGGCATCAGGTCTGTTTGCAGTGCATCAATCCGGCTGGCGATAAGCTCCCTGACGCTCTGATGTTCGATCAGTTCTTTTAGTGTATTTCCTATCAGTCCGGTCGATTCTGCAAAAACCTTTAGCTTCTCAAAAGAAGGAACAATTAGCGCGCTTGCATATTTTCTACGGTCGGCAATCACCAAAACCTGTTCAATATAAGGATCGCTTCCGAGCAGCATCTCCAGTTTCTGGGGCGATATGTATTTACCTACCGATGTTTTCATCAAATCTTTAATACGGTCGGTCATCATAATTTTATCTTTGCCAACGAATTTTCCTTCATCGCCGGAATAAAACCAACCATCGCGCAGTACACGGGT
Organism: Bacteroidales bacterium; assembly: GCA_963676415.1. Lineage (GTDB taxonomy): Bacteria > Bacteroidota > Bacteroidia > Bacteroidales > WRLA01. The sequence goes on along the minus strand of OY781097.1, from coordinate 2,147,250 downwards.
CGTTTCTTCTTCCTTTTTGTAATAGCCGCGGAACACCATAGGCCCTTTGATCAGGATTTCATCATTTTCCCCGATTTTCACCTCCAGTCCAGGCATCACACTGCCGCATGAATTGAAATCATATTCATCTTCGCGGAAGCAGGAAACCGTTGCTGTGGTTTCTGTTGCACCATAACCATAATTAACAAAAAGGCGCACCGCATGAAAAAACAAAAGGTCATCGGGATTTATGGCCGCCCCTGCACAAGGCATATATTTTATTTTCCCTCCGAAAACGGCTGCTATATTTTTATAAACCAGTTTGTTTGACAATGCCTCCTTCATGCGCAAACCCAAAGGCGCGGAATTTTGCTTTGCCCGGTAATGCGCCATTTTTTTGCCTGTGCGCACGGCAAAATCAAAGACCTTTTGTTTAAAAGCCGGCCATGTATCATATTCTTTATGAACCCCTTCAAGTGTTTTCTCAAAAAACCTCGGTACGGCGCACATGAGTGTAGGCTGTACTTTTTTCATTTCATCGATTACGGCACGCGGATTCGGCAGAAAATGGATCACAGCACCCGAATACAACATATATAAACTCCATGCTCGTTCGAAAACATGACTCAAAGGCAAAAAGGCCATCGAAAGGTCATCTTGCTGAACCGTAAGGCGCTGATCGTGCATGCGGAAGCAATCTATAAAATTATTATGGTCAAGCATCACGCCTTTGGGCTCACCGGTTGTGCCGGAAGTATAAATGATTGTTGCAAGGTCATCAGCCTTAGTCCCTTGAAAATAATTTTCAGCTTTTTGAAAATCCGCATCATCAGGCATTTCCAGAAAATCTTTCCAACAAATAATTTTTTCAGGAAGCTCTGGAGGATTTTCCTCAAGAAAAATAATTGTTTTCAAGCTGGTCTTTTTCAGAAGGGACAATGCAATTTGCGTCTGAGCCTGATCACCGCAAAAAATGATTTCCATACCAGTTTCACCGATGATGTATTCGAGTTGAGCAGCCGTTGCAGTGCTGTAAAAAGGAACGGTGCGTGCACCAATTTGCATTATGGCCAGGTCGCTGATCAGCCATTGATGCCGGTTTTGACTAAAAATACCAATATTGCTTTTAGGGGCAGCGTCCTTGCGGATGAGTGCCGCAGAAGCTTTTTGAACCATGGAATACATTTTGTTCCAGGACCATTGCTCCAATTTTCCTTCAGATATAAATTCCTGAAAAACAGCCTTTTCACCAAAACGTTCGGTGTTTTGGCGGATTATCTCCAATATATGTTGCTTCATCTGGTGAATTTAAAGTAAATCAAAGACATTGCCAGTGATTGGGCATCTACGGCATCATCTGTCATCCGGAGGCAAAGATGCGAAAAACAGGGCTTAATTACAAACCGTTGTGGAGACGCGTTGGTTGGCTGGCTGGCGCGGGTGGGGTTTACCGCAGAGGCGCGGAGACGCTGAGGGCTGGCACAGGCTGTTTTATCCACGAAGAACGCGAAGTGCGCGAAGGTTTTTCTTAGCGTTGCTTTGTGTGCTTCGTGGAGAAATTCTTCTTGTTTTTTTTCTCGCTAAGACGCTAAGGCGCAGAGGCTGGCTGGCGCGGGCTGTTTTTTATCCACAAAGGGCGCAAAGGACGCGGGTGGGGAATACAAAAAGTATTATCTCCCTTTACTTTATCGGTTTCGATAGCAAACTCTCTACAAGATTCCAAATAAGATGCAAGTCTGAGATATATCTGAGATATGATAAAACCAGATCAACTACGCATCAAATACATATCAAGTACATTCTGAACCGTATTTAATACGTTTATAATATGCAAATAATACATAGTTGCTTTGTAAACTACAAGGATTTAATCAGGTTTTGATTGGGCTTTGGGGAGGAAGAAAAAAAATAATGAGGAACCTTGGCCCCGTGCATTTCATGAAATGGCATTGAAGATGGGAATGAAACATTGTTTCAACACGGGTGCATGTCCCTCCCATACATCACCCACCTCACCCTAAAACAAGCAAATTTATATGGCGGTTGCGTATTTAATCAAATGACGAATCAGAGAAATAATGACACCGGATTGGTGGTTCAGTATAAGCGGGAAATAAAGAAGTTAGACTTTATAGACGAACTCTATTTATTTCCCTGCACCAAAACCCAATCGACCCAACTATCCGCGTGGCTGGCGGAGTTGGGTCTTAGAATAATTTCATTGTTTTCGTCGAGCAGGTACATGGTCGGTGTGGCGAAGATGTGATAGTCCTTTACAACAGGGCTTTCCCATTTTTTGTAATCGCAGATGCTCAGAAATGGAAATTTACCAGCGAACTTTTTAAAGGCCTCTTCATCTTCATCTAATGACACAAAAACCACATCCACCCCATAAGATTTCCATTTCTCATAAAAGGAGGCCATTTGCGCAAGCTCCGCAGGGCAGGCCTGACACCAGCTTGCACCAAAAACTACCAGTTTGTATTTGCTTTTTATGTCCGATAATCGGGTAGGTAAGTTCTCCTGATTGTTTTCCGGTGCCAGTACTTCTCCTTCAAAAGCAAAATCTGATGCGGTATTCCCGATTTTCATGGCGCGGTAATGCTCCAATTGATTGCTCAGGTCATTATTTAAAGTGCAGCCCTGTTCATTCAGCAGTTTGAGCGCAAGATATTCCGATGAACGGAACAAGCTCCTTTTTTCCAATAGTTTAAAGAGGTGGTTGCTGATTTCGTTGAGCTTTTGATCGTCGGGCAGCAGGTTTTCGACCATGATGTCGATGGAGCGGTTCATTTCGATAAAAACCGAATCGAGGGAGCACCCACTGTTTTCGATCAGCCAAAAGTGGCTTTCAATCAGGTCGGCCAACAAACCACTTTTATAGAGGCGGGCATCGGTATAATCCGTATTGCGGAAAGCGGCTATTGTTGCCGGGATTTCTTCGGTGCGGTATTGCGCAACCGTTGAAACCGAGCTGATCCGTTTGCGCAGGGGCAGATACCAGCTTACATATGTTTCAGGATCCAATCCGGCCAAAAACAGGCTGTCTTCCCTTTTGATGCGCCTTTTCTCCTTGAAGATGGCTTGTACTGCTTCCGGATGCACGGCAAAAAGCGAATCCTTCTCATAGATCTTTTGCAGATAATCCCAGGCGCTCAAAGCCTGCTCCCTGCGGGGATGTTCCGAGGCATATTGTCCAAAAGCCCGGTTTTGCGCACCTTGAAGTACTTCAATGCTTTGCGGAATGGATAAAGCTTCTCCTTTTATTTTCAAACCTTCATCAGCGAGGATGATGATAAAAGGCTTCCCATCCTCCGCTACAAGATAGCCCATGCCGTAATCATCTTTTGAGAACGATAGCCCGAAAGCGCCTTTATCATCCGCTTGTGTGCTGTCAATTTGGTAGGTATGGAAGCCTGAATAACCTATCAGTTTTATTTGCGTTTTGGCAAGGCCTGTAAAAGTGCCTTTAATACTGCTTTGCGAATTTGCAAAAACAGAACCTAACAACAGTATAATAATTAAAAATGATCTTTTATCCATAGAATTCAAATATATAAGCATCGTCATATTTAATGTCATTGTTTTTAAGCAGCTTTAGATATTCTTCTTTAAAAGCTCGTTGTTTATGATGATCTTCCTGCTTCATGATGTAGTTAATCACCTTGCTGCGTTGTGAACGGGAATAAGTAAATGCCCCGTATCCTGCTTGCCATTCAAATTTTCCGGCAATAAAATTTCTTGTGTTAACCCACTTTGATGACTTGGCTTTTACGTTTCTTAAAACATCGGAGACAGAAGTTGATGGGCAAAGTTCAAAAAAGATATGAACGTGATCGCGATAACCTCCAACAGCTAATGAATAATTGTTGGTTTCGGTTAATGTCCCGGCAATGTAGCGGAATAGTTCATCGCACCATTTTTTTGATATAAAATTGCCACGCCCTTTTACAGAAAATACAGCATGTACATTTAATTGTGTGTAAGTGTTAGCCATAATTCAAATTTAATAATTTGTTTGTCGCAGGGCAGATATGTTATGGTAGAAAATTATGCAAATTAACAGAAAAACCGCATAGCGGTGGTGCTATGGTAGAAATTGTTTGCAATTTCAGAATAAATCCCTTTAGGGATGGTGTTATGGTAAAAAATATGATGTGCAACGTATGTAAACCCCGTAGGGGTGGTGTTTTTTTGAGGCTGGCACTACAACATCGCCCTGATGGGCTACTATCATAACATCATCCCTACGGGATTAATTGAACTACAATGAAATATCTACCATTACACCGCCTCTATGAGGCTGCCATACATTTTGCGCAAAAACCATCGCATCCTCGTTGTAGCATTTATAAAACACACCCTCTTTGAAGAGGGTAAACCGTGATTTATCCCTACAAATCTCTAACTTTTCTTTTATAACCATATTTAGAGGTCAGTAGATAAGTACATAGAATGATTTATGCTCGTGAATAAATAGATTTCTCCTCTACCGAAACTTCGGCAGAGAAATATATGTTACTCAATAGCAAATCATTATCGTTTTTATGATTTGCCAAAACTAATATGCACCTACATACTGACCTCTAAACAATTTTATAAAATTTACGATAATCTACAATCATCAAGCAATCATCCATCAAAACCATAAAATCCTTAATTTCGCATTATGGATGGAGTTCGGATAGATAAATTTTTGTGGTCGGTGCGGATTTATAAAACGCGCAGCCTGGCCACGCAAATGGTGAAAGCAGGGAAAGTAAAGGTCAACGAACAGGAAGTAAAACCCAGCCGTGAGGTTCGGGTGGGCGACATTATTTCTGCACAGCAGGGACCGCTGCACCGCACCATCAGCATCAAACAATTGCTTCAAAACAGGGTTGGCGCAAAACTGGTGGATGGATTTATTGATGACCTTACGCCTGCCGAGGAATACGAACGCATCGAGATGCTGCAAAAATACAATAGCGAACAGCGCAGGCGCGGCGAGGGACGCCCCACTAAAAAAGACCGCCGCGAAATCGACAGGCTGAAAAACGTATAGTTTATACTTTCAGCATTTTAAATCCGTTATTGCAACAGTAAACCAAAAACAAAGCAATCTTATGAAACGATTCATCTTTTTACTGGCAGCTGTTTCCATTTTATTCAGCACATCATGCTACCGCCATGAAATGGAGAAAGCTGTGGCCGAAAATGACAGCCTCCGTCTGGAAATCAGTAGCGGGCAAGAAAACCTCAGCCAGTTTGTGGGCGCTTTTAACAGCATTCAGCAAAATCTGGATTCGATCAAAAGATTAGAGAAACTTATTTCGGTGCGCAGCCTGCAATCACCGGAGAAAAACCGCAAGCTCGAAGACGACATCAATGATGATATCCGCACGATTTATGATTTATTGAAGCAGAACCGGGAAAAACTTGCAGCCCTCCGCCGCAATGCGCTTTCTTCGGAGCATAAGGCTGAAGAATTGCAGAAAATGGTGGGCTGGCTCGAAAAGCAAATCAAAGAAAAAGACAAGGAAATTGAAGAGCTTCGGTATCAATTGGCTGAAAAAAACATCCAGATTGAAGGGCTCGAAAGTTTTATCGCACAACTCGAGCAGCAACGCGATACTTTGGCAGATATCGCAAAAACACAGGATAGCGAACTGCACAAACGCTGGTATGTGATGGGCACGAAAGATGAATTGATCGAAAATGGCGTGATTACGAAAACCGGCGGATTCCTCGGCATTGGCAAGAAAAAAGAGCTCAAAGCGGATTTCAATAAGGATTATTTTACCGCTATTGATATCCGTGAAACGACGCGCATCCCGGTTTATCACGATAAAATCAAAATCCTCAGCAAACATCCGGAAAACTCCTACCGGACATCAGGTGTAGATAAGGTGGAAGAAATCCAAATCCTCGATACCGATAAATTCTGGAAAGCTTCGGATTATCTGGTCATAATGTTGAAATAATGCTTATGCTGCAAAAAACCTTTCCCTTCTTTCTGCTAATCATAGCATTGGGTTGCCTAACAGCCTGTTCGGACGAAGACAAAAGGGATCATTATACGGTAGTATTTTATAATACCGATGAGTTTTACGATACGATTAATGATCCCAACCGACGGGACGAAGAATACTTGCCCGGATTTAAAGTTAGCTGGAATACAGAACGTTATCAAAATAAGCTTCAGAAAGTTGCTCAGGCCATTGCTGCGACCGACAGCACAGCGCTTCCTTTCATTGTTGGTTTGGCTGAAATCGAAAATGCGCAAATCCTTGATGACCTGATTGATACTTATCCCTTGAGCGATGGCAGCTACAGCTACATCTTTAAAGAAGGGAAGGATCTGCTTGGACTTGATGTGGCCTTAGTTTACCGCCAAAAATATTTTCGCCCGATACATTGGCATACGATTGACATCACCAGCAGGAAGAACAAACGCAATAACAAACCCGCCCGTCCGGCACTTTATGTAAGCGGGATTTTGGATCAGGACAGCATCCATATTTTTGTAAACCAATGGCCCGACCGATGGCTCGGCAAAGGCAAAACGGAACGCAGCAGGGTACAGGCAGCCTTAAAAATTAAAAGCGCCTGCGACTCACTTTTGAACATCAATCCAAATGCAAAGATTATTGTAATGGGCGATTTCAATGATAATCCCATTGACCCATCCCTGCTTTCCTATTTCAATGCTGATTTACCAAATACGCGCAGGAGCAATATCCGCATGTTCAATATGCAATTGGAAGATTTCTATGATGGCAAAGGAAGTTGTTTCAACAAGCAGTGGCATATGTTCGACCAGATGATTGTATCCCAATCGATGGTCGATAGTACCAGTAGCGGTTTGAAGGTTTCCGGCAGAAAAGGACATATTTTAGACGCAAAAGACCTCCTTTATTTTGACGAAGGCCGCAGGACCTGGCGACCACAACGCACGAAAGGAAGGGAATACTACGGTGGTGCCAGCGGACATTTGCCGGTTTATATCCGTTTGGGCCAATAAAGCTGACAGGTCTTGGAGACCTATCAGGTTTATTGTTCCAGAACAACATAAACCGGCAGGTGGTCACTATATCCGGCAAGGTATTTTCTACCGCCAAAAGTCCGTAGCGGGTGGTCTTTGTATTTACCTTCCTGTACAATGATGTTCTTATCGCGATAGACATAAGCATCCTGAAGTTGCCAACCTTCGGTTCCGTTAAACAGGCCGGGCGAGAGGACTATCTGGTCAAAAAGGTTCCATTTTCCACGATAGGTCAATGTGCCATCACCTTTTTTGTGCATCAGGTTCATGGGGTTATAAAAACTATTTTCGCCAGCTTTTTCTTTGCTTTCTTTTGCGCCCAGAATTTCATAAACACTGGCATCATGCGGGTCATCGTTAAGATCGCCCATAATCAGGATTTTGGCATCCGGGTTTATGCTGCGCAGGCTATCGCTGATGTGCTTTGCCAAACGGGCTGCGGCAGCGCGCATGGGTATTGTTTTTTCTGTACCGCCATAGCGCGATGGCCAATGGTTGACCAAAACATGCACTTTCTCGCCTTGCAGCAAACCACTGACCAAAAGCTGGTCGCGTGATTCAAAGTCAAGCAAATCTTCCATAATCAATGGATATACTTTCGTAGCCGTAGGCTCAAATAAATCTGCCTGATAGAGCAAAGCACAGTCGATGCCGCGTGCATCCGGGGAATCGTGGTGGATGATCTGATAATCGCGCCCGCGCATGGATTCCTCAGCAACCAAATCCTCCACAACGCCACGGTTTTCCACTTCACAGATACCGACAACAGCAAGGCCACGTTGATCTTTATCTATACCAATGCGGCTGATGGTTTGCGCCATATTTTTCAGCTTCGTTTCGTAACGTTGACTATTCCATTCCTTACTGCCCTCGGGAGTAAATTCTGTATCGCGGACATTAGGATTATCAATGGTATCAAAAAGGTTTTCGAGATTGTAGAACCCCAGGGCAATTTTGTCTTCTTTTTGGGCATTAGTGCAGGCTGCCATCATCATGAGCGGCACAACAAAAAACAGGAAATATTTTTTCATCATCAGGTTATAAGTGGTAATTAGCTTCATTCGGAAAAATTCGCGAACTGTTTTGTTTATGCAGCGAAAATACAAATTCGGAATGAGAAAACCCGCAGCAATATGGAAACAACAGGACAATTTCTAAGAACAATTTCCTGTATTTTGCTATAAATTAATATGAAAGCTGATGAAATAGCATCATTTTTAGTATTTTTGCCCTCCGAAACACATTAAAACAAATAATATTATGAAAAAAGCTTTACTCTTTATTATGGCTCTCTTTGTGGGGCAGTTTATTATCGCCCAGGAATGTTCCGAACTTTTTATCTCGGAATATGTAGAAGGTTCCGGCAACAACAAAGCCATTGAGATTTACAACCCAACAGACAATGTAATTGATCTCTCTGCGTATCAGCTGGTTCGCTATTCCAATGGTGGAACCACTCCAAATGGTGTTGCACTCGGTGGCACGATACAACCCAAAAGCACTTATGTAGTAGTTCTGGACAAACGCGATCCAAATGGAACAGGGCAAGACATTATGGTAGATTTAGCATTACAAGCAAAAGCGGACACTTTTTTATGTCCGATCTATGAGATAAATAAAGCCATGTATTTCAATGGCAATGATGCAATGGCTCTTGAAAAAATTGGAGGTGAAGCCGTTGATATTTTCGCTCGCGCTGGCAACCCAGACCCCGAAAATGGCTGGACAAATGTTACAGACACTACAATCACATATAACGACAATGGTGTACCCACAGATTATACCATTACAGATTATATCGTAGGCCCCTTATTTTGGATGAGCTGGACAAGAGATCATTCCCTGATCCGAAAACCACAGGTTACAGAAGGGATTACAGAAAACCCGGCAGTTTTTAATGTTGCCATGCAATATGACAGTCTTCCTGAAAATACTTTTGAAAACCTGGGAAGCCATGTGTGCGACTGCAACAATGCATCGGTAAATGATTTGGCAGAAGCCAGCTTTAAGTTTTATCCCAATCCGGTTTCTGAGGGCCAACTGACTATTGAAAGCGAAGAAGCAATTGAAAGCGTGCTAATTATGAGCATCACAGGCCAGGTTATTGCCGAACGTGAATTTGGTTTTGCCACATTCAGCAGCACATTCAACATCAATGATGTTGAAAGCGGCATATATTTCATTAAGGCACGGCTCACTAACGATCAACAGATTGTACGGAAATTCGTAAAAGAATAAGATAAAATTCTCATTATAAATTGGCATCCTCGGTCAGCCCAAGGGTGCCAATTTTGTCTTAGCAAAAACTAAAATTTAATAATTAGAATAATGAATTGCAGGAAAATAGCCTTGTTCACCGGCTTACTTTTTATGTCTGTAACGCTTTTTGCACAGAAAGGTACGATCAAAGGCATTATAACAGACAAGAGCACCGGTGAAAGCCTGATTGGCGCCAATGTTACTTATGCCCCTGGCAAGGGCGTTGTAACCGGTCTTGATGGAGATTATACAATGGAATTGCCTTATGGTGATTACACCCTGACCATCAGCTATGTTGGGTTTGATCCCCAAAACAAAAACATTACAATAAACAAAGCGGTGCAAACGATCAACTTCAGTCTCAACTACACTATGTTATCTGAAGTTGAAGTTGTTGGCGATATGGCCAAAACCAGAGAGACTCCGGTGGCTTTCTCCAATATTGAATCCATCAAAATGGAGGAAGAACTGGCAAGCCAGGATATTCCGTTATTACTCAATGCCACACCCGGTGTTTATGCCACACAACAAGGCGGTGGCGATGGCGATTCGCGCATCAATATACGTGGATTCAACCAACGAAATGTTGCCGTAATGCTGGACGGTATTCCTGTAAATGATATGGAAAACGGCTGGGTATATTGGTCAAACTGGTTTGGTCTGGATGTTGTAATGCAAAACACCCAGATTCAGCGTGGATTAGGAAAATCCAAACTAGCAATCCCCTCTGTAGGTGGTACAATTAACCTCCAAACAAAAGGTATTGGGTCTAAACCTTTGTACACCATAAAACAGGAAGTCGGAAGCGACCTGTTCTTGAGAACATCGGTTGGGCTTACAACAGGAAGAATGAAAAATGGATGGGGAATCACTGCCGCAGGCTCTTATAAGAGAGGTGATGGCTGGGTTGATCAAACCTGGACAGAAGGCTGGTTCTATTTTTTACGCATCGATAAAGAACTTGGAAACCACCACATCAGCTTTAAAGCTATGGGAGCACCTCAGGAACATGGCCAAAGAAGCACAAAAAGTCCATTGGTGGAGATTGACTCAACATATGCATTTAATAATGGAGTAAATAGAGATGACATTATTCCGGGAACATTTGTCAATTTGGGAAGAAAGTATAATCCTGATTGGGGATGGCTAGAACGGTATACTTTTAACGCAGAAGGCGGAATTAATAGTGCACCAAGAGAAGCCTTAAACAGCAAAAAAAACTACTACCACAAACCAATGTTTTCTTTAAGTGATTTTTGGAATGTGAATGACAATCTGTATATTTCAAACATACTTTATCTTTCAGTTGGTAGTGGAGGAGGAACAGGACTAAAAAACACTCCTAATCCTACTTCCGAAGGTCAAATAAATCTGCAATCAGCTTATGATGCAAACATTAATAATCCAAACGGAAATTCCGATGTATATCAGTATTCTTCCATAAATAACCACTTCTGGTATGGATTACTTTCAACTTTTTCATTGGAAATCAACGAATTCTGGAACTTATCAGGTGGACTTGACCTAAGAGATTACCGAGGAGAACATTACAGAGAAGTATATGATCTCCTTGGGGGCAAATATATGTCTGACGATTATAATTCAAATGCTCCTAAAAAAGAAAAATATTATGAAGGAGATAAAATATATTATCATAATGACGCATTAGTTAGATGGGGAGGAATATTTGGACAATTATCATTTAAAAAGAATGATTTAAGTGCATTTATAAACATTACCGGATCATATAGCGGAAACAAAAGGATAGATTATTTTAAACCTAAAATGATCGAATTGAAAGATACAGTCCTGAGGGTTTCATATGACACAGAAGTCGAATATAATGGCGTGGTTTATAACATTAATTCTCCTGAGGCTGTATATGCTCATACGGGTTGGAGTTGGTTTGCTGGCGGAACAATAAAAGGAGGCGTAAACTACAATATTAATGATAACATGAATATTTTTGGAAACATGGGTTATATCCACAAAGCTCCCCGTTTTAAAAATATTTATGATAATGCCAATACAAAACTCTTAGACATAAAAAATGAAGAAATTAAAGCGTTCGAATTAGGCTATAGTTATTACAATTCAAAAATTACATTTAATTTTAATTCTTATTATACTATTTGGTCAAACAAACCTGCTGACAGAACCTATACTGAAAATGACCCGAATTCAGACGAGACTTACACGATCAATATTAATGGTATGGATGCCAGGCACATGGGTCTTGAGTTTGAGTTTGCATATCAAATTACTGATAAAATTTTATTTGAATCGCTCTTATCTATTGGTGATTGGAAGTGGACTTCAGCAGATAGCGCCAGAGTTTACAATGAAGCCCAAGAACTTGTTGGTATTAGATACTTTGATGCAAAAGGCATATATGTAGGCGATGCAGCGCAACTTCAAAACCGTGAAAGTATAAGGATAGAGCCTATTAAAAATACATATATTAAAGCATCCCTTACTTATTTTGGAAAACATTATTCAGAATTTGACCCCCTTGAATTGGATCCAAAAAGAAACCCTCTGTCCTTTGATGAGAACGGCAATCCACGGCAATCCTGGAAAATCCCAGATTACTATATTATTGATTTGCATTTAGGCTATAAGTTCAATATCAAAAAGACAAATTTTAATATAAGAGGAAGTGTATTAAATCTCCTTGATGAAGTTTATGTAACTGATGCAGATAATAATGGGTATTATTACAAAGATTTTGATGCTAAATCTGCCCGTGCTTATTTCGGTCTGGGCCGCAGGTTTAATATCTCACTACAAATGACATTCTAAAGAACATAATAAAAATGAAAATCAGATTAATCTTAATGATCCTGGGGCTTTGGAGCCTTCAGGCTATGGCTCAGCCCACCGGATACTATAACGGCACAGGTAATAAAACAGGCGATGAACTAAAAACCGCACTCAACGGCATTATTGAAGGCCACAGGCAATATTCCTATTTTGCATCAAAAACCATCATGAAATTTTCTGATGCAGATCCTACAAACCCCAATAATGTGATCCTTGTTTATACCGGTCGCTCACAAGCCAATAACGACTACGGAACCGGTGGAAACCAGATCAACCGTGAACACGTTTGGGCCAAATCGCACGGAAATTTTAATGAAGTTCCGCCCATGTTTAATGATGTGCACAACCTGAAACCAGCAGACGCCTCGGTGAACACACTGCGCAGCAATAAGGATTTTGACAATGGCGGAAACGAAGTTACAGAAGCACCCGGCTGCTTCACTACCAGCGATACCTGGGAGCCCCGCGATGCAGTAAAAGGCGACATTGCTCGTATTATTTTCTATATGGCAACCCGTTACGAAGGCAATAATGGCGAACGCGACCTGAAAGTTGTGGACTATGTGAACACATATCCTGCTCCGGAAATGGGAAAACTCAGCACTTTGCTGGCATGGAACCAGCTCGACCCACCGGATGATTTTGAGCGCAACCGCAACAATGTCATCTTCCAATGGCAGGAAAACCGCAACCCTTTTATCGACCATCCTGAATTTGTGGATATGATCTGGGGAACGGCATCAGCACCTGAAATTTATGCCGACGATGTTACTCAAAATCCGGTAAACCCACGAGAAGACGAAACGGTTACCATCTCAGCAAACATGCATGGCCCAACAGCATTCACTAATGTAAAACTGCATTGGGGAACAAGCTACGAAAGTCTTAGCAATGAAGTTGAAATGACATCAGGCAAAGGCGTTTACACTGCCAATATCGGCGGCCAGGCCGGACAAACAAACATTTTCTACAAAATTGTAGCTACGGATGGCAACAATACAGGTGAGAGCATTGTATATAATTATTATGTTGCTCCTATTTTCGATGGAACCATTACTACAATATATGACATTCAAGGCCAGCAGGAAGAAAGCCCTTATACCGGGGAAACGGTAAGCACAACAGGTGTTGTAACAGGAGCTTTCGGTAACAACTATTTCCTTCAGGATGGCGCAGGAGCCTGGAACGGGCTGTTTATTTACGATGCAAATCATGGACCGCAAATCGGCGACAGCATTATTGTAACCGGTACAATTGAAGAGTACTTTGGCAAAACGGAACTGAAAGACATTAGTGCATACTATCACATTTCATCCAACAACGCACTGCCCGAACCAGCAGTAATCAATACCGGCGATGGTGGCGAAGAATGGGAATCTGTTCTGGTACGCATAAACAATGCCATTTGTACAGATGCCGAATACCAAAGCAATTATTATATGTGGCAGGTTAACGACGGCAGTGGCGACCTCGCCGTACATAATACCAACATTTTTGAATACGAACCTGTAAAAGGTGATTCCTATAAAATTACGGGCCCGCTCAACTTCGATTTTGATGAATGGAAAATTGAACTGCGCCTGGAAACCGATGTTCAGGCTGCTTCCGATATTGTAGCCCCTAAAGTTGTTTCTGTTGAAGCCACAAACGACAGCACATTGAAAGTTTCCTTCAACGAAGCTTTATCTGCCGCAACAGCAGAACTCGCCACCAACTACACTATTGATCAGGGCATTGAAGTGAAAGAAGCCAATATGCATGCAATCCAGACCAATTTGGTTTACCTGAAAATTTCAAGTTTAAGCAATGGCGATTATAACATTACTATAAAAGGCGTAACCGATCTGGCCGGAAACGAAATGGAAGAAACAGAAATGACTTTCAGCTGGATAGACGATACGCCTCCTGAAGTGATATCGGTTGAAGCAACAAGTGACACTACTTTGCAGATTGCATTTACGGAAGAGCCAACTCCGGAAACAGCAGAAAACACAAGCAACTACCTGATCGACAATGATATTGTTGTTTTAGAAGCTGTATTGCAAACAGAAAGCAGCAATATTGTTAACTTAAAAACCACAAAACTGGAAGAAGGTGATTATGCAATCATTATTAAAGGCATAAAAAATGATGCCGGCAGTGAAATGGAAGAAACAGAAAAATATTTCAGTTGGGCCGGTTCTGCAATCAACGAAATCCTCAGCAACGGAAACCTTGAGCTGTATCCAAATCCGGCCACCAGCCAGATGAAGCTCAAGTTTGAAACAATCACGAACACTAATGTTACTGTATTCATTTACAACAATAAAGGCCAGAAAGTTTATAGCGCAGAAGAAATGCTGCAAGCCGGCGACCAACTGTTGAGCATTGACCTTGACCAGCTCAGCAACGGCCTGTATATGATGCAATTCAACACCAAAAGAGGAAGCATAAGCAAAAAGATTATTATTCAGAAATAAAACGGTTTTCAAACTGCTTTGAAATACTGATAAAATTAAGGGGCGATTCCATTGGGACAGCCCCTTTTTTTATGCACAAAAAATTTATCTTTGCATTTTAATTGCCACAATATAGTTTCACTTATTTAAATGAGCCTGATGAAATCAGATAGCCTGGTCATAATACCGACTTACAACGAGAAAGAGAATATAGAAGCTATTATCCGAAAAGTATTTTCTTTGGAAAAAGATTTCCACATTCTGATCGTTGAAGATAATTCTCCTGATGGCACAGCAGCAATTGTAAAACGGCTGATGCAGGAATTTCCTGAGCAGCTTTTTATTGAAGAGCGCAAAGGAAAACTTGGGCTGGGCACCGCTTACATCCATGGTTTCCGATGGGCTTTGGCGCGCGATTATGAATACATCTTTGAGATGGATGCCGATTTTTCGCACAATCCGGAAGACCTGGAACGCTTGTACCATGCCACAGCCGTTGAAGGCAATGACCTGGCCATTGGTTCGCGCTACATCACAGGTGTGAATGTGGTCAACTGGCCAATGGGGCGCGTGTTGATGTCGTACTACGCATCGGCATATGTACGCACCATTCTCGGAATCAGCATCCGCGACACTACGGCAGGCTTTAAATGTTACCGCCGCAGGGTGCTGGAAACCATCGATCTGGACGAAATCCGTTTTATGGGCTACGCATTCCAGATCGAGATGAAATATACGGCATTTAAACTGGGCTTTGTCATCAAGGAAGTGCCGATCATATTTACCGACCGCACAAAAGGTACGTCCAAAATGAGTTCCGGTATTTTTAAAGAAGCAGCCATTGGCGTAATCAAACTCCGCTTTAAAAAAATTGCCCCGGCAAAGGATTAAGCAATCCTGTAAACTGCTGATAGGCAAACAATAAAAAACCAAACCTATGAGCAAGACCTTAATTAAGAATGCAATCATCATCAATGAAGGACAGGAATTTAACGGTTCTGTACTGATCGAAAATGAACGCATTCAAAAGATTTATAAAGGAAACGAACTTCCCGAAAGCACTCCCCACACACATATCATTGATGCCGGCGGGCACTATCTTCTGCCTGGCGTAATTGACGATCAGGTTCATTTCCGTGAGCCCGGCCTTACGCAAAAAGCTGATATTGAAAGCGAAAGCCGTGCAGCGGTGGCCGGAGGGGTAACATCCTATATGGAAATGCCCAACACTAATCCGCAAACCCTTACTCAGGAATTGCTGGCCGACAAATATAAAAAGGCTGAAAATGTCTCCTTAGCCAATTACAGCTTTTATATGGGCGCATCCAACGACAATCTGGATGAAGTTTTAAAAACAGATCCCAAAACCGTTTGTGGATTGAAAGTATTTATGGGCAGCTCCACAGGAAATATGCTGGTTGACAATCCGGATACGCTGAAAGGAATTTTCAGTGAATCCCCTTTGCTCATTGCCACTCATTGCGAAGATGAAGCAACAATTCAGGCAAATATCGCGGCAGCCAAAGCAAAATACGGCGAAAATGTGCCCATTGAACAGCATCCCATCATCCGCAGTGCAGAAGCCTGTTACAAATCGAGCAGCATGGCTGTGGAACTGGCGGAAAAATACGGTGCGCAGCTGCATGTGCTGCATATTTCCACAGCGCGGGAAACAGATTTATTCCGCAACGATATCCCTCTGGAAGAAAAGAAAATCACGGCAGAAGTTTGCGCACACCATTTGTGGTTCAGCAGCGATGATTACAAAAAATACGGCACGCGCATCAAATGGAACCCCGCTGTGAAAAGCCCTGCCGACCGTGAAGGTTTGAGAAAAGCATTGCTGGAAGGGAAATTGGATGTTGTTGCTACCGATCATGCACCGCATTTGCTTCCTGAAAAGCAGAACACTTATTTTAAAGCGCCATCGGGCGGGCCACTGGTGCAGCATTCGCTTCAGGCGATGCTTGAGATGCATGAACAGGGGGGGGTCAGCCTTCCTTTTGTTGTGGAAAAAATGTGCCATGCCCCAGCGAAATTGTTCCGCATCGCCGAAAGGGGCTTTATCCGTGAAGGATATTTTGCCGATCTGGTGCTGGTAAAAAAGAAAAGCATGACGGTAGCGACGGAAAATATTTTCTACAAATGCGGCTGGTCACCATTTGAAGGACAGGAATTTAATTGGTCGGTAACGCATACTTTTGTGAATGGTCATCCGGCCTGGGCCGATCAGAAATTTAACGAAACACTTAAAGGCAAAAGATTAATTTTCAACCGATAAAATTTTATGCAAGGATTTTCAAAAAAACTGTACGGGATTTTCATTGTATTGATATTTTTCTCCTGCGCCAAGCCGGTTCCGGAGTTTAAGAAAGTGGCCGAGCGCTACCCCAACGGAGCCGTTCGTTTGATCGAATACAATACGCTTAACGAAGCAGGCGACACGATTCTGCACCGCAGCGAAAGCTTTTATGAAACGGGGCAAACCTATATCAAAGGCTCTTTTGACGAAAATGGCGAGCGCAACGGATATTGGGTTTCCTACCGTGAAGACGGAAAATTATGGAGCGAAGGGGAATTCCTCAACGGGATCAACCACGGCCTGACAAGAGCTTTTCATGAAAACGGCAAACTGTATATGGAAGGCAGCTACAAAAACGGCCATAAAGACGGATACTGGCGCTTTTATACGCCCACGGGTGAGCTTGAAAAGGAAATAAAATTTACGGCTCCTTAGGCTAAGCCTAAAATCAGGAAATTTCCCGCACAAAAGTCTCTAAATCTGCCTCCGCATCCAGTCCCAGTTTTTTCTTGAGGCGGTAGCGTGCACTTTTTATACTGTTTGGACTGATGTTCAGCACACTGGCCATTTCCCTGGAATTCATGTTCAGTTTGATCAGGGCACACAAACGCAGGTCATTGGTTGTCAGTTCGGGGTTTATTTCCTTCACGCTTTCAAAAAACCCTTTGTTAATTTCTTCAAAATAAAGTTTAAAAACATCCCAGTCTTTATCGGAGCGCAAGCTTTCATTAATCAGGAAATTCACACGCTTCACGGCAGCAGCATCTTTTTCGGACACAACTTTAAGTTCGTCTTTAATTTCATGCAACATATTGTTTTTCTGCATCATATGAAGAGCATGACTGCTCAGCTGTTTGGATTTATAGGCAAGTGATTTTTGAAGTTTATCCTCGGCAATGCGGCTTTTTTCGAGTTCTGAAACCGCCAGTTCCTGCTCCTTTTTAAATACAATTTCTTTTTGTAAATGAATCTGTTTGTCTTTGCGGCGCTTTTGGAGGATGGCAAAAACAAGCAGGGAAAATATCAGCAAAACAGCAGCAATCATCACTATAAGAAACACTTCACGGGCTTTCTGGATACTTTGCTGATATTCCATTTCCCGGATCTGCTGCTCCTTTTTGGCCGATTCATATTTCTGTTCTATTTCATTTATGGCGCTTATTTTTTCTTCATTGAATACGCTTTCTTTTTCATCGGCATACTTCAGGCGCAATTCATAAGCCTCACTATAATTCCCCATAGCGGCATAGGTTTTTGCCATCAACTTATAGATATTGATCAGGAAATTATTCACGCCGGATTCGTAGGATAAATCCAGAGCTTTGTTCAAAAAAATCAATGAATTCCCATAATCGCCTGTCATCATATATATTTCCCCAACTGTAGCGTAAGAAGTTATAAGGCTTTGCTGATCTTTCCCTTTCTCTTTTAATATCATGCCCTCTCTGGCAAATTTCAGGGCTTCATCATATTTCTCCTGATCGCTGTAAATTGTTGCAATATTTTGGATATTATAGGCCAACCATATATCATTATCTATAATCCGGTTGATATCTGCAGCGCCAAAATAGCATTTTAGGGCAATATCAGTCAGTCCTTTTTTGTAATAAGAATTGCCCAAGTCATTCATAGAACCGGCAATATGCAATGAATCATTCAGTTCACGGTAAATATCAATAGCATCTTTGTGGTACTGAATCGCCTTAT
Organism: Bacteroidales bacterium; assembly: GCA_963676415.1. GTDB lineage: Bacteria > Bacteroidota > Bacteroidia > Bacteroidales > WRLA01. The sequence continues at coordinate 2,128,718 of OY781097.1, read as the reverse complement.
CCAGATGTTCCAGATTAAAGAACAGGTTTCCGATATTTCCCAGCAAATTAGCTTTCATCGTTTCATTTCCCTGCACTTCATATATTTCGAGCGCCTTATTATATTCGCTAATCGCTTCTTCGTACTTGCTAAGTTTTTTTGCAAAAACGCCATGCCGGAAACGATCCACGGCAATATGGTTGCTGTCGCTGTATTTCTCACTGATTTTTTGTGCTTTTAAAATGAGTTCATAGGCATCGTTCATATTGCCGGCGCGATAATGCACATAGGCCATCTGACTGATTGCCTTGGCTTTGTCCGCAGAGTCGCCCATTTCATTTCTTAAATCAACCAAATCGGACAATATCAAGAGGGCTGTGTCATAATTCCTATTATAGATATATGCTGTTGACAGGTCGAAAAGCGCATTGCTACGGACATCATCATCTGTAAATTCCATTAATTCAATAAATTGCCCACCATAGGCAATAGCTTGACCTGGCTTTTTTCGTGATGTTTTCCGAATTAGTTTGGCCAGAATTTCCGTCTTATGTTTTGGATCAGCCTTTGAGAGCTCCATAATAAGGCTATCCACATTGCTCGAACAAAATTCGGGCAGGAAATTAAAAAGGAGATCAATAGAATTGTCCAAACAGCCGTAAGTCTTGTTTTCATTCTTTATTTTTTTAAATCGTTTCACGAACAAATGATTCCAGGCCTGCATCCACATCAAGATCCAATTTCTTTTTCAGCCGGTAACGTGCACTTTTGATGCTATTGGGTGAAATATTGAGCACTGACGCCATTTCTTTGGAGTTCATATTCAATTTAATAAGCGCACATAAGCGAAGATCATTGGTCGTTAGATCAGGGTTAATTTCTTTGAGTTTTTTAAAAAAGCCTTTATTTATTTCCTCAAAATAGAGCTTAAAAACATCCCAGTCTTTATCGGAGCGCAGGCTCTCGTTAATCAAAAATTTAATTCTTTTTACCATGGATGCATCCGGATCCGATGCAGTATCCAATTCATCCGAAATCTCATGCAGCATATTGTTTTTCTGCATCATATGCAATGCATGGCTGCTCAATTGCTTGGATTTATACATCAGGTTTTGCTGCAATTCCTGTTCTTTTATTTTACTTTTCTCCAGTTCCAAATCGGCCAGTTCTTTCTCTTTATGCAATACCAGTTCCTTTTGCAGGTGGATTTGTTTGTCTTTTCTTTTTTTCTGCCAGATGGCAAAAATGATCAGTAGGAGGATAAACGCAATGGCTGTGGCCGCCAAACGAAATATAAAAGACTGTTTATCAATGATTTTTTGTTCATATTCCATTTGGGCAATCTGCTTTTCTTTTTTGGCTGTTTCGTATTTTGTTTCCAGTTCTGCCATACGTACCTGAACATTTTCACTGCGAATAGAATCGGTATATGCGATCATTTGCTCGTAATAATCCAAGGCTGCCCGAAAATCATTCTGTTCTTTTTTTAGTTGGTACAAACCCTCCAGAGCATTCTCAATTACTGTGGCATAATTAATCTTTGAAGCCACATTAAATGCCTTATTAAACAACATATTTGCGGAATCATATTGCTCCATGCCGAGATAAGCGCCTGCAAGATTATAATCGAGATGGCAAATATATTTCGGCACATCCAAATCTTTCATCAAAAGCTGTGATTTACGAAGTGTTTGAACCGCTTTTTCACATTCTCCCATAATCGTAAACAAATTTCCTTTATTGGCCAGTGTTTTGGCATTTCTTAATTTATCTCCGGAAGTATGGGTTACTGATAAGTTCAGATCATAGTAATACATGGCCGAATCATACTTTTCCTCTCTTTTAAAAACATCGGATAAGGCATCCAATACCCTGTAATAATAATATGAGGATTGAAAATTGGTCAAATAAGCTTTCATGCGCAATAAGGTTTCCTTTTTTCGTGCAACATCATCCATTGCCCCATAAATATTTGATAATGAACCCAGAGCAGCAACAATATGCAAAGAGTCCCCCATTTCTTCCTTTATTTTTACAGCACGCAGGGAATAATCGATGGCAGAATCAAAATCGCCGGTTTCGCTGTAAAACTGTGCTATATCTCCAAAAACCCCACCCATACGAACGGTATCGTTCAGCCCCTTATAAAGGCGGAGTGCTTCACGGCAATAATTGATTCCGCTTTGGTGGTTTCCTTTTCGGTATTCGAGTTCACTCAGCAATTGTGCCCGTGAAGCCAGCGCTCTGGGATTTTTCTCTTTTTCGGAAAGCTCCAGGATCCGGTCGGTATAATAAAGCAAGCTATCGTATTTTCCTGCAAAAAAATAGGAATAGCCCAAATTTACAGCGGCCTTTTGCTGAAGCTCGATATCTTTAATTTCCCTGCTCAACAGATCCATTTCAAGAGCATAACGGAGCCCCTTTTTGAGGTCATAATTTTCGTACTGGCGCGATAAACGATCCAAAATCTGAGCCCGCTCTTTACCACGGCTTTCTTTAAGCACGGCCTCAAGGCTATCGATTATTTGGTTTTGCGCGCTAATCTGAAATGTGAGCAGCCATATAAAAATGACTGTAAAAATATGAATCAAGCGGATTTTCATGAGTACTGCTTTTGGCGTTTCCCTGCAAATATAATCATTAGATTCCTTCATCAGGAAAAACAGCCGCATTCCAATAAAATTTCATTTATAATTGATTATCAATTATTTGACTAAATTATGCATACCCATGCATACCATTTGCATACCGCAAGAGAACGCATTGCATACCCTTTACACACCCCCTTTTCTTGCCGCAGCACACTTCACGTTCTAAGTTTGCAGCATGATCAATTCGAAGAAAAAACACAAACTCATAAAACAGAATATCATGAAAAAAAATGTATTCCTACTGCTGTTATCATTGATTTTTATAATCAGTTCATGCAAAAAAGATGAAGAAGAAGTACAACCCGATCCACAACCGCAGCCTGAGGAAGAACTCATTGTTGCCGACGAAACCAAAGTAGTGGATTTTGAAACCCGCCAACTGATCGAGGCTGTAGATACCACGAATTTCACTTTTACATTTACCGGAAATAATGATTTCAGTGACAATCTGGCCGTTGGCGATATCCTTGTGGACAGTACTTCGCCGGAAGCTCCTTACGGATACCTGAGAAAGGTAAGCCATATAGAAGACACCAAAGGGCAGGTGATTGTACAGACCGAGCAGGCAACCTTAACAGAGGCGGTGCATAAAGGAACTATTAATTTCCGGTCAGGACGGGTCGAAAAAAGCCGCATCATGAATATGAAACTGGCTGATGGAGTCCGGTTTATCAATAACAAATCCACTGATTTCACCGTCTTTGAATTTGAATACGAGAACACATTTGAAAACGAAAACGGTTCATTCACGCTTTCCGGGCACACACAGCTCGATATGGAATTTTTCTTTGATTTCGACTGGGACTGGGAGCTCCTTCCCTATCCACGGGCCTTTGTGAAAAAATTTGAAAGCGGTGTAGAAGTAACCCAAAGTGCTCAGCTACAAATGTATTCCGAAGCTGGAATGGGCATTAAAGAAGAATTTCCACTTGCTGAGTTTTATTTTACGCCCTGGACATTTATGCTGGGGCCTGTTCCTGTAGTTTTCCTGCCACGCGTTCAACTTTTTGTTTCAGCCGATGGCAGCATTACGGCAGAATTAACTGCCATGGCTTCCGAAAACATTAATGGCAAAATGGGTGTGCGCTACAAAGATGAAGGCGGATGGTCCACCATCAATGAAATGAGCGGCGGACATGACTTCACAGCGCCAAGGCTCAACGCCAATTGCGATTTCGCAGCCATGACCGGGCCACGGATTGATTTATTGCTTTACGGTGTCGCCGGCCCCTATGCTTATGTTGCTGCCACAGCAGACCTCTATGGTTATCTTTATACAGACCAGCAATTATGGGATTTGTTTTTTGAAATTGGTGTAAAAGCCAATGTTGGCGTTTCCGTTAATCTGATCGGGTTTAACCGCAGCTGGGGCAGGGATATCGAAATATATAAAAAAGAACTCCTGCATTTTGAGCAAGAGGCTTTTGATGATGCCATCTACCTCACTAACCCAACTAACGATATGCAATGGCTCATTGGCAACGAACTGAAAATCACTACCGAATATACAGGCACTACACCCGACTGGGTCATGTTCAAGCTCAATGGAGTGATGATTGGCACCGACACCGAAGAACCTTTTGAATGGAACCTGAACACTGATGATTTCAGCGAAGGCGATATTGAAATACGTGTTTCCGCCATTATTGACGATGTGCCCTACTCTTCAGATGTTGCCAATGTGCACCTGCGCGAAGTACATTGGTCATCAATCAACCTGAGCGATCTGGGTATTAACCAGGCAACAAGCATTACGGACGCACAAATCCTGAGCGGAACCGATATGTGGCTGACAACAAGCGAAACGGGTACAGGCAAATTACTAAAATCCGACGACGGCGGATACAATTGGGAAGTACTGACAAACATGAATATGGGGCTCGAGCAAATCGTGATGCAAAACGAACAGGACGGAATATTTCTAACGAGCACACAAGAAGTATATGTTACAGAAAATGGCGGAAGGGAAATTGAAGAACTTCGTTATGGAAATCAATATTATACAGCACCAACTTTTCAATGGAAAAAGATATTTGCCCTTGGCCATAACCTTGATGGTGAAATCATTGCCGTAGGAAAAGACACCGGAATACCTTATCAGTTCAGGATTTATCATGCCAACAGTGCCAGTCATGAACCTACAGGCAAATACGAACTGCCCCACCTAAATGAATATGGCTATCCTCCAAAAATGTGGACAGACGGGAACTTTGTATTGGTTTATGATATTGAAGACGAAGATCAACCCGGAAACCTCTATTATACAATCTCTTATGATGGCGGACAAAACTGGCACGACCACAGCTTCAGTACGCTCAATGGCACCGAAACATTGAACGGCATCCATTTCATCAATGAAAACGACGGATGGATTGCCGGTCAGGAAGGCAATAGCGCCATCATCCTGAAAACAACGGACGGCGGATTAAGCTGGGAAAAGATAAACCTCAGCGAGCAGCTGCCATTTTCTTCGTGTTTCTTTACCGATCCTGATGAAGGATATGCAACTATTGGTGTAAACACCACTGAATCAGAAGCAAAGCTGATGCACACTATGGATGGTGGCTATAGCTGGGCCCCTGTTATGGAAACAACAGGAACCCAAAAGCTCAATAAAGTAAAATTCTATGGCGAATATGACGGCATCGTTTGCGGCGACGGCCCGCTTATTTATCGCTATTCTGTTGGACAATAAGCTGTTTCAAATATGACTACCAAAACTAATCCCTACATCATGAATACATGCAAGGGTCAGATGCTGATCACATTCCAGCATATCGTTCAAAAAGGCTGGCTCAAAATAAGCAGTAATTCCGAACAGAAAAAGGAACTGGCTTCATGCCGGATCGAGAACACCAATTTTGTAAGCCTGAATATCAATCAGTTCTCAGGAGATTTTCTTCTGAATATAGAAGCCGATGGAAATATAATTCAGAAACAAATTCATTTATAAGAAAACACAATCATGAAAAAACAGCTTTTTATTCTTCTTATCAATATTTTATTCATCTCAGCATCTTTTGCACAAGTAGCCATTAATACAGACGGCTCCGAACCGGACGGAGCAGCAATGCTCGACATCAAAAGCACGGAAAAAGGCATCCTCATTCCACGTATGACCAGTGCAGAGCGTAATGCAATTGGACTGTCAACAAGCGGCCTTTTGGTGTATGACCTGGATACCGAAAGCTTTTGGTACTACAATAATGCTACAACACAATGGGTAGAAATCGGTTCCGGTGGAGCGGCGGCCATTAACGACCTCACTGACGGGATATCCGATGTGAGCAACCTATTTCTCGGCAACAATTCAGGCACACAGGATGATGGTGACCAAAAAAACACAGGGCTTGGCATTAACAGCCTGTACTGGAACGAATCAGGAGACAGGAATACTTCCCTGGGCTATAAAACCGCATACAGAAACAACACAGGATCATCAAATGTAGCCATTGGATCGGAGGCATTGTATTTCAATACAAGCAAATCACATCTGGTTGCGGTTGGTGATTCAGCACTTTACTGGAACGGCAACAATGCATCTCAAAGCAGCCATGGTACAGATAATACTGCCATAGGGTCCAAATCATTAGCAAACAACACTACAGGATATGCCAATTCTGCTGCCGGAAGCCGTTCAATGTACAGAAACACCACAGGCAACAGAAACACAGCCTTTGGATACAAGGCGCTTGAAGAAAATAAAAGCGGAAACTTTAACCTGATTTCCGGCGCCTATGCATCTGGACTTAATGAAAGCGGAAGCTATAATGTCAGCCTCGGCTATGGTGCTGATTACTATAATAATGGCGGCTCAAACAATGTAGTTATCGGCTATAGCGCAGGTCGTGGATCATCGGGCAATAATAAAAGCGGGAATATTTTTATCGGCCACAAAGCCGGATACAGCGAAAGCGGAAGCAACAAGCTGTATATCCACAACTCCGAATCCACCACACCGCTGATCTATGGCGATTTCAGCAGTTTGAAACTGGGTTTAAATGCACAAACCGGTATTGGCACATCCAATCCAATCGGAAATTTTCAGGTGCATGACCCCGACAGCCATCATAATATAATGTACCTCACCCCAATGAGCAATACAGGGGATAGCACATCCATATTTTTCGCAGAGGATAATGATGCCGGTAACGGCATGTACTGGATGTACGACGGTTATCAAAACCATATGGAACTTCATGGCAAAACCGGTTATGGAAGCTACGGCCCCCATATCCTGATAAAACGAAACAGTGGCGATATAGCCATAGGTGGTGAAAATTTTGCAACAGGTTATAAGCTTTCTGTCGAAGGTAAAGTGATTTGTGAGGAAGTACGCGTAAGCCTTCAGGAAGACTGGCCTGATTATGTTTTTGGGGGAAATTACCATTTGCCTACAATTGCTGAACTTGAAAAACACATCAACGAAAAAGGCCACTTACCTAACATTCCGGCAGCAGAGGAAATCCAGTCTTCCGGCATTGAACTGGGCGAAATGCAGCGCCTGATGATGGAAAAAATTGAAGAATTGTCGCTCTACATCATCCGGCAGGATAAAAGAATTTCCGAGCTGGAAGAAAAACTTGCCAAAAACGAATCAAAATGAAAGCAGTAAGGTGTTTATTAAGCCTCCTGATACTGCTTATGGCTATTGTGGTGTCGGCACAGGAGGAGGAGCTTTCCATCAGGCTGGAAGGAAAGACAACATACGAAGAAATAGCTCAAACCATTAAGGGTTTTATAAATGAAATGCCCGAAGGATATAAAAAGCAAAAGAAAAGCAAGCACTTTGCACGATGGGCATTTTACTATTCGAAATACCTGACTTCCGATGGAAAAATCGCTGACATTCCCAAGCGAACTATGGAACTTATCAATAATAAGCAGGAAAGCACAAGGAGCAATGCCGGAGGCTGGACATTTATAGGGCCAAACGCCTCTGAAAACGACAATACGCATGCGCGCTATAATTGCATTGGAAGAGTTGACCGCCTGGCATTCCATCCTACCAACGAAAACATCATTTTCATTGGAACTCCGAGTGGGGGTTTATGGAAAACCACAAATGGCGGAAACAGCTGGAATCCAATAAGCAGTTATATTCCAAGCTTGGGAATTTCCGGGATTGTCATAGACCACAGCAATCCCAACAGGATTTATGTGCTGACAGGTGCCGGCGATTATGCAATCAGCGATGGCGACCGCTATTTTAACCGTTCGGCAGGCGTATTGGTATCACACGATGGAGGTGACAGCTGGGAGCAAACCGGAGAATTGAACGCCAACCCATACAATGGTTTGCGGTTGATCCAAAGCCCCGAAGATCCGGATGTGCTGATTGCAGCAACAACGGTGGGGATTTATAAAACCCGTGATGCCGGAGCAAACTGGTTTCGGGTAAAGGCTGGCTGGCATTCCGATATTGATTTCAAACCCGGTGATGCAACAACGGTGTACGCCTCCTCTAAATCCGGTTTTTACTACTCCACAGATACTGCAAACACCTGGCAGGCAGCTAATTTCAACCACGCTCTTTGTGGCTCGAGAAACGAATTTGCTGTAAGTCCGGCCAAGCCGAATGTGGTTTACCTGATTGCCGGCAAGATGACGGGCGAGCATACATTTTGCGGATTCTTCAAATCAACCGACAGCGGAAGAAATTTCATTCGCCACACTACAAGCCCCAACTTGATCGGGCAAGAAGGCGGTGGCGGAAACGACCAATCAAATTACGACCTTTGCATCGCGGCATCTCCTGATACCGAAGATCTGGTTTATACCGGGGCACTCATCGTTTGGAAAACCGAAAACAGCATTGATTTTGACAATGTAAGCTCTTACAATGAAGGCGGTGATGACTGGTATATCCATCCGGATATTCATGACCTGGCCTTCAATCCCTTAAATGGCATTTTATACGCAGCTACAGATGGCGGGGTTTATAGCACTTCAAATGGCGCTGTAAGCTGGAACGACCATAAGGACGGCATCGCCACAACGCAAACTTATCATCTTGATGACTATAATGACGATAACTACACACTTTTAATTGGAAGCCATGATAATGGCGTTAAATACCGTGATACAGATTCGGACTATTTCTCTAATGTGGGCTCCGGTGATGGGTTTGATGTTGCAATAAATTATTCCGACCCCACAAAAGGCTTTGCTGTATTTAATTCATCTGTTAAAAAGTACAGTCATTTTATCAATAATAACTGGCAGCATTTAAAAACAACCAGTTGGTTCCCTCAAATAGAAATAAATACTTCCGATCCGGAAAGGGTTTATTTTGCCGACGATTCGGTTTATACAGAAAAAAACGGGACGAAAACTTTACTTGGCAACGGAATAATAAATGGATACAACGCGCTTAAAACCTGCCCCAGCAACAGCAACAGAATCTATGCTGCTGCAGGAACGGGTTGGCGGATTTTTAAAGGCAAATTCTATATTTCAAACGATGCCGGCACAAACTGGGACACTATTTCCAATAATCCGGGTTTCCCAAATATGGTAGGTCAGCCCATGACGGATATCGGTGTAAACCCCACCAATTCAAGCAAAGTCTATATCACTTTTGGCGGCTATGAAGACGGTAAAAAAGTTTATTATTCATCCAATGCCGGAGCGACCTGGCACAACTACAGCTTCGACCTGCCCAATGTACCGCTCTGGTGCATAGAAGTGGATTCTGACGGCAATCTTTATGTGGGCACAGATATCGGCGTATATTTCAAAAGTGTTACATCAAATAATTGGGAAACATTTTATAACGGCCTGCCCAATGTCCCGGTTTCCGATTTGGCTATAAACGAATCTGAATTTCAAATTATTGCATCAACCTGGGGACGTGGCGTTTATAAAAGCGGGCTCAAAACCAATTGCCAGCCCAGTGAAGTTTGGACCGTTCCTTTGGCAGGAAAAAAATTCTTTACGGCCTCCAACAGCATCACAACAACATCAACAATAGAAGGCGGCCTTGGTACAGAAATCGTAATGCGTGCGGGAAATCAGGTAAAGCTGTACCCGGGCTTTGAGGCTACTGCAGGCAATAAATTCCTGGCCTACAATGGAGCTTGTGATGAAGGCCTGCCACCAGAGCTGCGCATACAGGACTTACCGCTGATACCTGACACTTTAAAGCAATTCGATAAAAAAATCAGTGGCAGAAAAGGAACTGTCGAAATCCTGAATAATTCAAGCATCAGGCTAAGGCAATTTGAAAAAGGCGAAACACTCATTCTTCTCGCTAATGCAGAAGGAAAGCCTATACAAACCATTGCCGAAGGCAGTCATACCGAAGGCAGATATGAATATCCGCTCTGGACACAGGACATGCAAAACGGATTGTATAGCATTTATCTGGTCATAAACAATCAGATAACGCATTTACAGGAGTTTACAATTAATAAAACAATCAAAAAATGAAACAACAAATCCTAATAGCTGTTTTTGCTGCATTATTTTGCACATACAGCTTTTCACAGGTAGCCATCAATACCGATGGTTCAGAACCTGACGGTGCAGCCATGCTCGACATAAAAAGCACCGAAAAGGGGATACTTATACCCCGCATGACGTCAGCAGAGCGCAATGCCATCGGTATTTCAACCAGCGGGCTGCTTGTTTATGACCTTGATACGGAAAGCTTTTGGTACTTCAACAACAATCTTAGCCAATGGGTAGAAATTGGTAGCGGCAACGCTGAATCATTGAACGACCTCAGCGATGCAACAAACGTAGGCTCAAAACTTTTTATGGGCACTGATGCTGGGCTCAATAATATCGGGGCTTATAATACCGGTATAGGCTATGAAGCCATGAAATCGAATACGAGCGGCATTTATAACACAGCATTAGGGTACAAAACCCTAAATGCAAATAACACAGGGGGAGGGAACAGCGCTTATGGCCATGGCAGCCTTATGGCAAATACTTCCGGCGACTTCAATGCTGCCTTAGGTTCTTCCTCACTAAGCTCCAATACAAGCGGATCGTATAATACCGGCATTGGCACCGGTGCTTTATTTCACAACACCACAGGAGGAGGGAATACCGCAATTGGGTACAGCGCAGGAGAAGGCCAGGAAGGAGAAAACTTCTGGGGATGTGTTTTCCTGGGCTATCAGGCAGGACAGAACAACACATCAAACAATAAGCTTTTCATCGACAACTCCAACACAGCCACACCGCTTATCGGAGGTGATTTCTCTGACAACCGGCTGGAAATAAACGGAACCATAAAAATAAGCGGAGGCAACCCTGGTTCAGGGAAAGTCCTGACTTCCAATGCAGACGGCTTGGCAAGCTGGGAAAGCCCGGATGCGGGCGTAAGCTCCATAAACGACTTGAGCGATGCCACAGTAACTGGTTCTTCATTCTTTATGGGAACAGATGCCGGGTTAAACAATACAGGTTCATACAATTTCGGCATTGGACATGAAGCACTTAAAGCCAATACTACCGCAACACACAATACTGCTTTAGGATTCAAATCAATGACAGCCAACACGAGCGGATCAAACAACAGTGCTTTTGGACATGGAAGCATGATTTCAAATACTACCGGCGAAAACAATGTGGCAACAGGCAAAAACGCTATGCTTTCCAATACCGGTGGCAGCGGCAATAGCGCCTTTGGTTCAGCCGCATTGAATGATAATGTAAGCGGCAACAACAACACCTCTGTAGGTTATCTCGCCATGAACAAAAACCTGAATGGAGATGAAAACGTTGCCGTTGGAACCAAATCGCTGTATTATAATACAGATCGGTCAAACCTTGTTGCAATAGGATTTCAGGCATTATACCACAACGGATCCGGAGCCAGTGGAGGCACCGAAGGATATTACAACACTGCAATAGGTTCAAATGCAGCCTATTCCAACACCACCGGATATGCCATTACAGCAATGGGAGAATCAGCCGCACAGGCAAACACCTCGGGCCATGATAATGTGGCAATCGGGGCAAGATCTTTATATTCCAATACTACAGGATCTGAGCTTGTTGCCATAGGTTCGCAAGCCATGTACCATAACACCACCGGAGAAAAAAACACGGCCCTGGGCGCTGCTGCATTATGGTCGAACATTGATGGTGGAGGCAATACTGGAATTGGAAGATATGCAGGACACGGCAATACTCATGGAAGCTACAATACAGCAATCGGAAAAAATGCCCTTTTGCAAAATTCAACTGGCAATGGAAATACAGCATTGGGACACAATGCTTTTGGCAGTGGCATTTATTCCAATTCCATTGCTATTGGTTACAACACCTCTGTAACTGACAATGATCAAGTCCGTATTGGCAATTCATCAACCACAAGCATTGGCGGTCAGGTAGGCTGGTCAACGCTTTCTGATGGCCGTTTTAAAACCAATATAAACGAAGACGTATCCGGCCTGGATTTCATCATGAAGCTCCGCCCCGTAAACTATCAGGTGGACAGGGAAGCTATTTACGATCATACGGGCAGCAAAGCACCGGAATATGGCAATAGAACCCGCTATAGCGAAACTGAAAGCGGCTTCATCGCACAGGAAGTAAAACAGGCTGCCCAGGATCTGGGCTTTGCGTTCAGTGGCATCGACGCTCCCGGTACTCAAAAAGATTATTACAGCCTGCGCTACGGCCAGTTTGTGGTGCCATTGGTAAAAGCCGTACAGGAGCAGCAGCAGGAAATTGAATTGCTGCACGAAGAAATCCGCCTGCTTAAAGAAATGCTCGAAAACAAAGAACAACAGTAAAAACATTTGAACATGAAACATAAAAAAATCAACCTGCTCACAATCCTCCTGCTTCTATGGGGGGGCTTAAGTGCACAGGTTTACGTAAAACAGGGCACTCAAATCCGGCAAAACCCCGACTCTTATTTAATATGCAAAAATGGCATAACCATTAAGCCCGGCAGCCAGCTTGATCTTTACGGTTTTACGACCATTGAAGATGCCATGGTAAACGAAGCCGGTACATCCGGCCTGGTTTTACATTCCTCCGAAGGATGGTCGGGCAACTATAATGCCTCACTTATCCAACCATCGGCCAACGTAGCCGCAACCGTACAGCGCCACATTCCTGATATGAAATTCCACTATATCAGTTCGCCGGTCAGCAACCAAAGCATTGTCCCGGAGTTTGTGCTGCTATACGGAAGCCAGGTAGAAGTTACGCAATCCTTTTATTATTGGGATGAGCCCAATGCCCTTTGGCGCAGCATAAAAAACGATGACGGATCGTACAATAACTCCTTCGATACTGAAATGGAACCTACCAAAGGCTATACACTTTCTTACACCACAGGGGAAGTTACGCGCAATTATAGCGGAAACCTCAATGCCGGCCTGCAAATTGCCACCCTCACAAAAACCGAGGAAAAAGGGAACGGCTGGAACCTCATCGGAAACCCTTTTCCGGCAAGCATCGCCATAAACAATGCTGCCGATGACACCTACAATCTATTGGCACAAAACACCGCTTCACTAGACCCTTCATTTGGTGCAATTTACCTCTGGGACGAAAGCGATGCTTACAACGGATCGCAAAACGATTATATTACAGTAAATCAATTAAGCGAAGCAACATACATAAGCAGTGGTCAGGCATTTATGCTTAAAAGCAAGGCAAATAATGAAAGCTTTAAATTTTATCATGAACACCAAAATCACCATCAGGCAGAGTTTTATAAAAGTACCGTATCCGATTATATTGCCCGGTTCACAGCCGGAATCCAGGGGCCGGAAGGTGATTTCAATCAAGTTCTGATCGGCTTTGCACCCGGTTTAAGCGACGGGCTGGACATTGGCTACGACGCAGCAAAACTCAAAGGCAACCCTAAGCTAGCCCTGTACACCAAACTTGTGGACGACAATGGAGAAGACTTCGTAATTCAGGGCCTGTCCGAACTTGCGGACAGCGCTTCTGTACGATTGGGCATTATGGCAGGCAAGGCCGGTCAATACGCCATTTCCACCATCTCTACCAAGGGATTGCCGCTTGATATGAAAGTATTTCTGGAAGACAGGGCCCAAAACAAGTTTACAGAGCTAAGTGCGGGCAATAGCTATTCATTTAGCCTTGCAAATTCCGGAACCTATGACGACCGTTTTGTGCTGCATTTCCTTAAAGACGCTACGTCCATTAAAGAAAACACTGAAGCGGGAAATTACTTCCATGCCTGGGCGAAGGGCAACCAATTGTACATCCGCAATAATTCAGGTCAAAGTTACATGGGGACAGCCAAACTTTTCAACGTAAATGGCCAGTTGCTGCAAAAAGAGGAAATTACTGTTTTCAGCAAGGAATCCAAATCAATTAACAGTACATACTCTGCAGGAATCTACTTTCTTAATATCAGTAATAATGAATTAAACCAAACTATTAAAATTATAATCCACTAAATGTTTTGAAATGAAAGCAATTAAAAAAATAATATTTATCGTACTGATGTTCACCGCTTTTAGCTTGAGCACACAGGCTCAGGACAATCCTCCGCACCCACCAACCCACGAAAATACCGGCGACAGCAGTGCGCCTTTAGGTGGCGGTGCGCCCATTGGCGGTGGCAGCTTTGTTTTCCTTATAATGGGTGGCGCCTATGCTTCAATGAAATGGCGACAGAACAGGAATCAAACAGCATGATTTAAGCATTGCCTTAAAAAACAAAAACCGGTGAAAAGAAATTCATCGGTTTTTGTTTTGCATGGTCATAATATTATTGTACAATCAGCTTCAGGCTTTCAGATTTGTTCGCTGAAATAATCTGCAAATAATAAACTCCCGGAACATAACTCCTGGTATTCAAATCATAAACAGCTGTTTCAGCAGAGAAATAATCGCTTAGAACCAATTCGCCTTTACTGTTCATCAATTGAAGCCGCACCATGCCTTCATGATTGCCGCTGATCTTCAAAACGCTGCTTTCTTTAGCAGGATTTGGGCTCAGTTGGCTGGAAGCAAATATTCCGCTTTCTTCGATCCCCACGGGATTTCCTGCTTTCACATAAGATATTTTATTTATTGTATGTGTCAGCAATCCATTGGTAACAGTCAGGCTCACATCATAAAATCCTTCTTCAGAATAAGTTACTACAGGATTTTTTTCAGTACTGGTGGCCGGGCTGCCTCCCGTGAAATTCCATTCATAATTAGTTATTTCGCCTAATGAGTTATCCAAAAAAGTAATTTGATCACCAATTTCAATCGTACGCGTATTGCTCCTGAAATCGGGTACAATATTGCTATTATACAAATCAAAGAAATCGAGAAGTATGGCAGCAAGAATTGCTTTAGTGGAAGGAGCATAACCATCGGCCAGACCACCAAACTCCATACTGGCACCAACGGTTTTGTATGTATTGTTCATTCCTGCAATCGCAGTATAATATTGCGGGTCTTTATTTTGGAACAATGTAATTGCTGTCCCAATTGGTTCAAGGCGGTCAACCCAGTAGTTGTCCCCTTCATAAATAAAAGACATACCAGCAGATGGTATTCCGGACATACCTTCAATAACACTCAGATCACTCTGCCCGTCATCAGCACCATTTATACGGAACAAAGGATGAACAGCGGTGGGATTATTTTGCTGATCATAATACCATGTGTCGCCACCTTCCATGTAGATATTGTTTCCGGCAATCAGGAAGTCGGCCAAAGCCTGTCCTTCTTCTACAGTCAGCACATGATTTACGCTAAACATCCCCAGGCTTACAAATGCAGCACTGTAAATATCAAGATCTTCCGGAATTTCGGTATAATAATCAGCAGAAACACCGAGCGACAGAATTGTTTCATAAATCACGCTCCCCGAATTATGGTTGCCATCAAGGTCGATAACCGCAACGGGAACTTTGCCGATATTCACTGTAAATTCCACATTGACAACCAAACCTTCTTCCGTAGTAAGCTGGAGGTTAAATAAAATGATCGTTCCAGAAGGGAGGGACACATCGGCACTGACCGGGAAACTTGCGTCATTTTCGTCATTTATCTCTATGGTTCCCAAATCTTGTTGCGGATCGGATAAACCAATACCTGCGTCTTGAGTGCTCAGCACTGCTGAAACCATATTAGCTGCGGAGCTCCCACGGTTCACAACTGAAAGCTTAAGGCTTCCCGACTCACCGGGGTCGAGCACGCCGTCCTGGTTCCCGTCGCTGTCCAAGATTGCATAATCACCAAAATGCATTTGTGGGGCATGCGCCTGCATTGTAAAAGCAGAAGCCCAGTTATCCGTTCCATCAGTTGCATTAACCGTTATGGTAAAATAGTGCATATCCGGAACATTCACATCTGCCCTCAGGCTAAATGCATCCGTAATTTCTTTGGTTTCAGCAGGCTGTATATTTCCATAATCTTCCTGATTGTCAATCAACCTAACATAATCATCTTCTATATTAAGGCTTACGTCCACATTTTCAGCCGGATCAATGCCCACATTCTTCATGCTCAAATTCATATTTGCGGTTTCTGCATAATCAAGCTGAGCATTTGCATCGTTAATGCTTGATGACGAATAAATTACATAAGGGCCTTCGGGTGGGATTACAGGGATTTCAGCGATATACGGAATATGATTATAGGCTGTAATTACAAGAGTTAGCGTATCAATTTCCATTTGTTCATCAAAGACAAGCAATGCCTGTCCCTCATCAACACTTGCTATAGCATGAATTTCGCCATCCGAGCTCAGGGCAACTTTTGCATTTTGCACATCGCACTGAACGCTCAATTGTGATGTGCCGATCAGCAATTGTTCGGGATGTTGCGCCGCGATATCCTGTGGGACATCGGTACGTACCATTACGGAAGGATCACCAAAGATCACCCAGGTGTCGGTTACACGATAACCTTCCCAACCATAATCATCGTTCATTTTCATCATCCCATCAATGGAAATACCTCCAAATGACCTTTTTATATTATTCTGATAGCTTCCCACAAGTATATCCACCATTTCATCCTGCCCATCCATTGGCGGATCCCAGGGCTGGTTAATGGACGACATTGCCGTAGCAATAGCACCTGAAGGTTCACCAAGATGCGTGGCACGCAACCAAGCTTCCGCAAAACATGTGGCGTTGGTGAAATTACCGTTTAAACAGGCTACAGACCAGATAAAAGGCAACATGCCCACATTTTCAAGATTATTGACCCCACCGGCATTAAAACCGGAAGTTGACCAGGCGTAGGTACTACCATGGCCAGTATAGAGTATCAGGCTGTTTCCTTCATCCACCTGATCTTCGATCATACTGGCCACAGGGTTTCCATTGGCATCATTTCCACCCTGACTGCCGTCAAAATATTCGGGATTTGAATTGTAGGTGTATCCCAAAAGGTCTTGTTGCATATTGCGCACATGCTGATAATCGGATTCATCGTCATCGCCAGGGCCCACTTTACTGGCAATTCCCGTAACTGTTTTATACCATTCGGTGTTTCCCATATAGGGATTGCGCTCATAATCAATCACTTTTTGAACCTGGGTCACTACCTGGCTTTCCGTTTCCGCAGAAAACCGACCTATCAGGATATCAGGATAGTGGTCATCTCCAACCAGATATGAATAGTAATTATCAGAAGGTCCGTTGCGGTAACCGGCAGGAACCTGTGCATTATCGCCTACAAGGAGTAAAAAGGTTAGGCCATTCGTTTCGTAGTAATTCTGGATAAACGTCCTGATATCTGCGTATTGGCTTCCGGCATCGGCAACATCTACTATTTCGACCGGCATTCCTGTGCTGATTTTCCAATCGACAAAAGGCTGCATTTCATCCATAAATTCGCCATAACACAGTATGAGCATATTGCCTTCCTCTCCGGAAGGATCGTAACGGCCCAGCATCTGGTCGGCATTAAGAAATCGGTTTTCGTAGATTTTTGCAAATTCCGGGATGATTTTCGTACCGGACTTAAAGGAGCTGAATACAGCATTATTGGTTACTGTAAGCCTGATATTTATGGAGTTGTAAACCCGAAGGGTTTTCGTTTGGGGATTATACTGAAAGGGGTAAAGAACTACGTTTTGGCCGTTAACATCTCGGAAAATATAAGGCTTCCGCGTTTGAACCAATTCAGCCGGATAAAAAGTATTTTGCTCATAGAGCGGGCCAAATTCATAGGGTATTTCGGATGGGTTTTGCGTACGTAGCAAATTCCCTTTAGAAGGTGCAATGAGCACATTTTGAAACTCTTTGTATGTGGAATTGATAATTTCAATTTGCAGTTCGCTTCCTTCCGGGATGATGAGGCTTTCGCTGAAACGCAATAAATCCGGAGCAGATTTCTCCAGAAGGGATGTAGCACCTTCAGCGGAAAGCTTCCAAGCCATGCCGCGATCAGTTTCAACTTCTGTGTACTGAAAATCAGATAAATGAAACTCCAGCTCAATTTCCCGGGTATCCTGACGGACAATAAGGCTTTCGGTCGGATTTGTGCCCGAACTTACCGGGACATTAACGGATTGAGCTGATAAGAAAAGGCTTGCAAATATTGAAGCAAGGGTAAAATACAGATGTTTCATATTTTAAATTTTTTGGGAAGGCAATTTACTTAGAATCCATATAAATAATGGTGTGTTAACCAACCTTTAACAGAAAACCCAATTATTGCTCAGGGGTTGCCTGAGGAAGTGTAAATGATAATGTACTGCCTTTGTCCACCTGGCTAGTAAGGTGAAGTTTACCGCCATTTTTCTGAACAAAATCTTTAGTGAGTATGAGTCCGAGGCCTGTACCCTTTTCGTGTCGTGTACCGCGCGTAGTAAAACTTTCCACACTATCAAAAATCTTCTCGATATTTTCTTCAGAAATCCCAACGCCATCGTCCTGTACACTCACTTTTACTTCATCAGCGGAATCACTGACCAAAACGATGATATGCCCACCTTCATGTGTAAATTTAATTGCATTTGAGATCAGGTTGCGCATAATGATATTGAGCATATGTTTATCGGCGTAAGCTTTAAGGCCGGGTGTATATTCAGCGCGCAGGCTGATGTTTTTGTCCCGTGCTGCGCTTTCCTGCAAGGCAATATTATCGTCCACTACTGTTGTAATATCGCAGTCAGAAGGGCGAAAATCGATTTCATTGCGTTGGTTTTTGGCCCAAAACAGCAGGTTTTCGAGCAGGTCGTAAGTTAGTTTCACGGATTTCATGGTTTCTGTGAGCAGCTCTTCTCGTTCTTCTTTATCGAGCACTCCTTCCAGGATCAATTTCAGGAGGTTATTGATATTGCTGAGCGGGCCGCGGAGGTCGTGACCAATAATTGAAAACAGTTTATCTTTTGTACGGTTGATATTTTGCAGTTCCTCATTAGAATCACGCAAACGTTCGTTTAGTGCGAGCAGTTCCTGCTTTTGGCTGCGTATAAGCAGATGGGTTTTAATACGTTCAAATACTTCTTCCTGTTGAATTGGCTTGAGGATATAATCAACACCTCCTGCTTTAAATGCCTCGATCTTTTTGTCCATATCGCTGAGAGCGGTAACAAAAATCACAGGTATATCGGCTGTTTCAGGGTTTTTTTTCAGACGTGCGCAAACTTCAAACCCATCCATCTCCGGCATCATAATATCCAGCAGGATGATATCCGGTTTTTCTTCTTTTATTGACTCCAGCGCAATTGGGCCGCTTTTAGCAAATGCCGTACGGTAATTATTGCCCCGTAAAATATTTCCCAAAATCTGCAGGTTTTTGGGGTAATCGTCAACGATGAGTATTAATGGTGCCTTGTTATTTTTCATACTGATAATCCCGTTTTATTTAATGCTGAATCATGTTTGAAGCGCTTTTACTGACCGATCTGCCTTTCAATTTCAGCAAGCTTTTCCATAAGTGCTTCCACTCGTTCAATATCATAAGCCTGCGCAGAGGCTTTCAACTGATCTCCAAAATTATTCAAATATTTGATATTAAAAAAGTTTCCGGCGTCCGAAATTTTATTTGCCAGCTCAATCATGTTCTCGGTGATGTATATCTTTTGGCAGCGATCGTAAAGAGGAACTAGCTCATTTTTGAAATAATTACGAAATGCGATTTTCTGTCCGGGTTTAATATCTAATGTACTCTCAATATCGAATGTGGTCCCTTCTCGTTTTGTTTTAGCACGCAACAGTTTTGAACAAGTATTCAAAACCCGCTCTTTTCCAACAGGTTTTCGGAGAAAATCATCAAAATACTGGGCTGAGGACGGATCCAGCTCATCGGCACCGCTAAGGGCAATAATGATCATATCTTCAAAGCGTATATCATTACGGATACGGCGTGCCAGCTCATAACCACTCATACTTCTCAGTTTTAAATCCATGATGATTATCTGCGGGCTAAATTCTTCCAGTTTATGCACCAATAGGCGCTCATCATCAAGATGAATCAATGCAACTTTAGTATCTTTAAAGTAGGCCTTGATCAGTTTTGCCGAGGAATAATCATCTTCTACTAAAACGATCCTGCTTTCCTGATGAAGAAAATCTGTATTTATATTCACATCAGTATGTATTTCAGGGACTTCATCCAAAAAGGGAATATTATGCAATAGGACTGTAAATGTGCTGCCTTTTCCTCCCTCAGAGTTCAGTGAAATCCCCCCGCCAAGAAGCTCTGCCAACTGCTGTGAAACTGCCAGTCCCAATCCTGTGCCCTTTTTATTGCGCAGCTTTGGGCTTGCCGGATTCTGGAATGCATCGAAAATATGCTCCATTCGTTTTTCATCAACCCCCACCCCGGTATCTTTTACAATAAAAGCGATATCGACATGCTTTTCTGCACGTTTTTCTACATGTGCACCCAAACAGACTGATCCTTCTTCCGTAAATTTTATGGCATTACTGACGAGGTTCATCAGTATTTGTTTTAGGCGGAAGGAGTCCAAAATGATCTGCGGAGGAAAATCATCCGGGTATTTAAATTCCAGCTCCAATCCCTTTTTATCGGCTTCGGCACGGAAGGTATCAATAATGTTGTTTAAAAAGTATTTCAGGTGCACTTTATCCTCACGAACATTAATACGGCCTGTTTCTATTCGTGCCAGGTCAAGAATATCATTAATAAGGTAGAGCAGGTCTTCTCCACTATCGGCAATAGTTTCTGCATAGGATTTATGGTCGGTTGATTTCAAATCTTTTCGCAGCAGGTCACTAAATCCGATAATTGAATTCAATGGTGTTCGGATTTCATGACTGATATTTGCAAGGAATTCAGATTTTGCCTTATTGGCTGCCTCTGCAATTTCCATTGCCTGCCGCAAGTCCTGCATTGCCGAATCAAGCCTGCGCGAATCTTTCACATTAACCAAAAGAGTATCGGCACTGATCCGGGTAAAACGCATCAAACAGGAAAAGGCCAAGCCGTTTGGACTCCGAACAACACTTTCCTGTTCATTTACAGTGTTTTTAAACCCCTCAGGGTCAATAATCTGAGCAACAACATCCGGTTCAAACAATTTGCTTATATCCTGATTCTGATATGAATCGGCCTCAATACCGGCTAATTCAATAAAGACACTATTGCAAAAACTGATTTTCCGGTTCATTATTACAGCAATCCCATCGAAGGTCGATTCGGCCAGAAACCGCATTCCCCCATCAATCATCATCCTGTCGTTATGATTTGTTTTTTCATCAAGTAAACGAAGCAGATAGGCACGTTCCTTTTTTTCGAGATTGCCACCGAACCGCAGAACGTCAGCAATCTGCTTTGTATCAATCCTTGCTAATTTGCGCCATAAACCCATAGAAAGCCTAGTTTTTTGCCTGATTATATGCAAATATAGAGTAATAAAAATAAAATACTCCGGCAAATGTCATTCTCATTTAAACTTTTTCGTTCTTTGCTTGTCATATCCCCATCAAATATAAACTACATGAGAAGAAACCTGCTACTATGCTTTTTTATTTTCGCCTTTTTCGGCATTTCCTCCCTATGGGCACAAGAAAAGGGAACAGGCGGTAAAAGGAACGCATCAGCTGACAAAATGCCAAAAATCGGGACAATCGCCGGTAAAATTATGGACGCTCAAAACGGCGAACCAGTCGAATATGCTACCATTGCGTTAATCCGCAAAAGAAGCGGAGAACTTGCTGCCGGAACAATTTCCAAATCTAACGGATCATTCCAACTATCCGAACTTCCTCCGGGCATGTATCTACTTAAAGTTGAATTTATGGGCTTCGAAAGCTGGGTAAAAGATTCGATCAGGATTACACCACAGAAACGGGAGTATTTTTTCAATGATATCATACTGAGGCCTGCTGCCAGCAATCTCTCAGGCGTGGAAATTACTGCCGAAAAACAATTGTTCGCAAATAAAATTGACCGCCGTGTTATTAATGTGGAGCAAAGCATCGTTTCTTCAGGCGGCAGCGCCCTGGATGTCCTCAAAACAGCCCCCTCCATTGATGTTGACCTTGAAGGCAATATCAGCCTCCGCGGAAGTGAAAACATCAAGGTACTGATTGATGGCAAACCCAGCGGCATCGCAGCAGACAATGCCGGCGAAATCATGGAACAACTTCCATCGGGCTCGATCGAAAATATTGAACTCATCACCAATCCATCCGCCCGTTTTGACCCCGAAGGAATGGCAGGAATAATAAATGTGGTACTCAAAAAAAACAAAATCCGTGGCATTAGCGGAAGCGTTATGGGCGGCGTGGGGCCTAACGATCAATACAACGGTTCGTTCAACATCAGCAAACGAAACGAACATTTTAACCTTTATACCTCAGCAAGTTTCCGCCAGATGAACTTCGATATGGAAGGCAAAAACCTGCGCAAAACCTGGTATAACGACAGCATTCGTTATTATGACCAGGAATCGGAAGCCGAACGCAATATGAAGTTTGCAATGTTTACGCTGGGTGGCGATTACTACATTTCGCCTACATCCACGCTTTCACTTTCGGGACGGATGAACCTGCGCAAACGGGCGATGGGCGAAAGCACACTTTACAAACAATATGAAACCGAAGAAAAACTCTTTGATACCGCTTACCGTGGCCTCTCGGAGAACAGCCGCGATGGCTGGAATTACAGCCTTGACCTGAACTATGAAAAGATTTTTTCGAGCCGTGACCATTTCCTTAAAGCCGGGGCAAATTTCAGTCAGGGCGACAACACGCGCGATGGCTCCTGGACGGAAGAAAGCCTGGACGATCAATTCAATACCCTTGCAATGGGCAACCAAAGCAAGAACACCACCGACTCAAAAGATTACGACTGGGAGTTCAGCCTCGATTACTCATTGCCTTTTAGTGAAAACAACCGATTGGAACTCGGTGCGCGCAGCAATATCCGCAATATGGACGATGACTATACTGTGGAAAACCTGGAAAATTCAAGCTGGATTTACGATAGCGCACAAAGCAACCATTTCATTTATAAAGAACAGGTTCATGCGCTTTACAGCCAGTATGCGCACAGTTTGGGCTCCTTTTCATTTCAGGCAGGTTTGCGTGCCGAGCAGGTTTATACCGATTCGGAATTAAAAACCACCGGCGAAAAATACGAAGATGATTACATCAGCCTGTACCCCAGCGCATTCATCCTGCAAAAAATTGGGAAAACCAATGAAGTGAAACTGAACTACAGCCGCAGGGTACATCGCCCGAGGGGCAGGCAGCTTAATCCGTTTGGCAATTCAACCGACCCAATGAACATCCGCCGGGGAAACCCCTTACTGAAACCCGAATACGTAAACTCCTACGAATTCAGCTGGCAGAAATTCCTTGGCAGATCAGGTTCTTTTACAGCAACGGTATATCATCGCTATACAACAGACGTAATCCAGCGTTTCACCAATGTGGACAGCAGCGGAAGAAGTGTGACCACATACGAAAACTTAGACACGCAATCGGATTGGGGCGGCGAATTGAGCCTTTCGCTTAAAATTACACCATGGTGGCAATTAATGGGCGGTTTCAATATTTTCTATACCGATTTGGCAGGCACCAATGAAAGCGAAGAGCTCAGCAATAACGGAACCAACTGGAACATCAAAGGCACCAACAGTTTTAAGTTGCCATGGAACCTCAGCCTCCAGCTTTCTTCACGGTATTATGCACCAAGAATCATCGCACAGGGCGAAGCTTCCGCGAATTTCAGTATGGATTTTGGCCTGAGGAAAAACCTGCTCGACAACAAAGCAACCATCTCATTTAATGTTCGGGATGTATTCCAGACCCGCAAATGGGAAGCCACAACCAGCGGCGAATACTTTAGTTCGGATTTTACCCGGCAACCCACTACTCGCTTTGCAAGCCTTTCATTTACATGGCGTTTTGGCAGCATGAAAAACGGCAAAGACCGAAAACAAATGATGCGCCAGGATAATGGTGGTGGTGATATGGATGATATGGATATCTAAAACCCAGGATTGTTATAATCACAAGCCGGTCAGGAAATTGTCCGGCTTTTTTTATAATGCAAAAAACTCAAAAACCGGCCAGCCTTTCTGCCCCTGTGGGCCGTTAAAACCAACAAAACGCATACTGTAATAGTAGCCCAAACCGTCTTTTATCAGATAAACTTTATCACTGTAAACCGTATATGTTCCGGCTTCCAGATCGTAATATTTCCAATCATAACCAATGATATCCGGCCGTTTGCTCAGAACTGTTTCTCTGGCTAATTCCAGGTTCATTTGCTCAAAATTCCAAGCCTGCTCATGCTGCCCTTCCAAAAAAAGCGGATTAATCAATGTACCGGTAACAAGGTATGGGGTTGGCACGCCCTCATTGGTATAGAGCATGGTGCTGTATTGTCCGAAATATAAATCCCATGCTCCTTTCGGAGGTTCACATTCAGCAATTTGCCCCCTTTCCAGAGAAAAGCCCGTATAAATCCGACTGGTATCGAGCCCGATTTCCGCAAAGAAAGATTCCTCCTGCAAATTCAGTCCATATCGCATGCCCACATTTGTACTATCAATCCAACTGAACTGAAGCTTCCAGACCGGCAAATCCTGCCCGTTGGCATCCACGCCCGGATGAAGCAGAAAAACCTCATTGCTGCTCTTGAATTCATTATCCTCAAAAAGAAACCAATCCTGAAAAACAAGGCTGTCCGGATTTCCGCTGGAGGCATCAAACGCTTGCGGATAATCATTGGGATTAAAATTCTGTTCGAAATCTGTGGATGATGTTGCCGAGACTTTCATAAAGCGTGCGCTGTTGGGACGGATATGAAAATCTGTTTCCGCCCCGCCAAAGGATAATTCCCAGGCATATCGATTGATATCCAGCACAATATTATTGTCCGACAGCTTAAAAAAAACCTGTTGCTCGTATCCCTGCCCCAGAGGGATGGTTTGCTCCTGCACATCGCCACGCGGATGAGGCGCAACAGCTTCGTCGTCTTTAAAGCAGGATGACAGCATAAAGACAAACGGAAATAATATCAGAAACAGAATCAATTCCCTTTTCATTGCTTATAAACTTTAAAAGTCAGACGCGCAAAATAGCTCCTGCCCCAGCCTACAGGGTTTGCAGAAGAAGCCGATGAGTGCACACCGCCACCGGCTGCTCCACTTACCGAAACATCCTGCACATCAAAAAGATTCTTGACGCCACAGCTCAATTGCACACGTTTTTCCAAAAACGGCAGGTTCAGGCTGATATCCATCATTTGATAATCATCCAGCTCACTGCGCTCCACTTCATTGTTATCATTCAAAATGTATTGTGGCAGCTTACCGTTGTATTTATAAAAAACCGCAAGCATCAGCCTATCTTTCAATATATTATAGTCCAAAGACGCACTGATTTCCGGTGAAACCAGATAATCAATATCCGCAGCATTTTGTGTTTTGGAATTGCTTTTTTGCGCGGTAATTCCGCCACCGATATTTGCACTCAAATCAGTAAAAGGCTGCAAATTCAATTTCAGGTTTGTTCCGAGGCTCTTAAATTCATCAAGATTGATGTAGGTATAAACTTCATCATCCAATTGCCCCAAATGAATCAAATCATCCACATCATTATAGAAAAAATTTAATGATGCGCGTTTCAAAAGCCGTTGTTTGTCTGTATGATACTCCAGTCCGCCCTGAATATTCACGGAATTCTCCGCTTTGAGGTCCGGATTTCCGATGATATTGTGGTTCACATCAACAAAATTCAAATAAAGCTCTTTCAAGCCCGGGGCACGAAAACCGCGGGCGTAACTCAAACGCAATCGCAGCGGATCAATGATGTTCCAGGCCGTATTGAACGAATAAACCAGCGGGGCATCGTATTGCGAATTGTAGGCAATCCTCAGCCCGGGCTGTATCTCAAAATAAGGACAGGGCCTGTAATTGAGGTTCAGGAAAAGCGCATAATCGCCTATATTCTGGTCATTGTTGAGAATCCGCTTGCCATTACCTTCTTCATAAGAAAAATCCAGCCCAAGCTGGTAGTTGAGTTTTTGTGCGGTATCGCCACGGTTATACAAAAACCGGAAGGTATAATCGGTAAACTTTGTGGTATCACGATCGTATTCGCCGCTGAGCGTAATTTCCGTTAAATCAACCAAATCCTTGTACCAACTTTCTTTCCTGCGCTCGTAAAAAGAAACTGCCGTGAGCATTTTCAGGGAGCGGATATCACTGATTTTATATTTGATGTCGGCTGATGAACGAAGCCTGTTTGTAAAATAGTAGGAATCAAAAGCTTCTTCCTCATAGGGCGGAACAGGTTTTCCTTTATCGCGCAGCTCTTCATTAAATGCCGAAAGCGACAAATTCAGATTGATTTTGCCGTGGTGATAGGCATAATGAGCATCTCCGAGAACCTGGCGTTTCGGTTTCCACTGTTGATCGCGCACATCGCCCAGGGGATCCCAGCCCCCGAAAAAATTCCGTCCTGCCGTCAATCTGAAATGGCTGTTTCCGTTACGCAAAGCCGCCCAGGCATTGGCATTGTAAACGCCAACCGATTCAAAATACGCCTGCGCTCCGGCTTCGAGCTTGTGCAAAGCGTTTCGGCGCGTTATAATATTTACTGCTCCGGCAAGTGCATTGCTGCCATAAATCACCGACATTGGTCCCTGAACCACTTCCACCTGTTCGGCCTGAGCAAGGTTCAACTGACCCAAATCAATATTTCCATCCATACGCCCGTTTACCGGCACACCATCAACCAAAATCTTAACATGCTCACCACCAAGACCCTGTATACTGAGTTTACTGCCCAAACTGGCATCCTGTTCAATACGGATATTGGTTTCGCTTTTTAAAAGTTCGCCCAGATCATTGGCTGCTTTTTTTTGAATCAAATCACGTTTGATCAAATCCACTTTATAGATTGATTTATCGCGCGGACGCTGTAAAATCTGCGCACTGACCGACACCTGATCCATATTTATGGCTACCGGTTTCAGTAGGATTTTTTGAATTTCACCGGCATTAATGGTATCCCTGAAGCATTCATAGGAAATATGGGAAATGGAAAGCAGAATCAAACCCGAATAAGGATGTTCAAAAGTGCCAACTTCCGAAGTAATTGTCTGCAGTGTTTTACGGTGGTTTTCGAGCGGATCAATACGCACATTTGCATAAGGAACGGGATTGCCGGAAACTGCATCAAGCACAAACACTTTGTTTTGCGCAATTGCTGCAAATCCCGGCAAAAATACCATCAAAAAGATCAGGGACCTGATTATCATTCTTCCCCCTTAGATTATTATCTGTGAACCACCTTTTTGCTCATGCTGCTTCCGTCTTCGGCGGTTATCTGAAGCACATAAACAGCAGGAGACAGAGTACTTATGTCAATTTCATGCTTCATCAATGAATTGACATACACATCTTTTGAGATGACCACCTGGCCATTCAGGTTAAGCAGTTCCACACGAATCTTTCCTGCATTATCAGCATCAAGCACCAGGCTCAGCTTATCCATTGCCGGATTTGGAAATACCTCAAAAACATTTAATTGCGCCATATCGTTAATCGAGCTGGCATCGTGTAGTTTTTTATAATTAAACCAGATTTTACCATCACCGGAAAGGCCGCTTTCAAAATTGGTGAAATAAATTTTAAAGACCGAACCTTCGGCATCTTCCACAAAATACATCACCGTATCTATCATCACATAAACCGGAGGCATTCCTTCAGTAGCTTTCCAGTCGTAGCCAATCCCGGCACGGTTGGCCATAAAATCATTTTCGTTATAAGTTTCGAAGCCCGCCTGATCCATTCCGCTTTCACGAACAGCAATCATCCGAGTGCCCGGCGCCGCTAAAACGCCTGTAACCGGATAAGGCACAGGTGTTGGCCCCATAAATACCGGCGCCATATATTTGGTAAACTGAATATCCCAGGCTGTTTTCAGCGGTTCGTGCTCAATAAATTCGCCGCTTTCAAAAGAAAAGCCTATAAAATTCAGCTCCGAAAATTCATTGGCTTCCAAATTCACTTCTTGCTCATTGCTGCCATCCAGATTTGCATATTTAAAAACCCAGGCATTTGCCGGAGCATTTTTCTCCACAATCCTAAACTGTATCCAGCTTTCGTCCTGAAGTTTCATCACAAAAACACTGTCGCCTGTAATTTTATGGTTGTTGATATTGTAGCGTCCCCAGCCGTAATCAAACTGGTCGCCGGGAATGATATTGCGCACAAAAGCGCCGTATTCCCAGGAAGTATCACTGTTATAGAGCATCTTGCGCTCCATACCCGTGGTATCAATGTTTAACCAGGATTCCGTTGCATTGCCTTTATTGTAGGCATAAACCTCAATGCCTGCACCATCGTTGGCCAGAACACTGATACTCATAACATCCGTAGAAAAAGCAATATCCCATTCACCGCGATCTGCGGTAAATTCGGCCTCAAGTCCGAAATCAAAATAAACATCATTGGCATAGCCATTGCCCATAACGGCACTGTCGGACATCATTTGTGCACTTAACTGCAAGGAGAGAAAAGCACTAAACAACAGAAAAAAAATAATTCTTTTCATTATAATGAATTTTTAAATTTAACATTTCCAAAACCACTGGGTGGAGTTTCAAGCCCGGACTACTCAAATATTTTTGACGACGATTCCTTAAATCAAAAGAAGCAACAAAACTACAGCATCTTTGTTTCTTCAAAAAGCTTAATAAGGATAATAATGATGAGAAAAATGCTCAGTTTGATCATAATGATGCCGCTAATTGCTGGCGCACAAGGATTTTATGGATTTACGGTTGAAGATATCAATGGTAAAGAATTTTCGATGGAAAGCCTCAAAGGCAAAAAAGTAATGGTTGTAAATGTTGCCTCGAAATGTGGATTAACACCGCAGTACGAACAATTGCAGGCAGTTTATGAAAAATATGGCGGCGATGATTTTGAAATTGTGGCATTTCCGGCCAATAATTTTATGGGGCAGGAACCTGGAACGAATGAAGAAATCAAAACATTTTGCAGTACCAATTATGGTGTCACCTTCCCGATGATGACCAAAATATCGGTAAATGGCGATGACATACATCCCATTTATCAATGGCTCACTCAAAAAGACAAAAACGGAGTTCTGGACACCGAAATTCAATGGAATTTTCAGAAATTCCTGATTGACGAGGAAGGAAATCTTATTAAAACCTTTTCGCCGAGAACAAAACCCGATGATGATGAAATCATTGAATGGATTGAGTCGTAGAGATAACTAATGAAGCTATTTTAAGCCGTGCCAGAAAATTTGGTGCGGCTAATTTTTTACTCATTTTATAAACTTGCCCCTACTTTTTAAAAAAATCAAACTAATCTTGCCCCTACTTTTTAAAAAAACCATACTAAACTTGCCCCTACTTTTTAAAATTATTAGTATTTTTGTCCTGACACACAAATACTTGTAAAAATGAAACGTTTTATTGAATCTGAATTAAATATTTGGAAACAAAAATCAAAACGCAAACCACTCCTTCTCAGGGGAGCACGTCAGGTTGGGAAAACTTATTCGATCCGCGAATTGGGCAAAAACTTCAAATATTTTATTGAAATTAATTTTGAATCTGATAAACAGATCCACGGTTTTTTTGGTGAAAACCTGAAAGCTGATGAGATTTGCCTGAAGCTATCGGCATGGTATTCCACACCCATTGTTGATGGCGAAACGCTATTATTTTTCGATGAAATACAATCCTGCATTCCGGCGATCTCGTCCTTACGGTTCTTTTACGAACAACGCCCAAATCTGCACCTAATCGGAGCCGGCTCATTACTTGAATTTGCCATGGAAGAAATATCCTCATTTGGTGTGGGCAGAATTGAATCCTTGTATTTGTATCCCATGTCTTTCGACGAATTCCTTTTGGCCAATAATCAGGAAGCCATTTTGGAAATCCGAAACCAATCTAAACCGGAAAACCCTTTAAATGAAGCATTTCACAAACGATTATTGGATCAATATAAAATCTTCATGCTGATTGGCGGCATGCCTGAGGTGGTGCGTTCTTTTATCGAGCATCAGGATCTCCTGCAAAGCCAAAGAAATCTTGACACATTGATAAACGGCTTCATGGACGACTTCACAAAATACAAGCAAAAAGTCCCCGCCAATCGCATTCGGGATGTATTTGATGCGGTTGTATATCAGACTGGCGGCAAATTTATTTACTCAAAAGTTGATGGGCAAAATAACTACCCTCAACTAAAAGAAGCCGCCGACCTTCTGGAAAAAGCCGGGCTGATACACCGGATCATACATACATCAGCTGTGAGCCCGCCCTTAGGAGCCGGCATTAATCCAAAGCGTTTTAAGCTGATTTTGTTTGATCACGGAATCATGCAGCGTATTGCCGGCCTGGAGCTCACCAAACAAATATTTAATGATGATTTCCTCCTTCCCAACAAAGGAAATATCACAGAACAATTTGTTGGCCTTGAGTTTATTAAATACCAGAGCCCTTATCAGCCAGCCAGGCTGTTTTTCTGGCAAAGAGAAAAAAAAGGAGCCAGCGCAGAAGTTGATTATATAATCCAAAATGATATGAAAATATATCCCATTGAAGTAAAATCAGGAACAAGCGGAAAAATGCAAAGCCTGAACCAGTACTTAAAAGAGAAAAAAACACCTTTTGGGATACGCTGCTCTATGGAAAATTTCAGCGCTTACAACAACATTATGGTTTTCCCTGTTTATGCGGTAAAGAATATTTTTCAGATAAGTTAAAAAAGCCAACTATCAAAGCGGATCCACTTCGAAGATAATCTGTGCGGCCTTGTTTTCGCTGTTGAGTTTGAAATTGCCGGTGCATTCGAGGATATATTTTTTAACTGCTTTAAAAGAGATTCCATGCTCCATTTTCACCATGAGCTGCATACGGTATTGATTACGTACTCGTCCCACCAGCGGATATTCGGGCCCCAGCAAACGATCGCCAAGTCGGGTTCGCAACATCTGCCCGAACTCATAAGCCGCAGCCTGCGTAACTTCCTGGTCTTTATGTCGTACCGTAATCAATATCAATCGAAAATAAGGCGGATAATGAAAGCGTTGGCGCTCCTGCAGCTGACTCTGCAACATGTCGTTATAACGGTTTTCCATCACGTAGCGCAACACAGCATGATAAGGCTTCCGGCTTTGAATGACCACTTTTCCTCTTTTCTTTTTCCTTCCGGCCCGGCCGCTAACCTGTGCCAGCATTTGATACGAACGCTCAAAAGAACGGAAATCGGGATAATTGATCATACTGTCGGCATTGAGCACGCCCACCAAACCCACATTATCAAAATCAAGACCTTTGGTAACCATTTGCGTACCAACAAGTATATCGGTTTTACCTTCTTCAAAATCGCTGATGATGCTGTAATAACTATTTTTATTGCGTGTGGTATCCAGATCCATGCGCGCAAAAACAGCATCAGGAAATATAATTTGCAGTTCCTCTTCTACTTTCTCGGTGCCGAAGCCCATCATTTTCAGCGATGTTCCGTTACAATTGGGACAACGGTCGGGAATGGTTTTGGTATATCCGCAGTAGTGGCAGCGCAAATGGCCACGTCCTTTGTGATATACCAAGCTCACATCGCAGCTTTTGCATTCCGGCACCCAGCCACATGACTGGCATTCAAGCCTCAGTGAGAAACCGCGCCGGTTTTGAAACAAGATAATCTGTTGTTTCTGCTCCAGTGCTTCTTTCATTGAATTAATCAGCAGGCTGCTGAAATGTGAATGCATTTTGCCCTGTTTTTGCTCCTCTTTCAAATCGGCAATCTGGATTTCAGGGAGATGGACATCGCCATAGCGCTTGCTCAGTGTTGCCAGCCCATATTTCCCTGCCGAAACATTGTAATAGGTTTCCATCGCAGGAGTTGCCGAACCCATCACTACTTTAGCATCGAAAAGTTTGGCCAGAACCACTGCCGAATCGCGGGCATTATAGCGCGGTGCCGGGTCATGCTGCCGGAAACTGCTGTCGTGCTCTTCATCAACAATAACAAGCCCCAGATTGGTAAAAGGCAAAAAGACCGAAGAGCGCGCCCCGATTATAATTTTGAAACGGCCATCGGGAGCCAGAAGCGTATTCCATATTTCCACGCGCTCCATTTCGTTATAACGCGAATGATACACGGCCACCTGTTCGCCGAAAAACTTCCGTAAACGATTTATAATCTGAGCTGTTAAAGCAATCTCAGGCAATAAATACAATACTTGTTCCCCGCGATTGAGCGCTTGTTGAATCAGTTTTATGTAGATTTCCGTTTTTCCGCTTCCTGTAACGCCATGCAGCAAAACCGGCTTTTTCTCTTCCAGCACCTCCTGCATCAATGCAAATGCAGCCGATTGTTCTTCATTTAATTGTATCTCATCGGGATGAGCCTTGTTTGCAAAACGCTCTAAGCGGCTCACTTCGCGCACTTCCTCTAAAAGGACTTCTTTTTTAATCAAACCCGAAATGCCTGAGGAATTCCCATCCAAAGCTGCCGAAAGATCCGTTTTTTTACATTCTTTCAATTCTTTTTCCCCACTCAGTTGCAAAAATTTCATCAAAGCTTCCAGCTGCCGGAACGCACGTTTTTCGAGCTGGTCAAAAAGTACACGCATTTTTTCTTCGTCCTCATAATCAGCATGCAGCCTAAGCCAGCTCTCGGTTTTGGGCTTGTATTTTTCTTTGAGTTCCTCTTCGGCGATGACCACATTTTTCATGATCAATGCTTTGATCAACGGCATCACAGTAGCCTGGTCCAAAATTCCCGCGACCTCGGTAAGAGTGAGGATTTGATTTACTTCCAGCGCTTCGGCAACCAAAAACTCTTTGTCGTTGAGTTGTGTATAATCGCCATTAAAATCAGGATGCAAAAGGATTTTTGTTTCCGATGCCAGCTTCATGCCGGAAGGCAAAGCTGCATTCATCACTTCGCCTGCCGCACACATATAATAACCGGCCATCCAGTCCCAGAATTTCAATTGTGTTTCCGTAACCACCGCCGAATCGTCCAAAATGGACAAAATATATTTGGCTTCGTATTCTTCGGGTGGATTTTCGTGCAAACTATGGACAATGCCGGTATAAATTTTCCTGCGCCCGAACTGCACAACTACGCGCATGCCTTTATACAGCCCGGAAGTGAGCTTTCGTGGCACACGGTAGGTAAAAGTTGCCCGTAAAGGCAAGGGCAGCAGCACTTCAGCAAATATTGTCCGGTCGTGATCAGCCATCCTGCTCCTGAGCTTTAGAGTCTTTGGCACTGCCACGGAACAGCTCATATTTATGATAACGGCAGTCGATAGGGCCGTTTTTTAAATGAAGCCGCTCACTGGTACGCAAGCCGATTTTCTTTAATCCGGGAATATAACCCGAGAAAATCCAGGCCGTATAGCCGGCAAATCCTTTTTTCAAAGTATCGCCCAAAGCTGAGTAAAGCTCATCGAGTTTTTCGGGCTGCAAACGTTCGCCATAAGGCGGATTGGTAATCAAAACCCCATTTTCCCAAACCGGAGTCAATTCCTGAACCGGGCGCACACTGATACTCACCGCATCATCCGATTCGAAAACCGCCAGATTAGTGCGGGCAGAACGTACGGCCAGAGGTGATTTGTCCGAAGCCTGGAAATAACTTTCCGGCTCATAAACCTCATCGCGTGCTTTTTCCACCACTTCATCCCAGGTTTCCTGCTCAAAAGCTGACCAGTTCATTACAGCAAATTCGTCACGGAAAAAACCGGACGGCATATTCATGGATTTCATCAATGCTTCGGCGATGAGCGTACCACTGCCGCACATCGGATCTACAAAAGGCTGATCAGGCTTCCACCCGCTGAGTTCGACCAAACCGGCAGCCAAAACTTCGCTCAAAGGCGCTTCGATGGCTCGTTTGCGGTAGCCACGTTTGAAAAGTGGCTCGCCCGCGGCATCCAGCAAAAGGCTGAAATTATTGCGCGACAAATGACCCTGGATGCGCACATCAGGATATTTGGGCTCCACATCAGGACGATAACCTTCTTCTTTGCGGAAACGGTCCACAATAGCATCCTTCATCAGCAAACTAACATAATGCGAATGATTGAACAAATCCGAATTGAGCGTGCAGTCGATGGCAAAATTCTTACGAATAGGAAAAATCTGATGCCAGGGCTGATCGTACATGAAATCATAAAGCTCCTTTTTATTGCGGATGCGCTTAAAGCCGATTTCCTGTAAAACCCGCAAAGCGAGGCGCGTTTTATAAAGGATGTTGTAAAATGTGGGCACATCCGCTTTGAAACGCACGGCACGTACCATTACTTCGGGCTGTTCGGCGCCAAGGGAAAAAAGTTCTTTTTGCAGGATATTTTCAAAACCCGCATAGGTTTTGGCGATATAGGTATTGAGTTCGGACATGGGAAAATATTAAATCATTCGAAGCAACAAAATTACGCAAAAGAAAAAAGCGCCCCACAGATGAAGCGCTTTTCATTGGTTTATGATTTTTCTTTTTGTCCCCCCTCATCCGGGGATTTGGGCTCCCTGAACCTGCCATTGTCACGCAGGGCTTTTGCAATAATCCATTCGAATTGTCCATTGGTGCTGCGGAACTCATCTTCAGCCCATTTTTCAACCATCCGCAACACATCAGGATCCAACCTCAGGGCAAAAGCTTTCTTTTTCGCCATATTTTAATGATTTAAAGTGCCGGTATTTACCACCGGGCTTGCATCTTTATCGGAACAAAGTACTACCATCAGGTTACTGACCATAGCAGCTTTACTGTGTTCATCCAATTCAATTGCTTCACGTTTTGAGAGCTCATCGATAGCCATTTCGACCATACCCACAGCGCCTTCAACAATTTTTGCGCGGGCAGCCACAATAGCGGATGCCTGCTGGCGCTTCAGCATTGCATTGGCGATTTCCGAGGCATAAGCCAGATAGCTGATGCGGGCTTCCATAACTTCAATACCTGCTATTTGCAGACGCTCGGCCAGCTCTTGTTCCAGAACCTCGTTTACGGCCTCGCCACCACTGCGCAAAGTTAAATCAGAATCTTCATCTTCAAAATTATCGTAAGGATAATGGCCGGCCAGCTTACGGATAGCAGCTTCGCTCTGGATATCTACAAAGTGGGTATATTCATCGACCTCAAAAGCTGCCTGATATGTATTTTTTACACGCCAAACCAGCACAATGCCAATCATAATCGGATTACCAATTTTATCGTTTACTTTGATTGGCTCACTGTCGAGGTTGCGGGCACGAAGCGATATCTTCTTGCGCGCATAAAATGGGTTCACCAAATAAAATCCATTTTTCTTAATGGTTCCGGCATATTTCCCAAACAGCACCATAACAACGGATTCGTTCGGATTTACAATCACAAAACCTGTCGCGAAGAAGATTCCGAGTACCATTACTGCAATAAGCCAGAACATATGTAACATTATAAGCCCGTATATCGGGGCCAAAATCAGAATAAGCACAATGACCAAGCCTGCAAAACCATTAAAAGGAACTGTTGTTTTTTCCATGATACAAAATTTTAAAGTGATATTAATTTGATATTACAATAATACAATATTAAAATACACTTGTCAAGAGTTTTTGAAGATAATTTTTATCAGAACCAAACGGCCGTCAGGCATTTCACTGAAAATTAACACGTTATGAAATTTCTAAAATTTCAGCATTTTCCACAAAACCCTTTGGCTAAAAAATTCCGAATCGCTTTATCTATTGTATCTTTGCCATTTAATTTTAGAGAATAATGAAGAAATACCGTCATATTTTCATCGATTTGGACCGCACCATGTGGGATTTTGACCAAAATAGCAAGGAATGCCTGAATGATATTTTCACAGATTACGCCTTAGGCTGCCGCGGAATTCCCGATTTTGAAAGCTTCTACGGCATTTACCACGATGTGAACCTACATTTATGGGCGCTTTACCGCGAGGGCAAAATTGAGAAAGAAGTTTTGAGCGTAAAGCGTTTTCACGACAGTTTGCTCCAATTTGGCATTGACGATGATGAGCTCTCTCAGAAAATGGCCCGGGAATACATTGAACGAAGCCCCAGGAAAACACGTTTATTTCCTGAGGTAAAAGAAACCCTGGATTATCTGCTTGCCAAGGATTATCATTTGCACATCATTACCAATGGCTTTAATGAAGTACAGTTTACGAAGATCAAGAACTCCGGTTTGGAGGCTTATTTCAGGTCTGTGATCACATCTGAGGAAGCCCGCTCGCGCAAACCAGACCGGCAGATATTCCAGCACGCCATGCAGCGGACCGGAGCAGAGGCATTCAACAGCCTGATGGTCGGCGATGATCACGAAGTAGATATCGAAGGCGCAAAAGGCGTGGGCATGGACCAGGTTTTTGTGGACTATCCAGGCGGAAACAGTAAGCTGGAAGCCACATTTTATATCACGGCTTTCGATGAACTTAAAAACATTCTCTGACATGAAATTATTTTATCATCCGGAAGTTTTTACAGATGCTTCCATCATCACGCTCGGCGAAGAAGAAAGCAAACATCTTGCACGGGTTTTACGACTTGGCGAAGGAGAGATGATCCACCTGACCAATGGTATGGGCACAATGGCGCAGGCCGAAATACTCGAATCACATCCAAAGCACAGCCAGGTACAAATTACGGAACTGGAAGGGAACTATGGGGCACGGCCCTTCAAAGTGCATATTGCTATGGGGCCCACAAAAAACAACAGCCGTTTTGAGTGGTTCTTGGAGAAAGCCACCGAAATCGGCATCGAAGAGATTACACCTATTATATGTGAATATTCGGAGCGCAGGCAGATTAAAACGGAACGCCTTCAAAAAATCCTGCTGGCGGCCATGAAACAATCGCTTAAGGCGAAACTGCCCCTGCTCAACGAGCCCATTCCTTTTCGGGAATTTATTCAGGAAAATCGCGAAACCACCAATTTCATTGCCTATTGCAGCGAAGAATACCGTACCTCTTTAGGCAGTTCGGTGGTTACTGGCGATGACACATTGGTTTTGATTGGCCCCGAAGGCGATTTCAGCCCATCGGAAGTACAATACGCCCTGCAAAACGGTTTTCTGCCTGTAAGCCTCGGCCCCAGCCGCTTGCGCACCGAAACGGCTGCGGTTGTTGCCTGCCATACGGTAAACCTTATTAATGAAATGGAATAATGATGCACACCATTAAAAATATTTTGCTAGCACTCATGCTGATGACCACGCTTTCAACGCAGGCGCAATCCCTGCAAATTGCCCTTTTGAAATACAATGGCGGTGGCGATTGGTATGCCAACCCCACATCTTTGGGCAACCTGATTGAATTCTGCAATAAAGAGCTGGGCACAGATATCGCAGATGAAGCTGTAACCGTTGAATCCGGCAGTACCGACATTTTCAACTATCCGTTTGTGCATATGACCGGTCATGGAAATGTCAGCTTTTCTGCCGCCGAAGCCCAAAACCTCAGGCAATACCTGATATCGGGCGGCTTTTTGCATATTGATGACAATTATGGCATGGATAAATTTATCCGCCCGGAAATGAAAAAGGTTTTCCCGGAACTGGATTTTATTGAACTGCCCTTTGACCATCCGGTGTACCACCAAAAATTTGATTTCACAAACGGACTGCCCAAAATTCATGAGCACGACGATAAAGCCCCGCAAGGCTTTGGGCTGATCTGGGAAGGAAGGCTGGTATGCTTTTACAGCTATGAATCCGACCTTGGAGATGGCTGGGAAGAACCGGAAGTACATAATGATTCACGCGAAACCCGTATGAAAGCCTTCAAGATGGGCGCCAACCTGATTCAATATGTTTTTGTTGAATAAAAAATCCTGAAAAACAAGCATGCAATTCACCAATCCATATATCCTCTACGGACTTTTGGCCATCGGTATTCCCATTGCCATTCATCTTTTTAATCTGCGCCGTTTCAAGAAGCTTGAATTTACCAATGTGGCGTTTATCCGTGAAATCAAAAGCCAAACACGAAAAAGCTCACGCCTGAAGCACATGATTCTTCTTTTACTGCGCATACTTGCCATAATTGCACTGGTTTTCGCTTTTGCCCGGCCTTTTATTCCGGCAGAGGAAAATGCAGCCACAGGCAAACAGCAGGAAGTCAGCATTTATATCGACAACAGTTTTTCGATGGAAGGCGAATCGGCGGCCGGACCTCTGTTGGAACTGGCAAAAAAACGCGCACGAGACATTGTAGAGGCTTTTGGCTCCCAGGCCGATTTCCAGATCATCAGCAACGAGCGTCCCTATTCCGGAGAAAATTACACCGATAAAGAACAAGCAATCAATGAAATAGGAGAAATCAGCATACATCCGCAAAGCATCATGATGAACAAGCTGATCGAGCAGTATGGCGGATTGAAGAGTAAAAATAAAGCTTCGCGCACTTT
Organism: Bacteroidales bacterium; assembly: GCA_963676415.1. GTDB lineage: Bacteria > Bacteroidota > Bacteroidia > Bacteroidales > WRLA01. The sequence continues at coordinate 2,090,276 of OY781097.1, read as the reverse complement.
GTTCCTGATCAGCGATTTCCAAAAAAACAACATTCAGTTTCAGGAATATCCCGGCTTTGACTCAACAGCACAAATCTATTTTATGTATTTGCCGCATGCTACGCAAAGCAACCTATTGATCGACAGTTGCTACCTCAGTTCGCCTTATGTACGTGCCGGGGAAATACTCGAAATCCGTGCCGTGCTCCGCAACGAAAGTCCTGATTATCTCGAAAAAATCCCCGTAAAGCTGATCCTCAATGGCCAGCAACGCGCCTTTGCCAGCACAGAACTTGCGCCAAACAGCGAAACTACTGTGCTGCTCACCTTCAGGCCACAGCAAAGCGGAAACCTGAGCGGATATATCGAAATCAGTGATTATCCCATCCGTTTTGACGACCGCTACTATCTGAACATCTCTATACGCCCGGAAATCAACATCCTCAGCATATTTTCCGGCAAGGAAAAAGAAACACTCGGCCGGCTCTTTGGCGTTGACAGCCTGTTTCATTTCAGGGGCATTGAACTCAAAAAATTACGCTATGATGAAATATCTGCCCAGGATCTGCTGATCCTCCAAAATCTGAATGAAATCCCATCCGGACTTGCCATGGAGCTCAGCAAAATCCTTGATGGCGGAGGAAGCCTGGCGGTCATTCCTTCTGCGGAAACCGACATCAGCAATTACAATCAGTTTTTGGCCAGTTATGGTTTGATGCTCGCTGCGGCGGATACCGTATCGGGCCGTGCGGATTTTATCCAAAGCAAAAGCCCGTTTTTTGATGGCGTGTTTGAACGTTTGCCCAAAAACATCAAACTACCTGAATACAAGCAACATTTTCCCATTAGCTTTGCCATGGGCAGCATCAACGAAAGCCTGATGAATGCGCAAAACGGCGATATCCTTTTGGCACGGCACAACAGCGAAAACGGCAACATCCTGCTTTTTGCCTCGCCACTGGAGCAGCCTTTCAGCAAATGGGATGCCCATGCACTTTTGCTTCCGGTGATGTTTAAAGCCGCTTTCCTGAGCAGTGGCATGCAAAGCATCGCATTCACACCAGCCAACGGCCAAAGCATACATTTGAAAAGCACTTTGCTCAATGAAGATAAAGCCCCGGAAATTATCAGCCCCGACCAAAAAATCCGCTTCATACCGCTTTTCCGCAGAAATGGCCAAGAACTGGAAATCCGTTTTGCCCCTGAAACAAACTATGAAGCCGGCATACACCAGCTTATAAACGGAAGCCAAAATGTTCCGCTGGCTGTTAATTACAGCCGCCGCGAATCTTCAACAGATTTTTTTACGGAAAAAGAATGCGGTGAACTTGCCCAAATTACAGGTTTTAAAGCTATTACAAATACACTTAACGACCGGCAAATTGGGCAAAACATAATAAATTCACTTCAGGGAAAGCAATTGTGGCGCTGGTTTATTATTTTTGCACTGATTTTTTTGGGTATTGAAATACTTATTTTAAGATTCTGGAAATAAACTATTTAAAATATTGATCCATGTATAACAGAGTAAAACTCAGTGAAGACACATTCTGGATTGGTGTGAATGACCGCCGCACCCATCTTTTCGAAAACTACTGGCCACTGCCTTTTGGCATTGCGTACAACAGCTATCTGATTTGCGACGAAAAAGTTGCCTTGGTAGATACTGTTGAAATCAGCAAAATGGAAGAATATATTGATAAAATCAAGGATATTCTTGGCGAAGAAAGAAAAGTAGATTACCTGATTATCAACCACATGGAACCTGATCATTCTGGAGCGATCAAAGCCATCGTGAATGAATTCCCGGAGGTACAATTGGTGGGCAACCGCAAAACCTTCCCCATGATCGAAGGTTTTTATGGCATCAAGGATAATTTCATGGAAGTGAAAGAAGGCGACAGCCTCAGCCTAGGGCGCCATAAACTGAATTTCTATATGGCTCCTATGGTACACTGGCCCGAAACGATGATGACTTGGGACGAAACCGATCAGATTCTTTATTCAGCCGATGCATTTGGCAGCTTTGGCACTTTGGACGGCGGTATTTTTGATGATGAAATCAACCTGGATTTTTACGAAGATGAATTGCGCCGTTATTACAGCAATATCGTTGGCAAATACGGCCTGCAGGTACAAAAAGCCCTCAATAAACTCAGCGGACTTGATGTTAAGATGATTGCCTCAACACATGGCCCGATCTGGCGCTCACATATCGACAAAATCATTGCCGATTACCAGAAATGGAGCCGTTACGAAACAGAAGAAGGCGTTGTAATTGTATTTGGAAGCATGTACGGCAATACCGAAAAAATGGCTGAAATCATTGCCCGCACACTCAGCGAAGAAGGCATCAAAAATATACGTGTGTATGATTCATCCAAAACACACAGCTCGTATATCATCAGCGACATTTGGAAATACCGTGGCGTAGTACTTGGCAGCAGCGCCTATAATGGTGGTATTTTCACACCTATGCGTGCGCTGATCCGCGAACTGGAGCACATTATGCCGAAAAACCACCTGCTTGCAACCTTTGGCTCGATGAGCTGGGGCGGCGGCGGCGTGCGCACACTGGAAAAATTTGCCGAAACCATTAAGTGGGATGTTGTTTCAGAATCTGTTGAAGCACGCCATGCTGCAGATGGAAACGACATCGAACGACTGATTGCTTTGGGTAAGGCTATGGCACAGCGTTTGAAAGCAGACAACTAAGAAACTGCATTACAATATATTAGGGGATAATGTTAATAAAAAAAAGCATTATCCCCTTTTTGTATTTTAGGAATTTGCGTAATTTTATAGCCTTTCTACAAAAGGAATAGCTGGATCGATTATGGAAGAAGACAACAATCTGGAGGAGCACTCAGAAATCCAAAACACAGATAAAGAAATTAAGACCACGCAATTGTCGGGCATGTACCAGGACTGGTTCCTGGACTATGCTTCCTACGTAATTCTGGAACGCGCCGTACCTGCTTTAAAGGATGGCCTGAAACCTGTGCAGCGGCGTATCCTACACTCGATGTTCCGCATGGACGACGGGCGCTACAACAAAGTGGCCAACATCATCGGGCATACGATGCAGTTTCACCCGCATGGCGATGCCTCTATTGGCGACGCACTGGTTCAGCTCGGGCAGAAAGACCTATTAATCGACACGCAGGGAAACTGGGGAAACATCCTCACCGGCGACAGTTCTGCTGCGCCACGTTATATCGAGGCAAGGTTATCCAAATTTGCCCTTGAAGTTGTTTTCAACCCCAAAACCACCGAATGGCGCGCCAGTTACGACGGCAGGAACAATGAACCTGTTGCCCTTCCGGTGAAGTTCCCGCTTTTGCTTGCACAAGGCGTGGAGGGAATTGCCGTGGGACTTGCTTCCAAACTGCTTCCACACAATTTCAATGAACTGATCGACGCTTCCATTAAAATCTTAAAAGGCGAAGAATTTGAAATCCTGCCCGATTTTCCAACCGGTGGCATGGCCGATTGCTCCCGTTACAATGACGGCCTGCGCGGAGGAAAAGTACGTGTTCGTGCACGCATCAATAAAACGGACAAAAAAACACTGACCATCACGGAGATTCCTTTTGCCACAACCACCGGGACGCTCATCGACAGCATACTTGCCGCCAACGATAAAGGCAAAATCAAGATTAAAAAAATTGATGACAATACAGCCGAACATGTCGAAATACTGATCCATCTCCATAATAATGTTTCGCCCGATCAAACCATTGATGCCCTCTACGCGTTCACCGATTGCGAAATTTCGATCAGCCCCAACAGCTGTGTAATCCGTGACGACAAACCGGCTTTTATCGGTGTCAGTGAAATTCTACGCGACAATACAGCCAATACCGTTAACCTCCTTAGAAAGGAGCTGGAAATCCAAAAAAGCGAGCTGCTTGAAAAACTCCACCTTTCTTCACTCGAAAAGATCTTCATCGAAAAAGAAATTTACCTCGATATCCGTAAAACGGAATCTTATGAGGAAATGCTGGAAACCATTGACAAAGGGCTGAAGCCTTATGTTAAGGATTTAATCAGGGAAGTAACACGTGAGGATCTTGTGCGCCTGTCGGATATCCCGATCAAACGCATTTCGCGCTACAATAAATTCAAGGCCGACGAATATATGAAAGGCCTACAGGAAGAGCTCGAAGAGGTAGAAAACCATTTGGCCCACCTGGTCGATTATGCCATCAATTATTACCGGCAAATCAAGAAAAAATACGGAAAAGGACGCGAGCGCAAAACCGAACTCCGTAGTTTTGATACAATTGAAGCTGCTGCCGTTGCGGTAAATAACGTAAAACTTTACATCAACCGTGAAGAAGGATTTGCAGGAACCAGCCTGAAGCGCGATGAATTTATCTGCGATTGTTCCGATCTGGATGATTTTATTGTTTTCCGCAACGACGGGACATTTATGGTCAGCAAGGTTTCCAACAAAACCTATATCGGCACCAATATTTTGCATATTGATATTTTCCGCAAAAACGATGAGCGGACGGTTTATAATATGATTTATCAGGATGGCCGTTTAGGACATTTTTATGTGAAACGATTTGCTGTTCTGGGCGTTACGCGCGATAAGGAATATGACCTCACATTAGGCACTAAAGGAACACGCGTACTATATTTCACGGCCAATCCAAATGGGGAAGCAGAAGTTGTGAAGGTAAGCCTGCGCCCCAAACCCAAACTCAGAAAACTCACTTTCGATTTCGATTTCAGTGAGCTGTCCATAAAAAACCGCAATGCCAAAGGAAATATCCTTTCACGGCATGTAGTAAGAAAAATTCAGAAAAAAGAAGATGGTGTTTCTACTTTGGGCGCATTAAAAATTTGGTTTGATGATACAGTCAAAAGGCTCAACACCGAAGAGAGGGGCACTTATCTTGGTGATTTTAAAGGCGATGATCACATATTTACTATCAATAAATCAGGTACTTACAAACTATATGGTTATGACCTGAGCACGCATTTTGACGATGATATGATGCTCATCGAGAAATTTGATGAACGCAAAGTCATGACCGCCATTTACCACGAAGGCGAATCGGGTTTTACCTACATCAAACGGTTCCATCCGGAAGGCAACGGCAAAGCAGTAAGTTTCCTTACAGAACATCCAAACTCCAAATTACTGGAATACAGTCTCGATCACCTGCCCATGCTCAAGATCATTTTTGACAGTAAAAAGAACGGCAAGGATGTGGATGACGAAAAAATAAATGTGAGTGAGTTTATTGATGTAAAAGGAGAAAAAGCCAAAGGAAAACGCCTGAGCAAACTGATTATCAAAAAGCTGGAATGGCTCGATCCTTTGCCTTACGAAGAACCGGAACCAGAACCGGAAAAGCCTGTCAAAAATGAAATCACAGAAAAGCACAAAACAGAGGATGAGGATCAAAATGATGACAAAGGCGGCGGGGCACAAATGGAATTAGGGTTCTAATCCTGTCAGTAAAAACACAAACTATAAAAAGGAGAGGATTGCCCGAATGACGGGCAATCCTTTTTTGTAATCAGGCTAAATTTTTCGGCCAATATAAAATGCATAGCCGTAGTACTTTTTGTACTTCTCGTACAAACGGATTTCAAAATTCTGTCGGTCAACCAACTCTTTGGCAGCAATATTCCCATGATTATCGCTCAGAAAATCCTGCTGTATGAAAGCCTGTGGTTTGTGGAAATTCTCGATCCAACAGTTTTCAGGAAGGATAAATGAAGCTATGGGCATATAACCGGCACTTTGCATTTGCGCCAATTTATTTGGGACAGTGTCTATATCCGGGTATTCCATTTCCCAAAAATCCCGGATTTCTTTGGGACGCTCATCGGTAAACCATGACGCCTCAGAAACAGCAACATAACCGCCCTCTTTCAGAAATCTGCGCCAATACTTCAGCCCTTCTGCAAAACCGATGTTGTATATCGAGCCTTCGGCCCAAATCACATCCAGCTCGCCTTCCTGAAAAGGCAGATTGTCCATAGAGCCTACCAAGGCTTTAAGCCTGTTTTGTAAGCCAGAGGCGTTTATATTTTTTTGGAAAATTTCTATGAAGAGCGGAAAAAGATCCAGGCCATAAACCATACCTTTTGTGTTTTTGGCCAGTTCGAGGGTTTGCCCTCCTGTACCGCAGCCCAGATCAGCAATTTTAGACCTTGCATCCAAACCTTCGATAAAGCTTAATGCCTTTCGTGTAATTTCCGGGCTTCCCGGCCCCTGTCGGTCGATTTTAGAAAAATATTCGCAAATTATTTGAAGATCAATGTCGTGCATGGATTTATTTTCATTACTCATGATAAAAAATTTTTAAATTTGATTAAAATGGATCTCAGCAATCCTTAAAAATAAAAAAATAACAGTAATACTCAGGCCGGAATCAGCCTAAGACAAAAGGGATAAGCCTGGCAAAAGAACAGACTTATTTACAACACACGATCCATATCAAGAGTAAACATCCAATAAATTTGATACTGCAAATATAGGAAACTTTAGAATCGAACTAACCTGAATAATACACAAAATATTCTATTACGCGCCCAAACCGCTTATTCCTTTTTCTGTTGCTCTTTTTCTTCCGACTCCATATAACTCAGCCGCGTTACTACGTCCTGATAAATGCCTTGCAGCTCTTCAAGACGATCTTTGTAGTAATCAAAGTTTTGTTCCAGGGTTTTTTGATCGATATTGTACCGGTCGAAAAGGGCTGCGTAATAATGATCTCTCAATTTATTTACATCTCTCCCTCTGCCACGTGTATGCGTAAGCTCGGCTTCAATCAAATGATAATCGGCAACAATCATCACCATTGTATCCTTTGGCAGAACATAATCCGGGATTACTTCTTTTTTCTCTCCGCTGCACGAATAAAATGCGATTATTCCAAATGCGGCTATCAGTTTTAATAGATGCCAGGCTTTCCTTTTCATTCCGATCGACAAAACTAATTGGCTACTTCCGACATAAACTTAATTCTGATCAGGCGGATTTCTTCGCGACTGTATTCATCCTCACCGAGTTCGTCCAGGGCTGCGTCCACCGAATCGGTTTCTGCTTCATGGAAATAGTCATAAATCTCTTCCTGGTGGTATTCATCCACATTTTCAGTGATATAGTAATCAATATCGATACGTGTGCCCGAATCCACAATACTTTCCAGTTCGGTAATCAAATCATCCAATGAAAGATTTTTGGTCATGGCAATATCATCGAGTGATAATTTGCGGTCGATACTTTGTATGATATAAACTTTCAGGCCGGATTTATTCACTACGGATTTAACGACCATATCATTTGGACGGACTATTTCGTTTTCTTCGACATAATCTTTAATCAATGTAATGAACGGCTTCCCGTATTTCATGGCTTTTCCTGCGCCCACGCCCGTAATTTGCTTTAGTTCATCCATATTAACGGGATACTGTACGGACATATCTTCCAGCGAAGGATCCTGAAAAATCACAAATGGGGGCAGGTTTTCTTTGCGGCTGATGGATTTGCGCAGATCTTTCAGCATTTTAAAGAGCTGCTCATCTGCTGAGCCCTGACGGCTAGAGCTACTGGTAGAAATCACTTCATCATTACCGGTATCATAATCATGATCGCGCGTAAACATGAGCGACCACGGCTTTTCGAGGAATTCATATCCTTTTTCGGTGACTTTCAGCAGGCCATAATTTTCAATATCCTTGCGCAGCAAGTCCTGAATCAATGTTTGACGGATTACAGCATTCCAGTATTTTTCATCCTGCTCTTCTCCTTTGCCAAAAACCTCAAGTTTATCGTGCCGTGCAGATTTAATATTTGCAGTAGGCTTTCCTGTGAGGATATTATTCACATGATTGGCTTTGAAGAGCTGCTTAATATCTACTACGGTTTGCAGCAATAAAGCAACATGCTCTTTGGCCTCAAAGCGTTCTTTGGGATTGAGGCAGTTGTCGCAGGCACCGCAACTATCATTTGGATAATCTTCGCCAAAATAATGGAGCAATTGCTTATGGCGGCAAACGGAACTCTCGGCATAAGCCACTGTTTCGGTCAGGAGCTGTTTGGCTATTTCCTGCTCGGCCACGGGTTTGCCTTTCATAAATTTCTCCAGTTTCAGGATGTCGTCGTAGCTATAAAAAACGATGCAATTTCCTTCACCGTCATCACGCCCGGCACGGCCGGTTTCCTGATAATAGCCTTCGAGGCTTTTGGGGATATCGTGGTGGATCACAAAACGCACATCCGGTTTATCAATGCCCATTCCAAATGCGATTGTTGCCACAATCACATCCACTTCCTCCATCAGGAACATATCCTGATTTTTGCGGCGTGTTGCAGCATCCAGTCCTGCATGATAAGGCAAGGCTTTAATTCCGTTTACCTGAAGTGTTTCGGCAAGTTCTTCCACTTTTTTGCGGCTCAGGCAATAAACGATGCCCGATTTGCCCATTTTGGATTTGATGTAACGGATAATATCCTTAATAACATCCTTTGTTTTTGGCCGTACTTCATAATAAAGGTTGGGACGGTCGAAAGAAGATTTATAAACGTCCGCATCGGGAATACCCAGGTTTTTCTGGATATCGGTCTGCACTTTCACTGTGGCCGTAGCCGTAAGGGCAATAATTGGAACATCCTGGCCAATAGCATCAATAATGGGGCGCAACCTGCGGTATTCGGGGCGGAAATCATGGCCCCATTCCGAAATACAATGCGCTTCATCAATGGCGTAAAAACTGATTTTGATATTCCTTAAAAATTCAACATTTTCTTCTTTATTGAGCGATTCGGGCGCTACATACAACAGCTTAGTGCGGCCATTGGTAAGGTTTTCCTTAACCTCATTAATTTCATTCTTGGTCAAAGAAGAATTCAAGAAATGAGCAACACCATCGTCATTTCCAAAATTACGGATGCTGTCCACCTGGTTTTTCATAAGGGCGATAAGGGGCGATATAATGATGGCCGTACCTTCTTTAATAAGAGCCGGCAACTGATAGCACATAGATTTTCCGCCACCTGTGGGCATAATAACAAAAACATCCTTGCCATCAAGCAGACTATGAATAATAGGCTCCTGAGTTCCTTTGAACTTGTTGAATCCAAAGTACTGCTTCAGATACGATTTTAAATCAACTTCCTGCGAAATCATAATTTCTCCAATTAATACGTAAATGCCTGTTACCGGAACAAGCCAAAGTAATCAACTGCATGCCAAACCAATAAGCATTTTAAACAATTCCTGACCGACCTGATATATGTCAAAACTACCTGATATCGGGTGCAGGATTTTTTGTTCTCAAGTAAAAGGGATTTTTCAAAAGGCAGACAAAAATACTTCATATTTCTGAGAACCCAAAAAAAGCTTAAACCCCTTTTTCTTAACGCTAAAGATACGAATTATTCTAAAAGAACCCTTTAAATCAAAAAAAAATCGCAGCGAATTACCAGAAACCGGGAGTTTTATGGTTGATTCGTATATTTGCAGCATGTTAAATCCCAGAATCCTCCAATATTGAAAAGCTTAGAAGACATCAGGCAATCTGCCATACGGACCATTGAAGCTGAAATTGATGAATTAAAACGCCTCCCAACTTTCCTGACCGGGGATTTTGCAGAAAGCGTGCAGCTGATTTACAAGGCCAATTCGAGGCTTGTAATAACCGGAATCGGGAAAAGCGCCAGCATTGGCCGCAAAATGGTAGCTACTTTTAATTCTACGGGAACGCCGGCTCTTTTTATGCATGCTGCTGATGCCATACATGGAGATATTGGCACCATTCGGAAAGAAGATGTGATCATCTGCATTTCCAATAGCGGCAACACCCCGGAAATCAGAGTCTTGGTCCCTTTGTTAAAATCTTACGGAAACAAACTCATCGCTTTTTGCGGCAATACGGAATCTTTTTTGGCTACCAATGCCGATTATCTGATCAACACCAGTGTACGACGCGAAGCTTGTCCCAATAATCTGGCCCCAACCTCCAGTACAACCGCACAACTTGTAATGGGCGATGCTCTTGCTGTGGCATTGCTGGAATACCGCAATTTCACTTCACGCGATTTTGCACGCAACCATCCCGGCGGGACTTTGGGCAAACGCATGTACCTCCGTGTCGAAAACCTATATACGCAAAATGAAAAACCACAGGTCGATCCCGATGCCAGCCTGAGCGATGTTATTCTGGAAATTTCATCGAAACGCTTAGGCGCCACAGCAGTTATGGATGGAGATGAACTATGCGGCATCATCACCGATGGCGATATAAGGCGCATGCTCAGTAAAAATGATTCATTAACCAACGTCAAAGCAAAGGACATCATGTCGGCAAACCCCAAGACACTGGATACAGACATTCTGGTGGTAGATGCTTTAAACATGATGCGCAACAATAATATTACGCAAATCCTTGTTTTAAAAGACGGTATTTATGCCGGGGTAATCCATCTTCATGATATTCTTAAAGAAGGCATCATTTAAGCAGGCTTATGAAACTCTACACAGACAATATTGTTAAAAAATACCGTAAGCGCACGGTGGTAAAAGGCGTTTCCATTGAGGTAAACCAAGGCGAAATTGTAGGCTTGCTGGGGCCCAACGGAGCAGGGAAAACCACAAGTTTTTATATGATCGTAGGTTTGATCAAGCCGTTTTCCGGCAAGGTTTTCCTTGATCATCAGGAAATCACGGCACTACCAATGTACAAACGCGCCCAACTGGGCATTGGCTACCTGGCTCAGGAAGCTTCGGTATTCAGGACACTAAGCGTAGAAGACAACATCAGGGCAGTGCTGGAGTTTACCAAACTGAGCAAAGCCGAACAGCGAGACAAACTGGAAAGCCTGCTCGACGAATTTGGCTTGCAGCACATCAGGAAATCCAAAGGGATACAACTTTCGGGTGGTGAGCGCAGGCGCACGGAAATTGCCCGGGCGCTGGCTACCAGCCCCAATTTTATTTTGCTCGATGAACCTTTTGCCGGAGTGGATCCCATTGCCGTGGAAGACATTCAGGGCATTGTGGCCAACCTTAAAAACAAAAATATCGGCATCCTCATCACCGACCACAATGTGCACGAAACGCTGAGCATTACCGATCGCGCCTACCTGCTTTTTGAAGGCTCGGTGCTGAAAGCCGGCAGTGCAGAAGAACTTGCAGCCGATGAACACGTGCGCAAAGTTTATCTCGGGAAAAATTTCACTTTAAGAAGAGCAGAACAAAATGGGACGAAATAAAAAAGCAAAAAAACAAATTCCTCTTTTTGACAATCAAAAAAAATACAACCGACTGGCGTGTGGGCTGATTTTTGTGCTGGTTTTTGTGCTTTACGGCAATACCCTTTTCAATAAATTCGCCCTTGACGACCATAATGTAATCCTAAACAACGAACAGGTGCAGCAGGGCATCAGTGCCATTCCGGAAATTTTCAGCACGCCATACAGCACCGAAGAAGGTTTGGCATACGATTACCGTCCGTTGGTAAAAGCCAGTTTTGCACTGGAATACAGCCTTTGGGGGTTAAAACCCTTTCGGCACCATCTGATCAACCTGCTGCTGTACGCCTTATCAGGGATCATCCTTTTCAGGCTTTTAAGAAGGGTGTTGCAAAAATATCATCCTGTACTTCCGCTGATGGCCGCCTTAATTTTTATTGCCCATCCTATTCATACAGAAGTGGTTGCCAGCCTGAAGAACCGCGATGAAATCATTAGCCTGATCGGGGCGCTCATGGCAGTGCGTTTTCTTTTCCGCTATGCCGATTCCGGGAAAATCAAATATCTCGGCTGGATGACCTTTTTCTTTGTGCTCGGTTTGCTGGGAAAAAGGACTACAATGACGTACCTGGCCGTTTTCCCTTTCGCACTCTATTTTTTCACGGATCTTCCCCTTAAGAAAATCTATCGCACTTTTGGCCTGATCCTCGGCATTTTCTTTCTTGTGATGATCGCTTATATGGCACTTACACCGCAGGAAGTCAGACCTTTACAGTTTTTTGAAAACCCTTTGTACTCCGAAGGTGGCGCTCTGATGAAAGTGGGCACAGCTTTTACTGCCGTTGCTTTTTACCTGAAACAACTTTTTGTCCCCTATCCGATGCTCAGCTATTATGGTTTTGATGCCATGCCCGTAGGCTGGAACGGCATCTGGCCTTTTGCCGGACTGCTTCTTACAGCAGCCCTGCTTTATTTTGCCATCAAGGGATTGAAAAACAAGGACATCCTATCTTTTTCCATCATATTTTTCTTTATCACGATATCGATTGTGAGCAATATTGTGGTTCCGGTTCCGGGCATCGTGGCCGACCGTTTTGCCCTTTCGCCATCCATTGTTTTTTCCATTATGGCTGCCATACTCATCCTGAAGCTGGCGAAACAGAAAGCAGCAAAGCAGCCCAAAATTTCAAAAGCTGTATTAATTTTGATCATCATACTGATTCCTTACAGCGTACTAACCATTGATCGTAACAAAGACTGGAAAAACCACCTGACTTTGTTCAGTAATGATGCCGGTATTGCCAAATCCAGCATTAAACTACAAGCCCTTGCGGCAGAAGCCTGGTCGAACAAAGTAATTTATGATAATAAATTCGGCCGCGATATCAGCAAAATCCCCGAAAACCGTCAAAAAGTAATTTCCTATTATCAGGACGCACTGAAAATATATCCTAAAAATTACGAAGTACTCAACAATCTGGGATCTTTCCTGAGCTTGGAAATGCGCGAATACGAACAGGCAAAACCTTATCTGGAAGAAGCAGTGCAAATCAGTCCCTATGAAGCTGCCGCCTGGTTTAACCTGGGATTTGTTTATGAGCAACTTGAAGACTTGGACAAAGCCGAAAAAGCCTATAAAGAATCCCTGAAACTAAATCCTGGGGATTATAAATTAAAATCATATCTGGCCAACCTCTATTTTAAAAGCGGAAAAAGCAGGGAAGCTTTTGAGCTCAATGAGCAAATGGCCAAATCGCACCCAGACTGGGATCAGCCATACATCAATATGGGCAATTACTATTTGCAGATGCAAGACACGCTGCAAGCCATTGGGCAATGGGAACAGGCGATGGAACGCTATCCGCAATACCAGATGGGCATCAATATCAGCAGGCATTACCGCGCGAAAGGCGATGATGAAAAATCAAAGTATTTTTACCGTAAAGCGATGCAGGCGTATCAGCGGGACCGGGAGAAAACTGAATAATTTATTTATGAACCGCATTCAAATCCATGAGAAGTATTCTTGTTAGCGTGTCTGCTCCATAGGGATTTACATGATCGGCATTGAAAAACAAATCGGGGCGATCCAAAAAGGCTGTGCGGTAATCAAAAATCGTATCAACATGATCATATTTTCGGCACAGCGAATCAATTACACCATCAAACTCCTGATAATCAATATATTTATTTGCATTGATCAAAAACTCTTTTGTTAAAGGGGAACGGTAAAGAACAACATTTATCCCTTTTTCATCGCAAAGCTTCAAGATTCTTTCAAAATAATCCAGCATAAGCGGATGCGGTTGGCTGTCCACAAAAGTGTCTAAAAATGAATGAGCCCGTTCCCAGCCGGTTTTCATTTTATCGGGCACATCTTGCCAGTTTTTAAAATTTCGGGGTGTCCGATAACCGTTTTTCATGTAATTAAAATCAATAAACAGACCACCAATGCTTTGCCAGATATAGGTGTAATTTCCGATATAGCTGCATGTTTTGGCCATAATAAGCGCACGCCAATAAGCAGCTTCGCCGGTTTCAATAGCGAGCTGAGGATAATCAACAAATTTCACCCAATAATCGTGAAAACGCATGGACTGAGCTGCATAGGGCGAAAAAGCACTGGCATCTACCGGAAAAACTACTATTTCCGGCTTTATTCCCGGCTGCTCCAAAGCTGCTTTTAATTTAAAATAGGTTTGATGAAACAGCTCATGGGGCGATGCATAGTTAAACGAATTTCCAATAATGCCTGGGTTCAGCGGATTATGAGAATTACCGATCAAAAGGCAGCCTGTCAAGCTATCGAGCTCTTCAAACTGTTCGTCCTGATGTTGGTTTATGCGATTGATTATCATAAAGCGATGATACAAATGATGCAGCACAAAATTGAGCAGCAGCACTAAAGCAACGGCCAACAGAATTTTATATGTTAATTGGTTCCGTTTCATCAGCATTAAAACTGGAAATAGATAAATTCATCGTGCCGGAAAATCCCGAAAACGAGTATAAAAAACACACCAAACAGATAAAGTGCCCAACGTTGCCAGATGGGCTTTTTTAAAATAATCTGCTCGCCGCCATTATGGTCCATTTTGTGTTCTGCATAAAACAGAAAAACAATCAAAATTATAGAAAGAACACTGTCATTTCCCCGCATCCACAGCAGTGAGCCTTTAAATCCGTCCATCACAAATGCCTGCTTCATCATGGTCCATGCCTGCCCAATGGAATGGATGCCAAAGAAAAATGCCGAAAACATCAGCAGAAGCATTGTCCGTGCAATACCAAGATACTCATGCAGTTTAGTCCGCAATATGAGCCCGCTTTTTTCTGCCAGGCTTTGCCGCCAGGAGCGTGTCAGGTTTCCGCTCACCATATAAATTCCGTGCAAGGCGCCAAATACCACGAAAGTCCAGTTCGCTCCATGCCACAGTCCAATGAGCACCAGCATAATAAACAAATTAAACTGAATGCGCCATTTTTGCGGACGGCCTTTTCGCTTCACCGGCATGTTAAAAAACACATAATCGCGGAACCAATTGGTTAGTGTCATATGCCATCGGCTCCAGAAATCATGGATAGAAGTTGCCGTAAAAGGCCTGTTAAAATTCCGGCTCAGGTCAATACCCAAACAACGTGCCGAACCAATAGCAATATCGGTATAACCGCTGAAATCTGCATAAATCTGTATCAACAGGAAAAACAAAGCGGGAACCACCGAGAAAAAGCCAAAAACTTCGGGCTGAACAAAAACCGGCCCGGTAAACATAGCCACACGGTCTGCAATAACGATTTTTTTAAAAGCGCCCCACATCATCAGGCGAATGCCGCTGCTGAACATTTCATCGGGCGGTGTTTTCATACGGTGCAATTGTGGGAGCAAATGCCCGGGGCGTTCAATAGGACCGGCAACCAATTGTGGAAAAAAACTGACATAAAGCGCAAAATAGCCAAAATGCCGCTCTGCCTTTGCCCTTCCCTGATAGACATCAATGGAATAACTCAGGGTTTGGAAAGTATAAAAAGATATCCCGACAGGCAGCAACCAGGCAGGTGCCGGCAATTTGAAGCTACATTCAAAAACAGCAAAGACTTCATTGAGCGAATGCCCGAGAAAACCATAGTACTTAAACAGAAAGAGCATGCCCAGATTACCGAACAGGCTCAGAAGAAGAAATGGCCGCCGCTCTTTTGGACTGCTTTTTTGCTCCATGCGCAGGGCGGCATAATAATCAATAGCCGTTGAAAAAAGGATAAGCAACACATATTCCATTTTCCACGACATATAGAAAATGTAGCTGGCAGCCAGAAGGAGGGTCCATCTGAAATTGCCCGAAAGCCTCCTGTACAATAAAGTTACAAGGAGGAAAAATACAATAAAATCAGCCGAATTGAATAACATTATTTGTCTGTGCCAAGCCGCAAATGTATAATTAAACCCCAAATAATCCTATATTTGCAGAGACTATTGGAAACATGGACCTAAGAAATTTTCCCTTTTTCTTTATCCTGGGGCGACCGCGTTCAGGAAACACATTACTACAGTTGATACTGAACAGCCACACTAATGTTTTGATTCCTACAGAAGCACCCATGTATATAGAATTACGCTACCGCTATCAAAAAATCACGAAATGGACACCCAAACTTCTGAAACACTTTATTAAAGACCTGTACAATGTTTCTTTCTTTAAGGATATGCCTTTGGATCATAAACACCTGAAAGCGGAAATTTTATCCATGGAAGGTGATTACAGCATTTATGACCTTATGTCTATTCCGTATAAGCACTATAAAGGGATTACTGAAAATGATGAAATAAAAATCATAGGCGACAAAAACCCGGTATATTCAATTGTCGCGGATAATTTATTCCGGGAAGTGCCCCATGCAAAGTTCATTCATATTTACCGTGATTACCGAGATAATATTGAATCCCTTTTGCGCATGAATTTTGAGGCCGGCCTTCCCGCCCTTTTGGCCTATCGGTGGAAATTTACTTATCGTTTAATGGATCAGCTCATCAAAAAAACTCCGGAGCGGATATACAGGATCAAATACGAATCACTTTGCGCAGAACCTGAAAAATATACACGTGAAATTTGTGGTTTTTTAGGTATTGAGTTTCAGGAAAAAATGTTGGACTTCCACACTTTTTATTTAAAGAATGAAAAAGAGCTGAAAGAAGAAACCACAAAAATTCACAAAAACCTAAGGAATCCGATTAATTCTTCTCGCATTGGCTTATGGAAAACACGCCTCAGCGACCGGCAGGTCAAAATTTGTGATATGGTCGTGGGAAGTCTTGCCGAGGAAGCTGGTTATGAGCGTAAATTCAAAAAATACGGTCTTGCTTTACGCATCAGCCAATATCCGATCCTGATTTACGGGAGACTGATTTTCTTTGCCATGCGGCATGTGGAATACATCCCCGGATTTCTGCGCATTTTTATTGCCTGGGGCATAGGTCAGTTTATACGTATTTATAATTACCTCAGTGGCAGGAGCAAATTAAAAAACGAATCGCGCTAATTCCACTGTATTTGTTGGGTAAATTTATAATGTGCGCCCAAATTACTCTCTTTTAAAATATAGGGTATCCCTGAATTTTCCAGCCCTTCAATAAATTTTTGCCCAATGCCCAATCCCAGATCATGTGGCGTAACGATTAATTCCATACGATCCTCCTCTCCGGAAACAATCAATGCCGCCCTACGGATTTTCGGGCTTTTTTTCAGGAAACGCTCACGGGTCATGACATAAAGCTGGTTTTCTACATTTTCCTGTCCATCACAAAGTTCATAGCCAAGGGCTTTATTAAAGTTGATTACATTCTGATTGGAACGCAACATACGTGCATAGGATTTATTCCAGCTCAAAAAGAAAAATGTGGCTTCAATACCGCAGAGGGACACCAGCATGGGAATATGCGTATGGTAATAACTTTGGTCTTTCAGGAAAAAACCCGATTCTGAAATTTTTTCTTCCCAATTGATGTTTTTATCGTTCATCAAACCAATGGGTTCGCCTTTGTACTCTGCAATCATATAAAGATATTCGGGCGAATTAATCTTGCGGAACCATTCTTCCTGCATCTCGGGTGTGATGTATTCGCGGTATTCCATAAACTGGTTTACCCAATCAGAGTTTCGCCACTGGCGCACCATTTCAATATCTTTATGCTCTAGCAGCCTCAGGCTGACACCATATCGGGAAACGATCATCAGAGTGCTTTTTTAATGGAGAAAGGAGGTTTCTTTTGCTGCAGTGCATAAATCCGGCTCAGATATTCACCAATAACACCGAGACTGAGCATGATCAATCCGGTACTAAAAAATATGGCTACAATTTGTGCAGTAAAACCCAATGGCACTTCATAAACCACCTTTCGGTAGATAAAGAAAATACCAATGATAAAGCTTACCAGTGAAAACAAAAATCCGCCATAAACAATCAGGCGCAAAGGGAAATTGGTATAAAACAGCACTATATTGGCAAAAAGCCTAAATAACGAACGATTGCTGTAACCTGATTTCTGATATGGCCTGGTGCGGTGTTCTACATCCACAAAACTGATGGAACGCGTGTACCAGTTTAGCAGCTCATCGAGATAAATAAAATTATGATGGTGCTTGAGCAGCTGATCCACAAGCCTGCGGCTGATGAGGCGGAAGGAGGATCCATTTCCAGGGCCGTCGTATAGTGCATGGGAAGATTTATGTAGCGCTTTGCTGCCAATACGCCGGGAACGGCTGTGATTTTTTTTGGACGGAATACCGTACACCAAATCACTTTCATACTTTTCAGCCGCTTCGATCAGCTTGGGGATTTCCTCGGGCGGGCTTTGCAAATCATCATCCATGGTAATGACCTGCATGCCCTGTACAAAGGTGAAGCCACAAAAAATAGCATTATGCTGCCCGAAATTACGGCTCAGGCTTATCGCCCTTACTTTATCAGGATAAGCCAGATGCAACTCTTCCAGCACCTTCCAGCTTTCATCGCGGCTGTAATCGTTTACGAAAACCACCTCGTAGGTACGATCCAGCTTTTCAAAACAGGATTTGATCCCAATAAACAACTCTTTCAGGGAATCCTCGCTATTGTGCACCGGCACTACTACGGAAAACTCAAGGCTTATTATGCTCATATCATCCCCCTCCAAGGATTAAATTGGTTCCTGTTACCCAGCGTGCTGCATCCGAGAGGAAAAACACAATCGGATTGGCCACATCTTCGGGTTCGCCCAAACCAAGCAACTGGCGTTCTTCAATTTTTTCCACCGCTTCATTGGAATAATCCAATGCTGTTTTATCGAGCATGGGCGTTTTCACAAAAGCAGGGCTTACGCAATTCACCCTGATTTTGCGCTTAGCCAGTTCTACAGTCAAAACGTGCGCATAGCCTTCAATTGCAGCCCGTGCACTGACATACATCGCGCCACCAACAAAAGGATAACGCGTTGAAATGGAAGAAATAAAAACAATAGAAGCATCCCTGCGCTGGATTTTCTTCTTTTTCAGGATGCGCGCATTGAGCAAAACGGTGGCATCAAAACTGATGCTGAATGTTTTTCTCATGGCAGCCTCATCAATAAACTGAGCCGGAAGCAAATCCGAAATCCCCGTAGAATAAACCACGCCATGCAATTTGGGCAATTCATCTGTAAGACGTTCAATATCATCTTTTCGGGTCAGGTCAGCTATAAACATTAGATGTCCATCGCCTTCCAGCGCATCAAGTGTAGCCTTCAGGCGTTGCTCATTGCGGCCGGTGATGACCAATTGGGCCCCGCATTGGCTGGCCGTGATGGCCGTTTGCATTCCCAATCCGGATGATGCTCCGGTAACCAAAATAATTTTTCCTGTAAGATCAAAAGGGTTCTTCATAATCAGCAGTCTAAAGTTCAAGCAGTTGCGGACAAACAATATGATCGGTTTCGATGATTGTCGTTCCCCACGACAAACCAATACCAAAAGCGGAAAGCAGCAGTTTCATTTTGCGGTTTTGCAGTTCATCGCGCAGCTGGCTGACCATTGTAAGCGGAATAGATGCCGAGCTGGTATTACCGAAATCCTGAATAGAGAAAGGCACTTTGGCCGGATCGGCTTTCAGCATCTTACGTATGGTATTATTGATCAGTTTATTAGCCTGATGGAAAAGCAGATAATCAAAATCGTCGAGCGTTCCTCCGCATTCTTTGAGTAGTTTTTTGATGTTGGGCACTACTTCGCGCAGGCTGAAATTAAATACTTCAACGCCATCCAAAATGATATTCATAGGTGAGCGCTCGATGCCATCGGCTATTTTCTCCCTAATGAGCGAATTTTCATTTACGAGATGGCGCACACCACCGTCGCGTATCATAATAGCCTTGTGTCCAGCACCATCGGTTTGCAGGTTAAAAGGCATGGATGGCGCGTTGATATCATATTGCAAAGCCGTTGCTGTAGCGGCATCACCAAAAAGCGGATAAGTACTTTTGTCTTTGTAGGATGATGTTACATTGGACAAATCGCCCACCAGCAAAAGTGCTTTCTTAATGAAACCGGCCGCCATCATATTGCTGGCAATGGAAAGCCCATAAACATAGCCCGAGCAGCCCAGGCCAATATCAAAGGAAAGGCAGGTTTTGGGCAGCTTTAAGCGGTCCTGAAGGATGGGGGCAGTAGCGGGAATAATATAATCGCCCGACTGGCTTACAAAAATCAGCATATCGATTTCCTTTTTATCCCACCGAAGTTCAGCAAGCAATTTTTCGGCTGCCTCAAAAGCAAGATCGGATGTGGTCATGCCTTCCGGAGCAACCCGGCGTTTATCCACGCCAATGGTTTTAATGAGCAGGTCGCGCTCTTTTGCCGATATCCAATCGTAATCCTGATTGGAGATTTCATTTTTGGGCACACAGGCCGCTAATCCGGCGATGCGCGTATTATTGGTATGGAATATAGCCATAAGCGTTTTTTCTGGGTATTTGAACAAATTTACTACAAATTTTGAAATAATGGTGCCGATACGTAAATTTGCAAGGCATTCTAAAGACGACACCATTGAACCTAACAGAACCAAAACATGGCCATCTTCCCTTTTAAAAAACGTAAAAACAAGGAAAGCGAAAAGCCTTTCCCTGACTACCCCTACAACAGCCTCGTTGAGACAATGCAGGAACTTTCTGCAAAACAGCCACATAAACGGCTATATACCTACCTGAACGATGGCGAAAATGATGCTTTCCACATCAGTTGGAAGGAAATGGATTCTTATGCCCGCACATATGCTGCCTATCTTCAGGAAAAAGGGCTGAAAGGCGAAAGGGTTTTACTGCTTTATCCGCAGGGCTATGCTTTTATTATCGCATTCTGGGGCTGTTTGTACGCCGGGGCACTGGCCATTCCGGCCTATCCTCCCAAGCGCAACCGTTCCTTATTGCGCATTAAAAATATTATAGATGATTCCGACGCCAAACTGGTAGTGACCACCGACGATATTTTTCCGCGTATTGAAAAAAACTTCACCAAAGAAAGCTGGATAAAAAAAATTTCGTGGGACACCCATGAAACCATCATGAAAAATTCGCTGAACTATCAGAAATATCTGCCCGAACGAGATGATATAGCCTTTTTGCAATATACGAGCGGATCTACCGGCGCTCCCAAAGGCGTGATGGTGAGCCATGGGAACCTGCTTGCTAACGGACAACATTTACGCGATATTTTCTCTTTGGATTCAGAAACGATTTCTGTACACTGGTTGCCCATTTTTCATGATATGGGGCTTGTATTCGGAATGCTTTCAGGAGTTTACAACAATTATTACAGTGTATTGATGCCGCCAGTTAGTTTTATCCAAAAACCTGTCCGTTGGCTCAAAGCATTCCAAAAATACAAGGGCACAAACGGAGGTGCCCCGAATTTTGCCTTTGACCTATTGGCTAAAAATGTAAATACTGAAGAAAAAGGGAAATTGGACCTAAGCACGGTTGATACACTATACAATGGCGCTGAACCGGTACGCAAAAGTTCATTAGACTGTTTTTACAAAGCTTATAAGGATTACGGACTAAAAGAAACAGCACTCTATCCCACATATGGAATGGCAGAAACCACACTTGTAGTCAGCAGCGACAGCATTAAAGAGCCTCCAAAACACATCACTATCGACAAGCAATCCTACCAGCAAAACAAAGTAAAGCAGCTGCCCCTTCAGGCAAAAAACGGGCTTACGCTGGCCAGCGTAGGCAAAACGCGGCCGGATATGCAGGCCCGCATTGTTCATCCCGAAACCATGATGGCTTGCAAAGAAGGCGAAGTGGGCGAAATATGGATATCAGGTACATCCGTAACCAAAGGCTACTGGAACAAACCGGAACTGAGCCTGGAAACCTTCGATGCGCATATTGCATCATCAGGCGAAGGCCCTTTCCTGCGTACCGGTGATCTGGGCTTTATGCATGAAGGCGATCTTTATGTTTCCGGCAGGCTCAAAGACCTGATCATTATCCGGGGCGCCAATTATTATCCGCAGGATATCGAACTGGTAGCCGAACAAAGCCATGAAGGAATCAATACCGGAAATTCCGCAGCATTTTCGATTGAAAGCAATGATGAAGAAAAACTCGTGATTGTTGCTGAAATGCGCCGCACAGCACTGCACAACCTCAATGCGGAAGATGTTTGCGCAAAAATCCGTAATGCCGTTTTTCAGGCTTTCGAGCTTCGGCCGCATGCCATTGTGCTGATCCGTACCGTAAGCATTCCCAAAACATCCAGTGGAAAAATTCAAAGGCGTGCCTGCAAACAGGAATACCTCGATGGCAAACTCAGCATTGTAGGCCAATGGCAGGAGGAGGATTTTTCTGTTTCCGATGATGCAAACGAAGAAAAAACGGATATGCGTGCCTGGCTGATAAACTGGATTGAGAAAAAGATGAAAATCCCGGCAGAAAAAATTGATTTTGAAAAGGCCATGAGCCAATATCCCTTTGATTCAGTAACTGCCATTGAGCTTGAAGCCGATCTGGCCGAAGAATTTGGTTTTAAAATGGCGCCACAGGATTTTTTCCAGGCTCAGGTTTTAGGAGATATTTTGCGGATGGTCGAAAAGGAAAAACAATCGTAGGGGGATTGCTTTCAGTTTCGATTTTAACGACCTTTGACTAAACCAACCACAGTGCATCACATCAAAACATTCATAGAAAAATATACTACCATCAGCAATGATGACTGGGAAATAATCCAGGCATCCTTTACCAAAAAGGCATTTGATAAAAACCGGCTTATCTTGGAAGAAGGGAAAATCTGCCGTCATTTTTATTTTCTGGAAAACGGATTGCTCCGGTTTTTCTATAATATTGATGGAGAGGATATTACCAAAACATTCACCATAGCGCCCTATTGTTTCACTTCGCGCATCAGTTTCCGCGAACAGACCGCATCGCAGGAAAGCATCGAAACTCTTGAAAAAACGGTAGTGTGGCAAACGGATTTCCAGCAATATCAGAAACTTGCAAAAATGGAATGCTGGCAGGTTTTTATGCGAAAAATCATCAACGAAGTGCAGGATTTCACTGAAGCACATTTTATGGAAGTAAAGGTGATGACCGCAGAAGAACGCTATAAAAAGCTCATCGAAATTTATCCGCATGAAATTTTAAGCAAAATCCCATTGAAGCACCTGAGCAGTTTTTTGGGCATCGCGCCACAATCGTTGAGCCGCATCCGAAAAAATATCCCATAATTGTTTTCCGCTTAACATATGTGCAGTAAAGACTGAAACAAAAGCCGGAACTTTGCACCGAAATTATAAAATAACATGAAGCAAAGCATTCGCAGCAGATTGATTATCTGGCTTATAAAAAACCGCCATCTTTTCAAATTAAGGCTCAAAGCGGAAAGGATAAACGAAAACTTTTCCGTCTCCAAATTTCGTGATGGCATTGAAAAAGCCAGCCGTCGCATGAAACTGCCCAAAGAAATGGATTTTGAAAATCTGGATATTTCCGGGACAAAGGCCGAATGGATTACTCCCGGGGAAAAGCATGAAGAAAAAATCCTTTTGTACATTCATGGCGGCGGGTTTATCTCTGGTTCCTGCAATTCGCACCGTCCGCATGTGGCAAAATTCGCCAAAGGCTGCGTCATGAAGACACTTCATTTTGAATACCGTCTGGCGCCCGAGCACCCTTTTCCTGCTGCTGTGGAAGATTGTGTTAAAGTTTATAAATTCCTGATAAACAGTGGACAGGAATCCGCAAACATCATAATTGGCGGCGAATCTGCCGGAGCAACGCTGGTGCTTTCCCTATTGCTTTCATTAAAAGAACAATCGATTGCTTTGCCTTCAAAGGCTTTTGTCATTTCGCCCATCACCGATTTGCGGCATCAGGCAGCATCATTTACATACAATGAAAAAAATGACATTGCCAATCCGGGCGCATGCGACATCTGGCTTGATTTTTACGTAGGCAACAATGATCCCACCCAGCATCTGCTTTCACCACAATTCGGTAATTTTAAGGGATTACCGCCTTTATACATTTGTGTTGGCACGTACGAAATACATTATGATGACTGTGTCAACTTGAGGAACAAAGCTCAGGAACAGGGCGTAAAAGTAAAGTACCGTGAGTGGGACAAAATGGTGCATGCGTTTCCGTTGCTTTCGCCATTATTTCCGGAAGCAAAAAAGGCTTTGCAAGATATCTGTGCCTTTGTAAAATCCTCTTAACCTGATTAATTTATAAAATTTCGTCATGAGCACGCAAAACGCAATAAGAGAAAGGGAGCGCAGATTTTTGGCGCACAGGAATAGCCGTAGCTATTTCAACCCGGAACATGTGTTAGAAGATCGTTATGAGAGCTGAAAATGCAATAAAACAATGGAATATAAAATTGATGCATAGCACCGCTATGGAGAAATTTTATATTCCAACAAAGGTTTGTTTTGCAGCAGTTTCGGCTTGTAATAGATTTTATAATGCATGTTCCGGGTTTAGCACCAAAAAGATAGCATTCCTTTCTATTGAAGCGGTTTGTGTGCGCAATAGAATTTTTTGTGAATTACTCAGGTTAAAACAAAAAAGCCACCCGATCGTTACGGATGGCTTTTTTTGTTATCGTTTGGGCTTAACCCATAATTGTTCCGATAATTGTAGCGGAGAGCAAACTGGCCAGAGTACCGCCAATCAGCGCTTTGATCCCGTATTTTGAAAGCTGCACGCGCTTATCCGGCGCCAGTGACCCGATTCCGCCAATCTGGATGCCGATACTGGCAAAATTGGCAAAACCACAAAGCATATAAGTGGCCATAATGATGGATTTTTGCTCGGTAAACAGCCCTGCTGCTTTAAAATCGCTCAGGCTCACATATCCGATAAACTCGGTCATAATGACTTTTTCGCCGAGCAATTGACCCACCAGTGCGATATCTTCAGTGCACACACCGATCAGCCACATCAAAGGGGCAAAAGCATAGCCCAACATAAACTGCAGGGAAAGACCTTCATATTTTCCGTTCGTAAAAGCTGCGATATTATCATTGATATCAAATAAGGCACCAATTTTAAAGGAAATAAAATTGATCATCGCGATAAAAGCAATAAAAACAAGCAGCATTGCGGCAACATTTACGGCAAGTTTCAAACCTTCGCCGGTTCCATTTGAAACAGCATCCAGTACATTATTACCAATGCGGTCTTTGGGCACGCTCACATCCTGACTGATTTCTTCGGTTTGCGGCACCAGTATTTTGGAAATAACGATTGCCCCGGGAGCTGCCATCACGGAAGCCGTAAGCAGGTGCTTGGCAAACAGCAGGCGCTGCTGGGGATCGTCGCCACCGAGGAAACTGATATAAACTGCCAGCACACCTCCGGCCAAAGTCGCCATTCCGCCCATCATCACAAGCAGGATTTCCGATTTGGTCATCTTGGAAAGGTATGCCTTGATCATTAAGGGCGACTCGGTTTGTCCAAGGAAAATATTTCCGGCAACCGAAAGGCTTTCCGGACCGCTCAGGCGCATCAGGCGTGACATGACCCAAGCGAGCACATAAACAACCCACTGAATGATTCCGAGGTAAAACAGCAAACTTGTGAGTGCAGAAAAGAAAATAATGGTAGGCAGGATTTGCACTGCAAAATTAAGCAGTGGCACTTCAATTTTTCCGGTTACAAATGATTTAAAGAGGAAATCTGTTCCTTCCTTGGTAAAATCCAACACTTTAACAAACATTTTCCCGACCACTTCAAAGAATGTCTGCATAAAAGGCACATATAAAATACTCACAGCCAAAATGATTTGAATTGCCAGTCCAATCAGAACCACGCGCCAGTTGATCGCTTTGCGGTTGCTACTGAGCACCCAGGCTAGTGCAATAAGCACCAAGAGGCCCAACATTCCGCGCAGCAAACCATTTAAGGTAAAACCAGAAGACTGCCCTGAAAGCAGGATATTGGATTTGGCTTCCTGTTTTACAGCTTCGAGGTTTTCTTCGGGCTGCACCAGCTGATCAGCGGCCTGCTGCATCATCTGTACCGTATCATTTTGCACAAGGGAATCTGTTTGCGCCTGAAGGTTTGGTGTAAAGGCAAACAAGATCAGCAAAGTCATCAGCAGGAAATTCAATAGCTGCCTTTTTGAAAAGGCCATCCTACCCTGAAGTATTTTTCGAATTGTCATAAGTATGTTTTTTTGTGGCATCTTCAGGGAAGAAAAGAGCTATCTTCCCTGACTAATAATGAAATATATTACTCTAAATTCTCTCTTCTGTTAAGCTCATCACGGATTTTTGATGCTTTTTCATAATCCTCCGCCTCAATTGCTTTTTGCATCATTTCTTTGAGTTGTTCTTGTGTCAGCTCATCAAAACTGCTTTTTTTGGCAGTTTTTGGTTCTTCTTCCACCACTTCTTCCGAAGGATCATCTTCATTGCCGTCCATTACCACTCCGGTTTCCTTGAGGATGTGTTCGTAAGTAAAAATCGGGCATTTAAATCGCACCGCAAGCGCAACAGCATCCGAGGTTCGTGAATCGATTACGCTTTCACTGCCGCCTTGTTCGCAAATAAGTTTAGCATGGAATACGCCTTCCACAAATTTATCGATGACAACTTCCTTCAGGCTAATGTCAAATTTTGATGCAAAGGAAACAAAGAGATCGTGTGTAAGCGGGCGCCCCGGCCTGATTTTTTCAAGTTCCATTGCGATGGATTGTGCTTCAAAATTACCAATGATTATAGGCAGGCGTCGGGGGCCTTCCTTTTCGTTCAGTACGAGCGCATACGCACCGCTTTGTAACTGACTGTATGACAGACCCGTTATCTCTAATCTGATTTTCTCCATGTTTCCGTGAGCTGACTTAGGATTCAATTCAGGCATAAAATTATTAAATTTATTGGAGCAGCGCTTGCCAAAACACGAAATAATCGGTAAACAGGCTGCGGAATTAAAAAACTACTTTATGACAATGTAGGCAACGTCCAAGCTCCTTAACTGTTTAGTTTCCTTCTAAATTTCAAGAAAATATCTTTGCTGCTCTTTTTGCAAGACAAATGCACAAGAACGTATAATACTGATTTTCATAACTTTAAAAAATGTATAAAAATTCCAACATTAGAACTTAAAAAAAAATTAAAACCCAAAAGCGATTTAATGTCGAAGAAAAGAGCTAATCCGTAATTTTGCTTGTATAAGAATTAACCAAACACTGACTAGTTATGAAAAAAACCTTGACGATCCTGGCAGCCCTGGCTCTGCCGTTCCTGACAAGGGCAAGTGAGGCCGACCTGGTAGTGCCCGACCTTGCGGAAAGTTATTTCAATGCCTTAGGCATAAATGGATGGAACCTTCTGTTCTATGGCATGGTTATTATCGTTCTGGGCCTGATCTTTGGCCTGTGGCAGTTTCAAAAAATATCGAAGCTGCCTGCACACCGTTCAATGCTGAAAGTAGCCAACATCATTTACGAAACCTGCAAAACTTATCTGCTTCAGCAAGGCCGTTTCCTGATTATCCTTTTTGTGATCATCGGAGCAGCTATTTTTTATTATTTCTATGGACTCAGCGAAATGTCCATTCCAAAAGTACTGTTGATCCTCTTGTGGACCGTTCTGGGCATCCTCGGATCTTATGGAGTGGCATGGTTCGGTATCCGTATCAATACGCTTGCCAATGCACGTACTTCTTTTGCATCGCTCAAGGCAAAACCTTTTGAGGTGATGTCTATTCCGCTTCAGGCCGGGATGAGCGTTGGCCTTCTTTTGATCTGCGTGGAGCTGATCATGATGATTTTCATCCTGCTTTTTGTTCCTGGAGAAAGTGCCGGCGCATGTTTTGTTGGTTTTGCCATTGGTGAATCACTCGGAGCTTCTGCCCTGAGGATTGCCGGCGGTATCTTCACGAAAATTGCCGATATTGGTGCCGACCTGATGAAAATCGTTTTCAAAATTGGTGAAGACGATCCACGTAACCCGGGCGTAATTGCCGACTGTACAGGCGATAATGCCGGCGACAGCGTTGGACCAACTGCCGATGGATTTGAAACGTATGGTGTAACCGGTGTTGCACTGATTACCTTCATCATCCTGATGTTTGGCCAAACCGGACTGATCCCTAATGTGGAGCTTGCATCAACACTGATCGTTTGGATCTTTGCCATGCGCCTGCTGATGATTTTCACTTCTGTAGTTTCTTACCTCATCAATCAAGCGATTGCAAAAAGCCGCTTTGGCAATGCTGATAAATTCAATTTTGAATCACCGCTTACATCCCTCGTTTGGATTACTTCCATTGTTTCCATCATCGTAACTTTTATTGTGAGCGACCTGCTCATCAGCGATCTGCCCAACGGCCTCTGGTGGAAACTTTCAGCTATTATTTCCTGCGGTACACTCGCAGCTGCCATCATCCCTGAATTTACCAAAGCATTTACCAGCAGTGGTTCACGCCACGTGCAGGAAGTTGTGAACGCATCACGCGAAGGCGGCGCATCCCTGACCATCCTCTCGGGTATGGTTGCCGGTAATTTCAGTGCTTATTGGAAAGGCATGGTGATGGTTGCCCTGATGGCGATTTCCTTTTTTATCGTTAAAGACCTGACTGTTTTTGGTGATTATCCCGCCGTATTTGCATTTGGTCTGGTTGCTTTTGGTTTCCTCGGAATGGGCCCGGTAACCATTGCAGTTGACAGCTACGGACCGGTAACGGATAATGCACAGTCTGTTTTTGAGCTTTCCCAAATTGAGAAAATCCCGAACATCAAAGAAGAAATCAAAAAAGACTTTGGTTTTGAACCTGATTTTGAAAACGGAAAGCATAATCTCGAAGAAAACGACTCCGCAGGGAATACCTTCAAAGCTACGGCCAAGCCTGTTTTGATCGGTACCGCTGTAATTGGCGCCACAACAATGATTTTTGCCATTATTCTTGTATTGGCAAAAACAATGGTTGATGGTCAGCCACTGCTCAATATCGACCTGACTTCCGCTCCTGTACTTCTTGGTTTCATCACCGGTGGTGCGGTAATTTTCTGGTTCAGCGGCGCATCCATGCAGGCTGTTACAACCGGAGCCTATCGCGCTGTTGAGTATATCAAGAAGAACATTAATCTTGAAAAAGAAGAAGCCGACATTGAAGACTCGAAAAATGTGGTAAAAATCTGTACCCAATACGCTCAGGCCGGTATGTGGAACATCTTTACCGTGATTTTGGCTTCTACCCTGGCTTTCGCCTTCTTCGATCCAAACTTCTTTGTGGCTTACCTAATTTCTATTGCTGTTTTCGGCCTCTTCCAGGCGATGTATATGGCCAATGCCGGTGGCGCCTGGGACAATGCCAAAAAAGTAGTAGAAGTGGATCTGAAAGAAAAGAACACACCGCTCCACGATGCAACCGTAATCGGTGATACCGTGGGCGATCCATACAAAGATACTTCTTCTGTTGCGCTCAACCCAATCATTAAATTCTCTACACTTTTCGGACTGCTTGCGGCCGAAATTGCGATTGAAATGATCACTACCGGACATCGGAACCTCACAAGCATTATCGGAGGAGTTTTCCTGGCGATTGCTTTGGTTTTTGTTTATCGGTCGTTCTATGGGATGCGCATTAAAAAGTAAAGCACGGCGCTTGTTCAATTAAGCCTCATCTGAGATATAAGGCTTGAGCAACCCGTATCTTAAAACCGCAGTTGGAATTTCTGGCTGCGGTTTTTTTATCCTGATGCTGCACTAATCTTATTCATCGAAAATCCTTAAATTGCAGGCTGTTATCAAAACCACACTCATATGAAATATTCATTCGTTCTCAGTATCCTGATTGCAGCTCTTTGCCTGAATTCCAACGCACAAGATCGTGATAAAGCCGTTTTTAAATCCTATGAGCCCGGATATTATCAAAACAGCATCCTGAAAGATATCCGAAATCAAGAGGCTAAAAAACAAAAGCCTGCCCGAAAATACTTCCGCATGGATTTCAGCGGAATGGATTTCCCGACCGACACTTCAGAATACAGCATACTGCCGCATCTAGACCCACATTCACAAGGGGCTACAGGGACTTGCTGGTGCTTCTCCACCGTGTCTATGCTCGAATCGGAAATCATGCGCAAGACCGGAAAAAGCATCCGCCTCTCGCCCATGTTCATTGTTTATCACGAATACATCACACGCGCCCGTGATTTTGTGGCTACACGCGGCGAAACCTATTTCTCCGAAGGATCGGAAGCCACGTCGGTGCTCCGCATGATGCAGCGCTACGGATTGATGCCGATGGAAGCGTATCCCGGCAAAGCCGACCCAAAAGCCATGCACCACAACCACCGCCAAATGTTCAAAGAAATGGACGACTACCTGAAAGCGGTAAAGCAAAATAATGCCTGGGACGAAGAAGTTGTGGCACAGACCATTGCCTCCATCCTGAATTATCATATGGGCACGCCACCGCAAAACTTCAGCTTCGATGGCAAAGAATATAATCCGATTTCTTTCCGTGATGATGTTTGCCAGTTGAAATCGGGCGATTATTTCAATTTTATGTCCACCCTCAGCCAGAATTTCAACGAAAAAGGCGAATTGGTTGAAGCCGACAACTGGTGGCATTGCGATGATTATTACAACCTCAGCATGGACGATTTTTTGGGCGCACTCAAAAGCAGCCTTGAAAAAGGCTTTAGCGTTACGGTTTGTGGCGATGTTTCCGAAGCCGGATACGACAAAAACGCAGAAGTAGCCATTGTTCCCGATTTTGATATCCCGCAGGCATACATCAGCAATGAATCGCGCCAGTTCCGCCTCAGCAACGGCACAACAACAGACGATCACTGCATGCATGCGGTAGGCTATCATGAAGAAGGCGGCCATTTCTGGTTTTTGCTCAAAGATTCAGGAGCCGGAGGATTTGACGGCAAAAACAAAGGCTACCGCTTTATGCGCGACGACTACATCAAGCTAAAAATGATGAACTTTATGATGTACCGGGATGGTGTGAGGAAGTATTTGGATGGGATGATTAAGTAGTTTTTGTCCATAATGTCCGCTAACTTCGTTACGCTTGCCCGAAAAATGCTCATTTACGCCAGTAAACTCTGCTTTTTCGGGCTGCGCAAGCCTCGTTATCGAACATTCTGAACCAAAAACCCGTCTTTATAGACAAACACTGTAGTTTGCCACCAAATATTTCCATAGTATTTAATTCCAAAATTGCTTTCGCCGTATAAAATTATTATCTTTGTACGTCAAATAAATTATCATGGAGACAAAATTAACCTTAAGGCTGAATGACAGCGTAATAGAAAGGGCAAAGATATACGCCAAAAAACATCAGATCAGCTTATCAAAAATGATTGAAGCCTATCTGGATAATCTGACCCGGGAAAAAAAAGAAGAAAATACTGGCGCAATCACACCACTGGTAGAAAGCCTGAGCGGAGTGATTGAATTGCCGCCGGACTATGATTACAAAAAGGAATACGGCGGTTATCTTAAGGAGAAGTACCAATGAAAAAACTGTTCATAGATACCAATATTGTCATTGATCTATTATCGCGCAGGGAATCTTTTTATCAGGAGGCAGCTCAACTCTTTTCCCTGGCGGACAAGAAAAAAATCAAACTCAGCATTTCCGCACTGACCATTTCAAATACGAGCTATACCCTTTTAAGGCAAACAAATGCAGATAAAGCCAAAGAAATTTTACGAAAGCTTAAACTCATTATCAACATCCTGCCGCTTGGTGATAAAATCATAGGACTTGCTTTAAATGATAATTCTTTTCAGGATTTCGAGGATGGCCTTCAATATTTCACCGCTTTGGAAAACAATCAAGAACTTATTATCACTCGCAATTTGAAGGATTTCAAAAATTCTGCTTTACCTGTCATGACAGCGCGGCAATTCCTGGAGATTTAGAAATCAGTTTGTTTTCTGTGGGCGATAGTTCACAAATTATTATTTCAGTAAAAACGCCCATCAAACATTCTGCACATCCGGATATGCAAAAACACCTTAAAAGTGCACATCCGGATGTGCATTTTAAATAAAGACCAGATGGAATACCCAGTCGGTAATCATCTGCCCTTTTGGATATTTATACTAAACCCACTTTAAGTCCCACTACCCTTAAAGCCCTGATTTTATATGGTTTAGATTTTTATTTCACACACATCTAAACATTTTCATATTTATATGCATTCTTATTAAGTACAGCTTTGCAATTCGCCTTTCTGTATCAACAACCAACCAATTATTTTTCAAGATAATGAAAGCATACAAACAACCTCAGCATACGCCCGACAAAAGTACAGACCAACAGCTGATCATTGAATTTTTTCACAGAATAATTATGCATCACGCCTTTTGGTTTGTGGAGACCCAAAAAAAACTGGGCAATGAAAAAGCTTTGGAATTGCTCTCTGAGGTTTTTAAAACAAGTTTTAGTGTGCAAATGAAGCGCCTGGGCAAAAAACTGGGCTTTGGAATGAACGAAAAGGGCATTCCTTCCTTTCTCGATACACTACCTGATGAAACCTTAGCCGGACTGCGCAACGATCTGGCTGTAAACTGGCTGGCCAATGATGGCATTTGGTTTCAGGCCATCGAGCAACAGGAAGGTATGAACACAGCAAAACATTGCAATGACGAAGCCTGGCGCCAGCTCTCTCCTACCGAAGCGCATATGATCAAAAAAATGCTCCATCTACCCGAAAAAGCGGGCATTAAAGGACTGATGAAAGCCCTGAAGTACCGCCTTTACTGGTTCATCAACGAGCAATCCTTTCGCGATATAACCGAAAACAGTTTCGTTTTCACCAATGATAATTGCCGCGTGCAATCAGCACGCGAGCGCAAGGATTTAGAGAATTACCCCTGTAAATCAGCCGGATATATTGAATACAGCACTTTTGCTTCCACCATTGATCCGCGCATTAAAACCTCCATTGTTTTTTGTCCGCCGGATACCGATGATCGCGCTTTCTATTGCGGATGGAAATTCACCCTTGAAAATAACAATCAATAAAACCTCACCCCCAATAAGATCATGAAACAATTAGAAAAATACACACTTAAAAATCATATTCGCATCGTAACTGCGGCTTCCCTTTTCGATGGGCATGATGCCGCTATAAACATTATGCGGCGCATTTTGCAGGGATCCGGTGCGGAAGTTATCCACCTGGGTCATAACCGTTCCGTTGAGGAAATCGTTTTATGCGCCATACAGGAAGATGCGCATGCCATTGCTTTGACAAGCTATCAGGGCGGCCATTTGGAATACCTCAAATATATGTTCGATCTGCTGCGCGAAAAAGAAGCCGGACATATCAAAATATTTGCCGGTGGCGGTGGTGTTATCCTTCCCGATGAGATCAAAGAGCTGCATGAGTATGGAATTGATCGGGTTTTTTCGCCGGATGATGGACGTGAAATGGGACTACAGGGCATGATCAACCATGTTTTGAAAAACTGCGACTACCCCATGGATTCAATGAAAAGCCCTGATTTGGAAAGCCTGCGCGAAGGAAACCAAAACGCTGTTGCCCGCTTTATCACTTTGGCTGAAAACAATCCGGGAAGCATCAGCGAAAAGCTGGAAAAAATGCATGAGGAATCCTGCCATGCCAATATTCCCGTGCTAGGCATCACCGGCACAGGAGGCAGCGGTAAGAGCTCCACCATCGACGAATTGGTTTTGCGTTTTACCGGTGATTTTCCCGACAAAAAAATCGGCATTCTGAGCGTTGACCCATCGCGCCGAAAAAGCGGTGGTGCCTTATTGGGCGACCGCATCCGCATGAACGCCATTCACAAAGCCGGGGTTTATATGCGCTCGCTGGCCACGCGTCAGGCGAACCTGGCTCTTTCCAAGCATATCCGTGAAGCACTTTGCATCCTCAAAGCAGCGCGTTTTGATTTCATCATCCTTGAAACCAGCGGCATCGGCCAAAGCGATACAGAAATCACGGACCACAGCGACCTTAGCCTGTATGTAATGACGCCGGAATTTGGTGCACCATCACAGCTCGAAAAAATTGACATGCTCGATTTTGCCGACATCATTGCCATCAACAATTCGGACAAAAGGGGCGCCGAAGATGCCCTCCACCATGTGCGCAAGCAATACAGCCGCAACCACATGCTCTGGGAAACAGCACCCGAGGACTTGCCTATTGTGGCCACTATTGCATCGCGCTTTAATGATGAAGGCACCAATAAATTGTATCAACTTTTGCTTCAGACTATAAAAGAAAAAACGGACATCGGGTTTGTCTCTGCCACACAACATCATCGCCCGGACAATAAAAGCTTTACCATTATCCCGCCCAAGCGTGTTCGTTATCTATCCGAAATCAGTGAGCAGGTGCGCAAATACAATCAGTGGGCGCGGGAGCAATCTGCTTTGGCTTCCCGCTGGCAATCGCTCGAAACAGCAAAACATGAAATAGAAGACAAAAATGCGCAGGGAAAACTAGCAGAAAAATCGGAAGAAATCCGGGAGCAAATCCATCCGGATAATCTCAAAACTTTAAAATCATGGCCGGAAACACTGAAAAAATACCAGGCTGATGAATTTGTTTATCAGGTGCGCGGGCGCGATATTCGTGTCAAAACCTATAGCGAAAGCCTTTCGCACAGCAAAATTCCAAAAATCAGCCTGCCCAAACATCGCGATATGGGCGATATACTGCGCTGGAACTTATTGGAAAATGTTCCGGGAAAATTTCCATTTGCTGCCGGTGTTTTTCCTTTTAAACGCGAAAACGAAGATCCCACCCGTATGTTTGCCGGGGAAGGCGGCCCCGAGCGCACCAACCGCAGGTTTCATTATGTTTCCAAAGGCATGCCGGCCATTCGCTTATCCACTGCTTTTGATTCGGTTACGCTTTATGGTGAGGATCCCGACCGAAGACCCGATATTTATGGGAAAATCGGGAATTCCGGTGTTTCCATTGCCTGCCTCGACGATGCAAAAAAGCTTTATTCAGGCTTTGATCTTTGTGCTTCCAATACTTCCGTTTCGATGACCATAAATGGCCCGGCACCCGCAATGATGTCTTATTTCATGAATGCCGCCATCGATCAGCAATGCGAAATATACATCCGCGAAAACAAACTGGAACATCTCGTTGAAGAAAAACTCAGGGAAAAATTCGATCAAAAAGGCATTGCCCGCCCGGCTTATCAGGGCGAAATCCCGGAAGGAAACAACAAGCTCGGACTTATGCTGCTTGGCATTACGGGCGATGAAATACTGGAATCCGATGTTTATGCAAAAATCAAGGCGGAGACCATTGCCAGGGTGCGCGGCACGGTACAGGCCGACATCCTGAAGGAAGACCAGGCGCAGAACACCTGCATTTTCAGCGTTGATTTCTCGCTTAAGCTCATGGGCGATGTGCAACAATATTTCATCGATCAAAAAGTACGCAATTTCTATTCGGTGAGTATTTCCGGTTATCATATTGCTGAAGCCGGGGCCAATCCAATTACCCAGCTCGCTTTTACATTGGCCAATGGCTTTACGTATGTAGAATATTACCGGTCTCGTGGGATGGATCCCGATGATTTTGCACCCAATTTCAGTTTCTTTTTCAGCAATGGCATTGATGCCGAATATGCTGTAATTGGCCGCGTGGCCCGCCTGATTTGGGCCAAAGCCATGAAATATCTTTATGGAGCCGGGGAACGCTCCCAAAAACTCAAATACCACATTCAAACATCAGGTCGATCACTGCATGCACAGGAAATTGACTTTAATGATATACGCACAACACTGCAAGCGCTTTACGCCATTTACGATAATTGTAATTCACTGCATACCAACGCTTACGACGAAGCAATAACAACGCCCACAGAAGAATCGGTGCGCAGGGCCATGGCCATTCAGATGATCATCAACCATGAGCTTGGCCTGGCAAAAAACCAGAACCCACTGCAAGGAGCGTTCATTATCGAAGAGCTTACCGAATTGGTAGAAGAAGCCGTTTTGAGCGAATTCGACCGCATCACCGAGCGTGGAGGTGTAATAGGCGCCATGGAAAGCATGTACCAACGCAGCCAAATCCAGGAAGAATCCATGTACTACGAACAACTTAAAAATTCCGGCAAGCTTCCGATTATGGGCGTCAACACATTCCTGTCGTCCAAGGGTTCGCCAACCCTTATTCCCGGCGAGGTAATACGTGCAACCACAAAAGAGAAAGAATATCAGATTGAAATGCTGCAAAACCAGCATCAGGCCAATGCCGAAAAATCAGAAAGCCATCTTGAGGAGCTGCGCCAACGTGCTTTAAAGAATGAAAACTTATTTGAAAGCCTGATGGAAGCATCCAAATACTGCTCCATTGGACAAATTACGCAGGCTTTATTTGAAGTGGGCGGCCAATACCGGCGCAACATGTAAACAAAACCCATAACAAACTGTTTAATAATACAATATAAGAATTGCTCAAGCAAAAAAACAAGAAAATTGTACCGAATAAAAAGCAAAATAGATATAAAATCTGCCGAATTCCTTAAAAACAAAACGGAATTTGAAGGATTGATGTGCAGCTGGCGCGAAAGGATGGCAGAGTTCAGCAAAGGTGGCAGTGCACATGCTGTGGAAAAGCACAAAAACCGCGGCAAACTCCTGGCACGTGAACGTATTGACCTGCTGATTGATCCCAATACACCCTTTCTGGAGTTGAGCACTTTGGCAGCCTGGGGCATTAAAGACAACAGCTTTCCATCTGCCGGGATAGTAACAGGCATTGGTGTTGTGCATGGGCAGGAAGTGATGATCATTGCAAATGATGCCACTGTAAAAGGCGGCACCTATATGCAACAAACTATCCGTAAGCATGTACGTGCACAGGAAATTGCCATGGAAAACCACTTGCCCACTATTTATATGGTGGATTCGGGCGGCGCATTCCTGCCAGAGCAAGCCAAGGTTTTTCCCGACCGCCATGATTTTGGGCGGTTTTTCTACAATCAGGCGCAGCTGAGTGCCAAAGGCGTTCCTCAAATTGCCATAGTGATGGGAAGCTGCACAGCAGGCGGCGCTTATGTTCCGGCGATGAGCGACGAAACCATCATCGTCAAAGAACAGGGCACCATTTTCATTGGCGGCCCTCCATTAGTAAAGGCCGCAACCGGCGAAGAAGTTTCAGCCGAAGAACTGGGCGGTGCCGATGTGCATACATCCATTTCCGGCACAGCCGACCATTTTG
Source organism: Bacteroidales bacterium (assembly GCA_963676415.1). Lineage (GTDB taxonomy): Bacteria > Bacteroidota > Bacteroidia > Bacteroidales > WRLA01. The sequence continues at coordinate 2,053,367 of OY781097.1, read as the reverse complement.
CTGAAGACGACCGCCATGCGCTGCAAATCTGCCGCAACATCCTGGAAAGCTTGCCACGCCAAAAAGCACAGCATCTTGATATTATTGCCCCTGAAGAACCTTATTACGATCCTCAAGAGCTTTATGGCCTGGCACCAACCGACCTAAAAAAACCTATTGATGCCCGTGAGATTATTGCCCGCATTGTTGACGGAAGCCGCTTCCAAGAATTTAAAGCGCGTTATGCACCTACCATAGTCACCGGATTTGCCTATATCATGGGCATGCCTATGGGCATTATCGCGAATAATGGCGTGCTATTTTCCGAATCTGCCCTCAAAGGCGCACATTTTATCGAGCTCTGTACTTCCCGTCAAATCCCTTTGATTTTCCTGCAAAACATCACCGGATTTATCGTAGGGAGAGAATACGAACACAAAGGCATTGCCCGTGACGGAGCGAAAATGGTCCATGCTGTGGCCAATGCCGGAGTGCCCAAATTTACGGTTGTTTTTGGCGGCTCATTTGGTGCGGGAAATTATGCTATGGCCGGCCGCGCTTACGATCCCCGATTGCTATTTATGTGGCCAAACGCCAAAATCAGCGTCATGGGTGGCGAGCAGGCTGCCGATGTTTTGGTTACCGTAAAAAAGGATCAGCTCAAAGCAAAAGGACTGGAATTGAAAGAAGAAGATTCAGAAGCCATCCGCAGGGAAATCCTTGAAAAATATGAACATGAAGGCTCAGCTTATTACAGTACAGCCCGAATCTGGGACGATGGCATCATCGATCCGGCAGAAACAAGAAATATTCTGGCAATGGGCATTGCGGCCTCGCTCAATAAAAAATTCGACCCACATCATTATGGAGTATTCAGAATGTAAAACCATGATCTACAATACAATAAAAACAGAAAAATCAAGCATTGCCGCCGGCATTATCCTGAACCGCCCCGAAAAACATAATGCTTTAAATGCAGAAATGATCTCTGAGCTTACTCATGCTTTCAAAGCTTATGGCAAGGATGATTCCATCCGTGCCATTGTGCTTTCGGGTGAAGGCAAGAGTTTTTGCGCCGGAGCCGACCTGAATTATATGAAAGAAGCTTCTACAATGAGTTTTAACGACAGCGTGGAAGACAGCCGAAAGCTCGGACAACTGTTCGAAACGATTTATTCCTGCCCAAAAGTGGTGATTGCGCTGGTTCATGGTGCGGCATACGGAGGTGCGAACGGCCTTTACGCAGCAGCGGATTTCGCCTTTGCAGCCCAAAACACACGCTTTGCCTTCAGCGAGGTAAAACTCGGTATTGCACCAGCCGTCATAGCTCCATATATCCTGCGCAGATGCGGAGAATTTCATGCCCGCGACCTGATGCTTACAGCACGATTGTTTTCTGCAGAGGAAGCCGCACAGATGAAGCTTATCAATCTAAGCCTGCCAGCCGGGGAACTGGAAAATGAGGCAATGAAAATCATTAAGCGACTGGAGGCTGTGGCTCCTAATGCCATGAGTGAAACCAAAAACCTGATCCTCCGGCTTACAACCCAAAACCAAAACGAAATCCAGGAGCAAACAGCCCAATTGATTGCGCGATTGCGGCAGTCGGAAGAAGGCCAGGAAGGCATGAGCGCTTTTCTGGAAAAACGAAAAGCCAAATGGAACACCCAAAAAGAAGACAATGAAACTATTCAATAAAATACTGATTGCCAACCGTGGCGAAATAGCGCGACGCATTATCCGCACATGCCGCGAGATGGGCATTGGCAGTGTGGCTGTTTATTCCGATCTGGATGAGCATGCCCTTTACAAAAATGAAGCCGATGAAGCCATCCACCTTCCCGGAACGGAAATCAGCGAAACATACCTGAATATTAAAAAGCTCATCGAAACAGCAAAAAATACAGCTGCGGAAGCCATTCACCCCGGCTACGGTTTCCTCTCAGAAAATGCGGATTTTGCTCAGGCTGTGCAGGATTCCGGTCTTGTTTTTATTGGTCCGGATGCAGCAGCCATTCGGCAGATGGGGCATAAAACCCAGGCACGTATTTTCGCGGAAAATGCCGGACTGCCGGTAAGCAAGGGCATCACGGGAAGCACCGAAGAAATTTTGCAAAAAACCGCTGAGCTGCCCTATCCGGTTTTGGTAAAAGCCGCAGCAGGCGGAGGCGGAAAAGGAATGCGCATTGTTGAAAATGCCGGCGAATTGCCTGAAATCCTTAAATCCACACAACGTGAAGCCGAAGCCTATTTTGGAAATGGGGAAGTGTATATCGAGCAGTTTATCCAAAATCCACGCCATATCGAAGTGCAGGTTTTGGGCGATAAAAAAGGCAATTACATCCATCTCTACGAACGCGAATGCAGCCTGCAACGCCGTTATCAAAAAATTATCGAGGAATCGCCTTCACCTACACTGACCGACGAAGTACGCGAAAAAATCAGCAATGATGCGGTACGCCTCGCTGAAAAACTCAAATATTCCAATGCAGGAACGATTGAATTTTTGGTGGATCGTGATCTTAATTATTATTTCCTGGAGATGAACACCCGCGTTCAGGTGGAGCATCCCGTTACGGAAATGGTTACCGGAGTGGATATTGTTCGCCAACAGATTATCGCGGCAGCGGGTTATGAACTGGAATTCAAGCAATCAGACATCAGTCAAAACGGACATGCGATTGAATGCCGTATTTATGCCGAAGAGCCGGAAGAAAATTTCAGGCCATCGCCGGGAGAAATGCAGCTTTACCGTGAGCCGGAAGGAAACGGTCTGCGCATTGATTCTGCTTATGATCAGGCAGGTACAGTGCCGGATGCTTTTGACCCCATGATTTCGAAAATGATTGTCCATGCCCCTGAGCGCGATGAAGCCATCCGTAAAAGCCGTCAGTTTCTGAAAAATTATGCCATTCACGGCATCAAACATAATATTCCCTATTTGCTGGAGCTGCTCAAAAGTCCGGATTTCATCGACAATACGGTCAATACACGCTATTGCGATATTGAATTGCCTGCATATCTCGAAAAACTGAAGGCAGCACGCACGCAAAACCGCAAGGAGCTTTCTGCAATGGCTTTTCTGGGATATAGCCTTTTTCATAAATATTTCCTGGCAAGAAAGCCGGGCATTAAAAATTCCGTTTGGGAGAAAATCGGCTTTTGGCGCCATCTCATGCAAAGCAGCATCAGGCTTAATGAGGAAGATTATGAAATTTCCATTAAAAAAATAAGCCCAAAAAACCTGATATTCAGCTTTCAGGGCAAACAATTCGATATCAACAACCTAAAAGCCAAAGACAGTCAAATTTCATTTGAAACGGAAAGAAAGCAAATTGCAGCATGGATTTCCTGCGATAAATCCGGTTTGGCAGAAATCAGCATGGATGGCCAACATTTCTATGCGCAGCGCAAGGATGTTTTGTTTGCCACAGAGTTTAATGATGATGCCGGAGCCAGCAATAAAAATCCGGGCAATATCCACAGCCCTATGCCGGGGAAAATCGTAGAAGTTTTCGTTGAAAGCGGCCAGAAAGTCAGCAAAGGCGATAAGCTCCTGATTGTGGAAGCCATGAAAATGGAAAACCTGCTTAAGGCTGCGATGGACGGACTCATTGAAGAAATAAATGTTGTGGCAAACCAGCGCGTGGGCACTTCGGAAACTCTTGTTAAAATCAAGGAATTATGATGCATATTATCGAATCGCCGCGCGATGCCATGCAAGGCTACGGGCCGTTTATTCCCACAGCGGATAAGGTGCGCTACCTCAACGCCATTTTGAAAGCCAATTTCGATATTGTGGATATCGGCAGCCTGGTGAGCCCCAAAGCCATTCCACAACTCCGCGACAGCAAAGAAGTGTATCATCAGCTTGATTTTCAAAACACGAAAAGCAAATTGATGATGATTGTTGCCAACGAACGGGGCGCCAAAGAAGCTGCTGCATTGGAGAAAATCGATTACCTCGGGCTTCCGCTTTCCACATCGGCAGAGTTTCTCAAACGGAACATCAATACCGATATCAGCGGCAGCCTTAAACGCGCCGATGCCATTAAGGATATTTGCGATCGCTCCGGGAAAAAGCTCATCCTCTATATTTCCATGGCTTTTGGAAATCCCTATAACGAGCCCTGGCGTTTGGAAGAGCTGCTTACAGGTACACAAAAATTCATTGACCTGGGCATTGATTTCATCAATTTTTCGGATACGGTTGGGTTATCGGAGGCTAATCAGGTTTCTGATGTTTTCGCACAAAGCCGGAAAATCTGGCCCGACATCAATTTTGGGTTTCATTTGCATATCCGGCAAGGAAAATGGAAACCACAGATTGATGCTGCATGGCAGGAAGGATGCCGTTGGTTTGATGGCGTTTTGAGCGGTTTGGGCGGCTGCCCGATGACCGGAACAGAACTTGTCGGCAATCTCCCAACGCATCATTTGCTGGATTACGCCCACGCACATCAAATTCCACATCATACAAATTTAGATGCACTTAAAGAGATTGGCCCGCTTAACAGGGAAATTTTGGGCGGGACGCACACATTAAATTTTTAGCCTGATTAATTCATAAATCTTCGTCATGAAAAAGCAAAACGCAATAAGAGAAAGGGAGCACAGGTTTTCGGCACACAGGAATAGCCGTAGCTATTTTGAGTACCGGAAACTGAGCATTCCTTTCTGTTGAAGCGGTTTGCGTTCGTAATAGAATGGTTTGTGAATTATTCAGGTTAGCACACACAAAATCCAAAAATATGAACAAAGTAGTACAAAACGCAGAAGAAGCCATTGCCGGAGTTCAGGACAATATGAGCCTGTTGTTTGGCGGTTTCGGCCTGGCCGGCATTCCTGAAAAAAGCATTGAAGCCATTTTCAATGCCGGATTTAAAGGACTTACCTGCATCAGCAATAATGCCGGGGTTGACAATTTCGGCTTGGGCATGTTGCTGCGCAAGAAGCAAATCAAGAAAATGATGGCTTCCTATGTTGGCGAAAACAAAGAATTTGAACGTCAGTTGATGGCCGGAGAAGTAGAAGTGGATCTGATTCCGCAGGGCACCCTGGCCGAACGCATCCGCGCTGGGGGTTTGGGAATCCCTGCATTTTATGTTCCTGCCGGTTATGGCACTGAAGTCGCCGAAGGCAAGGAAGTCCGCGAGTTTAATGGCAAGATGCACGTAATGGAATATGGCCTACGCGCCGATTTTGGATTCGTAAAAGCCTGGAAAGGAGACACCAACGGCAATTTGATTTATCGGCAAACAGCCAATAACTACAACAATATGATTGCGGCTGCCGGCATCATCACCGTTGCGGAAGTGGAAGAACTCGTCCCTGCCGGAGAGCTGGATCCCAATCAGGTGCATACGCCCGGAATTTTTGTGCAGCGCATTTTTAAAGGCGAAAATTATGAGAAACGCATCGAATTTGTAACAACCAGTTAACAGAAAGGAACATCATGGCTTTAGATAAAAACGGAATAGCAAAACGAATTGCACAGGAACTGCAGGACGGATATTATGTAAACCTGGGCATCGGCATACCCACTTTGGTGGCCAATTATATCCCCGAAGGAATGGAAGTGATCCTGCACAGCGAAAACGGAATGCTGGGCATTGGCCCTTTTCCCAAACCGGAAGATGTGGACGCCGACCTGATTAATGCAGGCAAACAAACGGTTACAATTCTGCCCGGAGGAGCATTTTTTGATTCAGCCACCAGCTTCGGGATGATCCGTGGGGGACATATCGACCTGACTGTGCTGGGTGCTTTTGAAGTATCTCAAAACGGCGATATCGCCAGCTGGAAAATTCCAGGAAAACTCGTGAAAGGAATGGGTGGCGCCATGGATCTTGTGGCTGCAGCAAAAAACATCATTGTGGCCATGCAGCACACCAATCGTGCAGGAGAATCCAAATTGCTGAAAAAATGCAGCTTGCCCCTGACCGGTGTTGCCTGCGTGAAAAAAGTGGTTACAGACCTGGCCGTACTGGAAATTACAGGGAAGGGCTTCAGGCTACTGGAACGCGCTCCGGGCGTGAGCGTTGAAGAAATCCAAAGTAAAACAGAAGGCGATCTGATTATTGAGGGCGATGTGCCCGAAATGAATGTATAAAAATTCACGAAAAGCATTGATTTGCTGTGAACAAATACATCTAATTTCAACTTATATATAGAAAACTGCATATAAATGGAATATCCCAACAAAGTTACCATTGGAGACATTACAGTGCGTGATGGATTTCAGCACGAAGAAAAATTTATCCCTACGGAAGCCAAAGTCTGGACGCTGGAACAACTGATCCTTTCCGGTTTTAAGCACCTCGAGGTGACCAATTTCGGAAACCCACGCGGCATGCCTCAATTTAGTGACGCTGATACGCTTTTCAAAAAAATCCGCAACAGCAAAAAAGTCGGCCACCTACTTGATGATGTGCAGTTTACAGCCATTACCATCCGCGAGCGCGCCATCGAAAGAGCCATACAAGCTAAATTAGATGGTTATGGCCCCGACCGGATTTTGCTCATGGTCAGCACCAGCGAATCACATCAGCGCAAAAACAGCGGCCTGAGCCTGAAAGAATACTGGGCCATGGCCGAAAAATATATTCCTATGGCGCATGAAGCCGGCATCAAAGTAAACGGAACAGTAAGCACCATTTGGGGATGTCCGATTGAAGGGCCAACCAAAATGGAAGATGCCATTGATTTTACCCAACGCTGGTTTGATATTGGCGCCAATGATGTGGAACATGCCGATCATGACGGTTCTGCATCACCGGATCGGGTATATCGCTATTTCAGTATGCTGATGGACAAAATCGGGAATCCGCACAAACAAATTGTCCATTTCCACAGCACCAGAGGTTGGGGTTTGGCCAATGTCTTGGCGGCGCTTCAGGCCGGTATGACCAATTACGAATCCGCTCTGGGTGGTATTGGCGGACAGCCGGCCAATTTTGTTGATGGCGTGCCTGTTGCCGGAACCGGTGATTATTACTATCGCGACCCGAATATTGTGGGTTTGGTTTCAACAGAAGATATGGTGGTAATGATGGACGAAATGGGCATAGAAACCAATCTCGATATCGATAAAGTACTGGAAACCGGCAGAATGGCCGAGCGTATTGTGGGCAGGAGCCTGCGTTCGGAATGCATTCGCAGCGGCAGGATCCCAAAAGAACTAAGTGGAAGAAAATAAAAACAGCCATGGACTTTGAACTAACGGAAGAACACAAATTTATTCGCAGCAGTGTGCGCGATTTCGCCGAAAGGGAAATCAAACCGCTGGCACCCGAGCTGGATGAAAAAGAAGAGTTTTCGGTTGAGCTTACACGCCGTATGGGGCAACTTGGCCTTTTTGGCATGTATTTGCCGGAAAAATATGGCGGGCAGGGAACAGATACCTTAAGCTACATCATCGCGGTAGAAGAAATTGCCCGAGTGGACGGCAGCCATGCGGCCACGCTGGCAGCGCACAATTCGCTGGGCATTGGCCCGATTTACTATTATGGCAATGAAGAACAAAAGCAAAAATACCTGCCACAGCTTTGCACAGGGGATGCACTTTGGGGCTTTGGCCTCACCGAACCCGATGCCGGAAGCGATTCGCGCGGAACCAAAACCACGGCCAAACTCGAAAACGGCCAGTGGAATATCAATGGCTCTAAAATATTCATAACCAATGCATCCGCTCCGATCAGCATTGGCTCCACGGTGCAGGCCATCACCGGAGAGAAAAACGGAAAAAAGCTTTACAGCACCATCATTGTTGAAAACGGCACCGAAGGCTTTAAAGCAACGGAAATGCACCGCAAAATGATGTGGCGTGCTTCCAATACTTCCGAACTTTTCTTTGATGACTGCAAAGTCCCGGAAAACCACTTGCTCGGCGCATTGGGAGAAGGTTCCAAAATCATGCTCAGCACACTCGACAACGGAAGGCTCAGCATTGGCGCTATGGGGCTCGGGCTGGCACAGGGCGCTTTTGAAATGGCGCGGGCTTATGCACTGGAGCGCAAACAATTTGGCAAAGCGATTGCTGAATTCCAGGTTATTGCCTTTAAACTGGCAGATATGGCCACCAAAATCGAACTGGGACGCAACCTGCTTTACAAAGCCTGCCGCATGAAAGATGCCGGTGTGCCTTTTGGAAAAGAAGCCGCCATGGCCAAGCTCTACTGCAGCGAAATAGCCAAAGAAGTCGCTGATGAAGCCGTTCAGATCCACGGCGGTTACGGCCTGATGAAAGATTACGATATCGAACGTTTTTACCGCGACCAGCGCCTCCTGCAAATTGGCGAAGGCACATCGGAAATACAACGTTTGGTAATTGCCCGCCAAATCATGAAAGAAATTTAATCATCTCAAAAATCCCAACAAATGAACAAGCAAAGAATTCTCGTCATCAATCCGCGCACAGCTTTTACCAAGCTTGCGGTTTATGATCACAACAAGCTGGTTTATCTCAATAAAATCAGTCATTCCGATGAAGAGCTGAGCCCATTCAAGAGCATTATGGACCAGCATGAATACCGCAAGGCAATTGTACTGAAAGAATTAAAAAACGCGGACATAGGCCTCAACAGCATCGGCATTGTTGCAGCACGCGGCGGAATGGTAAAGCCCTTGAAATCGGGCGTTTACCGTATCAGTGATCAATTGGTGCAAGACCTCCTGAACAATCCCATGGGCGAAGACAGTGTAAACCTGGGTTGCGTGATTGCACATGAAATGGGCAAAGAACTGCCCAATGCCGAAGCCTATACATCAAATCCAATCGTTGTAGATGAACTGATTGATGAAGCGCGCATCAGCGGCCACCCTGATTTTGAACGCCGTTCGGTTTTCCACGCGTTGAACCAAAAAGCCATTGCGCGCAAGTTTGCCAAAACCAATATGAAAAAATATGAGGACATCAATCTTGTTGTGGCACATCTCGGCGTGGGCATAACTATCGGAGCACACCGCAAAGGACGTGTCATTGATGTAAACCAGGGATTTGACGGCGGCGGACCTTTCACTCCAAAACGTGCCGGAACTTTGCCTGTGGGCGACCTTATCCGCATGGCATACAGCGGCAAATACACCAAAGAAGAAATGCTGGCCAAAGAAATGGGCGAAGGCGGACTAAAAGCTTATCTCGGTACAGAAAGTGCTTATGAAGCGGAGCAGATGATGCACAAGGGCGACGAAAAAGCCGGCCTGATCCTTAGGGCAATGGTGCATCAGATTGTGAAAGCCATAGGAGCCTATGCTGCTGTGCTCAAATGCGATATCGATGCCATTTTGATTACCGGCGGAATTGCCAATTCACGTTGGTTTACCGAGCGCATCATCGATCATGTGAAAAACATCGCACCGGTGCATGTTTATCCGGGCGGCGATGAAATGGAAGCGCTGGCAAACAACGTAATGATGGCTCTGGAAGGCGAAATACCTATGCGCGACTACGAATAGAAACCAAACATCAAACCTTTTTATACAATCCGGCCTTGAGAAAGATGGTGGGGACGAGCCGGATATTTTTAAAACAAATGCAATGGATTTAAAAATACTGAAATACGAAAAACACGATCAGGTTTTCCTGATCACCATCAACCGGCCTGAAGTGATGAATGCGCTCAACAGCCGGTTTTTCGATGAAATGGAATTTCTGCTGCATAAAATCCGGCAGGATAGTGAAGATCTCCGCGCATTGGTCATCACAGGAACTGGCAAAGCCTTTGTTGCCGGTGCAGATATCAGTGAAATGAAAGAAAAAACGCAGGAAGAAGGCAGCGAATTTTCCCGTCGTGGGCAGGCCGTATTCCGCATGATTGAAGAATATCCTGTGCCCGTTATTGCAGCCATCAATGGATATGCACTGGGCGGTGGTTTGGAACTGGCCATGGCCTGTGATTTCCGCTTTGCTTCCGAAAAAGCAAAATTCGGGCAGCCGGAAGTAAATCTCGGCCTGATTCCCGGTTATGCCGGAACACAAAGATTATCACGCCTTTGCGGCCTGGGCAACGCCCTTTATCTGCTCACTACTGCCGAGATGATTGACGCCGAAACAGCTCTGCGTATGAACCTGATCCAGAAAATATTGCCGGTTGAAAGCCTGCTTGAAGAAAGCCTGAAAACCGCCCGGCTCATTGCTTCCAAAGGGCCAAAATCAGTACAGCAGGTAAAAATGGTAACGAGAAACGGTCTTGAGCTCGATTTCATGGAAGGCAGCGAGCTGGAAAGCAAAAAATTTGGAAAACTCTTTGGCAAAGGAAACCAAGGCTATGAAGGAATGAGCGCTTTTTTGGAAAAAAGAAAGCCGAGGTGGTAAAAATTTTTATCCCTTCATATCCACTTATCGAGATATATTAATTTGAAATTTCAAAAACAAAATAAAATGGATTACACAGAACGATTACAAAATGTAAGCGTGCTTGGGGCCGCAGGAAAAATGGGCAGCGGCATCTTGCTGCTTACGGCAGTGGAAATGGCCGACCTCAGCCTGCTCCCCGGAAACAAAAACAAAACATTTGTCCTCAACGCCATTGACCTGTCGGAAAAAGGCCTGGCCGGATTGATGAAATATCTGCGGGCACAAGTGCACAAACTGGCCGAAAAGAAAACGGTTTGGCTGCGCCAGATGTATGCCGACCGAAAAGATCTCATTGAAAATGGTGAAATCATCGAAGAATATGTGTTTGATGTGCTCAACATTGTGCGCCCACAAACATCTCTGCTGGCAGCACGCAATTCAAATCTTGTATTTGAGGCTGTGAGCGAAAATCCAAAACTCAAGCAAAGCATCTTTGAAGCCATCAATAATAACAATGAAAATAAAGCCTGGTTTTTCACCAACACCTCTTCCATCCCTATTCATCAAATCAATGCTGATGCGGGATTGGAAGGACGTGTGCTGGGTTTCCATTTCTACAATCCTCCGGCTGTTCAAAAGCTTGTTGAGCTGATCACTATAAAAGAAAATAGTGAAGAAATGAAAACCTTTGCACTTGAGTTTGCCCGGAAGTTGCGGAAAATTGTAGTTCCATCCAATGATATTGCCGGCTTTATCGGGAATGGCCATTTTATGCGCGATGCATTGTTTGGCATCCAGATGGCTGAGCGGCTGAGCAAGGAAATGCCATTGCATGAAGCAATTTATGTAGTAAATAAAATCAGTCAGGATTTCCTGGTTCGCCCCATGGGTATTTTTCAATTAATAGATTATGTAGGCATTGATGTGGTCCAATACATTATGATGGTCATGAACCCGCATCTGCCTGAGGAAGCATTGCACAGCCCGCTTCTCGATAAAATGATGGAGCTGGATATTAAGGGCGGCCAAAATTCCAACGGATCACAAAAAAACGGCTTTCTGGCGTATGATCGGGGACGCATCAAATCGGTTTACTGCCCCAGGCACCAAAAGTATGTTGCTGTTGATGAGCTGGCAGAAAATGCGGCTTCTTTTACCGGAGCATTGCCGGATGGACACATCGCCTGGAAGGCAATCATCCGTAACCGAAAAAAGGATGAGCACTTCGCCAATTATTTTGCCGGTCTGGCCGCAATGAACAGCAAGGGGGCCCGGCTGGCCATAGAGTATGGCGCAAATTCAGACCGCATCGGCAAGCTGCTGGTCGATAGTGGCGTAGCCAAAAATGAAGCCGATGTAAATACGGTAATGCTTACCGGGTTTTTCCATGCTTACGGGCCGATTAACAACTATTTCGTAGCATCATAAAAATAAGTACCATGCAGAAACTCAGAAAAAAAATATATCTCACAGGCGGTTATAATACCGTTTCATTGGGAACAGGCCGCAAAGAATTTAATCCCAAAAAGCCCCGTCCGGGTTTGGAGCATTACATAAAAGAAGCCGGCGAAGGTGTTTTGAAACAAATTGGCGGAGCACAAAATGTGGACGAAACTGTTATCGGGAATTTTATGGCTGCCCGTTTCAACAAGCAGGCCAATTTACCCGGTTTTGCGCCCATGATCGATAAAGGTCTGGAGTGGAAGCCCAGCACATCTGTTGAGGGCGCATGTGGTTCCGGCGGGCTGGCGCTTACTACAGCCTTAAAATCGGTATTGGCCGAAACGGCTGATGTTGCCCTGGCCTTGGGTGTGGAAGTTCAAAATACAGTAAAAGCCATTTATGGCGCCGATATTTTGGCCGGAGCCGGATGGTTCCCAAAACGCAAGGAAGGCCATGCCTATTTTTTCCCGGGACAATTCAGTGATCGGGCCGGAGCTTATTACGAAAAATACGGCCGTAAAAAAACCCGCCAGGCAATGGCCCGATGGTACAAAAACGCCATTGAAAATGCCCGCCTCGATCCCACGGCACAGGAATATCAAAATACGCATCCCGATCCGGAAGGACTGGCCAACAAAACCGAACCCAATGGAAAAGCTTTCGTGGACAATCTCACAATTTTTGATTGCAGTAAGGTGAGCGACGGAGCCAGTGGCATTGCCCTGATGTCGGAAGAAGGACTCAAAAAAGCCGGAATCGACAAAAAAGACACAGTAGAGCTGGTTGGATGGGCACAGGTGGAGCGCAATATTACCGAAGACCCAAAAGACCCTACCGAACTGGAAACCATTGGAAGGGCAGCAAAACAAGCTCTTGAATCAGCTGGAATAACGGTTGACCAGCTGGCCACGGTAGAAACCCACGATTGTTTCTCCATTGCGGGCATCCTTGCAATAGAAGCTTTGGGGCTGGCGGAAAAAGGCAAAGGGAGCGATTTTGTTTTGGAAGGGCACACATCCCGTGATGGAAGAACCCCCTTCAATACCAATGGAGGTTTAATTGGCTGGGGGCATCCTACGGGTGCAACAGGCGTTCATCAAGCGGTTACAATCTGGCAGCAGTTGAGCGGAAAGGCCGGAGATGCACAAATCAACATACCGGAAGACCGGCCTTATGGAATGAGCATCAATATGGGCGGCGATGATGTTACGGTTGTGGCAATGGTTTATAAAAAGACAATCTAACAACATCAATATCAATCAAAAAGGCCATCCTAAAAATGATTGGGATGGCCTTCTTTTATTTCTGAACATTTAGGAGCAAATCGCTCATTTGCCGGATAAGTTTCTCTTTTTTAATAGGTTTCGAGAGGTATGCGTCACAGCCTGCTTGTAGTGCTTTTTCCTTATCTCCCGACATTGCAAAAGCCGTTTGGGCAATAATCGGGACATTTTTGTCAAACTCACGAATGGATTTGGTGGCTTCAAAACCACTGATACCGGGAAGTTTTAAATCCATAAGGATCAAATCAATTTGTGGCGTGTTTTTAAAAACCTCAACTGCTGCTGTCCCGGATTTTACTGTAATGACTTTTTGTACCGTCCTCTTCAGTACAAATTCCAGAAAATCAATGGAAGACGGCTCATCTTCTACAAGCAAAACTGTAGTGTTTTTCAGGAGGATATCCCCCTGATCCATAATGTTTTTATTGTGCCATGTTGCCTCCCTTGAAAATCCCGGCACATCCCCTTGCATTTCTAAAGGAATACTAAAAGCAAAGCGCGACCAGCCGGGAATATTTTGTTCAGAAATCTCTTCCTGCGAATCAACCCATATTTTCCCTCCGAGTTGTTCCACATAAAACTTTGAAATTGCCAGGCCAAGACCGGAGCCTTCAAACACCCTTGTATCCTCTATATCTGCCTGCTCAAAACGGTTGAAAATAGCATCTTTCCTATCATCAGGAACACCAATACCGGTATCGCGAACAAAAAATTCAATGGCTGCATCACGCCGGATACAACCAAATTTTATTTCACCTTCCAGTGTGTATTTAATGGCATTTTTAATTAAATTAGTTAAAACAGCGAGAAGTTTATTAAAATCAGAAGTGATGTAAACAGGACAATCTCCTGATTGACCATTTTCCATATACATTTGGAGTCCTTTTGCCCTGGCCCCTTGTTGGAAAGAATTATAAAGCCTTTGCATTAAAGCATAAACATCAAGCTCTTCGTATCGCACACTTACCTGACCTGTTTCTATTCTTGATATTTCAATGATATCACGCATTGTATTGAGCAGGCGATCAGAACTTTTTTGGATAATGTCCACAAATTCATCCCTGTTTTGTTCATCAAGGTTCGGGTCGTCAAGCAGGTCAAGAAAACCGAGAATCCCATTAAGTGGTGTTCTGATTTCGTGGCTCATATTAGCCAGGAAGGCTGATTTTAAGCGGTCGCTTTCTTCAGCTTTGATTTTGGCCTCTGTTAGCGATTTTTCCGCCCGGTATCTGTTTTCCAGATTTACGACAATTTGTGCAAACAATTTTAAAATTGCCTGTTCCTTATCAGTAAACTGCCTTCCCGTTTCAGAATAAGTAAAACCTAAAAAGCCGACGCAACCATCATCCGAAACCATAGGCACGGCGATAAGGCTTCGGACACCCCATTCTTTAAGCATCCCTTTGAGGCGCCTTTCGCCATGTAAGCTGAGTACATCCGTAATCAAAACCGTTTCTCCATTTCTGTGTGCCCTCACCCAATCTGGAATAACATTCAGTGGAACCCCCTGTAGCTTATCCTTCAGTGGTCGCACATTCTCCGTATGCCACTCAAAAGTATTATTGGCAACCTGCCTGCTAAAATCATACCCAAAAATAGTAGCTCTGGAAGCCCCGGCAAGTATTCCCAGTTCTTTTAAAGCTCCATTGATTGCCTGCACCCGGTTCTTTACAGGAATATTAATATAACTCGATGATATTTTTGTTAGGATATCCTGCAAAGAAAGGATATGCATAAGCTGGTCCTGCATGCTCTTAATATGCGTGATATCTTCTTTAACAGCCACAAAATGAGTTATTTCATTACGTTCATTTGTAACTGGGGAGATGATTGCTTTCTCCCAAAATAACAGTCCGTTTTTTTTCTTGTTATGAAATTCACCATCCCATATTTCGCCTCGCTTGAGGGTGTCCCAAAAATCCTTATAAAAACCACAATCCTGTTTCCCTGATTTTAAAATACGCGGATTTTGACCAATCACTTCTTTTCGCTTATATCCGGTTACAGATTCAAATCCGGTATTTACATATTTTATTGCTCCCTCAGGATCCGTCATTACGATGCTCACCGGGCTTTGTTCCACAGCTTTTTTGAACAAAGCAATTCGTTCTTCATATTTTTTCTGTTCGGTGATATCGTGATTGGAACCAATGAGCCTAAGTGCTTTTCCTTCTTCATTAAATTTTATTTGGGCAAAAGCCCGGACAAACCGAATTTCCCCATCAGGGCGAACAATACGGAAGCTGAAATCCAGAATCTTTCTCTCTGCAACCGCCAATTCCACTTTTTGCTGTGACTCCGTACGATCCTCAGGATGAACCATTTGGAGCCAGAAATCAAAATTTCCGGTAAAATTGCCAGGCTGAACGCCGTAAATACGGAACATCCACTCATCCCATATCAGGACATCATTGATAAGATCATAGTCCCAAATCCCCGTACCAGCGGCATCAGCAGCAATTTTCATACGTTCGTTCAGCATATTGATGCGTTCCTCAGCTCGTTTTCGGGCCGTGATTTCGTGGGCAATATACAAAATAGTGCTTTCTGATTTTGGCGTGCCTTTACCCGAAAACCATAAAGTTTTTCCATTCATGAATAATGGATATTCAATTGTTTTCGTGGTGTTTTCATCCATAACAGAGCGGACAAATCTCAGGAATTTTTCTGCCATCGGCTTTTCAAATGCATCAAAAAGGGTTTTTCCGATCATTTGTCCCGCCTCTTTATACATTAGTTGGGGAGAAGTAGGGGCAATATTGAGGTAGGTCCCATTATAATCTATTTCAAATACAATGTCTTCCATTGCATTGAAAAGCGTCCTGAGGCTCTGTTCCCTTTGAACGAGTTTTTCTTCGGTTTTTCTGATTTCTGAAATATCTGTAGAAACTACACCAATAGAAACCGTTTTACTGTCCTTGCTATAGATGGGAAATTTCCGTGTTAAAAAAATCCGCTTTTCACCGTCAGGAAAAATAACGGGTTCTTCACGTACAATAATATCTCCTTTTCTCATCTTCAATGCAGCCAGGTCGTCTTTAGCATAAGAGTTAACCAATTCAGAATCTTCAGGCACACCAAAAATTTCTGCATCAGTTTTCCCGATCATTTCAGATATGGAATTTTTGCCGCCGGCTTTTACAAAGGACATATTTGCGGCCAGAACACGTCTGTTTTTATCCTTAACAACAATGATATCGTCACTATTTTCGATAAGGGCCAATAATTGTTCGCGTTCGGCTTCTGCTTGTTTTTTCTCCGTAACATCAATGGTTGTACCATATCCTACTAGAATGCCGTCTTCATCAATAGCCGACCCGACGGAAGACAACCAGGCTTCGCTCCCATCTGCTTTAATTATTTTGTATTCCAAATGAACTGTTTGTCCCGGCACATTCAAGCCATCTTTTATTTTCTGCATCAAGAGCTCATAATAATCGGGGTGCACAAATGAGAAGAATTTAGCCCAATCATTAATCATTGTGCCCTCTTCCAAACCCAGTATTTCATTAGCACCTTTTGAGATTGTCCCTTTGAGCAAGCTTCCATCAGGATTAAAAATCAAGCGCCATATAGCAATTTTGATATTCTTATTAATCGCCTCCAGTTCGGCTAAATGTTCCTGCAATTTAATTTCATTGAGCTTTCGGTCGGTAATATCCAAATGGGTCCCAAACATCAACAGCGGTTTATCATCAGATGTCCGGCTTAATAATTTGCCACGAGCCTGTATCCAAACCCAATGACCCTTTTTGTGTTTCATCCGGAACTCCACATCATAATAATCCAATTGCTTAATAAAATGCTTTTGCAGCAGTTCAAAGCATCTTGGCAAATCATCGGGATGAACATTTTCCGACCAGCTTTGCATTACTGGTTTTATATCACTAAGGGCATAACCTATCATTTCAGCCCAGCGTTCATTAAAAATGGTTTCCCCGGACTGCACATTCCATCTCCAGGTGCCGGCATTGGTGCCTTTCAATATATTATTCTGATATTCTTGTTCTTTAAGAAGGTTTTGCTTGTTCCTTTCCTGTTCTGTTATATCTGTAATAATGCCATAATAGAGGTATTTTCCTTCCGTTTGAATATGAAAGTAAGAAGCCAAGACCACCCGTTCCTCACCAGACTTTGTAATCAAAGTCTGTTTTTTCGGTTCATTATCCAGACCAAAAGTTCCGGTTATCAAAGCTATTCGGATACCTTTTTCCAATTTTTGGCGAAGCTCATCTGTTCGCTTTTCAGGTGGAGTTTGACGCAAAACCACATCCCAGATATATTTACCAATGGTCTCCTGTGCAGTATATCCTGTAAGCTTAACAAGGCTTTCGTTTTCTCCGATAACTTGACCTTTTTCATCCACAATGCGAATTCCCATCGCAGAATTTTCAAATAAAGACCTGTAGCGTGCTTCGCTTTCTTTTAATGAGCTGATATATTCCCTTTTCGTGCTGATATGGTTGGTAACACCTACAATACGCAGCGGCTTGCCGTCTTTATCCCTTTGCGTGATTTTTCCTTTGTCCTGAAACCAGATATAGATCCCATCTTTTCGTCGGATCCGGTATTCACACTCCCAGCTTTTTGTTTTTCCCTCAAGCATAGCGCGCATCGAATCCATTGTTTGCTTATAATCTTCAGGATGGATACGTTTGGTGAAAAATTCTATATGCCTTTCAACCTCATCTTTCTGAAACCCCAGGAAATCAAGTTTGTTATCGGAACACTGTACCCTACCGGTTTGATAATCCCAATCCCAAAATGCAGCATTGGCGCCCCAAAGGATGATATCAGAATTGGTGGTAACCATATTCTGCTGCTCCCGCATATGTTGAAGTTCAGCCTTCAAACGGGCGTTTTCTTCCTGAAGTTGATTTAATTCCATACTGTCCATCAGAAAATAAATTGAAGGAGCAATTCCTTTAGGAAAGATTTAACTTGGTTTAACAAAAATAAAAAAACTAATGGAACGAACAACAGGACTTCTCTTTTGGTTTTATGGACTAACAACAAAACTAAACGTAAAATGTACCAGCAAAGCCATAATTAAAACACAAATACAATTTATCTCATTAGTATTTGTCCATAATGACCGGATATTTTCCTTCCGGAAGCGCAAGATCATGCACAATATCAATGGCCCAGGGCAGTATTGCAGCATTATATAAAAGATGACGACCATGCACAACTCAACAAACCGGAAGACAAGCCTTAACATAATTATCATCAATATGGGCGATGATGATGTTACGGTTGTGGCAGTGGTTTATAAAAAGGTATGATGAGGCCGGACAGCAACGCCCAATCATTCATGAACAACCGGGCGCTATCATATAGAAAAAAATAAAACCACATGTTATTATGTAATAAACAATTATTATATTTGTTGACGATATTACCATTTTTCAACGGCATTGAGCCCATCAAACAGCTACATATGAGACCCGCTGTTTTTCTTCTTCTGGCTAGCCTTTTAATGGCCACCAGTCAAGCTCAGGATATCCGCTATATTAAAGCCTGCATCAAAGACAGCAGATCCCTTTCAGCCATTGAAGGAGCAAATATTCAGGTCAAGGGCAGCTCAGTTGGCACAATAAGTGATTCATCTGGAATTTTTAGCATTCGTACAAGCAGCAAAAACATCCTGATTATAAGCCATATTTCCTATCACAAAAAAGAAATCGGCACCGACAGCTTTCTGGGATCTAAGCCTGAAATTTTCCTGAACCCAAAAACAATCAGTCTCAAGGCTGCGGAAATTAGTTCGAAGAACGGACAAACATACAAACACAACGATACGGATATTAAAGACTATTGCTTCTTAGGAAAAAACATACTGACCCTCAACCATTCATCATGGAATAACAGCTATTCCCTTATTTATATGAATGAAGTTTTTGACACATTGGCACTCAGGATGGTTTCCTTACAGAAAAAACCCAAGAATCTTTTTACAGACTGCACGGGACAATGCCACCTGATTGGCAAAGACAGCGTTTACCAAATATTTGCCAAAAACAACCAACTATACTTTATTTATCCTACCCAAAAGGAGAGATTCATGCAATACTTCAAAGACTGCCTCTTCGAAACAGTTAATTATATCGCAATGGAAGGATTAACAGACAAGTCAGGAAAGATCGAATATGCTTCCACATCGAGCAGCGACATGCCTCAGGTTTTGTCAAATAATGAACAGTGGAAACACTTCTTCTATGCCGTTCACAAAAAAAGCAAAGACATAAAAATACTTGATTATTCTTATGAATGGAAGAAAATCCATGACGCCTATGCGTATGCATTGTATCTGGAATCGGATCCTGAGAACAAGCTCTGGTTTGGAGACCTTCTGCGGTTTGAAGAGATGACTAGTTGCAAGCCGTCTTTACAGAAAATGGTTTTATTGGGTGACAGCATTTATTATTTCAATCACCTACAATCTTCTATTGATATCCTATCCCGGGAAATGATAAATGAGCGCAGCATCGAAGTGGAATACCATTTGGATAAAAACTGGCATCCGATAATACTTACAGATCGGGAAAGCTTACGGGCTTTCACTATTTTTAAAGATAAATCTACATTTTCCCTATATGAGATTAACCTAATCAACGGAAGCATCAACGCTCTTTTACCTCTTTCTGATGTATTTCCCGCTAAACTAAAGGTCAATAACGACCACTTATATTATTTATTTAAAAGTGCTCATAACTCTTTTGACTACTGGAAGCTTCATCAGGAAAGAATCCCAGCCAGGACGTCTTTAGAAACATTATAATAGGCCCCCTCCAAAAACAAACCCCACATCCTTTGCAGATGCAGGGTTTTCCATATATAATCCCCCATCTACTGATCAGTAACCAAATAGGCATTATTACGGTATCCGTTCTGGTCTTTATACCAATCCTGATACGATTCCCCGCCGGACTGAGCCCAGTCTGCAAAACGTGTATATCCCATAATGATCGGATATTTTTCTTTTGGAAACACAAAATCATGCACAATATCAATGGCCCAGGGCAGGTTTGTAGCATTTTTATAATATCGTCCGATGGCTGGGTTGCTATTGTCGCTACCTGTTCCAAAAAGTGAAGCATCAACAAGATTAGTTGGCGCAAATCCGGCCATATGAACTTCTCTGCCACGTTCTCCATCAACAAAAATAAACGGGTTTTTTGTGCCGAAAGAGTTTACTGAAATGGGATTATAATAGGAAATAAGGACTTCCAATTCACCGGAAGATGCATTGGCCGACCAGGCATCATCAAACACTATGATTACAGGCTTGTCCTGACCATTCTCAAGACCTTTTCCATTAATGCTAACAATTCCTCCTTTGAGGTAATACCCACTAACCTGCTGGATCAGGTTTTCACTCATATCGAGCTCAATACCAAATCCGTTACGGAATGACCCGCCAATATTTTTAATATGGAAGTTTAGTTTAGTTTCCACGATCAGGTCATTCGAATTATAAACATGTGTGAAACGGTAGTTCAACACTAAATCATTGAAATCATAATCACCTTCACTGGGCCATAAGTCTTCGAAAGCATAGGTTCCCCATCCATAAACTGAAGGCGTATATGTATCGTAAGCACGATCACCATCATCGGGATATTCGTCATAAAAATCGATAATACCATCGCCATCTGTATCGGTTTGCGGAATTGCTCCCTGATCGACCGGCATAGTGGCAAGATCGTGTATATAATTCTGAGGCAGTGTCCAGCGGTCTTCCCATCCACCGGTTACAGTATCCATGATAAAGAGACGCCCTTCATAGCCCCCCTGCCCATTGGAAACATTTGAAGCCCACCACAACTCCTGATTTTGATCAAATGTGAGGGAATTAGGATAATTTGGCAAATTATCGGCTGAAATCCTGTCGGCCTGAATATTGTTTCCATCCGTAAAAGTACATTTGTAGAGCCCGGCTTCACTTGAAATATACAATCTCCCGTTATCCGCAAAAACCAGGTCGCCACCATCAAGGTCATGAAGGCCGTTCACTTTGTAGTAGGAGATCATCTTCCCATTTTCAGGATTTATCAGCAGAACCCAGTAACTGAAGGAATAGTAAAGCATACCATCTTCCACGTTATAAGCCAGGCGGGGACCCTGATAATAGGTCGCGCCGCGTGTCTCCCAGGTGCCATCATTCAAGTCGTAAGCATAAAGGTAGTATGGATAAGATATCCCAATCGTATAAAGAATCTCAGAAACAGGGTCAATGGCACAGGCCCAGCTACCACCTGAATTCCATGGTAGTGTAGAAATCTCATCCAGCTCTCCGGTCAGTGGGTTTACTGTATAAAGTTCCCTTAGGCTGTTTACAGCATATAAAACATCTGAAGGATCATCTTTAAAACGGCTTTTATCCGGCAACTGTTTATTTTTAAATACAGCTTTAAGGTTTGGCCCGTCTATAGGCAGATAGGATGTTGAATAAAGTCCCATCTCATTCTTCACGATCAAAAGGGAATCAAAATAACCGGGCACTTCTATGTTAATTTCAGGATTCGGATCATCTGTAATCATGATGCTGTTCAGATGGTTCATCACATCAACAAGCGATCCTGTTTGGGTTAAGGAGCTACCATCATCACCTTTGGAGGAAGTTGAAATACTAACTCCCTGAGCATCATAAAGATATATCTCATATTTAATGTCACCGGCATTGGTGGCCTTAAAACCATCACCCAGATTGACCTGAACGGTTTTTCCAGTTTTAAAATCAAAATTATCCGGAATAACCAAATTATGGATATCCGGGATAGTATCCGAAGGATCGACAGGCTGATCAATATCTTTTTTATTGCACTGTGTAAAAAGAAAAACGCCGGCAATCAGGATAAATGGCAGGAATAATTTTTTCATGGTGAACCTCCTTTAATGATTGATGATTGAACCTTCAAATATACAAAGACCTGCATATAAATCCAACACCAAATACTAAGTCAAAGTTCACACTTACGTAACAGGAAAACCAAATTTTTACAAAACCCCCAACAGAGTTGCTCTATGGTTTGATTTTTTTAAAATCCTAAAACAAATTTTAAAAGACCATAGCACAAAAAATGTATTTTTGCTGCCGAACTTATTGATTTAATGATGTTTTTGAATGCGAGCATATAAAACTCCAGAGCAATGGGTTTTAATTAAACGATTTGTAATCAAAGCAGAAAAAGTACACTAAAAATCTATGGTTTCAAAAAAACTTGTTTTTCTACTCTTTATAGCGCTTAGCCTATCTTTACAAAGCCAGGATCTAAGGTTGGCCGATGCGATTGCATCAGCATTGCAGAACAACCCAAAAATCAAACAGCAGCAACAAGCCGTCATCCAAAAAGAATACGGCCTGAAAGCTGCAAAAGGGAATTATCTGCCTACCGTTGACCTTTTGGGAGGCTATACCTACCTCAGCGAAAACATTGAAATAAACATGGAGCAGGTAAAAGGCAGTTTAGACGATATGCTGGCCAAATACGGTGTTGCCGCTGTTGGTGCTGTTATTACACTGCCCCCCGAAATGCAAACTGCACTTTATAATGACATGGTTGGTATGCTTGGCAAATTGCCGGCGTACAATCTTGTAGTGGACAATCAGGCTATGTTTACCGGCAATGTGATGGCTGTGCAACCTCTGTTTATGGGAGGCAAAATTAATGCAGGCCGTAAGTTTGCAGAAGCAGAACTGGAAGAAAGCAAACTAAATAAAATTACGGCACGCAATGAAATAATCAGGGAAACAATACAACGCTATCTCAGTGTTTTGTTGCTTGAAAATGTGGTAGAAACACGCAGGAACGTTGTCGCGGGAATGAAAAAACACCAAAAAGATGCGCAAAGGCTTGCCGAAACAGGCATCATCCCCTCGCATATGCTGCTACGTGCCCAAGTCGCCGTTGCCAATGCTGAATTGGAACTCAGCGACGACAACAACCGCCTGAGCCTGGCCAAAGATGCCTTAAAAACCAGCATGGGTTTGCCTCAGGACACCAGCATTTCGCTCAGCGGAAAAATGGATTTTCACCTCACAATGCTCAATACCGATTCGCTGATCGCCAAGGCTATGTCCCATCAACCGATGCTTCAAATCATTGAGCAAAAAAAGAAAATGGTGGAACAAAGCCATGCCCTGCACCTTTCTGAATTTATGCCCGAGATTTTTGCCTTTGGGGAATATGGGATTTTCCGCAAGGATTTACCCATCATCCAGCCGCCATTCATACTTGGTGTACAATTAAAGATGAACCTTTTCAATGGATTTAAAGATTACAACAAACTGAAAGCCAGCAATCATTTGATGGAAGAAGTTCGGTTTGCCGAAAAATATGCCCGAGATCAAATCAGCCTTTGGGTAAACAAATCCTGCAAAAATGCGATCAATGCCCAAACCAAATTCACAAAGCAAAGCGCCACTATTAAGTTGGCCGAATCAAACCTCAGTGTTACGGAAAAAAGATTTAATGAAGGCGTGGGCCGCTCTCTGGATGTAATTGATGCACAGCTTATGCTCGAGGGGGCGCAGATAACGCGTTTGGTCGCATTGTACGAATATTACGATGCCTTGACCGACCTCTATCTGGCAACCGGAAATCCCGAAAAAGTTTTGGAAATATATCAGGAAAAATAAAATCTGTTTGAACTTATGAAATTGAATAAATCTTATCTGGCACTTGCTGTTCCTGTGGTTATTCTTGTCCTTGCAATTATTCTGCTAATTGGCCGCGACAACAACATCAATGAATCTTATATGGTGGGAACGGTCGAAACCACTGTTGTGGATGTAGCATCGGAAATCCCCGGACGCCTGAACAATATGTATGTTGACCGAGGAGATGTGGTAAAAGAAGGACAGCTATTGGCCACTTTCAAGCCCAAAATTATTGATGCCAAAGTAGGCCAGGCCGAGGGTGTGCTGGAGGCAGCGCGTTCGATGATGGACATGGCACGCAATGGGGCAAGGGCCGAAGAAAAAAAGGCGGCAAAAAGCCAATACGAAATGGCAAAAAGCCAGTATGAATTTGCCAAAAAAACCTACGATCGCTTTGTCGTGCTTTATGAAGATTCCGTTATTTCCCGCCAGGAAATGGACGAAATCGAGTTTAAGCACAATGCTGCCCGCGACCAAATGAACGCAGCCAAAGCAATATACGAAATGGCCGAAGAAGGCGCACGAAAAGAGCAGATTGAAGCCGCAACCGGCCAGTTTATCCAAGCCGAAAACGTGTATAAAGAAGCCATTGCCTATAAAGAACAGCTCGAAATTATTGCTCCGGTTTCCGGCGAGATCAGTAATAAAATCGCAGAAAAAGGAGAAGTGATTGCTGCCGGGTATCCGGTTTTCAGCATCCAGATTCCGCAAGATGCTTATGTAATCCTGCAAGTGCGGGAAGATAAGCTCAACGATTTTGAAAAAGGCAAAGAACTGGACATACATTTCCCTGCCATCGGTGATAAAAACTTCACTTTCAAAGTAAGCTACATCAGCCCAATGGCGGATTTTGCAACCTGGCTGCCGACCAAGCAAAAACAGATGATCGAGTTGCGCACCTTTGAAATCCACCTGAAACCGGCAAAACCGATCAAAGAGCTGAAACCGGGCATGACCGCAATTGTTGAATTTTAAAAGCTGCCATGCGATTTTTTAAAAACATCCACAGGATTTGCGGAAGGGAATTCGGGCGCATAGTTCAAAGCCGCTCACGGCTTTATTTGCTTATTGTGCTCCCGCCCATCGTTTATATTTTCCTGAATTTCATATATGTTAAAGGCGCCCTTCGCGAAGTTCCGGTGGCCATACTCGATAATGACCAAACCGAGCTCAGCCGCACATTTGCCCGTTTTGTGGAAGCCAGTCCCAATATGAAAATTGTGGACTATCTGCAAAATGACAAGCAAATCAAAAAAGGGTTTGAAGAAAACCGCTTTAAAGGATGTTTTCATATTCCACGGAATTTTACTGCCGACCTGAAACGTGGCAAACAAAGCCGTATTCAATCATACATCAATTCGCGCAATATCGTGTATGGCAACCTGTTGCTCAAGGAATCCACTAAAGTAATCCTTACACTTCAGGGGGGCGTTTTACAGAATAAATTCCTGGCAGAAGGGCTCAGCCGCGAGAAAGCCATGAAATTCATTGAACCGGTGCAGATGACTTCATCATCGCTCTATAATCCCACCTACAATTATCTCTATTATCTAACACCCGGGCTGATGACCGTGCTTTTGCAGATGTTTGTGATGTTTGTGGGCGTGCGCGCGATCAACACTGAATTCAATCTCGACACCTATTACGATTGGCAGGAAAAATCAGGGGACAACCTTGCGGTAATGCTTATTGGCAAGAGCATCCCTTATCTTTTGCTCAACAGTATTACAGCACTGCTGATCCTGGGCATTATGTACCCGGTTTTCGGTATTCCGCTATACGGCCATTTCGGGCAGGTTTATATGCTCATGCTGGTTTTGGTTTTTACCAGCTTTTTTATGGGGCTGATGCTGTCAGCTATTTTCCGCGATGAAATTATCGCCATGGATTTTGCTTTTGTGTATAACTCTCCGGCATTTGTATTCAGCGGCTTCACTTTCCCGATCTGGGGCATGCCGTTTTTCGATACGCTTTATGCCCAACTCATTCCGTACACCCATTTTCTATATGCTTTCCTTAAAATTTATCAGATGGACGCACCATTCCATTATGCTTATACCGACATCTGGAAAATGTTGCTCTTCCTGCTGGGCTCCCTCATTATAATGCTTCCTGCATTGCTGATCAAAATCAAGAAATACAAAAAACAATCCCCGCTCATCAAAGATATTAATCTATGAAGTCATTCCTGAACATATTCCACAGGGAAATAAAATTTATCTCGGGCGACCTGAGCATCCTGCTTACGATTATCGGCGCGCCCCTGCTCTATTCTTTTTTTCTGGGATCCATTTATATGTTCAAAGATGTGGAAAATAACGATTTTGCCGTGGTGGATATGGATCAAACAGCCACCAGCCGTCAGGTTTGCCGTTTTCTGAACAGCACACAAAAAATCAACCTTAAATACAAACTTAACGATTACGGATCAGCAGTAGATAAGCTCTATAAAATGGATGTTCAAGGCTTTATGGTCATCCCGAAAGGATTTGAAGCCGATTTAAAAAAAGCCAAAGGTGCCGATGTGCGCATTTTCCTGAACACCTCGCGTTTCCTACCATCAAACGATATAAACAAAGGGCTGACCAGCGTATTTCTTAGCATGGGCGCCGGCATCCGCATCAAATATTTCCAGGCCAGTGGCATGACCTACAAATATGCTTTGGAACACGCCGCGCCTATCCTCCCCGAAATCCGCAATGTTTATAATGTGAACAATAATTATGGCGATTTCCTGCTGCCCGGCCTTTTTCTTCTGATCCTCCAGCAAACCCTGCTTATTGGTTTGGGCGAAAGCATTGCCGAGGAACGAAAGAACAAATCAATCGACAAATGGATTGGCAAGGCACACGGCAATGTTTTTAAGGCAATACACGCCAAAGGAGCGTACTATATCCTCCATTATCTCGCAATGAGCTTCTTTTTCTTTGTGGTTGTTTTTCACGTTTTTAATGTCCCTTTGGGAAACCAATACCTTTACCTCGGAATCCTAACCTTCGTTTTTATCCTCTCGGTTTTTTATTATACGGTCTTTTTCAGTACTTTTTTTAAAAGTCCGGTGGGATTGATGGAGCTTTACGCATTCACCAGCTATCCGGTCTTCCTGGTTTCCGGTTATTCCTGGCCCATCAATGAAATGCCGGTTATTTTACAGTGGATTGGCAACAGCATTCCGGCTACGCCATATTACAATGCATTTTTGGAAATTACACAGGAAAACTGCCCGGCACATTTGCTTAACCACTATTTAGTGCATATGATGATCCTGCTGGTCGTTTCCATGATTGCAGCACACTGGCGGCTAAGCTATTTATCGAAAAAGCAACTAAGCTTCAGCTAATCCCGACTTTTCGATATAATCGATGATTTTTTGGGTAGCGCCCCTTCCCGACTCAATAAATTGTTTTGATGCGGATGCAGCCTGATTGTAAGTTAATTCGTCCGCATCCATTATTTGTGTTATGGACATCAGGTCATTAGCAGTGCTAATTGTAAACCCACCGCCCGAATTTTTCATCTCCTCGGCTTCGGGAAATTTATCTGTTTTTGGACCGTAAAAAACCGGAATCCCGAAGGTAGCTGCTTCGAGGATATTGTGCAGCCCGCTTCCGAAGCCTCCGCCAACTATGGCATAACGTGCATGCTGGTAAAGGCGGTTGAGCATACCGATACTATCAATAATAAGAACATCAGCCCGGGCTGCAAGTGTATCTTCAAAAACAGAAAAGCGCAGACATTTAAAAGCGGAAAACCTTTTTTCAATTTCAGTAATGCGTCCGTTGGATATATCGTGCGGCACCAGCACTAATTTATAATGATTTTGGTTTTTCGTGAACCATTCTGCAAGGATTTCTTCTTCCGGTGGCCAGCAGCTTCCGGCCATCATCAAGGGTTTTCCCCGGGCAAATAATTCAATACCTCCTACAGGTCTCGCTTCGCTGCATATTTCCGACACCCGGTCGAAACGGGTATCTCCGCTCAGGCTTGCCTGATGGATTTCAATCGAAGAAAGCAATTGGAGCGACGACTGTTTTTGCACGAAATAGTGATCGGCCAATCGAAGTTGCCGGCGGAACCATCTGCCCCAGCTCTTAAAAAAATACTGATCTTTCCGGAATGCTGCAGAAATAAAAATCAGAGGGATTTTTCTTTTGCTGCATTGCTGCATATAGTGAAACCAAAATTCATATTTTACAAAAACCACCAATTCAGGCTGACAAATATCCAGGAAAATCCTTGCGTTTTTCGGGGTATCCACCGGGAGGTAATACACATAATCTGCCAGATCATAATTTTTCCGGATTTCGTAACCTGATGGTGAAAAGAAAGTGACCAGAAGTTGCTTTTCAGGATGGAGCCATTTTAGCTTTTCCATCACCGGACGTCCCTGCTCAAATTCCCCCAAGGAAGCAAAATGAAACCAAATCAGCGGTTTATCTGTTTTGATCTCATTTTTCATTCGTTGCAAAACACCCTTGCGGCCATTTACCCAAAACCGTGCCTTGGGATGAAAAGGAGCCGCTAATTTCAGGAGCAAACTATAGGAATAAACGGAGAAGGAATATATAAAATCCATAAACCTTAATCGTAATAATAAGATCGCGCTTCCCGCTTATAAATTGATATTACCCAACCCACTTTAATCCCGTTGAGCATATCAAATCGATTTTCATTTTCATACTTCATTTCGGTAAAATTGTACTCCCGTAAAGATGAAGTCCAGGCTTGGGTGAATTCAAAACCCGCATAAAAATTGATCAGTCTGTTGTTGCTCATATACAGATAACCAACAAACTCGCTAACAGCCGGGCCGCCACATAATTTATCATAGCCTTTTGCATAATCCCCGCGCACCTGCGAAGCCATATCATCTAAGCTTTCGATATAGATTTTATGCTGTATATAGCCCAATCCTCCGATGAGAAAAATACCGGAATTGGGATTTGGTGTAAGCACCGGAAATAATTTCCCGACCCTACCAAAAACAGTAAAACCGCGTTCACGCAAATGTACTTCTGCCGGCAAACCACTATCATCGATGATAAAACCATAGGAAGTCTCAATATTTTTTAAAATTTGATCCTTATTTTTCACATCTGAACCAAAAAGGTAGTTGGCATCCAGGCCAAAAATCCAATTTGAAGAGGTTTTAAATAAAACACCCCCACCTATGGCACTGTTCATGCCGAAACGATCGGCCATATCTCCGGCAGGAAACTGAGCTGTATAACTAAAATGCGCCAGGCTCATAAAAATTGATGAATCGGATACCGAACGCTGGGCTTTTGTAATTGTAGAAAATACAAGTAAAAGCCCGATAAGAAGAACTGAGTAATGGGGTTTAATCATAAGACAAATAATTCTTTATTTGAAATAAAACGCAAAGATAGCCAAATGAGTATAAGACCATCACAATTTTCGGTAGCGCCATTGCAAATTTGATATTTCAACTGCAAGCTTTTAGCGGAAAATCACAAATTCTTTATAATGGTATGCCTTGCGGCTTAACCTAATTATCCTATATTTGCAGCATTTGTTAAAACCCTAAAACAGAAAAATATGAAGCCAGTAAGAATGGTTGATCTCCACTCGCAATACTTAAAGATCAAAGAAGAAGTCAATACAGAAATCCAGAAAGTACTTGATACAACGCAATATATAAACGGCGCAGCAGTAAAGGAATTTCAGGCAGGTTTGGAAAAATACCTTAGCGTTAAGCATGTAATTCCCTGCGGAAACGGCACAGATGCTCTTCAGGCAGCCATGATGGCTTTAAACCTGAAACCCGGTGACGAAGTAATCACAACTTCTTTCACTTTTATTGCCACTGCCGAGGTAATCGCACTGCTGGGACTTACTCCCGTTTTGGTTGATGTTGAGCCCGATACTTTCAATATCGATCCTGAATCCATAAAAAAAGCCATTACGCCAAAAACAAAGGCCATTGTTCCTGTACACCTTTTTGGTCAGTGCGCCAATATGGAAGCAATTCTGGAAATTGCCAAAGAGCACAAACTTTATGTAATTGAAGATAATGCTCAGGCTATTGGTGCCGATTACACTTTTAAAGATGGCAGCACCAAGAAAGCCGGAACCATCGGTGATATTGGTTGTACATCGTTTTTCCCATCCAAAAACCTGGGCGCTTATGGAGACGGTGGCGCAATTTTCACCAACAGTGATGAACTGGCCGAAATGCTGCGCGTAATGGTTAACCACGGAATGGCAGAACGTTACTATCATGATTATGTAGGTATAAATAGCCGTTTGGATACTTTTCAGGCTGCCGTTCTGAAAGTAAAACTTCCACACCTCAATGATTATGCCGCAGCACGTCAAAAAGCAGCAAAATTCTACAATGACGCTTTTGCTGCAAGCCCAAAACTGCAAACGCCCGTTACTTCAGGTTTTACCACGCATGTATTCCATCAATACACTTTGGTAACCAAAGATATTGACCGCGACGAACTGCACAAATACCTGTTGAGCAAAGACATTCCCAATGCGATTTATTATCCTGTGCCATTACATATGCAGAAAGCCTATCAGGATCCACGCTATAAAAAAGGCGATTTCCCGGTAACCGAAATGCTTTCAGAACGCGTAATCAGCCTACCAATGCACACCGAACTGGATGAAGAACAGCTCCATTATATCACCAATTCTGTTTTGGAATTTGTAAACCGGTAAAAAATGGAAAAACAGTATTTCGCACATGAAACAGCAGTAATTGATGAAGGTTGCCAAATTGGCGAAGGAAGTAAAATATGGCACTTCAGCCATATCATGTCAAATTGCACCTTAGGCAAAAAATGCAATATCGGACAAAACGTAGTGGTTTCGCCTGATGTAGTATTGGGCGATAATGTAAAAGTACAAAACAACGTTTCGATTTATACCGGTGTTATTTGTGAAGACGATGTTTTTCTGGGCCCCTCAATGGTATTCACCAATGTGGTCAATCCACGAAGCAATGTAAACCGCCGGGGTCAGTACTCCGGAACTCTAGTGAAAGAAGGCGCCAGCATTGGGGCCAATGCGACCATTGTTTGCGGCCATGATATCGGAAAGTTTGCCTTTATCGGCGCCGGAGCGGTAGTGACCAAAGAAATACCCAATTACGCACTAGTTGTGGGAAACCCTGCAAAGCAGATTGGCTGGATGAGCGAGTACGGCCACAGACTTGATTTTGATGATGAAGGATTGGCACAATGCCCCGAAAGCAAGGAAACATACCAGCTGAAGGATGGCATCGTGACCAAAATTGAAGGATAAATAATTGAGACGACAAAAGTAGTATGAGCAATTCAACAAAACGATTTGCCCTTATTGGTGCGGCGGGTTATATTGCCCCGCGCCATATGAAGGCAATAAAAGAAACCGGAAACGAACTCGTTGCCGCGCTTGATCCGTTCGACAGTGTGGGCATTATCGACAGTTATTTCCCCGAAGCAGATTTCTTCCTGGAATCCGAGCGCTTCGACCGCCACTTAGACAAACTGAGGCGCAATGGCGGCAAAATTGACTATGTGAGCATTTGTTCCCCAAACTATTTGCATGATGCGCATATCCGCCTGGCTTTACGCAACGAATGCCACGCCATTTGTGAAAAACCCATTGTACTCAACCCATGGAATGTTGATGCCTTGCAGGAGATTGAACGCGAAACCGGCAAGAACATCTACAACATTCTTCAACTACGTTATCATCAGGCAATTATAGATCTGAAAAAAGAAGTTGAGAATGCCCCTGCTGATAAAATGTACGACATTGACCTGACCTACATCACCTCCAGAGGTCATTGGTACCATATGTCGTGGAAAGGCGATTCGAGCAAATCGGGCGGTGTCGCAACGAATATCGGTGTGCATTTCTTTGATATGCTCAGCTGGATTTTTGGCGAAGTGAAAGAGAATATTGTTCATCTTGCCGAAGAAGATAAAGCAGCGGGATTTTTGCAACTTGAAAAAGCCCGCGTACGCTGGATGCTGAGCCTCGACAGCACAGACATCCCAAAAGAAATCAGAGACGCAGGCCAACGGACTTTCCGTTCCATAACCGTTGAAGGAAAGGAGATTGAGTTCAGCAAAGGCTTTACAGACCTGCACACCGAAACCTATAAAAGTATTCTGGAAGGAGGCGGCTTCCGTTTGGAAGACGCACGTCCATCGATCGAAACCGTTTTCCGCATCCGCAATTCAAAAACCATCGGACGCCGAGGCGACTATCATCCATTCCTGAAAAAATAAAACACAATTAATAAAAAACTTTTCGATGAGTATCTATCAGGACCTATTAGACAAAAAAGCCAAATTATCTGTTATTGGCCTTGGTTATGTTGGTTTGCCCATAGCCCTTGAATTTGCAAAAAAAATTAAAGTAATCGGATTCGACATCAAAGAAGACCGCGTTGAGATGATGCGCAACCGCATCGACCCCAGTGAAGAACTGGAAGCAGAAGCTTTTGACGGTTGCGACATCCAGTTTACCAGCAAGCTGGAAAATTTAAAAGAAGCGCAATTCCACATTGTTGCCGTACCAACTCCTATTGACAGCCATAAACTGCCCGATCTGACACCACTGCTCAAAGCTTCGGAAACTGTAGGCAAAGTGCTAAAAAAAGGTGATTACGTTGTTTATGAATCCACCGTTTATCCGGGAGCAACCGAAGAAGACTGCATCCCAATCCTGGAACGCGAATCAGGACTCAAATTCCCTGAAGACTTTAAAGTTGGATATTCACCGGAACGCATCAATCCCGGTGATAAAGTGAATACAATCACTACTATCAAAAAAATTGTTTCCGGTTGTGATGACGATTCTTTGGACAATATCGCCAAAACATACGAGTTGGTTGTAAAAGCCGGTGTTCACCGTGCTCCAAATATGAAAGTTGCTGAAGCAGCAAAAATCATTGAAAACACCCAGCGTGATGTGAACATCGCACTGATGAATGAGCTGAGCCTTATTTTTAACCGCATGGGAATCAACACTTATGATGTGCTTGAAGCTGCAGGGACCAAATGGAATTTCCTGAAATTCTATCCCGGACTTGTTGGTGGCCATTGTATTGGCGTCGATCCTTATTATCTTGTTTTCAAGGCACGTGAGTTCCGTTATCATTCGCAAGTAATTACTGCCGGACGCTATATCAACGATTCCATGGGTTTTTATACCGCTAAGCAAACCGTTAAAAAACTGATTGCCGCAGGTAAAAACATCCTCGATTCCAAGGCCCTTGTTATGGGAATAACTTTTAAGGAAAATGTGAGCGACATCCGCAATTCGCGAGTTCCCGACATAATCAGTGAGCTTGTGAGCTATGGTGTGAATGTAGAAGCCGTTGACTGTTATGCCAATAAAAAAGAATATTTCAAAGAATATAATTTCGAGCTTAGTGATAAAGTCGGCAAAGATTATGATGCTGTAATCGTTGCGGTGAACCATGACAAATATATTGAGCTGGATGAAGAATTCTTCAAATCAATCACTAATGATAAAGCGGTCCTTGTTGATATAAAAGGAATCTACAAAGATAAGATCAAGGACCTGACATACTGGAGCCTATAGGGTTAAGTACTTTTTAAAAAAAGGTACAGCTAATTGAACTGCATCATTTCTACGCAGTGCCAATAAATGCTGTACCTTTTTTCATATATCAGTTTAATTCCTTAATTTTGGAGAAAAGAGCCAGATTAGAGCGCTGGTTTATTTTAAATCAAACTCCTATTAAACACAGAAAGCATATGAAAATATTAGTAACAGGCGGGACGGGCTACATCGGATCGCATACCGTTGTTGAGCTACAAAATAAAGGTTATGATGTTATTATCGTGGATAACCTCTCCAATTCATTCGCAAATGTTCTTGATCAAATTGAAGGCATTACCGGCAAACGCCCGGAATTTGAAGAATTTGACTTGGCCGAAACCGATAAAACAGCCGATTTTTTCAAACGGCATTCCGATATTGAAGCCATTATCCATTTTGCAGCCTATAAAGCCGTTGGGGAATCCGTAGAAGACCCTTTGAAATATTACCACAACAATATTTTTTCACTGGTAAATATTCTCCAGGGGATGAAAGATAACGGCATCAAACATTTTGTTTTCTCTTCCTCTTGCACTGTTTATGGCCAGCCCGAAGAACTACCCGTAAAAGAAGACGCTCCGGTGCAAAAAGCCATGTCCCCTTATGGCAATACCAAGCAAATATCAGAAGAAATCATCACTGACACCCAAAATGTCACGGACATCAACGGAATACTGCTGCGTTACTTCAACCCGATCGGCGCACACGAATCGGCAAAAATTGGGGAACTTCCGCTGGGCGTGCCCAACAACCTGATGCCTTTCATTACGCAAACAGCTATAGGCATCCGTGAGCAGCTTAAAGTTTTTGGAGATGATTACAACACACCCGATGGTACGGCAATCCGCGATTATATACACGTAGTAGATCTGGCCAAAGCCCATGTAGTAGCTGTTGACCGTCTGGTTGAAGGCAAAAACAAAAAAAGCCTTGAAATTTTTAACCTGGGAACAGGAAATGGCTTCTCCGTGTTGGAAGTAATCAAATCCTTTGAGCGGAGCACAGGAGAAAAGCTCAATTATACCATTGTTGGCCGTCGTCCGGGAGATGTTGAACAGGTATGGGCCGACACGGTTTTCGCCAATGAGGAACTGGGCTGGAAAGCAGAAAAAAACATTGATGAGATGACGCTTTCGGCCTGGAACTGGGAACTTGCACTAAAAGAAAAAAAATAACCCACATTATGAAAAAAATACTCATTACCGGAGGTGCCGGCTTTATTGGCTCCCATCTCGTTCGCCTGTTTGTGAATAAATATCCCGAATATCACATTGTAAACCTGGATAAACTCACCTATGCCGGAAACCTGGCAAACCTGAGCGACATAGAGCACAAACCCAATTATGAATTTGTAAAAGCCGATATCGTTGATGAAAAACTCATTACCGAGCTTTTTCAGAAATATCAGTTTGATGGCGTCATCCACCTTGCGGCCGAATCGCACGTAGATCGCAGTATTGCAAACCCAACCGAATTTGTAATGACCAATGTAATTGGCACGGTGAACCTGCTGAATGCTGCCCGCTACATCTGGAAGGACAATTATCAGGGCAAGCTGTTTTACCATGTATCTACGGATGAGGTTTATGGCAGTTTGGGCGAAACGGGCATGTTTACCGAAACTACATCCTACGATCCTCACAGCCCATATTCCGCTTCCAAAGCCAGTTCCGACCACTTCGTACGTGCTTATCATGATACATTCGGGCTGCCTTCCGTGATTTCAAACTGTTCCAATAATTATGGCAGTTTTCAGTTTCCGGAAAAACTCATACCTCTGTTTATCAATAATATACGCAACAAAAAACCACTGCCGGTTTATGGTAAAGGAGAAAATGTGCGCGACTGGCTGTGGGTAGAAGATCACGCCAGGGCAATTGATGTGATTTACCACAATGCCAAAATTGGCGAAACCTACAATATCGGCGGCCATAACGAGTGGAAAAATATTGATCTCATTAAGCTGCTTTGCGATATCATGGACAAAAAACTGGATCGTAAAGAAGGTGAATCGCGAGAATTAATCACTTATGTGAAAGACCGCGCAGGCCACGATCTTCGTTATGCGATCGACTCCAACAAGCTACAGGATGACCTGGGTTGGAAACCATCGCTTCAATTTGAAGAAGGCCTGGAAAAAACCGTTGAGTGGTACCTGAACAATGAAGAATGGCTCGAAAATGTAACATCAGGCGCCTATCTGAAATATTATACCGAACAATACGTAAACAGATAAAACAACATTAAGCTTTGACTGGTGTTATAATGCTATGAACTTTCTGAAAAACATATTCTCATCACGGAATAAGATCCCTGCAATCGATTTTTCTATTTTAAAAACTGATATGCATTCGCATCTTATTCCGGGCATTGATGACGGCTCAAAAAGCACGGCAGAATCCATCGATTTGATAAAACAGCTTTATGAAATGGGGTTTCGTAAGATCATTACCACGCCCCATATCATGCATGATTATTACAAAAACACACCATCGGTTATCAATGCCGGGCTTGATAATCTCAGGAAAGGCATTGCTGAAGAGAAAATCAACATCAAACTGGATGCTGCTGCCGAATATATGGTGGATGATGGTTTTAAGGAAAGAATTGCCAAAAATGAGCTGCTTACTTTTGGCGATAAATATCTTCTTATCGAGCTTTCATCGTTCAGCCCACATCCCGAACTTTCCGAAATATTATTTGACCTTCAAGTTGCCGGTTATAAAGTAATACTTGCCCACCCGGAACGCTATTCGTATTGGTTCAATGAGTTTAATAAATACGAAGAGCTGAAAGACCGGCAAATATTTTTTCAACTCAACAGCGTTTCACTGAGCGGCTATTACGGGCAACCCGTTAAGAAAATGGCCAAAAAATTAGTGGACGAGAAAATGATTGATTTTGTGGGCAGCGATATGCACAATCAAACCTATATGGATGCCCTTGAACTGTCTAGCAGAGAGAAATATATGCATCAATTGGTTGATTCGGGGCAGTTAAAGAACAGGGAATTGTAATTAACAGGAGAGCTTTCGGGCTCTCTTTTTTTTGTTGTTTTGGGCAAGCATTTGATGGAAAAACTGTTGAATGGCAACAACAATAAAAGCCAGGTTTTGTTGATTTAATTCAACATTTCATTGGCACATCGCATCCTTAAAAAAACAAAAAAGCCCTCCAAAAAGGGAAGGCTTTTATTTTGAAATAAATTTCTATCGATTAAATTGCGGCGCTGCTGGTAACAATGGAACGGTCCACTTTTTTCACCAAACCCTGCAGCACGGTTCCGGGACCAACTTCAACAAATTCTTTGGCACCATCGGCAATCATATTTTTCATGATTTGAGTCCATTTTACCGGAGAGGTAAGCTGAGCCACCAAATTGGTTTTGATGATTTCGGGATCAGAAACCGGTTGTGCCGTAACATTCTGGTAAACAGGGCAAATCCCTTTATTGAATTTAGTCCCATGAATTGCTGCTGCCAGTTCAACACGTGCGGGTTCCATCAGCGGGCTGTGGAAAGCTCCACCAACTTTCAGCGGCAAAGCGCGGCGTGCACCGGCTTCTTTCATTTTGGCACAGGCCAGTTCAATGCCTTTCATGCTTCCGCTGATCACCAGCTGGCCGGGGCTGTTGTAGTTTGCAGGGATAACCACTTCTCCTTCGATGGATTTACAAACATCTTCCACAACTTTATCGTCCAGTCCAAGGATAGCAGCCATTGTTGAAGGCTCTTTTTCACAGGCTTTCTGCATGGCCATAGCCCTTTTGGAAACCAGTTTCAAACCGTCTTCAAAAGAAAGGGTTTGATTGGCAACCAATGCTGAAAATTCTCCAAGGCTGTGTCCGGCGACCATATCCGGTTTAAAATCTTCGCCAAGTACACGCGAAAGGATCACGGAATGCAGAAAAATAGCCGGTTGTGTAACTTTAGTCTGTTTCAGGTCATCTTCGGTGCCTTCAAACATCAATTTTACGATGTCAAAACCAAGGATATTATTCGCCTTCTGGAAAAGCGCACGGGCATCAGCCGATGCATCGTACAAATCCTTGCCCATTCCAACAAACTGAGCACCCTGACCGGGAAAAACAAAAGCTCTCATAAATTATTTTTTAGTGTATAAATTGCCCGGAATCGTCCAAAAAAATCAACGGCGATCTCCTAAAAAGCGCAGCAAAAATAAAAATAAATTAATAAAGTCGAGATATAAGGTTAACGCACCGAGAATGGCAAGCTTTTGAGCCGGTTCGGAACCATACTCTACTCCACTGCCAATGCGCTTTAGCCTTTGTACATCATAGGCCGTAAGCCCGGTGAAAATCAAAACGCCCAAAATGCTGATGATATAATCGACCATCGCGGATGCCATGAACATATTCACTAAGGAGGCAATGATGATGCCAATCAGTCCCATAAAAAGAATGGAACCAAATTTTGTAAGATCGGTTTTGGTCGTATATCCGAGCAATGCCATCAGGCCAAAAGTAGCGCCCGTTACGATAAAAGTTTTAAACACACTTCCTGCTGTATAAACAAGCAGTATAAAACTCAGGCTCATGCCCATCAAAACACTAAAAACGCCAAAAAGCAAAGCCAGTGTCATGGCATTAAGGCGGTTAAAGCCAAAGGACATCAACAAAACAAAACCGAATGGGGCAAAAGTCACGATCCAGCCCAAAGCCGACATGCCATTTTCATTCACCAGCATATTCATCAACGATGGGTTTGATGCAAAGGCATAAGAAGTATATGCTGTTATGGCCATTGCGATGGTCATCCACAGAAATACTTTCGACATAAATGCTTTGACCAGGCTTCCTGCCGGTGCTTTGCCGGTCAGTTCCTGAAAATTGAAATTTTGATTCATATCTGATATTTATTTAATTTTTCGGAATCACAAAAATACAAAACGGATTAATGCAGGCGCGTACCGATCAGATGGATAAATTCCTCGCGGGTTTCCTCTCTTGTAAAAGCACCTGTAAAATCGCTGGTAGTAGTTACTGAGTTTTGTTTTTGTACGCCGCGCATAGCCATACAAAGGTGCTGTGCTTCAATCACAACAGCCACTCCAAGCGGGTTCAGCGTGTTTTGGATACAATCTTTGATTTGGGTCGTTAGGCGCTCCTGCACCTGCAACCGGCGCGAGAATGCTTCCACTACACGGGCAATTTTGCTCAAGCCTGTGATATATCCATTTGGGATATAGGCCACATGCGCTTTCCCGATAAAAGGAATCATATGATGCTCACAAAGCGAATAAATCTCAATATCCTTAACCAAAACCATTTGTTTATAATCTTCTTTAAACATGGCTGAACGCAGGATTTTCTCCGGGTTGGCATGATAACCTTTGGTCAGGAACTGCATGGCCTTGGCCACTCTGAGCGGGGTTTTTACCAGGCCTTCGCGTTCCGGGTCTTCACCAATGCTTTCCAGAACCCCACGATAATATTGCGTCATGGCTTCGGTAGCCTTCGGGTTATAATTTTCAATCAATTCGTAACCTTCCGGATCTTCCATGTGGTTCATCCCCATTTCTTCAATATTGCTTTTCATAGTTAAATACTTTTTAGTTGATGTGGATTATGGCGTTATCACCCAAAATATTCCACAAAATTATTTTCCGTTTCCTGGAGTTTAACTCGATGCATTTTAGCGCCCAGGGCTTCCACAGGTGCTTTTAATTCATTCCATATGCTCATGGCCAGCATCTCGGTTGACGCATATTTGCCTTTCATAAAATCAACTTCCAGGTTTATATTTTTATGATCCAGTTTTGAAATAACTTTCTCTTTCATAATCCGGCTCAGGTCTTTCAAATTAATCAAAAAGCCGGTTTCGGGATTTACATCCCCGCGTACAGTTACGTGCAAAATATAGTTGTGCCCGTGCCAATTGGGATTACTGCATTTGCCAAAAGTCTCCAGGTTTTCTTCATCGGTAAAATCTTCACGGTATAAACGATGAGCGGCATTAAAGCGCTCCCTACGGGTGATGTACATCATAATTACTGATTTTTTGGTCGGGTCTCTTTTAGGATGCCATGAACCTCATAAAAGGTATAAACCATATAATAGACAAAGAACCAAACACCGAAAGGCAGGGCATCGGACCTGAAAGACAAAGCATAAACAATTATAATTCCCATAAACAGGAACAATTTAACAACCGTAAGCAGCATAAAAAAGTTCACAGTACGCGCCGGCCTGCCCTGAATGGATTTCAGCATCAAACGGTGAAGCAAAATACTGACTGCCAGAAAAAACACAATCAGATAAGGCCAGGTTGGACTGACAAATGCAGGGGGCAATACCTGAGAGACCCCAAAGCTCAGGGCAGCGGTTATAAGGCTGAGAAAAATAATTCCTTTATTAAATATTCTTGAGCTATTATGATCCATACTATTTTTTCTTTAACAAATCCCTGACCGCCTGATAAATGGCCAGCACAACAGACAAAACGGTCAAAATAACAGTAAAGACGGGTTTACTGTTCAGGCACTTATCCAATTCATAGCCACCCCAAACACCTATGAGGATAATTCCAAACATTTGAAAAGCCATGCCACTGTAGCGGGCATACTGAAACAAGGGTTTATTTTTGTTTTCTTCCTGCATTTACGGCCCTTTCGGAACCATCCATATTGCATGTGCCGGTAAAAACGGCTCCCGGTTCAATAGAAAGCTTAGTAGTATGGATGTCGCCCTTCACTTTAACCGTAGCTTTTAGCACAAGCAGCTCAGAAACTGTAATTTTTCCCTGAAAACTGCCGGCCAGGTCTGAATTTTTGCATTCAACCTCTCCTTCAATGACGCCGGTTTGTCCCACAACCAGCTTGCCATCTGTTTTGATGCTTCCTACCAATTTACCGTCGATGCGTATATCACCATTAGA
The DNA here is from genome assembly GCA_963676415.1 of Bacteroidales bacterium. Classification (GTDB taxonomy): domain Bacteria; phylum Bacteroidota; class Bacteroidia; order Bacteroidales; family WRLA01. The sequence continues at coordinate 2,013,215 of OY781097.1, read as the reverse complement.
AATGATATCGCCTTTTACCTCTGTTCCGGGACCGAGTATATTTACGCTACTGTTGTCGCCGTTTGTATTTCTGGCCATGCCTGCAATTCGTGTTGATGGTTATTTATTTTCGCCTTTATTGGTGTACTTTTCTTCAAAGAACTTAAGATATTTATCTACGTCCTTGTCTTTATAAAATACCGGATAATTATCTGTCGAAATTACAAAATGGTCATAAACGTCGTCACCCATGCCGCCCATTACATAGCGATCGTCTCCAATTGCCTCGAAATACTCCATGGCAGAATGCTTGTCCACGAAATTACCGACGGTAATCATATGCATATTCTGGTCGAGCATCACGCTGGAAATGGATAAATCCTTGAGCTTATGGTAACGTTTATTATGATCCGAGATTTTAGTTTTCAGCGCATTGATTTTCACCTCCCGGTCATCGGCAATCATTAAATAATAGTGCATAGATGCCGGATTATCGGAATAAATAGACTCCTGTTTGGCGGCTTCACGTTTGGCTGCTTCTGCCATTGCTTCCTGCGCCATCTGTCCGCCACTGATGCCCAAACGCTCAGCGAGGTCAGGATCATTGGCCATCATCAGTTTCAGCATATCAGAAGCGATAAGCCCCACATCCGAAGAGAAATACTTCATAGTAATTTCGTTCAAAGCAAAAGCCATCGAATCGGCTGATTCAAGATCACCAACAGCCATTGCCCTAACAAGCAGGAATTTAGGAATCAATTCATGATCTGGATTCGATTTAAGGACATCTTCGGTATTGAGCAATACAAGGTAATACTGCCCTTTGCGGAATGCCTGATAAGTATCCTGATAAAGGTTCTTTACATAATTTTTCCGTTTCTCAATTTCCTTATAATAAGATGGATCAATTAAAATCCGTGCATAATCGCTATCAGGATAATTATTAATGATAAGCTCGCGATAATGATCTGCTTCCTCCTTGTTTCCCAAATCGGTATTGATTGCATAAAGCTGATAATATGCCTGCAGGAGGTATTTGTTTTCGCTGGTATCGGGGAAGCGCTCCACAAGTTGCGCGAAAGCTGATTCTGATTCGGGTAAATCTTTCAGGCCTTGCTTATAAATAAACCCATTGTTATAATAAGCATCTATTATTTGCTCGTTTGATGCCAGCATTTGCTCTTCCGTAAGCGGGATAAACTGCAGATAGGTTTCGCGTTTTTTGGGGTCGGTGCTGATCGAGGACGTATCAACTGCCACAGAATCGGCGCCCATAGCCAGCTCATCTTCAAACTCATCAAAAGACTGGGCTGCTTTTTTGGAAAGGCGCCACAGGTCTTCCAGCTTCCTTTTGCCCCAGGTTTTAACAAATTCAGAATAGCCCATGCTCATGGCCTGCGGATTATAAAAATACCATCCGCCACCTTGTGCGCCCGGACGGTTCATACTGCGACCGGCCTGCTGCAATAGTTGAAGGTCAGCAGCCCGCGCCTGTTCTTCTTCCTGGCGGCGTTTTTCTTCTTCAATATATTTCTGGATAATGCCATCGATAAATTCATTTCGTTCCGCCTCGTCCATTTGCGCCAGCATCTGCAAGCTGTCCTGTTCGTTTATGATAATCATATTGCTTACCAGAGACGAAAGCACATTGGTTTTACGCTCAATTTGGTCATAATCAGGGTAATCCTGTGGCAATGCCAGCATGGTAGTATCGTAATACGCCTGAGCGTTTTCATAATCCTGACGGTTAAAAAAGATATCGGCTGCTTCGAGAGCAGAAACCGATTTCTGATAATCGTTCGAGATACTTGTTGCCACGGATAGCCTTAAATAATCCAACCCCTGAGTTGTATCATTTTGTTTGAAAGCAATTTCGGAAAGGGCATAATAAATCTGATCCTTAAAATCATGATTTTTCGCATCATCGAGCATACGGTTGAGCTGTTTTACGATGGCTTCGCTGTTTCCGCTTTCGGAATCATAGCAGCGTGCCATATAAATGTGGGCATTAAATGCCATTTCGTAAGGAGGGTTTTTGCGGATCACTTTTTCGAAATAGGCCATTGCTTCCTGATTATCGCCTTCTTCATAATAAATCTGGCCCAAAATAAACATCACGCGAAGGCGTGTATCCTTGGTACGCAGATAATCGAGCGATGTAAGCAAATGTGGTTTAGCGGATTTGTAATCGCGTTGCAGGATATAATGGTTTGCAAAAACCAGTTCGTAAAAGCCCACCATACGCGCCGGTATTTCCAAATCTTCAACCTGGGTGCGCAGCAGCTCAAGTTCGGTTTGTGCTTTACTGTATTTTTCCAGCTCATCAAAGGTACGCACAAGCCACAAGCGCGCCATGATCAACATATTCTGATCATCATATTTGCTGAGGATAAACTCAAATGTGCGGCGGGCACTTTGATATTCGCGTTTATAGAAATAGGCCCTACCAATTAAAAAGTAGCTGTCATCAATCCAGCGACAGAATTCTTTTTGGCTAAAATACATTGAATGGCGCTGAATGACCATACTGCCCTTTTCGATGGCACGGTCTGCATAAGGCGCCATTGAGGTAGCTTCGTTTTCAGGAACACTTTTGAGGGCGGGCAGTACTTCCGCATAATTATCGCGGGTTTTGAAATCAAGCTCATAAACGCCTTCTTTGAGGCTTTCATTACCGTTCCACCAGCCATTGTAATGTGCCGCGAGGTTGTGGTAAACCCGTCGTGTAAAGGTGTTTTTTTTAGTAGAACATGACGACAAAACAAATGCAAAGATCATTAGCAGACCAATGCCTGGGTATATTTTGTGGACTAAAAGCTTAAAATTCCGCATTCAATAATCTAATTTGCTGAGCCATAAATGGCTGTTAAAACTGGTATCAAAAAACCAAAAAGATGCTGATTACAGCATTATTAACAGTTTTTCTGCAAAAATATTTTATTTTTCCGAACCGCAAACGGGGCTTTTAGTGTTTATTATGTGTTTTGAATTTTGAAAGGCAAAAAACCTTAGAAAAAGCACATGGGAACAAAGCTTTTCTCCCGAGTTTGACAGCAAATATTTGTATATAGTTGACACATAGCATATTGATGCCATGAGTTTTGGTTTGTGCCACTACAATTTGTCTTCTTTTGATAGGATTTTTGGTGGTACTTGCATGCCGATAGCTTTAATCAACTTAAGCGCATTTGGAGGGATATCGGTTCGGAGCCAAATTGTATTTTTTTTGATTTTAACAGGCACGGCCATGACCCTGGCCAATTGTCCCATTGCTGCCGCTACCGTTAAAGGGCGGTCTTGAATTAATTTTTTTTCAGTGGATTTTGAGCTGTACCTTTCTTGGCTTTCCCTAAGCTTTTTGGTTAAGTGTGCCTCGCAATAATGTGATAAAAAGCAGAGCATCAGATGTCCAATAATCCGGTTATCAGTCCAATGAAACACCGGCCTGCTTTTCAAATAGCCTTTCATTTCGCCGAAGGCATCTTCAATCCGCCATAATTCTTTGTAATTTGAAACGATTTCAGTAGCAGGCATTTGCTTAACATTGGTAACAATACCAAAAAAGCCATCACTTTTAGCCTCTTTGGCAATTAACTTGTGGTTAAGGCCACATTGGCTTTGGCCTTTTACAGAAAGGTATTTTTTATATGCCCGGTTGGTAATAAATTTTTTTGTCAGTGGCTTGGAAGAAGAAAGGGCAGCATTGATTTTGTCCAGTACATCTTCGCGTGCTTTGGCGTCTCGCCCTGCCCTTATTTTTGACCAAGTTATAATGCAGCGGTCTTCACCGATTGTGGTTTCACGTATTGCCAGCTCTTCATTAAGCCAGTTAAACTTGGAGAGGTCATAAAAACCTTCTTGTATTTCCTTTTTTAAAGTCCCCATCTTTAACCCGACAATAAACTCGCCATTGCGCTTTTTAATGTGCTTAAGGTTATCAAATGAGAAAAGCCCACGATCGGCCACAAAAATAAATCTGCGCACAGAAAGCTTGCTGCTGATGCGCTCCACGATACCATCAAGGGTTTTGCCTTCAAAGGTATTGCCCGGATGGACTTCAAAACAGAGCGGTATCCCGCAAGTATCCGTAAGCAGGCCCAATACTACCTGTGTGCAATCGCTTCGCATTTCCTTACTGTACCCAAATTGGCGAAGTTCACCCAGATCTGTCCGTGTGCTCTCGAAACGCAAGGTTGTCAAATCGTACAGCACTACATCTACATTAATGCTAAAAAGGTCTTTGCCGTAATTGAACAGAAAGCGCTCGATGTCTTCTTTGTGCTTGCTAAGCAGGTCAAGGCTGCGATAAATATGCTGAAGCGATATATCGTGGTCAACTAAACCTGGGTACATGCGCTGCAACCAATTGTCATAAAGGGAAAGTTTTGAAACTGGTTTTAGAAAACGGGAACAAACTTGTGAAAACAAAACGCGCTCCAAGTTAAATTCAAGCTTCGGGTGCTGGGATTGGATATTGGCAAGGCATTTTTTTATCCCCAGTTCCCCCATCATGCGGTCAAGTATGAGCAGGGGCCCCAGTACATAGGTGTCCTTAACATCTACTTCTTTGGCCATGTCAAACACTGCAAGCTTGTCGGTGTGTTTGCGTATTGCTTCTGCAAGTTGCTCCAGCCTGCCCTCTTCAACTTTCCCAAGGGACATTAAGGTGCGCTGTTTGACTTTTCCTCCTTCACGATAAGACTCTACCAAATGGTAATAGGCTGTGCCCTTGCTGTTTTTTGTTGTCTTGATGAACATAGCACTTTGTTTATCACACAAATATAGACAAAGACCATTCTATTTTATGCATATGAACTAAAATTGTTCACTACACTTTTGCAAAACCAAAACAGAAACCCAGTGTTTATAGGGGGTACAGAAGGTCTGAGCAAATTATCTGTCAAACTCGGGGTTTATTATGTGTTTTGAATTTTGAAAGGCAAAAAACCTTAGAAAAAGCACATGGGAACAAAGCTTTTCTCATCATGGGCAAATGCCAAAAAATAAAGGCATTCCGAATTCCCTGAATGCCTTTAAACCTTTTAATCATTGACTTTACTTACAGATTACTTCGAGCCCCACTTTTTTACGCCATATGCGGCCCCCAGGCCAAGCAGCACAAATAATCCTCCACCAATTGGTGCGCCGCCTCCAGGAACCCGGGCATTACCATTATCCAAAGGATTGTCGCCTCCGTTTGGATGAGGAGGAGCTTGCGCATTTAGTGAAACAGCTATAAAAACGATTGCGATAAGTGTGATTATTTTTTTCATAATGATATGGTTTTGTAAGAGACCCTCATTGTTTCCCGATGCAGGCTGCGTTTCATGGGACGCACGGCTGTTCTGCATGAGACGCACGGCCGTGCGTCTTTACGGGTGAGGGTCTCTTCCATGGTTATTTTGTTATTTGATTAGGATTTTCTTTGTTACTTTTTGATTATTGGTATTGATCGTCACCAGATAAATGCCTGCGGTTATGGGAGCCGGAATGCTGCCAAGGTTTTGCCATTCGCCCAGAACACGGCCCGATATATCAGTAAGCGTGATTTCGCTTGCCGGGATTACGGATTTGATCACAATTTCTTCTCCGAATGGATAAACCTGTATAGCAGATAGTTCCACATCGTTTATGGATGTGGTGCCCAAATGCAGTTTGAAACGTTTTTCATCTTCTCCGGCTTCCCATTCAAAGGTATATGCTCCATCTGCAAGCTTATGTAAGACGTCAAATTTGGTATCTTCCAGTGTTGCATTTTCCAGTTTACTGATTTCGTTGGCTGCGATGCTGTAGGTTCCGCTTTGATCGTTGTAGAAACCCAGCTGAATTTCAGGAACCAATGGCCTCATGTCTATGGAAAGCCTTTTCTCGTTTTCAATACTGTAAAGTTCAGGCATACCTTCTGTACCGGAAAACAGTTTCCGCGCATCGGTGGCATGTTCAAAACCGGCTATAGCCGCATCATTGAACACTAATAAGGTTTCATCTTTCATACCGTTTGCAGAAGATGCTGTTAAGCGGATACGCTGGTCGTTGGTTTCTTCTTTCCAGAATGTATTGGCATCAGTGTGTATCCTGGCCGTATATGGGATTCTCAATTCATAACCAGCATTTAAAGGCGCTTCAACAAAGAAACCTTGCATAGGAGGAATAAACTGAGTTCCTCCATTAGTTCCTCCTGACCAGCTGTTCCATTTTGCATATTGCTGCTGCGCACCATCCCAATAGTATATTGTACCATAATCAAACTGGTTCCAATCGAGTGAAGAAGTAAACGGATTTCCCAAGAGGTTAAAACCTTCTGCATCACCATTGCCCCCATTATTGGTCATGATAACAGTGACACTTTCGGTGCGCGGGCTGCCGCTGAAGGTATAGACGCCTTTGGCATCGCCCCATAAGGAATAACCTTTGCCCACTTCCAGGTTAAAGTTAGCTACATCAATATCATTCCAGCTTTCGGTTGCTTCTGTCCAGTTTAAGAGGAATTCCCCGGCAAATACTTCTGCAGTAGCATTTGAAACAGGTGAAGAAATATGGTGCCATTCATTATTAGGAATGGTACGCTTTATTTCGATGGTTCCATTGTTTGTAATTGTACCGGTTGGAATGAATGAGCCACCACTAAGTATGGTAAGTTCTGCACCACCGTTTACTGTCAAATCAACACTTACGGCATTATCGTTAATGCTGATTTCGGGATAGTTTACTAAACCTGCAGGAATTAACACATTATGATTCGTTGTAGGCACTACATTCAAATCCCAGTTGGCGGCTGTATTCCAGTCTGTACTTTCAGAACCGTCCCAAGTAATATCTACCACATTGTCAAAATAGATATAGGCTGCTCCAACATCATCATTATTAACGTTTTCCACCCTTTCGGCACCAATAAAAATATCGTCACCGTAAATAGCCACAGAGCATCCGAAATCATCATGGGCGACCGGATCATTGGCAATAAATTTTTGTTGCTGAACCCATATTCTGCCATCCCTTTTAAAAAGATAAGCTGAACCCGTTTCGGGCGCGACATCATCATCACCAACGGCCCCGATCAAGGCATAGTCTCCATAAAGGGAAACAGAACCACCAAAGTAATCAGTTCCATATCCATCATCTGCATAGAATCTGTTTTCTTCTTCCCAGAGGTTCCCATCCCACTTAAAAACAAAAGCGGCTCCGGCATATTGACCTCCAACATACTCCGATTTAGCCCCAATCAAGGCATAATCGCCATCGAGTGATACAGAACAGCCAAAACTTGTCCTATGATCCCAATGGGAAAGCAGTTTCTGCTTTTGTGTCCAGACACCATTTTCCAATCTGTAAACATAGGCGGCACCGGTTCCGCTTACACTAATACCATCGGCATACTCAGCACCAATTACAGCATTGTTCCCGTCAATAGCAACGGAACAGCCAAACCAATCGGCAGCATCGCCATCATCGGCAGTAAGTTTGGCAATAGCATTCCAGGCTGCACCATTCCGTTTAAATATGTAAGCAGCGCCCTTTCTATTGCTGTCATAGTAGGCCCCTACAACGGCATAATCGCCATCAATGTCAACGGAATATCCAAAATAACGGCTTTCGACTGCAACATCAGTTGCCTCGAGTTTGGCCTGATAGGCCCATGCGCCATCGGCACCTTTTTTAAAAACATACGCAGCACCAACCTTATCATATCGCAATCCACCGCTCCATTCATCAACTCCCTGCGCTCCGATAATTGCATAATCACCATCAATAGCTACGGAACATCCGAATACATCACCATCAGCTCTGTCCGGAGCCACAATTTTACCACCTTGCTGCACCCAGTTATCGCCTGCTTTTTTATAGATATAGACCGCACCAAAATTATATTCATAATCGGGATCATCATCATTTTCATCCATATATGCGCTTACAATAGCATAATCGCCATCAATGTCAACAGAATGACCAAAACAATCTGCACCTTCTCCGCCATCATCCTTAACAATTTTGTCCCTCAAATCCCAGTCCGCATAAGTGGATGCTATTAAGGAAAACATAAATACCAAAACCAATAAAAATCGTTTCATAATTTCTCTTTTAAATTTATACTTAATTAAAAAAATTGAATACATAATAGAACTGATACGGAAATCCAAGCACTTCCAGGCAAAAACCAAACGTCCTTATTTAGTGCTTGTCCATAATGTCTCACGAAGCATCGGCACCACCTCTATAATGAATCCTTTTCCGATTCAATATCAGCACATTACTGTATCAATCTTTGCCTCAAACATTCCTAATCAAGAACTTCTTAGTGTAATAACCACTCTGACAAAAATAGGCTATACATGCTCAAAAAATCACTGATTCTAAATGCGGTGGTGATCATCTTAAATCCGGTGATACAATTTTAAAATTCGGTAATTCAAAGCCAATTTCCGCTTCCCCGGCTTGATATATTATAACGCAAAAACAGTATATTTGGAGAGCAATAACAACAACCAATATTCTTCAGTTGCCACTATTAATAAATCATTCCTACAGTAATCATGAATTATTCTGTTCCTACTTTTTTCTCAAATGGTATCAACAGAATGCATTCAATTTCAATATTGCAGTCCGTTTACTTCCCTATATCCGTTTTTAACTCTAATTTTATACCCACTACTTATTAAGAATTACGATATTTGCAGGCTATAAGGATTTTAGAATGCAGAGACCCTCGAAAAAAAAGAGCATTTTCTTCAGGAAATTCCGGCATAAGTACCGTTTTGTAATTCAAAATGAGGAGACTTATGAAGAACGTTTTTCATTTCGCCTGTCGCGGATGAATGTATTTGTTTCGGTAATCTCCATCTCTGTTTTGCTTGTAGCGCTTACGGCCTACATCATTGCTTTTACCAGCCTGCGCGAATATATCCCGGGCTATACGGATGTCACTTTGGCCAAAAAGCTGTACGACCTGCAATTGCGTGCCGATTCGATCGAGCAGGAATTTCATCGGAAGGACCTGTTTATTAAAAACCTGAAAAACATCATACAAGGCAATGCCGTGTATGAAAAACCCGAAGAAGAACACGCCCCGGAGAAAGATTATTCGGACATCAACCTAACGCGCTCCGAAGCTGATTCTATTCTTCGTTCCCAGTTTGAAGATAATGACGCCTACAACCTTTACCCCTTTTCTGCACAACGTGGAAATGCAGCACAGTCTGCCCTGGCCTTGCAGAATTTTTTCAGCCCGCTGGATGGTATTATTACCAATAAATTTGACCCAAACGGAGCACATTACGGAGTAGATATCGTTGCTAAGCGCAATGACGCGATAAAAAGCACACTCGACGGCACGGTGATTTTTGCCAACTGGACATTGGCCACGGGATGGGTCATTGGTGTGCAGCACCGCAATAACCTGATGTCGGTTTACAAACATAATGCTGCATTGCTGAAAAAAGCCGGCGATTATGTCAAAGCCGGAGAACCCATCAGCATTGTAGGCAACAGTGGAGAGCTCACTAGCGGGCCGCACCTCCATTTTGAACTTTGGCATAATGGCAGCCCACTAAACCCGGAAGACTATATTTCCTTCTAAACAAGAATGATGCAGATGGCACAAAAGAAAAGAATTGCAATTCTCGGCTCTACAGGATCAATTGGCAAGCAGGCGCTGGAAGTAATAGAAGAACATCCTGAAGAGTTTGAAGCAGAAATACTCACTGCATGGTGCAATGTGCCGCTCCTGGCCGAACAAGCCAGAAAATTCAAACCCAATGCTGTTGTAATTGGACAGGACCACCTCTACGAACGTATGCTCAATGAGCTCTCTGACCAGCCTGATATCAAAATTTTTGCCGGACCTGATGCCCTGGAGCAGGTTGTAACTTTTGACACTATCGACCTGGTTTTAACAGCTATGGTCGGTTTTGCCGGACTGCGCCCTACTTTAAGCGCAATTGAAGCCGGAAAAGACATTGCCCTGGCCAATAAGGAAACCCTGGTTGTTGGCGGTGAGCTGGTCATCAAGGCGGCTTTGCGCAAAAGGGTAAAACTCTTGCCAGTGGATTCTGAGCATTCGGCTATATTTCAGTGCCTGAGCGGAGAATTCCACAATCCTATTGAAAAGATCATACTCACAGGCAGTGGTGGCCCTTTCCGAAAGCTTCCGGCCAGTGAATTCACAAATATTACACCCGAGCAGGCTTTGAAGCACCCTACATGGAACATGGGCAAAAAAATCACCATCGATTCGGCTTCATTGATGAACAAAGGGCTGGAAGTTATCGAAGCCGGCTGGCTATTTAAGCTGAAACCGGAACAAATTGATGTGATTCTGCATCCGCAGTCCATTATCCACAGCCTGGTTCAGTTTGGTGATGGCAGCATTAAAGCGCAAATGGGACTGCCCAGCATGAAACTGCCGATCCTTTATGCTTTTGCCTATCCCAACAGGTTGCCGGCCAATTCAAAACGATTCGATTTTAGCCATTACGCAAGCCTCGATTTTGAGCAGCCCGATACCGATAAATTTCCGGCATTGAATCTTGCCTATGGCGCTATGGAGCGTGGCGGCAATGCACCTTGTGTGCTGAATGCCGCCAATGAGGAAGTGGTTTATGCTTTCCTGCGCAGGCAGATTGGTTTTGACCGCATTCCGGCCATCATTGAACAATGCCTTGAAAAAATTGTCCCTATTGCCAAAGTTGATCTCGAATCACTCATAGAAACAGATAAAGAGAGCCGTGCGCTTGCAAAAGAAATTATAAAAAACAATCATAAATGACCGCATTAATTATGGCTGCCCAGCTGATCCTGGGCCTTTCAATCCTGGTAATCCTTCACGAATTCGGACACTACATTGCCGCCCGGGCTTTTGGTATTAAAGTTGAAAAATTCTTCCTCTTTTTTGATGCCTGGAACATCAAATTATTCAGTTTCAAAAAAGGCGATACAGAATACGGAATTGGCTGGCTCCCACTGGGCGGATATGTAAAAATCGCCGGGATGATCGACGAATCCATGGATAAGGAAGCCATGAAAAAACCTGCCCAGCCCTGGGAATTCCGCAGCAAACCGGCATGGCAGCGGCTGATTGTTATGATTGGCGGCGTTGTAGTTAACCTCATCCTTGGGGTCATCATTTTTGCCTTTGTAATCCTGCGCTATGAACAGCAATACCTGCCCAACGAAGAAGTTTCTCAACATGGCATATACGCCTCCGAAATTGGCAAAATGGCCGGATTCCACTCGGGCGATAAAATTATTTCCATTAATGGTAATGATATCGAGCGATTTAAAGATGCACAGTCGGTAAACGTACTGTTTGGTTCAAGTGTACTGGTAGAACGCAACGGACAACCGATGGAAATCATCGTTCCGGACACCTTTTACAAAACAGCAAAAATTGCCCGGCGCACACGTTTTATCGATTTTTTCAATTATCCTACAAAAATCGACAGCTTAATGCCAGGCATGCCGGCAGAAAAAGCAGGCCTCATGGAAGGCGACCACATTATCTCCTGTAATAATATTGCCCTAACTTCTTATGGTGATTTCCGCGACTATATATCGCACAAAGCCGGCGATATTGTAAGCCTCGACATCATCCGCCAGGGCGACACACTAAAAAAACAACTGGCTGTAGATTCCTCGGGACTGGTTGGGATTTTTACCGAAATCCCTTATACTTTAAAAGATTACAGCTTTATGTCCGCCATGAAATATGGCTATAAAGACGCTATTAATATGCTGGTTGTCAATGTAAAAGGATTTGGTAAAATCTTCTCCGGCGAAGAAAAAGCCACAGAATCGCTGCAAGGCCCCATTGGAATTGCCAAAATTTACGGCGGCGTTTGGGACTGGCACAAATTCTGGTTCATTACCGGCCTGCTATCGCTGATACTGGCCTTTATGAACATCCTTCCCATTCCGGCACTTGACGGCGGCCATGTGATGTTCCTGCTTTATGAAATCGTAGCAAGGCGCAAACCCAGCGATAAATTTATGGAATATGCGCAAATGGCAGGAATGATTATCCTCCTCGGCATTATGGCTTTTGCTGTTGGGAACGATATTTTTAAATTATTCCAATAAATTGAAAGCCTTTTGCGTTAATCTCAAAATTTTAAAGCTATGATTAATTTCCCGGAATACAACTATACAAACGAACAGATTAAAAACAGGGTACAAGACATTCTCAACAACACCAAAATTGAAGCTACACGCGATATCTGGGTGAACATCCTGAGTTTTATCGACCTGACTACGCTCAATGGCGATGATAACGACAAAACCATTGAGGATCTTTGTCAGCGTGCACGCGATTTTGAATACAGAAAAGCCAATTCGAAAGGAGTTGCCGCGGTTTGCGTTTATCCCACGATGGTGCGCAAAGCTTTTTCCATACTAAAAGGAAGCGGCCTGAACGTTGCTTCTGTTGCCGGCGCTTTCCCTTCGGGCCAAAGTCCGCTTTTTATAAAACTTGCCGAAGTGCATTATGCCGTTCAGGAAGGTGCCGAAGAAATTGATATGGTCATCAGCCGTGGCAAATTCCTGGAAGGATGTTATGCAGAAGTTGGCGGCGAAATCAAAGCTATTAAGGAAGCCTGTGGCAAAGCACACCTGAAAGTTATCCTGGAAACCGGCGAACTGAAAACATCGGCCAATATCCGTAAAGCCAGTGAAATTGCTATTGAAAATGGCGCAGACTTTATCAAAACGTCCACTGGAAAAATCAATCCGGCCGCTACACTTGAGGCCGCGCTGGTGATGATGGACACTATTAAAGACTATTACAAAATCAGCGGAAAGAAAATTGGTTTTAAACCTGCTGGAGGAATCAGCGAACCGGAAGACGCCCTAAAATATTACACCCTGCTTTTGGAAGTTCTGGGCAAAGATTGGGACACTCCCGATTTATTCCGCATTGGAGCAAGTCGTTTGGCCGCAAAAGCCGCAGCCCTTATTTAATCAGGTTAAAAAAACGCATTCACAAGGCAACAACACAATAATCTGATTTACAACAAAATACAGCTTGATTGAAAACATTTCAGGCTGTATTTTTGTTTTTATGGGTATGGGTTTGCAATATCTTATTATCAGATGCACTACTCATCAAAATTCATCAATTTAAAAGTCTAAAAATGAAATATTTACACCTAATCAGTTTATTGATTTTGTTCAGTTTACAGGCTTTGATGGCGCAAACGCCATTTCAAAAGGCTGTGGACATCCGTGTAAAAACCATCGAAGGGGAAAACATCCGCCTGTACGACCTGCTTGATCAGGGAAAAATAGCAGTGATCGACTTTTTTAGTACTTCCTGCGGACCGTGCAATCTTTATGCACCTGATCATCAGGCCATTTATAAAAAATACGGCCACAATCAAGGTGAAGTGTTTTTTATGGGCGTAGCCTGGGGCGATACAAACGAGGGCGTTTATGTTTTCGATACCACCTACGGCATTGAATACCCTACTGCGAGTGGCATCGAAGGCGGAGGAAATATTGCCAATAACGATTTTGAAATCATGTCGCATCCGACAGTTTTGGTAATCATGCCCGACCATACTATTGTGGGCAATCTTTTTATGCCCTACGATATTCCTGATTTTGAACATATCGACAGCGTTCTTTTGGCTAATGGCGCTATGCCCACAGCTTTGCAGGAACAAGCACTTGCACAAAACTTCAGTATTTACCCAAATCCGGCTACCGACCGCCTGACAATAAATTTTCATGGAAAAAACCCGGATGTTTTAAAACTCAGGATTCACGATTTGAGCGGAAAACTGGTTTTTGAAGACTTCCACCCGGCGCAAAAGGGCGGCATTACATTGAACCTGAACACTTTTGCAGATGGCATTTATTTCCTTGAAACAGAAACCCAAGGAAAAACCTACACACAAAAACTGATGATAAAACAAAGGAATTAAATAAACCAAGTTTGATTAATCCTGCTATTTTGTAATTTTACTGCTCAATTCAAACACGCACAAACATGAAGCAGAGCAGAACTTTCGCAGGAATCCTGATCCTTTTAATGATTACAAGCTTTTTTATGTCATCCTGTACGGAGGAAGATGAAATTATTGATCCCACATCAGACGCGCGGGACAATTTTACCGGAACCTGGCTTTGTCAGGAATCCACAAAAAGTACAGACAATACCTATCCGGTAACGATTGTGGCCGACCCATCGAATTCGGCGCAGGTTTTGCTTAAAAATTATATGCAACTGGGCGTGGAAATCGAAGCCTATGCCATTGTTACTGAATCGACCATCACGGTACCCACACAGGAAATCGGCAGCGATGAATCCTGGACAGTTAGTGCATTCGGTACATTGACCGGGGAAAACCAAATCGAATTTTCAAAATACGATGGCAATCAATTGCAGTTAACAGCAGTGTTTACGCGACAATAATAAACTCTAGCCTGAATAATTCACAAAGTACTCTATTACGCGCCCAAACCGCTTCAACAGAAAGGAATGCTATCTTTTTCTACGGCTATTCCTATGCGCCAAAAATCTGCGCTCCCTTTCTCTTATTGCGTTTTGTGCGTGGTCACTGAGCTTGTTGAATGTGCTCATGACGAAATTTCATGAATTAATCAGGCTGGATAAAAATGAAAATGGCTGTTTTCTCAATGAAGGAAAACAGCCATTTTTTTGTGAAACAGCAAAAAATTATTCTGTTTGGCCGGCTTCCACTTTCTTGCTGATCAGGTCAAAAAGATCCTGAATGGTTTTTGAAGAAGCAATTTCTTCCGCATTGATACTCACATCGTATTCGGTTTTCACCATGGCGATATAAATGAGTGCATTAATTGAATTCCATTCAAAAACATCTCTAAAAACAGTATCTGGTTTAACCGAACCTGTTTCGATATCTTCAAATTCTTCTTCAATTTTTTCGATAAAATCTTCGATTTTCATAGGATTAAATTATGTTTGAGCATTTTTAAAACGTGCAAATAAGTCTGATAAATCCCTATTCACATAGATTAATTATTCACAAACTCCCCTTTTAGATATGAATTAAGGAGTTTATATCTTTGAAGTTTCCCACTTGACGTTTTAGGGATTTGGATAGGTTTTAGCCAAATGATATCATGAATAGAGACTCCCATATGCTTCATTATGAGATCTCTCAACCTCTTTGATAATTCATCACGTTTCGAAGGGGCAACGCCAGCAATAAAGCACACTACCCTATCTAAGGCTGCCACGTCATCAAAATAGCCACAAAAAACAACCTTTCCATATTGGAGCTCATCTAATCCTTGGGAAACATATTCAAAATCATGAGCATAAAGATTACGGCCACCGAAAATAATTAAATCTTTGAACCTTCCGGAAATAAATAATTCCCCATCATAATTAAAGCCCATATCTCCAGTTCGTAACCAACCATCATCGGTAAACACTCCCTCATTGTCCATTTGGTAGTAATAACCATTAGTAACGCTATTTCCACGAATTTGAATATGACCAATATGCAGATCTTCCTCCAATTTATCTTCAAAATCAACAATACGGAATTCAATGTTCTTTAAAGCTTTCCCTACAGCAACAATTTCCATAGCATCAGGATGATCTGGATCAACAATTTTGGCAATAGCATCATTCACAATACTATTTCGAGAAAAGTAATAAACATTTCTTTCTGAAAAATAATCGGTAAAACTGATAGCCAGGGAAGCTTCTGCCATACCATACACAGGCATCATTGCTTTAGGGCTAAAATTGTACGAAGCCAGCAATTCATTAAATTCGTACATTACCTTAGGAGAAATTGGTTCCGCACCATTAAGCATAGCTTTCAATGTAACAAAATTCCAATTTGGGTTATGTTGTCTTTTTTTCAAAAACCTATTCGTAAGCACCAAGCCAAAATTAGGGCTTCCGGTAATAACAGCCTTAAACTCAGAAATAGCATCCAACCACAGAAAAGGATTACGTACAAAATCAATTGTATTAATATGGAACTGTGCTGAACAATTATGCATGATTGACAAGTGATAACCTATTAGCCCCATATCATGATATAGAGGCATCCAGTTTACAGAGGTACTATGGGGCGTAAAATGCAGCCCAATAGCAATTGCCTCTAAATTTGAAGTTATATTCCTATTTGAGAGCACAACCCCTTTTGGTTTTCCGGTACTTCCTGAACTAAACTGAATATATGCTATTGCATCTTCATCAACTGCTTCTTGGATTGTATTGGTTTCGCCAGTAAGTGCCTTCTTAAAATGGTCAATTGAAAAAACGTTATCGCCCATACTATAGGGCTCAAAACAACTAATATCTCTATCAAAAATAATATGAGGATCTCCTATTAAATCAAACACATTTTTAATTTTTGCCATACTTTGATTATCAAGATCAAAACTCATAGGAGCTTGCAGAATTGAAGGAACGACCCCGGAAAAAATACATGCCCAAAAAACATCAATAATATCCTTATTATCCTGAAGTACAATTAATGCAATATCGCCAGCATTAATTCCTGATTTTCTAAGAACTGCAGCACCTTTCTTAGCTTTAATTAAAAAATCACTATAACTAATAAAATCACTATTTCCTTTAGAATCAATGTAGCCAATACCATGAGTACAATCATATTTTGCAGCACGAATTAATAATTCCTGCAAGCTATTAACACGTTCCAAGACTGAATTCCGCATCATAAGTCAGATTAGAATAGTAAATTTTTTAAATAAACCCAAATTTAGCAGTTAGGTAGAATTCAATTTATCCCTTTCGCAATAAAGATTACTAATTAATGCTTGTCCATAATGTCTCCCGATATATCGGGTTTATTCCCGTACTGAAATCAGTTTGCTACGGCAAGCTCAGTATTGCGCAATACATCGCATCGCAGTATAACACCTCGACCTCGAACATTCTAAATCAAGAACTGTACTTTATAGACAAATACTAATTAAGCATGAAACAAATACTCTTTACAGAAAATAAATTTTTTCGCTCTACCAATACTGACAAAATTAAAAAAAAAACGATAAGAGCTTAACTATAATCCAAAATGATATCAAAATCTATTTAGAGTTCGCTTATAAAGTCTCCCGAATTTTCTGGATTGCACAAAATCCAATTCCTCATCCCGTACCATCGGGACTGCAGTTTAGATTTCTCACACGTACTTCGGCAGTGCTTACTTCGACAAGCTCAGTACAACGCAATGCAACGCATCGCAGCACATCGTAGTATAGCGCAGCATGGCTCCTCGACCTCGAACATTTAGAATCAAGCACTGTTCTTTATGGTCAAACTCTAATTACATTTTAACATCAGGCTGATTATAAATACTATAAATACAGACTATTATCATTTAGCTTTCAAGAATCAAACCAAAAAAAAGCGCCCCGGAAAACCGGGACGCTTTGGAAGTATTCTAAAGTGCTAATGCTTATTCAGCAATAGTAACACGCTTGGTAGTGAGTGTGCCATCGGCAGCACGCATACGCAGCATGTAAACACCTGATTCGTAAGTTGAAACGTTGATAGCAACATTTGTTTCGTTGGTCATGATTTCAGCAACAACCTGACCTACAGCATTTACAACGGTGATTTGTTCAATCTGGCCGCTGTGGCGTACGTTAACAACGTCCGTTGCAGGGTTCGGATATACGCTAAGCTCATTACCGTTGATGTCATTGATACCTACTGTTAAACATACTTCATTAGAAGGTACGCTTTCACAATCAGTGTAAACAGCAACAACAGTGTAACAAACGAGTTCGCCAGAAGGAGCGTTTTCATCTACATAAGTAGTTTCTGTAACACCTTCAGCAATCACTTCACCTTCACGGTAAACTTTATAGCTTTCCAATGCACGGCCTGCAGGAGCTGACCATGTCAGTTCAGGATAACCATCCATGTTAATTTCACCAGCGAGGTCGCTAACAGCAACATACTCTTCAATGGTTACTTCAACAACATCAGTGCGGGCAGATGTACCTGCATCGTAAACTGCATTGATCTGGAATCCGTAAGTACCGGCTTCGAGGTCTTCTACTGTGTATGTGGTTTCAACAACGAGCTCAGTGTTCACCTGAACATCGTCCATGAATACATTGTAACCCAGCAGGTCGCGTTCGATGCGTGCATTAGATGCAGGAGCATAAACTTCTCCGTTCCATGCTACTTCAGCGCGGGCAACAGTACCGTTTGAAACATCGTTTCCGGCGAAACGTGCTTTGCCAGCAGGTCCAACATAAACGTCGTCAACCATAAAGATGAATGCATTGTTAGAAACACAGTTGATGGCAATATAGATTTCCTGACCGTCATAAGCGGAGAGGTCATATTCAAACATACCATAAGCATCTGCAGGAGCTTCTACGTATTCACCTTCGTTGATCACTGTGAAGTCTTCAGGATCAGTACCTGTAGTACTTACAGCAACTTTGAAGCGCTCAAGGCCATACTCATCAGTGTAAGACTTGGCCATGAAGTTAAATACATCACCTTCATCGATCATAAGCTTTGGAGTAATCATCCAATCGTTGTTTGGAGGAGTAGTTGCAGCGAAGCAAGCAGCGAATTTATCACCACTGTATGCAAGGTTCTCATCCATTGGAGGATCAGTTGCCTTTGAGTTGAATGCGATGAATGCCATAGCAGCACCTGAATTCGGGAATGCAATTCCTGAGAAACCATAGGTTGTAGAACCGTCAACGTCGTTGAGGATCCATGGGCTAAGGTCAAGTGTAAAGTTTGCATACATTTCGAAGTCATCCCAAAGTTTAGCAGAAGCACTGCCCCAAGAGAGAACTACGTCGTTACATTGAACATCAGCATTAGGTACCGGAGGTACAGGAAGGTCTTCACCGATCTTAACAGGGATAGGTCCATCAGGATAAGATTCACCTTCGTCATAAACAGCTGTTACAACATATTCGTAAATACCAGCAAGGAGGTCAACATCGTCATAAGTCGTGTCAGGAATGATGTCAGCATTAACAGGCTCATCATCACCGTCGCGGTAAACGTTGTAACCAAGGAGTACTGCGCGGCTGCCTGTAGGCAGAACAGTTTTCTGTGGCTCAACATTAATATTGGCAACTTCACCAAATGAATTGTATGTAGCTGTATTGGCAATTGCGTTCATTTCAACGCGGTCACCAGCTTCATCAGTTACATAACCACGAACCATCCAGTTATAGTCAAGGTCTGGGTTCAGGTCGAGCAATGTAGCCCAAGTACCACCGTAATAGATCAAGTTTCCAAGGCCATTATCGGCAACTGCAGAAGTAGCAGCAGGATAATCATCAGCAGACTGATCAACGTAGTAACCGAACCACAGTTCTTTGGTTGCATCAACTACGAGTGGAGTTTCCAGTTCGAAGTCGTTCCATGCTTCCCAAGTTATTGTGCTTTCGTCGATATCAATTTCAGCAACGACTTCAGGATCGTTAGAACCATCTTTAGTCCAAACACGGCCGCTGTAATCTGTACCGGCAGCATGTTCATGAGCTACAAAGAAAATACGGAGGGTTGTCATGCTTAATCCGTCGTATGGAGCAAGAGCTTCCACTGGGAAACGGATAGCTACATCATATTGTGCTTCACCAGCACCAATACGGCTAACATACTCACCGTCATCATAATGCAACCATGCGCTGAGGCTTGTGCTAGGAGCATTCCACCACAGGTGTGCAGTATAATCAACATCTAATCCGGTGAGATCAGTTGGTGCGGGCAAGTGGCCACAAACATCAACTTCAACTTCTACAGGACAAGCGTGACCTTCGTCATACTCAGCAGTAACGCCATATACGTAAACACCACCATAAGGAGGAGTATCAGTATAAACTGTAGAACCAACGCCCAGAAGAACGTCATTGACCTTATCACCATCACGGTAAACGTTGTAACCACGGAGGGCACGCATTTCACGGCCATCAGCATATACAAACTTACCATTCTTAACTTCCTGCATACCAGTATTAACAACAGGCTCATTTGCAGTAAGTGCAGCAGCATTGGCTATAGCAGGTACGTTTACACTACCACCATCGATAACACGGTCACCGAAGTAGATACCATAAACGTGGGCTTTGAACATGAAGTCCTGATAATTTGCAATACCCCATGGGTCACCATCAGCACGGCTGTATGAGCGGTTTACACCAGCATTTTCGTCAATTGCTGTTGGAGGGCAGTCAGGATATGTACCAATTTGTTTCATAGCAACGTAGAAGTCGCCATCAGAAATAGTGATACCCATATCACTTACGTCAACGTCAACCCAGTTGTAAGCAGTTGGAGTAACAACTTTGCTTCCGAGAACAGTTCCCGGGAGTCCACCTGTACCGTCACCGGCATAAACAAGAATTTCCATTGGGTTCAGGATATTACCAGCTGGCCATGTACCGTCATAAATGTTAACTGAAACAGTCAATACATCACAAGGATAACCTGCAGGTGTCATGCGGAGTGCATTTTCACTGTTTACTACGTTCCATGCAGTAGCATTTTCCGGAGTATCATCAGTGTAAATGATATCATATTCCTGTGGTTCGAGGTCTCCTGGTGGTTCCCATGTCAGCTGAACATCACAATTGATGAGGCTGGCTTCGAGGTTACGGACAGGGGCAAAGAAGTCACAAGTATAATATGTAAATGGATAGAGTACTATCGGGCTTTCGCAGTTGGTATACTTAGCGCTTACGCCACCAATGTATGCCTGAGCTACAGTAAGTCCTGTGTATGTGTAAGTAAGGTCAGTAGTGAAGTCCTGGAACACACCATTGAGGTAAACGTTGTAACCTTCGAGTGCGCGGTCGTCGCCTGGCTCAACACCTTTAACAACGCGTACGTTGTCGAGGCTTACGCCATAACCACCTGTTTCAGGAGCTGTTCCTTCAAAAGCGATGTAATAAGTAGCTGTTGGGTTCGGAAGTTGGATGTTCTTCTTAGTCCAGTAAGGTACATCACCGGCTTCGCTCATAAGAGCTTGCCAGCTGCCACTTGCAGTATTCTTGTAGAATACAGCCAGTTTGTCTTGTCCGCTGCTTGCAGGCTGTGCAAACCAGAAGCTAAGTTCAGGAGCAATGGCACCACCGAGGTTGATTTGAGGAGTAACAAGCTTGGTAATGGCTGAGCTACCATTGAAGAGTGCATTGTATTCACCTTCGAATGCGCCGGCCGGATGTCCGCCTGCACCACCTGTTTGTACTGCCCACTGGTCTGGGTTCATGGCAGGATCAGTAATCTGAGTCCAACCTGAAGGGATCATACCACCTTCGAAGCCTTCGAAGAATACTTCTTCGTAGTCAAGTACTGGGGGCAACCATGTAGCGATACCGTCCATAGTAACGTGGAACATCTGCGGAGGCAGACATGCTTCAATCAGAACAGCGTCGATTTCCATATCCTGATTAACATAGAGTCCTTCGAGGATATAAGATTCATAACCAGGCTTGCTTACTGTAAGGTCATACCAACCATTTGTAAGTTCATGGAAGAAAGTAACACCATCAGCAGGGGCTTCTTTTTCCTCAATTGATCCGTTACCTTGAGGAACAAAGCTTACGAGAGCTCCTTCAGGGCTGTCGCCGGTATTAGTAGAAACATTAACAGTAACCTCAGAATCCTGTCCTTTTGGAACTACATTAGAGAATGCAGCAGGAGACTGGTTATAAGTATAAACACTGACTACAGCGTAAACGTAGAAACCATTTTCGAGTGAAGGCCAATCCATGTCAGTCCATTCGGTAGCAGTAACGCCTTCGTCTAGGAGTGTCCAGGTATCAGGGCTGTTTTGCTGACCGTCTTCAAGACGGAAAATAGTATAGCTTTCGAGGCCACGTACACTTTCAGTAGAAAGGGATACAAACTGACCCAGTTTCTGAGTATTCACCTGAGCAGCTGCTACAGAATACTTGCTTAAAGTGTTTGCAGTTGTTCCTTGCGCAAGGTTCAATTCAGCATTGAATTCAGTTGCAGCGCGGCCACTGTTATCACCATAAACTTTTGCACGGATCATATAGTCCTGGTAAGCACTGAGTTCCCAATCTTTACCACCAGTGATGTAACGGCTGTAGCTGCGGTTTGCACCGGCAGTAGCGTCAACAGCAATTGGGGCACAGTTAGGATAGTCAGTATCCTGACGCATGATGAGGTAGAAGTCACCTTCTTCGACGAAGTTTCCGCCTGCGAAGTTAAATTCAACCCAACCATGAGCGGCAGGATTAACAGTAATACTGTCGAGCATAGTACCTGGCATTCCACCTTCACCATCAGCTAAAGCAGCAAACATTGTGAAAGGCTGCAGTGAGTTGCCACTTGGCCAGCTACCATCATAAATATTTACATAACCACCAAGAACATCAGTAGGATATCCGGCAGGAGTAAATTTAACAGCGTGCATATTACCGGCAACGTCCCATGCAGTTACGTTTGTAGCATCGTCATTATCATAAATGATTTGATAATAGTTGCTCGGCTCGTACCATGATACATCAACCTGAGTATGTTCAAAATTACGTTCAGCATAAACACCGAGTGCTGGTGCCGGAGCTTCGAGCATAACGAAATCAACAATAGTGTTGCCACCATTCGCCACAGATTGTCCTGTAACTTCTTGTGATTCGTAATCAGCAGCTTCACAAACAATAGTATAAGAAGCTTCGAGAACAGTCATGCTATAAGCACCGTTATTATCAGAAGTAGTTTCAGCTTCATAAATAAGTTCGTCACCTACTTCACGGTAAGCAGTAATGGTTGCGCCTTCCAGTGGTACCAGAGGAGTTCCCATAACACTAACAGTACCTGAAATAGCACCTTCACCATAAATATAGAGCTCGATTGGTCCTTCTTCCAGTGATTCACCGGCAGTAGGAGCTTCGTAAACAGCAGTTACAGAGTATTCATGTGTTCCTGCAGGAGCATAAACGTCAGTATAAGTGCGTGTGCTTTCATCAGTTTGTGCAATGAAAGAACCATCACGATAAACGTTGTAAGCAATCAGGTTGTCCAGAACACCAGCAAGAGGAGCGCGTGTGTTGTGAATATATTTTGCATAACCTTCCTGAACAGTACCTGCATTTTGAACAGGAGCCTGTGCTGTAAGCGCATTTACATTAGCAACAGCAGGAATTTCAATAGTGTTGGCACCAAGCATTTTATCACCTGATGTTTCACCATAAACGCGTGCTTTGAACATGAAGTCCTGATAGTTTGCAACAGCCCATGGGTCACCATCTGCGTGGCTGTATGAGCGGTTTACACCGGCATCTTCATCAATTGCAATTGGAGGACAGTCTGGATAAGTACCAATCTGTTTCATTGCAGCATAGAAATCACCATCGTTGATATTGATGTTGAGGTCGCTCATATCTACTTCAACCCAGTTATAGTTGGCAGGAGTAACAACCTTGCTTCCGAGCAGATCACCAGGAAGGCCACCAGCGCCATTGTCATCATATACCAATACTTCCATTGGAGTAAGGATATTACCGGCTGGCCATGTACCATCATAAATATTAAGTGATATAGAAAGAACCTGACAAGGATATCCTTCCGGAGTCATTTTCAATGCATTTTCACTGTCAACAACGTTCCATGCAGTAGCGTTTTCAGGAGTATCGTCAGTATAAACGATTTCATATTCTTCACCTGAACCTGAACCAGGAGCAGTCCATGACAGGATAGCGTCATGATCAACAACTTCACCTTCGAGGTCGCGTGGTGGGGGCAGGAATGCAGCAGTAAATTCGTAAGTAATGATGTCAGAAACACCAGAGCTGTAAACTGCAGCAACACCAGCTACATAAGTTTGACCAAAGTTAAGGTCTATATATTGATATTCAGTTACATCAGTTTCACCAACCTGTGCACCGTCGAGGTAAACCATATAAGTGGCAGGAGAAACCTCGAAATCACCAAGGATAGCAACATCGTCGATACCAATACCGTAACCATAATCTGCATTACCAAGGAAACCAATCTGGAAATCAGTTGCCAGTTGGTCGCCAGTCAGTGTAATGCTTTCTTCTGTCCATGAAGTAATGCTTGAAGTATAATCTTCGAGCAGTTGCCAGGCACCACCACCTGTGCGGTAATAAACTTCGAGCTCATCTTGGTCACTAGCCCAAACAGGCTGTGTGTGCCAGAAAGTAAGGGTTGCTTCGTTTGTACAGACGCTAAGGTCATACTCAGGAGAGATCAACCATACAGAAGTAGCAGAAGTAGCATAAAGCAGAGCATTGTAAGTACCCGTATGGGCAGTACTTGGGTGTCCGCTATGGCCACCTGTGGTTATTTCCCAGTTCGCCGTACCTGAAACCTGCTGTGTTGACCAGCCTGCAGGAATAGCACCACCTTCGAAACCTTCGCTTGCAATTGCGTTTGAAGGCTCATTCCATGTTGCTAAAAGTGTAGTAGGATCTACATAAAGGTTTGTAGGAGCATACTTGGATTCTGCCAGTATAACAACAATTGTTTCTTCTCCGTCAACATTATAAGAAGAAAGTTCGTAGAGGTCATATCCGGAAAGCTGAACAGTGATATCATAATCACCGAAATCAACGTCTTCAACAACTAAAGTACCAGAAGCAGGAACTGTTTCTATAGCAGTAAAATAAGGATAAGCAATACCTGTCATATTAACGATAGCACCAGCAGGGCTTTCTCCATCAGTAGTAGATACTTCGAAAGTAACATCAGCACTGAGTGCATGACCAACAACATTGGAAACTGCAGCATCAGATACTTCACCACTTTCGTAAGCAGCATAAACATTATAACGATAGTAACCACTTGGCTGAGCACCAAAGCCGTTATCATTATAAGAAAGACCGCTAACGTTATTGTTCAGTAAAGTTTCTGTACCCGGATCCATTGGATCTTCTGGGTCGAAGTTAGAAACACGGTAAACCATATAATGGTCAACGCCACGTGTAGCAGAACCTGAAATAATATTATATTCAGGACTTCCTTCTTTACCGAAAGTTGTATTTGTTGGGCTTTGTGAAGTTTGTCCTTCAATTTTAGCAGGCCAGATTGTGGCTGCGCGGGCATAGTCACCGCTGCCAGAGTTCGAACCTTCAACAATAGCACGGATCATGAAATCCTGATAAGCAGAAACGCCCCAAGCGCCACCATTGGTAAGGTTGCGGCTGTAACTGCGGAATTTCTGAGGAGCAGTTTCATCAATACCGATAGGAGCACAGTCAGGATAATCACCACCTTGTGCCATAGCGATATAGAAATCACCACTTAAAACTTCTGCATTAAGACCCATGAAGTTAACCCAACCATATTCTGTTGGAGCAACAACGATTGAGTCGAGCAGAGTACCGGGCATACCGTTAACTCCGTCGGCTGCATAAACTGCAACACCGAAATCAACATTAAGGAAAGCACCACCTGTTGGGTAAGAACCGTCACCAACGTAAACACTACCACCTTTAACGATGGCAGGGTAACCTGCTGGGGTAAATTTAACAGCATTCATATTGCCACCAAAGAACCAGGCAATCATGTTTTCAGCAACACCGTCGTCATAAACGATTTCGTAATCACCTGAAGGAAGGCCCCATTCTACGAGACATGCGTCATCAGTAGCGTTTACGGTTGCTTCAACAAACATTGGTTCATACGGATTTTCAGTTAATGTAACGTCAGGGACTTCAGTTGTGTCACCAAGAATTACAGCAATACCGTTCTCTGTAGCACCAGAAAAGCCAATCTTTGCAAATGATAAATCGTATGTACCGGGTTCAACAGGGAAAAAATATTCACCATTTTCACCTGACATCCATGTATATTCATCACCTGAAATAGTTTCAGTTGCAGTAATGGTTGCACCAACTACAGGATCGCCTGTTGCCGTATTTTCTACTATCCCGTGCATCACTCCCGGAGGCAGCGGTGGAGTATAATAAAAACGTGTATTAGGCACATAGTTACCTATTGTACCGGAAACTGTTGGGAAAGAATTATCCTGATAGTCGTAAACAGCACGGTTCGAAAGTGACTGATAGTACCAGTGTGGATAACCGCTTGCGTAGTCATCTTTTTTGTTTTCCCAAATAACCATAAGATTATCAGTACCATTATAATCGAAATCAGCAACGTTGAATTCGATCTCCAGCCACTCTCCAGGGGTGGCAGTGTAATCTATAGTTCCATCAAATACTTTGGTAAATCCATTAGCAGCCGGATCAGTATAGGCTGCACTTGAGAATGATGTTTCCGAAGTAGCTTTCATCCAAATAGCCTGATCTGGCATCATATAACCAGATGGTGTACTTGATATTTGGTGCGCTAGTTTTTCAATTGTAATAGCGTCACCACCTAATTCTGATTGGAGGTAGATCACCTTTGACCAGCCATAATCATAATAGCCGTTAAAAGGTACGTATCTCTCAGTGAGAGTACCTCCCCCAACTTCCACAAAGTCTGCGAAAGCCATTGTTGAAGACAGAAGAACTGCCAACATCAATGTTAGGATTTTGGTAAGTTTTCTCATAAAAAAATTTGTTTTGGTTTGAATTAAATAAATTAATCAACGACTGCCAAAGCAGTCAAAACACAATAATAACCTTAGCTTCTCTGCATAAGCCGCCACAGCTTACACAAAAAAACCAGTAGCATACCTCAGGATGTAATTTAAACCTTTCCCTTGGTTCATCTCGCTTCCACTTACACTGAATACAACCATTTTGAAAATTGAAGCCGTTTTTCAAAACGTTGCTATTGTAAACAGGAGTAATGACAGTTTTCTATCATTAATCTGTGGAAATACATATTTATTTGGTTGTAAGAACGTTTAGCCAATAAGCCCGAAGGCTTGCCTATTAAGACATCTCAATTATTAACGGGTTGCCTGAGTATGAAAAAAAATCAACTATTTCATGAATTTTTAACAACACAAAAAGTTTAATTAATTCACTGCCCGCGTTTTAAAGGAGATTAATTTTTTAAAAAGATTTTGCGCAAACTTAAAAAAAATCCTGAAAATTAGCACGACTTCAGAAAAATTTATATTTTTGCACTCCGTTTTTCCGAACAGGTTCATATAAAGCATTGAAGAACAATCACCTGCAGGAGTTAATTTTATTATTAAAGCAAATGTACGCAATTATTGATGTTGGTGGCAGCCAGCTTAAGGTTGAAAAAGGAAAATATTACTTCATCAACCGTCGCGAGGAAGAAGAAGGACAAGCAATTACTTTCGACAAAGTTTTGCTTATCGACAATGATGGTGAAGTAAAAATTGGCAAGCCTCACCTAGAAGGTGCTAAAATTGAAGCTAAAGTTGTTGAACACCTCAAAGGTGACAAAGTGATCGTTTTCAAGAAAAAACGCCGTAAGAGTTACAAAGTTCGTAACGGTCACAGGCAGTATCTTACCAAAGTTGAAGTAGAGAATATTGCCCTCTGATATCCTGTTTTAAGTACAAACATTAAAAATTATTTAGTATGGCACATAAAAAAGGAATGGGTAGCTCGCAGAACGGTCGCGAGTCAGCAAGCAAGCGCCTAGGTGTTAAAATTTTCGGTGGCCAGGCAGTTGTTGCCGGTAACATTATCGTTCGCCAAAGAGGAACTACACATCATCCCGGCGAAAATGTAGGTATGGGAAAAGACCACACTCTTTTTGCCCTTACTGATGGTGTTGTGAAATTCAAAAAAACACGCAACGAACGTTCGTTCGTTTCCGTTGTTCCTGCTACTGAAGCAAACTAATTTGACGACAATCTTCAAAAGTATATAAACTCCTGCTCGTCAGGAGTTTTTTTGTTTCAATAAAACCCAAAAACAAGATGATCCCCGTTCAACGCCTAAAAACAGATAAAAATCAGATTATTGAACGCTTGAAAATCAAAAACTTTGATGCTTCTGAACTGATCCCGGAAATTATTAAATTAGACGACCAGCGTAAAGCGACACAAAAAGAGCTTGATGACTGTCTGGCCGAAGCCAATAAGCTTGCCAAAGAAATCGGTATGCTTTTTAAACAAGGCAAAAAAGATGAAGCCACAGCTGCGCGTGAGCGTTCGGGCGAACTGAAGGCAAACAGCAAAGAACTTTCTGAGAAACTGGAAAGCACAAAAAGTGAACTGGAGAGCAAAATGCTGCTGCTTCCAAATATTCCGCATCCAAGCGTGGTTCCGGGAAAATCAGAAGAAGACAACGAAATTGTAGATTCCGAAGGCAATATTCCTGAACTCCACGATAAAGCACTTCCCCATTGGGAATTGGCTTCGAAATACGATATCATCGACTTTGAACTCGGCAACAAAGTTACGGGTGCAGGATTTCCTTTTTATAAAGGACAGGGCGCCCGCCTGCAACGCGCTTTGATCAATTTTTTCCTCGATGAAGCACGCGATGCCGGATATACTGAAATCCAGCCTCCTTTGCTTGTGAATGAAGCATCAGGTTACGGCACCGGACAGCTTCCCGACAAAGACGGGCAGATGTACCATGTTGGCCTTGATAACCTCTACCTCATCCCAACAGCAGAAGTCCCGGTAACCAATATTTACCGAAATGTAATGCTCAAAGAGGGCGATCTGCCGGTAAAAAACACGGCTTATTCGAATTGTTTCCGCAGAGAGGCCGGATCCTATGGCAGCGACGTGCGCGGACTCAACCGCTTGCATCAATTTGACAAAGTAGAAATTGTTGAGATTCAGCATCCTGATAAATCTTACGAAACACTGGAAAGTATGAAAGCCCATGTTGCCAATTTGCTGCGCAAGCTTGAACTGCCTTTCCGCATCCTGCGCCTTTGTGGTGGTGATACTAGTTTCACGGCGGCACTCACCTACGATTTTGAAGTGTATTCTGCCGCTCAGAAAAAATGGCTGGAAGTGAGCTCTGTATCCAATTTTGAAGATTTCCAGGCAAACCGTATGAAGCTGCGTTTCAAAGACAATGGCGGAAAAACACAGCTGGCGCATACGCTCAACGGAAGTGCTCTCGCATTGCCCCGTATTGTAGCCGCACTGCTCGAAAATATGCAAACCGAAGATGGCATCCACATACCGGAAGCCCTTCAAAATTATACCGGGTTTGAAATAATAAAGTAAAACCCTATCATTTTAAAAATCCGGTCTTGTTCTGATAAACAGAATAAAACCGGATTTTTTTTGTTAAGATTGAAGCAAATCAACGAATTTTGCACGAATGCAAAAAAACACAACCCATATAATTCTGATTACAATACTGCTGCTGCTATGTTTCAATAATGATGTATTGCATGCTCAGGTAATCCCAAAACAACAGGACGGAACCATTTCGGCCAAACCTCCGCAGCCCGGGCAAAGATCCAATGCCGAAAAAATGGCTTTGGCCGCAGAATATTACCGAAACCGCGATTTTGAAAAAGCCGCCAAACTTTTTAAAGAACTGTTCGACAGCCGGCGCTCTTCTCATTATTACAACTATTATGTGCAGAGCCTTATCTACTTAGGCGAACACAAAGAAGCATTAAAATTTGTTAAGGACCAGCTCAAAATTGAACCCGGGAACAACCGCTATAAAATTGACCTGGGCTATGTAAATGCCAGTTCGGGCAAAAGCCGGAAGGCAACAAAAACATACATGGAAGTCATTGATGAAATGCCTGCCGACCGCAATATCATCATAGCAACGGCAAATCATTTTCGTATGCGCATGCTCAATGATTATGTGATAAAAACCTATGAAAAAGGGCAGGAACTATTGGGCAGCAACACCATGTTTGGGCTCAATCTGGCCAATATTTATGAGATTGACGGTAATTTTCAAAAAGCGACGGAAACCTATCTTGATCTGTTAGAGCATGATCCATCGATGATGGCAAGCGTGCAAAACAGGCTGCAGCGTGCCCTTGAAAAAGATGAAGATAACGAAAAGCATACGGAGTTGCGTGGACAGCTCATCCGCAAAGCCCAGAAATTTCCCGGAAATACCGTATTTCCCGAGATGATTATCTGGCTGTCCATACAGGAAAAAGATTTTGATCTGGCGCTCACGCATGCCCAGGTACTCGACCGGCGTTATCAGGAAGATGGCCAGCGTATGTTTGAGATTTCCGGTCTTGCAGCATCCAATGAAGATTATGAAACTGCCCTGAAAGCACTGAATGCGATCATAAAAAAAGGGAAAGATGGCAGCATGTACAGTTATGCGCGTATCCGCCAGCTGGTGGTGCGTTATATGATGTATGCCCACAGTCCGGCCAACAGTACCGAAAAACGTGAAAAGCTTGCCGCAGAATTTGAAGATGTACTCAGCGAATTTGGATTACATCAGGGCACGGCAGACCTGGCGATTAGTTATGCCCGTCTCAAAGCCTATGATATGAACCAGGCTGATGAAGCCATTGAGCTGCTCACAACCGGAATCGGGCTTAGAAACATCTCCCAGCCAAAAATTGCCGATTTAAAAGTAGAACTAGCTGATATTTATCTGTATACCGGCCAGCCCTGGGAAGCCACCCTGCTCTACTCTCAGGTGGAAAAAAATTTCAAAAACGACCTGCGCGGCCATAATGCCAAATTTAAAAATGCCCAACTTTCGTTTTATATTGGAGAATTTGGCTGGGCAAAAACACAGGTAGATGTACTCAAAGCCGCCACATCCAAACTTATTGCCAATGATGCCATGGAGCTGGCACTTTTAATCAGTGATAATCCTGATCCGGACAGCTCCCAATACGGTTTGCAGCTTTTCGCAGAAGCATCGCTTATGGCCTATCGCAAGCATTTTAGCGAAGCACTGATCAAACTCGATTCCATTGGTTTGCTCGGTATGTCGCATCCGCTGGATGATGATGTGCTGCTGAAAAAAGCAGAAATCAGGAAAATTCAGGGAGACCTTATGGCTACCGACAGCCTTCTTAACAAATTATATGAATTTTATCCCGATGGCATATTAGCGGATAATGCCCTGATCAAACTGGCCGAACTTTATGACTATGAAAGCGGAAATCCAGAGAAAGCCATGCTTTATTACAAAAAACTGATTACAGATTATCCGGGTTCTGTGTTTACTGAACGTGCACGAAACAGATTTCGCTTTTTACGGCAATCGGAGCAAGCCACGGAACAAATACAATAAAAACACAAAGCATGAGTGTACGCCCCAAGAAACATCTCGGGCAACATTTCCTAAACGATCAGAACATCGCGAAGAAAATTGCCGAAAGCCTTTGCCCCAAATGCAGAAATGTTGTGGAAATCGGTCCCGGAACAGGGGTGCTCACACAATTTTTGCTGCAAAAAAGCGGCATAAACCTGCATTTACTCGAAATTGACCCCGAATCCGTTGAATACCTTCAAGCCTCTTATCCTTTTGTGGGCGAAAAACTGCATGAAGCCGACTTTTTAAAATTTCCGCTTCAGGAGCTATTCAATGGCGAAGAATTTTGTATCAGTGGAAATTTTCCGTACAATATCAGCTCTCAAATCCTTTTCAGGATGCTTGAGAACCGGACGCTTGTGCCTTGTCTTTGCGGCATGTTTCAAAAGGAAGTCGCCGAAAGAATATGTGCGCAACACGGGAGCAAAACCTATGGTATTTTAAGTGTTCTCACTCAGGCATACTATAAAGCGGAATATCTGTTTACGGTTGATGAGCATGTATTCACGCCAGCGCCCAAAGTTAAATCGGGCGTGATACGCCTGCAACGCTTCCGCAACACTATTGAGGACATTGATGAACGCTTTTTCTTCCAACTCGTGAAAACAGCTTTTAATCAAAGAAGAAAGACGCTTCGAAACGCGCTTAAGCCCTTAAACCTTGATCAGCCCGTTCCAGAGGGATTTGCCGGGAAAAGAGCCGAACAGCTGAGCCCGGACGATTTTCTTGCTTTATGCAAAGCAGTAATGAAAATTTGACAGGCTAAAAGAAATTCTCTACATTTGGAAATTCAAAAGCAATATTATGAAACATAACTACTTCCCTCTAATTGCGATAGTATTTCTGGCCTTCGCCTTAAGCTCTTGTGGCGGAGAAAAGGAACAAAAGGAGACACCCAAAGAAAAACCAAAGCAGGAAGCGCCTAAGCCAAAACCCAAGGAAGAGCCGAAGCCAAAACCGGTAGAAAAAATAGTGGAGGAGCCGAAGGAAATAACCCATACGGTTCAGCAGGGCGAATGGCTGTACGACCTAAGCAGGAAATACTACGGCAATGCCCAAGACTGGAAAAAAATCTACGAAGCCAATAAAACTAAAATTGAGCAACCTGATTTGATCTACCCCAATCAAAGTCTTGTAATTCCGGAGTAGATATTATTAATTTTTCTTATTACCTTTGGCCATATTTTTGACTATTTGACTATAAGTCAGATCTATCAACCAAATGGCCTACAACTGGAATAAAAAAACCATTTTGATTGCTGAGGACGACCATCTCAGTTATCGGATTTTAAAAAGCTATCTGCGCCGCACAAATGCTGAAATATTGTGGGCGGAAGATGGCCAAAAGGCTGTTGATGTGTACAATCAACGACCCAATTTGGATCTGATCATTATGGACATCCGCATGCCTGTGATGAATGGTTTTGACGCGGCAAAACTCATCAGAAAACACAACCAAAAGCTTCCTATACTTGCGCACAGTGCCTTTGCATATGATGAATTCAACGGAAGATGTGAAAGCGCAGGGTGTGACGCATATATACCCAAGCCCAGTAACATGGAAGAAATCCTGAACACGGCCAAGAAGCTAATGGAAGGAGAAATAGTCCGGCATACAAAAGCGGTTCATGTTTAGCAGCCCTGTTTTTAACTTCTAAAAGAAATCCCATTCATTTTTGAAAAGCGTACCTTTGCAGCCATTATGGGCATTCAATTCAATAGCGAAGCAATCGAAAACTATCTGGCACCAATAAGCTATCCAATGCTAATTGCAGGTCCCTGCAGTGCTGAAAGCGAAGAACAAATCCTGCAAACAGCACGGGAATTAAGCTGCATTCCGCAGGTACGCATATTTAGGGCAGGCATCTGGAAACCACGTACCCGACCGGGAGGTTTTGAAGGCAAAGGAGAAGAAGCCCTGAAGTGGATGCAAAAAGCAGGAAAAGAAAGTGGCCTGCTCACAGCCATTGAGGTTGCTCGTCCACAGCACGTGGAACTGGCATTGAAATACGATATTGATATTTTGTGGATTGGTGCACGAAGCACGGTAAACCCTTTTGTTGTGCAGGAAATTGCAGAAAGCCTCAGGGGTGCTGATATACCTGTTTTTGTTAAAAACCCGGTTAATCCTGATTTAAAATTATGGATTGGTGCGTTTGAGCGGATTTATCAGTCGGGCATAAAAAAACTTGCCGGTATTCATCGGGGCTTCAGCTTTTTTGAGCAAAGCAAATACCGCAATGCGCCTATGTGGGAAATCCCTATTGAACTCAAAAGACAAATCCCCAACCTCCCGCTCATATCTGACCCCAGCCATATTTGCGGAAACACAAAACTACTTCAGGAAATTTCTCAAAGAGCCCTGGATTTGGATATGAATGGACTGATGCTTGAAACACACTTCAATCCAGCAAGGGCCCTCACAGACCGCGATCAGCAAATTAAACCCGAAGAGCTCAGAAAGATCATTAAAAATTTGGTAATCCGAAGCCGCAAAGGCGATCAGGCTTTTGAATGCAAACTGGAAAGTTTCCGCTCGGAAATCGATAAAATCGACACGGAATTACTCGATATACTGGCCAGGAGAATGGATATTGTACGTGATATTGCTGATTATAAAAAAGAAAAAGGCATTACTATTTTACAGATCAAACGTTGGCAAAACATTATAAATGACCGTTTGAACAGTGGGATGAATATGGGACTGGAAAAGGACTTCCTGATGAAATTGCTTAATCTGGTGCACAAAGAAAGCATACAGGAACAAAACAGGATCATGAATAAAGACGAGAAGAAGCACAAGAAAAAACAAAAAGATTAAAATTTTTCTTAATTTTGCCATCCTAAAACGGTCCCGTAGTTCAACTGGACAGAATTCAGGATTCCGGTTCCTGTGATGGGGGTTCGAGTCCTCCCGGGATCACAAAAAACGTAGTAGAGGCGCAATGTATAGAGCCTCTACTACGTTTTTTTTTGATATCTGGTGCACGCACTGATTCGGTTTTTTCACAAACGTTTCCGCTATTTCCAGTTTAGCACCTCTTATTATTGTTTTCAACTGATAAAAAAAGCGCAGGCCTTCGGGCCTGCGCTTGTTGGTTTATTAAAAGCTAATAAAACGACTTAGTTTACACCAGTACGTGTATCCCACCACATTTGCTGTCCCCAGAAATGATCAACAACACCTTTTGCTGCTGGAGCAATGTTGGCACCATTTCTGTTGAATTCGTTCGTTGGGTAAGGATAGCGGAAAGGAGGGCGGTTGTGGTTTCCATAAGGAGAGCCTTCTGCTTCATCCATCAAAGGAACATCGGTACGTCGTGTTTCCGCCCATGCTTCATGACCATCTTTAAAGAGGCAAATCCATTTTTGCAGATAAATTTGCTTCACATCGTCAGCATATGCAACTTTCTCGGAATTAATATATTCTGTTATCTTTCCATCATCCTCTATTCCGTTTTCAAACATAGACTGTTTTATGCCTTCTTCATACAGTCCTTTTGCATCATCATTAGTAAAGCCACGCTGTGCAGCTTCCGCTTTAATGAACAGTACTTCTGCATAGCGCATAAATGGCGTAAAACCGGCAGGATTTTCACGATAGAAAGGCCCAATACGTGAAATCAATGGCAGGTTAGGCACGTTTTCATCCAATGCTCCTGCAGGGATCCCCCGATATACTCCTTCGCTGTTGGTATCGGCATATACATGAAGACGTGGGTCATTGAGATCGTCCAGAATATCTACTAAGGTATTACACATACCATGATCATCACGCTCTTCAAAATTCTCTGCCCATGGTTCTTTATACGGGGCAGCACCCGGCCACCAGAAATAAGCATTATCATCGTTACTTTCCATAACAGGCTGACTTAAGGCATCGTTTATATGTTCCTGAGCTAAAGCTTCATCTACATTTGATACGCGAATTGCTACACGAAGCCTGAGGGAATTACAGAATTTCTGCCATTTTTTTTCATCACCGCCAAAAAGCAGGTCACCATCACCAAGAGGATCTCCGTTATTTTCAGCAAATAAATCATTGGCTATTTTAAGGCTGTTTAACAGATCTAAATAAATTGCCTGTTGACTATCATACATAGGGTTCACAATACCCTCTTCGGCTTTCCAGGCATCACTATATGGGATTGATTTCCATGTATCCGTTGCAATATGCATGATATATGTACGGAAAGTCAAAGCCGCAGCCTGCATATTCTTATCACCGGATGCAGCAGCAGCGTCAATGACTTTTGTTAAATCAAGAGTGGTATTATAAACATCTTCCCATGCATCATTAACAGTGCTGGCTCGATAGTTATAACGTGCTTCATCAATGTATTGAATCTTAGTAACCTGGCCGGCATAGCTCATATAATTGTTCATATCCTGCCAGTCGTCAAAGAAAAAGTCAGCATAATAGCGCAGACTGTGTGCCAAGATGTTTGTATTAGGAGCATCATTTGGCTCATTTGGGTTTACGTTCATTTCTTCAAAGTCCTTGGTACAGGAGACCAGTCCAATGATAAGCCCAAGAACGAATACCGCTTTTATATTTAATATTTTTTTCATTTTATTCATTTTTAGGTTTCTGTTATAATTTTATTGGATAAACCTCCATGGATTAGAAGGACAATTGCAGTTTGAAACCAAAGCTACGTGTTGGAGGAATCTGGAATTGCTCAAGACCCATACCATTAATTGTTGTTCCGAAACCTGTTTCGGGATCGATTCCAACATCGTTAGATTCGTCTGTATAAAGCAGGGCAAGGTTTCTACCAATGAGGGAGAAGTTTGCGCGCTTGATAAAGCCGGTTTTCTTCATCCATTTTTTAGGAAGGTTGTAAGAGATAACAACTTCACGCAGTTTGATGAAACTACCTTTGATAATGGAGGGTTCTTGCAGTCCCCAGTAGTCTGAGAAGTAATCCTGCGAACTAACTACGATATCGTTTTCAACGAAATCACCGTTCTCATTCACATAACCTACAGTTTGATCGTCCAATACATCCTTGCCTACGATCATACCGTTCTCACGGATACCGCCTTCAACAGTTTCCTCAGTAACACCGGCATAAGCACCGAACCAATCGGTTACTGAGAAGATATCACCGCCCCAGCGGGCATCGATCAGGAAGCTCAAACTAACATCTTTATAACTAAAAGTGTTGCGGATACCACCATTCCAATCGGGCATTACATTACCGATAGTAACGGGTTCAGCTGAATGCTCCGGCAGACCGGTAATTGGATCTACAAGCAGACGCCCCTGGTCATCATATACATAACCACCACCTTTGATCACACCAAATTCTTCTCCTTCGCGGGCTTCAACCGTTACAGCACCCCAGGATGAACCCAGTTGGAATGCTTCGATCTTTTGTCCAGAAACCGGATCTGTGTAAAGCTCTTCGACTACGTTTTTATTAGTAGCCCAGTTGATGGTCATTTCCCAGTTCAAACCGGTTGGGTTATCTAAAATTTTACCGCTCAGCATAATTTCAATACCTTTATTTGACAATTCACCGGCATTGATAAACTTGGTGTTATAACCTGATGCACTGGAAATATCAATATCCATAATCTGGTCGGACGTATTCATATTATAATAGGTGAAATCCAATCCTAAACGGTTATTAAAAAATTTCATATCCAGACCTAATTCCATTGATTTTGTTGTTTCCGGCTTAAGGTCAGCATTAGGCAGTGCCCTTTTCACGAAATACTGTGCAACACCATCAAATGGGTCGGCAGATGCAACAAAAGTTGGATACAACTGATAAGGATCGGTATCATTACCCACTTTTGCCCAGCTTGCGCGCACTTTACCAAAGCTCAGTGTAGCAGGATCAATATCCAACATTTCAGTAAAAATATAGCTCACACTGGCAGATGGGTAGAAATACGACCAGTTATTGGAAGGAAGCGTAGAACTCCAGTCATTACGCGCAGTCAGGTCTAAGTACAGCATATGGCGCCATCCAAAACTTGCAGAACCAAAGAGTGAGTTGGTTTCTTTTTCTTCGTCCATCATATTGACTGATGCGTTACCACGAACGTTGCTGATTGTATAGAGATTAGGAACTGTTAATTCTGATGCTTCCATATACATCATTTTATACTTACGGTTCATATAGTTACCGCCAACTGTTGCATGCACTTCAATATCTTCGTTGATATTTTTATCAGCATAGAAGATCAAATCGGCATTGGTTTCATTTTCCGACATATTGCGCTGCCAGAATGATCCACCATAGGTTGATTCAATAGACATATCTGCTACAACATGCTTACGGTACTCATTGTAAAAGTCAGTACCAACACGGCCCATAACTTTTAACCAGTCAGTGATCTGATAAGTCAGGTTTACATTACCGAATACCCTGTCTCGTGTACGTGATGTAGTATTGTTATAAACAGTCCAGTACGGGTTATTATGGTAACTGGAGTTCCAGTTATATGGATAGCCAAACTCATTATAGGTATCCCAATTGTTCTTGAGATCAGTCATATCCACCTGACGGCCAAACCAACCTCCCAATGATTGCATGATGTTGTTTTCATCATAACCATTACTGGGAATATTATCACTTACGTTGCGGATATAATTCGCAGAAACGCTGGCAGTTAAACGCTTGCTTGCTTTCAACTGACCGGCAAAACTTACATTGTTGCGGGTAAGGTCAGTGTTGGGCACAGCACCATTTTGCTGGCTGTTTGTTAAGCCCAAACGGAATGAGGCAATATCATTGCCACCTGTAATAGACAGGTTATTGTTCCAGGTAGTACCCGTTTCAAAAAAATCCTTGACATTATCCGGATGGGATACCCAAGGTGTAGAAGTTCTAACGCCATCTACTACAGGGCTGTTAAATTGAGGAATATTTAAGCCGGCATCCAGTCTGGGTCCCCAGCTTTCATCAAAACCATCATGAACTCCATCTCCAAATCCATTATAATAGCTAAAAGACTCGCTTTTTGCATAATCCTCATAGCTTACACCAGGATTTTCTTTTAGATACTCGTTATAATAGTATTCAGAACCAGATAATCCCTGACCATACTCATTTTGATATTTTGGCAGGATATACACATTATCCATAGTGAATGATGTTGTAAAGTCAACGCTGATTCCACGGCCCTGACCGGGCTTTGATCCTTTTTTGGTTGTAATAAGGATTACACCGTTGGCGGCTCGGCTACCATAAAGAGCGGCAGCGTTTGCGCCTTTCAGGATGGATACGCTTTGAATGTTGGCAGGATCGATATCCATGGCGGCATTACCGAAGTCAACAGCACCCCACTGAGAAACCTCAGAAGAGCGGTTCAAAATTGGCACACCATCAACAACAAAGAGTGGATCGTTATTGGTAAACGAGGTATTACCACGAATAACAATACGTGAAGAAGATCCCACAGCACCTGTAGAATTGGTAACCTGAACACCGGATACCTTACCGGTAAGTGCGTTCACGAGGTTGTTTTCGGGTGCTTCGGCAAGATCATCGCCTCCGAGATCCTGTACGGCATAACCCAGAGATTTTTTCTCACGGGAAATACCGAGGGCGGTTACCACGACTCCTTCGATGGCAGTGGAAACCGGCTCAAGAGCAACATTAATAACAGAATTGCCTGCGATGAGCACTTCCTGAGTTTGCATTCCCACAAACGAAAACACCAGGAATTCATCGTCGGGTGTCACTGTTAAGGTATAATTACCGTCGATGTCAGTAACCGTACCAACAGTGGTACCCTTAACTACTACGGATGCACCGGGGATGGACGTACCGTCCTCCGCATTGGAGACCGTACCTGAGATTTGCTGTTGAGCGCTTACTTGCATGCCTAAAAAGCATAGAAATGCAAGAAGGAAAGTAAATTTTCTCATAATTAAACGGTTTTGGTTAGTAATGGTTAATATGGTTAAAAAGAATTTTAATGGTTTGTAAAGGTTGATGGTTCGGATTTTTGGCTATCCGGGTGGTGGGCGACTATCTATTTGGTTTAGAGGCTTCATGTGATTTTTGGTTTGCAGCGGCAAATTAGAAAGATTTTTTCACACAGCCAAAAAAAAATAACAATTTATTAACTGCTAACTGCTTTTTAAGTAAATCAAACAGCTTTAAAGGCAGTATATTAAGATTGAGAAAATATGCAAACAACAAAAAAACGCAACATAATATCTAACGGCAATTTCTATGGATTGAACTGAAAGGGTTTTTAGTTCATATATTTAAGATGGACATAATAAAAAACAATGAAAGCCAGGGTTGTAGCGAGCTCAAGTACTGAAAACTGGTAATCGCTGAGCATTGAGAGCGGCAAAATAAGCAAAAACAGCTGCGCTGCGGTATATAGGTGAAATCCAACTTTTTTTAAGCGGAACATTAAAACAGCGCCCCAAATAGAGACCAGATACAAAATGAAACCTAAAAGAAAATATCCCTTGCCCCCGCTGAAGAGTATTTCAATTCCCGGCATTTTAATCTCCCCATGGTCCACCATTTGAAACATCATATCATAGGACAATAAAACGGACAGATATGAAAAAGCGACCAAGCCGCTTCCTATAAATGTGAGGATACATAAAGCCGTTAAAATATCCGGCCTGAACTTATTGTTCGGCTTATTGCCTTTGGCATAATTGGGTGAAAATGGATTTTCCATAAGCAGATTTCAGGGGCACAAAAATATAAAAAAAGCAGTCTGCACATCCGCAGAACTGCTTTTCGTAAAATTTGATGGCCCTTCTATTCAAGAGTACCCACAGTATTTTCAGTTTCTTTGAGGATTGTACAGGCTTTCACCAAATCCTTCATGGTGTTATGGTCATTATAAAGCGGACGGTCCACATCGAGGAATTCCACATAACGGCGAATTACTTCGTGGGCTTTCTGTGTTCCCTTACCAAAGCTGTATTCGCGGAAATCCAGAGCCTGGGCAGCAGCCATAAACTCTATACCCAAAATGCCATATGCATTATCAATAATCTGGAAATTTTTCAATGCTGTATTCATGCCCATGGAAACAAAATCTTCCTGGTCCGCAGCAGCCGGTATGGATTGAATAGAAGCCGGAGCAGACAGAATCCTTTGTTCCACGATTTGCATATCTGCCGTGTATTGCGACAGCATCAGCCCGCTGAACATGCCTGCGCCTTTGGTCAGAAATGCTGGTAAACCCACGCTGAGCGCCGGGTTATTGAGGCGGTTCATCCTGCGCTCGGACAGCACACTGACCATAGTGATGCAGCTTCCGGCCATATCCATGGGTACAGCCACCGGTGTTCCCTGGAAATTTGCTCCGCTGAGCTGTATATTTTCATCGGGGAAAAAGATCGGGTTGTCGCCAACTCCATTGAGCTCTATTTCCACCTGCGACCGCGCCCAGCGCAATGCATCGTGTGCTGCTCCGATAACCTGTGGTGTCGAGCGCATACTATACGCATCCTGCACCTTACATTTAACGCGGCTTTCTGCCAAATCGCCACCTTCAACAATTTTGCGGATTGCCTCGGCAGAGCGCACAGCACCACTAAAACCACGCACCTCATGAATTTTTGAGGAATATGGCTTCATATTGGCTTTGAGTGCCTCCAGCGACATGGCGGCAGCTATTTCTGCCTGCTTGAGCCAATTATTAGCATCGTATAAAAATATAGCGCTCATCGCGGTGAGCACATTGCTCCCATTGATAGTAGCAAGGCCATCACGCGCTTTCAGGCCCGGCACCGGAATTCCGGCTCGCTTCAAAGCCTCTGCCCCTTCAAGAAGTTCGCCTTTGTAAAATGCTTTTCCCTCACCCATCATTAGCAAGGCAATTTGCGACATAGGCGCCAAATCACCGCTCGCTCCAACGGAGCCTTTACGGCATACAAAAGGTGTTACACCTTTATTAAGCATCTCGATCAATGTAAAGGTAATCTCCGGACGGCAGCCGGAATTGCCATGCGCATGCACATTGCATCGTCCCAACATGGCGCCACGAACCCACTCCTCAGGCATTGCTTCGCCGATTCCTGCAGCATGGTTATAGATCAGGTATTTTTGAAAATCCCGTACCTGATCATCGTTGAGCACTACTTCCGAAAACTCACCGATGCCGGTATTTACGCCGTACATGATTTCGCCGGCTTCAATTTTATTTTCCAGCATGGCACGGCATTTTTTAATGCGCTCGAGTGCTTCGGGATGAAGTTCTACTTTTTGGTGGTGGCGGGCGACCTGTACAACATCTTCGATGGTCAGTCCCGCACCAGTAATGGTATAAGGCATATCTTTGTTAAGTTTTGGTTATGTTAACAAATTAACAAAGAAATTTGCAGAGACCAAAATAAAATTGCACCAAAGCTTTGAACAAAGGCATTGCAAAGATGTTGGCTGATCATTTATATCACATAAACCCATTACCAAAAATGAAAATCAATCAGGAAGAACTCACTAGCAACATAAAGCAGAATGCGGCCATAATGCTCTATTTTTATAACGACCATTGTGCCCCCTGTTTGAGCCTGCGCCCCAAAGTTGATGAGCTGGCACAACAAAAGTTCCCGGAAATGAAATTGAAATTTGTAAATTCTGAAGGAAACGAAAGCATTACGGCACAATATGGCGTTTTTTCCAACCCGACCATCATCGTGTTTTTTGAGGGCAAAGAATACAAACGTTTCAGCAAATACATCAGTACTTCTGAGCTGGAGGAGGCAATTGACCGCCCTTACCAGCTTTTATTTTCATAAAAAAAGCCGCCCATACGGACAGCTTTTTTATTTGATGTTGTTGTTACTTTTTAATGAGTTTCTGCTTTGCACGGCTTCCGTCTTTATATACCACTTCAACAATATAGCTTCCTGCATTCAGGTTTTCGATATTGATTTCATGATTTTGCTGCGCTTTGGATCCTAGGATTTTCTTACCGCTTAAATCATAGATGCGGAATTCTTTTAATGATTTCTCACCACTCAGGCGTATGGTATTGCTCGCCGGATTTGGCGAAATCATAAATTCTGTATTTTCAAGATCGGCCACACCCACATTGTGGTCAAAATCCCAGGTCGTGTACATCAGTCCGCGGCCATGAGTTGCTGCAAGCACAACATTATCGCTAGCGCGCATTTGCAGCATATCGGTGCGCACATTGGGATAATTGATACCACCGGGAGCCCATGTTGGGTTTTCCTGATCGAGGTTTTTACTGATCCAAACACCGGTTTCGGTAGCAATCATCGCCTGCGAAGAACCTTCGGGATGAAAAATTGCCCAGCGAACAGGGATATCTGGCAAGTTGCCTTCAACATTTTCCCAGCTTTCTCCTCCATCAAAGGTTTGCCAAACCGAAGCCACGCCATAATTACTGAAAGTTACCAGCAGATTATTGTCATCACCATAAGCGACAGCAACAGAACTGATGCTAGCTACGGGAAAATCATCACCGGTGATTTCGGTACATTCATAATTATCATTATGGGCATTATTGATACGGAACAGACGTCCGGATTGTGAGCCAATAAACAATACACTTTCGTCGTCATGATTTGGAGAAAGCATCAGGCTGGTGAAAGGCACGTAAGTTCCGGTACTCAGGTACATGGCCGATATTCCCTGATCACGCGGCAAACCTTTAATGCGGTAAATCTCATCGTTCAGTTCGCCATTAAAACGACAGGAATTTCCATAAAGTGCGTTTTGTTTGCTATCGTAAGCCATTGGGTTAACAAATGTACCGCGACTCCATTGGTTATATGACATCATGTTAATCCGTTCCCACCCGGCAACTGTGGTATAATAAACGGTAGTAATCCAGTTGTCGGGTTCATCCTGATCGAAGAAGCAATAAGCACCATCTCCTCCGGTTGTTTCAGATTCCAGCATGTTCATTGGTTCGCCATCGTAGCGGAATGTACCATTATCCTGCAAGCCACCGAGGAAAACAAGATCCTCGGGATGTAATGCGCAGGTATAAAACTGAAGCGTATTAAAGCCGGTACTTGATTCAATAAAAGCAGGACTTACAGAAGAAGCTTCATAAGTAAGGAAAACACCACCATCAGTAGCAAAGATTGCCTGGTCGGTATTGGCCGGGTTAAATGCAATATCGTGCTGATCACCATGTACATACTCATCACCACCGCCATAATACATCAAGGACCAATCGCTGATCAGGTTCCATGAAGTTCCGCCATTAGGCGAAATATGAAGATCCAGACCACCGGCATAAATATGATTGGCATCTTCGGGATGCACTTTTAAAATCATGGCATGCCAGGATAAATATGCCCAGTTTCTTGAACCGGCAGGAGGCAGATTAATTTCCTCCCAAGTTTCCCCTTTATTGTCCGAACGCAGGATATACGGGCTTTGATATTTGATGAAGCCATCATTATCTTCATAACCTACAGAAATTGCTGCATAAACACGGCTTGGATCACTGGGAGCCGAAGCAATGACAACACGCTCGGGATATTTATAAAAGCTTTGCGCAAGAATCAACTGTTGATAATCACTAAAAACCGTCCAGCTTCCTTCGGTGCCTTCTGTAGAAGTAAATATCACCGCGCCTCCTTTATGGTCAACAGTTGCCGCCGAACCCACATAAAGCTTATTGTCGGCACCAATTTCAATATCAGAAACAGCATAAGGAATTTCATCGCCCGGGATAAGAGGCAATACCTGTTCCCAGCTTTCGCCGCCATCTGCGGAGCGCCAAAGGCCATTGGTATTGCTTTCATGGGTTTGCCCTTTATAAAAACCACTGGCTGCTGAAGCGTAAACTACACTCTGTCCGTCTTCATTGCGCACAGCGATATCCGTAATGTATTTAAAGCGCTCCGTTGAAGCAAGCAGTTCCCAGTT
The DNA here is from genome assembly GCA_963676415.1 of Bacteroidales bacterium. Classification (GTDB taxonomy): domain Bacteria; phylum Bacteroidota; class Bacteroidia; order Bacteroidales; family WRLA01. Next base: position 1,969,296 of record OY781097.1, on the reverse strand, counting down.
TTCACCGCCATCCATTGATTTATAAATACCCACGCCAACACCGGAAGATTCGCGGTAGATGGTACGCGCAGTTTCGGCTTCTCCGGTTCCTACATAAAAAACCTGGGTATTATTGGGATCATAGGTAATTACCGATATGGAGAGGCTGGCCCACATATCTTCCACAGGAGTCCATTGTGAATCTTCAAAAGTGATGTCATTGTTGTACCAAAGCCCACCTGTTACAGAACCTGACCAAACTTTCGTATGCTTATCATCATTGGGGTCCCACATCACCGTGCGTGTCCTGCCGCCCGAATTTGCCGCAGCATATTCCCATTCCGGCATAGGATCAAATGTTCTTGTGTGGGCAGCATCGGTCAGCTTTCGCGCTTCGGGCAAACGCTCTACAGGAACCTGCTTTGTGGCCGGATCCATCGTAAGGAAATAATCCCGGATTCCAGCCATCTGTGGCATATCCGGACGTTTTTCCTTGCTTTCTTCCTCTTCGTTTAATTGTGGAAGAGCTCTATAGCTGTCCAGCAAAAACTGCTCATAAGCCTGTCTTTCCCCGGATTTATTATTTTGCGTGCTGTTGCCCTGATAGAGCCAAAGAGAAAGACCGACAATAAGTGTTAAACTTGTTGAAATGCGTAGCAATCTTTTCATAAGATATGGTTTTTCGATTTTGAGGGTTTATTAAGTTTACGAAAATACTATATTTTTGTGTTCAGTATCAAGCCGATCGGTTTTAAATTATGTTTTCTTAAAAAATAGGCATGAAACAAAAAATAGTAATTCTCTCCGGAGCGGGGATGAGTGCCGAAAGTGGGATAAAAACTTTTCGCGACAGCGATGGGCTATGGGAAAACCACCGCATCGAAGAAGTGGCCAGCCCCATAGCCTGGGCCAATAATCCGGAGATGGTGATGCGCTTTTACAACATCCGCCGCAAACAGCTTTTTGAAGTAAACCCAAATGAAGCCCACAAAGCTTTGGTGCGCCTCGAAAAAAAGTACGATGTAGCCATAGTAACCCAAAATGTGGATGACCTGCACGAGCGGGCCGGCTCAAAAAACGTACTGCACCTGCACGGCGAATTAAAAAAAGCCAGAAGCACAGAAGACCCGTCGCTGATTTATGAAATGGATCAATGGGAACTGAAAATTGGCGACAAATGCGAAAAAGGTTCTCAGCTCCGTCCGCATATCGTATGGTTTGGCGAATCCGTGCCCGAATTTGAAAATGCCGTACGCATTGCAGCTTCTGCTGATATTTTTATCATCATTGGCACATCACTTTTTGTGTATCCGGCTGCCGGACTGATAAATTTCGTTCAACAGGACTGCAAAAAATATCTCGTGGACCCAAAAGCCACACCGGCATCCAGCTATAGCAATCTGGAGATTTTACGAGGAACAGCCTGCGAAAATGTCCCGGGGCTGGTTGATGAATTATTAGCCTGACATACCTCAATGCGAGCAAAAAAATTCACTACAGAACAACTGCGCGTCAAAGCAATGCGATATTGCGCCTATCAGGACAGGGCAACGTCCGAACTGAAGCGCAAGATGTACGAATGGGCCGCTGATCCAAATCAAAGTGAGGAGATCATCAAAGAAATGCTAAACGAACATTTTATTGATGATGAACGTTATGCCAAAAGCTATGTAAGCGGCAAACACCGTTCCAACAAATGGGGCCGTTTGATGATCCGGCAGGGCTTGATACAAAAACAAATTGACCAAAACCTGATCGTCGAATCATTAAGCACATTGGATTATCAGGAATATATCGCAACTTTGCGCGCACTTTTGAGTAAAAAAGCAAATAACCTGAAAAATGATTTGAGTTATTATGAAAAAAAAGCAAAGCTGATCCGTTATGCTGAATCCAAAGGCTATGAGCAGGACCTGATAATAAAGCTTTGCGATGAAATCATTTCAACTAAAGAAGAATAAAAAAATAAAATAGATTATGATTACCACAGAACAATATAATGAGCTAAAAGACAGATTGTTGGCTCTAAGGAGGTATCTTTGACATCGATAAAAAACTAAAAGAAATCGAAGAAGAAGAGCTCAGCAGCCAGCGGCCCGGTTTTTGGGACAATCCCAAAAGTGCCGAAAAAGTCATGAAGAAAATCAAAGACAAAAAGCACTGGACCGATTTATATAAAAAGGTGGCAGAAAGCCTTGAGGAGCTGGGCATTATGCTCGAATTTCATCAAATGGGCGAAGCCAGCGAGGAAGAACTGGACGCTCAGTTTGAAGAAAGCCTTCAAAAAATTAAAGACCTGGAATTCATGAATATGCTCAGCAATGAAGAAGACAAGCTGGGCGCCATTCTTGAAATAAATGCCGGTGCGGGCGGCACCGAAAGCAACGACTGGGCCATTATGCTGATGCGTATGTATATGCGCTGGGGCGAACGCAATAATTATAAAATCAAGGAACTTGATATCCGCGAAGGCGAAGTTGCCGGAATCAAATCCGTTGCTTTGGAGTTTCAGGGCGATTTTGCTTTTGGTTATCTGAAAGGCGAAAACGGCGTGCACCGTTTGGTACGCATTTCCCCTTTCGATTCGCAATCACGCCGCCACACTTCTTTTGCTTCGGTTTATGTGTATCCCGTGGTGGACGACAATATCGAAATTGAAATCAACCCGGCAGATATTTCCTGGGACACATTCCGCTCCGGTGGTCCCGGAGGGCAAAACGTAAACAAGGTAGAGACTGCAGTCCGCTTGAAACATGCCCCTTCAGGCTTGATCGTGGAATGCCAGGAAACGCGTTCGCAAGGCCAGAACAAGGAAAAAGCCATGCAGATGCTGAAATCGCAGCTCTACGAAATTGAACTGCGCAAGCAAAAAGAAGCACAAGCCGAAATCGAAGGGCAGAAAAAGAAAATCGAATGGGGCTCGCAAATCCGTAATTATGTCATGCAGCCCTATCGCCTGGTAAAAGACCTGCGCACACAGCACGAAACCGGAAATGTGCAGGCCGTGCTCGATGGCGATATCAATGATTTTCTGAAAGCTTATCTTATGGAATTCAGTAAGCAATAAATCACAATATCATGATTCAAGTTTATCACAACCCCCGCTGCCGTAAATCCCGTGCCGGATTGCAGTATATTCAGGATAAGGGCCTGGAACATGAAGTTATTCTATACCTAAAAGACCAAGCTTTTGACGAAGCCGCTTTGCGCGATATTTTGAAAAAACTGGATATGAAGGCTTCAGAGCTTTTGCGCACACAGGAAGACATCTTCAAAAAAGAAATCAAAGGGAAAGGCCTCAGCGAAAATGAGATTATCCGAAAGATGATCGAAAATCCACGGATTATCAGCCGGCCTATTGTTGTTCATGGCGAAAAAGCTGTTGTTGCTGATCCGGCTGAAAATACTGAAAAAATCATATAAGTTTTACCCGTTCTGACACCATCTTGAAAAGACAGATACAAATAGCAATTCTGGCTTCCGGCATTTGGCTGGCTTCCTGTTCGGATATTAAAACCGACAAAAAGGAGCAGGATCAAATCAGGGAAAGCACGCCTCTGGTGGCTCAAAAGAAAGCAACCGGCACAGAGGTGAACCATGCTACCCTTGTGTTTGTCTATCCCGATAGCGCTTACCGCCAGCAATACATCAGCAAGTACGGACAAGAAAGCTGGTTCCGTTTCAGCGATTCCTTAGGCGCAGCATTTTTCCAAAAAAAAGCCTGGTGTGCCGAACAGCAAATCCCGGTTTTGAGCAGCGGCACACGCTACATCAGGTTTAAGCTGGGCGGCGAGGAAATCACATTCGACCAAAGACTATTGAAAAACAGCAGCGGCAGTATTTTATTCGATGGTTTTCATCCTCCGCAAATCCTTTCGCAAAATACTTTTGAAGAAAGCAGCATGGCACTATCGCCGGTGAGGCAAGAGCCAGAGCAAAAACCTGTGCAAAAAAGTGATGGCTTCCGCGAAAAAATCACTAAAGAAGAAATTGCAGCCATTGAAGAAGAAAAACTCCAGCGTCCAAAAGACAGCCTGTTTTATCTTAATCTGCTCCCACAAATCTCCGGCATCCCCGATCCTGTAAGTTTAAAAAGAGCCCTGCGCGAGCGCACACTTCCCGAAATACCGCTTTATGATATTTCCCGGCTCAATCCTTCGGTTGTTTTGAAACTGGTATTCGAGAACGATATTTTCAGCAATACCGACCGCTATTTCACCAATGGCAGCCAGATCCGTTTGTACAATCCGGCCTTTGCCAACTGGCTGGGTGCCGGGCTGTTTATCCCTTACGGAAGATATGCCACGCACACATACGGCCTTGGTATTGTGCAAAACATCTACACTCCTTCCACCACAAAAACCGGGGGGATTTTATATGGCGACCGGCCCTATTCGGGCGTTTTGTACCTTTCGTGGTCACGCAGCAGCTACGACATCAAACGCAGACAATATCTTGATACAGAAATCAATGCAGGCGTTATCGGCCCGGCATCCGAAGCGGAATTTGTGCAAAGCCTGGTGCATAATGTTGTTCCCACCAATGACGAACCTCTCGGGTGGGAATATCAGATTCAAAATGATGTGGTTCTGAACTATGACCTCTGGTTTGAAAAACAGTGGTTCCAGAAAGGAAAATTCTCAGCCAATACTGCCCTGGGCGCACAAGTCGGGACGCTCTACGACAAAGCACGTTTCGGCGCATCAGTGCATTTTACTCCTGCCGGAAATAAATTTCAAACCGGTAGCGCAAGGCTCCTGCGCACGCCTGAAGGGCAAATCAACTGGAACCTCTATGCCGATTTGCAAGGCAGCCTGAATGTTTATGACGCAACGCTTCAAGGCGGCATGTTCAACAAAAGCAGCGTATATACATTGAATCCCAGCGAAATAGAAGATATAAACTTCAAAATACAGCTGGGTGGGACTTTTTATTACAAATGGCTGGGATTCCGGGCCTTTCAAAGTATTTTAAGCCCGGAAATCACCGGTGGCAAATATCATTTCTGGGGAAGTTTTGAGCTGCTTTTCTTCATTGATTAAGATCACACCAACATTTATTCATAATAAATTAATCTTTCTGGCAAAAAATGTAATTTTGTCCCCTGTTCCTATATATAATACAGGCATCGCTTTGATATGAACAAAGAAACACAGGCGGTGTTGAGCTTTATCAGGTTGCACCTGAAGTAAATTGCATTAGAAATACTATGGAAGAAAAGGACAAAATAATTCATGAAGTAACCCAAAGCGACTATAAATACGGCTTTGTTACCGATATAGAATCCGACCAGCTGCCAAAAGGGCTGAATGAAGACATCATCCGCGAGATCAGTAAACGCAAAAACGAACCCGACTGGATGTTGCAATATCGTTTGGACGCTTTTAATACCTGGCAGGAGATGGAAGAACCCGACTGGGCACATCTGAACTATCCAAAAGTTGATTATCAGGATATTATCTATTATTCTGCGCCCAAACAGAAAGAAACACTGGAAAGTTTGGATGAAGTTGATCCTGAACTGCTCAAAACATTCGATAAACTGGGCATCAGCTTAGAAGAGCAAAAAAGGCTGACCGGTGTTGCGGTTGATGCCGTGATGGATTCTGTTTCGGTGAAAACCACTTTTTCGAAAACACTCGAAAAGCACGGAATTATTTTTATGGCCTTCAGCGAAGCCGTTCAAAAGCACCCCGAGCTGGTTCAGAAATATATGGCCACCGTTGTTCCGCCCAACGACAATTATTTTGCGGCGCTCAATTCTGCTGTTTTCAGCGATGGCTCTTTCTGCTACATCCCGAAAGGCGTACGCTGCCCCGTTGAGCTCAGCACTTATTTTCGCATCAACGCAGCCGGGACCGGACAATTTGAACGCACTTTGATTGTGGCCGACGAAGGCAGTTATGTGAGCTATATGGAAGGCTGTACAGCTCCGCAGCGCGATGAAAACCAATTACATGCCGCTATTGTGGAAATTGTGGCCATGAAAGATGCCGAAGTAAAATACTCCACCGTACAAAACTGGTATCCAGGTGATAAATACGGCAAAGGCGGCATCTATAATTTTGTGACTAAACGCGGCATTTGCAAAGGCAGCAACTCAAAAATATCCTGGACACAAGTAGAAACCGGAAGTGCCGTAACCTGGAAATATCCCAGCTGTGTGCTGATTGGCGACAATTCCGTAGGCGAATTTTATTCTGTTGCCGTTACCAATAACTATCAGCAGGCTGATACCGGCTCCAAAATGATCCATATTGGCAAAAACACCAAAAGCACTATCATCAGTAAAGGCATCTCTGCCGGCCACAGCAACAACAGCTACCGTGGATTGGTAAAAGCGACCAAACGTGCCGAAAATGCACGGAATTTCTCACAATGCGACAGCCTTTTACTGGGCGATAAATGCGGGGCACATACCTTTCCCTACATCCAAACAGAAAATCAATCAAGTATTGTGGAACACGAAGCCACAACATCAAAAATATCCGACGACCAGCTTTTCTATTGCCTGCAACGTGGCATCGACACCGAAAGTGCCATTGGCCTCATCGTAAACGGCTACGCCCGCGAAGTGCTCAACAAGCTCCCGATGGAATTTGCTGTTGAAGCTCAAAAACTACTGGCAATCAGCCTTGAAGGAAGTGTTGGTTAAACTAAAAAAAATCATAGCAAGATGTTATTACAGATAAAAAACCTACATGCGTCGATCGACAATAAAGAAATCCTGCGCGGAGTAAACCTCAACGTAAACAAAGGGGAAGTACACGCCATTATGGGTCCCAACGGAACAGGGAAAAGCACGCTGGCCAGCGTTATTGCAGGCCGCGACACTTTTGATGTTACCGGAGGCGAAGTCATTTATCAGGGCAAAGACCTGCTCGAAATGGAACCCGAAATCAGGGCACGCGAAGGCATTTTCCTCGGTTTTCAGTATCCGGTAGAAATCCCCGGTGTGAGCATTACCAATTTTATGCGCACCGCCATCAACGAACACCGTAAGTATCATGGACTGGAAGCCCTTAATGCCGGTGAGTTTTTGCAGTTGATGAACGAAAAGAAAAAACTGGTCGAAATCCACAGCAAGCTCACCAACCGTTCTGTAAACGAAGGCTTTTCCGGCGGTGAAAAGAAACGCAATGAAATCTTCCAGATGGCCATGTTGGAACCCAAACTCGCCATACTCGACGAAACCGATTCCGGTCTGGATATCGATGCACTGCGGATTGTGGCCAATGGCGTAAACAGCCTGCGTTCCAAAGAAAATGCGACGATTGTCATTACGCATTATCAGCGTTTGCTCGAATATATCGTACCCGATTATGTGCACGTGCTTTTTGATGGGCGAATTGTGAAATCCGGCGGCAAAGAACTTGCCCTGGAGCTGGAAGACAAAGGTTACGAATGGATCAAAAAAGAGGGCTTGGCCTGATCCGAAAGGAAATGCTCATGAAAATTACAAACAAAAACCATAATAAGCTCAAAGGCAAACTCATGGCACTTTATGCCGCACAACGCGACAAACTTGCATCCATGAACGGCGAAGAGCTTCTGCAATTGCGCGATAAAGCCATGGCGTATTTCGATAGAAATGGCTTCCCGGATGAGAAAACCGAAAGCTGGCGCAATACCGATATCAGTGAATATCTGGATTTGGATTATCAGTTCCATCAAAATCCACCACAGGACAAAGTCAATGTGGAAGAAATTTTTCAATGCGACCTGCACCATTTTGACACTTTTATGGCCACCGTGGTCAATGGATGGTTTGTGCAGAAAGACGGCCCCATGCAAACACTGCCAAGTGGCACCATCATTGGCGGGCTGCGCGATGCCATGAAAGAATTTCCTGAACTGACGCATAAGCACCTGACACGATATGCCACTTGCTCAGATAATAGTTTCGGGGCGCTGAACACCGCACTTTTTCAGGATGGGGTTTTTATTTATGTGCCCGACAATACCGAGGTCACCAAACCTTTGCAAATGGTGAACATCCTCAATAGCGATGAACAGCAATTTGTGCAAACACGCAACCTCATTATTGTTGGAAAAAACAGCAAACTAACGCTGGTGCATTGTGATGATGCACTGAACCAAAACCGCTCCTTTGCCAATACGGTTACCGAAGTTTTTGTAGATGAAAACGGGGAAATGGATCATTACAAGCTTCAAAACCTGAACAATCAATCGGCTTTGGTCAGCCAGAACTGTTTTCACTTATCGAAAGACAGCAGGCTCAGCACAAATTCCATTTCGCTCAATGGCGGCATCATCCGCAACGAAAGCCGTGTTGCCCTTACCGGTAGCGGCGGCAGCGCCGATGTGCTCGGACTTTACCTCATGGATAAAAACCAGCACATCGACAACCAGGTTTATGTGGATCACCAGGTGGATAACTGCTACAGCAATGAACAGTTTAAAGGCATTCTGGATGATTATGCCAGCGCCGTGTTCAATGGCCACATCCATGTTGCCCGCGATGCACAAAAAACCAATGCATTCCAAAACAGCCGCAACATCCTGCTTACCGACAAAGCGCGCGTAAACGCCAAGCCTTTCCTGGAAATTTATGCCGATGATGTAAAATGCAGCCACGGAGCAACTGTTGGCCAGCTCGATAAAGAAGCACTTTTTTACATGCGTTCGCGCGGTATCAGCACTGATAATGCACGCATGCTGCTGATGTATGCCTTTGCTGCCGAAATCAGCAATAAAATCAAAATTGAATCCCTGCAGATACAAATTGATGACATGATCAAAAAACGCCTGCGCGGAGAACTCAGCATCTGCGAACAATGTGTGCTCAATTGCCGAAACCCCGAACAACCGGTTGAATTTAAAATAGACCCTGACAAAATATAATGCTCAGCGAACAAGAAATAGCCAATATCCGCAAGGATTTTCCCATTTTGGAGCGGGAGGTGTACGGCAAAACCCTCGCCTATTTTGATAATGGCGCCACTACCCAAAAGCCGCTTCAGGTAATTAACCGCATTCGTGATTATTACCTGAATCAGAATGCCAATATCCATCGCGGGAACCACTACCTCAGCAATTTGGGAACAGATGCCTTTGAGGCCGCACGAGAATATTGCCGTGCACATATCCATGCTTCAGATACGAAAGAAATCATTTTCACCAAAGGCACAACCGAAAGCATCAATATGGTGGCTTCCGGGCTATCGCATTTGTTGGAGGAGCATGATGAAATCCTGATCAGCACCATGGAACATCATTCCAATATTGTTCCCTGGCAAATGCTCTGCGAAAAAACAGGCGCCAAACTAAAGATAATTCCACTCAACGAAAAAGGAGAACTGGATTTAACTGCTTTTGAAGCATTACTGAACGAGAAAACCAAAATCCTGTCCATTGCACACATTTCCAATGTTTTAGGAACGGTTAACCCCGTAAATGAACTCTGTGAAAAAGCACGCGCTTCCCATTGTATCACGCTGGTGGATGGTGCTCAGGCTATTGCTCATTCCGCTGTTGACGTTCAGGAAATAAACTGCGATTTCTATGTTTTTTCAGGCCATAAAGCCTATGCCCCAATGGGCTGCGGTATTCTTTACGGCAAGAAGGAAATGCTCGAAAAGCTCAGTCCATGGCAGGGCGGTGGGGAAATGATCGACCAGGTAAGTTTTGAAAATACAACCTATAACGAGCTGCCCTTTCGGCAGGAAGCCGGAACGCCCAATGTTGAAGCCGTTTTGGGCATGGAAGAAGCCCTGAAATACATCAACAATACTGGTCTGGAGAATATTGCTGCACGCGAAAAGCAATTGCTTGATTATGCCACATCAGAAATGGACCGGATTGGCGGCATCAGCATCATTGGCCAGGCCCGCGAAAAAGCCAGTGTTTTGTCGTTTTTGGTGGACGGAGTACATCCTTATGATGCCGGAACGATCATCGACCGGATGGGCATTGCCGTGCGCACCGGACATCATTGCGCACAGCCCCTGATGGATTTTCTGGAAATTCCCGGGACAATTCGCGCATCATTTGCATTTTATAATACCTTTGAAGAAATTGACCGCCTCGTTCAGGCTATTGAACGCGTAAAACAAATGTTTCTGTAAAAATGAGTATCAAAGAAACCGAAGAACAAATCATTGAAGAATTCAACAGCTTCGATGACTGGATGGACAAATACAATTACCTGATTGAAATGGGCAAAGCTGTTCCGCCCATCAAAGAAGAATACAAAAAACCGGAAAACCTCATCAATGGTTGCCAGTCGCGGGTATGGCTGCATGCCGAATATAACGATGGTTTGGTATATTTCACCGCCGACAGCGATGCGGTGATCACCAAAGGTATTGCCTGGTTGTTGATCCGTGCTTTGAACAAAAACACCCCCGACGATATTATTAATGCTGATATGGCTTTTCTGGATGAAATCGGCTTAAAAGAACATTTGTCGCCAACCCGAAGCAATGGTTTGGTGAGCATGTTGAAGCAGATGAAGTTTTATGCGATGGCGTTTAAGGCCAAATCCTAATTGGTGCTTGTCCATAATGCCTCCCGAAGCTTCGGGATTATTCTTGTTCTGAACCCGAATCTGCTTTCTTGCTCAAATTCCAATAAAAGTTGGCAACGTTTAACCACAGAAAAACACAAACATTATGGATATCAAAACAATAGAACGCGAAGTGATTGAGAACATGAAAACGGTTTTCGATCCGGAAATCCCGGTGAATATTTATGACTTGGGGTTGATTTATGAAGTAAAGGTAACGCCAAAGGATGAGGAAAACCATAAGGTATTCATCCTGATGACGCTGACCAGCCCGAATTGCCCGGTAGCGGAATCGCTTCCTGCTGAAGTTCGCGCCGCTGCTGCCCGCACCAAATATGTGGACGAAATAGAAATCGAACTCACTTTTGAACCCTCTTGGGACAAGGAAATGATCAGCGAAGAGGCTAAGCTGGCTTTGGGAATGTTGTAACAAGAAACAAACGGAAATAGAAAAGCCGGGAATCTAAGATTTCCGGCTTTTTTTATAAAGGTTACATTTATCACAAAATCGGATCATATAATAAACCAGAAAAGATAAGACTTTCCAAATAATTTGGTATTATAAAATTACAGAATAATAATTTTATATATCTTTGAAACTAACTAATAACCAAACAGAGTAATTCATGTAACTTAACTTTTCCATCACTCCAGTTATAAAGAATATAATTAAGTAATGGAACGATAAAGCCTAATTACCATATTATTAAGAAATTATAAGTTAAAATATTCCATTAAACTTATCGATCATGAAGCAAATAATGAGCCTGATTTTATGTATAATAATGCCCGTAAGTATCTATGCTCAGAAAGACACAATTCTTATTGTCGGAAAAATTATCGACCACATGGCAATGCCTGTATCAAATGTCCATGTGCAAAACCTCAACAAAAAAACAGGCACAACAACAAATCCAAGCGGCTTTTTTTATATAATCAGCGATACCTTCCCAATAGAGATAAAAATAAGCGCCCTGGGATTCGAAGATAAACTCCTGAGCATTTCAAAAAAAGATTATGAAAATATTGAAAACTACCTGAGCATCCACCTAATCAGAAAAGTATATAGCCTTGAGGAAGTTAATATTAACGACACAAAACCTAAAGAAATTCTGTCAAACAGGAGTCATCGAACGATTTTAGATTTTAAGATTTTTGGCAACAAATTAATTGTATTGCTGAAACAAGGCCGAAACAGAAAACTCAGAGTTATTGATATTGACTCGTCAACACATTTTGAGCGAAGCATACATATTAAAGCAAATGAACTGTTCGAAGATTGTATGGGCAACATCCACCTGTTTACCGAAGACTCCTGCCATCAAATGATGCTGGATTTAACAGATTCGGTTATTTTCTTTCACAAGCCATGCTCCAAACAAAAATTTAATTCGAGTTTGGGAAACTGTGCCGGCTATATTAATGACCATTTCATTTTTAAATCATTCCACAAACATAATCAGCAAATAACTTATTGGCATATAGAGAATAAAATCAAAAAGCCATTCTATAATGTCCATAATAAAGCCCGGGAAATATTTGCGCAGGACTTACTAAATGACAAGAATGAATTAATAAGAAAATATGGTTACATCAATGAAATGGGAGATATTTCAGTAGCGGAGTTGCAAATAATGAGAAGAATAAAGCATTTGGAATGGAGCTATAAATATATTGGCAGTATCCCGGCCTATAACCCTCTCTTTGTTGCTTCGGATACGGTGCTGGTCTTTGATAACCTCAAACATGAAATTGTATTTTTCGATAATTCTTTCTCATACCTGAAAACTGTACAGATGGCCTATCAAACAAAAAATAGCAAGAAAGCTTTCCATGACGATGCAACAGGCAAAATATATCTTGAAAGCATATCCGTTGCCAGTAATGAATTCTATGAAATTGAACCAAGCACGGGCAAAATCCTAAAAACAATTAAAATCGACAATTGCATTTACCCCGGGAAAGTCTGCTTTTACAGGGATAAGATCTACTACATCAATAATAGCCTTGGCAAAACCCCGGTTTTAAGCGTTTTAGCCATTGAATAATAAGCATGAACCCATTAATCCAAACAGCCGAAATCACACCAATGAATGATATACCCATCTCATTGTAAAATCCAACTTAAGATGAAAAAAATATTACTCCTCAGCGCAATCCTGATCTTCACCCATCAACTGCTACTATCACAAAACAATACCGTGGTCAAAGGAACCGTAATTGAAGAAAATACCGGTCAGCCATTGCCCAATGTAGCCATCCAAATTTGGCCGGGCAGTAAATTCGGAAGTATAAGCGACAAAAAAGGAAGGTTTAAAATCAACACAGACAAAGATAGCATAACATTGAAGTTCTCTCACATCTCGTCCGTGCCGAAGCTATTAAAAATCAATGCCAAAGCCGTATCAGACTCCAACATCCTTGTTACATTGAGTCCGTTTTCATACACCCTAGATGCAGTGGAAATCAGTGAAGAGAGATATGAAACGATCTACAAAAAACCCAATCAATCGGTTATTGATTATGAAATTTATAATCACCGCATCTACTTCCTGCTGAAAGATTACTACAATAGGAAATACCAGCTGATTTCGGTTGATGAAAACCTTAGGGACACAATCTTTAGCACTCCTCCCGGCAAGCCCAGGGGAATTATTATTGATTTCTATGGCAACCTGGATATTGTTTCAAAATCGGGTTCTGTTTATCAGATAATCATTGAAAACGGCCAGATGAACTATCTGGAACCTTTCAATTATTCAAAACTCGAAAAAGTAAATGAACTATATGATTTCAAAATTGACAGCAATTATTATTTTTCTGAATATAAGACAAAAATCAATGATAAAATCTGCTACTACACAATAAACAGGAGTAGCAAAAATATGTTTCACACAATTATAGACGAAAAGAAAGTTGATTATATCTTTCAAGAATTACGTTTTCTATTGCCAAAGGAATATTTTAACCTTGGGGCTCTTCCAGGAGATGAGAGAAGAGCCTATATTAACAATATGTATGACAATCACGAAATTACCTTCGATCTAAATTATCATTACAACAACATATGGAATGTATTCTTCAATATTGAAGACGAAGTATATATCATTGATAACATCAAAAACAAGCTATTAAAGTTTGATAAAACCGGCAAGTTCGTCTCAGAGCTCAACATAACACACAGCAATGATGATGAAAAGGCTTTTAAATTGCTGGAAATGGAAGAAGGGCGGATATGGAAGGACAAGGCATTGATAGACAACTGCAATAACGGAAAAGCATATTTCTTATGGAAACAGGGCGCAAAAACCGATCTATACAGCCTTGACCTTAGCGGTGGCGAGATCTCATTTATTGAAACACTGCCCCATGTTTTCCCCATTAAAATAAAGGTGTATAACAACACCATTTATTATTTATACCAAAAGATTGGCAACAGCAGGAATTATGGTTTGTATAGAACAGAGATAGATTAGGGACAAGAAGCTTACAAATATACCAACCACAAAACCAATAAAAATGAAAAAAATATTCTTGACTTTAACACTTCTGATTTTCATCCAACAGGTACTTCATTCTCAAAGCACTCCTGTTATTAGAGGAACCGTAATTGAAGAAAAAACCGGTCAGCCATTGCCCAATGTAGCCATCCAAATTTGGCCGGGCAGTAAATTCGGAAGTATAAGCGACAAAAAAGGAAGGTTTAAAATCAACACAGACAAAGATAGCATAACATTGAAGTTCTCTCACATCTCGTCCGTGCCGAAGCTGTTAAAAATCAATGCCAAAGCCGTGTCAGACTCCAACATCCTTGTTACATTGAGTCCGTTTTCATACACCCTAGATGCAGTGGAAATCAGTGAAGAGAGATATGAAACGATCTACAAAAAACCCAATCAATCGGTTATTGATTATGAAATTTATAATCACCGCATCTACTTCCTGCTGAAAGATTACTCCAATAGGAAATACCAGCTGATTTCGGTTGATGAAAACCTTAGGGACACAATCTTTAGCACTCCTCCCGGCAAGCCCAGGGGAATTATTATTGATTTCTATGGCAATCTGGATATTGTTTCAAAATCGGGTTCTGTTTATCAGATAATCATTGAAAACGGCCAGATGAACTATCTGGAACCTTTCGACTATTCAACACTCAAGAAAGTAAACGAACTATACGATTTTAAGATTGATAGCAATTATTATTTTTCTGAATTCCAAACAAAAATAAAAGACAAAATTAATTATGGTAAAATAAATAAAAAAAGTAAGAAGATTTTCTGTTCACTATTTGATGAGGATAAGATAAACTATTTTTATGATGAAATGAGATTTTTGAGTTTAATTAATAAGTGTTATTCAGCTCCACCTGGAGAAAAAAGAAGGGATATAGTTACAAAGCTTTATGACAGGCAAGAGATAAACTTCACGGTAAACTTTATGTATAACCACATTTCAAACGCCTTTTTTCATATAAATGACAGTATATACATCATAGATAATATTAAAAACAAGCTATTGAAATTTGATAAAAACGGAAAATTGATTGCAAGTACAGATATAACTTATACTTCTGATGACAGCAAAGCGGATAAGCTTCTAGAAAAAGAAGAAGGGCGGATATGGAAGGACAAGGTATTGATAGACAACTGCAATAACGGAAAAGCATATTTTTTATGGAAAGAGGGTGCAAAAACCGATCTATACAGCCTTGATCTTAGCGGTGGCAAGATCTCATTTATTGAAACACTGCCCCATGTTTTCCCCATTAAAATAAAGGTGTATAACAACACCATTTATTATTTATACCAAAAGATTGGCAACAGCAGGAATTATGGTTTGTATAGAATGGATTTGGAATAAAACAAGCCCTGCTAATAATCATGTATCTTATGTCACCTTCAAAAATAATTGCAGCCCACAAAAAAAGCCGGAAATTTTAGTATTCCCGGCTTTTTTTTTAGAATTGAATTAAACGCCCTCCACCAAAGCATCGGGTATATCCAACTTCACTTTTTGCAGGAATGCCACGGCATTTTCGATATGATCGTGCATCACGGTATCATTATCAATAAAGGGCACTTCCTTGCGGAATTCGCTCACAATATTTTCGAGGAATGGCGAGCTCTTTGCCGGACGGCGGAACTCCAGGCCCTGTGCTGCATTGAACAGTTCAATAGCCAAAATACGTTCCAGGTTTTTCACCACGCGCAAAGCTTTCGTTGCGGCATTGGCACCCATGCTCACATGATCCTCTTGTCCTTGTGATGACTCAATACTGTCCACCGATGCCGGTGTAGCCAGTTGCTTGTTTTGGCTTACGATACTGGCAGCTGTATATTGGGGAATCATAAAACCGCTGTTGAGACCGGGTTTTGCCACCAGATATCCGGGCAGGCCGCGCTTTCCGGCAACAAGCTGATACGTCCTGCGCTCACTGATATTGCCAAGCTCGGCAAGTGCAATGGCCAGGTTATCCAAAGCCAGGGCCAATGGCTGACCGTGGAAATTACCGCCCGAAACAATCAGGTCATCCTCCGGGAAAATCATGGGATTATCCGTAACCGCATTGATTTCGCAGCTGAACACATAAGCCACATAATTAAATGAATCTTTAGACGCACCATGCACCTGTGGGATGCAACGGAAGGAATAAGGATCCTGGACATGTTCTTTTTTGCGCTGGATCAGCTCACTGCCTTTCAGTAGGTTACGGATACGTTCCGCCGTTTTGATCTGTCCTTTATGGTTGCGGATTTGGTGCAATTGATCAAAGAAAGGCTCGATGCGTCCATCGAATGCATCCAGGGAAATACTGCCAATTACATCGGACAACATGCTGAGGCGGAATGTTTTGAGCAGGCAATACACGCCAAAAGCGCTCATAAACTGGGTTCCGTTGAGCAAAGCCAATCCTTCTTTTGATGCCAGACGAACCGGTTTCCAGCCAAATTCTTTGAGCACATCTTCCGATTTCATGCGCTTGCCCTTGAAATCTACTACCCCTTTTCCAATTAAGGGCAATGAAAGGTGTGCCAAGGGCGCCAGATCACCTGAAGCACCCAGTGATCCCAATTGATAAACCACAGGCAGGATTCCTTCATTGAAAAAGGCAATCAGGCGTTCAACAGTTTGGAGCTGAACTCCGGAATGGCCATAGGAAACGGATTGTATTTTCAGCAGCAGCATCAGGCGCACAATTTCCTGAGGCACTTCTTCGCCCGTACCACAGGCATGCGACATCACCAGGTTTTCCTGGAGCTGGCTCAGTTCTTCTTTAGAGATTTCGATATTGCACAGGCTGCCAAATCCGGTATTGATCCCGTAAATAGGCTCTTCCTGACTTTGCATTTTATTATCGAGATAATTGCGGCAATCTGTTATACGTTTACGTGATTCTTCAGAAAGCTCAAGCTTTTTATTTTCGTTGAGAATATCAAAAATACTTTGAAATGTCAGCTTCTCAGGGCTGATCAAATGGGTTTGAGACATGATATGTTAAAATATAAGTTTATAATACAAAAATACGCAAGGGCGACCTGTTCAAATCAGGCCAAATACATTCCTGTGCGGTTCAGTTGTATTTTATATTTTAACTGCCAATGCATTATGCCTTCACTATTTTTATGGCCTCATCAACAGAAACCCGGTGTTGTTCCCCTTTATGCATGTCTTTAAGGGTAATTTTCTTTTCCTTGATTTCCTCTTCCCCGGCCAGGACAACATAGGGAATGTTCCTGCGGTTGGCATAGGTCATTTGTTTTTTCATCTTGGCAGCATCCGGGAAGATTTCTGCATTGATGCCCGCCGCTCTCATTTTCTGGAGCAAAGGAAGGCAATACGCTTCTTCTGCAGCACCGAAATTCACAAACATAAGTTGTGTGGCACCTTCTTCCGATTCGGGGAACAACTGCAATTGCTCCATCACATCGTAGATGCGGTCGGCACCAAAACTAATGCCCACGCCCGACATTCCTTTCAGGCCAAAAATTCCGGTAAGGTCGTCGTAGCGGCCACCGCCACAAATTGAACCCATGGCAGCATCTAAGGCTTTAACCTCAAAAATGGCTCCCGTATAATAGTTCAGTCCGCGCGCCAAAGTAAGGTCAAGCTCATATTGACATGATAAATCCATGTTTTTCAAGTAATTGAAAAGTGTTTGGATTTCTTCAATGCCTTTCACTCCAATTTCGGTATCCTTTAAAACATCTGCCAATTGATTGATTTTGTTCTCAAAATCGCCGCTCAGGTCAAGCACGGGCTGGAGTAATTCCACTTTTTCGCGGCTCAGTCCGCGGTCAACCAGTTCTTGCTGTACTTTTTCCAAACCGATTTTGTCGAGTTTATCAATCGCCACCGTGATATCGATTAGCTTATCAGCTTCGCCAATATATTCGGCAATTCCGGCAAGTATTTTCCGGTTATTGATTTTCACACAAACGCGCAGCTGCAAATCTGCGAATACATCATTGATAATTTGCACCAATTCGGCTTCGTTGAGCAATGAATTGCTTCCGATCACATCGGCATCGCATTGGTAAAACTCGCGGTAACGGCCACGTTGCGGTCGGTCGGCGCGCCAAACAGGCTGAATCTGATAGCGCTTAAACGGAAACACCAAATCATTTTGATGCTGTACCACAAAACGGGCAAAAGGCACAGTCAGGTCGTAGCGCAATCCTTTTTCCGATACTTTGGGAGCCATTTCAGAGGATTCAGCGGATTCAATATGTTGAAAACGAATATTCTTCATCCAATCGCCCGAATTCAAGACTTTAAACAAAAGCTTATCGCCTTCTTCTCCGTATTTCCCCATCAAAGTGGAGAGGTTTTCCATAGCCGGGGTTTCGATGGGCAGATAGGCATACTTTTGATACACCTTTCGAATGGTATTAAAAATATAGTTTCTCCTGAGCATTACTTCAGGACTAAAGTCACGTGTTCCTTTTGGGATGGATGGTTTATTTGCCGCCATAAACTGATAATTTGGCGCAAAAATACAAAAGAAGATGAACTTAGCCGTTTATCGGGCAATGTTGATTTTCCGGGTAAGCTGTTGTTCCCCGTCGGAAATGCGCAGCAGGTACACTCCTTCCGGATAATCACCAAGCCGGATTTGTATGGGCTCACGGCTACGCGCAGGGGCACTTGTTGCCATTAATTTTTGTCCAAGGATACTGTACAGGCTGATTTCCAATTCCTCCTCAGGCTGCTCCATCCATTTCACATTCAAAAGATCCCTTGCGGGATTCGGATAGGCCACAAATTCGGGCAAATTATTTTGTTCCGGAACACTTAGGGGGCCATGAAACTGGGAAACATAAACGCCCATATTGATATTCAATTGCCAGGAATCATCTGCGTTCATCGCATGCCAGCTTCCATCCTGCCATTGTTCCCAGGCATTTCCCGGATCCACATCGCCATCGGTATTGCTCCAAAGTGCCAATGTATCGCCAAGCTGTGGCAGCGTAACGGCCATAAAAAAATCATCTTTATAATCAAACGGACTTACCGGCAAACGTGTAGCCTGATCCAGCTCCACATCACGTACTACCGTATCCATATCTACAAAAAAACTACGCACAACGGATTGCGGCTGTCCATTATCCGGATTCACCGAAAACATTTCAAAATGAACAATACTGTCTATATTCAAGCTATCCGGAATTAAAGTATCGTTGTATGCCACGGCAAAATCAAACCAAATATTGTCAATGGTGAAATAGCCTGCTTTACGTTCAAAAAACTCTGCTTTCCTGGTATCCAGAAAACTATTGTTTCCAGCCACATAACCCGATTGAGGTGGGTTTAATTCATAAAGCGCAAAATCTCCCGGAAGGGGATAATTCAGTGTATCATATTTAATCGGATCGCCGGCTTTTATGTATTTGCTTCGGTATCCTTCCCAGATGCTGTCATTTACATCAATCACTTTCACATAAACCGAAAAAAGGCCTTCTTGATAATAAGTGTGCCAGGGACTTTCATCAGTACTTTCTTTGCCATCACCAAATTTCCATAAAAATGTTTTTCCCTCCAATTGTGTTTTGATGCTGAATCTCACGGAAAGCGGCAGCTCGCCTTCGGTTTTGTTGGCTTCGAAAGCCAACCAGCCATCACGGCTCTGATCGATGTTTCTATGTTGGCGCTCACCGAGTTGTAGCTCAAGCTCAGCCCGGCTCTGAGCCTGTATGTTTTGAATAAAAAATCCCAAAATCAAGAGAAGGGGTAATATTTTTTTCATAATTCTGCTGTTTTCGTTAAGGAAATACTATCTTGCAAAAGAATCACTATCATACAAAAAACAAGCCAAAACTTTGCTTTTTCGGAAAATTACACATCTTTTAGCGAACGCTATGATAAAGGATTTCAGAAATTCTCCAAAAAGCCCAACACATGATTTATTATGAAAAAAAGGCATAATTACTTCTACCTATTGCTGGCAGCACTTTTTCTGTGGAGCATGCCGGTAGATGCAGCTAAAAAGAAAGACAAGGACAAAGAAGAAAAAGACAAGCTGAACAGCGGAACCATCAGCGGTTTAAAATTCCGCAGTATTGGACCTGCCGTAGCTTCGGGGCGTATTGCCGATTTTGCGGTAAATCCGGATAATCCGGCAGAATATTATGTGGGCGTTGCAGCCGGAAATGTGTGGAAAACCACTAATTCGGGTACTACCTGGATGCCCGTTTTCGACAATTACGGCAGCTGGTCCATTGCCGATGTAGAACTGGATCCAACCAACAGCAACGTGGTTTGGGTGGGTACCGGAGAATACAACAGCCAGCGTGCCATTGGATATGGCGACGGGGTTTATAAATCCACAGATGGAGGCAAGAGCTTCAAAAACATGGGACTAAAAGAAAGCGAGCACATCGGTCGCATTGTCATTGATCCAACAAACGGCAATACGGTTTATGTGGCTGCACAGGGTCCTTTATGGGGTCCGGGTGGTGAACGCGGCCTTTATAAAACCACTGATGGCGGTGAAAACTGGGAAAATATCCTGGAGATCAGCCCAAATACAGGTGTAACAGATATTGTTCTGGATCCGCGCGATCCTAACATCCTTTATGCGGCAACCTACCAGCGTAGAAGGCATGTTTTTACCCTGATCAACGGTGGCCCGGAATCCGATATCTACAAAAGCACCGATGGCGGTAAAAACTGGAAAAAACTCAAAAGCGGCCTGCCTGGCGGCGACAAAGGGCGGATTGGCTTGGCTATTAGCCCTGTAAATCCAGATGTCCTTTATGCCATTATAGAAGCAACAGGGAAAAGTGGTGGATTTTTCCGCTCTACCGACCGTGGCGAAAGCTGGAATAAAATGAGCAGTTATGTCAGTGGCAGCCCACAATATTATAACCGCATTTATTGCGATCCGGTAGATGTGGACAAGGTTTACAGCATGGATACATACTCAAAAGTTACTGTGGATGGTGGTAAAAACTGGAAAAGCCTCAGTACCAAAAACAAACATGTGGACGATCATGCACTTTGGATCGACCCCAAGTTTACCGATCACATCCTGATTGGTTGCGATGGTGGAATCTATGAATCCTGGGATGGCGGCAAACTTTGGGACTACAAAGAAAACCTGCCCATCACACAATTTTATCGTGTTGCTGTGGACAATTCCGAACCCTTTTACTTTATTTATGGCGGAACACAGGACAACAACAGTTTGGGAGGGCCATCGCGTACTATCAGCGGGCAAGGCATTGTTAACGATGACTGGTTTTTTACAAATGGAGGCGATGGTTTTGAATCTCAGATTGACCCGGAAAACCCAAACATCGTTTATGCACAATCGCAATATGGCTGGCTGGTCCGTTACGACAAAAAAAGCGGCGAAAGCATTTCTATCAAACCTCAACCCCCGGTTGGCGAAGCATATCGCTGGAACTGGAACAGCCCGCTGCAAATCAGCCCCCACTCACCTACCCGTCTCTATTTTGCCGCCAATAAGGTTTTCCGCAGCGATGACCGTGGAGACACATGGGAAGTTATTAGCCCCGACCTTACGCGCCAGATTAACCGCAACCTCATTCCTGTAATGGGCGAAATTCAGGGTCCCGAAGCAGTAGCCAAAAACGCGTCCACTTCCCTTTTCGGAAATATTGTAGAAATACAGGAATCGCCTGTTGTTGAAGGACTTCTTTTTGTTGGAACAGACGACGGGCTGCTTCAGGTAAGCGAAGATGGCGGGGAAAACTGGACGAAATACAGCTCATTCCCCGGTATTGCCGACACCACTTATGTGAGCATGCTCTATGCCAGCCAGCATGACCCTAATGTACTATATATCGCTTTTGACGGACGCAAGAAAAACGATCTCAAACCACATTTGCTCAAAAGCAACGACAAAGGAAAAAGCTGGACAGACATCACATCTAATTTACCCGAAAAAGGTACTGTTTACAGTTTTGAAGAAGATCATGTAAATCCCGACCTGCTTTTCTGCGGTACCGAATTTGGCGTGTTTTTCAGTATCGACGGCGGTAAAAAATGGGTACAAATGAAAAGTGGCATGCCCAATATCCAGGTTCGCGATATGGAAATCCAGGAGCGTGAAAACGACCTGGTTCTGGCAACTTTTGGCCGCGGTTTCTACATTTTAGATGACTACACGCCCCTCCGCATCCTGAAACCCGAAATGCTCGAAGAAGATTTTGTGCTATTCCCAATTAAAGATGCTCTGATGTTCAAAACAAAAAGAGGAAAATACAATCAGGGCGAAACATACTATTATGCAAAAAATCCCGATGTTGCTGCCACATTTACCTATTTCATGAAAGAAACACCAAAAAGCCTGAAGCAGGAACGCAAGAAAAATGAAAAAGAAGCCAGGAAAGAAGGCGAAGCGATCACTTATCCTGATTTTGAAGAGCTGCGTGCCGAAGATTTGCAGGATAATGCCTGGTTGATTTTTAATATCTATGACGAAGGAGGCAACATCATCCGCAAATTGCGCAAAAAGCCCTCCAGCGGCATAAATCGTGTGGAATGGGATTTACGCCATGCCAGCGTGATGCCGTTCAGAGTGAAGGAAAACGATGATTTACAGGAAATTTACGGATCAGTGCTTGTTGTTCCGGGCACCTACTCTGTTGATGTACATATGGTAAAAGATGGTGTGGAAACCAGCCTGTGCGACCCTCAAAAATTCGAAGTAAAAACACTCAACAACACGACTTTACCGGCCAAAGACAAAGAAGCTTTACTGGCTTTTGGCAAGAAAACGCGCAAACTGGGACGGGCTGTACGGGGAAGCATACAGGAAGCCAATGCAGCAATGAAAGAAATTGCCGGTTTCCGCACTTCACTGGAAAACAGTCCTAAAAGCACTGCTGCCATGCGCGCCGAAGCCCGCAATATCGAAACCGAACTTGTGGAAATCATGCGCAAACTTAAAGGCGATGAAAGCATCAGCAAACGCAACGGAAACCAGCCTCCTTCCATCAGCGAAAGGCTGGGCAACCTGATGTACAGCAACTGGGGCTCCACATCGGCGCCAACAGCCACAATGAAAACCGGTTATGATATCACCAAACGTGAATTCAAACCGGTATATGACGATTTGCACAACATCATCACCGAACGCATTCCTAAACTCCGTGCTGAAATGGAAGCCATTGACGCACCTTGGGTGCCTGGCAAACTTCCTGATTTTAGGGAATAAAACACATATATAATAAATGATGGAATTGCGGGTTATAATTGTATAATCCGCAATCTCCTTTTTTTGGAGATTATCCTACGACCCAAAAAGCACCGCGATGAAGTCAAAAGCAATATTCCGGAATCTTCTGCTGCTACTGTTGCTTCTGGTCATGATGGCTGCATGCAGCACGCAACGCAAAAGGAAATACAAAAGGCGCGTTCCCCGCAATTGCAATACCTGCCCGTCCTTTTCGGAAAACAGGCCTATTTCTCCTATCTTTGTGCCCGGAAACAATATTTTGAATGAAGAAGGACCGCATCAGGGAAATCCTTAAGATATACATCCCGGGAAAAAGCCTGGATTTGGTATGCAATTACCTTACCGAGCATCCTGTTCAATTGGTCATCAGCCGAGACAGAAGCACCAAATCAGGTGATTACCGGGCGCCCCATCCCCGTCAGCCTTATCACAGAATCAGCATTAACCACAGCCTGAACCCCTATCAGTTTCTGATAACTTTGGTACATGAGCTGGCACATATGCATGCTTTTCTGCAATTTGGCAGAGGAATCAAGCCTCATGGAAAAGAATGGCAGGCAAGCTTTATAAACCTGATGCGCCCTGTTATTGAATCCGACTCATTTCCAAACGAAATGCTGCCGGCAATCATCCGTCATTTGCGCAAAGGCTATGCTTCAACCTTCTCGGATAATGAGCTACGTAAAGTGCTTGATGCAAAAAATGATCCCGCACAGCAAAAAAACCATCTCGATGATATACCCGAGGGAAGTTTGTTTATGCTCAGCAATGGCAGAAAATTCATAAAAGGCGAATTATTGCGCAAACGCTTCCGCTGCATTGATACCGAAAACAAACGCGAATACCGTGTTCATGGAATGGCTGAAGTGAAAATCATTGCTAAGCCATAGAAATACAGAAGATTAACTATATTTGTAAACGAATACAATTTTGAACTGAAACAATTGACAGCCACTCAAAAATAAAAGCAATAAGCATATGAACAATAATTATTACTGTGTGATTATGGCCGGCGGCATTGGTGCTCGGTTCTGGCCTATGAGCCGCACAGCCAAGCCCAAGCAATTTATTGATATCCTCGGAACAGGCGAAACACTGATCCAGCAAACTTTCCGCAGGTTCATGAAAGTGTGCCCTCCGGAAAATATTTTTGTGGTAACCAACGAAATTTACCGCGAACAGGTAAAGGAACAACTTCCTGAAATTGCCTATGACCAGATCCTATGTGAGCCTTCACGCCGCAATACTGCTCCCTGCATCGCCTACGCCAGTTATAAAATTGCCGAAAAAAACAAAGATGCCGTTATGGTTGTGGCTCCATCCGATCATATCATCCTGAAAGAAGATGTGTTTGACGAAGTGATCCGATCCGCTTTGCGCGCCGCTGAAAACAACAACTGGTTGATTACATTAGGCATCAGGCCAAGCCGCCCAGACACCGGTTACGGCTATATTCAATATACGGACGAAAAAGTCAATGACGAAGACAAGCGCATCCATAAAGTAAAAACCTTCACCGAAAAACCCAATTTGGAACTTGCCCGCGATTTTCTCCGCAGCGGAGACTTCTTATGGAATGCCGGGATTTTTGTGTGGTCGCTGCAAAGCATATTAAGCGCTTTCGACCAACACCTTGAAGATGTCAGCTCACTTTTTAAAGAAGGAGAAGGCGTTTATTTCACAGAAAAAGAAACTAAGTTCATCAATCAGACCTATGCTGTCTGCAAAAACATTTCTATTGACTACGGCATCATGGAAAAAGCGGAAAACGTGCATGTTCTTTCGAGCGATTTCGGATGGTCTGACCTGGGCACATGGGGTTCGCTTTATGCCACGCGCGAAAAGGACGAAAATGCCAATGCAGTCAATGGCAAAAACGTAATGCTCTACGATACACACAACTGTATTGTCAATATGCCCAAAGACAAACTGGTTGTTTTGCAAGGACTTGACGATTATATCGTTGTGGACGACGAAGGCATCCTGCTGGTTTGCCGCAAAAGCGATGAACAACAAATCCGTGATATCGTTAATACCGTAAAAATCAAAAAAGGCGATAAGTTTGTTTAAGCTGAAAAATTAATAACCATTTTAATTATACCACATCACATTATGAAACGCATTTTAACATTTTTCCTCGCCCTCTTCATTGCCTTGGGCTCTTCTGTACAGGCTGATGAAGGCATGTGGCTCCCAATGCTGGTAAAACAGCTCAATTATGCCCAAATGAAAGCCATGGGCCTGCAGCTCACTCCGGAGCAGATTTACGACATCAACAACAGCAGCCTGAAAGACGCCATTGTTATTTTCGGCCGCGGCTGTACCGGTGAAATCATTTCTCCCGAAGGGCTTCTCCTGACCAACCACCACTGCGGTTATGGCTCCATCCAGGCCGTAAGTACTGTTGAGCATGATTATCTTACCGATGGTTTCTGGGCCTACAGCAAAAAGGAAGAAATTCCTATCGAAGGACTTAGCGTTCAGTTTCTGGTGCGCATCGATGATGTTACCAAAGACGTTCTGGATAGTGTAACAGACGAAATGACAGAACAGGAACGCAATGAAGTTATTGGCAAGCACAAGAAAGAGCTGGCCGAAAAACTTACCGAAGGCACAGATTACAAAGCCGTAATTAAACCTTTTTTTGGCGGAAATGAGTACTACGCCTACATTTATGAAACTTTTAAAGACATCCGTCTGGCTGGAGCTCCACCATCATCAATTGGTAAATTTGGCGCCGATACCGACAACTGGATGTGGCCCCGCCATACCGGCGATTTCAGCATGTTCCGCGTTTATACTGCACCCGACGGAAGTCCGGCAGAATACGCCGAAGATAATGTTCCTCTGAAATCGAAGCATTTCCTTCCGATTAATATCAGCGGTGTGAAAAACAATGATTTCGCCATGATTATGGGATATCCCGGAAGTACTGACCGTTACCTGACTTCCTATGGTGTTGATCTTGCCATTGACGAAAGCAATCCAACGATTGTTGAAATCCGTCGCAAAAAGCTGGACATCATGCGCGAAGATATGGATGCCAGTGACGAAGTGCGCATCAAATATGCAAGCAAATATGCGGGCACAGCCAACTACTGGAAATATTTCATTGGCCAGACCAAAGGACTGAAGCGCCTCAAAGTTGCCGAGAAGAAAAAAGAGCTTGAAGATGAATTCCAAAAATGGGCCGATGCAAATCCCGATCGTCAACAAAAATATGGCGACGCTTTGCAGATGATAGAAGACGCCTATAAAAACATAGCAAAATACAATCTCTCAAAATGGTATTTCTTTGAAGGCGTTTACCGTGGCCCTGAAATCCTGCGCTATGCAGGAAGTTTTGCACGTTTGGCAAAAGCCCTTGAAAATAAAGACGACGCTGAGAAAGCCCAAAAAATAGCAGAAAGCCTAAAAGCTTCTGCTGTCAAGCATTTCAAAGATTATAATGCACCAACCGATCAGAAATTACTTGCTGCTATGCTGGAAATGTATGCTAAAAACGTTCCCGCCGACCAGCAGCCGGATTTCCTGAAAGAGCTCAACAAAAAATACAAAGGGGATTTCGCCAAATATGCTGACAAAGTTTTTGAAAAATCAATCTTCACCAGCCAGGCAAAAGTGGATGAATTCCTGGGCAAACCAAAAGCCAAAGCAATTAAAAAAGACATGGCTTATGAGGCATTTGTAGCTTTCATGAAGCAATACCGCGAAATCAGTGGCAAAATTGCCAGCTCAGATGAAATGCTCGCCCGTGGCAACCGCCTGTTCATTGATGGCCTGCGCAAAATGAATCCCGATAAGGTTTATTATCCAGATGCAAACTTCACGCAGCGCCTTACTTACGGAACAGTTCAGGATTATTATCCTGCTGATGCTGTTCATTTTGATTATTTCACAACAGTGAACGGAATCCTTGAAAAAGAAGATCCAGACAACTGGGAATTTGTTGTGCCAGAGAAACTAAAAGAACTGATTCAAAACAAAGACTTTGGCCCTTATGGCGAAGATGGTGAAATGAAAGTTTGTTTCCTGACCACACATGATATTACCGGTGGAAACAGTGGCAGCCCTGTTATCAATGGAAAAGGCGAACTGATTGGCCTTGCTTTTGACGGCAACTGGGAAGCCATGAGCGGTGATATCGCTTTTGAACCCGAGCTCCAGCGCACCATCAATGTAGATATCCGTTACGTAATGTTCATCATCGACAAATTTGCCGGCGCGCAAAACCTCATCGACGAAATGACGATAACCGATGTGGACGAAAATCCTGCTCCTGCGCCAAAAATTGTTGAGGAGATGGAAGAGCTTCAGGAAGTTGAAGAAGCTGCTCCGGTTGAATAAACCAATTTTAATAAATCTGACAGGTTTCCAAAAAATCTGACAGGTTTCCAAAAAATCTGTCAGATTTATAAAAAAACCGGCAGGTATTAACTGCCGGTTTTTTTATATAAAATCGATTCGTCTTATTTTTCTTCAAACTTCTTCAGTCCATTCTGAAGAAACTCAACAAATGCATCCACATCCAGATCGTAGGCGCGAGGCGCAAGTAGCATTTCACCGTCGGTATCAAGCAATACATAGTAAGGTTGCGCATTTACGTTGAAACGGCTAATCTGGAAATCGGCATATTTTTTTCCAATGGTTTTCTTGGTTTTGCCGTCGTGCTCCGATACAATCCATTCTTCTTCAGGCAGTTTGGTTTTATCATCCACATAAAGTGCAGTTACAATATAGTCGTTTTGCAGCATTTGCAGCACCGCAGGATCGGCCCAAACCGAGGCTTCCATTTCCCGGCAGTTTACGCAACCGTGACCAGTAAAATCAATGAAAATTGGTTTTCCCTGTTCTTTGGCACATGCCAATGCCTGCTCATAATCAAAATAGCCTTCCAGCCCGTGCGGCAAATGAAGAAATTCGCTGTATTTTGGCTTTTCGCATAAACCGCTTTGAGTATGGCTATCGCCAGCACTGAAACTGGCTGTTTTGATGTTGTCACGCACAATTTTGTTCATATCAAAATCCATAGTTTGCTGAGGCGGCAGATAACCTGATAATGCTTTCAGGGGTGCTCCCCACATGCCCGGAATCATATAAACTACAAAAGTGAAGGTAATAATGGCCAAGATAAGACGTCCTGTGCCCAGATAAGGCATGTCGCTATCGTGTTTGAATTTAAGTTTGCCCAGCAGATAAACACCCATCAGGAAGAAAATCACGATCCAAAAAGCCAGATAAACTTCGCGGTCGAGGATGCCCCAATGGTAAGTTTGATCAGCAATACTGAGGAATTTAAGACCCAAAGCGAGTTCGAGGAAACCCAGCACAACTTTCACGGAATTGAGCCATCCGCCCGATTTTGGCATATTGGCCAGCAGCGAAGGGAAGAAAGCAAAAAATGTGAAAGGCAAAGCAAATGCGAGCGAAAAGCCCAGCATCCCGATAATAGGTTTCAGTACAGCGCCTCCGGCAGATGCTACCAAAATAGACCCGACTATGGGGCCGGTGCAAGAAAATGAAACCAACACCAAAGTAAAGGCCATGAAAAATGCGCCGGAAAATCCGCCACTATCGGCTTTGGCATCACTTTTATTTACCATCCAGGATGGAAGTGTAATTTCAAATGCGCCAAAGAAAGAAAAAGCGAAAATGATGAAAATCAAAAAGAAAAGCACATTGGGCAGCCAGTGCGTACTCAGCCAGTTGGCAAAATTAGCGCCGAGAGTTACGGCAACAATCGTCCCGATAATGGTATAAATGGCGATAATCGAAAAACCATAAACCAATGCCTGCAAGCGTGCTTTGGCCTTATTTCCACTATCGTGCATAAAAAATGAAACCGTCATCGGGATCATTGGGAATACACAGGGCGTAAGGATGGCAATAAGTCCGGCTATGAATGCCAGAATAAAAATAGCCCAAAGGGATTCTTCCTCTGCAGATGTCAGGTCAGACTCGATTTTCTCCTCAATTTCGGTCTGGGGAACTGCTGATTCAGGGTTTTCTTCGCCGGAGGCAATGGTTTTTCCATTGGGATTTGCAGGCAGATCAAAGCTGAAATCAGCTTCGGCTGGAGGCAGGCACTGCTGGTCATCGCAGCACATAAATTCCACAAAACCGGTAACTTTCACATCGGTATTGGCCAAAACCTTCACCTTTTGGGTAAATACAGCTTCGTGGCCAAAATAGGAAAGGTCCATTTTAAAATTCGCATCATATTCGGTATGCGCTTCCGGCTCACTGACTTTCCCAATAATTTCCACGGCTTTGTTTTCATCATAGAAAAAACCGGTGGGAATCGGGCCTCCTTCATCAATAAACTGAGAATACAAATGCCAACCCTCATCAATGGTTGCCGTAAAAATGAGCTCATGCTCGCTTTCTGAGATTTGTTTCTGGCTAAACTGCCACTTAACGGGCTCCAGAATCTGCGCACTGGCTGATATGGCGATAAACACCCATAACATCAGTGATGCAAGTGATTTTTTGTACAACATAGTTTTACGTTTAGTTTAGACTCCTGGTTTTCGCAGATAAATTCCTTTTTTCTTGAGAAAAATGCCGGAAAGTTTTTTGAAAAACAAATGTAGGTGGCTATTTCCCAATGAAAAATGGATCGCACTGCTAATTGCCTGCAAATATATAAACATACCTGAATATCTCCATAAGCAAAGAGGGTAAAGTAGGCCAGCCCGCTTTATTCGGTTTTGGTTTGATGTGAATGAAACCCTCTGCTATTGATTTTGTTCAAAAGAGGCCGGACACAAAAAAACCACAAAACCCAAAGGTCTGTGGTTTTAAAATATGATCAGATGATTCCTATTTCTTTTCCAGAGAAGAGCTTTCTTTTTCCTCTTTATCCTTATCAAGCACGAATTTGATTGGAACATTAAATACCACATTTACGGGTTTTCCTCTCTGGGTTCCGGGCTTCCATTTTGGCATATTTTTCACAACCCTAAGCGCTTCTTTGTCCAGATCAGCACGGACACCTCTCAAAACTTTCGCATCATTTATCCCGCCATCTTTTTCAACCACAAAGCTAACATAAACAGTTCCGTGTATCCCGTCTTTGCGTGCTTGCTCCGGATACTTCACGTTTGCAGCAAGATATTTTATAAAAGCCGCACGACCCTGAGGAAATTCGGGCATTACTTCAACAACGGTATATGCCGTTCCTTCTTTGTTTTTATGGGCTTTCTTTGGAGGGAAACGTTCAGGGTCTTTAAATTCCACTTTTTTACCATCAACTTCCATGGTTACTTTTCCAGTTTCTTTAAGCACCTTATGTAGTGAATCCGCTTCTGCTTTGCTATAAGACTTCTTGTTACCTTCAGTATGAGTTTCCGTCTGAGCCTGCAATTGTTCCACAGGATTGACAATTATAAGAAACGATAAAGCCAGACCGGCAATAAGGCTGAAAGCTGCTTTTAGTCCGGCGGTTTTTGATTTTTGTTCTATGTACATCATTTTGATTCTTTTAAAGATTAGAGATTTGTTAAAATTACTCCCCAGATATCCCTTTCTGCTTCCCAAACTGATATTGAGCAAAAGTTCGCGGTAGGCATTGATATTATGGCCTGATGCCAGCACGGCATGATCGGCCAGATATTCATGGACTTCCCGGAGTGCGATACGATAAAACCAAATTACAGGATTAAACCACTGGAAAATCAGGACAATTTCAGTCAAAATCAGGTCGGCGCTGTGCCATTGCCTGATATGCTGTCGCTCATGAGCAATAATGCATGCTTTGTCCTCTTCATTCAGGAGGTCTTCATCCAGGAAAATATATTGGAAAAACGAAAATGGATTGGCGTTTTTAATCTGAACAATGGTAAAACCCTGCCCGTTTTGCCTGCGGTTTCGGCGCACCATAAAAGCAAACTGCAATAGCTGTGCGAAAAAACGGATGCTGAAAACAGCCACACCCGTAAGATAAACCGTAAGCAAAACCTGATAAAAACTCAGGTGGTTTGTGACCGATTCCTGAATTTTCCCGGCATGGATACTTATAGTATCCAAAACCACATAATAAGTGGGTTCAGCTGTGGCCGCAATACTGATTTCCGGTTTAAAAAGAGGGATCAGCAAAGCCGAAATCATTGATACCAATAGATAAACCCGGTTCAGTTGATGCCGGTTTTCCCTTCGGAGAAAAACAGCATAAAAAACATAGAGTATGCTCAGGCTGATACCGGCCTGCAGGATATACTTGATCACAATACTGCTTATCATATGGATTCCTCCTTTTTCCTTAACTCTTTGAAACGCTCCACATCCTTATCGCAGGCCGCCTGATTTCCAAAAATTTTAAACAGCCTGCTCCGGTTCAGGTATGCTGCGGCATTTTCAGGGTCGGTTTCAATAGCTTTGTTATAATCATCCAGTGCAAGGCTGTATTTATTCAGATAAAAATAGACCAGTCCGCGATTATTATAATATAATGCCACTTTAGGGTTGAGCTCAATGGCTTTGGAATAATCATACACGGCCTTCTGATCTTCAAGCATCCAGTAATAAGCATTGCCCCTGTTGTGCCAGGCACGTGCAAAATCAGGATCCAGCTCAATCGCCTTATTAAAAGCCCAAACAGCGCCCAAACGGTTGTTCATATCGAGCAAAACCAATCCCTTTGCATTATGCAGTTCGGGGTCGTTTTCATTCTTTTCAAGAGCGGTATTAAGATCAGCAAACGCATCTTCATAGCGCTTTTGCTTGCGGTAGGCATGGGCGCGGTTTAAAAGCAGTGATGGATGGTTGGGAAAATATTCCAAAGCGGTTGTGTAGCAGGAAGAAGCGGTAACATAATTCCCGGTATTGTAGTAAATCTTCCCTTTGGCACTCCAGGCATCAATTTTAAAAGGCTTCTTTTCGATAAGCTCATCAAGAATTGCAATGGCTTTTTTAAAATCACCTTTTTGTTCGGCTGCAGCAGCTTTTTCGAGCATTCTTTCCGGAACCTCTTTCGTGAAAGATTGCAGTAAAATAATAAGCAGGCTGACCACAAGCACTGTAATAACAATGATGCGTTTGTGCAGCCGGTTGAGCCGAAAACCCTTAGACCATGTATGCCGTTCGGAACTACTCATTGCCTTCCTGCTTTTTGCGCTCTATCTCATTATTAATCAATTGATTGATCTCTTCCAGTTCTTCCAGGCTGATGTTGTTCTCGCGTGTAAAAAACGATGCCAGCGAACGGTAGGAACCACTAAAATAGTTCCGCATCAAACCGGAAAACATGGATCGCATATAGGATTTTTTCTGAACCAGTGGATAATACTGATGTGCTTTCCCAAATGCTTTGTGCGCCACAAAACCTTTCTTCTCCAGAATACGCACTATGGTAGAAACCGTATTATAGGCAGGTTTGGGTTCCGGCATCTCATCCAGGATGTCGTTCACAAAACCTTCACTCTTCTTCCAAAGTATCTGCATAATCTGTTCTTCTGCGCGGGTGAGTTCTTTCATTGTTTGCGTTTCAATAGAGCTGTACAATCCAATTCGTTTCATTATTAACGCAAAACTATAACTAATATTTTAGTTGTACAACTATTTTTTTAGTTAATATGCGTAAAAAGTTTCTAAAAAACTGATTTATAGATAAAAAAAGCCCCAACCTAAAAGATCGGGGCTTTTAGATAATAAGCTTTTCCAAAGTTTTAGAACTTTGAAAAAGCTTATTATTTAAAGGGCAGATTTCTCAAACTGCTCCAGAAAACGGATATCATTTTCAAAGAAAAGGCGCAGGTCATTAATCTGATATTTCAGCATAGTGATACGCTCGATACCCATTCCAAAGGCAAAACCACTGTATTTTTCAGGATCGATACCGCAGTTTTTCAGCACATTCGGATCTACCATTCCGCAACCAAGAATTTCCACCCAACCAGTGTATTTACAGATATTACATCCTTTTCCTCCGCAGATATTACAGCTGATATCCATTTCGGCACTGGGTTCGGTAAATGGGAAATAGCTGGGGCGGAGGCGGATTTTGGTATTTTCATCAAAAAGCTCTTTTGCAAAATACATAAGCGTTTGCTTTAGGTCAGCAAAAGAAACATTTTCGTCGATATAAAGTCCTTCGACCTGATGGAAGATACAGTGTGCACGTGCTGAGATTGCTTCATTGCGAAAAACCCTTCCCGGAAAAATCATGCGCAGTGGTGGCTGGTTGTTTTCCATAGCGCGCACCTGCACCGAGCTGGTATGCGTGCGTAGCGCCAAATCCGGATCTTTTTCAATAAAAAACGTATCCTGCATATCGCGGGCAGGATGTTCGGGCGGAAAATTAAGTGCCGAGAAATTGTGCCAGTCGTCTTCAATTTCAGGACCTTCGGCCACGCTGAAACCAATCCGGGCAAAAATATCTACGATTTCTTTGCGCACAATTGAAAGCGGGTGACGGCCTCCTGCAGGACTAAAATCAACCGGGAGGCTGGTATCCTGAACAGCTTTCTCCTCAGAAGCCTGAGCTTTTAATTCATTTTGCAATTGATCAAAATGCTCCTGAGCAAGCTTCTTGAGCTCATTGAGCTTTTGGCCCATTTCCCTTTTTTCTTCATTGGCCACATTTTTGAAATCGGCAAAAAGCCCCTGAATAGCGCCTTTCCGACTCAGGTATTTTAGCCTGAAGTTTTCTATATCATTCTCATGCTCAGCTTTAAACGCTTTAATCTCCTCAAAGAGATTTCCGATTTTATTCTTCATCACTTATTCTTTTTCGTTCTTCGGGCATGCCCGGAAAAACATTCTCAATCAAAACAGCATCCCGGAGTGTAAAGCATTTGAGATGCTGTTATGCCTTTCGGCTGCAAAATTAATAGTTTCCGGCAATAAAGGCCTCTAACCTGATTAATTCATAAAATTTCGTCATGAGCACATTCGTCAAACTCAGTGACCACACGCAAATCGCAATAAGAGAAAGGGAGCGCATATTTTTGGCTCACAGCAATAGCCGTAGTTTTTTGAGCACCAAAAAGAATAGTATCCCTTTTTATTGCAGCGGTTTGTGTGCGCAATAGAATATTTTGTGAATTATTCAGTCCAAGTGGGATAATTCACGTAATATACTATAAAAGGCACAAATTACTTTTACCGGATAATTTCGATCTTCATTGTTACATCTTCTTTTGGCTTGTCGCCAGCGCCGGTTTCAACAGCAGCAATTTTATCCACGACATCCAACCCTTTGGTAACTTCACCAAAAACAGTGTAGTTATTATCAAGATGTGGCGTACCGCCAATGGTCGAATAAGCTTCGATTTGCTCATCTGTATATTTGAATGCAGGTTTTCCTTCCATTTCAATCAGCACCATGCTATCGATTTGCGCAACAACCATTTGCAGGCTGTCCATTTTCTGTTCCATTTGGTATTTACGGATCAGCTTGCGCATTTCTTCATTTTCGGGACGGTTAAAAATCTCGCGGCCGATCATCATTTTTTCCTGATCTGCCATCTGGCCTTCCATTTGCTTCAGTTGTGCGGTATCAAAAACACGGCCTTGAACAATATAAAACTGGCATCCTGAAGAATTTTTCTCCGGATTGACCTGATCGCCCATACGAGCTGCTGCAAGCGCACCTTTTTTATGGATAAGTCCCGGCTTGATTTCGGCAGGAATGGTATAACCTACATCAGGAGTACCATCGGCATTGCCACCGCCCTGAATCATAAACTGTTTGATAACACGATGGAAAGGGCTGCCTTCGTACCAACCAGAATCAACCAGTTTGATGAAATTATCGCGGTGACCGGGTGTTTCATCATAAAGGACACCTTCGATATCGCCATAATTGGTATGGATTACAAAACGGGTACGGTTTTCCTGGCTTTGCGTACAGCTTGTTAGAAAAGCTGCGAGAAGAATAGCAATAACACTAATTTTTTGTTTCATGAAAATAAATATAAAAGGTTTAAAATCTGTTATTTACTTATTGGTTTTCAGTTTATTGTAACAAGTCCGGCAAAGCGGCTGATAGCTTTCAGTTTCTCCGAGCAAAACCTGCTTATCGCCCTGAACCATCCTGTGGGAAAACTGCGCCAGATTGCCGCACTGCATACAAATGGCATGCACTTTCGTGACGTATTCGGCAATAGCCAGCAAATTGGGAATAGGGCCAAACGGCTTCCCCAAAAAGTCCATATCCAGCCCTGCAACAATTACGCGCACACCCTGACTGGCCAGTTGGGTGCAGACATCCGGTAGCTGATCGTCAAAAAATTGTGCTTCATCGATCCCGATTACTTCCGCTTCGTTTGTATAAAACAATATCTCGCCCGAGCTTTGCACCGGAGTAGATTTAATCGCATTTTCATTATGCGAAACCACATCCTCATCGCTGTAACGGGTATCAATGGACGGCTTGAAAATTTCCACTTTCTGTTTGGCTATTCGGGCCCGGTTCAGCCTGCGGATCAGTTCCTCAGTCTTTCCCGAAAACATACTTCCGCAGATTACTTCAATCCAGCCACTACGATCATTCTTATTTCTGTTGCTCTCTAAAAACATTTGCTTTTGGTGCTGGCCTAATTCTTTTTACCTTTACGCTCTCTATAAGCGGACAAATTTAAGCATTCAAAAAGGTTTTAACGAACAATTCGGTTATATAATCATGGACAAAAAGTTTTTTTTTAGCGAAATTGATGATTTGCTGCAAGTTATACAGGAGCAGCATGAGATAATCAAGGACTACGATTTTCATACGCCACAGATTGAAATTGATCTGATTAAGGCCAACATCCGCCGGATGTACGACTATTATCATAAAATCGACAAGCTCAATAACCGTGCTTTTGACGAGACACCAAAACCGGAAGAAATCCTTGTCACCGCACCAAAAGAAGATATTCCTGCCACACCCAAACCTCCGGAAGCGCCAGCGCCAAAAGAAGAACCTAAAATTGAAAAAGAACCTTCTGAACCCAAAGAAGAAAGTCCCGAACCAAAGGAAGAAAAAGCGGAGCCTGCGATGCCCGTAGCGGCAGAACCCAAAACGGAAAATCCGGCAGAAGAAATAAAAAGTCCGGTGAAAGAGGAAACCCCACAAGAACCGACCGATAAACTGAACCCTCAGGCAAAAGCTGAGGAGCCGAAAGACGAAAACAAGGAAGCCAAAGCGGCACGCAAAGCCAAACGCAGGCAGGAAGAAGCTTCGGGAAACTTATTTGAAGACCAGCCCATGACGCTGGCAGATAAATTAAAAACATCGGGCAAGCCTTCTTTGCATGAAAAAATAGATGTGGAACAAAAAGACAAAAGCCTGTTCAATCAATTGCAGCGAAAGCCCGTTACCGACATTAAAAAAGCGATTGGCCTGAATGATAAATTCCTGTTTATCAAAGATTTGTTTGAAGGAAACAGCAATGAATACAATGCTTTCATCGAAGAGCTGAACCTGGCGGTTGATGACGAAAAAGCCTGGGAGATTTTCGATGCTATGAAAAACGTCAAAAAATGGGATGACGATAAAGACTCCTACTTGAAATTAATTGATTTTGTTGAACGGCGATTTTTATAAACCACAAACTATGCGTTTCTATTTATCACTTATTTTGATTTTTGGCTTTTTTGGCCTCATGAATGCTCAGGACACTATCTGGGCACGCAAGCAAATCAACATTCTGGCCGCAGATGAAATGCACGGCCGCGGATACACAAACCAGGGCGAATTAAAAGCCGCCCGCCACATCATACAGGAATTCCGCAAAATGGGATTGCAAACCTTCACCGGGGATTTTATGCAGGAATATTTCTTCCCGATCAACAGTTTTACAGATTCGATAATTCTGAAAGCCGATGGGAAAGACCTTATTGCCGGGAAGGATTTTATGGTTTCGCTTTCATCGCCCGGCCTTCAAGGCGAATTTGATGTTGTGGCCTTGCTAAACGACTCGCTTCCCGATTCAAAAAGGCTGAAAAAACTCAAAAACACAGACCTTAGCAATAAAGCACTGCTCATCGACCACTGGCATAAGGACATGCTGGCAACAAATCCTCTCGGTGCAAAAATCATTCTATTCCGTGCCAAAAAAGGCAAAAGGCTCATTTGGAGTGTTTCCAACGGACACGAAATGAATAATTTTGTGACCATCAAACTCACACATAATGCCATTGCACCCGATACGAAAAGCATTGGGCTAAATCTGACCAACAAATTCATGCCCGAATACAAATCGCGTAACCTGGCCGCTTTTGTGCCCGGGAAAAGCGATTGCGATTCCATGATTGTTTTCACGGCACATTACGATCATCTCGGCGAAATGGGCAATGGCGTAATATTTAATGGTGCCAACGACAACGGAAGCGGAACCGTTATGGTGATGATGTTGGCCAAATATTTTGCACAGCCCGAAAACCAGCCCGACTGTCCGGTGGCTTTCTTTTTGTTCAGCGGCGAAGAATCAGGATTGATGGGCAGTACGTTTATGGCCGAAAATCCAATTTTCCCCCTGGAAAAAATCCGTTACCTCATCAACCTTGATATGGTTGGAACAGGCAGTGAAGGAATAACCGTGGTAAACGGAGCCACCGAACCTCTTTTTGACAAACTGTCCGAGATCAATGAAGAACATTCGCTGCTGGCCGAAGTAAAGCCCCGTGGCGTGAGCTGCAATAGCGATCATTGCCCGTTTTCAAAAAAAGGCGTGCCCGCGGTCTTTATATACACCCGTGGCCCGGAATTTATGGAATACCACAATATTTACGACCGCCCGGAGCAACTTCCCATGACGGCATTTTGGGAGTTAGGGCGGCTGATGATCGAGCTGGTTCGTTTCCGCCCATAATGCCACTCAAGGAAGTTGGATGATTCATAAACCAAAATCAAGCTCCTCGAGCGGAGCCGAATGGCCGAACCTTGAAATGCTCAGAATCAATAAAACCAATTGATAGTCAATACCATTATGAATCAAGCCGGGCGAAACATCACCAAAGCTTAGCAAAACCTTCAAAGCAAAAATATTATGGACAACAAAAAAATCACCTACCCTTGCGGCATGGTTTTTCAAACCGGGATCATTTTGGCAGGCTGGACATTTATTGCTGCCGGAACCTACGCCATCATTTATGCCAGTACCGCTTCAATGATCTTGGGTGTTATTTTGATTATTGCCGGTTTATTCACTGCTTTAAGCAAGCAAGGAACAGATATTCATCCCGCGGAGGGAAAATTCCGAGAATTCACCAAAATATTTGGTTTGATAAAAATCGGATCCTGGCAGCGGATTGATTCTTTTCAAAACATCGGCGTTTTCAGCTATACTGTGGAGGAAGGCATTTACAGCCAGTCGAACCGGAAAAACATCCTGAAAAATGAGCGCCATGAGGTCTATATTTTTGGCAATAATCTGCGCGACCGCAAGCTGATTTTCAGGGCGAAAAACCCACAACAGGCTATGGAGAGCGCAAAATTTCTTTCGGAAAGTTGTGGTTGGAAGCTACAGGATATCAAATCGAAAAACCGGAAAAAACAATAGTTTCTGAACCAGAAACGTGATATTTATATAGGCTTGTCAAATAAAATCCCCTCCTGTAAAACGGCCCGGCGGCAGGATAGGGTTTAAAATCATGCAGTACCAACAAAACCCAAAACCTGCTGCAAGCATATCTCCGGATGTTTTTTGATATCATTGGCCCAAAACCGCAAAACAGTATAGCCCATTTCTTTCAACTTTTTATTGTTTTGCCTGTCGCGCTGCATATTCCTTTCAATTTTTGGAATCCAAAAAGCACGGTTTGATTTGATCTTATCCTTTTTCTGTTCCCAATGAAACCCATGCCAGAACTCACCATCAATAAAAACAATAAGCTTATGCTTTCCCAAAACGATATCTGGTGAACCGGGAAGTTTTTTCACATTCTTTCGGTAGCGGATCCCATTATGCCAAAGCATCTTACGAAAAGCCACTTCGGGTTTGGTTTCCTTTGAGCGGATCTTCGACATCATTTCCGAGCGCTTCGCCGTCGTATAAAACCCATTGGCTTCATTGAAGCGGGGCACTTTGATATTCTGAACCTGATAATCTGCCATCTTATTTTCTTTCTCGAAGCAAATTTACGCATTATCGGACGACCTGTATAAAAACAATGGATTCACATCTGTAAACAAAAAAACCAGACAACATAAGCTGCCTGGTTTTTTTTATAAATGAAATCCTGAATTAAACCGTCAGGATGTCTTTTTCTTTGTCGGCAAAAATTGCATCCACTTTTTTGATGGAATCGTCGGTGATTTTCTGGATATCATCTTCCAGTTTTTTCACCATATCCTCAGGAGTACCATCTTTTTTCAGCTGTTTGGCTTCATCATTTGCCGCACGGCGGGCATTACGGATACTTACCTTACAATTTTCTGCTTCTGTTTTGGCCATTTTCACCAGCTCTTTACGGCGCTGCTCTGTAAGCGGGGGCACCACAATACGGAGGATTTCACCATTATTTTGCGGGTTGAAGCCCAGGTTGGCTGCCAAAATAGCTTTTTCGATAACGGGCAGCATAGATTTGTCCCATGCCTGAACAATGATCTGACGCGGATCTGGAGTGGTAACATTGGCCACCTGCGAAATGGGGCTGATGCTGCCATAATAATCAACTTTTACACCATCGAG
This sequence comes from Bacteroidales bacterium, assembly GCA_963676415.1. Classification (GTDB taxonomy): domain Bacteria; phylum Bacteroidota; class Bacteroidia; order Bacteroidales; family WRLA01. The sequence goes on along the minus strand of OY781097.1, from coordinate 1,929,467 downwards.
CATGGCAGGGCTTGATTTTCCGGCCCTGATTTTTTGAAATTCCCGCTCCAGGTGCTCCACCGAATCATTCATGCTTTCACGGGCAGAGTCGAGGCAAAATTCTATTTCTTCTGTCATAATATCTCAATTTGCTTGTTAAAAAGGCACTGCAAAAATAATATTTTTTGAGAAGTGAAGCCGAACAAAGAATTATTTCATTTTTATTCCAAAACTATCCTAGTGTATTAATTATTTAATAAGTTAACTAATTTTCAATGCATCACCAGTATAAGTCCATCGAAAGGGCTTAGCACGTGTCTCATTGTATGTTTTCACGTATTCAATAAGTTGAGAAGCCAATTGTTCTGATGATTTCCAAACACCTCCTTTTACAACATCCTTTGTTAATATATTGAACCATATCTCGACTTGATTCAACCAAGAAGAATACGTTGGGGTGAAGTGCAATGTGATTTTCCTTTTTCCTTTCAGCCACTCCTTAACGTCTTTTTGTTTATGTACCGAAAGGTTGTCTGCAATTATGTGAAGCTTTTTGTTTCTGTATTTCCTATCAAGTGATTTTAAGAACTTTAAGAAGTTTTCTGCATTATTTGATTTAATTGTTTTGGCTGTTACTTCACCTGTATGCACTGCAAGTGCCGCAATTAACGAAACAGTTCCGTTGCGTTTGTAGGTGGCTGTTTGTCTTTTCGGATTTCCTGGCCGTAATGGCAACTCTGGCTGAGTTCTATCGAGTGCCTGTATTTGAGTTTTTTCGTCAACACAAATAACCAAAGCGTTTTCTGGTGGCGACATGTAAAGCCCAACAATGTTGGTCATTTTTTCTTCAAACTCTGGGTCTTTTGACTTGCCGCACCAATACTCAATTTTATGTGGCTTTATGTCTGCTTGTTTAAGAATCTGAAATACTTTAGACTGGCTAATCCCTACTTCTTTGGCGATACGTTCTTGAGACCAGTTAGTGTATCCGTCATCTGGCTTTGTGCAGGCTTTCTCAATTACCATAGCCTGTTGTTCTGCAGTGATAACCTTTGGTTTTCCACTTCGGTAAGCATCCTTCAAACCTGTAATACCTTGCTCGCGAAATCGTTGTCTCCATTTATTTACTACAGGTCTACTAAGCCCTGTTTGCTCTACTATTTCACTCATCGATAAACCTTGATCGGATAATATAATTATCTCGGCACGCTCAACGTAACGTTTTTCAAGTTTGTGTGAACGGCTCATGGAAAGAAGCTCTGCCTTCTCTTCCGTTGTTATCTGAATGGGTTTTCCTATCCTTGCCATGTGGCAAAGATAATAAAATATTAGTTAATTAACTTTATAATTATAACACTAGCGCACAATATTCAGTTTCTGCGAATAAGCCTCACGCTCTGTTTCGGTTTGCAGGATGTAGATGCCTGTTTTTATGTGCTTCGGTACATTGATCTGTACTTTGTGGTTTCCTGCACCCAGGAAGCTTCTTTTCAGAATGCCCAGGTCGCGGCCATTGATATCGAAGAGGCGGAAATCCACATTGGCCGGCATTTCCAGCATGAGCTGCGCATAAAGCATGTCTTTTGCCGGATTGGGACTGATGAGGACGCTTTCGGCAGGCATTTGCGCTTCTTCTTCCATGCCAACGCCCCAAAGGTTTTGCAGGGGCACAGCACGGCACTGCAGGATGTCGTAGGTGAATGTATCCTGAACATAAGTTACAATCTTCACCTGCTCCGGATCCCAGAAATCCTTTAAACTGAATGACATTTCCCATTGCTTGGCGCTGGTCTCCGATCCGTCCATGGCAAAAGCAATGCCATTGGTATCGGGCAGGGCCATTTGGACTACATCGTCGAAAAATCCAACACGTTGATATTCTGGAATTTCCGAGTTGGCATTTGACGGCACATGGGAGCGGGTAATAACAGTACGCAATTTTAAGCGGTCATTTACGATTGGGGCTTTTGGGGTTAGTTCTACCATTACACTATAATCCTGTCCGGAATGGGTTCCGTAGATGTCTAATATGAATGGCGTACGGTATTCTGCTATTCTATTATAGAGATTAAACATTGAGGGATACCCCGCATCAGGCCAAAAGACCTCAAATGGCCTGAACACTCTCCGGGGGTATAAGCTAAATCTGGGCAAATAAGCATCTTTGTCATGAATCATCCTTATCGGCGCATAAGTTATGCCCAAATCATTCATAAACGCCACAGCTGTTTGACAATCTAAAGAATCCGGGACATCGTCATATATGTAATTAACAACACTGACCTTGGGAAATGCCTGTTTCATTAGGCTCAAAGTGTCCAGATTTTTCCGAAGAATATCAGGGCGCCACCAATCAAAATCCCCTACGCTATATTCTGTTGAATATATTATATTAAGTCCAGGCCAATTTTGAAAAGAAGTGGTATAAGTATCCACATCATAATTAATCAGGTTGTTCGCCAGGTTTTCATCCCCGGCACATTCCATCTCATATGTTAAATGGTATAAATGGTTTGAATATGGCATATCAAAAGCCGGAAAGAACAGGCTTAAGGTGTCCATTCGCCCCGTTTCCGCAATATCTACGGTTTCTTCATAAACCAGTTCATTGCTTTTGTGTTCCCTGATGTAACAATGAATTTTACCATTCGTTGGATCAATGCCTTTATTGACAATGCGTACTTTAGGCCTTAAAAGACTATCTTGGGGGATATGCAGCTTGGGGTAATCATCAAAAATAGCCAAATCTGTTTGCTTTGGCTCTTCTATCCTAATATTATCTAAATTAAACCATTTATGACTGTAACTATAATAAGCTTCCATCAAGTCTATAACCAGCATAAACTGAAACCCATCTTTTCGAAATATTGACGAATCCAAGGAACAAATAAAAGGCACACTCCAACGGCGCCCCAGTTCGCCATAAACATGTACATAAAACTCTTCCCATTCTTCCATTTGGCTATTTTTTAGGTAAAGCATAATCGGCAGTTCACTGTTAATCCTATCAAATTCCTGACGGTAAAAATCAGTAGAAAAATTTAATTGTTCGAAAGCTGCCAGATCCAGCACAGGAGATACTATTTCTAACCTCCAACTTGACTGATGCTTATAGTCCTCTTCTCCATAATAGTATAAATTAAACTCATTACCTTCGCCCAAACACCAGCTTGAGCGTGCCACCTTATAGGCAGAAACATGACTATGATGGGTATAAACCGGAAAAGCATTCACCTCCCACCCTTCCGGGAAAGTTGAGCCTTCGTTGAAGTCTTCTAAGAATACGGTTTGGGCTTTTGACCCAAATGTTATCAATGCTACTAAAATAATTGCAAGAATATTGGTTTTCATAATTGAATAAAGACTTTGATTAGAAAATGCAACGTTAAAAAAAACATCTTAGCATAAAAGTATATTCAAAAATTATTTCAAAATTAAATTCATCATGTATTGCTGGCTTCAATATCAAAATTTAATAAATATCAGGGCTATCCGATAAATAATCACAAATAGTATTCATCACAAATAAAAAATAAAACTATCTTTGGCGGTATGGCAGAACGCATACAAAGGGGCAGCGAAACCCATTACCTTTCCTACATTTCTTCACCCGACGCGCTGGTGGCAATGCACATCAGTGATGATGCCGGCCGCGATGAGATGAAGTATGTGCTCACCGATTACTTAGAGTTCGTCTATAAAGCTCAACTTCTGCGTTATTGCTCAAAATCTAAATCCTCATATACTTTAGTATACTGCGGTTTAGATTTTTCACATGCCTTGAATTTGAACTTTATAGAGCAAACTCCAAACTCTATTGACGAAAACTATTTAGGGACTATTTACGCTTTGGTGGATGATGGAGCTCAAAGCACGGATGATGCACTCTATTACAGCTTTAATGCCTGGGGCGAACGCCGCGAGCTGCAAGCCTATGACGGTAGCCTTACGGCACCGCTCTTCTCCGACCCGGCCGACTATATAACCAGTCATGGCTATACCGGACATGAGCATATCGATGCTTTTAATCTGATCAATATGAACGGCAGGGCTTATGATCCCGTTGTGGGCGCTTTACTGAGCCCTGATCCTTATGTGCAAGCTCCGGATATGCCACAGAACCTGAACAGGTATGCGTATTGTTTGAATAATCCTTTGAAATACAAAGACCCTAATGGGGAATTTTTTCTTAGTGCGATATTCCCTCCTTTAGTTTTTGTTGATATTTTCTTATGGGGTGCAACTATTGATTATGCCTCCCAAGCAATTAATAATATTGTCCAACAAAGCACGATGAATAAAAGCATTGATTGGAGTGATGCACTGTGGGGCGACATTGATTTTCTTGATTGTGCGATATCTGGAGTTTCTGATGTGGCGACACTTGGGGTTTCTAAAATAACCAAGCTCCTCAAAATTAGTAAAACAGGGATGAAAGCCATCAATATTGGTTTTAAAGCGATTAATACATATGTTTCTAATTCCTTTAAATCTCAACATGATTTTACTCCTAATAAAGGATATAAAAAGTATCAAGATGATAAAAGCGGTGCTCGTAGTAAAGCATTAAATTTAAAATCATTTACTCTGGATATTGCTTTTGACTTTGCTTTTGAAAAAATAGTTCCAAAGAAGTATGTAGGAAGTTTTGACTCAAAAAGATTCATTGATAGGTTAAAACGTTTTACTGCATCCACATTCACCATGCCAGCTGGAAATGAGTTCCAAAATAGAATATTTGAGTATAAAATGGATGAATCAAATGAATATATCTTTGATGATGAAAATGGCGAATGGATAAGAGATAATACACCAAAAATACCATACATGATAAATTTTAATAATGGAGGAAGATAAAACAAAAGATGGATCAAGCAAATAAAGTAAAAGAAGCAATTACAGGCCTATTATTGATTATAGTCCCTATTGTTATTATTGCCGGTGTAATCCACTACTTATCTAGTTCACAACAAATTGAAAATGAAAGGATTTTAAAAATTGGAGAAAGAGCATTGGCTATATATACGCATAATTCCGGCGGCAGATTTAACGGTTGTCCAGTTTATGAATTTTTGGTCAATGGCAAAAATTATTCGATTGCTATTTCTAGCACAATACGTTATAAGTTATATCAGTATCCTAAAACTAAGCCAGTTCCTGCTTTGATTTCATATGACCCGTCAGATCCAAGCAAAAATACAGTAGTTTATAATACTTATTTTGAGTTTGAAGGGCATAAAATAATATGGGAGGAAGGGGATAGGGGAATTCTTATCAAGGCATTCCCTGTTGATAGTAATTAATCAATAAAATATTTATATTATGAAACTCGTTCTGATTTTTTTTATTCTAATATTTACAGTCTATTCACATGCCCAAACCACCTACCAATACGACGAAAACGGCAACCGCACATCCCGTATCATTAATATGGGCAAGGATCTGCAGACCATAGCCAATTTCAACGACAGCCTACAAGGAGAACCGGAGCTGCCCAAACCTTTGCAGGAAACGCTTGGAGAAGCTACCGTTAAAATTTATCCAAACCCAACACAAGGCTTGCTTATATTGGAAAGCCAGGGTTTTGCCCTGAATGCGCTCCCGGAATACGAAGTCTATACCTTAAGCGGTAGCCTGCTCATGCGCGTAGAAGCCATGGAAAACCGCCGGCAGATTGACCTGAGCAATGAACCTGCAGGCATTTACCTGCTGCGCATTAAATCAGGAGCTTTGCAGCGGGAGTGGAAAATTATTAAACAATAATATTTTATCAGGGCTTAGCGTTCTTAAAGCGTAAAGGCCTATTTTTGTTTTATGCTATACCGGAAACGCCTGTTGTTGCTCATCATAGGCTCAATTTTTTGGGTAAGTTTTTCCTATGCCCAGAACAAACAGGCCAATAATTGGTATTTTGGACATAATGCAGGTATTACGTTTAATACACCCGATGGAATCCCTCAGGCAGTGTTTGACGGTCAAATTGATCAAATTGAAGGCTGTGCGAGCATATCCGATCCAGAAGGAAACTTACTTTTCTACACCGATGGCATGACTGTTTGGAATGCCTTGCACGATACTATGCCCAATGGTTTTGGTTTAGCCGGGCATCCATCTTCTACCATGTCGGCCATTGTGGTCCCATGGCCGGGGCGTGACAGCCTGTACTATCTTTTCACAGTTCCATTTATGAACAGCTCTATTGGCCTAAATTACTATATCGTTAATATGAATCTTGATAACGGACTGGGAGATGTCGTTAATGGCGTAGCACATTACCTTACCGGCCCCACAGAAGAAATGGTAACCGCAGTACAACATGCCGATGGGCAATCCGTATGGATTATTACTCATTTATGGGGCAGCAATACATTCCATTCATTTCTTGTAGATCAGGATTCAATCCACAGCGACCCCATTGTTTGCAGCATTGGAAAATCCCATAACGCAACATGGTTAGCAGGGTATATGAAAGCCTCAATGCAAGGACAATACATTTGTTGCGCTGTTTCAGACGATGAAAGCTTTCAAATTTTTCAGTTTGATAATGCTACAGCTCTTTTATCAGATCCGGTTACACTACATGGTTATTCAAATAATAATGCCTATGGATTAGAATTCTCACCTGAAGGGAACAAAGTCTATTTAAGTTTTTATGACTTTCTGGACAGCACTATACTTGTTCAATATGATTTAAGTATTTATGACTCATCCGCTATTGTCAATTCTAGCGTTATAATCAACACGTCTCATTCTCCAAATTTTTTTTCAGCCATGCAAATAGGCCCAGACAACAGGATATATATCGCGCGATATGATTATCCCTACTTAAGCATCATCGAAAACCCAAATGAAGACGGGTTGGCATGTGTTTTTGTAGATTCCTCAGTTTATCTTGATGATGGTTCTGGTCTGCACATGTCAAAATCAGGCCTCCCCGCCTTCATCCAATCCTTCTTCAACCCGGCCAATTTCAGCTGGGAAGGCCATTGTATTGGGGACACCACCTTCTTTGCCATTACAGATACAGCCTCCCAGGATTCAGTCTTTTGGGATTTTGGAGATCCGGCCAGTGGTTTGGCCAATTATTCGGATTCCTTTTTTCCTTATCATATTTATGAAGATACCGGGGCCTATCAGGTCAGTGTAATTGGCTACAACAACAGCCTGAACGACACTACCGTGCAGGAAATCCTTATCCATCCTTTGCCTGTTCCGCTCCTGCCAACCGATACCGGTTTTTGCGAAGGCTATGGCGTAAACCTCTGGCCAGGGAATTTTCAATCCTACCTCTGGCAAAACGGTTCAACAGACACTAGCTTTTATGCGGACACTACGCTGAGTGTAATTGTGGAAGTAACGGATGTACAGGGCTGCAAGAATTTGGATACAACGCAGGCTGTGGAGCATAGCAAGCCGGAGGGAATAAGCATTTTTCATAATTGAGCGGTGGACCGGTTCACTCATCGGATGGTCCTTTCCTCTCATCCGATGAGTGGGTGAAAATCAAAGTCATCCGATGAGTTAGCAATCCAATAAATGCCCCCTCCACAATTTTCCCTAACTTTACGCTTTCCAATCCGGCGGCAGCGGAATGGAACGATCAAAAGAGAAAAGCGGAAATTCTATGAAAATACTACATACATCAGACTGGCATCTCGGCAAAAAACTGGGCTCCTACAACCGATTCGGTGAACAGCAAGAAGTGGTGGACGAAATCTGCGCCATTGCCGAAAAGGAAGATGTCGATTGCGTGATTATTGCCGGCGATATTTTCGACAGTTTCAATCCGCCCATTGAGGCTGTGGAGCTTTTTTATCAGGCAATCAGCCGCCTGGGCAAAAGCAGCAAACGCGCAGTACTGGTCATTGCCGGAAACCACGACAGCCCCGACCGCATCGAAGCACCCGACCCGCTGGCGCGCTATCAGGGCATTTTCTTTGCCGGATATCCCGGAAGCCAAATTCCGCTTACCCACAATCCCGATGGGGTTTCCGTAAGCCATTCACAGGAAGGTTTTGCCGAACTGGAGCATCCGCTTTGGGAAGCGCCTTTGCGCCTCTTGCTCACGCCTTACGCCAGCGAATACCGTTTAAAAACACTACTGAATCCAGAAGAAAAAGACGAGGCTTTGCGCCAATTATTGCAGGAAAACTGGAACAGCATCGCCACTGAAAAAATGGACGGAAAAGGCATTAACCTGCTGGTTTCGCATTTATTTTTTATGAAAAAAGGCGGCATCCGCCCCGAAGAGCCCAGCGAAGGCGAAAAACCCATTGTGCATCCGGGTGGCGTTTCTGAAATCTATACCTCTTCCCTGCCCGCCCAGCTGCAATATACCGCCCTGGGACATCTGCACCGCAGGCAAATAATCGACCAGAATGTGGTCTATTCGGGCAGTCCTTTGGCATACAGCTTCAGCGAAGCCATGCAAAAAAAATATGTGGAACTGATCGAACTAAGCCCGGGAAAAGAGGCAAAACACCAGCCCATAGAGCTCAAAAAAGGGAAAATGCTGGTCCGCAAGAAATTCGACAATATTGACGAAGCGGTCGCCTGGCTTGAAGCCCATCAAAACACTTTGGTGGAGCTGAGCATCAAAACCGAAAAATACCTGACTGTTGCCGACCGCAAACGCTTGTCTGTCGTACATTCGGGCATTATTTCCATCATCCCGCTGCTGGCGCAAAACGACGAAAGCAATGAACCGGAACAAAGCATTGATCCGGGTGGCGATGTCGGCGCGCTTTTTGTAAAATACTTCCAGGCAAGCAAAGGCCAGGAACCCAATGAAGAAATCCTGACATTGTTTAACGAAATCACAGGACAGGAATGACACCGGAATATTTAAAAATAAAAGGGCTCTACTCCTATATCGAAGAGCAGGAAATTGATTTCAGCACCCTGACCCAATCGGCTCTATTCGGTATTTTCGGGACGGTGGGCAGTGGCAAATCGAGCATTATCGAAGCCATAACTTTTGCGCTTTACGGCCGCACGCACCGCATGAACCAAAGCGGCGACAACCGCTACTACAACATGCTCAACCTCAAATCGGACCGCCTTTTGATCGAATTCCGGTTCCGTGCCGGCGATGGCGAAAAGCAATATCTGGTTACCGTCAGCGGCAGGAGAAATTCGAAACGTTTCGAAGACGTGGCTTCATTCGACCGCCAGGTTTTCCGTATGGAGAAGGAAAATTGGCTTCCAATTGAGCAAAACGAACTCGAAAAAGTCATTGGGCTCTCCTACGAAAATTTCCGCCGCACCATCATCATCCCGCAAGGGCAATTCCAGGAATTCCTCAGCCTCTCCAAAGGCGACCGCACCAAAATGCTCAAAGAGCTTTTTCAGCTTCAGCGTTTTGATCTGTATTCTCAGGCGAAACGCCTCGAAGACAAGACCCGCCTCACGCGCGAAAACACCATAGGCCGGCTTTCGGAGCTTGGCGAATACGATGAAAACCTGATCATTGAAGCCCGGGAAAACATCCTGAAACTGGAAAAAGAAAATCAGGAAAAAGAGGCTATACTTAAAAAAATGCGTGATCAAGAGCAGTGGTTTGCCACGATCAAGGATGATTTTTTGAAACTGCAATCGCTGCGCAGTCAAATGGAAAAACTCAAGCTGGAGCAGGCAGGCATGGACAAAATGCAGCAAGTGCTGAAGGAATATGAAACTTGCCGTGAGCTTTTTGGCGATTTGCTTCAGCGCATGGACGAATATGCGCAAAGGCTTGATGTCCTGAGCCTTCAAAAACGCAATCAAGTTCAGGCTCAGCAGGAACTGCAATCAAAGCTCAGGACGCACGGGCAGGATTTTGAAATTTCCGGCAAGAAGTTTGAGCAAACAGATCTGATGACAGCCCGTTCAGAGGCCATCGGGCATTATATGAAAGCCCTGGCTGCCGAAGCAGAAATCAATAAAACCAAAGCCGCCATTACCAAAGGGGAAGAATGGGTCAAAAATGAAATCAAGCCTCAAAAAAAATTGTTGAGCCGGGAAACCGAGGAATTGCAAAAACAAATCAATGAAAAAGAAGTACAATTGCCCGACAATCAGCGGTTGGTGGAAATAAAACTATGGTATCAGAATTTCCTTAATTTGCTGAAACAGCAAAAAGAGAACTATCTGGAAGAAGAAAAAATCCAGAGCAAAATCAATAAAACAGATCAGGGAAAAACAGCCTTTATTGATGAAGATTTCCGTTCATATTTCCCTGAAATTGATTGCAGTCAGCCCAGTGAAGAAATTGTTCGACAGGCCGAAGCCTGTGTTCCACACATTGAAACCGATTTGGAACAATTGCGGCAGGAACACAATCGCTTGTCCATCGAAAAAAACGTGGAACAGCTTGCATCGTCCATCGAAGACGGCAAGCCCTGTCCGCTTTGCGGCGCTTTGGAGCATCCCAACATCATCCGGCTGGAAGACATCGACCGGCAATTGACCGAAACCAATAAGCAAATTGAGGCCATCAAAAAGAAGCTTGATAAGGAAGAGTTTGTGGTGCATAAACTCAACAACATCATCCAGGGGAAGCAACTTCAAATGGGCCGTTTGAACAAAAATCAGGAAAATGCCCAAAAACTTAAAAGTGATATTGAGGCACATAAGCAAAACTTTGTCTGGGAAGATTACGATATGAACGACGCTTTGAAAATTGAGGTACAATTGCGCAAAGCAGAGAAATTGCGCCAGCAGGTCAAAGCCGGACGCGCACAAATCGAAGAAAAAAACAACCAATTAAAACAAATCAGCGAAACCGAAGAACGAGCCAAAGAAAAGCTTCGTGGCTATAGCCAGGCACTTGCTGCTTTGCAGGCCGGTCATCAGGAAAACCTGAAAAATACCGCAGGATTTCTGGCAGAAATCCAGAACATTCCAACAGACAAACTCTCCGATGAAAAAGAAAAGCTGATTCAATCGGTGAAAGAAATTAAAGAGCGCCACGCCTTTTTGCAGGAGCAAAAAAGCAAATTACAGGCAGAGCTTGGAAAAACCGAAGGACTGATCGAAGCCGGCCAAAACGAAATTGACCAGTTGGAACAGAAACAAAAGGAAGTTACAACAAACTTTGAGCAAAAACTCAGCGAAAGCAATTATGGTGGAGCAGAAGAAATCAAAAAGGTTTTAAACCAAAAACTCAACACGCAAAGCATCAGGGCACAGCTGCAAAAATTTGCAACGGAAATGGCGGTCGGCAAGGAACGCATCAACGATTTGGAAGCACGGCTGCAGGGGCGCACTTATCAGGCCAATGAACATCAATTGCTTTTGCAAAGCATCGACGAAACCGAAAAAACCCTGGAAACCGGAAAGCAGCAAATCACGGAGAAAAAGCTCTTTATTAAAGAAGAAGAGCGCAAAAAACAAGTGCGCGATGGCTTGCAAAAAGAAAAAGAACAACTCGACGGCCGTTTGGAAAACATCAAAACCCTCAAGCAATTGTTCACCGGACAGGGTTTTGTACAATTTGTTTCCACGGTATATCTGGAGAACATCACCCGTCAGGCCAATGAGCGTTTCCGCAAACTCACTAATCAGAGGCTCAGCCTTGAACTCGATGACAATCAAATGTTTATCGTACGCGATTACCTTAACGATGGCCGTACGCGCAACGTCAAGACCCTTTCGGGCGGCCAGATGTTCCAGGCATCTTTATCGTTGGCACTGGCTTTATCGGACAGCGTACAATCGCTCAGCGGAACCCGTCACCGCTTTTTCTTCATGGACGAAGGCTTTGGTTCGCTCGACAAAACGGCATTGCATACGGTTTTTGAGACTTTGCGCATGTTAAAAAAAGAAAACCGCATCGTGGGCATTATCTCGCATGTAGAAGAACTGCAACAAGACATCGACATCTGTTTGCATATTGAAATGGATGAGCGGAGGGGGTCTTTGATCCGGGAGGGCTGGAAGAATTAGTTTCTGTTCAGAACATCCGATATCAGCGTTATTCTCGGTATTGAAAACAGTCACTTACTTTAGTAAGCTCCTTATTTTCAATACCAAGAATGCCTAGACCTCGAACATTCTGAACCAGAAACCAAATTATAATACAAATTCAAGTTAGCCATTCGGTTTGGTTCTGCGTCGCTCAGGGACCTCAGATTGAGGTTTAAAACAAAAATTAAGTTTCTCGAGCGAAGCCAACAAATAGCTCTTACGTTAATTTAAGGTCCTCGAGCGAAGCTGGGAGGCCGCTTTATAAAACAAATAAAGCAGCTTTCCTGAGAAGAAAAGCTGCTTTAAACCAAAACCACATAATTAAGCGCACAAAGGATTCTTTCTTTAATTATGGTATGATAAAAAGAACGTTGTCAGAATCTCTAATGCAAAAATACATCAGGAAGCAACAGCCAAGTGTTAAGGGCGTTTAACAAACGTTAAAAAAAGTTAACTGTTGAAAATCAATGGATTTCAAAATGTAATTTTGTTCTGTGAACAAGAAACAAATATATATTCTGATCGTTGCAACAAGTATTGCTTTTTTGGGATTGCTTGTGATTCAGGGATATTGGGTCAATAATGCAATTAAGCTGAAAGAAGGCCAATTTCATAATTCCGCCGGTCGTGCAGGCGCTGATGTTGTTGAGGGGCTAAGGGCAATCGAGCAGCAGGAAGCCATGAAACGCTATCAGGAAGGCGAAAAATTGTATCGCCGGATCGACTCCGTTAATCAGGCTATCCGGATGCACCTGCAACAAAACCCCGGCTATTTCACAGAAGACGGCAGCCGCCTGAAACCCGGTATTGCACAGGCATTGAACGATCCGGACGGATTAAGCCGTGTGCAAAACGATTCCAATCCCATCGACAGCCTGCTGAACCAACTTTTATTCATCCGTGAAAAAGTAATGCACCAGCTGATGGAGCGCAGCATGAAACTGGAAGCCAATCCCTGGTTCCGTTTCAATAGTTTTTTGCCTCCGGAGCAAAGAATCAATCCGGAAACCCTGGACTCATTAATCAAATCTGCATTGAAAAAATACGGCATTGAAACTGATTTTGAATTTGGTGTTCTTGATCCGGGACGGAATATTCTCAGCATACAGAAAACAGGGAAATATCCCAAAAAACTACTCGAATCTCATTACCGCTTCCGCTTGTTTCCTGGCGAAATGTCTTTTAATCCTTCTCTGCTTCTGCTTTATTTCCCCAATGAAAAACGCTTTTTACTGACGCAACTCAACAGTTTGCTGATTATATCGGGCATTCTGATGACCATCATCATCCTTTCTTTTGTGTTTAATACACAAACTATTTTCCGGCAAAAAAAGCTCTCGGAAATGAAGAACGACCTTATTAATAATATAACGCATGAGTTCAAAACGCCAATTGCCACTATATCTCTGGCTTGCGAAGCCATGCGCGACAAAGACATTGCCAAATCGGAAGAGCTGTATCAGAGTTATGTCGGTATCATCAATGAAGAAAACACTCGCCTGAAAACCATGGCCGAAAAGGTGCTCACTACGGCTTTGCTCGACAAAGGGAAGCTTCAATTACGCAAAGAAAAAATTGATATTGAGGAAATTATCAAAAATTCCATTGCTCCGGCGCAGCTCAAAGCGCAGGCAAAAAACGGCCATATCGAAACCCGCTTTCTGGCAACAGAAACGAAAATGCAAGGAGACCGCATCCACCTGACCAACATAGTGAACAACCTGCTCGATAATTCCATCAAATATTCGGGCGATGGCGTTTTGATCAAAATTGAAACAGAAAACTCAGAAGACGGCATCATCATCCATGTGGAGGACAATGGCATTGGCATCAGCAAAGGTGAACAGAAAAAAATATTTGAAAAACTATACCGTGTCCCTACCGGTAACATACACAATGTCAAGGGTTTTGGACTTGGGCTAAGCTATGTGAAAGCTATCGTTGAGCTGCATGGCGGCCACATCAAGTTACAAAGTGAACCTGGCAAGGGAACAAAATTTAGTGTATATTTACCCTTTGAAAACAATCAGAATGGATAAGAAAATGAATGTATTGCTCGCTGAAGACGACAAAAACCTGGGCACGGTCCTCAAAGCCTACCTCAACGCAAAATCATATAATTGCACGCTTTGCACCGATGGAGACGAAGCTTCAAAGGCTTTCCCGGGTGGAAATTTTGATTTTTGCATACTGGATGTGATGATGCCTTTAAAAGATGGGTTTACCGTTGCCAAAGAAATCCGAGAACAGGACAAAACGGTCCCAATCCTTTTCCTTACGGCCAAATCGCTGGAAGAAGATAAATTGCGCGGATTTGATGTGGGCGCAGATGATTATCTCACCAAGCCCTTCTCCATGGAAGAGTTGTTGGTACGCATGAAAGCAATTATCCGCAGGGTAGCACCTTTACGCGCGCAATCGGCAGATACAAACGTTTTCCAGATTGGGAAACTCAATTTTGATTATACCCGGCAGATTTTAAAATCGGAAGAAGGAGAACAAAAGCTCACATCCAAAGAGGCTGCATTGCTCCGTTTATTATGTCAGCACGCCAATCAGGTGCTCGACCGTAGCGAAGCGCTGAAAAAAATCTGGAATGACGATTCATATTTCAATGCACGCTCCATGGATGTGTATATCACCAAGCTGCGCAAATACCTCCGCCAAGACGGAAACATTGAGCTTATGAATGTGCATGGTGTTGGTTTTAAGTTGATTACAGGGAGCTAATCTTTAACCTTCTTTTCCCTCATCCAGAGAAGCATCTTTCTTATTGTAATCGCCGATTTTAAACCTCAGGAAGCCAAAAGCAAAACTAACAGTTGGGTTTTCTTGGCGGAAAAGTGTAAGCACATCGCGGAAGCCCAAGCCGATATCCCAGCTATTGCCTACAAAAAATGTTGCTCCGAGCGGAATGTTAAACGCATTGTTTCCTCCTGTTTTAATGCCTGAGCTCAGCTCTACCCAATTGCCGGGACGAAAAAGGAAACCGGCAGAAATCAACGGATCTTTTAGGTTTCCCGGCACTGAATTCAACGGTGCTACGACATCAAGTCCCAGATCCAAATTTTCATGAACGGAATAAGACGCACCGATCCTGAAGCGTGTGGGCAGATTACTGGTGTATTCGGTCAGACCTTCCCAATCATAAACATCATCGCTAACCACAATCGATTCGATTATATCCTGAACATTATTGGTATTAATCCCCGGACTCGCAATACGCTTTACTTTTCCTTCCCAATTGGCACGATATACATTTCCATCCCATGTAATAGAGCCGATATCGGTGATAGCCAAGCCTATGCGAAGATTATCCTTTAAGCGGAAATTAATACCAAAATCAAAACCAAAACCGGAACCAACGCTTTCAAAATCTTTGCCAGGGCGGTTAGAAGGGCTAGGTTCCGGATAAGAAATGTTGTAAAAAGGAGACAAACTTGAAATTCCTTCAATTTCATCATCCGCACGCACATTCAGAAAGCCCATACCTTTGATGTATTTTACACCAAACCCTACTGAAAACCCAATATTTTGTTTTCGGACAATCTCAACACCATAACTAAAGGTAAAATCGCGCCGCCATAGTGACGTAAAACGAGATCCTTCGAATAATTCTGCCGTGGTTTTTAAATCAGTTTCCCGCACGCCTTCGGTAGTATCACCCGTTTCAGGATCAATCACCCATTCTGTAAAATAATCGGAATTCCAACCCATAAATAAAAACTCGCTCGCTGTTTGGTTGAGCTGGAAATTCCAATTGGCCCGTTCCTGAACTGTAAAAGATATTCCGCCCCATTTTGGATCCTGATAGGAAGCCCCAAAAAGCATCAGGTTTCCGTCAATATTTACTTCTGCCTGGGTAAAATCTTTGACAATTTCCAATTTATCCTGAAGTAAATAGCTGTAATCCTGTTCAAAGAAACGCTTGATATCTGATTTTTTCAAAGGCTGGGAATAAATCGAAAAATTCATCGCGCCCAAACCCACATGGAAAGCCTTTTTGTCTTGGCTCCACCCTAAATTTGCCGGATTAATTCCCGATGATTCATAATCATTCAATGCAGAAGTAGCATTACCTGCACCTACCATAGAACTGGCACCATTTCCCTCCTGAGCCATTAAATGGCTGCACACCAATAAATTAAATAAAAATAACCCAATAAGGGCAAAACGAATTTTACTGCTCATCATACTGTTTTTTGTATTAAAAATACGAATATCTCAAAAAAAATCACTCAAAACCCAAACTATAGGCAATAATAATTGTTTTTTTTCGTAATTTGTTTTCGTCTTTTAGTAAAAACAAGCTCATTTACTAAAAAATGAAGAGGAGATGAAACGCATATTTCGCTGGTTTGCAATAAGTTATTAACAAATATAAGGGGAATATGCATATGTCGAACGAATGATAATTTTATGAGGACACATGTTCCAACAAGTCTTTTTTTGGTTTTATTGTTGTTTTTCTCATTTGCCTGCCATCGAAATGAAGTTAAAGTAAAGCAGGATTCACTGGTTTTAAATACGGATACTACTACCTTACTGGAAAAAATCATGGAACGCGGCAAAATCGTTGCCGTAACCGATTACAACTCAATTAATTATTTTGTTTATCGTGGTGAGCCAATGGGCTACCAATACGAACTGCTCCAGTCTTTGGCCGATTATTTGGATGTTGGGCTGGAAATCATTGTAAATCAAGACCTGAAAGAATCCTTTGAGCAGCTTGAGAGAGGAAATGTAGATTTGATTGCCATGGATTTGGCTATTACACGCAGACGGGCTGAGAAAGTCAATTTCACCAACCCCCTGCAAAAAACACGACAGGTTTTGGTGCAACGCAAACCCGAGAACTGGCGCAATATGCGTACAGTGAACGACATGGAAAAACTTATGATCCGTGAACCGCTGGAACTGGCCGGAAAAACAGTTGTCATTCAAAAAAATACAACCTTCCAAAAGCGGCTTGAAAATCTCTCCGAAGAAATCGGCGACAGCATTCACATCATACAGGATTCCATTCGCGATGTCGAAAGCCTGATACGGGCTGTTGCGGAGGGAGAGATTGATTATACAGTTTGCGATGAACATATCGGCTTGATCAATGAAAAATATTACCCGGACATTGATGTGCAAACTCCCATCAGTTTTGCACAAAATATTGCCTGGGCAACACCAAAAACTGATTTATCATTAGCCGATACCATCAACTGCTGGCTGGATGAGTTTAAGAGTAAACCACTGGCGAAATACGTTTACAACAAATACTTCCATAATCCGCGTCAGGTTTTTATGGCGCAAAGCGATTATCATTCGGTTCAGGGCGGCAAAATATCAATTTATGATGAAGTTATCCGCCGCGAAAGCGAAAAACTCGGTTGGGATTGGCGTTTGCTTGCTTCGCTGATTTATCAGGAATCTCATTTTAAGCCGGAAGTCCGCAGTTGGGTTGGCGCTTTTGGGCTGATGCAACTTATGCCGCAAACAGCAGCACATTATGGTGTTGACACGGCTTCCAGTCCTTCAGAACATATCGCAGCAGGAGTAAAATTCCTGAGGTGGTTAGATAAGCAATTCAAACCCGTTATCAGCGATTCCGCCGAAAGGATAAAATTTGTTTTGGCATCATATAATGTGGGAATTGGCCATGTTTATGATGCGCAGAGACTGGCCGAAAAAAATGATAAAAACCCTATTGAATGGGACAGCAGCGTAGATTATTATCTGCTGAACAAATCAAAACCTTCTTTCTACAAAGACGAGGTTGTAAAGTATGGTTACTGCCGCGGAGAAGAACCCTATGATTTTGTTTATGACATCCTCGACCGATATGAGCATTATAAAAATGCGATCGTGGAATAAACGGGCATCAAAAAACTAAAGCATTTTCAAAAAATCAATCTCCTTCTGTGTCAGGAAACGATACTTGCCACGGGGGAGATCTTTTTTTGTCAGGCCGGCAAAAATAACACGGTCAAGTTTGATCACATTATATCCCAGATGCGCAAATATCCTCCGTACGATACGGTTTTTTCCTGAATGTATTTCGAGTCCTACCTGACGACGGTCCTGTCCATCACCTACATAGGCAATTTTATCCGATTTTATAAAACCGTCTTCCAGTTCCAGTCCATTGGCAATCGCATCCATATCCTCTGCTTTAAGGTTCTTATCAAGGGATGCATGATAAATTTTATGGACTTTATTGGAAGGGTGCATCAGTTTATCGGCAAGCTGGCCATCATTGGTAAAAAGCAGCAGTCCGGTAGTATTGCGGTCGAGCCGCCCCACCGGATACAGCCTCTCTTTGCAGGCATTCTGTACCAGAGACATAACGGTACGGCGCTCATAAGGATCATCCGTGGTTGTGATATAGGCTTTAGGTTTGTTCAGGAGCAGATAAACCTGACGTTCCGGACGGATACGCTCTTCGCCAACCTGAACATTGTCCGAGCGCATCACTTTATGGCCAAGGTCAGAAACAACTTCACCATTCACTTTTACCGCTCCGGCTTCAATCAGCTTATCAGCTTCACGACGCGAGCAAATACCGGCATGAGCAATATACTTATTCAATCTCATCTCATCCGGATTGGATGTGGCTGGCTTTTGCCTCGGTGCAGGTTTTGATGAAATTCTGCCTTTGTTCTTTCCTGCAAGACGGTTTTTACCATCCTGCCTGGGTTTATTGCGGTTTGACCTGTCTTCTGACCTGGATTTACGGGCCGGATTTTTCCTCATACTTTAAATTTTAATTTTTTGTTTTTGGCATCCATAGATGAGCGCAAAAGCAAAAGGGGCACAAAATTACAAAAATTAACACCATGCCCAACAAAGATTATTTAAGACAAATCCTTCTTTTTCATGGCACTATGGCGAAAAAAATGACGTCCAGATCATGGACAAAAGAATTAATACTAATTTTACGGAAAATAAAACCTCTAACTATGCGAAAAGGCATCATTCTATTAGTAAGTATTCTATGTGCCTGCCTTTATTCAACGGCACAAAATCCTATTCAGGAATTAATAAACAAGAGCGGAACTGCAAAAGAGTTCCCGGGCAGCCACCAGCTCTCTATCTTCGATTCAACCGACGTTTTTGTTAAAGAGTCGGGGCTGAGCTATGTGCACATCCATCAGCTCATTAAAATCCTTGATGAAACCGGAGCAAAAAACAATGCTGTTTACCGTATTGACTATGATCCTCTTTCGGCACATGTGGACGTAATTTCTGCAAAAATATTCCGCAAAAACGGAACTATTGAAAAAATCGACATCGAAAATACCGTTTATGACTATACCGCCCCGGCACGCGCCATTTACTGGGGCGCCCGAAAACAAATGATCGAAATCGGCAGGCTCGAAACCGGAGATGCCATTGATATTCAGTATTTCCGTAAAGGCTTTACTTACGCATTGCTTTATGATGGCGATGACGAATCGCGCTATGTGCCACCAATGAAAGGTCATTTTTATGATATTATTCCTTTTTGGAGCAATCATCCGGTACTTAATAAAGTGTATCATGTAAACCTGCCCGATGACAAATTCCTTCAGTATGAGATCTACAATGGTGAATTGCGCTCATCCCTGAAAAAAACCGACGGCCGCATTATTTACCATTTTGAGAAGAAGGATATTAAACCGGCAGAACGGAAAGCCGGTATGCTGGCCAATAACGACATATATACAAAGCTGCTAATGTCCACAAGCCCCGACTGGGAAGCCAAATCCACTTGGTTTTATGGCGTTAATGAAGATTACGGAAGTTTTGAATCTACACCGGAAATTGACAAAAAAGTGAAGGAGCTGCTAGCAGTTGCCGAAAGTGAAATGGATTCTATTGCCGTTTTGACACATTGGGTTGCGGACAATATGCGCTACAGCGGTATTTCAATGGGCGAAGGCGAAGGATATACGCTGCATAATGGCGAGATGAATTTCCGTGACCGCTGTGGCGTTTGTAAAGACAAGGCCGGATTGCTCATTGCCATGCTGCGTGCTGCCGGATTTGAATCCTATGCAGCCATGACCATGGCAGGAGAGCGCATTGACCGGATTCCTGCCGATCAGTTTAATCACAGCGTAACCGTAGTGAAGCTCCGCAATGGAGAATACAAAGTCCTGGATCCAACATGGGTGCCCGGAGTGCGCGAACTTTGGTCGAGCCTGGAGCAACAACAAAATTACCTGATGGGGCTGCCTGAAGGCGCCGACCTGATGATCACAGAGGTTTCTCCACCCGAAAACCACTACCTGCGCATATTCGGTGAATCACGCATTAAAGATGACGGCACACTAAAAGGCCAGTTTACTATAACAGCAGAAGGCCAAAGCGATGCAGCAGTAAGAGGCATTTTTAATTATTACCAAAAGGCGGAATGGAAAAACAATGTAGAAAAAGAACTACTTCGTATAGCTCCCAATGCCCAGATCACCAAAATGGAGTACACCCGCAATGAAGATTATCAAAAAACTCCTGTACGGATATATTATGAGTATGAAATACCCGATTTTGCTGTAGTTACGGAACATGAAATCATTTTCACGCCCTTGTTGGCACAAAATGTATTCAGCCGGGCAATGTCTCATTTGCATGCTGCCACACACATCAAAGAGCGCGACAAAGAATTCCGTGACAGATGTTCGCGCCTGGTAGAAATCAGCGAAAGCATCAAACTTCCTTCCTATAAGGAAATTGTGCAGCTGCCCTCTGAAGAAATAGTTGAAGGCAAAAATATCAGCTTTGATGGATCCTATACGCTGAAAGGGAAAACACTTGAGCTCAAAGAAAAAGCTGTTTTCGGAAAACGCATATACGAAGCCAATGAATGGCCCGATTTCCGTTTAGCTGTTTTAGCACAACAAAAATTTGCCAACGAAAAAATCATCCTAAAACGATAATACAGCCCTAACCTTAAACATTCAATAATATGAAAATCAAGAATTTATTTATAATAATCGCTTTTTTGGCCAGTGCTCCTGCCCTTTTGTTCGGTCAATATCAAAATGCTGATGCTGTATATGAAAAACTCCACGAAACCTACTCACTTGATGCGGATGGAAACATCAGCTATCATTTCTACAAAAAACTAAAACTGAACACGCATTATAGTTTCAACCGGATGTACGGAGAAACTTTTATTGTTTATAACCCTGATTATCAGGAATTGATTATTAACAAAGCGCAAACAATAATGGCAGACGGAACGGTTGTTCCTGTACCTGAAAATGCGTTTAATGAAGTATTGCCCGGTTTCGCTGCCGGTGCCCCACCTTTCAACCAAATCAAAGAAATGGTAGTTACCCATACTGCTCTGGAAATCGGAGCCACAATTGAACTGGATTATGTCATCAAAACCAAAGCAGGTTATTTTCCGGCTTTGATGGATTATAAAAACTTTGAAAGCCGCTCGCCTGTTCGCGAATATGTATGTACAGTTGAAGTTCCTGAAGGGCATGAATTCCATCACAGGATGATGAACCTCAGGCTGGCACCGGAGAAAAGCACGGAAAAAGGAATGGACAAATATATCTGGCGGATTTCGAACCTGCATCAACTTTCGGGAGAGGTTCATTTGCCCCCGAAAAGCATGTACCTGCCATGTTTGACTTTTTCAACGGCAAAGAACCTGCAAATAGTAACAGAGAAGCTAACTGCACAGGAAGCTTTCACAAATCAAAAACTTCCGCAAAGCGCCATTGATTTTGCGCATAGCTTGAAGACACAGTTTTCGGATAAAACACAGCTTATGCAAGCCATAAGAAAGCATGTCGATCAGAATATAAACAATTGGTTTGTGCCACTTCAGTACACTGCTTATAAGGCCAGGACTATTGATGAAGTCTGGAATTCAAACGGAGGAACAATTCTTGAAAAAAGCCTGCTGCTCTCTGCAATTTTAAGAGAAGCCGGCTTCCGCACCAATGTTGTTGCTACAATACCTAAACGACTTTATGAGCCGGCAATAGGGTGTTTAAGTATTATTGATGATTATGCCGTTGAGTGCAGATTTGACAATAAGTCACTTATTATCAGCGCCACACACAATTACGCAAATAATATGCAAATTATTTATCCTGATAAAGAGTTCCTGGTTTTGGACCCGGCCATAGAAAGCCTGCGTACACTTAAGCTGCCCTACAATAAAAGCCTACAAGCAAGTTTGGATTTGAACATACAGATGGATTTGAATGAGGATGCCAGTTTTAGCGGAAAAGGAAATTTACAAGCCAGCCTATATCTGGTGGATTATTTCTATTGGCAGGAAAAAGGCGCAAAAGAAGCCCGGGCCATGATAAAAGGTTTTGTACAAAAAAACGACATTAAAGATTTTGTGAGCAAAACTTTTGAAGAGAAAGAAATGGCCGCCGATTTTATTATAGAATCAGAAAAAAAACTGGAGGATAAGGAAGGATATTTAATTCTGGCACTTCCGGTTTGGAAAGACGGTATTGACTCCAGAAACATCAGAGCATTACCATCATCACGCAAGGAGCCATTTTATTGCGGAAAAGCAATTGATGAAAGCTATTCTTTTGAAATTGAAATACCGAAAGGATACCGTGTATTAAATGAGGAAGTCAGCATCAGAAAAATGAAAAGTTTTGGCAGCCTGGAAATTAAGATAAGCCGTCAGAATAATAAATTATTAATTAAAAGACAAATAAAACTCATTGGTGAGGAAATCCGGCCGGTCGATTATGAGGTATTCCGAATTTTTATGAATATCTGGAATCAGGAAAAATACAGGACATTAATCCTTAACAAATAAATTAATCAAATCAACTGATGTCAGGAAAACGTCACAATAAATCGATTATAATCACCATTATTATACTCCTGGCATCAGCTTATTTTTTGCGGGCTCAGGATCAGTTTGGAATGATCAAAGAAAAAATTATTGATCCGGAGACAAAGACCGTTAATACCGACAGCCTTGAAAAATACTACCTCAGGCTACTGACAATACAGGCAGATTCAGCAATTAGTTTGTTTCGCGGTATACACAATGAGTTTATAAAGGATAAATCCGAAGAAACCAAGAGCCAAATCAGCCTGCGTGTCCTAACCGAAGGATTAATATGGAAAGATGACGACAAGTATTATGAAGAAACGATCCAGAATATCTTCGATGGAATAGAAAAAGCGATCATTCAGAAAGACCACAGGCAAACTGCACATTTTTATTATCTGATTGGCAGGCTGCACACGAAGAGCGAAAACTACAACAAGGCATATCATTATTTGTTACAGGCGCTAGAAGAGGCAAAAAAAGCAAACGACATCCAACAGCAAATGACATATAATATCAAAATTGGACAGTTGCTTATTGCACTCAACCTCAAATCACAGGCTTTAGATTTTTTCCGCAAAAACCTCCAATCAAGCCAGCAATTTGCTGAGGAGGAATTTGCACAAAGAGAAAGAGATATAGCCATAATCAACCTGATGAAAGTTTTTCATTTGTTGAATATACCTGATAGTGTAGCATACTACCAGGAACAGCTCAAATACCCTCAGGAAGATTATTTCCCGGATTGGCATAGTGTTATGTCATTTTATACATATATGGGCGATTACTATTTATGGAGCGGGGACAATAAAAGTGCATTTGAATGTTACGAAAAGACCATTGATATATATATAAAATATCAGGCAAAACATTCATTGGGAGATATTTATACCCGTTTGGCCTATATCTATGAATTAGAAGGCCAGCATTATAAGCAGTTAAAAAACAACTTCACTGCTTTGACATACAGAAAGACGAACAATTCTTCAACCCTGATAGGTAGTTCTTATGCCAATATTGCCAATTCATATAGCAAACTAAAAAATTACGATTCCGCCATTTTTTATCTCCATAAAGCCTATAAAATACATAGCAATAGAAACAGGATTGATCATTATCTCCCACATGATGCATATAAACTCTACGAGGTTTATAACGATATCGGCAATACTGACAGCGCACTTAAGTATTATATCCTATATAATGAATATAGCGACAGTATCAGTTATGCTCAAAATCAGCAAAAAGTTCTGACAATGAACTACGAGTGGCAGCATAAGGAGAAGCAGCTGCAACTTGGACAACTAAAAAAAGAAACACAATCAAAAGGTTATGTTATTGTTGGGTTGATCCTCTTATTTATTCTGGTCATGATTATTATTCTTTTAATTGTTTTGCAATACAGGCAAAGAAACAGGCAGTATCAAATAGAATTGCGCGATAAAATTACACGTTCACAACTCAACCCACATTTTATTTTCAACGCACTCATTGCCATACAGAGTTATGTATATCAAAACAGGGCAACAGAGGCAGGGGCGTATATTGCAAAATTTGCCAAACTAATGCGGCTTTTCCTCAATAATTCAAGAGTTGACTTTATTTCTTTGGAAAATGAAATAGAAACGCTAACCTATTATCTAAGCCTTCAGTCCATTCGGTTTCGTGAAAAATTAAGCTACACATTAACAACAGCCCCTGAGATTGACCTAATCAACACTATGATACCGCCCGGATTGGCGCAACCTTTTATTGAGAACGCGATTGAACACGGCATTCAACCCAAAGAAGAAGGCGGTAATGTGGATCTTAAAATTTTCATTTCGGATAATTCACTGTGTATTACAGTAACAGACGATGGAATTGGCATTAAAAATGCAAAAAAAAGCACAAAAGGCCAAAAGCATTTATCTTTATCAACCCGAATTACACAGGAACGTATCGATAATATCAACAAAAAACGATATGGAAAGAAGAAGATATTATTCACAATTGCAAACGCTTGCGATGACTGTAAATACTCCGGAACAAGAGTCCTTTTTAAAATTCCATTAAATTTTGTTCTTAAACGAAACAAAAACACAAAAAAAAGCAGATGACTTAAAATCTCATGAAAAGAAACTCGATAATAATATCTATTCCATTTTTTTTTATATTTATTTCGTTTAAGGCATATCCGAAATGGGACTCCACTTATTACGTCTTGAAACAAAAAATCTTTGACCCAAAAAAGAAGCAAGTTAAACTCGACACATTAGGACTGTACTATAAACAATTGCGTTTTAAAGCTCCCGACAGCACAATACATTTTTTAAGATCCATTTATTATTGGAGTAAAAGCAACAACCAAACAGAAATCATGCATCAGGTTTTACCCTATTTATCCGAATCATTATTATATAGTCCACAGACAGAAAATGCAGATGAAATTATTTACAACATATTTGATGGGATGGATTATGCTACGGATAATAATAAATCCGAATTACTATATAAATATTACAAGATGCTAGCACGATATTTTAAATCACAAGACAACTATAGACAAGCCTATTTTTATCATTTATTGGCTCTGGAAAAAGCAAAAAACAATAATAATATCTTGAATATAATTGCTCATA
Organism: Bacteroidales bacterium; assembly: GCA_963676415.1. Lineage (GTDB taxonomy): Bacteria > Bacteroidota > Bacteroidia > Bacteroidales > WRLA01. Next base: position 1,904,120 of record OY781097.1, on the reverse strand, counting down.
ATGTGAAAATTGGAGATCTTTTTATAAAAACAAATCTTTATCATGAGGCGATAAACATCTTAAATAATAATGTTAGATTTGAAGAAGAGCAAAACATATCGGACAACTTTGATATTATGTTAACACATATACTCTTAATGAGAGCACATTATTTTATAAATCAACCAGATAGCGTAAAGTATTATTACGACACTGTACTAAAGGACACCTCTAACAGCACTATTAACTGGACCGATAAATACAGTCTTTACAACTTAATGGGGGATTACTACCTAAAATTAAAAAAAACAGAGAAAGCAGAAATGCTTTATAAAAACGCGATAAAATTATTAACAATCCATAGGACAAATTTTCGACTAGGACATATATATACGCGACTAGCCTATTTGGCAGAGTTAAGAGGAAACTACAAAAAACAACTTAAATATAATGTTTTAGCTTTAGAAAACAGGAAAAAATTCGATTCAAAAACACATCTCGCCAGTTCTTATGCAAACTTGGCAAACACCTATGTCAACATCAATAAACCGGATTCTGCAATCTTTTACCTAATGAAAGCCCTTCAAATTCATGAAAGCCGCGATATAATTGACCATTACCTTCCCTATACAGCTCAAAAGGTTTATGAATACTATTATAATATCAGGAACAATACTGATAGCGCACTGAAGTACTACAGGATATATAATATTTATACAGATAGTCTTGACGCAAAAAAAAACCAACAAAAACTTCAGTCAATGAATTTCAACTGGATGTTCAAAGAAAAACAACTTAAATTATATAAATTAAAAAAAGAAAACCAAATAAAATCCTTTGCCATTATTAGTCTAATTATAATTTTTGTATTGGTAATCACTATATTCGTACTCATTGTAAAGCAATTTAGGCAGCGAAACAAGTCAGAACAAATAGAACTGCGTGACAAAATTGTCCGATCTCAACTTAATCCCCATTTTATTTTTAATTCGCTTATAGCAATACAAGGATATGTATATCAAAACAGAGCCACAAAAGCTGGGGAATATATAGCCGATTTTGCCAAACTGATGCGGCATTTTCTAAATAATTCGCGAAGCGATTTGATTAAGCTTAAAGACGAAACAGAGACACTCTACTACTATTTCAAGCTGCAAGCAATCCGTTTTAAAGACAAACTGGATTTTTCCATTAATATTGACTCAAAAATAGACATGAAAAATATCCTAATACCACCAGGCCTGGCACAACCTTTCATAGAAAATGCCATAGAACATGGAATCCAACATAAAGAAGGACGTGGTAATGTTGATTTGCGCATTTTCATGATTGAAAAAACGATCCATATTGAAATAGAAGATGACGGAATAGGATACAAGAGTAACCGAAATTCAAAAAAAGGAACCAATCATCTCTCATTGGCAACACTAATTACTCAGGAGCGCATCGACAATATGAACAAAAGGTTCAAGGGAAAAGAAAAAATAAAATTCACTATCAGCCTTGCAAATCCTGAAAAGGCAAACCCGGGAACCTTGGTATCGTTAACACTCCCGGAAAAAATGATCCTGAAATAATTATGTTAACTTGATAAGTTCATGAGATTTCATCATGAGCACTTTCGACATGCTCAGTGGCCACGCACAAAACGCAATAAGGGAAAGGGAGCGCAGATTTTTGGCACACAGGTATAGCTGCAGCCATTTTGATCACAAAAAAATAGCATTCCTTTCTATTGCAGCGTTCTGGGCGCGTAATAAAATGTTTTGTGAATTATTCAGGTAAAAAGTATTCCATAAATATATTCCCTGAAATTAATGTATGATTAATGAAACAGATGTATATTTGAAAGGTATTCCTTATCTTTGTATCCGTTGCCTTTGAATACGATAATCCAGCTAAAATGAGAAACCTGAAAACTATTGTTGTTGATGATGAATTTATGGCGCGGGAATCTGTGATCAAATTACTCAACACTTATTGCAAAAACATTCAAATTATTGGAGAGGCATCAAATATTGATGATGCCGAACGGCTTATTTTAAGTCAAAAGCCAGATTTGGCAATTCTTGATATCAGAATGCCGGGCGGAACAGGTTTTGAATTGCTCCAAAGATTCCAAAACATTAATTTTAATATCATTTTCATTACCGCTTATGACGAATATGCTATCAAAGCATTCAAATACAGCGCTATAGACTACCTGCTTAAGCCCGTTGAGCCCAATCAGCTGATTCATGCCATTAACAAAATTACAATTACAAATGAAAATGAAAGACTGATTGAACGTATTAAAATATTTTTGGATCAATATCCTGAGAATCTACTTAAAGCGCACAAAATCACCATCAGTTCTCCTAGCACAACTTTTTTTATCAACCTAAAAGACCTCGTGCGCGCCGAAACTTACTCGAAAGGTGTTAAACTGGTTTTCAGGGGGAGCGAAGACATAATCATTAACAAAAGTCTTAAAGATTTTGAGCAAATGACAAAGAAATACGATTATATCTACAGAATCCACAAATCACACCTGATCAATCTCAACCATGTTATTTCTTTTGAAAAAAACAATAACGTTTTTAATGTAAATATGGCCGATAATACGGCCTTAAGTGTTTCAGTCCGCAAACGTGATAAACTGATAGGCCTGCTCCTGCAGCAGGTTGAATTATAAATGGAGCTTTTCTACTATGTCAATGCAGGCTGCAAATAGAAGTCCCTACCGAATCATTGACGATCCACTGCACTATATAAATTCATTGCTCGATGATATTGCACAGGCAAAACACAAAATATATATCGAGGTTTATAAATTCGGGCACGACTCTGTTGGTAAAAAAATCAGGCAGGCCTTAATTCAAAAAGCCAAAGAAAAGATTGAAATCAAATTACTTGTTGATAGCTGGGGAACAGGCAGAATTGATCCTTTCTTTAATCATTTGCTCCAGCTTGGAGCAGAAGTGCGCGCCTTTTCCAGGATAAAAATCAATATCAATTTTTTTACCAACAGTCATAGAAGGAACCACAGAAAAATAATCGTAATCGATGATAAAATCAGCTATATCGGTTCTGCTAACCTAACAGCCTATAGCCTTTCGTGGAGAGAATTAATCCTACGGTCGGAACAAACCGATCTCGCCCTGACCCTGAAGGATGTTTTCTTGCAAATGTTCCGGCTATACAATACCATTTTATTCGATAAAAATGACTATGTAAAGCCTCTTATTACCAACAAACTAACAATTCTCAGAGACATTCCATCGCTCAGCAGAAGCCCTATTAAAAAACAATTTATACGCTTGCTGCGCAATGCACAAAGAAGCATTTATATCGAAAGCCCTTATTTCTTGCCCAGTTTTTCGCTGAGAAGAAATATAATACTTGCTGCCAAAAGAGGCGTTAATATTACTGTAATCACACCAAAAAATTCTGATGTGCGAATTGTGGACATCCTGCGAAACAAATACCTTGGGTTGCTCTATGATGCCGGTGTGTGCATTAAATTTTATGAACCGGAAAACATTCACGCAAAGCTGTTTATGATGGATGAGAATGTTTTTGTGTTTGGCTCCCCAAATTTTGATTACCGGAGTTTTCGCTTCCAGCACGAAATTGCCGTAATGGGGCAAGAAGGAAAAATCAGTTTTGATTTGCGCAAACACCTGCATGAAAGCCTGATGGAATGCAGCGATTTCGATTATGAAGCATGGAAAAACCGATCGCAAATCGAAAAATTTTTTGAATGGCTCCTCATTCCTTTCCGTCATTTGCTTTAATCCATTTTCTTTTGCGGTAATTAACCAAATAGACTCCGGTAAAAATAAAAGCAGCAGCAAATAATTGGCCCCAATCCAAAACTTCAAAACCACTAAGCCAGGCAATCAGCGCTGCGAAAAGCGGTTGCAAATAAATATAATATGCCGTAGTACTTGCCGATAAAAATTTTAAGGCCCAGGCCGTAAGCAAGAAGGCGACAAAAGTAACGGCAATAATTACATAAGCCAATGACAGCCACGCATTGATCGTCATATGAGACACGCCAAAACCTTCCAATGACGGCACAGTGAGCGGCGCCCCAAAAATAAAACCGAAAGTAAAAGCCCATTTCATCACTGTAATGGGGTGATATTTAGCCATAAGAGGTTTAACCAAAACGAGATACAGGCCATAAGCACTGATATTTATAAAAATCAATAAGTTGCCCAGCATATTTGATGAAGAAAGGTCAAAATCGCCAGATTGCAAAATCAACATCAAAGATCCCGAAAAACCCAAAGCAATCCCAATTGCCGGCACCAACCGAATACGCTCACGCAGTAGAAGTGCCGAAAAAATCAAAACCAAAATAGGGCTGGTACTGTGGATGATAGAAGTATCAACAGCCGTTGTGAGGTTCAGGCCAACAAACATGGCTATCTGGTTCAGGCTAATGCCTACAAAACCACATAAAGCAAGCCTTCCCAAATCCTTTTTGCTTACACGCTCCTTTTTTATCACAAAATTAAGCCCCCATAGGATGAGAGAAGTAAGCAAAACCCTGAAAAAAATCAGTTGAAGCGGCTTTAGGAAATCCGGCATCAGGCTTTTTGCAATAAAATAATTCAGGCCAAAAATAAGGCTAACTGTAAATAGCGCCAGATGCGGCAAAAACCGTTGCATTAGTTTTGGGTTCATAATGCAAAGCAAACCAAAATCAATGAGAAATACACGGAAATAATCCTGCATCCTCATTGATTTTACCTTAAAAAATGTTTTTATAACGGAATATTTCCGTGTTTGCGCGCCGGATTGGTTTTACTCTTGGTTTGTGTCATTTCCAATGCTTCTATGATTTTCCTGCGCGTATCATGCGGATAAATAATTTCATCGATATAACCCAGCGATGCCGCTTTATACGGACTGGCAAAACGGGCTTTATAATCTTCAACTGCTTTTTGCTTTTCTGCCTCATTGAGGCGGCCTTTATGGATGATATTCACCGCACCATCAGGCCCCATAACAGCCACTTCTGCTGTTGGATAAGCAAAATTCACATCAGCCCCGATATGCTTGCTCGACATTACATCATAAGCACCGCCGTAAGCTTTGCGTGTTATCAGTGTAATTTTTGGCACCGTAGCTTCCGCAAAAGCATAAAGCAGCTTTGCTCCATGTTTAATGATGCCGCCAAACTCCTGCTCTGTTCCGGGGAGGAAACCGGGCACATCAACAAATGTGAGCAAAGGAATATTGAACGCATCGCAAAAACGTACAAAGCGGGCAGCCTTCACCGAAGCATCGATATTGAGCACACCGGCAAGCACCATTGGCTGATTGGCCACAATACCCACAGGTTTTCCATTCATGCGTGCAAATCCAATGATCATATTGGCAGCATACTCGGGCTGGATTTCAAAAAAATGCTGATCGTCAATCACCTTTAAGATGATATCCTTCATATCGTAAGGTTTGTTAGGATCAACTGGAACCACCTCATCAAGTGATATTTCCTTACGGTTGATATCATCGGCACAAGCCTTGACGGGAGGGTCGTCCATATTGTTGAGCGGAAGGAAACTCATCAGTTCCCGAACCATCATCATGGCCATTTCGTCATCATCGGCCATTAAATGCGCCACACCGCTTTTGCTATTGTGTGTTGCCGCACCGCCGAGTTCTTCTTTGGTCACTTCTTCGTGGGTTACCGTTTTGATCACATCCGGGCCGGTAACAAACATATAGCTGCTTTCCCGGGTCATCAAAATAAAATCTGTAATTGCAGGCGAATAAACGGCACCACCAGCGCAAGGGCCGAGAATCGCCGAAATTTGCGGAACAACGCCGGAGCTGCGTACATTTCGGTAAAAAATATCGGCATAACCACCCAGGCTTTCCACGCCCTCCTGAATTCTAGCCCCTCCGGAATCATTAAGCCCAATGACCGGCGCACCCATTTTCATGGCCAAATCCATCACTTTTATAATTTTGTCGGCATTGGCACGGCTCAGGCTACCACCAAAGACGGTAAAATCCTGTGCAAAAACATACATAAGGCGCCCGTCAATTTTCCCGTAGCCACTCACTACGCCATCTCCGGGGAATTTGTGTTTTTCCATTCCGAAATCATGGGTCCGGTGCGTTACGAAACGGTCGAGCTCAACAAAAGTTCCGGGATCCAGGAGGTCTTCGATCCGCTCACGGGCCGTTTTCCTTCCTGCCTGATGCTGTTTTTCAATACGGGCAATTCCACCACCCTGTTTTGCTTCCTCGTTTTTCTTTTCGAGTTCGTTGAATTTATCTTTTCTTGTTTTCATCTGCATTCATTTGATTTTCTAAGTTCAGTTGCAATTTCGCATGACTGGATAATCAACATCGTGTGTTTCCTAATAAATATCCAATCCTGCTCCGTTTCATCTGTTCATCTTCACGTTTATTCCAAAACGATCAAAGCCTGGTTTGCATTTACGGCAACTCCTTCACTTACAAGAATTTCTTTAATAATTTTATTTCCTTTGGCTTTGTATTCACTTTGCATTTTCATGGCCTCGACCACAATCAAGGTAGTACCTTCTTCCACTTCCTGACCAATTCCAACCGGGATCTTAACCACTTTTCCGGGCATTGGGCTGGAGATGGTGTTTTCCTCTGCTGCTGCACCCTTTTTATTCCTGTTATTTAAATATTTGGTCTCGGCATCAATGATTTGCACATCATAACTGTCTTTATAAGTATTAAGCTGAAATTTACGGGCCTCAGCCGTTTTTATCAATTCGATATTATATGATTTGCCATTAAACAGTATGGAATATACATCCGGCTCCACCATAACGATATCCACATCATACTTTTTGCCGTCCACACCAATCAGGGCTTTATTCCCGTCCCTGCCCAATAATTCGGCCTTTGCAATACGGTCGTTTATTTTTATTTCAAGCATAATTATCAGTATTAAAAACGTAAAACTCCTTTTTTGCGTCCAAAATCTTTCCAGTTATTCCCGAGCTGCGTGGCTTTCTTTTCCGGCTGTAATTTCTTCAGCATATCCGAATAATCAATCAGCGCAGTAATAACGGCCATATCTTCACAAACATCGCTGCATTCTTCTTTTTTCATCAGGTCATCAAGGTGGTCATCAATAAAATGCGTATTGTAGTTTCCGGAGACAAAAACCGGATGCTGCATTACTTTTTCAAGAAACTGTATGGAAGTTTTAACGCCCGTAATTTTATAGGCATAAAGTGCTCTTTTCATACGGCTTACAGCTTCCTGACGGTCTTTGGCCCAAACAATCAGTTTTGAAATCATCGGATCGTAAAAGATTGGGATTTCATAGCCTTCGTACACATAACCATCATGGCGGACGCCTAATCCAAGCGGTTCGGTAATATGGCGGATTACGCCGGGGCTGGGCATAAAATTATTGTCCGGGTCTTCCGCATAAATCCTGCATTCAATCGCATGACCGTTCTGGCTCAGGTCTTCCTGCGCAAAAGACAGTTTTTCACCTCGTGCAACCTTTATCTGTTCTTTCACCAGGTCAATACCAACCACCCTTTCGGTGATGGGATGTTCAACCTGCAAGCGTGTATTCATTTCCAGGAAATAATAATTCAGATCATCGTCCATGATGAACTCAATAGTTCCTGCACCTTGATAGTTCACCGCCTGAGCAGCCGCTACGGCATGTTGCCCCATTTCCATCCTCACTTTTTCGTTGAGCAATGGCGAAGGGCTTTCTTCAATTACTTTTTGATGACGGCGTTGCACGGAGCATTCCCGCTCAAAAAGATGAACGGTATTACCATGTTTATCTGCCAAAACCTGAAACTCAATATGATGTGGCGATGAAATATATTTTTCGATATAAACAGCATCATCGCCAAAAGCGGAAAGCGCCTCAGAACGGGCAGCACGGACCGATTCGATCAGGGAAGCTTCGTCTTTCACCAGGCGCATCCCTTTACCCCCGCCACCGGCAGAAGCCTTGATCATAACCGGTAGTCCAATCTTACGAACTGTTTCCAGTACTTTTTCTTCATCACGAATAGGCTCCGTAGATCCCGGCACAACGGGCACACCGGCAGCAATCATCTTTTTACGCGCCGAAATTTTATCGCCCATGGTGTTTATTGCATAGGCATCCGGCCCGATAAAAATGATTCCTTCCTCTGCGCAGCGCTCCGAGAAATGGGCATTTTCTGACAAAAAACCATAGCCTGGATGAATCGCATCCGCACCGCATCCTTTTGCAGTTTTTATAATTTTTTCAATGTTCAAATAGCTCTCCGAAGAGCTGGAAGGGCCAATATGGTAGGCTTCATCTGCGTAACGGACATGCATGGACGCGCGATCAGCGTCCGAAAACACGGCTACTGAGCGGATATCCATCTCCCGGCAGGAACGCATAACACGTATGGCAATCTCCCCACGGTTGGCAACTAATACTTTTTTGATCATAAGGATTTATGTATGTGAACTAATAAAATGCTCAAATGCAACTTCTCCAGAAAAAAACACAGAACAAAACCAATGGTTTAATCCTTATACTGTCTAGGCTTACTGAAAAAGCTTATATTTGTTTGTTTGAGCGCATAAAAATACAATGAATTTTTATAATGCCAAGCATTTATATATGTAATTAACTATATTTGTCCATGGCCAAAACTAAATTTTATCTGGACAAGCCCCGTAACCGCAGCCGACAAGGCATCGATCGGGTTTTGACCATAATATTCATCGGGGAGCAAATTTTGTTAATGCTCTACATAATTTTCAAGAAGGGCGCAGATATTGTTGATTTCTTCTTTGGATAAAAAACCAAACCCTCCGGGGGGATGGAGGGTTTATAGTATGGAAAACCTATGAAATAATAAAAGGAGTATTAATTTTAAGGGGTAGTTGGCTTATTTATCATAAACCATTTAAGAGCCAATCGCTAAAAGAACGTTCTTTCTTAATACTCACTTCTTACTTTGGCATAAATCATGCCTACTGCTAAACGACTGATTTTCAACAGCACCTTTTCTAAATGTTTAATAAAAATTTCCAAACAAAGTAATTTGTCCACTTAGTGGAATTGATGTGATTTTCGAACAACTTCCATTTATCGTTTCCACAAAAGCGATAAACCTGTTTTCCTAAATCTCCGTCCTTTCAGGTTTATACCTGTAAACCAACAGCTTGCACACATACAAGTAATTGCATATTAAAGTGCCACAAAAACACAAAAAAAGGGAGCAAAAACACTTTACTCCCTTTTTCTAAAAATTGGAACATTCTGTTAGCCAGCTAGCTGATCGGTCTTTCCATGGCAATTCTTGTATTTTTTCCCACTACCACATGGGCAGGGATCATTTCTGCCAACTTTTTTCTCAACCTTAACTGGCTGGACTTTTTCCTGCTTTTGAGTATTGCTGTGCGATTGTGACAAAAGATCGGATCGCTGCTCCTTTAATTTCGATAAATCAAGTTTTTTCATCACCGGAGCTTCGGCCACTTGTGGTTCGGCACCAGGCAGGTCGCCTTTCATCAGGAATGATGCGATATCCTGATTTGTATTTTGCACCATCTTTTTAAAGAGCTCAAAGGATTCAAACTTATAAACCAGAAGCGGATCTTTTTGCTCATATGTTGCATTTTGCACCGATTGTTTCAAGTCGTCCATTTCGCGCAAATGCTCTTTCCAGGCATTATCGATGAAACTCAGGGTAATTCCCTTTTCGATAGAAGTAACGATTTCCTCCGGCTTATTGTAAGCCGTTTCGAGATGTGCAACAACCTGAGCTTTTTTCCGCCCGTCTGTAATCGGAATGGCGATATTCTCATACTGACTGGATTCATTCTCATAAACATTTTTGATTACCGGATAGGCTTTATCGGCCAGCAACTTATTTTTCTCTTTATAAATTTCATAAACATGCTTAAAAAATTTATCGGCCAGCGCTTCGCTATCAGTGTTTGTAGTGAATTCTTTTTCATCGATGGGCGGCTCAACAGCGAGAACTTTCAATGACTGTCCTACAAAGCCTGCATAATCCCTGGATTCCTGATAATCAGAAATCAACTGTTCGCACACATCAAAGAACATATTGCTTACATCCACGGCAAGCCTTTCACCATAAAGCGCATGGTGACGACGTTTGTAAATCACCTCGCGCTGTGCGTTCATCACATCATCATATTCGAGCAATCGCTTACGGATGCCGAAGTTATTTTCCTCCACTTTACGTTGTGCCCTTTCGATGGACTTGGTAATCATGGAATGCTGGATCACTTCACCTTCTTTAAGCCCGAGCCGGTCCATAATACGCGAAATACGGTCAGAACCGAACATACGCATCAGGTCATCTTCGAGCGAAACAAAAAACTGTGAGCTTCCGGGGTCACCCTGACGACCGGAACGACCGCGCAACTGGCGGTCAACCCTTCGTGATTCATGACGTTCTGTACCAATAATCGCTAAGCCGCCACTGTCTTTGACGCCTTGCCCCAGTTTGATATCAGTACCACGACCCGCCATGTTGGTCGCAATGGTCACTTTTCCAGCGATACCCGCTTCAGCGACAATATCGGCTTCACGCTGGTGCAATTTGGCATTCAAAACATTATGGTCAATGCGCTGCCGTTTCAACATTCGGCTCAACAATTCAGAGGTTTCTACGGAAGTAGTACCGACCAATACCGGTCGTCCTTGTTTTACAAGAGCCACGCATTCATCAATAACCGCATTGAATTTTTCGCGTTTGGTTTTATAAACCAGGTCTTCACGGTCGTCGCGGGCAATGGGCCTGTTGGTTGGAATAACCACAACATCCAATTTATAGATATCCCAAAGTTCACCGGCTTCGGTTTCGGCAGTTCCCGTCATACCGGCCAGTTTGCGGTACATCCTGAAATAATTCTGTAATGTAATTGTGGCATATGTTTGTGTGGCGGCCTCCACTTTCACATTTTCCTTGGCTTCCAATGCCTGATGCAGGCCATCGCTATATCGGCGGCCTTCCATAATACGCCCGGTTTGCTCATCAACAATTTTGATTTTATTTTCCATGATGACGTATTCCACATCTTTTTCAAAAAGCGCATATGCTTTCAAAAGCTGGTTAACCGTATGGATACGCTCTGATTTTACGGCATAATCGCGAAGCAGTACATTTTTACGTTCAGAGGCTTCTTTATCGCTAAGTTCCTGTTTTTCGAGTTCGGCCAGTTCGCTGCCAATATCTGGAAGTATATAAAAGTTTTTGTCTTCCTGCTCTCCGGTGATCAGGTCGATCCCTTTTTCGGTAAGTTCAATGGAGTTTGATTTTTCATCAATCACAAAATACAGCTCATCGTCAATGATGTGCATGTTTTTGGACTGTTCCTGCATATAGAAATTTTCGGTTTTCTTAAGCAGTGTTTTCATCCCTTCTTCACTCAAAAACTTGATGAGTGCCTTATTTTTTGGCAAGCCATGGAATGCCCTGAGGAGTTGTTCGCCGCCTTTTTTCTGTTTTTCGTTATCGTTGGCAGCGGCGAGCAAGCTTTTGGATTCGGCAAGAAGTTTTGTAACCAACTGCCTTTGGGCGCTGTATAATCTTTGTACCAACGGTTTGTACTGGTCAAATTCCTGATTATCGCCACGTGGTGTAGGTCCGGAGATAATCAATGGCGTACGTGCATCATCAATCAAAACGCTATCAACCTCATCCACAATTGTGTAATTGTGCGGACGCTGAACAATTTCTTCGGGATTGCCTGTCATATTGTCGCGCAGGTAATCAAAACCAAATTCATTATTGGTTCCATATGTGATATCTGCCAGATAAGCATTGCGGCGGGCATCGGTATTGGGCTGGTGTTTGTCGATACAATCCACTTTCATTCCGTGGAATTCAAAAAGCATACCCATCCATTCGGAGTCACGTTTTGCCAGGTAATCGTTCACGGTAACCACGTGCACTCCTTTACCTGTCAGTGCGTTCAGGTAAACAGGCAAAGTAGCCACAAGGGTTTTTCCTTCACCCGTTGCCATCTCAGCGATTTTTCCCTGATGCAGCACGGTACCACCGATTAGCTGCACGTCATAATGGATCATGTTCCAAGTGATCAGGTTTCCTCCTGCTACCCATGAATTGCGGTAACGGGCTTTATCGCCTTCAATTTCCACATGATCGTATTTTGCTGAAAGCTCACGGTCATTTTCGGAAGCTGTTACTTCAACCCACTCATTTTCAGTAAACCGTCGTGCAGTTTCTTTCATAACAGAGAAAGCTTCCGGCAAAATCTCATCCAGGATTTTTTGAGATGTTTCGTAACGCTCGTCTTCGAGTTTATCAATCTCAGCCCAATGCTTTTCGCGGTCGTCGATATTGGCTTCCGACTCAATCTGCACTTTCATTGTGGCAATTTTATCATCAATTGCCTTTAATCCTTCGGCTAAAATATTTTTAAACTCAATGGTTTTGTTCCGAAGTTCATCGTTTGATAATTTTTTGATTCCTTCGTATGCTTTTTTGGTTTTATCCAGAATTGGTTGAATATCTTTGATATCCCTATTGGATTTACTTCCCAAAAACTTTTTAAAGAGCCCAATCATAATATAATATTTTTCAGCTTTTTACTTATCAAATGCCATGCTGTTTGATAATTTGTAGCCAAATTGGCATATACAAGCAGTTAATGCAAAAGCCTGACATTAGCGCAAAAATACATTAATTACATGATTTCTTGCAAGACTTAATCCTGTAGCACCCAAAAACAACAATAGCGGGAAGCATACTTCCCGCTATTGCATAACCGAAGCCCTCGGTTATTCGGTTAATACTCATCTTCATGGAAGAAAAAATCTTCTTTGGTAGGATAATCAGGCCAAATGTCCTCAATCCTCTCATAAACCTCTCCTTCGTCTTCGATTTCACTAAGATTTTCTACAACTTCCTGAGGTGCACCTGAACGTATGGCCCAATCTATCAACTCCTCTTTTGTTGCAGGCCAGGGGGCATCCTCTAATTTAGAAGCTAATTCAAGCGTCCAGTACATCTTTATGAATTTTTATTAAATTTTTGCAAAAGTAATTTTTTTTTAAAGAAATGCAAATGAAATTTCAAAAGTTAAAAATATTTTTCGAAATTAAATTAACACCCTGGTTTCCAAGGGATTTCAACAGCATTCATCTCCAAAGCCAGTTTACGGGCCAAAACAAAGAAATAATCTGAAAGGCGGTTCAGGTATTTTAGGTTGAGTTTATCAACCTCATTTTGCCTGCTGATCCGAAGGCATACCCTTTCGGCCCTGCGGCAAATTGTTCTGGCTACATGACTGTAACTTACCGCCGGATGTCCGCCAGGAAGTATAAAATTTGTCAATGGAGGAAGTTCTTCGTTCATTTCATCAATAGCTTTTTCGAGCATTTGCACATGATCGCAACTTATTCCCGGCAAAGTTTCCAGAACAGATTCTTTATCAGCAGCAAAAAGAGATTCAATAACGAACAGATGTTCCTGCACTTTAATGAGGAAATTACGATAAGATGCATCAATTTGCTGATCGCGCAGCAGGCCAACAAATGAGTTAAGTTCATCAATCGTTCCGTAGGCTTCGATACGCTCGTGATGTTTGGGCACACGCGTCCCTCCAATCAGGGAAGTTTCACCGTCATCACCGGTTTTTGTGTATATTTTCCAGTCTTTTGACATGAATTTTTCATTTAGTTTACATTTGAGTAATCAGCAACACTGATAATCTCTTTGTTCAACTCATCGCTTTCAACCAATCCATCGCGGAGACGGATAATCCGGTGCGCATGCCTTGCAATATCTTCTTCGTGGGTAACAAGCACTACGGTATTTCCTGATTTATGGATTTCTTCAAAAAGCCCCATAATTTCGATGGAAGTTTTTGAATCCAGGTTTCCGGTTGGCTCATCAGCAAGAATAATAGAAGGAGTATTGACCAAAGCCCTGGCCACGGCTACCCTTTGGCGCTGCCCTCCCGAGAGTTCATTAGGCCGATGGGTCATCCTGTCGTTCAAGCCTACTTGTTGCAGAACCGTTGAAGCTGTTTTTTCTCGTTCACCACGGCTAAATCCGGCATAAATCAATGGCAGCATCACATTTTCCAGAGCTGTATTTCTTGGCAGGAGGTTAAAGGTTTGGAAAACAAAACCTATTTCACTGTTTCTGATTTCGGCAAGTTCATTATCATCCAGTTTGCTAACATCCTTTCCGTTTAAAAAATAGCTGCCTCGTGTAGGTGTATCCAAACAACCCAGGATATTCATCAACGTCGATTTTCCTGAACCCGATGCCCCCATCAATGCAACGTATTCATTTTTATGAATTACAGTGCTTACCGATTGAAGTGCTTTAACAACTTCAGTTCCCACATGATAATATTTACGAATATCTTCCAGACGAATAACTTCCTCTTTCATAATCCAATTTTTAGAAGTATTATTTTTCAGTATTGAAAAAACCAAAAGGCAAACAAAGGTAATGATTTATCAGAGTTTGAGACGAAAATTTTGCCGCTCAAACCTTTTTCTGAAAAACAACAAGCCAAATGAATAGAAATCAAGGCTGATAGAAACCTTATCATGTTGGATAATTTCGCTCCAAGCCTTGCTCATTTCTTCAGACCAGTGGATATCATCAAAAACAAAAACGCTGCCTTCATGAGAATATTTCAACATAGCATTGAAATATTCCAATGTGGGTTTATAACGATGATTGGCATCAAAATACACAAAATCAAAAGGTTCCTGTTCCACGCCAAAAGAACGGATCGCTTCACCGGCATCTTTAACAATCAAATCAATATTATGGGCATCAAGTTTATTAAAATTTTCCCGGGCTTTTGCTGCTGTTTGTGGGCAGGCCTCGATTGTGCTAAGCTTTGCATCTGGGAGTCCTTTGGCCAGATATAAAGATGAAATCCCCAGCGAGGCCCCCAATTCAAGCATGTTACGTGCCCCGATAAATCGTGCCAGCGCCAGCATCCTGCGGCATGAGCGGGAATTTTGCAAAGAAGTACGTGCAATATGCCTAAGCGGAAGTTCATAATGCCTGTTTTTTTGCCCTCCGGCACCAAGATCCGTCTTGATGAGCATTTCTCCGGATTGCTTCATTTCAGTGCGCAAATGCTCGATATCATTCATAAAGTCCTCTTCGGGCAAATTACGCAGGATATCATCAACCAGCTCAAAAACAAAAGGTGAGTGCACTTTGAAGCGTGTTTTTGCCCGGCGCAGATGCCGGCTATAAGTTCGTATCCTGTGAACTATACTATGAATCATGCAGCGAAAATACAGAATTAGTCTTTGCAAGAAAACGCCAAATTACTCATGCGGTTGTTTTGATTTAATAGGTATTCGTGAATCGCTGCGTTTATTTCTGGGTTAATCTTGCCTTGAAAACAGTCATCCCGAAATTTCGGGACTCCTTGATTTTCAATTCCGAAAGCTTTCGGAACGAAAGCACTTCGACAAGCTCAGCATAGCACCTTGTCTTTGACGTTTCCTTATCAAAGACTCAAAAAAGGGAGTTTTCTGGCAGGCACAAATTAGCATGCTCTCTATAGCTTTGAACTATAAGTTTGCATAGCAAGACGCGTGAACCTTTACAGCTGTGCAATGTTGAAAACAGTATATCAAAATGCTTTTTTATATTTGTGCAGATGTTAAAATTGATTGTCAACAAAACGGGCAGCTATATGTCGTTGGTAAAAATCAGCCACACAATTTTCAGCATGCCTTTTGCCCTGATAGGTTTTTTTATGGGTGTAAAAAGCCCGGGTTTTGATTTCAGTTGGGATAGGCTGGGACTGGTTTTGCTGGCTGTGTTTTTTGCACGGAATTCTGCCATGGCTTTTAACCGATATGCCGATCGCCATATTGATGCATTGAACCCACGAACAGCAATCCGGGAGCTGCCTGCCCAGATCATACGCCCGGGTTCTGCCCTAATGTTTGTTTTGCTCAACAGCATACTGTTCATCACAACGGCCTGGTTTATAAATGGCCTTTGTTTTTACCTTTCCCCTATGGCACTTTTCATTATAACGGGCTATAGTCTCACGAAACGTTTTACCGCCTTATGCCATTTGATACTTGGTGCTGGTTTGGCTCTGGCTCCCATTGGAGCTTATTTGGCAGTAACAGGAAGTTTTGCCACGGCTCCGCTGATGATTTCTTTTGCCGTACTGTTTTGGGTAGCGGGCTTTGACGTAATTTATGCTTTGCAGGATGATGATTTTGACAAAACCAACAGGCTAAAAAGCATACCAGCAAGCCTGGGACGCAGAAAAGCCCTTCTGTTATCAATATTTCTGCACATCATCAGTATCACATTTGTTGTTATTACCGGCCTGTTGGCAAGCAGTACTTTCGGAATGATTTACTGGCTGGGCACATTGGTTTTCAGTGGTTTGCTTTTTTATCAGCACACTCTGGTTGCCCCCGACAACCTCAGCAGGGTAAACCTGGCGTTTTTCACACTCAACGGGATTGCCAGTATGATTTTTGCCGTTATAGTTATTTTTGGAATGTACCATCCCCTTTAAACGATTCATCAGTTACATGGCATGAACCATAATTTCAACAGCGAAGAAAACAAATTAGTATTTTTTTCATACTTTTGTCCGGCAAACATCAAAAAAACAGGAAGCACAATGCGCAATTGCACTGTTATACCAAATAACTATTCATCAAACAAGCAATACATTTTATTGCGTTGTGCCCCTCACAACCTGAACTTATCCAAAAAAAACATTTTAAGTTTTTCAAAAACAGTTCAAAATTACGACCAATGTTTGAGCTGTGATACGCTCCCAACATCCGAATGAAGCTATTTTAAGAAGCATGCAGGATGACCCGACCGGCTCCCCAAAAAACGGCAGGCCGAAGGAAATACAAATGAAAAGCAAATAAAACATCAGATTATTAATTTTAAAACGAAAAACAGACATGAAAAAATTACTCGGAATTTTAGCAATTGCACTGCTGTTTACAGTAGTCACCAATGAAGTTAAAGCACAAATCGCTGTAGGTGGTGGTTTGGGATATGCAACAGACATCAGCAGCCCTGGTATTTTTGTTAAAGGCACGTACGACATTGACGAAACCTGGAGCGGAGCGGCTCATTTTACTTATTACTTCCCAAAAAATGATGGAGCACTAAAATGGTGGTCTTTTGGTGTTGACGGACGGTATAAATTAATGGAAAATGACGCATACAGCCTTCGTGGTGTAGCTGGTTTAATAGTCACAGGCGTTAGTATGGACATAGATGTGCCGGAAGGCATGGAAGGGTATATGGAAGATACAAGCACAAGCAACACTGAATTTGGGGTTGGCGTTGGTCTTAATGGTGAATACGCCCTTGGTGATGCTATGGCATTATTCGCTGAAGCACGATACAACCTTGGCGGTGCAAATTATATGAGTGCACAGCTTGGCATCCTTTTCAAGCTTGGCAACTAAGAAATAATTTCTTTATAATATTTAAGGCAGTCCAAAACGGGCTGCCTTTTTTGTTTCTGCAAGGCTTTTTGAGCGAAATATTGGATTTTATATAAAGTTTCATTATTTTTACCTCAAAAAGTATTTATGAGTGACGAAAAGAAAAGCTGTCCCGAATGCGGTGCGCCCATTATTGGCCGAGTTGACAAGATATTTTGTTCCGATGCCTGCCGCAACCTTTACCACAACCGGCTGAATGCCGATTCCAATAATTACATCAGGAGAGTTAATAGAAAACTTAAGAAAAACCGCAGCATTTTAGCCGAGTTAAACCCCAACGGCAAAACCAAAGTACACCTGAAACAGCTTGCCCGTCGTGATTTCGATTTTGAGCATTTTACCAGCATCTACACTACCAAAAAAGGCACAGTTTATTATTTCTGCTATGAGTATGGCTATCTTCCGTTGGAAAATGATTTCTATGCGCTGGTAAAAAGGGATGTAGATTAATAAACATTTTCAAAGTTTTAGGACTTTGAAAATGTTTATTGGAAACTGATTACTAAGCTTTGCGGGCGTATTTCCTGCGCCTCAACCAGGCCTGAACAATACCATAAACAATTACGAGCAATACAGGTAGAACCGTATTGAGGATTTGCCAGAACAAGCGTTCACGAAGGATTTTTGTTTTGTCGAGCAAGCGGATTTTAATATCCCGGCTACGCACCGAAATCAATCCGTCATCTTCCACCAAATAATTCATCGCATTCATAATCAGGTCTTTGTTACCAAAAGTCTGACGTGAATCCTGATCGTAGCCCAAAGGCAGCGGATAGCCTTGTTTGCGGTGCAATTGATTGCGGATTACATCGCCATCGGAAATAAAAATCATTTTGGCCGGCTCACCATCACCAATAAAACCAATAGCTTCTTCATTTGCAAGTGATGGGGCGATGCGATTCTTATAAAGTGATTCAAAATTCCCTTCAAGCAAAACAGCAACAGGAATATGTGATTTGGTATAAAGCCGTTCATCCGGATTACGACGTGCGGAATTCAAATCCACAATAACCGGACTATTGGCTGTACGGCTATAGTCGGACGATGTCAAAAGAATGGTTTTCTTAATGCCCTTTACTCCCACCGTATCAATACTGCTTACAAATTGCGATTTCACGGCATTGAGGTTTTTTACAATGGGATGATCATTGGATGGAAGCAACAAAGGAAAATACGGCCAAGGGATAAATCCCATTTGTGGCTGATTGCCCATTCGACCGGTTACCAGCATAATTGGCAAGTTGTTGATGTCCATCACCAAATCATTATTGAGGCGCACACCATATTTAAAAAGCATGTCTTCCAGGTTCAGGTCGCGGGGAACTGCATACAGCTGCGGGCTGGTTTTCAGGCTGTCCATTTCGGCAATTACCGGATCGATCAGCCAAAGGATACTCCCTCCACGCATCACGTACTGGTCGAGGATAAACTTATCTTTTTCGGAGAAAGTACTGTCGGGACGTGCGATAATCAATGCTTTGTATTTGTTGAGGATGCGGTATTTGCCTGATGTCGAATCCACCAGTTTATGTTCTGTAAGACTGGTAATCTTGCCATCAATTTTTACCCGCTCCACATTATAAAACTCACTGAGCGACATAGCGATATCCGCCAGGCCGGCATCTTCTATTTCCCTGTGGCCCGAAACAAAACCCACTTTTGGTTTATAAGTATCCGCCAAACGGCGCACCGCACTGGCCAGCTCATACTCTAGGTTTTGCACGGAATTATTGAGCAGCTGTTCGTGTGGTGTGGCAATCTGGTTGGCCAGAAGCTCCACAGGAATTTCCCTGCCCTTGTGCGTAACGATCAGCCCGGGGAAGATAATCTGCTGTCGCATCCCGTCTTTATCATTCACCTGAAGATCAGTAGGCTGAAGACCTTTTTCGACCAGCTCCCGGTAGAGGTTTTGCCGATCGTTGGGATCTTCCAAAGCGTTCGGGTCTTCAAATTCGTATTCGATATAATCGCTGTAGGCACGGAATTCGTCCAGCATCTCGCGTGTAGCATTGCGCAGGCGCTTAAAACCTGCAGGAAATTCGCCATCGAGATATACTTTGAAATAAACGATATCATCCACCTCTTTGAGCAGCTTTTTGGTAGCAGGCGAGAGTGTGTAACGCTTTTCTGCCGTAAGGTCGAAACGGGTAAAAACGTATTGCGCGATGATGTTGATGAGGATCAGGATCAGCAGCCCGTAGAAAAGCTGCATAATATTATGGCTTTTTATATTGCTTTGTTTCATCATAGTTTCAGGCTTACCATTTTCTGCTTTGCAGCGATAATTTGGTTAACATAATAAAGAAAGTGATGAGGCTGAGGAAATAAACCACATCGCGGGTATCGATCACACCACGGCTCATGGAGGAATAATGATCGCTGATACCGAGGGATTTTACCAGCAGGTCGATGGAACCAAATAAATCCAGGCCGTAGATAAATTCAAAACCGAGATAGAAAAAACCGGTCATGATAATTGCCAGGATGAAAGAGATAATCTGGTTATCGGTTAGCGAAGAGGCAAAAAGGCCGATGGCCACAAAACTGGCACCGAGAAAAAGCAGCCCGATATACGAACCAATGGTACCACCAATATCGAGATTTCCCTGAGGATATCCCAAAGCATAGACCGAATAGAAATAGACCAGCGTGGGCAGCAGGCTAAAAACCACTAGCACCAATCCGGCAAAATATTTGGCCAAAATTATCTGTAAATCGGTGAGCGGACGGGTAAAAAGCAGTTCAATAGTGCCGCTTTTCTTTTCGTCGGCAAAGAGGCGCATGGTGATGGCCGGAATCAGAAAGAGGAACACAAAAGGAGCCAGCACAAAAAGCCCTTCCATGTTGGCATATCCAAAATCGAGGATATTGAAATCGATGGGGAAAACCCAGAGGAAGAGGGCGTTGATGATCAGGAAAACCGAAATGACGATATATCCGATCAGGGAATTGAGAAAGCTGGCTATCTCTTTTTTAAGTAGTTTATACATAGCGATGCATTTTGTACGGCGCAAAAATACGCAAATTTAATAGCCTGAAAGCGATAAGAAAAATATGGGAGGGATTTTTATGATTTTTTGGGAAGCTTCAAAATTAATGTGGCAATCAGATTTTTACTTCTTTTTTAAACATGGAATTTTTTAACTTTTTGTCGTCTTTAAATGCATCTTTCGTTTGATAAGGATACCAACGAAGAGTAGAATCAATCCTGAAGCTATAGCTTGGTTTATAATCTAAAATCGGCCTGTACTCAAGTGGGACTGCCGCTAGAGGAGAAGATGTAAAATAGCGTATTTTTGTGATATTCAGGCTTGATACCATCTTGATATTACAGAACCCGATAGAGGGAGTACACATTACTGGAGAATTAGAGCTGTAAGATTCATAAAGCTTTTTCCCGTTATTATTTTCTGGAAAAGCTGAGTCCATAACGGGGAGAATATTTTTAAAAATTTGACTGCTTTCATGAATAAGCGGAAAAATAAATATACCATAATTAGACTCATAATAATAGAATGGGGTCAGAGAATTGACGATATCAATATTATGATAACAGGATGAATAGGAGAACGTAACAGATTTTTTTCTGACATCCAAGATGCGGCATGCATATATGTTTTTACTAAAAAAGCTATAACCTCCTTCTATTGAATCAATTAATTTAAGGGATTGATTTAAAGTAAATTCAAGCGAATCCTTTTGTTCCATTTTAGTAGTGCTGCAAGATGAAAACAACAAAACTAAAGATAAAAGCGTAAAACAATAAGATAACAAACTTATAAACATTCTCATAATGATTCAATTTTTCAGGTTAAGCAATCATATCTATTGAGGATAAGAAAAATTATATCTGCCAGTTTTCATTTTATGAAACAGGCTAAATGGGTTTATAACTAGGCCAACGTTATATAACCTTGTTTTTGAATTTAACTTGCCAACTTCAATTGGTTTATTATTTATTTCCCATATGTACCATCTGTCCACACCTCTTCAAGGTATCGAATAATTCTGTCAAAACCAGATTCAGCTTGTGGAGTCCAGACGACTTTTAATCCCATTTCCTGTATTTTGCCATGACTTCCTCTGACGAACATAATAACCCTTGGTCAGCCTGTCTGATGCCATCCTCAATTTCTTGCTTTTCCTCCTCACTGATGGTTTCCCACCAATCAGGCTTTTGCGCCTGAATGTCTTCTATTTTTTCAACCACATACTCATCCTGAAGCAGGGATATCCAGTTAATAATACTTAATTTCCTGTTTGCTATACTCATAGAAATGCTTTTCCTGCAAATTTACGATTATTCAGAGACTAATGTCAATAAAACAGGGATACAAAAATGCGTCCCTGTTTTATTGTAAAATCACAATAAAATCTTGTTTACAATGCTGCGAGGATATTTTTTTCTACGCGTTCCTGAATATTGGAAACATCGGCTTTTTCAAATTTTTCGCCGGTGATGCGTTCGTAAAGTTCGATATAGCGTTCGGAAACACGTTGCACAAAATCATCGGGCATATCGGGAGCCGCTTGACCTTCCTGTCCCTGGAAGCCTTGTTCCATCAACCATTCGCGTACAAATTCCTTAGAAAGCTGCTTTTGCTGTTCGCCATTGGCAAAACGCTCTTCATAGCCTTCTTTGTAGAAATAGCGCGAAGAATCGGGTGTGTGGATTTCGTCGATCAGGTAGATTTTACCGTCTTTCAATCCAAACTCATATTTTGTGTCCACGAGGATCAGTCCTGCTTTTTCGGCAATTTCAGAACCACGTTGAAAAAGTTTGCGTGTAATATCTTCGAGTTGGTTGTAGTGCTCTTCGCTTACGAGCCCCTGTTTGATAATCTCTTCACGGCTGATGTCTTCGTCGTGGCCGGTTTCGGCTTTTGTTGTGGGCGTTACAATCGGCACGGCAAAGCGCTGATGCTCTTTCATTCCTTCGGGAATCGGAACACCACAAATTTCGCGTGCCCCTTTTTTGTAGTTGCGCCACGAGCTTCCTGTGAGGTATCCTCGGATGATCATCTCAATAGGAAAAGGCTTGCAATAATGGCCTACGGTAACCATTGGATCGGGTGTGGAAACCTTCCAGTTGGGAACGATATCAGCGGTAGCATCCAAAAATTTGGCGGCAATCTGGTTGAGCACCTGACCTTTAAACGGAATGCCTTTGGGCAAAACCACATCAAAAGCAGAGATGCGGTCTGATGCAATCATCACCAGCTTATCATCATCAATATTATACACATCACGCACCTTTCCGGTGTATTTGTCTTTTTGTCCCGGGAAATGAAAATCCGTTTTTACTATAGCATTCATAATCAAATATATTTTTTTGCAAAGATAAAATCCTTGGGGTTTTTGGTGGCTCCTAACTGAATTTTTCCAAAGTTTAGAACTTTGAAAAAGTTAGGAACCACCAAAAACCATCACTATCAAAACAACAAACAGCAGTGCCGGAAGCATGTTCATGATGCGCAGTTTTTTAATACCCAATATATTGATACCCAAACCGATGAGCATCACACCGCCGACGGCTGTAATTTCTGCAATCATTTCCGGCAGGAGGAAATCCTGAACCGATGACGCCAGGATAGTCAAACTGCCTTGAAAAATCAGCAGCGGAATTGCGGAGAGCAAAACACCCACGCCCAAAGCTGCGGCCAAAGCGATAGAAGAAAATCCATCCATAAGCGATTTGGTAAGCAGCAAATCCGGATTATTGTTGATGCCTTCTTCTATGGCCCCTAAAATGGTCATACTGCCCATACAAAACAGAAGAAAAGCAGTAATAAGCCCTTCCTGAAAACGCTCGTTATTGCCCGGCAGTTTTCTTTTCAAAAAAGCCCCAAAGCGATCCATCCGTTCTTCAAGACGAAGCAATTCACCGGAAATCCCACCGAGCAGCAGACTAAAAATGAGGTAAATCAGGTGGTTTGTTTTCAGCGCCATGCTTACGCCCAGAAAAAGGGTAAAAAGCCCCAGCACCTGAAAAACAATTTCTGTAAGCCTCTTTGGCATCCGGTTTTTGATCAAGAGCCCCAGCAGGCTGCCTGCCAAAACTGCAGCCACATTTACCAGCGTCCCGGTCATGATTTATTTTCTTCTTTATTATAAGCCTTAAGAATATCCCCAACCAATCTATGGCGCACGATATCGCTTTCATCGAGGTAAATACTGTCAATTCCGGGAATATTTTTGAGGCGGCGCAAGGCTCCGGGAAGTCCAGATTTCTGGTTTCCGGGCAGGTCAATTTGGGTGATATCGCCCGTGACAACAAATCGCGCCGACGGCCCCATACGCGTGAGGAACATTTTGAGTTGGCTTTCCTTACAGTTTTGGGCTTCATCCAAAATGGCAAAAGCATGATCGAGGGTACGGCCGCGCATAAATGCCAGCGGGGCCACTTCGATGGTACCGTCTTCGAGATAGGTAAGCAGTCGTTGAGTCGGAATCATATCGCGCAAAGCGTCGTACAAAGGCTGAAGGTATGGGTCAAGTTTGTCCTTCAGGTCGCCGGGAAGGAAACCCAGGTTCTCGCCGGCTTCAACAGCAGGCCGTGTAAGGATGATCCTTCTGACTTCCTTGTTTTTCAATGCGCGCACGGCCAATGCTACAGCAGTATATGTTTTTCCGGTTCCGGCCGGGCCAATAGCAAACACCAGGTCATTTTTAAGGATGCTTTTGGTCATGCGCAATTGATTCGGTGTCCGCGGTTTGATCACCTTTCCGTTTCGGCCATGCACAATGGCATCGGCAGCATCTTTGGGTTCATTGCCGTTGGCATCGCGCGAACCGGTCATAATCTGTCCGACATCCTGATCCGTAAGTTTATTAAAACGTTCGTAATGAATCAGGCAAAGATTAAATTTCTGTTCAAAATTGCTGATTTCTTCATCATCACCAATTAGTTTAAGCAGGTCGCCACGTGCAACAATACGGAGTTTTGGAAAGAAGCCACGCATGGCATTCAGATTGACATCGTTAGGACCAAAAATATCCAGGGCAGAAAAATCCTCAGTTGATAAAACTTTTTCAGGCATAAAGTAAATTTCTATACACAATTATTCCGGCAGAATAGGGCACAAAAGAAGCTGAAATTGAATAATTTAAAAAAAAGCCTATCAAATGCGCCATTAATTCTTAATTTTGAGCTACAAAAATAGGTGAAAATTACGCAACAGGATAAAAAGCTTAAAATTATGCCGATTATCACATTAACAAGCGATTGGGGACTGAACGACCACTATGTGGCAGCAGCAAAAGGCTATGTAATGAGCCACTGTCCGGAGGCAAATGTTGTGGACATCAGCCATAACATCCCTCCCTTTGACCTTAATAAAGCTTCATTTATGCTCAAAAATGCATATCCATTTTTCCCAAAAGGCAGCATACATATACTTGCTGTGCTTTCGGAAAGCGATCTGGACATCCCGCACGTTTTGGTTCGATATGACGGACATTATTTTATTGGTGCCGACAATGGCGTTTTTTCACTCATTTTTAAAAAGGAGCCCGAAGAAATTATCCATCTTGACCTGATGCAGGAAAACGATTATTTCACATTTCCGGAAACAGAAATTTTTCTGCAGGCGGCCTGCAAACTGGTTCAGGGTGCTGCCCCGGAAGATTTGGGCGAGAAAAAGGCACAGCTCAAACCACGGATGAATTTCCAGCCGGTTTTATCGGGCAATATCCTCAAAGGCAAGGTAATTTATATCGACCGCTATGAAAATGCCATTGTGAACATTTCGGAAGAAAATTTCAGGAAAGCGCGACAAGGGCGGAATTTCAGCATACAATTCAGTGGTGGGCGATACAAAATCAATAATATCTCCAAAAGCTATCTGGATGTGCCCGAGGGCGAGATGCTGGCATTGTTTGGCAGCCACGGATTCCTGGAAATCGCCATAAATCAGGGTAATGCGGCCAGCTTATTGGGCTTGTCGGGCGATGATACCGTGCGCTTTGAATTTTTTGATTAAAAAAACGGTTCAATGCGCTTTGCCCTCTTTTTCCTTCAGCTTTTAGGGGATTATTTCCATTTTAGAAAAACATACCGGAAATTCATTCTGCCGATGAAGCAAGCCGGCATGATTGAAGCAGCAGCTTATCCCAAAAGCCTGAATTACCAGCTCAGGAACTATGCTACGGTGATTGCGGCTTTTTTTGGAGGTCAGCTTTTTCGCCTTTACGATCAAAAAAAATCCGTTGAAAATACCCGCTTGATGTCGGCATGTTTTGCTGCATCAGCCGTTTTTGATGCTTTTTTTGATGAAAAAGAAAACACCAAAACGCTAAAAAGTATTTTAAGAGGAGAAATCACGAAACCGGAATCATCTCTGGAAGCCCTGGCCATAAATTTTTATAAGGAAATCAATGCCCAATCAAAAAAGCGCGGTCAAAAAATATTTGAAACCGCTCTACAGCTGTTTGATGCTCAGGAAACCCAAAACAAATTTCAGGTGAACTTCAAGCCAAAACCCCATACTGAAGATACAAATACTTTAAAGCGAAGCAACGATGCGAAAGGCGGGTTAGGCGCCCTGATCTATCGTTTTGCCATTACTGAAGAAATAACCAAAACAGAGGAAAAATGCTTTGCAGACCTCGGCGCCATGGTACAGTATTGTGATGATGTATTTGATATGCAACGCGACCTGAAGAGCGGACAGATCAGCCCCGTACTCCTGAAGCCTTCGTTTGAAGCCATGGAGCAGGAACTGAGCATGCGGTCGGAAGCATGTTTTGCACAAATGGAATCCCTGAACCTGCAAAAAAGGCGGATCCATGCTTTTCTCTACGGATTCCGGCTTTACACCAAAATGACGCAGAAAAAGATCCGGACAATCGCCAAAAAATGCAAAGGCGATATCAAAGGGATTGAATTGTTGGACCCAAAGGTTTTTGATATCCTCTGATCATTACTGCCTCATTACAAAGATTTAGGCGAATTCCCAGCCCTCCAGTGCCTTTCGATATCTTCCAGAGTTTTGCCTTTGGTTTCGGGGATGTATTTCAAACCCCACAGAATTCCCAGAAATGCAACGGCTGCATAAACAAAAAAGGAACCCGCCGGATTGGGATCGGTCATAGTTTTCTGGACGCCTTTAACGGTTTGGTGGCGTATTATTTCCATATCCGGGCTGGTAAAAAGCCATGCCATTTTCAAAAAAGTAAATGCGACGACGGCATTAAAAAACCAATTTGAAAAAGCGCCGGCACTTACGCCCAGCCCACGGTATTTCGTTGGGAAAACTTCAGAAATAATAAGCCATCCCAATGGGCCTAAGCTTACAGCAAAAAACATAATATAAAGAATCATAGTGCCAACGGTAACCCACTTCATTGATTCTCCGAGGCTGTCTTTGAAGAGAAAAAACATGCCCAATGCAATGAGTGCTGCCATCATGCCGGTCAATCCGATAAAATACAGTTTTCTGCGGCCAATACGGTCCACTAGGTACATGGAAAGGATGGTAGTGCCCACATTCACCAGGCCAACGCTTACTGTTGCTGCGATTGCAGCTTTTGCACCACTAAAACCGGCAAAAAGGAAAATTGTGGGCGCATAGTAAATTACTGTATTGATGCCCACAAACTGCTGGATAAACATTATTCCCACAGCAATAAAGAGAGGCACACGCCAGGTTTTGGAAAACAACTCCTTAAAATGTGCTTTATTGGCATCTCGTTGCAGTTCCGTTTTTATATTTTGGAGGGAATCCTGAAAGTCCTCTTCATTTTCCACTTTTGCAAGGATATGTTCCCCTTCTTCGTTGCGGCCCCTGCTAAACAACCATCGTGGCGTTTCGGGAAGGAATAGCATACCACCAAACAAAACAAGAGCTGGAATTACGCCAACATAAAACATCCAGCGCCAAGAGTAAGGGTTTTGATCATTGGCAAAAGCCAAATCAGAAAAATAGGAAACGACAATACCTATGGTAATCATTAATTGAAATGCCGAAACAAGTGCGCCCCTGATATGCGCCGGGGAAACCTCTGAAATATAAAGGGGCACAGCAATTGAAGAAACGCCAATAGATACACCAATTATGATACGGCTTAGCATAAGCATTTCGTAACCCGCAGAAGATCCACACATTACAGACCCCAGGATAAAAATAAGTGATGTAAGCAAAACAACCTTTTTACGTCCGTATTTATCGGCAAGACGGCCTCCTGACATTGCACCCAAAAAAGCTCCGATTAAAACAGCTGTAGTAATCCAGCCTTCCTGATCGGTATTCAGGTTCCAGCTTTCCTGAAGAAAGGGCAGGGCGCCACTGATTACTCCGGTATCAAACCCAAACAACAATCCGCCAAAAGCTGCAATAGCAGCAATAATAATGACTTCACCTTTACTTTGTTTCTTGCTCATAATTTTGCTTTTTATGGTTACTTTGAGGAAAGAAAAAATCTTCAATTACCTTTTTTGGTAGGCTATTAGACATAACCACTGAAACCAAGGCAATGAAAATACGATCCGATTTTCAAATATAGGATTTTTAGATATAAAAACCTAAAGCATAAACCTTAATTGCAAAACGGCAATGGAATTAAAACCGGTGATAATTTTGTAACAAACTCTATGTCAGTAACATTAGCCTAATCAAAAACGTTACACATTGGTGATATAAAATCTCCCGTCAACAAGCAAGAAGCCCTACTATAGTTTCTGTCCATAGAGTTGAGGGTTTGCTCTATAAAGTTCAAATTCAAGGCGTGTGAAAAATCTAAACCGCAGTCCCGTAGGTACGGGATGAGGATTAAAATTTTGAACAATCCCGAAATTTCGGAAGACTTTAAAGACGAACTCTACAATAGAAAAGCTTCAATATCACTTAAGCTGTATTCGGGTGTACCGCCCTCTTGTGTGGCCACATAAGCTCCGGTAGCGCATGCAAAAGCAAGGGCTTCTTCCGTTGATTTTCCAAGAAGCAGGGAAGAAACAAAAGCGGACAGGAAAGCATCGCCGGCACCAACGGTATCTACCGCTTTGATTTTAAATCCCGGATGCTCGAAAAAAGCACCATTTTCCAATACCACTGCACCCTTTGCCCCACGTGTCAGCACGACCATTTCGCATTGATAAAAACCGGCAAGCCATAGCATCAATTCATTCTGGTTTAAATGGCGCTTATTATGCCAGGACGAAATTGTTTTCAATTCATCATCATTGAGTTTCAGCACATCTGCTCGTTCCATAATCATTTCCACTATTTCCCTTTTATCAAAAGGAGGGCGCAAATTCACATCAACAAACTTCAAGGCATTGGCATTTAATAGATTAGTAATGGTTTCCCTTGAAACTATATTTCTGGATGCCAATGTGCCCGTAAGGATAATCCCGGCCTGATCTGCCTGAATTTTTAACAGATCGTTCCATTCCATAGCATCCCAGGCAACGGGGCCACAAATTTCATAGCTTGCATTGTTCTGCTTATCGATATGAACCAGCACTTCACTTGTATGCAAAACATCATCTGTTTGTATCAACTGAACATCAAGCCCCTTTGATGATATAAAATCAAGAAGTTCATTTCCCGCATCATCTTTACCTACCCTACTGGCCAGTTGAACATTAATGCCCAATCTCTTCATATGAATTGCGACATTCATGGGAGCACCTCCGGGCTTTGCTCCACCATGAAGTATATCCCACAAAGCTTCGCCTGCACACAAAACTTTCCTGTTTTTAATATTCATAGCTATTCATTGATGATGCCAACTGTTTCCGGGATATAATTATTAACATCCGCTTAATCAGGGCAAAAATGCAAAAATTTCAGGAATTCCAAATTGATCCTGAAATATACACAATCAAATCTAATACATACCGCAACAATTATTATATATTTGCAGCTAATTTTTCTGTATGCTCTTCAGTTCACTCATATTCCTTTTTGTTTTTCTGCCGGTTGTCATCATTTTGTACTACTTGGTACGCAACAAATACCGGAACAGGCTGCTTTTAATTGCCAGTCTTATATTCTTTGCATGGGGCGGCGTAAGCTACAGTATTCTGCTGATCGCTTCGCTACTGATCAACTATGCAGCGGGACGTTTGATTGACCGTGACCGGGGATATCCAAGGGCAAAAGCATGGCTCATCATTGGAGTTGTATTGAACCTCAGTATGCTGGGCGTATTCAAATACGGAAATTTTGTTGTAGAAAACATTAATTATTTTTTGAAATGGTTTGGGGACAATCCCCTGCCCGACCCGGGAATTATCCTGCCGCTTGGAATCAGCTTTTATACTTTTCAGGCGATGTCCTACATCATTGATGTATATCGCAAGGAAGCTGAAGTACAGAAGAATTTTTTCAAACTTGCACTCTATATCAGCTTTTTTCCACAGCTCATTGCCGGCCCGATTGTTCGTTATCAAAACATTGCAGAGCAATTAACTTTCCGCAGGCACCACCGCACCAATTTTACTTATGGTATCCAGCGCTTTGTGATTGGCCTTTCGAAAAAAGTTTTACTGGCCAATCAGTTTGGGCTTATAGCAGACAAAGCTTTCGCCTTGCAACTTAGCGATCTCAACTCCACCACAAGCTGGGTAGGCGTATTGGCCTATACCATGCAGATATATTTCGATTTCTCAGGATATTCAGACATGGCCATTGGTTTGGGCCGTATGTTTGGCTTCCGATTGCCCGAGAATTTCAATTATCCTTACATATCGCGTTCGGTACGTGAGTTCTGGCAGCGCTGGCATATTACCTTATCCATCTGGTTCAAAAATTATCTGTATTTCCCTTTAGGGGGCAGCCGAAAAGGCCCGACACGAACAATCATCAACCTTTTGCTGGTGTTTTTTGCCACCTCCATTTGGCATGGTGCCAGCTGGAATTTCGTGATCTGGGGCATGACGCACGGGTTTTTTATGATGCTTGAACGCCTTGGTCTTGGCAAAATAATTGATCGTTTATGGCGCCCTTTCCAGCATCTTTATGCCATGTTTATCATCATCGTGACCCGGGTATTTTTCCGTGCCGAGGGTTTTGATTTCGCCTGGGGCTATTTTAAAAAGCTCTACACATTTGATTTTGGCCCAATGCATATTAATGTTTGGGTACATTTCAATCAAAACACTTTTTATCTGGTATTGATATTTGGTATCCTTTCTGCCTTCCCTTTTTGGCGGTGGCTCGTTTCCCAACTTAAAAAGCCCTACCAAAAAATGCAGGGAAATTCTAAAGCACTTGCCGCTAATGCTTTCCAATTTGCAGAGAGCTTATTATTGCTGATTGGGGTATTTTTAAGCGCCATGATGCTACTGAGCGATTCATATAATCCATTCATATATTTCCGCTTCTAAAATGAAAAACTATAGAATCAAATACCGAATACTTCCTTGGTTTTTCATGATTATGATAGCATTTCCCTTAATGAATGGGAAAATTAACTTTATACAAGACAGGGAAAGCTCAGAAAACAGAAAATTAGCTGAACTTCCAAAACTTGATATTGGGCTGGCTGATCCATTTCCGCAGCAATATGAAAATTATTTTAACGATCACGTTTCCATAAAAAATAATTTGGTCTATTTAAAAAATTATATCAAATATTTTGTGTTTAAGGAAAGCCCATTGCCCGCTAATGTACACTTGGGCAAAGACAGGTGGTTTTATTTTAACAATGAATTGCTCCCAGCCAAAAGACGCGCTTCTTTTTTCAATAAAGATGAACTCGAGCGTTTTCGAAAAGAACTGGAATACCGCCATAAGTATTTTAGCAAACACAACGCCTTGTATTTTCTGGCCATTGTTCCTGCTAAAGCAAGTATCTACCCAGAATTTACCCGAGGAGATCACCAATACCATACAGCAGACAGCAGCCGTACCGATCAATTATTGTTATATCTGCATGATTCGACTGATTGTCATATAATTGACCTGAGAAAAACTCTGCTTGCCAACAAACCCAATCATCAGGTTTTCCATAGAACAGACCATCACTGGAATTATGCCGGAGCAGTATATGGCAGTTTAATGATTCTTGATTCTGTTCGTAATTATTTTCCGAGAATCCCAAAAATTAATTTCAAGGATTTTAAGGCAATTCCACACAAATACCATCCGGGCGATTTGGTGAAGCTAACCGGACTCCATGAACTTATAATCGAAAAGCAAGAAAAATATATTCTTACTGAACAGTGGAAAAACAAACCACGCAGAATCAAGGAACGGAAGTATGAAGACCTGGAAGGTTTTGCTTATAACTGGGCTTATGAAGTACGCAGGAGCACAAGTGATACAAGCCTACCCAATGCAATGATTATCAGGGACAGTTATGGCAATTATATTACCAACATTTTAAGCGCGGGATTCAACAATACGCTTTTTGTTTGGGATAAATGGGAATATAAAATCAATGAATCCATTTTTGAGAACGAAGATTTTGATGTTTATATTACTATGATTACAGAGGCCCAACTATTCAAACTGCTACAACAACCTGAACGCTAGTTTATAATACATCCATTCAAAGCACACCCACTCTAAGAACCGGTGTTTTCCTACTGCTTATATGAAACAGTTCTGATGAGCGATATCCCGGAATACAACAAACTTCATTTCCCGACAAGAGCACAAAAACGTTCTCTTTCTCAAAACGGTTGATTTTTTCATCAATCAAAAAATCGCTTATTTTCTTGCGCCCTTTCATCCCGAAAGGCACAAAAGAATCGCCGGGCTGCCATTTTCGTAGCGTCAACGGCCATTTGAGATTCGCAGCATCGAGGTAGAGGGTTTGATTATCCTTTGGGAAAGAAAAACCATCGGGAAGTCCCGGCAATATTTCCCATTTTAAATGTATGGGCTTTTTAATTTCACCTGATTTTTCTTCTAACAGAATCGCATTATCAGGATGTTCCTGAGGTAAAGCTTCGATAAGGATCCTGTCGCGGTCGATCAGCAGGCGATGGGTGGAAGAAGCAAATAATTTGCCGCTTCCGGCATTCAAAGCTTTGGTGATGTGGGCAACATCCCTTCCGCTAAAACCGTAATCCCCAATAAGATAATGCAAAACAGCTTGCAGGGGATGAAATTGGAGCAATTGCGGAATGGAGATTTCCAAAAAATATTCATCCGATGTAAGACAGGCTTTTCGTGCCTGCTCACCCATTTGCTCTTGCAATTCCCAGGATTGCCGGAGCAGCACCATATTTTCCAGCATCCGCCGGTCAAAAGAAGGGTTTAATTTGTGCAATAATGGCATCAGTTCATGACGGATGCTGTTGCGCATGTATTTCGTGCTGGCATTGGAAGAATCCTCGCGATAGCTCAGATTATGTTTGTGGGCATATTCCAAAATACTCTCCCGATTACAAAACAGCAGCGGATGAATGATATTTCCGTTTTTGGGCGCAATGCCGGTCAAGCCTTTCAGCCCGGTGCCCCGTATGAGGTTCACAAAAAACGTTTCAATAGAATCGCCCGAATGATGCGCTGTTGCAATATTGTTGCAACGCTGTTGCACCATCAAATCATCAAACCATTTAAAGCGTAGCTCACGTGCGGCCATCTGAATACTGATCCCATACTTTTCTGCATATAATATTGTGTTAAAATCAATGCAGTGCAAAGGAACATCCCAGTCGGCGGCCAGTTTGCGTACAAAATCCTCATCTCCATCCGATTCTTCGCCACGTAGATGAAAATTACAATGCGCCCATTCGGCTTGTAAGCGGCTGGTTTTAAAAAGATGCGCCATCACTACAGAATCCACACCTCCACTGATGCCAATCAAAACTTTCTGACCCGGCTCAATGAGTTTATGTTCTGCAATATATTTATTAAAGTCAGCAAGCATCTTTTTGTTTCTTCATAAAATGCACACACAATCGGGATAAGGCCCAGGCCAGCAGGCTGCCAAAAACAGCACCGGTAAGCACATCAAAAGGGTAATGTACTGCCAGATAAATTCTGCTATAGGAAACCAGAACCGCCCAAAAAAGCAGTAAAAAGGCCTGAAGGCGCCATTTCAGTTGCAGCATCAGGATACTGAAAACCGCAGCGGCAAAGGAGCTGGAGGCATGGCCGGAAAAATAGCCGTAGCTTCCTCCACGGTAGCCATTTACAATATGCACAAGATGACCGATTTCTTCGGAATGGGTTGGGCGGGGGCGCATGAGATAGTTCTTAAAAAAATAGGAAACCTGGTCGGAAAGCGTAATCAGAACAATAATACCGATAAGCACAATCCAGCTTTTCTTTTTGTATTTACGGATGATCTGCCAGATCAGCAGAGCGTAAAGCGGAATCCAGATAAATTTATCGCTGGCCCAATACATAATAAAATCCAGGACAGGATGATGCAGGCCATTAAGAGCCAGCAGCCAGCTTTTATCTATTTGATCGAGCCATTGAAGCATTATTTCGCATTTAGGATACGCCAGAGCGCATCTTTCAGTTGCTGTATTCCCTGCATGGCTACTGAGCTGATAAAAACATATTCCACATTTTCGGGCAATTCGGATTTAATATCCTGCAGCATTTCTTCATCCAGCATATCGCATTTTGTTACGGCAAGGATATGCATTTTATGCATCAGTTCCGGGCTATAGGTTTTAAGCTCATGCAGAAGGATTTCATATTCTTTTTTGATATCATCCGAATCGACGGGCACCATAAAAAGCAATGCCGAATTCCGTTCGATATGTCGCAGGAAGCGTATTCCCAATCCTTTGCCCTGCGATGCCCCCTCGATAATTCCGGGAATATCGGCCATCACAAAAGAGCGGTTCTTGCGATAGCCAACGATGCCCAGGTTTGGAGTGAGCGTTGTAAAAGGATAATCGGCAATAGCGGGTTTGGCCGCTGATACAACAGACAGCAGGGTTGACTTTCCTGCATTCGGGAACCCGACCAGCCCGACATCTGCCAGCAATTTCAGCTCTAGGATAATCCATTCTTCCCGACCTTCTTCGCCTGGTTGCGAATATCGTGGTGCCTGATTGGTAGATGATTTGAAATGATCATTGCCCAAACCGCCACGTCCTCCTTTAATCAAGATCAGTTCCTGGCCATCTTCGGTAATTTCGCCCATGTATTCACCGGTTTCGGCATTTCGTGCAACTGTACCCAGAGGGACTTCAAGGATTTTATCAGCACCTTCAGCTCCGGTGCGCAGGTTTGCCCCGCCACCTTCGCCATGTTCAGCAGAAACGTGCTTGGTGTATTTGAGATGCAGCAATGTCCACATCTGTGTATTACCACGGATGATGATATGGCCTCCACGGCCACCATCACCACCATCGGGGCCACCACGCGGTGTCAGGCGGGAACGGTGAAAATGTGCCGATCCGGCGCCACCGTTTCCTGATGCACAAAATATTTTAACGTAATCAACGAAATTTGACTGGGCCATAATTACATTTTATTCAAATATGAACAGATACGCTCATGAATATCTTCAATATTTCCAGCTCCACCCATATCAACAAATGCTGCATGGTTGCTGTAATGTTTTGCCACTGCGGCTGTTTTTTCATGATAAACATCGATGCGCCGCGAGATCACTTCCGCTGAATCATCTGCACGGCCTTCCGTAAGCGCCCTTTTCAGCAGGCGTTCCATTATTTCGCCCCGGTCGATCAATAGGTTCAGGATCAGCTTCAGCTCCATATTTTCTGATTTCAGAAATTTATCAAAAGTTTCCGCCTGTGGCAAAGTACGTGGGAAACCATCAAAAATAAAGCCCTGCACACCGGCACATCGATCCATGCCCGATTTCAAGATTTGCATCATAAACTCATCGGGAACTAGGTTTCCTTTATCGATAAGTTTCTGAGCCATCAGGCCCAATTCTGTTTTACGTTTTATTTCATCGCGAATTATTTCGCCGGTTGAAACGTGTGCCAGATTGTATTTTTTTGCCAGCAAAGCCGATTGAGTGCCTTTGCCGGCGCCGGGAGGGCCGGTAATAATGATGTTTTCCATTCAATATTTTGATTTAACGCACGTCTTTAAATGCCTTTTCGAAGGCTTTATCGAGGCGTTGATTTACTGATTCTTTGTCACCGATTGCATCAATGGATTTGAATTTCTTTTGCTTCCGGTAGAATTTTGCCACCATTGATGTCCTGTTTTCGTATTCCTCCAAACGTTTTACGATCATATCGGTCGTTTTATCGTAGGAACGGCATTTATCGGTTTTGGAGCGCTCCGACAACCTTTTAATGGATTCCAAAGTAGGCACGCTCAATTCAAAACAGAAGGACACCGATGAATTGATACGACGGAGCAGTCCATCGATAATATATGCCTGAACGATTGTACGCGGGAATCCTTTAAAAATAAACCCACGGGTGTTTGGATGGGTTTGTATCTCTTTTTCAATGAGTTGAATTGCCCATTCATCGGGAACAATTTCGCCTTTTTCGAGATATGGGGCTACTTTTCTCCCGATTTCTGTATCCATTTTAATTTCCTTACGGAACAATGCTCCGGTAGAAATGTAGGTCATATTATATTTCTGTGCGATCAAACGTCCCTGCGTACCTTTTCCGGCGCCGGGAGGGCCAAGCAGCACAATATTCAACCTTTCATTGGCCAGTGTTTTATCAATTGCTGCAGTCAAGCGTTGATATACACTGTCAATCTCCCCTACTCCTTCAATGGGCACCAGCTTATCGCGTTCTTCGTAGAAACTGGCAACCGGCAGGGTTTTATCTTCATATTCCTGAAGGCGGACATTGATTACCTCGGCTGTATCATCAATACGGCCAGATGTTTTGGCACGTTCGAGCAAGCGGTGCACGAGTTCTTCACGAGGCACCTCCAGGCTGAGCATGCAATTGAGCGAGCTGTTCATTTTCAGCAGCAAGCCTTCCAGGATATATGCCTGAACCGTAGTACGCGGGAAACCATCGAAAAGGATACCGTTTTTATCAGGATTGGTACTGATCAATTTTTCAATTATCTGCACAATAATTTCATCAGAAACCAGACCACCGCTTTCGATTACAGATTTGGCCTGCATTCCAAGTTTTGTGCCTTCAGCAATTTCGTGGCGGAGGATATCACCCGTTGCAATATACATGAGGTTGTATTTCTCGATCAGCTTTTTTGACTGTGTCCCTTTACCTGCTCCGGGAGGGCCGAACAATGCAATATTTAACATAAATCTTTCATTTTTGGCAGTGGATGAATCACAGCCTGTGATGGTAATGGTTGAATTAACACAAATTTAATGAAAATACGTTTTGAGCAGAACAATTCCCAAATTAATATGCTTCAAAGCGAAAGCATGTCATCATAAGAGATGCTTTTATCCACGATTCATTCATTTTTGAAGACAAGCAAATGATCATCGCGTCTCGCGCCCTAT
Organism: Bacteroidales bacterium; assembly: GCA_963676415.1. Taxonomy (GTDB): domain Bacteria; phylum Bacteroidota; class Bacteroidia; order Bacteroidales; family WRLA01. Next base: position 1,867,318 of record OY781097.1, on the reverse strand, counting down.
TTCACATCTGTGATGGTTTCGGCAAAGCAAGGAAACGCCTACTCGGCAATCAGTTTATAGATATCGGGCAGGTTTCGGCCATAACCATCATAATCAAGGCCATAACCCACAATAAAATCATTGGGTATTTCCAGTCCGATATAATCAACTTTATAGCTCTGTTTGAAAGCGCCTGGCTTAAAGAGGAGGCTGGCAATTGCACGACTGGCGATATTCATTGTATCCAGTTTATGAAGTATTGCATTCATGGAAAATCCGGTATCGATAATATCTTCAACGATGATGATATTTCTTCCTTCCAGTTTTTCATCAAGCCCGATCAGTTCACGTACGTTTTTCGTGGAGCTCATCCCTGAATAGGATGCCACTTTGATGAAGCTGATTTCACAGGGAATTTCAATGCTTTTCAATAAATCGGCAGCAAACATAAATGCGCCATTAAGAATGACGAGAAACACCGGGTCTTTCCCTTCATAATCGTTATTAAGCCTGGCTGCCATATCTTTGATGGCCTGCTGCAATTGTTCGCTGGTGATATCGATGGCAAACTCCTTATCCAGTACTCTAACTTTCTTCATAATCCGATAATTTTAAATGCGTGGCAAAGATAAGAAAAGGCTGTAAGCCTGTTCCCTTCATTTTCTTTCCTCTTGTATTAAATCAATTCAATGCCGGTTTCACAAAGTGGAATACGCGTGGAAGCATTATTATCCAACTAATATTTTAGTTCACTTTGGCAAACAAAAACCCCGGAGGCATACGCCCCCGGGGAAAAATTACCATGAAAACAAAACACTACTTATTTAAAATAAGTTTCTTAATATCTTTACCTTCTTCTGAAATCCGTACAATATAATAAATACCATCGGGGAAACGGCTCATATCAAGCTGCGTTTTTCCTTCAGAAGTCTCATTTACGTTATACACGAGTTCTCCTAAAAGGTTTCGAACTTCGAGCTGATATCCTGCTGGACAAACAAGGTTTACATTACCGCTTGTCGGGTTAGGATAAATTTCAAATTTATCATTTTCTTGTTCTCTAATGCCAACATTATTATCGAGTGTAACAAGGAGTCCTTCTGATAATTCAGATTCTCCGCATTCGTTTATTGCCTGGGCAGTAATTTCAATTTCGCCAAAGAAATCAATATTCCAACTTACAGTAGCTACATTAGCTTCCATGTTTACTGTACCAGCAGCTTCATCAGACAGGGAAACAAGATAGGATGCAGCTCCTTCAACTTCAGTAACTGTATAAACACTTTGGTCTATTTGATTCACTGCAACGGATTCAGGGCCTGAGGGTTTTTCTGGTGCAAGAGGAGCTGAATTTACCGTCAATGTAATTACATCTGAAGCTTCGGCACACGGCTCGATTCCCAGAACAGTCAAGGTAAGTTCAACAGAACCATTGGTTGCATCTTCGGAGCCTGGCGTATAAATTGCGTGCAAACGGGTTGGGTCTGCAAAAGTACCATCACCGGAAGTTGTCCACAGAACGCTTTGATTATTTTCCGCATTGGATGCCTGAATTGTGATTTCTTCGCCTGCACAAATTTCAGCTGTACCCCCTGCAAAGGACACAGGAGCAGGCTGAATTGTAAGGGTCATATTATCTTCGGCGCTGGTTTCGCCATCAGTAACTTCAAATGTAAGGATAACGGCACCATCGGCGATATCCTGACTTCCTGGCGTATAAACAGCTTCAGGATTTGCAGGATCGTCGAAAGACCCATCGCCATTTGTTGTCCACAGTGCGGAGGTATAACCGGCTCCGGTAGCATGGAGTTGGCAGATGCTTCCTTCGCATATATTCATATCCTGACCAGCATTTGCAGACATAACTGATGTAGTTGGGAAATAAATGAAGTCAATCCAAACGGCATCATCGCCACCTGCATTAGCACTGCCTTTTTCGTATTTCCATTCAAAAACATGATGTCCTGAAGTTATATTAAAGATTTCTTCGCTCCATTGCGAGAGGCCTCCCCATTCGCCTTTAAGGCTGCCATCAATGTAGAAACGTAATTTGTCTGAACCATCGGTAGAAACTTTCTGGAAGAATTTAATATGGGACATAAAGCCTTCCACATCAAATTCGATTTTCAGTGTTGAAACCTGATCGTCACCAATTGCGCCAGAACGAGCGGAAAAGCCTTTATGAAATACTGTTGCATCATCAATAACCCAGTCGGCATCGCCTTCCATGACCCAGAGATTGGCTAAGAAGTCACCTGTTTCAAAATCTTCACCAGGAGGGGCCGCGCTATTAAAGCTCCAAACATCACCTTCGCTGGTACCGAAATCATTAATAGCATCAACGCGCCAAAAATATTCAGTTTCATATTCCAGCTCATTGGCGAAAATATACTCAGGTGTATTAACCTCATCACCATTTATAAGGTTTGTTGGAGGGTTATCAGTACCCACATAAACTTTATAAACAGTTGGTTGGCCACCTATACCGGCTTCCCAGGCAAGATTGGCGAAAGGATAAACGCCCAGTTTTCCGTTAGCAGGCACGGGCTGCATTGCCTGGCCGGGTTCTGCTGTAATTTGAATTGTTGTAATCAGTGGTTCAAAATTAAATGGAAGGATTACGAGATCAAGCTCAAGCATTGTGTTTGTTAATGGCTGATTGAGCGTTATCGTTGCATTTCCATTTTGAAGATAACCCACACCAAGGAGTTCACCATTGTAACTAAGGGCAGCACGGCCGTCGCCGGCATTGGTTGAAACAGAATAAGTTGTAGCGTTAATCGGAATAATTGGCTCATAAGTTGCGCTAAGGCTGGCCGGCATTTTTGTTCGCAGCATCAATGAAGGATCGCCAAAGATTGTCCATGTATCGGTCATTTCTTCACCACCTGATCCATATTCATCGTTCATTTCAAAACAACCATTAACAGTTACACCACCAAAAGTACGTTTGATATTATCGGTAAAAGATTCCACAAGGATATCAACCATTGCATCCTGTCCGTGCATAGGAGGATCCCAGCTTTGGTTAATAGTGGACATGATCGTTGCTACGGCCCCTGTTGGCTCGCCATTATTATCGGCGCGCAGCCAGGCTTCGGCAAAGCATGTACTGTTCACAAAGTTTCCGTTCACACAAGCGACAGAGAAGATATATGGCAGCATATTATCATTGGTCAGGTTGTTAATATCACTATTAGAGAATCCTGAAGACCCCCAGGAAGTTGTACTACCATGCCCCGTATAATTAATAATAGAAGTTCCCGCATTAATTTCATTTGCCACATCACCCGGGCTTGGGCTTCCGGCTGCGTCAAGTCCACCCTGGCTTCCGTCAAAAAGTTCGGCGGAAGTTTCCCAGGTATATCCCAGGAGATCGTTTTGAATATTCCGGATATGCTGATAATCGTATTCGTTATCATCGCCAGGCCCCTGGTCTGAAGCAACACCAACATTATGATCCATCCAGGTTCCACTGGTATTAGGCTCTCTTTCGTATTCAACGGCCTTGGTTACCTGAATTTCCACATCGCCGACATCTTCAGCAGAGAAACGTCCGACAAAAACTTCTGCATAGGAATCGCTACCTTCAATATAGCCGTACGCCTGATCAGAATGTCCGGCGGAGGTGTTCATTGTGGGCACCTGAGGTGCGTCTCCAACAATAAGGAGATATGTAAGCCCATTGTCGTTATAATAATCCGTTACGAAAGATTTGATGTCGTTTGCGGAACTGAACTGGCTGGAATTAACCATTTCAACAGTCATGCCTGAGATCGTTTTCCACTCAACGAATGGGTTCATTGCCGACATAAAATCATCATAGCAAATGATGAGCATATTGCCATCTTCTTCAAGCGGGGTATAACGTGAAGCGGAATTATAGTTAATAAACTGACGCTGATAAACCTGTGCAAAATCAGCACTGATTACATCGGGCGTAGCATTTGAGGTCAAAGTGTTGACATTTGAACTGCCAACTGCTTTGATACGAAGGTTAACATCGTAATAAACACGCAGGGTTTTAGTAACTGCATTATATCTGAAAGGATGAAAAACAACTGTTTGGCCACGAAAATCACGTAGTACATATGGTTTTCTCATTTCTGTTGCTTGCTGTGGGAAAAAGGCATCAGTTGTATAAGCATCACCATAGGTATAATCTACATCGGCGGGATTGACATCGCGGGTGAAATTTCCTTTTGAAGGAGCTATGCTAATGTTGTCAAAATCTTTGTACTGGGCTGAAATAACTTCAACTTCCATTTCCTGATCTGCGGGGATAATAAGGGAAGCGGTCATTTTAACAAGATCAGGGCTGCCTTTTTGCAGGAGGGTTGATGCTCCATCCAGACGCACCACCTGTTCAGTTCCGTTAGGAGTTTGTACATTAAAAAGGTAAAAGCCTTCAAGGCTAAAATTGATCTCTGATGACTGGAGATCAGAGGAAATAAGGTTTGTTTGGGCTTTGACCGGACTAGATCCCGTAACCGCTACCCAATTTTGTGCTGAGAGGGTCAATACCCCGAACAGCATTAGGAAAGTAAAAAGTAAATTTCTCATAATGATTTGGTTATTAATCTCTGATTGAATGTTCTGTTATATTGAAACACAAACTTACATGCTTAAGTTGCATAGGAAGCACCGAAAATAATCTATGGTGCCAAATTTAATTAATTTAAACGTAATAAGGGCCTTTCTTCTGAAAGAAAAGCCCTTAAAAGATGTTAAATCAAGAAATTACTATTTCTGGAGTACAATTCGCTTCATTTCTGTGCGCTCACCTGAACGCAGCATAATGAAATAAACCCCGTCAGTATAATTGGTCAAATCGAGTTGCGACTGAATGCCGTTAACTGTTTGCTTATAAACCTCCTGTCCCAAAATATTCAGGATGTGCAGTTCTGCATTTTGGGCATCAGAGACCTGGATATGGAATAAACCGGCTCCAGGGTTTGGATAAACATTAAAACGTAGTTCTTCCTGTTCGTCAAGGCCTGTACCAAAATAAACAAATGCGTTTTCTGATACAGCAAACTCGCTTGTGCCGCAGCCATTACCTGCGCGAACCTGAAGAGTTACATCGCCTTCAAAATCGGTATTCCAATTGATTGTACAGCTTGCTGCAGCGCTTGCAGTTACAGTACCGGCGGCAGCTGGTTCGAGAACCCATTCGTATGCTTCAGCACCAGCAACTCCCTCTACACTAACTTCAGTAACAGGAGTTCCGGCAGTATTAATCTCTGCGGGTAGAACAGGAGCTTCGGTAGTCATTGGGGCACTCATTACTTCCATAATAATTGTATCGTAAGCGATACCACAAGGGGCATCACCTTCGGCAGCAAATATCAATTCGACAATACCGGCAGCAATATCCTCTGATCCTGGGGTATAAACCGGGTTCATTACGGTGGCGTCATCGAAAGTACCATCGCCTGATGTAGCCCAAAGCAATGCTGAATAATTAGAAGCAGAGGCGTTGGCCAATACGTTCATTTCAGGATTATCAGAACAGAGGTATGAATCGTTACCGGCAAGAGCAGAAGCGGCAGGAGTAATTGTTAGTGTCATATCATCGGTTACAACGGTTTTGTAAGAAGACTCAACTGACAAAGTAAGAATAGCTGACCCGGCTTCAATGTCCATTTCGCCAGGAGTATAAACAGGTGTTAAGATGGTAGGATCATCGAAGGCCCCATCACCATTTGTAGTCCATTCAACGCTACTAAAAAGGGTTGCCGAACCGGCAAGCTGATAGGAGTCATTAGAGCAAACGGTGCCATTTCCTCCAGCGCTGGCCGTTGTTGTGGTAGCATTCGGGAAATAGATATAATCAATCCATGCTGCATCATCGCCGCCTGAACCGCTTTCATCTTTTACATAGCGCCATTCCAGTGTATGAGTACCTGCAGTGATATTAAACTGTTCATAAGTCCAGCCACCAAGACCACCCCAGCTATCTTTCAGTTTTCCATCAATATAAAACTCAAGGGCATCCTGAGGGCCTTCGGAGCTTACCATTTTATAGAAGCTTACTGTTGACATAAATACGGTGCAGTTTACATCAATAATAATTGAGGATGTTTGCCCATCGGAAATGGCTCCTGATTTTGCAGACCACAAGCCATTTAAAGCCTGGTTATCAGTTGTCACCCAAGGTAAGTCGCCACCAAAGACCCATGGGTTTTCATTGAAATTGCCTGTTTCGAAGTTTTCATCCGGTGCACGTTTTGTCGAGAACGACCATACTTCACCCTCAACGGTTCCGTATTCATTTTCTGAATCGACTCTCCAATAATATGTTGTTTCATAACCAAGCTGATCGGGTTGATAATGGGATTCGGTTAATTCCATTCCATTAATCACGTTTGTTGGTGGATTGTCTGTTCCGAGGTATAGTGTAAATGTTTCTGCTGCAACCGGACTTGGGTCAGTCCAAGAAAGGCTTGTAAGAGCAGAAACAAGTTGCTGCGTATTTAATGGGTGTGGTTCACTGGCTGCTTCTGGTTCGCCGGCAAGCAATACAGTTCCAAAGAAAGGTTGATAATTTTGTCCAGTAACGACAATATCGGCTTCTCCCGCGGTTGTAATTGGATTGTTAAAGTAGATGGTAGCCACTCCTGAAGCATTAGCTTGTGCTGTTCCTTTTAGGTCGCCATCAAAAGAGAGTGCAACAAGTGAATAAGCCGGTGCATTAACAACAAACTCATCAGCACCGACAGGCAGCACATCGTAATTAACGTTCATAGAAGGAGGAACACCCATATAAATACTGATACTTGGATCGCCCATAAGAGCATAGATTTCCCAGTAATACTGTATTCTGGATGATCCGCTTTCTGTTACTGCAAGACATCCTGCATAGTTTTGCTGACCCTGAGTAGTAAACCATTCTGAATAACCTTCACCATGCTCGTGGAATAGGCGGTCGTATGAACCCAATGTAGTACTTTCATAAGTTGGAGTAGCAGAAATAGCGCCAACGCCAACGCCCCAGTAATAATCTTCATCCCAGTAAGTACTGTTTGTACCCCCGATGTATCCAAGGGCACCTTTTCCTTCTGCCCTCAAAAGAGTTTCGCCAAAACAACTGGTTTCTTCGAACTTATTGGTCAGGCAGCAGTTCCCTACCATTAACGGATATTTATGTTCGTTTTGGAGCCCGGGAACATCACTGTTTTCAAAAGACGGGTCATACCAGCCACTGGAACTACCGTGTGCTGTATAATTTGCATAGGCAACACCATCACTAACAGTTTGGATAATTTGTGAGCTGGAGCTGCCCGATTCGGGATAATAGAAAGTATGGCTTGAAAGGCCATGATCTTCATTAAAGTAGTTGGTTACACCATAATAAATCTGTCCGTTTCCATAGGTTGAAGCATTGCCTGCATCCACGCCAGAAACCATAGTACATTTACTAAGGAATGATGGGTCGGGAAATTCGTATTTTTCATACTCAATGGTTTTATCCACCTGAGGTGTAATTTCATTAACATCATTGGCAGAAAAGCGTCCGTAGTACATTTCAGGAACAAAATCCCCATCATATTCGCAATAATAAAGGTCTGTAACATGACCTGAGCCGTTAAAAACAGGCACCTGGTCAACATCACCACAGAAAAGGACAAATGTTGGTGCAGGATTTGAAGTTGTAGCGTTTTCATACATGTCCTGAAGATAAGCTTTGATAGAGCCCGTTGTGCTACCCACGTTTGGATCGTCGGTATAGCCCTCAACGACAGTATATCCTTTTTGTGTTTTCCACTCAATAAATGGTTGCAAAGCTTGCTCAAACATAGGGTCTGAGATGATGACGTATTTGATAGGCAATTGAGTAATTTCATCGCGCATTTTCATGGGCTCATAATTAATCAGCTGCGCATATGCTTTGGTGAAATAAGGAGAATACAACCTTTGCTTGCGCTCCATGGTTGCCTGATAGTCAGCACCTTCAAAAGTGATACGGCATTCTATTTCAGTATAGATACGCACTTTACCCTGAACAGGATTGTACTGTACGTGCTGCACTTCCAGTCGGCCCAGGCGTACAGCCCTCATAGTTCCAACTTCCTCAACACGAACCAGCTCTGAAGGGTTAAAAGCATCAGTTTGGTAAGCAGCTTCATTATATTCGAAAGGGGCAAATGCATTCTTAACTTTTGGCAGTGAAAGCTGATAAGGAGCAATGGGGTGATTAATTCCTAATTCTTCCAAAGTATATTCCTCAACATTTGCCTTCAAGATTTCAACAACGGCTGTTGCTCCTTGTGGAATTTCAATTAATTTCTTTAAAACAGGAAGTGCGGGTTCGCCAACATTCATAGTTGTCGCGAAGTTTCCTGATGAAACAACAGTAAAAAGCCCCTGCTCTGTTGTAGCATATTCAAAATTAATACTGGCTATTTTACTATTCATTTGAAGGCTACTGAATGATTTATCAGTGACCTTCATTTGGTTGCTTTCCTCTTCAGAAAAGCTGATTTTCTCGGCCATCAGACTGGGTACACCCATTAGTGCAACCAATACAAATGCAAGAAATTTTTTGTAAAAAATTTTCATAACGTTTTGATTAATAGTTGATTGGTCAAATTCCATTTCTTTTTAAAAGGTCTGCAAATATCATAATATGATACCGTAATGTCAAGTGAAAATTTGTAAGTGTGATTTTATTAACAATAATAAAAAAAGCCCTGATGCTATAAACAACAGGGCTTTGAATTGTTTTATTTTCTGATGATGACTTTCTTCATGATTTCATGTTGTTCATTCGACAGCTTCAGGAAGTACATTCCATCCGAAACTTCCGGCAAATTAATTTCAAGGTATTGACTTTGATAAGTTGACCACGCGCGCGAATAAATCACAGTGCCCCTGTTATCAATAATTTGCAACTGTCCTTTCTGTTCCAGTTGTTTTGGAATTCCTACTTTAAAGGAACCATTATTCGGGTTAGGGAGCACGCGCACATCTGTTTCTGGATTTTCATCAACACCCACATTATTGTCAACTGTAATGCTCAGCAATTCTGATAAAGCTTCGCCACAATCATTAACGGCCGCCACGCTTAAATCAGCAGTGCCCAGATAATCAATATTCCATTCAACTTCCACAGTTTCACTTGAAGGGCTTAGGGTTCCTGCTTCTTCCGGTTCAATAGTCCAGTTATACGATGTAGCGCCGGCTACTTCTGAAATCGTATATAGCGTTTGTGGGGTCTGATTAACATAAACATGTTCTGGGCCATCAGGTTTTTGCGGTTCAGCCGGAAGCTGAAGTACATTAATAAGGATCTCTTTACATTCTGATTCCCCGCAATCATTTGTCCAACGGGCAAAATAACTTGTTGTTTCTATTGGGGCTGTAATCGTTACTTCTGCACCATTTGCAATGGAGGTTCCACCGCAATCATTTTCAAACCATTTAAGGCTATCACCCCTGCCTCCTGTTGCTGTAAACACAAGTTGTTCAAGGCTTCCGGAACAGAAATCATTAAAATCCACTGCAACACTTTCAGGGGCAAGTGGAAAACTTTCAATACTCAGGCGCATATTATCGGAAGCACTTTCGCCATCTGGATCAAAAACAGTAAGTGTTAATACCGCTTCAGCGTTCGCTATATCGTTTGTTCCGGGAGTATAAACGGGGTTAAGGATGCCGGCATCATTAAATTCGCCGTCCCCACTGGTTGTCCATTCATAAGAAACTGCTCCGACCTGACTTCCGTTTAACTGGTAAGATTCTCCTTCACAGAGTTCGGCATTTGCTCCTGCATTGGCCGAAAGGGTAGCAAAGGGGGGAAAATAAATATAGTCCACCCAAGCATAATGATCTCCGGCTTCACCTTTTTCAAAACGCCACTCAAAAGTATGGAATCCGCCTGTTACCGGGAAACTTTCTTTTATCCATTCACTGTTTCCACTCCATTCACCTTGAACGTTTCCATCAATGAGGAAAAACAATTTATTGAAGATTCCGATAGATTGTGTTTTTCTGTGGAAGGTAATAAATCCCATGAAACCATCTACATAAGCCTCAAGCAGAAGGCTGGAGCTTTCATCAACGCCAATAGCTCCCGAGCGGGCAGAGTAATTACCGATAAAAGCGACAGAATTATCAATGATCCAATCTGAATTACCACCAAAAGTCCATGGATAATCGTTAAAGTTTCCTGTTTCAAAATTCTCGTCGGGTTCGCGGTTAGTAACAAACGACCATGTTTCGCCGGTAGCTTCCCCAAACTCGTTTATGGCATCGATACGCCAAAAGTATTCTGTTGTATAATCAAGCAGATCATCAAACTGATAGTTTGGATCCATTACTTCTAACCCATTTAAGATATTGGTTGGGGGATTATCCGTACCTACGTAAACTTTGTAGGATGTGGGTTCAAATCCACTGCCCATTTCCCATTCAAGATTGGTATAAACACCCACCTGGCTGGCATTGTTAATAGGTTTCGGGCTTTGCACCTGACTAGGAGCAACTCCGAGACTAAAAGGAGAAACATAAGCCATGGCATGACCTGTACGGTTATCGGTCCATATTGGATAAACTTTTCCGCCATGAGCATGAATTGCAAGATAATCTCCGAAATAACCCGTGGCCAAACCCGGTATTGGGCTGGGTGTAAAAGCCACATCGCTCACTTTCATATCTTCCCATGTATTTCCGCCATCAGTGGAGAAAGAGACATAGGCTTCGGCTTCGGTCGGATTTACATTACGGTCGTCATAATAAACGACACTAATTGCTCCTGTAACGGCATCAACACAAGCCCAGGGAAGGTAATGTTCTTTACCCTGGCCGATAGGATCCTGATTTACCCTGATTGGATCAGACCAGGTATTTCCCTGATCCGTTGATTTAATCATATATATATCGATATCGGGGCCTGAGTTCACACCCGGCACACCATAGTTTGCCCAGAAAACATAAATATGTCCGCTGAAAGGGCCATCGCTGCAATCCACGGCCATGCTTGGAAATGAATTTACGCGCATATTTTTTGAAGTCTCCGTATTGCGGATACCATGGATATTATCAATAATTCGCCATGCAGGCTCCCATGTACCGCCACCATTAAGCGAGCGGGTAAAGCCCATCGAGTTTTCATCCTGCGGCCAGTTATCGTAAATTGTCCAAACGACAAAAGCTTCTCCATTGGGGCCGGTACTGATATTTACGCCCTGATGGTGGCCACTGGTGGTAATCGCAGCACTGATGTTCACCGCGGGCGTCCAGCTTTGACCTTTGTCGGTAGAGATACTCATTTCGATATCATTGTCGTTGGCTCCGCCAAAATTTGTCCAGGCATTATAGAGTGTACCCTGATATGGCCCCTGGGCATTATCAATCCACATATGGTTTTTATCGAGCAGGGAATTAAATCCGGAAGGGCCGGGAGCTACGACAAAAGTTGACCAGCTTGCGCCTTGGTCATCAGAAACGGCAACGGCCTGGCCATTATCAAAAATATAGCCATTATAAAATGTTCCGTCGTGGCCTATACACGCGGCGGGGTCACCTTGGTTTGACCCTCCTGTTCCCTGAACTGAACCTTCCCATGTAATACCGCCATCGAATGAAAAAAGCCCGTCGGCACCATAAACGGATCCGCCGCTTTGAGGCGTACTATTATTGGTGTTCAAGATATTATCCGGATCTGTTGGATTTACAAAAACTGAATTTTCACTTTGAGTGGATGATTCAGAAGTAACAGCCACATCGGGCGAATCGCTCACTCGGCCGCGGACATTCATTTCGCTGCCGGTATATCGTGCGGGTTTTACGTCAACAACAGGATTAAGCGTTGCAACACCAAGTTTGGCCATTCGTTTCCAGTATCCGTTGTTATCGACACGAGGATTGGGTTTGAAACCTTCGGGAAGTTGAACCCCTTCACTTTTTTGCTGTGCGAAAGATGAAACTGCAAACAAGAAAGTGAAAACAAATAAGAATTGGGTAATTTTTTTCATAACAAATATTGATTTTACTGGCTCAATGATTAATGAAATGCAAAAATAAACAAAAAAGGAGGGATATTCTCCCTCCTTATAAACAATTATTATAATAAAAAGTTGTCTGTCAAATCAATTTTACTGTAAGATCAACTTTTCTTTGAGTTGCGTTTTCTCACCATCGATAATCAGGAAGTAGATTCCGTTATCAAGTTGTTGCAAATCCATTGTTTTATGGTATTTGCCATTGAAATTAACATTGAGCTCTTCATAAACAACAGCTCCTGTAATATCAACAATACGAATATTCATTGCATCTGTGTATCCGGCAGCAAGATTAATTTCAAACTGGCCATTTGATGGGTTAGGCATCAATTGAACTTTCAAAGCATTGAGTTCTTCAACACCAACGCTAAACTGAACATGGCAGGTAAATGATTCTGAAAATCCTGACTCACCGCAATCATTAATTCCTTTTGCAGCAATATCGATATCGCCTTCGTAATCGGTGTTCCATTCTACAACAGCAGTCGCTTCATTGCCTTGCACTGTACCTGCTTCTTCAGGAGTGACGGTCCATTCATAAGTTTGGGCAAATTCACTTTCAGTTGTAAATTCTGTTGTTGGTGTTTCACTGGTATAAACATCTTCAGGTCCTTCCGGAGTAGATGGTGTAACAGGAATACCCATTACAGAGACCATAAGGTGGTTTGATGGCATGCCAAAGCCACATTCGTTTGCTGCACTCACATAAATTTCCGCAGTGCCTCCGAAGCTTTCGTTCCAGTTTACTGAAGCATTTACACCATCATAAGTAATGGAGCCTGCTGTACGTGGGATAATAACCCAGCTGTAATTAATTGCGCCTTCTATTTCGGTTGTGGTATAATCAGTTGAAGCCACGCCCTGACAAAATTCTGTGTTTCCTTCAGGCATTTCAGCTTGAACAGGGACAGGGCTGATAACAGCGGAAACCGGTAGAGAGAAATCACTTTGGCCGCAAAGGTTTACTCCCTGTACAGAAATCTCAACTGAGCCTGTATAATTATAGGAAGGAACAAAAACAATGGTTTTTCCTGAGCCTTTAATTGTTCCTGCTTCTTCAGGTGATACCTGCCATACATAAGATGTTGCAGAGCTCACGCCATTTGTAGTAAACTCTGCTTCACTGCCTTGGCATAATGCTGCATCTCCGGCAGGTTTCGGAGGACGGTTTGGTGTGGTCATAACTTTGATATAGCCCAGCTTCATTACAGAATTAGATGAAGAAGGGTTTGCTGCGGTAAGCTGAACATTGTATGAACCGGCAACATCGTACTGAATACTAGGGTTCTGATCGAAAGATGAATTCGGTGTGCCTCCCTGGAACGACCAGTTCCATGAGTTTGGATTACCAATGGTCTGATCTGTAAAATTAACGGTTTCACCCACACAAATCTGGGTTTTATCAGCTGTAAATGCCGCCATAACCTGTGGAGGGGTAAGATGAGGAACCTCAACCATCATGGCCTGAAGCATTTCTTTTGAGCTATTGTCCTGAAGTGCTGCAACAAATTCGAGGTTATCAACGACCCAAGTTCCATCAATATCAAATGACAGGTTAAAAATTTCAGTATCTCCATTACTCATATTGACGGGTGTACCGTTTTGATTTGGAACCATCTTCCTGTTCACATGGTTTAGCTCGGTCATACATCCCTGCCAGCTTTCCTGGATGTGTGATTCTGTGACAAAAAACTGAAGCACGATATCATCGCTTACATAATCAGCTACCTGAGTAACATGAACTTCCACATCAAAATGAGTTCCGTTCTGATTACCGTAAATACCTACGGTATAATTACTGCTGAGCGCCATACGTTGATCATAAATCGGACGGTAATCGTCATATTTTCCTACCGGGTTCGGGCACTGTGCCCCACCACCATCTTCTTCAACACCATCAAACTTAGCTGTTGGATATCCTGAAATACCATAATAGCTGTTACGGGCATTTGAAAACGTATTGGCATAAGCGTCACCGTTTTGGTTTTTGATAACGGCAACATCACAACCGGCTGCAATCAGGTCATCAGCACCAACGGCTGCGCCTGGACACCAACCACACCATGTGCCGGTAGCGATTTCAACCACCACCATCTGACGCTCAACGGGCTGAGCGCTCAAAAATGTCACAAAAATAGCTGTGACGAAAGTAAGTAAGACTTTCTTCATAATTCTCCTGGTTTTAATTTAACAATTTTCTAAGAAGAGCCCAAAGGGTTTAATATGTTACTAAACCCTTTCAGACTCTTAATTTTATCGGGATAAATATAGAAACTATTTCCTCAACAGCAAATGTTTGGTGTGAACTTTTTTGTCATGCTGTATAAGAATTAAGTAAGCCCCGTCGGCAAAACCACTTAAATCTACACTAATTAAACCATTGTTAACCAGCATTTTATTAGCACGATACACGCACTCCCCAATAGAGTTAATTATTTTTATATCTAGATTCTTAGAAGTGAAATTTTCATACTTCAATTTGAATAATCCCGACGATGGATTTGGATAAATATCCAGCTTTATTTCATCACTTTCCGAAATACCGTCAATATAATCAACGAGAAAATCAAATGCTTCAGAATATTCACTCTCCCCACAGTGGTTCACAGCTGCTGCTGTCAGGCTAACCATACCGGTTTTTTCTCCTGTCCAGTTGATTGTGAGTTCATTACCATTAGATAAAAGCACTCCGAAGTCAGCAGGTTCAAGAACCCAGTTATACGAATCCGCTCCGGCAATTTCAGCAATTGAATAAGTTGTGCTAAGCGTTTCGTAGAAATTCACAACTTCAGGCCCAGATGGTTTTTCCGGTCGTATTGGAGCATACTCTTTGGTCAGGTAATGGCTGCCCACCATATTATTCGAACAAGTTGTCGTTTGGTCTTGTGCCATAACGGTATAAGCTCCTTCCGTTGCCTGTGGGGCAAAAGTGATGGCCGAACCTGTTCCATCGGCTGTGGTCCCTGTGTTTGTACCGTCAAGGAAAAGCTTGTAGGTTACTCCGCTTTCCGATGAGGCCAAACCCAGTACGGCTCCTGCACTGCCTTCACAGAAACTTTCTTCTCCTGTGATCTCAAACTGCTCCGGCAATGCGTGTACCGCTACCGATACTTCTCCGCTGATGCTGTTGTAGCCATCGTCCACTTCTACATAGTAGGTCGTATTTACCTCAGGGCTTACTTCCGGGTTTTGCTCTTCGCTTGTAAAACCGGCAGGGTCGCTTGTCCATGCGTAGGTGTATTCGCCTGATCCGCCACCGGGTATTGCATGAAGCGTGGTCGTCGATCCGGGACATACGGCTGCATCTTCGGCTGTTACGGTTACGGCCAATGCTCCGCCGGTTACCGTTACCGTTACCTGGTCGGTGCCGGCACAGCCGCCTGTATTGTCGCTTGCCTCGAGCGTAAAGACCGTGGTGGCACCCAGTTCGGTGGTTTGTGGCTCGGCTACGTTGGGATCTAACAGTTTATCAGCGGGTTCCCAATGGAAACTATAACTGCCCGACCCTCCTGTGGCGCTGCCATAAAGCTGGGTGCTTGTCCCGTTTGGAATGGATACATCTTCGCCGGCTTCGGCCTGTGGGGTTTCCATGATTTCAACATCGAATGTTTCGGCATAGCCGTTACATGCATTGGCATTGGTTTCGGTCAGCCCTACGGTTCCTGTTCCGTATGCGCCCCAGTTGACGGTAATTTCGTGGGTGCCCTGGCCGCTCTCGATGGTACCGCCGCTTACGGTCCAGTTGTAGGTGTTGCCTGCGTTTTCTGTTGTGGCATAGGTTGCGCCTTCTTCCTGTTCACATACAACTTCTGTCCCTGTGATTTCTGGTTGTGGCGATTCGGCTACGCTGACCACAAAAGGATCGGTGGTGCCTTCGCAGCCGCTGGTGCCGTTGGTTTCGGTCACTGTGAGTTCGCAGCCGCCCCAGCTGTCCCATACCACGCTTACTTCATTGGTGCCGCTGCCATCTACAATGGCCCCGCCGGCGATTGTCCAACTATAGCTGCAGCCTGCGTTGGAGGGTGTGCTATAAACCAGGGTGTCGTTTTGGCAGGCGGCATCGTCGCCTGTAATGACGGGCTCGGGCACGACATCTACCATGATGCTCAGGGCTGTGGATGTTGGCCCATCGCCACAGGCATTGGTACCGGTTACCGTTAGGTCGGCTGTACCGTCGAAGGTCTGTGACCATTCAATGGCGGCTGTGGTGCCATTGGGCGTGACGGTCCCGGCTTCTGTTGGGTTTAGTGCCCAGATATAATCTGTGGCGTTATTGGCGCCTGTTGTGGTATATGCCGTCCCGCTTGTCCCCTGGCATACGGCCTGGCTGCCCGATGGTGTGCCGGCCTGTGCCGGGGTCTCGTTTACGGACACTTCGAGTTCGTCGCTGTAGTCGCCATAGCCGCAGGCGTTTTCTGCTTTTACCTTGATATAGGCAAGGCCACTGAAGGTGTCTGTCCAGTTGACGGTGGCTGCGGTATCTGTGGAAATGATCGTTCCGGCTGATGCGGGCGTGATTTCCCATACGTAGCTTGTTATACCGGGATCACTGAGTTGCGGGCAGGTATAGTCATTGTCTTGTGTCTGGTCGCATACTACTTCATCGCCTGAAGGCTGATCGGGGGGTGTGGGAAGTGGGTTGACAGTGAGCACCATATCGTCGGTTGCGGTGGCGGCTCCTCCGATGGCGTTCAGCGTCAGGGTGGCAAAGCCGGCCACGGCATCAGCGGGGCCGGGGGTATAGGTAGCGGTGAGGCTGGTGGCATCGCTAAAGGTGCCGTTACCGCTGGTTTCCCACAAAATACTGTTGTAGTTGGAGGCGATACCGCTGAGGGTATGGCCGGTAGCTTCGCAGACTTCGGCATCTGTGCCGGCATCAGCTGTAGGGGTGCCAAAGGCGGGCAGGATGATAAAATCAACAAAACCGGCATCATCACCGGATGACTGGTTGATATCCTTTTCATAAGCCCATTTGAAAGTGTGCGCCCCAGAGCTTACCGGATATTGGACCTTGGCCCAGTCCTGGTCTCCAGACCAGCTGCCTTGCTCTACATTGTCGATATAGAATACCAGGTAATCATAATTGATCTCTGAACTCACCTTGCGGTAAAAGGATATGCTGTCGTCGGCAATTACATCCAATGTGATTGATAATTGCGATTCCTGATTGTCGCTGACATTACCACTGGCAGCAGAATAAACTCCTTCGTAAACCGGGCTTGTAACAATCTGCCAGGGCGCATTGCCGCCCATTGTCCAGTTGTAGCGGCCAAAATCACCGCTTTCAAAGTCCTCGACAATTAAACCAATATTCAAACAAAAGTTTTTCCCTGCCGTATAGTGCACTCCACTGGCGGCATCAAATACAAAATCAGCCAGCGAACCAATTGCCGCATCTGGAGCAACGGTAATTTCAAAGATAGCATCATCCGTTTCCGATGGTGTTAAATCACCCAAATCAGATGTTGATGTATTGATTGTGACGTCAGTTGAATTCGTAATCAGGTTAGCAAGCACATTATTGGCGGCAGCCTGACCATTATTCGTTATGGCAACGATAATATTTGCTGTTTCGCCCGGATCGAGGCGTCCGTTATTGTTTCCTGCCGCATCATCAACACTTACTGCTCCTGCTAAGAGATTTGGAGCGAACAACTCAAAATTGATTGAGCTTGTCCACACATCTGTACCATTGGTTGCTGAAACCGAAACAGAAACCACATGTCCATCGGGGACAGAATCGGCAACACTGAAAGCATAGCCATCAGTAATTGCTTTGGATTGACCCGTGATAATTGTTCCGTAGTTTTCGGTATTATCCGTGATGGTGATATACGAATCCGTTGTTGTGATATCAACTACTGTATTTGTTGAATTTTCAGAGCCCACATTCTTCATTGTAAGGCTGAGGTTCACATCATCACCGGGCACCGGATTGGCAGCACCGCTTGCATTATCAAGTGTAAAAGAATCTTTGATTACGTAAGGGCCATCCGTTCCAGCCATCGTAATTGTTCCAAAAAATGGTTGATAATTTTGCCCGGTTACAACAATATCGGCATCATTACCTCCCATAATCGGATTATCGAAATGCACCACGGCCACACCGGATGCATTGGTCTGTGCTGTTCCTCTCAGGTCGCCTTCATATGAAATAGCAACGAGCGAATAAGGTGGCGCATTAACGGTGAAATCCTCAGAGGCAATCGGCATCACATCATAAGTAACGGTCATGGCAGGCGGCACTCCAAAATAGATACTGACAGAAGGATCGCCCATAAGGGCATAAATTTCCCAATAATATTGTGTTCTGGATGATCCGCTTTCAGTCACTGCAAGGCAACCGCCATAATTTTGCTGGCCTTGTGTTGTAAACCAATCGTCATATGCTTCACCGTGATCGTGGAACACTTTATCATAGGATCCGAGACTTGTTCCTTCGTAAGTTGGATTGGCGGAAATAGCGCCAACGCCAACGCCCCAGTAATAATCTTCATCCCAATAGGTACTGTTTGTACCCCCGATGTATCCAAGGGCACCTTTCCCTTCTGCCCTTAAAAGAGTTTCGCCAAAACAACTGTTTTCTTCGAACTTATTGGTCAGGCAGCAGTTCCCTACCATTAACGGATATTTATGTTCGTTTTGGAGCCCGGGAACATCACTGTTTTCAAAAGACGGGTCATACCAGCCACTGGAACTACCGTGTGCTGTATAATTTGCATAGGCAACACCATCACTAACATGCTGGATAATGGCTGAGCTGGCACTTCCGGATGCCGGATATAAATAAGTATGACTTAACAATCCATGTGCGTTGTTGAAATAATATGTTGTTCCATAATTGATTTGTCCATTACCGTATGTAGGGGCATGCCCTCCATCTACACCAGATACCATAACACATTCTCCCAGGAAGGAAGGGTCGGGGAATTCGTATCTTTCATATTCTACAGTTTTGGCCACCTGCGGTGTTATTTCGCTTACATTGGTGGCAGAAAAACGTCCGTAATACATTTCTGGAATATAATCTCCATCATACTCACAATAATAGAGATCCGTAACATGGCCCGATCCGTTAAAAACCGGAATCTGGGCAACATCGCCACAGAAAAGTACAAAAGTCGGAGCCGGATCTTCGGGTGTTCCTGCATTATACAAACCTTCCAGATAGTTTTTTATGGATGTAGTGGAGGTGCCAACAGCAGGGTTATTTGTATAAGCTTCGATTACGGTATATCCTTTTTCTGTTTTCCATTCAATAAAAGGCTGCAATGCTGTTTCAAACATAGGATCAGAAACAATCACATATTTCACGGGCACCTGTGTAATTTCATCCCTCATCTGCATGGGCTCATAATTGATGAGTTGCGCATAAGCCTTTGTGAAATAAGGTGAATAGGTTTTCTTCTTCATCCGAAGGGTTTTCTGATAATTGGCATTCTCAAAAACCACACGAACTTGAATATCAGAATAAACCCTGAGTTTTGCCTGCACCGGATTATACTGAACCGCATTGATATTGATTCTTCCCAATCGCACAGCACGCATGGTGCCGGCTTCTTCGATTGTAATGAGCTGCTCCGGACTATATGCATCCAAAGCATATGCTTCTTCATTATACTCAAATGGTGCGGAAGCGTTCTTCATTTTTGGCAAGGACATCTGGTAAGGGAAAACGGGATAATTTATACCCAGTTCTTCCAAAGTGTACTCTTTATATGTGGCATCAATAATCTCCACAAGCGGTTGTGCATCCTGAGGGATTTCGATCAGTTTTTTCAATACCGGCAAAGAAGGATTCCCGGGAATCATCGTGCTGGTATATCCTTCGGAGGATAAACGCGTAAAAATCTGATCCCCGGTATTCTCATAAGAGAATTCCAGTTCTGAAAGCTTTGCTTGAAACACAAAGGAATCAAAGCTTTTGTCGGTGACTTGCAACCGGTTTTGATCGGAGGTTGTCAGTTTAATTTTTTCAGCATAGCTTGTTTGAGCCCCAAAAGAGAACAAAAACATGCTTATGGCTGCCAAGAAGTAAAATCTCTTCATAAGTCTTAATATTTATAAATTAGTTGATTCGTTGTCATTCCAATAAGCAACTAGCAAATATAATAAACATTATAAGCAGGGATACTGAATAGAGGTATTTAAATTGGTTATCAAAAGTATTTTCATAAAAAAAGGCCTGAAAGAGTGCCAAATTCAATCTTTCAGACCTTTAAAATTTCAATTAATCAGGACTATTTGCGCACCAAAATCCGTTTGGTATGAACTGCACCATCATGTTGTATCATGAGGAAGTAAACACCGTCTGCATAATTGCTCAGATCAAGATTAATCAAGCCATTATCATCTGCTGCTTCATCTGATTGATAAACACATTCACCGAGTGAACTGATAATTTTAATATTCAGTTTATCGGAAGGGAGATTTGCATACTCCAGGGTAAACAAGCCCTTAGATGGGTTCGGATAAACGTTTAGGCTTACAATATCGTTTTCAGAAATTCCGCTAAGGAAATAAACTTCAATGGTAATCGTTTCAGAGAACTGGCCTTCGCCACATTCATTCACTGCAGCAACCTTCAGGTCTACTTCATACGGAGTAAAATCATTGCCCCAGGTCACAGTAACTTCATTACCGTTTACGTTCAGCTCACCCGAAGATGCGGGTTCAATAGACCAGTTGTACGAATCGGCTCCGGCTATTTCAGTTACAGTATATGTAGAAGATGTCCAATGCGCGAGGTTAACAAACTCCGGTCCGGTAGGCTTATCTGCCTGAACAGGGACGTATTCCATAGTCACAACAAACTCATTGCCCATTTCATTCGAACATCCTGTAGTCTGACTTTCCGCCATAACGGTATAAGCTCCTTCCGTTGCCTGTGGGGCAAAAGTGATGGCCGAACCTGTTCCATCGGCTGTGGTCCCTGTGTTTGTACCGTCAAGGAAAAGCTTGTAGGTTACTCCGCTTTCCGATGAGGCCAGGCCCAGTACGGCTCCTGCACTGCCTTCACAGAAACTTTCTTCTCCTGTGATCTCAAACTGCTCCGGCAATGCGTGTACCGCTACCGATACTTCTCCGCTGATGCTGTTGTAGCCATCGTCCACTTCTACATAGTAGGTCGTATTTACCTCAGGGCTTACTTCCGGGTTTTGCTCTTCGCTTGTAAAACCGGCAGGGTCGCTTGTCCATGCGTAGGTGTATTCGCCTGATCCGCCACCGGGTATTGCATGAAGCGTGGTCGTCGATCCGGGACATACGGCTGCATCTTCGGCTGTTACGGTTACGGCCAATGCTCCGCCGGTTACCGTTACCGTTACCTGGTCGGTGCCGGCACAGCCGCCTGTATTGTCGCTTGCCTCGAGCGTAAAGACCGTGGTGGCACCCAGTTCGGTGGTTTGTGGCTCGGCTACGTTGGGATCTAACAGTTTATCAGCGGGTTCCCAATGGAAACTATAACTGCCCGACCCTCCTGTGGCGCTGCCATAAAGCTGGGTGCTTGTCCCGTTTGGAATGGATACATCTTCGCCGGCTTCGGCCTGTGGGGTTTCCATGATTTCAACATCGAATGTTTCGGCATAGCCGTTACATGCATTGGCATTGGTTTCGGTCAGCCCTACGGTTCCTGTTCCGTATGCGCCCCAGTTGACGGTAATTTCGTGGGTGCCCTGGCCGCTCTCGATGGTACCGCCGCTTACGGTCCAGTTGTAGGTGTTGCCTGCGTTTTCTGTTGTGGCATAGGTTGCGCCTTCTTCCTGTTCACATACAACTTCTGTCCCTGTGATTTCTGGTTGTGGCGATTCGGCTACGCTGACCACAAAAGGATCGGTGGTGCCTTCGCAGCCGCTGGTGCCGTTGGTTTCGGTCACTGTGAGTTCGCAGCCGCCCCAGCTGTCCCATACCACGCTTACTTCATTGGTGCCGCTGCCATCTACAATGGCCCCGCCGGCGATTGTCCAACTATAGCTGCAGCCTGCGTTGGAGGGTGTGCTATAAACCAGGGTGTCGTTTTGGCAGGCGGCATCGTCGCCTGTAATGACGGGCTCGGGCACGACATCTACCATGATGCTCAGGGCTGTGGATGTTGGCCCATCGCCACAGGCATTGGTACCGGTTACCGTTAGGTCGGCTGTACCGTCGAAGGTCTGTGACCATTCAATGGCGGCTGTGGTGCCATTGGGCGTGACGGTCCCGGCTTCTGTTGGGTTTAGTGCCCAGATATAATCTGTGGCGTTATTGGCGCCTGTTGTGGTATATGCCGTCCCGCTTGTCCCCTGGCATACGGCCTGGCTGCCCGATGGTGTGCCGGCCTGTGCCGGGGTCTCGTTTACGGACACTTCGAGTTCGTCGCTGTAGTCGCCATAGCCGCAGGCGTTTTCTGCTTTTACCTTGATATAGGCAAGGCCACTGAAGGTGTCTGTCCAGTTGACGGTGGCTGCGGTATCTGTGGAAATGATCGTTCCGGCTGATGCGGGCGTGATTTCCCATACGTAGCTTGTTATACCGGGATCACTGAGTTGCGGGCAGGTATAGTCATTGTCTTGTGTCTGGTCGCATACTACTTCATCGCCTGAAGGCTGATCGGGGGGTGTGGGAAGTGGGTTGACAGTGAGCACCATATCGTCGGTTGCGGTGGCGGCTCCTCCGATGGCGTTCAGCGTCAGGGTGGCAAAGCCGGCCACGGCATCAGCGGGGCCGGGGGTATAGGTAGCGGTGAGGCTGGTGGCATCGCTAAAGGTGCCGTTACCGCTGGTTTCCCACAAAATACTGTTGTAGTTGGAGGCGATACCGCTGAGGGTATGGCCGGTAGCTTCGCAGACTTCGGCATCTGTGCCGGCATCAGCTGTAGGGGTGCCAAAGGCGGGCAGGATGATAAAATCAACAAAACCGGCATCATCACCGGATGACTGGTTGATATCCTTTTCATAAGCCCATTTGAAAGTGTGCGCCCCAGAGCTTACCGGATATTGGACCTTGGCCCAGTCCTGGTCTCCAGACCAGCTGCCTTGCTCTACATTGTCGATATAGAATACCAGGTAATCATAATTGATCTCTGAACTCACCTTGCGGTAAAAGGATATGCTGTCGTCGGCAATTACATCCAATGTGATTGATAATTGCGATTCCTGATTGTCGCTGACATTACCACTGGCAGCAGAATAAACTCCTTCGTAAACCGGGCTTGTAACAATCTGCCAGGGCGCATTGCCGCCCATTGTCCAGTTGTAGCGGCCAAAATCACCGCTTTCAAAGTCCTCGACAATTAAACCAATATTCAAACAAAAGTTTTTCCCTGCCGTATAGTGCACTCCACTGGCGGCATCAAATACAAAATCAGCCAGCGAACCAATTGCCGCATCTGGAGCAACGGTAATTTCAAAGATAGCATCATCCGTTTCCCCGGGGGTAAGTTCTCCAAGGCTAGCAGAGCCATTTATAATGGTGATATCTGTTGAAGCCGTTGTTAAAGTAGCCAGAACTCCTGCAGCAGAAGACTGACCATTATTTGTTGTTGCAACGATTACAGAAGCTGTTTCGCCCGGATCGAGGCGTCCGTTTCCATTACCGGCTGCATCATTTACAGTAATGCTTCCTGCCTCCAATTGTGGAGCAAAGAGTTCGAACGCCAAACTGCTGTTCCATACATCTGTTCCGTTGGTAGAACTTATGCTAATGGTTACCATATGTCCATCAGGGATGCTATCCGCAACACTAAAATTATAAGCATTATTAATCAGTTTCGTCTGGCCTGCATTGATTGTTCCGTAGTTTTCGGTATCATCTGTGATAGTGATATACGAATCCGTTGTTGTGATATCAACTACGGTATTGTTGGAAGCACCGGAACCCACGTTTTTCATTGTAAGTGAAAGACCCACTGTTTCACCGGGTTCAGGATTTCCGTTGGCATTACCCGAAGCATCATCAAGTGTGTAAGAATCCTTGATCACATATGGCCCGCTTGGAGGAATTACTGTAATTTGCTGTTCGTAACGATAGTGGTCCTGCTTGGTAACTACCAAATCAACAACATCTCCCGGAAGTTGGGCTGGAATAATTAATGTAGTAGGTGTTCCATCGGATTGTCCTACAGCAAGAATTTCTCCGTCTTTAGACAGGCAAATGGTTGCATATTCATCAGCAACAACCTCATATTGAGTTACTCCGGACAGCAGAACACCATTATGTGTTACCGTAAGGTTTAATGGGACTTGTGTAAACACAGTTGAATAAGCATCACCATGGTGGTGGAAAAGCATATAGGTTACTTCCTTGTTATTGGTATTATATGGCCAGTTCGACTGTGCCAGATAATGCTTGCCATAAACATTGGCAAATGCCGGCCGTACATCATCATAATCATTTGTAGTACCGTAATCAGGAAGGAATTCCGACCACATATCATCATACATGCCCCAAACGTATGTATCGTTTACAAAGGAATAAGAAACTTCGGAAGCGGCAATGATTCCCAGTGCTCCTGAGTTCTGTCCGTTATAGGTATAGCGATGGAATTTTTCCGCAAAAACTTCCGAGCCATAATTATACTTACCTGTTAAACAGTTGATAGAAAAAACAAAAGTAAGGTCTGTATTGGTCAGTCCATTAATATCGGAATTGCCATAATCCGGTTCGCCCCATCCTGTTTCTCCACCATGATCACGGTGCTGAAGCATAAAAGCTCCTGAGTTGATTGCGTTGTTCACACCCGAAGCGGTCCCTCCGGTCCACCCTCCAAGTGTTGAAGGCTCCTGTGGGATATATCCTGTGCCACTTGGGCCAAAATAGCTCACTACTGCGCTTGTATTTGTTGCTGTTGACCAAGTTGATCCTGGAGAACCGGAATAGATAGCGTTAATACGAACAGGATCTTTGCCTAGCTCATTTTTCCAGAAACCACCAACAGACTCAGAACAAATCTGGAACCAGCGCTCAGTCTGCCAACCCAATGCAGTAATCGGGTGATCGTAAAAATCAGGATTGGTTGGAGGATCCATTTCATAATTTTTAAACTTAGTCACCATGGTTTCCAGATGTGTGGCATTTTGTGCGGTCATTCGTGCAAAGGCGATATCCGGAAGTTTATCGTTATCCACATCAGCATAAATGTTATCAGAAACGCAATAGTTATTCCAGACAGGCGATACAATTGTATTTCCAGAAGTTCCATAGTCGCCCATTAGAAGTACTGCTGAAGGAGGAACATCCCAGGAATTGTATGCATTGTTCACATAGTTTTCAATCGCTGCTGTAGTATTTCCACCGATTTCAGTAGTTGTAACCACACCGGTTTTAATGCCTTGCTTGTTACGGAAAAGAGCAATGGTATCCGCCCATGCAGTAAATACAGGGTCATCGGGCGTAATGATGATATAATCCAGATCAGGAGTACGGGTTCCGGAACCGTTGCGGTAGGCATAGCCTGCTTCGGGAAGGCTTTCATAGTTCAAAACGCTGCTTTTGAGCACATCTTCCCACCATGGGCTACGATAGCGTAAATCACCATATCCATTTCCGCCAATGATATTCAATTCAACCTTAAGGTCGTGATAAACAATAAGTTCTTTTGTGACAGGATTATATTGCCATGGAGTAATGCCGAGCATAACGACTTCCACGCCACGGATTTTCGTACGCATTCCAATTTGAACCGGTTTTGCCGGGTAGAAAGCGTCTTTGGAATACACCTTTTGATCTTTTTCATAAAATAACGGACCATTATCGGTCTCTAATGGAATACGCGGACTTGGCGCAATATCTATATTTTGAATGGTTTCCGTACGCAAAGACAAAATATTAACTTTTACTTCTGCGCCGGTAGGTATTGCTATAAACTTCCCGGATCCCGGCAAATCAGGCATTCCTTCATCTGCCGGAAGGAAAGAACCCGGCATCAGTACATTCGTCATTAATTCACCTTTGATATCATTATCGGTAAGGCTAAATTTTTTGATTGAATAATTTACATAAACAGCGTCGGAGCGGCTTTCATCAAGGCTAAAGCCCTGTGGCCCCCAACTATCGGGATAATTGAAATCCCTCAGGTTCTGAGCACCTGCAGTAATAACAAATACTACAAAACCAATTAAAAAAAGAGTAAATCTTTTCATGAAAATTGATTGATATTAGTGGATAAAGTATTGACTTTCTAATTATTAGAACACAAATCTAAATAAAATTCAGCATGAAATTATTTCAAAAAAGGCAAAAAGCAGAAGCTAAAACACTATTTTTAAGCATTCCTGATAATCATTCAGATGAAAATGAAGCAATAAAAGTTGGTTTGGTTTAACAAAACCGGGCAATTTAAATTCATTCCAACCATCTTCTGCTGCTATGATCTTTTTCGCTGAAATTTTGCGGCCTTGTAAATCCAGCCATTCAAAAACACAGATTTGTCCCTGACCTGCTTTAAAGGAAATACGTATTTCACTGTTAACAGGGTTTCTAATAGCTCTCAGTCGAGAACTATTTTCATTCTTTAAAACATTAGAAACTGAAACCACCTGGCCTTTTAGAAAATTATGAATGACTTCAAGATTTTGTCCAGGCTGCTCAATTCCGCCCCATTCAAATGATGTCCCAAATGTACGGTAAGTGCCGGCATCATGCGCAACACCAATGCAATAACCCTCATCTTTATTATAAATTTCATCCGAAGCTGTAGCTGCGGCTTTTATGTGATCGACTGAAAGGTTCTTACCGGTATAAGCACTTTGAAGGTCCTGAAACAATCCTCCATTAAAGCCACTAAGATAAAAAAGGTCGTCCGCTCCATTATCAAGTGCTTCTATGCCAAACATTTCGGTCAATGCGCTTTCTTTATTGAAGAACCATGCATCACCGCCTTCGAGATAAGCTGAGCCACCATTATTTAAAAAGCCCTCAATTAATCGGACATCCGAAGGCGTCATAAGATGGGCGTACTGCCTCATGCCCATACAGATATATACGGTTTCAAACTGAAGGACACTGTCGTTGAGGCTTTCGAAGGAATGGGTATAGATGTTTTTATGCGCCAGTTGCTCGCGGATACGCGCTGCCGAGTTATGATCGAGCGACAGGTCCACCACTGCCGTATTGACTGCACCAATTTGCAGTTCAAAAGCATAATGGGCCGAATCTGCTTCCTCATTGAAATAATAAATCAGTTCCGGGCAGCTTGTATATCCATCAGGGCATTCGATGCTGGCTGAAATATCAAATACTACATCCTGAAATGCCCCCGCAGGCATGTTATCAATAATAATTTCTTCGGGTGTAATTTCTATATATGACGAAGTATCCCGAAAAGCAATACGGATATTTTCGCCTGCAACCAAGCCATTATTTAAAAAAGAAAGGGTCAATTGTCCGGTTTCGCCCGGATCCAGCCTGCTGTTTCCACCTGGTTCGCTGAGCCTGTCGCCACTGAAAACAATCCAGGCATGTGCTTCTTTTTGAATTTCCTGCACCGCATCCAGAAGGATACTGCTCTCGGTTTGCTCCGGATCGTGCATATCCCTGATCCTGAAAAAGCGTGCAGAAGGTATCTGGCTTTGCTGCATGTCGAAGCCCAAATCCTGAGCAGGCTTTAGCTCTCTCCAGGGACCATCGGCTGAAATGGCCGCATCAATCTGCACCAAAGTATCCAAAGGTTGATTACGTACAATCAACTGAATATCTGCACCACGAGTATCCCGGACCGGCTCATTCATTTCAATGATCATCCACCCTCCGGCGCCTAAAGCACAAATATTCTGATCGGGTATGGAAAGCGCTTTCCAGGGCTTGGGGTTATCCGAATAATCGCTTAGTGCGCGACCACAGGCCAAAAGACGATAGGCTGTATTTTGCTTTCCATTCAATGGATGCAATAAAATTTCAAAGTAAAGGCTGTCATCAATGCCGATATTTATATTTTCCAAGGTATCAGGAAAATAGCCATCGGCCTGCACAATCAGTTGATAATGCCCGGAATCAACGATCCGATGAAAATCACCTGCCTGGCGGTCGTTAAAAAACCATGGACGGTCTGAAGAAAGTTGAAGCCTGGCAGAAACCGGTTCATAGGTTTCGGCATTCAAAACCCGCCCATGCAAACCGAAGCGTCCGGCTTCAATCAAATCCAGCATAGGCTTTTTATTAATCAGGAAAAAATAAGGAATCTGGGAAACCGGAGGGGTTTTGTTGTCGCTGATTTCCATTGACCAGCCCATCATCCCAAAGCTGCCGTAATCGTAATCCTTTGTGCTTCCGTTGGATTTATAAAGCACATGGGAAACCTGTCCGTATTCGAGGGTGTCATAACCCGATGCATCAGCATAGCGTTTTGAAAGCCAGTAAAACATATCTTCATCAGCTGTACGGAACTGCGTATAGCTCCATGGATAATAAATACCTTCATAGCCTGCATGAAAAGAGGAATGCAGGCAGAAATTCCGCTCCATCATCAGGTTACGGACAGCCCTGCTTTCGGGCTGGGAGAATGGAAAGGTGTTGGACCCCCAGCTTTTCCAGTAAAACCCAAAATCGCGGTTCAAATCCATTCCGTTGGCATTCAACCTTCTTTCATGCACGCGGCCATCGGGATTTACCATAGGCCAAATGAATATCTCACGGTTATTGATCAAATAAGTCATCTGCGCATCAGACCCATAGGAAGTGCAGAGCAAATCGGCAAAGCGTATCATATTTTCGGCAGCCATAATTTCATCGCCATGAATTCCGCCATCAAAGAGAATTTCCGGTTCTGTTTCATTTTCCGAAACATTATCGCTGATTTTAAGATATGCTAGTGTCCTGCCTTCAACAGAAGTGCCGGTGTTTACGTATTCGCAAATTTCCGGATGCTCATTTGCGAGTTGCTGCATCCAAAAAATAATGCTTTCGTAGGATGAATATTGATCGCGCGATTGCCTCTCCTGAGCAATCAGGGTGTCCGTAAAAAAAGAAAGACTCAGTAAGAAAAGCAGAGAATACTTCAGCATATCTGTAATCGTAAGATGAATGGTGCCAAAGGTACAAATATCTGTTTTGGAAAATGAAAGGATTTTCTACCGGAAAATATCGAGGTAGCGTTCTAATTCATCGGTCCTGCCTTTTTGGCCATCTTTATTGAAGGAAATCTGCATATCCTTCAGCAATCTGTGAATTACGGTTGTGTCTTTTACCGGCAGATAAAAACGTTCTTTTTGTTTGATATCAATCTCATTAAGGTAGCGAGAAATTTCATCAGCAATAAAAATAGTGCCTTCAGCAAAAGGGTTGATATAAAAGAGCACATCGGAACGCTTCCATTCATGCGTTTCTTCTTTTTGTTGCACATACGCCAGCACAAAATGATGTGGCAGGTTAATCCCGTAAACCGGCAGTTCGAGCATACGCCCCAAAATAAGATAAATGAGCGCCAGGCTAATGGGGTTTCCTTTTCGGCTCTCCAAAACTTTGTTGAGGAACATGTTTTCGGGCGCATTCAGGTATTTCCGGTTACCGGAAAATCCATGCACTGAATATAAAACATGGTTAAAGACCCGGATTTTATTCAAATCTGTCAGCGATTGGTTCATCTCCATACGGATATGGCCAGCAATCGCCAACAATTCATTTCGGATAGTTTTTTTGGAAATATCGGGATAATGAAATTTTGCTGTCAGATATGCGCCATCCAGGAGATCATGCTCACTAAAATTCTTCCAGCTGACCAGATCAAGATAAAGTTCATCGCGCTGGATCAGACGGATCAGGCTTTCGGCCCTTTGGCGTGCAAGCGGACTTTTGAGATCGGCCCATGCCACTTCCAGTTCCGAAAGGGCAAGGTTTCCAAACGAATAGATACGGTCTTTCACTTTCGTAAATACAGAGTCGTCCGGCTCATCCAACATTGAGATCAGCGCGTTTAATTCCTTATTTTTGGTTTGTGCAGACAATTCTATTCTTTTTTATTGATATTCACTTACTTAATAGACACCATTTTATCGATTCGGTTGCCTTTAATGTCAAAATAATTTATAGGTGTGCTTGCGGTAAGACAAGAATGTATGGGAATAACAAACAATAGGTCACCCGGTTTAAACTGGGAAATATATTCCTCATATACTTTAACAATTCCATGTTCCTGACTCAGTGATTTTATATAGCCAATTTCCTGTTGGTTTCCGGCAGAAGGAACAGGCCCGGGGGCTATCACACGACCGTAAATTACCCCGTATTCGTCATCATCAAGAATATAATCCTTTGACAAATGGACAGATCCGCCATGAACTACTATTTCGTTTCGCTTCGGGTAAACGCCAACAACCGGCAATGCCACGGAGCACGCTATTTCATCGAGTTGGCAACTGCCCAGATCATATTGTTCATAATCGTAAAAAACAAAATTTCCCGGACGTATTTCATTAACTCCCTCATAATCCTCACAGATCGAGCACGATGGCGTATCTCCAATAGAAATAATCCATTTTTCCCGAAAACCAACAGCTGCTTTCATTTTGCTGATGCGTTCCAGGCTCTTTTTCCTGATGGCGCGGATTGCAGTTCCCTTTTCATCTACTTCATGATAGGTGTGGCCATCGTGGCTTATAAAACCCGACATTTCAAGTTTTGATGATTTCAAAAGCTTGTCAATGAGCGTTTTTAAGGTTTCCGTTTCATCCCATGGAACGCCTGCACGCCCATAACCTGTATCGGTTTTGATAAAGACGCCCACATTATTTTTCAATCCATTTTCCAATGCATTAAGAACAAATTCATCATCAAGCAATAAATTAAGACGGACTTTGCCAGCAAGGCTGTCGATTCGTTCCATCTCACGGATATTCACAGGAAAGGCCAGTGTAATATCATTCCAGCCATCGGATGCAAAATACTCTGCCATTTGTATTGATGATACCGTGATCCTGTCCACACCAAGATCACGGAACATACGCCCGATTGTTTTTGACTGATGTGTTTTGAAATGTGGCCGGAAAATCAAATTATGCCGGTCTGCCACAGACTTCATTTTCAATATGTTTCTCTGCACCTGACTAAGATCAATGATCATGGAAGGACTTTTGATGGAATTGAGCATCGTACTTTGAGTTTAATGGTTGTAAAATCATTTGGACATCCGGTATCATAACGCATATCTGGTGAAATGATTTTATTAAAACCGCATCAAATAAAAAAACCCGAAAATAATTCCGGGTTTTTTCTCAAATGAGGATATTTTTAAAATTTCTCATCGTATTTTGTCCAAAGCTTATCGCCGAGATCCCAGGCGTCTTTTACAACCTTATTCCCCCATTTATTCGTGTAATCTGTCAGGAAATCTACGGCTTTTTGCGGAGACTTTTTCAGGAGCATTTCTGCTTTTTTATCGGTTGCATTTACATTTTCAAAAAGTTCTTTTTGCATGGGGTCCCATACGGCATCCACATCATGGCGCATATCTCCCCAACGCTGTGCTGTAATAGTACCGAGGCGGTTAAAGGCCCACCATGCCGATTTGCGGGTGTATCCATTTGGGCGTCCGGGCGTTTCATAAGGTTTAGGCAAATGAGTTACTGAACAATAAACCGGAATATAAATGGAAGTAGCAATATTGTCTTGCGCAAGCCAAACAATTCCTCCGATTTCATCCGGCAGCCAGTCGCGGCACTGGATAATGGTTCCGTACATGGTGTACCAACGTGCGATTGTACGCTCGCCACGCCAGCCCCAGCCTCCGTTAATACGAAGCATTTTGTTCATATCATAGGGCATATGCGGATTGGCCAGTGGGCTGATGACCTGCTTACCATCCTTATTGGCAACGGTAAGGTCTTTCACCATATCAAAAGGCGTATCCTCATAATAGTCCTTAAAAACGCGCACCATATCCTCCATAGTCACTTTTTTATCAGGCTTTACACTAAAAGGATAGTTTTCTGAATATGCATTCAGACCCAAAGATGGAGCAAGTAAATCAAAAACACGCCATTCCCTGCGACGCGCCGCCATAGAATTTCTGCTTTTGGGTGCATACGCGTAGCAAAAACGGAATTCTTCTTCATCTGGATTCCACCAGCCGTTTTCTTTGGCTACATCAAAAATATTATCACTCGCCATGAAATAATCCTTGTTTTTCAGGTATATTTCCTTGATTGTGCTCGCATTGGCATTCACGGAAATATGATCATCCGGAACGCGTTGTGCCACCCATATTGATCCGGTTTTTCCTTTGCCGGGGCCAACAATTTCAAAATGCCACACCTCTTTTTTATCGGCGATAGTCAGGCATTCTCCTGCATCGTTCCAACCATATTTTTTGGTTAATTCCCCAGCCATTCCAATTGCTTCCCGGGCTGTTTCACAACGTTCGAGCATCAGCAGGCATAAGCGCTGGCAATCGATCAAACCCGAATCAGATTGCAGCTCCGGCCTTCCACCAAAAGTCGATTCACCAATGGCAAGCTGCTTTTCATTCATGCAGGGATAGGCGGTGTTGATATACTGAAAGGTACGTTTTACCTGCGGTATGCTGCCAATAGGTTTATGGGCATAAGTGGGCATTGCAAAACTATCGCAGGCGACCCTTTTGTACATTTCCACAACGGATCCTTTTTTATGTTCAGTAGCAGGAACAACGTCCATCCACGAGCGTGTACGGTGGCTATCATCGGTATGGGAAGTCATTACTGAACCATCAAAACTGGCCAGCTTGCCAACCGTGACGGATGTACAACCTTCGGGAAAACCATCAGCCCAATCGGACTGATCGACTTGCGCCTGAAGCAATACAAAAGGCACAAAGAGTGTAACTATCAGGCATAAAAATCTTTGAATCATAGGATTTTGGTATTAATGTGATTATGAGATGGAACAAATTTAAGGATTGCTATGAAACAGGCAAGCAGAACATAAAGCAAGGAGCATCCTCTTTCCATGAAAAGCATTATTTTTGCGCCTTAATACAGAATCCTATGAGCGACATCCTTCAGCATGAGTGTGGAATAGCAATGATCCGTTTGTTAAAACCCATTGAACATTACATTGCAAGATACGGAAGTGCATTTTACGGCCTGAACAAATTGCATTTGCTAATGGAAAAGCAGCATAACCGTGGCCAAGATGGTGCGGGCATTGCAAACATCAAGCTGGACATGCCTCCCGGCGAGCAGTATATGCACAGGATTCGCTCCAATGCGGCCAGTCCCATTAAAGATGTATTTGAGCGCGCTTATGCCCCGCTTGCCAAAATTAAAGAAAAAAATTCGGGTCTGCTGCGCGATGTGCAATGGCTGAAAAGCAATGTGGACTTTTCGGGAGAATTGTTTCTCGGGCACTTGCGCTACGGTACTTTCGGAGGGAACAATATCGGGTATCTGCATCCGGTGGTGCGCGAAAACAATTGGATTACCCGAAATCTTGTGCTTGCAGGCAATTTCAATATGACCAATGTGGATGAGCTTTTTGAGAAGCTGGTCAATTTGGGGCAATATCCTATTGAAACTTCAGATACGGTGACCATTTTGGAGAAAATCGGCCATTGGCTTGATGAAGAGAACGAACGTCTGTACAAAAAATACCGTGATGAAGGCTTAAACAAACGCGCCATAACGGATAAAATCATTGCCCATATCGATATTCCACAAATCCTAAAAGAATCGGCTCAGTATTGGGATGGCGGCTATGTAATTGGAGGAATGCTGGGACATGGCGATGCTTTTGTGATGCGTGATGAAATAGGAATACGTCCGGCATTTTATTATGCTGATGATGAAATAGTTGTAGCAGCTTCCGAACGTCCGGTTATACAAACCGCTTTTGATCTGAAAGCGGATCAGATTCAAGAACTGGATCCGGGACATGCCCTCATTATCAAGAAGAACGGCAATATTTCCTTACAACAGTTTAAGGAAGCAAAGGCCAAACGTTCCTGCTCATTCGAACGGATTTATTTCTCGCGGGG
The DNA here is from genome assembly GCA_963676415.1 of Bacteroidales bacterium. Taxonomy (GTDB): domain Bacteria; phylum Bacteroidota; class Bacteroidia; order Bacteroidales; family WRLA01. The sequence goes on along the minus strand of OY781097.1, from coordinate 1,833,415 downwards.
AACTGATCAGGATATTTACAACGAGCGAAAGGAATTGGGCCATTTGCTCAGCCCAGCAGTTCTCCAGGCCATTAACTACGATTTAGATAATACGGTTTTCTCCTATATTCCCAATACGGCAGCTGTTGCCTATTACGGAATGACAGAGGCTCTGGAGGAATACCATAACACAATTAAACGGGATAAAATCAAACAACTGGGTGCAGATATCAGCCCCGAAGCCATTGATGAAATATTATCTAAAAGAATACGGTCTGAAAAAGTAGCTGTTAAGGACATCAAGTTACGTACTTTTATCACAGAAGATAATAAACGCGATGACTTGGTGGCCCATGTTTACGACATTACCTACGGCAGCCTGAAAGCCGGAATGGACCAGCTTGTTGTTCTCGACGACAGCATTGTACGCGGAACAACGCTGAAGCAAAGTATTATTCGCATACTGGATCGTTTGCAGCCGAAAAAGATTGTTGTTGCTTCCTCAGCACCACAGATACGTTATCCGGATTGCTATGGAATTGATATGGCGAAAATTGGTGATTTCATTGCTTTCAGGGCAGCTATCAGCCTGTTGAAAGAAACCAATCAGCAAAGCGTTATCAACGAGGTGTATCGTAAATGCAAAGCTCAGGAACATTTGCCCAAAGAGGAGATGGTCAATTATGTGAAAGGCATCTATAAACCCCTGACTGCCGATCAAATCTCAAAGAAAATTTCAGAACTTGTTACATCACCTGAAGTAAATGCTGAAGTGGAAGTAGTATTCCAAAGTATTGAAAACCTGCACGAAGCATTACCCGGCCATAAAGGCGACTGGTATTTTACCGGAGATTATCCCACACCTGGCGGAAACAAAGTAGTAAATAAGGCTTTTATCAATTACATTGAAGGCAAAAACATCAGGGCATACTAAACTGATTGAATCGAAAGAGGCCGGAATTGCAATAATTCCGGCCTCTTTCTTATACTGGAATAAAATTTATAATTCTATAGTTTCAGAAACAGTTCGGGCTATTTCTGCGAATTCCTCTGCACTAAATTTTATTTTTGGTTTCTTAAAATCGATATCAAAAACAGTATTAATTGGTACGAGGTGTACATGCGCATGAGGCACCTCCAAGCCAAGCACTGCGATACCAATCCGTTGGCAGGGAATTACTTTTTCCATCCCTTTGGCTACTTTTTTTGCAAAAACATGCAAACCTGCAAGGAGTTCATCATCAAGATCATAAATATAATCTATCTCCTTTTTCGGAATCACAAGGGTATGCCCTTTGGCGATGGGATTGATATCAAGAAAAGCATAGTAGTTTTCGTCTTCCGCAATTTTATAAGATGGAATTTCGCCCTGTACAATTTTACTAAAAACACTTGCCATGATACGCAATTTATAATTTAACGTGATATTTCAATAACTTCGAAAGCAATAATGCCTGCCGGAACCTGAATATCAGCTTTATCGCCAACTTTTTTACCAAGCAAGCCTTTTGCAATTGGGCTGGTCACACTTAATTTTCCAGCTTTAAGATTGGCTTCATTTTCAGGAACAATAGTATAAGTCATTGTAGCACCATTCTTGAGGTTTTTGATTTTCACAATCGACATCAAGAGGACTTTAGAAGTATCAATTTTGGATTCATCCAGCAGGCGGGCATTACGCAAAAGCTCCTGCATCTTGGAAATTTTTAGTTCAAGCAGGCCTTGAGCTTCCTTTGCTGCGTCATATTCAGCGTTTTCAGATAAATCTCCTTTGTCTCTTGCCTCGGCAATTTGCTGGCTGATTTTGGGGCGTTCAACACTTATGAGATGATTAATTTCATCCTTCAATTTGTTGATTCCTTCCTGTGTATAATAAACTATATCAGACATAAGGTTATCACTTTAATAAAATTAAAAATAGAAAATACGAAAAGAAGACCCAAATTATTGAGCCTCCTTTTTAAATATAAGATTTTATTTTTTGGAGGGCGACTCCCTAGAGGGAGATGCTGGCTCCAAATGTATGACTTCCGTCGAAATAATCAGTAGCACGATAAGAGTAATCAATGGAAAGCATCTGGCCTTTTTCTTTATTCAAAGGAAGCTGAACCGATATACCTCCGCTGAATCCCTTATTCACATTATAGCGTTCACCGCTGTCCATGCTTTCGGTAATTCCGTCTTCGTAGGCATAACCACCACGAATCATCACGTAATCGCGGAAAGAAAACTCGATACCACCGATAAACTGATCATTGGTGAATGAATTGGAAACAAATGCACCAGCAAAAGTTAAACGGCTACGCTCAAAGTTGAAGTCGTAGGCGGCACCCAGTTGCATGGTTGTTGGTAATTCAAATTCTGCAGATCGCTGGTTCACAGCAAACTGGGTTTCTTGTCCCGGAAGCTGGGTTTTAATAGTAAGGCCATCGCCTGAGAAACTCATACGCGGCCCAACATTTTTTAAGGTGATACCAAATTTGATATTTTCATCTTCACCGGTAATATATTGGATACCGGCATCGATTGCAATACCCCCTGCAGATACATCCGAAATACTTTCACTAACAATCCTCATGGTCATACCACCATAAATACTGTTCGAGAATGCTTTCGCATAAGAAACTGCCACATTCATAAGGCTGGGGGAAATTGTCCCGATACCACCCTCTGGAAGCTCAACAGTTCTAACCATTATTTCACCGATGCTCATATTGGTAACACTTAAACTAAGAACGCTGGCTTCTCCAATTCTTTGAGAGAAACCAAAAGCCATAATATTCACATCGGAACCTTTCAGCCAATTGGTATTTGAAAATATTACCTGTGTGCCTTCAGTAAATGCTGTTCCGGCAACGTTAACAAACATACCTTCAAGACCTTTAACGGATGCGATGTTCACACCACCCCAACCTGAGGATCGCGCCCAGGGGTTGATGAGCAACTCTGAGGCACCAGCCTGACCGGAGCGGTCTTTGTTACCAGCTGTTAAATCTGTCCATGGTATGACTACCAAGCCTGTTAGAAAGATGGCTATGATGTATTTATAAATATTGTTCATACTCATCATTTTTATATTTTAATCTTCTTTATAATCTGCATTAATTTAGAATGTATTGAGGTCAACAGGTCGCATGGTGCCAAACCATTTCACAATCCGTTCATCATTATCAGTGGCTACATGAATAATGTAGGCTCCTCCGGATATTGGAATACCTGCAAAGTTTTTCAAATCCCAATAAATTTCAGTAACAGGTTCGTCTTTAATGAATTGCCTGATAAGCGTACCGTTTACAGTAAAAATACTAACCGTACATTTTTGTGGGAGATTGATAATTTTCACCTTGTTGTCCAATGGGTTTTCTTCATATATATCGTAAGCATAATAAGGATTCGGAACAACACCAATTAGATCAAGGTCCGTTTCTTTCTTGCTTTCTGTATAAGCAGGCTCAAGACCATGTGTAGAGAACTGATACATTGGGTTATTGTCGTTCACATTATCTGTAATCTTAGCAATTGAATCAAGTTCAACAGAGTAGTATTTACGATATGGCTTGATTACCCTCATACTGATCTTTACGTCCTGGCTTAACCAATCGGCCTCTTTTCCTGCTACGGGAATTGGCATACCCACCCACATGGTGGAACCGTAAAGCATGCGATTCATAATATTAGTGGTAGCGATAACATCTGTATCAAGACCCTTAAATAGTGAAACACCTGCATCATATGCACTTGATGAATAAACTAAACCACTATTGGACTGCTCCTCCCTATGCCCCATAATATACACAAAGTGCATGCCGCCAAATACGGCCGCGTTGTCCACAGTTGCCCAATTTGCAGTAGGGTTAAATAACATATCCCTCCCATTATTCAAAGCAAGGTATGAGTTCTCACCAAACATTATATTGAGCCGTTCACCGGTCTCCAAATTAATGGCATATCCCGGAAACCAGCCCATACTATGATCGGAGATATAGTTAGGTGCATCAGGATTATCAGACGACCCACTTCCGGCCTCTGCATAGTTACCATCCTTATCAACGGAGGGACTATTCCTCAACGCAAATCGTTTAGCTCCACCTTGCGCCAGTTCAGGATAAAAGCACATCTCAATAACCGGACAGCGCGTCCAAAGACTTTTATCCGGTGTTAACACTACATCAACACTTTGGGTATATCTTAGCTGAGCTACATTCTTTGATATAGCTTTCCAGGCCGGGCCATAATTACTTTGATCCATATGCGCCACCATGCCATAAGGCGCCCAGGTACCACTGAGAACTTTTTCATAGTACTCTCCTGCATCCCAAGGGTCATCCGCACTCATGTCCCAATCGTTGAAAGCTGTATTTTCATCATCTTTATAGGTTCCCGAACGAATCCAGTTAAATACGCTTCCCGGAGTTGAAATATCAGAAATACCGCTCAACCACTGGTTACTGCTGTCCGCATAACTAATTTGAGAACCAATCAAACCATTATTGTTCGCCAGTGAATCTCCCGGTTCAGCAACTTGTTCCCAGTTAATACTGATACCAAGGTCAGGAATTACCTGTTCATACCGAAGGTTAATAGTGGTATCAGAATGGATAGGATCCATAGTTCCGGATACATTGGTGAGTTGCCAATTTGCCACACTAATATTACCACGGGAATCTGTAGAATACACAGAATCAATGCGGAGTATAAAGTCATCAGAAACCACGCTGAGCGGATCTACGACTCTAATGTTAACAGGCCCAAATCCTTTAACATACTTGGCTTTATAAGCAATCGGGTAATCAGCCGATCCATAGGTGTTATCAATAGTATCGGCCGGAGGTTTGCTGAGTATTTCCTGTATAGTTGCAGGATCTAATTCAAGATATAACCCACCGTTACCTTGTCCCTGAATACGAGTAATTGCCGGAGCTTCACCAAAATCAGAGTTAATATTGATACCATTTACGGTTGGGTGAGGAATTCCTGTATAACGTTTGATGTTTTTGCGGCCCGCAAGATAAGGTTTCTTTTGACCATCTAATTGATCGGCATTAAACTGGCTATATTCTTTATAATTATTATAAGCATAAGCAATTGCCATATAGTGATACTGTCTGAAGTTCACCAAATCAGTGTTATTCCCTTCGGCAAATGCATCCTCCGTAATTTCAAAGGTATGAGAAATACCATTGTCTCCTCCTTCAACTTCGGGGACAGGAACATTGGCATTGAGGTTAGAACTATAATCGTAATTAATAATTTTTGAAACCCCATTTTTCTTATCGAACTGAGCTACCAGGCGAGCCTGATCCGGATCATCAAGACTTTCGGCACTTACAGATGCATTAGCTAATTGGAAAACCTGATACCCTTCGAAGCGATATATTGAATCCCAACGGGCGTCTCCTTGCAATGAATCCGGAGATTGAATATTAGGATCATACTCAGCATAAGACTCTTTGTAATTATTAGAACTCTTTCGATTTGAGATCTCTACAATTAAGCGATTATTAAGCTCTGTAATGGCCAGATCAGGTGCATCAGGGCCATCAAGTACTTTAAAACAGTTATCAAAGAGGCTCTGACACTTATCATCCACCTGACGGAGCAGTTCCACAGAAGCCCAAGGGCCTCCGCTAATTGCCCTGGCCCATGGAATACCAACGGTAATGTAATTAGTTGCGCCGGGCTCCAAAGTAAATGGGCCTGCTGATTGCATAAACCTTCTGTCGTCAGGATTATTCCCTGCATTTTTTTCTGTCCAGTACAATCCATCCTGATTGTATCCTCCATTAGGTGGTTGGCCTCCCGTACCCCAGTTTAAGGGGTCTGAATCTCCTGGGAACATAAAATCGCAAGCAGGGCCAACAGCACCGGCAGATTGATGCCCATTTCCACCATAAAGCATTTTCGTCCCATCTTTCCAGATACCACGCAGATAGTTATAGTATTCAGGAGCAATATCCGGGTCAAGCATATAATCAGGCACACCATTGTTGTTGTGATATACAAAACGGCGCATACCAAAACGCTCATCATCCTTAATGCCATTACCAAAGTTAACTCCATTAATGGCAGGGCCAACTACCGGCTTATAAGTTGTATCCCCGTTTGGATCAATGTAGATCGTTGATTTTGGGTTGTCCAATCCGTCAGGATCCATGTATGGCCCCTGAAAGAAGTCAACACCAATGGCAGGAGGTTGAGGCCCATAAGATTCAATTTCTCCATTTCCATCCGGATCGGTACCATTATAGCAATAACCCATTCCTCTTTCAACATCACATCCAACATAGTCATCCCTGGCATATCCCAGGTCCGTATCAGCCCAAGGGCTAAAATAAGTCTCACGCAGTCGGAAAGTAGAACGGTTAATAATTTCGTAGCTATAAAACGTCATATTATTGATCTCATCGTTTGTAGCAAAAGCAAAAGCCTGGGCACGGATTTCGAGACCAATTGAAGCTCCCTCAGTTTCAGAGTGAAAATTCCCTTTATCATTAAATACCCACCAAAGCGTTTCATCTCCTTTAATTACCTGATCCGCTAATACACCTCCAGTGGTAATTTTTTCTAAAGTCTCTGGTGTTGGTGTTGGCCTCCAATCAGGAATATTGGTATAATTAATCGGACAAAGGCTGTTATCTATATCATAATAGGGATAGTCACCATCATTAGGGTCATAGTAACCATCTTCATTATTGTCAAAAAAAGGTGCCAGATAATAGCTTTGATTTTTGGTCACATCCCCATGAGCAGGCCATTCGGTGATGGCTGCCGGAATTGAGTAATCCGGAAATTCTTCCGTGCGGTTCGATGAATTATACCATGAAATAAATTCGTCAACCTGTTCACGTGTAATCTTAAAAAACCTGTCATAAGCAGCGCAGGTTTCAGCATCAACAGCTGCAGTACCATCAATAGTTAAAGGACCAGGCCAGTAATCATTACCTTCCCCACGATAACGAAGGGCGGCAAGTTTCAACTGGTCATTAACATCGAGACCACCAATCCAGAGTGAACCTGAAAACAAGGAGGTTTTTGTGGTATTACCCGGGATATAATACTGAGCAAAACTTCCCGATCCACTTATTAGGTTCCACCACATATCCCCACCAGTGTTGATACGTGCCCGGACATTATTAATATCTAGAAATTGATAAGCAGCGGCGGCAGAACAGCCGGAGGTGCTCTCTTTGAGCTTTCGGGATTTTTTTTGCGTTTTTGAGCCTTTATACTGTTCGGCTGCAACCGGCGCAATTATCCCTATACTCAAAATTGAAATCAAGAGAATTCGGAATATATTTTTCATATCACTTTAATTTTTATTGTCTTATGCGGTCTTAAAAATTGAATATAACTCCCAAACGCAATACCCGCGGGCTTGAATAGAACATTGGGCGGTCAACGAATATACTATACATATCCCTGTATGCACTTGGATCAAGCTGTTCGTTAATCTGGCGTTGCCATTCAGCTGCAGCAAGAAAACCGTCATCATCCGGGTTACCAGTAGCAGGCCAGACCTCCATTACGTTTTCAGTATTGAGTACATTCAGCACCTGAAGATATACGTTCAGATAAGCTTCTCGGGCTTTTTTGCCCTCTTCACCTTTGCCGAGATTGAAATATATATCGCGGTCAACTTTCAAGTCGACACGGAATTGCCATGGCAGGCGTGAACCGTAATAAGAACCTTGCAGAAGCTGTGTCCCGTTTGAAATGGCTGAAGTAATATTGGAAGATCTTGTATAAGGAGTGCCTGATCCACCAGAAAGGGTAACTGAAGCACCTGTATTCTTCAGCAGTTCAAATGGAGCTTTTTCCGGATCTTTTCTGTTAATACGGGGGCCATCATAGTTTTTGCCTTCACCCCAGCGGTAGTCAAAGACTACATTGAACTGGTGACGGCGGTCCCACGCCAGGGGCGTAAGGGTACGCAGGTTTGGAAGGCCTGCTGCAATAAGGGCTGCAGCCTGTGTCGTAGTTGAACCCGTACCATCTGCAAACTGAAGTGTATAACTTGCACGGATACGAGCATTGTTTGTACGGCGCAGGTCATAAGTAACGGTCATACCTTTGGTTGTTCCAAAATCAATGTTATTGAAAGAAGTATAATCGCGCGGATAAGCACCGTTGAAGCGGAAGACCTGGATCATATCCCTCATTTCGCGATAGTAAGCAGAAATAGAGAGTGATGATGTATTGGTCAGTTTCTGTTTGAAACCCAATTCATAATCAATGGTCTTACTTGGCTTTAGGTTTGGATTAGAAATAGTACCTGTCCTAGTGTCAAAATACAAATAATCAACAGGGTTCATACGGATATTACTACCTGGTCTTTGTGCCAGGATATCATAGTGTGCAAAGAAGAGAGCTTCGTCACTAATAGGAAATGAGAATGAAATCCTCGGCATAATGGTTGTTTGAGGCTCATAGTCTTCAAATACTTCTTTTTGAATAGACTTGTCGCTTGGATCCTGCAAGTAGGGAGATACGCCTGAGCCTACATCAAGAAGGTTCGGGTCAGCAATTTCAATACCATTAACATCATACCATGTACTCCCATTACGATAACCAGTAACAACAGATGGGTCATTTACTTTATCAACATAAACGATGTAATCGTCGCCAATATTACCAGGATGAGTAACAGTCTTGCCTCCTACTGTCGTTACCTCTCCGGCAGTTTTCGCAGGAAAGAGCAAGAAAGGATCTTTAAGCACAAGCTGGTTGGCGTCAAAACGGTCAAAACGTACACCCACGTTAAAGATAAGGTCATTGAAAGCAAACTTATCCTGAATATAACCGGCCATATAAATCGGCTCAAAAGCACCTACTTCACGAATAAAGTCACCGCGTTCATCCTTTTTGGTAAAGAAATCTTCAAAAGTTGGCTTGCTACTCAGTTTTTTTCCTGTATAATCATAACCATAATAATATACATATGAAAGACCATCGTTCAGCAGTTCATCAGGAGAGAACATTGAGATATCTAATAAGTCTCCATCAACAGAAACAGTTTTCATATTTCCATTCTCATCATAATAATTAATAGAGTTATTATTGAAGTCGTATGAATCAATATTAATAAAATCTGTTCCTTGTGGATTCAGGCCTAATTTCTGACGCAGGTTGTAGTCGAAAGTACGCTGTGAAAGTGCATCATATTTACGATGATAATAAACAGTATCCATAAATACGCCATCTTCACGCACAGCAATCGGGTTCTCAATATCAAGTTCCTGAATATGGAAGTTGGTTTCACCACGCATCAAAGTCCACAGGCCAGATGGGCCGCGGTAATCACCATATCCATAACCTGAGTTTTTCTTTTGCTCATACTGAAATCCAAGCTGGATCGCATGGTTCCCAACATCGGCAGAGGCCATGACATTTATTCCAAGCTGCTCATTATCAACCACATGATATCCATTGTATGGCGTTCCCGGTGCATAAAACATAGAATAAACTTTATCAGGTGTCTGGCCGTTGATTTTACCACCCCCCAGTTGAAGCTGTGAGGCATTCCTCCAGTTCCCTTCAGGATCAGGATATAAATCATAATATTGACTGGTATAGTTTGCCATACCAGCATTCAGATCACTGGCTTCAAAGGTGTACAAAGTATCCCTGTAACCATTGTGCACATAAACATCCTGATAAGACTGTCCATCCAGGGTTACATTACCCAGCTCATAGGAACGCTCTGTGTAGGTGTCAAAACTTCCGAGATAACCAATTTTAAAGATATCGTCTCCATGTTGATCATTCCGGGTTTCACTATAATACTTGGTATAATCAGCCTGAATTGAGTAATAAATATTTTTAATAAATGAGTTGCTCTCAGGATTGTTTGGGAAACGCTGGGTAAAGCGACCAAATACCCTCCATGTATAATTTGTGTTCAACCTGTAATTATCCCAGTTCATAAGGCTATTGTCATAAACGTAAGGATTTCCTCTGTTATAGTTAAACGAACCGCCAAAAGTCAGGTTAATTGTATTTGAAGCGCGGATATCAAATTTTGCTGAGATATTCGAGCTAAAGCTTTCGTTATTTGGAAAATCTTTAACATATTCCATGTCCGTATCCTTGCGCAGGTAAGATGCATTTGAGTAAGTCCCCACTCCTTGTCCTGAAGGGCGCAAAGGATTTTCGATCAGGTCTGCAACCACTTCATCCTTAACTTTATAACCTCCTCTGGATATATAACTAACCTCGTTATAGGTAGCATCACCTGCAATGAAGAAACCAACAACGGATTGTTTGGTATTGGTTACAGTGTCTTCTTTAGTCCAAATTGGGCCGTTAAGATTCAAGCCCAAACGGTTATAACCATATTTATCAAGGAATTCGGAAGTCTCTGCTTCGATACCGGCACCAAATTTCCGTGAGGGGCCTTTGGTCGTAACATTGATTATACCCCCTGTAGCATCACCATACTGAGCAGGAACTCCGGAAAGGATCACGGAAACCTGTTCGATAGCTGAAGGAGGAAGGCTGCTGGAACCGGTTACCTTAATACCATCTATGTACATTACGGTTGCATCGGAGCGAGAACCCCTTACGCTACCACGTTCACCATCTTTGGAGAATACGCCTCCAACGGTAGTTGCTACTGCGTTGGCAGAACGAACAGGCATTTTGGCAACTTCTTCAGCGGTTACGGTTGCCCCGCTGGAAGTCTCATCTTTTGAAATGAGAGGAACCTTGTAGTCAATGATTTCGATGGCATCAAGGTTGGTTGCTGAACTGTTCAGGCTGATATCCTGAAAAACGATTTTGTCGGCACCAATAATAACTCCTTTAATCATGAAAGGCTGATAACCTACGAAAGTAGCTTTTAAATCATATTTGCCCGGAGTGATGGGTTTGATCATGTAGTTACCGTCAAAATCGGAGGTTGCACCGCCAATCATGTTTCCATCGAGCTCAAGCACAATATTCGCAAAGGGGATCGGCTCTTTGGTTTCCTTGTCGATCACCTTTCCTTTCAGTGAGCCGGAGGCCTGAGAGTAGACCAGCATGTGCGCTGCCAGTACAATCCCAATAGTCAATAGTATATTTCTTATCATACCATGTAATATTTATGTTAGATTTCTTCGTGCGCTTAAAAAGTGCGTAAATTTATGAATAATTTAACTTAATCTCCAAATATAATTCAGACCTAATTAAAAGTAATACACGTAAATACACTAATAATCAGGTCTTTTAAGAATTTCAGAATATATAACTGCTTTTCGGATATCGAAATCAATTTGATACTCTTGTTCTTCTATTTCATCAAAATGCTCTTCAATCCCCGAAGGAACAGAAGAGGCCCGTCTCTTGTTATATTCAACCGATTCAGGTTTTTTAGGATTTCGGGTAGTTTCAAAATAATTATCATAGGACTTTCTCTTCGTTTTTTCCTGAGGAGAATAATCCGGCTGAGGAACTACCTGTGCCGGCTTAGGTTCCTCTCCCAAAATTTCGGAAAGCAGTTCTTCAAAAGCCTGAGGTTTTCTGCCCTGCTGATGTCGGCCTCCCGAATGTTGTCCATCACCAGTTCCCTGATCGTAATCACGTACAGGCTGTTTCTTACCGGCTTTGGCTTTATTCTGGCTTTTGTACACACTGTACACCAGCCAGGCAACACCTATCAATATATATATAAAATCTTCCATTATCTTCCTAAAAAATAAGACTATCGGCAAGTTGCCCTTGCTTTGTCTTTGCTAAACCATCGGAACAAGAAAAAGCCTTTTTTCTTTTTACCCTTAGTGCTCCATTTTTTTTGATCGCTTCTTGCTTTTCTAAGCCGTTCTTTGCCAATGTCATCCTGAACGTTATAAATACGGTCCAGTTTTTTTTCGTAGGCTTCCCGCAACTCCTTCTCTTTCTCCCTTTGCCTTTCTTCAATCTTTTCGAGCTGCTCTTCACGGCTCTTATCTGCAGCAGCCTCTTTCGATTTACAAGAAACAATAAAAACTGACAGACTTAACACTTGAATAAAAAACAGCACCTGCTTGCCTGTCAATAACCTCATAAAATTTACGCAAATATAGAATTAATGATACTTAAAATGGATATAAATTGCATCTTAACAATTAGCAGGTAAAGATAACTGATATTTTTTAATTCTCGTAATTCAATTTGCTTTCGATGCTTTTTTCAAATAAGGCTAGCGCTGTTTATCAAATTTCTTGTTTCTATGTTTAAAAATCATGAACATTCCCTGAATACATAAAAACAAAATTTGATTAAAAATAAAAGACTCCCATTTTCGTTAAATGATTTTAACCCGATGATAATCATCTTAATGAAGAAAGCCAGACTGATCTTGCCTTTGATTTTGATATTTTTTATAATCTCATGCGGTGATAATGAAGATTATGCCGACATACCCTACGTCCGTGTAAATTTCACGATTAATCCGGCTTCAATAGAATACGGTGAACTGAATATTCCGGGAAACTGGGTATATGTTACCGGAGGTTATAAAGGAATAATCATATATCACCTTTATGAAAACCAGTATATGGCCTTTGAGCGTTGCTGCACTTTTGATCCCGAATTGGAATGTGCCCGGGTTGAAGTAATAGACGGGGGCTTGATTGCAATTGACTCATGTTGCATGTCGCAATTTGTCCTCACTGACGGGAGCCCGCTGGAAAACAGCAAAGCCAAATTGCCCCTGAAGCAATACAATACTTACCTTGATGGGACGACGGGATTACTGCATGTTTATAATTAAAAACAGGCATCTGAAAAATCAAATGCCTGCTTCCTAATATTAAAACCCGATATTTTTAGTAGCGGTAATGTTCCGGTTTATAGGGGCCATCAACTTTTACGCCAATATATGCTGCCTGCTCCGGCGAAAGCTTGGTGAGTTTAACACCCAACTGTTCCAGGTGCAAACGTGCTACCTCTTCATCAAGATATTTTGGGAGACGGTAAACGTCGATTTCATAATCTTTTTCCCAGAGGTCGAGCTGGGCCAAAGTTTGGTTTGTGAATGAATTGCTCATTACAAAAGATGGGTGACCTGTGGCGCAACCAAGGTTCACCAGGCGGCCTTCGGCAAGCAGGTAAATGCAATGACCGTCTTCATAAACGTATTTATCAACCTGAGGTTTGATATTGATTTTCTCGATACCGGGCCAGTTATTCAGTTTGCTCACCTGGATTTCATTGTCAAAATGGCCAATATTACAAACAATAGACTCATCTTTCATGCGGCTCATATGCTCCGCTGTGATCACGTCTTTATTTCCGGTTGTGGTCACAAAGATGTTTCCTTCTTTCAAAGCTTCATCAATAGTGCTCACTTCGAAACCTTCCATTGCAGCCTGAAGGGCACAAATCGGATCAATTTCAGTTACAATAACACGGGCGCCATAAGAGCGCATACTCCTGGCGCTTCCTTTGCCCACATCACCATATCCAAGAACAACCACAACTTTTCCGGCGATCATCACATCGGTAGCCCTTTTAATTCCATCGGCCAGTGATTCACGGCAACCATAGAGGTTATCAAATTTGGATTTAGTCACAGAATCGTTCACATTAATGGCCGGGAAGAGCAGTTTGCCGTTTTCGTGCATCTGGTACAAACGGTGCACTCCTGTTGTGGTTTCTTCGGAAACACCTTTGATTTCCTTCACAGCACGGTGCCACTTCTGATTATCTTCTTTGAGTGTATCCTTTAAAATTGCCAGGATTTCAGCTTCTTCTTCGCTTTCGGCTTCTTTATCAAGGATGCTTGCTTCTTTTTCTGCTTCGTATCCCATATGAACGAGCAAAGTAGCATCACCGCCATCATCAACAATAAGGTTCGGGCCTTTTCCATCTTCAAATGAAAGTGCCTGCTTTGTGCACCACCAGTATTCTTTCAGTGTTTCACCTTTCCAGGCAAAAACCGGAACTTTGGAGTCGCGCACAACGGCTGCTGCGGCATGATCCTGCGTGCTGAAAATATTACAGCTTGCCCAACGGACATCTGCTCCAAGATCAACAAGAGTTTCAATAAGCACTGCCGTTTGGATGGTCATATGCAATGAACCGGTTATACGGGAACCAGCCAAAGGTTTTTGTCCTTCGTACTTTTTACGGAGCGACATCAATCCGGGCATTTCCTTTTCAGCGATTTCAATTTCTTTTCGGCCCCAATCTGCCAGGCCAATATCAGCGATTTTATAATCCATTATGTTATAGCTTTATTTATTTCAGTCAATTTGCTTTTTCAGGCGGCAAAAATATACTATTTATTTTAATCCAAAGTTTTATCAAGGTGAAAATCCATTCGATCAGATTATTTAGATGCCTGATTTTCCATTAATTTTGCAAGCAATAACAAATAAAATAAGGAAAAGTTAGCCGGTATGCCAATTTGGTTAGCTGATCCCGAATAAATAAAAATGCAATACAGCACGCTGATATGAAATATCGCTCCATCATCCTCTTCATCCTTTTTCTTGGCCTTTACAGTTGCCAGAACGATTCGCCTACAAATCAGGCAGACCTATATATTAATATATCCAATGCTCAGGGAGGCGAAATATCAGTGCAGGAAATACTGCCGGGCAAACTGAATACCATTGAGCGTGCCGAGCTTTCTTCTTTTGGCAATGTTCGCTTCAGCCTTCCTGTGCAAGGCGAAGGGCTTTTTCAACTGAAACTGCCTGATGGCAATGGAATCCCACTTTGTGTATCTGAAGGCGATGTGCTTAAACTCGATATTGACCTCAACAATTCCGAAGAATACGGGATTGAGGGTTCGGAGCAATCTGCCCTCCTGCTCCACTACAACAAAAAGAAACAAGAAGCCCAAAATAAAATCAAGGCCGTGGGCGAAGTTTTTGAAGAAAACAAACATTTTAAAAACTTCCCCGAAATCCGCGATTCCCTTATGAAAATTTATGACCAAATCGTTTTGGACAACAAGCATTTTTCGGATTCCGTAATCAGGGCAAACCAGAAAAGTATTACTACATTGCTGATGATCAACGCGCGTTTGGGCAGAAACAATCTTTTTACGCTGGAGAATGACCTGAACCTCTTCGAAACGGTGGACAGCGCACTTATGCAAAACCAGCCAGAGAATGTCCATGCGCAATACCATCATAAGCGGATCAGCGATTACCGAAAGGAACTGGCCGAAGAAAAGCTGGCAATGGAA
The DNA here is from genome assembly GCA_963676415.1 of Bacteroidales bacterium. Classification (GTDB taxonomy): domain Bacteria; phylum Bacteroidota; class Bacteroidia; order Bacteroidales; family WRLA01. Next base: position 1,818,279 of record OY781097.1, on the reverse strand, counting down.
CGCTTGGAAAACGGGAAACCGGCTCCGGAATTCAATTTGCCGGATACCAGCGGAAAAATATATACGCTGAAAAATTTCCTCGGGAAAAAAGTCGTCTTATGCTTTTGGGCTAGCTGGTGCAATCCTTGCCTGAGGGATGTCCCGGTTTTAAAGAACCTTCAAAAGCAGCATAAAAACACACAATTCGTTGGCATTTCAATTGACCGCCAGCGTGTACTTTGGGAACAGGCGCTAAATGGAGCAAGAATGCCCTGGCTGCAATTATGCGACCTGAAAGCCCCGCACTCACCGGTTATTCAGGCTTATTATCTAAAAGGCGATTTGCCTGTTTATTTCGTCATTGATAAAGACGGAAAGATTGTGGGTAAAACAACAAAATCCGGAGAATTGGATAAATTGCTCCGGATCTGATCGTATAAGATTTTTATCGCTTAATAACGCTTCACAGTAAAGCTGCTGAAAGCCGTTTCAATCCTGACCTTGATTTTTTGTTCGCTATCATCAAAATCCGGTGTACGGAAAGTACTTTCATCAATACGCTCAAAACCCTTGATGTTTCTGCTCGAAAGAAAATTGCTGGTTTTTAGCTCACATCCTGCGGTTTCTGGCACACGGATCACGATAGACGCCATTCCAGCCTCAATACTGATGTCGGAATCCAGACATCGATCGCCTAGTTTAATTTTCAGTGAACTGGCCCCACCGTCAATATCCAGCTTTTTAACTTTAAACGAACTAAGGTCCAAATCCATAGAGGCTGCACCCACATCGAGGTCAATATCCCAAACCGGATTGGGGTTCAGGCGTACAACAGCCTGATTTTTGTATGGCCCGTTGATGTGCACATCTTCCTCATGGCTTATTTTTATGTAGCGCAGGCTGTCGTCATCGCGTGAAGTCATATAATAATTCCCCACATTGCCCCGTGATTGGAAATCGATCATATCGAAAGTAGTGTCGGCCAGGTAAAATTTGCCGGCAGCAGCATCAAAATCGAGCATCACTTTTTGCACTTCATCGCTATAGGATTCCTTAAGATGTTGATCCGACCAATTATGGAATTCTTCATCAAAGTCCTCTTCATCTTCCCGGTCAATGACAATATCATTATGGTTGATACTGAAGCCCCAATGATGATAGTCATTGTTATAAGCCACGTAAAACACTGAGGATCCGATAACCAGGAATGCAAGAACTACCTTAAATAAATCCTTAACCGGCAGTATGCTCACACCCCAGAGGATCAATATCATTGGCCAGAGCTCCAGAAAAGAGTACCAGCTAAAATCAATGATATCCAGGTTTCTGAGTACGAAAAGCAATCCAATGGTTACAAGCAGTGCGCCCCAAAACAGGTTTCTAAATTTCATGGTAATTTGATTTTAAAATTAATAATACACTGCATATCAAGTTATTGCGCCTGATCGCCATTTTTATTTCGGTTCTGATAATTATTGCGGAGCATTAAGCCTCCGATAACAATCAGGATAATCGGCCATAGGTCGCCAAAGTCAATCCTTGGGATATACTCACTGATTAGAAATAGCAAGCCGACCGTTATCAGGATGATACCTCCGACAAAATTGGCATTGTCTTTTTTGTTTTTTTGTTGTTTCTGATAATTCTTCATGAATTCATCAGGATTTTGCTGGTTTTGTTGATTTTGTGGATCCATATTATCATCATTAAAATTTTTGTTAAAGTCTTTGTTATAAGCATCTCCAAATTCATATCCGACCGGCTCCATTGGCACAAAAATCCAAAGGAGGACATAGAGCAGCAGCCCGCTTCCAAGGAATAAGGTTATGAGAATAAACACGATACGTATAATTGTTGTATCAATGTTAAGGTAGCGCCCTAATCCTGAGCACACACCTCCCAGGATCACATCACTGCTGCTTCGGTATAGTTGTTTGAATTGTTGCACGTTATTAATTTTTTCGGTTCTACCTTTTGACGCAATCTTCTTTTCCGGGTTACACTTGAGCTCAAATAATTTCAAAATAAAATCCAAGACAAACAAAGAGGCAAATAAATTGTTAATAAGACAATACGACATACTTAAGAATATAGATATTAAGATGTGTCGATATTTTTAGTGGTTTTACACCGGCTAAGTATTTAATAATCACTTATAACCAAATAAAAGCCCTTTACGAACATGGAAAAAATTAAAGTTCTCAACCCCATCGTTGAACTCGATGGAGACGAAATGACCCGGATCATCTGGAAATTTATTAAGGATCAATTGATTTTCCCTTATCTCGACCTGGACATCAAGTATTACGACTTAGGTATAGAACACCGTGATGCAACAGATGACCAGGTAACTGTTGATGCAGCCGAAGCCATCAATAAATACAATGTAGGCATCAAATGTGCTACAATTACTCCGGATGAAAAACGCGTTGAAGAGTTTGGTCTCAAAGAGATGTACCGCTCGCCAAACGGAACCATCCGCAACATTCTTGGTGGCACTGTGTTCCGTGAGCCTATTATGATCAGCAATATCCCCAGACTGGTACCCGGCTGGAAAAAGCCGATTGTAATCGGTCGTCATGCCTTTGGCGATCAGTACCGCGCCACCGATACAGTGATTAAAGGAAAAGGGAAACTCACGCTTACTTTTACACCCGAAGACGGTGGAGAAGCCAGCACCTGGGAAGTTTATAATTTCCAGGGGGAAGGCGGAGTTGCCATGAGCATGTACAATACCGATGAATCCATAAAGGGTTTTGCGCATTCCTGTTTCCAGATGGCGATCAAGAAAAAATGGCCGCTTTATCTCTCGACTAAAAACACCATCCTTAAAAAATACGATGGACGGTTTAAAGATATTTTCCAGGAAATTTATGAAGAAAGCTATAAAGCGCAAATGGATGAGCTGGGCATCATTTACGAACACCGTTTGATTGATGATATGGTTGCTGCTGCCCTGAAATGGGAAGGTGGCTTTGTTTGGGCTGCAAAAAATTATGATGGTGATGTTCAGAGCGATACATTGGCGCAAGGCTTTGGCAGCCTGGGCCTGATGACCTCGGTTCTGGTAACCCCCGACGGAAAAACCATGGAAGCAGAAGCTGCCCATGGCACAGTAACCCGCCACTATCGCCAGCACCAGCAGGGCAAAGCTACTTCTACCAACCCCATTGCCTCCATTTTTGCCTGGACACGTGGACTGGCACATCGTGGCAAACTTGATGGAAACGATGCATTGATCCACTTCAGCAAAACCCTTGAGGATGTCTGCATCAAAACCGTGGAAAGCGGTAAAATGACCAAAGACCTCGCGCTTATTATCCACGGGAAAGAGCTGAACGAGAGTCATTACCTCAATACTCAGGATTTCCTTGATGCTATTGATCAGAATCTGAAAAAAGCCCTGCTGTAATATTATTTGTTTTACGTTAAGAAATTTATCCCATGTTAAAAGAAAAGCTCTATGAGAAAATAGAATCCTGGCGTCCCCGGATTCATGACCTGGTAAAAAAACACGGCGATGTTGTTGTTGATCAGGTAAAAGTAAGTCAGGTAATTGGAGGTATGCGCGGAATAAAAAGCCTTATAACCGACATCTCCTATCTTGACCCAATGGAAGGAATCCGTTACCGCGGATATACCTTGCCCGAGGTATTTGAAAAGCTTCCGAAAGCTTCTACTGCCGAAATGCCCTATGTTGAAGGTTTGTATTATCTGCTGCTTACCGGAGATATTCCCACTGAAAATCAGGTTGCAGACCTTGCCGATGATTTCAGCAAAAGGCGCATTTTGCCGCGCTATGTTTATGATGTGCTGGACGCATTCCCCTGCTGTAGCCATCCAATGGCGATGTTCTCGGCGGCCATCATGACCATGCAGCGGGAATCATTTTTCTCGAAGAAATACCGTGCCGGACTCAATAAAATGGATTATTGGGACCCTACCTATGAAGATTCGCTGAACCTGATTGCCAAGCTTCCGGAAATCGCAACTTACATCTATGCAAAATTGTACCGCGACGGAAAACGCATACAGTCAAATCCAAACCTGGACTTTGCCGGCAACTTTGCTCATATGATGGGTATTGCCAAGCCGTATGATGATGTGGCACGGTTGCATTTTATCATTCATGCCGATCACGAAAGCGGAAATGTAAGTGCACATACCGGCCATTTGGTTGCCAGCTCGCTGGCAGATGTGTATTATTCCATATCATCTATGATCAATGGACTTGCCGGCCCGCTGCACGGACTTGCAAATCAGGAAGTTCTGCGCTGGCTACAGGATTTAATGGACAAAATGGGCGGCGAGGTGCCCACAGAAGCCGAACTTGGACAATTCGTTTGGGACACCTTGCACAACGGACAGGTTATCCCCGGTTATGGCCATGCCGTGCTGCGTAAAACCGACCCTCGTTACACCATGCAAAGGGAATTCTGCCTGAAGCATATTCCGGATGATCCGATTTTCAAATATGTGGATATGCTCTATAAAGTTGTTCCACCCATTTTGAAAGAACACGGAAAAGCCAAAAACCCATGGCCAAACCTTGATGCACAAACCGGTGTTATCCAGTGGCATTATGGTGTGCGGGAATACGACTTTTATACTGTTCTCTTTGGAATTGGCCGCGCACTCGGAATAACGGCAAACATTATCTGGGACCGTGCTTTGGGATTCCCGCTCGAACGTCCAAAGTCGATTACTACAGGAATGCTCGAAGACATTGTGAAAAAGAAAAAAGGTTAAGCCTTTTATACCAATACTTTTTGTTCGAAGAGGCTGTATGGCCTCTTTTTTTTATTTTCGGGGAAATTTCCGTAATGACCCAACATATCGAAATAGAATTGCCCCCATTCCGCCGTGGTTTCCATCTGATCACGCATTTGATTGAAAAAGAACTTAAAGGTCTTCTGCCACAGGATGGTTTGCTCCATTTATTTGTCCGCCATACCTCGGCCGGCCTGACCATTAACGAAAATGCCGATCCAACTGTACGAATAGATTTTGAAACGGTATTCAACAAGTTGATCCCGGAAGGCGACCGTTCCTACAAACACACTTTGGAGGGTATAGACGATTTGCCCGCTCACATCAAGTCGTCGCTTTCGGGCAGCTCGGTAAGCATTCCTTTTAAAAACGGCAACCTGCATATGGGAACCTGGCAGGGAATCTACCTCTGTGAGTTCAGGAATCATGGCGGCAGGCGCAGGATTACCGCCACAATTATTTCCTGATTTTATTCCCCGATTTCCCAATCGGCAAAATGATCCTGAACCACAAATGCTTTCGGTTCGGAAGTATAAGTGCTGTTCACATTGTAGGTCCAATCCATGGTTTCTGATCCGCCTCCACTTTGGGTAGTTATAACGAAAGTGTTGCTCAAATGCCCAAAAGCAATGGCTTGATCGCGCGGATTGTCCCGGTCACCACGGCTGGGATCTACAGGGATCCAGCCAAAATTCGGCAAATAAATCTCGACCCAGCGATGAAAGACGTCATCCATGGCCGCATCATCGCCACGATAAACAACAGAGCCGACATAACGTGCAGGAACCCCTGCTGCGCGGCACATGGCGATATAAACGAAAGAGTATTCGCTACAACTTCCGTTTCCACGCTCCAAAACTGTGGGTGCGGTATTCCAGCCGCCCTGCATTTCATAATACATATGGTCAATCAGGTAATCAAAAATGCGGCGCGCTTTCCAGTAAAGGTTTTTGGTATCGCCCAAAGCTTCTTTCAGCCCTTTTTGAATCACCGGATGATCCAGCTGATATTTCTCATTATCCACCAAATAACGCTTACTGATATCTTCAGGGATTTCACTTTCATCTCCAACCTGATCCGGGAAAATGTAATAATCAAGCTGGTAGAGCTCGGCTTCCACCAACATCCATGCCTCACGTTTTTCATCCGGTTTTAAACGGTCTTTTTCAAAAACTGCGGTTTCCTGTCCCCAGCTGTCTTTCTGAATCCGTTCCGGCTTACTGCTGTAAAATATTTTTTTGATCTTTTGTGATGGCCGATCGACCGGAAGCGCAAAGTAGGAAGTTGTACTCAGGGCATCACCGGGTCCAAAATTGGTAAACTCCTGAATAACGCGCACTTTGGCTTTACGCGGATTATAGGCACGGAAACCTTCATCATCACGCACTGTAAGCTGATAAATCATATCGCTTTGCGAGTCCACATTCCACAGCTTCGTTCCGTCCCATGCCATACCACGCGGAAACGGTCCGGGAGCAGGAATTATGTTGATCACCTTTCCATTTTCGGGTTCAATCATATAAATTTCATCGCTGATACGGTCTGAAACCCAGAGATAAGTGCCATCAAAAGCGATGCCGCGAGGATCTCTTGCTGGCGCTTTAAAGGAGCGGATGGTTGTTCCGTCATCCGGATCGAACTGAACAATTTCGCGGCTGAGGTGATCGGTACACCAGAGATATTCGCCATCCCAGCACAAGCCAGTAATGGCCACTACAGGCACATCCAGCGCCCTGAGAATATTTCCGTTCTGTGGATCCAGCTGATATACTTTTCCCTTGAAATTTTCACTCAAGGGGAGCCCTCCTTTAATATCGGCACACCAAAGGTACTGACCGTCCCAGGCCATTCCCGTTGGCCACCAGGCAGGCGACGGAATTTCCCTGATCTGCTTCCCGCTTTCGGGATCGATGCAATAAATTTTATCCGCTTTCCGGTCGGCAAGCCAAAGGTTTTGCCCGTCGAAGGTCATTCCGGTTGGCCATTTTCCCGGGCTTTTAAAAGATTTCAAGATTTCTCCCGTATAGGAAAAGGAGCTGAGATAAATCAATAAAAAAAACAAACTGCTAATTAGTGATTTCATAGTGGTGGTTTAATAACTTGATGTCCCGATTCTTCTGGTCACAGGAAATGAATTGGACAAATATATTAATTTTGCATCATCAAATATCTGCTTATGATCCCAAAAACCCTTATCATTGCTGTTGTCCTGATTGCATTTGTGGTTCTGGCAATGTCGATTGGCATTATTTTCAAAAGAGCTTTTCCCCGGCAGCAGGTAGGCAACAACAAAGCACTGAAGAAGAAAGGGATATTTTGTGCCAAGACACAGGATAAAATTGCCCGCCGAAATCTGGACAGCCCAACAAATAAGGAGCAATAATCAACGCATATTTTTGAGATAAAGCGGATTTTGGCGTGCTGCGGCTTCCAGTTTCGGAAAAAAAGTTTCAAAAGCTTCTTCGATTCCCGAATATTGCATTTTTAAAACCTCAACAGCATTTTCCATTCCGCTTTTAAAACGTGTTCTGCGCGACATGCCTCGGAACACCCGCTGCATTCCATGAAAATTGGCATAATTGTATAACCAGTTCCCGGAAACCATATAAGGCAGGATGTACTGTGTCTTTTCAGGAAGTTTTTCCAAACGCTTCAGGCAAAGCAAATAAACCTCTCTTGAATAATCCCAAAGCGGAACCTCCGAATACAAATCCCATTTTTTCGCCAAAAAATGATCGTAGTAAATATCGAGCACAACGCCCGAAAACTTATGGAAATGACCTCGGAGATGCTGCCGCATTTGACTGTTCACTTCATGTTGATCAGTAAAATCATCAATAAAGTGGTGAAAAGCAATGCCATCGGCATAAGCACCGGATAACATTTCTTGTTTTTTACCCTTTATGGCGTCTGCGACAAAATTTCCCAGCAGGAAATCCTGCTTTGGAGTAGAAAGGTACAGGTGTGCTAAAAAATTCATATAAGTCTAATATCGGGCAAAAATACTTAAACCAATTATAAATAAGGAAAAATGGTCAGTCCATTATGCAGAAATAGATTAGTTTTGCCCCATCGAAACGTAAAAATAAATTAAAATATCCATCACATGCAAAAAATGGTTTTACTTGGGGACGAAGCCATAGCCCAGGGAGCTATTGATGCCGGAATGTCAGGCATTTATGCTTATCCGGGAACCCCATCTACTGAAATAACAGAATATGTGCAGCACTCGAAGGAAGCCCGCGAAAAAGGCATCCGATCCAAATGGTCTGCAAATGAAAAAACAGCTATGGAAGCTGCCATTGGCATGTCTTATGCCGGCAAGCGCACCATGGTTTGTATGAAGCATGTCGGGCTTAATGTTGCGGCAGATGCTTTTGTAAACTCTGCAATTACAGGGGTCAACGGCGGTATGATCGTTGTTGCTGCCGATGATCCGAGCATGCACTCCAGCCAAAACGAGCAGGATTCACGCTTTTATGGAAAATTTGCTTTAATGCCCATTTTGGAACCTTCAAACCAGCAGGAAGCATATGATATGGCCATCTATGGATTTGAACTCTCTGAAAAATTTGGCATACCTGTCCTTATGCGTATCACCACCCGCCTGGCTCACAGCCGCGCAGGGGTTGCACGCAAAGACAAACGGCAACAAAACGAACTGAAACTGCCTGCAGATCTCAGGCAATTTGTTTTGCTTCCCGCTATCGCGCGTAAGCGTTACAATAAATTACTTGCCACACTGGACGCTTTTGTAGAAGATTCCGAATCTTCAGCTTTCAACAAATATATTGATGGTGAAGACAAAAGCATGGGTATTCTGGCCTGTGGTTTGGCATACAACTATCTGATGGAAAATTATGAAGACGGAAAATGTCCTTTCCCAGTACTAAAGGTTGGGCAATATCCGCTTCCAAAGAAAGACTTCACCCGCCTTGCCGACGAATGCGAAAAAATTCTCGTTCTTGAAGAAGGCATGCCGATCATCGAGGAGCTGATCAAAGGCTATCTCGGACGAGGCATCAATGTTATTGGCCGTTTAGACGGAACGCTCAAACGCGATGGCGAGCTGAACCCAAACCTCGTTGCCGTTGCACTGGGCAAAGAAGATACATACGGAATGGATATTCCGGACATGGTTGTTGGCCGTCCGCCATCACTTTGCCCCGGTTGCCCGCATATTGACTCTTACAAAGCGCTGAATGAAGCACTGGAAGAATATGGCCGTGGCCGTGTATTTTCCGATATCGGATGCTACACATTGGGCGCATTGCCCCCTTTCGAATCCATCAATTCATGTGTAGATATGGGCGCATCCATCACAATGGCCAAAGGTGCCGCTGATGCCGGTCTCGTGCCTGCTGTATCCGTAATTGGCGATTCAACTTTCACGCATTCCGGTATGACCGGCCTGCTCGATGCGGTTAACGATAAAGCGCCCATCACGGTGCTGATCCTCGATAATGCCACAACCGGAATGACCGGTGGCCAGGACTCCTCGGCTTATGGCCGAATTGAAAGCATCTGTAAAGGAATTGGTGTGGAAGAAGAACATATCCGCGTATTGAAACCATTGAAAAAATATCATGACGAAATGGTTAGCGTAATGAAGGAAGAGCTTGCATATCAAGGCGTTTCGGTAATTATCCCGCGCAGGGAATGTGTCCAGACGCTTAATAAACGCATGCGCGCCAAATTCAAAAACAAAAAGTAAACGCACGGATTTTTAGAATTTAAAAGCAGAATACAATGAAAACTGATATCATATTAGCCGGCGTAGGCGGACAAGGAATCCTCACCATTGCAGCAACTATTGGAACTGCAGCAGTTGGCAGCAATCTTTTTGTAAAACAGGCCGAAGTGCACGGTATGAGCCAAAGGGGCGGTGATGTACAATCCCACTTGCGCCTTTCCGATAAAGAAATCTCATCCGACCTGATCGCTTTTGGTAAATGCGACATGATTATTTCGGTAGAACCGATGGAATCATTGCGCTACCTGCCTTATCTCAATAAAGAAAATGGCTGGCTCATTACCAATACGCAGCCTTTTATCAATGTTACCAATTACCCGGAAACGGATAAGTTGCTCGAGGAAGTTAAAAAGGTAAAAAACCACATTGCACTTGATGCTGAGCAAATCGCAAAAGACATGGGCACAGCAAAAGCTGCAAATATTGTAATCCTGGGCGCCTCATCCCCTTTCCTCGGAATGGAATACGAAGCTCTGGAAAATGCTTTGCGCACAATTTTTGGCCGCAAAGGCGAAGATGTTGTAAACCTCAACCTAAAAGCATTAAAAGCCGGAAGGGACTTTGCGGACAACTACAGAAAATAAAAGGTAAAATACCTGATTTTAATATAGGGTGCGGGCTTATTCCCCACCCTTTTTTATTTGCCCTTACCGACAATAAAAACTTACTTTTGCGTTTTTTAAATCAGGATTAAGCCAGCCCCTTTATGAAGAAAAATAAACTCATCCGAGACAGTATCATCATCACGCTAATCTCAGTTTTCATCATCCTTTTATATTCTGTATTGGATCCTGCGGAAAGGGAGGAAAGCGGTTTTGCCGAAATCACAGAAGAAACAGAGCCGGAAATGCCCGAACTATATTTTGGTTTTATTAAAGACAGCTTTGATATTGAACATGGTGAAGTAGGCAAAAACCAGTATCTGGCGGAAATCCTATTGGCTCAGGATGTGGATTACGCTACAATTGACCGCATTGCACGCAAATCGCGCGACACTTTTGATGTGCGCAAAATCAGGCGCGGACAGCCTTGGCATGTTTTAAAAAGCAAAGACAGCATGCAGCTGACCCGATATTTTATTTATGAAATTGATGCCGTAGATTATGCCGTTTTTGAACTTAGGGATTCACTCGACATTTATCTGGGCAGCAGAGAAGTAATTATAACAACCGATACTGTTTCCGGCATCATTGAAAGCTCATTGTGGAATGCCATGGCCGGACAGGGACAGGATCCCTTTCTTGCAGTCAAATTATCGGAGGTGTACCAATGGGCCATCGACTTTTTCGGCATACAGAAAGGCGATTGGTACAAAGTTATTTATGAACAGAAATACATAGATACGCTCAATATCGGAAGCGGGCGGATTTTGGCGTCGGCCTTTGGCCATGCCGATGATGTTTATTACGCATTTTGGTATGAACAAGACAGTTTGGGCGGCGATTATTTCGATGAAGAAGCCAACAGCCTGAGGCGCACATTCCTCAAGGCGCCACTACGCTACAGCAGGATTAGTTCGCGCTTTTCCAACAGTCGGATGCATCCCGTTTTGAAAATCCGCAGGCCGCATCATGGTATTGATTATGCAGCGCCCAGGGGAACGCCGGTTTATTCTATTGGCGATGGCGTAATTATTAAAAAAGCCTATCAAAAAGGTGGCGGTGGCCGATATCTGAAAATCAAGCACAACAGCGTTTACACAACGGTTTATATGCACCTCAACGGATATGCCAAAGGCATCAAAAGAGGCAAAAGGGTAAAACAAGGAGAACTAATCGGTTATGTAGGTTCTTCCGGACTGGCCACCGGGCCACACCTTGATTTCCGTGTTTACAGAAACGGCAGCCCTATCGACCCTTTAAAAATGAAATCACCTCCGGCCAAACCCGTTGATTCCAGCCATCAGGAAGCGTATTATACATTTATTGAAGAAATTATTCCTCTGCTGGAGCAAGACGTTAAATTGGGTATAGATACTTTGAAAACAGATTAGTGCCCATTAATTTAGAGCCTGGAAGTAAATCCATTAAATGCTCGTGGCGCTTTTCACCTTCTTCTTTGCATCATCCACTGAACCGCTGTCGATATCAAAATCACCGATCCCGATAAAAATCGCTGGTGCAATTACAGAAACCGGTTTGCAGAGATATGATTTGCTGCATTCTTCATCTGAAATGATGGCTTTTCCTGTGAATGTATTGATCAAATAAAGGAGCACACTGATCAAAAAAGCGCCTTTTATGAGGCCAAAGACTAGCCCAAGAATTTTGTTTACTGCTCCTAAAGCAATAGCTTCCGCGATTTTCTCGACAATTTTCCCAATCAGGTGAACCACAATAATCACAATCAGAAAGGTAACGACAAATGCAATAATTTTCAGGACACCTTCATCAAAATCGAGATGCTGCGACAGGAAAGACTGTGCATAGCCCGAAAAATAAACGGCGCCGTAAATTCCGAGCACCAGGGCCACAAGCGAGGCAACTTCCACAATCAATCCTTTGATAAAGCCACGGTACGCAAAAAACGCCAATGGCAAAGCGATGAACAGGTCAATGTAACTGAAACTCATATTTTTCTCTTTTTTAATCGTCTTGTCAGTTCTGTTGAAAAAATAAAATCCTGCAACTCCGGATTATCGGTTGTAAGTACATCCTCTTTCGACCCCTGCCACCATAATTCACCTTTATAAATGTACGCGATTCGTTCGCCAATTTCCAGCACAGAATTCATATCATGGGTGTTGATTACAGTTGTAATTCCGTATTCATGGGTAATTTCGCTGATCAGTTTATCAATTACTCCGGCTGTGTGCGGATCCAGTCCGCTGTTGGGTTCATCGCAGAAAAGGTATTTGGGGTTCATGGAAATAGCCCGTGCAATAGCAACACGCTTCACCATTCCTCCGCTCAATTCAGAAGGCATCCGTTTATTCACGCCATCAAGGTTTACACGGCTGAGGCAAAAATCAACCCGTTCGCGTTTCTTTTCCGGCGGCCAATCCGTGAACATATTAAGCGGGAACATCACATTTTCCTCCACTGTGAGCGAATCAAAAAGCGCCCCTCCCTGAAAAAGCATCCCAATTTCTTTGCGGATTGCTTTTTTTTGATCAAAACTCATCGCGGAAAAATTCCTGTCGTTATAATAAATTGCACCCGAATCGGTTTTATGCAAGCCCACCAGGCTTTTCATTAAAACCGTTTTCCCACTACCACTCTGACCGATAATCAGGTTTGTAACACCCGGCTCGAAGGAGACCGAAACATTCTTTAAAACCGCTTTCCCATCGAAGGATTTATTTATGTTCTTGGCTTCAATCATGAGAGCAGGAGTTGGGTCAGGATCAGGTTAAACAAAATAATCCAGATGCTGCTGTGCACAACGGCTTTGGTACTGGCAGCACCCACTTCGAGGGCTCCGCCTTTTACCAGAAAACCACTGTATCCCGATACGGAACCAATGATAAATGCAAAGACCGCTGTTTTAATCAGCATATAAAAAACAGTATATCCTTCAAAGGCAAAACGAATTCCCAGGATATAATCTTCCGGGGAAAAAAGGCTTGTCAGCAAAGCAACGAGATATCCGCCGGCAAGGCTAAAAAACACACTGAAAACAATCAATATCGGATTGATGAAAACCAATGCCACAATTTTGGGAAGGATCAAATAAGATGCCGGGTTGATCCCCATAATCTCAAGTGCATCAATTTGTTCTGTAACGCGCATAGTGCCAATTTCTGACGCAATGCGTGAACCTACTTTTCCGGCAAGGATCAGGCTGATAACCGTTGGCGAAAATTCCAGAATAACGGACTGACGCGCCGTAAAACCGATCATGGAAGCCGGAATCAGGGGCGAATCAATATTATAGGCGGTTTGGATGGTCACGATTGCGCCCATAAAAACGGAAATTACTGCAACAATTCCCAGGGAATCAATGCCAAAATGCTGCACTTCGCTAAAAAACTGTTTGCGGAAAACGCTCCATTTTTCCGGTTTTCGCAAAACAGATAGCAGAAGCATAATATAACTTCCGATGTAGGAAAACAGTGCCATAACCCTTTTTTGTTTTGTGCTAAAGTACAAATTTTAGCGAAAGGCAGGCAGGATGTAAGGAATTAAAAAATTATTGAAATTCTGTCAGATTACCTCAACAGCAATTCCTTCCGAAGCACTTACCAAAGGTTCCACAACGATTAATGTACCTTCAGGAAGGCCGCTGAAAACCACGGTTTCGTTATTTACCTGCTTAATATCAATGCGTTTTTTGGTTAAACGGCCATCATCTACAATAAAAACTTCATCGTGGTTAAACACAGAGTTCCGGGGAATTTCCATACTGTTTTCGATATCCTGGCCCGGAAAAACAGCGCGGAGATACTGCCCTTCGTATAATGGCGCCGCAGAGCGCGGGCTGATGCGGATAAAAACCGGAATAGATTGTGTATTGGGATCGACGAAATCAGCTTTTCTCACCAAAGTACCCGGCCAGTTTTGGGTGCGGTTCTCGTTCATCACAATAATCTGCTCCCCTTTATTCACCGATTCGGCATTATCAATTTCAACCGGCACCTCCAGTTCATAAATATCGGTTCGGATTATTCCCGCAATTTTGCTGCCCGGATTAGCAATTGCGCCAACTTCAAGCACAACGTCCGTATAGCTTCCGTTAAAAGGTGCAAAAACCTGATATTTCTTCATGCGCATTTCCTCACCCGTAATGGAATAATAATCGCTCAGTATATTTCGGCTGGCAAGAAAAGTTTTCTCTTTCCTGTCGCTTATTGCAGGCAGTTCGGGCAGAGGTTTCTTGATGTCCACAGCCATAAAAAAGTCGTTCCATTTATCAAAGCTCTCCGGAAAATCAATTTTAAAATCCGGTAAGATATTGGCCAAACTGGTTAAAAACCGGCTTTTGCTGGCATGCAGGGCCTGTTCCACATCATCAACATAAATACGGAACAATAAATCTCCTTTACTGAATTTCTGTCCTTTTTTCAGCGGCACGGCACCTTCCAGAATCTTGCCCTGAACCTCAGCAGCAAGATTATACGTTTCTGAGCTCAAAAGGCGCCCGGACACTTCAATCTCATTGCGCACTGTACTGTATTCAACGGGAACAGCTTTTACATAGCGCTTTTGCGCTTTAACTATCCCTTTTTCAGGCTCTTTTTTCATACCCATAAATAGATATGCGATTGCCGCAGATGAGGCCAATAAAACCAATACCAGTAAAACAGTTTTTAAAGTACGTCCCATGTCGATTAATTCTTTTGCACAAAAATAGAGTAAATACAAAATCAAAACAACTCAGATACTTAAAGGTTTTAAAATCAATAACTACAATTAATTGGGATTATAAATAATTATGTATTCGCTTGAAAATCCGTATTTTTGCAGCATGTTTGAAGACAGATCAAAAAAAGCCAAACGCACTGAAATATCGGAGCTTGGAGAATTTGGCCTGATTAAGGCCCTTACAAAGAACCTCAAATCGCGCAATAAAAACACTATAAAAGGAGTAGGTGATGATGTTGCAATTCTGAACCATTCGGGTTTCAGGACACTGGTCAGCACAGAACTTTTCACCGAAAAAGTACATTTCGACCTCACTTATACTCCATTGAAGCATCTGGGGTATAAAATTGTTGTGGCAGCCATTGCCGATATTTATGCCATGAACGGCACACCCGATTCTATTCTTATCGGTCTGGGCCTTTCCAACCGCTTCAGCCTGGAAGCCATTGAAGATCTGTATCAAGGTGTTGAAATGGCCTGCGAACGCTATGGCGTTGACCTCAATGGCGGCGATATCTCATCTTCAGCTATTGGACTGGCAATCAGTGTAACGGCAACAGGAACAGCAAAGGAAAACCAGCTAACCTACCGTCAGAATGCAAGCCAAAACGACATTATTATGGCAACGGGCAATTTTGGCGCTGCTTATCTGGGGCTTTTGCTGCTTGAAAGGGAAAAACAGGTTTTTAAAGCCAACCCCAATATGCAACCCGAGCTGGGCACATTTGACTATCTTTTGGAACGCCAGCTAAAACCCGAACTTCCTGTGAAAATCCTGGAAGATATCCGCGAAAAAGGAATTGTTCCTACATCTATGATTGATGTGAGCGACGGGCTGGCATCCGACCTGATGCAGATCTGCAATGAAAGCAATTGCGGCTGCCATCTCTACGAAAACAGGATCTCAATTGATGAGCAAAGCTTTAAACTCGCAGAAGAATTCAAAATCAACCCGGTAACAGCCGCGCTCAATGGTGGTGAGGACTATGAGTTTCTAATGACTATAAAACCTTCTGATTACGAAAAGATCAAGGACATTCAGGGCTTGAACAGCATTGGGCATATTACCGCCGAAGGATCATCCTGCGCCATGGTTACTTCCGATGACCGCCTGATTGAACTTAGTGCTCCTGGTTGGGTGAAGCAATACGAAAAGGATGATGAATGAGCCTGAGCGATAAATCCAACATACTTCAGCAGAAAATCAAAAACCTGCCGGGAAAACCTGGTGTTTATCAGTATTTCGACAAAGAAGGTACGATCATTTATGTCGGAAAAGCAAAAAACCTGAAAAAACGGGTTACCAGCTATTTCACAGGCGACCGAAAAGCCAGCGGTAAAGTCAAAATGCTGGTGCGCAGGATTATAGACCTGCACGTTATTGTGGTTGATTCAGAAACAGATGCCCTTTTACTGGAAAATAACCTCATCAAGAAGCATCAGCCAAAATACAATATCCAGCTCAAGGATGACAAAACCTATCCCTGGATCTGCATCAAAAAAGAACCTTTTCCCCGCATTTTTTCAACGCGCAATGTAATACGCGACGGTTCAGATTATTACGGTCCTTATGCTTCGGTAAAGATGATGAACACCCTGCTTGAGCTTGTCCGGCAGCTTTATCCTTTGCGTAATTGCAAGCTCCGTCTGGATCAACTCAATATTGCTGCGGGCAAATTTAAAGTCTGTCTGGAATATCATATCGGCAATTGTTTGGCGCCCTGCGTCGGAAAACAAAGTCAATCGGATTATCTCAAAAACATAGAGCAGATTCGCCACATCATCAAGGGAAATATCAGCCAGGTATTGCGGCAGCTCAAAAGCCTGATGCAGGAATTTGCTGCCAATATGGATTTTGAAAAGGCTCAGGAAATTAAAGACAAAATTGAGATTCTTGAACGCTACCAATCCAAATCAACGGTGGTAAGCCCGGGCATACACGATGCCGATGTTTTCAGTATTCTGGAAGACGGCAACGAAGCCTTTGTGAACTACCTGAAAATTATTGATGGCGCAATTGTGCAGGCACATACCGTTGAGCTGAAAAAAAAACTGGACGAAGACAAAGAAAGCCTGCTGCTGCATGCCATGCTCGACATCAGGGAGAAACTCCACAGCACTGCAGATGAAATTATACTGCCTTTCCTTCCCAGGAACCCGCTGCCTGGCGTGAAATATACTTTACCAAAAATTGGTGATAAAAAGCAACTTCTGGAGCTGTCGGAGCGCAATTTGAAGTATTATAAACTGGAAAAAGACAAACAAAGGGCTTTGGTGGATCCGGAACGGCACAGCCGCCGTGTTCTGGAACGCCTGCAAAAAGACCTGCGCATGAACGTGCTGCCGAAACAAATTGAATGTTTTGACAATTCCAATTTTCAGGGTGCTTATCCGGTTGCGGCAATGGTGATGTTCAAAGATGCCAAACCGTATAAAAAAGGTTACCGGCATTATCTCATCAAAGAAGTTGAAGGCCCCAATGATTTTGCCAGTATGGAGGAAGTTATTTACCGTCGCTATAAGAGGCTTCTCGACGAAGAAAAAGAGCTGCCACAGCTCATTATTGTTGACGGAGGCAAAGGGCAGCTCAGTGCCGCCGTAAAAAGCCTGGACAAACTTGGGTTGAGAGGAAAAATTACCATTATTGGTATTGCCAAGAGGCTGGAAGAAATATATTTCCCCGGCGATTCCATCCCATTATACATCGACAAGGCTTCGGAAAGCCTGCGCACCATACAGTTTCTTCGGGATGAGGCACACCGCTTCGGAATTACGCATCACCGATCGAGGCGCGATAAAGGCACCTTAAAAACCGAACTGACTTCGATTAAAGGAATCGGGGCTCAAACGGCAGAACTACTACTGAAAAAATTCCGGTCTCTAAAAAAAATCCGTGAAGCATCCGAAAAGGAAATTGCTGCAGTGAGCGGACCTGCAAAAGCCCACATAATCTGGGAGCACTTTAAAAAGAATGAAGCATAAAGGAATTGCCCGGAATGAACAGGCAATTCCACTTTTATGATAAAAACTGCTTAACGCAATGAAAACTTAATTGGCATATTATAGCGCACCCTTACTGCTTTGCCCCATTGTTTGCCAGGGTTCCATTTCGGCATCATTTTTACAACACGCACGGCCTCTGCATCACAGCCGCCGCCAATACCGCGTTCGACACTGACATTAGTAATGCTTCCGTCTTTTTCCACGACAAATGATAAATGCACAGTTCCCTGTATTTGTCTTTCACGAGCCAATTGGGGATAACGGATATTTGCTCTTAGAAAACGAACCCTCTCATTCTCTCCTCCTGGATATGACGGATAATTCTGAACAAAAATATGTGGCTCATCCTCAATAATTTCCTCCTCTTCAGGATCAAGCTCAGGAAAATAATATTCGTTTTCATCCTCTTCATTAAAGCCTGCATCAACTATTATAAAGTCATCCGGCTCGATGTCATTGGTCACAATCTGAAGTATTGTTGTTCTTGTTGGGGGTTTAGGAAGAGGAGGTTTTACTAAGTGCTTTGTAATTTGAACCAATTCTTCGGGAATATCTTCCACAATTCGCTCTCCTTGAGGGATCAAAGACAGTTCATAGCTTTTCCATTCAAAACCTAAAAGGCTTAAACTGAGTGCGACAATAAGACCCATTTGAAAAAAGAGCAATCGCTTTCTTTCCAGATTTGCTTTTGGTGATTTCTTGATTTCCATGATACACTAATTTATGTGGTTAATACATGAAATTTTACAAAAACCAGGCCGTAATTACTTATAACCCGCAGATTTAGAGAATAATTTACAGAATTTCAGGAAGGGAGCAGGATAAGTAAATCCTTAATTAACAGGTTGTAACTAGGAGTAACCCCTAAAACTGAAAAGGCCCGTTTGCTTTTGACAAACAGGCCTGCTTCATACATAAAATATTGTTACTAACCCTGTAACGTAAATTTAATCGGCATGTTAAACTGTACACGAACGGGTTTACCACGTTGTTTACCGGCATTCCATTTCGGCATCATTTTAATAACGCGGACAGCTTCTTCGTCGCAACCTCCGCCGATACCACGAAGTACCCGAACGTCAGTCACTTTTCCGTCGGTTTCCACAACGAAAGTTACATAAACAGTACCCTGGATTTGGCTTTCGCGCGCCATCTGGGGATACTTAATGTTTTTCTGGAGGAATTTGATGCGTTCGACTTCTCCACCAGGGAAACCGGGCATGGTTTCAACAACGGTGAAAATTTCTTCTTCAACGATTTCCTCTTCTTCCTCTACCTCAATAGGAATGTACTCTTCAACTTCCATATCCTCATCGGCTTCGGCATCAATGATGATGTCGTCTTCAACTTCTACATCATCTTCAACAATTTTCAGGATTGTAGTCTGTGGTGGAGGTTTTGGTGCCGGAGGCTTAACTTCCTGTTTCGTAATCTGGACAAGCTCTTCGGGAATATCTTCCACAACGCGCTCTACCATTTCAAGCTCGATTTTATCGTAGCTTTTATATTCGAAACCTAAAAGAACCAAACCCAGGGCCACGACCAAACCCAACTGGATAAAGATTGTCCTCTTTGTCTCCAGATTAGCTTTTGGTGATTTTTTAACTTCCATGGCTTGGATTAATTTATTGATTAACTTCTAAATTATCTGCAAAAATCAGGCCGCCTTTAAGCAGCAATTAAAATTCAGCCCAAAAATATAACAAATGCCTTAGGTTTGCAAAAAACTTTTGAAAACTATTTTTGTTTGTAGCTATATTTCTCAAAAAATTTGCTTTCAAAAATTCAAAGGCCGCCAGTACGGGCTAAAAAATTCAGCCCTGTTTTTAATAAAAAACACAGAGCCAAACATTGAAATTATTCTGCGATGTGTGCTTTATAAGCTTCAGCATCAAGAAGATCATCCAACTCATCAGGATTAGAAAGCTTAATTTTCACGATCCAGCCACCTTCGTAAGGGTCTGAGTTGATAACTTCTTCTTTTCCTTCAAGCTCTTCGTTAAACTCAATGATCTCTCCGGAAGCAGGAAGGAAAACGTCTTCAACAGTTTTTACTGCTTCAATCGAACCAAATGATTCACCTTTTTCAATAGTCTCGCCTACGGAATCTGCTGCATCAACAAAAACGATGTCGCCTAACTGGCTCTGAGCAAAATCAGTGATACCAACAATTGCCAAGTCGCCATCAACTTTGATCCATTCATGATTTTTTGTGTACTTAAGACCTTCTATAACTTTCATTTCTAATGAATTTTTTTTGATTGTGATAATAGTTAATATGCAAATGTACGCTTTATTTCAAAAGTTGGTTCATCGGGAAAAAAGTTGATGAGACCATCTCTTTTCAATCTAATGAATTATTGTTATAACTAAATAATAACCAACATATTAGTTCATTTTCTAAATCCGGTATAAATAATCCCAAAAAAACTCCGCCTATTCCGATAAAGTAAACCTCATACTAATTCCACCTTTGGTTGTTGAGTTACTGTATTGGTTGGAAACATAAGGGTTATTGATAATCTTATCAAAGAAGAAACGGATATTGAATTGCTGACTGATCATATAATCGGCTGAGAAATTGATGCTAACAACTTCTTGTCCGGAACTAATCTGGTCTTCACCGGTATCGATCCTCCTCAGGATGGTTTTATTTTTCCTTACCGAGATATCCGCTTTCAGGTTCAGGTCGCTTTTCAGGCGTTTGCCACGGGTACCGCCCATTGATTTGAACACAAGCGGCACTTCTTTGAAACGATATCCCATCCCTATAACAAATTCATCACTACTTACTTCGGTAAGCTGATTGTTCACAAAACTCAGGGACAGGTTGCGTGATTTTTTGAATTCCAGCTTGGACATCAGGCTGTTTTTCCATGTCATGTCAATTCCGAAAATCGGGGCAAACTGTTCTGTCATCGTAATCTGGCCAATTTCATACTGGGAGATAAAGTTATTTGCATCGTCCTGTGCTGCAGGATGTCCGTCTTCTCCTTCAAAAAGAATATTGGACACATAGCTACCTACATTATAGGTTGACCGATAGGAGTGAGATATTGTGAAATTCTTAAAATACTGTTTAAAAAAGTCGTATTTGGTCAGTCCTTTATAGGTGATACGCCAGTTCGGAAGCGGTATCGTCGGGAACTCATTCAGGCTGACCGATGCAGGGCTTTTCCCTGTATAGGCTGCGAGGAAGGCATAATGCAACACTTCCTGCTGTCCGGGGCCATAACCTTCCGGGTATCCTGTACTGTCCACAATACGTCCGGTCCAGTTTGGATTTTCGTAGGCCAAACGGAAAGCCACATCCTGACGATAATCGCGTAAGTTGTTATAGGCTTCGGAATTGTTTTCATCATCAGGTCCCATGAATGAAGTAGGGAGCATAAATGTTGAAATACTGAAACTGCCTCGTGTCATTGGCGAAAAACTACCAAAGGTCCCATCCTGATATTTAAAATATTCGGAATAATTTTCACTGTAGGTACGTGTTGCATTCAATTCGATGCGCAAATCGCGGATGGGCTCGATGGTTAATCGGGCATTCAGATTGGTTGTATATTTGGTCATATACTGTGTATTGAATGCTGAGTCAACTGTAATCCATCCGTTTTCTACTGCTGTCCAGCGGATATCTTCCTGGCTGCCAAAAACAAAGGGCAATCCCGGAGCCAATGAACCGGAAGTGCTGTTTCCTAAAATATTTGGTTCGGGCAGGAAACCGGGCAAAAATGTTCCATTGGTTTCAGAATAGGTCAGGCTTCCGTCTTTTACCATCATCATAAGTTTCAGCACATTATCTGCAACCAGCTTAAAATAGTTCACCTTATCCTTATCATCTGCAGTATCCTTCTCTTTCTTTTGCTGGCGTTGTGGCGGGCCACCCATTCCGCCCGGTCCTCGACGGCCGGATTTACGCGAGCTGTTCAGTTTTTTCAGATAAGGTATCTTATTATATAATTTGGTGAGGCGTGCGTTGGCATTGATTTGCTTGGTATTGGCGTTCTCAATGCTGTTTCCCATTGCATCCTGAATGGATTTTGGGCTGGCAGTCCATGTATAATCTGCCTGATAACGTGCCGTGGCATTAATCCAGTTCAGGATCGGTATATTATTAAATGGCACACGGTAATTAAGGCTGGTCGTTTGATAATAACGATCCATTGTACCCCCACTTAAAAGTTGGTCATTGACCCGTTCTCTTTTTTCTGCTGCGGTATATCCATAATCATCACTATCGCGGCTACCGGGCAGCTCGTCAATAAAGGCATCTGCCATCGCCTTGAAATCCAGTTTCAGGCTTTTGGCCAGATCCCATTTCAAATCGTAGGTACGGTTCCATGTGTAGGATTTCATATAGGTAGGCTGGATGATGATATCGGCCTGTGTTTTATTGCGTAATTTCTTCTCAACATACTCCCGGTTCAAATCCGTGCGGAAGCTGAACATCTTGGGCAGATAATAAAAGTTGAATTCTTTGATAAGCTTCAAATAGCTTTTGTTCAGGAACTTAACTTTATCAAAGGGTTTAACCTCTTTGGGTTTATTTGTGAAGTTATAACCCAGGCCGCCCCGGTACACTGTACGGTTATCGAATTCAATATCCGGATTATGCGCTGTTGTTTTTGAGTAGGAATAAGAAACGTCAAAGTTTTCAATATCGTAAACGCGCTGTTTTTGGTTTGTCCCAACCCGTTCTTTGCGAACATTCATAAAGTTCACGTTGAACCGGCGCACAACATCTTGGGTAAGGTCGCGTACACTGTCTTTGGCCTGATCAGATGTATAAGTTCCCAGGTCGTCTTCCAGTTTGATATCCGGGTCGAGTGGATTATATTCCGGCGAACTGATTGCATGGCTCATATCAAAGTGCATCGGGATGCGCAGTCCCCATTCTTCGGGGAAGAAACGCCCCAATTGCATATTGGTGGCAAAATCGATACTGGTTTTGGTATCCATTTGGCGTTCATTCACTTTTTGTTCAATGGCCCCAAAACCAGGCGTACTGTGCGCCCCACTTATCTGGATATTACCAATATCGGCCAAATCGCTTCGAACGCGTGCCACTGCAGCCCAACCGCTTTTGTTCACGAAATCGGTCAAACGCAGTTCATCTACCCAAATGATTGCACTACGCGGGCTCCCATTGTCCAAATCCAATGCGTTTTGCTTTTTGGGATTACGCACACCAATCATAATGGACATTACATCGCTGATGCTCGGGGAACCAACGACCGTAATTTTGTTTTTCCCATCAAAAACGATATATTCTGTGCTTAGGGTTATCGTTGAACCTGTTTGCCGCATATCTGTATTCCTCATGATTTTGGCATCCACAAGTTTTTGCAGTTCAACATCAAAGCGGTTTGCTTCAGGCCAGATAGCTTCATCATCGGTGCGCGATGTGTACCAAGGCGTAAATTCCAGCGGGATTTCGTATTCGTAGTAGTTTTGGGTAAAATCCGATCCCAAACGCAGGAATATGGTAAGGTCGCCGGTTTCATTGGGATTGTTCAAATCGACATCTTCCGCATGCACAAACATTTTCAGGCGTTCGTACTGACGGAAATCGAAATCCGTATTTTTATATACAGCACGGGCGTCTCCATCAAGCAGGTCTTTAATCTCCAAAGACATCGACTGTTCATTCAGTCGTGTAAAATTGGTTGTGCCATAATTAATTTCGCGCTCAATCCCGGGAGGGATTACATAAGGGACCGGTTCCCTGTAGCCATTTTCTTCAATATTTACCGTAGAAAGAACCAGGCGGGTTTCACTTTGGTCGTCAAGCGGGATATATTCGCCCGGAGCCAAAAGATCGTAATCGTAACGACGCCAGGTAGAGCGTACCAGCTCCAGGGTTGCAAAGCGACAAACAATTTCTTCGCTAAAGCCTTTGAAGAACATACGCATAAAACGGATGGATTTAAAGTCGCTGATATCGCCAACTACCGCATCGGGGCGTTTGATCGGAATTTTGAACTGATACCATTTAACGCTTCCTTTATCGCCATTTTGAAGCGGGATGCCGTTGGCTTCATATATGTCTGATATATAATTTTCGCCAATATTCATCATCTCAGGGCGCAGGTCCACATGATACTGGAAATAGCGTTCGTCTTCGGAGAGGGTATTGTCTTTATTGATATCTTCCACGTTTGGATTTGGCGTAGCAGATGTTGGATAGGCTTCGTTGGACTGCTCGGCTGCCGGAGAGTTTCCTTCGGTTCCGTTATAGTTTTTATAACGTTCAAGCACGCTGCTGTAGAGCGGGTTGTTGTCATAATCGGTCCCGCGGAAATAGTGGTAGTTATCTGCCGAGGGGTCGGTTCCTGCCTGCACATATGCCGGAGAACCAACGCCATAGAGCCCGGCAATACGGCCAAGATAACTGGCTTCAAAGAAAGTGCGTTCATCTTCATCGCGCAGACCGTCATAACCCACATCCTGCCATGGCCGTGAATCAGGATTGTTATCAAAGGCATCCACCAGGTTTTGTTTGTTTGGAACACGCCCCCAGATTGTTGTATCCACATTTTCGACTACATCACTCACGGGCAGGCCATTCTCAAAAGCTTTACGGGAGTCGCGCAGGATATCCTCAGAAACATCACCAAGGTTAAAATAAAGTTCACCACCGGAATGATTTTCCTTATCGGCAAAAGGATCCATTAACCAGAACTCAATATATTCCACATTGGTGGCTTCAAAATCGGAGGATTCGATGCGGCGCATAATACCGCCCCAACGTGTTTCCGGATCTTTCAGGGAGCCATTTTCACCCAAACCACGTGAAATACCACTTGCGCCCTCAACATCATAGTTATAGGGACCGCGTTCGGATGGATAATAAGCCATGTTCAAAACAGCAATATTGGTAGGCGTACCGTTGGGGATTTCTTTGTTTGGGAACACTTCCGTTTCGAGCACTTGTCGCACCTCATTTTTACTCAACTCATCATTATCGACATTGGGCGGCACCAAAGTACCGTTTCTGTCGTAGAAAAGTGGATCAATGATATACCAAGCAAGTTTGGAACGGTTATAACCATACTCCAGTCCGGTGCCAATAGCAGCTTCGGGGAATTCTCCGCTGCGGGTCTGCCCTTGTGGCGTACTGGCCAAAAACCAGTTAACGGTACTCTTCAGGTCAATTGTAGATTTAGTTCCTTCAAAATCATCAATATAACTGGTTCCTGAAGAACCAATTACAGATGGATGACCGGGAATAAAATGAGCAAATTCACCGTCAATGGTAACTTTTGAAGGCATTTTGGTTTCAATGCCGGGCAGCTTATCAATCAGTTTTGTGATTAATCGTGATTCATCGTTATATTGAAAATCAACACCCCAAATTGTATTGGAAATTGGGTCGTCGCCAAGGTTTGTTTTTTGGGTCAGTGGCCGCTCATGCAAGTTAATAATCGTAGCTCCAAGGTTCAGGCGTTCGTTTACTTTATGGTCAATGTGCATCCCCATGTATCGCTTTGACTGGATACTGAACATATTGTTGCTTTCCATGGAGATATTGATCGGTGTGCCGGAATTGAGGATCCCTTCATTAATAATGCGTACGCGTCCCAAAGTATAATCAACGGTATAATCAACATTTTCGGTTAGCGCGATACCGCCGGCGGTAACTTTTACCGAACCTTGCGGCACGTTCAGTGCATTCAGGCTTATTTCACTTCCTGATGATGATTTGTAATAACCGTCGAGGTAGAATTTGTTTTTATCCGGATATTGCTGTGCATCGGTTTTGGTCATTGTATAAAGCGAATCGTAACAATACTTGTCTGCAATTCGGTCATCCCCTATAGAATCCCTCAGATCCTGACCAAACGGTTCAAGAACAGGGAAATAAATCCGACCGTTGCTCGCCTGGATCGTACCACCGCTTATGGCGGCATTATCAATAAAATCAAAGATTCCATCCGGTGGTGGGTTTAATTGCGGATCCAGTTTATCAAGGCCCATAACCTGAATCAGGGGTTTCCCTTCAATTTTTCCTTCAGAAATATAGCCGGTAGGTACTCCATTATCGCTACCGCTATAAACAATATTCAAAATAAAATCATCTCTGTTCACCTGGTAGGCGCGCAGGGAATAAACGTTTTTCATCATCAGGTTCCACATAGGAACCCTTGTGTTGATGGCTGTACTTTTCAATAATTTTACGATCAGGCACTGCGGGTCGTTAATACCGGCATCCGAAAATTCACCCACCTGATAAACCGCCGTGTCGCCAACCACAGTATATTGATAGGCAACAGCAAGGGTTTGATCCGGGTTTAATGTGGTATTCAACGAAATAAAACCCAATTTGGAATTAAAGGAGTACTCCGATGCTGCAAGTTTTCTTGCGCTTTCCACCTTCTCGAAATCAAGTCCGGCAACAAAGTTCAATGGAGGGGATTTCAGATAATTGGAAACCTCGTTAATATTTCGTACTGTTGTGATATTGAGCTTGTCCAAAAGGTTATTGGCATCGTTATCAGGATATGCCGGCATCCCCGGTGTAGGATAAATATTTTTACGGTAGGGCGTTTTTTCGCCAAGATCCTGAAATGCAACGATATTCCTGTTATCGGTAACGGCAGGGCCAATATTGGTTACCCAAACCTCAATTTTTGTAATGCTGACATTTGAATTGATGATCGGCAACCGGCTAAGCCCTTCATTATAATGCTCGCGGTAATACTGTGCCAGGAAAAAGTGCCTGTTCTCTTCGTACTGGTCGGCACGGATATTGAAAGTATTGGTTTGTGCTCCCCCTTCAACGGTTATCGATTTGCTTTCACTTTCCTGTTTTGAGAACACGGCTGTAACTGTAGTTCTCCCAAACTGCAGCTTGGTTTTAATACCAAAAAGGCTTTGGCTCCCCTGGATAAGTGTGCTGTTTAAAGGGAGGGTAACATCGCCAGCTTCGATCAGCTTTATAATTTCATCTTCGTCGCCTTCGTACTTTAACTGTACTTTATTATCAAAATTAAAGGACGATTCGGTATTGTAATTGGCTTTAAATTCAATTTTATCGCCGATTTTAGCAATTACATTCATTTGGATTTTCTGTTGAAAATCAAAATTCAATGTTTTCCTTTGCCTCACGTTGATTGTTGGGTCGTCGCGTCGGTTTCCGGTAACGCCAAAAATCAGCTCAGCAGAACCTTGTGGGCGTATATCTATTGTATTTGACCCAAAAATACGGTCAAAAGCTTCCCCACCGATATAGATATCGGGTATAATACCTGTCCGTCCACCTGCTGCCGAAGCCATAGAGCGCTCTTTCCAGTACGATCTCAACGAATTTTTCAGGTCATAGCCCAGATATTCGTTCAGGTCCATATACTTTGCCGGACGGTAGTCCAGGTTTCCAATTTTCCGTTTCACCTCATATTCACCCGTTTGCGGATTAAATTCCACCTCAGTAGTGATATTGGAGGGATCGCTAAAATATAATGGGCTTGATTCCGGAACTTTCCGGCTTTCCAAACCTCCTTCGCTCGGAATTGGATAGCGTAATTTCAGGGAGTCGGGGATTGTATCCGGCGGACTGTTTAATACAAATCCATTAGAGGCCGAAACCTGAAATTGAAATCCGGTGACAATCAAAATAAGAAATATCCAGCGTGTATAGTGTGTCGAATTTTTCAATGTTGTAACGATGGCTTTGGTTAATTACAATATTTTCAAAGCATTCTTAATCAGGTCTTCTACCTTTAATGTTTGATTCGATGCGCTTAAAACTTTATCGATGGCCTTTTCTGCCGCTGATTTTGGGAAACCCAAAACAATTAATCCTTGTAACGCTTCATCGCGCCCTGTATTGTCTTTAAGGAGCACTTTTTCACCTGTTGGCAGCACATCTTTTCCCAATTTATCTTTAAGATCAAGGATAATCCTTTGGGCTGTTTTTGCTCCGATCCCTTTTACGCGTTTCAATGCATTTGCGTCTTCACCCACAATAGACTGATACACTTCGTCCGGGCTCATTGAAGACAAGATAATGCGGGCAGTATTAACGCCCACACCATTAACAGTAATAAGGCTGCGGAAAAGGCTGCGTTCCCTTTCTTCAAAAAAGCCATAAAGCATCATTGCATCTTCCCGTACAACCAGATGTGTGAGCAGACGACATTTCTCCTGGTCTTTGATTTGGGAAAAAGTGTTCAGGGATATATGAAGGTAATAGCCAACGCCATGACAGTCGATTACCGCATAAGTCGGATTTTTTTCTGCCAGGCGGCCTTCAATGAATGAATACATTAAGATTGATTTTCAGTATATTTGATAAAGAATTTTCTAAACCGTGCAAAAATACAATTTTTCATCTAATGGCATATTTTTAAAGCACAAAGCTTTGCCTGAAGCAAAAAAATGCCTGATTTAGGCAAAACTGATCCAAATTTTGGTGATTGAGCGCTCAATTTTTAATAGCTTTGTTGTGAATTGCACGCTACCATAAAAAATTAAAGCCCAGAACATGGATAAATTATTCAGACGTGATGCCCTGAGCTATCACGAAAAAGGACGTCCGGGGAAACTGGAAGTAATCCCCACGAAACCGTATTATACCCAACGCGACCTGAGCCTGGCCTATACACCTGGGGTTGCTGATCCCTGCCTGAAAATCAAAGATAATGAAGATGATGCCTACAAATACACCACCAGGGGAAACCTTGTTGCCGTAATTTCGAACGGCACTGCAGTACTTGGCCTTGGTGATATAGGCGCACTTGCCGGTAAGCCCGTTATGGAAGGCAAAGGACTGCTTTTCAAAATCTTTGCGGATATTGATGTTTTTGATATCGAAATCGATCAGAAAGGCATCGCTGAATTCGTAAAAACCGTTAAAGCCATTGCACCCACATTTGGTGGGATAAACCTAGAAGACATCAAAGCGCCCGAATGCTTTGAGATTGAAGAAAAAATTAAAGAAGCCCTGGATATTCCTGTGATGCACGATGATCAGCACGGCACAGCCATCATTACGTCAGCCGGTTTGATCAATGCTTTGAAGATCAATAAGAAAAAGATAGAAGATATCAAACTGGTCGTAAACGGCGCCGGTGCCTCGGCCATTAGCTGTACCAAGTTGTATGTAGCCCTTGGCGTAAAAAAGGAAAACATCGTAATGCTCGACAGCCGCGGTGTGATCCGTTCCGACCGAGACGACATCAATAAATACAAACGCCAGTTTGCCACGGAACGTGATTTGCACACCCTGGAAGAAGCCTTAGACGGTGCAGATATGTTCCTCGGGCTGAGCAAAGCCGGAGTGCTAAAAAAAGAATATCTGAAAAAAATGGCTCCCAAGCCCATTGTATTTGCATTGGCAAATCCGGTCCCCGAAATCCTCTACGAAGAAGCCGTTGCAACACGCGAGGATATCATTATGGCCACCGGCCGGTCAGACTATCCCAACCAAATCAACAATGTATTGGGATTCCCGTTTATTTTCCGCGGAGCATTGGATGTTAAAGCCACTGCAATCAATGAAGAAATGAAACTCGCTGCCAGCTACGCACTCGCTGACCTGGCACAACAACCCGTACCGGCAGAAGTCAACCTGGCTTATCATCACACCAATTTTTCTTTTGGAAAAGAATACATCATCCCAAAACCATTTGACCCTCGCCTGATTGAATATGTTGCTCCGGCCGTAGCAAAAGCAGCCATGGATACCGGTATTGCCCGCGAGCCCATTACAGACTGGGACGCATACCGCGAGCAGCTCGTACAACGTTTGGGAACAAGCAATATGCTCATCAGGCAAATTAAGTCAAGGGCACGTAAGGACCCCAAAAAAGTTGTGTTCGCCGAAGCTGATTATTACGAAATGCTGAAGGCGGCAGAAATTGCCCTGAACGAAGGCATTGCGAAACCCATTTTGCTCGGGAACAAAAAAACCATCAAAAACCTGATCTCCGAAAACCACCTCGAACTTGAAGGTGTTGAAATTATTGATCCAAAATCGGAAGAGCAAAAAATCAGGCGCTACGAATTTGCCCAGATCCTCTACCGTAAACGCCAGCGCAAAGGCATGACCATTAACAACGCCATTGAACTGATGAACGACCGTAATTATTTCAGCACAATGCTGGTAGAAAACGGAATAGCTGATGCAATGGTGAGCGGATTAACAAATAATTATCCAAATACGATCCGTCCGGCTTTGCAGATTATTGGCAAAAAGAAAGGAGCAAGCCTGGTTTCGGGCATGTACATCATTAATACGAAAAAAGGACCGTTTTTCTTTGCAGACACTACGGTGAACAAAAATCCTACAACAGAGCAGTTGGTCGAAATAACACGCCAAACCGTATATGCAGTAAAACAGTTCAATATTGAACCGAGAGTTGCAATGCTCACTTACAGTAATTTTGGCTCCAATCAAGGACGGATTCCCCAGTTGGTGCGCGATGCCGTTAAAATTTTGCACACTGAAAATCCGGAACTGATCGTAGATGGCGAGATTCAAGCAAATGTGGCACTAAACCCTCAGCTTCTGGTAGAAAATTTCCCATTTTCAAAATTGGTGAACAACCCACCCAATGTGCTCATTTTCCCTTATTTGACTGCAGGAAATATTGCTTACAAGCTTATGCAGGAAATGGGTGAAGTGGAAGTAATTGGCCCTGTAATCAACGGTTTAAGCAAATCAGTCCATGTCCTGCAAATGGGATGCAGCATAAATGAAATTGTGCGCATGGCCAGTATTGCTGTTATTGACGCACAGTGCGTAGAAAAAAACAAAACGGAAGATTGTTAAATTTTAAAACCGGACCCTTCATGCAGTCCGGTTTTATTTTTAAATATGTTTTTAAAAACTTCAATTGACATATTTTTCTGCTTTTACCAAAGCATTGGGTCAAAAAGTTGATTCCTTAATGAATTTATAATCTGATCCAATTAAATATGTATATTTGTCACTATAAATAAAACTCAACTCAAAGCATTAAAACCATCATTATGGCAAAAGATTTAACAAAATTAAAAGCCGACCTTGTTTCCTATGGTATTAAGGAATACGAGGAATTACACTACAACCTAAGCTACGAAGAGCTTTTCGAACATGAAACAGATCCATCCAATGAAGGGTTTGCCAAAGGATTTGTTACCGACACAGGCGCTGTTGCTGTTGATACAGGCATTTTTACAGGGCGTTCACCCAAGGATAAATATATTGTTGACGAAGAGGTTTCGAGAGACAATATCTGGTGGGCGAGCCCCGAGCGCAAGGGTTCTGACAATAAACCGATCAGTGAAGCTGTATGGAAAGAGCTTTACGCCAACAGCTCAAAACAACTAAACGGCAAAAAACTTTATGTACAAGACGGTTATGCCGGAGCCAACGAAGATTCCCGCCTGCGTATCCGAGTGGTGACGGAAATTGCATGGATGGCACATTTTGTAAAGAATATGTTTATCCGCCCCAGCGATGAAGAACTGAAAAATTTCAAACCCGACTTTGTTATGTTGAACGCATGCCGCACAATTAACAAAGACTGGGAACGCCATGGCCTGCATAGTGAGGTTTATGCCGTTTTTAACATCAAGGAAGGCCTGTCTGTAGTTGGCGGAAGCTGGTACGGAGGTGAAATCAAAAAAGGTTTCTTCTCCATGATGAACTACTTCCTGCCTTTACGCAAAATTGCTGCCATGCACTGTTCGGCCAATGTAGGCAAAGCTGGTGATGTAGCCATTTTCTTCGGACTTTCAGGTACCGGAAAAACCACACTTTCTGCCGATCCGAAACGCGCTTTGATCGGAGACGATGAGCACGGCTGGGATGATGACGGCGTATTCAACTTTGAAGGAGGCTGCTACGCAAAAACCATCCATCTCAGTGAGGAAAAAGAACCGGACATCTATCATGCGATCCGTCGCGATGCACTGCTCGAAAATGTAGGCTACGACAAAGAAACAGGAAAAATCGATTTTGATGATAACAGTAAAACGGAAAACACCCGTGTTTCCTATCCGATTTACCATATCGACAATATCGTGAAGCCGGTGTCTAAAGCCGGACATGCCAAAAAAGTAATTTTCCTTACAGCGGATGCTTTTGGGGTATTGCCTCCAGTATCAAAACTCACGCCCGATCAAACGAAATACCATTTCCTCAGCGGATATACGGCCAAAGTAGCCGGCACTGAGCGCGGAATTACTGAGCCGCTGCCTTCTTTCTCCGCATGTTTTGGGGCTGCATTCCTCCTGCTGCACCCCACTGTTTATGCTCAGGAACTCATCCGCAAAATGGAGGAGCACGGAGCCAATGCTTATCTGGTCAATACCGGCTGGATCGGCGGAGCATACGGAACAGGGAAACGTATTGACTTGCCTTCGACACGGAAAATTATTGATGCAATCCTTGACGGCACATTGGACAATGCGGAATACATAAACAGCCCGGTTTTCAATCTGGCCATTCCTAAAGAAGTTCCGGGCGTAGATCCACAAATCCTTTGCCAGCGCAACCTTTGGCCAAGCCCTGAAGCATGGGACGAAGCCGCCAAAAACCTGGCGAAAAAATTTATTGCGAACTTCAACAGCTTTACTGATAATGAAGAAGGCAAACGATTAGTTGCTGCGGGGCCGCAAATTTAATTTAAGACAGCACTTTTTGGCATCTGCCAACAATTATAGCCGGGTTTTATCGTTCAGAAGGAATGAAAGCCCGGCTTTTTTTTGAAACACACTAAACACACATACACAGCAATTGTTATTTAAACACACCAAACAATTTAACTTATGAAGAAGATTACAGTTATTGGAGCAGGAAATGTAGGAGCAACCTGTGCCAATGTTATTGCGCACAAAGATCTTGCAAAAGAAGTTGTTTTGCTCGATATCAAAGAAGGACTTGCGGAAGGCAAAGCGCTCGACATCTGGCAAACAAGCTCGATCAATCACTTTAATTCGCGCATTACAGGTGTAACCAACGATTACCTGAAAACAAAAGGTTCAGGTATTATTGTGATTACATCCGGACTGCCACGTAAGCCCGGCATGTCGCGTGATGACCTGATCAAAACAAATGCAGCAATCGTTAAAGACGTTACAGAAAAAGCAGTGAAATATTCTCCGGAAGCCATTATCATTGTTGTTTCAAACCCACTTGACGTGATGACTTATGCTGCCTTTAAAGCAGCGAAAAAATCACCAAACAAGGTGTTTGGTATGGCCGGAATCCTGGACACCGGACGTTATCGTGCCTTTATTGCTGAAGCACTGAACGTTTCTCCAAAAGATATCCACGCATTGCTTCTTGGCGGTCATGGCGACACTATGGTGCCACTGCCACGTTATACATCTATTAATGGTATTCCGGTTACAGAACTCCTCGGCGAAACCGAAATCAATAAAATTGTTGAGCGCACCAAAAAAGGTGGTGGTGAGCTTGTTAACCTGATGGGCACATCGGCATGGTATGCTCCGGGTGCAGCAGCAGCCCAAATGGTTGAAGCCATTGTAGACGACCAGCAGCGAATCTTCCCCGTTTGTGCTTATCTGAATGGTGAATACAACCTGAAAGACATTTATCTGGGGGTTCCTGTGAAACTCGGCCATAATGGCATCGAAGAAATTGTTCAGATCAAACTCAATAAAGACGAGCAAAACCTGCTCAACGACTCAGCAGCATCGGTGAAAAAAGTCATGAGCATTCTTGATGATATGAATATTATTCCTGAAGACGAATAAAAAAACTGAATATGGCCCCCAAAAACGCAACAGCCATTGGCCTGTTGCGTTTTTTTAAGTTTAGCTACTTCTTTTAGCGCTGATCTTCATTGGATTCAGTCGTTAATTTTTTGTGATGCGTTTCAAAAATAAAATGAAATCATTAACTTTGAATCGAATTTTAATAAATCAATTATGGCAGAAAAAATTTTTGATAAAGTAAAACCCGGTGTACTGGCCGGTGATGAGGTAAGCGAGGTATTTCGCATTGCCAGGGAACAGCAGTTTGCCCTTCCGGCAATCAACTGTGTGGGAACGGATTCAGTAAATGCCGCAATGGAAGCTGCTAAAGAGGTGAACAGCCCGATTATTATTCAGCTTTCCAATGGCGGTGCTGCCTTTTATGCCGGAAAAGGTTTATCCAACGAAAACCAAAACGCTGCGGTACTTGGCGGTGTTTCGGCAGCCAAACATGTTCACGAACTCGCTGAAGCATACGGAGTAGCTGTAATTTTGCATACTGACCATTGCGCCAAAAAACTCCTTCCATGGGTAAGTGGCCTGCTCGATGCCGGTGAAAAATTCTTTTCAGAAACAGGACGGCCTCTTTTTAGCTCGCATATGCTCGATTTATCTGAAGAGCCCATTGAGGAAAACATGGACATCTCGGTAGAATACCTGAAGCGTATGGATAAAATGGGAATGACCCTTGAAATTGAACTTGGTGTTACCGGTGGTGAAGAAGATGGCGTGGACAACAGTGAAGTAGATAACGCACTGCTCTATACACAACCCGAAGAAGTAGCTTACGCCTACGAACGGCTCAAAAGCGTATCTGAACGCTTTACTATTGCAGCTTCATTCGGTAATGTACACGGCGTTTATAAACCGGGCAATGTTAAATTAACTCCAAAAATCCTGGACAACAGCCAGAAATTTATTCAGGAAAAGTTCAATACTGCCGAAAAACCTGTCAACTTTGTATTCCACGGCGGTTCAGGAAGCAGTCTGGAGGAAATCCGTGAAGCCATTGGTTATGGCGTTATCAAAATGAACGTCGATACAGACACCCAATGGGCAAGCTGGAAAGGCGTTATGGACTTCTACAAGAAAAACGAAGCCTATATGCAAGGACAGATCGGCAATCCGGAAGGAGACGACCAGCCAAACAAAAAGTATTATGACCCACGTAAATGGCTTCGCGCAATGGAAGTCAGTATGAAAGAACGTATCAAGCAGGCTTTCAGCGATCTGAACGCTTTAGACCGGAATTAATATTTCACAGTAAATTTTAAAAAGGGGTTAATTTATTTTGACCCTTTTTTTTTATGCAGCAATCCATGAACTGACAACAATTACCAAAATCCTGCGTTTTTGTTTGGATTTTAAATTGATTTTCACGATTTTGCCGCAAATTAGACTCATTACACTCTGTTTTTCAGTAATCAAATTGCTAATATTTTATTTTTGTCATCAAGAATTGTTTTATGCTCAGGCACAGGGATTACATAAAAAGGAATTCATTGCTCCTTGTTTTTCTCATCGGTTTATTTCCACTTTCTGCATCTGGAAATGAACAAACCTGTGACGATGATGAAAAAAACATCCTGATCATCCATTCTTACCACCAGGGTCTCGAATGGACGGATAATATCTCCCGGGGAATTCTTGATGAATTTAATGAAAGTCCATGCTGCAATCTGGTTTTTGAGTATATGGACACAAAAAGAAACCACAGCAGAACTTATATCCAGAACCTGCTCCATTTTCTGGAAATCAAAAACAAAGAATCAAACTATTCAGGGATAATAGCTTCAGATAATGCTGCTTACAATTTTCTGGCGCAACACGGAGACGAACTCTTTGGGGAAACACCCATCGTATTTTGTGGCGTGAATAAAGCGGACACAAGCCTCCTGCAGAATTGCAAAAATTACTTTTTATATCATGAAAAAGCAGATCATTTGGCAAACCTGAACCTGATTGCCCAAATTTATCCGGAAAAAGATACAATAGTTATTATAAATGACAATACCCTTACCGGTAAAGCTGTCAAGACGGAACTGGAGCAAATCCTGACAAAATTCAGACACAATCAGCATATCCGTTTCATCTCGTCTTTTTCTATCAACAGCCTGCAACAGGAAATTGGCAGTTTAAGCAATCATAATGCCATATACCTTCTGGTCATTAACCGCGACAGAAACGGCAAATTTGTTTCATACAGAAATGGCATCACTCAAATCAGGACCGCAACAAAGCTACCGGTTTTCGGATCATGGGACTTCTACCTGAACAAAGGGATAATCGGAGGAAAAATCATTTCTGGCTATCAACAGGGAGCAGCAGCCGCTCAAAAGCTAAAGCAAATGATGAGCAAAGGCTATGTAAAACCACATTTTAATCACGACACAATCGGGAATAAATTCTACTTTGATTACCTCGAGTTAAAAAAACATAATATTGCGTTAAGAAATCTTCCGCCCGGGAGCGAAATCATCAACAGGGACATGAATGATTACCTTAAACTGGTTCTCCTGCTGCTTATACTCGCACTAATTGTAATTATAATATTGATAATCAATTTGGTATATAAAAGAAAAAGACAGGTTGTTTTAGAAAGGAAGGTAGAAGAAAAAACAAAATTCCTCAGAAAGATAATCAGCAACAAAGACCAGTTTTTATCCCTGATGGCACACGACCTAAGAACTCCTATGGGCAATATATTGACCATGAGCCAAATGATGATTGATACTGTGGATACTCCATCAGAGGCAGAAAAATCGGATTTAAGCCAAAGAATTGCAAAACTTTCCACTAAAACATTCAACCTTTTGGAAGACCTGATTTTTTGGGGCAAGATGCGGTTTAAGAATGAAGTGCAATTCGAAATCAAAGAATTCAACTTACAAAATATAATCTCAGATATCCACACTCTATTAAATATCAATCCTTTTGAAATACATATACTCAACTTAATTAAAGAAGATTTCACGATCAAATCCGATGAGTTCATTTTAAAATATATTATACGCAACCTGGTTCAGAATGCATTGAAATACAGCTACAGAAACGGTAAAATTGAAATTGGGGCAACCGTCCAAAACAGCTGGGTTAAAATATGGGTAAGGGACTGGGGCGTTGGCATGTCGGAAGAAATGAAGCAAAGCATCCTGAATAAAAAACCCATTCAAACAAAAGGCAACAAGGGGCAAAGCAGCTATGGCCTGGGCTTAACGACCATTATTGATTATCTGGAGCTTTTGGGAGGAAAACTTCAAATCGAAAGTACTGAAGGTGAAGGATCAAAATTTACAATCATACTGGACTCATTAAAAGACGATAATACGCATATTGAATAATCGCTTTATTTATTTGCCAATTCAAGGTTTTTTCCTATCTTGCCAAAGGAAAAGCAATTAATAAATACCGGAGCCATGGAAAGCAATAAAACAATCAAAAAATGGATAGGCCGCATCATCCTGATTACAGAAGATTTGGAACACAATTACATTTATCTGAAAAGCCTAATTGAATCGCGTGGAGGCAAATGCCTTTGGGCTGATGATGGTAAAAAAGCAGTTGATCTTTGCAGGGAAGACAAAAGTATCGACATGGTTTTAATGGATATAAACCTTCCAAAAATGAATGGTCGAAAAGCCATACAGGCTATCAAGCAAATACGGCCCGATTTAACAATAATTGCTATTACGGCCTACGCCTATTCCGGTGAAAAAGAAAGAACCCTGTCTTCAGGAGCCGATGAATTTATCACAAAACCGGTTCAAAAAGACCTTCTTTTTGATACCATAGACCACTTTTTTGAATTGGAAAACAGAGATTAAACCGATATTTGACGACAATAAAAAACCAAAATTTTTGTGCTAAAGCAGTGCCTGTCAGAAAACTTCCAGTTTTTGGATTTTTGATGAGAAAACGTCAAAGACAAGGCAAAAGAAAGACAATATTTGTTGTTTTCTTACAAAAATTAAGTACAAATTTTCCTGTTTTCTTTATTGCATTCAGCTTTTAATGGATGTTATCGACTGTAAGTGCGTACATACTCTTTAGGGTGCACACTCAATACCGGTATAGAGGAACGGTGCACCATCTGTTGTGCATAGGGCCCTAACCAAAGATTGGATGTTGTTGTAATTTGTTCTGTCATTATCACAATAAGGTTAGCATCGATTTCCTGCGCATAATCAAGGGTACTGGTCGTAACATTTTTCGTGTCAACCGACTTGAGGACAAAGTTTATTTTTTGATCTTCAAGATATTCAGCAACCTGTTTGCTATAGTTCAACACATCTTCCTGAACTGCTTTTACAGTTGTATAGTAGAGCGCCAGTATATGGATTTCGGCATTAAAAATTCGTGCAAACTGAACGGCGTACGGAACTTTTTGCCGTGTAGAAAGTGTGCTGTCGATAGGGACAACAATTCTTCGAAGCGGTGTGGCAAAAGTACTGCTTTCACGAATTGAGAGCACAGGGCATGCAGCAGCAGAAACAATTTTATAGGCATTGCTGCCCATCCAAAATTCTTCAAAACCCGAAGCCCCATGCGTTCCAACAGCGATCATACTTGCATCTTCTTCTTGGGCATAATGTACAATCTCTTCATATACCTTTCCTTCCCTGATTGTGCAAGTAATGCGCTCATCCGGAAGGTCAGCCGCAAAATCCTGCTTCAGCTCATGAAATAAATCCATGATTTCTTCCTCAACATTTTGGTATTTATAAATAACTTCCTTGGCAAAGTCCGGACGTTTTACCCAAACCATTTTAATATTGGATTCGGTTTTTGATGCAATAGAAATGGCATGCCTCAAAGCATTTACTGAACAGGTAGAAAAATCAATCCCAACAATAATGTCTTTTTTCATGGTGCTATGGCTTAATTTGATGGTTATACGCTACATCATGGTTTAAGTTTCGGTAAATGAATAAAATCCGGAACTATGAATGCGTTGGGATATTCCCGGCTAATCAATTCCAATGTTCCTTCTGCGTCAATCCGGCTTCTAAAATCCCCCACACGCACTTTATAGTATGGCTCATTAAACAATACATATGCGTTGATATCATCAAAGAGCTCCAAAAAAGCATCGCGTGTTTCATTGGCCAAACTTTTTGAATTATTTCCTGATTCAAAAAAAATCTGAATCCGATAACCTTCGATGCCCGGATTTAACATGCTAATTTGCAGTTTTGCTGCTGAAAGAGAGTCAATACGACTATCCTGATGAACACTCACGTCGCCCGTTTGCGCCCACCCACTTAATGTGTACATCAAAAACACACCAAAAATCAAAAAAATCTTTTTCATAGTTCCGATCAATTAATATGTACCCGGTTTGTAATCCAATTAGATCCAACCAGAAAGCACCATTACAATAACGTACAAAAATAACCAAATTAGTATTGTCTGGGCTTTATTTTGACTGCACACTCAATACTGGCCATTCGGAATGGTTCACTAATTGCTGCGCAATAGTGCCCATCATCACATTTGCCTCTGATGTATCCTGTTCGGTCATAATGGCTATAAGGTCTGCTTTCATTTTTCGTGCAAAAC
This sequence comes from Bacteroidales bacterium, assembly GCA_963676415.1. Lineage (GTDB taxonomy): Bacteria > Bacteroidota > Bacteroidia > Bacteroidales > WRLA01. The sequence continues at coordinate 1,779,204 of OY781097.1, read as the reverse complement.
TCATAATTGAACTCGTTGGATTATGAGTTTCAAGGCAATGAACAGAATACGCAACATCCGCATTGCGAAAACTGGCTTCAGCCTTATGCGTATATTCATCAACCTTTCGACGAATTGTTTTTAAATTTGTTTTATAGAGCTGTAGCACCAATACTTCTGCTCCACAAGCTGCTGCAAGTCGGCTTACCGAATCAGATTTCTGGCTTGTACTTCCTGTATTATCAACAGGAAAAACAATTCGCTTTAGCGGCTTATCTGCCGTAAAACTGCAGCGCACGCTGATCACGGGGCAGGGGGCATGTGTCACGATCCGGTATGCATTGCTCCCAATCCAGTATTGCTCAAAACCACTTACGCCATGTGAGCCTACTATAACTAAATCAATATCGTTCTGACCGGCATAAAAGGCAATTTCCTTATAAACTTTACCGTGCTTCAGTTTGTAATCAAGCTTCCCTTTTTCCATAAAGGGACTGTATTCCCTAACAAGTTCATCAAAGTTTTTACGGTCATCTTTACGATAGTTAATTTTGGATCCTTTATAAAGGTTCAATTCGCCGATCTGGTCATCGACCCACATCATCGTTAAACCTGCTCCCATTTGATTCGCAAGACCGACAGCATACTTCAGGGCGTGCAGTGAACCCTGCGATAAATCCATTGCAACGAGTATTTTTTTCATAGCTTAGCCCTTTCTGATATTGTTCTTTGCTAATGTAAGAAATATCGGATAAGTACACAAGAAAAATCAATATTAATTGCCTCAGGATGCAATTTCGCTTCGTGGGAAATTTACTACTTTTGTTCTCGGGAAAAAAGCAGCAACCAAAGCAACAACAGCAAATTGCTTCGTTTTAATTTCCTGTTTAATAATGATTTAATATGAATGAAAATCTCGATGCCAGCGGAAATCAGCTAAGTACAGGAGAGAAAGAAATTGAAAAAGTTTTGCGGCCTTCTGCTTTCGAAGATTTTGCCGGACAGCCCAAGGTAGTGGAAAACCTCGATATTTTTGTTTCGGCAGCACGGCAGCGAGGCGAAGCATTGGATCACGTTTTATTGCATGGCCCTCCCGGCCTTGGCAAAACAACCCTGTCATATATCATAGCCAACGAGCTGGGGGTCAATATTAAAATGACTTCAGGGCCTGTTTTGGACAAACCCGGCGACCTTGCCGGACTGCTGACCAACCTTGAATCCAATGATGTTCTATTTATTGATGAAATCCACCGGCTAAGCCCCATAGTGGAAGAATACCTCTATTCGGCCATGGAAGACTATCGCATCGATATTATGATCGAAACCGGTCCCAATGCACGCAGTGTACAAATCGAAATCAGCCCTTTTACCCTGGTTGGCGCCACAACAAGAAGCGGGCTGCTTACTGCTCCTTTGCGCTCGCGTTTTGGCATCAATTCGCGGCTCAATTATTATAATACCGAAACCCTGGCACATATTGTTGAACGGGCAGCCGGCATCCTCAAGGTGCCGATTACCGAAGATGCCGCATTTGAAATAGCACGCCGCAGCCGCGGAACACCTCGTATTGCAAACCTGCTGCTGCGCCGCATCCGCGATTTTGCACAAATAAAAAGTAATGGCACTATTGAACTGAAAATTGCACAGTTCGGTTTGGCAGCGCTCAATGTAGATATGAACGGCCTCGATGAAATGGATAACCGCATTTTGAGCACCATCATCGAAAAATTTAAAGGCGGACCGGTAGGAATTACCACCATTGCCACAGCCGTTGGCGAAGATTCAGGAACCATTGAAGAAGTTTACGAACCCTTTCTGATCCAGGAAGGTTATATCATGCGCACACCGCGTGGCCGCGAAGTTACAGAGAAAGCTTTTAAGCATCTGGGGAAAAATTTAAACAGCAGTCAACCCGATCTATTTAATAATATTTAAAAAATTTTATCCATTTATTCAATCATTTTTTTCTGATTTCACTGTATAGAACAGGATATTTATATACTTTTGCTATAATACAACTAAAAGCTAGAAATTGAGTAAACCTTCAAATCATGATTAAAGCAGTATATAGGTTCCTGAGCCCAAAATTCCAGAATGTATTTTTGGATTATAAAGTGAATATGAAGCCCCGGTATTCAAACAAAACCGTAAACGGGGGGGCAAACGCCTCATAATGAGCTATATAATATAATTAACAAAAACAGGGATACCTATAAAAAGGTTATCCACAACATTCTTGAGCAAAAAGAAATTTTTTGGAGTATTAAGCGTAAAGCAAACACAAACGATCCTTCGAAACCAGAATGGAATAACGGATTTCTTCCCGGCCTGGATATCATGTCGATATATGCACATATAGTAATGTATCAACCAAAAAAGTATCTTGAAATAGGCTCCGGAAACTCTACCAAAGCGGCCTATATGGCTATAAAAATTAATAATTTAAGCACAGAAATTATCTCTATCGATCCGCATCCTCGTGCAGAAATTGACCAACTGGCGAACACCGTAATCAGAAAACCTTTTGAAGATACTGATTATGATATAGTTAATCAACTTGAAGCGAACGACATATTATTCATAGATAATTCGCACCGGATTTTACCCAACTCTGATTCCATGGTTTTCTTCCTTGAAATCCTGCCAAAACTCAAAAAAGGAGTTATTGTGCATATACACGACATATATCTGCCTTACGATTATCCACAGTTTATGTGCGAAAGGGCATATTCAGAACAATATGGATTAGCAATGTATATCTTAGCAAATCCTGAAAAGTATCAGACAATTTGTCCAAACTTTTTCATTTCAGAAGACAAGGAATTATCTGATATGCTGGCACCGGTATGGGAACATAATAATCTGGAAGGAGTGGAGCGGCACGGAGGATCTTTTTGGATAAAAATCTCTTAGAAATTTTCACTGTTTATAAAATGTACTGATGCAATTCCCTGGATCATTGCGTGATTCTCGCTTAGCTGCATTATATTTGCTGATACGATATGATGCTTATCCAGAAAGAACACATAAAAAAAGCAGCAATAAATTCCGGCTTCGATGCATGCGGAATAGCCAGAGCAGATCATTTGGTTGAAGAAGAAACGCATCTTCGGGAATTTCTCGCCAGGCAATTCCATGGCAGCATGGCCTATATGGAAAACCATTTTGAGAAACGCTGCGATCCTACCAAACTTGTTGATGGGGCCAAATCGGTCATTGTCCTGCTGCATAATTATTTTCCACCAAAGCAAATACGCAAAGAAAACAACTATAAACTAGCACGTTATGCATATGGAGAGGATTACCATCATGTACTGAAGGAAAAAATGCGGCATCTTGTTGCATTACTGACACAAGAATACGGTGCGTTTAATTATCGTTGTTTCTCGGATTCGGCTCCGGTGCTGGAACGTGCCTGGGCGGTAAAAGCCGGCTTGGGCCAAATTGGAAAGAACGGCAACCTCATCGTTCCCGGGAAAGGATCCTGGTTTTTTATAGCAGAAATAATCTGCGATATGGAAATTGAGCCCGATGAAGCTTTTAGCCGTGACCTTTGCGGAAAATGCACCCGCTGCATGGATGCCTGCCCTACTCAGGCAATCATCGCGCCACGAAAACTCGATGCGCGCAAATGCCTTTCATATCTTACTATTGAGCATCGTGATGAAATCCCGGAAGCTTTCAAAAACAAAACAGGCGGCTTCATTTTTGGCTGTGACATTTGCCAGGAGGTTTGTCCGCATAACAGTAAAGCCCAGCCACATGCGGAAGAAAAATTTCTCCCCCCTGAAAAACTGTATGCAATGGACCAGGAAAAATGGAAGGACCTCAGCGCTGATGATTTCCGGAAATTATTCAAAAAATCTGCTGTAAAACGTACAAAATATTCAGGTTTGATGCGGAATATCCGTTTTCAGGCTGAGGATTAGGTTTATCAGGTTTCCTGCATTATTGTTTTTTAAGCCTTTCCAACACCTCAAAGGCTGCATCAACAGTTTCCACTCCGGCAAAAACCAGGCGTAGGCTTCCTTTGGTTTCTTTCAGGCGGCAATTCTGCGGGTTGCTTTGCACCTGTAGGAGGATATTCTGAAAGACTTCTCCCTCAAAAAATGTGGATTCGGGATTGCTCACAAACTGTGCAATCAGCTTTTTCTGTTTTAGGATCAGTTTCTCTATACCCAGACCACCTGCCAACCAACGCAAGCGCAGTGTCATCATCAAATCTTTGGCCGCTTGCGGAACGGTTCCGAAACGATCGGCCAAACGGTTTTCAAATCCTTTGAGCTCATCATCGTTTTTCAAACTGTCGAGTTCTTTGTACAGAATCAGCCTTTCGGTGATGTTGGAGACATAATCCACGGGCAGCAGGATTTCCAGATCCGTTTCTATTTGGCAATCCACACGGTTTATTTCTCCCTGCTGACCGGCATAAACATCGCTGAACTCATTGCGTTTCAGATCCTGTACTGCTTCATCCAGGATTTTCTGGTACATCTCAAAACCGATTTCGCTGATAAAACCGCTTTGCTCACCGCCCAGGAGGTTTCCGGCGCCACGGATATCCAAATCGCGCATTGCGATGCTGAACCCACCGCCGAGATTTGAAAATTCTTCAATGGCTTTCAGGCGTTTACGGGCATCATCCGTAAGGGAAGAAAGCGGTGGCGACAACAGATAGCAAAAAGCCTTTTTATTGGAGCGCCCTACCCTGCCGCGCAGCTGGTGCAAATCGCTTAAGCCGTGATTATAAGCATCATTGATGAGGATGGTATTTACATTCGGGATGTCCAAACCGGATTCGATAATGGTTGTAGCTATCAGCACATCAAATTCGTGATCAATAAAATCGACCATAATCTGTTCCAGTTTCTTTCCCTCCATCTGGCCATGCGCCACGGCAATTTTCACATCGGGGCAAAAACGTTGGATCATTCCGGCAACATCGGGAATATTCTGCACCCGGTTGTGCACAAAAAAGACCTGCCCGCCACGGTTCACCTCAAACATAATGGCATTGCGGATAACCTGTTCGTTAAAAGGAACGATTTCTGTCTGCACCGGCTGGCGGTTTGCCGGAGGTGTATTGATCGCAGAAAGATCGCGGGCACCCATCATGGAAAACTGCAAGGTACGGGGGATTGGTGTGGCCGTAAGGGTAAGCGTATCCACATTTACACGCAGGTTCTTCAATTTATCTTTTGCCGCCACGCCAAATTTCTGTTCTTCATCCACAACAAGCAATCCGAGGTCTTTAAACTGCACATCTTTTCCAATCAGGCGGTGCGTTCCGATGATGATATCAATTTCGCCGCTTTTGAGCTTCTGAATGGTTTCTTTCTGTTTGGCAGAAGATTTGAAACGGTTCAGATAGTCAATGGTGCAGGGAAAATCCTTCAGGCGTTCGGAAAAAGTATGATAATGCTGCAATGCCAGGATCGTTGTTGGCACAAGCACGGCGACTTGTTTGCTGTCGGCCACAGCCTTAAATGCCGCCCGAATGGCAACTTCGGTTTTGCCAAAGCCCACATCGCCGCACACCAAACGGTCCATTGGGAAATCAGCTTCCATATCCTGCTTTACAGCTTGTGTTGATTTGAGCTGATCGGGCGTATCTTCGTAGATAAAACTGGCTTCCAGTTCGTGCTGCATATAGGTATCCGGTGTAAAAGCAAAACCTTTGGCCGCGCGCCTTTTGGCATAAAGCTTAATCAGCTCGCGGGCAATATCTTTAACCTTTTTGCGGGTTTTTGACTTGGTGTTTTCCCAGCTTTTGGTACCCAGTTTGTTCAGCGAAGGTTCGGTTCCCTCCTTGCCCACATATTTAGCAATACGGTGGAGGGAATGAATACTCACATACAATAGGTCGTTGTTGCGGTAAATCAAACGGATGACTTCTTGTCGCTTGCCGTTATTTTCTATTGTTTCGAGCCCATCAAAACGCCCGACGCCATGATCGATATGCGTTACGAAATCCCCCTTTTGCAGGTTGTAGATTTCTTTGAGCGTAATACTTTCGCGGGCGCTGAAATTATCGCGCAGGCGGAACCGGTGGTAGCGGTCAAATATCTGATGATCTGTAAAAAGCGCCAGCTTCAAATCATCATCCTCAAAACCCTCATGCAGGTCTATTTTCAGGCTTTTGTAGGGAGTGGATTCTTCGCTCATTTCTTTCTCGCGCAAATCTTCAAAAATTTGTTCAATGCGCTTGAGCTGCCTTTGGTTGGCCGAACAAATCAGGGTTTGGATGCGCAGTTGATGGTTTTCGTGCAGATGTTTTAAAAGGAAATCAAAATTCTTATTAAAAGAAGGTTGGGGGCGCGTGTTGAAACGGATTTCTTTTTGTGAAAATGAAGCTTTGATGCCCGTTTCTATAATCCGAAAGGCTTTCAGGTCGCTGAGGAAACCTTCCTTTTGGTCAAATAATTCCTCCGGCCTCAGATGTTCCACTTCACCATCCAGTTCATTATATGCTTTACGAACTGCTCCAAACTGCTTTTGGATACGGTCGGCACAAAACTCCGCTTCATCAATCCAGACCAAAGTGCGTTCGGGCAGATATTGAAGCAAGGGCTCGCGCTTTTCGGTTTGTATGCTGTCCTGAATATCCGGCATCAGTGAAATACGGTTCAGGTTTTTTACCGAAAGCTGATCGGCAGGTTTAAAACTGCGGATGGATTCAATTTCATCACCAAAGAAACTAATCCGGTATGGCAAATCGCTGCTGAATGAAAACACATCAATAATGCCGCCGCGCAGGCTGAACTGTCCGGGGCCAATCACAAAATCGACCCGCTCAAAGCCATATTCCATCAGTTGGTCAATGATCAGCTCCTGACCAATTTCTTCGTCCACACGCAAAGTCAGGGTTTTGGCTTTCAGGAATTTCTTGCTCACAACTTTTTCGGCCATTGCTTCCGGATAGCTCACAATGATCAAATCCTTGCCAATCGTTGAGATTTTGTTGAGCACCTCGGCACGCAGTACCACATTGGAATTGTCGGTTTTTTCGGTGCCATAGGCTTTTCGCGAACTGGCCGGGAAAAACAAAATGCGCCTTTGGTCGAAAGGCATATCCCTTTCGCCAAAAATATTCTCGAGATCATTATAAAAATATGCGGCCTGCTCTTTTTCGGGCATGATAAAAAGCTGCATGCCCCGGATTTCTTTGAAAAGTGCTGCTGCATAAACAGCCTGAGATGATCCACTGAGCCCTTTCAGTGCGATGTGCATTTGATCATCTTCTTTAAATATTCTGCTGATTTCCCTGATTTTGGGATTTTTCCTGAATAATGCCAATAAATCCTGTTCTACCACGAATAACAATTTTGTTGCAAATGTACTAAGCACGAAATAAATGGGAATGGAAATCTTGCCATATTTTCCCAAACTCTTCATGACTTGTCGGTCTGCCCGAGAAACAACAGGGTCTTTCGTAAATAAATAAATATTACAACCATTACAAGATCAGTTAAATTTATAATACCTTTGTCGATTAAAATTACAACAATGGATATTTATAAAATTGGCGGCGCATCAATAAAAGACGCTGCAGCAATCCGAAATATCGGCAAAATAATACTTGAAGCACCCCAAAAGCCCCGCTTAATAGTAGCTTCGGCTATGGGGAAAAACACCAATGCCCTGGAAGAAATCGTTGAGCAATTAATGAATAAAAATAGGGGAAAAGCCAAAAAACTTCTGACAGCTGTCATCGAAGCACATAAAAAAGTTTTTCAAGAGCTGGAATGCAGCAAAACACGTGCTGAAAATGAATTCTTTCAGTTGGCAAAACAACTTAATGATATTGTTACAAACACAGATGAAACTATAACAATTTACGATTATACATACGCGCAAATCGTAGCGTACGGGGAGCTTTTTAGTACACTTATTGTATATTCATTTTTACAGAAATTGGGTTTGGAAATGATTTTTGCCGATGCACGCAAATACATAGAAACATGCCCGGAATTTCGGAACGCCACTGTGAATATGTCGCAGACCCGGGGCAAAATCAAAATGCTGCAAAACAAAGCCGATGCAATCTCGAAATCGAACATCATTATAACTCAGGGTTTTATTGCATCCTCATCCAACGGGACAACCACTACGCTGGGAAGAGAAGGTTCCGATTACAGTGCCGCTATTTTTGCTGATGCCATGGATGCCGACAGGCTCCTCATCTGGAAAGATGTTCCCGGTTTTCTGAATGCCGACCCCAACCTGATGGATGACACGGTTTTACTGGAGAAACTACCTTATCCCGAAGCTATTGAACTGGTTTATTATGGCGCTAAAATTTTGCATCCCAAAACAATACGTCCGGTTCACGACAAAAAAATACCACTTTATTTGAAATCTTTTCTGGAGCCTCAAAAAAAAGGAACACTGATCAGTCACTATGAAGAAGAAGTCAAATTACCACCCTGCTATACAGCGCGTTTCCGACAGGTTTTGTTTTCCATCAACACCAACGACCTGAGCTTTATCAGCGAGCAGGACATCCATAAAATATACAGCCAGCTCAGTAAAACCGGTATTCGCGTGCATATGATGCAAAATTCGGCTACCAGCCTTTCCCTATGTTTTGATTATGATGAAATAAAGGTAGAGAAACTCATGCGCGCGCTGAAGAAAAATTTCAGGATCCGTTATAACCATCCGGTTCGCTTGTTAAATATCCGTTATTTTGATGCTGAAAGTGAACGAAAAGCCAAGGAAGGAAAGGAAATCCTGCTGGAACAAAAAAGCCGCAGAACCCTGCAGTTGGTAGTGCGTTCAGTGGATGATGCGCCTGTTGCAGAGCAAATCAGCTGGATATAGCTGGACAGAATCATCGACGATTCAGAAATAATTTTAGACGACTATTTCACTCCCGGCTCATTCCTTCAGTACAATTCCTGCAAATATCAATTCCTTTGCGGTCGGTAAAAATATGTTGGCGGAATTTATGGTACTCTGCTCCTTGCCACACTTCTTTAAATGGCTGGCTTTCAAGGTTGCCCATACGGTATTTGGCATCCTTATCAAAGCAACACGGAACCATCTTTCCATCCCATGTGATCACACAGGAATGCCACATGCGCCAGCATTGATTCTTGAAGTCGTTTTTGATTTCATAGCGCCCGCCGGGCAATTTGCGGTAACGGTTATATTTTTGATTTATAGGGATTAAATCATTTCCGTTTTCATAATCATAGACCTGTGCGGATTTTAATTGCACCTCATCTACACCAAGCTCTTCGCCGAGTTCCAGAATGTCATCAATTTGATGTTCGTTGGTTCGAAACACGATGAATTGCAAAATAATGTGTGGTGTAGCGGATTTCATTTCTTTTTTTATTCGCGTCAAGGTACGGATCCCTTCCAACACTTTATTAAAATCACCTCCTTTTCGGTAAATTTTGTACGTTTCTTCATCCGCCCCATCGAGGGAGACAATCAGCCGTTGCAGGCCCGACTCAATCGTTCTGCGGGCATTGTTTTCGCTTAAAAAATGCGCATTGGTTGATGTAGCCACGTACACCTTTTTAGAAACCGCATAGCGCACCATTTCAAAGAAATGCGGGTTTAGATAGGGCTCGCCCTGAAAATAAAGGATCAGATAAATCAATCGCTGATGCACCTCATCCATCATTTTACGGAAACCTTCGGTATTCAACATCCCGCGTGGGCGGCTAAACTGTTTTAAACCCGAAGGGCATTCGGGGCAGCTCAGGTTGCACATGGTTGTCGGCTCAATACTCAGGCTTTCAGGCATTCCCCAGTGAAGCGGCCTTTTCAAAAGCCGGCTTAGCCTATAGGAAACCCGAAGCAATAAACTGTTCCACAACCTCAAAAAGGTGAAGGATCGGAACAAAATCAATAAATCCCGTAAATAAATTTTCATCTCAATAGTTTCCCGGAGTTTTGCTGTTCATCAGTTTCATCAAGCTAATGAACCCTTTGCATGATAAAATGTTTAGGATAATTTTTTCTTTTTATGTTCCTTCACCTTGCGGATAAATTTCCAGGTATTCACCGCAACTTTAGCTGCCAGGAGGATACGGGAACCTTTTAAAGCCGGTTCCGGAACTATTTTGGGGATAAATTCGGTTTTGCGGATTTCTTCAAAACGCAGGGCAATTTCAGCTTCTTTTTCCCTGATTTGCTCTTTGATACGTTTTTTCTCATCAAGCAATTCCTGATAATTCCTGAATCTATTCTCCATTGTCCGCTCCTTTCTTTTCCATGCGTCGGATAATTCCACTCAAGACATTGATCAAGGGATTGAGGATCCATTTCTTCCGAAAAACAAAAACCAGAAACCCTAAAATAATATATAAAATCGCAATTATTACCGAAGCCCAAATGAAGCTGCCGGTAATATGCAGGCACACAAACCAAAGGAGGATGGCTATAAAAAGCAATGCAAAAAAGCCGAAGCCAATAAGCACGATTAGGGTAGTTATTGTTGCAAAAATCCGTGCCGTGTTTTCTGTCAGTTCGAGCTTGAGCAGCTCCAGGTGGAGGCGTGCATATTCCCGGCTATCCTCTCCAAGCGCTTTCAGTTGATCACTTATTGTTTCCTTCTCCATCAGAATTTTCTTTGGTTTCTTTTGCCGCTTTTTCTTCTTTTTCCATCGATTCTTTTATATCTTCGATGGTGCTGCTGACTGAATCTTTGAGATCATCCAGGCGCTCGCTGATCCCATCGCCCAGATCATTGGCCGCTTTTGCAATTTTTTTGCGCGTTTCGGAACCTTTGTCAGGTGCAAAAAGAATTCCTGCAATTGCTCCTACCGCAGCTCCGCCCAAAAACGCCAGTAATACATCCGATTTTTTCATAAGCCGTATTTTTTTTGATGAATGTTCCCGATAATAAATTCATGCACAAAGTACATATTTTTTATCAGAACGGGATTTATGCGGTCAAAAATAATGCCGAAACAAAACATGCCCATGTTAAAAAAGCATAAGAACGATTGCGCCACAACACAGAATTTCTTCCACAATAAAAAATTTAGGCGCAATTCTTTGATACACTATCTTAAAATGCTATATTTGTCGTTCTACTAGGAATTTTGTTGAAAGACAAAAATTAAACCTCCAACAGATTCCTCCCTTCACAAAGCCTTAATCACTTCGTCTGGCTTTGCTCCGGTCGGATTGAACTGGGCAAATGCGGCTTCTCGCTTGGTTCGGCTCCGCTCACCGCGGGACGCTCGAAAACCTTGTATAGCGGTGGTCGAGCGGCTTCTAGGTTCCGCTCGAAGACCTTAAAAGCGCTTCATAAGAGGAAATGAGACCAAGTATGAGGAATTCCGATAGCTATCGGAAGGAGGAATCTATTGAAATAGCACTCAAATTTCTTTCCACGAAATTCCGTGTAGAACCTAAAAATCAACATCATGAGACACACATTACTACTCACCTTAGTTTTCCTGAGCTTTGGTGTTCTTTCGCAGGAAAACCAGGGCTGGACAACCTTTTATGAGCAAAGCAATTTCAAGGAAACGCCGCGCTACGATGCAACTATTGCCTATTGTAAGCGTTTGGCCGAAGCATCGCCCATGGTGCATTATACGAATTTTGGCATCAGCCCTCAGGGGCGTGAGCTGCCTTTGCTGATTGTTGATAAAGACGGTTTGCACGATGCCGCCAGCATCCGCTCATCAGGTAAAGCGGTTTTGCTTGTGGAAGCCTGCATTCATCCCGGCGAATCAGAAGGGAAAGATGCCGGATTGATGCTGATACGCGAAATGGCAATTTCAAAAACCGAAGAAGACCTTCTGGATAAAGTCAGCCTAATGTTCATTCCTATTTTCAATGTGGACGGGCACGAACGTTTTGGGAAACACAACCGCATCAACCAAAACGGCCCGGAAGAAATGGGCTGGCGGGTTACAGCGCAAAACCTGAACCTCAACCGCGACTTCCTCAAAGCCGATGCGCCCGAAATGCGCGATTGGCTGCGCATGTTCAGCCATTGGCTCCCCGATTTCTTCATCGACTGCCACACAACAGATGGAGCTGATTATCAATATGTAGCCACCTATGCCATGGAGGTTTTCGGCAATATGGATGCCGGGCTGACACAATGGGTCGAAAATACTTATCTGCCCGAAATGGAAGATTATATGTTTGCGCATGATTTTCCAGTTTTTCCGTACGTAAGCTTCCGCAAATGGCACGATCCGCGCAGTGGCCTGTACCGTTCAGCAGCACCGCCCATGCTTTCGCAGGGATATACCGCTTTGCAAAACCGCCCCGGACTGCTCATCGAAACGCATATGCTCAAACCCTACAAGCCCCGCGTTGAAAGCACATACGAACTCATCAAATTCAGTATGCGGATGATGAACGACCAGCATGATGAACTCCTTTCGCTGATCCGCGAAGCTGATCTTTATACAGCAAGCGATGATTTCAGGAAAAACTGTTTTGCAATAAATTTTGAGACTTCCATGAGCGATTCCGTAATGGTAGATTTTTTGGGCGTGGAATACGACATTGTTGAAAGCGGACTGAGCGGTGGTTTATGGCATCAATATCATGCAGACAAACCAAAGACCTTCCGTTTGCCTTTATTTAAAAAGGCAGAAGCTACGGCCAAAGTTTCATTGCCCGATGCGTACATCATCCCGGCAGAATGGACCGAAATAATTGAACGCATTGATGCGCATGGCATTAGTTACACACGCCTGGATAAAGATACCGAACTAATGGTTGAGAGCTATCGCTTTGAAAATCCAAGATGGCAACCCACACCTTATGAAGGCAGGCAAAAGCTACGCATTAAAAGCATTCCTGTAAAAGAAAAGCGCATCTATCCCAAAGGATCTGTGCTGATTGACATGAACCAGCGAGCAGCCCGGGTTGTGGCCTATATGCTCGAGCCGGAATCCAGTGATTCATATATTAGCTGGGGCTTTTTCAACTCCATTTTTGAACAAAAAGAGTATGCCGAAACCTATGTGATGGAACCATTGGCACGAAAAATGCTCAAAGAAAACGACAGCATCAAAATTGCGTTCGAAGCCTTGAAAAAGGACGGCTATTTTGATGAAAAAAGCCAATGGGAAATGATGAACTGGTTTTACCAGAAAAGCCTGTGGAGGGATAAAAAACTGAATCTTTATCCTGTGGGCAGGATAAATTTGTAGCGGCCTGATTTTAGTTGACTCTTTTTCTTCTTTCCGGGGATCCCCGGAAAGAAGAAAAAGAGTTTGTTCTACAAATATATTAATTCAATTTTTCTAATGTCACTTCTGGAAGCTTTCTATCCTGCTCTATTCATAAAATGCAAACATAATATTATAAGCAGGCTATAATAAGTTTTCCAGCACCTTTTAAGTTCTCCAATTTTTTGATGGGCCTGCCTGGGACCATCATTCCGAGACTTCGCGGACTCCTTATTTTCAATTCCGAAAGCTTTCGGAAGAATGCACTTCGGCTGCGCTAACTTCCACAAGCTTACTTTGGCTAAGCTCGGCACATCACAGTATAACACCTCGAACATTCTGAACCAGAAACCAGACTCTAACCTGAATAATTCACAAAATATTCTATTGCGAGCACAAACCGCTGCAATAGAAAGGAATGCTATCTTTTTGGTGCTCAAAATAGCTACGGCTATTCCTGTGCGCCAAAAATCTGCGCTCCCTTTCTCTTATTGCGATTTGTGCTTGGTCACTGAGCATGTCGAATGTGCTCATGACGAAATTTCATGAATTAGTCAGGCTGAGGACAGGACCTAATTATTGCCCACAAAAATTTGCTTGTTTTGTATTTTTACTCATTATAAATGAAATATATTTCATTTTTTTATAATTTTGAAACAAACAGTTTGCAATGGGAAACCGACCTGCTATTCGTTTACTAATTGTTGATGATATGCCTGCCAATTTGATTTATTTCAAGCGGGTTTTAACCAAACTTGGCATATCTATTGACACTTTTTCAAGTGCCCGGGATGCACTTAAATCTGCTTCTGAAAATAATTACCAAATACTATTGGTCGATATTCAAATGCCACAAATGAGTGGTTTGGATTTTTGCAGGGAATTCCGGCAAAATATAAATGTACACACACCTTTGGTACTGATCACGGCGCATGATCTTGAAGAGGGAGATATTAAAGAGATTTTTGAGTCGGGCGCAACAGATCTTATCCAAAAGCCTATCCATCCCGATAAACTCTACTATAAAATGAGGGCCTTCATGGAAACGGCACTATATTTTGAAGAGCTCCGCTTATCACGTAACGACGCACAGCAACTAAACCATATGCTCATTGCGCAGGCAGAAGAAATACGCAACCTGAGGGATTTAATACAATTGCAGCCGGCTCAAGATGAATCAGGCACAAATTACCGTACTGTTTTCCGGCTGATGAACCAGGCAGCCATTGTGCTTTCTGATCAGCATAAAATTTTAGATGCCAACCAAAAGGCCTTAGAAATCAGTGGATATAAAATTGATGAACTGCGCAATCAAAACACAGCGATCTTATTTGCTTCTGAGCAAAAGAAAGAAATATCATCCATAATCAATCAGTTGGCTAATGGTTTAAGCACTAATAATGAATTGCTTTTTTTGCGGCATAATTCCCAAATTACATCTTGCTTTGTTACGGTAAGCCCTTCTTATTGGGATTCCCGGCCGTCGTACATAATGCTTGTATCCGAAAACCAGGAAGCAATGCGCAATAAATCAGATATTCAGCCGGCTTTACAGGTTTCGGAAGAAAAATTCCGGCAGGCATTCAGCATCAATCCGGCCTATATGATGATTTATGACCTAGACTCCCACGTGATTTGGGATGTAAACCAGGCATTTGAAAAAGGTTTAAAATACAATAAAACAGAGCTTGTTGGCCGTGATATCCGAACACTCGGTATTTTTCAAAAAGACAATGACCTTAGCAAAGCTCTGGCCATTTTGGAAAATGAGGAAATGCTTTCGGGTCATGATCTGGCCCTAAAAGACAAAAACAATCAAACAGTTTTTGGGCGCATTTTTGGGAAAAGTATGTTTGTTGGCGATTTCCGCTTGGCAATATTTGTCGTCACAAATATCAATGAGCTTAAAAAAGCAGAACAAAACCTCCTTCAAAGCAGGGAACAGCTAAAATTTGCCTTGGAGAACAGCCAACAGGGCGTATGGACATACAATTCCAAAACCAATGAAATACATTTAAGTCGTGATGCACGGAAAATTATGCGTATTAGCCATAGTACCGGTCCATTTAAGTTATTTCAATTTGTCCGTTTTATTATTTCAGAAGACCGTACAAAAACAGAACAAGGTATCCGAAGCATAAGCATAGATCAGGAAGATAGGATCATTGACCTGGCTTTCCGCATACTTGATAATGAGGACATCAGGTGGATACTATGCAAAGGGAAAGCGAGTTTCCACGCCGGTACGTTTAAAATTACAGGCGTTTTAACGGACATAAGTCAGCAAAAGCATAACGAAGAAGCCGCAAAGGAATACCAAACAACCCTGCAATTCATGGTTGGGGAACGCACCGCCCAACTTGCCGAAAGCGACAAAAAGCTCAGGAACATATACGAAAACATACAGGACATTTATTTCGAAACCCGCCTTGATGGGCGCATACTGGACATTTCACCATCCATAAAACAATTAGGGTTTGGGGAGTTCAATATCATTATCGGGCAAAACATCAAGCAGTTTTATTTTGATTCCAATGATCGGGACAGCTTTTTAAAGGAAATCAAAAAAAAGAAGCAGCTCATTGACTACGAAGTTGATTTCCGAAACAAAAATGGCGGCATCGTGAACTATTCATTAATGGCGCGTCTTTTGGATGAAAACGGGGAGCCAAAAATTACAGGTTCATTACGAAATATTACAAGCAGAAAAATTACTGAAAACAAGCTGCATGTTCTGAACAAAAAACTTAAAAACGAAATCTTATTGCAATCTGGCGCATTACTTCAAAGCCAGAAGGCCTACAAAGATTTGTACGACAATATTCCCATTGGTATTTACAGGGTAAACCCAGATGGAAAAGTTCATCTGGCGAACCCCTATTTGGTCAGGCTCATGGGCTGCGATAGTTTAGGAGATTTACAAAAACTAAATATTCCATCAAGCTATGCAGACCCACAGCGCAAAAAAGAATTTGACAAACGGATGAAAGAGGATGGATATGTTAGGGGGTTTGAAGCCAAATGGCTCAACAAAAACAAAGAAGTCATTATACTGAGAGAAAATGCCACTTGCATTTATGATGAAAGCGGCAGCATTATGTACTATGAAGGCACAGTTGAAGATATATCGGAGCGCCATCATATTACCCAAAAACTCCAGCATAACGAGCAATTGCTCAACGCTATTTTTGATGGCATGCAATCGGGATTAAGCCTGATTAATAAAGACCTACAGATTATAAAAACCAATTATTGGCTCAAGGAACATTTTAACTTTAACGATTCCAGAAAGCTTCCCTGCCACCAATTACTTTTTGACCATACAGAACCTTGCAACGGATGCCCGATCCGGCAAACACTGGTTGACGGCAAAAGCAGAAGTACAGTAATCCGGCACAGTAATAAAAACAAGCAAAAAACCTGGTATGAAATCAGTGTGTACGTGGTAAAAAACAGCAAGGGCAAGGTTGTAAATCTCATACACGATATAAGGGATGTCAATGCGCGTATTCAGGCCGAACGCTTTTTGGAACACAAAGAAAAATTCAACGAGCTCATTCTCGATTTGGCAGCACACTATGTAAACAGCAGATACAACCGGATAGGATCCTGCCACAAGACTGTATTAAAGAAAACCGGGCTTTTTATCGGGGCACAATGGGCACAAATTCACATTCTGGACCGAAAAAAAACAGACTCCCTGAAAAAAACCAGCTGGCAAAAAACCACAAACCGTTTTAGTTCAGCCAAAATAAAAAGACCGGAAAACTGCCAAGACCTGATCAAATCTTCGGGCAAAAACAATATCAGGATTTTACAGGGCGAGAACTTGCAGGATTTCTTCCAACACTTTCACACCCAAACTCCTGAAAATACGGATACAATTGTTTGCCTCCCGTTATCCAACAAAAAAGAAGTTATTGGCTTCCTGATGTTTGGCCTGTCAAATATTAAAAAAGAATGGCAGGAACAAAATATCCCATTACTTCAGATACTGACCCAGGTTGTCAGTAATGCGGAAAACAGAATAATTACAGAACAAAATTTACAGAACATCGAGCAAAAATATAAGCTGTTGTTCGAAAACGCCCCAATTGGCGTATTTCAATCAGTTCCCGGCGAACAAATTCTTAGGTATAATGAGGAAATTGCTCGTATAGCGGGATTCAAATCCCTTAAAGAAGCCCGGAAACAGAATGCGCAGTTCTTCGATTATATTGATACGCCCGATGAACATCAAAAATTAATAAGAGAACTGAACAAAAAACGGGAAATTAAAAACAGGCAAATAAAGATTAGAAGACCTAATGGAGAAATCCGTTGGGTTTATGTTAATATGCGGTTATCGTATAAAGAGACACAAAAAAAAGATTTGGTTGATGGGTTTGTAATTGATATCACGGATCAAAAAACTGCTGAACGCAAAATCCGTGAAGCTCTTGACAAGCTCCGCGAACTCAATGATTTAAAAACCAATTTTGTTTCAATGGTCAGCCATGAGTTGCGCACGCCCCTGGCGGGAATACGTTCCAGCACTGATATTATCAACCATTATGTAGCTGATATTGATGAAGAAAAGAAGGGGAATATTTTAAAGCATAATGGTTACATTAAAAATGAAATTGACCGGCTGATTCAAGTGATGGAAGATGTTCTGCTTATTGGAAAAATAGATGCCGAAAACACGAACATAAAATATGACGAGCTGGATGTCTTTGAATTGATCAAGAATTTGGCAGAAATGAATTTCTCTAACCAAAAGGACAAAAGAACCCTTCAAATAAAAAGCCTGGGAGCGCCTTATAACATCAATGGGGATAAAAATCTTTTAACACAGGTTTTTAACAATTTGATATCCAATTCTTTTAAATATTCTCAAGACAAGAAAGCACCTGAAGCCCAAATTGATTTCAGGCAAAAAAATGAGGTTTGCGTCAGAATAACAGATTACGGCATTGGGATCCCAGAAGATGAGTCGGATAAAATATTCGACAGTTTCTATCGTGCCGCAAATGTGAGCAATATTTCAGGTACCGGGCTGGGCATGCACATTGTAAAAAGAAACTTGCTGCGACATGGCGGAAGAATCCGCGTAAAAAGCTGTGAAGGAAAAGGCTCCACATTTATTATTAACCTGCCGAAAGCGCCAAAACAACAATAATGGAAAAAATCCTTGTCATAGAAGACGAAGCCATAATCCGGGAAAATATTGCTGAGATACTCAGGATATCCGGCTACGAAAGCTTACAGGCCGATAATGGCTTTGTAGGCGTACAACAAATTCTGGAACACAAGCCCGATCTTGTAATTTGCGATGTTATGATGCCCCGGCTAAACGGATATCAGGTATTGGAAACCATCCGAAAATCGAGTGAGACGGCTACGATCCCCTTCATTTTTTTAACAGCAAAAGCATCGCCCGAAGACATCAGAAAAGGCATGAGCCTGGGCGCAGATGATTATCTGACAAAACCTTTTTCGCGCGATGAACTGATCGGCGCTATTGAAAGCAGGCTGGAAAAGCAAAGGATGCACAAACAGGATATAAACCAAAAAATTGAGGCTTTTAAAAGCCAAATTGGAGATGTATATTCACATGAACTGAACACTCCTCTGAATGGAATCCTCGGGATGTCGGAGCTCCTTTTATACTACTTTGATGAGTTTGACAAAAGCGAATTAAAAAAAATGATCCGGACAATACACAATTCCGGCAAACGACTGCAGCACATTACAGATAATATGTTGTTCTATTTTCAAAGCCTGCAAAAGCCCGGATTTTTAAAAAGCGCTCCAAGGGAAGAAACAGAGTGCATTCATTATGAAAATTATTTAATGAAACTGGCAAAACAATATAATCGCGACAAAGACATTCATCTTGATATTGATTGCGAAAGCCTGCCTTTATCAAAAAAACTGCTCGACAAAATTATCTATGAATTGACAGACAACGCTTTCAAGTTCAGTGAAAATGGAAGCCCTGTGCAAATATCAATAACAGAATACACTCACAACTATACACTTAGCGTGAAAGACGAAGGTTATGGCATCCGGGAAGACCAGATAAGCAAAATCAAATCATTTGAACAGCACGACCGCAGCGAAAGGGAACAACAAGGCCTTGGTCTTGGCCTGTATTTATGTCAGCAGATATTCATCGAAAACAATATCGGCTTTAATATCTTGAGCCGTTTGAACCAGGGCACTGAAATTATTGTCAGCTGGAAAAAGGATGAGAAATCACAATAAGTTGCCAATAAGAAAGTTATATGTCTTTGGCTTATTGTAAGATTATCATGAAATATGCCCTGAGAAAATGCAAAAACATTGTTGCACAGCAATATAAAGGAGAGGGAAAGAAACTTCCCTTTTTTTTGCTCCAACCTGCAAGAATATGTATTTTTGCCATCAATGAAAAATAACTATATGAAGCGCTTACTCATTATTGCCATCGCCCTGCTTATCACAGCACCGATATTTGCACAGGATCAGGAAGAAAAGCAGCCTTATCGCCGCTATAGCATTGGCCTTGAATTTTTTAACGACATTTGGATGGACTTGCCCGATAATGTAGATCCGAGTTGGCTCAACAGGGGCGTCAGCGTACTGTTCACTTATAACATAAAGACCAAAATTAATAAAGTTCATTTCTCTCCCGGTTTGGGGATAACTTCCCGAAACCTTTATGCCGGCGCACTTCCAGAAAGCACCAGTGCCGGAACAACATTCATCAATTATGCCGACAGCCTCGATTATGATAAAGCCAAAACAAACATCAATTATCTTGATATTCCATTAGAGATCAGATACGATCCGGGCGATTGGCATTTTGCCCTCGGGTTCCGTTTCAGCTACAAATTATCGGCACACACAAAATACAAAGGGCAAAACCCCGAAGATACAAGCGAAGAAATTGATATTAAAAAATACAATATTGAATTCCTGCAGCCCTGGATGCTGGGTGCCAGTGCCCGCATTGGATATCGTTGGGTACACCTTTCGGCATACTATAGCCTATCCAAATTGTTCAAAAGCGAGCTGGGACCGCAAATGTATCCCATTTCGGTAGGTATTACTTTTATGCCATTTAAATATCAATAAAAAAATATTCAAACAATATAAGGAAACCGGGCTATTGTCCGGTTTTTTTGTTCCTTAACCATAATAATTCACAAAACATCCTATTGCAAGCACAAACCGCTTCAATAGAAAGGAATGCTATCTTTTTGGTGCCCACAACAGCTACGGCTATTCCTGTGCGCCAAAAAACCGCGCTCCCTTTCTCTTATTGCGTTTTTTGCTTTCATGACGAAATTTCATGAATTATTCAGGTTAAAAAAGATAAAATGAAGCAAACAAGATGGCAAAGCCCAGCAGATACCCCCCATAAACCTGTGCCTGGCTGTGCGCTTTCAGCTTTAAGCGGGCAAAACCTGTAAATCCGGCCGCTGCAATCAGCCAAACCAGAACATGCATCACCTGAAGCTCATAAAGCACAGCCATGCCCGCGAAAGCACCAGCGGCGGCACCCATTGCGGCCATATGCACACTGATTTTCCAAATAAAATTAATTAGCAAAACACTTATAATTAGCACTGTAGCGCCGCTTATGTATATAAAGAAAACATCCGGGAGCTTAAGTTCCGAAAACAGATAATACGTCAAATAATAAAAAACCGACATCATAATATAAGGAAAAACACGCTCTTCTTTATTGGGCATATGCAGCGAGCTGATCATGCCCCGCCATTTAAAAAACAGCATCAACAGTGCGGGAAAAACACAGGTATTCAGAAACAAAATGGCCGCAATAAACCATTTCGCCTCGGGTGTTAAGATCAGGACGAAATAATATTCCTGCTGAAATAAAAGTATGAGAGTGAACAAAGGCACGAAGAGTGGATGGAAAACCCATGAAATAAATTTAGCGGCGCGGCTTTCGATTTGATCCAGAGACATAATCAGAGGGTTTTCCGCAGGCGTGCTACCGGAATATTAAGCTGTTCGCGGTATTTGGCAATGGTTCGGCGGGCAATATTATAGCCTTTCTCTTTAAGTATTGCCACAAGTTCCTGATCGGTAAGCGGACTTGTAGAATCCTCTGCTTCAACACAATCCTGGAGTATTTTTTTGATTTCCCGGGTTGAAACTTCTTTGCCCGATTCGGTTTGCATGGATTCGGAAAAAAAGCTTTTCAGCAGAAATGTACCAAAAGGTGTTTGCACATATTTAGAATTGGCCACACGCGAAACCGTTGAAATATCGAGGCCAACCTTTTCGGCAATATCTTTCAGAATCATAGGGCGCAAACGTGTATCATCACCGCTCAGGAAATATTCGTGCTGATAATCCATGATGGCTTTCATACAAACATAAAGGGTATTCTGCCTTTGCTTTATTGCGTCAATAAACCATTTTGCCGAATCCACTTTTTGCTTGATAAACATCAAAGCCTCCTTTTGTTTTTTGTCTTTCTTCCCTTTTCTTCCGGCAAAATCCTCCATCATTTCGGTGTATGTGCGGCTCAGGCGGAGTTCCGGGGTATTGCTTGAATTCAGGCTCAGTTCCAGCTCACCATCATTATTGTTGATGATAAAATCGGGAATGATATACTGATTGGTTTTTACGGTCTCGCTTAATGAATTGCCCGGTTTTGGGTTGAGCTTCAAAATTTCGGCAATCCCTTCTTTCAGCACTTCTTCAGATATTTTTGATTTGCGGAGAATTTTCTCGTAATGTTTTTTGGTAAACTCATTGAAATAGCGCCCAATCAACAACTTAGCTACCTTAACAGCTTCTGTTTCCGGTTTACGTTTCAGTTGGATCATAAGGCATTCCTGAAGGTTCCGTCCACCAACACCGGAAGGGTCAAATTGCTGGATGATTTGCAAGACCTGCTCCAGTTCTTGTTCTGTGGCACTGATATTTTGGAGGAAAGCCAGGTCATCAACCATAGCATCGAGTTCGCGCATCAGATAGCCTGCGTCATCAATATTACCTATAATATGTTCCGCTATTTGCTTTTGCTTATCACTGAGCCCATACATACCCAGTTGGTTTCGGAGCAGCTCATGGAACGATGTCCCGGAAGCAAAAGGCACTTCGCGATGTTCATCATCAGCGCTGTGATTATTTGCATTCATCCGGTATGCCGGAATATCGTCATCATCAGGAATATAATCTTCGAAGCTGAACTCATCATCGCTATCGTGTTCACTTTCTTGGTTTTCGTCATGATCCTGATCAGAATGATCCTCCTGTGACTGATCGGAATTATCGTTATTGCTCTGGTCTTCCAGTGCTGGATTTTCTTCGATTTCCTGCTTTATGCGCTGTTCAAGGGCTACAGAAGGGATCTGCAACAGTTTCATAAGCAGAATCTGCTGAGGAGAAAGCTTTTGTAGTAATTTTTGTTGTAGCCTTTGATTTAACATGTATCCTATCGTTTAAACGGCACGCCACAGGCATTGCCAGCGATTTCAAATGTACATATATTTCGCGATATAGCAAGGAAAAGCGGCAATAAAAAGCGTAACGGAACGATTTTTGATTGCCGCAGAATCCGGTCTGTTTTAAAATTCAGCATTTTGCGGTGTACGTGGGAATGGGATCACATCGCGGATGTTGCCCATACCTGTCACGAAAAGCACCAGGCGCTCAAATCCCAACCCAAATCCGCTATGGGGCACGGTTCCGTATTTACGGATATCAAGATACCACCACATTTCTTCTTCAGGTATATTCATTTCTTCCATGCGCTTCAGAAGCACATCCAGTTTTTCTTCACGCTGCGACCCTCCGATAATTTCACCGATTTTCGGGAAAAGCACATCCATTGCACGGACGGTTTTTCCGTCTTCGTTCATTTTCATATAGAACGCCTTGATATCCTTGGGGTAATCGGTCAGTATAACGGGTTTATTAAAATGTTCTTCAACGAGATAACGTTCGTGTTCGGATTGCAGGTCAACGCCCCATTCCACAGGAAATTCAAACTTTTTGCCAGAAGCTTTCAGGATTTCAACCGCTTCGGTATAAGATTTCCGTTCAAATTTATTGTTCAAGATAAACTCAAGGCGTTCGATCAGTCCTTTATCGATCAATTTGTTCAGGAACTCCAGGTCTTCACGGCAATTGTCCATTGCATATTTGATCAGATATTTCAGGAAATCTTCGGCCAGATCCATATCGTCAACAATGTCATAAAAAGCCATTTCGGGTTCGATCATCCAGAACTCGGCCAGGTGACGCGGAGTATTTGAGTTTTCGGCACGGAAAGTAGGGCCAAAAGTATAAACCTGCGAAAGGGCCGTAGCGCCCAGTTCTGCTTCGAGCTGACCGGAAACCGTAAGATTTGTTTCGCGCCCGAAAAAATCGCGTGAATAGTCAATTTTTCCTTCTTCGTTGCGTGGAGGATTTTCGGCATCGAGTGCAGAAACGCGGAACATTGCCCCGGCTCCTTCGGCATCCGAACCGGTAATCAGTGGCGTATGCAGATAATAAAAGCCATTATCATTGAAATATTTATGAATGGCATAGGCCAGCGCATGGCGAATCCGGAAAACGGCTCCAAAAGTATTGGTACGAAACCTCAGGTGCGCAATACTGCGGAGAAATTCCATGCTGTGCCCTTTTTTCTGCAATGGATATGTATTGGGGTCAGAAGTACCGTAAAGCTCCAGTTCTTCCACCTGAATTTCGACAGACTGGCCTTTGCCCTGTGAGGCTACAAGCTTTCCATTTGCCGAGATACTGCTGCCGGTTGTGATATTTTTCAGGAGCTCTTCATCAAATGAAGGCACATCAACAACCAATTGGATATTATGAATTACAGAGCCATCGTTCAATGCAATAAAGGCCACGTTTTTGTTGCCGCGCTTGGTGCGCACCCAGCCTTTAACATTCACTATTCTTTCATCTCCATCTGATTTCAACAAATCAGCAATTTTACTTCTTCTCAGTTCGCTCATAACCTATATTCTAAAATTTTGAATTGCAAAAATAAATACTTTTCCATGAAACCGGAGCGAAATACTATGCCACTCTGGAAATTAATATAAAAAACACCGGAGAAGCTTCAGTCTGATTCTTCTTGAACTACCCACTTGTTTTCACAATATTCTTTCTTCTGAGCTACGGCATAAAATAATTTAATATCTTAGATGCATCAAGCCCTCACAACATGAAAACACAAAATCAAAAGGAAGTTATAGCAGGATTATTTTTAGATCAGATACTTGATTTAGCCGCAATTGAAAAACTTTTAAAAAGTAGTTATACGATTAATAATCTTTCGTCTGCTTTGCTCGACCGGCACAACAATTTACGCATCAGCATTGGGTTTTCGAAGCTTTGCACAGATTTTTTCCGCAAAAACACAGATACCTTAATTCGTTGCCGCCAAAGCGACAGCACAATTTTAAGTGAGATAAGCGCAGGCAACCATGAGCACATTATGTACAACTGCAAAAACGGCTTAACAGAGGTTGCGTTTCCCATTATTGTGAACAGCACGCATATTGCCACACTGTTTTTCGGCCAGTTTTTCATTGAGGAAAAAAAGCCTTTACACTCGTTTTATACAAATATTATTAAGGGACATGGTTTCAATCATGAAGGCTTTAAGCAGGCACTGGCAGATGTCCCAGTTTACACGGAAGAGAAACTGGGACATATTGTTGCATATTTTCAGGGCTTGCAGTTGCTTATTAGCGAAATGGCCATAAACGGGCTTCGGGAAGAGTTAAAAAAGCATGTTGATGAAGAAAATAAGAACCTTGCAGAAATAATACCCGAAGAGGCAAGCAATGATGCCGACAAACTTCATCTCTTATTAAAAAAGGAAAGAAAGACACGAAATGAACAGGAAAGCGAGCTTTTGGCTGCAAATGAGGAGCTGCAAGCGGAAATTGAAGAGCGCTCGGTGACGGAAGAAGAACTGCGCTCCCTTACAGAAGAGTTACAGGAAGAAATAGATCTGAGAAAAGAAACCGAACAACAGCTCAGGAAATCACAAAAAGATCTCAAAGAGCGGCTTAAGGAAATGAACTGCCTTTATCAAATCCATGAATTTGCCCATAGCCCGGAAATCAGCAAAGAGCAACTTTACAGCAAGGCTACACAAATTATACCTCTCTCCTGGCTTAGGCCCGAACTAAGCTGTGTACGGATAAAAGATAATGATATTGAAGTAAAAAGCAACAACTTCCGCCCGACGGCAAATACTTTAAAAAATACATTCTTTTATAATGATATAAATAAAGGCAGTATTGAAATTGGTTATCTCGATGATACAGCCTTTGACCCTTTTTTGCCTGAAGAAAGAAACTTATTAAAAGCTATTGCACGCGTTTTTAGTGAATCATTACAAAAGAAGGAAACAGAAAGAAACCTGAAACTCAGCCGTGAACGCTATGAACTTGCCTCAAAAGCATCAAATACAGGCATTTGGGACTGGTTAGTCAGTTCAGACGCTGTGTTTTATTCGAGTGTCTGGAAAGCTCAGTTAGGATACAAACCCGAGGAGCTGGAAAACAAATTTTCAAGCTGGCAAAAACTGCTGCATCCCGAGGACTACGAACGTATGCATCAGGAAGTAAACAGTTATCTACGCAATCCTGAAGGATATTTTACGGCTGAATTCCGCTTGAAACACAAAAACGGCTCATATCGCTGGATTTACAATCAGGCCGAATCCTTCCTCGACAGCGACGGAAAAGTAATCCGGATGATAGGGGTCCACAGCGATATCACCGGGCGCAAACTATCCGAAAACCTTCTGAAGGAAAGTCAGGAAAGATTAAGAATGTCTTTGGAAATCAATGAATCTTCAGTATTTGAAGACGACTTCAAAAGTGGTAAAATGATTTGTTCACCTGAGCTTTTTAAATCACTTGGCTATTCCGAAGATGAAGTACCCAAAAGCATTCAAGGCATGGCAGAGTTGATGCACCCAGATGACGTGCCTGATGTTATGTCTGCTATTAATGATCATTTCAGCGGCAAAACAGAACATTACCACGCAGAATTCCGAATGAGAACCAAATCAGGCGATTGGGAATGGGCCGATGGAAGGGGCCGGGTAACAAAAAAAGATGAGCAAGGAAATCCCCATATTCTAATTGGCATCAGCCGGAATATCTCTTTTAAAAAGAATTTTGAGTTAAAACTGGCCGATAGTGAGCTGCGCTTTCGCCAATTGGTCAGTACCACATCCAGTATCATATGGTTTACCGATGCAAATGGCCTGATTAGCGAAAGAAACAAATCATGGGAAAATTTTACTGGCCAGGCATTTATAACATATCAAGGTGCCGGCTGGTTGCGTGCCGTACACCCCGAAGACAGGACGCGCACACGCATAGCATGGAATAAATCCGTAAAAAGCAGAAGCACTTTTGAAATACAGCACCGTTTGAAGCATAAATCGGGCAAGCACCTGTTTATGAGCGTAAAAGCAGTTCCTATTTTAAATAACAAGGGCTATATCAAGGAGTGGATTGGAGCCCACACCGATATCACCAAAGAAATGAATGCGCAACAAAAACTCGAAAAAAACGAAAGGAACTATAAAAACCTTTTCAACAACCTTCATGCCATTGTCGAAAACAAGGAAATTGCTATTTGGTCAGTAAACCTGAATTTTGAAATCCTGACCATCAATACATATTCAAAAAGTATTTTTCAAAATGCATTTGGCATCGAATTAAAGGTGGGCGATCCGGCCTTAGACAGGATTCCCGCCACGCAAGATGACTTAAAAAACAAATGGAAAGAGTTTTACCTGAAAGCATTTTCGGGTGAAGTTTTTAAAACAGAACTGACACTGGAAATAAATAAACAGGTCAAATATTTTGAATTTAGCCTCAACCCGATACAGGAAGAGGGTTTGGTAAACGGTGCGGTAGTTTTTGCAGCAGACATTAGTGATAAGCATATAGCCAACCAAAAACTGAGGCAAAGCGAAGAACTGCACCGCAGTATTTTTGAGTCCGTAACAGACGGCCTCATAATTTTCAAACCAAAGGGAACGATTACAGAGGTCAATCCTGCGGCGGCACGTATTTTTGGTTACAGCCATGATGAGATGCTCAATTTTTCTGAAGACAATCCATGGCTGAAATCTATTAATTCCGACCTCACCAAAAACCAGAACAAACTCAGGAATGGCCAGGTTATTCATTGGGAAAAGGATATTCAACATCCAAAGGGCCATTTCATTAAGGTAGATATCAACGCCATTGGAATTAATTTCAGGGGCAAAACCCATATCATGGCCATTGCACGCGATGTAAGCGCGCTTAAATCAGCATTAAAAAGCATAGAAACATTTTTTGAAGTAAATCCCGACCTGCTGTGCACCCTTGATCAGGAAATGAGAATAGAGAACCTGAACCCGGCATGGGAAAAATCGCTTGGTTTTCCTCTATCAAAAATTAAGGGCACCGGTTTTTACGAGCTTTCGCATGAAGATGACCGGGAATTTATCACGCAAAACCTAAAATCACTCAACGAACTAAATAAATCATGCAATTATGTTTGCCGGTTTAAAACCTCAGACAACAACTACCGCTGGTTAAACTGGTATGCTGTGCTTGAAGAAGATAAAATTTATACCGCTGCCAGCGATATTACCGAAATCAAGAAAACGGAGCTGTATCTGAAAGAAACCCTGGAACGCCTGCGTGAATCCAACAAAGAACTGGAACAATTTGCTTATATCGCTTCGCACGACCTTCAGGAGCCCCTACGTATGGTGTCCAGTTTTCTTCAGTTGCTCGAAAAAAGATATTCAGAAAAACTTGATGAGCGTGGATTAAACTACATCAGTTATGCCGTTGACGGATCAATCCGTATGCAGCAACTGATTAAGGACCTGCTCGCTTTTTCCAGAATAGGGACTCGAGGCAAAGAATTTAGACCAACTGATTTAAACGCCGTATTGGAACAAGTAAAAAAGAACCTGCATGCCAGCATTGAGCAAAGCGGTGCAATAATCAAAAGCACAAAACTTCCACAGATCAATGCCGATGAAACACAAATTGCCCAATTATTGCAAAACCTGATTGGTAATGCAATAAAATTTCAAGGAAAAACCCCACCGATAATTCGTATTTCCACAAACAGAACACGCAAATACCACGAAATACTTGTAACAGACAACGGTATAGGAATCAGCAAGGAATATACACAAAGGATATTTGAAATTTTCCAGCGCCTGCATACCCGCGACGAATATGAAGGAACCGGTATTGGACTGGCAATTTGCAAAAAAATTATTGAGCGCCACAACGGAACAATAAGCCTTGAATCAATTTTGGGTACAGGAAGCACTTTTATTCTCAGATTCCCAAAAAATAAAATCCGCTGATCATATGAAAACAAAAATCCTATTAGTAGAAGACAGCCCCGGCGATATAATTTTAATACGGGAAGCCCTGGACGAACACGAAATAGAACACGAACTCTTTGTAGTAAACGATGGAAATGAGGCAATATCTTTTTTAAAAAACCATAGCCCCTACAAGCAAAGCCCCCGACCTGATATAGTTATTTTAGATTTGAACCTTCCCCGGAAAGACGGACGGCAGGTATTGAAAGAAATAAAATCTGATTATAAGTTAAAATCTATTCCAGTTATAGTCCTCAGCACTTCCGACAACGACACAGATATAGCCATGTCGTACCGAAACCATGCAAACTGCTATATTACAAAGCCAATGGACTTTGACCGTTTTTCAAAAGCTATAAAATCCATTCAGGATTTTTGGTTTGGAACCGTTTCTTTGCCCCCAAAATAATCATAACATCTTAAAAATTTTTTGTTAGATTTGTAGCAGGAAGGAGAAAAAATGAAATCCAATAGTAAACTTAGTCTTCTGTGCTTTGAAGACAATGATGGCGATTACCTGCTTATTGATGAGTATTTAAGGGAAGCGTCCGTGGATTTTGAAGCACAGCGTGCAATACGATTATTGCAGGGCATGGAAATATTAAAAACTTATCACCCTGATATTATACTTTTGGATTTAGGATTGCCCGATTCAGTAGGGATATCAACTTTTGAAAAACTTCATAAGGAGTATCCCGAACAAGCCATTGTGGTGCTCACAGGTCAGTCGGATATTGAAACCGGTCTCCGGGCTGTTCAAAATGGAGCACAGGATTATATCAGCAAATCGGAAATCAACCCATCATTTTTATCACGAACATTAATGTATGCCATAGAAAGGCAGGAACTTAACCGCGAATTGAAAGCGGCAAGGATTAAAGCCGAAGAATCAGACAAGCTAAAATCCGCTTTCTTGGCAAATATGTCGCATGAGCTCCGCACACCAATGAATGCTATTATTGGCTTTTCTGAATTATTGCAGGCCAGCAGCAATCCCGATAATAAACAAAAATATACGCAAATCATTATACAAAATGGAGAGCAGCTGCTTAACCTAATCAATGATATCATTGATATTTCTAAAATTGAAGCAGCACAAATTAAAATATTTAAAACAAAATTTGACCTCAACCAGTCTCTTAATAACCTAAAAGAAATATTCCAAAACAATCTGGAAAAAGCCGGTAAATCAGAAGACGTAAAGCTAATGCTTTCCATTCCCGAGCAAATTACAAGCATGAAAATCAACAGCGATGAGCGCAGAATCGTACAGATTTTGTCTAATCTGCTGAGCAATGCCATAAAATTTACCGAAAAAGGGATGATCCGTTTTGGCTACAAACTCGAAGCCAACCTAATAACACTTTTTGTTCGCGATACTGGTGAAGGGATTGAGAATAAAAACCTGGAGTTAATTTTTGAGCGCTTTGGGCAAGCTACAGATAGAGCCGCAATGAAAGGGACAGGGCTCGGTTTGGCGATATCAAAAAACCTCACCGAGCTGCTCGGAGGAATTATATGGGCAGAGTCCGCAGTAGGTCGTGGAGCCGATTTTTACTTCAGTTTTCCACGCACAATAATCTCCGAATGTACATCACAAACTTCCGGGGCCGCACCTGCTCCAAAAAAGGAAATGCCCGACTGGAGCCAAAATACAATATTAATTGTAGAAGATATCGAAGAAAACATGATCATCACCAGCCGGTCGCTTAAGGCAACAAATGTTAATTTACTCAAAACCAGCAATGCAGAAAAGGCCATTGAACTAATTGGCAAATTAAACGATATTGATTTGATTCTGATGGATTTACGGCTTCCGGGCATGAATGGCATAGAGGCAAGCAAAAGAATCAAACAAATCAGGCCCGAAATTCCTATTGTAGCTATAACAGCCCTGACTATGGGCGATGAAGAACGCCAATGCCGCAATGCGGGCTGCGCGGGTTTCCTCACAAAACCCGTAAAACCATCCCGCTTAATCGATTATATACGCCAGTTCATCACAAACGATTAACGTTTTTTAGGAAAGAAAAAACATTTTCTACCATGCTGATCTGTACTTTAGCCAACAGCTTACATTGAGCATGAAAAACTGAAAATTGTGCTATTCAAGAATCAGATTCAAACAAAGGAATAAATCATGAACCGATTTTATTTCATACTGGCATTCAGTATTTTATTTCCTGTTTTTGGTGTGCAGGGACAAATAATAGAATATTCGGGACGCATACTTGATGAGGATTTTTATCCCCTTTATGGAGCGATGGTGCGGATTTCAGGAACAGGTTTGGCAACCAGTGCCAACGAAGAAGGCCATTTTTTCCTTCCGGTACAGAAAGGCGATACGCTGATCATTTCACACCTAGGGTATCTCCCTGCATTACAAGCTATTACACAAGCTGATAGTAATAACAGGGCTTTCGGAATCACTACATTGAAAAAAACCGTTTACGAACTTCAGACCGTAGATATCTTCCCTTGGCCGGAAACCTATCAGGAGTTTAAACAGGCGTTTGTTCAATTACAATTGGAGGAAGAAAAAATGGCCGAGCTCAATATTCCTGGAATTCCCAAAAGCATACCCCAGCTGAGTGATGACCGTTATGGCGTTGCGGTTGGCGGCCCGGTTCAACTGGTTTACAATTTGTTTAGCAAAGAAGTGAAAAGGCGCAAACGTTTTTTTGAAAACATCAAACGGGAAAAATATTACGACCGTATCAGCCTGAAATACAACCGCGAACTTGTATCACGCATCAGCGGGTTAAAAGACCCTCTCCAAATTGACCGCTTTATGAAATATTGCGCGCTGGATGAACAATTCATCCTTCGCTCCAGCGATTACGACATCTATTTTGCGATCCTGAGCTGCTGGCGTTCCTGGCCCGAAAACGAAAATACAGACAGCATCCCGGATATTCGCTAAATTTTCTTAATTTTCCCCCTCAAAGGACAATTCATGATTCGGAGGATATTTTCTTTTCTGGTAATTTCAATTTGTATTGCTTTTTCCCTCAATGCGCAGGAAAAAAACACCGAAGATGGCTATCGGGTTTTTTACCATCCCAATGGAAATAAATCCAGCGAAGGAGTTTTACGCGATGGCAAGCCCGATGGTTATTGGAAAAATTACAATAAAGAAGGATTCCTCATTTCGGAAGGAAACCGAAAAAATTTCCTGCTCGATTCTACCTGGAAATTCTACAACGACAGCAGCCGGCTGATCCTTGAGATAAATTATTCAAAAGGCAAGAAGAACGGATGGCGGGCAGAATACAGCCCGGAAGAAATCATACGCACCTATTTTCTGGACGATATAAAAGACAGCATTACAGAAATCTTGTACCCGGGCGGGCAGCTTAAAATGGAAATTCCTTATGAGGATGGCCTGGAAAACGGAATGGGCAAGGAATACGACACCAGCGGTTTAATTATCAGCGTAATTACATACAAGAAAGGATATAAAATAAAACACGAACGAATCAACCGCTACGACAGTGACGGCAAACGCTACGGCCCGTGGAAATTTTTCCGAACAGATGGCAGCCTGAAAGAAGAAGGCACATATTCGGGTGACCTTAAACATGGTTTTTTTAAATATTACGACAAAAACGGGCAGTTCCTGCGCATTGAAAAATATGTTTATGGTGAAATCCAAAAGGAAGCCCCCGAAACCGCCAGCCTGGAAATGGTGCGCGAATATTATCCCAGCGGAAAACTGAAGCGCATCTTCAGCCAAAAGAACAATGAACAGGAAGGCTTGTTCCGCGAATACGACAGCACCGGAAAGCTGAAGCAAGCACGGGTTTTCAACAAGGGAACTGTTATTGCTGAAGGAATGCTCGACAAAAGCGGACAAAAAAACGGCCAGTGGAAGCATTATTTTTCAGATGGCAGCATAAGGGCAAGCGGGAAATACGTGAACGGCTACAAAAGCGGAAAATGGGAATATTTTTACCCAAACGGCACCTTGGAGCAAAAAGGAATATACAGCAAAACAGGAAAACCGCATGGCGAATGGCTGTGGTTTTATCCTTCCGGAAACCTGATGCGCCAGGAAATGTACTGGGGCGGCAAACCTGATGGCATGATGACCGAATACAGCGATTCCTCCACCATTATTGCACAGGGAAATTATGTTGACGGAAGGGAAGAAGGCGAATGGATTTACAACTATAAATCATATTCCGAAAAAGGAAACTTCTCAAACGGGCATAAAGATGGTAGCTGGATTGCCACATACAGCAATGGCCAAATAAAATTTAAAGGAGAATACTTTGCAGGATTGGCTGAAAGCTGGCACCGATGGTACTGGCCCAACGGCAGGAAAAAACTGGAAGGAAAATATTCCGATGGTTTGAAAACAGGCACATGGTTTAAATACAATGAAGAAGGACTGCCTGTTATCACCATAACCTACGATAATGGAATTGAAACAAAATACGACGGAGCAAAAATCAAACCTCCTTTTGAAGAATAATAACACAAGCATATGAACATTTCATCCAATTTTGATAGTGGCAACATTATCGTTCAAAAAGACGACGGACACGGCAGTTTTTGGCTGAACATCCGTAAAGACACAAAAAGCGACCATTTTCAATGGTTCCATTTCCGCCTGAGCGGGGCACGTGGCGTTGAATGCCAGTTGGTAATCACGAATGCTTCCGAAGCTTCATACCCTGAAGGCTGGGAAGATTATGATGTGCGTGCTTCCTACGACCGCGAAAACTGGTTCAGTGTACCCACCACTTATGAGGAAGGCAAACTGATCTGGCATTTCAAACCCGAGCACGACTCCGTTTTCTTCGCTTATTTTGCGCCTTACAGCTATGAGCGTCATCTCGGACTGATCCACAGTTCGCAGCATTCACCGGATTGCCGCCATATAGTTTTGGGACAAACCCACGAAGGACGAGATCTGGACATGCTGATTGTGGGCAATCCAAAAGCCAAAAGAAGAATTTGGGTTGTGGCACGCCAGCATCCGGGCGAAGCAATGGCCGAATGGTTTATGGAAGGTTTTATTGACCGCCTGATTGACGACAGCGATCCGGAAAGCCTGGTTTTATTAAAAAACGCCGTTTTTTATCTAGTCCCCAACCTCAATCCAGATGGAGCCATTGCCGGAAACCTGCGCTGCAATACGCTGGGAACAAACCTGAACCGCGAATGGGCCGCACCATCAAAAGAGAAAAGCCCGGAAGTTTATTATTTGATGAAAGAAATGGATAAAACAGGCTGTGATCTTTTCCTTGATATCCATGGTGATGAAGGCTTACCCTACAATTTTGTTTCATCCATTGAAGGCATCCCATCATTTGATAAAAGGCTCAAAAATATTTTGGATAAATTCCTGAACAAATGGAAAGAATGCAGCCCTGATTTCCAGACCAGGCACGGCTATCCAAAGAACAAAGCCGGCGAAGCAAATTTAAGCGTAGGTTCCAAGCAAATTGGTGAACGCTTTAAATGCCTGAGCATGACCATCGAAATGCCGTTCAAAGACAATGCCGACCTACCGGATGAATACAGCGGCTGGTCTCCGGAGCGAAGCATGAACCTGGGTAGAGGGATTTTATTCCCGATCCGGTCGGTATTGAGGGAATTGAGGTAAAGAGAAAAATAAGCTTTTCCAAAGATCAAAACCTTGGAAAAGCTTATTAAGGTCAATGGTCATGCTTTAGCAAGCCCATCAAATAATCCCCATAACCGCTTTTCAGCAAGGGCTGGGCAATTTCTTCGAGTTTGGCCGCATCGATAAAACCATTGTGGTAGGCAATTTCCTCGATACAACCAATTTTGAGCCCTTGCCGGTTTTCGATAACTTCCACAAATTGTGATGCCTGGGTCAATGATGTGAAAGTTCCTGTATCCAGCCAGGCGGTACCACGGCTCAAAATACCCACTTTCAGCTTTTTCATTTCCAGATAAGCCTTGTTCACATCCGTGATTTCGTATTCTCCACGAGCGCTGGGCTTTAGGTTTTTTGCAATATCAACCACCTGGTTATCATAAAAATACAGTCCGGGAACAGCAAAATTGGATTTCGGTTGTTTTGGTTTTTCCTCAATGCTCAAAACATTTTGCTCTTTATCAAATTCCACCACACCATATCTATGAGGATCATTGACATGATAAGCAAAAACAATTCCGCCATCCGGATTGGAGCTTTCTTTTAAAAGCTCTCGCAAACCGCGGCCATAAAAGATATTATCGCCAAGAACGAGACTGACTTTATCATTGCCAATAAATTCTTCGCCAATCACAAAAGCCTGCGCCAGTCCGTTGGGCACTTCCTGCACAGCGTACTCAAAATTACAGCCCAAGCGGCTGCC
Source organism: Bacteroidales bacterium (assembly GCA_963676415.1). GTDB lineage: Bacteria > Bacteroidota > Bacteroidia > Bacteroidales > WRLA01. Next base: position 1,744,336 of record OY781097.1, on the reverse strand, counting down.
ATCACCAAGCAAACGCTCAAAATTCGGTAAATCGTGGGGCGTACTGATAATCAACACATCACGAATTCCCGCCATCATTAAAATGGACAGCGGATAATAAATCATGGGTTTGTCGTAGATGGGCATGAGCTGCTTGCTCACAGCAAGGGTCAATGGATGGAGGCGTGTGCCACTGCCGCCGGCAAGAATAATACCTTTCATATTTCTTCGTTTTTATTTTTGGGTTCGTTCAAATTAGAAATCGACTCTGATACCCGAACAAATATACAAAAAACGAACTATTTTTTCTCTTCCACCTCCACATCTTCACTGAGTTCGTTTCCATCGAATATCTCAAGATAAGGTTTCTCAAAATTCTTATTGGTAAGATATTTATCTGCCGACAGTAAAATCGAGGGCAACAAAAACATATTGGAAAACAAAGCCACAAATAAGGTAAAAGAAACCAGATAACCCAAAGATTCGGTGCCACCAAATGAAGAAAGGACGAAAATAGCAAAACCGAAAAACAGCACTACTGATGAATAAATCATGGAGTAACCTGTTTCGCGCAGTGCCATAATCACGGATTTTTGAATTTCCCAATTATTCCACTGCAGCTGCAAACGGTAGCGGCTCAGGAAATGAATGGCATTATCCACAGAAATTCCCAGCGCAATACTAAAAATCAAAATAGTGCTGGGTTTTATGGGAATATCGAGATAGCCCATAAGGGCCGCGGTCATAATCTGCGGAATCAGGTTAGGCACCAGAGAGATGAGTACCATACGGAAAGAAGTAAAAAGGAAGGCCATCAAAATAGTAATAACCACAATAGCCAGAATCAGGCTTTGAAAAAGGTTTTTGGCAAGATAGTTCGTGCCGGTAAGGAAGGTTACGCTGGTTCCGGTAATCACGACATCGTAATTTTTTGGCGGAAAAATAGAATCTATGCGCGGCCGGATTTCATCGGTCAATGCCTGAATTTCCTTGGTACCGATATTCGCCATCTGCACGCTCACCCTAATGGTTTGGTAAGTGGTATCGACAAAATTATCCAGCAGGCTCTTGCTTCCGGTTTGCATATCATTAGGAATGTATGATGCAATGAAGTTCAGTTCATCACGCGAGGGTACATTGTAAAAGGATTCCTTTCCGCGGAAAAAAGCCTGTTTTCCAAATTTCACAACTTCCACCACCGAAAGCGGTTTGCTGAGCTGCGGATATTGCTGCAGCATATTTTGCAGTTTATCCACGCGTTTTAAAACACTTTGCTTCATCGCCCCTTTGGGCTTTTTTGTATCAATAGTAATTTCAAGGGGCATCACCCCTTTAAAATGCTTTTCGAGGAACATCAAATCGCGGTACAGCTGATGGTTTTGCGGGATTTCGTCCACAACTTTTCCGGTAGTTGTAAGTCTGCTGATACCAAAACCGGCTGCCACCAGTGCCACAAGGGTAAACGCATAAATCAATCTGCGGCGGTTTTGAACTGTCCAGCTTATTTTATCGAGAATACGGTTTACGAACCCTCCATTCAGATGCTGGATATGGCGCAGTTTTGGCGGAGGCAAATAGCTAAAAAAGGTTGGGATCAAAAACAGGGACAGCAAATAAACCGCTAAAATATTGAGTGAAGCAACAATACCAAATTCCACCAGCATTTTATTTCCGGTGATGGTAAAAGCAGCAAATCCAGCCGCAGTAGTGGCGTTGGTCAAAAAATTTGCATTGCCAATCCGCAAGATAACTCGTGCCAGAGCTTTAACTTTGTTTTGATGCTCGCGGTATTCATCATGATATTTATTGAGAAGAAAAATACAGTTTTCAACTCCGATGACAATGATAAGCGGTGGAATAATTCCGGTGAGCAAAGTAATTTTGAACCCAAAAAGACCAATGGTTCCTACAGCCCATACCACACTGATAATCACGATAATAATGGGAAAAATTGTGGCCTTGAAGGAGCGGAAGAAGAACATTAAAATCAAAGCGGCGACCACAAGGGCCAGCAAGACAAATAAGCGCAGTTCATCTTCAGCCATTTTGGTTGTAATGGTCCGTATATAGGGCAATCCGGAATAATGCACTTTTATATTATGCTCCTGAGCAAATTCATCGAGTTGATCTTTAATGCTGTAAATCAAACCCACACGTGCTTTGGTGTTCAGCATCTGCTTATCCAGCGTAATCATCATCAGGCTTACGCCGGTTTCGCGGTTTTGCAGCAGGCCGTCATAAAAAGGGAGGCTGTTAATGACCTGATGTATGGAGTCCACTTCTACCTGTGTTTCCGGGCGCTGGCTAACAATCGGCAGAAAATCAAACCTTTTGAGGCTGTCGTTCCTGCTTAGGTTGTATAAGCGTGCAAGCGAAAGCACTTCTTCGATTCCTTCCTGTTCGCGCAGTTGATGTGTAAGGTCGTACCATGCTTGGAAATGTTCCAGTTCGAAAAGGTCTTCAGTCTCGAGTCCAACAAACATCACTGCGCCGTCTTGCCCGAATTTCTCCCGAAACTGCATATAATCAATCCAGGTACTGTCGTTGTCGGGCAGCATTTGCACCATTTCGTAGGATAATTTTACATTCCGGGCCATATACCCCATAAAAATGGTAATCAATAATGTACTGATTAAGATGGTATTCCGGTTTCTCAGGATTAATCGGACAAGAAATCTCCACATAAATTTTTGAACCTTAAAGAAATAAATGGCAAAAATACGCTTTCTGTTCAGACTGACCAATGCTGCTGAGGTTTAATGCAAATTATTTATTAATTCTTTGCCTCGGACTGTCTTTCTATTGAAAAAAAGCCCGAAGCGTGCGGGCTTTTTCAAATTTGAGTGCGTTTCAATCCGGAAAGTACGGGTTTAGCTGGCTTTTCGTTGCGTCAGGAAAAAATCGCTAAGCGTTATTTCGGTAGTGAAACGCTTGTTTCCGTCCTTATCTTCCCAGCTATTAGTAGTGAGTTTACCTTCTACCAAAACTTCCTGTCCTTTCTGGAGGAGCTTTTCAACCAAATTTGCCGTAGCGCCCCAGGCCACAACCTGATGCCATTGCGTTTGCTCTACCCATTCGCCTTTGCGGTTTTTATAACCTTCGTTGGTTGCGATGGGAAAACGGCTGACTTTACGGTCTTCACCGAATACATTTACTTTAGGGTTTGCGCCCAGACGGCCGATCAATTGTACTTTGTTAACGAGTGCGTTCATGACTTTAGATTTTAGTTAAACGAATTGTGAAATGATTATGCTGCAAAACTAAAGTGGGCGCTGCACCCGATTCGGTTATTACAAATTTGCTTGCGTTTGTAGTTGTTGGCAAGTGGTTAAAAACGGATATAATGCTGTTTTTCAGTATTATAAATAAAACAACAATTCGGAAGAAAATTGAATAAAAAAACGATAACGGTTAAAAAAAACAGTTTATTTCTTATCGAAGTAATGGCGAACCAGGGCTTCTTCCGCTTTGCTTAATTGCATTTTTCTGCGTTGTTTTACTATTGCGGCAACTTCCAGCGCTTTGTCGATGCGGTATTCCGAAAGGCCATCTGCCCCACCCCAACTGAAATCGGGAATAAATTTTGGTGGGAACCCGGCACCAAAAACATTCGACATCAATCCAATGACACTTCCTGTATTGATCATGGTGTTGATACCCGTTTTTGCATGGTCGGCCACAGTCATCCCCACGAAGCGTGAGCCGGTATTCACTTCATTTCCTCCGGCATAAGATTTCACGAAACCGTAATTATTTTTTAAATCAGAATTATTCGAATCGGCGCCGAGGTTCACCCATTGCCCGAGGTAGGCATGGCCGAGAAATCCTTCATGCTTTTTGTTGGAGAATGAATGGATGATGCTTCCTTCCACTTCACCGCCCATTTTACAAACCGGGCCAATGGAAGCCGCCTGATAAACCTTGGAGCCAATGCTGATCTGGCTTTCATCACCGATATAAACCGGTCCTTCGATCACGGCATTGGGCTTAATCGTTACATTTCTACCGATATATACCGGGCCATCTTCGGCATTGATCACGCAGCCCGGATAAACTTTACTGCCTTCATCAATAAAAATCCGGTCGTAATGAAGCACATGCGCACCCACATAAACTTCGCCTTTGATGCCCTGCTGCCCAAGCAGGTTAAAATCATTTTCAATTTCAGTGGCATTCATGCCCGTTAAATCCCAAGAGTAGGAGACTGGTTTATGTTCACTGCTAGCCGACATCAGTCCCTCAATATCAAAAACTATCAGGCCTTCCTTGTCGAAACTGATTTTTGTTGTTTCTTCTGCACTTAGGTGGATTGCGATAAGATCATCACCAGAACGCAACAGGCTCCCTGACTTCAATTCGATTATTTCGTCAAAAAGTGCATCATTTATTATGGCGCGGGCATTAATGAAAATATAATCATCATCTGCCAGTTGATTAACCTGAGCTTCAGGATTTTGCTCCTGAAAAAGCGAAACAAGCAAAGAACGGATCAGATAATCGACCGGGAGTTCGGTACGTTTCTCGAGTTTTTCGCGCATCAAAAGGATACCGCTACGCAAATCAAATACAGGGCGTAAATAAACCAGAGGGTTAAAGCTATTGTAATGTGAATCTTCGAATAAAGCCAGGCGCATAAATTGTTTCTTAAATTTTTGAAGAAAAGAGTTCGTTTGTTTTGGAACGGAACAAATATATGCAAAAAGATGAATGTCTAAGCTTATTTTTACTTAATCCAAACATAAAGATATGGTTAAAAGTAAAAGTCACATTTTCTCATAAAGAATTTCATAATTTTGAGGCCAAATGCACGCAAATGAATTAAAACCATACTGCTATGACTGAACAAGAAATTTTAATGAACCCAAATCCGCTGGTTCGTTTCCTCAAGAAACCTGCAGCAGAGTTTACTAAAGTAGATATCATTTCCTATATCGAGGCCAATAACATTCAGATGTTAAATTTCCGATATGCCGGCGGCGACGGAAGGCTTAAAGCTTTAAGCTTTGTTATTAACAATAAGAGTTATCTCGAAGAAATCCTTACTGTTGGGGAACGTGTTGACGGTTCCAGCCTGTTCAAAAACGTACAGGCAGGCAGCAGCGACCTTTATGTTGTGCCCCGTTTCAAAACCGCTTTTCACAATCCTTTTTCTGAAATTCCAACGCTGGATATTCTTTGCGCATATTTCGACAAAGATGGGAATCCGTTGGAATTTGCGCCACAATATATATTGAAAAAGGCGCATGAGAAGCTCAAAGAAAAAACCGGACTGACTTTCCAGACGATGGGTGAGCTGGAGTATTACATCATCAGCGAAGATGAAATGCTTTTCCCTGCCGTGGATCAAAAAGGTTATCACGAATCGGGGCCGTTCAGCAAATGGGGCGAGTTCCGCAATCAGGCGATGCAATACATTGCACAGGCCGGTGGCCAAATCAAATACGGCCATTCCGAAGTAGGTAATTTTGTGCACGAAGGCTTAATATACGAACAAAACGAAATTGAATTCCTTCCGGTTGATGTAGAAGACGCGGCAGATCAATTGCTGGTTGCCAAGTGGATTATCCGTAACCTGGCTTATGAGTATGATGTAACGGTAACTTTTGCGCCAAAAATTACTATTGGCAAAGCCGGAAGCGGACTGCACGTGCATACGCGCCTGATGAAAGACGGCAAAAATGCCATGGTAGAAAATGGCAAACTCAGCGATATAGCGAAAAAAGCCATTGCCGGTTATCTTGATCTGGCACCATCGCTTTCTGCTTTTGGCAATATGAACCCTACTTCCTATTTCCGTTTGGTTCCGCATCAGGAAGCACCTACGAATATATGCTGGGGCGACCGCAACCGTTCGGTTTTGGTGCGCGTGCCCCTGGGATGGCAGGGCAAAGCAAATATGCTGCATGCCGCCAATCCACTTGAAAGCCCGGAACTACCTGAATTTAACTGCAAACAAACCGTTGAATTCCGCTGCCCTGATGGCTCTGCCGATATCTACCTGTTGATGGCCGGCCTGACCGTTGCTGCACGCCATGGTCTGGAAATGGAAAATGCACTGGAAATTGCAGAAAAAACTTACGTTGATGTGAACATCTTTGACGATGAGCACGAAGACAAAGTAAAAAACCTGGCTCAACTTCCTGTTTCCTGCTGGGATTCAGCCGATGAGCTCATCCATCAAAAAGATATTTACCTGAAATACGGTGTTTTCACTGAAAACCAAATCGAGGGTGTTGTCAGTCTTTTGAAAAGCTTCAATGATCAAAATATCCGTGAAGAGTTGAAAGACAAACCGGAAGAAGTAATGGAACTTGTAGAAAAATTCTACCACTGCGGTTAATCTTCTGGCAATATTATAAGGAAAGCCCGGGCAATGTGTCCGGGCTTTTTTAATCACAAAAAAGCCCCTGCGAACACAGGGGCTTATAGTTTAAAAAAACCAAGCGTACACTAGTACTAGTTTTTAATTACTTCGTAAGTAGGGACTTGTTTTTCAAGATAGAGGTTGATGGTGTAATTACCGGCCTCGTCCAGAACGATATTGCCACCATCCTGTGAAAGGGTATTATCACCGGTCCCACTATCACCAAAGTTTACAGCCCAGTCGGAGTTTGCACGCCACTTAAATTGAGTAGCTGCTTCAAAGTCCATGGTTACAGTAAACATGCGGTTTGTTTCGTCGAAGGTAAGTTCTGCATCAGGTTCTTCGCCCCAGCTATTAAACGAACCGACGAGGCCAAATGTGCGGAGTTCTTTTTCCCAAACCAGGTCAACGGTATTACAAGTCAGCCAGTAGTTGCCCATATCCACTACACTGAGGTTACCGGCAGCAGCGTCTGTATCAAGACCCCATTCTGTACCATCGGTACCGTAGTTTGGACCATCCCAGTTGGGTTGAGAAGCAAACTTAAAGTTTGGATCATCACCATTGAAGTTCACATAACCACTGAAAACACCTACAACATCGGTTTCATAAACCATAGGAGCCTCGGCAGGAGCCCAGCCCTGATAAGCACCCGGAACCCAAAGGTTAGAAGGTGGTGTAGGATCGTAAACAGTTACTTTAGTGTTCACACTTACTATATCATCGGTGCCCACTTCATCAGGAATCATTGATTTCAGTGTCCAAACAACATCGGTTTCAACATCTGCTTCCAGACCCATAACTTTGAGTGTACTGTTTAGTCCTTCCACAGTTAAAATTGCAGAAAGATCCTTAGTAGCAGCAATTTCGGATGTATCATTATTGGCAATGATTGACATTACATACTCAACATCGGCCAGTGCATGACCATCGAGTGCTTCATAAACGACAGCTGTCCAGGAAACATCAATGGTGTCGGCAGCATTTGCTTCTTCGAGCACAAATACAGCACCTTCGGCAGGTTCTACAATTGCGGCAGCGGTAATCAGCTCCACAGTGGTTGGATCATAAGTAGTTACTTTGGTATCAACTGATGATTCAACAAGAGAGCCTTCATAATTAGGCAAACTTGCTGTGATTGTCCATTTCACATCGTTTTGCCCGAAAGGGATCTCAAATTTATAGAGCATCTCATTAAGATCGCCAATTTTAATGGCATATCCGGCATCGGTAGTTGTTGCAACAACACCACCAACAGTATCTGCCAGTACAGAAATAGTATAAATTGGATCGCCCAGGTTTGTGCCATCATTGGCAGAATAAACAGCAGGAAGCCATGTCAGCTCAAGCATTTCGCCGGCCTGATCTTTGGTAAGCTCAATTACTTCTCCTTCCTGAGGATAAGTAAAAGCGGCTACCGTCGTGTTTTCATAGGCGAAGGGAACCGGTTCGTTTTTATCATCTTTACACGCCACAAACAGCAGCGATGCTGCAAATATGAGGAGCGCGGTATTTAATATTTTTTTCATATTCATGATTATTTCAAATTATGGTTCACAGCTTTAATTAATTCTTAATTAACTCATAACGGGGCGTAGGCGTATCCCAGAGCATTTTGAAGGTATAATTACCGGGGCCTTCGGGCATAAGGATATCATCACCACCATTTATCAGCACGTCACTACCGTTGTCGGCACCATAGTTAAGGTCCCAGGCATCGTTTGCACGATATTTGAAGCGCAAGTCGCCATCAGCAGATTCTGATACATCAATCGTTACTTCGAGGATGTTATAAGGGCCGCCTTCGGCAGGAAGCATATCCACATCTTCTGTCCAGTCGCCATTGAGGATACCGGAACCGATTACACCAAAGTTCTGAAGTTCATAAGAATAAACCATGTCGTTGGTATTACAAACAAGCCAGTAACCGCCTGCAGCAGGAACGGTAAGGTTGCCTGCACCTGGATCTGTATCAAGGCCAAATTCAGTACCATCGGTACCATAATTAGGACCATCCCAGTTTGGCTGTGAAGCGAACTTGAAGTTAAGGTCATCACCGGTGATATACACATAACCCTCAAAGATTCCGTCTTTGTCAGCATCCCAAACTTTTGGAGCATTTGCAGGATCCCAGCCCTGGTAAGCGCCGGGGACATAGAGGCACGGATCATCAACAGGAGGAGGCCCGGCAAGTTTATAAGTTGTCATGCGTGTATTGATTTCATTAGAGAAAACAGTAGTAGCAGCATTTGGCAGATCAGCAGTCACGATCCAGACCACACCTGTTTCCTGACCGGGAAGAAGGCCGGCACCAACAAGGGTTGTGTTAAGATCCGGGACATTAAATGCATAATTTGTATCCGAAGTTGTGAAAAGTTCTTTTGTCACGCCACTAAAGGATAATGTTACGGTATAACTAGGGTTTTCGAGCATGGAACCATCGTTTGTAGTATAAACAGCGGGTTTCCAGCTCACGCTAAAAGTTGACAATGAGTCGGCTTCAGTCCAGACAATGGCATCGCCTTCGCCCGGATTTAAAAGCTGAGGGCTAACAGTTTGGGTTTTATCGTATATTGGCTCTTCATCGTTTTTCTCGCAGGAGCCGAGGAAAAGTCCCAAACCTATCGCAATAAAAAATATTGAAATGTATTTTTTCATAGCTTCAATTTTTCAGGATTAATAATTTGGATTTTGTTTAAGATTTGGGTTGGCATTAACATCAGAAGCCGGCAGAGGGAACTGATTGTATTTTGTGTCTGTTGCACGGCCTTCTTTAGTGTTACCTTTCCATGACCATACGTATTCTCCCCCTGTCAGTTTGTTAAAACGGCGGAGGTCGGTGCGGCGGTGGCATTCCCAGCCCAGCTCACGGGCACGTTCATCGAGGATAAAATCCAAAGTTAACTGGCCTGTATTGATTTTATCGGCACCGGCCCTTTCGCGCAGGTCATTAACATAATTTGTAGCGGTATTTTCATCGCCACCGGAACCTCCACGCTTCACTGCTTCGGCATACATCAGATATGCATCTCCCAGGCGGAACATTGGGAAATCAGTATCTGTATGTGCTTCGCTTGAGGCTTTGATAACCGCTCCATCCTCATCATAAGAAAGGTTGCGGAATTTTGTGAAAGCATAGCCATCGGTAAAAAGCCCTACGTTATCGATTTCTTTGTTTTGCCCATCTGTAAAGAACATGGCACGGCTGTCGTCACCAACAAATTTATCAACAAAATCCGGAGTTAACCTTAGGCCACCCCAGCCTCCGTCAACACCATAGTCGGCCGGAACCATATCACCACCAATTCCAGCGTGAATAATGAAAGTTGTACCACCCCAGGTTTGAGTTTTCATACCATCAAAACGAATGGGGAAAATAATTTCCTGCATGGTTGCATCAATAAGGTCATTATTGGCCCAGAAAAGTTGCTGGTACGTTGGTGCCAACTGATAACTTGAACCCATAATCTTATTCAGATAAGTCAAAGCTTCAGTATATTTTGCACTTATACCATAAACCTCTGCATTCATATAGAGTTTTGCAAGCAGCATCCATGCCCCTGCCTGATCAACGCGTCCATACTCATTTCCTCTGGGGGTTTTGAGAGAGCCTTCGATAGCTTTCAGTTCAGACTCGATATAATTGAAAAGGTCTGTTTCGCTAATTTGTGTAGGCATAAAATCCCCAACAGGATCAGTTTCCACAACAAAAGGCACAGAGCCAAAGAGATCGAGTGCATGCCAGTAGCTTAAAGCGCGCAGCCAGCGAACTTCCGAGCGGTAAGTTGCGATTTCGGCTTTGAGTTCAGTGCTTACACCACGGTCGTTGAGCAGTTCATCGGTTGTTTGGCGCAGGAATTCATTACAAAGGCTTACCTGATAAAAAATACGGTAATACATGGCTGCAATAAATCCATCGCCATCTGTCCAGTTTTGCGAATGGAAATCTTTAATAGTAGCATCATCCCATCCAATAACGGCTTCATCAGTTGTTAGTTCCTGATGGTACCAATATCCACGCAGATATTGGCCAAAACCTTCATCGATTCCGCTGATATCACCGGCACCGGCGGGGCCTTGCTGGCCTGAAAGTGCCAGTCCGGCATAACATTTTGCCAAAAACTGCTCATAGGAAGCAGGATCGTCAAATACATTGGCTGCGGTAATTTCATCCGGATCAAGAGGTACCGTATCCAGATCTTTGGTGCAGGAGTTGAATAAAAACAAACTTCCTATCACCAGCATTGCTATATATAAAATTCTTTTCTTCATTTTTATCTTGTTTTTTGGATTAGAAAATAAGATTAACACCAAAAATCCATACCCTTGAACGAGGGTAAACGCTGTTATCGATACCTCCATGAATTTCAGGGTCAACACCATCGTAATTAGTAATAACAAATGCGTTATTAACTGTACCGCTTAAACGGAGATCCATTTTATCATTTACAATATCGCGGAAAGTATAGCTCAGGGTAACTTCATCCATACGGAAGAAAGAAGCATTCTGGATGTAGTAGTCTGACTGATATTGAGCCACATCAAAATTAGTAAGGGCTGCATCAGAAAGGATATTGCTGAGGTAAGGCCCTTCGGGGCGATACATACGGTTGTACCAGCCATTTTCGGAAAGCACATTATAATACATGTAGTTTCCAAGGTTTGCACGGCCTGCCATATAAAGGTTCCAGTCTTTATACGTAAAGTTGGATGAAACACCAAGGTAAACATCAGCATTGGCGTCCTTGTAGAAATAACGGTCATCGGAAGTAATCTGGCCATCACCGTTACGGTCAACGTACATGCCTTCAATTGGGGCGCCATTGTTGTCATAAACCTGCTCATATACATAGAATGTATAAGTTGGCTGACCTACGGCATTAATCTGGATGTTGTTACCAACACCACCGGCTATACCGCCTGTTTCGATGCTTGCACCCTGATAGAGTTCCGTAATTTCATTATCATTATAAGTGGCATTAAATCCAAGTTCCCAGAACATATCTTCCTGAGAAATAATTTTACTGTTGATCGAGAATTCGATACCTTTATTTGATAGTTCACCAATGTTTCGGTTTATGTAGTTACTAAGGTTAGAACCTGCAGGCACAGGTACCCAGCTGAGGAGGTCTTTTGTTTGACGATTATAGTACTCAATACTACCGTAGATACGGTCATTCATTAAGCCAAAGTCAATACCGATATTGAAGGTAGTTGTTTCTTCCCACTTCAGGTTTGCATTATAACCTTCAGGTCTCAGGGTGTAATAATAAGATGTTCCGAAAGGATATTGGGCAAATTGATTACCATAAGTATAACGACCCATATAGTCATATCTTCCGCCAATATCCTGCTGACCTGTGATACCCCAGCCAAGACGTAATTTCAGGAGGTTGATTGTTTTTGAATTTTTCAGGAAGGCTTCTTCGTTGATTTTCCAGCCCAAAGCAAAGGCAGGGAAAAGTCCCCAGCGATTATCTTCGGAGAAACGTGAGGTACCATCATTTCTTAAGGTTGCAGTGAAGAGGTATTTGTCATCGTAGCTATAATTGAAGCGTCCGAAGAATGAAACGAGATAAAGTTCTGATTCATCATTTACTGTATCGCGGATGTAATCTTGTCCTTCAATATCGAAATCAGGGATGTTTGAGTTATAGGTATCGCTCTTGTCCCAGAAATGCTGCCAAGAATAACCTGCCATCAGGTCGAAACGGCTTTTAAGGTTTTCAACATCCTTAACATAGTTCAGGTAGAAGTCGAGAAGTTCGTTTTTGCTCTCAATTTTATAGTGATTGTCTTCACCACCACCATTTTGTGCATCATAAGACCAGGCAGCAAAATTTGGGACATAAATATCACCATCATTAGATTGCTTGTCATAACCCAAATTAAGGTTTGCTTTCAATTCGGGAAGGAAGTGCATTTTATAATCGAGCTGTACATTTCCGTATATACGGTTTGCATTGGATTGATCATCGCGTAATTGCAATTGCGCCACAGGGTTGCTTGTTGCTTGTGTTACAGGATCACCGCTGTTTTGGAGCCATGCCCAGTAACCACCATAAGCTCCATCGGTATTATTAACTGGTTTGGTTGGATCCATTTGGAGTGCAGCATTGATTGCCCCACGGTTTGCAAAGCGGTTTTTAATGAAAGCTCCATTTGCATTAAGGTTTACTTTCAGGTGGTTATCGAAGAAAACAGGATTTAGAGACGCACTCAGTGTAGTACGTTTAAATTCTGAAGTTTCGAGAGTCCCTTTTTGGTCTGTATAACCCAAAGACAAACGATAGGGCATTGTTTTATAAGAGCCTGTAGCTGTTAGGTTGTGATCCATACCAACAGTACCCTGATAGATTTCATCCTGCCAATCGGTATTGTGCATGATTTGATTATATCCTTCACGGTCGCCTTCGGGAAGCATAGTGTAAGGAATGGCATTTCCGTCAGGATCAGTCCATGTACCTAACATATCCACATGATCGGGGAAACGTTCTTTGATTGTTGCAATAAAGTCCTCAGAAGAAAGAACATCAATAGATTTTGGTTTTTCATAGTAAGAAAGTTTGCCTTCGTAGCTAAGCTTAAGCCCGGCACCTTCTTTACCTTTTTTTGTTGTGATGATAATTACACCATTGGATGCGCGCGAACCATAAATAGCTGTGGCAGAAGCATCTTTAAGTACTGTAAACGTTTCAATGTCGTTAGGGTTGATGCTGTTCAGGGCACTTCTTGAACCACCGGCTGCTCCGCTGGAGAGAGGAATACCATCAACAACGATAAGCGGATCGTTGGATGCGTTCAGGGAAGAACCTCCACGGATACGTATTGTACCGCTTCCGCCCGGATCACCACCGCTGGAGGTAATCTGAACACCGGCAACTTTACCGGAGATCAAACTTGTAGGTGTAGCAATACCGCCTTTATTAAAATCGTCGGTACTGATCGCCACAACAGATCCTGTTGCATCGGATTTCTTTTGAACACCATAACCAATTACAACGAGTTCGTCGAGGCCGGTTGAAGCCATACTGAGGCTTACCTCTACCGAAGTGCCCGGTTGTACGAGGATTTCCTGTGTTTCATAACCAACATAACTTACTACCAAAGTGGTATTGGGCTCAACTTCAAGGCTGAAGTTACCATCAATATCACTAATAGTACCGGTTGATGTTCCCTGGATTTTCACGGTAGCCCCCGGAAGTGTTGTTCCGTCAACGGCATCCCTGATGGTTCCAGTAACCTTTCCTGTCTGTGCAAAAACAACTCCCGTCATCATTATCATAATGAAAACGAGCAGCAATTTTTGGCCGATCATTTTGTACTTGTGTTTCATACGTTTGGTTTAAAATAAAACGGTTTATAAAGCATAGAGATTAATGTTTCCTGTTTATTTGATTAAAAATAATTTATATTGCATAAAATTAAGAAAAAATTCATCTTTATTCCAAATATGCCAGCTGAAATCTGTATTATACATCATGCTTACTTTGTTTTTCAACTGCGTTATTAAAAAGGGGCGCAGGCCGGTTCTCCAAACCATTACTTCTTCGAACATGTCCCCTTTCATTTTTATAACCTAAAACCATAACATTTAACAAACCGGCCTGCATATTTCTTAGTCTAATTCCAATATCAATGCTGAACGAGCCGGAACCACCAGCTCATCCAGTTTAAATTCTTTATCGGTGAGCACATCCTTTCCGGCAGAAAAACCGTCAAGGCGTTCATGGAAGCGCTCCGTATTCAGGAATGTAGGCTTCACATTTTTATTTAATACTACCATAACGGTATTTTCATCATCATAACGGAAAAACACATATACCCCTTCTTCGGGCGCATAGTGCATCAATTTGCCATCATGCACTACTTTTGCTGTTTTCCGCCAGTTGAAGATTTTCTTCGCTACTTGCTGCGCTTCCAATTGTTCTTCCGTCATGCCTTTTCCGCTCATGGCATCGGCTTCATCACCTTCCCATCCTCCCGGGAAGTCGCTGCGGATAATTGCATGTTCACCGGGATGTCCTGTATTGCTCATCAAAACTTCGGTTCCATAATATATCTGTGGAATTCCACGCATGGTAGCAATATAAGCCATACCCATTTTATAGAGATCAATATCTTCGTTCACCTGCGTATAAAAACGATCCATATCGTGGTTATCCGGGAAGATGACCAATTCGAATGGATTGGCATACAAAAAGTCGTTGGTCAGCATATCATAGATTTTGATCAGGCCACTGCCGTATCTGGTATCTTTGTCACGCAATCCACGAGCCAAAGCGCCCTGAAGAGGGAAATCCATGAGGCTGGGCAAGCAGGATGTGTAGCCGTTTGGGTTCACTTTTCCCTGCTGCCAATGCGCAACAAGCGCCGGGTTTTCGGTCCATTCTTCACCCACGATATTCAGGTTTGGATATTCGTCCATCAAAGCGCAGGTCCAGTCGGTCATAAAATCCTTATCGGGATAAGGGTAAGTATCCATGCGGATGCCGGCCAGCTTTGCATATTCCACCCACCAAATACTGTTTTGAATCAGGTAGGTTGCAAAGATCGGGTTGCGCTGGTTCATATCGGGCATGGTTTCCACAAACCATCCATCGGCAAAACCTTTATAGTCTTCCTGCGACACATAAGGATCCTGAATCACCTGGCGCCGATGGTTTGTTTTAATGTATTCGGTACCATGATTGATCCAATCGGGTGTGGGCATATCTTTCATCCACCAATGTTCGCTACCGCAATGATTGAGAATCAAGTCCATAATCATTTTGATGCCCATTTTTGATGCTTTAATGCTCAAATCGCGATATTGCTCATTGGTGCCATAACGTGGGTCAATTTTATAAAAATCTGTTGCGGCATATCCGTGATAGGAAAAAGCAGGCATATTGTTTTCAAGCACGGGATTGACCCAAATGGCAGTAAAGCCCATATCTTTTATATAGGGTAAGGCTTTGTCGATACCGGCTATATCGCCACCATGGCGGCCGTTTTTGTCGTTGCGGTTTGCTTTCTCGAGCATTCCGGGCATATCATCATTGGAAGGGTCTCCATTTACGAAGCGGTCGGGCGTAATCAGGTACATTACATCTTCCTGGCTGAAGCCTTTGAACTCTTCGCCCCTTTTATCACGTTTTTTCAGTTCATATTGTATTTCAGCCTGAATTTTTCCTTTATTGTTTTTTAATTTAATAGGAAGATATCCGGGCTGGCAATTGGAAGAAATATTCAAATAAATGAAAAGGAAGTTGGTGTTTGGTACTTTTTCCACCCTGGACAAGCTGATTCCGGGATAATCAATTTCCACATCGTATTGGCTTATATCTTCGGCCTGAAGCATGATCTGCAGTTCCGGATTGTTCATTCCTGTCCACCAGAAAGGCGGCTCCACACGTTCAATTTTCACTTTTGCCTGAACGCTCAGGACTCCAAAAAAAATGAAAATGAAAATGCTTAGTCCATGAAAAGATTTCATACGGATGGTTTTGGGTAATAAATTTTAAACTTTATTAACGCAAAATTAATTTTTTGAATAAAATAAAGGTAGGTAATAGGGTTTACATTAGGTGAACATGAAATTAAAATAGTAGTTCAAAAATAAACTTTACTATTTGATTTATAGCATATTAAATGGTAAACAAAAAGTAAACTATGGATTTTGGATGCTAATACTTTATTGAGAATAAAATGACTAAATATTCATTAAAAAATCAAGCAAACTTTGCTCCGGGGTGAGTTTTAGTTTTTTCTTTAGGCGGTGCCGGGCTGTTTTCACGCTATCGGGCGATATACCAAGAAGGCTGGCGCACTCATTCATGCTCAGTTTTGCACGTATGAGAGCGCAATGGCGCAAATCCTGAGCAGTGAGCGCCGGGAAAGCGGAACTGAGTTTTTCATCAAAGCCATGATGTACTTCCTGAAAATAATAACGAAAACTCTCCCAGTCTTTTTCCACAATTTTTTGATGCTCGATAAGCTTTAAAATGCGGTTATGAATCAACTGTACGCTTTCCGGGCTGTCTTTTCTGGCTTTTTTCAATTCCCTGAAAACTTTCTGGAAGGCCTGGTCTTTTTGAATTGTTTTCAACATCTGAGCCGACAGTTGTTTGTTCCGCAATTCAATATCATCACGTATGCGCGCAATTTGCTGGTCACGATATTTAATTTCGGTATCCAGAACACTCTTTTCGGTATCAAATTGGCTTTTAAGCTTGCTGATTTTTTTATTAAGCTCCATCTGCTTTTTTTGCTCATCAAGAATTTCAACCCTCAATTCTTCCAGCTTTTCTTCATTACGGCTTTTTACTTCAGCCAGAGTTTTTTTCTTACTCCGTTCAAAGCGTCTGTTATACACAATAAGAATTATCAAAATGAGGACAAACAAAGCGGCAAAACTGGAAAAATAGAACCAAATCTCTTTAAACCAAGGCTTTCGAATCTGAAAAGTAATTTGATTGGTTTCGGAAACGAGCATACCTTTATAGCGTGCACGAACCTGCAAAGTATAAAATCCGTTATTGAAATTAAGGGCATTCAGAATCCTGTCGGGCTTTAATGCACTCCAGTTGGTATCTATTTCAAGGATTCTTGTTTGATAACTTATCAGATCCTGGGGAAACATGCTAGTAGCAAAGCGAAATTCCAGATTACTGCCATAGGGCAAAGAAAGCTGATTATCAATTAACTGAGGTAAAGAATCTTTATTTACCCCATAGAAACTGATTTGAATATCAGGTGTTTCGGTTTTCTGTGCGCGGATAAAACCATTGGGCAAAAAGGCCAGCCCTTTTTCTGTTGCGAGCCAAAGGTTTCCGTAATCATCTTTTTCAATTCCCCGGAAATGCATTGCACCGGATGGCAAAGAATTGGTGTGGTCAAAAACCTGAACCAATCCGTCTTTATACCAAATCAGGTTTGTTTCACCTGCCAGCCATAAAGCTCCATCATCGGATTTTTGTATGGCTTTCAGGTTAATATCTCCGGCCAGCTCAGGCAAATCCACGCGTGTAGCTATTTGCTCCTCCTTCCCATTGTCGGAAAAGCGATATAAACCGGAATGCGTTGCCAGTAAAACCTCATCATTGCCGATATACAAATCTTCGATGATCAATGTGCCTGAAACTAAGGGATCGAGCTTTAGTTTAATTGGACTGAAGGAATTGTCGCGGAAATTAAACCGAAAAACCGTTGGGATCCCCGCTTCGCCTGCTGCAAAACATTGCCCATCATCACCACAACGGATTACATAAATATCTCCGGTTAAGTCGGGATCATAAACTGAAACTTCAAAATTTTCATCAATGCGCATGAGCCCGTTACGGTGATTGCCGCAAGCCCACAATTTTTTATCAATATCCTCATAAAGCCACAAATATGCCTCACCTGGCGGCACACCATCCACCCGGTACATTTGGCCCAGTTCAGGTTTAAAGCGATATAAACCGCCTAATTGATCGCCCAGCACAAACTCGCCCTGATATGGAACAGCAAGAAAAAAGTATAGGCCATCCACCATATAGTCGGAAGCAATTGTCCATGTACACGCCTGTTCCCGGCTTAATACAGAAAGCTTGAAATCAGTTGCTACAAGCACAGAATCTTTTGACAATGGATGAACGCTGCGAATAAGGTTGTAATCCGGATCAATTTCATAATAACGGAAAGGGCTTATATTCAGCTGCCCAATGGTTTCGCTACCGATAATCCATAATTGATTATTGCCTCGCTTGCGAATATTGGTAATATCATTCAGCCCTGGGATATCCAAGGGTTTGGTTACATAATTTTCATTATTTCTTCCCAAAATATACAGGCCCTGGCTCCATGTTCCCAGCAAAAGAAACTGATCATCAAGCACATGGATACAGGAAATATTGCGGATATTAATAATCCACTCCAAACGCACGATTTCTCCTGATGCATTTACTTCCATTTCATAAACACCATTTGCTGTACCAATCCAAAAAGTGTTCAATTCCATACGTTTTACAAAACTCAAAATGCTTAAATCAGCCGTAACGGATAAGTTTACAAAGGTGTCTGCCCCAGGGGCATAGCGATAAACATTACCAATGAAACTAAATGCCCAGAGGTTTCCGTAACCATCTTCCTGAAAGGTAATGCTTTTCATATAATTACGCGATTGCCAGTTGGGCCCCAGGGAATACCGCTTTATTATTTTATCGTCCACAACCTTTACGGCAACGGAATCCTCCCCGACCCAGATGGATTTATCTACAGCCTGATAAATAGTTTTGGGATAAGAGAGGCTTGTATCGGAAGGGACCTGGTTTGCTTCCAATAAATTTAAAAAAACAGGTTCGCGGCCATCAAACTCAAGCAGCTCAAGGCCAAGATCATTGACTATATAAATTTCTCCATCATCTGTCTTCAAGAGGCTTTTCACATAATTGCTTCGGGTCGCTTCCGGAAAGCTGGTAAACAGCCCGCCATCATACATCATCATGCCATGATCTGTGGAAATCCACAAACGGTTCCAGTCATCAATTACCAGATCTTTATAGCGCCCTGAATTGGCGATATTCTCCATGGGATAATACTGTATCCAGGGAAACTGGGCAAAAAGCTGATTGGTAAAACACACAAAGAGCAAGCTGATTAAAATGAACCTGCTCACTCTTTGTATTCGTATTTGTGATAAAAAATTCAATTCAGATTTCTAATTTTCAGTGTTTTATAGGCATACAGCCAATAAAAATAATTTGTCCTGTTTACCATTTGTTCACTGCGTGAAGGTACAAAAATCCTGAAAATAAAGAAGCCTTACAGGTCTATTTTCCCTTTTTCGACCATGAATCCCTTAAAGGAACTGTTCGGTTAAAGATCAGACGTCCTTCTTTTTGCGTATCCGGATCGAGGTTGAAGTATCCGATCCTTTGGAACTGGAAATGATCGAGCGCTTTGGCATTGGCAAGCGCCGGTTCAACTTTTGCAGTAGTTTTTTGCAATGATTCCGGATTCAGGAACTCTTTAAAATCCTTATCTTCATGTCCGTCGGGCGCTTCATCCATAAAAAGGCGGTCGTAAATCCTAATTTCTGCATCCAGCGCATGTGCACAGGAAACCCAATGCAACGTGCCTTTTACCTTACGGTTTGCCTGGCTCATTCCACTTTTAGTATCCGGATCGTAGGTGCAATAGATTTCTTCAATTTTGCCCGTTTCGGCATTCATTTTATAATCCTCGCATTTCACGATATAAGCTCCTTTAAGACGCACCTCGCGCCCAGGCCCCATGCGGAAAAACTTACGAGGCGGATCGACCATAAAATCATTGCGTTCTATAAAAACTTCGCGGCTAAAAGGAACTTTTCTTGAACCCTGGCTTTCATCCTCCGGATTATTGATGAGCTCCATTTCTTCCGTTTGCCCTTCGGGATAATTGGTAATGATCACTTTAACCGGATCAAGCACACCAAATACACGCGGAGCAACTTTATTCAAATCTTCACGGACCGCATGTTCGAGCAAAGCCACATCAATTACATTATCTCGTTTTGCAATTCCGATTGTGTCGGCAAAGTTTCTGAGGCTCCCTGGCGTATAACCGCGGCGGCGCATCCCTGATACTGTTGGCATACGCGGATCGTCCCAGCCATTCACATAATTTTCTTTCACCAACTGGAGCAGCTTTCGCTTACTCATCACTGTATAGCTGAGGTTCAGGCGGGCAAATTCGGTTTGACGAGGGCGGTAATGTTCATCTTCCACCAATTGATCGAGAAACCAATCATAAAGCGGGCGGTGCACTTCAAACTCCAAAGTACAAAGCGAATTGGTAATTTTCTCGATATAATCAGATTGTCCGTGGGCATAGTCGTACATTGGGTAAATGCACCATTTATCTGCTGTGCGGTGATGCTCTTTGTGCATTATTCGGTACATCAGCGGATCGCGCAGGTGCATATTTGCTGCTGCCATATCGATTTTTGCACGTAAAACTTTTTCGCCTTCCTTATATTTTCCGGCTCTCATATCGCGGAACAGCCGAAGGTTTTCTTCAGGAGTACGGTTGCGGTACGGGCTTTCAATACCGGCCTTGGTTGGCGTACCTTTTTGTGCTGCAATTTCTTCTGCCGACTGGTCATCTACATAAGCTTTGCCGTCGAGGATCATTTTTTCTGCCCATTCATAGAGCTGATCAAAATAATCAGAAGTAAAATGCTCCTCATCCCATTGGAAACCAAGCCATTTTACATCTTCTTTAATGGACTCAACATATTCTGTTTCTTCCTTACTGGGGTTTGTATCATCAAAACGGAGATTGCATTTACCCTTATATTTTTGAGCAATTCCAAAACTCAGGCAAATTGCTTTGGCATGACCAATATGAAGATAACCATTTGGCTCAGGCGGAAAACGTGTATGAACACGGCCTTCATGCTTTCCCTCTTTAATCTCTTCATTGATGATGGCTTCGATAAAATTCGTTTTCGATTTTCCTTCGGCAGCTTCTTCTGCAGCATTTTTATCCTTATCTGACATAGTTATTTATTTATCTATAAAATAAAAGCCCAAAATTAGGAATTCGCCCCGAAGAATACTTGAAAAATGGCAGAAAAGAGTATTTATTTTTGCTTTTTGCAAATATTTTCTATCTTTGCCGCCCAATTTGGTCACGTGGCCGAGCGGTTAGGCAGAGGTCTGCAAAACCTTGTACAGCGGTTCGAATCCGCTCGTGACCTCAAAATCAGCCTGTTTCAATTATGAGGCAGGCTTTTTTATTTTTCCTCAGCACGTATTTCCTGAAGAATCTCAGGCAGCCTCGCCAGATCATCTTTACTTTTTAAATAGCGATCCAGATTTCCCCAGCCCATCTCCTGCTTTTTATAGCCCTGAAGCTTGTCGCCAAAATACAGCAAAACAAAACTATCGACAATACGCTCTTTCAAAGCATGAGGCACATTGTACTTTTGAATCAATGATTCCTCAATGCCCATATGCACAATTTCATGAATAATCGTATAGGCCGGATTCGTGTACATTTTAAAATCGCCCTCTTTGGTAGCAAACAATAAAAGGCTTCCTTTTTGCGGATTGTAACTTCCTCCCGGCCCATAAAGGGTCAGCTTCACTTCATAAAAAGGAAAATTTCTAAAATCAACAACACCCATGCTATCAGGTAATTCCGAAATCATTTCGTTGATGAAAGGGAACTGCTCCTCAATTTTTTGAAATGCTTCCTGATAGTCCTCCTTTTGATAAATCTTTTGCGCCATCTCGCTTAAAAGCAAATCATAATCAGCGCCCGACAACTGATGATTGCGGGATTTAAGCAGCAATCCATTCATAAAATCGCCATCGGGCCAGCTTAGCTGGTAATTGTTTTGATCAAAAAAACTGATGTCTTTCAGGTTCATCCAAACATACTGAGCTTCTTCCTGAACGGTCGGGACCTTCAATTCAACTTTGTCCTGGCTTTTTATCAGAACAGGAATAAACATCATTACAAACAGGATGACAGCGCACTTTTTCATGAGTCCTGTGTTTTCTCCAAAAGTATAAAATAAAAACCGAGATGGCTTTATGTCGCTATTTTAAATAGATGAAGCCAGATAAAGTGTTTTATTTGGCTTTATCTATGAAAATTTTAGAGATAAAGCCAAACTAAATGGTTATAATGGCTTTATCTGCCGAAAGATTAATCGGAATAGACAGAAAATCTAAAAAAATCAAACAAATTCCTGGAAAGTTTGGAATATCTTATTACGCTGTTTTACATAACATTACCCGTTAACAAACGTGTGCAAACAACTGCAAACACAAGCAAATGAGTAAAAACCGAGTCGGGCTGTTGGGCCGCTGTAGTTTTGCAGCAGATCGTTCAACAAAAATTATTCATTTAAAATTTCAACATCATGAATGCACTCGTTAACAAAGTTCAACTCATTGGCCGCCTGGGCGGAGATCCTAAAATTTCAACATTCGGACAAGACAATAAAGTTGCGCGTTTCTCGCTCGCCACATCCGAAGGATATAAAAACAAGCGCGGAGAATGGGTAGATCAGTCGCAATGGCATCAGGTGGTGGCATGGGGGCCACTGGCCAACCTTACCGAAAAACTGCTCCAAAAAGGACAGGAAGTGTTGCTCGAAGGTAAGCTCGTAAACCGCAGCTGGGAAGACAAGGATGGGAACAAACGCTTCACTACTGAAGTACAGATGAACGAATTTTTCCTGACGCAGCGCAAAGCCGCATCCTGAAAAACCTCCCAAATTCTGAGTATCCCCTGCTCTTCCGTGGGGCAGGGGATATTATTATTTTATGAATAAACATGCGCAAAAAGACGCATATTCAAACATCCGGTAAGAAATCAATATCTTTGCACCGAACAAAAGAAAGAGGAAAAGACTATGAAAAGACTGTTCGTTGTTTCCAACCGCTTACCTATTGAAATCCGGCAAACAGATGACAAAAAAGAATTAATACACCGTCCCCGGGGGTTTGAAAACGGATTACAGGCTTTTCACGAAGAATATGATATAAAATGGATCGGGCGCCCGGGCAAAAATATTGATGAAATCAGCGAAACCGAAAAAATCCGCCTCGACAGCAAATTCCGTCAGGAGAATTGCATTCCGGTTTATATAGACAAAGAACTGCGCAACAGCTTTCTGGAAGGATTCTGCGACCATACGCTGTGGCCTTTGTTCAATTATTTCACACAATTTGCCAGTTTCGATACGGCACAATGGGAATCATTCCGGCAGGTAAATGAGATTTATGCTGATATCATCACAAAATTTGCCAAAGAAGATGATGTGGTGTGGGTTCATGATTATCATTTGATGCTGGTCCCTCTCTTTTTACGGAAAAAATTTCCAAAAATGTCTATTGGATATTTTCAGCATATTCCGTTTCCATCTTTTGAGGTATTCAGGCTTCTGCCCTGGCGCATGGAATTGCTCAACGGCATATTGGCCTCTGACCTAATTGGTTTTCATATTTATGATTACCAGCGGCATTTTATGAGCTCGGTGCGCAGGCTTCTGGGCTATGAAACCATTTTCAACCGCATCAGGCTTGATGAACGTATAGTAAAAGTGGATGCTTTTCCAAAAGGAATTGATTATAAATTTTTTCATGAAAGCTCACGGGAATTAGCACATAAAACAGAAAAAACGGAAATCGGACAGGCATTTGAGGAGTTTCACCGCAGAGGATCCGGCCGAAAAATCATTCTTTCCATTGACCGCCTGGATTATACCAAAGGCCTGAAAGACCGCATCAAGTCTTTTGAAATGTTCCTGAACCTACATCCGGTATATCTTCAAAAAGTCAGCCTCTTCCTTTATGTTGAGCCCTCGCGGGAGAAAATCAGCGAATACAAAAAGCTGAAACGTCAGCTGGAAGAGCTTGTTGGCCGCATCAACGGGCGTTATGGGCAAATTAACTGGATGCCGATCTGGTATTTTTATCATCCGGTATCGCGCCAGGAGCGCACCGAATTGTACAGCCATGCAGATATTGCACTGATTACGCCCACGCGCGATGGGATGAACCTCAACGCAAAAGAATATATTGCGTGCCGCACCAGCCAGGATGGAGTACTGATAATCAGCGAGATGGCCGGAGCAGCAAAAGAGCTTGGAGAATCCCTGATTGTAAACCCCAACAACCGACTGGAAGTTGCCGAAACCATTTTCCGTGCTTTAAATATGCCTTTAAATGAGCAAAAAGAGCGCATGAACGTTTTGCAAAAAAGACTGGAAATCTATAACGACATCCGCTGGACGGGCGATTTTATCAGCGGCCTTCAGGATGTCCGCAAATTGCAAAAAACACATTTTACCAAAAAACTGGATGCTCAAATAGAAGCGCAGCTGAAAGAAAAATACCATAAAGCGGCAAAGCGCATCATTTTCCTTGATTATGATGGTACTTTAACCGGGTTCCACAATGATCCGCAAATGGCAAAACCGGATGATGAACTGTACAAGATCGTTGAGAAACTGCTGCAGCCGCAAGAAAACACCCTGGTAATCATCAGCGGGCGCGATAAAGAAACGCTTTCGGAATGGTTTCAAGATTATCCGCGTATGGCGTTTATTGCCGAGCATGGCGTTTGGCATAAAAATCCCGATGGCGATTGGGGCATGACGAACCAAATTGAGAAAGACTGGATGGAAGTGATTGAGCCGCTCTTGCAAAATTATGTTGACCGCACGCCCCGCACCTTTATCGAGTACAAAAACTACTCATTAGTCTGGCATTACCGCCATGCCGATCCCGATATGGGCCAACAACGTGCCTGGGAACTGAAAGAAGACCTCAAAAACTATATCGCCAATTTGAACCTGGAAATTATGGATGGCGATAAAGTCATTGAAATCAAAAATGCCGGCATCAATAAAGGACGTGCCGCTTTGAATAAAATCGCTGACGACCACTTTGATTTTATGCTTGCCATTGGCGATGACTGGACAGACGAATATACGTTCAAGTCACTCCCTAAAACTGCAGAAACCATAAAAGTGGGCACAAAATCTACAGCGGCAAAGTATTATCTGGGTGGCGTTTCGGACGTGCGCAAGCTTTTGGATGGACTGGAAAAGTAGGTTGCGCGTTTTTGGTAGAGGGCTGAATTACTTGGCTTTATGTCGGGGCAGCTTGCTATCCCCATGAAAAGGTGTTTATCCGTTAATATATTCCATTTCAAGTTTCATGACATGAATTTTATTTGTGCTTAATCGCTCATAAATCATGCAGACATGTTTCGCGATATGCATCAGATTATCACCGGAACAGGGCATCGCACAAATTAATCCGTTAAATTGCGCAACATGCGCTGAGAAACAGGGACGCTTAACCTTCCGCCTTCCCATTTTAATTCGCAATGTCCTTTTGCGCGGTTGTATTCGCTGAGAAAGATGATATTAACTGCCCAGGATTTATGCACGCGCCTGAAATCGATCATAGACAGTTCTTCAAGGCAGGATTTAAGCGATTTGGAAACCACCTTTTTTTTATCATTCTTTAGGATCAACTCGGTATAATTACCTTCTGATTTTGCACAAACCACATCATCAGCATGCACAAAAGAAACCCCATTTGCATGATTTATGCGGATTCGCTTGTCGTCTTGCAAATGCTTCACAAGTTCTTTCATCATGTTTGCAGGAGAACGTTCGCAAGAGTTCCGGGCTTTATCAATGGCGTCTTTAAGTTCGTCCTTGTCAATCGGCTTCAACAAATAATCGAAGGCGGAATATTTCACGGCCTTAATGGCAAAATTATCATAGGCGGTCAGGAAGATCACTTTGAATCCATTGATATTCAAGTTGTTTAATTTATCGAGTACATCAAAACCGGTTTGCCCGGGCATTTTGATGTCGAGAAACAAAATATCCGTTTGATTTTGGATTAAAAAATCAATGAGTGCTTCGGCGCGCGTAGATTGAAACACCACCTCTACATCAGGAAAAGCAGCGAGTAACTTCTCAAGATTTACCAATGCGTGCTGTTCATCATCCAGTATTGAAATTTTCAGCATATCTTTTTGATCTTTGACTGCATAAATATATAAAAATTTTAGATACCGTATAGTTTCTGGAGATATAAGACCAAGGCAAATGCATCTCAAACCATCGAATATTGGTAATTTAAAGGTATTTTAAGAACGGCTTCTGTTACTTCTACTTGCCCGTTTTTATTGTATAAAGTGTTCAATGTAAATTCTGCTTTGGAAGAATTGGCCTTATTAAGTATTTCGAAAAACTGCTCAAAAGATTTCAATCCCAGGCCAGTTGACTCTTTTTGAAGCTTCCGGGATTCTTCAAGTCCTACGCCATTATCCACAATTCGAATATGCAGGCATCCATCTTTATTTGCAATGCGGATATGCACAAAACCTCCATCCAGTTTATTTTCCAGGCCATGTTTTACGGCATTTTCCACAAAAACCTGCACTGACATTTTCGGTATAATCATATTGTGGTCCACATCATCGGCTACCTCAATTGTATATCTGATACGTTCGCCAAAACGCAACTGCTGCAATTGCAAATAACCTTCCACTACAGCCAGTTCCTTATCAAGGCTACGTGTAATCTGATCTTTATCAACGAGGGAGCTGCGGAAAAGGCGCGTAGCTTTCACAAAATAATCGTAGGCGCGTTCGGTATTGTTTTGCTGCACCTCGGCCCCAATAGCAGAAATAGCATTAAAAACAAAATGCGGATCCAACTGTGCGTTGAGTGAATTCAACTGCACACTGACCAATTGCCGTTCCACGCGCCTTTGTTCCTGAGCCCGTTTTTGCTTCAGGCGGAAATACCAAAGAAATCCGAGAAAAAGACCTAAAGCAGCAAATAAAATAACCAGGCTTTTAAACCACCAGGTTTGCCAAAATGCGGGAACAATATAGAAATTAAGTGCAGCAGGCTTTTTCGACCAATAGCCATGTTCGTTTGCCGCCATCAGCTCAAAACGGTAATGTCCCGGATTGAGATTGGTAAACAGCGCTTCGGTTTCGGCGGTTTCGCTCCAGCTTTCACTGTAGCCCAAAAGGCGGTAACGGTATTGCAGGCGCTCGGGACAATGATACTTAATGGCATGATAGTTTAAACGGACATTGTTTTTATCCCAGCTCAGATGATAGACGCTATCCATTTTGATGGGTTCGTTTAAAAAAGGCTGCCATTGCAGTTCATGGTCGGAAAGCTCCATGGATCCAACAAATGCTTTGGGCGGCACGGTATCAATATAGATACGGTCGGGCATAAATTTCACCACACTCTCCGAAGTGGGAACCCAAACATCGCCTTTGGAGGAAACCATGGTACCGTTCTGGCCTGGCTCGCGGCCAATAAAGCCATTAAAACGATCGAAATAACAGGCAAAATCCGCATCACCGGCATAAAAGCGCTCCAGGTCCAGATACACAATCCCAAAGGTATTTCCGGCAATGATATGAGAATCTTTGTACGCGTTTATAAATGTAAATGAGCCATCCCAAACTGTCTGCAAACGATCGTAATTATAGAGATGAAGCCCTTTTTTATTGCCCAGCCACATATTTCCACGGGCATCGCGGCAGCAACTTACAAAAGCCTGCTTCAGTTCCGGGTGCTGCTCATAAAAACGGATCAGGGAGTCATGCTCATACAAAAACACCTTACGCGAAGTACAAAACCACAGCCTTCCGAATTTATCTTCGGCAATATCCAGCACATTAATTTCATCGGTTTGGATATTGCGCAGGATTTTACCTTCGGGCAATTGGAAAATATAAACACCATAATTGGTACCCGCAAACAGCAAATCTTTTTTTTCATCTTCCCATGTGCAAAAGGGAGTTGCACACAATTGATCGGAACAAGTAAAAAACCTCTGCCTTGCTTCGTTCCCATAAAAGACACCACATGCCATTGGGATGACCCAATCTCCGTTTTTTCGGACAAAGCCATCCATATAAAAAGATGGGAGGATTAAATAGGGAATATCATTAAAGCTAAAGTCAACGTTTCTTAGGCAGTTGTTTTCATCCAGTATAGTTAGATCACCATAAAATCCAGCCAGTACAATATTAGTATCCCGGTCTTCTACTATGCTCCATACATAGCCGGGGATATTGCCTTTTTCGGTATAATTGAGAAATGCGGCGGAATTTCGTACAAACAGCCCTTGTTCGGTGGCCAAAAACAAATTATTGTTGTGCTCTACTATATCGCTTATGCCATTTCCTGACAATATATCACGGTCAATTATTTGGTATAATGAATCGGTAATAAACCAGCTATACTCATTAAGGATAAAAGCTATTTTCTTATTTTGCAGGACAAAAGCTCTTGAAACGTAATCTTTATCATGGGTAAATACGAAAACAGAGGTATCTCTGTTTATATCAAAATAAAAAACTGAATCCGACAATAAGGTGTCCATTTTATAGATAACAATATCATCACTTAAATTAGCTAATCTAAAGCCATTATGCTCTTTTGGAAGTGTTTTTTTCTCCCCCTTTTCATACATAAAAACATCATTCCGTTTTCCAAGAACATCATTTTGTTTCTTAAAAATATATTTATTGTCAGAAATATATTTCCATAAATAAAGCCGGTTATCAGGAGCGCTGTAGAGCATAGCTGAATCGCCGTAGTTCCATCTGTAAATATCATGTAATGTATTAACAACAAAGCCTTTGGCTCCATCCAAAGGTGTGATTGAATCAATGGTTTGTCCATCACCGGCACAAAAAACCTCCTGAAAATCTTCGCCCCTTTTGCAGTACAAAATACCGGAAGTAAAATAATAAAGTGAATCCGATTGGTTGAATATGCCCCTGATATTGGTATTGCTTGATTCCCTATTTGTAAAATCCACAAAATTCTCCCCATCGAAACGGCAAATACCGCCTTTGGTGCCGATCCATAAATATCCATCCGGATCAATATGCAAGTCCGTCACCTGGTTTTGGGGCAGGCCGTCAAAAATGGTATACTGGCGGTAGCTGTATTGCTGTGCAAGGGAAACCAGTGCAAACAAAACAAATAATAATGTGAATGGCTTTTTCATATACTGTTTTATTCTTCAAATTTATGAAGATATTTTTATAAGAAGATTAAACCATCCTAAAATACCTTTGTCAAACACCATCGGCCATGGACATAAGAAGTCTAAGCAATCATTTTAAAACTTACATTATGAAATATTTATTCCTATGGTTCCCCATGATGTGCATCTTAATATCCTATGCAGGAAAGGACGCAAATGCTCAGGAACTCAAATTAAATTTCATTGATGGCACATACAGTAAAATCAGTATTGCAGATATTAAAAGCATACGATTTGACAGCGATCAGCTTATTATTAAAACCGACCTGTGCAACGATCTGTTTTATAATGTTTTATATACAGATAAGCTGTGTATCGCAGAAAGCTCTACCGCTTACCCGGATTTATCAGGAAATGCAGGGGTTCAAATATTTCCAAATCCCGTAAAGGACGTGCTGTACCTTAAACTCCAACAGAACAGCAATACAGAAGCCCTCATTTACAATATGCAGGGCAGCCTTCTGGTAAAACAGCAGATCCACAATCTTTTATCAGAAATAGATATACATCATTTGAATCCCGGTATTTATATTTTAACAATTGGTGCCGAAACCTTAAAATTTGTGAAACAATGAAAAAACTACCGATAATTCTGTTCTGTCTCGTAACCACTCTTACAGGCTTTGCACAGCAGCAAATTGTTTTTCATACAACATCTTCAAGCGATTCTTATAATCTCGTTGAATCTGACAGCCTCTATTTCAGTGCGGATAAAAGCATATTATATTTCCGGAATGAAAGTGAGCTGCTGCAATATTACTGCGATGAAATCGACAGCATCACCTTTATTAAGGACGAAAGCAAAAATATATACATCCACTATCAGGAAACGAGTGTGGATATTACAAATCCGATGAGTGGGCATGGTGTTGAAATTAGTGCAGAAGGGGCCACGCTTGTTGTAACATCAACTTCTGATGAAAAAAACATCAATTACATCCTGAGTGGCCATACTGACAACGGGATGTTCAAGATTTATTCTGAAAAGGATTTCAATATTATCCTGAACAATGTTGCGATTACTAACGGTAAGGGTCCGGCCGTTAATATCCAATCGGGTAAAGATGCCGGCATCCACCTGTTGCACGGCAGCACAAATACTCTTACGGATGGAGGATCCTACAAATCAACACATACAGGAACACTGGAAGAAGACCAGAAAGCCGTTCTTTTTAGCGAAGGCAGCCTGAGTTTTTCCGGAGATGGAACGCTTAATATAAATGGCCTTGCCGAAGACAAGCATGGCATTTGTTCCGATGATGATATTAAATTCCTTGAGGGCAATATCCTGATCAATTCGGCCGATAAAGACGGGATTCATGCTAATGACGGAATTTATTTCAGGGGAGGGAACATTGAAATATCGGCCAATGGCGATGGCATCGATGCAAGCGAAGGCATTGTAGATATAAGCTGTGGAGTACTGACAATCAACAACACAAACGATGATAAAAAGGGTATTAAAACTGACAGCAGCATTCTTATCAGCGGAGGGCATATCACACTTAATATTGCAGGCAATCAATCCAAGGGGCTTGATAGTGATCAGGATATAATTATCTCCGGAGGAACTATCTCCGGCACTGCTTCCGGAAATGTTGTTTTGGAAGAAGACGGCCCGGGCTACGATCCTTCTTATTGTACGCTGATAAAATGTGACGGCAATCTGAATCTTGAAGGAGGTCTTATTGATTTTGAAACCACCGGTGAAGCTTCCCGTGGCATTTCTGTAGATGGCGATATAAACATTTATAATGCAGATATTAGCATTGTTTCCAGTGGAAATGGAGCCAAATATGTGAATGCAGATGGTGAGGACGACGCCTATCATGGGGCATGCATCAAAGTTGACGGCGACCTCAGCGTAATTGATGGAATCATAAGCCTGTCCAATTCAGGTAGTGGTGGAAAAGGGATTTCATCCGACACCGACATTACTATTGGGAATGGGGGAAGCTGGCCGGAGCTTTCCATTACCACAACAGGCAGCAGTATAACCATCACGCCCGGTGGTGGTGGAGGCCCGGGTGGACAAAACGAAGGTGATTATGACGAATCCAAAAGCATGAAGGCCGATAAATCAGTTGTTATCAATAGCGGAACGCTTATAATTTCGTCAGCCGATGACGGCATAAAGGCCGAAGAATCAATCACAATTAATGGTGGATTAGTCAATATCAACAAATCTGTTGAAGGAGTAGAAGCCCCGATTATTACTATTAATGATGGAGAGGTCAATATCGTTGCTTCTGATGATGGCATAAACGCAACTTATGGCCTGGGCGGGGAATTTAACGACGGCAGCCTGCTGACCATTGCCGGAGGAAATATTTCCATAGATGCCAGTAATGGAGACGGCATAGACAGCAATGGGGATTTTGTAATGAGCGGCGGAACGGTAGTAACTTCAGGCCCCGGTTCGGAACCGGAAGTTGGGATGGATGTCAATGGTTCAAAAAAAATCAACGGAGGATTTATCATTATTTCATCCGTTTATTCACATATGACCGAAGGGTTTGATAATACATCATCACAATACTCTTTCAATGTCAGGAGCACACAAAATATTAATGCCAACACCATCATCCATGCAGAAAATTCTGGTGGTTCCGAGCTGTTTACTTTTAAGCCAATCAGGCGATATTCATCAATAGTTATATCATCGCCGGAAATCCAAAACGGACAAACTTACCATATATATACCGGAGGAAGTTGTTCTGGAGATGAGTGGCATGGCCTTTATACAGGCGGAACTTATACGGGAGGAAACCTGAAAAAGACTTTCACAGTCAGCAGTAAAGTAAGCAATGTGAATTTCTAAGCGGAACAATCCGGTATTTTTATATCATCTGCACCTTGATGCTTTAAGCTGGATAAAGCCAAATACTATAATGCCATTTGGTCAATATGGTGTTTGGCTTTGCCAATTTGCAAGTTCCCATATCCGAGCCGGACGTATGTATCCTCACAATTTCACAAACTCCCTGAAATTATCCCTGCCAATTATTTGGGATTCAGCTTGGTAAGCTTCAATAAAGCTATTAGGCAATTTTTGTTTTTTCTTATTCCATTTGAATTCAAAACCCTTTATTTGCCCATCTTTCTCTTCGACAAAATCGACCTCCTGCTGCTGCTTTGTTCTCCAGAAATACATGCTGGCAAATGTATCTTTGTACAAATTCTGTTTCCTTCGCTCTGAAACCAAAAAATTCTCCCACAATGCTCCTTTATCGATCCGTAAATTCAATGGTCCAAAGTTGCCGATGATCATATTTCTGATGCCATTATCATAAAAGTAAATCTTTCTGTTTTGCTTTATCTCATTCCTCATGTTTCGGCTAAAGCTGTTCAATCGAAATACGATATACCCTTTTTCAAGAATATCAATATACTTTTGAACTGTAAGCTTATTAATTTCCAGCAATCCGGATAATTCATTGTAATTTACTTCACTGCCCAGCTGCAATGCCAAAGCCTGCAATAATTTTTCAAGTATTTCCGGCTTGCGAATATCTGAAAATACCAAAATATCCCTATACAAATAACTGTTTACAAGATTCTTCAATACCTCCCGCTCATTTCCTTGATTGTTAATTACTTCTGGATAAAACCCATAAAGTAGCCTGTTTTCAATTTGTTGTTCCGATTTTATAAATCCAATATTTTTCTCGTACTCTTCCCAGGAAATCGGAAACAATTCATACTCCCATTTTCTACCGGTTAACGGTTCATTTAAGGCATTTCCCAAATCAAATGAGGAAGATCCACTCACCAGTAACTGCACCCCTTTGAACTGATCGGTTATGATTTTCAATGTCAACCCAATTCCCGGAATCCTTTGCGCCTCGTCCAGAAAAACATATTTATAATCGCCAATAAATGTCCTGATTTGCTCGGTAGTAGGCTTCTGTAATATATTTCTAGTGGAAGGGTCATCCGCATCAAGGAACAAAAATTCTTTTCTTTCAAGAATTTTTTTGATCAAGGTTGTTTTACCTACTTGCCGCGCCCCAACAATAATAATTGCTTTTCCGCTATTCAGCTTTTCCGCTATTTTATTCTCTAAAGTCCTGCCTATCATTTTTGTTCTCAAAAATACTATAAAATACTATAATGACCAAAAGTTATGACCAAAAGTCATTATAATGCCCGGAAATATGTTTTTAGACGGCATTTCAGTAAATATTATGCATAAGTGAAGGGACAGGCAAGAAAGAAAGTTTCGCGCATTTTTATAATTTTGACCGCTGAAAACTCTGCTTATGATGTGGTTTTATTTCTGGACCGGCCTGTATTTGCTTTTGATCATCTGGCTTACTATACGCCATGTGCACAGCGGCGACCTGGAAGAATACCTGGTGAATAACCGCAAAACCCGCACTTTGCCGCTTGTTTTTACCACACTGGCTACATTTGTGGGCGGAGGCACCTCCATCGGACTAATGGCCATGGGCTATGAATCGGGATTTGCTGCCGTAGGAATTGGCATTGCCTATGTAATTGGATTTGGCATCCTTTGGTTTTTTGCCGGCAGGATACGCGAAAGGGGCGCGCAAAACAAACTCTATTCCCTGCCCCATTTTCTCAACCACAACTATCTGAAAAACATAAACCGTGAAAAATTCCAGGCATTTTCTGCTGCCGTAAGCGGCATCAATATTTTTATCTTTTTCTTTTTGCTCGCAGCGCAGTTTGTCGGGATGGCTTCCCTGCTTAAATTTACGCTGGATATTGGCTACCAAAGTGCTGCCATCATCAGTTGTTTTGTGGTAATTGCCTATACTGCATTTGCGGGGATGAGCGGAGTAATCATCACTGATTTCATTCAGTTTATCCTTATTATCATCATGATTTTTATCATTTTTATTCCCGGGATCATTGATGATACAGAGCAATTCAGCCGCCTGAGCGAACTGCCGTCAAATATGCTCAACGGAACATTTTACGGCATCATTTTCCTGATTGCCCTGCCCGTTTTTATTGCTCCTTCGGTGATGGTGCGCATGGACATCTGGCAAAGAGTCCTGGCGGCCAAAGATGCGCGTACAGCCAAACGTGTCAGTCTGTTTTCCGGTTTGGGGATGTTGCCTTTTTATATTATTTTTCCGTTGGTGGGCATGAGCATCCGGCTAATCAGCAATGATGCCCTGGCGCCACGCGATGTGGCTTACCTTTTTTTGGATCGCCATTCCGGGGAATTTCTGCTTGCTTTTGCTGTAGTTGGGTTGCTTTCCGCTTTGATGTCGTCGGGCGATAGTTTTTTGAATATTATCAGTATTTCAGCCATCAATGATTTCACCGGAATAAAGAAAAATAATGCCGATCCACGAAAAACACAGTTTAGTATCCGGATTGCCGCATTTATATTTGGACTGGCTGCATTGGCCATGGCCTTGCTTTTTCCCAAAATTGTGGATCTAATGGTTGTAGGCATTGGCACGATCGCCATTTTTGTTCCGGTAACGCTGGTCGCCCTGATTGACAAAAACGCATTTTTGTATCGTAAAACGGCCACCTGGAGTATTTTCAGTGGATTTGCGGTGAACATGGCTTTTTTCATCTGGGGCGTTTTGCAACCTGCAAGTTTTCAGCCAAAATCATCATTTATTCCCGCTTTTATTGTTGCTACGCTGGTGATGGTGCTGGGACGGTGGAGCGTTAAGAAAAAGAATTGATTTTTTGCTTATTATACTCAGTGATGGACGATATTCTACAAGAATATGAACATGATCTTTACTTATAACCCCCTTAAGTATGCGAACATCTTCTGCATCACATATTTGCTTCACCAAATCCCTACAGCGCTTCTGAATATCACCCCTGATTACTTAATACCGATACTTGGTCACCCAAACTATATGAGCAGTCATTATAGATTCCGTATGTCCCATTCTCCTTTGCTCTTTCATCCTACAAATCTATAAAATTGTGTAGCAACTGAAAGTCTTGCACTAAAGTGCAAAGTTTTCACTAACGATTGTGACCAATAAAGCCGATTCCACCTCTTATTATTTACTTTTTATACTTGTATCATATGCGCATCATATCCGTATTAAATACGGTTTGAAGTATAGTTGATACGTACTTGATACGTAGTTGATATATATTTGATCAGACTTTGTCCCGGCTAAAACATGATAAAATACCATGGACTTATTAGCCTACGAGCAGGAATTGTATAAAAAAGCCGGAAACCATTGTCCGTCACGGACAGGTAGATTTTTTAAAATAAGAAAGGAAGCTTTATGGGAGGGTTATGGTGCTTATTGGGCGTGGTTCCTCATCGGGGGTGTTAAGCCAGGCTGTTAGAAAATACCTGTAATTTTATTAATGTCAAAACACGAAATCAAAAAGGGACAGCCCCCATTGCTGTCCCTTACCACAAGCGAAAAAACGTTTGCGTCGCAAACAAAACCAAAAACCAAAATGCTCTTTTGTCTTCTATAAAACCAAATCAAATGAGCAGTACTTTTTATTAATTATGCTGCAAATTACATCAGGGATTTTTTCTGTGCAAGCTTTTTTTGACTTATTGTATGAACGGCCTGTTTTTCGTGATAACCGCCCCCTTTTTCATGATGAGCAAAAAAGAGAAACCAAAAAACGGGTCAATTATACGCGAAAATTCATGGGGTTTAAAACCCTGTTTTCGCTTCCTGTTCCCTGCGCAGCCCTTCTTTTAAAAGTTCATCGTACCAATCCCTTCCATAATATCGGATTAACGGTTCACGCAGGAATTTATAGAGGGGTACGCCCAGTTTTTTGCCGTTTTTTAGGGCTTTTTTGCAGATATGCCATTTGTGGTAATTCACGGCTTCATGCTCGCCCACCTGACTAATGCGCACCGGATACAAATGGCAGGACACCGGCTTTTTAAATTTATGGCTGAGCGTTATGGGGGACCCTTCTTCATAAGCTTTTTCAATGGCGCATTTCGCGATGCCTTCTTCATCATAAAAAACGTAGGCGCAATCGCGGTTGCCAATAAGGGGCGTAACAAAACTGCCATCCTCATCATAATCAAATGTGCCCGTTGTTTCAATGACTTCGATGCCTTCGGGCACCATATATTGTTTTACCTCATCGCTAATATCTTCCAGTATCCCGATTTCCTCTTCGAGCAATGGCGCTCCGGCATCGCCTTCCACACAGCAGGCACCCATACATTTGTCCAGATCGCATACGAAATGGATATCGAAAATATCTTCGGAGATGATCGTTTTGTCTATTATAAACATCTTATATAATTTATTTGGCAAAATTAAAGGTTTTTGTTGATTAAGGAATAAAAGTACGCTTGATGTCCTGATGTACTCATCGGATGACTTTGAACCATCCGATGAGTGCATCAAACCGAAGGTCAAAGCCTTCCGATGATTGGATGCGGCAGGTAAAATACTTATCTTTGAAACATTATGATGGGATTTACTAAAGCAGAAGAAGAATATTTCGCAAAGCGCGATAAAGAAACTGAAGGTTTAAAGAAATGCGAAAGCTATCTGATACCGGAACAGCTTTCTCAAAAAGGCTGCACTTTCGTGCGCTACGAAGAACTGACGGAAAGGGCAACTACTTATCAGTTTCAGGTTTATGAAAAGGATGGAAAGAAAATTGTGTATATCGAGGCTTATGTGGATATGGAAGGCGGGATGTATTATCAGTCCTTATATACAGAAAATGGAGAAATGCCGTGAATTTGTCATAATCTCAAGCCCGGCTTCCGGGATGTCGCTACCTTTGCAAAAAAAGAATTATGGAATTAAGTATTTTCAGTGACGGTCATTTTATGCGGGAAGCACTGCGGCAGGCCGAAAAAGCTTTTGAGCTGGGCGAGATCCCGGTAGGCGCAGTGATTGTATGCGATCAGCGCATCATTGCCCGGGCGCATAATTTCACCGAGCGCCTTAATGATGTTACCGCCCATGCCGAAATGCAGGCGTTTACAGCTGCAGCCGATTTTTTGGGCGGAAAATACCTGAACAACTGCACTTTATATGTAACCCTCGAACCTTGTGTGATGTGTGCCGGCGCCAGCTACTGGACGCAGATCGGACGTGTGGTTTATGGTGCACCAGATCCGAAACGTGGTTTTTCGCGCCTGAACGAAAATTTGCTGCATCCCAAAACGGAAGTGCTTTCAGGGGTTTTGGAAAATGAATGCTCTGCTTTGCTTAAAGCGTTTTTTGCAAAGAAGCGATAAAAAAAGGCAGCCCATAAAAAAGCTGCCTTTCGAAATCGTTTTATTGGTTTTTATTTTTCATCATCATCCTTATAAAGCTCTTCCTTGTCCACAACTTTCACTTCGGTATCGTTTCCCAGTTTGCGGGCAATGGCGTTGTAAGGGCCGGTAACTACTTCATCACCTTCTTTTAAACCGCTGGTAATTTCAATATAGCGGTCGTCCTGTATGCCAGTGGTCACTTCTTTCATGATGACTTTGTTTTCTTCGATTACGAAAACATATTCCTTAAAGTCATCGGCATCATTGGTTTCTTCCTCGTCATCATTTTTCTTATCCGGATTGCGCCCCATGGCCTTACGGTCCTTTTGGATGGCGGTATCAAGGCGTGCGGTAACACTCTGGATGGGCACGGTTAGAATATCTCCGGCACGGGTCGTTTGGATATCTACTGTTGTGGACATTCCCGGGCGGAAGGGGCTGTACGAAGCCGGTTTTCCCAATGTAAGATCGGCATATGATGAAGGAAGCAGGCGGATTTTCACTGCAAAATTGGTTACCTGGTCCACGCTGACACTGTTGAGGTTACTGGCCGATGTGGCGATTTCGCTTACCAAACCCTTGAATTTACGGTTGAGGTAGGCATCCACTTCGATGAGGGCTGTATCGTTGAGGTTTACGCGCACAATATCGTTTTCGTTCACATCCACATTGGCTTCCATTTTATCGAGATTGGCAATGCGCATAATTTCCGTACCGATACTAAACTGCGATGCTCCCGAAACGCGCTCGCCCTGTTCCACGCTCAGCTGCGAAACGGTACCCGAAGCCGGGCTGTAAATAGCCGTTTTGTCCAGGTCTTCTTTGGCTTGTTTCAAAGAAGCTTCGGCATTGCTTACCTGGAATTTCGATGCCAATACGCTTTGTTCTGCTGCATCCATATCGGCTTTTGCCATTTCGTAATTGGCGGTAGCCTGTTCAAAATCGGCATCAGAAATCACTTCTTCTTTAAAAAGTTTCTGGTTGCGTTCAAAACTGAGTTTATCGTTCAGGAATTTTGCTTTTGCCTGTGCCAAACGTGCTTTTGCATTGGCGAGATTAGCTTTTTGCGTATTGAGGTTGGCCATTCGTTGCTCATAAACGCTGACATAAATTTCGGGGTCAATTTTTGCCAAAAGATCGCCTTTGGTAACCTGATCGCCTTCTTTGACAAGCAATTGCACTACCTCGCCGGAAATATATGGCGTAATTTTAATGTCTTTTTCAGGCTGTATTTTTCCGTTGGCAGAAACGGTTTCAATGAGGCTTCTTTTGCCGGCTTTCTCGGCAATTACTTTCAGTTCCCGTCCGTCTTTTTTCTTCACCACTGCAACTACAATCAGGATGATAAGCAATGCGCCAAGTCCGATAAACAGGAGTTTATTCTTTTTCATGCTACTATTTTTTTGGTCAGATAAGTCTTACGGTCTTAAATCTTACTCTGGTTTGGGAGCAAAATGCCCGAAAGACTAACGGGTTAATGGTTTTATTGTTCTAATATCTGGTTCATAAATTTCATTCATCATGATGAAACGCAAAAAACAGGGTTTAAAGCCCTGTATGATTTCAAAGATACAATTTTAAAGAACGTAAAATCAAAGAGCCGGAAGATTTCTGCTCCCGGCTTCATCAATTCAAATTAGTTACCTTCTTTTAGTGATAATGGTATGCCCATATAGAAATCGAGTATTTTGGTACGGAAAACAAAATCATATTTTGCCTGCAGCAGCTCTGCTTCGGCACGGGTCAGTTCTTTTTTCATTTCCGTATATTCCACGGTATTGATCATGCCCACATTGAGCTTTTGCTCGGCATAATTGAAGCTCTCCTGCGAAGCCACAACTTTTTTCTCGGCAGAATAATATTTTTTATAAGCGGCAATTGCATCGGCTTCGGCCTGCTGGATGATTTTATTCAAATCATTTTTGGTTTGCTCCAGCGCCAGTTCTGCATCGGCTTTTTGGATTTTGGCACGGGACACATTGGTTCGGGCCTGCAATCCATTAAAAATCGGGATGCTCAAATAAAATCCCAAAGTTTGGTTGTTGTTGTCTTTGATCTGATCTCCAAACGATTTCGTTTCATAATCATAATCATAGGTGAAGCCCATAACGGTATCCATGGTGTTTTGCACAAAACCAATGGGCATGGTTTTCATTTGCGGATTGATTGCTTCTTTTGCTGCACCACTATAGCCTGTTCCCCAGCTTCCATAAAGGCTGAGCGAAGGATAATAGGTTCCGCGGGCTATTTTCATCTGAACCAGCGCTTCATCTACGCCGGCTTCTGCTGCTTTAATTTCCGGACGGTTTTTTACCGCATAATCATAAACTGCCGTGGCCGATGTGGCATTCACTTCTGCTTCAATGTCCACTTCGGGCTGGTCGATTTCAAAATAAGCTTCATTGTTCAAATCAAGCAGTTGAGCAAGGGTCAGCATACTGATTTGCAGGTTGTTTTCTGCCTCAACTACATTCAGCTCTTCGGCGGCGGCCTGTGCCTGGATATTGTATAAATCGCCTTTGGCCAATGTACCGGCTTCCACTAGTTTTTGGGTGCGTTCTACCTGGAGCTGGGTTGTTTGCAGTTGCGCCTGTGTGGTGCGCACCAGCTCGCGGTAAAACAGGACCTGCAAGTAATATGTTGTGATGTTCAGGCTAACATCATCTACCATCTTATCAACATTATAGCGACTGATTCGCAATTGCAGCTGGCGTTGCTTTAGCGTATTCAATTTCTGAAAGCCATTGAACAAATCAAGGCGTGTAGAAATGGAAAAATCATTGGACTGAACGGAAGTAGAAGCAAACTGGTTGGTATATCGGTCGATTGTTTGCCCCCAGTTGATTATAGAATTGGCAGAAGCATTGAGCGTTGGCGCAAAACTGTATTTGCTTTCGGAGAGGTTTTTTTCTGCCAGGTCAATATTGAGGCGCTGTCGCTTGATGCTGATATTGTTTTCTTTGGCGTAGTTAATGCAGGCTTCCAAAGACCAGGGTTCCTGCTCATCGCCGGGAGCTGTTTGTGCAAAACCGGCAGTTGCAATCAGAACCGCCATTACAAAAACGATTATTTTCTTTCGGTAGATTAGGCTACGTTTCATTATCCCAGATTTTGTTTGATCATTCATTGGCACATTGCTCTGCTAAAAACATGCCACGATTACAAAATCCTACTAATCAATATTTTATATTGCTATTGGAAAGCCTGCTTTTTTTCGCTGTGTACGTTGGATAACACGGACTGTCCGCAATCGAACACCAGAAGAATTTCAGTAAATCCGCTGGCAAACAGGAGTATTTGCTAATTTTGTGGCAGAACATAAAACCATCGATATGAAAAAGCCCCTGCTAAACATCAGAAGTATGATTATTAGCCTGCTGCTGATCATCGTTTTGGGATCTAATGCCCAGGCGCAATTCCTTTCCGATACCATTGATATTGAACATTATCGGCTCGATTTAAAAATCATGGATTTCGACGAAGGAATCCTTTATGGAACGGCATACATCCAAATGAAAACAAAAATGGACAACATTTCAGCTT
Organism: Bacteroidales bacterium; assembly: GCA_963676415.1. GTDB lineage: Bacteria > Bacteroidota > Bacteroidia > Bacteroidales > WRLA01. Next base: position 1,703,652 of record OY781097.1, on the reverse strand, counting down.
TTAATCTGGACCTGCTGAAACTGCAAGTTGATTCTGCCTTTACCAATGATGAAGAAATTTCTGTTTCAGGCAATGACACTGTTATACGCCTGCATTTGCCTACAGCTGTGAATGCCGGAGAGGAATTCAACCTGCGCATCCATTATCATGGCGAGCCCAATGTAGAGCCTTATGGTTGGGGCGGTTTTCACTTTAACAATGGAATAGCCTACAATCTCGGCGTGGCTTTTGAAGATTATCCACATAATTACGGCCGCGTTTGGTATCCCTGCATCGATGATTTTATCGACCGGGCCACATACGAATTTTATATTACTGCAGCACAGGAACACAAAGCCATCTGCACCGGCCATCTGATTGATGTTCAAGATAATGGAGACGGCTCAAAAACCTGGCACTGGCAAACGGAACACAGCCTGCCCACTTATCTCACTTCGGTTGCGGTATCCGATTATATCAAAATTGAGCAGAATTTTGAAGGTATGAACGGCGATATACCCATGTATCTTTATGTGCATGAAAACGACAGCCTTCAGGCCATCAATTCTTTTATTAACCTTCCGCAGATTATGGCAGGTTTTGAAGCCCATTGGGGGCCGTATCCTTTTGAGCGCGTGGGCTATGTAAGTACGCCCAAAGGCGCTATGGAACATGCCACCAATATCGCTTATCCAACCGGCTGCATCGATGGCGGGCTGACCTACGAATATCTTTATGCCCATGAGCTTTCGCATATGTGGTTTGGCGATAAAGTTACCTGCGAAACCGCTGAAGATATGTGGCTTAACGAAGGCTGGGCTGTTTTTAACGAATATCTGACACAGGAAATCCTTTATGGCCAAAATGCCTATCAGGCTTATTATCTCAACAAAAAAGCCAGTGTTTTGCAATATTGCCATGCCAATGATGGCGGATATTACGCGCTTTACGGCATTCCGCAAACCATCACTTATGGTGAAACTGTTTACCAAAAAGGCGCGCTCGTGGTGCACACTTTGCGGAATTATATGGGCGATGATGCCTTTTTCCCGGCAGTGCGCCATTATCTGGAACAATATGCCTATAATGACGCCAGTTCATGGAACCTGCGCGATGCCTTGAGCGAACACAGCGGAATAGACCTGAGCGCATTTTTCGACAGCTGGGTGTTCAATCCAGGCTTTCCACAGTTTTCGGTCGATTCATTCAATGTTGTGGCAAATGGCAATCAGTTTGATGCAGAAGTCTTTATGAAACAAAAACTGCGCGGCACAGAACAGTTTTTCACCGAAAATAAAGTGATGCTCCGTTTTGTTGATGCACAATGGCAGCATCAGGATGTAGCCATGGAGCTGGCCGGGCAGAACGGCAGCCAGACCTTCACTTTGGATATTGATCCCGCATTTGTTTTGGTCAATGCCACCGACATCATGGCCGACGCGGTTACACGAGCCCAAAGAACCATCAAAACCACTGGAACGTACGATTTCGGACACACCTTTTGCAGTTTTGATGTACAGGAATTAGGGGATTCGGCCTGGGTAAGTGTAGAACATAATTGGGTGGCACCCGATGATTTCCTCGAAGAAATTCCCGGTGTGCGCCTTTCAGATGCACGTTACTGGACCATAAAAGGAGATTTCGACGGAAAAATGACCATTGAAGGAAAATTCAAATACAGCAAAACCGGTTATCTAGATAACACTTTGTTGACCAATCCAACGGATTCCTTAATGATCCTCTACCGTCGCGATGCTTCCGAAAACTGGCATTCTGTGCCGTTCGAGCGTGTAGGACCTTTTAATGTGGGTTTCATTTATGTGCCCGATATGAAAGCCGGAGAATATACGCTGGCTGTTTGTGATGAAACTTTTGTGGGTCAGAATGAAACCCCAAAAGATGAAATCCGTGTTTTCCCCAATCCCTCCAGCGGCAAAATGATGCTGCAAAACCTTCCCGAAGGCGAATACAGCATCATCAACAGCGATGGGAAATGCGTACAAAAAGGTTATGCGAAAGACAGCAGGCTTCAAATAAATCTCGACAAACAAGGCGTTTATATTTTCCGGATTTTTGATGGAAATACAAGGATTACAAAGAAATTGCTCATCACAAACTAATCAACTTTATGGCTGGAAAGAGGAAAATCCCCCACACTTACGTAATTGTTTTCTTTATTATTGTTTTTTCGGCAATCCTTACCTGGTTTGTGCCCGGAGGCGCTTTTGAGCGCGAAACGGTAAGCATGCCCGATGGCGGCACCCGCGAGGTAATTGTCAGCGAATCCTTCGAATATCTTGATAATGAACCGCAAACCTGGCAGATATTTTCTGCCCTTTTTGATGGTTTTGTCGATAAAGCAGATATCATCGTTTTCATCTTATTAATTGGCGGTGCATTCTGGATTATGAACGAAAGCAAAGCCATTGATGTGGGGATTTTCAGTTTTTTGAAAATGACCCGCAAGCTCGAGAATATTGCCTTTTTCCGGAAAATCGGTGTGGATAATCTCATATTTACGCTCATCATGCTGATGTTCAGCATTTTTGGCGCCGTATTCGGCATGAGCGAAGAAACCATCGCCTTTGTGATTATTTTCGTGCCTTTGGCCATTTCTATGGGTTACGACAGCATTGTGGGCGTTTCGCTCTGCTTTGTTGCTGCCGGGCTGGGCTTTGCCGGCGCTTTGCTCAACCCCTTCACCATTGGAATTGCACAGGGCCTGAGCGACCTTCCGCTCTTTTCCGGTTTGGAATACCGCATGTTCAGCTGGCTGGTTATCAATGTTCTCGGTATTGCCTGGATATTGCGCTATGCAGCAAAAATCAAGAAAAACCCAAAGAAAAGCCTGGTTTATGAAGACGATGAAGTTTGGCGCAAAGAACATAATACGGATCCGGAGAACGTACAATTTTACACGCCTCTTTCTGCCTGGATCACCTGGGGAATCCTTTCTGTGGTTCTGATTATCTATGGATTTCAGTTTCCGGAAAGCACTTTGAAAATTGGCAATTCCGAAAGCACGATGCCTGTATTGCCGGTGCTGGCCGGATTGTTTGTTGTCGGAGGGTTTTTCTCCCTGCGCAAATCGGTGCATTTTTTCATTCTCCACCTGCTGGGATTTACCATTCTATACCTTATCGCAGGCGTGATGGGATACGGATGGTACGTAATGGAAATTGCCACGCTCTTTTTCGTGATGGGCCTGGCTTCCGGTATGGCGATGAATTACAGCCCAAACCGTATAACGCAGCTTTTTCTCACCGGAGTGAAAGATATTTTATCGGCGGGCATGGTCGTTGGATTGGCCGGCGGTATCATCATCATCCTCAACAACGGGCAGATTATTGATACCATCCTCAACAGCATTGCAGGCAGTATGGCCGATATGGGCAAAGTAGGTTCGGTAGGCATGATGTATGTTTTCCAAACCATCATCAATGTGGTGATCCCATCAGGTTCGGCCAAAGCAGCACTGACCATGCCCATTATGTCGCAATTCTCTGATCTGATCGGCGTTTCGCGCCAGGCAACGGTTATGGCATTCCAGTTTGGCGATGGTTTTACCAATATGATCACACCTACTTCCGGTGTTTTGATCGGTGTGCTCGGCGTTGCCAAAATCCCTTACGACAAATGGGTGAAATGGATCGCACCATTTATGCTCGTTTTGGTGATTTTAGGGTTTTTGCTGCTCATTCCTACTGTACTGATGAAGCTTAATGGGTTTTAGGCAATATTGAAGCTGAAATTCCTGAAACGCAAAAAATCCTTATATTCGGTCGCAAAAACCGGATTTATGAAAAAACCTTTTAACTTTTTAGTATTGTTTTTGGTGCTGCTCACGGCATGTAAGCAAAAACCGGAAAACAAAGCCACGGTTGAAGAAACCAAAACCATAGCAGATACGCTGGCCAAATCAAATGTCGCGTGGAAAGCCGATTTCATTGGGAAAAAGAATATGTCGGCAAACGATAAAGCCTTTATCGAAATGATGGCGCCGGCCATACGTTTTGAAGCAGAACAGATCAAAGAGAAAAGGGATAAAATCACATCCCTCCTTGACAAGCTGAATGCCGGTACTGAACTTTCACAAAAGGATCTTGCATTTTTGAAACAAACGGCCTCATATTACGACATGCCTTATGCTCAGTTTCACCCAAAAACAACACCGGCTGTATTAAAAAAACAATTTGAACAGCTGTTGCTTCGGGTTGATATTGTGCCACCTAAACTTGCTATGGCACAGGCCATCATTGAATCAGACTGGGGCAAATCGCGCTTTGCGAAAGAAGGAAATGCTTTTTTTGGCGTGCACTGCTACAATAAAGGATGCGGAATGGCGGCACGAGGCGTGAAAGACCCGAAATTCTGGGTAAAATCCTATCCCAATGTGCAATCGGGCGTAAAAGATTATATGCACTTTTTGAACACTATGGCCTCGATGAAAGATTTTCGCCGAATTCGCGCAAAAGAACGTCATGCCCATCGAATGGATCCCGGGAGCATGGCCGACGGACTACTCGAATATTCGGGAATTGGCGAAAAATATGCGCAGCAGATAAAGGCGGTGATCAGCGATTACGTGCCCGATAATTTATAAAATCATTTTATCAGTAAATTGAAAATCAATCATATAAACCTATGACAGCTTCCTCTTTCCTAAGGATATTTATTGCCTTATTGATTGTAAACGGCCTGCAATCCTGCACGCAGAAATCAGTTAAAGAAAAAGCAACCGAAATCCACAAAAAAGCATTGTGTTTGGATTCACATACGGATACGCCATTACGATTTACGCGTTCGGATTTTGATGTAAGCCAAAGGCATGATGTGAAAGAAAGCCGTTCCTGCGTGGATATTCCGCGGATGCAGGAGGGCGGTTTGGATGCCGTTTTTCTAGCTGCATTTATCGGGCAGGGCGATCGCACAGAGGAAGGGAATGCCTCCGCTATTGAGCGGGTGCACCAAATCATAGATTCAATTCATTCCGTGGCGGCAAAAAATCATGAAACAGCAGGTCTGGCTTTAAGTCCCGATGATGCCTATGAGCTGGAAAAAGAAGGAAAGCGTGCTTTTTTTATCGGTATTGAAAATGGCTACGGCCTTGGCAATCAGGTGGGCCTTATTGATGAATACTACGATAAAGGCGTGCGCTACATCACGCTCTGCCATACCAAAAACAACGACATCTGCGATTCCTCAACCGATACTACCGAATGGAACGGATTAAGTACTTTCGGAGAACAAGTTGTGCAGGAAATGAACCGTTTGGGCGTGATGGTAGATGTGAGCCATATATCCGATTCCAGTTTTTATGATGTGCTGGAAATCACAGAAGTGCCTGTAATTGCATCCCATTCCAATGCGCGCGCTTTATGCAATAATCCGCGCAATTTAACCGATGAAATGCTGCATGCTTTGGCGGACAACAATGGCGTAATCCAGGTTTGCCTGCTCAGCGCCTATGTAAAAGAGCCCAAGCCATATCCCGAACGCGACAGCGCATTGCATGCCGTGCGCAGCAAATACGGAGAATGGGACAGCCTGAGCCCGGAAGAGCAAAATCAACTGCGCAAAGAGTATTATGCCACCGCTGACAAATTTCCGGTTGAAAAAGCCACAGTGAGCGATCTGGTGGACCATATTGACCATATCGTCGAAATTGCAGGCATCGAACATGTAGGTATTGGCTCAGACTTTGATGGCGGCGGCGGATTAGAAGATTGTCCGGATGTAAGTAAAATGGGCCTGATTACGCTTGAACTGGTGAAAAGAGGCTATACAGAAGAGGAAATCATCAAAATATGGGGTGGGAATTTTATGCGTGTTTTCCGGGAGGTGATGGCGCATAAGTCGTAAATTTCTTCTGCTAAAAAATTTGTTTGAGCATATGGTCTTAATGGCATGCACGGAATAATGCTTTTGTGGATTTATTTCATTTGTTTAAACCCTGTTTAAACCGTGAACAAAAAAAGCCTTACAGAACAACTGCAAGGCTTTGATTATCAATGGAGCGGAAAACGGGGCTCGAACCCGCGACCCTCAGCTTGGGAAGCTGATGCTCTACCGACTGAGCTACTTCCGCACTTTGTGCAAAGATACACAAATCAACAATTCGAAGGTTCAGCCGCACCGCATAAAATCAAGTTCAATCCCAATTTAAAATCTTTTTAAAATCGTATTTCTCGGGTTCCGGCAACCATTTGCGGGCAGCTTCATAATCAGCTTCGGAGATGTATTGGGTTTGTGAATCATACACCAAACGTGCTTTCTGCGAAGTAATATTGACCAAACGGGGCTTTATTTTGCCGTTTTCATCTTCCACATCGCTTAAATAAAGCGGCGCAACATCACCAACCGGATTGGAGGTAACCATACATCCGGTATGCCCGTCATCAAAAAGTTTTTTAACACCCAGGCCCAGCAAGCCGCAGTACAGCTTATCAAAAGCTGTTGGCTGAACACAGCGCAGTTCATAGCCCAGTTCTACCGGACGGCTTTTTATCTTGATGCCCAAAGCTTTCAGTCTTCTTTGCACCAACATATTGAATATATGCGCCTTGCTCACATTGCCCAGTTCGGGATGACCGTGCTCATCATAAGTGAAATTAATGCCACTGCCTGTAATTTCATCGTCCGACATAAAATGAAACACCCCTTCGCTGATCATTACAGCACCGTGTTGTATGCCCAGGATCCTCCGTTTGATCATGGACGAAATTACGAGGCGCACAATTTTATCAAAAGAAACTTCAGTATTGTTAAACATTTCGGGGATGATGATCATCGGATAGTGGCATGCGGCGCCAATACCGAAAGCCAGATGTCCGGCTTCACGACCCATGGCAGCCACAACAAACCAGTTACCGCTGGTGCGTGCATCTTCATAAATGGTTGTGGCAATACGCGCGCCCTCTTCTTTTGCCGACTGGTATCCGAAAGTTGGTGAGCCTTCCGGCAGGGGCAGGTCATTATCAATGGTTTTGGGCACATGTATGTTACGTACGTCCAGATCGTGCTCCGCCAAAAACTTACTGATGCGGTTGGCCGTAGAAGCAGTATCATCGCCACCAATAGTTACCAAAAGTTTCACATCGTGCTTTACGAAAAAATTGGTGTTAAAATCTTCATCCTTTGGCTTATATCGGCTCATTTGCATAAAGGAACCACCCTGTTTGTGGATGCGGTCGGCCAGCCAGAATTCAAATTCACGAAATTGAGGTTCTTCGGCAAACAGTCCTTTAAATCCTTCGTGTATTCCTAGGACGCGGTATCCATCCTGTATAAAAACCTTTGCCACCGAGCCAATAACTGTATTGATGCCCGGAGCCGGGCCGCCGCCACAAAGAATAGCAACAGAACCTTTGTTTTGATTCGTCATTTTGTGTTGTTTTGAGAATTGCTTCATTCATTTTTAATCGCCCGGATGATGCTCATGGAAATAGCGGATGCCATTCCCAAACAACCGGTAAAAGCAAAAATAAACGAAAAATCAGAAAAAGCTTATTGAAAGATGAATAATATTTCTAAACAGCCGAAAGGGCTTGCCCTGCCACTTCAAACAGCTTTAACAAAACTTATATATGTTCAAACTTACATGTTTATAAACACAATTTAAGCCCGGTGCTGAAAACAAGGCAGCACTGTCGCATAAAAACGGATTGCTTTTTAAAATTTGGTTAATATACTCAATATTTAGTAAATTATCACCATACTAATAAATAATAGAAACAGGAATAAAACAGCAATTATAAAAATTTTTACGGAAATATAATTTCCCAAACGCTTTGATTATTTGTTTGTTAAAAATTAAGATTCTTTCTAAATAATTTTTGGGGATTTGAAAATAATTTTTACTTTTGAACTTTACCATCAATTTTTAAACTTAAGAATATGAGAAAAACCTACTTTTTGAGTGTTTTGAGCATTCTTATCGTGGCTGGTTTCAGCCTAAATGCACAAACACAAACAAATGCGAAAAAGCTTCTCAATTTTGCTGCAAAAAGCAAAGCTGTTTCAGAGACACAAAAAGCTGAAGCAATACAGTTTGCGGAGGACAATAATTTACCTGTTCGCAAAGTGCTGGACGATGGAACCGAAATGGAAATCATGCGTATTGAAAACGGGAAACCCGTTTATTACGTAACGCACAATGCTGATGCAGCCATCACAACCAGGACCGACAAACTTTGGCCCGGCGGTGCTCTGGGATTAAGCCTGGACGGCTCCGGTTATACAAAACTTGGTGAATGGGATGGCGGAGCTGTATTAACCACCCATCAGGAATTTACTGATGCCGGTCCTTCCCGTGTAACACAAGAAGATGGCGCAGGTACTTTAAGCGACCACGCAACCCACGTTGCAGGCACAATGGTAGCTCATGGCGTTGATGCAGACGCCAAAGGAATGGGTTATAACGGAAGCCTGAAAGCTTATGACTGGAATTCTGACGAAAGCGAAATGGCCACAGCCGCCGCAGCCGGAATGGAAGTCTCCAATCACTCCTATGGCGTAATAACCGGATGGTATTGGAATGGTGCCAGTTGGGACTGGTATGGAAATGCCTCTGTGGATGCAACAGAAGATTACAATTTTGGGTTTTATGATTCCCAGGCTGCTGATTGGGACGAAATTGCTTACGATGCACCGAATTACCTCATCGTAAAATCGGCAGGTAACGACAGGGGCGATGGACCAGCCAATGCAGGCACCGGCGGTGTACCCGAACTGGATGGCGGTACAGATGGTTATGATTGCATAGGCCATTCCGGCGTTGCGAAAAATGTCTTAACGGTTGGAGCAGTAAACCCGGTACTCAGCTATACCGGACCGTCAAGTGTCGTTATGAGCTCCTTCTCAGGCTGGGGGCCAGCCGATGATGGCAGGATTAAACCGGATATTGTAGCTGATGGTGTTGGCGTTTATTCCTGTAGTTCAGCCGGAACAGACCAGTACACAGAGAAAAACGGTACTTCAATGGCCAGCCCCAATACGACCGGAACACTGGCCCTGCTTCAAAAACACTATCAAAACCTGAATGCAGGCACTCCGATGAGGAGCGCTACATTAAAAGCTCTTATTATTCATACCGCTGATGAAGCCGGCGATGCCGAAGGCCCCGATTACAAATTTGGATGGGGACTGCTCAATGCTGAGCGGGCTGCGCAAAAAATATCTGAAGATGATGCGGATCAAAATGTTATCGATGAACTCAGCATTACAGACGGAAACTCTTACACGCGTGATGTAACCGTTAGTGGAAACAGCCCGCTGCGCGTTACTGTTGTGTGGACAGATGTAAAAGGCACACCGGTGGCAGCCAGCCTCAACCCAACAGACCCGATGCTTGTCAACGACCTTGACCTGCGTATTTCCGATGGCAGCAAAACTACCTATTATCCTTACAGTCTTGATGGAAGCAATCCTTCTGCTGCTGCTAGCAACAATTCTGAAAATGATGTGGACAATGTTGAAATGGTCTATATTGCCGAACCAACTGCCGGAACCTATACCATAACCGTTGATCACGACGGCACACTCTCCGGAGGCTCTCAGGCTTTCTCAATTATAATCAGTGGCATTGATGAATATACTTCTGCTCCTGATTGTGTTGGCAGCATAACGAGCCCTGCCGACGGAGCTGCCGATGTAGGCTTAATGCCCACTTTGAGCTGGGAAGAAGTTACTTCTGCTGACAGCTACCTGATATACTTAGGCACCGATGGCGGAGGTTCATCAACCCCAACAGATGTGCTCAACGGGATGGAAACCGGATTAACCAGCTACGCGCTGACAGAGAGCCTGGACCCCAACACAACCTATTATGTTCAGATCATCGCCAAAAATAACCAGGGCAATGCCAGTGGTTGTTCCATTTGGTCGTTTACAACCACCACAGCCGTTACTTCCTTCCCGCACACACAAAACTTTGACGGTTTAACTACCCCAAATCAGCCAGCCGGATGGACATCGGTGGAAAATTCAGGTGCAAGCTGGGTTTCCTCCAGTTTATTGTCAAACTCTGCACCTAATTCTATGTTGTGCTTCAATGATGCCGGTGGTGGAGGTGCATATTACACTGATATGGACAATTGGCTGTTTACAAAACCGGTGTACATGACCGCGGGTAAGCAATATGATGTTTCATTCTACCAAAGGGTTTATAACGGTGGTTCAGCTACTGAAAGCCTTAAAATCATGGTTGGGACATCACAAACTGAGGCAGGAATGACAACAACATTATTGGATGAGGCCTCCTTAACCAACAGTTCGTGGACTGAGCGAAGCGGTCTGTTCCCTGTAACCGAAACAGGTTTTTATTATATTGGTTTTTATGCCTATTCTACCGGAGGTTTAGGCATTTTTGTGGATGACTTTGAAATCACTGAAACGGATGGCGTTCAGGTTACCTTCCAGGTGGATATGCAAAACCAGACCGTTTCCGGTGATGGTGTGCACATCGCAGGCAGCTTCGGTGCTGACGGTTATGCAAACTGGGATCCGGCAGGAATTGAAATGACTGACGGCAATAGTGATGATGTTTATACCGTAACACTTACACTTACTGCAAATACGGATTATGAGTTTAAGTATATTAATGGCAATGCATGGGGCAGTGAAGAAATTGTTCCAGGTGAATGTATTGTTCCTTCAACAACAAACCGTGGTTATACAACAACAACCAATGATGCTACTCTGGATGAAGTTTGTTTTGGTGAATGTTCTGATTGTAGCGGTGGAAGCACCCTTACATGGAACAACCTTCAATGGCCGGAAAATGCAAGCATCGCACATAATGAAAACGTTAATATTTATGCTCAGGCATATGAAAATGGAATTACAACAGTAGAAGGTAATCAAGATCAGATTCAATGCTGGATTGGTTATAGTACTGCCGACACAGACCCTTCCGGTTGGACAAACTGGGTTGCAGCCACTTTTAACAACAAACAAGGAAACAACTATGAATATACTGCTTCGCTTGGAAATAATCAGAGCCTTGCTGCAGGGACATATTATTATGCCAGTCGTTTCAGCTTAGATGGTGGTGATTATACTTATGGCGGTTTTAATGATGCTACTACTGGAGGCTTTTGGGATGGCACAAACAATGTTTCCGGTGAACTTACTATAAGTGGCCCTCCTGTCACAACAACATGGTCTGGAGCTTCAAATAATGACTGGGCAACAGCAACCAACTGGGACAATGGCGTTCCCGGAAGTACAACCAATGTTACCGTTCCCGGCGGACTGGCAAATTATCCTACTATTGGTGAAGCCCGCGCATGTAACAACATCACCCTCGCTGAAGGTGCAACCATCCTGGGTTTTGCAAATCTTACAGTAAACGGTACTGCAACAATTACACAAAACCTCACAGGAGGAACAAGTGGCGGAAAAGATGATGCAGACGCTGTTTATCATTATATTTCTTCACCAATGGCATCGGCAACAGCAGGCTCTGTTTTTCCGCTTACGGCCTATGTGCGCGCATATGATGAAACTACGCAAACATGGGTCAATAAAACCCAAACCGATGTGCTGACACCAGGAACAGGCTACAGCCTCTGGCTCGAAGGAGGAAATTCAGCGGTCAGCTACGAAGGCCAGTTCAATACAGCAGACATCCCGGTCAATGGGCTTACACTTAGTGGCGCAGTGATTGATTATTCCGGCTATCATTTCCTCGGCAACCCATATCCGGCAGCACTTAACTGGGATGCGGGCTCTTGGTCACGCAGCAACTTAGATGGTTCGGTTTATATTTATGACGGTGCAGCCGGAAATTACAAATCATGGAACGGATCAGCAGGTTCGCTTGGGGACGGAATCATCGGTGTTGGACAGGGCTTCTTTGTTAAAGCGAATACCTCTGGCGCTTCCCTGACAATTCCCGTGGACGCCACTGCGCATAATTCAAAGGCTGTTTACAAAAACGAAATGGAAAACCTGCTGAATATTGCCGTGCGCAATACACAGAACAATACCAATGATGAAACCGTAATCCATTTCCGCTCAGATGCAAACGAGGGTTTTGATAACCAAATGGATGCCTACAAAATCACAGGATCCGTAATTGCACCGCAACTTTATACTTTTGCCGGCGAAAGCCATATCAGCATCAACACCCGTCCGTTTACTGAAGAAATGGCTCTGAATTTCGAAACCGGACGCAGTGGAAGCTTTGTATTGGAAATCCCTGCCTTCTCTATGAACTATGAGGTTACATTAGAAGATAAATTGACAGGCGAAACTATTGAACTGAGCGATCAGGCCTCCTATAGTTTCACGGCAAGCGACAATGATGTTGCAGAACGGTTTATACTGCATTTCAAAGATGCAACATCTGTAGAAGATGTGTTTACCGGCCAGATGCAGGTATATAGCCGTGATCAGCAAATCATCGTGGATAATGCTACCGGAGCAAGTGCAGAAGCTACGCTTTTCACTGTTCACGGACAAAAACTGGGAACATTCACCATTGAAAACGGTATCAACAAAATCACTGCGCCAAAAGCTGCAGCAGTTTACCTGATCCAGATCAACAGTGGAAGCAAAACCAGCACACAAAAAGTATTTATAAAATAAATAGAAACAGCTGCCCGCCATTGCAGCGGGCAGCTTTTGTTCGAACTTAAAAAATCAATGATATGAAAAAATTAGCATTAACTTTTGCCGTCCTTCTGATCTTTGGATTCACCGCAATGGCACAACCACAGCCGGGGAACAATGGTGATACCGGCGCTGTAGGCGGCGATCCAATCGGTGGTGGCGCTCCTGTGGGCAGCGGCCTGGCTGTTTTGCTTGCTATGGGTGCTGCTTATGGCTTGAAGAAAACTAAGATCCTCGACAGGAATCAATAGTTTCTGAACCAGACACCCGATTCAAAGGACAAACACCCAAATTTCCAAAGTACTAAAATTGGAAATTTGGGTGTTTTTCTATTCGGCATTTTTCTTGAGCAAAACCTTCGCCTGATTCGGGCTGATCAGTGTGCCGCAGCCGCCCAAACAGCCTTCCGGGCAGCTCATCACTTCCACAAACTGCGATTCTGCTTTTTTATCGCGGGCAAATTTCTTGAGCATACGGATGCTTTTTTTGTCTATGCCCGATATTTCTCCGGTCGTAAAAGCACCATCTACCGCAGTTTTTATGGCTTCAGACACTCCTCCGGCCATAGCAAACCCCTGATCCAAAGCACCCCCGGTAAATGCGGCTTTGGTTTCTGTGGCTTCTTCTACCTCAATTCTTCCGGCTACAAACATCGCACCCAGCTCTTCAAAAGATAAAGCATAAGGAACGGCATCAAGCTCATGGATTTCATGTTTTTTGGAGATACAGGGCCCGATAAAAACCTGAATTGCATCAGGAAACTGTTCCTTCACCATCTCAGAAGTGTAGCATAAAGGCGTTGCCGTATCCGAGACAAAAGTTTCCAATGGTTTGATGTGCTTATGAACCAGTTCTGTATAAGCTCGGCAACAGGAAGATGTCATAAAAGCATCACCTTTTTCTATGCGCTCTTTCAACTCTTCGCTTTCTTTTTTGGCCGTAACGGCAGCACCTGCAGCCACTTCCACAACTTCATCGAAACCCAATGCCGCAATGGCTCCGTATAGCCGCTCCCGTGAATTGCGGAACTGGCCTAAAATGCTCGGAGCCACCAGCGCAATGGTTTTTTGCTCTGATTGTAAACTTTTATAAACCTGAGCCAGATAGGTTTTTTCAATTATGGCTCCAAAAGGGCAATGCACAATACATTTACCGCAGTGGATACATTTTGCAGGATCTATATGTTCGATTCCGTTTTCATCTTTGGTAATAGCACCAACCGGACAAACCTCCTCACAAGGCACGGGTTGGTAAGAAATGGCATGATACGGACACAGCTTTTCGCACTTGCCGCAGCCAATACATTTTTCGGTATCAATTTGGGCATGATGGCCATCAACCATTTCAATGGCATTTACCGGGCAGTTCATAATGCAGGGACGTGCCTCACAGCCTTTGCAAAACTCCGTAACATGGAAATTGCCTTTCTGGCAACTGGAGCAGGCTTCGTCCACAACAGTCAGCACCTGGGATGATTTGTTATCATATTGCAAAGCAACATCCAGATATGCGGAGAGCGGAAAAAGTTCATCTTCCTCGTCGCGGGCATCAAATCCCAGCATTGCCATAATTTTATATTTCAGTACGGCCCGGTCTTTATGCACGCAGCAGCGAATGGGCTGGCGGCTTTTCGGGCGCATCTCAAGCGGTATCCGGTCGATATCCTGAAAAGGGCGTTCCTGATTGAACACACGGCATAACTCAACCAGTATTTGTCTGTATGTCAGTATTGTATTATTCTTTCCTGTCATTTTATTTTCTCTTCGAGGATGGCAATAATTTTTTCAACAGTGGCAGCTTCTACAAGCTCGTCCCCAATTTTCACGAAAGGAGGTTGTTTGCTTTTGTCCTTACAGGCGTCCATGCAAATACTGCCCCTGATTTCCACTCTATCGGCAATTTGTTCCGGTAAAATGCTTTTCAAGCCCGGCAAATTGCTTCCGCCCATTACATGGCAAAGTGTTCCGGTACAAATACTGATTTGGATTTTTTCGCTCTTTTCTTTCATAAGAATTTTGATTGTTCTTCTTGAATGAGATCTTTATATATAATTGATTTTGATGTCTTTAAGATATTTTTCTTCCAGACATGCTGCGATTTTTTTTATAACATTCCTGCGGATTTCCAGTTCTTCGGGCAAATCGGGATCCTGATGCGAGGGATTGATACTTGTTCCGATCAGGAAACGGATTTCATCATTTTCCATCAAATGGTGAAATATCATTGCCGCCGGATTTTTTGATAAGCCGTCTTCAGGACATCCTTTTTCTAGATACTGATCCAGACGACCGAGGGTAAGAATGCCTTCGGTAATAAGGTCAACGCCCTCCATTTGGGCTGTTGGTGGCAGATCACCACCAATTTGGTTCATATCAACTTCAATTTCACGCTGGAATTCCCGTCCCAGAATCTGTGCTGTTGTTCCGCCACAAACGATTTTTGTTCCCTGAAATTCAGTAATGGTATCTGCCATCAATTTATCATGCTCCTTAGTATAAGGCGGTCCGCTTATGATCATCATTTTACGCGGTTCACGGAAATAAATTACTGCGCAGGTAATATCATCAGCTGCTTTATAGCCATCATTTTTAAGGGCTTCGGCCAAAATGCGCCGGCTAAGTTTCGCGGCCGAAACATCCGGATATGCCAACACATAATCCTTTACGAAATCCTTGAGGCCACTGTCTTCCCAGCCAAAAGGCATTTGTGCTTGCCCAATCCCCGATTGGCTTACACCATCGCTGAACAAAATAATACGGTCGCCCAGTTCTGCGCTCAGGCGGTACGAAAAAAGTTCCTGAATTCCTGCTTCTGCTTTGGTTTCAGGGATTATCACGTTTCCATTGCGCAAAATAAAAAACTGTGGATTTCCATACTCGATAATACGTATTGCCCCATCATGTGCCACATCCACAATGGTGAAACTGGCATAACTGATCTTGCGCACCTGATCTTCGGGCAAAGTATTGATAATTGATCGTGCCGATCGCTCAACAGGCTGGTCGTGCAATGTGAAATTCATGGCCATATTGGCCGTCATTGTTGCCAGAACATTTGCCTTTATGCCACTGCCCAAACCATCGGAAAGCACGGCAATGGTCCGTTTTTCTTCTTTCACTTTGCACGAGAGGAAAACATCACCACAAACCATTTGCCCCTTTTTATTCTCAGAGGCATGCTCAATTTCAATAAAGGCTGTATTAGTCTTCATCTTGCGCTTTGTTTTTTGACGCTTCCAGCACAGACTGAAGCAAAAATTCCGTTTTGGAAGCATTCTCACCAAGCAGTGCGGCCGCTTTCTGTGCAGTCATCATATTTTCATAAATCGCCTGATAAACACGGTCGTGCATTTCTTTGCTCAGCCCATTTTGGTTGCTGATGCGATGAAAAATACCACAAACGATTTTATGTTTCTGGATGCTGAAAACCGAAAGATGGTAAAGATCATTTTTAAAATGAATGTCCTTGCCTAGGCTTTCCTCGCCGGATAAAATCAGCCCTTCGAACAGGCGGGCAAAAGGGAGCAGTTTGTTCAGGTCACTGCCCTGCATACCGGGTTTTACATTAAAAATCCGTTCGGCTTCCTCGCCAATCATATGGGCAAAAGGCTCATTGGATTCGACGATGTTCAGGTTTTCATCCACAGTAACAACGCCATAAGGGATTTTTTGAAGCAATACAGAGGCTTTATTCTGTGCCACTTTGCGCATATAGGAAACGCACATCTGGCGTTCGGCCTTACCTTCAATCATGGCGCAGGCAAAATCGCGGCAGTTTCGATAACCACAGCCACTGCAATTCAGCTCATCCTCACGGCTTAGTTTATCCACACTGGCCAGCGCCCGACGGATATCTGCCTCGCTGTGCTTCCATTCCGTTTTTGAGGCCACCGGCATAAATTGCCTGTAAGCATCTAAACGAAGGTTTTCCGGAATGCTTTCCTCCGCCAGCAAATGCCTCCGGCTGATAATCTCAAAACGAGCGGCGGCGGTATTGGTTTTTCGCTTGTTTCCGGGGCCATTAACGCAGCCCCCTTCACAGGCCATTAGCTCCAGAAACAGCTTTTTGTCTTTCAGTTCATCCAGGCTATGCAAAATACTGCGCACATGCTCAATGCCCGAAAACGTCATCATCTCCTGCTCAACCACACCGCTTCCTGATTTCAGGCCGGCAATCATTCCACCATCAACGGGATATAAAGCTGATTCGCGATTCCTTTGCCCCGAAGCATGGTTTTGCGGCTTTTCAAGAAAATCAGGAATCAGGGCTTCGTCCTCCAGCCAGGAGCGCAAAACATCGAAAGTCAAGGCTACATCAGTGCAGTTTTCGGCTTCTTCAATTTCTTTCTTCTTGGCGATGCAGGGGCCAGCAAAAATCACGGCAGTATCTGCACCATAAATTTGTTTCAAATAACGGGCATGCAATTGCATCGGACTTTGCAATGGCATAATATGTTTGAGGTGCTGGGGGTAAAATTTCTGAATCAACTGAACAACGGTCGGGCAACAGGACGACAACCAAAGTGATTGCTGATTTTCCTTCAAAATTTTTGCTGCTTCACGGCTGTGCAGTTCGGCACCAAGCGCGGTTTCTGATACAGCATAAAATCCCAGCTGCTTTATGGCCTGCAAAAGCTGGCCGTCCGTATAATCATTGAATGCCAGTGGCCAGGAAGGAGCCATGCTCAGGATTACTTTTTTTCCGGAGCGCATCAGATATCGAGCGGAATTCAGGTCGTTGCGGATTTTCTTGGCCCCTGCCGGACAAACTTCTACACAAACGCCACAATAAATGCACAGATCGTCCATTACCGACGCACGCTGGCTTTCAATTTTAATGGCTTTCACCGGGCAGCGGCGTACACATTTATAGCAGTCCTGACAATTGTTTTTTTCCGTAAAAATGGCCTGCATTTTATTCATCTGTCATGCTTTTGAGTTTTTCAGCAAAATGCTGTTCCAGAATGTGAACAATAGAATCTTTCCCGATTTCATGTTCGGTTTTTCCATTGATTTTTATAATCGGCCCATGAGCACAATTACCGGAACAAAGCTGTCCCCTGAAATCTGTGCTCTCTTCCAGCCCCTTTTCTTTCAACCAGCTTTTCACAATTTCCAACACTTTCTGGTTTCCCCTCCTGTAGCAACTGCTACCAAGACATATTACGATTTGATCTTTTTTCATAATGCTTAGTTTGATAATCCCTGTGAATGCATAGAATGATTCTTATAACGAAAAAGAGGATTTTAAAATAATAATGATATTCAAAAACCATATTTACAAATATTTTGTAATAATTCCTTGTAAATAAGGTTCTATACGCGGATTATCAGGAATCAGAATAGACCCTGTTCTTCTGTGTATATACAGGCTTGTTTTGCTCGTATTGCACTTTTGGCAAATTGACTGCAACCGTATTAATGCTTTTTCTGTTGGCGGAACACAAATAATTGCTATTATAATCTTTATATTCCAAACCCTCTTTTATAAAGCTTTTTAATATACCCGCATCGCCATGTTCCCTGTCTGTTCTTTCTGCGCTCATCTTATTTCATAATTATGGCTCATTTGCAAAACGCAGTATTTTGAAATAATGTATATTAAGATTAAAAAAGTTAATTTATTTAAATGTGGTCTAAATAGTTCCTGCCCATAATGTCTCCCGAAACTTCAGGGACTCCTTATTTTCAATTCCTAAAGCTTTCGGAAGAAAGCCTCGTCCCTAACCTGCTTTATTCATGCTTTAAATTCAGGTCAGATGTGAGGTATCTAAAGCTGAAGATATAGTCGCCTATTTCAAAGATTTAGCAACGAAGAAGATGGCCTGATTTAATGCAATGCAAAATGCAAACAAATTCAATTTTAGGATATATAATTAGTAAACACATGATTTTTAGCTGCTTACAATATTTTGTTTGCATTTTATGAATAGAGCAGGCTAAATACACTGAACCAAAATCAGGATATTATGGACAGGTATTAAATAATTATGCGCTCCAAGATATTACACCAATTTTGTAAATAAACACACCAAGAAAACACCTGCTCAGCTGTCCCAAGCAGGCGGTCTTCAATAAAGGAAAGGCCGTTTATCGGACCATAATTTTTTTGGTTTCGGTAAAAGTGCCGTTACTGATGCGGAATAGGTAAATTCCCGGCGCCCAGGAAGATATATTGATTACTTCGCTCAGCCGGTCATTGGTTTTAAAATTCCATTCGCCCACATTTTTGCCCAGATAATCCCAGGCGGTAATGTTTGTTGCGCCTTCAAAAAGCCTGGCGCGGATATTCAGCATATTGCTGGCGGGATTTGGATAGAGCGTAATTTCACGATCCAGATTGGGCTCTTTTATGAATGTTGTATTGCCCAGGTTGAACGAATAACGGATGGAGCGCCCAAAATCGCCGTTAAAATTCTTCAGACGGTTGCCATCTGTATCAAAAATGCGCAGGTAGCCGCTTCCTTGAGCGGGATAAGCCCAGTACGACAATCCCATTCCTTCGCTATCGATAAGCTCAAGGGTATAGCAACCATCAGTAAAATTAAGTGTATCTGTATAAAGCAAATCGGCCTGCATTCCTGTGCGGCTATACACCTCTTCATTATTGATGTCTTTTATGATAATGCTGTAGCGATAAGGCTGCTTGTTCATTTTCAGGTGCAATACCAAATCCTCACTATAGAGGTCGGGTACGGTAAAATGAGTTGTATAGCTATCATTATCCGCATAATCATCTGCCTGGCCATTGGGCCGGCTAAGGTTTACGGTAAAAAGGTTCTGTCCGTCTCCCATCCAAAATTCTTCGCTCGCTACCGGCAGCGTAATCGTTTCATAATGATTTGGCGCCAGATTACCTGTCCAGTTATAACTCAAAGGTTCACGGCCACTAATTCCATAAGTTATTGTCAGGGTGGTCAATTCCGTAATTCCATTATTGCGGATTTTGACTTTCGGGTTCGCGCAAATTGGATTTTTGCGGCTGTAATATTCCTGATCGTTTGGTGTAATCACATCATAAACTTCGGCATCAACATCAAAAGTGGATGCGCCATATTCCACCAAATGAAACGCCATCACATAATTGCCGTTTCCCATACCCTGATTACTTTCGGGCACTGGCGTGATGTCGTAATCCACAGAAATTTGTCCATTTTGGATTTGGTTCCCTATTTCAAATTCCCAGTCTTTCACTCGGTCACCGGGGCACCATCCTTCGCGGCTTCCGTTCCAGGTTCCTCCCTGCGGATACACAGGATTCAGCGCGCAGTCGTGGGTTTGCCAGATATGCCAATCGGCATTGTCCACACCATTTACCATTAAATAATGTGTATTGTCTTTCCATTCGCAGCAATGTGGATATTCGCCATTATTGCTGTTGTGGCCATGTCCGGTAAGGCGCGTAATCATTTTTATCTGCTGCGTATTTTCATTAACATTTAGCAAAGTGTCAAACATCACAACATCATTATCCAGATTTTTATACAACTGCGATGAACGCGGCCCCCACGGTCGTTTGATATCAATTACATCTCTCGGTGGTATCCCTTTGATCAATGCAAATTTCACATCGATCAGTTCCTGCTGGTTTCCTGCGCTGAACTCTACTTCGCCTTGAAGGAGATGCACGTAATCCGTTACATCATAAATCCAAGTAAATCCACTTCCGAGGCTCAGATTGATGCCATAAGGCGTAATAAACCGTCCAATTTCCCATTGGTTCATAATTTCAAACGGTTCGCCATAATAAGGGATCATCTGCTTGTAGAGCACGTCCCCGACCGTATAAAAAACGGAATCCGCTTTTTCACCGTTCCGGTACACGTACTGCCACCCTCCGGGATAAACTTCTATGGTATCATTAGGGATCGTAGGATCGTCATCATTTTCAAAAACCTTCAGCTGTGTTGGCGCTGCCTTTTGCTTGTCCTTTGAGAGATAACCAACTACATCCAAAGCAGAGCTTTCAATGTGGCGGAAGCTCACTTTTGGCCGCATATTGTCCTGCGCAAAACCCGAGTAACGCTGATGCCCAGGAGTGCGGTGCCAATCGGGATACCCAAGGCTTTGTCCGTCGTAAGAAACAGCACTTCGGTCATGAATCATATTTCCTTCGCCTTCATTGAAATCGTAATAGGCAATCAGCCCTGGATAGATTTCAGGATCAGACAGTTCTGTATGCATTTCAGCTATGATTTCTTCTGGTTCGCGCGCATAATTATAAATACGGAGTTCATCAATTTTAGCCTTGGCGTATTTATCATTTGTCCAGTTGCTGCGCCCGATATAGCAGTTTTCCCTGATGGTGTCTTTTGGCTCCTGGAGCAGACCCATTTTAAAGACTTCACCATTGAGGTAGAATTTGCCAATATTGTTCCACATGGTCATAGCCACATGGTTCCAGCCATTCATCGGCACAGCTTCATCTGTTGTAAATCCTTTGCTTGTTCCGCCATGATAAACCGTCATGTTCATTTTGCCTGATGTGGCCTGCGACAAGGCCAAAATAACATTATCCGAGGCCGGGCCATTGCCAAAATCAATGAGGCGGCTCCAGTTGGTATTCCCGTTTTTGTTGATCCAGGCTTCAATGGAAAAATCACCATTGAAATAAACGCCATCTTCCAGGGCTGCATAATCTGCACCGCCATCAAAACGGAGGCAATAATCATCTTTGGCCGTACTGATTCCACTGTTGAAACCGGCATCATCAGCTTGCAGGCTGACGGAAGCGCCTTCGTTTCCATCATATTCAAAACTCAGGTCAAGGAGAATATTAGAGCTTCCGTCCCAATCAAAAGCCTCATGGAAAGTAAGTGCAACTTCGCCGCTGTTTTCGAGATACAGGCTGTCGAAAAATACAATTTGCGCATCATGCACGAGCAAAGCCGGCGACATTTCAGTAAAGGAAACCTGCTTCACCCCAATCCTCAAACGTTCTAAAACAAGCGGTTCACTGATGTCGGCAAACAAGGCAATACTGTTAATGCTTCCTGCCGTCAGTCCGGCTGCAGAAAGCTCTTCCGCCTTATAGATAAACTGCATGCGGCTGTCGGTCAGTCCGCTTTTCAGGATGTTTGCATTTGACATCGCCCCACTTCCTATCAGGGCTTCTTCAATGGAAACCGTATCGGCAAATGAGGCATGTTTTTGATCAAAGCCCGCCCAATAATAAAGCTCCTGTTCTGTCAATTCCAAAGAATCAAAACTTTGTCCGTTGAGCAGGCTGAAGGAAGCCTGATGGTAGAGCGTGGAATCCATAATTCCTGTATGTTCAAAAACATCCGAATAAGTCAGGTAGTCCCACTCTCCGCAATCGTATTTATCATGCGTCGTCTGGGGGTCGCATTTCAGGGTATAATACATCAGTATTTTCCGGTAGGTTTCTTCTTCCGGGAAATCCCAGATGCCCCGGCGCGTTGTGATGGAATCAAAGGTTAAAGTTTGCACCCAAATGGTGTCGTTCTGCGCCTTAAGTGCGGGCATCAACAGCAAAAAGGCCATTAATGCCATCCAATTTTTTAAATGGTTCATATTTCTCCTGGTTTGTAAATGGTTTTAGCAAAAATACTAAAACTATATCAAGAATTCATGTTTTGTAAAGATATTAGGCTGTAATCAAAATATTGGTTGATTCACAGCACAATTACAAATGGATTAGATAATCAAAGATCATCGAATTACGACCCGTCTCATATACAAGCACTCATTTACATAAGTTTATAAGGAAATTTGGATTTCTCCCGGCAACACTCCGCTTTGCCTTTTGTTTTGGTCGAAATGACCGTTTTTTATTGTCAAGAAACAGGGGGAGGGCAGCCAGAAACTGTAAATATTCTAAAAAAATGAACCTGCTATGGACATGATTTGCCTGAATGAACGGTCAACCTGTGGCTGAAGACTTGGTTTATTAACTGGAAAAGGATTTTCGTGGGAGTAGGAATAAGGAAAATCCAGAATAATATTTTTCAGGTTCCTGCTGCCAGTGCGCAGGTTTTCCTTTACGGCCTGAGCAGGAATTACCTGATCGCGCAAAAGGCTGACGGACAAAAACCTGTTTTTAAACCCATCAAAACATTGTTCCCTGAACTCGCGCAAATAATTTTTACGCAACATCGCAATAAATGACCGCCATAAATACTGAAACCCTTGCAGTGACGTTCGTCCTAATTCGCTACGGATTAGTTCCGTATCCTGATCCAGATAGAAACTCCTCAAAGAGCAGAAAGCTTTATCGTCCATAATCAGACGGGAAATGCCATTCATATCTTCAAAACTAGAACCTCCACAAAACAACATTGTTTTCGAGTCTCTGAAAATATCATCCGGATTGGTCAGTAAGAGGATTTGTGTAAGGAAGGCCCCGATGGAATAAGAGAAGAAATCGAATTTGCAGTCTTCGGCCAAAAGAGGATGATTACCTGAGCGCACCTGTTCGATGAGTTTGAGGGTATCGTAGTAGCTCTGAATACCGGAAGTACAAAAAAGGGATGGCTTTTGTTCCAGCCGCAAGCTAAGGGCAGCATTGGCCACGCTTGCGGCAGCGGATCCGTTTTTACGGTCGAACATCAGGTTTGACATGGCTCTGGGATCGCTCCATGCACGGGGCGATCGGTTCATATGAAACGCGATCGGGAAAAGAATTACTGCCTGTCCGCTTTTTATCGAAAGTTCTGAAGCCCAACTGAGGTATTTTGCCCAGCTTCGTTCATTCAATCCGTGAAATAAAAATATTGCTTTATGATGCCTTCTTTTTTGTTCAGGCACAAAAACCGGATAACGGAAAGATATATTTCCATCAAATTTCTGCTTGATGTTTGGTTCGGTATATATCAAGGGCTGCCCTGATGAAAACTCTGTTGCCGATTCAAAATCAAAATTCCAGGCTTCTGTTCCTGTTTCCGTGAAAATACATTGCTCTTTTCCCAGATTGAATGCCTTTTTTAAATAGTTGAACTGTTGTGAATATTCCATTTCTTGAAATCTTAAGCCTGATTAGCGTCTGCAAGATATATGCAAGCAAGAGGCAGAAGCAAATGGATGTGACACAGAAAATGATTTTAGGATGAAGTCATCATTTTTGGGATAAAGCTTAAAAATACGGGGTAAATCATTAAACCCGGGATAAATGATTTTATCCCATTTTTACAAAATTTATCCCATAATTACATATATTTCTTCAGGGAATTGAAATAATCCAATAAGTAATGTGCTATCTTTGCAGGGACAGAACACAAGATGAACTTACGAAAAAGCATACCGGATTATTTTATTGACAGATCAAATACAACGATTCAAATTGTATTCACGAGCATTTTTGCTTTTGTGTTTATCAATATCTACAAGCCTTTTGGTTCGGGTCAATGGTATGATGTAAGTGAAGAAAAATTCCTTTTTTTCAGTGCACTTCTGGTTCTCTGGGGCATGCTTGTCGTTATTATCAGCCGCACCGTAGTAAACCGCTTAATAAGCAAGGTGCACAAGATTACTGTAGGCAATTATCTGCTGCTCGTTTTAGCAGAAATATCTTTAATGGCTAGCCTTTATACCAGTTTGGAAGTATGGGTTTTGAAAGATGGCCGTTTTTGGGGTGAGATTTTTTATATTGCCATTCAAAACACCTCCCTAATCTTACTGATCCCCTATATCATCAGTCTGTTATTTTTTGCTTATAAAGACAAAAAACGAAACATCGAACAGCTGATGAGGGGCTATACCGATCCTTTCATCAGCTTTTATGATGAAGCCGGCGTGCTCCGCCTGACGATCAAAGCAGAGAACCTGCTGTATCTGGAATCCAGCGAAAATTATGTGGAAATCCGTTACCTCAAAGAAAGACAAATTGCTGTTTATCTATTGCGTTCGAGCCTCAAAAGACTGGAAGATACACTTGCGGAATATAATCTGGTCCGTTGCCACCGCAGCTTTATCGTTAATTTAAAAAAGGTACACCACCTGAGCAAAGCAGGCGGAGGAAGCTATAAACTGTATCTTGATTCACCAGAAGAAATCAGCATTCCGGTTTCAAAAACTTATGCTCAGAAGCTTTTGGAAAAGGTAGAAGGAAAAGTCCGGTAATTTTGGCATCATTCAAAAAAGGCAAAAAAAAGACCCGGTAACCAGCCGGGTCTAACCATCAACCATTACTAACCAGAAAACCGGTTAGAGAAAAAACCATATCTTTAGTTTTGAACTATATCCATTTCATCAATAAGGCGCTGTGCCCCCGCATATTTATCAACAACAAACAGCACATAGCGAATATCGCAAACAATTGTGCGCTGCAGGTCTTCATCAAATTCAATATCGCCACTCATGGCTTCTGAATTTCCATCGAAGGCCGTACCGATTAATTCACCATTGGCATTGATTACAGGGCTACCGGAATTACCACCGGTAATATCGTGATCTGTGAGAAAGCAAACCGGCATCTTATCGCCAATACCATAACGTCCATAATCCTTCTTATTGTATAATTCCTTTAATTTTTCAGGAACAATAAATTCTTCGTTGTCCGGATCTTCTTTTTCCATCACGCCTTCGAGGTAAGTCATCACATCATATTGAACGGCATCGCGTGGAATATAGTCGTTAACAATACCATAAGTAACACGCATTGTGGAGTTGGCATCGGGATAATAGAGCTTATCACTGTTCATTTCACGCAAACCACGGATGAACAAACGGCGCGCTTTGGCCAGTTTTTCTTCAACAGGTGCGCTTTTGGCTGCTATCTGACGATAGATTCCAAAAACAGAATTTACAGCTTCCAGACCGGGATCTTTTTTAAGTTTCTTGGCTTTTGCTTTTTCCAGGAAGGCATCAACACTTTCCTGAGAAGCAAAAATTGATTTTTTATAAACGTAATCGGCGTACTTATTAAAATCGCCTTTGAATTTTGGAAATACTACGTCGGCAATTACGGAAGGGCGCATTTTCGGAGGCATATTGTTATACCATTCTTCCAACATGGCAACAAAAATTTTCCTGTCCGTGGGCATATTGTAGTCTTTGTACAGCTCTGCGGCTCGTGCACGGTAACGTTCAATGGCTTCTTCATTCCATTCATTTTCAATTTCGGATTGCATTCCCTGCATACGGAAAGCGTTGAAAAGCATTTTAGAACCTGTCAGTGTTTCTACAAAATACCAGAAAAGCACATCAGTTTTTTCTCCACTTTTATATTTATAGGCATCATGTATGTCGCTGATTACGTTTCCGTAGATTTTCTTTCGTTCCGGATCTGCATTGGCCCATTTCTGAAATTCGTCTTCAATGGCACGTTTCTGCCCTGCTACATCAAGTCGTTTCAGGGCTTTTGCTTCTTCATCGGCTTTCTTCCAGAAGTTGCCCAAATAGGCGTATTCGCTGGCATAGGCAATACGGATTGCGTCATCGGCATCCATATCTTCTTTCATAATTTTCATTTTGATGTCCTTGAGATGATGCTGAGTGGGGTCAAGCTGTTCCACAGTTTCATCAATACCGTAAGAAGAACGGTAGCGGTCGGTAGAGCCGGGATAGCCCCAGATCATTGCGAAATCATTTTCCTGCACACCATCGAGGGAAACCGGAAGGTGATGCTTGGGCTGATAAGGGACATTGTCTTCTGAATAATCGGCAGGATTACCGTCTTTATCGGCATAAACCCTGAAAATACTGAAATCTCCAGTATGGCGGGGCCACATCCAGTTGTCGGTATCGCCACCATATTTTCCAATGGATGACGGAGGAGCGCCTACCAGGCGAACATCACGGAATGTTTCATATACGAAAAGATAATACTCATTACCATCGTACATGCTTTTTACATCCGCATTGTAATGTGTTCCGTCAATTGCTTTTTCAACAATTTCAGCCTCTGCTTTTCTGATTATCTCACCCCTTTTGTCAGCGCTCATTTCATCGGTTACATCTTTTAATACCTGATCAGTAACATCTTCGATGCGCACCAGGAAAGAAGCTGTTTTGCCTGGGTTCGGCAATTCTTCATCAAAACTCATGGCCCAAAATCCATCCGTCAGGTAATCATGATCAACAGAGCTGTGCTTTTGGATATCGCCATACCCGCAGTGGTGGTTGGTAAGCAGGAGTCCTTGAGAAGAGATAATCTCGCCGGTACAATTTCCACCATCCAGCATAACAATGGCATCCTTGAGGCTGGAATGGTTCACACTATAAAGGTCCTCAGCAGTAAGTTTCAGACCCATTTTTTGCATCTCGGCAATGTTTTTTTTGAGAAGGAAAGGCAGCCACATGCCTTCGCCTGCTATCAGGGCCTGATTGAGGAAAAAGAATAGCCCAAGGCTAAACAGTAATACTTTTTTCATTCTAGGAATTAATTTAGGGTTTAAAACGGCAAATATATCAATAAATATGCCGAAGTTTATAAGGGGCACATAATCAATAATTTTTAACCATGATTTATCCAGGAGGTGTACATTATGTAACGATCCGTGTTCAAAATCGAACAAATATGGAAAAGAAATAGAGCCTGTGTTCTCAGTGGCCGTACTCCTTCTTTTTATTTTGCAGAAAAAGAAATTTCCGGAGGAAGATGCCTGTCTTCTATTAATATGTGATTGATTTCACCACCATGCCGGTTACGCACTTCAAGTATGCTGAAGGGTTCCATCTTGAGTTTTTGGCCCATTCCTTCCAAAACCGGGCGAAGGCGCCATTCGGCAGCATATAAATTGAGCCAGTTCTCGTAAATCATGCTTCCAATAATACAAAAACCCGGATTGATACGTACCGTCAGGAATTTTTCACGGACAACATTGAGTTTGTCATGCTCATCTTTCCCTATGACACAGCCGATCAGTGCATTGATATCCTCGCTGCCTGTTTTGTCTTTGATAATAAAGACAGTTTTATAAACAGAAACACCTTCCCTGTTCAAATCGGCGATCAGCTCATCTGTTGCGTTTCTCAAAGATGCCGGGCTGCCTTCGAAGAAGCGATAGCTGATGTAAAATGGGTTGATTTCCTGCTGTCTTACATCCGTAGCTTCAAAAAAGCCGCCATACCATCCTGCCAGCATGATTAAAATGCCCAACGAAGATATTGACCAAAGGGAAGCACGGATAATTCTCATAAATAAATTTATTTTTACCGATTTGCTTTTGCAAGATACAAAAAAACCCGACAGTACCTGGACACTATCGGGTTGGTTATAGTGGAAAATTTCGTTTAAAAAGACCGTATTCCAATAATTTCGCGTACTTCCTTCACTGTTTTGGCAGCGCTTTCACGGGCTTTATCTGCTCCTTCGCGAACCACTCTCCTAAGAAAGGCTTCATCGTTTTTAAATTCTTCGATCCGCTCGCGGAATGGTTCTGTAAAACGAATCATGTCTTCGGCAAGCTGTTTTTTCAGGTCACCATAGCGTATTGTACAGTTATTGTATTTTTCGTCGAAATCTTTCACGATTTCGCCATCAGTAACCAAAGACATGAGTGTAAACAGGTTTTGGATTGCTTCCGGTTTTTGCTGGTTCATTTCTGTAGGGCCGGAATCGGTTACGGCACGCATGATTTTCTTACGGAGTTTCTTTGGGTCTTCACTCAGGAAAATCGCGTTTCCTTCGCCTTCTGATTTTCCCATTTTGCCCGACCCATCGAGACCCGGAACTTTCACCAAAGCTTCCCCAAAATTAAAGGGGGCAGGAATTGGGAAATAATCCACTTTATACATACGGTTGAAGCGACGGGCAAAAGTCCTCATCATTTCCAGGTTTTGTTCCTGGTCTTTTCCAACAGGTACTTTAGCCGATTTATGGATAATCACGTCGGCAGCCATAAGCGTTGGGTAGGTAAGCAGCCCGGCATTAACGTTATCGGGTTGCTTCCTCACCTTTTCCTTAAAGGACGTAACTCGTTCTAATTCTCCAAGATACGCGTTCATGTTCAGTAAAAGGTACAGCTCTGTGACTTCAGGAACATCACTTTGTATATATATCGTAGATTTTTCGGGATCAAGGCCAACAGCAAGGTATTCAGCCAATACCTGACGGACATTTCCATGCAAGTTGGCTGGTGTTGGATGTGTTGTAAGTGAATGATAATCAGCAATAAAAAAGAAACAGTCATTCTCTTGCTGCATTTTGATAAAATTCTGAATTGCACCAAAATAATTACCGAGATGCAATTGTCCTGTCGGTCGTATGCCGCTCACTACTCGTTCCATGATTCTATATAGGATTAAATTTTGATTTCCTCATTATTTTTATTAAAAAAGTGATATTCAAGCATATGATAAGATTTTTCAGCTTTCACCTTGATGGCTCTCCTGTACTGGAAGTACCATTTAATCCTTAATGATGGAAATCCTTTGGTAACATATGCTGCAAGGAAAGGGTGCATATTAATACGCAAGCTTTTTTCATTTTGCTCATGCACCAAATATCTCAGGTTACTGATAATCTCATCAACAACTACAATACTGGGTTTGATTTCGCCTGTTCCTTTGCAAACCGGGCATTTTTCAAGCACTTTCACTTTAGTTTCGGGGCGCACCCTTTGTCGGGTTATTTGCACGAGGCCAAATTTAGATGGAGGTAAAATGGTATGCTTGGCATTATCGTGCGACATTTCCTCTTTAAGGTGTTCGAAGAGTTTCCGACGGTTTTTCGCATCTCCCATATCAATAAAATCGACCACGATGATCCCGCCCATGTCCCTCAACCGCAACTGACGTGCCACTTCCGTAGCAGCCTCTAAGTTTACTTCAAGGGCATTGGTTTCCTGATCACTTCCTTTTTTAACCCGATGACCACTGTTGATATCGATTACATGTAGTGCTTCAGTATGCTCAATTATAAGGTAAATACCACTTTTGATGGTAACAGTGCGTCCAAAAGAGCTTTGGATTTGCTTATTAACGCCAAACTGCTCAAAAATAGGCGATTTGCCTTTATACATTTTTACGATATCAACCTTATCGGGAGAAATAGTTTGGACATAGGCTTTTATTTCTTCTGCCATTGTACTGTCATTGACATGAATGGCGTTAAAAGATTCGTTGAGCAGATCGCGCAAAATAGCGGACGTACGGTCAAGTTCGCTACAAACCTTTTGTGGTGGCTGTACATCTGCTAACTTTTGTGTTGCTGAATCCCATTTTTTTAACAGGTTACGCAGGTCAGCATCAAGTTGGGCTACCATTTTATTTTCGGCAACCGTTCGTATAATAACGCCAAAATTTTTCGGACGAATGCTGTTGATCAGGCGTTTAAGCCTTTTTCGTTCTTCCGGGTTTTTAATTTTTTGGCTTACGGACACCCTGTTCGAAAAGGGAACCAGCACTAAGTACCTTCCGGCAAAACTGATTTCGGAGCTTACCCTGGGACCTTTTGTAGAGATGGGCTCTTTAGCAATTTGCACCATAACAGGTTGACCAACAGTTAGAACACTGCTGATTTTACCAGTCTTTTCAATATCTGGTTCTTGTTTTAGGTTGCTCACAGTAATATTGTTCAACCTTTTGCCCATTCCCAGACGGACATATTTTATAAGGCTTTGAACCTGCGGCCCCAGATCAAGATAATGCAGAAAAGCATCTTTTTCATATCCTACATTAACAAAAGCTGCATTGAGTCCGGTCATGATTTTTTTAACCTTCCCAATGTAGATATCGCCTACTGCAAACTCATTGTTTCCTTTTTCTTCGTGCAGTTCAACAAGATTCCGCTCCTCCAGCAAGGCTATTTTCACCTCTGAGGCTTCGGAATCAATTATCAGGTCTTTATTCACATTTTTAATTCTTTAGGTTCCTATTTGCTAAGCGTTGCAGGGTTAATAACAAAACATTTTATGCAAACAGGTCGGGAACATCGGCAAAGTCCAGACATCACGTTCAAAAATCACGCTTCCTACATCACTAAAAGCATCCTTGTTCTAATAAGTTATGATGCTTGCTAACAGTAAATTAGCCTGAATTTGCTTAAACACAAAACAATGCTTCCATAAATGGAAACATTGTTCTGTATGTAATTTAAGCGAGAAGGATTTTACTTCTTCTTATGCCTATTTTTCCGTAAACGTTTCTTACGCTTATGCGTTGACATCTTGTGCCTTTTTCTCTTCTTACCGCTCGGCATTTCAATAAAATTTTAAAACAACAATTAAATGAATTAGTCAGCTACTTCAACATTATCCTTCACTTCGCTTACAAAGGTCTTAGCAGGCTTGAAAGCAGGAATGTTATGAGCAGGAATGATGATGGTTGTGTTCTTACTAATGTTACGGCCAGTTTTTTCAGCCCTTTTCTTAATAACGAAGCTACCAAAACCTCTCAGATATACATTTTCTCCTTTTGCGAGTGACCCTTTGATAGAGTCCATAAAAGCTTCAACGATGTGCTGTACAGCTACCTTTTCAACGTTAGTTTTGTTAGCGATATCCGCTACAATTTCCGCTTTAGTCATGATCGTATATGTTTTTAATTAACTGATTTATAATTTTCCAACAAGGCTGCAAAGATAAAAAAAATTCGTTCCGCAATAAATTATTTCAAATAATTTTTTGTCCTAATGTGCTCTAAATAATATTATTGTAGAATTCTAAATACCTATTGCACTCCCCATTTCAACATAAGCCTATTAATAATTGTTCATAACTTAAGAAAAACCCAAGTTTCAATGGAGAAAGAAATTCCTGTGGAATTATTTTATAACAATCTGATTGACTGGTACATTAAGCATAAACGAGACCTGCCTTGGCGGGAAACAGGCGATGCATACAAAATTTGGTTGTCAGAAATAATTTTACAGCAAACCCGTGTTCAACAGGGGCTGAAATATTATAATATGTTCACCCGGCGGTTTCCGGATGTGAAAAGCCTGGCTGCTGCAGATGAAAAAGAAGTGCTGCTGCTGTGGGAAGGCCTGGGCTATTATTCACGGGCACGAAACCTCTTGAAAGCTGCCCGCATTATTTTATCCGAATATAAAGGGCAATTCCCCGATCAATATGATGAACTGCTCAAGTTGCCGGGCATTGGCCCTTATACTGCCGCCGCCATAGCTTCTTTTGCCTTTGGCATGGAGTATCCTGCTATCGATGGCAATGTTAAAAGATTATTTTCGCGCATATTGGTTCTCGAAGAACCACAGGATAGCCCGGTATTCATGAAAACTGCTTATACTTTTGGTGTACACCTGATCAATGGCCGTGATGCTGCAATGTTCAATCAGGCAACAATGGAACTCGGTGCAATGGTCTGCACACCTAAAAAACCCAACTGTGCTATATGCCCCGTTCAGGATCTTTGCCTGGGCCATAAAATGGGAACTGAAACACTACTTCCAAATAAGAAACGCGGAAATAACGTACAAAATAGGTTCCTGAATTATATTGTAGCCTTTCACCAAACGAATAATCAACAGCTCAAGGTATTCATCAGGCAAAGGGAAGACGGTGATATTTGGGCACATCTTTTTGAATTTCCACTGATCGAAACGAAAACATCACTTGTTGACGACGATATTGTCCCGGTAATCAGAGGCGAGTCCGGGCTTCATGCGGATGAATTCAGGATAATCAAAGTTTCTCCAATACAAAAACACCGTTTAAGCCACCAAATGCTCCACCTTCGTTTTATACATATTATTATAATGTGTGTCGATACTCCTAAATGGTTATCAACTTATGAACCGCAAACACCTATGCAATTAGTTGAATATGCTTTTCCGGTGGTTCTTAAGAAATACATTAAAGCACATCTGTAATTGGAATAAATCTTAAAATTACAGGCAAAAGCCCTTGGTTTTATACCGCAGAATAATTTTTGTTTTTTTAAATAGCTGTATAACAGCAACTTATATAATACTAATATTCAAAAACAAGTTCACTTTTATAAATAACTGAATTATTGTTATTTAGCCACATAGTAAATGACAATTTAGTTTACTAAACAAAATTTGTCGTTTCATTTTGGTCATTTTTCAAATAATTGATTTATAATGCTTTATAAGAATAATAAAGGCAAATTGACAGTTTTTTTTTGGATATTGAATAATAAATTAGTTTCTTTGCAGCCTGTTTAACCAAAATTTAAAAAGTATGTCTGATATTGCAGAAAGAGTTAAGAACATCATCGTAGATAAGCTTGGTGTTGACGAGAACGACGTAACTCCAGAAGCAAGCTTCACAAACGACTTAGGTGCTGATTCACTGGATACAGTAGAACTGATTATGGAATTCGAGAAAGAATTCGGTATTGCTATTCCAGATGACCAGGCTGAAAAGATCTCAAACGTGAAGGAAGCTATCGCCTACATCGAAAACAATGCTAAATAATTAATTTCATTTTTAATGAAGTTAAAGAGAGTAGTTGTAACAGGGCTTGGCTCACTGACCCCAATTGGCAAAAGCGTTCCGGAATACTGGGAAGCCTTGCAGGCTGGGGTCAGTGGAGCTGCACCCATCACCCGTTTTGATGCTTCGAAATTCAAGACGCAATTTGCCTGTGAGCTCAAAGGTTTTGATGTTAAGGAACATTTTGACCGAAAAGAAGCCAGGAAGTATGACCGCTATGCGCAATACGGACTGATTTCTTCGGCAGAAGCATATGCTGATGCTGCATTAAAATCAGAAGAGCTTGACCTGGATCGTTGTGGCGTTATCTGGGCCAGTGGTATCGGAGGGCTCGACACCTTTTTAAAAGAGGTTGTTGATTTTGGCAAAGGTGATGGGACACCTCGATTTAATCCTTTCTTCATCCCCAAAATGATCGCTGATATTACAGCCGGTCATATTTCCATTAAATATGGTTTCAGGGGTCCCAATTTCGCTACTGTATCTGCTTGTGCATCAAGTGCAAACTCTATTGCTGATGCATTTAACTATATTCGCTTAGGTAAAGCCGATATTTTTATTACCGGTGGTTCTGAAGCTGCTATAAACGAAGCTGGCGTTGGTGGTTTTAACTCCATGCACGCTATTTCTACACGCAACGACGATCCGAAAACCGCTTCCCGGCCTTTCGATAAAGACCGTGATGGTTTTATTCTTGGTGAAGGCGGTGGCGCAATTGTTCTTGAAGAACTTGAACACGCTAAAAAACGTGGAGCCCGTATTTATTGTGAACTGGCTGGTGCCGGACTCTCAGGTGATGCATATCATATGACAGCTCCGCACCCCGAAGGCCTGGGCGCAATGAATGCCATGAAATGGGCAATGGAAGATGGCGGTATCAATCCTGATGATATTGACCACATCAATACACATGGAACATCCACACCTCTTGGTGATATTGCGGAACCAAAAGCTATTGTAAGCCTTTTTGGTGATCACGCATATGATATTCAGATAAATTCTACCAAATCCATGACCGGACACCTCCTTGGTGCAGCCGGTGCAATCGAAGCAATTGCTACCGCTCTCGCTGTGAAACATGGCATTGTTCCTCCAACAATCAACCATTTTACAGACGATCCGGAAATTGACAATAAACTTGATTTCACTTATCACAAAGCTGTGAAAAAAGAAATCAAAGCTGCTTTAAGCAATACCTTTGGGTTTGGCGGACATAATGCTTCTCTTGCGTTCAAAAAATTTGAGGAATAAACCTTGGTTGGCGTTCGTCTGATTAAAGCATCGTTATCTCCTGATAAAGAACTTTATCACTCAATAAAAAATATTTTCGGGTTTTATCCCGGAAATATTTTTTTGTATAAACTGGCGTTCAGGCACCGCTCTGCTGCCCAGGAAATCACTAAAGGCGTTAAAGTAAGCAACGAACGCCTGGAATATCTCGGTGATGCCGTTTTAGGTTCCATTATTGCAGATTATCTCTTTAAAAAATTTCCCCTCAAAGACGAAGGTTTCCTTACGGAAATGCGCTCAAAAATTGTGAGCCGTGAGCAACTCAACAAACTCAGCATAAAACTTGGTTTGGACAAACTCATTGAATCCAATTCGGATATCTACCATAAATCCAAATCGGCTATGGGCGATGCTTTTGAGGCTTTTGTAGGAGCACTTTACCTTGATAAGGGCTATATGCCCACCAAAAAAATCCTCCTGAACCGTGTGGTAAAAGTGCATTACGACATCGACCGCCTCGAAAATCAGCAGCTCAATTTTAAAAGCAAGCTGATTGAATGGTCACAAAAAGAAAAACAGGAGGTGGAATTTAAACTGATTCAGGAAATTGGACAGGGACATAAAAAACAATATCAGGTGGAGATCCTGGTGAATAGTGAACCCCTTGCCAAAGCACAGGATTATTCCATTAAGGGGGCAGAAAAAATTGCTGCCGAAAAAGCTTGTAACAAGCTAGAAAAGAAGCTCGGCCACGAAATATAATAGCACAAAAAACCCGGACAAGCGCCCAAGTGGCCTCCTGTTTTCCGGATAAGACACCCATTTTTAAAACTGGGTGCAAGCATAAAAGTGCGATAATCAAAATAATATACCTTCGCCCGTAATTTTTATTCCTTTTGTCTTGGCACAAAAGGAAACAAAAAGCCAAGTCAAAACAATGCTTCCCCCCGCTCTTCCCGATACCAAGAATTTCCAATCAAAGTAGTGCCTCGTGCCTCGGCAAAGGTTTAGCCCCTTTGATGGAATTCTAAGCATCGGGAATTCACCCTCATCCGGCCCGCTGTTTTGACAGGCCGCCCCGCTGTCTAAACGAGGATGATTCTTGTTTTGAAAACAAATATCTATTAAAATGAAAGCAAGACACCCAAATCTAAAGTAAAAAGCTTTATAAGATATTAATATTTAGATAATTAAATTTTTGGTTATAACCCGGGAAACAGAAAATAGACTAGGCCACGAGATATAATGGCACAAAAAACCCGGACAGGCGCCCGGGTGATCTTTCATTTATCAAATTAGCATTTTAATCCCTCAGGTCTTCCAATACTTTTGCTACAATATTCTCAGCACCTTTTCCGATTTGCAGGATATTGGCATCGAGCATATAACAGGGCGTAGTGTAAATTTTGTGCTCTTTGTCCACAATAACCTGCTCATGATCTGTGTTGATGTGTTTCCCTCCCATTGCTTCAATAGCAGTTATGGTTCCTTCGTCCTGGCCAATTGTTACAGTAACGCCCGGGAGGATACGTGCGATCATCGCAGGCGCAATACAGAGGGCTGCAATAGGCTTATCTGCTTCGTAAAATGACTGCACCGCTTCGGCCACATCTCCGTTAACGGCTGCATCCGGACCATCGAAAGCAATGGTACAAAGGTTTTTTGCCACACCAAAACCACCCGGGAAAAAGAGCACATCATAATCTTCTGAATTCAACTCCTTCAGGTTTTTTATTGCACCACGTGCGATACGCGCCGATTCTACCAATACGTTGCGCTTTTCCTGCATTTCTTCACCGTTTAGGTGATTGATTACATGGTGCTGATTGATGTCAGGGGCAAAAATATCATAAGAACTGCCCGCTTTGGCAATGGCATACATACTCAATGTAGCTTCGTGAATTTCGGCTCCGTCAAAAACACCGCAACCGCTTAATACTACTGCAAATTTTTTCATGATTCTTTTGTTTTATTTGTTAATTTTTAAATTTTATCACTTATCCTGCGAAAGAGATCTTTTTACGATTACAATAGTCCTTAGGCTATAAAAACGCAATACAATAGTACAAAAATTTGTCCCATTTGTTCCTGCGAATTTTTAGCCTGACTAATTCATGAAATTTCGTCATGAGCACATTCGACAAGCTCAGTGGCCAAGCACTAAATGCAATAAGAGAAAGGGAGCGCAGATTTTTGGCGCACAGGAAGCCGTAGCTATTTTGAGCACCAAAAAGATAGCATTCCTTTCTATTGCAGCGGTTTGTGCTCGCAATAGAATATTTTGTGAATTATTCAGGTTAGAACCAAAAAATGACCGGAATAAAAATCAATCGTGGTAAATGGAAGTAGGTGGAGGTTTAGGGAAATGTTGCACATAGACCGAATCGCTGTCGGGGCATCCGTAGTTGTTCACAGTTACATAATACAGTCCGGGATTTACAGCTGTAATGGTCCGTGTTGTAGCACCGGTATTCCATAAAAACCCCATATAGTCCATACCCGAATCCAGAATAATCGGTACACCATCACAGGCTGTGGTATCATCCGGGAGGTCCACTTCCTGAAAATCGGCAATTTTAATTGTATAAACCTCGGCATTCATCTGGCAGGGGTCGTTATCGTATTCGAAAACAAAAGTCTCAATGCCTTCGTAAGGTGGATCATAAAATGGCTGGATGTAAATAGTATCAGAAGTTTCTCCCGGTGGGATGAAAACCGTATCACTAACATATG
Source organism: Bacteroidales bacterium (assembly GCA_963676415.1). Classification (GTDB taxonomy): domain Bacteria; phylum Bacteroidota; class Bacteroidia; order Bacteroidales; family WRLA01. The sequence continues at coordinate 1,666,778 of OY781097.1, read as the reverse complement.
GAAAATCAACGCCATTGGTTGCTGTTCCATAAATGGCATCAAGGTAGATCCAGGTAGTATCCGGAGATATCTCAGGTATTTCAAATACAACATTTGCCTGCGTACATCCTTCTACGGCAAAAGCACTATCCAGCGGTGTGCTATACTGCGGGTCAATATTTACGACCGGGCTGGAGAAGCTATTGGCTTCGAGAAAAACACCGGTATCAAAAGAATGATCCATTTCATCAGCAACAGCAAATTTAATATGATAGGTTGCACAGGGAACAACTTGAATATATGCCGTAATTGGAAATGTAATTCCGTCATATTCAAATGGGAATGAAGGATTGTTATAATAGTTCTTTTTAAAATATATAGGATGGCTTGAGGGTCTCGGAGGGTCGCATTGCATATCATCTATAGGGGTACAACCCCTGTTTACACTATCAATGGAAACCGGAGAATTTGTTCCGGGAATTTTTGCAATATTAACCTTATCATAATTACCTCCGTTTGGATTTGGCCCTGTTACAAAAAAAGCGAATATATCATTGAACCGATAAATATATTCAGGATACTCATCTGATCCAAAGGCAAAGTTTAATTGAATTGTATCCGATTGCGGAATAAAATCAAACTCCAATACACAGGCATCTCTTGTATTACCGCCATAAACATTGTTTAGATCGGGATCGCCTCCTAAATTATTGGAATAGCCGGATCCATTACTTGCATTTGTGCCAGGATTATTGGGATCGGCTCCAATTGCTATTTCTGCTTTTCCACTTGTTAAGATAACACCTGATTCAATACCCAAGCCACATGGAGTGCCGTTACCGAAAAGACCACTCGCTATATCAGCTCCATTATAGGTAACATTGAAATAATCCACTCCATTACCACAAATAAAAGCTACCATTTCCTCTGGTGTTGGTGATATATCCATGGTAAGAGATTGAGCCCTGACTTTTACTGAAAAAAATATCAGGACAAAAAATAAAAGAACAATATGGTTTTTCAGCTGCATGGTAATGGGTTTCAATATACTAACCCCTAAGATTCATAAAGTTGTCTTAGGGTTGTATATCCGGCCTAAATATATGTAAAAAAACAATTCCGCCGGAACGAAAGTTAAAGCGGAACCGTATTGTATTCTTTTGCATTTTTTATTTTCCGGCATTACCCGAATTGCCATTCAAATCCTGAATCACCTTAATGGCTTCATAAAGATAATTATCGGTCATCAGGCGTTTGTGCCATCGTTCGGTACTTTCCTGCTTTGTGGAATCGGCTTCAATTTCAGCCAGATCGTCTGTAAGCGTGAAAATCTTAATATCCAGGCTGTCTTTACCCATATCTTTGTATTTTTCGCTGAGTTTATCGAGCGAATCCTGGCGCAGTTCAAACTCGTCCAGAGCCAGTGGATATTTAGTTTTATCGCGCTGTTCTTTCAGCCTTTTGGCATTTTCGTCAATAAGCATCAAAACCGAATCCTCTTTTATCCTGTCCATGCTATGGGCAACACTTTTTTCAAAAGCAGCTTCATTATCAGCCAGCATATCATAGCTCGATTTTTTTATTTCTGTCCAGGGCAGTGGATAATCCAGGTCTTTTTCACCGATATCCATATAGCTGTACAAATCGGGCACAATAATATCGGGTGTAACGCCTTCTAACTGTGTGGCTCCTCCGTTGATACGGTAAAATTTCTGCACGGTTACCTTGATTGCACCCAGTGGTTTGATATCGTCCTGTCCGCGCACAAACCCATCGAGATCAAAAAAGCGCTGCACGGTTCCTTTGCCAAAAGTACTTTTGCTGCCCATAATCACGGCACGTTTATAGTCCTGCATGGCTGCGGCCAGAATTTCTGAAGCCGATGCGCTACCGTGGTTTACCATAATCACCATGGGTTTGTCCCAGTTGATGTTTTTATTGTAATCGCGCAGCACGCGCACATCGCCTGTAGTACTTTTAACCTGAACTACGGGGCCATCTTCGATAAACATCCCTGCAATTTCCACAGCATCCTGTAAAGAACCACCGCCATCATTGCGGAGATCCAGCACAATGCCGCTCACATTTTCTTTTTTCAGCTTCTCAATTTCTTTGCGCATATCGCCTGCGGCAGTGCGGCGGATTCCGGTATCATTGAAATTATTATAAAAGCTGGGCAAATAAATATAGCCGATACGTTCGCCGGTTTCTTCATCTTCAATTACAGTTGATTTGGCATAGGTCTCCTCAATAACCACCACATCGCGCACAATCGGGATTTCTTTGGTGCTTCCATCCACTTTTTTCACCGTGAGTCGCACTTTCGTGCCTTTTTTCCCACGGATGAGCTGCACGGCTTTATCGAGGCGCATATCCACAATATCTACTGCTTCTTCCTCATCGCCCTGGCCAACTTTCAGGATTTTATCATTGACTTCCAGTTCGCCCTGTTTCCATGAAGGGCTTCCGGGTACGATGTTGTTTACAGTAACATAACCATCTCGGCTGGTCAGTGTGGCACCGATTCCTTCGAGCTGGCCACTGAAATTGATATCAAAATCTTCCTTGCGTTTGGGTGGAAAATAAGCGGTATGCGGATCATAAACCAAAACAAAAGCATTGATATAATCGGAAATATGGTCTTCATTTTCCATCTGACTCAGATATTTGAAATAATCTTTGTATCGTTTGCGCACGGATTCACGGGCATCGGCTTCCATTTCGTCAAAGGATTTTTCTTCCCAGGCCGTATCCTGTTTGGCAAGCGCTTTCTCCTGTTCTTCCAATTTGCTGCTCAAGCGGTTAAGGGTTTCGTATTTCAGCATCCGGCGCCAGAGGTCGCGCAATTCCTTATCGTTTTGAACCCATTCGCGTTTGTCGGGATCAAATTCCAGATATTCTTTTTTCTCATAATCGAAAGGTTCATCAAGAATTTCTTCGTAAAACCCTTCCGTTTGCTCCTGACGTTTATTCAATAGTTTCACTCCAAGGTTGAAGAGCCCGAAAGAAGTGGCCTGAAGTTCATCATCAAAACGGTTTTGATAAAAACTGAGTGTATCCAGATCTTCCTGCGTTAAGAACCGCTTAAACGGATCGTTTTGGTTCAGGTAATTGGAATAAGCCTTTTGCGAAAAATCATCATTCAATTCCAAAGGATTATAATGGCCTTGTTGTAAAGCTTTATTAACGAGATTAACCAGGTAGGCATTTCGTTTGATTTCTCTGGCAGATTGCGCCTGACAGCCGGTATTCAGTCCCAGAAAGGCGACGAGCAGGATATATAAAAAACTCTTTTTCATAAAAAATGTTTCGTTTCATTGGTATTCGTATCAAAAGTAACAAAATTATGTGCCTGATGGTATGGGTATGGGCTTAAAAAAAGTTAATTTACTGAAACCGTACGCAATTGGACAGTATATTTCAAGCGAAATTTCAGAAACTGATCCAATCTTTTATTTATGCCACGATTCCTTGTAAAAATAGTCTCCAAACGAATCTGATTTCTGCAAAAAATTCATTTTTCAGTATTAAAATATATATTTGTTGATTGAAAAAATATATTTGGCCACTAATGAACAATCTGCTTTTTAAGCCATATCCTTTTCTGTTTTCCTTTTGGAAGAACCTTTTAATGGCAATTGGTTTTGGAATTTGCGCAGGTTTTATTAATTATTACCGTCTGGATAATGCTTTTGTTGGTGAATACCTCAAAACATCCAAAGAAATTACAGCACTGTTTTTCAGTTTGATACCTTTTTTCTGCATTTTATTGATATTTGAAGTCCTGCCAAAGCTTTTTAGTGAAAAGTTCAAAGAGAACTGGAATATACTAAAAGAAGTTTTGTTGGTTTTAGGTCTGATTTTCAGTATAGTTATCAGCGTTTATTTGTTCTTTTTTCTTATTTCAAAAGAAGAACCGTCTTTCTTGCAATCTTCATTTATTATAAAAATTGCCATCTATGCTTTTTCCACTGGAAGCTTTTTTTCATTGGTTGTTGTTTGGATCAACTATACCGTCATACTACGCAACAACCTGAAAAAAATTAAAGAGCAGAACCAACAGCTCAAGCAGATTGCGGATAAAAACGAAAAAATAAAAAATGCGGGAACGGCAACCATTCCCACTCAGATAAAAAATGAGCTGATTAAATTCAATACTGCGGATTTGCTCTTCATTAAATCAGAAGGCAATTACCTTGAAGTTTTTACTCAAAAAATTTCCGGGACAGAAACGAAACTCTACCGTGCAGCTTTGCAGGAAGTTGAAAAAGCCCTTGCTCCTTATACTGATATTATGAGAACGCACCGTTCCTACATAGTTAACCTGAAAAAAATTAAAAGAACAAGTGGCAATGCACGAAATTATCAACTGTATTTTGAAGGCTTTCAAGATGCTGTTCCCGTTTCAAGGAATCGTTTTCAGGACTTCAATGAGCGCTTAAAATCTTTAACCGATTGAAAACATACTGCCTGTTCGTCCAAGAACAGTCCCATTCATCACAGTTCAGCCCTTTTCGCAACACAACTCATCCCATTCGTAACAAAGTATTTATTTTACAGGTATTTATAAGATAAGCTTCCATAGTTTTGGCTATCAATTTTTTGTTTTAAAAAGCCAAAAACATGAAAATTATTGCAATCAACGGCAGCCATAGAGGTCAAAAATCTTATACACATTTCCTGGTGGAAAGTTTCTTTCAGGGAGCCATAGATGCCGGGGCTGATTGCAACGAAATATTCCTTTCCGAATATCATATCCATTCCTGCAAAGGCTGCGGGTTTTGTGAAAAAACAAACAATATCTGTATTCACAGCTCACAGGATGATACAGCTTTCATTTTTGAAGAAATAAGAAAAGCAGATATTATAGTTTATGCAAGTCCAATATATCTATTTACTATATCCAGCCTTTTAAAAAAATTTCTTGAACGCTTCTATGCTCTGGGAAATCCAAAGGCGCACATTATCAGCCCATCCGGTTTATTTTTTCACAGCATAGACAAAGAAATATGTTCCAAGCCTTTCCTGGCCATCATCAGCCACGATAATTTTGAAAAGGAAATGAGCAAAAACGCCCGGCAGTTTTTTAAAAGCTGGTCGCGCTTTATGGATGCACCACAACTGGGAGTCATTGTAAGAAGTATGGGAAGAATGACCGGATACGGCAAAAACCTTGAAGCGGAAAGGCAGTTTCCAAAAATCTCGGAAAGCTACAACGCTTTGATCTGTGCCGGTAAAGAAGTAGTAAGGCACGGTAAAATCAGTCGGCGAACAATAAGGACGGCGGGTCAGGATATCATTGACCTTCCGCTTATTGGCATTCTAAAGAGCACTAAAGTTTTCAAAGAAAAAGCTTTACAAAAAATGAACAACCAACCTATTTAAAATCAATAAATTATGCTTACGAAACTTTATTTTATACGATTTGCCCGATGCCGAAAATCAATGCTCCTTATGGCATTGATTATTATTCCGCTGTATAATGCTATTGCACAAAGTCCTGAATATTTAAATTACCAGGCAGTAATCCGCAACGCACATGGCATGTTGATTCAGGAAAGCAATATAGCCATGCAAATCAGCATTTTGCGCTCATCGGCAAGTGGAAATGTATCCTATAAGGAAACCCATGCCACAAGCACAGATGCCAACGGACTTGCCAGTATAGAAATTGGAAATGGAACAGCAATAGATGGAACACTGTTCGACACAATAAACTGGGGATCATCATCTTACTATATAAAAGTTGAAACAGATCCCGACAACGGCACGAATTACAGTATTTCCGGAACATTTCAGCTGTTGAGTGTGCCTTATGCTTTGTACGCCAAATCATTTTCGGGCGATATGCAAAACCGAAAAATCACGAATCTGGCCAACCCAACCGACAGCTCCGATGCGGTGACACAAAAATATATTTCGGCTATTATGGATATTATGAGCTTAAATGGAATGGATTTCGTTGATTTCTGGATCGGCTCGCGCTCTGTCGCCATCAACGACAGCATATATTTCAGGGACACATCAAATATGAATGCCCATTCCTGGCAATGGAATTTTGATGATGGAAATTCGAGTACAGAAAAAAATCCGGGCCACAAATTTTCAGAAGCGGGTTCGTACAATATAAGCCTAACTGCATCCAATGATATAATTACGCATACCAATACAATTGATAGCTATATCGTAGCCCATGAGATTACTGCTGGCAATGGCCTTACGGATATTGATGGAAACACTTATGAAACAATCATTCTGGGCACACAGGAATGGATGTCCGAAAATTTAAAAGCCACAAAGTTCCCTGATGGAACAGCCATTTCAGAAGACCAGGAATGGGACGATGTTGAAAGGAACAATACATCCTATTATTACTGTTGGTATAACAACGATATTTCTACAAAAGATACTTATGGAGCATTTTATTCTTTTGGAGCCGCTGTATATGGCACAGCACATACGGATGGTGAGGCTTTAGACACCCTACAGGGAATTTGCCCGGATGGATGGCATTTGCCCCGAAAAGACGAATGGGACACTCTGGTTACATATTTGAGAAATAACGATTATAACTACAACCTTGAAAGCGGTAGCCGTGCAGAAGCGAAGGCTATATCAGCAAAAACAGGTTGGTACGGCCCGGATATATTGGCTCCCGTAAGCGATGGAATGGCCTCCTTTGACAGAAAGAGCAATAACAGTTCCGGCTTTTCTTCAATACCCGCAGGCATGAGGTCGCCATACGCATTTAATTACTTCTCAAAATATGCTTATTGGTGGACTGCTACCCAAAGTGCTTATAGTGATCAGACTGCATATGGCTGGAAGCTTAATTATAATAGTAGATACAGTGACAAATACAGCTATTCAAAAGATGGTGGATTTAATGTCCGATGCGTAAAAGATCAATAACCATGTGTTCAAACAAAAACAAATAATTATGTCGTCAAAATATTTTGTAAAAGCGATGATAAAAACTAAAAAATGGTTTCTGCTTCTTTGCCTGGCACAACTTTTCAGCCATTTTTCCATGATCAAAGCACAAAGCCCCAATTTGATAAGCTATCAGGCAATAGTCAGGGATGCAAACGGTATGATGGTACAGGAAAATGAGGTGGCTGTGCAAATCAGTATTTTGAGATCCAATGAAAATGGCCCGGTTTCCTATAAAGAAAGGCATTCCACCATAACAGATATCAACGGAATGATAAGCATTGATATTGGTAATGGAACAGCTATGGATGGAACACAGTTCGATACCATAAACTGGGGATCATCAGCATATTATGTAAAATCCGAAACCGATCTGTCTAACGGGACCAATTATAGTATTTCAGGAACATTTCAACTAATGAATGTCCCAACAGCACTTCATGCAAAAACAATTCAAGGCGATATACAAAACCGCAAAATAACCAACCTGGCCAATCCAACGGACAGTTCTGATGCTGTAACAAAAGCATATGCCGATGCTTTTATGGATATTTTGAGCTTAAACGGAATGTCATTTTCTGATTTTTGGATTGGTTCACAAAGTGCAGCAATCAACGATAGCCTTCAGTTCATGGACAGATCAAATATCGGTGCCACTTCATGGCAATGGGATTTTGGCGATGGAAACTCAAGTACAGAACAAAACCCCAGGCACGTTTACACAAATTCTGGTTCATATACGCTTTTCCTAACAGTTTCAAACGGGGTTATTACACAAACGAAATCCGAAGAAAATTACATTGTTGCCCACAACATAATTGCAGGAGGAGGGGTAACTGATATTGAAGGAAACAATTATCCTTCAGTTATCATTGGAACACAGGAATGGATGGCCCAAAATCTTTATGTTACCCACTATCCTGATGGTTCTTCAATTCCGATAGATGAAGATTGGGCTTTATCTGGAAGCAATGACACCGATGATGCTTTTTGCTGGATGAACAATGATGCTACAACAAAAGAACCCTATGGCGCATTATACAATTTTGCTGCCGCGACCAATGGCAGCCCATATAGTGGTATTGATCATGTGCAGGGTGTTTGCCCTGATGGATGGCATATTCCCAATGATTTTGAATGGAGTACCCTTATCTTTTACCTAAACAACAACTACTACAATTACAGGTTGCAAGCATATAGTTTCAATGAAGCAAAATCACTGGCAGCCAAATCCGGATGGGATGATCAATCCTGTGAAGATGGGGAAGTGGGTTTTGATCAGCAAAGCAACAACAGCGCAGGTTTTGCTGGTGTTCCGGTAGGTTACAGATATTCCAACAGATATTTTTATAATGAACATAAGGGCGCCTATTGGTGGAGTTCTTCTGAAGGCAGCTCTTCATCCTATGCCTATGGCCGCGACCTGAGCAACACCAGACCTAACGTCAATAAAGGATATCACAGTAAAAAAGCAGGATTGAATGTTCGATGCCTGAAAGATTAATAATATTTTGAATATCAACTATTAATAAAATGAAAAACAGAATTTCAAACATAAAATATATTATCCTGATTTATTGCAGCTTTTTTGGATATCTGTCGGTGGCACAACAAGCAGCGGTATCCGGTGGCGGGCAGATTCAGGGTGCTGGAGGAAATATATCCATTTCAATCGGACAAGCTTTTTATCACCGCATCAATAACGATAACCACCAAATAAATGAAGGAGTTTTACAGCCGGCTGAGCACAATCAACTGAACCAATGGCTTGGAGGAAATATGGCAAACCCAAATGATTGGAATACCCCCTCTAACTGGTCTTTCGGCCAAATTCCTGAAAATGAAAGCGTATCGGTTGGTAACAAACCACATTTACCTCATATTTCTGCTAATGCAGACTGCAATAACCTCAATATTAATAATGGGGCATCTGTTAGGATCAACAGCTCTGCATCACTAACGGGATCACTGATCATCAGGGGAACCTGCACCTTATCTGAAGATGCCCTCATAATTGCAGAACGTTATGTGCCGGAAAACAAATACCACTATATCAGCACACCAATTTCCTATGAAAACACAAACTTTATGTCGGAAATTCAAACATCCAATGATGACTTGGGCTTTATGGGATTGGATAAAGATGAAATATCAGGAAATAAACCTACAGACAACCTTTGGCTTTGGAATGAAACATCCGGCTATTGGGAAGACCTTTTGCATGCAAACCGGATGGAAACTGAAATAATGCTAACTGCACAAGGATATGTGTATGGAAATAACGAATCCAACACCTTAGTCATGAGCGGAACAACCAATACGGATAATGTTTCTTACAATGCAGCATACAGCCCTGATGGGGGCAGTGGTTTTCATTTAGTGGGCAATCCCTTTTGTTGCGATATTGCCATTAATACATCTGCTGATGAATCCCATAATTTCCTGGCGGATAATGCAGCAATCCTTGATGATAATTATGAAGCAATATACCTCTGGCAGGAAATCGATAACTGGACAGGTGGTGATTGCTATAAAGTAATTTGCAATAATGGGTTTTGTGGAACAAACAACGGAAATTCATTGGAAACCGATTTTGTGGAAATGGGGCAGGCATTTATGGTAAAAACGGATCAGGCCGGAAGCATTATTTTTAAAAAGGATATACGCAAACATGGTAATTCCGATTTTTATAAATCAAAAAATAGTTGGCCCGGAATTCAAATTTTTATTGAAAATGAAAGAACAAAATCATCTACTCTAATTGGCTTTAACAGTGAAATGAACACGGGACTTGATCCGGGATTTGATGCTGGCAGCATGAAAGGGGGAAATGAAATAAACCTATTCTCATTCTTACCCGATGAAAACCATCAGGCTTTTGCTGTGCAGGCTTTGCCTTTTTCTGCCGAAGAAATTGAATTGGGTGTTGAAATCGAAAAAAGTGGAGAATATACTTTCTCGGCTTATGAAGAAAACATGAAAGAAATATGGTTTGAAGACCGTTTAAACAATACAAAAACCGATTTTAAACATTCAGGAGAATATAAAGTATTCCTTTCTGAAGGCGAATCCGTCGGAAGGTTTTTTCTTCATTTTAAAGCGGAAACCATAAGCGTTCCGAACCAAAATGAGAAAGATAACAAGAAGATTTTCGTTCGGAACAGGCAATTAGTTTTAGTGGGAATAAAAGGAGAAGTCTGCGTATTTGATATATCGGGACGCCTGCTTCATCAACTGACAGCAATAAACAAAATTGAAAATTTTTCGCTGAATCTGCCTCATGGCATTTATGTGGTGGAAACAGCCGGAAAAAGTTTGAAAGTTGCTTTTTAGACAGGAGCTAAACTTTCCGATGTCTTCTCCCTTTCGTCCGCAGATATTCCGATAATGTATAAAGCAAAAGCAGCACACTGATAAAAGCGGCAATCCGTGCAATATAATCGCCATGTACTGAATACCATGTTTTTTCATTATTGATGCTCAGTTCATATTTCATGGCTTTGGCCTGATTGATACCGCCATCCAGGAGGATATCGCCTTTTTGGTTGATGAATGCCGAAACGCCGGTATTGGCCGAACGCGCCATACTGCGCCGGTTTTCGATACAGCGCAATTTACTGAACAAAAGATGCTGCAAACGTCCCGGACTATCGCTCCACCAGCCATCATTGGTAATTACGAAGAGGAGGTTTGCACCTTTCTGAACATATTCTGTTACGAATTCACCATAAATTGATTCATAGCAAATAATCGGGCCGTTGCATATTGATGGGTCTGAAGCACAGAAAGTTGTACGCTCCGGGTCGCTGCCGAGACTTCCAACGGTTCCTCCCAAGTCAAAAGCAAAATGCTGAAATGGTTTTAAAAGGGAATGAAATGGCATTTTTTCAGGCCCCGGAACAAGCTTTGATTTGTGATAGGTTTCGACAGCCGATCCATTTTTGATTAAAAGTGCAGTATTGAAATTATCGTAAAAAATACTATCACCGTTGGCACGTATATGCATACGTACTGTAGGCGAACCTGTTATACCATCCGGATAATGTTTGGATGTGGAAGCTCCAACAACAAAACTCAATTGTGGAAATTTTTGGATGAATGTTTTTATTTTACGAATGGGTTTGGAACGATCAAACTGATGTTCCCATATATCGTCGTATAAAACCGATTCGGGGCAGACTACGAATTTTGTTTGATCTGTAATCAATGGTTCGGCCAGCTCCAGGAAATTATCAGTTACCTCCTCAGAAGTCAATGAGTATTGTTCCGTATAAGGGTCATTATCTGTTTGAATTACAATAATTTCAGCTTTTTCTGCCGGTTCTTTATAGTTGTTATACATCACGTAAGAAAGAACAATCGGTGCGAGAAAAAGAACCAGAACAGTAACAGATTGCCGGGCAATAACTGTCCGCAAACTCTTTCGCTTAATATTCAGGTACATCCGGTATATCAAAATATTGATGATAAGGATCCATAAAGCGCCACCGAAAACACCCGTTACGGAATACCACTGCACCCATTTGTGCCAGCTTCCAAACACATTGCCGATATTGAGCCAGGGCCAGGACAAATCCCAATCGAGGTGCAGCCATTCAAAAGTAATCCAGAAAAACAGCAATGTCCACAGCGCATTGTTTTTTGATGGCAACCATCTGCGGGAGCGATGAAAGAGGAAAAATGTAAAGTACATAAAAGCCGAATTGAGCAAAACAGCCATCACAACACCAAAAAGGGTGGAATAGCCTACCCACCAGGTTGTGAGTAAATTCCAGATGAAAAAAGCCGGATAAATGAATTTAAAAATGGCGCAGCAGCCATATTTCTGCGGATGTTCGAGTATTTCTCCTTCGATGATCAGCAATGGCACAAAGGCGATGAAAATAAAAAGCGGAATGCCGTTTATCGGCCAGGATATGGTAAAAAGGAGTCCCGATAAAATGGAAAGCAGTAGTAGATGAAGTTTTTTCATGCAGAGGCTTTTTGCAAAACTAAATTTTATTGGTGAATCAGGGATTCGGTTTGCTCTGGTTTTGCAATAAATTAAAATTATGTCCGCAAACTATTTGTAAAAAATCAAAGCATATCCCACCCAATGATTTTCATGCGCCGGAGCTGTAGTTCCCATCTGCGTATTTTTCAAATCAAGAGTTTTATGATCGATGCTTGTGGCATATGCGGCAAGCTTGCCTTCCAGTTTATTTTTGCCCTGCAATTTATCGGCAGTAAGTAATCCAAAAGGAATGGAATATCGCCCACACCAGGTCCATTTATAATTTCTGTGATCGCAGCTATCGGTCGTAAAACTTAGAAATCTCTTCACTTTAGCATCATCCGTTTTTCCTGTAAGGCTTTCATTAATAATCTTGTGCTCATGCTGCAAAGCACGTTGATTTCCTTCCTTTCCGCTACCTAATGGCGCCAAGTTTTTTCCGCCCCATCCTTCTTTTCCATAATGTACCGCGTCGGATGAAATCAAAACGCAAAAATCTTCCGGATTGCTTAAATCCTGATGTTCAGACACCTTTTGAAGTGCTTTAACCATCTTTTCAGAGAGTTGGTTCATCCTTTCAAAATCCATGGCAGGAACAAGTACGGGAATAATCTGTGCTCCCGGATTATAGAATTGCAGCCAGGGGATAAAAGCTTCAAGAGAATGTTCTGTTTGCATCATCGTATCCGAAACGATGCAATCCGATGAGTCAAGCTGCTTTAAAATTTCATTCCTGAGTGGTGAAACTTCAGTGCGCATCATCGGGCCGTTCCAATGAGTGAAATTCCCGAAGACCAGTTTATCTTCCACACCAAAAGTGCGTGCCTTATGAAAAACGCCTACCAGTAAGAGGGTTTTTGCCCGTATATTTTCAAATGCCGGTGGATACAAATATCCCGCATAAGCAAAATCATCATGAGGAACAATTACAGCAGAAGGCGGCGTCCAGGCTTTCATGGCATGGGAAATGCTGTCCATTTTTGATCCATACTGCCGGTCAAGCTGAGAAACCACTGTATCAAAATCGTTGAAATTTGCAGAAAACCCAACAGGATCGACCATTTGGCGGATATGCTCTTCGGGCCAGTAGTAGTGCCGGATACAGGATTGTGAAAGAAAAAGAATGACCACTAAAAAAGGAGCAATGCTTTTTGCCGTTTTCATCACGTATAATTTTAAACGACATAAAACTACGAAAAATTCCCCGGGAATGAAATGTGACCAATGATTCAGTCTGTCCGGGGCTCCTTCAACTGCTTTATTCATCAACCCGTGCGCCCAATGGGTTTTTCAGGTTTTTATATCCTGATAACCATGCCTTAACGGAACCAACCAGGATTTTTGCCTCCACCTGAACCGGAATTTTGTTGCCGTCCTCTGTTACCCAAACATACAAATCCTCACCACCTTTAAAAATAGTCCCGGACACCAGCAATGCCGAAAATTTCAAACAGCGGTATTTATGGCCATCACGGTTTTTAATGGTTTCTTTGCCAAGATATCGTATAAAAAGATTGTAGGGTTTCCGGTCGATAATCACCTGAACAGGAACGGTATCGCCCACATTCATTCCGTTAAAATCCAGATTTCGGGTGTGGTAGGTTGCTGTTACCAAATCCAGCGCTCCTGCGGGCCAGGGAATGGTGTCGTAAGCTAAAGGACGGTCGGAATTTTGAGTACGGCAATATATTTTCCGTGCTGCATCATCAAACTGATATTCGTAATCCACTTCAAAGCCGCCTTCATAATTTTTCCTGTGGTACCATAAGGGCTTCAGGTTGTCCCTTGATGCCCGTGACCGATAGGAATCGCGTACCTTAAAAATCCAGTCGTAGCGCTTTAGGGAGCTTCCATAGCTGTTGAAGCTAAAGTACGCGTGATTTAAAATAATAGTATCGGAAACTTCAAAGCTGACATTAGCTGCCTTAATCCAGATAAACTGCCAGTTGTAGGAAACATTGTATTCGAGCTTTTCACCCACATCGAATACATTTTGAGCGGGCAAAGCTAAGCCTAAGCTCATTATAATCAATACTATGGCAAAATGCCGCATCATGGCGCCAGGCGGTTTTTCAGCCACTGGCCATCAGCCAAACGATATTGAAAGCGGTCGTGCATGCGTCCGGGGCGCCCTTGCCAGAACTCCATAATTTCAGGAATAAGCTTGTAACCGCCCCAATGTACCGGACGTTTGGGCTCCAAACCATTTTGCATATTTTCCAACTCCTTATGAAAAGCTTCTTCAAGCGTTTTGCGGTCGGGAATAATCTGGCTTTGGGGTGAAATGGCTGCTCCAATGCGGCTTTCAAGCGGACGGCTGTAGAAATATCTGTCGGATTCTTCTGCCGTAATCTGCTGAACCTTCCCTTCTAACCGGACTTGCCGTTCGAGCGCAGGCCAAAAAAACAATAAAGCCGCATTGGGGTTCTCTTTGAGCTCTTCTCCTTTGCGCGATTGATAATTGCTGTAAAAAACCAAAGCCCCATCATGGAAATCTTTCAGCAACACTATGCGTGATGATGGCCTTCCTTCCGGCGAAACCGTCGATAGAACCATGGCCGTTGGCTCCTGTTCATCCGATTGCAAAGCTGCTTCCAGCCAGTTCTTAAAAAGGCGGAAAGGCTCATCGGGCATCAATGCTTCCTCAAGCTTCGATTTATTATAATCCAGACGTATATCGCGCAAATTTTCCATAAGGATATTAAGTCCTAACCTGCTCTTTAAGTTCATCCACCCATTTGGAATCCACTTCAATGCGCTTAAAATTTTCCAAAGCTTCGAGAAGTTTTTCTTCATCACTTTCCACAATGATGTTGGCACGATGTTCTGCACGCAGGAAACCATCCTGTACGGCACGGTCCAAAAAGGCCATAAGGTTGTCGTAGTAGCCGTCAACATTCAGCAAAGCAATAGGTTTATTGTTGATTTCCAGCTGATTCCAGGTAAGCACTTCGCTGATTTCATCCAAAGTGCCAAAACCTCCGGGCAAAGCAATAAAAGCATCGGAGAGTTCGCCCATCAGTAGTTTACGCTCGTGCATGCTGTCGGTACGGATAATTTTGCTTACTCCTTCGTGCAGGATTTCCTTGCTGATCAGCATTTCGGGCATGATTCCCGTTACTTTTCTCCCCTTTTCGAGCATCACATCGGCAAGGATGCGCATCAGGCCGATACTGCTGCCCCCAAAAACCAGGTTCATTTCTTTTTTGGCCATCAACAAAGCCAGCTTTTTGGCACTTGCCCTGTAAATCTCTCCTTTACCTGTGCTGGAGCCACAAAAAACACAAATTTCATTCATTATCTCAAATTATTAGTTATCAATGCAATAGATTTATAAAGTGCGACAGCTGTTGCTAATATATCATCCGGAAAATCATAATCGGGATTATGCAATACCGGATGGCTTTGGCCCGAGCCGATGCCGAAAAAAGCTCCGTTGATACCCTTTGTATAAACGCCAAAATCTTCCGACCAACGGAATGCTTCCATAAGGTATTCATGATCCAGACCGGATTCTTGAACCGCATCCTGCAGGACTTTCATGGCATCATCATGGTTTATGGTTGCCGGGAAGGGCTCTTCCATGCCATAATTTACTTCGAGTTTATGCCTTTTGGCGGTTTCCAGGGCGGTATTCAGGGATTTTTCGGTGAGCTTGTCCATATCATCCTGGCGATTGGCGCGCAATGTAGCAATGATTTGCCCGTAAGCCGGACTCGTCCCCAGTGCTTTTTCTCCCAGTCGGGCATGAACAATAGTAAGCAGAACCATATCCAGAAAATCATTTTGTGCGGATGCTATTCCGGTCCAGCTTTGGATTATTTCGGCCAACGCCACTGCCGGATTTAAACCCGCCTCCGGATATGCTGCATGAGAAGTTTTTCCGTTAAGTTCGATATTCAGGCCACAACTCGCTGCCGCAAAACTGCCGTTTTTTAGTAGGATTTTCCCTTTCGGATATCCCGGTATATTGTGAAAACCAAAAATAAAATCCGGTTTAAATGCTTTAAAATGCTGGTTTTCCATCACTGCCAAAGCACCCTGACCTGTTTCTTCTGCAGGCTGGAAAAGCAGGGCTATTTTCCCTTTTTCAGGACGGTGTTTTCCTAAAAAACGAGCAAAACCGGCCATTGCGGCACTATGCCCGTCGTGGCCACAAAGATGAGCTACACCGGGAATCCGTGATTTGTGTTCGTGTTTGCTGATTTCCTGAATGGGCAGCGCGTCAATATCCGCACGAAAAACGGTATGCGGCCCCTTTTCCTTGCCCTCAAAAACAAACAGTAAACCATGACCGCCAATTCCGGAATAGACATGATCGGCTGTTTCTGCACCGATAAAGCGCAAAATACGTGAGGCCGTTTCATCTTCCTGGCCCGAAAGCCCTGGCCAGGAATGCAGCTCCTTTCGAAATGCTATTAATTCTTTTAAGTCCATAATCCCAGATTTAATACAAAGGTATAAATCATATTATTCCCAAAGTAACAACAATAAAAACCAAAAAAATCCTTTAATCAGAAAATTGTACTTTTATGGTTTTTAAAAAAAGAATATCCGGTATATGAGCAATAAATTGTATCCACTAAAATTCCATCCGATTTTAAAAGATAAAATCTGGGGCGGACAAAAAATGAAAACCATTGCAGGCATTGATTTTGAGCCACTTCCAAATTGCGGTGAAGCCTGGGTTATTTCCGGGGTGCCGGGAAACGAAACGGTTGTAAAAAACGGCTGGCTCGAAGGAAATAACCTGAACGAACTGGTTGAAGTTTATATGGACGAACTGGTTGGCGAAAAGGTTTATGAAAAATTTGGAGAGGAATTTCCCCTGCTGATCAAATTTATTGATGCAAACGATTATTTGTCCATTCAGGTGCATCCGGATGATGAACTGGCCAAAAAACGAGGCCTTACTGCAGGGAAAACCGAGATGTGGTACATTATGGATGCCGATGAAAATTCAGAACTGATCAGCGGTTTTAAAAAAGAGAGCAATAAAGAAGAGTATCAGAAACTACTTGAGGAGAAAAAACTCCGGGAAATCCTAAATACGGAAAAAGTTCAAAAAGGCGATGTGTTTTATATGCCGGCAGGCCGGGTGCATGCCATTGGCCCCGGGATTTTCCTCGCTGAAATCCAGCAAACTTCGGATGTGACCTATCGTATTTACGACTGGGACCGTGTGGACGGCAAAGGAAATTCGCGTGAGTTGCACATCGAAGAAGCTATGGATGCCATTGATTTTAAGGCATATCCTGAGTATAAAACGCATTACGCAAAAACAAAAAACCAAACAGAGGATATCGTAAGCTCAGAATATTTCAAAACGTCCATTCTGGAATTTAATCAGCCGGTTTCAAAAAACTATGAAGAAATGCAATCCTGCACCATTTATATTTGCGTGGAAGGCAAAGCCAAAATTATAACCGAAGACACGGAAACAGAAATGACAACAGGAGAAGCAGTACTGATGCCACGCAGCATAGAAAAAGCCTTACTGTATCCTTTGGATTCCTGCAAATTGCTTGAGGTTTTTGTTCCTTAATAGCAACATCATATTATTTGATCATATAGGTTTTCCGATAAAAAAACTCCCGAAAGGCATTATCTTCCGGGAGTTTTCTTCATCTAACTGTTTTTCTATTCATAACGCAGCGCATCCACCGGGTTGGAATTGGCGACAGAAAGCACTTTGGTAATTACTGTCAGGAAAGCGATGAGCAATGCAATTAGCAGCCCGAAGATGAAATACTGGAATCCAAGATTGATTTTATAGGCAAAATGATCGAGAAACCCTTTTGAAATCATCCAGCCAAAAGGAACGGCCACAACTCCTGCAATAATGACAAGCCTCATAAAATTGCGTACCAGCAGCAGAGTAATCATTGAAGTGCTGCCTCCCAGCGCTTTACGGATACCCACTTCTTTGGTGCGTTGTTCGGTAATCAGGGATGTGAGCCCAAACAAGCCCATACAGGAAATTAAAATTGACAGCAATGTAAAGTACTGGAAGAGTTTCAGGCTGTTGATCTCCGTGATATACATATTTTCGACCAGATCATCGATAAGCATATAATTCATGGGATGGCCGGGAAACAGTCGCTCCCAGGCCCCTTCTAGATAGCTTTTCACTTTTGGATGATTTTGTGGATGATAGCGCACTAACAGATCTGTATAATGATCAGGGATCATCAGAAATGCGGCAGGCTCGATGCGGTTGTGCATGCTGTAATAATTGTAGTCGCCCACCACACCAATTACGGTCATATATGGAATTGAATCGCTCATATAATTATCAAACTGCTTTCCGATCGGGTTTTTCCATCCCAGGAAATCCGCAGCTGCCTGATTAATGATAACACTGTTATGACTATCCCAACTGCTTTCCGAAGAAAAATTCCGGCCTTTCAGTAAAGGGATTTCCATCATATTGAAATAGCGTTCATCAACGGAGCCAATACGCATCATTATTGTTGAGCTGGCGCTGTCGTTTATGGTAAGGGTAGATTGGTTTCCGCTGGCGCCATTAAAACCGGCAGCAAAAGAGTAATCCAGGATATCCGATGAGTTTCCTACTTCCGCTGCTATTTGCTTCAGATCCTGATCGTTGTTAAAATCGTACAATGGCACCCCGGCAACATTTTCATAATTAAAGCCCGGATCACGATCGCGTACAAAGGTCATCTGCGACTGCACTACCAAAATTGTGATAATCAGCACAATAGAAACTGAAAACTGAAAAATCACCAATCCTTTGCTCAGCCAGCCTTTGGAGCTGTTTTTAGCCACACCGGATTTCAAAACCTGTGCTGGCTGGTATGCGGAAAGGTAAAAAGCCGGATAACTTCCGCTTACAAGGCTGACCGCGAGCCAGATAAATGGCATCACAGCAAGGAACAGGACATTACTGCTATAACTGATGTTTATGTACGTTCCCAACATATCATTGAATAGGGGCACAAATAATTCTACCAGCATCAGGGCAATAATCAGTGAGGCAAGGCTCAGCAGCAGGGATTCGCCCAGGAACTGGCCTGCCAGATTTCTTCGGCTGGCTCCCAAAACTTTGCGCATACCTACTTCACGGGCACGTTTCACAGAGCGGGCAATGGATAAATTGATATAGTTGATGCAGGCAATCACCAAAACAAGCAAAGCTATCGCGCTAAATATCAGAACATTATTATAGCTTCCCCGTGAGAAGTTTATATCAAATTTGATGTGCTCCGATTTCAGGTGGATATCTTTGAAGGCTTGCAGGTAGAGGGTAAAGGAATTATTTGCTTCACCTTCACCAAAGTGTTCTTCAATATAATCGGCAAATTTTTGTTCCAGTGCTGCAATATCGGTTCCTTCTTTCAGTCGGATATAGGTAGCGGTACAATTGGATCCCCAGCCTTCCATCCAGGGATTTTCGCTTTCGGCTGTTTCAAAAGGAATCAGCATTTTAGCCCGGATGTGAGAATTTTTAGGGATATCCGCCATCACAGCCGTAACTTTGTACCCGTCTTCGCCACGGATTGCAATCAATTGGTTTATTGCATCTTCGGCACTTCCAAACATTTTGATGGCAGCCTCTTCCGAGAGCACAACTGAATGCAGGTCGTTCAGCGCTGTAGCGGTATCGCCCAGCAGCAGATCAATACCATACATCCCGAAATAAGACGGATCAACATAGGCCGTCATCTCCTGATGAAAGTAATTATTGCCTGCTTTCACCGTAAAAGTTCCCCAGCTTGCAAATCGGAAACCATCCAAAATCTCCGGAAAGTTGTCCACCATGGTTTTTTTCATGGGTGCCGGCGTAAAAGAAACATGTTGCTCGCCAACACCCTGATGGTTCTGAACTTCTACAACCCGGTAAATTGTTTCCGGATCATTGGCGCTACTGTCGAAGCTAAGCTCATATTGCACATAAAGCACGATTAAAAGGAAAGAGGCAATACCAATCGTCAGGCCAATGATATTAATCATGGAATAGGCGCCCTGACGAAAGATATTCCTTAATGCAACTTTTAGATAATTTCGGTACATAGCCGGGGGAATTTGGGGTTGTTATACACTTATAGGGGTTAAAAATTGCCTTGTTCAACGATATTAAAAATTGCTTTTGATCTGCCCGATACGATGGCTTTGCTTTTGCTCAACCACCGTATCCGGGAAATCATCGATAGGTATTCCAGTCAAGATTTATAGAATAGCGTTTGCTTTAATATTCTCATTAATAATCTGACCGTCAAAGAGGCGTACAATTCTGCGGGCATATTCTGCATCGCGTTGTGAGTGCGTTACCATCACGATTGTAGTTCCGTTTTGGTTCAGGTTGTCGAGCAGGTTCATGACTTCCTCGCCATGAGCCGAATCGAGGTTACCGGTTGGCTCATCCGCCAGAATCAAGGAAGGGTTGGCCACAACGGCACGGGCTACAGCAACACGCTGCTGCTGACCACCGGAGAGCTGCAATGGGAAATGCTTTTTTCGGTGGATAATCTGCATTTGCTCCAGCGCTTCTTCAACACGTGCTTTGCGTTCTTTGGCGCTATAACCGAGATAAATCAGTGGCAGCTCCACATTTTCAAATACATTCAGCTCATCAATCAGATTAAAGTTCTGAAATACGAAACCAATGTTTTCCTTACGCAATTTGGCACGGTTGCGCTCATTAAAACCTGAGACTTCATGATCAAGAAAGAAATACTGCCCTCCTGTGGGGTTATCGAGCAGCCCAAGAATATTCAGCAGTGTTGATTTACCGCATCCCGAAGGTCCCATGATGGCAACAAACTCGCCTTTTTCAATTTCGAGGTTTACATCATTAAGTGCTGTGGTTTCCACCTCATCGGTTCTAAAAACTTTAGTCAACTGACTGGTTTTGATCATCTTTTCCATGATTGAATTTTTATTTTATGAATAAATCCGTTTCTTTTCTATTTAAAAATCAATTTGTCTTTTGCCCCGAAGGTATCGTATGAAGAAACAATAACCGTTTCACCTTCATTCAAGCCTTCCATTACTTCGTAGTGGCGTGTATTCTGGCGTCCCAGGCGGATGCTGCGTTTCACGGCAAATTCGCCTGATGGGTCCACAACATAAATCCAGTTTCCTCCTGTTTCCTGGAAGAAACCTCCTTTGCGGATAATCAGTGCATCTGTGGCGCTGCTGAATTTCAAACGCAACTGCAGGGTTTGTCCTCGCTTTATGTGCGTAGGTTCTTCGTTGTTCACAAATATCAGGTCAACCTGAAAAGAGCCATTGGTCACATCTGTGTAAATTTTACTTATTTCGAGATGGTAAATTTTACCACCGAAATCATATTCTGCTTCCTGGCCGATAAACACACGGGAAGTATAACGTTCGTCAATATTGGCACGCAGCTTAAAGCCATCGTCCATATCAATCTGGCCCAGGTGTTCTCCCGCTCTTTTGGTTTCACCGATTTCGGCAAAAAAGGAGGACAATTTCCCTTCAGCAGGTGCTTTGATGTAGAGATTTTCGAGGTTTTGGCGCAAAAGGGCCAAGTTGTTGTCCATTCTACCAATGCTGTTGTTGATCTGGCGGGTTTGCTTCACGGCAGAAATACTGTCAAGACGTTTCAGTTTCAATGAAATTTCGAGCTGTTTGATGCTGTAATTGAATTCACGCTCCGCATCTTCGTATTCTTTATCAGAAATGAGGCGGTCTTTATAAAGTTCTTCTTTTCGCTCAAAGTCTTTGCGTGTCTGATCAATCTGGTAGCTTACTTCAATAATTTCGCGCTGACGCTGGAAACCGTTACGTTCCAGGCTGATCAAAGAGTTTTGGAGGTTATTTATTGCATCGTAAATTCTTGTTTCCTGTTCCATAAAACGCAGTTCCATATCTGCATTGTTGAGCTTAATAATGGTGTCGCCTTTTTGGAGCAAAGCACCGTCTTCAACATAAACTTTCTCAACAATACCGCCCTGAACCGCATCGATATAAATCGTGGTTTTCGGAAAGACCACACCATCTATGGGAATAAATTCCTGAAATTTGTCGAGTTTTACTTCGGTTAATGTGAGTTGCTCCTGAGGCACGTATAAGCGGCTGCTTTTGTCCCTGAAAAAAAGCAGGTACAAAACAAAGAGCACAAAAATCCCTCCAGCCGAAAGGCTCAGGATTTTTTTGGGAGTCCATTTCTTCTTTTCAATTATTTTATCCATGAGTGCAATTTTTTTATGGGGTCGTTGTTGTGGCTTCCTTAGAACCAATTTTGTGCCATCATTTATTAAATATTGATATACTGATAGTTAGCAATGATGTATGCAGCGGTTTGTGAAAAGCTTGTACAAAATCCAGTGTGTACGTGTACGCCAGCGGACATTTTTTGTACCTTTGATGGGTACACAACCAGCTTTATATGCTGAATATCAATTGATTAAATTTTTGGTATGATATTAGTTATATAGCTATTGCCAAAATATATTGTTATTAATATAGCCACAACCATAAATTCAGCAGGATGGATAAACTAGAAGCAAAAATACTAATCGTTGATGATGATACGGACGTTTTACTGGCCGCAAAACTGTTTTTAAAACAGCATATAAAATATGTGCATACCGAAAAAAACCCGGAGAATATCCCCGATTTAATGAAGCAGGAAAATTACGATGTGATTTTGCTGGACATGAATTTCTCGCGCGATGCAACAAGTGGCAAAGAAGGATTTTACTGGCTAAACACCATATTGGAAATTGACCCGGCGGCAGTGGTTATTTTCATCACCGGTTATGGCGATATTGAACTGGCTGTGCAAGGCATCAAAGAAGGAGCTACCAATTTTCTGCTCAAGCCCTGGGACAATAAAAAATTACTTGCCGAAATACAGGCGAACCTCCAGTTGCGTCAGTCAAAAGTTGAACTACAGGACCTGCGCAGCAAAAAACGGCTATTTATCAGCGATCAGGATTCGCCCTATTACGATATCATTGGTTCTTCGCCCAGTATGCAGAAGGTTTTGAAAACCGTTGAAAAAGTTGCCCATACCGATGCCAATGTACTGATTTTAGGAGAAAACGGAACCGGAAAAGAACTGATAGCCCGCGCCATTCATCGAGCCAGCAACCGCAAAAACGAAGTCTTTGTCAGTGTAGATTTGGGCGCAATCAGCGAAAGCCTGTTTGAAAGCGAACTGTTTGGCTTTAAAAAAGGTGCGTTTACCGATGCCAAAGAAGACCGTGCCGGACGTTTTGAAGCAGCAAACAAAGGCAGTATTTTCCTCGATGAAATCGGAAACCTCAGCTTTCCGCTCCAGTCAAAACTACTGAGTGTTCTGCAAAACCGAAAAGTGATCCGCTTGGGCACAAATAAAGAAATCCCTATTGATGTGCGCCTGATTTGCGCCACAAATATGCCTTTATACGAAATGGTAAAAGACAATAAATTCCGTCAGGATTTGCTGTACCGCATTAATACTGTGGAACTTCAGATACCGCCTTTGCGCGAGAGGACCGAAGATATACCGGCATTGGCAGAGCATTTTCTGGGCATTTATTGCAAGAAGTATAAGATGTCGCAAAAACGCCTGAATGCCAGCACAACCAAGCGCCTGCAAATGCACAATTGGCCGGGAAATATCAGGGAATTGCAGCATGCTATGGAACGTGCTGTCATTATGAGCGACTCAAACATACTGCAACCTCAGGATTTTTTCCTGAACCAACAGGGCGAAGAAGAAAAAAAAGCAGAAATGCCCACCAATTTCAACCTTGAAGAAACCGAAAAAATGCTCATCCGCAAAGTAATCGACAAATACGGCGGGAACATCAGCAAAGCCGCCAAGGAATTAGGCTTAACACGTGCATCTCTGTACCGTAGAATTGAAAAATATGGTTTATAAAAATTTTCGCATACGGATCATTTTCAGGGTTTTGCTTCTTTTGTGCAGCATCACCGCCCTTTCATTTAGCTGGGGGATGGAAGCCTACCGAATCAGTAGTTTCCTGCTGGGCCTGCTTATTGCATTTCAGGTTTATGAATTGATTTCCTATGCGGAAAAAGTGAATAAAAAACTGGCGCAATTCCTTTTAAGCGTAAAGCATGCCGATTTTACCACATCTTTTCAATTCGAAGAAGGCAACAAAAGCTTCCGCCAGCTTAATGATGCATTTAACGAAGTAATTGAAGAGTTTAACCGGTATCGCGCCGAAAAAGAAGAAAAACACAATTACCTGCAAACCGTTGTGCAGCATATTGATATTGGCATCCTGGTTTTTAATAAAAACGGAAAAGTGGATATGCTCAATAAAGCTGTGCGCGATTTGATGGGCATACCTGGCATCAAAAACATCAGGGAACTTGAAAGTGTGCGCAAAGGCTTAGCTGATTTATTACTGAAAATGAAATCGGGCGATAAAAACCTGATTCGGATTTTCCACAATGATGAACTTTTCCAAATTGCAATTATTGCAACAGAATTCAGGATGCACAACGAAAGCTTTATTTTGGTCTCTATGCAGGACATCCATTCTGAGCTGGAAGAAAAGGAAATTGAAGCCTGGCAAAAAATGATCCGTGTACTGACACACGAAATCATGAACAGCATGACACCGATTTCGAGCTTATCGGATACTTTGGGCCAGTTGCTGTTTGATGAAAATGAAGAAGTGCGGCATTTGCGGGAACTCGGCCAAGAAGACCTGGAAGGCATTCATAATGCGATACATACCATCGCAAATCGCGCCGGAGGTTTACTGAAATTTGTTGAGGTTTACCGTAACCTCACCCGAATACCCAAGCCGAATTTCAAATATTTCGAAGTCAAAGACTTGTTTATCCGCACCGAACTCCTTATGAAGGCCCGCATGGGCAAAAATCATATTGATTTCAAATATGATATGTTCCCGAAAGATATTATGATAACGGCAGACCCGGATTTGATCGACCAGGTACTGATAAACCTTTTGGTCAATGCCATTGATGCCGTTAAAACCATTGATGATCCAAAAATTTTGATGCGCGCCTATAAAAACCGCAATAACCGTGTTTGCATTGAAGTGCAGGATAATGGACACGGCATCAAACCGGATATACTGGACAAAATTTTTATGCCCTTTTTCACTAGCAAAAAAACAGGTAGCGGTGTCGGGCTCAGCCTTTCGAGGCAAATCATGCACCTGCATAAAGGCAGTATAACTGTAAAGTCCAAACTGAATGAAGGAACGGTTTTTTCAATTACTTTATAATCAACAAAAGCCGGGTTTAAATTCGTAATCTTTTAATGTGGCAAAGAATGCACCTCAATGCCGGTTGTGCTTTGGCTAACCACTTTGCTTTTTAAATTGACCTGCCAATGATTACCCACGGCTTTGGACAAGAGTGTTTTTATATGTAATTTTGTTGTCAACCTTATGCGTCCAGCCTTGTTATCCTTTGCATAATACGAGCATTAAAAAAAGCAAGGCGGCAGCACAGCATATTAATAAAACAGCCATAAAACAAAACGCATGAAAAAAACAGCAGACACTCAATTTGGAATTAACGATCTGATAAAAGAGCGATGGAGCCCCAGGGCATTTAATCCAGAAAAAAAAGTAAGTACGGAACAAATTCAACGGCTTTTTGAGGCAGCCCGATGGGCGGCATCAGGATCGAATGAACAGCCATGGTCTTTCCTGATTGGTTTTAAAGGTGATGAAACTTATGCCCGCATTTTTGAGACACTTGTAGAGTTTAATCAATTATGGGCAAAAACAGCCCCAGTTCTGCTGTTGAGTTGCGGCAGGAAGTTCTCTACCAAAAATCCCGAACAGCCCAATCCCTCGTATCAATATGACGTGGGGCAGGCTGTGGCCAACATGAGCATTCAGGCTATGCAAGAAGGCTTATTTATGCACCAAATGGGTGGTTTTGATGCCAAACTTGCTGCGGAACTTTTGAATGTGCCTTTTGATTACGAAGCACTTACAGCAATAGCTGTAGGATTCCCCGGAGAAGCGGCAGAGCTCCATCCAAACCTGCAAAAGCTGGAGGACGCACCACGGGTTCGGAATGATTTCGATGAATTTGTGTTTCAGGGCGTTTTTGGTCGTAAAAGCAAATTATTCAAGTAAAATATACTGCTGGCTTTGCCTTTTTTTAAGTTGGGATTATTATGTTGATATATCTTATACAAATCTTTTTGGCAGTAGGCATTGGCATGCTGTTTTATGAAAACCTATTGCTTTTTTCTGCTCCTGCCGATAAAAAAAGGCTTTTTTATGGAGGCCGTTGGGTTTTAGGCATTTTGTTTCTGCTTTTCTTTGCCCTGGGTTTTTTGCTTGCCGATTTTGTCGCCCTTTTTTCCGGCAAATTTTCTTTGCATCTCGGTGCTGCCCTAACGGCGCTCATTGGTGCCAAAACAATCATTAGCCGTTGGAAAAAACAAATAGCCTATCATGTATATTATGTGCATAATTTTGGCTCATTGTTGTTGCTCGGAACGGCCAGTGGCATTACAAGTATGTTGCTGGGACTGGCCTACGGATTGAACCAATATGTTTTTTCCACGATGATTTCCACACTTGCAGCAACGATGGTTGTTAGCCTGATGATCCAAAAGAAAACCGGAAGTGAAAAGCAGGCACGTACAATTGCTTTGATTGGAGGCGTCTGGATTCTCCTGACGGCAGTGCTGATGCTGATCCTTCAGATTCAAACTATGGCAGCAACTGCCTGATTGTTGGTTTTCGAAGAGATTTATTGCTTTCTTTTCGTACTGTTAAAATAATCCTACCTTTGCGCCGTTTTTCTAATCCACAATTGTAAAGTTTACCACATGAATTTATTCAAATTTCTTAGCCTACAGCTGTTTGTAGCACTTATTGCCCTCAATCTCAATGCACAGGTCCCTCAAGGATATTACAATGGAACAGAAGGCCTCACAAGCACTGCGCTTCAGTCGAAACTCCATCAAATCATTGATAATCATAATTCCGTGTCGTACAGTTACATATGGACGGCAGTAAAAACCACCGACCGCCGTTCCGATGGCAAAGTATGGGATATGTATTCCGATTGTGATTTTACTTTTGGCAGCGACCAATGCGGCAATTATTCCAGCGAATGCGATTGCTACAACCGTGAGCACTCATGGCCAAAAAGCTGGTTTAACGATAAAAGCCCGATGAATACCGATATCCACCATATTGTACCGACCGACGGTAAAGTAAACGGGATGCGCAGCAATTATCCGTTTGGTGAAGTGGGTTCTGCTACTTATACCAGCTCTAACGGAAGCAAATTGGGAAACTGCACTTATCCCGGTTATACCGGAAAAGCCTTTGAGCCCATCGATGAATATAAAGGCGATTTTGCCCGCATCTATTTTTATATGGCAACCCGTTATTATGGCGAAGACGGTTCATGGCAAAGCAATGCGATGGTCGATGGCGCCAAACTTAAGCCCTGGGCATTGGACATGATGCTCGAATGGCATCACAATGACCCGGTAAGCACAAAGGAAATTACCCGGAATGACGGTATTTACGACATCCAGCATAACCGCAACCCTTTTATCGACCATCCCGAATTTGCTGACCTGATCTGGGATCCCACGGCATCACAGCAAGAGCTGCAATATGAATATGATATTGATGTATATCCTGTTCCGGTTGCCAGCAAATTGCATATCAGCTTTACTCAGGCCGATAAATTTCAGGGATACAGCCTGTGCATTTACGACCTGACCGGTAAAATGGTTATTGAGCCCAAAAGCGTTCAGGGCGAAGAATTTGATGTGAATACGCAACACCTCAAACCGGGCATGTACATAATGAGTTTGCTGAATGAACTAAGTAAGCCTGTGTATCGTTGCAAAATAACTAAATAGTTTTTGTCCATAATGTCTCCCGAAGCTTCGGGATTATTCTTGTTCTGAAAACAAGTCATCCCGTACAGACGGGACTCCGTTTTCAGCCCATCGAATGCCTCGATCTCGAACATTCTGACCCAAAAACCCGACTTTATAGACAGACACTAAATAGTTTCCGTCTCTAATGTCTCCAAAAATTTGGGATTCTTCTTCTGCAAGATTTCGGCAGAATACTTCGATTTCGAAAATTCTGTATCAAGCGCTAGAGTATATACACAAACATAAAAATATTTAACCGGCTCCTATGGCACGTATTCGTATTACCAAGGAATTCAAATTTGAAATGGCTCATGCGCTGCATGGCTACGATGGGCTTTGCAAGCATATGCACGGGCATTCCTATAAACTTTTTGTAACGGTTATCGGGGAGCCAAATCAGGATGCAACAGACCCGAAACTGGGGATGGTGATGGATTTTGGCGACTTGAAAAAGATTGTTAAAAAGGAAATTGTGGATCATTTTGACCACGCAATTGTGATCAGCAAAGCTACGGCCGATGAACTGGACTGCCCGAAGCATCCGGTTTTCGGGCGGTTGATTGTGGTTGATTATCAGCCTTCAAGTGAAAATATGCTGATTGATTTTGCTGAGCGCATTAAGCCACATCTACCGGCAAATATCAGTTTACACAGTATGTTGCTGCGCGAAACTGTTACTTCTTACGCGGAGTGGTACGCCGAAGACAACTAGTTTCGTATCGGCCTTAATCCGCTCTTGAGCCCTGCTCATAAAAATAAACAGAACCATCTTTTATGGCACTGAAGAAATTTTCGTCCATTTCTTCTTCGAAGGTGATGGGGTTGAGATATCGGGCTGTAATCCGTACTTTATTATCGGCGCTCACTTTCACATAGTTGTAAACGTATCCATCACCAATGGGGTTTTGGATCAGTTTTGAAGTAGAAAAAACGACAAAAGCCACTTTTTTGCGCACGGCTCCTTCAGCATAATATTCATAAACATCAATGTCCATACCACCGATGGCATTGGGCACCCGTTCCTGTATTTCGTTATCGCTGATCAACTGGCAATCGGCATAATGAACAATCATGGGCACGCTATTGCCTTCGTTCAGGGATCTCATTAATTCATCGAAATCCTGAACCGGATTACCGGCCATACTGCTTCAAATCAAAAAAAAAGCAGCCATTATGGAAATAACAGCTTTTCTGATCATCTGTTTGGTTTTATTGCTTGTTTAAAAACTTTAGGTAAATCTCGCGTGCCACCCAGGCGTCGGTTGCAGCATACAATTGTTGTGCTTCCGAAAGCTCTTCAGCCTCCCAATTGCTCAACTGTTGCCGTTTGCTAATACGAAAACCCAGCACCAAAGCCGAAAGCTTCCGTGCACCAATGCTGATAAAACCTTTTTGTTGCGCCATTTTGTTGAGATCAACAAAAGATTGTTGTTCAAAATCATCAATTTTATGGAGGGCACGGATATCATCCGTGATCCCGATACCCGCTTTTATGATGCTTTTATTTTCAAAAATATTATGGATAAAAGCCGGCAGTGGCACATAATGTAAACGTATCAAAATCACTGCTTTGGATGTTGCTAACTGTAATAAGGACACTTCATTGATACGCCCTTTTCGGAAAGACGGCCGGGTTTCTGTATCGATGCCAATAACGCTTTCATTTTCAAAATAATTAGAAAGTCCGCCAAGTTGTTCCTCATGATCCACCAAAATAATGGGACCGTTATAGCTTTCTACCGGGTAGTTGCTGAGTTCGTATTTGTTTATTTCGAGTATTTGTTCAGGCATAATATTTATGTTCTTAAGCTCACAAGAAAACACAAAGTTAAAAAAAAGTATTCAGCCCGTTTAAATGATTTGAGGACAGTATGAAAGTACAAGTCAGCAGAAACAAATTCCAGAAATTACAATAATATATAATACTCTCATATTAAGCGCATTATGCGATACATATTCCTTCATTCGGATCTGTGCTTCGCTAAAGGTTTCTTAGCAAATGGACAATATAATTTATTCGATAAGCATGAATTCTTTTTGTGCTTTGCCCGATTGGGATCCAGTTGAAAATTCTTGAAAAAATCCTTCCCGAAAATTTCAAAATACAATGCATCCTGCTACTAAGGATTAATTCGAGAAACACAAATGAAAAACTATTGTCTTTCGGAAAGTTTTGAAATATGTTTGCACGCTTTGTGATGAGCAAATTTATTAATCTTTAAATAACTAAAAATGAACAAATTACGTATTTTAGCACTAGGACTGGTATCTCTGATCCTTGTATTTTCATCTTGCAGTAGTGAAGATGATGCGGAAGCGCCTGTCGCTTCTTTTTCTGCATCAAGCACTGATATTGATGTGGGACAAACCATTACTTTTACTGATAAATCTACCGGAGAACCCACTAGTTGGGACTGGGTTTTTATTGGTGGCGAACCCGCAATATCAACCAAACAAAACCCGGAAGTGACTTATGCTTTACCCGGCACTTATCCTGTTAGTTTAACAGTTACTAACGCCGAAGGCACCAATACAAAAACCAGAACAGATTACATCACTGTTACCAGTGCAGAGCCTGTAGCTGATTTTACTGTGAGCCCAACTTTTGTCAATGTGGGTGATCAAATTACTATCGTAAATAAATCTTTGGGCGAAATTGATATGATCAAATGGACTGTAATTAACCCTGCCGGTCAGGAATCAGTACAGTATAATGTTGATACGCTTGTTTGGACTTGCATTTCAATAGGTTTCTATGACATTAAGCTTGAAGTTACCAATGAATTTGGTTCTAATGAAATGATCAAGGAAGACGTTGTGGAAAGCTATGCACCAGGACTTACAATCAACAATACGACACCCTCAAGAATTAAAGTTTATAATGAAACTACCTATAACACTGAAATAGTTGAGGTTGGCAGTTCAGTTACTCTTATTGATGAGAATGCAGATGGTGAAATCAACTATAAAGTAGAAACATATGCTCCTCACGGTATGGATCTTTCGTCTGATTGGGAAACCTATTACACCAGCGAAGGTGACAAAACAATCAATTTTGAAATTAGCCGTGACTTCTTCTTCCTTAGCCTGGAAAACAATACAATCAATGCATGGAACAAGGAGGTTATGAACGCTGGTTTAACAAGCGAAGTAACAGAAAACGTACGCATCAACTGGCTTTCTCAGGAACAGGACATGGGTTATTACAACCTCTGGGCCAACACCGAAATCCGATGTCATTTCGAAAACAGCAACCAGTATGTTTACTGGAAAGATATTAACTGGCCAAGCGGAGCCAATGTAACCCTTGCCCTTTCATATAGCGGGAAAAAAGACGGACAGGGAACACATACAACAAAAACCATGGAAATGGGCGAAGCCGACCAAACCGTTATCCTGAAGTAATATAGGACATTTCATTTTTTTAAAAGACCTTCAAGCTTTCCATAAAGCCTGAAGGTCTTTTTTTTGGTTCTATTCGAAATTTCGTGGACAAAAAAAATTAACCCTTGAAATACAATTTGATTTCTTTATTAAAATTGGAGCGAATGACCCGGCTCAAACATTCCAAAAGTTTGGAACTTTGGCAATGTTTTACTCCATTTGTTCACCAATTTTGATTGTCCACAAAAAACCGAGAAGGACCTTTTTTGCTTATGAATTATTTTCCCGAAGACATAGCCTTTAATGCGCGCCATCCATTTTATGACGCGCACCTCAAACAAAACGAACAGGCAGAAACGAAATTATTCTGACACCTGATTTTGGTTTGCTCCTTGCTAAATGCCAAAGCCTTGCAGTTGATATAGCTTTCTGTACAACCCCTTGATTTCCAATAGCTGGCTGTGCGTTCCCCTCTCAACAATTTCACCTTTTTCCACCACAATAATTTCATCGGCCCCCTGAATTGTAGATAGGCGGTGTGCGATGACCAAAGAAGTGCGGTTGGCAAGAAGTTTTTCAAGGGCATCCTGCACCAGGCGTTCGGATTCGGTGTCCAAGGCTGATGTAGCTTCATCGAGCACAAGAATCTGAGGGTTACGCAATACAGCTCGTGCAATACTCAGGCGCTGCCTTTGGCCTCCCGAAAGCTTTGTGCCCCGGTCACCAATTAAAGTTTGGTATCCTTTCGGCAGCTTTTCGATAAATTCGTGTGCATTGGCAATACGTGCTGCAGCAACGACATCTTCCTGCGATACATTTTCTATGCCCATGCAGATGTTGTTATAAACCGTATCGTGGAACAAAATGCTTTCCTGTGTTACTACGCCCATCAATGCTCTCAGATCGTCAATCACGATATCGCGCAGGTCGTGACCATCAATGTATATGCCTCCATCTGTGCAATCATAGTAGCGTGGCAGCAGATCGGCAAGGGTGGATTTACCAGCACCCGATGGTCCCACCAGAGCAATAGTTTTCCCTTTATCTATAGTAAAACTAATATTTTTTAATACCGGATCGTCTTCATATTTAAAGGATACATTGCGGTATTCAACTTTGCTTTCGATTTTGTTGATTTTTGTAGCGTTTTTCTTTTCAACAATCACCTCATCGGCATTTAAAACCTGCTCAATTCTTTCAACGGATGCAGCGCCCTTTTGTACATTATACAAAGCGGTAGTGATCGCTTTTGCCGGAGGAATCAATTGTGAGAAAATGCCGAGATACACCAGAAAAACAGAAGGCTCAAGTTTTCCATTTCCGCCCAGGACCAACTGGCCACCAAACCACACAATCATCACCACCACAGTTATGCCGAGAAATTCGCTGACCGGTGAGGCCAGGTCTTTTTTCCGGTAAAGCCCAATCATAACTTTGGCATAATCATGATTAATGTCCTTAAACCTTCCATGTGTAAAATCAATGGCTGTAAATGCCTTGATAATTCTAAGTCCGGATATGGATTCTTCAATAACAGATAATATAAAGCCTAATTTTTTTTGTCCCCGGTCGGAAGTTTTTCTGAGGCTTTTGCCAATGCGCCCGATAATAAAACCACTGACGGGCAGCAGGATTAAAACAAATAAAGTAAGTTGTGGACTTATAAAAAAAAGCGTTCCTAAAAACGTAATGATGGTGATCGGCTCGCGAAAAATCATTTCCAGGCTGGTCATGATGCTCCATTCCACTTCCAAAACATCGGAAGTAACACGCGAAATGATATCTCCTTTTCTTTTTTCAGTGAAATAGGCCAGTGGAAGGATCAGGATTTTATGAAAGAGTGCGTTGCGGATATCCTGCACAACAAAATTGCGCAAAGGAGCGATGAAAAACTGTGCCAGATAACGGAAAAGGTTTTTAAGCAAAAACAGGATTACAATGATGAGCGAGATGTAAAACAAGGCGTGCATATCGCCATAGCGGTCAATAACACGACTGATTTCATAATAAAAATGTGCTTTGAGCAATGCGCCATCACTGAAAAAACCAAGGCCCCAGTCTATGGGAGGAGGTGCTTGCGAAATCCGCTTGGTTTGATCAAATAATATTTCAAGGACGGGAATAAAAAGGGCAAATGAAAAAAGTGAAAATATTATGGAGAGAATATTAAACACAATGTTCAAGAGCGCATAGCGCCAATAAGGTATAGCGTATTTCAGTACTTTAAACAGATTTCGCACAGTGCAGTTTTTCTAAATTTAATTTGCAAATATAAGATTAAAACATGAGGTTAATTTTGTGAAGAGTGCAGGCCGAATGGGTATTACGCTATTATTTTTATATTTTTGAGAAATCAAACACAGATTATTATGGATATTTTAGGGATAGATATAGGCGGAAGCGGCGTAAAAGGGGCTCTGGTTGATTTGGAGAAAGGAGCGTTTAGCTCGGAGCGGCACAGAATTGAAACACCGCGCCCGGCCACAAAGAATGCAGTTGCCGAAACGATAAAAAGAATTGTAGAACATTTTAATTATCAAGGCCCTGTAGGCTGTGGATTTCCCGGTATCATCCATAATGGAGTGGCAAAATCTGCTGCCAATATGCACAAAAACTGGGTTGATGTTGATGCAGAAAAGCTTTTCAGCGATGTGTGCGGACAAGAGGTTTTCGTGCTTAATGATGCTGACGCTGCCGGAATTGCAGAACTGGAATATGGCGCTGGCAAAGGGCTTAAAGGTTTGGCCATTCTTTTAACCATCGGGACAGGAATAGGCTCAGCATTGATAAAAGACGGAACCCTGATCCCCAATACCGAATTTGGGCATTTAGAATTTAAAGGCGATATCGCAGAAAAATACTGCTCGGATGCTGCCCGCGAACGATTGGACCTTAAATGGGACAAATGGGGAAAACGCTTCAACCAATACCTGCTGCACCTGGAGCGCCTGTTTTCGCCCGATTTGTTTATCCTCGGTGGTGGCGCCAGCAAGAAATTTGACCGGTATGAGCATGAGCTGAAAAATGAAGCACGGGTGATACCTGCACTACTGAAAAACCAGGCGGGAATCATCGGGGCGGCTCATTATGCAGCTCAAAGGAGCAGGAAGTAGCCCTCAATCAAAGCAAAAATATTTTCACAAAAAAAAGCGCAGAACATAAGTCCTGCGCTTATATCCTTAATATTAGTTGTTTTTATTCAACATGCATTTGCCATGCTTCAATAACTTCACGGCTTTCAGCATGATAAAGGATAGCTATCAGATGTATCTGCTCTTTATTCCATTCCGGATCCAGAACATAATCGCTGAAGCTGTAACTTTCTTTATTGCCAACAGCGAGGTTGCCATTGATAATATATGAGCCCCAGGTGCCGTTTACAGAACCACGCAAAACATGACGGTGTACATAATCTTCCCAATGCGGAGTAGGGCCGATTTCTTCATTATTGTTTTCCTGTGGTGCTACGATGCTGTCTTCTACAACATAAACACAAATTTTATAATCACCGCTTAATGGTTCAATAGCTTCCACCTGAACGCTTCCGCTTACTTTATCTCCTGAAAGCTCGGCATTCATGCGGATTTTGGCCATTTTTGGCTTTTCGTATTCTGTATTTATGGCATCATTCCATGAGCCCGGCCCTAGGATGAGGTTGTCATTGAACGCCGTACGGTTAATAATTCCGTTTGGATTTCCAACGAGGCTCACACCATAATACTCATCGAGTTCGTTTCCGGTTGTACAGCGGAAATCTTCAGGTAAACTATTGGTCGGCTCGGCAAAATAACCTGCATGTATTGCAATAATCACCAGGTTTTTGCCCATTGCCATTTGCTTGATATGCGCATCATGTGCTGCTGTAGGGCAGTTTACACAACGGTGTCCGGTATAGTCTTCGAGCAAAACAACGCGCTTTGTGGAATCATAATTTTCACCTCCACCTTTTTTCACGCTGTCCACCAGTACAGTATAAGGTTCATCAACTTTATCGCAGCTTTCCAGAATAAAAAGTGCGGCCAGTATTGCTATAAAAATATATGCTGTTCTTTTCATTGTTATTCTGTTTTAGTTTAGAAGCTGCTGGTTAATGTCAGGGTTAATCCGTTGCTGGCCGGCACATTGCGGCAAACACCACCTACACAAAGGATTCCTTCGCGTTGCCTTCCGTAGCGCAGCGAAATTTGTGTGGTATTGTGCGTATATCCTGCAGCAACTGTATAGTAATGATAGCGGCGGTCTGTATCCGGATTTCCGTAATTGTACTCATCGCCGAGGGCAAAAAATAATTTTGATCCGAGGTTCAACTCCAGAAATGCAGCTACCCAGTCGCCTTCATCCTGCTTGGTAAACAGACCCTGGAACATACCATGCAAACTGTATTTACGATTAAATTTATACGTCATATCAAGAATACCTGCATTGGCATATACGTCCGCAGCTCCGGTATGGCCTTCAATAACTTCCATATTGTAGAAAATATTGAAATAAGTGGCTTTCAATTTAAAATTACGGTTGAGCTTTTTCCTGATTTCAATGTGCATATCAGAAAAATATTTTTCATCGCCAAAAGCGAAAAACTCAGATTCATAGCCATCTGTACCGCTTTGACCAATGGCTGTTTCGCCATTGATCGGGTTGAGATTCAGTGAATTTACCTGCGAATAATGCGCCGTAACGGTTGTTCCGTATTTTCCGCCCAGTGTAGATTTGCGCGGGAATGTATAGATTACCTGTCCCTGGAAACCAATTTCGCCATTGGGCTGTGTTGCATAAGGATACATGCTGATGAGGCTGTAGGTATGCATCTTGGTAACCGGAGGAAGGAAGTTGATATCAAGGGCATTTCCCTGTTCCAGGCGGTTGGATTTATAACTCATATTGTCGGTACGCTTGGCCGAAAAGAAAATCCCCAGCCCTTTTTGCGAATAAGTAGCATTGATGAGCAGAGCATCACCCGATTTATAAATGAAGTTATTAAGCGCTGAAGGATCATTCATTTTATAAGCGTATTCCCCTTCGAGGCTGAAACCTCCGTAATTCAAACGCATACGTCCGGCATAAGCAGCTACATTAAGGGGCAGCTTAAGCGCATAGATATTGTAGGAAGTATCGGTTTCGGTATTGATTTCAATGTCCTGTGCTTCCTGGTATTTGCTGATGCCGCTACCGCCCAGCGTAAGGCGCAGCTTGCTCTCCGCCATTGAAGGAAAGATGTCGTTGAGGAAAAATTCGGCATCGCCGCCGCGGATGATTCCTGGACCCTGCTCCCAGAAGAAGCGCTGGGTTCCATAAATCCCTTTGAGGGTAACGCCTTTGAAAGGCTTGAGTTTTACATTGATACCATCAACGGAATTGTCGTAGCCCAGAGTCCATTCCTGATAAGAACGGAAAATAAGGCCACTACCAAATTGTTCGTAGAAATTACCGGCTGTAAGCTCGATAAAATCAGTTTTGTAAGAAACAAAGCGATAAGGAATGCCATTGCCTTTATAACGTGGGTCAAATCCTTCGAGTGGGTTCAGATAGGCTTCATAGCGCAAGCCGGCAGTGAAATTTCCATTGGTATAAAGAATATTACCGTAGGCGTTCATTTTGAATTTCTCGGGAACTTCATAGGCGCCAATCGCTGAATCGGTCACATAATATTGTGCGTTTATCTGGTAATCGCCGCGCACCTGACCGGATTTTATGGTTTCGAGCACATCCTGGGCAGTCGATGCTAAAGGAAGCATCAGCATGACAAACAGGAGGGCTTTAAAGTTTTTCAGTGTTTTCAAGATATCCTGGTTTTGGTTTGAAAATTAGGGGGATCGTTTATTCTTCGGTGAGTTTTTTCAGTACTTCTTCGTACTCTTCCTCATCACCGGGCGCATATTTAACATGTTGCCAAACAATGGTTCCATCGCCATTGAGGATGAATGTTTTTGGAGGATTGGCTACCTGCATGGATTTTCCAAAATCGTTGTTGGGATCGAGCAGTACTTCAAATTCCCAGCCATTGCCATTGGCAGTAGATTTGGCACGTGATGATGAGCGGGCATTGTCAACCGAAACCGCATAAAGCTTCACGCCATAATCGTCAACCCAATCGGCATACATATCGCTGATTGCATTGAGCTCGGCCATACAGGGGCTGCACCATGTGGCCCAGAAACAAACCACTACAGGCTTGCCGTCATTTTGAATTTCGCTGGTGTTAAAAGCTTCACCATCAATGTTTTTAATATCGATGGAAGGAAGTTTTCCATAGTCTTTAAATTCCTGCGCAAAGAGGAATGTAGTGAAAAACAATGCTGTAAAAGCAAGAACGAATTTTTTCATTTTGTTAATTTTAGATTCTACTGGTAACTTACATTGGCTGCAAATTTAATAATTCATGCAGAAGCACAAGCATTTTTGTATCTAAATATCTTGGTGTTTGCATGCTTGCTCCTAAATCTGAACGGATGAAATGTACAGCTTGCTTTTGAAAACCAATAGCATGCCAGATAAGCAAAGCTGTTTTATTCATCGGATGACTTCGAAGTCATCGGTGGATTATAGAAGACAAGATTTCTTAAAATTTTACAAAAGTGCTGATTATCCGAAAGTTAGATAAAAAATATTCAGCACTTTTGTCCAATTGATTTAAAAAATCCTTACTTTTGCTGCAAAGCTGTTGATTATGGATTTCTTAAGATCATCAGACATACACGCAATACAAAGGTATCTCAACCTAAAGGAACGGGATGCTTTCCATTATACCGTATAAGCTGGCCTCAGCTTAGGCTTTTTTATTTTTCAAATCATTTATTAAATTTAAAATCAAGGTATTATGGAAATTCCATTTTCAGAATCATATAAAATTAAAATGGTAGAGCCTATCCGCCGCTCTACTCGCGAAGAACGCATCCAGTGGATCAAAGACGCAAAGTATAATTTGTTTAACCTCAAAAGCGACCAGGTTTTTATCGACCTGCTGACCGATAGCGGTACAGGCGCTATGAGCGACCGCCAGTGGTCGGAGCTGATGCTTGGCGACGAAAGCTATGCCGGTGCTTCTTCTTATTATAAAATGAAGAATGCCCTAAAAAACATTCTGGGCTTCGATTACTTCCTGCCAACACATCAGGGGCGTGCTGCCGAAAATGTGCTTTTCTCGTTGTTGATCAAAGAAGGCGATATCATCCCCGGCAATTCCCACTTCGATACCACTAAAGGCCATATCGAATTCCGCAAGGCAAAAGCAGTGGATTGCACCATCGACGAAGCTTTCCATACGGAAATGGATCATCCTTTTAAAGGAAACATCAATCTCGAAAAGCTGGAAGATGTGCTCAAAAGCCATCCGGTTGAGAAAATCCCCATGGTGATTGTTACGGTTACCTGTAATTCATCCGGCGGACAGCCTGTTTCATTGGAAAACATCAAAGCAGTTTACGAACTGGCTAAAAAATACGGTACACGCATTTGCTTTGACAGTGCCCGTTTTGCCGAAAATGCCTACTTCATCAAGTTGCGCGAAGAAGCCTACAAAGACTGGAGCATCAAGGAAATCGTAAAAGAGATGTACAAATATGCCGATCTGGCTACCATGTCGAGCAAGAAAGATGCCATTGTAAATATGGGCGGTTTTATTGGTTTTAAAGAAGAAAGCCTGTTTAAGCAAGCATCAATGTACAATATTATGTTCGAAGGCTATATCACCTATGGTGGGATGTCGGGCCGTGACATGAATGCTTTGGCCATGGGGCTGGATGAAGGAACCGAATTTGATTATCTGGAAACCCGCATCAAACAAGTGGAATATCTTGGCGACAAACTGAAGGAATACGGTGTCCCGACACAGCGCCCGATTGGTGGTCATGCTGTTTTTGTTGATGCCAAGAAAGTCCTTCCGCAACTGCCCAAAGAAGATTATGTGGCACAAACGCTTGCCATTGAATTATATATCGAAGCCGGTATCCGTGGCGTGGAAATAGGCACTTTGCTTGCCGACCGCGATCCGGAAACCCGCGAAAACCGCTATCCTGACCTGGAACTGCTTCGCCTGGCAATTCCCCGCAGGGTATATACCAATAACCATATGGATGTCATTGCTGCCGCGCTTAAAAATGTTTACGACCGCAGAAATGAAATTACCAGCGGCTACGAAATCACTTACGAAGTCCCGATTATGAGGCATTTCACCGTAGAGCTGAAGAAGAAGTAAGCTTGATTGGTTTTTAGCAAAAACAAAAATCCCCCAAAATTTAATTTTGGGGGATTTTTTTTGAACCAGAGGGTTTGCAAACTAGAGCGGACGGGCAGGAATGCCGACAGCTTTGCTGTTATCGGGCAGGTTTTTGATCAGCATGCTTTGCCCTCCAACAATACAATTGTTGCCAATCCGGACATCCTGAATTGTTGCTGAACCGATGCCCATATCCACGCAAAGGCCAAGTTTGGTGTGCCCGGCAAGGTTCACGCCCGGAGCCAGGCTGCTGTATGCCCCAATTTCACAATCATGGCCCACAGCACAATTCATATTCAGCACCGCAAATTTCCGAACAATTGTGCCATAATTGATAGTGGTTCCGGGATAAATGATTGCCCCTTCATCTACCTGAACATTATTTGAAATCCAGGCTGATTTTGCAATTAAAGGGGGATATTCAAAAATGCCCAGTTTATCCAGCCTATCCATGATGTGTTTTTTCATTTGTGGAAAAGCAACACCCACGATAACAGAAACATCCTTTGGGAAATTCACTATATGTTCAACGGCACCAAGTACCGGAAATCCACAAAAATCCCTGCCTATTTTGTTTGTATCATCATCTAAAAAACCCATTAAACTGTATGCTTCCAATTGATATTCCGGCAGGTTATATCCGATATGCCCGCCAATGCTTCCGGCGCCTATAATGACCAATGATTTTTTCATAGATTATGAGTTATTCGTCTGTTTTTTCAATTTCTGACGGGCCGTTTCCCGTGAAACGCGGCATAGCAACATCGCCACTGTGGGCAATTCCTTCACGTTTATAGACTTTTTGGAAAGTTTTCCATAATACTTTTATATCTAAAAGAAAGCTCCTGTTTTCGACATACCAAACATCGAGCTTAAATTTTTCATCCCAGGAAAGGGCATTTCTTCCATTAATTTGTGCCCACCCGGTGATGCCGGGTTTAACGTCCATCCGTTTTTTTTGAAATTCATTGTAAAGAGGCAAATATTCCATAAGCAAGGGACGCGGACCTACCAGGCTCATATCGCCTTTGAGCACATTGATCAACTCCGGCAATTCATCGAGGCTGCTTGAACGTAAAAACCGTCCAAATTTGGTCATGCGTTGAGCATTGGGCAGTAGGTTTCCGGCTTCATCAAGCTGATTGGTCATACTGCGGAATTTAATCATCAAAAATGGTTTGCCGTTTTTTCCCGGACGTATTTGTGTAAAGAAAGCAGGATGACCCAATTTGATAATTATGAAAAAACAGAGCACAACAAGAACCGGGCTTAACAGGACAAGTCCAATCAGGGATATCAGCAGGTCTATGAGCCGTTTTACAAAAAAATACATGAAAATATGTTTGTCAGATTAATTATCAATAGCCTAATCGTTTGTATAACAAAGGTTTACAACCTTCTTCCGCTTGCCTGATGACAGGAGAGGGATTTCGTCCACATACTGTATTTTGAAGTCTGCATCATCGCCAAGAAACGATCTGAATTCTTTAATAAGTTGTTTCTCTCTGTTGAAAGCAGGATCCGCATTGATCTTAAAGGTATAGTTTTTCTTGCCCTCCTGAATCAACTGATATTGTTTAATATCTGTGTATTGCCACATATTTTTATAAGCGACATAAGAAGAGACAATTTGCCCTTTGGTGTCGTAAAGAAGGTCCAGCTTTCGTCCTTCTATTTTTGAGAAGTATTTTTTTTCGGGATTTTCCGGATCGCTGACCATCGCGCCAACATCTCCCGTATCGTAACGGATCATAGGCATTGCATAATTATATAGATCCGTGACGACAATTCGTCCTGTTTCTCCTTCAGCAGCGGCTTCGTCCGAGTTCATTTTCAGTATTTCAACAAAATAGCTTGCCGTATTGATGAGAAACCCGGGCTTTCCATTTATTTCCTGCTGTGCGATAATGCCATTTTCCAGATTTGAATAACGTGAAACCACGGGAGCACTAAAGTACTTTTCCATGGACGTTTTTGTGTAAATGTTCAGTGCCTCAGACATGGTGATTATAGAGCGGACATTAGCCCTAACATTAGGATGATTCTTTCGGTCGAGATGCTGGCAAATGGTTTCCAAAGCAGATACGTATCCTAAAATTCCAAAAGTGGAGCGATCTTTTTCCATTTGAGAAATCATATGGTCGATTGTGCGATCATCTAAATGAACAACATCAACGGGGCACATATTTTGAAGCCAATAAGCCTGTTTGCTTTTCATTTTTTCTTCCACCCATATTTTTAAGTACATAAGGCGATGGCCAATTTCGTAACCAGCCAAACCGGCAAAATAGAGTGTGTCGGCATAGTTTCTGAGTTTCTTTTCTTTATCCTGAAATGTTTTGAAGGGAGTGCCCGTAGATCCGCTTGTAAGCACAGGAATTAGCTTTTGTTGTGTGTATTTACTTGATATAAAATTGTTTAATGAATTTCGAATAATCGATTTATTAACGACCGGAAATTTTCCCAGCTCTAAATCCTTTGCCAGTGATTGATAAAAGGGACATGTTTCAACCGCATGGGAAAGGAGTTCCATTCTTTTGATTCCAATCTGTTCCGGATTAGGGTTCTGGATGGATTCAATTATTTCGTTGAGGTTTTTCCTTACCGGACTTCCTTTTAATAAATCCACTGTCCAAAACAGGAATGCCCTGGTTTTCTCAGATACATTCATTTTTTAACCTTTTCAATGGCTTTTTTTGAAGTTGTTTGATATATGCTGCGATGAGTTTCCAAGAGCAAAATCCATTTAATCCTTGTTTTGGTTCAAATGCTCCATTATTGTTTTATAGGCAATATCAGGAGTA
Source organism: Bacteroidales bacterium (assembly GCA_963676415.1). Lineage (GTDB taxonomy): Bacteria > Bacteroidota > Bacteroidia > Bacteroidales > WRLA01. The sequence continues at coordinate 1,624,620 of OY781097.1, read as the reverse complement.
AGATGTTTCTCAAAAAACAAACGCCCGTTTTTGCCCATTGATTTTCTTAACTCCGGATCAAAATATAATTTATCAAAATTACTCTTTAACGCATCATGATCCCCCGCAAAGGACCACAGGCCGGCTCGTGCAGCGTCAAGGTAGTCGTTATAATCAGTAGCCCTGTCAACAGAAGCCAGCACAGGCAAGCCCATATTAAAATAGTCGAGTGTTTTACTTGGGATATTTGGAATGGTAAAATCCTGATGCAAACTGATCAATCCGATATCACAGACGCTTATGAGCCTTTGATATTCGGCTTTTGGTATTGTTTTTATTATTTTTATGTTGCATATATTATGCTCTTCAATAAGTCTTTTTGTCTTTTGCATTTGCACACCTTCTCCCAAAAGCAGAAAGACCACATCAGAGTAATTTTCGCAGCTTTGCGCGAGCTTTAAAACATTTTCTAATTGCTGTGCTTTCCCCATATTTCCACCAAACACAACAACAAATTTATGCTCAAGGGAGTATTCTTTTTTTATTTTCATATCCCGCTCGGAGTAGCTGGTGTTCAAAATTTGCAGATTATGCAAAATATGTAATTTTGACCGGTCAACCTTTGGATTATGTTTTAGAATGTATTCAATGTTGGCCTGCGACATACAGCCAATCAGATCAGCGGTTCTATAGAGTTTCGCCTCCTTTTTCCTAAAATATTTATAGATGAAGCTATTTTGCTTCATCATACCAAGGTCAACCGCATTTTGTGGAAATATATCTCTTAAAATCAGGTACAATTGCGCTTTATGCCAGGATTTTATCCGAAAGGCAGGGTCTGCCAGCGTTATTGGTGGTGTTGGCGTTACGATCAAATCGAAATGGATATGGGCATAGTATTTTTTAATTGCAGCATAATATTGCCGGGGCAACCAAATGTTGGAAATTCCTTTTAAAATATTGGGGACATTTTTAACCGGCAATGTCTTAACCCTCAATATATCAATGCCATTTTCCTTCCTGATCTGCGTCTTTTTAATTCCTGGATCCGGCGCAATTACAAAAACATCATGATTGTTTTTGTGAAATTCCTCCACAAGCGCTGTGTACATATTAAATCCTGTTTCCAAATTGGGAAACACAAACATCAGGAAAAGTACTTTCATTTAATAACTTTGAATTGAATTTGATTCAATATTAATACATTATGTACGGTCAGATAGAATTTCATCATAAAGGGAAATATATTTATCATATTGTTTATCCATATCAAACAGGCGGGAAGCACGTTGGATACATTGCCGTGAATAAGCATCTTTTCCCTTTTGCAGGATGGTGGAGATTTTATTGTTCAGGTCCTGATGTTCGGATAGTTGTACAACAAAGCCAACATCATTGCTGACCAACTCCGGACTGGCACTGGAATTATAAACAACAGATGGTGTGCCACAGGCCATTGCTTCTGCTGTTACCAAGCCAAAAGTCTCCGCGATTGAAGGGTTCACAAAAACATCTGCCATGTTGTAGTATTCCGCAAGCTCCTTTTGGCTGTTGGTTCGCCCGATGCCAATTATATTTCGGGGAAGTTTTTTAATTTGTCTTTTACTGAGCCCTATCAGGATAATAAGTTGATTATCCGATATTTGCTTGCTCAATTCATGAAATGATTTTAAGCCCTTTCCCTCCGCCCAAACATTGGCAACACCCAAAATTATTTGTTTTGACTCAAAGCCCAATTTTTTTTTCAGGGCTATGCTGTCCAGAGGCTTAAAAACATCTGTATTGATACCGTTATAAATTGTACGAAGTGAACTGTATTTGAGAAAGGAAGCTTTTACCTGCGTCTTCAACCAATTGGATACGGTGACAATATGAATATTTCTATGCTGTGAAAATATCAGCTTTTTGCGCTGAAAATTCTTTTTTGAATTATCAAAAATATAAGACTGGGGGTACAAAAACTTCAAAGGGCAATGATCGCATTCCGTTTTCCATTTTGTACAGTGCACTCTTTCAAAATAGCTGCAATGACCTGTAAACGGCCAGCAATCATGGAGCGTCCAAACAAGGGGCTTATTGAACTTATTCAAAAAGCGGAATAAAATTTCAACATTGAGATAATACCCATGTAGATTATGTAAATGGATAATATCCGGTTGAATTTTCGTGATTTCCTTAATTAATTTTCGTGTAGCAGTATTGGAATGGAACGCATGCGTATCAAAAATGCGTGTATTTAATAAATGCAAAGCCTGCTCCCATTGACTGCCAATTTTAATAGCTTGAGATGCGCTTTTATTTGCAAAACGTCCATAGGCCACACAACTCTCCCCATTATGGTCAATGACCTTTAAACCAATGCCTTCCGCAATTTTTCCTGTGCTTCCCGAATTCAGTGTTGAATTTATTTGGAGTATCCGCATAAGCTTTTATAATTCAGGAGGAAGCAGGAATTTAAGATAACGCTCCGCGATTGTTTCAAAATTATAGGTTTCCCGTACTTCAAAAGCTTTTTGAGCCAGATTTGCTCTTAATCCTTCATCTGCAATTAGCTTCTCCATCGCTGCAGCAAGTTCATTTTCATCACCCGGTCTGACCAGCAAACCATTTTCACCATGCCGGATAATATCTGCCGGACCGGCGACACAATTGCTGCTGATACAAGGAAGCGGAACCGACATAGCCTCAACCAAAGCATTCGGAAAGCCTTCGTGAAAAGAGGGAAGGACAAATATCTCTGATTCAGCCATCAAACGCGAAAAGTCCTTTAAATGGCCATGAAATATCGTCCTGTTTGCTATTCCTAAAGATTTTGCTTCTTTTTTGAGTTTTTCAGTTTCTGCTCCGTCTCCTACCAAATGCAGGCTCCAATCATTTTCGAGTAGTTTTGAAAAGGCCCGGAGCAATACAATATGTCCTTTCGCTCTGGAAAGACGCCCTACGCTTATTATTTGATTTTTTTTGGGGACGCCTTCTGTTTCTACCGGCATCACGGCATTGGGTATTACCACTACATTATCGTTGAAGTATTTTTCTTTGATGATGCTTTTTGCAATATTGGTTTGTGCCACTACACCATCGGCAAAACGGTAAAAGTATTTGTTTAAGTAAGCAGAAGGAAAGCCCAAATCCAGTGTAGGCCACATTCGGTTTGTTAGAATTAGTCTTTGATTAAGCAATGCCAAAGCGATTATAACATAGGAATTAAAAGTTTCCCCGAAGCTGAATACTACATCCGGCTTGATTTGCTTTATGTTTTTCCGGATAAAAGGGAAAAGCCTTAGAATGTGTACGTATCGGTTTTTCCTGTAGAAATCCGGCCAGATTATTTGAATATCCGGATGCAGAAAAAAAAATACCTCGGTTTTATAGAGGTTCAGAATGCTTACTTCATAATTTTTTTCCGCATAATAGTTGGCGAGAGAAACCAAGGCGCGCTCCATTCCTCCCCCTTCAAGACCGTGGCTAACAAAGCAGATTTTATTTGGCATGCTGGAGCTTTAATAAGAAATCACTTAGTATCTTTCCCTGAATATCTTTGTTAAAGTGTTTTTCAGCAATACGGCGACCGTTCATCCCGATTTTTTTGGCCTCTTCGGGATCACTTAAAGCCAAAGTCATTGCATCGACAAATGAACCTAATGATCCGGGATCAGCAAAGTAAACCGATTCGCGGTCTTTCAGATAATCGGGAATTTCGCCAACCCGTGTTGCGCAAACAGGATTTCCAGTGGCAAGATACTCTCCGAGTTTCGTGGGAAACCCTCCCTGTGCTTGTTTCGAATCGGGTCGGGGAAGCGCTAATAAGTCCGCATTTTTAATTATCGCAGGAATTTTTTCGCGCGGATATTGTTTCATCCAGAAAACCCTATCCTTAAGACTATATTCTTTAATCATTTGAAGGTGATCGGGCGTATCGTAATTCCATGTGCCAATTAAATATAATCGGTAAGCAGGAAATTGCTTGCTGATTTTGTGGAATGCTTCGATAAGAATGTTGACACCATCTTTTGCGTTGCTCATAACTCCTACATATGCAATGTAAGGCTTCTCAAAATTGGATAACGAATCCTCAGGCAAATTAAAGCGCTCCAGATCAACAGTCATGGGCAGATGCAAAAATTCAGGATGTGGTTTTGGATACTGCAAATAGTGATTAATCAAAGTTTTTGTCATTAGCGCTATACCGTCGTACGCTTTAAATGCGCTTTGCCTAAAAAAAAGCAAACGTTTTTTTGCTTTTCTCTTTTGCAAGTAGTTCCCTTTATTAATTAGCTGAATATCAAGAAACTCACTCATTTCAAGAAAGAGTTTTGCTTTGACCCGATGCTTTTTTAACCGAACAGCAATCTTAAAACCTGTAAGGGATGAATCAGTCCATACAATGCCATTATCCTTATATTTATTGACTTCCCGAAAAATTAATTTATAAATTCTCGTGAATTCAAGGTCATATCCAATATAATTGTAAAACCTGATTTTGAAATACCCCTGAACAATTTTCTCGTTTAGATATTTATACAACAATCCATCTCTGTTTCCTTCAACGCCCCACTTTTGTTTTTCATCCTGACTGTGATAACCGCCATAAAATAGAATTTTAACTTCTATACTTTGTTGATTTAAACTATTTATAAGGCTAAGCCACCGGTTTGATGTAGCGGAAGACTCCCAAAAAGGATTTTGGCTGATTAATATTACAAGCATTATATGTTCATGTTACGGTAAAAATTTGCACAACAAGCCTTCATCATAAGAACAAAGAGCTCCATGTCCATTAGAATTTTCCTAATGATTTCTTATATAAATTGTTAAACTTTTCAATTGTGATCGCAAGAGTTATGAAAAACAATTCAATTGGAGTGTATCTTACATCGTTTCTCAGTGTACCAAGAAAACCTCTGTAGTATTTGATAATATATTGGGAATAAAGTAATTTTTGAGAGAAAGAACCCTTGATTTTTACAATTGAAATAAAGTGATTTTTCTTGTCATTTGAAGATATGCTTAATTCAGAATGTTCTCTTTTATATATAAAAGTTATTTCTGGTGTATAAATTATTTTATGCCCTTTTAATAACCTACACGTAAAGTCAAAATCTTCGTTAATGCTTATTGATTCATTAAATTCATGTATCCCTTGAATTTGGGTTCTTCGTACCATAAAATTCCCAGTACGCAAATAAATGTTTTTCAGGAAAGATTGGAAGAAGGCATTTTTAACTTCACCTTCTTTTCTTTTGAAACAGTAGGGATATGAAGTTAATGGATCCTGGTATAGAAAATTGCTGGTAAAAATGTTATGTTCAGGATATTTGGAAGATAAATTTTTTAAAATGTCGAAGCTGTTCTTTAAAATTTCATCATCAGCATCTAAAAAGAAAATGAATTGTCCCCGGGCCTTTGTTATCCCATAATTTCTCGCAGATGAAACGCCTCCATTTGGTTTTCTATATAGATGGATTCGTGCATCACCAATGTTTTTAACAATATCACCACTATGATCTGTAGAGCCATCGTCAACAACAACTATTTCAAAAGACGTCTCTCTTTGTGATAGCACAGACTTGATTGTTGATTCAATATATTTCTCTTTATTAAACAATGGTATAATTACAGAAATAAAAGGCAACTTATTCTGTTTGTCAGGAGATTGGCTAAGCGTATTTCTTTTGACCATTGTATTAGTGGGTAATGACTTTTTGCATTCTTGATTTTTGTGGCTTCCAAAATGCAGAAGACTTGGCCACAAATTTTTTGAGAAGAACCCGGATTTCAACTATTCCAAACAATTATTGGCAGAATCCGTGTTCCTGATTATACCCTTTTAGGAGTTTAGGGCTGTTTTTAGAAAATTGAAGGATTGGGCTCTGTCGGCATCCAAAGCTTTGTTTATTTCAGTATAATCTATTGATTTTAAATTTCCTGTGTTTTGTAGTGAATCCTTATTCAAAACAAGCCGATCCATTAGCTTATATTTACTTAATATATTCGTCATCCTACTCAGCCCTCTTTTTTTATTTCCCAGACAAATAAAATCTTTGTTCAATAATATTGAAATTACCACTCCATGAAATGAATCTGTAATCACAAGAGATGAATATTTAAAAGACTTTAACCAGTTTTCAATGGAGGGAAAGATGCAATCCTGAATACCATCTTTCCCAACCTGAACAAATGTTTTTTCCGGCAATATTGAAAAAGGCTTTAATCCCTTGGATTGACAAATTTTTTCAATTTTATATTTCGCCTCATCCGTATTATCGAGCAAATTTATAAATGCCCTGCTTTGCTCATATTTTGTGTGATTTTCAGGGATTAATTTTTCGAGATCAGATTTGTTGAGCAGCAATACCGGATCTAATGTTTGGACAGCATTAAGCTGGAATTTCTCTTCCATTAAGCTGACGGCACTCCTTTCGCGAACCGATACTGCATGAAACCTATGGACTAATTGTTTGCATGCATTGGTTTGATCTACGGAATATTCCCATTCATTCGTGCCCAAAGAAGCAGCATAGGCAATTCTTTTAATTTTCGTTTTATCGGGCAGAAAACCAAGGTAATAAAATTGTATGTCCTTCGTGTATTTGGGCCGCCACACCTGATCACTACCCACGATGATCGCATCGTATTCGCCCTCAAGATATTTTAAGTTTTCGAGTTGTTTGGAATTAATTTGGGCTACCTTAATATATTCCTGAATAAAACGATTGGGTTCTTTCAATATAATATTTTGTTCGTTTTTTCCGGGAGATACCCGGATGGGAATGTTTTTTTCCAGGATATATTTTTGGAATGATCTTTTCGCGATGGAAAGGACTTGGCTTAGACGGGCGGGTTTAGAATTAGGAATAATAATGGTTTGGGAATCATACCCTAACTTTTGAAGACTTATTTGTAGGGCATAGTTCTGGAAAATGCCTCCAAGATTTCCGTGAAACGGTAATGTCAATATTCCAATCTTCATATATAATTTTTTGCTTAACTATGCTTTTGTTTTCAAGCTATTATATTTGTGATAAGCTTTAGTAGCGAACAATAGCAATTTTTTATGTCGATGTAATTTTGAGTTAAATTTAGAAAACTCAGGATATTTTTTCCATAAAATCAAGCTTTGTTTCCGCAGGTTCCTCCTTAATATCTGCACGAACTTAAAAATCAAAGGGCTTTTTTCAAATATTTTTCTTTTGACAGGCACGGTCCTGCCCGCAAATTTTGCCAGAAACATTCGGGTTTTCAACCCTTTATGCTTGTGATTATATCCTCCCCTTTGTGATTTTATTAAATCTTCTGTCGATAATTTGTCTAAGGATAATTCTTCTATTTCGATCCCTTCTTGTATAATTTTTTCGGCCAGTAATGTTCTTGTTATAATGATGCTGTTTCCACGGCCATCTTTGGAATATGGGGGAATCCAGGCATCGCCTAAGGAAATATCAGCCAATTCTGTAGTTACATCTTCACAATAATCACACGCATTGTTTTTAAACATTCCCGATCCCCACATATCACCCAAATCTCTCATCTTAACCATGTCCGCTTTTGGATTGCTGTTGCAGCGGAAATAATAATCCCCGGCATCACCTTCAAGATTTTTAACACGATATTGGGGATTGGATATGTCTGATTTATCAACACCAGCCTTTGAGGCAATATATTCCGTAAAGAAAGTGCTCTTTAAACCTCCACAAATAATTCCAATTAGGAAGGGTATTTTATCTTTCAGGTGCGGGTGATAATATTGGAGTAAACGAATTCCTTTTATAAAACAACCTACACCTACTATCGCAATTTTTCCTTCAATATTCTCAATTTGAGATAGTACACTGGCTAATGTTACAGGATAATATTTTGTTTTCGCAGCAGCCATGATGTCGTCCTTGCTTTTTAAGACCGCATAATCGTATAAATGATCCGCGCTGCTGGATTCCCTGACGGAAAAAATCGCGCTCACAGCTTTTTTATCGAGCAATTCTGAAAAAAGATATGTTGCTATTCCTCCTGAGGATGAGTGTAGGCGGAATTCTTTGGAGTATCCGGCATAAAGCCTACAATAATGGCCGATTTTTTCATGGTAGCATTTTGATTCCTGTAAATAGATTTTTGCCAGAGCATCCTCATCAATAACATCATTTTCCGGTTCAATATTGAAGGGGCACAGCTCCATGCATTTTCCTTTTGCATGGCATGTCCCTGCAAGCTCAGGAACTAAAAACCCAAAATCATTCCAGGTCATTTTTAATGCGTTGGTAGGGCAATTATAAACACATAGGCCACAGCCAACGCATAAATCATTGGATACTATTTTACTAATTACCAGAGGAATGTGCTTTTTTTCCTGATTCATTTCTATTGGGTGTACCTGTTGGGCATTAAACCTATAGGTCTAGTTTTCGATTATTGTTTCTTCGTAAAACTTTTTAATTTTTCGCTGAAAAAAGTCCGTTCAGATTTTGTTAAGCCTAAAAAATATGAGGATAATAATACGGATACGACACTACCAATGCAAAGTATAAGGGTATATACGAGTCCGCTTCTCATAAAATGCAGTATTCCGTATGTAGCAGTGATAGAAACTATAATCACAATAATTATCGGGCAGATGACCTTTCGGAGATATTCGTATATTGATAGATTAATTAATGCGCTGATAATTTTCAGCCTGGCCAATAGCGCAATTAGGGCTAAACTTATGCTTATATAAACCGTTGTTTGCGGAGGAAATCCCAGCCGCAGAAATAGATAAGATATTGGAATATTAAGTAGAAGCAATCCCCCGACCACACTTTGGTACTTTTTAATTTTTCCTGTTGCCTGAGCTGCAGTCATCAAGGATCCTGATAATGCATCTATTAGTGCATTAACGATAATCAATTGGGTAAATATCACCGCATAATCCGGTAGGGTTTTCAACCAAAACTGTAAAATTGTATGGGTTTGAAAAAGAATGGGCAATGATACCGTAAACAGCAAAAAAAAAGAAAATTTTGTGCCCTGAAACACTAAATGGTGCATCTGTTTTACATTGTCAGAAGCATAATACTTAACAATCTGCGGGTTAATAGCCATCTGAAAATTCATGACTAAATTCATGATGGCGGCTTTTACCTGAAAAGCAATCCCCCGGGCAGCATTCACAACGGGTCCAAAAAATATATTTAACAAGATATTGACCCCTTGGCCCATCATCACACTGGCAAAATTTCCCCATAGGTTCCAACCTGCATAGTTGATCAGTGTGTAAAATAATTTTGTATCCCAAAAGGTTTTATAGCGACTTTCTTTAATTTTCCTACTACAGTATGCAGCATATATGATCTTGATAATTAGCGTTATACTAAAAATCATGATTGCGTAGATTACTAATTTGTCATAAGCACTCCATTGAAGAAGATATACAATTATCAATTTTAGAACGACTTCTACAACACTAACCCAGGCAAATACATTCATCCGTTCATGAGCAATAATCATAGCATTGTATGGAACGCTGATTATATTGACCACCAAGGCAAAAACAGAGAATTGATAAACCCAATTCGCCGCAGGAATCCGTGCACTATCTATATTTAACTGAGTGTTTAAAAACCACAGCCCTAAACTTTCAGCCAATAAAACAATAAGCAGAGCAATGATAATGTGAATATTTATGCTCATATTGAAAATGTCATGCAATTTTCTTCTATCATTGCGGCCAATTTCAAAAGCAAAATATCTCTGGGTTGCTGTTGACATTGCACTGTTTAGAAAACCAAACATAACAACAAAACCTCCAACAACATTATAAATTCCAAAATCTTCAATTCCTAATACCTCCAAAACAATGCGCGAGGTGTATAAAGACACGAGCATTGTCACAAGCATCCGGAAATACAGCATCAATGTGTTTTTGGCTATTCGACTATTGTTTTCGGAAGTCATTTTTTTTGGGGAAAATTGCTTGTATTTGGTTTCTGATATTTATCAGTTTTTATGAACTGTTTGTAATAACATGAGCCTACTAACGAAATCTCATTTTTGCCCTGAAGGTAATGCTACTGGATTAAACGTCTTCACTCCAGACCGTCCTCTTAATATAGTCGGTATAGCTTAGAATAATCCGTACCATCTTATCGCTCACATTCGGCATGGAATAGTCATTTACAGGACGGAAATTTCTCTCATCGCCGGTTTCCTGATGGTGCAACTGCTCTAATCCCTGCAAAATCCTATCCCGGTTTAATCCGACCATCATTACGCTTGCCTCTTCCATTGCTTCAGGCCGTTCGTGTGCTTCACGGATATTTAGTGCGCGGAAATTCATTGTGGATGATTCTTCCGAGATTGTCCCGGAATCCGATAAAACAGCAAAGGCGTTCATTTGCAATGCGTTATAATCGGAAAAACCCAGTGGTTTCATCCATTGGATTAGTGGGCTAATGTTGGTTTCATTTTTGGTTTCACTACCTGGCCCTGTGACATCCTCCTTATGACTCTGTGAAACTAAGGCTTCCAGTTTTTTGCGTGTACGGGGATGCGTGCTGACGATAATCGGAAAATTATATTTCTCAGCAATCAGGTTTAGGGAGTCAATTAGGCCTTTAAAATTCTTTTCGCTGCTAATATTTTCTTCCCGATGTGCGGAGACCACAAAGAATTTGCCTTTTTCGAGTTTCAGGCGCTTCAAAACATCTGATGATTTTATCTGAGGCATATAATAATCCAGCACTTCTTTCATCGGGCTGCCGGTTTTTATAATCCGGTCGGCCGGCAAACCTTCGCGCAAAAGATATTCGCGGGCTATTGAAGAATACGTCAGGTTTATATCCGAAATATGATCGACTATTTTACGGTTGGTTTCCTCTGGCACCCTTTGGTCGAAGCAACGGTTTCCTGCTTCCATATGGAAGATTGGAATATGGCGCTTTTTGGCCGGTATAGCACAGAGGCAGGAGTTGGTATCGCCGAGAACCAAAAATGCATCCGGTTTTTCCTTTTCCAGGATGGGCTCAATATTGATCAGGATCCGGCCAACAGTTTCGGTTGCCGTTTTACCCGCTGCATTGAGGAAATAATCAGGTTTTCGGACACCGAGGTCTTCATAAAAAATCTCATTGAGCTCGTAGTCGTAATTTTGTCCGGTATGAACTGTAATGTGCTCAATGGCTTTGGATTCGTCAAGTTTGGCCATTACGCGCGAAAGGCGGATGATCTCGGGGCGTGTGCCTACTACGGTGATTACTTTAAGTCGCATGATCGGTGATGGGTTATTTGTCATTATACTTTTATTCAGATGTTTGGAAAACTATTTAGTTTCTGTCCATAATGTCCGATCTCAGCGTTATTCTCGGTATTGAAACCAGTCATCCCGTACGTACGGGACTCCTTATTTTCAATACCAAGAATGCCTCGACCTCAAACATTCTGAACCAGAAACACGACTTTATAGACGAACTCTATTTAAATATAGACTTTTTTAGTCCAACTATCATTTTTCTTATTGCAATTATTTGCTCCATCAAATGCTCAAATGTATCTTTTTCTAGAAATACTAGATTTTTTGAAATAATTAATTGAGTCTCTAATTCAGTGAGGGAGCCTAATGCGATAGATAAAAAATGCGCAAACTCTTTCGTTGAAGACCTTCCCGCTCCCTCAGCAATATTGGAAGGAACGGATACAGCAGATCGCCTAATCTGGTTTGTTAAGCCATATTGTTCAATTTGTGGATATTTTTTCGTGCATTCATAGATCTCAGTTACGAGACTAATAGACTGTTTCCAAACCTCAAGGTCGTGATGTGTTTTCATGTTTTCTGGTTTATGGGTAATTAAAGGACACATTTCAGTAATCAGTAATTAGTGATCAGTAATCAGTAATTAGTGATCAGTAATCACTGATAACTATTCACTGATAACTATTCACTGATAACTAACTAAACTTCTTCAAAATAGGTGTCCGGGTTATTAGAATCAAAATGCTCATTTATCCAGAAAACGGTATAGAGATCCTCTTCTCCGATATTTGTAATATTGTGGGTAAACCACACGGGCATATCAACAAATGAAGGTTGATTGCCATCCAGTTCAAATGTAAAAACCTTGTCCGTGCCAATTCTCCGGAATTCAATTTTGGCTTTTCCTTTTATTACGGCAAAACGCTCGGTTTTACGTGTATGGAAGTGATTGCCGCGTGTGATACCCGGAGCCGTTACGGAAAAACTTCCTTGCCCGCCGCTATTTGTCCGAAACGTCTCAGAAAAGCTGCCTCGCTCATCTGCATGAACGTTTAATTTAAAAGGGAAAATTTTATCAAATTCGACATATGTAAGAAATGTATTCCACATATTGCATGTTGCCGGAGAGCTAAGGTCAGGAATTTCGCCACGTCCAAAATATCCTTCACGGAACGATTCAAGAACCTGAAGCAAGCCAGATACTTTTGTTTTTGTGGTTGGTGGAATATCCACTTGCTGAAGAGCAGGTTTGCCTTTTAATTCCATTTTTTGCACATCTTCAATGACTTGCATAAAATACAGCACAAGCTCGCCGACATATATCAGTTTTAATTCGGCATCTTTTTCGATAATAGGCTTTTCATTGTGTGTAAGCTGATGGCAAAAGGTAGCAACAACGGAATTATAGTAGGGCTGTCCGAAAGGGCCAAAAACATTCGGTATTACAAAAGCACTGAATGAGGCATTATTGCGGATAGCCCATTGCGTCAACAGTTCCTTTCCTTCTTTTTTGGATTTTCCGTACAGGTTATTGAGCTTTTCCTGTGTACTGGACGAAAAGATGATATGCGGCCTTGATTTTGTTTCCTCACAGGCTTTGATCAGGCTCTTTACCAAAAGGATATTTGTATTATAAATTACACGCGGATTTTTATGGCGGTTTAATGCTGCCAGATGAACGATAACATCGCACTTTGAAACGAAATCATTCAGCTTTTGACCATCCTTATAGTAATCATCCTCAAAAGGGATTCGTTCAAATTTCCCGGGATATAGCCCGAGCGTGTTAAATAGATGCATGCCGATAAACCCGGCTTGTCCCGTTATTCCAATCTTAATCATAATTTATCTTTCGCTGTGTTAATCTGTGTATTACGCCATGAACACTGTGCAACAAATCTTAATAATTCCTTCCCTCCTTTTCTCCAATAAGATCACGTCGGATTTCAGGAAGTTTGAGCAGCAGCTTTTTCATTCCTTCAATATCCAGTCGGTCGGTATTGTGCGAATGATATTCTTCAAATTGGGTCACGTCTTCAACGCCTTCGCTGAAATAGCGCTCGTAGTTCAGGTCACGGTTATCGGCTGGAATCCGGTAGTAATTTCCCATATCCTGTGCTTTGACCATATCTTCGCGGTTCACCAAAGTTTCATAAAGTTTTTCTCCATGTCGTGTTCCTATGATCTTGATTTCACTGTCTGATTGGTAAAGCTCCAGAAGCGCCTTTGCTAGAACTTCAATAGTTGCTGCGGGCGCTTTTTGCACAAAAATATCGCCATTATCACCGTGTTCAAAAGCATAAAGCACCAGGTCAACAGCATCTTCCAGCGTCATCATAAAGCGTGTCATGGACGGATCGGTAATAGTAAGGTCTTTACCGGATTTTATCTGCTCAATAAAGAGCGGAATAACCGAACCTCTCGAGGCCATTACATTTCCGTAGCGTGTGCCACAAAAAACAGTTTTGCTGTCATCGAGGTTTCGTGAACGGGCAATCATCACTTTTTCCATCAAAGCTTTCGACATTCCCATGGCGTTGATGGGGTAGGCGGCTTTATCCGTGCTCAAAACCACGACCCGTTTTACACCGTAGTGCTCTGCTGCACCCAAAACATTATCTGTTCCCAGGATGTTTGTTTTTACGGCTTCAACCGGAAAAAATTCACAAGACGGAACCTGCTTCAAGGCTGCTGCATGAAAAATATAATCAACACCGTTTACAACCATTTCCACAGATTTTGGATCGCGTACATCACCAATATAAAATTTCACCTTAGGGTTGTTCAGGCGTTTACGCATATCGTCCTGTTTTTTTTCATCTCTCGAAAATATCCGGATTTCCGCAAAACGATCATCATTGATAAAGCGGTGAAGAACGGCATTTCCAAATGAGCCTGTCCCTCCTGTAATGAGTAATTTTATGTTGTTCATGATTTGATGTTTAATTTCTTTGATTGATATAGCACACAGATCAAACGAACCCTAACAGATAAAATACAATCAGAAATTATCAGCCGCATCATTGTTTTCTGTGTACTGTCCCTACAGGCATGCTTTCGCCTTGTAAGTCACAGCAATTATTGCCTAACTATTTGTTTTAAAACATTTTAAACCGCAATAATTTTCTGCGGTTTTTATTGAATAGCAGTACCTTTTATTGCTTTATGCTCTAAACAGTTCCGCTGGTGTATTTCTCACAGCAAAGATAATTATTGTCTGCTCATGGGAAAATTGCTCCTGTTGTATTTCTTTGATTTCCTGATAATAAAATATTTTGAAATTGATATCAAGTTTGATTAATTCATGCATAATACATTTGATATCGCTGTTTCGGTTTTTACTATCCAACACTAAGAAATAGCACTAAGTAACTATATTTAAATAGATTGTTTAAGCCGTCGAGATAATCTGAAATTACAGGATTTAGTCTCCCGGGGGACTTTTCCCTTGTGGGGGATATTGGTATCGTATAGCCCATACTATTGCAAACTGAGTAACAAAATTACTCAAAGTTTTGTGCCAGACAAGTTTATGACATTATTTATTGCAAAACAGCAGAGTTCATGACACCATGGGAAACGAGCTATTCAACCGATTCCACAATAGAAACAGTAACATCATAAATATGATCGGCTAGTTTTTCTGATTCACTGAAAATATCTTTGTAAAGCGTACCGGCACCGTAGTTATATTTGTCGTTTTCAATGTCATGTACATGCTGGTTTCTAAGTTTGTTGCGGTAATCGTTGATCTTTGATTCAATCTTTTTAGCCCGCGTTTTGGTAACTCTGTAATGATGTTCTTCCAGGTTTTCCATCATTATTTCAAAAGCCTCATCCACGAGTTGAAACATTATTCCAATGTTTTCTTTCATTTCCGGGCTAATCTTCTGACTCTTTTTCCGTCCACGCTGCATTGCCCGTGCTATATTCAGGCAGGAGTCGCCCATACTTTCGATTTCATCAATAATTTTCAGCATGGAGCTGATCCTTTTTGATGATGCTTTGCTCAAGCCGCTTTCCGAAACTTTTGTGAGGTATTTTGCAATGGCTACTTCCATATCGTCGCTTTTGTTTTCACCATTATCTACTTTGTCAAACTGCTTGTTGAAAACGCGGTCTTTTTTTTCGTACAGCATATTTTGCAGGCGGCTAAAGAGCTTTTTGGTTTGCTGGGCATAATCCTGGATTTCCTTTTTTGCCTGTATCAGCGATAGCTCACTGGTGTTGAGCATTCCTATCTTAATGTGTTTCAGTGTAAACTCCTCCTCTTCATCTTTGATCGGAACCATCTTTTCAACCAGCTTAACCAAATATTTCACAAATCCGATCTGCAGGATTACGTTCAGGATATTGAAACTGGTATGAAAAAGCGATAAGGCAATAGGAACAGCAGCAAAACAGGTATATGCAGATTTTCCAGTCATATTTTGGGTTATTCCAACAATCCCGTCAAGGAAAAGCGACATGATTGAGAGCACCCAAACTACACCGATTACATTGAAAAGCAAATGAATACGTGCTGCCCTTTTTGCTGTGGAATTTGCCACCGTTGCTGCGATATTTGCCGTAATGGTTGTGCCGATATTTTCGCCCAGAACCATGGCTGCTGCGGGTTCAATGCCAATCCAGCCATTATTGCACATAACCAGTGTTAACGCCATAGTGGCGCTGGATGATTGTATGATTACCGTCAAAACCGTGCCGATCAGCAAAAACAAAAGATTTGAAGCCAGGCCCATTCCTGTGAAATTCTTCAGAAACTCAAGTATTTCGGGGTTTTCACCAATATTCGGAACGCTGTCTTTCAGGTTTTCAAGGCCGATAAACAATATCGCAAATCCAACAAGTACCTGGCCCCATGATTGGTTGCTTGTCTTCTTTGAAAACAGAAAAGGAAAACCAATACCAATAATCGGATAAGCCAGCAAGCTCATTTTAACTTTAAAGCCAAGTATGCTGATAAGCCAGGCGGTAACGGTTGTGCCGATATTGGCGCCCATAATAACGCCAACAGATTCAACAAGGGTAAGCAGCCCTGCATTAACAAAGCTGACAATCATAACCGTGGTGGCGCTTGATGATTGTATGATGGCCGTGATCAGAACACCGGTAAGTACACCCGTAAAACGGTTTGAAGTCATGGCTGCCAGAAAATTACGCAGCTTTTTCCCCGCAACTTTCTGAAGGGCTTCGCTCATCAGTTTCATCCCAAAAAGAAATAATCCCAGGGATCCGGCAAGGGTCAAAAAATCCAGTAGTGTATATTCCATACCCATCACAAAATATGTGGCGAAAATAAATATTAAATGGGGAAATAAAATTAAGAATTGGTCTTAATTAGGCCAAAAAAATTTGTATCTGGCTTTTTATGAGCCACACAAAGGCTTCTAGCCTGAATAATTCATAAAATATTCTATTGCGAGCACAAACCGCTGCAATAGAAAGGAATGCTATCTTTTTGGTGCTCAAAATAGCTATGGCTATTCCTGTGCGCCAAAAATATGCGCTCCCTTTCTCTTATTGCGTTTTGTGCTCTCATGACGAAATTTCATGAATTAATCAGGCTAGCATAATTGTCTTAAAAAAATGATAAATACGCATTATAATAATATGAAGCCTCGAAAAAGAGGCTTCGTTATATTGTAATAAACTTATAGAAGTCAGTAGATAAATACATAACATAGTTTAATAACACTCTTTATGAATAGATTTCTCCTCCCGTTGGTCGTCGAAATGACTTTTTAATCAGTTGTTTCGACAAAGGCAGCGAGGACTCATTATAAGATTTTCATTGTGTCCTCGCTGCCTTTGCCTCTTGAAAACACCAAAAAGTCATTTCGATGCCGAATCTTCGGCAGAGAAATCTAATCCATATAATTCAATTAATATCGGTCTATGTTGATATGCACTTACATACTGACCTCTATAAACTTATTTTGATCCTCCGTGTCGGATGTGAAGCAGATCGAATAAATCTACTCCTTCACCCATTTCCCAACGGCAATTTTTCTGCCTTCCGCTGTAATGCGGTAGGTATAGCAGCCTTGCGGCAAAGTTTGGGTATTGATTTCCGTTTGCTGCTGGTTTATTTCTTCGCGCAAAACCAATTTGCCGTTCATGCTGAACATTTCCAGCAAGGCGTTTTGGTGCTGCATGGCCAGCTTTACCTTAAACCGCTGCCCGCCAGGGTTGGGATAGACCACGGCTTCCGATGCGCTGATGCCTTGCGGTTCGTCCATGCCGGTGATCAGCCCTTCGCTGTTGACTTTGAGGAGGAACAGATTAAATTTGCGCTCTCCCATCGGGCGGCAAAGGCCACACAAGATAAAGCCCCCATCCATTGTGGGCTGAATATCATTGCCAAACAAAGTAGTTTGGTCATCGCCATAATATATTTGCTTTTCCAGGTTCAACTCCCGGTCAAAAATACTCAACTGCACCCGTGTAGGTTTGTTCATATTGTACCACAGAGGTGTAATATCAATATTATAAATACCACCAACTGCAATCTTGTTCTCATTTACTGCGACACTGTTTAGCATAAAGGAATACAGTACTGTATCTTCGGGGTTAACTTTTGGATAGATTTGAGTTCCTTTGATAGTGTCATTATTGTAATCCTTTTCATAAAAATATATGGATCTGAAATCTTTAAAAGGAATATTTGGATCCGATTTCGTTGTCCCCCGGCTACATAGCACATAGCTTGTGTCTGTAAAAGGGCTAACATAGCATTCAAATTTCATATAGGAAGGCGTTGCTGCTTCACAACCAATATAATTCATATCTGTATCCAGCTCAAGAATCTTAATAGCAGATTCCTGATCTTTGGTTTCCAGGTTACCATGATAAAACACAAAAAACCGATCCAAACTATTGTTATAGAGAATATCACTGGCAGACAACATATTTGCGCTCATCGTATATTTTTTATCAAATCCGGTATAGCGGTTATATTTATGAATGCTGGTGTATGGCCCAAATTTTCCATTGACAATAATATACACCACACTGTCCGTCAATGGCTTAATTTTTCTAAAGTAGTCCTTATCAGATTGTGCGGGGAAAATAGAAGAAGTTATTATATTTAAGTCTTCATCAATAGTTTTGATGAAAAGGCTACGATGAATACGATCATTTTTAATGCTGTCTATAGAGCCTCCAATCAAGTATCCGGAGCCAATATTTTTGGAAATTGTCCTGACTGAAGAATTATTGGTATCGCTAAAATATAGATTATTTAAAAAATTACCATTTCTATCAATTTTATAAATTACACCTGTATTTCTTCCTTTCTCAAGTATTTCTTCTTTAACTGCCAGAAGAAAACCCCCTCCTTCTGCTTCAGTCACAGTGGCAAAAATAAGAGAGTTATCTGTGTCTATTGTTTTGTAAAATGATGTTTGCGCAATGCTTATGCAGGAGCATATCAAAGCAAGAAAAGATAAAATTAATTTATACATTTTATGTGTTTTAATAGGGCTACCGGTTAAGGTAGCCCATATTCGTAAATTATAATTTATTCTGTTCCTCCTCCCGAGGGGTGAAATTCACCATAATAAAGCTTATACACATGAATATTGCAGTAGTCGGCGTCACCTAAATTAAAAGATGCTATAACATTGACTGATGCAAATGTTTTGCCATTGTTTGGATTCATTTCTGCTTTAATAAAATCAAACCAACTCGGATAAAAATTTAATTCAGCAGGAGATAAGCAAGGATCATAGCTGGCATCATAAGAATACATAATATGAATCCTTTCAGGGTAAGCGGGGTTTGAGTAATTTTCATCCCAATCATATGGGAGGGTTTCGTAAAAGTTACAATCAGTAAAATAGCCTGGTTGGCCTAATGTTGTGGGGTGATTAAATTTATACTGCAATCTGTCTGTCGCTTGAACCAAATCAGTTGAAGGGTTGTTGGGGCCACAAGCTCCACAGAATGGTTCATCAGGATTAAGGTTGCCCCATACCCAATATTCATCAGGCCCAAAAGGATTGTAGTTTGGTGTCGCAATAATTGACCCAAAACTATAGGTCATGCCAACGGTAGCCGTACCATCTTTCATTTGGTTTTCTTCAATGATGATGTTCACCATATCGCTGCGGAGGTTTTCATCTTCTGCAAGCAGGCTGTTGATTTCCGCCAAAAAGCTTTCATAAGCCAAATTCAAATCGCTGCTGCTGATCTGTCCGTTGCTTACAGGCACTTCATAAGTCCGGTTTTCAAATTCCAGGCCGTGCCAGTTGTGCTCGTTATTGGCTTCTTCATAATTGAGCAGCCCTTCCAAATGCCATTCTGCATCTTCCATATAAAAAGTTTTAATTATCAATCTACTCCTTCACCCATTTCCCCTCGGCAATATTTTTGCCTTCCGCTGTAATGCGGTAGGTATAGCAGCCTTGTGGTAAGGTTTGGGTATTTATTTCCGTTTGCTGCTGGTTTATTTCATTGCGCAAAACCAATTTGCCGTTTATACTGAACATTTCCAGCAAGGCGTTTTGGTGCTGCATGGCCAGTTTTACCTTAAACCGCTGCCCGCCAGGGTTGGGATAGACCAATGCTTCCGATGCGCTGATGCCTTGCGGCTCTTCCATGCCGGTGATCAGTCCTTCGCTGTTGACTTTGAGGAGGAACATATCCTGATTGGGCGGGTTGGTGAATTCCGGTTTGCGCCAGGCTCCACAAATTACAAAACCGCCATCAACTGTAGGTTTTATGGACATAGGCCAATATACATCCGTTCCATTGCCATAATAGATTTGCTTTTGCATATTGATGTCGTAATCGAAGAAGGTGAGCAATACATAGGATGGGGATTGCTGCCAGAATGGATAATTTAGTATCTCAATATTATAAACGCTTCCCACGACGAATTTTTCTTCATTAAGGGCAAGATTATCAATAAAAAACGAATAAACGACGGAATCATCCGGATGTTCCGGATGATAAATACAACCGTTGATGCTATCATTATCTTTGTTCATTTTAAAAGCATACATGGAATATTTCACATCTAAGGATGGTGTATGATACACAGAATGGCCGTTACTAGCAAGGATATAGATGCTGTCAGAAATAAATTTTCCATTGGTATAATAGGAGAGATATTCGAAAAGAGTGTCGTAAGCCACTAACTCCAAATCGTGTGATAGCTTTAGAACGTGGTTGTAGGGAGAGTTCTTTAATTCCATAATTCCCGAGAAAAAAACCGATAATTGATTTTCATTATCATTGTACATCAGACCAAAAGGATATGCCAAGTCATTAACAAAATTTGTTTGATATCTGGTTTTGTGGTTATGTAAAATGTTAATTTTATCAACATAAAATATTTTTGTGTTAGTACTGCTAATTTCAACCAGACAAAAGACAATACTATCTGAAGGCATCAGTACTCTTAAAATTTGATAAAAATCTTCTGCTTTAGGTTCATAGGAATATTGATAAACAGGCTCCAGATTATCGTCAACAATGCAGATAAATGGAGATTTATAAGTTGTGTCGCTATTTATGCTGTCTAAGCAGCCGCCCACTACATATTGGTCATCTTCGGTTTTGGACTGCACTATATAGTTGATTACACCTCCGTTTTGACCAGAAAAGTACCTGAAATTTTGCAGCTGCCCTTCTGGGCTGAATTTGTAAATACTCCCTTGTCGTTCGTTTGTCGATTTATCAGTTTCATTGAGCGTTACAAAAAAATCACCATTTGGGGACTCAATAATTGAATTATAATTGAGTGTATAAGGTGTTTCATAGGTTTTGAAAAAGGATTCCTGCCCCATAGTGCTTGAAATCAATAGAAATGTGCAAATTGACAAAATAAAATATTTCTTTCCCATTTGTTTGATGCTTAATAAAAAAAGATTGCCCTAAATTAGTCGGTTTCAATCGGAGTCCAGAATGCAGGCTTATTTCATGAAATTAATATTTAGGGCAATCTGATTATAAGGTTATTTCTAAAATATTTAATTTGATCCAATACCGCCACCGTTTGGATGGAAGGTTCCATAATCCATCCAGTACACATATCCAACAGTGGATGATAAAGTTTCTGGCATTATGTGGACAGATATAAAATTTTTAGAAGTGGGGGCGTAAAGTTGCTTAATATAATCAAACTTATTGAGGTAAAAATTTAATTCCTCAGGAGACAAACAAACAGGGTGACCTAAATAATGATATATAATGTGCTCACGATCAGGATATGCAGGGTTTTGAGTGCTTATAGGAGACATATCTCCCATTATATGAACTGTCTCAGGGCCTGTAAAATAACCAGGTTGGCCAGTTGATAATGGACGGTTAAATTTGTATTCCAACCATTCCGGAGCCCCATAAGGCGAATTTATAGGATTAGAACCACATTCTCCACCATTAAATTCTGAACTCCAATATTCAGTTGGTCCGAATTGAATATAATTATAAATATTTATTGAAGACCCAAAACTATAGGTCATACCAACGGTAGCCGTACCATCTTTCATTTGGTTTTCTTCAATTTCAATGTTCACCAGGTTTCCATGGAGATTCTCATCTTCAGCAAGCAGGCTGTTGATTTCCGCCAAAAAGCTTTCATAAGCCAAATTCAAATCGCTGCTGCTGATCTGGCCGTTGCTTACAGGCACTTCATAAGTCCGGTTTTCAAATCCCAGGCCATGCCAATTGTGCTCGTTATTGGCTTCTTCATAATTGAGCAGCCCTTCCAAATGCCATTCTGCATCTTCCATAGTGAAGAGAACGGCTTCTTTGTTTTGGGATTGTATTGTTTGTTTAAAATCGAGCAGTTTTTCTGCAATCGGGTCTTTTGTTGTATTTGCTACCGGGGCTTCATTATCGTCTTTTTTACATGAGCTAAAGGCAATGGCTACAACGGCCATCATAATATATAATTTTTTCATCTGTTCAATAAAATTGGTTTTGAAAATAAAAAATAATCTTTTGTCATATTGCTCTGGAAATTAATTTAAGGAGGGTGTGCCGGCTTCCTCCATATTTCTGAATACCCCCCCATTTACTGATATTTGTACAGTAACAGGCCAAAAATGGCGTTTTGTGCAACAAATACCTGTATTTTCTGGGGGAGGTGGGTTCATTTGTTTTGTCCGGTTAAGCAATTTTATTAAATATATTCTGAAATACAAGAACGCTAATGTATATTAATTATTATTAATATTCAATAAATTTGGTAAATATCTTATAACTAAAAACCGTACATTCTGATTATATGGTAATTATAGGTGTATAAAAAATGTGGTATAAAATTTGAATATCCTTATTTGTTCTATACTTGCGAGCAAACGACTTTCTTTTAATTGTATAGTTGGAGCAAAGCCCTAATCATTTTGTTTATGCTTTGTGGAGGGAGGAATGAACTGTCCGTTGAATTGAGTTTCTTTATTGGTTTAATCAGGGGCAATGCCATATACCAATAAATCCCTATTTTTGTTTAAAATTTCAGCCATTGATTCCAAAGGAAACCGTAGATAAAATTATTGATGCAGCACGCATTGAGGAAGTTGTGGGCGATTTTGTGCAACTGCGCAAACGCGGCACCAACCTGATTGGGCTTTGCCCGTTCCATAATGAGAAAACGCCTTCCTTCAATGTCAATCCGGCACGTAATATTTTTAAATGCTTTGGCTGTGGCGAATCGGGCAATTCGGTGGGCTTTGTGATGAAGCACGAGCATATGACTTTCCCGGAGGCATTGCGCTACCTGGCTTCCAAATACAATATCGAAATACAGGAAGAAGCACAAAGCCCCGAGCAAATCGAGCAGGCCAACGAGCGCGAAAGCCTTTATCATGTCACTGAGCTGGCAAAGAAATTTTTTATCAAGCAACTGCACAATACGGATGAAGGCCGCAATATTGGCCTGAGCTATTTTAAGGAGCGTGGTTTCCGCAATGAGGTCATCGAAAAATTTGGCCTGGGCTATAGCCCGGAAAACTGGGACTCTTTTACAGCTCATGCATTGGATCAAGGGGTTAAGTTGGATTTTCTCGAGAAAGCCGGGCTTACCATTGTGAAAGAAAACCGCCATTACGACCGTTTCCGCGCACGCGTGATTTTCCCGGTTTATTCCCTTTCAGGACGCATCATCGCCTTTGGTGGGCGCATACTCGATCAGGCCAAAAGCAAGGCCAAATACATCAATAGCCCTGAGTCGGATATTTACATCAAGAGCGATAGCCTTTACGGGATTTATCAGGCGCGTTCTGCCATCGTAAAACAGGAAGAATGCCTGCTGGTGGAAGGTTATACTGATGTAATCAGCCTGCACCAGGCCGGCATAGGGAATGTTGTGGCTTCTTCGGGCACTTCGCTTACAACAAACCAGATCAAGCTCATAAGGCGCTATACCAAAAATATCTGCATCCTTTATGATGGCGATCCTGCAGGGATTAAGGCGTCTTTCCGGGGTATCGATATGATCCTGGCCGAAGGCATGAACGTAAAAATCGTGCTTTTCCCCGATGGCGAAGATCCGGATTCCTTTGCCCGAAAGCATACCGCCGATGAGGTGCGCGCTTTCATCGATAAAAACAGCGATAACTTTATCACCTTTAAAACGAAAATCCTCCGCCAAGATGCCGGCGATGATCCGGTAAAAATAGTCGCTTTGGAGCAAGAGGTTTTAAAAACGATAGCACTGATTAATGACGGTGTTAGCAGATCACAATATGTTCATCAATGTGCCGAATTGCTCAATATTGAGGAGGCCGTATTAACTGCTGAACTTAAAAAAGTTCGTAGAAATAAATTTAAAAAAGAAATTCAAAAACAGGAACAGCATATTGAAGGACAAGCTGCTATTCCTGAATTCGTACCTGAAGCACCAAAGCAATCATTAAGATATAAAGTAGATAATACCGAAATCAATGAACGCTCCCTTATCCGGATGATGCTGCTATACGGTTCCGTTGAAATTGTTGTAGATGCAGAAGATGATAAAGGAGAAAAGCTGGAGGTTCCTGTGAAAGTGGCCCCTTTCGTTATGACTGAAATAAACAACGATCAGTACCGCTTCCGCAATCCTGTTTTACAAAGCATTTTTGATGAAATGCTGGTGTTTTTTCAAACAGGTAAAATTCTTTCTTCTAAAGATTTCACGGATAATGAAAGTTCAGATTATCTTGGCAAGCCGGAAATCCAAAGCCATGTAATTGATATTATCAGCGATCAGTATAATATCAGTGATTCATGGAAGGAAAAGCATAACATTATAACAGCTACAGAAGAGAATAACCTGAAAGATGCCGTGATACACCCGCTTTTTGCATTGAAACTCAAAATGATCGACAGCCGTCTGCAGGAGAAGCAAGCCGTTTTAAAAGGAAACAGCAATTTGTCCGATGAGGAATTGATTATAATTTTAAAAGACATCACCCTACTCAACGAATACCGCAAAGCAATTGCCGAAGAGCTGGGAAGGATTATTGTTTGATATGGATCAAAAAGCTTTCAAACATACCGCCAAACAAGCCCGGCTCATATTAAATCCGGAAGAAGAAAAGCTGCTGCGGGAAAATATCAGTGATATTTTGGTAAAAGCAAAATGTTTGGAAAAATACGATGATGGAGCTTTTGAACCATTGTGGAGCACAGTAAAAAAAAATACAGCCCTATTTGAAAAAGCAGACGAAAACCGACAATTAGAGCGCAAGGATGCTTTGGCCAATGCCTCAAAGAGCAAAGGTGTTTTTTTTGTGGGATGATTTTTTGCCGCAGAGATGCAGGGAACCACAAAAAACATTAAAAATTTCTGCTACAACATACCATTGCGAACCTCAGCTAAGCGGTTTGTGTTTTTATGGGATTTATGAAATTTATGTTATGTAATTATTTATTAATCAATTAAATAAATTGATGCCGGTAAAAGATGTGGATAAGTCGGTGAATAACTATTTTTTCATCCGATAAGATGCTTTTTGCTCTTCACTATTTTTGTGATGTGAGGGTTCGCTAAGCGATTAAAAGGGAATCCTGTGAAAATCAGGAACTATCCCCGTAGCTGTAAATCCGGTATTTTTTGTCTGGAACCACTGTTTTGAGCCATTGAAGCGGGAAGGGGACAAAAGAAGGATAAGTCAGAAGACCTGCCCATGCAAAATTATCGTAGCTTTCGGGCGAAAAGCTGTAGGATGAAGCATTTCGGTGTGTATTCTTTTCTTATCCCCGCAAGTTACCATTTACAAACTTATATCAAATGGTGACAAGATGAAACAAGATGATTTTCGGAAAATTGTTAAAAGAAATGGCGAGGAGGTAGATTTCTCTGCTGATAAAATTGAACATGCAATTTTTAAAGCCATGCGCGCTATCGGCAAACCAAACCGCAAGACTGCAAGCGAGCTGTGCAGAAAAGTACTTCAGGAATTAGGCAAATCGAAAAACGAACAAGTCCCGGGCGTTGAAAAAGTACAGGATTGTGTAGAACAAACCCTTTTCCAACATGGTGATTTTGATCTACTGAAAGCATACCTGATTTACCGGCGCCAAAGGCAAGATTCACGCAATGAACGCGACTTGTTTTCAAATATCGATGTAATGGACGACTATCTGACGCTCGATGACTGGCGCGTGAAGGAAAGTGCGAATTCATCCTATTCATTGCAGGGGCTTAACCAGCATATTTCAACGGTAATTACATCACAATACTGGCTCAACAAACTTTATCCCGAAAATATTTCCAATGCACACAAGCAAGGTTATCTGCACATACACGATTTGGGCTTCCTTAGTGTATATTGTGTGGGCTGGGACCTGAAAGACCTTTTGCTTAGCGGGTTTAAAGGCGTAACAGCAAAAATGGAAAGCAAACCGGCCAGGCATTTCCGAACTGCCCTTGGTCAGGTTGTCAACTTTTTTTATACCATGCAGGGTGAAGCCGCAGGAGCTCAGGCTTTTTCAAATTTTGATACATTTCTGGCTCCTTTTATACGCTACGATAAGCTCTCCTACAATAAGGTGAAGCAAAGTATGCAGGAATTCCTTTTTAATATTAATATCCCGACCCGTGTAGGTTTTCAAACACCCTTTACCAATATTACAATGGATTTGGTTGTACCTGATTTTATGAAGAACGAAGCCGTTGTTTGGGGTGGCGCGTTGCAGCAAGATGTATATGGGGATTTTCAGCCCGAAATGGATTTGATCAACAGAGCTTTTGCCGAAGTGATGTTGCAGGGCGATGCCAACGGGCGCTTGTTTTCCTTCCCGATTCCAACCTATAATATTACACCTGATTTTGATTGGCACAATAAAAATTATGAGGCCATTTGGGAAATGACAGCAAAGTATGGCATCCCGTATTTTTCGAATTTCGTGAATTCGGATATGAAGCCGGACGATGTGCGTTCGATGTGTTGCCGCTTGCGCCTCGATAAACGTGAGCTGAATAAACGTGGAGGCGGTCTTTTTGCTTCCAATCCTTTAACGGGTTCTGTTGGCGTAGTGACTATCAACCTGGCTAAACTGGGCTATGAATCATTTTCAGAAGAAAACCTACTTCAACGGCTAAGAGCTTTGATGGCCCTTGCAAAAGATAGCCTGGAACTTAAACGTAAAACCATTGAAAACTATACCGAGAAAGGACTCTATCCTTATTCAAAGTTTTACCTCAGACATGTGCATAAGCGCCATAATTGCTATTGGAAAAATCATTTTTCGACTATAGGTATCAATGGAATGAACGAATGTTGTTTGAATTATCTCGGGGAAAATATCGCGCAAAAAGAAGCTGCAAATTTTGCTCTGCGGATTATGAATTTTATGCGTGATGTTATGGCCGGGTTTCAGGAAGAGACCGGAAATATATACAACCTTGAAGCCAGCCCGGCAGAGAGCACAGCTTATCGTTTTGCCCGCATTGACACTGTGCAGCATCCGGATATTATCACTGCAAACCACCACGCATATCAAAATGGTGCAGAACCTTACTACACCAATTCCACACATCTTCCTGTAAATTATTCTGATGATATTTTTGAAGTGCTCAGCTTGCAGGACGATTTACAAACACGTTATACAGGCGGAACCGTACTCCATCTTTTTACAGGCGAGAGCAATATGCCTGCATTATCTGCCAAAAACCTGATCCGTAAAATTTGCAATAATTTCCGCCTGCCCTATATTACCCTATCGCCAACTTTTAGTATTTGCCCTTCGCATGGATATATTCGGGGTGAACATGCAAATTGCCCGGAATGTGGAGATGAAACCGAGGTCTATAGCCGTATTGTTGGCTATATGCGCCCTGTAAAACAATGGAATAGCGGTAAACAGCAGGAATTTAAAGACCGATGCTTATTTAATGTCTCCGAAATTGATACGGGAAGGAAAAGTACAGAAAACAAAGCAGAACCTGTGAAAGAGTTTTGCATGCAGAATTAGTAGAAATAATGAAAATTGGTAGTTTCATCCGGCAGAGTTTCTGCGATTGGGAAGGCCGCACATCTGCTGTTATTTTTACGCAAGGATGCAATTTTCGCTGTGGATTTTGTCATAATCCGGAACTGGTTCTGCCTGAACTATTAAAAAAATCCCGAGGTATAAAAGAGCAGGAGATTTTTGATTATCTGGAGCTGCGCAAAAAATGGCTTGATGCAGTCGTAGTAACAGGGGGCGAACCAACGCTGCAAACAGATTTGGCTGGTTTTCTCAGATGCCTGAAAACTCTTGGCTTTGCTATAAAACTGGATACCAATGGATATAAACCTAATGTATTGAAAGAATTGATTTATGAAGGTCTGGTAGATATGGTGGCTATGGATATCAAAACTGTTTTGGAAAATGATGCCTATCAGGAAATAGTGGGAATCCCAAAAACGGATTTGGTGGAGAAAGTCCGTGAAAGCCTGGAAATACTACGAGCAGGAGAGATTGATTATCAACTGAGAACAACCTTGGTGCCCACTTTTCATAATGCAGTTCTGGCGGCAAGGCTCCGTCAGCAATTTATAAACGAAGATTATAAACAACAGGAGTTCCGCAAAGGAGGTGTTTTGAGCGATTACCTTTAATGATGGCATCATTGTTTTAAGGGGGTAATTCTTTGCTTCAAAGCCCCCAAAAGGCTTTTGCTACAAAAAACTCTGCGAACCTCAGTGCCTTAGCATCTCGGCGGTTAAGATTTAAAACCATGGATTTTCCCATCCCGCGCAGCTTCATCCGCCATTTTATCGCAGAGCAGGTTTTGTGCCTGGCCGCGATGTCCTTTCAGCCACTGAAACTCAATATAGCGCCGGCCGGCTGTTTTTTGAAAGGCTTTCCAAACCGCAATGTTATGCGCCGGTTTCCCATTGGCCGTCAGCCAGTTGTTCAGTTCCCAGTTCGGTATCCATTCGGTAAGCCCTTTGCGCACATAAACGCTGTCGCTGATGATGCGGATTTTTTCGCTATCACAGGTTTCAAGCGCATGAAAGGCTGCCAGCAGTTCGCTCAAACAATTTTCATGTGCCGCTACGGGTTTGGCAAAATGATGTACTCCTTTTTTTAATTGAATGATAAAGGCGATACCGGCTTTACCGCTTTCGGGCAGATAGCAGGCGTCGGTATAAATTCTGGTGCATTCCGCATCACCTTCGGAAACAGGATAAATTATGGCGGAGCCCCCACGATTGTCCCAAACAATAATGTTTTCGGGATTATTGAAAGCCTGCACGTCTTTTAAATCGCGCAATACAAAATTCAAGTTGAACCCTTCTTTCAGCGCTTTCCCTTTTCGGTTGCTCAATACTTTGCGCAACTGAGCGGCATTGCGTTCCAGAAATAATCCCAGTGCATTTTTTTGCAGCAGCTGGATTTGCTTTGTTTTAAACTGGTATTCAATGCTGCATTCTTCATCAGCAGAAGAAATAAGAAGCCTGCACATCTCTTCTGAAACATGCAGGCAACTCAATTGCAACAGTTTTGCATCCACTTTTAAAACAGTCCGGGAATATTAGGCATAATGCCTTTGGCTGTTTTTTTCATTTCTTCGGCATGCAGTGCATCGGCTTTATCGATGGCTCTTTGTACTGCCGTGATAATCAAATCTTCCAAGCCTTCTTTATCCTCCGGGTTGAGGAGTTCGGTGGCGATATGGATATCTTTGATTTTTCGGTTTCCGCTCATATTTACGGTAACCATTCCGCTTTCGGCATCTCCCGTAACCGTGATTTGCCCCAGGCGTTCTTTCATTTCCTTTTGCGCTTCCTGCGCTTTTTCAAGAATGTTTCCAAACATATTATAAATAATTGATTATCTGATTATTGATTTGATCGTATTGCTTCTACGGGATCGAGCCTTGAGGCTATATACGCAGGAATAATCCCCGAAACAATCCCAATGGCAGAAGAAACCAGCACGCCCAAAAGAACATTATATAATGTAAGTATAAGCGGAAAATCAAAGGCAAGCCGTATTGCTGTTGTGATCAGGAAAATCAGTAGCAGCCCCATAATTCCGCCAATAAGTGCCAAAAATAATGCTTCAAACAAAAATTGCAGCAAAATGAAATATCTTTTTGCACCGAGTGCTTTTTGGATCCCGATAATATTGGTGCGCTCTTTCACACTTACAAACATAATATTGGCAATACCGAATCCGCCAACAAGTAGTGAAAAGCCGCCGATAAACCAACCAATGGCATTGGTAATGGCAAAAAATCCTTCAAAACCCTGAGTGATGATTCCAATTTCATTGAGTGCAAAATTATTTTCTTCTTTTGGGCTTAAGCGACGCACATTGCGGAGGATGCCGGTAATTTCATCTTTCATTTCCTGCTGCGGGATTCCTTCTTTTGGGCTCACCATAATGGTTCCATCGTAGCGGTAATTGATAAAGTTCCCACCGAAACCGGTTGTGATCAAAATTTGTTTGTCCATATTTTCGCCCAAAAGTTCCCCTTCTTTTTTGAGCACACCGATTACTTTGGCGGACAATCCGCCTATTTTTATGTTTTTGTCAACCGGATTTACGCCTTTGCCAAAAAGGTTTTCAGATATTTCGGCACCGAGTATGGTAACATTGTTTCCGCTTTTGGCTTCGTTGGGCGTGAAATACCGTCCTTTTTCGATATCAATGCTGCGCACATCGCTATATTCATATGAAACGGCCATAACGGCAACGTTTTTAATGCTGTTGTCCTGATACCATAATGTCCTGCCTGTTCCGGCCATAAATGCCACTGCCTGTGCAGTTTGCGAAAGCTCCATGATTTTTTTTGCTTCTTCCTGCGTAGGATATGGACGGTTAACAAACTTCCACCAAGGGTAATTGTCGCCCATAATCCAGGGCCATTTTTGAACGTAAAGCATTTCATTGCCCAATTTGGATAGGCTGTCTTTGATATAAATCTCCAGGGAATCAAAAACCGTAAATACCGAAATAATAGAAAAAATGCCGATAGTTATGCCCGAAAGAGACAAAATTGTACGTACTTTATTCGCGATAACTTCTTGTATAGCAAATATATAGCTCTCCCGTAGCAGTTTCAGGATGAGCAATGTTTTTTTTGATTGAGCGTTCATAATTTAGGCGATATTTGCTGTGATTTCCGGATGCCCTTGCTTCCGCTTGCACAAAAATAACAGAATCTGCCATATAAAACGTATTTTCATCGCAGCATTCTTGCCTTATGAATTTAGTTTTGCGTAATTTGCATAACCAAATTTTATTTAGAATAATTCGGGACAAAATAAATTTTCATTCATGACAAAGACAATTAAATCTGCTCTGATTTCGGTATTTCATAAAGACCGGATTGATGAAATTTGCCGGGAGCTGGCAGCCATTAATGCCAAGGTGTATTCCACCGGAGGAACCTATGACTATATCGAAAATCTCAATATTGAAAACCTTGAACTTCTAAAAGTTGAAGACCTTACCGATTATCCTTCCATTCTCGGCGGACGTGTTAAAACGCTGCATCCAAAGGTGTTTGGCGGAATCCTGAGTCGCCGCGAACTGGAATCCGACCAAAAAGAAATGCAGGAATACCGCATCCCCGAAATTGACCTCGTTGTTGTTGACCTCTATCCTTTTGAGCAAACCCTGGCATCCGGTGCCCAAGAGCAGGCAATCATCGAAAAAATTGATATTGGCGGGATCAGCCTCATCCGCGCTGCCGCCAAAAATTTCATAGATGTTGCCATTGTGCCTTCTGCCAATGAATACGACGAATTGATCCGCATCCTGAAAGAACAAAAAGGCGAAACCGGCATTGAAGACCGTAAGGCACTTGCTGCCAAAGCTTTTGCTGTTTCTTCGCATTACGATAGCGCAATTTTTGGATATTTCAACCAGGATAGCAATATTCCTGCTTTCCGCGAAAGCCACAATCAGCCCAATGTGCTGCGCTATGGCGAAAACCCACATCAGAAAGGCGTTTTTTACGGCAATTTGGATGAAGTTTTTGAACAGTTGCATGGCAAAGCGATCAGCTATAACAACATCATTGATATTGATGCCGCCATTGCCCTGATCAGTGAATTTGATGAAGAACCCACCTTTGCGGTACTGAAACACAATAATGCCTGCGGCCTGGCCAGCCGTGCCAGCTTGAAAGAAGCCTGGGATGCCGCTCTGGCCGGAGATCCGCTATCCGCTTATGGTGGCGTGCTTATCGCCAACAAAACCATTGACGAAGCCACAGCAGAAGCTGTGAATAAAATTTTCTTTGAGATTATCCTGGCTCCGGATTATGACGAAAAAGCACTGGAAATCCTCAAAAGCAAGAAAAACCGCATCATCCTGAAAAAGAAATCCTATGATTTCGCGCCCATGCAATACCGCAAAGTGTTGAACGGTGTTCTTTGCCAGGATAAAGATATGAAGCAGGAAAGCGAAGCAGACTTGCAAATAGCCACAAAAACGGCTCCGGATAAACGTCAAACAGCCGACCTACTGTTTGCCAATAAAATTGTAAAACACACAAAAAGCAATGCTATTGTACTGGTTAACAATAAACAACTGATTGGTAGCGGTACCGGACAAACATCAAGGGTGGATGCTTTGAAGCATGCTATTGAAAAAGCACGTAACTTTGAGCTGAATCTTGAGGGTGCGGTCATGGCTTCCGATGCGTTCTTCCCCTTTGCCGATTCGGTGGAGATTGCCCATAAAGCCGGAGTGAACGCAGTTGTTCAGCCCGGAGGATCCATACGCGATAAAGACAGCATTGCTTATTGCGATGAAAATCAAATGGCTATGGTGTTAACAGGTATCAGGCATTTTAAACATTAAAGCAAGACTAAATGGGATTATTTTCATTTTTAACCAAAGAAATAGCGATCGATTTGGGTACAGCCAATACGATCATAATCTATAACGACAAAGTTGTGGTGGATGAACCCAGCATTGTTGCCCTTCAGCGCAGTACAGGTAAAATTATGGCCGTGGGCAAGCGTGCCATGATGATGCATGGAAAAACGCACGAAGACATCAAAACCATCCGTCCGCTGCGTGATGGCGTAATTGCCGATTTTCAATCATCGGAATATATGCTCCGCGAATTTATTAAGGGTCTGGGTCTCAACAAATCAATGATTCCTTCTTCGCTCAAAATGGTAATTTGTATCCCTTCGGGTATTACCGAAGTAGAGGAGCGCGCCGTAAAGGATTCTGCTGAGCAGGCCGGAGCCAAGGAGGTGAAGCTGATTCATGAGCCTATGGCTGCCGCAATTGGTATTGGCATTGATGTGCTGGAACCTACCGGAAACATGATTATTGATATCGGTGGCGGCACCAGCGAAATTGCTGTAATTGCACTTGGTGGGATTGTAAACAACGAATCCATCCGTATCGCCGGTGATGAATTCAATGCCGACATTGAGGAGTATATGAAAAAGCAGCACAACATCAATATTGGAGAACGCACTTCTGAACGCATTAAAATTGAGGTTGGTGCAGCAATAGCCGATTTGGAAAATCCGCCACAGGATTATGCTGTTCATGGCCGCGATATGCTCACAGGTATCCCAAAAGAGGTTACCGTAAATTATGCCGAAATTGCACATTGCCTCGATAAATCCATTTCCAAAATTGAGATGGCGGTAATTCACGCACTGGAAGAAACGCCACCGGAACTTTCTGCAGATATCTACCGAACAGGTATTTACCTTGCCGGTGGGGGTGCATTGCTCCGTGGACTGGATAAGCGGATTTCGCAGCGCACCAAGCTCCCGGTACATGTTGCCGAAGATCCTTTACGTGCCGTGGCCCGGGGAACGGGGATTGCGTTAAAAAACTTCAATAAGTTCCCTTTCTTGATTAAGTAAGAACAATTATTTTCCAATAAAATAAACAGAGCTATTCGTTGGGGATAGCTCTTTTTTTTTCAAACGAATCTTATGCGGTATGAAAGTTCATGCAATTTATTTTAGTCCTGCCGGCTCCACAAAAAAAATCGTGGAAAAAGTTGCCGAAGGAATATCTGCCGATTTTGTTGCCCACGATATCACCCAGGGACTGAAGGAGGAGGTTTTGTTAGATGCTGCTGATGTAGCGGTGGTTGGTGTACCTTCCTATTCGGGTCGTGTTCCGGTTTTGGCAGCGAAATATTTGTCGGAAACAGAGGCAATGGGCACGAAAGTTATTTTGGTTTGCGTATATGGCAACCGTGCCTGGGAGGATACGCTCCTGGAATTAAGCCACATATGCAGGAAAAGCGGTTTTGAGGAAATCAGCGCTGCTGCCTTTATTGCGCGTCATTCTATTTTTCCTGATGTTGCAGCAAACCGTCCCAATAGCGCTGACCTGGAGCAGGCCAGAAGCTTCGGCGAAGAGAGCCTGAAATTGATAAAAGGAAATAAACGTCATCAGATAAACTTAGCGGGCAATATTCCTTTTGGTGAAATCAGGCGCGCACCTTTTGTTCCGGAAACTGATGATCGTTGTACGCAGTGCGGATTATGCGCCAGCTTGTGTCCAACAGCAGCGATTGATCCCACCAATGCAAGTAATACCGACGCAGCTCTTTGTATTTCATGTGCCCGGTGTATTGATTACTGCCCGGTGAATGCCAGAAAATTTTCAGGAGCTTTATACGAAAAAAGCCAGGCGAATTTCCATGCGCAAAATGGGGATAGAAAAGAAATTGAGCTGTTTTTCCCTGAATAAAAAAAGAGCACAGCAAAATAATCACTGTGCTTTTTATTATCCCTTATACTATAGATTATTTCCTGCTTAAATATGCTTCAATACGTGTAGCCACATTAAGTTCCAGGTTGCGGTACCAGAATGCATAGTCAAAACGGTGATAAACTCCGGGACTGTATGGCCCGATTACCAGTGTGTCAACAATATTTGTTGTCAGGGCTATTTTATCCTCCGGTATAAGCTGGATCTGCGCACCGCAATAATTTGGGATTTCCCGGATCAGTTCCCCGGTTTCGTCATTATAAAAGCGTGCGCCGAGGTTTTGCAGTGAATCTGCCGGTGTGTCATCCGTTTTCCAGTTGAGCGGATTGATGCAGTGTGCTCCGGGCATGAGCATTGGCCCACCTTCGGAGGTTGTGGACTGTGTGTTATAGGTAATAACAACACCAATGTCGTCAGCTCCCTGCGCTGCGGTAAGCCCGGCCAGTTGCAGGTCGGAATCTGTAACAGTATAACCTATCAGGTAGGCTGCAACCATCCTGTCGCGTAAAGCCTGATCGTTGCCAAAACGATTTTTAATCAGTTCAATCAGCGCCATAGTGCCCTGGCTATGACCTGCAATAATAAATGGCCTGCCGGGATTAATTTTTGTGATATAATAATCAAAGGCGTCCTGCACATCGGCAGCACCTTGTTTGAACTCTTCTGTGTCGGTAGCCAGGCCGCCCTCGGGCATTTTAACTTTGGTGGACATCTGTCTGTAAAAAGGCGCAAAAACATTGGCGCTGCCTTGAAAAACACTGGCCTGTGCTTTGAAAATCCCATCCGCGAGGGCTCGTTCGGCATCGTCATAAATGTTCATGGCACCGCTTTCGTTGGAGCTTACGGTTGGATACACATAAAATACATCCACGGCTTTGGTAGCTTCCGGCTGGGCAAGCCAGTTAATGCCTTCGCTGTAGTTCAGCCCGGTTTCTTCTTCCTGTTGTTCGTCATCATCGTCATCACCACATCCCGCTAAGGGCAGGGTGAAAAGGGACAAGCTTAATAAAATCAGTCCGCTCATAAGGATACTTTTTCGTTTATCTGCTTTTTTGTTGATCATTTTGCTTTTATTTAGGTTGGTTAAAATAATTGTCAATTCGGGTCTTTGCGTTTTGCTTCAGGTTATCATAAAAGATAGCATAATCAAAAATGTGATAAATCCCTTTCGGGAAGGTGACACTGGAAACGGGCAGCTCGTCAGGATTTGTGATGTCGGTTACTACCAGGGCATTGCCTTTTTTCTGTGCCGCGGCAAAATGCGGATAGCGCGTGGGTTGGCCGGGATTTTCTTTATGATAAAAAACGGCACCCAGATTTTCAGAAGCGGGGGCAAAGCAGGTATCGGTTTTCCACGAAAGCGGATTGACAACATAAGAGCCTTCGCGAATCGTCGGGCCTTGTTTTTCTTTGCCGGGTTCATCGGAAATGCTGTTGTAAGTGATAAAACAAGAGGTTTCATCCGCATTTTGACTGATCCTGATCAAAGGGTTAGCCTTCAGGTCTTCGGGCGTAATAGAGTACCCGATGATGTAGGCAGCAATTATGTTTTTGATAGATTCCGCATCACCGCAAAGAAGCTCACCGGTCTTTGCCAGCTCCAGTGTGCGCACCGAACCCTGACTGTGTGCTGCCAGAATAATGGGGCGTTCGCCTTTATTGAAGTGCTTCAGGAAATATTCAAAAGCACGGATGAGGTCGTTTTGCCCCAGATTAAAAATCGGGCGCGCTTCGGTGAGCATAATGGGATTGATTTTCACATTGTTTTGGCGGTAGTAGGGTGCATAAACATTGGCCAGACCATCAAAAATACTCGCCTGCGAAACCAGTGTCCAGTTTGCTTCTGCACGTAAAGTCTGGTTTTCTGTATCCATTAAATAGGTCGAATCATCAGAAAGTATAGTGGGATAGACCCAAAATACATCAACCGGTTGTTTTTCCTTGCTGTAGAAATCCGGCAAAGGAAGCCAGCTCTCAGCTTTTGAGTAATCAGGAGCAGGCGGCACATCCGATTGTGGATCAAAGGCTGGCAATTTTTGCGGAATGCCCAGTTCTTTTCCTGAGAGTTTTTCCAATTCTGTTGGGTTTGATGTTGTATTTGTGTTCATACATGAGGTGTACATTATAGCAAAAACAATTATGATGGTAATTGTACCCAATGCCTTATAGTAAGAATTATTTTTCATGATAATTATTATTGAATTTCAACGTCATTTTAGGTTTAATCCATTTATATACAATAATATATCGTATATAAATATGTGCAAAAACGAAAGTTTTACAAAAATGATTCATAGATTTTCAGCAGTATTTTGCTAAACAAATTTATATAAAAAATCTTCATAAGCAAGTATATTTTTGTTTTGAAGCTTTTTGCTGCGGTACGTAAAGCTGTGGAATAAAAGATAGGGGCATTTTGAGGGCTTCTGTACGCAAACGGACAATTCGTGTGCCTGAATGAACATAAATACCGGAAAACAGAAGGTTGTTCATCTATATTATATTGAATAACAATAACTTGTATTGTTTGGCACGCTTTTTAAATTAATTTGTAGAAAACCTGGAATATGAGAGAAGTTGTTATTTTAATCCCCGATGTAGATGCCGAACAGAATGTGGAAATTGATGTTCGCATAGATGGGCGCAAAAAGACCCTGCAATACCGTGTAGAATTGATTGACTGGGAAGGAAATGGTGTGCCGCCAAAAGATAAGGTGACGGTATTGCGTCATAAAATTGAGGAATATGATAAAGACTGGGAGCTTGTAGAGGTTGGCGCGCCCAATGAAAATAATATTCCACTTACTTTCCGGAGAAGCATAGAGCATAACCCTCAATAAAATTTCATCATGAAAAAGTTTATTATTTTTTTTTCATTATTGGCCTTTCCATTTTTCCTTGCAGCTCAGGGAAGTGATGAGTATGCGATTAAAAAAGTAATACAGGAAGCCTATGTTGACGGGCTTCAAAACAAAGGCGACCTTCAGAAAACAAAGGACGGATTTCATCCTGATTTTAATCTTCTGGGATTAAAAAACGATGCATTGACCAAGCTTCCCATTGATAAATGGATTGTTTATGCCGAAAAGGCAAAGGAGCGAAACCCCGGGCCTCCGCCGGCAGATAAAATTGTACGTGTGGAATTTGTGAATATTGATATAACCGGAAGTGCTGCCTGTGCAAAGATTGAGCTTTATAAAAACAAAAAGAAAATTTTCACGGATTATTTGTCACTTTATAAATTCAGCGACGGATGGAAAATTGTGAGTAAAATTTACTATCGACATTAAACCGAAGTTTATAGCTATTTAATTGATATTAAGAAGGTTTCTGGAGCGCAATGCGCTCCTTTTTTTATGGGTTTTCCTGAACCGGATAGGTTTCTAAGCTGCGGAAGCTGCGGAAAAGGGTTTGTCCTTTTTGAATGGTAACATTAAGCGGATGCTCACTGCTCTGCGTTTTGGATTTTGTTTCCAATTGGAGCTGATGTGTTCCCTCAGAAAGAGGGATGCGCGTATAACTGATGGAATAGGGCAGGGTTTGCCAATTGCGGGTGTCGGCTTTTTCGGTTACGGCATTGATAATGCCTACTATTGCGCCAATATTTTTATCCTGATCGCGCACGGCGCCCTCAACGATTTTTTTTGTGGCCAGACGCAGCAATGAATTCCCCATTTCGCGCAACATACGGTCGTTTAAGGTTTTAAAACTGATGGCATTGATGTTTTCGGCCATTTCGAGGGGATAGTTTTCGGCCCCGTTTCTCAATATTGCACTATGATAAACCGGTTTTCGTTCTAAATATTTTGGAAAGGCTACCCGCAAAAAGCTGAGATCTGAAAACTCGCTTTGCTTTCCGGATGACCAATCGCCTATGAAAAACGGAAAGCTGAGGCCATATTCATCATTGGCAAAAGTAACCCAGCCACCACTGCCTTTGACTACTGAAAAGTTGATGCTCCATTCGCCTTTCACCGGGCCAAAACCATTTGCCCAAAACAGCACCAATGAGCCGCCATCATTTTTTTTATGGACGTATTTCGTATCAAATTTCTTTTCATAAAAATCGACCTGGTCCTGAAAGCCCGTTAAGTAGGCAGTGCGCAGCAGGTCATGCTTGAGCTGTTCGGGCGTGCTGATACCAAAAACCGGCTCATAAAGGCTGTCATATACTTTTACGGCATTACGGTAGGCGATAAAGGCGTTGTTATAATCATTATCAGCATCATACAATAAACCAATCAGTACATGAGCAAAAGCATCATCAGAATATTTGTTTTTATGCTTTTTGTATTTGTCGTTTAAAGCATAAAGTTTTTGGGTGATTTTTCGTGCTTCCACCAAGGCCGCATCACGCTTGCCCATCATCATAAAGTCCATCGCTTTATAATAATTTGTCATCACGTTTTCAATATCCTCAGGTTTATAGGGCTTTACCATTGGATTGGTAATGAGTGCGAGCGCTTCGGAGCCCACATTTTTCTGATAATCTTCAATGTAAAAGTCTGCCTGCTGAAACCAGTCCGTGCTTTTTTGATAATCTGCCGTCATATAATCCAGCCAGCCGGCTTTAAAAAAATACAGCACGCGGTCTTTTCCTTTAACCGCTTTAGTGGAGTCGCGGCTAATATACTTTTGTGCTTTTTCAAGTTCTCCTTTTTGCACCATCTCCTGAAATTTTTGGTTTTTTTGGTAATAAGTAGCGCAACCAGAGAACAGGCTTGCAATAAAAATCAGGCTAATGAATTTACGCATTTGCGGGTGCTTTTAGGATGATGACATGAAAAAAGGCGGGAAAACAGAGCTGATATACAAACTGTTTTCCCGCTTATGCTATAAACTATTTATTGATGTATTTCTTGATTTTGCTTTCGCCAATCCAAACAATTTCGTTTGTTTCGATATTGGTAAGCTCAAGGTTAACCTGATAGAAGTTTACTTTTTCATCTTTGTAGCTGTCAACAATTTGAGCGATATCGCCCTGAAGCATAAAGTCGGCACCGATTTCGCGCCCCCATTTTTTCATGGTCTCCTGTGATGAATAGTCTTGCTGGTCGGCACGTTCACCACGGATTTCTTCACGTTTCTGGCCGCCCTGCACCACGCGCACCTGATTGGATTTGATGAATGCCCTTTCCAGGTCTTTCACAAATGTTTCCGCATCAATGTGTTCATTTGTTTTGTTTTTAACAAAGCCGGCAATAACCACGGGTTTTTTACCGGGATGCTGGCGGTCAAAATCAATTAACCAATCGCCACCCAAAGCTTGAGAGATCATTTTTTGTGCTGTTTCGCGCGAATCCACATCATTCCAGCGACCGCTTAAGTCGATAGTAGTATCTTCACTTACCCGGGTTACTTTTCTGGGGTTGCATGCCGTAATCAGGGCAATAGCCATGATGATCATACCAAAGTTCAGTAAACGTTTCATACGTATGTTTTTTCAAGGTTTAAATTCCAATTATTAGGCTACGCCAAAGATACAAGCTTCATGCCAGTTTTTAATAAAAACCACATAAAAAAAGCCGGATCAGAAGTCCGGCTTTTTTGTATTATCGCTGATGTAGTTTATTCTACAATATCAAGTTCATCAATAAGGTTTTGCGCTCCGGCAAATTTGTCGATGATGAAAAGCACATAGCGTACATCCACGTTGATGGTACGTTGCAGTTCTGTTTCAAAAGCGATATCGCCGCTCATGGCTTCCCAGTTTCCGTCGAAAGCTATACCGATCAGTTCGCCATTGGCATTCATTACAGGGCTGCCTGAGTTGCCTCCGGTGATGTCGTTGGTAGAAAGGAAACAAGTAACAATTTCGTCTTTACCATTGATTTTGGATCCGTAACGGCCAAAGTCCTTGCTTGTCCAGAGTTCTTTCAGTTTTTCGTGAACCACGAATTCCATATTGTCCGGATCTTCTTTTTCCATCACGCCCGAAAGTGTGGTTACAAAATCATAATGTACCGCATCGGCAGGATAATAATCCAGTACTTTACCGTAAGTCATGCGCAAAGTAGAGTTGGCATTGGGGTAATATTTTTTATCCGGGTTCATTTCCATAAGGCCGGCAACAAAAAGGCGGTTTCCTTTGCCAATGTAATTGCTTTCAATTTCGCCAACTTCCTGATACACCTTACGGATACTTGAAACCATGCTGAGTGCAATTTCAAAAGCAGGATCTTTTTCCATCTTCTTCAGTGATGGCTTTTCAACGAATTTCTTCAGGTTTGCTTCGCTGGCAAATGCTGATTTTTCATAAACATAATCAGCCCATTTGTTGAAATCACCTTTAAATTTCTTTTCAAACTTCCTAAAAATTTCAGACTGCTGGTCTTTGGGAACTTCGGTATAGTACATTTCCAGAAGTGCAGCAAAAAGTTTGCGGTCGGTAGGGAGGTTAAAGTTTTTGAAATGTTCAGGGGCATCTTCGAGCAATTGTTTGGCAGCAGCCTGAATGTCTTCATCGTATGCTTTTTTCTCTTTGCCTTTTGCTTTATCCTGCATTTTCAGTTGCGAATAAAGGCTGAACGCTCCGAAGCTGTAATAAATAATTTCCGGCCCCTGGAACACGGCTTCGTTCAGATAAGTGGAAACCATGGCATATTTTTCCATTTTTTCGTAACCTTCTTTAATGAGGTTCAGAGCATTACCGTATTTCTTTTCGCGTTCGGCATCTTTTTTCACCCAATCCGTGAATTCCTTTTCGATGGCTTGTTTCTTTTCAAAAACCTTCAGGCGCTTCAGGCCTTTGGTTTGGCCAATAAAATATTTCCAGTAATTGGCAGTACTTGCATATTTTGACGAATACATGATCTTGATCGCTTTATCGGCATTCATGTCTTCGCGCATGATTTCCAGTTTTTTATCACGGATATCAACCACGGTTGGGTTGTTTTTTTCAATGGCATATTCCACACCAAAGGAAGTGAGGTAGCGGTCTGTTCCTCCGGGGAAGCCCCAGATCATCGCGAAATCATCTTTTTCAACACCTTTGATTGAAACCGGGAGGTGGTGTTTTGGCTTAAGCGGCACATTATCTTCTGAATATTCAGCAGGATTTCCGTCTTTATCGGCATAAATGCGGAAAATACTGAAATCGCCGGTATGGCGTGGCCACATCCAGTTGTCGGTATCGCCACCGTATTTTCCGATAGACGACGGCGGGGCACCTACCAGGCGGACATCTTTAAAAGTTTGATAAACAAAAAGATAAAATTCATTTCCATCGAAAAAGCTTTTTACGATCGGGTTATATTTTCCGTCTTCAGCAGCTTTTTCTTCGATGCCTTTTGAAATTTCCTGAATTTTTTCACTGCGTTCATCTTCTGTCATTTCATCATTCAGTGCAGAAAGAATGGTGTCCGTTACGTCCTCCATACGGACCAAAGTTGAAGCAGTCAGTCCGGGGTTTGGCAGCTCTTCTTCGTGGCTGTAAGCCCAGAAACCTTCGGTAAGATAATCGTGTTCTACAGAACTATGTTCCTGAATAGAGCCATAACCGCAGTGGTGGTTGGTGAAAATCAAGCCTTTGGAAGAAACAATTTCTCCGGTACAGAAATATCCACGCGGGGCGCTTCCCTCAGCCAAACCGACAATAGCGTCTTTTAAGCTGGAATGATTGATGCTGTATAGCTCTTCGGGTGTAAGCTGAAGGCCCATTTTTTGCATATCGGTATAGTTGAGGCGCTCAACAAACATAGGAAGCCACATGCCTTCATCGGGAGGTGTGGTAGCAAAACTTGCTTTTAAACTGAAAGCCAGTACAGTCAGTAATGTGAAAAACAATTTTGTGACAGTCTTTTTCATACGATTAATAACTTAGTGTAATTTTAAATTAGTGATTTTCAATTTTTCAATCGGCTAAATTATAAATTAATAATATTTCTTCGTTTTTTTGTATCCAGAAAATGAAATGAAGGATAGGATTATGTACAAAGACGACCAAAGAAGCGTATTGACACTTGATGCCGGAGGGACCAATTTTGTTTTTTCCGCTATCAAGGCAGGTGAGGAAGTTATACAACCCATTACAATCTCGGCAAAAGGCGAGGATATTGATGAGGTTTTGCAGAAGATTATCAATGGTTTTAAACAAAGTAAAGAACAATTGGGCGAAGAACCGGTTGCCATTTCCTTTAGTTTTCCCGGGCCGGCCAATTACGAAAAAGGCATTATCGGCGATTTGGAAAACCTGCCCGCATTCCGTGGTGGTGTGGCTTTGGGACCGATGCTTGAAGATATTTTTGGCCTTCCTGTTTATATAAATAATGATGGCGATCTTTTTGCATATGGTGAAGCCATTGCCGGACTCCTGCCCGAAATCAATGCTCAGTTAAAAAATTCAGACAGCCCAAAGCAATATAAAAACTTATTTGGAGCAACTTTTGGAACAGGATTTGGCGGCGGTATTGTAAGCCATAATGAAATCTTTACCGGAGACAATTCCGCACAAGGCGAAATCAACCGCTTTGGAAACAGCCTCGACAAACGTTTCAGCGCCGAAGAGCATATCAGTATCCGCGGATTGCGCCGTGTTTTTGCTCGCGAAGCCAATCTGGAATTTGAGCACTGTCCCGATCCTTTTGAAATTTTTAAAATTGCACAAAACGAAGGACATAAGTGCCATAAAGCCGCGAAAAATGCTTTCAGGGAATTTGCCATCGTTGCCGGCAATGCGCTGGCCGATGCGGTTTCGCTTGTGGATGGACTGATCGTATTGGGTGGAGGGCTCTCCGGAGCGCATTCCGTTTTTCTCGACTATCTCGTTGCGGAAATGAACCGGCATTTTGAAACCCACGACAACGGAAAGGTGGAACGCATGGAAGTAAAAGCCTTTAACCTGGAAGAGCCGAAAAGCCATGATCTGTTCATCAAAGGAAATCCAAAGGAAATAAAAGTGCCTTATTCCGACCGCAAAATCATGTACGATCCGCTAAAACGGATTGGCATTGGTGTGAGCCGTTTGGGCACTTCAAGAGCTGTTTCGATTGGCGCTTATGCCTATGCATTGAATCAAGTTGATGCGATGAGCAAATAGAGAAGCCCATTTTTATAGGAAATGACAAAAAAATATATTTCCCGCTTTCTGGCATTTTTTAAATACATGCTGTTTGTTTTTGGCAGTATTTTCCTATTGAGCCTGATCCTGTCCTTTACTACGGCCCCTTTTTGGGCTTATTACTGGCTGGGAACAAGCAAATCGGAGCTGAAATCCCCTCCCGAATGCATCGTAATGCTAGGGGGCAGCGGTATGCCCGGAAAATCAAACCTGATGCGCTGCTGGTTTACAGCCAAAGCCTACCATAGTTTTCCGGGAACCAAAATAATTGTGGCCATGCCCGGAGATACGCTCGATCAAAGCAGTACGCCCCGACTGATGAAAAAAGAACTGATCTTACGTGGCATTCCCGACAGCCTGCTTTATTTTGAAGCATCAGGCACGAATACACGTGCACAGGCACTCAATTGTTCCGAAATCATTCCCTTACATCAAAATGTGCTGCTTGTTACATCACCGGAGCATATGCGCAGATCGGTGCTGTGTTTCCAAAAAACCGGATTCA
Organism: Bacteroidales bacterium; assembly: GCA_963676415.1. GTDB lineage: Bacteria > Bacteroidota > Bacteroidia > Bacteroidales > WRLA01. Next base: position 1,580,724 of record OY781097.1, on the reverse strand, counting down.
AAAAAGTAAGCGCATTGCCTGCCTTCGAAACCGACATTGAAGCCGATCTCACTTTTGATGATGATGAACTGGGCGAAGATAAGCTCCTCCTGCCCGATGTTGGAGGCAGCATCTCGCTTCGCTATCAGATGTGGAGCCACCTCAAATATGAAATTATGGTTACCCGGGAGATGATGGCTTTGGGATATTATAAGTTGCGGGGGTGGATATAAAATCGGCCTCCCGACTCCGCTCAAGGATCTTGGATTGAGATTGAATACTTAAAATTAAGGCCCCTGAGCGTAATTGAAGGGAGCTGAAAGGCCGATATTGCCAAAAGCCCTACTTCTTCACATCACGGGCAAGTTTCCTGATGGCAACCCACTCTTTGAGTTTATCGCGGGAGTCGGCTGCGGGATAGCCCAATACAGTTTGTCCGGCTTTTACATCATTCATCACACCCGAACCCGCTGCAACGATCGCACCTGATTCAATGGTTGTGTGGTCTCTTATGCTGGCACTGCCGCCGATAATTACGCCATCGCCAAGGGTAACCGAACCGGCCAGACCGCTATTCCCGGCCATAATGCAGGATCGTCCCAGCACACAATTGTGGGCAATCTGCACCAGATTGTCGATTTTACAGCCATCGCCTACAATGGTAGAGCTGAATTTGCCACGGTCCACACATGAATTGGCGCCAATTTCCACGCCATTTCCAATCACCACATTCCCGATTTGCGGGATTTTCACCAGCCCACGGCCATCTTCTGCCGGACGGAACCCAAATCCATCGGCTCCAATACTGGCATTGGGATGAAAAATGCAATAGCTGCCAATTTGTGTGCGCTCGCGAATGATCACGCCCGACCAGATAATGTTCATCGTGCCAATTACGGTATCATCAAGGATAGTAACATTGGGATAAATCCTTGTTCCGTCGCCAATCACCACATTTTTTCCAATGTACGTTCCTGCTCCGATTTTGCAAGCCCGCCCGATTATTGCACTTTCGTGTATGATGGCTTTCGGGTCGATATCGCTTTCAAATTCAGGCAGTCCGGGATCGAAAAGCTCCAGGATTTTAGCCATGGCCAGATCGGCATTGGGCACGCGGATCAAAGCCCTGCCATTGCCGGCTTCCAAATTAAATTTGGCATCAACTACCGCAGCACCAGCTTTGGACTGTGGCCAAAGTTTCATAAACTTCCGGTTTCCGATAAAGCTGATATGGTGTTTTTCTGCACGTTCGAGTTGTTCCGGACCTTCAAAAAGCTGATCCGTTTGTCCGGTAATTTCACCACCAATATGTTGGTTGATTTCTTCTATTGAAAGTTTCTTCATAATCCTTTTGTTTTGGCAAATCAAGGCATAAAAGTACGAAAAGCATACAATCATTAGCCACAGCAATTCCTGAGGCTTATAAAATTTCGTGAATGTGCAATTGAGAAAAAGACAATTATTTCCGTAATTGGATTCCTTCTTTTTTGAGCAGGGCAATAATTTGCGGCAAAGAAGCCTTTGCTGCCGCCACACCCAATTCGTAGAGCTTCTTGTTATCTTTACTGCTCATAAGTGGTAATCCCTCTAAATCAGGACTAATGATAATGTCAGCATCTTTACTGTTGTATTCGCTCATATTGTGCGCAGCAACCGTATAAGCTCTTTGATAAACCTGTTTGCGGTTTTTCATTTCGGGCACCGTATCAAAATCCATAATACGCACAGCAATAATAACTTTTGGGTTGTATTCCTTTGCAATATTGGCCGGAACGCAATCCAGCACACCCCCATCAACGAATGTTGTACCGTACATCTTGACCGGTTCGAATATGCCCGGAATGGCACAGGAAGCATTTACCGAAGGAGCAATAGGACCGGCTTTTAAGGCCACTGTTTTCCCTTTTTCGATATCTGTGGTAACCGCAACAAAAGGAATTTTTGTCTCTTCAATTTTGGTGATATCGGTGTTTTTAAGAACATATGCCTGCAATCGTTTTCCGGAGACAAAACCTTCGGTAGAACGTAAAAGCGAAAAATCGAATACATCCCGCGCTTTGGTTGACCCTACAAGTCCCTCCAGCGAATCGATATGCGGTTTGCTTGCGTAAAGTGCTCCAACCAGGCTGCCGGCCGAAGTACCTACGATTAGATCAATAGGGATGCCCTCACCTTCAAGAATTTTAATGACACCCACATGAGCCATCCCGTGAAAGGCCCCGCCGCCCAACACCAATGCTACATTCGGTGGGCTGATTTGCCGAGCAGCCGGCTGTTTTACCGGCGTTTCGATTACCATAAATTTCCGGGAGCATGAAGAAAAAACCAGGCTGAAGGCTATTGTTGCAAGGAACAGTAATTTTAGTGTTTTCATAATATTTTTGTTTTGGCAAATAGTAGAATAAAAGTACGAAAAGGCTTATGTTTTTAGGCCACAAGAAGGAAAATCAAATTTACCGTGATGACACTCAGCACCAGGCTGGCCATTATGGCCAGGGAAACCAGATCGGGGCGGCAATTGTACCGGCGCGCAAAAACCACACCTAAAATTGCTGATGGTAAAGCGGTTTCAATAATTACAATCTGCCGCATCATATCCGTGAAACCACCATTATCAGTCCACCAAATTGCCAATAAAGGTTTCAGGATCAACTTCATGATAAGCGCTAAGACAAGGAACAGAAAAACATTTTGTCCGGATTTGTATTCAATCAAAAGACCGATGGTAAAGGTCACCATCAGGAGGTTGGCATTTCCAATCAGCTTAAAAAATCTCAGGAAGGTGGCAGACACTTCATTTTCGTGATCGATTTTCAGAAAAGAAAAAAGGATTCCGGCCACCAAAGAGATGAAAACCGGAGAGATAAAAAACCGTGCTGCCGATTGTCCGATATCTTTTCGATTAACTGTGGATTCGCCAAAATACATTGCAATCAAGGGCCCGACGATAAACAACAAAAAGCCCACACCAAACTCACTGGTTACCACTGCCTCTTCGATAGAAACAGGATTATTGTTAAAAACCTCACGAATCAAGGGATAGCCCAACATGGTCGTCATGCCAAATGCAGAAGCCAGTATCAGGGCACCGGTTTTGCCGCGGTCGAATTTCAACAAATGAGCTGTTAGCCATGCCAGCAAAATGATTGTAATTTCAATTATACACATGATCAATGCCATTCGGAGGAAATCAGCATGAAAATCACTAATGGCCAATGAAGAAAAAATCAGGGCCGGCAGTGTGACTTTCATCACAATTTTGCTAAACAGCAGGCTGTCGTCTTTTTTTAAAACGGATATTTTCCGCAGAAATGCAGCAAGGGATATAATCGCCAGCATTACGATTACCCCTTCGAGAAGGCTGTGGCTTGTGCTCATGGTTTTGGGTGTTTTTGAAGGGTAAATTTAATCAAAAAACACATTCAACCAAGAACTTACAGGATTTTTAGGCTTTAAAAAAATTCATCTCGTCCACATATTTCGCCACTTTGGGCGGCATGAAATGATTGGGGTTGTGGCCGTTTTGTATTGCTTTTCGGATGAAGCTGGAAGAAATTTCTATTTGGGGTGCCTGTACTATGCGCACGGATGGGTGCGTGGCATAATCACCACCATCATAGCCCGGGCGTGCATAAACCAACAATTTATATTGCTTCAGGATTTCTTCGGGGTTTTTCCATTTATTGAAATATTGTAGGTTATCGCCGCCAATCACAAGATAAAAATTGCGTTCTGGAAATTTCTCGCTGATATAAGCCAGTGTATTGATGGTAAAATTGGGCTTGGGCAAACGAAATTCGATGTCGGAAGCCCGGAAGCGCGGATCATCGTCAATGGCGAGACGTACCATTTCGAGGCGGTCTGCATCCGGCAGTAAGTTGGCGCGTTCTTTCAAGGGGTTTTGCGGCGTGACCACAAACCAAAGATCGTCCACTTCGGTAAATTCCACCAAAAAATTGGCAATGGCCATATGGCCGATATGCACCGGGTTAAAGGAACCAAAAAACAGGGCCGTATTTTTTTTAATGGCTGCCATTAGTTTTCAAGAAATGTTTTCAGGGCGCGGAAAGCTTCTTCCATAGCCACATCCAGCTGGTCGTTAACAATGCGCAAATCAAACTGACCGGCAAAGCTGATTTCGTATTCCGCTTTTTCAAGACGTTTCAAAATCGTCGCTTCATCATCGGTAGAGCGGCCACGAAGGCGATTGCCCAGTTCTTCAACCGAAGGAGGCATCACAAAAACAGCCAGCGCCTGATCGCCAAAATATTTTTTGATGTTGATCCCGCCTTTGACATCCACATCAAAAATCACCTCTTTACCTTCGCTCCAGATTCGCTCAACTTCGCTTTTGAGTGTACCGTAAAAATTATTCTCATACACCTCTTCCCACTCCAAAAAATCATTTTTGGCAATCCTATTCCGGAACTCATCAACAGAAAGAAAATAATAATCCTTGCCGTGTGTTTCGCCTTTGCGTGCATTGCGGCTGCATGCAGAAACAGAAAAACTCAGCCGGGGAAAACGCAGCAGCATTTCCTTAACGATGGTTGTTTTGCCCGCGCCACTCGGTGCCGAAAAGATAACAACTTTGTTTCCGCTCATAATACGTTCAGTACCTGTTCTTTAATTTTTTCGAGTTCGTCTTTCATCATCACTACAAAACGCTGGATATTGGCATCGCTGGCCTTGGCGCCAAGGGTATTGATTTCGCGCCCCATTTCCTGGCTTATAAAATTCAGTTTTTTTCCGTTGGGCGAAGCTTCCTCCATGGTTTCAATAAAATAGGAACAATGCTTGCGCAAACGGGTTTTTTCTTCGGTGATATCGAGTTTTTCGAGATAAAAAATGATTTCCTGCTCGAAACGGTTTTCATCAATTTTTACTTCTTCCGATACCTCATTGATATGGCGGCGGATGCGTTCGCGCACATTTTTGATGCGCTCTTTTTCGTGCTTTTCAATTTCGCTCAGATAATCAAGGATCAAAGCCGTACGCTTGCGGAAATCGGCATCCAGGCTGCTGCCCTCTTCAATACGGAAATCATCCAGGTTTTTAATGGCATGGTTCACTTCGGCAAAAAGGCGCTTCCATTCGTCTTCGCCAATTTCGATGATTTCGTTTTTCAGCACATCGGGCATGCGCGAAAGTATTGAAAGGTAATCACTTTCTGCTTTTTGATCGATTTCCTTTGCCAGGTTTTCAAGTTCACGGTGATATCGTTTTGCCAGCTCCTGATTGATGCTGTAATTTCCGAAATCGCCCATAGCTTCAATAAAAATGGCAAAATCGACTTTTCCACGGTGCAGTTCTTTGGCCAGCAGGGAGCGTATCTGCATTTCCTTTTCTTTGTACACCCCGGGCAGGCGCATGTTGAGGTCGAGCTGCTTGCTGTTGAGCGAACGGATCTCAAGCGTGATTTTCTTATCGGGCAGTACGGCCTGGCATTTGCCAAAACCTGTCATTGATTTAATCATCCTATTCGTTTTGAGAGCACAAAGATAAGAAAAGAGGTGGTGAATTGTAAAAGGGCGATCCCTGAATTTAATAATAGCTCAAAAACTCTATAATTCATGTTCTTAAAATAATTCCTCCATTTTTACTAAAATACTTGCAAATTCAAAAAAAAATATATAGATTTGTCCCTGTAATTCGATTAGATATTACAAAAAATTGCTTAACCTGACAAAACAAATGAACCCAAAACCCTCAGTAAATACAGGTATTTATTGCACAAAACGCCATTTTTGGCCTGTTACTGTACAAATTGCAGTAAATGGGGGGGGTATTCAGAAATATGGAGAAAGCTGTCCCATCCTCCTTAAATTAATTTCCAGAGCAATATAAAGCATTCATCAATTCATCCTAAGTAATAATATTTTTAATATCAACAGTAATGAAAAACCAACTAGTATTTATAAATATACTATTTATTTTAATTGCAACTTCTTGTCACAAAAGCACGGATCAAACTTGTAGTGAGTGTAATAATAAGCCCAATAAGAAAAACATATCAATATGTTTGGAAGATATTAATATTTCTTCCTTGTTTGATTGTTGGGAATTCAAATCAATTAACCTAACATATAAAACACTAGACTCTATATCATTTCTGGATTTATCAAATTTCATTAATGATATAACAAAGAACAATGAATCTCTTTATTCATTTGTTCTTTATACAAAAAAACACTTTAAAACAGATCAGTTAATTAAAGCTCCTGACTTAATTGGGATTAGCTGCTTTTATCAAAATGACAATAAATTACACCATTCCCTATATAAAAGGGTAAACAATGGTTTTCAAAAAGATCAGCAGTTTGATTGCGAAGTAAGTGGCATATTATCTAATGATCTAAATTCTATTGCTATTAATCAATTTGATTCTATTCAATACCCAAGCAGATCCTGGATCTTAATCTTCTCTGAGAAACAAAAAGTTATTAATACAAAAAATTCAAAACACGAGCTTTCAAGAAAATTAATTCTCTCATCAGAGAAAAGTACCTATCAAGCGCCCCCTAATGATTGTGAACCCCCATGTATAGATGGTGGTGAAAATCCGTGCCATCTATCACCTCTTTATGGTTCAACTTGCAATGGACAAGGAGAGGAACCTTGTCTCGGTCATAGTGTAGAACAATCTTGTATTGAAAACTCAATTAGCTTCGACCAAACAACATTTAACTACCCACTTCAAAGACAATTACGAGATAATTACTTAATTAACTCACAAACTGGACAAACCCTTATTGAAGACTATTATCTTATGAGCGAATATTTCCATGATAAGCTTTCTGCTTCCATTGCTTATGAAACTGCACTTGTTCTTTATGATGTAAATCAAATCATCCCATTAATTCTACAGGAGGATACGGTAACTATCACAATTGATTCGACTTTTGCCGAAAATATAAAAACGCTAATTGACTCTTATATATCTATTTGTGATTCTGATGTGATCCGATCGAAACTTGTCAACTACAAACTGACTGTAGATAGTAATATAGGAAAGACTGGACAAGAAGTACAACTGTAAATTAATATACCCACTCCAAACTTTAGCCATATAAAAGGGAGGGGGTACTAATATAAGAAATTTACTTCTTCTTCAACTCTACTATGAAGTGCCTCATAATCGGGGATTCGTAAGTGATTTCGTAGCCGCTGGTTATTTCATTTCTGCGGTCGTAAACATTTTTAAGCGCGGCAGCAATGACGTCCATATGGTTATTGGTATATACCCTGCGGGGAATTGCCAGGCGAAGCAGTACCAGGTCAGGATAGCGGTTTTCGCGGGTTTCCGGATCGCGGTCGGCAAGCAAAGTGCCTATTTCCACGCCGCGAATACCTGCTTCCATATATATTCAATGGCAAGCGTTTGTGCCACAAAATCTTCTTTGGGCAGTTGCGGAAGGACATTTTTAGCAATTCCAAAAACGGGGCATGGACGAACCGCAAGGCATCAGCGCATCGGAAGCATTGGTATATCCCAACCCGGGCGGGCAGCGGTTTAAGGTAAAACTGGCCATGCAGCACCAAAACGCCTTGCTGGAAATGTTCAGTATGAACGGCAAATTGGTTTTGCGCAAAGAATTAAACCAGCAGCAAACGGAAATAAATACCCAAACTTTGCCGCAAGGCTGCTATACCTACCGCATTACAGCGGAAGGCAGAAAAATTGCCGGTGGGAAATGGGTGAAGGAGTAAGAAATCTTTTTAAAAAAAACATCTCTAAAAGTCTTAAATTTTGGAGATGTTTTTTCGAAAAACCAATCTGGTTTACGCCTTCCTGATCTCAACTATCTTTCCCAAAAATAGCATATAATTTTGAGAATTGGTTATCTGGAAAATAGTTAACCACTATTTCTATAATATTTATACTTTTTCTTGCGTTTTCAAAAAATGCTATATAAGTTTGCCTCCCAAACTTTTTTTAATATTTTAATTTATTGCTTAACCTGACAAAACAAATGAACCCAAAACCCCCAGAAAATACAGGTATTTATTGCACAAAACGCCATTTTTGGCCTGTTACTGTACAAATTGCAGTAAATGGGGGGGGTATTCAGAAATATGGAGGAAGCCGGCACACCCTCCTTAAATTAATTTCCAGAGCAATATGAGAAAAGATTATTTTTTATTTTCAAAACCAATTTTATTGAACAGATGAAAAAATTATATATTATGATGGCTCTTGTAGCCATTGCCTTTAGCTCATGTAAAAAAGATGAAAATGACGCACCGGCAGCAAATACAACAAAAGATCCGATTGCAGAAAAACTACTCGATTTTAAACAAACAATTCAATCCCAAAACAAAGAAGCCGTTCTTTACACTATGGAAGATGCAGAATGGCATTTGGAAGGGCTGCTCAATTATGAAGAAGCCAATAACGAGCACAACTGGCACGGCCTGGAATTTGAAAACCGGACTTATGAAGTGCCTGTAAGCAAAGGACAGATCAGCAGCAGCAATTTGAATTTGGCTTATGAAAGCTTTTTGGCGGAAATCAACAGCCTGCTTGCTGAAGATGAAAACCTCCGCAGCGATATGGTGAACATCAACATTGAAGAAAACCAAATGAAAGATGGTACGGCTACCGTTGGGATGACCTATAGTTTTGGGTCAATTATTGCGATACCAAACTACAATCCTTTTGGGCCTGATGAATATTGGAATTGGGGTGACCCTGGTGAAACTGGCTCCGGGGGTGTTTGCGGCACAAATACTCTGATATCAACAGATTATGCTAATGACCGCTTACAGGATAAATTAAATAATCCCACAACAACAGGTCAACCTGGGTATTATACTAATCTTTTAGTAAAAGAAAAAACTGGAACAGAATATGATTCCGATCTCAACCACCCTAATTATCCTTACAGGGAATTCATAATTTATTATGATGCAAATGGTATTTGGGATGAATGTCTTTCTCCCACAGAGTTGAATTACTATTTATCAAAATTTGATTTTATTAAAGAAGACGCAAAACCTGCAAATAAAACCTTTGCATCTGTAGAGGTTATTGATGAGTATATTGCTCACCAACACGGTACAGATTTATTGTATATTTACAAGCTCTTTTACGGCAATTTTCATCCCGGCAGCGGTGGTGGAAGCAATTAATTATTATTAATATGTATGCGGCAAACAAATGCCGCATACATTTATCCCTTAGAACACATGAGAACATATATTTTCATATTTTTATTGATTGTTGTATCATACAGCAGTAAAGGCCAGTTTAATTTTTTTAATGTTTTTGAAAGCCCCTATTCAGTTACAACGAATTCGGTAATACAAACCCAAAACAATTCCTATTTATTAATAGTTAATGAAAAAAATTTTCAAAATGATCAATATAATGGAGCCATCTATAAATATAATGAATTTGGACAACCAATAAACATGCTCAGTTTGGATGGTACAAATGGCGGTGCAATTCATACTATTAATAAGTTTAATAATAATTATATTATTGGCGGTATAAAAGACAGTGTGGCACATGAAAAGCATTATCAAATAAGATTCATAAGTATAATTAATGATGAGCTGAAAGTACTTCACAGTATAAAACTTCCAGTCCAATTAGATACAGCCAGTGATATAAAACAAATCAAAAAAATATCAAACAGCGTGGTTTTGATGCTCGAAAACTACAGAAGTGCTATCCCTCCTCCAAAGCAAACAAAATTCAGGGTGTGGAAGATTAACCTATATAGTGAAAGTACCAGAGCATATGACCCCAATATAGTATCCCAATCTGCTTTCGATTTACTATATGATCCCGACAATAATCAAATTGCTGTTAGCTATACAGGCAGTTATATTGAAGAGGAAAGAGAAGCCTTGGCAAAGCTATTGATTCTTGATACAAACCTTAACTATAAAAATTGTATTTCCGAACCGGATTTTATGCGAATATACACATATTTTGAGAAATACAACGAAGACAGTTATTTAACATCAAGTCTGGGAGGCCTTGAATCAAAAGACGACTATAAAGCTATATACTTATATGAAATGAATTACCAACACGATTCTCTGAATGCAACATACCTTTACCCTGAAAACCCAATAGATACATCTATTTATCCATTTTACCTTGATCCTTTGACTGTTACCGAAAATAATATTACAGTTGGGGTCAACTATAATGTTCAGCCAGCGGTTGGTCTCTGGCAAAAAATGCCAGCATGGGTGCAATTGAATTTTCTTGATCAGGAATTAAACCTCACAAAGCAGGTTTATTATGGTGATGGCCAAAAAATCTATTTTGGAATGGATATTCAACCCACATCGGATGATGGATATATTATTTGCGGCATAACCAAAGAAATACAAGCGCTGAAATTTGATTACTTCCTCCTCAAAGTCAACAGCGAAGGGCTGATCACCGGCATGGACGAACCGCAAGGCATCAGCGCATCGGAAGCATTGGTATATCCCAACCCGGGCGGGCAGCGGTTTAAGGTAAAACTGGCCATGCAGCACCAAAACGCCTTGCTGGAAATGTTCAGTATGAACGGCAAATTGGTTTTGCGCAAAGAATTAAACCAGCAGCAAACGGAAATCAATACCCAAACTTTGCCGCAAGGCTGCTATACCTACCGCATTACAGCGGAAGGCAGAAAAATTGCCGTTGGGAAATGGGTGAAGGAGTAAGAAATCTTTTTAAAAAAAACATCTCTAAAAGTCTTAAATTTTGGAGATGTTTTTTCGAAAAACCAATCTGGTTTACGCCTTCCTGATCTCAACTATCTTTCCCAAAAATAGCATATAATTTTGAGAATTGGTTATCTGGAAAAAAACAAATCACTATTTCTATAATATTTATGCCTTTTCTTGCGTTTTCAAAAAATGCTATATAAGTTTGCCTCCCAAACTTTTTTAATATTTTAATTTATTGCTTAACCTGACAAAACAAATGAACCCAAAACCCTCAGTAAATACAGGTATTTGTTGCACAAAACGCTATTTTTGGCCTGTTACTGTACAAATTGCAGTAAATGGGGGGGTATTCAGAAATATGGAGAAAGCTGTCCCATCCTCCTTAAATTAATTTCCAGAGCAATATGACAAAAGATTATTTTTTATTTTCAAAACCAATTTTATTGAACAGATGAAAAAATTATATATTATGATGGCCGTTGTAGCCATTGCCTTTAGCTCATGTAAAAAAGACGATTATGAAGCCCCGGTAGCAAATACAACAAAAGACCCGATTGCAGAAAAACTGCTCGATTTTAAACAAACAATACAATCCCAAAACAAAGAAGCCGTTCTCTACACTATGGAAGATGCAGAATGGCATTTGGAAGGGCTGCTCAATTATGAAGAAGCCAATAACGAGCACAATTGGCATGGCCTGGGATTTGAAAACCGGACTTATGAAGTGCCTGTAAGCAACGGCCAGATCAGCAGCAACGATCTTAACCTTGCTTATGAAAGCTTTTTGGCGGAAATCAACAGCCTGCTTGCTGAAGATGAAAACCTCCGCAGCGATATGGTGAACATCAACATTGAAGAAAACCAGCTAAAGGATGGCACAGCTAATGTTAATATGGTTTACAGCTTTGGTTCAACTGTAAGTTTGTACAACTATGTTCAGTTTGGCCCAACAGAGTACTGGGTATGGTGTGAAGATTGTGGCCGATGTGGTCCAAATCCAAGCACAGAAACTACTGGTGGCACAAATTTGCTGCAGTATAAATTTAATCACCCTCTCTCAACAGGGCAAAGTGGTTATTATACTAACGTTGATTCTATAATGGTTTATCCTCAGGATTTTCCGGAATATTCCAACAACCCTGCATACCCAGACAGAGAACACATTATGTATCAAGGATATTCCTGGGATGACTGTTTATCTCCAGCTGAACTAAATTTCTACTTAAATCACTTTGACTATATCAAGGCAAACAAAGTGCCATCGAATAAAGACTATAAATCAGTGGATGTGCTTGATGAAATGTTCGGTGGTGGCATATTCTATTGTCATATATATAAAATATACTATGGTGATTTTCACTTAAGTGGTGGCGGAGGGAATTGATCTCCTCAATAAAATATTGCAGGCTTCAAAAACTGCTTGAAGCCTGAACTTTCATAGTCATTTTAAAACTCAAACTTGATGAAAAATATATCACCTATATACATATTAATAATACTTTCCAATTATTGCTTTAGCCAAGAAACGTTTTTTGATTCAAAGGATACTCCTTACTGCAACAGGTCGAACAATATTATTGAAACACCAAACGGGGAATTCATTGTTTCTTTAAAAGAAGAAGATTTTCAAAACAATCAAACACAAGGATCTATTTATAAATTCAATCTACAAGGGGATTTGATAAACTGGAGGTATCTAAACGGCCCAAACGGCGGCTCTTCAGATTACATAGTACCATACAAGAACGATAGCTATATAGTTGGCGGTTCTTTTGACAGTGTTTTTCAAGGAACCTCATATAATGCATTGTTTATCGAACAAATTGATGATGATTTAAACAGTATTAATAGAGTAACATTTCCCTATACTTCTGATACCAGTTCCACAATACAAAGAATCGAAATAAAAGGAGACAGTGTCATTTATTTATTGGTTAACCGTACATTAAATAACCGCATGTATTTCGACTTTTATATTCAGAAGACAAATCTAAACACGGGTTTATCAACAACTTTTAAACCATGCATTAACTATGCTTTCGGCTATGACCTAATGATTAATAATGAAACAAATACGTTATCCATTTTTTACTCTGGTGATTTATATACCAAAGAGCCCTCTTTGGCTAAGGTACTTAATTTAGATAAAAACCTAAATTTTAAAAACGCCGACACCTTAATTGCATATATGTCCAACTATCCAAATGCAAGGCTGATCAATGAGAATACTTATATATTGGCCAGTAAAGGTTTTTCAGGATATGCGCCATATAAAACTTGCCATTCGATTTATGTATATAAAATGGATATGCAAAATGATCCAATAAAAGGCGTCACATATTATCCTGAATTTCCTGGAGACAGCTCTTTATATACCTTTATTAATTCTAATCTTGCCTTAACAAATCAAAACATTGTGATTGGTGGCATATTTAATATAGAACCCTTTCAATATCCATACAAACAAACAGAAGCCACATACATTCAGCTCACCTTTTTTGATTACGACATCAATATGCAAAAACAAATCTATTATGGCAATGGAACGGATGTATATTGGCCGATGTCCATACAGCCTACCATGGATGGCGGTTTTGTAATTTGTGGAGCCTGGCGCAAACCGGAATTCACCAACCCGCCCAATCAGGATTTGTTCCTCCTCAAAGTCAACAGTGAAGGGCTGATAACCGGCATGGAAGAGCCGCAAGGCATCAGCGCATCGGAAGCATTGGTATATCCCAACCCGGGCGGGCAGCGGTTTAAGGTAAAACTGGCCATGCAGCACCAAAACGCCTTGCTGGAAATGTTCAGTATGAACGGCAAATTGGTTTTGCGCAAAGAATTAAACCAGCAGCAAACGGAAATCAATACCCAAACTTTGCCGCAAGGCTGCTATACCTACCGCATTACAGCGGAAGGCAGAAAAATTGCCGGTGGGAAATGGGTGAAGGAGTAAGCTCTTTTCTTGAAGCAAATGAAACCACCAATAAAAAAAGCCTGACTTTAAAAAAAGTCAGGCTTTTTTGTAGCCCCACCAAGACTCGAACTTGGATCTGAAGTTTAGGAAACTTCCATTCTATCCCTTGAACTATGGGGCCAACTCATCAGAAAAATGTGGCTTTTCTGAAATTGGGCTGCAAAATACGCCATTTTCGGCCTAAAAAGCAAATCTTTTTTGCTGAACTATTGGTTAACAGACAATTTGCTTTGCAGGGCAAACGCATCATAAATAAATCCACATTCATTGACCAAAACAAAATGTCGCAGCCTTACAGGCTGCATATTTGTTGCGATTAGCACAAGCTGATGCGCTGCATCAGCTTGTTATGTATCAGGCTTACAGCCTGAATATCAAAAAACTCCATTATAGAAAACCAAAAATTGTTCGATCTACCAAAAGCTTCACCAGCCTGAAAGGCTGATACATTAGAAAACGGGGCCTTGCCCCGTTTTAAAGCAAACAAACAATATTCAGCCTGTAGGGCTGACACCTAAGCATACGAGTAATACTTGGCGTTGAAAAATAACAATACCATGCATTACTACTTGTAATACACCATATTACCTTAACTTCTAAAAGGAGGGTTATATATTATCAATAAGCTGCGTAAATTATGATACGTTTGCCCTGATTTGCTTTGCGCTCTTTTTGCAAAACCTAAACGATTCATTAATTTCGCCGAAAAAACAATGACGCTTGCTGAAATTATTCTGTTGTCCATTGCCGGACTAGGCTTTGTAATGCTGCTTGCCGGCCTCTATGGACAAAGAATGCCCCTGAAATACAGGAGCATTCGATCTGATAAATTTTTCGGTTATCTTTCTTCAGCAGGAGCTGTTTTGATGATCCTTGGCCTGGTAGTTTATAAGTTCTTTCTCTAAGCTTATTGCTTTGTGGCCGTGAAATCTTTTTCAATTACAGTGGCTCCAAAAGCACCCAAAACTTTTATGCTTCCCTGGAATTGGGTATCCGAAGTAAATGAGCCTTTGATATAATATTCACTTCCGTCCTTTTTGTCATCTAAAGATATATAAAACTGATCGTCGGAAATTTTCCCAATTCCTGATGATACAGATAAATCTCCTGAAACCGTTGACGTGGAACCACCTTCAACAACCGTAAGGCTGTAATCGTAGGAAATCACCCAACTGGCATCACTAACGTTGCCCACTGTAAAATTGACGTAAGATTTATCATCGATTGTCCCTTTCCAGCTTCCCTGATAGGCCACAACTTTTGGTTCATCGGGTTTATCATCATCGTCATCACTACATGATGAAAATGTAAAAATGCCTGCAGTGAGCAAAGCAAAGGCAATTAAAAAAGAAAATTTGGTTTTCATAGGCTCTAAATTATTGTATTTCAACTAAAAAACGATTGATAAATTTCCGGAGTTTATTATTGAGTTCATGAATATCGCGCAACTTGCGCAATTCACTCTCAGAAGCGTATCCTTCGTTGTTTTTTTTCTTCATATAGTCTTTCTCCATAATGGCACCCATTTTCTGTGTCGAAAGATAAACCAGGCGGGCTTCATCAAGAGTTAAATCCAGTGTTTTGTGGAATTCGTCGGACATGATTCACTTTTGTTCCAAAATTACTAATATTTCTTTGTTTGATCACAAGAATTGTACATCATCGGACAAAAAAAACGGAAAGCCGCTTCAGAACCTTCCATTTTTTTGTGCATTCTAAACCCGATTACTTTTGGGACTTTGCTTTTTTCAGCCGCATAAGCTCCATCATCGTTTCTGGCAATTCTGTATTATCAGGATATCCTTTGAACATATCCTGCCCCACACCAATTGCATAAACCGGAACGGGAACAGCGGTATGACTGCCTGACGTCCAGCCGATTCCGGCTTTTTGATTCAGGATATTCATAGCGGCAACTGTAAAAAGATCCAAATCATCATAAAGGGCATCTTCACCTTCGGCATGTTGCTTAAAGGTAAGTTCCCATGCATTTTTTAATTCCAGCTTATCCTCTTTCGTAATTTCAACTTCTGCTCCCAGACCAAAATAATTTTTCACCATTTCCATAGCTTCTGCTTCCGGAATGATTCCTTTGTTTTGTTTTGCCTTTGCCATAAGCATTTCCGTAAAATGCACCGGAGACGATTTTTGATACTGCAGCAGCGCAGGATCCATTTCATAATGCATTTTCCTGTTTCCCACGCTCATTCCCCCGGTTTCATGATCGGCGGTTACAAGGATCAGGGTTTCATCGGGATGTTGTTTATAAAATTCCAGTGCGCGCTCTATAGCATCATTAAAAGCCTGTGTTTCTGTAATAACACCGGCACCATCGTTTCCATGCGCTGCCCAGTCAATTTTTCCACCCTCAAGCATAATGAAAAAACCTTTGGGGTTATCCAGCAGTTCGATGGCTTTATCCAAAACCTCGGCCTGGCTGATATCTGATGCATCATGGTCCAAAACATAACGGTTGGCATGGCTTCCCTCTTCCAAAACCGGACTCGTAACAAACACTTTACTGTCGCCCTTTTTGAGCTTGTTCATTTCCTCGCGTGAGCGTGTAACTGTATAACCGGCTTCGCGCATTTTGTCAAACACATTCACTAGTTTGCCATCAAGTGTATCCTCCGCATTTTTCAGCCCGCCGCCACCAAAAAACTCAAAATTGCTTTCGGGCAGTTGATTGGCGATTTCGAAATACATGTTCCGCTCAGGCTGATGCGCATAAAAAGCTGCCGGAGTAGCATGATTCAATTGCACGCTGCTGATGATGCCCACTTTAAAACCGTCATCATGCGCCATTTCGGCAATGGTTTTGAGTGGCTTTTCCTTAGCCTCATCCATGCCAATGGTGTTGATGCTGGTTTTATGTCCGGTAGCCAGTGCTGTTCCGGCAGCAGCTGATCCGGTGATGTAGCGGTTTGCCGCATAGGTGCTGGCAAAAGATTGCACAGGAAATTTGGTAAAACTGAGTTTTTCCACATTCTTTTTCCCGTTTACCGCGGCCTGATATGCTTCTGTGGCATTAACATGGGCAGCCCCCATACCATCGCCAATGAAGAAAAAGACATATCTGGCCTGTTTTGGCGTTTCATCTTTGGTTTGTTGCTGGCACGAGATGGCGATCAAACTAATGGCGATCAGCAGTGCCAGACTTTTGAAAAGGTTGTTTGTTTTATTCATGAAGCTCATTCGTTTTAAAACATTAACAAAGCAAAGCCTGATTTCTGTTCAATTTCGTATTCAGAAATAAACCCGACAGGCTTTGGCAGCAAAGTTATTCAGAATTGATGATTTTATTTTAAGCAAACCTTATATTTCCTGATTTCTTACTGCTGTTCATCATTTTTTGCTTTTACAGGAAACTTTTGGGGAAAGACAAACTATTAATGCATCAATTGAGCTCAGTAGATAAATACATAGTTTATTGATATTCGTTTTTGAATAGATTTCTCAGTCGGCAATGCCTTTCAGGCATAAACCTCCATCGAAATGACCATCTTAACGGTTATTTCGACCAAAACACAAAGCAAAGGGGAGTGTTGCCGAAAGAAATCTAAACTTCCTTATAAACTTATGTAAATAGTGCCTGCCAGAAAACACCTTTTTTTTGAGTCTTTGATAAGAAAACGTCAAAGACAAGGTGCTATGCTGAGCTTGTCGAAGTGCTTTCGCAGCCTTGAAAAATAAGGAGTCCCGTACATACGGCATGACTGTTTTCAAGGCAAGAGTAACGCAGTATTTGGTGTTTTCTTGCAAAGACTAAGTAAGTGGTTTCTATATGAAACGGGTCGTGATTCGATATTCTTTGATTATCTAATCCATTGGAAATTGCGCTGTGAATCAACCAATATTTAGAAAACAGCCATCATTTTCAATAAAAGCTCATCTTGATCTGCGCTTACCTACTGGCCTCTATTCATCAAACAAGCAGGAAGCAAAAAGAATTCTGGTGCGCGGTCTAATGGAAGTAAAATTACAATGCCCTTTGAAAAACATTACGGAACGCCTGTTTTGTTGTATCAGCCGGTCCGTTTTGCATCAATTGGAAGGGGGCATTGTGCACTTGATAAGAATACTAGCCTTATTCCTGAAATATCATACATCTTTCCTGAAATTTTATAATGCCTGAAAGAAAAAGTATGGTCACTTTTGTAGGCATGAAAGTAAGTGTGCGCGACCCGCTTCCCGATATTTTAAAAGGAGTAGCCGTTCTTTTGATGATACAGGTACACCTGACCGAGTTATTCGGTAAAGAATTATTTTATGAAAGCATTGGCGGAAAAATATCCCTTTTTCTCGGAGGCGTTCCGGCTGCACCCCTTTTTATGTTTATTATGGGATATTATGCCTTCAAAGCATCATCAGGCAAAACCTTAAAGCGCTCCGGACTGATTTTCCTGCTGGGCCTCATCCTCAATATCTTATTGAATGTCAGTTTGTTTAGCCAGATGATAAAAGGTACTACCAAACCATATTTCTGTGCTTATATTTTTGGTGTTGACATTCTTTACCTGGCTGCCTTATCATTATTTATCCTCGCTGTGATTTCCCGCTATTTTAAAAACAAAGGAAGGTTAATTTTCCTGCTTTCTGTCATTGCTGCAAGCCCGCCACTTATTTTCCCGGAAGCACCAAAAGAGGGAGCCCTCCCTTTTGTTATTGCTTTCTTTAGCGGTAAAGGAATCTGGTGGAGCTATTTCCCGTTGTTTCCCTGGCTGGCTTATCCCCTGGCAGGATATGCGCTCCACTCCCATCAGGAGAATTACGCTGATACTATCAGGAAAACAGAATCCCGGCTTATCTTCCGGATTCTGTTCGGTGCAATATTCGTAGCCGGATGTTGGTATGGATGGAAAACCAGCATCAACCTATCTGATTATTATCATCATTCGGTTTTGTTTTTCATTTGGGCACTTTCGGCCATGTATTGGTGGTATAAACTCTGGGAAAAGCTGTTGGCTTTCTGGCCGGAAATCAGTGCTATGAGCTGGTATGGTAAAAATGTTACGGCTTTTTATATTGTGCAATGGGTCATCATTGGCAATATCGCTACCTGGGTTTATAAAACCCAATCATGGCAGTTTTTGATGATCTGGTTTATCCTGATTACGATCATCAGCACTCAGTTGGTGCGGCTGTATTTATTTTTGCGGAAGCCGAAAACCTGATAGACCCAACTATGGAAAAACAATCCGAAACTCGGTAATCCCGTCTTCACGGCTGCATAAACCATAGCTACAGCCGTGTTTGCTCAGCACTTCCCGCGTAAGCGTGAGACCAATGCCCTGGCCACTGCTTTTGGTAGTAAAAAAAGGAGCAAACAAACGGCTTTGTAATTCCTCCGAAATGGCTTCACCATTATTTTCGATCAATAGGATGCGCTTTGATGCCTCGAAAGAAATCCGGATAAAGCCATCAGACCCAATGGCTTCCATGGCATTTTTCAGGATATTGGTCAAAACCAGCTCCATCTGTCCGGCATCACACAATATTTGCGCTTCATCTGGCTTTATTTCAGATTTGAGGCTGATATTTCGTTGTTTTAACTGCATCTGCTGAAAAATCAATACCTGATCAAAAATCTCTTTTACTGATACCTTTGCCAAAACAGGATCCGGGAGCTTGACCAGATCGGCATACCGGCGGGTAAAACTGCCCAGCTTGCCCAGGCGCTCCTGAGCTATTTGCAGCGCTTCGGTATATACTTCAGCCTGATCCTGCTTTTGGATAAACTGCACCGTAGAATCAATAATGGAATTCACTGCGCCAATGCTGTTGTTCACTTCATGCGCCATCATACGGATGACTTTCTCATAAGATTGCCATTCTGCCTTAAGCAGCTCATTGCTGAACTCCTGAATCATAAAGAAGTCCTGTTTTACTCCTCGGTCGATCAGGAATGAGCGGTGGCATTTGTACTGTCGGGCTCCGTGAACCTGCAGTGTTTCCGTTCCGGATTCTTTAATTTTTGACAGCGCTTCGGCCCATGGCGCAGGCATGGATTTCAGATCTTCCGGAAGTTTATTGTCCTCCCCGATATTCAGTATATGACTTGCGCTTGGATTAATATTTGAGATACTTCCGTTTTTGTTCAGGATAATGATCCCGGCAGGGGAAGCAGAAATAAGTTTTTCCAGAAAAAAATTCTTTTCCGAATTATGTGCCCTTTCAAGGCGCAATTGTTCAATCATGCGATTATATACATCAATCAAAGCATCCAGTTCCTTTTGCCCCACAGGAAGAAATTTAATACTGAAATCGCGGTCGGAGATACTGCTGATCCCTGCATCCAAAAGCTTAAAAGGCTTAAAAATCCTGCGGTACATCAGATAGAACAGGAATGCCGCAAAAACAACAATGATCTCAGCAGCGATAAAAGCATATTTATTATGCGGATAGATAAACAATGCCACAATAATGAGCACAATAATAATCAGGCTGCTAAAAAGGATATATTTTGTTTTCAGTTTCATGCAGCAGGGTCAGTGTTCGTAGGGGATTCCATGTTTTTCGAAACGGCGGTATAAAGCGCCACGGCTCAGTCCCAGGGCTTTAGCAACTTTTGAGATATTGCCCCTGTATCGTTCCATGGTTTTTATAATCATTTCTTTTTCCATTTCTTCCAGAGTGAGGCTGCCCGGCTCGGGCAAACCCTCATTATTTTCCTGCCGCAGTGGCTCTTCCAGTGCTTTTTCAAAATCGGATATGGCCAGATGGTCTTTTCCGCTCAGCAACCATGTGCGCTCCACCAGGTTTTTCATTTCACGGATGTTGCCGCTAAAGCGCAGGTTTTGCATCCAGCTGAGACATGCTTCATCAATACCAACATCGCCGGCATCATATTGGATTTTAAGGCGTTGCAAAAAATGCTTTGCCAGGAGGCTTATGTCGCCTTCCCGTTCGCGAAGCGGCGGCAGTTCGAGGCTGATCAGGTTGATGCGATAAAAAAGGTCTTCGCGGAAGCTGCCTTTTTGCACCATTTCCCTGAGCTTGCAATTGGTGGCACAAATCACACGTACATCGGCTTTATAGGTTTTTGAATCGCCCAGTGGCTGATAAACCCGGTCTTGCAAAACGCGCAGGAGCTTCACTTGTGCTGCTTTGTCGAGGTCGCCGATTTCATCGAGGAAAATCGTGCCTTTATGCGCCATTTCAAATCGGCCTTTGCGGTCGGCATAGGCATCGGTAAACGCGCCTTTTTTATGGCCAAACATTTCGCTTTCGAAAAGGCTGGAAGAAATGCCACCCAGGTTTACCTTTACGAAGGCTTCATTTTTCCGCATGCTGTTGTTATGGATGGCCTCAGCGATCAATTCTTTTCCTGTGCCGCTTTCCCCAAGGATCAAAACCGGAGCATCGGTGCGGCTCACGCGGCCAATGGTTTGCAAAATTTGGAGCAGCTCCGGGCTTTCGCCGATGATGCCTTTAAAATTAAAGCGCGCATCCAGCTCTTTGCGCTTGATGCCTGCCTGCGAAACATCTTCTTTTATCTGAAGCTCAACGGCCGTTTCGATCGTTTGCAAAAGAGCCTGATTATCCCAGGGCTTGCTCACAAAGTCAAAAGCGCCTCTGCGCATACCTTCCACGGCCAGTTCAATGGAACCCCAGGCAGTAATCAGGATAACGGGGCTCTTGATTTCTTCTTTTTGGATCAGGTCCAGAAACGCCAGACCTTCTGAACCTGTGGTGGAATTGCCAAAATTCATATCCAGAAGTATGGCTTCGGCCTTTTCCTGGCGCACAGTGGGCAGTGCTTCATCCGGATGGGAAAAGCACTTTGCTTCCTTTCCTGCCTGCATCAGCATCAGGCGGATTGAAGACTGAACAGCGCTGTCGTCGTCGATTACAATTATCATATCTTTAGCGAATCTACTAATTTACCTGCATCCCATCAAACAAATGTATCACCCTATGTGTTTTTTTTGCCATTTGTTCGTCGTGGGTCACCATAATGATGGTGGTTTTATCTTCTTTGTTGAGGCGCATCAGGATATCCATAATTTCATTGCCCATTTTACTGTCGAGGTTTCCGGTGGGCTCATCGGCAAGAATGATGGATGGGCGGCCAATAATTGCACGGGCTATGGCTACACGCTGTTTCTGTCCGCCCGACAGCTGTGAGGGATAATGTTTGGCACGGGCACTAAGTCCCACTTTTTTAAGGGCTTCCAATGCGAGTTTGCGCCTTTCTTTTCCACTGATGCCTTTTCGGTACAGCAGTGGAAGTTCTACATTATCAACCACCTGCAAATCATTGATCAGGTGAAAGCTCTGAAAGATAAATCCCAGGCTTTGGTTGCGGAACAGGGCCAATTGTTTGCTGCTTTGCTCCATCATGGCTTTTCCGTCTATTTCCACTTCGCCTGCGGAAGGATTATCCAGCAGCCCGATGATATTCAGCAGGGTACTTTTCCCACATCCGGAAGGCCCCATTACGGAAACAAATTCCTGATCATCGATTTGGAGGTTGATATTCTGAAGTGCCTGTGTTTCAATTTCTTCAGTTTGATAAACTTTTGCGATATTATTGAGTTTAATCATGATTTTATTCTATTTCGGTTTATTAAATTATTCGTCGTGTAAAGCAGTGGCCGGATTAATGGCTGCGGCCTGAGCCGATGGTGCCAGTGCACAAAGTGCTACAAGTACATACATCAAAAGGGAAGAAATACCTATAGCCTGCAGGTAAATGTGCAGTGGAATATCGAATACATGCAACAATGGAAACTGAATGGCAATAATGATACCGGGGATAATTCCGAGCGTGACAAGTGCCAGCATTTCAAAAATAAACTGTTTGTATATCAAAGATTTATGAGCACCTACTGCCATGCGCAACCCTATCTCGGCTTTGCGCAGTGAAATACTGTACCAAAGCAATCCAAAAAGCCCGAAAAGCACATTCGACAGCACAAAAAGAACCACAATGGCAATGATAATTATCGGTGTCCATGTTCTTTTCATATAAGCATGATGCAGATCTTCCAAAGTAGTGATGTCGATAACCCAATCGGGAAATTTGGTTTTTAAAAGTCCAATAAGATTGGCTTCAAAATCCGGATCATTGCTGTTTGATTTAAAAAGGAACACATCCCATCCGCAGCCGTTGCACCACATACAGCTTCCTCTTTCATAATGTACGCTGTCCCTGTATGATTCGTGCAAAATAATGAGGTTCGTGGAATTGGAAAACTCACCGCGATATCGGAAATCATCAATAACACCAATAACCTGTGTTTCACGTCCACAAATATTCAGGGTTTTTCCAATGGGGTTTTCATCACCAAAGAGCGCTTCTTTCATATTTTGGTTAATCAGGGAAGGCCTTTTTGAAGCAACAATATCCGAGCGGTCAAACCATCGCCCTTCTGTTACATTGATATCCAGGATCTCCTGTGTGTTTTCATCAGCCGAGTACATATCCACCAAATCATTGTTTTGGGATTTATCTCCATAGTAAACGTCATCGCCCGGATGCACTTCCTGCTGTGAAAAAGGGAAATTATAATGCCAGTAGCCCAGCTTTTTCACACCCTGATAATCCCTTATTGTTTGCAGGATCCCGTCTATCTGTCTTTCCGCTTCTTCCTGGTTATCGTCGAAATTGGCTGTTGTGGCCATTTCGAATTTATAGACGTTTTCATACTCAAAACCAAGTGTTTTGCCTTTATTATCCAAAAAATTGCTGATAATAGTTAAAATAGCAATTACGCTCAGATAGCTCAACAGAAATCCCAGTATCAACAGGAAACTTTTCTTCCTGTTTTTCCAGATTATTTTTGCAATATGTCGGATCATATTTTAAGAATTTAAAGAATGAACAATACTTTGACGTGACATTTTCCAGGCAGGATAAGCGCCCGATAAAAAGCCAAAAAACAGCACCGTAACAAAGGTATAGGCCAGGGCTTTCAGGTTGATACTGAATACTGCTCCGGCCACGATTCCTGATTCATTGATCAGGAAAAGGCAAATCCAGGCAATAATGATGGCCAGCAAGCTTCCAATTACGGTAAAAAACACGGTTTCGGTAATAAACTGAACCACCAGTGTGCCCGAGCGTGCACCAAAGGATTTCCGGATCCCGATTTCAGAGTTGCGCTCACTGATGCGGTTCAGATTGATATTAATGATGTTAATTGTAGGCAAGACAATAAACAAAAGGAAAGCGATCAGGATGGCAATGAGCTGATAATGATCCGTGCCAAAAGTGCCGGTGCTGTATGAAAACATTTGCCATAAAAGGGTATCAATTTCCTGGCTCAGGCTGGTTTCCGGCACATCAATTTCGAGCTTGTTTACATAATCAATATCCGAAACATCATAGTTTTCGGCAATTAGCTGGATCTGATCGTTCAGTTCATCAAAATCAGAACGATCATCCAGCAGCATCAAAGCCGAGCAGCCACCACTGAAGATGGATTTCGTTTTAAACCTGTCGTTGGTTGTTAAAGGAGTATAGATGTTGGCCGCAATGCGGTGTTTGGTTACATCCACTTCTTTTACCACACCGATCACGCGGAAGGATTCATTATACACATCAATCATCTGGCCTATGGGATCTTCATCAGCAAAATGAAAATCTGCTGTAGGTTTATCAATCACGGCATACTTTTGCCCTTCTTCAAATTCCTGTTCATTGAAGGGCCTGCCCAGCAGGAATTCATGGTCGCAGACTTGCCAAAACTCCGGATCGGTATATTTAATGGTAAAATCGAAGCGCTGATTGTTGCGATAGACATAAATATCTGAAGCTTCCCCAGACACTGCGGAAACAACCATCTCCGGGCTTTTCAGGGGCTTCAGGTTTTTTTTAATGAACTGGTATGACGGCCAGTTTCCCATAGAGCGTGTGCGCTCCCCGTTTTCGTCAATGTACATCCAGCGGATGTTATCGAGATATACCATACGGTCGCCTTGCGACATAGGTTTTTCGTTTTGCGTCAGGTGCGTAATCACACTGAACAATATGATGATAAACACCATTGGGGCGGTTATCCCATAAAGTGATATAAGCGAAAAGAGTTTCTTCCGCCTGAAAACCTTCCATGCAGTTTTAATATAATTCCGAAACATAATGAGGTGATATTAGTGATACATTGTGTTGAAAATCATAAAGTGTTAGGATGCGGATAAAGTAGTAGGTAAGCCAGTAATCGCGCAATGCTTTGATATAATCCTGGCGGGCCTGATCTTTATCATCCTGTGCGATATTATAGTCGATGAGGCGGATATCGCCGGCCAGATAACGCAAACGCGCAATTTCATAACGTTCGGCAGCAGTTTGGTCTGCCTCGGATGTATAAACGATAAAATCGAGCAACATGCGGAAATTTTCCGTTTCGGTAACTACTTCCTGCCGGAAATTGATTTTTTCCTGCTCCACCGTATATTCGGTAAGCCTGAGGTTGGCTTCAGCGGTTTTGCGTCGTGCTTTTGTCCTGCCCCAATCCATAATGGGTATGCTAACGCCCAGCTCCAGGGTTTTCATATCGCTTTGATTGTCATAAACATTTGATAAATCTGTACCGATGGCGTTCCGTCCATAGCTCATGGAGATATTGGCCATAAAACCGCTTTCGCGGCGGGCTTTTTCCGAATCACGGCGTGCTTCCAGGATTTTTCGTTTAAATTCAAGGCTCTGCCGGCTGTTTTCAAAAGCTTTTTCAACAGCCATGCTGTCGTTTATCGCAAAAGTTTTTATCTCATCCGGAATAAATAAAATGAGCGAATCATTGGCATTGAGCCCTGTGAATGAAGTCAGTGCCAGACCGGCTGTTTTCATTTCCAGACGTGCGCGCGCAATGGCTTTGCTAGCAGAAATCACGCCATATTTCAACTGCAGGAGCTCATCTTTTGAAATCCGCCCAAGTGCATGTTTTTCCTGTCCGATACGGTAATTGGTATCTGCATTTTTTTTATTTTTGACTGCCGAGAGATAATCTGCCTGTGCGATGAGCAGGTTGAAATAATAAAGCGTGGTGTTATAAGCGATCTTTTCCACTCCTTCGGCATGTTCTTTAAAAGATTCCTCATATTTAACCGGCTCGATATGCTTCATCCATTTCAGCTTATTGAAGCCAAAAATGGATTGTGAATATCCGATAAAAAAGGGCGAGCCGTTATAGCTTACCTGATCCTGGCTGAAATCGTCGAGGCGCGCCAGGTCGGAGCTAAAAAAAACCGTTCCGCCTGTCAGGCTGATATTCTGCTCCAGGGAAAGGTTTGCGGTCAGCTGGTTTTGGTTGATATTGCGATAGGCAATACTCCCGTCATCCTGGATAATGGGAATGTTTTCATTCTGATAATAAGGCAGTTTTCCGCTAAACACCAATTGTGGTTTGTATTCCGCTTTGAACTCGCGCCATTGCCAATATTTGTTTTCCTTCACGGTTTTGATGCGCATACTTTCGGGCGAATTTTCCACAGCAATACCAATCAGCTGATCCAGCCCAATGCCCTGTGCAGCAATATTTTGATATGCCAAAAGGACGATTATCAGGCTTAAAAATAAACGGCAAAAGACTGTTTTAATCCACTGATATTTCATCATATCCCTCCAGCTTGTTTAATTTAGTGGTAACAATTTTATCGCCTTCCTTAGCACCGCTGAGGATTTCCACAAAATCTGCATTTTGCAATCCAAATTCAGCCTTTTGGCGGATCAGCTTATCTGCTTCAAAAAGGAAAATATCCTGCTTTTTGCGGCCACGGTAAAAACTTCCGTTGCGGATCAACAAGGCATTCTCTTTTGATGTGGTCATGACAAAAACATCAACATTGAGGCGCGGCCGGAGCAATTGCAAATCCTGTTTTTCGAACGCCACAACAAAGGAAATAGAATTGGATTCGACCGTAGGCGAAATGCTTTGTACCCGACCTTTAAACTCATGTTCTTTGTCCAGCCGGATTTGCACATCTCCACCAATTTTCAGTTTATTGGCATTGGCTTCCGAAATGCGCGACTGAACAATATAGGATCCCAGATCAGCTATTTTCACCAGCATCTGGCCTTTGGAAACACTTTGCCCGGCCTGATCTTCCAAAAAGGTCAAAACGCCTTTTTTTGCAGCAATTATCGTAGAGCGGTCGATGGTGGCCTGCAGTTCATTCAGCTGGTTTTGCTGTATGTTCACTTCCAGCCGAAGGCCCTGCATATTGGCTTTCATGGATTTTTGGCTGTTGGCCACTGTCTTGCGTATCTGTTCCAGTTCAATTTTCGCCACTTCCAGCTCAAGTTGTGCCTGCTTCACTTTCTCCCGGGTTCCGCCTCCAATCTCAAAAAGATATTCCTCCTGCTTCAGATGGGCCCCGGTATTATCCACTTGCAGTTTTTTGATGGCTTCTTCGGTTTGCAAATCAATGAGCTCTTTTTCCAGCTGGATTTCCTGCTTGGTGATATTGTTCTTTTTCATTTCCAGTTCATCACTGAGCTGGCGCATTTTCAGGCGGGCATTTTCCACATCCAGGCTCAAAATGGTATCGCCGGGTTCAAGCGCACTGCCAACCGGCAAAAAAGCCTTAATGATGCGGGTTTGTGCCGGACTGTTGATTACTTCCTCAAATTCGGGCAAAACCAATCCCGTAGCCGGAACACTGGCCGCAATAAATCCCCGCTCTGCTGTAGCTACCGAAAATTCATCACGTTTTACCGTGGGTTTGATCATCATCCTGATAAGCAATATCAGCAACATCAGCACTATGAGAATCATACCAAACTGAAGCAATCGTTTTTGCTTCTTCTTCCTGATTTTTTCCTTTGAAATTCTTGTGTCCATGTATTCAGTTCTTACGGTTTTTCTACAGCCAAGCATTGTGCCACTATTCATAAATATTTGGTTATATGATGATTACAACATTCCCACAAAAGCCCGGATTGCCCACTATTGGGCAGTGTGTTCACTTTTGTTTTTGGAAACCAGACCCAACGTAATTGTGTTTGTTTTCATTTTCCAAAAGCCTCATAAACCATAGGCCTGGAACAAAAAGAGGAAAAAAACAGGGGATACAAAAAATCCTGGCTGTAACTTCATCGGTCATCTGGCGTCAAAAAAGCTGAAACATTAAAAATATAACACCATGGAACCAGAAATTTTCATTCCCTTAGGATTTTTTGCTTTTGTATATGGTATAGTATATCTGAGCATTCGCAAAAAAGAACGTATGGCCTTACTGCAATTTGGCAAAGACGCCTCAGTTTTTCAGGGCAGCAAACAGGATTTAATCACTTTAAAATGGGGCATGATCCTGATTGCCGTAGCGCTGGGCATACTGCTTGGAAACCTGCTCATTGCCCTTACCAATATGCAGGAAGAAGTGGCCTATTTCTCCATGATTTTTATCCTCGGCGGCATCAGCCTTATTTTGAGCTATTTCATTGGCGAAAAGCAGAGGAAGGAAGAAACGGAAATGGAGAAAAAGAGTGAAGCAGATGAATAACAATTGCTTTTAATCGCATCGGAAGTTGCCCGATCATTGCGTCAATAAAAACCTTTGTAGCATTAAAAACCATTTTTGAGCAAAATCACTCATCGGATGACTGGGAGTCATCCGATGAGTATATTTACATGAAAACAATATTATCCCGCTCCTCAACACCCGGCTGCCCACAAAGTGTTTGCAGCGACTTGGTATAGCGATGGTATAGCGATGGTAGCAGGAAAACCCCTGTGGCGACAATGTGGGTTTTTAGCGGAATTGCCGGAAAATTCGGTAAAAAATTACCTTACAAAATTGCCGGGCCACACTTATTATAAATATCTGCCAATTCTAATCCATGCCCGTGCTGTTCTACCTGCCTGATTCAGAAATGCCATAATCCAGCATGCTTTTTATAATTGTTAAGGTCTTGTTGGATTTACAATAGGGATTTAAATTAATTATTACAGGCGTAGAAATTATTTTTGATGCGCATGAAAATATCAAGGCAACAAGAGCTGTTGAAAGAAAGTTGCTTTTGTGCCTTACGGAATGTACGGGTTTGCTTAGCCGGAATCCGTCAGTTTTGCCAAAGACGTGTGGGCTTATCCGTTTTAATAAACGGTTATATCCGGTTATAAGCGTTTATTAAAACGGCTACGAAAGCGATTTTGGATAAATTTAGGTGCTTTTTAAGGTTTTTAGCTTATGTACATTTTATACTGCACATGGGCCAAGCACAGCAGGATCGTGGCATTTTCATGAAATATGTTCGTTTCACAAGCTACATGGTTTAGGCTTCATTTCGTTTCGGGCAGGGAAGAAGCCAAAAGTACAGCTTATTCGAGTGTCAACGCAAAATACCTTGCGTGGAAAAAATGAAAGATTTGTAGAAACCCTCCTTGGAAATTAGACAATATTATCTAAATTTGTAGAGAAACAAAGAAAATGCATATGAAACCGGCATGCACTTATACTAATATTGTTTAAATAGTGGCAGATACGCAAACACCAGCTTCGCACAAAGGCGATGTATTGGTAATTGAGGGTTCTTATATGTGGGAGTTACCAATAATTTAAAAAACAGACATATACAGACATTTTACAGCAATAAAAATTTATAATGACTTCAATATTTAAACTAAAACAAAGTGAATATCGCACAGGCGCTATTTTAGCTTTTGAAAACTTTGAGAGTTTAATACAAATCGCTGAAAAAGCTGGACAAATAGACAACTTTGGAGCAGCTTCATCTTTATGCGTATTAGCAATGGAGGAGTTAACTAAATCAGTAATTCTACAATTAAAATCAATTAATAATTCAATTCACGTAAATGATTTAGATAAATATTTTTGGAATCATGAAATTAAACACAATGCAGGACTAGATTTATATTTTAAAATAGAATCAACCTACGAAAATAATAATGAATTAAATAACAACGAAGACTCAAAATCGTATATCGCAATTGCTGTTATTGTTATTGCACTTGTACTGTTATGGTATTTTGACCAAAAAGAGAAAGACAAAAAGTTAGAAAATAAAAAAGAGAAATCATATTTCGATACAATAAAGGAATCTGGATTTTATGTAGGTTTTGACGTGGAAACTAGAAAATGGAAAAGTCCCAAACTTGAACACAATCAAGAGAGTTATAATAACTTGCTCGAACTAACAAATGACTTTGCAAATAAGGTCAAAAAATGGATTTTCAGTAATAATCTTAACAGAGAAAACATCATTGATTTTGCATATGCCCTTGATGATAAAGTAATAAACAAAGAACAACTGAAGATAATTAAATAAAAACTATTGGTAACAAATTGTAAATTGCATTGCGGGGTTCGTGGTGAGTCGTTCGCTGGATTCTCGCAACATCGTTCCGTCCTGCCGGACAGGAACGAGCTCCGAAACCCGCAACGACAACTTACAAGTGACCGTTGTGGGCAAAATAACCTAATAGAGTAAGTGCGACAGATACTTGGAATAATAATTTAATAATCAATAAAAATGAACCAATTAAAGTTTTTAGTTTTTGTAGTTGTAGTTTTTCTTGTTGCGATAAGTTGTGATAAAGAAAAAGTTGTAACGAATGAGGTACTGATAGGTTCTCAATTAATTGTATCATCCGATACTCTTATTTTTAATGAAAATGAAAGCAAAGCATTGTATTTATCAACAAAGCCTGCAGCAGAAAGTGAATTTCAGATTATTTCCTCACCAGATTGGATTGAGGTCTATCCTGAATCAGGATTGATCGATGGAAACATTATAGAGTTAAATGTAAGGTCGAACATGGCAGGAATGCAACCTGGTTCATTTTCAGAAGAGTTAATAATTATGTC
This sequence comes from Bacteroidales bacterium, assembly GCA_963676415.1. Classification (GTDB taxonomy): domain Bacteria; phylum Bacteroidota; class Bacteroidia; order Bacteroidales; family WRLA01. Next base: position 1,550,321 of record OY781097.1, on the reverse strand, counting down.
AACAGTTGGGTACGATACCGTAACAATTATTGGATTACTGGGAAAACAACTTATGTATTCAATACCCGATTCTATCAAGTTTACATTTTTTAGTGAAAGTGAGAAATTAATTATTAAAAATATAGGCATTGTTTCCCTCAATTATAACATTGATTTATCTGATAATTATCTCGAATTACCAATAAAAACTGGAGAAGTGTTAATTGGGGAACAGAAAGAATGCACGATAAACATTAATAGAAAAGATTTAGCTTCAGGTACGTATTTATCAGAGCTTTATATAACAATTAATGAAGTTGTCGATACTATAATAATAAAAGTGGAAAATTTTGTTGAACAAAAGCAAATGTTAACATCGGATATTATTGACGCGGAATATTCAAAAGTTACTGATAAATTAGTATATGTGACCTCAAACTCTTCGGTAAATATCTTCAATGCATCGACCCAGACCACTGATATTATTTCTCTTTCCTATTTGCCAACATGTTTATCCATATCTTTAGATGGTACAAAAGCTGTAGTTGGTCATGATGGACATATAACCTATGTTGATCTGCAGACAAAGGAAATAATAAATACACATGATGTCTCTTGTAATGCACTCGATATCGTGTTAGGTGATAATGAATGGGCCTATGTTTTTCCAAAGCAAGACCAATGGGAAAGAATTCGTTGCGTTGATGTCAGCCTAACCAATTCAACAGAAACTTTACATACTGGGGATTTTATTTATGCAGGAACAAAAGCTAAGATGCATCCGAGAGGCAAGTATATATATGGTGCTGACAATGGATTGTCTCCATCTAATTTAAAAAAATATGATATACAAAATGGCACTGCGGAATATTTATATGACTCCCCATATCACGGATATTATTCTATTTCTGGTGATTTATGGTTTTCTGAAGATGGGAAACGAATTTTCACAAGAGGAAAAAATGTGTTTAAAACATCGGAAACTATAGAACAGGATATGTTTTATAATGGTGCAATTCAGTTAGAAAGTAAATCTTCCTACTCTTATTCAAGAATTATTTGGCTTGACCAATTAGAAGCAAAGAAAAACCTTTATATTTTATCATCAGGTGATGATTATTGGGACGATGCAAATAAACCTTACGTTTATGTTTACAACTCAGACAATTTAATATTTGAGTCAAAAATCGAACTTGAAAAATATTTAGTTTCTGATAATTTAGGTGGGGGGGAACTTTTATTCTGCTGAGCCATATTTTGTATTCTCAAAATCCACAGGAGAAGAGATTTATGTAATTACAAAAGCTGTTGGTTCAGGATTAGTTAATGAATGGGCTATACAGACAATTAACATCGATCAATAACTTGACCTGACAATTAAGCATCGTTTTCCGGCCCTAGCCGGAAACCCGAATACTCGGGTCAGGTATCCTCAAATAAGGCGGGACAGGCAGTGTCCCGAACCCATTCGGAGCTTGTCCCGAGAATCACACGGAAATAAGATACTTAATAAAATAGAATGAACTCCAACAGACTCCTCCCTCCCAATAGCTATCGGGACAAAGCCTTAATCACTTCGTTTGGCTTTGTTCCTGTCGGAATGACTTTGATTATTAATTGTTTAAGGCAAATGCGGCTTCTCGACTCCGCTCGAAGACCTTATATAGCGGTGGTCGAGAGGAGTCGAGATCAAGCATGAGGAATTCCTATAGATCGGAAGGAGGAATCTTTTTGAAATAGCATTCAATTTTCTTTCCACGAAATTCCTAGTAGAACCAAAATTTGGCTGCCCTAATTTTTAGATTACGCTATTTTTTTAAAATAATCGTCCGTAGGACAAAACAAGCCGACCATTAGAGGCCGGCTTGTATTATATTTCTATGGAGTTAATGCTATTTTTTAATGATGCGTTTTGTGGTTGTATTAGAGTTGTGGTTAATAATTGTGATAAGGTAAACACCTACATTAAAATCAGAAGTTGATAGGGAAAGGGTTTCTGTATCTACATCATATGTTTGAACCTTTTGGCCTAAAATGTTGCTAACAATTATCTTTTCAACATTATTTAAATTAGTTAGGGTAAGGATATCATTAAAAGGATTAGGAAATATACTGATATGTGACAATTCTGCATCTTCTATACTGGTAACAAAATTCCAAACATCATTTTGGGTTACATTAGCTGTTTCTATAGGAGCCAAACGATTTTCAATCGATTCGCCTCCATCCAAGCCGGCATTAATGAAATATTTGTATTCAACCGTTTGGTTTACATCAACCATAGTTTCAGCACTATAGATCATATCGCCGTCATCATCCGACATTAATAATGATCCTTCTGCACCCGGTGCTACCCAATCGGAGAAAGATCCTGTTACATAAACAACATCTGTTCCAGGGGTGAAGTTTTCGGCATTGGCCATGTCAACATTGAAGGTTAATTTAACTTGAGTGGTCGCTTCCTTAACAGGAACCATGATACTTTGTAATACTTCTTTTGATTCGTTATCCTGAATAAATACAACAGCGGTAAGGTCATTCATTTCTTCAACGAAAGTTTGGGACATATCCTTTGATTCAGTGATGGTAACGGTTTCACCACTTCCAATGGCATTTAATGTTGTACCTGCAGATGATGGTAACATGGCCATTATTACGTTTCTGAATTCAGTTTCTCCATTTGTACCAACATTGCCTACGGTAGTATTTTCGACAATTACAATATGTGCGGCTAAGCCTGCTTCAAGATCAGCAATTGTTGTAATGTCAAGCCCAACGTTTACTTCTTCACCAGTATATTCAGCAGTTACATCTAAATTAATAACAGAAGTTAGACCTGCTATTTGATCAAATACATCTTGAGTTACATCCATATTCTCTGCCCCATTTCTATAAACATCTGGCACACCAATACCTGCAACACCATAATAATCAACCCTATCACCCGAAGCTGGTATGTAATACGGATCTCCGTTTCCAGGCCAATACACCTGATATCGTATTAAGGAGTATTTTCCTTCATTGGCATCCAGAAGAGCATCTACCTTTGGTGTAAATGATGCGCAGGGATCACAAGTTGAGGAGGTAAAATGTTCAAATAACTGTATTCTGGGTATAAGGCCTGTTATAATGGAGATGTTATGAATCAATATATTATCATCCGGATTCTCATCCTCTACACCATTTGGGTTAGATACAGTAACTTCGACGGAATATGTTCCCTCTGTTTCAAAATCGTATGGGGTATCATGAGTAAATGAATATGTTTCACCAATGGCAATATTGATATCCGAAACTGTGAAAATTGGGCTTGTGTAATTTTCAACCGTATAAACAACATCGAATGAAGTTAATGTAGCAGAACCCATATTAGTTACGGTTCCCTTAATATCTGTCAGACCAGGAGCAGATTGATCTGGCATATTGATTGAAGTAAGCTCAATATTATTTTCAGAGCAACCTTGACCCAAGTTATAAGTAGAGTATTCATAACCAAAATTTCCTCCTTCCGGGCTTTCATCGACCAGTTCACCATCAATATAAATTTTAAAATATCCGGCCGGAGAACCGTTATAACCCGCAATTCCATCTCCGAAAGAGTCATATATTGTCCATGTATAACAATTATTATTTGCAATGCAAATATCAGTAATATCAAGGGCTTCTGGGGATAGCAGTCCGTTGATGGCGACGACATTGCCATCTCTATCGGTCAGTTCCCAGGACGTTTCATTAGGAAGGGCATCTGTTAACAATTCAATAGTTAGCTTACCATCACCAGACATAAATGAAGTAGCAAATGTATTATTACCGATAATATCGTCTTCAAAATCGAAAGATGCCATAACGTCATAGGAGCCAAGAGCAGACATATCAAAACTTGCTACTTCGACTACCATTTCAGTGCCTGTTTCAAATTCTTCAGGAGATACCTGAACGGTTAATGGTGTTTCATTAACCTCAACAGTAAGGTTAAAGGATCCACTGATTAAATCACCAAAATTTGCCAGAGTTACTTTTATTATTTCTTGGTCACTTAACGAACAACCTTCTGAAGTGGTTTCTATATTGGTTATTCCTAAATCATAGATTTCATCTTCACCATCAGTTATAAGTGCCTGAATATTGAAGTCGGCGTTGATATTTTGTCCAGTCAGTGTCATTAACAAATCATCTAATAGCACAAATCCACTATAGGCTGGTGCATCAGCCCCATCGGAATCTAAGCCGATGGACTGCCCCTCTCCATTTGTAATGACTCCTACACCTATAAAAATATTGGTTGCTTCCGGGATTTCATACCCAGTACTAAATTTAGCAATGTTCCACCCGCTTATTAAGTTGTTTGTAACTGTTTCGGAAACAACCGGATCGCCAGCAATACTATCCTCATATATTATTAATCTCACTTCGGTAATAATGCTAAGATCATCTAAACCAAAACGGACGGCATCAATAGTCTGTCCTACATAGTCAGTAAGGTCTTCCTTCGGAATTAAAATTAATCCCTCTATATTGGAGGCAAACCATGATCCCATTCCGCCCAATATTTCACCATTATCATAATGAAAATTCTTTGTGATATTTTTTGGGGTTGAACTCTTGCCAAATGTTGATGTCTTAATATTTGAATCCTTGTTCAATGATGGTTTTGTAAGAGCTCTCTCAGTGAAGTTATTCCTATGATGAGTGGAATAAATCATTGGTCTGGTTTGAGCAACTACAATTGTAGAAAATGATATGGCCAGTACAAATGCCATACACTGCTTTAATAGATTGCTTTTCATTTTAAATGATTTTAAATTTGACTGATTTTAAAACTAGGCGACAATGATATGAATATAAGGAACGATAGAAGAAGAAGTATTAGCAACGAAAAGGAAACAAGGCAAAAATTGATAGAAAAATTAAGGAAACAATCCTATTTATAGTCTTGTATATTAATGAGTAACCACCTCTAATACAAATTACATCAAGATGCCAATACTACCTCTGTTTTGAGAAAAAATTTGAATTTGGATACCAGTAATGAAAAATGCGGGAGGGGGTTTTATGATTTTAATTTTGAAAAGTGGATGAAATACAAATTAATAGTACGCCATAGCATTCGATTACTTTTGGAGTACAGGATAGCTGACCGGACTTTTTTTTATTGAAGCCAAGGGGTGATAAAGCCAGCCGCATGAGGAGGGGCATCGCGCACAGCGAACAATCAGTATTTAGAAAGGAAATTAATCAAGTTTTCATTAGAATTATTCAGGTTCAGTGATTTTCTGAGCCTGGTTCTTGCAACGCGGGCGCTGTCAACACTAATATTGTTTATAGCGGCTATATTTTTTGTGCTTAGGTTTAATTTTAAATATGCGCATAGTCGAAGTTCATTAGGCGTAAGGTTAGGAAAATTTGTGCGCAAGTTATCATAAAAATCAGGGTGTATTTGAACAAAATAATAGTTAAACTCTTCAGAATAATCATCTTCTAGTGATGACTGTTTTAACTCCTGAATGATGCTATGGATACTTTTAACTGCTTTCGGGTTCATACCTATTTCCGTTAGCTTATCAATGATGTCCGTAAGTAATTCCTTTTTTTGCGCTTGCGATAGCACTCTTGCCGTAATTTCCCTGTTACGCAGATCTAATTCTTTTGTAAGCAATTCTTGCTGGATTCTTTTATTTTTTATGTTGATGTTTTTTCTGTTCAATAATAATAAAATAACGATAATAATTAATAGCAGGGTCATGAGTACAAAGCTAAAAACCAACAGTTGTTGCCGATTTTTAGTTTCTAATATATATTGCTGATATTTAAACTGTTGTACTTCTTCATTTAGTTTTTGCTGCAATAGCATTTCTGACAGTTTATTCAAATTATTAATCGTATCTAAACTGTCACTGAGATAATTATATTTCTTTATACAATAAGCAAATTTTTTATATTGCCCTTGCTCATATAGGATTTCCGACTTTAGTCCTAATCCTTCCACTTCAATTTCAAGATAATGGTGATTGCGTGCTTTTTCAATACCTTTGTCAATCAGAGATATAGCTGTATCTTTTTTTTGGAGCTTATAATAAGAATATCCTATTTGTATATGCGTATAAGCTTCGATCTCAGCATTTTCTTCTCCCTTTATAGAGTCCAAACATCTGGTTAAAGTATTTAATGCATCATAGTAATGCCCCTGTATATTATATATTATTCCCTTTTTTAAAAGTATCCATGCTACATCTGTGGACAAAATAGCATATGAATATGCTTTTGAAAAATACACTAATGCAGAATCATAATTATGTATATCCATGTTAAATACGCCTAGATGAAAAAACGGGTAATACATATTCTGATTTGCATACAAAGGGTCTGTAGTTAGCATTTTATCAATTTCAATTGCCGCTTCGCCTTTTCCAATATAACGATATGTTACAGCAAGATTTGTTCTTAATATAAACTCCAAATCTGCATCCTGTAATTTCTCGTTCAGCTCTAAGCCCTTTTGAATATTTTCGTAGAATTCTTTAAACATTTGGCTTTTAAAATAGCTTACTGATAATGCAGAATAAATCAGTATCTGCAATTTAATATTTTTTTTGGTGCTGCTTAAAATGGATGAAAGTTTTTTCGCCCTAAGCAAGTAATTGATTGCTTGTTTGTATTGGTCTTCAGTCAAAAGGACTGTTCCCCTGTAATAGCAAGCCAGTACTTTAACATAGTTTTTGCTTAATTTTTCTGATAAATCACTAAGTTCGTTAATCAAGGGCTTTGCCTGATGATAATTCCGTTGAGCAAACAATGCATTAATAATATCTTCAAGCGCGTATGCTCGATTTAGGTCATCTCGCTTATTTTTCTGCAAAAGCATAAACAGGCTGTCCATGTGGGGTGCATTTTGCGTTTTAGCCATAACTATCGGAGACCGTATAAAACAAATCAGAAATACTGAAAATATTAATATGTATAAGTAGTTCCTCACTTTTTTTATTTTTGCTTAGAAGCATATAATCAGGCCAAAGATATTAATTTCTCTCCATTTGGATTTCACTATCTTCTTCAGATATCCGTCAATGGACATTATTATCAAATCTGGGCCTTTAATTTTTTGTAATCATGCGAAAATAAAGGGTTTAACCCGAATAATTCACAAAATATTCTATTACGTGCCCAAACCGCTGCAATAGAAAGGAATGCTCAGTTTCCGGTACTCAAAATAGCTATGGCTATTCCTGTGCGCCAAAAATCTGCACTCCCTTTCTCTTATTGCGGTTTGTGCGCTCATGACGAAATTTCATGAATAAAGCAGTCAGTCCAAAAGGGGCTTTTTCCTATTATAGAAATACATTAAATTTGAGGACACGTGCAGCACAGGCCGTTTTTAACACTGTTATTTAAATAACCTTTAGCAGTCAGGCTCTGGTTGTTGGTGATCTGATAATTGATTTTATAAAATAGTAAGGTAGTAGGCCACCTAAAATAAATTAGACAACTGGGCACGTTACTAAAATCAAAGAACCATGAAAGGGAAAAGCATTAAGAAGAAAAAGGCTAAAAAACAGAATCTAAATGAATTTAACGTCATCAATCCTAACGCAGCAGGTATTGATATTTCAAGCAAGGACAATGTAGTAAGTGTGCCTGAAGATAGGGCCAAAAAAACATATCAGGACTTTTGGCGCCTTTACTTGCGACCTGCATGAGCTGGCCAAACGGCTTATTAGCTGCCAGATCGAAACTGTTGCAATTGAAAGCACAAGTTATTACTGGAAAGAACTATTACTGGTGCTACAGGAATATGGCCTGGAGGTATTCCTTGTCAATTCGCGTCACGTTAAAAATGTTACTGGAAAAAAAACAGACGAGAAAGATGCCCATTGGATAATGCGCCTCCATACTTGTGGACTGTTAACAAATAGTTTTCAGCCACCTGAGGAAGTCCGGACATTACGGGAACTGCTAAGGCATCGCAGTGGCCTAAAGAAACAAAAAACATTAGCTGTCAATAAGATGACAAAAAGCCTGAATAGCATGAACATAAAACTGAATATGGTTTTAAGCGACCTAACTTCAGTCAGCGGACAAAACATCATCCATGCAATTAATCAGGGCGAAAGAAATCCCGGGAATTTGGCACAACTGGTTCACCATAAAGTAAAGGCCAGCAAAAAAGATATAATCAAAGCTTGCGAAGGTGTTTGGCGCACAGAATGCCTGTTTGAATTAAAACAATCAAGCGACAGTTATACTTTTATTCAAAGACAAATTAACGAATGTGACCAGATGATTGAAAAACAGCTTGAAATAATAACAGGGAAATATAAGCAAGGAGACATAACCGATCTAAAAAAAAAGCAAGCAAGGGCAATTACAGAAAAAATGATTTTAGGTTCAACCCAATCCCATATGCCCAGACTATTTTAGGTGTAGATGTTTCAAATATATTTGGTTTTTCTGAGGAAACCGTCCTAAAGCTTTTGTCAGAAGTTGGTGCGGATTTAAGCTGCTTTGGAAACGCAAAGAGGTTTGCATCATGGACGGGCTTGGCTCCTAACAATAAAATATCAGGCGGCAAGGTGATCAGTAGCAGGTTGCCCAAAAAAAGCACAAAGTAAAAACAGCTTTAATCCAGGCCGCTAACAGTCTTTATCGCAGCGATAATGTTTTTGGGCACTATTACAGAAGATTAAAATCCAGATTAGGGCCAAAAGCAGCTAAATGCGCAATGGCTAGAAAAATGGCTGTCATTTATTTCAATATGGTAATTAAACAAAAAGAATTTGATCCAAATTTATTTGAGGTTAACCAAAGCAAGTTTAACCTGCTCTATTCATAAAATGCAAACAAAATATTATAATCAGCTGAAAATTAGGTTTTTACTAATTTTATATCCTAAAATTGAATTTGTTTGCATTTTACCAGTGCATTAACTTCAGGCCATCTGCTTCGTTGCTAAAGCTTTGAAATAGGCGACTATATCTTCAGCTTTAGACGCCTCACATCTGACCTGAATTTAAAGCATGAATAAAGCAGGTTAAAGAAAAACGTATAAAATTCCTGGAACAGCAATTAGCTCAATTAAAGAGTGTTGCGTAGTTATGTATAAGGTAGGTTAAAATAAAAAAATGCAGCGGCTAATGTGCCAAACAATTAAACATCGTTTTGCGGCCATAACGGGAAACCCAAATGATCGGGTCAGGTATCCACGAATTACCCGGGACAGCTGTTCTTTGAGCTTGTCCCGAGCGCATTCAGGAAACCCGATGTTGGAAGTTATAGGGATTGGTATCAAAAAGACAGAAAAGGAAAATCAAAATTCATCTATATTTTCGGCAAGATCCCAGTTATTAATGGTTCTACACGGAATTTCGTGGAAAGAAATTAGAATGCTATTTCAAACAGATTCCTCCAAAGTTTTCCTCATACTTCGGAAACTTTGTCGGAATGACGCATTTTTATAGAGTCAGGAGGCAAATGCGGCGAGGACGTGTTTAAAATATACTATTGTGTCCTCGCCGCATTTGCCTTAAACGCCTAATAAACGGCGTCATTCCGACCGGAACAAAGCAAAACGAAGTGATTAAGGTTTTGTGAAGGGAGGAATCTGTTAGGGATCAATAGTTTATTAATAAATATCTGCATATTATTTTCAAACATTATTGTTACCCACGAAATTCCTAGTAGAACCTTATTAATAATAAAATCCGTTTTTTATACAAACAAAAAAATTAACATCGCCACATGGCAAATATTTGCTAATTTTAATCATAATTAACGGCTGTTTAGGAAAGAATAAGGGCTTTTAGAAGCTTATCCCATTGTTTTCTGGGGACTGCCGTTGATGTGCAAGTACAAAAAAGAAGCAATGCAAGCTGTTTGAAAAACAAGCGTTACTGAAAACAAAAAACTCATTTTAATGAAAAAAAGATCTTACATACTATTCATTTTAATTTTTGCAGTCTCATTTTCGTATGCGCAGAACATATACTATGTTAATATAAATGCCTCAGGAAATAATGATGGAACCGATTGGGTTAATGCCTTTACCGATTTGCAAGATGCAATTGACAACGCCAGTGCAAATGATGAAATTAGAGTTGCAACAGGCACTTATCTTCCCTTACAAATTCCAGATGGTTTTCCCACCAACCAAGGAGACAATTACAAAGCTTTCCACACTGACAAAGATTTGGTAATTAAAGGAGGATATGTATTAGACAATGATACAGACCCGACTAATGATTCGCAAGATTTTGATTCTCCAAGTATTTTAAGTGGCGACTTTAATGGTGATGACATCTTTTCAGGAAGTGGAGAGACACTAACGGCAAGCAATATAAGTGAAAATGCTCGCCATATCATAATTTCAGCTCACCTAACCAATTCCAGTCTTTTCAATAATTTTGTCATAACTGGTGCAGGATGGGATGGCAGCACTGCCTCATGCTATTACAATGGCGTATTATTCAGGAACCATAATGGAAGTGGTATGAATAATACCAATTCTTCCCCCACACTATCATACATAACATTTAAAGAAAACTACGGTTATCAAGGCACATTGTTAATTGAAAATGCTAATCCGATTTTAGAACACGTAATTGTAAAAAATAACATTGCGGTACTTGGTGCCGGAGGGATCTTTAATGCTAAGTCTAATGCATCTATCTCACATACTCATATCATTGGAAATTATGCGGGAGCAGGAGGTGGAATGATCAACTCATCTTCATCTCCAACGCTAAACAACGTAAGTTTTATAGATAATTATTCGGAAACTCATGCAGGCGCAATAGTTATTGCATCTCCATATCCCGCTGATTCAGATCCTGTCTTTGAAAATGCTTTATTTGTAAACAACAAATCCGAAACAATGGGTGGTGTAATTTACAATTCAGGCCGGTCTAATCCCTCTTTAATTAATGCCAACTTCATCAACAACTCTTCTGCTTCCGGTGGTGCCATTTATCATACAAACTCTGATCAAAATTCAGGCGAGCCATTAATTCAAAATTGCGTGTTTTATGGTAACTCATCTGATATTGAAACTGAGAATACGGCTATTATTAATGCGGCTTCTTCTTATAACGCATCAGATATCGATACAATAGGAAGTGGATGTTTAGACCTTTCTAATTATACCGATGAACAAATTTTTAGGGACTTCGATAATATAAATGGTAACGATGGAATCTTGGGTACAGCAGACGATGGTTTAGTTCCTATAACAGGATCACCATTAGTAAATGCCGGATTGGACTCTGCGAATAGTAGTGGGTTAGATTTTGCCAATTGTACAAGAAAAATTGGAACTATTGATATTGGTGCTTATGAATTGCAAATAGCTTGTGTAGTTAATTTTGTTGACTATGATGGAACAGTGCTGAAAACTGAAATAGTGGATTATGGCAACAGCGCTACACCCCCGCCTGATCCAACCCGGGAGGGATACTCTTTTACAGGCTGGGACACGGAATTTAGCAACGTGACAAGTGATTTGACCGTAACTGCACAGTATTCCATTCTGCAATTCACCGTTACTTTCTGCGACTTCGATGCTACGGTGCTGAAAACTGAAATAGTGGATTACGGCAACAGCGCTACACCCCCGCCCGATCCAACCCGGGAGGGATACTCTTTTACAGGCTGGGACACGGAATTTAGCAACGTGACAAGTGATTTGACCGTAACTGCACAGTATTCCATTCTGCAATTCACCGTTACTTTCTGCGACTTCGATGCTACGGTGCTGAAAACTGAAATAGTGGATTACGGCAACAGCGCTACACCCCCGCCCGATCCAACCCGGGAGGGATACTCTTTTACAGGCTGGGACACGGAATTTAGCAACGTGACAAGTGATTTGACCGTGACTGCACAGTATTCCATTCTGCAATTCACCGTTACTTTCTGCGACTTCGATGCTACGGTGCTGAAAACTGAAATAGTGGATTACGGCAACAGCGCTACACCCCCGCCCGATCCAACCCGGGAGGGATACTCTTTTACAGGCTGGGACACGGAATTTAGCAACGTGACAAGTGATTTGACCGTGACTGCACAGTATTCCATTCTGCAATTCACCGTTACTTTCTGCGACTTCGATGCTACGGTGCTGAAAACTGAAATAGTGGATTACGGCAACAGCGCTACACCCCCGCCTGATCCAACCCGGGAGGGATACTCTTTTACAGGCTGGGACACGGAATTTAGCAACGTGACAAGTGATTTGACCGTAACTGCACAGTATTCCATTCTGCAATTCACCGTTACTTTCTGCGACTTCGATGCTACGGTGCTAAAAACTGAAATAGTGGATTACGGCAACAGCGCTACACCCCCGCCCGATCCAACCCGGGAGGGATACTCTTTTACAGGCTGGGACACGGAATTTAGCAACGTGACAAGTGATTTGACCGTAACTGCACAGTATTCCATTCTGCAATTCACCGTTACTTTCTGCGACTTCGATGCTACGGTGCTGAAAACTGAAATAGTGGATTACGGCAACAGCGCTATACCCCCGCCCGATCCAACCCGGGAGGGATACTCTTTTACAGGCTGGGACACGGAATTTAGCAACGTGACAAGTGATTTGACCGTGACTGCACAGTATTCCATTCTGCAATTCACCGTTACTTTCTGCGACTTCGATGCTACGGTGCTGAAAACTGAAATAGTGGATTACGGCAACAGCGCTACACCCCCGCCCGATCCAACCCGGGAGGGATACTCTTTTACAGGCTGGGACACGGAATTTAGCAACGTGACAAGTGATTTGACCGTAACAGCACAGTATACGATGATTTCAGGCATGGGAAATATTAATATTGGGTCTTTAATTAAAATTTACCCTAATCCGGCAAAAGATTATTTATTTATTAAAGTCCGGGATATGGACATGATTCAAAACCCAGAAACAGGAATTACTATTTTTAACAGTCTTGGAAAAATAGTTTATCAATCTCATAATATTGCAACAAATCAAACGATAGACATAAGCAATTACCAAAAAGGAATTTATTTTATAACTATTGGAAATGAAACTAGAAAAATACTTGTAGAATAAAAGCACGAAAACATAACAATTAATCAACGTTTTTCGGCCATAACCGGAATCCAGAATACTCGGGCCACGTTGTGCTTTGTACCTGTCCCGAACTTTAGCGGATTAAACTATCTCCCTGCATAGGAAAAACCGATGTTGGAAGTTATAGGGATTGTTATCAAAAAGACAGAAAGGGAAAATCAAAATCCATTTATATTTTCGGCAAAATCCCAGTTATTAATATAAAAATCCGTTTTTTATACAAACAAAAAAATTAACATCGCCACATGGCAAATATTTGCTAATTTTAAGCATAATTAACGGCTGTTTAGGAAAGAATAAGGGTTTTTGACACTTGCCCTAATGGTTTCGGGGGACTGCCTTTATTTGCCAGATTAAAAGAGCAGACAGATTATACTTTAACGGAAAAACACATGAAAGTTATTAGATTTATCTATATCATAACTATTTTGATTCTGTTTAACTCTTGTAAGGAAAATAAGACAGCCTCAGAAATATTACAAAAGACAATAAATACAGTAGATACGATTGAGGCAATTTATTATAAACAAAATGTAATGAGGGCTAACCCCCGTAATCAAAACGACACTATTAATACTTACAGGGAAATGTATTTTAAACGATTAATTGGTGATTCAATTGTCGGAGTAAAAGGACACTGGTATTTTTATAATGGCGATAAAAACAAAATTGCTTTTGAAGATATTTATGATAGTGACAAACTGATACGCAAAAACAATCAGGATAGTACTGCAACTAAATATGACTTATTAAAATATCCAGATTTTAGAAAGAAACACTTTTGGGGACACAATACTCCTTATGCGATGCAGTATATTTATAAGCAAATATTACAAAACTCCAATTTTTATAGAATTAAGAAATTAGAAGATACTATCGTCAATAATATAGATTGTTACCAAATTATTATTAGCTCTGAGAATAAAGGTTCTGTTCTGCCAGGCTTCAAGTACAAGCTAATTGACATGGGAGGTAATGTTTCAATCATAGTTCTAAACATTGATAAATCAAACTACTATCCAATCAGAGTGAGAATGGAAAATTTTCAGGCAAATAAACCTCAGGAGAGATTTTTTATTGACCAGCAGTATTTTGATTTAGAATTCAATTTCAATATTGACGATAACGAGCAATTTAACACATCTGATGAAATACTAAATGGATTTAAAATAACTGAAAGAACACCATAAATCCGACACATAATCGAGTAGGCAGCTGACGGCCAAATGACCGCCACCTCGCACATCGGCAGTGCTTACTTCGACAAGCTCAGTACATCGCAATGCAGCATTGCACCATGAATCTGAACTTTATTGAACAAACTCCCGACTTTATAGACAGCCTTTAAATATTTGCCGGGTTTAGAACATCCAAAAACAGTTTGGAAGCATATTTGTTTGTTAGACAGGCTTCTCTTGGAAGCAATGAAAATTATACATCCTGAAAAATTATGACAAAGAAAAAAATAAAACAAATTCTGAGGATTTTATTTATAGCAGCATCCGTATCTTCATTGTATTTTGTTCCATGGATATTGGTAAAAGCCTGGATACTTCCGCTTCCGGAAACGGTTCAGGAACAGGTAGATGAGGCCATCGGTCACGGATTTGACGGAATGATTGTTTATGTGGACGAAGCAGGAAAAGCACCGGCTTTTTATGCAGGAGGCTGGAAAGACAGGGAAAACAAAATACCTTCCGACCCGAAATCATTGTTCAAAATTGCAAGCATCAGCAAACTATACACGTCTGTTGCGCTTACAAAACTGGTCAAAGAAAAGCGCCTGTCTTTTGATGAGACCCTTGCAGATTACTTCCCGGAACTTGTAGGAAGAATTGAAAATGCAGAAGAAATAACGCTGAAAATGATGGTTCAGCACCGGTCGGGCATTCCAAATTTCACAGATAATCCTGCCTTTTGGCAAAATGAAGCACAAAACAGTAAAGATGCCCTCGATTTTGCCCTCGATATACCAGCCCGTTTTGAACCGGATGAGGGATATGAATATTCAAACACAAATTATTTGCTGCTCCGGAGGATTATGGATAATGTTTTGGGCTATAAGCACAACGAGTATATAAAGGAAAAGATTTTGGTGCCACTGGGCTTGATTAACACTTATTTCTCAATCACGGAAGTTGATTTAGTTGATGTGATGAGTGGATATTACGTTGGATATGATAAAGACTTCAAAGCCAATGATTATGGAATGTTGGCAACGGCAGAAGATGTGGGCATATTCCTGCGGGCCTTGAACGATGGCTCCGTATTTGATGAAGGCGAACAGGAAATCTATCCCTACGTTTACGAACATGGTGGTTTGGTTATTGGCTATCAAAGCCTTGCAGAATATCACAAGGATATCGACGCGGTGGTCGTTCAGTTTATCAATACAACGGATTTCAATGGATATGAATGGAATTTATCCGAGATTACAATAAACCGTATTGTGAAAATCCTGAAAAGGAAAAATTCATAACCAATGAAAAAATGGTTCTACTTGGAATTCCGTGGAAACCTTTAAAGTATTCAAAAGTTGGAATACAGTTTTAACTACCTATCAAAATTTAGAGAACTAATCCGGGACAAACTTTCCAAAGTTTCAAACTTCGAAAAGTTTAACCTCCAATTCTACCTCAATTTTTATTGTCCAAAAAAAACGAGTAGAACCGAAAAAATATTTCATTATCGTTTTTATTGCCCTTGTAATACTATGGATTTCAGTTCATTATAGCTCTCGCAGAAATCCCCGCCGGGATGCAGTTTCAATGCGGTAAATGTTCGTATTGGCTTCATCTTCTTAGGGTTCTATCTGCTTCGATTCAGAAAGCGGAACACTAAAATAAAAGCGGCTTCCTTCGCCAGGGCTGCTTTCTACCCAAATATCGCCATTGTTTTTCTCGATAAATTCCTTGCAGAGTATCAGCCCCAGACCAGTCCCTTTTTCGTTTTCTGTTCCCGGAGTAGATTGTGTGGCTTCCACTTTAAAGAGGTTTTGCAAACGTTTTACCGGAATGCCCATGCCCTGATCGGCCACCTGTACAACAGCCGAATGTGCTGTTGCTTTCACATTGATTAAAATTTTACTTCCTTTGGGCGAAAATTTCAGCGCATTGGAAAGCAGGTTGCGCAAGACCGTTGTGATCATATTCCGGTCGGCTTCTACTTCATGCTTTTCCGCACTCATCTTTGCAACTATTTCAATATCCTTGTCCCTGGCCACTTTTTCAAGCACAGCAATAGTCTCTTCCACAATTTCCTGCAGCATGAATTCTTCCGGATTGACTCTTAAGCGGCCGGTTTGTGCCCGGGCCCAGTTCAATAAGTTTTCCAGAAGGTTAATTGAGTGCTTTACGCTGCAATCCACCCCATTGATATGTTTTTCCATACGCTCATATTCATGCTGGTTAAAATAAGTCCTGAGCATATGCGCCGAAAGCACCAGGCTTTGCATGGGGTTTTTCAGGTCATGCGCGATGATGGAAAAAAACTTATCCTTTGTGGCATTCAGCTCCACCAACTGTTTGTTTTGCTCATCAATGCGGTAATTTTTTTGTTCCAGGCTTTCATTGGCTTTATGGATGCGCTTTTCAAGCCTGTCGCTCACAGTAATAATAAACTGTAATTGTTTCAGAAGCTCTTCGTAATAACCTGCAAAATCATGAAATGCCTCACGAAGCTGGTCTTCATGCAGGTTCTCATCATCCATTTTTTTCCTGATTTCGTTCAGGCGGTCATTTTCCAGACGGTAAATTTCAGAAAAATCCATAAGCAGCCCTTTTATGATAAAGCACTAAGATACAAAATATCTATTGGCCTGATGAATTACCTTCGGTATGAAATCATCAATCGCTGGCAGATGATTATCCACGAACCTACTCTTTACAAAAAGTGCCATCAGCAATCCATAGCTTTTTTATTTCCTTTTCCCATTCAGAATCGGGATAATTCTTCAAAATGCGCAGGCTGTTTTGGAGGTTGGTATCCGGCATGATCAGCACATATTCATTGTTTGGCGGCATGCTGAATGCCAGCAGCAATTTATCATGATGATGCTCTTCTTTAAGCAGCATCTTATTGAAGGATTTCATTATCTCCGGATTTTTGGGTTGCCGCCGCACAAAATCATAGGTTTTCATTTCATATACTGAATCCGGCGGGCCGTTTTTCCCGGCGATGAACTTCATCGGATAAATCTCAAGCTTAAAACGTTGGGCTTTTACGGCAGGATCGGTACTCAGGATATTCTGTGCCGAATCCAAATCGGGTGCGCGCAGCACAAAAATGCCACCACCACCTTCAAAAGGACCGGCAGCCGTAAGCTTTTCAATGGAATAGAGGTGCTCAATATTAGCAAGGTGCTCAGCCTGAAGTTCCTGCACTTTTTCATCGGACAGCTTTTCTTAATCCTGATTGGAATTCAGAAAAACAAAAAAGGCCGGCTCATTAAGCTGGGCAAAACCGTTTATTGCCAAAAGGAGCAACAGAAATATCAATTTGATTCTCATACCAAAACGGGTGTTTTATCATCTTGCGGAAAAAAGAGACATGCTTTATCGAGGCATTGTCGATTATATTGATGAAACCCACATCTTATTCTTTCTTTTTTTTGCAAATGGATATCCAGATGTTCTGCAATAAAAGCGATGCTGTTTTTCAGGGCGATAAATGTGTCGCGCTTGCAACATCTTGGGCCACCGTTATCGGCAATCTCCGACAAACATTTTGAAGTAAGCATATTGGAAAGTTTCCACTCATTTACGGATAATGGTGACGCTTTGGTGAGAATGCTCAGGAAAATACCACTGCCAATGCCCGCCCCACAGCTTCCATGCGACCCACAAAAACCTCCGGGCACAAAGGATGCACGGCGCCGCGCTTCTTTTAAAGCCTGTATTTTTTTTTGACGTTCCCCTTTTTGATTAAAATAGGCTGTCAGCAAAACCGCAGGAACGATAAAATGATGTTCCGGGCCATGCATTTTAATACCGTGGTTGTGCATAATTTGCTCGGCAAGCTCAATAGGGTTTTCAGACAAGCTATTTGAGCAAAATGCTTCGATAAAATCTACACCGCCCTTTGCATGGCAATCGTCGCAAATAAAATGACCTTCGGGGCAGTGTACCAAAGCATAAGAAATTTTGTGACAGACCGCGCATTCCAGTTCAATGGGTGTTGGAAAATACTCCAGCTCATGTCCGCAAAAAACGCATCCTTGTTTGAAATCCTTCATAATAAATTATATGCTGGCTAAATTATTAAATTTATGCCCATAAAAAGCTTAGCTCGTAAATCATTAAGACTGGCAGCTCAACTAATTGAACAAGTTTGCCGTGATCTTGTTTCCAATACGGAACAAAAAAATGATAAAATGGAAAAATTCGGCACAATCATCAATGGAGATCAGCCTGTTTTGGTTGATTTTTCGGCAGAATGGTGCGGCCCTTGCAAAATGCAGGCCCCTATTTTAAAGGAGGTTGCCGCAAAAGTAAAAGGCAAAGCCCGCATCCTGAAAATTGATGTTGATAAAAACCCTACAATTGCCCAGAAATATCAGATTCAGGGGATTCCTACGCTCATGGTTTTTAAAAAGGGAGAAGTAAAATTCAGGCAATCGGGCGTGATGCAGGCCCCACAGCTGGTTTCCTTGCTGGAACAAAATTTTGATTAGACCTAAAACCTTTGTTATTCCAAAAAGCTAAAACATCTTTTCCTGTATTGACCATCGCATAATTTTTCAACTACCTGATTCATAAATAATTTGTATATTTGGTTGGTGTGTAATATCCATACATGGGTCACACCGGGAAACCACAGGCAAAGCAAAACTTAATACATTCATCATCAAATGAGTAGTAGCGAAATAGATGTGTTGATGCAATTTCTCTTCAAAAAAAGAGGCATTGATTTCAGTGCCTACCATCCCGGTTTAATAGAAAAACGTATTCAGCAGCATTTATCCCTATCCGGAATAAAATCTATCAAAGAGTTTACAAAGCTTATGGAGAGCGATGAAGAGCAACTGGAAGGTTTAATTCATTCATTTACAATAAATTTCAGTTACTTTTTCCGTGATGACCTCTCTTTTGCCGTTCTGAAAAACTATATCATCCCGGACATAATCCGCCTAAAGATAAAATCAGGTGATCCATACATGCGCATTTGGTCGGCGGCATGCGCCAGTGGCGAAGAAGCCGTTTCTGTGGCAATATTATTCAAGGAGCTTATCGCAAATGAAACAAACTGCCCCGAAGTCCGGATTTTTGCTACGGACATTGATAAAAAGTCTTTGCTTTATGCCGAAAAGGGTTCATACTCAGAATCACAGCTTCATAATGTACCTCTAGGCTTTACCAAAAAATACTTTCTGAAAGATGGAGGGAATTACAGAGTCATTCCGGAAATTGCATCAATGATAAAATATTCGCATTACAACCTGATGGACTCGGCCAGTTCTGTGCCCCGCGACAGTATTTTCGGCGGATTTGACCTGGTATTATGCAGGAATGTGCTTATTTATTTTTCACTTGGAAATCAGGAAACAATCCAATTAAAGCTAATTAAATCTTTGCATAAATCGGGATACCTGATGCTGGGAGAATCAGAAACACCGGCATCGTCCCTGAGCGGTAAACTACTAAGGATGAATCAGATGTGCAAAATCTATAAAAAAACATAAGCAATAAAACAAAAAATGGCAAAGAAAAACACCAGCATACGCAGAAGACTGACTTTATGGTTTTTGATCCTGACCCTGATTCCATTGTTGTTCGTATTGATAACCACCTATTTACGCCAGGCAAAAATTATTGAAGAAACCACCTTTGATAAACTTACGGCCATCAGAAACCTGAAAGTGCAACAACTTAATGTATGGCTGGATGAACGTGAAGCAAATTTACGGGTAATTTCAAACGACGATGAACTCACAAATCTTGAATATCTTTATGAAAAATCAAGCAATCCGAAAAAAAAGCAAAAGTTTTTGGCTGAAAGCAATAAAATACTTTCGCGCTACCTGAAAGAATATCCGGCTTATTACGACTTATATTTAATTGATCCGCACAGTGGCGACATTCTTGTTTCGACGGATCATGAAATGGAAGGGGAAAACCGAAAAAACACTGCATATTTTGAAAGTATAGTAGAAAACAGGGATTTATATATCTCAAATATCTATTATTCCCGTGAATTACAAAATTATACGATGACCTGGGCCATGCCCGTTTTCTGCATCAAGCATCCCGAAAAACATTTGATTGGAATAATATGTGCCGAAATAAATTTGAAAAACACACTATATGCCTTACTGCTCGATCGTATTGGTTTGGGAAATACCGGTGAAACCCTCATCGTAAACGAGGACGTAATAGCACTAAATGAACTGCGCTGGTATGAAAACGCACCACTGAAATTAAAAATTTCTGCCCAACCCGCCGTAAGGGCTGCGCAGGGCGAAACAGGCATTGTAGAAACAACCGACTACAGAAACGAACCAATACTGGCTGCTTTTACCTACATCGATAAAACAGGATGGGGTTTTGTATGCAAACAGGATTTGAGCGAACTGAATGCCCCTCTAGTGCAAATGCTGTGGAATTATATAATAATTTTCCTCATTTCAATTTCCGTAATTTTGGTAATCATTTTCCGGATGAGCCAAAAAATTGCGGCACCTATACTGGAAATTGATGCAGTTGCCCGACGTTTCGGAAAAGGGGACTACTCCGTTAGGAACAAACTTCGCAATACCGGTGATGAACTGGATAACCTTGCGGATGAATTCAACAGAATGGCAGACCTTACCGAATCGCGGTTGGAGGTTCAGCAAATGACTTCAACAATCACAGAACTGATGATTGGTAAAAGAAATACCCTGGATTTCGCGCAGGAATTATTAAAAAAACTGACCTCCATGAGCGAGGCAGTAATGGCAACTTTTTACAGGCAAAACCCCGAAAAAAGCCAGTTTGTTTTGCTAACAAGCATCGGGATACAGCACAAAAAAGCGCCCACATTCAACACAAAAAACCCGGGTGGTGAATTTGACAGAACGCTTCAGGAAAAATCCATTTATCACCTGAAAAATATTCCTGATGATACTGTTTACACTTACAAAACAACCGGCGGAACCATCAAGGCACGCGAAATGATCACGATTCCGGTTTTGGTCAATTACGAAGCAAAGGCATTTATTTCGCTCTTATGTACCGGCACTTTCAAGAAAGAGTTTATCGAAGCCCTTAAACTGGCATGGCCTGCAATCAACACTTCCTATGCCAACCTGATTGCCGGAGAGGAAACCCAAAAACTTGCCCAAAGCCTGGCCGAAACCAATGAACAGCTCAAAAAGCAATCCAACGACTTACAGGAAAAATCGGCTGAACTGGAAAGTCAGGCCAGTGAGCTGATCAAAACTTCTGACGAACTGCAGGAGCAAAATATTGAACTGGAACAGCAGCGCAAAGAAGTGGAACAGGCCAATCAGCTTAAAAGCGAGTTCCTGTCCAATATGAGCCATGAACTGCGCACTCCGCTCAATTCCATTCTTGCCTTGTCGCGCGTGCTCATCATGCAAATCGGTACTAAAGTTGATGATGAAGAAAACAATTACCTCAGGATCATCGAACGCAATGGTAAACATTTGCTGGAACTTATCAACAGCATACTCGACCTTTCGAAAATTGAATCCGGAAAAATGGAAATAGATGCCCGCTTTTTCCACCTCAAAGCCATGCTTCAAAACATCACGGACAGTATGCAATCTCTGGCCGACGAAAAAGGAATTGCCCTGCGTTTAAAACTTGATAAAAACCTGGGTCAAATCCAGTCCGACGAATCCCGTTTGCATCAGGTGATCCTGAATATTGTTGGAAACGCCATTAAATTTACCGATGAAGGTTATGTCGAAATTAAAGCATTTGAAAAAAACAATCAGCTTTGCATCGAAGTAATTGATAGCGGAATAGGAATCAGTGAGGAAAAACTGCCTTATATTTTCGACGAATTCAGGCAGGCAGATGGAACCTCTTCAAGGCATTACGAAGGCACCGGCCTGGGCCTTGCCATTGCCAGCAAACTGATCAAAATACTGAAAGGTTCTATTGAGGTAAAAAGTACCGAGGGACTGGGTTCTGTATTCACAATTACAATACCATTTCAATATAATTCAGAAACATCCGGAAAAGTATATCTCAAGAATACCATCGAAGAAATCTCCAGCCTGAGCAATAAAATACTGGTCGTTGATGATGACACCGATATCGCTTATAATATTGCCAGCGACCTGAAAGAAATTGGCTATGAGGTAATTACGGCACATACAGGCAAAGAAGCATTGGCGTTGGCAAAAAGCAATGATTTACTGGCAATTACCCTCGACATTATAATGCCTGACATGGATGGATGGGAAGTCTTGCAGCACCTTAAAGCGCATAAAGCCACACAAAATATTCCGGTACTTATTATTTCTGTGTCCAGAGATCGCAATACGGGCCTGGCTCTGGGCGCTGTAGGTTACATCAATAAACCGGTTCAAAAAGAATCCCTGATCAAAGAAATCCGGAACCTTCATCAAAAAGCCCGGAAGATCATGCTCGTTGATGATAATCCCATCGAGTTAAAAATGATGCAGGATATGCTATTAAAGGAAGACTTTAAATGCACTCTGGCAAAAGGTGGCGATGAATGCCTGAGCTTTCTTAAGGAAAACAAACCCGATCTGATTATCCTGGATTTGATAATGCCGGGAACCGATGGTTTTAAAGTTCTGGATCAAATCCGAAGCAATCCGGAAACGCACGACATGCCTGTTATTATTGCAACAGCAAAGGACCTGACTGCCGCTGAAAGCAAAAAGCTCCAACTGCAGGCCACAACGGTAATTACCAAAAGCCAGCTTGAGCCGGAGAAGGCTTTTGAAGAAATCAGACGGCTTTTGAAGCAGATCGAAAATCAACCTTTCGAAAGAGGACCAAATCAAAAATCGGAAAACACTCAGCTTTTGGTAGTGGAGGATAATCCAGACGCTGTGGTTCAAATCAAGTATATTCTTGAAAAAGAAGGATACCGGGTTGATGTATGTCAGAACGGACGTGAAGCGCTGGATTATATGGAGCATATACGACCAGCCGGAATTATCCTGGATTTAATGATGCCGGAAGTGGACGGATTTGAAGTGCTCAATCAAATGCGCAGCAGCTCTGAAACCAGGGAAATTCCCGTATTGATACTCACGGCCAAAGACTTAAGCCAAGCAGAACTGGATCAGCTCAGCAGCAATAATGTGCAACAGCTGGTGCAAAAAGGCGATGTAAATGTGGATGAGCTCCTCTTTAAAATACAGCTGATGCTGGGCAGCATTCCAAAATCAGTTCGTAAGGAAAAAATGATCCAAAAGAAAGAACTTCCTGAAACGCCAAAAAAGCATCAAGAAGGGCTGAAACAAATTCTTGTTATAGAAGATAATCCGGACAATTTGGTTACCATTAAGGCAATTTTAGGAAAAGAGTACAAACTGATCGGTGCCGAAGACGGAGAGTGTGGTATTGAAAAAGCCCGGCTTCATAAACCCGATTTAATACTGCTGGATATGGCATTGCCCGGAATGGACGGCCTGGAAACGCTGTCGGTGCTGAAGGAAGAAAACCAAAGTACTCCGGTTTTTGCTGTAACAGCGCAGGCTATGAAAGGGAACCGGGAACGTTTTATTGAGGCTGGTTGCGATGAGTATATTTCAAAGCCCATTGATCCGGTTTTCCTCAAAGAAAAAGTTAAAAAAATTTTAGAGCATTAAGCAAAACCGAGTAGTATGAAAGCAATACTGGTAATCGACGATCAGAAGGACAACCTGGTGAGCATGAAAGCGGTTATAAAGCTTCAGTTTAAAGATATTTCTGTGGTATTTGCCGAAAACGGTCCCGAAGGAATTTCGAAAGCACGGGAATTTCAACCCGATCTTATTTTACTGGATATCATTATGCCGGGCATGGACGGGTTTGAAACATGTACGCACTTAAAAACCGACGAACGCACCAGCCATATTCCCATATTAATGGTCACCGCCATCAAAACGGATATGCGCAATAAAGTCAGGGCACTTGAATTGGGTGCAGATGCCTTCTTAAGCAAACCCATCGACCCGGTTGAAATTACCACACAAATTAAAGTTATGCTTCGTATCAAAGAAGCTGAAGACCGGCTTCGGGAATACAATCAGGAACTCCAACAAAAAGTAGATCGAACAGAGGATAAACTGATCACAAGTGAAAACAAATATGAGCTTCTTTTTCAATCGACCGGAATAGGGATTGGGTATTATCAAACCGATGGCACCATCATATCGTATAACGCAAAAGCAGCATCCATTTTTAATGCAAAGCCGGAACATATCATTGGTAAAAATGTCATGGATATTTTCCCAAAAGAATATGCAATCCGCTTTTTTGAACGCATCCGAAAAGTTGAAAATGGTGCAACAGACAATACTTATGTTGATAAGGTAAATTTTGGTAAACAGGTTTTTTGGCTGCATACCGTTTTTAATAGTGTGCATGACAAAAGCGGGAAAATTATTGGGATATTGGTTAGTTCTGATGATATTAGTCAGCAAAAAGAACAGGAACAACTCATTCGGGAAAGTGAATATAAATATCGTTCAACTATTCAGGATCTTTTGACCGGCATTGTAATCCACGACCCAACAGGAAAAGCGGTTTTCTGTAATCCTGAAGCCAGCAGGATGCTTAAAATCAGTATGGACGATATAAAAGACAGGTCCCCTGATGAATTCAGCTGGAAGCTCATTAATGAT
Organism: Bacteroidales bacterium; assembly: GCA_963676415.1. Lineage (GTDB taxonomy): Bacteria > Bacteroidota > Bacteroidia > Bacteroidales > WRLA01. The sequence continues at coordinate 1,525,449 of OY781097.1, read as the reverse complement.
AACTATGAAGCAATACCTATCGAAGAATATCCGGTGATGAAAGCCCTGAAAACCAAAAAACCGGTGACCAATTTTTATTTAGGGATTCAGTTTGATCGTTCCAATCAAATTTCATGGGCCATTGTAAACGCATCCCCGATTTTCAATGAAGAAAATGAAATTGAAAAAGTGGTTGTTAATTTTCTGGATATAACTGATTGGAAAAAATCGCAGCAAATCCAAAATACACTCTATCAGATTTCAAAAATTTCAGAGGCAGATTTAACCTTAAGGGGCTTTCTGCAGAAAATACATCAGGAAATTTTAAAAATCATCAATACCAAAAACTTTTATATAGCTCTATATCAAAAAGATACAGACAAATACACATTTCCATATTTTATTGACGAAACAGAAACTTACGAATCGGATAAAGCAGAAAGCCTGAAAGGGAGCCTGACTGATTATGTGCGCAGAACGGGAAAAGGCCAACTGATTACTGAAGATACAGAGAAACTCCTCTCCGAAACTGAAGAAATAAAATTAATTGGTAGTCCAAGCCCTGTTTGGCTCGGTGCACCTTTGTACAATACTTTAAGCAAGGAAGTTATCGGGGTTCTGGCTGTACAGGATTATCAAGATAAAAATGCTTTTTCGGAACGGGATTTGGAAATTCTGGAAATTCTGGCGTATAATATCGGAGGGTTTATTGAGCGGAGGCAAAGCCGTGTTGAGCTCGAAAAAGCCAAAAAGAAAGCGGAGGAATCAGATCGTTTAAAAACGGCATTCCTTGCCAATATGAGCCATGAAATACGCACTCCGATGAATGGGATACTCGGCTTTTCGCAATTGTTGAGCGATCCGGATACCAAGGAAGAAGAACGCAATCAATATATTTCCATCATCAACAAAAGCGGTGAACGCCTTATGGGCATCATCAATGACCTGGTGGATATTTCAAAAATTGAAGCCGGACAGGTAGAACCTGTTTTTGCGGCTATCAACCTTCTCGAAGACTTAAATTTTATTTATTCCTTTTTCAAACCGGGCATGAAACAAAAAGGTCTGGAATTTATTCCAAACTTTAAGGGGTTTACTTTTGATAATCAGAATTTTACAACTGATAAAGAAAAATTACTGGCCATTTTGACCAACCTTTTGAAAAATGCCTTAAAATATACCCAAAAAGGCAGGGTTGAGTTTCATTGCGAGCGCAGTGAAAGCAAACTCAAATGTACCATTAAAGATACCGGAATCGGAATTCCTGACGACCGTATAGAAGCTGTTTTTGAACGCTTTATACAGGCTGATATTGATGACACCCATGCTTTGGAAGGTGCCGGTTTAGGACTTTCGATATCCAAAGCATACAGTGAAATACTGGGCGGAAAGCTGTGGGCAGAATCTACTCTGGGATCAGGTTCCTGCTTTTATCTTGAAATCCCTGATCAGAAGCTAGAGGAATCAACGCCCATCATTAATGTTTTGCACAAGCCCGAAAGCAAAAAAAACAAACAATTGATTGATGCCGTTATCCTGATTGCCGAAGATGAAGAAACTTCCGAATTGTACTTAAGGGAAATATTAAAAAACCAAAGCAAGGAAATTATCCATGTACCTGATGGAAAACAAGCCGTTGAATGCATGAAAACCAGAACAGATGTGGATATAATTTTGATGGACATCAAAATGCGCGGAATCGACGGACTGGAAGCTACAAGGCAAATCAGGCAGTTTAATAAAGAGGTTCCTGTAATTGCCCAAACTGCATATGCAATGACCGGAGATCGTGAAAAAGCTATGGAAGCAGGATGCACGGGCTATATTACAAAACCTGTAGATGCTAAACTTCTTATCGACACACTGAGCAAAAGCATTTAGTTGCGAGTGCAAAAATCTTTGTGGCAGATGTTCCGTTTTAAATACCAATGGCCAGTTCAGGGCTCCAGATGTTTTTATTGCCTCCTTCATTATTTATAGGGAAGTTTTTACGACATTTTTTCTCATCCGCCATTTTCAAAACAAAAACATCCCAAACCCTTTTTCCACAGGGCTGTTCCGATATGCAACGGCCTGACGCCCTTTTACAACATTCTTGTGGGCGAAAACCTGCCGGACACATCCTGCTTGCCTGCTCGTTTTCCGGTTGAAAATCAAAATCGGGATAATGGTTCAGACATACTTTTCGTAAATCATCTTCAATGGCCTGCGCAAAATCATCATGCGCACTCAGGTTTTCATAAGCCCCTTCCTGAAGTCGTCCTTTAAGGAAAGAACCAATTTCACCTGCTTCATTTCCATTACAGGATTCCTGGAAACAGTTTTCCAACTCAAGGATAATAGCCTTTTTATCCTTATCACTTAATTGGTTATCAGACAATTGTAAAACAATTGACAGCCCGATAACAACAATCGACACAAAAGTGTACATCATATTTTTCATAATCAGCCTATAGTTTAAATCAACATATAAACCACCCTACATCCATCTATGTACCCTATTGCCTTTTCCCTTTGATTATATGTCCGTTAAAATTCGCAATCAGGCTTTCTATTGTTCCTTTTTCATTCCGTTCAAAGGTAAACAATAATTCGCCCGGATACAAGATAAAAAACACATCTTTTTTCTCCGGAAGGATTTCTGAGCTCATACCTCTGTCTTCAAAATATAGTTTATTGTCTTGTGCATATACCAAAAAAGCATCATCTCCTTCTATCACATAGCGTCCGGCATATTCATCCAAACTAGCCGGGTCAATTGTTATTGCTTGTTTTGGAAGAAAATACAACTCGTGCTCCCTTTGGCATTTTGCCGCAACAATATTCTTTTTCGATGCACAGAGTTGCTCCACAAAAACACCAAATTCATCAATCAGTTTTGCATCACTCATCGCATAGTTCTGCACTTCGCCTTTATTCAGTGGAGCATAAACCTCCAGACTTGGAAGACCAGCTATGGGATCTATTTCAGAAACTTCCATAGGGTTAAGTGCTGCCCGAGTAAGAAACATATTCCTGCATTTCAGGCTTTTAATATCTGCTGCCAAAATAAAACCCGCTACTTCGAAACGCTCTTTAATTTGCCCCACAAACTTTCCGTTCAAAAATAGTTCTGTAAATCCGCCGGCATAATTGTGGCTTATTACGATAGAATTCCAATCATCCATTTTTAAAGGATTTGATTTCAGAATATGTTCAAGTCCTTGATATACAATTTCATTCTGTTTATTCAAGCTTACAGGCAATTCCTTGCCGTCGAGAACAAGTTCGGTTAAAGTACCCGATTTTGTTGCTATAAAATCAAATCCAAAAGAAAAACTATGTACAACAATTTTGGGGATATAGTAAAGTTGTTCTGTTTTCACTTTTTTACCCAATTGGGTTCCTTCTGTATGTACTTGCTGCGGAAGGCTTTTTCCTATGCGCATGCTCAAAAACATACCCTCAGGAAAAGCCAGAAAAAATTCTTCATGTCCATGATTGTCGGGATGGTTGGGATCAAAGAAATAGCCTTCAGGGATATGCCCTTGTCCATCATTCAAAGCACCGAGAAAATTGATACATGGAATGCCCATAGTCCGCAGGCGGATATTCATTTTTTGCAAGTACGCATACTGCTCTTCCGTAAAGTTATTATTGGCATAGCATAAAGCCAGAACAGGCTGTATATCATTATCCAGGCATTTTTGAACCAATTTATTAATCCCGTTCCAGAAAGACAAAGATACCGTATCCGGGTTTTCTGTTTCCAAACCCTCGTTCGACATGGAAAGGGCAATTAGAACATAATCCGGATCCTCGGGCAGCACATCTTTATCAAAACGTTCCAAGGCATATTTTGTATCATCTCCAGGGATACTTTTATTAATGATTGTCAATGATTTATCCTCCAGAGAACGGCCTAAACGCTGTGCATAGCCATTACCAAAATCCCATTTTTCTTTATGGCTTGTTACCCAGCCAGATGCTACGGAGGAGCCAAGTACGAGCAATTTTTCTTTGGGCAAAAAATCCTGTGATACTAGCCTTGTCGAACTGAACAGGAAAAGTGCCAAGAAGAATACACTGATTCTTTTCATAATTTCTGTTTTGGGGTTAATATATAGACGAATGGAAAATCAGAATGTTACAGTTTTTCTGTGTATTAATTAACCATTTATCAATGATCCAGCCTACTGTCGAAATCAATACCTGTATCCCGGCTTTGGCTGTTATTTCTGAAATTGTTCAGTGTATAGCTCAGGCTGAGAATTAATGTTGGCCCTTCGTATTTGTATTCTGTACGGCTCTCGAAACCTTTGTCAAAAACGGTATATTTCATTAGTCCTGTATCAAATGTATTATGTGTTCTAAAGCTCAGGCTCAGCTTTTTACTGAGAAATTGCCTCCGCAGGATGAAATCGAAATAATAGAACTGCTCCATACGTCCCTGTGGCATATCAGAGGGAGCATAATAAATGGCCAAAAATTGCAAATAGGTATTGCTATCGAACAAAAATGTAGAACGGAAACTGGCGTGTGACACCAAAGCATCACCTTCTTCGATGCTGCCGTGCTTTATTTTAGTTTCATCCCAGGATGAATAATAGGCTGTTCCCTGAAGGTTTAAGCGCAGCCATCTAAAAGGGCTGTATGAAAGCATCAGCTCTGCCCCACTATTATCCATTCGATCGAGATTGGTATAGCTTTCGTAAAAAAGATTTCCTTTATCCATCACATAATTGTAGATGGAATGTTTCAGATGATGATAATACATCTGGGTATTGATGCGGAATTTTTGCCAGGCAGCGTAATACCCGAGTTCAATGGCATCGGTAAACTCAGGGAGCAGGTCAGGATTTCCTTTTCGTATAAGGAAACGGTCGGCATTATGCACAAAAGGGCTGAGCTGCCACTCGTCGGGACGATTGATCCTTCGTGAATATGCCAGACTGAGTTTATGCTTTTCAAAAAGCTTGGTACTCAGGTGCAGACTAGGGAAAAGATAAAAACCATCGTAATTACGTTCTGCAAAATCCATATCCAACCGACGGTCGTCGAACTCTGCCCGTAAGCCTGCCTTGATTTTAAATGAACCCAATTTTGCCAATAATGAAAAATATCCTGCATAAACGCTTTCCCTAAAAACCATTTTACCTGAATAGGATGATGTATCAAGCGGATCTGGGTTCATTTCTGAAAAATCATTTGAATAATTAAAGGCTGCAAACAAACCTGTTTCCATCGTCCAGCTTTTGCTGAAACTCCGTTCATAATCGAGCTTGAGGCGATACTTCTTTTTATCGGAGCTGATATTGATTTTCCGTTCGAATGCAGGTTTCATTTCCTGATAATCATTTTTTTGTTCATTTTCAATCAGGCGGAAATAAAAATCGAACATCAGTTTATGCCCATCGCCGGCAAAATGATGTTCGGAAAAAAGCGCCATGGTGAGGTAGTTATTTTTATTTTCATAGGTTTCCAGGCTCTCAATAAAACTGCTGTCGGGAAAAGCCCTGTAAGTAGCCGGAATATCCAGAAAATAGCTATTCTGCCCCAGGCGAAAATTAAATCCCAGGCTGTTTTTTTCGTTCCAATTATAATCGGTTCCTGTACTAAACTCGATTAGTTTCCGCCGTACTTCTCTTTGTGAATCAAAAACCTGATTTGTGTTATCCTTACTGATGTTTCGCTCCGTAAAACTCTGGTTTAGTTTAGTTTTATCAGAATAACTAAATCCTGCATACCATCTCAATTTATTAAATTTCCTGTTGAACAGCAGATCTGCAGAATACTTGCTTTCTGTGGCCAACGACAAGCGCAGCATTCCTTCTGCGGAGCTCAGGTAATCTTTTTTTGTGATGATATTGATGATTCCCGTATTTCCTTCGGCCTCATATTTCGCAGAAGGAGTTGTGATTATTTCAATTTTTTGTATAGGCTCTGCCTGCATTTGCTGCAATGCATCTTCTGCGCTCATAACAGATGGCCTGCCATCAATCAGGAGTTGAAAATCGCTGCTGCCACGCAAAAGCACACATCCCTGAGCATCGACCTGAATAGCAGGATCGGCCTGCAAAATATCGGCGGCAGTTCCTCCGGCAGCATGCACCTGCTCACTAACATTGATAATCCTTCGGTCGATTTTAATATCTACATCATTGGAATGTGCCTGTATATCCACAGCCTGCAAATGATAATTGATTGGCTTCAACCTAATTTTGCCCAGTTTCAAATCTTTTGCCTCTGCGTTTTGAATCATTAGGCTATAGGCCTGAAAGGATAAATACGAAAATTGAAGCACATAATCTCCGGCAGGAATATCCTTTATCAGGAAATGACCTTTTGAACCGCTCACAGCAGATTTTATGGCTTTCCCTTGCTGATCAAACAACTGCATGTTTGCATAGGGCAATACCTCCGAAGTGTTTTCGGACATAAGTTGTCCGCGTATTTTAAAATGCCCCTGTGTGCGTGCACTCAGCGTAAGAAAACCACAGGCAATAATTAAAAAGATAAACTTATTCATGGCATTTTTGGTAAAATTGCCAGTTATCAGGCTCTTAAGCAAAAATGTTCAACCAATCGGGATAGTTTCACAACAAGCTGTTTAAAATCAATTCAATAGTATCATTGCTCATTTCACAGGGAAAAAACCGTTGTTGATTGAATTGTCACATCAAAGACATAAAAAACGCTTAGCTTTGTGATAAATGAACTAATCCATGAAGCTTTCTTATAAGCGTTTAAAACTTTTTGGGCCAATATTATTTTGGCTTTTCCAGATTTTGATCCATATCATCAGGAATATCTATTTGCTGGAAGAAATTTCCTTCCGGGACCTGTTTCAAAATATAGTTGTTACCTATCCCCTCGACTTTATCAGTTTTTGTGTATTTTATTTTGGCTTCGCACCTGCCCTGCTGCAACGAAGGCGCTTGTGGGTTGTGGCAGTTCTGGCTTTGGTTTTTCTTTTGCTGCAGAGCGGCCTGTGGGTCATCACCTATTATTTCATTGGCTACAAAATTACCGGGCTCAAGTTTATTTATTTTTCCTGTATGGGCCATACACTGCTGTATGCGGCATATGGCCTGCTGTTACGCATTGGTATTGACTGGTTTCAGAAACGGGATGAAAAAAAAGAGCTGGAAAAACAGAATATTAAAACAGAACTGGCATTATTGCGTGCACAGGTTAATCCGCACTTTCTTTTCAATACACTTAACAACATACATTCCTTTTCACAATCGGATGCAGCAAAAACTTCCTATGCGATTATAAAGCTGTCTGAAATTATGCGCTATATGATTTATGATGCAAGTGCCGAAAAAGTACTTCTCGAAAAAGAAATCCAACACATCAATAATTATCTGGAACTACAGAAAATGCGCTTCGAAAACAGGGAATTCTTTTCCTTCAGGAGCTCCGGAATCATGGGAGGATTAATGCTGCCCCCCATGCTGTTTATTCCTTTTGTTGAAAACGCATTTAAACACGGACGCAAAACGGAAGAATTTCCTATTCAAATCGAACTGAACTATATTGATAATCAATTAATATTCAACTGTTTAAATTTCAAACGTCCGAAAAGCCAAAGTGAAAAGGATAATCCCAGGGGAATAGGCATACAAAATATCCGGCGCAGGCTTGAAATTCTTTTTCCAAACCGCCATCGTCTTCATATTCAGGAAAATGAAAATAAATTTTCGGTGCATCTGATATTGGAATTATGGATAAATTGCGATATTTGATGTATGAAAATCAATTGTATCATCATCGATGACGAACATCCGGCCATACGGCAAATGGAAAAATATGTGCAAGCTGTTCCATTCCTGAAGTTGCTGGGCAGTTTCGATAATGCTATTGAACCCATACAGTTCCTTAAATCCCATGAGATTGATTTGGTTTTTCTTGATATTGAAATGGAAGACTTTACAGGTCTTCAATTCATCCGTAGCCTCAAAACCAAACCTGCAACCGTGTTGACAACCGCTTACGATCAATATGCCATTGAAGCCTTCAACCTTAATGTGAGCGATTATCTGCTCAAACCCATATCATTCGAAAGGTTCATACAGTCTGTAGATAAAATTTATGATCAGTTTGCCCGCAAACATTTCGGAAACGATGCCTCCGTTTCAGTACGTAATTATATTTTCGTTAAAACAGAATATAAGCTTCAGCGCATTGATTTTAAAGATATTATGTTTATCGAAGGAAAAGGGGAATATTTAAAAATCCATTGTTCCGGAGAACGTATCATGACCCTGATGAGCTTTCGCGATTTGGAAAAAAGCCTGCCTTCAGGCCAATTTGTGCGCGTTCATAAATCCTTTATCGTACATCTTGAAAAAATTGATAAAATAGAGCGGCAAAGGATTTTTATTGGAAAAGAAAGCATACCCATCAGCAATACCTACCGGGATGCGTTTTTACTGCAAATTCAAAAGTAAAAACAAGTTTAATACGCTAATTCATAATAAAGAGTATCGGATGCTGTAGGAATAAGCTCCTTTTCAAACTTTTGAACACCGCTGGCGTTCGTATGCGTTTTCCAATAAAGGAAGTATCTGCGCTCAGGGCGCAAATAATGATAAAAAAGCGTATCTGCTTCCGTCGTCTCAAAAGACCATTCAATTTCTGATCTGATGTAAGGATAAATAGGATCAACCATATACATCCAGCCATCGCATTTATCGAATCCTGTATCAACTTCTTTATTGTAAACCCGGAGTTTCAGAACTTTTTTTTGTGTATAATTCAAACGCATACTGTCGCCATTCTCAATATTGAAATTTTGCATTCCCCATGGAACAAGTATCTCTGGATTAAGCTCCTCATCGGTATGCAAAAGGTATTCCTGAGCCTCATTTTCAGAAAACAGGGTGATGCTTCCATCCCCGGAAGTAAAAATGGTATCTGCGATTCCAAGGGTTCCGTTTTCATTGCGTTCCTGCATAATAAAAACCATATCCCGAATGGGTTCTGCATTTTTACTGCGCTGGCATTTCATGTAAAACACCGCTGGTTCCGGATCAGGAAGTGGATCCATTTTATCGCAGGAATAAAATGCGAACAAACTTAAAATCAATACTATATATAAATAATTTTTAATCATAAATAATATGGGCAATATAGGCCGTTTTTCCTTTTGAATTTACACCCTGGCAGCAAAATATACCATCTTCAAATGATGTAAGTAGTTGCAAGCTGTCCCCTTTCATGGTTTCATGCTGATAATCCATAAAAATTTCATGAACTCCTTTTACATCGGTAAGTTGGTATAAAGCATCAATGGATTTCTCAATATATTTGGTATTGATCACATGCTGGTTTTTGTCCAGATCACTGAAAAGCACAGGATAGGTTCCCATTTCTCTGGCCTCTTTGGGTGGATGAAGTTTTTGAAGTATCTCTTCAAAAGGCCGTTCGGGCTCATAGGCATCTTCGAGCGAATAGAGCACTTCGGGTTTCATCAAGCGACGGCTGTTAAAATCAATGATCAGCCAGGCAGAGGAACCAAGGGCAATAATTTTACCGTTTTGATCAAACACCTGAAATTCCCTGTTGGCAAAAAACTTATTTAAGCCCGAAGGCCAGGTTTTTATACTGATTTCATCGAGCCAGCCAGGGGCTTGCAGTATTTTTAAACGAAAGCGGCTGATTACCCAGGCCATGCCTTCTTTAAACAGTTTATCATATCCAACACCAATCTCCTCAGCATGAAGCCAGGCAATTTCCTGCAGCATATTAGACAGAGCCGCAGTTTTAATTTCACCTCTGGCATTTACATCTTGCCAGGCTACAGTAAATTTTTTCGTAAGTGATGACATAGCAAAGAAATTTGTGCAAAAATAAACATTCTCTCAAATTCAAATCCCGGCCAATGGTCGCTGTTTCCTGCCTGTATTTTTGTACTTTTGGGTTTTTAAAAGAAATTCAAACTAAATATTATGTTTAAGAAAGAAGTATATGCCGACAGGCGCAACCAACTCCGGAAAGAAATGAGCTCAGGTCTCGTGCTTATTCCCGGAAACAGCGAAGCATCCTTTAATTACCCTGCAAATACCTACCATTTCCGTCAGGACAGCAATTTCCTCTACTTTTTTGGAATCGACCTTTACGACCTCACTGGTGTGATGGATGTGGACGCCAATAAAGACTATATCTTTGGAAATGATGTGGATATAGACGACATCATCTGGATGGGGCCACAACCTACAATCAAAGATCAGGCAGCAGAAGTAGCTGTGGATAATACTGCGCCACTGGCCAAACTCAACGAATTGATTACAGAAGCAATCCAGCAGGGACGAAAAATTCATTTCCTGCCACCATATCGCGGTGAGCACATCATGCAATTGCAGGATCTGCTGGGCATTGGCAACAACAAAATCAAAAGCTATGCATCACTTGAGCTGATTAAAGCCGTGGTGAAATTGCGCGAAATCAAGGACGAATACGAAATTGCCGAAATTGAAAAGGCCGTGGACATCGCTTATGAAATGCACACTACAGCCATGAAAATGTCGAAAGCGGGTGTTGTTGAGCGCGAAATTGCCGGAACCATCGAAGGCATCAGCCTGGCGAAAGGCGGCCCGACCAGTTTCCCGATCATCCTGAGCATCCATGGCGAAACCCTGCATAACCACTACCACGGCAATACGCTGGAAATTGGCCGTATGATGGTAACCGATGCCGGTGCAGAAACTACTATGCACTACGCCAGCGATATTACCCGTACAGTTCCTGTTGGCGGTAAATTTGATGAACGCCAAAAAGGCATTTACGAGATTGTGCTCGAAGCCAATATGAAGTCAATCGAAGCTATAAAACCAGGTATTGAATATCGTGAAATCCATTTCCTTGCTGCCCGCACTATTGTGGATGGCCTTAAAAAACTGGGTCTTATGAAAGGCGATACAAATGCCGCTGTTGAAGCAGGGGCACACGCCCTTTTCATGCCACATGGCTTAGGCCATATGATGGGTCTTGATGTGCACGATATGGAAGGTTTGGGCGAAAACAATGTGGGCTATGATGAAAAAACCATACGCAGCGACCAGTTTGGAACAGCATACCTGCGCCTTGGAAAAGAACTGAAACCGGGCTTTGTCCTGACCGTTGAGCCAGGCTGTTATTTTATTCCTGAGCTCTGGAAGCGCTGGAAAAATGACGGAATGCACACCGATTTCATCAACTACGATGCTGTAGAAAAATACCTCGACTTTGGTGGTGTGCGTATCGAAGATGATGTACTTGTAACCGAAGATGGTTTCCGGGTACTTGGAAAGCCAATACCAAAAACTGTGGCAGAAATTGAAGCACTTTGTGCCGAATAAAAAAATAAACCCAACAAAAAAACCCGGGAGCTGATTAATTTGGTTTCCGGGTTTTTAAAATAAAATATTATGAGTCAATACGTTGATTTTCTAAATAAAAGAATAGCCTATAAATCCAATGGCGAAGGCCCGGCACTGGTGCTATTGCACGGCTTCCTCGAAAATAAAAATATGTGGAACCGATTTTCCGATTTCCTGAAGGATGATTTTCGGGTAATTTCCATTGACCTGCCTGGTTTTGGCGAAAGTGATGTTTTTGGCGATGTGCACAGCATGGAATTTATGGCCGATTGTACTAAAGCGGTGCTTAATGCCGAAAACATCAATGAATGCGTTATGGCAGGCCACAGCATGGGCGGATACACTACTTTGGCTTTTGCTGAAAAATATCCTGAAACTATCAAAGGGTTTTGCCTATTCCATTCCCATGCTTCGGAAGATCCGGATGAAGTGAAGAAAAACCGTGAGCGTACTGTGGAAATCGTTAAAAAAGACCGCACAGGCTTTATTGCTGCATTTATTCCCGATTTGTTTGCACCCGATAACCGCGCCCGCTTTATGCCACACATAAGACAATTACAAGAGGAAGCATTGATGCATCCTGCCGAAGGCATTACCGCAGCACTGCTGGGCATGAAAGAACGCACATCCAAAATTGGCCTGCTGACCAAAACCAAGGTTCCGGTGCTTTTTATCATTGGCAAGCAAGATAGCCGGATTCCATTAAATAAAATTATGGCACAGGCCATGCTGCCCGCTCATGCCGAATTGCTTATCATGGAGCATGCTGGTCATATGGCATGGCTTGAGGATGAATACAATACGATTCATAAACTGCGCTGTTTCGCCTATGGTGTTTTATCCTGAAATTTTCAATAATGGAGAAAAATAGATGCAGTTGGCCGGGCACTGACCCGCTTTATCTGAAATACCACGATGAAGAATGGGGCGCGCCTGTTTATGAGGATCAAAAACTGTTTGAATTTTTGATCCTGGAATGTTTTCAGGCGGGTTTGAGCTGGATCACCATTTTGCGCAAGCGGGAAAATTTCCGTAAAGCCTTTGATCAGTTTGATTATGAAAAAGTTGCGCAATACGATGAAGCTAAAATTGCCGCATTGCTTGAGGATAAAGGCATCATTCGCAATAAACTAAAAGTGCGCGCTGCAGTAAGCAATGCACAAGCTTTTATCAAAATCAGGGAAGAGTTTGGGAGCTTTAGCAAATGGATCTGGGCTTTTACCGGTGGCAAGCCCATTATCAATCATTTTCAACGCAATGAAGATGTGCCTGCTACAACCGAACTCTCCGACCGCATCAGCAAAGAGCTTAAAAAGCGTGGTTTTAAATTTGTGGGCAGCACGGTACTTTATGCCCATATGCAGGCTACAGGCATGGTCAATGATCATATAACGACATGCTTCCGCTACGGCGAATTGATGTAGTTTTAACTTTAAATGATGAGGATGCCTGATCTGCTCAGCTTACGTAATACTATTTATTGGTTTTTGGTTCTGGCCATTCCTATGGTATCATGTAAAAAAACACAGGAAACAACTTCCGAACCCGAATTTCAAAATATTTTAAATCTTTCCGTTATTCCCCAGGATCCATATGATTTGGATGGATTTGGTTTTTCTGATCTTGGCGCATGGCATGGTTTTGCCTTGCCGCCACAGGACAGGATAGAATATGCCGGTGGATTTAGTGGTCCGCTGCTCATGAAAACTCATGGCTACTGTATTGCCAAAAGCCTTTGCCACTTGAAAACACCAAAATGTCATTTCGACAAAAAGTTCATAGCGCACAGAAGAGCTGGATGAAGAAATCTAATCCATTCAATTTACCTAATATCAGTATATTATAAATGAAATAGTATTTATTGAAAGGTCATATTGATATGCATTTACATACTGACCTTTAAAAATATTTTTATAATTCCCTGGAAATACTAAAAGTAAAAGTACTGCCTTCATTGAGCTTGCTTTCCACATGAATGGAACCGCCCAACAGATAAACCAGGTTTTTGCAAATGCTCAAGCCCAGGCCCACACCTTTCACATAAAATGAAGACTGTTCGTCGGCATGGCGGAAACGTTCAAAAATCACTTCAAGCTTATCTTTTGGAATGCCCTTTCCGGTATCTTTCACAAAGCAAATCAATTTATGCTCCTGTTTTTTATGATAACCAAAAGTGATGCTGCCGCTTTCTGTAAATTTTAATGCGTTATTGATCAGGTTATGATATACCTGTGCAATACGCAATTCATCAGATCGAATTAGGAATTCCTCATCGGGATATTTATTGTCCAGTATTAATTCAAGATGTCCGGCCTTTATTTTTGGATCTGCCTGATAGCTGTCAAAAACCTGAAGGAGCATTTTATTAAAATCAAATTCTTTTATTTCGAGCTGAATATCACCGCTTTCAATACGCGAGGCTTCCAAAAGGTCATTCAGTAAACGGTTCAGTTTAAATCCATTATCGAGAATAATTTTAGAAAATCTTTTCTGATCAACAAGATCGGTATTACCGCTGTACAGCAAATCAGAGAAACCAAGAATACTATTAAGAGGGGTTCGGACTTCGTGGCTGATATTAGCCAAAAATGCTGTTTTCAATTCGTCAGCATTACGTGCTTTTTCGTACGCTTTCACCAGGCTTTCTTCCTGCTGCTTTAATTCCTCGATCAGTTGCTGCAAATGATGATTGGTTTCTTCAAGTTTTTCTTCGGTTTCACAACGCCGCTTCAGCTCTTCAGACAACTCTTTTGTTTTACGATTTACCTGCTTTTTAAGGCTAAGGGACCATATGATAAACATCACCGAAAGAATCAGAACAATAAAAAACATCCATGCAATGATTTGCATCAGCTTAAGGCGAAAAGCATCTTTTTCATAAACACCAAAATATTTATCATAGATCCGGTCGTATTCACCATTGCTTTTCAGGATATTGAGCCCTTCATTGAGCTGATGCTTCAAAGCCAAATTATTTTTCTGAAAACCAAAACAATACGAACGCATTTCTCCAGGAATAATCTTTGCCTGCAATTTTAAATTGTGTTTCCTTATTAAATACATTCCCGGAAAATGAGAGCCCAGATAGGCAAGTCCTTTTCCGCTCTCCAGCATTTTAAGTGCTTCTTCTATACTTTCTGCAAGAATAAGCTCATTACTGATATGGTGCTTTATGGCATAATCGTGCATGATATCTCCGTTTTGCACAATGATCGCTTTATCTTTAAGTTCATTTAAATCATACATTTCACCATCGCGGCAAAAAATAGCCTGAGAAACCATGGAATGCGGCAGAGAAAAAGAAAACTGTTCTGCCCTTGCTTTTGAATAAAACAACCCACTTATTAAATCTACACGTTCAAATTCCAAATCTGCACGGGCTTCATGCCAAGGCTTCAGCACAATATCAATATCCATATCCATTACATCGGCAATGGCATAAAGCAATTCCACATTAAAACCCGTCGGACTGCCGTTTTCATCCAAATATTCATATGGAGGATATTTATAATCACCGGTAACCTTTAGGGCATCCGTTTGCTTTTGCGCCCTGCCAGAAAGGAAAAGCAACAAAAAAACCGAAAGAATAAAACGTTTATGGGTCACATTTTCAGCTATTGAGAAGCTAAAAGTAGTAAAACAATTAAACTTGCACAACTATTTGAGTAATTTAATATCAGGTGAATTTCAAGCAAGAACAATAGTTAGAACGCTGATTTATGCTAATTTTGCAAGCTCAGCAACAGTACAAGATGGCACAAGAGAAGAGATGGTATGCGGCCTACACACGGCCGCGTTGTGAGAAAAAAGCAGAGCTTGAACTTAAAGCTAAGGACATAAAATGCTACCTTCCGATGAGAAAGGTTTTAAAAACATGGAGCGACCGCAAAAAATGGGTTGATGAACCTGTTTTTAAATCCTATATTTTTATCCGGATGGAAGAAAGACGGTATTGGGATGCTGTTACTATTCCTTATGTTGCGCGGATTATCAGCTTTGAAGGAAAAATAGTTCCGATTCCCGATGAGCAAATCAAAGCCATTAAAAAATTCGTTAAAGGAGAAAATGAAATTTTTGATGATATCGAACATCTCACCAAAGGAGATGAAATTGAAGTGGTAACCGGACCGCTCAAAGGATTACGGGGACACTTGATCACTCACGGAAAACGCGAAAAACTTCTCGTTCAGATCCAAACTATTAACAAAGCTTTTACATTGAACATCCCAAAAGATAACGTACTGAAAGTAATCAAAAAAGACAGTTAAAATTGAACAAACGGTACAATTGCTTTTTGTTATCTTTGTGAGAATACCAAAAAGTAGTATGAGCAACTGTTTAATTTTGGATATCGACGGGGTAATGATCACCCACAAAGCTGATGGCGAAAAGCCTGCCGGAAACAATAAGTACGGCCCTCCATTTGACAAAGCCTGTGTTGAAGTCCTGAATAATATTATCCAACAGTTTGATCCTCAAATAATTGTTTCTTCCGATTGGAAAGAAGTCATGCTTTATGACACCAAACTCTTTGGTGAAGTTTTTATTGCCAACGGTGTTTTAAAAGGCCCGGATGGTTTTACGCCCGACCTTCGTTTCAAATATCATTTGATGTTTGATCCCTTTCAAAAGAAAATCAAAACCAGAGAAGCCGAGATCAAAGCTTTTGTCAACCGAAATTATGACAAAAACATAGTCATTGTGGATGACCTGCCCTTGTTTTTTTATCCCAATAAGTTTATTCAATGCAAAGCCGATAAAGGTCTGGCACAAAAAAAGGTTGCTAAAAGTATCGCTAAAATTTTCGGTAATTCCTGATTAGCTTTCGTCCTCTGCCGGAATATCGTACAGAAAATTATTATACGGATATCGTTGAATATGAAGACGTTTTACATGTTCATAAAGCATTTCGCGAAAGCCGGGCAAATTTTGCTTCGTCTTAGCAGAGATAAAAATGCAGCTCTCATTTTCTTTTGCCATCCATGTTTTTTTCAAATCTTCCAGAGAGAAATTTTCCGGCCCAGAAGGACTTAAATCATCTTCCTCTTTTTCCTCCCAGCTGTAGGCATCAATTTTATTGAAAGCAATGATATAGTCTTTATCACTGGCACCTATTTCGTCTAAAGTATTGCGCACCACAGCGAGATGTTCTTCAAAATCGGGATGCGAAATATCGGATACAATGACCAGCAAATCAGCTTCGCGCACTTCATCCAATGTTGATTTGAACGATTCTACCAGGCCGTGTGGCAGTTTTCGGATAAAACCAACCGTATCGGAAAGCAGGAAAGGCAGGTTTTCGATTACCACCTTTCGTACTGTTGTATCCAAAGTGGCAAACAGCTTATTTTCGGCAAAAACATCGGATTTGCTCAACAGGTTCATTATGGTCGATTTTCCTACATTGGTATAACCCACCAAAGCTACACGCACCAAATGTTCTCGGTTTTTACGCTGTGTTGCCATCTGATTGTCGATCTGGCTGAGTTTTTTGCGCAGCAATGTAATTTTATCGCGGATAATCCGGCGGTCTGTTTCAATTTCGCGCTCACCGGGGCCACGCATACCAATACCCCCACGTTGGCGTTCAAGGTGTGTCCACATGCGCGTTAATCGCGGCAGCAAATACTGATACTGAGCCAGTTCTACCTGT
This sequence comes from Bacteroidales bacterium, assembly GCA_963676415.1. Lineage (GTDB taxonomy): Bacteria > Bacteroidota > Bacteroidia > Bacteroidales > WRLA01. The sequence continues at coordinate 1,508,472 of OY781097.1, read as the reverse complement.
GTTTTCGCATGGGCAGTACGCGCGCGCTGCGCAAAAATATCAAGGATCAGGTTGGTTCGGTCAAGGATTTTACATCCCAGAAATTTTTCAATATTACGCAATTGCGAAGGGCTGAGCTCATCATCAAAAACGACCAGGCCAATTTCCTGCTCTTCAATATAATTTTTGATTTCCTGAAGTTTTCCAGAACCCACATAAAAGCGCACGTCCGGCCTGTCGAGCTGCTGCGTAAAACGAAAGGTAGGAATCCCGCCCGCAGTTTCTACCAGAAAGGCAAGTTCTTCCAAATATTCCTGTAAACGTTCTCTGTTTTGTCCCGGGAGTGCCAGTCCAACCAAAACGGCTTTTTCGGGAACTATTTTTGTTTCAATCATATAATGCTATAAAATATTTGCAAAATTACGAAATTCTGATTAGTAAAGGACTTATACCCTTTAAAATGAAATATTTATACAAACTGAATTTTAATCCGATTGATTCATATTTTTAGTACAATTCATCCGATGTCTTAGAGACATCGGATGAATGAATACAGAACAATTTGCTTGCTAACTGTCTATTTTAGAGTTCGTCTATTAAGTCTCCCGAAGCTTCGGGATTGCTCAAAATCCAAATCCTCATTACCAACGGGAATCCGGTTTGGATTTTTCACACGTACTTCGACGGCGCTCAGCATAGCACCCTGAATTTGAACTTTATAAAGCAAACTCCCGACATTATGGACAGACTCGTCTATAAAGTCGTGTTTTTGGTTCAGAATGGTCGAGGTCGAGGCATTCTTGGTGTTGAAAATAAGGAGTTTACTGAAGTAAATGACTGGTTTCAACACCAAGAATAACGCTGAGATCGGACATTATGGACAAAAACTATTTTATAATACCGAGCTTCTTGCTCAAATCCAACATCCGCTCAATGGGAATGCGCGATTTTTCAATAACATCGGCAGCCATTAAAATTTCCGGTTGTTCATCGCGCATACAATCACGAAGTTTTTCCAATGTGTTCATTTTCATGTACGGACAATCATTGCAGTTACAGCTTTCGTTGGCAGGAACCACAAGAAATTCTTTATCAGGCGATTCGATTTGCATTTGGTGCAGGATTCCGGTTTCGGATGCCACAATAAACTTTTTGTCCTTGCTTGCACGGCAATAATTGAGCATTCCTTTTGTGGAACCAATATAATCTGCCAGTTTCAGGATCGGACCGCTGCATTCCGGATGTGCCACCACTTTTGCATCCGGATGTTGTGTTGATAACTTAAAAACAGCTTCGGTTGTCAGCAGGTCGTGCACTTCGCAGGTTCCGTCCCACAAAACCATATTACGTCCGGTCAGATTATTGATATATCCACCCAGGTTTTTATCCGGCGCAAAAATTATTTTCTCATCTTTCGGAAAACTTTCGACCAGCTGAACAGCATTTCCTGAGGTGCAAATCAAATCGGATTGTGTTTTGATGTCGGCGCTACAATTAATATAGCTAATCACCATATGATCAGGATATTGCTCTTTAAACTTTGCGAAAGGTTCCGCAGGGCAGGAATCGGCCAAAGAACAACCTGCATTGAGGTCGGGCAGCACAACAGTTCTATCAGGATTGAGTATTTTTGCGGTTTCGGCCATGAAATGAACGCCGCAAAAAACGATCAGCTCGGCATCAATCTGCGTCGCTTTCTGAGCCAGAGCCAGGCTGTCGCCTTTAAAATCGGCAAGATCTTGAATTTCAGGAACCTGATAGTAATGAGCAAGGATTACTGCGTTTTTCTCCTCACGAAGATAGTTAATCTCATCAACCAGAATTTGATCCTCTTTATTCAGCATACTTAATAATAATATTTTTAAATAATAAATATAATTCTAATTATTAATCGTGTTCATAACTGGATAACTTTTGCCCAGAATGTTTGCTTTTGACGAAATTCAGGCTTTTTTAACAGAATTTTCCGCTTTATGAACAAATCATTCTCTTAAAAACAAACGAATTAAAGACTTATTAACAGCTTGTGAATAAAGTTTGGAGTTCATAAAATATTTGTGAAATCCGATGCTTTTGCTGTTAATTTCGTTTTAAGAACTTTTGAAAAGCTGTGGATAAAAAAGCAAAACAGCCCAATTGTTGATAAACTATCGCCTTCTTTTAACAACTTTCTGCAAAATTAACAGGATTATTAACCTTCTGTTGTGAATAAATCATATAAAATTGAGTTTTAAGACTTTTCGCTTTTATCCTTATAGGAAAAAAGTTCATAACTTATTCATTATAAGGCATATTTTAGTTCAGAATAGATTCTTAATTTTGCAGGAGAAAAAAATTTATCAACAATTCATCAAATGGACCGAAAAATAGCCCTTGGATGCGATCACGCAGCTTATGAAATGAAGGAAGCCGTGAAAAAATGGCTCAGCGATCACAATTATATAGTCGAAGATTTTGGAACGGATTCCCCGGATAGCATTGATTATCCCGATATCATCCATCCACTGGCAAAAGCCATTAATGATGGAGAAATTGAACGTGGGATAATTATGTGCGGATCAGGAATTGGTGTGAGCATTGTGGCCAATAAATATCCTAATGTTCGGGCAGCACTTTGCTGGAACACCGAATTGGCCGGATTATCGCGTCAGCACAATAATGCCAATATCCTGGCCGTTTCGGGAAGGTTCATGGAGGAAAAACTCGTTTTTGAAATGCTGGAAAAATTCCTGAATACCGATTTTGAAGGAGGAAGGCATCAAAGACGTGTAGAAAAAATTAAAATTCCTGACTAAAAACAGTTTATATGCCGGACGTCTATAGGGAATTCCTGAAAGATTCAAAACGTGTTGCTTTCGACCGCACACATCGCGATAAAATTAAATTCAATATCGGGCGATATGATGCTGCAGTACACAATGGAAAAATGCAGTATCAAAATCTTGAGCTGGCGCGAAAACGTGCCAATATGCTCAAAATGAAATCGATACTGAATCTGGAAAAATATCTTATCGAATTTGAAGCGGAGTTCAGCAAGCGGGGTGGGAAAGTAATTTGGGCTACTGATGCCAAAGAAGCCACACGAGAAATTGTGAAAATCCTGAAAAAGCATGAAGTAAAGCTTGCGGTAAAATCCAAGTCAATGGTTACTGAAGAGATAGAGCTGAACCATGTTTTGGAAAAAAATAAAATCCGTTCGCTGGAAACAGATTTGGGCGAGTACATTGTTCAGATTGCCGGGGAGAAACCCTACCATATTGTTACTCCTGCCATGCATAAATCCAAAGAGGATATTGCAGAGCTGTTTGCACGTTTGCAAGATACTCCTGCAGATGCCAGTCCGGAATATCTGACCAATCATGTACGTAAAGTTTTGCGTAAGGAATTTACTGAAGCGGGTGCCGGCATTACCGGAGCAAATTTCCTGATTGCCGACACAGGAAGTGTAGCCCTCACTGAAAATGAAGGAAACGGATTGCTTTCCATGGCCTGGCCAAAAATCCATATCGCCATTACTGGAATTGAAAAGATTATTCCATCCATGAAGGACCTGGGATTGTTCTGGCCTTTGCTGGCGACTCATGGAACCGGTCAGCATGTTACGGTTTATAATTCCATCATCAATGGCCCGCGCAGAAATGATGAATCCGACGGTCCCGATGAAATGTATGTGGTTTTGTTGGATAATGGCCGCACCAACATTCTGAAACAAGCAGAGCAGCGAAAAGCACTTTGGTGCATCCGTTGCGGTGCCTGCCTCAATTCCTGCCCTGTTTATAAAAATATTGGCGGACATGCTTATGGCGCAACTTATTCGGGGCCAATTGGTTCGGTAATTACACCTTTTCTCAATGGATTCCGTGAGTATAACCACCTCAGTTTTGCTTCATCGCTTTGTGGAAAATGTACGGATGTGTGCCCCGTGAAAATTCCATTGCACGAGCTTCTTTTACTAAACAGAAATGAAGCTGCCAAACGCAAAGTTACTTCCGGGAAATGGCGTATGATCGGTTTTGGGATGAAACAGGTTTTTACGCATCGCTGGATGATGAATTTTGGATCGGCAGGAATGAAGAATTTCTTTATGCGCACTTTTGCGAAATCCATGTGGGGCAACAAAAGGGATTTGCCTGTTATTGCGAAGAAGAATTTTAACGAGATGTGGAAGGAGAAATACGCTCCTAAGAAATAAGCTTTTCCAAAGTTGTAAAACTTTGGAAAAGCTTATTTCTTAAAAATCCTTACGGTATCCTCAATACTTTTTCGGATTGGAATAAACTGAAAATCAATATTTTTTATAATTTTTTGATTATCATATCTGCTGATGTTTAGAGCTGTTGCGGCCGTTTCGCGGGTAAGCAAGGGAGGTTTTCCGGTGATGAAAGAACGGATTTTTTCCAGGCGCCAAACCAATCCACCAAGGCGTTTTCCGGCTTTTTTTTGTGGTTTTTTTACATCCAGGCTTTCCGCCATCATATCAAAAAGTTCTTTGTAGGAAAGGTTTTCTGCATTCAGGATAAAGCGTTCGTTTTCGATATCACTTTCCATTAATTCAATCATTGCCCGGCTTACATCACGCACATCCACATAACCATTAATGCCTTCGGTATAATAATCCCAGCCTTTATTGATGAGCGAAAAAAGCTCCGAACTTCCTTTGTTCCAGTCGCCAGGACCCAAGATAATAGAAGGATTGACTATTACAGCTTTTAAGCCTTCGGCAACGCCACGCCAAATCTGCATTTCAGCTTTATGTTTGCCAATGGCATAGGCCGAATTGAGTTTATCGTTTTCCCATTGCGTTTTTTCTGTGATTTCCCCTTTTGATTCAGTTCTGCCCAAAGCTGCCACACTGCTTACACAACAAAATTTACTGATTTTGTTGTGCAAGGCCGCATTAACCATATTTTGGGTTCCTTCTTCATTGATGCGGATGGTTTCGTGTTTTTGGGATGGGTCAAACATAACCCTTCCGGCGCAGTGATAGACATGTTTGCAATCTTTCATGCTTTCTTCCAGACTATAATAATCCAAGATATCGCCATCCAGCCATTCAATTTTAGCAAATTCTTTTTCCGGCTCTTCAGAATAGATGGAAAATATTTTTTTACATAATTCCAGCGATGAACCTTCTCGTTTTATTGCCCGTACTTTGCGGTCTTTTTTTGCCAAATCATAAAGCAAATGCGCCCCGACAAATCCTGTTCCTCCACTTACAAAAATCATATTGTGTGTTCTTTGCTACAAAAATACGTTTCTGGCTGGAAATCCAATTTTTCCAATGTTCAAAACTTTGGAAAAATTGGATTTTAAGTACTTTTGCAGCAAAACTGATAAATATGTCATTTATAGAAGAACTAAGGTGGAGGGGCATGTTGCACGACATCATGCCGGGAACAGAAGAATTATTTGAAAAGGAAATGGTTACAGCTTATGTGGGCATTGACCCCACAGCTGACTCACTGCATATTGGTCATATGGTAGGAATTATGATGCTGAAGCATTTACAGGCAGCAGGTCACCGGCCACTGGCTTTGATTGGCGGTGCAACGGGAATGATTGGTGACCCATCCGGAAAATCGGCTGAACGTAACCTGCTTACCGAAGATTCTTTGCGCCATAATCAGGAATGCCTGCGCGCTCAGTTGGCGAAATTCCTTGATTTTGATAGTGATGCGCCCAATAAAGCCCAGCTCGTTAATAATTACGACTGGATGAAGGAATTCAGCTTTCTGGAATTTATCCGCGATGTAGGCAAACACCTTACCGTGAACTATATGATGGCCAAAGATTCGGTGAAAAAACGGATCAGTGGTGATGCCCGCGAAGGTATGTCGTTTACCGAATTCAGTTACCAATTGGTTCAGGGATATGATTTCCTTTACCTGAATAAAGAAATGGACTGTAAACTGCAAATGGGCGGTTCGGATCAGTGGGGAAATATTACAACAGGTACTGAATTGATCCGTCGCATTACAGGTGGCGAAGCTTTTGCGCTGACCTGTCCGCTTATTACCAAAGCTGATGGCGGCAAATTTGGCAAAACAGAAAGCGGCAATGTCTGCTCGATCCTGAAAAAACTTCACCATATGCTTTTTACCAGTTTTGGCTCAATTGCTCCGATAGCGATGCTGAAAAATACATCAAAATTTTCACTTTGATGGGTCGTGAGGAGATAGAAAAACTGGTTGCTGAACACAATGAAGCGCCACATATGCGCCAATTGCAAAAGGTTCTGGCAGAAAAAGTTACGGTTATGGTGCATTCTCAGGAAGAATATGATGCAGCCGTGGAGGCCTCGCAAATCCTTTTCGGAAAAGGAACTACCGAAAGCCTGCAAAAACTGGATGAACGTACGTTCCTTTCTGTTTTTGAAGGTGTTCCCCAGTTTGAAATTGCCGTTGATAAACTCGAAGCCGGTATAAATATTATTGATTTCCTCAGCGATGAAAGCGGCATCCTGAAATCGAAAGGTGAAGCCCGCCGCGCTTTGAAAGAAAACTCCATTTCGATCAATAAAGCCAAAGTGAAAGAAGATTTTATAATTTCTGAAACTGACCTTCTGAACGGAACATGGATTCTCGCCCAGCGTGGTAAAAAGAATTATTTTCTGGTGAAGGGAGTTTAATTTTATGTTCGTTTGTCCCCTTTAGTTTCCTCGGCGCTCAGATCGACGCTCAGTTTTTCATTATTCATGAAATTTGTAAAATTGGGCGTCGTCTTGCCGAACGAAGCAAGGAAAGACCCCATTGGGTTAAATTCAATTTATGAATAAGGAGGCTGAGCAGCTTTCACTGAATAGAAATCATCAATTTAAGGCAGCCGAGCGGAGCCGAGAGGCAACATTAATAATTTCATATCTGTAATTAAAATTTCTGGTTCAGAATGTTCGAGGTCGAGGCATTTCTTTTGCTGAAAACAGTCATTTACGCCAGTAAACTCCTTGTTTCCAGCAAAAGAAATAACGCTGAGATCGGGCATTATGGACAGAAATTATTCCACCACCACCTTCCCGTGCAGCAAAGCCTCATCCGTCATAAAAGTGTAGAAATACACCCCCGGGCTTAAATGGCCGCAATTGTAATGATAATCCCCGGCCAGGCATTGTGCTTTGTGCAGCAAATGCCCCGAAACCGAATAAATGCACAGCTCACCAATAGCAGGCAGCTCAAACATCATTAGGTTGTTGGCAGGGTTGGGACTAACATTAAGGCCCTGGCCGTGCAGTTCGTTTACAGATACAAATTGATCTGTAAATTCTACTTCAAACAGCCATACATATGGATTGTCATCTGAGGGGTTTCCGTTGCAAATTATATCCGGCCCGCCGGCCTCTATTTCCTGGGCCACTACATAGGTGTTGTCGTTTTTTTGTATGACAAAAGGTGAATACCGATTTTCCAGATCCTTTCGTGATGAAATGACCCGTTGCCATTGACCAATGCCTTGGCTGTTGGTTTTTATAAACCAAAGTTTTTTATTATAGTTTGTTTGTGTTGGGGCTAAGTCCCCATCTACAGAAGAGCTGTATCCAACCACCATATACCCACCATCGGATAGTGGGAAAATATTACGGGGATAATCAGTATAAGATCCACCGAGGCAGTTGCTCCAAAGTATATTGCCATTATAATCTGTTTCAAAAAGCCAAATATCTATGCCACCATGTTGGTTAATAATATCCCCACCCCAGGACTCGCTGTTTGCAGCAACGGTAAAACCATTATTGGATTGGATAATATCGTTTGGCAAATCATGACTCCCCCCCCCGTAACAATGCTGCCATAGGATGTTGCCCAGCATGTCTATTTCATACAACCATGCATTGCCTACCTGTGAGGCAGGCAACGTGCAATCTACCATTCCTTCGCCTAAACTGGCACAGCCGGCACACATGATGGTACCCTCGTCAGTATAAAGCATACTGAGCAAATTGTCCCATTGCCCTTTGCTTCCGTAAGTTTTTTCCCAGAACATCTCCCCTTGGGCGCCCAGCCTTACAGTCCAAACATCAATACCTCCAAAATACTGGCTGACATCCCCGCTTTTACCTTGGATTACCGAAGAAACCGCAATCCCCCCATCCGGTAAAGCCAGAAAGCTTCGTATAACAAAGCCAGTCCCTTTTTCTACGCCAAAAGTTTTTTCCCAGATGATGTTCCCTTGGTGATCAATTTTTACAACCCAGGCCAGGCTCCCGTCCCATTGGCGGCTTTGAACATCCCCATCATCGGATGAAGTACGGCCTATCAAAAAAATATGTCCATCCATGGAAGAAATAAGCGTCCGGCCATAATCCATTTCAGACCCGCCATAGCATTTTTTCCATAAAATATTTCCAAGTGAATCTGTATGTACCAATAATATGTCTGATCCGCCATGGTAATTGTTGGTCAAAGAGTCAAAGCCATCAGTGCGTGAAATCAAATAAAAGCCATTGTTTGCCGAGACAAGGCCGCCATGGAAATAATTTATTTCAAAGCAGTTTTGCCAGTTAAAATTGGTTTCTACAATAGCGGGTTGGGTATATAATTTAGCAGATAAAAAAAGGAAAACGGATCCAAAAATATAATGTAGGTATTTTTTCATGTAAATTAGTTTATAAAGCACAGGGCATATTGCCCTGTGCTTAGAGTTTTTCAAAATTAATGATTAATAATAAAAGTGCCCGAAGCAATTTGATTATTGGCATCCATATGGTAGTAATAAGTTCCGGATGGAATGTTTCGTACATCCCAAACATATTCCTTCATGCTGGATTGCAGGTTCAGTTCTGCAATGGTTTGGCCATTTGCATTGGAAATGCGGATAATAGCCATACTGTTTTCAGGGAGATCATACTTAAACCGGACCCATGTATTGGCTGGGTTGGGGCTTACTTCAAGCTGGGCTTTTGCAGGTTTACTTTCAGGTAGTTTCCAACCACCTGTTTCGCTGTTTTTGTTCTGGTTTCCGCATTCGGTGCAGTTTACAAAATGATAGCCATAGGCGTATTCCAATAAACCACGCGCCATGGCTCCGGCCATTCCACGTGCCGTATCGGCAATATTGGCCAGGGTATCGATCCTTAGGCTGTCCAATTGGGTGTCTTCAATCCCTGCCAGCTCCCACTGATGGCGCATTTCTATCATTTGTTTGTAGTTGTTGTGCTCGATCAGGCCTTCACCTTCCAGCTCGTAAAGAGTGGGCAGCATATCCAGTAAGCTGATGGCAGAGCTGTAATCGCCTTCGTGCAGATAAGACTGGACAATCTGACGGTCGGAAACCAGGTCGCCCCTGTTGTCGTACCAGTTGCGCAGCTCCTGAAAGTCCAGGGTGTCGGCATATAAAAGGCTGCGGATGATGTTATGCGCGGACTCTTTATAATCATAGGTGTGGTTCCTCATATGGCGCAGCAATGTGGTTTTATAGGTGGTGTCTTTGGCAATATCACGGAGCAAATCGATCATATAATCCGGCATTGGCTCTTCTTTTTCTTCCAGATAATCCATTAGCTCTTTTTTCTTCAGTTCGTCAGGATTGGCTGCCAATATATCGAAAAGTACGGATTCGGGGAATACATCGGTACGGTCGGATGTTTTCATCAGCACTTCCTGCGACAGATGGGGCGAATGGCCCAAAAGCTGTGCCCTTAAAGCCCACATATCATTGGGCTGCGCGGCTTCCACATCCATAAGTTCCTGAGGGGTGCTTCCCCCATCTTTATAATTTTCATAAATGCCTTCGACTGATTGGTAATTGCTGAGTGCATTGGCAAAATTGCTTTCTTCCTGCTGCTTTCCCGCATCAGAGAGCAGTATCCCGCTACCACTGCTTCCGCCACCAACATTATCGGGGCAGCCATAAGGAGTGCCGGTAACATCATCAAGAACAATTAAATCATTAGAGGAACTTGGATCCCACCATAATTCTGTTGGGATTTCAGAAGAAGCATTACTATAGTAATAGTTTATATCTTGAGTGCCCCCATTATAAATATGCCACTCAAAACCAGGGTTTTGGGAATCGGAAAATGTATTCCTGCTCGCTGTAACACTGTTCCCCTGAAAGGTATTGACTGCTGCATCTCCTCCACCGTTAGGTAGCGTATTTGCATTTTTAAAGTAAAAATCATTTTTGTTACCTGAATTGTGATTGCACATATATCTTGGGCCATGCCAATCGTTGTCATCAATATCACGACAGTTACCATGAGTAAAATTGGCATATTCCATTCCTGTAAATTCGTTTTTGTAGATAATTTCAGAAATAGCATCAACCTCATCCAGCACAATGCCTTTATAGTTCCCTCCCACAGGTGCCGTAGCATAGCGGTCAAAAGTGTTGTTTTCAATAGTGAACAATGAGTTTTCCCTCATATAAATACCATGACCAAATCCGCCACTTGGGCAGGCCCCTCCATCCACAGTATTTTCTCCAATTTCAAAGGTAGAGTTAATAATGGTTCCATTGCATACCCCATCGGCATAAACGCCATACATATTGTTTTGGAAATCGGCCATATTAACGCTAAATGTAGATTGTTGGGAATAATTAACATATGTGCCAATTGCTTTATAAAAACCATAGAAATAAGACCTGTCATAGTTTGAACATGGCGTTGATATACTGGTACACAAAGGTTCAATCTTAAAGCCAGCGCCATAAGAGGCAATACCGAGATTATAATTTGAAACATCAATTGTGGCATTGTTCGCAAAACTACAGGCTTTAAAAGGGATGCCTTTTACGCGGTCCAGGTCAATATGCTTATAGAATTTGTACTTTTCTGCCTTTTGGTCATCGTCTGTATTGTTTGTATAGAAGTAGTTTTGGTTATTCACAAAGAAGCCACATCCTTTAAAACAGCTAAAATTGTTTTTCTCATTTCCTGTTAGCATATTGTGATATTCGGCAAAATGAACAGCCCGCACATTGTTTATAAACTGAGTGTTTTCTGCGTCAATAATTCCACCTGATTTACTGTATAGTTGGTCTTCACGGGCCCACACAGCAATACCAACAATTGCATTTTTGATGATACAGTCTTCTAGTGTTAGCTTGCCCTGACTAGGAACTCCAATAGTTGGGTATTGGTTGCTGTTTTTGTCTCCCCACACTTCAACGCCCTTCCAAAGGTAATTTCCACAAGCATCTTCATGGGTGAGTGTACAATTGATCAGTTTTAACCATGCATTTCGTTCAACCTTTATTCTGGCTAACTGAGAAAATTTCAAAGTACAGTTTGTGAAGGTAACGATATTTCCATCCGGAATATCAAATCCTTTGAGGTATGAAATCTCCTGGTTAGACATATCAGAAGTAATATCCACTACTTCCAGTACGTCATAAATGCCGTTGGTAACCTGGATTTCAACGTCTATTTTTTCAGTGTAATTGTTTATGTCTGTTATAGTGCAAGTGTAATTTCCTTCTTTCAAATGCGTAATATGCGATGTGGTTTCTGTGTTGGTAATGTGATTTGTTATTGTCTGTCCCTTTTCGTTTTACCAAACGAAAGTAAAAGGGTATCCATCACCGGCAGTAACTTCCACGAATGCTTCTCCGGTTTCATCTCCGGGACATATTACATGAGTAAGGTCTGCTTCAGCAGTTATCGGGATATATGTGCGGTCGTTTTTTGGGAGTTTGTAGTAATTAATAAATGCGCCTTGTATGCCCGGATTTTCAAAAACACGGTAAGTATTGATAATGCAGTCAACACCATCTTTTTGAAGGTTTAAATGGTTTGGATAAAAAGTTCCATTTGATTTATTGATCTGTCCCAGCGACTTGCCGTCATTTGATACGGCATATATGTTGCCATCTGGCCCTTTTTGTAGGTCAGTATGGTTAAAATCGTTTACACTGGATACTTGTGTGAGATTAAAAGTAGGGTAATCATCAAGGTCAAGCATAACAATACCCTGGTCTGTAGTTGAAATATAAAGTTGTGTAGGGTCGTTATTAAAGAATTCAATGCCACCAATTCGTCCTTTATTTATATGATAGCTTCTATGAATATTATCAGCATTGGTCATAAATACTCTGTCACTTCTGGAGGACTCCTCACTGGTCCAAATAAACCAATACTCATCGTTTGCAGGGTCTATGGGGACAATTTCCATAGTGTATGCAGCGAAGTCATAAATACCAAATGGATCGTTACTGGCGTCTTGGTAGATAACGTCATAATTATTAAGGTTCACACCATCTTCGTTAATATTAAATGCCATAATACCAGGGGGGAACGAAGTGCCTCCATTAACATTTATATAAAAATTATTAGCTATGGTAAAAAGTTTTCTTTCATCATCGAATTCCTCAGCTACAGCAAATGAGAATGGATCAATCATATTTTGTAATGTGCTTTGGCGGACGTGAAACAAGCAACCAGTTAATGCCCCTCCATATGCAGGAACGTTCAGATTATCAGTGAATATCCTTTGAATACCTAGAACCCTATCACCAACATTTGGAGTGTCTCCTTTGGAATATACTATAAAATTTTCTGATGGGTGCTCAGGTCTTAATATCACATCTTGCTCACAAAAAAATACACCATTTGCTAAACTGCCCCATGATGTATATAAAGGGTTACTGAGGTTATTATAATAGAATATGTCCTCATCCAATAAATGATATCTAAAATTGTAATTTTTGGTGTACAAACCTGCTGCTAGGGTTCTTGACTTTTCTGTATTGAATAAATCGCTGGCTTCCCTGTCTGAATAACTGTCGATCCCATTTTTAAAGATCAGTTCAATGGCATAATCATTGAGATTTACATCATAAGTCGAAATAATCCACCTCCCGGTAAATTCAGTTTGTGCGCTACTAGTTCCGCTTATTGTTAAAATGCAAAGCAGAACGAAGAAGATTTTTTTCATAATATCAATTTTTGATTTTGGTTGTTGCTTATAAGGCTTATGCCCCTAAGGTTTTGCTTAAATTTTTCCTAAAATGAACGTTTGTAATCCGGATTGTTGCCTCCAAAAGTAATAATATTCCTGTAATACTGTCGAATATTTTTGCAGAAAATTTTATAATTTTTTGATTTGAGCATTAATAATCCCATATAATGAGCTTGTTATATGAATAAATATTTCTATTTGTGAGGCTATTGGTTATATATATCTTTTTATATAAGTGGGCTGTAGCAAGGCTTTTGAGTGTAACTATTAATTTGCTGTTAAAATTCATTGAAATACACAGGCAAGAGGTGTTTTGGGTAATGGATCAGAGGCTTGCTATGGTTATGCTTTGCGGAATTTTTAGAGAATTGTTTTATAGAGGTCAGTATGTAGGTGCATATTAGTTTTGGCAAATCATAAAAACGATAATGATTTGCTATTGAGTAACATAGATTTCTCTGCCGAAGCTTCGGCATCGAAATGACCTTTTGTTGTGTTCAAGAGGCAAAGGCGGCGAGGACACAATAAAAAATATAAAATGAGTCCTCGCCGCCTTTGCCCAAACAATTAATAAACAGTCATTTCGACGATACCGAAGCTTCGGTAGAGGAGAAATCTATTTATTCACGAGCATAAATCATTCTATGTACTTATCTACTGACCTCTATTGTTTTATTTAACCAATCAAAAAAGGCCGTTTCAAAACTGAAACGGCCTTTTCATATTTTCAAAATTAATTTTACTCAATACTCCAGCTCGAACCTTCCTTTCCGTCTTTCACCTTAATGGATAATTCGTTGAGTTTATCACGTATAGCATCGGATGTGCCCCAGTCTTTGTTTTTGCGGGCATTCATGCGCATTTCCAAAATAAGTTCCATCAATCCGTCAACCACCTGATCGCCTTTGCTGTCGCTGAGTTCTTTTTCCAAACCCAGCACATCAAAAACAAAGGCATTAAAAGTAATGCGAAGCAGTTCCAGATCGCTTTTCGATATTTTTATTTTGCCTTCGCTGATGCTGTTGATCATGCGTACGGCATCAAAAAGATGGGCGATGAGGATAGGCGTATTGAGGTCATCATTTATGGCTTCGTAGCATTTGTTTTTCCATGCGGTAATGTCTTCGGTAGATGCATCGCCATTGGCCTGGAGTTTTTCGAGGCTTTCGGCTGCATTGAGCAGTTTTTTCATGCCTTTTTCAGCAGCTTGCAGGGCTTCATTACTGAAATCGAGCGGGCTGCGGTAATGTGCCATTAAGATGAAGAAACGGATATTCATTGCCGTATAGGGTCGGTCGAGCAGCTTATGTTCGCCTTTGAAGAACTCATCGAGATTGATGAAATTGCCCAGCGATTTACCCATTTTCTGGCCGTTGATGGTAATCATATTGTTGTGCATCCAGTATTTCACGGGCTCATTGCCGGTTGCGGCCACATTTTGTGCTATTTCACATTCGTGATGCGGAAACATCAAATCCATTCCGCCACCGTGTATATCGAATTTTTCGCCCAGATATTTGGTGCTCATCACCGAGCATTCGAGATGCCATCCCGGGAAACCGTCGCTCCATGGCGAAGGCCAGCGCATAATGTGTTCTTTTCCGGCTTTTTTCCACAAGGCAAAGTCAACCGGATTGCGTTTTTCTTCCTGGCCATCCAAAGTGCGGGTAGTATTGAGCAAATCGTCCAGAACACGGCCTGATAGTTTTCCGTAATGGTGTTTTTCGTTATATTTTTTCACATCAAAATAAACCGAACCATTTACTTCATAGGCCAGTCCGGCATCCAGGATTTGCTTTATCATTTCAATCTGCTCAATAATGTGGCCCGATGCATGAGGTTCAATATCAGGATTTAATACATTGAGCTGTTCCATGTTTTTATGGTAACGGTTGGTGTAATACTGAACAACCTGCATGGGTTCCAGCTCTTCCAGGCGGGCTTTTTTTGCGATTTTATCTTCGCCATCATCGGCATCATTTACCAAATGGCCTACATCGGTAATATTGCGCACATAACGCACTTTAAAACCCGAATGTTTCAGGTAACGGTAGAGCAGGTCAAATGTAATGGCCGGACGGGCATGTCCGAGATGTGCATCGCCATAAACGGTAGGGCCGCAAACGTAAAGTCCTGTATGTCCGGGTATTATTGGTTCGTATTTTTCTTTCTTCCTCGAAAGGGTATTGTAAATACTTAAATTGAAATCCTTCATTTTCAGCTATTTTTCTATCAAGGTGCAAAATTAAGTATTTTCGCAGAACAGAAAGTCTTGTTTTTCATTGCTGCATTTTTTAGTACTTTTAGCTTTCTTAACCCATAACCATATGTTTCAGAAATATACCCGCATACTGCTTTACTTTTTGATGGTTCTCCCTCTGTTTTCAGGGCAAACTCTTTTTGCTGATGAACTGGAAGAAATCCGCAAAAAAGGGACAATTTATGTGGCCTTTACCAGCGATGATCTCGAAAACATCAATTATCCTTTGGCTCTTGAATTTGCCAAATACCTGAATGTTAATCTGGAAATTGTAGAAATTGAATGGAACGATGCTTTCAGTAAGAAAGGTGTTTTGCCCGATGGCCTGCAAACCGATCCCAATGTACGCTATACGCCCGATGTTTTTCAAAATGCGGATTTGATCAGCAGCACTTTTACGGTTTTGCCCTGGAGGAAAAAGCTCTTTGATTTTGCTTCTACCATGATTTCGACCGAGGTTTTGGTGGTGCGCAAGGAATCGCCCGATATCAGCAGCCTGAATGAACTGAAAGGCAAAACAGTAAGCTATATGGGCAATACGAGCTATGCGGACCATATCCATGCGATCAACGACCGCATTGGTGGCGGGATTATCCTCGATGAAAACCAATCCAATGATGAAGCCAAGCAAAAGCTCCGGGAATGCCATACCGACGCCATTATTCTTGATGCGGATGAAGCCCTCACTTTTATGGCCGCTGAAGATGCCTATAAACTTGCTTTGCCGGTAAGTACGCCGACCAAAGTGGCCTGGGTGGTTGAAAAAGGAAATGACCTGGCCGGTGAAGTGGAAGGCTTTTTCCAGACCATTGAAAATAACGGCATTCTTGATAGCCTTTTCCGGCAGTATTTCCGGATCAGCTACAGCGATTATTCGGCGACCATCAATCCGAAAAGTACTATGGGTTTACGCACCAATGACCTCGATGGCATTGTGGAAGACGGCAAAATTGTGATTGCCCTGCGCGACCGTGATTTTGTATTCCACGAAAAAGGCAAAAAACAACTGATGCACTTCCTTGCCGAGGAATTTGCCTGGTATCTTGGATTGGAAGTGGAATTTGTGACCACAAAAGAATTTTCGCAGTATTTCGAAAACAGCAATGGGGAAATTGATCAGGACAGCATTTACAGTCCGGAATGGTTCAATAACTTTGATGTGGCCTGCGATCTTATTTCGCCCGATCCATGGCGGGAAAAAATCATTGATATGGTTAAGGTTTTTCCGGTGCATACTATCATTATCGCGCCCAAGAAAACCCGCATCCGTACAAGATACGATCTGAAAAATAAAATTGCTGCAACTACCCGGGGAAGTGTTTATGATAAAATTCTGAAGGATTTTGGTGTGGACAGCATCATCTACCGCGAAACAAAAAATTTACTGGCTACGGTCGATAGTGGATGGGCGGACTATACCGTGTTCGATGAACCGTTTTTCAGTTTGAAGGAATTTCCTGATTTGGAGAAGAAAATCACCATTGGCGAAAGCAGCATCAATTGGGCCATCAAAAAAGGGAAACCCCAATTGAAAAATGCCCTGGAACAATTTATCCAATCGGCACATCGGGAAGGCTTACTCGATCTGTTGATTGAAATTCAGAACGATAGCGATGAGAGTTTGGCCAATGACCTGCTGTCTGATTTTCATAATGCCCGTCAGCCGGGGAAAATCCCATCGGAGTTTTACGGAACACAAAACCTGTTGCCTTTTGAAAATGTGCTTTCCCTTTTCCAGGACCGGCGTGGCTATATCTGGCTGGGAACGGAATTTGGTCTGGTACGGTATAATGGCCGAGAGATGCAACGTATTTGTGCAGACCGCATCAGCTTGCCCGTTTTGGATATCCGGCAAAGAGAGGAAGCTTATTTTGTGCTTACGCCTCAGTTTTTGTATTGCCTGAATGCGGATTACCAAATTCAGGATAGTTTAGCGCTTGATCCGGGCGCTGAGCTTGCACAATCGCAAAGCGGAAGGCTTTTCCTGAAAACTCCTCTTAATGTGCAAAGACTTGCCTTAATCGATGGAATGATTTTGAATGAGGAAATTTTAGATGAAAGAGAAATTCAGCAATTGGTAGCCGATTCCGCAGCTGAAAATCTCTATGGGATAATGGATGGGAAGCTGTTTCAGTTTAATCTTGCAGACAAAAGCCTGAATATCACAAATCGGCCAGCTTCAGAAATTTATATGGGTATTGATAATAATTTGTGGGTTTTTAATGAGGGTTTAGCATCAATAAAAGCTTCAAAATCTAATAAGTTCGAAATCAAAAAATCTTTTCCGAAACAAATTAAGTCTGAGTTCAATGCTGGAGATGTCGGTTTCTGGATATTGGCAGAAAATAAATTGTACCGCCAGCAAAGCATGGACAAGAGAGGTGTAGTGCTGAGCACGGCTTCCGGATTGAAAGAGCGAAAAATCAATGCAGCTTTGCAGGATCACGAAGGAAACCTGTGGGTGGCCTACGAAGGAGGTTTGCAAAAATTACTGATGAAAAGTGGTGTGCGGATTTTTGATGGGATAGAGCATGAGGTAAGCAAAATATTTCAGGATCAGTTAAATTCCTATTGGATGCTCACTGCAAAAGGACTGTACCGCATGTGGCCCGGGAAATCGGCCAAGCCACAGCGTATTTTAGCTGAAAGTTTTAAAAATGGTGGCATAGCACCAAATAATCTGCTTTATTTTTATACCAAGAACACAATTTGGTTCTATAATCCGGCATCGGAACAATGGACGCAATTCCAGACCGGATTTGTGGATGAAATTATGGATATCAAGCCGGGCGATGATGGGAATTTTTATATGCTGGCGAAAAAAGAGGGAGAAGTTTTGCTTTATACCCTGAACTCAGATTTCAAGATTCTGAAACAATTTAAAACCGGCCTAAAAGAAGAAGCACAGCTTTATGTATTTGATAATCAATTAATGATACAATCCGCTAATCAGATTTTTGAATTGAGTGAATTTGATTTTAAATCGATTGATTTAGCTGAAAAGCTTCAAATCAATGATGTGCTTTTTCTTCAGGATGTGGTGTACATTGCAACGGATTTGGATTTGATCAGGATCGGTGAGCAGAATGATGAGGTCTTGTTCAGCGATGGGAGCCCTTTGATTCAAATACTTCCCGGAAGGAACAAAAACATCATCTGGATTGCCACAACTTCCGGTATATATAAATATAACCTGCGGCTAAATATTGTGGAAAGCGAACTGCATGCAGAAGATGGTTTGCCCGCAAATGAAATTATAAAAGGAGGCATGTTCCTCGATAACAAAGGGATTTTGTGGCTGAGCACTTATCACGGAATGGCCACTTACAGCCCGAAAGGTGGTAGTCATGAACTTTTTGCGCCTGTTTGTTTCATCGATAATATCAGCATCAACGGGGAAAAATCGACGCTTGAAAACGGGCAAAAGCTTCAATACAACCAAAATAACCTGGTTTTTGAACTTACGGCTCTTTCGTTCAGCGATGAATCTGCTGTGGAATATGAATTTTATCTGCGGGGCCTGCATAATGATTATCAATCCTATTCCAAGGGCAAGGATTATATGGCGCGCTTTACCAATCTGCCACCGGGCGATTATGAATTTGTGTATAAAGCGCGTGCAAAAGATAAACTCTGGGCCTATGCGCGCACATTGAATTTCAGCATCAACAAACCTTTTTGGGAAACCTGGCTGTTCCGTATTCTAGCCTTGGTTTTGATTACGCTTATTGTCTGGATGCTCTATCGCTGGCGTTTGCACCGCCTGGAACAACAAAAGCGTGTGCTTGAAGGGCTGGTGAAAGAACGCACACATCAGCTGGAGCAGGCCAATGAGGAACTGGAATCACAGATTGATCTTGTGAGCAGGCAAAAGGAGGAAATCACCGTTCAGAAAGAAGAAATTGAACTGAAAAACCAGAATATCACCGACAGCATCCGTTATGCCAAGCGTATTCAGGAAGCTATTTTGCCTCAGGATAAACTGGTGAAACAAAGGCTGGAACAGTCCTTCATTTTGTATAAGCCCAAGGATATTGTCAGTGGTGACTTTTACTGGATGCATTCTTTTGATGATAAAATACTTTTCGCGGCTGTGGATTGCACAGGTCATGGTGTTCCCGGAGCCTTTGTGAGCCTTGTGGGACATACTGCCCTCAACCGAACAGTAAAGGAATTTGGAATTTTTGAACCGGGAAAGATTTTGGATAAACTCAATGAGCTGGTATTGGAAACTTTCCGGCAGCAGGGAACCAGCGATGTGAAAGATGGAATGGATATGGCCTTGTGTTTGGTGGATGCCGGTAAAAAGCAGCTTCAGTTTGCCGGAGCCAATAACCCGCTTTACCTGATCCGCGACAATGAATTACAGGAAATCAAAGCAACAAAAAAACCTATTGGTAGTACCGAACGCAAACAATCTTTTGAAAACCATGTTATTGATCTGCAAAAAGATGATTGCATCTATGTTTTTTCCGATGGCTTTTCCGATCAGTTTGGTGGCCCGAAAGACAGGAAGTTTATGAGCAGGAATTTTAAAAAATTATTGCTTTCGGCTCACGACCGTCCTATGGGAGAGCAGCGCGAAATCCTGAATGAAACCATCGAAAACTGGCGGGGCGAGCGCGAGCAAATAGATGATATACTGGTGATCGGATACAGGTTTTAAAAACTTATAAACAGTCCTGAGTATTAAGAATCAGCGCATTCCTATTATTTATTTGTAATTCAGAATTTTAATTAATACTTTTGCCGACCGATTTGAAATACGGTTATTGTGCGTAATATAAAAGAATTCGATATTGAGTTTTCCGGTCTTAAAACAGGCTTATATAGCTTTGATTTTGAGATTGATAATACATTTTTTGATTTTTTCAAAAATGAAGACGCGCAAGATGGCAGCCTGAAAGTTCATGTGGATATGGACCGTCAGGAACGAATGCTGGTTTTGGATTTTCATATTTTTGGAACAGTAAAAGTTGTTTGCGACCGATGCCTCGATCTTTTTGATTTTCCGGTGGAGAGCAGGCAGCAAATCATAGCCAAATTTGGTGATGAAGAAGCCGAAGAGGATGAAACCCTCATAGTAATTAACGAAAAGCAGCATAAAATTAATGTGGCCCAGTTTATTTATGAGTTTATCATTCTGGCTTTGCCCATTCAAAAAATTCATCCCGATGATGAGAATGGAAATCCGACTTGTGATCCTTCAATGCTTCAAAAGCTTGAAGAGCTTCAAAACCAAGGAGGAACAGATTCCCGTTGGGACGCTTTAAAGAAATTAAAAGATAAAGACTGATATAAATAATCATTTAAGTAATTAGATAAAATGGCACATCCAAAGAGAAAAATTTCGAAAACACGAAGGGACAAAAGACGTACACATTACAAAGCTGTAGCACCTACTACATCAGTTTGTTCTAATTGCGGATCACCGGTACGTTATCACCGTGTGTGCCCCGAATGTGGATATTACCGTGGTAAGCAAGCTATTGAAGTAGCTGGCGAAGAAATATAAATAGCCCGAACCAATGAAAATTGGCCTGGACGCAATGGGTGGTGATTTTGCTCCGCAGGCTTGTCTTGCCGGAGCAATCGAAGCCACAAAAGAACTTGGCGAAGATGATAGTATTGTCCTCTTTGGCAAGAAATCATTGATTGTTTCAGCACTTGAAAAGCTGGGCGCAGCGACCGATGCTTTCGAAATAATTGATGCTCCCGAGACCATTGAAATGGGCGATAGCCCCATGAAAGCTTTTTCCCACAAGCCGTATTCAAGTATGGCTTTGGGATTTAAACTTTTGCGGTCTAAAAACATTCAGGCATTTGCCAGCGCGGGAAATACAGGTGCTATGCTGGTGGGAAGTATGATGGTGATCAATAACATCAAAGGTGTTATCCGACCATCCATTTCTACTTTTGTGCCTCAGGAAAACGGTAGCCGCGCCATTATGCTGGACGTGGGTGCCAATCCTGATTGCAAAGCAGATGTACTTTACCAGTTTGGATTGTTGGGTTCTGTTTATTCCAAAACCGTACTTCGCGTTAAAAAACCCCGTGTTGCCCTATTAAACATTGGCCATGAAGAGAAAAAAGGAAATATCCTTTTTCAGTCAGTACATCAGATGATGAAAGGCAGCAATGATTTTCATTTTATTGGTAATATTGAAGGCGGCGATCTTTTTGCAAACAAAGCAGATGTGATTGTTACCGATGGTTTTAATGGCAATATCGTTTTGAAACTGGTGGAAAGTATGTATAAAATCCTAGCCAAAAAGGGAATACATGATCCGCTGGTAGACCGCTTCAATTATGAAGAAATTGGGGGCACACCGGTATTGGGCGTGAATGCGCCTGTTGTTATCGGACATGGAATATCAAATGCCAAGGCAATAAAAAGTATGATAATGCTTGCCAAGGAAGAGTATGATCAAAATCTTGTAAAAAGCATTAAAAGAGCTTTAAGCCGTTACTATATGAATATTAAGTAAAACCTTTTACTATGATCAGAGCAGCTATTACTGGTGTTGCAGCCAGTCTCCCGGAATATATCCTGACCAATGAAGAACTCAGCAAGATGGTGGATACATCGGATGAGTGGATTATGACCCGTATCGGGATAAAAACCAGGCATATAAGTAAAACTCCGGGTGAAGGTCCAAGTGATTACGGTGCCAAAGCCGTTAAAATGCTTCTCGAAAAAACAAACACATCACCAGAGGAAGTGGATTTGTTGATTTGCTCTACCGTTACACCTGATATGCAATTTCCGGCCACAGCAAACCTGATTAGCTATAAAGCCGGTATAAACAATGCTTTCTCTTTTGATATCAATGCAGGTTGCAGTGGGTTCCTTTATAACCTTGCAACTGCTACAAAGTATGTCGAATCAGGACGCTACAAAAAAGTTGTTGTAGTTGGTGCGGAAAAAATGTCATCTATCGTGAATTACGAAGATCGTTCTACTTGTCCGATTTTTGGTGATGGTGCCGCTTGCGTGATGCTCGAGCCTTCTGAGGATGAAAATTATGGGATCATGGATGAAATCCTGCAATCTGATGGCGCAGGATGGGTTCACCTGCATCAAAAAGCCGGCGGTTCAATCAAGCCGGCATCACACGAGACCGTAGATGCCAAAGAACATTTCATTTATCAGGAAGGACAACCTGTATTTAAGTTTGCCGTTTCGAAGATGGCAGATGTGGCCGTTGAAATGATGAAAAGGCACAATATAGCCAGCGAAGACCTGAACTGGCTTGTACCGCATCAGGCAAATATGCGTATTATTGATGCCACAGCACGCCGCATGGGCATTCAGCGCGAGCAGGTAATGATCAATATCGATAAATACGGCAATACAACTGCCGCTACACTTCCGCTCTGCCTGTTTGATTATGAAAGTCAATTGCGCAAAGGCGATAACCTTATTCTGGCAACTTTTGGAGCCGGATTTACCTGGGGTTCAATATATGTAAAATGGGCTTATGACGGCCAATAAAATATAGTTCTACGAATTTGTTTCAAGGGATGATTTTTAGAATTGTCCCTTTTTTTTATCTTTGGTCATTAATCTGATTTAAATTCAACCAGATGCTATTACATTTCAAAGGAAAAGAAACTGTATTTTTTAGTAAGGTGCAGGAAATTCGGGAATCGGTTTTTGTGGATGAACAAAAGGTGCCCTATAATATTGATTTTGACAAATTCGATAGGAGCAGTACACATTTTATTTTGATGACACAAGGTCAGGCTGTTGCTACTGCACGGATCAGGGAAACAGAGAAAGGCACCAAACTGGAACGTTTTGCAGTGGCTAAGAAATACAGAGGCAATCAATATGGCAAAGAACTAATGGAAGGCATTCTGGATTTTCATAAGAGTAACGAACTTCTCCCGATATACCTTCATGCGCAGGAAGATGTCATTGATTTTTATAAAAAATTTGGGTTTGTCGAAGAAGGAAAAACTTTTCATGAAGCGAATATCCCACACCGCCTAATGAAATTTGAACACTAAAAAATTTCTATTTTCTTCTCAATCCAGCCCTGCTTTTTATCCGGGATACGTTCGTGGGTAAACCCGGTTTCCAGAAGGAGTTTGCGGGTTTCAGGAATTTGTAATGCCAGTTCGTTCGGCTTGTGGGCATCGGAGCTGATCATTACCGGAATATTTTTTCTTTGCATTTTTTTCAAAACCATTGGCTCCGGAAAAGTGGTTTCACTGCGTTTTTTATAAATACCGCGTGTATTCACTTCCACTACCACATCATATTGAAGGCATAATTCCAATATTTTGTCAATCAAAAGCTGATACCAGTCTTCATCGGTTGTGAAATACCGGTCTTTATTGTGCATATTTATTTTATCGAAATGACCTAGGATTTCTGGTCTTTGGGTTTCTATCATTTCAAATATCTGCTCAAAATATGCCCTAACGCCCCTTTTTGCATTTCCATCAAATAACCGCTGTAAGCCGTCATCATAGATTTGCTGTTTGGATCCATCCGTAAACCACAGGCCGTTTCCTGCGCCTTTTACCAGATGAATGGAGCCAATGATATAATCCAGGCCCAAATCGTTTTTAAAAGAGCTAAAATCACGTGTAATGCCCGGAATATAGTCTGCTTCCAATGCGATGAAGATTTCCGGATCGCCTTCTTCAGCCGAATCACGCACTTTTCGTATGTGATCTGCATATTCCTGTAGCCTGTCTGCGGCAATGGCAAAATTATTTTCAAAGGGAACAGGCGCATGTCCGGAGAATCCGAGATGCGTGAAATTAAGGCTTTTTGCTTTTGCAAAATATTCTTCCGGAGCCGAAGAGCCATCGCAATAATAAGTATGAGTATGGAAGTTGTGCATGCTTCAAATTTTCTGCAAAACTATAAACTTCCTGATGAACATGGGCAAAAGCATTTATTGAGAAATCTTTTCCTTCATCCAAATTTCATATATTTGCTTCATCGCAAAATGCTTATGCTGAGAAAATTCCTTATTCTGCTAAGTGTGCTTTTATATTTGAGCAGCTGCAAGCCTTCTTTTGAGAAAAAACTGGAAGGCACTTGGGTTGTGCTTGAAATCACAGCCGATAGCCTTTATTATCAAAACTATCCGAAAACAATTATTCAACAGGCATTTGAAATTAAAAAACGTAGCTATATTGTTGTTCATTCAGATTATACCATCGATTTTGTGAGCCCGGGCAGTGTTCATCATGGGAAATGGCGCCCCGGACGCGATGGGACAAGCATTATTACTTTGTTTGAGGGAGAAAAATTCAGCGATAGCATCCCGATCGAAATGATTACAGACTCCAGCCTTACCATAGTAGATAAATCTTCAAAAGGCTGCATACGAACAGTTTACCTGAAAGACGGCTTTATTTCTTTTTAACAATCCAGTAGGCCGGATTCTGGAGTTCTTTTCCTTTCCAGAGTTCAAAATGCAATTCCGTTTTCCCTTCTTTGCTGTCGGTATAAATAGAGCCGATCAGTTGTTTGGCATCAATTTGTTGGCCTTTTTCTACCAAAACCTTATCAAGGTTTGAATAAACGGTAAGGAAATCGCCATGCCTGATAATCACAACATTATGATAATTTGGAATGCTGAGCACGCGTGTTACGGTTCCATCGAAAACCGCACGGGCCATACTGCCTATATTGGTCAGGATATCAATTCCGTTGTTTTTGGTTTTAACATGCTTCAGTACAGGATGTGCATGTTCTCCGTATGTGGACGAAACAATGCCTCGCTCGACGGGCCAGGGTATTTTTCCTTTGTTTTTCTGGAAATTCCCGGAGATGATTTGTTCTTCAGGCGTTAGTTCGAAGCTTTTCTTGTTGTTCTTTTTATTGGCGCGTTCTGCTGCCAAGCGGATTTCTTCTGCAATAATTTCCTGAATTCGGTTTTGAAGCTTTTTGGCCGCTTTTTCCTTGTCGCGTATCGTTTTCTTCAGCTTTTTCTCCTGTGCGCTCAGGTTCTGGATTTCATTGTTTTTCTTTGATTTTTCCTGATCCAGTTTTTTTACCGTACTGAGTTCTTCTTTCTTAAGGTTGAGTTTTTCTGTTTTTGCTAATGAAAGCTGCTCCAGTTCGTATTCCAGTTTTTTGCGTGTGATAACAATCAATTCGGCTTGTTGCTTGCGGTAGGCCGTATATTGCTGGAGATATTTGAGCCGCTGGAAAGCCTGGTTGAAATCACGGGCGGAAAATATAAAAGCCAGTCGCCGATAGTTGTTCCGGTTGATATAGGCATGATAAATCAGGCTGGCATATTCGTCTTTTAAATCCTTGAGGTCTTTTTTGGTTTGCGCCACGCCTTCCTGCAAGCGCCCTACTTTATTGTCGATCCCTTTGATTTCCTCATTGATGCGCCCCAACAGCTGTTCTCTTTTTTTGATCTTATTGTTCAGCAGAACAATTTGGTTAACCGTGCTTTTTTTGTTTTTCTGCGTTTCATCCAATAGGCTGTTGGCATAGGCTATTTCCTTCTCAATGCGCTTTTTGTCTTCCTTTAACTTTTCTTTATCAGCATTTTGGGCAAAAGAATAGGGTATTGCACTTAAAAGCAAAAATAAAATTAGGGATGATATTTTTAGCTTAGTCTTCAAGGATCAGTTCTTTATATTTTGATGATATTTTAAACGGAAATCTTAATTCTTCATTTATTTTAATACCCGAAAAAGACAAATCTATGAAGGTTTTTGTTTCGGCCTGCACATTAAAAGAAACTTTTGTTGGGAAAAGTTGCCCCTGCACATATTCAAAATCACTGTATTCGGCGCTGATTTTTTTGGGTTTTTGAACAGCCTCCTTTAATTTGATGCGGGTAATTTTAAAATTATCCGGATTCAACCAAATGGTGTGCAAAAACACACGTTCCGCATCGGCTTTGTTGCGCACATATTTTTTAAGCTTATGCCTTTTGGCAGTGGCTAGTTTGTATTCATGATTGTCGATATCGGTTTTAAAAGTTGATTTCTCATAATAGGAAAAATCATTTCCCAAAATTAAAGCCTGAACGATGTCAAAATCCACGCTGGTTTCCAAAAATTTGTTGATCAGGCTGTAGTCGCCGGCAAACCATGTTTTATCAATACGGTTCATGAAACGCACGCTGTCCTGTGTTAGTTCCAGCCTGGCCACTTCAATACCCAGTAAAGGACTGATGCTAAGCCAGATGATGCTGTCTTTTTTCATCCGAACACGTGCTTTGAAGCCTTGCTTTTTATCGTCTTGGATCACATCGACACTGGCTTTAAAGTCGAGGTAGCTGAAATCCAGTTCGCTGCGCAGCATTTGGTTCAGAAGGTATTCTGCCCCCTGTTTTTTTAATGGCTTCTTCAGCATGCTCCTTGATGTTCGGCATGCCGAAAACAAAGCCATAATTGCCAGAAGCAAAGCAGATATTCTTAAAATCCCTTTAGTCATGAAGTTTTTTGTCTTCTATCTTTTTTTCGAGTAATTCGCTGTGTTCCCCACTTTGCAGCGCTTTTTTCCAATATTTCAGTGCTTTGGCGGTATTGCCTAATTTGTACATGATATCGCCATAATGCTCGAGCAATACACCATTGTTTTCATCTTTTGCCAAGGCTTTTTTCACCCATTTTGCAGCAGCTTTATACTGGCCGAGTTTGTAAAAGGCCCAGCCGTAGGTATCCATATAGGATGGATTGTCTTTTTCGATTTCATTGGCGAGCTTTGCCATCTGCAGGGCTTTGTTCAGCTGCTGCCCGGCTTCCGCCAAATGATAGCTGTAGTTATTCATTACGTAGGCATTTTTCGGGTTGATCATCAAAACCTTATCGTAAGTTTTATAGGATTTTTCCGTATCGCCCAATTCGTTATAGGTGTCTCCCAAAAAAATATAAAATTGTTCCTTCAGTGCATCATTATCATAAACATATTGCACGCCAGTGCTCAGCGCATCAGCAGCTTGCTGATACTCCTTTTGAATGAATGCTGAAATACCCCGGAAGAGGTAAGGTATTGGCTGCAAAGGGAATAACTCATTGGCGCGGGCACTGTAACTGTTGAGTTTATCATTTTGCTGCAAACTGTTGTAGATAAAAAGCAATTGCTCCCAGATGAAGTATCGTGAGGAATCGAGTTCAATTACTTTTTCATAGGCATCTCGGGCTTCTTCTTTGCGGTCCATCTGGTTGAGCATATCGCCATAAACCGAATAAGCTTTTGGGTCTTCGGGATGTGCCTTTACAAGTATGTCCGATAAATCCACAAGTTTTGCCTGAAAATCAGCTTGCTGGCTTAAGGTTGAAAAATAAGTAAGCAGGATTTGAATTTTAGAATCGATATTCAAGGAAGGAACGGCAAAACCGGCTTTTAATTCTTTGAAAGCATTGTCATATTCCTTGTTATTCATAAAGAAATCGGCCATAGAAATATGTATGTACGGATCATCCGGGTTTATTTCCTTCACTTTTTGATAAGCTGCCAAAGCTTTTTCCTTCTCCCCCTCTTTCAGGTAAATCTCGGCCAGCATACTGTAATATTTTGGTTCTGCCGGATAGCGTTTTGTTAGTTGTACAATCTCTTCGCTTGCTTTTTGCTGATTGCCCAATAATAGCCAAAGTTTGTGTTTTTGAATGGAAAGTTCCTCAGTAATATCAGTTTTATCTTCCAGTATTTGATAGTATTTCAGGGATTTCTCATACTGCCCGAGGAGTGCATAGGCGAGTGCGAGGCGTTCGGTATATTCTATATTTTCCGGGCGTTTGGCCACAAGTTGTTCCATAATTCGTGTTGCCTGATCTACCTGTCCGTTATTTTTCAGGATATCGGCATACAACAACAGATACCAGTCCTGCTCTGGGTTTAGGGCTGTGGCACGTCGGGCATATTCAGCGGCCAGGCCGTATTGGCCTTCTTGTGAATATATGCGTGCCAATTGATAAAACGCAGCATCATCCGTCGTATATTTATCAAGGTGGTCTTCGTATTTTGTGATGGCTGTTTCTGTATTGCCCAGAATTTGCTGCGTGTATGCTTCCAGATATGAGCTGTTCTTCTTGCGCTTGTAAGCCACACTGTCGCGGATTTGGGCTTCCAGTGTTTGGGCACAAATAACAAAAGCCAAAGAAATCAGTATCTGCGAAATAAGTTTCTTCATAATTTAATTTTTGATTCCGGTTGAGCCGAAACCTCCGGCCCCTCTTTGGGTTTCGTTCAGTTCATCACATTCTTCCCATTCGGCTTTTTCATGACGTGCGATGATCATTTGTGCAATGCGGTCACCATTTTCAAAACGGACTTCCTCATTGGAAAGGTTTACCAGGATGACTTTAATTTCTCCTCTGTAATCTGCATCAATCGTTCCGGGTGAATTCAGGACGCTTACGCCTTTTTTAACAGCCAGGCCGCTTCTTGGCCGCACCTGCGCTTCAAATCCAACCGGAAGTTCAATATGAAGCCCTGTAGGGATCAAAATCCGTTCCAAAGGCTTTATGCTAACGGGCTCCGGCAGAAAAGCTTTCAGGTCCATGCCGGCAGATGCTTCTGTGGCGTATTCAGGTAAAGGATTGTTCGAGTGATTTACAATTTTGATATTCATATGCTTAAGTATTTTTTAAGTAACGTCCCGGACGTTCCATCCAAAGTACGCCCAACAAATATAGGGAGAGTATGAGCGTATTTATAAGATAATGGACAAACTTATTTTCAATTGTGTTCATTAACGAGACAAAATACAGTAAAATTGCCAATCCCATATAGATTGCAATTTTGCGGTAATTATAAGGGATCGGATATTTTTTTGCGCCGATTTTAAAAGAGAGGAGCATCATTCCGGCATAGCAGGCCAAAGTAGCAATGGCGCTGGCCATATATCCCCAATAGGGTATAAAAATGATGTTCAGGATAATGGTAATGAAACCGCCGCTCAGCGACATTACAATGGCATATTTTGTTTTGCCACTGACTTTATACCAAACCGAAAGATTGTAGTAAATCCCCAAAAATGCATTGGCGAGCAATAGAATCGGGATGACCATTTCGCCGGAGCGGAATTTTTCATCAATAAACAGGATGATGATATCCAGATAGAGCAAAGTGCCCAGAAAAATCGTACCCACCACAACCACAAAAAGGTTCATTAAACGGGCATATGTTTGTGGTGCATTTTTGTCGGCAGCCTGTTTAAAGAAAAAGGGCTCCGCTGCGTAGCGATAAGCCTGGATGAACAAGGTCATAATGATGGAAATCTTATAACATGCGCTGTAAATTCCCACCTGCGCATCTGCAATATCTGGCGGCAAAAGATATTTAAGTAAAAGACGGTCGAGAGTTTCGTTTATAATGCCTGCCAGCCCAGCGAAAAGAAGCGGCCATCCATACTTTAAAAGCTGCCCAAGGATTTCCATGTCCGGTTTTTGTAAACCAATGCGGATAATATCGCTCAGAAGCAAAATGCTGATAAGGCTGGAAATAACATTGGCCAGAAAAATATATTCAATCGACCAGCCGTCCACGTACATCCACGAAACCAAAGCAAAATCTGATAATCCGGGCAAAAGTAAAAGGAAAAAGAGGTTAAGCAGAATATTGGAGATGATTCCGGCCAGCTTCACAAAAGCAAAACGACCGGCTTTATTTTTTGAGCGGAGATATGAAAAAGGAATGGCGGCCAGGACATCAAATGCCAAAATCAAAATTAATCCAATTACAATATTTTGATATTGAGGATATTCTATCCATACAGCAATTTTAGAGCTGAAAGCGGTTCCCAGCAACACAAAAACGGCTGTGCTGGCAACCAGCGACATTAAAGCTGTGGAAAAGACCCGTTTATCACCTTTATATTTTTCGAAGTAACGAAAAAATGAAGTTTCCATTCCATAGGTCAGGATAACCATCAGGAAAGCGGTATAGGAATAAAAAACGGAGATTGTGCCGTATTCTGCTTCAGAAAATACGCGTGTATAAACCGCCACCATCAGGTAGCCCAGGAAGCGGCCCAATATGCTGGGCAGTCCGTAAATTGCAGTTTCGCCGGCGAGTTTCTTGAATAAGTTCAAAAGTGTTCAGGTTTCAATTTGTTTGCCCACTAATATGCAAAGGTAATTCAAAATAAAATGTTGTTCCCCTGCCCGCCTCTGATTCGAGCCGGATTTTTCCCTGATGCTGCTCAATAATTGTTTTAACCATGGCCAAACCGAGTCCCATGCCACTCGATTTTGTGGTGAATTTTGGTTCAAAAATCCGTTCCTTCACATCCTCATTGATGCCCAAACCATTATCACCAATGGAAATAAGAATCTTTTCTGGATATTTTTTTAGGCTGATGATGATTTTGCCTTCAATTTTTGTAGGTATGGCCTGTGATGCATTTTTGAGGATATTATTAAAAACCTGATTGAGTAATCTTTTATCCGCCTGAATTATATAATCCTGATTGGGATCAAATTTGAGGCTGATTTGGATATTACGGTTTTCAAAAAGTGATTTTGCTGTGCGCGCCAGTTTCAGTAAATCTGTTGTGTCAAATTCCGGTTTGGGCATTTTGGCAAAGCGCGAAAATTCACTTGCTATATCTGAGAGGGTATCAATTTCAGTGATCAGCGTAGCCTGAAAGCGCTTTAAGCGGGCTTCAAATTCCGGATCATGATCATTCCATGAACGCATCAATTGCTGCACACTGAGCTTCATGGGTGTGAGCGGATTTTTGATTTCATGAGCAACCTGCCTCGCCACATCGCGCCATGCGCTTTCACGTTCACTGACGGCCAGCTTTTCCGCACTGAGCTCCAGTTCATCTACCATCCGGTTGTATTCCTCAATGAGATAAGAAAACTCATCGCTGCTTTTCCAATCAATTTTTTCATTTTGATGCCCCAGCTTGATGGATTTAATTTTTTCAACGAGCATTTGTACCGGACGCGTAATCAGCCTACTGAGCAAAACAATACTTAGAATAATGAAAATTGTGATCAGCACATAAAGGTTAATGAATGTGGCAACCACCGAACTGACTTCACGCTGCAAATCCGTTTGACGGGCAAAATACGGCAGATTGAGATAAGCAATAGTGTTGTGCTTTTCGTTTACAAAAGGAATATAACTGGAGTAATATTCCTGTTTTCCAATGGATTCTATTTGAATATAATAGGATTTCTTGTTGTATTTCAATTCTTTAAATGCCTTAAAATTCATCAGATTTGAGCTGAGCCCTTGCTCAAATATTTCTTTACGCGAAGAGGCAATCAAACGGCCGTGCAGGTCAAACAGGTTGATGTCCGTAAAAAAGACATTGGAAAATTTGGTCAGCAGTTGATTTAGCCAGGCTTCATCAATTTGATGGATGTTTTTTTGATCGGAAAGCTTGTGCTGCATCTCAATGAGGATGGAGTGGGTTTTTTCATTTAGATTTTCCATGTTTTTTTCTTCATCAAGCTTGATGAGCAAGGAAAGGACGCTTTGAGCAATCAAAAAATACGCAATGATAAAAATGCCCAAAATCACAAATTGTAGCTTTTGCAGCAAGCTGATCTTAACTGACGTCTTCGGAAATTTGAACTGGCTAAACAGTAAATACTGTAGCAGAATGATCAGGATAAAAATATAGGAAAAGGGCGTCAACAGCTCTGGAATACTGGCTTTTCGCTTTAAAATTTTGATGGATTTATTATCAATTTGTGTGAAATAAAAAAGGTAATCTCCGGCATCGCCATGATGTTCCTGCATGGGTTTCAACCAGCTTTCGATTTTATTTTCAAAGCCGTAATTTCCGTTACGGTAAATCAGTTCATCATCCTGATAAATGCCCCATGAGTATTGCTGTGGAATTTTTAAGCGCCCGGCTTCTGAATCGAGCAGGAGTTCCGGATAGCCCATTTCTTTGATTTCTTTCATGGGCATAAATTCAAGATAATAACGAACGGCTATTTGGGAGCTGTCGGGGGGAATTAAACGTATAATGCCCAGATATCCATTTTCTCCGTTGGCATATTCTATTTGAAACAGCTGGTCGGAAAATGAACTTGGATCGCCATATTCGCTTTTCAGATGGCCAAAAAAGGCAAAACAATTTACTTCATTATCAATTGATTCTATGGTTAAGCGGTCATTTGATTTACAAAGCGTAAACTGGATATTGAATTTTTTCCAGAATCCCTGAAAATAGCTTGTTTCGATGTATTCGTTTAAACTTGCTTCATCAATTACTTCACCCTGGCCGTATTTCCTGCATTCGTTTTGGATTTTCGGATCAGCCTTGATGTCCTGTTTGATTTTGCTGAAAAGATATTCTGCTTCCGGATCGGAATTGGAAAGCAATATCTGTCCTGCCAAAAGGCTTCTTTGGTGTTTTTCTTTCTGATGGATCTGCAAGTCAAAAATGATGGTGAAGAAAATAGCGAGTGCAACCGCTTTAAGCAGATTTTTATAGAAGCCGGTAAATTGCGTTGCATTGAGCAGAATGGATCCGGCCAGATATAAAGCGGCGGTTAAAATAGTCACCCAATAAAACGGATCATTATTGCGTAGATATTTAAAAATAAAATAAGCGGCCATCGCTGCCAGCAAAATGCTAAATGATTTTCCTTTTTTAAAGCCGTATTTTTTGGATATTTCGATCAGTTTCCCGCTTACCAATAAATATGCGACTATTTGAACGCTAAAAATGACATATCCAAGGGTTGTGAAGGAATTTATATTGTATAAGTTATTGAGATTCAGATTTATAGATGAGTTGAACACTAAGTTTTCAATGCTTTGTGAAAGTATGCCCAAAAAGATGAAAATATGAAGATAAAGGCTGAAAACCGCGAATGTTTTTCTTAAATCGCTTTTTTTCGGTGAAAGGGAGCGGAATTGGTAGAAGCGATGAAATGTAAAAGCCAGATAAAGCAAAAGAACGGAATTGATGAAAAAGTCACCGAGGGATGGAAGAATTCCGGAAGATGCAAAAAAGCGTGGATCAAAAATCAGGCTCTCCTGAAGTGTGGTCGGAAAATCAAAATAAAACAAAAGGACCCGGATCAAAATTACATCCAAACTAAAAAGGATAAGCATTAAACCGGAGCGAAGGTGAAGCTTATTGTTAAAAATGAAGTAGAGGCTCCGGAGGAAAGATGAAAAGAAAATAATGCTCAGGATATAAGCCAGCATTAAAAATAAGGAGTAGCGAAAGCTATTAACAAATGAATTTTCAGTCAGCTGTACATAATAATTTTGCGCTACCGGATTAGTGATTTCAATATAGTCATTTGAAGTGGGTTGGTTCAATGAAATAGAT
Source organism: Bacteroidales bacterium (assembly GCA_963676415.1). GTDB lineage: Bacteria > Bacteroidota > Bacteroidia > Bacteroidales > WRLA01. The sequence goes on along the minus strand of OY781097.1, from coordinate 1,475,095 downwards.
GATAGGCCTATGTTCTGATAGGCACCCAAAAAATTTTGGTTCAGATATTCATTGGAGTAAGCATAATCATTTTTGATTTTACGCGCGATAAATATCAGATATTCACTCAGCTGTAATTTTTGATAATAGTAATATCCATTTTCCAGAGCTTCTAGTTCTGCGTTTTTTAAAAAAGGCAAACCTTGAATTTGTGGCTTCGAAAGCTGAAGGTTTTGCCAGAATTTTGGCACTTCGTTTTTAACAATAAGAATGGTTAATTCGGGATATTCCTTGCTTATTCTATCAAAGGCTGATATCTGCCGGGCATCTTTTGATGGCTTTGACAGTATCTCCTTCAAAAGGATTCCCGCATTTTCTATCTCTGATATTGAAGCCCGATCGGCCTTTTGCAGCCGGCTTATTATTATGTTTTTGTTCTCCTCTTCCCTACCCGACTTTTGAATAAGATAATAGGATGACACACCCACAATAAACAGCAGGAAATAGATTATTGAATTTCGGTATTTCATCCATTTCATCCTACATTAAACTTTTCGTGCAATATAAATCAAACTGGAATATTCATTGGTCTTCATTGCCTTCAAATTTGATACCAAACCCCGAATACTTGCTTTGATCAGATTTTTTTTCCCGCTTTTTATTTCTTCGCTGAGCATGGAAACATAATATGAATCCATGTTCATGGGCTTTATTGCATGGAGTTTAAAATTGTGTTTTTCGAGCAAACGTTCAATGCTTTTTCGGTTGAAGTGATATAAATGACGCGGCACATCCCATGCAGCCCAATATTTTCCGTAATAGGCAGCATCATTCGATTCATGGTTTGGCAAAGCGAGAATCAAGGTGCCGTCACTTTTCAACAGTCGTTGCAGGCTTTCCATGCGTTCGTTCAGATGATAAACATGTTCGAGGACATGCCACATTGTAATCACATCAAATGATTCATTGACGAGTTTTGGGATGCTATCTTCTGTTTGTAAGTCGAGATTATTGTTTTTGCGTGCAAATTCACGTGCTTTTTCGCTGGGTTCAATACCGCAAACATCATAGCCTTGCGATTGCATGAAGGCCAGAAATTCACCGGTTCCACTCCCGATATCCAGCAGTTTCTTTTTTTCAGAAAGTGAACGAATGAGTTTGTATTTTTTATTAATCGCCAGATTTCGGGCAAAACTATAGATGCCGGTGATCAGGCTTTTGCTTTCCGTATTGTGCGAAAGATAATCGTCCGATTCATAGTATCGTCCAAGGTCTTCCGCTTGTGGTCGTGGCGATGTCATTATAAATCCGCAATCGGGGCATTCCAACAGTTCGAAATTTTCTTTGCTCAAAAAGTAGTCTTTGAGTTCTAATTTTGTTTTTAAACTTTTGTTGCCACAGATAAGGCATTGATTTTGAGTCATTGTATTCTGTTGTTTCACGTGAAACATTTAATTCAAAAAATAAGGTTCGTTCCTACTCTCCGTTTTTTATTTTGATAAATAAATTGCCAGTACATTGATGTCTGAAGGAGATACTCCGCTAATACGAGATGCTTGTCCCAAAGTAGCCGGTTTGATCTTTGATAGCTTTTCGCGCGCTTCATACGAAATACTTTGAAGGCCGTGATAATCAAAATCCGGAGATAGCTTTAAGCTTTCCATGCGGTTTAAGCGGTCTGCAATCTCTTCTTCTTTTCGGATATAACTCGAATACTTCAAAAGAATTTCCGCACTTTCAAGGATATCTTTGCTGTCCAGCTTATTCGATTGAACAAATTCCCTGAAGTTGGGAAGGCTTTCGATCAAGGCATCAAGGTGGATTTGAGGACGAAGAATAATCTGGCTGATGCGGGTTTTTTGATTTATTTCCGGCGTTCCGGCTTCTTTTAGATATGGATTTACATCATCGGGTTCAGCACTGTTGTTTTGCGTGTATTTCTCAATGTCCATCAATGCTCGTTCCTTTTTCTGGCATTGTTCCATACGATCTTCGGAGACCATACCCAGTTCAAAAGCTAATGGAGTTAGTCGTAAATCGGCATTATCCTGACGCAACATCAGACGGTATTCTGCACGTGAAGTGAACATTCGGTAGGGTTCATCCACACCTTTAGTGATGAGGTCGTCGATCAATACGCCGATATAGGCTTCGGAGCGTTTTAAAACAATTTCTTCTTCACCATGCACTTTGCGGTGTGCATTAATTCCGGCCATCAATCCCTGTGCTCCGGCTTCCTCATAGCCTGTTGTTCCATTGATTTGACCTGCGAAATATAGGTTTTCGACCAATTTGGTTTCTAAACTAGCCTTTAATTGCACGGGTGGGAAGAAATCGTATTCGATGGCATATCCCGGGCGGAAAATTTTCGCATTTTCAAAACCTGGTATTAAACGCAATGCCTTGAACTGGATTTCCTCGGGAAGACTGGATGAAAATCCGTTGATATAATACTCAATCGTATTCCAACCTTCCGGCTCAATAAACAGCTGATGACGGTTTTTATCGGAAAATCGTTCAATTTTATCTTCGATACTTGGGCAATAACGAGGGCCAATGCCCTGTATCCGGCCGTTAAACATGGGACTAAATTGAAATCCGGTGCGAAGAACATCATGCACAGCTTCATTGGTATGTACCAGATAACAGCTTCTTTGCTTTGTGAGCTTTGGTGTTTCTGTGAAAGAAAATTTTGCTGGTTCTTCATCGCCGGGCTGTTCGGTCATTTTGCTAAAATCAAGACTGCGTCCGTCAACGCGTACCGGTGTGCCTGTTTTCATTCGGTCGGATTCAAAGCCAATTTCGTTTAGCGCTTCGGTGAGCCCTTTGCTTGCCGGATCGCCCATCCTGCCGCCACCATATTGTTTCATGCCAATGTGAATGATGCCATTCAGGAAGGTTCCATTGGTTAATATTACCGATTTCGCTGCAATTTCGATTCCCAGAGCAGTTTTAACGCCTGAAAGTTTTTCGCCTTTAAAGATCAATTCTGTTACGGTGTCCTGCCAGAAATCCAGGTTTGGTGTGTTTTCCAGTGCTAAACGCCATTCTTCCGAAAACCTCATACGGTCACTTTGGGCACGTGGACTCCACATTGCAGGGCCTTTGGATTTGTTGAGCATGCGGAATTGAATCATACTTTTATCCGTAATAATTCCCGACATTCCGCCCAAAGCATCAATTTCCCGTACGATCTGCCCTTTGGCAATCCCTCCCATAGCAGGGTTGCACGACATTGCTGCGATCGCATTCATATTCATGGTGATCAGCAATGTTTTTGAACCCAGCCTTGCCGCCGCCGCTGCCGCCTCGCTACCGGCATGACCGGCACCTACAACAATTACATCGTATTCTATAAACATCTTGGAAAAATAATCAATATTGTTTCACGTGAAACAGAAGAGTTAACCAACACTCTTCCATCAAGTTAAGCCTTTGAAAACAAAATCTGCCAACAAAATTGACTCTATTCAAAAAACACATTAATGTTGAAAGGAAAAATATCTTCTGAAAGAGAACAATGATTTAGGAGACTTTATTGACAGAAACTTATTATTTGATTTCAGGGCGCAAAGATAAATAATAATCCTCTTTGGCTGTCATTTCGCTTTTATCGGAAGGGCTTTTGTCCTTATAGCCCATCAGGTGCAAAACACCATGAATCATCACCCGGTGCAATTCATCGGTGAATTTTTGCTTAAACTGTTGGGCATTTTCTTTTATGCGGTCGATACTGATGAAAATATCACCGGAAATTAACTCTTCAGCAGAATAATCGAATGTAATCACATCAGTAAAATCGAAGTGCTGCAAATAGTCTTCGTTAATTTTGAGGAGATATTTATCCGAACAAAAAATGTAATTGATGACACCTGTTTCCAGTCCTTCTTTGTCAATTGCAGCGGAAACCCATTCGCGTAATTTGTTTTTGCCACGTAAACGGTAATCGAGTTCTTCAGTGAAATAATTAATTTGCATTATTGCTGAGGTATTCGTTTCCTGCTAATTCTGTGATGCCAAAATATTTTTTGATTTCTTTCCGGCGCTGCACCGAAAGCTCATAATTAATGCTTGCTGTGTCAAAGAGAACAACAATTTTACGGCCATTTTCCAAATATTTGATTTCATCCGAAAGGCGCTCCATCAAAAAGAGTCCGGTTCCGCTGTTTTCATTGAACTCAACAGTGATATCGGTTGGATCCTGGATTTTTGTACTGTCAAAGCCAGCTCCTTCATCTTCTATCGAAAAACGTAATCCGGAAGGAACAGCTTCAAAATTTATAGAAACCTTCAGGCTTTTATTTTCTTTGTTTCCATGCACAATGGCATTGCTCACAGCTTCTGTTAGCACCATAATAATATTGCTGAAGTAGTTGTTGTTGATGTTGTAGTGATCACAGATGTCCTCAACAAACTTCTCGACTTTGTGCATTTCTGAAAAATCAGAAAAAATAGTAAGGTGCTTTAATTCTATATTCATACTGCTAGTCCAAAATAGGATATAAAAACTTATTTGCTTTTTTCTTATAATATGGCTTGAGTTCCGGCGGAATTGTCCGCAGCAATTCAAGCTGATCTATCTCTTCCCTTTTATACTTAAAAATCGCCTCAGGGTTACTAATTTTTTTATTTTTTGCTTCCCGGGCTTCCCTTCTTTTTTCTTTCTCGCGTTCCCGCTCTGCTTTTTCTGATTTTAAGAGCCTTGTGAGAATATCTTTTTGCCTCTGGAGCGTTTGACGGTTTAGGATTTTATTCACTAAATCGGTTTCCGTTTGCTCCATTTCTTCTGCAATTTTACGCATTTCTTTGCCTGGTTGCAAACCACCTTCTTTCATCTCCTCCATGTATTCTTCGAGCTTTCTGCGCAACGCCTGCTGTTGTGCAGCTGCACGGGCAAACTGCTCGCTCATTGATTGTCCGCCTTTTTTCTGCTGGCCTTTACCATTTTGCTGTTGCTGCAATTGCCTTTGCATTTCCTGCAACTGCTTGTTGAGCTGTTCCTGCAGTTGGCTCATCGATTTCATGGATTGTGATTGCGAACTACCGCCCTGTTTTTGCTGTGAATTGCACTGGCCACTGCTTTGCATCGACATTTGTTGATCCTGCATCTGATCCAGGGCTTCGGCAAGCATCAGGGCAAGGTCGTTGATGGCCGTGAAAACATATTGCTGCTTTCCGCTGGCCATTTTGGGCCGCCGTTCGCTCAACTGATCAACCGCCGATTTTAGATTGCTTTCAATTTCTTTCACCTTCTTTGTTACATGAGGCTCAATGGCCATCTGCCTTTTTGCAAGTGATTTTAAGGAATCTTCGACCTTTTCAATGTCAGTTCCCAGCCGGTTTTGCTCGCGGATCAGTTCAGGATATGAAGGATCCTGTAATTTAATCTTTGATGTTCTGTCCATGAGCTCTTCCTGCTCAAAACTGATTTGGATCAGGTTTTCAAGAATTTCCCTCAGGTTTTCAAGGTCCTCCCCCATTTGTTGCTGCTGCATCATCGTCATCATTTGTTGCAATGATTGCGACATCTGTTTCATCTTCTGAGAGGCATTTTTTTGTTTTTCTGAAGCTCCTTTCTGGTTCTGTTGCTGCATTTGTTCCATACTTTGCTCCATATCTTCCGAAATCTGTTCCTGCTGTTCTTCCGGTTTTTCAAAGTCATTCGGCTTTTCCAGCTCCTCATTCATTTGCTCCAATTCGTCTAAGTGTTCTTTTAGATTTTCAAAATCTTCATTAAGCTTTTCTTGTTTTTGCTGCTCTTCTTTCAGCTCAGAATTTTCACTTTTGGCCGTTTCTTCAGCCAGCGCTTCCTGCTCTTTGGCCATTTCCTCGAGTTGGTCAATACTTTTTTGCAGCTCTGATTCAAATTGCAACTGCTTGAGCAATTCCATATTCCGGTCCAGCTGCTCTTCAAGCTCTTCATCTGAGATTTGCATTTGTTCGAGCAGATCGTTTGCTTTTTCCCGGTTGAGTTCATCCATCATTTGCTCCAATTGCTCAAAAAGCTCCTTCATTTCATCGTTCATGAGTTCTTCAAACATTTTTTGCAATTGCTCCTGCTTTTCAGCTATACGCTGGCTTTTTTCTTCATCGAGGCTTTTTTCCTTATTGATTTCGGTTTGTTCCTTAATTTGCTCGATATTTTGCTCCAACTCTTTGTGTTTTTCGAGCAAATCGGCAATTTGTTGCTTATCCTGCCAGTCGAGTTCTTTTTTCTGCAGGATTTTTTTCTGAAGTTCTTCCGCCTGCTTCTGAAATTCACGCGAATCTTTTATCGCTTCTTCAAATTTTTCATCCAGTTTGTTTCGCTCTTCTTTGCGCAAACTATCGGCCTGAGCCCTTGTTGGTCGCGTATAAATCATTTTATGCGAGCGGCTGTATTTTGGCCCGTTGATGCCATCATTGTCCCAAACTTTAAAATAATATTCCGCGCTTTCGCCAGGTGTTAGATTCAATTCCTGCAAATCGAAAAAATGGAAAAATTCCTGCTGGCTGTTGAATTTATTGATGTCGATTGCCTTTCGGATGTCCGCTTTCCCTTCACGTTCTACCGTGAATTCCAGTCGAGAGAAACCATAGTCATCCTCAATCAGCCCACGAAAATAAATCCGTGTATCAAAAACCGAATCCTGTATTTCCTGTACCTGAATGTCGGCATATTGGTCCTTTTGGCAATGAATGCGGAATTCCATGCTGTCGCTTTTTGGAATAAATTCATTGGATGTCCAGACCATAAAAACCGAATCATTTAAAAAACGACCGGAGCTTTCAAAAACATTGGCCGATTTCAGTTCGTCCGATTTGCCGATTTCTTCATTTTGGATAATCACATTTTTGGTGTCACGTGTATAAAACCTGAAGCTGAGTTCACTGCCTTCGGGCACATTAAATTCAGTTGCATTGGGAATGTTTTCGCCTTTAAGTCCCGTATAGGCTGGATAAATGATTTGCGTCTCAAAACTGCTGATTACAGGCTTCGGATGTACCAGTAGCTTATATTTTTTTGTACGGATATCGCCAGCAAATAATTCAAAATCAATACTTTCATTTAAATTTCGGAATGTATAGACAAATTGGTTTGGCGCCGTTGCCCGGCAGAGGAAATCATTGTCCTTATAGCGGATAAACATTTGCTGCGGAACCCGTTCCCCTTCTGTGGTAATTTCCAGAGTGAAGTCTTCCAGCTGCGAGGTTTTCAAAGCATCATTCAATATTTTGATGTGAAAATCCTGCTTCGGTTCAAAATATTCATTGTGCTTTACGATGCGCTCGGCCGGTTCGGTTATCATTGCCGGACTGGCTACAAAAACCAGCAGGAAAATGCCCAATGGAACCAGGGCGTATTTTAGATACTTTTTGTTCGTTTTAAAATCAACAGCCTTTTTGAAAGGATAAGGCTTTAATTCTTTGGATTTTTGCGCAATACTGGCCGCAATGAGTTCTGCTGATTTCGGGTTTTCCTCGATCAGTTTATGTAATTGTATGGTATTTAGTAGCTTATCGTTTATTTCCGGAAAATACTTTCCAATGAGCCGTGAAGCTTCGGCATATGTGAGGCTTTTGCTCAGTTTCCCGATGCGGAACAAAGGCAACAGGATCCAGCGGATAAGTACGCCTGTGGCCAGAACAAGATAAGTATAAAAAAGGATGCTACGCGTAATGATGCCAAATTCGCCCAAATATTCCACTACCAAAAGTACCAAAAGGAACAGCAGGAGCATTCCCAAACTCATAATGCTGCCTTTGAGCAGTTCATTTTTGTGGTACTTGCGTACAAAAGCGTTAAGTCGCTTTATAATATCTTGATATTCAATCATTTAAATTATTGCTTTAGCTTGTTATCGAGCAGCTGCATGGCTTGGCCCGGATCAGCTTTTCCTCTGGATTTTTTCATGATTTGCCCCATAAAAAAACCGGTAAGGATTTTATCCCCATTTCTATAACGCAGAAATTCACGCGGATGTTCTGCAAGCACATCATCAATTATTTCGTTGATTTCATCTGTTTCCATTTCAATAATCCATTGATTTTTGTGTGCAATTTCTTCAGGGTTTCCTTCTAAATTGTCCATCAAAACCGGAAGAAGTTTATCGCGCAAATTGCCTTTACTTATTTTATTCTGTTCAAAAAGACCAATGGAAGCGCACAATTGTTGTGCCAGCGTCTTTTTGTTTTGAACCGAAAGTTCTTTTAATTTTTGATCATCAAAGGCGCAAATATAGTGAGCGTATCTTGCCAATTGTTCCTTTTTCCATAATTTTCTTATTTCCTGAAAAAGGGCAAATTTGTCTTGCCTGGTAGAAAGGGTCATCGCGCTTTCATACGTGATTTTATATTTCCCGCTTAATTCCTGATAGATTTCTGCCGGCATTTGCGGTTTTTCAATAGCGTTCAAATCAAGTTTAAGCGGTGGCAGGTTTGGTTCAGGAATATAACGATAGGAATCAGTTTCCTTTTTTCTTAAAACGATCAGTTCATCATTTGAAGCATCATAATCCTTCGTCAATGATTCCTGGGGGTGCCCAGAATGAATGCATTCTTTCTGAACCTGATATTCTTTATCAATGGCTTTTCTCAGGTTCCGGAAGGAATTGATGTTTTTTATTTCGGATTTGGGATAATGATGTCCCCATTCGTCATAAAGGCTGATGTTGGCATCGCAGCGCATTTGGCCTTCCTCCATTTTGCCTTCGCTGATGTTTAAAAAACGTGCCGCATCGCGTAATGCACGAAAAATATCAGATGCCTGTTCTGCGGAGGAAATATCGGCATGAGTGACAATTTCCAAAAGGGTCACTCCTCCCCTGTTGAAATCCAGCAAAGTTTCATTTTTGCGGTTCATGCTTTTTGCAGCATCTTCTTCGAGATGCATTTCCATCAAATTAATTTCGTGCAGCTTTTTATTGTGGATATATTTCAATTGGCCGCCACAGCCCAATGGTTTACGCTTTTGGGTAATCTGATAGTTTTTTGCCGTATCGGCATAAAAATAATGCTTGCGGTCAAAAACGAGTTCATCGGCAATCGTGCAAGCGCAGGCTTTAGCCAACAATAGTGCCGATTGTACAGCACGGATATTCAGGGAAGGAAGACTGCCCGGAAGTCCCAGGTTTTCTGCGCTAATACTGGTGTTTTCTCCGCAGCTAAAAGTTTTTTCACGCGAAAACATTTTTGCTTTCTGCTTCAATTGCATATGTATTTCGAGCCCAACTTTCAGCATTAAGTTCATGGTGCAAATGTACAATATAAGATTAGTGTTTTCCGCCGCTATATCGCCCGAAATTTCATGAATTAGTCAGGTTAGGCCTTTTCGCTTAATAATTGTTAAAACAATTAGCCACAGGCAGGCTTTCAATGCATACCTTAAATAAAATGCGCAAATTTGCTGTTTCCTAAATCAAAACAATATGAAGATCCCGGCGCAGTACTATCAAAAACAGCTTGCTTCCACACAGAAAACAATTCAGGAGCTTAAAAAAAAGTCGCTGTATTTTTCTGTTGCGCGATTGCTGGTTTTTGTTTTATTGATCGTCAACATTGCCTACGCTTTATCACATTCTGTTTTATTTTTGGGTTTGTTGGCATTAATTCCCTGCTTTCTGCTTTTGCTGAAAATGCATGATAAAATTATTCGCAGAGCGGCTTTCCTAGAGTCCAAAGCAACCCTTTTTCAAAAGGAACTGGATTTTCTTGATTTTAAATTTCCGGAAGGACCGAACGGCAATAATTTTATTGATAAAGAGCATCCTTATGCCCGCGATCTGATCATTTTCGGCGATCAGTCCATTTTTCATTATATCAACCGAAGTGTTTTCAGGCGGCCTGCCGAAACTTTGGCACAGATATTTTTGAACCCATTAAAAAAGGCGGAGCCAATTAAGGAGCGCCAAAAAGCCGTTCAGGAACTGGCTAAAATGCCTGACTTCATACATTCCTTTTTTGCCATTTCGGATCAATATACCAAAGAGCCCGATAAAGGGGCCATACAGGATTGGCTTTCATCCAAAGCATTGTTTTTACGCCCGTTTTACCTTATGCCTTTGGTATTGATTCCTTTGATTAATCTTGGTCTTTTGGTTTTGCTTTTTATGGATATTATTCCTGTTAGTTTGGTTTTCAGTTGGTTGGGCATCCCTTTGGGCATTTCGGGATTATTTGCTTTTCGCATTAATAAACGGCATAATCATTTAAGTCGCTTTATTGCGCTGCTGGGGCGTTACATCAAAATAATGGAGCAGTTGGAAAAAACTGATTTTCAATCACCTCTATTGCAGGAACAGCTTGCAGTACTGAAAAAGGCCAAAGCATTGCAGCGATGTCAGAAATTAAAAGCTATTCTTAATGCGCTCGACAGCCGGTTCAATCTTCTGGCCTGGCTGCTGCTCAACGCGATGATGGTTTGGGATATTGCCCAGACACGCCGGCTCGAAAAATGGATGGCGGCTAATGGGCAGGCGCTCAAAGAGTGGGTAGAGACCATTGATAAAATTGAAGCCATGGCCACTTTGGGCAATTTCGCTTTTAACCATCCTGATTTTGTTTATCCCAAACCTTCCAATCAAACTGTTCTGCGTGCAAAAAATCTGGGGCATCCATTGATTCCCGCTGAAAGGCGTGTGAACAATGAGGTGGATATGGAAAGCCTGCAATCTTTTTACGTGATTACGGGTGCAAATATGTCGGGCAAAACCACCATGCTGCGCACTATAGGAATAAACCTGGTTTTGGCCTCTGCGGGTTTACCGGTGTGTGCAGCTGCCATGAGCTTTAAACCCATGGATATTTTTACCAGTATCTCCACGGAGGATTCGCTCAAAGACAGCGAAAGTTACTTTTTTGCAGAAGTGAAGCGCATCAAGCAAATTATTGATCACCTGAAAAATGGCAATGAACTCTACCTGATCCTCGATGAAATCCTGAAAGGAACTAATTCTATTGATAAAAAAGAAGGCAGCAAAGCACTTTTAAAACAGCTTTTGCAGTTTCGTTGTGCGGGTTTTATCGCTACACACGATTTGGAACTTGCTGAAATGGTGGCAGATAAGCCTGCTGTAATTGTCCCCAAGCGTTTTGAATGCGAAATTAAAGATGCGCGTATGCAATTCGATTATTTGATGATTGATGGTGTGGCGCAAAACCTGAATGCCTTATATTTGATGCGCGAAATGGGAATTACGGTATAGCTGTGGACTATATTATTCCATAGATTAAGGATTAATTAAAGGAGATGTGGCATTTTATTCGTAATTTCGCAGTTCGTTTTTTGATTGTATGTTTACATATTGTGCATGAGCCTAGTAAGTACTAAAGACATTCTATCGCTGAACAAGAATTTTAAATACTTGGGTGGAAAAGCTTTCGCCCGGCTTTTGCTTAATTTGACCGGCTTGAAGCAGTTAAACAAAATATATGATTCGGTGAAAGACCAAAAAGGTCTCGACGGATTAAAAGCAATTTCTGAGAAACTTGGACTGGACTATGAAATATGTCCGGAAGACTTGGAAAATATCCCTGCCGAGGGGTCTTTTATCACGGTTTCCAACCACCCCTACGGTGGTGCCGATGGTATTATCCTTGCCCGGATACTGGCTGAAATCCGTCCTGATTATAAATTGCTTGTTAATTTCCTGCTTTCCCGCATTGAAAACATCAATGAATTTTTCCTGCCCGTAAATCCTTTTGAAGACCGTCCCGATGCAGCCAGCAGTTTTGCCGGAATCCGCACGGCTTTCAGGCATTTGAAAGAAGGTAAACCTCTGGGGCTTTTCCCTGCCGGCGAAGTTTCTACTTATCAGCCCGATTCCCAAGGAATTTTTGATATTGATTGGCAGGAACCTATTATGCGCATGGTGCAAAAAGCCAATGTACCGGTTATCCCGATATATTTTGAAGGCGGAAATTCTGCTTTGTTCCACCGTCTTGGCAAAATCAGCCCTAAACTGCGCACTGTTCGTCTGCCCCGGGAACTGCTGAAAGCGAAAAACAAAAAAATCCGCATCCGCATTGGCCGTCCGATTATGCCAAAAGAACAGGTAGAATTTACCGATCTGAAGGATTATACGGCCATGCTCCGTTTAAAAACCTATGCTTTTGGGTTCTCTTTCAATGACAGCATGCCGCAACAAAAACCGGCAGAAAAGCAAGAGAAAGTTATTGATGCCGTTGAACGGAAACTATTACTGGCAGAAATTGAAAAAATCAGGGAAAGCAGCTTCCTTTTTAAAGTAAAAACCTACAGCGCCTATTGTGCCCTATCTACCGAGATGCCTAATTTGATGCAGGAAATCGGTCGGTTAAGGGAGTTGACATTCCGGGAAGTAGGAGAGGGCACAAACCGTTCCGTCGATCTGGATGAATACGATGAATATTTCCATCAGCTTTTTATCTGGGATGATGAAAACCAGCAAATAGCCGGAGCTTACCGTATTGGACCGGGAAAAGAGATTATTGAGAAAAAAGGCATTGATGGATTGTATATCAACAGCCTGTTTAAAATTGAAGAGCCGTTGCTGCCGATTTTAAAAGAGACACTTGAGCTGGGACGTTCTTTTGTTGTGAAAGAATATCAGCGAAAAGCAACGCCCCTTTATCTGCTTTGGAAAGGTCTTTTGTTTTTGTTGCTTAAGTTTGATTACCGCTACCTACTTGGGCCGGTGAGCATCAGTGGTAAATTTTCTTTTATCGCCAAAGCGCTGACACTACAGTTTTTGAAAGCAAATTTCTATAATGAGGAACTTTCAAAATACGTGCACAAGCGTGAAAAAATGGAGCTGGCACTTCAGGATGATTTTGATTTGCAGACATTCCTCAAAATAACTAAAGGCGATTTCAACCTGCTCGACCGCTTTATCCAGGATATTGATCCCGATTTTACTACGCCCATACTCGTGCGGCAGTATATCAATATGCTCAATACCAAAACTTTGGGCTTTAACATCGACCCGAATTTCAATTACTGCCTTGATGCATTGATGATTATGGACATCAATAAAGCCAGCTACAAAACCATCAATAACCTTTCCAAGGATTTTGAAGACCACGATAAAGTAGAAGCTGTGCTGGCAGAAATTAAAAAACAGGAAGAGCAGTCTGCAAAAAAATAAATTTTTCTGCCATCCCGTTTTCTTTCTTCACAAGCTCAATTATTCAGGCTATTATGTTATTTTTGTAAAAGCAGGTTTTTTTGCAAACCAATATTTACGTCATGAAGGAAAAGGAAATTATTCAGGAACGCATTGATGCTTTATCGCAAAAGAATTTCAAATTTGATGCCTGGAAAACGGCAACGCTTATCTTGCTCGAAAGGATTTTTGGTCCGGACAGCCGGAAAATTAGCATGATCGAAAAGCTTGATTATGAATATAACAGCTGGTCGCTGCGCGATTCCAAAGGCTCGGCTTCATCGCTCGATACATGCCGCGAACAGGCAAAAGCCATTCTCGAAGCAGCTTTGCTCGAACTGGATGGTTTGGGTTTGCCTGTCAAACAAAAAGCTTTTGCCGGAGGGTCAAAAATCATAAAAGAAGCCTTGGAAGAAAATTTGCGAGTGAAAGATTATAAGAGGCTGCTCGAAATCATCAAATGTGAAGAAACCAAAGAAACGAAGCAGAACAGTTTGGCATCTTTTTTCCATGAAATGAGCGCTGAAGTCCCGGTGGAAATTCTCTCCTCCGTGTTTTTAAACCCATCTTTCGAAATAGAATAGCTTTTATGCGCTCCCGTATTTTGATAGGTATCCTGCTGCTTTTTTCAAGGCTGCCCTTATTTGTGCTTTATCGTTTTTCCGATTTGGTTTTTATCATCGTTTTCTATTTGCTTCGATACCGCAGAAACATTGTTGCCCAAAACCTGAACCAGTCCTTTCCTGAGAAAAGCCCGGAGGAGAAGAAGAAAATCCAAAAAGCTTTTTTCCGCCATTTTTGCGATTTGGCCGTGGAAAGCCTGAAAGCTGCCACAATCAGCAGTAAGCAGCTTAAAAACAGGATGAAATATCAAAATCTGGAATTGATCCGGGAGCTTTATCAAAAAGAAAAAGACATCATCCTTGTTTCAGGCCATTATGCAAACTGGGAGTGGATGCTGGGAACACAGCTTTATTCTGATTACCAAAATATTTCATTATATCATCCACTGGCAAATTCTTTTTTTGATGCTTTTGTCAAACACATGCGTGAGCGATTTGGTACACGCCTATTGCCCATGGCTACAGCTTTGCGCCAACTGATGCAATACCGCCGTGATGGCCGCTTAACGTTTTCCTATTTCCTGGCCGACCAGACACCGATGTCCGATGCGCGTTTCTGGACAATATTTTTAAATCAGGAAACGGCTTTTTTTGAAGGGCCGGCGCGCATAGCCCATAAGTTTGGTTCTGCTTTTGTTTTCCTTGATATCCGTAAGGAAAAGAGAGGATATTATATGGCAGAATTCAAATTGCTGCGGGAAGATGCGTCAAAATGCAGCGAACACGAACTTATGTTTGCCTATATCGAAGCGCTTGAAAAACAAATCCAAAAGAAAGCTGAATACTGGCTTTGGTCGCACCGGCGATGGAAACGCAAGCGTCCCGATGGAGTAGTACTAACGAAGCGGCCAAGGGTTTAACCCCATTATCAAAGCTTGATTTATGCCAGCGGCAATGCTGATTTGAATATCCTGTTAACTTCGCTATAACTTATTCAAAACCTTAACTTTCTGTCCATATAAAATTGAATTATCCTAAAAAATTCATACTTTTGCAAACTTTTTGGAGAACTCTCTAAACTCAATTTGATGGAACAGAAATACAGGGAATACAAAGGATTAAACCTTAGCCAGGCTGCTGATGATATCAGGAAGTACTGGAGCGACAATAATACTTTTGCCAACAGCATGAAAATCAGGGAGGGCAACAAACCTTTCATCTTTTTTGAAGGGCCACCTTCAGCCAATGGCAAACCGGGGATACACCACGTGATGGCCCGTACGATCAAAGATATTTTTTGTCGCTACAAAACCCTGAAAGGATTTGAAGTAAAGCGTAAGGCAGGTTGGGATACTCATGGCCTTCCCGTGGAAATCAGCGTGGAAAAAACACTGGGAATCACCAAAGAAGATATCGGCAAATCCATTTCTGTTGAAGAATACAACCAGGCTTGCCGTCGTGAAGTGATGAAATACAAAGACCTTTGGGATGACCTTACCCGCGAAATGGGTTATTGGGTCGATCTTGATGATCCATACATCACTTTTGATAACAAATACATCGAAACGGTTTGGTATTTGCTTTCCGAGCTCTACAAAAAAGGACTGATGTATAAAGGTTATACTGTTCAGCCATACAGTCCTGCTGCAGGAACAGGTCTCAGCACGCACGAATTAAACCAGCCGGGCTGCTACCGCGATGTGAAAGATACCACCGTCGTTGCTCAGTTTAAGGTTGTGCGCGATGAAAAATCAGCATTTTTATTTGCGGATACAGAACTTCCGGTTTATTTCCTCGCCTGGACAACCACACCATGGACATTGCCATCGAATACAGCTTTGGCCGTAGGTCCCGGCATCAATTATTTAAAAGTCAGGACTTTTAATGCTTATACCGGTGAGCCTATGATGGTGGTTTTGGCCAAAGACCTGCTTGCTGCGCATTTCCCCGCTAAAAATGCCGAAATCGCATTTGAAGATTATAAAACCGGTGATAAAAAAGTGCCTTTTGAGGTAATTCAAGAATTTAAAGGCCCGGATCTCGTAGGTATGCGCTATGAGCAACTTATGCCCTGGGTAAAACCCGAAGGCGATGCTTTCCGTGTAATTTCCGGCGATTATGTTACTACAGAAGACGGTACAGGAATCGTTCATATTGCGCCAACTTTTGGTGCTGATGACGACCGCGTGGCCAAAGCCAGCAATATTGCTCCGCTCATCCTTCGTGATAAAACAGGCAGCATCCGGCCAATGGTCGATTTGCGCGGACGTTTTTATATGCTCGAAGAGCTTGACGAAGAATTTGTTAAAAAACACATCAATGTGGAACTTTATGGCGAGTATGCCGGTCGTTTCGTGAAAAATGAATATGATGAAAGCCTGAGCGACAAAAATGCTACACTGGATATCGACCTTTCGGTAATGCTTAAAAAGCAAAACCTGGCCTTCAAAGTTGAAAAGCACGTGCACAATTATCCGCACTGCTGGCGTACCGATAAGCCAATTCTCTATTATCCGCTCGATAGCTGGTTCATCAGGACGACCGAGTACAAAAAGCGCATGATCGAACTGAACAACACCATTAACTGGAAGCCTGAAGCGACCGGACGTGGCCGTTTCGGAAACTGGCTGGAAAACCTGGTGGACTGGAACCTGAGCCGTTCCCGTTTCTGGGGTGTGCCATTGCCCATCTGGACAAGTAATGACCGCAGCGAACAGAAGTGTGTTGGAAGTGCCGAGCAACTGAAAAAAGAAATAGAAAAAGCCGTAGATGCCGGTATCATGAACAATAATCCATTGGAAGGTTTTGAACCGGGCAATTTCACCAAAGATAATTACGAAACTTTTGACCTGCACCGGCCTTATGCCGATAATATTGTGCTGGTTTCCGATTCAGGAAAAGCTCTCTACCGTGAGCCCGACCTGATCGATGTTTGGTTCGATTCCGGCTCCATGCCCTACGCGCAGTTCCATTATCCCTTTGAAAACAAGGACATGGAAAACTATTTCCCAGCTGATTTTATCGCTGAAGGAGTGGATCAGACCCGTGGATGGTTCTTCACCCTCCATGCCATTGCAACCATGGTTTTTGACTCAGTAGCCTATAAAACCTGTGTTTCCAATGGTTTAGTGCTTGATAAGGAAGGCAATAAAATGTCGAAACGCCTTGGAAATGCGGTTGATCCTTTTGAGACTATTTCAAAATATGGCCCCGATGCTACACGCTGGTATATGATTACCAACTCACAGCCTTGGGATAACCTAAAGTTTGATTTAAGCGGT
The DNA here is from genome assembly GCA_963676415.1 of Bacteroidales bacterium. Classification (GTDB taxonomy): domain Bacteria; phylum Bacteroidota; class Bacteroidia; order Bacteroidales; family WRLA01. Next base: position 1,458,151 of record OY781097.1, on the reverse strand, counting down.
GTTGCAGAAGTACAAAGGAAATTCTTTGGAACACTTTATAATACTTATTCGTTTTTTGCGCTTTACGCCAATATCGACGGCTTTAAATATGCCGAAAAAGACATTCCGTTCAATGAGCGCCCGGAGCTTGACCGCTGGATCCTTTCAGAGCTGAATACGCTTATCAAAACCGTTGATGAAAGCTATGAGCAGTTTGAGCCAACCCGCGCCGGACGTGCCATTGCCCTTTTCGTGAACGACCACCTCAGTAACTGGTTTGTTCGCCTGAGCCGCCGCCGTTTCTGGAAAGGCGATTATTCAAGCGATAAAATCTCCGCTTATCAAACACTTTATCAGTGTTTATCGGCTGTTGCTCAGATTTCGAGCCCGATTGCACCATTCTTTATGGATCGTCTTTTCCAGGACCTGAATGCTGTTTCTGGCAAAGAAAATGTCAATTCTGTGCATCTTTCGGATATGCCTGTTGCCGATGAAAGCTGCATCGACAAAGCACTGGAGGAGCGCATGCAGCTGGCTCAGAAAATTACTTCACTGGTTCTTTCGCTGCGCAAGAAAAACAACATCCGGGTGCGTCAGCCACTGCAAAAAATCATGATTCCCACTCAGTCGGAACATTTTACAGCACAGGTTGACAAAATCCGGGATATTGTACTTTCGGAATTGAATGTTAAAGAGCTGGAAGTAATTGATGAAGGATCGAGCATTCTGGTGAAAACCATCAAGCCGAATTTCAAGGCATTGGGCCCAAAATACGGTAAATTTATGAAGCAGCTTGCTCCGGCCATTAAAGCCATGAAAGCCGATGAGGTAAACAGCCTGGAGCAAAAAGGCAACCATACAATAAACCTTGACGGCCAGGAGTTTGTTATTGAAATTACTGATGTGGAAATCATCACCGAAGATATTCCCGGCTGGGTAGTGGCCAACGAAGGTAGGCTTACCGTAGCCTTGGATGTAAATATCAACGAAGATCTCCGTAACGAAGGTCTTGCCCGTGACCTGGTAAACCGCATCCAGTCGCTGCGTAAGGAAAAGGATTTTGAAGTTACGGACAAAATCGTTCTTTTTGTTCAAAAGAATGAAGAAATAATGAAAGCGATCGATAGCAATAATCAGTATATTTGTTCAGAAACATTGACCGATAAACTGGAGATGGTTGATGCTTTCAGTAATGGCGATGCCGAGGATGCTGAACTGGCCGATGGCCTGATCGTGAAAATTAAAATCGAAAAAAAATAACTCAATAAGCTTAAAGAAGGAGGAAACATGTCCACAAAAGATGAACAAGCCAGAACTCGCTACTCTGATGAGGAATTGGCAGAATTTAAAGAGATTATTCTCAAAAAGCTGGAAAAAGCACGTCGTGACCTGAAAATGCTCACCGAAGCATATACCAATCATAACGATCACGGAACCAACGATACTTCACCAACATTTAAAGTGCTGGAAGAAGGCTATCAGGTATTGAGCAAAGAAGAAAACAGCCGTTTGGCAGCACGCCAGCAAAAGTTTATCAATTCGCTCGAAAATGCCTTGATCCGTATTGAAAACAAATCTTACGGAGTTTGCCGTGTAACCGGAAAACTGATCAGCAAAGAACGTCTGCGCATTGTGCCCCATGCAACATTGAGCATTGAAGCAAAACTGAAGCAATACGACGGTTAATTTATTCAGGCCACAACAGTATTTTTGCTGTTTTTTGCCAACTCTCTGATGCTGTAAAACTAATTTTCTGCTGTGAAGAAAACTGCACTGCTTGTATTTATCATCCTTTTGGCCGACCAGCTTTCAAAGTTTTGGATCAAAACCCATATGACCATTGGTGAGGAAATTACCGTATTTCCCGATTGGTTCATCATACATTTTACGGAGAATAACGGCATGGCTTTCGGTATGCAGTTTGCCGGGGAATATGGTAAGCTCATCCTAAGTGTTTTCAGGATTGTAGCCATTTTTGCCATCGGCTGGTATTTATGGAGGCTCATTCATCGAAAAGCAAATAAAGGACTGATTATCAGTCTTGCCCTAATTTTCACAGGAGCCCTTGGCAATATTATCGACAGCGTTTTTTACGGCGTTTTGTTCAGTGCAAGTACCTACCGCGAACTGGCAGTATTTCTTCCTGAAGCCGGTGGTTATGCCGGTTATTTGCACGGTAAAGTTGTGGACATGTTATACTTCCCTTTGATCGAAATGCACCACACTACAGCCCCATCATGGATACCTTCTTTCCTTTTTGGGAGCGATAATTATTTTGTTTTTTTCCGTCCCGTATTTAATATCGCCGATTCGGCAATCACCATCGGGGTTTTGCTCCTGCTTTTCTTCCAGAATAAGTTTCTGAAAAAAGAAAAATAAACCTTCCTGCTTTTCAGTATTTTCGTTTTTGCCGCGGATTATTTTTCCGTTTTTAATTTTGAGAACAAATCCATTAGCCTGCTGTTGTAAAGTGGCGCAGGAAAACGGAATTAAGTATTGAAAGGCTTTTTTATAGCAAAAACTGCCAATCTTATCAACAATAATTTTAAATTTGCTGAAAATCTAACGCCTGTATTCTATGAAAAAGAAAGTTGTAGGTAAAATTGCTCAAATTATCGGACCGGTTGCGGATGTTGTTTTTGATCAGGATCAGGAAATGCCGGATATTAATGATGCCCTCGAAGTAACCAGGCCCAATGGCGAAAAATTGATTTTGGAGTGCCAGCAGGATATTGGCGAATCCACAATGCGTACCATTGCCATGGATTCTACAGACGGCCTGCGCAGGGGAATGGATGCCGTTTCAACAGGTGGCCCGATTTCCATGCCTACCGGAGAGGATATCAAAGGACGCTTGTTTAATGTTACCGGTGATCCCATTGATGGACTGCCTGCCGTTAAAAAAGACCCGAACTATCATATCCACCGCAAACCGCCAAAATTTGACCAGCTTACAACCAAAAGCGAAGTGCTTTATACAGGGATTAAAGTTATTGACCTTATTGAGCCTTATTCCAAAGGAGGTAAAATCGGCCTCTTTGGCGGTGCAGGTGTAGGAAAAACAGTAATCATACAGGAGCTGATCAACAATATTGCCAAAGCCTATAGCGGACTTTCAGTATTTGGTGGGGTAGGGGAACGTACCCGTGAAGGTAATGACCTGCTGCGCGAGATGATCGAAGCCGGATTAGTAAAATACGGCGATGAATTCCTCAAAGATATGGAAGCAGGCGGCTGGGACCTTTCCAAAGTGGAGCTGGACAAGCTCAAAGATTCGCAATTAACTATGGTATTTGGTCAGATGAACGAACCTCCTGGAGCTCGTGCCCGTGTTGCCCTCTCTGGTCTTACTATGGCAGAATATTTCCGCGATGGTGATGAAAAATCAGGCGGAAGGGACATCCTCTTTTTTATCGACAATATTTTCCGTTTTACACAGGCAGGTTCTGAAGTCTCAGCATTGCTTGGCCGTATGCCTTCAGCCGTGGGTTATCAGCCAACACTTGCAACAGAAATGGGCTTCATGCAGGAAAGGATTACATCCACAAAACGGGGTTCCATTACATCGGTCCAGGCGGTTTATGTGCCTGCTGATGACCTTACCGATCCTGCTCCGGCAACAACTTTTGCCCACCTCGATGCTACAACAGTACTGAGCCGTAAAATTGCTTCTCAGGGAATTTATCCAGCGGTTGACCCACTGGATTCAACTTCACGCATCCTTACTCCGGACATTGTTGGTGCAAAACATTACGAAACGGCTGAAAGGCTGAAGGTTCTGCTTCAACGTTATAACGAGCTGCTCGATATTATTGCTATCCTCGGTATGGAAGAGCTTTCAGAAGAAGATAAGCTGGTTGTTCACAGAGCCCGCCGGGCACAAAGGTTCCTTTCTCAGCCATTCCATGTTGCTGAGCAGTTTACCGGAATCCCGGGCACACTTGTGAATATTGAAGATACCATCAAAGGCTTTAATATGATTATGGATGGTGAGGTGGACGAATATCCCGAAGCCGCATTCAACCTCGTGGGTACTATTGACGAAGCCATTGAAAAAGGTAAGAAAATGCTTGCCGAAGGTTAACCTAAAAACAAAGCTATGTTACTCGAAATTTCCCGGCCGGATAAAAATATTTTCCAAGGAGAAGTAATCTTGGTGCAGCTGCCCGGACTGGATGGCTCCTTCGAAATACTGAATATGCATGCGCCCATGATCTCAATCCTTGCAGAAGGGAAGATCAAAATCAAAAAAGACCCCGGTCAGCAGGAAGAGTTTTTTGATATAAAAGGCGGCGTCTTAGAAGTTAAAAAAAACAAAGTAGTAATACTCGCAGAATAAGTAAAGGGAGCTTCGCCTCCCTTTTTTTTGTCCCATTATGAAATTCCAATTTATAAAGAGGCTTTTAGGGCTGATAATAATGATGATGGCCATGAGTTCCTGTCTGGAAATTGTGCAGGAGATAGAAATAGAAAAAGATGGCTCCGGGAGTATGATGTTCATGATTGATTACAGCAGCCTGAACGGGATTACTAATTTGACAGGCAACAGCGATGCACAAAGGCAAATCAATAGTGAATCGCGTAAGCTGGCACGGGAACTTGCCGGCATGTTGAAAGGGCAGGAGGGAATATCGGAGGTGCGCACCGATTTTTCCAGGTCCGAAGGCAGGAATTCCATTTCTTTTTGTTTTCGGGATGCCGATGCATTTAATAAAGCAATTTACGCCATTGCCGGTGCAACGAGGGAAGGCCCGGCTGTGCTCAAGATTAACAGCAAACGTATCAAAGTGCGCAACCTTACACCCTATATGAGCCTGCTGCTGGATGAACAGGCTAAAAATCAATTCGATATTTTTGGGAATTTGGTGAATGTACACGAAATATACAAGCTGCCCGGAAAAATAAAACGGGCAAGCAACCGAGCGCAAAAGATTTTAAAGGAAAAAGGCTATGTGCACCGTTACTATAATCTGGGCGATGTATTGGACGGTAAAAAAAATACCGGCATAAAAATCCGGTATCAGATGCAGTAAATTTGGCAATGTTGCACTATTCGGCAGCTGGAATAGACATGTGGCTTTGCACGATGTACCATTTTCCATCCCTTTTCTCGAGCACGCCTGTAAAACGGATGCCTTCATAGGTTTTTGCTTCATCATTGGCTGTATAACTGTAGTCAATGGTTTCGGAAAACCAGGCCGTATAGCATTTTTTGCTCATTTTGATGTTGAGGTCTTTTACCGTAATAAAAACTTCATCAAAAAGGTCGTATTGGGTTTTAAACGCATTTTTGATTTCTTCCCAGCCAACAAGTTTTTCATCGCCTGCCGTACCGAAAATTACAATATCCCCATCGGGTGCCCAAACACTTTGTACTTGTTCCAGATCCTGCGATTCCTGAGCAATTACATATTTTTCGAGGACATTGGAAACGGCTTTTAGCTCCTGTTCAGAATTAATTTTTTCCTGTTCCTTGTCGCAACAGGGTTCGTTTTTGCATGCAGTGAATATAACCGCAATTGCAAACAGTAAAAGGGTAAAGTTGGTTTTCATGTTAAATGTGGTTTTTGAGTTCCTACCCTTCAAATTTACAGAAAAAATTAATGAAGACCAAATAATTATATGGTATTTCCTGGGAATGAATTCGAAAAAACAAAAAAACCTGACTCGTTTGAGCCAGGTTTTTGTGGTACCACCTGGAATTGAACCAGGGACACACGGATTTTCAGTCCGTTGCTCTACCAACTGAGCTATGGTACCTCCCGTTTTGGAGGTGCAAATATACTGCGAAATTTAAAACTGCCAAAAAAAAATTAAAGAAATTCCGGGTTTTCTGTGGAAATGCCAGATGAAGAAATGATGCTTGCTGTTTTCGCCTTATTTATAGTGTTTGTAATCAGTGATTTATGAATCAGATTTGCTGTGAGTTTGAATATGAAACAGTTACTATTTTTTTTGTTAAACCCGCCAGCAAATTTCTTTTATTCTTAATTTGTATTAAAATTAAGCCTGATTAAGCAATTTTTTCCGTTTCATTATGTTTGAAACATTATCGAATCGATTTTATGAATTTAGTCATTGATGCCGGCAACACCAATGTGAAGCTTGCCCTATTCGACGGAAAAGAACTTACTAAAAAGCAGATGATAAAAACCAATGATCTGTTGGGTTTTGAGCGCTTTATAAAAAAGTATTCCGTTTATTGCAGAAAGTTGATTTTTTCCAGTGTAGGCGATGATACTGCTTTTTTGCAGCTATTGCAATCGTACTATAATTCTTTTGTGGTATTTAATTCAAAAAGCAGAATCTCCCTGCAGAACGATTATAAATCGCCAGAAACCCTTGGTCTTGACCGCATAGCGGCAGCCGTGGGAGCGGCAGATTTGTTTTCAGGGCAAGATATTCTCATTTTTGATGCCGGTTCCTGCCTTACATGGGACTTTGTGGAGCAGGGAACAACCTATAAAGGGGGCGGTATCAGCCCCGGCTTAAATATGCGATTGCAGTCACTTCATACTTTTACTGCGCGTTTGCCCTTGGTTAAAGTGCGGGAATACAGTGAATTATTGGGTCAGGATACAGAATCTTCCATAATTGCCGGTACCTGCCAGGGCATGATATGTGAAATCGAAGGAATAATTCAACGTTTTCAACAGAAATATCCGGCTTTAAAGGTGATATTTACCGGTGGCGACGCAAATTATTTTGATAAAAAGCTAAAAAATAACATCTTTGCACACCCAAATTTGGTGCTCCAGGGATTAAATATAATATTGGATCTGAATGCTTAATAAAAAAACTCTTTACTCCGGCCTTTTCCTGATCTGTTTGATTTTTATCGGTCAGAATATAAATGCCCAGAATCAAACAAGTTCCCCTTACTCGCGCTTTGGTCTTGGTGAGGTCATGGAAACTACAAATGTGCGCAATACAGCTATGGGCGGAATTGTTCAGGGTGTACGCAGCCATGGATATCTTACACCCCAAAACCCGGCCACATACACAACCATCGATTCGCTTACCTTCCTCTTTGATGCAGGATTGTATGCGCAAACCGGTTCACTCAGCTCGGGAGGCATGAGCAGCAATTTTTCAAATGCCTCGGTCAAATACCTTACTTTGGGCTTCCCGATTACGCACTGGTGGAAATCAAGTATTGGTTTACTGCCTTTTACAAGCGTCGGTTATGATATCTACAGCCTTGTCGAAGATCAGGAAAAAATAGGTGATGTTTATTACTCATTTAATGGCGGTGGTGGTATTAATATGTTCTATCTTGGAAACGGCTTTAAGCTGGGCGACCATTTCTCTTTGGGTGCCAACATCTACTATATGTTTGGAACAATTGAACATGAACGCATGGTGCATTTCCCCGACTCCATCTATATAAAAAACACGCGGGTAACCGATGATTTCGCAGTTTCGGATTTTAACTACCTTTTTGGGTTACAGTATTACAATAAATTATGGGGATATGATTTCACTGCCGGTGCCAGCTTTGGCAACAAAACCAGCATCAGCGGCGATAAAACCAGACTTGTGGAAACATTGTTCGGTGGCTTCGACGGCGGTACGGAAATTGGCGTAGATACAATACAGGATATTGAGATTGCTGATGGTAAAGTGGATCTTCCCGCACAGTTTGGCATGGGATTTTCTTTCTCTAAACCAAATAAGTGGACTATGGGCGCAGATTTCGGTATGACATTATGGAAAGATTATGAAGCATTTGGCAGTAGCGATTCATTGGAAAACAGCTATTATATAGCCCTGGGAGCCGAATGGATGCCAAGCAACACCAGTGTTTCGTCTTATTTTCAAAGAATAAAATACCGTTTCGGATTTCGCTACGAAAAAGATTATCTGAATTTACATAAAACAAACCTGAATGAGTATTCCTTAAGTTTTGGTATGGGTTTACCTCTGCCTCGTTCGAGGACTACTGTTAATTTAGCCGTTCAGGTAGGTACAAGAGGAACTACTGAAGACGATCTCATTCGCGAAAACTTTGTTAAGTTTTCATTAGGAATGTCTATTTCAGAGCTGTGGTTCTTTAAGCGCAGATACAAGTAGCAGAGCATGTTAAAATATTTTTTAATTTTGTTCGTCGTTCACAGAAAAAGGAATATCAAATTATAGCTTATTTATTATGAAAAGAAAAGGTTTTATTACTGCCGCAGGGGTTTTACTATTGTTCGCCATGATGTTGCCTGCATCCCTGCTGGCACAGGATGAATCAAGATTTGGTGCAGATAGTGCAACCTGCGTTGAGAAGTTATCGCTTTACCGTGAATTCTATAAGCAATGGAAAGGAAGTGGTTATCAGAATACAGCCATTAATGACGCTTTTGGCCCCTGGAAATGGGTATTCAACAACTGCCCCAGGGCAATGGAATCTGTTTATACCGACGGAAACAAAATGGTAGAGTTTAAAATTAAAAAAGCTAAAGACGATGCCGTTAAGGAAGGTTTGATCGATACACTTATGCTGACTTACGACAATCGTATAAAATATTTTCCCAATCACTATAAAACCGGCAAACCACAAGAAGGGTATATCCTCGGACGCAAAGGGGGCGACCTTTATAAATACCGCCCTTCAGATATGAAAGGCGTTTACAATACCCTGAAAAAATCCATTGAACTGGAAGGAAACAAATCCAAAGTAGATGTACTGATATATTATTTCAGGAATGTAATCCGAATGGCAGAAGCCGGAGAAATTGATAATGCCGAAATTGTGGACACTTATGATCAGCTTTCCGGTATCATCGACTACAATCTGAAAAAGTATGCCGGTAACGCCAAAAAGCTTGCTCAATACGAAACAGCTAAAAACAATATCGAACTGACATTTGAACCCTATGCGACCTGTGAAGACCTGGTGGGAATTTATCAAAAGAAATTCGATGAAAGTCCGGATGATGTTGAATTACTGGGCAAAATTACCAAGCAGCTTGATAAAACAGGTTGCACGGATACTGAACTTTTCTTTGCGGCTACTGAAAAACTTCATAAACTTGATCCTACGCCCCAATCGGCATACCTTATGGCACGCATGCTGCTAAAAAAAGAAGATTATAATACAGCTGCCGATTACCTGATCGAATCTGTTGACCTTTTCGAAGATGACGAAAAGAAAGCAGATGCTGAATATCTTCTGGCTCAGGTGTATTTCAGCCAAAAGAATTATCCCGAAGCACGAAAACATGCAAGGGCTGCGCTCAAGCTCCGTCCTACCGATGGTAACCCATTGATCCTGATCGGCGATATGTATGCAGCTAGCGCTTCTAAATGTGGCAGCAACGATCTCGAAAAAAGCGCCGGTTTCTGGGCAGCGGTTGATAAATATACCCAGGCCAAAAATATCGATGCTTCTATCGCTGATATGGCCAACAAACGGATCGCTACTTATAAAAAGCACTTCCCGAAAACAGAAACCATTTTCTTCCACGGAAAGAAAACCGGAGATTCTTATGAAATCGGTTGCTGGATCAACGAAACGACAAAAGTGCGCGCTTCGGATGAATAAAACCATTTGATTACTCTGAACTGAATCAGTGAAAATATACATTAGTATCGGCAAAGGCATTGTTGTGATGATATTCATAGCAATGCTTTTTTCTTGTAAAAATGACTTGAAAAGCATTCAGGAACTCAGCCTGCCCGACACGCTGCCCGGGGAGTATATTATTGATGCTGAAATGGTTTATTCTGATAGTGGGCATACCAAAGTTCTTTTGATCAGCCCAAAAATTGTCAGTATCAATGATGCCGAAGATCCTCGTGTCGAATTCCCAGATGGACTTGATATTACTTTTTATGACGACAGCCTGCAGCCCGAATCGCGCCTGACGGCAAATTTTGGGGTTAATTTTACCGACAAAAAAATTATGGAGGCACGCAATGATGTAGTTGTGCGCAACCTTAAAAAGAACGAACAGATGAATACGGAACATCTGATTTGGGATCAACGTGCCAAGAAAATATATTCGGATGTTTTTGTGAAAATTACTACCGACGACAAAGTGCTTTATGGAGAAGGCTTTGAATCGGATGAAGCATTTGAAAACCGTACGATAAAAAATGTGAGTGGCGAATTGAAGGTTAATTCAGAAGACGACTACTAATGGAAGGCGTACACATTATATTATTGATGCTCATTTTTAGCGCCTTTTTTTCGGGCCTTGAAATTGCATTTGTAAGTGCCAATAAACTGAAAATTGAGCTTGAAAAAGGACGCGGACGCCATTCGGCACTCATTTTATCACGCTTTCTGCGCACGCCGTCGCGCTTTATCGGTACAATGCTGCTGGGCAATAATATTGCCTTGGTAATCTACGGTATGGCAATGTCGGGCATTTTGGAACCAGCACTGCTCAACTGGCTGCCAAAGGGACTGCATACGGAATTTTTCCTTCTTTTTTCCAAGACACTCATCAGCACACTGATCATCTTGTTTTTTGCGGAGTTCCTGCCAAAGATGTTGTTCCAGATCAATCCTAATTCAGTATTGCGTTCATTGGTTTATCCGGTTTATATATTCTATTTGCTGGCTTATCCACTTATTTGGTTCTTTACTGGTCTTGCCGAATTTGTGCTCCGCAAATGGTTCCGCATAAAATTCAGCGGTGAAGAAATCCGCTTTTCTCCTGTTGATCTCGATCATTTCGTGAAAGAGCTGAACCCCGATGACCAACACGCCGAAAACATACCGGATGAAATCCAAATGTTTCAAAACGTAATTGATTTTCGCAGTGTGCGTTTGAGGGAATGTATGGTGCCCAGAAATGAAATCATTGCACATCCCATTGATGATAGCCTGAAAACAGTTAAGCAAACATTTATCCGCTCCGGCCATTCAAAAATACTGGTATATCGCGAAAGCATCGACAATATTATCGGTTACGTTCATTCCTATGATATGTTCAGCCGGCCGCAAAACCTCGAGGATGTGCTTAAGCCCGTTATTATTGTTCCCGAAACAATGCTTGCAAATAAAGTACTGCAGATGTTCATTGGTGAGCACAAAAGTATCGCCGTGGTTGTGGATGAATTTGGCGGAACAGCCGGTATGCTTACGATGGAAGATATCATAGAAGAGATTTTTGGTGAAATTAACGACGAATTTGACCAGGACGACAGGCTCGAAAAAGTTTTGGGCGATGGGGAATATCTTTTGTCGGCACGCCTCGAAATTGATTATCTGAATGAAAAATACCGCCTCGAATTGCCCGAATCGGATGATTATGAAACTTTGGCCGGCCTCATACTGCATATATATGAAGATATCCCGGTTTTAAATGAAGTAATCCACTACGACAATTTTACCTTCACAATTACTGAAGCCTCTGAATTTAAAATTGATAAAGTACGCCTGAAGCTTAGTCCGAAAAACTAGTATAAACGGGTGTTTTTCACAGCTTTTCAACAAATTTCAGTCAAACAAATTTTCGTTGCCTTTTGTGTGAATACCTTAAATTATTGATATTTAGAGCTTTATCTTTAATTACATATAAATCAAACAATTGAAAAAATATTTTTTATGTTTAGGTTTCTGTTGTACATTTGCAAACTTAAAAAAAACCGTTAGAAATGGCTATTATTGGTTCTATTAGAAAACATTCAGGTCTTGTGGTAACTATTGTTGGTGTTGCAATTGCAGCATTTGTTATTGGAGACCTTGGAAAAGGAAGCCCAAGAAAAGATTATATTGTGGGCGTTGTTGATGGTGAAGAGATCACCTATCGTGAGTTTGAAGAAAAAGTTGAAGAAAATTCGGAACTGAGTAAGATGAACTCGGGCAAAACAAGCCTGACTTCAGACGAAATTTTTGATATCAGGCAAAATACCTGGCAGATGTTTGTCAATGAAATTATCATGGACAAACAGTATGAAGAGCTGGGCTTGACGATATCTGAAGAAGAACTCAATGATTTGATTCAGGGTGAAAACCCCCACCGCTTCATCGTTCAGAATTTTACGGATCCAAATACCGGACAATTCAACCGCGATCTCCTGCTGAACTTCCTTCAAACGCTGGATCAGCGTGAAGCACGTGTTCAGATGCAAATGGAAAATATCCTGCAGGTTGTTAAAGCCGATGCGCTCAACACCAAGTTTAACGACTTGATTACAAAAGGATATTATATGCCGGCAGCATTTGCTCAAATGGATTATGACCGGAAAAACCGTTCCGTGGATTTTCGTATGGTTGCCGTTCCTTATTCAACCATTGCCGACAGCACGATTAAGCTTACCGATGCCGATTTTCAGGATTTCTACAATGAGCACAAAGACCGCTATGAGCAAAAGCGTAACGTTGATATTGAGTACGTTACTTTCGATATTCGCCCTTCAGCTGATGATAAGGAATTTACCCGTAAAACGGTTTATGAACTGTATGACGAATTAAAAGACATTAAGCTTGTCGATGTGCCACGCTTTATTGGCTACAACAGCGATGCTCCTTACGATAGTACATGGAAAGCAAAAGGTAGTCTTCCTATTCAGATTGACAGCCTGATGTTCCATAATGAAGCCGGTTATACAGCACAACCGTATCTCGATAATAATATTTATCATGTTGCCCGCCTGATGGATGTGGCCATGCGCCCGGATTCAATGAAAGCAAGCCATATCCTGATCAGCTATCAGGGTGCCTTCCGCGCTGCTACTGATGCAATGGCCCGCGAAAAAGCAGAAGAGCTTGCCGACAGCCTGAAAAATGTACTTGAAAATAATCCAAAGAAAATGGAAGAGCTGGCCAAACAGTACAGCACCGATCCAAGCGCAGCCGAAAATGGCGGTGACCTTGATTGGTTCGCTGATGGCTCTATGGTTGGCCCTTTTAATGAAGCTGTACTCGAAGCACGTGTTGGTGATATAGTAACGGTTGAAACAGCATTTGGCTTCCATGTAATTAAGGTAACAGGCAAGAAAGAGGATGTGAAAAAAGTGCGCGTTGCTATGCTCGATCGCGAAATCATCCCAAGCAACCAAACTATTCAGCAGATTTATTCTGATGCCAGTTCATTCGCCGGCGAACACCGCACCATTGATGCATTTAATACCGCAATTACCGAAGAAGGACTGAATAAACGTCAGCGTGAATACCTGAACCCAATGGACAACCGTATTCCCGGAGTTGAATCACCACGCCAGATGATCCGCTGGGCTTTTAATGAAGAAACCAGTGTAGGTGACGTTTCACAGGTGTTTGAAAATGATGATAAATTCATCGTTGCAGCGCTGAAAGAACGCCGTGAAGATGGTATAGCACCCCTGAGCCAAATCCGCGATGTAATCGAACCCCTCGTTCTGAAAAAGAAAAAAGCGGATCAGATCATTGAGAAGATGAAGCAAAGCAATGCGAAAAGCCTTGAAGAATATGCCCAAAAGTTTGATCAGGAAATCGATTCCGTGAAAAACATCAAATTCACTTCTTTTAACCTGCCTAAAATTGGCCGCGAAATGGAAGTAATTGGTGAAGTGCTCGGATCGCCAAAAGGTCAGCTTGTTGGCCCAATAGAAGGAAATAATGCCGCTTTCGTTGTTGTGGTGGATAAATTTGTTGAGCCTGTCCTTAAAGATAATTTCGGATCAGAGCAAAAACAAATGGTGAACAGCCTTCGTGCCCGTGCCAATAATTATATCTTCCGTGCCCTCGAAGAAAGTGCCGATATTGAAGATAAGCGCGTAGATTATTATTAAATAAAGCACAAAAAATCATAAAAGAACCCTGCACAATTTGTGTGGGGTTTTTTGTGTTTTTACGGGTGAAACAGATTGCACGAGGATAAAGAGAGTTTATCTCTCAGGAAGGTTTGTTGTTTTCTGAACGTATGTAATCCATAACCTGCTGATCAAACATGTTGCCATCTTCATCATGGAATTTGATGCGGATCGGGACATAAAAAACAGGATAGCCTTCGAGGAGTTTTAAAATCTCGGGTTGCTGCAGGCGCATCGCGTCTTTTTCGGTAGTTACGATGATTTTGTTTTGTGAGAACACATTATCGAAACGCTCCAAAAGCATCTTGATATCCTGAACCTTGAATTGATAATGATCGGGGAATTTGATCGTTTGGAGCTCATAGCAATCCTTTCTGAGATGGTATTCCAATGGGTAGGGATTGGCGATTCCGGCAAGGAGCAAAATGGTATTAATGGATTTTTTGTGCTCCTGCTTGCTGATGCCCGGCAAAGGGGTCAAATTATTGTATTTGATGAAACTGAAATAAACCTTTTGATGTGGTTTGGGCTCAATTTCGTCCAAAATCATCTTTCGAGTAATGGGAGAAAGTACCGGTCCGGTCTTCGTGATGATTATTATATCTGCCCTCTCGACACCAAAACGGAATTCCCTGAGGTTTCCCATAGGAAAAACATAGTTGCGGGTGTAAATGCGATGATAGTCGGTTAACATGATGTTTAGCCCGGCCTTCACGCTTCGGTGCTGAAATGCATCATCAAGCAGTATTGTGCGCTTCTTGTTTTTATTGTTTTCCCTTATTTTTTTTATGCCCAAAACGCGTTTTTCACAGACATAAACCGGGATGTCAGGAAATTTTGCCTGATACTGAGATGGTTCATCACCTATTTCCAAATAGCCGGTATCTTTGTTTGCTTCAATAAATCCTCTGGTTTTTCGACCGTATCCGCGGCTTAATGTGCAGCATTTCGTATTATGTTTGTCGAGGAGCCTTATCAGGTATTCTACATGGGGTGTTTTTCCCGTGCCGCCCATCGATAAGTTACCAATGCACACTACAGCCTGTGGAAAGGAAGTGCTTCGGAAAACATTCCAATCGTAAAGCTTGTTTCGGATGTGCGCTACAGATCCGTATATAAGGGACAACGGAGCTAAAAGCAGTTTCTCGGGATTCATCGCGATAAAGTTAAGAATTCTTGTTAATTTGGCAATTTTATTAAACTATAAGTTTGAAGAAAGTTTTTTGAAATGAAAGAAGTTACAATAAATGATGTGTGTAAGGCCATTGACGCTTTTGCTCCAACGGCATTGCAGGAAGATTATGATAATGCCGGACTGATTGCCGGAAACCCTAAAATGATTGTGAAGGCAGTGCTTATTTCTCTTGATATCACTGAAGATATTGTAAACGAGGCTATTGATAAGAAATGCAACCTGATCGTTGCGCACCATCCGCCTGTATTTCGAGCCTTAAAGCGATTTACGGGTGGAAGCGAAACAGAGCGAATCCTTATCAAGGCCTTAAAGCATGATATTGCGCTTTATGCGGCCCATACAAACCTGGACAATACGTTTAAAGGGGTAAACCATATCCTGGCGCTGAAGCTGGGCGCTAAACCCGTGAAAATACTTCGTCCACTCAATGGCCGTTTAAAAAAGCTGGTCACATTCTGCCCCTTGGCATATGCCGATAAGCTGCGCGAAAGCCTGTTTGAAGCTGGAGCCGGGCAGATCGGGAACTATGATGCCTGTAGTTTTAACACAGAAGGTATCGGTACGTTTCGCGCAGGCGAAAACACCAAGCCTTTTGTTGGCGATAAAGGGAAAATACACCACGAAAAAGAATGCCGCATCGAAACGGTATTTCCTGATTTTCTTGAAGCACGGATCATCAATAGACTGATAAAGGCTCATCCTTATGAAGAGGTTGCTTACGATATTTATCCGATAGAAAACAGCTGGGAGATGGCTGGTTCGGGAATGATTGCTGTATTTGAAGAGGAGATGCAGGAGGATGCCTTTTTGCAACTTGTGAAAAAAACACTGGATTTGCCGGTATTGCGCCATTCGCCTCTTACGGGAAAAATGATCAAAAAGGTGGCTTTGTGTGGCGGATCTGGCAGTTTTTTAATCCGCGATGCCATGAGCTCCGGTGTAGATGCCTTTTTAACAGGGGACCTGAAATACCACGATTTTTTCCTGCCCGAGGGAAAATTTCTTATGGGTGATTTCGGGCACTACGAAAGCGAACAATTTGCAAAACAACTTTTATATGAGCTACTTAATGAAAAATTTAGTAATTTTGCACTCCTTATTTCGAAGGTGAAAACCAATGCAGTTAATTATTGTTAATTAATTAAATTTCAGCACTATGACTCAGGATAAAGTACAAGATCCAAATACCGGCAGCGAAGAATCGGTTGTAAATCTGGTTGAAAAAAAACTGGTTGCCCTGCTCAGCTTGCAGCAAATGGATTCACAAATTGATAATATCCGCATC
The DNA here is from genome assembly GCA_963676415.1 of Bacteroidales bacterium. Taxonomy (GTDB): domain Bacteria; phylum Bacteroidota; class Bacteroidia; order Bacteroidales; family WRLA01. Next base: position 1,441,958 of record OY781097.1, on the reverse strand, counting down.
GTTAGAGGTGAGCTGCCCTTGGAGGTTGAAGACCTGGAAGATGAAATTGAAGGCTTGCAAACACGCATCGATAAATATATTGCCGATATCAGCGATCACGAAAAGAAAGTCAAAGAAAAAGAAATCGCAATCAAGGACAGCAAAGCGCTCATTAAAAAATATGAAGAGCAGCAAATGAATGTCCGCAATAACCGTGAATACGATTCCCTTTCAAAAGAAATTGAATATCAAAATCTTGAAATCCAACTTTCCGAAAAACGGATCAAGGAATTTAAGGCCATTGTTGATGGGCGTAACAAAGAAATTACCGAAGCACAGCAAAAACTCAGCGAACGTAAAAGCGATCTGGAAATCAAGCAGTCTGAGCTGGAGGACATTGTTACCGAAACTGAAAAGGAAGAAAAGAACCTGCTTGCACGTTCCGAAGAGCTGAAAACAATGGTTGAAGACCGTCTTGCTACAGCTTATACCCGAATCCGTAAAAATGCACGTAACGGACTGGCTGTTGTGAAAATTGAGCGTGATGCCTGTGGCGGTTGTTTTAACAAAATCCCTCCACAACACCAACTCGATATCCGTATGCACAAAAAGATTATTGTTTGTGAATATTGCGGACGTATCCTGGTTGATGATTCTATTGAAGAAATTGTGAACGGAGGAAACCCGGGAGAAGAATAAACAAATATATTTTTCCCTGTTGCCGGAAATATGCTGCTCAAGCAGCCTGTTTCCGGTTTTTTTGTATATACTTGCATTATGTTCAAAGCCTCTGCTTTATTGCACTATGTGATTTTCTTAACGGTATTTGTCTTCTTGAACCTGCAGGCCGTGGGGCAATATGTATTTGACTATAATCCCCAAATAATAAAAGCTTATCATGAAACCGGAAGGCTGCGTTTTGATGTTGCCGAACAGATTCTACAAAAAGAAAAACAACGTAATCCGCAAAATCTGGCCATATACCATATTGAAAACAGCATCGATTTTTTGAAAATTCTTATTTCAGAAAACGAAAACCTTTTTGATGAACTTGAAAAAAACAAATCCAGGCGAATTGAAATGCTTCAGAAGGGCGATCAGAACAGTCCTTACTTTCGCTATGCCATTGCCGAATTAAACGTCCAGTGGGCATTTTCCCGTTTAAAATTTAAAGAATATCTTTCCGCCTTTTTTGAAGTACGCCGTGCTTATAAACTCCTGGAAGAGAACCAGGAAAATTTTCCCGGTTTTCTTCCCAACCTTATTGGCCTGGGATTTTTGCATACACTGGTAGGATCTGTTCCTGAAAATTACCGCTGGGTTACCGATTTTGTTGGTGTTGATGGGGATATGGATCAGGGAATTAAAGAGCTTTCGGAAGTGCTTGATTCTGCACTGACCACACAGCGTTATGCTCATTTAAGGGCACAAAGCCTCCTCTTTTTATCGTTTATTCACCTGAACCTGCAAAAAGACATGCAACAAGCTGCCGGGCTCCGCGATATCGTAGGCAAACATTGTGCAGAACCGGAGTCCAAAGATTTTTCCCCCATCATGGTTTATATTTATGCCAAGCTTTTGATGAAAACAGGCGAAAATGATATGGCGATAAGCCTGCTTGAAAAATATCCGGCTGATGATCCACAGTATTACCCCATGCATTATCTCGATTTCATGCTTGGAAAAGCGTATTTGCATGCACTCGATCCTAAGGCAGGCTTATACCTCCAAAAATATATTACTGAATTTGAGGGGAGAAACTTTTTAAAATCGGCAGCTATGATGGCTAGCTGGAATGCTTTTATTCATGGCGATCTCACTGAATATCAAAAATATAAATCTTTGATTGGAGAAATAGGAGAAACCGATGTGGAGCCGGACAAAGTTGCCAAAGACTATTCTAAAGACGAGCGTTTTCCAAATATATGTATTCTTCGCGGACGTATGCTTTTTGACGGAGGCTATTTAAAGCGTGCAATAAATGAACTGGAAAGCACGCAATGTTGTTCCACTTTGCGCGACCATGAGGATTCGCTGGAGCATACCTACCGTTTGGCACGGGCGTATCACGAAAGCGGACAATTTGATGAGGCGCTTAAGAATTATGCCCGTACGGTTGATGAAGGCAGGGATGATCATTTTTACTACGCCGCAAATGCAGCCCTGAAATCTGGATTGATTTATGAAAACCAAGGCGAATTTGAAAAAGCCAAAGAGTGTTATAAAATGGTCAAAAAAATGAGTTTTGATCAATATGAGGGCAGTATCAAGCAAAAAGCCAAGGCAGGAATGCATCGGTTGGAAAAAACAGAATAATGCCCAAACACACCAATAAACTCATAAACGAAAGCAGCCCATATCTGTTGCAACATGCCCATAACCCTGTAAACTGGCTTCCCTGGACGGACGAAAGCCTTGAACTGGCAAAAAAAGAGCAAAAACTGATTTTGATTTCAATTGGCTATGCGGCTTGCCACTGGTGCCACGTGATGGAAAAGGAATCCTTTGAAGATGAGGAAGTGGCAAAGCTAATGAATGAACGTTTTATCTGCATCAAAGTGGACCGTGAAGAACGCCCCGATGTGGATGCTTATTATATGGAGGCCGTTCAGATGATGCAGGGGCAGGGCGGATGGCCGTTAAATTGTTTTGCTTTGCCCGACGGAAAGCCGGTTTGGGGCGGAACATATTTCCGGAAAAACCAATGGATGGGCGTTTTGCAGTCTGTGGCATCCCTCTATAAAAACCGTTTTCATGATTTAATGGAAAAAACCTCCCAATTGCAAAAAGGCTTAGAATCCATTGCGGTACTTCCCTACAGAAAGCAAAAAACCAACCTCAAAATTTTTGCGAAATCGCTGAAAAGCTGGAAAAATCAATTTGATATGACGGATGGAGGATTTAAGGGTGCACCGAAATTCCCGATGCCCGTAAGCATTTCCTTTTTACACGATTATCAATTGCATTTTGATGATGAAAAAATCAGGGGTTTTGTCGATATCACGCTGAAAAAAATGGCTTTGGGAGGATTGTACGATGCGGTTGGCGGCGGTTTTGCGCGCTACAGCACCGACCGCCTCTGGAAAGTGCCCCATTTTGAAAAGATGCTTTACGATAATGCCCAGCTTGTCGGATTGTATGCCCGGGCGGCAAAGTCGTTTCAGCAGGAGTTTTATCTTAAAACAGCGAAAGAAAGTCTTGCTTTTGTCGAGCGTGAGCTGAAATCTCCCGAAGGTTTGTTTTGCTCCTCGCTTGATGCCGACAGCGAAGGGGAGGAGGGCGCTTTTTATGTTTGGACAGAACAGGAATTCAGCAAGCTGGTGGCAGAAGATGCCGCGATTTTAAAAGATTATTTTGGAATTGGCGACAGAGGTCTGTGGGAAAACGGAAAGAACATTTTATACGCTGAAATGACGCCCGGTGAATTTGCCCGGCAACGCAATATCAACACCTTTGCACTTGCTCTTGAGAAAGCGAAAAATGCTCTTTTTAATGCCCGTTCAAAACGCGTCAGGCCAGCATTGGACGACAAACAAATTTGCTCGTGGAATGCTTTGACGCTGGAAGCTTTGCTTCATCTTTACGAAGCTTCTTCGCACAATGAATATCTTGAAAAGGCACAGGAACTGGCCAATAACATGCTGCGCATATTCCGAAAAGAGGATGGAGGTTTGTACCGGATCCACAAGCAGGGGAGAAGCAGTATTGTTGCATTTCTCGATGATTATGCATTCACAATCAGGGCTTTGCTTCATATATATCAGCTTAGCTTTCAGGAAGGGTATCTGAATGCTGCAAAGGAGCTGGCCAAATATTGTATTCAAAATTTTTTGGATCAGGCAACGGGAATGTATTTTTATACCCCCCGTCAGGAACAGCAGCTTTCGGTACGCAAACAGGAGTTTTATGATAATGTGATGCCAAGCTCCAACGCGGTTTTGGCGCATTCATTTTATGAATTGTTCCTCATCACCGGCAAACATCACTGGCAGGATATGAGCATGCAGATGTTGCAAAATGTTTCGGCAAAGATGGAAGAACATTTGCCGGCATTTTCGGAATGGGCGGCTTTGCTCCTCAAAAGCACACAAAAAGTTTTTGTATTGAAAATGAGGTATTATGACGTGTCAAACATCCTGGGTTTCCGCCGGCAGATGCCTTATGTGGCCAGTATTCCTCTAGTGTTATAATTATAAAGTTAATTAACTAATATTTTATTATCTTTGCCACATGGCAAGGATAGGAAAACCCATTCAGATAACAACGGAAGAGAAGGCAGAGCTTCTTTCCATGAGCCGTTCACACAAACTTGAAAAACGTTACGTTGAGCGTGCCGAGATAATTATATTATCCGATCAAGGTTTATCGATGAGTGAAATAGTAGAGCAAACAGGGCTTAGTAGACCTGTAGTAAATAAATGGAGACAACGATTTCGCGAGCAAGGTATTACAGGTTTGAAGGATGCTTACCGAAGTGGAAAACCAAAGGTTATCACTGCAGAACAACAGGCTATGGTAATTGAGAAAGCCTGCACAAAGCCAGATGACGGATACACTAACTGGTCTCAAGAACGTATCGCCAAAGAAGTAGGGATTAGCCAGTCTAAAGTATTTCAGATTCTTAAACAAGCAGACATAAAGCCACATAAAATTGAGTATTGGTGCGGCAAGTCAAAAGACCCAGAGTTTGAAGAAAAAATGACCAACATTGTTGGGCTTTACATGTCGCCACCAGAAAACGCTTTGGTTATTTGTGTTGACGAAAAAACTCAAATACAGGCACTCGATAGAACTCAGCCAGAGTTGCCATTACGGCCAGGAAATCCGAAAAGACAAACAGCCACCTACAAACGCAACGGAACTGTTTCGTTAATTGCGGCACTTGCAGTGCATACAGGTGAAGTAACAGCCAAAACAATTAAATCAAATAATGCAGAAAACTTCTTAAAGTTCTTAAAATCACTTGATAGGAAATACAGAAACAAAAAGCTTCACATAATTGCAGACAACCTTTCGGTACATAAACAAAAAGACGTTAAGGAGTGGCTGAAAGGAAAAAGGAAAATCACATTGCACTTCACCCCAACGTATTCTTCTTGGTTGAATCAAGTCGAGATATGGTTCAATATATTAACAAAGGATGTTGTAAAAGGAGGTGTTTGGAAATCATCAGAACAATTGGCTTCTCAACTTATTGAATACGTGAAAACATACAATGAGACACGTGCTAAGCCCTTTCGATGGACTTATACTGGTGATGCATTGAAAATTAGTTAACTTATTAAATAATTAATACACTAGCGGCAGATGCAGACAATTCGTATGATTTTTACCTTTGCAATCAGAATGCCTGCTTTTTGGCAACAAATGATGCAGGTGAAATTATCGAAAAAATGAAAACATATGAAGGCAGTAATTCAGCGCGTTTCGGAAGCGAAAGTTGAAATTGAAGGAAAAATAAACGGACAGATTGGTACAGGGCTCCTTATTTTGCTGGGCATTGAAGATGCTGATAATGAATCGGATGTGGATTGGCTTTGTGGTAAAATCAGCCGTATGCGTATTTTTCCCGATGATGAAGGCGTGATGAACCTTTCCCTTTTGGATGTAGGTGCCGATGCATTGGTTGTGAGCCAGTTTACGCTGCATGCCAGCACAAAAAAAGGCAATCGCCCCAGCTATATTAAAGCGGCCCGCCCCGAAAAAGCCATACCTTTATACGAGCTTTTTAAAGAAAAAATGGCTGCCTTTACGGGCAAGCCATCTCAATGCGGTATTTTTGGCGCCGAAATGAAAGTACAACTGATTAATGACGGCCCCGTAACGATTTTAATTGATTCGCAAAACAGGGAATAAGTTTATTGCGCAATTTTTTGCATAAAACGTTCTTCATTTATTATGAAACGTGTATGCAAGCCTTTGCCAATCAGGCCGCTTTCATCTTGTGCAACAACTTCAAATTCCAGTTTGCGGCCATCCTGAGTTTTTAATGTGGCTTCGCAGCGTACTTTCATTCCCAGGGGTGTGGCTTTGATGTGATCCACTTCCACGCGCGTGCCCACAGTATTAAATCCTTCCGGTATTTGTTCGCTTACGGCCATCATTGATGTTTTTTCCATCAGGGCAATCATTGCCGGCGTGGCAAAAACTTCCATTAAACCCGATCCTACTGCTTTGGCAGTCGTTTCGTATTTTACAGTTTCTTCGAGTACAAAAGAGCTGTTTCCTTTAATATTGATTTCCATAGGTTTATGAGTAGTGAAAGAAAATAGTTTTTTTTAGGTCGGGATGCAGGCTTTGACAAACCGGACAAGAGTAGGCCGCCGCTTCAATGATTTTTTTCTCTTTGTCGCTGTATTTTTGGTTCTGAGGAAATTTCAAGTGGATGATTATCTCGGAAATCCTGCGCGGTTCCGATGCCATGATTTTTGTAATATCGGCAACGGTTCCGTCGATATTGAAATTATGCGTCCTGGCTGCAATCCCCATTATAGTGATCATACAGCTTCCCAAAGCTGTGGCTACAAGGTCTGTTGGAGAGAAAAATTCGCCTTTACCCTGATTGTCAACCGGAGCATCGGTTGTTAATTCCTCGCCGGACTGCACGTGGCGTGCCCGGGTTCTGAGTTGCCCCTGATAATTCGTTTGTATGGTAATCATATGTTTCCTGATTTGATTTGCGCACAAAAATAGGTTTTTCAAAAGAAGGAGCGAAATGAAAAATCCGGTTTACCCAAAAAGGATAAAACCGGATTATTTTCAGAAAAGCAAAATGATATGTCTTAACCTGCTTTATTTTTTATCGCCCCCACAGCATTTTTTCTTGGTTGTTGCTTTGGTTTTGCATTCGGATTCACATTTTTTGTCTCCGATACATTTTTTTGCACAACTTGATTTTGCTTTTACGGTTGCTTTCTTTTCGGCTTTTTTGTCTTTTTTACCGTCTTTGTCTTTTTTGGGTTCATCATCGTTTACAGTAATTTCAATGCCTGTTTTACTTTCGATAACGCCGGCATACGCAGTTGATGAATAAGCGAAAAGGAAGAAAAGGGCTACAAAGGCTCCAAAAATTGATTTTTTCATTGTATTTCAGTTTTTATGTGTTAAGATTGCAAACATAAGAAGCTGTTGGACTGCTTGCTGTTAATGCGCTGTTAAAGCTTGTTAAGGCTTTGTTAAACAAAAAATGAAGACTTAAAAAATGTCCTAATTTTGAAGCTTTTAAGGATTTTGACCATCATCATATGCAACTGAAAACCATTCGCATCATTGCCGCTGTTACCATTTTGGTTTTGCTGGGCATTCTATTCACTCAGTTATATTGGGTGCGCCATGCTGTTGAGCTCCGCGAGGAGCAATTCAATAATAAAGTGCGCATTGCCCTCAAAACTGTTGTCAATCATTTGTATAATTACAAAACAGAAAAAGAAGTTCAGGACACATCCTGTTTCAAAGCCTGTTTGCTTAACGAACGGCATATTTATCAGTTGGTGGATTCCGTGAAACTAGACAGCCTGGTGCAAAATGAGCTGGGCTGTATGCGCATTACGCGCGATTATGAATATGCGGTTTTTAACCGTCATAGCAAGCAGTTTTATATGGGGCGCTACGGAAATTACAAAAGAGAATTGTTGTCGTCCGGATTTGTTGTAAGCCTGAGCTGCCTGCACCGTTCGGATGATTTTGTTCTGTCGCTTTATTTCCCAAACCTCCAGGGCGTAATGATCAGAAAAATGATTGGCTGGGTTGTACTCACGGCAAGCCTGATGTTGGTGCTTTTTGCCATTTCATTCTATACGGTTTACGGTTTGTTCCGCCAGAAACGCCTTTCGGAAATGAAAAACGATTTTGTGAACAATATGACGCATGAATTCAAAACACCTATTTCTGCAGTTTCGCTGGCCAGTGAAATTTTGTTGCGACCCGAAATAAACCAAAAACCGGAGAAGGTCGGACGCTATGCGCAATTGATTTACGATGAAAATATGCGCCTGAAAAATCAGGTGGAGAACATTTTGCAACTCGCTGTACTCGATCGCAGCGATTACAATATCAAACTAAAACAGCTTAATGCGCATGATATCCTGACCCGGCAGGCTCATAATTTTGAAATCCGGCTTAAAGAGCACAATGGGAGCATATTATTGAACCTCAATGCAGAAAATCCTGTAATTCAAGCAGATAAAGTGCACTTAATAAATGTTTTCAATAATCTGCTCGATAATGCCGAAAAATATAGTCCCGAAAAACCAGTCATCAAAATTGAAACACGCAACAATAAGCGGGGCTTGTTTGTTAGTATTCAGGACAATGGTATAGGTATCAGCCGCGAAAACCAGTCGCTGGTGTTCCGAAAGCTGTACCGCGTCCCAACAGGAAATGTGCATGATGTAAAAGGATTTGGCATTGGGCTGTATTATGTGAAAAAGATTGTTGAAGCGCACCAGGGCCACATCCATTTGCACAGCGAGCTAAACAAAGGAAGCAGTTTTGAAATTTTCCTGCCATTTTCTGCCGGGACTACCTCATAAAACTTAAACTTATGGAATCAAAATATCAGATTTTATTAGTGGAGGATGACCCCAACCTGAGCATGGTCATACAGGATTATCTGGAAATGCAATCCTATCAAACTGAGCTGGCCCACGATGGTGTGGAAGGTTTTGAAGCCTTTCAAAAGAAAAAATATGATTTGATCATCCTGGATGTGATGATGCCGCGTAAAGATGGGTTCAGCCTTGCAGAAGATATACGTAAAACGGATCAGCAAACCCCCATTATTTTTTTAACGGCAAAAGCACTCAAAGAAGACCGTATCAATGGATTTAAGACAGGATGCGATGATTATATTACCAAACCTTTCAGTAGTGAAGAACTCAGTTTGCGTATCCAGGCCATTTTAAAACGATGCAGTATTCAGTCGGAGGCGTCTCCTGAGCGCCCGGAATTTTATCATTTTGGGAATTATACCTTCGATCTCAATACCATGGAGTTGAAATCGAGCAGTTTCCAGAAAGTGCTCACAAAACGTGAAGCCGAACTACTTCAGTATCTGTGCAAAAACAAAGGTCAGCTGCTCAAGAGGGAAGCAATACTGAAAGCTATTTGGGGCAATGATGATTATTTCAATGGCAGGAGCATGGATGTTTTTATTGCAAAACTTCGGAAATACCTGAAATCCGATGGACGTATCCAGATTACCAATGTGCATGGTACCGGTTTTCGTTTTGAAATTGAAGACTGAGCACATCCCTCTTACTGATTTTCATGAATTAGTGGCCATTTTTTTGTTTTGGTGTTTTTTTTTCAAGCTGTTATCTTTACTTTTGTGGGCTATTAGGGAAAGAACTTACAAATAGAAGCTTATGTTGAAAAAATACTTGAAAATCAGTTTGCTGGCATTTATGATCAGTTTGCCGGTGCTGATGATCGCTCAAACGGCCAGCATCCGCGGTTTCGTTTATGAAGAAGAAACCGGAGAACCCGTTATTTTTACCAATGTTTATCTTAAGGGAACAACCTTTGGCGCTTCAACTGACGTAAATGGCTATTACGTTATTTCGAAGATACCTGCAGGCAGTTATACGCTTATGGTTACAGCCATGGGCTACGATTCGATAACTTTTCCTGTTACTTTGAAAAACGGGGCCTTGTTGTCCAAAAATATTTACTTGAAAGAAGGCAGTATCATGCTGCAGGAAATTAATATTTCGGCCGAAAGGGAAGAAGCCCGCACCGAAACAAAAACATCCGTAGTTAAAATTACACCGAAACAGATACAATCTATTCCTACAGTTGGCGGCCAGGCCGACCTTGCGCAGTATCTTCAGGTGCTTCCCGGGGTGATTTTTACCGGTGACCAGGGCGGTCAGCTCTACATTCGCGGGGGTAGCCCGATCCAAAATAAAGTGTTGCTCGATGGAATGGTGATTTACAACCCTTTCCACTCCATTGGGCTATTTTCGGTTTTTGATACCGATATCCTCCGCTCAGCCGATGTTTATACCGGTGGTTTTGGTGCCGAATACGGAGGCAGGATTTCCTCCATCATGGACTTAACTACCCGCGATGGTAATAAAGTGCGTACTTCCGGCTCAGTGGAAGCATCTACCTTTGGTGCAAAACTTTTAATTGAAGGCCCTATTTCCAAACAAACCGAAGAAAAGAAAACCAGCTCTTCCTATGTGCTTTCTGTGAAAAATTCTTACCTCGAACAAAGCTCCAAGGTTTTTTATAAATATGTTGATGAAAACGGACTGCCCTTTAACTTTCTCGATATCTACGGAAAAGTAAGTATCAACGGAAGCAACGGAAGCAAAGTAAACCTCTTTGGTTTCCGTTTTGATGATCAGGTGAACAACTATAAGTCCATAAGTGATTTCCATTGGGAATCTGTCGGTGGCGGTGCTAACTTCGTTTTGATTCCGGCACGTTCTTCTGTTCTGATCGAAGGTATTGTTGCCTACTCTGATTATAAAATTACCATGTCGCAGCCCGAAAGCGCCGACCGCAGCAGTAAAATCAGCGGTTTTAACGGAGGGCTGAGCTTTACCTATTTTATCGGTAAAGACGAATTAAAATATGGATTGGAAATGCTGGGGTTTAAAACGGATTACTTATTCTATAATTCCGTGAATAAAAAGATACAACAAACCGAAAACACAACGGAATTAGGGATGTATTTTAAGTATAAAATGACCCAGGGGAAATTCCTTTTCGAACCCAGTATCCGTCTGCAGTGGTATGCATCCCAATCAGAGGTGAGCCCGGAGCCACGTGTGGCAATGAAATATAACCTTACCGACTGGCTGAGGCTTAAAGTTGCGGGAGGCCTTTATTCTCAAAACCTGATGAGTGCACGCTCCGACCGTGATGTGGTAAACCTCTTTAGCGGTTTCCTCTCCGGCCCCGATAACCTACCCGAAACACTCCGTGGCGAAGAAGTAACCAGCAAACTGCAGAAAAGCGAACACATCATCGGTGGAGTTGAACTCGATATTACCAACAACCTCACAATGAACCTCGAAGCTTACCTGAAAAACTTCAGCCAGCTCACAAACCTGAACCGAAACAAAATATTTGATGATACGCCTTTTTATTCCGATCCTACATCACCATCATACAAGCCCGATTACCTCAAAAAGGATTTTATTGTGGAAAAAGGCGACGCTTATGGTGTTGACGTAAGCTTTAAATATGATTACCGCCGTTTCTACCTTTGGGCAGTCTATTCACTTGCTTATGTGAACCGTGAGGATGAACTAATCGATTATGTGCCTCATTATGACAGGAGGCATAATGTGAATGTTCTGGCCTCATTGAAATTTGGCCGTAATGATAACTGGGAAGTAAATGCCCGTTGGAATTTTGGATCCGGTTTCCCGTTTACACAAACGCAGGGCTATTTTGAGCAGTTGCTCTTTACCGGCGGTATCGATACCGATATTACTACAGAAAACGGCGAACTTGGCATCCTTTATGCAGACCTGAACGAAGGACGGCTTCCCGCTTATCACCGCCTCGACCTGAACCTGAAAAGGCTTATCGAAATCGGGGATTATTCAACACTTGAGCTCAACCTTGGCGTTACCAACGTTTATGACCGTGCAAACGTGTTCTATTTCGACCGTATTACCTATGAACGCGTAAACCAATTGCCGGTAATGCCGTCGTTTGGTGCTAAATATTCGTTCTAAAATGATATTTTTTTTGTGAAGGCTGCTCATTTGGGCGGCCTTTTTTATTCTGCTTTGATTTGAGCAGTATCCTGCGCAAAATCATTTTTTTATCTTTGTTTTAAAATTGAGCTATGTCTGCACTTTCCGTTGTTATCATCACCTTTAATGAAGAGAAAAATATTGCCCGATGCCTTGATTCGGTGCAGGGTATTGCCGATGAAGTGATCGTTGCAGATTCATTTTCTACGGATAAAACCCGGGAGATATGCTCCCGCTACCCCGATCTTGTTTTCTTTCAACATGAGTTTGATAACTACGGAAACCAGAAAAACCGTGCCGATGCCCGCGCCAAACATGATTTTATTTTAACGCTCGATGCCGATGAAGCCCTTTCAGATGACCTGAGGGCGGAAATTGTACGGCTGAAGCAAACAGGCTTCAAACATGATGCATACATGTTTCACCGGCTGACCAATTACTGTGGAAAATGGATAAAACATTGTGGCTGGTATCCGGATAAAAAAATCAGGCTTTGGAATAAAAATGCCGGGGAGTGGAACGCAGACGGTGTTCATGAAAAGTTGGTTTTAAAGCCAGGCACAAAAACCCTGCAAATAAAAAAAGACATCCTGCACTATTCCTTTTATACCATCGCGCAGCATATGGCCACAATAAACGAATATTCTTCCCGGGCTGCTTCAACACGTTACCAAAAGGGTAAAAAGTTCAGTTTTTTTAAAATGATGGGCAGTCCTGTTTGGAAGTTTTTCAGCTCCTTTATCCTGCGTGGCGGTTTCCTCGACGGATATTATGGCTATGTCATTTGCCGTAATTCAGCCCATTCTTCTTTTTTGAAACAGGTTAAACTCAGAGAGCTGTGGGAAAAGAAATAAAAGGGAAAATCTGCTTTTTCAACAGTTGCAAAAACTGGGGCGGCGGCGAAAAATGGCATCTTGATATGGCCGTGCAAATGCATCAATCGGGATATGATGTCGTTTTGTGTGCGCATCCGGCAAGCCCGTTGTTCGCAAAAGCCAAACAAAACAATCTGCTTTGTTTTCCTTTTGCAATTTCTTCTTTTGATGTGCTTAATCCGCTGAAAGTAATGCATATTGCCGGGTTTTTTAAAAAGAAAATGGTACAGCACGTGATTTTAAACCTGCCATCCGATTTGAAAGTTGCCGGTTTGGCGGCAAAAAAAGCCGACGTTCCCGATATTATTTACCGAAGGGGCAGTGCCATTCCTATAAAACCAACTTTGCTCAATAAATACCTTTTTGGAAAAGTGGTGCACAGGATATTGGCAAACAGCAAAGAGACCAAAAGGACCATCAATGCTAAAGGACAGATGATCCATCCCGATAAAATCAGCGTGGTTTATAACGGAATTGATTTTGACCGCCTGCCTCATGCCAAAAAAAGGGCATTGAAAAAACCTTTTGTCTTGGGAAATATGGGCAGGTTGGTTCCTCAGAAAAACCAGCAATTTCTTTTGAAAGTGATGCAGGAACTCCTGAAGCGAAAGTGTGATGTACGCTTAAAAATTGCCGGTTCGGGAGCTTTGGAAAATGAACTGAAAACGGAAATAAACCGCCTTGGCCTGACAAACAATGTTCAGCTTTGTGGCCATCGGGGAATGGATTTTATGAACGAAACCGATCTTTTTGTGCATTCCAGCTTATGGGAAGGTTTTGGATACGTATTGGTTGAAGCGCAGGCTGCCGGATTGCCGGTTGTGGCTTTTGAGAACAGCTCCAATCCGGAAGTGGTTCAAAATAAAGAAACTGCTGTTTTGGTCCCCGAAAATGATGTGCAGGCTTTTGCCGATGCGGTGCAGGCGTTTTATTTTGATGAGGAGAAATATCAAGGCTTTTCAAATAATGCAAAAGAGTGGAGCCGGAATCAGTTCTCCATGCAGCAATCCAGCGATTCCTTTCTTGCTTTTCTTCAGCAACCTTCCATCTGACAAGTAACTTCATAAAGTGCAATAGCCAGCGCGCTGCTGAGGTTCATGCTCAGGTTCTGGCCTTTCATGGGGATGTGCACAGCCCGTGCGCAGAGCTCCAGCACTTCATTGCTGATCCCCCGGATTTCGCCACCAACAATCAGCGCGCATTTGCTGTTTTTCCGGAAAGTAGATGTGCGCAGATTGTGACTTTTTTGCGTGATTTCCACAGCGACCAGCTCATAGCCTTTTGATTGTAAATCATGAAGTTGTTCTATACAGTTGGCGTCGGTTTTAATATGGAGCGCTTTAATGACATTCCGTGCCACTTTGTTCACTTTCCTTCCGGGTATGGCCGGATGATTTCCGCAAAAAACAATTTCCCTGACTCCAAAAGCATCTGCCAGGCGCAGGATACTGCCCGCATTTACAGGCAATTCTACATTATCGCAGACAATAACAATGTCCGCATTTTGAGCATAGTCCGTTTTATCTTCCCATTTTAACTGTCGGTCGTTTTGCATCAAAAAAAGATTAAGTTGTTTTTCTGTTTGCGTTTTGTTCTTTCACGGCCGAGTTGACCAAATACACGCCCAACATAATCAGCCCGATTCCACCAAACTGAGAGATACTTACAGTTTCCCCGTCAAACAGCCCCCACATAATGGCAAAAACCGGAATAATATAGGTTACTGAGCTGGCAAACAGTGCGGTAGTATGTGCTATCAGGGCATTAAATATCACCAGCGACAGAGCCGTCCCGATTAGTGCCAAAATACTGATATATCCCAGGGCCTCGGGCCAGTTGGCTTCTGCCGTGATGTTCGAATAATCGGAAAAGAGCAGGTATAAGCCGGCAAAAGGCCCGACCAAAACAAAGCCAAGGCTGGTTATATGAAGTCCGCTAATCCCTTTGAGGTGATATTTGACGGTATTCACATTGGTTCCGTAGCAAATTGTTGCCAAAACCACATAAAGGCCGTAAACAGCACTGTCGTCCAAAACGTTTCCGCCACGATAGATCAGCATCACCGCGCCAAACAAACCCAGCGCAACGCCCAAAACGTTTTTCCACCATACTTTTGCTCGATAAAAAACAGCACCAATCAATAGGGTAAAAAATGGTGTAAGCGAATTCAGCATGCCGGCCAGGCTGCTGTTGATCTCCGTTTGTGCGTGCGTAAACAAAAATGCCGGCAAACCGCTGCCAATAAATCCTACGATCAAAAAACTGCGCAGATTGCTTCGTTTGATCAGTCGGAGGTTTTTTAAAGCAACCGGTAGCAGCGCCACAAATGAAATGAAAATCCGTAAAGCAGCAACCTGCATATCGTTGAATACTTCCAAACCTCTTTTCATCAGGATAAAAGAACTTCCCCAGATGAAGGCGAGGAAAATCAGGGCAAGCCATTGCCATATGCTTTTTTCAAGATTAACCGGGTTTTTCATGTGTTGGATTTCCTGCAAAGCGCTAAATTAATGGAATTATCCCGTCATGCTACAGCTTTTGCAAATAATATGCTGCCAGGGAGCTGTCGCCCATCTCCCTGAAGGCTTTCTTAGCGCCGGGATCAATTTTGTGGTAAAGCGGATAAAAGCCGGCATCATCAAAAATATTTCTGGCAATATATGCTTTGAGCAGGGTTTTGATACGTTCTTCTGTAGGTTTTAGTTCGGCTTTGCTTCGCGTGATTTTGTTGTTGCGACAAAACTCCAGGAAGTCAGAATAAATGGCATCACTGAGATCAAAACCGTTGAAGAATTCTGATTCGGATTCAAAGCGCTCCAGGCTGTCGCGATGCCGGTCGGTATATTCAAAAGCAAAGCGATAAATCAGGCCCTTGTCGATCAGTTGGTTAAAGGTGATAAACTTTTCGCCTGATTCCAGTCCCACAAAAATATCAGGCATGATTCCTCCTCCGCCATATACGGTTTTGCCTTTGGGCGTAGTGAATTTCAGGCTGTCGGGAAAGTGTATGCTGTCGGCAGTAACCATTTCCCCGTTCAAATAACGTTCGAGCAGTTCTTTGTCGTAATCAACACCTTCATACGATTTTTGAATGGAGCGCCCAGTAGGGGTATAGTATCTTGCGACCGTCAGCCGCAGCGCAGAACCGTCAGGTAAATTAAGCTGTTCCTGCACCAGTCCTTTGCCAAAACTCCGCCTGCCGATTATTATTCCCACATCGTTGTCCTGCAAAGCTCCGGCAAGAATTTCGCTGGCAGAAGCAGAGCCTTCATCGATGAGCACAGCAATCGGTTTGTTTTCAAATAAACCTTGATTTGTTGCATAATAATATCTTCGGGGCCTTTTGTTGCCTTCTGTATATACAATAGTTTTTCCTTCGGGCAAAAAATGATCGCTGACATCAATTGCAGCCTGCAGGTATCCGCCGGTATTTCCCCTGAGGTCCACGATTAATTTTTTACAACCGGCCTTATTTAATTTTTGCAGATGTTCTTCAAATTCATCGGATGTTGTGGCGCTAAAGCGGCTCAGTTTAATGTATCCTGTGCTGTCGCTGCGCATATAGGCGGCATCAATGCTATAAGTGGGAATGATGTCGCGTGTTATGGTAAACGGGATAAGTTCCGGATTTCCTTTGCGGAATATTTGTGCTTCCACGCTGCTTCCTCTTGGGCCTTTGAGCTGTTTGATTACATCATCACTGGTCAGCCCTTTTCCTGCAAGCGTATCTCCTTCAACAATCACGATCCTGTCTCCGGCCCGCACTCCAACTTTTTCCGAGGGGCCTCCCGCTATGGACTGTATCACCATTATGGTGTCGTGTTCCACCCGAAATTGAATGCCAATACCTTCGAAATTGCCTGCAAGTGGGTCGTTTACGGCATCAAAAGAAGCGGCAGGTATATAGGATGAATGTGGATCCAAATTGTGCAGCATGCCGTTTATCGCATCTTCTGTGATTTTTTCTGTGTCAACACTGTCAACATACTCGCTTGTTATAAAGCGTTTTACGTCGCCAAGTTTATCGTATCGCGGGCTGATGGAAAAAAATGCGGGTTCGGTTTCGGAACCGGGCTGGCAGAGGCGGCTTAGATAAATGCCCGTGATCAGGGCGACGGCAATAATAAGCGGGAGAATATATTGAATACGTTTTTGTGACATTGTTTCTTGGTTGGCCTATCTAACGAATTGATTGAGATTTTATTATGACGAAGCTCATGCTTTCCCGGATTAAAAATTAACATAGATTTTAATTATGGCGTCATAAAAACTATCAATTTGACTGATGTCGCTTTTCACCCTATTTTTGCATCAGAAACAAACGAAATAAGAACCCAATTAAAATTTTATAGAAATGAAAGATTTATCATTAAACATCAACAACTCAGAAGCAATCATTGAAAAATTGAACCTTTTGCTAGCCGATCTTTCGGTACATTACCAAAACCTGCGTAACCTGCACTGGAATGTTCGTGGAAAGATGTTCCATCAATTGCACGAAATGTACGAGGGCGTTTATACAGCCGTAAGCGATCAGGTTGACGAAGTGGCCGAGCGTATATTAATGCTTGAAGGTCAGCCATTTTCCAGTATAAGCGATTTTGTGAAAAATGCCCGTCTGGAAGAAGCCAAAGTAATTCATGACGGTGAAACAGGAGTTCATCTGTTGGCCTCAGAAACCAAATATTTCATTGATCGTTTCCGTGAAATCCTTGTTCTGGCAGGCGATTCCTCAGACGAAGGTACAGTAGCCATGATGAGTGCACTCATCGAATCTTACGAAAAACAATTATGGATGCTGCGTGCAACCTTAGCGTAATCAGCATAAAATATTTTTTGAGAAGCTCCGGAAACGGGGCTTTTTTTGTGCCTTTTTATTGTCTCTCTTTTTACGTCAATCCATTGTATTTTAGGCCTAAAGAAACTTTTGCAGTATAATTCCGTAGAAAAGCTGATCGCAATAGAAAGAATTCAAATTATTAAACTGCCTATGGAATTTCAGGCCCGACACAGTTTTTTTAGCGGAGATGACGGCCAGTGCAATTTACTGGAAATAAGCGGAGAACTCGTGCTTCAAAATATACGGCCATTGCTGTCAGAACTGGAAAAAGTAGCAGATGAACCCAAACCGCTGCATATCCGCCTCAGGGAAGTCCAAACGCTGGATACCGCATTTTGTCAGTTGCTGATAAGCCTTAGGGCAAAGCGGATTGCTAAAAATTTAAAAACAAATGTTGATGCAGAATTGGCTTCCGATTTGTATTCCCTGATGTGCAACAACGATTTAGATAAGTTATTTGACCAACTGAGCAGCTTTTAAGCATGAATAAAGTAATCCTCATAGTAGATGACTCGGCCAGCATACGCGATATGCTGGAATTTACCCTGGAACGTCAGGGATATAATGTTTTGAAAAGCGTTGACGGTCAGGATGCTTTAAAGTATTTTGACGGGCGGCGCATCGACCTTTTAATCACGGATTTACATATGCCCAACAAAAACGGAATGGAGCTGATTGCTGAAGTGCGCAAAAAGGAAGACTACAGTTATATGCCCATTTTGTTTTTAACAACCGAATCGGGTGTTGCCATTAAAAAGGAAGCCCGTGAAAAAGGAGCAACAGGCTGGCTTACAAAACCTTTTGATTCAGAACGATTGCTTCATTTAATTAAAAAAGTGCTTCGATGACAGAAGAATTCAGGCAACGGTTCAGGGAAGAGGCTGCTGAGTTTTTGGCGCAGCTCGAGGATATGCTTCTGGCAATGGAAAAAGGAGGTGCTGATGCCAATACAGTCAATGAGATTTTCCGCCTGATGCACTCCCTCAAAGGAAGCGGAGCCATGTTTGGCTTTGACCGGATCAGCAATTTCACACATCATCTGGAATCTTTGTACCAATATATCCGCGAAGGTAAACTGGATGTTTCTGAAAGAATTGTGCACCTGTCACTGCAATCGGTTGACCACCTGAAAGCTTTACTGAACAAACAGAAAGATGGCGAAAAGGATGAAGCAGCTATTATTGCTGAAATACAGGAGTTAATGGAAAACGGAAACAGTGATACGGATCTCAGTATTTCAAATACCTCCGGTCAGCAAATGGGGCAAAAAGCAGCGGAAGAGATCCAAAACTGCTGGTTTATTGATTTTCAACCCAAGCCAAACCTTCTGGAAAACGGTACCAGTCCGCTTTACCTGATTGATGAACTGGACGGAATGGGTTCGTTGACGGTTTTTGCTGATACTGAGGACATACCGCTCTTAAGCCGGATTGACCCCACAAAATGCTACCTGGCCTGGAGAATGATCCTGAAAACCGCTGCCGATGAAAATGAAATCAGGGATGTGTTTATTTTTGTGGAAGATGATTGCCTGCTGGAAATCAAAAAAATAGATTTGGCCAATATCCCAAATGAAAAAGAAGCCATAATAGAACTGCTTCAAAATAAAGCTGATTTTTCTGAAGAAATTAAGGAAACTGTTAAAAACGACGCTCAGCCGAAGAGCATATCAGGGCCGGTTTCACCACCCGAACAAATTGATGATGCGCAAATTGCCGGAGTTTTTGGGCAAAATATCAGTACAATCAGGGTTTCATCACAAAAGCTCGATCAATTAATGAATATTGTTTCTGAAATGGTTACCGTGCAGGCCCGCCTTGCCAATGCCGCAGAAATCCGTCAGGACAGTGAGTTTATCGCCTTGGCTGAAGGTATTCAGAAACTTACACGGCGTTTACGTGAAAATGCTTTTGATATATGCCTGGTGCCTTTTAATACGCTGCTTACACGTTTTAAACGGCTGGTACGCGACCTTTCCGTTTCGCTTCAAAAAGAAGTGAGCCTGATTACCGAAGGAACAGATACCGAACTCGATAAGAATATTATTCAGGAGCTTGCAGATCCCATTATGCACATCATCCGCAACAGCATTGATCATGGTATTGAAAATGCGGAAGACCGTATCGCTGCCGGAAAACCTGTTGCAGGACAGGTTTTATTGAAATCTTGGTATTCAGGTACTTATGTTTATATTTCTGTTTCGGATGATGGACGAGGGCTGGATGCAGCAGCAATCAGAAAAAAGGCAGAAGAAAATGGAATTATCGAGCCTGGCCAGCAACTGGCTGAAAAAGAGATATTTCAATTGATTTGTCAGCCTGGGTTTTCAACGGCTCAAAGAATTAGCGATGTATCGGGCCGTGGTGTGGGCATGGATGTGGTGATACGAAGGCTGGAAGCTTTGCGTGGAACACTTGATATCCAAAGCGAAGCCGGCAAAGGTTCTGTTTTTACACTTCGTCTGCCGCTGAGTTTGTCCATCCTGGATGGCCTTTTGGTAAAAGCTGCCGATAGTGATATTATTCTGCCTATCAGCATCATCGATCAGGTATTTCAGGCCAATGAGGCTCAATTTTCCGAATTTGCCAGCGGCTTGATGGTTGTTGATGGCAAGCAATTGCCTTATGTAGATCTTACCGAGCTTTTTGATAAGAGCGGATCTGCAGAAAAAGATGATGAGTACATAATTACCATCCGACATGAGGAAAGAATATTGGCAATTAAAGTGGATCATGTTGTCGGTGAGCATCAGGCTGTTGTAAAGCCTTTGGGAAAATACCTGCGCAAACATGAAATTTTTTCCGGCGCCAGTATCCTGGGCGATGGATCGGTAGCCCTGGTAATTGATATGGATAGTATAGTGAAGAAGTTTATAAACAAAGAAGATTAATTATGGAACAGAATTCAGGTTCTTTCCTTGTTTTCCAGATTCGGGATGAGCTGTTCGCCCTTGAAGTGCAAAGAGTATTGAAAATCCTGGAGATGCAAAAACTCACCAATGTTCCGCAAGCACCTGATTTTATTAAAGGAGTCGTAAACCATCAGGGAAACGTGTTGCCGGTTGTGAGCACACGCCTGAAATTTGGCTTGCCCGAAGTGGAATATACGCGCGACACTTGCATTATAGTGGCAGAAATACGGCAAAATGAGGATACCGTAGAACTCGGATTAATCGTTGATAAGGTGTTGCAGGTAAACCGTTTTGAAAATCAGAAAATTACTGAATTTCCGGATATGGGTCGCAAGTTCAATTCAGAATTGATCCGAGGTGTTTTCCGTCGCGAAAACAATTTTGTAATGGTTTTGGATGCCGACCGCCTTTTCAGTGGAGATGATCAGTTGTTTTTAATGAAAATAGAAAAATAATAATATACCCTTATGAGATTCAAAGATTTAAAAATCAGGTATAAGTTTATCATGTCCTTTGGTATTGCTTTGGGTATGATAATAGTTCTGGCAGCGGGTTCTATCCTCGGAATTTCCCGTCTGCTTGGATATTCAGAAGAAGTTATTGAGGCCAATTCCATGAAGGCAGTTTTTGCCGAAAAACAGGATTTTCACCTTTTATGGGCACTGAAATTATCCAAAGCTATTCTGGAGCGCGATGCTGATGTCAGTATTTCAACGGATGGCAGTGTTTGCGATTTTGGTAAATGGTATGACAGTCAGGATCGAATAAAAGCTGAAACAGATGTTCCTGAACTTCGTGTTTATCTTCGTGATATAGAGAAACCACATTTGGAATTGCACGAAACTGCTGCAAAGATCAAGAAACTCCTTGCTTCAGGTAGAGAAGTGGATTATGAAAAAGCTATAACAATATATCAAACCGAAACAGTGCCTCTTCTAAACGAAACGGTTGCACTTTTTCAGGATATGATGCATGTAGTTGATGATCAAATGATTAGTGGTGAGGGCTTGGTAGATTTGGCCGGAGATATAGGGCTGGGGGTTTTTATTTTGGCATTGTTAACGGTGGTTTTTGGAGCTATGCTTGCTTTTATGATTGCACATAATATTGCTGTAAGCATACGTGGCATTTCAAAATATGTGCATAATGTTGGTCAAGGAAACCTAGATGCTGATTTTGATTTTGACCAAAAAGACGAAATGGGGCAACTGGTGATGTCAATTAGAAAGATGTTGAACCGTATGCGTGATGTTATGGCCAATGTGAACAATGCTTCAAGAAATGTAACAGATGCAAGCATGCAGCTGAGCAATACAAGTCAGGATATAAGCCAAGGTGCTTCAGAGCAGGCTTCCAGTGTGGAAGAAGTTAGCTCATCCATTCAGGAGATGACGGCCAATATCCAGCAAAATACCGATAATGCCAAAGAAACGGAACGCATTGCAGGCAAAGCAGCGGCAGATATAGAACAGGGGGCCCATAAAGTGAATTCCAGTATGGAAGCGATGAAAACTATTGCAGAAAAGATTTCCATCATCGGTGATATTGCATTCCAAACCAATATCCTGGCGCTCAATGCTGCTGTTGAAGCAGCGCGTGCCGGCGAACACGGAAAAGGCTTTGGCGTGGTTGCTGCCGAAGTGGGCAAGCTTGCCGAACGGAGCAAAGCTGCAGCTGCAGAAATAGATGAAATTTCAAAACAAAGTGTTGAGGTTGCTGAAGAAGCCGCTGAACTCATGAAAACAATCGTCCCCGATATTCAGCAAACATCGCACCTGGTGCAGGAGATTGCAGCAGCAAGTATGGAACAAAATGCCGGTGCAGAGCAAATTAACAATGCCGTGCAGCAATTAAATGATGTAACACAGCAAAATGCTGCCGCATCGGAAGAAATGGCCACAAGTGCCGAGGAACTCAGCTCACAGGCTGATCAATTGCTCGAAGTTATTTCTTTCTTTAAAAGCAGTAAAATGAACTTCCAGCGTAAGAGTGTGCCTCAACCGAAACAAAAACAAATGTTTGTTGCCACAGGACAAAATAACTTTAAAAAGCCTTCAGGGGGTGTAAATATTAATCTGGGAGACGCTACGGACAGTGAATTTGAACGTTTTTAAAATCATATAGTCATCGAAGGGCAGTTTTTTGAATATCAAAGTATGACGGAGGAGGAGTTTCTCCGCTTGAGCACCTTTATTGAGGGCCGGTTTGGTATTAAACTGCCGGTCCAAAAAAAAACTTTGCTTCAGGCACGGTTGCGCAAAAGGCTCAAAGCGCTTTCTTTGCCTTCCTATACGGATTATGTCAAATACTTATTCAGTAAAGAAGGGCTGGATACAGAGCTGGAAGAACTAATTGATGTGGTTTCGACCAATAAAACGGATTTCTTCCGCGAAAAAACGCATTTTGATTTATTGAAATCAGAATTTCTTCCGGAAGTTCTAAAACAAAAAAAAAGTGGCCAAAGCCTTAAAGTATGGAGCGCAGGGTGTTCTACGGGCGAAGAACCCTGGAGCCTGGCGATGATGCTGGCAGATGTTTTGGCAAATTCCTGGCCGTCATCATTTACGATTGATGCCACAGATGTGGCGCATACTGTGCTCGAAACTGCAGAAAATGCGGTTTATTCAATGGCTAAACTGAAGGATATCCCGGAAGCTTACCGAAAAGCTTTTCTCCTGAAATCGCGCGATTCCTCACTTATGCTCTTTCGGATTGCACCGGAAATAAGAAAGAAAGTGCGTTTCAAAAGCCTGAACCTGATGGATCCTTTTAACAAGATGGAAAATAATTACGATTTGATTTTTTGCAGGAATACCCTCATATATTTCGACCGGCCGGTACAAAAACAAATTGCCCTTAAGCTGATTTCCAGGCTCAGGCCAGGAGGCTATTTGTTTATCGGGCATTCGGAATCTTTTATCAATATGGATATTCCTGTGGAGCATGTTATGCCAACCATTTACCGAAAAAAAATGTAGCATTATGGATAAAAAAGATCAGGAAATACTGGATTATCTCCAAAAGAAGCTAAAAGAACAGGCGCTTTTACGTTCTGAAATTGCATCGCTTAATGCGGAACTGGTCAGCATGAACGAACAATTGCGCCAATCGGAGGCCATGAAAAGCCACTTCATCAGTAATATTACCAATGAGCTGGTAAACCCATTTGCTTCCATTTTAGGCTTGGCCGAGAACATGAAAAAACTACGGGATGATGAAGGCGCAATTGCCCGTAAAATGGGCGAACTGGTCTATACCGAAGCTTTTTATCTGGATTTTCAGATGAACAATATTTTTGAAGCAGCCCGCATCGAGGCAGGCGAAACGGAGCTATCCGTAAGCACATGCAATATCGATGAAGTGATTAAAACCCTGATCAACAGCCATCGCTTTGAGACAGATAAAAACAAGCTTGAGGTAAGCTATAAGCTGGAGCAGAATGAATGGATGAACCGCGCTTTTGCATTTCGTACCGATAAAGAACGGCTAAAGCTGATTATGGTCAACTTGTTTAGCAATGCCATCAAATATTCTCCCAATAATTCAAAGATTGAGATCATTCTTGATATGGAGCAGGAAAGCCTGCTGTTTACAATACGGGATCATGGTAATGGAATCAGCCCAAAAGATTTGGAACAGATTTACCAGCGTTTTCGGAAACTGGATGAGAGTATCAATAGCTTAAATACCGGATCAGGACTTGGCCTGTCGGTAAGCAAGGCCATCTGCGAATTACTGGGCGGAAAACTGGAACTTGAGAGCGAGGAAGGTAAAGGCAGTGCTTTTACTATAAAGATTCCGGAACTGGAAGCGCAAGATGAAGATGATGATGTTTTATTCAGCGACGAAGAATTGTTTTGAACGAAAAAGAAAACCGGACATATTATTTGAAGCCGGCAGAACTGAAGCTGGCCAAAAGCAATGAACCCACCGAGGTTACTACGGTTTTGGGTAGCTGTGTGTCCGTTTGTTTCTATGATCCGGAAAGGCATTTCGGGGCTATATGTCACTATATGTTGCCTCTGTGGAACGGTAAAGGGCTGCAATCGCCAAAATTCGGGAATATTGCAGTAAAAAAATGTGTGGATTTTATGATCCGTAACGGAAGTTCACGCAGCAGCTTACAGGCAAAAGTATTTGGCGGAGCCAGGGTAATTAGTAGCCAACAGGATATTTTTCTTATTGGCGAAAGGAATATAGCGACAGCATATGAGGTCTTAAAACAGGAAAATATTTCGGTTTCTGCGGCTTCAACCGGCGGTAATTCGGGAAGAAAGATTATCTTTAATACCGAAACAGGGCTGGTGCGTATGAAATATATTCAGAAATCGCATTGAAATAGTTCAAAATCAATGATATATGATGGGGGATAAACTACGTGTTCTTATTGTTGACGATTCCGCTTTGGTTCGTCAGTCGCTTAAGGAGATTTTGGAAAGTAATCCAATGATCGAAGTTATTGCAACCGCTTCAGATCCTTATCAGGCTGTGAAAATCATTCAAAAAGAAGTCCCTGACGTTATTACTCTGGATATCGAAATGCCCCGCATGGACGGCCTTACTTTTTTGAAGCGGTTGATGAAACAACATCCCATTCCGGTTGTGATCATCTCGGGTTATGCTTCTGAAGGTTCGGTTGCAGCTATGAAAGCACTTGAATTTGGAGCCATTGCCGTCATTCCAAAGCCAAAGCTTACCACCAAGGAGTTTTTTGAAGAATCAAGCATCATGATTTGCGACACCGTAAAATCAGCTGCTTTGGCAAGGCTCAGCACTCATATGAAAAATATCCAGCACAGTGTGGAGCCCCGGCATAATGCCGATGTTGTTTTGCCACGCTCTGCGACGAAACCGGATATCATCGGTAAGCAGGACAAAGTAATATTGATTGGTGCATCTACCGGAGGAACAGAAGCAATTGCACATATTCTTGATAATCTGCCTGCCAGCAGTCCAGGTGTGGTAATTGTACAGCATATGCCGGCCGATTTTACCCGTTCATTTGCCGAAAGGCTAAACCGGAGCTCAGCCCTTGAAGTGGAAGAGGCAAAAAACAACGATAAGGTGATGCCCGGAAAAGCCCTGCTTGCACCTGGAGGAAAACATCTTCTGCTACGGCGTAGTGGCGGAAATTATTTTGTTCAGCTTAAAGAAGGTCCTTTGGTGAACCGGCACAGGCCTTCAGTGGATGTTCTGTTCCGTAGTGGAGCACGCTATGCAGGCCCCAATGCTTTGGCCGTTTTGCTTACCGGTATGGGTGATGACGGCGCACAGGGAATGCTCGAATTATTCGAAACCGGTGCCCATACCATTGCGCAGGATGAAGAAAGCTGTGTTGTGTTTGGAATGCCAAAAGAAGCAATTAAAAAAAATGCAGTCCGGACGATATTGCCGCTTAATCAGATCGCGCCCTTTTTATCGAGAAAATTCTGACCATGAAAAACGAACCGGCTAAAATATTGATCATTGATGACCAGCAAAGTTCGGCGCTTTATATTGCTTCAATTTTGAAACAGTGTAACTATGAAACCGAGGTGTGCCACAATGGAATAGACGCTTTGTCCCTTTTGAAGAAGCAAAAATTTGACCTGATTTTGCTGGACATCGTCATGCCAGGCATGGATGGCTACGAAACATGCAGGCAAATTAAAAAATTGCCGCAGACAGAAAGGCTTCCGGTTGTTTTCATTACTGTAAAAACGGATATTGAAAGTACAGTGAAGGGGTTTAATGCCGGAGCCGTCGATTATATTTACAAACCTTTTAATAAAGCAGAACTTGAGGCTCGTGTAAGGCTTCAGCTTAATCTTCAGGATGCCCATGAACAATTGGTGCGCGAACGCGAGAATGCCCTTAAAGCTGAGCGCCTGAAATCAGCTTTTCTGGCCAATATTTCCCATGAAATCAGAACCCCAATGAACGCAATCATTGGTTTTACTGATTTATTGGGACAAAAGCAGCTTTCTGATGAGGAAAGGGATGGGTTTCTTTCCGTAATAAGTCAAAGCGCACAACACCTCTTGCAGCTCGTTACCGATTTGGTCGATATATCAAAACTCGAATCGGGCGTATTAAGTATCAGCAGGGAAACCATCGTTATTGGTGAACTGATGGATGAAATTTATAATACGTATAAAGAAGAGAGGAGTAAACTGGGCAGGCAACATGTGGGTTTCGTTTATAAAAATTGCGAAAATTTTTATGACAGAATAATAAATGGTGACCGGCAGCGAATAAAGCAGGTCTTGGACAACCTGTTAAGCAATGCGTTTAAATTTACCCTGGAAGGCACAGTTGAAATTGGAATAGAGTTTTTAAAAGATAATTATTTCAGGATTTTTATCCGTGATACTGGTGTCGGGATCCCGTCCGATAAGCGGGAGGATATTTTTGAACGTTTTAACAGGCTGCATCATCCCGGTATAATCTATAGTTCGGGTGCAGGGCTGGGCCTGACTATAAGCCAAAGCCTTTCCGAACTGATGCAGTGTGAATTATGGTTCGAAAACAATCCCGAAGGAGGAACTATTTTTTATTTTCAGCCCAAAGATCCGTTCCTGTTGAGCACAAGGCCTTATAAGTCAGATGTGAACCAGAAGGAACTAATGGAAGGCCACAAGCAGGAATGGGAAGGGAAAACAATACTGCTTGCCGATGATGTGCCCAGCGTACATGAGTTTTTTAGCCAGGCTCTGGAAGATACCGGTTTGCGGGTTTTACATGCGCATAATGGCAAAGAGGCCTTGATGATTTTTGGAGCAGAACCCATTGATCTGGTTTTTATTGATTTGAAGATGCCCGAAATTGATGGTTATGAAGCCATGCGGAGAATGAAAAGAATCAATCCCGATTGTCCACTGGTAACACTTACGGCACTGGCACTTGATGACGAACGCCAAACAGCCCGGGATGCCGGATGTAATGGCTTTTTGCTCAAGCCGGTCAATGTAAAAACAGTTCGGGATACACTTAGGAAATTTATCAATTGATATAATATGGAAAGCGGTAGAACAGCAAAGATACTGATCGTTGATGATGTGCAGAGCAATATTGATCTGATGCAGTCCATACTCGCTGAAGAAAAGCAGTATAAAACGGCTGCTGCGCGCAATGGGCGCTCAGCTTTATCCAAAGCAAGGGCGCATCCTTTTGATTTGATCCTGCTTGATGTGGTTATGCCTGATATTGATGGTTTTGAGGTGTGCAAGCAACTCAAAACCAATCAAAAAACGGCAGAAATCCCTATCATTTTTATGACAAGCCAAACCGATCCCCAAAGTTTGGTGAAAGCATTTAATGCTGGCGCGGGCGATTATGTGCAAAAACCTTTTAATGAACAAGAACTAAAAGCACGTGTTCGGGTTCAGCTCGATTTGCGCTTTGCCCGGCAGGAACTGATCAAAGCCAAAGAAATGGCCGAATCTGCTGCCAGTGCCAAATCAATGTTCCTGGCCAATATGTCGCACGAAATCCGGACCCCGATGAACGGCATTGTGGGAATGGTCGAAATACTGAAGCGTACACAATTAACGGAGCAACAAAGGGAGTATCTTGATATTGTGGATGTTTCTGGCGAAAATCTGCTTACAATTATTAACGATATTTTGGATTTCTCGAAAATCGAATCGGGTCAACTGGAATTTGAAAGCATTCGTTTTGAATTGCGCAAAGAAATCGACAATGTGATTAAAATTTTGTCTTTCAAGGCAAAGGATAAAGGATTGTATTTGCGCATCAACATTGCCGGAGATGTACCGGAGCATGTTGTTGGGGATCCAACCCGTTTGAAACAAATCCTAATCAACTTGCTCAATAATGCCCTGAAATTTACCCATGAAGGTGGCGTGGAACTGAGAGCCCGGATTGATAATAAATCAGAGGGCAAGGTTCAGGTATATTTTGCTGTTGTGGACACGGGCATCGGTATTTCAGAAGAAGGGAAGAAAAAGCTCTTCCGTTCATTTTCACAAACCGATTCTTCAACAACCCGAAAATATGGTGGAACAGGCCTGGGGCTGGCCATTTGCAAAAGCCTTGTTAAGATGATGCATGGAGAAATTGGTGTAAACAGCAGCCCGGGAGATGGATCGGAGTTTTGGTTTACCGCAAACTTTGAATTGGCCGTTGCCAAAACGGGTGATGCTTCACGTATGGATAACCGAAAAAGAACAATGAAGAAAATGACTTTGTTGCTTGCAGAAGATAACTCTATCAACCAAAAAGTTGCTACACACCACCTGAATAAATTGGGTCATGAGGTTTTTGTGGCCGAGAATGGTAAAATTGCCGTTGAAAAATATTTTGAAGGAAAATTTGATGCCATCTTTATGGATGTTCAAATGCCGGAAATGGATGGTGTTGAAGCAACAAAACTGATCCGCAGGCTTGAAAAAGAAAAGGATGTAAAAACTGCTGTGCCCATTATTGCCATGACGGCAAATACGATGAAAGGCGATAAAGAAAAATTTCTTGCTGCCGGTATGACCGATTATATTGCAAAGCCCTTTAAACAACTGGAACTTTTTGAGGTTTTGAAAAAACATGCTCCGGCTGATTAACATGTATGAATCCTATGAACGAAGAATTTAAATATAATTGGAGTGGAAAATCCATTCTTATTGTGGAGGATACCATAACCAGTAACCTGTATTTTAAAATGGCATTGCGCGATTCCGGGGCACAGCTTTTTTGGGCAGAAAACGGGCAGCTGGGTGTCGATCTGGTAAAGCAACATCCGGAAATTGATCTCGTATTGATGGATTTGGATATGCCCGTGATGAATGGCTACGAAGCCACAATGCGGATAAAAGAAATCCGTCCCGATTTGCCCATTGTTGTGCAAACAGCCTATATACTTTCCGGTGAAGAAGAACTTGCTTTTGAAGCGGGATGCGATGCCTTTTTGTCCAAACCATTGCGCCTGGATGACCTGGTTGATAAAATTGAGTCGTTTTTTTCCTAAGTGATTAGTCTCTACGATTCTGATATAGGCAGATAAAAATTGAAGGTGCTCCCTTCTCCTTCGGTGCTTCTAAAATCTATTCTGCCATTCATTATTTCTATAAATTCCTTGCTCATAATCAAGCCAAGGCCGGTGCCTTTTTCTTTTTCCGTGCCCAAAGTTTTATAAGGGTTTTTGATGCTGAAAAGGTCTTTTTGCCTTTCTTTCGGAATACCAATACCGTTGTCTTTTATACTGACTTTGATAAAATCACTGGCTTTTGTGCAGTGCACTTCGATTTTTCCTTTCTTGGGAGAGAATTTAATAGAGTTGTTGATGAGATTGATAAATAAATATTGTGTCATATGCCAGTCGGCAAAAGCAATGTGCTCATCTTTTTTTATTTTGAGTTTAATTTCCTGATTCTTTAGCTGTGCTCTTCCGTTTAAAATTTTTATTGCGGTTTCGGCTATTTCTTGTAAATCAATGTTTTTAGGTCTATTTTCGATGAGGCCCCTTTGCGAACGAGCCCACTCCAAAAGGTTTTCCAGAAGGTCGAAAGTATTTTTACTGGCAGATTTTAACGCACGGATGATGTCCTTTTTTTCCTCCTCCGTGAAGTCATCATAATCACGTTCAAGTAAATCAAGATAACCGTTCAGCACATTGAAAGGAGAGCGTAGGTCATGCGCAATAATGGAGAAAAACTTATCCTTGGTACTATTGAGCTCTTCCAGTTTAATTTTCTGTTCCCTGAGTTTTTTATTGTTATCCTGAAGATTTTTGTTGAGTTGTCTGAGTTTTTTTCGCTGCGTTTGAACCACAACCAAAAAAGCCATCAATAAAAGACTGGCCAGGCCGGAAAGCAGTACCACAAAGTATTGGTTTCGGATAATCCGTTCGTTCAGTCTTTTTTGTTCCAGCAATCCATCTCGCTCCGATGCCAGTAGGTTGGTTTCATAGGCAATACTGAGCTCGTTGACTTTATCAGACATCTGTCTGTCGAAAAGACTGTCTTTCAGCCGGATAATCTCATTTTGGTGGCCAATTGCCTCTAAATAATTCCCTTGAACTGAATCCAGATAAAACAATGTGCGCTGGGCAATTTCCTCAAAATCCGTGCTTCCGCTCAGCCCTGCTGCAGAAACTCCTTTTTGCAGATAATCTTCAGCTTCTTTATAACGCCCCAATAATGAATTGATATAACCTATATTTATCTGGACTGCAGCCCTTTCCATGTGAAGAAAATTTAAATCGGGCATGTTTTCTGCTTTTTTGTAATAAAACAGGGCGCTGTCCCTTTGGCCGATTTCTTCAAAAACATTGCCCAAATTAATCATGGCTCCAATACTTGGTTTCCCGGATTCTTCCGAATGGATTACAGCCAGGCGGCCATAATAAATTGCTGAATCCGTGTTGAAGAACCGTTTTAGGTATAGATTTGACAAGTTGGAGTAAATGGATGTTTTTTGTTGATCTCTGTTTGATGCTAAATCATTGTTTTCAAGCGCTTTAAAAAAATATTCCCGTGATAGTCCTTTTTTGTTCATCATCAGGTAGATGATGCCAATTTGGTTATAAACTTCGGGAAGGAGCGGGTTTTTTGAATCCGGACCAATAAAATTTGATATTTCCAGAACCGAACTGAGTGCCTGATCATGCTTCTGGCTGCGCCTTTGTACTCCACTGAGGATGAGCAGTATGTCCGTATATAAACTACTGTCGCCCGATTTTAGGGCGTATTCTTTTTCTTCTTTGAGTATCGGTATGGCTTGATCAACCAGACCCATACGTTCATAAACCCGGCTGATCAGGAGCGCATTTTTGTGTGTTAATAACCCGGTGCCTAAGCTGTCATTCAAATGCTGTACGGTTCGGAAGCGCCTTAGTGCTTTGTCGAACTCCTGATTATTAAATAATAGCCGCCCCTGAAGATAGTGCAATTTTATAATACAACTGTTGCATTTTAGCTCGGTACTGAGCCTTTCAAGCAATTGAACCAAGCTGTCGCCAAGCTCTATATCGCCCTTTATTAAGCTGTCAAGGCTTTTGTCCAGCTCTTCAACTGTAAGATGTAATGTTTGTACTGATGGCATGTCTCCGAAAGAAGGCTTAAGGAAGCAAATGCCGCAGATGATCAATATCAGGGATATGATGGGTTTCCTGTTTTGCATGCCTAAAGATAGGTATAATCATCGAGATGATGCGGATTTCGGGCAAAAACAAAAAAGCCCCTTTAGAAGGAGCTTTTTAAAAACAAACCACTTATCACTTAAGCAATACTGATTTCACGGCTAAGCTTGCTTTGGTCTTCTGCTTTTTTGGGCAGGCCAATCTTTAAGATGCCATTTATGTATTCGGCAGAAATTTTTTCTTGGTCGATGGTTTTTGGAAGTGTGTAACTACGGCTGAACGAACCATAAACAAATTCCCTGCGCGTATAATTACGCTCATCGTTTTTGGTGGTTTCCTTCTCGCTGGAAATGGTCAGCACGTCCTTTTCAATTTTAATTCCGAAATCTTCCTTGTTCATCCCGGGAATGGCCAGCTCCAGTTCAAAACCATTTTCGCTTTCGCTGATGTTGGTTGCCGGTGCACATTCATACCTTTTGTGGTTCAGGTTTTCGCCTTCGTTTCCATTGAAAAAAGCATCAAACATGTCTGAAAAATTCGGGTGGTTACGCCATTTTACCATTGTCATTTTTATGTCCTCCTTTAATTTTATTGTTTTTTGAATTTAATTTCGTGTTCATGATGTTTTCTGGTCAATTCCGATGCCAAATCAAAATATAATCATTATTAAGACAAAATGGCATTATAAAAGTTGTTATTATGTCATAATGACATTATTTTATTGGGTTAGAACTTGCTTTGTGGTTTTTGAGCTTGATATAAACAAAATATAAGCAAATTCCTTGATGATTAATTGAACGGGAGGTAGGCTTCCTTCATTATCTTATTAAATTTGCCCATCAAACAAAAAAATATGTCGAGAGAACGCCAGCGAATACTCTCAATATTCAGTTTTAAACGGATCATTTGGCCAATCTTAATTGGACTAGGCGCAGCTACCTGGATGTTTGTCGATAGTTTCGATAGCAAAACCCTGGAAAACATACGATGGACTCCTTACAGTTTTCTTTGGCTTTTTGTTGCTCTGCTGATGATGGCCGTGCGCGACCTGGGGTATATGTACCGAATCCGGCTGCTTACCGACAAGCAATTGAGCTGGCGGCGTTCCTTTGATGTCATTATGCTTTGGGAATTTGCCTCTTCGGTTACGCCATCCATTGTTGGGGGTTCGGCAGTAGCTATGTTTATCGTGGCCCGTGAAGGCATCAAAACCGGGAGGGCTACCGCCATTGTGCTGATTACCGCTTTTCTCGATGAGCTTTTCTACGTAACGATGGTGCCTGTTGTTTTTCTGCTTGCAGGAACCTCTGTTTTATTTGATTCCAACAGAAGCTTTCACCTTTTCAATACCGAATTTGGCGCGCTGGGTATTTTTCTGATTGGTTACGCTTTTATCCTTGTTTTGATTACGATTATCAGCTACGGGATCTTTTTCAGGCCACGTGGTTTAAAGTGGTTGCTTCTGTGGATTTTTAAAATGCCATTTTTAAGGAAATGGCGCCAGAAAGCCGGAGAAACCGGAGATGAAATTATAACAACCTCCAAAGAATTGAAAGGCAAACCGTTTTCTTTTTGGCTGAAAGCTTATGTGGCCACATTCTTTAGCTGGACAGCACGTTTTTGGGTAGTGAATTTCCTGATTATGACGGTTACACCAGTGGGGCAGCATTTTTTAATTTATGCCAAACAGTTGATAATGTGGGTAATTATGCTGATCAGCCCCACGCCGGGAGGCAGTGGCATTGCCGAGCTTATTTTCTCTGATTTTCTCGGAGAATTCATTCCAACCGGAGCTTCTGCGGCATTGGCACTGCTTTGGCGCCTGATGAGCTATTATCCCTATTTGTTTATTGGCGCATTAATCCTTCCGGTATGGCTAAAGAGGGTTTACAGCAGAAAACACATTAATATGGTTCGCCAGATGAACCAATCTTGATGGAGGCTTATTTTTTTAAATATTTATTATAAACATTTAAAAAAAACTGAAGGCCTTTAAGAAGTTTTCGCTGGAGTTTCCATGAAAACAAATCTCCGGATTTTACCAGGGCATACATTAATTTTCCATACACCAGAACAGGAAAAACCTTTATATAATCCCATGCATTGCAATTTTCTGATTTTTCATAGCCAAAGGTATTGCCCCATTTTCCAACGGAACATTCTAAGGCTTTGATTTGTTTTGAACTGAGATCTTTTTTCCACAAGCCAATCCTGGATTTATTTACAGGGTTTATCAGGCTCATATGGTTTTTCTTTACTTCTTCGGAATGGATATGCCGGGCAGTAGCATGGGATTTATAAAAATCAAATATATTTTCCTGATAAGGAATGCCGAGAAAAGCTGAAAAGTTTTTCATATGCTCTCTGGGATTATCAACGAAATCTTCATAACGGATCAATCGGCATTTGTCTGGATTTTTTTTAATGATACGGTCAATATCGCGTACATAATATTTCCACCGCCAGCCTATAAGTGCCGGGATATCTGCTTCAAAATCACGCTTCATCATTGATTGAAAATGATCACGGTAATCGCGTACAATGAAAATGAATTTTGCTTCGGGGAACAACTTCATCAGTTTCCTGACGTGTATAGTGTAATAGGGGTTTTTGTCGCCAGTGATCAGGATTTCTTCTTTGGGGTAAAAAGAGATATAGTTCTCGTAAACAATGCGGATGAGTTCCTGAAAATCATGATTGCCAGTCATTTGGAGTAGATCGGCCTTTAACTTTTTCCGGTCAATCGTCCATTCATCGAAATGCATAAAAGTGAACAAAGCTTCATAAAATTCTGTAAGTTTTTTTGAATCCCAATGCTTCACTTTCTTAAAGCGCTTATGCATACTAATCATAAACGGGCTTTCGATGGGGATTTGTACATTGGGGTGTGCGTCGAAAAGTGTACGCATCAAAGTGGTTCCTGTGCGAGGCCTGCCAATGATGAAGAAAAAATCATTACTTTTTACCATAATTAATTGCTTACCAGTCATTTATGTGATTAAAGCCTGTGACTGCTAAGGCTTTTAAAAGGGGAAGCCCGTAGAAACTGTTTATCAAATATAAGAATCTTATGGCAACGAAAATAAGAAAGTTTAAGGAATTTTAAATTTTGTAAACGTTATGTTGTAGAGCTATTTTTTATATCTGATAAAATCATTCTTTTTAAAAGAGAAGATGTCTGAGAATTTGGAATTGCTTTGTTTGATGTATGTGGCAACAAAAAGGATGCTCCCAAAGCTGTAGGATATAAGGGTTGCCACTGCGGCCCCTTTGATACCAAAATGCGGTATTAATTTGATATTTAATATGATATTGAGCACTACCATTGGTGCAAAAACATAAATGGCATAGTGCGGTTTGGCCTGGCTGCCCAAATAACTCTCCAAAACACGGGCAATAATTAAAATAACAATTGCAGGGCTCAGCAGGCGCATTATTTGAGCACTTTCAGCAAAACCCGATCCAAAGAAAAAGGGAATGGCCCAAGGCATGAGAAACCAAAGAGCTAAGGCAATTAAAGTCCCGGAAATCAGTCCGAGTCGAACCATCCGGTGGGTTTCTTCTTTACTGCTTTTTGTATCCGCGTCACCGGAGGCATAGCTCATGATAACCATTCCTATGGCATGGGGTATCAGCCAGATTTGCTCAATTAAAGATGCAGCCAATGAATAAATCCCAACTTCTGCGGCATCCACCATTTTTTGCAGGATGATAATATCAATTTTATAAATAAGAAGAAACGTAAGGTTAGCCAGAGAAAACAAGGCTCCTAAACGGATCATCCTGCGGATAATGGCTTTTTCGAAGAGTAAGCGCACTTTGTGTTTTCGGGCAATATCAATCCAGGCAGCAATAAAAACAACGGCATAACTCACTACAAAAGCAGCAACTGCACCTGTTATTCCCCATCCTGCCAGCCAGCTAAAAACAACTATAAACAGTGTGTTCAGCGTAAAAGGCGCCCAGATGAGCCGGTTGGATGTTTTTATCTTCTTTTGTCCAAGATAAATCCCTCGGGCATATGCAACACCAAGATAGAGCGGCAGCAACATCAGGGCAAGGACAATCATCAAAATGGAAAAATCAGGATTGCTCAGGATTTTATATAGCAAAATGCTGAGGGCAATACCCGCGGACGATGTGATGATCCAGATACTAAATACTGTGGAAATGATTTTCTTTTCTGGAAGTTCACCGCGGCCAAGCTCCACAATGGATGCGCGGGTCATTCCCATTTGAACCAGGCTGCCGGCAATTAAAGGCACAACCAAAAGAGAAATATATATTCCGTAACCCTTCGGAAGCAGCAGGTGCGTGAGCAGCAAATACATGATGCCCTGACAGATTAATGCCACAACATTGCTGCTAAAAACTTTAATGATGTCGTTAAGGTAGTTTTTCACTTTTGCCTGATTTGATGCAAAGATAAGGCCTGCAATGGAATTTACGGGCTGTTTGCTTTAAATTCAACGGATTGATTACCTTCGCATAGCAAAAAATCATTATGGACCGGATCATTCCTTTCAACAAACCCTATTTTACGGGCCGTGAAGCGCATAATATGACGCTTGGGGCAAGCTCGGGCAAGCTTAGTGGCAATGGAGAATTTACCAAAAAATGCCATCAATGGTTTGAAAGCAAGGGCTTTAACAAATGCCTGCTGACTACAAGCTGTACCGATGCCTTGGAAATGGCAGCACTTTTATCGCGTATCCAGCCAGGCGATGAGGTTATAGTGCCTTCATATACTTTTGTTTCTTCGGCTGTGGCTTTTGTGCTGCGCGGGGCAAAAGTTGTTTTTGCAGATTCATTGCCGCATCATCCCAATATTGATCCCGACCATATTGCCGAATTGATTACCGAAAAAACCAAAGCAATTCTGGTCGTGCATTACGGCGGCCTTGCATGCGATATGGACCGGATTATGGAACTGGCCGGTCAGTATGAAATTATGGTAATTGAGGATGCTGCGCACGCTTTTGACAGTTTTTACAATGGAAAGCCTTTGGGGAGCATTGGCCATCTTGGCACTTTCAGTTTTCATGAGACCAAAAACATCATCTCCGGAGAAGGAGGGATGCTGGCCATAAATGAAGGCGCATTTGCGGAACGCGCAGAGATTCTTTGGGAAAAAGGAACAAACCGTGCTGCTTTTGCCCGTGGCGATGTGGCCAAATACGAATGGGTCGATCTGGGTTCGTCTTTTCTGCCTCCCGAAATGGTTGCCGCTTTCCTTTTTGCACAGCTTGAAGATAAGGATTTTATCCAACAGAAACGAAAAGCCGTTGAAAAGCGCTACTTAGAAAACCTGAGGCCGCTTGCAGCGAAAGGATATTTTGAAATCCCTGCACTGCCCGAATATGCCAGCCGCAACGGAAATATGTTTTACCTTGTTTGTAAAAGCAAAAAACAACGCGATAAACTCATTGGGTTTTTACGGAAGAAAGGTGTTCAGGCAGTTTTTCATTATTTACCGCTTCATCTGAGCCCGTTTTACCGTGATCAATATAATGGCAGGGATTTAAACAACGCTGTACGTTTCTCAGACAACATCATCAGACTGCCTTTTTATAATGATCTTCCACCATCTGATATTGATTTTGTATCGCAGCAAGTGTTTTCTTTTTTCCGATAGCAACAACTATTAAAACACTTTTTAAGAATTTGTGTACACTTAGCAATTATCTGTTGGATAAAGTGTTGGGATTTAATATATTTGAAAAAAATAGCTGCTTATGAGAAGGATATTGTTTTATTTATTATTCGTAACAGCAGGAAGCCTTGTGCTTTCGTCCTGCGTAAAAGACCGCCCCGAAGAGCCGGAAGAGCCCTTTTTGACTGTAAATGATAATTCGGCGGAGCTTTCAAAACGTATTACCTACATCAACGAGCCCCTCAATATTGGAGGAGATAGTGGTGGTCAAAAATCCACTTTGGATATTGATCCAATTATTCCAACCCCTGAAATGGATTGTGCCACCGGTTGTACTATGGTGATCAGCGATACCTACAGCGGGGAATTGAAAATTAAAAACGGCGAAAAGGTTTGTATTACCGAAACCGGTGTATTTACAGGCGGACTGAAAATGCAGGGTGGAACGCTCTCGGTTTGCGGTACGGCAAATGTGAGCTATATCTCTACCGGAAACGGGACTATTGTCGTAAACCAAACCGGAACATATTCTGCCAACAGCATTTATATTGATCCGCAATTGACATTTGCCGTTTACGGAACCCTGGACCTGCCTTCATGGGCCAGTATGGATGTTAAAGGGCAATTTGAAAACCACAGTACCGTTTCATTTGCTTCGGTTTCAACCAGTGCACAGGGAGTCCTTTACAATGAAGGCATTATGTCCGTTAATAATGGGCTGGCAATAAATGACCGCGTGGAGAATCATGGAACCCTTAATGTTGGAGGTCAGTTTAGCCTGAACAACAGTGCCAGCCTGATCAATACCTGTACATTAACGATTGACGCTAATTTCACAATCAATAATACGCTTATTAATGAATCTTATATTGAGGTTGGCGGTGATGTTTACCTCAACAACAATTCTGATATTGAAATGACGGGCGGGGCTTTGTTCTCATGTAACAAGATTACTGTTAATGGCGATATTTATAATAATGACGGCGATTATGCCATGATCGAAGCAACAAACCAGCTTGCGATGAATGGCGGGGATGTTGCAGGAAAAATTGACCTTTGCTGCCCCAATGGCGTAACAGATTGGGGCGGAAGTGTGGGGCCGCAAGTGAGTTATTGCACCGCATATATTCCTTCAACCGAATGCAATCCCGGTCATGGCGAACCGCTTGAACCGCAGTTTACCCTGGTTGCCAACGTTCCTCCAATTACACTTGATGGAAATAACCTTAGTGCAACAAGCGTACAGATTATTGGTGACCTGGCTTATGTGTCCTACCACTTACACGGTGATCCTTATGGTGCGGCCATTGAAATTATTGAACTTAATGAAAATGACCAGCCGGTTATCCTTCAGCAGCTAACATCAAATAATTTTGATTTTAATGAGCTGAAGCTGGATGATGTTACCAACGGAAATACACGCAAAATGTGGGTAATGGGATCACAAAAGCTCAGTACATCCGAAGAAATTTTTAGCCCGGCTATTCTTGCCGAACTAACTTTGGTAGATAACCTTATGGTGGATCCCTTTATCGACCTGATTGTTGACCTGAGCGGATATTCAGGGAACTCGGTGCAAAAAAACGGAACATCACTTATTGCCGTAACCGGTAGCGATGGCGGGATTACAGTGCTGGACTATGAAACGAAAAACTTACTGGATTATACCCCGCTGGCTTTTGCAAAATACCTGAGTGCAAACGGGAATAATATTGTCAGCCTTACCGCATCTGAAACTGAGGCAACATTATATCATTATCCTCAGGCCGACCCCGATTTTTCAAGTCCCGATTTTTTTGAAAATATTGGAAGCATTGAGCCGCGCGACGGAAAATCGGTTGTTCATCTCGATAACGACCGCGCCTATGTAGCCTGTGGCGAAGCCGGGCTAAAAGTTTATGGTGCAGATAATTTGACCGGCCCGGTGCTTACATACGATCCCGATAAAGGAAACAGCAATGGTGTTGATTCAGACGACGACCTCATTTATCTCGCAAATGGAGCCGGTGGTTTATATCTGCTCAATAAATCCGACCTCGAACTAATCGGAAATTACCAGTTCGACGGCTCGGCAAACTTTGTTACAGCCGGAGGAAACGATTATATTTTCCTTGCCAATGGTATCGGTGGTTTGTTTATCATCCACCGGGATGAATAGAAACGAAAACAAACTATAAATAAAAAGGCTGCTTCATTTCTACGGAGCAGCCTTTTTTGATGAAGGAAATTGATTGTTAAATCAGTCCTTTTTTATGTTTTTCACCAATGACCTTGAGCATATCTTCGGTCATGCGGTCCAGGTCCCATTTTGGATCCCAGCCCCATTCTTCGCGGGCAGCAGTATCGTCCATTTTGTTTGGCCAACTGGCGGCAATGCCTTTTTTCACATCATCTACATCATAATCCATTTCAAAACCGGGCAGGAATTTTTTCACAGATTCTTTCATTATTTCCGGGTTCAGGCTCATGGCTGTGATGTTGAAGCAATTTCGGTGTATGAGTTTCGACGGATCAGCTTCCATTAAGTCGATGGCGGCATCAATTGCATCGGGCATATACATCATATCGAGTTGAGCATCCGATGGCAGCGGGCAGGTGAATTTACCGTGCTTAATGGCATCGTAATAAATTTCTACGGCATAATCGGTTGTACCGCCACCGGGCAGTGTTACATTGGAGATAATCCCCGGGTAACGGACGCCGCGTGTGTCCACACCAAAACGCTTGAAATAATAATCGCTCAGCAGTTCGCCCGAAACTTTGGTGACTCCGTACATGGTGCCGGGGCGCTGGATCGTGTCCTGAGGTGTGTTATCAAGAGGAGTGGAGCTTCCAAAAGCACCGATAGAGCTTGGAAAAAATACCGCACAATTGTTTTCGCGTGCTACTTCCAAAACATTAAAAACGCCATTGATACCTACATGCCATGCAGATTGGGGGCGCTCCTCGGCAACAGCCGACAAAAGGGCAGCGAGGTTGTAAATCGTATCGATTTTATATTTTTTCACTATTTCAGCAATCCTAGGGCCGTTCGTAACATCAATACATTCCATCGGGCCGTCAATTGCATGGGCAGCACCGCTCGTAAGGCGCATATCGCTGGCAATTACGTTATTGGCGCCATAACGTTTGCGTAGCTCAACCACAAGTTCGGAGCCAATTTGCCCCAAAGAACCAATGACCAGAATTCTTTTCATTTCTGCAGTAATTTATTTGTTAATTCATTAACGGCAAAATTAGATTTTTTTAAAGAACAGCAATGCCGGCAGGGTGATTATCAGCCTTAATTTATATTCAGCTTTAATAATCGGCTGGTTTTCTGTTAAATGACGGGAGATCAACATTTGATGTTTTTCAAAGCTTCTTTTTTGCTCAGAGGCTGTAACGGATGATTTTCCACAAAATCCATAACCATATCGGGATTTGTTTTTGCGTATTCACGCAGCGACCAGCCAATGGCCTTCCGTATAAAAAATTCCTTTTCGTGCATCAATGCGCGAATCAGCCGGAACAGCAGCTCCGAATCCGTTTTGTCTTTGTATTTCAACTGAAACAACAAGCAACTTCTTTGCAGCCAAAAATTTCCTGAAGCCATCCACTCTTTGCAAACCGGTTCAATCTGAGCAGGAAATTGTTTCATGTATTCGCCCAGCGTCCATGCAGCAATATAATCTACGGTATCCCACCAGCTTTTTTGCTCAATGCTGTGCCTGATGAGTGCAATTTCGTCAACAGTAAAACTTTTCCTGCAACGCAAATGCAACTCCATTGCGAAGTACTGATATTCCCTTTCGACTTTTGCCCATAGTGCCGGAATCAGCTTTTCGCGCTCATCGCAGGGGAATGGGTTTTCTTTCAGGAAATTTCTTTGCAAAAGCCGCCGTTCCGGAGCCTTAATTCCAAAAAAACCAAACTGATCGCGCAGATAAGTTTTCATTTGGGCAGCCCTGTTTTCGTCTTTTTGCGCCACGAGATGATCGCCAAGTTTTTCAATCCAGTTGGTTTTCATTTATAAAAGGCTTTTATTTAAAAAATTAAGCGGATCTTTTTTGAAATCAGAAACGGAAATCCCACAAATATTTTTAAACTGAGTACTGAGGTATTGTACGCTGCTGTATCCGTTTATAAAAGCAATTTCGCTCAGGCTCATTTCATCACGTATAATCATGTCCTGAACTTTTCGGATTTTTTGATGGATGATGTATTTTTCCAGCGTAATATCTTCTTTTTTCCTGAAAATGGCAGAAATATACTGATAGGACAGATTGAATTTCTGCACCAGGAAATCGGAATTGCGCACCATTGCATTATCGGTGGTAAGGTGCACCAGCTCATGTACCGTCGTTTTGATCTGTTCCACCAATTGCTGTTCGCGATCTTTTACCGGCTCAAAACCTTCTTTTTGAATCAGGCTGATGATTTCTTTTTCTGAAATCATGCTTTCATCAAAAGCCAGGCGGACAAAGCCCAGCTTGACATGCAGAACCTGCACACCGGCTTTTTCCAGCAATAGCTCCAGCAGCCGCACACAGCATTGGCACTGCATATTGCTGAGGATCAATTCCAGCTCCCTTTTATCAGAAAGCATCAGTTTTATTCTTCATTAAGCAAATAGGATGATTTTATAAAATAAGCCCCGTCCACCACAAATATAGCATTCTGCGGCGGTTTTTCAAGGAAATCAAAAGCGGAATATTTTCCTTCAGTATCGCCTTTTTTAATTTTTAATGACTGAAACCAGCTTCCGTCCTGTTCTTTCCATTCGGGCAAAGTGTAAAAAACAGTTTCGCGGCCATTGAAATAAACAAAAGCCGACTCGTCTAAACTTAACTGATTTTTAAGATCGTAGTGAATATTGGCAGATACAAACATGCCGGGCAGCAGGATGTTTTCAGGATTGCTGCTTTTTACAATGACTTTCACGGTGCGGTCTTGCTCATTTACCTGTGCGCCAATGGTTTCAATGGTTCCGTCCATCAATTGTGATTCTTCTGAGCTTCCGGGTTTAAAGCTCACTTGCTGGCCTAAACGGATCAGGTGGATGTCTTTTTCAAAAACCATAAGCTCAATCAGGACTTCTTTGGTATTCAGAATTTCAAAAACTTCCTCGCCACTTTCTATAAATTCACCCGACTGGATGTTTTCGTTTATATGCAGTTTTCCTCCAATATGTGCGATAAGCGGGTAGGCATCTTTAATTTTTCCAACCAATAATTCGGCAGTATCAATATTCAGGCTTAGCAATTGTTCGGCCTCTGCTTCACAAATGATGTTGAGGGCTGCAAATTGGTTTCTCAAGCTTTCAAGCTCTGTTTTTGCGATCATTTTTTGCTCAGAGAGCTGCTCTTTTGCAGCAATTTCAATTGCCAGGTTTTTGCGCTTAAAATAGTTTTGTGCAAATAGTTTTTGCATTTCAATAATCTCGGGGTTCTGTATAAAGGCCAGCACATCGCCTTGTTTCACCATTTGTCCTGGAATTGATTTAAGCCTGATGAGGCGCCCAGGGAAAAGCCCGCTGATCTGTACTTCATTCTCCGGCGGCAAAATTATCTTTCCCCTTGCCCGAACATGGCCCGAAACAGGCCTGATTTCCGCCTTTCCGTATTGAAGTCGGGCATTTTTGATTTGCTCCGTGTTCATGAAAATCCGGTTTTCGGTCTTTTCTTCTGCATTCTCCTCAACGGGCTGCTGTGTGCTACAGCTGCTTATAATAAAAGCAGCGAGAATTAATGTGAGATAATATTTATTCTGAAACATAACCCAATTCATTTATGGCGTTAATAAATCCTGATTCGATGATAAGTTTATTGTGTTTTTTAATGGCATCCAGATAATCGGTTTGAAGCTCCAGTGCCTGCCGGCTTTGTATAATGAAGGCGCCCAACTCGCCCGATTCTCCGCGAAGGGCATTTTCTGCACTTTGGAATATCTGATTGCCGGAAGGCAGCACGCTTTCTTCATAAAAGCGCAGTTGTTGCGCAGATATCCGGATTTGTTCTTCAAAAACCCGTTTTTTTCGTTTGGCGTTTTCCCGGAGGCTGTAGTGCTGCAGTTCGTATTGTTCCTTCATCAGCTTAGAGGCTTTTCTTTTGGCCAAACCGTCCCAGGCCCAAATGGGAAGCTGTATGCCAAATTCCCAGCCGGCAAACCCGCTCGTTTTGTCAATGCTTTGCGTGAAATAGCCAATGCGGAAAGAGGGCATCATTTCCCAGCCGTTTTGATGGATCAGGTTTTGGCTTTTTTCAATATTTTTTGCAGAAACCTTCATTGCCGGGCTTTCGGAACCGCCTTCCGGTATCAGTGCAATTGGCTGAAAAATTTCAGGCTGTAGAATACTTTCGGGCAGGCTGTCTGTTCCGCAAATTTGCTGCAAATTTGCCAGCACTTCTTTTATTGTGCTTTCATTATCAAGCAATTGGTTTTTTGTTTTAATTGCTGCGGATTGTGCCGAAAGGAAATCCAGCTCCGGAATTAAACCGGCTTTTGTTTTTTTCTCAGCAACCTTTGCACTTAGCTCAGCAAGACTGTCGAATTTCATCAGCAGGTGGTGATAAGCGGTGGCGTAGTTGTATTCATTCCATTTTGTCAACAGCTCTTTAATAATGTTGTTGTGCAGCTGAAGGTACTCCAGTTGCGCAATTTCAGCTTCATTCTTTAGGATTTTGCCTTTGCTGATATAGCTCATGGGGAAATCAAACGACTGGCTGACCCTCAAATTATAATCATTCAGGCTGCTGTTTATTTGTCCGGTTTCATAGCTTATTTCCGGTGCCGGAAGAGAAAAAGCAGTGGCTTTGAGATGATCTGCTTTTTCAATTTGGAGGGCTGCCACCTTAAGCATATTATTGTTTTCCCGTGCCAGGTCAATAAGCTCTTGCCTGCTGTTTTGAGCCTGTGCAGCGGTGCCCATGGCAAGCAATACCGGCAGTATAATCAGCGGCAGTTTGGCTATTTTTTTAACAGCAGATGATTGAAAGAGTATATAAATAACCGGCAGCACCACGAGTGTCAGGAATGTGGAAGTAACAAGCCCGCCGATTACCACTGTGGCAAGAGGTTTTTGTACTTCTGCCCCAGGAGCGGTGCTCAGCGCCATCGGGATGAATCCCAGTGCAGCAACAGAAGCCGTCATTACAACCGGGCGCAACCTGAGGCGTGTGCCTTTCATAACCCGATCATAAATATTGCTCACGCCCTCTTTTTCGAGTTGATTGTAATAAGATATAAGCACAATTCCATTGAGAACAGCCACACCAAAAAGTGCAATAAAACCAACGCCCGCCGAAATACTGAACGGCATATCGCGCAGGTGCAGTGCCCAAATTCCACCCACTGCTGCCAGAGGAATGGCAGTAAACACCATCAAGGCTTCTCGTAAGCTGTGGAATGTGAAAAACAGGATTAAAAATATGGCCAGAAGCGCTATTGGTACGGCAATGGCGGAGTTTTCGCGGGCAGCCTGCAAATTCTCAAACTGTCCGCCATAAGTGGTATAATAGCCCGGCGGCAGGCTGAGATTTTTATCCAGTTTGTTTTGTGCTTCCAAAACGAAGGATTCCACATCGCGCTTCCTGATATTGATGCCTATAGTGATACGC
This sequence comes from Bacteroidales bacterium, assembly GCA_963676415.1. Taxonomy (GTDB): domain Bacteria; phylum Bacteroidota; class Bacteroidia; order Bacteroidales; family WRLA01. The sequence goes on along the minus strand of OY781097.1, from coordinate 1,397,311 downwards.
CTCTTGGTGTTGTCGCGGCTGATTTGCATGGGGCCGTTTTCATAGCGGATATCCGCAACTTGCTGCAATGTAATCAATTCGCCTTCCGAGCGGTTTACACGGAGGTTTTGCAGGCTTTTCAGCTGATTGCGGCATTCTTCACAAAGGCGCACTACAAGGCCAAATCGCCGTTCTGCCTCAAAAACATGGCCTGCGGTCAGGCCGGCATAAGCGGTGCGGATTATTTGGTTTAATTCGTTTATGTTCAAACCATACAAAGCCAGCTTATCTCTTTTGTAGCGGATTACAATTTGAGGCAGGCCCACAATTTGTTCCACACGTACATCTCCTGCACCATCAATTTCCTGAATGATCGCAGCAGCATCCTGTGCTTTTTCAAAAAGGACATCAAGGTCTTCACCATAGATTTTTACAGCAACATCTGATTTTACACCGGTCATCAGCTCATTGAAGCGAAGTTGTATTGGCTGCTGGAATTCAAATGCCGCCCCCGGAATAACCGATAGCTGTTCTTTCATTTTTTCTACGATTTCTTCCCGTGTTTTGGCTGATGTCCATTCCTTTTTAGGTTTCATGATAATCATGATGTCGGCATCTTCGATGGCCATAGGGTCGGTGGGGACTTCTGCCGTACCGATTTTACTGACCACCTCTTTTACTTCAGGAAAATTTTCCAGTAGGATTTTTTCGGCTTCCGTTGTGGTGGCCACGCTTTGCTTCAGTGAGGATCCGGGAGCAAGGGTCATCTGGGCTGCCAGGTCGCCTTCTTCCAGTGTTGGGATAAACTCGCCTCCCATACGGCTGAAAGACCAGAAGCTGACCGCTAGAATTGCCAGCACAATCATGAGGACACTCCATTTTTTTTGCAGTGATTTACGCAATACAGGTTCATGCATGCGGTTTAGAAAACCAATGATTGAAGCGCTGATCTTGCTGTCGGCATTCACTTTTCTTTTCAAAACCATTTGCGACATTACCGGAACATAAGTAAGTGAAAGCAGAAGGGCCCCGATTAGCGCGAAGCTGACGGTTTGCGCCATGGGTTTAAACATTTTGCCTTCAATGCCCGTGAAAGTAAGTATGGGGATATATACGATCAGGATGATCAAAACCCCAAAAATAGCCGATTTGCCCACTGACTTTCCGGCAATGAGGATGTTTTTGTTCATCTCTTCCCCACTTGGCTTTTTGCCCTTTAGGTTGGTTTGGAGCCGGTGGATAATTCCTTCAACAACAATCACCGAGCCGTCCACAATCAATCCAAAATCGATGGCGCCTAAGCTCATCAGGTTGGCTGATACGCCAAAAAGGTTCATCATCGAAAAAGCAAAAAGCATCGACAAAGGAATTACCGAAGCAACAATCAGTCCGGCACGGAAATTTCCCAAAAGGAGTACGAGGATGAAAATCACGATCAATCCGCCTTCGATGAGGTTACGGCTGACTGTTGCAATGGTTTTATCAATCAGTGCAGAGCGGTCAAGGTATGGATGGATGTGCAAACCTTCGGGCATCATTTTTTCAACTTCGGCCACGCGCCCTTTGACTTTTTTGAGTGTTTGTGCGGAATTTGCCCCCTTGAGCATGAGTGTAATGCCCCCAACGGCTTCACCTTCCCCATTGCGGGTCATGGCACCAAAACGGGGTGGGGCACCGATATTTACTTCGGCAACATCGCCAATCAGTATGGGCAGCCCGTTTACTGTTTTGACCAAAATATTGTTGATGTCGTCCTGGTTTTTGATCATGCCTTCTGCCCTGATATAAAAGGCTTCAGGCCCTTTTTCGATATAGCTTCCGCCTGAATTTTGGTTGTTGCGTTCCAGAGCGTCGTAAATTTCCAGCAGGCTGATGTTCATATCGACAAGCCGGCGCGGCTTAATGCTCACTTCGTACTGTTTTAGAAAACCGCCAAAACTGCTTACTTCCACAATTCCCGGAATTCCGGCCAGGTTCCGTTTTACGATCCAGTCCTGCACCGTGCGCAAATCCATGGCAGTATAAACATCTTTGTAATCCTCATCGGCCTGGATAACATATTGATAAATTTCGCCCAAACCGGTAGTAACCGGCATCATTTCGGGAGTGCCGTAACCCTCGGGAATTTCCGCTGAGGCCAGTTGAATCTGCTCACTTACCATTTGCCGTGCCAGATACGGATCAACCCGGTCTTTGAAAACAATGGTAACTACTGATAAACCGTATCGGCTTATCGAGCGGATTTCTGTCACATCCTGGATGTTGGCCATTGCAATTTCAACAGGATAAGTGATCAATTGCTCCACTTCCTGAGGACTTAGCGAAGGGGCGCTTGTAATTACCTGCACTTGATTGTTGGTGATATCCGGAACCGCATCGAGCGGAAGGTTAAAAAAGTTGTATATGCCCCAAAAAGTCATGGCAACCGTTGCCAATAGTATAAGCAGCTTGTTTTGGAGCGAGAAATTTATAATTTTTCCAGCCATAATTTTGATGATTTAGTGATAAAGGTACAAAAAAGAAAGCTTAGATTTACCCTTTGGTCAGAGCAACAGAGGATGGAGCCCTTTTAAAGAGGCAGCAGGAATCAGGGTTTTTTGCATATCAAAGCCTGACTTTTTTAGTGTCTTCTTTTCACAGACATAAAAAATGCATAAAAAACCGGGGGCGCTGTGTTTGTCCGGTTCCGATAATTTTGATGGGTTGCCGGGCAAGATATCTTCAAGATGATCGGGGCCCGGGTTGAAATACGCAAAAATATCTGTTGCTTCGGCATTCATTTCCGGGCTTTGCCAAAATGTACTATCATAACCGGTTCCCTCCTCATGCGAATGAGGGATTGATTGATGCAGCAGTATAATAGAGATACTTATGAACATCATAATCAGCGCCGGTTTCCTGATATTTTTGTTTTGTGGCATGATCCTTAAACAGAGAACAGGCAGAAATGTTTATTCGGAAAAAGCTTCCTTTGTTTGTGGATTTGGTTTCAACTTGAATAATTTACGACTAAAGCATGTGTTCAATGCAATAAAAAAGAGAAAATCCGTTTATTTCTTAGTATTATTGTAGCATCAAAGCGCTCCTAACCGGAAGTGTTAATGCTTTATTCAAATGAAACATATTTTTTATGAAGTCTATATTTATCTCCATTATTTCGTTACTCTTATCATATACGGCAATCGCACAAGAAGTCGCAATAGGACAATGGCGGGATTATTTGCCATATCGTGAAGCTACAAATTTGGCTGTAACTCCTGATGGAGTTTATAGTGCAACACCATATAGCCTGTTTTTTTATGATACGGAAGATAATAGTATAGAGCGCTACTCCAAAATTAATGGACTGAGCGAAAGTTTTATCAGTACAATCCGTTATAACGATTATAACAATACACTGGTAATTGCCTATCAAAATACGGATATTGATCTGATTACACCTGATGGTATTGTGAATATCCCGGACATAAAAATATATTCGATTTTGGGAAAAAAGACCATTAACGACATTATGTTTATTGATAACTTGGCTTATCTTTCCTGTGGTTTTGGAATTGTGGTTTTGGATATGGACCGTCAGGAGGTTTATGATACCTATTACATTGGGCCGGAAGGAAAACAATTAGATGTGCGCAGCCTGTGCGTAAGCGAAGACTCTTTTTATGCTGCTACAGAAGATGGCATTTATACTGCGGAACGTGAAAACCCGCAACTGGCGTTTTATGAAAACTGGTCAAAAGATACTACATATCCTTATCGGGACGATATTGTGAGCAATATTGTATTTTTTGAGAACAATCTTTTTGCCAGCACGGGAAACGAAGATTTCACGCATGATACCATTTTCAGGCGTAGCCTAGAGGATAACACCTGGGAGGCTTTTATGCCGGCGGCAAATTATTCCTGCTACTCTATGGGTGTTTCGGAAGATCATTTATTGATTTCTTTTTCTTTTCATGTTCGGGTTGTCAACAGCAGTTTAGAACAGGAATACACCATTTACAGGCCATCGGGGCAGGCTATTTATCCGCGCGATGCCGAAATGAGCAATAAATTTGTATGGGTTTCCAATCATAACAGCGGTTTAATTAAAGTAAGTGCAGGAGGAGGTTCGGGTGAGTTTATTGCGCCAAACGGGCCATACAGCCAAAAAGTGTTTTCAATGGAATATACTTCTGCCGGCCTGTGGGTTTCTTCCGGTGGCCATAATGCTCAATGGGGTAACCTTTACCTAGGAGAAGGAGTCTATCATTTTGATGGCACAAGCTGGAACAATTACAATAAAACAAACACTTCAGCTTTTGACAGTATTTACGATCCCGTTGTTGCGGCAACTAATCCGGCGCAAAATAAAACCTATATCGGTACATGGGGCAGAGGCATCATGCAGTTTGAAAACGGTAAAGTGACCAACGTATATTACTCAAATAACAGCAGCCTTTCAGGAATGCCTTCATGGGAATCTTTTGTGGCCGTTGGTGGACTTGATTTTGATATGGAAGGAAACCTTTGGGCTGTTAATACAAGCACAACGAACATCCTTTCTGTGCTGAAAACGGATGGGACCTGGCAGGCATACAACCTGGGTGGTTCCGCAAGTAATATTGATGTTGATAAGCTGATTATCGATCAAAACGACCAGAAATGGATTCGGATGCGTGCCGATCATTCGGTATTGGTTTTTGATGAATCACAGCCCGTTGGGAATCAAACCAAAATACTTACCGGCAGCACGGGCAACGGAAACATACCTGGAAATAAAGTTTATGTCATTGAAGAAGATAAAGACGGGGAAATTTGGTTGGGAACCGATGAAGGTATTGCGGTAATTTACAGTCCGTGGAATGTTTTCCGGGGCGGGAATTATGATGCACAGCGCATTAAAGTGGAATGGGAAGGATACGTGCAGTATTTGCTCGAAACGGAAGTTATTACTTCAATATGTATTGATGGGAACAACCAGAAATGGATCGGTACAGACCGCTCAGGAGTCTTTTTGCTTTCGGCAGATGGCACTCATCAAATCCATCATTTTACTGCCGAAAACAGTCCGCTTTTTTCAAATTCCATTGTTGATATTGCTATAAACGGCGAAAATGGTGAAGTATATATTGCCACAGATAAAGGCATTATCAGCTATAAAGCTAAAGCAACCGAAGGCGGTGATACCAATGAAAATGTTTATGCATATCCGAATCCTGTAAATATCGGCTATGCCGGATCCATTGCGGTAAAAGGGCTCGTTGAAAATGCGTACGTGAAAATAACCGACATCAGCGGAAACCTTGTTTATTCTGGTCGCGCCGAAGGAGGACAGGCGGTTTGGAACGGAAAAACCATGAATGGCGATGAAGTACATACCGGTGTTTATCTTGTATTTATTACCGATCAGGAAGGTGAAGAAACAATGGTGACAAAAATCATGTTTTTGAAATAACCGGAGCAGTATTCCTTTGATTTTAGCATTTATTTTTATCGGATAAAGGACTTCACCCGACAAACATTCAAATGCATTTATTGCCGTTTATCAGCGGAATTATATTAATACCTTAATTTTTTGATATAAATACTTGCGCTTGCTTTATATTTCGTTGCCGAAAAATGAGCTGTTGGCCTGATAATTTAAGATGTTTTTTACTATCTTTATGCAGTTTGCATCTTACGATTAGCTAAAACGGGGGCAATGGAATTCTTCAGGCAGAAAACGGGAAGATCAATCAGCAGAGCCTATATAACAAATAGCCTGCTCATGGTGTCAATAGCAATTGGGGCTCTGGGCTCTTATTGGTTGATCCGCGAATGGAGCGATTTTTCTGAAAACGCTGAAAGCATTAAAGAAGAGTATTTCCGGGATCAGAAGCAAATCCTCAAAAGTCAGGTAGATAACACACTCAGTTATATCAATATTGCAGCCCAGTCCGTCGAAGGCAGGATGAAAAATGTGCTCAAAAGCCGTGTTTATGAAGCATGGTCTATCGCCAACAGCTTATATCAGACCAATAAAGGAAAACGATCCGACGATGAAATCAAAGAAATGATAAAACAGGCACTTCGGCCTATCCGCTTTCTTAACGGAAGAGGTTATTTCTTTGCGACATCACTTAAAGGTGATGAAATTTTGTACCCTGTTTTTCCTGAATTTGAAGGAAAAAATATTATTGACCTTCAGGACGGGCATGGAAATTATGTAATTCGCGATGAAATTAATATTGTAAGCACAAAAGGAGAAGGCTTCATTGTAGATTATTGGCCAAAACCCAAAGGGGACCAGGATTCATTATATCCAAAAACCTCTTTTGTAAAATTGTTCGAACCCTATAACTGGTACCTTGGCACAGGCGAATACATGGATAATATTGAGGCGGATGTTCAGGAAGAAGTCATCGAAAAAATCAGCCGCACAAAATTTGGCGAAGAAGGATACCTTTTTGTAAATACATATGATGGTTATGCTGTAATAATCGACTCCGATAAGCTTAAAAGAGGTGCATATGTGTGGGATGTTACAGATCCTAATGGGGTTAAAGTAATTCAAGAGGAATATAAAAGTGTAAATACACCCGAAGGCGGCGGCTATATTGAGTATAGCTGGAAAAAAAGAAACAGCAGCGAAACAGCACCGAAAATATCATATATAGCTGGTTATACCAAATGGCAGTGGATGATTGGAGCGGGAGTTTATGTAGATGATATTCAGAAATTAGTGGAAAATGAACGACAGGATTTAATGCACATGACATTGATCCAGATTATGGAAATTATTTTTATCCTGTTCCTGACATGGGTTGGTGTGTATCTGCTGCTGCACAGGACAACCAATTTAATGCGCAAGAATTTTTCGAACCTGATACATAGTTTTCAAAATGCTATATTGGCAGGGAAGCCTACTGCGAAAAATGATTATCTTTTTTCGGAGTATAACACAATGGCCAGTTCATTTAACCAGGTAATTTCCGAACGCAGAGAAGCTCAAAAAGCACTGGAATTGCAGAAAGTTCGTTTTGAGCAGCTTTTTCTGCATAATCCAGATGGCATTGCCCTTACAGATGCTCAAGGAATTATCAATAAAGTAAATCAGGCTTTTACGGATATTTTTAGCTTTGAAGAAGACGCGGTTGGTAGAAATATAAAAACATTAATCGTCTCAGAAGAGTATAAAACTGAATCGTTGATGTTTTTTAATCAGGCAGTAAAAGGTAAATCTATTCAAAAGGAAACCAAAAGGAAGCATAAAGACGGCCACCTGATTGAAGTTTCTATTGTAAGTGCCCCGATTCGCATCAAAGGTAACACTATTGGAATTTATTGGGTGTATCGGGATATCAGCGAACGCAAGAATGCCGAACAGCTCCTCAGGGAAGAAGAGAAGCGCTGGCGCGAACTTTTCAATAACATGCCCGGAGGTAGTTTTGCTTACAATAGAGATTATGATATTGTTGATGCCAATGTTACATTAAGCGAATTAACGAATTATTCAAAAGCCGAATTGCTTGGAATGAAAGTGGTGCAGATAACGAATTTGAGCAAAGAGGAATTAATTTGGGCCGATAAATTGAACCAGGGTGTAAGCAATATTGAATCGGTCTTGAAAAACCGTGACGGCAATGAATTCCCTATTGTAAAAAGCCTTCTCAAGGTGAATTTGATTGATCAGGATATTGTAATTTGTAATTTTCAGGATATAACTAGCCTCAAGATTTATGAAGAACAGCTAAAATCTGCCCGCGATCAGGCTACTGAAGCCGATAAACTGAAAACCGTTTTCTTGGCCAATATGAGCCACGAAATACGTACCCCCATGAATGCAATTTTGGGATTTTCTGAATTGCTGCGCGATGATGAACTGGACAAAGAATCCCGTGAGCAGTCGCTTGATATTATTACCAAAAACGGCCAAAGCCTCATGAAGCTTATTGATGATATTATCGATGTTGCCAAAATAGAAGCCGGACAGGTGAAACTGATAAAATCAGAAGAAGAGCTGGGCGAAATCCTTGAAGATGTTTATGCTACCTGCCGGCAGGATTTTGACCGACGAAAAAAAAAGCATGTCGGACTGCGTTTGCATATACCGCCACATCTTAAAAAACTGCATTTTGAAACGGATCGATACCGCCTCAGGCAGGTTTTGATCAACCTTTTGACCAATGCTGTGAAATTTACCGATAAAGGCTTTATCGAAATCCGTATTGAAGAACAAAAAACCAATGAGCTTACTTTCCATGTGTCCGATACAGGTACAGGAATACCGTCCGAAAAACTGGAGATGATTTTTACACGATTCCGTCAGGTAGAAGAAACTATGGGAAGAAATACAGGTGGGGCAGGATTAGGGCTGACCATTTCCAGAAGCATTGTTGAATTGCTTGGCGGACGAATCTGGGCCGACTCCGAACCCGGTAAAGGAAGCTGTTTCAGTTTTACGCATCCGCATAATGGCTTTATCCCGATGCAAGACAAGCAAACCCAAGCGCAAAAGCCAAAAGAAGGCCCGGTGATTTTCGAAGGGAAAAAGGTACTGATCGTAGAAGATGTAATGTCGAATTTTGTTTTCCTGAAAACGGCACTCCGTAAAAATAAAGTGGAAGTTCGGCATGCCGTTAGTGGTAGAGAGGCTGTAAAGGCAGTACGCAATGAACATTTCGATTTGATTTTAATGGATATTCAACTGCCCGAAATGGACGGTTATACGGCAACCCGGGAAATATTGAAGATCAATCCGGAAATACCCGTGGTGGCGCAAACTTCCTACACAATGTCGGGGCAGGCCCAAAAATGCAAAGAGGCAGGTTGCGTGGATTATCTCGCAAAACCTATACGTACTGAGCAGCTGGTTAAAGTATTGCAGAAATACATCGGATAGTTGTTTCTGAAATAGATACGGCTATTCCTGTGTGCCAAAAATCTGCGCTTCCTTTCTCTTATTGCGTTTTGTGCGTGGTCACTGAGCTTGTCTAATGTGCTCATGACGAAATTTCATGAATAATGCTGGTTAAAAGGTGGAATTTTATTCCTCCGGCGCTTTATAATCCATAAGACGATAAACAAAAAAATACTCCGCAATTTTCCCCGAACGGTAAATTTTAACCGTATCTGTAGGGATAATTTCTTCAAATTGCTTTCCGTAGAGGGGCACAGGATCCGAATAAAGATGGCTTCCGGTGATATAGTAAAAATCATCACCAGAATTAATTCCGCCTCGTTCCTGGCTGATCCAGTGGTATTTATGCGTATCAGTGATATGTCCCATCGTTTTCATGCTGAAACCTGCCGGACGGGCTACATAATGCTCCAGATTGGCTGCCGGAAACCATTTATGGCTGAGCAAAAAGATGTTTGGCGGCATTTCACCGGCATTGATATCGCGTTCTGCAATATCTTTAAATTTCATCCCAAGCTGTTTCCAGCCATACATGTCGAGCGATGGATCTTTCTTGCCAACATTGGTCACAGCACTGCCTTCATCATGATAAAAAAGGCCCGTATTGATTTGCAAAAATCCTAGCAAAATGACCAAAAGAAAGAGCATCAAAGCGGCATTGACCGAAGGAGGTATGAGCTGATGATTTCCTTTTTCCTTCATGATGGAATCCAAACGCCAGGCAGCCAACGGAATCAGTGTGATATATGCAGGGCCTGTCCAATGGGGCAGCGTGCGTTTAAAGAGGGCGAAAAACAGAAAAATCCCGATTAAAGGCAAAGCCGTAAGCAAAAGGAACTGCGCATTTTTGTTTTTGAGGAAACGTTTTTTTTGAAACGCAAATATAATCGCCAGCCATATCAGCACAAATACAACTGGATTGTTATAAAATGCCTGCCCGGCAATTTCTGTCCCGAAATAGTCCGGGCGCAGGCCGGAAGAGAAAAGCCCAACACGGCCACTATGAAAGCTCAGGCTGATAAAATCGTGCTCCATATTCCAGAAAAGAATGGGCAATGCCAGAAATATGGACGCAACGACAGCAAAATATAATTCCTTTGTTTTAAGCCATCTGCGGTCGCTGATGAGAATGTACAGCCCCAGCCCCGACCATAAAAAAACAGATGTGTATTTAGACAAAACAGCCAGCCCGATACTTACGCCGCTCAGGAAAAACAGGTTCTTGCTTGTGGCGTTCATCGGTTTTTTGCTGAGCATGGATTCGGAAAGCAGATATAGGCTCAGGATCCAGAAAAATCCTTGCGGCGTATCGGGCAAAATAAAAGTATTGCTGATAATTCCGGCATAAATGGAGGCGGTATAAAGCAAGGCGCTCAGCCATCCGCTGCGTGCATTAAAAAGGTTTTTTGCAGTCAGATAAATAATCCAGGTATTGATGCTGCCAAGGACAATTCCACCCAAACGGATAAAGAACTCGGATTGCAGCAACATATCCAGTGTTGACAGCTGGATTAAAAAACCAACCATGGGTGGATGATCAAAATGGCTGATATCCGGAAAAAGGGCATAGGTCAGATAATAAACCTCGTCATTGCCCAATTCCGTAAACGCAGCAACCAAAGCCCGGATCAAAGCCGAAAAAGCGATCAGTACTAATAGCGGCTTCGTGTAAATCTTCTCCTGCGATTTTTTCTTTTCCATTTTCTGCGGATCCTGAATGCAATAAGTAAAATCAATAAAAGGGCAATAATAGCTCCGGCACGGTTCAGGTAGCCGGCTTCTTTATCAATGTGCGCAAGATAAGGGTTTTGTGGGGTTCCGTTTTCGGTGCGGACCACCGGATTAAGGTAAAACCAGTTTTTCAGGCTGTCGATGGCTTCTGTGCGCACATAAGTGTCTTCATCTTTGATGTGGTAAAAAGCGGTATCTGTGTTTTGGCTGTAGCCCAGCTTTTTGCCATTTTGACCAATAAAGCGTATGAGGTGCATCGGCTGACTAAATACAACCATGATGCTGTCGTTCTGAACATCCAGCTTGCGCAGATGCGGCAAAAGGGGCGCTTTGCGGATTTTCTCTTCCCAGCTTTCATCTTTTTTGCGATAAAACTGGACGCCATAGGTTTTACCTGATTTCATGGCATCAATCACCGGATCATTTTTGTTCTCAGGCGCATTGATGAATGTCGCTCTGATCCCCACCTCGTCGGCATTGGAAATATCGTGCGCATCGTCATTGGAAAGGATTGGGGCAAAATGTCCGGCAGAAAGCGCAGAATCCCAATGTTTAACGGAGTTGCGGGCGCCATTGAGCACCTCGATCATATCATAATTCCCCAAATACTTAAAATCTTCGGGCCAATAGCCATCGCGTAAATCGGGATGCGCCAGGGCAATAATTTCGTTATCAGGGCGGAGCATATCAATAATGCCTTGCTTCTGGCTGAGGTTTTGCCGGCAAAGATAATCGCGCCAGTGTACCTTTTGAGAGCCAATGCACACCTGATGGGTTTTGAAAATATTGTAACCGTGCTCATAAGTGGGAATAAAATAGGCGCTGTCTTCCTCAAAATAATTGATTTTTTGATAATCGCTGATGGCGGCAATATCATAGCCCAATTTGCGGTAAATGGCTTTTACAGAGTCATTTTGGTTTTTGCGGCCATTGGTTATGCCGCCCCAGGCGCGCGATTGCAACTGAAAATTGGCTTTGAGCCAGTCGTTTTCATCGATATCGGCATAAGGATTAAAAAGTATATCGCCATGAAAAGCTTTGGGTTCATCGAAACGGTAAACAGGCACCGTAGCATAAAAATATGCTTGTAACCCAATGAACGAGAACGCAATGGCAATCAGTAAAAAAGCAAATAATTTTAAAAATTTCTTCATTCGTGTTTAGTTTTCGGTCAGCAAGCCACCGCTGAGCCGCATGAGTTCCAGATGCGATTCAATGAGATTGTAACGGCTTTGCAGTTCGGCTATTGCCGCATTCAGATAAGTAAGTTGTACATCGCGGAAATTGAAGGAATTAATGGCGCCGCTGCGGTACTTTTGTTCCGAAATTTCCAAATTGAGCTTAGCACTTTCCAGCCGCTCGCGTGCTACGTTCAGCAGTTCTTTGCGGTTGTTGTATAAATCGAGCTGATTGAGCATTTGTAAACGCAGGCTGTGCCGCATCTCGGTAATTTGTATCAGTCCTGCGGCTTCTTTCAGGATTTCCTGTTCGATGGCACCACGGATGTTTCCTCCGTTGTAAAGCGTATAGGAGAGCGAAAAGGTCGCATAAACACCAAGCGCATCCGACCAGCTTCCGTCCACATTTTTGGGTTTGGAATAGCTTTCCGAATAATCGGCGCCGGCATTGAGGCTAAGCCAGGGATAAAGCTGTGATTTGCTCAGGCCGATATTGTTTTCCAGGATTTTTTGGTTGATATACTTATTTCGCAAAGAGCGGTTGCTGCTGAAAAGCGCATTGATGAGCGAATCTTCGCTGAAATCAAAAGCCGGGCTTTCCAGCTGTCCATCGGCTGAATACAGATTTCCGGTAGAATCTGCCAGCAAAAGGCTGAGTGTTCGGTTGGCGCGTTTCAGGAAATATTTTTGTTGTATATAATTTGATGAATCGCTCAGATAAGCAATTTTGGCCTGAAGCACATCATATGTTACGGCTCCGCCCAGCTCTTTTTTGTGCTGGAAATAGGCATAACGGTCGCCGGATAAATCCATGAGTTCGGTCAGGACTTCGAGTTGCTTTTTTTGCAAAAGGATGTTGTACCAGGCAAGGCTAATGGCCTGAATGCTGTTTTCGACCAAAATGGCGGTATTGCCCTGACTGAGTTCGTAAATCCGGTCGTAATTATCTTTGCGGATTTGTGCCGAAAAGCCACCAAAAAGCGTCCAGTTGAGGTTTACATTTGGTGTGAAGCCGTGTGAGCGCACAGATGTCGTGTTGTCGTCAAAACGGTTGCTCTGGCGCAAACCCAGGGTGATGATGGGCAAGCCCCCGGCAGTGGCCAGGCCAAGATCCCATTCCGCTACTTCTTCCTGAAGCAGGGAAACCCGAATGCCGTAATTTTTTTCCAGGCCGGTATTGATGGCTTCATCAAGGCTGAGCGTTTGCTGTGCATTTAGCTGAAGCGCAACAAAGCCTAAAATCAAGAGTAATCCAATTGTTTTCTTCATTTTTTCCTTCCTTTGGATGGATTATTCAATTTTCTTTTTTTGGTAAATAACCGCTTTTTCAACTTCTTCTGCTTCCATTTCCCTTCCGTACCACCAACCGAAAACGAGCCTGCGCATATCATTGAGCGCCAGGATAAGCACAGGGAAAAACATCAGGATGAAGCCGGTACCGATCATCACGCCATAAGCGAGCGAAACAGCCATAGGAACCAGAAACTGTGCCTGGAAACTGGTCTCGAGGATAATCGGATAAAGCCCCACAGTGGTCGTTATGGTAGTCAGCATAATGGGGCGGAAACGCGAGATCCCGGCATTATATAAAGCGTCTTTTACTTTCATGCCTTCGCGCAGGTTGCTGTTGTACTTCTGCAGAAACACCACCGCATCGTTAATGATAACCCCCGATAATGCTACCATGCCCCAGGCGCTGAGAATGGAAACCGGAATGCCTTCGATTCCGTGTCCCCAAAGCGATCCCAGCCATCCTAAAGGAATCATCATCAGGATAATCAAACCCTGGCTAAAGGATTTAAAATGGATCATGATAATGACGACCATCAGCAGAAAAGCGATGGAGTAATATTTCCGCAGGTCGCCCATAGTTTCTTCACTGTCGCGCTGCTGGCCTTGGAACATAACATTTACGCCCGGATATTTTGCTTGCAGTTTGGGAACGATTTCGCTGCTGATGCGCTCCAGAATGGGAGGAACAGGTTCGTAAGGATCCACCAAATCGGCATCAATACGCACTTCGCGCTGCATGTTGAAACGTTTTATGTTTACCGGGCCGCGTTCAATTTTGTAGGTCACCAGTTCGCTGAGCGGATATTCGCCTCTTGGTGTTTTGATTTTCATGCTTTCCATTTGTCCGATGCTCATGCGTCCCTGCTCGGGATAGCGCACCCACACACGGATTTCGTCTTTGCCTGATTGCATGCGCTGCGCCTGGCCTCCAAAAAAGCCCTGACGCACCTGCTGACTGATGTCGTTGAGGTTCAAACCCAGAAAATAAGCTTTGGGTTTGAGCTCCAGACGTACTTCGCGCTTTCCGATGGCGTTGTTGTCGGTAACATCTTTCAGGGCTTCAAAAGATTTCATTTCGGCGATCATCAGTTCTTTTGCTTTTTTCAACTGATCCAGATCTTTGCCCAAAAGGCTCACCGAAACCGGCGAACCAAAACGGTTGCGTCCGCCAATAGAGAATTTTTCGGCCTTTTCAACCAAACCAATTTTCTTACGGATACGGTCGGCAATCTGGAAACTGGAAAGCGGGGCGTCTTCCATATCGCGCAGCAAAACAAAGATATTTCCTGCATGGGCACCGTTTTCCTGACCTTCGAAAGCATTGCCGAGATTCTGGAAGGTATAATCCACAAAATTGGCGGTATCATTAAATTCTTCCATCAAATCCCGGTTTACTTCCCAAACTTTTTGTTCGAAATAATCCAGAAATTCTTTGGTTTGTTTTTCTCCGCTTCCGGGTGTAAAAGCCACATTGATGTTAAAACTGTCGAAAGGGATGGAAGGGAAAAATGTACTTTGGATAATGCCGCCGCCAAACATTCCTGCCGTGATGATAATCAAGGCGATGGGAGAAAACACATAAATCCAGCGCCAGTGCATCACATGGCGGAGCAAATGGCCGTATATCCGGTCGCGCATCAGGGCGATGAATTTATCGAGGTAGTGGCGGATGTTGCGGCTTTCCTGCTCGTGCACACGTGAACGCAACACATGGCGGCTTCCTAAGTGGGCAGGAAGCACGAAAAAGGCTTCGAGCAGCGAAAATCCCAGACTGGCAATAACCACAAAGGCCATCTCGTACATAAATTCCATGCGGCCTTCTGCAACCAAAAGGGGAGAGAAGGCGATCATAGTGGTCAAAACACTGGTTACAACGGCAGGCAAAACTTCCATCGTGCCATCTACTGCCGCCTTTTTCGGACTTTTGCCTTTTTCAAAATGAGAGTAGATGTTTTCGGCGATTACAATTCCGTCATCTACCAAAATCCCAATAACCAAAATCATCCCAAAAAGGGAAATCATATTGATGGTAACGCCTGACATGCTGGCAATTACAAACATCCCGAGGAAGGAGCTTGGAATGCCCCAGGCCACCCAAAGCGAAAGCCGGATGTTGAGGAAAAGCCCTAAGGCAATTAAAACCAGCAACAAGCCGATACCGCCATTATTGTAGAGCAGGTGCAGGCGGCTTTTGAGGAGTTCCAGAAAATCATAAGTGATTTCCAGTTTTACATGATCGTGATCATCGTTGAATTTTTTTACATAATCGTTCAGGAAAACAGAGATCGCTTTCAGGTCTTCTGTGCCCAGTTTCTGGATATTAAAACTAACGGATTTTTGTCCGTTCATGGTCGATCCGCTGGGCACATCGGCGAATTTCATTTTCACAGTGGCCACATCGCGAATAGTAAGCATGCCGCCATCTTCCTGGGCTCGGATTACAATATCACCGATATCGTCGGGATCAACCGAGCGGTTGCGGGATCGGATCAGGATTTCTTCATCTTCGGAGCGTATGGTACCGCCCGAAATATCGCGGTTGTTCAATGCAATGGCGCGGCTGATTTCGTCAAAAGTGAGGCCATAGCGCATCAGGTCTTCTTCGCTGGCTTCCACCGAGATTTCTAAAGCCGGATAGCCGCCTAAACTTACCTGCGAAATGACTCCGGAAGCCAGAAGGTCGTCTTCAATATCCTGGGCCATATCTTTAAGCGTCATTAAATCCACATCGCCGCTCAGGCCAACAAATGCAGCCATAGTAACTGCCCGTTGTTTGAAAATTACAGGTTTTTCGGCGTCAATCGGGAAAGAGCTGATCCCGTCCACGGCATTTTTGACTTCCGTGAGGGTTTCGTCGATATCGTATTCTCCTGTGGTAGTTATGGTTACGCGGGCAAAGTTTTCCGATGATGTACTGTTGATTTCCTTGATGCCCACCAAACCGCGCACGGCCATTTCCACACGGGTGGTGATGCCTTCTTCCATTTCCTTGGGCGATGCCCCGGGATAGGCCACCGAAACAATGATGTCGGTGGTGCTGCGCTCCGGAAAAAAGGACATATGCATATTGTTGAACGCAAATCCCCCGGCAATCAGCATGAAAGCGATAATCATGTTGGCATAGAAGGGATACTTAACAAAAGTACTGACCAGATTTCTCATTATTTTGTGTGTTTCCTGATGTGATGTTCGTTTGTTCAATTTGTGCCCCAAAATCAGGCACAATCTTTTAACATTTGATTGCTTTTATTGTTTTTGCACGTTTAGCTTTAATTTTTTAATGGCCAGATCGATAATTTCCTGGTGGTCAAAAGCCAATTCGGGAAGACGGTCGGTGGAAAACCATTTTGCTTCTGCTGCATCATCACCGCCTGTTGCTTGCTGCCGTGCCACAATGATGCCCGTAAAAGCCACGCTTACAGTGCGGTGGCGCGGGTCGCGCTCAATGGCGGAAAAAGCATGGAGCTGTTCCATTTTGTCCAGGCGGATGCCTGTTTCTTCTTCGAGTTCGCGCAGAACGGCCTCTTCCAGGGTTTCGTCCATATCAACAAAACCACCGGGAATGGCCCATTGATTTTTATAGGGTTCGTTTTTCCTGCGGATCAGCAAAAGCGAAAACCCATCCTGCCGGTTTCCAGCAAAAACCAAAGCATCTACGGTTAAAGCGGGGCGGGGATATTTGTAGGTATAGCTCATAAATTATTCTGTTTTTCCGGCCACACAAAGTACGATTTCTCCTTTTACGCCCACTTTTTCGTAATGCTGTGCCAGTTCGGCAAGGGTCCCGCGACGGTTTTCTTCATGCAGCTTGGTGAGCTCGCGCGATACGCAGGCAGGGCGCTCTTCGCCCAAATGTTCGGCGAGTTGGTTGAGCGTTTTTACCAATCGGAAAGGCGATTCGTAAAAAACGAGGGTGTAGTCCGAATCCTTTAATTTCTGCAAACGGCTTTGACGGCCTTTTTTGTGCGGGAGGAAACCCTCAAAAACAAAGCGGTCGCAGGGAAGCCCTGAGTTTACCAAAGCAGGAACAAAAGCCGTTGCGCCGGGCAGGCTTTCAATTTTGATGTCGTTTTTAATGCATTCGCGTGCCAGCAAGAAACCCGGATCGCTTATGCCCGGACTGCCGGCATCGGTAATAAGTGCCAGTTTTTGCCCGCCGCGCAACATCTCCATAATTTTTTCCAGGCTTTGATGTTCGTTGTGCTGGTGAAAGGCCATCATCCGGGTTTCGATGCCGTAATGCTGTAGGAGCCTGCCGCTCACGCGTGTGTCTTCTGCCAAAATGATGTCGCTTTCCTTCAGCACACGAACGGCCCGGTAGGTGATGTCCTCCAGGTTTCCGATAGGCGTTGGAACGAGAATCAGAGATGCTTCTTCCATGGGGCTGTGATTTATTGCAAAGATAGGAACTTTGTAATAAGGGCTCCGGTATATCGCGGATTTCCGCGGATAAGCTTTTTCTATATCATCATTGCGTCTTAGCGCCTTTGCGAGAAAAACGTGTACTCTGAGGTTTTTCTCAAAGATCATGTGGACTTCAGCTATTAAGATTTTCTGCCTCATATCCGCAACCCTTGTAGGGATCAAAACTTTGCGCCTTAGCGTCTTTGCGAGAAATTTTTTTCTTCAGCCCTATGTTCTTTAAAAGCCAAATGAAATAAGAAGTTTTCTTAAAACATTCAATTCATCTTGTTTTTGTATTTGGTTTTGTTTACTTTTGGAGTTTTATAAAACCATCAGAAAATGAAGCAGTTAATCCTTTTATTATCAGCCATAGCGTGTTTTAACTTATTGTTTTCACAAGAAGTACATCAAATAATGCCCAAACCAACCGATCAGAGAATTTACGATATTGAGTTTTTTGATATCGCGCGGGGTATAATGGTTGGGGCGAATGGAACTATTTTGCTTACCGATGATGGTGGTGACAATTGGGAGGCCATCAATACCGAAATTACAGAAGGAATCACCGAAGCAGAGCTTATTGATCGCGGGAACTGCATCATACGGACTTCACATAATCTCTACAAAACATCCGATTATGGCCAAAGCTGGGAGCTGCTTTTTGAAGTGCCGGATACAGCCACCTTTTCCAACATTGATATGGTGGATCGGGTTTATGGCTTTGCCGTTTGCAAAAACAGGACTTCCGAAGCTACTATTTTAGTCGCAACGGATGATGGAGGGCGAAGCTGGCTTGTGAAAGAAATGAAAGGGTTCCGGTATGGTAAGGATAAACTTGGGAAATTTGCTTTTGAGGATAAGGAAAGAGGGATGTTATTAATACAGCAAAAGTACCAGAATTATAATGATTATGATTGGGCCATCGCAAGAACCTATTCTTCAGGTGGCAGTGTGGAGTTTGTTTTTATTGTGGACGAGTATGAAGCAATATCTGCAATAGTCAGCAATGGAAATGGTCAGTTTTATACAGGTGGTTGGGAACAGCTTAATAAAGGTGAGGGTGAAGGATATTGGTATGGAACAACATGTTATGAAGTCAAGAATTTCGGTGATTCTATTGAATATGTTCATTATCCCTGGACTTATGATTTTCCGTTGAAAACCTCAAATATAAAAATATGGAATGATTCTCTAATTTGTTTAACGGGTACATCATTCTATCAGGAAGAACCTATTTGGAGTTTATATTGTGTCTTTTCCACTGATAAAGGCAAAAACTGGGAATGGGCTCAGTATTATTGCCCTCTTGGATTTGCAAAGCCTAATGCGGATGCGATGAATATTAGACCGGATGGGAAAATATTTATTAGTCAATCTGGTGGTGGTTATTATTCAAATGGGTTTATACAATTATTTGCAGTGCTCTCCAGTGACGGATTGTGGCGTTCTATGAACAGTAATTTTTACGGAAATATTCTTAAACTGACCTTTGATAATTCCAATGCCAATATTGTAAGTGAGAACGCCATTGTTCGTTCACATGGCAATATAACTCATTGGTCGCCTAATATTGATAATGAATGGTATCAGGAAATCAAACTATTTAGTTTTGCTGACCATAAAAATGGTGTGGTTCATGGGTGGACATATCATGATAATCATATGTATCATCTTTTATATCACACAAAAGATGGAGGTGAAAACTGGATTACATCAATTTCGGATTCACCGGTGCATCATTGGACAAGCTGCATGAGCTATCCTGAAGAAGGAAGATTGTATTTTTTTAAATCAGAAGATGATTACCCATATTATGCATCACTTCAGTTTACTGATAATCTGGGAGAAACCTATACAGAAATTCCTTTGCCCGAAGATGAAGGAAGTCTCAGGTATATGGAATTTACACCAACGGCTGGCTATCTTTTTGGTGGTTTTGCAGATGGGCGTGGGGGTTACTATAAATGTACTGATGAAAATTATAACTGGACTTTTTATGATCTGGGAACGGAGATTATCAGCAAGGCATACATTGTAAATGAAGATTTGATGTTTGTGCGGCATGGAAATACCTTGCAGGCTGTTGATATGGTTAATGACCAACTCCTGGATGGCCGGATTTCAGAAACGAGTAATTATCGAGTACAGGATGTGGTTCAGGATGATTTGGGAAACTATTGCTTTGTGGCCACTTCTGATTTCGACACGTATTTCTATTTTGGGCCCGATTTGAATGTTTTAAAATCTTCCGGTCCTTATCCGCCTATGCGTGGCCTGACTGTAGATCCCGACGGAAAACATATCTGGGCGTTTGGAAATAACGGACGTTTATACTACCTGGGCGATGGCATGCCTGTAGGCGTTGACCCGATCAGCCATCCCGATGCCTTTCCCTTCAAAATCTATGGCAATCCTATATCAAATAATCTGGAGTTTTCTGTGAATCTTGATTTTCAGGGAGAAACCTGGTTGCAAGTGTTGGATATGAATGGCAAACTGGTTCAGGAAAACCGGATATTCCTTCAGGGCAATGCTGCACGTTTTCTGGTCAACACCAGCAGACTCCCTTCAGGGACTTATATATGCAGCCTCATTGCCGGGGATAAACGTTTTAGTGAGAAAATAGTGAAAGAATAAAAGAGTATCGAAGATGAAAAAGCTTTTGTTTTTATTGATTCTGAGTTTTGGATCCGGACTGCTGGCTCAGGAAGCGCATTGGGTAAACCCTTTGCCTTTTGGCAATGAACCTCAGGATATGGAGTTTTTTGATGAGCAAAGAGGAATCCTTTGTGCCCGTTCAGCCGGGATGGCCTTTACTGAAGATGGAGGGGAAAGCTGGACGATTAGCCCTACTGAAAGCAAATCCGATTTTATGGAAATAAAAATAATCGGTGAGGGTGTGGCTTATTGCTGGACAAAGCTTGAACTTTTAAAAACAAATGATTACGGCAAAAACTGGGAGATTGTTCATAAACTGGTTGATGGTAAATGGTTTATGGACTTTTTCTTCTTTGATGAGCAGCAAGCCTATTGTTTGATCAATGACACCAAAAATGAGTGCCTGCATTTTTCAGAAACGAATGATGGAGGTTTGCAGTGGCGCAATAAAAGTGCCGATGGTTTGAATGAGTTTAATTATTCATGGTTATATAGTAACAAAGGGGGAATGGCTTTTGAATCCAAAACCAAAGGAATATTGTTTATTAGGATTGAAGACCATTTAAACGAGATTTTTTATACAGCAAATGCTGCGGATAGCTTTACCAGAGAGTCGCCATATACTTTCTATGATAAAGATTTTAGGGATATTATTTTTGTAGGTGATAGTTTATATTTTTTGTGTGGCAGCTACGGAGATTACAAAGCGAACCAACCGTTTTGGGGTGGTACAGTATTTAAAACGACCGATTTTGGCCAAAATTGGAATAGCGTTGTGCATAATAATCTCAGTTGGGCCTATCTTCATCGCATAAAAAGCAATGGGGATTCTGTTCTTGTGGCCTATGGATTTAATAGTGGCTATGGTAAAGGTTATCCCTCTTGTATTGTTTCCTCACATGATTATGGCAATACCTGGGAGGTTAATGAAGCCGCTCCTATTTCTTTTCAATATTTGCTGTCATCATCACGTATTTGTGCCTTGGCATTTCGAAACAGCTCAAAACTACTGGCTTATCTGAGCGATGTAATTCATACTCGTATTCGAACCGATTCATTGCCTATATGGCAAGCAGAAAAGATTGCCTATGAAAATACTATTGATGATATTGGTTTTTTTGATGGGCAACAGTATTTGGTTTCCGATGATATATTAATCCAAGTAAATGGGTATTTCCCATATTGGGATACCTTAAGTGTTCCCGGCTCATTATATGCTGCGGTTTACGATGAAGAAGAGCTTGTTTTGATCTCAACTTTTTATCATGAAACATTGGCACCTACTTATTTTTTGAAGGCTACAGATGGTAATTTGAACTGGGAGCAAAAGCTCATGTATCCAGGTGATAGGTTTGGAGCAGATCATGTATTGAAGAAAAGGGGGGATGAGTTGTTTATATTGTTTACGGAAAAATATACCTCAAGAGAGTTTTATTATTTGGCGAACTGGGAATCAGAAACACAACTATTGCCCCTACCTATGGAGGATACAATCTTCAGCAGTATGGATGTTTCAGAAAAAATGCTGTTTCTGTTTGGGGAGCAATTAATTGAAGGAGCCGGCTACTACTATTCTTCCGACCTCGGGCAACAATGGCATTTCCGCGATATCGGCCTGGATTTCATTGATTATGGCTTCGCTAAATCAGATGATGAAATTTATGTGTTTGATACAGCTACTCATTATCTTTGGTTAGATCGTTTTTCTCAAAATGCTCCCCCGGAACCTATTCTTGAGATTGAAGGTGGCGATCATATTGTTGATATTATTCAAAAACAGGACGGGCGTATGGTTTTATTAAGTGATTTAAATACGCCTCGATATATTGCCGGGAACTCATTTATTTTTCTTGAACAATCAGAAGGTGTTTATGAAAAAATGGGTCCTTTCCCGCGTTTAAAGGGTTTGGCTCTTGATCCAGACGGGCAGCATGTTTGGGCATATGGGCAACAGGGGCGTTTGCTTTATATTGGTGAAGGGCTTCCGGTGGGTTTATCAGCTCTTGAAGATCCTGAGCCATCCCCCTTCAAAATCTATGGCAATCCTATATCAAATAATCTGGAGTTTTCTGTGAATCTTGATTTTCAGGGAGAGGCCATGCTGCAACTGATGGATATGAATGGCAAACTGGTTCAGGAAAACCGGATATTCCTGCAGGGCAAGGCTGCACGTTTTCTGGTCAACACCAGCAGACTACCTTCCGGGATTTATGTGTGCAGCCTCATTGCCGGGGATAAACGTTTTAGTGAGAAAATAGTGAAAGAGTAAGAATTAAGCCCGGAAGTCTAAGAAGCCCGGTTTCGCAAATCACCTTTGCGAGAAAAAAGTCTTTGTGCTTTAATGATTAATATACATACCCGGCCTGTTCCAGATAACTCCAGCCCCGTAGCCAGTTATCATTATAAAATGCACTGCGGTATTTAACTTCTTCAAACCAGGCATTTTCGGCTTGCACTACATCTGCATCGGGGAATTCCGGTAAAATTCCAATGCTCTCTTCGGTAAACCTAATGCCCGGATTGCGGATATTGTTGTTTCCCCCTTCGAAATAGTCAATCCATTGATTCTGTTCTGTTTCGCCAAATCCCGATCCCGTTAGCACAAAAATGCCGGCAGCGGAATTGCCACCAACCCCATAAAAACTATTGTTTTGTAGGCTTGTATATCCGTTCTTCCAGTGGTCAAAAGAAGAACTTCCCCCGCTTTGATATTCAAGCCCAACACCATTTTCTTCTTCCAGAAAAATACTGTTCATGATATGCGCTCCGCCTTCATTTTGAAAACGGCAGAGCCATCCACCGGCAGTATTTCCACGTCCTATTGCCGTCAGATTGCTGATTACCGGGTTGGTGAATGGCCTTGCGCCTGTATGGTCGGCATTGCCATCGGATTCGATCAGGCAATTGCCGTCGCCGGGATCCTGTATGCCCAACCAGTATTGTCCCATGCCGGTATAACCCATATCAAAATCAAAGGCATCATCACCACAAAAAGCGGATACCAGATAGCGGCAATTTACCGTTCCACCAAAAAACTCGATGCCATCATCGGCGTTGGCAACGACCTCTACATGGTCAATACGTGTTCCACTGCCTACTCCGCCAAGTGTCAGTCCATTGATTTCGTTTCCTTCGCCAATATTGGTCCCACCATGCCTGATGCTTACATATTGCAGGATTCCGGAATTGTCCTCAGCATTTTGTCCGCCAAATACGCCGCGTGGCTCACTGATCGGAATGCCTTCAATACGTGCTTCACCGCCGGAAGTGTTGAGCGGTGCGTTGCCCAGCAGGATCAATCCACCCCATAATCCACGTGCTTTGAGCGGTGTGCTGCCCTGCAGGTCATCGCCTTCAACCGTAAAAATAATGGGTTGCTGGCTGTTGCCTTGCGCAATGATTTTTGCTCCACGACTGACAATCAAAGCTGTAGCATTGATGCCCTGCCCGGTTTTCGCCTGAATTACAGCTCCTGCTTCAATGGTCAAGACTTGACCGTCATTTACGAAAACCAAACCTTCAAGTACATATTCTGTTCCCGCTTTCCATGTTACGGTTCCGGTTCCGTTGCCATTATCGGTGATGTATTGTGTGGCAGGCGTTTCGTAATCGCTTTTGCGGCATGATGAAAAAATAAACAGGAGGCTGGTTATTAGGAAGAAATAAGTATATAGCTTCTTCATGATCAGAGTTTTATTTCAAAGTTGAGATAAATAAATGCTTCGTTTTCTTCGTTGGATGCATAAGGATACCAATCCTGATAATTCAAGGCCATGCGCAAACCTTTTATGGGCGCATATTGCAATCCGGCTATTACAGCTGATCCGTCTTTGGCCAAAGCCCAAGGCAATTTTTCCGATTCGAGTATGTTGGAAGTAATTTTGTCGAAGCGCCCATAAAGCTGAAATTGCTTCCAGAAGTCCCAGGAAAAATAGGCCGACCAGGCTTCGCGCTGGTGATCTTCCAAATAGCGGTAATTTTCGGTTTTATTGTATTCAAAGCCCGCTTTGATGTTTTTTGTGAAGTGGTAGCCCACAAATCCGGTGAGGCTGTAATAGCTGACGTCTTTTTCTTCATAATCGCCATACATGCGTAAAATCAATCCTTTAATGGGTTTGAGCGTAATGCCCAAACCGGCTTTGTAGGTATTGTCGGTTTGCAGGTGCGTATAACCTTCACCGTTCATAAAGGTAAAATCTGCGGATAGCCAGCTCAGAAATTTATAGCTGATTGATGCGCCGATATCTGCCGAATATCCCAGTTTATGTTCATCAATTACGTTTTTGTAAATGTAGCGGTGCCCCCAGAAATTTTCCTGTATTTTAAACTGATGCAGGCCAATAATCCCGAAATTGGCCGTAAGCCGTTCATCTTCATAGGCCACATAAGCGTTTTTGAAATAGGCAAAGCGCCGTAAAAGAGCGTATTGGGATTCATCGTTCGGACTTCCTATATCCAGGTTTACCTTTGCATAAACATTTTCCGACAGGTGTTTTTTGTAGCCGAGATAAGCACGGGTTATTTCCATGCCGGAAGGGTTGTTGCCCTCGCTGATGGAGCTGTGAAAATTACTGTAGATTGTGGCAAAAGTCTGTTCGTTTGATTTGAATATCTGTTTGACAGACAGTGAGTCGGGGTTTAGCGCAAACATGCTGCTGCTGGCAAGCAACAAGATGAGCAAAAGTGGGTAAAAGCGTTTCATTTATGGTTTTGAGATGTCCAATTAATTGGGCAAAAATAGTAAAATGGCATTTACTTTGATCAGAGCACCACGCTCTTGCATAATTAGGCCGGTGCTCTCAAGGCGGTTTTTTTAGTAATAATGGATATTGTTTGTTTAAATAGTTGTTTTTGAGGCGAATAATTCACTTTGAAGAATTTTTCAGCCAGGTTAATTTTGTGTTAAATTTATCGGGAGCTTTGCGCCTTTTGTCGTAGAAAGCAGACTCTTGCTTTAATGTTTTCTTTCTGGAATAACTCTTCTGGAGTATTTAAATCCGGCATAAAATGATATATTCGTGCTTCATTTGGCAGAAGAAAGCCGGTTTTGAAATAATACAACACAATAATATTGATTATGAACGAATTCAAAAAATTTATCAGCAAAGGAAATGTAGTAGAAATGGCCGTAGGTTTGATTATGGCCACATATTTTGGAGCCATAATAAAATCACTGGTCAATGATGTTTTGATGCCGCCCATTGGTGAGCTGCTGGGAGAAGTTGATTTTTCAAAGTTCAAAATTATTATTCAGTCGGCAATACCCGAATCTGCTCCCGGCGCGGCTGATGGAGCTGCAGAAATAGCGATTAAATATGGTTTGTTCATCAACTCCATCATTACCTTTCTAATTGTGGCTTTTGCCGTTTTTATGCTTGTGAAGGCGTACAACAAAATGAAAGACAAACTGGAAAAGAAAAAAGAAGAAAAGCCTGTTGCTCCTCCTGCTCCTTCAAAAGAAGAAGTTCTTTTGACCGAAATCAGGGATTTGCTGAAGCAGCAAAACAGCAAATAGAGACCTTTTTCTATGAAATTATACCTTATGGGGTATAAAGAGCTTCATTTTGATTAATTTATACCCGAAATGGTATATAAAATGGATAAACTGCGCGATTTTGTGAAAAGCAACCGAAAAGACCTGGGTTTAACTCAGGAAGATTTATCATATAAAGCCGGAGTCGGACTTCGGTTTGTGCGGGATTTGGAGCAGGGCAAGCAAAGTTTACGTACGGATAAGGTAAATCAGGTTTTATCTCTTTTTGGTTATGAATTGGGGCCTGTAAAATCGGAGCGCGATGAGGAAAGCCAGATTGTGTAAAAATCAATATTAGGTATCAATATGAATTGCTAGGCTTGAACTGTTGGCTTTAATTCTGCCCATTAATTTCGTAGTTTTGTGTCAAAACAAACGCTATGACAAAAAAGTTACTCCTATCCATATTTCTTGGCCTGTTTTTCCTGGCTGCCCAGTCGCAGGATTTCCGGGGCGGCCTCAAAGCCGGGGCCAATGGTTCGCAGGTTGCAGGCGATTGCTGCTCGGGTTATGATAAAGCCGGTATTTTCATTGGCGGATTTGTAAATTATCCCATTTCAGAGCATTCTCAATTGCAAATGGAGCTCGAATACAGCCAGAAAGGCAGCCGCAGAAACCCTACGGAAGAAAATGGTTATCAGCAATATCTTTTGCGTCTGGATTATATCGACCTGCCGGTTTTGTATCAGTATGTTTATGGGAAATTTACTTTCGAAATCGGTCTGGGCTATGGGTATCTGCTTCATACTTATGAAGAAGCTGATTTCAGTGATCAGATTGCCGGCACGGAATTTAACAGGCATGCACTCAATCTTTTGGGCGGATTGTATTACCGCTTTGCGGATCAGTGGCAGGTGAATTTCCGCTCAACGAATAGCCTTATGGCCGTGCGTGAACATGCTTCGGGCGTAAAACGTTTGTTTAACCGCGGTCAGTATAATGATGTTTTGACCCTTTGCCTGGTTTATGAATTCAAAAAAAGACGATAAAAAGAAAATCCTTCTCGGTGTAACCGGCGCCAGCGGTTCTGTTTATGCAAAAATGCTGATGGAACAATTGAGCAAAAGGGACGAAATCCAGCTGGATGTCATCTTCTCAAAAACAGCCAAAGAAGTTTGGAAGTATGAATTAGATAATGCTGATTTTATGGGCTATCCGTTTCGTTTTTTTGAACACGATGATCTTTTTGCTGCCCCTGCCAGCGGTTCCGCAAATTATCAGGCCATGATTATCATTCCATGCAGCATGGGTACTTTGGGGCGCATCGCCTCGGGTATTTCCAACGATTTGATGACGCGCGCAGCCGATGTGATGCTCAAAGAACGCAGAAAACTGATACTCGCTACCCGCGAAGCACCATTGAGCAAAATCCATATCGAAAATATGTTGCGCGTTACCGAAGCTGGCGGCATCATATGCCCTGCATCGCCGGGTTTTTATCATAAACCCAACAATATCGAAAGCTTATTGCAAAATACCATTGACCGGGTTCTGTCTTTGGCAGATATTGATGCAGATGGTTTTGAATGGGTGTAAGAATGGGATAATAAACAAAAACCCGGTCTCTTCAGTATTGAACGACCGGGTTTTTTATCTTAAATGAGATGTATTAATTTTCCTTTGGGTTCAGTTTGATTTCCAGTTCATCAAGCTGTGCTTCTGCTACAGGCGATGGTGAATCGATCATCATATCGCGGCCTGCATTGTTTTTTGGGAACGCGATATAGTCGCGGATGGAATCGGAACCGCCGAAAAGTGCTGCCAAACGGTCGAAGCCCAGGGCAATGCCACCGTGTGGAGGAGCGCCAAATTCGAAAGCATTCATCAGGAAGCCAAATTGTGCCTGTGCTTCTTCGTCAGTAAAACCAAGATGTTTGAACATCAGCTTTTGCAGGTCACGGTCGTGGATACGGATGGAGCCGCCACCGATTTCCACTCCATTGATTACCATATCGTATGCATTGGCACGTACTTTTCCGGGATCGCTGTCGAGCAGGGCAATGTCTTCTGTTTTTGGCGAAGTAAAGGGATGGTGCATGGCATAAAAACGTTTGCTGTCTTCGTCCCATTCCAGCAGCGGGAAGTCCACAACCCACAGCGGACGGAAAGTGTTCGGGTCGCGCAGGCCAAGGCGTTCGCCCATTTCAAGGCGCAGCTCACAAAGTGCTTTGCGTGTTTTGTCGGCATTACCAGCAAGAACAAGCATCAGGTCGCCGGGCTTGGCACCAAAGGCTTCTGCCCAGAGCTTGAGTTGCTCTGCATCGTAAAATTTATCCACGCTGGATTTGAAACTGCCGTCTTCATTGTATTTTACATAAACCAGACCGCGGGCGCCAACCTGTGGCTTTTTCACAAAATCGGTGAGTTTGTCGAGTTGTTTGCGGGTGTAACCGGCACATCCTCCGGCATTGATACCCACAACGAGTTCCGCATCATCAAATACTTTAAAGCCTTTATTTTGAACGATTTCGTTGAGCTCAACAAATTTCATTTCAAAGCGGATGTCCGGCTTGTCAGAACCATAATATTTCATGGCATCGGCATATTCCATGCGCTCAAAATTACCGGGATCAAAACCTTTTACAATCTGGAAAAGGTGACGGGCCATTCCTTCAAAAGTGCTCAGCACATCTTCCTGCTCCACAAAGGCCATTTCGCAGTCGATTTGCGTAAATTCGGGCTGACGGTCGGCGCGGAGGTCTTCATCGCGGAAGCATTTTACAATCTGGTAGTAGCGGTCGTATCCGGCTACCATCAGCAATTGCTTGAATGTTTGCGGGGATTGCGGCAGGGCATAAAATTCGCCGGGGTTCATGCGCGAGGGCACAACAAAATCGCGTGCTCCTTCCGGTGTGGATTTGATGAGGTATGGCGTCTCGATTTCCATGAATTTTTGGCTGTCGAGATAATTGCGGGTTTCCAGGGCCAAACGATGGCGCAGTTCCAGATTGCGGCGCACCGGGTTACGGCGCAGGTCGAGGTAGCGGTATTTCATGCGCAGCTCATCGCCGCCATCAGTCTCATCTTCAATGGTGAAAGGGGGCAGCTTGGATTTGTTGAGTATTTCAAGTTCTGCTACAGCAATTTCAATGTCGCCGGTAGGCATATTCGGGTTTTTTGATTCCCTTTCGATGACCGTACCTTTTACCGAAATAACAAATTCGCGTCCCAGGCTGCGGGCTTTTTCCATCAGTCCTTCAGGATTGTCGCTTTCCTGCATAAAAAGTTGTGTGATGCCATAACGGTCGCGCAGGTCAATCCAGAGGAGGCTGCCTTTATCGCGGATGCGCTGAACCCAACCGCTGAGTTTTACTTCTTGTCCCTGATGTTCCAGGTTCAATTCGCCACAAGTGTGTGTCCGAAGCATAATATATTGTTTTTATTGATGATCTGTTGAAAACGAGGGCGAAATTACGAATTTTTAAGGAACAGAAAAGAGGTGGAAAGTCAATGTCTTTTAATTCCTTTATGCCTTCTTTTTATACCGGTTCACGGCCAGTCCGAGCATCAGCACGGCATAAATACAAATGGCTGTAAATTGAAATGCAATATCCGAAAAACGGCTGCCCTTCAATAGGATCATGCGCATCACCTCGATGAAATAGGCAATTGGGTTGATGATGTTCAGTTTTTGCGCCCAGTCGGGCATGCTTTCAACAGGTGTAAACAGGCCGCTCAGCAGGATGAAGATAATGGCAAAAAACCAGGCGATAAACATGGCCTGCTGCTGCGTTTCCGTGATGGTGGAAATAAACAGTCCAATGCCCAGGATCACTATCAGGTAAACGGCTGCAAATCCAAACACCAGCCATAAACTGCCCAGCATGGGAATGTCGAAAGCAATTTTGGCAACAACGAGCCCAAAGGCCAATTCGAAAAGGGCAATAACCCAAAAAGGGATCAATTTGCCGCTGATAAACTGCCAGCGCTTGATGGGCGTTACATTGATCTGTTCAATCGTACCGATTTCTTTTTCGCGTACGATGTTCATGCCGCTCAAAAAGAGGGCGATAACAGTGACCAGCAATACCAATATTCCGGGAACCATATAAGTTTTGTAGTTTAAGTCCGGATTGAACCAAAAGCGCCAGCTGCTGTGGATAAGCTCGGGTTTGCCCAATAAGGGATAAGATTCTGCAATCAGTTTATTGTTGAAATCGCGTATAATGGATGTTGCATAAGCGTTGCGCAGGCTGGCAGCATTGCCATCTACTGCATCATTCAGGAGCTGAACTTTTGCTTTGCCTTCTTTATTCAGCTTGCTGCCAAAACCGGGTTCAATCACCAAAACCTGGTGTGTCTGGCTCAGAAGAAGCGCTTCTTTGGCCTCGGCAACATCATTCGGGTATCCAACAATGGTAAAGAAATTGCTCCCTTCAAATTTTCGTACCAGCTCACGCGATGCCGGGCTTTTATCATGGTCAACTACCATGATGTTCGTATTCTGGATATCAAATGTGGCGGCAAAAGCCAGTACCAACAGCTGCACCACAGGTACCACAAAAATTATGGGAAGCATGGTGCGGTTGCGGAAAATCTGCAAAAACTCCTTCTGTATAATAAATAATACTGTTCTCATTGTAGCCTGATTTTGAACTTTTTAATGCTGAGCGCGATAAAGAAAAGGGTCATTAGCAGCAGGATCAGGGTTTCTGACCATAGCTCAGCTATGCCGTTTCCTTTCAGCATAATGCCGCGCAGGATGATGATAAACCATTTGGTGGGCATCAGGTTGCAAAGCCATTGCAGCACTTCCGGCATATTTTCAATAGGGAAGATGAAACCACTCAATAAAATCGTTGGGAGCATCATTACAAACATAGAAAGCATCATGGCAGTTTGCTGGCTGTTGCTGATGGTGCTGAAAAAAATCCCCAGGGCCAGTGCCATGATAATAAAGAGGATACTTTCGCCAAGCAGCAGTGCCAAACTGCCTACAATGGGCATCCCAAAGACGAAATATCCCAAAACGAGAATGGTAATGGCGTTGACGAAGCTCAGCAAAATGTAGGGAAAAACTTTTCCGATGATGATCTGTGCGGGCTTCAATGGGCTGACCAGCAGTATTTCCATGGTTCCGAGTTCTTTTTCGCGGGCGATGGAGATGGAAGTCATCATGGCCGAAAGCAGCATCAGGATCACAGCAATTGTGCCGGGAATAAAAAGATAAACACTCTCAAGCTCTTCGTTGAAAAACATGCGGCTTTCTGTTTTTACTTCGATGGGCGGTTCCATAAGCCCCTGGGTGTACTCCAGCTGATAGTTCATCAGGATGCCGTTGGTATAATTTACCAACAGGTTGGCCATATTGGGATCGGAAGCGTCGGCCAGGATTTGTACCGAAGGTTTTTGTCCGCTGCCGAGTTTTGAAGCAAATTTGTTTTCAAAAACAAGGACTTCCTTAATTTTCCCTGAGCGAAATCCTTCTTCAATCTGATTCGGGCTTTGCAGTTCGTCTTGCAATATAAAATAGCCGGATGATGTTATTTTATCGGTGATTTTTCCGGTTTCCGCATCGCGGCTGTTGTCGAGCACGGCCAGGCGGGCATCCTTCAGGTCGTTTGTTATGGCAAAACCAAAGATCATGACCTGTATGAGCGGCATGCCAAATAAAATGACCATGCTGCGCACATCGCGGAAAATATGATAGAACTCTTTGATTATAAATGATTTCATAATGTTATTTTTATTTAACCCCTTGCCAGGTGTATAAAAACCTCTTCGAGTGTAGGAACCTCAAATTGTTTTTTTAGTCCGGCAGGAGTGTCCAGGGCATCAATGCGCCCGGCTACCATAATGGAAACCCGTTCGCAGTATTCCGCTTCGTCCATATAATGCGTAGTTACGAAAACCGTAGTTCCTTTATCTGAAGCTTCATAAATCAAATCCCAGAATTGCCTGCGTGTTATTGGATCCACACCACCGGTGGGTTCGTCAAGGAAAACAATGGCCGGTTCATGGATCATCGCCAGGCTAAAGGAAAGTTTTTGTTTCCAGCCCAGCGGAATGCTTTTCAGGAGTGTGTCGCCGGCTTTTTCCAAATTGAGTTTGTGCAGGTAGAAATCCGTTTTTTCACGAATCTCACTTTTCGAGAGGCCGTAAATGCCTCCATAAAAACGAAAGTTTTCCCGAATGCTTAAATCGTCGTACAAACTGAATTTTTGGCTCATATAGCCAATATTTTTCTTGATGTGCTCACTTTGTGTATGGGCATCATAACCCGCTACTTTAATATCCCCGGAAGTAGGGCGGGAGAGTCCGCACAGGATGCGGATCGCGGTAGTTTTTCCTGCTCCGTTGGCACCCAGAAAGCCGAAAATTTCTCCTTTATACACATCAAAACTTAAATTATCGTTGGCGGTGAAATCACCAAACTTTTTCACCATATTGCGGACTTCTATCACTTTTTCCCTGCTCATGATACCTCCTTCATCAGGTTCATAAAACAATCTTCAATGCCGGCAGAAACCTTATGGTAATGGATGTTTTTATGTCCATCTGTTTTGAGCGATTCAGCAATGTTCTCAATACGGCCTTCTGCTTTCAGGCCAATATGGGCATATTCGCCAAAGCTGAAAACCGAATGGAGCTCTTCGTTCTTGCGCAGATCCTGCATCATGCGATAGAAGTTTTCTGTTTTTATGGCATAAAGCGGATGGGGATAAGCCGCACAGATGTTTTGTGGTGTATTTACCTCCATCAAATGCCCGCCCTGTATGAGCGCTATACGGTCGCAAAGCATGGCTTCATCCATATAAGGGGTGGAAACAATAATGCTGATACCCTTTTCTTTGAGCTTTTTGAGCATCTGCCAGAATTCTTTGCGCGATACAGCATCCACCCCTGTGGTGGGCTCATCGAGGAAAAGCACTTCGGGCTTATGAATGAGTGCGCAACTGAGAGCGAGTTTTTGTTTCATGCCTCCGGAGAGTTTCCCTGCACGGCGCTTTTTGAAGGGCTCGATTTGCTGATAAATATCTTTGACCAGATCGTAGTTTTCTTCAATAGTGGTTTTGAATATGCTTGCAAAAAATTTCAGGTTTTCTTCTACGCTCAGGTCCTGATAGAGCGAAAAGCGTCCCGGCATATAGCCCACGGATTGCCGGATTTTTTTGTATTCCTTCACCACATCGTAACCAGCAACACTTGCTGTGCCCTCATCGGGCAGTAAAAGACTGGTGAGTATGCGGAAAAGCGTGGTTTTTCCGGCACCGTCCGGTCCAATGAAACCAAACAGCTCTCCAGGCGATGTTTCTACATGCACGTTTTGAAGGGCTTTCGTGGCTCCGTAGGATTTGCTTATGTTTTCCAGCTTGATCATTCGCTTGCTTTGCTTGTTTTTTAGAAACTACTGCTTAAAATAGAGCTCGCCCGGCATCCCGATCTTAATCTTGCCGTCTTTATTGTCCACCCTAATTTTCACGGCATAGACCAAATTTACCCTTTCTTCTTTTGTCTGGATTACCTTTGGGGTAAACTCAGCCTGATCGGCAATCCAGCAAACGATACCGTCAACATTCTGGTTGCTTTTTTCATTTTTATCGAAACTTACCACGGCATTTTGTCCGATTTTTATATTGGGCAACTGAGCGCCGCTTACAAAAGCTTTGAGCTTCATGGTGTTGAGGTCGGCGATTTTATAAAGGGGTTTGCCAAAAGTAGTAATTTCATTGGCATAAACGTATTTGGCCAAAACCACTCCATCGATCGGGTTAATAATAATCGATTTGTTGATCTGGTCTTCAATCTCTGCCATTTGCCGGTCAGCTACAGCAGCTTCATCCAATACGGACTGCTTCTGAGAACTGATAGAGGTAATTTGCTTCTGAGCAGCACTTACCTGCCCGTCGATATCATCTTTTTGTTGCTGGGTAGCTGCTCCGGCAGCGAATAAATTATCGATCCGTTTTTGGGTGATGATGAGATTTTCCAGGATTTGTTCCTGCACTTTAATCTGTGCATTGATACTGCTTAAATGCGAGAGGATGGCTTTTTGTGATTGGATCAATTGCATTTTGCGCAGGTGGAGGCTTGTGGTATCTACATATCCAATCTTCTGGCCTTCGCTGAGCTGTTGGCCTTCTTCCAGATCAAACATTAAAAGTTTTCCGTTGGCTTCTGAAGAGATGGTGATTTCATCCGATTCAAAATTACCAAAAGCATCCGGTTTCTCTTTCATTTTCGGGCAGCCTGTCATCAATAATGCTACCAGTCCTATAATCCAAAAGTTTTTGATTTTCATGATGTTATGTATTGGAGGTGTTTTGTTTTAAAGTTTGCCTAATGCGATCTTATAATTCAATTTTGCATTAATTAACTGTATTTTATGATTTTCAGCATTGATTTTTGCCTGTGTTTCTTCATTCAGCTGATTGATATATTCTGATGAAGTGATGATCCCGTTGCTCAATTGAGCTTCTGCTGTTCTTACCACATTTCCTTTCAGCGCAATGATTTCCCGATCACTTTGCATCAGGTTTTCATATTTCAGGATTTCCTTTTGGATTTGAAGCAGCTCGGCCTGCACTTCTGTTGTAAAGGTATTTTGATTTTCCGTGATGATTTCCTGGCGCAATCTGTTGATCTTCTGCTCGCGCTCTACTTTATGCCAGTTCCATGGCTTCCAGTACAGCCGGATTCCTATTAAATAATAGCCGCTGAAATCATTGTCAAGCATATTCAGGCCCGGGCGGCCATATCCAGCCTGACCAAAGCCGCTGAGTTTGGGCAGGTTCTGCAATGATGTGAGCTTATCCGAAGTTTCCACTATTTTTTTTTGCGATTCGAGGAGCTGATATTCAGGCCGCAAAGCGATATTGTTATCAGGACTGAATTGAGCATCAGGCTGTTGGAGCTCTGTTTGAGTTAGCTGTATGCCGCAATAATGCGACAACATATCGAGCAGGCCTTCCTGTGTGAAATTCGTTTCACTGAGTATTTGCTGACTTTTGATTTTTCCGGCCCTGAGATTGTCGCCCACGCTGCTTAAAACCGCACCATTTTGAATGCCCACATCCACTTCTTTAATACGTGCATCAAGGCTGTTGATGTTTTCGATAATTAGTTCTTTGCTGTTTTCGAGCATGATCACTTGCAGAAAAAGCTCTTTGATGCGCCTTTTTAAATTGTATAATTCAACGGCAATTGCCCGGTGTTCGGTTTGCGCATTGGCCTCTTCCAGCTCCCGGCTGTGCTTTAGCGAACCTCCATCGTATATCAACTGGCTCATTTCCAGATATATTTTATATTGATCCTTGCTTAGTTCGGGAATGTTTAAATTGGGAACGGGGATGTCGATTTTCGTTACTTCAGATTGGTAAGTAGCCTGGGCATTGAGGCTGATTTGTGGGAGCCAGCTGCTCTGGTGGTTGCTTTCGGCCAGTTCTTTCTTTTGGTCAATCATTGCGGTTTCCCGGATTTTGGGGTAATTTTCAACGGCCAGGCTCATCAGGCTGTCCAGGCTGAATTGCTCCTGAGCGTGCAATGCCAGAAAAGGGAATAAACTGAGGAAAATAATTAATTTCCGCATGATTATTGGGTTTTAAGGTTTTCGTTTATCATTTTTACAATATTTTCAATCCGATGATCGAGGAACTGATTATAATCATCTTCAATACCTTGAAAAATAATTCCTGCCATTGTGGCACGGGCTGCAATCGGAAACAGGATCAGCGATAAGATGTTGAGAATAATCTCCCTGGGATCGATGGGGCGTATTTCGCCTGTTTCTATTGCCTGATGTACGCGATCAAAAAATGCTTTCAAGGGAAGGCGCTCCGACAAAAAAGACTGGACTATTTTTTCAGGATTGCGGTTAATCTCATTGATCACAAACAGTGGCAAAAAGGGATTTTCTTTAACGAATCCGTAATAAGTACGCACAAACCTGTTGATGACCTCATTGAAAGGTACATTGTCCTGGGTGATTTTTTCCAGGTTGGGAACCAGTTTTTTTAAAATGCTTTGAAAAATGGAATCGAAGAGTTTTTCCTTGCTGCGAAAATAATAGTGGAGCAGGGCTTTATTGATTCCTGCTTCATCAGCGATATCCTGCATGCGGGCAGCATCAAAGCCTTTGCGGATAAATACTTTTTTTGCGGCCTCAAAAATTTGTTGTTCCGTATTATGTTCTTCTGACATTTTAACCTCCGGTTTTAAGTATTGGGTTTAAATTAATGATTTAACTATAGGGTTAAACTTTGCGGCAAATATACGGACATCCGATTGTAATTGGCAAGCATTTTTGAGGAAATTCTCTTAAATTTTTTGTATATGGTTGATTATCAATGGAAAAATACCTATTATTTTTCAAGGGCTTTAATAAAAATGATTATCTTTATGCCTTGAGATGACTACTACACAAGAAACACACAACACCTATCTTGAAAACCTGATTCAAGGCAACCGGCATACCTGTGCTGGTATCGTAAATGATTTAATGCAAGAAGGCCATAGCGTTAAATCGGTTTACAATGATATTTTCAGGGATTCGCTTTACGAAATCGGGCGCAAATGGGAGCGCAACGAGATTTCTGTTGCCGTTGAACATATGGCCACATCCATTACCGAAAGCCTGATGAACCTTGTATATCCCTATCTTTTTAATCAGGAACATAAAAACCGAAAGGCCATAATTAGTTCCGCTGTAAACGAATACCATCAGATTGGGGGCCGTATGGTTGCCGACATCATAGAAATGAACGGATGGGACAGTTATTATCTCGGAGCCAACACGCCGCTTACGGAATTACTGCGTATGATTGAAGAAAAAAAGCCGGATGTTGTGGGTTTATCGGTGAGTATGTACTATAACCTCTACCGCTTAAGCGATTATATTTCGAGTATTCAGCAGCAGTTTCCTTTTGTTGATGTGATTGTGGGCGGACATGCCTTTATGAATGGCGCCGAGCAACTACTCTCGAATCACAGCGGAGTGGTGCATCTCAAAGGACTGGAAGATTTGGAAAGATACCTGAAACAACAATATGCCGAATAAAGCACTAAACGAACTCTGTTTTAAGCATTTGTGGGAAAATGCCGAATCGCCTGCCTTTATCTTTACTGCGGAAGGAGATTTATTGGACATGAACAACTTTGCAAAAGAAACCATCGGCCGCGCTGCACACGCGCTTGATTTCAAATCTGTTTTTTTGGATTTTCACAATCAGCTGTCATTATCGTCTTTATGCCAAAAAGAGCAGGCCAGTTTGTTGAACCTGAATACAGGTGGCGATTTGCCTTTGAGTTTTTATTTCAGGTTTTATCCCATTGGTGGCAGCATTATGGCCATTGGTGAACGCGGCAGCCAGGAAACCGACCGCATGCAAAAACAGATGGTGGAACTGAACAGCGAGTTGAATGTGAAAACGCGCGAACTTTTTAAAGCCAATGCAGAATTACAGAAGCTGAACAAACAAAAAAATGAGTTTATCGGCATTGCAGCCCATGACCTCAGAAACCCGATTGCTTCCATTATGATGTACAGCGATTTTTTGATTGAAGAGTACGAAGAGAAGCTTTCTCCGGATCAGTTAAAAATTCTCAGCACAATAAAAAACCAAAGTGAGTTCATGCTTCACTTGCTCAACGATTTACTGGATATCTCCAAAATTGAACTGGGAAAACTTGATTTGCAGAAAGAAAAGTTTGCTTTGGACCAGTTGATTTTGGATAATATCCGCTTGAACCAATCATTGGCCGACAAAAAGGACATCAAAATTGTTTTTACCAATCTGGACACCATTCCGAAAGTTAATGCCGATATAAATAAAATCAGGCAGGTATTTACCAATTTGCTCACCAATGCCATTAAGTACAGCAGCAAAGGAAGCAAAGTTGAGGTAAATGTTTTTTCGACCGGCAAAGATATAGCTGTGGGCATAAAAGATGAAGGAATTGGCATCCCGCTGGAAGAACAGGATAAAATATTTAAGCCTTTTGCAACTACATCGGCCAAACCTACCGACGGAGAAAAAAGTACAGGGCTTGGCCTCGTCATTGTGAAGCGTATCATTATCGGACATCAGGGGAAAATATGGTTTGAAAGCCAGCCCGGAAAAGGCACTACCTTTTATTTTTCATTGCCCATCAATCAAAACCCAAAATAAATGGATAATCAGAATCTTATCGAACAAGCCGAAAAAATGCAGGCAATCAGCTCCGAAACGGCAGAGAAGTTTTTTAGTTCTTCGCCGAAAATGATCGTGGATTTGAATATAAAAATGTTGGTTCGGCCCGATCTTGAAAGGCTTATTGGCAAGGATAACAAAGATATGATGTTGCAGAACCACCAAAATCAGTTTCGTTTTATGCAGTCGGTCATGACGATGTATAAAGCCAATGTTTTTGTTGAAACCCTGACCTGGGTTTTTCATACATACCGCTCACATGGCTTTACCGAAGCTTACTGGCCGGCAATGCTCAATACACTTTTCGGGGTGATGGAAGCACATTTAGATGAAGCAGCCTATAAGGAAGTGTATCCTTTTTACCATTTCATCCTGATAAACCAACCGGCGATTAACCAGTTGGCTTTTTTAGATGATTAAAATATTTTGCATAACAAACAGGTTTTGCAAGCGTTAGAAGAATAAAATATGGACAAACCTAAACTGGATCAACGGCTTTTCTGGGATGTGGATGAAAAAACCATCGACTACCAAAAAAATGCAGCTTTTGTAATTGAGCGCGTTTTTGAACGTGGCGATGTGGAAGACATCCGCCAATGCCGCCGTTTTTATGGTGATGATAAAGTGCGGAAGGTGCTCTTAAACGCTAAGTTTTTGCCGGAATACAGAACCCACCTCGCTGCCGCAGTTGTTAACGAACCTTTGGAGGCTTTTCGATGCTACAGACGCAGACAGTCGAACCCGGAACTTTTTCCTTATTAAAGGAGTTAATGGACATTCCTAAACTCAATGCATTTGCATTAGTGGGAGGCACCGCCCTGTCCTTAAAGTTCGGTCACCGAACATCTGTTGATCTGGATTTGTTCTCTTTGGAAAAATTTGTTCCTGAGGAAATTGAAGCTATGCTGCTTAGGCGCTACGAAAATTCATTTTCAGCTGAAAACAGACACAGAAAATGGGGCTTATTTTGTTTTATTGCCGGAGTTAAGACGGATCTTGTGCGATATCCTCATCCTCTGATTCAACCCATTGAAGAAAGAGAAGGCATCCGGATGTATTCTGATGCTGACTTGGTTGCCATGAAAATCCAGGCCATACTCGGTAGGGGGCGCCGAAAAGATTTTTAGAGGTCAGTATGTAGGTGCATATTAGTTTTGGCAAATCATAAAAATGATAATGATTTGTTATTGAGTAACATAGATTTCTCCATCCAGCTCTCCGCTTCGCTATGAGCTTCCTGTCGAAATGACCTTTTGTTGTGTTCAAGTGGCAAAGGCGGCGAGGACTCATTTTATATTTTTTATTGTGTCCTCGCCGCCTTTGCCCAAACAATTAATAAACAGTCATTTCGACGACCAGCGGGAGGAGAAATCTATTTATTCACGAGCATAAATCATTCTATGTACTTATCTACTGACCTCTAAAGATTTCTATGATCTTTATGAACTATTGCAACATTATGATCTGAAACAACTAACTGACTGGCATAAGCAAAAATTTCCGAATCAGATTTTAGCCATTAGTATCCCAAACGCGCTTATTTATTTTACCGATGCAGATGATGATGCAAGCCCGAAAAGCCTGAAAGGAATGAGTTGGGAGGATGTGAAAAGCGGAATTTCGGGCATAGTGCGTGATTTCCTTTCTTAGACAAAAATTATATTCGAAAAACCCAACGCGCAAATTTTGCTTATAAAGCGTTGTTTATCAAAATTTTATATCCTAAACAACAGTAAGCCAAAAATAAATTTGTCTGAAAAACAGGCTTGTTTCAGCTAAGACGTAAAAAAAGCCACAGGTCATCCCCGTGGCTTTTGAAAATACTGCCTGATAAGTTATTCTTTGTCCGAATCGGAATCTTTATCTTCATCATGATCGTTCAGCTTGTCCAGTTTTTCCATGCCTTTCATGTTCATGGTCTGGGCAATTTTGCCAATGTTCTTCATGTCCAGCATACCGGTAATGCTGATGGCTGTTGAGCTGTTGCCTTCTTCAACCAGCAAAAGAAGTTCCTTGATCTTTTTGCCTTTTTTGTGGATCAGGAATTTCACATCCTCTCCGCCGTCTTTTACCGACATCAGCTCCACATAGGATTTTGGCAAATCTTTCATTACTTCTTCATAAAGGTTGACCATCGGGCCGTCATAATCGTCGCCGGGTTCAAAAGAAAGCACACGGATTCCGTCGAGCTGTTCGGTCAGCTCTTTGATTTGTTCGAGTTCTTCCACATTCTCGCCTTCTTTATTTACTTCGATTTCATTGAAAAGGGCGAAAAGTTCTTTGTTCATTTTCACGGTAGTGAAACCATCTTTGCCGTTGTATTTTTCAAAAACAGCATCCATCGGGCTCTGTGCCATCATCATTGCAGGGATAGCGAGCATGAGCAGTGTTGCGAAAATTGATTTAATTGTTTTCATGGTATTAGTTGTTTAAAGGTGATTTAATTTTCTGTGAATAGGTATTAAATTTCTTGATCTGATCAGCTGTTTGATCCACTTTTCGGTTCAAAAGATCAAATTTATCAAGCGATGATCCGGCTTCGTTCAGTTTGCCTACCGGTGATGCGGATTCCATTCCGGTATTCATTTTTGCGGAAATAAATCCCAGCACTTTTTTGGTTTGATCGTAGGCAATATTGACTTCTTCCTGTGAATAGGTATTCATCATGCCGGAATTATTTAAAAAAAGGAAAGTTGTTGCCAGAATCAGGGCCAGCGCTGCGGCTATAGCAAAACGTCCGTTCCAGAAGCGCAGGGATTTCCTGTCGGCAGCGGTTTCTTCCTCGTCCAAGCCGAGCCATTCGTCTAGCATTTCACCGGAAGGGCCGCTCAGCGCGCTGTTTTGATCGATGCCACTAAAAAGTTCTTTATAGGATTTTAAATGCTCCGGCACATCATCGCGCCGGAAGAGCTCTTTCAGCTCCCTTTCTTCCTCCAGCGTGCTGAGGCCGCTGAAGTATTTCTCCAATAACTTATCTGCCACCTGCCAGTTCATAATCTTCAATTTTTTGATATTCGTTCCTTATTTTTTTTCTTGCCCTCGAAAGATTTACCCTTATATAATTTACCGTCATTCCGGTGATCTCCGAAATCTCCTCATATTCATACTCTTCCACATCCCTCAAATACATAATTTCGCTTTGTGCTTCCGGTAGTTTTTGCATCAGCTTCCGGATGAGCCCCATCGAATCCTTGTCGGAAGCAATATGAAAAGGAGTTTGTTCCTGCATTTGCTCCGGCACTTCCTGTGTGCTTTTCAGGCGGTTTTGCGCCGATTTAAGTTTATCGAGGCAATAGTTCCGCATCATTTTTATGGCCAAAGCTTCCTGGCTTTCGTATTTATCCCATCCATCACGGCCTTTCCACAGGCGGAGGTAAATCTCCTGTACGGCGTCCATGGCCTCGTCGGGCTTTCGCAGGAAAGCCAATGCATATCGGTATAGCCTGTCTTTCATGGGATAAAATATTGTTTTAAAGCTTTCAGCAGTCATAGCACTAATATAGACGATAAAGCGTGGATTGCATTACACAAGAGCCCAAAAAATTCGATTAAGTTAAAATTGGGCACACAAGCGCTTGATTATTTTTGGATAAGTGCAGGATTTAGCTATTTTTGTAGCCTTATCTCGGAATCATGACCACTAATTAATTATAAATTAAAATTCTCTAATTATGTTAAAAGGACACCCTAAAGGGCTGATTGTCGCCCTGTTTGCCAATATGGGAGAGCGCTTCGGTTACTATACCATGCTGGCAATTTTTGTACTGTTCCTTCAGGCAAAGTACGGTTTCGCCTATGAAACGGCTGCACAGTATTTTGGAATTTTCCTTGCCTTTGTTTACTTTATGCCGCTGGTTGGTGGTATCATAGCAGATAAGGTTTTGGGATACGGGAAAACCATTAGCCTTGGTTTGATTGTAATGTTCCTGGGTTATATGCTCATTGCTATTCCTTCTGAATGGTCATTGGCGCACCCCGATAGCGGATTGCCACTTGTAATCAGTGGCCTTGCCGTGATATCGCTTGGTACGGGCCTTTTTAAAGGCAACTTACAAGCACTTGTTGGCAGCCTTTATGATGCTGACAAGAAATATGAGAAGTACCGTTCTCTAGGCTTTAACATTTTCTATATGGGTATTAACATTGGAGCAATGTTTGCCCCAACTGCAGCAGAGGCCGTTAGTAATTGGATGCTGAAAGGATCAAGCCTTACTTACAATGGCGCTATTCCAAAATTAGCACACAACTTCCTTGATGGCACAATCACGGCCGAACAAACTACAGACCTTACCCGCATGGCCGGCGAGCAACCTGCATTCGCCAACATGAACGGCAACCTGACTGAGTTCTCTAATTATTATATCAATGAACTCTCCGGTGCATATCACTGGGCTTTTGGTGTTGCTTGTATCTCCCTGGTAGCTTCAATGTTGATTTTCTGGGGCTTCCGCAAGTATTACAAACATGCCGACCTTACTGAAAAACAAAAAGCTGCAAGCGCAGAACATAAGGATAAAGTCATCAAACTCTCTCCACAGGAAACCAAGCAGCGCCTTGTTGCTTTAGGACTTGTAATGTTTGTTGTAATCTTTTTCTGGATGGCTTTCCACCAAAATGGTGCTGCCATGACCGCTTTCGCCCGTGACTATACACAGGACACTGTAAGCCGGGGCACATTTATCTGGTTCGACCTTTTCGGATTGCTCTCTATCGGTCTATCGATACTCGGACTTATCCTTTTCTTCATGAAAAAGAATTCCTTTGGATTGCGTATCGGTGGTATTGTAATGTTTGCAGCTTTTGCAACGCTGGCTTATTTCCGTATATCAGGTTATGCCGAATCAAATCCGTTTACACCTCAAATGTTCCAGCACTTTAACCCATTCTTTATCGTAGCGATTACGCCAATTATCGTTGGGCTCTTTACCTGGATGGCCAAGAAAAACATTGAGCCTTCTGATCCTAAGAAAATTGGTATCGGAATGGTAATCACAGCAATTGGATTTACCGTTTTGGTTGTTGGTTCGCTTTCACTGGCCAATATGGCTCCCGGTGATATTGGTGAAACCCGTGTTGAATCTGCATTTGCAGTAAGTCCTTACTGGCTTATCAGCACCTATTTCATCCTTACAATTGCAGAGCTTTTCCTCAGCCCTATCGGACTGTCATTTGTTTCCAAAGTTGCTCCACCCCAGTACAAAGGTATTATGCAGGGTGCATGGCTTGCCGCAACAGCTATTGGTAACTACGGTGTGGCCCTGGTTGGCTTCCTCTGGAACAAACTACAATTATGGCAATTCTGGGGCTTGCTGGTAGTTTTCTGCCTGCTGGCAGCAATGTTCATCTTTGCAATCCTCAAACGCCTCGAAAACGCAACACGCACTTCAGCATAAATTGATTATAATCAACATATGAAATCCCGTTGGTTCATACTGACGGGATTTTTTTGTTCAATATATGCAAAATCAAAACCAATAGTGGGAAAACCCTTCGCAAGGTTTAATCATGATAAATGTTCAAAACACCGGGTTTACTATGCTCCACAGCCTGCGTTGTATCCAAATTCTTGCAGCCCTGCACATCCGT
Organism: Bacteroidales bacterium; assembly: GCA_963676415.1. GTDB lineage: Bacteria > Bacteroidota > Bacteroidia > Bacteroidales > WRLA01. Next base: position 1,353,940 of record OY781097.1, on the reverse strand, counting down.
TACCTCTACAATTACGCTCAGCGTAGTGTCCGCATAAAAGCTGGTGTCTGTTGAACCGTTTTGCCAGAGGTAGGATTGAAAATCCCCCGGCCAGAGGTTTACACCATAACCTTCGCAAAAACCGGTATCTGCGGGCAGGAAAGGAACAGGCAAAGGATGGATAAGGATTTCCTGCACTGTGGTGTCGTTCAAGCTGTTGTTATAACCAATTACACTGACCTGATAAGCTCCGGTATCTTCATAAACATGAAAGGGGAAAAAGGAATCCGAATAATTGGCCAAACCACTGGCCGGATCGCCAAAATCCCAGAAACAGAATCCTGGGAGGCAGTATCTGTAATGGCAAAGAAGGTGGTATCCCCAAAGCAATGGCCTTCCCATGTGAAGTTGGCCGGGTTGAAGAAGGATTGGATGAAGGCTGGGAGACCGAGTTGGCTTAGGTGTGTATTTGAGCCATCATCCAAATAAACGGCGGAGTCTATGAAATTACAGGCCATACCGAGGGAATCCGGATATTCGATCAAACTGAGATATGGACAAGAATTCCGGGAAAGATACATGCGCATGTCCGGCCCCATTTGCAGGGCGCCAAAATACCTGGTTGTACCCGGAATGTCAGCAATTTCAACTACAGAATTGACAATGCTTGTTGAGTCTCCGCTGCTCAAATCGTACTGGTATATTTTGTTCCCCAAAGGCATATGAAAGTTAAAGGAAGCCACATAAAGTGTTTGCCCATTGGGTGAAAATTCGATTCCATAGGGAAGATAATCAGGGTCAATATACAAACTGACCGGATTGCTTGTTGTTCCCTGGGCATTGTCAAAGTCAAAAAGCTGAACGAATTGCCCTTCATTCGCTACCATGGCCAATTTATCACCCTGAACGGAAGTTTTCATATATCCGCCCACATTGGTTCCCGGGCCTGTGTTGATTGCCCCAGCTGAACTGCTTACCGGAAGGCTATGCAAAGAATCAGAATCTACCAAAAAGGATTCAAAAGTATTGGTATTCCATAAATGCGTAATAACCCAAATGGAGGAATTGTTTGCATGGGCAACAGCCGTGACCATTTCTTGTACCGGCCCGGCAAGAAAAACATTTTTTTCTGCTGTGATATTGCCTAAACCATTATCAAGGTGCATATTAACAACTGAATAGCATAAACCGATGGGGTCAATAATAAATGGTGCGGTAAAAAGATACTATCATTCCCTGGAGCAGGGACAATAATGGCCGACATAGTTGCAGATGGATGGCCATTCAGGTTTTGCCCGTTGGGCATGGTATCATGAGCCGCATTCCAAACCGTTAATCCATCGGTATAAAACAAAAGGTTCCCTTCTTTATCTGAAATGCTGGCACAACCTTCCCATTGGTTGATTTGCCCATCAAAAACTGCTTGAGGACTACCATCAGGTGTGTTGAAGGTAATACCGGCATGATGCCCAAAATACCAGTTATTGGCTTGCTTATTTTGGGCAAAAACAGCAAAAGTGAGTAAAGAAAGAAAAAGTGATACTACTGTTTGTTGCATAACTCTTACTGATTAGTCATATGCATAAAAATAACACATTACTTCTTTTTCTTGCTACTTTTTGATCTAATGTAAAAGATGCCTGCAGTTAACAACAAAGAATTAAAAGCATACCGGTCTAAGTCATTGCAAACCTCGCTCCATGTTTTTGTTTTTGTTAAAGAAGGATTAATAAGAGCACCAGGAGGACCTATTGCCATTTCACTAATAATGAAAATAGAAGCAAACGCCACAAACATAATAGAAAACAAAATCAAATCACGTTTCATGTCTCACCATTTACATAGTATTATATTTTATTGGTATTCGGTATTATACCAGTAATTATTTGCGACGTTTATAGCTAATCTATGTAAAAGCCTATCGCCTCACACTTAACAATATTAAAAACCATGATACAAATAATACGTTAAAAACCAGCCTTTTGACTTTTGTGTGAATTTTCTTTCAATTATAAATCCTGAATTTGGAGTGTAAATTTTTTCGATAAATATGGAATCTGAAGGTTTGTTGATGGTCCTTATTAAAAGTGTATCTTGACGACAAACAGTATTAATAAAAATCCAATCATTTTTCATCCAAAAATAATCTAATGTATCGTTATTATTGCATGAGTCACTTAATAATTCCATTATATGGTCACTATTATATCCTGGGAGAGGGAATACTATCCTTTCTAACTGAAAATTAGTATCACTATAAAACTTATCATAAAAGGCTTCAAACGATTCATCCTTCAGTGCCAATTCCTGGCAAAGAATGTGATTCGAAAACAAAAAAAATAGATAAATGTAAACTGATTTAACAACAAAAGAGTTCATAATATTAATTTAAAAATTTTTTGCAGAATCATATGCATCCCAAAATGACCCTTTGTAACCCCAATCCCCAGGGGATAATCTACTCCCGCTAAAAGGACTTTTGTGAGTATATTTGATTCGATCAATGGCTCTGCGTTTTCTTTTTTTCTTCTTACCAATTATTTCAATGGTTTTCAAGTTAATAATTCTATATATAGGATCGCTTTTAGATGGAGATGCATTTTTAGCTTGTAATTGTGCAAGTAGCAATTGTAAATCTTTAATGGATTTCGGATTAATCTTATTTTTTGATTTGAAGATACCATTCTCGCCATACAAAGATTCAGCCTTGATTATCTCAAAATGCAGGTGAGCTCCAGTGCTTCCACCAGTATTACCAGAAGTAGCAATTACGTCCTTTTCACAAATTGTTTCATTTAATTTGAATTTTACTCCTCCTTTCTCTAAATGAGCATATAAAGAATAGTAGTTATTCCCGTGATCCAGAACAACATACTGACCGTAACCGTATGTTTTTCCATCTATTGTCTTTTCATTCCACCCCACTTTAACCACTTTTCCATCAGCAACTGCTCGTACTTCCGTTCCAACAGGTGCCGCAAAATCTATTCCAGAATGCCCTGAATATTTATTTGATATTGGATGTAATCTTAAACCAAATAAACTTGAAATGGACGTATACTTAATTACTTTATCCCATGGTAATGAGCCTGCAAAATCAATAAATCTAATTGGATTATTGACGGAATAGATATAAGGACTATTACCCCTTAATATTTCGGAAAGTGGATCTGCCCCTAAAAAACGGCCTAATTCTGCATCATAAAACCTCGCCCCATAATCATACCAATCCAATCCAAACTCACCTTCCAGCTCTTTTCCATTATACTTGTATTTATTCTCAGGGCTGGCATCGCTATAACTCAAACCGGCAATGTTCATCCCAAAAGGATAATAGGCATCTTCCTGCAAAATTGTTCCGTTTTGGTTCATTGTAATACGCGTATTCCCTAAATGGTCTTTCAGGAAATACTGGTATTCGTATGTGCCACCGTTTTGCATCATAATACGGCCTTCGGAAGTGAGGATAAACTGGAGTTGGTTGTTTTCATAGACAAAGTTAGTAATATAATCGGTTTGGTTGAGGGGACTGGCGTCGGATCCATTCCCTTATTTCTTTTAGAGTTTTGCTGGCGAATGTGTTCTCTAACGATTTTTCATCTGTTATAGGTTCAATTTATTTTTTCTACGCTGTCAATTGGCTTCCCGTTCCGATAAAGTATCTTTTTTATTATTGAATCAGAGTACCAGTCAAACCTATTATACCATCCATTTCTTTTCCCATTAAGGAAATTAACTTCATAAAGCAGCTTTTCAGGATTTTTAGGATTTGTTGCTTCATACATTTGAAAGATTCCTGATGGTCGTCTTTTGAAGAATTCACATTGAACATATATAATGGAATCTCGATAAAATACCTGATAAAGCCCTCTTTGCGTTTTTAGACTCTCTTTATAAATAATTTTTAGATTTTCAGGTCGAAAAGATTGAAAATCAACCATGAGTGAATCATATTTATTTTGTGGCAAATCCAAAATACTAAAACAATAATTACAGTTTGATTTAATTTTTATAGAATCAGTGACTTTAATGATTGTAGAATCACAAAGAAAAAGCCTCTGACCAATTGAGGCGTTTTGCATAAAAAGAAAAAACAGAATAGCTAAAATGCAGCCATTTTTTTTAATAGGGATAATTGACATTTGTTTTACCATTTTTTCGTTCTTTATATATTGATTCAACTTTAGATAAAACCTTTAATATGAGTTATTTATATGTAGGCTATCCAACCTTACTGCATTGCTAATTTACAAATATTTCAAATTGTATTTACCACATCAATATTACCAGAAATTGAATGTTGCGCGCTAGGATTTTTTCTGAGTGCCCTGATCCTATCAAAGCAATACGTACTTTTGCCCTATGAATCAATATCCCTGGGGGCATGAGCGGCCTTTTAATGCTTATGCGGCTTATTTTAAAAAATATTTTGGTGAGCGGGTACAGAAGCTTTCGGTTGATGCAGGCTTTACCTGTCCAAACCGAGATGGCAGCAAGGGAAACGGTGGTTGTACCTATTGCAACAACAGAGCCTTCAATCCTTCCTATTGCACACCTCAGAAATCCATTCGCCAGCAATTGCTGGAAGGGATGGAATTTCATCAGATCCGCTATAAAACCAAAAAATATCTGGCCTATTTTCAGGCGTTCAGCAACACTTATGCCCCGCTGGATATCCTCAGAAAACGCTATGAAGAAGCACTGGAAACAGAAGGGGTTGTGGGTCTGGTGATCGGCACACGTCCGGATTGCGTTAATGCGGAAATACTGGATTATCTGGCCTGGCTGGCAAAAAGCAAATACATCATTGTGGAATACGGCATTGAGAGTGTTTATGACCAAACATTGGAGCGCATCAATCGCGGACATGATTTTGCCTGCGCCCAAAAAGCTGTTAATGAAACCGCACAAAGAGGCTTGAAATGCGGTGCACACTTTATTTTTGGCCTGCCCGGTGAAAGCCGCGAAATGATGCTGGATTCTGTAGAAGCCATCAATCAGCTGCCCCTGGCGAGTATTAAGTTCCATCAGTTGCAGATAATCCGCGGAACATGCATGGCAGAGGAGTTTGCATTAAATCCGGAAGCATTTGCCCTCTTTGCGGAGATGGAAGATTATATTGATTTCATTGTGTCTTTCACGGAGCGGTTGAAGCCGGACATTATGATCGAGCGTTTTGCCGGAGAGGTAAGCCCAAAGCTGATTACAGGTCCGCGCTGGGACAATGTCCGCTACGATCAGGTATTGGTAGCGATTGAGAAGGAACTGAAAAACCGCAAAAGCTGGCAGGGGAAACTATTCGCCGATTAAAACCCACAAAAAAAAGCCACCCCAAAAAAGGAGCGGCTTTATAATTAAGTCGGAAATTTTATTTATTTCTTAACAACTTTCTTAAGGAAAGTAGCTGTTTCGCTTGTCATACGGATGATGTACATGCCAGACTCCTGATTTTCCATATTGATAACAATTTGGTTAGAAATCATTTGTGCATTAGCAATAACGCGTCCGCTCAGGTCAATTACTTCAACAGTATAGTTGCGGTCTGCAGCAATATTAATGTAATTTGTTGCAGGGTTTGGACGGATGCTGATCAGAGACTCAAGCTCTTCGATCCCTACATGTAAATTAGCAAAGTAGTCATCAAGCACTACGTCTTCATCAACAACAGAGAACGTACGGTCTTCACCGCCTTCCCATTCGCCACCGTTCCAACCGGCATTCTTGAAGTACTTATATGCATAATCACCAGCTTCAAGTTCCAGGCTTGCAGTATAAACGCCATCGCCATCGTTGTCAGTCATCATGATAGAACCTTCTTCTCCTGGCTCAGCCCAGTCAACCATATCACCTGTAACATAAACAACATCATTAGCAGGATCAAAAATACCAATTTCAATTGCGCCATTCAGGTCAGAATTGAAAGTTACCATATAGGATACAACCTCCATTTCGAGTGTAACATCTTCAGTAACAGCAGCACCGGCAACAGTAACACTTCCTTCTGCGTCCATATAGCCTTCGGCCACAACAGTATAAGGATAATTGCCGTCAACGAGGTCAATTGTAGCAACACCGCTGGCATCAGTACTTACGTCCATACCATTGATGGTAACAGTAGCGCCTTCAATTGGGTTAGCGTCCATGTCAGCTACGTTGAAAGTAACAGTGTACTCTTCTTCAGCAGGAACAATGAAAGAAACGTTGATTTCGGTAAATTCATTGGCAGCGTCATTAGCAGCAACAACGAGTTTCGCTAGGTTTGTAGAACCTGGTTCCAGATCCGTTGCATCGAAAGAAACAGTGATGTCATCAGTTTCGTCACCTTCGAGTGCACCAGCTGTTGGGTTTGTAGAAAGCCATTGAGTAACGCCATCGCCAACAAGGTTACAAACGATAAAGAGGTTTCTTTCAACCGTTTCGTTCATTTCGCTCCAGCCCGGACCTGTTGAGAGCCAGTTAACAGCAGGGATCCTGGGGCCATTGTCCAATCCCATCGGGTATAAACCATCGCCCGGGTCTATACACTGGTAGCCAACCCAAATTTCATTACCATCAAGATAAAGAGGTTCATCAAGTGTAATCAGTACCTGTTCTCCTACTTCACTTACAGTAAAATCTTTTTCCAGTACGAGAGCGCCGGGGCCTGGAGCATCGAATGAACCACGTTGCCAGATCATGAGAGTGCCTTCGTTATTCAACGGAAGGTCATTGATCCCAATAAGTACAGATGCAATTTCCATTCCTATATATGGTTTCACATCTGCTGGTTCAAATACGGTAGCAGCACGTACGGTAACTTCACTGCCAAAGCCTAAACCTCCTGAGAATTCACTTTGAACGTGAGTGAGAGTACCATCGCGTGTAATTTCAGCATTGCTTGTATTTGTAGCGCGAACTGCCTGAAGCTCGCTCATTGGGATATAGTTTTCTTTTGGAAGATTTTGCTGTGGGATTGGGCTCAGCGCTTTACCGGCATCAGGATAAATTGGATAGATCGAATAAGTAAGTTCTTCTTCTCCAACATTACCAACAGTGAAACTTTCATCATCACCGGTAGTAGAAAGGATCGTGCTTGTACTTACGTCGATTGTTGCCGGCGTAAGGCTGCTTGATCCGAGGTAATCTACGTCATCAACATAAAAGTTAGGAGTGCCAGTATCAGAACCAGCGAAGATGTTTACAGAACCAAGCTGTGCAGTGCCTGCTCCACCACTTGCCTGTGTTGCGAAAGGCCATGTTACGATATGCTCACCGTCAATGTAGAAAGCAGCAGTATCAGCATCAATATCAATGTAGTTCTGAATATAAACCCATGCATCTTGAGTATAGCTAAAGGTAGTTGTTTCGCCATTGGCGTCAAAAGTACCTGTACCATCGAGCAGGAAGAATACTTCACAAGCCCACTCAGTACCGGGTGCTTCGAAGTGCTGCAGGTTGAAATAACCTTCAGAATTTCCATCATTTTCAACGTAATAGTACATGTTTACCCAGAACTGACCGCTGGTTTTGTTTCCAAGAGGAAGAACCATGTCGTTTGTTCCGCTCACGTGCATTGATTGTGTTGGGCTATTTGAGAATGCAGAAGAAATAACGGCATCTTCAGCAGTTGCAGGAGCATCGTTCCAGGTAGTCCAAACATCAGAGTTTTCAGCTACATAAGCGCCATCTGCATAGTCTTCGAAATCATCAAAGAAAAGCGAAGAAGGAACGGATTCATAAACCACATCGTCCATATAAAAGTTTGCTGTTCCTGTTTCAGAACCTGCATAAACGTTCATACTGCCAAGCTGTGCTGCACCTGCGCCACCACTGGCTTGAGTTGCAAAAGGCCATGTATAAACATGGCTGCCATCAATATAAATCATTGCTTCGTCAGCATCTATATCAATGATAGTTTCAACATAAACCCATGCACCTTGCGTATAATCAAAAGAAATTTCTTCACCATTTGCGTTCACATGACCTGTGGCATCAAGGTTGAAAAAAACCTCAATGGCCCACTCAGTACCTGGGGCTTCATAGTGTTGTAAATTAAAATAACCTTCGGAATTACCGTCATTTTCTACGTAAATGTAGAAGTTTACATTGTATTTGCCGCTGGTTTTGTTGCCCATAGGAAGAACCATATCGTTGGTTCCACTAATGTGCATTGATTTTGTTGGGCTATGTGCAAAAGCATCAGAAGCAACAGCATCTTCAGCGCCGCCGGGAGCATTGTTCCAAGTAGTCCAAACATCAGAATTCTCAGCTATGTATTCGCCTACGCCATAGCTTTCGAAATTGTCTTCAAAGATGACCTGAGCATTCAAAGCGAATGCAAACACCATCATCATTGCAAGAGTAAATAGTTTTCTCATAATGTTAAAAATTTGGTTAATAAATGGTTAAATCCTATAAAATGCTAATTTTAAAATTTCTAAAAACAAGAACAATTGTTTGAAAAAATATCCAAATTCACTGTTTTTCAATATTTTTTCAGTCGTTCTAAACGGTCAATCCGAATAAATATCCAGATTTTCAAGCCCAAAGATATAAAAACTATTTTATATACAGACCGACTTTGCTCGCTTTTGTTTAATTGGGATATGCATAAAATTGTTCCAATACAGAAAAAAGAACAAGCCTGGACTTAGGATGTTTAGGCTTTATAAAAAGTGGGTATAAATTACTGTAATTCAGTGTTTGGTGAAGATTTGGACATTTTTGGCTATATTCATTGGCAGGAAAAAAGAAAGAGCCGGACCGGGTGGTCTGGCTCGTTTCGGAGAGGGTAAATATTTGGATGACAAGTGGCCTAACACATTTTGCAGATCATTTCGCCCCAGGAATTTCGGTTTCTTATTATAAAGCGGAGTTCTTTGCCCGCTTTGGTAACAAGATTGAGGCCGTTCGACTGCAAAAAACCTGATTTAAAATACATTACATCGCTAATTTCAGAGGGTTCCACAGCAAGTTGCTGATCTCCGGAATAACCGTTTAAAGAGAAAAAATAGATCCGTTGATTTGTGATGATCAATTTTCCTTTCACTGCATCACCACCACCGTTCAGGTATTTGCTGTCGCCTGCGCGGATCACGGTCTCGTTGGGTCTCAGGTCAATTTTCATGATGCATTTTTCTTTGAAAGAAGCAATCCCGTTTATACAGCATGTCGGGATTGCTTCCATGGTAATTTTTTCCCCCTTACACCGAAATCCGTGCCAAAAATTATAAAGCCTTGAATTAATATAACTTACATGCAATACGTGCTGTCAACAAATGCAATTGTGTCCGTATTCGTCCATTAGATTGTCCGTTTATACACAGAATAAAGCCGGAAGGAAAAGACACTCGCCTGAATATTTTGTGAATTGTTCAGGCTAGTGTATTAATTATTTAATAAGTTAACTAATTTTCAATGCATCACCAGTATAAGTCCATCGAAAGGGCTTAGCACGTGTCTCATTGTATGTTTTCACGTATTCAATAAGTTGAGAAGCCAATTGTTCTGATGATTTCCAAACACCTCCTTTTACAACATCCTTTGTTAATATATTGAACCATATCTCGACTTGATTCAACCAAGAAGAATACGTTGGGGTGAAGTGCAATGTGATTTTCCTTTTTCCTTTCAGCCACTCCTTAACGTCTTTATGTTTATGTACCGAAAGGTTGTCTGCAATTATGTGAAGCTTTTTGTTTCTGTATTTCCTATCAAGTGATTTTAAGAACTTTAAGAAGTTTTCTGCATTATCTGATTTAATTGTTTTGGCTGTTACTTCACCTGTATGCACTGCAAGTGCCGCAATTAACGAAACAGTTCCGTTGCGTTTGTAGGTGGCTGTTTGTCTTTTCGGATTTCCTGGCCGTAATGGCAACTCTGGCTGAGTTCTATCGAGTGCCTGTATTTGAGTTTTTTCGTCAACACAAATAACCAAAGCGTTTTCTGGTGGCGACATGTAAAGCCCAACAATGTTGGTCATTTTTTCTTCAAACTCTGGGTCTTTTGACTTGCCGCACCAATACTCAATTTTATGTGGCTTTATGTCTGCTTGTTTAAGAATCTGAAATACTTTAGACTGGCTAATCCCTACTTCTTTGGCGATACGTTCTTGAGGCCAGTTAGTGTATCCGTCATCTGGCTTTGTGCAGGCTTTCTCAATTACCATAGCCTGTTGTTCTGCAGTGATAACCTTTGGTTTTCCACTTCGGTAAGCATCCTTCAAACCTGTAATACCTTGCTCGCGAAATCGTTGTCTCCATTTATTTACTACAGGTCTACTAAGCCCTGTTTGCTCTACTATTTCACTCATCGATAAACCTTGATCGGATAATATAATTATCTCGGCACGCTCAACGTAACGTTTTTCAAGTTTGTGTGAACGGCTCATGGAAAGAAGCTCTGCCTTCTCTTCCGTTGTTATCTGAATGGGTTTTCCTATCCTTGCCATGTGGCAAAGATAATAAAATATTAGTTAATTAACTTTATAATTATAACACTAGATTACCATCAAATTACAGCCACGCACATCGCTTTCGTCAAAACGCCCCAACACTTCAAAGCTACCATCCGGATCTCTTTTTCCCAGATCCTGTGTAGCAATAAATGGGCAGGAATTTATATTGGCCAGGTCGATCACGTTAATGCCCCCGCTTTTTCCGCGGGAGAAAATGGTAAAAGGATCATTGGTGTCCCGAATTAAAACCTTCATCCAAGGCGGGCAATAAAAGCGTCCGTTGCCATTGGAATACGCCTGGCTCAAAAGTTCTGTCATGCCGTATTCCGAATGAATTTCATTAAGTCCAAAAGCGTTGCATAAGCTTTCGTGCAGTTCTTCACGTATCATTTCTTTGCGGCGCCCTTTCATACCGCCGGTTTCCATAACAATTGTGTTTCCGAGCTTTTGCGGAAATTGTTCCGCCAGATCGAGCAAGGCAAAGCTTACGCCAATCAACAATGTTTTGGATTCTGTGGGTTCGGCCAGATGCCGGCTTAATTCTTCAAGGTTGTTCAGGTAAAATCCGCTTTGCTCATGATCGCTTATTTTGATAAGCTTTTCAACCATATAAATCAGGGAGCTGCCTTTACGTTCCAAATAGGCGGGAAGCAAGGCCAGAATACGTATTTTCTTAGCAGGGCCGTAAAATAATTCAAAAGCCCTGAGGAAAGATTCATCATAAACAGATAAATCCGAAACATAATGCCTGCTTTGGCTCATGCCACCGGTACCGCTACTGAGGAAACAAATTTCTTCCTTTTTTTTAGGCCAACAAGCAATGCGGTGCTGCTTGAAAAAAGAAATGGGCAGAAAAGGGATTTGGCTTAATACTTCCGGTTGGAAATTTGTCGGGAAAGCATTTTTAACGAAATCGCGATATACCTGATTTTGTTTTATTTGCATATCAAACATCCGCAGGGCTAAATTTTGAAATGCCTGTTCGTCAGCAAGCGAAAATATTTCTTTTGGATTTATATTCATCAACAATAGTGGTGCACTTAATGCGCATCCTCTTCTTTCTTAATTACAATCCCGATTTTATGAATTCCTTTCAGGCTGCTTTTCCCGGTGATATTCCAAAGGGTAAATGTATAATTTCCTTTGCTGTGAAATTTAAAGTGATGGCGAAGGGGCACGCAAAGCTGGCGGTAATCTCCTTTTAATTCGCCTTTGAAAGCGCCATTGCGTTGACGGATCGGTAAAACAACATCCAAGCTGCGTTTTTCTCCTGCATCGGATTCTATATTTAGTGCCAGTTCGAGATCATCAAGCAAGAGCGCAGAAGTATGTTCAATATCGGCCAAAATCTGATATTCACCCTGAGTGTCATTCATGCGAAAAACAAATTCCGGGTGCACAGAAACACCCCAGCGGTTATCTTCAAAAGTGTATTGTTGCTTTTTCACACCATTTGAACCACAGGAAAAAAGCATGAAAATTAAAAAGGCCGTAAATGTATATTTCAAAAATTTCATAATTTATTTTTTAAAAGTAAACTGCATCAGCACCGGCTGATGGTCTGAATATTTAAACGAAAGGTCGGTATTTTTAATTGCCAGGGGCTGCAAATTTGGTGAAACAACAAAAAAATCAATGAGTTGCACTTCAGTTTGCCCTTTTTCATACGAAGTTGCAACTGAACGGTTTGTTGGTGTGTGATGTTCCGTTACATACGACCAGCCTTTGGGCAGCCAGTCGGTGGGAATGCGGTCTGGGTTTTCTTTTGCTTTATCACCATTGCGGATCATTCCTGCTTTAAAAAAACCGGGCGCCATGTTCCAGTCCCCACCGATAATTATATAATTTCCTTTCTTGTATTCGGTTGTCATAATCTGCCTGAGTTTATCCAGTTGTTCAAGCCTGAGGCTGCCATCGTCAAAAGCCGAATTATGCGTATTGATGATGACCAGTTGCTTTCGGTTGGTCATCTGGAAACGGCTCAGAATAAAACAGCGGTCGAGCATGAAAAGTTTTTTCGGGAAGGCAAAATTTCCTTCAAAAGCATAACGCTCGGACGATACCGGCAGTGGCAGCGATAAGCTCAAAAGCCCACTCAAGACACTGCCCATGGGGTGGAAAAGCGGTACAGGCACAAAAGGAACTTTGTAATTTGGGGCAAAAGCGCCGCTGTAGAACCATAATTCGTTGAGAAGGAATTTTTCCTGATCTTGCTCATAGGAACGTTTCGATCCGCGATCCACTTCCTGAAGCAGGATAAAGCTCACATTATCGTGATCGAGCAGAAAATCAGAAATTCCTGTCAGATTTTGGTTTATCCGTTCTTCGGTTGGGCGCACCATCTGGCCTCCGTCATAAAAAAAATCTTCTTCTGCACCCAGTCCGGCATAACCAATATTCCAGCTCATAATACTGAAAGTGTCCAATGGAAGCGCCATAATTTCTTTAGGCTCAGGGCTGTGCAGGCTTAGCCGCTCAATTCTTTCGGGCTTATAATCCTTAAAATAAGCGATAAGAAGCACAGCTACAAAGTACAGCACAAAAGCCAGAGGCGGCAGCAACAAATATTTCAGCATTTTCTTCATAAGCATCGGGCAAATTGTTTGTTGGGCAAAAATACGAAGGAATGCCAATATGGAAAAGCCGGGGCAGGACAGAATTAGCTTAGTTTTAAAACAGCTTTTCAATAAAAACGTTTAATTTTGTGCGCTTTAGTATTAAGCCCTGTTTATGTTACCTGTAGTTAATGGTGTTTTTGTTGGTATAACTTTGGCTCTAATCGTTGGCCCGGCTTTGTTGGTATTGCTTCAAACCAGTATCCACAGGGGATTTAAAAGCGGTCTTTTTATTGCTTCAGGGATATTCCTGAGTGATGTAACGGTTTTGGCCCTGGCCTATTTAGGTATATCGCAGGTTTTAGGGCACGATCCCCGTGAAAACATGTGGTTTGGAATGATTGGAGGCATTATTCTCATTATTTTTGGCACAGTAACGTTTACGCGCAAAGTAAGCATACAAAGTAAGGAAGAGGCTGAAAAAAACGGTAACCGCCCCAAGCACCCGATGGTTTATGTCACCAAAGGCTACTTTCTGAACATTGCCAATCCCGGAGTTTGGTTTGTTTGGCTCACTGCAATGGTAACCGTAAGCTCATCCTATCAGGCCGATTGGAAAGCAGTCACCTCTTTTTTTGCAGGAACTTTGCTGACAGTGCTGGCAACCGACACATTGAAATGCTTTATTGCCCACCGCATTAAAACGCTGATGACGCCAAGGATCGTAACTGTGATAAACAGGATCGTAGGCTTAATCCTCGTGGTTTTTGGTGCTTACCTGATTTTAAATGTCTTTTATGATGTGGAAAGCATGGTGCATCTCGATGAAATAGGAAAAGCAGTAGATAGCCTGCGCAGCGGAAGTTAAAATAGCTTAATACGGATATCCGTATTCATCACCATAATCCGGCTTAATATCTTTTACATTCAGTTGTAAGCTGACTTTTCCGTTCCATTCGTTTTCTTCGAGATGATAACAGAGCGAAAACGGCTGGTTGCTTTTTACAACATCAAAATGATCACCGAGCTGGAAGGCAATTCCGGAAACAGGAAATCCGGAAATATGCGGATGGACAACAGAAAGTTTGATGTGGTTTTTGCCCACAATCCTGCTGAACCCGGTATCAATAAGGCGGCGTGTACGGAAAACCGGCGACATATTTCCAGGGCCGAAAGGAGCAAATTGCCTGAGGATCCTGAAGAATTTAGGACTGATGTCCGTTAAATTGATTTCGGCATCAATTTCAATCTCCGGTATCATCATTTCTTCGGTAATGGTATCTTCAACAATTTGCATGAAGCGTTTTTGGAAAGCCCCGAGCTTCTCCGGTTTTAGAGAAAGCCCTGCCGCATATTTGTGTCCTCCAAAATGTTCGAGTAGATCACTACAGGCATCAATGGCGTCATAAATATCAAAATCCTTTACAGAACGTGCCGAGCCGGTAATTAGCCCGTTGGATTTACAAAAAACGATGGTCGGCTTGTAATAAACCTCGGTGAGCCTGCTGGCAACAATCCCGATTACGCCTTTGTGCCATTCAGGGTCATAAACTATGGTTGCTTTCCCTTTTCTCAGATCTTCGTTCTCGCCAATTTTTTCGAGTGCAGAAGTTGTTGTCAGGCTATCAAGGCTGCGCCGCTCATTATTGCATTCATTGATCAGGTCGGCCATTCTGCCTGCTTCTTCAGATTTATTTGCAATGAGCAGTTCCACGGAATTATTTCCGGTTTCAATACGTCCTGCAGCATTAATGCGGGGGCCCACCATAAACACCAGGTCGGAAATACCAAGATTACGCGTAATTTTATTCGTATTGCCATTGGTTTTGCCCAAATTGGCCAGGTTTAATATTGCCTGCAAACCCGGCCGTGGATTTGAATTCAGCAATTTAAGGCCATAATAGGCGAGTATGCGGTTTTCGCCCGTAATAGGCACAATGTCAGATGCAATGCTAACCACCACCAAATCCAGATATTGGATCAGGTTTTCGAAAGGCAGTTCGTATTTTTTGGAATAAGCCTGAATAAGTTTAAAACCAACGCCACAGCCCGAGAGCTCATCATAAGGATAATTGCAATCGGTGCGTTTGGCATCCAGAACAGCAACAGCTGGGGGAATTGTATCACCGGGGCGGTGATGGTCGCAGATAATGAAATCAAGCCCTTTTTCTTTGGCGTGCTGCACTTTTTCAACAGCTTTGATGCCGCAATCCAATGCTATAACCAGTTTATAATCATTTTCTGCTGCGAAATCAATGCTTTTATACGAAATTCCGTAGCCTTCTGAATAGCGGTCGGGAATGTAAAAACCTATTTGATTGTGGAAATCCTTGAAGAAGGTGTAAACCAAGGCTACTGCCGTAGTTCCATCAACATCATAATCACCATAAACAAGGATTTTTTCTTTATTTTTTATCGCCTCATCAATTCGTGATACGGCCTTTTCCATATCTTTCATCAGAAAAGGATCGTGTAATTGTTCCAGATTAGGGCGAAAAAAGTTACGGGCTTCATCAAAAGTGTGGATATTGCGCTGTACAAGGAGCTTTGCGAGCGTCTTATTTATGTTCAACGCCTCGGACAGCTCCTTAACTTTCTTAGGATCAACATCTTGTTTTAATACCCAACGTTTTGTCATAGCACAGATTCAGTTTGGTAAAGTTAAGGATTAAATCCAAATTACCGATGCTTTCAATAATTAATTATCTAAAACTCTTTATTCCAGCCTCTTGCCATAATACTTAAAAATAACGGCAATTGGATAATATTTAACTAAAGTAATAAAAACAATTTTGTTGTATTATTATAAAACAAAATTAGTTTACACTGGAACAACATTAAAAAGCTTAATCTGTTTTAACAAGAGGTGGTTAATTATTAAATTTGAACGCTCAAAACATTGCTATGCGTACTTTGAACGAGATCAAGGCTCCGGTGGGGCAGCATATGAAGGAATTTGAAAAGGAATTTCGACAGGCCATCAAAAGTAAAGTGGCACTTCTGGATACGATAATGCGCTACCTGATAAAGCGCAAAGGAAAGCAAATGCGGCCCCTTTTCGTTTTTCTTTCGGCCGGAGTGTTTAATAATATTAACGAATCAACTTACCGTGCAGCCACACTGATTGAATTATTGCATACCGCAACTTTGGTGCATGATGATGTTGTGGACGATTCGGATATGCGCCGGGGTTTTTTCTCCATCAATGCATTATGGAAAAACAAAATTGCTGTTTTAGTGGGCGATTACCTGCTTTCACGCGGACTGTTGCATGCGCTCTCGAACGATGAATTTGAATTGTTGAAAATTGTTTCAAACGCTACACGTGAAATGAGCGAAGGCGAACTCCTGCAAATCGAAAAGGCCCGTCGGCTTGATATTGAAGAAAACATCTATTACGATATCATCCGAAAAAAAACAGCATCCCTGATTGCATCCTGCTGCGCTTCCGGGGCATCATCTGCCGGACAGGACAAGGAAACTGTAGAAAAAATGCACCGCTTCGGAGAATTGACCGGCATGGCTTTTCAAATCAAAGATGATCTTTTCGATTATTCCAAAAGCATGGAAACCGGCAAACCCAATGGTATAGATATCAAAGAGCAAAAAATGACGCTTCCTCTTATTTATACATTAAAAAATGTGAGCAAAAGCGACAAGCGCAAACTCATTAATACAGTAAAAAAGCACAATACAGACCACAAAAGTGTGTCGCAACTGATTCAATGTGTTAAAGATACGGGAGGAATTGATTATGCGTACAACAAAATGCTGGAATTCCGCGACCAGGCGATTGGTGTGCTGGACGAATTCCCTCAATCGGATGAAAAAAAATCCCTCACCGATCTTGTAAATTTTACCGTTGAACGAAAAAAATAAACCTCATGCAACGTTTTAGCGCTTTCCTTCTTTTTGTTGTCCTGTTTTCACAAAGCCTTATGGCTCAGGATACCAGCTATCAAATCACCTACCTCGATTCGCTTGAAGGACGTATTCAGGAAGAAGGCATGCTTGTTGATTCCATACGCGAAGGAGCGTGGCGTTTTTATTATGAAGACGGGAAAACCATTAAAGAAACCGGCAATTACATTAAGGGCGAACCAAGCGGAACCTGGCTTGAATTTTACCGCACAGGCGACACTTTGTGGAAAAAAGACCTGAAAAATGGATGGTGGCAAAATTATTCACTGCTCGGCGATATTATTCTGGAAGGCCCGGTGCAAAACGGCAAAAGAGAAGGACAATGGAAAGAATATCATGATAATGGCGCCCTAATGCAGGAATTTCTTTACAAAGAAGGGAAACTCAACGGACCCACAAAAGCCTTTTATCCCGACAGCACAGTCTCGTTTTCCGGGTGTTATCTTGACGACAGCTTGCATTCATATTGCTATTGGTATTTCCCCGACGGCACTCCGGAGATGGAAGGAAAACTTGTTTTCGGGCTGCAGGACAGCGTTTGGAAATATTACTATCAGGGAAACCGCAGGGGCAGTTCCGGACGATTTGAAAAAGGGAAAAAAGAAGGAAGCTGGATTTATTTTTATGAAAGCGGTGAAATCTGGAAACAAGGATTTTTTAAAAATGGCTTGCGCGACAGTTTATGGACTGTTTTTTATGAAAGCGGGAATATTCACCATCAAGGTTATTTTCTTGAAGACAAGGAACATGGCCATTGGGTAAATTATTATGAAGGAGGCAGGGTAAATTATGAAGGTGATTTCATCCGTGGTAAAATGAGTGGCATCTGGCAGGCTTTTTATCCCAACGGCAGGCAAAAATACCGCATCCATTATGCTCAAAACCGAAAAAACGGTGCAGCAGAATACTGGAATGAAGAGGGCGGACGGGTTTATAAAGGAGGCTTTAAAGATGATGTGCGGCATGGTTTCTGGACAGAATACAATTCGAACGGGAGCATGTTTCAGCAGGGAAACCTGGTGGACGGAAACAAGGAGGGAAAGTGGTCGTTTTATGATGGAGACGGGCGTATTCTGCGTGTGCAGGAGTTTGATAAATCGCAACCGTCGGGATATTTTGCGCAATTCTATGCTAACGGCAAAAAAAGTGCTGAAGGTTCTTATATAAATGGCGCAAAAGATGGCAGCTGGGCAACTTGGGACGAAAGAGGAAAGCTCACCTGGAAGGCCATTTTCAAAAACGGTTATCTTATAAAAGTGGTCAAAGAGCGGGAACAGCCCAAGAACCAGGTTCCGTCTTTTCGGTAGCCTGAATTAACGGTTTTTTTCCATTGTAATTCCAAAAGTAGTTCCTACGCCCAAAGACGAACGCACATTAATTGTTTGTCCGTGCGCTTCCATGATATGCTTTACAATGGAAAGCCCCAGTCCGGTTCCGCCCTGTGAGCGGCTTCGGGCTTTATCGGTACGGAAAAAGCGCTCAAAAATGCGCGGTAGGTCGTCGGGGGCAATTCCGGGGCCATTATCGCTTACTTCAACAAGCAGCATTTCATCCATATCAAAAAAACTGACTTTTATCTCGCAGCCTTTTTTAATGCCGTATTTTATTGCATTATCGATCAGATTGGTAAAAACCTGCTGAATACGATCACGGTCGGCGCGAACAAATATTTTCCGGTTAAACTCGTCCGGGATAAATATCCGGGCTTCTTTTTTGCGTGCTTTCATGTCCAGTTCTTCGATTACGTCCCGCACCAGGTCCACAACATCAAAACGTGTAAAATTCATTTTAAGCTTGGCCGATTCAAGCAGTGTAATGGTCTCCAAATCCTCCAGAATAGCAATAAGCCGTTCAATTGATTTTTCTGTTCGGATCAGGTACTTTTTATTGATTTCCGGATCGTTCAATGCGCCATCGAGCAAGGTTAAAATATATCCCTGAATATTAAAAATAGGCGTTTTCAGCTCATGGGAGATATTTCCGATATACTCGCGCCTATAGGCTTCCAGCTCTTTTAATTTGTCGATTTCCTTTGTTTTGTCTTGTGTCCATTCAAGCACATCTTTGTTCACATTTTCGAGCGAAAAAGAAGCATTTTTTGGCAGTTTCCCTTTTTGTGTTTTAAGACTGAGAATGGATTTATAAATTACCCGGACTTTTTCGTAGATATATTTTTCTACCATGATGCGGATAATCCAGTAAGCTGCCACAAATAAAAGCAATATAAAGGGCAGCAGATAAGAAAACCGGATTCCTTCATGAAGCGCATTCAGGACAACAAAAACAAGCAGCACAAAAGTTGTAAGGAACGATGCTGCATAAATCGCAACCTTACGGCTATCTGTATAACGCATAGAATAATTTAAAACATAAAAAAATGACTCATTAGTTTTTGTCTAATATGTCGAGGCATTCTTGATATTGAAAATAAGGAGTCCCGTAATTACGGGATGACTGGTTTCAATACCAAGAATAATCCCGAAACTTCGGGAGACTTTATAGACGAACTCTAATTAGTGTCTGTCTATAAAGTCGGGTTTCTGATTCAGAATGTTCGAGGTCGAGGCATTTCATTTGCTGGAAACGAGGAGTTTACTGGAGTAAATGACTGTTTACAGCAAATGAAATAACGCTGAGATCGGACATTATGGACAGAAACTAATTAAGCCAGCTCGTATTTATATCCAACACCTTTTACCGTCTTAATGTTCTTCAGGCCAATCTTCTCACGGATTTTGCGCACATGAACATCAATAGTGCGGTCGCCTACGATCACATCATCGCCCCAAACGCGGGCAAAAATCTCTTCGCGGCTAAAAACCTTATTAACCTTAGAGGTGAGCAGGAGTAAAATCTCAAACTCTTTCTTTGGCAAATTGATTTCTTCTCCGTCTTTTATAATAACATATTTTTCTTTGTCGATCACAAAATCTTTGACATCCACCACATTCTGCTCCGGTATATCTTCTTTGTAGCGGCGCAGCAGTGCTTTTACGCGGCTTACCAAAACCCTGGGCTTTATGGGTTTGGTCACATAATCATCGGCTCCGGCATCAAAACCGGCAATTTGCGAATAATCTTCCCCTCTGGCCGTCAGGAAAATGATAATCGAATTGGCCATTGCAGGAATTTGCCTTATTTCGCGGCAGGTTTCAATGCCATCCATCTCGGGCATCATCACATCAAGCACAACCAAATGTGGTTTCGATTTTTCTGATATCCGGATGGCTTCTTTGCCATTATCAGCGGTAAAAACCGTATATCCTTCTTTCTTGAGGTTATAGCTTAAAAATTCAAGGATGTCCTGTTCGTCATCCACAAGTAAAATCTTAAAATTGCCAGTGTCCATATTGAATTATTTTTCGGGCTCGAAACTATATAATTTTATAAACGAAGGTGTTAAGTTAAGGTAAATTATGGAATTTTTTGTTCCAAAAACGCAAAAACACAAAGCTTTTGCCCGGATTTCCCTCAAAAACTATGATTATGATATTTTTTATTAATTTTGGACACATAACTAATCGATCGTTATGGGAAATTGGCTTGAAGAAGCGGAAAGGGAAGTCAGGAGAACAGAACCGGGTTTCCGCGGCAGTACGGAGCGCATAAAAATTAAAAAAGACCGTATCCGTGAAAATTACGATAAAATCAAAGTTGATTATGATGGTTTCGTTGAGGAAATGATGTTGCTATTGGATCGTATTAACCGCCTTCCTTTAGAAAAAAGGCAGGATTTTGGCAAAATTGACGGCAAAAGAAAAGAAAGCAAATTAGATAATGAACTCTATATTTTTTCGAGCAGCACACGTATGAAAAAACGATCACTGCGAAAAATATCTTCCTTGCTCAAACCTTCTCATGTGAAACATGTCCGTTTGTTTTTTATCAGTATCTCAAAAAATGAAGGCATGGTAGATATTGAACTGAAGGACAGCTTTATGGAGCGCGAACGCATGAGAAGTCACGACAAGAGGAAAGACGGCACAGACAAGCATCAGAAACTGACTTTGCTGCTTTGTGAAGAAATTGGCAAAATGGACAAAAAAGCGGCCATGGCCATTGTAAGCTGGCTGGCTTTTAAGGAAGACCTTGATTTTTTGCCTTTTGACCTAAATAAAGCCTTGGTAAAAGAATAACTTACATCCAGTTTCGTCGTTTGAAATAGGCAAACATCCCCATAACCAAACCGATCATCACGACCATAACAAACCAAAAAGCGTTTGGGTTTTCCTGAATGGGGAGCAATACATTCATTCCGTACAGACCTGTAATAAAAGTCAAAGGCAGGATAATCGACGAAATCAGTGTGAGGATTTTCATGATTTCGTTGGTTTTATTGGCCTGCAAACTGTCGAAGGTTTTGGAATAACCTTCAATAAGCTCTGAATAATCTTCGATAAGGTCCCACATTTTTTGGTAATAATCGAGGATGTTGCCCCAATAATCTTCCATATTATGAGCAAAACCTTCGATTGCACCGCTTTCGAAACGGTTAAACAACGGCAGTTGCGGCTTGAAAATAGTATTCAGCAGGATGATATTTTTGCGGGTAATCGAAATTTTTTCGATGGTATAAATGGAGCGCTTACTGAATAGCTGGCGGCCAGCTTCATCAACGGAATCGCCGGTGCGCCGTATTATTCCATAAGTAACTTTCATGTGGTATTCCAGTATGCGGTAAAGCAATTGGTCAGAAGTACCGATATCCAGTTCTTCTTTATTGGCCACTTTATCGCTAAGACGGCGGAATCGCTCCGACATGACCCAGTCTTCACGGCCCATGGTAATCACGAAATCCTCGCCCCAGAAGATTTTCTCTTCACGGGTCCTCAGGAATTTGTTTGATTTATCGAAATAGGGAAAATGCAGGATCAGGAAATAATAATCGTCGTAAACATCAACCTTTGGCCTTTGATTGAGGACAGAACGGCAGTCTTCGATATCCAAAGCATGGAAATGAAAGCTGTCCTGCAAATACTGTAAATCATCCTCGGTGGGGTTGAGAATATGGTGCCATTTGATGGTACCTATCTTCAAAGTTTCAATCATAAGCCCTCCCTTTTTTATTAAAATCAGAATTCTACATCCCGCGTATATTTTTTCTAAACTGCGCCAAAAGTAAGGAAAACTGATTAAATGGAGAAACCGGAGGGCATTACTAAATTGACAAATTCAGCGGATAAATGTGCAAAGTCTTGTTATTCAAGGGGCTTCCATTCGAAGCTTTCAAGTAAATGATAAATATCCCTGCGCACGAAATCCAATACGGGAGCCAGGCTGTCGTTATTGGGCACCGTATAGAAATATAGTGCGCCCCTCAGAAAATGCCGGGTGCTGTCGGTGAGGTAAAACTGCATGGAACTGGCCGTTTCGCTGCCGCCGATATCGTAGAGAAGGCCATAAACATCGCGTTCTTTGTCAATCAGAACTTTTTCGTCGATGGCTGATGCCTTTGGGATATGCTTCATGGTCAGCTTACGGCTGTCTTCGAGATGTTTGCCCAAATCCCCATCTATGGCATTATAAGTCAGGTACAGGTTTCCTTTGAAATAAGGAAAATCTATTGTAAACCAGGAACCTGAATCGGGCTGCTTATCTTCAAGCCGAACATTGGCATAAGTGGGATAATCAAAAGTGCAAGGGACAAAAGCCGTATCAAATTTTTGATACTCGTGCTGCGGCATACTGATGCGGTGGTAACCCCAGGGGCGGGGCGTATATGAATCGCCGCAGGATGTCAGCATAATTCCCAGGAATAATGCAATAAAAAAATTTGATGTTTGCGCTGCTCTGTTTCTCCGGGCTTTAACCATTTTATGTTTCCTCAATTTTTACTTTAATGCTTTTGATGCGCCTTTCATCAACTGCCTGTATTTCAAAATCAAAATTCCGGAATCTTATATGCTCCTTGATATCGGGAAGGTCGCCGGTAATTTCCAATACCAAACCGGCAAGGGAATCGGCATCGCCTTTTACTTCGGAAAAAACACGGTCGTCCACATCGGTAATTTTGCAAAAATCATTGATGGATGTTTTGGCATCAAAAATCCAGTTGTTTTTGTCGAGCTGCTCATAATTAGCCTCATCCGAGCTGTCGTCAAATTCATCGGTTATTTCCCCAACGATTTCTTCGATAATATCTTCCAAAGTAATGATACCCGAAGTGCCGCCGTATTCATCCACGACCATGGCGAGATGGGTTTTCTTTTCTTGAAATTCCTTGAGCAGATCGTTGATTTTTTTATTTTCCGGTACATAAAATACCGGACGCAGCTTTTTGTTCCATTCAAAACCGCGGGCTTCCTTAAGGTAAGGCAACAAATCCTTAATGTAGAGTATCCCTTTTATATTGTCCGGATTATCTTCATAAACCGGAATTCGCGAAAATCCTGAATCCAAAATCAGGGAAATCAGCTGATCGTAAGGCAGTTTGAAATCAGCGGCAACCACATCCACGCGGGCACGCATCACATCGCGCACTTCAATATCACCAAATTTCACAATGCCTTTGAGCATTTGCTTTTCGCCCGGTTGTTCTTCGCCCGTTCCGGTGATGTCAATAGCATCCGAAAGCTCGTCCATACTGATGTTATGCCCTTTTTTGGATACTTTCTTATCGATGATGTGGGTGGCATTCATCAGAACCAGGCTGAAGGGATAAAATATCTTTTGCAAAATCTGTAAAGGCCGCGCCATAAAGGATGCAAAACGAAGCGGGCGCTGCGTGGCGTAGGTCTTTGGCAGGATTTCGCCCAAAAACAAAATCAAAGCAGTGACTAAAATTACCTGCACTACAAATCCCATTAGCGGCGAACCTCCGAAATCAAACAAACCCGACATCACATAAGTGGAAAGGATCACAATTCCCACATTGATAAAATTATTGGAAATCAATATCGTAGCCAGTAACATCCTGGGATTGTCGAGATGTTTTAAAATCAGCTTGCTTACAGAATTATTGTCTTTCCGTAACTGATCCAGTTTTACAGGGCTTAAGGAAAAATAAGCGATTTCGCTGCCTGAAACCAAGGCAGACAAAAAAAGCAATAATGCCATTACAAGTATTCCGATGATTTCATCGGGTTCGGCAGATTGAAAAATCGCCGTAAAAACAAATGAAGCGATCTGTTGATGAGGGTCAGGGTCAGGGGTTTCCAAATGACTTTTAATTAAATTTCACGAAGCAAAAATACAATTTTGCTTCAAATGATTTCATAATTCATTAAAAATTAACGCTTATTCTTTCTGTTTTGGGGATATCTGCAGAAAAGACGGAGCAAGCGACAAACTGTCCGCCTTTTTCATCTAATCCCTTCGCCCCATGAAAATCATGATATAATAGAGCAAAGTTGCCAGGGAACCCAAAGCAGCCACAACATAGGTGTAGGCAGCCCATCTCAGGGCATCTTCGGCTTTTTCGTGTGTTCCGTAAGATGTAATCCCACTGCCATTGAGCCATTGCAAGGCTCTACGGCTGGCATCGATCTCAACTGGTAATGTGATAAAACTAAATAAAGTTGTGATGGCAAAAAGTACAATTCCGATCAGCAGAAGCTGAGGAAAAGCATGTACCAAAAGAACACCGGCAAGCAAAACCCATTGCACCCATTGCGAAGCAAAACTCACAATCGGGACCAATGCGGAACGCATTTCGAGCCAGCTATATGCCCGTGCATGCTGCACTGCGTGGCCGCATTCGTGCGCAGCCACAGCTGCCGCAGCCACAGAATTCGAGCCGTAAACCGACTGGCTCAGGTTCACCGTTTTCTTTTGCGGATTGTAATGATCCGTGAGTTCTCCCGGAACACTGACAACCCGCACATCATAAATGCCGTTGTCACGCAGCATTTTCTGCGCAACATCGCGCCCTGTCATTCCATTGCTGAGCGGTACTTTTGAATATGTGTTGAATTTGGACTTTAAACGCTGACTCACCAGCCAGCTGATGCCCATAAAGATGAAAAATATTATCCAGATTCCTGCCATAATTTCATTGATTTTAATCCTTAAAATAGCAGAACAAAAAGTTTGCCATTTGGTTTTTGAAAACCGCAAATGTGTTATTTGTCAGCAATAATGCTTTTCGTTTGGCAAGGCGATCATCACAATAACCCATTAATAAGTAAAGCCAAACAGCCAGAGAGGTATGGTGTTTTTGTACCCAAACTCAATATCATCGCGCAAAACAAAAGCCTTAGCTTCGGGAGACATTATGGACAAAAACTAATTATGTATTTTTGCCGCAAAACATCATCATGTACAGCAAAGAGGAAGCAAAACAAATAAGGGAAGAATTCTGGGACGGTTTCAAACGATATTCGGGCAGCCGCAGGCGGAAGCTCGGTTTTCCGAAGAAATGGATGCTCGACAGGACCGGCATAAAACCCGTAAACCTCAAATTTGAGGTGGACCGCGATTATGCCCTCAGCTCCATCGACATCAAAACCTCCAATGAGCAAAAACGCATGGAGTACTATGAAAAATTTGAAAGCCTGAAAACCATCATCTCCGAGAAATGCCCTTTTCCCATCCATTGGGATTTAGTGCATTCCGATGAGTTTACCAAAGAGTTTTCGCGCATTTTCTGCCATCTCGAAAACGTTAATATTTACCGCCGCGACGACTGGTATCCTATTTACCGTTTCCTCTATAAATCTATGATTGTTTTCGAAGAAGTTTTTATCGATTATAAAGAATTTATTGCGGACATCAATGTAGATTGATCAAACCCGTTTAAATAGATTAGCCCTTTCTCAAATTTTCACAAAGCTTATACGCTGAAATCCTTATGCTTTAACTAATTCATATTATGAATTTTGCGTGTGCAATCCGATGATACAGAACGCCTGAAACGGATTACGGACATAATTCTTAATACAGGGCAAAGCTCATTTTGTATCTTTGTCCTAAAGCCTGGAAGCTGCAATGCGAAAGTGTAAACATAACATATCAAATAAAATACGCCTAAGGGAATATATTTTCCTGATTTTATGGTGGGTTTTCTCCCTGCGTATTATTATTTTTCTACGCTATCTGAGCCTGCATGAAGAATCAAAATCCTTTTTTGAAGACAAGGCCATGGTATTGCTGCGCGACAATATGTATTTTGCCACCATCGCGGGGCTGATCATTGGCGTACTTGTTGGTATGGTTGAGCTTTATCTTTTTCCGCGCTGGTTCCGCAACAAAAGCCTGCGCCGTGTGCTTTTTATCAAAACACTGGTTTTTGTAGCCACGATGTTTTTTGTCTCTATTATGGCGCTCTTTTTTTATGTGCTTATTTTTCATGATGAAGTTCCAATATCGGAATATCCGCAACAAATTGCCGAATACATCCATTCATCCCTTTTCTACTATTTTTTCCTTTGGGGTTTGATCATCACGCTTTCGGGCAACTTTCTGCGCCTGATGAGCCGGAAATTCGGCCATGCACAGTTTTTTGCCATGCTTACCGGACGCTATTACAGGCCAAGAGAAGAAGAACGTGTATTCCTGTTTATGGATCTGGACAACAGTACACTGACCAATGCCAAGCTGGGACATGTGCGCTACAGCAAAATGATTCAGGAATGCTATAAAATGCTGGCCGGTTTTGTTGAAAAATATGATGGAGAAATATACCAGTTTGTTGGCGATGAAGTTGTAATCACTTGGCGTATAAGGAAAAAGCGAAAAGAAGCTTATAAAGATGCCGTACGTTTGTTTTTTGATTTCAGCGAATCCCTCTCTGGCGGTTACGGGCAATTTTGGGCGAAATACGGTATTGAACCTTCCTTTACGGGCGCAGTGGGTCAGGGCTATGTTACTGTGGCCGAAGTGGGTGGGGAAGTAAAAATTGAAATTGCATACCACGGGCAGGTACTCAACCTTACATCACGGATGATGGAGGAAGCCAAACATCTTGGATTTCCTTTAATGACCACCCTCAAGCTCACCGAAAAACACCCGCTGAAAGAATTCGATGTTCATCCTCAGGGCAATATAAAGCTCCGGGGCATTCCGGGCAGCCAGGCTTTAGCCGCATTAAGCCCAAAAAAAAATATATCTTTAAAGCAAAATGGCGCCTGATATGAAACTTTTTTTCCGCCTGAATAAATTTTTTCTCCCCCTGCTGTTGCTCTTTATGTGCTTTGTTTTCAGCCAAATCAATGCGCAAAATTCCCTCCTCTTTCCATACGATATTTCCAATCCTGCCAATATTATTTTGCTCGATGATGAACTGGAAGAAATCAGCGGTATCGCAGTGCATGACGATCATATTTACGCCATTCAGGATGAAAAAGCCCATATCTACAAACTGAATATGCACGGTGAAATCAAAACAAAATATGATTTTGGTAAAAATGACGATTATGAGGACATAACAATAGCCGGCGGTCATTTCTTTGTCCTGCGCAGCGATGGAACTATATTTGAAATTGATGAACTGAAAAAAAAGAAAAAAGACAAAAAGGAGGATGTGGACTCCAAAAAGCATAAAACAAAGCTGAGTTCATATAATGATACAGAAGGTTTATGCTACGATCCATTAACGCACAGCCTTTTAATAGCCTGCAAAGCCTATGGCGGGCTGGAACCCGGAGATGAGGGGGCCGATGTCCGTTCGGTGTACCGTTATGACCTCGTAAAAGAAAAGCTGATCAAAGAACCCTTTATGAAAATCCATCTCGATTCAGTGCAAAATGAAGAAAATGAGAGTTTTTTCGACCGGATTTCCGTTCAAATTGCCTCCTTTCTGCATGAATCGGGCGATATACGTTTTCAACCCTCCGGTATTGCCGTTCATCCTTTTACACAGGATATTTACTTGCTTTCTGCCAACAGCTACGGAATCCTGATCATAGACCGTGTAGGCAGGATCAAAAAGTTCGTAAAACTATCAAAAGACAGTTTCCAGCAGGCCGAAGGCATCTGTTTTGACCGTGAAGGCAAATTGTATATTTCCAATGAGGCCAATAGTCGCGTTGCCAGTATATTGATTTTTAATTATCTAAGTGATTAGCATCCTATCAAAGAAAATACAGATGAAGCGGATTTTAATCTTTCTTGCACTAATCATATTTCCGTGCCTTTTGATGGCACAGGGTTCGCGGCAGATATTGGTCAGCGATGGTGATTTCGACAACAAAAGCATGGTGTATAAGCTGAAAAAACAACTTTCTTCTATGCCTGAAACTTCCGCATGGGTCATTACCGGCGATTTTCTCCCTGCCTGCGCTTATGATGAAGACAAAACATCCTGCTATGAAAAATCGCTTCTACGGATCAGAGAATTAAAAGAAATTGCTCAAAATTTTGCCGGTGAGGTCTTGATTTTACCCGATGAAATGAACTGGCTCAAAGGCCATCACAATGGTTTTGACAATCTGGACGAATTTTCCGGGCTTCTTGCCGAACACTTCCCCGAAGCCCGCATTGTGCCCGAAGGATCTTGTCCGGGGCCTTATGAAATCCCTTTTGGCACTAATACCATGCTCGTTTTTCTGGATACTCAGTGGTGGCTGCATGGCGAACGAAAAACGGATGTTTCCAACGAATGTCCCTACATCAAATCGGAAACCGGGGCGCCCAATGAAGTGGAAAACAACATCCTCTCTGCCCTGCACGATATCATTGCCCGCAATCCGCACCGCAATGTGCTGATTTTCGGGCATCACCCACTGCAAAGCCGGGGCATTCATGGCGGTGGTTTTCCGCTTTATGCACAACTGTTCCCCTTGCGGCTGGCCAATAAATCCCTTTGGGTCCCCCTGCCGGGATTTTTGTACACCGGTTATCGCGCAAGCTTAGGCGAACCGCAGGATTTGGCGCATCCCGAATACCGTGATTTCCGCAAACGTTTCATGGATTTCCTCTCAAAAAGCAAACAAACCGCTTATATTTCCGGGCACGACCATATGCTGGAATTTGATACAAGGAATCTCGCTCAGGTGCAAAGCGGAAGCCTAAACGGTGCTCCGGCAATAAATGCTTCTGTGGATAAAGAAAAACGCTTTTCCAGTCCGGATGCCGGTTTTGTCCTGCTCGATATTCAAAAAAATGGCAGCATCAATTTGATTATCAAAACAGAAAATCCAGACAATCAAAAAGAAACCCTCCTTATTCCTGCACCTGATTTTCAAGCCCTTCCGGATACGCACCGCAATTACGATTATACCGACAGCACCGCTGTTTGCCCGGCGGGAAAAGAATATGAAGCCGGTGGATGGCACCGTTTCTGGCTGGGCGACAATTACCGCAAAGAATGGGCTTTGCCCGACACATTCGCGTATTTCGACATCCTGAAAGAAAAAGACGGCCTGGTGATCCTTCAGAGAGGCGGCGGTTTCCAGACCAGCTCCTACCGCTTGCAGGCTCCGGACGGACGGCAATATGTTTTGCGCTCGGTAGATAAATCGGTGGACAAAGTAATGACCGAAGAATTTGCAGGAACTGTAGCTCAGGATGTCCTTCAGGACATGATTTCCGCTTCCTTCCCTTACGGCGCTCTGGTTGTGCCGCCATTGGCAGAAGCCACGGGCGTTTATCATACCAATCCGCGCTATGTGTATATGCCCGATGATCCTGCTTTGGGCATTTACCGCAATGAAATGAAAAACAAACTCTTCCTTTTTGAAGAACGTCCGGCAGGCAACAGGACAGATGTAGCAGGTTTTGGCCGTCCCGAGGACATGGAAAGCACTTCAAAAGTTTTGAAAAAAACCAGCGAAAAACACAAAAGCCGCATTGATCAGCAACAGGTGCTGCGCTCGCGTATGCTCGATATTTTTATAGGCGACTGGGACCGGCACGACGACCAATGGCGCTGGTCGGTTTTTGAAGGGGATGGTTTCACCACCTACAAACCGGTGCCACGCGATCGCGACAACGCATTTTTTAAAGGACAGGGGCCCTTGCTGTGGGTCGCGTCACGCAAATGGATGCTGCCGAAATTCCAGGGATTTGATGCTACAATCCGCGATATTGCCGGGCTGGAATACAATGCACGTCATTTCGACCGTAGCTTCCTGAATGAAGCCGACCGAAACCTTTGGGAAAAAACAGCCAGGGAATTTATCGCCTGCCTTACCGACAGCCTGATTGAAAATTCAGTGAAAAATTCACTGCCGGCATCCATTGATGCATCGAGAGGTGAAGAATTAATCACAAAGATGAAAGCCCGCCGCGAGCATCTCCCCGAATATTTTGAAGAGTATTACGAATTCCTCTCCCGCGAAGTGGATATTCCCGGAACCAAAAGGCGCGAGCTTTTTATCGTGGACCGCATCAGTGACGACAGCACACGGGTTGAGGTCATCGCGCTCAGCGATAAAAAAGGAAGGAAAAAGAATACGCTCTACGACCGCACTTTTGAAAATAAAACAACCAAAGAAATCAACCTCTACGGACGCAAAGGAGACGATGAATTTATTGTGCGCGGAAATGTGAAGAAAAGCCCACTGGTGCGTATTATTGGAGGCAAAGGAGATGATGTGATCACAGATTCAAGCCATGTTGGCGGTTTATGCCGCAAAACGCGTGTTTACGACAAAAAGAAAAACACGCTTTTACATGCAGGAAGGGAAACTTCTGACCGCCTGAGCAATCGAAAAGGCATTAATAAATACGACCGGCTGTTGTATGAGTACGATGTGGTTATGCCTTTGGTCAATGGTGGTTATAATCCTGATGATGGGGTTTTTATCGGAGGCGGTGCGCTTTTCCGCAATTTCAACTGGCGCGACAGCAGCGCGCAAAGCATCACGGCCAGCGCGGCTTTGGCCACAGGAGCATATAACATCCACTACAAAGCGGCCTTTTCCAATAAGGTCGGGCAACTGGATTTCCTGATAAAAGCTGATTTATCCGTACCCGAATACGTGAATAATTTCTATGGTTTTGGAAACGAAACTACAAATGACAGTTCGGATAAAGATTTTTATCGTGTTCGCTATGAAATGGCTTCGGTGCGTCCGGCTTTGCGATTAAATTTCGGTAAAGAGTACAATTTGAGTTTTGGGCCGCAATACCTTACGGTTGAAGTAGAAAAGAACAAAAAACGCATTCTGGACCCCGATTTGCTCCCACCTTATTGGAAGCAGTGGTTCACACGAAATCATTTTGTTGGTTTGGCACTCGAAGGCAAAATAGACAAGCGAAATAATGATGTTTTGCCATCAAGGGGATTGTTTGCAAAGCTGAACTATGATCTGTTCCGCAATTTTACGGCAGGCAATTATTTCAGTCGCCTGCAGGCCGATGCGCGCTATTATATAAGCTTTCACCGCGATCCGGGAACGGTTTTGGCTTTGCGCGCCGGATATTCCAAAACTTTTGGAGACTATCCTTTTTATTTTGCATCTGCTTTGGGCGGAAACACCAATTTGCGCGGGTACAGGGGCAACCGTTTTACCGGAGATGAAGCTCTGTACCAAAATACGGAATTACGCGTACGGATTTTCCGTTTGCACAATTATTTGCTCAACGGAGATGTTGGGATTTTAGGATTTTATGATTGTGGCAGGGTTTGGTATGCAGATGAAAAATCGGATCAATGGCATCATGGATATGGCGGAGGGATTTGGGCAGCACCCTATAAATTCCTGGCTATAAACGCAGTATATGAACATTCTTCGGAGGCGGATATATTTTCTCTGAAATTTAGCTTCCAGTATTAATTCAGCATTGAGCCGCTGAAAAAAGGACAGGTAAAACATGAACAAACGAAAAAGCAAAATGATGCTTTTGCTGTGTGCGTTAATTTTGAGCGCATCGCTGAAAGCACAAAAACAAGACAGCAGTGTTTACAAAATGAATTATAAATGGGATATTCCCATAACAGCTGCGGGCTATATTTCCAATTTTCTGGGGTTGATTTCTTTGCGCGAAAAACCTTCTTTAAGCGAAGAAGAAATCATGGGGCTCGACCGCATGGACATCTGGGCCTTTGATCGCGGCGCCACCTATCACGATCCGTATAGTGGTGACGCCCAAGTTATTAGTGACAGGACGATGCAAATTTCCATTTTGCTGCCAGCCCTGCTCATGTTTGATGAAAAAATCCGCCACGACTGGCCCGATTTGCTCCTGCTTTATCTGGAAACACATGCCATCAACGCCAATTTATATACCTGGGGCGGCCCACGCTTCACCAACCGCATCCGGCCCTATATCTATAATCCCGATGTGCCCATTGGCAAAAAAACCGGAGGCGGAACAACCGATTCGTTTTTCAGCGGACATACATCCACCACGGCAACAAGCTCTTTCTTCACGGCAAAAGTATTTTGTGATTACCATCCCGAATTCAGTGACGGTAAAAAACTGCTGGTTTATGCCGCTGCACTGGTGCCTCCGGCCATCACCGGGATATTCCGCTATCAGGCAGGCAAGCATTTTCCTACCGACATCATCACCGGAACAGCAGTGGGCGCGCTCTGTGGAATCCTGATCCCCGAACTGCACCGCATCAAAAGGAATAAAGACAGCAAAATAGGTTTCGTGCCCGCATCCACCGGTATGGGCTTATCGATGATTTATCAGTTTTAAACCGTATAATCCCTGAAAATTTCAATCAAAATCACCATCAGAATAGAACCGCTGAGGCCAAACATAAAAATATTAAAAGCCTTGCGCAGCAATCGGTATTTGCGTGCCAGCACCACACCCAGCGTATATTGATCCAGAATCATATTATGGTATAAGCCATCATAATCGCGCATCATTTCGCGCACGCCCCATTCGTAATCTTTGAACGACATTTTATAGAAATTACCGAAAAACAAAAGGTTGGTGCGTTTCTCGCGGATATCCTCTTTGGTAAAAGTTCCCTGCGAAACCTTGGGACGTGTGGCCAAAATGGCAAAAATAATGGTAACCAGACTGGTCAGGATCAGGCCCAGCGAAGGCAAAGCCATATGCGGATATTCGTTGATTTTACGGATCACCATGGTCACCATGACAGAGAGAATGATCGAACAAACCGTAATCAGGATATTTGCCTTATTATCAGCAATCTGGCTTAAGGTAATCTGATTGCGCGAAGTAACCTTGAACATGGTTTCGATGCCCCGTGCCGGCGCTTTCATTTCTTCGTATTTCTTATTTAGCTTCTTTACCTTTTCGTTTTGGTCATCCAGTTTTTCTTCCAGCTTCCGGGCTTTCTTTTTTATTCGTTTGCGGATGATCTTACGGTTATTGTTCAGGTTTTCATCGAAAAGCTCTTTTGCCGCCGAAGTAAAATATTTATGAGAATTCAGGATGCCCAGGATTACATCATAAAAATCGAGTGCCTCCATTTCTGTATTCCACAGGCGGTTGACTTCTTCGCGGTACAAATCCAGTTTTTCCTCAAAACCTTCACTGCCCAGCTCGTAAGTGATGGCATCACAGAGGCTTTCTTCCATCAGGTTTTTGGGACTGTGTGGAATGCGGGTAGCAGCAATGGCCTGTTTCAGGACTTCAATCCGCTGCGGGTCCATATCGGTTTCGGCAAGATATTCCGACATAAGCTCCATGGATTTTTCCTCATTCCTGCGGTAGTCACGCAAAAAACCCGTTTCGCTGAACCAGGCACAAATCTCCAGGTTCAGCATATCCTCTTTCGACAGCCCGTTGCGCTGCCCCAGCAAACCGGCATAATGTACAATTTCGCGGGTGCGCTGCAAATTATGCAGCTTAAAATCTTTTGTTTCGGATTGCCGGTACAGCAGCTCCACATATTTTTGAATCTCTTCCAGATATTGCATCTGCGTGTATTTTGTGTGTTTCCTTTCTTAAGGACGAAAATACAAAGAATGTCGGTAAAAGCCCGCAGGAATTTGCAGGCTTCCGTGCAAACATCATAAAATACTGATAATAAAAATAGTACAAAGGTACAGGATAATAAGGCGGGACATACTGGAATGACTTGGATACCGCTTAGCACCAAAATTTTGAAGGTGTAGGAATGGATGAGGAGAGAGTGGAATCGTAGAGCCGCATTGTACCACGACTCTATGATTATCATTATGTCAAAGCATTAGCGCACAATATTCAGTTTCTGCGAATAAAGCTCACGATCTGTTTCGGTTTGCAGGATGTAGATGCCTGTTTTTATGTGCTCCGGTATGTTGATCTGTACTTTGTGGTTTCCAGCACCCAGGAAGCTTCTTTTCAGGATGCCCAGGTCGCGGCCATTGATATCGAAGAGGCGGAAATCCACATTGGCCGGCATTTCCAGCATGAGCTGCGCATAAAGCATGTCTTTTGCCGGATTGGGACTGATAAGGACGCTTTCTGCAGGCGTTTGCGCTTCTTCTTCCATGCCCACGCCCCAAAGGTTTTGCAGGGGCACAGCACGGCATTGCAGGATGTCGTAGGTGAATGTATCCTGCACATAAGTTACGATCTTCACCTGCTCCGGATCCCAGAAATCCTTTAAACTGAAAGACATTTCCCATTGCTTGGCGCTGGTCTCCGATCCGTCCATGGCAAAGGCAATGCCGTTGGTATCGGGCAGGGCCATTTGGACTGCATCGTCGAAATACTCGACACGGTATTGGTCTGGTATTTCCGGATTGGCATTAGACGGCACATGGGAGCGGGTGATTACAGTGCGCAGCTTTAAGCGGTCATTTACGATCGGGGCTTTGGGTGTGAGTTCTACCATGACACTATAATCCAGACCTGTATGGGTGCCGTAGATATCCAGTGTAAAGGGGGACCGGTAATCTGCTATTTGCTTATAATAATTAAACAAATCTAAGTCGCCAAACTCCCATGCATACTCAAAAGACCTAAAAACCCGTCGTGGGTAAAGGCTAAACCTGGGAATATAAGCTTCTTCCGTCATTGGAATTAATACTGAGGGGGCATAGGCAATCCCAAGGTCGGTCATAAAAGAGACTGTCGTCTGACAACTTAACGAGTCTGGCACATCATCATATACATAATTAACAATACTGGCCTTTGGTAATAACTGTTTTATTTGATCCAGTGTATCCAAATTTCTGAGTAATTGCCTATAACAATCTCTTTCACAAATACCCAGGCTATATTCTGTAGAGTAAAACAGGTTCAATCCAATCCAGTTATGGAACGGGGCCGCGTAAGTATCTATGTTAAAGCTGACATTATTATTATCCAACACAATATCCCCCTCACATTCCAGGTCAAAGTCAAGATGGAATAAATGGTTTGTATAGGGTAAATAAAAACCAGGAAAATCCAAACTTAAGGTATCCATACGCGCCATTTCCTGAACATCTATAGTTTCTTCATAAACCAGCTCATTACTGAGATGCTCCCTGATAGTACAATGCACTTTTCCTCCCGCCAGATCAATACCTTTATTTATTATGCGTGCTTTAGGAATATAAAGGCTGTCATTAGCTATATGCTGATCCGGATAACGATCAAAAAGAGCCAAATCTATCTGTTGCGGTACTTCGATTTTAATATTATCAATATTGAACCAATGGTTACCGTTACTGAGTGGTCCAATGTTCTCATCTAACATAAACATAAACTGGAATCCTTCCCGGCGGAAAATACTTGAATCAAGAGAGCAAATAAAAGGAACACTCCTTTTAAATTCCATCCAACCCGTACCCCTGGTATAATCATGTGTATAGATTTTCACCCAATCATCCATTTGGTTATTATTGGCATACAAATATATACGCCATTCTCCAGCCAAAAGGTCAAACTCCAGACGATAGAAATCCATAGAAAAATTCAATTGGTCAAAATCTGACATGTCTAATTGTGGTGAAATTAATTCCATCCTACTGCTCGGCGCCTTTCCCCGTTTAAAAAATGGTTAAAGAATAGCCTGAATTCCCTGCCCTCATCTAAGCACCAGCTTGATCCAACTAAACTATAATCCACTACATTCTCATCCTCTGGAATGGCTTTAAGTTCCCACCCTTCCGGGAAAATTGAACTTTCGTTGAAGTCTTCTAAAAATACGGTTTGGGCTTTTGACCCAAATGTTATCAATGCTACTAAAATAATTGCAAGAATATTGGTTTTCATAATTGAATAAAGACTTTGATTAGAAAATGCAAAGTTAAAAAAACATCTTAGCATAAAAGTATATTCAAAAATTATTTCAAAATTAAATTCATCATGTATTACTGGCTTCAATATCAAAATTTAATAAATATCAGGGCTATCCGATAAATAATCACAAATAGTATTCATCACAAATAAAAAATAAAACTATCTTTGGCGGTATGGTAGAACGCATACAAAGGGGCAGCGAAACCCATTACCTTTCCTACATTTCTTCACCCGACGCGCTGGTGGCAATGCACATCAGTGATGATGACGGCCGCGATGAAATGAAGTATGTGCTCACCGATTACCTGGGGACTATATACGCTTTGGTGGATGATGGTGCCCAAAGCACGGATGATGCACTCTATTACAGCTTTAATGCCTGGGGCGAACGCCGCGAGCTGCAAGCCTATGACGGCAGCCTTACGGCACCGCTCTTCTCCGACCCTGCCGATTATATAACCAGCCGTGGCTATACCGGACATGAGCATATCGATGCTTTTGATCTGATCAATATGAACGGCAGGGCTTATGATCCCCTTGTGGGCGCTTTCCTGAGCCCTGATCCTTATGTGCAAGCTCCGGATATGCCACAGAACCTGAACCGCTATGCCTACTGTTTGAATAACCCTTTGAAGTATTCGGATCCGAGTGGGGAGTTTATAATACCCATGCTTATAGGTGCAGCCATTGGCATAACAACAAATGGCATTTCAAACCTTGCCAATAATAAATCGTTCTTTGATGGTGCATTTAAGTCCGCCCTTCTTGGTGGTATCGGAGGAGGCTTGTCCTTTGGAATAGGCCAATTAGCTAATCAAATAACAGGATTTGGGAGAGTTGCTTTTCAAACTTTATCGCATGGAACATTAGGGGGGCTTATGTCTGATGCTAGCGGAGGCGATTTCTCTTCTGGATTTTTGTCAGGAGCATTTGGCTCTCTTGCCGCAACAGGGACTGGCAGCTTATTGTCTGGTACTGAAAACAAATTTACACAGGCCTTTGGAACTACTGCAAGTGGTGCCTTAGCCAGAGGTGTTGGTGCTGAAATTGCTGGTGGCAAATTTTGGGATGGAGCAAGAAACGGAGCAATTAGTGCAGGGCTAAATCATGGAATTCATGCTGGATTTTTTGGGCGGGGATTAATGATGGCGTCCATAACAGGAAGAACTAGGCATTTAATATCAGGTGACGCAGTGGCAGGTACAATTTCAGCCAACGGTTCAGCGGGATTAAATGTTGGGGTAGAAGCAGGTGGTGTTAAAATTTTGCAAGGAAAACATGCCGGGGAAACAGTTCCTCTCACAGATGTATCAGTTGGTGTTGGAGGATTAGAAGTTACTCTTACTGCAGAATTAATGGATTTATACTATTCGGGTCCTTTAAAGAAATTAACGCCGGAGGTGTTTACTGGACCTAGGTTTGAGATGAATGTTGGTTTTGCAAACATACTAGCTTTAGGTATTACTGCTGTTTATGCCCCTATGAGGGATAACGAATATGTGGTTGGCTACGGGTTTGGTGTAGGGATTGGAGTAAGCCCTATTGGGTTTTTTAATGTTAATTATGGTGTGACTGGTAAAAATCCAAAGGATATTCATAAGATAATAAGCGATATGAGAAAATAATGAATTTAAACAATGAAGTTAAATAATAAATTTAGTGTAAAATACTCTCTGGTAACAATCTGTGCATTTGCCTTAATAATTGTAATAGACAGGTTTGTTTTAAGCAGATCAGATGAAAAATTACTGGAGATTTCAAAAAACGATGCAATAAATATTAAAATAACAAAATCGTATTATAATCGAGGACAATGGGTTTTGAATGATTCCATTATATTGTGCTCTGGATGTATTTCTTGTATTGATAAAAATGAAAATTTAGCCGAGGTATCTAGGTACCCTTTGCCTTTTTTTGTAAAAAAAAGGAAAAACAGTGACACAATTATACTTGTTGCCGATAAAGATACCAGCTATTTGATTTTTGAATAACTTTGGTTTAATAAAATGCTGTTTATAAAAAATATATACCTGATCGCATTGCTCTTTCTGCTTAGCTGTGTGCAGATTCTCACAGCACAGGAAGATTTTTTCGATATGTCCTTTCGAATCGGAGCCATTAAAATACCGGCCAATCATAGACTGTTAGGTGAGTTATGATTTTAGTGTTGATTCGGCTGATAGTAGTCTTGATTGGTCGCCTGAAGATGCTTTTAAAGACGACAAAATATTGAAGAATTTCATGTTTAATAATAAGGCAATGATAGC
This sequence comes from Bacteroidales bacterium, assembly GCA_963676415.1. Lineage (GTDB taxonomy): Bacteria > Bacteroidota > Bacteroidia > Bacteroidales > WRLA01. The sequence goes on along the minus strand of OY781097.1, from coordinate 1,315,760 downwards.
TTATGAAACGAATATTAATTAAACCAGGGGGGGTGTTTGAAGTAAAACTCAACTCCAACAATAAGAGATACTTTCAATATATTACGAAAGACACAACACAATTAAATAGCCAAGTTGTAGCAGTATTTAAGCGAAGCTATGAAATAAAGTATAATCCAGTTACGAGTGAAATAACTTCAGATGATATTGATTTTTACGCACATACAATGATTAGGGGCGGATTATTCCATAAATTGTGGGATCCAGCCGGCAAAGGAGCAATATTAGATCGGGATGAAAAAATCATGTTTAGACATACTGAGGATTATGGTTTTGTGAAAAAAGAGATATCAGACAGATGGTACATATGGGAAATAAATAATAAACCAATTGAAGTTGGCAAGTTAGATTCAAAAACGAGTTTATATAACGTTGGCCTAGTTATAAACCCATTTGGCCTGTTTCATAAAATCAAAACCGACAATTATAAATTTAGTTACCCTAAATAATTTATCATGAGAATTATATACTTAATAGGACTATTGCTTTGTAGCTATTATTCTTTCGCCCAAACCACCTACCAATACGACGAAAACGGCAACCGCACCGCCCGTATCGTAGATTTGGGCAAGGACCTGGAGGCCACAGCCAACTTCAACGACAGCTTGCAAGGGGAGTCTGAGCTGCCCAAACCTTTGCAGGAAACGCTTGGAGAAGCTACCGTTAAAATTTATCCAAACCCAACACAAGGCTTGCTTATATTGGAAAGCCAGGGGTTTGAAAATGATGTACTGCCGCAATTTGAGGTTTATACCCTTAGCGGCAGCCTGCTTCAACGCATCAAATCCACAGAAAACCGCCAGCAAATTGACCTGAGCGATCAACCTGCAGGCATTTACCTGCTGCGCATTAAATCGGGTAGTTTGCGGCGAGAGTGGAAAATTATTAAACAATAAAGTTTTGTCGTGGCTTTACGTTTTATACGAATAAAGCCCTAATTTTGTATTATGTTATGCCGGAAACACCTGTTGTTGCTTATTGTAAGTTCATTTTTTTGGACAGGTGTTTTGTATGCCCAGAACAAACAGGCCAACAATTGGTATTTTGGTAATAATGCAGGTATAACTTTCAACACACCCGATGGCAGTCCTCAGGCAGTGTTTGACGGGCAAATCTATCAGGAAGAAGGCTGTGCGAGCATATCCGATACAGCTGGCAACCTCCTGTTCTATACGGAAGGTTCAAAGATATGGAACAGGGAGCATAATATTATGATCAATGGAAGTAACCTTGCTGGGCATCCTTCCTCATCAATGTCGGCAATTATTGTGCCCTGGCCGGGAAATGACAGTTTGTTTTATGTGTTTACTGTTGCCAGGCGGGCAGAAGAAAATGGCTTACGCTATTCCATTGTAAATATGGCACTTGATTCAGGCAGGGGCGCGGTAGCCGAAACGGTAAATCATTATTTAGCAGGCCCTGTTCACGAGATGGTTACTTCTGTGCAACATGCAGATGGAGTATCTTTTTGGGTGGTTAGTCATTTGTGGAACACCAATACCTTTATTTCCTATCTTGTTGATCAGGATTCCATACATACAATACCGGTATCATGCAGCATCGGCTTAAGGCATCATGGCGCAACTGGTTCTATTACCGGTTATATGAAGGCGTCTATGCAAGGTCATTACTTATGTTGTGCCGTATGTAATGACGAATCATTTCAAATCTTTAAATTCGATAATGAATCAGCTCTTTTGTCTAACCCTATAACATTTCCTTCTTTCCAAAACTATGATGCTTATGGCATTGAGTTCTCACCAAATGAAAAAAAGATATATCAAGGATTTTGTGATTACTCGAATAGCACAAAAATAATACAGTACGACTTAAGCTCCTATGATTCATTAGCTGTCATAAATTCAGGCTCTGTAATCAGTGTATCAGGCTCTAATCATATTTTTGCAGCCATGCAAATTGGCCCGGATAATCGAATTTATATTAGTAGAGGTTATTATCCTTATTTAAGCATTATTGAATATCCGAATAAAACAGGTTCAGACTGTGTTTTTATTGATTCTGCTGTATTTCTGGATGACGGTTCTGGTCAACATGTAGCAAGGTCAGGCCTCCCCGCCTTCATCCAATCCTTCTTCAACCCCGCCAATTTCAGCTGGGAAGGCCATTGTATTGGGGACACCACCTTCTTTGCCATTACTGATACTGCCTCCCAGGATTCTGTTTTCTGGGATTTTGGCGATCCGGCCAGTGGTGCGGCCAATTATTCGGATTCCTTTTTCCCCTTTCATGTTTATGAAGATACCGGAGCTTATCAGGTCAGTGTAATTGGCTATAATAACAGCTTGAACGACACCACCGTGCAGGAAATTCTCATCCATCCCCTGCCCACACCACTTTTGCCTACAGACACAGGCTTTTGCGAAGGCTACGGAGTTGACCTCTGGCCGGGGGATTTTCAATCCTATCTCTGGCAAAACGGCTCAACGGATACCAGCTTTTATGCGGATACCACGCTGAGAGTAATTGTGGAAGTAACGGATGTGCAGGGCTGCAAGAATTCGGATACCACCCAGGCTGTGGAGCATAGTAAGCCTGACCCTTTGTTGATTTTTCATGATTGAACATTGGTTTTATTCATCGGATGACTCAAAGTCATCCGATGAATGGAACTACCTCTTCCGGCGGAAACTGAAAAACGCTTTGAGCCTCAGCCAGCGGACATAATTCTCACGATTGCTTTCGATGCCCATGAGGTAGGCATAGGGTTTCAGCTCTTCGAAATGTTCCATCACATTGCGCAGCACAGCCAGGATGGGAATGACCACAAACATTCCGGTAACGCCCCAGAGCATTCCGCCCGCAATGAGGCCAAGAATAGTGAAAAGCGGATTGAGCCGCACATAGGCCCCGGTGATATTGGGCGTAAGAATATTGTTTTCGGTAAACTGGATGAGCGCAAAAAACAAAAATACATAAAGTGCGGTATTGGGATCGGGCGAACTGATAAGCGCAAAAGTGATGGGGAAAAATGCCCCGATCCAGGTCCCGAAATAGGGAATAAAATTAAAAGCCGCAGAGATAATCCCAAAAGCAATGGCGTATTTCAGGCCAATGATGTACAAACCGGCAGAATTAATAACCGACAGGATGAGCACCACACTGAAAACACCAAACATATAGCGTTGTGCTATAAGCGATGATGTTTTGATAAATCGCTGTGTTTCCTTCATGCGGTATGTTGGAACAATTTTTAAAAGGAAACTTCCCAGGCGTTCGCGGTAGCGCAGCAAATAAAAAATAAATACCGGCAGCATGCCCATTTTAAAAAGCGTTCCGGCAGTGGCATTGAGCGTAAGGTTTGCAAAATTGCTCCCGCTTTGAAAGAGCTCGTTGATTTTATTTTTGATCCAAACATTTTGTTTTATGGCCGAAACCCCAAAAGTATCTTCGATAAACTGCTCGAAATGATCCACATTGAGCATTGCCTGGCGTTTCAGGCTGTGGATATCGCCCAGCATATGCTCCAGCTGTCGGAACATCAGGAAGCCGCCGGCTGCAATCAAAACCAATATCAGGAAAATACCAAGCAGAATGGACAGGTTTTGCGGTACTTTTTTCCGTTCAAAAAAATGGACTACGGGAAAAACCATATAGGCAAAAAGCGCGCCCAGCGCAATGGGGCTTAAAAAAGCTTTGGCTGCAGAAAGGATATAAACAAGCAAAACTGCAAACAGCAGAATGAGTGTTAATTTGAGTAATTTCGGGTCAATTGTCGGGCTCACGATGGCTTGTGTTTGGAATTGAGGTCTAAAATACTAATTTTTGTAGTCCAAACGAAAAATAAAATGAGCATAGAAGAAGCACAAAAAATAGTGGATGAATGGATCAACACCACCGGTATCCGATATTTCAATGAACTGACCAACACGGCCATACTCATGGAAGAAGTGGGCGAGGTGGCCCGTATCATGGCGCGCAGCTATGGCGAACAGTCTTTTAAAAAATCAGATGAAGAAGTAAACCTTGCCGATGAAATGGCCGATGTGCTTTTCGTGCTGATCTGCCTGGCCAACCAATGCGGTATTGACCTGAACGAAGCATTGCTCAAGAACCTGGAGAAAAAAACCAGGCGCGATGCCGGGCGGCACAAGAACAATCCCAAGCTAAAATAAGGCTGTCCGAAAACGTACAGCATGAGGTTAAGTTTTCACAGCCTTTTTTCCTAATATGCAAATTGTCAAGCGTTTAAATTTTTTGCATGATTTTTGCTTAAATTGCGCAAAAATTGAATCAAATGATTAGACAATTTATTCAACTCAGCTGGAAAGAATCCATGCGCTCCACTTTCTGGCAAAAAAATGTTGCTACTAATATCCTGATTGGCTTCATTGTTTTCATCCTTTTTTTATATCTGTTGGCATTTGGCCTTTTTATCGATAAAATCCTTTTGGAACTGTTTCCCGGGCGCAATCCGGTGGATGTTTTTAATGGGGCCTTGCTCTACTATTTTGGTTTTGATTTATTTTTCCGGTATATGATGCAGAGCCTGCCTACATTCGCTGTGGAATCATTCCTGCACTTGCCTGTAAAAAAGAGTTTTCTGGTACATTTCCTCATTATACGATCCTTTACCAGCCTGCTCAACTTCCTTCCGCTGCTGGTTTTTGTGCCTTTTGCTTTTAAAGTACTGCCGGCCGATTACAGCAACACCAACATCTGGATCTATTTGCTCAGCATACTGATACTGATTTTCAACAATAACCTCCTGGCCACATGGATCAAACGCCAATTGGTAGGCAAAACATCCATCGTTGCCTGGGCCGCCGGCATCCTGCTTGCCGTTTTTGTTGCTGATTACTTTGAACTCTTCTCCTTATCCGCGGTGAGCACGAATTTATTTGCCTTTATTTTGAAAGACCCATACAGCATATTGGCCATCTTTGCTTTGGCGATAATCAGTTATCGGCTCAATTACGCCTTCCTGCGCCGCAGTATGTATCCTGAAGAGCTTGTTCGCAAGAAAAAAGACAAAGTAGAAAATATCAGTGAAATGCGTTACCTGCAGGAATTGGGCCTGACCGGAACGATTATTGGTCTGGAAATGAAACTCTGGCTACGCCATAAACGCACCAAAAGCATGTTGTATATGATGCCGCTTTTTGTGCTCTACGGACTTATTTTCTATCCAAACCCCCAATATGAAAACATGTGGGGCTTCCTGATTTTTGTCGGTATTTTTATGTCCGGCGGGTTGATGATCAATTACCTGAACTACAGCTTTGGCTACGAAAGCAATTATTTCGATTACATCCTTTCGAGCCGCATCAAATTGCGTGATTATCTGAAAGTTAAACTTTATATCGGAATGATTTTAAGCACTTTCTGCTTTATCATTACCATACCTTATGTGTATTTTGGCTGGCATGTACTTTTGATCAATGCCATGACCTGGCTGTTCAATATCGGTTTCCTGTCGGTTGTGCTGCTTTATATGGCTACCTACAATAAAAAACGCATGGATTTGGCCAAAGGGGCAGCATTTAATTATCAGGGAGTTGGTGCGGCAAACTGGCTGGCGATGGTTCCTGCTTTTTTGTTGCCGGTAATTATTTATACGCCCTTTAGCTTAGCGGGATATCCCTATGCCGGTATGATGTTTATCGGCATTCTCGGTATCATTGCGCTGCTGCTCAATAAGCCATTACTTGGCTTAATAGAAAAGCAGCTGGTTTCGCGAAGGTATATCATGGCGGACAGTTTCAGGAACAACTAAATTATTTGCAAAATAAAAAACCAATATAAAATGATGTTACAAGCAATCAACCTCAGGAAAGTATATAATAGTGTTACGGTTCTCGATATCCCCAACCTGGAGATCCCCGAAGGACAAAGTTTTGGGCTGGTAGGCAACAATGGTGCAGGAAAAACAACTTTTTTCCGCCTTATCCTCGATTTGATCCGTGCCGACAGCGGTGAAGTGCAGCTGATGGGCCAAAAAGTGGCAGGCAGCGAACACTGGAAAGAATTTACCGGCAGCTATCTCGATAAAGGCTTCCTTATTGATTTCCTTACTCCCGAAGAATTCTTCGGTTTTACAGCCAAAATCAAAGGCTTGTCCAAAGGCGATCTGGATGCGTTCCTGAAGGATTTCGAAGAGTTTTTTAATGGCGAAATCATAGGCAAGAAAAAGTACATTCGCGACCTTTCGATGGGAAACCGCCAGAAAACCGGAATTGCTGCCGCATTTATGGGCGATACCAAACTTTTGGTGCTGGACGAACCTTTTAACGGCCTCGATCCTTCAACACAAATCCGACTGAAAAACCTGCTTATCGAGCTAAATGAGAAGGAAAAAATGACCATGCTCGTTTCCAGTCACGACCTCAAACATGTTACTGAAGTCTGCAACCGCATTGTGGTGCTGAGCGAAGGCAAAGTAACCCACGACATTATAAAAACCGAAGATACTTTGAAACAGCTGGAAGAATACTTTGCTGTTTAAAATAAAGCATTCAGGACGATAAAAACCCCATTCCATGAATATCCGTTCTTTTCTCTTAGCAGGATTAATCTTATTATTCTGCATCCCGGCTTTTGCCCAGCATCAGGTCGAAGGCTTTGTTTATGATAAAGAAACGCTGGAGCCTCTTGCATTCGTCAATATCGTCATTAACGACAGTCCGCATGGCGGCACCAGTGATATTGACGGCAAATTTTCTTTCCGCTCGGCATCTCCCATCGAGAAGCTAAAGCTGAGCTATGTGGGCTATGAACCAAAAACGATTATGCCTGAAGGCCGCAAGAAGCTGAACATTTATCTTGAGCCCAAAGAATTTGAACTGGAAGAGGTGCTGATCGAAGCCGGGGAAAACCCTGCGCACCGCATCATCCGCAATGCTGTGGCAAATCGCGATGCCAACGACCCAAAAAAACTCAATACCTTTAGCTATACGGCATATGATAAATTTGTGCTGCGTATCGACACCTCGGAATACAAAAAACCGGACAGCCTGGATGTGGATTCGGGCCATATCCATTTGCGGGAATTTATCAGCAAGCAGGAAATCTTCATGATGGAAAATGTGACGGAACGCAAATTTATGGCACCGGACAGAAACTATGAAAATGTCACGGCCACAAGGGTAAGCGGTTTTAAAGACCCTATTTTTGTATTCCTGCTCAGCCAGATGCAATCCACTTCCTTCTATGAAGAGATTATCCATATTGCCGACAAAAACTACGTAAACCCCATCAGCAAGGGCAGTACGTCAAAATATTTTTTCTCCATTGAAGACACGACTTATACCGAGCAAAATGATTCGGTTTTCATCATCAGCTTTAAGCCACGAAAAGGCAAAAATTTTGATGGGATGCAGGGTGTCCTATCCATAAACGATGACGGTTGGGCCATACAAAACGTGCGCGCCATGCCGTTTAACGACAAAAGCGGTATCAGCATCAACATACAGCAAATGTATGAACGCATCAACGGCAAGCGCTGGTTTCCTGTGCAGCTCAATACCGATATTTATTTTAATAACCTGGATGTAAACGGCAGTTATAAAATTTTGGGCGAAGGACGTTCCTACCTCAAGGATATCGTTCTGAACCCGGAGCTGGTCAAATCCATGTTCAGCCACATTGAAGTGGAAGTGGCGCCCGATGCCATACACAAAGACAAAGCCTATTGGGATGCAAAGCGCAACGACAGCCTCAATGCAAAAGAAGAACGGACTTATGAGTTTATGGACAGTTTGGGAAAAGCAGAGGATTTTGATAAAATTGCGACTACATTCGAAAGCCTCTTCCGTGGCAATATCAAATGGGGAAAATTTGATATTCCGCTGCAAAAAATGATTGGCTATAATGAATATGAAGGGCTCCGTTTGGGAATGGCTTTACAAACCAACCGTGAGTTTTCGCAGCATTTCAGCTTTGGAGGCTATGCCGCTTACGGACTAAAAGATTCGCGGTGGAAATATGGTGGCAATGCCGAAGTGCTCCTTCATAAACGACATCAGGTTAAGCTTAAAGGCCACTACCGCTACGACCTTTCGGAAACGGGAGGTGCTGAATTTCCTTTCTCAAAGCAGAACTTTTTTGATGATTCCTATCTGCGCGAATTTCTCCTGAAACGTTTCGATCTCAAGCGTGAAGCTTATGGCGCATTCACATTCCGCACATTGCGCTATATGCAGGCCGAAGCAGGATTGCGCATGCAAAACCAGGAACCCATGTACGATTATGCTTATTTCAATACAGCTGAAAATCAATGGGTCAATAAATTTGATTTTACGGAACTTAATCTGGGCTTCCGCTATGCTTTCCGCGAGAAATTTATATCCACCACACGCGGATTGGTCAGTATGGGCACAAAATTTCCTGTGCTATGGTTCAATTACAGCCGTGGGCTGGATGATGTGCTGGACGGAGGCTATGATTACAATAAATTCGAGCTTCAGCTCCGGAAGTCGTTCTTTATCAAATATCTCGGAAAAAGCAGTTTTGTTGTCCGTGCCGGCTATATCGACAGCGAAGTTCCCTACAGCAAGCTTTTTAACGGCAACGGAAGCTATCGTTCATTCACTCTTTTTGCGCCCAACAGTTTTGCCACCATGCGCATGAACGAGTTTGTATCGAGCCGTTATGCTGCGCTCTATTTCACGCATAATTTTGGAAAATTGCTGCTGCGTACCAATGGTTTTGAACCGGAATTCCTGATTGCCACAAATATAGGCTGGGGCGATTTGGACGGACAGCTTCTGAGCAACCACAAGGGCGTAAGCGTGAATACCATGGACAAAGGCTATTACGAATCCGGTTTGTTGATCAACAACCTCCTCGACCTGAAGATGTATAATCTGGGGTTGGGCGCATTTTACCGCTATGGCCCCTACAGCTTTGATGAAACAATGGATAACTTTGCTTTTAAAATCAGTATTGTGTTCCCGATGAACCAATAAAAAACGAGCTGACCGTCTTTTTCATACCTTTGCCGCGTGGAGATAAAGAAAATCCAAAAGCATATATTCATCACGGGTGGCGCCAATGGTTCAGGTAAAACGACTTTTGCCAAGGCTTTTTTGGAGCGTCATCCCTATGTTTTTATAAATACTGATGAGATTGCCCACCAGCTTAACCCGTCCGATCCGAAGAAAGTGCAGCTAACAGCCGGGAAGATCTTTTTTCAAAGGGTTCGCGAGGCTTTGGAAGATGGTCAGAGCATTTTGATCGAAAGCACTTTGAGCGGCAAATACATCAAAAGGTTGATCCCTGAATTCCGTGCAGCAGGTTACCGGATTACCATGTTTTATGTGTTTCTTGAACATCCAGGTCACTGCCTGGAAAGGATCAAGGAGCGGGTTTCCAAAGGAGGGCATCATGTTCCTGATGAGGCGGTTGTGCGACGGTTTTATCGCAGCAGGGACAACTTCTGGTATGATTATAAATATTTGGTGGACAGTTGGTTTTTGTATTTTAACTCCGATGATCATTTTACGGAAATAGCATTTGGAAGAAAAGACGATTATGTGATCACCCAAGAAGAATTTTTTGTTATCTTTGAGGGTTATCTTGAAAAATAGAGGTATGAAAGTTGATTGGATGAATGACCTTGAGCTCTACCGGATCGGTAGCGAAATCTCTGAAATCGGGCAAAGAGCCATTAATAAGGTCAAAGCTGAAAACAAGAAACTGGGGGTGCCCCTGGTTTATTCCCGAAATGGAAAAATATACTACGAAATGCCCGACGGAACGGTCACAAACCGATCCCCCTTTGGCGAAAACCAATAATTTCTTAGGTGTTTTTTCTTGAAGGAAAAATGTTTTCTTAGTAAAATTTGTTCAAATGGCAAGTTTTACATTCTAAGAAGGAGGTATCTGTTGATCAGGTATCTCCTTCTTATTTTTAAAAGTGGGGCAGCGGCTCCTATAAAATCCCCTTGCTGGAAATCAAATCAAAAAAAGCCTTTTTGTAATAAACTCCTATCGGAATGCTTTGGTCGCCAATAAATACGGCATTTCGCCCGATGCTGTCGATGCCGCTCAGGGAAACCAGGAATGATTTATGAATACGGATAAAATTACCTTCAGGTAAAACTTTTCCCAAACTACTGAAACTCATATGTGTGATTACTTTGCGGTTGCGGCATACAATACGTAGGTAGTCTTTCAGCCCTTCCACATAAAGGATATCTGCAAAGGAAATTTTAATGATTTTATGTTCTGCACGAACGAAAATATAATCATCCTGTTCTGCCTGTGGAGCAGGGGACGGGTCTGCCGGCCTGACTTTGTTCAAATCGCCACAGCAATGGTTCACCGCTTTGAGGAAACGTTCGAAAGAAATCGGTTTGAGCAGGTAATCAGCCACATTCAGGTCATAGGCTTTGAGCGCAAATTCCCCGTATGCGGTTGTAAGTATTACCTTTGGCTTATAGGGCAGGCTCTCCAAAAGCTGTATCCCGCTGATATCATCCATTTGAATGTCCAGAAAAATCAGGTCAATATGATGTCCCTGCATGAAGCTGAGCGCATCCAAACCGCCTGTAAAAGTATCCAGCAGGTTCAGATAGGGCACTTTTGAAATATAATTGCGCATTTGCTCCAGTGCAAGAGGTTCATCATCAATCGCTATGCAGTCAATTTGTTTCATGGGTTGATTAAAGCAGCATATTATCTTTGAATTCTTAAAAGTACTGTAAAAATTTGATTTTCTTCTCGTATGCTTATAGAATATTTTTCGCGGTATATCAGGGCCAGCCTTTTGCGGACATTCATTATTCCAAAGCCATTCCCATGTTTTTCAATGGTACTGCTGCCGTCTTTTATCTGATTTTTGCATTCGAATATTATTTCATTTTTATTCAATTCCAAGCGGATATAAATTCCTTGTACATCCGGATTTTTATGTCCGTGCTTAAAGGCGTTTTCAACAAAAGGCACCATCAGCAAGGGCGGGACCAAAGCAGAAGAAAGCGGTCCTGAAGTTTGAAAATCAACAATATCAGGGCGGTTTAACCTCAGTTTTTGCAAATCAATATAATCGCGGATATGACTGGCCTCGCGCGAAAGCGGAATACGTTCATTTCGGGCATCTTCAAACATAAAGCGCATGATGTCTGATAATTTGATTACTGCTTTGGAAGCCGCATCAGCGTCTTGCCGGATTTGACTGTGTATGTTGTTTAATGTGTTGAACAGAAAATGTGGGTTAACCTGAGCCCTCAGAAGTGCAAGCTCGCTTTTTGTCTTTTCCTCATCGGCACGTCTTTTAGCCTCTTGTACCTGGTACAAATGTTTCACCAAACGCAACATAAACAGGATTCCTGCTGCCGAATATATGTAGAATACATATTGGATAATATTGAAATGGAAGAAATTTAGGCTGTCTTTCCCCATCTCTGGATACAAAAGGGGCACTTCAATATAAATTATGTGTATCCTCATTATGATGGCAAAAACCAAAGACGAAAGGAGCAGTAGTGAAAAAAAGCTAAAATATTTGCGTGGAATAAAATAATGCTCCAGCAAGTAGTAGGCCGTGAAATAACCGGCCATCATCAAAATGGGCAATTCGAGCAGTTCAGTTATCAGGTTTTCTTTAAAAAGCCCAAAGCTGTAGCCTACAAAACTTCGCTGGAAACGCGACACATTAAACAGCAGTAAAACAATCCAGAAAATTGTGTGTTGCAGCAGCCTGCGACCGGTTTTTTGTTCTTTAATAAGTACTTGCATCCTTGTGTATCTCCTCACTGCAAATATAGGCTTTGCATGCTTAATTGCAGGAAGACCATCTTTGTTTTCTTCAAAAGCATGGTTTTTTTCTATAAACGTACGGATTTTTTCTACCAATGCTTTTTATACAACTTGTGGTGCTGTTTATCTAAAACAAAAGAACGAAGGTCGAAAATACTTGATCTGTACAAACTAAATCAGGAATTTCGTCAGAAAATTTTTTTTGGATATAGTCAAACACAATTAACGGCTTCATAAAAAAACGTAAAAACATTTAAATGCAAGACTTATGAAAAAATTATTTACCCTGATTTTTGTTTCCCTGATGGGAATGTCGCTTTTTGCTCAGTCGCAGGCACCCAAACTGCGTCCCGGACTAAAATCACAAAAAGCAACCTATAAAGAATTTGTTTCTGCCGAGCCTGTTAATTATGGTTCTGCAACACATGCACAACCGCTCAAAAACCAAAACCTGGCTCCCAATGCCGTTTCGGTTATAAGTATCGGGAGTTCGGCCAATGCCTATAGTTACGGATATAGTGGCGGACAAAGAACCATTGTATGGTACGATGGCGACCTGAATACAGTTACCAACTTCCACCGTATGGGCGGCGAGCTTGATCCAGGTGGTTACAGTGGCGATATGGGTTATGATATCTCCACCGATGGCGGTATGATCTGGAATAATATGGTTGAGTGCTATGTAGCAACAGAACCATCAGGGCAGTATTTCGCCGATGCGGCCCGTTACCCGCAAGCTGCTATCTGGAATCCGGCTGGCAATACTGATCCAACAAAAGCTTACATGGCTTTCTTTGCGCCCAACCTTGACGGTTCTAATGCAGCAGGTGGAGCTGAATGGGGCGGTTATAGCTTTGGTGTTCAAAAAATTGGTGCTGCTTCCAATGTTGATACTACCAAAAACCTGCGCCCCAGCGAAGGTGAATACCACCAGTACCTGCCTCAAGGATACGCTTATGCCCGTGGCAACGCACTTCTTACTGTTGATATCAATTATAATGAAGAGCCCGTTTATTATCAGAACCTTATCCTGAACAGGGGAACCTGGAGTGAAGAGGAGCAGGATATTGTTTATGAAAAAAGCTTGCTGGACGCGCCTATTATTGATGTTGACGTTGTTTTCCGTCCGGCCTGTATCAGGGCAGCATTTGGGCCTGATGGTCAAACTGGATATATAGTGATGCTGGGCAATAATGGAGAAAACGAGCTGGTTTATGAGGATCAGAAAAGCTATTATCCAATGCTTTGGAAAACAGAAGACGGTGGCCAAACATGGAGCGAAGTTATCAATGTTCAGCTCGATGGCCCTGATGGTATTGACGGCGTACTGAATTATATGTCGGATGCAGAAATCGACAGCTTATTTGTTGATCCGGATCCGGCTCGCGATGAAATTCCTTTTACTACCGCTTTTGATTGCGACCTTGTTGTTGATGCCAATGGAAACCCGCACATTGCAGTAGGTATTGGTGTTCAGGGCAGCGATGATTACTCCATCCTTTCTGGACACCCCTGGTATGCTATATTTGATATTTGGTCGCCTGATGGTGGCGAAACATGGAGGGGCGTGGAGCTGGGCCGTCCTGAAATTATGCGCGGCGAATACGGTGTAGCCGGAGGAAACGACAGCTATCCAGAAGACAGCCGTGTGTGCAATGCAACCAACTGGGATGGAACCAAGGTGTTTTTTAGTTGGGTTGATACCGATCCTGAGGTGGACCCTGACGAAAACACCAGCCCCGATGTATGGGTACGAGGATTTGATCCAATAGCAAACAAACTCACCGCCGGATTAGATGGTGCAGACCTTCCTACAAACGCCACTTTTGGTTCAGCAGCAATGTGGCAGGCATATTTTGCCACAATGAGCCGTTATGTGATTGACGAAGATGGTGTTTACACCCTTCCGATAACCTATGAGGATATGACCGTTGGCGATCCGGGCGATCCTGTTCAGTTCTATTATATTCAGGATTTCTCCTTTACTGATGATGATTTCACCATCCAGGCAGGACCTGAACCATTAGTGCCTAATTTTAAAGCCAGCGCAACCGTTATTGACTTGAACTTCAGCGACGCGACAGAATTTACCGACCTTTCAACAGGTGGAGCAATTACATGGGCATGGGAATTTGAAGGTGGCGATCCGGCTACATCAAACGAACAAAACCCCACAGTTACCTACAGTGATATTGGCAAATATGATGTGTCTCTGACAGTAGGAAACGGAACAGAAGAGGTTACGAAAGAGATGGAAGACTATATCAATGTTTACAACAGCATCGGCATCAATGAAGTATTTGCCGGCGCCATCAAAATGTATCCTAATCCTGTGCAAAACGAATTGACTATAGAACTACCGGAAGGAAATGGAAATCTGGAAATCAGCATAATGGACAATACAGGCCGTATTGTTGCCTATCATACTACAGGCAACAAACAACTAAAACTCGACCTTAGTGATTATGCACAAGGAGTTTATATGCTCCGTTTTGCAGGCGAAGGGCAAAGTGCTGTGAAAAAACTGCTTGTTAAATAACCGGAATCCGGTTACAAGTGGAATTTGATTATACTGGTTGATTGTTCATGCGGGCTCGATAAATAGAGCCCGCATACCACAAAAATAATTAATGAAACAGTTTTTTTATGATGCAATAGCAAAATGCTTCAGGGATTTAAGTTAAAAAGAATACCATAAGAACGTACACTACGAACCCTGCACAAATTCAGCATTTTGAGGGAAGTTGCCAAAAGCGCTTCCCTTTTTTATTGAAAATCAACGAAACACCATTATTCAACAATATTACGGGGAATTGATGATGGCAAGCGGGTAAGCATTTCATAATTCAGCTGATTGGTAAAATCAGAAAAGGATGCCACTGTTATTTCAGCGCCGTTTTGATGTCCGATCAGGCTTACTTCATCGCCCTGTTTTGGATTATTGAGCAAACTGACATCGGCAATAAGCATGTTCATGTTTACCATACCAATTACCGGAATTCTTTCTCCATGGATCAAAACCCTGCCCTGATTGCTCAGCGACCGGGAATAACCGTTGGAATAGCCTACGGGCACAATAGCAATCAATTTATCTTCTGTTGCCTGATACGCCATGCCATAGGATACAAATTCTCCGGTTTTTACCTTTTTGATATCCATGATTTTGCTTTTCCAGGAAATAATCCGGCGCAGTGGATCTGATTGAATTTTCATCCGGGTCATATACTGGATATAAATTTCTTTTGATGGCCAGAAACCATACTGCAAAATCCCGACACGGACCATATCAAAGCGGGTTCGGGGGTATGCCAGGGAAGCTGCTGAACATGCGGCATGTACTTGTTCGGCTTCTATGCCTTTTTCTTTCAGCCATGCCAAACGCCCACGAAAAAGGCGTGTTTGTCGGCTCAATCGGGTATAATTGGCAATACTCTCTGCTCCCGCAAAATGTGTGCAAATACCTTTGATGCGGAAGGACTCCATATTCTCTGAAAGAAAATTTACGCATTTCCGTAATTCGGGATAACTGAGCCCTGTGCGGTTCATGCCGGTTTCCAGTTCCAAATGGATCGCTGCAGGCATGTTCAACTCGTCGGAAGCATCTTTGGCTTTTTTTAGCCGATCGAGACTGAAAACATAAAACTCGATGCCATTGCGGATTGCCCAGCCCAGTTCATCATCATTGATGGAGCCGAGAATGATCAAGCGGCTGCCTTTTTGTTTTACTTGCATCACCACACGTGCTTCTTCCGAGCTAAATACAGCAAAAATATGCACACCGGCCTGTTCTGCCATAGGCACATATTGGCGGGCTCCATGGCCATAGGCATTTGCTTTGATCACGGAGCAGATCTCTATGCTTTCGCCATAAAGTGATTTTAAAAATTCAAAATTGTTTTCCAATGCCCCACGGCTCAGTTCTATGTATGAAGTGCTATTCATCCTTATCGCTTAAGTTTCGTTTGAGTTTCATTTCCACGGCGGGAATTTCAAATTCCAATTTTTTGAAAAACCCCTGTGCGGGATTGTCGCGGGTCATATGCAAACTGATATCTCCTTTAGACAATTTCAGTGCCCTTTCCATAAGCTTCCTTCCAATGCCTTTGCGGCGGTGATCCGTATGAACGGCAATATAAACCAGCAGGCTCTCCGACATATAGCCCGACATTCCTGTTTGGTTGAGCACCAGGCTTCCCAAAAGATTATCTTCTTCAAAA
Source organism: Bacteroidales bacterium (assembly GCA_963676415.1). GTDB lineage: Bacteria > Bacteroidota > Bacteroidia > Bacteroidales > WRLA01. Next base: position 1,299,786 of record OY781097.1, on the reverse strand, counting down.
TAATTTATAACAAAACCACCTTGTGTCAATACCGGCGATAGCGCGTATTCCACCGCAGCAAGTATGTTTTCTTTTGATTTTTCATGCGCGCCAAGGTGCTTTTTCAGAAAACGTACAGTTCGTGACATTTCTAGGCTCGACATAATAGATATTGCATTGAAAACAGTGATTTTCTTCCCGGGGGCATTCATCATATTCATATTTTTCCTGACTTGATGTTGTTTGCTGTGATTTTGTAGAAGCATATATAAAGCAGTGCCGAAGCAGATATTCCAAATAAGTTGGCATTAAGATCAAAGGGCAGGGGCAATTCCAGGGCTTCCAGAATTACAGTTGTTAGGCCACCGCCGATCATGGCTGCCAATGCTGCCGTACTGCTTTTTCTTTGGGCAAAGAGGCCACCGATTACCGGGACAAACAGCCCGCTGATCAGCACGGAATAAGAGTAGAGCATCAGCTCCAGGACATTTTCCATACGCCATGCCACAGTAAGCGAAAAAGCTCCGATCAGCAAAGTCATCAGCTTGGTGTTTCGGCGCATCCATTGGCAAAATCGCCCTTTGCAGGATGGCAGGATGTCGCTCATCATATTTCCACTTGCCGCCATTAGGCAACTGTCGGCTGTGGACATTATCGCGGAAAAATAAGCAGCAATCATCAGCCCGATAAAGCCTGCAGGCAATGCCTGTGTAAGTAATATGGGCAAGCCCGATTCGGGATCCATAGCTTCGGCAGATTCAAAACCAAGATGGGCAAAAGCACTTTGCTCTGCAGCAATACGTGCAAAAAGCCCCAGAATTACACCCATGAAGGCCATAAAAGGATATTCGAAAATTCCGGCGATAAACCAGGCTTTCTGCGCTTCTTTTTTGCTCCTTGCTGCAAATATCCTTTGATAAAGCGTCATGCCTACAAACCAAACCGGAATAATGGTAATGCCCCAGTTTAAAATAGTTTGCCAGCGAACATTTCGTAGTGAAAGCATTTCCGGTTGCAGTGTTTGACGGATGACTTCATAACCGCCAATCATATGGTATGCCATAGGTATTCCTATGAAAATCAGACCGATCATCAATATAGCCCACTGAATGGTATCCGTATAAATCACAGCTTTTATGCCACCCACCGAAGTATAGACTACAATAACCAAACCCATGATTATAAGATTGGTATGCAAAGAAACTTCGGGAAAAGCAGCGGTAGCCAGTTTGGCTCCGGCCAGAATCTGTGCACTTGTAAATCCTGTATAGCCCACTAAACTGATTAAACCGGCAATTAAAGCCACTTTGGGATTATAGAAATATCCCAGCAGCTGGGGGAAAGTTAAAAACCTGTTTTTCAATGCAATGTCGTAGGCTTTAGGAATGAGGACAACAGCGCTGATCCAGGCTCCAATTAGTCCTGTAAACAGCAGCCAGCTTCCCGAAACGCCCATAATAAACCCTAAGCCTCCAAGGCCGATAGAGAATCCTCCGCCCACATCTGTGGCCACAACACTTAATCCCAGATGCCAACGGCCCATATCCCGGCCTCCGACATAGTAGTCTTCTTCGTTTTTGTTCCGCCGCATAAAATAAAAACCTACGGCCAAAACCATCAGAAAATATACTCCAAAAATTAGTATATCAATTGTTTGCATAAAAATCTGACTAAATTACTGTTGCTGTAATTCCACGTGATACCAGGCGGCTTTCAACAACATTGCGTATTGCAGGCCGGGTGATAAAAACCAGACAGGCATCATGTTTACGGGTATAGGAATCAAAAACTTCCAGCCCACGGCTTGCAGGAAAAGGCTCTGTAATGATGCTGAAAACAAATGTTGTGTCATTTTGCACTGCCGTAATATCGGGTTGGTAGGACGGGCCTAAAAGGGACTTACGGATTTTATCCGGTTCATTGTATTCTTTGCTGGACTTGGCTTTTATTTCCGTATATCCTTCATCTTCAAGTACTTTTATTGCTTCCTTTAGCATTTCATCATAAGTAATACAAATTTCTGGCATAAAATTGACGTGCGTTTTTGTTCATTAATAGTTCGTATGCGAACAAAAATACAAAAATCCTCAAACTTTCCGAATAGGATGTGAGATAAACGGCAATGCCTGCAAATTATAGATTGAATTATTCGCCTTCTGCAGAAGCAATCGGATCTTCCAAGGTGAGCATTGGTGAGGCGTGAATATCTTCAATATCAAAGCATTTAAGCAAAAGGTCAAGGGAATAATTTATTCCTTTCAGATCATTTTCAGGAAGCTGCTTCAGTTTAAGCGATAGGTGATCGTGCAGCAAGGTAGGGCTGTTCTGCACAATTTTATATCCGACAGAGGTCAGTGATACAAGTGTTACCCGTTTATCGCCGGCTTTGGGCAAACGGGCGATATAATTTTTCTTTTCTAGGCGGCTGAGAATGCCACTGATCGTACTTTTATTCAATTCCAGGTTTTGGCTTATATTGGCATGAGTTGATTTAAAATCTTCTTGCTCAGATAAAAACCGCAATACCAGGAATTGCGGAATACTGATCCCAAATTCCGATTGAATATTTCGGGACTCGATATTGAGCGAGCGGATGATTTTGCGTATTTTGATAATGATTTCTGTGTAGTCCATAAATTAGTTCTTGCACGAACAACGAATATAAAAAATAAATTAACAACAGTGGCCTTTTGATTTTGTTTTTTTATTTCAGAAAAAACAAGCCACCTACATCCAGCAAAGGTTCCTTGAATAATTCTACAAGCTGAAAGCCGGATTCCAGAATAAATGCTTCCATTTGTTTGCCCTGTGGATGAAAATCCAGGCTGCCGCTCACAAATACACGCTTATCGTATAATCCCAAACATCCGCCAATAAATCCGTAATCAAAACCCGGCAATTGGATGCCCCGGGGATTTATTTGGAGTACATTTATTCCGGCTTCCTGCAGCTTTGATGAGATGCCCTCATCGGAGCATATGGCGGATCTATTATTTAACATCAATAAGTTACAACGAATATACGCCTGCTTTACTGCGACTTTTTGCGCCCCGGACTTCCATTCTGTAATGCTTTGATCTGTGATTTTTTTATGAAATATCCGGAAATTTTCCGTCATCACGGCATTATACAAAGCCGTATCCGGAAAACCAGTGCCGACGGCTTTCTTCCCGGTTTTCCAGCGAATTTGATTTTCCCTCAGTTTTTGAAAAAGCGCTTGTGGGGCATTGGGCGCCACAATCAAGCTTCCATCGGGCAATGGGCACATATAAACATCGGGATGTGAACGGATGGCTTCGTAGGCAGCACTTGCTGCGAAAGGATAAAAATCGCCCAAAGCAGCCAGTTTTTGCCGTGCTTGTTCAGGCAGCCGGTGATCAGCGATAATTAACATAGAAATTATAGCCTCTCAAAAAGGGATCGATATAAAATTTTACCTCTTTGAAGTTTTTCAGCAAAGCTGTTTTGTTTTTCGCTTGATAACCAATGGCATTGGCTCTTTGTCCTTTAGGCACAAACACATCAATGGCATCATGGCGTGTATCGAATTGATAATTCCAGAATGCATCCTGCCACACCGCTGACAATGCCATTTGTTTCAATGCCGGATGAAAAGGGCCGGCCAGCAGTCCGTCGCCACATAAAAGGCTTTCGGAAGGATGCAGGCCCACACGAATTACATCTACCTTGCTTTCACTGAAATAGGGTAGCAGCCAGCGCAAGAACTGAATCGTTTGGGCTATGTCCGGAGGATTAAATGTTCCTGCTTTGTACATTTCGGCGAGTTGGGTGCCTTCAATCACCAGCACCGGATAAATGCGTGTATTGCCGGCTCCCAGTGCCACAATTCTTTTTGCGGTTTTCATGATGGAAGCAAAAGAATCGCCCGGCAAACCGGTCATCATTTGCAAGCCAAGGCTAAAGCCTTCACGGCGAATCATTTGTGCTGCTTCTTCGGTGTCGGCAGCAGTATGGCCACGTCCGGCTTTGATTAAAACCTCATCATCAAAAGATTGTGCGCCCAGCTCGATTACTTTAACCCGATACTGCTTCAAAAGCTGCAAAACTTCCTTGTTGATATAATCCGGGCGCGTTGAAATCCGGATTCCGCGCACCCTTCCACCATCCAGCCAGGGCTGCACCAATTGCAAAAGGTGTTCCTGTTCTATCAGAGGAATACCGGTAAAATTCCCGCCAAAAAAAGCAATCTCAATTACGGAATGATGATCGTCGGGAATGGTTTTCAGGCGTTTTTCAATAATGCTTGTAATTTCCTCATCCGTAGGCATTTGCTTTTGATCCGTGATTTTGTGCTGATCGCAAAAAACACAACGGAACGGACAGGCTTTTTCTGGAATAAAAATGGGAATATTGAAATGGTGGACACTCATATTTTTTGAAGGTAAGAATCAATTACTTCGGGAAAATGCTTGTGTTCCAGCGTGTGAATGCGCCCGGCCAGACTGTCGGCAGTATCATCGGGCAGCACCGGACATGTTGCCTGAAAAAGCCGTTGGCCTTCATCGTAACGTTCGTTCACCAGATGAATGGTAATCCCCGATTCTTTTTCTTTGTTTTTGATCACCGCTTCGTGCACATGATGGCCGTACATGCCTTTTCCGCCATAATTTGGCAGCAAAGCCGGATGAATATTAAGGATTCGATCGTGCCAGTTTTTCAGGATATTGTTCGGTATCAGCCAAAGGAAACCGGCCAGGATGATCAAATCGGGCTGCAAGGTTTTGATTTCCTCAAAAAGGCTGTTGTTTTCATAAAAATCAGCACGGCTGAAATGCTTTGCCGGCACGCCGAATTTTTTAGCCCTTTGCAGCACAAAAGCTTCTTTGCGATTGGAAAAAACCGCTTCGACTTCCGCTGTTTTTTTTTCTTTGAAATATTCTATTATCCGTTGGGCATTAGTGCCGCTGCCCGAAGCCAGTATAACAATTTTCTTCATAATTTAAGCGTAAAGTCCTTTCACTTTGGGTTTACCGGCAATAAATGCTTTCAGATAAAATGGCTCGAAATAAGCAGTATCAACAAAATCCTGCACAAGAAATTTTTTAAAAGCAATTTGGTGGGCATGCTTTGCAGAAACTCGGAAATCATCGAGATAAACCATATTTTTTCGTTCTGCGTACAATTCCTTTGATTTACCGGCTCCGTTTCCTGCCAAAACCATGCGGTAACCTCCTTCGAGGTATTCGATATAGGTCAGATCATCCAGGATATCTGCTTTGACATTGCGCATTAATCGGTTTTTATGGTCAAATACCGCGGCATAAACTTCCATCCTGCGGGCATCCATCATGGGCAGATAGAGGCTGTTGTAATCCGAATCGGTATCAAGCTGCAGCATCCCGGCGGCCATTGATTGCAAAGAGCTTATGCCGATGAGTGGAATATCCTGCGCATAACAAATACCTTTGGCTGCCGAAACGCCAATACGCAAACCGGTATAGGAGCCCGGGCCTTCGCTCACAGCAACAGCATCAAGCTGAGCAAAAGAATGCGCTGTTTCTTTCATAATTTCTTCAAGGAAAACCGTAAGCTGACGGCTGTGGGCGTTTTCCTCAGTTGTAAAATGCTCCAGGATGCACCCCTCATTATTGAGCAAAGCCGCCGAACAAACCGGTGTAGCTGTTTCTATGCTTAAAATCAAAGCCATAACGATCAATTTTGTGCAAAAATACAAATTTGACCGCATGGATATTGCCCGAATCAAATTTATAAATAAATATAGCTTGTCTAATTCGGAACAATTTACATATATTTGAAAATGCAAAATTCCAGGTTAATAGCATTGTGTTTTTTACTGCTGATCACTTTTGTGGGCGAAATAAATATTGTAGCTCAAAACGGATCAGAAGACAGTATCAAACAGCTGTTAAACAAAACGGACAATGATAGCCTCAGCCTGGTGTACAGATATAACCTGACGTATCAGATGTCCAGAGACTATAAAGATAGTGCCATAGAAATGATTAACGGTATTATTAAAGAATCAAGGGTCAAAAACTTCAGGAGCATTGAAGCAAACTCCTATCAAAAGCTTGCATCTGTTTATTGGCAAAGTGGTGATTACACTTTGGCTCTTGATAATTTTAAAAAGGCCGCCAATTTATTTATGGATTTGGGAAACGGTCGGCTTATGGGCAATAGCCTTATTGGGATTGCAGCCATATACGGAATCAAAGGAGAATATCCGGTTGCTCTCGAGTATTTTCATCAGGCCATTGATGCACTGGATACGACCAGAGACCTAAAGCTTTACAGTGCATGCCTCACCAATATTGGCATCATCCACAAAAAACAGAAAAACCAGGAACTTGCTTTTCAATATCAAAAAAGGGCCTTGTACATTGATTCAGAGTTGCAGGACACCAATGGATTGATCAGTGTTTATATTAATTTGGCCAGTATTTTTTTGGATCTTACTGATGAGCGTGAGAAAGCAAAGCAATATCTGACAAAAGCCATTGAACTTTGCGCACTGTCCGATAACTCAAAAAACATTGGCATAGCCATGACCAATATGGGTGAATTGTATCTGGATCAGGGAAATTTGGATTCCGCAGCCTATTTCTTTCAATATGCACTGGCAAACATCAAGAAAAACAAGCCCAAAAGCGCATCCATTTCCTATAAAAATTATGGCCGGCTTTTGATTGAAGAAGCGAAGAGTACTGAGGACAGGGCCGAACGGGAAAAGTTACTTAAAGAATCGATAGCATATCTGGATTCGGCTTATATCTTGGCAAAGAATACCGATGTTTTGTCTGCTCAGGTTATGGCTATGAAGCATAAAACCCAGGCATATAAAATGCTCGGAGAATATGAAAATGCTCTTGATGCTTCACTTTTGCTTTTTGAACTGAATGACAGCTTAATGAGTAAAGATAAGATACAGGAGATCAATCAGCTGGAAGCCCGGTACCAGTTTCAGCAACAGTTGAGGCAAATCAATAAGCTCAGTTCAGATAAACAGCAGGCTGATAAGGTTATAAGATATCAGAAGAGAGCACTGTACCTTTCTATTCTTTTTGTCGGTATTTTTTTGGCCCTCATTTTTTTAATGGAGCGTTTGAACCGGCAGCGAAAAAAAGCCAATAAATCACTTATTATTTCAAACAAATCCATCCAGCAGCGCAATGAAGAGCTGGCTACGCAACGCGATGAAATTGAAGCATATGCCCGCGAGCTTCAGGAAATCAACAGTACGCGCGACCGCTTATATTCCATTATTGCACATGACCTAAAAGGCCCGTTTAATTCCTTGCTTGGATTTTCTGATATATTGATGACCGACTGGAACAGCCTTTCAGAAGAGGAACGTCGCGATATGATTATTCTCATTAACAAAACCTCCTCAGAAAATTACAATTTGGTGCTCAACCTGCTCGAATGGTCGCGTTTTCAAAGTGGTAAAATAGCTCTATACCTGCAGGATTTGAATATTGGAGATACTTTGAGCAATATCCGCGAACAAATGCTGACTTCAGCAGAGCTTAAAAAGATAAAACTCAAAATATCAAGCGGTCAGCATATAACTGCAAAGCTGGACGAGCATTTGCTTTCCACTGTACTGAGAAACCTGATTTCAAATGCGATTAAGTTTACGCACAAAGGTGGCGAAATTCAATTGGAAGCAAGTGAGAAAGACAACCGGATTTCAATCAGTGTGCAGGATAACGGAATCGGGATGTCTGATGATCAGCTAAACCAAATTAAAAACCTGGGTGAGATGGAATCACAAACAGGGACAGAAGGGGAAAATGGAACCGGATTAGGGATCAAGATTTGTTTTGAGTTTGCACAAAAAATGGGCGGGCAAATTGAAATCGACAGCACCGAAGGCAAAGGCAGTTGTTTCCGTTTGGTGTTTGGGGCGTAATCGGATCATCTTGTATTTTAAATTATAACAATAGTTTAGTTTTTAGAACAAAACTGCTGCTGTTCTGGCACAAGCTTTTTGTTAAAGTCTTCATTTCTTATTAATTTAATTTTTATATCTGATTTTAAGCAATAACTTGATAATATTACGATTATTTTTGTGTTATAGATTGATAGTAGTATGATTATTTTGGGAGAAACTGAATGAAACAAATTATTCCACAATTCAACGGCTATATTTAATATTCATCTATTTAAATATATCTTCCTTGATATAAGATTTGACTGAATAATTAGAGCATTAGTTAAAGTTTAATATTATTTTTTTTCAAGCTAATCATTTATCAATATCAGAAATTATATTACTTTTGAAAATTCATAACCAATAGAAGTTTGAACCCATGATAAAAAGAACAATTGCCCTGCTGGCTTTATGCTTTACTGTCGCTATCTCAGCAAAAGCTCAGGAGGTTTTATCCGGTTATTTTCATTTCCAGCGACAATCGCAAATCGATAGTTTTCCTATAATGTATCCTGAGTGCCATCATATTGATGGGTGGGTTTCTATAGTTGGGGATTCCATTACAAACCTTATGGGATTATCGAATATAGATACGGTCCAATGTCTTGAAATAAGCTATTGTCCGGCTCTGATTAAGCTAAAAGGCCTTGATAGCTTAGAAGTAATAACGGAGTGGATTAGCCTTGAAAATCTTAAAAACCTTCAAAGTATTAGCTCACTTCTTGGTTTAAAAAGTGTAAAATCCTTCTATTTAACCGCGCTTCCCAGATTAAGAAGCCTTTATGGTTTAGGTAATATTGAATCAATCAATGTGTTGGAAATTTTTGGAGAATTGGGCAATGGTTTCAATAATCTTAAGGGCTTGGATAGACTGCGATCATTAGAACAACTCAAGTTTAACGGATTGTGCCAGGAATTTAGTACAGAGGGTCTTAATGATATACAAAAGCTTGCTTTACTAAGCATTGTCGGGTGCTCAGAAAGAATTGACATTGCAAAAAACAGCTCTCTTGACTCGTTGGGGCAGTTAGATTTTAGCGATAATGATGGCATAGATTCTTTGATTGGTATCGGGAGTGTTGACTATATTGGTTTTTTAAGTGTACGCCGTAACAAAGGCCTCAGGTCCATTAGTGGTTTTGATAGTCTTATATCGGCAGGAATAATCAATATCCTGAGCAATGAAGAATTGATCTGTGTTAATTCTTTTGATTCTTTAAAAAGCCTTGAAAGCTTTAGTTTCTTGGGAAATACAGCAATTGATAGCCTATGTGTTTTTCCTGCTTTAGAATCATTAAATATGCTAAATGTTTCTGGAAACAGTTCGTTAAACTATATTCAGGGCGTTAATAATACTCGTAAAATCAATGAACTGTTGCTTTCAGATAATGAAAGACTGGAGAAGGTGGAAATATTTGGAAAATTGGATACTATTATTCAGCAAAAGGAATTTGCAGGCCTGATTATTAAACAAAACCCAATGCTGCGCGATGTGGAATTCCTCTCTTCTTTAAAATATTGTGAATCCAGTCTTGAAATAAAAGGGTGTAACAGCCTCATTGAGCTGAACCCACTCAATAGTATTGAGTATATGAGCTTTATGGTCGGAATAAGTTCAAATGAAAATCTTGAAACACTGCCCGACTGGAACAATATTAATTTGGACAATAATTTCAGAATGATAATTACAGACAATCCAAAATTAAATAATTGTAAATACGAATGGCTTTGTAGCTATATTGACAGAGGACACCCTGCTACAATAAAGCGAAACAGCGGTGATTGCGAAACACTGGATCTGGTAAAAGCCGCCTGCGACATAACATCCACAAACGAACTGGCGATAAGTGATATCAGCATCAGTATTTCAGGGAAGAATATTCATGTGGTTTCAGGAAAGGGACAAGAGCTGAAAGAAATCCGCCTCATCGCATTATCCGGCAAGGAAGTCTTTAGCAAAAACTGCAGCGGCAATTTCGAAAGCATCCACTATGGAAGCTATCCTGCTGGTTTGTACGTGCTTTGTGTCGAAACCAATAACAAATCGGTTCACAAAAAGCTTGTTTTGCATTAATCGCGGCAGTTTCCGGCCTTGCTTTTCTCCTCTTTCCTGTCCCGATCAGTTTTGAAAAACAAGTATATTTGCAAACTGATTAAGAAAATTATGTCCGAGGAGGAATATAAAATACTTGCCAAAGTCAATAATCCCGAAGATTTGCGGAATCTGAAGGAAGAAGACCTGGAGCAATTGTGTGCCGATTTACGTAAATACATCATTGACCTGACATCAACAAATCCGGGGCATCTAGGTGCCAGTTTGGGTGCAGTAGAGCTTGCTGTGGCAATGCACTATGTGTACAATACGCCTTACGACAAGCTGGTTTGGGACGTAGGCCATCAGGCATATCCGCATAAAATCCTCACTGGACGAAAAGATGATTTTTATACCAACCGCAAGCATAAGGGCATCAGTGGTTTCCCGAAAATGAAGGAAAGTGAATACGATGCTTTTGGAACCGGACATTCCTCCACATCTGTTTCTGCCATTTTGGGCATGGCCACAGCTTCAAAACTTAAAGGCGAAACCGACCGCAGGCACATTGCGGTAATCGGCGATGGGAGCATGACAGCGGGCATGGCATTTGAAGCCATGAACCATGCCGGAGGAACCGGCGCTGATATGCTGGTGGTGCTGAACGACAACGGTATCGCCATCGATAAAAATGTGGGCGCCCTTAAGGAATATCTGGGTGAAATGGTTGCTTCGCGTTTTTATAACCGGCTGCGTAATAAGGTGTGGTTTATGATGGGCGGCGGCACCAAATACGGAGGAAATTCCAGGGCTATTGTCCGCCAGCTTTCCAATGCGGTTAAATCTACAATCCTCGATAAAAGCAATTTCTTTGAATCCCTGAATTTCCGTTATTTCGGCCCGGTTGATGGCAACGATATCGCCAAGCTTACCAAGATCCTCCGCGACCTGAAGCACATTAAAGGTCCGAAATTGCTGCATGTGATTACCAAAAAAGGCAAGGGACTGGCCTCGGCAGAGAAAGACCCGACAACCTATCATGCCCCCGGAACTTTCGATAAAAAAACCGGACAGATCATCAAAAAGGAATGCGATACGCCCCAAGCACCTAAATATCAGAATGTTTTTGGAAAATCGATTATTGAGCTGGCCGAAAAAAATGAAAAAATTGTGGGTATTACTCCTGCAATGCCTACGGGCTGCTCGCTTAATATGATGATGAAAGTAATGCCCGAACGCGCTTTTGATGTGGGCATTGCCGAGCAACATGCCGTTACTTTTTCGGCCGGACTTGCTGCCGAGGGTTTGATCCCTTTTTGCAATATCTACAGCTCTTTTATGCAACGTGCTTACGATCAGGTGATCCATGATGTTGCTTTACAGAAACTCCACGTGGTTTTTTGCCTCGACCGTGGCGGATTGGTTGGCGAAGATGGCCCGACACATCACGGCGTGTTTGATCTGGCCTATTTCCGTGCTGTTCCCGGCATCACCATTGCGGCACCGATGAACGAGGTGGAACTGCGCAATATGATGTACACCGCCCAATTGGATGGCGCAGGTACATTTTCCATTCGCTATCCGCGTGGACGTGGCGTAATGCCCGACTGGAAAAAACCTTTTGAGAAAATGGAAATAGGCAAAGGCCGCAAACTCTCCGAAGGAAAAGATGTGGCCATCATCAGTATCGGCCATCCCGGTAATTTTGTGGCTGAAGCCTTGGAATCTCTTCAAGGCAAGGTTTCTGCATCGCATTACGACATTCGTTTTTTGCGCCCGCTGGATGAAGGTTTGCTCCACGATGCCATGAAAAACCACAAAAAGATTATCACAGTGGAAGATGGAACAATTCATGGAGGCTTGGGCAGTGCCGTTTTGGAATTTATGGCAGATCACGGCTATACAGCTGAGGTGAAGCGTTTGGGAGTCCCCGATCAGTTCATTGAGCAAGGCAGCCCGGCAGAGCTTTATAAAGAATGTGGTTTTGACGCGGAAGGGATTGTGAAAGCGATACAAGATTTTTTAGCGAAATAATCGAGGAGCCTGAAACGAAACACAGGTTAAAGCTTGAAAAATCCTTCATAAAAATTCCTTTTTGGATGTATATGTATTTTTTTTGTAGAAAATGGATTCCATGGAATTAAAATTGAACCTTGAATACGAACAAATTCTGGAAATTGTTCACCAGTTACCTGAAAATGATATCAAAAGGCTTGTAAAGTCCTTACAATCAAAAATAGCTTCAAAAAAAAGGATGCTGATTTTCAGGAACTGCTGCTTAATGCGCCAATCTGGAGTGAGGATGATGTATTGAATTTTCAAAACGCCAGAGATCAACTAAATAAATCCAGGATAGCATGATATTGGTTGACTCGTCTGTTTTAATTGACTTTTTTCGCAAGAGGAATAAATCAAAAACCCTGTTCTACCAATTGTCGGAAAATAATTACGAATTAGCTATTTCGGTTATCACCCATTATGAGATTGGTATTGGCAATCGTGAAATACACTATGATTTTTGGAGCAAGCTGCTTAGGAATTTGCACTGCCTGCCATTTACTGCGGAGTGTTCTCAAAAAGCTGTAGGTATTTATAAAGAACCTTCAAACAAGCAATAAGATTATAGATATTGCAGATATTTTAATTGGAGCTACTGCTTTAGAATACAATCTGCCCATTGCAACCTTTAATATAAAACATTTTCAACGTATTGACAATCTGGAAATTATCAATTCGCTTTGAGAATAATACAGGGCAAAACAAAATTTAGCTACCGTTCTGATTAATAGAATATTTTTCTACACTCTCGACTGTAAAAAGCAATCCACGAAATGATCTAATTTCCATTCTGCGATTTTCCATCAGGGGTATCATTATTCAGAAAAATGAATAATTTAGCGCATAATCCCTGAAATAGCATTATGCCATCATACTACACCCGACTTGTTCTTCTTCTCTCCCTTCTGTTTGCTTTTGAAGGTCTCCATGCTGAAAAGCTGCCTCATCAAGAATTCCAGATCATCCTCCCGGAAATTATCATGCAGCACATCGAATATGATGTGGAAATTGCTTTGCCGGCAGATACCGAAATCAATCAGGACAGCATAATCATTCAGGTTAACGGCAAAAATGCCTTTGCTTTTCGGCAAGGCCAGGCATATGTTTTCACCCACAGTTTTCCTGCAAAAGAAAATCTCCGCATTAGTGCAGGAGGATTTCACGCGGAAGTTCCGGTAAATCCTATTCCATTATGGTTCAGCATTATACCACCCATTATTGCTATTCTTTTCGCGCTTTTGCTGCGTGAGGTTTTCTCCGCTCTTTTTATTGGCTTGCTTTTCGGTACGGCACTGATTGCCTGGTACGGGGGCACGCATTTGCTGGTGGCTGTTTTTGAAGGCATGTTCCGCATTGTGGACACATATATTGCACAATCCATGCTGGATGAAGGCCATATTTCCATTATTGTTTTTTCGATGCTGATTGGCGGGATGGTGCATATCATCACCAAAAACGGAGGCATGAAGGGCGTTGTGGATAAGCTTTCGCGCTATGCCCGCTCGCCGCGTTCCGGGCAATTGGTTACCTGGTTGCTTGGCGTGGCCATTTTTTTTGATGATTATGCCAACACACTCGTTGTGGGCAATACCATGCGTCCGGTTGCCGATAAGCTGCGCATTTCGCGTGAAAAACTGGCTTATGTTGTTGATTCCACAGCAGCTCCTATTGCTGCCATCGCTTTTGTAACCACATGGATTGGTGCCGAACTCAGCTACATCCAAAGCGGAACAGAAGCTATTGGCATCGATGAAAATGCCTATAGTGTGTTTTTCAATAGCTTGGCATACAGTTTCTACCCCATTTTTACGCTGGCTTTTATGCTGATGCTGATTTGGCGCAAACGTGATTTTGGACCCATGCGCAAGGCAGAACTCCTCGCACGTGCAGGAAAAAACCAGAAAGATGAGGAAAACAAAGTATCGGCAGAATCGGAATTCAGCATGGCCAAAGGTGCAAAAGCCCGCTGGTTTAATGCATTGATTCCTGTATTGGTCATCATTTTTGGCACATTGGCCGGGCTTCTTTATACGGGTTGGGACAGCAATGTGTGGCATGATGATAGTATTTCCTGTTTTCGGAAAATTTCCATTATTATCGGTGAAGCCGACTCATATAAAGCTTTGCTCTGGTCATCGCTGGGCGGAGTAATTACCGCTGTGGGACTGAGTATCGGGCAGAAACTGATGAACCTCAGCCAGTGCATGGAAAGCATGATTGACGGATTCCGTACCATGCTTACGGCCATTGTAATTTTGGTGCTGGCCTGGTCGGTGGCTTTGCTTACGGAGCATATGCACACTGCATCCTACATCAGCAATATATTGATAAATATGAATGCTTCGCCCTGGCTGATCCCGTTTTTCACTTTTATCCTGGCTGCTTTGGTCGCGTTCAGTACCGGCTCATCATGGGGTACCATGGCGATTTTGTATCCGTTGATTTTACCTGCCACCTGGCTGATTTCCAAAAATGCCGGTTTGGATTATGATGCCTCCATGGCCATTTTTTATAATGTGGTTTCAACGGTTTTGGCCGGTTCGGTCCTGGGCGATCATTGCAGCCCGATTTCGGATACGACCATTCTCAGTTCTTTGGCCAGCGGATGCAACCACCTCGCGCATGTGCGCACGCAAATACCTTACGCTTTGACGGTTGGAGCCATTTCCCTTCTGGCAGGAACTTTGCCCTCGGCATTTGGTATCCATTCCTGGATTTTGTTCCCGGCAGGAATAATTTTGCTTTATTTTGCGATCTCGCTTTTGGGCAAAAAAGAAAACGCAAATTCTTGTAAAACAAATTGATTATGAGCATAGCAGAAGGAATTATCCTTGCAATTTCCGGCCTTTTGGTTGGATTTTTAAATACCCTTGCCGGAGGCGGTTCGGTAATATCCGTTAGCCTTCTGTTATTCCTGGGGCTTCCGCCAGATATCGCCAACGGCACCAACCGCGTGGCCATTCTGATGCAGAATATCGGTGCGGTAAGCAGTTTTAAACGGGAGAAAGTCCTGGATTTCCGCAAAGGCATCAAATTGGCATTACCGGCATTGTTCGGCAGCATTGTTGGTGCTTTAATTGCCGTTGATGTGCCCAAAAAGGCCATTGAAATTGCTTTTGCCTGCGTAATGGTTTTGATGGTGGTGATGATGTTTTATAAACCCAACCGATGGCTCAAAGGACAGGATGAACTGATTAACCGTCCGGTGGGGTGGAAACAAATCCTGATTTTTTTCCTGATTGGCATTTGGGGCGGTTTTATCCAGATGGGCATTGGTTACCTGCTCCTGGCGGGTTTGGTGCTCAATGCCGGTTATGATTTGGTGCGCGCCAATGCTTTAAAGGTTTTTATCGTATTTGTTTATACGCCTGTTGCTTTGCTGATTTTTGCGCTTAACAATGACGTAAACTGGTGGTACGGTCTGGTGCTGGGTTTGGGAACAATTGTTGGCGGATGGTTCAGCGCCCGCATTGCCGTAAAAAAAGGAGCATCATTTGTGCGCTGGATTGTTGCCGGCGTTGTTTTGCTAACAATATTAAAAACAGCCGGTGTTTTTAATATCTGATTCTTTTTTGTACCGAAGGATACCCCAATCACTCTTTATTGGATATTTTATCCGCATCAAATGGATTTTCCTTAAATTTGAAGCATAAACGATTACAATTAATAAACCCCAAGCGCTATGATCGAAAAAGCCAGAAGCCTGTTTCAGGAAGGCCAGTATGAAGAGGCTTATAAAATATTTCTCGAATTGCATCAGCAAGAGCCTGATGATGAAGACCTGAAGCACGAGTACCTTCAGTGCAAAAGGATGTATGCCTTTGAAAAACTCGTGCAGGAAGCCGATGAACTCCAGAATTATAAAAACTATTCCGAAGCCCTGGAAAAGTACGATCAGGCTTTGCGCATTGATGATGATTTTCTGGTGCAGGCGCGGCGCGACCAATGTGCAGCCAAACTCAGCGGTGAAGAGGAAGAGGAAATTGATATCCTCGGAAGTTTCGGTGAAGAGGAAGAAAAACCGAATCCTCCCATTGAAGATGTATTCAAGGACTTTTTTGGTTCCTTTCAGGAAAGCGGCAAGAGTTCAACAGCTCCAAAGGAAAATATTAAAGCCGATATTGTGGTCAGCCTGGATGGCCGTGGGCAATACATTTCTGTGCCCGAAGCGGTAAAAAACGCCCGTTCAGGCAATACGATTTTGGTGAAGGAAGGGACTTATACCGGTAGGGTCTATTTGGATAAAAACCTAAACATCATCGGAGAAGGAGATGTAATCTTTAAAGAATTTGAAAAATCGGCAATCTATGCCGATGGCGGCGATTCGAGTTTGAAAAACATTCATATACAGGGTCTTGCGGGCTCTGAAGCAAAAGTTTTTGCTATTGGTGTGGCCAAAGGAAGCCTTAAACTGATTAACTGCAAAGTAAGCAGCAATGCCCTTTCGGCGGTTGGCGTTTATAATAAAGGATCAAAAGTTGAGATGATCAACTGCGAAATATATGATGCCCGTCAATCGGGTGTTTATTTTTACCATCAGGGCGGAGGAACGCTCAACAATTGCCATATCCATGGCTGCGGAAATGATGGGGTAAACGTAACGGATTCGGGATCGGTCACAGTTACTGCTTGCCATATTCACAACAATGAAGGCGATGGGGTTTGTTATCAGACGAATGCTATGGGTCTTATTGCCGATTGCAACATCCATGACAATGCCTACAATAATATACGCATACAGAGCGGGGCTTTTCCGGGTGTAAAATACTGTAAACTTTATAATTCCGGGAAAACAGCCTTAGGAATTGGCGAAAACAGCAATCCGCATATAATGGGCTGTGAAATCCATTCTGCAAAAATTTCCAATATCCTCATCCACGATAATGCGAGCCCAACCCTTGAAGATTGTAAAATTTACAATTCGGAGCAGGCCGGGATTTATGTGTATGATAACGGCAAGGGCAAAGTAATCAACTGCCAGCTCTACCAAAACAAGCACGAAGGTTTGTCTATCGAAAAGAAATCCGGGCCGTTTTTCAGTGTTGAGGGCTGCCAGGTATTTGAAAATGAACGCTCGGGTGTGCGCTTAAAGGACGAAAGCGGGATGCGTATGAGCAAATGCAAGATTTTCAAAAACAAGGGAACAGGCGTGCGTATTGATGCTTCCGAGGCCAATATCACCGACAGTGAAATTTACGATCAAATTGAAGCCGACGGCATGTTTGTTGTCAACGGAGCTTCGCTAACACTCGAGCGCGTATCTGTGAATGGCAATGGCAAATCCAATATCGTTTCGGAAAAAAATTCGCGACTTAATTTAGATGGCGTACAGGCTCATAATTCAGGCGGGTTTGGTATCATGACCTTTGAAACCCATTCAGATATAAAGAATACCGCAATGCGGGGCAATGCCTATTCCGGTATGTTGTTTAAGAAAAATTCGGTGGCGCGCCTCAGCAAATGCGATGTGGATAAAAACAAACAAAACGGGCTTTTTATCATTGACTCGAGCCACGCCGAAGTGGATGATTGTTCGTTTTCGGAAAATGGCGGCAGCGGCATCAAGCTGTTTAGTAAATCACGTGCCAATGTGCGCAATACGCATATCGACCGAAACGGGGAAAGCGGTTTCTACACCAAAGAAAACGGTTACGCCGAATACAGCGGCTGCTGGCTGAACGACAACAAAAAGGGCCAGGTAATACAGGAATAGGATTGGCAGCAAATCAACAAATCCCAATAATAGCGGCAGTATGATTCGTGTCGCTGCTATTGGGATTTTTTTGTCTGATGTGGTTTTTATTTCGTTGAGATGTCTTTATGCTTTTTGATTTTCAGATTTTTGTGGCTTTTCCTTGCCTCTTCCAAATCATAATCATTTTGCAGCCCCATCCAAAACAAGGCTGAATTTCCGAAATAATCGGATAAACGCAGGGCGGTATCGGCAGTGAGCCTTCTTTTGCCTTTTAAAATCATAGATATCCGTGTTTGCGGAATTTCCAGCTCTTTCGCTAATCGGTAAGCTGAAATCTGCATCGGGATTAAAAATTCTTCCCTGAGTACTTCGCCGGGATGGATATTCTTTAATTTTTCCATATTTTAGTGATAATCAACGATTGATACTTTTGGGTTCCATTTTCAATAGTCGATAATGTGTATTATTTCCGTCCGGCATCCGAAAAATACCGCATAAACTGGCTGCGCTCGTACAACATGGGCTTGGCAATTTGCTGCATGCTGAGTTTCCCTTTGAAATCTTCCAGATTTTCATAGTTTTTTCCGGCCATCCATGATTCTAGGCGCTGGTTCATTTCTGTAATAACTTCAAAGCCAGATTGGTAAATAGCGCTGGCAATTTGCACGCTTTCTGCACCCACCAAAATGTTTTTAATCAGGCTGTTGCCGTCGTGAATGCCGGTGGTGGCAGATATGCCACAATCCAGTATCGGACTGAGGATGCCTGTCCAACGCAAGGTCATTGCGTTTTCGTCGGCATTGCTGTAGATGTGGGTGGAAATGATTTTTTCCTGTTCCACATCCACATCCGGACTGTAAAAACGGTTGAACAGCACCATGCCTTTTATGCCTGTTCTGGAAAGCCTTTGGGCAAATCCGGAGAAATCCGTAAAATAATGCCCGATTTTAACCGCAACCGGAATGCTCACTTCAAAAAGGATATGACTAATAATGTCGGTATAGGTTTTTTCGATTGTTGCCGCATCGGTTTCCGGATCTGAAGGCAAAATAAACATATTGAGTTCCAGTCCGTCCGCTCCGGCTTCTTCCATTTTTTTGGCAAAAAGCGACCATTCGCCATCGCTCACGCAATTGATGCTGGCAATCACAGGGATATCCACTGCTTTTTTGGCCTCGCGGATCAGTTTGAGATAGCTTTCTACCTGGTTTTTTCGGGTGTAATAAAGCGCATAGGCTTCTTCGTTGGCGTAGGTGCCGTACATATTGTTCACACGTTCGGCATCAACATCCATCATAATCTGCTCCTCAAAAAGTGATTTCAGAACCACCGCCCCGGCGCCGGCCTTTTCGGCTTTGATGATTTTCTCTACGCTGTCAGTCATGCCGGAACTGGCCACAATTACAGGGCTTTTCAGCTCCAGGCCCATATATTTCGTGCTAATGTTTGTCATGGGATTTTATTTTTGGTGTAAAAACTGATCAATTCCAATCGCTGCTTTGTGGCCATTGGCAATACCGTGGATCACATCAGGACCCTGGATGATGTCGCCACCAATGAAGAGCCAGGGCAGCCCCGACTGGAAGTTATCGTCCACCTGAACGCGGCCGCGCGGACCAAACTCTAATTTATCTTTCAGGTCTTCGCTGATGTAGGAAATATCCATGCCTTGCCCAATGCTTTCCACAATCATATCGGCTTCAAAGATTTTCATGTCCTCCATATCGCATTGCGGGTTGAAACGCCCTTCGGCATCGAAAAGTGAATGGCAGCGGGCTACGCGCAATCCTTTGAGTTCCTCATTTTCAATCATGATTTCCTGAGGTGCCCAGCCCGGGTCAACCGTGGCTTTTTCTTCGCGTGCTTCCACGATTTCCTCACGGTCGGCAGGCATTTTCTCTTCGGTTTCGAGCGATGTTGCCGTGCAATCTACAAAACCGAATTTCTGGTGCTGCAAGCGTGCCAGCGAGCGCGTGATGTCCATGGCCACATTACCGCCGCCAATAACCACAATCTTTTTGCCTACATGGATTTCGTTGCCGCGGGTAATTTCGCGCAAGAGATCAACGGCCTGATACACATTTTTGTGGTCGCTGCCGGGAACGCGCGTGCTGCGTCCCAGGTGCAATCCCGTGCCGCTGAAAACAGCGTCATAGTCTTTGCCAAGCTCTTCGAGGCTGATGTCTTTACCAATGCGCGTATTGTATTGTATTTCAACGCCCAGTGACAGGATGTAGTTTACGTCTTTGTCGATTTGATCGTAAGGCAAGCGGTATTCAGGTATTCCGTAACGCATCATACCTCCGGCCGCTTCAAACTGTTCAAATATTTTTACTTTATAGCCCATCAAGGCCAGGTAATGCGCGGCAGAAAGACCGGAAGGACCGGAACCGATAATGGCAATTTTTTTACCATTTTGCTCAATGGAATCGCTTTGTAGTACACGTTTGTAATCTTCTGATTCGACATTATCAGCAATATAGCGCTTCAGCCAGCGGATGCTGAGCGGCTCACCACGATGACCAATAGAACAAACGGTTTCGCATTTGTGCGTACAGATACGTCCACAGATTTCGGGCAGCGGATTGGTTTCATAGAGTACGCGCAAACCTTCTTCCATATCGTCATTACGGACAGCTTTGATGTATTCGGGAATGCCCATATGTGCCGGGCAGGTAGCCGTACAAATACCGCATTCCACGCAGCGGTCAGCCTCTTTTTGTGCTTGCTCTTTGCTGTAGCCTTTTACGATTTCTATAAAGGATTTATCACGCTCTTCCGGGTGGAGATGTTCCATATTCTGGCGTTCCAGACTGTAAAACTCGTAATTCGGGCCGGGTTTTTTCCAGCCTTCTTCTTTTTGGTCCCAGTCTTTTTTGTCAACACCCGGTGTAAAGCGGAAATTATCCGGATCGGTATCTACCCAGGTGTATTCGTTGCTGAGGCTGAGGGAGTTGGTAGTACAAACGTCCACACAAAGCGCGCACCAGCAGCAACGGCCATAATCTACGCGGGGGCGCAAACCGCTGTCGCCGTCTTTAGTTTCGATGCCTTCCACAGGCACCATGTCAATGGCTTCGTTTTCGCAAATTGCTTCGCATGTGCCGCAGCCGATGCAGGCTTCGATATCGTTTTTGTGGAAACCACGGTATCGGGCTGCACCCGGACGGTCATTCAAAGGAACTTTAACGGTAACGGGCTCTTTCGCCAGGTTTCTCCATGCGGTAAACGGACTAAGTATATCTTTAATGCTTCCCATTGTTGCAAAATTTCTGATTGAAAAATTATCTTTCTATTTCCGGCGGACAGGTTTGCAGGCTCACCATAATAGCTGCGGTATCCGCGATATTGGCATTGATCAGCATACGTTCCAACAGCGAAACGGCATGCACATAGCTGGGGCCGCGCAGATGGATGCGCCGTGGTTTATCCGTGCCGTCGCTTACCATATAAAAACCGTATTCGCCACGCGATGATTCGGAGCGGATGTAGGTTTCTGCTTTCGGGATGCGCCAGTGCATCACATTGGGCGTCGGTGCTTTAAAATCGCCTTTTTCGGGCATTTTTGCCATAATCTGACGGATGAGGTCAACGGTCATGATCAAATCGTGCCAGCGTGTGCGCGAACGGTTATAGATGTCGGAATGATTCATTACCTTAGGTTCAAAATCAAGCTGATCATACACCAGATAGGGATAATCTTTGCGCACATCGCGATTAAAACCGGCAGAACGGGCATTTGGGCCTACTACGCCAAACTGATCCACCCATTCGGGTTTGAGGATGGCCACATCTTTGGCGCGACGTTTGAAAACGGTATTGTGAAACATCAGGTTATCAATGTTCACAATAAATTCGTCGATTTTTTTGAGGGTTTCTTCCATGCGGTTTTTAAAGCCATCGGGCAATAAACCGCGCACACCTCCGGGCAGGATGTACATATGATAAACGCGGCCGCCGGTCAGTTCCTCGAAAAGATCGAGCACGAGATCGCGCAGGTAAACGCCCCATTGCACGCCTAGACCAAGCGCAAAAGTTCCGCCTTGTCCGGGCACTACGCGCAGCAACGTTTGCAGGCGGGCCATTTCGAGCACCAGCGTACGCAGCCATTTGGCCATTTCGGGGATTTCGATGCCGCTCAGCTCTTCAATTCCGGCAGAGAGGTTATATTCGTTATAATCGGGCTCGGCAACGCACATACGTATGCAGGTGGGGAAACACTGGATGTATTTGCGGCGCTCCATCAGTTTTTCAAAACCACGGTGCAGATAACCTACATGAGTTTTGGCTTCCATGATTTCATCGCCGGAAATGGTCAGCTCGAGTGCCATGTTTCCGGTTACGCCGGGATGTTGTGGCCCCTGCCAGAGTTTCACGTATTTATGGGAGCTTAAATCCACGATGGGTTTCCCGTTTTCGTCATGCTCGGGATAGGCGCTCCGGTCGGGCTGAAGGTTGAATAATTTATTTTTCTTCATCGGGATAAAGCTTTGATTTCATATAAGTTGCAGGATCGTGGGTTTTGCGCCCTTCTCTTGGGAAATAGGTTTCTTCGGAGTATTTATAGGTATCAAAATCGCGGCGCATGGGCGGGATGTCGTCCCAGCCTTCGAGTAAAAAAGGTTCATCAACACGGGGGCTGCCGGGAAAGTCGATGCCGTACATTTCCTTTAACTCGCGCTGATGCGTGGCAATCTGCCGCCATAATTCATGAGCCGATTCCATTTCAGGATTTTCACGGCTGATGAAAGTGCGCACGCCCAAGTCGTATTTTTTCGTGGGATTGTTGAGCAAATAAGTGAGCTGGAACAAACCGTCTTCGATCCAGTCCACACAGGAGAGCATTACAAAATGCGAGAATCCTTCAAAATCGCGGCAGTGGGTTACCAGCGCCAATGCCTGATCTTTTTCCACACTGACAAAACAAAGGTCATCGCGCTGCCGGTCGGTTTTAAGCAGCGTGAATCCTTTTCCTATTTTTTCAATTAATTCGTTCATAGTTTTTGGGTTTACCAGTTATAATCAGGCATGTTCCAGTCTTTGATGATTTTTTTCTGATTGGCCTTGTATTCGTCCAGGTTTTCGATGTACTCATTGGCTTTTTCGGCCTTGCCTTCCTTGATCAGTTGTTTGAGTTTTTCAAATCCGGCAAGCAATGCCTCGGGGCGGGGCATACATCCGGCGATATAAACATCAACGGGCATATAGCGGTCGAGGCGGTTGATGGTATTGTAACTGTCGAAATACATTCCGCCGTTGATGGTGCAGCTTCCGAGTGCAATCACATATTTCGGATTGGGCATTTGCTCATAGCTGCGGATGGCGCGCTTGAGGGTTTTTACACTCATATAACCCGAGATGATGAAAACATTCGATTGGCGGGGTGTTGGGCGCATCTGCACGCCAAAACGGTAGGCGTCGAAACGTGGTGTGGTAAGCGGCGGGATTTCGATACTGCCGCAACCGGTTCCAAAACCCAGTACCCAAAGCGATTCGGCACGTGTCCAGTTGAGGAATTTCTCTACAACCGGAATACTGTTCGGACGGTAGGCTTTTGGGCGGGCGTCTGAAAAGTAATCCCTCATGGGATCAATTTCGATGATTTCGCCATCGGGCGTTTCTACCCTGCGGACTTTATTTTCTTCGGCCAGGAATTTGTCTTCTTCCTGATGCATATTTTGATCTTTTTCTGTCATATTCATTTGGTTTTAAGCCATTAAAATAGCAATGATACCTAATACAAGCGGGATTTTCAGGAACCAGCGCACAGATTGCTCGATGCGGAAACGTGGAAAAACCATACCCACGAAAACGGTCCAGAAATAAATAAGGAATGTCTTGATAAACAATTCGATCCAATTGGTAGCGCCACCAAAAAAGAGGTTCATGAACAGCACGGCTTCGATGACGTGCAATACGGCGGCATTGGTGCGCAAAACACCAAGATAAGTGCCGTGGTATTCGGTGGGCGGGCCAATCGGGATTTCATTGGGCGCTTTTACCAGATTAAAAGGCGAGTGCATAAACAGCCCGAGCATGGCCAGTATAGCTGTTGCTCCGGCAAAAGGATTGGTAAATACAGTCCAGTTCATTACGCCGCCTTGCTGAGCTGCTACAATATCTGAAATACTAAAAGTTTGATATTGAATGGCAACGGCAATAACTGCTAAGGTTAAAGGTACTTCGATTGTGGTAAATTGTGATAAGCCGCGGCTGATGCCAATGGCCGAATGTGGATGTCCGCCTTCTCCGGCGCCCAGAGCCATACCCAGCATTCCAAAAAACTGAAAATAGAGCAGCAACACCAAATCTCCCTGAAAACTGTAATTGCTCCAGTTTTCGCTGCCAAAAATCAGAGGCATGAAAAGAAACAGGCCGATGCCCCCGGATACGCGGAAAACCGGACCGAGGTAGAACATTACGCCATGGGTGTTTTGCGAACGGATTGCATAGTTTTTGATCAGGTCAACCCAGGGTTGCCAGATGCGGATTCCGTAACGCTTGGCTACACGTGCGCCGATTTTTCGGATACTGCCTCCCATCAGCAGGCCCCAGTTCAAAATAATGAACAGACCCAGGAGTGTATATAATAATTTGCTGATATCGAAACTCATTTTTTAAATTTTAGAGGTTAGACAATAGCCTGAAAATAAGCATAAACAATCAAAACAAACAGCAGTATCTGTGTTGCGTAAACCTGTCCGTTCCCGCTGTATATTTTGCGGATTATCGTGGCCAGATCGTGGAAAGCGCCTGCCATCCAGTTCCAGAAATTTGTGATAAAAGGCGCTACAAGAAATCCCAGCGCTTTATTGTAGCCGGCAAAAATATTGTAGCTTACATGTGTGGTTTCGGGACGGTAAGGACGTTCGGCAGAATACACAATATTGAATTGTTCGATTTTTTGTGCTTTGCGGCTTAGGATGAACAGCCAGCTAAAAAGCGCGGCAAACATAATGCCTACGGTCATCATCACACCGCTTCCGCTCCAGTGGCCCAAAGCCGTAGTAGCCCTGCCACCATCCCATTGCAGGCCACCATCGGGAAATTGTGCAGAAATCATATCGCCGAGAGGTTGCAGTATCCATTCCGGTTTGGCCGAAGTAATCATCAGTCCGATAATTAAAGTGTAAATCGGGATGATGTACCAGATGCTGATTTCCTTCACTTTGCGCAAATTATCCTTGAGCTGTCCGAGGAAAATCGAATAAATCATCTTGAAAAGGTAAAGGAAGGCGATAATGCCCGAGAAAAAAACAATTGCTCCCTGGAAATACCAGCCTTTGAGCACCACGGCGTGATAAAACAGCCATTTTCCGGCAAAACCTGAAAGAGGCGGCACACCCGAAAGGGCAATAATCCCGATCAGAACAGCAATGAAAGCAAAAGGCATGCGCTTGATCAGGCCGCCCATTTCGTACATATTGTGGGTTTTTACACGCAGGATCACCGCGCCAACAGCGAGGAAGAGCACGGCTTTGTACATAAAGTGGTTGATGGTGTAGGTGAAAGCGGTCAGCCAGCCGAGATGGCTCATAATCGCCAGGGCAAAAAGGATGTATCCC
Organism: Bacteroidales bacterium; assembly: GCA_963676415.1. Classification (GTDB taxonomy): domain Bacteria; phylum Bacteroidota; class Bacteroidia; order Bacteroidales; family WRLA01. The sequence continues at coordinate 1,274,542 of OY781097.1, read as the reverse complement.
AATTGTGCAATACTCGAATATGCCAGCAGCCTTTTGGCGTCATCCTGAAAAACTGCTCCCAGGTTGCCGATCAGGGCTGTAAGCGCGCCCAGCCATCCCAGAACGTAGGTAATTTGAACTGCTTCGGGATGATGTCCCATAAAAATCATCAGGATAAGCAAACCGAAAACACCGGCTTTCAGCAGGATGGCCGATACCATGGGCGACACATCGCTTTCGGCTTCACCATGGGCGCCGGGCAGCCAGATGTGCAGCCCAAGCGAAGCGGTTTTGGTGAGGAAACCAACAGCCAAAAGAGCATAAATCCAGCCAATATTGGCCTGTACCATGCCCAGGGCTTCCAATGCGAAACTGGATGTTCCGGCAAAAGTCATAGCGAAACCGGCCAGCATGGCGTAAGCGCCACCAATAGAAAACAGCATATAGCTGAGCCCGTGGGGCATGGAACGTTTTCCGCGGATAATGAGGAAATAGGAGCCTGCCGTCATGATTTCCCAGCCATAGAAAAACTGGAAGGTGTTTTCTGCTTCGATAATTTGCGTTAAACCGGCATACATCAGCAGTGCAACAGGATAAAATCCCATGCGTTTTCCTTTGTTCTGGTATCCGGCGATGAAGGTCAGGATACCTCCAATCAGGAATATTGCTTCAAAAATGAAACGGAGCATATCGCTCTCAAACAGGGGCGGGAGTTTCATCCAGGCGTAAACAGCCATCCCGGCAATGGCAATGGTGTTTTTGGCAAATACAGGCAGGAAATCCAAAACGAACAAAAGCGCGACAAACAATAAAGGAATATAATTGATGCTGGCGCCAAAACCACTGATTTGTCCGATATAATAGCCTGCGGCATAAAGCGCAACACCAAAAATTGAGGGTGGGAGAATCTGGTTCCACTGAATATTCATGCGTGGCTGACCTGCATGTTCTTTTTTAATGGCATATCCAAGCCAGCGGAAAAGATAAACACCTTCGAGGAAGGAAGCCAGCAGGATAACGAACAGCCATCCGTACATACCCGATCCGGCCAGTTGCATCATCAGCGACCATTTACCAAAGAAAGATGGAAAGGGTGGAAATCCGACCAAAGCAAAAACAAATGTTCCGAAGAGGAAAAGGTAGAATGGGTTTCTGCGGAGCACAGCCCAGGCGTCCAGTTTTTCGGATTTTATAATTCCCGCCAGCCAGAACAGTCCGGCTTTGGCAAGATAATGCGTTATCAAAATACTGAAGGCAATGAAATGAAGGTCTTGACCCAAAACGGGTTTCATTCCGAGGATGATCATCAGCAGGCCAATTTGACCCACAGAAGAATATCCAAGCAAACGTTGTGGATTGTCCTGTTTTAGACCCAGAAGGTTGGCGCCAACAAAACTCAGGGCACCGGCTGTGGCAACAACCTGATAACCGGCATCACCGGTAAGCAGAAGCACTTTGCTCAGCACAAAATACATGGCCGTAGCACTGGCTGCAGAAATAATAGCCGACAGACCCGGATGTGCCGATTGGTAAACGTCCAGAGCCCAGCCGTTTGCTGGAAAAACTTTGAGTTCGAGCACAATGGCGATCAGCATAAAAAAAAGGGCTATGCTGCCGCCTTTAATGGCGAGGAGTGCGCTGCCGGAGAGAAAATCAAAGTTGAGCGAACCGCCAAAATAATAGACAAAAATAACGCCCAGCAGGAATAATCCGGCGATGAGACTGGTGGCAATCATGTATTTAAAGCCGGCAGGAACCGAATTGCGGTTTTGCTCCAGAATGACCAGTCCGGCTGTGGCAATACTGACTACTTCCATAAAAACAAAGAGGTTGAATGCATCGCGGGTCAGGATGATGATGTCCAGTCCCATAATGAGCACCAGAAAAACAATCATGGCATGGAAACCCTGCTCGCGCAATGCACGGATGAGGTAAATCCCGCCGAGCAGTCCGGCAACATTGACCATGGAAGTGAGCACGGCTTCTTCAAGGCCCATGCGCAGGTTAATCGACCAGGGCGGACGGAAACCGGCAGTGAATATTTCAGCCGTTTGTGAGCCTTCCATTAAGGCAAAGAGCCATTGCAGGGATAGGGCACTCATCGAGGCTAAAGCCAGTAAAGTAAGGCTCAGGGCAAAGTTTTTGCCGAAACTTTTGAGCAGTCCCAGTGCAAAGGCAATGCCCAGGCCGATGGTGATAAGGTGTATTGGTGATATCATTTGTGTTGTATTTTCAGTTTATCAAATGGTCTAACCTTTCAAATGGGTGAAATCTGAAATATTGAGGCTGCCTTTTTGCTTGTACATCCTCAGGGCATAAGCCAGCATAAGTGCTGTGACGCCCAGGCCGATGACAATAGCCGTCAGTACCAAAGCCTGTGGCAATGGATCGGCGATTTCCTGTGCCGCATTCGCGATGCCGACACTTTCGTCGATGATAGGCGCAGTGCCTTTACGGATGTAGGCAATACTGACCATTACTACATGCAAACCTGTATCGAAAAGGCTGAAACCGATAATGATACGGATGAGGTTTTTGCGCGTCAGCAGTCCGTAGAGTCCTGTGAGTATGAGCAAAAAACCGATGATGAGGCTGATATGTTCCATAATATTATTTTACAGGTTATTATCTTCGGTTTGTACTTCTTTGTAATTGCTGAGGATGTTGGATAGCTCGGAGCCTACTTTCAGGCCTACAAAAATGTAGATAATGGGAATGGCACCGGCGCTAAGCAGTTCTCCAACAGTTCCGGCAGGCAAAATGCGGTTGTCGAGGAAACCTCCGGCCAAAACAAGTCCCAGCGCGCCAATAATGACGAAAATCAGTCCGGAAATGCTTTCTAAGCGTGTAAAAAGTTCCTTTTTGAAGCGCTGGTTTTGTCCGATTAAGAGAAGCAGTACAAAGGCTGAAGCAATTATTGCTCCGCCCTGAAAACCTCCGCCCGGCGTCAGGTGACCGTTTACAAAAACATAAACGCCCAGCACAAAAATCATGGGCGTCAGCACACGGGCTGCCGTATCAAAAATTTCGCTGGCCGGACGGATTTTTTTGTCATCCTGATTCCGTACCTGCACTTTCAGGAAAAACCCGATGATGGCGGCGGTTAGGAAAAGAATGGTGACTTCGCCCAGTGTGTCCAAACCGCGGTATGTTACCACCACAGCCGTTACAAGGTTTGCGGCACCTACTTCTTCGATGTTTTGTGGCTGTGCATAAAAGGCGGCTGTTTCGTTCAGCTTATCGCTGCCCTGGAAATCGCTGAAAAGTCCGTAGAGGATCAGCGCAAATCCGATAATGAGTATAAAAATGAGGCTATTTCGCATGATCTTTCTTTTTTATCCGGTTCAAAACATAAAAGAAAATTATGGTGGAAAGCCCGCTGCCGATGGATGCTTCGGTCATGGCCACATCGGGTGCAGCCAGTAGAAGGTAAAGCACAGAAGCAAAAAGGCTTACGGCACCTGCCGCGATGATGGCAATGACCAGGCTTTTGTGGTAAATGGCAATGATTGCCATAACCAGCATCAACGCGCCCAAAAATGCTGCCAGTATTGTAAATGTCATGATTCCTGATTTTGAGGTTCAACATTTTCCGAATTGTTTTCCGGGTTTTCTTTCATGCGTTCGGCAAGTTTGTCCACTACTGTTTTCGGACTGAGCGGGATGCCACTGAAATGCGCCGCCCGGGCCAGTACATGCGATGATACAGGGTTGGTTATGAGTACAAAAACAATCAATATAATGATTTTGCCAAACCATCCCGGCATGATAAGTCCCAAACCAAAAAGCGAAAGCATGGTGCCCAGTGTGGTGGCTTTTGTGCCTGCCTGGATGCGGTTATAAACATCGGGCATACGCATCAGGCCCAGAGCGCCCAGAAAGAGGAAAATGGATCCCGCCAGAGTGATGAATGCGCCGATTATTTGTAAAATTTCCATTTGAATATCCTTTTTGAATTTATAATCCTTTTTCGAGATAACGTGCAATAATGAGTACGCCCAAAAAGCTGAGCAGGCCGTAAACCACGGCCACATCGAGATAAATGACGCGGCCAGCAAAAAATGCAATCAGGCCAATCAGTGCGATGGACGAAATGGTCATCACATCGAAAGAGATGACGCGGTCAACGGCTGTGGGGCCTTTGATAAAACGGTAAAGGCTGATGAGCAGGCTGGCTGCAATCAGTACCAATGCGATGGTGAGTATTGTATTAACCATAAATTACCTCCAGGTATTTTTCAAATTTGCGAACGATTTCATTGGTGGCTTTTTCGATGTCGTCGCTTTTCACATCAATCCAGTGGATGTATAGCTTGTCATCGCGGATATCAACGGTGAATGTTCCGGGTGTGAGCGTAATGGAATCGGCCAGGATCAACCGGCCCATGCGCGATTTTAAACGTGTTTCCACTTCAACAATTCCGGGATTAATCGGCAGTGAGGGTGATAAAACCCTGCGCGCAACATCGAGGTTTGATTTGATCAGCTCCTTCAGAAAAACGAGCAGATAAATAAAGGTGTAGATAATGGCTTTCGGGCTGAGGCGGATGTCGGTAAACACATCGCAATTGCGACAGAATATCAGCCCCACAATGAGCGAAACCGCTACACCACTGATCCAGATCACAGGTGTAAAGCTGTTGTTGAGCAACATCCATACAAAAAGAAGTATGAAGAAGATCAACAGGAAGTTTTTAATGGATTTCATGCCTTTGGCTTATTCGTTTATATAAAATGATGTTTTTCGATTTCTTCAATGTAGCGCATGCGCAGCTCCGGCAGGTTGTCGCAATCGCAATGCTCGGAATAGATGCGCACATAGTCTTCAAATCCGCATTCCTGATAAAAGGCGGCCAGTGCGTAATCGTAATGATTGAAGTTGTAGGTGTTTTTGATCGTCATGGTGATTTTTTCAAAATCATCCCATTCAATTTGCCGAGGTATGCGTATATACCTGAAATACTGATTGTCAGAAGCCCGATATACGCCATTAAAGACTTCATCCAGCAGAAAATATTTTTTTATGCGGATCAGGCTGGTGTATTCGGCCACTTCTTTGTGTTTTTGGAAAACAATTCCGTTTTCACGATAGAGCTCAATCAGTTTTGGAATGATTGTAAAGTCATCGGTATGAATGCGGATGTGCGGCTGCATAATATTAAACAGGCTGAGCTGGCCGGGACAAGCATCAAAATTTAATTTATGCGACTGTTTTATTTTTTGCGTGATGCGGATGATATTATCTTCCGTGCATAAATTGGTGGGTTTCACGATGAAAAACACATAATACGGCTTCTGGATTTTTTCTTCTGCCGATGGGGTGCGGCTGTAATAGCCCGGGAAAGGCTGGCGGGCTTCAAGCACCATTTCTTTCATGGGCTTGTATGTTTGAAAAGAGGCCAGGATTTCCTTTTTGATGATGCCGCCGTATGCTCTCTTTGCTGCTGATGTGTCCATGTTGGTTTTTTTTGATGATCTGACAGCAAAAATAGGCCACAAACTTACATATATGAATTTTTGCATATACGGTCGCATTCATAAGGATGCAATAATTTGATTAAAATAGCGGTATCAAATGTTCGGAAAAAGTTGAGCCAGATCATGTTTTTGATAAACCGGTGATGCGGTTTTTTTTTTGCGAGAGGAGGAATATAGTAATGGATATATGTTGAAAGCTATATTTTTCATAGATTAGCGCTTCATTTCAAATCAACCATCATTAATGGCCGATGAACAACAAAATACCTGTGTGGACTGCACCCAAATGTCGGACTGTTTCCGTGTGCTGAGCAAAGAAGAGCTGGAACTGGTCGGTCAGAAAATGGTTCGCTTGTCATTCCGTAAAGGGGAAATTATTGCCAAGCAGGGTGCTTTTGCCACACACATTATGTTTGTGAAATCGGGTTTGGTAAAGCTGTACCGCGAATCGGAAAATGATCAGAATGATTTGATTATCAATATTTATGCTGCGGATAATATCCTGGGGCTTTCGTCATTGTTTGGCGACAGCATTTTTCATTATTCCGTGGCTGCCCTTGAAGACAGCAGCCTGTGTTTGATTGAAATCAATATTGTGCGTGAGCTGGTGGGCAGGAATTCGGATTTTTCTGTTTCCGTGATCAAACGATTGAGCCGGAACAATTTGCTGGCTTATGAAATTTTGTATGCTGTTACCCACAAACAACTTAATGGGCGCATGGCCAGCGCTATGATTTACCTTGCGCGCGAAGTTTTTGAGTCATCTGGGTTTACTATGCCGCTATCGCGAAAGGAACTTGCCGAATTTACCGGTATGTCGGTAATGAGTGCCGTTCGGGCCATGAAAGACCTGCGCCAAAATGGGTTAATCGGCAGTGAGAACGGAAGAATTGAAATTCTGGATATGGAAAGGTTGGAGCAAATCAGCAAATTTGGCTAAATAGTTTCCGTCCATAATGTCCGATCTCAGCGTTATTCTCGGTATTGAAACCAGTCACTTACTTCAGTAAGCTCCTTATTTTCAATACCAAGAATGCCTCGACCTCGAACATTCTGAATCAGAAACCTGACTCTATGGACGAGCACTACATAGTTTTTGTCCATAGAGTCGAGAGACTTTATAAACGAACTCTAAACACCCGTCCAATTTTTATTTAATATTAAGCTTTCCCCAGAAAAGCCGTTTTGGTTTTAAATAATCGTTAAGCGCTTTTCAGTTTCAGAGGTAGTTTTTACTTTTGAAGTCTAATTTTATGAAAATGATTGAAATACCGGATTCATTCGGAGATATTGTTCGCAGGCACAGGAAATCGCGGAAGCTTACTTTGCAACAGGTAGCAAAGGCGATTGAAATCGATATTTCACTTTTGAGCAAGATTGAAAGGGGAATGCGCCTGCCTTCTGCCGAAACTGTCGATAAGCTGGCCGGCCTATATGAGGTGGACAGAAATGAACTATACGTGAGCTACAAAAGCGAAAAGATCAGCCGTGACCTGGAAAACAACCCGCTGGCACAGTCCATCCTGAAACTAACGGCAGATAAAATTGAATACAGAATGAATTACGGAAAAGTGCTTCCGTTGAAAGAAGATATCATTCCGTTGATCCTCGAAGTGCTCGAAGCCTATCCGATTAAACGTGCCTGGTTGTTTGGCGCTTATGTGCGCGATGAGCAGGATTCTTCCACAAAAGTCCAGCTTGTTGTGGAGTACAGCGAGCGTGTCGATTTCCTGAAAAGCCTGGAAATCAAAAACAAACTGGAATCCGTCCTGAAACCCGAAGTGGACATCAATGAATATGCACTGATGAAGTTTATCTCCGAAAAAGAATTTGAAGTGGACCGAATGATTATTATCGGTTCTGAGGAATAGGTTTATTCGATACTTAAAAGCTTAGTCCCGGATCATATTTGAATCCGGTTTTATTCGTCAGGAATATCCCAGCAAGCATCCCACTCCTTATAAAATTGCTGCAGATAATCCTCCATAAACTGATGTCGCTCTATGGCCATTTGTTTTCCGCTTTTAGTTTGCATGCGGTCTTTAAGCAGTAGCAGTTTTTCATAAAAATGATTGATCGTTGGTGACTGGCTGTTGCGGTAGCTTTTAAAATCATTATGGTTTTCCGGCTTGATGTCCGGCTGGTAAATCAATCGGCCTTTTGACCCGCCATAAGCAAAGGTGCGCGCAATACCGATTGCGCCAATGGCATCGAGGCGGTCGGCATCCTGCACCACAGCGCTTTCAATACTGCTGACCGGGCTCTCCTGTCGGGCTCCTTTAAAGCTTACTTCGGAGATGATGCTGAAAAGCTGTTTTGCTAATGCTGGTTTCAGGTTTTCGTGGAGCCATTTCTTTAGGAAAGCATCTCCTTTTTCCGGGTCGTTGCCATGGAGTTTATGGTCACCCACATCATGCAGCAATGCCGCCAAAACACACAAATCTTTTGAGGCATTTTCTTTTTCTGCGATGCGTCCGGCGGTTTTTGCTACGCGCAGGCAATGCCACCAATCGTGGCCGCTTCCTTCGTTTTCCAGAAATGATTTTGCAAAAGTTTGTGCTTTTGCTATTTCTGCTTTTAAGTTTTCTTTCATTCGGTTTACCACATGCCTCCCAAAGTAACTTCTTCTTTGAATTGTTTGACATCGCCCTGTGGGTTGTAGAGTTCCACATAAACGATGTAGATTCCAATGTTTGCTTTGCTGCCGTCATTGCTGATGCCGTCCCAGAAATATTCCGCTTCTGTTCCGGGCATAACGTTGCCTCCCAGGTTTCGGATCAAACGTCCACTGCTGTTGAAAATTTGGATTTTTGCCATATAACCGGCTTGTTCCAAATGAAATGCAATAGTGAGCAAATCATCATGGCCATCCATGTCCGGAGAGAAGAGTTCGGGAGTGATTTCCAGCTCATCATTGCCATCGGGATTGCTTGCGCGAACCGAATTTCGTGCTGCCGGTGTGCCAAAACCCACCGATTCTGCCGCACTGTGCCAATTGTCTTCCTGATCGCTGGAAATATCCGCGCTGACCCGCTCCAGAGACACGCCATCAACGCTTCTGAGCAATGGATAATGCATGTCCTCATTATAGGCAAAATAATCATAGCGGATTGAGGTATTCGACATCTGCGTAAGCATGGCAATACCGTACTCGCTGCCAAAATTGGGCAGGTCTGCCGCCTGTACCACCGCATTTGGATTGGGTGTAAGATACTGGCTGAGCACCATTTCGGGCGATTGTGTGAAAGCCACATATTCGCCGGGCATCAGCAAATAGGAGGGCAGGAAGCTTACATCTTCTTCCGATTTGCTGTCTTTTAGGTACACCACAGCAAAATCTTTAGTGTCGAGGATTTTATCGGATGTATTGTACAGTTCAATATAATCGTCGCCATCGGCATAGGGGTTGAACAAGAGCTCGTTGATAAGCACATCGCCTGAATCGGGAAGCATGGGCAGTCCGAATTCGGCCACAAGACTTTCTGCTGGACTCATTCCGGCGCAGCTGATCAGGTTTTGCTGATTGATTTCCAATGTGTAGATTTTGTTTTCTTGCAGTTCTGAAGCAAGTTCCAGCTCAACTTCCTGATAAAATGGTGCTACCGGATAAGCCGAGAGCGGGTGGCCAATTTCCGGGCTAAGCGTATAAATTTCTGTTTGTCCCAGCGATGCGCTGTCCATCGCCTGATTAAAAGTGATTTCGATGCGGCCTTCGTTGAGTACATTAATGCTGTATATTTCAGGTGCTTCCTGTGGATCAATTTTTTGATGCACGGAATTGATTGCTCCCGGTGTACCTCCTTCGGGCGCTGTTGAGGCTGTCCAGTTGCCGTTTTGGATGCAGGGCTGGTCGGTATCTTTCATTTCGAGCGACCATCCGCCTTCGGCTTTATTGGAAGAGCCATACCATTCGCTGCTGTAATCAACCGCAAAAATTAAACGGCCTGATTTATTGGTCAATGTCAGCAAAGCGCCTTCATTGCTTAAACTGATGCTGCTTACGATAAGTTTGTTTTCCAGGAATTTATAGGACGATGAGGCTTCTTCTTCGATGAGGATGACCCTTTGTCCGGCTTCCAGGACGTATGCGCCGATTTCTGTACTGCTGCTGCCCATGCTCAGTCCCCAATTGCGCAGCTGAATGGATTTTTCGCTGCGGTTATAAAGCTCCAGGTATTCATATTCGGGCAAGCCAACGGCAGGTGATGGATCGGCCATGATTTCAGTGATTAAAATATCATGATAATTCGCTGCTTCCGGTAGTTCAAAGGGGAATGTTCCTCCTGCCGCGATTTCCTGTCCGCTGCAATCAAAAATGCTGTTTTTTACGCTCAGCTTATAGCTGATGCCTTCTGCAAAATCTTGAGCAAAATACAGGACAAAATTGCTGAGGTCATTTTTAGCAGGGCGTATGCTGTCGGCAAGGATATTTCCGGGCATTACTTCAAAAGTGTTCACGTCCGTAACAGAAGCTTCGTCCATCAGGTGGTTGAAACTAATGCTCAGTTTATTGGCATCCAGCAGTGAGACTGTATTGATTTCCGGTGATGAAGCATTGCTCCCCATAACCGAATTCTCAGTGCCCGGCGTGCCGCCCAAACTGTTTTCCGAAGCTTTCCAGTTTTGTTTGCCGATGCAGGGCGCCAGAGGATCAATCTGTTCCAGAGACCATCCGCCTTCGTTTTTATCGGGATCGTCATACCAGCTGATGTCGTAATTTACGAAGGAAATCATATTGCCCTTAGCATTAAGCAGCTGGAGTATTTTTCCGTCATTGGCAAGGCTCAGGCCTTCCAGACCGGCAGTTGTGCCATAAGGTGCAAAATCGCTTTCAAATTCGGGTTTGCACAAAATCAGATACGATTGGGCGCCGATCTGCATGGCAGGCATTTCTTTCAGGCTGTTGCCAATTTGCAATGACCATCCGCCCAAAGAAACCGGAAATTCCGAAGTATTGTACAGCTCGAGATATTCGGCATCGGGCAGGCCCACCACCGGATTGGGATCAGCCATTATTTCATTTATCACGATATCAAAAGGAGCCGCTTCGTATAAACTGAAATTTATTAGGCTGTCGTTCATGATATTACCGGCAGCATCTTGCTGGTTTTTGACAGTAAGCTGATAGCTGCTGCCGTCATTGAAAGAACTGGTCCAGCTGAGCAACAGCTGCATTTTATTCTCATCGGAGAATGCGGCCGAAGCAGCATCTCCAATACCTTTATTAATTGTAAAATTGGATGTGTTCAGCGCTTGTGCCTCGTTCAGGCTTTCGGTAAAATGCAGCGAGAGCTGATTGCCGTCTATGATTTCAAAGATATCGATGGCCGGGGGTGTATTATCTACAATAACGGGGCCGGCATAAAAATTATCGAAATAGAATTTTGTGCTGTTGCTCACGGTGTATTTGCAGAAGAGCGCAAATTGGGTCGCCGCGAAATTAAAATTTTTGTTGGCTTCGCAAAGGAGCTGGTAATTGTCTCCGCCGGAAGGATCGGCAAAAACCTGCCATTGGCCATCTTGTTGGATAATGCGCATGCCCAAAGCAAAAGCAGAAGCAAGCATACCGTCCGGGCCGCGGCAAATGGAAGTGGAAGTGCCGTTTTCAATCTTAAAAAGCTCTACCGCATCATCGCTTCCCGATTCACCAAATTGGAGATAGTAAGCGTTTTGTGGCTCGGGGAATTGATCTGCTGCCAGATAAACCAGCGCATTGTTATTGGCCGAAGGGCTGAATTTGAGCTGAATGAAAAAGCGCCATTCACAATCCTGACTTAAGGCTGACCCTGTCATCAGGTAGCTGGTGTTTTCCACAGCATCATTGAGCTGGAGCTGATAATCATCATTCACGGTGAAGCGTTCCGTTTGGCCGGTCCATTCGGGATTTTCTGTGAAATTTCCATCGGAAAAATCATCGGTAAACTGGCCGAAACTTAGGGCCGGCAGGGCAATAAGCAAAGAAATCAGGGCAAAATGACTGATTGTGTTTTTGAGAGAATAGCGCATAATTAATACTTTTGCAAAGTGACATTTTGAGAAAGTAAAGATACAATAATATTTGACCTTTAAAATTAAGCTTTGATGAAAATTGCAATTGCAGGGGCTACTGGGCTGGTAGGCAGGGAGATGCAAAAAGTAATGGAAGAAATTTCTGCCTTTTCAGATATTGAGTTGATTCCGGCTGCATCGGCGCGTTCTGCCGGAACGAAAATCCGGTATTCGGGCAAGGAGTTTACAGTAGTAAGTATGGATGATTGCCTGGCGCAGGAGCCTGCTATTGCTTTATTTTCAGCGGGTTCTACGGTTTCCCTCGAATGGGCGCCCCGCTTTGCCGAGGCCGGATGTTTTGTGGTTGACAACTCATCGGCATGGCGTATGGATGCACACATCCCTTTGCTTGTTCCCGAAATTAATGCCCATGAGCTGAACAGGGATACCAAAATAATTGCCAACCCCAACTGCTCGACCATTCAGCTGGTTTTGGCATTGGCGCCATTGCACAAAGCATTAGGCTTGAAAAGGGTTGTGGTTTCTACTTATCAATCGGTGAGCGGCAGTGGAGTGAAAGGAATGCAACAGCTTGAGGATGAAGAGTCAGGAAAGTTCGGGTATCAGGCGTATCCACATAAAATCCATCGTAATTTATTGCCCCATGGCGGCGGTTTTCTGGAAAACGGATATACCACCGAAGAGATGAAACTGGTGAACGAAAGCCGGAAAATCCTATCCATTCCCGATCTTCCGCTTACGGCCACTGTGGTTCGTGCCCCGGTAACTGGCGGGCATTCCGAATCGGTGAATGTGGAATTTGAGAAGGAATTTGAGATGGAGGATGTCCGCAATCTTCTTTCCGGCTTTGAAGGAATCAGTGTGGTGGACGATCCCGCAAAAAACCGCTATCCGATGCCTTTGGAGGCCCGTTCGAAGAATGATGTATTTGTGGGCAGGCTCCGCCGCGATGAAAGCCAGCCCAAAAGTTTAAATATGTGGGTTGTTGCAGATAACCTCCGCAAAGGAGCGGCGACCAATGCCGTACAGATCGCCATGAAACTTATTGAAAATAAAATTGTCTGACCGAAGTGAAGGTGTACCGACATATTGATGAAGTAGGAGCAATGCGCAATGCGGTGGTTACCGTAGGGACCTTCGATGGGGTACATGTGGGACATCAGGAAATTTTGCGCCGCCTGGTGAAACATGCAAAGGATATTGATGGCGAATCGGTTGTGGTGACTTTCCTGCCCCATCCACGCATGGTTTTGCAGGAAGATAAAAGCAAGATCCGCCTGATCAACAATCCGGAGAAGAAGGTCGAGCGCCTGATGAGCTCCGGAGTCGATCACCTTATAATCCATCCTTTTACCAAAGAATTTGCCGCACTTAGCGCAGAAGAATTTGTGGAGCAATATATTGCCGGAAAACTGAATGCGCGTAAGCTGATCTTGGGCTATGACCATCATTTTGGCAAAAACCGCGAAGGAAATTTTGATGGTCTGAAAGCACTTGGTGCGCGTTTTGGCTTTGAAGTTTGCGAGGTGCCGGGCGTGGAAATGCATGGCAAGCTGGTCAGTTCTACTAAAATCAGGCAGGCATTGAGCGATGGCCGCATCCGTTTGGCAAATGAATATCTGGGCTACACATACAGCATCACCGGAAATGTGATCCATGGCAACCAAAACGGGCGGAAAATCGGTTTCCCTACGGCCAATATCGAATTGGATAACCAATATAAACTGATTGCTGCCAATGGCGTTTATGCCTGCCGCGTGCAGATTGGCAATGAGATTTTTGATGGCATGGGCAATATCGGCATCAGGCCCACATTAAAATACAGCAGTTTTGCTATTGAGGTGAATATTTTTGATTTTAACAGGCAGATCTACGGTGAAGAGATCAGCTTGTATTTTTATGACCGCCTGCGCGATGAAATCAAATTTGATGGTTTTGAAGCCCTGAGCAGGCAATTGGCGGAAGATGAAAAACAGATCAGGGCTCTTTTGAAACGTTTGTAGCTTCAGTGCCTGGCCCTTTGTGGGGCAAGGCGTTGTAAATCAGTACTAAAACAAACACAAAAAGTGCGGCTGTAATTCCTAAAACGGCGTTGATGTATGGTGGTGCGCTCAGTGCAAGCCGGATAATAACCGTGGCCAGTGCAAAACCGGAGTTCCGGAAGACTACCGGATAAGAATAGGAATAACGCAGCGAAACCAGGACAATTAGTATATCGCTGAATATCAATACGGTATAGAAAGTTTGGAAATAATCGAAAGGCTGGTCGTGCCGGATATATAAAATCAGGTCGAATATCCCGAAAGCGACCAGAAAAAACATCAAAAGAATAGCCACAAACTTTTTGACTTTCACAAAACGGAATTGTTCCTCGGCTGTTTTTGTGATGCGCTTATGCCTCTGAAAGCGCGCAATCAGCATAATAAACAAAAACAAAACCAGCGCGCCGCCTGCATCCGACATTACATGAAAGACTGGTTCGGTCATTTTGGTCCAGTCCACCGGATCTGGAAATTCCCCGAATTCTTTGAAAGCCTGCCGTAAAAGGATGAGCGAGAGGATTTCAAATTGCTTGAGCATGGAGCTGGATACCGATCGGGGAAGCGTAAGTACCAGACCTACAATTTCGACCATCAGCAGCAGTGTGAAAGCTAGTTGGATGGCCGCAAAATGGTTATTCGGGATAATGCCTGAAACAGCAGCCGGCAATGCGCCCCAAAGGTTCAGCTGGATTATGGTCAGTGAAACCAGGAAAGCCAGGACAATTATGTTTCCGCTGATGCGATAGTTGTACCTGCTTTCCCAATAGCCTTCAATTCTATTGAACACTCTTTCGCTAAAAATCAAAGTTTTATGAATAATGGATTGAGTCATGAGGCGGTGTTTTGCTTTTTCAAATATACTAAAAGATTCTATAATGATGCGTCAAGTATTTAGGGGTTTTTTATTTATTTCTTTTAAAATCGCAAACCGCTTTATGTTGGCCTGTATTTTTATTTTTGATGCTTCATTATTGTTTAAGTGAAAATTTATGAAGCTTAATGCACTTATAATGAATTTAATGAAATTAATTTAGAATATATCTAATTTGTTTCATCGTTCAAATACTTGACTATTCATGTGCTTTTCTGTATGTTTTTTATTTATGTTTGTAATGAGGTTTGTGCAATAAAAGGTAAGATTTGTTTTATGATTAATTCGGAAATCACTTGTATTATTGTTGATGACGAAATAGAAGCGCGTTTGGTTTTGTCGGGATATTTGGAACAAATTCCGGGAATTGATGTAATAGGAACAACAGGTCAGCCAACCGAAGTTATTGATTTGGTTTTGGATAAGCGCCCCGATGTTTTGTTCCTTGATATTGATATGCCGATTATGAACGGTATCCAGCTTGCCCGGATGATACGCTCCTTAAATATTGAATGTAAGTTGGTTTTTGTTACTGCCTATGATGCCCATGGTATCGAAGCTGTAAAGTTAGCGGCTATGGATTATTTGCTCAAACCGATTGGCCTTGATGATCTAAAAGAAGTAGTACATCGCCTGCGGCAAGGAAAAGCCGAGAAATCTGATAAGGAACGCCTGGAAGAATTTCTGAATCAATATGATAAAGTCCGGGTACGCTTCAATACACGCAATGGTTTCCGCTTAGCTTTGCTTGAAGATATTATGTTTTTGGAAGCAGATGGTAACTACAGTAATGTTTTTATTGCCGAATCAGAGTGTTTTATCGTTACCAATAATTTGCTTCAACTGGAAAAGCAGATCAACAACCGGGATTTTGTTCGCATTAGCCGCACTCATTTAATAAATACACATTATCTGGTGGAGATGGACCGCAAAAGCAAATTATGTATTTTGCGTAAAAATGGCCTGTCAATAGAGTTGAAGGCTTCAACCAAAGGGCTGCGCAGCCTTGATTCTCAGCAGTTGCTGTAAACGGCCATCGGCTGTTAGCCAAAACGTGAGATTTGTTCCAGCCGCTCTAAATTTGTTATTTCAATTTCCTTTCCTGATATCCGGATCAACCGGTCTTTCCTGAATTCGGATAATGCCCTGATGATGTTTTCTGTGCTTACACCGGCATATTCAGCGATCTCCTTTCGTGTTACCGGTAATTCAAAAAGCAGGTTTTTAAAAATATGCTGCGAAAATTTTAAAAGGATAAAAGCAAGCTTGCCTTTCAGGTTCAGGCGCTTGAGGTCCATGGTTTCTTTGAGGATGATGTCCGTGCTTTTGCTCAGCCTGTTCATCAGGTCAAAGCCAAAAGCCGCATTTTTCAAGGCAAAGCCCTTAACAATATCCATATTGATCCGGCAAACCACTGAAGGGAGCAGGGCCGTTATGGTGTATTTATAGGTATCAGACGAAAATATGCTCAGAATGGAAATGAAATCAAAAGGCTTGGCGATGGTGATAATCTGGTCTTCTCTTCCTGATTTGATAAAGTGCAGCTTTACCAGCCCTTCTTTGAGGTAAAAGAAATTGTCCACTTTCGTTTCCTGCATAACGATATGCTCTCCCGGTGCATAGGCGCGGTCTTTCCTGATGGAGCAGATCTCCATCATTTCATCAGCGCTTAGATGGGCGAAAAACAGCTCTTTAAGCTGGCAGTTTACACAGCGGCATTCGGGGTGCATGGCATTTGCTTCCATATGATATATATCAGTTTATGATATCTGTCATAAGTATAACGCAATCGGAATCAAAGGGTTTTGCGTTATTTTGATGTTTATAATCACAAAGATAAAAAAATATGAAGCGCATACTCATTCTCGGAGGCGGAACCGCCGGCACCATCATGGCCAATAAGCTCAGGAAATCTCTTGATATAGCTGAATGGAAAACTACCGTTCTTGATCGTGAAAAAACCCATTACTACCAGCCGGGCTTTTTGTTTATTCCTTTTGGGATTTATAAGCCCGAAGATGTGGTGAAACCCAAATTGGCTTTTATTCCGGCCGGTGTGGAGTTTTTATTTGAAGATGCTGCAAAAATCAATGCAGAGGAAAATTTTGTACTGCTGCAAAACGGCCAGATCATAAAATATGATTATCTGATTATTGCTACAGGCACCGAAATGAGGCCTGAAGAAACAGAGGGCTTCAAAGGGCCTCTTTATTATAAGGATGTTTTTGATTTTTACACCATTGAAGGGGCGCTTGCCCTTGCAAAAAAGCTGCGTTCGTGGGAAGGAGGAAAGCTGGTGGTGGCCGTGCCCGAACTTCCCATTAAATGTCCGGTAGCCCCTTTGGAGTTTGTTTTTCTGGCCGAAGCCTATTTTACCGAATTGGGCATCCGCGATAAAGTTGAGCTGACATATGTAACCCTGATGTCGGGTGCTTTTACCAAGCCCATTGCGTCCAAAATGCTGGGCGAACTTATGGAAGAAAAAAATATCACGGTGGTTTCCGATTTCTATACGGAACGTATTGATAATGAAAACAAGCAACTGGTTTCTTATGATGATCGAAAAGTAGATTTTGATCTGTTGACGATTGTGCCGGTGAATATGGGCAGCAAAATTATTGAGGATTCCGGCTTGGGCGATGATATGGGATTTGTACCTACCAATAAGGAAACATTAAGGTCGGAGAAACATGAAAACATTTTTGTGCTGGGCGATGCGGCCAACCTTCCCACTTCCAAAGCGGGTTCTGTTGCTCATTTTGCAGCAGAAATCCTTATTGAGAATATTTTGCATGCCATTGAAGGGCGACCGCTTACGGCACGTTTTGATGGGCATGCCAATTGTTATATAGAAACCGGTTATGGAAAAGGGGCGCTTATCGATTTTAATTATACCACGGAACCCCTGCCCGGAACCTTTCCCTTGCCCGGTATCGGTCCTTTCGGACTGCTCAAAAACACCAAAATCAATCATTACGGCAAAATTCTTTTCCGCTGGATGTACTGGCATATTTTATTGAAAGGCAAAGAGTTGCCTGTAGAGCCACTAATGACGATGGCTGGAAAAAAACGGGTTTCCATTTAATTTAAATGAAAGGAAAATGATGGACGAACAAATGCAACATCAAATAGACCAGCTCAACAGCAAAATGGATTTGGTTTTGGAATATATCCGGGATCAGCAGTTGAGGAGCATGGCGCAGGATGATCTTTTAAAGGACCTTGCCATTGTTGGAAAAGATGCTTACGACAGCACGGTGCAGGCGCTCGATCAGCAGCAGGTAGAGATCGATCCGGCTGAATTGCAGGGCCTATTGCTGAAAATAATACGGAATATCGGCACTTTCGGTATGTTGATGGATACACTCGAAAGCGTAAATGATTTACTTAAAGATGCTACGCCGCTTCTTACGGAAGCCATTATCGATTTTTCCAGACAACTCCACAGGCTGAACGAAAGGGGTGTGCTGGATGCCTTTAAAGCCATTGCCCTGAATGCCGAAAAAATCATGGCCACAATAAAGCCGGAGGAAATCAATAAAATTGGACAAAATGCAGATCTGATTGTGGCCATTGCCTCCAAATTAAGCGACAGAGAACTCTTGCAGGAATTCAATAAAATGCTCGGTGCATTGCAATCCACTGTATCGGATGGCCCTAAACCGGCCTCACCTATAAAATTGTTGATGAGCAGCGAAATGAAACAAGCTTCAGGATTTATGCTGGAGCTGATCAGAAATATCAGGAAAAATAATCAATAACATTAAAAATCAATTTATTATGGAAAAAACAATAGCAGGAACCAATGTTCCCTTTACAGCCGATGGATATTTGGCTGAACCTTCAGTCTGGAATGAAGAAATCGCAAAGGAAATTGCGAAAGAAGAAAATATTGAGCTAACAGAAAAACATATGGAGGTGCTTCATTATCTGCGTGCAAAACATGCCGAAGGAGCCAACCTAACGATACGTTCCGTGGGAAAATCGGGCATTGTTGATATTAAAGGCCTGTATCAACTTTTCCCCGGCGGGCCATTGAAAATATCTTCAAGGATCGCGGGAATACCCAGGCCAACATCTTGTGTTTAAAAGGAAGGAGCATAAAATGACAAATCAGGAAGATAAATTAAAGAAGGTTTGCATCATCTGTGCCAAAGGTAATTTGGAGGATGTTTATGCTGCCTTGGTGATGGCCAATGGGGCAGTAATGGAAGGTATTGAGGCCAAGCTGTTTTTTACCTTTTTCGGTCTGGATGCCATTACCAAAAACAGAATGAACAATCTGCATATAGCAACAGTGGGCAATCCGGCGATGCGAATGCCGGGAGGTATGCCTTTTCCTACCCTTTTGGGCGTATTGCCCGGAGTGGAGGCAGGTGTATCATCTATGATGCGCAAGCAAATGGAGGCATTGGATGTGCCTCCGGTTGATGAGTTTTTGGAGATGATCACCGCCGGCGGAGGAGAAGTGTTTGCC
This sequence comes from Bacteroidales bacterium, assembly GCA_963676415.1. Taxonomy (GTDB): domain Bacteria; phylum Bacteroidota; class Bacteroidia; order Bacteroidales; family WRLA01. The sequence goes on along the minus strand of OY781097.1, from coordinate 1,255,686 downwards.
TGCAAACTCGCAATGGACATGTTTAAACTAAAAAAAGATGATCTTTGGGAAGAGGTTAAAGCCGTTTTGACGGTTGGTGAGTTTTATGAAATGGCTGGAGGCCGGAATACACAGATTATTTTCACATAGTAAGCCTGCTTTATTCATGCTTTAAATTCAGGTCAGATGTGAGGCGTCTAAAGCTGATGATATAGTCGCCTATTTCAAAGCTTTAGCAACGAAGCAGATGGCCTGATTTAATGCACTGGTAAAATGCAAACAAATTCAATTTTAGGATATAAAATTAGTAAACACATAATTTATAGCTGCTTACAATATTTTGTTTGCATTTTATGAATAGAGCAGGTAAGAATACCAGGAGATATTCTTCTTCCCGAATTTTTGTGAATGCAATATTTAAAATTTTTTTAACTTTGCATCCTCAAAAATCGGGATGTAGCGCAGTCCGGTAGCGTACTTCGTTCGGGACGAAGGGGTCGCAGGTTCAAATCCTGTCATCCCGACAAAGCAAAAGCCTTTTCGCGTGGCGAAGGGGCTTTTTGCATATAAAGGTGCGAAACCCCGTTTCAGCACCTTTATATGCAAAAAGCCCAGCTGCCCTCAGGGCAGAAAGGCTTTTGCTTTGTACCCCACCCCCTATGGATTCACCGCAGGTAAATCCTGATAAAAACAGGAATAGAGTTTTTATAATTTCCGGATTTAGAATTGGCTTGCAAGCCCCTTTTCAGCCCGCCTATATGCAAAAAGCCCGCCTGCCCGTCGGGCAGAACGGCATTCGTTTCGAGTTTCCCCATCAAGTTCTCCGCAAACAGAGCTATAAATCTTTTTTTAAATATACCATATCAATAAGCTGTATCCCGTCCTCAAACATGGGATGTTCATAGTTGTCCGTGAAAAAATTCCGGATTGTATGAGATATTGCAAAGCCACAACCTTCATAGAAAGATAGAATTGAAGGAACATCGCCGGTCCCTGCCCGCATACTTTTAAAGGAATTTTTATAGTAATTTGAAATATATTTAATCATTGCCCGGCCATATCCCTTGCCCTGATGTTTTTTATAGGTAGCAATATTTTTCAGCTCGCAGCTTTCTTTGTCAATGGCTGCCACAACGTAAACCGTTTTTAAATCTTCATCAAAAAGAGCAAACATATCGCCCTTTTCCAGATAGCGGTCTATCATATCCTCCTGCTCATCTGCCAGGAGCAATAAATCAAGATATTGCTTTTTGTTCGTGCTGATTTTTTCAATTCTCATTGATTTTCAATATTAATGATTCTGTTGTCTGCTTCCTATGTATTTGGTAAGCCTATGGCAAAAGGTATCTTGCGTTTAACCGGATAGTGTTTTAAAGCTGACCGGGCAGGAGTTGGTGGAGTATGTTGGCTTGGTGTTCCTGGATTTTCTCTAATGTTTGCTTGAGCCACTCAAAGGGTTCGGTATTTTGGATTTTGAAGCTGGCAAAAAAGGAGTAGATCATGGCTGCATGTTGTGCTGCGTTGTGCGATCCGGCAAACAGGTAATTCTTGCGCCCTATGGCTACCGGCCTGATGTTGTTTTCAACCAGGTTGTTGTCAATGCGCAACCTTCCGTCCTCAATATAACGGATCAGACGACCCCATAATTTCAAGCTGTAAGCTATAGCTTTGCCGATTGCGCTTTTGGGCGCTACTTTATAAACTTCTTCTTTAAACCAGATTGTCAAAAACTCCGCCAAAAAATATTTGCCCGCCGCATCTAAGCAAGTACATCACAGTTGGTATTGTTTCGATATAATACTTCACTTCTTATCTTGATAATATTAGCATCAAAGTGATTTATTCCAAAAATCAATATCAACAAAAATGCTTAATATTGCATTTTAATTGCAATTGATACTGATTAAATGGTTAGAGAGAAGCATATTTACAACAGGATAAAAGCAGTGTTGGCATAGAAGGGAAAAACAAACTTATGGCTTGCAGCAGAATTAGAAGTAAACAAAACTACTGTTTCAAAGGGGAGTACAAACGAAGTTCAGCCTACAATGGAATCCCTTTTCAGAATTGCAGATGCCTTAAATGTTGATGCAAGGGAACTGTTAGTGTCAACAAAAAAGTAAATTCTATGTCAGTTTTTAATTTCTATGCGGAAATAGAAGAAAATTTTGAATACTTAATGCCAGATCGAAAATATGGCTTGGTAGTATTTCTTTTGTATCATAAACAAAGGAAAGGTGAAATTGAATCAACATTTTCCGAAGATGAAATTATCAATGCAATAAAGGAAGTACGACGTAAAGAAATTAAAACAGAACAAAGGGAACAATTTAATACCATTATTAAATCTCTTCAGAAATATTATCTATGGAGGGACGAGGAAAAAAAGGTGTATCGTTTTAGACCATTAGCCAATAAAATATGTGATTTATTTAATGAGATATTGGTAAAAACCTTTTCTCCTACGGAAATAGAAAAGGATTTTAAATACATCTTAAACAAACTTAGAGAAGAGACTGATTTTAGCAGGTGGTTCCAGTTTACATTTGAGTCATATAAAGACAAAGTTAACATTCAGATATCAGCATTAGATAGTCAAATGTCTGATGCAATAAACGATTTCAGGTCAAAACTTTCAACAGAAGAGTCATATGATATTTCTGAGTTAAAACTTATAATAGAAAGGCTGAATGAAATAGGTTCAAAAACGGTGGAGCTTAACGCTGCTTTTAGTAGTTCGCATGAAATTACACAGTTTTTGACCGGAATACTTGAAAAGGAAGAAAATTCGATACACTTGGAAAAAATTCATTCTGTGATCGATTTCTTCAAAGAAATACGGGGAAACCTTCAAATAATTAGTAAAAACATTGATCGAATAAAGCCAAAATTAAACGAGTATGTCAGGGATATAAATAGAAAAGATTTTCAACGAAAATATAAAGCATTCCTGAAATATGTTCTCAATGAAAGTACTTCGAGTAAGAAGCAAATTGAGCTGCCTCGTACCTTATCATCGTTTCCGGTTGGCAATAAAGAAAATACAAAATTTATAATAGTAAAAGAAAATTGGGAAATTGACAGGAAACTGGAAAAAAGAAGCCGTAGAATTACCGTTCCCAATATTGACCAGGAAGCTAATACGCAACGAAAAAAACAACTGGATGATGAACTGGCATTAAAACAACGTATAAAACTCTATCTAAAAGAACTGGATGAAAAGCTAAAGGAATCAGAAGAGGTTGACTTTTCAAATTACTTTTTTAAGGTTCTAAAAAAGGAAGAAGGGAATATTAATGCTTCGGTTAAGCTATCTCATTCAGCAATGTCCAAATACCATAAGGACAGAAGATACGGGGTATCAATAACCGATGAAAAAATAAGTCATAGGAATTCAAATGTTTCGATATGGAAGACAATAATTTACAGGAAAGCATAGAGTTTACTTTTTTAAAGCATCCCGACGCAAAAGAGCTATTTGCCCCATTGGATTATGCTCTAAAAAACGGCAAACATATTCAAAAGCAGAGTCAACCTGCCGGAACTTTCAATTATATCAGGCGTGAATTTGAATCTCTCTACGCATACTATAAAGATTATTTTGGACTGTATGTGAGAAAGGAAGGGCAAGATGACGAACAATATTTCTTTATTGATTTTCAGAAAGATTACAATGGAAATATTTCAAGAGGGAAGATTCCGGTTGAAAACAGGGAGTATCTTAAAGATGAATACATATTAGTTGCCCTTCTTTTAATTAGACTATACATAGTTGACTTTGTACCTGAGTACAGACACTCTGTTGATGAATTCAAAAAACGGATATTGAGGGATTACGACGAGTATAAACCTGCCCTTTTTCGATTACTTGTGGACAGTGAAGATGCTGAGAGTTCTTCAATTGAAGAAGATGCCATTGGTGGAGTTATTAATAAAGCACTTAAGGAATTTCATAAGATAGGCTGGGTTGAGATGAATGACGAAACTACCGATTTTGAAATTATGCCATCTTGTAAAAGGCTACTTTCTGTATATGAAGAATCAATCCAAAATATTGAATCAATAGTAAAAGAAACACAAACAAATCCCGATGACCAAAAATTATCCCCAAATATATAGTTTATCAACGGTAGGTATCCGCAACCACTATCATACCGACTACCTGTTTCATCCTTTCCGCACAGACTTTACCGGAGACAGCGGTATTGGGAAAACAATAATTGCCGATTTGCTCCAGTTGATATTTGTCGGCGAAAAAGAGTTTAAATCTGCAACAGAGGCTCACGAAACAAGAAACCCAAGAAAACTTCCCATTGACAGGTTTGGCTATTCTTTCATTAACATTGAAGTTTCCCAAAGCAAATATCTTGTTATTGGGGTGTTTATTAGTTCAGGGGGAATTGACCCGTTTATCATTCAACAAGGATACGACTGGGAAGAATACACTCCTCTGAGTTCCCCATTTTCTTACAAAAAGATTCTCTTTAACGAAAGCATCACTGACCTGGACAGCCTGACGGAGAAACTAAAGGATGTAAATTGTAAAAAGTTTTCACCTAAGAAATACCACGAATTTCTGAAAGGGCAAGAACTCCTTTCAATCGATTTAACACTCGGGAACAACTTAAAAAATTACGCTCAAATAATTCAATACTTCTCAAGAGGCAAAGGATTTAAAAATAATTCTGAATGGCTTAAACGATTTTTCTTTTCAGATAACAAAGAAGATGAAATTCTGAAACGGTTTCAATCTCAACTAAATGAAATAGAAGAAGATTTGAAAGACCACAAAAAAAATAAAGAAGAAATAGATTCCGTAAAACAGAAAGAAGAACTATTAATTGAACTGAAAACAAAAAAAGAAGAGAAAGAAACAGCGGAAAAAGAATACTTGAAAGCAAAGGTAGTTTTTCATAAACGAAACGCAGAAAATACAAAACAGGAAATAAAAAAACTGGAAGGCAATATTCGTCAATTAAACCTGAAAATAGCTCTATTAAGAATCGAATATTTCAAGAATAAGATTAATAATTGTGAAACCAATATTGATGAAATTAACTCTTTTGTAACGAAGGTTGATGAAATAAAAACAGCAACGGAAACAGCCCATAAAAATATTGACAAATATGAATTAAAGAAAGCCGAAGTTGAAGAATTATATCCCACCTTTGACAAGAAACTGCAACAGGTGTTAGATGTCGATAAATGGCTTCTCACTTATGAAACACATAATGACCTGCGTACAAAATTCGATTTACAACTTAAAAACAAGGAAGAAAGAGAAGGGCTTAGGCGATTTATAAATAAACTAAAACAGACGGATTTAGACAACTTCTTTAATGCTTCTAAGTGGACGAGAAATATTGATGAAGGAAATGAATATTATGAAGAAGAAATCCGTAATGCTTTTGAAAATAAAAAGCGATTAGAAGCTCTGATAAAATTCACAAATATTGATGATGAAAATTCCATTGCCAAGTGGGCTTTAGATAATGCCCAGGGTTTAAGTAAAGAACAGGAAAGCGTTTTGATAAGGTTTCAGGAACTATCCCTCAAAAAGCCGGAAACCATAATCCCCAAAATCCAATATTTGCCAAAGCCGGAAGAGCTATTTAATACGCTAAATGTTGCGGAAAAAGAAGGAAATGGATTCTGGCTTAATTTGAATGGAATTCGAGAATTTATAGAGTATGTCCCAAAGCAAATTTTTAATACAAATAAAAAGGAAGAAATAATCTCCTATTTCAAAGAGAACCACAAAATAGCCAATGATAAGCTGAACGAGATAAACTCATTGATTACTAAAATAGAAGATATTAATAAGCTCATTAATGCAGTTGGAATTGAAACAGCTAAACTTTTTAACCGAAAAAGGGATATTGAAAACTTTAAGATTGATAATTCACTCAACAAGACAAAAGAAGAATTTGAAGAATATCTGAAGGTTCATTTTGAGGGTGAAGAAATTAAAAGACAAAAAGGAATACTTGACAAAGATTTAGGGCTAAAAATTGAAGGAGAGAGTTATTTAAAAAAGGTTGATTCTGAAATAAAAGACATTCAAAATTATCTCAGAAAACACCGCATCGAATCAGAGGCAGATACAGAAACCATAGTACAAAATCTACAATTGTTAAGCTCCCAAAATAGAGAACTGATACAAATCAACAATAAAAGGTTGTCTGTTTACAAGCGTATTAAGGAACAGTTTTCCTATGAAGAAGTAGAAAAAATACAATCCCTGATTGATGCAAAGTCCATTTACGACAAAATTGTTGACAGTAAATCTGAAAAGAAAAACGACAAAAGTCGAGTGCAAAAATTTCTAAAGAATGTTATCGGTGAGGAGAAACTGTACGATGAATTTTTGATAAAGTACGAAGCTGTTTTAAACAATAAATTCAATGTTGAGTTGCAAAACTACGAAGGAAAATATGAAAAACCTGAGATTAAAGAACTCAAAGAAAAAGAATTAAAACAAGAATTATTTACCGAAGCTTACGACAAAATAGTAGATAAGTTTATTGAGGAAAATAATAGACTTCAATATACCGGCTCAGATGATTTTACTCTTTTGGCAAAAAGCATTTTACCGGAAGTCATTGCCCTTAAAATCATACAGGAAGATTCTCTGGTATTGCAGGAAATTAGGAGTTATTTAACTCAATTAACCGATAAATATACCGAGCTTGGGGATAGAAAAATCAATATACTAAAAGAAATATTGATTGATGTTAAAGATGCCTATGACGAGTATTTAATCACAATACACAGAATCGCAAATTATTTCAGGGGAGATGGCAATCAAATCTCGCAAGGCTATAATTTGAGGATAAAAACAATTCCTTCCGATTCCTACCCGATAGATTGGATTGATGATTTCATCCGTAAATTTGATGAATTTATAAGAAAAGAAAGGATGCATTCAGACCTTTTTGAATCGCTCAGGGAAAAGGTAGATATTGTTGATATGATGGAAAGTGCTTACAAAAGTTGTGGTGGAAAAGAAAAACTTCCTGAATTAAAACAGTTATTAAATCCCAAAAGATATTTTGATATTGAATTTAGCATGAAATCTGATGATGGAGAACTTAATATTGGCAGTGCCGGTCAAACTTATGCTTCTGTAGCCTTGCTTTGTATTGCCCGGTTATCACTGATGCAGAAGGAAGAAAAGAAACGGGAAGGGTTGTATTTCATGCCAATTGATGAAGCTGAAAGCATTGGCAGTAATTTTGATTTATTGGAAAGAATTGCAAAAGCCAATCATTACCAACTGATAGTTATGTCCATTCGTCCGCTTGATGATTTCCGGGAAGGAGAACAATATCAATATATGCTTAATGGACAGTCAGGAAAAGATAAAAAAAGGATTAGCACGTTTGCAATTTTTAGTGAAGCAGAAGGTAACATTGAATATTCCTCTCCGATAGAAAAAGAATTGTATGAATAAGCAACTAAACTGGAAAGAAATTAAGGCACTGCACCAACTATTTAGAGATGGGCAAACCGCAATGAAAATAGCGGGGCATCCATATCTCAAATACCTGATTGAAAACAGGTATATTGGATTTAAAAGAGGTAGCGATAAAATACTCATTGCAAATTCTACTTTCCACGACAAGTATTTAGAGGAACATTTAGAAGAATCTTATGCTATGTATTACAGTTTTTTGACTGAAAATGAATTATTGTTTCCCTACACATCGCTTTCTGAATTTGAAATAAAAAAGCTCATTCAACTGAAACAATCATCCAATATCAGGGAAGAATTAAAAAACAATATTCAGGCAGGTAAAGAAAGTCGAAAAGGGGTATCCAATAAATATTTTAAATCAGCTAAACATCTAAAGAAAGGCTCGTTTTTGGAAAATGCAGTGCTAAAAGTACTGGATATAGAAGCTTTTCCACAGAATGAAAATCAAGGATTTTACAGAGTTCCGTGCAAAAATCCGAAATGCGTCATTTTATGCGAAAATATATATTTCCTCACATTGTCCATTGCTCCCGAAAACAATATAGAACTCTGGTGTGCAGGTGGAAATAACACAGCCCCTTTAGAAAGGCTTCCAAAGATTGATTATCCGATTTACTATTTATGTGATTGGGATTTTCATGGACTTTCTATATACGAAAGGATCTATTCCATAATAGAAAACATTGCGGATAAAAAATCATCGATTCATTTAATTACCCCAAATGGGAAAAAAGAAGGTATAGAGCAAACTTCTGATAATCACAGAAGCCTGTGGAATAATAAATCACAACTTTCAGGTTTAAATAAATCATTTTACCAACAAGACCAAATTGAACTCATTCAACAATTGGTAAGAAACAATGAGTGGGTAGAAGAAGAAAGTAATGATTTAATTGATATTATTTCAAAAATTTAAAGATGCCAAAACCAATCCGACATAACAATCACATCCTTGAAACTGAGTCCAACAAGTTTTTTAATAATCAGGTTCCAAATGAATGGATTATTGACAAACCGGAACACGACTATGGTATTGATTTCAATGTAAATATTGCCATAGATAATGAGGTAACAGGATTGAGTTTTTCTGTCCAGTTGAAAAGCAAAATACAGGATAGACATCCTGATTCTGCAACGATAACACTGAAACACTCTACTTTATCATTATATAACACTATGCTTGCCCCTGTTCTGTTGGTTGCATATATTCAGGAAGAAAAAGAAGCCTACTGGTATTGGTATAATGATTTGGATATCGACTTGGCCTCTCAACAAAAAACGTTCAAAATAAAAATTCCCAAAACAAACAAGTTAAGTCGAATAAATTGGAGTACCGTAGTTAAGTATGTTCAGGATATTTTTAGCATCAAAACCCTTGTCGATGGAATTAGATTTTTGGAATACAATGAAATCTCAAATTCCGAGTTGTTAGCCTGGCGATATTATTACTCAGGAGACTATGAAAACGCAATTTTTTATTTTAAAAATCTGCTTCGTGAAAATCCCCAGAATGTTGCCATTTTGGAAGGCTTGTCTCAAAGCCAATATCAAACTTTCAATTACAAAGAAGCACTTTTCAATATCAATAAAGCAATTGAACTTTCCGGCAAGTACAATCTATACCTTACCAAAGCCTGTATCCTTGCCGAGGAGGGAATCCAAAACGGAATAAAGGGAAAAATTATTGAAGCCCGAAACATCTTTAAACAATTCATTGATAGTGGACAAAGTCAGGCGGGATATCATTATAACTATGCAAATACATTGAGTAAGTTGGGGCAATACGAGGAAGCAATCAACCACTATCAAAAATGTCTGAAAACAGACCCCAATTTTGCAACTGCATGGAAGAATTTAGGACAGGTATATTGGGATATTCAGGAACATGAAAAAGAACTGGAATGCTACAATAGAGCATTGGCGATAAACCCTAAATTACCGCAAGCCCTCTTTAGTAAAGGTGTTACCCTGTCGCGCATTTACAATCAACATGAAGAAGCATTAACTCTAATGCTTGAGGCTCTAAAATACGAAGAAGAAATGCTTCATAGTTACCCCTATGGATATTTTGGAATTGCCTATGCGTTTGAAAAACTTAATAAACTGAGGGACTCTTTGATTTGGATAAATAAGGGTTTAGATCTTTATCCCGAAGACATATATTACCTCAATTTCAAATCAAATCTGCTTATCGAACATTGGAAAGAAAATGAATGGCTAAAAGAAGAAGCCATTCGCTTTTTTGAATACCGTCTTGAATTGGAAAATGATTTTAAAAGTCTTTATGCTTTAATGATAATAAGAGATTTAGATGATGAACAGGAAATTTTAAGTTTGATAAAAAAGCATACAACATTATTAAAAGAAATAACTTTAGATACGCTCAAGAAATGCGGAATACAGTTGAAAGAACTCATTGTTTTCTTACTCCATTACGATAAATATCAGGACTTTCGAAAAGATTATCCCATTCACAGGTATCTTGACCATTTGATTTCTGAACTCTTTGTTGTTTCAACAGAATTTTGGGAAATACTCGACTTAATATTTGCGACGAGTTTTAGTAGTGCTGTTTTTGAATATTACAAGAATAAAAATTCAAATATAATAGCACAGAAAATCTTAGAAAGATTAATGTTGTCACCAAACGCAATTACTGAACTAATACCGGATGCAGATTATAGGCAAGAGGAAGCAATCTCTCTTATGTCTCATATTTATTTAGGGTTTCCCACCATTATTGTGCGTGAATTTGGAGCTCAAATCGGCATGATAACGGGTGCATTAGGGTTGGAAAAACCAAGTGAAGCTGATAGTCTGCCAGAACCTTGGTATGATAACCTTTGCGAAAAAATACTATTGACAACAAACAAAAAACTTAAATTACTACGAGAAGACTAGACAATAGCTCTCCAAACAATTATGATATAATATGGAAGGTATATTTTCAAAATATGAAAGAGATGAACTGAATAAGATTACAGCTAAATCAATCTTAGAAAAGTTGATGAATATTCGGCAAAAAATCGATGCCGGGTTCATTGCAAGAAGGTTGGCCTGGGAACTCATTCAAAATGCAAAAGACAATGTAAGTCTTTGTAATGAACAAGGAGAGCCGGTTGATATAAAAATAGAAATAACAGACGATGAATTTATTTTTTCTCATAATAAGGGATATTTCACAAACGAACATATACGAGGACTTATAAGGAAGTATTCTTCCAGTGATAAGAATAGAGATGCTGATAATCTCGGGAAGTCATACAAAACAACTGGGCGTTTTGGGACTGGATTCATGACGACACATCTACTTTCTGAAAAAGTTAAAGTAATTAGTAATTACAAAAATGAAATTCAAACTTTCAATCCATTTTCTTTTTGGTTAAATAGAAGTGGGAAAGGTGAAAAAGAAATAATTCAAGGTATAAGTGAAGCTTTTGAGGAAGCAGAAGCAAGTATCCTGAGTAGTTCTAGTGTTCATTTGGACAAAGATATTCTTCAAACTTCTTTTATCTATCCTTTATCTGAGAAGAATAAATCATTAGCAGAAATTGCTTTTGATGAGGTTCGAAAAGGTATTGCTTATACTTTAATAAATGTCCCGGAAGTAAACTCCGTTACTCTCTTCGAGGATTTGGTTGGCAACGAGACTTATAGTATTGAAAAAAAAGAGATTAATTCATATCAAGGGAATGAAATATTATTATACAATCTATTAATAAACGGTAAAGCAACAGAGAGCTATTATATCGCAATTGAGAATATGAATGTTCGAATAATGCTTCCTATTTTCTTCTCTAATAGCGGCAACTATTCCGTTCTGCATCTGGACGATTCTATTCCAAAGCTTCATTTAGATTTTCCGATGATAGGAACTGAAGATTTGAATTTACCTTTCATAATAAATAGTTCTCTGTTTGAGCCAACAGAAAAAAGAGATGGAATAAGTCTTATTGATGATGACGATAATGAATTTTCAAGATTGAATTGTGAATTAGTGCTCCAAGCTGTAGAGCTCTATAAAATACTTTTGTCATATATAGAGCAAAAAGCAAATTGGACTGATTTATATAATTTGGCGCGAATAAAAAATCCCAAAAGGCACTCTTGGATTGATTTTGATTGGTTTAAAAAAAATGTAGTTGAAAATTTAAGAGAGGAACTCCTTTACGTTAAACTTGTAGACATTAATGAGGATGAAAGAGTTTCCATATGGAATAACAATGGTGAAAATCAGGTGTACTTCCCCCATGCAGATAATAATACCATTAGAGCGAGAATTTGGAAGTTATCAAAAACATTATTTCCTCAGTCAGTTCCGATGAATCATATAGAGGAATGGGATAGAGTTATATGGAGTGATTGTTACAGTTTCTCAATTTCAAACTTGTCCCAAGAAATACACAAAAAGGGTAGCTTACATGACCTTTCTGAATTACTTAAAAAAGATGAAGAGAATACAGTAGTCTTCCTTAATGATTATTACAATTTATTAAATGAAGAAGCAATTCATATTAAGGAAATAGTTACAGATGAATTTTCAGTAATACCCAATCAATTAGGAATCTTTAAAAAGAAGAGTAAACTGTATATTGATGAAGACATCGACAAAGAAGTAAAAAAAGCTTGTTCATTAATTAGCACAGATCCTAAAGAATACCTAATACATAAAAAAGTACATACAGGTGCTAGTATTTTATATTCTGTAAAAAAACAAGACGATATTATAACGGAGATAAATAACATTATTCAAGAAAGTAAGAATGAAAATATCCCTAAAGTTTGTGATTATTTAGCTTCCCTGTTCCCTGATAAAAAAATTCCTGAAAAGCGAACACATATTTTCGAGTTTTCAAAAAGAGTTTATCCTGATGATTTTTCAAAGAAAAGAGAAGTTATTTATTGTGGGGATAAACTATGGGAAGAATCTGATAAAAAATCACTTTTTTATATCGTTTCAAAAATTGCTGAATATAAAAATGTTGAAGATGCAGCAAAAGCGTTGGGTTTTGAAGATGAAGACGATTTTTTAGAATGGCTAAATTCGTTAATCGCATTTTTAGTTAAAGAGAAATTTGAAAATAATATTAATAGAGAAAAACATCCCATTTTACCAAATCAAAGAGGAGATTTTTGTTCAAAAGAACATTTGTTTCTGGATGATGGAAGTATTGATGAAATACTAAAAGATATTTCAGAAGAACTGGGATATGACTTTAGGGAAGAATTATTGGATAAGTCAATATTTCTAGAGTTACCTGAAAACAGAACATTTACCATTGAAAATGTAGCTGAAAAAATATCCACATTTATAAAACCTATTTTAAGGGATGTCGATAAAAGAAAGGTGTATAAAGAAACTTTAAAAAAGTTTTATATATGGATGAATGAATATAGGAAAAAAGCTGATACGTATTTCTCAGATTTATTTGAAAAGAGATTTTTATTTTTGGAAGACGATGATATTTCTCAAAATATAAAAAAGGCTACAGAGTTTGATCTATTAATGGAAGAACACGGGATTAGAGACATAGAGGATCTGCGTAATCAGTTATCGAGACTTAACATTGATTCTGAAAAAAAAGAAGACGATAAGATTGATATTACTCGTGAAATTCTGGTTAGTCTAGGTATTTCTTCACAGGAAGATTTAGAGAAAGCTTTTCAAGACCCTGAAATCTCGTCAAGATTTTATCATACTTCAACGCCTACAACCGATATGTTTTTATATGCACAGAGCTTAATTGCCAGAGCTAAAGAAAATATCATTGAGCATTTACAATTTCATCCTGACTATAATTGTGACGATATGGAAGAAACAGCCCCTACAATATTCGTTGGAATCACTAAGAAAGGCGTTCCGATTCAAATTGTAACCAGACCGTCTGATAATGGAGAAGTCATTATTTATTATTCATCAGAAAAGGACACTTTAGATTGCGAAGATTCGGAATTATGGGTTGATAACGGAATAATTGAGCCCCATATCTTAACTTTAGGTAGAATATTAAAATCAACAGGAATAAATAAAATCCCTATAAAATATTAACAATGAATTTGCAAGAACAAGTTGAACAAGTAATAGGTCAACCTGAAAACCAAAAATTAGAGTATAAAGCTGTATTGCCACCATCTAAAGCAATTGCACAAATATTATGTTCTTTCGCAAATACTGCTGGAGGATTATTGATCTTAGGGGTCTCCGAAATCGGAGGCCTTAAAATTACGGGCTTGAGTGAAGATTTTAGAGCCACATCAATTACTCATAAAGCAATAGATTTATTAATTCCTAAACCAAACATTGTCTATGGTTATGTGCAAAATTCAGGGAAAAAATTATTTGCTATCAAAGTTGAAAAATCGGAAGATATTGTTTCTGTTGAAGGGAGAGTATATAAAAGAGTTAATACCAATATTATTCAAAGTAATCCAACAACCAATGTCTTTCATCCAAACGGTTATCAACGGATACGTCAAATAAATATCTCCCTGTCAAATTTGCTATCAGCAAGTACAAGTTCAAAGGTTAAATTAATAGAGCATTATCAGAGTGTATTAAAACTAACTGATGATTTAAAAAGTTTGTTATATCCTATAAATCCTCAACAAAAAACTGAAATGAAAGAAGGAAAGGTTTTATCAAGGATATTGTATTCTTCAATAGTTGATAATTTTGAGACTTATCTTTCTGACCTATTATTTGAGATATACCTTGCAAAACCGGAAACATTAAAATCAGAACAAATGGTTAAGGTTGAAGATGTATTGAACTGTTCAGATTTACAGGAATTCATTACTTATTGGGCAAAACAAAAAATAGGAAAATTACAAAAAGGGAGTGTTAAGGGATTTATTAAAGAAAACAAACAAATCAGAGATTTAAGGATTATTGATGACACTAAACAAGAGGAAATAGAAAAAATCTTGCAAATAAGACATTTGTATTCTCACCGAAATGGCATTGTGGATGATAAATTTATTAAGTTTTTCCCTACTGGATTTACTGTAAATACTGAACATCAGTTGTCGGTTGATGAAATTTTGGACAAAATTGAGTACCTGGCAAATATTGTTAACGAGTTAGATAAACAAGCTATTAATAAATACAATCTCTCTGCAATTTAAAACACACCAAAACATAAACACCAAAGTTACAGGCTGGTTTCAAAAGCTAACAAGGGTTCGCCACGCCAGCCTAAAAATCTCCACACCTCCTATCGTCGGGTAGTATTTTTGGTCTGCCCTTGCACCATTTGCCCCTAACCTGTGGTCACAAGGGAATTATGTTTTATTGTATTTTTGTAAGCCTTCGGAGAACAGCATCTTGCATATAACCAGATATTGTTTTAAAGCTGTCCGGTCAGGAGTTGGTGGAGTTTGTCAGCTGGGTGTTCCTGGTTTTTCTCTAATGTTTGCTTGAGCCACTCAAAGGGTTTGATATTTTGGATTTTGCAGGATGTTCAAAAGCTTTGTCAATTATATAAGCCAATAGATATTTTGCGAATGCCCTATTGTTTAGATAGTGTGAGCAGAATTGATAATGCAATAGAATTGTTTAGAGGAAGGAGGTATAACTTAATTTTCAATAATTGCAGACATTTTGCTTCATATGTTCTTAATGATCTTGCATGCTATTAATTTCCTAGACTGATTCCCCGTTTATTGATGTTTCAAAGATCGTCCCGGGAGAGGTAGCGCTCTCCTGAATCATAGTTAAATGTCAGCAAGCGCACTGAAGGGGGCTGTTTTTTGGCAACTTTGGCTGTAGCTGCCAAAACTGCGCCTGTGGAGGGGCCAGCCAGAATTCCTTCTTTTATTGTTAATTGACGACAATAATATGTAGCTTCCTTATCCGAAACACCCATTTGAATATCAACTATTTCTGGTTTAAATATTTCAGGAGTAAAGCCTGCTCCTATGCCTTCAATAGAATGCTGGCCTTTTGTGCTAGGCAAGGCGTTTGTTGAATTTTCGGGCAGTACGCCAATGATGCAGAGGGACGGGAAGTGTTTTTTAAGTGCTTTGCCAATTCCGCTGACATGCCCTCCGGTTCCTATCCCCGAAACTAAATAGTCCAGACCTTCAGGAAAATCGGTAATAATTTCCTGAGCAGTATTTAATTCATGCGTTCGGGCATTCGATTGATTGCTAAACTGCATGGGCATCCAGGCTCCAGGTATTTTTTCTAAAAGGGATATTGCCTTTTCTATGGCTCCAGGCATCCCTTTCTCTTTTGGGCTCAGTACCGTTTCTGCTCCATAGCGTTTCATGAGCCTGCGTCGTTCAACCGACATGTTTTCAGGCATAACAATTATAACCTTATAAGCTTTTAGCGTCCCAATTAGAGACAGACCAATGCCCGTATTGCCCGAAGAAGGTTCGATAATTACTCCCCCGGGAACCAGCTTTCCTTCTTTTTCGGCCGTCTCGATCATAGCCAGGGCTATACGGTCTTTTATGCTTCCGCCCGGATTTTGCTTTTCAAGCTTTAACCATACCTCATTTTGCTTAAAAAGACGTTTGAGTCGTATATGAGGCGTATTTCCAATAGATTCAATAATATTATTATACTTCATCGATTAATTATTTGTGTTTCAATAGTTTTTGCTGCTGACAAACACATAATGAACAATAATCATTGTAGTGTACACCACCAAAGCCTGGCTGGATTTTTTTAATGAATATTCAACTATGCTTCGGTTCAGTTTTTTTAATGTGTTTGTACTTCAGGTTTTATGATTTTGTATAGATAGAATTTTTGTGTCGCGTTTATGGATTACCAAGGTATTTGGTTTGATGCTCTGGCTTACCAGTGTACCGGCACCAATAATTGAGTTATGGCCAATAATTGTGTTGCCACCGAGTATTGTTGCACCTGAATAAATACAAACATTATCTTCAATTGTTGGATGTCGCTTGATGTTTGTGTGTTTTGTACCGGGAGATTTGGCGCCTAGGGTTACGCCGTGGTATATTTTAACATGATCCCCTATAATGCTTGTTTCCCCAATAACAGTTCCGGTGCCATGGTCCAAAAAAAGAGCCTTGCCAATTTTTGTTCCCGGGTGGATGTCAATGCCTGCTTTTGAATGAACATATTCTGAGTAAATACGGGGGATTAGCGGTATTTCAAGGCAATACATAGCGTGGGCCAGCCTGTGGATGCTTAAAGCAAAAAATCCCGGATAGCTTAGCAATACCTCTTCAAGGCTTTTGGCAGCAGGGTCAAGTTGCGAATAAAAGTGAGCATCTTCGAGAAGTTGCTCCTGGATGCCGGGCAAGGATTTATAAAATTGTGTAAGTGCATTTTCTGCAAAAAATGGATCGCTGATTCTGCTGATATTTGATAGTAGAAATGAAGCAGTTTTTTGCAGGCAATGGGGCCTGTATTTATGGTTTATTTGACCAAAAACAGAAAACATCTGGCCGAACAGATCTTCAGCTGTTTGTTGGATCTTCAATTTATTAATAGAAAAGGGTAGGGGGTATGGACGGATACCAGTAACCGCCTTGCGCAGTTGAGGGTTCATTATATGTGAAGTGTTTATATGCTAAAAATACTATTGTTGAATAAAAAAACCATTGGTCTCACTAAGGATTTCTACCAACAGCAACAACAACAATGTTTTTTCATATAAACCATCTTCGCTTCTTTTAATGATAACAGCTGCAAATTTATAAATTTATTTTAAAATTGATGCTTCGAATGGGGTTCTACTCGGAATTCCGTGGAAACCTTTAAAGTATTCAAAGGTTGGAATACAGTTTTAAGTACCTATCAAAATTTAGAGAACTTATCCGGGACAAACTTTCCAAAGTTTCAAACTTCGAAAAGTTTAACCTCCAATTCTGCCTCAATTTATATTACCCAGAAAAATGGAGTAGAACCTCAAATGGAATATTGCACAGGATGAATCCATTCTTTTTATTGTATCTTTGTCAAAAGTGCTTGTTTAGGTTTATAGTGGGATAGGGGATCGAAAAGCAGTTGCACTTCTGTTTAAGTATGTTGCTGATTTTCTTTTATATCAAGTACTCTCTACATTGATTTCCTGAAAGGGATGCTGAAGCTTGTTTTAAAGAAAGAAATCTGTCTTATATATAATGTATAATAAAATATATGGCCTTTTAGGGAGCTGATTAATTTTCGGAATAGAGAACAGAAGTTTGCTGTTTGCCTAATGCTATTGGCCGCTTATCGGAATTATATGTGGGACAATAAACTAATAACAATGACTCAGATTCAATTAAAAAAAATTTCAGGCTTGGTTTTTTTAGGCCTCCTGATGACAGGTGCTATCATTTTATTATTGGTTATTAGGTCCGATGTGGAAAATAAGGCCGCTTTCGGCAAGGAGAAAAAGAGGTTAAATGATATTTTCAACTTATTGGATACAGCCTACTGGCATAGTTTTGAAAAAAACGCGGCCTTAATTGATGAAGCATATAGAATATCCGGAATAATCGGCGATAGCCATTCAATGGTGCGCGCCCTTTTTGAAAAAGGGCGGTACTTCCAGGAATTGGAAATAAACGACAGTATATTACCGGTTTACACCCGGGCACTTCCAATTGCCGAGAGAATTAAAGCAGATACAATGGTACTTATGATAAATCAGGGGATAGGCCGTTTCTATTTTGATGATGAAAATTACCATCCTGCTTTGGTGCATTTGACAAATGCCCTTGATTTGGCAGAAAAAATGAAACGAGAGAGTTCCCTTGCTTCCATCAATAATGATTTAGGCCTTGTTTATCGCAATGTGGGCGATCCTGAAAAAGCTATTGTTCATTATATAAATGCTAATGACATTAACAAGAAGTTTAAGAAAGAACGCAATGAAGCTTCCGTTAATATCAATATTGCAAATTGTTATACGGATCTTGGCAAACACAGTGAGGCTATGGATTATCTGCATAAAGCGCTGGATTTATTTTATAAGGCTGGCGATACGGTCTCTGTAAATAAGACCTATGTTAATCTGGGTGCTTCTTATATGAATAAAAAACTGTATCCGAGGGCTTTTGATTATTTTATGCATGCACGGCTATATTGCGAACATAGTAAAAACTTCAAAGATTTAGGAATGATTTACTTAAATCTTGGAGGCTATTTTCTGGCGATTGATAGCCTAAAGCAGGCTGAAGATTATTTTAGGCAGAGCCTGCCGGTTTTCTTTCAATACGGCTACAATAGAGAACGAATAGAGGCATATAAGGGGCTTGCAGAAGTTCAAAAAAAAGAAAAAAACTGGGAAGAAGCATATCATTATTATGAATGCTCTGTTCAGCTTCAGGATAGTATCTTGAATTTTCAGACCATAAAGAAACTCTCCGATTGCCAATGGGAGTTTGAAAGCCGGAAACAAGAGCTTAAAGCAGAGCTGCTCTCCAATAAGTTTGAAATCAAGCGGCAACAAAATATCATCCTGTTGATCTTATTTGGGGCAGCCCTTATCTTCATCATAATGTTGTTTTTTATTATCTACCTGTCTAAAAAGAAAGCAAAAGAGAAAATTATGGTTCAGCAACTAAAGAACCAGCAGCTAGAAGAAACAATAAGCATGGACGAAAAATTCAGGGAAATGGAAAAAAGGCACCACAGTACGGAAATTGAAGCAAAAAATAAAGAGCTTACAACCCTGTCTATACAACTTCTGGCTAAAAATAACCTTTTGCTTGCTATTGATGATTGGGCAACAAAAGCATTTGAAGAGCAGAAAATGGAAAAAATAAATTATAAGAAACTGCAAAATTTTCTTGCCGACAATCTCAACATGGATAAAGACTGGGGCCAGTTTAAAGATATGTTCGAAAAGGTTCATCAAAGCTTTTTCTCAAACCTAAAAAAACAATGCCCTGAACTTACTGAAAATGAAATGCGTATATGTGCTTACCTAAGGATCAATTTGCAAAACAAGGAGATTGCTAAAATATTTAATGTCAGTCCGGCAACAGTTTTAACCAACCGGTACCATATTCGGAAAAAATTGAATTTAGACCGAAAAACCAGCCTCGAAAATTATATCCGTCAATTATAATCTATAGAGGTCAGTAGATAAGTACATAGAATGATTTATGCTCGTGAATAAATAGATTTCTCCTCCCGCTGGTCGTCGAAATGACTGTATATTAATTGTTTGGGCAAAGGCGGCGAGGATACAATAAAAAATATAAAATGAGTCCTCGCCGCCTTTGCCACTTGAACACTACAAAAGGTCATTTCGACAGGAAGCTCATAGCGAAGCGAAGAGCTGGATGGAGAAATCTATGTTACTCAATAACAAATCATTATCGTTTTTATGATTTGCCAAAACTAATATGCACCTACATACTGATCTCTAATAATCTATTTTTGCCAGGTTCGCTGTATGTAGAGGATAGTCTACCTTTTTAGCTGACAATCTTTGTTTTTTTTTATCCTGACTTATCTGGATTAAGTCTGTTTAAAAGAAACTGGCTTCTGAAATTCAGTACAGGATAAGAATTGGAGCTGTTTTTTAAATATGAATATTGACTTAATTCGGAATCTGGGTTTGTATGTTGCTTGAGTTATAAATAGCATGTTTTGGCCGAAACGGCCGTAATCTAAAATTGTTTTTTCTTCATGTTTTTTAATGAGGATTACTCAAATTCGAGTACCGTCTGCATGTAGTAATCAGAATAACAGTATTTTATAGGCATACTTCTTAAAGGCCTTTTTTAGCTGGCCATAAAGCTGATTAAGTCGGCATCTATTTTTAATCTATACCTACATCTATTTTTAATCCATGCTGAATATTTTGCATGAGAATGTTTGGGGTCTATTTTTGACCCATCGAAATTATCACGATTATTAATCTTAAATTATGATCAAATGAAAAAACTTACTTTATTATTGATTGCCCTTATATGGGTATTTAATGTGTCGGAGGCTCAAAACGTCTTCGACCCTGCCAGTCCAAACGGGACTAAAATGGAAGAAACTGTGGTGAAAACACCCGGGGGTACCTATATACTTGCAAAACCAATTGTGCCCGATGGTTTGACTGAAATTGTTAGGAAACAGCAAAACATCAATGGAGATGAAAATTACTGTTCAGTAACAATGCGTTTTGCAAGTCCTTATTCCTACCCCCCGTCTGTTCAGCTTTTCAATGAAACCAACTTTTATGCTACTGATGTTGCCGTTTATACTGATTGTAACCCTTCAGTGAGTTACGATGAAAATCTGGAGCAAACGGTGGTTACCTGGGACGAAGTGGCAGAAGGGAATTACCATCTTGTTATGGCATCATATCATGATGGTCTTTTTGGCTTTGAAGCCTTTTCAAATGAAGTAAAATATGTTTTCTCAGAATTGAACCTGACAGGAAACCTGGATACATTAATGAATTTTGATGAGGCTGTACATAAAGTTAGCCTGCTCGCCTTTGACGAAAACAACCAAAGGTTTGAAAATGATGATGAAGAAAACTTCTTTCAAATAACATTTTTAAAAGTGCGGTACCCTGATGGTATGGATGTGCGGAGCAATGAATATCTGGCCTTTCCTTTTACTTATAATGGATCGGTTTATTTTGGGGGAGATACCGCATGTGTTTATATTTCAGATGTTAGTAATGAATACAAACTGAATTTTAGCCAGGTAATTGGGAAAATTGGTAAATTATATGCCTATGATTTTCCTGAAATTAATAATGGACTAAGTTCGGACTCCATTATAACTAAAAACGCGTCATATGCTCAGCCTTCCCCACTGGTTTTAGGTAAAGAGCCCATGCCAGGCTCAGAAGGACAGCCGCGTTACCTTACTTTTAATGCGCATTCTATTGGATACCACCCTGAGCGGTATTATTCATACCAGGATGCAGGAGGTACAATTCAACTGTCATATTACGCAAATAACTATCCAATCGGACAAGATGATACATTAAAGATATTTTGTGGGAATAGTGTTAAATATAACAGCTCAACTAATGCCGATGCATTATATTGGGAGGGCAATCCTATAGATAATTTTTCAGGTTGTACGAAGGTAGGCCCATTTATAAAACATATTTATTATACGCCCATTGCTGAACCAGAGGTAATGAATTTTAATTATAAACAGCTGGGGACAAATTTTGATGGGATTACGAACGAGACCCCTTTTTATGGAACGGATATGGTCAATAATATTTTTAGCCAGGAGGATATTGATTATTTAGAATTTTATTGGGGCACGGGGATAGGCAAGCAGGCGCAGGGCGATGTGCTGTTCCGCAGCAGGAGCTATATGGAAAGTTATTATACAAATTTTGAATTAAGGGATCAGGATGGGGAGCTCCTGCGGGAAGGGCCTTTGTCAGGGTGGTTCCCTTTTGAGTATCAGAACGAAGGATTATATACTCTTAGCCTTAGTAATGAACACTATCGGATTAAAGATATTACAGGCAACATAAAAAATATTCTGGAATTTGATGTGTCTAAAGAAGATGCAAACCCACCGGTTATGAATAATTTCAGGATATTAAATACGCAGGGCATGATTAAGTTTGATAATGCCTTTGAGGAAGGAGAAAACGGAACGCTTTTGTTTGAGGTTTTTGATAGGGGACAAAACAGGGACAATTACAGGCATCGCCTGGAAATTGAAGAAGATAGCATCAAAGCGTATTATAAAAACAGTTCTTCTGAAGAATGGATTGAAATTCAGGTAAATTACGATATGGGCCTTTCGGATACTTTATGGGGCAATTGGCCTCCGGAGCATACGGGTGTTAAATATATGCCAAACAGGTATTATTCCGGTAGTTTAAAGGATATGTTTGCAGAGGCAGGCTATAAAGACCTTAAAATCACACTTACCGATGCCAGTGGAAACCGAAATACCCAAATATGGCACCCTGCTCTTTATGTTGTTGGCGACAGTGTATCACTATTATATGAAAATTGGGATACTGGAGATTTCAGCAACCAATGGTTTTTCGAACCAGAGGGTCAGGAAAACAACTGGACTGTCATTTCTGATGAAGGGAATCCGGCTCCCGCTGCAAAATTTAGTGGATCTCCGCTAATGACGGATTATAATTGTGGTATAATAAGGGCTGTGGGTGCTGAAAACATTCAGTCTGTCAGGGATATACAGTTGAAATTTGATTTGAGCCTATCAGGCACAAGTACTGGTAATATGGAGTATATGAAGATACTCTTTAACCCGAGATGGACTGGAGAATGGAAACAAATTGATAGTATTCCGGCTACTGAAGATTTTGATTGGAAAACGTTTAGTTATGACATTACAGGCTTGATCTCAGAATATGTGTCTGGAAATATCATGTTTGAAGCAGGAGGGGAAAATTCAATGGCTATTGGTTCTTGGATGCTGGATAATATATATTGTTACAGGAAACAAGCTTCTGTAGATGCATCCATTACGGCTTCACCAGGAAGTTTGACGCAAACATTTATACAAAATAACGGTCAGGACACTAAGGAAATATGCATTGGAAACTCAGGTGATGGAAACAGCTTGCTGGGATGGAGCGCTTCAGTGCATTACCTTTCAGCAGCTAAACCGAAAGTAGTGCCCGAAGGCCCGGAACCACCAAAGCAGGAGTTTTGTGTAAATAAAGTCGAGTCCAATTATGGTAAAGCTAAGAGCATAATGGACAGAGAGTCTGTTTGCCTGCATTATGATGAAAGAAACACGAATGCTTTGGGTAGTGGTGGAAGTACTTTCCTGGCTGCTGTGCGATTTACATCTAACCAAATGGCACAATATACGGGATATGCTTTACAGAATGTTCAGTTATGTATTCCCCAAAAAGCCACTACCCTTATTCTTAAAGTATGGGATGCAGGTACAAGCACATCGCCCGGAGAGCTTATTTGTGAGCAGAGTGTTGACGGAGGAATTGGTTGGCTGTCGGTTAATTTGGCAGAGCCGGTGGAAATCAGTGGTTCAGACATATGGATAGGGTGTGAAATAGGGAATGATCCCGGATTTTGCCCAATGGGCTATGATGAGAGCACCTTTTCCGCAAATGGCCAATGGTATTCTGCAATCGGGGAGCATTGGTATGATGGCCTGCTTGGCGATTTTAACTGGAATATTCGTGCCAATATAGGCAATGAAACCATATACAATTGGTTGTCACTGGGCGATGAGAATGGAGTATTGAGTTCAGGAACCTCTGAGGATATTGAAGTGCATTTTGATGCTACAGGCCTGGAAAACAACTCGTATTTGGCCAATATATGTATTGAAAGCAACGATCCTGAAATGCCTGTGCTCGAAATACCTGTAAGCATGGATATTCTCACAGAGGTGGAGGAATTGGGAAGTTCCTTTATTACTGCTTACCCAAATCCGGTCTCTGGAACCCTATATATCGATATGAAGGAGAATGTTGATGTGCTGGAGCTTTTGGATGCACAAGGCAAAACCATCAGGAAATATAATGCAGAAGGCAAATCCAGCCTGATCGTGAATGTTACTGATGTTCAGCCAGGCGTGTATTTATTGCGTTTTGAATGCGCTAAGAAAACGGTTTCTTGTAAAACGATAATTATAAAATGAAATTCTATTTCATAATGGTAGAATTTTGGTTTAAATAAATTAATTTTTTAAAGCTGCCCGGTTTTAACGGGCAGCTTGTTTCACCCCTGCAAAAGCAGATGGAAGTTTGTATTATAAAAATTATTCAAATTAATAAATTATGGCAAAAGTAGGCGACAACATTATTACTACAGGCCTTAGTGGGAAACTTGGTGGATTAATAGTTTTCAGGAACAGGGGAGGCCGCACCATTGTAGCAACAGCCCCTAAAAACAAATCGCAGCACTGGACGGAAGCGCAGCTACAGCACCGTAACCGTTTTCAGGAAGCCGTATTATATGCCAAAGGGGCTACGGCCGATCCCGAGCTTAAAGCATCATACCAGGCTGCTGCTAAGGAAGGGCAAACAGCATACAATGTGGCTGTGGCCGACTTCCTGAATGCCCCGTCAATAAACGAAATAGATGTGAGCAACTATAATGGACAGCCCGGCAGTTACATTCAGCTTCGTGCAATGGATGACTTTGAAGTAAAAGAAGTTACAGTAAGCATCCAAAATGCCGATGGAACAGAAGCAGAAAGCGGCGCAGCAGCTTTACAAGAAGGCTCTATCTGGTGGCGATACACCGCAACAGCCGCCAACGAATCCCTCGAAGGCGACAAGATCACCATCCGCGTATTTGATGTCCCTGGCAACCTTACCGAACAGGACAAGCTGATCTAAAATCAAAACAATGTTGTTTTGAGGCTGTTTCTCTCCGGGACAGCCTTTTTTATTTGGAGTACTTTTCTTGTGTTGTATTTTGGTAAACTATGTTGTTCTTTAAATTGGGCTTGCGTTTTTTAACTTTTTTCATTCATGCAGATTCCGGTCATATTGACCCGTCAATCCGGCGATATTGTCCCGTCTGGATGTTAAGCTGCCCTTTCATGACGATGGTTTTCTGTGAAACTTAACCTGATTAATCCATGAAATATCGTCATGAGCATATTCGACAAGCTCAGTGTGCACGCACGAAACGCTATAAGAGAAAGGGAGCGCAGGTTTTTGGCGCACAGGAATAGCCGTAGCTATATCAACCCGGAACATGTGTCTGAAGGTCGTTATGAGAGCTGAAAACGCAATAAAACAATGGAATATAAAATTGATGCATAGCACCGCTATGAAGAGGTTTTATATTCCAACAAAGGTTTGTTTTGCGGCAGTTTCGGCTCGTAATAGATTTTATCATGCATGTTCCGGGTTTAGCACCAAAAAGATAGCATTACTTTCTATTGCAGCGGTTTGGGCTCGTAATAGAATATTTTGTGAATTATTCAGGTTAAGATGTATTTGCCCCGGGATTTACTAATTTTCATTATATTAACAGTTTGAAATTATTATTTTTGCTGCTTATAATTGTACTAAGATAAGCTGCAGGCCATTGCAAACAGCAGCCTGTTTATTGTTTCGATGAATTATTCAGTTATGATTTTTTATTCTGAGAACCTGTTAAAAATAAATTTTTATGAATAATATGATTTGTACAATGAGTATTGTCTTGGTATTGTCTGGATTATGTCTGCACAATAATGCTTTGGCCCCTAATAAAGGGAATAAGCAGAATCAAATATCCCTGTCTGAGTTAAAGGAAGGAGGAAATGGTTTTTTTCTAAATACAGAGCATATTACAGCTCACAAGCATGATAGTAGTCTTGCTTTTTTTGATAGTGTTTATAAACAGGCTGTTTCAAATGAGGATATTGACTTAGCTGCAAAATCGGCGAAAAAATTGTCTGATCATTTTTATTTCAAGGGTTTTTATAAGAAAGCTATCAGTTACAACGATGAAGCAATAAAAATGTATCGAATTGCGGCTGATTCATTGAATGTGGCCAGGAATTATGTCGATTTAGCCAATATAAAAACTATGGAAGGAGAGTATGATATTTCTTTGACTTATTTATTAAAAGCACTGAAAATCTTTAGAGAAAAAAATGATAGCTATAGTGAGGCAAAAACTTTAAATAATATTGCAATAATTTATGATTTTTTGGGAGACACATCCCATGCTTTATCTTATTATGGAAACGCTGCTGATATATTTGAAGAAGCGGGCATGACAGAAGACTTAACTGCCTCCAAAAATAATATCATTTTAATTTATGCAAAGATGAAAATGCTTGATAAGGCTATTTTTCTGACTAATGAATTACTTAATGGTCTCGATTCAATTGCATTCCAAAGCCAATATGCCTCAATCTGTGTCAATTTGGGGAGTTTTTACTTGAAGAAAGGATTGCTTGATAAAAGTTATTTGTGTTTTAAAAAAGCCCTATCCCTTTTCAATAAATTTGATAATTATCAGGGAATGGCTTTCTGTTTGCATCAGATGGGGATTCTGTCAGTAAAACGATATGAATTTAAACTGGCACTAACATATTTTTCCCAGAGTTTTAATATTTGCAATCAAAAAGGATTTGCTCCATTGAGCTTGAAAAACAGTCTTGCAATGGCTGATTTGTTTCATTCAATGAGTAATGATTCATTATCATACTATTACTTGGATAAAGCTTATTTTATTAGGGACTCTCTTTTTAAAAATGAGAAGGCGAAGCATATTAATATGTTAAAAACAAAATTTGAATATGGTGAGATGGAAAACGAGTTAGAGCTCAGAGAAGCAGAATTAATTGTGGTTCAACAAAAACAAGATATATTCAACTTACAAAGGTATGTTTTAGTAATATTGCTTGCTTTAGTTGTTTGTATCTTTGTTATTATTTATATTTTCTTCAGGAGTAGGATAAAAATCAGCAATTTGAAAAAAATAGAAATAGAAAAACGGTTAAAATATAAAGTAAATGAAATCACTTTTTACGCTGATCATATTCAGAAAACGCAAAAATTGTTTGAAGCA
Source organism: Bacteroidales bacterium (assembly GCA_963676415.1). Lineage (GTDB taxonomy): Bacteria > Bacteroidota > Bacteroidia > Bacteroidales > WRLA01. The sequence goes on along the minus strand of OY781097.1, from coordinate 1,228,808 downwards.
ATAAAGAGTAAGTTACATGTTCTCAAAGCAAACCTAAAAAATATGGAACAGGCAGATGAAACTTTAAAACAGTTAATGGGTATGTTGTCGGTATCTCAGTTTTCGGATGACGACCAAATTTTATTATACCATAAAATTGAAGAAACAAGTAAATACTTTTTCATGAAGTTAAATGAAAATTATCCTGAACTTTCAAAAAACGAGCAATATGTCTGCGCGTTACTTCGGCTTGGCTTTTCATCCAAACAAATTGCATCTCTCAGAAACCTCCAACCAGCAAGTATCGATATTTGCAGATACCGAATTCGAAAGAAACTCAGTATAACTAAAGGACAAAATTTGAACGACTTTCTCTCGCAATTATAAATAAAACAATCATATATTCCGTTTATATTGACTCACTAAGCTGCATACTCAGGTCATACTGACCCTCCAATCCGATCCCGTGCATACGGGATTGACCCGCCTGATTCGTAAAGTTTTTAAAGAACGCAATTGCCTGACAATATTATCTGATTTTTCTTAAACAGTCACCTTTTAGATCAATTCTGTGGAAAACAGTTATAAGAAACCGTTTTTGGGAAACTATCCTTCAAATAGCGGAATACAGAGTTGATATAGAAATTCTTGGGGTTTCAAAAGCCGCCCAAATGGAACGCAATAATTCACCTTTACTACGCATTGATGGCTTGTTCCTGCACTTTTTGTGGTTGTTTTGGCCAATTTGGCGCTTGTACATCATTTTGCTGAATTCAGCTGCTATGAAAAATGTCTCCTGTATATTGCAGCCCTTAAGCATGAGGAATATTTTTGTTTATCACTGATTGCAAACGCTTTAAAAACCTAAAATTATTCTATTTCTTATAAGATAAACTCTGTTTTTTATTTCAAACTAAGGTTATTAATTGAAGCGGCCCTAAAGTGTATTAAGAAATACTGTTAAGCTTTGACTTCTTTCTATTCTGAGTTTTTTTCTCAAACGAGACCGGGCCACAACAATACTATGCGGACTTTGCTTTGTAATTGCTGAAATCTCTTTTGATGCCAAGTTGAGCTTTAAGAACGCACAAAGACGGATCTCATTTTTAGTTAAATTAGGATATTTCTGCAATAGTTTCTTATAGAAATCCTTCTCTGTTTTTATAAAAATATTCTCGAATTCTTCTTTATTGAAAGCTTGTGAACCTCTTTTTAAATTTGCGATTATATGGGACAATGTTTTTTCGTTTCTTGAACTCGAATTTAGCTTAAGCTTATTTAATCCATGTCGCGTTGATTCAAGAGTTTCCGATGTTTCCAGCATCTGGAGGGCATTGCTTGTAAGCTCTTTGTTTTTTTCTTCCAGTTGCTTAGCCAATAACTGGTTTTCAGCAGTACGCTTGTGGGCCTTGCTTTGTTGGAGTTTAAGCATCAAAGAAATAATTGTAGAAAAAAGTAAGAGTAGCACAATTCCAATTATAAATAAATTTTCTCTTTTATTTTGATCAATATCCCTTTCCTTTTGTTTTATTTTTTCATTAAATCCTAATTCAAGTTGGTTAACCTTTTTAATGATCTCTTCATTGATTGCCCTCTCTGATAGTGATTTTGCTAAATGTAAGTAATATAGTGCTTCTTCAAGGTTATTTTCCTGTTCAAAAAGAATTACTAGTTTCTCCGAAGAAGAAAGTTTGAGGTCAACAAAATTATGATGATTGCTCAACTCAAATGATTTCTGCAGGTAGAATAATGCTGAGTCTTTATTGGGCTGTATTTCCAGATATATATTCCCCAATTTAACAAATAAGCTTGCTAAATCATACTCTGATTGAATGGCTTCCGCCAGAACAATGCCCCTCCTCAAATTATCGACTGCTGTATCGTTTTCGCACAAATTGATGTAGATATCTGCAATATTTTCATAAGCCATTATAATGTTTAGCGTATCATCCAGTTGCTCATTATTAAACTTAAATTCTTTAAGCATATTAAGTGCTTTGACATTGTTGCCCTCAGTCTTTTCTAATACTGCCAGATTATTGTAAATCAATGATCCTTCCTTTTTTCGTGAAGTATCATAGTATTGTTTAGAATAATTTTCAAACTCTTTAATAGATTTCCCCCAAAATTCTCTGGCTTTAACATAATTATTTAGGTAGAAATAACAGCCTCCGATGTTATTGAAAATTAGAAATGATTCAGATGGGTTTATTTTTTCTTGTAGTTCTAAGCATTTATAAAAATAATTGAGTGCGATATAGTATAATTCTTGGTCTTTAAAAATTGTGCCAGCTGTATGGTATAAATCTAAAAGAGTTGTATCAGCAATTTTATCTTCATAATTTAAAGCTTCTTGCAAATAACTAAGGGATTTGGCACGATTTGAAGCACGGAATTCATTACTGGATTTCAGTAACTGAGAAACATAGCCATCTCTTGAATCAGTTCCTTCATTAATTCCGAATAGAGTAATATAAAGTATTATTTGTAATATTATTTTCATCCTTTTTTTATTTTTTTTCAGCAGTTTGATTCACTCTGCTGCTTCCCTAAAAAAATGATCCATAGGATTTCCTTTAATCAACTACCGATATAGGATATAATTAAAAAATTATTCGCAATTTACTAATAATCTTTTCTGTTCGGACATAATTAGTGCCTGCCAGAAAACACCTTTTTTGAGTCTTTGATAAGAAAACGTCAAAGACAAGGTGCTATGCTGAGCTTGTCGAAGTGCTTTCGCAGCCTTGAAAATCAAGGAGTCCCGTACATACGGGATGACTTTTTTCAAGGCAAGGGTAACGCAGAAATAAGCGCAGCGATTCATGAATACCTTTTAAAAATAAACAGCCGCATGAGTAATTTGGTGTTTTCTTGCAAAGACTAATTATACCTTTTACTGGCTGTTTATATCGTCTGAATTTGCTTAAACTCAGGTCTATTTACTTTTAGCTGAACATCTATCTCATAGCTCGGCGAAAGTGATATCTCACAACTTAGGCTTTTAGCCGAGGTCCTATCTTTCCTTCCTTATTTGTCAGGAGGAAGACCAGAGCATAAAAAGGGAAAATTATCGTAAGTCTTGCGCTGTATATAATTATTATTAAGAATTGAGGCCAATAGTAGGTGTAGAGGGTTGATTATTAGCCTGTTGTTTTATTTTGTATATAAAATGTGCTATTATTATTGTGCTTTGTATTGATACTGTTATCGCCAAATTTAAAACGCAAGACCAAATAATTCCATTTTTGCTTCGGTTAAATTTAAAATCAAATTATTATGAGGAAATTTTTATTAGCAACATGGTTCGTTTTTTTGTTTATTGCAATCCATGCCCAACAAATTACACTCGAAACCACACAGACTTCAAGTGAAGAAGGTGTAATTGAAGAATTCTGGTATTGGTCAGGTGGTTTCCCTGTTCTGGGAGAAGGCTTTGCACCAAACTCAACAGTTACAGTATTTGCTACTGATCCCAATGGAGTCCCCTGGCGTAATTTTACAGGCACTGCTGATGCACAGGGTAGTTTTTCTATCCAGATAAGCGCAAAAAAAATCCGTTCAATCCTGGGCGAACATACCGTAACAGCCACTGATGACCAGGGAAATACCGTTACGGAAATCCTCACGGTTACAGCAAATGTAAATGAAGTGCTTGATGTTTCTACTATGCCTGAAGAATTAACAATGAGCGAATTTGCAGGTAGCGGTATCTTGTTACATGCTTCGGGGATAGTGCCCAATGCCGAGATTAAAATCAATATTTCTTCCCCTAATACAAGTTCTGAAATTGAACCTGATAATCCGAAATATGCAGATGAAAACGGAGAATTTGAAATGAACTTTAATTTGTTTACCCAGTCTTATCCCTGGGGAGATCAGATGCCGGATGTGCCAGGCAAATGGACGATTACTGTCCATGATTGGTCAGGGAACAGTAATTATGGGCAGGCCAATTTCAGGATTTGGCCTGATAACCCTGATCCATCTGACTATTGTGCTATACAACAGCAAGACACCACTTTAGGGGTTTACCCGATTACATTGTTTGAAATTGACGGTGTAAATTCGAACTCATCTTCTGTAAGCGCTACCGATTATTATGAAGATTTCAGCGATATTGTTTTTAATGTGAATGCCGGCGAAACATATACGGTACGATTAAAAGGGGAAAACCCTTCTTCTTATGCAGCAGATACTTATACCTTATTTATCGACTGGAATCAAAATGGTATTTTAGATGAAGACAATGAAATTATTCACGAAGGATATATTTTTAATTCTACTGGCGAAGATGACAAGTTTACCGAGTTTCAGATAACCATTCCGGAAACAGCGCTTTCTGGAAATACCAGATTGAGAATTTTAAAAGTTAGCTCTGCTACAACATACTCTATGTTCTGGCCTACAGGCGCTTGCGGCTATTATTTCAACCAGGGACAGGCAGAAGATTATACACTGAGTATTGAAGGTGGTATCATCCTGCCCGATTGTAGCTTTACTGACTGTCCTGAAGATATTAGTATCGAAGTAAACGCAAGCTCGGCTGTCGTAGATTATGACCTAGCTTTTGATTGTGAGAACATGAGTGGTATTTGTGAGCTTGAATACACGGGCAACAACGAGAATTTTTTACCTGTAGCAAACCCGGTTGTGGCCAATGATTTTGATCTGCCCGAAGGAAGCACCTCCACAGTTACACAGGTTACGGCCAATATAGTCCGTGCCATGTTTACAAGCGGGGCCAACATTTATTTTTATGCCGATAATAACGGCACTCCCGGGGAGCTGGTTACTTCATTCGAAAACGTGGCCTATACCTCACAAACAGAAGTGGGTTCCATTTCAGAATATCCGGTTTATGAATGTGTGCTGGACCTTCCTGAATCGGTGGAACTTGAAGGAGGAAAGTATTGGTTAGGCTTAAATATTGGCGGTCCGCTGATCTACTGGGAAACCACCTCTGACATTACAACAGAAGTAGCCTATTCAACATTTAATTCCGGCACTTCCTGGGATGCAAATGACGGGCATGACGGTGTCTTCAAAGTAGTCTATGAATGTGCTGTTGACCCAAGCGGAGAAACTGAAATAGTCCTGGTTGAAGGCTTGGAATCCGGTTCTGAATTTCCGGTAGGGACAACCAGGGTAAAGCACAATCTGGAGTATAATGGAGTTGTCTTGGATGCTTGTGTATTTGATGTTACTGTAACAGAAATTTTGCCAGATTGTATTTTTACTGAGTGCCCAGATGATATTAGTTTGGAAGTAAACACCATCTCGGCAGTTGTAGAATACGATGTGGCGTTTAATTGCGAAAATATGAGTGGTATCTGTGAGCTTGAATACACAGGCAACAGCGAGAATTTTTTACCTGTAGCAAACCCGGTTGTGGCCAATGATTTTGATCTGCCCATAGGAAGCACCTCCACAGTTACACAGGTTACGGCCAATATAGTCCGTGCCATGATTACAAGCGGGGCCAACATTTATTTTTATGCCGATAATAACGGCACTCCCGGGGAGCTGGTTACTTCATTCGAAAACGTGGCCTATACCTCACAAACAGAAGTGGGTTCCATTTCAGAATATCCGGTTTATGAATGTGTGCTGGACCTTCCTGAATCGGTGGAACTTGAAGGAGGAAAATATTGGTTAGGCTTAAATATAGGCGGTCCGCTGATCTACTGGGAAACCACTTCTGACATTACAACAGAAGTAGCCTATTCAACATTTAATTCCGGCACTTCCTGGGAAGCAAATGATGGGCATGACGGTGTTTTCAAAGTAGCCTATGAATGTGCTATAGACCCAAGTGGAGAAACTGAAATAGTCCTGGTTGAAGGTTTGGAATCCGGTTCTGAATTCCCGGTAGGAAAAACTACTGTTACTCATAATTTAATATATCATGACAATATTTTAGATGTATGTACATTTGATGTTGATATAATAAACACGCCTGTGTGTAATTTTTCTGATTGTCCAAATGATATTACTGTTGAAACCGTTTCTGGTTCGGCAGCAGTAGAGTACGACGTCGCTTTTGAATGTGAAGATCATGAAGCAATATGTAAGTTGGATTTTGAAGGAAATCTTGAAAATGCTTATTCTGTTTCCAATGAATACATTACAGCAAATGATTTTACTGTTCCTGCTGGGGACACTATGTATATAACCAGCGTTATTCCTAATCTTGCTAATCAATCTTCCAGAGCAAATATCTATTTCTATAATGACAATAATGGAAATCCAGGTTCGGTTATTGCTTCTTTTGAGAATCTTTCTTATTCATCTCAAACTGAAATAGGGACACTTGCTGCAGGCAACTATCCCGTATATGAAGTTGTAATGAATCTGCCAAATCCGATTGAACTTACTGCTGGAAAATACTGGCTTGCTATTCATGTCGTTGAACCATCTGTTTTCTGGGAGGTTTCTACCAAAGTTTCAACAGATTTGACTTATTCTTCAATCGATGGGGGGCAAACTTGGAATCCAATTGGCAGTGTGGATGGTGTTTTTAAACTTGGATATGTTTGTAATGGTAGCGATCACACACATTTAATTTTAACTGATGGCTTATATTCCGGTTCCGAATTCCCTGAAGGAACAACAACCGTAAAGTATAATTTAGTTTTTGATGGCAATGAAATTTTAGATGAATGTGCCTTTAATGTTATTGTGAAAAACATTAGCAATGTGTCAGAATTTTATGGGCCTGATTTATTGGTATATCCAAGTCCTGTAAAGGACAATCTTAATATAAAAAATAACGAAGTCATAAATCAAATTATGATTTATGATTTATTTGGAAATGAGGTTTGTAAGCGCGAAATATATAATAAAATTGCACAAATTGACTTATCAAACTTGTCTTCTGGCAGTTATATTGTGAAGATAGCTACAGATCGAAATATTAAATCAATTAAAATTATTAAGAAATAGTTTTCATAGATTTTTGGTTAATGCTATTAGCGTCAAAAGCTGGCCTTACCAGGCCAGCTTTTTTTGATATTATGCTTAACCTTCTTTTTCATGTGTTAAATGTAGATCAGAGGTGAGGCCCCTACTACATGACAAAAATCATAATAATCTTGAAAATCTATATTTTAGGTTCTACCAGGAATTTCGTGGGTAATAATAATGTTTGAAATTAAATACCAAGCAGATATCTGGAAATAAGATACTTAATAAAATAGAATGAACACCAACAGACTCCTCCCTCCCGATAGCTATCGGAAGGCGGAATGAACAGTTTTTAGGTGTTTTAATGCAAATGCGGCTTCTCGACCCCGCTCGAAGACCTTATATAGTGCCTGCCAGAAAACACCTTTTTTTGAGTCTTTGATAAGAATACGTCAAAGACAAGGTGCTATGCTGAGCTTGTCGAAGTGCTTTCGCAGCCTTGAAAAACAAAGAGTCCCGTACATACGGGATGACTTTTTTCAAGGCAAGGGTAACGCAGAAATAAGCGCAGCGATTCATGAATGCCTTTTAAAAATAAACAGCCGCATGAGTAATTTGGCGTTTTCTTGCAAAGACTATATAGCGGTGGTCAAGCGGAGTCGAGATCTAGCATGAGGAATTCCGATAGGTCGGAACGAGGAATCTATTTAAAATAGCATCCAAATTTCTTTCCACGAAATCCCGTGTAGAACCATAAAAGAAATTGATCTTGTATTCGTGGGGATGATGAAAGGGATGTTTTATGATGCCGTAAATAGTATGTTGGTTTTAAAAAACACATTGTGTTAAAATAATCCGAAATTACTTGGATTATTTAGTTGAAGTTCTCTGGTCTTAATATAAAATGGCAGTCAGTAAATAGGCTTGTTGCTTTGATATATCCTTCAGGAATATTATAATGTGTGCTTCGTTTCGCTTTTAAATAATTTAAATACAGCGGTTTATTATTCTGTATAGATGAAATATAGATGGTTTTTTTTGTGATTGTTCCAGTAGGGACTATGTTTGCTGAACAAAAAAGTATTTAACCGTAAAACACATTCTGTCATGAAAAAAACTAAGGTCTTATTATGGATTATCACTGGTTTTATTTTAAAAGCCATTATTTCACCAATGGCATTCGCTCAGTTGAGTGGGTGGGAAAACATATCCTGTACAAACAGGCTTACTTGTATCAGGCAATCTGGAGATTTTCTATGGATGGCCAACGAGGCCGGTTTGGTTAAAATGAGTTTAGGTACGGGTTTGGTTCAGGTTTTTTCCAGAACTAATTCTGTGCTTCCTTATAATGGGATCTCTGACATAGAAGTTGATTTTGATGGCTCAGTTTGGGTTGCATGTTCAAGAAAAATAGTCGGGGTTGATGAAAATGATGGTAATTGCGCCTTAGTGAAAATTGACAATGATATATGGACGGTTTATGATCATACAAATAGTATAATCAATTTTGAAATAATTAATGATGTGGCTATTGATCAAAACAATAATGTTTGGGTTTGTACAACAACAAAGGAGACAGCAGGAAATGTTGTTTTTGTGCTTGATGCTGAAGAAGAAGAGTGGGGTGTGGTTCCAATACAGGACTATTTAAATGCCCCAACAACAACTGTAAACGCAATTGCCATAGGAGCAGACAATTCGAAATGGTTTTCAACAGTTCAGAGTGGTTTAGCTAAGTTTGATGAGGACGAAGATCTTTGGAGTATTTATACTACAGAAAATTCTGATATACCTCATAATACTGTGAATGATTTGATTCTTGACTCTGATGATGTTCTTTGGCTTACAGTTAATCAGGAGGATTTGATGCCTGGAGCAGCAAAAGGGCTTGCCAGTTTTGACGGCAGCAACTGGGTTATTTATGATAATATAGGTTCTCAATCCGGGCCTTCTTCATCTCAGGTTCTTGCCCTCTATGTTGATAACGATAATAATAAATGGATATCTTGCCTTAAAAGCTTTTCAAATCCTGTTTCATCTACAGCATTGAATTGCCTAACAGCAGAAGGTACTTGGAAACGCTATGATGAAACCAACTCCAGGATAATTGGCCCTATTCTGAGTATCTTTCAAGATAATGAGAGTGATTTTTGGATTGGTCAGCAAATAAAAACTAATGACGATACTTGTTTAATAAGGTGGGATAAAACTGTATGGCACAGCATTTTTTCAAATCCCAGCAAAATGCCAAATAATGTTATTAATACTGTTCAGTGCGCAAACGGATACACACTTGTCGGTACGGCTGACGGGTTATATAAGTTTGATGATGAATCTTCTTATATTTTTCCTTCAGAAGTATTTTCTGATTTAAACCAGACAGTTACGGCTTTGTATGAAGATAATGATAGTTTATGGATTGGACATGAAGGTGGAATTACAGTTGTTAGTGAGGGTACATATACCTATTATGATTATGGTAATTCGGTATTGCCATCTATTGTAACATGTATTACGAAGGATCAAGACAGATCCATTTGGATTGGGACAGCGGCAGGACTTGTCAGCATTGATGAGGATAATAACTGGTCTGTTTTTAATTCTCAAAACTCCGATTTGCCGAGTTCAATTATTAAGTGTTTGTGGGTCAATAACGAAACGGTGTGGATAGGTACGGATGCTGGTGTGGCTAAGGTTTCGCCAGGAGGCATTATAGATTATATTGAAGAAATAGGGAATATTAAGGTGTCTGACTTGACTACTGATAATGATAACACTCTTTGGATTGGATCTGTTTTCTTTGGTTTAGGAAAATTTGATGGCAGTAGTTTAGAGATTTTTAATACTTCTAATTCAGAGTTGTCAGACGATAGGGTCGTTGGTTTTGCTTGGGATAAGGATGAAAAACTTTGGATAGCGACAATGGATGGGATAACATCTATTATTGGTGACCAATGGGAAAATATATCTGTTTATAATAGCGGGCTAAGCTCAAATATGTGTAGTTGTATTGCGTATAATAAAGTGGCTGATGAAATGGTTATTGGTTCTTCTGATGAATCAGGAATTTCGATTTATTGTATGTCAAATCCTTGGGATTTTGAAGTTACAGCAATGTCCCATTTTATCACAATTCCTGTTTCGGCACAGCTTTCAATCAATGACGAACCGCTGGATAATGGGGATTGGCTTGGTTTGTTTTATCTTGATAATAATAGTGAAGTGTGCGGCGGGTCTGTAAAATTGGCCAATGATTATAATGGCAGTTTGATAGTGGCATATGGCGACAATCTTGCAACACCTAATAAGGAAGGGTTTAGTTTTGAGGAACAGTTTAGTTGGAAGATATATGATGCAAGTCAAGGAGCTGTCTATGTGGCTGAAGCTACATATGATCAAAATATGAATGATTTAGGTGTATTTTGCAACAATGGGCAGTCAAAGGTATTGTCGATTAAAGCACCTACTGCTCAAATAGCTGTTCAGGCCAATAGGATTGGTGATGTTTTTGCTTACCCAAATCCGGTCTCTGGAACACTATATGTCGATATGAAGGAGAATGTTGATGTGCTGGAACTTTTGGATGCACAAGGCAAAACCATAAGGAAATATAATGCAGAAGGCAAATCCAGCCTGATCGTGAATGTTACTGATGTTCAGCCAGGCGTGTATTTATTGCGTTTTGAATGCGCTAAGAAAACGGTTTCTTGTAAAACGATAATTATAAAATGAAATCCTGTTTCATAATGGTAGAATTTTGGTTTAAATAAATTATTTTTTTAAAGCTGCCCGGTTTTAACGGGCAGCTTGTTTCACCCCTGCAAAAGCAGATGGAAGTTTGTATAATAAAAATTATTCAAATTAATAAATTATGGCAAAAGCAGGCGACAACATTATTACTACAGGCCTTGGTGGGAAACTTGGTGGATTAATAGTTTTCAGGAACAGGGGAGGCCGCACCATTGTAGCAACAGCCCCTAAAAACAAATCGCAGCACTGGACGGAAGCGCAGCTACAGCACCGTAACCGTTTTCAGGAAGCTGTATTATATGCCAAAGGGGCTACGGCCGATCCCGAGCTTAAAGCATCATACCAGGCTGCTGCTAAGGAAGGGCAAACAGCATACAATGTGGCTGTGGCCGACTTCCTGAATGCCCCGTCAATAAACGAAATAGATGTGAGTAACTATAATGGACAGCCCGGCAGTTACATTCAGCTTCGTGCAGTAGATGACTTTGAAGTAAAAGAAGTTACAGTAAGCATCCAAAACGCCGATGGAACAGAAGTAGAAAGCGGCGCAGCAGTCTTTCAGGAAGGCTCAATCTGGTGGCGATACACCGCAACAGCCGCCAACGAATCCCTCGAAGGCGACAAGATCATCATTAGGGTATCCGATACCCCCGGAAACCTCACCGAACAGGCAGGAGAAATCTGATTCTAAACTTAACGACAACTAACGGGCTTTCCCTTTTTGGGAAGCCTGTTTTGTATGTAGATCAAGCTTACAGAAATTACGGTGAACACAGCCCCATGACCTTGCTATTGATATACACTGCCAGAAAACTCTATTTGTAGTCCGTCCATAAAATACTGTGCTTGACTCAGAAAGTTCGAGGTGTTATATTGCAAAGTGTTGCGATGCGCTGCATTGCCCTGTACTGAGCCTGTCAATTAAGCTTGTCAAAGCAAGCCTGTCGAAGTGCATGCGAATAATCTAAACCACAATATACTATGGATATTCGAGGATTTAAATTTAAGGCGGCAATGCAGAAGTTTGGCCCTATGGAGTGCCATAATATATCAAAACAGCCCCTCTACAGATAAGTACCGTTCGCCGGTATCATAAGCAAAGCATAGTATTTTTTTCCGCCCCATTCATTTTGTTTTTGTGCAATAGCAGCAAGAGAAGCTCCGGTTGATATCCCAACAAATATGCCTTCTTGTTTTGCGGCCTTTTTTGCATAAGAAAACGCTTCGGCCCCTGGTATTTTAATAACACCATCTAATAATTTGGTATCTAAATTATCAGGAATAAATCCTGCCCCAATTCCCTGGATAGCATGTGGACCGGCTATACCACCACTTATCACAGGAGATTCTAAAGGCTCAACGGCATAAATTTTTAACAAAGGCCAGTGTTTTTTCAATTCTCTTCCTGTGCCGCTAATGTGGCCCCCGGTTCCAACTCCTGAAACCAGGAAGTCAATACCTTCGGGAAAATCAGCTAATATTTCCTTTGCTGTAGTTTGGCTGTGAATATCCGGGTTTGCCTGATTTTTAAATTGCAACGGCATCCATCCATTAACAGAACCACTGATTTCTTTTGCCTTGTCAATAGCCCCATTCATTCCCTTTTCTTTGGGGGTTAGTACAACCTCAGCGCCAAAGGCCTTCATTTGTCTGGTCCTTTCATGCGACATCGATTCCGGCATAACAAGGATCAGCTTATAACCTTTTACAGCAGCTACCAACGACAAACCTATTCCGGTATTACCTGATGTTGGCTCTACAATTATATTTTTTCTTGTAAGTAGCCCGCTGTTTTCTGCTTCCTCAATCATTGCCAAAGCAATCCGGTCTTTTATACTGCCTCCCGGATTTTGGTTTTCCAGTTTAAGCCATATTTCATTATTTTCATTAAAAAGCTTGTTAACTCTTATAATGGGTGTGTCCCCGATGAGTTCCAAAATACTTTGTTTTTTCATGTATCTCAATTATTAATTGAAAAATCCGTTATTTCTTTTTGTTTGGCTGATTGTTTTTCAGGGATACTGTTGCTTCATTTAATACTACTGAAAAAGGATCAACAGAATGCGTTAACCATACGTTTCCGCCTATTGTAGAGTGATGTCCGATTATTGTATCTCCTCCTAAAATTGTAGAACCCGCATAAATCACGGTATAGTCCTGTATGGTAGGGTGTCTTTTTACTCCGGCAGATTCTTTCGAAACACTATGGGCGCCAAGTGTAACGCCTTGATAAATTTTAACATGATTCCCTACTTCAGTGGTCTCACCAATAACTATCCCTGTTCCGTGATCAATGCAAAATGATTCGCCTATCATGGCTTTTGGATGAATATCAATGCCTGTTTTACTATGCGAATACTCGGTGAGCATCCTGGGAATAATTGGTATTGAGAGCTTATGGAGTTTGTTTGCAATACGGTACACTAATATTGCGTAAAATCCCGGATAGCAAATAATAACCTCTTCAACAGATGTTGCTGCAGGATCTCCCTCGTAAATTGCTAAAGCATCTTTTGTTAATGATTTATATAACTGGGGCAAAGATCTTTCGAACAATTTTGCGGTTAAGTCAATATCTGACAAATCAGTATGAAATGATTTTAAGATTATTTTCATGCTCGAAATGATTTCATCCGCTTCTTTTTCCTGGCCAATTGATAGGACAGGGAACAAATAACCGGTCAAATCATCAAGAAAATGATTGACTTGTTTTGCCTGGGGTACTTTCCCCTTACTATTCATAAGGTATTGGCCTCTGTTTGGGACCTGACTGACGTGTTTCATAAAAATATTAATAAAAAGCCCATCCGTGATCACGAAAGGGCGGGCTAAACAATTCTAAAACCATATGATAACCATAGATCAAGGAATACAAAAAGCCCCTTCACCGCATGTTTTCCGGCAGCAACAACAGTTTGTGTTTTTTATGTCCCTTGTCATGCTGCAAAAGTAGAAAATATTGGAAAGAAGATAGCTTCTTTAATAAAAAATCAAAGCCTGTGGTGATATATTTAATTTGATAGAGGTCAGTAGATAAATACATAGAATGATTTATGCTCGTGAATAAATAGATTTCTCCTCTACCGAAGCTTCAATATCGTAGAAAGGACTGTTTATTAACTATTTGGGCAAAGGCGGCGCTCTCCGCTCAGTGACCGTAAGCCGCCTTTGACACTTGGACACAACAAAAGGCCATTTCGATGCCGAAGCTTTGGCATCGAAATCTATGTTGCTCAATAACAAATCATTATCGTTTTTATGATTGGCCAAAACTAATATGCACTTACATACTGACCCCTGTAACTTGATTCTGGGTCTAAGGCAAGCTTCCTCTAAACTCTTTCTCATCAGGGTTTACAGGTGGGGTTCAGGGGAACAAAACCTGTCGGCGTTTAGGCGTGGGATTTGTGTTTTTGGTCTTTGGCTGTTAACACTATCAACCCTTGATAACCTGACGATTCCGATAACTCATCACTGCCACTGTCACTACCGCCTTCCTGCATTATTTTTGAAAATCGTTCAACGATGATTTTGCCATTTTCAGGTATTGGGTTGGTGTTAAACCGGTAAATTTTTTGAAAGTAAAATTAAAATTACTTCTCGATTTAAACCCCAGTTCTGCAGCAATGGCTTCTATGGTCAGGTTCCCATATTGTTTGGTGTCCAGCAAGCGCTTCCTGGCCTCACTGATACGGTACTCGTTTAAAAATGTATTAAAGTTCTTGTTTAATTTTTCATTGATAACAAGGGATACGTATTTGGAATTTGATCTTACTGAAGACGCCAGTTTCTCAACGGTAAACTCTTGCAGGCAAAATACACCGGGGTCATCCATCACAAATCTTATTTCATTAAGTAGGGAGTTCTTATCCTCTTCGCTTAATAAATCGCTGCTGTTTTTAGGATCATCATGGATTATCCCCGTATTTTCTGGTGAGTTTTTACTTATTAGGGTTTCATGATCTTTTGCTTGGGTTTCGTATTTGTTCCGTATTTGTTTCTCGGCCTCTTCCGAAGCCATGATCTCCAGGTTCTTCTGAAAAAGCCTTTTATTCTTTTCTTCTAGCCTCCGGTTCTGGCGATAAACCCAAAGCAACGAGAACGTAATCAATAAAAGGGCTGTCGATATTATTGCTAAAAGGCGATTTTTTTGTTTCTGTTCTGTGGTTAGTTTAAGTACTTTGGTTTCTATTTTCTCAATTTCAATAGATGATTGTATGTCTTTTATCTTACCAAGGGTTTTGGCGTTAAGGATGGAATCATTCATGTTTAAATACTTATACTTATAATCCATAGACTTTTTTTCATTGCCTGCTTTCTCATAATAATCAGACAAGATTTCATAAGCTCCAACAACAATTTCTCTGTAATTATATTTCACCGCTATTTTCTCTCCCTTTTTCATATAAACAATGGCCGAATCATAATTTTCCATCGCATCGTATGCCTTGGCAATGTTGAAATATGACGAAATTGCACGTCTCTCCGGCATCCACAAGCTGTCCGTAAAATCAATCGATTTTTCGAAATTACGGATAGCCTCCGGATAATTTTTATGAATCACACTCAGCATACCGTTACAGGTTGCCATCATATACTTGTAATGGTTGCTTTTAGGTAAATCAAGTTGTTTAAATTCTATAAGTCTATTCTCAATGCTCTGTAAGCTGTCAATGAGATAGTATTGGTTAACCAGGTTGTCAAATGTTACTATAAGCTGTTGCCAGTCTTTATATTTTAGGCTCAGTTCATACGATTTTTCCAAATATTCGCCCGATTTCTCATAATCGCCATAGTAAAAAAATATACTGGCTATATTATTGTATGCCATATATTTAACAGATTCATCGCATATCTCTTCTGCTTTATGGAAATTCATATAGGCTTTCGTATAGTTGGAGTATAGAAAATATATCTGTCCGCAGATATTATAGGCATCGGCACATTGGTTTTTTTCAGCAGTGCTCATGTCTTCTGTGTAGCGGCCCGAAATAATGGTATAGCAAACCAGAGCACTGTCAGTTCGGTTTCGCTTAAAGAAATCACGCCCTTTTTCATCCAATAATTCCGATGGGTAATTTCTTAATGATCTGTAAATAGAATTATAATTGCTTTCCCTTTGCCCGTTTTCGCTATTTGCAAAACAGGGCCATATTAGTAGTACAATGAGCAAAATACGCATATTCTCTTCCTTTATTTATATTATAATTCCCTGCATTAGTTTCTGGGTGGAGTTCGTCTAATAAAACGTCCGAATTTTCGTGATCAAAACCCAAATC
The DNA here is from genome assembly GCA_963676415.1 of Bacteroidales bacterium. Lineage (GTDB taxonomy): Bacteria > Bacteroidota > Bacteroidia > Bacteroidales > WRLA01. The sequence goes on along the minus strand of OY781097.1, from coordinate 1,212,894 downwards.
CTCATCCCGTACTTACGGGACTGTAGTTTTGATTTTTCACACGTACTTCGGCTGTGCTTACTTGGACAGTCCCGGCACAGTGCAGCATGGCTCCTTGAATTTTAACTTTATAAGAGCTAACTCATGGCTCTTTGGACAAACACTAAACAAGCGGGCAATATCACTTCGTAAAATTAATAATAAATGATCTACCGGTCAACGCAATTTAGTTTTTCTTTCGCATCTGATGCCGTTCACGGGCTAAATCCTGTAATGCGTTAATATACTTTGTGCTAATTCCAGAATAAGCACATTTGTAAACGGAAAACAAGCCCGGATATTAATTTTCTGAAATATCATTGCAAAACAGTTTTAGGCCCTAATGAACAATAATTAAAACGCGATGACCAAACTGGAAAAATTGTATTTAATCCATGGGAGCAGGCCCCCGTAATTTTGTTGTGGGCTCAAGAATACGGATTATGGTTTTGATACCAAGCAATCATTAAAAACAAACTAATATTTATAAAAAGCTAATTTTATGTTTATGAAAAATTTTCTCACTTTACTGCTTACGGGCATCTTGACAATGGCTTTTGGCCATATCAATGCCCAGGTATTTTATCCCCTCGGAGAAGATGTTCCTGGAGTGCAAAATGTAGAACGATCATTGTCTCGCAGTTTAAACAAAGACATCCATGCCCGGATACCTAACGTAACTAATAAAGCCAAGACTACGTCAAATACAGATTTTGCAAAAAGTGCAGGCATTGCTTACCTCGAAGATTTCGAGAATGTTGCGGGTTCGCTTCCAGATGGTTGGACCACTATTGCCACTCCCGGATCTAATGATCAGGATATATGGAGTGCTGGTGCTTTACAATTTAACGGTTCCCCTTTTCCGGGTGCTTCGGGCAGTAAATACGCATACATCATACGCTATGAAGACCAGGCTCACGATTCCTGGGCATTTACACCGGGCATTCAGCTTGAAGCAAATACAGAGTATATCATACGTTTTTGGGTATATATGATCGGCTTCGAAGGCGTAACAGAACATCTTGAGGTAAAGCTTGGAGCATCGGCTAGCGTTGCCGGTATGACTACGTTAATATATGAAAATAACACTGATCTTGACGAATGGACTGAAGTCCAATATTCTTTCACACCAACTACAGCAGGTCTATACCATATTGGCTTGCACAGCATTTCCCCTGCCCTCGGTAATGGAACTTTAGTCGATGCCATTCAGGTATCTCGTACCGGGCCATTGATCCATGGCAATTCCACTCTTGATTTCGGTTCCTTTTTGAACTTTGATCCACCGCAACAAAAAACTTATACCATTACTAACAAAGGGATATCAGGGGACTTAACGGTTTCCACATCCTCAATGAGCCCCGAAATAGCGCTTGAAGGCCTGCCCGTAACCCTTGCACCAGGTCAAACTGCTGATATTTTAGTTACTTTGGACGCAAATACAGTAGGCCAATATTCAGGTAATTTTGTTTTGCAAAGCAATGATGTATATACCCCTTTTTTTGAAGTGGGGGTTATGGCAACAATTGAAGCCGCAAGGGTAACAGATTATTTTTTCGAAGATCTAGAACAGGGAACCCCTGAGGGTTGGACATCGGAAAATTTTAATCTTATTTCAATAGAAGGAATTAATGAAAGTCGGTGTTATAATCTATGGACAATGTTGCAGCCCAACCATTTGACCACCCATTACGTAAAATTGGGAACGGCTCCTGTGCTAAATTTTCATTATAAAGCAGAAGAATATTCTGTGTTTTATGATGGTGCCCCGTCAGATCCCAGTGATGTTTCATTGCATATTTTAGTGTCTAACGATTTTGGTCAAACTTTTACAGAAGTTTATAATATTGGCCCAAATGGGGATCAACCACATATAATGTCTCCCGATTACGCAGAGATCAATATCGATCTGGGCGCTTACGCCAACGACACCTGCCAGATCCGCTTTTGTGCAGATTTTCTCGGGTTTTCTTCCCTATGGGGTGGGTCAATTTTCATCGACAATGTATCAGCCGGAACAAAAGCTACCAATGATTTGGCTGCCGTTGCCATACAGGGAAATACCATTCCTGATATCTACTCGGAAAACGCCTATACCGTTTCGGTCAAAAACAATGGTTCTGCAACGCAAACCGCTTACACGGTAAAACTGATGCAGGAAGGTGATATTGAAATAGCATCAGTGCCCGGGACCTCTATTGCTGAGAACGAAACACAAACATTTGATTTAACATGGACCCCAACCCTTGAAGGCGCTACATCTTTATATGGTGAGGTCGTCCTAACAGGTGATGAAAACGAGGACAACAACCAAACGAATAACCTGGATGTGGCAGTGCAGCCTGTCGATGTCATTACTATTACTGTCGGAACTTTATCCGACACTTTAATAAACCTTCCTGTTTCATTTGGATATAAAGAAAGTGCTTCTCAAACTTTATATTATGCAAATGAATTGGGTACTAATGGAGGGGTTATTACATCATTGCGGTATCAGGCTAATACTGATTCGGAATTTAATACGGGGATGCTTACATTTTGGATTGGGGAAACCGACAAGAGCGATTTCACCGATGGGCAATGGGTCGATCCATCCAGCCTGACACTGGCCTTTCACAACACTATGACTATCCCCGGGGGCATTTCTGATGTTACAATACCTTTAAGCACACCTTATGCTTATCAGGGAGGAAACTTAGTGGTTTATGCTGTGAGATTGAATACAGATTTTCTAATATATAAATCCTTTTTTGGTAACGAAAAGCAGTCACGATCACTGTCTTTAACATCTGATGAAGTTGGAACCATTACTCCTATAAATCCAGGATCGGGCCAAATAAAAAATTGGATCCCAGTCACAACATTCACTCTAACGAACACTGAAAAAGGAGAGCTAAACGGTGTTGTTTCTGACAATACAGGAGTAGTCGAAGGTGCTATAGTGAGTGTGCTAGGCACCCAGCTTTATGCAATAACGGATATCAACGGGGCATACAGTTTCCCCTCTCTGGTACCGGGCACTTATTCCATCGAAGTATCCGGGCACGGGTACTTTACCAAAACAGTGACTGACGTTGTGGTAGCGGCCAATGCAGTGCAGACCGCAGATGTAATGCTGGACAAGCTTCCTAAATATACTGTACAAGGGACCGTTTCCGCTGTTGAAAGCAGCGCAGGCATCGAAGGGGCTATGGTCCGGTTGATGGGATACGACAATTACAAAACATTAACCAATGCGAATGGCAGCTTTATTATTTCGGATGTATATGGCGGCAGTGGTTTTGAGTATGATGTGGCCGTTTCAGTGCCCTATTATAAATCGCAAACCGGGACGGTCACCGTTGATGCTGATGTAAACGGGCTGGATTTTGCACTTACCGAAATCCCCTATCCCGTTCACGCGGTCAGTGCAGCAGTAGTTGGTGAGTATCCAGCCATCAGTTGGGAAGAGCCGCTGCCTGAGTTCAGGTACGACAATGGCATAAATGCGGGCGAATTAGGTTGGGAAAATGGTTATGCTACAAGTGTAATGGGTTCCGTTCACCGGCATAATGCCATAATCAACGAGATTTCCTGGTTCCTTACATCAGAACAGGGGCCTCATCTTACGGTCAACCTTTTTCTCTTTGATCTGGACGAGCAAGGCAACCCCACAACAAATATATTATATGCTGTTGCAGATGTGCCCAATACCGATATGGAATGGAATACCTTTGAGCTGCCTAACCCGGTAGAAACGCCCAACGGATTTATGGTTGGTATTAGCTATTCAGGATTCATGGCTTTGGGAACTACTGACCCGGACGATCAACACCCTTTGGAACCGGGTATGCATTATTTTGTTGACGATTATCTGGATCCGTATAAAAATTTTGTTGATTTGTCTGGATATTACAATAAGCATCTCATGATCCGCGCTGTCGGAGAAGACCTGGGGGAGATAGATTATAACAGCTATCCCAATCGCTTTGAGCAACAGGCTACACCTGAAATAACAGGGGAAATCCCGGTGCTGACGAAGAACGAAATATCCTTTGACGCTGGTGCCCCGCTTTATAGAACGCTTAACAACAGTCCAAAAACCCAGGTCGATTATACTGTTTACCGTTTAATTGAAGGGCAGCCGCAAAACGAATGGGCTTTGGTGGCCGGCAATGTTACGGCACTTACGGCAACTGATAACGATTGGAATACACTCGAACCCGGCATTTATCAGTACGCCGTGGCAGCCAACTATAGCCTTACTTCCTCTGAGCCTAAGCTTTCAAACACTTTGCCTAAGGGAATGGAATTTGAATACACGGTCAATTTGGTCACCGGTTCTGCAAACCCGGCAATCGGGGCAGTGGTTAAGCTGGTCAACCAGAATACCGCGGCTGTTCATTACGTGTACAGCGCTACAGCAAACAATAATACCGTGGTATTCCCTTCCGTATTTAATGGAAGCTATAAGCTCTCGGTAACGCTGGCAGGCTATGAACCCTATGTCCAGGATGTCCAAATCGATGCCGCCGGTTCGCATGATGCCCAACTGGTCGAGATCAGGGTCACCCCTTTCGCATTGGATATTAATAAAACCGGAGACCCTTCCGAGGCAGTATTCTCATGGAAACATGATGTTTTCTTCGACAATATCGAAAACCATGATAATTTCATCATCAATAATATTGGTGATTACAACCTGATTGACGGTGATGGCATTGTGACTGCAGGCATCAAGGAAGTTGATTATCCCAATGAGAATTATATTGGTTCTTATATGGTTTTTAACCCCTATCAAACAACTCCTCCGATGACAGATATTAACTTTTATCGGGGTATTGCAGAACCTCATAGCGGGAATAAGTTTTTAGCATGTATGGCATCCAAGGATTGTGAAAACAATAATTGGCTTATACTTCCCCAAACGGAGATTTTTGACGGTATGGTCTTCAAATTTAAGGCTAAGTCCATTCTGGATTATTATTATACTTTGGACAGGATAAAAATCGGCATCTCCGAAACGGGTACCAATCAGGGTGATTTTACTTTCATCCAACCCGGAGACTATATTGAAGTTCCCGGCGAATGGACGGAATACTCTTTCGATCTCAGCGAATATGCAGGCAATGAAGTGTATATCGCCATCAACTGTGTGTCAGATGGTTATTCCTTCATGCTGATGCTTGATGATATTTACTGTGGTATGGATGGATTTGATGGGGCAGGAGAATCTATTTCATTGGGTTACAACATATACCTGGATGGAACAGAGGTTGCCACAAATGTACAAACTACAGAATATACATTTACCGGATTGGAAAACGGCAACAATTATACAGCCGGAGTAAGGGCAGTGTATGGGTCAGGTATGTCCGAGATGGCAACCATCAACTTTACGGCTTCACCGGCGGCTACAATTTCTGTCAATCCCGGAGAATTAATGCAGAATATTGAACCTGATAGCCAGGCCAGCCAGGAAATACTCATTGGCAATACTGGGGGTTCTGATTTGACCTGGAGTGCTAATATTGAGTATTTATCTCCCTCAGGGATAATCAGTGTGCCCGAAGGCCCAGCCCCGCAACAGGGCAACCTTGCTTTATCAACTGCAAAAGCTTTGTCAGGAAGGGACCTGGCCAAAGAGGGTGAAACCGTGGTGCTGAACTACGACGGCGATATTGCCAATGCGATTGGCCTGGATGGTGGTGGTGCTTTCTATGCAGCAGCCCGCTTTCCCTCCTCCATGACAGCCCCTTATGCCGGCTATGAATTGGAAAGTGTGGATGTCTTTATCGACGCCGCTGCAACATCTCTCACCTTGAACATTTGGGATGCCGGCACAACCACAGCTCCCGGAACCCTGCTGGCCCAGCAACCCTTCAGCGGTACAGGCTGGATTACAGTTATCCTGGATGGACCCCTTGAGATTACAGGTGCCGACATCTGGGTAGGGTACCAGGTAACGCATAATGACGGTGTAAACCCTGCCGGGGCAGATGCAGGCCCTGCCAATACCAATGGCGACTGGATTTCGCCGGATGGCAGCTCCTGGGAACATGCAGCATCATATGGATTGGATTATAACTGGAACATCAGGGCCAACCTTGTTGGCGGAAGTAGCTATAACTGGCTGAGCCTAAGCCCTGCTTCTGGAACAGTTGAGGCAAATCAGACACAGGAACTGACCGTGAATTTTGATGCCACCGGCCTCGAATATGGCGCTTATGTAGCTAATATCCGTATTGAGAGCAACGATCCTGAAATGCCTGTGCTCGAAATCCCTGTAAGCATGGATATTCTCACAGAGGTGGAGGAATTGGGAAGTTCATTTATTACTGCTTACCCAAATCCGGTCTCCGGCAACCTTTATATCAATATGAAGGGGAATGTTGATGTGCTGGAACTTTTGGATGCACAAGGCAAAACCATCAGGAAATATAATGCAGAAGGCAAATCCAGCCTGATCATGAATGTTACTGATGTTCAGCCGGGCGTGTATTTATTGCGCTTTGTAAGGGCTGAGAAAACGGTTTCTTGTAAAAAGATAATTGTAAAATAAAATTCAATTTCTCATAAAGAGTTGGGTTTTGGTTTAAATTAATTAAATTTTTTTTAGAGCTGCCCGGTTTAAACGGGCAGCTTGTTTCACCCCTGCAAAAGAAGATGGAAGTTTGTATTATAAAAATTATTCAAATTAATAAATTATGGCAAAAGTAGGCGACAACATTATTACTACAGGCCTTAGTGGGAAACTTGGTGGATTAATAGTTTTCAGGAACAGGGGAGGCCGCACCATTGTAGCAACAGCCCCTAAAAACAAATCGCAGCACTGGACGGAAGCGCAGCTACAGCACCGTAACCGTTTTCAGGAAGCTGTATTATATGCCAAAGGGGCTACGGCCGATCCCGAGCTTAAAGCATCATACCAGGCTGCTGCTAAGGAAGGGCAAACAGCATACAATGTGGCTGTGGCCGACTTCCTGAATGCCCCGTCAATAAACGAAATAGATGTGAGCAACTATAATGGACAGCCCGGCAGTTACATTCAGCTTCGTGCAATGGATGATTTTGAAGTAAAAGAAGTTACAGTAAGCATCCAAAACGCCGATGGAACAGAAGTAGAAAGCGGCGCAGCAGTCTTTCAGGAAGGCTCTATCTGGTGGCGATACACCGCAACAGCCGCCAACGAATCCCTCGAAGGCGACAAGATCATCATCCGCGTATTTGATGTCCCTGGTAACATGTCCGAACAGGACAAGCTGATCTAAAATCAAAACAATGTTGTTTTGAGGCTGTTTCTCTCCGGAACAGCCTTTTTTATTTGGAGTACTTTTCTTGTGTTGTATTTTGGTAAACTATGTTGTTCTTTAAATTGGGCTTGCGTTTTTTAACTTTTTTCATTCATGCAGATTCCGGTCATATTGACCCGTCAATCCGGCGATATTGTCCCGTCTGGATGTTAAGCTGCCCTTTCATGACGATGGTTTTCTGTGAAACTTAAATGCTCTATTGTTTTTCTGATCAGTGAAAACAAAATATTTTATAAGATATCATTGAGGCTGTAAGTCAGTGGCAACGCCCCGGTTCAGATGGCCATCAATATACATTGGTGGCCCGAAAGGTCAGGTTAAGTGAATTAAACCAATCAGTCCGGTTTAGCCTGCTCTATTCATGCTATAAATTCAGGTCAGATGTGAGGCGTCTAAAACTGAAGATATATCGCCTGTTTCAAAGCTTTAGCAACGATGCAGATGACCTGATTTAATGCCTATGGGGTTATGTGAGAAATGTGCACCTAATGAAGGGTTTCTATGTATAAGGTAGGTTAAATACTATTGGTTTTTGCGGTGTAATTGATAATTTTAGCTTAGAGCTATCTTAGAGCTACCATAGAGCTAAGGTAGGGGTTCTCCACAGCATAAGCGGCTTAGTACCCTTTCCCGTAAATGCGCATTTGGTATCAGCTCTTCCATACGCAGGGATTTTTTGTTTTTCTTTCTTGTCATGTGTCAAATGTATTAATTCGGTTGTAATTCCCAAACATTACATACTTTTTTGAACAGCCCCTGCTTTAAATTTTCTTCTGTTTCTATTTGATCCTTTGTTTGCTCTGTCGTCTTCATGCCAATAGGGAGGTTTTGTTATTGGCAGCCTTCCGAAAAAATGCTTTTGCACCGAATTGCTGTGCAAAACGGCGATATTTTGTTGTTGTTTTATTTGCGGCCAGATTTTTCATTTTCACTATTTATTATGTTAAGCATATCCTGTTCTTTTTGCATTTTTATTCAGTTTTCTTTTTGTTTTATCAATATTTTATTAGTTTTGGTGATTATTTGAATAATCTCTAATAATTTTTTTGAGTGAAGCTGTTCGGTTGAGATTATTTTGAAATCAGGTTATTATCCGACAAGGAAAGATTGTATAGACATATTGTGTATTTTATATCTCTTTGATATTCAATTAGTATATATTCTGTTTTAGATTGCAAATTTTAACAAAAGTCATTATGAAAACAAATTCATTTTTCGGATTTTTTTTATTGATTGCTTTGATGTTTTTTCCCAACGTATTGGTAAAGTCTCAAAGTGTTTTCTTCGTAAACATCAATAATTCTACACCGGGAAACGGACAGAGCTGGAATGCTTCTTTCCAATTCCTGCAGGATGCATTATCTGTAGCCGAAAGTGGGGACCAGATATGGGTTGCGGAAGGTGTTTATAAGCCCGATGCAGACTCGTCCCATCCCACCGGAAGCGGAAACAGGGAATCTTCTTTTTGCTTGTTGAGTGGACTGGAAATATATGGTGGTTTTTCTGGCGTGGAGTCTTCATTGGATGAGCGCGAACCAAAGTTACATGAAACCATTTTAAGCGGTGAGATCAATAGCAGCTCTGTTGATGATAATTCTTATCATGTGGTATATGGCGAGGATGTGGATGCAACGGCAGTTTTGGATGGGTTTACCATAAAAGGGGGTTATGCCGATGGAATACAACCCTCTCCTCCTTTAGGCAATATAATTTATGTGGATTCTGCAGCAAATGCAGATTCGATAGGATATTATGGAGATGGGACCTCTTGGGAAACTGCTTTCAATTTTTTATATGATGCTTTTGAAATAGCAGGGAACGGTGATGAAATATGGGTTGCTACCGGAACATATTATCCAGATAAAAATGCTGCAAACCCAAATGGTAGCGGAGACCGCCAGGCTTTTTTTGAGTTGAACAGCATAGATAGCATTGGTGTCTATGGAGGATTTGAAGGCGTCGAACCTGCCAGTACATATGGCCGTTCTTTGAGAAACTGGATTGATAATCCTGTAGTTTTAAGTGGTGAAATTGGTGATACGAGCCTATTGACAGATAATTCAAGGATTGTTTTGAACCTGTATTCAATCGGTTTAAACTCGGTAGTTGATGGCTTTCATGTGTGCGGTGCATATAATCTTAACTTTGGTTTAGGAGGAGGGGCACATGTTCAGTTTTGTGGCTGCACCATTCAAAACTGTCATTTTTTCGACAACCAGTCCAATAGGGGTGGAGGTGTATTTTCTGTTGCGGGAATTGAAAAGTACATGAATTGCAGGTTTACAAGCAATCTGGCTGTGTCAGGTGGTGGTGCAATTGCAGTTGTTGGCGATTCCCTTTCTGTTGGCATTGAAATGGATGATTGTGCCTTTTCCGGAAACCATTCTGGAGGTGGGGGAGCCCTTTATGCCTATGCCGGTTCTGTAGTAAGGGTCAACAGGGCTGAATTTTCGGATAACTCAGCCAATAATGGGGGCGCCGTTTTTTTTCAGGAAAGTTCCGGAGTGATTAATAATTCCACTTTTAATACTAATTCAGCCGGGAGCGGGTCTTCTGCTTATTTATACGATGGTGAACTGGTCCAGCTTTCAAATTGCGTTTTTTTAAACAATTTTACTAATCCCGATACAAGTGTTTATAGCAGCATTGTAACTTGCAAATATAATGATGTCAATATGGTTAACTGTTCTTTTTCAGCCAATAAGGGAGCGCGGGCCATATATAATGTTTTCAGCCCTGCCGGCGACACTGTATTACTGACAAATTGTATCCTCTGGAATGATTCAATTATTAGTGAAATAGTGAGCACGGGCTCAGTCGGGCTCTGTGCTGTGAGCAAAAGTGATATTCAGGGACAAAATGGTGGTGGGAGCATTGATATGGACCCATTATTCAATAATCCGTTTTCTGATTTAAGCCTGCAGGCAAATTCTCCATGTATTGATGCTGCTGATGGTGATGCAGCACCACCAACAGATATTCTGGGGAATGCCCGCGTTGACAATCCAAATGTGGCAAATACCGGTATTGGATTAACCGTTTATGTTGATATGGGGGCTTATGAATGGCAAGGGAAAAGCGGCAGCAGGGCAAATAAAAAGCTTGCCGGCGAAAACAGAACACTGTGTTTTGCTGCCCCGATTGCAGATAACGACAAAGGAGGAGGGGTTCTTAATATAAACTCAGCCCCCATGATTATAAACTGCATGTTTTATGATAATTCAGCAATTTACGGCGCAGCAGTTTATAATGGTGCTTGTGTGCAATCACCGGTTTTTCATAATTGCCGGTTTATAAATAATCAGGCAGAAGTGAATGGCGGGGCCATTTTTGATAATTCTTTATCGATCATAACAAATTCAATATTCAAGGCAAATGTTTCGGAATTGAAGGGTGGGGCAATTTATAATACATCGGTTCCGGCTACAGGGCAATCTACTTATATTACAAACTGTACGTTTTGTGGCAATTTCGCGGAGAAAGGCAAGGCTATTGTTTGTGAAAACAGTTCGGGAGCCTATTATATCCATGTCACCAATAGTATTTTGTGGGACGAATACGGAGGGCTTGAAATTTTCACGGATGGAGGAAGTATAGATGTCTGCTATTCCGATGTTTTTAAAGGCTATCCAGGTACAGGCAATATTTCAGATGAGCCAAAATTTATTGATCCCTGCGAAGACCTGCACCTTGACCCAAACTCAGCATGTGTTGATGCGGGATCAAATACTGCGCCATATTTGCCTGAATATGACTTGGATGGAAATCCGAGGATTCATGGAATAAGTGTTGATATGGGTGTTTATGAGTACTACCAGCCAACAACCATAATTTATGTAGATGCAGATGCAAATGCGGACACAATAGGATTTTATGGTGATGGTGCTTCCTGGGAGTCAGCCTTTAATTTCCTGCAGGATGCGCTTGCTGTTGCTGAGCCGGGCAATGAAATCTGGGTCGCAGAAGGGGCCTATTATCCTGATGAAAATGCGTTGAGGCCATTTGGTAATGGAGACCGTAGCCTAAGCTTTTCTATGATGAACCAACTTAAGATTTATGGTGGTTTTGAAGGTATAGAGTCTGTCGTTGATGAGCGGGACTGGTTGGCTCACCCAACGATTTTAAGTGGCGACTTAAGGTATGATAATTCTTATCATATTTTTTACCATACCAAAAGCATGGAAATAGATACAACGGCTCTGCTGGATGGCTTTATTCTTGAACATGGGTATGCAAATGATGCTAATTTGCAGGAAGAAAGAGTGGGAGCAGCGATATTTAATGCAACGGCATCACCTACACTTACGAATTGTACTTTTCGCAATAACTCTGCGTTGGCAGGAGGAGCAGTATTTAATACAAAAAATTCTTCCCCTATTATAAGCCATTGTGTTTTTTATTCAAATTCAGCAATATATGGGGCTGCAATTGGAAACAACTTAAATTCTTCTCCTTTTCTTGAGTTTTGTACAGTAGCTGATAATACTGCCTCTGCCGGCGGCGGTATGCGCAGTGAATCCAACAGTTTCCCAGAGGTTAAAAATTCAATATTTTGGGCAAACAGCGGCGGGCAAATCAATAGTGATGGTACGAGTAGCACAACAGTTAATTATTCTGATATTCAAACAGGTTGGAATAGTGGGGAGGGAAATTTTAATGAGAATCCGGATTTCGTAAATCCTGCGGGGAATAATTATTTTTTGCTCAGCAAAGAAGCGTACTGGAACGGAAGCGGATGGCAAGCTTCACTCAGCGATCACAGTCCCTGTATTGATGCGGCAGATATTGAAAGTGATTGGCTCAATGAACCAGAAAACAATGGGCATAGGGCAAATTTGGGGGCTTATGGCAATACACGCTGGGCTTCGAAATCAAACTCCCGGATTATATATGTTGATGCCAATACAAGCTGCATTAACCCGCCAAATTATTTTGGCAATGGGGATAGCTGGGAACAGGCATATAAATATCTGACTGACGCTTTGGCTGAAGCCATTGCAGATGATAATTATGAAATATGGGTTTCCAAGGGGGCCTATAAGCCGGACTGGGATACTGCTTTAAAGGTGGTTACCGGTGATCGCACAGCCAGCTTTGTTCTAAAGAAGGGTGTAAAGCTTTATGGAGGTTTTGATTATCAGAATGGAATTGAACGGTTTGAAGAACGCGACTGGGAAGCAAACCCGGCCATACTGAGTGGCGACATTGGGGTGGTCAATGATTTTTCTGATAATTCCTATCATGTAATCTTTAATACTGAAATTTCCAACCTGGATCATTCAACGCTATTGGATGGGTTCACTGTCACTAGAGGGTTTGCAAATGGGAACTCAGGTGCAAATGAGAAAAACGGGGGTGGAATGTTTTTAGAGTATGGTAATCCCACACTGATAAACTGTGTTTTTGATAACAACTTTGCAGATGGCGCAGGAGGAGGGCTCTACTGTGGGGCATCTTCGCCCGCCCTGTCTCATTGCATATTTAATGGGAATTCAGCCAAGTACAAAGGTGGTGGGCTGGCTGCTTTTTTTTCCTCACCGGATATTCTATATAGTCAGTTTTTAAGCAATGAGTGCACAGACCCTTCAGGAGCATATGCTTATGGGGGTGGTTTGTATTTGGAATTTGCCGATAGTCCGAGCATTATAAACACGCTTTTTGAAAACAATTTGTCTTCTGGCCGTGGGGGAGGAGCTGCTGTTTATTCTGGGATTCATAATACCTCTTGTCTTGGGGAAAAGTATTTTTCAGAGTGTGAGTTTCTTAACAATAGTGCGATTGACCATGGAGGGGCATTGCTGTGTATGTGGAGTTCAAAAGTTGTTGTGTCGGATTGTAGTTTTGAATCAAACCAAAGTGGGGCAAGCGGAGGGGCCTTATGTGTCATTCAATCCGAAGCAGGAGTAAACCGGTCAGGATTTGTGAGCAACAGTGCCGGTTCTGGAGGAGCTGTTTATGTCTTTAATTGGGAATCCTGTGTGGAAGAAGAAGTTGAGATACGTAATTCTGTTTTTTCTGCCAATGAGGCCACTGAAATCGGCGGGGCAATTAGCTATCATGGATATTCCTCTGGCGGGACAAATTATATCCTTTATCCCCAAACAATCAATTGTTCCTTCTTCAATAATGAGGCGGGTTTGGGGAATACTATAAGTAACCGCTATGCTTGTCCTGATATTTTGAACTGTATTATTTGGGGAGAAAACTATGATCATATTTATGAAGGGAGTCTGTCGGGCTCAAATATAGATTATTCGGATGTCAGGCTTCGAAATGGGGTTGCAAGTGGAATCGGAAATATAAATGAGGATCCTTTGTTTTTTGATCCGTTTAACCATGACCTTCACTTAAAAAGCACCAATTCCAATGGTGGACGTTGGGATCTGGCGATACAGGGCTTTGTTTCATATCCTGATGATACATGCAGCCCATGCATCAATGCAGGTATTCCGTTCGCGGCCGGAAATGAATATAGCTTCTATGAGAATGAGCCTGAAGATAATGGGGATCGGATTAATATGGGTGCATTTGGCAATACATATCAGGCATCAAAATCATGCGCATCAAAAGCAATAAGCGGGAGTGAGGAGTTTGCCTTTTGTTCAGGTTTCAGTATTGAGGCATCACCAAATCCTGTAAGTCAGTTACTGAACATTGATCTATATATGCCAAAAGAAGGAAAACTTGGTGTTGAAATCTATAATGCTCAGGCAGTGCGTATTGCCACTTTGTTCAACGGAGAACAATCAGCGGGTAAACATAGTTTATACTGGAATACATGCGCAGAGAGTGGCTCAGAATTAGCAAATGGAATTTATTTTCTGAAATGCTGCTATAATAATGAATTTCATATAATGAAATTGATCTTAAGCAATTAAAGCTGTTTTAACCTTTATTCATGAAATTTTATCATGAGCACATTCGACAAGCTCAGTGACCACACACAAACCGCAATAAAAGAAAGGAGGCGCATATTTTTGGCGCACAGGAATAGCCGTAGCTGTTTTGAGTACCAAAAAGATAGCATTTATTTCTATTGCAGCGGTTTGGGCGCGTAATAAAATATTTTGTGAATAAGGCAGGTTAAAGTCTATACCGGATCTTCAAAATGAAGGTCCGGTATTTTTTAATCAACACCAATTGTCCGAAATAATCAGTTTTGTCCTTATAGAACCAAAACGCATATCCGGATACCATACAAATTTAGTTTTTCTGACATCTTTACATATATAGTGCCAGCCAGAAAACTCCTTTTTGAGTCTTTGATAAGAAAACGTCAAAGACAAGGTGTTATGCTGAGCCTGTCGAAGTGCTTTCGTTCCGAAAGCTTTCGGAATTGAAAATCAAGGAGTCCCAAAATTTCGGGATGACTGTTTTTAAGACAAGATTAACGCAGAAATAAGCGCAGCGATTCATGAATACCTTTTAAAAATAAACAGCCGCATGAGTAATTTGGCGTTTTCTTGCAAAGACTATATTGTGCTTGTCCATAAAAAGTCGTGTTTCTGAGCTAGAAAGTTCGATAACGAGGCTTGCGCAGCCCGAAAAAGCAGAGTTTACTGGAGTAAATGCCAGTGCTGAGCATCGCCGAAATAAGCATTTTTCGGGCAAGCGTAACTATGTTAGCGGACTTTATAAATATTCTCAACCTCCACCGAGTAACTTATTTCTTTGATAAAAGCCCGCCTGCCCGGCGGGCAGAACGGCATTCGTTTCGAGTTTCCCCATCAAATTCTCCGCAAACAGAGCTATAAATCTTTTTTCAAATATACCATATCAATAAGCTGTATCCCGTCCTCAAACATGGGTTGTTCATAGTTGTCCGTGAAAAAATTCCGGATTGTATGAGATATTGCAAAGCCACAACCTTCATAGAAAGATAGAATTGAAGGAACATCGCCGGTCCCTACCCGCATACTTTTAAAGGAATTTTTATAGTAATTTGAAATATATTTAACCATTGCCCGGCCATATCCCTTGCCCTGATGTTTTTTATAGGTAGCAATATTTTTCAGCTCGCAGCTTTCTTTGTCAATGGCTGCCACAACGCAAACCGTTTTTAAATCTTCATCAAAAAGAGCAAACATATCGCCCTTTTCCAGATAGCGGTCTATCATATCCTCCTGCTCATCTGCCAGGAGCAATAAATCAAGATATTGCTTTTTGTTCGTGCTGATTTTTTCAATTCTCATTGATTTTCAATATTATTAGTACTTTTTCCTGCTTCGTTTGTGTTCTGCGAATAGACGGGCGAACTGCATGCTTTTGGTTTTAAACCTCAGTAGTCTGTTCGGTTTTTATTTGCTAATTCCTAGTCTGATTTGATTGTATAACGATTCTTTGCTGCTGGGTTTGAGGGCTTTATTGGTAACTAATTCTCCTTGTTCGTTAAAAAGCAAATATTGAGGAATCATTGGGATAAATATTTGTTTCTCAATCAGGTCTGCTTTTAAAGCACTGTCTAAACGGAGATGGTTCCCTTTGAGTTTGTATTTTTTTATGAAATCAAACCATGAGTTTTTTTCAAGTTCACTATCTGAGTTTAGATAAACCATTTCAATTCCATTTTTTTTCAGAAATTCATATAATTCTCCACTATGTTTAAACTCTTCAACGCAAGGGGAACACCATGTAGCCCATCTGTCGATAAAAAAAGGTTTTCCTTCAAGTTTGTTCTTCAATTCGGCTAGTGATTTAACAGGCTTTTCTTTATCAAGGATATAGATGTCTGATGATAATTGAAACCTATTATCATTTTTACAACTGCCAAGAGCAATGAGAAAGATTAGAATTACTAATGTTTGTTTCATCTGAGTTCGGTTTTGTGTGTGTTAATGGTAGTTCGTTTATAAGGTATCTCTACTCCTTAACTACCTTGAATTATCGCCAAAAGTAGCAAATATCTGCAATATGTCGATAAAATTTGTTAATGCAATATTGCCAGGAATTATAATCAAATGCCTATTGCGACAACCTGAGCGAAAAGGTAAGAACCCGAGCCGTTATGGCAATCTTGGGCAAGCTGATGGATGGAGCTGGACATATAATGAGAGCATTGGCAGCAACCTAATGTTCAATTCCCTGAACAGCAATAAGATATCGCGTTTATAGCGATAGGAATAATCTATATCAGTACTCTAATACCAATTTGGTAGGTTAATTCAATTATCCATGTTTTTATAAGCGTATTCCGAAATCTTCATATGTAAATGTACCACTACCATGTTTTAATTTCCCCTTTTCATATAATTTAGAAAATGCTTTGTCTATATCCTTTATTATTGATATTGGGACATTTAAATCGTGATGTGCTGGCAGTATTTTTCTTACAGGCAGGGGCAGCAATTTTTTTATGGAGTTCATATAGGCAATCGGGTCTGTTGATGGATAGTATGCAAATAATTCACCAAGGTAAATTAAATCTCCGGTGTATAAATATCCTTTATCTTCTTCGAAAAAACACATATGTCCGGGAGAATGCCCTGGCGTATGCAGGACCTGTACTGTTCGCCCTCCTAATTCAATTGTATCCTTATCTTTTAGCACTCTTGACGGAACACCTTCGAACAAGTAATAATTATTGATATCAAAATTTTTTGGAAAATCACATGGTTCTTCTATTAAAAAGTTTCTAACCTGTTTTATTGTTAAAGGGAATCCCCCGTTTATCCACTCTGTTTCTGCTTCGTGTACATAAAAGTCAGGGAAATATTTATGCCCGCCAAAATGGTCGTAGTGCACATGTGTTGTAACTACTGTAACCGGCTTGTTTGTCAGTTTTTGTACTTGCTCGGAAATATTTTCTACACCAAGGCCTGTGTCAATCAGAAGGCACCTTTCGGTCCCATTGAGAACATAGCAATGTGTTTCTTCCCAATGATTGTATTCACTTATTACAGATGTTTTGTCATCAATTTTTTCAATTTTGAACCAGTCTTTTTTGATGTAATTACTCATTATCAATTTTTGTTTAGCTGTTACTTATGCGTACACTCTTTTACCTTGCATATCATCCTCGTTTCTCTTGCAAGAAAACCTTTTTTCGCTATAAAGGCCTTTTATTGATGCTTAAAACGGGGAACGAATGTAATCTGGCGATAAATTGTGCTGATATATTATAGTCAGAAATTATGATCAGGTGCAAATTACGAAAATCTGAACAAAAAGGAAGAACCTGATCCGTTTACGTAGGGAATACGTATCATAAATGCTGTGCTACTCACTGCAAAACCTACTCCTATATGTTTCATAATCATTAGTTAAAAGATATTTAGCGTTATTAGTGAAAAATTATTTTATCTTTCTTTGGATTGAATATACTGATATATTATGTGTCAGTCCTTCAAACTTAATATTGTTTGATCACTTGAAAACGGAGTTTTGCTCCCTTTATTTCTAATGATTTAGTTTTCAGCCTATTGAAGAGTCCGTTTGTTTATGCCATTTTTTAATTTTCAGGATGAAAGCCTGATGCAGCGCATCAGGTTGTTCCAATCACAACAAAATTCAGCTCGTAAGGCTGTGACGTTTTGCTTTGTTATGGTCTATTAAGATGACTTGATTAAGATACGTCTGACCTGTCTGCTGATACTATCTCCTGTTAATATTATTACTATATTTGTATTTATTTCAAATAAACGAAACATGAAAACAAGTATAATGAAGTGAGTCCATTAATATTGATGGGGCTTTTCAAATAATTCCTAGATGAACCCCAGTAAATAATATTCGTTTTAATATGACAGCTTTCTTCCTGTCATATCATTGATTATACGAAGAATGAAGCCTAACCTGAATAATTCACAAAATATTCTATTACTCACCCAAAACGCTGCAATAGAAAGGAATGCTATCTTTTTGGTGCTCAAAATAACTGCGGTTATTCCTGTGCGCCAAAAATCTGCACTCTCTTTCTCTTATTGCGGTTTGAGCTTGGTCACTGAGCTTGTCGAATGTGCCCATAACGAAATTTCATGAATTAATCAGGCTAAATTATTGAATTTAAAAAAACGTAGATGAATCGTATTAATTTCATAAAAGACAAGGGATATAGGCATTTTGGAAGGATAGGTGATATTTGGAAACATTTGCCTTTGTGTGAGGTTGTATCAACTGAAAAAATCCAAACTTACGTTGAAACAAATTCTGCATATTTTGATTATGAACTGGAGCATTCGTTAGAGCAAAACTACGGAATTGGTTTATTTATTGAGAAGGCAAAAAGGTATCAGGAATTGTCCGATTCAGAGTATTACAAGTTGATAAAACCATTTTTTGATAGTAATAAATACTTAGGATCTTGCGGACAAGTAATTCATTTACTTAAAGACCAGCCGGATAAGTATATCTTCTTTGATTTGGACAAAGAAGCTCTTAGCTCTATTGAAAAATCAGTTGTCGGATTTGGTTTGTCCCATAAAGTTGAGACCGTTCAAAAGGATTCGGCCACCGGATTAATCAACCTAATTCCGATGCTGAATAATCAATCTTTTGTACATATTGACCCTTATGTGCCTTATCAGAAAAATAAAGATGGTTACAGCTATCTTGACGGATTTTTTGAAGCAGTAAAAAAGGGTATAAGATGCTTTTTGTGGTATGGATTCAATACCCTTAAAGAGAAAAGAAAAATCAATAATTTTATAGTTTCAGGAATTAATCAAACCAAAACGAATACGATTACTTGCGACGAACTTATTTTAAATGAGATTCAAGACAATTCGGTAAATTTTAATCCGGGAGTGTTGGGATGCGGCATTTTAACAGGGAATTTAAGCGAAAAATCAATTGACATTATCTCTCGTTATGCCAACTTGCTTATGGATGTATATAGAGATTCTATATTTAATGGGGTGAGTGGCAAATTGTATTATGATAAAATAATTTTGTGAAAAAGGTTTGTTGAATTAAAAAATGTATTACGTTTTGGAACGTCATTCCAAATAGGAACAGCATTTTAATTTATGGGAGCAAAAGAAAGAAAACAAAAAGAACTAGAAGACCGCAAAAGGTTGATAATTGAGAAAAGCAAAGAACTTTTTTTCTTAAAAGGCTTTTCTAAAGTGACCATTCAAGACATTTGCGATGCCATTGAATACGGTAAAAGCGCAGTATATAGCCTTTTTGAGAGTAAAGAAGAGATTTATGGTTATGTGTATCTCGAAGCTGTAAAGATACTTGCCGATTTAACCAATCAAATTGAGGTTGAAACGGCTGATGCTTCTGATGCGTTTGGCATAGTAACCAGGCAAATATTCGAGTTTCATAAGGAATACACACCTTACTATAAAGCTTTGTTCTTTTTCGATTCAAACCATATGGGATGTGAGCTTATTCCTGAGAAAATTTTAAAAATTAAATATGCCGAAAAAGAAAGGGCAATGATTCCGGTGCGTTCATTACTAAACAAAGGAATTAATAACAAAATCCTTTCTCCTGTTAATGTTGACCAAATTATTGATACCTATTTTGCGTCTTTGTTGGGTATTATTAATTCGTTTATTTCAGAAAACAAAGATGCTGACTTAAAGATTCTTGAAGCCACAATGATGAATCACGCTAAAATTTACGACAAAGGACTTAGAGTATAATTTTTTTGCTTACAAATGGACTACCGTTCCATTTAAGAACAATGGTTTTAAAATATAAAAAAATATCAATATGAATAACATCAAAGAAATCGTTAATAAACAACGAAATTATTTTAATCAAGGCAACACACTTGATATAAAATTCAGAATAGAACAACTAAAAAAACTAGGTAAAGCAATAAATTCGTATGAAGCAGAAATATTCGCTGCGTTAAAAGCCGATTTGAACAAGCCATCGTTTGAAGCCTATTCTTCCGAAATAATGCAATTAAAAGGCGAGTTGAAATACACAGTCAACCGATTGAAACGATGGGCAAAACCACAAAAAGTCAAAACATCTTTTGAATTGCAACCGGGGAAAAGCAGGGTTTATGCCCAACCTTTTGGTGTGGTATTAAACATTGCTCCGTGGAATTATCCTTTCCAGACGTGTCTGGTTCCGCTTGTGTCAATACTTGCGGCAGGAAACTGTGCCGTAATAAAACCTTCTGAGTTTGCTCCTCAATCTTCAAAATTAATAGCCAAAATAATCGGCGAGATATATCCTGTTGAATATTGTGCAGTAGTTGAAGGAGGAGTAGAAGAAACCCAATTGTTACTGGCTCAAAAATGGGATTTTATAGCTTTTACCGGAAGTCCGAAAGTTGGGCATATTGTGGCAGAAGCAGCCGCCCAACATCTAACACCTACGCTTTTGGAATTGGGTGGAAAAAGTCCGTGCATTGTTCATTCCGATGCAGATATAAAAGTGGCAGCCCATCGCATTGCTTGGGGAAAATTTATGAATGCCGGACAAACCTGTACCGCTCCCGACTTTGTACTTGCTCATAAATCGATTGCACATCAATTAGCTCAAGAATTAACCGTAAGGATAGAAGAATCGTATGGTAAAAATGCAAAAGACAGTCCCGATTATTGCCGCATTGTTACCAATAAGCATTTCGATAGGTTGGTTTCATATCTTGAAAAAGACAAACTTTTTTTCGGTGGAAAAACTAATAGCAGCTCCCGATATATTGAACCGACTATTCTTTATAAATCTGATTGGGACGATAAAATTATGCAGGAAGAAATTTTCGGACCTCTTCTGCCAATTATTGAATATGGCAACATTGATGATGCCATAACAAAAATTAAAGAAATGGAACGTCCGTTAGCCCTTTATTTCTTCTCGAAAAATAAAATCTTACAAAACTGCATCATTGAATCCATTCATTTTGGTGGTGGCTGCATTAATGCAACCGTATTGCACAATGGAAATATCGAACTGCCGTTCAGCGGAATTGGGAATAGCGGAATGGGAAGGTATCACGGAAAATCAGGTTTTGATACTTTTTCTTATTCCAAAAGCATCTACAAAAAACCAACGTGTATTGACCCGTCGTTGATTTATCCGCCATATAAACAGAAAGTAAATTTATTAAAGAAAATAAGCTGATAACGGCTTATTCAAACAAATAGTATTAACATAAGCAAGGAAAAAAATGAAAACAGTATTTATTACCGGTTGTTCAACCGGAATTGGAAAAGAAACAGCAAAAATATTCCAACAAAACGGATGGAATGTGGCAGCAACAATGCGTTTTCCCGAAAAAGAGACGGAATTAACACAGTTGGAAAATGTAAAATGTTTAGCATTGGATGTTACCGACAAGGTTTCTATCGACAAAGCGGCACAAGATGCAACCGCACATTTCGGAACTATTGATGTATTGGTAAATAATGCGGGAATTGGAACCAAAGGGCTTTTTGAAGCAGCAACGTTGGAAGATGCCAAACGTCAGTTTGATGTAAATGTATTTGGTATAATGAACGTAATGTGGGCAGTTTTACCTCTGTTTCGCAAGAAAATGGAGGGAACAGTCATTAACATCAGCTCGCAAGCCGGGTTTATGGGAGTGCCGTTAAATAGTTTTTATAATGCCACGAAATTTGCAGTTGAAGGGCTTAGTGAATCGTTGATGTACGAACTTGACACCATTAACGTTAAAATGAAGATTATCGAATTGGCTGCGGTAAACAGCAATTTTCTTTCTTCGACTCAATTTTTTGAGAATCCAGAATTAAAAGAATACGAGATAATTAACAACACCGTTCTCCCTAGAATGAAAGAATATCTTGGCACAGGAGAAAGTCCTTTGGTTGTGGCAAAAGAAGTGTTCAATGCTGCCACCGACGGAACAAATAAGCTTCGCTATCTCGCCGGAGAAGGTGTTTTTGTGTCACATAAACAAAAGCAATCACTTCCTTTCGAAACTTTCAGCCAAGCTGTGAAAAAGATGTTCGGGATTTTAAGTTAGGATAAAATGATTGTCGCCAAGTGAGGGCGTCACTTAAGTGACACTCTCACTAATGAAGAGAAAATGATTTTTTAGAATGAGAAGCAACACACAAATAATGTATTTAAAACCGTTGGCCCCTGATGGATTTAAGCCATTTTGCAAATGGCTTAATGACGAGGAAGTCATAAAATATTCTTTGTCGAAATTTAATAAATTGAATACACGGCAAGAGATAAAGGAGTGGTACTTCGGATTATTCAACGAAACCAATGTTTTTCAACTTGGCATATATCTCAAAACCAATCAGCAACTTATTGGATATGCCGGAATTTGTAACCTATCAAATACCAATCATTCGGGAGAATATTTCATTTTTATTGGCGAAAAAGACTTCTGGGGAAAAGGAATTGCAACCGAATCAACAAAAAAGTTAATTGAAATTGGCTTTACCAAATTGAAATTAAACAGAATAATGCTGACAGTTTCGGAATTTAATGTTGGGGGGATTAAAGCTTATCAAAATGCAGGATTCAAAGAAGAAGGCAGATTACGTCAGGCTTGTTTCAGGGACAAAAAATACCACGATAAAATAGTTATGTCGATTCTTAAACAAGAATGGGAAAAACAACTGAACCCTTGAAAAATCCATTAATGATGACAAAGCACGAAAATAATTTAACCATACGCAATGCTGCAATAATCGGCAGCATTGCGTATTTTATAATGTTTGTAGCAGCAATTTTAATAATTCATTGTCCGCGAAAAACTAATTATTGCCGATAATCTCGCATTGTCAATTGAAAACATAGTGAATAACGGAGCACTTTTTCGTGTAAGTATTTTTAGCGATTTTCTGTTTGTCTTGTCTTTTGATATTTTGTTGGCTCTGATGCTGTATGTGTTTTTTTAACCCGTAAATAAAAGTTTTTCATTATTGGCTGCTTGGTTCAGGATAATTTACACCGTTATTTATGCCATTGTCCTTTTATTCCTCTTTATGGTGTTGCCTCAAATTAATGGCTTTGTCGAACATAATGACCTAAATTCATTATCCGTCTTTTGTTTAAAAGCATTCGATACAACTTGGCTTATCGGCTTTATCTTCTTTGGTTTCCATTTATGTGTTTTAGGATATTTGGCTATAAAATCGAAAATTATTCTTAAACTAATCAGCTGGATAGTAGTGCTTTCGGGCATTGCCTATCTTTTTGAAAGTTATGCAAATATCCTTTTGCCAAATTATGATAAGCTTGCACCAATCGTACAAAACATTGTAACCCTTTCCGAATTTCTTGGGGAACTGTTGCTTATCTTATGGATGCTTATAAGAGGTGCAAAAATCTTCAGAACTACATAAATATCATTTTGAGTAATATTTTTCCAATGCCGGAAACAACTGTAAGCAATTTTTGTATTCCATATTGTCGAGATTTTTTCCTGTGAAATTGCCGTTTTTTGTGAGGTTTTTGGTAATTATCGGAGCCATTTTAGCCACACAAAAATCAGAACCATAAACAATGTGTTCAGGATCAGCAAATAATTGTAACGGTTTCAATGCATATTCGCCTGATACCAAGGCAGTATCGAAATACATTTTTTTCAAAAGCTTTAAGCCTTTTTCCGGTTTTCCTTTAAGCAAAAAGTCGTACATACTTCTTAACACAGGTGGTTTTTTGCCTTTTTGTGCATATTCTATCATAGCCACTCTCCAAGCCAAGAATGGAAGTGTGCCACCCCCGTGCGAGAGAATAAATTTAATATCATGATATTTGTCCAACGTCCCCGAATACATAAGGTCGGCAACAGTACGGGTTGTGTCAAATGGAGCTTCAATAAGTGCACTCGGAAAATCTAATTCAGGGTCAAATTGTTCTCCGGGATTGGTTGGATGGATATAAACAACGGCTTTCTTTTTGTTCAATTCGTTGAAAAACGGTTCAAATAATTCGTTGCCGAGATATTTACCATTATAGTTAGTCATTAAGCAAACACCGTCCAGATGCAAGGTGTCTAAAGCGTAATGTAATTCTTCAATTGCAACATCGGGATTTAATAAGGGAATGGTTGCAAAACCACCAAAACGATTTGGATATTTCTTTTTTGTTTCGGCTATGGTTTCGTTTGTCATTCGAGCAAGATTTTCAGAAAATCCTGTTGTGAACTCAATATCGGGGAAATAAACACCCGGGGCAGTTATGGAAAGTATTGCCATTTTAATCCCGTTCTTGTCCATAATTTTCAACGAGGTTTCAGGTGTCCATTCAGGAAAATCCACACCCAAAGTGTCTTTTACGCCTTGTGATTTTAGTGCATCAACATAGTTTTTAGGAAAAATGTGATGATGCACGTCAATTTTTGTTGCCTGTTTCATAATATTCAATTATTTGATTAATTATAGGTGCAATATTACCACTCAATCAGAATTTTATATTTATCACTTTGAATATTTTTATTGTCATTTTGCACATTATGCTCTATTTTCGCTATAATATATGCTTTAAATAAACGAAACATCTTTCCAGTTATTGTGGTTAGTTAATTATTAGCTTTTTAGAAAAAGTTGGTTCTACTCTGCCTTCCATGGAAACATTTAAAGTATTCAAAGGTTAGAATACAGTTTTGAATACCTAATTAATATTTAGAGAACTAATCAATGAAACTTTGGAAAAGTATAACCTCCAATTCTATCTCAATTCTTATTACCCAAAAAATACGAGTAGAACCAGAAAGTTTTAAACTATTGCCATATAATAGAAAATAGTTTTTCAAAATATAATATATTTGACTAATAATTACAGAATCCAATCTGGTTCAAATGCAGGGGATCAATGTATATGTAAAAACTTATATAAAATTGTATGTCTGAACATAATATCAAATATGGCAGTAAAAATAGCAATTTGTTTCGGATCTCACAGCTACTTTGTATTAAGAAATGTGGCTGTATTCTAAATAACGGATGATTGTTAAGAATATAAGTTTTATTCAAAAAAACTTATAGATTTCTCAGTCGGCAATGCTTTTCAGGCATAAACCTCCCCCTGCTTCCTGACAATAAAAAACGGTCATTTCGACCAAAACACAAAGCAAAGCGGAGTGTTGCCGGGAGAAATCTAAACTTCCTTATAAATTTATGTAAATAGGTGGTTTCTATATGAAACGGGTCGTAATTCGATATTCTTTGATTATCTAATCCATGGAAATTGCGCTGTGAATCAACCAATATTTAGATTACAGCCAGAAATGTTTCTTAGCCTGCTTTATTCATGCTTTAAATTCAGGTCAGATGTGAGGCGTCTAAAGCTGAAGATATAGTAGCCTATTTCAAAGCTTTAGCAACGAAGCAGATGGTCTGAAGTTAATGCACTGGTAAAATGCAAACAAATTCAATTTTAGGATATAAAATTAGTAAAAACCTAATTTTTGGCTGATTATAATATTTTGTTTGCATTTTATGAATAGAGCAGGTTAGGGAAATTTCGGTTATGTTGATGAATTATACAATACTCATAAAACGAAGCCTCAATGATTTATGCCACTGGTATTCCCAAAAACGGAACGATTTTTGTGTTTCACCCTGACGAATGGAAAAAATGAGTAATTTTCGATCATCAAAAAAACAGCATATTATGAGTAAGAAGAAATTTTCCCTGCCCCTGATTTTTGTTTCCTGTATCCTGCTTTTTGGACTTACATCAACGGATGTCCCCGAAGGCGATAAACCCTTTGCAAAAGAATGGAAAGAAGTGGACGAGCTGATGCAAAAGCGCAGGCCGCAATCTGCTATGGATATCGTGGACCGTATCTATGCGCAGGCACGACAACAGCAACTGGTCGCTCAGGAAATAAAGGCAGCCTCCTATAAATGCCAGCTTTGGGATATGTATGAAGAAGAGCCGGTTATCAAAGGGATTGAGTTTGTTAAAGATGCTGTAAAAGAGGCAAGACCAATAGCAAAGAGCCTCTATGATATTATGTTGGCCGGCTTGTACAAATCCTATGCAGAAAGCAATTCATATAAGCTGATGAAGCAGAGGCTGAGCGGTGAAATCCCGGAGGATTTACGGTACTGGAATGCCGCTCAATTTGCAGATCAGGTGAAAAAGTTAAGCCTTCAGGCACTTGATAATGCTACTGAGCTTCAGAAATGCCAGGCAGACGAATACCGCAACTTGCTTACGGAAGAAGACAGTTCGGATGTTTTTCGTCCGACACTTTACGATATTGTTGCGTTTCAGGTTATAGACCTGCTGGATTTCTCCGCATCTTTTGGTGTGCCCGGCCCGACAGGTGTAAAGGATACGGAAAAATTGATGGCACCGCTTAAAGAATTTCTGGCAATTGATTTTAACCAACAAAATACGGTTCAGGCCCAATTAGCTATTTATCAAGATATTTTGGAGTTCCATAAACAATCAAAAAACATTCCGGCTTTGCTGGATGCCGACCTGCATCGTTTAGATTTTGTGCAGGAAAAATTCAGTTCCGTTCAAGGAAGCCTTTACTTAAGTGCTATAGAAACTATGGTTGAGGAGTGGCGGGCAGATAAATATGTTGCGGAGGTGAAATTTCAATTGGCCCGTGCCCTTTCAGAAATTTCTGTTACATCCCTTGATGGCATTGACCAAAACAATATCCGCGCAATGAAAATTTGCAATGAATTGATAAGCGATTATACCGGGAGCCGCGCTGCTCATAACGCCACTGTTTTGAAAGGAAAACTGCTTGAAAAAAGCCTCGGCCTTGAAACAGAGTATGCCAGCCTGCCCGGGGAAGAAATGCCTGCATTGGTTTATTGCCGCAATTTGGATACTTTATGGTTGACTGTTTATAAAGTTGATCCTGAAAACCTGCTCAAAACCAGAAATTATTCTTTTGACCGAAAGGATATTGAAAGAATATCTCAAGATGAACCTTTAAAAAAGTGGCATATCCGCAAAGAGGGGATTGAGGATTATGCGGAAGTCACTTTAAAAACCTTCCTGCCCGAATTGCAAAAGGGACTTTATGTTTTGATTGCCTCCGCTGAGGAAAATCCGACACCTACAAAGAACGCAATCACAAGCTGGACTGATTTCTGGGTAACGGAACTGGCTTTTGTTGCTGAGAAATACGAAAATGATTATACCATTATCACCCGAAACAGAAAAAGTGGAGCGGTTTTGCCAAATGTGGATATTGAGCTTTTACCTGTTTATGGCAGTTCCAGAAAATCAGTAAAGCGTCTTTCGGATGCATCCGGAAAAGCGAAAGCGGAACTGAGCTCCCGTTCGTCCTGTAAGGTGTTCCTGAACAAAGGTGATGATGCATTCCTATCACAGAGGGACCTGTATAAAACCCGTTCCTATGAGTCTGTGGATAAACCAAGAAGCTGGTTTTTTACTGATCGTGCTATCTATCGACCGGGCCAGCAGGTCTTTTTTAAGGCAATCATCACACAGAAGGAAGATGATGCTTTTAAACTTTTGACCGATCACAAAACGAAGATTATTTTTTATGATGTAAATCACAAAGTGATAGGAGAAAAGGAGCTGGTGACCAATGAGTATGGTGCAGTTGACGGAAGTTTCCATATCCCGGAAGGATTGTTAAACGGAAGCATGAGCCTGAGCAATGAATATGGTTATCATAGTATCCGGGTTGAGGAATATAAACGGCCAACATTTGAAGTTTCGCTGCAACAACCCAAAACAACTTTAAAACTGGGAGAAGAAGTTGTGGTGAAAGGAGAAGCAAAAACCTTCAATCAGCTTCCGATAGAAAACTCGACGGTCCGGTATAGGGTGGAGCGTGTGGAATGGTCACCGTTTTATTGGTTTTATGTGAAACAAAATATGCCAGAAGAAATAGCATCCGGCGAAAGCCAGACCGACGCTGATGGGAATTTTGAAATTCCTTTTATCGCCCGAAAATCGGAATTTAAAACAGCATCATGGCGCAATTACCAGTTCAGGGTTTTTGTAGATGTTGTAACGCCCGCCGGAGAAACCCGCTCCGATGAGATCAATATCAGTATTGGAGATCAGCCATTCTTCCTGAAACTAAATGCTCCTCAAAGCATGCTGACCAATGAACTGAGCAAAGTAAATGTTCGTGCGATCAATTTGAATGAAGAATCTGTGGTGGTTTCTGCTAAAATTGAGCTGTACAGCCTGGCTTCTGAAAACGGGCTGGCAAGGCCGTCATTGTTTTCTTCCTGGAGAACAAATTACAGGGATGCAAAAGGGGGTTATCAAAGTGATATTGCTTACAGGAGCGGTGAAAAGCCGGATTTCATAAAAGAGAAGCAGCTTTTTGAAGCTGAATTAAAAACCGGGAAGGCTGATGATCTGCAAACCTATGCCGGACTGGATAAACAAAAAGCGGGCATGTACCGCATAATTGTTTCATCAGAAGTGGATGGAAAAACCATAAGCGATTCGGCAGATGTGCTGCTGATCAACCCCAAAAGCCGCAAAATGCCCTATACCGATTGGTCGTGGTTTTATGTGTATCCTGATAAGGAACTCCAGCCGGGCGATGTGTTTACTTTCTTTGCCGGAAGCTCGAAAAAGGATGTGCTGATGGCATATGAAATCAGGCAAGACGATAAAATCATCAAGAAAGATGAGCTGAAGCTTCATGCAGATGTTAAAAAACTGGAATTTACAGTTGAGGAATCGTGGCGCGGGAATGTGAGCCTGCACGCCTGGTTTATCTGTGAAAACCGCATTTATACTTATGATAAACTGATAAAAATTCCGTGGAGCAATAAAAAGCTGGATATCAAAACGATAACGTTCAGGGATAAGATGAAGCCCGGAGCCAAAGAAAGCTGGAGTTTCCATATTTCCGGTCCCGATGGCCAAAAGCTTGCTTCTTCGGTTTTGGCGGGCATGTACGACCGTTCGCTGGATGTGTTTGCAACCGATAGCTGGAATTTTGTGCAATATCCATTCTATAGGTTGAACCGGGATTTTTTCAGTGATTTTGGTACGGCTTCTTCTGTGGTTCTTTACGGATCAGATTATAGATATCAATCCTATTTGCAACAGCGCTATGATAAACTGAATTTTGTGGATCTGTATTTTGGAGGAAGGAGGGTTTATTACCGTTCAAAATCTTTGGAGAAAGAGATGCCGATGGCGCTTGAAGGAGTGCAACCTTCAATGGCCGGTGATGAAATTTATGTGGCTGCTGATGAAGAGAATGACAAAGGAGGAGCTTTGCCACCTGAGCCGAAACAGCCAAAAGAAAAAACCCCGCCTGCACCACGCACAAACCTCAACGAAACAGTCTTTTTCTATCCCGATCTCCGAACCAATGAGAAAGGAGATGTGCTCATCGAATTTACCGCGCCCGAAGCATTAACGGCATGGAAATTCAGGATGATGGCTTATACAAAGGATCTCGAAACAGCGATGACAAGCAAAGAAGCCATCACCACAAAAGAACTGATGGTCTTTCCTAACCTGCCACGTTTCCTCCGCGAAGGAGATGAAATGGAACTCCCGGCATTAATCCGCAATAAAACTGATGAGGCTTGTGTCGCAAAGGCATGGATACAGATTGTAAACCCTGTCAATGGGAAGGACATCACCAATGAGGTTCTTGAAAGCAATAAAACCTTGGAGCTGAATATGGAAGCCCATGCTTCGGCTGCTGCTGCATGGAAATTAAAAGTTCCGGAGGCAGAAATGCCTTTGCAGATTGCCGTTTTCGCCGAAACCGAAAAGCATCAGGACGGGGAACAGAAAATTGTCCCGGTTTTGACCAATCGTGTGGCCATGACCGAAAGTATGCCGATATATGTAAATCCCGGCCAGGAAAAGGAAATTGAGCTGGAAAAATGGTATAATTCTTTGAAGAAACAGGAAGTTGAAGATTTCAGGCTTACCCTCGAGTTTACCGGAAACCCTGCCTGGTATGCTGTTCAGGCATTGCCCGCTTTGGCCCAGCCTTCGTATGAAAGTGTTTTTAGTTTGGCCAATGCATATTATGCCACTGCGGTTTCTTCGCATATCGCACATTCATCACCACGCATACAGCAGGTAATTGAGACATGGAAAAACCTACAGCCCGATGCTCTTTTAAGCCAGCTCCAGAAGAATGAAGAACTTAAATCAGTACTTCTTAAGGAAACACCCTGGGTTCTTGAAGCAGAAAACGATCATGAACGTAAACTGCGTCTGGCTACTTTATTTGACTTGAATACAGTTTCGTATAAAATGGATTCATGGTTCAATAAACTGGCCGATCGCCAGAATGGTGATGGAGGTTTCAGCTGGTTTGATGGTATGGAATCCTCCGCATGGAATACCATAAATGTGATGGATAAACTCTTGCGCCTGCGCGAAATGGATGTGGAACTGCCGGTCCGCTCAAACAACATCATCCGTTCGGCCATGACATATCTGGACCGGGAAATGATCGGATACTATCAGAAAATGAAGGAGCGCAAAAGTTTTGATCCGGAAAAATACCAGCCTTCGCCAAATGTGATTGCATGGCTTGAGATGAAGCAAACTGCCGAAAAACTGGGCTATGCACCAAGGAAAAATATAGATGGTTTTGATGAGGTTTATGAGTTTTTTAAAGCCAGAACGCTTGAAAAATGTTTTGAGTACAGTATTTACATGCAGGCAAAAATTGCCAACTGGGCCTTTATGATCGGCGAAAGCAAAACCGCCAACGAATTGGTACGCAGCATACGCGAGCGCGCACTTCACAGCGATGAAATGGGCATGTACTGGCGCCATGCGCAAGGCTGGTTCTGGTATTCCGATGGTGTAGGCCAACAGGTGAAAGTGATCGAGCTTTTCACCAAAAATGGCCTTTTCCCCGAAGAAGTGGAACAAATGAAGGTTTGGCTGTTGAAACAAAAGCAGACCGGAAGCTGGAGGTCCAACAGCAATACTGCTGATGCCTGTTATGCGCTTTTGATGAAGGGCACAAAACTTCTCGAAGATGAGGATAACCTAAAAGTCAGTCTGAAGGAGAACGGAACCTATCATGAACTGAAGGTTCAGAAAGAAGCCGGAACAGGATATTTTAAGAAGCAATGGAGCCATCAAAAAGTGGATCATCCGCAAATTGAAGCGATTAAAGCCACAAACAGCGGTAAAGTCCCTTCCTGGGGCGCTGCCTACCTGAGTTTTATGGTAGGACTGGATAAAGCCGAAGCGCATGAAAGCCCGATGAGTATTGACAGAGACTATTTCCTGGAATCAGCAAGTGGCAACCTGACCCCTTTGGAGGAAGGAATGGCAATCAATCCCGGAGACCGTGTTGTTGTGCGTTTGAGCGTGGAAACAGACCGTAAACTGGAATATGTGCACATCCGCGATTATCATGCTGCCGGACTGGAGCAGGAAAGCAGCCGTTCAGGCTATTTCTGGAACAGTGGCAATGGCTATTATCTGGATATGAAAGATGCCACAGCAAATTTCTTTGTCTATTATTTGAGCAAAGGCATGCATCAGTTTGAATATACCCTGATTGCAGCTCAAAAAGGCAATTTTAGCAATGGTTTAGCCAGTGCCCAGTGCCTCTATGCTCCTGAGTTTGAAGCGCATTCGAAAGGGAACAGGGTGGAAATTAAGTAGTGCTTGTGATTGACATTAGATATGCGACCCCTTTTGGGGTCGTTTTTGGTAAGTTGACCATGCTTAATATAGTTATATGACCCCTTCGGGGTCTTTTGATATCTGCGTTGCATGAGATTGCCGCGTCAGGAAAAATGGTTTGTGAAAGCAATACAATCCCGGAGGGATTGAATATTTATAACAACAAACATAAGTTCATGAGCTTGCAGGTGCATCAAAAATGTTAATTCAGCTAAAGTCCAGGCATTTTTTGTATTGAAAATAAGGAGTCCCGTCTGAACGGAATGCCTGTGCTGAGCTTGCCGAAGTAACAGGTTTCAATTCCGAAAGCTTTCGGAAGAATAATCTCGAAGCTTCTGCTGATATTAGATATGCGACCCCTTTTGGGGTCGTTTTTGGTAAGTTGGCTATGCGTAATATAGTTATATGACCCCTTCGGGGTCTTTTGATATCTGCGTTGCATGAGATTGCCGCATCAGGAAAAATGGTTTGTGAAAGCAATACAATCCCGGAGGGATTGAATATTTATAACAACAAATATAGGTTCATGAGCTTGCAGGTGCATCAAAAATGTTAATTCAGCTAAAGTCGAGGCATTTTTTGTATTGAAAATAAGGAGTCCCGTCTGAACGGAATACCTGTGCTGAGCTTGCCAAAGTAACAGGCTTCAATTCCGAAAGCTTTCGGAAGAATAATCCCGAAGTTTTGGCTGACATTAGATATGCGACCCCTTTTGGGGTCGTATCTAGTAAGTTGACTATGCGTAATATAGTTATATGACCCCTTCGGGGTCTTTTAATGTCTTCATTGCATGGGGTTATCGCATCAGGGAAAAACGGGTTGCGAAAGCAAAACAATCCCGGAGGGATTGAATATTTGTAACAAGAAACATAAGTTAAAGAGCTGACCCCAAAGGGGTCATATTCTAAAAAAATGTTTGAAATTAGCTCTAATTTATTACCTTGCAGGTGCATCAGAAATGTTAATTCAGCTAAAAAAATGAGCACCTACTCACAAATTTATATTCAGATAGTTTTTGCCGTTAAAGGCAGAAAGAAATTAATACAATCGCATTGGGAAAATGAATTGTATAAGTACATTACAGGTATAATCACCAACAAAGGTCAAAAATTGATTAGGGTTAATGGTGTTTCTGATCATATTCATATCCTAATAGGTATGAAGCCAAGCTGTTGTCTTTCGGATCTCGTTCGTGAAGTAAAGAAGTCGTCCAATAAATTTATCAAAGAAAAAGGTTTTACTAAGTTTAAGTTTGAATGGCAGGAGGGTTTTGGCGCTTTTTCGTATAGTCATTCAGACCTTTCAAAGGTTGATAAATATATAGAAAATCAAAAGGAACACCATCGGAACAAAAGCTTCAAGGAAGAATATCATCGTTTTCTGGAGGAATATAATATTGATTTTAGGAGGGAATACTTATTTGATGATTGAGTTGTATTTTGCTCAGAAACTAATATGCGACCCCTTTTGGGGTCGTTTTTGGTAAGTTGACCATGCCTAATATAGAGTTATATGACCCCTTCAGGGTCTTTTGATGTCTGCATTGCATGAGATTACCGCATCAGGAATAAACGGGTTGCGAAAGCAAAACAATCCCAGAGGGATTGAATGTTTATAACAAGAATCATAGGTTCATGAGCTTGCAGGTGCATCAAAAATGTTAATTCAGCTAAAGTCGAGGCATTTTTTGTATTGAAAATAAGGAGTCCCGTCTGAACGGAATGCCTGTGCTGAGCTTGCCGAAGTAACAGGTTTCAATTCCGAAAGCTTTCGGAAGAATAATCTCGAAGCTTCTGCTGATATTAGATATGCGACCCCTTTTTGGGTCGTTTTAGTAAGTTGACTATGCGTAATATAGCTATATGACCCCTTCGGGGTCTTTTAATGTCTTCATTGCATGGGATTACCGCATCAGGGAAAAACGGGTTGCGAAAGCAAAACAATCCCGGAGGGATTGAATATTTGTAACAAGAAACATAAGTTAAAGAGCTGACCCCAAAGGGGTCATATTCTTTGTCTGTTTGACCAAACAATAACATGATTCTCCAATCCTCAAATCCCCCGAATCCTTTATATTTGCATCAAAGAATTTTAACGAAGTATTCCTTTCCAAAAAATATTAATTATGTACGGTAAAATCAAAGAACACCTTCAGAAAGAGATTGCTGACATTCGTGAAGCAGGACTCTACAAAGAAGAACGCATTATTAATTCTCCGCAAAAAGCGGATATTTCCCTTACTACCGGTCAGGATGTATTGAACTTTTGTGCCAATAACTATCTCGGCCTTTCCAACCATCCCGAGCTGATCAAAGCGGCTAAAGATGCTCTTGATACACATGGCTACGGTATGTCATCTGTTCGTTTTATTTGCGGTACGCAAGACCTGCACAAAACCCTGGAGCGTAAAATTGCGGAATTCTTCGGTACTGAAGACACCATCCTTTATGCTGCGGCTTTTGATGCTAATGGCGGTGTTTTTGAACCCATCCTTACCGCCGAAGATGCCATCATCTCCGATTCGCTCAACCATGCTTCCATTATTGATGGTGTGCGCCTCTGTAAAGCGCAGCGTTACCGCTACGAAAATGCCAATATGGAAGATCTGGAAGCCAAGCTGAAAGAAGCACAGGCACAGCGTTTCCGCCTGATCGTTACCGATGGTGTTTTCTCCATGGACGGCAATGTGGCCCCAATGGACAAAATCAATGAGCTGGCCAAAAAATACGATGCCATGATTATGGTGGATGAGTGCCACTCAGCAGGAGTTGTGGGTAAAACTGGCCGTGGCGTTACCGAGCTTTTTGATATCCGTGGCGAAGTAGATATCATCACCGGAACGCTGGGTAAAGCTTTTGGCGGTGCTATTGGCGGTTTTACTACCGGCCGCAAAGAAATTATTGAAATGCTGCGCCAGCGCTCACGCCCGTATCTTTTCTCTAATTCCATTCCTCCTGTAGTGGTAAATGCCGGTATCCGTATGTTTGATATGATGAACGAAACTACCGAGCTGCAAGATAAACTGCACAGCAATACCGACTATTTCATGGGCAAAATGAAGGATGCCGGTTTCGATATCAAACCCACGGCATCAGCAATATGTGCCATTATGCTCTACGATGCCAAACTGAGCCAGGATTTTGCCGCCAAACTGCTCGATGAAGGCATTTATGTTATTGGTTTCTACTATCCTGTGGTGCCAAAAGGACAGGCCCGTATCCGTGTGCAGCTTTCTGCCGGACATGAGGTAGCTCATCTCGATAAAGCAATCAATGCTTTTATTAAGGTGGGGAAAGAACTCAACGTGATTAAATAATCCCTTCCAAATGATATTAAAAAAGCCATCTGATTTTCAGGTGGCTTTTTTGTTTGGTTGTGTTTTTATTGTAATCGTTATACTTTTGAGTCCTGTTCACATGATTAGAAATATTTGAGAGTTTTTTATAAGGTAATAGCATTTTTCAAATTATTTAAGAACGAGTTTTTTTAAGATGATCAATAAAAATTGGTATATCATTAATAAGAACATTAATATCTACTTTTCTGAAATTCTTATAACATATGTAATGTTGGTAATCACAACACTTTTTCATTGATAGGGCACTACCGCAGTAGCACAAGTCATGAAGGCGCAGCTTCTTTCCTTTTATTCTTTCTTTTATTAGACTTGCTATTAAATAATCGTTATTTGTTTGAAGTATATCCCTATAACCTTCAATTACTCCGCTCTTATCATGTGCATACTCATCAGTCTTGTATTTGCCATTAATTTCAAAATATGAGTTATTCTGAAAATAAGGCACTACTATTTCCTTTATGAATAGATTTAAAGTACTAATTTCAGTTTTAAGCAGAATTTGAGCCTTTGCCAGTGTAGAAAGGCAACACGATTTAGTATTCGAATAAATATGTCTTGAAACCTTTGGAGGGATACGTTCACCTGTTTCAAATACTCTTGGAAAATGTTTGGGATATGGTTCAAGATGTATTGAAACATCATAGGAATCATCCTCTGAAATAAACAGTTCTCCATCAATCGAATTGTTATTCTCGTTAAAGGATAATCCCGAATAATGTCTCAATACTTCTTCAATTTGCTTTCTAATATCCATAAGGCTTTGGTGTAATTGCTGCTGCCCCAAGGCTTTTCCCAAGATTATTGCTTTTTTCTTCTTCGTCCTTATCTGCACCTAATGGGAATCTATCGCCAAACTGATTGTCACGCAGAATCTCAGAAGCTTTTTTGAAGTTTTTCTCATCTTTGGCTCTGTCTAAATCGTTTAGCAAGCTTTTTAAGGTCGAAAGGAAGTTGTTTTTTCTTGTTGTAGAGTAGTCTGCAAAGACATCCTCATCTTTTGGTGTTGTTGGACGCAAACATTTGAAACCATTAGTTTTATTTAGTTCCGTGTTTATTTTACGAACAATTTCTCTAAAGGCTTTATCGTCATTATCATCTTCAACATAATTGTTTGCAGCAAGTATGGTAAGTTCAAAGCCACTCGGGAGCTTCAAATTTGTATTATTTAATTCCCGATAGTTTTTCCATGCTTTAAGATACCTAACTATCCTTTCAAGTTGAGCATTCTTTAAGTTGTTGAACCACTCATAAAACTCTTTTGGGTCACTTTCAATCCAATTTTTTGACCAATGTGCAAGTTCAATTACATCTTCAAGTTTGTAGTAAATTGGCAAATCAATATGATGCCCATCACTAAATATGACACGAATACATGTTGTTTTCCTAACAGGTTTCTTGTTAGTATGGTCTTCAACCGCTTTGTAAACCCAATTATGCCATGTATCAATAGATTGCTTGTTATCCTCGTCTTCTTTTTCAATGAAGTAGATTCCAAAATCCAAATCAAATTTCAATAAGGTGGTGTCACCATCTTTTTCAGGGATAGGATTTACACCTGTGTTCATTTCAAAAGAACCCTGGCCATGAAATTTAGGTTGTAATTCATCCGGTTTATTGTCTTTAAACCATTTTCTAATTTTTTTCTTAATGTCTTTACGACTTGTTTTTAGCTTCTCTTTTCTTGAAGAAGTAAGCTTTATTTCTTTGTTAAACTTTATAAATTCTTTATGTAAGACTGCCATTTTATTTCTGTATTAAAATTCGTGATTAAGGTCATTGCTGACCCATTTAAGATTATGATATTCCCCTCGTGTTTGTGGTTTTCTATCTGTGTAGTATCCACCAGATAAAACCTTTTCATTTCCTTGCTTTATTAGCTTTAATACATCTGTACCAAAGTGGGGATGAAAGCCAAGTTGATGATTACCTTCATTGAGATAATGATATATTATTCGAAAATGATGTTCGTCTTCAGTTTGCTCTACGAACAAACCTCGACTATACGATGGTGAAGACCTACCTCCATCTTTCTTTAATGTGAAGGATGCAATGGAAATTCGACTTCCATTTTGGTTAATAATCTTTATATGCTTCCGTTCGCCTGTTTGCAGGTTGCCATTCTCATCAACATAGCTGTATTTCAGAATACCTTCATACCTACCTGAAAAATCATCAATCCAAAACAACCATTTAAAGGGCTTAATTTTCCATAAATAATTAGATATAAGTACTAGCAACATACTAACACTACCTGATATGGCAATTGATAACTGCCAATGGGTTTTGGCTACATACAATGCAATTCCAAAAATCACAATCAATGAGACTAGGATACTTGACCTGAAATAATTAAAAAAATTGTTCTTCATATATTATTTTTCCTTTCTTACTCCTTTAAAGGGTTTACCGCTCGATGTCTTGACATCAAGAAATCGACCTGTTTCACTATCACGCTTTGTCCATAATCCTGTTTTAGGATTTTTTACCTGAGAACGCTGTCTAACTGCTCCTTTTCTGCTTCCGTCTTTCGGTGGATTTGTTGCCATAATTTTTTATTTTTGTTATTTAATTTGATTCTTTACCTATATACTAAAAGCGTGACTCACGCTTTTGGTAGTTAATTAATAAGACTATTTTGGAAGTTACAGAAGAAATAAAAACTGCTAATAGCCTTGATTTACTTGAGTATATTGGCTGGAGGGATGAATATCTGGAAGAAGCAAAAGCTGCTTTTAGTGTTTTCTGCCTTCGTTATGACGAAGCAGTATTAAAGACTGCGGAGATTAATTGTAGAAATTGGAATTTATCATCTACGGTGGCGTTGGATATTGTAAACTGTACATTTGCCCGTGTTTGGAAATACCCTAAATACGACCACGATAAATCTAAATCAAAAAACATTGATAATGGGATTATAAGATGGTTAAATAGAATTGCATTTACACAACTTGTAAATTACACAAATAAGGGTACATGTCACGAGCCTGACAAGGAAACTGATTTATCTCTTATCTATACTCTTGATGATTTCGTTGAAAATTCAACAGTCGATAGTTTCAAAAGAAAAGAACTAAAAGAGCAACTAAGTGTTTTAGAAGAAGTCCTTAATGGTTTGGGAGAAAAGCACAGAATCATTTATTTAACGTATAAGTTATACACCCATGAGGGGAATAATATTCCTAGACCTGTAAGTAAGAAACTTCAAGATGAGTTAGGGTTAGTTCCCGGTTCTATAAGGAAGTATAAGGAACAAGCCAATAAACAAGTCGATAACTTTTTAAATCAGTACAATGGCAAATAAAAAGAAAAACATGGACATTAACGCTGATAGATTTGATGAACTGTTAGCAATTGCAGGCTACACTTACCCAAGAACAGATAAGGAGTTAGAGCTTTTTGAATCAATGTATGAAGATTACGACTTTGAGTTAAAAGATGTAAGAATAAATCCTGAAGAAATCATTAGTGGTTCTTTTGAAATGAAAGGTAAGGTAATAAAGCTTCATGATGAAGAAGAACAACAAGATATTAGTGAAATAAAGTTGGCTGCAAGAAAAGGTAGTGAAGAAATACCTCAATCAATTCTTGATAAAATGAAGAGCAAGCATAAAGATGAAGATAAACAATCGTAAAAGAAACCAGATAAAAGATTTAGCAGAATTTCTAGCTCTTGAGCATGATGAAACTATTACTCCATTAAATAAAATTGCTGAGGTTGAAGAGCTACCTGTGTTTTATGATGATTATGGAAATGCTTTTGATGGAACTTTAGTTTATGATAAAGGCTTTTACATACACCTAAATACTGCTCTCGGAAACACTTCTAATAAAGAAAGAGGACGTTTTACATTAGCCCATGAGCTTGGGCATTACTTCATTGACAGCCATAGAATTGCTTTAAAAGCTGGTTTGATTAAACCGCATCCATCAAGGTATAATAAAAACAAACATCAGGTAATTGAACGTGAAGCAGATTTTTTTGCTTCTTGCCTTTTAATGCCTGAGAGTCGCTTTAGGCCTGATTGCGAGTTATACAGAAAATTTAATTTTCAAGTGATTGAAAGTTTGGCTAAGAAATACAAGGTTAGTTTAACTGCGTGTGCTATTCGTTTCTCTGATATAGGAACCCACCCGATAACGATTGTCTATATGGAGAATAATAGAATTATATGGAGATGGAGTAGCAGAGATTTTAAATATTGGGAAATAATTGATGGGAATAATGTTGTACCGGAGGATAGCTTGGCAGGAAAATATTTTAATACAGGTTTAGGTAGGAAAAGAACAGAAGAATTATGGTGCATTGATTGGTTTGATGGAATTAACGATGTTGGTATAAACCAAAAAATTTTTGAACATGTTATACCATACAAAGATAAAGTGTTGAGTATTGTGTGGTATTAGTTTAGCCCTAACTAAATATAATGCGGCAATATTGATTAATTCCGTTTACATCTTTTCGTAAATGGAAGTAAGATGCATGGAAAGGATAACAATAAACCTAAAACCGCCCCGCATCAATTTCCTTTTTTAATTCGGTGAGGAAAGCTTTGATATTGTGGATGCTGTAGTAAACACTGTCTTGGTTCAGTACGATTACCGGATAGCTGAAACCACCGGATTTGCCTCCACGTGCTTTATTGACCCATTGCTGCATCTCCCTGCGGTTGTCGCCTTCGCTGATTTGTTTCCCGATGTAGGGGATATGATTTTCATCGAAAAAATCTTTGGCAACACTGCAACGGCCGCATCCTTCATTATGAAAAAGGATGATTTTCTGCATCTGTGTGCTGTCCACAGCAATTTCTTCCTGAACACTTTCCTGTGCCTGTACTGCTTGAAAACCAAATGCCAGCCCAAGCAGTGCTACTAAATATATTATCTTCTTCATAAAGCCCAAAAAAAGCTGCCAAAGAATAGATCCGGGGCAGCTTTGTTTTATTTGTTTAAAAATTTTTGCAATCAGAAAGTTTTGTGCTTAACACAATTTTCAATTTGTTTTTGGCAAATATTATTCCGCTCCATCCTGACGTGCTGCCGCCATCGAACTCAACTCCTTATCCATATGGAAGAAACCACCTTTGGCATCGCCAATCAGGCGGATTTTATCCAGGATTTCCGACATGGTGCTTTCTTCTTCGATCTGTTCATTGATGAACCACTGCAGGAAATTACCGGTTGTGTAATCCCTTTCGCCCAGTGTAAGTTCATAAAGATCATTGATGGATGCAGTGATGTATTGTTCGTGCTTCAAAACCTGCTCGAAAATATCCAGCAAATCCTTAAATTCATAGGGTGGTTGCTCTAAAGCAGCGGGAACAGCATATCCGCCGCGATCGTTCAGATAATGCACAAATTTCATCATATGGTCGCGCTCTTCCACACTTTGCTCATAGAGGAAGGCAGCAGCCCCGGGAAAACCATTGGTTTCGCACCAGCTGGCCATAGCGAGATAAATACGTGAAGAATGTTCTTCTTTTTTAATCTGCTCGTTTATTGCTTTTTCTAATTTTTCTGTAATCATTGTTTATTGCGTTTTTTTGGTTTGTTATTCTATCCTTTCAAAGCTTCAGCTCCGCTGACAATTTCCAGGATTTCGTTGGTAATAGCGGCCTGGCGTGCTTTGTTATAAGCCAGTTTCAGTTCGCCCAGCAATGTTGTTGCATTGTCGGTGGCCTGGTGCATGGCGGTCATACGTGCTCCGTGTTCTGCCGCAAATGAATCCAGGAAAGCTTTGAACAATTGTACTTTTAAAATTTTAGGTACTAATTCTTTAACAATTGTTTCCCTGCCTGGTTCAAAAATATAATCGGTTTCTTCTTTCTCTTGATGTTCCGTCGGTTCCGGTATCACTGGAAGGAAATCTTCTGTTTGGATGATTTGCGTAGCCGCATTCTTGAACTGGTTATAAATCAGAATGACTTTATCGGTTTTTTTCTCCAGGAAAAGTTGCATCACTTCTTCTGCCAGTGCAGCTACATCGTCGAATGAAGGATTGTCAAGCAGGTCGTCTTTGCTCAACAGAACTTCGACCGGGCT
This sequence comes from Bacteroidales bacterium, assembly GCA_963676415.1. Lineage (GTDB taxonomy): Bacteria > Bacteroidota > Bacteroidia > Bacteroidales > WRLA01. Next base: position 1,171,710 of record OY781097.1, on the reverse strand, counting down.
TTTGGCAAAAATTTCACTGACTTTTTTCCCGGCACAGATCATCTGTAGGTTCCCGGCATCGGCCTGTGCTTTATACTTATTTGCAATCAGTTGCTTTGCCCTTTTGATCACATTGGTATTAAAAGCGCCACAAAGGCCTTTATTGCTCGAAATCAACACCATCAGCACCTTTTCGGCTTCGCGCTTTTCGCTGAAAGGGCTTTGCTGGTCATCGGCGAGGCTGGCCGTGATATTATCCAAAATATTATTGAGTCGGTTGGAATACGGCCGGAGTGTCATCACCGCATTCTGTGCCTTGCGCAGCTTGGATGCGGCAACCATTTTCATGGCACTGGTGATTTGCCGGGTCGATTGAACGGATTCAATGCGTGTACGTACTTCCTTAAGGTTAGCCATCCTAAATAAATTAGTTCAAAAATTCTTATTTCTTATAAGTTGAAGAAATCTCCGCAGCGGCTTCTTCAATCACTTTAGCCAGTTCGGGCGTCCATTTTCCTTCGGCCAGCTGATCAATGGTTTCGGCATGCTTTTGTTCCATCAGGCCAAGGAATTCTTCTTCGAAATTGCTCACCTTATCCACCGGAACATCTTTAAGCAGACCTTTTGTGCCGGCATAAATGATCGCTACCTGTTTGCCTACAGGAACCGGGCTGTATTGCGGCTGCTTCAGGATCTCCACATTGCGTTTTCCTTTTTCGAGTACGGCTTGTGTGGCAGCATCGAGGTCGGAACCAAATTTGGCAAATGCTTCCAGCTCACGGAATTGAGCCTGATCGAGTTTCAGGGTTCCGGAGACTTTTTTCATGGACTTGACCTGTGCGTTACCACCCACGCGCGACACCGAAATACCTACGTTGATGGCAGGGCGGATACCGGCATTGAAAAGGTTTGTTTCGAGGAAAATCTGGCCATCGGTAATAGAAATTACGTTGGTTGGGATATATGCAGAAACGTCACCGGCCTGCGTTTCGATAATGGGCAGAGCGGTAAGCGATCCACCACCTTTTGCCAATAGGCGTATTGCCTCGGGCATATCGTTCATCTGGCGTGCGATTTCATCGGATTCGATGATTTTCGCTGCGCGTTCGAGCAGGCGTGAGTGGAGATAAAACACATCTCCCGGATAGGCTTCACGTCCCGGAGGGCGGCGCAGCAGCAGCGATACTTCACGGTAAGAAACAGCCTGTTTTGAAAGGTCATCATAAATCACCAGCGCGTCGCGGCCTGTATCGCGGAAAAATTCCCCAATGGCAGCTCCGGCAAAAGGAGCATAAAACTGAAGTGCTGCAGGATCGGAAGCTGTAGCCGAAACCACAACCGTATAATCCATTGCACCATGTTTTTCGAGCGTGTCAACAATATTGGCAACAGTAGAACCTTTCTGACCTACAGCAACATAAACACAGTAAACCGGTTTGCCTTTTTCAAAATTCTCACGTTGGTTGAGGATAGTGTCAACTGCAATGGCAGATTTGCCGGTCTGGCGGTCGCCGATGATCAGCTCACGCTGTCCGCGGCCAATCGGAATCATTGCATCAATGGCTTTGATACCGGTTTGTAGTGGCTGGCTCACAGGCTGTCGGTAAATTACACCCGGCGCTTTGCGTTCCAGAGGAAGTGTATAAATGTCACCACCAATTTCGCCTTTGCCATCCAGGGGCATGCCGATGGTGTTTACAACGCGGCCCAGCATTCCTTCAGAGAAATCAATAGAAGATATTTTGCCGGTACGTTTTACGGTATCGCCCTCTTTGAGCAATGATGATTCACCGAGGAGCACGGCGCCCACATTGTCTTCTTCGAGGTTCATCGCAATTCCCATAACGTGATCGCTACCGAAATCAAGGAGTTCGCCCGATTCGCAATTATTGAGCCCGTAAACACGTGCAATACCATCACCTACCTGCAAAATGGTACCTACTTCTTCCAATTCACTTTCGCTTTTGTAAGCGCCCAGTTGCTGGCGCAGTATAGCGGAAACTTCAGCGGCTTTTATTTCTGCCATAATATATCAATTTCTACTGTTAGTATTCTGTTTATCAATTATTTGGTCAGGAGTTCGCTTTTCAGTTCGTTGAGCTGTGTGCGAACGCTGGTATCATATCTTTTGTCTTCGAAACGCAAAACAAAACCTCCAATAAGTGCAGGGTCGGTTTTCTCGCTCATTTCAATTTCTTTGCCCGAAAACTCCTTTAGCATACGGATAATCTCTTCGCGGCTTTCATTGCTGATGCCGGTTGCTGTAGTAAGCTCAGAGCTCATAATGCCTTTGAATTTCTTGTATTCGGCAACGTATTGTGCGGCAATTTCCGGCATCCAGGCATCGCGGCCTTTTTGCAGGATAATGCTGAGGAAACGTGTGGAAATATCTGTGATTTTGTCTTGAAAAAGGGCATTGATCACATTAAGTTTTTGCTTTGCCCTGATGATGGGGCTTTTGAGCATGGCCAGCAGTTCCCGGGAATTCCTGCATGTATTTTCAACCAATTGCATATCGGCAAAAACCTGGTCTTCCTGCTTGTTTTCCAGCGCGAAATCCAGCAATGCCTTTGCGTATGGCCTGGCGATATGTGCTGATTTCATAGGCTTAGTTAAAATGGGTTTCTTTTACGAGTTTGGCAACCAGTTCTTGCTGCTGCTTGTCATCGGCAAGTTTTTCCTTGAGGATCTGCTCGGCAATTTTAATCGAAAACTCGGCAAGCTGATTTTTGAGTTCCTGCTTTGCGCTTTCCATTTGGCGGGCGGTGTTTTCGGCGGCCTGCTCGAGTATGCGCTGGCCTTCAAGTGAAGCTTTTTCTTTGGCTTCTTCGATCATGGCATCGCGTGCAGCACGGGCTTCTTTGAGCATTTGCTCGCGCTCCTGACGGGCTTCGCGCAATAAATCTTCATTCTTCGATTTGAGCTGGGCCATCTCCTCCCGGGCTTTTTCTGCCATATGCAGCGCTTCTTCAATGCTGTCTTCGCGATCTTTTAAAGCCGATAAAATCGGTTTCCATGCAAACTTCCGCAGTAAAAACAAAAGGATGAGAAAAGAAACGGTCATCCAAAAAATCAATCCCAGTCCCGGATTTACAAGTTCCATAGTTCTATTTGTTTGTTCGTTTTTTAATCATAAGAAAGCCTTCTGTCCCGGCCAATCGCCGGGACAAAAAGCAAAAGCCTGTTTTAAATAAATACAATCAACAGACAAACTACGATAGCAAAGAAAGCAACACCTTCGATAAGGGCGGCTGCAACAATCATGTTGGAACGGATATCGCCAACAGCCTCCGGCTGACGGGCAATACTTTCAACTGCTGCGCGGCCAATCTGGCCAATACCGATACCTGCACCAATAGCTGCAATACCTGCGCCAAATCCGGCACCCAGTTTTGCATAAGGAGCGAGGTCTGCTACTGCTTGCAATAAAATAGTGAGAAGTTCCATAATTACATATTATTTAAGTGAGTAAATGGAGTTCGTTTAATGATGTTCTTCGGTGGCCATGCCAAAATATAGTGCCGAAAGAAGTGTAAATACGTATGCCTGAATAAATGCCACCAGAAGTTCCAGCACGCTCATAAATACGCTGAACAGAAGGCTTACCACGCTCACGCCCAATCCCAGATATGCGTTGATGCTTCCAAAAATGAAGATCAGGCTCATAAAACCCAGCACGATGATGTGGCCTGCCGCGATGTTGGCAAAGAGACGGACCATGAGTACAAAGGGTTTTGTAAAAACACCAATGATTTCAACGATTGGCATCAAAGGAACCGGAAATTTGAGCCACCAGGGAACCCCCGGCGCGTTGATGATGTGCATCCAGTAATTTTTGTTTCCGCTGAAGGTTGTAATCACAAAAGTGAAAACAGCCAGAACCATGGTTACGGCAATATTGCCCGTTACATTGGCTCCAAAAGGAAATATAGGGATCAGCCCCATCAGGTTGTTCAGGAAAATGAAAAAGAACAAAGTGAGCAGGTAGGGCATGTATTTCGCGTATTTTTTTTCGCCTATACTGGCTTTCGCGATGTCGTCGCGGATAAAAAGGATGATCGGCTCCATGAGGGATTGCATGCCTTTGGGTGCTTGTCCCGGACGGCGCGTATAGGCACGGGCAATGCCGATGAAAATCCAGAGGATGATGATCATACTAACGAAAATGGCAAGTACGTTTTTGGTGATGGAGAAATCATAGGGCAGGCTGGCTTCGGTATCTTCGGTGATGATGCCCCTTTCGAGGAAATCATATTCCATTATTTTTACAAATTTGCCTTCGTGCGGGCCGCCATGCGCCAAAGCAAAACCATTGTGTGCAGATTGACCGTGCTCAAGATGTTTGGATGAAAAAATGTGCAGCTCGCCATCGTGGAGCAGGATGATGGGAAGATAGACGGTAATATGCGTATGTCCGAAATCAGCAATGTGCCATTCATGGGCGTCCACAATATGCTCAATGATCATTTCACCGGCATTATACTCCTCTTCATGAATCTGTTCGAAATCTGCAATGTCTTCTGTTTCAGTATGAATTGCGTTTTGATGATTGTGGTGGTCCTGAGCCAGAAGCACCGGTGTAGCAGCATTATAGAAAAACAGTCCGATCAGGACTGCGGCGGTTATGACTTGTAGTATATTTTTTTTCTGTATTCTCACCATCTTCTTCATAGAATCAACCATTTAACTGGATTTCCGTGCAAGTTTATGAAATATTCTCCAAAATCGGGAGCATTCCTAAGGATTTTTTATTTTGGAAGTCAATTACCAAAATAAAGATTTTACAATTGCACAAAGAGCTTTAAACCGGCCTTCATATACACTTGCAAACAACCAACGAATTACGGAATTGTTTTCGTCTTTTTTAGATGGATAAATTCTCTGCTACTTCCGGCGAGGATCCGGCTTTTTGCGCGGCCAACTGCTGCATTTCTTCAGTAATGAGCGATTGCATTTGGTTCATCAGCATCAGCAAAACGCTTAAATCGTCGGTAAAGCCAATGCCGGCAACAAAATCGGGGATAATGTCGGTAGGCAGGATCAGGTAGCCCAATGCTCCGGCAATCATGGCTTTGCTTTTGAGCGGAACATCCGGTGACTTCATAATTTCGAATAAGAGAATGGCATTGTAACGGATTTGATACAGCCCTTTTTTGCTCATTCCCTGCAGCTTTTTTGAAAATGCCTTCGGGCTGAAAAAACGATGATACTTTTTAAGGTTCATGCAAATGATTTGAGATACAAAAACTTTTGGTATCAAAAACTGTGCCTTTATTTAAAGCGCTATGTGGGATGAATTTAAGATGCGTTCCGGTTTTTCTATCATTTGTCTATAGTTTGGATTATCGTTAATTTCCTTTGTTTTTTGTCTTATAAAGCGGCTCTTCAATTATGCTCAGGAACCTTAATTTTAAGTGTTCAACCTCAATCCAAGGTCCTCGAGCGGAGTCGAGAGGCCGACATTAATAAATCCATGTCTGTAATTAAAATTTCTGGTTCAGAATGTTCGAGGTCGAGGCATTCGCAGGACTGAAAACATGGAGTCCCGTGCGTACGGGACTCCATGTTTTCAGGGCAAGAATAACGCTGAGATCGGGCATTATGGACAGAAATTATTCCACCACCACCTTCCCATGCAGCAAAGCCTCATCCGTCATAAAAGTGTAGAAATACACCCCCGGGCTCAAATGGCCACAATTGTAATGATAATCTCCGGCCAGGCAGTGCGCTTTGTGCAGCAAATGCCCCGAAACCGAATAAACGCACAGCTCCCCAATAGCAGGCAGCTCAAACATCATTAAGTCTTTGGCAGGGTTGGGGCTTACATTAAGGCCCTGGCCGTGCAGTTCGTTTACAGATACAAATTGATCTGTGAATTCTACTTCAAACAGCCACACATATGGGTTTTCAGATGATGGTGTGGCTCCCGGGCAACGGGTATCCGGCCCGCCAGCCTTTATTTCCTGGGCTACTACATAAGTATTGTCGTCTTTTTGCAAGACAAAAGGGGAATACCAATTGTCCAGATCCTTTCGTGATGAAATGACCCTTTGCCATTGACCAATGCCCTGGTAGTTAGTTTTTATAAACCAAAGTTTTTTATTATAGTTTGTTTGTGTTGGGGCTAAGTCCCCATCTACAGAAGAGCTGTATCCAACCACCATATACCCACCATCGGATAATGGGAAAATATTACTGGGATAATCATAATAAGATCCACCGAGGCAATTGCTCCAAAGTATATTGCCATTAAAATCTGTTTCAAAAAGCCAAATGTCTTTGCTGCCATTGTATAGTCCTGATATAGGTTGACCAGAATTACAATTAGAAGTCAACTAAATCAAGGATTAAAATGAAGAGAAGAACAAAGATGAACTACCCAGAAGATTTCAAGCTTCGTGTAGTTAAAGAAGTGTTATCAGGTAAGTACAGCAAAGAAGAGGCGCGGCGTATTTACGGTATTCAGAGTAATTGTGCAATTTTGTACTGGATTCGCCAGTTTAGTGGCCAATCGAATTACAGAGAAGGGGGCATATCCCAAATAAATCCAGAGCTAATGGAAAACAAGAAACAAGAAATAGATAAGGATCAGGAGATCAGGGACCTTCAAGCTCAGTTAAAGAAGGAGCAGCTCAGGGCCGACCTGTGGCAAAAGATGGTGGATGTAGCAGAAGAAGAATTAAAAATTGATATCAGAAAAAAGTATGGAGCCAAGCTGTCCAACAACTAAAAGCAGACAAAGGTTCGAGGGCAACAATCAAAGACCTTTGCGGACTGCTTGGCTATAGCAAACAGGCATATTACAAGAATATTCGCCATAATGAAGAATCTATTTACCAGGAAGACATAATTATTGAACTGATAAAATCAAAACGAAGGTTATGGAAAAAAGGGAGTGGCAGGAACTTGCTTTGCAGCTTGCAAGAAGACTTAAAAGCCCACAATATCAGCATAGGGCGAGACCGTTTCTATGATTTGTTGCGCAGGCATGGTCTGTTGTTAAGAAAATCAAAGCGCAGGGCTTATACAACAAACAGTTATCATCATTATCACAAGTATCCGAATTTGATAAGAGGTTTAATTCCCAATGGCCCTTCTCAGGTATTGGTTTCAGATATAACCTATGTTTGGATCAAGGGCAATGACAGTTTTGCTTATCTATCCCTTGTTACAGATATGTATTCTCGTAAAATAGTTGGATTTGATGTTAGTGGCTCATTAGAAGCTACTGGCGCATTGAGGGCTTTAAAGAAAGCCACACGAGGACTAAAGGCACATGGGTGTATCCATCATTCAGACCGGGGCGTCCAATATTGTTGCGACAAATACATCAAACACCTTAATAAATGCCGTATGGCAATTAGCATGACGGAAAATGGGGATCCACTGGAAAACCCTATTGCAGAACGTGTTAACCGAACAATAAAAGAAGAATTTACCAATGACAAAACCATATCATTCAGTAGTTTGGCCGAAGCCAAAAAAGAACTTCCCCAATTTATAAACTTCTATAATACAAAGCGCCCACACAGAAGTGTCGAAATGATGACCCCAGAGAAGGCTCATCAAAAAACTGGAGAACTTAAAAGGTGCTGGAAAACTTATTACAGAAAGCGTCCAGAAGTGGCATTAGAAAAATTGAATTAATATATTTGTCGAACAAACTCTTTTTTCTTCTTTCCGGGGATCCCCGGAAAGAAGAAAAAAGAGTCAACCAAAATCAGGACGCTACACATGTTGGTTAACAATATCCCCACCCCAGGAATCACTACTTGCTGCAGCGATATAGCCATGGTCAGATTGGATGATACTATGAGGAAGATCGCCGTTCTCGCCCCCATAACAATATTGCCAGAGGATATTGCCCTGCAGGTCTATTTCATACAGCCAGGCATTATATACTTCATATGAAGGCAAAGAACATTCAACCATTCCCCCTCCAACACTGGCTGCTCCTGCGCATATTATAGTGCTATCATGGGTATAAGCCATACTTAATAGATTATCCAATTGCCCTTTGTTTCCGTAAGTTTTTTCCCAAAGCATCTCCCCTTGGGCAGCCAGCCTTACAGTCCAAACATCAATGCCTCCAAAATACTGGCTGACATCCCCGCTTTTACCTTGGATTACCGAAGAAACAGCAATACCCCCATCCGGTAAAGCCAGAAAGCTTCGAATGGTAAAACCTGTCCCTTTTTCTACACCAAAAGTTTTTTCCCAGATGATGTCTCCCTGGTGATCAATTTTTACAACCCAGGCCAGGCTCCCGTCCCATTGGCGGCTTTGAACATCCCCATCATCGGATGAAGTGCGGCCTATCAAAAAAATATGTCCATCCATGGAAGATATAAGCGTCCGGCCATAATCTATTTCAGACCCGCCATAGCATTTTTTCCATAAAATATTTCCAAGTGAATCTGTATGTACCAATAGTATATCTGAACCGCCATGGAAATTGTTAACCATAGTGTCAGAACCATCGGTTCCCGATATTAAATAATAACCATTATTTGCTGAAACAAGGCCTCCTTTGAAATATGGGATTTCAAAGCATTTTTGCCAGTTGAAATTTGTTTCTACAATAGCGGGCTGGGTAATAGCCCTGAACTGAAATCCCATCATAAATCCGATAAGCAGCAGAAAGGATGTTGCCCTGATTAATGTTTTGGTATTGTGCTTCTTTTCTTTCATTTCGTTTGGGTTAACTCAATTTATTAATAAGGAGGCTGAGCAGCTTTCACTGAATAGAAATCATCAATTTAAGGCAGGAGAGCGGAGCCGAGGCTACTCCACCACCACCTTCCCGTGCAGCAAAGCCTCATCCATCATAAAAGTGTAGAAATACACCCCCGGGCTTAAATGGCCACAGTTGTAATGATAATCCCCGGCCAGGCAGTGTGCTTTGTGCAACAAACGCCCCGAAACCGAATAAATGCACAGCTCACCAATAGCGGGCAGCTCAAACATCATTAAGTCTTTGGCAGGGTTGGGGCTTACATTAAGGCTCTGGCCGTGCAGCTCGCTTACAGAGACAAATTGATCTGTAAATTCTACTTCAAACAGCCACACATATGGGTTGTCATCTGAGGGTGTGGTCCCCGGGCATAATACATTTCCTCCACCTTTTTTAATTTCCTGGGCAACAATGTAGGTGTTGTTGTCTTTTTGGAGGATGCTTGGTGGGTTTGGTAAATTTTTAAAACCATTCCTGTTGCTAATGCATTTTTGCCATTGGCCAATGCCTTGATCATTAACCTTTATAAACCATAGATTTCTTGCTCGGTACCCCCCTTGATGACCGGATATGTCACCATCATCTGAACTGGTTGAGCCTACAATCAAATAACCTCCAGTTGATATAGGGAAAATATATCTTGGGGCTTCATGATATGAGCCTCCCAGGCAATTGGACCAGGATAAGTTGCCGGAATTGTCTGTTTCAAACAACCAAATATCAGATTCCCCATGAGGGTTTACAATGTCCCCATCATGAGAAGCACTACTAGCACCAACAATAAAATTATTGCCAGTTTCAAATATGCAATATGGGATATCGTACGATCCTCCCCCATAGCAGTTCTGCCATAGAATATTTCCTGCTAAATCAATTTCGAAAAGCCAGACACTAAATTCGAAATTGTCTGGTAAAGAACACTCTACCATTCCTCCATCATTATAAACAGCAGCCCCACATATGATTGTGCCATCTTCTGTAAGTTTTAAAGCCCTTAAAGTTTCGTTCAGGCTTTCATTGCCGTAGGTTTTTTCCCAGAGCATATCCCCCTGGGCACTATAACGCACCAGCCAACTGTTGCGAAGCCCATAATGAGTGCTCACATCGCCGGTTTTGCCCCGTATCATTGCAGATATAATAATGCCGCCATCTGGCAATATTAGTGAACCTCTGATATCAAAACCATTGGGTTCTTCAATGCCAAAAGCACGTTCCCAGATTATATTTCCAGTTGGGTCAACTTTAACAAGCCATATTTGGGTTGCCTGCCACCGCCTGCTTTGCACATCACCATCATCTGAACGTGTAAAACCTATTAAATATAAATTGCCATCTTCGGTTTTTTGCAAACTAAATGGGGTATCTCTTTTACTTCCCCCATAGCATTTTTTCCAGATAACGTTTCCGAATGAGTCTGTTTTAATCAGCATAAGATCCCAATCATCGTGGTAGCCAACGGCGCTGGTATCCTTTCCTTTGTTTGCCGATAAAAGGTAAAAAGAGTCGTCAATCTTCGCTATCCCTCCACTATAATAGCCAGTTGTACAATTCTGCCAGTTGAAATTGGTTTCTACAATGGGGAGTTGGGCATTGGGGAGTTGGGCATTTGTGTTTGTAAAAAGCAAAAAGAAAATAATTCCAATAAAAAAGCACCTGTATGTTTTCATAACGAAGATTTAAATAAGCACGGGGCAATATGCCCCGTGCTTTTTGATGATTTTCAAAATTAATGATTAATAATAAAACTGCCCGAAGCAATTTGATTATTTGCATCCATACGGTAGTAATAAGTTCCGGATGGAATATTGCGTACATCCCAAACATATTCTTTCATGCCGGATTGCAGGTTCAGTTCTGCAATGGTCTGGCCATTTGTATTGGAAATCCGGATAACAGCCGTACTGTTTTCAGGGAGTTCATACTTAAACCGGACCCATGTATTGGCTGGGTTGGGACTGACTTCAAGCTGGGCTTTTGCAGATCTACTATCAGGCATGTTCCAGCCTTTTATTTCGCTGTCTTTGTTTTGGTTCCCACATTCGGTGCAGTTTACAAAATGATAGCCATAGGCGTACTCCAATAGGCCACGTGCCATGGCTCCGGCCATTCCACGTGCTGTATCGGCAATATTGGCCAGGGTATCGATCCTTAGGCTGTCCAATTGGGTTTCCTCAATTCCTGCCAGCTCCCAATGGTGGCGCATTTCTATCATTTGTTTGTAGTTTGGGTTATCGTTCATTTCCTTTGTTTTTTGTCTTATAAAGCGGCCATTCAATTACGCTCAGGGGGACCTTAATTTTAAGTGTTCAACCTCAATCTAAGGTCCTCGAGCGGAGTCGAGAGGCCGATAAATTTTCAGGATGAGGAAAGCCCCATTGGGTTATGCTCATTTTTTAAATGATGCTTATGGATCAAAGTCTAACCGATTATTAAATTTCTTTTTCATAATATCAATTTTTGATTTTGGTTATTGCTTATAAGGCTTATGCCTCTAATGTTTTGCTTAAAATTTTTCCAAAAATGAACGTTTGTAATAAGGATTGTATCCTTCAAAAGTAATAATATTCCTGTAATAATGTCGAATATTTTTCCAAAAAAAATTGGATTTTTTTGATTTTCGCATTGAAATCCTCACAAAATAAGCCTTTTATATGGTAATTTAATTTTATTTGTGGGACAATTAATCATATATATCTTTTTGTTTAAGTAGGCTGTAGCAGGGCTTTTGAGTGTCTATAATGATTTGCTGTTAAAATTTATTAAGATACACAGCCAGGAGCTTGTTTGGGTAATGTATCAGAGGCTTGCTATGGTTATGCTTTGAGGAATAGTACCAGGCCTTTGAAGCTACTTTATTCATAAATTTTGGCATGAGCACATTGGGAGGTCTCAACTCCAAATACAAAAAGGCAGCTTCGAAAACCGAAGCCGCCTTTTACTACTGAAAATATTTTCTGTTTGTGCAATTGACCTTGTAGGCTTTGAGAACAAAGGAGTAGTTGAAATCAGATATTCTGAATCAGAACCCCGATTTTATCGGCAGAAACTACTTAGTGCTTGTCCATAATGTCCGATCTCAGCGTTATTCTTGTTCTAAAAACAAGTCATTTACTAAGGTAAACTCCTTGTTTTCAGCCCTGCGAATGCCTCGACCTCGAACATTCTGAATCAAGCACAGTACTTTATAGACAAGAACTAATTAGAGCTTGTCCACAGAGTCGAGAGTTTGCTCTATAAAGTTCAAATTCAAGGTGCTATGCTGAGCACAGCCGAAGTACGTGTGAAAAATCTAAACCGCAGTCCCGTAGGTACGGGATGAGGATTTAGATTTTGAGCAACAACGCAGAAGTTGGACTTTATAGACGAACTCTACTTAAAACGTCTCAACAGCTTAATCAACACCCAAAAACCGAAAAACCCTGCACCCAGGAAAATCACAGAACCAAACACTTTTGCGTGCTCCCATTGGGCAATAAGGCTTCCGCCAATAATGAGCGCGGCAGTTACAATAGAAATGGCTATGCGGTTGCTGGCCGAATCAATATGGTGCATCACAGGTTCGAGGCCTTTATGCTCAATTTGCCCCTGAATGCTGCCGTTTTTGATTTTATAGAGGATTTCGTTGGCCTGTGATGGCAGAGCCCTGATGAATTCGTAATAATCCACTATGGAGCGATATGCCTGGCGTGCCACTTTATCGGGTTTAAATTGCTGTTTCAGAAGCTCTTTGGCGAAGGGTTCCATTTCTTTTGGGATATCAATATCCGGATAGAGCTTCTCGGCCACACCTTCGATGGTTACCAAAGCTTTGATAAGCAGGTAGATTGTTGGCGGGATCTGCAAGCCAAAACGGGTAATAATATCAATGGACTGGTTCATGATGGCGCCAAAATTCATATCTTTTACAGAAAGGAACTGATAGTGTTTGAGCAGGTCGCCAATTTCAAATTCCAGCTCTTCGGCGCGGTTAAAATGGCGCATATTGCACAGCAGCAGCATTGCTTCGGTGATTTTGCGTGCGTCGCGCTGCACATACCCCAGCACATATTTTCCGAGAAAATCCATTTGATAAGGCCGGAGGCTGCCCATCATCCCATAATCAATGAAAACAATTTTATTGCCCGGTTTCAGGAAAATATTGCCCGGATGGGGGTCGGCATGGAAAAAACCGTGTATAAAAATCTGTTCAAAAACCGATCGTGCCCCGTTTTTGGCAATGATTTCCGGGTCATAGCCTTTTGCACGCAGGGCTTCGGGGCCGGCAATTTTATCGCCATCAACAAATTCTTCAAACAATACTTTAGGTGTAGTGTATTCCATATACACTTTGGGCGTTTCTATGTCCGTATTGTGTTTTGTGATGTGCTTGAAACGCATCATATTGGCGGCTTCATTACTGAAATCCAGTTCTTTAAGAATGCTGCGCCCAAATTCTTCCACAATTCCGGGGATGTTCAATCCTTTGAGGTCTTCGTCGTTTTTCTGTATATAATTGGCAAAGAAACCCATCAGGCGCACATCCCTTCGTATTGTTTTATCAATTCCGCGCCTTTGCACTTTAATTACAACCTTATCACCATTGAGCAATGTGCCTGTATAAGCTTGTGCTATGGAAGCGGCAGCAATATGTTTTTCATTGAAGTCTTTAAAAATTTCCTTAATGGGTTTTTTCAGCTCTTCTTCAATGATTTTTTTTGCTTCTGCATCAGGCATTGCCGCCACATTGTCCTGCAGTTTTTGCAGTTCGGTGCGTACATCATCGGGAATGAGGTCGGGACGGTCGGCGAGGATTTGCCCAAATTTCACGAAAGCCGGTCCCAGGTCCTGCAAAGCCAGGCGGATACGTTCTGCTTCACGGATGGATTCAATTTTTTCGTAGCGGCTTTTTTTGACCATATACCGGCCCATTCCGCTTTTTTTTACAAAATTTCCGAAGCCATAACGTATCAAAATAGCTGTAATCTGGCGTGCCCGCATGATTTCTTCGTACATCATGCCCATTTGGTGAATCTTCATTGAGCTCAGGTTTTAAGGGTGTTTTTTAAAATATCAGCGATTTGCTGTTCCAAAGGTAAAGCCTCCGGACTGAAATCCAGCTGCTGCAGCGTTCCGCTCAGGTCAATATTGCCCGAAAGGAAAATTTCCTGAAAGCTGTTTTCATTCAGTCCGTTGGCTTCTAATGCCTTCCTGAAGATCTCTATAAATTCATCTTCAGTCATTTCGCTTATGCGTTTGAGTTGTTTAATCATCTTCTCCTGCAATTGAAACTTTTAAGGAATTGGTTTTACCTTTAATGTAAAATGGCAGGCTTGCAGTATTAATGACATAGTCACCTTTTTGCAACAGTCCTTTTTCCAGTAATTTCCTGATGGTGCACCTGCTGATTTCTACTGCGGCTTTAATTTCTCCTTCAACAATCATGGCTTTAATGCCCCAGACCAGATTAAGCTGGCAAAGCAGAAAATGATCGTATGTCATGGCATAAATTTCCGCTTTGGGCCTGTGGCTTGCTGTTTTTAATGCGGAGAACCCTGAATGTGTAATCGAAATCATAGCGGTTGCATCCATTTGTCTTGCCAGTTTACATGCCTCAAAGATAATAGCTTCTGAGAGATAACGGTCTGTGCCTTTATCTTCGGGTTTGTTGTGTTTGTAATAAATGGAGCGGTAGCTTTCTACATCATGGATAATTTTTTGCATGGTTTCCACGGTTTCTGCCGGATATTTTCCTACCGAAGTTTCTCCGCTGAGCATTACAGCATCGGCTCCGTCCATCACACTGTTGGCCACGTCACTGGCCTCGGCGCGTGTGGGGCGGCTATTATCGATCATTCCTTCGAGCAATTGTGTGGCAACCACAATGGGTTTGCCTTCATGGATGCACTTATTGATCAGCCTTTTCTGAACCATAGGCACTTTTTGCAGTGGAATTTCCACGCCCAGGTCGCCGCGGGCCACCATCAAACCATCACTGATTTCAATGATATCGTCGATATCTTCCAAGGCTTCCGGTTTTTCGATTTTGGCCATAATCCAGGGTTTCTTTTTGGGTGCGGCATCGTCAATAAGCTTGCGCAGCTGTGCGATATCATTGGAATGGCGCACGAAGCTCAATGCGATCCAATGCACTTCCTGAGTAAGGATAAAAGCCAGGTCTTTGCGGTCTTTTTCGGTCAATGATGGCAATGAAAGCTTCGTGTGGGGCAAGTTGACGCCTTTGCGGGGACGTAATGGGCCGCCTTCCACAACTTCGGCCAAAACAGTTGTTTCATCAAGGCTTTTTTTGATGCGCAGGCTGAGTTTTCCATCGTCCATCAGGATGATTTCGTCTTTTTTTACATCGCGGGCAATCTGGTTGTAGCTGATATGAACCATCTCTTTGGTGCCCATACATGGTTTGCTGCTTAGTTTGATTTCTTCTCCCTGCACCAATTGGATTTCTCCGTTTTCGATATCGCCCACACGGATTTTTGGCCCCTGCAGGTCGGCGAGAATAGCAATATTGCTTCCGTCTTCTTCGTTTATCTCCCGGACGTACCTGATTGTTTCCGCATGAACAGCATAGTTTCCATGCGAAAAATTCAACCTGCATACGTCCACTCCCTTGCCGATAATTTTTCTCAGCATTTCCTTCGACCTCGTTGCCGGCCCAATGGTTGCAATAATTTTTGTTCTCATCTGTACTGTGTATATATTTATTGTTTAGTGGTTTGCGCAGCAGTGGTCTTCTAAATTCTATAAAATATACACCTTCTTA
This sequence comes from Bacteroidales bacterium, assembly GCA_963676415.1. Lineage (GTDB taxonomy): Bacteria > Bacteroidota > Bacteroidia > Bacteroidales > WRLA01. The sequence goes on along the minus strand of OY781097.1, from coordinate 1,156,240 downwards.
TTCCCTTTTTCCGCCTTATTAACGATGGGTTTTTCCTTTTTATTGAGTTCAATAAGGTGATATTCCAAATCATTAACAATAAGGTTAAATTCGTGGGCAAGTTTTTTGATGCGTGTATTTTGCATTTTGCGGAAATCAATCTCGTGACAATTGATAACCTGATCTGCCAAAGAAATCTGATCGCAAAGCCTAAACACTTGTTCTTTTGTAAAAAACCCCTTAATCAACAAATAAAAACTCGGCATTAAAACCGATTGCTGCTGATTGTCCCAAAGAAGATAATAATCGTGATAAATTTCGGGTTTCCATTCGTAAAAAGAAAACACCTGATCCACTTTTCTTTCGCCACGATAAACCCGGAGGTCTTTTTTACGGCTGAATTGTGCTTTCAGTTTTTTGTTTATCCGGTAGCAAAGGCCATAGTCGGGCAGCAGGCTGTTGATTTCTATCACCCTGTATTCATCCTGAAAATCGAAACCGCTGCTGATCTTATTTTTCATGCCTTTTCTAATGCCGGTAAATTACAAAATCTGAATCAGTTGCCCTTTAATTTTTTAATTTTTTTCTCGGTTTTGTTTTTTTCGAATCCGATGCTGGTTTTTACTCCGCTCATTATCAGTTTTGCCCAATAGTTAAATACGGATTTTCTATTGTCGCGCTCAAAATACATGGGGCCTTCGCGTGGAATCAGTACGGTAGGGTTATTTTTCTTTACAACAAAAGTATTGGCAAAAAAGGCCAGCATATGATCTCCAAAAGATTGTTTCAGGGTTTTGCGGTCGATAATCCTGATTTTCAAATCATCATACAAAAAATCCATCTGGCCGGTTGCTACATCTTTATTTCCTTTTGCACTGAATTGTAGGGAGTTGAGTTTTCCGCTGTGGATCCTCAGAAAAGCGAGGTTTTCAAGCACGGGATTCATATCGGTCATATTAAAAGTATTGAGATGGCATCCCATCAGGAAGTGCTGCTGAGGGTCATTGAGGTTAATGCGGATACTGGCATCGGCACGGGCTACGCCAACAAGCTTGAAATTTGTACTGATCCCCAGATAGGGATTTTCGGCTATCTGTTCCGGGATATTGCAAATATTCAGCATTTCAATGTCCAGTTCATTGAAAAATATCCTGCCTGCCTCGGCTGCTTTTTTCTCGTGCTCAGAATAGGCAATAAAAGCGTTTTTTGTTTCCAGATGTCCGATGCAAAGCTGAAAGGGGAGTTTTTTGAGTATTTCACCGGGCAAAAGGGGATGACGGTCTATGGGCATGGGCAGGCGCTTGTCGCGATAATCGTCCAGATAAAAACCGCTCATTTTTAATGTATCGGAAGTAATCCGAAGCTGTCCGTTTTCATCTGTAAGTGAGAAAACGCCAAGATTTATATCCCGCGCACGGATCAATGTCCAGTCGGTTTGGTAAATCTGCTCTTTTTGAAAAGCCAAACGATCCTGATCAGGACGGAACAAAAGGCTGTCGAGTTGCAGCGAATTGTTTCCAAAATCAAAACCATACAGCCGCAGCCTGTGTTTGTTTTTGAATTGTATGCCCGCACTTTCAAATCGGAGCTGCTCGATTATTTTGTTATAGTCGCCCGATTTGAGATGTTTCTCCAGATTATCTGCATTCATATTGAACTGTTCCATCTGAAATTCCTGTCCCGACTCCTGTCGTATATCACAATACAAATTGCTAATATTAAGCTTGTTTTCAGGTAAATATTTTTTGATATTTCCTTTTGTGTTTCCCTTGCTTTTATCTTTGCCCAGACGCGCTTCCAGCTTTAATGAATCGATAAATAAATCGCGCAAATCGGGTGAAAAATCTTTTTGAAAGCTAAATCCCGGCGCACGCAAAGCCTTAAGCTCGATAAAAAGTTCCTGTAAAGATGGGCTGAGGCCTTTTACATTGGCACTCAGTTGGTCTATTTCAAACAATTCCTGCTTTGCGTTGAAATAAAGCCTTTTCAAACGGGCATCCCGGCCGGCTCCGGAGCTTTGCCCGCGGCAATCGGTAAGCTCCAGAATTTGCAATGGCTGATTTTGTTTCAGCAGTACAGACATTTGCCTGAGGCTTCCGCAGATATTCCAGCTGCTCTGTGCTTTATGGGTGAAACAAATTTCAAAATCTTTTAAAATCAATGAATTAAAAAATTTGTTCAGTTTATATTGCAAGCTGTCCGTATGGAAATTGCCTGAGCCTGAACCGCTTCCATCTGATTCTATCCTGATTTTCCCATTGTTTAAACGGATTTTCCGGGCAGCATCAAAATGTGATATTCCCAGAGGATGCGCCCAAAAGGCATCCAGCTTATCGATATCGCTTTGTACATAAAATCCTGTTTGATTTTTATATCCAATACCAATATTGTTGATATTCATCGATTGGTTTTCAGCCGAATACATCAGTTTTCCGGTAGTGGCCCACAGCCTTTTGGAATCGTTTTGAAAGGAAATGGAATCAAAATAAAAGGCGGGGATCAGGAGATTTCCATTTCTCAGGCCCATACTGCTCAGGTTTAATCCCGAAATTCGGCTTTGAAGGTTTTTACTTCCATCCGCAAAGCTAATTTCAATACTGTTTGTTTTCAAAGCCTGTAGTGAAATATGCGGAAGTGCAGTTTTGGTTTTCGTGGACGAATGATTCCTGACTTGCGCCGAAACAGATCCAACCCGGCAAATGCCCAACGAAATGCTGTCGTGCCCAAATATTTCAATATCAGGAATCTGTACATCCGAAAGGTTCAGCTTTAAGCTGTTGTCCTTGTTTTTAAAACGCAAGCGATTGGCTAAAAGCTGCTTGCCGGAATATTGAATTTTCCCGGATTTGAGGATTCCTTCTTTGTAATATTCAAAATCAGAGCAGGAAAACGCTTTTAAAGCGTTTTGAAGCTTAATTGGATGTTGTTTTAAATCTGCAATCGCAAAAGAATCTATGCGGAGATTTATTTCCTTCATATGAAGGCTGAAAGTTGATTTTCGCAGGCGCAGCTCTGCATTTTCGAGCTGTAGTTTTTCGATGAAAATGCTGTCGGGCAATTTTTCCGAAAAACGTATATACACGCCCATACTGAGTTTGTCTAAGCCGGCCATGCTCCCATTTGCCCCGGTCCAGTTCGCGCCTTCAAGGCTCATGCTCTTTTGGGCAAGATCAAAGTTCAGCCCTTCAAAAGCTATTGCATCTTCAGGCGAAAGCTTCCATTTTTGCTGTCCGGCAATAATCTGGATTTGTTGCGGTTTGGGAAAAACACTGCTGTCCTGCTTATTGAAATCAGCGCTCAGGTACAGGTTTCCGAGCTGGTTCTTAATATGGGTGTTTTGGTTATAAACGCTCAGGTCCAGATTGTTAAAAACGATTTTTCCGGGAATCCATTTGCTTAATCCGCCCAGTGAATGAAGCCGCGCCGAATCTTTCTTCCTTTGTCCAATTGAGATGTCTATATCCACATCTTCCAGTTGCAGTTCAGAGGTTTTTGTGTGGCGCATCCATTTTAGCAAGCTCCGTCGGCTTTTCAGCTTTTGCAAAACGGCTTTTTGTTTTTCATCGCGAAAATCCAGGTTTTCGACCAGTATGCCCCGACCGTGATCGTCTTTAATCGCTGAGAAAGAAATTGTTATGCTGTCAATACGAAAAAGGTTGTCGCCAATTTCCAATTCGGCATGACGGAAAAGATAGTCCAGGCCGCCTTTATCAATCAGGCTGTCGGGCTGAAAATCGCTCAGGCGGAAATTAATATTGCACAGTGTATCCCGGATTTTTTCATTTTGGATGTTCATGCTGGCATTGCGCACAATAATTTTGCGCACATTGAGCTCATACAATCTTTCGAGCATTTTTTTTCGGCCGTCGCTGCGGTTTTTCTTTGTAAAGGCATCGAAATAAGGACTGTCCAGCTCAATGGAACGTAGGCTGAGTTTTTGCCCGGGGAAAAGTTGCAGCGGGTTTATTCCTTTGATTGTTAGTTTTTTAAAGCTGAGTTTTTTTCTAAAATCTTCTGTGCTGTCGCTTCGTTTCAGGGAAAAATCTTTAACGATCAGTTCACTTTCCAGGAAATGATAGCTTATTTTGGAGAAACTCAGCTCATCATCCGGCGAAACTTCCTCAATGATGCGTACCAGCAGTTTTTCAAGGAGCTTATCGGCAAATTGTGTGAAATACAAATGCAGCCCACCCGCCAAGAGCAAAATGCTCAAGAGGACAATCAGGAGTTTCCTGCTTTTGGTATTATTTGCCTTTGTGCTCATGATGTTAAAAGGGGTAAAATGCGTCCGGTATATGCCTTATATCATGCCCCTCGGGCGTAATAACGATTCCGATAATATCGAAGCGCGTTTCGCCCATAAAGTTCGTTTTCAAAATATATTCATTGGCAGCCCGGATCATGAATTTTTGTTTTTTCAGGCTGACAAATGTTTCTGGTTCGCCAAAATGAACCGATGAACGGGTTTTGACTTCCACCATCACTAAAAATTCATTGTCGCGTGCGATGATATCAATTTCATCTTTGCCGTAGGTCCAGTTGCGCTGCAGGATTTCTAAACCTTTATTGCGTAGGAATTCCACGGCAATTTCCTCGCCTTTTTTGCCCAGTTCGTTATGTTCTGCCATTCGGATTCTGTTTTAAAATGGTGTGCGTTTTTCCTACTTCAAGTTCGCATGCACAGCCCATGATCAAAGCACGGTTATCGCTGATATGCCCGGCAGGAAAATCAAAGCAGACCGGAATGTTTTTATCGCCCAGGGCATCGAGGATAATCTCACGGCTGTCTTTTCCAAAATCAGTGGCGTAATCTTTCATGTCGCTAAAACCTCCGGCTACCAAACCGACAATATTTTCAAGTTTGCCGGCGCGTTTCAATTGCAGCATCAGCCGGTCCATAGCATACAGATATTCGTTCAGGTCTTCGATAAAGAGAATTTTACCATCGGTTTCAATATCGGAAACGGAACCACTGATACTGCCCAGCATTGTTAAATTTCCACCGGTGAGCATGCCACGGGCTTTTCCGCTTCTGTTTAGCTCATCGGATGGGATTTTATATTCTGTTTTTCCTGTGGTCAGAACGGAAAGCAGGCTTTCGGTGCCATCGGGGAAATTTCGGGGCATGGTGGCGTGCAGGCTCATAATGCCCAAGCGGGAAAGATGGCTGTGAAAAACGGTAATATCGCTGTAGCCAATAAGCCATTTTGGTGTTTCGAGCATAGGACTGAAGTCCAGTTGGTCGATGATGCGCGCACTGCCATATCCGCCACGGGCACAAAGTATTGCCTTTACTTTTGGGTTATTGATCATCTGCTGCATTCCTTCCAGGCGCTGCCGGTCTGTTCCCGCAAACTGATGATGCTTGTTTCGGCATTGATTGGCTACCAGCACATCCATCTGCCATTCAGAACGGATGAATTCGGATGCTTTTTCAATTTCTTTAAAATCAATCCTTCCGGCAGGAGCCGTAATTCCGATCAGGTCGCCTTTATGGAGCAGAGTTGGCTGTATCATAAAAATATCCGATGAGTTTTCCTTAGCAAATTTTTATCTTTGCCGAAATTAGTAATTTGCAAGAGAAGAAAAAAATTATCCTGCCAAATATCCGATAAAATGAACGAAAAGAAAGACGTTAAAAGATACACGATTACATCGGCCCTGCCTTATGCAAACGGCCCGATTCATATTGGCCACCTGGCCGGGGTTTATATTCCTGCCGATATTTATGCGCGCTACCTGCGCTCCAACAATAAAGAGGTGCTTTTTATCGGTGGCAGCGATGAACATGGCGTGCCCATTACCATCAAAGCGCGCAAAGAAGGCGTGTCGCCTCAGGATATCGTGGACAAATACCACGGCATCATTGCCAAAAGTTTTGAAGATCTCGGCATTTCCTTTGATGTGTATTCGCGTACATCCAATGAAATCCATCACGATACGGCTTCCAAATTTTTCAAGAAGCTTTATGATGAGGGAAAATTTATTGAAAAAAGCTCCGAACAATATTATGATGCAGAAGCAAAACAGTTTCTTGCAGACCGCTATATCACCGGAACGTGTCCCCATTGTAATTACGATAAAGCTTATGGCGACCAATGCGAAAGCTGCGGCACTTCCCTCAATGCCACAGATCTGATCAATCCGGTTTCGGCACTCACGGGAAATGTGCCCCAACTGAAAGAAACCAAACACTGGTACCTGCCTTTGGATCAGTATGAAGGCTGGCTCAGTGAATGGATTCTGCAAGGACATAAAGAAGACTGGAAACCCAATGTTTACGGTCAGTGCAAATCCTGGATTGATCAGGGGCTGCATCCGCGTGCCGTAACCCGCGACCTCAACTGGGGCGTGAAAGTGCCTGTGGAAGGTGCCGAAGGAAAAGTGCTTTATGTATGGTTTGATGCGCCCATCGGCTATATTTCAGCGACTCGCGAATGGGCGGCGCAAAACGATACCGAATGGGAAAGCTGGTGGAAAGACGAAAGCTCCAAACTTGTTCATTTTATCGGAAAAGACAATATCGTATTCCATTGCATTATTTTCCCATCCATGCTCAAAGCCGAGGGCAGTTATATCATGCCCGATAATGTGCCGGCCAATGAGTTTTTGAACCTCGAAGGCGATAAAATTTCCACATCGCGCAATTGGGCGGTTTGGCTGCATGAATACCTGGAAGATTTCCCCGGAAAACAAGACGTATTGCGTTATATGCTTTGCGCCAATGCTCCTGAAGCTAAAGACAACGACTTTACCTGGAAGGATTTCCAAGCCCGCAACAACAGCGAATTGCTGGCCATTTTCGGTAATTTCGTGAACCGCACAGTGGTATTGACACACAAATATTTTGAAGGGAAAGTGCCAGAAATTACCGGCCTGACAGACCAAGACAGGGAAGCCCTGGCCGCAATGGAGCTGTTCCCCGAGCGCATCGGGAAAGCCATTGAGCATTATAAATTCCGTGAAGCCCTGTCGGAAATGATGAACCTCGCCCGCCTCGGCAACAAATACCTGACCGATCAGGAACCCTGGAAAAAGTTTAAGCAGGATCCGGAGCGCGTGAAGACTATTCTGAATATTTCGCTTCAGATCTGCGCCAACATGAGCATTGTGTGCGAGCCATTCCTGCCGTTCACAGCGAAAAAATTATGTTCCATACTTAATATGGACATCCTGCAATGGGATGGCGCTGGACGCGGAGATATCCTGAAAGCCGGACATCAACTGAATAAAGCAGAATTCCTTTTCGAAAAGATTGAAGATAAAGATATTGAAGCTCAGGTGCAGCGTCTGCTCGATACCAAGAAACAGAACGAACTGAGCGAATGGACTGCCGGTCCGGCCAAAGCCAATATCGAATTCGATGATTTTGCAAAAATGGATATCCGCACAGCTACCATTTTGGAAGCAGAAAAAGTGGCCAAAACCAAAAAGCTCCTCAAGCTGAAAGTTGATACTGGTATTGATCAGCGCACCATTGTTTCGGGTATTGCAGAATATTTTAAACCCGAAGAAATCATCGGGAAGAAAGTAAGCGTTTTGGTAAACCTGGCGCCAAAAAAACTAAGGGGGATTGAATCACAGGGCATGGTGCTGATGGCAGAAAATGCCGATGGCAGCCTAAGCTTTGTGTCCCCATTGAAAGATGAAATTAAAAACGGATCAGAAATCCGCTAAAAGGAAAGCAGCGCATATATGTACAGGCTCATCCGGTTTATATTTAGGTACTATTTTGTTTTCCTGTTTTTGATACTGGAGGCCATATCTTTTGTGCTGCTTGTAAGTTTTAACCCCTATCAGGGAAGCGTTTTTTCCAATTCGATGAACCAATTCCGGGGCGGTGTTTTTGCTGCCCTGGGAAATATTGGTCAGTATGTGGGCTTAGTAGAAGAAAACGACAAGCTGACTTTACAGAATAATTATTTGCTTTCGCTTCAGCCATCAAGCTATGTGCTGAACGATACGGCACAAAACTTCCTGAGCGATACGGTTCGTTTGTTCGAATATCTTGATGCACGCGTGATCAGCAACAGCGTGCAAAAGCGCAACAACCTCATGATGCTCAATAAAGGGCAGGAAGATGGGGTGGAAAAAGAAATGGGCGTTTTGGGTCCCGAAGGAATTGTCGGGATTGTAGTTGGTTCATCCGATAATTATGCCTTGGTGATGCCTGTGCTGCACAAGGCTTTTCTGCTGAGTGCCCGTATTGACAGGAATAAGCAGGTGGGCAGCCTTACCTGGGATGGCGAAGATCCGCGTTTTGCTACATTGAGCGATATACCCGGCCATGTGGATATCCGACAGGGTGATACGGTTTTGAGCAGTGGCTTTAGCCTGATTTTCCCTGAAGGCTTATTGCTTGGCACGGTCGATAGTATTGCTACACTGCCCGGACAAAATTATTTTGAGCTCAAGGTGAAACTCTCCACCGATTTTAATGCCCTGGATCATGTGTTTGTCATTCGGAACCTGTTCAAGGTAGAGCAAGACAGTTTGCTGATGGAAAATCAGGAGTTGATTGAATATGAGTAGTTTATTGCAGCAGCCATTTCCAAAGAGGAACAATATATATTTTATTCCCATTTACTTCTACAAGACGTTCCATTTCTGAATTGATCAAAACCGATTCTTTCAGGCCGTGCTCCTTCATGCCTTCGCTCAGGCCGTTTATTTCATGACTCATTGTTTTGGAATCCGAAAGGGCATAAGCCACATTAACAAGCTTTAATGCGCCATTTTTGTAGAAAGCAAAATCAATTTCCTGCTTCCCCTTCCAATAGAAGATTTCGGGATAAGAGCGGCGCAGGTGGAGAAAGACAATATTCTCGAATCGATGCCCGTAATCCGGTTCTATGTTGCTTATTATAAGTGCTTTAAATTGTTTCTTTTACATAATTTCCTTATTATAAGGAAACAAATATTAATAAATGTCCTTATCAATAGGGATAAAAACGATTTTAGTGTCCTTATACACAGGGATAAATTAAATGAATTTTAGGTTCTACACGAAATTTCGTGGAAAGAAATTTGAATGCTATTTCGAACAGATTCCTCCAAAGTTTCCTCATACTTCGGAAAACTTTGTCGGAATGACGGGTTTTATGAAGTCAGGAGGCAAATGCGGCGAGGACACAATAGTATATTTTAAAGACGTCCTCGCCGCATTTGCCTTAAACACCTAATAAACAGCGTCATTCCGACCGGAACAAAGCCAAACGAAGTGATCAAGGCTTTGTGAAGGGAGGAATCTGTTGAAGTTCATTCTATTTTATTAAGCATCTTATTTCCAAATATCTGCTTAGTATTTAATTGCAAACATTATCATTACCCACGAAATTCCTAGTAGAACCGAATTTTATAATAACCCACTTTTTCCCATAATTTTATCGAAGCGGCTGTCCATGCATACGCTGATGTCGGTAGTTACAAATTTCCCATTAAAGAAAAGACTGAAAATAGTTGCCGGGCTGGGCGCTTTTTGTGCCGCTTCCATATTGCTTAGTTTGATGACTTTCAGTGATAAACCACGTTTATCGGCTGTTTCTTTCAGGCTTTGATTCACATGGAATTCGGTAAAAGGGCAACGGTTGGAATAATAAGCAAGCAATCCTGTTGTTTTAGGAAGGGCCGGATTGACTGCGGAATCACGGAATTTTGGATCGGGAGCTCCGGTTTTGGTCTTAAGCGCCAATAAAGTGAATCCGTTTTCCAGTTCATCAACAAGTTTAAAGCCCTGACGCACGAGCCATTTGCCATCACTCATAAAATGGAATTTCTTTTTTCCGACAACGGTAACAAGTCCGTTTTTATCTTGTTGCCTGCAATCGTTTAAAGCGTCATTTAAAAGTTCTTTCGCATAGCCGTTTCTTTTGTATTTTCCGGAAACCCAGAAGCAGTTGAGATTAAGATATTCCGGTGCATCAATAGGGAGCCAGGCCGTTTCAGCCGGGCCGTATTCCATAAAAACCTTGGCACGGGCATTAATGCGGCGGAAAATATATCCATTTTCAAATTCCGAGCGGAGCCAGTTTTTTTTCAGTTCATATCCTTCCCGGCATTTTTTATCGGAAATAGCGCAGCAGATATGTTCAATGGAGATGTTTTGGGCATTTAGGGTGATGAGTTTTTCCATTTCTTTTGAACGCAAGTTATAAAAAAACGCCCTGCTTCTTGAGCGGAGCGTTTTAAATTTGATTCTTGTTTTAGCTACGCTGTTTTTATCTCTTTCTGATAAAATTTATAAAATGCTTCCTTAATTCCATCACGGACACGATAAAATTCGTTCATGATAAATTCATCACTGCCAGCGGCTTCCGAAGGGTCATCAAAACCTATATGCAAGCGGGTTTTTACTTTCCCGATAAATGCCGGGCAGCTTTCGTTTGCGCCGCCACAAACAGTGATCACATAATCCCATTCTTCATTAAGATATTTATCAATAAGTGTTGGTGTATGTTGGCTTATGTCGATGCCAATTTCCTGCATTACCTGAACGGCTGTTGGGTTGACCCTTGCCCCGGGTTTTGTGCCTGCAGAACGGACAATAAGATTTGTATCGAATGATTGCAGAAAACCGTGTGCCATTTGGCTCCGGCATGAGTTTCCGGTGCAAAGAACCAAAACTTTCATCCTTTTTGTATTAATGATTTATACTAATAACCAATATATTTATAGAGGAACAACTGTTTTGTTCTATTGTTCGCAAAATAGCGAAATGATTTTTTAAGAAAGCTTAAAATAATGATAGGAAAATTGGTTTTCATTTATAATTGTTCATTTCGGGAAGATTTATAAATGCCGAAAAATGAAATGGCCGGAACGTATCTGGATTCAGTTATTCTAATCCGGATTTTTTCGGTTTTGCATTCAGGGATTCGGACTAGCCGTTTGTATCCTATGGTGGTTCCTTCATACAGAGGTGTCCATTTACCATCCACCTCGGCAGTTATATCAAATTTGCTGATCCGCTGCCCAAAATGGATCGGCTCCTGCAGCATTATCCTGTTAAAGCCGGTGGCAGAATCCAAAGTTACTATAATGCTGGCTGTATCTGTTGTAGCTGCCCAAAATGATTCCATGTCGTGGTCAAGAATATTTCCCGCTTTATAAAGAGTATCGAGATTAAAAAAATTCGATGCATTTGTTTCGGCATTTTCTGCAAGGTTTACGGAATAACTTTCATCAAGGATTTTTTTCAATGCTATGAGGGAAGCGGAGTCATTGGGATGGACTAATCCATTTTGATTGGGTGGTAAATTGATCAACAATACAGCATTTCTTCCCACCGATTTATAGTAAATATCAATGAGTTCCTGTGGGGATTTTACTGCGCTGTCTTCTTTTTTATGATAAAACCAGCCCGGCCTTATAGATACATCGCATTGTCCGACAACCCAATCTTTTCCGTTTGGATCACCGGTATTCAGATAGTCCTGGCTTGATCCGCCAATCGTAAGTTCGCTTCGGTTAATGCTAGACCAGAAACTTTCGCCTGCATGTCCATTTTCATTGCCAATCCAATGTACATCAGGGCCTGCATCCGAGAAAATCATTATACCGGGTTGGAGTTTCTTTACCAAAGCAAAGGTGCTGTCCCAATCGTAATATGTCTTCCTGTTGATGGTTCGGTTTTCATTTGCTCCGCCATAGAAACCATCTCCCCCATTGGCGCCATCAAACCATATTTCGCTGATTTTGCCATAGTTTGTAAGTAATTCAGTAAGTTGGTTTCTGTAATAGGAGATGTATTCTGGCTTACCATAATCCTTATGGTTACGGTCCCAGGGCGATAAATACAGGCCTGCTTTTATGCCGTGTTTGTGGCAGGCATCAACAAATTCTTGTACAATATCGCCTTCACCATTTTTATATGGGCTGTTTTTAATGCTGTGTTCGGTATATGCGCTTGGCCAAAGGCAAAATCCGTCGTGATGTTTTGCTGTAAGTATTAACTCTTTCAGCCCTCCCGCTTTTGCTATCTGAACCCATTGATCTGCATCTAGCTTTTTTGGGTTAAAAAGTTCCGGTTTCTCATCCCCGTAGCCCCATTCCTTATCCGTGAAGGTGTTGACCGTAAAATGGATAAAGCCAATGGTTTCCATTTTTTGGTAAGCTAATTGGACGGAATCCGGTAGTGGCAAGACTTTTTGAAAACGGGCAGAATCTGTAGTTCTGTTGCACGAAAAGAAAATCATTGAAAAGAGAGGGATGAAAAACCAAAAACTATTTTTTTTATGCATATTTTTATGTGTTATTTCTTTTTGAACCCTTAAACGTTTTTCGTTTTAATTATTGGTTCGTGGCGTTGATCAAGATGTTGTTTTTGTATCGCTTATCATTTAAAACGACCAGCTTGCTATTGTCGGTAAGGCTGGCGATTGTGATAAATGGGTTCATTATTTTTTTGCTAAAGTATTGAAAAATAGGAGAGAATTTCTGTTTCAGGGAAATTTTATGATCCGTAGTTTTACTTTTTTTAAAATTATCGAATTCACAGTCAAAGGATTTATTGCCTGAGAAATGATTGTTTTGTGGACAATAAGAGGGGATATAAAAAAGCCTGCCGCAAATAACGACAGGCTTTTTGTTGCCCGACCAGGGTTCGAACCTGGACTTTTCTGATTCAGAGTCAGACGTGTTGCCAATTACACCATCGGGCAATTATGTGAATCAGGCTGCAAAAATATAGAATTTTTATATTCGGCCAAAAAATTCGGCCAAAAATTTCAAAAAACTTTTTGTTTTGTTTGAACAGCCTAATTTCTTGTATCCTCTTAGGGAAGGTTTCGCATTATGTATCCACTGTAATCTTTCAGCGCAGCTTTGTAGTCTTCATCAAATAAATGGCTGGAAATCACAAAATCAGCGGTTGAGCGGTTCATTGCAATTACAACATTGTAGAGCACACATATGCGCAGCAATGCTTTCACATCAACATCATGTGGCTGTGCCGACATGGGGTCCCAGAAAAAGATCAGTGCATCAATTTTGCCTTCCGATATCATGGCGCCGAGTTGCTGATCTCCGCCAAGCGGCCCGGATTTCAGGCGGCTCATTGTAATTTTGGTTTCGGTTTCAGACTTTTCCATATCCTCCTGTACCAGTTTGCCGGTTGTTCCCGTGCAAATCAAGTGATGCCCGATAAGTTTTTCCCGGTTATATGCTACCCAATCCAGTAGATCAGCTTTTCGGTTATCGTGTGCTACAAGGCCAATATTTTTCTTTCGCTTCATATCTTCCCTTCTTTAGTTAGTTTTATTGGTTTTCGTATTGCTCTGTATCAGTGCTTACAAAATCGAGCTGAACACCCACTTCGGCAAACATTTGCTCCGATTCTGCCCCCGCATGATATTTTTTTTCGCAAACCACACGCTTGATTCCGCAGTTAATAATCAGCATGGCACAGGTACGGCAGGGCGTCATTTTGCAATACAAGGTTGCTCCTTCCAGTGCAATACCTAGGCGTGCTGCCTGGCAGATTGCGTTTTGCTCTGCATGGACGGTACGCACACAGTGATTGCTGATATGGCCATCTTCATGCACCATTTTTTTAAAAAGATGTCCCACATCATCACAATGGGGCAGGCCACGGGGAGAACCCACATAACCGGTTACCAAAATCTGTTTGTCGCGGGCAATGACACATCCGCTCCGTCCACGGTCGCAGGTAGCGCGTTTGGCAATGGTGCGACTGACTTCCATAAAATATTCGTCCCAGGTTGGACGTACATAACCTGATTTTTTTTCTTCGGGCATTGGAAAAATTTTTTAGTTAAACGGAATGAATGGCGGCGGAGATTTCTTTGAGCAGGCCCGGATCTTTTTCCAGGGCATTGCCCACAACAATCAAATCAGATCCGGCTTTCCTGATGCGAGCTGCTTCCTCAGCCGAGCGGATGCCTCCTCCGGTAATAATCGGTATTCGGACGCTTTCACGGACTGCAGAAATCATTTCGCTGGTGAGGGCGCGTTCTGCACCGCTTCCGGTGTCCATATATATTGTTTTCAGGCCCAGCATTTCACCGGCCATAGCGGTTGTAGCGGCAATGTCGGGTTTATCGTAAGGCAAAGGCATGGAACTGCTCATATAACTGGCCGTTGTGGGTTTGCCGCCATCAACAATCATATATCCTGTGGCAATGCTCTCCAGGCCGCTTTTCCTGATGTAGGGTGCACTGATAACCTGTCGGCCGATCAGCATCTCGGCATTGCGGCCGGATATCAGGCTTAAAAATAATATGGCATCAGCTTCAGGAAAAACCTGCATTTGGTCGCCTGGAAAAAGAACCACCGGAATATCCGTTTTTTCCTTAAGTGATTGAATGCTTTGCTCCATCAGAGTACTGCTCAACAGGCTGCCTCCCACAAAAAAGTAGTCAATACTGCTATTCTGCGAAAGTGCTACAAGCTCGTCCAGCTCATTGGCACCGGCTTTGTCCGGATCAATAAGAACGGCAAATTGCCCAAGCTCACCGGCTTGTTTTTTACATATGCTTGAATAAACACCCATAAAACTACTTTCAGCCCACAATATTAGGAATTTTTTCTCAGACAGGCTTTTTCAAGATGTAAATTCTTTACGTGCAAGAAAACCTTTTTATCGCTTCATCTGATTTTGCAGAAACCACAAAAAATGAAATATCAGTACAGCAGGCTTTTGCTCTGAGTTTTTCGTATTTTTGTGGATTAAACCGAATGCCGGATGGTCGGATCTTATCAACTGACCATTATGGCCCTAAATTTTGAACAATGGAAATGCTGAGTGTTTTATTAGGCTGGTTCGGCAGCACCGAAATCATCATAATACTGGTCATTGTATTGCTGCTTTTTGGTGGCCGTAAGATTCCGGAACTTATGAAAGGATTGGGAAAAGGAGTGCGTAGCTTTAAGGATGGAATGGACAATCCCGAAGAAGAGGAGAAGGACAACAAAAAATAATTATGTCCGGCACGGCTGTTCGTGATTTCGCCGGCAAGAAGTGGCCAAAAGACTATCCTCATGGTCTGCCTCAGAAGCTTGAGGATTATCAAAGCCGTATCAGGAAGCATTCGGGCTTGAATGCATATATTGAGCTTTTTGACGCCCGCAAAGATGCTGCGCGAATTCAAGAAAAAATTAATATCAAGAAGGCCGGACTGCTGGCCGGTATGATCATTGGCCTGAAAGACAATATCGCTTATCAGGATCATCTGCTTACTGCATCATCATCAATTTTACAGAATTACCGGTCTCCTTTCAGCGCCACTCTGACAGAACGTCTTTTAGCTGAAGATGCGCTCATCATTGGCAGGCATAATTGTGGCGAATTTGCCATGGGAAGTGATAGCAGCAACTCTTTTTACGGGCTGGTGCGCAATCCCCACAATCAGGAATATGATTGCGGCGGATCTTCCAGTGGTTCGGCGGCGGCTGTTGCGGCAGGTTTATGTGATGTGGCTATTGGTACGGATACCGGAGGCTCTGTGCGACAGCCGGCAAGCTATTGCGGTATTTTTGCCCTCAAGCCCACTTATGGCAGGATTTCACGCTATGGCATCATCGAGCATGCCGGCAGTTTTGATCAGGCGGGCATTTTATCTGCACATCCGGATGATATCGCGAAAGTGCTGCACATCATCTCGGGAGCCGATGGAAAAGATGCAACAGCATCAGAACAGCCTAAACCGGAATTCAATTTAAAACCATTTACGAAGCATGCCAATATCCTGGTATATAATAACTTGTTGCAACTGCCGGGCGTTCAAAATGATGTCAAGGATGCTTTTTGTGCTTTCGTTAGAAAACTGGAAAAAGAGGGACATAAAATCCATCTTGCAGATTTCAAGCAAACAAAGGAAATGCTTTCGGCTTATCAGGTTTTGACATCCGTGGAGGCAGCATCCAATCTGGCGCGTTATGATGGAATTTTATATGGAAACCAGCAATATGATGAAAGCGGAAAGGAGAATATCTGTCAAACAAGGAGCAAGGGGTTTGGACTGCTTGTGAAACAAAAAATCATGCTTGGAACGTATATTGCAGAAAAACAGCCGGATTTATTATGTGCTGCGGCATCTTTTAGGAGATCTCTGTGGGAATCGACCCTACGTCAATTCGAAAAGATGGATTTTATCCTCAGCCCAACAACTCCTGCACCGGCCTTTCGTACTGGAAGCCTGCCTTCTTATGATGATATGTTTCTGCTTGATTTGTTCCTCATACAGGCAAATCTATGCGGTATCCCGGCCCTGAGCTTTCCTGCCGGGAAATCAAAAAATGGACTTCCTTTGGGTTTCCAGATTATGGCCGCCGATTTTCAGGAAGAAAAGCTGATGTCTTTTGTTAATGACTATTGCAATTTATAGAACTATTTCATTGTTTTCCTTATTTTTGCCCCTTAAGATCCCGGTTTTATCCGGCAATTGTTGATGACCAACATTTAAAAAATTATTCAAATTAACGTCTATGAAAAAAACTGTATTGATGGCCCTGATTACTGCTCTTATGTTGGGCGCAGTGCCAAAAATCCACGCATGTACCAATTATCTGATTACCAAAGGTGCTTCTGCCGATGGAAGCACAATGGTAAGTTATGCTGCTGACAGCCACCTTCTTTATGGTGAGCTTTACCATTGGCCTGCAGCGGTTTATCCCGAAGGAGCGATGCTCGATATTTATGAATGGGATACCGGAAAATATCTTGGTAAAATAAAGCAGGCAAAAGAAACCTACAATGTTGTGGGCAATATGAACCAGTTTCAGGTAGCTATTGGCGAAACAACTTATGGTGGCCGTTCCGACCTGCACGATACTACCGGAATTATGGATTATGGCAGCCTGATTTATGTGACGCTCCAGCGCGCAAAAACTGCCCGCGAAGCTATTAAAATTATGACCGACCTGGTTGCCGAGTACGGTTATTGTAGCTCCGGCGAATCCTTCTCAATCGCCGATCCGAACGAGGTTTGGATTATGGAGATGATCAGCAAAGGGCCAAAAGAAAAAGGTGCCGTTTGGGTTGCCCGTAAAATTCCTGATGGATATGTTTCCGGTCATGCCAATCAGGCACGGATTACCACTTTCCCACTGAACAACAACAAAAGCTCAATGAGCAGCGAGCATATGGAAGATATTTTCAATTTAGGAATTTCTACTGTTTATGCAAAAGATGTTGTTTCTTTTGCTCGCGAAATGGGATGGTTCGAAGGAAAAGATGAAGACTTCAGCTTCTCCGATACTTATGCTCCGGTTGACTTTGGTGGCGCACGTTTCTGCGAAATCCGCGTTTGGACGATGTTTAATCAGGTAACTGACAATATGGATCAGTACTGGGAATATGTTAAAGGAAATATCGAGCACGAAAAGAAATTTGCTGACGGACGCAAAAACAAAAACGGATATGCTACCAACCGCATGCCGCTTTGGGTGAAGCCTAGCCGCAAAATCAGTGTGCAGGATATGATGCATTTTATGCGCGACCATCTCGAAAATACTGAGCTGGACATGAGCCAGGATGTGGGTGCAGGCCCGTTTCAGGTGCCTTACCGCTGGCGTCCGCTTACCTGGAAAGTTGATGATGTAAGCTATTGCAACGAGCGTGCAACGGCAACACAACAAACCGGATTCGTTTTTGTGACCCAATCCCGTAGCTGGCTGCCCAATGAAATAGGTGGCGTACTTTGGTTTGGTGTTGATGATGCTTCCAGTGCAGTTTTTGCTCCAATGTACAGTAGTATTACACGGGTTCCTCATTCTTATGCCGTGGGCAATGGCGCCATTATGAAATGGTCTGATGATGCCGCTTTCTGGGTGTTTAATCAGGTGACCAACCTTGCATATACACGTTACAATACAATCCATCCTGAGGTAGCTGCAAAGCAAAAAATAATTGAAGGCAATTTTGTGAAGTTCCAGCCAGCAGTAGATGCCGGCGCAAAAGCCCTTTATGAGCAAAGCCCCGAACTGGCCGTTGAGTATTTGACCAACTACTCATGCACCGAAGGTGATAAACTGGTTGCTGATTGGAAGAAGTTCTACGAATATCTGTTTATGAAGTATATGGACGGCAATGTGAAAGAAGCCCGTCCGGTGCCGGAAGGATACAAATATGTAACTCCAAAACTGGAGCAACCCGGTTATGGCGAAGATTTTTACCGCCTCATTATCGAAAAAACCGGCGAGCAGTTTAAAGTACAAGGAGCTGCCCATTAACAAGGAATGATTGGCAAAGGCCTATTTGCAAAAAAAATATTGATAAAATGCCTGTGGGAAACCATGGGCATTTTTTAATGAAAAGCTTTTCAATTTTTGGGAAAACCGTATTTTTACGCTTCAAAATCTTTTAATATGATCCGTCTTTTATATTCCATATTGATTTACCTGCTGTTTTTAAATTGCTCAGCACTTGCGTGTACTAATTTCATTGTAACCAAGGGCGCTTCTGCCGATGGCAGTACTTTTTTGGTTTATACCAATGATGGCGAATGGCTTTTTAAGCCCCAGGTTTATCCCGCTATGGATCATCAGCCCGGCGACAGCGCATATTTCCCGACCCGCACCGGATTGGAAACGGCCGTTGCGCAGCCCGCACACACCTATGCTGTTTTGGGTTTTCAGATGAACGAACATCAGGTGGCCATTGGAGAAACAACATTTACAGGAGGGGAAGAACTATGGAACCACGGCAAAGGTTTGGAATACTGGCATTTGATGACGCTGGTGCTTCAAAGGGCCAAAACTGCCCGTGAAGGTGTGGATGTCCTTACTTCCCTGGCAGAAACATACGGTTATTGCAGCGAAGGCGAATCATTTAGTATTATTGATCCCGATGAAGCCTGGATTGTAGAAATGATTGGCCGGGGAGAAGAAAGCATCAGGCCGCTTTGGGTGGCACGCCGCATCCCGGACGGAATGATTTCTGCACATGCAAATATGGCGCGTATCGGTACTTTTCCAATGGATGATCCGGAAAACTGCCTTTATAGCGAGGACGTCATTGATTTTGCCATTGAAAAAGGATACTACAATCCCAAAACCGATGGTGCATTTGCATTCAATACGGCTTATTGCCCGCCCTCACCGGATCGTTTGCGTTATTGTGAAGGACGCGTATGGAGTTTGTTTCGCAGGTCTGCTCCAAGCCTTGAATTGAGTTCAGATTATTTTCAGGGTATCCAAGGTGCTGAGCGCTATCCGCTTTGGATCAAGCCCGACAAAAAAATCAGTATCAAAAATGTGAGCCTTTTGGTGCGCGATCATTTCGAAGGCACCGAATTTGATATGACCAAGGGCATTGCAGCCGGTCCGTTTGGTTCGCCCAACTACTGGCGTCCCTTAAGCTGGGAAGAGGATTCCGTAAGTTGCGCCTGGGGAAGGCCCGTCAGTTCATACAATACCGCTTTTTCTTTTATTGCACAGGCGCGTTCTTTCCTGCCCGACGAAATTGGCGGCATCTGCTGGTTTGGGGTTGATGATACATACTATACTTGTTATGTGCCCATATACTGCAATAACCTGAGCATTCCTACGCCATTCACTATTGGCGACATCAACAAGTTTAACTGGGAGTCGATGTGGTGGGCTTTTAATTTTGTTTCCAATTTCAGTAACCTGAAATACAGCTCTATGATCCGGGACATTCAAAAAGTGCAGTATCAGCTTGAAGATGATTTCTTTGCAAAGCAGGACAGCGTAGAAAAATCCCTGATGCAATACAACAAAATCGGCCGTATCCAAAGGCTAACGGAATATTCTGAAAAAGCCGGAGTGCAGGTGCATCAGGAATGGAAAGAGCTGGGCGCATATCTGGTAATGAAATATAATGATGGCTACATCAAAGACAAGGATACGCCAATGCATGCACCGGGTTATCCCACCGAATGGTACCAAAAGATGTATCAACTTGAAGGCGAAAAATACAAAATACCGGATTGGAACGAAGAAAATAAAGTAGAGATTTTGCCCTACTAAATTGGCTTTAAGCTGATACTGTTTATATTTGCACAATATTATCAGGTTCTTAGGAGTTAATACCACGAAAATTGAAAAGATTATTTTATTATGGCTGAAGCTAAAAATGCTGTAGAAGGCAAGCAAAAGAAAAAAAATAATATCCTGTGGATTGTGTTGATTATCATCCTCTTGGTAGTTGCAGGCATTGCAATTTGGAAAATGATGGGCATACAATCGGAATATGATCAACTGGCGCAGGAAAAAGAAAAACAGCGCATGGTGCTGACAACCGAACTGGATTCCATGGTGAAAGAGCACAACGCCATTAAAGTTGAGTACGGCGAACTGGCCGATTCTTTGGCTGTGAAAGACAGTGTCATCCAGGCAAATGCCAAGGAAATCAAGCAACTGCTCAATACAAAATGGGAATATTATAAAGTAAAGAAGAAACTCGACCGCCTGAGGAATATTACACAGGGGTATCTGCACCAAATGGACAGCCTTTACCGGGAAAATGCTGAGCTGAAAGCAGAAAACAGCGAAATGAAGCAAACCATTGAGCGCGTTGAAAAGAAATCGCGCAAGCTGGAAAAGCAGCAAAAAGAAATCGAAGAAAAAATTGAGCAAGTGGCCATGTTGCCCGCCTACGATATCATTAACGAAACAATGCGCATAAAAGGCTCTGGAACTGAGCGTGAAACAGATAAAGCCCGCCGGGTCGAAAAAATCAAGGTGTGTTTTAACCTGCAGCCCAACCCGCTGGTGGAAAACGGAAACAAAAACGTTTATGTGCGTATTTCCCGCCCCGATGGCAGCGTGCTCTTTAAAGATAAGAGCGATGAATATTCATTCGAATATCAAGGGCAGAAACTCCAGTGGAGCATGAAGAAAACATTCAAATATTCCGGTCAGGAAGAAAAAATGTGCCTCGAATGGACAAAATTATTTAGTGACGACAAATTTGAACCCGGAAACTATTCCGTTGATATTTATGTTGATGGGCAGAAATCCGGAAGCTCAGTTTTCTTCCTGAAATAATATTATAACTGATTAAAAGGAGGGGGGATTTTTAATTTCCCCTCTTTTTTTTGCAGGACAAAGCTTTGTTTTTTTTCTACTTTTGGTGAAAATTTTAGGTGTATGTCGAAATTCTATAAACTACTTTGCTTTTTTCTCGTAATGCTCATTTTTTCTGCCTGCTCCAATAAACCAAAAAATATCATCTCAGGTTTTGATGCAATTACCAATTTCGGGGAAAGGGATACGGTTTCCCTGCCAATTGATCTGGATCATGTAGTACTCAGTGGAATTCAGATACCTTCAGCCCGTCAAAGCAGCGATAATGGGTTTGCATTTCGGTTCGACATAAACGCAAAACATCGCGAAAAATATTTTTACAAGATTTATTATCAAAATGAATCCTATAAATTTCCTGAAACAAAAGGAAATGGCATGCACCCTTATTGCTCCGAGAATTTTTATGGCAGTTGGGAAGATGTTTCTGTTGGTTTTAAGCCCGTAGAGGGAAATGCTGTGCACGACACCTATCGCATTGTGGGCAATCCACGCGATGAGAAAAAGTTTTATGGTGGGAATATGGAAGAAATCACCTTTGATGATGCTTCCATCAACCGGATAAAACAAGCCATAAAAAATAGTCCGGAATGGTTTGAGTCCATCAAAAAGAAAGCAAAAGCTTCCAATAAAACCATTGATCAGCAAGTGTTTCTGGATGCTGTTTGGATTATCAACGATAAGGTAAACCATGGTGATTTTAACCACCGCTGGAAAAGAAACCCACGCGTTGGATGCTACAACTTTATGTTGGTTGTGGTCAGTGAAAAAGCGCTTTCTCAATTGCCCGGATTTGTCACAAATATTGGAAAAACAAACGATTCCGGTGCTTTTATCAATCCGTTTTATTATTTTAACTACGGTGAAGGGGCTTCGCTCGATGGTGTTTTTACTTCTGTTTCACACAGGGTGCTGAAAACCTCCGCCCGTATCGACCCCATGCAGGGCATTTATATTAACCCGGCCGCACAGCGCGATGAAAATATTGATAAATCATATCTCAATACGCATTGCAATGACGATCAGGAACTCTATAAAAATGCGCTTTTTGAGCAGTTTTCTCATGCAATAAACCGCCATTATCAACTTAAGAATATCCCCGAAGCTCATGATGTGGTCAACGATCCTTATGCGCAGGATGCTTTTTTTGGTGCGATGGAAAAATATGATTCCTCACAATTGATCACAGACCATACCTACAATAGCGAGTGCCCTTGCAAAACCGTGAAACTGGATACTCTGGCAGATGCAATTATCCTCGAAAATCCGGGCAATCCCGACCACAACAAATTGCGCAAAGAAAACGTAGGTGTTAAAACACGCGTTGGTTTTACTTATGGGAAATACCGGGGAAAAATCAAATTTCCGAAACTGCTGAATAAAGAAAATGTTTGGAATGGATTAACCAATGCCTTTTGGATGATCTATCAGGAAGGTTCACAGTGGAATATGCGCCGGGCTGCCGAGCGGGATGGTTATATTCGCAAAAATGATGGTGGTGAAGAGTCGCTGAACCGCAAGCACAAACAGTTGGCTTATTCCGAAATTGATATAGAAATTGTGAAAACTTCCCCTTTTTGGAACGGAACAGATTTTCAGGCAAATGATGGCCGCAATTCACACGATGTGATGTTCTGCTGCACAAACTGGGATCTGGCCAATCAGGATCCAAAAGATTTTTTTAAAGGAGTTTCCGATATCAATTATAAGGAAAAATACTTCACATTGCATCGATGGACAGAATACTACAAAGCGGTTACTTCCAAATATCCTATGGATAACGAAGAGCTTTTTGGCGGCGATTATTTTTATTACGAAATTGAATGGAAACCCACGGAAATTATCTGGCGTGCCGGTCCGTCGCCGGATAAGATGCAAATCTGTGGTTATATGAACGATGAGGTCACGTCCATCCCCAATAACCAAATGGTTTGTGTTATTACACAGGAATTTCATTATGCCGAATGGTGGCCTTTCCAGCCTTTCTCCCAAAACTGGGTGCCTTATCCCAAAAATCCCATTGAAGGAAAAGTTTATGAAATCGTTGTTGAATAAGGCTCCAAAAATTTAATCCCGAACAAATGGTATTCAGCAGCATAATTTTTATACTCTACTTTCTGCCACTATTTTTGCTGGCATACTACCTCACGCCAAAGAAAGCGCGGAACTACACCCTTCTGGGGTTCAGTATTTTGTTTTATGCCTGGGGCGCACCCTGGTTTGTTCTTTTTTTGCTTTCCTCCACCATCATCAATTTTTATGTAATCCGTGCCATGGACAGCTCGCGTCAGGTTTTGTGGCGAAAGCTCTTTCTCGGCATCTCCGTGGCCATCAACCTGGGCCTGCTCCTGTATTTCAAATACGCCAACTTTTTCATGGAGAACGTCAACTACGTCCGTGGCTGGGTGCATCTTGATCCTTTGGTGTGGAACTACATCCTGCTGCCCATCGGGATATCCTTTTTTTCGTTCCAGTCCATAACCTACTCCATGGATGTGTACCGAAAAATCCATAAACCGCTGCGCAACCCCTTCAACTATATGCTTTATATCATGATGTTCCCGCAAATGATTGCCGGACCTATTGTGCGCTA
Organism: Bacteroidales bacterium; assembly: GCA_963676415.1. Classification (GTDB taxonomy): domain Bacteria; phylum Bacteroidota; class Bacteroidia; order Bacteroidales; family WRLA01. The sequence goes on along the minus strand of OY781097.1, from coordinate 1,132,665 downwards.
TAAAGACATCGCCGACCAAATCACCGGAAGGAAAGAGCGCTGGGACGAGTTTCTGAACGGTTTTTACAGGTTCTGCCTGGGATTGGCCAAGAAAGTGCTCATTGCCGATGTAATCGCCGTTGAAGTGGATAAAATCCTTGCATCCAACTATGCCGCAATGGATTCTTCCACAGCATGGATCGGTATTGTGGGCTATACTTTCCAGCTTTATTTCGATTTCAGCGGCTATTCCGATATGGCCATTGGGATCGGGCGTATGATCGGCTTTAAATTTCCCGAAAACTTCGATAATCCCTACGTAGCAAGAAGCGTTTCTGAATTCTGGCGGCGGTGGCATATCACATTCAGCGTTTTTATGCGCAATTATCTGTATTATCCATTGGGCGGAAGCCGCGTAAAAACCAAACGCAGGCTGTACTTTAACCTCTGGTTTGTGTTTCTGCTTTCAGGCTTATGGCACGGAGCGAGCTGGAATTTTGTGATCTACGGTGCATTCCACGGTTTTTTCCTGGTGCTTGAACGCTTGTTTTTGCTGAAAGTCTGGGAGAAAATCGGGAGGATCAGCATACTGTTTACTTTTTTGATCATTGTAATGGCACGCGTATTTTTCCGCATCGAAGAATACGACCAGGCGGTCAGTTTCCTTGGCGCGCTTTATTCTTTTGATTTTCATTCGGTGTCGCTGGCCGCCAATCCTCATTTTTATACCATGATGTTTGTAGCCGCTTTCTTCTCCTTTTTTACGCTCTCCAGAATTGGCTTAAAACTGCAGGATTTCTTCTATTTCACCCAATACAACAACAAACAGCATGTAGGTTTATGGTTGATGTCGGTAGTGCTGTTGGTGTTGTGCGTTGCCTCGCTTACGGGATTGGGCTTTAGTCCGTTTATCTATTTCAGGTTTTAATTATGAAATCAAATAAACTACATATCACTTTGGTTTTGTTGACGGCATTGCTGTTGATATTGCCATTGTTTCAACAGATATTCAAACCGTTTAAAATCAGCAAGCTCCATGGTGTGACCAAAGTTCAGGAATTGCCCAAGCTTGCTCCCGCCGACTGGATTGATTCGGAATTTCAGCCGCGCTTCCACCAGTATTTGCTGGAAAATTACGGCTTTCGCGAAGATGCAATCCGTTTGTACAATCAAATGCGCTATTCACTCTTTGATATGTCGGGCAATGAAAATGTGACCATCGGCAAGGATGGATATTTATTTGAGCCTTGGTTTATAAAAGCTTATTATGGTGCTGATTTTAAAGGTGATAAGCATATCGCAGCGAAAGTGCGCAAATTGAAATCCATACAGGACAGCCTGAAATCCTATGGCAAAGAAATGATTATGCTGATAGCGCCGGGCAAGACGAGCTATTATCCGGAATATATTCCTGATAGTATGCGCCGTGAAAAAGGGCGTACCAATTACCAAAGCTATATTGAGAACCTTCGGAAATACGGAGTAAATACCATCGATTGCAACCAGTGGTTTGTGGATGCAAAAGACACCACACGGATTCCTCTTTTCCCGAAAACCGGAACACATTGGAGCTATTACGGGGCTCTAAAAGCTGCCGATTCTGTTTTTGACTACTATCAATCGCTTTCCGGTAAAAAGTTGAATGAAGCGATACTTGGAAATGCAGATAAAACTTATGATATCAACTTTGATGACAGGGATATTGAAAATCTTTTAAACCTTATGTATCCGCTTGAGCGCGATAGTTTGGCCTATCCTGAAGTTGTCAAAATTAAAGTTGATGGTGCAGAGAAACCGACGCTTTTCACAATTGGCGACAGCTATTTCTGGCCCATTTACTACAAATATCCCATTCATAATCATTTGTTTAACAATCAGAGTTTTTGGTATTACTATTATTTGAGCTTTCACCCCGAATCTTCCAAAACAGATTTGGTGACTCAATTAGCAAAATCCGATCTCGTGCTTTTTGTTTCCTCCACAAGTATTTTAAGTTCTTTTGGTTGGGGCGGTGTGGACGCAATTTGGAAATATTTTCAGAATAACCCGGATAAAAAGCCTTTTGCAAAGGAGATAGAAGCACATCATAAAATGTTTATGGAAGAGTCTTATGAACTTATGGTTGAGCGTTATAAACAAGAGATAAATGAATCTGAAGAAAAGCGTGCGTACATTGATAATAAAGCGAAAAAACAAGGGCTTTCCTACGATGAAATGTTGGATATGGATGCCCGCTGGCTGGCAGATCAGGAATTAAATAATATCGAACAGCAAAAACAAAGGCAAAAGCTGGCAGATATGATACAAAAAATAAAGAATTCGCCAGATTGGTTAAAAAAAGTAAAGCAAAAAGCTGAAAAAAATGGCATCCCGCTTGATTCAATGTTGATTCTTGATGCGCAGTGGATTATTGACAATCCATAGATTTTATCTAAGTTTGCATGCTTGTGTTCAACAGTCCCTTACTTGGACTTCATATCTGGGAAAGCAAGTTGAAATTATAGAATTCAATAGCAAAAATTAATACGCTACTTCCTGTCAATCTTTTTGTTGGTTACTAACGTTAAGTTATATATGAAATGACGTAAATAATTTGTATCTCTGCCAAAAAAGCAATGGCCAGATATACTATAAAATTAAGTCAAGAAGAAGTCAAGGGCCTTCGTGCAATTATTAATAAAGGATCACATACCTCACAGACTTTTCGGGGAGCATACATTTTATTAAATTGTGACGAAGGGGACTTCTCTGAAAAAGTTTGTTGAAGAAGGCTTTGAAGCTGTACTAGAACGTCGCCCCAGCTCTCGCGTGTATAATGTTAAAATAGATGGGGACGCAGAAGCCAAACTTGTTCAGCTTTGCTGCAGTGAACCTCGCACGGGAGCTGGCTTGACATGGCAGATATAGAGTTACACGTGCAAAATGGGCAATGCCTCAATAGACATATTTCAACTATGGAAAATGTAAAAGAGGAGACGGATACTTGGTAAAATTACAGAAACAATAAAGAAAGCACCATAAACTGGCAGTTTACAACAAAAGAATCAAGAGTGAAATTAAATAGACTTTATCCATCAATTGACGATTAACATAACGTTAGTACAAATCCAAAAAGGACAGAGCTGAAAAACCCAGCTTATTTGTAATCAGCGATAGTTTTTGTAATCCGCATGATGATACCCAAAAATTCAAAAAGTATTCAAAAATTATTTAAAGATGGATGTTTTTCAGTACCTCATATATTTGGTTTTCAGGTTTGTTTAATGAGTTTTCCTGACTATCGATAAGCGGATTATGAAAGGAACTACTGGTATATAGTGCCTGCCAGAAAACACCTTTTTTTTGAGTCTTTGATAAGAAAACGTCAAAGACAAGGTGCTATGCTGAGCTTGTCGAAGTGCTTTCGTAGCCTTGAAAATCAAGGAGTCCCGTACATACGGGATGACTGTTTTCAAGGCAAGTAACGCAGTATTTGGCGTTTTCTTGCAAAGACTATATAAGTATGATAGTAAAACTGATCAAAGCAAAAATTATATGTTAGTTGTGCGCTTTGAAAAAATTTCATAGTCCATTTTGTCTTGATGCAAAATACTTATAAGGTCAAAAATATTAAAATTACTTTCATAAACAAGCAGGATCAATTAAACATGCCACAAAAAAAGCCGGAACATAAGCTCCGGCTTAATATTTTTAAAGGAATAATTTATTCCGGAATTTCAATTTGCATGTGTTTGTTCAGGAATTTTTCCATTGCACCATAAAATTCAAATTGGTTTTCCTGGTTATGGAATCCGTGGCCTTCGTTGTCTTTTACCATATATTCAACAGCAACGCCACGTTCTTTCAGCGCTTCTACCATTTGGTCTGATTCGGCTTTGTTAACGCGGGGGTCATTGGCTCCCTGCGCGATGAAAAGCGGTGTCATGATTTTGTCGGCATTCAAAGCCGGCGAAGTTGCGGCAAGTTGTGCGCTGTCGGTTTGTGGGTTTCCGACCATCTCGTACATCATATTGAGCAGTGGTTCCCAATACGGAGGTATTGTTTTCATAAAAGTAAACAGATTGGAAACGCCTACATAATCAACGGCTGCAGCATAAAGCTCGGGATCAACAACAATGCCCTGAAGCGTGGCATAACCACCGTAACTTGCGCCATAGATCGCAATACGTGATGGGTCAGCTATGCCTTTTTCAATCAGCCAGTTAACACCATCTGTAATGTCTTCCTGCATGGTTAGGCCCCATTGCTTGAATGATTTTTGCCAGAAATCTTTGCCATAGCCAGTAGAACCACGGAAATTCATTTGAAGAATTGCAAAACCACGGTTGGCAAGGAATTGAATTTCAGGATTAAATCCCCAGTTGTCGCGTGCCCAGGGGCCGCCATGTGGATTTACTACAACAGGAAGGTTTTTGGCATTTTCCATGGTGTAGCCTTTAGGTAAAGTAAGGTACCCTTCAATTTTCAGGCCATCGCGCGATTGATATTCAATAGGATAAACCGATGCCATTTCATTTTCATCAATCCAGGGGCTTACTTCCGTTATTTTTTTCAAATCTTTTGTTTTGGCATCATAAAAGTAATATGCACCCAAAGATCGGTCGCTATAAGTACGGATCACAAATTTATCTTCATCTTTGTTTCTTCCTGTGAGTGCAATTTCATAGCCCGGCAGCTGTGCGGAAAGGTCGTCCATAATTGCTTTGCGTTCTTCATCAAAGAAATGATATTCCTGCTTGTATGCAGTATAATATGCAGCTGTAAGAACTTTTCTTTTAGGAGAATAACCAAATCCTGATACATCATAATCCGGATTTTCGTAGAGGACTTCCGTAACTTCTGCTTTTTCCAGGTCAAAAATTACCGCAGCAGCTTTATCGCGGCCAAGGTTGGATGTTGCATAGAGGTTTTTGTTGTCGAAAGTGAAGAACATGGGCGATAACTGATCTTTAAAACTTGTGGTGAGGATGGTTTTGAAATCATCATTTTCCGTTTCACGATACATCAGTGTAGTGTTTACGCCGCCTTCGATTCCAACAGCAATACGAACTTTACCATCATGGTCGGTAACCCAGCCCTGGATATTGCCCGGGTTTTCATACAGCAAAGTAAGGTCGCCGGTTTCAAGGTTCAGGCGATAGGGGTCAAAAACCTGGGGAATGCGTTTGTTCAGGCCAATAATCATCTCATTAGGAATATCTTCCAGATCGTCGATAATTTGTGTGCGCACACCTTCAAAGCCTGTATAGCATTTGGCATCACTGCCGTCGATGTTTACGCCATAAAGCCAGAAGTTTTCGTCGCCGCCATTATCCTTCAGATAGAGGATGCGGTTGTTATTGGCCCAAAAATAACCGGCAATGGAGCGGTCTGTTTCGGAAGTCAGCCGAATAGCTTCGCCGCCATCAACAGGAACAACAAAAATATTGAGCCTGTCTTCATAAGGTGCTTTATAACTGTAGTATTTGCCGTCAGGGGAGATTTGATAACTTGTTTTTTCCGGGTTTTTGAAAAAATCCTCCAAAGGGATTTGCTTTGCTTTTTCTATAACCATCTCTTTGTTTTGTCCGGGGCCATTACAGGAAAACAGCATGACTGCCGATACTGCGAACATCATGGCCACCATGATAAGTGAATTGTGTTTTTTCATGTGATAATAATTTGGGTTTGAAATTGAGGGTCTAAATGCAAAAACAAAGATAAACAGAATTATTGGAATTATGCTGCTTAATGATTTTAAAAATAAAACTGCAGCCCTAACCCAAGGCTAAACTGATCTGTAAAATCAGAAGCTTTGTCTTTGATGCCATACCATAAAAAATTGCCCAGGGTACAAATTTCGGCATAAACCCCTATATGTTTAATAAACAGGCAGTTAATAGGGGTTTTGTATTCTGCTCCACTTTCGAGGAGGATGTTTACAGAATTTGGGGCATAATAATTGGAAGGATATTGTTCGGGAAGTTGGTAAAATGTATTTCCGTTGATATCCAAAAGGATACCAAAACCGCTGTGGCATTTTATCAAAGAATTCTTGGTGATAGCTTTGCGCAGCCAAATAATATTGTTTTTTATGCTGAGGCTATGTATTTCCACTTTTGCTGTACTTCTGGGCGTATATCCATAACTAATTCCACTTTCAATGCGCCCGCCCCAGAATGACCAAACCGGGCCTACGCTCAGAAAGCCTGTTTCGCCGGCAAACTGTATGCGCAATTGATCCGGAAGTAGTTTTTTTATCTGTGCGCCGGAGATATTTTGTATAAAAATAAAAATTAATAGCAGGATGTGCTTAATATGGGTTCTCATTTATTTGAAAGTTGTTATTGCTGATTATCAACTCATAGTAGCATTTTTTTTCAGGTGATGGATGACATAAGTATTTAGTACCATTTTGATAAACATCTTCAAACTGAAAGCGGTGGACATGTCCATGCACAGAAAGCTGTACATTATACTCTGCCATCAGCTGGCTGTATTTTTTTTCTGATTCGGCATCAAACTGGTCGCCAAAAGGCGGGATATGCGCAAAGACAAATATTTGTTTGTTGTGGTGCTTTTTAAGTTGATTTTCAAGCCAAAAGAAATCGGGCATGCTTTCTGTTTCCCAAAAAACATCATTAAAAATTACCAGGCTTGCCTGTTCTGTTTCAATGGTAAAATTCTCCGGGCCAAACATTTCGGCATATATTTTCCGGCCATTTGCCAGGCAATCATGGTTTCCGATACAAACAAAGTAGGGGAAATTTGATTGCTGCATGATTTCATGACTTGTAGTATAGTCTTTTGCCAATCCTCCATCAGCAAAATCGCCAAGATGAATGATTAAATCAGCATTGTTTTTTGCATTGATATGCTCAATGGCATTTTTAAAATCGGCAAAATGGAGGTGATTATCGGCCAGCAATGCAATCGTAAGCAGGCTGTCGGTTGTTGGTTGTTCCCGCAAACGCTTGAGGTTTTTTTCATGCAGGTTCTTCTGGCTGCTGTCCAATCGTATTTCGTATGGGCTGTATTCAAAAACTTTGTCACAGGAAAACAGCCCTACAATTAACAGAAAGATGATAATGCGAAATGATTTTTTCATCTCAGAAGAATTTTGATGCAAAAATACTCCAGAGAATTACGAAAATCGTCCAAACGGCATCGGTTGCACTTATTGGGAGAATGGGTATATTCTTCTGTATATGTGCTGTTTGCAAAGGTTTAGAGGAACTGGCTGCACTTAAATGTTAACGATCGGGATCGGTCCAGTCGCCATATTTTTTTATAAGCTGCACAAGTTCATCAATGGCTTTATCTTCCTCAATTTTTTCGCTTACTGCTTTATTGCCTTTAAAGAGTACAACTTTTCCTCCGCCTGCACCGATATACCCATAATCTGCACCGGCCATTTCTCCAGGGCCATTCACGATACAGCCCATCACGCCAATGGTAATACCTTTCAAATGTTCTGTGGCTTCCCGTACTTTTTGCACAGCTTTTTGGATATTAAACTGAGTGCGGCCACAAGAAGGGCAACTGATATATTCGGTTTTTGAAAACCTTCTTCGTGCTGCCTGCAGGATAGCAAAAGCCGTTTCAGTGCAGAAGGCCTCATCGTGATAGCGGCTTTGCAGGAAAACACCGTCGCCAAGCCCGCGGCTCAGTAAATTGCCTGCCAGTGAAGACATTTTCAGCTGATAACTTTCTTTGTCTTCGCAATCAAAATCAGGCGCAAGGATAACAGGGTTTTCGTTGGCCGAGGCTTTGAGTGTAGCAAAAAGGCTTTCAAATTCTTTAAGGTCTTTTAAGTGGGCAATGATGACATCTTGTTCGGTAATTTTTTCTCCTGCATTTATTTCGTCAATTATAACAGCAGGTAATATCTCGTGTTGATTTTGAATCTGCACGTGCTTTCGGGCATCTTCGATTATTATGTAATCGGCCTTGGTTTTTGATTGCGGATTGCGGCTGATGACTTGTGGTAATTTTTGGCCACCTATATTACTGTTCTCTTTTGATTTTCTTCTTTCGAAATAAAAAACCGGGCCGCATTTATTAGGATCATCAAGCTTTTGAGGAGGGTTTAACTCCACGATTTTACGGGCTACAGGCAGTTCAAATTCAGGGTCTTCGGTCAGGGAAACTCGAATGGTATCGCCAATCCCTTCGTTGAGCAGGCTACCAATTCCCAAAGCCGATTTTATGCGTCCGTCCTGACCCTCGCCGGCTTCGGTTACGCCCAGGTGCAGTGGATAATCCATGCCTTCATCCATCATTTGCTGCACCAAAAGCCGTGTTGCGGCCAGCATAGTTTGTGTGTTGCTCGATTTCATGCTGAGTATAATCCGGTGATAATCGTGCCTGCGGCAGATGCGCACAAATTCAAGCGCCGAAGCCACCATACCTTCAACAGTATCGCCATAGTGCGCCATAATCCGTTCTGATAAAGACCCCTGGTTTGAACCAATGCGCATTGCCGTATTATTGGATTTGCAAATTTCGATCAAAGGGAAAAGCCGTTCTTCAATGCGCGCAATATCGTCATTATACTCCTTTTCGGTCCAATGTGTTTTGCCTCGTTTTTTGTCCGTATAGTTGCCGGGATTGATGCGGATTTTCTCAACAATTCGTGCTGCGGCTTCGGCGGCTTTTGGACTGTAATGAATGTCTGCAATTAGAGGGATGTCGTAGTTTTTTTCCTGCAGCTTCTGTTTGATCACTGCGAGATGTTCCGCTTCCCGTATGCCGGGTGCCGTAATGCGCACCAGTTCGCTTCCGGCTTCAACCATCCGAATGCTTTGAGCAATAATAGCATTGGTATCCATTGTGTTAACAGATGTCATGGATTGCAGGCGCACAGGATTATCACCACCCAATGCAAGCGACCCTATGAGGATTTCGCGGCTTTTAAAATTACGGTACATCGCTTTTTTGCTGCAAATGTATGAAAGAAGAAAAGAAGACCGCCTATTTGGTATTGATAACTTCTACGCCGTCCCAGTCCTCCGGAATTCCGTTTAGGATATTGTCATTGCAACGTTCTATATAAAGCTGCACGGCCTGATCGTTGGGGTTTTGAGCCAGAACTTTTTCAAAAACGATTTTTGCCTGTTGGAAATTCTTTGATTTATATGCATCAAGCCCTTCGCCAAAAGCTTTTCGGGTAGCAATACGCAGCTCTTTGGCACGATCGGTCAGCCCATCGAGGATTTCAAAAATGTAAACGGATTCTTTTTTTCCGCGTACTTTCACCACATCGAGGAAACGGTAGTTGTATGCTGTAGGATTATTGAGTTTTATAAGCGTGTCCTGACTGATAATGATGCTGGTCCCATAGAGTTTTGTGAGTCCTTCAAGACGGGAAGCCAAGTTTACGGCATCAGAAATCACGGTGCCTTCCATGCGCCCGATTCCTCCAACAACACCAAGCATCAGGTTTCCGGTATGGATGCCGATCCCGGTATTGATCGCCTGGCGTCCTTCCGCTTCACGGATGAGGTTATAGTCGTTGAGCGTTCGTCTCATTTCAACAGCAGCATTAATTGCATCCTCCACATTTCCGGGGAAAAGGGCCATAATGGAATCGCCAATAAATTTATCAATAAAACCGCCATGATGTGTGATTACCGGTTCCATCAAGCCAAGGTAATTATTGATGAAATTGAAATTTTCAGCAGGCGTCATCTGTTCCGAAAGACTGGTAAATGAACGGATATCAGTAAAAAGCACCGACATCTCTTTTTGTATCTGATCGCCCAGCTTAATGTCCGTGATATTGTCTTTTCCGAGAAATTCAAGAAATTGCCGCGGTACAAAACGGTAATAGGCTTCGTTCATGCGGCTGATATTGGCAATATAATCGCGGATTTTTTGTGCCATATCATTATAACCTTCGGTCAATTCACCGATTTCATCATTGGTACGCACAATGCTGAAACTGCTCAGATCGCCCTGGCCGGTTTTTTGCATATTGGAAAGCAGCTCTTTTACGGGATAAACAATATCCTCAGTGGTCCATTTCACAAAGAACAGAATGTAGAGCAGGGAGATGAAAATGCCTGCATAAATCCCTGCGAACATTAAAAATTTATCGGGGGCATTCACAAAACTGATGTCTTTGGGGTCGATATCGCTGAAAGCGTTGATCATCCATGGGAAATTGGCGTATTGCCCAAAAAGGATTTGGTTTTGCTCTGCTGTGAGATTTTCAAAAACCAGCCCCATATCAGCCAGGCTCGTTGAGCTGCGATAGAGATAAATAATGACAATGATTAAGGGGAGCAGGGTTGTCATGGCTGAGCTAATCCAAAGGCGAGTGCCCACTTTCCCGGCTTTTTCGCGGAAAATTCTTTTGCGCAGCTCATCTTCTGAGAAGAAAAAATGAAGATGCTTGAGGTGCACGCGGTGTTTCGTCCAGAAGTACACAAACAAAATTGCCATTATGCTGGCAATAAAGGATACGTAGAAAAACTGTTTGTAGATCAGGAAGGCAAATTCATTATCAAACTGGTTGGGCTGCTGGAGATAAAAAAACATATTGGCATTAGTTATGCCATAGGTAATCAGCAATATACCCGTATTGATAAGCGGCGCCTTTAGGAGAAATGATTTACAAAACCGGAAGAGGCCGGATGAGATTTTTTTGTGTTTTCGTTTTCGGCGCACATATCGTTTGAAAGGATAATTAAAAGCCCAACCGAGAAGAAATGATACCGCCAGCAAAATAAAATACAGATTAATGGCCTCATTAAGCAATGATTCATTCGATGAATTATCGCCGGTTCGCTGCAGATGAATCCTGGAATTATCTAAGGTGTCCAAAGTGCTGGTAAGTGTATCAACACTCATACTGACTGGGTTAATGTTGAAAGTGGTGTCATTTAGGCTGCCGGTGCTGTCGTTTTGTGGGTGAACATCTGATAGCACGGAGCTTATTTGCTCCATTTTGGGCATGTTCTGCACAAAAACAATCAGCAGGGACGGAAACACCAGCATCATATAAATTGCGGTGGATGCTGCATAAATTCTAAAACCAAAAAAACGTGGAATCCGTTTCGTTTTCATCCAAAGTGAAGATTTTTACCAAAAGTAGCATAAGCCTGATAATTATGCAAATCTAAAATTTGCGGATCAGCTTGCAATATTGCGAATTGGCTTATTTTTTTTCTTTGTTAATCATGTATTTAGCGTCTATTCTCAGCATAGAATCCAGGCTAATCCCTCTTTTACCTGCTTTCTTTTTAACGGAATTTAACCATGGAGGCCTTGATTTAATAGTATTTATAATCCTTCTGATATTCAACTCTTCTTCAGATAGCTTCTTTTTTTGCTTATAAGTACCTTTGTAATAGCTGTATAGTTGGTCAATGAACCCCCATCCAAAGTTTTCAAGGTTCATTATTGTAGAGAGGATTACAAAATACTCTCTTTTATTTAATTCATCTTCCAGAAAAAGGTCTTCCGTATTCGCAAATAAATGACTGTTACAATCATAAGCTTGCCGGTTGTAATACCAAAACGCATAGTTTTCAGAGAAATACTTTTTTGGTATTTTACTCCAGGAAGGTGCGTGAAAATAGCTATCTGCAACAATAAGCACGTCTGGTTTTCTTGAAAAAGTCGTATCAGGCAGTAGTTTAGCATATTTAATATCCAGTTCATCCCATTTCGTGAAAATATTTAAGGCTTTGTAGATGTCGATATCAGGAGACCAGGGTTTTTCACGTGTTTTTGCTTCACCCAGGCCAATTTCTGGGAAGTCTTCCTTGCTCGTGGCTTTCATGAACTGCACTAAAGAGTCCATCGCATGAAAAGAGGCAAGTTGTGTCCAGTGGATTCCCCCTTTTGAATAAACAGGGTAGCTGATGGTATCTTTTTGTTTTAGAAACCATTTGTTGAAATCAATATACGGGATTCCGTGCTCATCCATTGCTTTGCAGATTAGCTTGTAATTATTGGGCTGATCTTCATATCCTTTGTTTGAGTCAGGACGTAAATTTGCATGGTAATAATGCTTTCCGGGAGCAATAACCAGAACAAAATGCTTATTGAGGCTTTTAAGTGTATCGTAGACAAATTGAAATTTTTTCACTTTTTCGTCAAGCCATTTCTTACCACGAAATTTTGTGGTGTATTTTTGGTTTGGCTGATAAAACCGGAAAAGGTATTTATCTTTACCTTCGTAAACGTTTCTGGCGTTAATTTTCTTTAGCAGGCTATACTCCAATTGGTTGTTAAGCCGGACAAAAAGAGGGCGAAAGCCAAAGTTTTCATTTACCCATTGGTCTGTGTTCTGCTGGTATTCGGCATCAAACCAGGTTTTGAGCTTGATTTTCTCATATCCAGTCTTCGTTGAAGCACCGCTTAAAAATTGAATGTTAAAAATATGGATAGAATACTGGATTGCCGGAGCACATAGCAATACGATAATCAGGATAAATAATATGCTTTGGATTCTCTCTTTTTTCATGACTAGAAGCGGAAATAAATGAATGGGTTAAAGCCAGAGCTTGTAATTGAAGCCAGAGAGATGATGATTAATAACAATATGAGGACAAACATTAATATGGATTTGCTAGTATTTAGTTTCTCATAAAAGAACACACTCTGGAATTTTAGACCAAATTTCGTTAGGGTTACCCATGAGAATAGTACAGCAAACGGCAACATCAGGAAAAAGCGGGGGTATTCATGAAGCAAAGGGGAACCAAAATCAAAAGCAAATAGCCTTTGGTAATATATCAGGGCATCATCAAAATTTTCAACCCGGAAAAGAACCCATCCCATGATAGCCAGAAAGAAAGTGATGAGTACGGATGGATATTTGCCAATGCGGTCTAATAATTTTAACAAGAAAATACGGTCCAGTATCAGGAAAGCCCCATGAAAAGCACCCCATAGCACGAAATTCCATGAAGCACCATGCCAGAGTCCGGAAATCAGGAAAACAAAGCCCAGGTTGAAGTATAAACGGGTTTTTGATTTAACCCGGTTGCCTCCTAGCGGAATGTATAAATAGTCTTTCATCCATGCGCCGAGCGTGATGTGCCACCGGCGCCAAAATTCAGTAATGGAGCCGGAGACATAGGGGTTATTAAAGTTTTCAGGGAAACGGAAACCGATCATGCGCCCAATCCCGATGGCCATATCTGAATACCCACTAAAATCAAAATATATTTGATAGGTATAAGCCAGTATCCCAAGCCAGGCTGTGCTGGAGTTAATAGAGGCATAATCCATAGCCATAACGTTATCAGCTACTTCACCCATAACATTAGCGATCAGTACTTTTTTTGCCAAACCAATTCCGAAGCGGTAAAAACCTGCCAGACGGTCTTCTGCTGATGCCGAGCGTTTTACAATTTGATCAGCAATGGTGTTGAAACGTACAATAGGGCCTGCAATCATTTGCGGGAACATCAGAATATACAGCATATAATCAGTTAGCCTTTTCAAGGGGGCATGTACTCCCCGATAAACATCTACAGCGTAGGTTAATGATTGGAAGGTGAAAAAAGAAATGCCTACTGGTAAGGCTACAGCTGTCCAGGCAATATGATTGAAACCAAGTGCAGATAAAAAGCTGTTTAGGTTTTCCACAAAAAAGTTTGCATATTTAAAATACAGCAACAAACCCAGGTTGACACCTACAGCAGCTGTCAGTAATAATCGTTTTCTGGGTTTTAAAATCTCTTTGTGAAGCCCTTTTACCAAAAAGAAGGTTAAAATGGTTGATAGTAAAACAAGGAATAGAAATTTGGGAGCGCCCCAAGCATAAAAAATAATACTAAAAAGGAGGCATAGGATATTTTTAAACCAATTTGGTACAATATGGTAGGCAATTAAGAATGCCGGCAAGAAAATCAAGAGAAACAAAGCACTACTAAAAACCATCTGCCTGAATTAGCTTAAAATTAGCGGACAAAGTTAAGAAAACCCAACAATGATGCAGATATATCAATGATAAATATTTCAATTTTGTTAATAGACATGCTTTTTCCTGCCTGAAGAATAAATAAATAACTCCAACATCAGGATGAGTAGAAAGGATGTGGCCAGGTTAAATATCCAGCGATAAAATATTTGAAGATCAGAGCTGCTCCCAAAGTTTTCAAGGAGTGTTAAACCGGCAATGTGTATAGCAATGAGAATGATACTATAAATTAAAAACCATCGGCTTCCATTATCGCGGAACCCCGGCACCAATCCCGGTTCATATTCCCTTCCTGAACGAAGAGCACGGATGATAAACGGACGCACAAAAGCGGTGAAAACACAAACAGACGCCTGAAGCCCTGGTGTTGAGGTAAAGATGTCAAGTACGACTCCCATTGCAAAAGCGGATAAAAGCTGCAACCAGGCGGGCGTGTCGAAGGGCAACTTCAGGATGAAGTATATATAAATGATCGGCGTTACAAAGTGGAACAGGTATATATTGTTCAGGATAAGAGCCTGAACGGCAATTAGGACAAAAAAATAAATAATGGCATCCCTGATCATAAATAATTTCTGGTTTCTTTAACGAAAAACGGGCAAAACCCCAAAATTAAGGAGAATTTGCCCGCTTTTATCTATAAAAAGTAGTTTTCTTAAGATTTGCGGAAGATACGTTTCAATACGGATTCGCGTGCAGCATTTTTGTCGTCGCTGTAGTAACCATATCCATAACCATATCCATATCCGTAACCATATCCGTAACCATATCCGTAACCGTAGCCATATCCATAACCATAAGCGTTTTTGCTTAATTTCACGTCATTGATCAGGATACTGGTATTTGGGATTTCACGTTTTTCAACGTCCTGTATAATTCCGGCAAATACTTTTTTATTTGTATAGCCCTGGCGTACAACAAACACGTTGCTGTCTGTATATTTCATAAGCAGGAAAGCGTCTGTTACCAAACCAACAGGAGGCGTATCAAGGATTATGTAATCGTACTCTTCCTTAAGGCGGCTCATGAGTTCTCCTGTTTTTTCGGAAGCAATAAGCTCAGCCGGGTTTGGAGGGACAGGCCCTGCCATAATAATATCCAAATTTTCAATGGGCGACTGCTGGATAATGTTTTCGTATTTACTTTTATTAATCAGATAGGAGCTGATTCCTTCGGTATTGGTCAGACCAAAATCCTGATAGATCTTCGGTTTACGAAGGTCATAACCCATCAGAAGCGTTTTTTTACCATACATGGCAAAAATGGAAGCCAGGTTGATGGAAGTAAATGTTTTACCGGCACTTACAATATCCGAAGTAATCAGGATAACCTGCTTGTCTTTTCCTTTGGCCATGTATTGCAGGTTGGTACGCACCGAGCGGAAGGATTCTGAAATGGAAGATTTAGGCGAATCGGCAACAACAACTTTGCTTTCGCGCGTACTGTGGATGATGTGACCGATAATCGGGATATTGGTGGCGTTTTCAACGTCCTTACGATCTACAATTTTGTCATTGAAGAAATCTTTGAGATAAATATATACTGCGGGTAGGATCAGTCCCAAGATAAGCGCGATCATATAATTGAGGCTCTTCTTTGGATAAACAGCTGATTGACCGATTTCCATCGCCCTGTCAATCACTTCATTATCGGGCAGGTTGGAAGCTTTCGTAATTTGAGCTTCGGCACGTTTTTGTGAAAGGAAGGTATAAAGTGTGTTGCTCAGTTCAAATTCACGTTTGTAGGTCAAAAGTTTCCGCTGGCTTGCCGGCAGTGATTGCAGGCGGCTGTTGAGCTCTGCGATGCGCTGGTCAATATCATTAATTGCAATTTCTGAGGCATTAACAATGTTTTTGATGTTTTCGAGCAGGTTGCGCTTGGCGCTTTCAATTTTTTGATCAACAACAGCTACTGCAGGGTTTTTCTTACGGGAGTTAATCAGCAGGGCCGAGCGTTCATCAGCGAGTTTTACAAGCTCCGCAATCAGGTTGCCTAAGAGCGGATCTTCAATGCCCATGCTCGAAGGGACAAGCAGTTGGTCGATTTCACTGTTTTCTGTAACGTACTTTTTCAGGTAGTTATAGTATTTGTTTTTAACAATGAGCTGTGCTTTTTCCTGATCGAGCTGGTTCATATATTCAAAAACCTGATTGGCCTCAAAGCTGAGCTCCATAATTTTGTTCTCTGTCCTGAAATTTTCCAGTTTGGTTTCCGCAGAATTCAAGGAATCAAGTATGCCTACAATTTCTTTATCGATAAATTCAATCGTTTTTGTGGCAATTTGGTTTTTCTTTTCCAACTGACGGTTCAGGTACTGCTTGGTGAGCTCATTGAGAAAATCAACAGATTTCTTTACATTATTGCCTTTGAGCTTGATTTCGATAATGGAGGCATCTTTATTGATGGGTTCAATATCAAAACCGCGCATCATTTTCACCATATTGTCCAGCATATTGAACTGGAAATACATTTTTCGGCTGTTGTGCAGCTCGGGATCATAATTGGAACTGAGTTCAATACGGAAGCTGTAATCCCCTGTTTCAATAGTCTCGCCAAAGCGGAAATCCTTGTTTATTGAGATTTTTTTTGCAGTAACATCTTTGTCGTCATGCTTCAGTATTTCATCATCCAGGAAGCTGTACATTTTAATGTTTTCTCCTTCTGCTTCTAGGTGAAATTCGTTTTCGTTGATGATATTGACATGAAATTTTTGATCAACAGGCTGTGGCCTGGCGGTATCAAAAACAACAACAAAAGGAGACTCTTTGTACATTTCTGTAGTGATAAAGTTTTTCTCTCCAAAATAAGAAACATCTAAATTCAGCGCTTTAACGGCCCTGTGGGTTAAGGTATATGAGTTGAGTATTCCTATTTCGTTGTTGAGGTTTTGCATCGGGTTGCGCAGCCCAAGGCCCAGCAGGGCCTGCGCATCACCGCCAAAACGGTCTTCTTTGATAAGAACAGTAGTGCTTACTTCATAAATTGGTTTGGTGTATTTGTTAAAAAGAAAGGCAATGACCAAAGCAATAAAAATCGTAATTGCGAAGAAATACCAGAAACGATAAAACTTAAAAAATAATTGTCGGAAGTCAATCGACTCTTCTTCCTGCATATTCATTGACCCCTGAGGTGTATTGTTCGTTGTGTTCACGGCTCTTGAAGTTTTTATTGTCTGTTTGTTTTTTTCAATAGTTTGTTTGCTTAATCAAAATAGTTAAGCAAAAGGATTGTAGTGCTTATCATACTGAAGACGATTGCATAAGGGAAATTGGCAAAAGTAAACTGCTTTCCGCGCAATGGTTCGACATAAATGATATCGTTGGGCTGAAGATAATATAAATCCGACGCCAGGATATCGCGTTTCGTCAGGTCTATATCATAAATAACAGCACGCCCTTCTTCTTTTCTGATAAGCTTTACTTCATTTCTGTTGGCAAAATCGGTGAGGTCGCCCGCCTTGGCAATGGCTTCAAAAATATTGATCTTGTCCTGATAGATTTGCAATTGCCCCGGTTGTTTCACTTCGCCGATAAAGGTAATTTTGAAATTGACCAGTTTTACCACTACTGTTGTTTCAATCAGATATTCATCAATGACGTCCTGAAGTTTTTTTGTAATTTGTGCGGTATTCAACTCCTGAACATATATTTTTCCGATAAAAGGAAAATCAATGTTTCCTGAATCACTTACGGTATAAGAATTTAAGTAAATTCCCGCTTCATTGTAATAGTTGCCGCTGTTGTTTGTTCCTTTGGAGGTATTGAAAAATTCAAAGGTTTTTGAATCCAGGCTGGAAACATTGATGTAAAGGTTGTCGCCGGGTTTTACACGGTATTCTTTTTGTTGTGCATAATCAAAAACATGTGTAGAGTCTAATTCACTGATTTGTTGGAAATAACGGATACGTTTTTGAGGTACACAGGAAGCAAGTAATGCTATAACCAGAAGCAGAAAAGCCCCTTTATGTAAGAGCAAACCATTGAGTTTTTTCATTCTGAAAACTACTTAATTAATTATTAAACGCTTAAAAATTCTACTCAAAGAAGCTGCAAATGTAACCTATTTTCAGCTTTTCACAATAGCCTTAACAAAAGAATAATGCAACTTTAGGTGCTTTTTGACGTTAAAATGCCAATTAAGCCCAGTCCAAAACATATTATCAAATAATTTGTTAAGCAGTAAAAGTATATTAATATGAGCAGTAATAACTTAATGGATCCTATCGGCCGGCTTATGGGGCTTCGCTATAAATCGCACCCATGGCACGGTGTTGAAATAGGTGAGGAAGCTCCGGCAACACTAATTTGTTATATTGAAATGGTGCCCACGGATACCGTAAAATACGAAGTTGATAAAACCAGTGGATACCTGCGCCTCGACAGGCCACAAAAATATTCCAATACAGTACCGGCACTTTATGGCTTTGTGCCACAGACTTATTGCTCCGATCAGGTTGCAGCCTACTGTATGGAAAAAACCGGAAAGGAAGATATTAAAGGTGATGGCGATCCGCTCGATATCTGCATCATGACCGAAAAAGACATTACGCATGGCGATATCCTTGTACGTGCCCGTCCGATTGGTGGTTTCCGTATGATTGATGGTAATGAAGCGGATGATAAAATTATTGCCGTTTTGGATAACGATATGGTTTATGGCGAATATCAGGACCTTGCCGACGTCAATAAACTTGTTATCGATAGGCTGAAGCATTACTTCCTTACCTATAAGGATCTTCCCGGCCGTGACCGAAATGCTGAAATTACACATACTTATGGACTCGACGAGGCACACGAAGTGATCCGCCGCTCCATGCTCGATTATCAAAATAAGTTTGATAATCTGCGCAGAATGCTGTCCAATGTATAATAAACCCTGTTTATGATTGATGTGCAGGAAGGGCTCTCAATAGCCCCGTTTTTAGGGAATTTACGGGAAATTGTGCGCCTGCCCTTTCTGCTGGCTGTAGATATTGAAAAACTCCCCGCTGGGAAATTGATAAAATATCTGAACAGCGCAGAACTAGGCCGGATGCAGCAATATCGTTTTGAAGCAGATCAAAACCGATACCTTTCAGGACGGGCTTTTTCCAGGTTGTTGCTGTCCCTTTTGACGGATATCGCACCGGAAAATATTCATTTTCAGCTTACTGAAAAAGGAAAACCTTGTGTTCAATTACAAAAAGAGATCGGGTTTAATTTTTCCCACTCTGGAAATATGCTTGCTTTTGTTTTTAGTACACGTCCTTGTGGTATTGATGTGGAGCACATGAAGCGTAAACGGGGTCTGGAGCGCATCTGTAAACATTATTTTCATAATGATGAAATGGATTGGGTAATGCCAAAAGGAACTGTGGAAGATGATCGCTTTTATCAAATCTGGACCCGAAAAGAAGCCCTGCTCAAAGCAACGGGCATCGGTGTGGCCACAGATTTGAAAAGTATCCGCTTAACCGCAGGTAAGGTGCCGGTTCCCCAGGCTGTTGCACTTGCCGATGATGATCTCAGCAAAGATTATTTTATATCGGGGACTTCTCTCAAAAAGGATTATCATCTGAGCTTTTGCGTCATCCGGCCTGAGGAAAGCCCGGAACAGATTTATACCGTTTCGGCAGATAAGCTGTTTGCATTATTCGAAAAAGAAGTATTTTAGCACATTATGAATGCCCGATACAAATACATATACCTGTTCTTATTTGTTTTATTGATGCTGATCGCTTCATGCAGTAAGAAAGAAGACCTGCCGGATGTTCCCTACATTTCTTTTGTTGAATCCGAGCTGGTTTTTAATCCGGATTTGGGCATTTATGACCGTGCTGTTCTGGTTTTTAGTTATGAAGACGGCAATGGCGATATTGGCCTCACGGGTGCAGATACAATTCCTCCCTATGATTATAATTTGTTGGTCGATTTTTACGAATTACAAAACGGAGTTTGGAAGAAAATCGTGCTGCGCTGGTATGATCCCGAAAGTCTTCAGTGGGATACATTGAATATGAACGGCCGCATACCGGTTTTAACGCCCGAAGGAAACTATAAAGGCATTAAAGGCGAGATTTATGATACCGTTTTTGCCTATAATTTCAATTCTGCTTTTGATACGGTAAAATACCGTATTTCCATTTTAGACCGAGCTTTAAACCAGAGCAATTTCATTGAATCGGAACCGATTTTTGTGCCACGTGCCGGACAGAAATAGCTCTATTCATAACGAAGCGCATCCACAGGATTGGTACGAGCGGCCTTGTAAGTAATTATTCCTACCGACAAAATGGAAAGCAGAATACTAAACAGGCCCGAAAGCAGATAAAAAGCCGGATGGATGCCAATACGGTAGGCAAAATCAGTCAACCATTGATCCATCGCCCACCACGATAAAGGCCAACTCAGAAAAATCCCTCCGATCAACCAGTAAAAATAACTGCTTGAAATATGGAACATTAACTGGTTTATATTGGCTCCCAGCGTTTTGCGTATGCCAATCTCGCGGGTTTTTTGTTCAGCGGTATATACTACCAGGCCAATCAATCCCAGAATAGAAATTGCCAGGCCCAGGATACTAAAAGCCGAGAACAAGTCAAAAAGTTTCTCATCCCTTTGATACCCATTCATCAGGTCTTCGTCAAGGAAAAAATATTCGGAGGGGTATTTCCCAATAAATTCCTGCCACTGGCTTTCAACATCTTTAAGAGTTGTTTTAAGGTTTTTTACATTGATTTTCAGAAGCATATAGCTTTTTCGGTGCGGTAGGAGCTGCAAAGCCATGGGCTCTATAGTGTTGTGCAGGCTGGTAAAATGGAAGTCTTTCACCACACCGATTACTTTGCCGTCAACGCCCAGGCCATTGGCCAGCCTGTGTCCGAGTGGATCATTTTCCCAGCCCAGCATTTTAACGGCAGCTTCATTTAATACAACCGCAGTTTCACGG
Source organism: Bacteroidales bacterium (assembly GCA_963676415.1). GTDB lineage: Bacteria > Bacteroidota > Bacteroidia > Bacteroidales > WRLA01. The sequence goes on along the minus strand of OY781097.1, from coordinate 1,111,841 downwards.
TCGGTTTTGTTTTTTTCATCAAAAAAACGTCCTTTTACTACAGGGATTTTTAATAAATCCGCAAAGTGTTGGTCAACCGTATATAGGCTCAACATTTGCTGTTCCCAATTTCCGTCTCGGTCAATATAAAAGGTCAGCCGTCCGGGCTTTTTGCTCGGCAGATGTCGGGTTAAAGAAACCTGCTCAACTCCGGGGTTTTGGAGAAAGCGACTGCGCATGTCCGGCAGTTTTTTGTCAATCAGCGTATCGCGGGGGATATTAAAAACCAAAACGTGATCGCGCTCGTATCCTGTATCGCTGTTTTTCATAAAGTTCATCTGGGCATATACTACTAATGTACCGAAAATTAGGCTGGTGGAGATAAAAAATTGAAAAACAATAAGGGATTTGCGCAGCACAAGCTGTAAATTTTGAGAAGAACCTTTGCTGCCCTGCATACTACTGCCCTTCAAGCTGTCCACAGCTTTATAGGACGACAACACCATTGCCGGAAAAAATCCGCTTAACATCCCGATAAGGATGGCAAATACAATTGCCAAAACCCATTGAACGGCACTGAAACTGCTGAGCAGGATTTCTTCATTTCCACTGATCTGGCCGAAAAACGGCAAAAGAAGCTCAGAAATGACAAGTGCAAAAACAAAGGCTAAAAGCGTAGTAAATACTGCTTCCGACATATACAGAAACATCAGGCTGTTGCGGCTCGCACCAACCGCTTTCCTGATTCCGGTTTCGCGCGCCCGTTTCATTGCCCGTGCCGTGCTGAGGTTAATGTAATTAATGGACGCCAGCAGCAGGATAAAAAAGGCTATTGTACCAAAGATATAAATCAGGCGGGCATTGCTGTTGCCGTCAAAATCGTATTGAAATTTTGTGCTGAAGTGCACATCCTCAATTGGATGAACAGAAAAATCGAGGCTCCAGGTCAATTCATGCATTTCAATCCACGCTTCGATTACTTTTTGGTTCCATTCTTTCATTTGTTGGCGAAGCTGCCCCATGTCGGGTTGCAGCATAAAGCGTATGTAGGTGTAGTTCGCCATGCGTGTCCAGTCGCGGTTATAGGCTTCCACCGTAGCATTGGGGTAATTGGTGTTGGGAATCAGGATGTGTGGGTCGAGGTGTGAGTTGATGGCTTTTGTATCGATAACGGCACTTACAATGAAAATTTTGCTGCCTATGCGCATGCTTTCGCCCAAAGCATTTTCTTTTTTAAAAAGGCGTAATGCGGTTTCTTTGTCAATTACGGCTTTTTCGGGTTTGTTAAAAGCGGTTTTCGGATTGCCGTATAAAACCGGATATTCGAAGAATTCCAGGAAATTAGTATCAACATAATGAAAGTTATCTACGGAAAAGGACTCATCATCAAGCCATGCCAAAACAGGGTTTCCGCTGTACGAAATACGGCAATATGCATCAATAGAGGGGATGTGCTCCTGCAATGATGGGGCCAGAGGGAAGCCGCTCAGCGCAAAACGGTCGTGATTCCCGTTATTGTAGTTTATTTCTTCCGAAACGCGGTAAATTAAGGGGTCGCCAGGCCATTGCCTGTCATAACTTGTTTCCTGTGCAATCCATAGGAAAATCATCAGGGCTGCAGAAATTCCGGCAGTGAGCCCTGCTATATTCAATAAAGCATAGATGCGTCCTTTATTAAAACGACGCAGGCTGTGTTTTATATGGGCAAAAAGCATAATTTAATTTTCTGCTTCAATTCATGAATTGTGCCAAAGCACAAACTGCCTGAAACCAGGCTTTTATAACGAAACTCGAAATCGGATGAGTGTATAATATGGTACCGATGGCGTACACTAACGGACAGTTTGCTGTATTACAATAATTGAAGCCTGCTGGCATCCATTCGGATAAACACAAAAAGCAAAACCGTAAAACCCCAAAGCGAGCTGCCGCCATAACTGAAAAAGGGCAGGGGAATCCCAATAACAGGAACCAGGCCAATGGTCATGCCGATATTAATGGCAAAATGGAAAAACAAAATACTGAAAACAGCATATCCATATATCCGGCTGAAATGCGAGCGCTGGCGTTCGGCTACGTAAACAATACGAAATAGTAATGCGCAAAATAAAAGGATGGTAGTGGCTGTGCCCAGGAAGCCCCATTCTTCGCCAACTGTGCAGAAAATAAAATCTGTGCTTTGTTCCGGAACAAAATCATATTTGGTTTGCGTTCCCTGAAGAAAGCCTTTGCCGCTGAATCCGCCCGAACCAATCGCTATAAGGGATTGATGCACATTGTAACCGGCACCGTGAATATCTTTTTCTTTACCTAAAAGTACGTTTATACGGGTTTTTTGATGCTCTTCCAAAATGTTGTTAAAAGCATAATGCACACTGAAAATAAGACCGGCACCGGCAATTAAAAGGGCTGCAAGGATCATGTAGTTTCGTTTGCTGCGTTTTAAAAATACAGCAAAAGCAATAATCCCGGCAGCATAAATACCCAAAACAATATATTGGTCGATAAGCAGCGTCAGTACAAAAAGAACAGCCGTGATGAAGCCTATGATCAGTATATCGCCCGACATGCCTTCGCGATAAAGCACCAGAATGAGCGAGAAATAAACCAGTGCCGAACCAGTGTCGTTTTGCAGCAGGATAAGCACAGCCGGAAGACCGATAATGATTCCGCTGATCAGTTTTGTGCGCAATTTCTTTAAATCAACATCCATTCCGCTGAGAAAGTGCGCCAAAGCCAAAGCTGTGGCCATTTTGGCAAATTCTGAAGGCTGAATGCTGAAAGACCCGATTGCAAACCAACTTGTTGCCCCGGCTACTTTTTTTCCAACGAGCAATACGGCAACCAGTGAGAGCATCACCAGAAAATAAATAGGGTAGGAAAAAGCATGATAAAATTTGCTGTCGATAAAAAGAATGACCAAACCGAGGAACACGGACGTCCCGATCCATATGAGTTGCTTGCCGTAATTCTGGCTGATATCGAGAATGCTTTGGTGTTCCTGATTGTAAACCGCAGCATAAATATTTATCCAGCCTGCAAAAACCAGCAGCAGGTACAATAAAACCATGGCCCAGTCAATATTTTGAAATATGTGCCGTCGTTCTCTCATTAGTCAATTGGGTGTTCGTTAAGCATTTTTTCTTTAAACCAACTGTCCGTTGTTTCTCCCCTCAGGTATTTTTCCACCACCAAGGTGGCAATTGGCGCGGCCCAGGTTGATCCAAACCCACCGTTTTCAATAACAACGGCAACAGCAATTTTTGGGTTTTCCCTGGGGGCAAACGCAATAAAAACACTGTGGTCTTCACCATGAGGGTTTTCTGCCGTGCCGGTTTTGCCACAAATGGAAAGGCTGTCGGTTTGGTACCAGCGCGCGGTTCCTTCTTCTCCGAGGAAAACGTTTTCCATTCCGTCAATTACGATTTCAAAGTTTTTGGGATCTATTTTTGTGATGCGTTTTTTTGTTTCCCTCAGGCTTTTATCATTATTTTCACCAATGGCTCGTGCAAGATGTGGCTCGTAAAAATATCCGCGATTGGCAATAGCTGCGGTATAATTGGCCAGCTGTAGGGGCGAAAGTTCAATTTCTCCCTGACCGATCGATAGCGATCGTACCGTTATTGCTTTCCAGTGGTTTTTTCGGTAGTAACGGTCGAAATAATCCGTAGCGGGCACGCTGGCTTTGCGCTGGCTGAGGATGTCGGTATCAAAAGGGGCGTCCAGGCCAAAGCTGAGCACGTAATCGCGCCACTTATTGTACGATTCATAAATGTTGTCGTATTTCGGGTTTTCGAGGATGCTGCGGAATACATTCCAGTAAAATGGGTTACAGCTTATTTCGATCGACTGCCGTACATTAAGCGGCGAAGTATGGTAGTGCGTACAGCGGATTGGCGATGATTCAGGACCCTGGCAGCTGTATTTCGTGTGTTCATCCAAAGCCCCTTCCTGCAAGCCGATAAGCGCATTCATCATTTTAAAAGTGGATCCTGGAGGGTAACGTGCTGAAACAGTGCGGTTAAACAAAGGTTTTAGTGTATCTTTGCTCAGCCGGGCGAAATTTTTGCCCCGTTCGCGGCCAATCAGTAGGTTTGGATCAAAAGCAGGGGAGGAGACCAGGGCCAGTATTTCTCCTGTTGCAGGTTCTATGGCCACAATGCTGCCGCGCTTGTTTTTCATCAATTCTTCACCAAATTCCTGCAAGTCCCTGTCAATGCTTGTATAAATGTTTTTTCCGGCAATGGGCTCTTCGTCGTATTTGCCGCTTTCAAAACTGCCTTTTTCACGGTTAAAAACATCCACAACTTTTATGGCTTTTCCTTTTTTACCGCGAAGTTCTTTCTCATAAAATTTTTCCAAACCGGTTTTCCCGATATAGTCGCCCGACTTATAGTATTCGTCTTGTTCCAGATCACGCCGGTTGACTTCGCTGACATAACCCAAAACGTGCGCAGCAACATCCTGATCGTATTTGCGTATGGCGCGTGCCTGTACAAAAAAGCCGGGAAATTCAAAAAGTTTTTCCTGAAGGTAGCCATAAGTCTCTTTGCTGATCTGGGCTTCAAAAACCGATGACTTATAACGTGAATATTGTTGGGCTTTAGTGAGTTTGTCAATGAAATCATCAGGGCTGATCCCAACAAGCCGGCAAAAACGCAGGGTGTCAATTTCTTTGACTTGCTTCGGGATTACCATTAAATCGTATGCCACATCATTGGAAACCAAAAGTTTGTTGTTTCGGTCGAAGATCAGGCCACGTGAAGGATATAAAGTAACCGTGCGCCGAACATTACTGTAGGAGAGCATTTTGTATTTGTCCTCAATGATTTGAATATAAGCAAGTTTGCTCAGAAAAATCAATGCAGCAACCGTTAAGATTGCAATCAGGACAAATTTGCGTGAAGAATACTGTTGATGTTTCCGCATGGATTTACATAATCGTTGATGATGCAAAAATAAAGGCTTTCTGCTTAAGAAGCCGGTCGAATAAGGAAATGAGGGAAAATTATGAAATCCGGATGCCGATTACCAGTATATCATCAATTTGCTCTTCCTTGTCCATCCATTCCACAATGGTTTTGTTTAGGAATTCTTTTTGTTCCATTGGGTGAAGTTTATGGATCTGGAGCAACATTTCGCGGAAGCGTCGCGACATAAACTTTTTGCCATTGGGGCCGCCGAACTGATCGATATATCCATCGGAAAAAATATAAATCACATCGCCTTTTTGCAATTCAAAGCGGTGGTTTGTAAATGCTTTTCTGTTTTCGTAAGCACCTATGGGCTGTTTGTCGGCTTTGGTAATGCTGAGTTCTCCATTGCGTATTAAATAAAGCGGATTGTTTGCGCCGGCATATTCCAGAATCATGTTTTCGCGGTCGAGCATACAAAGCGCCATGTCCATTCCGTCTTTCACTTCATGCTCCTGTTGCTTGCTGAAGCTTTTTACAACCAGCTCATTAAGTTTATCGAGCACGGCTGCAGGCTGTGTAATGCCAAACTCTTTCACAACACGGTTTATGCTGTTATGCCCGACAATGGATACAAAAGCGCCCGGCACACCATGGCCTGTGCAATCAATGGCTGATACCAAAACTTTATTGTCGTCGGTTTCGGTGAGCCAGTAAAAATCGCCACTGACAATATCTTTTGGGCGATAGAGGACAAAAGAGTTGGGCAGCAAACGGTTGATCATGCTTTGAGGAGGGAGAATGGTTTCCTGAATCCGGCGTGCATAGCGGATACTGTCAATAATTTTGATATTCTTTTCCTCGATGATGTTTTTTTGGTCGGTGATTTCGTGATTGGCCGTTTCCAGGTCCAGGTTTTTGTTTTCAATTTCCTGTTTCTGTTGGGCAAGCAGCTCGTTGGCGCGTTTTTTCTGACGGTAATTTCGCCAAACCACCAGCGCGATGATCAGCATCAGTAAAATACCGGTTATCAATCCATATTGCTGGAGTTCCTGCTGTTTTAAGCGAAGGTTTTGTGTGGTAACACGGGCGTTTAAAAGGGCGTTCTCCTGTGCTTTTTTCTCGGATTGATATTTGGTTTCCAGCTCCTGAAGCTGTTTGCTGATTTCAATGCCGGAAATACTGTCTTTTACCTGCGAGTATAGACGGTAATAATTGAGCGCTTTTTTATACTGACTGGTTGTGTCGTAGATTTTTACGAGATATTTGTAGGTCTGTCGCTGCAATTCCTTGTCATTTAATTTATCTGCTATGGCAAGGCTTTGTTGTGCATATTTTTCTGCTTTCACAAACGAACCTTTTTTGTAGTAGATGTCCGAAATATTCGCAAGGCATTTCGCTTTAACGTCTTCGGCTCCATCAAGGTTTCGCAATGCCCGGTTGTAGTTTTCGAGTGCCTGGTTCAGGTTGTTCAAGCCTTCGTGGGCGTTGCCTATATTGATGTATGTTTGGCTTTGGCCCGCCTGGTCATTTAGCTCTTTACGCATGGCGAGCGTACGGTCAAAATAGTCCAGGGCAACATTATATTGCATTAGGCTTAGATGTGCGACGCCAATATTTTCCAGAAGAGGGGCAATTTTTCTTGGGTCATTTTGCAGTTTCCGTATTTCAAGTGCCTGTTCATAATACTGGAGCTGTTTATCAATTTGCCCCAGGTTTTCCATTATGTTTCCAATATTATTCAGCGTGCTGGCCAAAAGGTTGCTGTCTTTTCGTGCGTCGGCAATTTTTTGAGATTGCTGGTAGGCATAAAGAGCCTGAGGATAATTGGCTAAAGCTTCATAGGCGGCGCCTGATCGGTTATAAAAACTTCCCGTAAGTGATGAATCGCCAACACTGTCGGCCAGATGAATGGCTTTATTGGCAATAATTAGTGATTCTCCCATTTGGTTCAGGCGGATCAGGAAAAAATTTAGCAGGTAATAGCCGCGCAGGCATTTTTTGCTGTTTTTGCTTTTTTCAGCATATGCAATAATCGCCTTGCTTATTTCAGCAGCCTTGTCAAATTTTCCACGGCTGTATTCCAAAAGGACAATTTTTTCGTAGGTGTTGCATGTTATCGTATGAAACCCTTTGGCCTTGCTGAGCTCAATGGCCTTTTTATAAAAGCTAATTGCCGAATCGGGATTTTGCTTCTTTAAAGCCTTGGCAATATCCAGATAGTTTTCAATACGAAGGCTGTCGTTCTCAATTGCATTGTGCAATATAATCATACTGTCGATATTCTGAGCCCGGATATCCAAAAACAAAACACTCATTAAGGAACAGATTATGGCTGTAAATTTTTTCATGTGCTCTTAAGCTCTGTTTACAAAAGTAAGTTTTATAATAGTATGGTTGCCGGCCTTTGTATTTTTTTTCAAGGATTTTCGTTTAAACAGTGCATAAAACTAATATTATCAGTTTGTTAAGCTCAAGAACCCTCTGTTTTTGTATTGTATTATTATTTTGTTTCCAAAATTTTATAAAGTCCTAATTAGAAGATTAATACAGATTAATTCTAAATTTTAGATAAATACTGGTTTGTTTCATAATATGTGCTGTGCAAAAGTGAAAAATTGATTTTAACAATCTGTATTTCAATATATAATATGTTATTCGCCTTTCTGCAGTTATTTTTGGGCGCTCACTTTAAAGAGCCTTTAAAATTCGCGCTTTACTATTTTTTGAATTAATTTTGTGAATCAATTAACATTGTTTATCAGCAAACAAATAAAATTATAATTTCCTATGAAACCTACTCATATTGAACACATTGGTATAGCAGTAAGTAATCTTGATGAAGCCATAAAATACTATGAAGAAGTATTAGGGCTGTCCTGCTATGAAGTTGAGGAAGTAAAAGATCAAAAAGTAAAGACGGCCTTTTTTATGGTAGGCCAAACGAAAATAGAACTTTTGGAATCGACTGATCCGGAAGGGCCTATTGGTAAATTTGTTGAGAAAAAAGGACCGGGAATGCATCACATTGCATTTGCTATGCCGAATGTTGGTGAAGCCTTAAAAGAGGCAGAAAAAAAAGGTGTGCGCCTGATTGATAAAGAGCCGCGCAATGGTGCCGAAGGCCTAAGGATTGGTTTTCTCCATCCGAAATCCACACATGGAGTACTTACAGAATTTTGTGGCAAAGAATAGCGCAAATAACGGATTTAAACAACCTATAATTTAATTAGCCGGTCAACGGCAAAATGTATTAAAATTCATGAGCAGTCAGGAAAAAATCAAACAGCTTATTGAGCTCCGTGAAGAAGCGAAACTCGGTGGCGGCCAGAAACGTATCGATTCTCAGCACAAAAAGGGCAAATTTACCGCCCGTGAGCGTATCGAAATGCTCCTCGATGAAGGAAGTTTTGAAGAGTACGATATGTTCATGTCGCACCGTTGCACAAATTTTGGACTGGAAAAACAAAAATTCCTCGGCGATGGCGTAGTAACCGGTCATGGTACTATCGACGGTCGTGTGGTATATGTTTTTGCGCAGGATTTCACCGTATTTGGCGGGTCGCTCTCCGAAACTTTTGCACAGAAAATATGTAAAGTTATGGATCAGGCCATGAAAGTGGGTGCTCCGCTAATCGGTATCAACGACAGTGGCGGTGCACGTATCCAGGAAGGGGTAAACAGCCTGGCAGGTTATGCGGAAATTTTCCAGCGTAATATTATGGCTTCCGGAGTAATCCCACAGATTTCTGCCATTTTTGGCCCCTGTGCAGGCGGTGCCGTTTATTCGCCAGCTCTTACCGACGTGATCATCATGAACGACCAAACCAGTTATATGTTCGTTACCGGCCCTAAGGTTACGAAAACAGTTACCGGTGAGGATATTACTACCGAGGATCTTGGTGGTGCCAATGTGCACGCTTCTAAATCAGGCGTTGCCCACTTTAAATCGGATTCCGAAGAAGAAGGCATTATGCTGATACGCAAAACTTTGGAGTACCTTCCTCAAAACTGCCTCGAAGAACCGCCATTAACCGAGTGTACCGACCCAATTGACCGTATGGCCGATGAGCTTAATGACATTATTCCTGACAATCCCAATAAGCCCTACGAAATTAAAGATGTGATTTATCATATCGTTGACCACGAAGAGTTCCTCGAATTCCATCGTCATTATGCCAAAAATATTGTGGTTGGTTTTGCTAAATTTAATGGAGCTGCAGTGGGTATTGTTGCCAACCAGCCCAATTTCCTCGCCGGTGTGCTCGATATTGAAGCATCGCGCAAAGCAGCCCGTTTTGTACGTTTCTGTGATGCTTTCAACTTGCCCATCATCACCCTTGTTGATGTCCCCGGTTTCCTCCCCGGCAGCAAGCAGGAATATGGCGGAATTATTACCCACGGTGCAAAACTGATGTTTGCCTATGGTGAAGCTACAGTGCCAAAAGTTACTGTTACCCTGCGCAAATCTTATGGTGGCGCGCACGATGTAATGAGTTCCAAGCAGCTGCGTGGCGATATCAATTATGCATGGCCGTCAGCAGAAATTGCCGTTATGGGCCCCAAAGGAGCTATTGAAGTGCTTGAAGGCCGGAAAATCAAAGAAATTGAAGATCCGGAAGAACAAGCTAAATATATTGCGCAAAAAGAAGAAGAATACCGCGATAAATTTGCTAACCCTTACGAGGCAGCAAAGTATGGTTATATCGATGATGTAATAGAGCCACGTAACACGCGTTTCAGAATTTGCCGCGCCCTGCGTACACTCGCTACAAAGAAAGATACAAATCCACCGAAAAAGCACTCCAATATTCCGCTTTAAACATTAAATAATTGTACTATGGTTTTATTAGAAATGTCGGCTGAACTTACTCATAACCTGAATCAGGGGCTTGTGATTACCCTGGTTGGTTATTCAATTGTTTTCAGCGCTCTTGTACTTCTGTTTTTTGTTTTCTCTAATGTTCCTAAGGTGTTGAATATCAATATCAGGAAAAAACTTAAAAAGGAAGGAAAGGAGTGTGCAGACCAGGAATTATCTGTTTCATCAGAAGAGAACGCTGCCATTAGTGCAGCTATCTTTATGTATTTCAATGAAATGCACGATGAAGAAAGCAATATCCTGACGATTAAACGTGTATCGCGTAATTATTCACCGTGGAGTTCAAAGATATACGGCATGCGCAACCTGAACAAGCAACAATAAAATTTATTAATCAGTCATATAAAGATCATTACTGATGAGAAAATATAAATTCACTGTACGTGGCAACGAGTACGAAGTGGAAATCAAAGGCTTTGAAAAGAACATCATCAAAATGGATGTAAACGGTTCTTCTTACAAAGTGGAGTTGCACAAAGAAATCAAAACGAGCAAAACACCTACATTGGTCCGTTCGGCTGTGGTGAATCCAAAAGGCAGTCACAAACTGCCCGATGCAAAAGCTGCCGGCGGCCCTACTACTATCAAATCGCCACTGCCGGGGGTTATCCTCAACATTTTTGTGAAAGAAGGCGATGAAGTGAAAAAAGGTGATAAGCTTTTGATGTATGAAGCCATGAAAATGGAGAATGTTGTTTTGGCCGAACGCGACGGAACTGTGGGTTCCATTAAAGTTGCTGTTGGCGATAACGTCCTTCAGGATGCTGCTTTGGTAGAATTAGTGTAATCACTTTTTATGAACCTTTAAAAGCCGAACAAACATGGCACTTAGAAAGTTTTTGACAATTTTTGGGATTATTGCCGTGCTCAGTATCCTGACAGCCGTTTTTGCTGATGACCTGAGCGGTAAAACCACCCAAACAGATAATCAACAGGAAGTCGTTCAGCAGAGCGATGACTCCAGGCCTTTTAATGAATCGCTTACTTTTCAGGGATTATACAAATTTTATCGTTATTCAGGTTTCCGGAATATCACTTGGGGGCACTTTATAATGATACTGGTAGGTCTGTTTTTTATCTATCTGGCAATTAAATTTGATTATGAACCCCTGCTGCTGATTCCGATCGGTACGGGGATTATCATCGGAAATATCCCCTTCTTCAACGATCCGGATATTAACCTGCAACTTGGTATCTATCAGGAAGGTAGTGTAATGAACTATTTATACTACGGCGTAGTGAAAGGGATTTATCCGCCCCTTATTTTCCTTGGGATTGGGGCGATGACCGATTTCTCATCCCTGATTTCCAATCCACGCCTGATGCTGCTTGGAGCGGCTGCACAGGTAGGTATTTTCCTTACCCTGATCGGTGCGCTTTTCCTCGGGTTTAACCTTCCGGAAGCCGGTTCGATCGGTATTATCGGTGGTGCCGATGGCCCTACAGCTATTTTCCTTTCATCCAAATTGGCGAACGGGGGCATTATCAACGGCCTGCAAACACAAAACCTGATTGGCCCAATCGCCATTGCTGCTTATTCGTATATGGCTCTGGTGCCTGTTATCCAGCCACCGATCATGAAATTACTGACCAGCAAAAAGGAACGTGTCATCCGTATGAGGCCGCCAAGAGCTGTTTCCAAAACAGAAAAAATCATTTTCCCTATAATAGGACTCATACTTACTGCGTTTATATCTCCGAGTTCATTGCCTCTTTTGGGTATGTTGTTCTTTGGAAATATTTTGAAGGAAAGCGGCGTAACCAAACGTTTGGCCGATACAGCACGTAATGCTCTGATCGATATCGTTACGATTTTGCTCGGGCTTACCGTTGGGGCCAGTACACAGGCCGATGTTTTCCTGACGCCACAATCCATTATGATTTTCATTTTGGGAGCTCTTTCATTTATGATTGCTACTTCAGGAGGGATTTTATTCGCTAAGTTTATGAATGTATTCCTCAAAAAAGATAATAAGATAAACCCACTGGTTGGTGCAGCGGGCGTATCGGCCGTTCCGGACAGTGCACGCGTTGTTCAGAACGAGGGCTTAAAAGAAGATCCGACCAACCACCTGCTAATGCACGCTATGGCGCCGAATGTTTCCGGTGTAATTGGTAGCGCTGTTGCCGCAGGTATCCTGCTGAGCTTTTTGTTGTAATATGTGAGTTTATTGTTTGGTGTAAGGGCGTCCCGCAACAGGCGCCCTTTTTTTGTGCCAATTCCTGGCCTTTACAGAAGATAAACTTGTGAATTATGTGCTTTCGGTTTCCTTCTTTTCAGAGAAAGACTAAATCCTTATCCCAACCCCTTCCAGCATCTCCTGAAAATAACCGGGGACATCATCTTCAAAATGCATCATCTCCATATTTTCCGGATGACGGAATGAAAGCGATGAAGCATGAAGCATAAGTTCCAACTGATCCTGTTCCAGAAATTCTTTTAAAGCCCGGTTGAGCTGGCGCGAACCATGCTGATTATCTCCGATGATGTAATGGCCGGTGCCACCAAAATGCTGCCGGATTTGGTGCCATCGGCCTGTTTGCGGACTGACTTCGGCCAGACTGATCTGCAGTTCCGCATCATCGCGGAATGCCAAAGGGATCTTCCCTTGCCCCATACAACGATAATGGGTCAAAGCAGCTGTTTTGCGCTTTTTGCTTTTGTCGTGCACACGGAAATCGTATGAACCCTCCGTATCCAGCGTTCCATGCACTAAAGTGAGGTACTTTTTTTCCACCTGCTTTTCGGAAAATTCTTTGGCAAAATGCCGTGCCGCATCCTGTGTGCGCGCCAAAACCACCAAACCGGAAGTAGGCTGGTCGAGGCGATGGACATTAAAGAGCTCCGACCCGGTTAAATGATTTACCTGTTTCAAAAGGTAATCGGCATCTTTGGGCATATGCTGGTTTTTGTGCACCGGTAAACCCGCAGGCTTATGCACCACGATAATGTGATCGTCCTGAAAAAGAATTTTAGTTTGCATGGGGCAAAGATAGGGAGATTGCTTCTTTGCTGTGCCGAATATCCAACAATGAAAATCTAGCCCCTCTCAAGTCCTCTGCCGCATTCTAAATCAATGGACTTTGAACATCGAAAAGATTTGGCTTACAATTTCATCAAATATCCTACACGAAAGGTCCCAACACGGTAATCGCGGCTGGGGTTATCATCTGCGAGATTCTGCAGGGAGGCAATATCGGTCATTCCTTCAATGCCGATCCAAAAAAGGCTTTTGGGATTAACTTCAATATTGTAATTTATCGCAGCCAAAGCCCCGGCTTTGTAATAATCTCCAAAAGCTGCATATTCCGATAAATTCCTGTCCGTTTCATCAATTTCTGAAGAATAAACCTCCTGATTCGTTGCCAGGCTAAAATACATGCCTGCCTCAAAACTAAACCATTGATTTTCTTTTAAATGGACCTTCAAAAGGGAAACAGAAACAGGCAATTGCAAAAAAGTTTCTGAAATCCTCGATTTACCAAAGTGCTCAGAATTAAAATCAGAAGCCCTTTTAACGATATTAAGGGAAAGCTGAAAATAATTCCCTTTGGTACCAAAATGAATCCGCGAATTGATGCCTAAATCCACTGAATTTGTTGGCACAGCAGTATAGTAGCCATCCGAAGATGCAGGCCAAACGATAGCAGAGGCTGCATTGAGCCCAATAGAGAAATTTTGTGCCATTGCTGTTGATGCCATAAGCAGCATCATAAAAAAAATAGTTATCGATCTCATAGCTGACAAATTATAATTATATAATATTTATAAAATGTCAGGAACAGAAAAGTCTCTGTTCCTGATCATTAATTATTTCCCGAGTATTTATACATAAAAAGAGCTGTTCCTGATTTATCTCCAAGTAAATTATGTGTACGTATCTTTTTTGCTTGATGACTTATAAGTGAATCTACTATAGCGGTTAAAACACTATCTGTTTTATCTCTTCTGTACATGTATTAAAATTTGGTATTGTTCCCTTTAGTAATATATTTAGCTTTCGTATGTTGAAAAAAATTATGTGTGCTATATGCAAATATGCTTTATTCTAGTAGCTCCCTGATTACTTTTTTATAAGAATTAAAAGCCCTGCTGTCTTTATACAAATAATAAATGTAGCCTTTATCTATAATTATTTTGTCTGCAAAGCGGACTTCCTTTTTTAGTGAGACTTTCCCTGATAATGGATCTAACTCCATGAGCTTGCGGTGATGAATGAGGTGTATTTTCTTTGTTGTTTCATCAACATAGTATTCATCGTTCCAGATAGATGACGTTATACTTTTATCAAGAACAGTGTTTCCTATTATGCTTAGATCTTGCCCCGATATATAGTTAATCATGCTGTCTTTGCAACTAATATGGAATATAGTATCACCCAATTTTATCAGGGTATCATTGTAGGGCCGATACATTATAGTTTTCTCAAAGCGAACAAGAGCGTCCATATCTCTGCATTGAGATAAGTATAATAAATCGACTTCATTAGTAAGAAGCTTTAGTCTTTCCCAATCATTATTATGTATTAGCTGTGTAATAGTTTTTTTTACCCTGTCAATAGCATAAAATGACTGAGAAAAGCCTTCATTTGAAACTCGTTTGAAAATTAGTTTGTTTTGAATTTGAAATAGGCAATCATCCATTAAATCATGAAATTTATTGATCCCACATCTATCGTAAATTAGCCAAACAGTATCCATTTTAATAAATTGGTATGCGGCCTTCTCTGTTAATATATGGCAGTTTTCCAGGCAATCTTTGAATATGCCCACAGCTTTGATCGTATCAGGTAAGTTAATTGAGCCCTCTGCTTCAAGAGAGTTATTTAATATTAGGAGCTTCAGATTTTTTGTGTCGTTAATATAACTTCCGATACCGAATATCAAGCCGTTGGAAATCTCAAAATCCATCACAGCAAAATCCTTTGGAAAGACTGTCGTTTTGGGTTTGGCTACGATATTCACTTCATCGAGATCAGATACTTTTGGTTCAAGAAGCACAATGAGTGTGTCATTTCCAGGCCTTGCAACATTTATTTTTTTATTAATATATGAGATATGGGTAACTGTCAGAGAAGCTGGAAAAGACTTAAGCATGAGTTCACATAAACCTGTTTCCATGCTCGAAACCCCAATAGATGAATTATTGCTTATTACGTTTGCATCAGTAATTGCAGAACCCGTTTTGGCGTCTAATAATTGGATAAACACATTTACATTCGCTTGGTTCTGGCAAACAGCTGTCTTTAAGAAGATGAGACATAATAGAATAAAAAAACATTTTAGCTTCATCTGTTTATTTAATAACGGTAATATCTTGATAAAACGCAAAAGCCATACATTGAATTCAAGTTAATAAATCCCGCCACATTTTATGGTACTGAAAGCATAACTCCATTTTAAAACAAGCTGTCGGACTTTATATCTAAATGAATGGTTCATATCTTAGCTTAATAATACAAAAACAAAGGTATGTATTCATATTATATTTTTATTCAAATGGTCGTTTTATTTGATAAACGGTATGTTTTAAGGGATGAACGGTTCATATTTATATACTGAGCTAGCTATTCTCTTAAAAAAAAGGGTTCTACTCGGTTTTTTGTGGGTAATAAAAAATGAGGTAGAATTGTAGGTTTAGCTTTCCAAAGTTTTAAACTTTCCCGGATTAGTTCTCTAAATTTTGATAGGTATTTAAAACTGTATTCCAACCTTTGGATACTTTAAAGGTTTCCACGGAATTCCGAGTAGAACCCAAAAAAGAAGTATAGCAGAAACCCCATTGCTTTGCAATGGGCATATCAATCACAAAATATTTATCAAAAAAATATTTGCACAAATTTATAAATGAAAGTTACTATTATTTTTTTTAATTAAATAGATTCTATATATGCTATTAATTCATTCACAGTCTTCCCTTCAAAGGTATTAAGATCAGAAATAACATCATCCAAATACTGGTGATATGTTGCGTTACTATATAAATTCTTATAGTCATTCACCAAATCAATTAAATTATCGACCAGAGTACTGTCAAAAACGATGGCATTGCCATTATTTGATGGGTCTAAAAGTTTGCTAATTGCCTCATTAACCCCATAAGCATTGTATGCCGTCTGAATTAATAATCCTGTAGGGATATCCTCACCTAGAAATTCGGAGATCTCATAATAATAGGAAATATATTTTTGCCCTAATGAATAATCATATAGAAAATAGTCCCTAATAGTATAATGTAGAGTTGTATCGAAAGCCTCATATAATGTATCTGGGACATTTGGTGCATATTGGACAATTGGTATTGCAATACTCTCTGGACACAGTGGAGGCATCTTGCATGTATGTCCAAATTCCCACACGCAATATGAGTTTGGGGGATTGGTACTACATCCTGGGCCACAGGTCTCTGTGGGCCGGGGAACATCTTTAATTTAATGTCAAGTTTTTGAGTAAAAATCCTAATTCATCCCTTTTGCCATTGGGGAAATGACCAATATAGTTTTTGTCCCCTAAGATTAAAAAAGACTTTTCTCCTTCAATAGCAGTAGTAAGTACCTTATGTAGAATAGTTGAGAGGTGTTTGGTTTGAATTGAAGAAACTTCGGCAGAAAATCCTTTAAGCTCCTTAAATATACCGTTCTCATTCGCGAACAATTTGTGATAAATTCTCTTTTTTTTATGTGTATATACACTAAAACCTTTTAAATCTGATAACTTGGGGTTCATTTCATAGGACAATAACCTATCAAAATATAAGACAATGACATATGGATCCAACTCCTGTTTGGATAAGTAACTTATTGAAGATTTTAATTTTGAAAACTCATCAGACGGAAGAGCACAGTCCCCAAACTCAAAGTGCGTGTCCTGATTATTATTGCCAAAATAGTAATTGAAGGTGAATGATAACTCATCATTTGGAAACGCCATCTTCATTGCTTTCTTGCCATCGGGTTTTTGTGCACATGTATTGCATTTCCCGCTATCTTTGCTGATATTGCAAGAACAAATAAAATTTGAGATAAGTAGTGCAATTATGCATCTCGTAAAAAAATTAGATATGTTTTTCATAATAGAGTAATTAAATGGTCTGCATTTATAGTGGCTTCACCCTTATCACTTGCTATCCATTATGATGTCATTAAATAGTTGCAACAAAAATACCGGATAATATCCATGCAAATGTCAAATGGTCGTTTTATTTGATAAACGGTATGTTTTAAGGGATGAACGGTTCAAATTTATATACTGAGCTAGCTATTCTCTTAAAAAAAAGGAGTATAGCAGAAAACCCATTGCTTTGCAATGGGCATATCAATCACCTACCTACATGACAAAATTTCAAAGCACAACCGTATTGATTTTAAATCATCGATATTTAGAGCTTTAGCTAAGTAATCCATCCCATATCTAAAAAAGCTTACGGTTTTGTAGCCATGATTTTTTATTTTGATAGGTTTCAATTCGTTAAGGTAGAGACCGAGTTTATAGCACCATGCATAAGATAGGATTACCAGGGCAAACAGCTTCTGGATACGCTCCCTATCCTTTAGGTGTGTATCTTCAAGCTTATATCCGGTTTTCTTAAGTGCCCTAAATGCAGATTCAATTGCCCATCGTTCTTTGTAGAAAGCTATTGCTTGGTCTGACTGCGAAAAAGAAGCTATAATCATCAATTCGGGCTTTCCCGTTTTGTCTTTGACCTTTGATGCCGACAGGTAACAATATTCTTCTTTGATTATCACAATTTTATGATAATGCATTACCTCATTGAGCTTTAAAGGTTAAAGAGCCAGCTTGCTTTAATGTCTTTGTTTTTTCCCGGAACACTAATCCGGGTATTGTTGCGTATGCGGATATAGTATTGTATATTATTGAGGTTCAACCATTTAAACCATCTTTGCCCTATGAATTCCCTGTCGGCTAAAAGTGACTCAATTTTAGATTCCCCAAATAGGTTAATGAAGTCCTGCATAATTTCGATGCGCTGTGCTGTGCTGGAATTGCCAGCTTTAGGCAGGACTTTGAAAATCAGAGGAAAGGCAAGCCTATTGTAATTTATGGCAAGTACCAGGATATTGATGTGCAAGCTGCCAAATTTCCAGTCAGTGCGATCCATTGACAACTGATAAGGAGGTTTAGCAGGCAGCAATGAAATAATGACCCAGGCAATCAAGCTGTAATCCAAATTATATTTGGCCATGAAGCGCTGTATCCTTCGCAGGGATGAATCGGTAGCAGCTTTGCTGTCGAATACTTTTGCAAGCTTATTGAAGTTCACTGATGCGGCCTGGTTTAAGGCCAAAATAAATAGGCTGATGAAATTGACCCTAGCTTTATTGATTTTGTTTTCAAAAGCCTTAGATAAAATTTGGGATAAATTGCTAACTTTACTGTCAAATCTGGCATTCATGTTCATATGCATTATTTGTGGTGAATTTTTGCATACTATACTGAATGCCAGTATTTTAATCAAATTTTTTGGCCAAATCTTATCAATTAGTTATTAACATAATTTATTGAATTTTAGACAATTATGATTTTTGTCATGTAGTAATAATTATAACACTAGATACATGCTCAGTTACAGGTAAATATCATTGAACAATATATTACAAAACTACCTTTTTAAAATGTAAATTTTACTCCAAATAAAATTTGGGACGGACGAAGCACCTGGACATATTCAGTAATGATGAACTGACTAAATTTTTGATCAATATATGCTTTACTGTTCAGAACATTATTCCAGCTGAGTTCTAACTCAATTTTTGATTTGCTCAATGAATAGCTGTACATCAGATCGACAAAATTGTACCTGATGTCATTATAAGCGTAATACTCAAAATTCAGATTAAATAAATGCTTGTCAGAAAATACATTACAGTTGAAGTAATGCTTATTGATTTTCACAGTATTGCGTAGTTCATCATTTATTTTTGAATTTACCACATTTGTATAGAATTTATAAGAAAAATTTATCCACGAAGCCGCATTCAGATATATTTCCGGGGCAAGTGAATATGACAATATTTTTGTATCAAACAATTCATCATTCACAAATGATTGCCCTGTTGATTGCAACAATACAGCATTTAAACTCAGTGATGATTTAAGTGCAGAAATATATTTACTCGACCTGAACTCCAAGCTGTGAGATATAGTAGAATTAGGAATTTCAACTGCGGTAATGATAAATGAGCCATCATCCTGCAAATGATTGCTATATAAAAGATTCGACTCACGAATCATAAATAAATAGGAAAGCTTGTTAAAAAAAGTAGTTATGGTATTTCTGTATGAAATTGAAATTTTGCCCAAATGACGATTCAACTCCTGGATTAGTGCATCTGTTTTAATTAGCTTTTGGTAGTTCTTTAGCATGTAATTATAGTAAAAATCATCAGGATCATTCATCCTTTGGTAAAACCTCCATGATGCACGAAATTTCCACCAACTGCTAAAAGTATAATTCATACTGAATTCAGGTGCATGCAGCAGCTTTATTTTGCTATTTGAAAGACCTAATTCATTATCTTGATAGGTTAACTGCTGCTGGTCAAGCGGCCAGGCAAGTGATAATCGTAGCTTTTTGTTTTGATATTGAATGGAGGGATTCAGGTAGATTTGATATTGATTTGTATTGAGTTTGTTTTTTGATATTATGGTATCGATTAAAGCGTCATGATCTTCGATACATAGTTGCGTATTTAAGTTCTGCACACAATAGGCGAAACCTAACCTCAGGGAAAGAACCCATCGATTCAATTTAAAATTGGTACCGGCATAATGATCCAAATAGACTCTTTCGAGCATAGCATCCTGGAGATTCTCTGCTTGTCCGGTGATGCTGTATTGTTGGTTTAAAAGCTGGTTAGGAAATACAGATAATTTTTGTGGCCCATCCTGATATTTAATTAATGACTGAAACTCGATTAGAGATGTGCCGATCCGGAAAATGGTATTTAAGCTGTTTGAAAAATTTTGATAAGGTGTTTTTATGTGTTGAAGTATTGAATCATCCGCATTGATGATCAAGTCCTGATAATCAGCTTCGTTAAACCTGAATTCGGTTTTGTTATTCAGAAAATTGCGTTTGGTATTGCGCTTTAAATGGAAAGTTCCCTGCCAATATTGTCTTGAATGCTTTCGGTAATAGTTCTCGATTATGCGCAAAGTATCATCAGGCAGCAAATATAAGCTGGAAATTTCTCTTTCATTATTTCGTAAGTCATCCACAAAAGAGATGTCAGCCCTTAACTGCAAATCTTTTTTAAGCGGGACTAACACATTGAAATTGGCCAGATGAATCCGGTTATCGAGATATCTTTTTCGATCTATGGCACCGTACTGGGTATATGATCCAACATCAAAAAGCTGAATGTTTTCACCTGGTTCAAAAGGAAATTGCATTTGACCGTAAGACGTCAATTGCTCAATTTGTTGCGACACATCATTGCCTGTGTTGTTTGTCTGGTAAGAAGCCAACAATTGAAATCGGCTGCTCAGCAGCATTGGCGTAAGGTTTACATCCCAAAGCCAGGGTGAAAATCCGGTGGCAACCTTTCCGCTGCCTGTTGCAGCCGCTTTCTTTTTTAATTTAAGATTGATGGCTGCCTGCGGCGAGTAAACCCGGTCTTCAAGGATGCGGATGGGCTGATGGTTTTCAAATACCTCTACCACGGAGACCGCTTCATCAGGCAGGTTCTCACTAATTTTGCTGTATCGCCCATCGGTAAGGTCTAACCCTTCTACGTAAAATGTATTGATTGGAAGCCCCTGGTATATGATTTTACCATTGTCTTCAATCTCAATGCCAGGCAGCTTACGCAACACATCCGCAATGGTTTTGTCTTCCTTTCCTTTAAACATGTCAACAAGGTAACTTAGCGTGTCGCCTTTTAATTCAATGGGATTTGCTTTTACGGTAAATGTTTCCAATAACTTAACGTCCGGCCTGAGCACAAAATCAACCTGCTGGCTTCTATTTTGGATGGTATATTTTATGGCTTCAAAATTCAGGGCACTGGCCTGAACATCAAGGCTGTCGGCATCTAATTTTGTATGGATTATATATTTTCCTTCCCCATCGGTAAAATTAAATGCTTTTGGGGTTGTACTTCCCCTGGTGGATATTGTAATATTAACAAATTCAACGGGCTTCCCCAAAGTATCGGTAACTATTCCGGAAATCTCGGTCTGTGAATATGCTAAAGGTGCAAAAAAACCGGATAAAATTATGATTAACAGCCTAGCCTTGGGGAGCATTTCATATTCAATAGGTTAATACTCAATGGGGTTATTTTTTTTCGCTACATTTCTGGCAGCCCGCTGCTGGCCTTCAGCATCTGCCCCGGCTTCTTGTGCACGGTTTATGATGTCGCGGTTCAGGTTTTCCTTGGCTTTCAGGAAGCCAGTGCGGGTTGTCTCCACCCAATCCCTGTCTATCAATTCAATGGGTACGCCTTCTTCATACCGTTCCAGCTTTTCCATTTCAAATACATAATGCTTCTGATCGTCATAAAGCCTGATGATCAATCCCGGCAAACCCCTGAACTTATATGGGCCATCACTTATGGGAATATCGGTGGTGTACCATGCCACCCATCGCCTGCCGCCATAATCTGTGTAAGCACAATTTGCCTTAAAATCCCCTATTGTGGTAGATGAATCAGCCAGTTGCCATTGAAACACGTCCAATGGCTCCCTGTATTGAAAAAAGGTCGGAATTACTCTATCCATATAGGTGATCTGTCTAGTGGGGTAGTTTTTATAGATCCTGTACGAAAATCTAGTGCGATAGTTTTTAATTTCTTCACCTTGTAAATAATCCTCTATGCGCCCCTCTGATTCTGCTTCTCGACCAATCAAATGAAATTTATAAAAGTTTTCACTCATAAAAAGGCTTACTGATTTCCCTATGAATAGCAACATTTCCTCACTCCGGATTTTATCTATGTTGTTTGTGTCCTGTTTCCATGTAATCGTGTAGCTCACAGAAACATTCGCAGTATCCAGGATTTCTGATGGGGGCGCAAAAAACTGTGCGCTAATTTTTCCGGGCAACATTTGTAATATAATAATGATGATAAGGATTGTTGTTGATTTTTGTTTGCTCATGTTGTTTCTTTTCAATAAAACATTTCACCTCGAAAATTAATGTTTTCTGTCAATTGTACTTAAATGCTAATTTCTCAATAAATGAAACACCTCTGCAATATGATTTATTGCAGAGGTGTAATCATTTAAACTACTCTTCGCTAAGTCCACAAAAAATTTCATCCCAAACTACATAGTCATATGCGTTACAAATAATAACATAATTGCCGCACATAATGTGCGTGTAGCAATCACTATCTTCCGCCTGAGCAGTTTTAGGAGTGAATGTCATTACAGTCATTACAGACAATAATGCGAGGGTTGCAAATACTTTTTTCATAATTTAAATTTTTAAATATGCGGGCTGCATTTATAGTGGCGTCACCCTTATCACTTGCTATCCATTATGACGTCATTAAATAGTTGCAACAAAAATACCGGATAATATCCATACAAATGTCAAATGGTCGTTTTATTTGATAAACGGTATGTTTTAAGGGATGAACGGTTCATTTTTATAAATGAGCGGTTTATTGGTTTAGCATATTTCGGAGTTCCTGCCAGCGCCTTCTGGAAACTTTTAATTCTTCACCATTAAGCATTTGAACAATTCTTTTTTTCCCGGATACAAATTTTGAGAAATATCTCAGGTTGAGCAAAGTATTTCTGTTGATCCTATAAAAATTAAGCCCATCTAAACGGTCCTCGATATCTTTTAGGGGTGCACAACAGTGAATGCATTTGTTTTGATCAAGGAGGTGTATAGAGGACATACTGCCAGTACATTCGATATATATAATTGTATCAACAAATGCCTGATGCATTTTACCTTTCTCGTTAAAGAACAGGCTTCTACTTTTTTGATTTGTATAATCCATTGTATAACAAATAATTATCTATTTCCTAATTCCGAAATCAATAACTTATCAAAAAATTTGCGAAAAGGATTAACATGCTATTTTACCTGCAAATTCACTTAAGTGGTACAAATATAGAATAAATCCAGGTGAAAAGATGTTATATAATAGGTTTTTTTATCGCGAAGAATGTTTTTTTAAATACTAAGAATGCATGATGATTTTAGATCTCAATCAATAAAAAGTAATAAAGATCAAATCATTTTTTTGAAAGCTTTTGAAATTGAAAGCAAGGAGTCGGCGGAGTTTCGGGTGACACAATAAAAGGAAGCCTCATCAAAACTGCAACACAAAGCGCGCCCCAGCTTGAGGTAAATTTTCAAAAGAAAGGCTTCCTTTGTGGAGCTGCATAATCTGGCGGGATAGGCTCAGGCCAATGCCGTTTCCGTTTTTGCGGGTGGTGAAGAAAGGAATAAAAATCATTTCTTCATCTTCGCTGCGCACACCGGGGCCATTGTCGTTTACGGAAATAAAAGCGCGGCCTTTCCGGCTGCCGGCATGGAGTTTTATTTGCGCGTTTTCCTGTCCGGCCAGGGCTTCGCTGGCATTTTGCAAAAGGTTGATCAGCACCTGTTGGATCATATCGTAATCGGCAACAAGCATGGGGATTTTTGCATCATAACTGATTTCCAGTCCAATATTACTTGCCTCTAAGCCGGGTTTCATCAGCACCACAATATTTTTCAGGATGTCGTGCACTTTAAACTCTGTCCATTCGGGTTCGGGCAGGCGGGTGATGCTGCGGTAGAGGTCCACAAAACGCAAAAGCCCATTGCTCCGTTCTTCGATAATCTGTAAACCTTCGGCTAATTCCGCCCCTTCTTCCGAATTTTTTACAATATCCGGATGCTTTTCAATATTTTGCCGCAGGGCGGAGGTCAGGGATTTCACCGGCGTTACCGAATTCATGATTTCGTGGGTCAGTACGCGGATCAGCTTTTTCCATGATTCGGTTTCCTGGGCTTCCATTTCTGATTTAATATCGTGCAAGCTTACCAGGCAGTATTCCTTTTGCAAAATCCGGAAACGTCCGGCATAGAGCACCAGTGGCACAGGCATTCCGCCACGATTGAGCCGATAGTGCTCTTTCCCGCTTTCGCGAATGCGCAGCATCAGCTCTTCCAGGCCGCTTCCGGCACGGTTCAGCTGGCGTAAGTTATCGGGCTTGCTCATGCCCAGCAATTGTTCTGCCTCCGCATTAAAAAGGTCGATCTGCTGCTTTTCATCAAAACAGATCATCGCAACACGCGCATGGCTGATCACCTGTTGCAGGTATTCGTAATGGCTTTGCTTTTCGATTCGTGCGTTTTTCATTTCCTCTAAAATTCCGGCAAAAGCCGAACGGTATAGCGGATCATTGCTTTCGGGCACATATTGGTCGTTATAGGCATTTTGCCTGATGGCCTCGAGCAGGTTTTGAAGTTCGCGCAGATGTTTGCGCGTATAAGTGGCCAACTCAACACTCAAAACTATGGCCGCCAGCAGAAATGCACCACTGGTCACATACCATTTGTCCTGGGCCAGGCTGAACGAAAAGCCCAGCAACATCACAGTAATAAAGCTGATGCGCAAATAAATGCGTATGGTGTTGGAATTAGAGGCCATATTTTTCCATTTTTCGGTAGAGGGTCGTGCGTCCCAGTCCCAGTTCTTTTGCAGCATTGCTCAAATTGCCATGATGTTTTTCAATGGCTGCCGCGATGGCGGTTTTTTCCAGCTTTTCCAGATTAAGCACCGGAGGGGCATCACGGACCACATCCTCGTGCAGGGCAAAATCGGTGGATTGCAGCATAGTTCCTTCGGACAGGATTACGGCCCTTTCGGACAGGTGGCGCAGTTCGCGGATATTGCCCGGCCAGCGATATCGCTTTAAGCGCGACAAAGCAGCAGCCTGAACACCTTTCACATTTTTGGCATATCGTGTGGCATATTGCGCTATGAAATAATCCAGCAGTTGAGGTAAATCTTCGATGCGGTCGCGCAGTGGCGGAACATTAATCTCTAAAGTATTGATACGGTAGAGCAAATCTTCCCGGAAACGCCCATCGCCCACCATTGTGCGCAAAGGCATATTTGTGGCGCAAAGCAGGCGTACATCCAAGGGAATGGTTTTGTTGCTGCCCAAGCGGAACACCTCCCTGTTTTGCAAAACGCTCAGTAATTTGGACTGAAGTTTTAAATCCAGGTTTCCGATTTCATCGAGAAAAAGCGTGCCCCCATCCGCCATTTCAAAGCGTCCGGCTTTATCTTCGGCGGCATCGGTGAAAGCGCCTTTTACATAGCCAAAAAGTTCGGATTCAAACAGGCTTTCCGGAATGGCGCCCAGATCTACGGCCACAAAAGCCTTTTCCGAGCGGTGGGAAAGCCGGTGGATTTCGCGCGCCACAAGCTCTTTTCCGCTTCCGTTTTCACCAAGCACTAAAATATTGGCATCGGTTTGCCCTACACGCGCAATCATATTTTTCAAATCCTTCATGCAAGGCGAATCGCCAATCAGCTTGCCACCATGATAATTGATGGCCTGGTTCAGGTTTTTTTGCTTTTGCTCCAGTTCCTGTACTTTTCTGCGCGATTTGCTCAGGCGGAAAACGGAGCGAACCGTAGCGAGCAAGCGCTCATTGTCCCAGGGTTTTACGATAAAATCCACGGCTCCTTCCTTCATGGCATGTACTGCGAGGTGAATATCGGCATAAGCCGTGATCATCACAATATGTGCCCCAGGATTTATCGACAGCAACTTTCTGAGCGCTTCCATGCCTTCTGAGCCGCTGGTAGCGCCCGGACGGAAATTCATGTCGAGCATCACCACATCAAAAGAAGCAAAGTCATCGAGCCCTGAAACCAAATCGGGATGGGTAAGGCAAACCAGATTTTTAAAATGATGGCGCAATACTACGCGCGATGTTGCCAGTATGCCTTCATCATCATCAATAATGAGGATATTTCCGTCTTTTGCCATTGTGCATTTTTTGCTAAGGTAAGCAATTGTTCCGCCATGAAACAGTATTTTGTTTCAAATTGGAACAATAAAAACAATAATTCTAAAATGTTATCAACCTAATGGCTTTATTTTAAGAACATTAGTGTGGTGGGCACAATTATTTCAATTTTGCTGACAAAATATATATCATGTTCCGAAATTTCTTTCTCATAAGCTGGCGTAAGGCCAAACGACAAAAGACTTATACCCTGATTAATATTTTCGGGATGGCTATTGGAATGGCCGCCTTCATCCTGATAAGTCTTTATGTTCGATACGAGCTGAGTTACGATCGTGATGTTCCTGGATATAGGAATATTTACAGGGTTTGTGGTATAACACATCACGCACAAAATAAAAATTATGAATCCTGTACGCCTTTTCCCATGGCACGTGCCTTGCGCCTCGATCTTCCTGATTATCCCATTATGCAGATTTACAACCGCTATATCGAAGATGTTTTTATTGGTGAAAAATCATTCCGGGAAGAGAACCTGCTTTATGTGGACAGCCTGTTTGAGGAGTTTTTCCCGCTGCAATGGTTGCAAGGCAATCCTGAAACCGCTCTTCAGGAAGCTGGAAATGTGGTATTAACGGATAGCCTGGCGCAAAAATATTTTGGAAACGAAAATCCGTTGGGCAAAAGGCTGGAAGTGGGTCGGGGAAGAAATATGATGGTGAGCGGAGTAGTGGCTACGCAAAAAGTGAATTCCAGTATGCCTTACAGCATGATTTTACCCTTCGAAGCCCTGCCCGACAGTTTGGGTGGTATGGCCATTAAAAGATGGGATCTTACCATGAGCGGTATGAATACATTTATCAAGCTGGGCAAAAATATAGATTCAGAAATGATTACAAAAGCCATTACGGCCAGTGTAAATAAAAACTATCACAGACATAGAAATGAAATGACTTATGAGCTTCAGCCGCTTTCGCAAATGCATTTTCAATCGAAATATGTGGACATACCCAATAATTATGCGGTAAAGCGGTCTGTTTTGAATAATCTGATCTGGATTGGGCTTTTGATACTGCTTGCAGCCTGTTTTAATTTTATCAATCTGAGCACAGCGCAATTGGTACGACGCTCAAAGGAAGCCGGCATGCGCAGGGTTTTAGGCTCCGGAAGAAAAGGCATTATCGCCGGTTTTATAAGCGAGACTTCGGTAATTGTGCTGATCAGTATTGTTTTTGGGCTTATTATTTCGGAGATATTGCTCCCGGTTTTTAATCGCCTTATTATGCCCAAAGGTTCCGTAAGTATTTATGATGACCCTGCCATTCTTCTGATTCTGTTGGCTGTTTGGATAATCGCCAGTTTGCTCACCGGCCTTTATCCCGGCTGGATGATTAGTCGTTTTGCGCCCATTGATTGCCTGAAAAACAATCTGCGCTCGGGAGGACAAAAACGCTTTACATTGCGTAAAGTGTTGATCATCATGCAATTTGCCATTACAACTGCTTTGGTAATCAATGTACTGACAATAAGTAGGCAGATCAGCTATGTGCATTCCAAAGATCTGGGTTTTGAAAAAGAAAATACCCTCATTTTTCAATTGCCGGGAAACAGTACAGAAGACCAAAACCATCTTTATGCGGAGCTCTCGCAAAACCCTCAGATCCGCAATGTCAGCATTTCTCTTGGCGCTCCTTCTTCTTCAACAAATATGGGTACACATTTCCACACAGGTGATGAATCAAAAAATGATGATTTCCAGATTTACCTGAAACTGGTCGATACCGCCTATAAAAACGCTTTTGGCCTGAAGGTCCTGCATGGCCGTTGGTTATATTATCAGCATGAAGATGACAGTATTCATGAAGTGCTGGTAAATGAAACCTTCCTCAAAAAAGCCGGAATGGCCATCAGCGATGAAACTATAGGCGAAATTATCGGGATCAGTATGTTTAAAGCACGGATTGTGGGAATTGTAAATGATTTTCATTCTTCTTCGCTCCGTTCCGAAATACGTCCCATCGCGTTTCTTCACATGCCTTTTTTTGCCGACAAGCTTATTGTAAAGCATTATCCCGGACAAGCGAAGCAGGTAAATGAATCCGTAACACAGCTGCTCGAAGAAATGTTTCCGGCTTTTATTATAAGTTCCGAATCTCTGGAAGACTACCTCAGTCTTTATTATGAGGATGACCGGCGCATGCAGTACATAATCCTTAGTTTTATGCTTGTTGCTGTAATTATCGCGATTCTGGGCATCTATGGTATCATCAGCTTTGTCCTGGCACAGCAGATCCGCTCCATTGGCATCCGCAAAACCTTTGGGGCATCAGTATTCCAGATTATTTATACCTATACCCGTGAGTATATCATGCTGGTGGTTTTGGCAAATCTGATCGCATGGCCATTCGCCTACTATTTCAGTATGCGCTGGCTGGAAAGTTTTGAATTCCGTATTGCCATTCCCTGGAGCATTTATGTGATCAGTCTTTTGGCATCCATCGCCATAACCTATATTTCAATCGGTCATCAATCATACAAAGCAGCACAGGCCAACCCTGCCGATGCATTACGTTTTGAATAAACAAAAATATTATGTGGAAAAGTAATTTGATTACAGCAATTCGTTTTTTTCAACGAAACAAAACCTACAGCATCATCAACCTTTTTGGTCTGGCGCTGGGGCTGGCAGCCTTTAGCCTGATTTTCCAGTATGTGCTTCAGGAAACCAGTTTCGATAGTTTTCATGAAGGTTCTGAACGTACGTACCTGATGAATATGATTGTGGAGCGCGAAGGCTCGGAAAGCATGATTCCGACGGCTTCTTCCGGTTTGGGCGCATCTTTGCCCGAAGAATTCCCCGATGTAGAATGTATGTGCCGCGTGAATATGACCGGCGGGGAGTTGTTTAGCCATGGAGATCAGGTGGTGGAAACAGGAAACTATGCTTATGCCGACAGCTCCTTTTTCCGGATGTTCAGCTTTGACCTGAAAGAAGGAAATCCGGCAGAATGCCTGAAAGAACCTTTTCGCATTGTGCTTTCCGAAAGCATGGCAAAGCGGCTTTTTCGTGATGAAAGCGATATCGTTGGTAAAAGTATAAAACTGAATAACGAGCATACTTTTCTGATTAGCGGCATTATGGCTGATGCGCCCACAAATTCCACCATAAGGCCACAGGCAGTGGTTTCTTTCGAAAGCCTGAAAACGATGAAGCGCATGGGCCTTGGCTGGAATGGCGGCTGGGGGTTTTTGACATATGTGCGCTTGCATCCCGAGGCGGATATGCAGCAAATGTCGGAGGCTTTCCCGGATTTTATGGAACGCCACATCAATGCCGAATACCGCAATTATGGCGTACAGATGCACTTGAACCCTATTCCGCTCGAAGATGTCCATTTGGGAAAACTGGCCAATAAAAGCGATGGATACCAAAAAATATGGATTGTTTCGCTGATTGCGCTCAGTATATTGCTGCTCGCTGTAATTAATTTTACCAATCTGAGCAGCGCGCTTTTTACGAAACGCAAAAAAGAAGCCGGAATCCGTAAGGTTTTAGGCGCCTACAACGGAAACCTCATGCGGCAACATTTGACGGAATCTATGATGATGGCATTGCTGGCTTTTCCGCTGGCTTTGATTTTGGGCGAGGTTTTTCAGCCCTGGATCAGCCGCCTGACCAACCTGAATATAGGTTTATACGGCCATCAGGCAATGATCAGCCTTTTGGCTACTTTCTTAGCTGCATTAATTGCCGGGCTGCTGGGCGGTTTGTATCCTGCGCGTTTTATTGCCGCAACCAATCCGCTCGAAGCATTTGGCCGTACCAAAAAAGGAAATAACACTTTCCGCAATGTGCTGGTTGTTTTTCAGTTTCTGATTGCCTGTGTGCTGATTTGCTGCACCCTCATCATGCAGGCCCAGTTGCGTTTTCTGCAAAGTTTTGATAGCGGTTATGATGGCAGTCAGATGTACGTGATCCAACTGCGCAATGATGACTCCAAAAAAATGCACGAAACAATTTGCAACGGGCTGCGGAATATCAGCGGAGTAACACATGTGGGCAGTAGTTCCGGCGTTCCCGGTATGGGAGGCTCTTTGTATGGGTTCTTTCCCGAAGGCGTGAAAGATGTGCAAATGATGTTTGTGATCAACGCGCGCAAAGAATACCTGAACACTTTAAACGTTCCTTTGGTAGCCGGGCAGATATTTCCGGATAATAATGATGGCAAAAGCATATTGATCAATCAGGCCGCTGCTCAGGAATTTGGCTGGGACAATCCCATTGGGAAAATTATAAAACGCAATGGCGTGGATATGCGCGTTTGTGGCGTTTTGCAGGATTTTGTGCATACTTCGGCACATAATAAAATTGAGCCATTAATAATCAGTCCTTTGCCGGAATGGAATCCCGAGACAGCTTTTGAGTACATCAGTTTGCGCTATAAGGGCGATCCTCGGCGGGTTAAAGAAGATTTGCAAAATCTTTGGGACGAAATGCTTCCCAACGAGCTTTTTGAACTGATGCGACCGCTTGATTTCAATGAATATTTATATCAAAGGGAACGGCAGCAAAGCCGGCTGGTGAGTTTGTTTTCGGGCCTGGCGGTTTTTATTGCAGCCATCGGATTGTTCGGCCTGGCATTGTTTATCGGCCGGCTGCGCTTGCGAGAATCGGCCATACGGCAGGTAATGGGCGCCAGCAGCTGGCAGGTGCATTTGCTTTTTTTGCGCCAGTTTCTCTTGCGCGTGATTATCGCCAATGCCATTGCTTTGCCCCTGAGCTGGTATCTGATGAAAAACTGGCTGGAATTATATCATTACCGCATTGCGCTCAGTCCAAAATATTTTATTATTACGCTTGTAGTCAGTACATTAATTGCTTTAGTCAGCGTAGTGCACCAAGCCTATAAATCCAGCAGGATCAATCCGGCTGATGTTTTGAAGTATGAGTAGTATTAAGGACGGCCCTTCGACTCCGCTCAGGAGCCTTCAATTGACGCTAAAAACAAAATCTAAGGTCCTCGAGCGGAATCGAGAGGCCTCAATTAAATTTTAACCAGTTCAAAACGTCCGTAAAAATCTTCAATTCCATATAAATCTACCCAAAGGCTTTTATTTTTATATTTTCCTTTGATGATAAATATTTTGCCCGAGGGATGTTTAAAAGTGCATTCCATCTCTTTGTCCGACATTTTTAAATGATCCGCCTTTAAAGCTTCCGAAGCATTCAGCCTGATGTTTGCGTTTACGAATTCATTGCGGGCTTCCAGTGCTACTTCTAAAACAAGCTGAGACGTGTCCTGAAGCGCCCATTGACCAGCAAAGAAATGTTCTTCCTTATGTTGTGCAGCATCGGAATAGCTTGAAAGAATTTGAACGAATTTACCGGAATCAGGATTTTCGCCTTCAAAAAACTGTGGGGGCAGTATTGGTATCAGTTTTTGATTGAGAAAAGCACTCATTTTTTTTGTTGTGAAGGCTGTGAATGCCTGGATCATTTCTCCACTTCCATTCTCAATATCAAGGATCAGCACAGGGCCCGAATTGCTGAAATCAATGTCTTTCATACAGAATCTCCTAAGTTCAGGATTGGTTCGGGTGTAATAGAATATATCGGATGTTGAGGGCTGGAAAAGCACCGACCATTCCGGTTCATCATTTACTTTCAGTTTTTTAAGCATATCCAGGCCGCAGGCAACAGCATCTTTTCCGGGTGAAAAACCCTGCAGAAGCCGGGCCGCTTTAGCGATCCTGGGGGTTTCTGGATCATCAAAACGAATGGGATAATCTCCGCCAAAACCCTCGAAATAGTTCAGTAGTTCCATTTCGCGTTCGTAGGGTTCGTTTAGCAGTGCCGTAACAGGCATTTGGTCTCCTTGATGGATTACGGTCTGGCCATCAATAAACTCAAGTGCGGCCATATTCCCTCCGGCATCACCAATAAAAAAATGCCAGCCCCAGCCGTCGATATTGAATTTTTGGGCACAGTCAAGAGCTTCGGAAGTGCTTGTGCAGTTGTCGAGCACATATTGCATCCAGCTCATTTGGTTGAGCCAGGGCAGGCTGTCCTTGCGTGGGTAACGGGTATCGTCGCTCATTTCCCAGATAAACAGTCCTTTTTCATTCATGCCGCCATCGGGCAAATCACGTCCGAAATTATTGAAGGTTACGGAGCCATAGCGTGAAATCCAACAGAAATCCTTAGTGCTGTTTACGCCTGAAATCAGGTTTCGCCAGGATTTCCCTTTTTTAAAAACGTTTCTTTTATTGATGAATATCATGCCCGGCACACCGATGTCGCCTTGATTGAGGTTATGCCCATAAACAGGTTTTCCATCATTCAGGATTCCAAAAGTAGAGCAGGGATAAAGGCTGCCCGTGACAATAATTGCCAGCAAGACTAGCAGTAGTTTTTTTCTCATGGTTCATTGTGTTTCAAACTAAGCATTATGTTTTTGATGCTTTGACGCAAATAAATGGTCGAAGTGACAAAAAGGACATATTATTCCGATCTGAGTCCCTTTACCGGATCCATCATAGCCGAACGGATTGCCTGATAGCCCATTGTCATACCGGCAATCAGCAGCAAAATAATTCCGGTAAGCAAAAATGGCTGAATACCAATATTGGTTTGATATGCAAAGCCCGCCAGCCAATTGCTGAGCGCAAGCCATGCAATGGGGCAGGCAATCAGAAATGCCAGTAAGACCCATTTTGAGAGGTCTTTCAACAGCATAAAAACAATTTGGAAAACACTGGCGCCGCTAACTTTTCGGATGCAGATTTCGTGGCGTTTTTGTAATGCCACCCTATGGATCAGCCCATAAAGGCCGATGCAGGCAATGAAAACTGCCAGCGCCGCAAAATAGTTGAACATGGTTGCAAAACGTTCTTCTGATTTGTACAGTTGCTGAAATCCCTGATCCATAAATCCGTAATCAAAAATATTTCCGGGGGCAACAGATTCATAAACCGATTGGATGTATTCCAGGTTTGCAGGAATATCATGGCCGCTGAGCCGGATCTGGCAAACCCTTGACCAGTCGGGCAGGTTCAAAATGCACATGGGACCGATTCCGTGGTGCATGGATCGAAAATGATAATCTTTTACCACACCAACTACTGTGCCCACCGAATCGAACAGGCTGATGCGCGTGCCCACAGCTTCGTTCAGGCCAAGATGTTTTACGGCAGTTTCGTTAAGCACTATGGCTGTGCCAATATCTGCCGCGCTGTTTTTATGAAAGCCCCTGCCCTGAAGAATATCCAGTTGAAAAACATCCGTAAAATCGGCATCGGTCATAGTATAATACAGATTATACCGCTTGCCGTTCACTTCTCTCCTGAACGTTTCCCCATTCATGGCCCCGGGCTTAAAACTGGAGAAAGTAACGCTTTTGATTTGCGGGTTTAGCAGCAGTTTTTCGCGAAAAGCGTCTTTTTTCCCGCCTAGATCTTTGTTTAAATCCAGATAAACGATTTGATTTGCCTGATATCCCAGGTCTTTATCTTTCAAAAAATGGAGCTGCTTGCCAATGACCAGTATCACGATGATCAGTATGGCTGAGACCATAAACTGAAAGACAATCAGGATGCGGCTGAACATTTGGCCGTTTTTCCCTTTTGTTGCCCGTCCTTTCAAAACATCAGCAGGCTGAAAAGAAGTAAGGTACAAGGACGGATAGATGCCGGCAAGCACACCAATACCAATGCTTCCTGCAATTAAAATCAGCATATTGCCCAAACCCTTAGGGAAGCCATTTTGGATCTTTGTTGCGATGATGTATTCGAAATCAACGCGCAGGAGCTCCACAAAAAGCAATGCCACCAATAGTGCAAAAAGGGCAATTATTACCGATTCGGATAAATATTGCCGCATTAGTTTTGTTTTATTGGCTCCGGCAAGTTTCCTGATACCCACTTCACGGAACCGGAGACCGGCAACGGCCGTGCTCAGGTTGATAAAATTGCTGATGGCAATCAACAGGATAAGAATAGCAACAGCGGATAAAATCCGGAGAAACTGAAGGTTGCCATGAAGCGAATAGTCAGAGGAGCCGGGATTTGACTCGAAATAAATGCTTTTGAGCGGGTTTAAGCGGAATGTAAGCGGGTCGTTTGGGTGGAACCGGTCATTATAATAACGACTGAAACGTGCTGCTGTGGAATCCGGATTATGTGTTTTGGGCAGCATGAGGTAAGTGGCAAAGAACCAATTGTCCATGTTTTTCAGGAAGTCAGGGCCCCTCATCTCGCGCATTGTAACAAGCGACATCAAACCATTAACCGGAATGGAGACCGGCTCGTGGCTGTTTTCAAGAATGCCGCTTACCTTAAAGGTTCCCCTATGGTTGACCGTGACCATTTTACCCATGGGATCATCATCCCCAAAAAGATTTTCTGCTATAGCTTCCGTAAGAACAATTGAGAACGGTTGGCTCAGGCATGTTTTCGGGTTTCCCTGTTTGAGGGGATAGCTGAAAACCTCCAGAAATGAAGAGTCGGCCCAAAGGATATCGTCAACTTTCATGCTTTTTAGATTTGTTTTGGCCTTTTCTCCATAATCGAGCTGCACATCTTTGTTGGGATAATAGCGCACGGCCCGGATCACTTCCGGCCCGGACTGCTCTACCAGATCTTTAATGCCCGCAGAGCAAGCTGTAGAAAAACCAACATATTCGAGCCGGTAAATCCGGTCAGCATGCACATGGCTTGAATCGGTGTTCAACTGATATTGCACATAGCGAACAATGAAAATAAACACTGCAATGCTGATGGCCAGGCCAAGCACATTAATCAGTGCATTGATCCGGTTTCTGTACAAAAACCGAAAGGCAGTTTTGAGTAAGTGAATAATCATAATATAATTTCCTTTTCGTCAATTAAGTGAAATCCATTTCTTAATTCTGCCACTTTTCATCAAATAAATTACCCACATAATAACAGAAACTACTACGGCTCCGATTAGCTCAAACAATCCGGCGCCACCTGCTTTTGTGCTCACAAGCATTGCAGGCCCATCTACTTTTGCCACAATAAAAATAGATTCATCGGCCTGAAGCCCTACTGATGCAAGCATCCGCATTGCAAGGTGCCAGCCAAAATGCAGTCCCAATGGAAGCCATAGGCTGTTGTATAATAAATATGCCTGAACAAATAATAAACCTACAAAAACCGCTGACAGAATGGACAGCCATACCGGAAAAGCCGCACTGTATCCCTGGAAATGCAGGATTCCGAAAACGAAAGAGGAAACCAAAACACCTGTCCATGTGGAATAGCGCCAACGAAAAAGGTTGAACAAAAGCCCCCGAAACAAAAACTCTTCTATAACACTCGTTTCCAGGCAAAACACAATGGTATAAAGTAATGCAGGAAGAATAAGGGTTTTCCTTTCATAATCCCAGCTCCAACCTTCAAAAACATACCATCCGTTTGCGGTCATCAAAGCAATGGATATCCACTGCACTAAAAACCCAAAAGCGATTCCCTCAAGTATTTTTAATGCCCATTTCTGGTCAAAAATCAGGCCTATAAAACTGATTTTTTCTTTCAGCAGATATCGGATAGGGATTAGTGCTGCCCCAACGATAACGGCAGTTCGTAGTAAGCGTTTCAAACTATCGCCAATGCTTTGGAGCCAGTTTTCAGGCAGCACATGGCTAACTTCGCCCAAACCGGCTTTTTGCAATAAAAACACAAATGGATCTACAATCAGGTATTCACCAAAAAAAACAATTGCTGCCGATGCAAGCAAAAGCCAACCGATACGGATGAACTTTTTACGAAAAAAAATTACTTTATAGGCTTTTTTCATTTCTTTTTGAGATTTGTTTTTCACCAGCATTATAAGCGCGCATTGCGAAATCCATTTTAGGAACAGGCGAGGTTCGGTGGCAAAAATAGGGGCTAAGGCATTGGCATAAAATCCTATATTTGTAGTAATTTAAATAACCCTACATTTATAGGATACTGATAATGATCGGTTTAGCTCACTTCCTTCAGTTTATTGGCCTTGGCCTTGGGTTTGTGGCGCTCTATATTTGCCTGTCGCAATACAAAAAAAGCAGGCAAAAATTTTTATTGGTTTATATGGTTTTGCTTGCCGGGATCAATTTTCTGGTTTTCATCCATGTTTTGGAAGCCTTTTTTAAAACTATAATGTCTTCCGAAGCCTATGATGAGAGCCTTAGGAATCCATTTTTGCAGCTTATTTTTTTCCTTGCCCCTGTACGCCTTTTTATGGCGGCCAAATCAGTTCAGTTGGCGCAAATATACCGCAGCAGGAAATTTTCATGGCGTTTTTACGGATATCCGCTCGCTTATTTTTTGCTTTTCAGCTTTTTGATTTTTTTGGACAAACCAATTGATATAGCAAATGTACTGGGGCCCTGGCTGGTATTCAGTGTGCATTTTTTGCTCTTCCTTTCCATGATTTATCTTGCATTACAAATGCTGCTAAAGAAACCGGACAATCCTGTTTTCAGAAAAGATTATACACTGGGTTTTGCCTGGATGATATTGATTTATGCGGTTTTGACGCTTGCCCTCCGATTGATAAACACGCCTTATCAACGCATCCATGAAGATATACAGATGCTGGGGCTGGGAATTACCGATACACTCTTTAACCTGGCGAATATTTTTATTCTCGGCAGAATGTTAAAAACGAGTGATCCTGTAAATAAAGGGGATATCAATTCGCTGCAAGATTTATTTGAAAAATACGGTATCAGCCCGCGCGAGCAGGAAGTAGTTTTGTTGATCTGCAAAGGAAAAACCAATAAAGAAATTGCGGAAGAGCTGTTTATTTCGCCAATTACCGTACGCGATCATAACTCAAATATTTATAGGAAAACCGGGGTAAAAAACCGCACGCAACTGGCGGGCTTATTTCAGAATTTGAGTTAAGCTGATTTAATCTGCTTTTATTTATAAACGAGCTGCCGCTATTGCAATTCGATTAAGCTATGATAGATGATTGGAAGTTAAACTTTCCCAAAAATAGAGGTCAGTAGATAAGTACATAGAATGAATTATGCTCGTGAATAAATAGATTTCTCCTCCCGTTGGTCGTCGAAATGACTGTTTATTAATTGTTTGGGCAAAGGCGGCGAGGACACAATAAAAAATATAAAATGAGTCCTCGCCGCCTTTGCCACTTGAACACAACAAAAGGTCATTTCGATGCCGAAGCTTCGGCAGAGAAATCTATGTTACTCAATAACAAATCATTATAGTTTTTATGATTTGCCAAAACTAATATGCACCTACATACTGACCTCTACACAAAAATTTTTAAGTTTTGGGAAAGTTTGTCGCGGATTCTTAATCCTTTGATTTTTGAATGGGAAAAAGGATGCAGCTCAATGCAGGTCCCTGAGCCATTCAATGGTTTTTTTCTGTACATCATAGGCATCGGCGGCAAGCCAGAAACCAATATGGGA
Organism: Bacteroidales bacterium; assembly: GCA_963676415.1. Lineage (GTDB taxonomy): Bacteria > Bacteroidota > Bacteroidia > Bacteroidales > WRLA01. Next base: position 1,074,665 of record OY781097.1, on the reverse strand, counting down.
GCCTTTCTCAACCCATAATAATTCTGAATTTTTGATGGTATTATGGGCATATTCTGCCTGATGAGGAGGAACATCGCCATCGGCCCTGCCATGAACGATTAAAGTTGGACAGGATATTTTATCAATAGCAACTTTATCGATTTTAGTTAAAATATCGATATCAATATCAAGGCCGCGCTTACGTTCTTTATAGTTTTTGGTTACCGTGGCCATCATGAGTTTCATAAACGCAAACCGATCTTCGTCGCCAACAACTTCTTTAATCCGTTTTTTAATATCATGTTTATCAAGCGTACTTTCTGTTTTTAGAAAATTTTGCACCATTGATGCCGGGAAATGTTTCATCAAATAATCTACAAACCAGAGCCCGGGCTTGCTGAGGTAAAGGAATTCTTCTGTTTTACTTACTTCCTGGAGCTTGGTATATTCCATACAGACTGCATCGATGGGTATCAGAGCTTTTACTTTTTCGGGATAATTTTGCGCCAAACAGTAAGATGACGGCCCGCCTGCAGATACCCCAACAACAGTAGCCTGATCAATTTCCAATGCCTCCAGGAGTGCAACATGCATATCGGCCTGCTTTTCATAAGTTGTCCCGTTGTCGGCAGGTGTGCCCAAATATCCTGCCCTGGAAGGGGCGATAACCCGAAAGCCGGATGTCCGGAACACTTCGATAAGCCCCAATGCCTGATCAAAACCTCCCGGTCCTCCGTGAACAGAAAGCACTGCCGGTCCTTCGCCCCGGTCGGCATATTCAATTGGCCCCAATCTTGTTTCAATGATTTTTGGTTCCCATTCCAGACACTTTAAAACGCCTTCTGCATTTGCTTTTTTGTACTCAATAGCCATAATTTTGCTTTTTGGTTTAATATATCATATTGTTGAGCCATTACATACAAACCGGAGCGTATCAGTATATCTGATCCAATGAAAGTAAACGATTGTGATTAGCTCCCTTTTATGAATGTAATCGCTATCAAATATAAGGTATTTTTTAATACAAATGCAGCTCTTTTTGTAATCTGCCCTGTTTGTTGTCCGCACCGGGCGGGTACATTTATGCTAATCTTCCAAGGCTCGATTCAGAAAAGAAATTAAGGGCACCATAGCGGCAAAGGATTCCAAAATAAGCCGGACTAAATTTTCTGACAATAATTCCTCTTTGCTCAACATATGTGTTGTTACATAGTTCTTGTGCAGCAGCAAATCCATATGTTCAAAATTTTTGTCAAAGCCAAGTGGCCCTTTTTTGAGTTTCTCTAGCTCAGTTAACCCTCCAAAAGCCTTTTGAAACCGCTTTTCTTCAATAATCTGCTTAAATTCTTCAGGATTATAATAGATTTCGGTACGCAATTTTTTCAATGCAGGGCCTTGAGGGCAATACACGCCGCCACCAACAAAAGAAGCATCCGGTTCAATTTGCACATAATAACCGCCAAAAATACTTTTCCGGCCACCACGTGCCATAAACGAACCAAAATTGGTTTTATACGGATCTTTGTTTTTTGAAAAACGGACATCCCGGTTAATCCTGAAAATACTGCTTTTCATATCAATATCGCCCACCGAAGGATCCAACTGCTGCAATGCAGGAATCAGTTCCGCTATCAATTTCTCAAACTCAGCCCTGGCTTTCTGATAATCTTTTTTATGCTCCTGAAACCATTCGCGGTGGTTGTGCTGCTTGAGCTCACTAAGGAAGGAAAGTATAATATCTGTATTCATAATTGCTATATTTCAGTTCAAAGATAATCTAATTCCACAATGAAGCTCACGGCATAATTGTTCAATGGGATGTGGTACTTCCATTAAATGTGGTTCTACTTGGAATTCCGTGAAAACTTTTAAAGTATTCAACCCTTGAAAAAGGGTTTTACATACCTATCAAAATTTAGAGAACTATTCCGGGATAAACTTTCCCAAAGTTTCGAAACTTTGGGAAAGTTTATCCTCCAATTCTAACTCAATTTTGATTACCCTCAGAAAACCGAGTAGAACCTAAATTCTTTTTAATTTTTGTTGGTAAATTTTTACTGTTTGCCAAAAGATTGTAATTTAGTGCTAAAATTTTGAGATATTTTTTGAAATTAATATGAACTTAGATCACAATACGTTGAAATACAATAATATGAAGCATATTTACACCTTTCTTTTGTCTGTTTTGCTTCCCGCGATGGCCTTTGCTTCCGGAGATAAAGTGGTTGCCGGTGCCCGCTCTATGGGCATGGGGGGCATCAGTGTGACACAAAACGGGCTTTGGTCGGTTTATAACAATCAGGCCGGGCTTGCCGGAATAGAAAGAACTACTTTGGGAGTTCATTTTGCCAACAGATATCTGATGGGAAGCCTGAGCGACCAGATTATCGGCCTGGCCGTTCCAACAAAATTTGGTGTAATCGGAGGCAGTTTTTATCATTTCGGCAATGCCAATTACAATGAAATAAAAGCAGGACTAGCCTATGCGCGCAGTTTTGGTGAGCGGTTTTCCTTCGGATTGCAACTTGATTTCTGGCGGTTTAGCCTGGCGCAGGAATACGGCAGCAAATCGGCCATTACTTTCGAAGCCGGTATTCAGGCAAAGCTGAGCGATGAAATTACTCTCGGCGCACAAGTCTATAATCCGGTACGCACAAAAATATCCGATTATGCCGACGAACGCATTCCTTTGGAGTACAGCCTCGGAATATCCTATGCCATCAGCTCCAATTTTACAGCTGCCGCAGAAGTCAGCAAGCAGGAAGATTTTGGCGCCCGCGCACATTTCGGTATGGAATACCTCTTCGGAAAAGGATTTTATGCCCGCGCCGGATTTATCACCAACCCTTCAGAATATACTTTTGGCTTCGGCCTGATGCTGAAAAAACTGCAAATTGATTTCGGCACAGGAATCCATTCCACACTCGGTTATTCGCCTTCTGTTTCACTTATTTATACATTCTGATGATGAAACGAACCGGCATAATAATTTTCTTTTCTATATTTTTTCTTGTTGCTTCTTATGCGCAGGAAGACAATAAAGCGGCACGCGAACTGCTCGTAGAAAAAATTGAAGCCCTGACCGAGCAAACCGATGCTGCGCTTGATTATTCCGACCTGCTCAATGCTGTGGAAGAGCTCATTTTACACCCGGTAAATCTTAATGCTGCTGATCCGGAAGAACTTCAAAGGCTGTTTTTCCTCAATGAAATGGAAATCAACCGCATCATTGCCTATATCCACCAAAATGGCGAGATGCTTTCCAAATACGAACTGGCTGCCATCGAAGGCATTACACCCGAGAAGGCTGAGTTGATCAGTCATTTCATCACCCTTGAACAGGAAGAAAAAGAAACAAATGCCAAAACCATTGCCCGTTATGGCCGCCACCGCCTAATGATGCGTTACCAGCGCATTTTGGAAGACCAGGCCGGCTATGCCGATGCGTCTGATTCTTTACGATTAGCACATCCATCAAGATATTACGAAGGCGATCCCAACCGGATTTATATGCGCTATAAATTTACATATCCAGGAAAATTTCAGGCCGGGATTGTGGCCGATAAAGATGCAGGCGAGCCCTTTTTTAAAGGAATAAACGATAAAGGATTTGATTTTTACAGCGCACATCTTTTCCTCGAAAACACCTGGAAACTCAAAGCGCTCGCTGTGGGTGACTATCATTTACGTTTTGGCCAGGGTTTGGGCATGTGGTCGGGACTGGGATTTGGAAAAAGTGCCGATGCGACCGGTATTTACAAAAGAGCAAAGGAAGTTTCGCCCAATAATTCGGTAAATGAGTACAGCTTCCTGCGTGGAGCCGCAGCAAGTTTCGAATTGGGGAAATTCACCATCACCGGTTTTTACTCTACGCGTGACCTGGATGCCAGTGTTTTGGAAGAGGACACCCTCGATTTATCCGAAGCTTCAACTGTTTATGAAACCGGACTGCACCGCACATTGACCGAAATCAGCAAGAAAGGCAACCTCAACATGCAGGTTTACGGCGGACGGCTTTCCTTCAATACAGGAAGGTTCAGTATTGGCGCAACGGCTTTTAAACCACTTTCGATAAATCCCTGCAACCCAATGTTGCTCCATATAAACTCTATGATTTCAGGGGCGATGAGAACACTAATGCCAGCATGGATTTCCGTTGGGTGTTCAATAAAATGATCCTTTTTGGTGAAGCCGCCACCAGCGAAAACGGCGGAAAAGCTTTTCTTGCAGGAGCAGAAACCATGCCCATTGATGAAATTGGATTTTCGCTGCTTTACCGTCATTACGACAAAGATTATCAGAATTTTTTCAGCAATGCCTTTGGCGACCGCGATGGCAACCGCAATGAAGAAGGTTTATATGCCGGTCTGCGTGCCGATTTGGCGGCCGGATGGAAACTGCTGGCCTACACAGATATAGTCCGTTTTCCCTTTTTCCGCTATCGTGTGGATGCGCCTTCCAACAGCCACGACTACCTCATCCAGCTCAACTACAGCCCAAACCGCAACCTGGCCATGTATGTGAAATTCCGCGAAAAGGAAAACCGGCTCAACCAGTCTTTTGGAGACAATGAGTATTTTTATCAGGTCGATCCTACTTTACAACGGAACTACCGCTTCCATGCCAGCTATCAGGTAACGGATGAAATTGAAATGAAAAGCCGTGTGGAATACGTGACCTACCAAAAAAGCACAGCGCCACAACACGACGGATTTTTGGCTTATCAGGATATTGTTTGGCGAAGCAATAAACTGCCATTAAATTTCTATTTCCGCTATGCGATTTTTGACACCTACAGCTGGGATGAGCGCCTTTATGCTTACGAAAACGACGTGCTCTACGCCTTTAGCATTCCTGCCTATTACGATAAAGGCAACCGTTACTACTTCATGCTGAAATGGGATGCCGCCGACTGGCTCGATTGCTGGCTACGCTTTGCGCAAACGGTATTCTTTGATAAAGAGGTCATTGGCTCCGGCACAGATGAAATTGAAGGAAACCACAAAAGCGAAGTGAAAGTACAATTAAGGATGAAGTTTTAAGACCCGTGCTGCCCTTCTTAACAAGTCCCTTCCATACCCCTTCATAAACACCTGTCAATATTGATGTTATAGGACAGTTATGACAAACTGTGGCCTTCCAAAGCCTATATATTTAAACTTACACATCCTTACATACAAAAAAATAAATTAATTCATAACTTACTGTATATCTGCATTATAGACGAAATAGAAAAATTAATTATAAATAAATGTTGATAATATTAAAATTAATAATAGATTTGTATTCTTATTGAAATGAGGGAAATAAAAACCCCCTAACATTAATTATTATGCGATCTGGTGTAAAAGCATTTAAAAAACGAAAGGAGGTAATTGCGAATGTAGGAAATATTTTAATGCAATCATAAAACAGGCGGCGATAAATATCCCGACTTGTAATACCCAATTTCCTATGTTTTTCGGAGCTCATATTAATTGGGTCATTAAACCAAGTGTTTAAAAAGCTCTGGGGCGGATGCTGAAAAGCCTTATGAGTAAGCAAATTATAATTTTTTTATTATGAAATTGTTTAAGTTTTTATTATTTATAGTTGGAATTCTTGTAAGTGTTAATTTAAGTGCTCAGGACGATGGCGGCCTTGGCTCAACATCAGCATGTATCTTAAGGGTGCATAACCCTGAATGTTGCCCGGGAATCGGAACGGCAGGGGCAACTCACCCTGTAAACGGCCCTGCAAATAACTCAAGCTGGCAAGGACACGGTGTCCCGAACGTACATCTTTTTTGGGGCAGTGCATTTCCTGCTGGTGGAGCTAATGTGCATTTTTGGGCAAAGACCGCAACTCTTCCTGCTGGCGATAATGTGGATTATGATTCATACTATTGCTATGGAAGCACTGTACGCTGGATCGGATATCACATCAACCTGACAGCCGATGTTTATATGGAGTTCTATACCATTATAAATCCGGTAGTGATTGATTAACAGCTATTTATAAACCAGTATATGGCCAGTATTTGATTTGAACAAGATTAAAAACCCGGCCATATACTTTAATTTCAGGATTATGAAACACCCGTTTATTACAACAGCCTTGATTTTCATTTTGATCCCCTTGCTGGCACAATCTCAATACAATGGAGGCTTGCAAAAAAACGCACACATAGATAATTCTTCTGCTCTACCGAGCATTCAGGACTATTTAAAAAAATGCAAATTACGGTCGGACACCATCTGGCTGCCAAAACAATACGACCTCTGGTTATGGGACGGCAGCGAACTCAGTCATGACCCACTTGTTATTGCGCTCGAATACAATGATGTTGCTTTATGGAAAGATCAAATCCATATAGATTATGCCACAGGAGATTCCCTGCAAAAATTATCGCATGAATATGACGAATCCCAGCGAAAAACTGTTGATACTTATTATAATTACAATAAAACTGATTCGAAATGGGTAAAGCTGTATAGAGGTCTTTACTTTTTTGATCAGTTCGGCAATACGGACACAACGCTGGTTCAGGCATGGGACAATACCTTAAACAATTGGCGCGATTCGGTTGCCAGTGTTGATGTATTTGTTGATACATTGGAATATTTGCAATCGACCCTTTTTGAAATTAAGGACGGGATTTGGGATACCACATGGTCGTACAAATGGGTCAATTATTTTGGAGATGATGATGTTGTTGATAGCCTGAAATACTTTCAATATAATATTTATACCAAAAAATGGGAGACGAAAGTTCTGGCCAATTTTATTAATAATGAACAGGGACAACCCGAGGAAAGCTATTGGTATTCATGGACATTGGACACTAACAATCAGTATTATTGGAAGCCCACTTATCATTATACCAATAATGAGTGGTACACTTTCAATACTTATATCAACAACTACAAAAACAGAATAAAAACAAGGAATATAAACTGGTGGTTTGGGGATAAATACTACCCAATATATGTTGATTCAAACTACTATCACTATAATAACGAAGAAGAGCTTTATCATTATTCATTCTATTATAATGAAGGGGATACAGTTGCCATTCCCTATCTGTATCTTACGATACGATTGGAAAATTATGAGGATGGGAACAAACGTAAGTACACACGCTATTTCCGGGACAAGCACGAAGACCCACTTGTGCTGGATTATCTTGACAGCTGCGTTTGGACTTATTATAAAGGATCTCTGGAGAGCTTATACAGAATACAGTTCGATACCGCAAAAAAAGTCTGGCATCCGGCAGCGAGGGCTCTATACACTAATTTTGTGCCTTTTGTGAATACATCAACAGGTTTGCAGCAAATAAAGACAAACAATGAAAAGCTTATCATTAAGCCCAACCCGGCCAACCAAAGTGTTTCCATTGAAAGCGATGGGGAAATTGAAAGCATTTCCATTTATTCCTTAGAGGGCCGGCTGGTTAAGGAATGGTCGGTCAGCCATCCGCAAAGCAGTATCATGCTTGATATAAACGACTTGCCAAGCGGAACATACATCATAGATGCAAACATCAGGAAAAAACACCGGGCCACGGCTAAATTAATGGTTCGATAGGTTTTTATGATATTCAATAAAAAGAAAAGGCGCGGGAAAAAACCTGCGCCTTTCTTTATAAATCAAAAATCACTTACAATCTCGATTTCAGGATTTCTTCCACATCCTCTGCGCGGATATCGCCGGCGCCGCTAATAAATTCAAATCCACGGCTGCGGAAACGCTTCAGAATTTCATCAATGGTGTCTTCCATAATGCCATAATCGCCCAAACGGGTTTTTACGCCCAATGCATTGAAAAACTCTTCGGTTTTCTGAATGGCCTGTTTGCATCTGCTTTCATCGTCACCATCAGTGATATTCCACACTGTTGCGGCATATTGCAGTAATTTCTCCTTACGCTTTTTCATGGTAAATTCGAGCACGCCAGGCATTACAATGGCCAAAGTTACTGCATGGTCGAGGCCATGAAGTGCTGTAAACTCGTGGCCGATCATATGTGTTGACCAATCGCCAATAGTTCCGCAGCTCAGCAATCCGTTGAGCGCCAGTGTTGCTGCCCACATAAGTTTTTCCCGGTTTTCATAAACGGGTTCACTAGTGTTATAATTATAAAGTTAATTAACTAATATTTTATTATCTTTGCCACATGGCAAGGATAGGAAAACCCATTCAGATAACAACGGAAGAGAAGGCAGAGCTTCTTTCCATGAGCCGTTCACACAAACTTGAAAAACGTTACGTTGAGCGTGCCGAGATAATTATATTATCCGATCAAGGTTTATCGATGAGTGAAATAGTAGAGCAAACAGGGCTTAGTAGACCTGTAGTAAATAAATGGAGACAACGATTTCGCGAGCAAGGTATTACAGGTTTGAAGGATGCTTACCGAAGTGGAAAACCAAAGGTTATCACTGCAGAACAACAGGCTATGGTAATTGAGAAAGCCTGCACAAAGCCAGATGACGGATACACTAACTGGCCTCAAGAACGTATCGCCAAAGAAGTAGGGATTAGCCAGTCTAAAGTATTTCAGATTCTTAAACAAGCAGACATAAAGCCACATAAAATTGAGTATTGGTGCGGCAAGTCAAAAGACCCAGAGTTTGAAGAAAAAATGACCAACATTGTTGGGCTTTACATGTCGCCACCAGAAAACGCTTTGGTTATTTGTGTTGACGAAAAAACTCAAATACAGGCACTCGATAGAACTCAGCCAGAGTTGCCATTACGGCCAGGAAATCCGAAAAGACAAACAGCCACCTACAAACGCAACGGAACTGTTTCGTTAATTGCGGCACTTGCAGTGCATACAGGTGAAGTAACAGCCAAAACAATTAAATCAAATAATGCAGAAAACTTCTTAAAGTTCTTAAAATCACTTGATAGGAAATACAGAAACAAAAAGCTTCACATAATTGCAGACAACCTTTCGGTACATAAACATAAAGACGTTAAGGAGTGGCTGAAAGGAAAAAGGAAAATCACATTGCACTTCACCCCAACGTATTCTTCTTGGTTGAATCAAGTCGAGATATGGTTCAATATATTAACAAAGGATGTTGTAAAAGGAGGTGTTTGGAAATCATCAGAACAATTGGCTTCTCAACTTATTGAATACGTGAAAACATACAATGAGACACGTGCTAAGCCCTTTCGATGGACTTATACTGGTGATGCATTGAAAATTAGTTAACTTATTAAATAATTAATACACTAGCTTGCATTGCTTTTGGCCCTTCAGCAATCAGGCTGCGCAGAATGCCTTCGGCCAGGCTGTCCTGAAGATCGGCTCCGTTTTTATAAGTCAGGTACTGTTCCATGGTGTGCACATAGCTGTCGATAATGCCATTGGCTACCTGTCGCTTAGGAAGGGTATAGGTATATTCCGGGTCGAGAATGGAAAAAACCGGATACACCAGTTCAGAGCCACGGGCCAGTTTTTCGCGGGTTTCGGCTTTTGTTACCACAAAGTTTCCGTTCATTTCCGAACCGGTAGCAGCAAGTGTAAGCACAGCGCCCAGCGGCACCGCCGATTTTATTGGCGCAGATTTGCTCAGGATATCCCAGGGGTCATCACCTTCAAAATGTGCTGCAAGCGCTACAAATTTACTTCCGTCGATTACCGATCCGCCACCAACGGCAAGGATGAAGTTGAGCTTTTCTTTTTTAATCAGCTCCACGGCTTTCATCAGCGTTTCAAAATGCGGATTTGGCTCAATGCCCCCAAATTCAAAATATTCAAAACCTTTCAATTGTTCCACCACGGCATCATATACGCCATTACGCTTGATGCTTCCTCCGCCATAGGTGATGAGGATGCGTGCACCTTTGGGCAACATTTTGCCCATATTGCTGATTTGGCCTTTGCCAAAAGCAAGGCGCACCGGATTATAAAGCTGGAAGTTGTTCATATGTTTGTGTTTAAATGTTGTTGTTTGTGTTTGGCTATTCATTAAAAATACAGGGGATAAACAATGGCATAAACATATTGTTCTCCAAAAAATAACCGCTTTAAACCATAAATATTGTTCTTTTGCAGCTGTGCCAATCAATTATCTTTGCCATTAGCTTATGTGTTTTCAAAAAGACAGGCAATATTATAAGTTCAGCCTTTATGGCTTTTTTAAGAACCTGAGGTTTTTTGAGCCTTTTTATATCCTTTTTTTGCTGGGCCGGGGCTTGAGCTATGTAGAAATCGGGAGCCTTTATACTTTGCGCGAAATCCTGAGAAACATTTTTGAAATCCCGGCCGGAGCTTTTGCGGATGCTGTAGGACGAAGGCGGAGTATGCTGATGGCTTTTGTTTTGTATATCCTGAGCTTTCTGGTTTATTATATATCAAAATCTTACTGGGGTTTTGCGGCGGCTGTGGTTCTTTTTGCCTTTGCCGATGCGTTCCGTTCGGGCACGCATAAAGCCATGATTCTGCAATATTTGAAGATGAAAGGCTGGGAAGATCAGAAAATCAGTTATTACGGCCATACCCGTTCGTGGTCGCAGGCCGGATCGGCATTTTCGGCGCTCATTGCTGCACTTATCATTTTTATTACAGGAAATTATGATTTGATCTTCCTGTATTCCATCATACCTTATTTCATCGACCTGATATTGCTCTATTCTTATCCACCGGCATTTGATGAGGGCAAAACGAATTTTAAAATTAGCGCCCTGAAAAAGAAATTCAAAGCTGTAGGAAAAGACTTTATCGCATCATTTAAACGTATAGAACTACTGCGCGCCATGCTGAACCTCAGCGTTTATACAGGTTATTATAAAGCGATACGCGATTATCTGCAACCGCTGATCAAAAGCCTGGCAATTACTGCGCCCGTAGCATTTCTGTCCGGGTATCATGCTGAGAAAAAAACAGCTGCTATTATCGGGATTACCTATTTCGTTTTGTATATGCTCACTTCGCGTGCATCGCTTTATTCGGGCAAAATTGCTTCCCGTTTCCGTACTGTCGGTGTTCCGCTGAATATTTCCATACTGGCCGGGCTTGGTGCAGGCATAATTTCGGGTTTCCTGTATTTGTCCGGTTTCAAACTAGCCGCCATTTTGGTGTATATGCTGATCCTGATTGTCGAAAATATCCGTAAACCCATGGGCGTAAGCCATGTATCAGATAAACTGGAAAAAGACATCATGGCTACGGCCTTATCGGCTGCCGGACAAACGGAAACGATTGTTGCTGCTTTGCTTGCGCCATTGATTGGTTATTTTGCCGACCTCTGGGGGCCGGGTACGGCAATCATTATTGTCTCCGGGCTGATGTTGCTGTTGAGCCCTCTTTATTTGGCCGGGAAGAATAAAAAAAGCCCGAATAAACCGGGCTAATCAAAATGTAAACTTTTCAGTCATCCGACGACTTCAAGTCACCGGATGAATACAAAAACCATTTAGAGTCCGGCCATAGAGTCGGGTTTCTGGACAGAAACCATTTATTCATATTTCAATGCATCTACAGGTTTTGCCCTTGATGAATGATATACCTGATATCCAATAGCGAGGAAAATCACTACCAGCATCAAGAGTGATGACAGGAGCACCATCCAAAAATCGAAACTGATGCGATAGGCAAAATTATCTAACCAGCGGTTCATGATAAAGAAAGCCAGCGGGAAGGCAACAATTGCAGAAAGCAGGAAGAGCTTGAGATATTCGAAACTCAGCAGGCGCATAATTTTGCTCTCGCTGGCGCCATGCACTTTCCTGATGGCAATCTCCCGGGTACGCTGCAATGTGAAATAAAGCGCCAAAGCAAAGAGTCCCAAACTGGCCACAATAATGGCAAAAAAAGCAAACAAACCAAAGGTTTTCCCAAAACGTACATCGTCTTTATATTGCTCGTCATAATGCTGATCCAGGAAATAATACTCAAAGAGGTTGCCCGGGAAAAAGGATTCAAATTTTTCCTGAATTATTCCGATAAGAGCATGCATATCATTGGATTTCAGTTTTATGGAATAATTTTTCACGAAGCGGGGATGTCGGAAATGCACCAAAACAATGGGAGCAAAATTTTCCTTGAGCGATTCCTGGTGATAATCCTCAAAAACGCCCACACATTTCCCAACGCGATCCCAAAGGTCATTCCTGATTTCCGTATTGATAACATCTTCAGGCTTGTCATGTCCCATGAGGCGCATGGCTGTTTCGCTGAGCATATAGGCAATACGGTCTTCCTGGATGTTCCGGTCAAAATTCCTTCCGCCAAGCAGTCTTAAATCGTAAAAGGGCACAAATTGATCGTTCGTAAAATTCGCACAAAGCGTCCTTGAACCCCTTTGATCCGGATCTTTAACATTGGAAAAGGGAAGCGTAAACCAAACTTCATCTCCCGGCACAAAGAAACTACCGCAGATTTTTTCTATTTCGCTCTCATTGAGCAGCTCATTTTGAAAGCCGGTAAGTTTTTGAAAAAATGTGGAATCGATGACCGATGGCGATTTAACGATCAATGTTTGTTCGGTTTCGATGCCCCGGTCCTGTGAGCGCATAAAGTTCAACTGACGGTAAACGGTCATGGTTCCGGTAATCAGCACCATAGTTATAACAAATTGTATTACAATCATCACCTTGCGGAAGCTAAAGCCACGGGATGAAGCTTTTTTCTTTAAACGGAAAATGCTGGAGGGCTCAAAAGATGATATTACAAATGCAGGATACAGGCCGGCGAGAATGGAACCGCAAAGCACTACCAGGGCAAAAATCAGCCAGAACATGGGTTGCTGCCATAATGACAATGTTACCTCAAGTCCGGTAAATTCATTAAACCAGGGGTAAAGCACAGCAACCAGAATCAGGCCCAACGCTACAGCAATCAAATTGATAATCAACGATTCGGCTAAAAATTGGGCCATCAGTTGCGTGCGTGTGGCGCCACTTACCTTGCGCAGCCCTACCTCACGGGCACGCTCGAGGGATCGCGATGTTGCCAAATTAATGTAATTCAGCCAGGCAATCAACATAATCATCAGGCTAATGACCAGCAGGAAATAAACCGATTTATAGTTCCCGTTTTTCTCAGCTTCCCCCGGGAAATTGGAATGCAAATGGATGCTTTCCAAAGGCTGGATAAAAAACTCCAGGGCTTCATTCCTCTTGGCCAGCTCATCGCCCAGCCGCTTGTCGATCATCTGATCAATTTTTTTGTCAAACGCTACCATATCCGTTCCTTCCTGGAACACGAAATAGCAGAGCGGCACATCCATAAACCATTGCTGGTACATGGCATCGCCATAAAGCCCAACCATAGTTTCCCAACTGTAGAGCAGCTCAAAATTAAGGTGTGAAGGCCGGGTATCTTTTTTGAAAACGCCGGTTACCATCATGGGGATACGGTTATTCCACAGCAAGCTTTTCCCGATGGGGTCTTCGTCTCCGAAAAAGCGCTGCGCCAGTTCTTCCGAAATCACAACAGCATTGCGCTCTTTCAGGCAGCTTTCGGCATCTCCTTTTACCAGTTCATGGTCGAACATCTTAAAGAAGGAAGGTGTGGAGAAAAATGCTTTACCGTCAATACGGTATTTTTTTTCATCAAGACCCAGCAAACCTTCCAGCTGAAAATTGCTTAAGCCGGTAAAATCAAGCACTTCCGGATAGTTGTCCTGCAGTTCATAGGGAAAGGCAGCAGGCGCAGTGGCCATTTCTTCGGCGAGTTCGCCCTGACTGTAACGGTCGAGCCGGATGCGGTAGATATGATCGGATTTTTCGTGCCAGTCGTCATAAGAAAGTTCCCGCCAGGAATATTGAAAAATCAAAAGGCTGGCAGCAATTCCAAGTGCCAGGCCAAAAATATTGATGAAGGTGAAAAATTTGTGCTTCAGAAAACTTCGCACGGACAGTTTAATATAGGTCTGGAGCATGAGAAAAAATTTTGGGGTTAGTTAGGTTAAGTGTTCAATTCTAATGCCAATCTTATAATGCATTGAATTACAATAACATATGTGTTAAGAAGTTTCATAAGCGTGAAATATTGGTAATTTTTTCAAATGGACTGTCTGATTCCGAACACTTTGTGAGGAGGAAACCCATACGGGGCAAACTGGTTTACCGGGCAATTATTTACATCATTTTTTAGCATTAATGAAACTTTGTAATTGGTTTTTTCGTACATTTATCTAAAAATCAATAATTATGAAACATATCCTACCCATTATCAGCATTCTCCTGCTTTTTAGCTCCCCGCAGCTTTTTGCACAATGGAGCAGTTCTCCCAATGATAATAAAGCTGTTGCTACATTGAGCGGCCAGCAGGCCATTCCCAAGGTTTCCACTCAAACCAATGGAGACACATACATCAGTTGGTTCAGTCCCGAAAACGGCAATTATAATGTACGCATGCAGCGTTACGATGTATTCGGACATCGTGAATGGGAATCGGGCGGATTATTAATATCCGATAATGAAAGCATGGGCTGGATTACGGATTACAGCATGATTGCCGGTTATGATAACCGCATTTATATTGCATTTCAGGATATCCGTAACGGCTCTAACAATGCATATATTTATAAAATTAGTCCTTCCGGACAATTTGACTGGGGCGAAGATGGCATACAGCTTTCGGATGACGAAGATTTTACAGCTGATCCAAAGATTGCTTTTACGGATCAGGGGAATATTGTTACGGGCTGGATAAGCTCGGGCGAAGAATCTGTAATCGTTTTGCAAAAGCTCAATCCTGATGGAGCCTTGCAGTGGGGAGATGGTGTGGTTTTGCAGGACAATACCGGCATGGAATACAATAATATTTGGTTGGTACCGGCCAGTAATGATGCCGTCTTTGCCGTTTACACAGCTTATACACCGCCCAACAGCCAAAATGTAATGATTTATATACAAAAATATGATGCAGAGGGGAATGCTGTTTGGGATAATCATGTGGCTGTGCTCAACACAAGCGTATTCAAATCATATCACGAATTGCAGACAGCCACCGGCCCCGATGGTGGCGCATTTATTGCCTGGATGGACGCACGTGCCGGCTCCACATTTCAATCTTTTGTACAATATATTGATGGCGAGGGCAATCAGAAGTATGAGCAAAACGGTCTGGAAATAAGTGTTTTATCAACTTATATGCTTACATATCCCTTTATTGCCTGGGACGATGAAAATGATGCACTCTATGCTTTTACGACTTCATCAAGTTACAGCCAGAATTATAAAGGCATCGCCGGACAAAAAATTGCTTTTGAAAGCGGCGAACGCTTATGGGGAACTCAAGGCATTGAGTTTTATATGCTTGAGGAAGCCAGCAAACAACTGGCGCAAGTCCGTTTGACCGAAGACGGAAATGTTATTGCAATTTGTACCGATCAGCCCGATTATCCTGCAACAAATGAATCCATTTTTGCTTTTGCTGTTGATACAGAGGGTTCTTTTGCCTGGACATCAGAGCGAATCGATATGTCATCGGCCAACAGCAACAAAATCGATGTTGTTGCAGGCATGGCACAGGATTATCAAATTGTTGCTGCATGGGCAGATGACCGTAATGACGAGGGGGACATTTACGCGCAAAACGTTCAGTTTAACGGAGAACTGGGCCCAATTACCGACCTGGAAGTAAACGCGACAGCAGACCCACAGACAATTTGTTCCGGGGGAAGCAGTCAGCTCACTGCCTTGGCAACAGGGGGCACAGGAGCGTACTCCTGGTCGTGGACTTCAGAGCCGGCTGGGTTTACCTCCAATGAGCAAAACCCTCAGGTTCAACCCACTGAAAACACTACCTATTTCGTAGATTGCAATGATGGCGAAGATATACGTTCGGCAAGTGTTTCCGTGGAAGTTGATGGCATCCCGCCTGCCACAGGAGATATTTCAGGTGACAGTGATGTATGCCGGGGCGGCGGTAATAAAGTATATTCTGTTGAGCCGGTGCAATATGCCACAGAATACCAATGGACCTTGCCCGCAGGTTTTGAATTTGCATCGGCAAGCACGACCACACCAACCATTACGGTAATCGTAAACGATAATGCCGAAAGTGGGCAAATATCGGTGGTGCCTGCCAACGATTGTGGTGCTGGAGATGGTTCTTTGATGGATATTGTGGTTCATGAATTGCCTGTAATCAATGCGGGAACCGACAGCGAGATTTGTTTTGGCGAATGCGATACACTGACAGCCACGGGAGGCGTGAACTATTCGTGGAATACAGGAGCATTTGTAGCATCGATCATTGTTTGTCCCGAAACAACAAGCGAATACATTGTTACCGGCCGGGATGAGATGGGCTGCGCCAATAAAGACACGGTTTGGGTGTACGTACACGCCTTGCCCGAAATGCCCGAAATTACAGGCCCAACAGAAGTCCTCAATGATCAGCCTTACGATTATTCCGTCATTTTCCATGAAGGATCGGAATGGACGTGGTCGGCAGAAAACGGAACAGTAGTCAGTGGACAGGGCACCAATGAAGCCGGATTTGAGTGGGAAAACCCGGGAACTGACCGTATATTTTGTTACGAAACGTCTGAGTTTGGCTGTAATAGTGATACAGCAAATTTAGATGTCCTCATCGGCGGCGTGGGCATTGATTTCATCCGCTCTGATATACAGGTTTACCCCAATCCTTTCGAAAACGAGATTTTTATTGAAATCCCAACACTAAAAACCAAAGCCGAAAACATCCTACTGACCGATCTGACCGGAAAACAATGGCCTGTTGAAATGAGCGCTGTGGGAGAAAGGATCCGCCTTGAGCTCGTAGAAAAAACAATGCCTTCGGGTTTGTATTTCGTACAAATTGATTTTGGTGAAGGGAAACGTATCTGTTTGAAATTGGTGCGAGAATAAAAAAATTAAACTTTTCCAGAGTTTAAAGCTCTGGAAAAGTTTAAACGTTGATTATTCGTACCGTAAACTCTCCGAAGGATTAATCCGTGCAGCCCGTACAACACGGTAAGATGTTGTAAGTAAAGCAATTAAAGCCGCAATGGCAAATCCGGCAATAAAATCGATAGGATTCAGGTCAATGCGGTAGTGATAGTGATTGAGCCAGTTTGATGCAGCCCAGTATATCAGCGGCCATGCGATAAGCGTTGCAATCCCTACAAGTTTCAGTATTTCTTTATTAATCAGCATCCAGATGGTGAAAATGGAAGCACCGAAGGTTTTGCGCACGCCAATTTCTTTGGTTCTTTGCTGCACCGTAAACGAAGTGAGGCCATATAATCCCAATGCGGCAATGAGAATCCCCAGGATGGTAAAAATAATAGAGAGTTCCGCATTGTTTTTCTCTTCCCGGTACAAGCGTTCAAAATGCTGGTCCATAAAGAAATACTGCATGGGCTCATCGCCGGTGTAATCTTTCCACACATCCTCAATTTCTTGAATTGTTTCTTTCGAAACACCGCTTTTCAGGCGTATGCTGACATAACCCCAATGAAAATTCTCATCGCGGAAACGCATCATATACGGGCCAATGGCTTTTTGCAGTGATTCAAAATGAAAATTGTCCACCACGCCAATCACGGGCATGTAGGTAATTTCCTCGGCATCATTTTCGCTTATAATAAATTTTTCGGAAAAAGGTTCCGTCATATTGTAATGCTTTACCGCCTGGGCATTCAGGATGCAGGCCGCATTGTCAGCTTCACTTTCATCACTGAAAAAGCGTCCGTCGGCCAGCTCAATGCCATAAGTGTCAAGGAAATCAGAATCCACCCAATTGGTTTGTAGCAGGAAACTTTCCTTTTCACGTCCTTTGAGGCGATATCCATTATTGTTGTTATTACGGCCCGGCACGGCTGTTGATATGGCAGCATTCATCACGCCGGAAATATTTTTCACCTCTTTTTTAAAGCTTTGTTGATGATCGCGCAGGGCATTGATATTGGAAAGTACCATAACCTGTTCTTTGTCAAAACCGAGATCTTTGTTGAGCATAAAACTGATTTGGCGGAACATAATGCCTGTGCCCACGATTAAGACAATAGAAATCGTAAACTGTAGAACAACCAACGAACTGCGCAGGCTGCTGTTGTGTTTGCCACTGCGCAGAATGCCTTTTAAAACCTGATACGGATTGTAAGAGGAAATATAAAAAGCAGGATAGCTCCCGGCCAAAATTCCTGTAAAAATACAGAATGCAAGCAAAGCCGGTATGATCCAGATATTTTCAAAAGGATTAAAGTGCAGGTGGATATTGAGCAGCTCATTGAAATAGGGCAGGCAAAATTCTACCAAAAGAACAGCAAGCAACATAGCCACTAAAGACAGCAAAATGCTTTCAATAAGAAACTGGGAAATCAGCATTCCGCGTGAGGAACCGCTCACTTTTTTAATGCCCACTTCTTTGGCCCTTTTGGTCGATTGGGCTGTGCTGAGGTTCATAAAATTAACTGCGGCAATCAGGATTATCAACAAACCGATGGATCCAAAAATCCACAAATATTTTGGGTCGTTGGGCTGTTTCAGCATGTTTTCAATGCGCGGGTTTAAATGGATGTCGGTAAGCGGTTGGAGGTACATACGGTATTTATTTCCCTGAGCGAGGAAATCGTCCATGGTAACACCAAAATACTGATTGATTACCGGTCCGACATATTTTATGATCATATCGGTAAAACGTTGGTCAATGGCATCTGTTGAAGCGCCTTCGTGCAAAAGGACATAAGTATCAAAACTATTGCTGAGCCAGTGTTGGTTGCGCGAGCGGGGATTGGTCATGAAACTGGTCAGGATATTGCCGCGAAGGTGGGTATTGTCAGGCATATCGGCCATTACACCGGTAATCAGGTAAAAAGTGCTGTCTGTTCCGATACGGATCATTTGATCTACAGGATATTCATCACCAAATATTTTTTTTGCCAGGCTTTCAGAAAGTACGGCGCAATGTTCGCGGTTAAGGACCGTTTTAGGATTTCCATGAATTAAAGGAATGGAGAAAAAACCGAAAAAAGTTGAATCGACTTCCAGCAGCCTTGATTCCATAAAGGTGCGTTCGTCTTTTTTAATTACCGTTTCGCCCCAAGGGTTAATGCGGAGAAAACTTTCTACTTCGGGGAATTCGTTGAGCATAGTAGGGCCAATTACCGATGCTGTAGATGTAACTTCAACTTCCTGTCCGCCCAATTTGCCGTTCAAAATTACGCGGTAGAGGCGGTCTTTTTTTTCATGAAACTGGTCATAGCTCAGCTCATGAAATATAAAAATGGCGATAATCAGGCTACAGGCCAGGCCCACCGAAAGACCAAGGGTATTGATAATTAAATAGGATTTTTGACGCAACAGCGCCCGGATGCTGTACTTAAAAAGATTTTTTAACATGATAGGGCATATTAGGGTTAGTTCTATTGGGGTTGTTGGGGCATTGCTGCTCCTATAAAATAGACGGCCCTCAAGTCAGGAAGTTACATACCTGAAAAAAAAACCGCCCGAAAAAATCCGAAGCGGTTTCTTATCAAGCTAAACAGGAGATTTACTTCTCAACTGAATTGCCTTTATGAGCCCATTCGTTCATCGCACCATCATAAACTTTCACGTTTTGATAGCCAAGCTCAGTAGTGAGTGCAAAGAAAACAATTCCTGCACGCACACTTGTAGCACAGTAGAGTACAATGGTTTTGTCGGCTGAAATGCCATTGGCAGCGCAAAGGGCTTCCAGCTCGGTTTTGCTCTTCAGGCCGTTGTCGCCATTGGTAAATTGTTTCCACTCAACATTTACTGCTCCGGGAACATGTCCGGGGCTTACTGGTTTTGTGGAGGTCCCATCATATTCGTTGGCAGCGCGCACATCAATGATCATTACATTGGCATCTTTCATATGAGCCTTAATCCAGGTTTCATCAGCAGCGATATTGTTGTTGATTTCAGGAGTAAAAGTTGCTTTTTTCGCTTTTGTAGGCGATTTGGTAAGCGGCACCCTTACTTTTTTGAAATCATCCATATTGCGAACTAAAAGTTTTACATCTTTAGCTCCCATATACTTCAATACCCAATAAACACGACCGGCATATTTCAGGTCGCCATTATCATAAATGATCACATTGCTGGTATTCGAGATTCCGTTATCACCAAAAATTTTGGCCAGCTCTTCAGGAGATTTCAGCAAACCTTTGGGCTCACCTTCTTTGGCGATATCTTTGGGCGTAATGTTTACAGCATTGCGTACATGGCTGATTTTATAATCTTTTGCCGAGCGGGCAGAAACGATAACGGTATTTTTATCCCTGAGGGATTTCATGAGGTCTTTGGCGGAAATGATGTCCTGTCCAAAGCTTTGCGCACTTATAAATATAAATGCGATTAAAAGGAAAGACGTGAGTTTTTTCATTTTATTGATATTTAAACATTCTTAAAATACTATTTCTGAACTATTCAGTTATTGTTAGAATTTCACCTGCATTTGCACCTGCACAATATCATTTGGCTTATCAACACCAGCAAAGTCATTCATCACATAGTTAAACTGAAGACGGGTCCAGTCATTGAAGAAATAATTAAAACCAAAAGTGTAGGAATTTTTCATGTTTTCGTCAACATCCGTATCAGGATCATAGCTCTGGTATTTAACAACCGGTTGGAAGTTCCATGGCGTATCATAGAGCACCATAGCGAAGAAACCGCTCTTTTTGAAGGTGCCATCGGCAGGAACAATTGTTGGGTCTTCGCCACATCCACCGCCTTCGAGTTTGAAACCATCATCCTGTCCGGCAATATATTCACCTTGAACGGTAAAATTAAATGCTTCTATGGAAATATCTGCTCCATAGCGCATCAGGTCATTATCGATGCCATTGCCCAGCACTTTGCCTTTTTTGAAGCTACCGCCAATATGGATAAAATCTAAAGGTGAGATAACCAATCGGGCGGTAATATCCTTAAATCGGTTATTGTCCACCTGGTTCATGCCTTTGCCATTTGTGAAAGCAATTTTCCAGTCAATAATATTGAAGTCGCGCTCGCCGAAGGAATAGCCTCCATAAAGCATCAAACCCAAGTCGCGGAATGGACTGGCCAGTTCGTTAACAACCAGGGAGCGATCAATCGTGTGCAAGGACTGGCACGGCGTAGAAAGTTCCAGGCCGAATGGCTGCTTAAACTGCCCAACCGTTAAATTGGCAAAAGGGGCAAAGCGTGTCCAGGTAATAAATGCATCGAGCAAATAGGGCCCGTTTTTCGTTGGACTCAGCTCGGTCATTACGTAATATTTAAAATCGTAAGGGATGTTTCCAACCACACCAATCCGGGCACGGTTGAAATGGAAATTACTTGTGTAAGCGCCATTAGCCTGATCGTAAGTGTATTGCGGCTGGATATAACCTACCACGCTTACGCCATCCTCAGAACTTGCTTCCATGCAACCCTGTGCCTGAACAAAGGCTGGAGCAGCAAAAGCAAGTGCGATGATAAGTGCGAATATTTTTTTCATATCGATAAATTTTGTGTTAAACGGATTAAAGCTGTTTGAAAAGAACCTCCGGCCTGAACCGGAGGATTTTTAACCCTTTACAACCTTAATCGTCCGTTTTTGATTTATTGTGCAAGTGGGTAGTCTTTTATTTCGCTATCAGAAAACTTGTGGCTTTCCAATGTACTGTTGATTAGGCCATTAGAACCAAACTTGAGGCTGTATGCATCATATCCCAGAATACGCAGGTAAGCAGTAATCATAGAAGAAGTCTGGCCGGTCCAGCAATAGGTAACCACTTTTGCAGTGCCATCGAGGTAAGCATATTCGCCGGCAGCCAATGTGAGCGGCTGGATACGATAAGCTGTTTTGATGTTTCCGTAATGTTCCACATCAGCTTGAGCCCAATAGTTGTTGATGAAATAGTTTGTTGGGGCATCAAGTACATCAGTAGCATTAACGCCTGCAAAACCATCAACAAGAAGTTGGGCTACACGGTCGGCAATAATTTCCTGTGGGTCGTCAGTTACATATTCGAGTTTTGGAGCTGTACCTACAACATTTGCAGTAATGCTTCCCGGAGCTGCAACCCAGTTTGCACTTCCTTCAGCGGCATCACCAATGCCACCTTGCCATGCTCCAGCAGTAGCAGGGTTCCATCCACTCATCCCCCATTTTAAGACCATCGCATTTGCATATCCGCTCATACGGAGTGCAACAACGGCATGGCCGGCGGTTTGACCTGTATAACAAACTACTACAATGGGTTTCCCTCCAGCATTTTCGGCTTCAGTGAGCACATTGCCTAAAGTTGTATTTACTGCCCACTGGATATGCCCGGCTGAAAAATCAGTAGATTTACGGATATCCATGATGTAGAAGTCATTGGTGGCATCATCATCAGTCATAACCGTATAAACATTTTCAGCTGATGTAATCCATGTATCAAGGATATTCGTCAAATCCATGCCATTGGCAATCATGTACGACTTGACATCTTCAAAGCGGTCTTCTGCTGTGGGGACCGGATCATCATTATCGTCCTTGTCGTCATTACATGCATTCAAAAATACTAAAGCCGGAATTAATGCTAAAATCCAGAATAATTTCAATAAAGATTTCATAATACTTATGTGTTTAGTTGATAAAAAAATTGGTTTTGTAAACGCAAACACTTTATTTTTGAGGGTGTAAAACTCCTCCGGATAAAAGTTAATCCGTTGATTCATAATATATAAACTATTATTTCAGTTTAACAGCCCCCTACTTCACCACCACTGTCATGGCCAATATCTTCGAGGTTTTTTTCATACTCAAGCGGGTAATTCATTTCCCAGTTTTTCCATCCGCCTTCGAGGTTTTTAACATTGGTATAACCCATCTTGCGCAGGGTTTCTGCTGCCAATGTACCGCGGTGGCCTTTTTTGCAATAGATAATGATTTCTTCGTCTTTGCCGGGCATATACAATCCTGCATTGTCCCAGTAATCTTGTTTTGCTATGCGGAACTCCAAAACGCCCCGTGGAATATTCACGGCTCCGGGAATATATCCGTGGTTATGTTCGCTTTCGGTGCGCACATCAATAAGCACAAAAGGATCAAAATTATCGTATTTGGCTTTAAAATCGGCAACAGCAATTTCGTTGATACCGGTTTTGGCCTGCTCCACCATTTGGTCAACACCTTCGTATGATTTTTCGCAGCTGCATCCATAAACAAGACCGGCAGTGATCAATACGAGGAAGAATCTAAAAACTATAGTATTTTTCATGATATTTGATTTTGAGAATTTTATTTTTGTTCGTTAATCATTTTTTCGTAGCGTAACTGCTTGTCCAGCAGTTCTTTTTCGGCCATACGACGGTCGGTTGTATCAATGATAAAACCTTCAACGCCAACAACCTTACCGCCTTTCATAACCGGTGTCATTGTAAGAGTGTGGTATCCTGTGCTTCCGTCTTTGCAGAAACGCTGCACTTCGCCATGTGGAATTGTTTCGCCCTCAAGCACTTTATTGAACGATTTTTCCAGTTCAGCAAATTCTTCCTTAGTGCGGCTGAGTGAATAATGTTTGCCCATTATTTCATCCAGGCTATCGAATTTATAGAGCTTCAGCCAGGCTTCATTGGCATGCTCGTAAATTCCTTCGGGATTGATACAGAAATATCCGGCACCGGTTTTGCTCACCTTTTCGCGGAAACTTGTATCCACCTTACCTACTTGTTCTTCGGCTTCATCCAGAGCTTCATCAAGGAATGTGCTCTTATCATCACCTGCCTGCAGTTTTGATTTTGTTTTCTCGAGGTTGATCTTCATATCATCGACAATCGCAGCACGCGCATCTTCTTCACTCATTTCTTCCCAGCCGGTAATCATGGCCTTAATAGCCGAAAGCGGCTTATGGCCTGTTGTTGTGAGATAAATGTGTGCAATAATGAAAGCCATGAGCATAAATGCACCGAGTGTATGAATGAATGCAATCACATCGAGTCCCTGCATTTCAAAGCCGGGAACCGGATAATTAAAATACAGATAAAGAAAACCGGAAATTACCTGAACCGGGATTACCAGAATCTTCAGTCCGAGATAAATCATCCTTTGCAGTGGATTGAACTTATTATAAACCAGCTTCTTGGTAGGGTGAGGTGCTCCTCTGAAAATACCACCGATATAATAATTAAATTGTTCTTTTAAAAACTTGGTGGTTGGGATATACTGCTTCCATTCTCCTGTTGTGAAATGCCAGAATATGGCAAAAACAATCAACACCAGAAAAGCCCAGCCGGCAGTGTTGTGCCAGCGCACAGCATTTTCGTATCCAAAAAGATCGTAATTCCCATGCACTTCAAATCCTGTGAGGATCAGGAAAAAAATCAGTGCGGCCTGGCCCCAATGCCAGAAACGTTCAAATATTTTATAGATATATACTTTTTTCATGCTTGATCCTCCTATTAATTATTGTGCAAACAATTTTTTCTCATTATGATTCTCAGGAATCCGTGTACAAACACACCAATCAGCGCCAGAATAATCACGCCAAAACCAAATGTGTCGAGGCCGGCATAATAGTCACGTCCGGGCAGATAGAAATCCGTAAGTTTGGCAAGGCGGCCATCATTACGTGTGTGGCAATCCTTACAGGTCAGTGATTGTTCTGCCGGAGAAACCATGTGGTTGAGCGGCCAGTACATCTCCGTTTCAACAAAATCATAAGCTCCGCTGTATTCCTGCTCTACGTATTCCATTCCCACCTGCGCGGCTTTGTCCCAGTCAAAATCTTTCCAGTAAGCGCCCTGGCCTTCGGCCGCAGCCCATAGCTTAGGTTGAATAAGGGTCATATGCTCCGTATCATAGAGTTGTTTTCCACGGTGTACTTTCACAGGCCAGATTTTTGCCGGAGCGGTAGATTTTTGATTGGCTCCTTTATCGTTATAAGAGCCGTATAGCGTATTCATCTGAACCGGAACCGTATCAATTTTATCTTCGAGCAGATGATGGTTGGCGATACCATTGAACCAGTAATATTCCGGAACAACATGATCATCGTAAACAAAATTACCTTTAATGGAGAGGTAGTTATGGTTGCCATCGGCATCGTTTTCGTGCATAGGCTTTCCATGGTCGTCGAGGCGTCCGGCTGTGGACCAGTCCCAAATCATTTTCGTGCCGTTCACCTTGGCATAAATCGGTATATGGCAGGTTTGGCAAGCAATGCGGATATTGTGGTCATCAAGGATCTGATCTTTATGTGGCCTGGCAGTATGGCACTGCTCACAGGTAGCGCGGTTGTGGTTTTCCGAAGAAAGCGCATAGAGTTTACCGGCCATCTGGTGCTTGTCAGTGACATGGCATTCGATACAGTCCATATCTTCACCTTCGGTAGTCATATGTACATCAACATGATACGGCACATCTTTTAAGGCTTTATCAAGATCGCCATGTTTCACGTTGTTTCCACCACCGCCCCAGTAGTGGCATACACCACAGTTTTCGCGGGTTGGGCTTCCTACGCTTTGAGCCACATAGTTTAGGTCAACACTGGCTTTCGGATATCCGGCAGCACCTTTGTCTTTTTCGTAAGTGCCCGAATTGTCGTGACAAACCAAACAATCAATGTTTAAAGGGTCGCTGAAATCAAAATCTTTGTCGGCCCAGCCATAACCAATATGGCAGCGGGTACAGGTTTTTTCACTGCCGGCTATACCAATACAGAAGTTGTTGAGGATGTTCTTTTTACCCAGAGCAACAACACCCCGTCCTTCAATTTCTTCTTCGCGCTCCCATTTCCAGTGCGATGTCGCCATTATTTCCTTATCACGTTCGGTATGGCAGCTCAAACAAGCAGCGGTTACATCGTGTGCGCTGGCAAATTCCTGTTGCAGGACCTCAAATTTCGTGTGATCAACAGAAGGCTCTGTGTTTCTGTCAGCTTTCCGTACGTAATTAATAACATCAATCTGATGAATTGCCTCGGTCTGATTTTCAGCGTCTCCATCAGGGATTTCTTCCTCCTGAGGGGCAGCCAAAAAGCCAAACAATATGGCAGAACTCAGTAAAACCAGTACGGTGAACAATAGTTTTTTCATGGTTCTATGTGGTTTGGTTATGCAATTAGTTTCTTATTTATATTTGTGGGGATTTATCGGGGGTTTTCCCAAATTCTCCCCTTCATGTTAAATGAACATTAATTAGCTTTTAACTCATTTACAAATTTACATAGGAAATCTTCTTCATATGAAGCTTTCTGCATGCTTTAGCATACCTAATGAAATGACCTTCGTCAATAAAAAACTGATCTATGTCAGTTTTTTTTCTGATGGAGCATTGTATTTCTATAAAATGAATCCAGAAAAGGTTTGTATAATTATACCTGTTTAGATTATAATTTATAGCAATTGTACTGATATACAGTTATTTGTATTCATTATCGTGTAAATCCATTTTTATCTTGCCAAATGAACAAAAAACAGGCTAATAGCTTAATTATATTAATTTTGCAGCATGGAATCACAACGACAAGAACGCATATCGAGATTATTGCGCAAAGACCTCGGAGAGATACTTCAGCGCATGTCCCCGGAAGTTTTCCAAAGGGCAATGATTACAGTTACCAAAGTTTATGTAACACGTGATTTATCTATTGCTAAAGTATATGTTAGCCTTTTTGCTGTTGAAGACAAAGAAACCATGCTTGGACTCATCAGGGAGAGGACAACCGACATCCGGTATAACCTTGCACAGAGGGTGAAAAAGCAATTGCGCGTGGTACCGCAGCTTGAGTTTTTCATCGATGACTCACTGGATTATATCGACAAAATAGATCAATTGCTAAACGACTAAAAGATAGCTGAAAAATGAAATATGATCCGATAAAAAGAAGCCTGGGTGTATTTTTCAACCGGAGTGTTTTTCTGAGGAAACTTTTTTACCGATTGCTTGACATCCTGCTGCTGCGCACCTGGCATGTGCATAAGGCTGTTCGCCAGCTGATTGGCAAACGAAATGAAAAACTGAAGATACTGGATGCCGGAATGGGATTTGGCCAATATTCTTTTTGGATGGCAAGCCGAAATAAACAATGGAGCATCTCCGGTGTGGACGTGAAAAAAGAGCAGATTGAGGATTGTTCGGTTTTCTTCAAAAAAGCAGGATTAAGCAATGCCGGCTTTCATTTTGCCGATTTGACCAAATATGTTGTTGAAAATCATTATGATTTCATCCTTTCCGTTGATGTAATGGAACATATTGAAGAAGATGTGCAGGTGTTTCAGAATTTCCATGCCAGCCTCGCTGATGATGGGGTACTTTTGGTTTCGACGCCCAGCGACAAAGGCGGATCGGATGTGCATGAACACGAACACGAACAGCATGAAAATGACGGAACGCTCTCATTTGTTGATGAGCACGTGCGCGACGGATACAATATTGAAGAAATTCAGGAAAAACTGAAAACAGCCGGATTCAGCAAAACAGAGGCTGCATACGCATACGGCAGCCCGGGGAAACTCAGCTGGAAACTCAGCATGAAATACCCCATTCTGATGCTCAATGCCAGCAAACTGTTCTTTGTGCTGATACCGTTTTATTATCTAATCACGATGCCTTTTGTGCTGGTGCTAAATTATATGGACCTTAACGGAAAGCATAAAACAGGCACTGGCCTCATCGTCAAAGCCTGGAAATAAACCAAACCTTGAAACTTTCGCTGTTCATAGCCCGACGTTACCTGATCTCCAGGAAATCCCATAATATTATTAATATTATATCAGGAGTTTCTGTGGTTGGGGTCACAGTGGGCACCATGGCGCTTATTATTGTCCTTTCTGTTTTCAATGGCATTGAATCGCTCGTTGCCGGTCTTTTCAATACTTTCGATCCCGATTTAAAAATTACGGTTGCTCAAGGAAAAACCTTTAGCCCCGATTCGGTTCATCGTGCCGAACTGGAGAAAATTCCCGGCCTGGTGCTTTATACCGAAGTGCTCAGCGAAAATGCCTTGATGAAATACAAAGGCAAGCAGCATATTGTGCATGTGAAAGGTTTGAGCGAAGATTTCCAGCATCACAGCCCCCTCGACAGCATGATGATTGAAGGTGAGCTGATCCTCAAAAGAGGAGAGCGGCCTTATGCCGTTATCGGTGCAGGAGTAGCCTATTACCTCAACGCCAGTGTGCGCGATTTCCTGAACCCGCTTGCTTTGTATGCACCACGAAAAAACAGCAGCATGGCCGGTTTGGACCAGGCGTTTAATTCAAAAAATATTTATCCCTCAGGTGTTTTTGCCGTTCAGCAGGATTTTGATACGCGCTATGTGCTTGTGCCCCTTGATTTTGCACAAGAACTTTTTGACTACAAAAACCGGATTACGGCCGTTGAACTACGCTTTGAGAGCAAAAAGGAAGCTGTAAAGGCTCAGAAAACTGTGAAGGAAATTTTAGGAGAAAACTTTCTGGTGCAGAATCGTTTTGAGCAACAAAATGAACTCTACCGCATCATGAAAGCTGAAAAATGGGCAATTTTTATGATCCTGACCTTTATTTTAATCATTGCCACCTTCAATGTTATCGGCTCGTTGGGCATGTTGATGATCGAAAAAAAGAAAGATGCTTCAGTGCTCTGTAGTATGGGCGCGAACCTGAAAACCATCCGGCGTATTTTCCTTTACGAAGGTATGCTGATATCCCTAAGCGGAGCTGTTGGCGGCTTGCTGCTCGGCGGATTTTTGTGCTGGCTGCAGCAAAGCTTTGGTTTTATACCCATGCAGGTTTCGGGCGGCAGCTTTATTGTGGATGCTTATCCGGTTGAAATGCAGTTGTTTGATTTTATTCTGGTCTTTTTTACCGTAGTATTGATCGGATATCTTGCAGCACTTTTGCCCATTCGCCAGATCAACAAATCTTATCTGCGCCAGAAATTATAAAAAAAGCCCTGTCATTGTTGGCAGGGCTTTCAGAAATTAGAAATTATTTTTTATGCTTTCTTTTTGGTAGTCGTTGCAGTTTTCTTTCGTCCGGCAGCAGCTTTCTTTTTAGCCGGGGCTTTCTTTGTTTTGCCCTTATCTCCATCCTCTATCAGCTTAAGGCAATCATCGTACGTAAGTTTTTCAGGTTCCATGGTTTTGGGGATGCGGTAGTTTTTGCGACCTTTTGCCACATATGGCCCGTAACGACCCACTTTTACCTTGATGTCCTTATCTTCTTCAAACTCTTTGATAAGGCTTTTGGCATCTTTTTCACGTTTTTCCTTAATGATCACAACGGCACGTTCACCATCGATAGTGGCAGGATCATCGGTTTTTGCCAGGCTGTAGAATTTGGATTTATGGCGCACATATGGACCAAAACGTCCAATAGCAACGCTCATATCTGCATCTTCGAACTGACCTACGATGCGTGGAAATTTAAGCAGTTCCAGGGCTTCTTCCAGGGTGATGGTTTCGATGCTCTGTGTTTTCTTTAATCCTGCGAAGCGTGGTTTTTCATCGCTTTCGGGATCCGCTTCGCCCAGTTGGATCATCGCGCCAAAACGGCCAATACGTGCAATTACATTTTTGCCTGTGGCCGGATCGGTTCCTAAAATACGCTCGCCTTTTACTTTTTCTGATTTTTCCAGGGTTTCTTCCACATTTTCATGGAATGGGCCATAAAAATCTTTCAGCATATCCTGCCACACCATTTTCCCTTCGGCAATTTTATCGAACTGAGCCTCCACGCTGGCGGTAAAGTTGTAGTCCATAATCTTGTCGAAATAGCGCACCAAGAATTCATTCACAAGTTTGCCGATATCCGTTGGGAAAAGTTTGGCTTTTTCGTAGCCGGTTTTTTCCGTTTTGTTTTCTTCGATCAGTTGACCGCCTTTGGCATGCAACAATACATATTGGCGTTCTGTCCCGTCGCGGTCTTCTTTTACCACATACTCCCTTTTTTGGATGGTGGAGATGATGGGTGCGTATGTTGATGGACGTCCGATCCCCAGCTCTTCAAGTTTGCGCACCAGACTGGCTTCTGTGAATCGCGGCGGATGCTGGCTAAAGCGTTGCTGTGCCGTAATTTCATTATTGGCCAGCTTTTGCCCGGTTTTGAGCGGGGGCAGTACGCCTTTTTGTTCTTCGTTGTCATCATCATCGCGCGATTCCAGATATACCTTCAGGAAACCATCAAAAGTAATGACTTCTCCCTTGGCCACGAAATTTTCTTTTGCTTTGGAAACATCAATTGTAAAAGTAGTGCGTTCCAGTTCAGCATCTGCCATTTGCGAAGCGATGGTACGTTTCCAGATCAACTCGTAGAGACGCTGCTGGTCTTTGGTGTCGCCTGCAGAATGATTGCTGATGTATGTGGGCCTGATGGCTTCGTGCGCTTCTTGTGCGCCTTTGGCTTTCGTGGCATAACGGCGTGATTTCGAATAGCGTGCGCCATAACTTTCGGTGATTTCCTGCTTGGCTGTATTCACTGCCAATGAAGAAAGGCTCACCGAGTCGGTACGCATATAGGTAATTTTTCCCGATTCGTAAAGCTGCTGAGCCACCATCATGGTTTTGGAAACCGAGAAGCCCAGTTTACGGCTGGCTTCCTGCTGCAAAGTTGATGTAGTAAATGGCGGTGCCGGGCTCTTCTTTCCGGGTTTCTTTTCAATATCATTGATGATGAATTCCGATTCCAGACATTGCTGCAGGAATGTCTCAGCCTCTTCTTTTTTGACAAAACGCTGTGGCAGTTCGGCGATAAAGCTGTTGCGTGCATTGGCGACTTCTCCCAAAGGGAAAAATACACCACTGACTTTGAAAGAAGATATGCTTTTGAAGTTCTTGATTTCGCTTTCGCGCTCAACAATCAAACGGACGGCAACCGATTGCACACGCCCGGCAGAAAGTGAGGGTTTTACTTTTTTCCAAAGTACCGGCGAAAGTTCAAACCCGACAAGGCGGTCGAGGACTCGGCGTGCCTGCTGGGCGTTTACCAGGTTGTAGTCTATGCTCCGCGGGCTTTTTACGGCATCGAGTATGGCGTTTTTTGTAATTTCATGAAAAACAATCCTTTTTGTTGCATCCTGATTCAGGTTCAGTGCTTCCTGAAGGTGCCAGGCAATGGCTTCTCCTTCGCGGTCTTCATCGGATGCAAGCCAAACCGTTTCGGCCTCCTTGGCTAATTTTTTCAGCTCCCTGATAACCTTGGTTTTATCTGCGCTTATTTCGTAGTCAGGCACAAAACCCGACTCTATGTCCACACCCAATTTCTTCTTGGAGAGGTCGCGGATGTGCCCGAAACTGGATTTAACAAGAAATTCTTTCCCCAAAAAACCTTCGATGGTTTTTGCTTTTGCAGGGGACTCGACAATAACTAAATTTTTTCCCATAAGATCTGAAAAATACTATTTGGCTTTAAAAACGGCGACAAAGGTATAACATTAAAAGGCTAAAAATCAAATGGCATTTGCAAATTCACATTATTAATGTGTAAGCTTATGCCGGATTTATCATTAATTTTGCACCCCCGGTTCAGGCTAAACATTTGATTGCGAAGCCTGTTTTTACTCCGGCGTCTGTTATTGGCAATAAAGGCGAAACAGACAAGATTGTTCAATTCATTTTTGAAGTTTAAGAAATTATCAATGGAGAAAAAATCCAGACTTTATATTGAAACTTACGGCTGCCAGATGAATTTTTCCGATAGCGAAATCGTGGCCTCTGTATTGGAAAAAGATGATTTTACATTGGTTGATGAAGCTGGTCAGGCCGATCTTATTTTGCTCAACACCTGTTCCATCCGCGATAAGGCAGAACAGCGCATCTGGAAACGCCTGGAGCACCTGCGCGCGCTTAAGAAAAAAAATCCAGGACTCAAAATCGGGATTATCGGTTGCATGGCCGAACGCCTGAAAGAAGAATTGCTGAGCGGGGAAAAAGCCGTTGACCTGATTGCCGGGCCTGATGCCTATCGTGACCTGCCGCAATTGGTGCGCGAGATGGAATCGGGACAAAAAGCTGCCAATGTGCAGCTCTCGCTCGAAGAAACCTATGACGATATACAGCCGGTGCGTTACCACAGCAATGGCATTTCGGCCTTTGTTTCCATTATGCGCGGCTGCGAAAATTTCTGCACTTATTGTGTGGTGCCCTTTACCCGCGGAAAAGAACGAAGCCGATCAGCACAAACCATCATCCGCGAATGCACCGACCTGCAACAAAAAGGCTTTAAAGAAGTTACATTGCTCGGCCAAAATGTGAACTCCTACCGGCAAAGCGATGAAAACGGTAATGAAATAGGATTTGCACAACTCCTGCAAAAAGTCGCCGATGCCGCACCCGGAATGCGCGTCCGTTTTACGACTTCGCACCCCAAAGACCTGCCCGATGAACTTTTGCATGTAATTGCCAGCAATAAAAACATCTGCGCAGCAATTCACCTGGCGATGCAATCAGGAAGCAGCGTGGTGCTGGAGCGCATGAACCGAAAATACAGCCGTGAGTTTTATCTGGAGCGTATTGCTTCGGCACGCAGGATTATACCCGATGTTGCCGTATCAACGGATATTATTGCCGGATTTTGCGGCGAAACCGAAGAAGACCACAAAGAAACACTTTCGGCTATGCGTGCAGCTGCTTTTGAGTATGCTTTTATGTTTAAATATTCGAAAAGGCCGGGCACAATTGCTGCCAAAAAATTTGATGATGATGTACGTGAAGAAGTGAAAACCCGTCGTTTGGAGGAGATTATCGCCACACAGCAGGAGCTTTCCATGCAAAGCAACCGGCGTGATGTGGGCAAAACTTTTGAAGTGCTGGTTGAAGGTGTGAGCAAGAAGTCAAAAACGCAATTATTTGGGCGCAATTCTCAAAATAAAGTGGTCGTTTTCGAAAACAATGGTTATAAAGCCGGTGATTTTGTTGAAGTAAGAATCAAGGATTGTACTTCAGCAACTTTGATCGGGGAGCTGGTTTAGCGTTTGAATATTGGCCTCTCGACTTAGTTCGACTCCGATCGCTACAGGCCGCTCGAGAGCCTTAGATGCTCTTTTAGAATTACATTTCATGGCTTCGCTTGAGGGCCTTAGATTAACTATTTACTACATTTAAGGCCCCTGAGCTGCCTGTGCTGCGATGTGCTGAGCGAAGCCAAAGTAAGTCGAAGCCGAAGGGCCGTCTTTAATCAATCACTCTTTGGGAAACGCGGCATTTGATCCATTTTCAGGCGCTCATCCAGTAGGATGTCCATTTCTTCTTCGCTCAGTTCCGGATTTTTGAGCATCTCGTCAATGGCAGTAATATCCTTGAGCAGTTCTTTTTTATCTTCGATTATAGAAGCTGCTTCCGCGCTGTCTTCTGTTTCGATGGAAGTATCCACACCATGCTCTTCTTCAAGTTCACGGCTGAGTTCATTCACCAAATCATTCACCAAATGCTGGATGGGGAACCCCATTTGCTGAAACATTTCCGGTGTAATGCTGGTTTTAAAAGTTTCAAAATTCTTTATGATGAAATCGAGGTTATTGGCAAACATTGCGGCATTGCCACCAAACATTTCGAGATTGATGTTTTTCTCTTTGATTTTTTTGAAGAGGTGAATAAGGCGTTCCAGGTTTTTCCTGAATTCTTCTGTGTTTTCCTGCATTATCCTAATAATTTATGGACAATAATGTCAAAGGCCGTGCCATCAGGCTTTTATGCCAATATGGCACGGCCTATCGTATGTCAAATGCTATTTCATTTCTTCGGCATAATAGCCATAAAAACGTGAAATAGTATCAATTCCGTTGAAAAACTGTTCCAATGGGAAGTTTTCATTGGGTGAGTGAATGGCATCTGATTCAAGGCCAAAGCCCATCAAAACGGATTTCAGCCCCAGTACTTCCTCAAAAGTGGAAATAATGGGGATAGAACCGCCTGAACGAACGGGAACGGGAACTTTGTTATACACTTCTTCATAGGCTTTTTCAGCAGCTTTGTAAGCTGGGATGTCGATAGGGCATACATATGCCTGACCGCCGTGGAGGAATTCAACATTCACTTTCACATAGTCGGGAGCCATGCTTTCGAAATGTTTTTTGAACATACGGGCAATCTTCTCATTGTTTTGGTTGGGCACCAGACGTGAGCTGATTTTTGCATAAGCTTTGGAAGGAAGTACCGTTTTCGCGCCTTCGCCGGTATAACCGCCCCACATTCCGCAAACATCAAAACTTGGGCGGATGCCTGTGCGCTCGTTTGTACTGAATCCTTTTTCACCATAAAGGGCTTCAACATCAATAGCTTTTTTGTATTCTTCTTCGCTGAAAGGAGCCTTGGCCATCATTTTGCGTTCATCATCGGAAACCTCAAGCACGTCATCATAGAAACCGGGCATGGTTACTTTTCCGTTTTCGTCAACCATGTCTGTAATCATTTTCGCCAGGATATTGATCGGGTTGGCCACAGCACCGCCGAAAAGACCTGAGTGAAGGTCGCGGTTTGGACCGGTTACTTCAACTTCCCAGTAAGAAAGCCCGCGCAGACCGGTTGTGATGCTGGGTATGTCGGGTGCAATCATTCCGGTATCGGAAACCAGGATTACGTCAGCTTTCAGCATTTCTTTGTGTTCAGCACACCATTTGCCTAAGTTTGGCGATCCGATTTCTTCTTCTCCTTCGATCATGAATTTCACATTCACAGGAAGATTGTTGTGCTTTACCAAAAGTTCAAAAGCTTTGGCATGCATGAATGCCTGTCCTTTATCGTCATCAGCACCACGTGCCCAGATTTTTCCGTCTTTGATAACAGGTTCAAAAGGCTTGGTGTCCCATTTTTCGATCGGGTCAACCGGCATAACATCCATATGGCCATAAACCAGCACAGTTGGTTTGGCAGGATCGATAATCTTTTCACCGTAAGTAACGGGATTTCCGTCTGTTTCAAATACTTCTGCTTTGTCAGCGCCTGCATCCAGGATGAGTTTTTTCCAGTATTCGGCCGCTTTGTACATATCAGGTTTGTGGTCTGCAATAGAGCTGATGGAAGGAATGCGGATCAGCCCGAAAAGTTCGTCGAGGAAACGTTCTTTGTTTTCTTCGATATAGGTTTTGATGTAATCCATAATACTTATTTATTTGATTTAAAATAGTTAAGTTTCATTTCTTGTCCGTCGAATTCGGCATAACTAAAAAACGTAATCCAGTCGCCGAGGTTCACATATTTACAACTTTCATTTAAAGGGAATAGTATGGGGTAATGCCAGTGCCCAAAAATAAAATAGTTGATATCGGGTATTTCCTTGAGTTTCTCTGCTGCAAAAACAGGCAGCCTTTGTTTTCGGATTGCTTCCAGATTGGGCTCTTTGGGCAGGCGGGGTTTTTTCTGCTCTTTCGCCTCATGGGCATATCTGCTGCGCCTTGACCAAAACAGGCCCATGCTGGTGGCTATGTCGGGATGTACCCAGCGGAACAAAGCCTGGTTGATTTTATTTTCAAAAACAGCTTTCAGGAATTTATAGCCGCGATCTCCGTGCCCCAGGCCATCGCCATGTGCGAGAAAAAACTTTTTTCCTTCAAATTCCATGATCTCTTCCCTGCG
Organism: Bacteroidales bacterium; assembly: GCA_963676415.1. GTDB lineage: Bacteria > Bacteroidota > Bacteroidia > Bacteroidales > WRLA01. The sequence continues at coordinate 1,039,264 of OY781097.1, read as the reverse complement.
GAAAAGCTTCAATCCGATTTCGTCTTCAAGGTAGCGGAAGGCCCAGATGTCGTGATTGCCCCGGAAAAAATAAACCGGGATTCCGGAATCTGTCATTTCGGCCAGTTTGCCCAACAGGCGGACATAGCCTTTTTGCACCACAGTTCCGTACTCAAACCAAAAATCGAAAAGGTCTCCCATCAGGAAAACCGCAGCAGCATCTTCGGATATCCGGTCGAGCCATTGCACGAAAAGACCTTCCCGTTTGCGGCTCGAAACACGGTCGGGAACGCCAAAGTGTTGATCTGATGAAAAATATAGTTTGCGGGCTTTTCCGCGGGCTTTTATATGAATGCTTGTTTTCAATCCTAAATCCTTTAAAAATCAAAAGTACAAAAAAGACAGTCTACTAGAATGAAAAGCTTAATTTTGCTGTATCAATTCTGATCAATATGCTGGTACAAATACTTCTTCTGATCCTTGGTTTTGCTTTATTGATTGCCGGTGCCGACCGTCTGGTAAACGGTGCTTCTTCGCTGGCTCGCTTGTTGCGCATTCCTGATATTGTCATTGGCCTTACCATTGTGGCGCTGGGAACTTCGGCTCCGGAAATGGTAGTAAACGTAATGGCTGCTGCTCAGGGCAATACCGATATGGTTTTGGGAAATATCCTCGGCAGTAACATCATCAATGTCTTGGTCATTCTCGGAATTACTTCCTTAATCCATCCACTAAGCGTAAAATACAATACTACCTGGATTGAAATTCCGCTGAGTTTTTTATCTGCCTTTCTGCTGCTTATCATTGCAGCCGATTTCTGGATCGACGGAGCGGCAACCAATATTATCGGGCGTTCTGAGGGGATTGTCCTGCTCTTGTTTTTTGCTGTCTTTATGGTGTATAACCTTTTTGTGGCCAAAGCGCACCACCACGATTATGATGAACTGCCCGAAAAAACACATGGCACAGGCCGGGCCATTCTGTTTGTGCTGATTGGGTTGGCCGGACTGGTTTTTGGAGGGCGCATGATTGTAAACAGCGCCGTGGATATCGCTTCATCGATTGGCGTTTCGCAAAGGATTATCTCGCTTACCGTTGTGGCTTTGGGAACCTCCCTGCCCGAGCTGGCAACCTCAATTGTAGCTGTATCACGCGGAAAAGTCGATCTGGCCATCGGTAATGTCGTTGGCTCGAATCTATTTAATGTCTTCTTGATTTTGGGTATTTCTACCATCATCGCTCCGGCTGCAATTGCCGACAATGCCTTTACAGATATTTTGCTCAACCTGCTGGCGTCTTTCCTGCTGTTTATTTTTCTGTTTACCGGCAAAGGCCGCCGCCTCGAACGCTGGGAAGGGGCCATTTTGGTGCTGCTTTATGCGGGATATTTGGTTTATATTTTGATGTAGGCATTAGCCCTGCTAGTGGATTTTCCTCCAAATCCCCAAAAACACATTCAATGCCGGAACTTTTTGGCAATAGCTTGTCCATTCATCTCCAAACTTTTCCTGCATTATTTGGTCTTCTTTGCGGCTTCCTAAAAGCACGAATATCATGGCAATGACGGCCGGAACCAGCACATAAATGCTTTGACCGATAAAGATAAATCCAATAGAAAAAAGCAGGAATCCAAAATATTGGGGATGACGGATGATGGAGAAAATTCCTTTGCGCACAAGTTTTTGCGTGTGCATATAGTTTTTCCCCTCAGGCGAACCATAACGCTTCAAGTGCAGCATTCCTGTTATCCAGAAACTTACGGCCAACAGCCAAAATACGGCTCCTACAACAGTGTATTGCGGAAAAAGCGGCTCCGTACTGAGAATCAGGTGCAAAGCAAAGCACAAAACAAGCAAGACGGCACCGATGATCAGTGGGATGTTCTGCTCTGAAGAGTGGATTTTTGGAGCCATATAGGTTTTGCTAAAGCCGCTAAGGTATAAACTTTTCCAATTTTGAACTTTGGAAAAGTTTATAACCAAAGCCACTTATAAAGATCAGCTTGCCTGCCTGCGTGTCAAATAGAACTCCTCCAAAGCAATTTCGCTGGCGAAACGCACTTTCCCGAATTTGTCTGTCCAGCTTCGCTTGATGAGGCGGCCTTCCACAAAAACTTCCTGCCCCGAGCTCAGGAATTTCTCCACCAATCCGGCCAAAGTGCCACGGGCAACCACTTGATGCCACTCAGTGCGGCGCCGGCTTTCGCCATTTTTGTTTTTAAAACGCTCTTCAGTGGCAATGGCAAAACGTGCCGCCTTTTGATGATCATTAAACGTAAGTACTTGCGGGTCACGCCCCAAACGGCCAATCAGCTGAACTTTGTTAAGCAGTGTTTTCATAAGAATCGAATTTTAAAATTTGTAATCGGTTTGTTCTGAGGCAAAACTATAACTACCGGTATCTATGAGTCGGTTTTTACTGATTTGCTTGTGTTTGTAGTTGTTTGCAAGTGTTTGTAAATGGGTAATAATCTTTAAAACAGACTTTTATAATATTTCGTGATTCGGGTGAGATGTTTGTTGTTCGTATCGTTTTTTGAAGGATTAAACAGGAAATGACACTTTATTTTGTTAAAGTCCTGATAATCCCAATCTGCATTTTGACGGACAGCCCGAATTCTATTATCTTTGAGATTGTTATAGATGCGATCGTTAAACCCAAATATGATGAACAGAATTTTAATCATACTCATAGCATTGGCTCAGCCTCTCTTTTGCTTGGCGCAAACCGAAGTAAAGCTGAATTTCCAAAAAGAAGAACTAAAAATCGAACAGCGTGATCATTATGCGCATATTATGCTTTCCGGTTTTTATTTGCATGATCTGCCGGGACATCCGCAATTGCCTGTAAAACAGTATCTGATCCCTGACGGAATGGAATTGACAGATGTTGTTGTTCTTGAATCGGAGCAGATCCATCTGGAATATCCCATTTGGCCGGCACAAAAGCCATTGCCCCTGTCCGTTGGACAACAACAGGAAAAAATCCTGAAAGTAGAGTTCATTTACAATTCTTCGGAGCTTTATCCGGCAAAGATTGTGCAGCATGGCGCGGGACAGTTGTTAAAGATTTGTCCCCTGCAATACCGACCTGCTGAAAACAAGCTGCTGTTTCATTCCAAAATCCATTTGATTTTAAAAGGAAAGCCGCAGGTCGTTAAATCGAATATCAACCCCAAAATTTATTTACCGGGAAGTGTTAAAATTCAGGATACTGATTTGAAATCATCTCCGGAAGGAAATCAGGAATACATTATCATTACTTCTGCAGAACTTGCGCCCTCCATGGATAGCCTGCTGCTTTGGAAAAAACAAAAAGGACTGAATCCGGCGCTTTTTACCACGGAAGAGATTTATCCTGCAACCGAAGGTGAGGATGAAGCGGCCAAAATCAGGAATTTTATCAAACAAAAATATGAGCAAGGTGGGTTGAAATATGTTTTGCTGGTGGGCGATAGCCTGCAAATGCCCATCCGCCACGTTTGGGCCATGGACTGTGAATACCAATGGGGACCCGAAGATCAGAATAATATTCCCTGCGATATGTATTTTGCGGATATGGATGGCAGTTGGGACGCCAATGGCAATGGGATTTACGGTGAAGTATCGGATGATGTTTCTCTTGATTATGAGGTTTTTGTGGGCAGGCTGCCCGCCGATGATGCACTTCAGGCTGAGGCAATGGCACGTAAAATAATCGCTTTTGAGAAAAATCCCCCACAATCGGGATTTCTTGATAAAATGCTTTTTCTCGCAGAAATACTTTGGGACGATCCCTATACAAACAGCGGTTTGGGGCTGAATCTTATTGACAGTTTGTATATTCCGGATTATTATGATCCAATTACAAAACTTTACGAAGCCGATGAAAATGAAAACGAAGAAACAGTGACTCAGGCTTTAAGCGAAGGCTATCATTTCATCAATCACAATGGGCATGCATGGTACACGAGCATGGGCGCCGGCGATTTCAGTATCAGTCAGGAATATGTGGATCAGCTGGATAATGGCCCACGCAGCAGCACTTTTTTTTCGATTGGTTGCTGGCCGGCAGCTTTTGATTATGAATGTATTGCCGAAAATTGGCTGGCGAATCCCAATGGAGGTGCCGTGGCTTTCTTCGGAAACAGCCGCTATGGTTGGGGCAGTCCCGGAAATCCGGAATACGGTTATAGCGATTTGCTCAATCAGTCTTTTTACCGCCAGATTTTCGATGAGGGCTTCCATCATGCCGGCGAAATCCTGGCACATGCCAAATCGGAATTTATTCCCTACGCGCAGCAGGAAAATGTGTATCGCTGGTGCATGTATGAAGTCAACCTGATGGGCGATCCTGAGATGCCGGTTTATGCGGATCCTGTGCGCGAATTTGCGCTCGATGGCCTTTCCGATTCCATTCCTTCCGGTGGAGGTTTGCTGCGATTTCGGATCACAAATCCACCTATGGATTTCATCTCGGCCCGTATTTGCCTGATGCAGCAAAATGGAATTTATTTTACAGCAAATAGCGATGCTTCGGGTTTGTTTCAACTCGATATCCCGAATATGGAAAATCCGGAACCTCTTTTGCTTACAATTACAGCCAAAGATTTTATTCCCTTTCAAAAGGAATTGCCTGTAAAAGCGGATGAAGCCAAACCCTGGATCAGTAAATATTTTACGCAGTTTTATACACATAATTTGAATTGTTATGAAGATGGCCGCATCAACCTGTGGCTCAAAAGCAGCAGCAATGACAGCATTCCAGATGTGCGCCTGAGCATCAGCAGCGAAAACGACCGTTGGGCGGTTCAGGACAGTGTGTTTGAACTTGTTGGTTTTAAGGATTCTGTTTTTCTGAAGGATGCTTTTACATTAAAACAAATTGAGCCGGTGGATAACAATAGGATTTTGGCCTTCCGTATGCATTTGCGTTGGGGCGATGAGCAATATTATAGCTTTCCGGCCAATTTCCGTCTGGTACAGCCCGATATCCGTTTGGCGGGATATTTTCCGGCGGATGGTGCGGAAATCCTGGAACCCGGAAGTGCCCATTCCTTTGGTTTGGTGCTCTCCAATGCCGGTAGTACCGGTGCAAAGAAGATGGATGTTGCACTTAATTGTCCATCAGGGAGGTTGGAATTCCGGCCATCGGTTTTTGAGGCAGTAGATATTTCGGCGCATTCGGCCGATACGCTCTATTTTGTCGCGGAAGCATCAGGAGGTCAAAGTCCGGATTTTCCGGAAGTCGAGCTGTCATATACACATCCCTGCGAAGCAAAAGAACCCTTGAAATTCAGAATGGCCATTGGTGAAAGTGGATTTTTTGATAATATGGAAAACGGAGAAAATGGCTGGAATCCGCATGGTTGGCTGAATCATTGGCATGTCAGCACAAATCGGGCGCATTCGGGCACGCACAGTTGGTATTGCGGTTATCCCGATTCGCTGCATTACGAAAAAGGCATGTGGGCCAAGCTCGATTCGCCGCCATTTCTGGCAGGATTGAATCCCGAGCTGGAATTTTACGCCTGGTATCTTTTGCCAAATTATGGTACAAATGGATTAATTGTAGAAACCTCAAAAGACAATAAAAACTGGATCAAACATGATTATTTTGGGAGCGGGGGAGCCCTGCCCGTTTTGAGTACGGGTAATGACTGGATGCCTTACAAATACGATTTGTCATCATTTTATGAACCTACGGACAGCATCCGTCTGCGCCTTACCTTTATCAGTACCTGGCAGCGGCCTTCCGAGGGCGTTTATATTGATGATGTGCGCATTGGTAGCCGTGCTATTAAAATCGAAACCAGTATCAATGAGAAAGAAATTAAACCGGCTCTGGAATTAAGGGTTTCGCCAAATCCAATAGATGAGAACTCCAGGCTTCGTTTTTATTCCGAAATTCCCGCAAAATGCAGGCTTTCCGTTTATGATTTTACCGGTCGGTATATTTCGAAGATCGTGGAGCAGGAATTCCCGGCAGGAGAAAATTACATTTTATTGAAGAGCCTGAAGGCTTTGGGAACAGGTATTTATTTGTTGAAACTGGAATCCGGTGAATCTGTTGGGTCTGTTAAAATATTGGTTCTTTGAGGAAGTGTGAAAGTGTGAAAGTGTGAAAGTGCGAAAGTGCGAAAGTGGGGAAGTGTGAAAGTGTGAAAGTGCGAAAGTGTGAAAGTGTGAAAGTATGAAAGTATGAAAGTTTGAGAGTGGACTTTGCACTTTAAGCTTTCGTGCTTGTTATTAAAAATAATTATTCTATTCGAATGTATTCAGGTATTTTTTTACTTTTGTAATATCTTTGAAAGAAAATTTCGGAAATGAATGAAAATAAGTTGGTTTGGATTTTGGTTATTATTGTTGCGGTGAGCTTTGTATTAGCTTCATGCAATGACGATGATAGGGATGATGAAAATATCAATACTCCACGAGAACCAGACATTGAAGTTTTTTCAGATGTAACTAATTATGCAACAGGCAAAACCTGGATGGATCGTAATCTGGGAGCTTCGCAAGATGCAATAAATTTTACTGATGAAGCATCGTATGGTGATTTATACCAGTGGGGGCGGGCTGCCGATGGGCATGAAAAGCGTACTTCCGATTTTACAATGGAATTAAGTAATAGTGATACACCCGGTCATGGAAAATTTATATCTTTTGATTATGATGTGCAATATTACGACTGGCGTAGCCCGAAAAACGACGATTTATGGCAGGGTGTTCATGGAAAGAACAATCCATGCCCAAGCGGCTACCGATTACCAACCATAGCAGAGTGGGAGGCTGAGCGCTTAAGCTGGTTCAGCCATGGCATAACCGACCAATTTGCCACGCCGCTCAAACTGCCATTGGCCGGGAGCCGCACCTATAGGGACAATTTCGATTTTGGTGGATATGATGGTTCTTATTGGTCAAGTACGGTAGCAGGAACAAAGGCACGGGGTCTGCATTTTAATAAATATCATACCAGCATTATAGATTATTCTCGTATAAGCGCGCTCTCTGTCCGCTGTATTAAGGATTAGTGGAAGTGGGAAAGTGGGAAAGTGGGAAAGTTAACTTTGCACTTTAAACTTTCCTACTTGTCACTTTCCTACTTGTCACTTTCGCACTTGTCACTTTCGCACTTGTCACTAAAAAAATAAAACGATGCTAATAAACAGATTTGAAGATATTATTGCCTGGCAAAAATCCAAAGAACTTGCGGTTCTCGTATATCATCTGTTTGAGGAAAGCAGGGACTTTGGCTTTAGGGATCAGATACAGCGGGCTTCGGTCTCCGTGATGAATAATATCGCCGAAGGTTTTGAGCGAAAAAGCACCAGAGAATTCCGGTATTTTCTGTCTGTTGCTAAAGGCTCATGTGGCGAAGTGCGCTCAATGCTTTACCTGGCGAAAGAACTAAACAAAATTACAGAAAAAGATTTCGACAAGCTTTTTGCCCTGGCCGAAGAAATATCTAAAATTATCGCGGGGCTTATAGGAAAGTTGAAAGTGTGAAAGTTGAAAGTGTGAAAGTTGAAAGGGTGAAAGTGGGGAAGTGTGAAAGTGGACTTTGCACTTTAAACTTTCTCACTTGTCACTTTCTCACTTGTCACTTTCCTACTTGTCACTTTCCTACTTGTCACTTTCCTACTTGTCACTTTCCTACTTGTCACTTTCTCACTTGTCACTTTCGCACTCACCTCTGTTCAAAACCGTACACCAACCTGTTAAGCCGCGAACACCTTTTGTCCATTAACGTACAGCTGGAAAACCTTAAGTGTTTTTTAATCAATAAGTTGTAAGTATGGCACGAACATGGCATGTAAGGTGCCCAGATTAAGGTGTGCATTATGATAAAACTTCAGGATATCAACAAATCCTACCGTACAGGAAAAAACTCCCTGCATGTGCTCAAAGGGATCGATCTCGAAATTGAAAAAGGAGAGATGGTGAGTATTATGGGCTCTTCCGGCTCAGGGAAATCCACGCTGCTCAATATCCTCGGAATACTTGATAATTACGACGAAGGCAGCTATCATCTCGATGGGAAGCTGATCCGAAATATGAGCGAGAAAAAAGCGGCCCTTTATCGCAACGAAATGCTGGGCTTTATTTTCCAATCTTTTAATCTGATTTCCTTTAAAAACGCCATGGAAAATGTGGCGCTTCCTCTTTATTATCAGAAAGTCAGCCGTAAGAAGCGCAACCGTATAGCCCTGGAATATCTTGAAATGATGGGATTGCGTGAGTGGGCACATCACTTACCAAATGAACTTTCCGGTGGGCAGAAACAGCGTCTTGCCATTGCACGTTCCCTGATCAGCAAGCCTAAAGTAATTCTGGCCGATGAGCCTACAGGAGCACTGGATACTACAACCAGTTACGAAGTAATGGATGTGCTTCAGAAAGTGCACCAGCAGGGAATTACCATCATCATTGTAACGCACGAAGCGGATATTGCAGCGCGTACTGAGCGCATCATAAAGCTACGCGATGGCCTGATCAGCGAAAACATCATTAATGGTGAACTGAAGAAATTTAAAGATAAAGCTTTGGCCAACGAATTTGCCGTAGCCTAAACCCTAAGCCTATGTTTGATCTGGATAAATGGCAGGAGATTTTTGAAACCATCAACAAGAATAAACTGAGGACTTTCCTCACGGGATTCAGTGTTGCCTGGGGCATTTTTATGCTGGTGATCCTTCTTGGCTCCGGTTACGGATTGGAAAACGGTGTACGCAAGGATTTTGAGGGTGATGCGGAAAATACTATCTGGGTAAATCAGGGGATTACTTCCATGGCTCATGAAGGTTATAAACCCGGCCGTTTTATCCGTTTTACCAATAAAGATTACGAAGAAATCAGCAAAGTGGATGGCGTGGAATTTATTTCTTCGCGTTTCCGCATTTGGCGCAACAACACTTTATCATACGGAAAGGAGTATGGCAGTTTTGATATTTTTGCCTGCCTGCCCGATTATGGGAAAGTGGAAACCGTGGAAGTTAAAAATGGCCGTTTCCTGAATGAAATTGATGTAGAAAAAAACCGAAAAGTTACTTCTATAGGACGTATCGTAGCCGAATCCCTTTTCAAAAATGGTGAAGATCCCATTGGCAAATATATTCGTGTAAGTGGCGTGCCTTTTCAGGTTGTGGGCGTTTTTGAAGATCCGGGCGGCGATCGTGATATCAGCCGTATTTATATTCCGGTAAGTACTGCTCAAATGGTTTTCAACGGGGGAAATTATGTAAATAATATTTCAATGACTACTGGTAATACCAGTGTGGAGCGATCTCAGGAAATGGTCACCGAAATACGCGATAAAATGTCCAGGCGCCATCATTTTGCTCCGGAAGACCAGCGCGCGGTGCATATCTGGAATAATGTGGAAAATTTCCAGCAGTTTATGACCCTGTTCGCAAGCATTCGCTTTTTTATCTGGATTATTGGTATTGGAACCATCATAGCAGGTATCGTGGGCGTGAGCAATATCATGATGATTGTGGTAAAAGAACGTACCCGTGAAATCGGCATACGCAAAAGTATGGGTGCAACGCCGGGTTCCATTATTGGGCTGGTATTGCAGGAATCGGTTCTGATCACAGCTTTTGCAGGCTATATCGGACTTGTTCTGGGGGTAGTATTGTTGGAGTTCATTGGAAAAATACTGCCCGATATCGATTATTTTGCAAATCCCGAAATCAATATAAATGTCGCGCTGGGAGCAACGGCTATTCTGGTTTTTGCCGGGGCACTGGCCGGTTTTGTTCCTGCGCGCCGTGCCGCATCCATACGTCCTGTTGAAGCATTAAAAGAAGAATAAAGCCCCAAAAGATGAGAATATTTGATACAGATTCATGGCAGGAAATTTTTAACGCACTGAGTAAAAACAAGTGGCGGACTTTCTTCACGGCTTTTGGCGTGTTTTGGGGGATTTTTATGCTTATCATCATGCTGGGTTCCGGAAAGGGGCTGAACAATGGCGTTACACAGGAAATGGGCGATATGGCAACCAATTCCTTTTTTATGTGGACGCAGAACACTACCATGCCCTATAAGGGTTTTAAGCGTGGACGGCATTATAATTTTGATAATGATGATACTCAGGCAATTATCGATAATATTCCTGAAGTAGAGTATATCGCGCCGCGCTTGCAGGGATGGAGCAGTGAAGGCAATAGTAATGTAGTCCGTAACGAACGTACCGGCGCTTTTCGTATTCAGGGCGATTATCCTGATTTCTATAAGATCGATCCGGTGGATATGGTTAAAGGCCGCTTCATTAATGAGTTTGATATCCGGGATAAAAGAAAAGTTGCCGTGATCGGCCAGCGTGTTTATAACGAAATGTATGAACCCGATGAAGATCCCATCGGTACAAGCATGCGGATAAACGGCGTCTATTTTAAAATAATTGGCTTGTTTAAATCCAAAAAATCGGGCCATCAGGCCGATAATGATAACCAACAAATTTTTATACCATTTACAACATTGCAGAAAACATATAATTATGGCAATATCGTTGGCTGGTATTCAATAACTGTAAAGGGGGCGCCGGTTTCGGAAGTGGAAACACAGGTAAAAGCCCTAATGCGCCAAAGGCACAGCATTCATCCCGATGATGAACGGGCTGTGGGATCGTTTAACCTGGAAAATCAATACAAAAAAATGACCACGCTTTTTATGGGTATCAATGGCCTGATATGGATTGTGGGCATTGGAACGCTTCTGGCCGGCGTGATTGGCGTGAGCAATATCATGCTCATTGTTGTAAAAGAACGCACTAAAGAAATTGGTGTTCAACGGGCCATTGGCGCAACACCCTGGATGGTGATCAGCCAGATCATCACGGAATCTGTAATACTCACAACCATAGCAGGTTACACTGGTTTAGTGCTGGGAGTGGCAGCCCTTGAAGGGGTTAATTTGATGATTCAGCAATCGGGTGGTGAATCCGGTATGTTCCTGAACCCGGAAGTGGACTTTCAAAAAGCAATGACCGCTTTGATTGTCCTTATTTTTTCAGGCATGATCGCCGGACTGATTCCTGCCCGAAGGGCGGTGAGTATAAAACCCATTGATGCTCTACGCGATGAATAAAAGACAAAAACAATATCAAGACAGCACATTATGAAAAAGTTTCTGAAGATTTTCTTTGCCCTCATTCTGCTCGGGGTATTTGCCTACACAATTTACTACCTGTTTCAAAAATCGCAGGACAAACCGCTGGTTTTTGAATCGCTGACTCCTGAAGTTACAGATATCGTTAAGAAAACCACGGCAACCGGTTCGGTAATTCCCCGTCAGGAAATACAGATCAAACCTCAGGTTTCCGGAATTATTGATGCGCTTTTTGTGGAAGAAGGAGACCAGTTGCGAAAAGGTGACCTGATTGCTCGGGTGAAGATTATACCGAACATGGTGCAGCTCAACGAAGCCGAATCGCGCCTGGAACGGGCAAAAATCCAGCTGAAGGATGCCGAAAAGGATTATCAGCGCAATAAGGAACTGCTCGAAAAGGATGTAATCCCTATCAGCAATTTTGAAGATTTTGAGGTGACCTACAACAATGCAGTACAGGAAGTTGCAGCTGCTAAAGGAAATCTGGAGCTGATCCGTGAAGGCCAGAAACGCGATGCCGGCGAAGTGAGCAATACCCTGATTCGCTCCACAATTGACGGAATGGTGCTCGAAATTCCAGTGAAAATCGGTAATTCCGTAATCGAAAGCAATACCTTTAATGATGGCACAACCATCGCCACCGTGGCCGATATGAACGACATGATTTTTGAAGGAAATATCGACGAATCCGAAGTGGGCAAGATTAGGGAAGGCATGCCGCTTATCCTGACAATTGGCGCTTTGGAAGATCAGACTTTTGAAGCGGTTCTGGAGCATATCTCGCCAAAAGGAATCGAAGAAAACGGAGCCATTCAGTTTAAAATAAGGGCGGATGTCAGCTTGCGCGACAGCGTTTTTGTGCGTGCCAATTATTCTGCCAATGCCGATATCGTGCTCGAACGTCATGATAAAGTTCTGAGTATCAAAGAAAGCCTCTTGCAGTTTGATGATAAAGATTCCGTTTTTGTGGAGGTGGAAATCGGCCCGCAGCAATACGAAAAACGATATTTAACAACCGGGCTTTCGGATGGAATCCAGATCGAAGTCCTGGAAGGCATTTCTAAAGACGATAAAGTGAAAGTGCCTAATTCGGGCAAACCGATGGGCGTTCAGGAAGGATAAGTTTTCTAGCTTATAATTATTTTAGAGGTTTTCATTCGTGCCATATTCCGGTTTTATCGGGATGTGGCTTTTTTTAGCAAAATGCCGGTCAAAGCCGATCCGTTTTTTCTTGCATCGGTCAAAGGCCGGTTGCGTGCTTATTTTTGTTAGCTTTGTTACTAATATCTGCTGTATTTTATAAATGCGCAGGAAAAAACAAAATCATGAGAAAAAAACGCCGCAAATCGGAATCCAGAGGTGTAAGCCTTAAAGAGCAAATTATTGGCATGATGGCGCGAAGTCCTTTTAAAGGGATGAATTACAGACAAATAAGCAAGCAATTGGGCATCATGGATAAAGACGCACGACAGCTTGTGCGGGATATTTTGGATGAACTGCTTATTGGAAATATCCTGGTGGAAGAAAAGCGCGGCAAATACAAATTGCATGCAAAGTATATCACAAAATACAGCCCGAAAACTTATGTGGAAGGCAAAGTTGATATGAAGCAAACCGGAAAAGCTTATGTTATTTCCGATAGTTTTGACGAAGATATTTTTATTGCGCAAGGCAATACGGGAAAGGCGCTGCACGGAGATTGGGTAAAGGTTTTCCTGTTCCCTAAAAGGCGCAACCGAAAGCACGAAGGACAGATTATTGAGGTGATCAAACGTAATAAAACACAGTTTGTGGGGATTATGGACATCAAGCATAATTATGCCTTCATGATCCCTGATCAGCAAAGCATGCCGTTTGATCTTTTTGTGCATCAGCAGGATCTGCTCGAAGCAAAAAACGGGGATAAAGTCATTGCGGAAATTACCGACTGGCCCGATCATGCCCGCAATCCATTTGCAAAAGTGGTAAAAGTGCTGGGTAAACCGGGCGACAATAATGTGGAAATGCAAAGTATTTTGATGGAATATGACCTGCCCATCGAGTTCCCTCAGGAAGTACTGGATGAAGCAGCCAGACTTCCGTCCACAATTCCGATGGATGCCTACGAAGGCCGGGAGAAGTTTCAGCGCCTGACCACATTTACCATCGACCCGAAAGATGCAAAAGACTTTGACGATGCTTTGTCCATCGAAAAGCTGCCCAACGGAAATGTAGTTGTGGGCGTGCATATTGCCGATGTGTCGCATTTTGTGCAGCCGGGAACCGCCATCGACAAAGAAGCCTATCACCGGGCTACATCCGTTTATCTGGTCGATCGCGTTGTACCCATGCTGCCTGAGGTGCTTTCGAATGGCCTGTGTTCGCTGGTCCCCAAAGAAGATCGTTTTGCCATGTCGGTGATGCTGGAGCTGGACGAAGAAGTGAAAGTCAGAAACAAATGGGTTTGCCGCTCGGTGATTCATTCTGACCGGAGATATACCTATGAGGAAGTGCAGGGGGTCATCAACGGAAATAACGAAAACGATACTTTTAAAGAGGAACTCCTCGTGCTGCACGGCCTGGCGCAAAAACTGCGGAAAATGCGTTTTGAAAAAGGCTCCATCAATATGGAATCTAATGAAGTGCGCTTTATACTCGATGATGATAAAAAACCCGTGGATGTGTATGTTCGCGAGCATAACGAATCGCACGAGCTGGTAGAAGAATTTATGCTGCTGGCCAATAAAACTATAGCTCAGATGTTTGGGATGGCACGCGGAAACAAGCCCAAGCCTTTTGTTTTCCGTATCCACGATGAGCCCAATGGCGAAAAACTGGCCAGCCTGAGCAAATTATGCGGCAAGTTTGGTTATAAAATTGATTTCTTTGGTCAGGAAGCACTCAATCAAAGTTTGAATAAGCTACTGACCAGTGTAAAAGGCCGCGGGGAACAAAACCTGATCGAAACCATGACTTTGCGTGCTATGGCCAAAGCGGTTTATTCTACCGAAAATATTGGCCATTACGGCCTGGGGTTCAAACATTATACACATTTTACATCGCCCATCAGGAGGTATCCCGACCTTTTGGTGCACCGATTGGTATGGGCTTATCTACATAAAGGCAAATACCTCGACCGCTCCAGCCTGGAAGAAATGTGCGACCACAGCTCCGATATGGAACGCGCTGCCACCGATGCCGAACGCGCTTCCGTTAAATATAAACAGGCCGAATATCTTGCCGACAAAGTCGGTCAAAAATATTGTGGTATAATCAGTGGGGTAAGCAAATGGGGCGTTTTTGTGGAACTGAAAGAAAGCTTCTGCGAAGGCATGATCCGCATGCAGGACCTTGATGACGATTACTATTATCTCGATGAAGACAACTATCAGGTAACCGGCCACCATCATCATAAATCCTACAAAATCGGCGATGAGGTGAATGTGCAGGTAAAAAATGTGGATGTCAATGCGCGCAAAATTGACCTGGCTTTGGTTGGGGATGAATGTGAAAGTGGGGAAGTGGGGAAGTATGAAAGTATGAAAGTGTGAAAGTATGAAAGTGTGAAAGTATGAAAGTGGACTTTGAACTTTCGCACTTGTCACTTTCGCACTTGCCACTTTCGCACTTGCCACTTTCGCACTTGCCACTTTCGCACTTGCCACTTTCGCACTTGCCACTTTCGCACTTGCCACTTTCGCACTTGCCACTTTCGCACTTGCCACTTTCGCACTTGCCACTTTCGCACTTGCCACTTTCGCACTTGCCACTTTCGCACTTGCCACTTTCGCACTTGCCACTTTCGCACTTGCCACTTTCGCACTTGTCACTTTCCCACTTGTCACTTTCCCACTTTCTTACCTGTTGATGATCAGCCGTTTATTAAGCACACCGGAATCTGTAATGATTTCAAGCAAATATAATCCGGATCTTAAATTACTGACATCCAGTTGTATCTCCTGTTGTGCCTGTATTTCAAATTGTGCTTGTAGGCTTCCGTTCACCGAATAGATATTTATAACAGCATTTGTAGCGTTGGATGATTTCAGGTAAACAGCTTTAGTGGCCGGATTGGGATAAATGTTCCAGTTTGTTTTTTCGGGATCAAGCACGCCAAGGCTCGAAAGTATCGTAACTTTGAGGCTTTCGCCGAAGGCACTTTGGCCACATTCATTACTGGCTGCTGCGGACAGGAACAGTTTGCCTGTATAGCTGTCTGTAATAGTGATCAGGAGGCTGTCGCCTGCTATTTGGTGTGTTGCTGCATTTTCCGGTTCGATTTTCCAGATTAGACCATTTGCCTGCGGCAGGAAATATTTGGCCTGTAAAGCATCATTTCTCCATATCAAACTATCTGCTCCGGTAGGCTGCATTGGAGCTTCCGGCAATGGGTTTACATTGATTTCAAGCAGTTCAGAAGCAGCTCCGGCTACGCCATCTTTCAGTGCATACACAAATAAAGATGCATTTCCTGAAAAGTTTTCGTTCCAGTTTGCCTGCACGGCATTTCCGTTCATCTCCAGGCTGGCCGCATCTTCAGGAACAATTCTCCATTCATAAGCCGTTGCTCCGTTTACTTCAGGGATGCTGTAATCGCTCTGCTGACCGGCACATAGTTCTGTGCTGCCAGTGGGCATTAGCGGGGCGTCGGGGCGTTGCAGGATGCCGAAAAACTCCATATACCGGTGCATGAGTTCATCACGCGTAGAGGGCTCTTCCGCATTTTCCAGACCGCCAAATTCATATACGCTGCCGATTGTGCGGTATTTGTCCGACTCATACGTAACGGTAGTAAAATATGTCCTTTCAGGATTATAGAAGACTGCTTTTGCCCCGTCGATGTGCTTTATCCGATCCACGCAGCGGACATCGCCCGTATAATTGAATGCCATTCCTTCGGTAAATGCGCCATAGGTTGCAGCAACTTCTTCCAGGTCATCAAAGCCATCTTCCAAACCTTCGATATGGAATAGGGGATGCACATCGGTTTTTGGATTAAACACCCAGAAATCGCCGCCCTCCAAATACAGGTTTCCGTTGTTTTCGACATATTCTGCCAGTTCCGCGCCCTCTTTCAGGCTAAGGACATCATTGCTGCCAAACATGCCGATGCAAACAAATACACTTTGGTATTCCGATAAATCCAGTGGCCATTCGCGAACAATTTCTGCCGTATAACCCAAATTTGTGAGGCTTTGCATGATGGAGTCTCCGGAATTATGATTGCGGTCCAGATCAATAATCAAACTGTTTTTCCGGCCAATCTGCACCGGGACGGTATCTCTCATTTCATAGGCACAATCACCGCTAATCACCACTTCCATACCGAATTCCGTTCCTTCGGCAACAAATGGAGCCACATCAAAAAAGACCTTAACCGTGTCGGTAGTTCCGGCTTGCACGCTCTCGGAGGGCTCAATAATACTGGTAATTTCCAGTGATGGAATATTTTGAATAAAAGAAAATGTTCCGGCTACTGAATGCAATGGCGCGGATCCTTCATTGGAAATCAAAAGGCTGAGCACACCCGATTCGCCGGGTTCCAGCCAATTATTGGCATTTCCGTTCAGTTCGCTTACACCAAAAGGTTCAAATTTCATGGATGGCGCATGAACGGTAATCTGGGCTTGCTGTTCGCGGCTGTGCTCATCGGAGCTGATGCTGATGATAACCGGAACGGCAGTGCCATCATTTATTTGACAATCCGCAGAAAATTCCAGCACATTTTCAAGCTCAACAGAAGCATCCTGATCCAGGTTTTGGATTTCAACCGGATCATAGCTCAGGCTTACTTCCGGCATATCCGTACTGAAATTGAGCGTAATATTACTGGAAGCAGCAAAGCCGATATTTTCCAGTTTCAGGTTCCAGGTGGCACTGTTGCCGGCTTCCAATTGACCGCTAGGCCATTCAAAATCTTTACAAACAAGAAAAGGGCCGTTATTGGGCACAACCTGGATGCTGTGCTGCTTACGTTGGTAATTGGGGCCGGTGATTGTGGCTGTAAGTACCGTTCCTTCCTCTTGCTGCGGAATAACAACCCATTGATCGCCTCCTGTTGAGATGTGATGCGCGATATAGTTTCCGTTATGGCTGATTCCGATGCGGCATCCTTCGGGGGCAGTTATTTGGATTCCTGTTACTGTATCGGTAATTCGTTCGGGAGCCGAGGAAGTGATTACGGCAGGCACTTCAGAGAACAATTGCTGGAACGCATCGCCATGATGATGGAAAAGCATATAAGTGACTTCCTTATTGTTTTCGTTCCAGGGCCATGATGATGCTTCGAGGAAATATTTACCGGAAACATTGGCAAAAGCGGGATAGAGGTTGGGTGCTCCGTCTTCGCCCGTTTCGGGAAGGAAATCCGGGAACATATAATCCATCATGCCCCACATATAAGTGTCGTTTACAAAGGAATAGGACACTTCGGTTGCGGCAATAATTCCTAAGGCACGAGCAGGGTCGCGGTGGAAGGTTTCCGCAAAACAATCGCCACCTACATTGAATTTGCCGGTCAGGCAGTTGATGGAAAAAATAAAGGGGAGTTTATCATTGCCGTTCAGCCCTTTCCGAATATCTGTTTGATCGTAATTGGGTTCGCCCCAGCCATCAATACTACCGTGATCGCGGTGCACCAGCATAAAAGCCCCTTCATTGAGCGCTTCATTTACTTTGTCGGCTGTTCCGCCATACCAACCGTCCAGTTCTGAAGGCTGCGAAGGAATATAACCTAAACCTGCAGGGCCAAAAGTGTTTAAGATAGTCCAGGTGTTGGATGATGTTGACCAAGGATCGTTGTTTGGGTTTCCTTCGTACACATCATTAATGCGCACGGGATTTTTGCCTGAATTGCTGAAATATCCTGAAATTGCTTCGCTGCAGATCTGGAACCAGCGTTCGGTTTGCCAGCCTAATGCCGTAACCGGTTTATCGTAAAAAGAGGCATCCATTACCGGATTGCGCTCATAATTAATGGCTTTGCGCACCATTTCTGCGAGTTGTCCGGCATCACGGGCTGTCATGCGTGCCGTTGCAATTTCCGGCAGGCCGTCGTTATCAAAATCGGCCATAAGGTTATCGCTGATGCAATAGTTATCATAAACCGGCGAAGTGATGCGGTTGTCGGCACTTGTACCGTAATCGGCCATAAAGAGTACCGCTGCCGGTGGGATTTCCCAGTTGTTCACGGCATTAACAAGATAAGCTTCAATAGCTGATGAAGTATTGCCGCCAATTTCGGCAAGTGTAACAATACCGGTTTTGATGCCTTGTTCGTTGCGGAAACGTGCCAGCGTATCGGCCCAGATGCGAAAGGTTGTATCGTTGGGAATTACAAGCAAGTATTCAAATCCTTGAGCCCGTTGGTTTGCACTTTTGTTGCTTATTACAAGGTTTTCGGGATTAAGCACCTGCGATGCCAGGATGTTGTTCCAAAACGCACTGCTGTGTTTGCTGCTGCGGAATGAACCGTTTCCACCCGTGAAATTTATTTTGATACGGATTTCATCAATCACCTGCAGCTTTCCTGTTACGGGATTATAGCGGAAGGGCGCCCAGTTTAATATACGTGTATCATAGCCGCCCATGCCCTGATTTTTGGAAATACGGGCAATTTCTTCCGGGAAAAAAGCATTGGTTTGATAAACAGCATCATTGCGCTCATAAACCATTACCGTATCCGTATCGAAAGGAATTTGTGGCGCTGCGGCCAGGTCAATATCACTGACCGTATGCTGTTTTATTATCTCATAGCGGATGGAAACATCAGCGCCCTTGGGCACAAGTATCCTTTTGCTGTACACCGGAATATCCGGATAGCCTGATTGTGCAGGCAATTGTATGCCCGAGCAGATAATTTGCTGTCCGTGTATATTTCCCCTGTGTTGCGCTATTTCGTATGCCGGACTTTTAATTTTGAGATCCAGTATTTGCTGGCTCTGCTTCAAAATCTCACTGGTAAAAGTTGTTGGTTTGCTTTGTGAAAAGGCAGCGATTGTCATCCCAAGAAAAACTGCCAAAAAGAGTAAATATTTTTTTCTCATGCTTATATCTTCTGGTGCTTAGTGTTTGAGCAAAATGAGTTTGCCCTCAGGAAATTATAAAAAAGCCTGTCGCACGGTAAGGGGCGACAGGCTTCATGTTTATTTAGTTCAGAACCTATTTTTCAACAATAACTTTTTTGATGATATTGCTTTGTCCGTTTTCGATAATCATCAGGTACATGCCTTCTTCGAGATTTTCAAGTTCGAAGTCACGGGTAAATGTACCGTTTACTTTGATATTGTTTTCATTATAAACTTCAACACCAACAGTATTGACTATTCGGATACGGAGGTTTTCAGTGTTTGCATTGATGCTCAAGCTAAAGCTTCCGTTTGTTGGGTTCGGGAATATGCCCACATTACTTTCGAGCAGTTCGCTGATACCCACGCTGTTTGATACTTCAACTGCAAATTCAACAGAGCGATCGCTTATGCCACATTCGTTCATAGCTTTCACTGCAACAAATGCATCTCCCTGGTAATCAGTGTTCCATGTTACGGTTCCTGTTGTGCTTTCACCATCGATAGTACCTGCTTCGGCAGGGGCAATTTCCCAGCTGTAAGATACGGCACCAGCTACTTCAGCAACAGTATAATCGCTTGTAGTAAATTCGTTGATTAGAATTACTTCAGGACCTGCGGGTGATTCAGGAGCGGCAGGAACATCATTAATAGTAACTACGAGATCAGCGTTTACATTTTCACAGGGAGCCCAAGCAATAGCTTCCACGCTAAGGGTTACTGTACCGTTGGCAATGTCTTCGGTTCCCGGAGTATAAACAGGGAATTCGTATGTTGCGTTATCAAAAGTACCGTCACCATTGGTTGACCAGAACAGGCTTTCGTAATTTTCGTAATTACCTGCAATCTGAAGGCCTTCGCCTGCACAAACAACCGCTGTTTCGCCTGTTTCAGCAACTGGTGTTTGGTTGATTGTGAGGGTCATATCGTCAGAAACATCATTTTTTGCAGCGCTTGCTGTGAGTGTAATCACAACACTGCCGTCTTCGATGTCCTGAGTTCCGGGAGTATAAACCGGATCCAAAATTGTTGCATCATTGAAAGTACCGTCACCGGCAGAAGACCAAAGAACATCATCGGCATTGGTTGCATTACCCATCAATTGGTGTGTGCTGCCTTCGCAAATGCTTGCGTCCTGACCTGCGCTGGCAATAATTCCGCCATTAGTTGGGAAATAGATATAGTCAATCCAGGCAGAGTTTTCGCTTCTGCCGCCTTTGCCATTATTGATAAAACGCCATTCGAAAAGATGGTTTCCTGAAACTACGTTGAAAGATTCTGCGCTCCAGCCTGAAAGTCCGGTCCAACTGTCTTTGAGGTTTCCATCAATATAGAATTCCAGAACACTGCCGGGTTCTGAAGTAACCATTTTATAGAAATTAATGGTTGACATGAATGTGTTGATATTCATACTGATTTTCAGGCTTGAAACCTGACCGCTGGCAACATCTCCCGATTGAGCTGAATGCGTACCATGGAATACCTCGTCCTGAACAATGTTCCAGTTGACATCGCCTTCAAGTTCCCAGGGGAAGCTGTTAAAACTACCTGATTCGAAATCTTCGTCAGGTGCACGGTTTGTTGTAAAGTTCCAAACTTCACCTTCGGTTGTGCCATAATCGTTTGTGGAAACAATTTTCCAGAAATACTCTGTTTCGTAGTCCAGTTCGTTATCCAGTGTGAAAACATTTTCAGTAGTTACTTCGCCATTAACTAAATTGGTTGGAGGATTATCAGTACCGAGGTAGTATTTATAAGTAGTTGATGGAGTTCCGTAACCATCAGCCCAGGAGAAAACAGTAAATGGAGCAACACTCAGTTTATTATTGGCTGGCTGTGGGTTTTCTGCCTGTGCAGGGGCACCGGCAACGAGCAGGCTTTCCTGATAACGATAGTAGTCTTGTTTGGTAACGGTAAGCAGTACATTGTCGCCGGGCTGCTGTGGTTCAATATTGATTGTTACAGGGCCGCCTGCACCAAATCCACGTCCGATGATTTCACCATTAAGTGAAAGGCAGATTTGCGCTCCGTTTGGAGCCTGTACCTGATAAGAATTGACACCTGCAGGAAGGAGACCGGCATGTTGTACATTAAGTGTTTGAGGCATTTCAGTATAAACACTCAGGTAAGCATCACCATGGTTGTGGAAAAGGTGGTATGTTACAGGCTTGTTATTGGTATTGTATGGCCAGTTGGAAGCGTGCAGATAAATTTTACCGGCAGCATTGGCAAATGCAGGACGGATAAAATTCATATCAAAATCGTTTCCACCATAACCCGGGTCAAAATCAGGCCACATATTGTCCATCATACCCCAAACATAAGTATCGTTTACGAATGAATAGGAAACTTCAGAAGCGGCCATAATACCCACACAACCTTTTTCATGACGGTGGAAAGCTTCTGCGAAACATTCGCTGCTCCAGTTATATTTACCTGTTAAACAGTTGATAGAGAAAACAAATGGCAGATCATCGTTATTCAAACCGGAAAGGTTGCTGTTGCTGTATGCGGGTTCGCCCCAACCTGTTTCACCACCGTGGTCACGGTGTACAAGCATAAAGGCACCTGAGTTGATTGCATTATTGATATCGGAAGAGTTACCGCCAGCCCAGTTGCCCAGTGTACTTGGCGATGAAGGAATATAACCCAGGCCGTTGGGGCCAAAATAATCCACTACTGTTGCAGTATTCGTTGCAGTTGACCATGTAGCGCCAGGGCTTCCGCTATAAATTTCGTTGATGCGTACAGGTTCTTTGCCGAGTTCGTTTTTCCAGAATCCGCCAACAGTTTCGGCACAAATCTGAAACCAGCGTTCCGTTTGCCAACCGCAGGCTGTAATCGGGTTATTGTAGAAATCAGGGTTGGTAGGAGGATTGCGTTCGTAGTTTAATACTTTTGTTACCATTGTTTCGAGGTGGTCTTCATTTTGAGCTGTCATACGGGCGAATACAACGTCAGGAAGTTCATCGGCATTAACATCGGCATAAATGTTGTCAGAAACACAGTAGCCGTCCCAAATTGGGGAAACAATGCAGTTATCTCCACTTGTACCATAATCACCGATCAGCAGGAATGCTACAGGTTTGGTCACCCAGTTTTCATATGCATCGTTTACATAGGATTCAATGGCGCCTACAGTATTGCCGCCGATGTCGGAAACTTTTACAACACCGGTGAGGATACCTTGTTGGTTACGGAAACGTTTGAGCGAATCTGCCCATTGCTGATAAACAGGATTATCAGGGATAATAATCACATATTCATATTCACCGCTATTGCGTGTTTGAGTTGCACGTGCAGCATAATCAACTGCCGGAAGCATCTCCTGATTGATAAACATATCGCTAAGGATATGGTCCCACATGGGGTTGCGGTAAGCAATATCGCCAAACTGGCCGTCGCCACCTTCGAAAGTAATTTCAATTTCAGCATCGCGGATAACGCGCAGTTCTTTTGTAACCGGATTGTACTGGAAAGGGGTTACACCCAGTACTACAGAATTGACACCACGGATTTCTGTCTGCTCGCTCAGTTTGATCGGCTCTGCAGGGTAAAATGCATTGGTAGCATAAACCTCTTCGTTCATTTCATAATGAAGCGGGCCGTCGTCTGTAACTTTGGGGATACGTGGGGCTGGGGCAATTTCTACATTTTCAATAGTTTCAATACGTTGATTGATGATATTGATATGTGCAGTTGCTCCATTGGGCAATGCGATAAAACGGCCCATGCCGGCGAGATCAGGATAACCTTCGTCATTAGGGAGAAAAACACCGGGAAGCTCAGTTTTCAGGAATTCCTGCCCGTTAATATCCAAAGCGCTGAGGTTGAATTGCTCGATGGAGAAATTCACTCTCATAGTGTTGTTGTCCTGCTGGAGAACGGTATAACCCTGTTCATTCCAGGAATCGGAATAGGCAAATTGCTGTGCTGAAAGGCTGCCTGCAAAGAAAACAAGCGATAGAGCTGCAAAAGCCAGGTTCCTAAAAAATTTGTACATGTTCGATTTCATTTTGGTTAAATTAATTTTGGTTTAAAAATTATTCGTGTTCTTGGTTTATAAATTAATGCTTTGTGATTTTTTTGCTGATAAGTTCACCGTCTGTTTCTATGAATAAAACATAAACACCGGCAGCAAAGCCGTCGGATGCAATAGTCAAATGGTTCATGCCTTCATTTAAATAAACGGATTTTGCCTGAATAGTTGCCCCACAGGCATCTACAATCCTGATGTTTGCTTGCTTTTGTGCCTGGCTGCGCATCTCAAGTTTTAGCTGATCCTTAATTGGATTGGGGTAGATGTTGGTCAAGGAAACCAGGGCATCGGATCCGGTTTCTTCAATAGAAGTAAGTGTTGAAACGGGAGGGAAAATAATTTCATCTATCCAAACACGGTCTTCACCGGCATCTTCAAACATATCTTTTTTGTATTCCCAGGTGAATGTATGTATGCCTTCATTTACAAAAGTGCTGAAACGTTCCCAGCCTTTGATGCCGCTCCACTGTCCCATTTCATTATCATCAATATAGAAAAGGAGCTTGTCATAACCTTCTTCGGTAGAAAGCTTGTGATAGAAGCTAATGCTGTCGGCATTTTCAACACGCAGGCTAAGGCTCATTTTGGAGCTGCCGCCCGCACCAATTTCGCCCGACATAGAGCAGTAATCCCCTTCGTAAGGATCTGTTTCGCAGATTTCCCAGGCGGTGGGAGATTCAAATGTCCAGTCGAATTTGCTGTAATCGCCCGATTCAAAATCTTCGTCAATATAGCCTATGGACTGCACAAAGCTCATCTCATCGCTGTAATGGCCGTGAGTCATGCTGTAGGTAAAGTTTGCCAGCGAATAAAGCGGGATATTTTCATCAACCTGGACATCAAATATCAGTTCGCGGAATTTTCCGCCTTCCAGATCGAGGTCCTGAACAGCATTTTGTATGCTGATCATTTCATTATCGCAGTTTAATGCAAATCGGGTGGGGAACGCGTCGCCATGGCCTTTGTTGTAGGATCGGATGAGGATGTGTGCGCTTTCGCCCGGATCGAGCCTGTGGTCGTTATTTCCTTCGCTGTCGTCGATTGTGATTTCGCCCACCTGCATGCGTGGTGCATTGGGCATAATCATAAAGCTCTTTGTCCAACTGAAATCATTGGAAACGATATCAAGTTTCAACATTACCCAGTGTTGATCGGGAATGCTGTCGCAGATGTCGAAAGCATAAGCATTGGCACAGAAACCGTTTTCCAGTGCCTCAATATTGCCAAAGTCGGCTTCACTGTCGGTGATGGTAATGTACTCATTGGTTGAGCTTAAAGTGGCATGTACATTTTCGGCCATGGCATAGCCTATGTTGCTAAGCTCCATATCGAGGGTGATGCTTTCGCCAAAATCGGGCTGGCCATCGTTATTTCCGGCTTCATCGTGCACGGTATATGACGAATAATTTACTACTGGAGTGCCTGAAGCAACAATGCCAAGCGGGAATTCTTCGGGCAGGACATTGTATCCTGAAAGCACAACCTGAGCTTGTCCGATTTCGGTAATAAGGGGCTCGATAGCGATCTCGGCAACACCATTTTCATTGGTCATGGCATAACCGTGCAATTGTCCGTCTTTAAGAATTGCGCAGCGGTAATTCTCCAACGGTTGACTGCCTTTTGTCACCGTAACATTGAGTGTTTCCCAGCCTACAGGGATTTCTTCCTGAAAAGTAGCGGAAATATTGTTGAGTGGTTCGTCTGTCCAAACGGCAAGTGCAGGATCGCCTAGGATATTGCAATCGTAGAAACACCAGCGCAAAGCACCGTCTTCGTGCTGACCGGGAGCCGTTACCCAGGGCGATGTTTCAATTTTTGAAATCATATGTGCTGCCCCGATATGGTTTTCCTTGTCGGTATAAAGGGCATTCACAAATTCGCGGTGCATATGTGCTGACGGGCCTTCGGTCTGGCCTTCGTTGAACCAACCGTAGCGTGAGTTGAATGCGCCGGCAACCGCAAAATTATCAATACCCACTATGCGCTCTGCGATACAATCGTTCTCGTCAAAAGCGCCACAAATACAACCGTGGGTATATACTAATGTATAGTTATGGTCCACTCCATTGGCTCCGGAAAAATTGGAATTGGTGATATCGGATGTATAAAGCCTCATCAAAGAAGAGGAGTTTGCGTGGCCGCTATGGTGTACAAACTGTTTTCCGGAATTGATTTTATTGATGATATCGTTTTTGCTCCAGTTGCCGAGGTCGCGGTCGAACATTTCTTCAATATTGTGATTGGCCGGGATGCCATCGGTAGTATAACCGTTGTCGTCATGCCAACCAACAAGTAGTTCCAGATATTGTGCGCCCCAGGTTTGCGGATCGTCATACAGATCTTCTCCGGCCAGCAAAGGATTGCGCAGTTCGCCCAAAACGGGATTATTTTGATATTGGGTGCTTTTATGGATAAAAACAGCCAGTTCGTTGGCATTGCTGAAAGTCATACGGGCAACCGAGATATCGGGCAGCAGGTCGTCTTCCTCGGGTTCGCCCCATTTGTTGTCGCCATCATCGTTCCAAGTTCCGTCCAAAGCGGAATAATACAGGTCGGCAGGGATATCATCGTCGGTATAAAGCGACGAGGACTGCACTTCGCAGTAGAAGCCGCGATAAGGGACCACGTCGGTATCGCCGCCCAGCAAAACATGCTGTATGTCTTTGGTTTGATATTCTTGAATAATGAAATTACGTATGCGTGCCTGCACATCATTGCCGTTCATGGTGGTATTGATGGAGTCGATGCTTACAGCCATGGCTTTCATTCCTCTGTTGAGGTACATCTGCACCAAATCTTCAAAACCGGCAAGGTATTGCTGCTTGGTAACGATCAGGATGTCGTATGCTTCGGAGCGTGTCGCTTTAGGGCTGTATGCGCGGATTTTTTCCGGATTATCGGCAAAACGGGCCACCCGATTGCGTACTTTTTTTGCTGCGGAAGCCCGGAGACCTTCATTGCGCATTGCCGAAGTTTTCAGGATTACATCCACTTCCTGATAAAGGACGATTTTACCTTCGGCAGGGAAATACTCCACAGGGGTAAAGCTGGAAAGTGCAAATTCGTAGCCGTTCATAGACGCATTTTTCAGATGGCCTTTTTTATTGGAGGGAAAAGCCGAACGTGTCTGATATACAGCTTTATCCATGATAAATTCACCGGAAGGGCCTTCGGAAAGCGGGCGGGAATACTGCATCGGGAAAACGTCCTTATCGATGTGTATGGTCAAAGGGTCGCGCAATACAATTTCCATTTGGGCCGCCTGCTGATTGTCGTCAAGCAGCAGCGCCACCGATTTGTAGGGCAGGGCAGGTTGTCCGGGAAGCGCTGTATTGAGGCAGCCGTCTATGTTCAGGCTGATAAATACCCCTTTATCTTCTAGGCGGTAGTTTTTGAATTCATAGGTCGTTTTGATGTTTCCGGCAGTTAAAATACTACCGAGGATCAACATCATCAAAGCACTAAGGCTAATCTTTTTCATGGGCTGTAATCTATAATTTTAAGTTCGTTTCATCTGATTTTACCCTAACCTTTATCTGTTTCTCACTTTCGTCGTCTGTTTTTGAGAACAAATAGGCATTTAAAACCATGTTTTGCTTAAGCCCGTTTTAAAACAACATCTTGCAACATATCGTTGAACGTTTGCAGGGAATCCGCGTTTTTGCTCCCATTGAGGCGCATCAAAGCTCCTTCCCAGCTGTATATAATAAACTCTGACAGCTTTGCTGTGTCAATATCGCGGCCAATATCCCCCTTGGCGCTTGCTTCGAGCAGACATTGATTGTGCAGGCCGATCAGATCTTTATACACTTTTTCAGCAGCATTCTTGACCAAAGTGTGCCTGCTCCCGATTTCCTGGCACAGACGTGTTCCGAAAGCTCCGTAAGAAAAAGAACTATTGTCGAGATAATCCGCAACCTGGCGCTTGTAGAGTTTCAATATCCTTTGCAGTGGAGGCTGGCTTGGGTCAGTTAGGGCATCGGCAACATTTTGAAGCAAACGGTCTGCATAATAATTCAAAATTTCAATGGCAAAACCCTCTTTGCTTTCAAAATAGTAATAGAAAGAACCTTTTGGGATACCCACAGTGTGAATAATTTCATTGATTCCGGTACCATTATAGCCTTTGGATTTCATCAGAAAAAAGCCCGTCTTAATGATTTCCAGCTTTTTAAGTTCTTTCTTTGTCATGTGGCCACAAATATATGACCGGCCGGTCTAATATGCAAGTTTTTATGAATTTTTTTGAAATAGGAAGGCAGGATATTCCGTAATAAACGGATGGATATTCCGGACTATACACTTATTCTAAAGTTTAAAACTTTGGAATTGTTTAACCTCCAATTCTACCTCAATTTTTATTACCCACAAAAAACCGAGTAGAACCTTTCTTCCTTTCACAAAGAAATTCTAAATACTTAAAGCACAAGCATCATTTTATCAAGAATATAACCCAAGTTTAAAAGACATTGCAAAATACAATGCATTCTGTCAATTTGCATAATACGGGTTTATTTCATATATTTGTACGTACAAAAAACGCCATGGATGCCAAATTAACCTTGAAGCTTGATAAATTCGTAATTGAAGAGGCCAAAAAATATGCTGCTTCTCAGAAAAGGAGTTTGTCCCGGATTATTGAATCTTACCTCAAATCTTTGGTAACAAGCAATGAAAAGATTGATGAAGGAAATATTGAAATCTCGCCTTTCGTCAAAAGCATGGAAACAGGAAAAAAAATTCCAACCGGTTGGAATTATAGAAAAGAAGTTGTTAAGCATCTTGAAAGCAAACATAAATAGTATCTGGTTAGAACGCCCTACTTGACGGCCACAATAATTAGCTATGAAATTATTCTTTGACACTAATGTAATACTGGACTTTCTGGGCGAAAGAGATCCTTATTATATTGCCACAGCCATGATCGTAAGTCTTGCCGATAAAAGAAAACTCAAAATAGTTGTCCCGGCATTATCATATGGAACCATAAGCTACTTCCTGACAAAATACTATGGCGCTGAAAAAAGCAAGGATAAATTAAGAAAATTCAAAGTACTCTCAGATATTTGCGCTTTGGATAGCATCATCATCGAAAAAGGCTTAAACTCAGATTTTTCAAACTTCGAAGATTCATTACAGTATTACAGTGCGTTAAGCACAGATTGCGATATTATTATAAGCAGAAACGCAAAAGATTTCAAAATGTCCAAACTACCGGTAATGACGCCGGATGAATTTTTAGAAAGCCGAAAGAATAAGATTTCAGCCGATAACAATTAAAAAATGAGTAAAAAAATATGGCCAAAAGAAATACCCGAAACAAGAATAAAAAATGGGTGCAGATATTAATCCTGTTGATATTGGCTATTGCTGCAATATCTTTGGTTATAAATCCATTTATTCCAAACAAAACGAGGAAATCCACAAGGCGCACTGAGATAAAATTCAAAAAACAAGGCGTTCTTTCCTTTCTCAATGCACAGGACAATAATAAATCAATTACAACCATTGATATTGAAGTAGCCGACGATGAATTTAAAAGGAATTTAGGCCTTATGTACAGGTACTCAATAAATGACCGGGTTGGAATGTTATTTATAATGGAAAGCGAAACAGAACAATCGTTTTGGATGAAAAACACATATATCTCACTGGATATCATATATGTAAATTCGAATTTTGAAATCGTGAAAATCCAGAAATATACGGAACCTTTAACAGAGCACCCCATCCCATCTGTTGAGAGGTCAAAGTATGTAGTAGAGGTTATTGCTGGATTCTGCGACAAAAACAATATAGAAGAAGGGGATTTCATAAAATTTAAACGGACTGCAGCTGTTATTTAGAGTTCGTCTATAAAGTGCTGTGCTTGATTCAGAATGTTCGAGGTTGAGGTATTCGTTCCGAAGTTTCGGAACTGAAAACAAGGAGTCCCGTACATATGGGATGATTTGTTTTCAGAACAAGAATAATCCCGAAGCTTCGGGAGACATTATGGACAAGCACTATTTAACCCAATCGGGCAAAACAACGCCAAACCTTATCCAACGCATTTCGTGCAATAGTAATCTTGAAACTTAAAAGGCTGCTTCATTTTGTTTAGCCGCAGTTTTTGTGCTTCTTTGTGATTAAAAACACTCCTGAAACAACCTCTTAGGTTTCTGAAAAACATTTATCCATTAAAACGGCAAATCATCCTCCTGCTGGGGTTCCTGAGCGAAAGGAGCCGGATCAGGATTTGCTGCCGGTGGATTTTGTGGGGCCGGTGGTTCCGGGTTTTGCTGGAAAGGAGCCTGCTGCGCAGGGTTTTGCTGTTGTACAGGATTCTGCTGTTGTGCCGGGGCCGATTGCTGTTGTGGCGCATTATAAGCTCCCTGTGGGGCTTGCTGCGGAGGAGCCTGCTGATACTGCTGATTGCCGTATCCCTGTCCCTGATATCCCCCGCCACTGTCGTCACGGCGGTCGAGCATCACCATATTTTGCGCTTCGATATCCGTGAAATAACGTGTAATATTTTGCTGGTCAACATACTGTCGGGTACGGATACGCCCTTCGATATAAACCTTTGAGCCTTTTCGCAAATAACGCTCGGCAACTTCGGCCAGTCCGCGCCACATCACTACATTGTGCCATTCCGTTCGGTCCACTTTCTGGCCGCTTCTGTCCTTATAAGATTCATCCGTGGCCACACTAAAAGAAGCCTTCTTAATACCATTTTCAAATGTCTGTACCTGAACATCTCGTCCCAGGTTGCCGACAAGGATTACTTTGTTAATTCCGGTTGCCATAAAATTATGCTTTTATTAAATTTTTACTACTGCTTTCCTATCCACAATCAGACAGGAACAACAGGCACGATTGAAGACAAAAATACATTATTTAACATTGCGAAAAAGTCCCTTCCGGCATTTTATTATGAAGTTTTTTATTCAAAATGCGACATCATACGGGCCAATATAAATTACTATATTTGTTTGAGCATTCTCCTGATTTAATCAGCTTAGTGCCCATAAGAAAACTTAAACAAAAGCATATGAGCATCCCCAAACTCTCGAAAGAGCAGGCAGAAAAAAGCAAGCCGGCAGATTTATGCATTCAATTAAACACGAATTCGGAAAGCGGATTAGGCAAAACCGAAGCCGAATCGCGTTTAAATAGTTTTGGCTATAATGAACTGCCCGAAAAGCATGTAAACCCAATTATAAAATTCTTGAAAAATTTCTGGGGCCCCATTCCCTGGATGATTGAAGCCGCGGTAATTCTCAGCATCATTGACAAAGACTGGGATGATGTTGCCATAATCGGCTCGCTATTGTTGATCAATGCTTTTATCGAATTTTTCCAGTCATACCGTGCAGATAATGCCATTGCCATGCTCAAAAGTAGCCTGGCGCACAAGGCCCGGGTAAAACGCGATGGCAAATGGGAAGAAGTTGATGCACGTGAACTCGTTCCGGGCGATGTGATCCGTATCCGCCTGGGTGATGTAATCCCGGCCGACATCAAACTGGTTTCGGGCGATTATGCCATGATTGACGAAGCTGCCCTGACCGGGGAATCCCTGCCCGTAGAAAAACATATCGGAGATGTGGCTTACAGCGGGGCTATTGTGAAACAAGGAGAGATGATCGCGATTGTTTACGGTACTGCAGAAAATACTTTCTTCGGACGTACTGCAAAACTGGTTGCCGGGGCTAAAACCCAGAGCCATTTCCAGAAAGCCGTAATCCGTATTGGCGATTACCTCATCATCCTCAATTTCATTCTTGTAATGATTGTAGTAATTGCCGGGCTCTACCGGCAGGAAAGCGTTTGGGATGTGGTCCAGTTTGCCCTGGTGCTCACTGTTGCGGCCATTCCGGCTGCATTGCCTGCCGTACTGAGCGTTACGATGGCCGTTGGCGCCGTGAAACTTTCGAAAAAGAAGGCTATTATTTCTACCCTCACGGCAATTGAAGAAATGGCAGGAATGGATGTGCTCTGCTCCGATAAAACAGGAACCATTACACAAAATAAGCTGCACATTTCGGGGATCCATCCTTTGCCCGGCTTTACCGAAGATGAAGTTTGTTTCTATGCCGCAGCCTCTGCCCGCAGTGGCGATCACGATGCCATTGATGATGCCATCATTGGCAAACTGAAAGAGAACCAGGGCCTTGCCAATCGCCATAAAGCTTTGGAGTTGAAAAAGTTTGTTCCCTTTGACCCGGTAAGCAAACGTACTGAAGCCGAAATACTCGATAATGGTAAAACCTATAAAGCCAGCAAAGGCGCACCACAAGTTATCACAAAACTTGCGGGTGATGATGCCGGTGTCGCCAAACGCGTAGATGAAATTGTGGAAGAAGCAGGCGAACATGGCTACCGCACGCTTGGCGTTGGCCGTACCGGTGCAGATGGAAAATGGGAATATGTGGGCTTGATCGGTTTAAATGATCCGCCACGCGAAGACTCGGCAGAAACCATCAAAAAAGCAGCAGAACTGGGCGTTGAAGTGAAAATGATTACCGGCGACCATAATGTCATCGCCAAAGAAGTTGCTCGCCAGGTGCATATTCCGGATAGTATTTTGCCGGCCGGTGAGTTTACCGGCCTTCCCGACCGCAAAGCCCGCGATCTGGTTGAGAATGCCAATGGTTTCAGTCAGGTTTTCCCTGAGCACAAATACGAAATTGTACAGATACTTCAGGACAACAAACATATTGTTGGAATGACTGGCGATGGCGTAAACGATGCTCCGGCGCTTAAAAAAGCCGATGCCGGTATAGCTGTTGACGGCGCCACAGATGCAGCCAAATCAGCCGCAGACATTGTGTTGACATTGCCCGGATTATCCGTAATTGTAAACGCCATTGAAGAAGCCCGCCGTATTTTCCAGCGGATGCAGAGCTATGCAATTTACCGCATCTCGGAAACCATTGATGTGCTTTTCTTTACAGTGTTGGCCATCTTGATTTTCAATACCTATCCGGTTACAGCCATCATGATTGTGCTTTTGGCTGTTTTCAACGATTTCCCGATCATGGCCATTTCCTACGATCGCGTGAAATACTCCCTAAAACCCGAACAATGGGACATGCACAAGGTCATTGGGATTGCCTCCGTACTTGGCTTTACCAATGTGGCCTTCACTTTCCTGATTTATATCATTGGTCGTGATTTCCTGCATTTCAGTCCTGACGAACTCAAAACCCTTGTCTTTGCTGAATTGTCCATTGCCGGAAACCTGACGATCTTCCTGGCACGCACCCGTGGACCACTTTGGAGCATTATGCCCGGGAAGGGTCTTGTTTGGTCCACAGTGATTTCAAAAGCAATAATTTCGGTAATTGTTGCTACTGGTCTATTAATGGCGCCTATTGGTTGGTGGGTGTTCTTTGTTTGGGGCTATGCTATGTTACAAATGTTCATAACCGACACCATGAAAGGCTTTGCCTACAGGGTTTTTGACCATTCGCACAAAAAGAGATGATAAGGGCCATTATTTGGGAACAGGGAGTGTAAAACTAAAGATGCTCCCTTTCCCTTCCATGCTTTCTGCCCATATTTTGCCGCCATTTTTTTCTACAAATTCACGGCATAAGATCAGGCCAAGACCGGAACCTTTCTCATTTTCGGTGCCCGGTGTTTTGTACTGTGCATCAATTCGGAATAGTTTTTCCATTTGGTCAGCCCGGATACCAACACCCGTATCACGTACATCAACCTGTAAAAAGCCTTTGGATTTTCGGCTGGTAAGCATAATTTGCCCGCCACGTGGTGTAAATTTGACCGCATTGGCAATCAGGTTGCGCAAAACAGTTGTGACCATATTTTCACACGCATAAACCATACTGCCAAAAGGAATAGATGAATGCAGTTTAATTGATTTCTGATCGGCCTGTGTTTTTAATGAAGACACGGTATTATTGGCCACATTGCAGAAATCAATTTGCTCCGGATTATATTCAATTTTCCCCGACTGTGAGCGCGACCACTGCAAAAGGTTTTCCAGCAGTTTGTAAGTGCCTTGAGTTGCGGAATTAATTTGATGGATAAAATATTTTTTTTCTTTTTCAGTGTAGCGATCAAATTCATCATACAACAGGCTGCTAAAGCCCAGAATAGCATTAAACGGATCTTTCAGGTCGTGGGCAATTATATTAAAAAACTTGCTTTTTGTGGCATTGGCATCACTTAGTTTTTGCGATGAAAGGTTTAGCTCACGGCTTGCTTTTGTGCGGTCAGTAATATCATGGATAATAATATGAATCTGCGGTTTTCCGTTTAGGCTGAGTTTACATGGATACAGCTCTACATCTCGCTCATTGCCATTAGACATCCTGTGGCGGGTGATCACAGATGATTTTAAACCTTCCTGATGCAAACTGACAAAATAATCTGAAGTTCCCGAACAGTCGAGCTCGTCCAGTTTCAAATGAAGCAATTCTTTCTGAGGATATCCGTAAAATATTGATGCAGAATTATTTGCAGAACAAATTTTACCGCTTTCCGGATCAATGATAATCATAACGGAGCTGCTGTTTTCAAATAATGCCCGATAGCGCTCTTCACTTTCCCGCAAAGCCAGTTCCGCTCTTTTTCTTAGACTGATATCGCGGGCAATAAAAACCAGGTTTTGTTTATCTAATGGCGAAAGATAGGCGTCAAACCAAACCTCTTTGTCATTAATATCAAGTTTATATTCAATTTTTACAACTTCCTGCTTTTTAAGGCATTTTCTAATATGTCCCATAAAAAAGGTGTTCATTTTTGAATTAAAAACCTCTTCTACAGTTTTTCCCAAAAGAATATCCCTTGATTTGTATAAAAGAGTATCGGATGTAGGCAGAAACTTAATGTATCGCCCATGCTGATCCATAATAAAAACAGCATCCGTCATGGCATGGAACAATGCTTTGAATTCATTGAGCAATTGCCGTGATTCCTCAATCAGGCTTTCTTTTTGGGTTATATCTTCAAAAACAACAACTACTTTCTCATTTTTTAGTGAAAGCAGATTAATCCTGAAATTTCCTTCCGTGTTCCCTATACGTATATCTTTCCTGCCAAAGACAAAAGCCTTGTCTGTTTCCCTGCAGCGGTCAACAAAACTTTTTATATCCAGAGCATCTTTTCCCGATATTATCTGATCAAAATGTAAGTAACCCTCTGATAATAAACTGGCAGTAAAAAATGATTTTGCTTTTTTGTTATAATAATCCAGTTTGTAAGTTTCATTCGCCTTTTCAGAACCAAAGATTAAAACACCTCTTGGGTATTCTTCAAATGGGGAATAATCAGTTTTGTGATGTGCACCAGGAAATAAATCAAGAAATAGTCCGTCTTGATGAATGCTCGTAAAACCAGAAAAAGAACCTTTTAATTTCAAGCCAAGGTGCATTTCAAAATGGGTGTTTTTCCCCTCCTCAAGCGCAAGATGTAATGCTTTGTCCAATATTTCCATTTGATCTTCGGTGAAATATTGCCGAACCGATTCTGATAAACGATATTTGCCGGAATCATCAATATGATCCAACCTAAGATGAAGGCATGAGGTCTTCATAATGCTGGTTTTTTTTACTTAACCTGCCTTATTCACAAAATATTCTATTACGCGCCCAAACCGCTGCAATAGAAAGGAATGCTATCTTTTTGGTGCTCAATATAGCTACGGCTATTCCTGTGCGCCAAAAATCTGCGCTTCCTTTCTCTTATTGCGGTTTGTGCGTGGTCACTGAGCTTGTCGAATGTGCTCATGACGAAATTTCATGAATAAAGCAGGTTAAGCCTGTGTTGACCAAAGGTAGAAATTAATACGAAATAATAGATAAAAAATATTAAAATTTGCTTCCTTTTGTTGCTTGATCTGAATTTTATAGTACCTTTACAACCCGATTTTTCAAACAAACGGAATCATCCAGGGATGCCAATGTTTGGATTTATTGAGGAGCATTAATAAACAGTAGATTATGAAAGTTTTAGGGAACGATAGATTATTTGATAATCTTAAATTGATTTTAGTGGTTTGCATTTTGTCAATTTTTCTGTTTTCACCCACGGATCTACGCGCCGATGATCCACCTGTTCCATTACCGGATGGCCAAACTTACGGAACAGAGGTAAAAACAAATAGAGATATAGCAAAATCAAACAGTACATCTCATTTGATTATAGGTGTTGGAGCTATTGTTTTGGTTATTGCAACAGGTTATGGAGTAAATCGGTATTTTAATGCTCAGCACCACTCGTAACAAGAGTTGTATCATTTCTCGCGGTTAATTGAATTACATACGGTCTGCATTCTGCGCAGCCGGTTGAATTATTGTGCAATTATTCCGTAGCTGCTGGCTTACGGTTTAGATAAGAATATTAACCAAAATGTAATAGAAATGATTAAAAAGTTACCTTATTTTTCAGTATTAGTCCTCTTTGCTTTGCTGTCTTTTACTTCAAAGGCTGTAGATGTCAGCTTCAGAGTAGATATGTCCAACGAAACCGTATCTCCTGACGGTGTGCATGTTGCTGGTTCTTTTAACGCCTGGAGCACCACGGATAGCCCAATGACACATCTTGGAAATGATCTCTATGAAATTGTTGTGGATATTGCAACAGGCGAAGATGTGGAGTATAAATTTATTAATGGCAATGCCTGGGGCGGGGAAGAATCTGTTCCGGTTGGCTGTGGGGTGGACAACGGCCAAGGCAGTTATAACCGTTTCCTGAATGTCCCGGCACAGGACACGCTGCTGGCCAATGTGTGTTTTGGCTCCTGCGAGCCATGCGGACAGGCTGTTCAATTAACTGTTTCTGTGGATATGGCCAATGAAGAAGTTTCGCCCGATGGCGTGCATGTAGCCGGTAGTTTCCAAGGATGGGATCCGGCCGCTACTCCAATGGCCAATACTTCGGGTGATGTTTATGAAGTGACCGTTGAGGTAATGTCCGGCACACAGATTCAGTATAAATTTATTAATGGTGCCGATTGGGCCGGTGAAGAAAGCGTGCCAGCTGATTGTGGTATCGATAATGGCCAGGGCGGTTACAACCGCTATCTCGATATTACAAGCCAAACCAATGCAACCGATTTGGTTTGCTTTGCCGAATGTGCTCCATGTGCAAGCCCGGTTCAACTGACTGTTTCTGTGGATATGGCCAATGAAGAAGTTTCGCCCGATGGAGTGCATGTTGCCGGTAGTTTCCAAGGCTGGGATCCCACAGCAACACCCATGACCAATACAGTTGATGACGTTTATGAAATAACCGTTGAAGTGATGTCCAACACCCAGGTTCAGTATAAATTTATTAATGGTGCCGATTGGGCCGGTGAAGAAACAGTTCCTGCAGAATGTGGCGTGGATAACGGCCAGGGCGGTTATAACCGTTTCTTTGATGTGGCCGGCCAAAATGCAGCAGCTGACCTGGTCTGCTACGGAAGCTGTGAAGAATGCCCTCCACCACCACTCGAAGTTGATGTTACATTTCAGGTGGATATGGCCAATGAAGAAGTTTCGCCCGATGGTGTTTTTATCGCAGGAACATTTAATGACTGGACCCCTTCTGAATTACAAATGAGCAATGCTTCCGAAAGCATTTATGCCTACACCATTACTTTAGATGCCGCCGCATCGCATGAATACAAATTTATTAACGGTTTAGGATGGGATGGAGCAGAACAGGTTCCTGAAGCATGTGCGCAAAACGAAAACCGTTTTATACTCGTTCCGGATATGGATACAACGACCAATCTGGTTTGCTTTGGCATGTGCGCCGAATGCCCACCACCACCGGAAGTTACAGTAACTTTTGCTGTGGATATGGCAGAGCAGGAAGTGTCGCCCGATGGCGTGCACCTGGCAGGCAGCTTTAATGCCTGGAATACTGAAGACCTGATGATGGTGAATTCAGGAGGAACGGTTTATGAAGCTGATGTGACGATTATTGCAGGAACAGAAATTACCTACAAATTCCTCAACGGAATCACAGTTGATGATTACGAACTGGTTCCTGAAGAGTGTGGTGTTGATGACGGCTCGGGTATTTTTAACCGTTTTTATACTGTTCCCGAAACAGACATCGCGATGGATACCGT
Organism: Bacteroidales bacterium; assembly: GCA_963676415.1. Classification (GTDB taxonomy): domain Bacteria; phylum Bacteroidota; class Bacteroidia; order Bacteroidales; family WRLA01. The sequence goes on along the minus strand of OY781097.1, from coordinate 1,002,037 downwards.
TTGCTTTGGCGCCTGTGCTCCTTGCGGTGGCGTCACCAATCCTGTTAATGTTACCTTCAGGGTGGATATGGCCAACGAAATCATCAGCGAAAACGGTCTGCACATTACCGGTAATTTCTCCGACTGGAACCCTGCTGCAAATGAAATGACAAATACTTTTGAGGATGTTTATGAGTTTACAGCCAGCATACTGGAAGGTACTTATATTGAATATAAATTTGTGAACGGTGATGATGATGCAGGTTTTGAAAGTGTTCCGGCAGCCTGTGCCCAAAATGAAAACCGCTTCCTGACGATTCCTTCTGTTGACACGGTGCTGCAATTGGTTTGCTTTGCCAGTTGCGATAGCTGTGCACAACAAAATGAAGTGGTGGTTTCCTTCCGCGTGGATATGTCCGAAACGGAAGTATCTCCTGATGGTATCCATTTAGCCGCTGATTTCCAGGGCTGGGACCCCACGGCAACCGAAATGACTTTAACTGCGAATAATATTTATGAAGTGAGCATCCCTCTGGGTACACGCACAGCTTACGAATATAAATTTGTGAACGGCAATAGTTGGGAAGGCGCAGAGGAAGTCCCGGCAGAATGCAGCTTTAACCAAAACCGCCTTCTGAACGTAGGAGCCAACGATACAACCCTCTTGGCATATTGTTTTGGCAGCTGCTCCACTTGTCAGGCTGCTGCCGATAGTGTTATGGTATCTTTTACCGTGGATATGTCGAAAGAAGAAATTTCCGGTTACGGTGTACATCTTGCAGGATCATTCCAAAACTGGGATCCCGCAGCAACGCCAATGGACGTTGTTTCCGGAACAGACCTTTATACTGTAAGCTTCCGCCTGCCGGTAGGTTCCTATCAGGAATACAAATTTATCAACGGAAACATTTGGGGCGACGATGAACAAGTGCCCGGGGATTGTTCCGTCAACGGCAATCGTTTCTTCACAGTGCCTGATGAAGATTTGCAGTTGGATGCTTTCTGTTACGGAAGCTGTTCGCCATGCAGCGTATCCATAAAGGATCTCTTCAATGCAGGCAACTATATGCTATCGCCACAGCCAAACCCCGCCAGCAATCAGGCTGAAATCAATATTGGCCTGGCCAAAGGACAGGAAGTAATCCTGGAACTTTTTGATATGACCGGAGCTTCTATGGGTGTGATACAGAATGCACGACTGGCCGAAGGGAAACATAAAATTACAGTTTCTCTGGAGCAATACGGGAGCGGCATTTATTATTTCCGCTTGTGGTTGCCCGAAAGCGCTTATGAAGTCAGCCAAAAACTGATTGTTTATTAAAAATATATTTCAAAGCCGGTATCGTTTCAATCGATACCGGCTTTTTAGCAATATGGCTTTTATTAAAAGGCCTGTAATTCAAATAATTGATTATGAAAAAGATTTTTTTAGCCTTCATTGCGCTCACGGGGATTTTGCTTCAAATGCATGCACAGCTGATTATCAGCGATCCGCCTTTCCCAGGTGAAAACGATGAAGTGACGATTACATTTAATGCTGCAGAAGGCAATGGCGGACTGGCCGGTTATGACGGGGACGTATATGCCCATACCGGAGTCATTACAAGCGAAAGCACATCAACTTCCGATTGGAAATATGTAAAAACAGAATGGGGCGAAAATACGCCCGAAACTAAACTCGAGCGTATTGGGACCGATCTTTTTAAAATCACAATAGGCTCTTCGGTACGGGAATATTATGCCGTCCCTGATGGGGAGAGCGTTTTAAAAATGGCTTTCGTGTTCCGCTCCGAAGAAGAAGTGGACGGCTATTGGCTGGAAGGAAAAACAGCTGATGGCAGTGATATTTTTGTGGATATGTTTACCGGCGGACTGAATGTCCAGTTCATAGCGCCTGCAACAGAGCATTTTCTTGCAAACAGAAATGAAGCCATCACATTTAATGCCCAGGCTTTGAGCGCCGAAAAAATAACGCTTTATATCAATAATCAGGAAGTAGCTACGACGAACGAATCGGAATTGATTTACGGTTATACACCCACGGATTACGGTAAATACTATGCCAGCGTGAAAGCCAATCAGGGCAGTTTGGAGGTTTGGGACAGTGTGCAGTTTTATGTGCGCCCGGATGTCGAAACCGCTGAAATTCCCGATGGCTGGCATGATGGTATCAATTACATTGGCGATAACAAAACGGGTTTTGTCCTGGTAGCGCCTGAAAAGGATTTTGTCTTTCTCCTCAGCGATTTTAATCAATGGGAATTTGGCCCTGAGAATTATATGAAACGTACTTCTAACGGCAAACGTTTCTGGATTGAACTCGATGGGCTGAATCCCGATCAGGCATATCTGTACCAATATTACGTGGATGCTGAACTCAAAATAGGCGATCCGTATTCCGAACTGATTTTGGATCCCTGGAACGATAAATATATACCTGACGATGTTTATCCCAACCGCATTGAATATCCGGAAGGAAAAACCACAGGTATTGTGTCGGTTTTTTATACCCAAAGGGAAGCTTTCGATTGGGATGACGATAATTTCTCATTGCCATGGGAAACAGATCTCGTGATTTATGAGCTGCTTGTGCGCGATTTTGCCACAGAGCATAGCTATCAAAAAATAATTGATAAACTTGATTATCTCCAACAACTGGGTATCAACGCCATTGAGCTGATGCCGATGATCGAATTTGACGGAAACGACAGCTGGGGCTATGGCCCTTCCTATTTTTTCGCACCGGATAAATATTATGGAACACCGCATATGCTCAAAACGCTCATCAATGAATGCCATAAAAGGGATATGGTGGTGATTATGGACCTTGTGCTGAACCATGCTACCGGCAACTCTCCTCTGGCGCAGCTTTATTGGGATGCAAGCATCAATCAAACAGCAGAAGACAATCCATGGTTTAATGTGTATGCGCCTCACCCAATGAGTGTTTTTCATGATTTTGACCACTCCAGTACTTTCACCCAAAATTATGTAAAAAGAGTATTGGAATTTTGGCTTGAGGAATATCATTTCGATGGATATCGCCTCGACTTATCCAAAGGAATTACACAAAAGCAAAGCTCAGATCTGGGACAATGGAGTGCTTATGATGATTCGCGCGTGCAAAACCTGAAGCGTATTGCGCAAACCGTAAAAACGGCGAAGCCCGGAGCGTACGTTATTTTGGAACATTTTGCTGATAATGATGAAGAAAAAGTACTTGCCGAAAACGGGATGATGCTTTGGGGAAATATGGATGACCCTTACAGCGAAGCCAGTATGGGTTATAATGGCTCGGCATCGGACCTGTCGTGGGGTTATTACGGCAACCGAGGATGGAGCCAGCCCGGTTTGGTTACTTTTATGGAAAGCCATGATGAGGAACGCCAGATGTACAAAAATGTTACCTACGGCAATTGCGGAAATCCGCAACATTGCATCACGGATACGGCAACGGCATTAAAGCGCTCGGCTTTGGCAGCAGCTTTCTTTTTTACCTATCCGGGGCCCAAAATGATTTGGCAATTCGAAGAGCTGGGCTATGATTATTCCATCAACTGGCCCACAATGACCGAGGACAGCCGAACCGCGGCCAAACCGCCACGCTGGGATTATCAGGATGATCCCGACAGGGCACAGCTTTACCAAACCTTCAGCCAGCTCATGAAACTGCGCCATGAGAACGATGTTTTTAAAAGCCCTTATACCCAAGTGGAGATGGATGTTGTCAATGAATCACGCAGGATCAAACTGACCAATTCCGGTCTGGAAACCGGCAAAGCCATCGTAATCGGGAATTTCGGTGTGAATGGGCGCGATGTTTATCCCAACTTCCATAATACCGGTACCTGGTTCAACGCGCTGACCGGCGAAGCTTACGAAATTTCTTCCACTACATCGCCCTGGTACCTCGAAGCCGGCGAATTTGTTGTTTTTACCGAAAACAAAACCGGCACCTGGGTCAACCTTCAGTATCCGGCCGAATATACCGCATTGCCCTGCGAAGGAATTGATGTTTATGCACAGGTTTTTGTGGGAGGACGGACAACCGAAACTGGTCAGGCAGAGGGAATCCGTTGCTGGATAGGTGTTTCAGAATTTAATAACGAACCTTGGAGCGATAACTGGAACTGGCAGGAAGCCGTTTATAACGGTGATCGCTCTTCGCCCGGATTTGTAAATGCAAATGATGAATACGTACTGAGCCTGCCCTGCATGGAAGCAGGAAATTATTATTACGCCAGCCGTTTCGAAATTGACGGCCAGCCTTATGTTTATGGTGGTGTGGCCAAAGACGGAACCGCTTCTGGTGGCTTCTGGGACGGTTCTAAAAATGTGTCCGGAAAATTGACCGTTAGCGCTTCCACTTCACGGAGATGGTATGTGAGTACCAGCGGATCTGCAGGAGCAGCCGGAACACAATCCAATCCTTTAGCCGGTATTCAGGAAGCCGTTGACCGCAGTTCGGCCTGCGACAGCATTTTGATTGCCGACGGAACCTACCACGAACATATTGATATGTCGGGCAAAAACGTACTGCTCGCCAGCATGTTTGCAATAGATGGCAATGAAGGCCATATAGTGGCAACGATTATTTCAGGCAGCAATACAGGCCCCGTTTTGAAAATCCACAATGGCGAAAACCACGCTTGCCACATCAAGGGTTTGACGCTTACCGATGGAAATGCAAATGGCGAATGGCCGGATAATTCCGGTGGAGCACTTCAGGTTTTTGCATCATCGCCCATGCTCTCAAACCTTATAATCTCCAACAGCACAGCACAGGATTGCGGTGGCGGGGTTTTCTTCCATGATGGAGGAAATGCAATTATGCAAAATTGCAGCATTCAAAACAATATTTCTTCATGCGCTGCCGGAATCGGTGTAAATGCCGCTACGGTACGTATCAACAGCAGCCGCATCGAAGGAAATGAAGGAAACTGGGGCACAGCCATGTCCATCTGGGATTATTCAACTTGCCAACTGGTAAATTGCAGTATCAATGGGCAGGTGGTTCAGGAAGAAACGGACCAGCCGCTGATTTACTGTGGGGAAAATTCGGTTGTTCTCCTGAGCAGCTCCGAGATCGTACAAAATACGGCAGATAAAATCCTGGAACTTCAGGGAAGCTTTATCATTGATAACCTGAGCCTTGCAGGCAACCAAAGCAAATCTGGCGTCGGAAATCCGGCGTTGATGCTTCAGGGAACAGCGTCTTCTCTCATCACAAACTCAATCCTCAGGGATATGGATGTGCAGGCTTCTGAAAGTATTTTGATATCCTATTCAAATGTTGAAGGGGGATATAGCGGAACAGGAAATATTGATGCCGACCCGCTTTTTGCAAATCCTGATGACGGTAATTTCCGCTTAACGGCTTCATCACCCGCTGTCGATGCTGCAAACCCTGAAAGGACAAGCAGCCTGATTACAGATTTGGGTGGAAGTGAACGTATTTGGGACGGAAACGGTGATGGCACTGCCCGCCTCGATATGGGTGCCTGGGAATTTGGCGCACCCGAAGAAATATCAATTGGCCGCGATACCAGCATCTGCGAAGGAGAAAGTATCCGCTTAGATGCCGGAGCTGGTTATGTCCGTTACGACTGGAATGATGGTCTGGCCAGTACCCGATATCTTGAAGTATGGGAAGAAGGACGATATACGCTAATTGCCGAGCGTGCCGATGGCAGTATGGTAACAGGCAGTATTTTTATTGAAGTGGCCGCATTGCCGGTTCCGCAGATTCCGGAAGAACTATGGATGTGTCCCGGTGAAAATGCTACGCTTGATGCCGGTTCGGGTTTTGCTTCTTACCACTGGGCAGACGGATTACATACCCAAAAACGGACAATTACCGAAGAAGGAACCTACAGTCTTTATGTAACTTCTTTCAAAGGTTGTGAAAGCCCGCTTTATTCCTGCATTGTTGAGCGCAGCAGCCTTGACCTCGAACTGGGTCCGGATACTATTGTCTGCAAGGAAAAAAGCATCAAACTGGATGCAGGAAATCCGGGATCAGCCTATTTGTGGTCCAACGGAGAGCAAAGCCAGACAATAACGCTCAGCTCAGGAGGGGAGGAGCTTACAATGAAAGTGTATTGCTCCATTACCGGCCCGCACGGATGTATGGCTTCGGATACCATCAATATTGTTTTCAAAGATTGTACAGGAATTGAAGAAATGGATGCTTATAGTTTTATCCGCCTGATACCAAATCCGGCGCATGAATCGGTTCGCCTTCAGTTTATGGATCAAAAACTGTCTTTATCAGAATTGTATTTGCTGGATTTCAGCGGAAGGATCCTGAAAAAAGAAATTCCGGCAGAAAATGCACCGGAATATCTTCTTGATCTTAATGATGTTCCTGCAGGAATTTATTTGCTTCGTATCATAAGCAAGGATCAGCAGGAATTTTATTTGAAACTGATGAAACAATAAGATAAATAGCTTTCCCATGGTGTTCAGCTTTGGGAAAGCTATAAGCTTATCATCAGTCTCCTGCAACGGCAATTGCCGCCACACTAAGCCTAATTCCTTTTATATCTTTTAGTTTCTCTAAACAGCCTTCCATGGTAGCTCCTGTGGTGATTACATCATCAACCACCAGAATATGCTTGTTTTCAAAGAGTTTTTCGTCCTTTATCTGAAATACCGACTGCACATTTTGCCAACGTTCAATCCGTGATTTTTTGGTTTGGGTGCTGGTTTCGGTAGCGCGGATGAGATTTTTGGTGTCCATTTTTGCGTTCATGCTTTCTTCAAGCCCGGCAGCAAAGCATTCGCTCTGGTTGTATCCGCGTTTGCGTAGCTTGGCAGGATGCAGGGGAACAGGAACAATATAATCAACATCGGCAAATTGCTCTGTGGCTTGAAGTTCATGCCCATAAAGTTTTCCGAGATAAATCCCGATTTCCTGTTTGCCTTTATATTTCAGTTGATGGATCAGGTGCTGTATCCTGCTTCCCTTATGGAAATAGTATAAAGCAGTTGCTGCTTTAATCTGTTGTTTGCCCCAAAAGGCTTCTGCTACAGGATTTTCTGCCCATTTATGGAAACCCGTTACGGGCAATTCACCCATGCAGACAGTACATAGGGTATCTTCTCCCTTGCTCAGGCTTTTGCCGCAGGCCAGGCAGATATCCGGGTAAAACAGCGAAATAAAATCATTCAATAATGGCATAACAAAAAAAATGGATACCCGAAGATACCCATTTTTTTCGAACTAATAATATATTTTTAATCTAATAGGGGGCGTTGGCAGTCTCTCGGTCCACGGTGCGGGCGTTGCATTTTGCCGGGCCTGTCTTTTCCTGGGTGCCTGTGTTCCGCACGCATATCAAAAACCAGGCGTTGCTCATCATTGAGCAGTTTGCGGATTTCCAAGCGGTTTTTTGTGCGGATTTTGTGCTTGTCGATATCAATTTTGCCAATTTCTTCAATAAGATCATTGATTTCGGTTTCATTGGGTTGATCCGCTGTCATTTCTGTTTTTAAGCGGGCTTTCAGTTCGTCCTTTTTGTTTTTGAGCGGAAGCTGTTGCTTCATGCCTTCCATCCTGATTTCTTTAATAGCGTCCTTTTGTTCGTCTGTTAAACCAGGCAGCCAATCGCCTTTTTCAAAATTTCTTTCGCCTTTAGGAAAACCCTGCCTTGGGCCATTCTGTGCCATGATGTTCAGGCTGAACAAACTCAGAATCAAGAGTGTGCTAATCGCAATGGATCGTGTTTTCATGATAATTTTTATTATTTGGTTAATACGCTTATTGGATGCCCAAAACCGGCAAGGGTTTAATTTTGGAAAAGCCTCAAATGTTAAAATATGTGAAACACGACCTGGGCTTAGGGTTTTGGCAATGCTGTTGCAGCACTGTTGCAGAGGCGTTGCAGGACTATTTCAGGATTATTGAAGTTTAGTAGTAAGGTCCTGTGGCTTAAATGGTTTGCTGATATAATCGTCCATTCCGGCAGCAAGGCATTTTTCCCGGTCTTCCTTTAATGCATTAGCGGTCATGGCAATAATCTTGGTCCGTTTCAGATTATTGTTTTTTTCATGTTCACGGATAGATCGGGTTGCTTCAAACCCATCCATAACAGGCATCATGATGTCCATAAGGATAAAATCAAAAGTATTGGCCTGGAATTTCTCAAAACCCACTTTACCGTTTTCTGCAACAGAAACTTCATAGCCTTTTTTCTTTAAAACCGACATTGCAACTTTCTGATTGATCATATTATCTTCGATCAACAAAACACGGTTAAGCTCATTGTTTTGAGCGGATGGAGGAATATTTTTTGAACTGTTTTCCGGCTTATTATTTTTTGTGATGTCTTTTTTCTGTTTATTAAAATCCGGAACACGGGCATATATTTTGTAAGGTTCTTTGCGGGGAATGTATGAAGGGGGCGCCGTGCCATCTGTAAAACGGGCTGTAAACCAAAACTTTGATCCATTGCCCAGTTCGCTTTCCACACCAATTTCTCCATTCATTAAGCTTACCAGGTTTTTTGAAATTGCCAGTCCCAAACCTGTTCCGCCGTATTTGCGCGTAAACGATGGATCCGACTGCGAAAAAGAATGGAACAGCTTTCTTTTCTCGTTTTCAGAAATACCAATACCGGTATCAATTACCTCAATGCGCAAAATAGTAGTCCGTGAAATATGATCCATTACCATGATATTGACCCGAACACCTCCTTTTTCGGTGAATTTCAAGCCGTTATTCACTAAATTGATGATCACCTGCTTGAGCCTTACCGGATCTCCCACCAAATAACGCGGCACATACGGATCAATTTCGGAAAGAAGCTCTAGCCCTTTTTCTTTGGATTTCAGGCTGAGGAGGGAAATAATGCTTTTAATCTCCTGATAAAGATCAAATTGTATGCTTTCGAGCTCCAGTTTTCCCGATTCAATTTTCGAGAAATCCAGGATTTCGTTGATGATCGTGAGCAGGTTTTCCGCTGAAATGGTGATTATGTTCAGTGCTTCAATCTGCTCGCTGTTCAATGTCGTGTTTTTTAGTTCATTGGCCATTCCGATTATCCCGTTCATTGGTGTGCGGATTTCGTGGCTCATATTGGCGAGGAATAGCGATTTGGATGTAGTTGACTCTTCTGCTTTTTGTTTGGATATATTCAAATCGCGGTTGATTTGTTCCAAACGGATATTTTGCATCCTGATTTCTTCGGTCTTTTGCTGTACCTGTTGGTTTTGTTCAGAAAGTAAATACATGACGTTCTTGTTTCTCCTGTTTTGCCTGTAAAGCAAGAATACAAGTACAAGGACAATAACTAATGTTGCCGTAATCAGTATAATGAAGTAAAGTGCATTGCGGTTTTTAAGGCGTTCTTCCTGATATAATTTTTGTGCAAATTCGATTTGATCTTCGTTTTGGCTCAATTTATTTTTGACTTCCAACAACTTTAATTCTTCACGTTTGGCTTTGTACGAATTGGTTTCGCGCGCACTGGTATATATAATGTGGCTTTCCAGTGCTTTTTTATAATTGCCCGTAAGTGTATAAAGATCAGATAAATTGGCTGACGCAACCTCTGTTGCTTCATTGTTGTTGCTGCTCATGGCCAGTTGCAATGCGTCATTGAAATATTCCAGGGCTTTTTCAGTTAAGTTGCCCCTGAGGTAATAACTCCCCAATTCGTTATAGGCATTTGCCTGCTCATATGGATCCGCATTTTGGTTTATCTGGCGGATGTAGCGTTGAAAATAATTTTGTGCTTCAGTCTGATTACCAGCCAATTCAAAAGTAAAGGCTATTTTATTGTAAATATTTGCAATTTGTTTTGGGGTGAGCCTGTTGTTGCCTTTGGCTAAAGCGTTCAGATACGCTTCCTGTGCCGACTTATAATCCAGTTTATCCCTATAAGTATTGCCTTTTTCAATTAAACTGGCTGCAATACCACGTTTATCTTTAAGGTTTTCATAAATTTTTTCAGCTTTAGTGTAATTGTTTAGTGCTGTTTCTGTTTCTCCCATCAATTGATAAACCCGGCCTAAACCAATATGAGCCTGTGCCATGCTCCGTAAGTTGCGATGGTCTGCCGGATGCTTTTCGCTGTAACCAATATAATATCCTAAGGCATTTTTGTAGGCATGTATTGCTTTTTGAAAATTTCCTGCAATGGTTTCAACTTGCCCGATTCTTGTATAAATGAATGCCTCTTTATTTTTGTTCTTTTTGCTTTTTGCAATATCCAATGCCCTTTCAGCATAATCAATCGCTTTTTCATTATAAATGTCCTGGATTTCTATAGCCAGTTTCAACAAAACTTCCTGCTTAATGGAGTCGTTCTGAGCGTGCAAAACAAGCCGTTGTAGGCTGTCAATATTCTCTGCTGCGGGCAACCAAATTCCGCTCAGGAGAAAAAAGAAAAAAAATATAAGTTTTGCTTTTTTGATCATACTTTTTAAAATCTTTAGGCATGCCAAAGATAACACTATTTTAAAAGTAAATCGCTCATTGCCTTCTTAACCCGAATAATTCTCAAAATAATCTGTTGCGCGCGCAAACCACTGCAAAAGAAAGGAATGCTGTCTTTTTGGTTTTCAAAACATCTACGGCTATTCCTGTGCGCCAATAATATGCACTTCCTTTTTCTTATTGTGTTTTAAACGTGGTCGCTGAATATGTCGAAGGCTCTCATGAGGAAATTTCATGAATTAATCAGGTTAAGGTCATCGGGTTTAATAGGGTTTAACAAAAAACATGTCCGTGCTTGATGCCAGGCTGTTGGCTTTATGGGTGTTCTGTTAAATTTTTAATCCCAAGCCTACATAATTATATCGAGTACGCGCAAAAAGTCTTCTTTTCTGAATGGTTTGCTTATGTATTCATCCATTCCTGCGGCCAGGCATATGTCCCTGTCATTGAGCAGGGCATTGGCCGTTAGGGCAACAATTTTGACGGCTGAACCGGTACCTTTTTCTTTTTCAACTTGCCTGATAACCTTTGTTGCATCCAGTCCGTTCATTACAGGCATCTGGATATCCATTACAATGAGATCGTATTTTTTATTTTTAAATTTTTCCACACCTTCCTTGCCGTTATTCGCAATTTCAACGCTATGTCCCATTTTGCGCAATGTGGCCGCTGCTACCTTTTGGTTTAATATATTGTCTTCAACAATGAGTATTCTGAGGGCATCTTTGTTAGGCATTGGCGAAGTCAATAGTCCTTTTTCTTTTTGTTGATTCTTGTCGATTAGAAATTTCAAACGAAACCAAAAAACAGATCCTTTGTTTATTTCGCTTTCGGCGCCAATGTCACCACCCATTAGCTCGGCCAGGTTTTTACTGATGGCCAAGCCCAAGCCGGTGCCACCGTATTTTCGTCTTATATCGGGTGATGTTTGGCTGAAAGGTTTGAAAAGGCGTTTCATCCCGTCCGGGCCGATCCCTATTCCATTGTCGCTAACTGTTGTCCGAACGGTGCAACTGCTTTCATCTTCTCGTTCAACATACGAACGGATTTCAACCGTTCCTTTCCGGGTAAACTTTACTGCATTTCCTATCAGGTTGTTCAGGATTTGCCGGAACCGGGCCGGATCGCCCAGGACTTTTGCAGGAATATCCTCACTGATATCGCTTTTTAATTCAATTTCATGATTGGTGGCACTGTATTTAAAAACTTTAACAGTATCAGAGATTTGCTCTTTCAGGTTGAAAGGTGTATTTTCGATATCGATTTGATTTGCTTCGATTTTAGAAAAATCCAGTATTTCATTAACCAGCGATAAAAGGTTGTTGGCTGAAATTTTAATGATATCGACCGATTCTGTGGCATCTTCGGGCAGGTCATACTCTTTAAGCAGATCTGCCATACCAATTATTGCGCTCATCGGTGTGCGTATTTCATGGCTCATATTGGCCAAAAAGCGGGATTTTGATTCTGTTGCAGCTTCCGCTTTTTTGCGTTCCTGGATCAATTGCTGCTCCATTGATTTCCGATCGGTAATATCGTGCAAAACCACTTGATATTCATCAATCGAACCATATTCATTCCCGATACCGGAAACTTTATGAAGAAAACATTTTTGGTTTTTCGGCTGACTGGGATTTTTAAATAATTTATGCTCAAAAGTGAAGCACTTGCCTCCGGGAGCCAGTTTTGACACTTCGGATTTATATTTTTTTGCTTCAATATCATCAAAAATATCAAGTAGCTTAAGTCCTTCCAGGTTTTTGTATTCTGAGCGGAACAGTTTGGCCATGCTGCTGTTTACAAAAGTAATAATCAGGTTGTGGTCAAACCGGATAATATAATCAGATTGCTCATGAACGATGCTTTCGTATCGCTTTTCGGCTCGTTCAAGCTTGCTCCGGACTTCTTCAAGTTTCAAAAAGACCCTGATCTTTGAGAGTAGGATTTCCTTGTTAATTGGCTTGGTAATGTAGTCAACGGCACCAGTTCGGTATCCTTTGAAAATACTGATTTGATCAATATGCACGGCCGTCAGGAAAATGATGGGTGTATGTGCGTTGCATTCCGTTTCCCGGATTTTTGTTGCCAGTTCGTAACCGTCCATTTCGGGCATTTGCACATCAAGTACGCAAAGGGCCATTTTTTCTTCAGCCACAATTTCCAAGGCTTCTGCTCCCGAAGATGCAGTTATTACCTGAGCATTGCATGATCGAATCAGGCTGGATATTGCCAGTAAATTTTCCCTGACATCATCAACGACCAGGATTTGTGGAGAATATTGCGTTTCATTCATAGGATCCGAGCATTTTGTTCATTGAAGAAAGCGACTAACAAATATACATATTTATGATTAAGCGAACAATAATAAAAATATACAGTATTATCCGCTATGCTTATACGTAAAAATCCGGATTTGGTTTTAGGTTATAAAAAAAGCGTCCCGATAGTTCAGGACGCTTTGCGATATTTCAAAAACAAGGTATTAATCTTCTTCTTCCTGTGCTGCTTCGTATTCAGCCAGAAGTTTGGTTTGTACATCACCCGGAACCTGAGCATACTCAGCAAATTCGAGGCTGTACATGGCGCGGCCACTGGTAATAGAGCTAAGGGAAGTAGAGTAACGGTTCATCTCGGCCAATGGGGCACGGGCTTTGATTTTCTGATAGTTGCCTTCGGCTTCCATACCCATAATCACGGCACGGCGTCCCTGGAGGTCAGTCATAACATCACCCATTTTTTCTTCGGGAACGAGTACTTCTACATTATAAATTGGCTCAAGGATTTTTGGGCCTGCATTTTTAAATGCTTCTCTAAATGCATTGCGCGATGCCAGTTTAAACGAAATTTCGTTTGAATCTACCGGGTGCATTTTGCCGTCATAGATATAAACTACGATATCGCGGGCATAGGAACCGGTAAGTGGGCCGTCTTCCATTTTTTCCATCAAACCTTTAAGGATAGCCGGGAAAAAACGTGCGTCAATAGAACCGCCAACGATACAGTTGTTGAGGATCAGTTTACCGCCCCATCCCAATGGGATTTCTTCTGAACCACGAACAGGGAATTCTTTTGTCCATTCCATGCCTTCGTGATAAGGCTCAATCATCATATGTACTTCACCAAACTGACCTGAACCACCTGATTGTTTTTTATGGCGATAAGATGATTTGGCTTTTTTGGTAATTGTTTCGCGATAAGGAATTTTTGGGGCAAAATATTCGTATTCAACTTTATCGAGGTTTTCGATTTGCCATTTGGCAATGTTGAGGTGAAGCTCGCCCTGGCCGCTTACGATAAGCTGCTTGAGTTCTTTGCTGTATTCAGCTGTAAGGGTTTGGTCAATTTTGTGGTATGTATGGAATGCACTGCCCAGTTTTTCTTCATCACCGGAAGTTTTTGGCTTCACGGCCATTTGGATTTTTGGTGCAGGGAAAACAATAGGATCTACTTTGCGGTCAGAAATTTTCATTCCGCAGAGGGTCGTATTTGTTTTCGTGTTCTTTAATTTAATTGCTGCACCCATATCGCCGGCCAGGAATTTTTCCGCTTTTTCACGGTTTTTACCGGCCATGGCAAAAATCTGGGAGATACGTTCTTTGGTTTGCGTATTGGCATTCATCAGGTCACTGGCTTCGCAAACAGAACCGGCCAGTACTTTAAAGTAGCTTACTTCACCAAGATGTGGCTCAATGCCTGTTTTGAAAACAAATGCAACAGTATCATCATCGGCATTTACAACAATGTCGTTTCCTTCGGTATCTTTCATCGCCGGCATTTCGTCCGGAGCCGGAGCCATACGGTTGATGAACTGCATCAGGCGCTTAACACCCATATTGTGTTTTGTGTTGATACAGAATACAGGGAAGAATTCGCGATTGTTCAGGCTGAGTTTCATTCCTGATGTAATTTCATCTTCGCTCAGTGTTCCGTTTTCGAAGAATTTTTCCATCAGTTCCTCGTCATTGGCGGCAAGCTCCTCGATCATAGCCGACTGAAGTTCCTGTGCTTTGTCTTCCTGATCGGCAGGGATATCGAGTTCCTGTGCTTCACCACCGTTTTCAGGGAATTTGTACATCTTCATGCGGATAAGGTCGATCACCGAATCAAACCCAACACCTGCATTTACAGGATATTGGCAAATGGTAATACCGCCGCCAAACTGGGCACGCATCTGACGGACAGCTTCGTCGAAGTTTGAATTTTCGTGCTCTAAGTGGTTGATAGTAAAAATTACCGGTGTATTAAACCTTTTTGTGTTCCTCCAGGCAATCTCAGCGCCCACTTCCACGCCATTCTGTGCGTTGATCAAAAGCACTCCGGTATCGGCCACTGAAAGTGGTGCGATAACTTCACCTACGAAGTCGTCCATACCGGGAGTGTCAATAAAATTGATTTTCTTCCCTTCAAATTCGCTGTAGAGTACTGTGCTGAATACTGAGTTCTGGCGTTCCAGCTCAATTTCACGATAATCCGATACCGTGTTCTTGTCATCAACAGAACCTCTCCTGTTGATTATGCCACCTTCCAAGAGCATGCACTCCGCAAGGGTGGTTTTACCAGTTTTCGCGCCGCCAAGCAGAGCGAGGTTCCTGATATCTTTTGTTTGATAAACCTTCATTTCGTTAACCTATGTCTTAAAATGGATTAATACTAAATTTCAATTTAGGAAGCGCAAATTTATAAAAAACTGATTAATAATGAAAAATGCCGTACATTCCTGAAAATAAATTGAAAGAACTATTAATTTTCCGCGCTGTTCCAGGCTTGTTTTATCTCTGCCCATTGGCTTTCAGTGAGTTTTGCACCGATGGTTTCAATAACTTTTGCCGCCATCAAAGAACCCAGCCAACCGCATTTTTCCATATCGTAACCTTGAATCAGTGCATATAGAAAACCTCCTGCATAGAGGTCGCCGGCTCCTGTTGTGTCGATCGGATTGGCCTGCAAGGGTGCAATAGTGGTCACTTTTCCCTTTGTTTTTATGTAGCTTCCGTCTTTTCCGATTTTCACAACGGCAATTTCACAAAGTCCTGCTAAAACATCCAGGGCTTCACGGGGCTCTTTTCCTGTAAATGCTTTGGACTCTTCCTCATTGGCAAAAACAATGTCCACATATTTTTCCGTGATTTCGTGCAGGAATTCCTTATCGTTTTCCACTACATCATAAGATGCCAGGTCGAGCGAAATCTTCATCTGGTGTTTTTTGGCCAGTTCCATTGCAGCAATCATCAATGCATGGTTTTGCACCAGATATCCTTCAATATGCAGGATGTCGTGGCCTTCAAATTGCGCATCATTCAAATCTTCCGGAACCAGCTCAAGAGCAGCACCCAAATTTACTGCGAAAGTCCGTTCGCTGTCAGGGGTCACCAGCGTAAGGGCCGTGCCGGTTTCGTTTTTGCCTTTCAGCAGGTAAGGTTTGATGCCGGCTTTGATCATGGAGCTTTCCAGGATTTTGCCATAGGCATCGTTCTGGATTTTCCCGATGAGCGATGCCTCGGTGCCCATTCCGGCAATTCCGTGAATGGTGTTGGAGGCACTTCCACCGGCAGCTTCTTCTGCCGTGCTTGATTTCAGATCGGCAGCAATTTTGCCGATCATGTCTTTTTGCACGAGCTGCATACCGCCGCGGGGCAGTTTATATTTGTTAATGATGTCGTCGTTTTCGATGCGGTAGATGATGTCGAGGAGGGCATTACCAAGGCCAAGTACTTTTTTCATATTTATATTTATTTGAATAACAGCAATTTGCTGATGACAGATTAAATTTTCTAAAATATTTTTTGCAAAAGTATTGTTTATTTGAGGAATTGCAGTACATTTGCACCACTTTTTGAACAACATAATGTTCTTTATCAAAAAGAAATTCCTTAAAAGCTCTTTGGTCAGAGTCCCGAAGTTTCGGGATTAATCAGAGGTCCGCAAAAAGGAAACCTTCCTCCTTAGCTCAGTTGGTTAGAGCATCTGACTGTTAATCAGAGGGTCGCTGGTTCAAGTCCAGCAGGGGGAGCAAAAAAAGCCGGTTTTTGACCGGCTTTTTTTGTGTTTTGCAGTACCAACATAAATTCAATGTATTACCTTTATATTTTGCATTCTGTTTCTGCAGACAAATACTACGTTGGTATTAGTGATGACTATGCACGTAGGCTGAAAGAACATAATACTTCAGACAGAAAAACTTTTACGAAAAAATATCGTTCTTGGGTAATTGCTGCAGTATTCCAGTGTGGAGAAAGTCTTTCCGAAGCTTTAAAAGTAGAGCGTTTTATTAAAAGACAAAAGAGCAAGAAGTTTATCATGCAATTACTTGAGCAAAAAGAATTTGATGTTGTTTTAGCTCAGTTGGTTAGAGTCCCGAAGCTTCGGGATTAATCAGAGGGTCGCTTCCCGCATTCCCGGGACAGCAGGGGGAGCCTCAAAATCAGCCTGTTACATTGAAATTTGTAGCAGGCTTTTTTGTTGATGGTACACAGAATGGTACACAAAACTCCCGCTAATAGATTCCAATGTACATCCGTGATTTTAATTCTTGAAAAGCATTTATTGAGATTCTAAAAAATTAAAGGTTGCTTTTCCAATGTTCAGGCCGAAAATTTTTCTCTGATAATTTCCAAACCGACTGAGCATTTTTATCTGCAAAAAGTCTTCCTCTCAATCAGAATTATAATAATGTATGCCCCAATCATAATAATAGGTGAAATGAACCCACATTCAAAAATGGATATTTTTTTTGAGCGTTTGAGTTACATTTGGGAATTGCCAAGGAAATAGCAGTAGCAAACTACAGCATACCGTAAGCTTTCCCAAAATGATTACCATTTTAACTATACAATGCAACTTTCCCTAAACAAATTCATATATTGAAAAGCGAGATAGTTAACTAATTTCTTAATTTAGCCGACAATAGTTATTAAAGGACATAATGAACAGGATTAGAGAAGAAGTTCTCACAAAAGGCATCAAACAAACTCGCTTAGCAGAGAAGCTGGGAAAAAGTTGCAATATGATAAACTCATATGTGCAGAACAAACAATAACCAAAGCTATAGGTGCTTTTTGAGAGATCCGTGACATTAGCTGTTAAACCAAAAGAATTACAAGAGGACAAATAATGACAAGTATAAATCAACGAGGAGAATTGCAAGCTCAAATATGGAAGATAGCCAACGATGTACGCGGCTCGGTAGATGGATGGGATTTTAAACAATTTGTGTTGGGCACGCTGTTTTACCGTTTTATCAGTGAGAATTTCACCAACTATATTGAGGCTGGAGACGATAGTGTGCATTATGCCGGACTGCCCGACGATGTGATCACGCCCGAAATTAAAGCAGATGCGATTAAAACCAAAGGGTACTTTATTTATCCCAGTCAGCTTTTTGAAACTGTGGCGAAAAGTGCCAATACCAACGAAAACCTAAACACCGACTTAGCAGCCATTTTCTCAGCTATTGAGAGTTCCGCAAATGGCTTCCCATCCGAAGATGACATTAAAGGATTGTTTGCAGATTTTGATACAACCAGTAACCGTTTAGGAAATACTGTAGAAAACAAAAACAAACGCTTAGCTGCGGTAATCAAAGGTGTAGCAGGTTTGAGTTTGGGCAACTTTGAGGAAAATCACATCGACCTTTTTGGTGATGCTTATGAGTTCCTTATTTCAAACTATGCCGCTAATGCAGGGAAGTCGGGTGGTGAATTCTTCACTCCGCAAAATGTATCTAAGCTTATTGCTCAGATCGCTATGCACAAACAAACAACAGTAAACAAGATTTACGACCCTGCTGCGGGTTCGGGTTCACTGCTTTTGCAGGCAAAAAAACATTTCGACAACCATATTATTGAAGATGGATTCTTTGGGCAAGAGATAAACCACACCACTTACAACCTGGCTCGTATGAATATGTTTTTGCACAACATCAACTACGACAAGTTCCATATCGTTCTGGGTGATACCCTTACCGACCCACATCTACGAGACGACAAACCTTTTGATGCCATTGTTTCTAATCCGCCCTACTCTGTAAAGTGGATAGGAAGCGATGACCCCACACTGATTAATGATGACCGTTTTGCTCCTGTCGGTGTGCTTGCTCCTAAATCGAAAGCCGATTTTGCTTTTGTGCTGCACTCATTGAGTTACTTATCAAGCAAAGGGCGTGCTGCTATTGTTTGTTTTCCCGGTATTTTTTACCGTGGAGGTGCAGAACAAAAAATCAGAAAATACTTAGTAGATAGCAACTTTGTAGAAACAGTTATTTCGCTTGCGCCCAATCTCTTTTTTGGAACTTCTATTGCCGTTAATATTTTGGTGCTTTCAAAAAGTAAAAAAGATACCAGGACGCAGTTTATTGATGCAAGTGGCAAAGATTTCTTCAAAAAAGAAACCAATAACAACGTGCTAACAGACAAGCATATCAAAGAGATTATGCGAATGTTCGACAACAAAGAGGATGTAGCACACGTGGCAAACTCTATTGACAATTCGGTAATTGCCAAAAACGACTACAACCTGTCTGTAAGCTCGTATGTAGAAGCAAAAGATACTCGTGAGGTGATTGACATCGCAGCATTGAACAAGGAAATTGCAATCACAGTAAGCAAAACCGACAAATTGCGCGCCAGTATTGACGCAATTGTAAAAGAAATTGAATTATGAGCGAAGGGATAAAAGGAAATATAGTTTTATACCAATCTGCCGATGGGATTAGTAAAATTGACGTAAGGCTAGAAGATGAAAATGTATGGTTAACACAGGCTCAATTAGTGGACTTGTACCAATCGAGTAAGTCTAACATTAGTGAGCATATAAAACATATTTTTGAGGAAGGTGAATTAAACGAAAATGCAGTTGTTCGGAAATTCCGAACAACTGCTTCCGATGGCAAGAATTACAATGTAACATTCTACAACCTCGACATAATTATCGCATTGGGGCATAAAGTAAAGCCCGAACGAGCAGGGCAATTCCGCACTTGGGCAGCAGCTGTTTTGGAGAAAAGCTCAAGCACTTTAATCCTTGCAAATAAGCATGTTAACGATAAAATATTTATAATTAGAGGCGTGGCGGTAATGCTGGATAAGCACCTGGCAGAGTTCTACAAAACGGAAACAAGAACGCTGAAACAAGCCGTGAGAAGAAACATAGAAAGATTCCCATCTGACTTTATGTTTGAGCTAAACAGCGATGATATAAACATTATGGTATCACAATCTGTGATACCTAATTCCAACTATTTTGGTGGTGCAAAACCTTTTGTTTTTACCGAGCAAGGCGTATCTATGCTTTCGGCGGTAATAAGAACTCCAGTTGCTATTGATGTTAGCTTAAAAATTATTAGAGCTTTTGTAGAAGTTAAAAATTTGGTTCTAAACAGCTCACAAACCCATATAAGACTAAGCAATCTGGAACAAAAACAATTACAAACAGATAATAAAATCAATCAGATATTTGAAGCAATAGACAGTAAAGAACTCTCCCCTAAACAAGGTGTATTTTTCGATGGGCAAATTTTTGATGCTTATGTATTGGTTGCCGATATTATTCGCAGTGCGAACAAACAAATTATTTTAATCGATAATTATGTTGACGACACGGTACTCGCACTGTTTTCAAAGAAAAAGCAGAATGTTGCATGTGCTATTTACACCAAAAAAATAAGCAAACTGCTCCGGCAAGACGCAAACAAGTTCAACCAGCAGTATGGAAAATTAACATTGAATATATTCAATAGATCGCACGACCGGTTTTTAATAATCGATGATAAGCAGGTTTACCATATTGGTGCAAGCTTAAAAGATTTAGGCAAAAAATGGTTTGCATTTACCCTAATGGATAAAAACTCACTTTTAATCCTGGACTATTTAAAGTAATGGAAAATACAATGAATTACATAGAAAAACTACTTGATGGTGTTAAGGTTGAGTGGAAACCTTTAGGGGAAGTGGCAAAAATACAACGAGGTGCCTCTCCACGACCAATTTCAAAATTCATTACTGATGATAAAAATGGTGTTCCTTGGATAAGGATAGGTGACACCTCAACTGCTACAAAATATGTAGAAAACACAAAGCAAAGAATAAGCCAAGAAGGAGCTAAAAAGTCAAGACTTTTAAAAAAAGGTGATTTTATAATATCTAATTCTATGAGTTTTGGACGTCCTTACATTCTTAATATTGATGGGGCAATTCACGATGGTTGGGCTTCGATCTCAGAATTTGGAGAAAAACTAAATTCGGATTATTTATATCATTTCCTTTCATCTGCAAATGTTCAGCATTATTGGTTGAGCAAAATTAATAGCGGTTCAGTAAGCAACTTGAATTCGGATATAATTAAAGCACTCCAAATCCCCATCCCACCACTAAAAGTACAAGAAGAAATAGTACGTATTCTCGATACTTTTACCGAGCTTACAGCAGAGCTTACAGCAGAGCTTACAGCAGAGCTTACAGCGCGTAAAAAACAGTATGGGTATTATCGGGATAAATTATTATCCGCAGATTACGCAGATGAACGCGGATTTGAGGTGGAGTGGAAGACGCTGGGGGAAGTGGGAGAATTTATCCGTGGCGGAGGCTTGCAAAAAAAAGATTTCACTGAAACTGGAGTTGGCTGTATTCATTATGGTCAGCTATATACCCACTATGGAACATTTGCTAGTGAAACAAAAACATTTGTATCAGAAGAGTTCGCCAAAAAGGCACGTATTGCCAAAACAGGCGATTTGGTAATTGCTACAACAAGTGAAAATGACGAAGATGTTTGTAAAGCTGTTGCTTGGCTTGGGAAAGAAGATATTGCTGTTAGTAGTGATGCTTGTTTCTATCAACACAATATGAATCCAAAATATGTTGCATATTTTTTCCAAACGGAATCTTTTCAGAGACAAAAAATGCCATATATAACTGGTGCAAAAGTGCGGCGTGTTAATGCAAGTAACTTAGCAAAACTAAAAATCCCCATCCCACCATTAGCCGAACAAGAACGCATTGTCTCAATCTTAGATAAATTTGATGTGCTAACAACATCCATCAGCGAGGGTTTGCCTAAAGAGATAGAATTGCGCAGGAAGCAGTATGAATATTATAGGGATAAATTATTAACCTTTCCGAAAGCAGTAGAATAATATGGGGCAAACATTACAAGAAATAGCTCAAAAGCTGAAAGGCAGTGATAAAAAAGTGCAACTTATCTATGCTTTTAATGGAGTAGGCAAAACTCGTTTGTCTCGTGAGTTTAAAGAATTAATTGCACCAAAAAATGGAGATGAGGAAGAGCAAGAAGATTCAGGAGTAAAGGTTTTGTACTATAATGCGTTTACAGAAGACCTTTTTTATTGGGATAATGATTTAGATGCAGATTCAGACAGAAAGCTAATTATACAACCAAATAATTTCACGAATTGGGTGCTAGTAGAGCAGGGACAAGGTAATAATATAATTAGTAATTTTCAACACTATGCAAATGATAAATTAACTCCTCATTTTAATGCAGAATATTTAAAGCAAAATGATAAAGGCGAAGAGATTACTGTAAAAGCAAATTCAGAAGTTACCTTTTCTTTTGAACGCGGAGATGATAGTCCATCTGAAAAAATTAAAATCTCAAAAGGCGAAGAGAGTAATTTTGTATGGAGTGTTTTTTATAGTTTGCTTAATCAAGTCGTAGAAGTTCTGAAAGAACCTGAAGAAGATAGAGAAACAAATCAATTCAATGAGTTAAAGTATATATTTATTGACGATCCCGTTAGTTCGTTGGATGAAAATCATTTAATACAATTAGCTGTTGATTTAGCTCATTTGATAAAAAAGACCAATTCAGACCTGAAATTTATGATTACAACACATAATCCCCTCTTCTACAATGTGTTGCATAGCGAACTGGGAAGTAAGGACTGTTATATGTTAAGTAATTTTGAGGATGGTACTTTTGATTTCCAACCTAAGCAGGGGGATTCTAATAGTAGCTTCTCCTATCATTTACATTTGAAAAATATAATTGAGCAAGCAATAGACGATGAGAAAATTGAAAAATTTCACTTTACTCTATTAAGGAATCTATATGAGAAAACAGCCAGTTTTCTTGGATTTCCAAGATGGGCAAAACTATTGCCTGACGACCAGGAAACGTACTATCGCAGAGTCATTCAATTTACAACTCATTCAAATTTGCCTAATGAAACAGTGGCAGAACCATCGCCAGCGGAGAAACAAACTGTGGCATTTTTGCTACGGCATTTAAAAGATAACTATAATTTTTGGGAGGAGGAATCTAATGAGTAGTTATAAACCAATAGCAGAAACCAACAACTTCATTGTTCTCGACAAATACAAAAAGTACAACGAGCTACACGAAACACCTCCAAGCTATCAAACAGAAGCGGGTTTGGAGAAAGAGTTTATAGAAGACTTGTGTAATCAAGGTTATGAATATCTGCCACAGCTTACCACTTCCGGGGCAATGTTTGCAAATGTACGTGTCTGCTTGCAAGGCTTGAACACCACCACTTTTACAGATAGTGAATGGGAGCGTTTTTTAGAGGAATACTTAGACAAGCCAAGCGATAGCATCATAGATAAAACCCGAAAAATACATGATGATTACATCTACGATTTTGTGTTCGACGATGGGCATATCCAAAACATCTACCTCGTAGATAAAAAACACATCGCCCGTAATAAAGTACAGGTAATTTCTCAGTTTGAGCAAACGGGTTTGCACGCTAACCGTTACGATGTTACTGTTTTGGTGAATGGCCTGCCACTTGTGCAAATAGAACTAAAAAAACGGGGCGTTGCCATCCGGGAAGCTTTTAACCAGGTACACCGTTACAGTAAAGAGAGTTTTAACAGCAATAATTCGCTGTATAAATATTTGCAGGTTTTCGTTATCTCAAACGGAACAGATAGCCGTTACTTTGCGAACACCGTGAAGCGGGACAAAAACAGCTTCGACTTTACGATGAACTGGGCAAAGGCTGATAATACGCTTATCAAAGACCTGAAAGATTTCACTGCAACCTTTTTTCAGAAGAACACCATCCTCAATATATTGCTCAACTATTCGGTATTTGATGTGAACAATACGCTCCTGATTATGCGTCCTTATCAAATAGCAGCTACCGAACGTATTTTATGGAAAATCAACAGTGCTTTCCAGGCAAAAAACTGGAGTAAACCCGAAAGCGGCGGTTTTATTTGGCATACAACAGGTTCAGGAAAAACATTGACCAGTTTTAAAGCGGCTCGTTTGGCTACACAGCTCGATTTTATTGATAAAGTATTTTTTGTAGTTGACCGAAAAGACCTTGACTACCAAACCATGAGGGAGTACCAGCGCTTTTCGCCCGATAGTGTAAACGGCTCTGAAAGTACCGCAGGGCTAAAACGCAATATTGAAAAGGAGGATAATAAAATTATTGTTACCACTATTCAGAAGTTGAATAATCTGATGAAAGGGGAGGGCAAGTTGCCAATTTTCGATAAGCAAGTGGTCTTTATTTTTGATGAAGCGCACCGCTCTCAATTTGGCGAAGCTCAAAAAAACCTAAAAAAGAAGTTCAAAAAGTATTATCAGTTTGGTTTTACGGGAACTCCTATTTTTCCGGAAAATGCATTGGGCGCAGAGACTACAGCAAGTGTTTTTGGTCGTGAATTACATTCATACGTAATAACCGATGCTATTCGCGATGAAAAGGTATTGAAGTTTAAAGTAGATTACAATGATGTCCGTCCTCAGTTTAAGAAGATTGAAAACGAAAAGGATGAGAAGAAACTAACTGCTGCCGAAAACAAAAAAGCGTTTTTACATCCGAAACGGATTACTAAAATTTCACAATATATTCTCAAAAATTTCAGGCTTAAAACCCACAGGGCACTAGGTAGTCAAAAAGGTTTTAATGCTATGTTTGCTGTGCAGGGGATTGATGCTGCCAAATGCTATTACGAAGCCATCAACAATCTGCAAAAAGACAGTGAAAAGCCGCTCAGGATTGCTACCATATTCTCTTTTACTGCTAACGAAGAACAAAACGCCATAGGTGAAATCCCAGATGAAAATTTTGAACCTACGGCAATGGACAGTAGCTCAAAAGAGTTTTTAACCGCTTGCATTAATGATTATAATACAATGTTTGGCAGCAACTATGGTGTGGAAAGCAAAGAGTTTCAAAACTATTATCGGGATTTGGCAAAACGGGTGAAAAACAAAGAAATAGATTTGCTCATTGTTGTAGGAATGTTCCTTACTGGTTTTGATGCCCCTACACTCAACACATTGTTTGTCGATAAGAATCTACGCTATCACGGTTTGATGCAAGCGTTTTCTCGTACCAACCGCATTTACGATACTACCAAAACTTTTGGGAACATTGTAACATTCAGGAATTTAGAACAGGCAACAATTGATGCCATCACGCTTTTCGGGGATAGCAGCACAAAAAATGTGGTATTGGAAAAAAGCTATAAAGAGTATTTGGAAGGCTTTACGGATATAGCCACAGGTCTGGCACGCCGTGGATATATTGAAGTGGTTAAAGAGTTAAACAAAAAATTTCCAAAGCCTGATGAAATTGAAACAGAAAAGCAGAAAAAAGAATTTGCAAAGCTTTTTGGAGAATATCTACGTGTGGAAAATATACTTCAAAACTACGATGAGTTTACCCATTTAAAGGCATTGCAACAAATTGATACATCGGATGCCGAAGCGGTAGAATCCTTCAAAGAAGCCCATTTTCTGAAGGACGAAGACATTGAAGCAATGCTGGAAATTAAAGTGCCTGCCGAACGCACCATTCAGGATTACCGCTCTACTTACAACGATATTCGTGATTGGTTACGTCGTGAGAAAAGCGGAAAAGAGCCCGAAGAATCGGATATTGATTGGGACGATGTTGTTTTTGAAGTCGATTTGCTCAAATCACAGGAAATTAACTTAGATTATATTCTGGAGCTTGTTTTTGAGCACAATAAGAAGACTAAAAACAAGGCTGATTTAATAGATGAAATTCGCCGAGTAATTCGCGCCAGTATAGGCAATAGAGCAAAAGAAAGCTTAGTGGTCGATTTTATTAATAGCACCGACCTCGACACTATAAAAGATAAGGCAAGTATTATTGAAGCATTCTTTGGTTTTGCACAACACAAACAAAAAGAAGAGGCTACCCATCTCATTAAAGATGAAAACCTTAACGAAGAAGCTGCCAAACGGTATATTACCACTTCTTTAAAACATGAATACGCCAGCGAAAACGGAACAGAGCTTAATTCGATTTTACCCAAAATGAGCCCCTTAAACCCTCGGTATTTAAAGAAAAAACAGAGTGTTTTTCAAAAAATAGCTGCTTTCGTTGAGAAGTTTAAAGGAGTTGGAGGTGTGATTTAAAGAGCTATCCAAATGATATGTTCATGCGTGGCTAATTCGCTTCGTATTGTGCCACTGATTTCTGACTATCTGTGCCAGGCATTTCGTTTCAAAATGTGCCACTAAAGATGTTCATCATACAGAAGAACAAGTTCTTCCCATTACCGGAATATGATTTTTCAAACGGAAAGGTTAAAGTGCAAATTACCGGCAAAGTAATTGATATCAATTATGCCAGGAAATTAAAACAACGACCTGACCTTAGTTTACGCGACATTATGCTCCCCGACAAAGTGGCATAAAAGAAACCCATTTCAGAAGCAGAAGCCAAAGAGCTTAAAGCCAGAAAACTTATTGAAGGAAGAAAGCCTAACTTTTATATCTCATCGCACATTGCAAAAGCAACCGGAGAAAAAGCTTCGTATATTAAACAAAGGGGTTTTAAAGATGAGCATTACAAAAAGATGATACTTGAGTTTATCCGTAGATATGGGGTTGCATCAAAAAGCGATATTGATAAGTTACTGTTAGATATTCTTCCAGGCGTTTTAGATGATAAGCAAAAGGCAAATAAGATCGGGAACATTGTTTATTCCATGTCCAAAAGAGATAAAACCATTGAAAATCAGGGAACAACCAGGTATCCCGAATGGATATTAAGTACATCTAGAAAGTAGCATGATAGAAAAATTTATCAAAAGATAAAGACAACCATTCTTGACACCATATCTTAATCCATCGTGATACTCTTTAAACTATATATTTTCCTTAATTTTGCAGCCCAAAATCCGGGTATTGATGAATCTTATATCTTTTTGATTATCAATGAACCGGAAAAACATAATGACAATGAAGAAAGTTATTGTTGGCCTTTCCGGAGGTGTGGATTCGAGTGTGGCGGCCTATTTGCTCAAGCAGCAGGGTTATGATGTGCATGCGGTTTATATGATCAACTGGCATGATACAGAGGGCTTGCGCTCCGGTGATTGTCCGGCAACGGAAGAAAAACTCGTGGCAGAGCTGGTGGCGCGCAAACTCGACATCCCCTTTCAGGTGGTGGATTTCAGCAAAGAATATCACCAAAGGGTGGTCGATTATATGTTTGCCGAATACGAAAAAGGCCGCACGCCCAACCCGGACGTACTGTGCAACCGAGAAATAAAATTTGATCCCTTCCTGAAACTGGCCGAAGAAATGCAGGCCGATTTCATTGCGACAGGCCACTACTGTCGTAAAGAAACCATCACAAAAGACGGCAAGGAATACCACCGATTACTGGCGGGAACTGATCCCAATAAAGACCAGAGCTATTTCCTTTGCCAGCTGAGTCAGGACCAGCTTGCCAAAACGCTTTTTCCGATTGGCGACATCATCAAACCGGAAGTGCGCCGCATAGCCGACGAGCAGAGACTGGCTTCAGCGCACCGAAAAGACAGTCAGGGGATTTGCTTTGTAGGCAAGGTGGATCTGCCCACTTTCCTGCAACAAAAACTCAAAGCCAGCAATGGCGATATCATCGAGATCCCTGCATCATATCCTTATCCCGATTATTCGGATTATAATATGAATGCCACCATCGAACTTCCTACAGAAAATTTACGGAAACTAACGGCAGATTACAGCTACAAACCAGAGGACGGAAGCATTGTTGGGCAGCATATTGGCGCACAATTTTATACCATTGGCCAGCGCAAAGGATTGAATGTGGGCGGAAAAGCAGAACCTTTGTTTGTAATCAAAACGGATATTGAGCAAAACATTGTCTATACCGGCATGGGGCACAGCCATACCGGACTCAACCGCCCGGGACTGTTTATTGCCAAAGATGAAATACACTATGTGCGCCCCGATTTAGCAATGGAAATTGGAGAAACAAGACATTATGACCTGCGCATCCGCTACCGCCAACCTTTGCAAAAAGCAGTAATCACCATGCGCAAGGAAGGCATGTTTATCCTATTTGAAAGACTTCAGCGCGGTATTGCCTCCGGTCAGTTTGCCGCCTGGTACGATGGCGAAGAATTGATTGGCTCGGGCGTAATTGCTTAAGACCGCTGCATCCTCCTGTACGGAAAATTATCATTCCACTTGCCATCGAATCATGTGCTCATTCCAAAAGAAGCCTTGAACAGAAAAAGCTATCTCGCAATTTTAGCCTAATTTCGGGCTGCAAATGCGTTCTCATTCAAATTTAAACAGCAATGAAATCATGAAGCACAAATGGAGTTTAAAAGGCAAAACAGCTTTAATAACAGGAGCCACAAAAGGCATCGGGAAAGCAGTTGCAGAGGAGTTTGTCGGATTGGGCGGATCGGTACTCCTTATTGGCCGCAATCAAAATAAGCTGAACGAAACCATCGCTTCCTTCGGTTTGCCGGCCGAGCGCGTGGATGGCATTGCTGCCGACATTTCCATTCCCGAAGAGCGCCAAAATCTTTGTGCGCTGATTATGAGAAGGTGGGAAAGACTGGACGTTTTGGTGAATAATGTAGGAACCAATATCAGAAAAAGCAGCCTGGAATATTTGGATGAAGAAATAGAGTTTATTTTCCAGACAAATTTAAAATCAGCCTATGATTTATCAAGGAAGTTGCATCCCATTTTAAAAGCTTCCGGCAAGGCATCCATTATAAATATTTCTTCGGTAGCCGGACTTACCAGCTTAAAAACAGGTTCGGTTTATGGCATGACCAAAGCGGCGCTCGTTCAATTGACGAAAAACCTGGCCTGCGAATGGGCTTCGGACGGAATCCGAGTTAATGCCATTGCGCCCTGGTATATTGAAACGCCATTGGCGCAGCAGGTTTTAAAAAACCCGGAGTATTTGAAATCCGTGCTGGACCGTACACCCATGCAGCGCGTGGGCAAAACGGAGGAAGTTGCTTCTGCAGTTGCATTTTTGGCCATGCAAGCATCGTCTTATATCACAGGTCAGTGCATTGCTGTTGATGGTGGGTTTACCGCTTATGGTTTTTAGCCAATGGAGAAAGCAGAATGAAATGAACATATCTCCATTATAGACATATTGCACTATGCCCTGCAACCTCATTGCAACAATGTATCAATAGTGTTGAAAACCTGTTGCAAGACAAATTCAATCCCTTGTACCTTATGACCAAACCACAGAAGATATTCCGGATTTGCTGCACTGCAATAGGGGGCATACCTGAAAACAATGCAAACCGGCAACTCAAAATCGAGCCTTATTTGCGTAAAGCCGTAATTTTTAACGATTTTTCAGAAATGCGTGTATTGACTTTTTCTATTTTTGGAAAAATTCTGTTGTAATGAAAAATTTTACCCTCTCTCTTCTTCTGGTCATCTTTGTTTTATCTGTTCATGCGCAAATCACTCATCCGGCTGATGGCCCGGTTTATGATAAAAACCAGCTTGCCAAAATCGAAGTCTTCATCGATGCTGACAGCCTTGCTGTAATCCTCGACCCCGACAATGCCGAATCAGACCATGAATTTCCGGCAGATGTCTTCTTTACCAATCATGGGAAAACTGATACGATTCCCGAAATTGGCTTCCGTTTGCGCGGGAATACTTCGCGGGTTTCGGATAAGAAATCATTCAAAATTGCTTTCAACTCTTTCACAAGCGGGCGCAGGTACGAGGGCCTGAAAAAATTCAACCTCAACGGGGAACATAATGATCCGAGTATTTGCCGCTCAAGGATTTGCTGGGAGCTGGGCGCTGCAAACGGCATTCCGGTATCCCGTGTGGCACATGCAGGGCTTTATGTCAACAACGAATACAAAGGACTGTATATCAACCTGGAACATATTAATGACGACTGGCTCAGCCTGCGCTTTGGCAATAATTCCGGGAATCTTTATAAGTGCCTATATCCGGCTAATTTACGCTTCATCAGCAATAATCCCGATGATTATAAAATGACAAGCTATGGAGGCGATCGTGTTTATGCCCTCAAAACCAATGAAGAAATTGACGATTATTCCGGTCTGGCGCATTTTATTGATGTGCTGAACAATACACCATTGGATCAGCTTGCCTGCGCCCTCGACGAAGTTTTCAATACGGAAGCCTATCTGCAGGCACTTGCTTTTGAAGTTTTGATGGGCCATTGGGACAACTACAGTTATAACCAAAACAATTTTTACCTTTACGAAAATCCGGCTACAGGAAAAATCGAATACATCCCTTACGATATGGACAACACCATGGGCATTGATTGGTTTGGCATTGATTGGGCCAACCACGACATCAATAACTGGAACAATCCCTATGAAGACCTGCCCATGGCAAAGCGCCTGCTCGCTGTTCCCGAGCTGAAAGAAATTTATCTGTTCTATATCAGAGAACTGCAGCAACAGATTAGTGCATTAGCATTCCTTTCGGGAATAGATGCCATGCACGAACAAATC
The DNA here is from genome assembly GCA_963676415.1 of Bacteroidales bacterium. Taxonomy (GTDB): domain Bacteria; phylum Bacteroidota; class Bacteroidia; order Bacteroidales; family WRLA01. The sequence goes on along the minus strand of OY781097.1, from coordinate 971,863 downwards.
AAGGAATATGCATATGCAGATATTTATAAAGAAATGGATTATGGTTTTACCAATCAGGATTTTGACGATAGTTTTACCACCACACAGTCCGATATGCACGTCAAAACCGGCATTATTCCCTATATGGAAAACCGAGCCGCTTCGGCATTGTCGCAGTTGGGCAATTTTAATGCTGCGCCTATTGTCCGCTATCCCCAGGCAGATATTACAAGCACGCCGGGAAACCTTATTTTTAAGGCTTATGTAGCTGATGAAGGCAGCCCGGAAGTCAGTTGCAGCTATTCCGTCAATGGCGGCGAATATGAAAGCATCACGCTTTTTGATGACGGCCAACATCAAGACGGTCAGGCCAATGATGGTTGCTATGCCAATGTTTTAGAAGATGTTCATGCCGGAAGCATAAGTTATCAGATGACCGCAACAGACGCCCAGAGCCAAAGCCGCACACGGCCATGCACACCACAAACGGTGATTATCAAGGATGTGGGCAATTTAGTCATCAATGAATTTATGGCCGACAACGAAAATACGATTACCGATAACAATGGCGATTACAGCGACTGGATTGAACTCTACAACAATAGTGAGGATGAGGTTTTCCTGGGGGATTATTTCCTGACGGATAATGTTCAGGAACCATTCAAATGGCAATTGCCCGAAGATTATTTGGAAGCTGGCGGTTTTGCCCTGGTTTGGGCCAGCGGCGATGTCGGTTCAGGAGCTTATCACAGCAATTTTAAGCTATCCAAAGGCGGCGAAGAAATAGGTCTGTTTACAGATGAAGGCGGCGAAGCTGATACCGCAGATTTCATTGTTTTTGGAGCACAATCGCCCGACATCAGCTACGGCCGTGCCACAGATGCTGCGCCCGCCTGGGTGTTTTTCGATACGCCCACGCCTGGAGCAAGCAATGGCACTTCAGGAATGGAAGAAACTGATTTTGCACAGCTTTCTGTATTCCCTAATCCCTACAAGCAGCAATTCACCATAAAAAATGAAGGAACGGAAGTGCTACTAGCTCAACTTTATGATGTGCAAGGACGCCTTTTGCTGCAAACAGAAGTGCGCCCCGGCTCAACTTACCAAGCCGACGATAGCTTCGGCAGTGGTTTGCGGATATTGCAGCTGAGCACCGGGAATGATACGAAACGGGTTAAAATGGTGGCTTATTGAGATGGCTCTGGAAATCCAATGCTAAAGTAAGCGAAATCAAGGATTTATTTTGGGCTAAAACTGCCTCTCTTCGTAATTTTGGTAGTTTAACGATGGCAATATTTCTACTTTTAAACCGTAGCGCGTTAGGTGATTGCTCTTTTAAGGCTTATGGCTTCTTCTGATAATAGCAGATAATCTTGAATCTGGTAAAGGCAATTCCTGATACATCCTCCATCATCAAGTCTTTGATTTAATTTGCTTCGCTTAGGCTCCGTTTGATTTGGCAGCCGGAGAGTTTAGGCCGGAATATCCAAACGCCCCAAAGCCATACTAATGCCATACCAAAGCCTGATCAACTATGCTTCAGGTACAGTTCAACTACAATTCAAACCGTAGTTGAATTGTTTTTAGTAAGTAGTTAATAGGTGCTAAATAAGGCTTTGGTCAGGCTTTGATAAGGCTCTGCTATAGCTTTCGCTGCTACCTTGCCCTATTAAGCAGCAAACTTCCCGGTTTCCGGGCGACATTGCGCAGGAGCCGGCAAAACACTGGCAGGACATAACAGAAAGGATATTTTGAAAAGCCGGAGACAAAAATGCACTGAAATGATAAATATTTTCCGGGGGTCTTCGCTATACCATTCGCTGCAAAAAGCCTGTTTCCTCCTTTACGAATCCTGACAGATGCCTTGTTGGTTATAAGGGGCATTCGCTTATGACGGCGGTAACTGCTCCATAAGGGTAATGTGATCTGGATTGGTTTGCAATAAGCAAGGCCTCTGCAATGGTGTTGCATTGATGATGTAGGAGTGTTGCAGCGTTTTTTCATAGACCATTTGCCATCTGGTATTTGTGTGCTGGGCAAAAAAACGGGTGAAAGTGGGTCAATATGTCCCGGATTTGCTTGCGTGAACTGCCTTTTTCTATGGCTGTTATCTAAATATAGGTATGATTCACATCGCAATTACCAATGGATTAGATAACAAAAGAATATTGAACCATGACCCGTCTCATATACAAACCACTTTTTTATATTGGTTTATAGGGAAGTTTAGATTTCTCCCGGCAACACTCCGCTTTGCTTTGTGTTTTGGTCGAAAGGACCTTTTTCCATTAAATGAGCCAGTATATACCGGCATCAATGTTTTCGGCCTTAATTTCATCAGAAGAATGCCTGCCACATAAGTATATTGCATTTTGACAAACCACAAAAATTCAGTATTTTTAAGCCATGGCAGAACCACAAAAAATCCACCAACGAACGGTTTGGGCGGCAACCCGCTCCATGCTCGAAACCGATTTGGCCAAAAGGCAGCGCAATGGCGTAAAAACAAAACGAAACTGGAAACTCTTCAGCCTATTGACCCGGGGTTTTTGTTTTGCATTGAAGATCACTGGTATGCGGCAACGTGGCTGGGACAATGCACTTAATATAGCCCTGAACGAACACGATGTTTTCTTCGATAATCTGCCCAAAGCTTTTGATGGCTATACGGTTCTCTTTATGTCCGACCTGCATCTCGACAGCCAGCCGGAGCTTTCGGAACGGATCAAAAATCTGATCAAAGACAAGCAGTTCGACCTTTGTCTCCTTGCCGGCGATTACCGCAAGCACATTATGGGCAGCTATAAATCCATTCGTAAAAGTTTTCGGGAGATCAGCAGGAACATCCACGCCAAAGACGGTATTTTGGCCATTCTTGGAAACCATGATACTTATTTGATGGTGGAGCCGATGGAAAAAGACGGCATCGAATTTTTGATCAATGAGCACAAAATTATTGAGCGGAATGGAGAAAAAATCAATATCACCGGTGCAGATGATCCGTATTACTATTTTACCGACTCTGCCATACACTGCCTGGAGCACAAACCGCCGGGTTTTTCCATTGCTTTGGTGCATACACCGGAGCTTTTCGATATTGCTGCCGATCACAACTATAGCCTTTACCTATGTGGGCATACACATGGCGGACAGGTTTGCCTGCCGGGAGGATATCCGCTTATCACACACCTTTCGCATGGGCGTAAATTTTATAAAGGGTTTTGGAAATCAGGAAAAATGCAGGGTTATACATCCACCGGAACCGGCACATCGGGTTTGAGCGTCCGCTTTAACTCACAAGGAGAGGTGGTGGTTTTGCGCTTGCGGAGGAAGGGGTGACAGCAAAGCAATTTTAAAACTATTTTAGAAGTCAGTAATTAAAATACATACTATAGCAATATTAGTTTATGCATAGATCTCTCCTCGTCCGAAGTATCGGGCTTAACGAAATGACCAATGTTTAAGTGTTTATGCAAAGACAAGAGGATGTGTTTGAAATATCAATCAAAATCGGCCCACGAAATTTCGAAAGAAAATCAATCCGGTATTCTTTTTGGTTTTTGTGTTAAAAATGCAACGAGAGTAATTATCAAGCCATCAAATATCTACTTTCCTGGCGGAGAAGATTCTTTAAACCATTTCGCATTAGCTCATTTTTAATTATTTTAGCAGCCAGATAGATAATCATGCAGGAAGACAAACTCAATAAACGGCGGCTGCAAAGCTCATATCTTACAAGTATCATCAGTATCTCACTGGTTTTGTTTATGTTGGGCGTGCTGGGCTTTTTAATCCTCAATGCAAAAAAGCTGTCGGACTATGTGAAAGAGAATATCGGTTTTTCGGTAATTATGAACGATGGCGTGAAAGAATCCGAGATTATCCGCTTTCAAAAAACGCTGGATGTCAAAAAATTTGTTAAAAGTACCGAGTACATCACCAAAGATGAAGCCGCAGAAATGCTGACCGAAGACCTGGGCGAAGATTTCATTGGTTTTCTGGGCTACAACCCGCTGCTTCCGTCCATCGACATCCGGCTGATTGCTTCTTATGCCAATAACGACAGCCTGGCTGTCATCGAAAAGCAAATCATTCAAAATCCCGATGTAAAAGAGGTTTTCTATCAGGAATCCCTGGTAGAATTTATCAATGACAACTTGCGGAAAATCAGTATCATTATTTTAGGTTTTTCCATTTTGCTGATGTTGATCAGTTTTGCTTTGATCAATAATACGATCCGCCTGACAGTTTACAGCAAACGCTTCATAATCAAGACAATGCTGCTGGTTGGCGCTACACAGGGCTTTGTGCGTCGTCCCTTGATCCGCACGGGCATCCTGCATGGGGTCATCGGTGCGCTGATTGCTATTTTGCTGCTCAGCGGCATCGTCCTGCTGAGCCGTAACGGAATCCCGGAGCTGATCAACCTCGATCAAATTGATACCTTTGCGGCATTATTTGGCATTGTGCTCCTGCTGGGCGTTTTGCTTTCATGGCTCAGCTATCACTTTGCGGTGCGCAAATATCTGCGTATGAAAACAGATCAATTATATTATTAAGAATATCAATATTTTAAATATGAGCGACAAGAAAAAGAACAGGCAACAAGCCGTTGAAATTCAGGATGAAACACAGGTTGAGTTTGCTTTTGGCCGCGAAAATTATAAATGGCTGCTGATTGGTCTGGCATTTCTGCTGGTTGGCTTTCTGCTGATGATTGGTGGGGGAAGCGATGACCCCAATGTTTTTAGCGAAGATCTTTTCAGTTTCCGCAGGCTAACTTTGGCTCCCATCCTGTTGATTATTGGCTATGTGATTGAAATATACGCCATCATGAAGAAACCAGCCAAAAAAGCAGAATAAGATGGGCTGGATCGAAGCGTTAATACTTGGAATAATCCAGGGACTTACTGAATTTCTTCCGGTCAGCAGTTCCGGCCATCTTGAAATCGGGAAACACCTTTTGGGTGTGGAAGCTGCCGAGAGCCTGAGCTATACAGTGGTAGTGCATGGCGCAACCGTAATGAGTACCATTGTTGTCTTTTATAAAGAAATCATTGAGCTGTTTAAAGGGCTTTTCAGTTTTAAATGGAACGACGAGACAAAATATATCGCCAAGATTGCCATTTCCATGATTCCGGTTGGTTTTGTTGGCCTTTTTCTCAAAGATGAGGTGGAAAGCCTTTTCGACGGCAACCTGCTTTTTGTTGGCTTTATGCTTTTGGTTACAGCTGCTTTGCTTGCCTTTACATATTATGCCAAGCCCCGTCAGGGCAAAATTACCTTTAAAGACAGTTTTATTATTGGCGTGGCACAGGCTGTTGCTGTTTTACCGGGAATTTCGCGCTCCGGTTCTACCATTGCCACAGCACTTCTTTTGGGCAATAAAAAAGAAAATGCAGCAAAATTTTCTTTCCTGATGGTACTGATTCCCATTATAGGGGCCAACCTGAAAGACCTGCTGAGCGGCGAGCTTTCTGGCGAACAGGGCGTTGGAACAACTGCTTTGGTAGTTGGATTTTTTGCTGCTTTCATCAGTGGTTGGATTGCCTGCCGCTGGATGATTGATATCGTTAAAAAAGGAAAGCTCATCTGGTTTGCGGCCTATTGTGCGCTGGTGGGCTTAATTGCAATTGTTGGCACAATCATTTAATGGATCTTACACAATTTAATAAGGAATCCTTTCATTTTAGGAGAGGATGTTTGTTGCTCATTGATAAACCTTTGGAGTGGACATCCTTTGATGCCGTGAACAGTATCCGTTATACTTTGCGCCATCATCTCAAAATTCCAAAAATCAAAGTGGGTCATGCCGGAACCCTGGATCCGCTAGCTACGGGGCTTTTGTTAATTTGCACCGGCAAATACACCAAACTGATTGATCAGCTTCAGGGAATGGATAAAACCTATACAGGTACCATCACTTTGGGAAAAACCACTCCATCCTTTGATGCAGAAACCGAACCGGACGCTAGTTACGATATTTCGGGCATCAAAGAAGAGATGATTTATGCTGCGGCAGAAAAGCTTTCCGGTAATCAGGAGCAGATGCCGCCACAATACAGTGCAGTAAAGATAAAGGGCAAAAAAGCCTATGAGCTGGCGCGTTCCAATCGTCCGGCAAAGCTCAAAACGCGGAATATTACCATCCATTCCTTTAAAATTACCGGAATAGAAATGCCCGAAGTGCACTTTGAAGTGGCATGCAGCAAAGGAACCTACATCCGCTCGCTCGCTCATGATTTTGGGAAAGTGCTGAACAATGGCGCATACCTTACAGCTTTAAGGCGCACGGAAATCGGGGGTTATTCGGTGGCTGATGCTATGGATGTACGCAGTTTTAAAGACGAATTACTTACGGCTTTGGCTGCTCATCCGGAATTATACGATCAGGAATTGTAAATGTATTTTTACAAACTTTCTTCTTGGCTTAGTTTTATTTTTCTGATTCCTAAAACTTTATGAAGAAAATACTTGACATTGGCCTGATTATTGATTATCTTTGCAAACTTTTTGTACGATAATAAAAATTTAGAAGGATATGAAGCTGTCGCAATTCAAGTACAATTTACCCGATGAACTTATAGCCAGCCACCCACCACAAAACCGTGACGAATCCCGTTTAATGGTTGTACACCGGGAAACACAAACAATTGAGCACAAAAGTTTTACTGATATTCTCAATTATTTTGATGATGGAGATGTATTTGTGCTGAACAATACCAAAGTGTTTCCGGCCAGGCTTTATGGTGAAAAGGAAAAAACCGGAGCAAAAATTGAGGTTTTCCTCCTCAGGGAACTCAATAGTGAATCACGTTTGTGGGACGTTCTGGTTGATCCGGCACGGAAAATCCGTATTGGCAATAAATTATATTTTGGCCCGGATGATGCACTCGTTGCAGAAGTAATTGACAACACTACAAGCCGTGGGCGTACACTGCGCTTTCTTTTCGACGGCCCTTACGAGGATTTCAAGAAAACACTGATGAGCCTTGGGGAAACGCCGCTTCCAAAGGATCATCAACGTCCGATTGAGCCGGAAGATGCTGAACGTTACCAAACAATTTATGCCAAGCACGAAGGTGCTGTTGCTGCTCCTACTGCCGGTTTGCATTTTAGCAGGGAGCTGATGAAGCGACTGGAAATCAAAGGTATTGATTTTGCTGAAGTTACTCTGCATGCCGGTTTGGGAAATTTCCGCCAGATTGAAGTTGAAGATTTGACCAAGCATAAAATGGACTCCGAAGAGATGTTTATCTCTGAAAATACCTGCCGTGTAGTCAATAACGCTAAGAACACCCATCATAAAATTTGTTCCATTGGAACAACATCTATGAAAGCGCTCGAAACAGCAGTTACAATTAATGGCCAGCTCAAACCATATGAAGGATGGACCAATAAATTTATTTTTCCTCCTTATGAGTTTTCAGTTGCCGATGCGCTGATTACAAACCTGCACCGCCCCATGTCATCTATGATGATGCTGGCAGCGGCTTATGCAGGATATGACTTCCTTTTAAAAGCCTATAAAGAAGCGGTTAAAAACAAATATAAGTTTTTCACCTACGGGGATGCAATGCTTATTATTTAAGAGATAACATTCTTAATATCAATTTAGAAGACCGGCAAATTCATTATATTTGTCGGTCTTTTAATAACTGGGCATGGAGAAATACGCAATAATAGTTGCAGGGGGCAGTGGCAAGCGGATGGAAAGCAATATCCCCAAGCAGTTCCTGAAAATAGGGAAAAAACTGGTATTGATGCATAGTATCGATGCTTTTCGTGATTTTGATAGAAACATCAATATTGTACTGGTTCTGCCTGAATCACAAATGGAATACTGGAAGGAACAATGCAGGAAATTTCGTTATCCCTGCGATTTTGCAATGGCAATGGGCGGTGATACACGTTTCCATTCTGTGAAAAACGGCCTGGAACATGTTGCGGCAAACAGTCTTGTGGCTGTGCATGATGGTGTTCGGCCATTGGTTTCAATGAAAACCATTGCAACATCTTTCGAACTTGCCGAAGAAAATGGCGCTGCTGTTCCTTGCCTGTCCATGTCGGATTCGGTGCGCCTGATCAATGATGAAGGCAGCCGCACTTTTGACCGGCATCTGATAAAAAGGGTGCAAACACCACAAACTTTTCTCTCCAACACCCTTAAGCGTGCCTACAAGCAGGAGTATCTTCCGTCTTTTACTGATGATGCCAGTGTGGTCGAAAGTATTGGCCAGCAAATCACTCTTTTTGACGGGAACCGGGAAAATCTCAAAATAACACGTCCCTTTGATTTGGTAGTAGCCGATTGCTTTATGCGAAAAAAGAGCCTGGGCGAGATATGACAGCAATGAAGTTTGCTTAAACGGGAATTTGCCAACACCATAATTTTCTGTTAATTCTCACTGACATACAATAAATTTCGGCCTCTTTCATTATCTTTGGAGCGAACACACGTTAAATTGTTTCTGTCCATAATGCCCGGTCTCATCCTTATTGTCGTTATTGAAAACAGGCACGTACACATGTAAGTTCCTTATTTTCAATAACAACAATGCTTCAACCTCGGGCATTCTGAACCTGAAACACAGTTTTAGACACGCATTAAACAGAATGATTATGACAATTGACGGATTTAATTTTGAAGGGAAAAAGGCGATTATTCGCGTGGATTTTAACGTTCCATTGAACGACAAGTTCGAAATTACGGACACAACCCGTATCGATGCAGCCATTCCAACCATCAAAAAAATTATTGATGAAGGCGGTGCAGCCATTTTGATGTCGCATCTGGGCAGGCCAAAAAACGGCCCCGAAGACAAATTCTCACTGAAGCATTTGCTTCCTTACCTCTCCGAACAGCTCGGACAGGAAGTTGCTTTTGCGGATGACTGTATTGGCGCACAAGCTACAGAAAAAGCCGCTGCACTCAAAAACGGTGATGTGTTGCTGCTGGAAAACCTGAGGTTCTACAAAGAAGAAACCAAAGGCGATAAAGAATTTGCCGGAAAACTGGCAAAACTTGCCGATGTGTATGTAAACGATGCTTTTGGAACTGCACACAGGGCTCATGCTTCTACTGCGATTATTGCAGAATTCTTCGAAAACGGAAAAATGTTTGGCTATATCATGGGCAACGAAATTTCCAGCATGCAAAGGGTACTCAACAATCCTGAAAAGCCATTTACTGCCATTATCGGTGGCGCGAAAATCAGCGGTAAAATCCAGATTATCGAAAATATGCTCGATAAGGTAGATAAGTTGATTATTGGCGGCGGAATGACCTACACTTTTGTTAAAGCGATGGGCGGCAATATTGGTAATTCTCTTTGTGAAGATGAATTTATCGACCTGGCCAAACAAACTATGGCTAAAGCAAAGGCAGCCGGTGTTGAGCTACTGCTTCCTGTTGATACTATTGCTGCTGATAAATTTGATAATCAAGCAGCAACAAGAATATGCCCGGTAGATCAAATCGAAGACGGCTGGATGGGACTTGACATAGGTGAAGAAACCATCAAAGCTTTCAAAGATGTTATTGAGTCATCGAAAACAATCCTTTGGAACGGGCCAATGGGCGTATTTGAAATGAGTAGTTTTGAAAAAGGCACAAAAGCAATTGCTGAAGCCGTTGCTGCTGCTACTGCAAAAGGTGCTTTTTCACTGATTGGCGGTGGCGACAGTGTTGCTGCAATCAACAAATATAAGCTTAAGGATGAAGTAAGCTATGTTTCTACCGGTGGCGGCGCCATGCTCGAATATATTGAGGGAAAGGTCCTTCCGGGCGTTAAGGCCATTGAAGGCTAAGATTTTTTTTAGAAAACATTTCAGAAATGCATCAGGGACTTTCTCTGGTGCATTTTTTTATTTTTGCAACAGAAAACTGCTGCCCTTGAAAAAACTGATTCTTCTTTCGTTGCTTTTGGTCTCCTGCCGGATGATGGCACAGGAAACAAACAAACCGGATTTTAGAAAAGGGCTGTATTACGAAATGCATGGGCAGTTTGGGCAATTGATCAATAACTATCCAACTTTCCCCGATCATGGGCTTTCTTCTTTTATTTCTCTGAGCATCGCGCGGCAAACTTATGGCAATTCCATTTGGAACCAGTGGTATAACTACCCCAAAACAGGACTGATGGTCAGTGCAGGGAGCTTCGGCAATCAGGAGGTTTTTGGAAATAATTTGTCTTTGCAGGGATTTATTGGTTTAAACCTCATTAAGAAACCAAAATTTACACTAGAGACAAAAATCAGTATGGGCTTTGCTTTTTTTGATAAGCCCTACGATTATGTCAGCAATCCCGAAAACACGGTGATTGGCAGCACTGTGACCAATATTACACAAGTAAGTTTTTTGGCTTACTGGCCGATAACTGATCGCTGGGAAATCAATGGCGGTTTCAGTATGATGCACTACAGCGATGGCCATACAGCCCTGCCCAATCTTGGCGCAAACATCCCTTTGCTGCAAGCCGGAATGCGCTATACGCCAAATAAAATCAGGGAGTTTGTCCGTTTGCCTGATACTGTTCCTGTAAATCATCAGTGGCTCATGAACATCGAAGCCGGATTGGGCTGGCATGAGTTTGGCGGCACCATGGGGCCAGTACGTGGACCAAAATATCCGGTTTATTCACTGGGCATCAATATGCAGAAGCGCCTTGGCAAGATCCATATTGTTTCTGCCGGGGTTTACGCCAATTATTACAGCAGTTTTTTCGATTATATCAGTAGCCAGAATTTTTATAAAACCAATCAGAAACTGCGCTCCACTACTTTTATTTTCTATATTGGGCATGAGTTTATTATTGGAAAGCTGGGTTTGGTAAGCCAGTTGGGCTTTTACCTTTACAATGAATTCCGTAAGGATTATACCCTTGAGGTTGAAGATAGGCCCACTGGAATAAAAACGCTCAATACCAACAAACTGGGCGTAAAATATTATTTCCTTCCGCCAACCTACAGTTTAAAAAACAATTTTTTTGTGGGTTTGTATATCAAAGCCAATGCAGGCCAGGCCGATTTTGTGGAAGTATCTGCCGGGCTGTCATTCTAAAGTTACCTGATACACTGCTCCGCTCTGTGTGCACATCCATGCAATATTTTCAAAAAGGCAAACCGACTCAAAATCGGCATCAGGGGCATTATCGACCTGAATCCAGTCAGTATTTCCTTTTATTTTGTACATCAGGCCGCCATTCAATCCGGCAACCACAATAAAATCATCATTAGAGGCTATGTCCTTAATGTGGAAAGGCGCCTCAATTTCTTTTTCCCAATCCAATCCCTGGTTTTGGCTTTTAAAAATCCCTCCACGGTAAGCGGCAGCAATATAATCAGAGCCCTCATGGGCCAGCCCACGGAAATATTGCTGGCTGAAATCCATAACATCATATGTTGCACCCCCGTTATCGGATTGAAGCATCAGGCCATAACCGGCCAGCAGCCCGTTGTTTTCATCGGCAAAACAAACCGCGTTCATTTCGTTTTCGTAAAAAATATATTCCCAGCTTTTTCCCGCATCCCTTGTGCGGTAAACAATGCCTTTGTTATAATGCCATCCGCCGCAAACAAATCCCACGGAATCGTTTACAAAACAGAAAGAACTCAGGCGTGAGCGGTTCATCACGTGCATGGGGACATTGTCGCGGAACCAGTAAAACCACCAGCTTTCACCGCCATCTTTTGTGTATGCAAGGTATAAGGTGTCTCCGGCAATCCAGCCGGTTTTTTCATCGGTAAAATAAACACCATATAAATTGCAACGGTTTACTTCATGGTTTAAATCCCAGCTATTGCCTCCATCTGTAGTTTTATATACCACTCCTTTTCCCGGAATGCCGCCACAGCAAAAGCCGAGGCTATCGTTTACAAAAAAAATATCGTTGAGTGGAGTAGGAGATGGCATTGCGCTGTGTTGCCACAAAAGCTTTTCCTCCCGCTGCTTTTCGCAGGAAGTAAAAAGCATCATGCTCAGAAGAAGCAGAACAGTTGTACTCCAAACCTGCTTCATGATTATTCGGATAGGCGGCGGATGATGCGCGATGAAATCAGGTCAATGGCAACTTTGTTTTTGCCGCCCTGTGGCACAATTACATCGGCATAGCGCTTGGTAGGTTCAATAAACTGGAGGTGCATGGGCTTAACATAAGTGTCGTAATGTTCCAGCACCTGCAAATAATTCCGGCCACGTTCGGCGATGTCCCTTTTTATGACGCGCATCAACCGGTCATCGGCATCAGCATCAACAAATACCTTGATGTTGGTAAGGTCGCGGATCCGCTTATTGGTAAAAATGAGGATACCTTCGATGATGATTACTTTTTTGGGGGCCACAGGCATCGTTTCTTTTGCCCGGGCGCAGGTTAAGTAGGAGTAAATCGGGCGCTGGATGGCATGCCCGTCGCGGAGTTGTTCCAATTGCTCTGCAAGTAGTTTAAATTCAATAGAATCAGGATGGTCGAAATTGATTTTAGCGCGTTCTTCCGGACTGAGATGCCCGTTGTCTTTATAGTAAGAATCCTGCGAAATAACTGCAACCGAGTCGGCGGGCAGGTTGTCAACGATTTTGCGCACAACCGTCGTTTTGCCGGATCCTGAACCTCCGGCGATACCAATAATTAGCATAGACAGAATTTTGGACAAAAATAGGGAATTGCTGAAAATAAGGAATGACTTAAGGCAGCGTATTGATAAACATGGCGGGATGTGCCTTGAATTGTTTGAATTTTGTTTTACGTGATAAAAAATATTTTAAAGGGCATTCCGTTAAAAAGCAGTGAATCAAAGATGCTTGAATGTAGTAACTATATGCCGGGCAACTTTTGGGAAAAAGCAGGTTCATTGTGCAAATCAGGGCTTAACTTTAAAATTGATAAAGAAATTTGATAATTATTCATAAATCATGAATTTTTATTCATTCTTTTCAACAAATATGAGGCTTTTTCGATAATCTTGCATAAATTGCAGCACGAACGATATTAAAATACTTTATGATATGAAAAGCAAACAGGAACGCTTACACGAGATCCGAAAGATCATCAATACAAACAAAATCCACAGGCAGGAAGAATTGCTCAGCCTCCTGGTAAACCGCGGTTTTGATACCACTCAGGCCACACTTTCGCGCGACCTCAGGGAATTGCGTGTTGGAAAAATCCACGATATGCATTACGGCAGTATCTATTTCATTCCTGATGAAATTAAACTCCTTGATGGAGAGCTCAAACCGCCACTTCAGGGGATTGTTTCCCTGGAATTTTCAAATCATATGGCTGTGCTGAAAACACTGCCCGGATTTGCCAACAGCGTGGCCGTTAAAATTGATGAAGCTTCTGTTCCTGTTATCATTGGAACAATATCAGGTAACGACAGCATTTTGATGATTTTTAAAGAAAACCTAGATAGGGAAGAAATCCTCAATATACTTATGGGAACCTTCCCTGAATTTAAAACTATTTTGGTGGAATAGGCTATATACATGCAAAATGTCCTGAAAGTCCCGCTTTAGTTCCGTAAAGTGGGATTTTTTATGCAAGTGCTTGTTAATAAGAGCCTTTCTGAAATTTTCCGTTTAATTTGATTATATTTGTAACCGGCAGGCAACACCAGCGTCTTACAGATATATGAGTTATCAGGATGACCACATATACATCCAGCGCATACAGCAGGGCGACCATCAGGCGTTTTCATGTTTGGTAGAAAAACATAAAAGCATGGTGTTTACCATGATTGTGAAAATCCTCAGAAACCGTCAGGATGCCGAAGAAGCAGCACAAGACACCTTTATTAAGGCATTTAAAGCTTTGGCGGGTTTCCGGGGGCAGGCCAAATTTTCTACCTGGCTCTACCGTATCGCTTACACTACCGCTATCAGCCGTACGCGCCGCAAAGTATATGAATATACCGCTATAACAAACGATATGGTGGAGCGTTATTCTGAAGACGACCTGATGGAAAATGCCGGGAAAATGAACAATGAAGAACGGCATCAGTTAATCGAAAAAACGGTGTCTGACCTGCCCGATGGCGACCAGTTGCTTATTCAGCTTTTCTATCAGAAAGATCAAAGCATTGATGAGATTGCGCAAATTACAGGCTTAAGCGCATCCAATGTGAAAGTCCGCCTGTTTCGGATACGAAAGAAGCTGGCAACAGAAGTGGAAAATATTTTAGACAAGAGGCAAAAAATACTGGCGTAAAATGGAAACAAATAATGGAAATAAAGACAATGTTTTGAGGGATATTTTTTCTGCTTATCCCTTAATGGAGCCTTCTACCGGATTTACCGATAGCATAATGGCGCAAATTGAGGCAGAAAACCCTATAGAAACACAGCCTATTCTTAAAGCAAATTCAAAAAATATATGGTACTTGCTAATCAGTATTTCCGGATTGGGCGCAATCATTAGTTTGTACAGTCAATTACCTGTTAGTCAGTGGTTAAGATCATTAACCGGTGGGTGGGAAATTGAATTTGGGGTAATCATTTACCTCCATGAAGTTGCCAATAAAATGTTGAATAAAATCCAATCCTTTGAATCAAATCAGGTTTTTATAATGATAAGCATTGCATTACTTGGACTTTATGTATTTGACCGTTTCCTTAAAAGCAGAATCCAGAACAGCATGAATTCTTTTTTGATTTTCTGATCTTTTTATAAAACTCATTTACGCCACAACCTCCTGTTTTTTTGGTACTTTTGAATTCAAAGTACACAAAACATGATTCAGGAAACAACAGTCCGCTCCGCTGAGGAACTCTTGAGAAATAAAATATCCGCATCCATCATAATCCAATCCCATAAAAGCATTGGCGGTGGAGATATTAATGAAGCTTATCGCCTTGATACTTCCGACGGGCCATTTTTTATGAAGCTTAACAGCCGAAGCCGCTATCCGTACATGTTTGAACGCGAAGCCAATGGCCTGGAAATCTTAAAAAAGCATGGTAAATTGCGTATCCCTGATGTAATTGCTTTTGGGGAAAACGCTGATGACGCTTTCCTTTTGCTGGAGCATATTTCGTCTGCGGCAAAAGACGAAAATTATTTTGCAAACTTAGGCCGCGGATTGGCATATCAACACAAGAAAACGGCTAAATACTTTGGTCTTGATGATGATAATTATATTGGTTCGCTTCAGCAAAGCAACCGGCATCATGCAAGTTGGGCGGAGTTTTTTGCTGAAGAACGCCTGAGGCCGCAAATGCGGATGGCCAGAGACCGAGGAGTGGCCGATTCAAAACTTAGCCGGTCCTTTGAGTCGCTGTTCATACGGTTGGAGGAAATATTCCCTGAAGAGCCACCCGCATTATTGCATGGCGACCTGTGGGGCGGCAACATTATGTCGGACGAAAAAGGATGTCCGGTGCTGATTGATCCGGCTGTTTACTACGGTCATCGTGAAATGGATTTGGGCATGAGCAGGCTTTTTGGTGGTTTTTCGCCTGGTTTTTATGAGGAATACCATAGCGTGTATCCGCTTGAAAAGGGCTGGCAGCAACGCATAGAGATATGCAACCTATATCCTCTGATGGTTCATGTGAACCTTTTTGGCGGCGCTTATCTGGCTTCAGTAAAATCAATTTCCAGAAAATTTTAAGCCTTACAACAGTGCTTTCCTAAGATATTTTTCTTATTTTTACCCGGGAATACCCGATTTAGGTATCATAACATACTGAAAAACTTTATCATATGAAGAAAACAGGTATTATATTCTGGCCTGCAAGCGGAAATACTGAATCTGTCAGTCAAAAGATCTACAATAAGTTTCTTGAATTCGACGAGCGCATTAAATGTGAATTATGCCATATTAGTCAGTTAAATGAAGATAAAATCCGTTCCTTTGATTTCATCGTCGCCGGCGGCCCAACAGTAGGAGCCGACAATTGGGAAAATGCCAAAGACAATAACGATTGGCACGATTTCTATGAGATGATTGATAATTTGGATTTAACCGGAAAAAAAGTGGCTGTATTCGGTTTGGGCGATCAGGTTTTGTATCCTGATAATTTTGTTGATAGCATGGCCATTCTTAAAGATGAATTCCTGAAACAGGGTGCTGCTATTGTGGGTGCATGGCCTACAGAAGGTTATGATTTTACTGACTCCCGCGCTGTTGAAGGTGAAAATTTCTTCGGTTTGGCAATAGATGAGGATCAGCAACCGGAATTAACAGAACAACGTATCCAGCGTTGGGTGGATATTCTGCTGGATGAATTCGGAGTATAGATTATTAATAAATTGAGCGTCTCAAATAAATAGTAGAATTATGTCTAAACTAAATTTCAAACAAATAGTTTATGCCGGTTTGGTTGCAGTTGCCGGTGAAGATGAAGATGTAACAAAGCAGGAAAAAAAACGTATTGATGCTGTTTTTGACCACTTCATTAAAATGTCTTCCAAGGATAAAAAGGAAGTTTTTGACTATTGGAAAAAAATGAACGAAGACGAATTCGTTCAAATGATTATTACCGAACTGAGGGAATTCCCTAAAAACGACCAGCTTGAAGCCTGGAAAAGAATTGCTCAGTACATTAATTACACAAAAAGCCAATACGACAAAAACACAAAAGTTGTTATGAAAGATGGCATTGATGTAGGCCGTATAGAAATTACCAAGTATTGGGAAAAAGCCAATTTCATCCGCGATGGTCTTGACTTTACTGCTGCCGAATACAATGCATTTGTAAAAGGAGCACGCAGGTAAATCCCGTAACTTTCGTTTATAAGAAAACCGAAAAACCCGAATTTGCAATATTATCAGGTTTTTCGGTTTTTCTGTTTTTAAGCAATTGCTTCGCTGTACCTGCCATAGCACAGCTGTTAAGGTGCTTGCGCAGCCTGAAAAAGAAACAAGGCTGAGATCGGGCATTATGGACGGAAACTAACTGGTGTATTTCCATCGATTCGTGTTTCTGGTTCAGAATGTTCGAGGTCGAGGCATTTCTTTTGCTGGAAACAAGGAGTTTACTGGCGTAAATGACTGTTTCCGGCAAAAGAAATAACGCTGAGATCGGGCATTATGGACAGAAACTAACTAATTTGTTTTATACTTGAAATCAATAGTAGCCAGCTCCTCATTGGCTTTCACAATTTTTCCTTTCAGATCTTCTTTAAAAGCAACAAAACGTTTCATCAGCTCTTCATCACCGGAGGCCATCATCTGCACTGCAAGTATTGCGGCATTTCTGGCCCCATTTATGGCAACCGTGGCTACAGGGATTCCCGGAGGCATTTGAACAATGGCCAGCAGAGCATCCAGGCCGTCGAGAGAAGCCTTAATGGGCACGCCAATAACCGGTAGCGGAGTCATAGCAGCAATAACACCCGGTAAATGTGCCGCCATGCCTGCTGCCGCAATAACTACCCGAATACCTCGGTCGTAAGCACCTTTGGCAAATTCTTCCACCTTTTCCGGTGTGCGATGGGCAGAAAGCGCATTTACTTCAAAAGGAATCTCAAATTCATCAAGAATCTTTGCAGCAGATTCCATAACAGGCCAGTCGCTGGTACTGCCCATAATAATACTTACTAGTGGTTTCATATGTATATAGGTATGTGTATTTCTTCAACAAAAATACAAAAATGACGGCTTTGTGTTCAATAAATCGCTCTTAAAAAAAGAGAATAAAACTTTTAATTAACTCAAATAGAGTCTATTAACAAAGTAGAATAAATTTTATAACATTTTCCTGAAATATTGTAACAGCCATGCCCTCTTGCGGATGTACTTTTGTATTTGAATCAATCAAAATACCTATGAACATGAGAAAAGCAAGTTTTATTATCTCCCTCTTTTTTATTCTGCCTGTATTGCTCAATGCGCAAATTAGCCTGCAGCATACTTTTTCAGGGATGTCGGCAGGCATAACTTCCCTCAGCGATGGGAGTATAAAATATTATACAATGAATGTTGCCGGTCAGCAATGCCTGATTTATTCGGATGGTTTTGCTCTCGAAAAAACCGTGAATATACCGATTCCATTTGGTTATACTTTATATGATATTCAGTATGTTACAGATAATCTTTTTGATACGGATGACCTCATTGAAATGGCGATAACTTACTATCGCTATGATACGGTAGCATATTATTATGAATATGGCGGAATGGTCATCAATGAAAACGGCACGATTTTGCTCAGTATGCCGGGTTCTGGCTATCTGAGCCTGATGCAGCCTGCCGAAGGAAGCTATCAGTTGTTTTCCTGGATTTATGATTATTCGGTATATCCATCTACGGTTGACACCAAGGTTTATTCCCTTCCCGGTAGCTGGATCAATACGCTGACAGAAGAACTTAATAGTCTGAAAAACCCTGCATGGCCGGTTCCAGCCAATGACCATGTCAATATTCCTGTTCCTGACAATACATCCTCCGCTGAGCTTCTTGTTTTTGATATGAACGGCAGGCAGATCCGCAAAATAATTACGCAAGAAGGCCGGAGCCTGGTACAATTAAATGTCAGCCAATTTGCACCCGGCATTTATCATTACAGCCTGCAAAGCTCTGATGGGATGCTCAGCAGCGGAAAATTCATTAAAAAGTAAAACCCAAAAATCAATATTATGAAATTAAGAGAAAGCATAGCTCTCAGTGAAAGTGGATTCGTTTTCAATCCCGTGAATGGAGAGTCATTTACCCTCAACGAAACCGGAAGCCGTATTCTTCAGCTTATGAAAGAAGGACATGGACAACAGGAGATTATTAAAAAAATCGGCTCTGAATATCAGTCCGATGCAAGTAAGGTAGAAAAAGATGTGGAAGAGTTTTTTGATTTACTGCAACGCTATCAATTGACAGACTAAGATGGAAAAGAAAAAATTAAATATTGCCTTAACCGGCCTGAACGCCATTGACAGTCCCGGCCCCGGAGTTGCAGTTGCACGCTGCCTAATGGAAGCTCCCAGTCTGGATGTCAATCTTATCGGGCTGGCATACGAATCTCTGGAGCCGGGCATTTATATGCATGACCTTTTCAGCAAAACCTATCATTTTCCCTATCCTTCGGCAGGCACAGCCGTGGTGCTGGAGCGCATCAAATACATCCATGAACAGGAAAAACTGGATGTAATTATTCCCAATTTCGATGCCGAATTATATCCCTTTATCCTCCTTGAGCCTGCATTGAAAAATATGGGAATTAAGGTTTTCCTGCCCACTATGGAGCAATTTGAAGAACGGCAAAAAATAAACCTGCCCGATTTCGGCAAGAAATACAATATTAAAGTGCCAAAATCGAAAGCTATTTACGATTTGAATGGATTATACTCTCTGGAAAAAGAATTTGGTTTTCCGCTCCTCGTAAAAGGGAAATATTATGATGCCGGTATTGCATATTCGACCGATCAGGTGACCAGTCTTTTCAATAAAATCAGTGCCAAATGGGGATTTCCGATCATCATACAGGAGTTTGTCCATGGTTCTGAATATAATGTAACCGGACTCGGTGACGGAAAAGGAAATACCATTGCAGCCGTTCCCATGCGCAAACAATATATTACCGATAAAGGCAAAGCCTGGGGCGGCATCAGCATCGCCGATGAAAAGATGATTGAGCTGACACATCATTTTATCAGCCAAACCAAATGGAAAAGCGGTTTTGAGCTTGAATTGATGAAAAACAGCAAAAACGAATTTTATCTTTTGGAAATTAATCCCCGCATGCCCGCCTGGATTTACCTTTCGGCAGGGGTAGGTCAAAACATTCCTGAAGCATTGGTCAATCTGGCATTGGGAAATGAAGTGAAACCATACGACGGCTATCGCGTAGGAAAAATGTTTATACGCTATGCCTGGGATATGATTGTTGAGCTGGACGAATTCCAGCAGATTTCGACAACAGGAGAATTATAAACATCAAAAAAAGAACATCATGACAATGAAAATATATGAACGTCCGGCCATTAAGAAACTGGAAAGCAATATGCCCAATAAGTTTGGCAGCAGAACGGAATATACGCCCAAAACCCATATTGATGGCGTGCCTGTAAAAGACCTAATTGCAGAATACGGTTCACCACTTTTTGTGTTGTCCGAAAAAACAATGCGCAGCAATTACCGTAAAGCCAAAAAATCCTTTGAAACACGTTATCCAAAAGTACAATTTGCATGGTCGTACAAAACCAATTACCTCGATGCTGTTTGCAACATCTATCATCAGGAAGGCAGCTGGGCAGAAGTTGTTAGCGGCTTTGAATACGACAAAGCGCTGTCGCTTGGTGTTGATGGAGGAAGAATTATTTTTAACGGTCCGGATAAAAGCCGCGATGACCTTAAAAAAGCCATTGAAAAAGGTTCGCTGATCCATATTGACCATTTAGATGAGTTTTACACCATTGCAGAATTATCAGGAGAACTGAATGCACGCCCCAAAGTAGCCATCCGTGTGAATATGGACACCGGAATTCATCCGATGTGGGACCGTTTTGGTTTTAATTATGAAAACGGACAGGCGTGGGATGTTTTGAATAAAATCATGCATTCGGGCAAAATGGATCTAATTGGTCTGCACTGCCATATTGGAACGTTTATTCTTTCTGCGCCGGCATACGGAATCGCGGCAGGCAAACTCGCTGACCTGGCCATTGGATTAAAGAGGAAATTCAACCATAGCATCAAATACATAGACATGGGCGGTGGGTTTGCATCCACGAACACTTTAAAAGGCGCTTATCTTCAGGGTGTTGATATGAGTCCCAGAATGGACGACTATGCCGAAGCCATCAGCAGCGCACTGCTCAACAGCGAAATCAACCCTCAGGAAATGCCCCTGCTTATCCTCGAAACCGGAAGGGCACTTATTGACACAGCCGGCTTTATCTTGGGAACTGTGCTTGCCAACAAACGTTCTTCAAAAAGTGAACGGGTCACCATTAGCGATGTGGGTGTGAATATCCTTTTTACATCGTTTTGGTACGACCATAAAATTAGCCCGGCGCAGGAATTTTCGCAATATACCGAGCCGACCAAAATTTACGGGCCGCTCTGTATGAACATTGACGTGCTGCGCGAATCGGTAGAAATGCCATTGCTCAATAAAGGCGACCACTTTGTAGTGCATCATGCGGGCGCATACAATATGACCCAATGGATGCAGTTTATTACTTTGAGACCCAATATTGTGCTCATCGACGAGAAATCGAAAGCCCACCTGATCCGAAGAAGTGAAAACATGAATACAATCAAAGATCAGGAAGAGCTGCCCGAATATCTGAAAGATTTTGAACTTTAATTTTTATATATTATGAACCATCCCAGCCAAAAATTCCATTTCAGGCAGTTTTTTTCTGTCCTGATCCTGCTTATGTTCATTGTGCTTGTTATATCCGGTTTTGTTTTGTTCCTGACACCGGCGGGACGCATTGCCCATCCCACAAACTGGGCGTTAATGGGGCTGGATAAAGATCAGTGGGCCGACCTGCATTTTGTGCTGAGTATACTTTTTATTATCAGTTCGGTTTTTCATTTGATCTATAACTGGAAAGCTTTTTCATGTTACTTTAAAAACCATTTAAGCAAGAAATTCCAGTTTAAAAAAGAGTGGCTAACGGCACTGATTATTTTTGTTTTCATTAGTTTTCTGTCCGTATCCTCGGTTTGGCCGTTCAACGAATTAAAAACCCTGCGTGATTATTTCCGCCACGAATACTGGATGCCTGCTGATTCCGGGGCTGACATTGGCAGACATCTGAACCGTTATGAAGGAAACAGGCAACACGGTGAAAGAGAGATGCAGCATCACGAAAGTGAAAAACCTCATGAGGGATTGCACAAAAATCATGAGGACCATCAATCGGGCGAAAAGCTAAGATATGGCCGGATGAGCCTGCAAAATGCAATGGAAAGGGCCGGTATTGACAAAACCGAACTCAAAAAACGATTAGAAGCTGCCGGTTATTCCGATTTCAAGATGGACGAAAGCCTGCGGGCAATTTCTGTGCGAAAAGGACATACGCCCCACGAATTATTTGATATTATTGCAGGAGAATGACAAAAGAGGAAACCAAAAACGGGGCACGCGAATCGCTCATTGGCTTTATGAGCAATAAAGTGAAAAGCGGTGGAGGCATCAACCTGGCGCAGGGATTACCGGGATTTGATCCGCCCGGGCAACTTCTCGACGAGCTTAATAGTTTGACACATAATGACCTGCATCAGTATGCCCCTGGAAATGGAAACCAAAAGCTGGTAGATCAATTGTGCCGGCACTACGGAACATATCAATTGAAAGCAGAGGAATTACTGATTACACAAGGCGCTACAGAAGGCGGCAGCCTGGTTTTTACGTACCTCAAACAGCAAATTAAAGGCGCATTCTCCTGCCTGGCTTTCGATCCGGTTTACGAAACCTATGAGCAGCTTCCACGCATTTTTGGCGTTCCTTTTCATGCCTTTCCGCTTTCCGATGATTTATGCATCGATTTCAGTACACTGGAACCGCTGATCAAAAAAGAAAATGTGCGCATTATCTTTATCAATTCTCCGGGCAACCCTCTGGGAAAAGTTTGGAAAAAAGAGGAGTTTGACAAGATGCTCGCATTATCGGAGAAATACAATATAAACCTGATTCTGGATTCTGTTTACCGCGAACTGGTTTACGATCAAAATACCAAGGCATATATTCCTTTGGATACCAATAATCCCAGATTGTTTTATCTGAACAGTTTTTCCAAATTACTGAGCATAACAGGATGGCGTATCGGTTATTTGATATGCAATAAAGAACATATGCGCCGTATCCGCAACATACACGATTATACGGGCTTATGCGCTCCTTCAATTTTGCAGGAGGCTTTGGCGCGTTACCTGGAAAAGTATGACTTTGGTCGGGTTTACATCGAAACGCTGCGGAAAAAGATTACAAATAATTTTACGTTAATGCAGTTTGAGCTTCAGAATTCTGGTTTTAAAATCCCTGCCATTGAAGGCGGATATTTTATCTGGGCAAAACTCCCCGGCAATATTCCGCTTGATGGATATGATTTTGCCATAAATTTGTATGATAAAGAGAAAACAGCCATTGTTCCCGGTATTCATTTTTCAAAAGCAGGCGATCGCTATGTCCGTATCAATATTGCCCGCAAGGAAGAAGAAATAAGGAATGGGCTGATTAAAATAATTGCTTATGCAAATAGCCTAAATAGTTTTTGTCCATAATGTCTCCAGAAACTTCGGGATTATTCTTGGTATTGAAACTAGTCATCCCAAAACTTTGCGGACTCCTTATTTTCAATACCGAGAATGCCTTGACCTCGAACATTCTTAACCATAAACACGACTTAATATACAAACTCTAAATAAATATGATCAGAAAAGCTGTTCTGTTTTTGTCCTTTATCTTGATATTCAGCCATCTGTATGCCCAGCCAAGCTATACTATAAACGATTATGCCGGGATTCATCAGGCTCAGCTCATAAGCAATGCCAACCAGCTTAGTTTATTGATTTATGATTTCTCGGAGACGGGCGAAAACTTTCAGTGGGATTTTTACCTTACCGGAATTTCGTCCCAGGAATCATTGGAATATATTGGCAGTGATGAATCCGGTTATAGAGAAAGCTTTCTGCTTTCTTGTGTGCTGCAGGGCAATGATCCTGTTTCATGCGCAGGTTTATGGGATCAGCTGGCACAAAGGGCAATAAGAAATTTTAAGGATACACTTAGCTTTTCGGGCATCAGCCTAAGCAATATGACTGATATTTACAGCACTACGGGCGATGTCCTCAGCCTGAATATGCGCGGGATGAGTGTAGATTTGGGTACGGGAGCGATGTTGCCGCTGGCTGTTCCATTCGATGAGCCCGAAATTATTTATGCGTTTCCTTTCACCTACGGGAAAAGCTGGACGGACCAGTCTCGCTTTGTTATTGATCTGCGTCCTTTAGGTCAGGATTTCGTTTATATCACAAACACAAGCCGCGAATCCGAAGTTGACGGTTGGGGAAGCCTTCGCACGCCTTTCCGCGATTTTGAAGAGGTGATACGCTTAAAAACTACCATAAACTATGAAGACAGCCTGATAATGGGTGATGATATTATGGCTATTGACCGGCCACAGGAAATTATTTATGAATGGTTTAGTCCTGAGTTTGGTTTTCCGGTTTATAAAGCGGTCAGCACGAATATTCTTGGTTTGCAGGTAAACAGTTCGGCGCAATTTGCTGACAGCCTGCGATGTTTGGAGCCCTCCGCAATCTTTGCTTTTTATCCTCCATTGCCACAAATCAGTGAAAAGCAGGATAGTGTTGAGGTCAATTTTTATAATTTAAGCAATAATGCGGATGTTTATCATTGGAATTTTGGTGATCCGGGAAGTGCTTCCAATATAAGTGGTATCAAAAATCCTACGCATTATTATTCCCAAGAAGGCACCTATGCTGTTCAACTGGTCGTACAAAATACACTTTGTGATCCACAGCGAAACGATACGATTGCACTGCCCATAAGCATCTCAAAAGATAATACGGCAATCAACGGCCTGCTTTCTTCGAAGGTAAAGGTCAGTCCTGTTCCGGCGCAGAACAGAATTAAAATTGATGTCGAAAAATTGCTAAGCAATCATTTTACTGTGCACATTTTTGATCTTCAGGGCAGGCTGATCAAAAAGGAAGAATTGTCCGGTGGAAAATCCTTTTTTATCGATATAGAAAATTTGCCCAATGGACTTTATGTGCTCAGTATCCAGACAGGCGATGAAATCATCAATAAAAAAATCATCAAGGACTAAATGCTTAAAAGACAACATATCAGCGATTTGGCGGAAGGAATAATCCAGAGTTATGCTCAGGTGTTCTTTTCGGGCAACCGCTATTTTGCCTATATCCTGCTGTTTGTTTCCTTTTTTGATCTGAATGCCGGTTTAAGCGGCCTCATTGCGGTAGTGACTGCCAATGGTATTGCCTGGCTTATGGGATACAACCAGCTGAATATCAGACAAGGATTTTATGGTTTTAACGCACTGCTTGTTGGCTTGGGATTTGGAGTCTATTACCAGCCCGGACTGGCATTTTTCCTGGTCCTTTTCTTCATCTCGGCCTTCACATTGTTTTTAACGCTTTTCTTCGAAGGCATGATCGGTAAATACGGCTTGCCTTATCTAAGCTTATCATTTATGGCCGGCATCTGGACTGTAACGCTTGCCGGGCGCCAGTTTGGTATGCTCGAAACCAGTGAAGAAGGTATTTACATGATGAACGAAATGTATCAATTGGGAGGTCCGGTAGCTGTTTCGGTTTATGAGTGGTTTGGCAATTTATCATTGCCCGGCTTTTTTGTAGTCTATTTCCGTTCGTTGGGTGCGATATTTTTTCAGTATCATCTTTTCGCAGGCATTTTGATTGCCATTGGGTTGCTGTACCATTCACGCATTTCTTTCCTGATGTCTTTGATTGGATTTTCCGCAGCCTACCTTTTTTATATGTTTACGGGCGCACAAATTGAACAACTCAGCTATTACTATATTGGTTTTAACTTCATCCTCACGGCAATAGCGCTGGGCGGGATATTTTTAATTCCCGATCGCTATAGCGTGCTTTCGGTGATTGTCCTTGTTCCGGTAATTGCCATGATGATTACAGCATTCTCTTTGTTTTTCTGGCAGTTTCAGCTTTCCATTTTTTCTCTGCCTTTCAATTTGGTTGTGCTGATGTTTTTGTATGTGCTTCAATTTCGTGTGAGGACATACCGCAACCCACAGATTGTTCGTGTACAACATTTTAGTCCGGAAAGAAACCTATACGCACACCGCAATTACGACCAGCGTTTCAATGATGGAAAATATATGAGCATCGGTTTGCCGGTCTGGGGCGAATGGGTTGTTACGCAGGGTCATTCCGGTGAACACACCCATAAAAATGAATGGAGGCATGCCTGGGATTTCGAAATACAGGACGAAAACGAGGATACATTTAAAAATGGAGGACTTGTCCCGGAGGATTACTATTGTTACGGAAAACCGGTTTTGGCTCCGGCGGCAGCAATGGTTTACGATATTCTTGATGGTATTGACGACAACCAAATCGGCGATATGGATGTGGAACATAACTGGGGCAATACCATCATCCTGAAGCATGCCGAGGGGCTTTATACAAAACTCAGCCACTTGCAAAAGGGATCATTTCAAGTGTTTATTGGCCAGCAAGTGTCTAAAGGGCAACAGCTTGCCAAAACTGGTAATTCCGGCCGCAGCCCGGTGCCCCACCTGCATATGCAAATACAGTTTACGCCTTTTATCGGTAGTAAAACCGCCGAATATCCACTCACGGATTATGTTTTGGTGAATGATAAAATTCCACAACTCAAGACCTATTCCATTCCGGAAAAAGGGCAGCGTATTGCTTCTTTAAACATTGATGAAAGTA
Organism: Bacteroidales bacterium; assembly: GCA_963676415.1. Taxonomy (GTDB): domain Bacteria; phylum Bacteroidota; class Bacteroidia; order Bacteroidales; family WRLA01. The sequence continues at coordinate 945,511 of OY781097.1, read as the reverse complement.
TTGCCCGCGCTTATCATTTTATTCCCGGACAAATCATTAGCGGACAATGGTCAAACAAAGAAGAAGAAAGCACGTTTCAGTGGGAAGTGCAGTCCGATAGCCTGAACAACCTATGGCTGTATTGTACCCAAACAAAATCCAAAGCTTATTTTAGTAAATACGAAGGTTTATTCCGTTTTAGTTGGTTTGAAGGCAAAAAAGACTCGGCACTATTTTGGTTCTATCTGAGCTCTTTTAAAATTGTAACAGCTTTTGTGCCCGGGCTTAAAATTGAAGAGTCCCTGCCGGAGAACCTGCTGTTGCCTGCATGCTTAAGGAACCTACAGGATATCATTGCGCCATTTTATGTTTTTTCAAAAGCTAATTACTGCTTGTTCTGTCAAAAGCAAACCGATAATTTCACAGATAGCACAACGGCATTCAGAGGAATCATTGTCCAAAAAGCTTTTCGTTCAGAATTAAGGAAATTTGAATGGAACATCCTGCTAAGCAATAATAAAATCCAAAACATCAAATTCAATCACGGGATTCAAATACATTTTGATAAGGAATTATATGAAGCTTAAAATCAGATATTTATGCTTGCTTGTATTTATGTCTCTCGGGATATTCACGTCAGTATCTCCGGTACAGGCGCAACAAAATAACTTTGCAGATCTGGATGCAGAAAGCTACAGGCTGTATATGGACGGGAACTGGGAAGGGGTCAAAAAGAGTGTTGCACATGCATTTGATTTGGGTTTCGATACATATTATTTGAGGCTGCGATTGGCCTACGCCTGTTTTTACACTCAAAATTACCGTGCTGCGGCCAGGGAATTCCGGCATGCATTGCGCTTTTCGCCCGAAGATAATAAGACAGCACAAATGCTTGTGCTCTCACTGCGCTATGCCGGATTGAGCAATGATGCGGCTTTGGCTGCCCGCCAATATCAACTGGAAGAATCTTTTCTCATCAGCAGCGCATCTGTTTTTACGTCTTACACTATTTATCAGCATAGTAGCCTCCCCGCAATGGGCTCTGATTATGTTTATCGCGAAGCAACTCAGCCGCAAAACAAATACGTCCTTAATGCCAATTTGAGCATAAACATGCTTTCATGGCTTACTTTATCTGGGAGTTATACCCATCTGCAATCAAATGTGGATCAGTTTGTCAGCTATAATGAGATGTCGGATGTCGTCATTAGTCAACATGATTACGATTGGGGCTTTGTCCGTCATTTTGAATTTCCTTATACAGTTGTTAATGAAACAATTAAAGGAAAAATCAAACAAAATGAAACTTATTTAAAAGCTGCCGCAAAAGCCGGAGATAACTGGACAATAAAAGCCGGCATTAACTTAATAAATTTAAAATTGAGACTGACCGAGGCCCAAGTTGAATATCAAAACCATGCAGATACTTTTCTTTATGTCAAAACTACTGATTCTGTTGGTCTGCTGGATTACGAAACATACAAATACAGTTTTGAAACCGGAGTTTTGAACCAAAGCGAGCAGGTGTTTTTTATTGGCGTGGATCGCGATTTTGAAAAATTCAAATTGAGCCTGAATGCCAGCAAAAGTAATTTTCTGGGCTTGGAACAATATCAAGCGGCTATGTACCTGAGCTGGTTTCCGGAAGGCAATATGAATTTCTTTTTGCGCCTTGGCGGGATATTGCATTTTGAAGATGGCGTAACTGATTTTATAACAGATAACTTAATCAGTTTTTCATTATCGCCGAAAGTCTGGACATCGGCGTGGCTGCAGGCAGGAAAAATTAAAAACACTGTATTTAACGAGGGAAGCCTTGTTTTTAACCTGCCCGATGAAATGCCCCTGAGAGCTGGCGCGGGAATCAGTTTATTGCTCAGTGAGCATCTTATGCTGCAAGCCAATTATATTTTTGAGCAAAAAAAGTTAAACTACCAGACAGTTAACTTGGAGAAAGAAATTAATTTTGTGGAACAGGACTATAGTGCACATACATTCAGTGGAGGAATAATATGGAAGTTTTAAAGAAATATGCAGTAATTTCATTACTGGTACTCATGGCAACAGCTGCTAAGGCACAGGAATATGTAGCAGAAATAACCGCCTTTAAACAAAGCTATGAGCTTGAAAACAATGGTGATTACAGTGGCGCCAGTGAAAAGCTCAAGGCGGTTTATTCAGAAGAATCCTATCCTTTGAATTTAAGGCTTGGATGGCTCAATTATATGATGGGGAAATTTACAGAATCCATGGCCTTTTATCAAAAAAGTATTGAGCTGATGCCCCTATCTATTGAGTCGCGCCTCGGTTATGCGCTGCCGGCTTCTGCTTTGGGAAAATGGGAGGCTGTGATCGGAAAATACAAAGAAATCCTTGAAATAGACCCTGAAAATTCTCAGGTTAATTACCGTATGGCCAGCTATTATTATGGCCAGGCGAATTACACCAAAGCCTACGGTTATATCGAAAAAGTGGTCAACCATTATCCTTTCGATTATGATTCCAGTGTCTTAATGGCATGGATCGACCTGAAACTCGGTAAATTACGCGAAGCCAAAGTGCTGTTTAATAAATGCCTGATGATGCGCCCTGATGATAAAAGCGCGATTGATGGCCTGAAACAAATTCAATAAAGATATCTTATAATGCATATGATCAGGAAAAGCAGTATCCTGCTGTTTATAATAGTAATTCTTGCCTCATGCGGCACGAAACAACAATCCGGTTCAAAAACCGAAACCATATCAAAGAAAAAAATTGAAGTGCCCGCTTTCAATGCCGATACTGCTTTTGCTTTTGTAAAAGCTCAGACTGATTTCGGACCGCGAGTGCCCAATTCGCAGGCGGCTAAGGAATGTGCCATTTGGCTCACCAAAACTATGGAACGTTTTGCCGATACCACCATTGTTCAGGATTATAAATCCTATGCATACAATGGAAAGTCGCTCAAGGGGCAAAATATTATCGGCTCTTTTAATCCTGAAAATCCGAAAAGGATTTTTCTTTGTGCGCATTGGGATTCGCGCCATGTTGCTGATCACGACCCGGATGAAGCCAATCATAATACGCCCATCGACGGTGCAAATGATGGAGCCAGCGGTGTTGGGGCATTGTTAGAAATTGCCAGGGTCTTATCTTCAAATACACCTCCAATTGGCGTGGATATCATTCTTTTTGATCTGGAAGATTATGGTCCGCCACAAGGAGCTCAAAGCCGCGATGGGGGTGATTATTGGGGGCTTGGATCGCAATACTGGTCCAAAAATCCACATGTTTATAATTATAAAGCGAAGTATGGAATTTTGCTCGATATGGTTGGCGATACCGATGCACGTTTCTTAATGGAAGGCTTTTCGCTTTATCATGCACCCCACATCGTGAAAAAAGTATGGGAAAATGCTGAGAAAATGGGTTATAGTGATTATTTTGTTAAAGAAAAAGGTGGTTATATCACCGACGACCACTACTATATCAATGAAATTGCCGGCATTCCTACAATTGACATCATCCATCTTGTGCCCGACAGCCGCAACGGATCCTTTGTCGATTACTGGCATACAATTGGTGATACCCTTGGTAATATCGACCCACAGACTTTAAAAGTTGTTGGCGAGGTTGTTTTGCAAACGGTTTTTGAGGAGGGGAATTAGTCCCGAAACAACTACCAAAAACGTTTTTTGTGAATATCGTGCTCTTTGTTTTTGAGACACTGAGAGATGATACCTGCCAGCCGGATATAAATATTCAGCTTTTCCCTTTTTAAATATGCCAATGCCTGAGGGCGCATATGGCACGCCTGTGCAAAAATAATGTAGAAACGGAATCCGTGTTTTTGCAGCCAGGGCAGAGCAGCTGTTTCTTTATCAAGTAATTGATCAAATGCAGCCAATTGTGGATAATGCTTCATCAACCAGTCAAAAGCTGTATTGCTTCCCCTGATGGAGTTGGACAAAGCTGCCAATTCTTTATAACCATTGTTCAACAGCCAGTTGTAGATTTCCTTATTGCCTTTGAGCGCTTCCCCAAAAGCCAGCAAAACCTCAATAGGATATTTGAACTCTTTATTCATAAACTTCGGTTTTAAAACCGGCTTTCTCTGTCTTTTCAGCGATCTTGCGCAGCTCTTCCACCGGAATCTTCTCAATATTTTCCACCGGAGTTTCGCGGGCAATAGGGTAAATCATGAGGCGGTCAGGTTTTATTTCCCTGAGATGTTCCAGCCACAAATTTATTTCCGAAGCGCTTGTGTTATCAATTTGTTGTCCTTTGTAAGTGCCCCGCAAAAACAATGTCTGTATTGTGAGCCGTCCGTTGAAGAGCTTCAGTTTTTCTACGATTGTCGCCAGATCAATTTTTGTTTTGGGCTGGTTGATCATCCGGAACATTTCCTCGCTCCCGGCATCCAGCTTCATCACATTATTATCGATCCGCAATAAGGCATTGAGCACATCCTGCCTGTGCAGCATGCTGGAATTGGACAAAACTGTGATTTCTGCATTTGGGAAATAAATGTCACGCAAGCGAATGGTCTCATCCACAATACGCGAAAAATCAGGATGTAAAGTGGGCTCACCATTGCCGGCATAGGTAATATTGTCAGGAGGATTGCCTTGTGCCTGCATTTTTTTCAGCTGCACTTCCAGATGTTTTGAGATTTCTTCAAATGAAGGCAATGTTTTGCTCATGGCGTCTTCTGTCCAGCCACACTCACAGTAAATGCAATCAAAAGTGCAGATTTTATGGTCAACAGGTAGAAGGTTCACACCCAATGAATTGCCAAATCGACGGCTGCGTACGGGACCAAAAATTATCTGATCGAAAAGAAAACCGGCCATATTCTGAATTTTGAGCAAAAATACAAATAATGAATCAGCTGAAACATTTTGCCGTTCTGTAATGTTTTCGTACTTTAACCAATCCAAATTATTAACACTCAAAAAAAGTATTATGGCATTCACATTACCTGATTTACCTTATGCAAAGGATGCGCTGGAACCACATATTTCAGCCGAAACAATTGAGTTTCATTATGGAAAACATCACCAGGCTTACGTAAACAACCTCAACAATTTGGTTCCGGGCACGGAATTTGAAAATGCAAGCCTGGAAGAAATCATCAAAAAAGCCGAAGGTGGCATTTTTAATAATGGCGCCCAGGTTTGGAACCACACATTTTATTGGAACTGCCTGAGCCCAAATGGAGGTGGAGCTCCGGAAGGAAAACTTCTGGAAGCCATCAATGCAACTTATGGATCTTTTGAAGCATTTAAAGAAGCTTTCAGTAAGGCTGCTGCAACACTTTTTGGTTCCGGTTGGGCATGGCTTGTGAAAAACGTTGAGGGCAAACTGGAAATCGTGCAGGAATCCAATGCAGGAAATCCATTGCGCAAAGGATTCACGCCACTGCTTACCTGCGATGTTTGGGAGCATGCTTACTATCTTGATCAGCAAAACAAACGTCCATCCTACATTGAGAAATTCTGGGAACTGGTGGACTGGAAAGCTGTTGAAGGCCGTTTATAAAGGCTTAATTATCAGAACAAAAAAGGTCTGATTTTTCGGGAAATCAGACCTTTTCTTTTATCTTAGATTAATGTTATTCAACGGTAACTGATTTTGCCAGATTTCTGGGCTGATCTACATTACAATCTCGGTTAACGGCAATATAATAAGCCAAAAACTGCAAAGGAATTGTCGCCAAAAGAGGCACAAGTAATTCTTCAGTTTCCGGAATTTCAAGCACATAATCAGCCAGGGCAGAAACGGTTTCATCACCTTCGGTTACAATGGCAATTACTTTTCCTTCCCTTGCTTTTATTTCCTGAATGTTGGAAATTACCTTTTCGTAAATTCCGCGGTTGGTTGCAATGGCCACTACGGGCATTTCCTTATCAATTAAGGCAATAGGGCCATGTTTCATTTCTGCAGCCGGATAACCTTCTGCATGTATATAACTGATTTCCTTGAGTTTAAGAGCGCCTTCCAGGGCAACGGGGAAATTATAACCACGTCCGAGATAAAGGAAATTACGTGCATAAGTAAATATTTTCGACATATCTTTAACGCGATCGGCCAGCTTAAGGGTTTGCTCTACTTTTTCGGGAATTCTCCGAAGTTCATTGGCAATCTGACGATAGTAAGAGCTATTGATTGTTCCTTTCTTGCGCGCGATATCCAATGCCATTAAAGTGAGCACAGTAACCTGGGCAGTAAAGGCTTTGGTGGAAGCCACACCTATTTCAGGGCCGGCATGGGTATAGGATCCTGCATCTGTAGCCCTTGCGATGGAAGAACCTACCACATTACAAATGCCATAAATGAATGCTCCTTTTTCCTTGGCCATCTCAATGGCAGCTAAAGTGTCTGCTGTTTCACCCGATTGTGAAATAGCAATTACAATATCATTTTCGCACAAAACGGGATTCCTGTACCGAAATTCCGATGCATATTCGACTTCCACGGGGATACGAGCTAAATCTTCAAAAAGGTATTCCCCTACCAAACCGGCATGCCATGAAGTTCCGGCTGCTGTAATAATGATCCGCTTGGCATTCAGGAATTTTTGTTCGTAGTCAATAATTCCGGCCATACTAATCGTGTCGTTATGCTCATGAAGCCTCCCGCGGAAACTGTCCCTGATGGTTACAGGTTGTTCGTAAATTTCTTTCAGCATAAAATGCGGATAACCGCCTTTTTCAAGCTGGCTGATGCTCATTTCAAGAGTTTGGACAATAGGATATTTTTCAACATCCTTCAGGGTTTTTATTTTTAGTTCACCATTACGGCGGATGATGGCCATTTCTTCATCATCAAGGTAAACAACATCCTTTGTGTGTTCGATAATTGGAGTAGCATCGGAAGCCAGGAAAAACTCATCTTTTCCAATACCCACAACCAGTGGAGACCCTTTACGGGCTGCAATGAGCGTATTGGGATTGTCTTGTTCGATAACAACAATTGCGTAAGCCCCAACCACTTGATTCAAAGCAGATTGAACTGCTTCCGCCAAGCCAATTCCTTCATCCTGTTTAAGATATTCAATCAATTGGATAAGTACTTCAGTATCTGTATTGCTCTGAAATTCAAATCCTTTTTGAATGAGCCCTTTCTTCAAAACGGCATAATTCTCAATAATGCCATTGTGGATCAGTGCCAGTTCTTCAGATTGGGAAAAATGGGGGTGGGCATTGATCTCGTTTGGTGCACCATGAGTGGCCCAACGCGTGTGTGCCATGCCTATTGTACCGCTTATATCTTTTCCCTTGAGATGTTGTTCGAGATCTGAAACTTTCCCTTTTGTTTTATAAACCTTGAGCTTACTGTTCAGGATCGCAATGCCTGCGCTGTCGTATCCTCTGTATTCCAGGCGTTTCAGACCATTTAAAAGAATAGGGGAGGCTTGCTTATTGCCTATATAACCAACGATTCCACACATAATAACTACTTTTAATTTTCTTCGCGATGCAAATAAAGCGAAAAAAGCTGAATTCTCCGGTATGCTAATGTACTTTCGAATAAACTATTTCCAAACGGATTCGTTTGTCGAAAACATCTGAATATGCCGGGGCTCCTCCATAGATCATCAAGCGGTTTGCTTTTATAGATGATCCGGAAACAGCAAGATAGAGCGGTTGGTTGTCATAATTATTGCCATCAACATAGGATTGGAAGAAAGTAGTAATCCGCATCCATGTTTCATCAGTATCGAAATTGTAATTACCCCCAAAATAAAGCGTGCCTTCAAATTGATCCGTGATGTATTTATATGTTGTGTCAGTGGCATCGTAATGATAAAGCACATAAGATGGTGGGGCAAAGTACATTTCTTCGTCAGGATCTGCGTTTTCAAATACGAGTTTGGCTTCGTTGATCGTGATATTGCCCAAAGAAGTTAAAGGGCTTAAATCCGGGAATTGAATCCTCATACGTATTCCTGCCATGCCCTGCAAATAGGCAACCTGGTCTCCGGAAGCAGTGTCCCCGTTTACGATTTGCTGGCGTAATTCGGGTGCAGCATGCTGGTAATCATAATGTTCAAAGGTATTATAACGGGCGCAATTGGCATTGATCGGGTAAGTGTAAAACAAGGAATCTTCATTATCATTGTGATAATAAATGTACAGGGCAGAGGTAGCTGCTTCGGGTGTAAAATAAACTATTTGGCCTTTACCTGGTATTTGCTCTTCTGCAGCTGAGATGTATAGCCCCGGAAAGTCTTCAAGGAAATCAGTATTGCTCCCCATATTGGCATTGAGCAGGATATCAGCAATTCGTGAATCTTGCTCCGTAAGGTTTAGCCATAATTGTGGTGCATAATATAGTGTATCCACTAAAACGGAATCCCTGATTTTGGGCACAAAAGTATATTCACCAAATGGAGTTGGGTCATATGCCGTGCTGCTTGTCGAGTAGTACTTTTGCTCAAGATCGAGAGAGTCATTAATTTTATGGACACTCACCGTGATCGGGCTCAGGCTGTCGCCATAACTACCTGCATAAAGTAATTTTAAGATTACAGAATCCACAACGGCATTATCACCAAAATCGTGATCAGCCTGCGACAGGCGAAACTGCGTATAAAAGGCCGCAGTGGTTTTTCCGAAAAAAGGATCCCACATACTGCCCAGGCTGCTCAGTGATGTGCGGTCGGTACGTATATATTCTTCAATTTCAGAATAAACACGAACATAAACACTTGTATCATAACCAACACTAAGCCTGTCTGATTCTGGCTGGATACTTAACCCAACTTCTTCGGGTTCATTGCTGCAAGATGATGTGAAAAGTGCCAGTAGAACGGCACTAAAAATCAGGAGCGGATGATGAATTATTCGCTTCATTAATTTAATTTGCGGGTTTATTTGGGTATAACGGAATTGATGTGAGATTATTCTTAATCGTCCAGTGAATCACCCAATAAGTCGTCATAAAAATCATTATAGACATCAATATAGTTGTCCATAGGCTGGTATGGAAGGAAAGGTTTTCCTGATGCTTTGATATATTCTTCAATTTCAGGATTGATTTTTTCACTTCCCTGAATAATGCCATCAGCGAATTGCAAGGCTCCTTTATAAGCGCCGGTGAAATTGCAATGACGGAATTCTTCCAGATCTGATTCGTCAATGCCGGGCAATTTTATTTTTTTCAGGAAGTTTTCATTGAGTTCTTCTGTAAATTCATCATCATAAACAGAAACAATGATTTTTGATTCGGAGAACAAAGGATCATCATGGAAAGCTTTCTTGAGGTATAAAGGGATGAGTGAGGTCATCCAGCCATGGCAATGAACCAGATCGGGTCCCCAACCCAGTTTTTTTACGGTTTCCAGAACGCCACGTGAGAAGAAAACAGCACGCTCATCATTGTCTTCGAAAAATTTGCCGTCCTTGCCGTGCAGGATAAATTTTCTTTGAAAATAGTCTTCATTATCAATGAAATAAATTTGCATGCGCGCCTGCTGTATGCTGGCAACTTTGATAATCAGTGGATGGTCTGTATCATCGATAATCAGGTTCATACCCGAAAGGCGGATTACTTCATGCAGCTGGTTGCGCCTTTCATTAATGCAGCCATAACGTGGCATAAAAGTTCTTATTTCTTTTCCTCTTTCCTGAATGCCCTGGGGCAGATGACGGCCAATATAGCCAAGATGAGTTTCTTTTAAATAAGGGGTAATTTCCTGAGAAACAAATAATACACGAGCCTTCTTTTTCATATCGTATCTAAATTTATTTTAAAGATTTTCAGTGAAACAGGGTCATCAAATGTTAAAAGAATCAATCCGTTGCACTGAAATGCATGAACGCAAAAATTTCCTGTATAAAAACCCGAAAACCCTGAGGGGGCTTATAAGGATTTAGGACAGAATACTTTGAAACTGCAAAATTAACAAAATTTCCCCATTTAGAGGATATAAATGGGGAAAAACACAGGGCGCTCCTGTCTCTGCTGCTTAAAAAGGAGCCTTTCGGGTCAGGAGGGTACAAATAATGCCTTAATAATATGGCTTGCCATTTTTGGGTTTTCTTTTAGCCTGCGCGTTGAATATCCAAACCAGTCTTTCCCGAAAGGAATGTAAACACGCATGCGATGACCTGCATCAACAATGGATTTTCTTAACTCAGGTGTTACGCCGTACAGCATCTGAAATTCATATTGGTCTTTTGCCGGTTTATATTTATCCAATAGTTTATATGCGCCCTCCACAAGCTTTTTATCATGCGTTGCTATGCCCGGATAGGCCTCATTGGCAAGCATATACTCCAGGTCTTCAAGGAAGTGTTCGTTGATTTCCTCATACTTCTTAAAGGCTGTTTTTTCGGGTTCAACGTATATGCCTTTGCAGAGGCGATAATTGACGCTGCCGTTGGTCTTCATGTCCTGCATGGCTCTTAGGTCGTTTAGTGTTCTGCGTAAATAGGCTTGTACAACCAATCCTACATTTTTGGGGAATTCGTTATGCAGGCGGCGATACAATTTGATTTCCATATCAACACATTGGGAGTCTTCCATGTCGATTCGGATAAAATTGCCGTATGAGGCAGCTTTGGCAACAATATCACGAATGTATGAGTAACAGGTCTCCTCATCCAAAAGCAATCCAAAAGAGGTGGGTTTTAATGAATAATTCCCATCAATAACTTCTTTTTCAATGCGGTCAATTAATTCCAGATATTCATCCCTGTTTTTTTTGGCTTCCTGTAAATCCTTTATGAATTCGCCCAAAATATCCAAAGTAACCATAATCCCTTGTTGGTTAAGCTCTTTGGATACCCGAACAGCGTCATCCACTGATTCGCCTGCAATGTATTTCTTTGAAAAAATCCATACCAGCCCTTTGGGCATTAGGGGCAGCATCGAGGCTATTAGTTTGTTGAACATTTAAAATAATTTGATGGTTTCTGGTCACAAAAATACTGAATTCCTTTTCTCTTTTTCCCAAACCAGCTTCTTCGTGTTTTGTTTTGGAAAGAAATTTCCGGGTATTGTGGTACTGTAGTATGTAAAATGTTTTGGTTGATTGCGAAAAGCAATACAAAATCAGATAATATCTTTGAAAAACAGAGTTTTATAAAATGAATATGGATGTGTTTTTTTGACGTACTGTTTTAAGCTTAAAAAGTCTTATTTTAACTCAAATTAAATAAGTTAGGGCATTTGGAAAAATTGATAGAACAATTAATTTTGCTTGTTAATAGTTTAACATTGTTTTTGCACTAACGAACTCAGAAAAACCAACCATATGATTAAGATTGAAAACCATCCCGTTCTGAACGTTCCTTCAACCGAAGTTGTTGAGTTTATTTACAACGGACAAAAGGTTAAAGGCCAGAAGGGTTTTACTATTGCAGCGGCATTGCATCAGGCCGGTTTCCCGGTGCACAGCCATAGTCTCAAAGATCGTGAACGAAGCCTCGAATGCGGCATAGGGAAATGCGGTGCCTGTGAGATGCTTGTTGATGGGCAAATTAAACGTATTTGTATCACAAAAGTGGACGAAGTAAAGGAAGTTCGGGAAATACCCAAAAATTACCAACCCGAAATCAGGGAACCAAACACCAACCAAAAAACCAAAGTTTATAAAACAACAGTGGCCATTATCGGCGCCGGGCCTGCAGGTCTTGCTGCTCGTGAAGAATTGAATGCCCACGACGTGGATAATATTGTAATTGACAATAATGACCAGATCGGCGGACAGTTCCTGATGCAAACTCATCAGTTTTTCTTTTTTGAGCAAGAAAAAAAGTTTGGCGGTATGCGTGGATTCGATATTGCCAAAACACTGGCCGGAGAAGATCATAGCGGGATTTTTTTGAATTCTACTGTGTGGGACATCCTGGAAGGGAAACGCCTTGCTGTTAAGAATATAAAAACTGATGAGATTTATTATGTTGATGCAGAGCATCTTGTGATTGCCACTGGGGCTGTTCCTTTCATGCCTACTTTTGAAAACGATGACCTCCCGGGTGTTTATACCGCTGCGGTGGTGCAAAAGATGATGAATCAGGAATTTACGCTCTTGGGTAAAAATATCCTTACCGTGGGTGCCGGAAATATTGGTTATCTGACATCTTATCAGCTGATGCAGGCTGGAGCAAAAGTGAAAGCCATCATCGAAGCACAGCCTCATGAGGGTGGATTTCCGGTTCAGGCCAATCGTGTACGTCGCCTGGGTATCCCGGTCATGCTTTCGCATATATTGCTAAAGGCGATCCCAAATGAAAAACATGACGGCATTGTGGGGGCGGTTATTGCTGAATGCGAAAATTTTAAAGCTGTTCCCGGTACCGAAAAAATTATCACGGGAATTGATGCTATAAATATTTGTACGGGTCTTGTTCCGGATGATCAACTGTTGATAAAAGGGAATGAAATTTTCGGACGTGCCTGCCACGGTGCCGGTGATGCCATTCGTATTGGAGAAGGTACCAGTGCAGTTTTACGAGGCAAGCAAGTAGCCTACGAAATCCTGCAGGAAATGCACATCCGCTATGATTACGAACATTATCTGAGCATTTCAAAAGAATATATCGATTCACAGCAACATCCGGTTCGTATCATCCAGGAACCCTACATGCCTGCACCCGAGCGCATGCAACAAAAAGGCTTTGTAATCCTTGATTGCCTCTATGGATTTGCCTGTAACCCTTGTAGCTTTGCATGTCCGCACAATGCAATTACCAAATCTTCAACCAGCACTGTACCACAAATTGACTATGATAAATGTATCGGTTGTATGGACTGCGTTTATCAATGTCCGGGACTGGCAATTTTTGGTTATAACCTCAAAAAAGATTGGCTTTTCCTGCCTATCGAATATGATGCACAGGAAAAAGAAGCGGTTTATCTGGTTGATAATAACGGGAAAAAACTCGGTGAAGGAATTATTGAAAAAATTCTCCGCAAGCCCAATAAAACCCATGTGGCACGCGTGAAATCACTTGACCTTCACGGTGAAGACCTGACCAAAGCACGTGGTTTTATTATTAAAAGCCTTTATCCCGAACCCGTTGAAACAGAAAGCCATGACAAGGCTATTGAATCCGAAACCTATGTTTGTCATTGTGATGATGTAAGCCTGAAAGAAATCCTGGAAACCATCGGCGACCGCAAATTTATTTCTGTAGATGAAATCAAGCATACTACACGTTTGGGAATGGGCGCCTGTCGCGGTAAACGCTGTATTCCAAGGCTGAAGCAGATGATCCGCCCTTATGGGATTTCTGTAGTTGGAGATGCCACGCCACGAGGTCCCTTGTCAAATCAGGTGGGAATGGGTGAGCTTTATCCAAAAAAACAACACGAAGAAATTATTGCCCTTAACCATAAGCATACGCCAAAGAAATTAAAAGTGGATGCACTGGTTGCCGGTGGGGGAATTGGAGGCAGTGCCTTGTTCCGTTATCTTGCCGAAGGAGGGTTAAAACCTGTATTGGCAAACTTCGGCAGGGGTGCCAGCTGGCGAAATATTGCCGGAGGCCGCCCTAATTTCAGTTTGCCCGAATTATCGGATATCGCAACAAAAAACCAGGAAATTTTTAAAGAACTTCAGAAAATCCAAAATATTGATTACCGCCCAATTGATTATGTAACTTTTGCCCATGATGAATCTATGTACAAGGCTCTTGAAGCTTCCATGGCATGGTCTGAGGCAGAAATGATTGAACCTGGGGATTTTCAAAAACGCATTGCTCCTGGATTCAACCCTAAACTTGATAAATATCAGGCGGCATTGATCACAAAAAACTGCTGGCAGGCAACACCGGGCAAGGTGGTGGATCTGATCCGTCAACTCGGCATCAAAGCCGGCGGAAATATGGAAGAAGATTGCGAATTGCTTGATGTGCGTGTTGAAGGCGATTTGTACTATGCTTTGGTGCGCAACCATAAACACGAATTCATAGAATATGAAACGCCAGTGTTTATTAACGCTTTAGGCCCTGAGGGTGCTAAATTTGCAAAACAGCTCGGTTTGGAAACCGGTATTTACCCCGTAAAACATCAGGCTTTTATTACGCGAAGGCTTCCAATGCTGGGCGTTGACAATATTCCATTGCCAATGTTAATCGACCGCAGAAAGTATAAAGGCTTTGTCGCTGTTTATGGCCAGCAACTTGCCGAAACCGGCCAGATAATTGGTTGTGCCAGTCCGGCGGTTGATGCTAAGGAAACGGATAAAAACCTCAGGATTAATTCAAAAGAGTTCCTCGAAATTGCTTCTGAGATTTTTGTTGACTGGTTGCCTCAGCTCAGCAGTGTTGGATTTCAGGCTATTTGGGCTGGTTATTATGTTGAGCCACGTATGATCCTCGATCCGGAAGTCGGCCTTTTTATTGGTTTACGAGGACAAGGCTTTATGTTGGGTCAGTATCTGGCAAAAATGTATGTGGATAAACTGCTCGGAAAACAGGTGCCAGAATATTTTAAGCACCTGAACATGAAAGGTGACGGCCTTTTGGAAAAAGCTTTCAAATAGAATATACCTAAATTGTGGATTATAAAAAAAGGCGCCGTTCAGGCGCCTTTTTTTATTGAATGAATATCATTTTTCGCTGAATGCTGTGTTCTTCCGTGTTTAATCTGAAATAGTAAATCCCGGGTGCCAGACCGTAATCGTCCGGATTAAAATCAATGATGTTTTTTCGACTGTATAACACTTGTTCATCGATCAGTTTTATGCGTTCGTTGCCAGTTATATCAAAAATACTTAGGCTGATCCTCTGGGGCGGGTTTACTTTAAAAGCCATAGTTGTTGAAGATCGGAATGGGTTGGGATAATTTTGTTCCAGACTGAAAGGGGCAAGAGCCTGCTCTTCTGTATGCGTTATTATTTCAGTATCTACAATAGCAGTCAGGATACTGGTTTGCCCGTTGTCCATCCGACACCATATCGGGCGAACAACATCATCAAAAGCGGAAACATTGGTATAATCTCCAAAGAAAACGGATTGTGATGGGACAAATGGTGTTTCACTTACTTTGAAATTGATGAAATTTTGTCCGCCATCACTGCTCATGGCCATATAAACATCCGTATTCGAATCATCGTAATT
The DNA here is from genome assembly GCA_963676415.1 of Bacteroidales bacterium. Lineage (GTDB taxonomy): Bacteria > Bacteroidota > Bacteroidia > Bacteroidales > WRLA01. The sequence goes on along the minus strand of OY781097.1, from coordinate 930,476 downwards.
TCTTCTGTCGTAAAAAACACAATATACTTTTCCGTTCGCCTGATCTACGTCCATCCAGGAAAAAAACTGTTGATTTTCTGTTTGGTCGTCATTTATGCGAAGCGGTTCGCTCCAGTTTTCGCCGCCATCATCCGAAAAGATCATCCAGATGTCTGTATTGTTTTCGCCATTGCGCTGATCGGCCCAATTGACATAAATTCTTCCATGATAAGGCCCTTCGGAGAGGTCGCAGCGTGTAACAGGCATCCCGTTGCAGCGGTAAATTTCCGGGATATCAATGGCCCAGCCACCAATTTGCTCTGCTATAATTTGCTCATCTGCCCATGTTTCACCTTCATCAAGGCTTTTTGTAAAATAGATTTTTTCGTGTCCGGCCCAAGTAACATATATTTCACCATTTGGCCCAACGGCAGGAACGGCTCCTTCTACGGTATTGTCTTCATCAATACAGTTGCCAGGCGTTTGGTTTATGGCAACCGAAGGGCTGAAACTAACTCCTGCATCTGTTGATTTGGAAAACATAATATTGGTCTGGCAGGATGGATCCGAAGAACCATAAGTGTCAAATTGTGTCCAGGTGACATAAATATTATTGTTTTTGGGATCAACAGTTCCCCACTCTTTGTCCTGATCTTTTTCTCCGTTTAACCCCATTCCTGCGCCATCGTTCCAGCTTTTGCCCCCATCTGTTGATTTCTGGCATACGATTTGGTCGAGCCAGGAACCGTTAAAAGGGTTGGAAAGGTGCAGATAATAGAAGTTTCCGGCAGTATCGGCGACAATAACGGGGTCGCCAGCAACTCCATAGGAGCTGCTGGCGATTTTGTTGATGTGCCAGCTCAAACCGGCATCATCGCTATAATAAACCGCATTAATATTTGCGCCGGCAACGATTTCGTTTGTATTGGCAGGATTTACAAAGATGGAGGGTTCGTTTGGAAAAGATTGGCTACTGATTACAATATTTGCGTGTTGCGCAAAAAGCCCAATTGCGAGTGAATATATCCCAATGAGCAAACAAACTCTTTTCATTATGATGAGGTATTGGTTTCAGCAAAAGCTTATCTGATCCAAGAAGAAAGATAGTGTTTCCGGGGAAAAAGAAATGCCACAAAGCATTTTTTATTTTTTCAATAACCTTTTGATGGCAGCCTTATGTACTTTCCATTCAACTCCGGGGAACTTAATTGTTCTTCGGATACGGTTCACATCCAGCTTGGGGTCAACCTCTGTCCATTTCGGATGGAACTGGTACTCCCTTTCCCAATTGAATTTACTGAGTTCTTCTTTATTGTCCAAGATCAGATCAAGAAATCTTTGGATGCGCATATAATCGCTTGTCGTCTCTTTGCCGATATTTGTAGCTAATAAAATGGGGACTTTATAGGTATCTATATCCTCGTCCTGCCATTCATAAGTGCCGGCTCTTATTGTTGTCGGTTCATAGATCTGGTCAAGTGTATCATTTTGCAGTGGGACCAGTTTGATAAGGTCTTTAAGCAGTGGAGAAGTGTTTTGGAATTTATAGACCGGGGCCATTCCAACGTAGAAGAAGGCATCAATCCTGTCATTGAGCAGATCTCCAAGTGCGCTGCCCAAGCCTACATAAACATTTCTCCATTTAATTCCCAGGCGGTTTTTGATAATTTCGGCTGTAACACCGGTGCCTTGTATGCCTACACCAACCCGTTTCTTTTCTAATGCGCCAATGGAATCAATTTCAGCATCTTTTCGGGTTATTAAGTGTACTTCGGCGAATCCAACGGGCAAAAGGATGCGTACATTTCCAGATACATTGACGTTTCCCTGTAAGTGTTGCAGCTCTTGCTGCATCAAAACATCATGCTGAATGAAGAAGATATCAGCATAGCGATAATCGTTGGAAACAAGTTTTTGGTAGTTAATAAAATCGCCGCCGGAAGGCAGGATGTTGATAAAAGGAATGGTGTCAATGATGCTGTCTACAACAGGAACTACTACTTCGCGTGTCATGACCTCTCCTGTTTCAGGATTTACTTTTGGAACGGGATCAACGGGGCCTAAGTTAGGTAAATCTGAATCAGGATGTGATTTTGTGAGTATTGAATCTTCAAAAATCGTATCAAGCCTCAGTTCAAAATTATAACCAACTATTGAATCAATGAGAACAAAAGAATCAGCGATAAAATTAATATCATTCATCATCTGATAATATGTGCCTTCCTTATCCCCGGTTAGTACTTTTAATTGATGTTTGTCAACGGACTGAGCATCGACAGAAGAAAAGAGGAGTATAAACGATATACTAAAAAGTAAAAATTTCTTCATTTTAAAAGGGCTTGTTGATAAATTAACTAATTTCAAAGCCAACACGCAAATATAGCCATTTGAAAATCTAATTCAAAAAAAAGATAGTCTTCTTGAACTTTTCCGACTAATTTATATGGGCTGCAAATTAAGGAAAATCACCGGACTTTCTTACGTTTACGGGCACAATATGTTTCGCAAATTTGTATTTTGCCGGAAAAATAAACAGTATTTTCACGGTTATTGAAGGTTTTAAGACTATAAACTACTGAAAATGAATAAAAAACAAAACTATTTTGTCCTGCAAATATTTATTGCATTAATTAGTGGCGCACTACTTGGCCTGTACTACAAACAAGCGGTTCCTTATCTTTCATGGATGGGCGATATTTTTATCAGGGCATTGAAGATGATCATTCTTCCATTGATTTTAAGTTCAATCATTTCCGGAGTGGCCAATATTGGCAAGGCTGAAGATCTGGGAAGGCTGGGCTTAAAAACCTTGTCGTATTATTTGATGACCAGCCTTTTTGCGATTTTAACCGGTCTGTTCGCTATCAATATAAGTAAAGCTGGTGTGGGCGCTGATTTGGGTTTGAGCCGAAAAGTGGAAGGGCTGGATGCTGCCACGGGATCTTTTGGAAGCACAATAATGGGCATCATTCCCGAGAATATCTTTAACGTATTGTCTTCGGGCAATATGCTCCCTGTTATTTTCTTTGCGATTGTTTTTGGCTTCTTTGTGAATAAAGCTTCGGGGAAATCGGCGCGTTTTCTTACCGATTTCTTTCAGTCTGTTTTTGAAGTCATGATGAAAATTACCATGTTCATTATCCGGTTTACTCCCCTTGGGGTTTTTGGAATCATCGCGCAGGTAATGGCCGAACAGGAAAATCTGGCTTCACTGGTTGAAAGCATGGGGTTTTATATGCTCACGGTAATTGCTGCTTTGTTTTTTCATGCGTTTATTACGCTTCCGCTCATTACCCGTTTCATTGGAAAATCAAAACCTTTCAAGCATATGGCCAATATGCGCCCGGCATTATTGACGGCATTTTCTACGGCTTCTTCCAGTGCAACCTTACCATTAACCATGAACAGTATAGAAGAGCGATCGGGGGTTTCAAACAAAGTTACCAGTTTTACTCTTCCGCTTGGTGCTACTATAAATATGGATGGCACTGCACTTTACGAATGTATTGCCGCTATTTTTATTGCGCAGGCATATGGTGTTGACCTGAGTTTTACCGAGCAGGCATTAGTTGTGGTCACTGCACTTTTGGCATCAATAGGTGCTGCTGGCATTCCAATGGCCGGTTTGGTTATGATTGCGGTAATCTTATCCGCCGTGGGCCTTCCATTGGAGGGAATCGGGCTTATTTTAGCCGTGGACCGCATTCTCGATATGCTCAGAACCGCCACAAACGTTTGGAGCGACAGCTGCGGTGCTGTTATTATCGCGCACTCTGAAGGCGAAAAACTGAACGTTTAGATTTTTCTTTTTTTTTGGCGATACAATTGCAGAATGTGTTCTATATCTTCATCAACTATGGGTTTGCAAATGTGGCGAAGGGCCTGATAGCGTGAAATTGCCCTGTAGTCCGGTTCTGATGCACTGACGAATACCACTTCGAATTTCCTTTTGGGATAGCGCTCAAGCAAATCCAGCCCACTGCCACGTGGCATTTGCAAGTCTAGAAATACTAGATTGGGACTGCTCTTGTTGATCATTTCCCATGCTTCCTCGATATTGCGTGCGCTGCCCACAATTTCAACTTCATCGGTATGTGCGCTTAATAGATGCTCAATGGCAAAAATACCAGCTGTTTCATCATCAATTATCAGTGTTTTTATTATGCTCATCAACGATTATAGATTCTGGTTATTCTTTTATTTTTTTGCCTGCAGGAGGAGCAACTTTTTCTACCCACCATATCCACATAAAGAAAATTACAACATAGAAAAACGGACGAAACAGATAGTCATGACTGAATTGCCAATAATCAGGTTTCCAAAGCAATACGATTGATAATCCGATAATCCGGAAAAGGTTTGTGAGATGGACGATAAAGACGCCCAAAGGGATAAACCATAATTTTTTCAGCCAGGGGCCACGGAAAAAAATCATCAAGAGGGCAAACTGAGAAAACTGCTTAAGACCTGAGCAACCTGCATTGATCGCAATATAGCCTTTGTTGCTAAAATACATGGTTTGATCAATAGTTGTAATTTCTAGCCCTAATATATGCACGTCAAACCAGTGGCTTTGCGCGAATACCAGCCATGACATAAAATCGTAGGCACTTGCCATGAAAGTTTTGATCGGCCAATAATGCAAATCATAGGCCCAAAAACGCCAGCTAAAATGGATTATTACTGTAATCAGGCCGAACAGAACTACATCGGAAAGTGATTGCAGATTATATTTTTTAATAAATTTCTGTATTTCGGCTCTTAATTTTTTCATTAAGATGGATTTATAGTGTTTTTGAGCCGTAAAGGTAGTATTTTTTAAGAAAATGCCGAATGGGGATTTGTGGAATAATCAGGGATAGAAAGGGGAAGGGGTTTTTTTAGAATTGGAAGCGGATACCGCCATTAATGCTCAGAGAAGATGCGTTTCCGCCGGGAGAATCATAAACAGAGCGGAAGTAATAGCGGTAGGTCGGGTTAAGCTGTAATGCGAGCTTATCGTTGAGATGGTATTCCAAAGTTAAACCGAAAAGCATTCGGAAATTACTTTCCAGTTTTTCTTCTATGCGCCTTTCGATATAAAGCAAACGGACATCCGAAGGGATATCTGCAGGAGCTTCTTTTCTGCTCATGATGGCAGCATATTCGCCACCAGCCCTAAGGCTTAGGCCAAAATTACGATAGCTGAGTATGTCATAACCAAAACTTAAAGGAATGCGGAAATATGTATAGCGATTGTCGGCATACGCAATGGTATTATGTGTCACAGAATCGTAAATCGTTTCAATGGTTGTAATCAGGATAACCGAATCCGGATTGGACGGATCGGGAACATAATAATGCACATCGTAATAAAAGCCAACACTGTCCAATGATTTATAATCGAGCGTATAGGGCGTTTGGTCTTCCATAACTGATGCCCCGAGGCCGCCTTGCACATACATGCCGCCACCTAATTCGTAACGTGCCATTGCATTTAAATTCAGCTGCCTGATGTTTAGTTGCTCGTCAACCGGTACATCAATAAATTCGGGGCCACTGTTTATCAGGAAGCTATATTTGGAAGTTTTTTGGTAATCATCGAAGAGGCGGAAGCTGTATCCTTGTGCGTTTGTAAGGTCATTATTGCCCGGAAGTCCCAGTGCATTTATTTTTTCAGGGGTTTTGAGGCGGAGCGCAAATGTTTCAAAGGAATTTTTAAGTAGTTCCGGTTTCAGCGCTTGTATCGGCTCTCCTTCAAATAGTTGCCGTTGAGGGAGGTCGTTTTTTGCCGGTTTGGCGTATTGGGTTTCGGTCTCCGTGTATTTTGTGAAAGGCTCCGCCACTTTTCGTCTTTCAAAAGCAGGCTTGTTTTCTTCCATCTCGATGAAACATTCCTGCTTTGAAGACATGTTTTCCGGGATTTCCGGTCTGCTGGCAGGTGAAAGCAAAAGAGTTGCTGAAACAATTGCTGCGGCAATACCTGTAATGCCCGCGGAGGCCATCAGGTAGATATTACTGGAAAAATTGGTGAAATTAAAGGATGTGAACTCATTCCACGACAATTTGCTGCTGATTCCGCTCCAAACGGATGCAGCAGGTTCAATCTGAACGTTGCTCAGATTGTCCCGGAAAATGTCGTCAATATGTTCTAATCCATCTTTCATATAATAATGGCATTTCGGCCCTTATCTTTTAAAATTTAATTCTTCCAGGCGTTTTCTAAGGTATTTTCTGGCTTTCGACAGCTGCGATTTTGATGTGTTTTCAGATACATCAAGCACCTCGGCTATTTCTGCATGTGTATAGCCTTCAAATACATAAAGGTTAAAAACCATGCGGTATCCTTCGGGAAGTTCCTGTATCAGCTTCATCAGCGCTTTTTCACGGCTGTGTCCCTTTTCCGTTTCATGGTAGGAGGGGGCTTCACCGGCGATACGGTCTTCCATATCATTAATATCGGTCTGCAATTCATTTTTTTTGTTTTTGCTATAATGCGTAATTGCAGTATTTATAATGATGCGTTTTAACCAACCTTCAAAAGAACCTTCAAATTTATAATCGTCAATTTTGGAGAAGATTTTCACAAAGCCTTCCTGCAATATATCTTCGGCGTCTGTACGATTTTTCGCAAAACGCAAACATATTGCCATTAATTGCCTTGAGTATCTGGAATACAGTCTGTTCTGATACCGGCGCTTACCTGCTGAGCATCCTTCGATCAGTTGTTTGTCAGAGTGCATTCTCCAAACTGCTTTTGGTTAGACTTCGGTTCATTTTTAATGGTTGCCTGAAAATCAATAAATTTTTAGCTTGATGCCTGATTTCTTTTCAAGGGCAAAAAGATAAACAAAAAAATCACACCAAAGTCTGCTTTAATTCTGTGTGGTTCTTTGTCTGCTGTAATAATTACTTGATTTAATGGATCTTAATCCTTGAAAAAAACTTTGGCTATTTAGAGTAATAATTAGAACAAAAGTATAAAAAACAGCATCAGGCTGGTATTTTATAAACCAGATTCTGATGCTGTACCGTTCTATATTGTGCCAAAACCAAATTTTGGCACAATAATTTATTGAACTATTTGCGTTCCGTTTTCAGGATGTTTTTTGCAAAAATCGTTTTCATGATCCAAGATGCATGATACATGCTGGGAACAATAACCAGCGTGAGGAAGGTGGCAAAAGACAGCCCGAAAATTATGGTCCAGGAAATCGGCCCCCAGAATACGGCATTATCGCCTCCAAAATAAATTTGAGGGTCAAAATCCGTTAAAGCTGTAATCAGGTTGATGTTTAAACCTACTGCGAGAGGGGTCAAGCCCATAATTGTTGTAATTGCCGTAAGAAGTACAGGGCGCAACCTGGTTTTGCCTGCCCGTACAACGCAATCAAGCGCTTCATCAGCGGGCAGAAGGGATTTTTCATCCATTCCCAATTCCTTGCGGCGGCGTGATTTGAGCAGGTCGATATAATCAATGAGAACAATGGCGTTATTTACTACCACACCCGCCAGAGAAACAATTCCGATGCCGGTCATTACTACTACGAATTCCATTTGGAATGTTGCCAGTCCACCAAAAACACCAATAGTACTGAATAGCACACTGGCCAGAATAATGGCAGGTTTTACAACAGAATTGAATTGCGTTACCAAAATGATCGTAATCAGTGAAATTGCGATAAGCAGAGCCCTGATCAGGAAAGCCATAGATTCTTCCTGCTCTTCCTGTTCGCCGGTAAAATCAATACGATATCCGTCGGGCATCTCAAAATACTGCATCACATTTTTGATGTTGTTGTTAACCTCTGTGGCATTGTATCCTTCAATTACATTGGAATAAACCGTTATGACCCGGTCCATGTCTTTCCGTTTTACGCTGTTGTATGTTGTGCCGTAACTAATATCAGCAACAGCAGAGATTGGTATTTGATGGATTTTTCCTGTGGCAGCATCCCGGAAAGTAATTTTTTGGTTCATCAAAGCCGGAACATCATAGCGGTATTGATCCTGCATCCTTAGTTGAATGGGAAATTCATCTTCGCCAACTTTATAGTCCGAAACTTCTTTCCCAAAAAGCGCTGTGCGGATTGTTGATGCTATTTGACCAGTGGATAGCCCAAAACGCCGGGCTTTGTCGCGGTCGATATGCATTATCATTTCAGGCTTACTGAGGCTCATATCCACCTTCAACCCTTCGATGCCTGCAATGGAAGAATTCTCAATATAGGCTTTAACGCTGTCGGCAAGGAAAATCAAATCGTCAAATTCTTTCCCGCTGATTTCGATATTAATGGGTTTCCCCGTAGGAGGGCCCTCGGAGTTTTTTTCCACAGAAAGCTGAACCCCGGGATATTTGCCAATCAACCCATCGCTGAGATCCTTCAGAATATGAGTAGTGTTGATGTCTTTGCGCAGTTCATAATCAAGAAAGCTCACGGTGATCAAACCTTTGTGGGGTGTTTCATCAAAGCTAAAGAAGTCATTTTCACCTTTGGCTCCGGTTCCGACAGTTGTGAGTACCGATTTCACGATTTCGGCCCGCTTTCCAATAATCCGGCTTACATCATCTTCCATAGCGTGCATCAGGGAGTCTGTTTTATCCAAATCCGTTCCAATAGGCAATTCGGCAAGGATATTGATGAATTTAGGATCCGAATCCGGGAAAAACAACACTTTCGGGCTGCTGGAAAAATAAAAAATGATGGTAACAAAAAGCAAGAATGTTGTGGCCCCGATAGCCATGAATGGTTTTTTGCCGGAGAGCACATAGGAGAGCACTTTAATATAAAAGCCTTCGAGCCAAACAAGGAATCTGTCCTGAAACCACCTTGCCGCCCGTGAGAGGAAGAAATAATTCATTATACCAATGACCGAAAACAGGGCAAATAAATTTCCCATGGCATTGGATCCCATAAAGAAGGACACGACAGAGAATGTAGCCAAAATGCCGATTAATATCCATGTTGGCCTGGCTTTTGGCAAGGGTGTTTGTTCTCCCTGTTTTATAAACGATGATGAAATTACCGGAATAATGACCAAGGCAACAAACAGGCTTGATGATAATACAATTATGAGGGTTATGGGCAGAAATTTCATAAATTCCCCAATAATGCTATCCCAGAATATTAGTGGGAAAAAGGCTGCCAGCGTCGTTGCCGTAGAAGAAATAATCGGCATTGCAATTTCCCCGACAGCCTGCTTCGCAGCTTCAAAACGGCTGTAACCCTGGTCGAGGAAGCGGTAGATGTTTTCCACTACCACAATGGCATTGTCCACAAGCATCCCCAAAGCGAGGATCAACCCAAAGAGGATGATCATATTGATTGTTGTGCCCATCAGGCTGAAAACCACAAAACTAACAAACATACTTGTTGGGATGGCCAAACCGACAAAGAGGGAGTTGCGCGCACCGAGGAAGAAGAAAAGCACGACAATCACGAAAATTACGCCCATGATGATGGAGTTTTCCAGATTGCTCAATTGTTTGCGTACCACATCAGATTGATCGTTGGTAATATCAATGGTCAGGTCTTTGGGCAATAGCCCATAGCGCTGTGCTTCTTCAAGTACCTGAAAAATTTTATCGGTCGTTTCGAGTAGGTTTTCACCTCCTTTTTTCACTACCTGAAGGCTTACAACCGCCTGCTTGTTTAGTCTGGCGTAGTTGTTCGGGTCTTCAAAACCATCTTCAATTGTAGCAACATCACGCAGATAGACAATATTTCCGTTTTCGCTTTTAACGATGATATCCTCGATTTCGGAGGCATCTTCAAACTCGCCAAGTATGCGCACCGACCGCCGTGTATTGTTCATGCGGAGCTCTCCTCCGGCAATGGACATATTTTCGTATGCAATGGCATTTTCTATATCGCCAAAAGATAAATTGCGCGCTTCCATTTCGTAGGGATCCACATGAACCTTCACTTCACGGTCGTTTACGCCGGTAATTTCTACTTTGGAAACTTCTGTGATGCCTTCCATCTCGTCTTCAAGATATTCGGCATATTTTTTCAGCTCAACGATACTGTATTCGCCCGACAGGTTGATGTTGATAATTGGAAATTCCGTAAAATCAATATCATCCACAATGGGGTCGTCGAGCAAATCGTTGGGCAATTCGCTTTTGGCTTTATCCACGGCATCTTTTACATCCTGCAAAGCTTTATTGATGTCGGTATCCATATTGAACTCGCAAAGGATTACTGAAACATCCTGTGCCGAAGTTGATGTCATTTCATTGATACCTCGGATGCTTTCGATTTCTTTTTCAAGTGGCCGGGTTACCAGGTTTTCCATGTCGATGGGCGCATTGCCCGGATATACGGTTTGCACAACTACTGTCGGCATAAACACCTCCGGGAAAAGCTCCTTTGGCAAATTGAGGTATGAGAAATAGCCAAATGCCATTAACATAACCCCCATCAGGTAAACTGTATTTTTGTTTTTAAGAGCCCAGGTCGTTATTTTAAACTCCCTGACAATTTTCTTTTCCTGTTCCATGAAATTTGTCTTAATTGATTATTCATCAACTTTTACGCGTACTCCGTCTGTTACGATCTGATAACCTTCTGTAACCAGCTCGTCATCAGGGTTTAATCCCTTGGTTATCATTGTAAGGTCATTGTATGAACGACCTGAGGTTATGTAGTGTTTGGCCGCAAACTGGCCGTTTTTTGTCCGTTCAACTACATATATAAATTCGCCTTTCAGGTCTTTTCGGATGAGCATGGATGGGACCACAAGCGCATTTTCGGTGATGAAATCCCGTACCTTAATTATTGCCAGCATATTGGGCTTTAGTTTTTCATCAGGATTATCAGCCCGTAATTGCATGGTAAAGGTCCTGTTTTGCGGATTGATGACTTCGCCCAGACGGAAAACCGGTAATATCATTTTCATTTCCGGATAAGCAGGGAAGCTAACATTAACCATGTCATTGGTATTAATTGCGCCAAGGAAGGTTTCTGAGATGTCTGCATTAATGAACACTTCGCTAAGGTTAACCAGTTGCATCATCTGTACGCCTGGTATGGCAAGTTCGCCGGTTTTTACAAAAATTTCATCAATAATACCGTCAAAAGGACTGGTTATTAGTGCCATATCTAGTTGGCTGTGTAGTGTGGCAAGTTTGCTTTCCAATGATTCCACATTGTTATTGGCCTGAAGGTATTCGATTTCGGATCCGATTTCCTTATCCCAAAGTGCTTTTTGTTTTTTGTAAATTGTTTGTGCAAGTTCCAGTGCCGTTTCAACTTCTTTGATTGAGTTTTCAATGATAGAAGTGTTCAGGCGGATAAGTTCCTGCCCTTTTTTCACCCTTTGTCCTTCTTTTACATAAATCTGCTTAACCTGCCCATTGATTTCCGGGCTGATATAGGCTGCTTCAACCGCTTCTACGTATCCGCTGGCCTCAAAAAAGTGCTCAAAAGTAGTTGGCTTCAGGGGCTGGGTGCGTACCAAAATCCCTTGCTCCGGATGGTCTTCTTCGGCCAGCTGGCTTTCGAGCGATCGGATTTTTTCCTGAAGGGTTTTTAATTCGGCTTTGCTACTGGCAAGTTCTGCTGCTGTGTCGGTAGTTTTCTCAGCTTTTGGCTGGCAGGCAAAGCCCATAAATGCAATTGCCAGTATTATTATAATATTCTTTTTCATTTTTTCTGTTTTTATGTGTTTTGCTATCTACAGTTTGTTAATCAGTTTATCGTAATCAATTTTGTAACGGAGCAGCGTAAAAATGCTGGAGAAATAATCAATCTGGCTGGTTAGTTTTTGGTTCTGGACCTGGGTAAGTTCCAGGCTGCTGGCCATACCATTTTTGTATTTTTCTTCCACCCGCTCATAAATTGTGTTTGATAATTGGAGGTTTTCTTTTTTGCTCAGGTAGGTGGCAAAAGATGTTTTCAGGTCTGATTTTGACTGAGAGACCTGAAGGTCAAGCCCGCGTTGCAAATCGTTGAGGTTATTGATGGCCTGATCGTATGCAAATCGTTTTTGCTTCATTTTGGCATAGCGCAATCCGCTACTGAAAATCGGCAGTGAAGCGGTAATCCCAAAAATATTGGGATTGGAAAAGTCAAAATCGGGTTTGTTTACTTTTTCCTGATGTTGATAGAAAGCCGAAATGGTAGGCAGGTATTCTGTTTTGGATAATTGCCAATCAAGTTTGCTCAACTTTTGCTGGGTTTCCATGATTTGATAATTGAGGTTTTGGCTAATATCAAACTGCAAGCCGGCCAGTTCCTGCACATCAATCTGATCTACGAATGACTCAATGTCTTGAGTTAAGGCAATTTCAGTTTCAAACGGAATGCCCAATTGATATTTTAGCATTTTGTAGGCCAGTTCCAGGCTCCGTTCGCTTTCGGTTTTTGCATTGCGCACATTAATAATATTGACCCTGAGCTGGTCCACATCAGTTTTGGAGGTGAATCCTTGTTGGTTCATTGCTTCGGTTTCGGCCAGTAATTGTTCCATTGTTTCCAGGTTTTTGCTCAGGATGTCCGCATTTTGTTCTGCAATCAGAATCATATAGTAAGATTCTGCAATCATTGCTTTCACTTCCTGCTCCGAAAGCTGAAGCTGCTGGCTTGTAATTTTGGCGTAAACCCTCGATGCCCTAAGGCCGATGATGTATGGGCCTGAGAAAATCAACTGGCTGACGCTCAGGTCAACAGTGGTGTTTTCCAATACCCCAAGCGGTACTTCCGAAATCGTTCCATCAGGATTTGGAAATTGGGCAACAGGTACCTTAAATATATTGGTGTACTGAGCAGATAAATCAACCTGAGGCAATCCGCTTGCTGTGGATTCCCAGATCCGTTTTTTCGCGATTTCGGTATCCAAGCGTGCATTGACTACTTTGGTGTTCTGTTCCAAACCCAGGGTATAGGCCTGTTCCATGTTCAACTCCAAAGTGTTTTGGCTTTCCTGGGCATATAGAATCCTGCCCTGCATCAGCATTGCAACAGCAAGCAGGCAATAAATGGCCCGAGCCCTAAATTTGGTAATTTTTAATTCTTTCTTCATAATAGTTTAATCCGTTTTCATTTACGATACCACGGATAAGGTTATCGAACATGGTATCAAATACATACGAAAAAGAGAATTCTTTTGATTGGAGAAAATCAGAGCGGTGCATTATTTCCAATTGTTCCAGGTAAATCGCAGCTGTTACTTCGATATTTACATCTGTACGGTAAATTTCCTGACGGATGCCTGCCTTTAAATTAGACGTAATATACTCATAAACAGCATCTTTTTTATTTTGAATAAGTTCTTCGAGCAGTTCAGGATAGTATTTTTTCAGGTCAAAGACCATTGCCGGGTTAAAGCTTTTGATTTGCTCGCTGACAAGTTTGCTCGCCATTAGCAAGGCTTCAATTGCATTCAAATCCGGTGACATCAATTTTCTAAACCCAATGTCATTTCTTTGGGCCTGCAATGAAAGTACTTTCCTGATCAGGTCTTCCTTATTCTGAACATATTGATACAATGTTTTCTTGCTGATTTTCATGCTCCGGGCCAGATCATCCATCGACAGGCTCCGGATTCCAAATTCAATAAATCTAATTAAGCTGCCACTTAAAATTTCCAGATATTTTCCATCAAACTCCTCCATGATCATCTCTTTGTTACCGGCTCTTAATGAAGCGTGAATTCTTTTTCTGTTCTTCAAAATACGCCAGTCCCTCAGAGGTAGCAATCCCTCTTATAAAATTTTCAAACATCACATCGAACAATACTTCGAAAGAAAATTTTTGAGGTGAAAACAATTCCGGATTGTGGATGTCCAGCAGGCGGCTGATATACAGGCGGGCTACCAGTTCCTGGCTCAAATCGTCGCGGTACATCCCCTGTCTGATCCCTTTATCAAGATTGATCTTGATTTTGTCGAAAATAAATTCTATCCGTTTTTCTACATGTTCATTATATATTGAAGGGAAATATTTGTTGAGGTCGTAGGTTACAGAAGGACTTACATCATCGAAATTACTGCAAATCTCCCTGCTTACAACAAATAATATTTCGATAGCATTAACACCATCAAAGTCATATTTCTCAAAAATGCGGTTGAAAGCCGAACGTTCATAATCCAATAAATGCTGCACCATATCCGATTTGTTTTCGAAATGGGTGTAAAAGTCTTCCCGGCTAATATTGATTCTTTCACATAAAGTGATGATATTCATGCTTTTTATGCTGTATTTCTCTGATAATGGCCTGATTTTTTCTATAATCTCTTCTTTTGTGATATTCATGCTGTTTAGTTTGAGTGCGCAAAACTATGAAAAAACACTTTAATGCAGAAACGTTTCCTTGTTAAGTTTAGTTCATTTGCTATATATGCTTATAAACTGTTAAAATTGTACCGGATATCGCACTCCCTTTGTTTTCTTGCTATATTTGTGCCTCAAAAAATATAAATTAAAACAGTAAAAGCATGAAAAAAATCATTTTACCCATCGGTGTGCTTTTTTTGGGATTGACCCTTTTTCTATCATCCTGCGAAGAAGCAGTAAAAGACCTTGCAAGGTTTATAGTAAATTATGACCTGCCCACAGTAAGTTTCGACCTTGATTCATTAAATTTTAAATCAGATGAAGTAGTATTGGCGCAACAATCCATTAATGCTAATATTGATAGCATACTGGAAGCCAATAATGTTTCCGGCGGAACTTTGGAAAACGCCCAGTTTACAAAAGTAACCGTGAAGATTACCAGTCCGGAATCTGCTAATTTCGATTTTATTGAAAATATGCGCGTTAGCGTTGCGCTTTCTGCTGATTTCAGCGATGAAGTACAAGTTGCCGAAACCGGAACCATTGAACAAGGAAGCAATTCGGTTGATTTCATTTTCGATAATATGAACATGAGCCCCTACTTGTCGGCCAGTATGTTTCATACACGTTTGTACGGCGAGCTAAACGGCCCGGTTCCTTTTGGAATTGTTGGGATGCAATGGCTTTCCTCTGTTGAAGTGACTATTCAGCCATTGGATTAGCACTGTTTTACGATAATGTATTATTATGCCGGCCTCTGCCGGCATTTTTTTGTCATGATGTCAAATGCCTTATGTGCTCACATTCAATTTGTTAATATCTTCTTAATGTATTGTTAAGATTTTAACAATAAATTACATATACATATGTAGAGAATTAAATGTATCTTTGCCGCCGATAAACCAAAAAATATTCATTATGACGAAAAATTTAGGAGGAAAGTACAATCCACTTTATTTCTTATCTGCCTTAGGATCAGGTGGATTAGCAGTTTCTTTTTTTATTTACATGCAATTTATGATCCCACATAAGAAAACACCCATGGTTACCTATAACCACATTTGGGATGCCTTCAATAGCGGGGAATGGTTCGTGAAAACCGGAATTGCCTTGGCTATTGCCGGCCTGATTGCTTTTGCAGTTCTCCACATTCGGTTGCTTTTCTGGAATCTGGCCGAATACAGCACTTTCAAGAAAACACCTGCTTTCAAAAGCATGAAAGATTCGCCCGCTGCCATTTCCTTTATGGCCATTCCACTTACCTTATCCATGACTTTGAATGTGCTTCTGGTATTGGGCGCAGTATTTATACCGAACCTTTGGAGTGTTATTGAATACCTTTTCCCTGTGGCCTTACTGGGTTTTGCAGCTGTTGGAATTTATGCGCTTCGGATTTTTGGTACATACATGATCAATCTTTTTGCCCAAGGCGATCCGAATTTTGTGAACACCAATAACCTTAGCAATATGCTGTCGATTTTTACTTTTGCAATGATTGCCGTTGGCTTTGCTGCACCTGGTGCAATGAGCCATAATGTTCAGGTAAATTCCATTGGTATTTTTATGGGCTTGTTTTTCTTGGCACTGTCGATTGTACTGGCGCTGGTAAAGTTTACACTAGGTTTCAGGTCCATTATCGAGAAAGGTATTGCCGTTGAAGGCAGTCCGTCACTGTGGATTGTCATTCCTTTCCTAACGCTGATTGGCATTACAGGCATTCGCTTGCTCTTTGGGCTCGATCATCATTATAACGACAAAGTTTCTGACGCATCGCTCTTTGTTTTAACGGGCTCCATCCTTGCCCTGCAACTTCTCAATGGCGCAATGGGCTATGGCGTTATGAAAAAAGTGGGCTATTTTGATCAATACGTAAGCGGCCCCAAAAGCAGCGCAGGCAGTTTGTCTCTGATTTGCCCCGGTGTGGCCCTGGTGGTTTTCGGGATGTTTTTTGTGCATTTTGGAGTTGTACGAAACGGCATCATGGACAAATTTTCCATTGTATATTTCCTGCTATTGCTGCCTTTTGTACTGGTACACCTGAAAACGATCTCCGTTTTTATTAAGCTTAATAAAAAGCTTATCTTTAGACCTGCAGAGGTTCAATAAGTGAAACACAGAAACAAAAAGCGGCACCGAAATGATGCCGCTTTTTTTGATATCAGGAATAATGAATTTTACTTTACTACGATATTGATAATCTTCTTCGGAACAACAATAACCTTTTTTACATCCTTGCCTTCTATGTATTTTTGCGCAGCATCATTTTCCAAAACTGCTTTTTGGATTTCCGGTACTTTGGCGTCTATTGCAAAAGATAGTTTGAAACGCATTTTTCCATTAAAGCTTACCGGATATTCAAAGTTGTCTTCTTTCAGGTAATTTTCATCCCATGACGGGAATGCTGACTTTGTAATGCTCTCCTCATGTCCCAAAAGCGACCAAAGCTCTTCGGCGGTATGAGGTGCATATGAGGCCAGTAAAATTGCCAGCGGCTCCAGGATTTCGCGTTTATTGCATTTCAGGTCGGTCAGTTCATTAACGGCAATCATCAATGTGGAAACAACAGTATTGAAGGAAAGCCTCTCAATATCTTCCTGTACTTTTTTGATGGTTGCATGCAATACTTTCAGCTCTTTGCCTGTAGCTTTTTCATCGCTGACATCAAAATCACTATCGTAATTATTATGGTAAAGTTTCCATAATTTGCGCATAAAACGGAAAACGCCTTCTATTCCTTTGGTGTCCCAGGGTTTATGGCTTTCGATGGGGCCAAGGAACATCTCATATAAACGGAAAGTATCTGCTCCGTATTTTTCTACCAAATCATCCGGGTTCTGTACATTATATTTGGATTTCGACATTTTTTCGATTTCCCAGCCACAAATGTACTTTCCGTCTTCAAGGATAAATTCGGCGTCTTTATATTCTTCACGCCAGTTTTTAAAGGCTTCTGTATCCAGGATGTCGTTATCAACAAATTCAATATCGACATGCAGCTTTTGCGTGCGATAATCTTTTTTCAAACCTTTGGAAACAAACTGATTTGTCCCTTCTACGCGATAAACAAAACTTGATCGCCCCTGAATTTTGCCTTGGTTGACCAGCTTTTTAAAGGGTTCTTCTTCGCAAACCATTCCAATATCAAATAAGAACATATTCCAGAAACGTGAGTAAATCAAGTGGCCGGTTGCATGCTCATCACCGCCGAGGTAGAAATCGACGTCACGCCAGTATTCATTGGCTTCTTTGCTGAAATAGCAATCATCATTGTGCGGATCCATATACCGCAGGTAATAACCGGAAGAACCGGCAAATCCCGGCATTGTGTTGGTTTCCAATGGGTATCCTTCTTTGGTTTTCCAGTTTTTGGCACGTGCCAAAGGCGGTTCGCCATCTTCCGTAGGAAGATATTTATCCACTTCCGGGAGCTCCAATGGAAGCTCGCTTTCATCGAGCGCATAGGGCATCCCATCTTTATAATAAATTGGGAATGGCTCGCCCCAATAGCGCTGGCGGCTAAAAATCGCATCGCGGAGGCGATAGTTAATAGTTCCATAACCCAATTTCTTTTCTTCTATACGTTCGATTGTGGCGCGGATTCCCTCTTTGACATCCATGCCACTAATGAAACCGGAATTGACCATTACGCCTTCTTTGCTGTCGTATGAATCTTCCCACTCGTCTGTATTTGAAGGTTCATCTCCTTTTGCGCAAACAACCTGAGTGACCGGGAGGTTAAAATGTCGTGCAAAAGCAAAATCGCGGCTATCATGCCCCGGAACAGCCATAATTGCGCCTGTTCCATAGCCAATCAAAACATAATCGGCAATATAAATCGGGATTTCAGCGCCATTGAGCGGATTGATGGCATAAGCTCCGGTAAACTGGCCGCTTACTTTTTTAACTTCCGACATGCGTTCGCGTTCGGATCGGTTTTTTGCCCACTGAACATATTCTTCCACATCCTTGCGTTGTTCCTCAGCGGTAAGCTCGGTAACCAACTCATGTTCAGGAGCAATTACCATAAATGTTACGCCAAAAATTGTATCAGGACGAGTGGTAAAAACTTCGATTTCCTTTTCGCTGCCTTTTACGCCAAAACGGACGGAAGCCCCTTCAGAACGGCCAATCCAGTTGCGCTGGATGTCACGTAGTGATTCAAACCAATCGATTTTTTCCAATCCATCGAGCAGGCGCTGGGAATAGGCTGAGATTCTTAAAGACCACTGCTTCATAAGTTTGCGCTCCACCGGATGTCCGCCGCGTTCAGAAAGCCCATCTTTTACTTCATCATTGGCCAAAACCGTTCCCAAAGCCGGACACCAGTTTACCATTGTTTCTGAAAGATATGCCAGACGATAGTGCATCAACATTTCCTGCTGCTGCTTTTCATCCATGGCTTTCCATTCGTCGGCAGTAAAAGCCTCATGCTCACTGTGTGCTGCTTTAATTGCATCACTGCCTTCATTTTCAAATGCAGCAATCAGGTTTGCAATCGAGTCGGCTTTATTGATTTTATTATTGTACCAGCTGTTAAAAAGCTGTATAAAAGTCCATTGTGTCCATTTATAATATTTCGGGTCGCAGGTGCGTACTTCCCGGTCCCAATCGTAGCTGAAACCCAATTGATCGAGCTGCTGCCTGTATCTTTTAATGTTTTTTTCCGTTGTTACGGCAGGATGCGTTCCTGTTTGAATCGCATATTGTTCGGCAGGGAGGCCATAAGCATCATAGCCCATGGGATGCAGCACGTTGAAGCCTTTTAGCTTTTTATAACGTGCATGGATGTCAGAAGCGATATAACCCAGCGGATGGCCAACATGCAAACCCGCTCCCGAAGGATAAGGAAACATATCGAGCACATAATACTTGGGTTTATCAGTATTTAATTCGGCTTTATAGGTTTTGTTTTCCTGCCAGTATTTCTGCCACTTCTTCTCAATCTCCCTGAAATTATAGTCCATCGTCCAAATCTATTTTAGTTTTTTAATTTTTTTAAATCCTCAAATGAAAGATCGGTGATTTTATAGTTTTCCCATCCTTTCATATCGTAATGCCACCATTCATTTGGATGCACGCTAAAACCATATTTATTCATGGTTTTAATGAGCTTATCGCGGTTTTTAGCTGCTTCTGCTGATGCATTTTGGGATGTTGGTGCTGCATCTTCACTAAAATCATCAAAAGCAGTGGGCATCTCGAGCTCTTTGCCTGTGGCCAGATCTATCAGGCTGACATCCACGGCAAAACCACGGTTGTGGCGCGAGCCATGCCAGGGCGCGGCAACAAAGTTCGTATCCGGATATACCTCATAAAACTTCAAAGTGGCAGCATACGGGCGGTAGGCATCAAAAATTTTAAGTCCCAAACCCTCTTTTTCCAGCTCCTTTTGAATACGCATTAATGCCATAGCAACCGGTTTCCGGGCATAGGCTTTGGCTTGCCCATACACTTTCTGAGCGGTAAAATTATTGTTGGCAGCATAGCGTATATCTAAAACGATCCCGGGTGCCACATCTGTAATTTCAATAAATTCCTGAGAAGGATCTTCAAGAACCAATTGCTGATAATCCAAAGTTGTTGCCACAATATCAAGATTATACGGATTGTTCTGCGCAATAGAAATGCTGCAAATTGAAACCAGAAGGCTCAACAGGAGCAGTCTGCTGTGTGTTTTGATTTTCATAGCGAAAAAATTTCAGGGAGCAAAGATAAGAATACAGCGATAAATGCCAATTTGTTTATTGATGTTGAGGCAGGTATGTTGGTTTTTTTTTGCTGAAAAAATATCATTGTTTTGTCTTTAATTTGAAGTAGTTTTGTTATCCTCAGAAGATAAAATGCAATACAACATATAATGAAAAACATTACAATCAGACCGGGTTTTTTGGTTACATCAGAGCCGATTAATAATGCTGACGGATTTAATATGACGGATGAGATCAGTGACTTGATCGATGAACTTTATGAAGGGGTATTATCAAAAAAAAAGAATGTTGTCCATAAGCTTAAGAAGGCCATAACGCGCTATCCGCATGTACCGCAATTTAAGAATTACCTTGTTGTTTACTATAGGTTTGCAGGTATTGATACGAATGCCTGGTCGGTAAACCGGAAACTTCTTGAAAAGCATCCGGATTATCTTTTTGGAAAATCAAATTTGGCAAGGGAGTATTTGGAAAAAGATGATTTAGAGCTTATTCCTGATGTTTTAGGCGAAGATCTTGATCTTAAAGCTTTGTATCCGGAGCGGGAGGTATTTCATGTTTCAGAGGTAAGGGATTACTACAGCGTTGTTATTGATTATTTATGTGCTATTGGAGATTTAGCTACTGCTGAAGAAAAGTTGAAAATTATGCAGGCTGTAGATAAAAAAGGTGATTTGACTCAAAGAGCTGAATTGGAAATAGAGCAGCATAAGATTAATTCCCGCTTGGAGAATCTATTTAAATCAGATGATGAACCTTTCACTGTTCAGACAAAAGAACAAGCGGAAACCCAAAAAACAGAAAAACCGGTTTTTGAAAATCCCGATTTCGAGGAAATCTATGATTGGGATTTGTTTGTTGAAAAAGAAGACTATAATAAAATCCTGAACCTGGAAAGAACGAGCCTTATCCGGGATTTAGATCTGCTGCTGAAGGATAGTTATGAGCGTTATTCCTATTTTGTAATGTCGCGGGAAGGTGATCTGGATGACCCATATATTGGTATGTACAATTTTGCAACCCACGCTTTGGTACTATTGAGCGAACTGGAAGCAAAAGAAAGCTCTGATACGGTTTTGGAAATGTTATCCCAATCGGGCGAATATTTTGAGTTTTACTATGGGGATTTGCTTTTTGAGGATTGCCAGGTGCCATTATATAAACTGCTCAATGATCAGCTGGATAACTGCTTTGATTTTATGCTTAAGCCCAGCGTTTCCAGCGAAGCCCGCAATGTGCTCGGAAGTGTGGTTGGTCAGGTCGCGTTGCAGGATCCCCAAAGAAGGGCTGAAGTTATTGATTGGTTTAAAAGGCTTTTCGAGGCTTATGCTGGTATTTCTAATGGAGAGCAGGTGCTTGATAGTGAAAGTGTTGGTGAGCTTGTTTCTTGTGCTGTAGATATTCAGGCTGTAGAGTTGCTGCCGCAAATTAAAACCTTATTCGAGCAAGGCAAAGTGTGGGAAGGAATTTGTGGCACTTATCAAAGCATAGCAGAGGACATCCAATCAGAAGGCTTCAAAGCGAAACCATTAGAACTGCTTAGCATTGATGAAATTTATGAAGCCTTTTGGGAGTATGAATATCACTCTACGGAAGAGTATGACTTTGAAGATGATTATGAGGTGCCGGAAACAAATAATTCTGAGCCTCATACTGCGGATACACCAATAATTCCCTTAAAAACTGAGCCCAAAGTGGGACGAAATGATCCATGTCCCTGTGGCAGCGGGAAGAAATATAAAAAATGCTGCATGAAACAGTAGGATCAGGATTAGTCCGTTTTATATACTTATCGTGCCCTTGATCGGTTTTTTGAGCCTTTTTGTGGTGATCAGCGGATTTGTGCTTTGGTTTAAAAGGCATAGGAAGCATGCATAATATCCGTAAATAAGGTTTGGGATTTTACCGGTGCTCTGCACCTGGGTTTATGTTATATTCATTCATTTTATAAATATTTCCGCGGCTCTGCTGCTGGATGTGCGTTTGGTTTTTAAATTACCTTTACGATATTGAGCTGCAGCACAGCGAAAATATTTGTAGAATGTATTATAGATCATTAAATTAGCTACAGAGTAGCGGTGATCTGTTTCTGCAAAATCTAATTTGTATTGATTTTTATACAGAATTTATTAATTTTGATTATTTAAATCCTCAAAACCAATATTTTGGCAAATACATATTCACAATCTTATTTTCAAATTGTTTTTGCAGTTAAAAACAGAAAAGCGTTAATCCAAAAAGAATGGAAATCAGATCTTGAGAAATACATCACAGGAATTGTGCAAAATAATGGACATAAGCTGATAGCCATTGGAGGAACTGCCGACCATATCCATATATTTATTGGATATAACCTGAATCAACTAATCCCAAAATTAGTTGAACAGATTAAAACGTCAACCAATGCTTGGATTAAGCATAATAGCCTATCGAAATTTTATTTTGAATGGCAAGTGGGGTATGGCGCTTTTACTTATGCCCACTCACAGATTGAATCTGTTGTGAAGTATGTTCTGAACCAGGAAGAGCATCATAAGAAACAATCATTTAAAGAAGAGTATTTGTCTTTTTTGAAAGAGTTCAGGGTTGAGTATAAGGATGAGTATTTGTTTGATTTTTTGGATTGATAAAGGATCAAATGAGACTTTTAATTGCTATGACCAATTTTTAAGGGAAGCCTTATCCATTAAGTAATATTCCCGGTGCTCTGCACCTGGGTTTATGTTATATTCATTCATTTTATAAATATTTCCGCGGCTCTGCCGCTGGATGCACGTTTGGCTTGTAGATTGCCTTTACGATATTGAGCTGCAGCGCAGCGAAAATATTTGTAGAATGTATTATAGATCATTTAATTAGCTACAGGGTAGCGGTAATATTTACCAGTGTTAATAATTCAACACCTTACGATAAAAAGCCTTTTGACCCGATAGCACCTTCAACAAATAAACCCCCTTCGGGAAATTGCTTTTTGCGATTAATATTTGCCCGTTTCCGCTTTTTTGAATGATCAGCCGTCCGCTGAGGGCATACAATTCAACTGTAAACCCAAAGTCACCCTTTCCCTGAATGATAATATTTGTTTGGTTCGATTTGACCTGAAATTCCGCGATTTCCCCGATATCATCCGCTTCCAGCTCCTGATTTATGATGTTAATGGCAACCGAATCACGGGTTTTGCTTTCATCATTTGCCTCGGCTACGGCATATACCAATCCATTGATTTGCGCCTGAACCATTCCGTTTTCATCGGCAATAGCCTGGCCCACAGTGTTATTGATAAACCAGCTTACTGTTGTGTCCGTGGCGTTTTGCGGCCAAACTTCTGCAATCATTTGTAATTGTCCGCCAGCTTCGTCAATGATATAAATGCCATTTTCGGAAAGCACCTCAATTTCTTCTACCAAAACCCTTTGTCCACTGATTTCCACAAGCACCGAATCAGAAATATTACTGCCATCACTCGTTTGTGCTTTAACCCAAACTGTTCCGTTTTTTAAAGCCTGCAACTGTGCAAATGCGTTTAAAAAGGCGGTTCCGTCATCCGGATTCAGGCTCCAGACTACAGAGGTGTCCGAAGCATCATCTGGCCATACATTATAAGTAAATTGTAAAGTGCCATGATTTTCAGTGATTTCATAAATCCCATTCGAGGAAACTACTTTCAGGCTATCCACAAAAACCTGTTCCACTACCGTGATGCTTTGTTCGGTAGTGTCGCGGCTGCCCAAATTGTTTTGCACGATCAGGCGAATATTATAGCTCCCGGCTTCTGCAAATGTATGTTGTGGGTTTAAACCTGTGGCGGTATTCTGATCCCCAAAATCCCAAAAAGCCCAGACAATATTTTCGGTTTCTACTTCAAAATCCACAGTAAGATACTGCTTTTGATAGCTGAAATCTGCTTCGGGCTGATGTTGGCGATAAAAAAAGTCTTTTGCTTTATATACAATTGTATCCCAATAGGCGTTAGGAGTGGGATCCCACATGCCGTTGGATGTATTATAAAATTCATGTCCTTCTCCTTCAACGAAATATGTTTCTGCTTCGAAACCCAGATTGTTCAAGCGCCGCGACATGGGCAATGAACCCCAGGCTGAGGGCAGGCTTGGATATCCCCAAGGCGGGCCAACATCAAACATCACAACGGCATCATCGGTGCCATGCACCAGCAGCACATTGTTTCCATCGCCTTCTTTTTGGATGATGGTGTCGCTGATTGCGCCCCAAAGCCCAATGGCTGCCTGAGCCCTTCCGCTGTGATTGTAATTGTTTCCCGTGCAATCCAAACAGCCTAGGTCCGGATAATTATTGGGTGCGCTGCCTCCCGCAAAGGTGAGCTCCGGACGCTCGCTTTCTTCGTTCATAAAATAGTTTTGGAGCGCTACAAACGATCCGGCACTGCTTCCGGCGATATAAATATTGTTGGTGTCAATGCCATAAACATCGCGGAATTCTTTCAGAAACCTGATTGCCGCCCTGCTGTCTTGCAGTCCACGGTAAACAGCTCTCGTGCCGCTTACATCATCGCCTATCATACCCATACGGTATTCCAGGTTTACCGTTACATATCCCTGATGCGCGAAAGTGTCGCAAAAAGCAATCATATCTTCATTCAACCTGCTGCCACTCACAAATCCCCCACTGTGTGCAAAAATGATAGCCGGTCTTTTGTTCAGGCTATCGCCGGATGGTGTGTAAATATCCAGCAGCAGATTTTGCATGGCAGTGTTATTTTGGTTGAGCCATGGAAAATTTAAAGCGGGCGCACTTCCGTAAATGATGTCGTATTCGATGTCTATATTTTCAAAACGGGCGTTCAGATATCGCGCTTCAGTTGGAAATTGCGCAAAAAGCCTGCTGTTGATTAAAATTATGATTATTAGGAGGAATATGACTTGTTTCATTTCTATGGTTTTTTCAAATTTCTTACAAATTTAAACATTCTTGAGGAGGCACAGCCATCATTAAATATGACTTGAATTGCGATGTACAAGAATGGGGTTGTTTGACTTAGGATTATGGTTTTTTCTGTGATTTTTATGCTCTTCTGTTTTTTATAAAAAAAGATGCTATGTAACACTTCTGCTTTTCCTGCGTCTATTATGTACACCCCAAAATTAATGTTCTATGTTTCTGAGTTATTTGAAAATTGCCTTACGTTTTTTCAGGAAAAACAAGGTGAATACCCTAATCAACCTTCTGGGCCTTGCATTGGCTCTGTCTGTTTCTATGCTGATCAGTAATTATGTGTATCAGCAGTTTCAATTTGATGATTTTCATGTGAACCGCGACCGAATGTACCGCCTGCTCATAAAAGGGAGCATGGCCGACGGCAAGGAGTTGGAAGCCGCTGTTACCAGTGGTAATATCAGCGAAACCATTTTGAATAAAGTGCCCGAAATTGATATTTCCTGCCGGGCTTATCAATGGGGATCATCGGATGTGGTTATCGGTCAAAAGCGCTATACGACTGATGTGGTTCTTTATGCGGATTCCGGCTTTTTTCAGATGTTTAGCTTTCCTCTGGTTCAGGCAAATCCGGATAATATGCTCAACGAACAGTTTCAGGTGGTTTTGAGCCGCGAAACTGCAATGAAATATTTCAGCACGGAAGATGTCGTTGGTAAAACTATTGAGATTGATCAGAACGATTATAAAATCATTGCCATCATGGAAGATGTCCCCGAAAATTCGCATATGCAGTTTGATATGGTCGCGTCTTTTATTACGCTCGTTCGTCCCGATTACGATGTAGTGCGACGCAACGGAATTTCGTTCCCAACCTATTTTATGGCAAAAGAAAATGCTGTGCCTGAAGTTTTTATCCCCAAAGTTATCGCTGCGGCTGATGAACGTGCTGCCGAACGCTTTGGTCCCTATGGCATCAAAATAAAACACAGCGCTCAGTATTTTAAGGATATTTACCTGCATTCCGAAGGGCTTGATTTTCGTAATAACCGTTATGGCGACCTCCGTAATATCTATGTGTTTTCGTTTCTGGCGTTTTTTATCATTTTTATTGCCGTGATCAATTACGTAAACCTGATGACCGCCCAATCGGAAAAAAGGCTTCGTGAAATCGGCCTTAGAAAAGTAGTAGGTGCAGCACGATGGAACCTGATCACGCAATTTGTCGGCGAATCCATCATGATCACCTTGATCGCTTTTATTCTGGCCCTAACGCTCAATGAACTTTTGCTTCCGCCCTTTTCAGAGCTAATGGGACAACAGATGGGTCTTTTTTACTGGGCAAATCCCTTGATATTACTGCTGATTTTAGTTTTTGTTTTGCTGCTGGGCGTAATTTCCGGAATTTATCCGGCTCTGGTCCTTTCTTCTTTCCGCCCGGCAATGATTTTGAAAGGCACGCAATTTAGCAGCCGCAATCCGAATATCCTTCGGAAAATCCTGGTAAGCCTTCAGTTTAGTATTTCTATCTTTTTGATTATCATCCTGATGCTCATGCACAAACAGATTGTTTTTGCTAAAGATAAAGATCTGGGTTTTGAAAAAGAAAACCTACTGGTTTTAAATGGATTGACCCCAAAATTGCGCGGGGAAGCCAAAACCATCAAAGGCGAGCTGCTTCAGTATGCTAAAATTGAATCTGTTGCCGCAACCCAAAGTGCCCCGGGAGGAAACAACAGCTTACAAAATTGTTATCTGGATGGTGCCGATCCAAAAACCGGCGTAATGATGTACGAATGCCGCGTGCAGGACGACTTTGTGGAAACAATGGGCATGCAGATTATCGAAGGACGTGATTTCATTAGCGATATGAAAAGCGATTCTGCATCCGTAATTCTCAACGAAACCGCTGTGCGGAAAATGGGACTGACAGGAAACCCTATTGGGAAGAAAATAGTAGTTTGGCAAAATCCCGTTACGGTTATTGGCGTGGTTTCTGATTATAATTATGCTTCCATTCACAGCGAAATTGATCCGATTGCCCTAACGCATTATGCCCGTTGGTTCAGGACTCTGGCAATACGGATACAGCCCGGTGAACTCAAAACTACACTGGCATTCATTGAAAAAACACTTATCGATATTGATCCTTCCTGTTCTTTCGATTATGAGTTTATTGATCAGCGTTTTGCGGAAATGTACCGTCAGGAGGAACGAGTAGGTGATATGATTACTGCAGCGGCCTTACTGGCAATTATTATATCAATGTTGGGGGTATTTGCCTTGACGGCATTTACTGTGCGCCAGAAAATCAAAGAAATAGGTATTCGTAAAGCAATTGGTGCCAGCACTTTTTCTGTTGTGCATATGCTGATGCGTGACCTTTCGCGATGGATTATCGTTGGAAACCTGCTGGCATGGCCTTTGGCTTTTTATACCATCAGCAAATGGCTCGATAATTTTGCTTTCCGTATCAGTATCGTAGATAACTGGTGGGTTTTTATCCTGGGCGCATTTGTCGCTATGGTGGTTGGCTCCCTTGCAATGCTGTATCAGGCGCTGAGGGCGGCCAATGCCAATCCGATTGACGCTTTGCGTTATGAATAGAAAATCCGGAGGAAACGGCAGAATCCTTACTGTCGTTTCTTTGGGGTTACACAAATAGGGAAAGGCAGGAAGGCTCAGGTAAAATTAGGGTGCCTGATCCCTTTCCTGCCTGTTTGTATTTTGATTGCGGTTTATGAAGGAAGTATTTTAACTTTGCATCAAAGCTTTTTGCCTTTTTTATGCCCGACCACATCAACATACGTATTTCCAAAAGCCGTTTATGGCTTTTTACCATCTCAATTGCCTTATTGTTTGTTTTTGTGGGTAACCTTCGCTTTGAAGGCTTCCGCGATGAAATCCTCGCCGGAGATGCACGGGGATATTACGCCTGGCTGCCCGCGCTTTTTGTTTTTGATACCCTCGATTTTACACCCGTATTGGAGTTGCAGAAGCAAAGGCTTGATGAACATTATCAGGGACATTATTATCATGAAATGGGCGGTGTGCTTATCAATAAATTTACTTGTGGAACCGCTTTGCTCCAAAGCCCGTTTTTCCTGACTTTTCGCTATTTCAGTGGCCTGCTGGGATACCCTACCGATGGCTATTCCGTGCTCTCGCAATGGGGAATTAGTATTGCTGCTTTGTTTTACGGTTTGCTGGGATTGTTTTTTGCACGCAAGCTATTGATTTCTTTTGGTTTTGATAAAAAAACATCATTGGCTGCAATACTGATCTATCTTTTTGGCAGCAACCTCTTCTTTTATATGTTTATGCATCCGGGCATGTCGCATGTGTATTCATTCAGTATGATCAGTGTTTTGCTGTATGCTGTACGCATGTTTTTCCTGAATGGAAAGAAAAAATACATTCTTCTGGCTTCCATAAGCATTGGTCTTGTGTTTCTTATACGCCCCTTTAATGTCCTTATTTTCCTTTTTCTGCCCTTTCTTGCTGAATCATCCGGGCAGTTCCTTAAGCGCCTTGTTCAGGTTTTTCATCCTTCACGGCTTGTGCTTTTGCTCATTCCAGCAATACTTCTTGTGGGGATTCAGTCCTGGATTTATTACCAGCAAATCGGTGAGTTCTGGATATGGGCTTATCAGGATGAAGGCTTTTTTCTGACCAATCCGCAACTCAGTAATTTCCTCTGGAGCTACCGCAAAGGACTGTTCCTCTATACTCCGCTTACCCTAATCAGTTTTTTGGGTGTTCTTGTTTTATTGCGCAGGGAACCGCTTAGAGCTCTGGCCTGGTCAGTATTCCTTTTTCTTATTATTTGGATGATGGCCAGCTGGTGGAACTGGTATTATGGCAGCGGTTTTGGGATGCGCCCTTTCGTGGATTTCTATGCGCTGCTTATGCTTTTGCTGGCCTATCTGATGCATGCGGCTTCGAAAACTTTTCTGCGCTATGGATTGTATGCTGTTTTGACAATCGTTTTGCTCTTTAACCTGATTCAAACGTATCAGTACGGACAGAAAATTATTCATCCCGAAAGTATGAACAAGGCGAAATACTGGTATGTTTTTATGAAAACCGCAGAGGAGTATGAAGACGTCTTGGGTGATGCCGATGACGATATTTTCCGCAAGCTCCCCATTGAGCATATCGATAGTTTTAAAATGGATTTTGACAGCATGGCATTTCCCGTTTATAAAACAGAGCCATGGGAAATTTATAAACGTAATATCCTTCCGCACGAAAATGACAGCAGTAACTTTTTATGCGTATTCGATAGTGTTTCCGAGTATAATGCCAACTTGATTATTGAAGATACAAGCATTCTTCAGTCCAAAAACCTCAAGGCCAATGTGCAGTTCCTCTACCGGGAAATAGATACCAATGCCTGTATGCGCGCGGTTTTTGTGGGATCGGCTACCGATAAAAACGATATTACTATTTATTATAAACCCATGCGTATCAAAGACGTACCAAACGACAGCACGGGCATTTGGGATACTGCTTATATCGAAATGAATTTTAAATGGGGCAAGGCAAAACCTGAAGAACTGCGCATGTACATCTGGAACAAAGACAAAGAAGCCTTTGAAATTGATGATGTGCGCATTGATTTTTTTGAGGTAAAGCCCGAAAAGAAGAGATGGTAATTCCTGAATTCTGATTCCCGGTATTGGTTTTTGCAAGAAAGCTGTGAATTAGCCGTTTATCTGTTTGTCGGAGCATTGGCCACTTATTTTGATGAATAGTTTATTTTTGCCTCTGACTTTATCATTCAATGGATGAAATACAGAAAAGTGAAACAAAGCTTATCCCTGGCGGTTCTCCTGATTCTGATTGCAGGAAGCTGTCTTAATGCCCAAAGTGGTGGCTATTCACTTTCTTTTGATGGAACGGATGATTATGTGAGTTTTGGAACCAATTCGCCCACCTTTTACAATGATAATATCACAATTGAAGCCTGGATTAAAACCAGCCAAACCGGATCAGAAAAAAACATCCTGAGCTGGGGCGCAACGGGAAGCAATCAAAATGTGCAGCTCAGGATTGATGACGGTCTGCTTACTTTCGGTATTGACGATTATGGAGCACATCACTGGGGTTCTGTAAGCAGCAGTCAGCATGTAAATGCCGGTTGCTGGATGCATGTCGCTATGGTAAAAAGTGGCAGCTTTGTGCAATTGTATATCAACGGAGTGGACGACAATAGCGGAACCTTGCAGCAGAATGTAAGTATGGATCGTTTCATACTCGGGCATTTTTATCAGGCCGGAACTATTGATTCCGATATGGCTTTTCAGGGAGAAATGGATGAAGTGCGAGTCTGGCATTCAGCCCGATCAGCATGGGAAATCAGGGAATACATGTATAAGGATGCCGGTACCGATATGGAAGCCTTTTATAAAATGAGCAATGGCAGCGGTACATCTTTGAGCGACAACAGCAAAAACAGCCATTCCGGATCGCTGATGAACGGCACCGCATGGAAAGCATCCGACTGCTTTGTGTCCAATGGGAATGCCTTGTTGTTTGATGGCACAAACAATCATGTTTTTTTTGACAATAATCGGCCCTACTTTACCGATACCATCACCATCGAAGCCTGGATAAAAAGCAGCAGCACGGCAACGGAGAAAGAAATCGTTTGCTGGGGAAGCCGTACCAATCGTGATGTTGTTGAGTTCAGGATGGACCAGGGAAAACTGGAGTATGGTCTTTACACAGGTGCAGATAATGATTGGATATCACTCAAAAGCAATACTTCCATAAATACAGGAAACTGGACGCATGTTTGTGTGGTTCAGGAGGAAAGCTCGGTGAAGCTCTATATAAACGGCCTGATGGATGTAAGTACTACATTGGTAAAAAGGCCGCAGGTCACCAATATGCAGATTGGGGTTTTGTTCCAGAATAACAGCCAGAACCTGGCCTATGATTTTGACGGCCAAATTGATGAAGTACGCATCTGGTATATGGCGCGCACAGAAGATGAAATACGTGATGTGCTTTATAAAAACATCAATGGAAATTGGGGTGGTTTGGCCTGCTGTTACCGAATGAACCAATCTGTTCAGGATGTTTCCAGCTTGAAGGATGCTTCGCCTAATGCCTTTCACGGGCATATGAATTTTTTTGAATCGGGTAGCGATTTTGATCCCAATACGTACATCATAAACTGGCTGGGAGCTGCAAACAGTCAGTGGAACCTGGCGGCAAACTGGAGTTCGGGCAATGTGCCGGCGAGCAGTGCTCATGTGAATATAGAACCCGATCCCATAAATGCAATCCAAATTAATTCTGCTCAGGAAATTACCAGTCTGCATATCGCGCCTTCTGCCGGTCTTGAGCTGCAAAACAATGCGCAGCTTACTGTGGACGGACTGATCTTTAATGAATCCTCAGCAGAATCGGTTCTCTTAAAATCAAATGCATCCGGCACCGCTTCGCTGATTATTGAAGGCGAAGCCGATGGCGATATCAGCGCCGAACGCTATTTGAGCAAAGACATTTGGCATTATATTTCTGCTCCTTTTGATATTTCAGGCAATTTCAACAGCCTGAACCTTGGACTTACAGCAGGAGAAAACAACGATCAGTTTTACCGCTGGGAAGAGGAATATGTTTGGGACGGATATACCGGAATCTGGGTAGATATTCTCAATGGCGAAGATGGCGGCGGCACTGATCCGTTGACGGATGATGAAGGTTTTGTTACCGCCAAGGGCTATGCAATGACCTGTAAGGATACAGATAAAACCCTGGAGTTAAGCGGAACGCCATTGCTTTCTGATCAGAATATCAGTATGAGCCGTACACCGGCCAGCAGCCATACCGGCGCAAATCTGGTGGGCAATCCTTTTTGCTGCGATATTGCTATTAACAATGCCGCCGACAGCGACGATAATTTTATTAAAGCCAATGCACCGGTTCTCGAGGCGTCTTATCAGGCCGTATATGTGTGGCAGGAAAGTGAAAACTGGGACGGGATCAGCAATGAAGACTATGTGCCTTTGAACCACAGCAGCGCTGCCACATTTTTGGAGGCTGCACAGGGTTTTATGCTTATGTCGGCTTCGGATGGAGCTGTTTTGCAGTTTCCGGAAGAAATCAGAAAGCACGGTAGCGGGATTTTTTATAAAGAATCCGATGATTTTATGCGGCTAAAGCTGTGGATACGGACCGATAAAATAGCGGCATTCACAGAGTTTGTTTTTGCTGCAGGTATGAGCCTTGAGATGGATGCAGGCTATGATGCTGCAAAAATGAAAGGAAATCCGGATATCGCTTTGTACAGCCGACTGCCGGAGGCTTTGGGAGAGGATTTTGCCATTCAGGCATTGCCTTTTATTGACACCGAATGTGTAATCCCGCTTGGGATCGATTTGGCCTCGTCCTCGGAAATTACTTTTTCAATGAAGGGATCAGCATTCCAAAAAGGCAGCATTATACTTGAAGATCGCGAAAATGATGTTTTGACGGATTTGTCCGAAAGGGAATATTCTTGTCGTACAGGAAACGCCAGCGATAGGTTTTTCCTTCGCTTTAATATGATAAATCCTCAGGCAGCAAAAAGTGGTTTTTCGGAATATTTCCAGCTTCAGCAGCAAAAAGGTATGTTGCAGATCAAGAGTTTTTATCCTAAAGAATGTAACTTTCAGCTTTTTGATGTTTCCGGGGCAGCACTTTTAAATGGTGAATTGTTTTTGGGAAACAACAGTCTGTCATTGATCCGTTTTGCTACAGGGATCTATTTTTTGCATATTCATTGTGGAGATAAATCTGCTGTTTTTAAATGTGTTAAGGCTTATTGATATTTTCGGTCACAAATGCATGTATAAAAAAACCCGGAAAGCACATTGCTTCCCGGGCCAACAACATAATACCAATCAATGAAGTTTATTGCACGATTAGTTTCTTGGTAATTTGCTTCTCTCCGGAAATAATCTGCACGAAAAATGTTCCCTTAAACTGGCCGTCCAGTTGAATTTCTTCTTCCTGCCAGCCCAGTGCTTTGCCCAGTTTTTTGTTATAGATATCATGCCCGTTTTCATCCAGCACACGGATTTCAGTTTTGGCTTTTTCTTTCACTATAAATCTCACTTTAAAACACCCTTCGCTGGGATTTGGGAAAAGGATAAAGGTGTCCGTTTCTAGTTTATCATCGCTAAATTTCACACCTTGTTCTTTCAGGTATTCTATATCTTCTTTTTTGGCATTGTTTAATTTTGCCATATGAACCGAATCACCGTCTTTGGTAGTATATGCAATGAAATCCACATCTTTTCCATATTTATTGTCGCTGCGGGCCACAATGATTTTTACCGCATTAACACCTTCCAGCGGATTGTCTTTTCCAGCAAATATCCAGTTGGCATCTCCGCGGGTAGTAAAAATATCACCGGAAGTGCTGTCGTTGACGTATATGGTCATGTGTCCGCCCAAACTATCGAGTGTATGAATGCTTTCTCCGTCGCATTCCACAGTAACACGGCCGTTTTTGCCTTTAATGACCTTTACCTTCATGTTTTCATCATCGCCAAACCAAATCATTCCATCCTTATGATGTATGTTTTTCATCAGCTCCTCCATTTCTTCCATCTCCGCCGAGATTTTCATGTGGAGGCTGTCCGTGTCAAATTTGATCTTAACGGTTCGCATGATGGAGTCAATATCCGGGATATCGATCTTAATACGTTCAAAATCGATTGAATCACTGACCATCATGATGTCAAATTTCATGTCATCAATCAGTTTTGCATTTTCATCAAGAAGGATTTCAATTTTTTGCAGTTCCTCCTCCATGCCTTCCATAGCCGAATCCATGATAATACGGATGCGTTCATGATCAAAATCATGATCATAAAAATTCCATATAATTGTGTCTGTTTTGATGTTGTCTGAATTTACAAAATAAGCTTTTACTTTTTTTTGTGATGTGACTTTTTGAGCCATCATCTGCGAAAAAGCTCCTGAGAACAGGTAAATCAGGATTGCTATAAACAGCTGTATGAAAAATTTAATTGCTTTGCTCATGACTTATTAATTTTGGGTTCGTTATTTTATTGAATGAATCATCTGATGCAAAACTATGGCGTAAAACATCTGTAAAAACCTAACAACAGGTTAAAAAGCCTTAATGAAAGGTTAAAATGCTTGGCAAGCCTTTTCGTATTCCCTAAATTTGGCCTGAAAATCAAAAGAATTGAAAAGAAGAAAGATCAATATTATTATCGGCCTGGTAGTTTTTGCGCTACTGGGTATCCTTCTGATGCAGTTTCTCTGGATGCGGCATGCGTGGATTATCAATGAGGCTGAATTTGAGCGCAAAGTTTATGAAGCGATGGATTTGGCTGTGGAAAAATACCAACAACAGCAACGAATGAAGGATATTTACACAGCCTCAAGCTTGGATGTTTTGGCGGATGTGCCGGATATCGCTTTCCTGAGCGATTCGGTTACACGCGTTTTTGATGAAGAGTTCAGCCGTGTCGTACCGGATGATGATTATTTTAAAAACCTGCCCGGTGCGCCAAAGATTATTATCCGCAATGATGAAGATCGTTATTTGATGTCAGGAGATGATGTTGATGCCATTACCGGCTGTAAGGTGTATTTGGATGATTCACTGGTTCAGTTTACGACCATGGTTTTTAAAGAAAAAATGGACTCCATTAATCTCGTGATTCAAAAAAAACTGGAAGGCATCGAAGAGCATACCCTGCGTTTAAACAAAACAATGGAGCAGTTTAAAGTGGAGTTCAAACAATACGAAAATGCGGATAGCGCTTTTTTTGCTTTTGACGGTATCGACACCTTGATTTCAAAAGAGCTTTCGCAAAAGGGCATCGATCTGGCTTTTGAAAGCAAAATTCTTAAAGGCAATGAGCCTCAAGAGCAACAGGAAAATCTTGATGCATTTCGCGTAAGCCTGGAACCGGATAATTTTATGTTTCAACCGGGTTATCTCCTTTTGCGCTTCAATGGAAAAACAGGTTTCGTCATGGCTTCTTTGTTTTTGATGGCTTCGGCAAGCCTGATCTTTAGCCTGATTGTAATCCTGATGTTTATTATCACTATACGTTCACTGCTGCAGCAAAAAAAGATTTCGGATGTAAAAACTGACTTTATCAACAATATGACGCATGAGTTCAAAACGCCTATTGCTACCATTTCGCTGGCTACCGATTCTATTGATAACGATAAAGTAATTCATGATCCCGAACGGATCCGCTATTTCACAGGCATGATCCGTGAGGAAAACAAACGGATGAACATGCGCGTGGAGAGTGTTTTGCAGATGTCGCTGCTCGATAAAAAAGATTTTCAGATTCAGTGCAAACGCATTTCAATGCACGATCTGCTCACTAAAGCTATCGGTCAGTTTCGCTTGCAGGCCAATAAGGCAGGAGGCAGCATGAAACCAAATTTAAAAGCTGAGTCTGATGAAATCGAAATTGATGAGGCGCATTTTTTGAATGTATTATTCAATATCTTTGATAATGCATTGAAATACAATGATAAAATACCGGAAATACTTGTTCGTACCCAAAATTTGCCCAATGGGTCGCTCGAAATTTCCATTATTGATAATGGTATCGGAATAGATAAGGACAGCCTGAAACATATTTTTGATAAGTTTTACCGTAAATCTACCGGCGATGTCCATAATGTGAAAGGTTTTGGGCTTGGCCTGAGCTATTCACGGGCCTTGGTTGAGCTAATGGGCGGTACAATTTCTGTCGATAGCCAACCGGAAAAGGGCTCGGAATTTAAAATTGTATTTCCTTTAAATGATAACCAATAAAGAAAAAATCATGGCTGAACGGATTTTTCTGCTCGAAGACGATATCAATTTTGGTTCCATCCTCAAAGCCTACTTGGAGATGCATGAGTTTGAAATCATCTGGGAAACCGATGGAGCAAAAGCCCTGGATGTTTTTCTTTCACAAAAGTTCAATATTTGCATTCTGGATGTAATGTTGCCTCACCTCGACGGCTTCAGCGTGGCTGCCCAGATCCGGAAAGAAAACGAACAGGTGCCCATAATTTTCCTGACCGCCAAAACCCTGCGCGAGGATGTACTTAAAGGTTTCAAAGCCGGAGCCGATGATTATATCACGAAACCCTTCGATTCGGAAGTCTTGTTATACAAAATCAGGGCAATTTTAAAGAGGGGCATGAAAGCGCCTGAAAATCCTGATGGCTTTTACCGTCTTGTTTCCTACGAATTTGACCACAAACTGCGGATTTTACGTTTTGAAGGCAGGGAACAGCATCTTAGTCCGCGCGAAGCGGATTTGCTCAAAATGCTCTGCGATCATAAAAATGAAGTGATGCCCCGGGCTCAGGCTTTACGCGAAATCTGGGGCAATGACGATTATTTCACTACGCGCAGCATGGATGTGTATATTTCAAAATTGCGCAAATATCTGTCGGAAGATTCCCGTATCGAAATCAGCAATATCCATGGCAGTGGCTTCCGCTTACTGTGCCCTGAAGCTTAGGGTGTCAACCAGAGGAGATGAAATTCCTTACATCAGTTTCTGATATGCCTGCCACCACCGGTCGGGGATGTCATTTTCGCAGGCTGTAAGGTAATCGTTGTAGGAGCAAGGCACAAGATAATGCCTTTCGTATTTTTGGCGCACACTTGTCGGGCAGTTGACTTCCATCCACCAGCGGTCGGTGCGTTTGCTTTTAAAGAAAATCACATCCTCGCTCAGCTCGTCAGTTTGAACTATATATTTCAGATAATTTTCTTTGTTTTTTATGGGGAAATCTTTCTGTCGCTGGTAAAAACCTTCAATAAAATGCCATACAGCCTGGGCTGTCAGGTGAGCAGTTTGCCCGTTGATGTCGCAGCCGGGATTTACTTCATAAAACCCTATGGATGAGAGCTTATCGCTCATGCCTGCAAAACGCATCATCTGGCAAAGCTGTTCGCCATAAAATCCGTTTGGAGTGGCATTTTGATTGCCTGGAGCATCCGATTGGCGTACGGCCGAAATGTCCACACTCAACATATCGGCATTGCGTACCAGCGGTTCCACCTCTTGCAGGTCGTGGGTCAGCATGCCTAAGCGGTAGGAATCAAACAGCAGGTTTTTCATCAGATGGATGGCTTCCTGATCCACAAAATAGCTTTGGTAGCCGATATTGGTATAATTGAAAAGGAAGTTGGGCTGGTGCAGGATGATTTTGGTGAGGTAGGAGCGGGAATTCAGTTCGGCATGGCTTTCGCCAAGGTCAAATTCCGAATCAATGGCTACAATATTTATAATACGACCCAGGTTTTCATAGGCCATATAATTTGCAAAGGTCAAATCCTGGCTTCCACCCAAAACAATGGGCAAAATGTTCATTTCGAGCAGTTCGGCCAAAACCGTGCTCAGTGCAAAATAGGTGTCTTTGATTTCATAACCGGCTGGGATGTTTCCCAAATCGGCAATCTTCAGTTTTTGTGCCGGAGGGAAAAGGCGGTACAGGTACGAGCGTATTTCGTCCGGAGCCAATGCGCAGCCCGTGTTGTTGAAGGCATTGCGATCCTCCAGCACTCCGATAATGGCAATATCCATATTTTCCAGAGCCGGGAAATGGCTGCCGTGAAGGTATGTATGTACAAAATCACCGAAACGTTTCCTTTCCAGTTCGGGAAACTGCACTTTATCAGGATTTATGGCTTCAAAAAAATCAACTAGTTCCATCAGATACCTATTTCTGCTTTTTCAATCTATGCTTTGGTACGTTATTGGAGCAAAAAAGTTCCGCAGAGATAAAAAAAACCGTTTGTCCCGGTTAAAGGAGAAACGGTTTTTTATTCCGTGCATATTCTTATTTGTTTTTCAGCCTTTTGGCAATGATTGCTGAAATCTTTTCAATATCGATACGCTCCTGCTGCATGCTGTCGCGCTCGCGTATAGTAACGGTATTGTCTTCAAGTGTTTGGTGATCTACCGTGATGCAATAAGGCGTTCCGATGGCATCCTGTCGGCGGTAACGCTTGCCAATAGCATCTTTTTCTTCGTAATAGCACATATAATCATCCATAAGCTCCGACATAATTTCGCGGGCTTTTTCCGGCAAACCGTCTTTTTTTGTTAATGGCAAAACAGCTGCTTTGTAGGGCGCCAGAACCGGTGGAAGGTTGAGGACGGTCCGCATTGATCCGTCTTCCAGCTTTTCTTCTTTATAGGCTGCCGAAAGGACAGCAAGGAAAGTGCGGTCTAGGCCAATCGATGTTTCCACAACATAGGGCACATAACTTTGGTCGATTTCCGGATCGTAATACTGCAGTTTTTTGCCGGCATATTCCTGATGCGCTTTCAAATCGAAATCTGTACGGCTGTGGATGCCTTCAAGTTCTTTGAAACCCATTGGGAAATCAAATTCGATATCAGCGGCAGCATTGGCGTAATGTGCCAGTTTATCGTGATCGTGGAAACGGTACATGCTTTGGTCAAAGCCCATGGAATAATGCCAGTTCATACGGGCTTCTTTCCAGTATTCGTACCATTTTTTTTCCTCACCGGGACGCACAAAAAATTGCATTTCCATTTGCTCAAATTCGCGCATGCGGAAAATAAACTGACGGGCAACGATTTCGTTACGGAAGGCTTTGCCGATCTGTGCAATGCCAAAAGGAATTTTCATCCTTCCGGTTTTTTGAACGTTGAGGTAGTTTACGAAAATGCCCTGTGCCGTTTCAGGACGGAGATATATTTTGCTGGAGCTGTCGCTGGTACTTCCCAGTCGTGTATCAAACATCAGGTTAAATTGACGCACATCGGTCCAGTTTTTTGATCCGGAAACCGGGCAGGCAATGCCCAGCTCTTCAATGATGGCTTTTACATCATCCAAACGCTCCTCGCCAAGTGCAGAGAAAAAGCGGTCGCGGATGTCGTCCATCTTTTTCTGATTGGCCAGAACGCGTGGATTGGTTTCTCGGAATTGTTTTTCGTCGAAAGAATCACCGAAACGTTTTTGTGCTTTGGCAACTTC
Organism: Bacteroidales bacterium; assembly: GCA_963676415.1. GTDB lineage: Bacteria > Bacteroidota > Bacteroidia > Bacteroidales > WRLA01. The sequence continues at coordinate 891,613 of OY781097.1, read as the reverse complement.
TTTATTGATTTTCCCTTCAATTTTGGCGAGGTAATCTTCCACCAAAACATCGGCACGATAACGCTTCTTTGAATCTTTATTATCAATCAGTGGATCATTAAAAGCGTCCACATGTCCGGAAGCTTTCCAAACCGTAGGGTGCATGAAAATGGCAGAATCGATGCCGACAATGTTTTCGTGCATCTGAACCATGGCCTTCCACCAGTATTTTTTGATATTGTTCTTCAGCTCCGAGCCGTTTTGACCGTAGTCATAGACAGCACTCAATCCGTCATATATTTCTGATGACTGGAACACAAAGCCATACTCCTTGGCATGGCCTATGATTTTTTTAAAAAGGTCTTCGTTCATGCGGCAAATTTAAGTTTTATTTTGAAGGTAGGAAAGGGAGGGGTAATATGGGGATTTCAACTAAATATAGATATCAAAAGTAATTACCTTATTGGTTTAGCATTGCAGTAAAATACTCAAGTGAAAATGCAATGAACAATTTGTCCAAGGTGAGATTATTTGTTTTGAGCAAGAGGTTTATCTATTTTTGTAGAATGTTTGAAAATATGTCTAATATTAGTTTGCCCTCCGAATTTGCGGAAACTATTGGTCTATCTTATGCTAAATCTACAACAGATGCACATAAAAAAAATAATGGCCAGTTCTTAACACCAAAACTAATATCAGATTTTATGGCTGGGATGGCAAAGGGTGTAGCCGGAAAGCTTGCAATTCTTGACCCAGGCTGCGGAACAGCTATTTTATCATGTTCTTTGATTGAAAAACTTGTTTCCGAATCTGAAATAGAGGAAATTGACCTTGATCTTTACGAAACGGACGAAAAAATTGTTGAGCAATTAAAGTTGGTAATAGGCTATCTGTCGGGATGGCTTTCAGAAAAGGGAGTTGATTTTTCTTTTAGAGTTATTGAAAAGGATTTTATTCTTGAAAACAAAAATGCGTTTCTAAACAACTCGCTATTTGGCGTCAAAGAAGGAAAAACGTATGATTTTATTATTTCGAACCCGCCCTACTTTAAAATATCTAAATCTGATGAACGGGCTGTAGTCGCAAAAGAACTTGTTTATGGTCAGCCAAATATATATTCCTTATTTATGGGTCTGGCTGCTAAACTTTTAAAAGATAATGGCGAGCTGATTTTTATAACACCTAGAAGTTTTGCGTCAGGAAACTATTTTCTTGCTTTCAGAAATGCCTTTTTTAATCAAGTGAGCATTTCAAATATTCATATTTTTGAATCAAGGAATAAAATGTTTAAAGCAGATAGCGTATTACAGGAGAATGTAATATTACGGGCGTCCAGGCATACAAACTATGAGATAGTTGTCACTGTTTCAGAAAGTGATATAGGGCTAATTGAGCCAAAAAAATACATATATCGAACAGATGAATTGGTCAATTTAAAGTCAAGAGAAAAGATTTTATTTATCCCATCCAATGAAATGGAATCCGAAACTTTGAGTGTTTTTCGGAATTGGACAGGAACATTAAATGATTATAACATTCAGATATCCACCGGGCCGGTTGTGGCTTTTAGGTGTAAGAGCTTATTGATCAATGAAGGGGAAGTTAATAAGCTTTATCAGCCTTTAATATGGTTGCATAATGTTAAAGAAATGAAATTTGTTTATCCATTGAAAAAGGCTAATAAACCTGATCTTATTGTTAATTCTGAAAAGTCTGCAAAAGTCCTTTTAAAGAATAAAAATTATGTGTTTCTACGAAGATTTAGTTCTAAAGATGATAAAAGCAGGCTCGTATGCTGCCCTTATTTTCAAAATTATTTAGATACTGAATTTATTGGAGTTGAAAATCATCTAAATTATATCCACCGACCAAAAGGGAACTTATTGGATGATGAAATTTGGGGAATTTCGGCTTTATATAGCAGCAGCCTGTTTGATACATATTTCAGGACATTCAATGGAAATACTCAGGTTGGAGCGTCTGAGCTTAGGTCGATGAAATTACCTCCTCTCAAGGAAATTAAAGTAATTGGAAGTTTGGTGAAAATGATTGAGAATGTTACCAAAAAAGATATTGATGGAATTTTGAATCAAGTAATTTTAGATAAAGTTCATGTCGAAAATAGAAGAAGCGCAAAAAATACTGGAAGGGTTGGGGTTGCCTAATAATCAGAGGAATGAAATTTCAGCCTACACGCTATTGGCTCTTTGCAATATTAAGGAAAACGATAAATGGTCAAATGCTCATAGAAAAAGTCTTGGTATTACTAAAGGTATCATGAGTTTTATTAGCGATCATTATCAAAGAAATTATGCGCCTAATACGAGGGAAACATTTAGACGTCAGGTCTTACACCAATTTGTACAGGCCGGTGTTGCAGATTATAATCCAGATATTCCTGATTTACCGGTAAATAGTCCCAAAGCACATTATGCTATTAGTGATATAGCCTTGAAAACGATCAAGAAGTATAAAAACAGAGGATGGAAAAAAGCCCTTTTGGAATATCAATCGAAAATTGGAGAACTTAAAAAAAGATACGCTCATGATAGGGAGATGGCTCGGATTCCATTAAAACTGGCCAATGGTAAAGTGTTGCATTTATCTCCCGGTAAGCATAATGAAGTACAAGTGGCTGTTGTAAATGAATTTGCGTCTCGTTTCGCTCATGGTGCAAAATTGCTTTATATCGGAGATACAGAGAAAAAGGATTTGCATGTTGAAAAGGATATCTTGGAGCGCTTAGGGATACCAATTACGGATCATAGTAAATTGCCAGACATCGTAATTTTTAATGAAGCCAAAAATTGGCTGTATCTTATTGAAGCAGTAACATCACATGGACCAATGTCTCCAAAGCGCTTAGTTGAACTGGAGAAATTTCTGAAAGATTGTACAGCAGGAAAAATATATGTTACGGCTTTCCCTGACTTTGCTGAGTTCAGAAAACATACCTCAGCGATTGCTTGGGATACAGAAGTTTGGATAATGGATTTTCCAGAGCATATGATCCATTTTAATGGTGATAGGTTTTTAGGGCCAAGATAAATGGATTGTAAATATAAAAACGCCCTAATCTTTCGAGTAGGGCGTTTTTATTTGGCTGTCAATTTTTTATTCGTAAATCCGTGCTTCTACTTCGCCATTGAGTACCATCAGGCCGTTGAGTGCAAGTGCCTGCATTTCATCTTCGCCGGGATAAACCACAATTGGTGCAATGAATGCACACATATCTTTGATGTAATTCACCAGATACGTATTGTGTGCAATGCCGCCGGTAATCAGGATGGCATCCACTTTTCCTTTCAGGACAGCTGCATTGGAGCCGATTTCTTTGCCAATCTGGTACGCCATGGAGTCTTGCAGGAGTTTGCATTTCTCGTCGCCGTCTTTGGCCTTCATCTCGATGTCGTAAGCGCTGTTTGTGCCGAGATGCGCCACAAAACCGCCTTTTCCGGTAATCATCTTCTTAACTTCCGGCAAAGTGTATTTGCCACTGAAACAAAGTTTTGCCAATGCCCCGGCGGGCAGGGTTCCGCTGCGTTCGGGTGAGAAAGGCCCCTCACCATCCAGGGCGTTGTTTACATCAATTACTTTTCCCTGGCAATGTGCCCCAACACTGATTCCGCCACCAAGATGGGCTACGATAAGGTTGAGTTCTTCATAATTCTTATTAATGGACTTGGCATAGGTGCGCGAAATGGCCTTTTGGTTGAGCGCATGAAAAATAGACATACGTTCAAATTCCGGGTGACCGGCAATGCGTGCCACATCCTGAAGCTCATCAACCACCACCGGATCGGCAATAAATGCCTTTGCTCCGGGAATGCTCTTGGCGATATCATCAGCGATTAAACCTCCGAGATTGGAAGCGTGCTCGCCCAGAACACCTTTTTGTAAATCCCTGATCAGGGCTTCATTTACTTCATAAACACCTGATTCGATAGGTTTTACAAGCCCTCCGCGGCCAACAATGGCACTAAGGCTGTTGATGTCGATGCTGGTGTTGGCCAGCTCGTTCATGATGATATTCTTGCGGAAAGAAAACTGCTCGGCAATGTGTCCAAAGCCTTTCAGCTCGTCGTTGCTGTGCCTGAGTGTTTTCAGGAAAATAGATTTGTTCCCTTCATATACCGCTATTTTTGTTGAAGTGGAACCTGGGTTTATAGCTAATACTCTTTGCATTATATTTGATTATTCGGCCATTAAGCAGGCCAGTGCGATACAATAAAATTTTGATTTTTCACTTTCGCTGCGTGACATAACCACAACGGGTTTTTCCGTTCCCTGAATGAGTCCGGCGAGTTCTCCTTTTCCAAAAAGCATCAATCCTTTATAGAAAGAATTGCATGATTCGAGGCTGGGGAAAATCAATGCATCTGCATCGCCGGCAACGGGCGATTCCACGCCTTTGATGCGGGCGCTTTCGGCATCACAGGCAATAAAAACATCCATTGGGCCATCCACTTCACAGCCTTTGATCTGTCCACGGTCTGCCATTTTCGACAGCATAGCGTCGTCAATTGTGGATGGCATTGCCGGACTAACTTTTTCCGTTGCTGAAATAAGGGCTACTTTCGGGCGGGCGATGCCGAAACGCTGTGCCATGTTTACAGTATATTCAATCATGACTTTGCGTTCTTTCAGCTCGGGGAAAGTAAGTACCGCAGTATCGGAAATGAACAGCAGTTTGTGATAATCGGGCAGTTCAAGTGCGCAAACATAGCTCATGATTTTGCCTTTTTTCATCAGTCCGCTTTCTTTGTTGAGTACAGCTTTCAGGAATTTATCAGTACCTACAAGCCCTTTCATCAAAACATCGGCTTCGCCATTTTTTACCATGGAAACGGCTATTTCCAGTGCTTGGATATCGTTTCCTGCTGCAATAATTTCAAAGATTTCAGGATTGACTTTGTTTTGAGCGCATATCGCGTTGATCTTTTCCGGATTGCCAATCATCAGGGCATGAACAAAACCTTCACTTACTGCACGGTAAACAGCATTGAGTGTATTGCTGTCTTCGGCAAGGGCTACGGCCACACGGTATTTCCGGTTTTTTGATTTCAGCCTTTCGGCAATTTCATCCAGTTTGCGGATTGCTTGCATCTTGGGTTGGGTTTTTAAAATGAAGGGCAGGAAATTCCCGCCCTTTAAATTTTATTTTGCTGTCAGAGCTGCCAAAGCAATACTGTAGAGTTTAGTTTGCGTAGAGTCTCCGCGTGATGATAGAATTGCAGGAGCTTTTGCTCCTACTACCATTGCGCCAAGTTCGGCCTTTGCCAGTTTGGTATTGGTTTTATAGAAAACGTTTCCGGCATCAATATTCGGGAAGAGCAGGCAGTCGGCATCGCCGGCAACTTCGCCTTTGATTTTTTTGATCTGCGCACTTTTCGGATCAATAGCCACATCAATAGCCAAAGGGCCATCAATATAAGCGTTTTTTATCTGTCCGCGATCGCCCATTTTTGAGATGATGCTGGCGTCAACGCAGGCTTCCATGCTCGGGCTTACCTGCTCGGTTGCAGCAACAAGGGCCAGTTTTGGTTTGTCAATGCCCAATGCACGTGCTGTTTGGATGAGGTAATTTGCAATGGCAACTTTTTGTTTGAGGTCGGGCTGAGGGATAATTGCCACATCACCACAAACCATTAGTTTGTGATAATTTGGGTTTTCCATTACGGTAACGTGGCTCAGAATCGCCTTTGGGGGCATCAGTCCAAATTCTTTGTTCAGGATGGCGCGCATGTATTTGTCGGTGCTCACCAAACCTTTCATCAAGAGGTTTCCTTCGCCTTTATTGATCAATTCAACCGCCTTAAGGGCTGCTTTTTGCTCGTCGGCTTCCTGAACAATACGGAATTTATTTACTTCAATTTTTTCTTCGGTGCACACTTTTTTGATGGTTTCTTTATCACCAACAAGTGTTGCTTCAACAATGCCCAAATCAACCGCTTTACTTACTGCGCCAATAGTATGCGAATCGTTGGCATAAGCAGCAACCAGGATTTTTTTTTCCTGATTTTTCAGGACATCGAACATTTGATCTAATTTCGTAATAGCCATAGTGTATATATTTTGTGATGGGTTATTCGGAATAAAACAGGATCATTTTGCGGATGGCTTCATCACAGGCTCCGCAGAATTTGTCTCCTTTAAAAGTGTGCATCAGGCAATCATCTGCCGGACGGTAAACCCCTTTGGCAACATATCCGCCACCTTCATAAACGCCCAGGGGATATTTGTCCTTTTTCTTTATGGGTGTTGGGATAGGCGTGCCTTTTTTGAGCAGGTGTTTCCATTTGCTGTCAAAATCCACCAAAGTGGTGATATTGGGTTCCCAGGGTTCTACATCCAGCGGATAGAACTCGGAAAAAGCCACTTCTGAATTATAGTATTCGTCGCCTAGGCCCGCAAAGCCATGGCCGAATTCATGGATAAAGATTTTTGCCGAAGCAATATTGCCTGCCGAACTGACCGAATAATGGTTGTAAATAGCACCGCCGCCATATTTTTCTGTATTGGTCAGGATGTAAATCTGGTCGTAGGGAGCATTGGCTGCCACATCGCGCACGCTTTTATTATCGGTAGTCATACAATAGCGTTCGCTGTCAAAAGTGTAATAAGATGTGTTGAGGATGCTTTTGTTCCATATGCTGTCGGGAGGGATGTCATTGCCTGACTCGAGTGATGGCGCCAAAACGCCCCAAACATTGAAGTTGTCTTTATATTCGGTATAAGGTGCAAAAGAAACCAGGTGTTTGGCAAAAATCTGGCAGTCTTTGATGAATTTGCCCATTTCGTCGGCTGTATAGCCATCGGGCAGGATAACGATATCTACTTTTTTGGCCGGATCGCCATTGACCATAACTTCGAAGGAAGGATATTCGAGCCTGCGTTCGGGTTTGATGAAGTAGCTGTCCACATCTACATCATAGCTGAATTTTTTTTGAAAAATGCCTTTTTTGTCGCGGCTGAAAAAGTCGATGCGCACATCTTCTTTGGGGAAAGGCATTACCACAGATTCGGAGAATGATTTGCTGGTGTGTTTTGCTTCTTCAGTGGTCTGCCATTCGCCAAAAAGTGTGGAATAGCCCCTGCTGTATATAATGCTGTCGCTGGCAGCATCATGAACTTCAAAAAAGTATTTACCATAGCGGAAGGTATCGATGAGGTTTACCAGCGATCCGCCCCAGATCGGTTCTTCAAGTACTTCGTCGATGGAATAGGTTTCTGTGTCTTTGGTGCCGGTATGGAAATAATCCACACGCAGGGTTTTGTTCAGGAACAGGCTGTCGAATTGTGCCATGGCTGATGAAGTAGCCAGCACAAGCATAAGGATGAAAATTCTAGTTTTCATGTTGTTAGATTTTGCCTGCATTTATTCCTTTTTGTCAGATAATCAGGAAAAAGCAGCTGTATTTGCTGCAAAATTATTAAGAATTTGTTATTTGAATAACAGAAATGATTTAAACAGAACTATTCCAAATAGATTTTACCAAAAAAATCATTATTTCACCTTATTTGGATTGGATTTAACAAAGGCACTCCATCCGGAATAGGATTTGGTATCGCTAACAGCCCCTTTTTGAAAATAATGGCAAACGGCAACAGCCAGAGCATCTGTGATATCGAGATATTCGGGAGTTTCCTGGATTTTTACTAGTTTGGTGATCATTGCAGCAACCTGTTCTTTGGAAGCTGAACCGTTTCCGGTAATGGATTGTTTTATTTTTTTTGGCGAATATTCAAAAATAGGAATATCGCGATAGAGCCCGGCAGCCATCGCAACACCCTGAGCACGCCCCAGTTTCAGCATCGACTGAACATTTTTCCCGTAGAAAGGGGCTTCCAGGGCCAGTTCATCGGGTTTATATTCGTCGATCAGGTGTAGGCTGCTTTCAAAAATTCTTTTTAGTTTTAAGGCCTGGTTCGGAAGTTTGCCAAGCTTGAGCACACCCATATTTACCAGTGACAATGCGTTGCCCCGGACTAGGATCAGTCCGTATCCCATAATGTTGGTGCCCGGGTCGATGCCCATAATCAGGCGTTCTTTTTTCAAATTCAATTGTTTTAAATGGAAAAGACAAAATTAAATAAAACCTATAACATTCTGCTTCGGACGCTGATTATCATCGTAGCTTATGGTTTTATTTATTATCAGCTTTTCTACGAAAAGGATATCCTGGCCAATCTGGATCTGCTTTGGGGTGAGCTGAGCAAAGGCTCGTCGTTTTATTTTTTATACGCCGCCCTGATCCTCGTATTCGTAAATTGGGGACTGGAAACAGCTAAATGGCAGTATCTTATTGGAAAAATTGAGCAGATCTCTTTTTTTAAAGCTTACCGTGCGGTGCTCAGTGGCGTAACTGTAAGTGTTTTTACGCCCAATCGGGTCGGGGAATACTTTGGCCGGGTCTTTATGCTGCATAAAGCCAATCCTTGGAAAGCCGTTTTTCTGACGGTTCTGGGCAGCATGAGCCAGTTGCTGGTTACGCTGAGCTGTGGCAGTTTTGCATTGATTTTCTTCGTTATTTCATATGATATTGAATTTTTTCGGGATAAGCAGTATTTCCTCTGGGGGCTTATTGCCAGTGTTTTGGTTTTTAATGCATTTGTCCTGATGCTCTATTTTAATGTCGATATTATTACCAAATGGGTGGATGGCTTGTTGCGCAAAAACTGGAAACGGATGCGAAACTATTTGAAAGTAGTTTCAGAATTTCATGGAAAGGAACTTCTTAGGGTGTTGCTGTTTAGTTTTCTGCGATATGTGGTTTTTTCGCTGCAATATTATTTGCTCTTTCGTGCTTTTGGAATTGAAATGGGCCTTTTTTCGGGGATGATGGTGGTATCGGTTATCTTTTTCGTGCTTACCGCTATTCCTTCTGTGGCCCTGGCAGAGCTGAGTATCCGGGGAAGTGTGGCAATCAGTGTGCTGGGATTATATTTTGCCGGTTCACCGGATAGTTTTAGCGAAATTGCAGCAGCAACAGCAGCCGGCTTGCTTTGGCTGATCAATATTGTTGTTCCTGCACTCACTGGAGCTGTTTTTGTTTATAAACTCAGATTCTTCCGCAATGCCAGCAAATAGCCTCATTTATATTGTAAGTGGAAGCGTCCTTTTGCTTTATGGGCTGCTTATTTTGTCTTTTTTTAAAGGATTGAGAAAAAAGAAGGCATTTGCAGAATGTAGCAAAACCAGGCCTCTGGTCAGTGTTCTTGTAGCCTACCGCGATGAATATAAAAACCTCAGTATGATGCTCAACAGCATCAAAAATCAGCATTACCCCAAGAAATTTTTTGAAATTATACTGGTGGACGACCACAGCAGCGATGGCGGCCCGGCCTTAGTGAAAAAATTTCAGCTTTCTTTCCCCGAAATAATGCTGAAGCACATTTATAGCCCCCGTCAAAAAACAGGAAAAAAAGCGGCCTTGAAACTGGCATATTCGCTGGCAAAAGGTGATATTATATTGCAAACCGACGCGGATTGCATCCTGGCGCCGGGCTGGATTGCTTCTTATGTAAATGCCTTTTGTGCAAATGGTAAATTGCAGTTTATTACCGGGCCGGTAAGTTTCCAGAAGGAGAAAGGATTCCTGCAGCATTTTTACCAATATGAATTTGCTTCTTTGCTTGCGTCTTCAGCCGGAAGCATGGGCAATGGAAAACCACTGATGAGCAATGGGGCAAATATGGGTTTTCGTAAATCATTATTGGAGAAAAGTGAGGGAAATCAAAATGGGCATTATGCCAGTGGGGACGATATGTTCCTGATGTTGGCAGCTCAAAAGTTCTATGGTTCTTCAAGTATCTCGTTTTTACAGAATATGCGTGCCAAAGTATTTACCCGCCCTCCGGAAAATTTTAAAACCTTTGTGCATCAACGGATGCGATGGACCAGTAAAGCAGGAGCATATAAGGATTTATATGTCAGTTTTGTGGCCCTGCTTGTGCTCCTTTCTTCCCTTGTTCAGATCGGATTGGGCCTGTCACTTTTCAGGTCATGGAAGTATTTGTGGGTTTTTGCAGGTTTTTTGCTGGTCAAATACTTTGTGGACAGCCTCCTGACAGCCCGTTGGCAGAGCTTTGTAAAGGGAGGTTTTAATCCCATCCTCTTTTTTATATTTGAGTTATTGTATCCATTTTATGTGGTATGCACCGGAATGCTTAGCCTTTTTTTGCCTTTTGTATGGAAAGGCAGGAAAATCAGGAGGTGATTTAATTTATGCTTTTCGCTGATAGCAGATCAGTTCCTGTTCCCATTCGCAAGAAAATTTAGAAAAATGGCGCTCAAAATCAACATGGAAGCGAAATCGTGATCCGCACCACCGGATTTATAAGCAACAAACAGGCGTGTTAAGCTCAATAAAAACAATAGAAGCGATACAATAACCGTCATCTTTGCTGATCGAAGAAATCCTCCGGCCAGTAGCAGAATACCACCCGAAACAAAAACTGCAGAAACATAAAACATCAGGCTTTGAAGCTTGAAACTAATGAATGTGTCAAAAAAGTAAGTGTAGATAAATAAGATTGCTGAAAGACGTAAAACCCATTGAGCAGTAGGGACTAAGAAACGGACTGGCTTCATAAAATCATTTTTTGTATTGATAAAAACGCATTAAATTTTGCTCAGCCCAAAATACTAATATTATTTTTGGCAAGGGGAAACATAATAATATTTAAAACAGTTTTAGATTGATGGAAAAATTACTGGATATTGCATTGCTTCAGTCGGATTTGCACTGGGAAAACCCCGAAGCAAACCTGATTGCATTTGACCATAAATTAAAAGCCATTGATGGGGCAGACCTGATTATTTTGCCGGAAATGTTCAATACGGCTTTTAGTCCGTTTAATGAAACAAATGCCGAATTTATGGATGGAATGGCCGCAAGATGGTTGAAAGAAATGGCTGCGAAAAAAAATGCCGTAATCTGTACTTCAGTGCTTATCAAGGAAAACGGGAAGCTTTTTAACCGACTTTTCTGGATGAAGCCTGATGGGACTTACAGTAATTACGACAAAAAGCATTTGTTTCGCATGGGACGCGAAGACGAATACATCACAGCCGGCGAAGGCACTTTAGTAACGCATTTGAAAGACTGGAACATTATGCCCCTGATTTGCTACGACCTGCGTTTTCCATGTTGGAGCAGGAATACTTATCAGGATGGGAAATTCAAATACGATTTATTGATCTACATAGCAAATTGGCCGTCCGTACGTGCGCATGTATGGAAAAGCCTGCTGCTTGCCCGGGCACTTGAAAACCAGTGTTATGTGGCCGGAGTAAACCGTGTAGGAAAAGACGGTCAGGGTTTTTGGCATTCGGGCGACAGCCTGATCATTGACCCAAAAGGCAATGTGATTGCTTCTGCCTTACCTTCGGAAGAAAAAGTGCTCAGGGCAAAAATTAATCTGGAAGAACTGCAGCAATTCCGCGATAAATTCCGTGTTTCTTTGGATTGGGATTCTGTTTCAATATCTTGATATTGAGATTTTTATTGTAGTTTTGATAAAAACAGGGACTAATGCTTCTGTTAATGGGTTTTGCATTATCCCGAAAAAACATAATTTCGCAGCCGTAAAGATGAGTAAAAAATGAAAATAATTATTGCAGGAGACGGTGAAGTAGGTTTTCATTTAGCGAAAATCGTGTCGGGTAGTGGAAATCACGATATTACTATTGTGGATCCGCATGAAGAGCTCCTGAAAATGGTAGAATCCTATACCGATTTGATGACGATCACAGGAAATTCTACCTCCATGTCTGTGCTCGAAAAAGCAAATGTTTCCAAAGCAGACCTTTTGATTTCTGTATTGCATGATGAATCTATTAACATCATTACCTGCATGCTGGGCAAAAAACTGGGGGCCAAACGCACTATTGCCCGTGTGAACAATACCGAATACCTTACAGACAAAAACAAAGAGATGTTCAAAACAATGGGCATCGATTTTATGGTAGGTCCGGAGCGAATTGCCTCACGTGAGATTGTCCGTCTGCTCAAGCAAACCGCTGCAACCGAAATATTTGATTTTTCCGAAGGGAAATTATCCCTTTTCTTGATGCGCCTTGATCAGGATGCCAATGTGCTTGATAAAAGTTTAGATGAAATTGCCCGTCAGTATCCGCATCTGGATTTCCGAGCTGTGGCCATTCATCGTGATTCACACACCATTATCCCAAAAGGCAACGACCGGTTCCAGGATGGCGATCTGGCCTATGTGATTACACGTCCCGAAGGTATTCGAAAGCTGATTAAAATGGGGGGTAAAGCCCATTTTGCTATTAAATCGGCAATTATTATCGGCGGTGGGCGTATCGGACGAAAAACAGCCCGGGCACTGGAACGCAGCATGAACGTAAAACTCATTGAAATAGACCGCGAGCGCTGCAAAAATATTGCCGAAGGGCTGGAACGCACACTCATCGTTAATGGCGATGCCAGTGATGTGCAACTGCTCGAGGAAGAAGGGATCCGCGAAACAGATGCTTTTATCGCCGTGACCAACAATACAGAAACCAATATTTTTGCCTGTTTGCTGGCAAAGAAATACGGTGTAAAAAAAATTATCCCACTTGTCGAAAATGTGGATTATATCGATATTGCCCAAACCATTGGAATTGATACGCTTATCAATAAAAAGCTGATTGCCGCCAGTTATATCGCACGATTTACAATGGGTGCTGAAGTTGCTTCGTTGAAATGTCTTAATGGTGTGGATGCTGAGGTTATGGAATTTATCGTGAAGCCGGGTGTTCCGGTTACTCGAAACCCGATCCGAAGCCTGAACATGCCCAAAGATGCAATTATTGGTGGGGTAATTCGCAAAAATAAGGGGTTAATTGCCATTGGTGATTTGCAGATCAAAGAAAATGACAAAGTGGTTATTTTCTCCCTGCCTCATGCCATCAGCAAGGTGGAGAAATTATTCAAATAAGGGAAAATGCTGTCCATTTCAATCAAAAAAGTTAACTGGGGCATCATTGCAAAAGTGCTCGGATTCCTTCTGATTATTGAAGGGGTGATGATGTTCACCGGAATTCCATTTTCAATTTACTATTGTGGTTTTGAATGCCTGAGCCTGCTTTACAGTGGCTTGATTACCATAGCTGCAGGTGGCCTGATGTATCTGCTCAACCGGAAACGAAACGACAGCCAGCTCGGTAAACGCGAAGGCTACCTTATCGTTTCTTTGGCTTGGGTCATCATTTCCATTTTTGGCACCTTGCCTTTTCTGATTAGTGGATCCATAAGCAATTTTACCGATGCCTTTTTTGAAACCATGTCGGGTTTTACCACAACAGGGGCTACTATCCTCAACGATATCGAAGCACAGCCCAAAGGTATCCTTTTTTGGCGCAGCATGACGCACTGGATTGGCGGTATGGGAATTATCGTGCTTTCACTGGCGATTCTTCCGATCCTTGGTATTGGCGGTATGCAGCTTTTTGTTGCAGAAGTGCCTGGTCCGACCAAGGATAAACTGCATCCGCGCATCAAAGAAACAGCCAAAAGGTTGTGGGGCATTTATGTGCTGCTCACTTTTGTGCAAACTATTCTGATGATGTTTGGCGGCATGAACCTTTTTGATGCGCTCTGCCATGCTTTCGCCACAATGGCAACCGGTGGGTTTTCTACGCAAAATGCCTCAGTTGCGAATTATTCTCCTTATATACAGTATGTTATCATTATTTTTATGATAATGGCAGGAACCAATTTTGCCTTGCATTATTTCTCCCTGAGCGGCAAAATAAAGAAGGTGTTCCGCGATGAAGAATACCGTGTATATCTGCTGACCATCCTTTTAAGTACCATTGTCATTGCATTGGGACTTATTTTTATGACCAACAGGGCTGTGGAAAAATCTTTTCGCGATGCGCTTTTTCAGGTTGTGTCCATCATAACCACAACGGGTTTTGTTACAGACGATTATTTGTTGTGGCCTGTGTCGCTGTGGATGATTATCTTTTTATTGATGTTTGTAGGCGGCAGTGCCGGCAGTACCGGTGGCGGCGTAAAAGTTGTGCGTCAGTTGCTGCTGTTCAAAAATACGCGATTGGAACTGAAAAGGATAATCCACCCCCATGCATTCCTGCCTGTACGGCTCAACGGAAGGGTAATTTCCGAAGAAATCATCAGCAAAGTGATGGCTTTCTTCCTGATTTATATGATGATTTTCGGGCTGGGCGTTCTTATAATGTCGCTCACAGGATTGAACTATGAGTCTTCAATCGGCTCTGTTATTGCCAGCCTGGGAAATATTGGGCCGGGAATTGGTGCCGTAGGTCCCGTGCTCAATTATGCAGAAATTACCGTTTTCGGGAAGTGGTTTCTTTCTTTCCTTATGCTGCTCGGACGTCTGGAACTGTTTACGATCCTGATTTTATTATCACCAACTTTCTGGAAAAAATAAGCTATGGTTACTTATAAAAAGATCTGGCAGGTTGGCTATCCGGTCATCCTGGGCATGATTGCGCAAAACCTGATCAACCTGATCGATACGGCTTTTCTGGGACGCCTCGGAGAAGCAGAACTAGGAGCCGGTGCCATTGGAGGACTGTTCTATTATGTGCTGTTCATGATCGGCTTTGGATTCGGCACCGGTGCGCAAATCCTGATTTCACGCCGCAATGGTGAGAAACGTTTTGAAGATGTGGGCAAGCTTACCGATCAAACGCTGATTACGTTGAGCGTTTTTGCGCTCTTTATCTTCGTGATTATTAATCTGTTTGCATCAGATTTATTGGGCTCCATAGTCTCCTCGCCCGATGTTTTTGGGCTGTCATCGCGCTATTTGCATATTCGGAATTTCGGGATTTTCTTCGCGTTTATGAATGTGGGTGCCCGTGCGTTTTTTGTGGGCATTACGCGTACAAAAGTGCTGAGTTATGGTGCCATCATTATGGCGGTTGTGAATATTGTGCTTGATTATGCCTTGATATTCGGGCATTTTGGTATGCCGGCCATGGGCATCGAAGGAGCCGCTCTGGCTTCGGTTATTTCAGAGGCTGTGGCCGTTTTGTACTTTTTTGTTTATTCCAAAATTTTTATCAAATCATCAGAATTTGCACTTTATCGCTTCAATGATATCCGTTGGAAAAGCATACTTCAGATTTTTGACGTTTCGGTTTGGGTGATGCTGCAATATTTTGTGAGCATTGCAACCTGGTTTTCCTTTTTCCTGATTATCGAACAGACCGGCGAACGAAACCTGGCCGTTTCCAATATTATCCGCAGCATTTATATGATTTTGATTATCCCGGGTTTTGGTTTTGCTACGGCAGTGAATACGCTCGTAAGCAATTCCATTGGCGAAAGCGGAACGAAGTTTGTCATACCGATCATCCGGAAAACCGTGGGGCTTACTTTTGTTATTTCTCTGCTGGTAATGGGCATTACGTTCCTTATCCCCGAATGGATCATCAGGGTTTATACGGATAGCCAGGCGCTCATCGAAGCTTCGGTCCCTGTTCTGTATGTCGTAAATGGCGCTTTGCCGCTCCTGTCCCTTTCCATCGTGATCTTCTTTGGATTAAGTGGCACAGGCCACACCCGTGTATCCATGATTATTGAATTTATCACCGCATTCTGTTACCTCATTTATGTCTATCTGCTCTCAAATGTTTTCTTTGTGAATGTTGCATGGGTTTGGACATCAGAATATATTTATATGTTTTTCCTGGGATTGCTGTCGGTTCTTTATTTTTCATCGGGCAAATGGAAGCAAAAGGTATTATAGGAAAGGCATGATGCTGTTCTTTTGATTATTTTTGGCCACTTCATGAACAATATCCCTATTCATAGCAGAAATAATTCCTGGATGGTACTGGTGAACCCGGAAGCCGGTTCGGGTCAGGGCAGAAAAATGTGGCCGGAAATTGAGGCTGCTCTGAAAATGCAATCTATTGATTTTGAAGTGTTTTTCAGCGAAGCTCCCGGGCAGCTTTTTGACCTTGCCGCTCAGGCTTATGTCCACGGATGGAGGGATTTTATTGCGGTTGGCGGCGACGGCAGCCTCAGCGAAATGCTCAATGGCATAGCAAATGCGGCCAAGAAAATTCCTGAAGATGCCTGCCTGGCATTGATTCCGACAGGGACCGGCAACGACTGGCAAAGAACCATGCAGCTCCCGGAGAAGCTTGATGATATTGTTCAATTGATTAAAAAGCGGGCTTTTCGTCGGCAGGATGTGGGATTGCTGCAGATGGTGCAAATGCCTGAAGGGATAAGACAAAGATATTTCTTGAATATTGCCGGTTTGGGTTTTGATGCTTTTGTGAGCAAAAGGCTCAATAAAATGAAAGAGAGCAATAAAAAAGGCCGACTGGCTTATTTATGGCAACTGGCAACAGGCTTGTTCAGCTATCGGGCAAAACCGGCTAAGGTTTTCATTGATGGCGAACAACTTTTTCAAGGGAATATTTTTAGCCTTTCTGCCGGCATCTGCCAGTACAACGGCGGAGGAATGAGGCAATTGCCGGATGCGGACCCTTTCGATGGCCTGCTGGATGTAACCCTCATCCCGGAAATCAGCAAGATGAAAGTCATAGCGCAACTAAAAAATCTCTACTCGGGTGCTTTTGTGCGTGAGCCCGAAATTCAGCAGTTTAAGTGCAAAAAGATCTTTATCGAATGCGACAGTGACGTGCTTATCGAAGCCGATGGGGAAGATTTGGGCAGTGGAAGCTGCAAAATAAGCCTGCAAAAGGAAGCTGTGCAGGTGGTTTGTGGGCTGTAGCCTAAAAAATATAATTCAATCCAATATAAATCCCGCCTTTCCCATCGCGTTCGTCCAGCGGAATGCCGTAATCCAAGCCAAAAACAAAATTCTGGTTCATTGCAAAACGAAGACCAAGACCGGTGCTGACATGAAATGCATCATCGGCTGTTTCATCAAAAAAATCACGCCGTGAAAGATAGGGCACTTTATCAAGGTCAAGATCAATGTCTTTTACAATCCTGCCCGCATCCAGAAAAGCATTCAGCGCAAAATAAAAATTTTGTTTCATCCAATAGGTTTTGTGAAATTTCCAGCGCATTTCAAGATTTCCATACGCAATGCCATCGCCAACCACACGGTTGCGCAGAATGCCGCGCAGTGTCCGCTTTCCTCCCAAACCATCAATTGTGGTGCTTTTTGGGTACGATTCAATCATATAGCTCTGCATATAAAAAGGGCAATGCCCGTCAATGGTCCCCTGATATCCCAAACGTCCGGCAAGGGATAAACGGTCTTTGATCAATGTAAAATACTGGCGGTGAACCAGTGCGAGTTTGGTATAGGCGTTTTCATTATTGCCCAGAAATTCAGGAACAATGGCCAGAATAGCTTCCGACCATATGCCGTGCATCGGATTGGGTTCATTATCGCGCGAATCGTAGGTCAGGCCAAGTTTTATCAGTTTGATCTGTCCGCCGTTTTTTTCATTTTCGGGAATCAGCCCCCAGTCCACATACCTTTGATAAAGCCCGGCAACATGGGGCAGCAGGTCTTTTTCATCTTTGCCTTCATTGAGCCGGTCAATGTCAACCGGACTGATTTTCATATCGTAATAGCTGAATCCGGCCAGATAATACACATGCTCTCCAATCAAATTCCCGCGAAAAACCGTGGCAATCCTGAGCAGTTTGCGTTCTAAACGATAAAACATCCGGCTGATATATTCATTGCTTTGGTCATCTTCAAAATTGGGGTTATAAACTGCCTGATAACCGTTGAAACCATAAAAATCCAGAGCCTGCTGGGTCAAATAGCTCACATCCGTAATCCAGCGGATTTTTTTGGGCAGCAGGTTTTGTGCGTCAAAAGTGAGCTGGTTGATGCCGCCTCCTTTGGTTGTGCGGGCCAGTTCTCCGTAAACCGACCATTTGTATTCGGGATACAGGCTGCCATCACCATAATTAAAAAGTTGGGCCAATGCGCCGTATTGGAAGCCCAGGTCAGAATTGTAAAGCACCGAAGGCAGCGCGCCGATATTCAGCCCTTTTTTGATTTTGTCCCTTTGGGTACTGTCGGTTTTCTGTGCCATCATCCCGATAGGCAACAGAAAACAAAGAAAAAGCAGTAAATGGTATTTTTTATGCATCGTCTTTATTTTTTGCTGGCGCGATATTTTATTTTCAAAAAAGCCGCAGATACAATCAAAGCCAAAAAACTGATTAAAATGCTTGCTATGGAAGCTTCTGCCGCAAGGTTTCCGCTTAAAATCAGGATAAAGATATAAATGATTCCCGATAAAAAGCTGATCCAAACACTGATGGGCTGAAGTTTAAAATGAAAGCTGGCTATTACTGCGGGGATAATCGTAAATCCCATACCTGTGATGAATATAATAACCTGGATCAAATCGCGGAAGAACCACGCAAAAGCAAATCCTGCCAGTGTAAGCAGAAGGATGAATATTTTTGTGGTTCGGGCCATGGACAGGTTTATCTCGCTGCTTTTAAATTTCTTCATAAAATCGACGGACAAACTACTGGCCAGCACAAAGATTATGGTATCTGCGGAGCTCATAATTGCTGCAAAAACAAGCACCAGCCCCAGGCTTTGCAGATGCTGCGGCATCAGGATTCTGAGACCGGAAGCAAAAGCATCGCGGGCATCAATTCCGGGAGCGCCAAAATGAGCGCTCAGCCCGGCAAAGGAAATCAGCGCTCCGCTGATGAGTACCAAAACGGCACTCCATTGAAGTCCGCGTTTAACTACTTTTTCGTTTTTGGCCGCATATACCCGCTGCCAGTATTCTGCCGACTGAAAAACAATAAATATCCCAAAAGCCAGAAATGCAATAAACATAAATGGGTTCAGGCGCTCGAATTCACCTTTGGCAAAGGTGCTTTTTATGGTTTCGTGGGGCACATAAAAAATCATAATGCCAAAAAGTGCCAGCAAAACGATATACTGGAAAATGTCGGTTCGGATTACCGAATTAAAGCCTCCTGCAGTGAGGTAAACACCAATGATCAGGGCCGACAGGCTGAGCGCGCTTTCGTAGCTCCATCCACTAATAGA
The DNA here is from genome assembly GCA_963676415.1 of Bacteroidales bacterium. Lineage (GTDB taxonomy): Bacteria > Bacteroidota > Bacteroidia > Bacteroidales > WRLA01. The sequence goes on along the minus strand of OY781097.1, from coordinate 872,608 downwards.
AGCGAGTATGCTGCTGCCCGCAATAAACTGATTGAGCAGCATTCCGAAATAGACGACAAAAAGAACCAGAGCTGATATCGTTCCTGAGCTTTTGCCTGATGTAAATCCAATCCAGTCAGAAAGGGTAAGGAATTTGGTGTTTGCCCGCTTGATTTTCAGTGCGTAGGGAATAAATACCAGAAAGCCAAGTCCTGTACCTGCAAAAACTGCCAATGCAGCAGGACCGAACCGATATACGTATGCAGCATAGGCAACAACAGCTGCACCGCCTACATAACTGGCCAAAACAGAGAAAACGAAACCTGCTGTTTTTAATTTTCTTCCGCCAATCATATATCCGCTGGCGTCTTTCTTTTTATGGCTGTAAATTCCAATAATCAGGCAAATCAGCGCATAGGCTATGAGCAGGAGAATATTAATGGCTGAAAGGCCTGCTTTATCGTGTTGTGGGTTCATCCGCGCTAAAATACAAAAGCCATCCCGATTAAGGAATGGCTTTGTAATATTTTGTGAAAGCCTTAGTTGGCTTATAAAATCCGCAATGGGATTATTTGCATTTTAACACATGCTCGATCTGATACTTAGCTGCCTCGGCATTAGGGCCTGCAGCAACTTTTTTGTATGCGGCACATGCGGCAGCAGCATCGCCTTTGCCTTCGTATGCGCGGCCTTGCTCAAAATAAACTTTATCTTTTCCTTCGGTCATGCCGGCAAGGGCTTTTTGAGAAGAAGCAATGGCTTTATCCCACTGTTGCGCTCCATTATAGGCGGTAGTAAGGAAATAATGTGTGTCGGCATTGTCGTCATAAGCGAGTGCATTATTAAAATCGGCAATGGCTTTGTCGAATTTCTGCGCTTTAACAGCTTCTACGCCTGCAGCGGTGAAAGCTGATGAACCCAGGGTTTTTGCTTTATCGGCAGTTTTCTGAGCTTTGGCTTTCGCTCCGGCATTCTCAATACAGAGATCAATGCTTTTTTTCATGCCGGTTAAGTCGCCTTTATCTTTTTGGATCAATGCCTTAGTTAGATATGCCTGATAAAAACCGGGTTTCTTCTCAACGGCAATATTTACGTTTTTGAGTGCTTCATCCAGTTTGCCATCTTTTAAAAGACTTGCGGCTATGCTGTTATGAACATTTGGGATTAGGCTTTTTGCTTTTTTGGCAGTACCTGCTTGTCCCAGTTCTTTCCCTTTCTTCGCGGTGAGTTCAAAAGTTTTAATAGCCTCATTGAAATTTTTTGATTTGTAAAGGCTTATCCCTTTTTTGTAATAAGCATTTACAAGCTGCTTTTCTGCTTTGCCTTTCAATTCAGTGGCTTTTGCGTCACCAATTTGCGTGCAGATTCCGATACAGGCTTCTAGCTCAGTGATTGCCTTGTCGTAATCTTTCGCTTTGATCATCTTATTGGCATCATTAAATTTTGTGCCGGCGTCATTCATGGTTTGTGCAAACAGACTGATGGAAAAACCTGTGAGGAAAATTAAAATCAGTGTTCTGGTGAGACTGCTGATGTTTAACTTCATGGATAAATAATTTTTGGTTTGAAATAATTGAATTTGAGGGGCAAATATAAAAAAAATAATCTGCCCTTGTCATATGTTAGCGTTTGTATATGTTAAAAATTGTTATATGCCGGGGATTAGGAGGCAGGTTTGCTTCATTATGAATGTATTAACACAAAAAAGCCCGGATTTTTCTTCCAGGCTTTGCATTATTTAGTAAATAAAATGCTAATCAAACCATTTTTCCACATCAGATAGCTGAAGCGCAGTTATGCTCAGTTTGTTCTTTTTACGGTAGCCATTCATTTTCTGATGGAGCTGTGTGGCTTTCATCTCGCGCAGGGCATCAACGGACTCAATACCTGCATTGATGAGGTGTTCGGCCCATTCTTCCGGTACTCCAATAGCTACAAAGTCTGCGGGTTTTGGCCCTATTTTGATTTTTTCGGGCTTCATCTGGGGGAAGAAAAGGACTTCTTGGATGCTGTCATTGTCGGTAAAAAGCATCACCAGACGGTCGATGCCAATACCCAAACCGGATGTTGGCGGCATGCCGTATTCCAAAGCGCGCACAAAATCCATGTCAATGAACATTGCTTCGTCATCCCCTTTTTCAGATAGTTTGAACTGTTCTTCAAAACGTGCTTTCTGGTCGATGGGATCGTTGAGCTCGGAGTATGCATTGGCGATTTCCTTGCCGTTGATCATCAGCTCAAAACGTTCGGTAAGCTCCGGGTTGTTGCGATGTCGCTTACAAAGAGGGCTCATTTCAACCGGATAATCTGTGATGAATGTCGGTTGGATATAGTTGTGCTCGCATTTTTCGCCAAAGATTTCATCGATCATTTTGCCTTTGCCCATGCTTTCGTCGGCTTCGATGCCCAGCGCAATGCAAATATCCCTGATTTCTTCCTCGCTTTTGCCATTCAAATCGTATCCTGTATATTTTTTGATGGCCTCAAGAATGGGAACACGGGCAAATTTGGGTTCAAAATCAATTTCTTTGCCCTGATAGTTGATTTGTAATTTGCCATGCAGGTCCATCGAAATTTTGCGGATTGTATTTTCCACAAAGCGCATCATCCAATCGTAATCCTTATAGGCTATATAAATTTCCATTACTGTAAATTCAGGGTTATGGGTTTTGTCCATTCCTTCATTACGGAAATCTTTGGCGAATTCATAAACGCCTTCATAGCCGCCAACGATCAACCTTTTAAGGTAGAGTTCGTTGGCAATGCGCAGGTAAAGTGGGATGTCCAGTGCATTATGGTGTGTTACAAAGGGGCGCGCTGCTGCTCCTCCCGGAATGGGCTGCAAGATAGGCGTTTCCACTTCCAGATAGCCTTTGCTGTTGTAAAATTCGCGCATAGATGAAATAAGCTTTGAACGCATTTCAAAGGTTTTTTTCACATGGTCGTTAACGATCAGATCAACATAGCGCTGGCGGTAGCGTTGCTCAGGATCGGTAAAGGCATCGTATGTTTTGCCGTCTTTCTCTTTTACGATCGGAAGCGGGCGCAGGGACTTGCTCAATAGGGTCAGCTCCTCAACATGTATGCTGATTTCGCCCATCTTGGTGATGAACACAAAACCTTTAACGCCGATGATGTCCCCAATATCAAGCAACCGCTTAAAAACGGTATTGTACATGCTTTTGTCTTCACCCGGACAGATGGTGTCGCGGTGCAAATATAACTGGATGCGGCCTTTATGATCCTTGATTTCTGCAAATGAAGCAGCACCCATGATACGGCGGCTCATAATACGGCCACCAAGTACTACCTGTTTGTATTTTTCGGGCTCTTTCTCAAAGCCTTTTTTGATGTCTTCTGTAGTGCAGTTAACCGGAAATTCGGCTGCCGGATATGGCTCAATTCCAAGTTTCCTCAATTCCCCAAGGGAATTTCTCCGTACAATTTCTTGTTCGCTTAATGCCATAATTATATATACTTTGATATAAAAACGCTGCAAAGATAATCAAAAGGCATTTCTAAAAAATAGGGTGCTGAATTTCTGGCATGCTTTGTTATGCCTCTAATATTCATATCTCCTTGCTTCATGCCCACATTTATTTGCGTGAAAATTTACATGTGTTTTTTGGGGATTCAGACAACCATTTTACAATTGAACTTGTCTGATAAATATAGAATGTGTCTAAATAAAATTTGATTCGAATGGGTTTAAAGTGCGTTTTTCTTGAGTTTCTGCTTAAGTTGTTGATTTAAAAGCGTTAAATTAAAAAGGCAAGAAATTAAAAAATTTGTTGAATGAGAGAAAAAGTACTATATTTGAACATCTTTTATTTTTTGGACACAGACGAACGTAAAGATAAAGTCGAATTATAATTTTCAGGATTATGAAAAAAGCAAAGGAAAGCACTTACCTGATTTATTTTGCTGTATTCATGGCATTGTTTATCGCTGTATTGTTGTATCTCACATCAATGTAGAAAAAACAGACCGGCCAAAAAATTCTAACTTAGAGAATCCAAAAGGCTGGCATCAACTACTTTATAAACTTTGTCGCCACGGCGTAATAAACTGTTGACAGGTACAGAACAAACCGATCCACGAGATGCTGTCGTAACCGCTTTGAGGTCAACGCGTAACTCCCTTACTGTGTCTTCATAAACACCGGTTGTGGGCCCTATAATCCGTATGTCATCCCCAACACTTAATTCTTTGGTACTGATGGTGATTTCCGCCACTCCGATTTTTGAAAAATAATTGCTCACTTTTCCAATAAATATTTTCCGGCGCGAGGCCTGCGATCCATAGTTTTCTGTCCATTCGCCCATTTTTTTTCCGAGATAATATCCATCCCAAAACCCACGGTTATAAACCGATTCGAGCTTTTTATTCCAATTTTTGAGATTTTCCAGTGTAAAATCTCCTTCAAACCAGGCGTCCACGGCTTCTCTGTAAGTTTCTGCTACAGTTTTTACATATTCAGCACTTCTGCCTCGGCCTTCAATTTTCAACACCCGAACTCCGCTCATCAGGATTTTATCTAAAAAATCAATGGTTTTCAGGTCTTTGGGCGACATGATATACTGGTTGTCCACCTGAAATTCGAATTCTCCGTCCATATCGCTTACTTTATAACCTCTGCGGCAGGGTTGCAAACAGGCGCCGCGATTGGCACTGCTGTTCATATTGTCGAGGCTGAGGTAACATTTGCCCGAAACGGCCATACAAAGCGCTCCGTGGGCAAAAATTTCAATTTGCACCAATTCGCCTTTTGGCCCTTTGATGCCTTCGCGCTCAATTGCCTGCGTGATATCGTAAACCTGTTTTAAGTTAAGCTCCCGAGCTGTTACCATCACATCCGCATATTGGCTCCAGTAACGCACCGCTTCAATATTGGTGATGTTGCTTTGCGTGCTGATGTGGATTTCCATGTCAATGCTGCGGGCGTATTGAATAACAGAAATATCCGTGGCAATAATCGCTGAAATTCCGTTTTTCTTTGCCGCATCAACAATACTGTGCATTTCATCCAGCTCATGGTCGTAGATGATTGTGTTTACTGTCAGATAGGTCTTAATGCCTTTTTCCCGGCTGATGCGTGCAATCTCTGCCAAATCATCTATGGTGAAATTCTGCGATGAACGCGAGCGCATATTCAGTTTGCCGACACCAAAATATACCGAATCGGCCTTGCCTTGTATGGCGGCATGCAGTGATTCATACGAACCTACCGGTGCCATTATCTCAATATCTCCTGCTTTCAGGTTTTGGAGATGCTTTGCATCATTAAATTCAATCAGTCCTTCTTTCATATTATCTTTGATAAAGCGTATTGCCCTAAAACGTATTGTGAAATTGCATGTTCAATGTTTTTTGACCATTAGCGCAAATTTGCTTATTTTGGCTGCAAAAGTACTATTTGCCCCCAATAGAAAGAAATTCAATTATAATACACGTATTTTAAGCTATAAAAATGAAGAGAATTTTATTGAGCCTGATCATTGTTGTTTGTTGCGCTGCAATGCTGAAATCCCAGGAACAAATCGTGCAATGGCTGCGCTATCCTGCCATATCGCCCGATGGACAGACAATATGTTTTGCTGCCCGTGGCGACCTATACCTTGTGGATGCTAAAGGCGGAGTGGCGGTGCCGCTGACTTTGCATAAGTCTTATGATTATATGCCTGTTTGGTCACCGGATGGAAAAACCATTGTTTTTGCTTCCGACCGAAACGGTAATTTTGACCTATACAGCATTGGTGTGGAGAGCGGCAGCCCAAAGCGCCTTACATTTTATTCGGGCAGTGAATTGCCCTGGAGTTTCAGTCCGGATGGCCAGGAAGTTTTGTTCTCGGCCGGAATTGAAGACAGCCCGCAAAACATCCTCTTCCCAAGCGGTGCATTAAATGAGCTTTATGCGGTTGCCCTGGCCGACAGCTCTGTAAAGCGATTGATTACATCCCCGGCGGAACATGCCGTGTACAGCAAAGACGGGAAAAGTATCATTTATCAAAACCGTAAAGGCTATGAAAACAAATGGAGGAAGCACCATACAAGCTCGGTAACACGCGACATCAGAAAATATGATGTGGAAAGTGGGAAACACTCCTTCATAACAAATTTTGATGGAGAAGACCGTGACCCGCTTATCGTTGGCGATAAATTATACTACCTGAGCGAAGAAAGTGGCAGCATGAATGTTTGGATGATGCCGCTGGATAATCCCAAAGACAAAAAGCAAATTACATTTTTTGATCAGCATCCGCTTCGTTTTCTTTCGGCAACAGATCAAGGAATATTATGCTTTGGTTATAACGGAGCCATTTACACTATGAAAGCCGGAGCAGATAAACCGGAGAAAGTTGATGTAACCCTCCGTCTGCGTGATCAGGATAACCAAATTGTATTTAAAAAGCACCGCAAAGGAAGCCGTGAGATGGTTGTAAGTCCTAACGGTAAAGAAGTTGCTTTTATCGTGCGCGGCGATGTGTTTGTGACTTCTTCCGATTATTCCACTACGAAACAAATAACCCAAACACCCGGTCAGGAGCGCAGTGTGAGCTTTAGCCCTGATGGACGTAGCCTGCTCTATGCCGCCGAACGCGATACAAGTTGGAATATTTACCAAACAAGCATTGTGCTGGATAATGAACCACGCTTCTCTTCGGCTACCTTGCTGGAAGAAAAGCCGTTGATTGTGAACGAGAAAGATTGTTTCCAACCAAAATTCTCGCCCGATGGAAAAGAAGTGGCTTATCTTGAAGAACGCACAACTTTACGTGTACATAATATCGATAAGGAGGTCTCGCGAACTGTTATGGATGGAGATATGAATTATTCCTACAGCGATGGAGATCAGTGGTTTGACTGGAGCCCAGATGGGAAATGGCTGCTTTCTGAATTCTCACCAAACCATCTTTTCCACGTTGATGTGGCTTTGATTAAAGCCGACGGAAGTGGTGAACCATACAACCTGACCCAAAGTGGTTATCATGATTCTCATCCACGTTGGACAAAAGACGGAAAAGCTATGCTGTGGTTTTCTGACCGCCAGGGAATGCGCTCGCATGGGAGCTGGGGCTCTACGCGCGATGCCTATATTATGTTTTTTGAGCCCGAAGCCTGGAAAAAGTTCAATATGACAAAAGAAGAACGCGAATTGCTCAAAGAAGAAAAGAAAAAGGAACAAAAGCCGGCTGGGGACAAAAAAGACAAGAAGAAAAAGAAAAAAGAAAAGGAAGTGAAAAAGGACAGCCTGGACGTTCAGATTTGTTATGATGGGATGTGCGATCGTGTAAAACGATTGACCATCAACTCGTCCAACCTTTCCGATGCACTGCTGAGCCCCGATGGAACCAAACTCTATTATCTGGCGCGTTTTGAAAAAGGATACGACCTCTGGGAGCATGATTTCCTGAAAAATGAAACAAAACTGCTCCTGAAATTCAGCGGTGGAGGCGGTGCCATGCAGTTTGACAAAGAGGGCAAAAACCTGTTCCTATATAGCTCTGGTAGTATTTATAAAATACCTGTTTCAGGAGGTAAGCCTTCAAAAAAGGTAGTTTCATTTAATGCAGAGCAAAAACTCGATCTGGCCGGTGAGCGGGCGTATATGTTCGAGCATGCCTGGCGCCAGTGCCTCAAAAAATTCTACGATACAGCCATGCATCAGGTGGACTGGGATTTTTATGGCGATAATTACCGTCAGTTCCTTCCTTTTATCAATAATAATTATGATTTTGCAGAAATGATGAGCGAAATGCTGGGCGAGCTCAACGCATCACATACCGGATCGGGATACAGACATTCTGCTTCTGACGGAGACCGCACAGCCTCTTTGGGAATCATTAGCGATTTTAATTTTGAAGGACCGGGGATCAAGGTGGAAGAAGTTATTGCGGAAGGCCCTCTGGATTATCAGGAAAATGTCAAAAAAGGAACATTGATCAAGTCCATTGACGGCATAGCTATTCAGGATTATGCACATTTTCTCCGTCTGATGAACCATCAAAAAGACAAAAAAATATTGCTGGTTATTGAGAATATTGGAAAAACCGACAGCCTGACCGTTAAACCCATCAGCAAAGGCAAAGAAAACGGGCTGCTTTACAAGCGTTGGATAAAGCGTGAACGCGCACTTTGCGACAGCCTTTCCGGTGGAAGAATTGGTTATGTGCATGTTGCGGGAATGAACAGCAACAGCTTCAGGCAGTTCTATTCCGATGTGTTGGGCCTGAACAGCGATAAAGATGCAATTATTGTGGATACCCGTTTTAATGGCGGCGGTTGGCTGCATGATGATTTGGTAACATTATTGTCAGGAAAGCCCTACGTTCAGTTTGCCCCGCGTGGTCAAAAATATGGCTATGACCCAATGACCAAATGGAACAAACCATCGGCAGTGCTGATCAGCGAAGGAAATTATTCGGATGCGCACGGTTTTCCTTATGCCTACAAAACACTGGAAATCGGTAAATTAGTGGGTATGCCCGTAGCGGGTACAATGACGGCTGTTTGGTGGGAAACCCTCCAGGATCCAAGCCTGTATTTCGGTATTCCTCAAGTGGGCGCTTTGGATATGAATGATAATTATCTCGAAAACCAACAATTGGAACCGGATGTAATAGTTGATATAGAATACGATGTGGCAGCAAAGGGATTCGATCAGCAACTGGCTGAAGCGGTTAAAGTGCTTTTGCAGGAAGTTGAACAAAAGAAGTAAAATGAAACGAAATTTGATTATTCTCAGTATTTTTTTTCTGATGTCGCAAGGATTGCTTGCACAGAAATTATATAAATGCGATCATGATTACCAGGCTGATTTCAAAGTGTTTAGTGTGCAACATGAATATCAGGCCGACCTGAAGGTTTATGTTGTGGATCATGAATATCAGGCTAAAAAGAATGGGCTCTGGTTTTTCGTGAAACACGATTATCAAGCCGATAAAAAAGTGTTTTTTACCGATCATGATTATCAGGCAGATTTGAAAATTTACTTTGTAGATTATGAGTATCAGGCCGGCTGGCGCAATAAAGAAAAAATGCACTTGCTGCTTTAATGGAACAGATCGCCCAATAAACTAATTTTGTGGCATATTTTATAAATAATTCAGGAGTCATCCTGAGCAAAAAAAATACATGATAGTTAAAGGGACTCATTATAAAACTGTATGGATGGAAGGCCAAAGTGTTTTCCATATCGAGCAAAACAAATTGCCTTTTTCCTTCGCGATTTTTGAAGCGAAAACGTATCAGGACACATGCCACGCCATCAGCAGCATGATTGTTCGAGGTGCCGGCGCAATAGGGGCTTCTGCCGGATTTGGAATGGCGCAGGCTTTTTTATCTGCTCCTAAAGAAGGTTTTAAATCCTATGTGGAGCGGGCACGCCAAGAAATTGAAGCCACCCGACCTACTGCGCGAAACTTGTTTTTTGCTACGGAGCGGGTTTTTGAAGCCGGGATGAAATCTGTGGATGAAGCTGTGGCGTGTGCCCAACAACTTGCGGCAGAAAATGATGCCGATGGTGAGCAGATCGGGATTTATGGCGATGGCCTGATCAAAGAAGGATATCGTATTATGACACATTGCAATGCGGGTTGGCTGGGTTTTGTGGACTGGGGCAGTGCTTTGGCGCCCATCTACCGTGCCCATCGTTCCGGGAAGAGAATTTTCGTTTGGGCTGATGAAACGCGTCCCCGAAGCCAGGGAGCGCGGCTCACCGCCTGGGAGATGGTAAACGAAGGTATTGACCACCGCATTGTGCCCGATAATGCCGGAGCTTATTTAATGGCGCAGAGGCAGGTGGATATGATGATTGTGGGCGCCGACCGTATTGCAGCCAATGGCGATACAGCCAATAAAATCGGGACGCTCGAAAAAGCTATTGCAGCAAATTTTTATGGTGTGCCCTTTTATGTTGCAGCACCTACATCAACCTTTGATATGAATTGTGCCTCCGGAGTCGATATTCCCATCGAAGAGCGTTCGGAAGATGAAGTTTTATACCAAACAGGTCCGGATGAGCATGGGGATATCCGCAAGGTGCAGGTATGTGCCCCGGGATCCAAAGCGGTTAACCCGGCTTTTGATGTAACCCCCGCCAGTCTGATTAAAGGCATCATCACTGAAAAAGGCATTGTAGAACCTAATTTGGAAGCCATTAAAAAAATTATACCCCATGGAAACAGAACTTAAACTGAAAGAGGCCTTCCTGATGTTTGCTTATTCGCCCAAAGGAAGCCTTAATTCCGTTCAGCCCGAACCCGGAATTGCAGCAGCCATTTTAATGGAACTTGTGCGCGAAGGCAAAATCGCTTTGGAAGGTAAAAGGCTGAAAATCATTAGTCATAAAACTTCTGCTGATGATCTGAACAACGATATCTTTCAATACCTCAAAAGCAGGAAAAAGCCGCCTAAAATCAAGGATTTCCTTTCGTTATTAAATTGGAAAAGTTTCCATATGAAGAAGCGCGTACGGGCAGAATTGCTGAAAAAACGCGTTTTAATAGAAGAACGAAAACGTTTTTTGTTTATTCCCTATCGTCTTTATCCACCCAGCAAACGGCGTCTGAAAGAACAACTGGCGCGTCATATCCGTGCCACCATTGATGGAAAGGTGGATGCGGAAGAATATTATTTGTCTTTAATTGCATTGCTGGAAGCCGGACAAATCCTGAGGCAGGTGTATGATTCCCGAAAAGAATACCGTGCGCACAAGTCCAAAATCAAGGAAATCCTGAACAACAGCAAGCTGGCCAAAGGAATGAGCGAAACGATTCAGGCCATGCAGATGGCTTTGATAACCACTACAGTTATTATTCCTGCAACAACATCATAAATAATGAAATATAAAAAAGCCGCAAACGGAATGAAAATCCCTCTTTTGGGATTCGGGACATGGGAAATCGGTGGCCGCCACCAGGCAGATTATTCTGATGATGAGCGCGCGCTGAAAGCATTGATGCATGCGATAAAAGTGGGATATACACATTTCGATACTGCCGAAATGTATGGAAATGGACATGCAGAGGAACTTTTGGGAGAAGCCATCCGCTCATCCGGAAAAAACAGAGAAGAACTCATGCTGACCTCTAAGGTATTGCCAGAAAATCTGTCTTTTGATGACTTGATGCGTTCCTGTGAGCAAAGCCTGAAGCGCCTGCAAACGGATTATCTAGATATGTACCTCTTGCATGAATATAATACGCAAATTCCGCTTAAAGAAACATTCCGGGCCTTAAACCGCTTGGTCGATGAAAAAGTAATCCGTGCTTTTGGTGTGAGCAATTTTGCAGTGGAAAATCTCAAAGAGGCTTTTAACCACATCCATTATCCTATCGTGCAGAATCAGATTGAATACAGCCTTTGGATGCGGAATAAAGGGATGATCAACCAGAATATGGAAGCCGATATTATTCCGTTTTGCCAGGGAAACGGGATTTTGATAAACGCCTGGAGACCTCTGAAAAAAGGTGAGCTGCAAAGTTCTGAACTCCTCGATAGGCTTTGTGTTAAATATAAATGTACTTTGCCGCAATTGGCACTGGCCTGGCTGCTGCAAAAAAAAGCGTTAATCACTATTGTGAAAAGTTTGAGTGAAAACCATATGCGCGAGAACAGGGAAGCATTGAGTCTTCACCTTGAAAAAGAAGATATTGCTGCGTTGGATGGCTTTAATGCTTAGCGCAAAGTGTTTGCAGTTTTGGTTTTTCTGCCAATAGTGACAAAATTGCCCTAGGTTCTCCTGTTTGAAATGGAATACAAATGACAAAACAATACGATATAAAAGACTGGTTGCCAACTACCAAAAAGGAGGTGGAGCAAAGGGGCTGGGACGAGTTGGATGTGATCCTTTTCAGTGGCGATGCTTATGTGGACCATCCGGCTTTTGGCGCTGCGGTGGTCGGACGGGTAATCGAATCTGAAGGCTATCGGGTGGCCATTGTGCCACAGCCCAACTGGCGCGATGATCTGCGCGATTTCAAAAAACTGGGAAAACCACGCCTGTTTTTTGGCGTGACCAGCGGTTGCATGGACAGTATGGTAAACCATTATACAGCCAATAAACGCCTGCGCTCCGATGATGCCTACAGTCCTGATGGCAAAGCAGGTTTCCGCCCCGATTATGCCGTTTCTGTTTATACCAAAATCCTGAAAAGATTATGGCCGGATGTGCCTGTGCTTCTTGGAGGGATCGAAGCATCGCTGAGGCGATTGACGCATTATGATTATTGGTCCGACAAACTCAAAGCGGGCATTCTGAGCGATACACAGGCCGATCTTTTGATATACGGCATGGGCGAAAAGCCTTTGCGTGAATTGCTGAAACGTTTTTCCGATCCGGAATTTAAGCTAAATGAAGTGCAGGATTTGCCTCAGTCTGTTTTTAGAGCCAAATCGCTACCAGAAGAAATTAAAAACGAAGCCGAGATTTTGCATACACACGAAGCCTGTATGCGCGATAAACGTCTGTATGCCGATAATTTCCGAAAAATCGAAGAAGCCTCAAATCGCATGGATCCGCCTGTTTTAGTGCAGGAAAGCAATGGAGCCTTTCTTGTAGTAAATAAACCCTGCCCGCCTTTGAGTACTGAAGAGCTTGACTTAGTTTACGATTTGCCATATACCCGTTTACCGCATCCGAAATACAAAAAGCGGGGCGAAATCCCGGCCTATACCATGATCCGCCATTCGGTGAATATTCATCGGGGCTGCTTTGGTGGCTGCTCTTTCTGCACCATCAGCATGCATCAGGGAAAATTTATCCAAAGCCGCTCGGAAGCTTCAATACTTCGGGAGCTGGAAGCTGTAACTAAAATGGAAGATTTTAAAGGTTATGTTTCAGACTTAGGTGGGCCATCAGCCAATATGTGGCAAATGAAAGGCAAGGAAGAAAGCATCTGCGCTCTTTGCAAACGCTCCAGTTGTATTTTTCCAAATGTCTGTAAAAACCTCAATACCAATCATAAACCATTGATTGAACTTTACAGGAAGGCCGGAAAGGTCAAGGGGGTGAAGAAAGTTTTTATTGGCAGCGGAATCCGTTATGATCTTTTTCCTGCTCCTTTGGGCAATGCACCCGCCGGGAACAGCGGAAATGAATATTTTGATGAGGTCGTGCTCAAACACACCAGCGGCCGGTTGAAAGTGGCTCCGGAGCATAGCTCGCCCATTGTTTTGCAGATGATGCGCAAGCCGTCTTTTGCGCATTTTGAAGCCCTGAAAACACGCTTTGAAAAGCTCAACCAGCGCAGCGGCCTTCGTCAGCAGCTGATCCCGTATTTTATTTCCAGCCATCCCGGTGGCCGGCTTAAAGATATGGCTGACTTGGCCATGAAAACCCGCAAACTGGGCTATCGCCTGGAGCAGGTGCAGGATTTTACGCCAACGCCCATGACGCATGCCACAGTGATGTTCCATTCCGGTTACGATCCCTATGGATTGAAACCTGTTTATACCGCCCGTAGCAAAGATGAGAAAAACGAGCAGCGGCTTCTGTTTTTCTGGTATAAAGCCGAAAATCATGCCGCCATCCGCAAAGTGCTGATGCAAAATAACCTGCCGCAATATGTGAAACATCTTGGTATAGGTTCCGGTTTTCAGCGCCCGGGAGACCGTAAAAAGCCTTTCAATAAACATGATGGAAAAGCCAGAGGAAAAGGACAATGGAAAAACAAAAAGAAGTGATTTAATGGCTGAGATGATTATACCTACTTGCTGCCATTAGCCTGCCTTCTGTTTTGGCCTCAATATTCATGATTTCATCCGGAAAGATGCTGGAATTGATATCTGAAATACTTTTTGATAGAGCTTTCGCACATAAATTTTCGGAATTTTTTTTGGTGAAAACTCAGGATAATGAGTGTTTTATATTCCGCTTTGCAAAAGCTGAAATGCAATTATATACGATCAATCAGGTGTGTTTTTTTTGTATCCGCATAATGATTCATTAAAATACATTAATTTTGCATAAAATTTAGCGGCCTGGTAAAATACCGGGCTTTTGTTTGCAAAGAAATGTGGTTTTATGCAAAAAGTGAGAGATGCAAAATTAGTGCTGGAAAACGGGATGGAATTCCAGGCCTTTTCCTTTGGTTACGAATCCTCTGTAGCCGGTGAAATTGTCTTTAATACAGCCATGACAGGCTATCCCGAAAGCCTGACCGACCCTTCCTATAAGGGGCAGATTCTGGTGGCAACTTATCCTTTAATCGGTAATTATGGTGTGCCGGGCAGTGGTGTAGAAAACGAAATGTTCCGCTTTTTTGAATCAGATAAAGTGCAGGTAAGCGCCCTGGTAATTTCTGACTATTCAAGTGCATACAGCCATTGGAATGCGGAGAAAAGCCTGGGTCAATGGCTGGAAGAACAAAAAGTTCCGGCTATTTTCGGTTTGGATACACGGGCTTTGACAAAAATCCTGCGGGAGCAAGGAAGTATGCTCGCCAAAATCATCATCGGTGAGGAGGAATTATCTTGGTACGATCCCAATAAAGATCATCTGGTAGATTTGGTGAGCACCAAAGAAAAAATTATTTACGGTTCGGGCCGCTACAAAATCATGCTGGTGGATTGTGGTGTAAAAAACAACATCATTCGTTCGCTTTTGCGCTATGATGTTACGGTCATCCGCGTGCCCTGGGATTACGATTATCTTGATGATGATTATGACGGGCTGTTTATCAGCAATGGCCCCGGTGACCCGGCTATTTGTACGGCCACCATCGGGCATCTTAAAAAAGCCCTCCAAAAGGAAAAACCCATATTTGGTATTTGCCTGGGGAGCCAATTGCTGGGCATTGCAGTGGGCGCAAAAACCTATAAATTAAAGTATGGCCACCGCAGCCATAATCAGCCTGTAATAGAAGTCGATACGCAGAAATCTTATGTTACCAGCCAGAACCATGGTTTTGCTGTGGATCATAAAGGCCTGCCGGCAGAATGGAAACCGTATTTCCTGAACCTGAATGATGATAGCTGCGAAGGGATTATTCATACTAGCAAGCCGGTTTTTGCCACACAGTTTCATCCGGAAGCCAGTGGCGGGCCTACAGATACGGCTTTTCTTTTTGAGCGTTTTATAGAATTAATCGACCGTCAGCATGCATAAAAAATAATTCAGGGAAAGATGAAGAAAGATTTAAGGAAGGTGATTGTCTTAGGTTCCGGTGCCTTAAAAATAGGGGAGGCCGGAGAATTTGATTATTCCGGTTCACAAGCTTTGAAAGCTCTCGCCGAAGAAGGCATTGAAACCGTTCTGGTAAACCCGAATATCGCGACGGTGCAAACTTCGGAGAATATTGCCGATAAGGTGTATTTTTTGCCTTTACAGGCTGGTTTTGTGGAGCGGATCATCGCAAAAGAACGTCCGCAGGGCGTTTTGCTTTCTTTTGGCGGGCAAACAGCCCTGAACTGCGGCACTGAATTATATGAAAAAGGTGTTTTTGAAAAATATGGCGTGGAAGTTTTGGGAACACCGGTTCAGGCCATTAAAATCACCGAAGACCGCGATCTGTTTGTGCAGCATCTCAATGAAATTGATGTAAAAACCGCCCGCAGTTTTGCGGTGAATACGGTGGATGATGCTGTGGATGCTGCGAATAAGCTTGGCTATCCACTGATTATCCGTGCGGCTTATGCGTTGGGTGGCCTGGGGAGTGGGTTTGCCCATGATGAAACAGGTCTCAGGAAGCTTTGCGATACGGCTTTTTCGTATAGCCCGCAGGTGCTTGTTGAAGAATCGCTTAAAGGTTGGAAAGAGGTTGAGTATGAAGTGGTGCGCGACCGTTTCGATAATTGTATTACGGTTTGCAATATGGAGAATTTTGATCCGCTGGGCATCCATACCGGCGAAAGCATTGTGGTAGCGCCATCGCAAACGCTGAGCAATAGCGAATACCATAAATTGCGCGAGCTGGCCATAAAAATCATACGCCATACTGGTGTTGTGGGCGAATGCAATGTGCAGTATGCCCTGGATCCGGATTCGGAAGATTACCGGGTTATTGAAGTAAATGCACGCCTGTCGCGTTCCAGCGCCCTGGCATCCAAAGCAACGGGTTATCCGCTGGCTTTTGTGGCTGCAAAACTTGGTTTGGGCTACGGCCTCCATGAGCTTAAAAATTCGGTTACCAAAACGACCACAGCCTTTTTTGAGCCGGCACTTGATTATGTGGTCTGTAAAATTCCCCGCTGGGACCTGGGAAAATTTGATGGTGTTTCGCGCCTGATCGGCAGCAGTATGAAAAGCGTGGGCGAAGTAATGAGCATCGGGAAAAATTTTGAGGAGGCCATTCAAAAAGGTTTGCGCATGATCGGGCAGGGGATGCACGGTTTTGTAGGCAATCGTGAACTGGAATTTGTCAATATCTGGGAAGAGCTTGAAAAACCTACCGATATGCGGATTTTTGCCCTTCAGGTGGCGCTGGATAAAGGCTTGTCGCTGGAGGAAATCCATAAAATAACACGTATCGACCGATGGTTCTTGCTGCGTCTCCAGAATATCATCCATTTGAAAAACCAACTGATTGCAAAAAACACTTTGGAAGATCTTGATCGGGAATTGCTCCTGGAAGCAAAAATCCGCGGTTTTTCTGATTTCCAGATTGCACGCCTTGTGCTCAAAAGCGATCCTAAAGACATTGATAATGATCTGCTTATAGTCCGGAATTACCGGAAAGGAAAATCTGTTGTGCCGCATGTAAAACAGATTGATACCCTTGCTGCCGAATATCCCGCGCAAACCAACTATCTCTATCTGACTTATTCGGGCACTTATCATGATATTGATTTTGAGGATGATGGAAAATCTGTTGCCGTTTTGGGATCGGGAGCCTACCGCATTGGCAGCTCTGTAGAGTTCGACTGGTGCGGAGTGAGTGCGCTCAATACCATCCGAAAAGAAGGTTTGCGCTCCATTATGATCAATTATAATCCGGAAACAGTCAGTACGGATTATGACAGCTGCGACCGCTTGTATTTTGATGAACTTTCGCTGGAGCGTGTTTTGGATATCGTGGAATTGGAAAATCCCAAAGGCATGGTCGTTTCCACCGGTGGGCAGATTCCCAATACCTTGGCCATGAGGCTCCATGCCTGTGATGTGCCTGTTTTGGGAACCAGTCCCGAATCTATCGACCGGGCAGAAGACCGCCATAAATTTTCCCAAATGCTCGACGGCCTGCAGATAGACCAGCCACGCTGGAAAGAGCTCAGTACTATCGGAGATATTTACGGTTTCGCCGATACCGTGGGCTTTCCCTTGCTTATCCGGCCTTCCTATGTGCTTTCCGGTGCAGCCATGAATGTGGTTTCTAATAAACAGGAACTCGAACACTTTCTGGTTCTGGCTACAAAAGTCTCCAAACAACATCCCGTTGTGGTGACCGAATTTATTGAAGAAGCCAAAGAAATCGAGATCGATGCTGTGGCCAAAGATGGCGAAATTATCAGTTATGCCCTTTCGGAACATATCGAATTTGCCGGAGTGCATTCGGGCGATGCTACAATGGTTTTTCCGCCGCAAAAAATCTATTTCGAAACCGTGCGCCGCATCAAGCGCATCAGCAGGGATATTGCCAAAGCACTGAATATTTCAGGCCCTTTCAATATGCAGTTCCTGGCCAAAGACAACGATATCAAAGTGATTGAGTGCAACCTCCGGGCTTCGCGCAGTTTTCCTTTTGTTTCCAAGGTTTTGAAGGTGAATTTTATTGAACTGGCCACAAAGGTGATGCTCGGAAAACAGGTGCAGAAACCGAATAAATCCATTTTCGATTTGGAATACATAGGGGTGAAAGCGCCGCAGTTTAGTTTTGCAAGGCTGGCAAAAGCCGATCCGGTGCTGGGCGTGGACATGTCCTCAACCGGTGAAGTGGGCTGTCTGGGCGATAGTTATTACGAAGCGGTGCTTAAAGCGATGCTTTCGGTGGGCTATAATGTGCCAAAGAAAAATATTTTCCTGAGTACGGGTCCCATGAAATCCAAAGTGGAGCTGCTGAAATCATGCCGCATGTTGGTCGGGAAAGGCTATAACCTTTTTGCTACCAAAGGCACGGCGCAGTTTCTGGAACTCAATGGCATTGAATCCACAGCCCTGCACTGGCCCGATGAGCAAAAACAGCCCAACGCACTGGAATATATCAAAAGCGGAATGATCGACCTGGTGGTGAATATCCCCAAAAACCACGATCCGGATGAGCTGAATAATGATTATACCATCCGCCGTTCGGCCATCGACTTTAATGTGCCCCTTATTACCAATGCCCGTTTGGCAAGCGCTTTTATCTATGCTTTTTGCACCTTGGATGTTGCAGATCTGCAGATTAAGAGCTGGGATGAGTATTAGCAATATCCGCCCTTATTTAAGAATTCCACTGTTTTTTTAACCTGAATAATTCACAAAATATTCTATTACGAGCCGAAACTGCTGCAAAACAACCCTTTGTTGGAATATAAAATTTCAGCTCTCATAACGATCTTCTAAAGCATGTTCCGGCTTGAAATAGCTACGGCTATTCCTGTGTGCCAAAAATCTGCGTTCCCTTTCTCTTATAGCGTTTCGTGCGTGCACACTGAGCTTGTCGAATGTGCTCATGGCGAGATTTCATGAATTAATCAGGTTAAAACACCTCCCTCTTCATATGGCAATAAGGTGTCCCCCCTGTTTTGTAATAATAATCCTGATGATAACCTTCTGCATTCCAGAATTTCGAGGCGGGCTGCAAGTCTGTGGCTACATCAAAGCCTTTATCCCGTAAAATCTCCAGGTATTTTTCGGCTATTTTCTTTTGGTATTCATTGAGATAAAATATTGCAGAGCGGTACTGTGTGCCAATATCCGGCCCCTGCCGGTCTATCTGCGTAAAATCGTGGGTTTCGAAAAACAGGCGAAGCAGCTTTTCATAGGAAGTGCGTTCCGGATCGAAAACTACTTTTACAGCTTCGGCGTGACCGGTCCTGCCGCTGCAAACTTCCTTATAGGACGGGTTGTCTTTATGCCCACCGATATATCCAACAGAAGTTGAAAACACACCTGGAGCTTTTTTTAGATAATATTCCACGCCCCAAAAGCAACCGGAAGCAAATATGGCTTTTTGCAAAGCAGGTTTTTCCTCTTTGGCTTTAAAATCGAGGCTGATGCTGTTGACACAATGCCGTGTATTTTTTGACGTAAACCCCTCGTTTTCAAAAACATGGCCGAGATGTCCGCCACAATTTGCGCAAACAATTTCGGTGCGTCGCCCGTCGGCATCGGGCAAGCGTTTTACTGCTCCTGGGATTTCATCATCAAAGCTGGGCCATCCGCACTGGCTGTCGAATTTATCGGATGATTTGTATAAAGCGGCATCGCACCGTTTGCAATGGTAGGTGCCGTCTTCTTTATGGTTTGTGTATTTCCCGGTAAAAGGCATCTCGGTGCCTTTTTCGAGGATAACACGTTGTTCTTCAGTAGTCAGAGGTTTAAATTCGCGTAATTCCATTTCCTGTGCATTTAGATTTTGAAATCCAAAAAGCACAATACAGAATAGTGTCAGATATTTCATAATTGTTGCTTTTTGTTATGCAGTTCTAACACAAAAAACCGGAAAATGTTGGGGATAATAACATCCCTTTAAGAAAAATAAAGGTCAGTAGATAAGTACATAGAATGATCTATGCTCGTGAATAAATAGATTTCTCCTTCCGCTGGTCGTCGAAATGACTGTTTATTAAAGTTTGGGCAAAGGCGGCGAGGACACAATAAAAAATATATAATGAGTCCTCGCCGCCTTTGCCACTTGAACACCACAAAAGGTCATTTCGATGCCGAATTTTCGGCAGAAAAATCTATGTTGCTTAATAACAAATCGTTATTGTTTTGATGGTTTGCCAAAACTAATATGCTCTTACATACTGACGCCTGAAGAAATATTAGGAATCGGATCAGTCCTCCCTCAACTTACAGCGCTGGAAATAAATATCCAGCAGTTTAGCTGCTGCCTGATAGCTGCTGAGGTTTTCATCGAGCAGGTTTTCTTCAATAAAGCTCATTTCTTTCTGAACCTGGCTATCCTGATAAAAAGCAGATTTCAATTGTTGATCAATGGTATCGAGCATAATGCTTTTGGATTGCTGCTTCCGCTTAAGCTCAAAATAGCCATTATCTTTGGTTTTGGCTGTATATTCCAAGATCATTTCCCAGACTTTATCCACATTATTTTTTTCAATGGCACTGCATGTGTCCACTTTGGGTGTCCAGCCCGATTCGGCAGGCGGGAATAGGTGGAGCGCACTTTGGTAACTGGCTTTGGCGAGTGTGGCTTTATTGTAATTATCACCATCGGCTTTATTGATGACGATGGAGTCGGCCATTTCCATGATGCCCCTTTTGATGCCCTGAAGTTCATCGCCGGCGCCGGCCAGCATGAGCAGCAGGAAGAAATCGACCATGGAATGCACAGCGGTTTCTGATTGCCCAACGCCAACGGTTTCGATGATGATGACATCAAATCCGGCTGCTTCGCATAGGATGCTGGTTTCGCGCGTTTTTTGTGCGACACCGCCCAAAGAGCCTGCCGAAGGTGAAGGACGGATAAAAGCATTGGGGTCGTTGGCGAGTTCTTCCATGCGGGTTTTGTCACCAAGTATGCTGCCTTTGGTGCGCTGAGAACTTGGATCAATAGCCAGAACCGCCACTTTATGTCCTTTATCGGTCAGGTATTTTCCGAATGCTTCGATAAATGTGCTTTTTCCTACTCCGGGCACACCGGTAATACCTAGACGGATGCAGTTTCCTGCATGCGGAAGGCATCGCTCAATAATGTCCTGGGCTGTTTTGTGATGCGCCGGCAAAAGGCTTTCAACCAAAGTAATTGCCTGGCTTAGGATGCTGCGGTTTCCATTCAGGATGCCGCCCACATATTCATCAATACTGAACAAAGTGCGCCTTTTTCGGCGGATACGCATGGAGGCATTTTTGTTCACGGATGGTGGCTGCGGAATAGCGCCCTGTACTTTCAAATTGGATTCTTCCTGATCGGGTAACGGATGGTTATGTTTATCGGACATATGCGACGTTTATTGCGTGATGAATGTATGAACAAATTACGGACAATTTCCGCCTTTATTGTTCTTTGAAGAAAAAGCACAAAGATAATTGATTCCTTTGGTGATGTCCAGCGAAAGCCTTTCTCATTTCGCTTTAGCGTTCAATTCCAAGCTGTGCCAGAATTTTTTCATTGTATTCCGGTCCGCCGCTTTCATTCTCTGCGGGAGCCCAGCATGCAAAATGTTTGTCGTCATTGGGATCATAAGGGCCGTCTTTTACCTCATAGGCAACGGTTCCGGTATCCAGCGGTATAATGCTGTGCCATGTTCGTGCTGCTATTTCTGCTCCATAGCTGCCGGATTTTGGATTCAAAACGGTATGCTCTGTAATTTGGCCTCCATCGTCAAATTCTACCACAACGAAACGCCCGCGCAAGCTGAAAAAGACTTCGGTTTTGTCCGGATTTTCATGTTTATGGGGCTGAATGTAGGTGTCGGGTTCCATGGCGTTGAGCATGCGCTGCAAAGTGGCCGACATCTCTTTGTGAAAATTGTAATTTTTGCGCCTTCTCGGTGATGATTTGGCTTCGTCGGAAGTTTTGCTGATAAAGGTTTCGTTGATTTTAATCATGGCTTTTGTTTTCCGTATTGTGCACTATTTTTTTTGTGGCCCGTACAAAGATAATGATAAGCCCCAAAACCGACAAGAGCAGGAAGGCGGAGAAAAGCACGGCTTTGGATTCCAGTCCGGCGCTGTTTTGGGTCATAATGGCATCTTTCAACGAATATGCCTGCATCCCGGCAAGGAAAAACAAAAACGTACGGGGCAGCATGCCCAAAAGTGTTCCGCTCAAAAAAGGGACCCACCTGATCTTTAGGCGGGAAACGGCCATATTTACGCTGGCAAATGTTACTACCGGCGATAAACGCAGAAAAAACATCAGAGCAAATTGCGCATCGGCAAAATTGCGGCTATAAAGTTCAATTTTACTATTTTGAAAATGATTGCTTCCGGTGATTTTCCGGTTGAGGAATTTCCCGATAAAAACACCTACGACAGAGGCCAGCATATAGGACGGAACCAGCGCGCCCAAACCGCTCCAGCCGAAAAGCCAGCCGCTGAGCACGGCCACAAAAGTGGAGGGGATCAAGGCCATTGCCATGGCCAAACTGGCAACCAGATAAAAAAGAACCATCCCGGCAGGGGAATTGATAAAATATTCTATGCTTCCGCCCAGCAGCGCAATGCTAATCCCGGAAACACTGACTGGTAGCACAAAAAACAAAGCGATCAGCAGCCAATACCGATTGTCTGCCGATCGCACTTTTTTGAGAAAAGCGGATTTCATTAATCGGCTTTCAGTTTTTTATAGCGGATGCGCTCGGGGTCTTTATCGCCCAGGCGTTTGATACGGTTTTCTTCGTATTCGGAATAACCACCTTCAAAGAAATGCACCTGCGAATTGCCTTCGAATGCCAGAATATGTGTGGCAATACGGTCGAGGAACCAACGGTCGTGGCTGATGACAACAGCACAGCCGGCGAAGCTTTCCAAGCCTTCTTCCAGCGCGCGCAGGGTATTTACGTCGATATCGTTGGTCGGCTCATCGAGCAGCAGCACATTGGCTTCGCTGCGCAAAGTGAGCGCCAGGTGCATGCGGTTGCGCTCTCCACCGGAAAGCACACCGGCTTTTTTACCCTGATCGGTGCCACTGAAATTAAAGCGCGAAACATAAGCGCGGGAATTGATCATTTTTCCGCCCAGTTTCAGTTGCTCATTGCCTTCTGAAATTACTTCCCAGACGTTTTTTTCCGGGTCGATTTGCTCATGAGCCTGATCCACATAGCCAATGGTAACGGTCTGGCCTACTTTAAAATCGCCTTCATCGGGCTCCTGCATGCCCATAATCATGCGGAAAAGCGTGGTTTTACCTGCGCCGTTTGGTCCGATTACACCCACAATTCCTCCCGGAGGCAGTCTGAAATTCAGGTTTTCAAACAGCAGTTTATCACCAAATGCTTTGCGGACATTTACGGCTTCGATGACATTATCGCCCAAACGTGGCCCGTTGGGAATATAAATTTCGAGGCGCTCTTCCTTGGCTTTGCTTTCTTCATTGAGCATGCGGTCGTACGCTTTCAAACGGGCTTTGGATTTGGCATGTCGTGCTTTGGGCGCCATACGGACCCATTCCAGCTCGCGTTCCAGGGTTTTGCGCCTTTTGCTTGCCGATTTTTCTTCCGCCTCCAGGCGTTTTGATTTTTGCTCGAGCCATGAGCTGTAATTTCCTTTCCAGGGGATGCCCTCACCGCGGTCGAGTTCGAGTATCCATCCGGCTACGTTATCGAGGAAATAACGGTCGTGCGTAACGGCAATCACGGTTCCTTTGTAGAGTTTGAGGTGCTGTTCCAGCCAGTGCACGGATTCTGCATCAAGGTGGTTGGTAGGCTCATCGAGCAAAAGGATGTCGGGTTCGGACAGCAGCAGGCGGCATAATGCAATACGGCGGCGCTCGCCACCGGAAAGATTGTCCACCAGTAGGTCGGGTTCCGGGCAGCGCAGTGCATCCATGGCACGCTCGAGCTTCGAATCCAGCTCCCAGGCTTCTTTATGGTCGAGCAGTTCGGTGAGTTCGCCCTGACGTTCAATGAGCTTGTTCATCGCATCATCATCCATAGGTTCTGCAAACTTCATATTGATTTCCTCATATTCCTGAATGAGGTCAACCACATCCTGAACGCCTTCCTGTACGACTTCCTTTACCGTTTTCCCATCCTGGAGATGCGGTTCCTGTTCCAAATAGCCCACGCTGTATCCGGGCGAAAAATGCACCTCGCCCTGATAGGATTTGTCCATCCCGGCAATGATTTTCAAAAGGCTGGATTTACCCGAACCGTTCAAACCAATGATGCCGATTTTGGCTCCATAAAAAAAGGAGAGGTAAATATCTTTAAGTACTTGCTTATTTGGCGGATAGAGTTTACCTACCCCTACCATCGAAAAAATGATCTTTTTGTCCTCTGACATATATTATAGTTGTTTGTTCTTGTCGGGAGATTCGGGCAAAATGATGCTGAAAGTGCTGCCTTCGCCTATTGTGCTTCTGAATTGCAGCGCGCCGCCCTGGGTCAGGGCAAGTTCCCTGCAAAGCTGCATTTCAATTCTATTGTAGGCTTTGTTGCCTTGCTTCTCAGGATCAAAAATCGTTGAGGCTTCTTTGTTTTCCAGGCCGGGGCCATCATCTATGATTTCCATGACAGCATAACCATCCGGACGGGAAGAGGCCATAATATTTATCCTTCCGCCGGGAGTCGATACTTGTATAGCGATATTGATCAGGCGATTGAGCAATTCCATTAAAAGTCCCGGATTGAAATACGCCAGGGTTTCATCGTCGCAGTGGAGTTCGGTTTTGATCTCTTTTTGCGATGCGGCTGCTTTCATTTGATGCAGTGCTTGAATCAGTGTAGGCTTGAGATAAGCAATTCTTGATTCGCCCGGATCAATTTTATTCCTTAATCGGAACCACAAAATCAGTGTTTCCAAACATATTCCGGCTTTTTCCTTATCGAGGCTTGTGTGCTTCAAAAGCAAAGGATGAAGTTCTTCCTTGAGAGCATTGAACAAAAAGCGTCCGTCATCTTTGTTTTTGTGCAGCTCTACTCCTAACCTTCCGGCTTCCCGGCTTACTTCCACTTCGCGGCTTTGGTCTTTGAGCGTGCCCAGAATGAGCCCGGAATCCGCTTTGTTGTCAATATCCAGCCAGGCCAGTTTTGCATGTACATGTTTTATTTTGCCAAGTTTGTGAATGAGCCTGAACCTGGCGTTAATGCTTCCTTCATGGCGGGCAAGCATATCCAGATATTTATCTGTAAATTTTGGACGGTCTTCGGGATGAATGAGCTCGAGGATGCTTTCATTCAGGATATCTTCCTTTGTTAAGCCCGTAAAACGTTCAGTGCGGTTGTTGGTGTAAATCAGGTTCCGGCCTTTTACAATGAAAATCAAATCATCGCTTTGAGTCAAAACGGTTTTGTATTTTTTCTCTGTCAATTGTAAGTTGGCAGCATGTTCGGTCAACTGTTTTTCTCTTTTCCTGAACTCATGATTGGCTTTTTTAAATCTCCTGAAAAGGATCATCATAATAATGCTCAGGATAAGAAAAAGCGACAGTGCGATCAGCAATATGAAATTGAAACGCCTTCCGCTGGCATGGCGTAAGTCTGCCAATTCTTTCTCTTTTCGCAGGTTCTCATTCTCCGCATTCTTTTTGATGGATTCATAACGGATGTTCAATCCTTCGATGATGCGTGTGTTTTGCTCATTAAAAATACTGTCTTCCAGGCGCTCGGCTAAATCCAACATCTCATAAGCCTGCTTGTGGTTTCCGATTTCCAGATAAAGCTCCGATAAAATGAAGGATACATCTTTCAGCTGATCATTTAATCCGTAATTTTTGACAATTCTGTATGCTTCAGAAAACTCATCCAAAGCTTTTCGATTGTCTCCTTTTTTGAGATAATATTTCCCTAAATTGATTAATGTACTCGATTCGTAAACAGGATTTTGAATGCTTTTATTGATTTCAACAGCTTTTTTCAGGAACAGTAAAGCCATCTGTAGTTTGTGTTGTGCAAGATAAACACTGGCAATATTGTTGTAATCAACAATAAGTGCTTCGCTGCGTTCTGTTTTTATGTTGGCCTCCAGCGACAGGTTGTAGTATTCCAGGGCTTTTTCATACTTCAGCTGCTCTTTGTAAATCAAACCTATATTGCTGAGGGCGTCTGCGAAATCTGTAAGAAAAGCGTTTTTTTCGGCAATTTGAGCGGCATCACGGTAGTTTTTTAATGCCTGCCGGTAGTTTTTCCTTTTATAGTTGACATTCCCAATATTGTTCAGGCTCATCATCAGTCCACGCTGGCTTTTATTTTTGCTTTCCAGCTCATAAACTTTGCCATAATATTCCAGTGCATTATCATAATCGCCCAGCTGATAATAAATATTGCCCAGATTTGTAAGCGGGTTGCTTGCCGTGATGCTGTCGGCCAGTGAATCCAGCCGGTGATAAGCCATTTGGTAGAGGCGAAGAGCTGTGTCGTACTTTCCTTCCAGCTCAAATAAAATTCCTGAATTGTTCCAAATTAGGGCTGTTTGCCTATGCAACTTATTTTCCAGAGAGAGACGGAGAGCTTTAGTATAATAAAGGTGTGCCTGGGGGTTTAGCCCCCGGAAGTAATAATATACTCCGGCAAGTCTAAGAGCTTCGCATTTCTTTTGCATGTTCTCCTGCACTTCCGATAACTGTATGAGCTCATGCATGACTTTAAAAAAGGAAACGGAATCCCCAAAAATGGCTTCCTGTGCATCTGCCAGCAAAGAATCAAGATGCGGTTTTTCGGCCGCGGCCTGTTGTGCCGATGTATTGCCTGATATGCTGCTGAACAACAGTAGGGGAAAAAGCAAAACCGTAATATTTTTTAGCGTTATTTTCATGCAAACCCTTAAACGGCAAAAGTACAAATTTTTAATATTTGAATTAAGGTGATTTGATTGATGGTCTTTGATTTTCAAAAATCGTAGTTTTTGTTCTACACGGAATTTCGTGGAAATAAGTTTGATTGGTATTTCAAACATAATAATTGCTATCGAAATCCCTGATAGAACAAGGGTATTAGGTACATCTTCCGTTGAAGAATTTGCAGCATAGGGATTCAAAGTGTACCTATTCCCGCGAAAGTCCGGATTAGTCTTGGTCAGGAATTTTCTGAACTGAAGCCTTATGATAACAGGGGAAAAGGATTGGTGCGCCTTTAAGATACCGATTTGGCCTGTTGGCGTGCAGGATTTGAGCCCGGGCTTTTATATCGTTTGGGGGCTATATGGTACTTGCCCGTAAAGTCGATAGTTTGCTATATAAAGTTTAAATTCAAGGCGCCATGCTGCGATGCGCTGCATTGCGATGGACTGAGCTTGACGAAGTAAACACCGCAGAAGTACGTTTGACAAATCCATACCGCAGTGCTTTAATACGGAATGAAGATTTAGATTTCGAGCAATCCCGAAAATTGGGGAGACTTTATAGACGTAGCCTGTATAGACGGCGCACAATAATCCATCTGTTTCATGAAAAATTAATAAAGGGCTTAATGTTGGTTGTACCCACCTGATATATTCAGGACGAATGCAGGGCTTTCGAATCCTGCTTTTTTATGGTGAGAAAGGATTGTTTTTTGAATTTAAGCGTTTGGGGAAGCCGTAACACCAGCATTTTTGTATTTTTGGCTGAAACAACAACCAAAAAACATGCGGAGCCAAAATTCACCCTTTCTTCTCATTCTGATCATTTTGTTTGTTTTTACCGGCAACATCCATGCGCAAAGCAAAAAGGAATCCCCCAAAAAACGCCCGAAAGTTGGGCTGGTGCTCAGTGGGGGCGGAGCCAAAGGCCTGGCACATATTGGCGTGCTCAAATACATCGAAAAAAGCGGCCTGGATATCGATTACATTGGCGGAACCAGCATGGGCGCACTCATCGGGGCTTTATATGCTGCCGGATATAGTCCCGACCTCATGGAACGCATCGTGCGCGGACAGGACTGGAACGAACTGCTCACCGACCGTATTCCCCGCAAATACCTCTATTCAAATGAGAAAGGTACTGATGAAAAATTCTTTGCACGTTTTCCCATTCGTAAAGGGGGAATAAAGCTTCCCGCAGGAGTTGTGGAAGGCCAGCTGATTGAACTGCTCTTTGAACGCCTGATGTCGCCTTATGCAACGGTCACCGATTTTGACAAACTGCCTACTCCCTTTTTATGTATTGGCTGCGACATCATCACCGGAGAAGCTGTGACCCTCGACCGAGGCTATTTGCCCGATGCAATGCGGTCGTCCATGTCCATCCCTTCCTTCTTTACGCCCATGGATTATTTGGGGCATTACCTTGTTGATGGCGGACTGGTCAATAATTTCCCGGTCAATGACGTAAAGGAAAGGGGCGTGGATATCATTATCGGTGTAGATGTGCAGAGCGATCCTTATACCCGCGAAGATTTAAGCTCGCTTTTGAATATCCTGAACCAGGCATCCGGATTTTACGGACAAAAAAATTTTGAAGAAAATAAAGCACTGGTCGATTATTACATCAGGCCGGATATCAGCAATTACGGAATAGCCAGTTTTAATGCTTATGATTCGCTCATCCACAAAGGAGAAGAAGTGGGAAAAGCTTTTTTTCCCCAGTTAAAAAAACTTGCCGACTCATTAAATGCAATCGAATTCAGGGCACAAAAACCCAAAAACACCCTTCCGCTCGATTCGGTTTATATTTCCAATATCTATTATAAAGGGCTGCATTGGGTTTCAGAAAAATATCTGGAAGGCGAACTGAAAATAGAAAAAGATTCCTGGATCCGGCTAACACAACTGGAAAGTGCTTTGACAAAAGCCTATGGAACCGGCTTCTTCAGTAAAATCAATTACCGTTTCCTTCCGGCAGATAAAGGATATCTACTTGAAATACGCGTTAAAGAAGCCAGTTCAAGAATCCTTAGCCTGGGACTACATTATGATACGGATTTAAGGGCAGCGGTCAATGCCAACCTGACCTTCCGCAACTGGCTGATTGCCGGCTCCAAAACATCGCTTTCGCTTGCCCTTGGCGAAAATCCTTTTTTTGATGCTTATTTTTATGTCAACCGTGGAGCTAAACCCGGTCTGGGTGCATTTCTGAAAGCTTTTATGCTACGTATTTATGATTATAGGGAAAACGGTCAAAAGAAAAGTGCGTATAATTTTTCTGATTATCTTTTTGGGATTTACAGCGAACGGATGCTTGAGAACCTGCTTACCATGGGCCTGAATGTTTCCTATGAGCTTACGGCCGTTAGCCCGAACGTAACTTTTATTGATTTCAACCGCCAGTTCGATACTTATTTTAACTCGGAAGCATACCTGGAAATGGATACTTACGATAAACTGGTTTATCCAAAAAACGGTTACCAGTATAATTTAATGGTGCATATGGTCTATCCGCTGAGCGGACAGTTTTCAGGGCTTGATCCTGCGCTTATCATCAGTTCACGCTATGCACATGCCATTCCTCTAAGCCGCCATTTGACCATTAAACCTGAATTTGGAGGCGGAATCAGTTTTTCAGAAGGATTGCCACCGCAATATAATATGTATTTGGGCGGGCAGGCACCTTTATCGCGCATACGCAGCATTATACCTTTTCAGGGCGTTGATTATATGGAGATTGAAGGGCGGCATGCCTTGTACAGCAAGTTTAGCCTGCAAGCAGAAATTTTTCGGAAAAACTACCTGATATTGGAATGGGACCTCGGTAATGCCGTTAATAAACCCGAGGATTTATTTGAATTCCGGCATTATTTGAGCGGATATGGCCTGACCTACGGCTACGAAAGTTTGTTGGGCCCCATAGAATTAAATTTCTCCATGTCGAATAAGGATATGACATTGTTAGGTTTTTTGAATATTGGCTTTAAACTCTGATCACATTTTTCTTGTTCCGAAAATATTTTTGTGTATTTTTGCAGTCCGTTCAGAAATTCATGGGGGATTAGCTCAGTTGGCTAGAGCGTTTGACTGGCAGTCAAAAGGTCAGCGGTTCGATTCCGCTATTCTCCACTCTGAAAATCAGCCTGTTACAAAGAAATTTGTAGCAGGCTTTTTAGTTGATGGTACACAGAATGGTACACAAAACTCCCGCAAATAGATTCCAATGTACATCCGTGATTTTAATTCCTGAAAAACATTAATTGAGATTCCAAGAATCTTGAAGGTTGGATTTTCATTGTTCAGAACTGATATTTTTCTCTGGAAATTTTAAAGAGGAGCAAGCAATCTTATCTACAAAAAGCCCTCCTCTCAATCATAATAATAGGCGAAATGAACCTACAATTAAAATGGGATTTTTTTTGAGCGTTTGAGTTACATTTGGGAATTGCCAAGGAAATAGCAGTAGCAAGCTATCAGATATGCAGACGTGAGCTTCACAACCAGCCTCATATCAAACCAGGATTCAATGGCCTCCATGCGGTTATTCACAACTCACGAATACTTTGGTTTATACCCCAGGGCAAAAAGCGACATTTACCATTTGAATAATATTTTACACACATCCTTTGCTTTTTAAATAAATATGTTGCAATTTTGAAATGTATTTTAAACTGCTTTATTCATGAAATTTCGTCATGAGCACATTCGGCAAGCTCAGTGACCACGCACAAAACGCAATAAGAGAAAGGGAGCGCAGATTTTTGGAGCACAGGAATAGCCGTAGCTATTTTGAGCACCAAAAAAATAGCATTCCTTTCTATTGCAGTGGTTTGGGCGCGTAATAGGATATTTTGTGAATATTGCAGGTTAAGCCTTGGGCTGTGCCAATGCTACTCTGCCGGGCACAATAAGAGAGATTATTCAACACAAAATTGAAGTAGATTTATAAGCGGACTAAGTGATAAAACTATATGAGCGAAGACCATAATAACCCATTAGAACAACAACTCTGGAAAGCTGCAGATAAGCTTAGGAAAAACATTGATGCTGCTGAGTACAAGCACATCGTTCTTGGCCTAATATTTTTAAAATATATTTCTGATGCATTTGATGAGCTTTACTGCCGACTAAAGAAAGAAGAGGCTCAGGGTGCGGATCCGGAGGATCGGGATGAGTATAAAGCCGAAAATGTGTTCTTCGTGCCGGAAAAAGCACGTTGGAATTATTTGCTCTCCCAGGCAAAATAACCCACAATCGGGAAATCGGTGGATGAAGCTATGGACTTCATCGAAAAGGAAAACACTTCGCTGAAAGGTGTTTTGCCAAAAGTTTATGCAAGACAAAACCTTGATCCAACCAGCTTGGGTGAACTCATTGACCTGATTGGGAACATAGCCCTGGGCGATGCAAAAGCCCGGAGTGCCGATGTACTAGGACATGTTTTTGAATACTTCCTTGGTGAATTTGCTTTGGCAGAAGGCAAAAAGGGCGGACAGTTCTACACGCCCAGAAGCGTTGTTGACCTCTTGGTGGAAATGCTCGAACCATACAAAGGCCGCGTATTTGACCCTTGTTGTGGCTCTGGTGGAATGTTCGTCCAATCAGAGAAATTCATAAACGAACATCAGGGGAAAATCAACGATATTTCCATTTACGGTCAGGAGAGCAACCAAACTACCTGGCGTTTGGCAAAAATGAATTTGGCCATTAGAGGGATAGACAGCTCGCAAGTGAAATGGAACAACGAAGGCTCTTTCCTGAATGATGCCCACAAAGACCTCAAAGCCGACTACATCATAGCCAATCCACCCTTTAATGTGAGCGACTGGAGCGGCGATTTACTGCGCACCGATGGCCGATGGAAATACGGTACACCACCCACAGGAAATGCTAATTACGCTTGGATTCAACATTTCATGTACCACTTAGCACCAAGCGGACAGGCGGGCTTTGTGCTGGCAAAAGGTGCTTTGACTTCTAAAAGCGGCGGTGAAGGAGATATCAGGAAAGAATTGGTAGAAGCCGATTTAATTGACTGCATAGTGAACCTGCCTGCCAAATTGTTTTTGAATACTCAAATTCCTGCTTCGCTATGGTTTATGAGCCGGCCTTCGGCAAGCTCAGGCACCGGCTCACAGAGAGCTGATGGAATGTTCCCAAGAAAAGGAAAAGAAATTCTTTTCATTGATGCCCGCAATTTGGGGCATTTGATTAACCGCAGAACCAAAGTACTCTCTGATGGCTCGGAAAATCCCGAAGACAACGATATAAAGCTCATTGCCGACACCTACCACAACTGGAGGAATCCCAATGGCCAATACGAAGATGTAAAAGGCTTCTGTGCTTCTGCCTCAAAAAAACGGGTAGCTGAGTTGGACTATGTGCTTACCCCAGGCCGTTATGTTGGCTTGGCCGAAGAAGCAGATGATTTTGACTTTGCCGAACGCTTTTCCAGCCTGAAAGCGGAATTTGAAGCCCAATTGAAAGAGGAAGCTGAGCTAAATCAGCGCATTAAGCAAAACCTTGCAAAAATTAAGTTGAACGATGAGTAGTAAAAACGAAATAGTACTTTATCAATCAAAAGAACTGCTTTCACGCATAGAAGTGAGAATTGATGATGAAACAGTTTGGTTGAGCAAAGAACAAATGGCAACATTGTTTGGGCGTGATAGGACAGTGATTGGCAGGCATATAAACAACATCTTTAAAGAAAAAGAACTAGAAAAGGAACTGGTATGTGCATTTTTTGCACTAACCACGCAACACGGCGCTATTAAAGGGAAAACACAAACCACAAATGTCGAGTATTTCAATCTCGATGTAATTATATCGGTAGGTTATAGAGTAAAATCAAAACAAGGCACACAATTTAGGATTTGGGCAAACAGAGTGCTTAAAGATTATTTGCTAAAAGGATATTCATTAAACAAACGCATGAATAGGATTGAAGAAAGCGTTCATTCCCTTGTGAAAAAAGTTGATGATATTGATTTGCAAATAAATACCAACTTGCCACCAAAGCAAGGCATTTTTTATGATGGGCAAATATTTGATGCCTATGCCTATGTCTGCGACCTGGTGAAACGGGCATCGCAATCTATTATCCTCATTGACAATTATGTGGATGAAACCGTGCTCACGCTGCTATCCAAAAGAGCCCAAAATGTTTCCGCCACCATACACACCAAAAACATTGGCAAACAGCTTAAGCTGGATTTGAAAAAGCATAACAGCCAATACCCGGAAATACAGATGGTGGAGTTTAAGGCCGCTCACGACCGTTTTTTAATCCTCGATGAAAACGACTGCTACCATTTTGGTGCTTCCCTCAAAGACCTTGGCAAAAAATGGTTTGCATTTTCGAAGATGGAGGGAATGGCGGAGATGATCATTACGAACCTGCAAAAAGTGAAAATTGATGAGTGAGTGGAGAGATTATAAGTTGGGCCAACTTGCAGAGGTATTATCCAGTAAAAGAATCTTTTACAAGGATTATGTTGATGAAGGGATTCCGTTTTATAGGTCTAAGGAGATTATTGAAAAAACTCAGAATAAGTCAATAGATGAACCATTATTTATTTCTGAGGAAAGATTTAAAAAAATAAAAAAACAGTTTGGAGCACCTTCAGATGGAGATTTACTTATTAGTTCAGTTGGAGCTCGTTCAGGAATTCCTTATTTGGTCAATAATGATGGGGATTTCTATTTCAAAGATGGGAATCTGATATGGTTTAGAAATTTCAAAGATGAGCTATGCAGTGAGTTTTTGTGCTATTGGCTAAAATCGGCAATAGGACAATTTGAATTGCAGAACATGATGATAGGTTCAGCACAACCTGCCCTAACAATTTCTGGTCTAAGAGAGTTAGATATTTCTATTCCTAAACCCGAAGAGCAAAAATCAATCGCTTCCGTCCTTTCCAGTTTAGACGACAAAATAGACCTGCTGCACCGTCAAAACCAAACCCTTGAGCAAATGGCGGAGACGCTCTTTCGGCAGTGGTTTGTGGAGGAATCAGATGAGAGTTGGGAATGGCGCCAACTTGACGTGTTCGTAGATGTCCATAGAGGACTAAGCTATAAAGGATCAGGACTGACAGATGCGGCAAATGGAATACCAATGCACAATCTTAATTCTGTGTTTGAAGGCGGAAGTTATAAAGAATCGGGAATCAAATACTACAAAGGAGAATTCAAAGAAAGACACAAGGTCTTTCCTGGCGATATCATAGTTACGAATACTGAACAAGGACATGAACACCTACTCATCGGTTATCCTGCAATTGTCCCTTCAAATTTTGGGGAATATGGAATTTTTAGCCAACATATTTATCGCTTGGAAATAAAATCGACCCTTTCCAATTTCTTTCTTTTTTATCTTTTGAAGACGCATGATGTTCATGAGCAGATCGCTGGCGCAACAAATGGCAGCACAGTAAATATGTTACCTAAGGATGGTATAGAATGGGTGAAATTCAGATTGCCACCACAGGTGTTGATTGATAATTTTACCAAAAACGCAAGTGATTACGATGAAAAACAAGTGTTAAATCAAACCCAAATCCGCACCCTTACCGCCCTGCGGGATACCCTATTGCCAAAGTTGATGAGCGGGGAGGTGTGGGTTGAACCAGACAAAAGGGCTAAAAAGGAAGAGGTATAGATTATGGAAGAAAAAAAGAACATAGAACTATACTGCGTAAGAGCCGAGTTCGGAACTTACACGCAACAGTTTTTGGATGGTGGATATGTGGCCATTGGTTGGTTGCCTGAAAATGACCTTTCAGCCATTAAATCCCGAGAAGAGCTTTACCCGCTTTATAAGGCTGCATATCCAAAAGACACCAGTAATGTTGTCATTGGGCAACAGGTAGGGCAAATTTCCCGCTTTCTGCTTGAAATCAATACAGGCGACTATGTTGTTACTCCTGCCCAAAATACCGAGTTTATCTATTACGGCATTGTTCAGGATAACGCATACTATTTTGCGGATAATTCGGATAGCTGCCCCTACCTGCACAGAAAAAAGGTAAAGTGGCATAAGGAGCCGATTCAAAGAAGCCAGTTTTCCGTTCCCTTTCAGAATACCATTCGTTCTTCACTTACTGTTTTTTATATTTCGCACAAGAAGAACTTCTTTACCACTATTGGTAAGCCGCAACTTGTTCCCGAAAGCGTCCAGAAACTGGAATTTGATTATTATACATCCATTCTCAATCGTATTCTCGAACTGGATGATCAGGAATTTGAAATATTGATTACCCATATTTTAGATGCACTTGGCTTTGAAGGCTCGGAACACACGGGCAAAGTGGGTGATGGCGGTGTAGATGCAACAGGTGAATTGAATGTTGCCAATATGGCTAAGATCAAGCTATTTGTACAAGCCAAACGCTATAAGCTGGGGTCAAAAATTTCTGCCAATGTGGTAAAAGCACTAAGGGCAAATATTCCTTCAGGTGGGCAAGGGGCATTCATCACAACAGCTGGATTTCAAAAGAAGGCCAAAGAAATAGCCATTGAAGTGGGTTTTCCCAGAATTGGATTAATTGATGGGGAACAACTGGTTGATATTTTGGCAGAATACTGGAACGATATACCAAGTGATTTTAAAGACAAGCTGGAGTTAAAAACGGGTTTAATTCCGAGTTAAAATGACAAGGATAACCGAACATAGCATAGAAGATTTTGCCATCAAACTGTTGGAGCGTTTGGGCTATGCATATATTTACGCCCCAAATATTGCTTATGATAGCGAGAAACCGGAGCGGAGTTCATACGAAGAAGTCCTGCTCACGCATCGCATGAAAGAAGCGGTACAAAGAATCAATCCAACTGTACCTCCTGCAGCACAGGAAGAAGCCATCAAAGAAATTCAGCGCATCCATTCGCCGGAATTACTGACCAACAATGAAAGCTTTCATCGCCTGTTGACAGAAGGGATCAAAGTAAGTTACCAAAAAGACCTGCCTCCGTCCGCAGGACAGGCAGGCGGTACAGAACAAAGAGGTGATTTGGTTTGGTTAATCGACTTCAACACACCGGAGAATAACAACTTTATCGTTGCCAATCAGTTTACGGTGGTAGAAGATGGCGTGAACAAGCGTCCCGATGTTATATTGTTTGTCAATGGTATTCCTTTGGTGGTCATCGAACTGAAAAATGCCGCAGACGAAAACGCCACCATCAAATCTGCTTTCCGTCAAATCGAGACCTACAAAGCAGTCATTCCAGGTCTGTTTACTTACAACGCGTTTACTATTATTTCAGATGGATTGGAAGCCAAAGCAGGAACGATTTCATCGGGCATGAGCCGTTTTATGGCATGGCCTGTCTGCGTGCAACGCACAGGCAGAAAATGGGCAGACGGCCAAAATTTTCTCTATAACAAGCACTTTGCCTATTGTCTTGAGTGCGAAGACGGGAGCATTTATACCGGTCAAACATCAAATCTTGAAAAAAGATGGCTGCAACATGTTCAAGGGAAAGGCGCCAAGTGGACAAAGAGACACAAGCCAATTTCTATTATTCATCATGAAATATTTCCTACTACTGAAGAAGCTGTAAAGAGAGAAAAAGAACTTAAAACAGGTTTTGGGAGAAAATGGATTAAAAGAGAAATAGAAGCTGGAAGAAATGTACCATACATCATTGATGATGAAATAGTAATTAGAGCGAAAAGGGAGAACTCGTCTTCTACTTGGACTACTGGTCATATTTCAGAAATGGAAACGCTTATCAACGGAATGCTCAACAAAGAAACCCTGCTTGATTTGATTCGCCATTTTATCGTATTTGAAAAGTCGAAAAAAGAAGATGCGAAAACGGGCGTAACCACCATTTTCACAGTTAAAAAAATGGCGGCCTATCATCAATACTATGCCGTAAACCGAGCGGTGGAGTCTGCCATAAGAGCCACAGGCCATACGGTGAAAAAGCAGACCTCAGGCAATATGGTGATGGAATCGCCCGAAAGTTATGGCGTTCCAGGGGTGAAAACCCAACCCAAGGGCGACCGAAAAGGTGGTGTCGTTTGGCACACACAAGGAAGTGGCAAATCCCTTTCCATGGTGTTCTTCACAGGAAAGATCGTTTTGGCTTTGGACAATCCCACCGTGGTGGTCATCACTGACCGGAACGACCTGGACGACCAGCTTTATGACACCTTTGCTTCTTCTACTCAGCTATTGCGTCAAGAGCCAAAGCAGATAGAAAACCGAAATGACTTAAAAGAAAAATTGAAAGTGGCATCCGGTGGCGTAATTTTCACCACCATTCAAAAGTTTTCACCCGAAGAAGGCAATGTGTACGAAACCCTTTCTGAACGAGAAAACATTGTTGTGATTGCCGATGAAGCCCACCGGACACAATATGGCTTCAAAGCCAAGACGGTTGATGACAAAGACGGGCATGGCAATGTGATTGGTAAGAAAACCGTATATGGCTTTGCCAAGTACATGCGTGAAGCTTTGCCCAAGGCCACTTATATCGGCTTTACCGGAACCCCAATTGAGAATACCGATGTAAACACACCTGCCGTTTTTGGAAACTACATTGATGTTTATGACATTGCTCAGGCAGTGGAAGATGGTGCAACCGTTCGTATTTACTACGAAAGCAGGCTTGCCAAAGTAAACCTTAGCGAAGAGGGAAAAAAACTGGTCGAAGAACTGGATGAAGAATTAGATGGAGATAATCTCACCGATACCCACCTGTCTGCGTGCGACGTACAGGCAGAAAAAGCAAAAGCCAAATGGACACAGCTTGAAGCCTTAATCGGAAGTGAAAACCGCATTAAAAATGTAGCCAACGACATCATTGAACATTTTGATCAACGGCAAGAGGTATTTGAAGGCAAAGGAATGATTGTTGCCATGTCGAGAAGGATTGCAGCCGATTTATATGAGGAAATCATCAAACTAAAACCAGAGTGGCATTCAGACGACCTGGACAGAGGCGTAATAAAAGTCGTGATGACTTCTTCATCTTCTGACGGTGCAAAAATTGCTAAACATCATACCACCAAGCAACAAAGAAGAACCCTTGCCGACCGGATGAAAGACCCGGATGATGAATTGAAATTAGTAATTGTCCGTGATATGTGGCTCACAGGTTTTGATGTGCCAAGCTTACATACGCTGTACATTGATAAACCAATGAAAGGGCACAATTTAATGCAGGCCATTGCAAGGGTTAATAGGGTTTATAAAGATAAACCCGGTGGGCTGGTAGTTGATTATTTAGGCATTGCGTCTGACTTAAAAAAAGCGCTCTCATTCTATTCGGATTCAGGCGGAAAAGGCGACCCAACTATTATCCAAGCCCAAGCCGTTGAATTAATGTTGGAAAAACTGGAAGTGGTTTCCCAGATGTATAACGGCTTCCCTTATGAAGACTATTTCCAGGCAGAAACAGGCAAAAAGCTTTCCATGATTCTTGCAGCCGAAGAACATATTCTTGGTTTAGAAAATGGTAAGAAACGCTACATCAATGAGGTAACGGCATTATCGAAAGCCTTTGCAATTGCTATTCCGCATGAGCAAGCCATGGATGTGAAAGATGAAGTTTCGTTTTTTCAAGCGGTAAAAGCCCGCTTAGCTAAGTTTGACGTTACAGGTACAGGCAAAACAGATGAAGATATTGAAACAACCATTCGGCAGGTCATTGACCATGCCTTGGTTTCAGAACAAGTAATTGATGTCTTTGATGCCGCAGGAATCAAGAAACCCGATATTTCAATCCTTTCTGAAGATTTCCTGATGGAATTAAAAGAAATGGAACACAAGAATGTGGCTTTGGAAGTTTTGAAAAAGCTGCTCAATGATGAGATAAAAGCGCGTTCCAAAAAGAACCTGGTAAAGAGCAAGACGCTCAAAGAGATGCTGGAGAATGCCATCATGAAATACCACAACAAGATTTTGACGGCTGCCGAAGTGATGGACGAACTCATCAAGTTGAGTAAGGAAATCGTGAACATGGACAGTGAAGCGAAAAAACTTGGGCTGACTGACTTTGAATATGCTTTCTACACAGCCGTGGCAAACAACGACTCAGCCAAACAACTCATGCAGCAAGCCAAATTAAGAGAGCTGGCTGTGATTTTGACCGAACGGGTAAAACAAAATGCATCCATCGACTGGACGATCAAGGAAAGTGTGCGGGCAAAACTGAAAGTTATCATCAAGCGGACTTTAAGACAGTACGGCTATCCACCAGATATGCAAAAACTGGCAACTGAAACAGTATTGAAACAAGCGGAAATGATAGCGAAAGAGTTAACAACTGATTAAGAATTGCCAACACTCAACAGCCACACATCCCGAATGCTTTTAGTACCAAACTTCTTAAATGCGCCAATAGCCAATTCGGTTTCCCGGACTGCCGGTACAGGTTGTTTTGTGCCACTGATTTAAGACTATCTGTGCCAGGCATTTCGGTTCAAAATGTGCCACTAATACCACTTCATTCTTTCGGCTCGTTTTGATCTGGGAAAGACGAAAAAAGCTCGATAAACTAAGGTTTCTTCGATGAATTAAAGGATTAACGGGTTGACATCAACCGGAATATTCCTTGCGTAAACTGATCTTAGGCCGAAAAACCCAGAAACGGATTTAGTTTTTCAATGGCTACTGAATGGGTCAAAAACCCCATAAACCAAGACTATGAAAAAAAGGATTATGAACTAAAGGCCTTTAAACGGCTCAGCGAAAAGATCAGGCAGATGTATCCACGCCTACCGATCACCATTGAGGCCGATGGACTGTACCCCAACGATAATGCCTTTAAAACTTGCGCTTCCAACCAATGGCGGTTTATCATCACCCTCTAAGATGGCAGCCTTCCTAGCATATGGGAGGAAGTAAACCTGCTCAAAAAAGCAGATGCCCTTACTACAGGAAAAACCTATGACATCCTTGGGCAATATAAAATTTCCCCCGAATATTGCTTTCTCAACAGTATTGCTTATAAAACATACAACATCAATTTTTTGGAAACACAAATTATCACAACGGCCATACAAAATAACGAGCTGCCATCTAAAGAGCGCTTTGTCCATATTACCGATTTAGAGATTACAAACAAAAATGCTAAAACCATAAGTAATTATGGGCGTTTGAGATGGAAAATTGAAAACGAAGGCTTTAATGAAAAAAAACTCCGGTTACAATTTATCGCACAAATACTCTAGAACATCGTTTGTGGCAACCCAGAATTATTATCAATGCTTGCAAATAGCTCACATGGTAAATCAATTGGCGCATAAATCCCAGCGTGTCCAGAAAATGATATAAAGCCATGATTCTTTGAAATCTTTCGAGGAATGCATTATCGGTTTATTGATTGCATCCAACCTTACTGATTTTCCCATGCCAAACTTTAACAGCCAGTTGAGATACTGAACCTAAAAAACAGAGAATTCCTGCTCAAACATTCAGGACAAAACCTAGTAACAAGAGAAGGAGGTAATTTTTTAAGTTATAATGATAAAAGCAACCCGCTAAAAGCTGGCTGGCAAAACTATGCCCAGCAGTTTTAATAAAAAATAACCTCTCTATAAAAATAACTTTTTGCGGAATAGCTGAATCTGCACAGCCCGCTTTTATGCGCGCTTTATTTTATCTAATTTTGACCTCTCAATGCGCAAACATGAAATTAAGCCTCATCATATCTTACTATAAAGCTCTGCCCAATCTCCGCCTTATCCTCAAAGCATTGAACCGGCAGTCGTGCATGGATTTTGAAGTAATCCTCTCCGAAGATGATGCCAACGAAGAAACCAAATATTTTCTAAGAGCACATTCCTCGGATTATGATTTTCGCATACGGCATATTTTTCAGCAACAAGATGAGGGCTTCCGCAAAAACCAAATGCTCAACAGGGCTATAGGGGAAAGCAGCTTCGACGCCTGTGCGTTTATTGATGGCGACTGCATACCGCACCGGCATTTTGTGAAAGGATATTTGCGCAATATGGAGGAAAACCGCATCCTGATTGGCCGCAGGGTGATGCTTGGAAAGAAATTCAGCACAAAATTGATGCAGCAGCAGAGCCTGAAACGGCTGCGTTTTTTCTGTATTTTATTCTCGGATTCGGGAAAGAAAAAGGAAGCCATTTACAATCCGTATTTTCCGGTTTCCTTAAAAATACGCCCTTTGCTGGGCGCAAACTGGGGCATCCTAAAAAAACACCTGCTTGAAGTAAATGGCTATGATGAAGATTATCAATATCCCGGTGTGGGCGAGGATAACGACATTGGCTGGCGTTTGGAACAGTACGGTCTGAGCCGTAAGCAAATGAAAAACAAGGCAATTGTCTATCATATCTACCATCCAAGATCCTATGGGCAAAACGGCGTTATGGCTAATTTTGCGCTTTGGGACATTAAAAAGAAGGCCGGGCATATCCGATGCCTGAACGGAATTCAAAAAATCGCCGTAGAGTAATTTTTTATCTTTCTCCTGATTTAAGGTATCGTTCTATGGTTGTGTACAGCAGTTCCAAAGGAATGGGTTTTGGCATAAATTCATCGCAGCCGGCATCCTGGCTATCCTTAAAATCACCGGGATACACATGGGCTGTTTGTGCAATAATGATGGCTTCAGCTTTGTGTTTCCTGATTTGTTTTGCTGCATCCAGTCCGTTTAAAATGGGCATATCCAAATCCATCAAAACAAGGTCGATATGCGGGTTTTTACGGAATAAGCGTATGGCTTCCAGGCCGTTTTGAGCAAAAAGCAGGCGGGCTTTGGTGTTTTTGAGCGCTGCCCTGAAATACAGTACACTGGGTTCGGAGTCCTCGGCAATGAGGATGCATTTATCTGACCAATTATAATCTTTCGCTTGTTTCATGTGCTTACTGTCCTAACTTTTCCAATAAATCGTTCATTTTAAAAGGCTTGCCAATAAAATCGTCCATTCCGGCTTCCAGGCATTTTTCTTTGTCGCTTTCCATGGTATTGGCGGTCATGGCAATAATGCGGATGGGTTTTTTATCATTATCGAGCTCATAGGCCCTGATTTTCAGTGTGGCATCAATGCCGTCCATTTCAGGCATTTGTACATCCATCAAAATAAGGTCGTAGAGTTCGTGGGTAAAAAGATCAAAAGCTTCTACACCGTTTTTGGCCAGATCAACTTCATGGCCATATTTTTTGAGGTTTACGGTGGCTACTTTTTGGTTGATTTCATTATCTTCTGCAAGCAGGATTTTCAGCGGACGAGCCGGCATATCGTCTTTTTCCTCTTTTTTCTTTTCTTTTGGTTTTGCTCCGTCGTTTTTCTGAAAAAGAGCGGTAAACCAAAAATTGGAGCCTTTTCCTTCTTCGCTTTCCACGCCAATTTCGCCATCCATCAAATGGCAGAGGCTCTTGGAAATGGCCAGGCCCAAACCTGTACCGCCATATTTGCGCGTGGTAGAGGCGTCTGCTTGAGAGAAAGAACGGAAGAGCTTCTTGCGTGCTTCCTCGCTGATGCCAATGCCGGTATCAATAATCTCGAAAAGAAGTTTGAGGGTTTCGTCTCCTTCGCGGTGTTTTTTAACCTTCAGTTTTACGCTGCCTTGCTCAGTAAATTTTAGGGCATTATTCACCAGGTTGATGATGATCTGCTTTAACCTCAGGGCATCACCAATTACAAATTCGGGGACGTCGGGTTCGATTTCCAAACTGACCACAACCCTGTCTTTGCGGTTGGTTACCTGCAAAAGCTGGATGCTTTCATTTAATTCTTTCCAAATGTTAAATGTTTGGCTTTCTAGCTCAATTTGAGCCGATTCAATTTTTGAGAAATCGAGGATGTCGTTAATGATTCTCAGTAAGTTATGGCTCGAAACCTGAATAATGTTGAGGTAATCTTTTTGTTCCTTATAGAGCCTGGTCTGCCCCAGGATTTCGGTCATTCCAATAATACCATTCATTGGTGTCCTGATTTCGTGGCTCATATTGGCCAGAAAAAGGCTTTTGGCCTGCGTTGCTTCTTCGGCGCGCTCTTTGGCATCCTGAAGCTGCTTGTTGATTTTTTCTTTCTCTTTTACAAGGCGGGCAAGCTCTCGTTTTTGCAAATAGAGTTCCAGGAAAACCTTGACCTTTCCGCGTAGAATCCTTTGTTCAATAGGCTTTGAGATAAAATCCACCGCACCGGTTTCAATACCTTTGATGATGTGGAAATCTTCTTTATAAATTGCTGAAACGAAAATAACAGGCAAATAGCGCGATTTTTTGATCTGGCGCATCAGTTCCACTGTTTCGTAACCGTCCATGTCCGGCATCTGAATATCCACGATTGCCAGTGCAAATTCGTAGTTCATTACACGCGCAATGGCTTCGTTTCCGCTGGTAGCCCTTATGAATTCCACATCAAAACCTTCGAGAAGCCGCTCCAAAGCAATGAGGTTCTGAAGTTTATCGTCAACAATAAGTATCTTGGGTTTTGCTTCCATAATGTGCTTATGAATAGAGCCATACTCTCATTAAAGTGAGCAGCTTTTCGATATTAACAGGCTTTGTTATATAGTCGTTGGCTCCGGCATTAATACATTTCGACCTGTCTTCCTTCATGGCTTTTGCCGTTAGTGCAATGATGGGAAGGTTTTTGTGCTTCAGGTTTTTGCGGATGCGGGCAATAGTTTCGTAACCGTCCATCACAGGCATCATAATGTCCATCAGGACGAGGTCAATGTCCTTTTCGTCATCAAGCAATTGCAGTGCTTTTTCTCCGTTTTCTGCGGCTGTAATATCAATTTTTTTATCCTCAAGCACTTTGGTCAGGGCAATTACATTGCGCATATCATCATCCACAATCATTACCTTTTTGTTGGCGAAAACCTGATCTTCATCATGTAGCATGCTGATCATTTCCTGCTGATGAGCGGGCAACTTATTGACCATACGGTGCAGGAAGAGTGCGGTTTCATCAACCAAGCGGTCTTCCGATTTTACACCTTTAATAATGATTGAATCCGTATATTTCTGAAGCTCGAAGTTTTCCTCCTTGCTGAGCTCCCTTCCGGTATAGACAATAATGGGCGGCAGGGGAGGTTTAATTTCTTTATTGAGTTTTTTCAATAATTCGAAACCGGTCATATCGGGCAGGCCAAGATCGAGGATCATACAGTCGTAAGTAGTTGTTTTGAGTGCCTCCATGGCTTCCTTGCCACTGCCTGCGTCGGTAATGCTGATATCGGTTTCTCCAATTATTTTTTTGATGCTCCTGCGCAGATTGGCATCATCTTCAACCAGAAGCAGATTGCTCATTTTTTTCTCAATGAAATCTTCCAGCTTATCAAAAGCAGATTCCAGTTCTTCGTTTTTGATTGGTTTGGTCAGATAGCCAATTGCCCCTTTCTTCAGCGCGTCGATATTGCGCTCATATCCCGACATCATATGCACGGGGATATGGCGGAGTTCGGCGCTGTTTTTAAAATGGTCGAGTACCTGCCAGCCGCTCATTCCGGGCAAATGGATGTCCAGCACCACCGCATCGGGTTTGATGCGCTCGGCCATGGTGATGGCGTCTTCGCCACTCCCGCATACTATGCCTTTGAAATTTCGGTTTTTGGCTTGCTGATAGAGTATTTTTGCAAAATTGGGATCGTCTTCAACCAGAAGGATTACCGTGTCGCCCTGCTGGATTTTATCTCGGTCATCTTCCACAATAACAACAGGTTCGGAGAATTCAACTTTTGCGGTGTTTTGTTTTTCAGCGGGTTTGCTTTGTGCCTGAGGAGCTGAAAAAGTAATATCATTTTTGGTTTCATTTGTTGCCAGCACAGGGCTTGTGATGGCTTCCTTTTCGCCCATGGGCAGGATGATGGAGAAGCGGGAACCTTTGCCGTATTCGCTTTCCACTCGGATTTCTCCGTTTAGCAGTCGGGCAATTTCGCGGCTGATAGAAAGCCCCAATCCGGTTCCGCCGTATTTACGCGATGTGCTGCCATCTGCTTGCTGGAAGGCTTCAAAAATAGCTTTCCGTTTTTCTTCCTTAATGCCAATTCCGGTGTCGATGATACTGAAACAGATCCCGCCGTTTTGACGTAAATCGGGGCTCTGGAAATTTCCTGAAGCCGCCATTGGCTCAATTTTAAAGGTGATGCTGCCTTGGTGGGTGAATTTTATGGCGTTGCTCATCAGGTTTTTGATGACCTGCTCCAGTCGTTGCCTGTCGGTATGCAGGCTTTCGCCGGTTTGTGGATGTAGGTCAATAACGAATTCCAGCTTTTTGTTCTCGATCATATGCCGGAAATGCATGCGCGTATAGTCGGCGATTTCGTGCGGATCGATATCTTCAATGGTGATGTCCATCTTGCCGGCCTCAATCTTCGAAAGGTCGAGAATGTCGTTGATGAGGGTCAGCAGTTCGTTTCCGCTGTTGTAGATGATTTCTGCAGATTCGACCTGATCGGCATTCAGGTTGCCTTTTTTATTGTCGGCCAGGTTTTTGGAGAGGATCAAAAGGCTGTTGAGCGGTGT
Organism: Bacteroidales bacterium; assembly: GCA_963676415.1. Taxonomy (GTDB): domain Bacteria; phylum Bacteroidota; class Bacteroidia; order Bacteroidales; family WRLA01. Next base: position 827,610 of record OY781097.1, on the reverse strand, counting down.
GCGCAGTTCATGCGACATATTGGCCAGGAATTCGGATTTGTATTTACTGGCTTGTTCCAGTTCAGCCGCTTTGATTTCCAGTTCCTTGCCGGCTTTTTCGAGCATTTTGTTTTTCTGTTCGGTTTCTTTGCGCTGTTCCTGAAGATGATCTGTTTTTTCCTGAAGTTCTTCGTTGGCTACCCGAAGTTCTTCCTGCTGTATCTGTAGTTTTTCTTCGGATTCACGTAGTGTTCTGGTTTGTTGCTCAAGTTCTTCATTCGATTCTTTGAGTTCTTCCTGTTGTACGCGCAATTCTTCTGCCTGTTCTTGGGTTTTGTTGAGCAGTTTTTCCATTTCAATATGTACAACCAGCGAATTTACAGCTATTGCCACGCTTTCCTCGGTGCGGTCGAGCATTTGCTTGATATGCGGTTCAAAAGGCCTGACGCTTGCAAGTTCAATCACAGCGGCTACTTTTCCGCCAAATGAGCAGGGCTGGATGAATACGGATGGTGCCTCTCCTTCCGAAAGGCCGCTTTGGATATAAATAAAATCGCCGGGAACGTTTTCAAACTCAATGCTTTTGTTTTCCAAGGCGGCTTGTCCTACCAAACCTTCACCCACTTTAAATGTGCTGGCATTGCTTTTTCTTGTAGTAAAAGCATAAGAACCAGTGAGTTTTAATGTGTTGTTTTCAGTATCCATTAAATAAATGGCTCCGGCCTGTGCATTGGCTTTTTCAGCAATGATGCGGATCAGGTCGTTGGCTAGTTGCTGTATTTCTTTTTGCCCGCGCATAATGTCGGCCAGCTCTACCAGCGATTCCTGTAACCAGGCGTTTTTGTTGATTTCCGTATTGAGTTTGAGCAGGTTTTGCTGCATCTTTACTAAAGAATTGCCCAATAAATCGTTTCTGCTGACCGGTCTGTATTTTTCTTCCAGCTTTCCTTCGCCAATGGCCACGGCAAAGAGTGCGCTGTTTTTTATGCTCTGTGCCAATGAGTTAAGCGCGCGAGTCATATCGCCAACTTCATCCTGCGACAAAATACGAAGTTCCGAAACAGAATCAACCTCTCCGCGTGCCATTTGCTTCAATACACGGGTTGTGGTAATAAGCGGACGGGTAATGCGGGAGGAAACCCAGATGATTACGAGTGTGAGGAGGATCAGGCCAACCAAACCAATTATTATTGTGAGCCATAAGCCTTCATTGGCTTGTGCACGTATGGTTTTCATGGGTACAACAACGCCAATGGTCCAGGTTTGCGGTGCATTACCGGAATTTAAAGGGGCGAAGAAAAAATACGATTCGCTTCCCAGAAAGGGGTCAACCGCTTTAAAGGAAAAATCATTGCCTTTTTTTATGTTGTTAAGGAGGTTGTTGCCTTTGGAAAACTCTGGATATAGCTCTTCCACTTTCTTTCCCAAGAGCGAGGCGTCGGGGCCTGCAACTACTTGACCATCGGCAGATAACATTACTGTATAACCTGTGCCAAATGGCTTTATTTTTTCTGCCCATTCCTGAAAATTGGTCAAAGGGGCATCAACACCAACAATGCCTTGAAATTCCCCGTCAACAATGATGGGTGTAATCAGGTTGGTTTGCAGTACCTGATCGGTTTTTTCGCTATAGGAGTAATAATAAGGATCAAGTAGTGTTTCTTTCAGGCTGTTTTGCGGAATAGTAAAATAGTCGCTTTTGAACAGAATGGTGTTTGGGTCGTTCAATTCCAGCTTTATTTTATCTCCTTCTCGAAAATATGTATGGGAAAAATTGCCCAATCGGGTACTGCCGGGAGTGTTAATGTATTTTTCGTCCAGACCGTCTATGGTTGCAGGCAGCCAAATGCTCCATACCCCAATAAAATTTTCGTTTTTGCGCAAAACCTGCTGCATCATATTGGCGTAAAGTGCCCGGCGGTATTGTTCCGGTATTTTTTTAAAATCCTCAAATTGCTGTGCCAACAGGCGCGAGGCGTCCATATACTCGTTCAGGTTAATTTCGGCCTGATTGGAGTATTCCTGTGCCATGGAATGGGACACCTCTATCGCATTGCGTAAGGATTTTTTGTGGTTGTTGAAGGATACAATGGCGATCGTAACAGTGAAAATCAGAACGATAACCAGTAGAATGTAGAATAGAAGCTTAGCATTAATTCCGATCCGCATATCTCAAGGTTTTTTAGATTTTAGAAAACTCAAACAAATTACGAATTTTTCTGAAACCGCACAGTTGTAGGCAGTTTTTTTTACGGAACTTAGCTCAGGGAACAACAAGCAAATGATTGCGACTGAAGATACTATAAAACGGATACTGTTTTATTCCATCGTTCTTTGAAATCATTCAAGTCATTGGAGTTGAAGTCAAGATGTGTCACAAAACGGATTGCCCCGGCACCAAAGCCAACGGCCAGAATGCCATTCTCTTTAAGCATTGCGAGAAGCTTTGTTGTATCCGTTCCCGGATGGATGCGGGCAACAACAATATTGGTTTCAACAGGAAGTATTTCTGAAATTAACGGGCTTCCGCCAATAATTTCGGATAAAAGGTGTGCGTTTTTATGATCTTCTTTCAAACGTTTCACATGATTTTGCAAAGCATAAAGCCCTGCAGCAGCAATACTTCCTGCCTGTCGCATACCACCGCCCATCACTTTTCTGACCCTGCGCGATTTTTTTATAAATGCTTCATCGCCCAAAAGCAGTGAGCCAATGGGTGCGCCCAGTCCTTTGCTCAGGCAAATGCTGATGCTGTCGAAAACTTTACCATAGTCGGCTGGTTTTTCTTTGGTTTCCACAAGCGCATTAAACAATCGGGCGCCATCCAAATGAAAAGCCAGTCCCTTTTCGTGGCAAAGTGCTGCAATGGGAAGGAGCTGATCAAAATTCCAGATGCTTCCACCTCCTTTATTGCAGGTGTTTTCTGTTGAAACCATCCGGCTCAGGGGCAAATGAATGTCTTCCGGATTGTTGATGTTGGCAGCAATATCTTCAGCCGTAAAGCGGCCATGATCACCATTCAGCAGGCGTACGGATGCTCCTGAATTATAGGCAATTCCCCCACCTTCATAATGATAAATGTGCGAAAGTTTATCGCAAATCACTTCATCGCCCGGACGGCAATGCACACGGATGGCAATTTGGTTGGTCATCGTGCCCGAAGGACAAAAAAGTGCAGCACCCATGCCAAATAGTTCTGCAGCATATTGCTCCAATTCATTTACGCCGGGGTCTTCCCCAAAAACATCATCGCCAACATGCGCCTGCATCATTGCTTCTTTCATTGCTGCTGTAGGTCGGGTTACGGTATCGCTGCGGAGGTCAAGTGTTTTTTTCATTTTTTCCGTTGTTTGGATTATAGCAAAAGTACAAATTGTATGCGGCCATATTGCCGTGAAAGCTTTATTTTTGCCTTTCAACCATTTAAACAACCATCTATGAAACGCCAACTTTTCCTTTTTGCCCTGATGATCCTTTTTTTGGGAAGCATTAGTGCGCAACAGATTAATTTCGACGACTGGTTTGAAAATAAAACCATGCGCTATGATTATTTTCATCCGGGAACATCCGGCGAAGAGCATTTTGCAATGGATCGCATTGTGAATGACGGCCCCTGGGCAGGTAGCCATACAAAACTGACCGATCCGCTTAATTTTGGCCCCTATTTTTTTGAAGTGCACGATGCCGAAACGGATCAGTTGCTCTACAGCAGGGGTTTTGCCAGTGTGTTTGGAGAATGGCAAAGTATTCCGGAGGCAAAAAATGAATGGAGCAGCTTTCATGAGAGTGTGCGTTTTCCCTGGCCGAAAAATCCGGTGACACTGATTATTAAAAAACGTGATGCAAAAAATAATTTTAATGAGGTTTACCGCACGGAAATTGATCCGGCATCACGCAAAGTGAACCCCGCACCGCTGCCCAAAGAATATGAAACATGGGATTTAATGGTCAATGGCCCTGCGCAGGAAAAAGTGGATATCGTCATTCTCGGTGATGGTTATACTGCAGAGGAAATGGATAAATTCCATGCTGATAGTGAACGCTTAACCAAAGAGCTTTTTAAAGTAGAGCCTTTCAAATCGCGCAAAAATGATTTTAACGTGCGTGCTGTGGAAACTCCTGCCGGCGAAAGTGGCGTCAACAAGCCGCATCCGGGTGTTTTTCGCCGTACGCCCCTGGGCATGACTTACAGCGCTTTCGATTCGGAACGCTATGCCTTGACCTACGACAATCGTGCTGTGCGCGATGCGGCATCGCATGTACCTTATGAATTTATGTATATCCTGGTGAATGAAAAAACCTATGGCGGTGGTGGGATTTACCGTCTTTATGCAACAGTTGCTACCGATAATAAATTTTCCGATTATATTTTTATCCATGAATTTGGACATCATTTTGCAGCATTGGCCGATGAATATTACACTTCAGCAGTATCCTATGAAATGAAACCACCCGAAGTGGAACCCTGGGAAGCAAATATTACCGCACTTTTCAAGCCGGATGAATTGAAATGGAAACATCTGGTGAAAGATGGAACGCCCATTCCAACGCCCTGGAATAAGCAAGAATTTGATGCCTTTAGTATGGAAATACAGAAAGAGCGGAAACAATTGCGTGCTGCTAAAGTGAATGAATCAGAAGTGGAAGCGCTTTTTATGCGCCAGCGCGATGGCGAAACAAAAATGATTGCGCAGGAAAAATATAAAGGGAAAGTTGGTGCGTACGAAGGTGGAGGCTACCTGCAATATGGAATGTACCGTCCATACCTCGATTGCATCATGTACAGCCGCAACAGCAATGATTTTTGTCCGGTTTGCCAGGATGCGATCAGTCGTGTAATTGATCAATATACAAAATAAGCAGCAATATGCCTGATTACAAAAAATATTTCAAGATACCTGCGCCCCCCGAAGAGGTGTATATGGCGCTGACCAATGAGTTTACAATGGAACTCTGGACCGGCGAAAAAGCCATGATGAAAGCGGAAGCCGGAACAGAGTTTTCGATGTGGGACGGCGCAATTTCCGGACGGATTATTGAACTGGAACCCAATAAAAAAATTGTGCAGGAATGGTTTTTTGATGAAGATTCTCAAAGCATCGTTACCATCAAATTGCATGAAGCCGGTTCGGGTACATCTTTAGAGGTGCGGCACAGCAACATCCCCGGGGAAGCCTGGGAAAATATAGTTGAAGGCTGGGAAGGTGTGTATATGGGCAGTTTGCAGGATTATTTTGAAGATGACGAATAGTTTTGGGTTTTATGGATGTAAAATCTGAGTTACTCAAAAAACTTGATGCACCGGCTGGCCGTATGCTGGTGGATGAGCACACACATTTAATTTTGGAGAAACCGGGGCTTTTCCCTGTTCTGATGGAAATAATGCTGGAAAATCCAGGCCGCGCAGGAAGGAATGCCGCCTGGGTGGCTGAATTTTGTGTGGACAAACATCCCGAATGGCTTGAACCGTATGTGATTTCTTTAATTGAGAAATTGCCTCATTTTAAGCATACTTCCTTTCAGCGGCAAGCGACAAAAATGCTTGCTAAACGTGATTTGCCCGAAGAATATCTGGGGCAAGTTTACGAATGCTGCAGCGAATTTGTCATGGGGAACAAGCCTGCTGCCGTGCAGATTTTCAGTATGCAGATACTTTATAATATAAGTCAATTGGAACCGGAATTAAAACCGGAATTAATTGAAATTATTGAGAGCCGCCTCGAATTCGGGACGCCCGGATTTAAAAACTGCGGCGGAAATATATTGAAGAAGCTTTATAAAGAGTGTGGTAAAAGCCGGTGATTAATCATCTTCGATTCGTGCATCCAGTGGATGTAAAAGGTTTTTGTATTCCACCAGTTCTGCTGCGACCGAGCCTACAACCACCTTGCTTTCCGCCTTAAGCGGGATTTTGTTTTCATCGGCCGAAACCCAGACATACATCGGGTATTCATCGCTAAAAACATCACCGGTGGCCATCATGGGAGCAAATTTATATGCCCTGAATTTTCCCATTTTAATTTTAATGTCTTCAATGCCTTCGTAGCGGACGATGCTCACATAAACCGAATCGTCTAAGTGAAAATCAATGGGAAAAGTTTCACCGGGCTTGGCGTTTTTGAAGTCCAGTGTGCGGGCAAAATATACGGCACTCACAAAATCCTGGATATGCAATGGCGTTGGAATTGTTGCCTTGCGGCTTGTTGCGGTCAGCTGGTTGGGATTGAAATAGATATCGTCGTCTTTTTTGTAACCGCCTTCGCGTGTGCGGCGCATAAAATAATAGGAGCGAAAGGCCTCCTGGTCAAAATAGGACTCGAAATGATCGCGGACTTTAAAAAACCAATCGTAGAATTTGGCGCTTTTCCCTGTAGCAACAGCATGGTAAGTCGGACGTCCGTGGAAGACACTGTCTTCTTCAGTGATGGTCATATCTGCATAGCCGGCCGTAACTTTTCCGGTAATCCACGAACGGTAATAAACCCGCATCTTCAGATATTCACTTTTCTTAAAAGCATTGTTGTCAATGGATCGGAATTCCTGCGCCTGATTTACTAAAGGTATGAACATCAGGAGTAGCAAAGGGAGCTGTATGAAGTATTTTTTGATCATTCTGTTGAAGTTCAAGTGCAAAATTAAACGCTAAAGGTGATTTTCGGATTGTCCCGTTGTTAAAAATCTTTTAGGACAGCTTTAATTTATCCAAAATTTGTGCCGCTTTAATCATTCTTGTGCAATATCGGGATGCGCTCTCCTTCATCATCTTCGCTATGTAGTTTTTCCGGAACAATTTCCAGAACTATTTTTTTGATTTTTTCAATCAGCTTTACTTTCAGGAAATCCTCGCGGGTGATGATGCTTATTTCGCGCACCGGAATTGGCGGTTCAAAATGACGGATCTGAGTTTTTAACTGTTCGGGAAGTTCTTCGGCAGCGAGAAGCGGCAGCAATGTATAGCCACTGCTTTTGTGTACCACGCGAACGATGGAGTCCAGCGATCCGGTAGTATAATTTAGGCCGGGATGTGCTGTTTTGCCGCCCAAACCGCAAAAATTTATTACCTGATCGCGGAAGCAATGCCCATCGGTAAGCAGCCACATATCATCGAGCGAAATGTCCGTGCTTTTGATGCGCTTTTTTGCCAGCAAAGGATGGTCCTGATGAAAAAAAGCGACAAAGGGTTCATAATATAAGGGGTGCTCCCGCAAACCGTCTTCCTCCAGAGGTGTAGCCAATATGCCCATGTCCAGCTGGTCGTGGCGGATGCGGTTTACGATGTTCTCGGTAGTTTCTTCGGCAACATCCAGCCTGACTTCCGGAAGTATGCTGTTCTTTTTCTGAAGGATAGAAGGTAAAATATAGGGCGCGATGGTTGGGATGATGCCGCAGCTTATTTCCCCGGGGATTTCATTGCGCAGTTCTCCAACAATTTCATTAAGCCTGCCCATGGCATTCACAACTTTCCTTGCCTGCCCGATGATAAGCCTGCCGGCTTCGGTGGGGCGAACCGGTTTGTGGTTGCGGTCAAACAATTGTGCGTCAAGCTCTTCCTCCAGCTTGCGGATTTGCATGCTTAAAGTAGGTTGTGTCACAAAACAGTGTTCCGATGCTTCTGTGAAGCTTCTGTGCGTATCTACCGCGATGATGTATTCCAGTTGTAATAAGGTCATATCCAATTCGTTTTCGCAAATATATAAATTTTATTTATGCGGCCATAGAAATTATCAATTTGACTTATGTTGGTGTTTCCTGCTACTTTTGCATCAGAAAAACAAACAAATACATAACCTTTAAAAAGCAAATTAAAATGGAAGAACAAGTTTATCAAATGCCCCGTATTGGTGATATAGCACCAGATTTTACAGCAGATACAACAACCGGAAGAATGAAATTTTCAGACTACAATAAAGGTAGCTGGGTAATCCTTTTCTCACACCCTGCAGATTTTACTCCGGTTTGTACTACAGAAATGTCGGGTTTTGCAGAGCGCAAAGACGAATTTGATGCTATGAACACAAAACTTATGGGTTTGAGCATTGATAGTATTCACTCACATATGGCCTGGGTGAACAATGTGAAGAAAAACACAGGAGTATATTTCGATTTTCCGATCATCGCCGACATCGATATGAAAGTATCCAAGCTTTATGGGATGCTTCAGCCGGGCGAGCATGAAACCGCAGCCGTTCGCGCCGTTTATTTCATCGATCCAAATGGAAAGATCCGCCTGATTATGTACTATCCGCTCAATGTTGGACGTAATATGGACGAAATAGTTCGTGTACTGAAGGCCCTGCAAACTGCTGACGAACATAAAGTTGCGCTTCCGCTGAACTGGCAGCCCGGTGATAAGGTAATTGTGCCTCCGCCAACAAACCTTGCCGCAATGGAAGAACGCGAAAACAGTGATTATGAAATGGTAGATTTCTATCTGGCCAAAAAGCAACTCTAATAATTTTGCATGAAGACCGCACATGCAACCTGAAAATTAAACCGCTCAATATGGGCGGTTTTTTTGTTTTAGGAAATTTACTTTTTCTTAATTTGGCTGGATAAAACAAAAATCATTCAAAATTAAAATTTAACCGATGAAAAAAGTAGTTGTATTCCTTGTGCTTTCCTTTCTCTTGAGCTCCTGTCATGTGGGGCGTTTTGTTTTTTGGAATTTTGCCGATGCGGATGATTATAAAAGTTTCATAATGCCCCAATAAAAAAATCAGATGAGATTTTTTATTATCCGGCCTATCCGGACAATAGTCAGGCTAATAGTGAGGTCAGTTTTCCTGAGCCCTATAGGGAGCGCTACATTAAAAATATGCGGAAAAGCAAAACCCAGGCAATCATTATTATTCGTAACGACAGCATTTTGATGAAAGAATATTTTGGTGATAATAACAGAGAGGCTATCGTTACTTCATTCTCCATTGCAAAAAGTTTTGTTTCTGCTTTAACCGGTATTGCAATCGATGAAGGCTATATCAAATCTACGAATGATTTTATGGTGGACTACCTGCCGTGGATGAAGGACAAAGGAATGGATAGTATCCGCATACAGCATCTGCTGGATATGAAGTCGGGGATACGGTTTCGCGAAAATTACAGCAATCCATCTGCAGAAATTGCAAAGCTCTATTATGGACGAAATCTAAAGAAAATCGTGAGTAAATTTAAAGTTGAATCAGAACCCGGAGGAGATTTTGATTACTCTAGTGGTGATACGCAAATTCTTGGATTGATCCTGGAAAGTGCTACAGGTAAGAGCCTTGCAGATTATATGGAACAAAAAATCTGGCAGCCGATGGGAGCGGAGGCGGATGCTTCATGGAGCCTCGACAGCAAGAAGCATAAAACGGCTAAAGCATTTTGCGGTATTAATGCCAGAGCAATTGATTTTGCAAAATTTGGAAGCCTTTATCTTCACAATGGTGCATGGAATGGAAAACAGATTGTGCCGGAAGAATGGGTAGAAGGAACCTTAAAAATGAAGCCGGATTCCGCTTATCGAAGTAAAGCGAGCAGGTCCCTTCGGTATCATAATCAATGGTGGGCCTATGATAAAGGGCGGCAATTGAGGGATACCGTCTTAAATAATACTTACTATTCATATGCATATCTTTTGGAGCCGGACGATATGCGAATGGCTCAGGGAATCCTGGGACAGTATATCATCATTTGGCCTTCAGAAAATATGATTGTGCTGCGTTTTGGTGAAAAAGATAAATTTCCCTGGTATTGGTATTTACGCAAGCTGGCCGAGCAAAATACGCTTAAGAGAGAAAACAAATAATAATTTAAATAATTGTATATCAATAAAATGCGGAGCTTAAAACGACCGCATACTTGTATCGCCAATTATTTTGGGCACAACACACAGCACCGGAACATTGGCGCTACTGATGATTTTTATAAGCTCAGCCGAAGGTTTGTTCAGAAGAGAGACGGAATTGCTACGGGCCATGATCAGGAGCATATTAATTTCTTCGTGCTCCTTAAGGTATTGCAGTGTTGGCGTGGCCGATTCCCTGATGTTCGGATTTTCGATCAGTTTTTGGTGTACTTTGATCTTGTTTTCCATCAGGAAACTTCGTACTTGTTTCATCTGTAGCTGCAAACGCATCCGTATTTCCTTGTCATCCACATCCCAAAGATTTGAAAATAAGCTTACTTCTGCCCGGAACAAACGCGCGAGCCCCAGTGCTTTGCTGACTTTTTGCCTCGATTCGGGCGTTAGGTCGAGCGGAAGCAAAACATGGCGCACCGATTCAAATTCAATGCCAGGGCGTAAACTGATGACCGATATTTCGGTTTTTGCCAGAATTTTACTGACTTGCGGATTGTATTTGCCTTCTTCTGTTAAGGCATTTAAAACAATAAATCCGGCATTGTGCCTTTTGATCAATTCCGGCAAAATATCTGCATAAGAATGCTGAACCCATTCCAGATGTACTTCAATATCAAATTTTTGGGCAAGATATTCTGCCCTCTTATACGCCGCCTCAGAGTTCTCGGTTTTCAATTCTTTTTTTGCGATAAACTTGCTGAGCAGCCCCTTTTTTCCTTCCTGCTTTAAAATAATCAGTGATGCTTTGATCTGACGGGCAAAATTGGCTGCCCATAGCTCAGTTTCAGCGCTTTTATTTAAACAAGGCACAATTACGTTGTTTCGACTCGCCATTTCTTGCTACTTTTGTTTGCGTTACAATATCTATTATTAATACAGCGTTTTAGTCAAAAAGTTCAGCTAAAATCATGCAAATTAGAATACTATGGCAAAAAATATAAAGGAATCGGAACTGATCCTCAACCCCGACGGCAGTATTTATCACCTGAAACTGAAACCGGAAAATATTTCTGATAAAATTTTAGTAGTGGGCGATCCGGGTCGGGTTAAAATGATTTCTTCTTTCTTCGACTCAATCGAATATGAAGGACAAAACCGGGAAATATTTACACAAACTGGTTTGTATAAAGGCAAACGCATCACGGCCATGTCCACCGGAATGGGTACCGATAATATTGATATTGTTTTAACCGAACTGGATGCCTTGGTGAACATTGATTTCGAAAGCCGTAGCCCCAAAAAAGAACATACCGCATTGACTATCATTCGCATGGGAACTTCCGGAGGTTTGCAGGACAATGTTTTGGTCGATAGCTTCGTGGCTTCGGATACCGGCATTGGACTGGATGGCCTGCTGAATTACTACCATTGCCCTCAGGGTGTTTTGCATGATGATATGTCTGAAGCATTCATAGAACACTGCAACTGGAGTGAAAAGCTGGCGTATCCCTATGCGGCAGCAGCAGATGATGAATTGTTGCATCGCATCGCATATGATATGAAACAAGGAGTAACCGCTACTGCACCGGGATTTTTTGGGCCACAGGGACGTCAGCTGCGCGCCGGACTTGCGTTTCCCGAGCTGAACGAAAAAATAGAGAGCTTTGCCTTTGGTGATAAGCGTATCCTAAACTTCGAAATGGAAACTTCCGCACTTTATGGACTTGGCAAATTGCTCGGACATAAATGCCTGACAATTTGTGTGGCCATTGCAAACCGCCGCACACAAACCTTCAGCAAGGACTATCATCCACATATGAAACGCCTGATTGAAACTGTTTTGGAGCGGGTTTAGTTGCAGGGAGATGCTCTGATGAAAACTTGATTAAGCCTGTAGTTTTTTGTATTTTAGTAAAAATTTAATTTCATTAGGTTGATTACGAAAACAAAATTGAAGGAGCAATTAAAAAATTTGCCGGAAGAATTCACCTTAGATGAACTGATTGATAGGCTGGTTTTAATTGAAAAAGTCGAAAAAGCTTTAAAGCAATCAGATGAGGGTTTGGTTATTTCTGAAGATGAGCTTGATAAAGAGGTGCAGGAATGGTTCAAATAAGATGGACAATAAATGCTAAAGATGATCTTCGTAGTATAGCAGATTATATTTCCAGAGATTCTTTAAAATAGGTTCTACTAGGAATTTCGTGGGTAACAATAATGTTTGAAAATAATATGCAGATATTTATTAATAAACTATTGATCCCTAACAGATTCCTCCCTTCACAAAGCCTTAATCACTTCGTTTGGCTTTGTTCCGGTCGGAATGGCGCTGTTTATTAGGTGTTTAAGGCAAATGCGGCGAGGACACAATAGTATATTTTAAAGACGTCCTCGCCGCATTAGCCTCCTGACTTCATAAAAACGCGTCATTCCGACAAAGTTTTCCGAAGAATGAGGAAACTTTGGAGGAATCTGTTTGAAATGGCATTCTAATTTCTTTCCACGAAATTCCGTGTAGAACCTTAAAATATGCTAATCTTCAGGTTGAAAGGATACTAACCAGAACTAAAATCCTGAAAACACATATTCGCATTGGAAAAATCGTTCCAGAGTTTAATGATCCATATATTAGGAATTAGAAGAATGTAACTACAGAATTATTTATAAAATCATTTCTCAGAATAGAATTGATATTTTAACTGTGCATCATTGTGCCAGAGATCTAAGGAGACGGTCGCTGTAGTTTATGGAATGATTTCCCTTACCCCAATATCATACTCCTGCATAATCGCATCTGTGAGTTTTTTATAATCTGCAGGATTGGCCACAAAGTCCAGTTTATTGGTATCAATGATGAGGATGCGCATATTTTCCTGCCTGCGGAGGAATTCCAGGTATCCGCTTTGGATATTTTCAAGATAGCTGTCTTCGATTTCCTGTTCGTAGCTGCGGCCGCGTTTGCGGATATTTTCCTGAAGCCGGTCAACGCGCATATACAAGTACACCAAAAGCTCCGGGCGTGGAAGCGATAAGCTGATAATCTCAAACAGGTTGGAATAGAGGCTGTAAATATCGCTGGGCAGTGTTTTGCGGGCGAAAATCAAGGATTTATTGATGAAATAGTCGGAGATGGTAAAATCGTGGAAGAGGTCTTGTGCTGCAAGTTGCGAACGGAGCTGCTGGAAACGTTCGGCCAGAAAAGACAGCTCCAGCGGAAAAGCATATTTTTCGGGGTTTTTATAGAATTTGGGCAGGAAAGAGTTGTCTTCAAATTCTTCCAAAACCAGTTTGGCATTGAAGTCATTGGCCATCATTTTGGCCAGGCTGGTTTTTCCGGCACCAATAGTTCCTTCGATTGCAATGTAGTTGTAGGACATTGTGCGAATTTACAACTTATCGGCGATTTCGGCACGAATTGGGTCGGTGCATTCCTGCAAAAGTTTTTCAACAGGTTTTTTTAATACCGGATGAATCAAACCGGCAGCTACTTCCTGTAGGGGTTTTAGAGTGAACATACGTTCGTGCAGCCGGGGATGCGGGATTTCCAGGCTTTCATTTTTGATGATTTCGTCGTTGAAAAACAGAATATCCACATCAATGGTGCGGGAAGAATAAGTGCCGTCGTCATTTCGTTTGCGGCCCAAAATATACTCAATGGCGTGGATTTGTTCCAGAATCCGGCCGGCATCCAGCGAGGTTTTTACGCAAACAACCTGGTTCATAAAAGATGTATCTGCGTCAAAACCCCATGCCTCACTTTCGTAAATGGATGATGTGCTGAATATTTGCCCGATTTTAAGTGCAATAGCTTCTGAAGCTTTTTTCAGATAATCCCTCCTGGGGGAAATATTGCTTCCGGTGAGTAAAATGGCAGTGTTCATAACGGAGGGCAAAATTAATGCTTGAGTTCCAATTTCAAAAATGTACCCGTCAAACTTTCAGGATTATTTGCAACCTCCTCGGGCGTTCCGGTAGCAACAATTTTTCCGCCACGCCTTCCGCCTTCAGGGCCAAGATCAATAATATGGTCTGCCACTTTGATTACTTCCATATTGTGCTCAATCACCATAACCGTATTGCCCTTGGCAACCAGCTTGTTCAAAACGTCCATCAGCACTTTTACGTCTTCAAAATGAAGCCCGGTTGTAGGCTCGTCGAGTATGTAGAGCGTTTTTCCGGTATCGCGCCGGGAGAGTTCTGTGGCCAGTTTTACCCTCTGCGCCTCTCCGCCGCTCAGAGTTGTTGATTGCTGCCCCAGAGTAAGATAACCCAGGCCGACATCCTGCAAAGTCTTGATTTTTTGTAAAATAGCCGGAATGTTCTCAAAAAATTTCACGGCCTGGTTGATGGTCATGTTCAGCACATCATTAATCGATTTCCCTTTGTAACGAACTTCCAGCGTCTCGCGATTATAACGCTTGCCGTTGCAACTATCGCAAAGCACATAAACATCGGGCAGGAAATTCATTTCAATAACCTGGACACCAGCTCCTTTGCACGTTTCGCAACGTCCGCCTTTTACGTTAAAGGAAAAACGCCCGGGTTTGTAGCCACGGATTTGTGCTTCGGGCAATTGGGCAAAAAGTTTGCGGATTTCGTCGAAAACTTTGGTATAGGTTGCCGGATTGGAACGGGGAGTGCGGCCAATAGGCGACTGGTCGATTTCAATGACTTTATTGATATGCTCCAAACCTTCAATGGAATCATAGGGCAGGGCTTTTTTCTCCGAACGGTAAAAATGTGCGGCAAGAATAGGGTAGAGGGTCGCATTAACCAGGCTGGATTTTCCGCTTCCGCTGACGCCCGTAATTCCGATCATTATGCCCAGGGGGATTTCCAGATCGACATTTTGAAGGTTATGGCCTTTGGCGCCTTTCAGGATGATGGCTTTACCGTTTCGCTCCCTGCGTTTTTCAGGGATTTCAATTTCCTTTTTGCCGCTCAGATATGCGCAGGTAAGCGTATCGCATTGGTGCATTTGGTTTGGCGAACCCTGTGCAACGATTTTTCCTCCGTTTACACCGGCGCCCGGACCAATATCAATGACATGGTCGGCGGAAAGGATCATGTCTTTATCGTGCTCCACCACAATGACGCTATTGCCAATATCACGCAATTGTTTCAGCGAATCAATCAGCCTTTGGTTGTCGCGCTGGTGCAGGCCAATGCTGGGTTCATCCAGAATATACAGCACACCAACCAGTTGAGAGCCAATTTGTGTCGCCAGACGGATGCGCTGGCTTTCACCGCCCGAGAGCGTTTTGGCCGAACGGTTGAGGTTGAGGTAATCCAGGCCAACATCCAGAAGGAATTTCAGGCGGCTTTGCAGTTCGCGGATGATTTCCTTTCCGATATCGCGTCGCCTTTTGTCGAGCGTATTTTCCAGTCCGTTAATGGCATCGGAAAGCTGCTGCAAATCCATCTGCGCATATTCAGCAATATTTTTACCGTCAATTTTGAAATAGAGTGATTCCTTTTTTAGTCGTGCGCCACCGCATTCCGGGCAGGGGATTTTGTTGAGGAAACCGCCTACCCATTTCTGTATATTTTTGCTGGGCGATTCCTGTGCCTGATTCAGGATGAAATTCACAACGCCTTCAAAATTAAGCGTATAGGTGCTGGTAACGCCCATAAATTCTTTTTGGACCTTATAACCATCGGTCGATCCATACAAAATTGTATTGATGCCTTCATCGGGAATATCCTCCACTGCTGTGTTCAGGTCAAAACCGTAGCGCAGCCCAATTGCTTCCATCTGGCTGAAAATCCAGTTGTTTTTGTATTCGCCAAGCGGTGCAATTCCGCCTTTTTTGATGCTGAGGCTTTTATCGGGAAAGATTTTGTTGAGGTCGATTTCCGAAACTTCGCCCAAACCGTTGCAGCGCGGACAGGCTCCGTAAGGAGAGTTGAACGAAAATGTATTGGGTTCGGGTTCATCAAAGGAAAGTCCGGTATCGGGGCACATCAGGTGCTTGCTGAAATGCCGCACTTTTTCGTCATCATATGAAGCAACCATCAACAAACCTTTTCCCAGGCTTAGCGAAGTGCGAATGGAACTACGCAATCTTTGCAGCGATTTTTCATCAAGTTTTATCTGATCGACAACCACTTCAATATCATGTATTTTGTAGCGGTCGAGCTGCATACGGGGCTCGATTTCGCGTACTTTCCCATCCACGCACACTTTAATATAACCCTGCCGCAGCACTTGGTCAAAAAGTTCACGATAATGCCCTTTACGTCCTTTTACCAGCGGTGCAAGCACATAAATACGCTGATTCTCATATGTTTTATAAATCAGGTTGATAATCTGGTCTTCAGAATAGCGCACCATTTTTTTTCCGGTATTGTAGCTGTATGCATCCGATGCGCGTGCAAAGAGCAAACGCAAAAAGTCATAAACCTCCGTGATGGTACCTACAGTGGATCTTGGGTTGCGGCTGGTGGTTTTTTGCTCGATGCTGATCACCGGGCTCAATCCCGTTATGCGGTCCACATCGGGGCGCTCCAGATTTCCGATAAACTGGCGGGCATAAGCCGAAAAGGTCTCCATATAGCGCCTTTGTCCTTCGGCATAAATGGTATCAAAAGCCAGGGATGATTTGCCGCTCCCACTCAGGCCTGTAATAACAACAAGCTGGTTTCGTGGGATTTCCAGGTTTACATTTTGAAGATTGTGCATGCGCGCACCTTCAATGTGGAGCATTTCCCCATTGGCTTCGTTTTGTAACAGTAAATCTTTTTCTTCCTTCATACCGGCCAGCCTTTGAAGCGGCGAAATTACTTCATTCCTTCAAAAAAGTCACCTTTATCTTTTGGTTTTTTCAAACGATCGTTATAGTCGGTATATCCTTTTTGAGGAAGCGTGATGGTATAAAGCCTGCGTGATTTGTCAGGCATCTGCGGTGCACGCAGCCAAGGATTAAATTCTTTGAGCTCGCGGTAGCTAATGTCGAATTTGTGGGCAAAAGCTACTAAATCATTTATAGTAGTATCCACATTTACGGTATAAGTTGGGATTACCGGATAGAAATCACTTTTGCGTAAGTAAAAACCATAATCCTGTGGATTCTCAAAAATCAGTTTGATTGCTAAGATGCGATACACATAACGTCCGGTTTCGGTATTCAGGTAGAGTTCGTAATAATTATCTGTTTTTTGATTTTCAAGCACTCTTTTTATACGGCTTTTTCCTGCATTGTAAGCGGCAGCAACAAGAGCCCAATTTCCGTAAATCTCATATGAGTCTTTCAGGTATTCGCAGGCGGCGTGTGTGGCTTTTACCAAATTGTATCGTTCATCAATATACTTATTTACCTCCAGGCCGTACTCTCTTCCGGTTGTTTTTAAAAATTGCCAGTATCCTGCCGCTCCTGCGGGAGATACGACATTGCGCAGGCCGCTTTCGATCAAAGCAAGGTATTTGAAATCTTCGGGGATGCCTTTTTGCTTTAAAATGGGCTCAATGATTGGGAAATAACGGTATGCCCTTTTAAAAAGCATGATCGTAGAGGAGTGGAAATAAGTGTTTACAATCAGTTCACGGTCTAAGCTTTCGCGCACATAGAAAAGGTTGAGCGGAACATTCTCGCTGGCAAATGTCATTTTTTCGGGGAGTTCGGGCGTAAGCACATGGTATTCCTTCCGAAGTTTTTCTTCTTTTTGGTCAAGGCTGTGATCCGGTTCTTGCCCGGCTCCGGCCAGAATTATGATTGTACTTCCTAAGATAGGAAGAATGGAAAATATTACGATTTTTTTTAATAATGATCTGTCCATTTTATAAATCCATTTTGATTTTTTAAGCTATATGGATAACATCCATTAGCATTGTTTGTTGTGCGAATGCAATCATTCACATACATTTCATTTGACCTCTGTTTGTAATTAATCAAAAACAGAAACCGGCATAATCGGGATTAGATGGTGTTTTTTACCTTAGACTTTAGTAAATAGTTGTTTAAAAAGGACTTACAAAGTCTTTAAACAATGGGGAAACCTGATCTTTATCGGATAAGACAGGCTTCTCGATGCCCCAGTCGATATTCAGGTCAGGATCGTTCCAACGGATAGAACCTTCTGATTCTTTGTTATATACATTAGTACATTTGTAGAAGAAAACCGTGTCATCTTCCAGGGTTACAAAACCATGTGCAAATCCGGGCGGCACCCAATACATAAATTTATTTTTATCGGTGAGCACGATGGAAGCCCATTTGCCGTAAGTCGGGCTGTCCTTGCGGATATCGACAGCAACATCCAGCACAGACCCCTTCATTACCCGTACGAGTTTTCCTTGAGCGTAAGGTGGTTTCTGAAAATGGAGGCCACGCAAAACGCCTTTCTTCGATTTGGATTCATTGTCCTGTAGAAACTTGTTTTCTATACCATTGGCAGCAAAAACATCACGGTTGTATGACTCGAAAAAATAACCGCGTTCGTCTTCAAAAACCCGCGGTTTTACTATAAGCAAATCCTGTATATCAGTTTTAATAATTTCCATAGCATTCGTTTAGGATATCAAAAATAAGGATTTTTTCAATGGCCTGATCTGTCATGACCTCATTTAGTGTGTGTTTTTGGGATTATTGATGTAAGGGGTACGTTTATTAAAAACTGACTGTTTTCCCGTTTTTGATAATATAACTTGTAGCAATCGTGCTATATCTTTAATTTTGCGGCATAAATATTGAAGCATTGGGAATTTTAGTATGATTGAGCAGGAAACAGCGGTACAATTATTATTTCCGGATAAACAAACGTTTGAGCAGTGCTTTAAGGGGCATTATCAAAAGCTTTGTGCCTATGCTTTTATGTATCTCAACAATAAGTCCGATGCGGAAGAAGCCGTGCAGGATACTTTTTTTCGGCTTTGGGAGCAGCATGATAAAAATGAGCTGCGCACATCCCGTCAGGCATACCTTTTTCGTGCGGTGCGCAACCACTGCCTGAACCGGAACCGACATCTCGATGTGGAAAAAGCCTACCGCAATTATCTGAAAAATCAACAGGAACCGGGGAACTCCTCTGATAGCCAAACCCTGGAAAATGAACTGAAAGTCAAAATCCATAAGGCTATTCACCGGATGCCGCCCGAACGTAAAAATATTTTTCTGCTTAGCCGCTACGAGGGTTTGAAAAACAGGGAAATTGCGGAACAATTGGGCATTTCTATAAAAACTGTTGAAAATCAAATGGGAAAAGCGCTGAAATTTTTGAAGGAAGAGCTCCGGGAGTATATGCCTTTGTTGTTGCTGCTGATCGCCCAAATATTTAATGAATCAAAGCCATGGGGGTAAAAACGGTTTTAAGTGTCATCAATAGGAGAGGGAATTTTTAAATGAGCAAAGCAAACATGCATATCGATGAAGCAATCCTGCTCAGTTATCTCAATGGAGATGCTGATACTTCTGTGCGTGAACAAGTTGCGCTCTGGCTTGCGGAAAGCGATGCAAATAAAAAAGAGTTGGATCAACTGCGTTTTGTCTGGGAAAAATCCAATATGCTCATTGATCTGCCTTTTGATGTGGATGCGGCCTGGGAGAAATTAGAAAGCCGTATTGATGCTGTTCCACAAAAAAAAGGGCGAAAAATCTCACTCTATCATTATTTTGCTGCCGCTGCCGCAGTTTTGGTTTTGATTCTGTTAAGCTACTTTGTTTTTGACAGTATGGATAGCGATCAGATTATTATTCAAACAGCTGCAAATGAAATTATTACGGATACATTGCCCGATGGCAGCATCATCACTTTAAATGAGAATACACAAATTGTTTTTGCGCCTACTTTTAATACGGAAAACCGAAATCTTGAATTGAGCGGTGAGGCTTATTTTGATGTGCAGCGAAATGTGCAGCTTCCGTTCAAAATTATCGCCGGAGCTGCTGAAGTTAGAGTGCTGGGAACTAGTTTTAACCTCAATTCCAAGACCAGGGAAGGGGTTTTGCTGAATGTGGATCGTGGGAAAGTCAGCTTTGGTCCCCTTGATGATGCTGCGGAAAAAATAATCGTCCGAAAAGGACAAAATGCGCTTTTGCCCAAAGGCGGCTCAAAAGCCCGGGAAGTGGAAACAGAACTTGATGATAGCCAGTTTTGGCGTAACCAGCGCCTGGTTTTCCGGAATGCAAATCTTGAAGAGGTGTTGCGGAAAATTGGAAAGTTGTATCAAATCCGGATTGAATTTAAGCAGGATGAAATCTCGAATCTCAGGATTAATGCACGTTTTGAAGATGAATCGGCAAGGGATATCCTGGAAATTATTTGTATTACCCACGATTTGAAACTGAAAGAGATTGGCGTAAACAGCTATGAAATCCTTAAATAAACAGCTATACTTTCTGATTGTATTAACGCTTTTTTTTCCCCTGCGGATAATTGCACAGGAAAATCCATTAAACCGTAGGATTAACCTGAATGCCAGTAGCGAACAGCTTTTGGCAGTGCTTGACCGTATTGAAGATGAAAATCAGGTGTATTTTTCCTACAATCCGAATACTTTTGATCAGGGCAAAAAGGTTGATGTCTTCGCTCAAGATGAAAAGCTCAATAAAGTCCTCGAAAAAATTCTTCCAAAAGGAATGCGCCTGAAGGTTGTTAATGAGCACGTTATCATTTTGCCGCCTGAAGAAACGAAGGCAAAACCGAAAGGAAAACATTATCAATTCAGTGGATTGGTAACAGATGCTTCCAGCGGAAAACCGCTTTCTGATGTAAGTGTATTGTTGCCGGAAATCAATGTGAGTACTTTAACGGATGCTGATGGCCGTTTTTCCTTAGTTTCCAAAAAAGAAGCCCTGCCACTTTTGTTT
The DNA here is from genome assembly GCA_963676415.1 of Bacteroidales bacterium. Taxonomy (GTDB): domain Bacteria; phylum Bacteroidota; class Bacteroidia; order Bacteroidales; family WRLA01. The sequence goes on along the minus strand of OY781097.1, from coordinate 807,045 downwards.
TCGAAAAGGGGATATCAGGACAGTTTGCTATATCCGAAAGAAACCGATTTCAGTCAGATGAAAATAGCCCTTTGGACAAAGTTTCCTCTGGCACAAAACCTGAGCACCATCTCGATGGACAGCATTCCGGCTTATAGTCAAAGACCGATAGCAAAGATGTTGGTGCCACGCGAAGCTGTGCTTACCGCAGAAAATGTTAAAATGTATGATAATAAGCCGGTTCAGGTTTCTTTGTTGCCGTTTTTGGGGAGTAATTACAAAATGAGCGGAACACGTACCAATAACCTGAGCATCAATATTATTGCAGGTTATGCCGGTGGTCTGAACGGTACGGAGATTGCTGGATTTGCCAATGTGATCAGCGGTGATATCAATGGATGGCAATTTGCTGGTTTCAGCAATGTTGTTGGAGGAAAAGGCAAAGGTTGGCAAACTTCCGGATTTTTCAATTATCTTGGCGGAAGCCTTGATGGGGTGCAGCTTTCGGGCTGGGGCAATGTGCTTATGGATACGCTTTCCGGGATGCAGATTTCGGGTTTTGTCAATACGCTTAAAGGAGGCATGAGCGGTGTGCAATTGGCCGGTTTTGCCAATATTACCACTAAAAATGTTGATGGCGCTCAGATATCTGGCTTTGCCAACTGGGCGCATGGCGATGTTCGGATGCTCCAGCTTTCGGGCTTTGGAAATTATGCCCGGGGCGACGTAAATATGGCGCAGGTTTCAGGTTTTGCCAATGTTTCTGACAACCTAAAAGGCGTACAGATCGCAGGTTTTGGAAACATCGCACTCGGTAAAAGCCAGGGAGTGCAAATTGCAGGCTTTCTCAATATTGCAAAAAATCTTCGTGGAGTGCAAATCGGTATTGTGAATATAGTTGACAGCGTTGAAAGAGGTGTGCCGATTGGATTGTTGAATTTTGTATGGCGTGGTTATCACAAACTGGATATTTCTGCCAGTGATGTGTTTCCATTGAATATCAGTTATAAAGGAGGAGTGCCCGCATTATATTCCGTGATTTCCTTTGGTTCTGATATGAAAAGGTTTATGCAGGCCGGAGCCGGTTTAGGATCTGTTCTGCTGCAAGGAAAACACTGGGCTTTGTCAACTGATTTGAGCTGGCATGCAGTTTTGGATCAGGAAAAAGAAGAGTTAAGCGGGAACTTAATGCAGTTTCAGCCCACGCTGATATTCAGGATGTTTCAGGGAGCAGAATTTTATACCGGGCCTCAACTGCGTTATCTGATTACGGAAGACGACAAAGCAGATGCACGCGCACACTTTGGCGGAATGGAACTGCTGAACAAACAGAACGGAAATACCTGGCATCAGTTATACCTCGGCGCAACCATTGGCTTGCGGGCTTTTTAGTTTATCTATGGAATATCTATAAAATCTGTATAGTTTTCTTTGTGAATAATTATAAATTCATGTTCTGCATAAGTATTCTGGAATGTTTTTGATAAACGGGCATTATTTTTTTGATCCCATTTAAACTCATATGCGTGCAGCACGCCATCATATTCTTCAATGTAGTCAATCTCCTGTTGTTGCGTTGTGCGCCAGAAATAACTGTTGCATAAATGATTGGTATATGCATTTCGTTTCAGGCGTTCCGAAACAAGGTAATTCTCCCATAGAGCTCCTTTGTCATTTCTTAAGTCTAATGATTGGAAATTACTTATTAAGCTGTTTCTTATGCCATTATCATAAAAATAGATTTTTTTTCCTTTCTTGATTTCATTTCTGCTATTGCGGCTTAATGCGGGCAGCCGAAAAATAACGAAAGCCTTTTCCAGTAGATCAATATATTTTTCAATAGTTCTGGTATTTACTTGTAAGTTGTTGGCCAGTTCATTGTAACTTACTTCGGAAGCAATTTGAAAAGCGAGTAATTGCAAAAGTTTTTGAATAAGTTGAGGCTTGCGTACTTCCTGAAAAGTAAAAATGTCTTTATACAAATAGCTCTCGCTTAGGTTGTTCAGAATTTCTTTTTCATTGCCCGGATTGTTAATTACATCAGGATATGATCCATAAATTAGACGTGTTTCCAGCAATCTTATTTCGTCAAACCATGAGCTATGGTTTCTGAGCTCACCGAATGCAATCGGATATAAATGAAAAGTCCATTTCCTTCCGGTAAGTGGTTCGTTGATTTTATTGGCAAGTTCTAAAGCAGATGAACCCGAAGCAATAATTTGACAATTAGCCGTATTGTCATGTATCTGTTTTATTGTGAGGCCAATATTTTCAACTCTTTGAGCTTCATCAATAAAGATGAGTTCGTTATCTCCAGCTAATCTTATGAGGTTCGGTGTAGATTGGTTGTGAAGCAATGAGCGCGTTTGCGGATCATCACAATCAAGATATAGGGATTTTCTATCGATCTTTTGTCGGATGCTGCGCATAAGTGTGCTTTTTCCACTTTGGCGGGGGCCAAGAATAATAATGGCTTTGCCGGAGAATGCTTCCTTGATGATGCTTTGTTCTATGCTGCGAAGAATCATTTTTTTCAAGTTTTTTGCATTGTAATGCAAAAATACTATAATAATTTTGTATTACAATGCAAAAAGTGACAGAATTGGGTTTTATTTCCTAATTGCTTATCAAAGTTAAGTTTTCTGTCCATTATATTTCCCCTTTGGGTCTGGGATTTGTTTTTTGTTAAACGAGAAAGCAGTTTGTAAATATGTTATGCTATATCATTTTAATTGTATTTTCTAACTTTAATGATTATTTGTAGTGTAATACAAAATAACCATAATAAAATTGTATTATAGTACAAGAAATGATGTTTTTGGGGCTTTTGACCTCTTGATTGCTCTGAATTTTTTAGAAGAAATAATTTTTGAATATTACGATCTACAGCAAAATTATATATCGTTCTACGGGACAATGAATAATGATGTCGGGACCATATTTTTTGATGAACTCATATTTATATGGTGTGTGTGAAAATATCACTTTTTCAAAATCATTGGCGAAAAAGGGTTTTACGGCATCGAGATAAGAATCTCCAAAAATCAGGATTGTTAATTTATTTCTGGCCTCTGGGTTCACTGTCATACTAACATTCTTGGGCAAATTTACGGCATCTGCCCAACGATATGTTTCCCCGCTTTTCAGCGTAAAAACGGCTATGTTGTCAGTATATCCACTGATGCTGTCAACGCCTGTCATGCGCACTAAATCACCGGTTCGGACGAGTTTTCGGCTTATTTTGTAATCTTTTTCAGTTAAGATATCGAGGCTGTCCGGGCCAAAGATTTGTTGGATCATGGAGCTATATCCCGCAAAGGCACCAAATAGATTCCAGTGTGTATCGAGTTTGCAATACGTTTGTTGTTTTTTCGAAGCTGTTTTTATTGCGGGCCGTACATCAATAAATTGTAGCCCTTCACCCTTTAATTGGCTTGCAATCTGATCGGCCAGTGATTGTCCGTTTTTTATCTGCATTTTAATGGACAGGGGCAGTTTATCGGGATAAATACTGTGTTTGTTTGGCCAGAAACCGCAAACAAAGCGCTGCCCGTTTTTTCGGGCTTTTCGTGTCCTGCTTTTTAACCTCTTGATTTTCTTTGCCAGCGAGGCCGAATCAAGCAGGTTTCGTTTGGTGTAACTTTCATAAATATGGTCTGCGCGGTCGTTATAAAATATAAACCCATCTTTGCCAAACCGGAGCTTTTCCGGCATGGGACTTACTTTAAATGCACTGATTTTAAATCTGTTAAATAATGAAATCATCTCAGATCGCAGGCCAAAATGATCACTGTACCAGCTTTCAAAATTTTGTGGAAAATCTCTGCCGAAATTGCCTTTCGGTTCTTCTGCAAGTTTCCGTTTTTCAAATGTTGGTTTTGATTCTTCACCCAGTATTTTGGCAAATGAGGGCAAAAGCAATATCAGGAAGAAAAATCCGATAAAAACCGAATTTGCGTTGAATTTGATGGCAACTGAACCTTCAGGCGATTTTGTTACTAGTTTAAGAATGAGCAGTATTAAAAGCAAGGCAGGAAAAATGAAAACCCAATGGAGCAATTGTGTGAAATCAATCAGGCTGAGGATTGCCGAAACAGAAAATGAAGATTGATCGATGATATGTAATATGCTCATTTCCATATTAAAAGCGAAAATAAATAAAAGGGTTATAGGTTGATCCTGCCAGCATCAAAACCGTTATCACGAAAAGCGCCGCATAAGAAGCATATCGAAAATACGGCCAGCTTTTGGGCATTTTTTCTTTGGCTTTGCGTTCAATGATTCCGCGTATCGGCGTCGAAAACAAAATCCCGATAATGAGCACAACAACGGAGAATGTATTGAGAAAAGTCAGGGGATAGGGATCGTTTCCGGGCGCAAAAGAGAACATTTGTTTGGCAAAGCTTATGGCGTATTCCAGACTGTCGGCGCGGAAAAATACCCAAGATGTAAGCACGACCAAAATCAGGTATAGATGTCTGAAAAACTGGGGTATTTTGATTTTTATGTTTGATGTGGCGCGTTCCAGCAGAAGGAAAAAGCCGTGGAACATGCCCCAGAGTACAAAATTCCAGCTTGCGCCATGCCAAAGACCGGTAATAAAGAAAACAAAAAGCAAGTTGAAGTAGGTGCGCATGGGCCCTTTTCGGTTTCCGCCCAGCGGGATGTAGAGGTAATCGCGAAACCATGTGGAGAGGGAGATATGCCACCGTCGCCAGAAATCGCGCAAAGATGTGGCTGTGTATGGATGAAGAAAATTTTCCCTGAAATTAAATCCCAGCATCTTGCCCAACCCAATCGCCATATCGGAATATCCGGAAAAGTCAAAATAAATCTGCAAAGCATAAGCGCCGATCGCGAGCCAGGATAGTGCCCCGGAAAGATCTTCGGCAGGCAGGGCAAAGCATTGATCAACAATTACGGCTGCAGTATTTGCAACCATTACCTTTTTGGCCAGTCCGCGGATAAAGCGAATAATGCCTTCGGTAAACAAGCTGTTGCTGATCGTGCGATGTGCAATTTCTTTGGCGATATCGACATAGCGCACAATCGGGCCGGCAATCAGCTGCGGGAAAAGAGAAACGTACAGTCCCAGACGGATCAGGTTTTTTTGTGCCCTGACTTTATCCCAATAAACATCTGCTAAATAAGAAATATTCTGAAAAGTGAAAAAAGAAACGCCTATCGGTAACCGCACGCCTTCCGCAGTCCAGCCGGTTTCAAAGCCCATGGCCCGGAGGTTTTCCAGAAAAAAATGCGCATATTTAAAATAAAACAGAACCAATAGGTTGAGCGAAATCCCTGTAGCCAGGAATACTGTTTTCCTGCTTTTATTTGCTTGATCCGTGGCGGATATCAGGCGGCCAAAAAGATAGTTCATCAGTATGCTTCCCATCATCAGGAAAACCAGCTCAAATTCGCCCCAGGCATAAAAGCTGAGGCTGGCCAAAAGCAGGAATGTATTCCGCCACTGGTTTTTTAATAAAAAATTGCCCAGTAAAACCAAAGGCAAAAAGAAAAACAGAAAAAATGTCGAGCTAAATACCATAGAAAACAGGATATCATTTCGATCAAGTGACGCAAAGATAATTTTATTCGCTTCTTATGCGTGCACGCGAATTTTTTTCTTTTATGGTTATTGTGCTATATGCTTCAAATATAATAGATTATGTTTTTGAAGAACGTGTTTGATTTTCAAAATCCTGTCTTTTCAGTTTTTTTTCATACTCACGATAGGGGTAATTTCAAAAGAGCGTGTCATCATAGTACGAGCAGAAATTACAAACCAAAAAAATGATAAAAATGAAAAAGAGAATGACAAAAATCAGTGTAGTAATGATGTGCGTGTTGATAGGCTTTTTTAATGCAAGAGTGAAGGCTTCGGAAACAGACAGTACGAAAATGAAACAAATGCCTTTTCAGATTACTTTGGTTACACCTTTGGGAACCAATGGTATGGCGTCATGGAGCACCGACAACCGTTTTTCAATGAACCTGTTTTCGGGCTTTAATGGTGGCTTGCATGGCGTAGAATTCAGTGGATTTGCTGGTATCATCAAATCGGAAATGCAGGGAGTCCAGTTTTCGGGATTTGCCAATGTGAACCTAAGTAAAAGCCATGGGGCGATGTTCTCAGGTTTTGCGAATGTGAATAAAGGCAGGATGCAGGGTGCACAGTTTGCCGGTTTTGCCAATGTAGTAACAGATAGCGCAAAAGCCTTTCAGGCAGCCGGTTTTGCCAATGTGACCAATGGTAGTCAGGATGGTGCACAGATTGCCGGTTTTGCCAATGTGGTCAAAGGAAACTCAACATCTTTTCAGGCAGCCGGTTTTGCTAATGTGACCCATGGCGATTCTAAGGGGGGACAAGTAGCAGGCTTTGCAAACGTGGCAACAGATGATGTTCATGGAGCCCAGATTGCCGGTTTTATCAATGTGGCAAAAAAAGTGAAAGGGGTGCAGATTGGCGTAATCAATTATGCCGATAGTATTTCTGATGGAGTGGCTATTGGATTTATAAGTATTGTGAAGCATGGCTACCGTGCCTTTGAGATCGGGGCAAACGAAAGTATGTACGCCAACCTGCGTTTTAAAACCGGTACACGCGCGTTTTACAGCATTTTGGGTGTAGGCGCTTCATTGCATGATGAGAAAGTTTATTGGGGCTGGGAAGCAGGTTTTGGTACGTTAATTAAAACCAGTGAAAAGACAGCTCTTTCAGTTGAAGCCTCGACGATGCATATTAATGAAGATGAGTGGTTTACCGACAGGTTAAATCTACTGAACAAATTCAGAACGTCATTTGCCTGGCAGTTTCATGAGAATTTCAGCGTGTATTGCGGTGCCTCATGGAATGTGCTGGTTTCCAAAAACAGCGATAATGGAGAAGTGTTTGAAACGCCATTTGTGCCCTGGACTGTTTATGATGACGTACATAAGAATACACGTGTTCAGATGTATCCGGGATTTCAATTGGGCATCCGGATTAATAACTAAGCAAAATAATTCAATTTTAATGAGATCCATCCCTTCGGGTGGGTCTTTTTTTTGCCTTTTACGCTGAAATTACCATAGGTAAAAAGACGCCAAAAGGCAAGGGTAAGGCAGAAATAGGCGCAGGTTGGCAATTTTGTGTTCTTTGGAGTCGGGAAAATTGGGGACAAAAAAAAGCGGAATCTTCAGATTCCGCTTTTATAAGAAATATGAATAATGCTATTTTTCTTTTTGCGCTTTTTTGCGAGTGGAGTAGTTGATCTTAAATGCACCAACTTCCCTCAATTCTTGTTTAATATCAGTAACAACACCCATTTTAGTTGCCTTATCAACCTTCATTGAGGTGGTAAGGAACTTACGGTCTGCCTCATCACGGGCTTCACGTTCTTTAAGGATATAGTCTTGGATATCATCAACAGTAGCAAACTGGTCGTTAAGCTGGATACGTGATTCATTACCTAAAGCTGTGCGCATTGGAGGCCCCACATAGATAAAGCTCACGAGTGATTTTTTTTCCAGTTTCTGAACCTCAGTAGCCTGAGGGGCAGAGATTTTTACGAGCAGTGTGTTTTCCCTCATTGTTGTACTAACCATGAAGAAGAACAGCAGCATGAAGATAATATCAGGCAGTGATGCTGTAGAAATAGGAGGAAGTTCTTTTGCTTCTTTTGATTTGAATCTTGACATTTTATTTATCTCCTATATTTTCGGGTTCAGCTTCGGAAATAGAAACAGGAACGGCCTTTTGAATGGCATTGATCTGATTTTCATCCTTCAGGTCATCAAATTTCATTCCGAATTTTTCTTTTGAGAGCTCATCACGGAGTTCATTTACCGCCGCGGTTAGCTCATTCTGAACTGATATGTACATTTCGTAAGACGTACCACGGTCGTTCTTAAGTGAAATAACACCTTTTGAAACCGATATATCGCCTAACCCTTCAACAAAACGCATTGTTTTTTCGGGCAGGTCTTCACGGTTATAAGGGTTGGAAAGGAATTCCTTGGCATCTTGCTTAAGTGTTTCAATGCTGCTTGGCTTTCCTTCAACCAAAAGGTCGTCATATTTATTCACCAGAACGTTAAAGATGTTACGATCTTTAATCTCCGGCGGTTCCTGATTCGGATCCGGTGGTGGAGGAAGCTTCCTGGTAATACCTGTATCAACGTCCATTGTAGTAGTTACAAGGAAGAAGATCAGGAGCAGGAAAGCGATATCCGCCATGGAGCTTGCGTTAAGTTCTGGAGTCTTTCTACTTGCCATTGTTTATATTCTTTTATTTCAGCGCGTTGGAAATAGATGCATAAATGATCGAGAGAACTGCAAGGCCACCTATAATATAAGTGAAATAAAGCGCAGCACCAACCAATTTTGAAACTTCAACTGTAGTTTCCAGTTTGACGAGTTTCAGATCATTAAATGCATTTCCCGCCAGGCTGTAAGAAATAAACCCAACAATAACCAGTCCGGCAAGAATCAATAAGATTTTGATTGCACTTTTTGGATTGCTGAATATCTGGAATATTGGGAACAATATAGCTGCAATTGCTCCAATGCCTGTTGCGATGAAACTTAGGTTTATAAAATTGTTGAGTACCGGGGAGTCAACGGTAATACCGTCTTTTCCTTTTACAAGAACCATGATCTGGAGCACAATTGCCAGTGCCATGATGATCCATGATATGATCTTGAATATTAATATTAATTTCTTATCCATAATAATAAGGACTAATGGTTTAAATTACTTAGTGGCTTTGAATTTGGTCAGGATATCGATAAACGAAATGGAACTGTCTTCCATGTCATTTACAATGCTATCGATTTTCGCTACACAGTAGTTGTAGAAAATCTGGAGGATAATAGCAACAATAAGACCAAATACAGTAGTAAGAAGTGCCACTTTAATACCTCCGGCAACAACTGCTGGGCTGATATCACCAACAGCTTCGATTGTATCAAATGCCTGGATCATACCGATTACAGTTCCCATAAACCCGAGCATAGGAGCAAGAGCAATGAAGAGTGCAATCCAGCTGAGCCCTTTTTCTAAGCGGCCCATAAGTACACCGCCGTAAGAAACGATTGCCTTTTCAACAACTTCGAGGCCTTCGTTGTAACGGTCAAGACCCTGGAAGAAGATACCGGCAACGGGGCCACGTGTGTCACGGCAAATGTCTTTTGCAGCATCAATGCCACCAGTTTCGAGTGCAGTTTCAACTTTGTTAAGTAACTTTTTGGTGTTGGTTGTAGAAAGGTTCAGATAAATAATCCTTTCAATTACCAATGCAAGACCCAATACGAGTGCAAGCAATACAATACCCATAAAACCAGGGTCACCTTCAATAAATTTTTCTTTGAGGATCTGATGGAACGACTGGCTTTCAACTACCGTTGGCTCGGTCAGTGTTTCTTCAACAGCTACTGTTTCTTCAACAATAGTTGAATCGGCCGTTGTCATTGTTGTATCAACGGTCTGGTCAGTGTTTTCTTCTTGTGCCACAAGCGTGTTCGAAACACCGAAGGTCAGAATCCCTGCAATTGCTAAAAGTGCAAAAAACTTTTTCATAGCTTATTTTAATTGATTTTGAATAAGTGATTTTGATTAGTTTCTATCCATTAAATAATCAGCGGAGAGAGAGGGATTCGAACCCTCGGTACGCTTTTGGCGTACACACGCTTTCCAGGCGTGCACCTTCAGCCACTCGGTCACCTCTCCATGTAAAAGAACGTAAAAAACGCCAAAAATCAGGCTGCTAATATACAAAAAATAATTTCCCTCATTAGAAAATCATATATATTTTGGCTTTGTAGCCGCTTCCTTCTAACGTTTGCTAAACGCTGATATTGCCTTACTTAGAAGCTTAATTATATTTGTTCTTTTTATCAGTTCATTGTTAATTCGCCCCGGAGCGAACGTTGTAGCTTGCCTATGATCAATTCATTGTCGCTATATGAACCTAATAATACCATTAATTTTGCCAAAGCTGATTCGATACTGATATCATGTCCGCCTGTTATGTTCGGGTGTTTTAAGTGCATACTGGCCTGATATTTGCCTATATCCACAGCTCCTTTTCGGCACTGGCTGAGCACAAACACAATAATCCCTTTTTCGGCGGCACGGCGCACTGCTTCCGTAAACCATTTGCTTGTGGGCGTATTGCCCGAGCCATATGCTTCAATGATTATTGCGCGTAAGCCGGGCGCTTCCAGCACTGAATAAACCGTTTGCTCCGGTATTCCAGGAAATATTTTGAGTATATTGATGTTTGTCTCTAATTCCAGATTGAGCTTTAATTTGCGAAAACGGGGAATCTGGATTTTCGACCGGTTAAACTTTAAGTGGATGCCGGCTTCGGCCAAAGGCGGGTAGTTAGGACTGATAAAGGCATCAAAATCTTCCGCATTGAATTTTGTGGTGCGGTTGCCCCGATATAGTTTGTTCTCAAAATAAATGCATACCTCGGGAACAATGGCGGTATCTTCTTCATAACTGGCCGCAATTTCTATGGCGGTTATGAAATTTTCCCTACCGTCGGTGCGCAGCATGCCTAATGGTAGCTGCGATCCGGTAAGAACAACCGGTTTTGACAGGTTTTCAAACATGAAACTCAATGCTGATGCCGTATAGCTCATGGTATCTGTTCCATGCAAAATAACAAAGCCATCATATTTTTCGTAGTTTTCCTCAATCCTGCGTGCGAGTTCTATCCATAACTCAGGATTCATGTCCGAGCTGTCGATCAATGGATCGAAACTAATGGCATCTATTTGATAATTAAATCGTTCCAATACAGGAATCTGTTCGTAAATATTATCAAAATTAAAGGGTTCCAATGCCCCTTCCTTGTTTTGGATCATACCTATGGTGCCGCCGGTATAAATGACCAGTATTGATGTGTTATCCATCTTCTATTATTTGTTTATCCCGAAAAGTTTTAAAGCGCTGGCCGTTGTAATTTCAGCAACTTCTGCAATACTCCGCTCTTTTATTTCCGCGAGTTTTTGAGCAATCAAAGGAATATAGGCGCTTTCATTCCTTTTGCCCCGATGGGGAACCGGTGCCAGAAAGGGGGCATCGGTCTCCAATAAAATGTTATCAACAGGAATATCTTTAAGGCTATCAGATAGATTGCTGTTTTTAAAGGTCAGCACACCGCCAATCCCCAAATAAAATCCCATTCCCGTGATTTGTTTAGCCTGTTCCGTTGTCCCTGAGAAACAATGAAAGATGCCTTTTAATGGTTTTCCTTTAAAACGGCCCAGTACTTCCATAATTTCATTAAAGCTTTCCCTGCTGTGGATTATTAAAGGCAGGTCCATTTCCAAAGCCCATTCAATTTGCCGGTGAAATGCTTCATATTGTTGTTTGCGGTAGGTTTTGTCCCAATAGAGGTCTATCCCAACTTCGCCAACAGCAATATATGTGCCGCCGCGCAATTCCCTCTCCACAATTGCCAGCTCTTCCTCAAAATTTTCATTGACGGATGTGGGGTGCAGCCCCATCATGGCAAAACAGTTTTCAGGATAAGCATAATGTAAATTGTTCATCGCCTCAATGCTCCCCGAATCAATATTGGGAAGAAAAAAATATTCGACCCCAACATTTTTCGCCCTGCGGATTACTTCTTCGCGATCCTCTTCAAATTCTTTTAAATAAAGATGTGTATGCGTATCACAAAAAATCATGGCGCAAAAGTAGGGCAAAAATATTTTCTAAATTTGTGCCGATGCAAACAATACGGAATATTCTGATTATCCGCTTTAGCTCAATAGGTGACATTGTGCTGACGAGCCCTGCAATACGCTCATGCAAAAAGGCTTATCCGGATGCCGAAATACACTATATTACCAAAAAACAATATAAAGTTATTCTTTCTGAAAACCCGTATATCGATCACTTGCATCTTTTTGAAGGCGATTTAAACCAGACTGTAAAAGAGCTGTCCGGATTTCGTTTTGACCTCATTATTGATCTGCACCGCAGCCTGCGTTCGCGATTGCTTTGCCTGAGATTGTGGCGGCCAAATGTGGGGTTTCCAAAATTGAACCTGAAAAAATGGCTTCTGGTGCACACAAAAAAAGATTTGATGCCCGACATTCATATCGCAGAGCGCTATATGAGCCGTTTGAAATCGAAAAACATCCTGCCCGATGGCGACGGTCTGGATTATTTCATTTCGGAAAATGACCGGGCCATTGATCATCCGGGGCTTCAAAAAATCATCACGAAAGAATTTATCGCAATTGTAGCCGGTGCCAAACATTTTACCAAGCAGATTCCTTCTGAAATCCTAATTGATATAATCGCAAAAGCTAATATGCCGGTTGTAATTCTGGGCGGCCCCGATGAGCGCTCCAAAGCCGAAGGTATTGTACAGGATTTTGCAGATGAAAGCGTTTTTAATGCCTGTGGATTATTGAGTCTGGGGCAATCAGCTGAAGTAATCCGCCGTGCTGCACTGGTTTTAACTTCTGATACCGGTTTGATGCACATTGCTGCCGCTTTTCAAAAGAAAATTATCTCCATCTGGGGCAATACGGTGCCTGAACTGGGCATGTCCCCTTATATGCCGCAGCATCCGGAGCGCTCCCTGATCTTTGAGATCAAAAACCTTCCCTGCCGCCCATGCAGTAAAATTGGCTTCGGTTCCTGCCCAAAGAAGCATTTTAAATGTATGATGGAACAAAATACGGATGAAATAGTGCAGGCAATTAAGCGGTTAAGCGAACAATAAATTGTTTTGTGAATTACTCAGCTTAGCTTGACATAAAAATAAACGGATTATTTTTCTTCTCATGACCGATAGTGGTGTGTGGGCCATGCCCGGGAAAAACCAGTGTTTCGTCGGGCAAAGCAAAAACTTTTGTGATAATATTTTCGCGCAAAAGGTCGTAATCGCCGGTAGGTAAATCCGTGCGTCCGATACTGTCGCGGAAAAGCACATCGCCCGAAATCAGGAAATGATCTTTTTTGCAGTACAGGCAAATGCTGCCATCTGCGTGTCCCGGTGTATAAATAACTCTTAGCTTGCTTTCGCCAAAGCCAACATAATCGCCTTCTTCGAGAAAATCCGTTGGTTCTATAACTTCATCAACAGCGATGCCCATGTTTTTTCCAAATTCTTCTGCCGACTGCCAGAAAATTTCGCTGGCAGGATGTACAAAGGGTTTTAATCCATAGGTTTGGTAAACCCATGTGTTTCCGGTCATATGGTCGAGGTGCATGTGCGTATTGACCAGCTTAACGGGTTTCAGCCCCTGCTCATCAATGAAAGAGCGTAATTCTGCGCGTTCTTTTTCCGTTTCACAACCCGGATCTATAATTAAACATTCATTAGTATCATCGGCAAGGATGTAGGTGTTCACCTGAAAACTGTTAAAACTAAAGGCTTTTATGCGTATCATTCGGTTTCTGATAGTTTTTAAAAATTGTGTGCAAAGATATTCGGATTCATGTCCGCATTTGAGCAAGAACTAAAAAATGTTATAATTTAGCCTGCCACAAGAACTGAAGATCAATTTAACAACAGCAGATGGTTAAAATTGTTGCACATAAAAAGCTGATAAGGGCGGGAATATTTTTTCTGACTGTGCTTCTTTATTTGTTTAACAGCCATGTGCAGGGGCAATTTTACAATGGATCGCAACTGCAGTTTGGAAAAAGCCGCATCCAATATTTTGACTTTAGCTGGCATTATCAGGTTTATGATGAATTTGATGTGTATTTTTATGATGAAAACACCCAAAAACTGGCCGAGCATATAGCGCTTTATGCACCCCGTGAAATTGAGCGCATCGGTCGGCAGCTCAATGCTTTTCTTGATGTGAAGATGCAGTTTTTGGTATTCCGCAACCTTTCTGATCTGAAACAGTCCAATGTGGGCATAAAAACCGATGATACCTACAATATAGGTGGCGTTACGCATATTGTCGGAAGTCAGGTATTTGTGTATTTTAATGGCACATTGGCTGATTTTGAACGGCAAATCCGGGCAGCTATTGCTCAGTTTTATATCAATCAGGCTGTTTTTGGCAGCAGTTTTACGGCACAGATAAAAAATTCTGCCCTGAAAAGTATTCCCGAATGGTTTACGGGCGGTTTGGCCAGTTATGTTGCCGAGCCCTGGAACGCGACCCTGGATAACCGGCTGCGCAATGCGTTTCTGGCAGGCAAATTTGAGTATTTTAATTTCATTGAAGGAGATGATGCCCGTTTGGCCGGACATTCATTCTGGTATTTTATAGCCTCGCAATATGGTAAAAAAGTCCCGGGGACTGTTCTCCAGGCCATTTCCGCAAACCGGGGCATCGAATCGGCGCTTTTGCTCAGCATGGGGCTTTCCCTGAAACAATTAATGGAGCAATGGTATCAGTTTTATCTGGGCCTTTACCTTGATGAAGTCGAAAAGTATTCGTTCCCTTCCGGCGCATATGTGCTGAAAGGCCGAAAAAACAAATCCCGAAAACGTTATTCGGAAGTATGTATAAGCCCTGATGAGCGTTATGTGGCCTATGCCGAAAATGAGATCGGGAAAATTAAAGTGTGGATACAAAATCTCGAAAACGGCAAGCGGCAAAAAATTTTGAAATACGGCTGGAAAGCTGATGAAAAAAACGATTTCCATTATCCATTGCTCCGCTGGGTGCCGGGAACGGATCGGCTCGCTATTTTATATGAGCATAAAGGGAGGCTTATGCTCCGTTTTCAACAGCCTGGCGAAAAGGAATTTGCCGAGCGGGAAATGGAACATTTCAGTTTTGTGCAGGACCTTAATTTTGCCCCGGATGGCAAACATATGGTCTTGTCTGCCGAAAAACTCGGACAAAGCGATTTGTTCCTTATGAACCTGGCTTCCAATATACCGCAGCAAATTACCAATGATGTTTGGGATGATGTTTGCCCCGTTTTTTACCGCAAGGAAGATCAACTGCTTTTTAGCTCAAACCGAAACAATGACAGCTTGTCTTTTGTGGGCTTCAAGGATGTGGAAAACAAATCCCTGAATCCGGATATGGATCTTTTCCTGCTCGACAGAAATACCAAAAGCCTGAAACGCCTCACCAACAGCCCGGGGATCAATGAAATAAAAGTCCAAAAATGGGATAACAATCATTTTGTGTTCCTCTCGGACGAAAACGGTATTTACAACCGTTTTATGGCACGTATCGATAGCAGTATCTCGTCCGTTGATACTGCAGTGCATTACCGTTACTTCTTGAGTTCATTTGCTGTCAGCAACTACAATACATCAATACTGAACCAGAGTATCAATGCAAATGCCAACATTTATGCCGAGCTGGTGCAGGAAGAAAATAATTTCAGGATGTTGCTGAAAAACAAAAATGCTGCCGCTTTGATTGACCCTTTGTTGCTTCAGCCCGACGGGTACCGGAAGCAGAACCCGGCGGAAAGGGTATCAGATCCTGATGAACCCCTGGCTTCAAAGCCGGACAGTTTGCCGGTTCGTTTTAGGAATGTGCAGTTTGACGAACTTTCACCGTCCTTTGGCAGTGCAACCGATAACTCTGGTGGCAAGGCTGCAATTGCTGCGGGAAAAGAGCAATATATCGTGGATTCTGCCGGCCTGCAGCTGATACAAGGCAAGAATTTGTATTTAGTCAAATTTATTATTGATGAGCTGGTTACGCAAGTTGATTTTAACTTTATTAACGCACAATATCAGCAGTTTAGTGGCGGAGGTTCGCCCATTTACCTTGATCCCGGATTTAATGTTTTCATGAAAGCAGGAGTGAGCGATGTCTTGCAGGATTACCGAATCACAGGCGGTGTGCGCCTGGCTCCGGATTTAAAAAATAATGAATGGGTGCTCAGCTATGAGAACATCAAAAAAAGGCTCGACAAGCGATTGGTTTTTCATCGAAGGGCATTGCAGGAAAGTCGCAATATATACTTGATTAAACAATTGTCGCATGCATTGTATTATCAGATGAAATGGCCTTTTAGCCCTGTTTTATCAGTTGATGGTACGGCCATGTTGAAAAACGAGCGAACGATCTATCTGCCGGTCAACGATATCAGCCTCAAAGAACCGGATGAAAACAAAAACTGGGCCGGTTTAAAGGCTTCGCTGACATTTGATAATACCCGCGATCTGGGTCTGAACCTCTATGAAGGCACCCGATTAAAGTTGTTTGGTGAGTATTATCAACTGGTCGATAAATCTTTTGAAAACCTGGTTGTGCTCGGTTTTGATGTCCGGAATTATCTGCGGATCCATCGTTCCTTCATCTGGGCAAACCGTTTTGCGTGCAGCAGCTCCCTCGGTAGCCAGCGGCTCATATATTATATGGGTGGTGTTGACCGGTGGCTTAATGCAGAATTTAACCAGTTGACGCCCATTGATCATGATCAGGATTATACCTATCAGACGCTTGCGACCAATATGCGCGGTTTTGATCAGAATATCCGCAACGGAAATTCTTTTGCTGTAATCAACAGCGAACTGCGATTCCCGCTTTTCCGATATTTTTTCCGCCGCCCAATCAGTTCCGATGTTTTGAACAATTTTCAATTGATTGGCTTTGGAGATGTGGGAACTGCCTGGACAGGGCTGAGTCCTTATTCAGACGAAAACGCACTGTTTACGCGGTGGGTGCGTCAGGGGCCATTACTGATAAAAGTGGTTGAACAAAAAGACCCGATTGTAGCCGGGACCGGATTTGGAATGAGGACGCGCCTGCTGGGGTATTTTGTGCGAACAGACCTAGCCTGGGGTTATGAAGACGGACAATTCAATCCGCCGGTGTTTTATTTCTCCTTAAGCCTTGATTTTTAAAGAAATTTGTTAATGTGAAAAAGAAAAAAATGACATTAAGCGTAATAATAATCCTGATTATCATCGGATTGGTTGCCGGGACCTTTAGTGGTTTGATCGGCCTGGGCGGCGCAGTGATCATCCTGCCTGCCTTTATTTATATCCTTGGGATGAACCAGTACGAAGCTCAGGGGACGAGCCTGGCTGTGATGCTTCCGCCCATTGGTGCGCTTGCGGCCTGGAATTACTACAAAGAAGGGGCGCTCAACCTTAAATATGCATTTATTGTTGCTGCCGCTTTTCTTATAGGTGGCTATATCGGCAGCCGTTTTGCGCTTTCTATTCCCCAAAATGTGCTGCGAAAAGCACTGGCTTTATTCCTGATCGCCATAGCGCTTAAAATGTTTTTCTCGAAGAGCTGATGTATGAACCCCATTGACCCTCGAATTGTAGAATTTATAATGGAGCACCATGTGCTGGCTTTGGCTACCTCGGCCAATGATCAGGCATATACCGCCAGTTGTTTTTATGTTTTTCTTGAAAATGAAAGGCTTTTTGTGTTTACCAGCGATACGGATACCCGTCATGGCAGCGAAATGGATAGAAACCCTAAAGTTGCGGCAAATATCGCTTTGGAAACAACGATGGTAGGCCAGATACAGGGCGTTCAGATTACCGGAAATGTAAAGCTTTTATCTGGCGCGCAACATCAGCTGGCACGCAAATCCTATTTGAAAAAATTCCCCGTGGCACGTCTGTCAAAGCTGAATTTGTGGGGTCTTGATCCTGAGTTTATTAAAATGACGCATAATCGCCTCGGTTTTGGTAAAAAGCTGATATGGAATAAATTAGATGGAATAGCCTAATTTACGATCTTTTCGCTTTGACTAAATTGGGCTAAAAATCTCGCTGAATTCCTCAAACCTTTGCCAGCAGCAGTTTTCAGTATTCTTAATAATTTTGTATCAAAAGATTAGCCCAAATTGTTGATTTCCCTGTTGATAATTTTTTATAGTCTGACGCTTGTTTTCTAAGTATATTGCAAGGACTTTTTTCAGCAATGTAAATCTTATTCACCAAATAATATTCATCAATAAGCGCACACTTTAAAATGGATAACAGCCTTTTTCCCGAACAGCAAATCAAAGAACAAGACGTACAGGGACAGGATCTGTACGGGGTAATCTTGAAAAAAAGAATGAGGCCAAACAGAGCATCACGTAATGAAGAAAAGCCGGAAAAACTTCAGGTTGATGTTCAGGCAAAACAAAAAGAAAGTGAACAAATACCTGATATGACTCCTAAAAAAACTGATACCGAAAAAATCTATGAGTATAATGAGGTCGTAAAAAAAGCGACCGAATATTTTAAAGGCGATGAGCTGGCCGCCAATGTATGGGCAAATAAATACGCCCTGAAAGATTCTGCCGGCAATATCTACGAATCCAGCCCGGAAGATATGCATATGCGCATTGCTTCCGAAATTGCACGTATCGAGCAAAAATATCCTAATCCAATGAGCGAAGAGGAAGTTTATGAGCTGATCCGTGATTTCAAATACATCATCCCGCAGGGAAGCCCAATGTCGGGCATTGGAAATGAACACCAAATTGTTTCCCTGTCCAATTGCTTTGTTATAGGCAACGATGGCGCTTCCGATTCGTATGGAGCGATTATGAAAACAGATCAGGAACAGGTGCAGCTGATGAAAAGACGCGGCGGTGTGGGACATGACCTGTCGCACATTCGCCCCAAAGGCAGCCCAGTGAAAAACAGTGCGCTTACATCCACCGGCATTGTTCCTTTTATGGAGCGTTTCTCTAATTCTACACGCGAAGTGGCTCAGGATGGACGACGTGGCGCCCTTATGCTCAGTATTTCCGTTTCACATCCCGATGCAGAAGATTTTATCGATGCAAAAATGGAAGCCGGAAAAGTAACCGGAGCCAATGTTTCCGTGAAGCTGAATGATGAATTTATGCGTGCTGTTGTCAGCGATGGCGATTTTGTGCAGAAATATCCTATTGGTTCTGATAGCCCTACTTATACCAAAACGATTAAAGCCCGTAAACTTTGGGGAAAAATCGTTCATAATGCCTGGAAATCAGCTGAACCCGGTATTATGTTCTGGGATACCATCATTCGCGAGTCTGTTCCCGATTCATATGCCGACAAAGGCTTTACTACAGTTTCCACAAACCCCTGTGGCGAAATTCCGCTTTGCCCATACGATAGCTGCCGCCTGCTGGCCATCAACCTCTATTCCTATGTTGAAAATCCTTTCACAGCAGATGCCAGCTTTAACTCAGAACTTTTTGCAAAGCATGTGCGTGCAGCACAACGGATGATGGATGATATCGTTGACCTTGAAGTAGAAAAGGTAGATAAAATCCTCGCTAAGATTGATAGAGATCCGGAAGACGGTGAAACCAAGCGCATCGAGCGTAAGCTATGGGAAAAAATCCGTGCAAAAGCACTCGAAGGAAGGCGTACCGGCTTTGGAATTACTGCCGAAGGAGATATGCTTGCAGCCCTTGGCGTGCGCTATGGTTCTGCAGAAGCAATTGATTTCTCTGTTGAGGTTCATAAACTTCTCGCTTTGGAAGCTTATCGTTCCAGTGTGCAAATGGCCAAAGAACGGGGCGCCTTTGAAGTTTATGATTATAAAAAAGAAGAAAATAACCCGTTCATCCAGCGGATCCGAAAAGAAGCCCCATTCATCTATAATGAGATGAAAAAATACGGCCGCCGCAATATTGCCCTGCTTACAATTGCACCAACAGGTAGTGTAAGTATCTGTACGCAAACTACTTCAGGAATTGAGCCCGTGTTTATGGTGAGCTATAAACGCCGCCGTAAAGTAAACCCCAACGACAAAAAATCCAATGTTACTTTTGTGGATGAGGTAGGCGATGCCTGGGAAGAATACAATGTGTTCCATCCGCGTTTTATTACCTGGCTTGAAGCCAATGGATACAATCCGGATGAAGTAAAAATATATCCTGAAGACAAACTACAGGAATTGATCGAGGCTTCTCCTTATTTTGGTGCAACAGCAAATGATGTGGACTGGGTTGCCAAAGTAAAAATGCAGGGAGCCGTTCAGAAGTGGGTAGATCACAGCATCAGTGTTACCGTAAACCTGCCATCGGATGTGAAAGAGGAACTGATTGGCGATATTTATAAAACAGCATGGGAATCGGGATGTAAAGGTATGACCGTTTATCGCGATGGCAGCCGCTCCGGTGTTTTGATCAGCGATAAGCCCAAGAAAAAAGAGAAGCAGGCCATTGAAGAAAACCAGGCTCCACCGCGTCCGAAAAAGCTGGAAGCCTCTGTTGTACGTTTCCAAAATGAAAAAGAAAAATGGGTTGCCGTTGTGGGTATCCTCGATGGACGGCCTTATGAAATATTTACCGGTAAGGCCGAAGGATTTTATGCGCCAAACTGGGTGCAAAAAGGCTGGGTAATCAAAAACCGCACAGAATCCGGTAAAAGCCGTTACGATTTTCAGTTTGAAGACAAAGAAGGCTACAAAACAACCATCGAAGGCCTTTCGCGCTCGTTCGATAAAACCTATTGGAACTACGCCAAGCTGATCAGCGGTATCCTGCGCCACGGTATGCCTTTGACCAATGTTGTGGATTTGGTTTCAAAACTTACCCTCGATAACGACTCCATCAACACCTGGACGGTTGGAGTGGGACGTGCTCTTAAGAAATTCGTTTCCGATGGAGCCAAGCCCAAAGACGCAGCCTGCCCCAGTTGTGGTGAGCCTAACGGCCTGATTTACCAGGAAGGCTGTTTGGTGTGCAAGTCCTGCGGTTACTCCAAATGTGGCTAAGACATTGTTTTAATATTAACTGATTACTGAAAAAACTGCATCTGTGAAAACAGTTGCGGTTTTTTTTATGCGTATCAAAATAAATCACAATTATCAGGATATTTGTTGACAATGACCTAAAGTGTTCTTACTTTTGTAGTTCAACCAAGAAAGATGTACCGCCTCACCTTGCTTTTCATTGCCTTGTTTTTGGCTGCTGAATGCTCTTATTCAGTGCTCCATCGTATTTCTTATGAGAAGCGCCTTGATGCTTTTTTGTGCTCTGAGAATGATTTCCTAAACGGGGACCTGGTTTTCAGGCGAGGGAGAAGTATCAGCAGCTATGCAGTGCTAATGAGCGATAAAAACAGCCAAAGCCCTTATTCCCATGCAGGTATGATAGTAAAGGAGGGAGGTCAAACTTTTGTGGTACATGCTGTCCCCGGAGAAAGAAAGGGGCCAGATTATGTGAGGATGGAAAGGATCAGAGAATTTCTTTCTTACAAAAAATGTGCACGTGCAGCAATTTATCGTACTGATTATTCAAATGAAACCAAAAATACCGCCGCCGAAAAAGCCCTCGCTTTTTTTGAAAGCAAAATTCTGTTTGATGACGAATATCAGTTGAATGAGCCTTCAAAGCTTTATTGCACGGAATTGATTTATGAAGCCTTTCTTTCAACGGGAGTGTATTTGACAAATAATCAGTTCGATAGCATTTCATTTCCCGTAAAAAGCAAAATCTTGTTTCCGGGAACTTTGCTGTCCTACGCACCTTTGACAATAATTTCAGGATTCAATCCTAATTCTAACCATTAAAACCAGTTTTTATGAAAAAGTTTGTTTTGTTTTTTGCAGTATTATTTGGCGTCAGCTTCTTTATGGCCTGTGGCGGATCTTCTTCTCCCGGCGATAAAGCCGTTAAAATCAACCAGAAGCTTGCCGATGGCGATATGGACTATGTAATGGATAACCTTTATGTTGGGAAGGAAGATATGACCGACGAGGAAAAAGAGAAAGTAAAAGGGCTGCTCCAAATGGGCAAAGCCGAAGTGGACAGCCAGGGCGGGATCAAGTCCATTGAAGTAGTGGAAGAAAAAATTGATGAAGATGGCAAAAAAGCCAAGGTGACCCTTAAAATGGTGATGGGCAATGGCGAGGAAGACACAGACGATGTATCTTTGATCAATGATGATGGTTGCTGGAAACTGAGCCTCGGAAATTAATGTGCTTATTTTCCTTATGGAACGAAGCCTGCTTTTTGATGAAGCGGGCTTTTTTGTAGTTTTGATCTGTGAAACAAAGGCTTCATATAACGGAAGATAATATTTTCAGGCTGGGGGAGGATGCTTCCTTTGATAAACTGCCTGCGGACAAGAACCATATTGTTTTTTCCGCGATCCGGTATTTTGAAGATGAGGAAATCAGCCGTGGCTACTCCCTGAAAATTACACTCCGGGGAACAGAGAAGTATTTTTTGGGCGACAAAAGAATAGATTTAGTCCCCAATCAGGTGCTTTTGGTCAATAAAAACAGCAGCTACATTTCGCAAATTGATTCTGACGAACAGGTAAAGGGCGTATGTTTTTATTTCTCCGAACAATGCCTCCGTAATGTTTTGACTGATTTAACGCAAGGAAATTCAAAAAAACTGGATGAGCCTCTAAATGATTGTTCCAATTGGCAAGGCTTTCCGGAGCTTCTTTTTCCGCAGGCCACATCCGGCCATTGGCATTTGTTCCGGCGAATTGCTCAGGATATTGCCTCAGGGCATACCACAGGTATTCTACAGGAAGAACTGTTTTACTATCTGGCAGCATCTGCCGTTCAGGCTTCCGGCGATGTGATGCTCCAACTTGACGGGCTTAACAGTAAAAAATTATCTACAAGAATGGAATTGCTGCGCCGGTTAAAACTTGCCAAAGCTTATATAGAAGACAGCCCTGCACAAAATCCCGGCATAAGTGAGCTGTCTGAAATTGCCATGATGTCGGATTTTCATTTTATACGAAGCTTTAAGCAGGCTTTTGGCCTAAGCCCGCATCAGTATCATATCAAATGCCGAATGGAAAAAGCAGCCTTCTTGATCTGCAAAGGAAAAAATACCATCAGTGAAATAGCTGCCTTTGTGGGATTTCCTGATGTGCATAGCTTTTCAGCCTGTTTTAAAAAACACTTTGGGTGTGCACCATCATTATGGGCGTAGAGAAATTAGCAGTTTTTCACAAGTTGGATACAGATTTTCTTTCTTGTTTTGTAATCTAACCCAAATTACAAACCAAATGAAGCAATTATTAGTTAAACTAACATTTGCCCTGCTCTTGATATTTCTGGCAGGAGCATCTGTTTGGGCACAAAGAATCAGCAGGCAAGAGGCCGGGGAGCTTGCAGAACAATTCGTTAATTACAAAAATATAAGGAGTGAATTGTCAGAAACGGAACCCATACAAGAGTTGGGGCACACGCTGGCATGGATTGTCCGCCTCGAACCGGAAGGATTTATCCTGATTCCGTCCGATGAGCGCTTATGTGCTGTACTGGCCTATTCTTTTAAGGGAAGTTTTGATGCGCAAAGCCCGGAATGGCAGGAAGTGATGCCCTTTGTCAAAAATGACATCCGAAAGCGGCTGCAATTGGCCGAAGAACAGAAATGGGGCATAAGCCGGAGCCGTACAATGCTGCGGTCGGTTGAGCGTTTATCTGCTTTTTTTGAACAATGGCCGCCGGCTGGAGCCACATCAAGCGGTGGATGGCTCGAAACCTATTGGAATCAAAGCGCGCCGTATAACGCAATGTGCCCTGTTGACCTCAATACCGGAAACAGAAGCCTGGTGGGCTGTCCCGCAACAGCAATGGCAATGATCCTGGACTATAATAAGGAGATCTTCAATACCACTTTTACGGATGATGACGGCTACTTCCATAATTTTGGTTCCGGTAATCAGTATATGATCGACGATGCACACGAAGAACATGATTTTCCTTCATTTCCTGAGCTTAATGTTTATTTGCAGGAAATTGAAGATGTTTATATTGCTGACAACGAGTTGAATATGGAGCAGATTGCCGCACTGAGCTTTGCCTGTGGCATTGCCGCCAAACAGGTGTACAGTTCGTCCGTCAGTGGGACTTATGGCGTCCATCAGGCACATAAGGCCTGGCAACGTTTTGGATATGATACTTGCAAATTGGTTTATCCGGAGGATACTACTATTGTGGACCGGTTAAAGCAAAACATGATGAAAGCCCATCCGGCGCAGGTCGGGCTGGTAGATGGCCCTCCTGTAACAGCCGGACATAATGTTGTTGCCGATGGGTATAATACCGACGAGTTCTTCCATCTGAATTTTGGTTGGGGCGGGCAAGCCAATGCCTGGTATCGCATGCCTCCCGAAAGTGCTCCCTATAATCTTACATCCATCGAAGGTATTGTGCTCGATATTGCCGCCTGGGAATACCATGTGCGCGTGCAGGAGCAAGAACATATGGATATAAGAATATTTCCGTTGCCTGCTGTAAATGAGGTTTTTATTGA
Organism: Bacteroidales bacterium; assembly: GCA_963676415.1. Classification (GTDB taxonomy): domain Bacteria; phylum Bacteroidota; class Bacteroidia; order Bacteroidales; family WRLA01. The sequence goes on along the minus strand of OY781097.1, from coordinate 782,935 downwards.
GTCCGATCAATTGACAGGTGAAAAATCAGTACGTGTTTTTAGCCTTGATGGCCGATTGCTGCAATCCGAAACGATCCGTTTCCCAAAAGCGAAAATCAATGTTTCTGAATTGCTGAATGGACTTTACCTGCTTGATGTGGAGGATGCCAGTGTGTATAAGCTTATCAAATAATGCAACAGAATAATTTCGTCGGATGGCTTCAGCTCATCCGGTGAAATTTTTATTCCGCCTTCGTTTTTATATCTCTGTAATATTTATAAATCAGGCTGATAATGGCTGTGCTGATGAAAAAAGAAGCGGTGATGAGTGCATATGATTCGGTATGGCCAAAATCCTCAGCGGAAGTTTCTGTTACAGAATTGAAAGCAAGATAACCGGCAATGGTTGCGCCAAAGTTATTGATGAAATGAGCCAGTATGGGCAACCATAAACTTCCCGACCACAAATAAAGGTAGCCAAAGATCATTCCCAGTAAGAAACGGGGCAAAAAGCCGTAAAACTGCATATGGATTGCGCTGAAAAGCACAGCGGTAATGATAATTCCCATATGAGCGTTTTTTGTCCAGCGGCTGAAAATATTCTGCAAAACGCCACGGAAAACCAGCTCTTCCCCCAAGGCTGGCATAATCGCTATAATCAGTACATTGGCCAACAGGGCAGGGATTCCCTGAACATTAAGGAAGACCTCAACAATCTGCGCCGCTTTGGCTTCCTGTTCCATCATCCAGGTTTCCAGTCCCGAAAGTGCTGCAGGCAATTCCAATGCCTCATTCCACTCCGCCAGGCGCACGATAAATGGTAACATACTAAAAATTAACACTATTGTTAGTGCTGACGGGATGATCTTTGGGCTTGTTTTTAAACCGAGATAGTTTAGATATTCTTTCTTTTGTGCAATCAAAGCAAAAGCAAAGGCAGGAATCACCAGCATGCCCAGCTGGTTGGCAAACTGAAACAGCTTTAAAAAGGCAATTTGTGCCGGATTATTCATATCGGCCGTAAGAGCCGAATTAAAAATAAAATCCGAACCCCAGATAAAAAAGCTGACCAAAACAGCCAGCAAACTGACAAAAAGAAGCGATGCAATGGCCAGCATCATAAAGATGAGCAATTGCATGAATGGACTGTATTTATTGAGGAATGAGCTGCTGTTCATGGGTAAATGATTATTTTTGACGCAAAAATACAAAAGGAATGCATGCATGAAGATAGGGGATATTGATTTTGGTGATTTTTCGGTTTTTCTGGCACCCCTTGAAGACATCACGGATTTGCCTTACCGTTTGATTTGCCGCGAATATGGAGCAGATTTGGTTTATACGGAATTTGTGTCTTCCGACGCTTTGATCCGCCATGTGAACCGAAGTGTGGATAAATCGCGAATTGAAGAAAAGGAACGTCCGGTAGCGATTCAGATTTTCGGGCATGACGAGGAAAGCATGCGGCTGGCAGCGCAGAAAGTTGCGGAGGCAAAACCCGACCTGATCGATATCAATTGGGGCTGTCCGGTGCGCAAAGTTGTTACCAAAGGAGCCGGCTCGGCCATTTTAAAAGATATACCCAAAATGGTACGCATTACCAAAGCTGTGGTGGATGCTGTGGATTTGCCCGTTACCATTAAAACACGCCTGGGCTGGGATCACACGCATAAGCCTATTGTGGATGTGGCCGAGCAATTGCAGGATGTCGGGATTAAAGCAATAAGCATACATGGCAGGACGCGCAGCCAGATGTACGGCGGTGAAGCCGATTGGGATTTGATCAAGGCCGTAAAGCAAAATCCGCGCATGAAAATACCCGTTATCGGGAATGGCGATGTGGATTCACCTCAGGTGGCAAAGATGCGTTTTGAACAAAGCGGCGTTGATGCCATTATGATCGGACGTGCTGCAATCGGAAATCCATGGCTTTTTACACAAGTAAAAAATTATTTAAAAAAAGGTATCTTGGATACACATGTTTCGCTTGATGACCGTTTGAAACTGTGCAAACGTCATCTCGAAGCAGAAATAAAACATAAAGGAGAAAGGGCTGCCGTAATCGAGATGCGTAAACTTTATGCCAAATATTTTAAAGGAATTGTTCATTTTAAAGCCTTCCGCATGATGCTGATGGAAGTGGAAGATAAAGATGCCGTTTGGAATATTTTTGAAAAAATTGACCATTTTTATCATCAGGATGAAAAATAATCATTAACTTTATACGTCCTTTTATTTTAGAAACAATTAATTAGCAAAGTTTTGGATGCATACCGGATTTTTATTGTAGAAGATGACCTTGTTACAGCCAAAGTATTGAAGCAGCACCTGTTGAGGAACAATGATACTGAGGTGGAGGTATTTCAGGATGGCCAGAGTTTTCTCGACAGGCTGCATGAAAACCCTGATATTATCAGTCTGGATTATTTATTGCCCGATTTTACCGGCATGGAACTGTTGCGGAAAATCAGGAAATTCAATGCCGATATCCCAATTATTATTGTTTCTGCCCAACAGGATATTCATACCGCTGTAAAGCTTGTGCAGTTGGGCGCCTACGATTATGTGGTGAAGGACAAAAACATGAAAAGCAGGCTTTATTCCCTAATTGAAAAATTAAAGGAAAACCTGCAATTACAGCGTAAGATTTCATTTCTGGAGCAGGAAATTGGCAGGAAGTTTCAGTTTCGGGAGATGATCAAAGGAAACAGCCCGGCCATGCTCCATGTCTTTGAATTAATCGAAAAGGCATCAAAAACCAATATCACGGTAAGTATCAATGGCGAGACGGGGACTGGCAAAGAGCTGGTTGCTAAGGCGATACATTTCAACAGCAAGCGCAAAGCAGAACCTTTTGTAGCTGTGAATGTTTCTGCAATACCTGCCGAGCTTATTGAAAGCGAGATGTTTGGCCACGAAAAAGGTTCCTTTACAGGCGCATCGTCTAGGCACATCGGGAAATTTGAAGAAGCCGATAAAGGCACCCTTTTTTTAGATGAAATTGGCGATATGGATATGGGCATGCAAACCAAACTGTTGCGTGTGCTGCAGGAAGGTGAGCTGACCCGGGTTGGTGGCAATCAGGTGATTAAGCCGGATGTGCGGGTTTTGGTGGCTACACATAAAAACCTGAGTCAGGAAGTACGCAAAGGGAATTTCCGCGAAGACCTTTATTATCGCCTTTTGGGTATGCCCATTGAACTGCCCCCTCTGAGGCAACGAGATAATGATATTGTGTTGCTGGCACGTTTCTTTGTGCAGGATTTCTGCGAAAAAAATCAGATGAAATCCAAGGCTATATCAGCAGATGCCATTGAAAAACTGAAAAGATACCCCTTTCCGGGAAATGTGCGAGAACTCAAAGCTATGATTGAACTGGCCTGCGTAATGACCAATGATGATAAAATTGATGCCGAAGATATTTCTTTCCGGTCTAATTTAACCATTGATGAACTTTTAAACGATGAGTGTTCCCTGCAGGAATATAATCTTCGTATTGTAAAACATTTTTTAAGGCAGTACGATAACAATATTAAAGCTGTAGCTGAGAGATTAAAGATTGGAAAAACTACAATTTACCGTATGCTAAAAAAGGATGGTCAGGATTAGTGGTAAAACGCTAAAGCTGCTCAATCATATCTTCTTTCAGTTTGCCGTCATTATCAAAATAATCTTGTAGCATTTTCATATCTGTGAGATGCAGTGTTTTTAGGCCTAATTTCCTGGCTGTTTCCACATTTGCCAGGGTGTCGTCAATAAACAGGGTTTCTTCCGGAATCAGATCGTGCTCATCAAGCAGCGCTTCATAAAATTCAACATCCGGCTTGCGCATATAACGCTCAAACGACCAGTAAGCTTCCCGCACTGACTCTTCGAGGTACATTTGTTTGGTGTCAAAAAATTCTTGTGCAAAAGTTTGGTAATGAATATTATTTGTATTACTTAGGATAAACGTAAAATAATGTTTACCACTTTCGATCATTAAATTTGTATTGATTTTATGAAAACCTTTCAGCAGACGCATCCATGCAAATATGATGTCGTCTTCATTGGCTGAGATGTCGGTTTCCTGCATCAGGAATCCGGGAAAATCATCATCATCGATGCAGCCCATTTCAAGCTGATGAAAAAATTCGGATTGTGTGGCTCTGTTGAAAGCCTGCTCTATATCCTGTATGCCAATATCCCTGAAGGCGTTGAAGCAATCGTTGTAGTCAATGGCATAAATTACGCCACCGAAGTCGTAGATAATATTTTTGATCATAAAATACGGTTTTGGTCACAAAGTTATGAAAAAGGCAAAGCGAGGCAAGGAGAAAAAATTTGGATCAAAGCCGAAAATAAGTTTTTGAAAATAAAGTAATAGTTTGTACTTTTGCACACCTGTTTTGGGGAATTGGAATAAATTCCAAATAACACTAAACAGAAGGGCCTATAGCTCAGTTGGTTAGAGCACCTGACTCATAATCAGGTGGTCCCTGGTTCAAGTCCAGGTGGGCCCACAAAAAAACCTGTCGATAGTTCGGCAGGTTTTTTTGTTTAAATGGCTAACACTCAAAACGATGATATTTCGTTTGGAGTATTGTTTTTTTTGGGGTTGTGGCCCCCTGGTTCTTCCGATAGGTATCGGAACAGGTGGGCAAATAACAAGATGTTAAAGCGCGTTTGTCTATAGCTTTTTTTTGTGCAAGCCGCTGAGCTATTATGCATTTACTTATCTCAAAAAAAAACTGCCATTTTTATCGACCGAAGATTTTTCCAGCCGCATAAAGATGGCAGTGTGATCTGGTGGATCATACTTTTCTATGGATGTTCCACAAAGAGCCTTTACCCCTGATATCTGTAGAACTGATTATTTGCTTTTACAAATCAGTTCCAAATATCCGTTTACCGATTTTTTGATGGTTTGAAGGTGTTGATTTTGAAAAAGAAACGGGTTCCATAATTATTTCCATAGGTACTCCTTCATTCTCTAAATCAATGCCCACAAAAGATTCTGTTGTTAATTGGATTTCTTTAACGATATTGATGCCTTCGCAATCTAATGTGCCACCAATTGTAAAGGCTACTTTATCTTGTTGCTCATTGCACCATGTCCAAGTTCCTAAATCGGTTTCACCTTCATAGTTAACAAGGTATGTGCCGGCTTTGGAAAATAAAACATAATAATCCGGTATTTCGAACCCACCAATGGATATTAATTCCCATGTTTGGCATATTAAGTCCGTATTTGTTGTTTCTTCAATTTCAGATTCTTTGTAGGCATCAATAATTTCAGGATTTGGATTCGAGAGTAGTTCAATGGAAAAATTTATGTTTTCCTCATTAATCTCATTTACCGTGATTGTCCCCAGATCAGAAAGGATGATGGTATTGTTTCCGATGATCTCATAAACGCCAAAAGCAACAAATTCTTCATCGGCCGATTTCCCGGAGGCGTCTGCTACTACAATATAATTTCCACTTAGGTTAAACTCGAAAGAAGTGAACATCCCTGAGCTTGTAACATCCCATTTTGCACTGATGCTTTCTTTTAACGAGCCGTCATCTATTACGTTTAAAGAAATTTTGCCATAAACATTGGAACCATCGTTTGCCTTTGCAGTAATTTCAGCACTTCCAACTTTTAAGCCCATAACTATTCCGTCCGCTACGGATGCCACGCTCGCGTCGGAAGAAGTCCATGTAAGTCCTTTTTCAGTAGCATTTGATGGCAGGATATTGGCAGTAATTTCCTGGTATTCCCCCACATCAATATTATTTTTTTCGGCAGTTAATTCAATAGAACTAACCATTACATTATCCGTGCTGTCTTTTTCGCAGGAATAAGCAAGCATAACTATAACAGCGATGAAAATTTGTTTGATAAACCTCATGTTTGAAAATTTTAAGTTTGAATTAATTTGTGTTTTATAGTAGTTTACAGTAATTTCTTATTCACAAATTGAATTGCCAAATATTTAAGTTGTTAATGCTCTGATTTTGTTGTTCCAAAATTGAAAATTAATATTCTATATTGTTTTTTGTGCTTGATAATACCCGAAACTATGGGTATTATCATATTCTTCGTAACCGCTCATCTGGTTCAAAAAAGAAGCCAAATGTAGTAATATTTGCGTTCAGAAGAGAATAAAAAATATTGTTCTTTTCCGTGGTTCACCCTGCATTATTCACAAAACATTCTGCCCAGGGTAAACTACTTCAATAGAAAGTAATGCTGTTTTTTCAGTTTAAGGATTACAGAATGTGACGGCAGCAGTTATTTGTGTTTTTTCCTTTGCGTTCTTCTTTGTTGGTCCTTTTTGAGGCTTTTTTTGTTGATGGCCTCTATTTTTTTTTGGTTTCTGCTGTCAAAACCTGGAACTGTGGTTGCCAGAATACCACTTAGCAAAGGTTTAAAAGAAAAATTCCCGAAGCCTTTGTACATGGAACGTTCAAAATAGATGTTTACAGTTCTGGCTGCCTTGCCCTCTTGTGGGTTGTTTTGCCTTATGACTTGATTGGCCAGCCAGGAAAAAAGCTTTTTGCTTTCCTCTCTGGGTTTTTTTAATATTTCTCCTTCAAGGTCATTATAAAGCATTGTCATTTTGCCTGTTGCATAATGCGAATTTGCTGCTATTTTAAAGTTTATGCCGTTTAATTTGCCTGACCTGAAGCTGATATTTGCAGCTGATTTTAGGATTGGATTGAACAACGACAAATCGCCTCGTCCTAAGCGGCCAGCATAATTGAAGGTGTCGGATGGGCTGTTCAGTGGAAATTCAAAATCAACATGCATAGGGATTTGGTTTTCAAGGTGTGCATCCAATCCTATGGTCATGGGCAGTCCCGACGAAATGCTGTCTTTAATGGAAGTAAGCCTATTGATATTGATTTTCAGCTCGTTAAGGCTTACCTTCATCGGGGCTTCGTTTTCACTGTTGCTTTCTTCATAAAGCAGTTTGCTGTTATTGATGTGGATACTGCTGATATTGATGCCGGTTTTTAATTGTTTTAAAAGCTCATTTGGGAGCAAGGGGCGTTTATTTTTATCAAATGGTAAAGTTTTGTTCCTCAGAATAGATAACCCAAGCTTATCAATTTCAATACTATCTATTAAGATGTAGCCCGTATTAATCATTTTGGGTATATCGCCAAGCTTAATATTCAATTGTTTTATCCCTGCGTCAAAAACGTCTGCCCTGTATTTGAAATGGGCTGCCATTTGGTACGGGTCTTGTGTGGGCACGAATTTTATTTCATTGATTTGTAGTCTCCGCTCCTTTATATTGATATATAAATTATTGAAACCCAAAATGTATTTTCCTGAGCCCAGTTTGATGCTTTGGCCTTTTGCTTCAAATTGCAGTTCTTTATAGAGCAGCCTGAAGTTTTCAGGATCTGTTTCATTTTGAAGCAGATCAATATTATCGACAGTACAGATGTCCCCTTTAGTGTTAAGCAGCGTATCGCCTGTGATGGAGTTGATGGCAAGAAGGCTGAATTTTTCGAAAGAGATTTTTTTTATCTCAACGCCTCCTATTCCATTTATGGCGATTTTGTTGAGGTTAAAACTTTCGGAACGTTTTTTGGCATATGCTGGCATTGCCTTGGCTGTCTCCCCTGATGTGTATAGTGTCAATACAGGAGAACCTAATTTGATTTCATCTATATCCAGGATTTTTTTACTGAAAACTGATATCAAATTGATGTTTTTTATTTTCAATTCGGCTATGTGCAGTGAAAAAATGTTTTTTGACCCTGTTCCCTTCTTATTGTTCTTGTCCGTTGTGCAACTGTCCGGTATCAATTTCACGTTTTTAAGTTTTACGGACAGGCTAAACATGTTGACCTTGATACTGCCATATTTTATATCGTAGCCTTTTAAGGGTTTTTGTGCCAGTAGCTCATCCAGATTGGCGGCTGCAATATTGCTGGCAATATAATTGGCGATGAGTACCAGAATTATACAAATCGATATTATAATTAAAGATGTTTTTTTGAACTTGCTGGACATTTTGGAATTTTTTATTGATGACGAATATAGCAATTATCCTGAATACGGGAAGTGCAAATTGAAACAATTGCCTCAGGGTATGTTGTTTATCTTTGTTGATCAATAACCATATGGACGCATGTTTTGTGATTGATTGTATTGCGCGCCTTTCCTTGGATGCAATACAATAGACTAATGGTGAGTCGTCTTTATGAATAGAGCAGGTGAGAACGATAATAATCATTCCTCATCACTATGACGCGTTTTTGGCAGATTGCCGGAATATTCCTAATGCCGATTTACGTTTATACTGAATCAGTGCTTTCCGGCAATAGCATTCACTCCTTAGAATCAGGTTGTCCGGGCTTTAGTTATGCATTTATCGATTATTTAGAGTTTGTCCATAGACTCTGGTTTCAGGTTCAAAATGCTCGAGCTTGAGTTGTTATACAGCGAAGTGCTGTGCTTGTCGAAGTATGTTTGCCGAAGTAACTGTTTCCAATGCTGAAAGCTTTCGGAAGAATAAAGCTGGGATCGGACATGAGGGGCAAGCACTATGTGCTTAATTTGGATTTGGCACGGTGCAATTAGGGAGAAGTCGGGGCCTTTAGTAAAGGGTTGGCTTTTGGTGGAGACCAGTGGGCGGTGAAGTAGCAAACCACAGGACATCAAAAAGGCGATAATATGCGTGAAGCTAAGCCTTTGCGACATTCCAAAAATACAATTTTCATTCCAATCGTTCCAAATGAAGGGGTTTCATTAAAGAGGATTATAAAGCTCTGTTTTATTAACTTTATTTGGCTATTTGTGTTACTTTTCCTAATTTTATGGCTTAAAACCAAAATAAACAGGATTTTAATCTGTGCATATTTGTATTAAATTGATTTATAATTAATTGTCCCATTAATCACTTTGACACAACAGAACTGACCAGCTGTTGCATCGAAGCAAAACAATTTTTATGGCTTCACGAGCTGTGGAACTATTGCTTTTGCTTGGGAGCGGGGTTAAATACTCCAAGCTGGAGCTAAAAGAAAAATTGAAGACCGGAGAACGAAACCTTTCCGGCCTGATCCGCTTATTAAAGGAAAAAGGTTTTGACATTCCCCGGGCTAAAAACGGGCAGGTTTACCTCAAGGGTTTTCCGAAAGAATGGAAGAATCATTCAGAGAGTATTTTATTTTCTGATGACGAAAAAGAAGTGCTCTCCCGTGCAGTACTTAACCTCAATAAATCGCATGCCTTAAAAAACAGTTTAATGCAGAAGCTGAATTGTGTTGCGTCCGCTTGTCTTTCTTGCGACACAGTTTATGGGAACAATATCCCTCAAATTACAAAAACAATCATTTTGTCCATACGCCAATCAAGGCAACTGAAACTGACTGCTTATAGCTCGGGCAGTAGCAACAAACTGGTTAACAGGACTGTGGAAGTTTTTTTGCTTAATGATGCGCTTACGCGATGTACAGCCTATGAGCCGGCCAGCGATAAAGTTAAATCTTTTATGATCGAACGCATTGGCGCGGTGCAATTACTCGAGGGTAAACACCAATATTGCCATAAGCACCAGGTTCCGCATTACGGCGTTTTTGGCTTTAGCGGCCCTGATTGCTATTGTGTGTGCCTGCATCTCGATATACTGGCGCAAAACCTGCTCAAAGAAGAATATCCGAAAAGCCGTGCCTTCATCAGGAAAATCAAAGAAAACAAATATGAATTTAAATGTAAAGTTCCTGATATAAAAGGGGTTGGAAGGTTTGTGCTTGGCCTGTACGATCATGTGGAAATTATTGAAGGCGCAGAATTAAAACAGTATGTCCGGCAAAAGTTATCCGAATTTTCAGCCGACATCAATAAAGAAAAAACAGAATAAAATGCCAAATATTATACCATTAGAATCCGGTAATTTTTACCATATTTTTAACCATGGCGTGGGAGGTCGCAAGATTTTCCGCGAAAAAGGGAATTACGAACATTTTCTAAGGCAGTACCGTAAGTATATCGATCCGGTAGTTGATACCTACGCCTGGGCCTTGATGCCCAACCATTTCCATTGGTTGGTGCGGGTTAAGGAGGATGTTGGCGGTTTAGAAATTACTCCTGACAGGTCTGCTGGTGGGTCTGTTAGCGCTGGGAGGCGGACATTCTTAGCAGCGTATTTGCGGCAAAAGCTATCAGGCTTTTCTGCCGACATCAATAAAGAAAAAACAGATTAAGATGCCAAAGATTATACCATTAGAAGCCGGTAATTTTTACCATATATACAATCATGGCGTGGGAGGCCGCAACCTTTTTAGGGAAAAAGGGAATTACGAACATTTTCTAAGGCAGTACCGTAAGTATATCGATCCGGTAGTTGATACCTACGCCTGGGCCTTGATGCCCAACCATTTCCATTGGTTGGTGCGGGTTAAGGAGGATGTTGGTGGTTTAGAAATTACTCCTGACAGGTCTGCTGGTGGGTCAGTTAGCGCTGGGAGGCGGACATTTTTAGCAGCGTATTTGCGGCAAAAGTTATCAGAATTTTCAGCAGACATCAATAAAGAAAAAACAGATTAAGATGCCAAAGATTATACCATTAGAAGCCGGTAATTTTTACCATATATACAATCATGGCGTGGGAGGCCGCAACCTTTTTAGGGAAAAAGGGAATTACGAACATTTTCTAAGGCAGTACCGTAAGTATATCGATCCGGTAGTTGATACCTACGCCTGGGCCTTGATGCCCAACCATTTCCATTGGTTGGTGCGGGTTAAGGAGGATGTTGGTGGTTTAGAAATTACTCCTGACAGGTCTGCTGGTGGGTCTGTTAGCGCTGGGAGGCGGGAGTCTGCCCTGGCGGTCAGGGGCGAGTCTGGCAGACCTGTCAGGAGTAAGCCCATCCACCAACATTTTTCGAATTTTTTTAATTCTTATACCAAGGCCTTTAATAAATATTACAACACCTACGGTACCCTCTTCGAGCGGCCTTTTCGCAGGAAGCTGGTTGATAGCGAAGCCTACCGCAACCGATTGCTGGTGTATATCCACAACAATCCGGTGATCCACGGTTTTTGCAGGCATCCTTTGGAGTATAGCTGGACTTCATACATTAATTATATAAAGGACAATCCAAGCGAAATGCAGCGCGAAGTAATCGAAGACTGGTTTGGCGGCAAGGCCAATTTCAAGTATATGCATGGGGAGGAGCTGGCCGAAAGACCATCATTTGAACCATTTTGGGATTAAAAACAAAAAAAAGGAAGAAAAAATTAAAATGCAAAATAGTTGCACTTTTGGGTTGTAGGTTTGTGGCGTGTGATGGATCAGTTGATGAAAATGAGCGTTCTTTATATTGTTAACCAATTAATTATAAGTAGTATGAAACGTTTGCTTTGGTTTTTTTCTATTTGGTTGTTGCTTGCTGGCTGCATGCCAACCCTCGAAACGCTGAATTATATCCCGAAAGAGGAAAAATTTTATGGGATCGATTTCAGGAAGTATTCTGATGATGGCTTTTACATTACCCCTGAAAAATGTCAGGGACGCTATGAGCCTGTTGGCCTGGTGGAATATGTGATTTTGCCCGCCGCAACCTATGCTGTAACGGATTATGTGTTGAATCCGAACTATGACCGTAATGACCCGGCTTCTCCAAAATATTTGCAGGACTGGAGCTGGTTGGAAGAGAAGATGTATATTCAGGAAGCTGTTGATTCCATTTACCTTAAATGCAAAAATATGGGCGCTGATGGCATCATGAATTTTGATTTCAGCTCTTCCAATAAAGAATATACCGGCATTAAGAACCCCACCATGGTTTCCGGTTACCGTTTGACCGGATTTGCAATCAAAAGACTTGATTAGCCGTTGCGGCATTTAGAAATATAAGAAACTGTTTTACAATTATATAACAATAGTATTATGAATACACATTTTAAGGGTTTTACTATCAGTGCGATTAAAAACAAAAAAATGAAGAAAAAATTAAAATGCAAAATAGTTGCACTTTTGGGTTGTAGGTTTGTGGCGTGTGATGGATTGAATGAATTATGATGATAAACGAATATAAATACCAATCGAATGAAAATTAAATTAAGGATTAGCGAAAACACCAGTCCGGTGCCTTTTATGCACCAGCATATGCTCACGGGCGTAATTCATAAATGGCTGGGCGAGAACAAAGAACATGGAGAAGTGTCGCTCTATAGTTTTTCAAGGCTTGCGCCGGGCAAAAAAGTGAAAGACCATTTGAGCTTTGAAGGCGGGGCCTGCTTTTTTGTGAGCGCCTGGGATAAGGATTTTATTAAAAACCTCATGGAAGGCATCATGAACGACCGGAAATTATTTTGTGGCATGGAAGTGCAGGAAATCATGCTGTTGAATGATCCTGACTTGGAAAAACGGGACATTTTTCTTCCGGCCAGTCCGGTTTTGATCAAAAGGCGAGAGGAGGACAAGATGCACTATTATTTTTATGATAGCCAGGAAGCAACAGCATTGCTCACCGAAACGATGCACTATAAAATGAAAAAGGCCGGTTTGCCTTATGAGCCCGATCTGGAAATTTCTTTCGATCAAAGCGACCCGAGGAAAGGCAGCAAAATGGTTTCCTATAAAAAGGGCGAACACATTATTAAAAACCGCGCCAGTTGGTGCCGGCTGCAGATCAAAGGCAGTGCCCAAAGCAAGCTTTTTGCCTGGAACTGCGGTGTGGGAAATTCGACAGGTATTGGGTTTGGCGCAATTGAATAAGATATGAGGATAGTAGGATCCATTATTGCCGGCAGCTATTACCATGGAGTAGGTGGCCAGTGCTATCTTTATTCAAGTTTGCATTTTAAAGGCAAGCCCACAAACGCTAACAATAAGCCCGAGGACATGGAAATAAACATCGCCTTTTGGGCGGGTGATGGATTGAAACGGGAGCGGAATATGGGAAGTTTGAGGAGAGGAAGGAGGTTTAATCTTTGCATGATGATCTATATGGATGGTTATAAAAGGCATATAAAAACAGACTTAGCTCAGAATCTTAAACGTATTATTTCAATTCCAGTTTGGTGTGATTTGTTTCGTAAACTAAGTCTGTGGAACAAAAATAATAAAAAACAGATGAAGTAATCATTGCATAGTATATTAAATGTATTTGGGTTTATGGAATTGATTTTTTTTGTTATCTTTGCCAAAAAAATTAAGACCCGATTATGGATTCAGATTTTTATTCAGATGAAGGAGTTTTGTTTTCCAATGAAGATGTTACAGCATTTATTTCCTTTTTGGTGCCAAGCTTAGTTGATCAAGGATGTAGTTATGGTGATATAATTGAGTATTATGAGTCTGCTATATGGAGGGAACAGGCTATACTGTTTCTTTGTAGAGACAAAAAAAACAAAAAAAATGAAAGACTATTATAAATTAGTGTTAGGATTTGAGCCATATAGCTATCAAGAGAAAGTAGCTGACTTATTGTTAAGTGGAAGGAATATAATTTTATCAGTACCTACTGGAGCGGGAAAGACTTGGGCTTCTGTAATGCCATTTCTTTATGCTCAACATAATGGGAGGAATGATTTTCCACAAAAGATGATATATAGCCTTCCTCTTCGTACACTGGCAAATTCAATTTATTCTGATGTTACAGAAACTCTTAAAAAAAGCGATTTGTTTAAAGGAGAGGCTTCAATACATACAGGTGAATACGAGAATGATGAGCATTTTGAGAAGGATATTATTTTTTCAACCATTGATCAAACGCTGAGTAGTTTCCTTTGTTTTCCGCTTTCCCTTTCGAAACGGCAAGCTAATATTAATGCAGGGGCTTTGGTTGGAAGTTATTTGGTTTTTGACGAATTTCATTTGCTAGACCCAAAGCTTTCAATGGCTACAACAATCGGGATGCTAAAGACTCTTAAAAATCTTTGTCGCTTCTGCATAATGACGGCAACTTTAAGTGAGGATTATATTAAAAAATTGAGTAAGGAGTTAAATGCTGAAGTTGTCTCAATTGGTTGTTTTTCAGAAGATGAAGATAGAATTAGTTCGTTGAAAGTGCCAGAGGGGCATTCGGTCAAGAAAACGGTGCATGTAATGGAGAGTACAATAAGTGTATCTTCAATTTTAAAACGACATCGTAAGAAAACGATTGTAATTTGCAATCGTGTTGAAAAGGCTCAACAATTATATAATGATATTGTGAGTTCAGACCATAAAGGAGTGGACGAAACGAATATTATTTGCTTGCATTCCCGTTTTTTTGATGAAGACAGAAAGAAAAAAGAAGCAGGATTAAAGCGGCTGTTTGGGAAAGAAAACAAAGAAAGTGCAATACTTATATCTACGCAAGTGATCGAAGCCGGGATGGATATCTCATGCGATACTATGCATGTTGAAATTTCACCTGTTAACTCTATTTTACAACGTGCAGGACGTTGTGCGCGTTGGGAGAAAGACACTGGGAAAATTTATGTCTATGATATTCTGGAGCTGGAAGAACATGAAAAACTTGGAATAGAAACAACCAATGAAGAGGAAGAAAAACAGAAAAGAGCCATCAATAACAGATATTTGCCTTACGATAAAGGGCTTTGCAAAATAACATTTGAAAAATTAAAAAGAGTTATAGCTTTAGATAAAAACGTTTCACAAAGATTGGTTGATGAAATTTTAACAGATGAAGAACTATTAAGTTATTCGTTAATTAGCCAAGATGATTTCAATCGCACTAAAATCCAGGAATCATGGGAGACATGTAATAAGAATATGTACTCGCAGACTATTAGGGATATTCAAAGTATCGAAGTGGCAATTATTGATTATGCTACCGAACAAAGAGGTGCTTTTATACCGTATAAGTATCAATCTATTGGGCTTTATAAATGGTCATTTATAAAATGGGCAAGAGAGATTTTGAATGAACGGGATTTTGATTTTGATAATGATGTGATTTTTATTGCAAGAGAAAATTCGGAAAGCACATTGATAGATTGCGATACTAATGACTTGGATATGTATTATCTAGAAGCTGTTAGAAACATTGAGCCATTAAAAAATTGCTACGACATTGTTTTTGTTGATAAATCCATTTTCAAATATACATCTGATGCCGGCCTGGAAATGGGAGCGGGAAATACCTGTTCGCCACTTAAACCTTACATTAAAGGAAACAAAGAAATAATCGAATATAAAAAGGATACCTTCTGGCAGCATAACAAGGCGTTAATTGGCTGTTATATTGAGGAATTTGAACCAAAATTGAAATTCGTAATACAGCAATTGAAAAAAAAATGGGGTGAAACCATAGATTGGGATAAATTGATAAAAGCCATGATTTGTCTGCATGACTATGGAAAATTAAATAGGGAGTGGCAGAAAAGAATGAAACTTTTACAAAAAGAGAAAAGCGAACAAGACAGCCGTTTTATTTATAGGCCTAATGAGGTACTTGCACATTGTGATTTTAATAAACTAACAGATAAAGGAATCGAGCAAAATAGTGGCGCAAGGAAAAAGCCTCCGCATGCAGGTGCAGGAGCATTGGCTTTTATTGGTGTTGCTGAGAATGTAATTGATTCTGAAGATTATGGAGACCTTGCAAATTGTGTATCAACAGCAATATTAAAACATCATGGAGTTGAGACAGAAACCTACTCGGAATTTGATATTGCTGATGAGGATTATTGTGAAGTTGAAAAGCTATTAAGAGATATTGGAATAAATGCAAGGCTGAAGAAAAAAGCACGAGATGGAAGTTTATCAGATAATCTGCCAGAAAACAGGGATGAATGGGTGATCTACTTTTTTCTAGTCAGGATACTTCGACTGTGTGATCAAAAAGCAACAAAGGATTTTGAAAAATATTTAAAGAAATGTGACTATGTATTCTAAATTCAGGATTGAAAAAAGAACCGGAACATATTCCGATACAATTGAAGCGTTTGGTTTAGCTAATTTACTGAATGAAATTCAAAGTAGAGTTGATTTTTCACGGCCAAAATTGTGGATTGAAGATAAAGGCTTGTATTATGAAATTACCTCAAAACCTGAGATAACGCATGAATGTCTGAATAGTCTCAGCTATTTTCATCTTTTTAAACATGTGAAACGGAATGCTTCAGATAAAGTTGACGATGGGAGTTTTGATTATCCGAAGTATCGTGAATTTAAAAAAGAGAAGCAAGAACTTATTCAAAAAGCTTATAAGGAATTTGTAGGAAAGGATAAGTCTGAATTATTAAAATTGAGACTGAAAGAAATAGAGCGGATCTACTCAGAAGAAAAATATATCTCTCCTCAATTAGATGTTTATAGTCAGATTGTTACGCCAAATAATTTTACAGGCTTCGATAAGCTTTATCGGAATATTTCATTAAACAAAGAATTGTTCCCAAAAATAATTAAAGCTATCTTGGATTATTATTCAAACCAAAAAGTTGAACTTAAAACAAAGTCATTAACCAGTTTTGTGGATTCGGTAACAGCACTTCAAATATATAACCCAACAACAGGAAAAGGTCAAAACAAAGGAAAAGCTACGGGAGCTTCATCGGGTCCAGTAAAATTGAATTGGATAAGTGAAACGATGAAAATATCAGGTGCATTAACAAATATGATATGTCAATTGGTTAAGGTAGGGAGTAGCTATGATATGAAAGTTGTTGTTCCTGAATTTAAGAAGGCAGCATATAACAGGCAAAAGCAAATAGCAGTTTCCTTTAAAAGAAATATTAAGGGAAATACTCCTGTTAAAGTTGATATCCTTAATCTTTTAATACTAAACAGGGAGTTAATTAAGAGTACAGAAGAATTTAAAGATTTTAGAGCTCAAAACATATTAACAGGGCTCCATTCGACATATCAGAAAGATTTGGGACAGAATAAAGCAGTTGTTAATATTGCTGTTCTTCAAACCCCTTCTTTTATTGAATTTGATACTGAGGAGGAAGCAAAGGATTGGGTGGAATTTTTGAATGATCAAATTTCTATAATTGGAAGTGTTGAGGAACTTGGCGATGCTGCACAAGGATTAATAGCCTATCGAACTTTTATAACCAGTTCTCATTTTCCAAGCTGGTGTAAATTCGTTTTTTGGTATTGCAAGTATATTATGTCTAGAATGACAAAGAGTAAATATGCTCAACCCTTTAAGGTTACATCATTAGATAAATTTTTTAATAATACAACTATGAATGAATTAAAAATTTCAGAGATCATCTCAAACGAAGGTTTTAAAAAGGTAGCCTATGCTATTAGGAACAGCACAGTGATATTGCAAGGAGCGAAATCACGAGGCAAAAAAGTTGAGTTTGAAATTCGTTATGGATTAGCACAAACTCTTCAAAATAAATCTAAATCAAAGCAAGATTTGACAGAATTTATCGGAGGGTTTATAGGAACTTATAATGCAGAAACAGCAAGAAAAGCAGAACTAAAAAAGGGCTTCAGAAAACCTGTTCGTGAAAATGAGTTAACTCTTTTTTATGGGCTTTTAGATAAATTCCCATCATTAGTAGTAGGAGCTCTTTTGGCTTCTTACGGTTTTGCATTGACCACGAAAGAAGAAAAGGAGATTTCAGAAGAGGAAATGAACAATAATGAAATAGAAGAATAAATTTATTAAAATCATTTATTATGTCAAAGAAAATTGCGTCAATCTCAGTTAGTGGTGAAATTACACTAAACATGCACTCTTTAAATAACGAAGGGGGCGAAGGAAATCAAATTATGACCCGTCAACTAACAATTGTTGATAAAGATGGCCATGAACATACAGTTAATGGTATCAGCGGGGACATGTTTAAGCATATTCATGTTGCTCATTTAATAAATTATGCAAAAGATAAAAAGCTTGAACTTTGTACAAATTGCTCGGTTGGGAATCCAAACAGATTGTCTAGTGGAGAAGATTTGGGTGATTATTTTTCAGGGGAAGATATTAAAGGCCTTAGCGATAAGGTTATTGCCGATGCTATTATATCTAAATGTATTGTTGATGATAGCCATGGGGTATTAGTAACATCCATTGGTAAGCAAAACAGAAATCATGCAAGAAAATCAGTAATTGAATTTGGTTGGACCATTGGAATTCCCGAAAAGAACAATACAGAAACCTATATTCACACCAAAGTAGTCGCTGATGCTGCTGGTAAAAGGGGCGAAAGTTCAAACGAAGGACAGAATATTTTTCATCGTCCTGCTAATCATGGGGTTTATGCCTTTGTTTGTAATATAGATGCTTACAGAATCGGATTTAATGATATTGATCGTGCATATTCAATTGATGATGATAAACGCAAAGCTCGCTATAAAGCTGTTTTGCAAAGCCTGTTAAATTCAATTTTGAATCCCCGCGGAGCTATGACCAGCAGCCAGAAGCCTCATATTA
Organism: Bacteroidales bacterium; assembly: GCA_963676415.1. Taxonomy (GTDB): domain Bacteria; phylum Bacteroidota; class Bacteroidia; order Bacteroidales; family WRLA01. The sequence continues at coordinate 764,620 of OY781097.1, read as the reverse complement.
CTGATTTTAAAGGAGTCGTTTCTTATTCAGAAAATCTTGTTGCAGCTCCAACTGTTAGTCCAATTAATCCGGGATATGATGGTGAAATAGAAACTATCACTAATAATTTAAATAAGATTGAACCCGGATCAATAACCGCTAAAAGATTTGATGGGCTTGGAGCTTTTACTGAAGTTATTATGGAATTATTCGACAATGAACCATATAAATTAGTTTGATGATGAAATTTTCTGTTATTTATCGTCCAACAAATTTATTCTCCCTAAAATCTAGTAATTCGACAAACTCTGGGGCTAAGTCTTTGTTAATCCCTTCTCCATATTCAATAAAAATGGCTCTGTTAAATCAGGCTATTACCATTAATGGGAAAGAGACTTTTGAAACAAAGAAGAGCATAGAGTTTGCCTTTATCAAAAATGCAGGTATTGAATATCGGGTAAAAGGAAGTTTTTGTGTAAATAATTGCTTTGTTACGATCCAGTCTCTTAGGGATGGGAATTATAGGGGAAAGCCTTCTTTTCGCGAATATGTATTTATTTCTGACACTATTGAGATTATTTTTAATGTTGATGGAGTGGAAGCAAGGGACTATTTGCAAAAGTATCTACACAGAATAAACTATTTTGGCAAGAGAGGTTGTTTCTTTCAGTTTGTACAATATAATGAGGATTGTGGTGCAGCCAATGTTAAAGAATTTGATACAACTGAGCTTAATTCTGGTTTATTGCAAGAGTTTGATGAAGTCTCCCCCAAAGCACAGTTTAAAAATTTGAACAACTTTGATAGTTCTAAGGCGATGAGGGATAAAAAGTTATATGTTATTCCTGTCGAGAACTTAAATTCTTCAAAATCCTATACGCATTATCGATGCTATCAATAGATTGTGGCTTGGAAGGATTAGTATTTTAAATGGAATCTACAACTACCAATGCAAACCTACATCAACCAATTAATTGAAGACCTGGAGCGGGTGGCGCATGATCCGCCTGCTCCTCCTTATATTGAGCCGCCGCCGCATATGGCCGAAACACCTGATCTGGCAGAGCTGGCGCTTTCGCCTTTTATAACCATCGAAGAGCTGACGGGGATCAGCGAAGAGGTTTTTCCAATGGAGTATCAATTGAGCAGCGATCAGATAAAGCAGGTAATCGAAGCCATTTTCAAGGTGTTTGCTGCCTTAAATATTGAGGTGGTGGACATCCCGGAAGGCATACCGCCCGAGCAGCTCTACTTTGCCCTTACTTTTAGCTGGGACGAATATGTGCAGCACCTGCCCACTGCCGGCATGGATTTGGAACTCTGCTCCGGCGATCCCCAAACCTGTGTATATGGCGAATACTGCGATTGTTTCGAGGGATTCGACGAAGAAATAGAATGAGGTTATGGCTGAAAAAAAACTTCCGCTTCAGGCAGATGGTATATATCATATATACAACAGGGGTATTAATGGTTGTGCTTTGTTTCGCGAAGAAAGCAATTACGAACATTTCCTAAGGCTGGTAGCAAAGCATATAGTGCCCATTGCCCGTATTTATGCATGGGTTTTAATGGGAAACCATTTTCATATGCTACTGCGCATAAAATCTGCAGCTTATTTGCAGGCATTTTATGATGAGCAGGTGAAGGAGGGTGTTTGTCGGCCAATGGCGCTTGAACAAAGGATTAACAGGCAGTTTTCCAATCTTTTTAATGCGTATTCCAAGGCATTTAATAAAAAATACCAGCGTACGGGAAGCCTGTTTGAGCATGGCTTTAGGCGGAAGTTGGTTGAAAACGATGTTTATTGTGTTAATTGTGTTTTTCCCGGTTGTAAACTTTAGGCGGAAGTTGGTTGAAAACGATGCCTATGTGCGGCAGCTGATTCTCTATATTCATAATAATGCCGTCCACCACGGTTTTTGCAATCATGTTGTAGAATATCCGTGGACGTCCTATATGCTGATGCTGTCGGAAAAGGACCACTGGACTGATGCAAAAACGGCCTTGTCATATTTTAATAATAGGGAGGAGTTTATAGGTTTTCATCATCAATTGAGCCTACATTATACTTCGAATCGCCGTAAAACACCAAACCTTCATCCAACACCAAACCTTCAAAGTTTTCAAAACCTTGAAGGTTTTATGGTGTTGGATGAAGGTTTTAATGGTGGAGAGGGTTTTAAAAATTTAATGTTTGACGAATAAACCAATAAAATGCAGATAACAGGGACTCACTTTAATTATTATCAGGTGTGCCATAGGAAGTTGTGGCTTTTTGCCAATGGCTTGCAAATGGAAAGCACTTCGGATTTGGTAACGGAAGGCCGGTTGATCCATGAGTATTCGTATAAACGGAGAAGTGATAAATTTCAGGAAATAGCCATTGATGGAATCAAGATAGATTATTTCGATGCGAAAAATAAAGTAGTGCATGAAATCAAGAAATCGAACAAGCATGAAGATGCTCATGAATGGCAGTTGAAGTATTATTTATATGTACTTAAAAAGCATGCTTATGATGGCTGTATTGGTTTGTTGGAATATCCAAAACTGCGCAAAACGGAAGAAATTCATTTGTATGCAGAGGATGAAAAAAGGATTACTGAGATGATAAAGGATATTAGTCGAATAATTAAAGCGGATGATTGTCCGGGGAAATTGCCTCTAAAGCGCTGTAGGAATTGTAGTTATTTTGATTTTTGTCATGTAGGGGGTGGGGATTGAAGGGATTGATAAGATTGAGAGGATTGAGAGGATTGATGAGATTGATAAGATTGAAAAGATTGAATCCCTCAATCCCTCAATCCCTCAATCCCTCAAACGCTTCAATCACTAAAAACAAAAAAAATGGAAAATCAAGCCTGGATAGAGTATAAATCAAGATTACGTGAGAGGTTGCGGCTTTTTGCGTTGGATATTATTAAGTTATCGGAGGATATTCCCAATTCGCAGCGGGGCAGGGTGCTCAATAATCAGGTTACGCGTTCGGGCACGTCGATGTATGCAAATTACAGGGCGGCGCTGAGGGGGCGGTCGAAGGCGGAATTTTTTTCAAAATTGTGCATTTCTGTTGAAGAGGCCGACGAGACGGAAATGTGGCTGGAGTTGCTGATTTCGTCGGGTATTCTTGATAATGAATTTGTTAGGAGGATGCATAAAGAATGTTTTGAATTATTGAAGATGCTGGCATCTATGCGGAAGAGCACATCGAAGAAGGATTAATAAACACTAAACTTAATGAAAAAAACCTACTACTTATTTAATCCGGGGCGGCTTTCGAGGAAAGACAATACCCTCAAATTTACGCCAGTTGATGAAGATGGTAACGAACAAAAGCCGCGATATCTTCCGGTAGAGGGTGTGGATGAGCTATACGTATTTGGTAGTCTTGATGCCAATAGCGCTCTTTATAATTTTCTGGGGCGCAACCATATTGGTGTTCATTTTTTTGATTATTACGAAAATTATACCGGATCGTTTGCTCCCCGCGATCAATTGCTGGCCGGACGTACTTTGATCGCACAAACCAGGCATTATTTGCGCAAAAAGGAGCGTATGGTCATTGCAAAACAGTTCATTACAGCGGCATCGTTTAATATGATAAAGAACCTTAAATATTATGCCAACAGGGGTAAAGATACACAATCGTTTATCAATGTGATGCAGCATTTTAGCGGAAGTATTGACCAGACATGCGAAATTGATGAACTGATGGGCATAGAGGGGAATATCCGCATGAATTATTATGAATCTTTTGGTCAAATTATTGATGGTTTTGAGATGAATGGCCGTAGTAAGCAACCGCCTAAAAATGAGATTAATTCACTGATCAGTTTTGGAAATATGATGTGTTATGCACAATGTTTGCGGGCCATCAATCAAACCCAGCTAAATCCTACCATTAGTTATTTGCACGAACCTGGAGAGAGGCGGTATTCTTTGGCGCTTGATTTGGCAGAGATTTTTAAGCCCTTGCTTGTTGACAGGGTGATTTTCAGGCTTTTAAACCGTAGGGAATTAAAGAAAGAAGATTTTGACCATAAGCTGAATTATATTGTGTTAAAGGAGAAAGGCAAAAAGAAATTTGTAGAGACCTGGGAAAATAGGTTGTTGGAGAGTATACAGCACAGGAGTTTGAATCGTCAGGTTACCTATAAGCACCTTATCAAGCTCGAATGTTATAAATTGGTGAAGCATATTATGGGGATGGAGGAGTACAAGGCGTTTAAAATATGGTGGTAAGCACCTTAAATAGGCAGATTATGTATATTATATTGGTGTATGACGTTAATACGAAGCGTGTAGGCAAGATGTTGAAATTGTGCCGGCAGTATTTGAACTGGATACAGAATTCGGTATTTGAAGGGGAACTGGGAGAGCCGCAGTTGAAGGAGTTGAAGTACAGGGCAAAAGAAATTATGAAGGAAGATGAAGACAGTTTGATCATATTTCATACGCGACAGGAGAAATGGCTTGAAAAAGAGGTTGTTGGAAAGGAGCGCGCTACATTGGATCAATTGTTGTAGGTTGTCGGTGACCGTTATTTTGGCAAAAGACAGCCGCCCTAAAGGGAAGAATGTTCGTTGACATCTTGGAAAACAAGTGATTAGCGACTTGTCGATGCAGGGCAAAAAACACTTTAATAAGGGTTGACGTTGGATTAATGAAAAAATGTTGTAATTTTGAACCGCAAGCAATTGAAAAGCAGTAAGTTGAGGTTTAAGCCCCATCGGCTCCCAATCAGACCAAGAGGAATTGAAATTTTGCGCCCAGTACATTTCTTTATGCACATCGTTCCTCCCAATCAGACCAAGAGGAATTGAAATATAATTGATCGTAGCTACTGTCTGGAATCTTCATCTCTCCCAATCAGACCAAGAGGAATTGAAATGGGCTTCGCGCTTCACTTTTATTTTATCTGTCATTCCTCCCAATCAGACCAAGAGGAATTGAAATAAAGAATTATCGTACAGTAGCAGTACCCACGTATGTGCTCCCAATCAGACCAAGAGGAATTGAAATCAGCTCCCTTGAGAGTGTGGCCAACTCTGCTTCACCTCCCAATCAGACCAAGAGGAATTGAAATGACCCTCTTGATTAAGATCGCGATTGTTCAACCGCGCTCCCAATCAGACCAAGAGGAATTGAAATAGTACAAGGGAACCTTCATAAATAGCCACATCCGGGCTCCCAATCAGACCAAGAGGAATTGAAATACGGAAGGATATTACGGATAAAACCGAATTCCTCTATGCTCCCAATCAGACCAAGAGGAATTGAAATTTTCTTTAATTGATCGATCGTTGCATTGTTGATCTCTCCCAATCAGACCAAGAGGAATTGAAATCGGGCAGCCGCTGCTCTTGTCGCGGGCGTGTGAAGTCTCCCAATCAGACCAAGAGGAATTGAAATCATTTTAATATAATTTTTGTCACTTCACACGCGAACTCCCAATCAGACCAAGAGGAATTGAAATGCAACTGAAAGCTAACGGTAAGCGTAAGTTCCCGTGCGACTCCCAATCAGACCAAGAGGAATTGAAATTTGAAGCGCAGTATAAGCAAGATATTGAGTTCAGCGCTCCCAATCAGACCAAGAGGAATTGAAATAGCTCCGGCTTTACGTGCCTGCGGTCGATCAGTGTCCTCCCAATCAGACCAAGAGGAATTGAAATACATTATTTATGAACTTTAAAAATGACCGCTGGCCGTCTCCCAATCAGACCAAGAGGAATTGAAATTCATGACCTACTTGTACTACCTTTTCAAAAACAGCACTCCCAATCAGACCAAGAGGAATTGAAATGAAAGTCAGGCAGGTAATTGAACTCTGACTTTGTCCCTCCCAATCAGACCAAGAGGAATTGAAATGGGCTCGTTAGACAGGTCAACCCTACCTAATTCATTCTCCCAATCAGACCAAGAGGAATTGAAATGCGGTTTGATATTCCAAAAAGGGCATCGTATCTGCCCTCCCAATCAGACCAAGAGGAATTGAAATAAGGTCGTTTCCTTTTGCAATTCTGCTGCTTTTGCACTCCCAATCAGACCAAGAGGAATTGAAATATGGTCATATAAAGCAGGGTCTCATCATTCATGACCCTCCCAATCAGACCAAGAGGAATTGAAATTTGAAGAATTGAGCAAACACGAAGATTTGGTTTGCACTCCCAATCAGACCAAGAGGAATTGAAATCACATTGACAACACTCTCGAAGGTGAAGCGCCCTATCTCCCAATCAGACCAAGAGGAATTGAAATCAGCGTCAGCGGCCTGGCGATGGGAACAATTGACGACTCCCAATCAGACCAAGAGGAATTGAAATTGTGGAGCGCGCGATGGGTGCAGTTGAGATGTTCGACTCCCAATCAGACCAAGAGGAATTGAAATCTTCGTACATTGCATTGATCGCCCTCATCGAGGAGGCTCCCAATCAGACCAAGAGGAATTGAAATTTGCAAGCACCTATAATCCAATAGGCTTCTTTCATCCTCCCAATCAGACCAAGAGGAATTGAAATGATAGTTAGTGTTGTGTCAGCAACAGGCCGAATCACCTCCCAATCAGACCAAGAGGAATTGAAATATGGGTTTGCAAGTGCAATTGAATCGTATGTAACCGCTCCCAATCAGACCAAGAGGAATTGAAATGCTTATTGAGGAAGAATTCAGCCGTGATGGTATGAACTCCCAATCAGACCAAGAGGAATTGAAATTGCAATGCTCTCATTGTTGTACAGCGTAGGCCTGCGCCTCCCAATCAGACCAAGAGGAATTGAAATTAAAAAAAATCGGCCTGATATTTCTGGCCATCTTTGTCTCCCAATCAGACCAAGAGGAATTGAAATTAATTATCCTGAATCAGCCGAGTATGAGCAGTATTCTCCCAATCAGACCAAGAGGAATTGAAATGGCATAAAAAAACCGAATACGCCCGCCACAATTGGCTCCCAATCAGACCAAGAGGAATTGAAATCGACCTGAGCAGCAATGCGCATAGCGCCGCCAAGATCTCCCAATCAGACCAAGAGGAATTGAAATTTGGGATATATAATTTCCAATCGGCACCCCCTCAGCCTCCCAATCAGACCAAGAGGAATTGAAATGGGAAGTGAGCAGTTCAAGCAGTTCGCGGAAGTTCTCCTCCCAATCAGACCAAGAGGAATTGAAATGACGCGGGGGAATCATCGTAATAGCTATAGTGATAGTCTCCCAATCAGACCAAGAGGAATTGAAATTGAGAATGATCCGGTTTATGAAGGTTACTGGAGCTACTCCCAATCAGACCAAGAGGAATTGAAATTGTCCGGGCTGAGCGATTTTGCTGTTCACCTCAGTAACTCCCAATCAGACCAAGAGGAATTGAAATGAAGGATACAATTGCCTGTGCTTTCTGCCAGCAATTCTCCCAATCAGACCAAGAGGAATTGAAATTAATAATCACAATGCAGTCTTCTTTGGTGAACCCTCTCCCAATCAGACCAAGAGGAATTGAAATTAACACCCCGGCTTGCGTTTGATACATTGTTAGGGTCTCCCAATCAGACCAAGAGGAATTGAAATTTGAAACGGATGGAAGGAAAAACGATCCTGTAACAGCTCCCAATCAGACCAAGAGGAATTGAAATTGATAAACAATACTTTAATTATATCAAAACTCCATTCTCCCAATCAGACCAAGAGGAATTGAAATAATTATAAAAGAGAGAAACACCCGCTTATCATTAGGCTCCCAATCAGACCAAGAGGAATTGAAATAATCGAGGTGCAGAACAATGGGGCGCAGCTCACGGGCCTCCCAATCAGACCAAGAGGAATTGAAATAGAATGCCTTCGGGATGAGAAGCGCGCATACTGCTTCTCCCAATCAGACCAAGAGGAATTGAAATTCAAGCAGCATCTCTGCGTATAGATCATAGAGTAATCTCCCAATCAGACCAAGAGGAATTGAAATCAGGGTTAGGTTTATACATTGTTCTATGTCTGGTGCCTCCCAATCAGACCAAGAGGAATTGAAATCTTCATCCCTGGAAAGCACAACAGGTAAATGCTTTTCTCCCAATCAGACCAAGAGGAATTGAAATGATAATACGCTGTGAGATCATCAATAAAGCCGTCATCTCCCAATCAGACCAAGAGGAATTGAAATACGCAAAGACCTTGATGTTGTTATTATAACTGACGCTCCCAATCAGACCAAGAGGAATTGAAATTATGATTGCGTGTTTTTTTTCGGGATGGCGCGGATCCTCCCAATCAGACCAAGAGGAATTGAAATTGAATTGCAATACTATAAATTTCATCATCATTAATCCTCCCAATCAGACCAAGAGGAATTGAAATTTAACTACAAGCACTGGTTTTGTTGCTCGTAGAAACCTCCCAATCAGACCAAGAGGAATTGAAATGTAGTTAACAGCACCTCATACGCAACTCCCTATGGTCTCCCAATCAGACCAAGAGGAATTGAAATCTCTGATAAGCTCTTATGTCTTTCAGGTCGTTTTGTCTCCCAATCAGACCAAGAGGAATTGAAATAAGATATCTTCCATCTCCTGATAAATTTCATTATCACTCCCAATCAGACCAAGAGGAATTGAAATTTGGTATTTGGCTGATATCTGGATCAAAAAAATTGACTCCCAATCAGACCAAGAGGAATTGAAATTCGAAATACCCAGCTCTATTCTTGCTTTTTTAAAATCTCCCAATCAGACCAAGAGGAATTGAAATCACGACGGTTCATGTTGTCAATATATCGCTGTCCGCTCCCAATCAGACCAAGAGGAATTGAAATTTATTTACGTAATCTGCCATTGCACTATATTTTAACCTCCCAATCAGACCAAGAGGAATTGAAATATGTGCAGCTTATATGTAGGCTGGTAAGGCTTCATTCTCCCAATCAGACCAAGAGGAATTGAAATATTGTTTCGGTTGCCGGCGGCCAGCGGATTATAACACTCCCAATCAGACCAAGAGGAATTGAAATCACAACTGCACCTATTGCAGCACCAACAGGCTGAAAACTCCCAATCAGACCAAGAGGAATTGAAATAGGTCTTGCGACTGGAGTTGATTACTACTTCATGGACCTCCCAATCAGACCAAGAGGAATTGAAATCACGCTCAATCCCGCTTAAAGCTTCTGTAAATACTTCTCCCAATCAGACCAAGAGGAATTGAAATACTTCTTTCAACATCATTCTAAAAAGAACCTGAGCACTCCCAATCAGACCAAGAGGAATTGAAATATGTACGCGTATTCACGCGCCGGCAAATTATTAGCCTCCCAATCAGACCAAGAGGAATTGAAATTTGGCTGGCGTCGTCGGCCTGCATAATAATGGAATCCTCCCAATCAGACCAAGAGGAATTGAAATTCAGGAGACTGGTCAATTAAACAATATTCATTACTGCTCCCAATCAGACCAAGAGGAATTGAAATTGGGAAAATGCTCAACGCATTCAATAACAATATTGTCTCCCAATCAGACCAAGAGGAATTGAAATTACACACTTCTATATTTTTTTAGATATTCTTAGACACTCCCAATCAGACCAAGAGGAATTGAAATAACGAACAGCCAACCCGTATTCATTTAAAACAACACCTCCCAATCAGACCAAGAGGAATTGAAATCTGATATTGAGTAGCTCCCGTTCTTATCATTTCAATCTCCCAATCAGACCAAGAGGAATTGAAATAGCTGTGGGCGCACCCTTCAGCTTGTGGGTGCTTGTCTCCCAATCAGACCAAGAGGAATTGAAATGATGGAGTACCGTCAGGATGGATGGACGAATATAATCTCCCAATCAGACCAAGAGGAATTGAAATAATTTTTCGGCGATATAAACAAAAAGACTTTAGAAACTCCCAATCAGACCAAGAGGAATTGAAATTTAAATCTCAAATATCATTATCATGAAATTCAACCTCTCCCAATCAGACCAAGAGGAATTGAAATATATGAAGGAAGGCTGCAAATATTGAAATTATACGCCTCCCAATCAGACCAAGAGGAATTGAAATGTCGTTTGATGAGCTGTTGCAGTTTTTCGGGCGGGGCTCCCAATCAGACCAAGAGGAATTGAAATTATTTAAATGTTTTTCCATTTTTCGGGTAATACATACTCCCAATCAGACCAAGAGGAATTGAAATATTGCTCCAGCTCTGCTATTTGTTCGTCACTCAAGTCTCCCAATCAGACCAAGAGGAATTGAAATATCGCAGCCAGGTCGGTTTTGCTTGCTTCGTGTTTGTCTCCCAATCAGACCAAGAGGAATTGAAATGCTGCTCCTGCCCTTGCTGTCGCGGATGTTGATCTTCTCCCAATCAGACCAAGAGGAATTGAAATATGGGCAGGCTACTGCGTTAGTTCCTGTTGCCTCGCCTCCCAATCAGACCAAGAGGAATTGAAATCGACTATGCAGACCTGCAAGTTGATGGCGAGATTGGCCTCCCAATCAGACCAAGAGGAATTGAAATGTATTACGCTGCACGCTGAGGAGATTGTGGCATTACCTCCCAATCAGACCAAGAGGAATTGAAATGGGCTTGATGATGTAATCCCAGATGAGCTTGCCGCCCTCCCAATCAGACCAAGAGGAATTGAAATGGGCTTGATGATGTAATCCCAGATGAGCTTGCCGCCTCCCAATCAGACCAAGAGGAATTGAAATTGGATTCAATGAAGCTCTTGCCGAGCAGGATGATGCTCCCAATCAGACCAAGAGGAATTGAAATTTACCACAGCGCCCTTGAGGTCGCCGTCCATTTTGCTCCCAATCAGACCAAGAGGAATTGAAATTTAAGAGATCATTAGCAAATATGTCAAGTCCTATCCTCCCAATCAGACCAAGAGGAATTGAAATGCGATACATAATCATCTTCATCATAATCCATTCCAACTCCCAATCAGACCAAGAGGAATTGAAATGCAATTCAAACAAAAATAAAATTATCGACTGATGAAACTCCCAATCAGACCAAGAGGAATTGAAATGCGAAGAGCGGCGGCGGTTGTATTTTTTTCGGTTGTCTCCCAATCAGACCAAGAGGAATTGAAATGCACTACCAGGGGCTCAACTTAAACTTAACAAGCAACTCCCAATCAGACCAAGAGGAATTGAAATAAGGGCTGAGCGCTGCAATTGAGAAGTATGTGACAACTCCCAATCAGACCAAGAGGAATTGAAATCCGGAGAAGTGCGTCCCTATCATTCGCTCGCGTAGACTCCCAATCAGACCAAGAGGAATTGAAATAAAATCTTTTGAGAAAATAATGGATCACATGACACATCTCCCAATCAGACCAAGAGGAATTGAAATGCAGGAAGGAGAAAAGAAAGCGGAAAAAGCCTGCAACTCCCAATCAGACCAAGAGGAATTGAAATCTTTTAACTAAATTTCGTGGTTTAAAATTTTTTGCTTCTCCCAATCAGACCAAGAGGAATTGAAATAAAGTAAACTCGTCATAAATTTGAAAGCCTGATGCAACTCCCAATCAGGCCAAGAGGAATTGAAATAAAAATGTCTAAGAATATCTAAAAAAATATAGAAGTCTCCCAATCAGACCAAGAGGAATTGAAATGGTGAAAGTCTGGCCTCTGAAAGCTTTGGTTATCAGCTCCCAATCAGACCAAGAGGAATTGAAATAATTCCTATATGTGTAAACATGCCGTTGCAATTTTTTCTCCCAATCAGACCAAGAGGAATTGAAATTACTTTCATCCAGCACCTTGACCGGGAGCAATCCCGCCTCCCAATCAGACCAAGAGGAATTGAAATGACTTTGCAATTCGACGTGAAGCCGCATTCCGAACACTCCCAATCAGACCAAGAGGAATTGAAATTGTTGAATTGTTAATCTGGGCATTGCGTTGGTTTTGCTCCCAATCAGACCAAGAGGAATTGAAATGAAATTCATTTCGCATTGCCTTAAAAAATACACTTCTCCCAATCAGACCAAGAGGAATTGAAATATCGAATCGGCCAAAAGTGCAGCCATCTGGCCGGTACTCCCAATCAGACCAAGAGGAATTGAAATATAAAAACAAACAATGAAAAAAGCAATAACCCTAATCTCCCAATCAGACCAAGAGGAATTGAAATGGCTTTTGTGCCAAAGCCACAAAGGAACTGTACACCTCCCAATCAGACCAAGAGGAATTGAAATGTCGCAATCCTCGCTAAGCTCAAAAGCTTTTAGCTGCTCCCAATCAGACCAAGAGGAATTGAAATTCGCTGGCAAATGAGAGTTCATCATAATCAGGGTATCTCCCAATCAGACCAAGAGGAATTGAAATTCGTCAAGGTCCACACCGAATTCCTCTTTAAAGGCGCTCCCAATCAGACCAAGAGGAATTGAAATGGAGAAACGCCAATTGAGGCGCGAGATGGCCAAAGGCTCCCAATCAGACCAAGAGGAATTGAAATCTGGAAAATGTTCCATCATTCAGCACTGCATCAAAACTCCCAATCAGACCAAGAGGAATTGAAATTCGTCCAAAACTGCATCAACGGAATAGCCAGCTGTCTCCCAATCAGACCAAGAGGAATTGAAATGAATAAAAGATATAACAGCGTCGGCCAATTTGGCGTACTCCCAATCAGACCAAGAGGAATTGAAATAAAATAAATAAAAAGAAAGATCAAAATCTGAAAAAGCTCCCAATCAGACCAAGAGGAATTGAAATTCGCAATTGCGCCAAAAGCATCATCATCGAAGCCGTCTCCCAATCAGACCAAGAGGAATTGAAATATCATTCTGATAACTTCGGAAATTATTATCAGTTGCTCCCAATCAGACCAAGAGGAATTGAAATTCGAGCGTGGCGATCTGGTTCTGGGGGATTCAACCCACTCCCAATCAGACCAAGAGGAATTGAAATTTTGTGGGTGTGCCGCTTCCTCTATCATAGATAGTTCTCCCAATCAGACCAAGAGGAATTGAAATTTTATGCCTGTGGCTTTTTCGGCTTTGTCTTTAGTGCTCCCAATCAGACCAAGAGGAATTGAAATATGAGAGACATTAAAAGCGCAATTTGCGATAGGATTCTCCCAATCAGACCAAGAGGAATTGAAATTAAAAAAATTTTCGGATAAAACAGCAGGCATTTGCGTCTCCCAATCAGACCAAGAGGAATTGAAATCGGCGAAGCAAATAAACTTTGAAATGCAATTGCTGCCTCCCAATCAGACCAAGAGGAATTGAAATGAATAAAAGATATAACAGCGTCGGCCAATTTGGCGTACTCCCAATCAGACCAAGAGGAATTGAAATAAAATAAATAAAAAGAAAGATCAAAATCTGAAAAAGCTCCCAATCAGACCAAGAGGAATTGAAATTCGCAATTGCGCCAAAAGCATCATCATCGAAGCCGTCTCCCAATCAGACCAAGAGGAATTGAAATATCATTCTGATAACTTCGGAAATTATTATCAGTTGCTCCCAATCAGACCAAGAGGAATTGAAATTCGAGCGTGGCGATCTGGTTCTGGGGGATTCAACCCACTCCCAATCAGACCAAGAGGAATTGAAATTTAAAATAACGGTTATTTTATAGTGGCCGGCACCTGCTCCCAATCAGACCAAGAGGAATTGAAATCCCGTTTTTTGTTTTCTCAGGATTCAGAAATTGAAACTCCCAATCAGACCAAGAGGAATTGAAATATGGGTCGGGAACGGCACTCATATCGGGGTTGCTGTCTCCCAATCAGACCAAGAGGAATTGAAATATCGAATCGGCCAAAAGTGCAGCCATCTGGCCGGTACTCCCAATCAGACCAAGAGGAATTGAAATATAAAAACAAACAATGAAAAAAGCAATAACCCTAATCTCCCAATCAGACCAAGAGGAATTGAAATGAAGCAATTACTTTATCACCTAAAGCAACAGCACCTCTCCCAATCAGACCAAGAGGAATTGAAATCTGAACAACCATTGCGCTTTATGCCAAATGTCATTACTCCCAATCAGACCAAGAGGAATTGAAATGAGATCAAATCCGTGCAGCCAGTTCCAGGGAGTTGACTCCCAATCAGACCAAGAGGAATTGAAATATGTATTTCTTTGAAGGTGTCACCTTCTGCAAGAGGCTCCCAATCAGACCAAGAGGAATTGAAATCAAAAAGCAAGTATTTTGGAAGGAATAAAAGCAACGCTCCCAATCAGACCAAGAGGAATTGAAATTCCGAAGCGCATAACCGATATGTTTTTCAGCCGATTCTCCCAATCAGACCAAGAGGAATTGAAATTTGGATTTAATTAAAATGTACACCCAATCTGGTAACCTCCCAATCAGACCAAGAGGAATTGAAATTAAAAGCTACGGAGTACCTGACAAGGAAGTGGAATACTCCCAATCAGACCAAGAGGAATTGAAATCCATCATTTTGCTCTGAATCTAAATCAGGATTCAATCTCCCAATCAGACCAAGAGGAATTGAAATAAAAAACTTTTCATTGAAGAGCAGGAAAAACATCCCCTCCCAATCAGACCAAGAGGAATTGAAATATGTGGGAGCGCTTAAAGGACTTATACGCATTGGGACTCCCAATCAGACCAAGAGGAATTGAAATATGTGGGAGCGCTTAAAGGACTTATACGCATTGGGACTCCCAATCAGACCAAGAGGAATTGAAATTGCGATAGTCATAATAACTGGCTTAAGGAAAAAAAAGCTCCCAATCAGACCAAGAGGAATTGAAATCCAAAGCCCACTGCAGAATGAACGCGCCGGGCTTTGGATTCACGAGCACGCCAAAATATTGGCCCTGAGTGCGAGTAAATGACCGCTTGCAGGAATATAAAGCGAAGGTCTTTCCAATCAGACCAAGATTAATATGCTCAAAACTAATGAACCCAATACTTCAAACCCTGCCATTATTAACAATAACAATACTGCAATGCGCAATTCGCGAATTGAAATAACCGCTGATGCAGTGGCAAAACAAAAAATACCCAGGGCGTCTCATACAAATACATCCCTTCCTGTTCGATGCCTGTCTTTTGTTGTCCGCAAGCCGGCTTGGGATAAAGCATCGGTTTTTAAATTTTCATCCCTTGCCCTTTCCATCAATAAAGCCTAAATTTGTTGGCAGCTTGAGCATTTCATTGGTTTTCCCTAATCCATCATCCATGAGCAGAAAGTTTTTGATTTTTTTATTCTTGTCCTTTTGGCTTTCGGGCAGTATCAGCGCGCAGAAAAAGCTGGTTTTTTCCACACACTGGCTGCCACAGGCGCAGTTTGCCGGTTATTATATGGCGCAGAAAATGGGCTTTTACAAGGATGCCGGCCTTAATGTGGATATCATCCATCCGCCTGCAACGGTCAATGCAGTCGAATATCTGCAAAATGGCAAAGCCGATATTGCGAGCCTTTTTCTGATTACGGCCATCGAAAAGCGTCTTGAAGGGCTTGATATTGTGAATATTGCGCAGATATCTGAGCATTCGGCCATTATGTTTGTGGCCAAAAAAGGAAAAGGCATCGAATCCCTTGATGATCTCGACGGAAAGAAAATCGGCATCTGGAAAAGTGGTTTTGAAGAGGTCCCCAATGCGCTTGTTCAAACCCATGGCTTTGATGTAGAGTGGGTACCTATTATGTCGTCGGTAAACCTGTTTTTGATGGACGGCATCGACCTGATGACGGTTATGTGGTATAATGAATACGATCAGATTTACCTGAGCGGCATCAACCTCGATGAAATGAATGCCTTTTATTTGTCAGAGTATGATTTTGATGTGCCCGAAGACGGTTTGTATGTAATGGAAGAAACATTTACTAAACGTCGGCAGGAGCTGAAAGCTTTTGCCGAAGCCAGCATCCGCGGATGGCAATATGCAGCCCAGCATAAGGCGGAAGCTTTGGATGAGGTTTTGCGCCTGATGTTTGAAGCCAAAATTGAAGCCAATAAAGCTCATCAAAGCTGGATGCTCGACCGTATTCTGGAGGTTCAGGCTTTTGATGCCCATATGCCCAAAGATGCTGTTTTATCAGAGGAAGATTTTGATAAAGCGCTGGAAGTGCTTGAGTTTGCCCCGGACAGGGTGCCGCATACACGCCTGAAATATGATGATTTTGCCCGTCCGCTTGTTCAGGAACCTCAAAAACCGGAGCGCCATGATTAACAAAAACAGCCTTTCTTTTCGCATTGCTTTGCGCGTTTTATACATCACGCTCAGCCTTTTTGTCCTCACTTTTGTAACCTATTATTTCTTCTCCCGCGAAATTATCTCTGCTGCTGCTGAGGATAATGCCCGCAAGATGGCCGGTAATATTGAGGGGCGCATTGCTGCCAAATTATTGCCTATGCAGGAGATTCCCGAAATGCTGGTCTCCTGCCTCGAAATGGGCTTGATCCCTGCCGATTCCATTATGGATTTGCTGGAGCGGACTTTGGCTTATAATCCCGATGTTTTTGGTGTTTGTGTGGCTTTTGAGCCCGGTGCTGTTGCCGGGCAGGGGAAATATTTTATGCCTTTTGTGCATCGCTCGGGCGATACCCTGGCGCGCACTTACCTCGGCGGCCCGGATTACGAATATCACCTTATGGACTGGTATCAGGTGCCGGTGCTTACAGGAAAGCCTTATTGGTCGGAGCCGTATTATGATCTGGGTGGCGGCAATAAGTTGATGTCGTCTTATTCCGTGCCTTTCTTCCGCACAAATGGCGCCGACAGTATTTGTGCCGGCGTGGCGGTAGTGGATATTGACCTCGACTGGCTTGCCGGCCTGGTGCATGAAACACGCATTTTTGAGTCGGGTTATGCGATGGTGCTTTCGCGCAATGGTATGGCTCTGGCGCATCCCAATCCGGATGTGGTTATGAACGAAAGTATTTATTCTTATGCGGTAAACCAGGATGAGCCTTTGTTGCGCGAAATCGGGCGTGAGCTGCGGCAGGGCAAAAGCGGTTTTTGTCCCTACAACCTGAAAGGCCGCCCCGATAGCTGGATATTTTACACGGTTTTGCCTACTGGGATGCTTTCAATGGCCGTCGTATATCCCAATAAAGAAATGTTTGCAGAGCTGCACGATATGAACAGGCTATTGATTGCTGTAATTGTTTTGGGCCTGATATTCCTGACGGTTCTGACCCTCCGCTCCATCAGGCAACTGGGGCGTCCGCTGGTGGCCATAGCCAATTCGGCCCATGAAATTGCCGGGGGGAATTTTAAAGCAGAATTGCCTGAACTAAAGCGCAAAGATGAACTGAAGCAGCTGCGCGATGCAATGGCTTATATGCAGGATCAGCTATCGGAATATATCTCCAACCTTACGCAAACCACCGCGGCCAAAGAAAAAATTGAAAGCGAGCTGCGCATTGCCCGCGATATCCAAATGTCGATGATCCCGCAAAGCTTCCCGCCTTTCCCCGATTTGCCACAAATTGATCTTTTTGCTGAATTGAAATCGGCCAAAGAGGTGGGTGGCGATATGTACGATTTCTTCCTGATCGACGACAGGCGTTTTTGCTTTGCCATTGGCGATGTTTCGGGCAAAGGTGTTCCTGCATCGCTTTTTATGGCTGTAACGCGTACTTTGCTTCGCTCCATCGCGGACAAGCATAAAAATCCCTCAGGTATTGTGAAATTGCTCAATAAATCCCTGAGTGCCAATAACGATTCCTGTATGTTTGTGACTTTCTTCCTCGGCATACTCGATCTGGATACAGGCAAAATTACATACACCAATGCAGGACATAACCCACCGGTACTCATCCGCAGCAAAGCAGAGCCTGAGATTTTGCACGATCGCCCGTCATTACCGGTAGGTTTGGATGAAGATTTTGATTATCCTGAATTTTCGATGAAATTCCACAAAGGTGATAAGCTTTTTGTTTATACCGATGGAGTAAGCGAAGCAGAAAACGATCAGCATCAACTATTTGGCGAAGAGGCAATTATGACAGAACTTAAGCGCAATTCCTCGGCAGATCCAAGAGCGCTGATAAAAGGAGTGGATCAGGCTTTGGCCAGTCATGTGCAGGATTTTACCCAATCGGATGATATTACCATGATGGTGGTTGCCTGGTGCGAAAAAGAGGATTAAAAGCTTGGATATGAACCGCTACGGGCCAAAATACGTTTTCCTGCTGATTTTGATTTTGTTTTTTGCGGCATCCGTGGCGCAGGATGGGGATGCTTTGCCTGAGATGGACATTAATCCTGCATTGCCCAAAGATTCCGTCGTTCTTTTGATCGGGCAAATGGAATCCGACGGGCGGTTTTTGAAGGCGGATTCCATGCAAAAAGTATTGATTTACCGTCTGCTCGACAGCCTGCGCTTGCACAGCGTTTCGCTTAAACTTGTAGAAGCAGAATTGCAGGCGTGTCCGGCCGGCAGCCTTCAGGAGCTTTTGCACCTCAATACATGTAAAGCCTATATTTTGCTTTCTTTGGGCAATTACCCTGAAGCAGGCAACCTTTTTCGCGCAAATGTAGAAAACGCAAAGTCTCTGTCACAGGAACGTTTGAGCATAAACTATGGTGGTTTGGCCATGATTTTCCATAATCAGGCTGAGTTGGATTCGGCACATAAATACTGTGACCTTTTTTTGCAAATGTCAAAAGATTTGAAGGATACCAATAATATTGCAGAAGCCATGAAAATTAAAGGGAATTTGTATTGGAGCGCAGGAAATTACCGAGAGTCCCTTCAAGCGCACCTTCAGGCGGAAGACTATTGCGATTCAAGCCTTTTGGGCAGTTTGTATAATGAAATCGGACGCGATTATTATTACCTCAAGGAAGATGACAGCGCATTTCTATATATGCAAAAAGCAATCGGGATCCGTGCTGCAATTGGCGATTCCTATGGTTCATGCGTCAGCCTGGGCAATATCGGTCAATTGTATTTCAGCATGAACCGGATGACGGAAGCCTGGCAATATTTTGATTCGTGCGAACATCTGGCCCAGAAACATAATTATATGGATATGGTGGCCTGGATGAAGAAAGCCAAGAGCACATTTTATCAAAAAGACGGAGATTATCAAAAAGCACTGACCTATTATCAATCGTATAGCACCATCAGCGAGGCGCTGATAAGTGATAACAATGATGTGCGTTTTGCCATAGAGAAAGCGCGGTCCAATGCGGCATTTACGCGCCAGAGCAACCGTTTGTTGCTGCAGGAACATGAGGTAGATAAACTTCGTAACCTGCGTATGACATATGTTGTGCTGGCTCTTTCACTGCTTGTGCTTATAACCGTTTTGAGTATAATAATTATCCGTTTGAATACCCGTAAGCGAAACCTGGAATTACGGCAGCGGCTCAAAAGGATGCAAATGAACCCGCATTTCATTTTTAACAGCCTGAATCATTTGCAGCAGCATATCCTTCAAAACGATGTTGTGGCATCCAATCGCTATTTGAACCGTTTTTCCGGCCTGATGCGCACCGCGCTCGAAAATTCGCTGGAAGACCTGGTGCCTTTTGCTCAGGAAGTGGATTTTATTAAGAAATATCTTGAGCTGGAAGCCATGCGTTTTGATGAGCGCTTTCAGTGGAAATTGGAGCTGGACGAACAGTTGCAGACGCAATCCCTGAAAATCCCTTCTATGCTGTTGCAGCCTTTTATCGAAAATGCAATATGGCACGGACTTCTTCCAAAACAAGAAGGGCAGCGATTGCTGGAAATTAGTTTCAAAATAAAAGATGATGTATTGCAATGCGAAATCCGTGATAACGGAATAGGACGTGAGCGCTCATGGCAGATCAGGAATAAGGAGCAAAAAGACAAAAAATCCCTGGGAATTGACATCAGCCGGCAGCGTTTGGAAGCATTGTCCAAAATTTATGCAAAGCCCTTCCGGATGGCTTTTATTGATTTGAAAGAAGGTGCTGAAGCCAGAGGGACTGTTGTGCAGCTCGAATTTCCAAAAATTGTTTAATTATGACTGCAAAGGACTTAAGCATTTTAATCATCGATGATGAACGTGTGGCCAGGGACAACCTGCGCCTGATCATTGAAAAATTTTGTCCCGGATTTACTGTTGCCGGTGAAGCAGCCAATGTACCGGAAGGACTGAAGAGTATCAAAAAGCTAAATCCTGATATCGTTTTACTGGATATTGAGATGCCGGGCGGAAATGGTTTTGAACTGCTTGATTATGCAGGTATCAGGGATTTTCAACTTATCTTTATTACGGCTTATAACCAATATGCCATCAGGGCTTTTAAATATTATGCGCTGGATTATCTTTTAAAACCAGTGGATATCCAGGAGCTGGTCAATGCCTTAAAAAGGGCGGCCGAATTGAAGAAAAAACAATCTACGGGCAATCCCTGCCTGAAATCCCTTTTTGACGAAGCCCTGAAGGGGAAACCGGAAAAGATTGCTGTGCATACGCAAAGCGAAACAGAGTTTATTTCTATTTCGGCAATAATCAGATTGGAAGCAGCAGGTAGTTATACGGATATTTTCCTGAAAGGAAGACGTAAAATTACCGCCTCCCGTCCCATGGGCGATTATGCGGAAATATTGTTGGATGAACCTTTCTGCCGCGTGCATAATTCACATATGGTGCAGATGAAATTTGTTCAGAAATACATTAAAAAAGACGGGTACAGCCTCTTGATGGAGGACGGTTCGGTGGTGCCTGTGGCTGTAAGGAGGAGGGAAGTATTTGAAGAAATGCTGAAAAGATTTGTACGATAATCTGCTTTCGTCATACGCCAGTGAGAAAAACCCAAGGCCGGGAAACTGAAAGCCTCCTGTTTTTCGGATTACAAACAGTTATGAAGTTAATTAGTGTCTGTCTATAAAGTACTGTGCTTGATTCAGAATGTTCGAGGTCGAGGCATTTCTTTTGCTGGAAACGAGGAGTTTACTGGCGTAAATGACTGTGTAGCGTCCTGATTTTGGTTGACTCTTTTTTCTTCTTTCCGGGGATCCCCGGAAAGAAGAAAAAAGAGTTTGTTCGACAAATATATTAATTCAATTTTTCTAATGCCACTTCTGGACGCTTTCTGTAATAAGTTTTCCAGCACCTTTTAAGTTCTCCAGTTTTTTGATGAGCCTTCTCTGGGGTCATCATTTCGACACTTCTGTGTGGGCGCTTTGTATTATAGAAGTTTATAAATTGGGGAAGTTCTTTTTTGGCTTCGGCCAAACTACTGAATGATATGGTTTTGTCATTGGTAAATTCTTCTTTTATTGTTCGGTTAACACGTTCTGCAATAGGGTTTTCCAGTGGATCCCCATTTTCCGTCATGCTAATTGCCATACGGCATTTATTAAGGTGTTTGATGTATTTGTCGCAACAATATTGGACGCCCCGGTCTGAATGATGGATACACCCATGTGCCTTTAGTCCTCGTGTGGCTTTCTTTAAAGCCCTCAATGCGCCAGTAGCTTCTAATGAGCCACTAACATCAAATCCAACTATTTTACGAGAATACATATCTGTAACAAGGGATAGATAAGCAAAACTGTCATTGCCCTTGATCCAAACATAGGTTATATCTGAAACCAATACCTGAGAAGGGCCATTGGGAATTAAACCTCTTATCAAATTCGGATACTTGTGATAATGATGATAACTGTTTGTTGTATAAGCCCTGCGCTTTGATTTTCTTAACAACAGACCATGCCTGCGCAACAAATCATAGAAACGGTCTCGCCCTATGCTGATATTGTGGGCTTTTAAGTCTTCTTGCAAGCTGCAAAGCAAGTTCCTGCCACTCCCTTTTTTCCATAACCTTCGTTTTGATTTTATCAGTTCAATAATTATGTCTTCCTGGTAAATAGATTCTTCATTATGGCGAATATTCTTGTAATATGCCTGTTTGCTATAGCCAAGCAGTCCGCAAAGGTCTTTGATTGTTGCCCTCGAACCTTTGTCTGCTTTTAGTTGTTGGACAGCTTGGCTCCATACTTTTTTCTGATATCAATTTTTAATTCTTCTTCTGCTACATCCACCATCTTTTGCCACAGGTCGGCCCTGAGCTGCTCCTTCTTTAACTGAGCTTGAAGGTCCCTGATCTCCTGATCCTTATCTATTTCTTGTTTCTTGTTTTCCATTAGCTCTGGATTTATTTGGGATATGCCCCCTTCTCTGTAATTCGATTGGCCACTAAACTGGCGAATCCAGTACAAAATTGCACAATTACTCTGAATACCGTAAATACGCCGCGCCTCTTCTTTGCTGTACTTACCTGATAACACTTCTTTAACTACACGAAGCTTGAAATCTTCTGGGTAGTTCATCTTTGTTCTTCTCTTCATTTTAATCCTTGATTTAGTTGACTTCTAATTGTAATTCTGGTCAACCTATATCAGGACTATACACTGTTTCCGGCAAAAGAAATAATCCCGAAGCTTCGGGAGACATTATGGACAAGCACTAATTATTTAAGCATCAATTTTTTATAAAGCGCCTTGCCTTATTTTTGGGAATACCGCTCTCATTTTTGCAGGCAATAAAAGTATTTGTGCAAAAATGAGATCAGGATTAACCAGCTGTTTTACGAATACTTCTAATGATTTTGCATTAGACGTAATTTTTAATCAAATTGTTTTCAAAACAAGAATCATCCTCGTTTAGACAGCGGGTCGGCCTGTCAAAACAGTGGTTCTTGAGCCTGCCGAAAGGCGGGCCGGATGAGGGTGAATTCCCGATGCTTAGAATCCCATCAAAGGGGTTTAAGCTTTGCCGAGGCACGAGGCACTACTTTGATTGGAAATTCTTGGCATCGGGAAGAGCGGGGGGAAGCTTTGTTTTGACTTGGCTTTTTGTTTCCTTTTGTGCCAAGACAAAAGGAATAAAAATGACAGGCAAAGGCATATTTTTTGATTATAGAAATGTTATACTTGTACCTAAATTAAGAATGAGTGTCTTGTCCGGGAAACTGGAAAAGTTTTGTACCATAATCTGCTTTTCTCATACGCCAGTGAGAAAAACCCAACGCCGGGAAACTGAAAGCCTGCATCTGAAAAAAGGCACTGATTTTTAAATCATGGCTATATAATTTTGAAGAAAAACTATATGTCATGAAAAGTTTCAACAACACTTTATTGTTTTTCGTCTCTATTTTGATTTTCGTCCCGTTTTCAAAATCAAAGGCTCAGGTAAGCCCGGAAACCCTGGCGGCCTTAATCGAAAACCAGATGTCGGCCTATAACATAAGCGGGCTGAGTGCCTCTATTATCAAAAACGGGGACATTGCCTGGCAGGGCAGTTTTGGTATGATGAACAGGGAGGCAGACCGCCCGGCTACCGACACTACGGACTACCTGCTGTATTCCGCTACAAAGCCATTCACCGGTATCGCTTTGATGCAGCTGCAGGAACAGGGCCTGGTGCATCTCGATTCGTCGGTTAATCTTTACCTTCCTTTTGAAATCCGGCATCCTGCTTATCCCAACGACAACATCACCCTACGCATGCTGATGGCGCATACTGCCGGTATCATGGATAATTGGGATGTGATTAATTCGCTGATGAGCTTTAATGAAGATACGGAAATCAGCATGGGCGAATTCCTTGAAAATTATCTGCTTCCGGGTGGTGCATACTATGGTGCTGCCTCATCATTTGCCAATTATCGCCCGGGTGATGGAAGTATGTATTCCAATGTGGGCGCCACTTTGGTGGGGTTTATTATTGAATGTGTGAGCGCTCAGCCTTATGCGGAATATATGCAGGAGCATATTTTGGATCCTCTGGAGATGACGCACAGCACTTTTTATTTGGCTGATCTGGATACGGCAAACCTGGCCATGGAATACTCTTTGCGCAACAATCAATACCATGCCGAGGGCTTCAGGAGCGCACCAATGTTCCCTGCTGGATTCCTGCATACACGTATTCCGGAGCTGAATAATTTTATGATGATGCTTTTGAATAACGGAAATTTCAAAGGGCGGCAGCTGATCAGTCCCGAAACGTTGGAACTGATGTGTACGCCACAATATCCTGATGTTTCGCCTTATGCCGGACTGCTTTTTGCCTTTGAATATGTGAATGAAATCTGGGGGCATACGGGAGGCTACAGCGCCACAGGAACAAACAGGGTAAAAACAGCAATATTTTTTGATAAAGAAGAGGATTGGGGCGTTTGCCTGCTTTCCAATGGTGATGGCGAACCCTGGAATATCCTTAATATGCTTTACCAGTATGCCCGGGATTACAAAAAACTTGCCCTGGTTGATATGGATATTGAGGACGAAGGCGGAGAAGGGATTTTGGATGAAAATGAAAATGCAGTTTTAAAACTGAATATCCGAAATAAAACAGATTGGGATTTGCACAATATCAGCGCCTTACTCGAGAGCCGGTCTTCCCTTGTTCAAATTACCCAGTATGAAGCAATTGTTGATGAACTTTTGGCCGGGCAAATATGTGGGGAGCCCCTCTTATTTGAATTTGAGACAGGCTTTTTTGATCAACCGCAAAATGCGACGCTCTGTTTGAAGTTTTATCAGGATGATGTTTTAACCGATAGCCTGGACTTGAACGTATATCTCGGTCAGGCCGATGTTTTGCTTGTGAAAGACGAGGAGCATATATACAGCAATCATGCTTCGGTAAGCAATTATTATCTTGACGCAGTGGCCGGATGCGGAAAAACAGCACAATTGATTGACCTGAACCTTCGGCAGGGTCTGAATGTGGATTTTATGAAAAGCTTTGAAGCTGTTTGCTGGTTTACAGGACTGGAAAATCAAAATTTTCACCAGATTATAAAAAATGACGAACAGCAATTGATTGCAGCTTATCTTGAAGCTGGCGGACGCTTTTTCCTGAGCAGCCAAAATGCCGGTGAATCGCTGGACAGCACAAGCTTTTATGACAATTGGCTGCATGCCGAAGAAGTTTTGCCAACGGAAAATGCCAATCAGGTAGTCATAGGAAAAGACGGGACACTTACCGAAGGAATGAATTTCTTTATCACCGGTGGCGATGGCAGCAATACCCAATATTCGCCATCTTCCATCAATGCCCTTAGTGGCGCCGAACTGATTTTTGAATTCAGCCAATCGGGTAATGGTGCGGGCTTGATGTATGACGGCCCCTATCGCCTGGTGTACCTGCCTTTTGGGTTTTCATCCATTCATCAGCAGGCAAAACGCACAGAACTGATGCAGCGCATCTTGGATTTCTTTGCAGGTCCGCAAGATTTGCCCGAAAATGATGCTGCTTTAAATGAAATTAAAATTTATCCCAATCCTGCTGTCAATGGAAAAATAAGTGTTGAATTATTGGGAGGTTTTCCTTGTATGCTGGAGGTGTTTAATTCATCAGGGACTAAATGCTTTGAGCGGAACTTGTCCGGCGAATTGCATCGTATAGGTCTGGATGGATTTTCGCCCGGGTTTTATTTTTTAAGGGTTCACTCTTCTGGAATATCTCAAAAGCATAGTTTTATTGTTTTATAAATTAGGTTCTACACGGAATTTCGTGGAAAGAAATTAGAATGCTATTTCAAACAGATTCCTCCAAAGTTTTCCTCATACTTCGGAAACTTTGTCGGAATGGCGCATTTTTATAGAGTCAGGAGGCAAATGCGGCGAGGACGTGTTTAAAATATACTATTGTGTCCTCGCCGCATTTGCCTTAAACGCCTAATAAACGGCGTCATTCCGACCGGAACAAAGCAAAACGAAGTGATTAAGGTTTTGTGAAGGGAGGAATCTGTTAGGGATCAATAGTTTATTAATAAATATCTGCATATTATTTTCAAACATTATTGTTACCCACGAAATTCCTAGTAGAACCATAAATTAGTTGATCCGCTTAAGCCTTGTTCCTTTTAAGGATAAGATATTTCTGTACTTTTGCCGCAAAATTATTAAGCAATGAATGCAGAAATTATCAGCATAGGCGATGAATTGCTGATCGGTCAGGTGATCGATTCCAATTCGGCCTGGATTGCCGAAAAACTTACGGAAGAAGGAATACGTGTTGTGCGGATTACCAGCATCAGCGATCAAAAGGGCGAAATTTTTGAAGCCCTGGATGCGGCATCGCAAAAAGCAGATCTTGTTATGATGACAGGAGGCTTGGGCCCCACCGCCGACGATATCACCAAGCCTGCGCTTTGCGAATATTTCGATACGGAGCTGGAGTTTTATGAAGAAACCTATCAGTATATTGTGGAAATGTTCCGCAAGCGTAATTTCCCGATGACCGAAAGTAACCGCAATCAGGCAATGCTGCCCAAAGATGCCCTTCATCTGAACAATTCGCAGGGAACGGCCAAGGGGATGTGGTTCGAAAAAGACGGCAAAGTATTCATCTCCATGCCGGGCGTGCCTTTCGAAATGAAAGCCATTGTTGCCGAAGAAGCCATACCTGCCATCCGCAAAAGGTTTCAATTGCCCTTTATCTATAAAAAAACGGTGATGACCCACGGCTTGGGCGAATCTTTTCTGGCCGAACGCATAAAAGACTGGGAATCTGCCTTGCCCCAAGAGGTGAAACTGGCTTATCTGCCGCAACCCGGGATTGTGCGTATGCGCCTGAGTGCTTCGGGGACAGACAAAGAAAAAGTGCGCATGCTGGTGGAAAGCGAGGTGGACAAACTGCTTCAGCTGATTCCTGAGCTGGTTTTTGCTTATGATGACCAAACGATGGAAGAAACCATAGGCATATTGTTAAAGGATGCCGGCAAAAACCTGACATTGGCCGAAAGCTGTACCGGAGGTTACCTTTCGCATCTGATTACATCTGTTCCAGGAAGCTCATCATATTATCTCGGGTCAATTACGGCCTATGCCTACGACGTGAAAGAAAGCCTGTTGGATGTTTCGCACCAATCCTTGCTGGATGTAGGTGCCGTAAGCGAGGAAGTAATCAGGCAAATGGCCGAAGGGGCCAGAAAAAAACTCGGCTCGGATTATGCTTTGGCTACTTCGGGCATTGCAGGCCCTGATGGCGGTACGGAAGAAAAACCCGTTGGAACCATCTGGATTGCTTTGGCCGGGCCCAATGGAACAAAAGCAAAGCTGTTGCACCTGAGCAAACACCGTTTTCGCAATATCCGCATGACGGCAATATCCGCCCTAAATATGCTGCGCATGGAATTAATACAAAGTGCAGAAAAGCAGCAATCTAAGCAATGATGTTTTGTTCGGTGCAAAAAATCGTTTTTTTCGTTTGTTAATTCAAAAAAAATAACGTTCTTTGCACTCCGTTTTCAAAAACCCATTTTAAAAGGAAGAACGATGTCTAAGATTTGTCAAATTACCGGGAAAAGGTTCATGGTTGGAAACAACGTTTCTCACTCAAATATTAAAACCAAAAGAAGGTTCAATATCAACCTGCATACAAAGAAATTTTATGTGCCAGAAGAGGATAAGTGGATAACACTTAGAGTTTCTGCTCATGGCCTGCGCAACATCAACAAAAAAGGTGTTTACGCATGTGTTAAAGAAGCCCGCGAAAAAGGCTTCCTCGATAAGTAAGAGTAATATTACTTCACGATATAAGGCTGTTGTTTGAAAAAACAACGGCTTTTTTCGTTTGTGCTTGCCAGTGCCACAGGATATGTTCTCCGCCAACAATCAATAAATGTTTCAAATACTAAGAGCGCCATCACCTCGTTTCATAATCTGGGCTTTAATTGTACACAAATTTTGTTTTGCAAATCAATCCGAAGCTTTTAATTATAAAACATAGCTATATTTGTGGCCGGCAATATTTTAGCTTAAAGAAATTATCGTTTTGAAAAATATATATACAGTCTGTTTATTACTGATTTTCAGTTTGTTGATTAATGTTGTGCTCCTGGCTCAGGAGACAGCAGTGGTGCACGGCATCATAAAAAATGAAAAAAACAAGGCTGTGGAGCTTGCAAATATTGCCATTGAAGGTCTTCCGGGCGGTACTACCAGCAACCAAAAAGGGGCATTTACACTCGAAGTGCCTGTCGGAGAAATCAATCTGCTGGTGAGTTATGTGGGATATAATTCATTGAGCGTTCCATTAAATTTAAAAGCCGGCGAACAGAAAATGCTGCGCCTCGAATTGAGCCTCTCCACCACAAATTTGCCCAGCCTTGTTATCGAAGACCGCCAGGTGCGCTCATCAACGCTTACGCCAATTTCACCAAAAGAAGCTACGGTAATCCCGTCCATGTCGGGCAATGCCATTGAAGCGCTGGTGCAGACGCAAATTGGTGTTTCATCCAATAACGAACTGAGCTCGCAGTATTCCGTTCGTGGTGGAAATTATGATGAAAACCTGGTGTATGTTAATGATATTGAGATATATAAGCCTTTTCTCGTGCGCTCCGGCCAACAAGAAGGATTGAGCTTTTTGAATTCTGATCTGGTTTCCTCTATTCTTTTCTCTGCCGGAGGGTTTCAGGCACGCTATGGCGATAAAATGTCGTCGGTGCTGGATATCAAATACAAACGTCCGGAAAAATTTGCCGGTTCGGTTAACCTGAGCCTTCTGGGCGGTGGCCTGCATCTCGAAGGTGCCACAAAAAATAAAAAACTTTCCTACCTTTTTGGCGCACGGCAGAAATCAAACCAATACCTGCTTTCCAGCTTGCAGACCAAAGGCGAATACCGTCCCTCCTTTACGGATGTACAGGGAATGCTGATGTACAAAATCAATCCGAAATGGGAAGTTTCTGTGCTCGGGAATTTTGCCAATAATTCCTATAAACTGGTTCCCGAAGACCGCCAGACGGATTTTGGAACTGTGCAGGAAGCCTACCGTCTTAGTATTTATTTTGAAGGTCAGGAAAATGATAAGTTCCAGAATTATACCGGAGCGGCTACTGTTCGCTTTAAACCACAGGAAAATCTTAGCCTGAAACTGATTGCCAGTACGTTCCATACCGATGAACAGGAAAATTATGACCTGCTTGGGCAATACTGGATCGGACGTCTCGAAACACAGGCCGGCAGCGAAACTTTTGGTGAAGTTGTGGAAGCCAATGGCGTAGGTTCTTATTTGAATCATGCCCGTAATAAACTGGTTGCCAATGTGTATAATATTGAACACCGAGGATTGCTCAATATCGATGAAAATATTTTTGAATGGGGATTCCGCTATCAGCATGAAGATATTACAGATCATCTCAATGAGTGGGAGATGATTGATTCTGCGGGTTTTAGCCTGCCCCATCCTGCCGATTCAATCGGATATACCGTTCCGGATGTGCAAAACATCCAGCCACTTGTTTTAAACGATGTCATCAAAACAGATATTGACCTGCAATCCAACCGTTATACCGGTTTTGTTCAGGGCAGCTGGACTTTTCCGGCCAGCGATATTACCCTAACTGCCGGTTTGCGTGGAAATTACTGGGATGTGAACAAGCAGTTTTTACTCAGCCCGCGTGCCAATATTGCCTGGAAACCCAATTGGGAAAGGGATGTGATGTTCCGTTTCTCCACGGGATATTATTACCAGCCGCCATTTTACCGCGAGCTGAGAAACGACAAAGGCGAGATTAATAAAGACCTTAAAGCCCAGACTTCCATTCATTTCGTTGCCGGAATGGACTGGAATTTTATGGCCTGGGGACGCCCTTTTAAGTTTGTTTCGGAAGCCTATTACAAATACCTCGACAACCTGATCCCTTATGTGGTTGATAATGTGCGCCTGCGATATTCCGCTGAAAACCTGGCATATGGATATGCTGCCGGTATCGATTTTAAAATAAATGGAGAATTTGTAAAAGGCGTGGATTCCTGGGCCAGCCTCTCGATTATGAAAACCGAAGAGGACATCGAGAATGATTTTTATTTCGATTACCTCAATGCAGAAGGAGAAATAATTATTCCCGGATA
The DNA here is from genome assembly GCA_963676415.1 of Bacteroidales bacterium. GTDB lineage: Bacteria > Bacteroidota > Bacteroidia > Bacteroidales > WRLA01. Next base: position 734,870 of record OY781097.1, on the reverse strand, counting down.
TACAGAAGATCAAACAGTTGTGGACAGTGTGCGTGTGGAACCGGGCTTTATTCCCCGTCCAACAGATCAGCGCGTGAGTTTTAGTTTGTTTTTCCAGGATTACCTGCCCGGAAATCCTACCTGGCGAATGCAGCTGCGTTTGGTTTTTGGCACAGGATTGCCTTTCGGCCCGCCAAAATCGGAGAAATACGAGCAAACATACCGCATGCCCGCTTATCGTAGGGTGGATATCGGTTTTTCCAAAGAGCTGGTGGGCGAAAATACCCGCGATATCAAATCAGGCCCCTTCCGTTTTATCGAATCCGCTTTTATAACCGCTGAGGTCTTTAATTTGCTGCAATTTTCCAATACTGTTTCCTATCTCTGGGTAACCGATGTGACCGGACGCAAATATGCTGTGCCCAACTACCTTACCCCACGCCAGTTGAATGTGCGCCTGGTGGTTAATTTTTAGTGCCCGGCATCAATCAGTATAATTCAAGCCCACGCTTATTCCCTGATTTTAATAAATTTGCATTCGGCTTTCCGGTGACGGGAAAAATCTCTTGTCCCGAAAGCGGGATACTTGAATTTGAACCAAAGAAGCAAGAAATGAAATATCAAAGAGTATTATTGAAACTGAGTGGAGAGGCTCTTATGGGCGACCAGCAATATGGTGTTGATCCAAAGCGCCTGAACGATTATGCAGAAGAAATTAAATCCATCACGCAAAAGGGCGTGCAGGTAGCCATTGTAATTGGCGGTGGGAATATTTTCCGTGGATTGCAGGGCGCCAGTAAAGGCATGGACCGTGTGCAAGGCGATTATATGGGCATGTTGGCCACCATAATCAACAGCATGGCTTTGCAGGGTGCGCTCGAAAGTGCCGGAGTAAAAACCAAGCTGCTCGGAGGTCTTGAAATTCAGCCTTTCGCCGAAAGTATGAGCCGTAAAAAAGCTATCGACTACCTCGAAGCCGGAAATGTGTGCATCATCAGCGGAGGAACAGGGAACCCGTATTTCACAACCGATACGGCTTCCGCTCTGCGCGGCGTGGAAATTAAAGCGGAAATCATGCTCAAAGGTACGCGCGTGGATGGGATTTATACCGCTGACCCCGAAAAAGACCCAACAGCCACAAAATTTGCCAGCATCAGCTATGATGAAGCTTATGAAAAAGGTTTGAAAATTATGGACCTTACAGCCTTTACGCTTTGCCGTGAAAACGATTTACCTATGTATGTTTTTGATATGAACACAAGGGGAAATCTCCTGAAAGTTATTGAAGGTGAGGAGATTGGAACTTTAGTTCACAAATAATTCTAACCCCAAATTAAATTTATTATGTACAATTTTACAATTAAAAGCAGGATTGCACTGGCTTTGGCTTTCCTGTTTATTACAATGGGATTGCACGCTCAAAGCGACAGCAGTCAATTATCACTTCAACGGATTTTTGCTTCCGGTGAGTTTTTTCCTGAGTTCTTTCAGGGTGCACGCTGGATGGACGACGGCGATAGCTACAGCAGCCTCGAAGCATCTGAGAAGTTTGGACGCGCTGCGGTGGATATCGTGAAATACGAAACCAAAAGCGGCGACCGTGAAGTGCTGGTTTCCGCTGAAAAGCTCATCCCGGAAGGTGCAGAAAATCCGCTCTACATTGAGGATTATGAGTGGTCGGAAAATAAGGACATGCTCCTGCTTTTTACCAATAGCAAGCGTGTTTGGCGCTACAACACCAAAGGCGACTACTGGATCCTTTTTCCGGAAACCGGAAAACTTTTGCAACTGGGCAAAGGCTTGCCGGCATCCAGCCTGATGTTCGCGAAATTCTCACCCGATAACAGCCGTGTGGCTTATGTGAGTGGACACAACATTTATGTGGAAAATATCGCTGATGGGAAAATCACCCAGCTGACTTTCAACGGATCGGAAGATCTCATCAACGGAACATTCGACTGGGCTTATGAAGAAGAATTCCACGCCCGTGACGGATTCCGCTGGAGCCCCGATGGAAAACATATCGCCTACTGGCAACTGGATGCTTCCAAAATCCGCGATTTCCTGATGATCAATAATACCGATTCGATCTATTCCTATACCATTCCGGTTGAATACCCAAAAGTGGGCGAAGATCCATCATCCTGCCGCATTGGTAGTATCCCTGCCGAAGGTGGTGAAACCGTTTGGATGCAGATTCCCGGCGATCCCGTGCAAAACTATCTGCCCCGTATGATGTGGACGGAAGACAGCCGCGACATCATGGTGCAACAGCTCAACCGCAAGCAAAACGAGATGACGGTTTATGCCTGCAATGCCCTTAATGGAAAAGCTGAGGCGATTTACAAGGAAAGCGATGAAGCCTGGATTGATGCCGTGGATGACTGGATGTGGCTCAATGATGGAGAAGATTTTACCTGGGTCAGCGAAAAAGACGGCTGGCGCAAACTTTACATCATTTCCCGCGACGGAAAGAAAGAAGAAAAAGTGCTTAAAGAGGATTTTGACCTGATCAGCGTGCTCGATATCGACCCGAAAAAAGGCTATGTGTATTTTATCGCATCGCCCGAAAATGCCACACAGCGTTACCTTTATCGCGTAAAACTCGATGGCAAAAAGCCTGCCGAGCGCCTGACGCCTGCCGATCAGCCGGGAACGCACTCCTACCAAATCGCTGATGGCGGAAAATATGCTTTCCATACGGTATCCGATTTCAATAATCCTCCTTTTACCGAATTGATCAGCCTGCCAAAACACAAAAGCCTGAGAAATCTTGCTTCCAATGAACGCGCTGTTGCTGCAATCAACAGTCTGGAATTGCCTTCAACAGAGTTTTTTCAGATTGTCACGGAGGACGATGTAACTATGGATGGCTACATCATCAAGCCGCCAAATTTTGATGAAAGCAAAAAATATCCTGTGCTTTTCCATGTCTATGGCGAGCCTGCCAGCCAAACAGCTACCGATAGCTGGGGCTATTTCCAGAGTATGTGGCACCGCATGCTGGCCCAGGATGGTTATATCGTGGTTTCGTTAGATAACCGTGGAACGCCCGCACCAAAAGGAAAAGAATGGCGCAAGACCATTTACCGGAAGATTGGCGTGATCAACTCACGCGACCAGGCTATGGCTGCGAAGAAAATCCTGGAATGGCCTTTCGTAGATCCTGAACGTGTTGCCGTTTGGGGCTGGAGCGGTGGTGGATCCATGACACTCAACCTGCTGTTCCGCTATCCGGAAATCTATAAAGCAGGAATGTCGGTAGCTCCTGTGGCCAACCAGCTGCTTTACGATAATATTTATCAGGAACGATATATGGGCGTGCCCTGGGAAAACAAAGAAGATTTTGTGGAAGGCAGCCCATTGACTTATGCCAAAAACCTGGAAGGCGAACTGCTGCTGATGCACGGCACCGGAGATGACAATGTGCATTACCAAAATGCGGAAGTGCTGATTAATGAACTGGTGAAGCATAATAAAGTGTTTCAGGTAATGCCTTATCCAAACCGTTCGCACGGAATTTATGAAGGACGCGGCACAACAATGCACGTATATAATACACTGACGCACTTCCTGAAAGACAAAATTGAAGCCGGAGGTAAATAAGCCTTCTGTCTTTTCATACTGAAAAAAGCCACGGGTTTTTGCTCGTGGCTTTTTTTATGCCTCATCAATACATTAGCCCGAAAACCCAAAGTGGAATACTGTTGGCTATCCCAATTTCAACATCATCTTTTACTACAAAAGCATTTTCCAGCTCCTTAATCTGGTCTTTCTTTTTGTTCTTGCCTCCAATTTCAAAAGTGTATTGATTGTCGATAATGAAATCCCCTTTATTGGGGATGGCAATTTTGTGCAAATGGCTGAGCTGGGAAATAAAAAACGATTCGCGGATATTGCCGGTGTCGGGTCTGTCGATGCTCAGGGCGTAGCTTAGATTTGGGTTGTTTAGCCATATTTTGTCCGGCTTGTTTAAAGTGCTGATGCTTTTGCTTTGTTTGTACAAGATATGAATGAGTTCGGCTTTGTGCAGCATTTGCAATGCTTGTACCAGCGCATTCCGGTTCAGCCCGACTTGCTCACTTAATCTGCTGATATTTGGGGTGTAAGGAACATTGACAGAGAGCACATAAAGCAATCTTTTGATTTTCACAATATTAGCGTACTCAATGGCTTTCACTGCGGGCAGGTCAACTTCAAGAATTACATTGATGTTGTTTTTTATCTGTTGGTAATAGTCTTCCTCATGATTATTGAAGAAAGGATATGCGCCCGTTTTGTTATATGAGGGAAAATATTTCAGAGGTTTGAAATTATGGGATAATTCCAGACTGATTTTTTCATGATCGCTTAAAATGCTGTTTAAGGAAAGAGTTGGTAGCTTGATATTATGATAGAAGAGCAGGTATTCCCTGAAAGAGAGCTCTTTTAAAACATAACTAATGGTCCTGCGGCTCAGATCGGCTTCTCCTTTATATATATCCAATATCGAAGATGAGGAAAAGATGATGCGTAAATCCGGGAAATCGTCATAAATCAATTTTAACTCCCGTGACCAGCCCGGGTATTTGTGAACTTCATCGAGGAGCAAAAGACGGCCTCCTTGTTTTTCAAAATCTTCAGCAAGCTGATAAAGCGTATTGCCCACAAAAAACAGATCGTCCAAGGCCACATACAGGCAATGGTCGGCTTTTTCCTGAGCTGCTATTTGTAGCAAAAGGGTTGTTTTGCCGGTTCCTCTTGCTCCTAAGATACTGATTTGTTTGTTGTTATAATTGATTTGATTGTATAGGTAGCGTTTAAAATTCTGGGGTACATTTCGGATCTTGCGCCTCGATTTCAGTATTAAGTTTTCCATAATTGCTTATTTAGTTTCCAAATATATGAATATTTTGCTTGCATCAATAGCATTTTATAGATTATATTGCTTCAATCAATAGCAAAAAAATAATTAAACTGCTTTTTTAAAAAGCAATTATTGATTTCAGGTTTTTGAAAAATGTAAATTGCGTCACCATTATGACTGAATTAATATAAATTGCGTCATCATAGTGACTGAATTTTATTAAATTACGTCATCAGTGTGACGGAATTTTATATATTTGTATCCTAAACATTCAGGTCATGATGAGAATCAGCAGGGAATTAAGCAAAATTGTGGAAAAGAAACTCCAGCCCAATAAAGTAGTTGTTTTGGTTGGGGCGCGCCGGGTTGGCAAGACTTTTATGATAAAGGATTTGCTGAAAAACAGGAACGAACCGGCATTGATCCTGAATGGGGAAGATATCCGTGTGCACGAACAGCTCAGCGTGCAGAGTATTGAAAACTACCGGAAACTTCTGGGATCCATTAAATTGCTCTATATCGATGAAGCCCAAAAAATCCCGGATATTGGGCAAAAGCTCAAGCTGATGGTAGATGAAATTGATGGTTTGAAAATTATCGTCACGGGTTCATCATCCTTTGATATTATCAACAAAGCCGGCGAACCTCTGACCGGGCGGAAATTCAGCTATCATTTATTTCCTTTGTCCGAGCAGGAATACAAGCAAATAGAAAATCCGGTACAGCATAAGGACAAACTTCATGAGCGCCTGGTATATGGAAATTATCCTGAGTTGCTGCATTTGCCGGATGCGGCTGATAAACGGGAATATCTCAATGAAATGCTCAGCTCGTATCTCCTCAAGGATATTTTGATGTATGAAGATGTGCGGAACTCGGAAAAGATCCTGCTGTTGCTGCGCATGATCGCCTTTCAGCTGGGCAGCCAGGTTTCCTTGCAAGAGCTGGGCAATAAGCTGATGATCAGCAAAAACACAGTAGAAAAATATCTGGATTTGCTTTGCAAGATGTTTGTGCTGCATAAAGTGAATGGCTTTGGGCGTAATTTGCGGAACGAATTAACAAAAAGTGCGCGCTGGTATTTTGTGGATAATGGTGTACGCAATGCTGTTGTTGCAAATTTTAACACCATCGAAAGCCGCAATGACATTGGACAGTTATGGGAGAATTATCTGATTAGCGAGCGCCTAAAACAGCAGGAATACAAGAGGATTTTCTCCAATAATTATTTCTGGCGAACTTATCAAAAACAGGAAATTGATTGGGTAGAAGAACGGAATGGAAGCCTTTTTGCCTATGAATTCAAATGGACAAAAGCGCATGCAAAAGTGCCACCGCAATGGGAAAAGGCTTATCCCGACAGTTCTTTTGAAGTTATTGATCAGGATAATTTTCTGGATTGGTTGGGTGTGGAATAAATTTGTGTTTGTGGAGAAAACATGGATTTTTTGTACCTTGCCTCAACAGTCTTCTGAATTTTCTGGGAATATTTTTGTGGAAGCATAATAATCCCGGAAATTCAGAGTAATTTTATTGTTCAAACCAAATAATACAACATAAACGACAACAAAAATGGAATACAGAATTGAAAAGGACACCATCGGAGACGTGAAGGTGCCGGCAGAAAAGTACTGGGGTGCGCAAACCCAGCGCTCGAAAGAAAATTTTAAAATTGGTCCCGAAGCAAGCATGCCCAAGGAAATCATCCATGCATTTGGTTATTTGAAAAAGGCTGCGGCCATCACCAATTTCGAAGCGGGCGTCCTTCCCGAAGAAAAAATGAAGCTGATCTGCGCTGCCTGCGATGAAATTATTGATGGCAAGCTCGATGAACAGTTCCCGCTCGTTATCTGGCAAACCGGCTCCGGTACGCAAAGCAATATGAATGTGAACGAGGTTGTTGCAAACCGTTCGCATGTGCTCAATGGCGGCAAACTGGGTGAAGGGCAGCGCCTGATCCATCCAAATGATGATGTGAACAAAAGCCAGTCGTCCAACGATACATTTCCAACGGCCATGCACATTGCGGCATACAAAAGGATTGTAGAAACAACAATCCCCGGTTTGGAACTGCTGCGCAATACTTTGAACGATAAAGCCAAAGAGTTTAAAGACATCGTGAAAACAGGCCGCACCCACCTGATGGACGCAACACCACTTACTTTGGGACAGGAATTTTCCGGTTATGTTTCGCAGATTGATCATGGAATCAAAGCGTTAAAAGCTACGCTGCCGCATTTGAGCGAGCTGGCTTTGGGAGGAACAGCTGTAGGTACCGGACTGAATACGCCCAAAGGCTATGCCGCTAATGTTGCTGCAAAAATTGCAGAGCTTACCCAACTGCCTTTCATAACTGCCGAAAATAAATTTGAAGCATTATCTGCGCATGATGCGATGGTGGAAACCAGTGGCGCACTGAAAACCACTGCTGTAAGCCTGATGGCGATCGGGAACAATATCCGTTTGCTGGCTTCCGGCCCACGTTGCAGCATTGGCGAACTCCAGCTTCCTGCCAATGAACCCGGCTCTTCCATTATGCCGGGAAAAGTGAACCCAACGCAAAATGAAGCTTTGACCATGGTTTGTGCCCAGGTGATCGGAAATGATGCGGCTATTGCTGTTGCAGGTACACACGGACATTTTCAGCTGAATGTTTTTAAGCCGGTTATGGTTGCCAACCTGCTCGAATCTGCCCGCCTCATTGGTGATGCCTGCGTGTCTTTCAATGATAAATGTGCTGTGGGTATTGAGCCAAATCCAAAAGACATCAAGCAAAATCTGGAAAACAGCCTGATGCTGGTAACTGCGCTCAATACGCATATTGGCTATGAAAATGCAGCGAAAATTGCCAAAAAAGCCCATGCCGAAGGAACAACCTTGCGCGAATCCGCACTCTCATTGGGATTGCTCACCGAGGAGGATTTTGATAAATGGGTGGATCCTTCGAAGATGATCGGAGGACTCGACTAGTGTTTGTCCGAAAATATAAATATCAAATTATGCTGGCAGGATTTTTTGTCCTGCTGGCATTTTTTTCTTCATGCAGCAGCGATGAAGACATGGATTATCCCGTTCAGGATGAGCTGGAAGGCTCCTGGGCGCGCATAATCCAGGAGGAGGATACCCTCTTTTGGGCTGAAATGCGTTTTGACAAGGATAATCGTTTTGATTTTGTGATTCTGGACAGCATTCCGGGACATGAAAATACAAGCGGCACATACAGTATTGATGAGAATCAAATTTCACTGACGGATGAAAGTTGTGCTAGTGCAGGAGTATATGAACTGGATTTCAGCCTGCCCCTTATGGAGGTTTCCTTAATCAGCGATCAATGTGCCAATCGTGCAAATGTCTTCATTGGCACATGGACTAAGGTAAGCACACAGCCTTTTGTTTTGGGTAATTGGAAACGCAAAATCAAAATCGGGGATGAATACTATTTCGCTTACCTCACCATCATGATTGATATGTCGTGGACCGTAATTGTTAAAGGAAATCCCGGAATAAGTGTAACCGAAATCAAAGGTGCATGTCTAATGGGTACAAACTACATTACTTTTAATGATGATTACTGCAGCAGGGGCGGTGAATATTATGTTGAAATGGCAGATAATTACAGTTTGCAATTAAAAAGTGCACAGGAAGAATGCTCTGCACGTGAGTTTTTGCTAAAAGGTAATTGGTTTAGGATTGGGTATTAATCTTTAAATCAGTGTTATATGAGCTTTTTGCGTGTTCTGCTCGCTATACTTTTTCCCCCATTGGCCGTAATCGATCAAGGCTGTGGTTCCATTTTAATTGTTTTTCTTCTAACTCTGGCGGGCTGGGTGCCCGGTGTTATTGCTGCTTTGGTAATCATGAATAATACCCGCTAAGATACGCTCCTTTTATTTAGAATCGTTTTAGTTAACGATTTGTTAAGCCTCTTCAAAACACTTGACAAAATTTTCCTGTGCTCTGCTTTTCTTGACTTCCAGATTATCAAAAGGCATAAAATTAATTATCTAAATATCAATTTTTTATAAAGTTTTTTGCTTTAAATTTGGGAGCTTCACTTTCATTTTAATAGATATTTGCTGGCAATAAATGTATTTGCGCATTTGTGAAATCAGGATTAACCTCCTATTTTGCAAATACTATTCATATTTTTTCGCTTTACGAAATTTTTAATCAAATTGTTTTCAAAACAAAAATCATCCTCGTTTAGACAGCGGGGCGGCCTGTCAAAACAGTGGTTCTTGAGCCTGTCGAAAGACGGGCCGGATGAGGGTGAATTCCCGATGCTTAGAATCCCATCAAAGGGACTAAATCTTTGCCGAGGCACGAGGCACTACTTTGATTGGAAATTCTTTGCATCGGGAAGAGCGGGGGGAAGCTTTGTTTTGACTTGGCTTTTTGGTTCCTTTTGTGCCAAGACAAAAGGAATAAAAATAGAGACCAGAGCAAGCTTCATATTTAAAATCGTGATGTTACGCTACCACTTAATGTTAAAAACAGGTGTCTTTTCCGGAGAGTAGCACAAGTGCTATTTAGAATCGTTTTAGTTAACGATTTGTTAAGCCCACTGGAAACGCTTGACAAAATTTCCCCGTAGCATATCTTTGCCCCATACACCAACAATCAATGAGGCAAATCTATCTCCATATCATAATTTTATCCGTTATTTTTCCATCGGTTTATCTGAAGGCGCAAACAGCTATGCCGCTTTTGTCCGGTGATAAATTATGGAAGCATGTTACAACGCATTGCCAGCCCAATGGTGATATAACATACTCTGGTTATGATACTTATATTTCAGGAGATACGATCATTGAAGGTATTGACTACAAAAAAATGTATGCCATTGACCGTGACGGCCATTATTTCTATGGCGCTATGAGAACCGAAGGGATGAAGGTTTATTTCCGCCCCCTGTGGCCATCGATGGAAGGTATGATTTATGATTTTGGTGCGCAATTGGGAGATACGCTTCATTTGCAAAATCAGCAGTTTTCCAATGATGTTTTTCAGATGCGGGTAACTTCTGTTGATTCCGTGGATTTAGGTAATGGAATGCGTAAACGTATTACAGTAGAAGATTTGTATGGCCTGCAAAGCGAAACATGGGTTGAAGGAATGGGCAGCAGCTATGGCCTGCACCTGAGTGGTGCATCATTTTATTATGCCACTTGCGGCAATACCGAATTATTATGTTTCACCGAAGGAGGAGAAAATCTTTACCTAAACGAAACTTATCCGTCCTGCAATATGAACCAATGGACGACCTCCGTTGTTTCTATTGATGATGATTCGGATTTACTTAATTTCTATCCGAATCCGGCAAAAGACGTTCTTAATGTTAATAGCTCTGAAATGGCAGATTATATTAAAATATTTGATCTGCACGGACGTTTAATAATAGAAAAGATGCCTGTGGCACAAAACGAAGTTCTTAATTTGTCTCTCCTGCCTGGCGGAATTTATATCATTGCAGTTTCATACCGTTCAGGCAATTTAATAATCAACGACAAGCTCTTTGTCGATTGATCATTCATTTTCTGCTTTTTTTTGGTTGGGGTGGGAGTCCCGGAGGAATCCGGGGCTCCGTTTTTTTATAGCAGTTCGTTTGCCAGGTTTGCAAGTTCCGAACGTTCTCCTTTGTCTAACTGCACATGCGCATAAACATCTTTATGTTTGAAGCGGTCGATCAGATACGATAGGCCGTTACTCTGTGCATCGAGATACGGAGAATCAATCTGGAAAATATCTCCGGTAAATACAATTTTTGTTCCTTCACCGGCACGCGTGATAATGGTTTTAATTTCATGCGGTGTTAAGTTTTGAGCTTCATCCACAATAAAGAAAATATTGGAAAGGCTCCGTCCGCGGATATACGCCAAAGGGCTTATCAGGATTTTTTCGCTTTGCAAGGCATTATCAATATTTTTATACTCGCGGTCTTGCTCGCCATATTGGTTTTTGATGAATTTCAGGTTGTCGTAAAGAGGTTCCATATAAGGTGTGATTTTCTCTTTAGCATCTCCCGGCAGGAACCCTAGATCTTTGTTGCTGAGCGGAACAATGGGACGTGCCAGGTAAATCTGCTTAAATTCCCTTCTCTGCTCCAATGCGGCAGCCAAGGCCAAAAGGGTCTTTCCGGAACCCGGAACACCTGCCAAAGTTACCAGCCGCACATCGGGGTTCATCAAGGCATGCAAAGCAAAAACCTGCTCCGCATTTCGTGGTGTGATGCGGTGAATGGATTTTTTAATCAGATGTTCTACCTTCAGGTTGAGCGGATTATAATAGGCAAGCACAGAGGATTTTCCGTTTTTCAGGATGTAGTGCATATTCGGAATTGGTTCATCTATGCCTGCATCCTCCGGTTCACAATAACCTTCCTTATAAATTTGGGTGATAACATCTGGGCTCAGGTGCTCACGGATTTCTTTACCCTTGTAAAGCCCTTCAATATCTTTGATTTTGCCGGTTTCAAAATCTTCCGCAGTGATATTCAATGCTTTGGCTTTGATCCTCAGGTTGATGTCCTTGGTTACCATAATTATCTGTTTGCCAGGATGTTCTTCCTTTAGGCTTAAAGCCGCATTCAGGATTTTATGGTCATTCTTATGCCCGCCATATATTTTTGTTGCCTGATCGTTGATATACTCATCCAGAATCACTTTAAATTTCCCTCCTTTGGGCATGTCCAATGGAATCCATTTTTGAAGTGACGCTTTTTCGGATAATTTATCCATGATGCGGATAAATTCGCGGGCTTCGTAGTTTTTGGTGTCGTGGCCTTTTTTAAAATTATCTAGCTCTTCCAGCACCGTGATGGGAATTGCTACGTCATTGTCCTCAAAGGAGTGGATGGCATTATGGTTGTGCAGGATCACCGACGTATCGAGCACAAATATTTTCTTTTTTTTGCGGGTTCTCTTTGCGGTGCATGTCGATTTTGCTGTAGCCATGGGATTTGTTTTGGTTAATTTCTGTTTATAGAATGAAGTTTTGCAAATACTCTACTAATTTACGTTTTCATGGGGAGGAAAATTATCTTAGCTGCTTTAAGTTTTGAACAATCGGACAAGATTTTATGAACGAACGCATTAAAATTTGTACTTTCGTCTTCCTTCTGATTTATAATAAACAATAATACTTGCTTCGGAAATTTTAAACGAATAATTAAATATAGGCTTAGGCCTGCTTTATAAGGACTTTTTTCATGGATAATAACGATAAAAAACTTTTCTTGCTCGATGCTATGGCTCTTATATACAGGGCTTATTTTGCTTTGAACCGCAATCCGCGAATAAATTCCAAAGGACTGAACACTTCGGCAGTTCTTGGTTTTACCAACACACTTTGGGATGTGCTGCGCAATGAAAAGCCCACGCACATTGGGGTTGCTTTCGATACTATGGCGCCAACCTTACGGCAGGAAGGTTTTATTGAATACAAGGCCAACCGTGAAAAAATGCCTGAGGAGTTGGCTGCATCCATCCCGATTATTAAAAATGTAATCGAAGCCTTTAATATTCCGATTCTCTATGCCGATGGTTATGAAGCGGATGATGTAATCGGGACGCTGGCTAAAAAAGCTGAAAAAGATGGCTTTACTACATTTATGATGACGCCTGATAAAGATTTTGGGCAATTGGTTTCGGAAAATATTTTCATGTTCAAGCCGGGCAAATTTGGCAATAAACCCGAAAAAATGGGCGTGAAAGAAGTCTGTGCCAAATTTGGCGTGCAACGGCCGGATCAGGTAATTGATATGCTCGGGCTTTGGGGCGACAGCTCGGATAATATTCCCGGGATTCCCGGTGTGGGCGAAGTTACTGCACGAAAACTCCTGGCCGAGTTCGATAATATTGAAAACCTGATTGCCAAATCTGATGACATTAAAAACAAACGCCTGCAAGGAAAAGTAAAAGAGTTTGCCGATCAGGCTTTGCAATCCAAACAACTGGCAACTATTATTTTGGATGTTCCTGTGGAATTCGATGCGGAACAATTGAAATTAAGCGATCCGGATGAAAGCAAATTACGCGAACTTTTTGATGAACTGGAATTCCGTACATTGGCCAAACGTATTTTTACGCAATTATCCGTTGAGAAAGGTGGTGGACAGCAAAGCCTTTTTGAAGAGGAAGATGATCAGCTCAAAGATATCAACAGCACAAAACATCGGTATAAATTGCTTGGTACGGAAGAGGAAATTCTATTTTTTCTCTCTGAATTGGAAACCAAAGAAATGTTTTGCTTCGATACGGAAACAACCGGACTGGATGCGCACGAAGCCGAACTGGTGGGCATTTCCTTTAGCTGGGAAAAAGGCGGGGCTTTTTATCTGCCGGTTCCTCCCGGGAGGAAGGAAGCTACTGCTTTTTTAAGACCCTTTAAAGAAATATTTGAAAATGAGGCGGTTGAAAAAACAGGCCAAAACCTGAAATATGATATTTCTGTCCTGAAATGGTATGATATTGATGTGAAAGGGCGGTTTTTCGATACCATGCTCGCGCATTATCTTTTGGAACCCGACCAAAGGCATAATATGGATGTACTTGCCGAAAATTACCTGAAATACAAAACGGTGCCCATTACTGATCTCATTGGAAAGAAAGGTAAGAATCAGGGCAGTATGCGCGATATGCAGAATATGTTTCCGGAGAAAGTTAGTGATTATGCCTGCGAAGATGCTGATATCACTTTACAGCTTCGTGCGGTTTTTGAACCGCTTTTGGAGGAAACCGGGACGCGCGAGCTTTTTGATAAGCTGGAATGTCCGCTCATTGATGTACTTGCTGATATGGAGGCTGCCGGTGTTTTACTGGATGTGGAAAGTTTGCGCCAGTTTTCATTGCAACTACAGGGAGATATTGCCGAAGTGGAAAGCCGAATATATGAGCAGGCCGGAAGGAGATTCAATATTGCTTCGCCCAAACAACTGGGCATTGTGCTTTTCGAAGAAATGAAAATTACCGAAAAGGCAAAAAAAACAAAAACCGGGCAGTATTCCACCAGTGAAGATGTGCTTCAGAAACTCGCTAAAGCGCATCCCGTTATTAATGATATTCTGGAATACCGCAGCCTGAGCAAACTGAAATCGACTTATGTGGATGCCTTGCCAACACTGATCAGTGTGCGCGATAAACGTATTCATACATCTTATAATCAGGCGGTTGCAGCAACAGGGCGTTTGAGCTCCAATAATCCTAATTTGCAGAATATCCCAATACGAACCGAAAAAGGGCGTGAAATAAGGAAAGCTTTTGTTCCGGCGGATGAAAATCATGTGCTTCTTGCTGCCGATTATTCACAGGTTGAACTTCGCATCATTGCACACCTGAGCGGTGACGAGGGGATGAAAGAAGCCTTTAACCATGGTCTTGATATTCACACCGCTACGGCTTCAAAAGTGTATGATACCCCCTTGGATCTGGTAAGTAAAGAGCAAAGGCGCAACGCCAAAATGGTAAATTTTGGAATTGTTTACGGTATTTCGGCGTTTGGATTGAGCGAGCGACTGAGCATCCCACGAAAAGAAGCAGCGGAAATCATCAAACAATATTTTGAAAAATACCCGGGCATCCAAAAATACATGGACGATACCATTGCTTTTGCCAAGGAAAACGGCTACGTGGAAACTATGATGAAGCGCCGCCGCTATTTGCGCGATATCAATTCTTCCAATGGAACCGTACGCGCATTTGCAGAACGAAATGCCATTAATGCACCGGTTCAGGGATCTTCGGCTGATATGATAAAAGTTGCGATGATACGAATTCATAAAGTGATGAAAGAAAAGCAATTGCAAAGCAAAATGATCCTCCAGGTGCATGATGAGCTGGTTTTTGATGCACGGGTAGATGAGCTGGATGCATTGAAGGAAATCGTGCTTAGGGAAATGAAAAATGCAATGCCCTTGGATGTTCCGCTTGTGGTGGATATGAATACAGGCCAAAATTGGTTAGAAGCGCATTAAAAATCCTACCAGACATTACATTTTATCGGTGAGCTTCTGCACAATACGCACATTTCCAAGAAATTCCTTGGCCAAAATACGCAGCACCGTGTAGGAGGGAATGGCGAGTACCATTCCGGGTATTCCGGCCAGGCTTCCTGCCATAATAATCACCAAAAATATTTCAATGGGATGAGCCTTTACGCTATTGGAATAAATCAGTGGCTGAAGCAGGATGTTGTCCACAAGGTTTGCTGCCAGGAATACTCCGATAACTGTAATGGCTACCCAGCCAATTCCCGTAAATGTTCCGGCACTCAATACCGCAATAATGGCCAAAACCGTTCCGATGCTGGCGCCGATAATGGGTCCCAGATATGGAATAACATTCAGCATGCCGCCCAAAAATCCTATCAAAATAGCGTTGCTTACGCCCATAATGGATAATCCAGTAATTAATAATGTAATCATGGAGCTGATTTCAATGCATAATCCGATGAAATAACGCGTCAGAAGGTTTTTTGCCTGTTTCATCACACTGATGGCGCGTTCTGTGCCTTTTTCGGGTATTAGGGCCAGAATGATGTTTATCAGTAGTTTATCATCTTTAAGGAAAAAGAAGAGCAGAAAAAGTACCGAGAAAGTGCCCATAAAAAAGGAGCCGGTTACGCCCAATACATTTTTAAAAACATCTGAGAAAGCACCCAGGTTAACGATGGATTTTAATTTTTCTGTAAGTATGCTTTCCAGACTCTCACCTTCAGGAATCAGCTCATATTCATTAAGGAATGTTTTTATTTCTCCTGCCGGTTCCTGTAATGCTTGTCCCAGGCTTTTCTGGTCAATTTGGTTTACCAGTTCGGCTTGTTGCGTAATTAATGGAACAAGAAGGAAAAGGAATCCGGCCATTACAACCACCATGATAAACATGGTAATACCAGTATTTAAAGCATGTGGCAATTGGAATTTCCCGATTTTAACTTCATCAAGATTTTTTACCAGTGGACGTCCAATCAGTGAAAGCACTGCCGCAATAATCAGGTAAACAACGATATCGATAAAATACCAGGCAATCAATCCGAGGACAATGGCGGTAAATGCCCAGATTATATATTGATGCTTTTGTTTCATGTCTTTATAATTTTTCTTATTGTTTCCGGCAGAGGCCGGAGAACGGCAATACAGCTTTTGTCTTAAATTTTAATAAAGTTTGCTGTAATCCTTCGTTTATTTATTTGTGCGATGTTTCAGGCACTAAGGTATGAAAATCCACAAATAAAAAAAGCCATCTCAAAAATGAGACGGCTATTATCTTAGAATATAAATTTTACACTTGTTTAAAAGGAGAATTACTAAGCATCGATATTTGCGTACTTGGCATTCTGCTCAATAAATTCACGCCTTGGGGGTACTTCATCGCCCATCAGCATAGAGAAAACGCGGTCGGCTTCGCGGCCATTTTCAATATTTACCTGACGGAGGATTCGGGTTTCCGGATCCATAGTGGTTGTCCAAAGCTGTTCGGCATTCATTTCACCAAGACCTTTGTAGCGCTGCACATGCAGGCCTTTACCATCGGACGCATACTCGCTTTGGATTTTTTGACGTTCTTCTTCCGACCATGCGTAGGTTTGTTTGCTGCCCTTTTTGATCAGATAAAGTGGTGGTGTGGCAATATATACATAACCACTTTCAATCAGTTGGCGCATATAGCGGAAGAAGAAAGTAAGGATAAGCGTAGCAATATGGCTACCGTCCACATCGGCATCCGTCATGATAATAACCTTATGATAGCGAAGCTTTGTGAGGTTGAGCGCTTTGGAATCTTCTTCGGTTCCAATGGTTACGCCCAGTGCCGTGAAAATATTCTTAATTTCTTCGTTTTCAAAGATTTTGTGCTGCATGGCTTTCTCAACATTAAGGATTTTACCTCTTAATGGTAAGATCGCCTGATACTTACGGTCGCGGCCTGCTTTGGCTGTTCCACCTGCCGAGTCGCCCTCCACGAGGTAAATCTCTGCTTTGGTGGCATCACGTTCGGAGCAATCGCTGAGTTTACCGGGCAGTCCTGAGCCGGAAAGTACATTTTTACGCTGCACCAGCTCGCGTGCTTTTCGCGCAGCATGGCGTGCGGTAGCGGCAAGGATTACTTTATTGACAATGGTTTTGGCTTCCTTGGGGTTTTCTTCGAGATAATTCGAAAGCGATTCGCTTACCATCTGATCCACAGAGCCCATTACTTCACTGTTTCCCAGCTTGGTTTTGGTCTGCCCTTCAAATTGAGGTTCGGCAACTTTCACGGAAATCACTGCGGTTAAGCCTTCGCGGAAGTCATCACCATTGATATCAAATTTCAATTTGGCCAGCATGCCCGATTTATCGGCATAAGATTTTAAAGTACGGGTCAGACCACGACGGAAGCCGCTGAGGTGTGTCCCGCCTTCGTGTGTATTGATATTGTTTACATAGGAATGGATGCTTTCTGCAAAACTGGTGTTGTACTGCATTGCAATTTCAACGGGAATGCCATTTTTTTCGCCTTCGATAGCGATGGGGTTGGGCATGAGTTTTTCGCGTGTTGCATCTAAGTAGGTAAGGAAATCGGGCAAACCCTGCTCAGAGTAAAACTCTTTCTGAAGCAGGCTGCCGTCCTCATTCTTAACACGTTCATCGGTAATGCGGAGCCTGATCCCTTTGTTCAGGAAAGCCAGTTCGCGCAAGCGGTTTGACAGTGTGTTGTAATCATACTCCAGAACATTGAAAATGGTGTCGTCCGGATAAAAAGTAACATTGGTTCCGGTTTTATCCGTTTCGCCAATTACTTTTACATCTTCCTGTGGTTTACCACGGTGATATTCCTGATAAAACACTTTGCCTTCGCGATGTACTTCGGCAACGAGGGTTTTACTGAGTGCGTTCACGCAGGAAACACCTACGCCGTGCAGACCACCGGAAACTTTGTAGGAACCTTTATCAAATTTACCACCTGCATGTAGTACGGTCATTACAACTTCCAGGGCTGAACGGCCTTCTTTCTCGTGCATCCCGGTAGGGATCCCCCTTCCGTTATCTTTTACGGTGATGCTGTTATCGGGATGGATAATGACGTCAATTTCAGAACAATAGCCTGCAAGTGCTTCGTCAATCGAGTTGTCAACGACTTCATAAACCAAATGGTGCAACCCTTTGCTGCTGATGTCGCCGATATACATGGCAGGACGTTTTCGAACCGCCTCAAGTCCTTCCAGAACCTGAATGTTATTGGCGCTATAATCCTGACCTGCTTGTTTTTTTTCTTCTTCGCTCATAATCAGTATCTTGTAATCTATCTTTAGAACGTACAAAGATAACATTTTAAGCCGGATTTTATTGCCTGTTTTGGTTTAATTGGTGGCGATTTATCAACAATAATACCAAAATTCACTGCTTTGATCCGATCTTTGATTACGATGCTGTAATACCTTGTGTTTCAGTGTATTAAAATGTAAAAATTGTGAAATTGATTTCCCTGCCGTTTATCCATCTTCCTAAATTGTTAATAAGGGCAAAGGCAATGACCGAAATCTGCTTGTTACAGCAGAAACATAAAAAATATTTGTGCTGTGGTTGTGGTTGAAGAAAACTCATCCGATCTTAGCCCTACTCATCCGATGACTCAAAGTCATCGGATGAGTAAATGATTTTACTTTACAACAATAGTAAACTCAACCCTGCGGTTTTTCCTGCGCCCTTCCAGGGTTTCATTCGTTGCTATTGGGTTTTCCTCGCCCATTCCTTCGGTTTTGATCCGTTGGCCTGCAACACCCTTTTCGGTCAGGTATTTCGCCACAGATTTGGCACGCTTCAAACTCAGGGATTTGTTATAATCTGCTTTTCCGGTAGTGTCTGTATATCCCGTAATAACAATATCATAATCTGAGTGCCCGTTCATGAAGGCAACAATTTTATCCAAAGCCGGATAGGAGCTTTCTTTTAGCTTAGCACTGTTGAGTTTAAAGCCAATAGCTGATGTTTCAGGAAGTTGCACGGGTTCGGGTGCAGGAAGCTCAACAACGGTTTCTGTTTCCTCTTCCGCAACAACAACAGGTGTTTCCGCAATTAAAGTAGTCGTATCTTCAATAATTAAGCTGTCTGCCGCAGGTATCTCAATTTCCACTTCCGGCGCCGGGCAACCTTTAAGTTCTTTCAGGCCGGGGATTTGCGGGCAGTCATCTTCATGATCAGGCACGCCATCCAGATCGGTATCCGGACATCCCTGGAACTGCGCTATACCTGCAATATCCGGACAAAGGTCTTTTGCGTCGGAAATACGGTCGCCATCACGGTCTTTTGGCCCTTTGTAGCGCACCGGGATTTTGAAGGCAAAATGAATGTCCACATCGCGGGTAACATCTTTGAACATGCTGCCCAAAAGTGTATTCGAACCTATCCAGAACATCCCAAAACGGAAACCCAGACCTGCATTAAATTGCCCCAGGCTATTGTACTGCAGCGGCATGGAAACGCCAAACCCATAAGTTTCATAGTGCGGCATTAAACTGAAATTGGAAAAATGATGCACTTTGTGGATGTCCGCATTTCCTTGTCGTATCGCCAAATAGGGACTGAAATTTAAGAACAGCCTTTTGTAAAGCTGATAATCAAACTGCATATTGATGACGGTAGGCAACTGCATTTTAAAGCTTGTTTCCGTACCGTTCGTGCCAAAACGATTGATCAGCGTATCAGTCAAATCCTGAACATTGTCAATTTTTATATCGGAAATATTCCAGTTTTCAACATTCGCGATAAAATCCTGGCTGTTGTAGCCTTTGTCATAGTTGATGTAGCCCAAATCGGTTACCGAGATACCTGCTTTAAATTTGTAATCGTATAAATCCCTGCGGAATTGCTCGTCGCTGCCATCCATGGAATAACGGTATTCTTCATGATCGGGACGATAGAGGTAAACCGCGCCCAGATCAAGTCCCAGTGAGGGGTTTGCAACAAATTTATAGGAGAAATCTTTTTCCAGGTTTTCGCTTGTTCCATAGCGGAACTGTGTGTTGTAAATGCTGATACTGTCTTCATTATGCACACTGTAGTCGAGGATGTCGGCATACATAAATGCGCCGCCCAAACCCTGAAGGATTTTTAAAGTAGCACCGGCCTTGATCATATGTGGCCCCTGGTTGAGCACTACACGGGCGTAACTGATTCCGTATTCGGCCCATGTGGAAGTGGTGGTTCGGATATTCTGGTTGGTGAGCTTTTGATCGAGCAGGGGTTCGTAGTCCAGATTGTTATATAAAAGCACGGCCAGGTCTTCCGAAATATTGTCCGCATTCACAAATGTGCGCGCCCGGCTGGTAAATGCAATGGAGCTTTTTTCATCCAGGGCAAGCATAAAACCGGCAGCACCAATTCGTGCATTGACCAAAGCGTTTTTTGCGTCGCCATTTAGGTTTTGTTTCAGGTATTTTTTATGATAATCTTTGGTATCGTAATTGCCGAATTTGAAGAGCTGAGAACGCTCAAGACCCAGGTAGTCATTGAATTCCTGGGTCGAGAAATCAATAATGCTCATGTCGAAACGATATCTCGATGCGGCAATATCAGCCGGCTGGTAGCCAATAACCGATACTCCGGCATAGGGCGAATGAATAAAGGGCAGGAATTCCTGTGCCCGGATATTGCTGATTCCAATCAGCAAAAGTAAAAGGGCAAAAATGTGGGGTCTGGTGTTTTTAAGCATAATCTTGTGGTTTTGTATGGAAATACAGACAAGGTTTTTCAATGATAGTTGCCTGAATCATAGGATGACTCAAGTAGTTTTCTTCCCTCCCTTCGTCTTATTTATTATTATTCCAACGAATTTATTAAAATTTACGCTGTTTATTGAAATGCAAAGATAGGATGACTGTTAACTATCTATTTGGGCAAAGGCGGCTTATGGTCCCTAATGGCGGAGTCGAAGTGCGCCGCCTTTGCCTCCTAAAAAAACCAAAAGCTCATTTCGACAGGAAGCTCGTAGCGAAGCGAAGAGCTGGATGGAGAAATCTAATCCATATAATTCACTTAATATCAGCCTATTTTATTATGTACTTACATACTGGCCTCTAAAAATCTAAATCACCATTAATACCCAACCAAAATGAAACATCTGCAAAATTTCCTGATTCTTGTTCTGGTGCAATTTTTTACCGATACGGCAAACTATACAAAATTAATTTGATGTTAATCAAATTAAAGTTAATTTTATACCCATATTCTTCTAAAAAACACAAGCCATGAAAACCAACCTCCTCCTTGCCCTCATGCTGATAAGCTTTGCGCCAATGCTCCATGCACAGGATTTTTGGGAGCGGATAGAAATACCCGATAGCGTAACGGCAAGCTGTATTGCAACCAATAAACAGGGGCATATTTTTATTGGTGTTGGGAAAAGCGGGGAATCCGGCGGTGTTTACCGCTCAATGGATGACGGGCAGAGCTGGGAATGTGTTTATGATAATCAAAACCATGGCGTGCTGTCCATAGCTATAAACAGTACGGGGCATATATATGTAGGTAAGAATGGTTTTGACCCTTTTATAAAAAGCACTGACAATGGGGGAAATTGGGAAATACTGGATGTGCCACCGATAGCTGCAGGGAATGTTGTTTATATTTTTTGTGTTGGGGAGGATACGGTCTATGTGGCAAGCAGAGGGTCTATCGGTCCGCGCATAACCTATACATTTAATAACTGGCAGGACTGGAACGTTACCCATGTTACCCAAAACACGCAGGAGTATGTTTCGGATCTGGCCTTTACCAGTACAGGCGATCTGTACGTAAGCCTCAATTGTTATTTCAGGGATCAGGGCGGCCTTTACCGTTCACCGGACTATGGGCGGACCTGGGAATATACGGGACTGCTCAACCACCAGGTGGGAGCCATGGCCATAAACAGCAAGGATGAGGTTTTTACAGGCGATTGGTACGTGATGTACGACTCCCTTGTTTCGGGCATGTATGCAGTGTTCGAAGGGAGCAATGAACTTGAATTAATACGTGAAATGGACGGCTTTACGGATATATGGATTAATGATCAGGATGATATTTATGTTATATCTAACTATTATACATTCTTCTTTGATGAAAATGGGCAAAACTTTGAATTGCTATCTGGCTCTTTTAAGCCTGGGCCTATAGAGATGGTTGCAGCCAATAACGGCCATGTTTATGGGTATAGTTCAGAATATATTGTAAAAAGCAGGGATAAAATTATCACAAAAATA
This sequence comes from Bacteroidales bacterium, assembly GCA_963676415.1. GTDB lineage: Bacteria > Bacteroidota > Bacteroidia > Bacteroidales > WRLA01. The sequence goes on along the minus strand of OY781097.1, from coordinate 712,834 downwards.
AAAAAAATAGAATTTGTACCGGGATGTCCTTCAATAGTTATATCTCCAAATCCGGCCGGTAATTTCATTACGGTCAACAAAGATATATGCGATATCATTGATGACAGCTTTGCCCTCCAGGTTTCTGATATTGAAGGCAAACAACGAGCCTGTTTTGAACATGCCCATATTGCCCAGCCGCTTGATGTCAGTACATTAAAAGCAGGCCTGTATTTTATCCGGTTCCAGGTCCGGGGCACTGTATATACTGGGAAGTTTATAAAAATCTAAATCACCATTAATACCCAACCAAAATGAAACATCTGCAAAATTTCCTGATTCTTGTTCTGGTGCAGGATTTTGCAGGAAGGAAATGTTGAAATCAGCGTGATGGATGCTTCCGGTCAGATAGTCAAGAAAGAAAATCTCGGTGCAATGCCCCAAGGCACTTATGAATATTACCTGAACACTGAAGCCATGTCGATGGGCATGTATTTCTATTCCATTTCTGTTAATGGTCAAACCTTTGACATCAAAAAGATGACGAAAATCAGATAAATTCTTTTTCGTTTAATTCCAAAACCCATAGTTTTATAATGGTGAAACTATGGGTTTTTGTACTTTTATAAATTCTTGCTAAATTGGTGGAAAGTATAAAATGATGCTTTTTCCTAAAGGTGGGATATTCATTTTCTTCTTAATTTTGTAGCTACCAAATGATTGTAGGTGCAGCACATCAGAAGCTGAGCCTGTTCCTTGAAACAGTAATGAATTAAATCACTTTATAACATCACCTAATTAATTGCATTATGAAAAAATTTTTCCTGTTTGCCCTGGCATTGATAATCATGGGGTTATCTGCGCAGGCACAACAAAAGAAGGTTCCAATGGATCCTGATGTAATTGTAGGCAAACTCGATAATGGTTTGACTTATTACATCCGAAAAAATGCCCAACCTGAAAACCGGGCAGAGTTTTATTTGATCGTAAACGCCGGGGCGACCCTTGAAAATCCGGATCAGAATGGCCTGGCGCATTTTTGCGAACATATGGCTTTTAATGGCACAGAGCATTTTGAAAAGCACGACATCATCAATTATCTTCAGTCGATCGGTATGAAGTTCGGTCCGGAAATCAACGCTTTTACTTCGCATGATGTAACGGCCTATATGCTTCAGAAAGTTCCGACTGATGTGCCTGAGAATATTGACACCTCTTTGCTGGTACTTTATGATTGGGCCGGGGGCGTATCTTATGAGGAAGAAGAAATTGACAACGAACGAGGCGTAATCCACGAAGAGTGGCGTTCGCGACGCAGCCCGGATTTCCGCATGAGCACTCGCTACAACAAGGTGCTTTATAAGGATTCTAAATATGCTACGCATGATGTTATTGGTGATATCGATATCATTGATAATTTTGAGTACGAAACCCTGCGTTCATTCTATAACGACTGGTACCGTCCGGATCTTCAGGCAATTGTTGCTGTTGGTGATTTTGATCCTCAGCTAATTGAGAAAAAAATCAAGGAGCTGTTCTCGCAACGTCCGGCAGTTGAATCGCCACGTCCACGAACCTATTCTGAAGTTCCAGGCCACGAAGAAACACTGATTGCTGTGGAAACCGATCCTGAAGCAACCAACACTATGGTGCAGGTTTATTATAAGCACGATCCGGCCAAAGATAAAGGCATGGATTATTACCGTGAATCGCTCAAGCAACAGCTCTACAACAGTATGGTAAATGCCCGTTTGGGTGAATTGCTCCAACAGGAAAGCAATCCTTTTATTTATGGTGTTTCTGTATATACATCGCTGGTACGCACCAAAGATGCTTATATCCTTTTTGCTCTTGCCAAGAATAATCAGGTTTTGCCTACGCTGGAAACCATGATTACTGAAAACCAAAAGGTGAAGCGCTTCGGTTTTACTGAGGGAGAACTGGAACGTGCAAAATCTGATGTTCTTGCTCAGATTGAAAAGCAATACAATGATCGCAATAAACGGAAAAGTGCTGAATATATTTGGGAATATCTTAATAATTTCCTTGAAAATGAGCCGGTTCCCGGTGTTGAATTTGATTATGAGTTCACTCAGGAGGAGCTTCCGGGCATCAGCCTTGATGAAATGAACCAACTGGCCAAAAACTGGATTACAGACGAAAACCGTGTGGTAATCATCACCGGTCCTGAGAAAGAAGGCGTGGAAATCCCAACATCAGAAGAAGTTATGGCTGCAATCAACAAAGCCGATAATACTGAAGTTGAAGCTTATGTGGATAAGTTTGTGGACCGTCCGCTGGTAGAAGAAGTACCTGATGCCGGAAGTATTGTCTCATCATCTGTTGATGAAGAACTGGGAACAACAAGCTGGACTTTTGAAAATGGCGTGCAGGTTGTATTGAAACCTACTGATTTTAGAGATGATGAAATTCTAATGTCGGCATACAGCCTTGGAGGAACATCGCTTTATCCGAATGATGAATTGATTTCAGCTCAATTTGCTTCTGATATTGCAGATCAATCAGGTTTGGGCGCTTTTGACCGCATAGCTTTGGATAAAGCGCTTTCCGGTAAAATGGTGCGCTTATATAATTATATCCGTGGCAATGAAGAAGGAATGAGCGGAAGTACCACGCCAAAAGATCTGGAAGCATTATTGCAGTTGGTTTACCTGAATTTCACGGACCCACGTATTGATGATCAGGCATTTAAAGCTTTTATGTCGCGTATCAAGGCGTCCCTGCAAAACCGTTCTTCCAATCCAATGACTACTTTAATGGACAGTGCACAGGTCATTGGGGCAAATTATCATCCACGTGTGAAGCCGCTTACCGCAGAACGTCTCGAAGAAGCCAATGCCGATGATATGCGCTATATCTTTGAAGAACGCTTTGGCGATCCTTCCGGATTTACTTTTTATTTCGTAGGAAATATCAATCCTGAAGAAGCCAAACCTTTGATCTCAACTTATATTGGCGGTTTGCCGAAAGTAAAACGGAATGAATCGTACAAAGACCACGGCATCCGTCCACCGGAAGGAGTTGTCGAGAAAACCTTCAAGCGTCCAATGGAAACGCCTAAAGCAACGGTTTATATCGAGTTTAATGATGAATTTGATTATGACAATGCCTATGACCGTATGCTGCTTTCATCTGTGATTGATGTATTGGATATCCGTTATACAGAAACAATCCGTGAAGAAGAAGGCGGTACTTATGGCGTGCGTTGCAGCGTCCGTCAGAGCAAATTCCCTTATGAGCATTATACCGTGACCATTTATTTTGATTGCGATCCGGAGAATGCCGATAATCTGAAGGATATTGTATATCGCGAAATTGAAAAACTCAAAAAGGAAGGCCCTGCAGCTAAAGACCTGAAAGGGGTGAAGGAGAACCTTCTGAAAACCTATCGCGAGTCACTGAAAGAAAACCGCAGCTGGTTGAAGAAACTCGAGAAAATGGACAAATACGGAACACCGGCAGAGGAGTATAAAAATTATGAGCAGATGGTGGAAAAACTGAATGCCAAGGATATCAAAAAGGCTGCTAAGCGATTCTTTGGTAAAGACCATATCGAGCTGATTCTGCTACCGGAAAGTACGGAAAACTCGAAGAAGAATCCGATGCTGGATAAGCAGGGATAGATTGGGGTTTATCGATTTATAAAAAAAACACCTGACAGTTTAAAGCATCTGTCAGGTGTTTTTTATTTGTTACATCATCTCCTCAATTTCCTCCAGCTTTTCGTGCCATTCCTCCCAGTTTTCGGTGATTTCCTCCAGCTTTTTTTTCAGGGCATCATATTCTTTGTAGAGGCTTCCGTCGTTTATTCTGGCTTGATGTTTTTCCGGTTCGGCCATCATTTGATCGTATTCCGCAATTTGTTCTTCAAGCGCCATTATTTCTTCTTCGCATTTCCCGATGCGCGATTGGATTTTCCGTTTATCGCGATCCAGCTGTTTGCGTTTTTCGTAATTGAGCTTGTTTTCTGAACTTCCTTTTTGCTGGCTTTCTGCTTTTTTCTTTCTTTCTTCTAAGTCTTTAAGATGTTGCAAACGCCTGCTTTCCAGGAAATAAGCGATATCGCCTTTATATTCCTTTATTTTTTTATTGCGAAATTCAAATACGCGGTCGCTCAGTCCTTGCAGGAAATCGCGGTCGTGGGAAACCAAAATCAGGCTTCCATCGTATTGGAGCAAAGCCGATTTCAGGATATCTTTTGAGCGCATATCGAGGTGGTTTGTAGGCTCATCAAGAACCAAGAGATTAACAGGAACAAGCAATAAACGTGCTAAGGCCAGTCGTGCTTTTTCTCCGCCAGACAGTACTTTTACTTTTTTGTCGAGATCATCGCCTGAGAAAAGGAAAGAACCGAGCAAACCTTTGACCCGTGCGCGCATATCGCCCACCGCTTCATCATCAATAGTCTGGAAAACGGTTTTTTCCATATCCAGCATATTTTCCTGATTCTGTGCGTAATAACCAATCTTCACATGATGGCCGGTTTTCAGCATTCCGGAATAATCCAGCTCGCCCAAAACCATGCGCGACAGTGTTGTTTTTCCTTCACCATTCCTGCCCACAAAAGCTATTTTTTCGCCACGGGTCATAATGAATTCCACATCGCGCAGTACTTCCTTGTCGCCATAGCTTTTGGATAATCCTTCGGCTTCCAGCACGATATTTCCGCTGTGCGGGGCAGGAGGGAAGCGGAAACTGATGTGGGCGTTGTCGAACTGGTCAATCTCCACTTTATCCATTTTCTCGAGCATCTTCACCCGCGACTGGACCTGTTTGGCTTTGGTGTTTTTATATCGGAATCGCTCTATGAACCTTTCAATATCAGCAATTTGTCTCTGCTGGTTGTTATATGTGTTCATTTGTGATTCGCGCCGTTCTTCACGCATTTGAACATAGTCTGAATAGCTTGCTTTATAATCGTGGATTTGCCCCAGGCTGATGTCCAGAGTACGGTTTGTTACCGCATCCAAAAAAGCGCGGTCGTGCGAAACGAGCACCACGGCACCAAAATAATTGACCAGAAAATCTTCTAACCATTGGATGGATTCAATATCGAGATGGTTCGTTGGCTCATCAAGCAGCAATACGTTGGGACGCTGCAGGAGGAGTTTTGCCAGTTCCACGCGCATTTGCCAGCCCCCGCTGAATGTGCGTACCGGCTGCAGGAAGTCCTTGCGCTCAAAACCCAGCCCCATCAGGATTTTTTCCAAATCGCCTTCGGCAGAATTTCCTCCGAGGAGATTGAATTTTTCTTCTGTTTCGTTGAGTTTTTGTATCAGACCAAGATATTCCTCTGATTCATAATCCGTTCGTTCGGCAAGTTGGGTGCCGATTTTATCGCGGATTTCGGCCAAACGGTTTATTTCGGCAAACGCCTGGCGTGCTTCATCAATAACACTGAGGTTGCTGTTGCTGATTTTGTCTTGGGGAAGGTATCCGAAAGTGCTGCCATTTGGACTGGCAATTTCCCCTTTTTCTGCTTCCATCAGGCCGCAGATAATTTTCAGGAGCGTTGATTTTCCTGCACCGTTTTTGCCTACCAGGCCAATGCGGTCTTTATCGTTGATCAGGAAGGAAACATTTTTAAAAATGTAAGTTCCGGAGAAGTGTATTGATATATTTTGAACAGAAACCATAATCTTGCTTTAAAGCGCAAAAATACAGTATTTAACCTCACATTGAGAAGGGATTTTATGAGGAAGGGCGAAGTCCCCTTTTATAGAAGTCAGAAACTATTTGTTGTTATATGAGTTCATGGTGCGGCTGATCCCGGCCATCACAAAACTTTTGATAATATCGAGGGCTACGGGTATTCTTTTTGTGAGCAATTCTTTTTCTTCGGTAGTCCATTCGCCCAAAACATAATCGACCTGTCGTCCTTTGGAAAAATCATCGCCGATTCCAAAGCGCAGTCGGGGAAAGTTTTTATGTCCCAGGATTTCGATAATGTGGTTCATGCCGTTGTGCGAGCCTCCGCTGCCTTTTGCCCTAAGGCGTAATACCCCCGGTTCGAGGTCAAGTTCATCAACAATAACAAGTGAGTTTTCAATGGGGATATTTTCTTTATCGAGCCAGTAGCGGTAAGCCTTTCCGCTGAGGTTCATATAAGTTGATGGCTTGATGATGACGATCTGCCTCCCTTTAAGTTTTCCTTTGGCCACGCTGGCCAGACGATCCGTTGAAAACTCTGCTTTGATTTCCTCAGCCAGAGCATCAGCTACTTTGAAGCCAATATTATGGCGCGTATTTTTATACTCGTATCCGATATTTCCCAGTCCGACAATCAGGTATTTCATCTCAAAAGCCAATCAGTTTAAAAAATGTTTTAACAAAGAAAAAGCTGCTTTGCAGTCCTGTTCAGGAGATGCAAAGCAGCTGATATTATAGGCTTGAAGACTATTCTTCTGAAGATTCTTCTTCTTCTCCTTCTCCTTCTTCTTCTCCGGCGGCGACACCACGGGCAGATTTAACTCCAAGAACAAGAGAACTTGCAGGGTCCAGAATGCTCAATTTGTCGATTTGGATATCACGAACACGGATTGCCTGACCGATTTCAAGCTCAGTGATGTCGAGGGTAATGTATTCAGGAAGGTCCTGCATAAGGCCCTGAACGGTAATTTTACGCATCCTTTGGCGGAGTTTACCACCTTTAACAACACCTTTTGACGTTCCGCTATATTTTACAGGGAGTGCGATTTTAACTTTTTTGTCGTCAAAACATTCGATGAAATCAACATGCAGTGCATTGTCAGTAATTGGGTGATACTGGATGTCGCTCAAAATAGCTTTGTGCATCGTTCCGTCGATAGTGATTTCGAACAAATGCACTTCAGGAGTAAACAATACTTTATCCAGTTCCTTTGCAGAAACAGTAAAGTGTACTTGTTTTTCACCTCCATAAAGCACGCAAGGCACTAAACCTTCGCGGCGGTTTTTTTTGGCTTCTTTCTTCCCTACGTTCTCGCGAGGAGAACCGCTCATAGAAAAAACTTTCATAATTAAATAATTTTAAAATTAAACTTGTGTATTAAACTCAAAATGAGAGCTTATCGATTTGTATTTGTGTACACGGCTAATCACATCGCTAAAGATGTCGCATGTGGATAGCACATGAATTTTATCCGTTTTCATTTCTTCGTTCAATGGCATCGTATCAGCTACAAGTGCTTCTAGGAGTGCAGAATTTTCGATGCGTTCGTATGCCTTGCCTGAAAATACCGGGTGCGTGCAGATGCAGCGTACCGAATTGGCACCGTTTTCTTTCATGATATCGGCAGCCTTTGTAATTGTGCCGGCAGTATCGATGATATCGTCAATCAGAACAACATTTTTTCCGGTAACATCGCCGATAATGGTCATGGTGTCCACCTGATTGGCTTTACTGCGCTGTTTGTAGCAAAGCACAAGTTCCGAATTGAGGAATTTTGCATAGGCAGCAGCCCTTTTGGTTCCGCCGGTATCCGGAGAAGCAATGACTAAGTTGGGTAAATTGAGCTGTTTCAGGTATGGGATAAAAATAGAACTGGCATAAAGATGGTCAACGGGCACATTAAAAAAGCCCTGAATCTGATCAGAATGGAGATCCATTGTAATAACCCTCGAAACACCTGCGGCAGTTAACAGATCTGCAACCAGTTTTGAACCGATGGATACGCGTGGTTTGTCTTTTCGGTCCTGACGAGCAAATCCAAAATATGGAATAATTGCAACAATGCGTTTGGCAGAAGCTCTTTTTGCCGCATCAATCATAAGCAAAAGCTCCATGAGGTTATCTGCTGGAGCAAAAGTGGACTGGATAATGAAGACGTCATTACCGCGCAGTGTCTGCTCAAAAGAAGGTTGAAATTCGCCGTCGCTGAAAGTTGTTGTATTCACTTCGCCCAGCTCCTGGCCGTATGAGGCGGCAATTTTTTCTGCCAGATAGCGGGTTGCCCTTCCCGAGAATATCTGTACTTTAGGTTTCGCCATGATACTTAGATAGTTTGGATCGTTTTCAGGGCTGCAAAATTACACTTAATTTTATTTCATTCAAATTATTCGTCGGCTTATTTGTTAATTCAAATAAATTCTTATCTTTGCACACCTCAAAAAACGCACTTAATGTTATTGCCCGGATGGCGGAATTGGTAGACGCGTTGGTCTCAAAAACCAATGAGGTAACACTCGTGCCGGTTCGATCCCGGCTCCGGGTACGTGAATTTTATCCCGATCAGTTGATTTTCAATTGGTTGGGATTTTTTGTTTTTGGATGTTACAATAATTTTATAGAAATAGGTGCAATTAGAGTGCATATTCCGGTCATATTGATCTCAAAACCATTTTTATATACCATCCTTTTTGTTGTTTTATAATGTGTTGATATTCTGTGGTTAAATAAAAAACCCGGCACAAAAGGCCGGGTCTTAAAACCTATAAAAACAAAAAACAGAGATCATGAAAGCGGTGGATATTCCACCCCCTTTGGAATAGGATGCATTTATGGTATTATTACATATTACAGAATTTACAATAGTAAGTTCATCTGCTTGTGAATAGATTCCTGCACCATGAACCATTGAAGATGATATTTTCCCATTTCTAATTGTTAAGTTTTGAATTGTGACACGCAGGCCGCTGTTCACTGCCATAACCCGGTCTGTTGCCGAGCCTTGGGTTGCATGAGCCTGTACAATAGTTGATGAGGCTCCCTGGCCTTGAATTATAAGGTCTTTGTTTATCGTTAAACCTGCTTCGGTATATGTTTCTGATGAAATATTAAGAATATCTCCAGTGCTGGCATTCGATATAGCTTCTGCTATTGTTGTATAATCCCCTCCACTTGAAGCAATATTTAATTGGTCACGAAAATTAACTTGCAAGTCACTTTTTGTTGAGTTATTTACTGCTGAAGCATCTCCATCATTAAAAGCGCCATCATTAAAACTTATACCAAGATTTGAAACGTCACTTGAACCCTGGCTGCTTGTTGCTGTACCTGTAAGGCGAACGTTCAGCAGTGTATTGCTTACTTTTGTTATTACCATTGTTAAGCCATCAGGTACATTGGCAGTCGTGTACTTACTAGTGGAAAAAAACCATTGCTCCCGGTAAAATAATCCGCATCTGGAGAAGCATAATCAATAGTGATCGTATTCCCAATCGTTCCGTCATTATCTGATGATTCAATAAATGTATCTGTTGAATAAATTAAGCCACTTGCTTCTGATACAGTTGGTGCCGGTGATGAGCCATATATAATTTCCCATCCCGTTGATGGAGGAGTATCACTGTTGGATGAGTTTTTGTATTTTGGGCAATCATCAGTTAAAGTCCCTATTTTCCAATAACTACACATGCTGTGATAATATAAAACCCACCCATCTTTTTCATATTTGGCTTTCCATCATGTGTGCCATTTTCAACGTAAGTCCCATTTGCGTCAATAGTGCCAGCACCACTTACTTCATAATCTGTAGCATAAGTAGTGCTCGTGAGGGCCATCGTAAAAAGCAGGAGTAATATATGTTCTAATTTATTCATGATTATTGGTTTTTGTTTTTTGCGCTAAATTGAACACTTCCATAGAGCCATATGCGGCTCCCATTGCCAACAAAATGGCAAGCCCACTCCCCAACGGCGCGCCTCCACCAGGTACATTGCCTGTTTCCCCATGTCCGGGTGGTGGTGGGGGTGGATCGGAAGCCATAACAAACTGAATGGCAAATAAGAAAAGAATAAGAAAAACAGTTCTGCTTAATATCGCTTTTCGTTTCATTTGTGTTTTTTATTTTTCCGCTACTCATTCATCGGACGACCCAAAGTCATCCGATGAATTGTACGGCGATCTCAGTAGGGGCGCACCTCCGTACGTCTCTACTGTATTGTGATTTTTTCCGTTATACGCTCATTGTCAGTTTCTATGGTTACCAGATATACTCCTGCGGTTTTTGGGGCGGGGATGCTTTGCGTGTTTTCATAGCTGCCCAGCAACCTTCCCGTAACATCCATCAGGAGTATTTTCGGCTCTGCCAGCTTTTCATTGCTATTGATATGGATCAGGTTTCCAGATACATAAGCAAAGATGTGCAGTGTTTCCCGTTTTAATACATCCACACCGGTAATATTGCCCACATGCAGGAAGAAGCGGCCTGTACCATCTCCCGCAGCCAAAACGGTAAAGTTTTTCTCCAAAAGGTTAGTAAAGATACCGGCTTTACGGTCTTCCAAAATAATTTTGGAATCATCCATGCCTTCCTGATTGATGCTAAAGGTAATTTCCTGTTCTTCAGCTAAGTCAAGCCCTACAGGGATTTCGAACCCGTAACTTCGACTATAAGGTAATGCCTGAATTGCAAAATCATGGCCATTGTCTTCAACAAGTCTAGTGTAAAGAGCGATTTCCGTATTGCCTTTTAACTTGGCAGCATCGTAAGAAGGGTCGAGGCCGGAGGTCATGTTGTAGTGGAAGCCAACTGCCGTTGCATTCATCCGTGTGTCATTTTCTGCAATCAGCTCAAAATAAGGCCAGTTTTCTTTGCTTTTAAAAGACCCAACAGCAGCATGAGCCTGCATCGCCGTGTTGAACTGTAAATTGCCGCTTGTGTTTACTTTGGCCATAAATGCCTGCCCGGGCATGATATAATTTTGCGAAATCCTTGTTAAGCCCCCTATTTCAGCATTGGAAATTACTTTATAATCATTGCGGTAATTAGCATAATTGCTTTGTTCGTCCCACACATAAAGTGCTTCATAATTATCATCTAATAAAGCAGCATTAACAGCCAGGAAGTCTTCCGCAGAGGAGGCTGTGGCAGTAACGCCCATTGCAGAGCTAAAGGGGTTTCCTACCATGTTCCAGCCATTTCCTTTTCCTTCGGTATGGGTGGCAGGATAATTTACATTGGAAGTCCTGAGTGAGCCGCTCATATTCAGGGCACCTGCTTCGCTGCGTGAGAGGCAATATCCCCGGGCATCAACAAATGTGGCATCCGTAAAAGCTTCAGGATTGCCATCGGAGGCCCAGATAATCCAATAATTGTTGTCTTCATCAAAACGGAATAATTGGTATGCCCCATTGGTATTGTCGAGGCTGTTGGCTGTTATCCAGCTTTCGTTAAGTAATTGTCCTGAAACAGGTGAAGCAACATAATGCCATTTATCGCTTGCATAGGTATCCACATAATACTGGCCATCGACCGAGCCCGAAGATGTACCTTCCACAATGAGGGAGCCGGTTCCTGTGGCATCACTCAGAATGTTGAGTCTGCCATTGGCTTTTCCTTCAGCCAGGCTAAGGGCGCCATGCACTGTGAGTGCTTTGCCCGGATTAATGGTTAAGCAGGCATCGGCATCAATATCCATATTATAGCATTCTGCCGGAGATTCCACACCGGAGCTGATCACAGGGGCATTTCCATTATTGTGGACATAGGCGTGGAAATAGGCTGAATTGGGAGCTGCTGCCGGAGACCAGTTTGCAGGGTCCGTCCAGGAAGAACTGCTTGCGCCTGTCCAGCCAACAATACCATAATCGCTTTCGTATGCGCCCATATCAGGATTGGTTCCCTCCGGCATTGGCCGCGTGTCGCCGTTGATGTCGTCGGTTATGCCGTCAATATTTACGCCAACACCCACAGCAGGGCTATTTGCTGTCAGGCTAAAATCCAAATTGCTTTCATCGGTAAAAGACGGATCAGAACTGATACTGTTGGCATCTTGTGAAGTAGCAGTTTGCCATTGGCCTAGCGTTTGCCTGTATTGGCTCCCGTCATATCCAATATAGCCCGAAAGGGTATAATAATTATTATTATCCATTGCCAGATAGCTGGTGCCATTCTCCAAAAACACACAGTTCCGGAAAGTATAATTTGAACTGGTTCGCTCATTCGCAAGGACATTGTTCTTCAATGTCAGAGGCTGGCTTGAACTGGAGGAGCGCCTGTAAATGCAAGCAGACCTGCCGAAACCGCTTTCCTTTGAGCCTGCAATAAATATTGTGTTAAAATAAACCTCGCCCCCGTTATCAATATAAATGCCTGTAAAATCAGGATCTACACCAAAATTTGTCCCATCAGATTTTAAACCTAAAATAATCTCATTATTGAATACGCTTGATTTGTAAGAAAGAGCCTGCTCCAGGTTTATACCTCTGACAATGCAATCGTCATTCTCGGAATCAAGGCTGTAAATTTTGTTATAACTGATGTCTTGTTCCCCGTTTTTATTGGTCACACCTTTAATAAAATAACTGCCAGAATAGCCTGAATTGGTACTATGAAGATCGTAAATTGTATTTGATGTGATGTCGTAAAAGGTTTCAATTCCAGTAAGATCCCCATATGCTGATGAAGAAATATCATGAATTGAGTTTTGATCCACATTGCATTTCGTGTAAATTCCTGTAAAACCCACCTCATCATCACCGCTCAGGCTAATGTTTTGCACAGTATTGTGTTGGATATTACAATCCCCCGAAATGGAAATAGGATAAACCTGTATCCCAAAGGATACACTGCCATCTGAATTATTATTGTCCGTGATGGTGATGGAGTTATCATTTGTTCCTCCAATCGTATTGTATTGCAGGTTGGTTATATTGGCAGAAGACCCGGTACTTGTCGGAAAGTAAATACCATAGAAAGAAGGATCATTGGCTGTAAAGCTGATCCCTCCAATATTATTATTGCTAAGCGAACTTATGGTAATAGCGCCTGTATAAGCACCCCCAATCGCCATAAAAGTTTGGTTTGTAGAAACATTTGTTGTTGTATGACTTATGCTGGGCGAACTCATATTTCCAATAAGGTTATTTTCCATAATAAAAGTTGCTCCCGAATAATCAATGCCCCAGAAATCACAGTCTGCAGTAGTGTTTGAAGTAATATTGGCTATAGTGTTGTTTGATATGGTATTAGGCGAACCCCCGGCATGGCAATACAACATCCTGATGCTGGATGCACCGGAAATATTCATGGCATTTCCCCCGCAACTAGTGGTATTACCTCCAAAATAGTTTCCGGTTATGGTAAAATCGCTCCCATCCCAAATATATACCTCGCGATATGCGCTGGCGGACGAGAAAGATACTGCTTCAGTTTGATAAAAATGATTGCCAGTAATGCTTACATTATCCACTTCTCTCAGATATACAGCATGAGTACCATATGTGGAGGCAAAATGATCATATAACTCATTATTATCAATCGTTATGCCAGATGGATTCGTGCTGGAATATCCATAACCATAAATGAGGTTATAGGGCTTGTTGCTCCCCGATGGCCCCAAAGTACAGTTTGATATTTCGAAAGAGGAAGGCCCGTTACTAAAATGCACCATTCCTTTATCAGGATGACGGCCGGAACCTTTTAGGCTACAGTTGGTAATGGTATTGTTTTGAGCCGTAGAATACATATTGAAAACCGTGGCCGATGTGCCTGTATTGGAATTTTGGAGTGTAAGGGAATTTCCTCCTGTGTTCAGTCCGTCAAATGTTACATTGTCCGCCCCAGAGAGATAAATCAGGTTACCGTCGAAATCTCCTGAGATTGTTCTTGCAGCGCCACCTGAAGGGATGATCGTTAAGGAAGTAAGGTTTACGTTATTGTTGAGCTGGGCCGTTGTGGACTCTGTTACATCACCCAATACATCAATAGTAATCACCCCCTGATGCGTGCCATCATTAATAGCATCAAAAGCTTCTTTTAAAGTTGAGTATGCACCTGAGGCAGTTCCGGCGGATGCGGTCAATTGCAGATCAGGGTCATCGTCCGTTGTAAAGCTCACTTGCTCGCCATAGCCTGTGCCTTCATTATTTGTAGCATAAGCCCTGACGTAATATGTTGTACCCGAAGCTAGCCCTGTAATTGGTGATGTAAAGGCTCCGGTTGCGCTGGCTCCCCCTTCTTCTGTTTTGCTGTCGGATGTAGTTGGGTTTTCGCTGGTTCTCCAACAAACTCCGTGTTGTGTGGGGTTTGCAATTCCCAAAAATGTGATATTCCCGTTTCCGGTAGCCGTATTTTGAGCAATGTCTGTTGTGGCCTGGGTGCTTGCCAGCGGTGCAGATTGCTGGCTATATCCCTGCCATGCCAGGAAAGGATAGCCATTGTTCTCTTCCGGGTTCAATCCCCAATAGTTATCATTGGCCACATCATCGTAAGGGTTATCAATAAAATCCCAGGCAGTTGTCAAACCAAGGGTGGTTTGATCAGTATAGGTAATAAAGCTTTTCATTTCCGTAGAAGTTTTTCCTGTCCCGGAAGCTGATGTTGCACCCATACCTGAAGACTCGCTATCGTAAAAGCAGTTAGAAACAGTTAGGTTGAATGCAGTATTTCCTCCGGTAAAGCCTCCTTTACCTGATGAACCGTCCACAGAACCCGTTGAATAGCAATTACTAATACTTACTGTACCTTCATATGCATTATTATAGCCCGAAAAACCTCCTACATTTGAGGCGGTACCGGACACATTCCCTTTTGCAAAACAGTTTTCAATAACAACGTTATTCCCATAATAATAACCATTTGCTTCTCCAATAAATCCTCCCAGCTTGTTTCCTCCTGAAGGAGCAGAGACGTTGGCCAGACTATAGCAGTTTTCCACAGTACCTTCAATATTACCAGCAAAACCACCAACCTCTGAAGCCCCGGATCCCGCTGTAACACTTCCTGTTGTATAGCAATCTTTTGCATATCGAAGCCTTCCTGCCAATCCTCCGGTTTCGCTTATTCCTGTAATATCAACATTGACCAATCCAATATTTTTTATTTTACCGGCAGAACTGAACAATAGTCCGAAAAGCCCATTATACCATTCTGTAGGTCGGTTTATGTAGAGGTTGCTGATTGTATGGCCATCACCATCAAAGCCTCCATAAAAATAAGGGCTGGCATTATTAGCACAAATAGGCAAAAAGCCATCATTATCTCCATTTGAGTTACCGTCATTGGGGTCATTAAATTTATCAGCGTCAGCATTATCGTCAGTATCATCCCAATATTGAGTACGCGCGGCATCAATATTAACAGTTTGAATAAAGTAGCTTGACCAAAACTCATTATTTTGAGTCAAAAATGAAAGATCATCAAGGCAGGAAATATGATATGGATCTGATTCTGAGCCACTACCTCCTGAGAACAATTCCCTTACATATGGGAAACCATCATTATATATTGATGTCATCGCCCATATAGTGGTAAAATTCCAGCCCGCATTGGTGAATGTACTTTGTGTTTGCATTTGACTGGTATTGATCCCTGTTTCGCCTGAACCGGAATGTTGGCTGCTTGAATAGCCAGACGTTTGAGTGTTCCAGAAGTTACCGGTCCCTCCGCTACCAGAACTATGTGGTTCACCACTAAAACCTCCTATATAAGAATTTGTATACCCCACTGAAATTAGGCCAGCTGCATAGGAATTATTAACTTTATTTCCGCTATTGTCATAATAACTACCGACAAATCCTCCAATTCCGTAGTTATCATATGATGAAGTTAAGTTTGGTACAGAAACATCTCCAATGGCATAACAATTATTTATAACACCATAACTATAATTAAAATAGGCAACCGCACCAGCAAACCCTCCAATTCTTCCCTGAGTTGTTGTGCTATTCGTTATATCCGAATGTGAATAGCATTGATTAATCTCTCCATCATCAGTCCACCCAACAAAACCACCACAATTCCTCCCTGTTGCCGTTACTGTTCCTAAGGCCCCACATCGTTCAATAACACTATTGCCCGACTTTTCTCCAATAAATCCTCCTACTCCACTATTATCACCATCGGAATCAACATTCCCATTAAAAAATATTGATTCAATACTACCGATACCTGACATATTATCATATCCAATTACTCCTCCAACTCTATAAGTGCCGCTTACATTCCCATTAATATTACAATTACTCAGATTGGTAGTTCCATATAAATAACCTACAAGGCCGCCAACATACTCGTCACCATCTATATCAACACCTAACAGTGCGACACCTGAAATTGATGCATTATTTGCATATCCAAAAAATCCTATATAATCATAAGAAGAACGATTAATGTATAAGTTGTTGACCGAATAATTATCACCATCATATTCGCCACTAAATCTTGTGGAATTATTCCCTATTGGTGAAAAACCTGATTGGTCGCCTGCATCCCAGGAAGCTGTGCCGTCTCCATCCCAGTCAACCAGTTGCTCGTTAGAATTAAACCCGATATTGGCCGTCTGAACAAAATATTTACTCCAATCGGCAGAGGTATTGGATAACTCAATTAAGTCATCAGTTGTATTTATTTGATAAGGATTATCAACATTACCGTTTCCTCCTGAATAAGTGCCTGCGTTTAAGCAAACAAAAGAAAGGGCAAACAGAACCGTAAGAACTACATTTTTCATAATTGATCAATTTTATTTTTACTCCTTTTATTAATCACACAATATCCGAGTCCGAGTCACAGCATTAGCCCCAATCAACTCCCCAAAGGTGCTCCGCCGCCGGGCACATTGCCTGTTTCACCATGTCCGGGTGGTGGGTCGGAGGCAAGAAGATTTATACTTGTGCTCATTAAAACTGCCGGGATTAGCATAAGAGGTAGAAGTTTAAAAGTTTTCATCATACTTTTTTTGTTGTATCATTGATTTTGCTTTTTATCATCTTTTTTGATTCCCTCCTGAATCAAATGAATAATAGATTTCATCCAATAGACATTCAAAGTCTTTGGTATATATATACTTGTGAAAAATATATCGCTAAAACGATATTGCTATTAGTGCACCGGATATTGGGTGAGAACGATTTCATGAAAGAAATCAAGTGAACGGTTTATGCGGTTATAATTCCTTCAATCAATAACACGGAATGATCCGGTTCCTATCTATTGTTGTTCAAAGAGCTTAATTGCTTCAGTTTTTATTTGTAAAATCAGCATCCCAGCAACGGGATGCTGATTTTATGGGTATGTAGCAGCATATATTGCCGATGCATTCAAGCTATTTTATTATTAACTTGCGTGTAATATTTTGTTCTGCCCCCTGGATTTGGATCAGGTAAATGCCTGAAACTTTTGGTGCCGGAACTGATTCCTGTGCTTCGTATGAAGCGGTCTTTCTACCTGCCAAATCATAAATGGTGATCTGATTGTTGTCAAGACTGCATTCAGTTTTTATAATTATGCGATCTCCCTGTGCATATATCTGTACTTCCGGGATGTCTAAATTTTCAACCGCTGTAGTGTTCAGGCTCAGCTTAAAACGTTTCTCATCTTCGCCGGCTTCCCAATCAAAAGTATAGGGGCCATCGCTGAGATCATGCAGCACATCAAGTTTTGTATCAACCAAAACCACCTTGTCGAGGCCGTTGATTTCACTGGCTTGGATGCTGTAGGCGCCGCTTTGGTTGTTGGCGAAACCGAGTTGGATGCTTGAGGTTTCGGGACGTTTGTCAATAGATAACATTCCGTCAGAATTGTAAGACCAAATTTGCGAAACGCCTTGGCTACCGGAGATAAGCTTCCATGCATCGTTAAAAAGGTTAAATCCTTCTTCAGCACTTTCGTCGAACAATAATATAAGCTCATCCGCAAACTCCATGTAAGGAGCTTTTAGTTTTAATCCTTTTGAAGCCAATCCTTCCTTAAGGAATGAGCCACCATGAGATCTGTTTGAATTTTGAAGAGTAAAAGTGCTTTCGTTATTCGATGTATAGATGAAAAATCCTTGCATTGGAGCTATATTAGCATCAGTATTCGTAATATAAGTTGAGGATGTCGCATTCCATACATAAGCCGCTCCATAAGAGCCATGCAGTGTTGCCCAATCAATAGATGAAGGGTAGGGGTTTCCAACAAGGTTCATCCCTTTAGCATTTTCTCCAGAGTTATGGTAAGAAAGTGTAATATTTTTCTCGCCGCTATTTGGGGTGCCAGTAAAAGTATAAGCTCCTTTTGCTGTACCCCATAAAGCATATCCCCTAACTGGAATCAACGAGAAAGAGGCAGCTTCGATATCAGTCCATGTTTGTCCATCTTCAGACCAGTATTGCAAATAATCTCCTGTAAAAATCGATGCTGTATGTGATGTTACTGGACTAGAAATCAGATGCCATCTTCCATCACTGATGCTTTGTTCAACTTCAATGCTTCCATTATTTGTTATAGAACCTGAAGTAATCAAAGACCCTCCGCTGAGTATGCATAGGGTTGCTCCATTGGATACAGTAAGATCTGAGCACTCTGCATTATCTCCAGAGCTAATTACTGGTGAAAAAGTAGTGCCTGAAGGAATCGTAACTATGGAAGATGATGTAGGCTCTGTGCCGCCGCTCCAATTAGATTCTGTGTTCCAATCATTGCTAGTTGAACCGCCCCATGAAATCATATCAGGGTTGCTTCCGTCGTATTCATATGCGCCAATATCAGTTGATCCACTTCTGCTAAATCCTCTTTGATCTGAAGAAGGAATAGACACTCCATTATTTGCAGTTTCTGAACCGGCATTAATCGCTACACTTCCAGAACTCAGAGCTAATGTGAAGGTTCCATTGGAAGTATTGTTTTCTGCAAGGCTTGAACTTATATTTAAAGCTAAACCTGTTCCTACCAAATTGCCATTTGTCCCATTCGTCATATCATTGTCGTAGCCCTGAGGCTGTTCGATTATACTATTATAAGTTTCATCATAATATCCACTGGCATAATAATCACTGTTAATTGTATTTGTATTAGCATAATTATTTGCCAAAATACAATTTTTAATATAAATATCAGCATGTGCTTGAATACCTCCTCCATAATTCGATGAATTCATAGCGACATAATTTTCAGAGATAGTAGTGTTCGTTATTGTGGCTGTTCCGTTATTATGGTATATACCACCACCTCTTCCATCAACAGATGAAGGGCAATTATTTGCAAAAATAGTTGAGTTTGTTACTTTGAGGGTTCCGGCATTATATATTCCTCCTCCGAAATAATAAGTCATATTATGATCAATAGTACATCCATAAATTTCCATTGTTGCGCCACTGGCATTATACAGTCCTCCAGCTGATGATTTATAATTGGAATTATAAGAAACATTGCAATAATTCAAATACAAGGTGCCCTCATTACTTACACATGAACCCGAATAACCTTGATCATATTGAAAACTACCATACCTTAGAGTCAGTTCCTCAATGGTTACAGTAGTTCCTGAAGAGACAGTAAATACTCTTCGGTCTTGACTATTTGGAGGGGCACTACTATATGCTTGAATTTTCGACTGATCAGCTTCCTCTCCTCTTATTATTATGTTTTTACTAAGTGTATAACCAGTATTTTCGGCATCCCCTGTTTCATCAACAGAAGACCAATCCACAGTGCCAATAATGGTAATTGTATCTCCTGTACCTGTATTCTCGTAAGCTGCATGGAATGTTTTTAATGGGCTACAATAGTAACCATAGTCACTATCAGAACCATTTTCTGCATCCACATAGAAATTGTGCTGATTACCGTTGCTGGCTCCCCCTCCAGGGGTTATCTTGACTTCATCAACCCAGGCAGCGTCACTTCCAGAGCTCACACTACCATCTTTTGCATATTTCCATTTGAAAGTATGTTCTCCTGCGGTTACACTATATTCTTCATACGACCAATCAACATTACCCGACCAATTATCTTTTTCAACATCATCTATATAAAAATATAATTTATCAAAGCTGGCTTCAGAAGAAACTTTTTTGAAAAAGGAAACTGTTGCAGTTCCACTAAGGGTTTTTGTAATCTGAAGTGTTGAATATTGGCCATCAACAATATTGCCAGACTCCGCTGAATAGTCTCCAGAATATGCTTCCGCATCCGTGACTTGAAAATCCGCATTACCTGATGTATAATTCCAGGCATTTGCGCTAAAATCTCCTGTTTCAAACCCATCATCAAGAATTAATGAGGTGGTTTTAAAAGTCGTTGGATTATTGGATGCCGTTGTTTTAAGATAAAGTTCCTCCCCGGCAGCACCATTGTATTCAAAAGACTGGACACGATAGGGTTCACCAGAGGTTAAACCTGTTATACTTACTGAATATCCAGTGCCATTATAGACACAATACCAACCTGTTGTACCCAACTGGGTTCCATTACCAAATGTAGTACTTGCAGTATAAGTATTCAGGTCAGTAACATAAGCCTCTCCACAGGGTGAATGCTTCATAAAAACAGCTCTTTTCTTTCCGTTACCATTAGACCACTCCAATGAAACAGTCGTTTGACCAGGAACTGCAGCAATTGTATTTGTCTGCACCGTTGGAGATGAAAGAGCTCCAGAGTTGACATTAGCCGGATTCCCGCTGGCTGTTGTTGTTAGATATTTTTCCATCCCTCCAGAACCATTAAACTCAAATACCTGTAGCCTATAATCCGTATTTGTGCTGAGACCCAACATCGTAAAACTGTTTGAGGAGCCTTTATAAACGCAATACCAGCCTGTACTGCCAATTTGGTCTCCTGATCCAAAAGTTGCACTGGCAGTGTAGGTTGTTTCGTCAACAGGGGCTGTCGTTCCACTGGTTCCTTGCTTTGCAAAAACAATTCTGGATTGGCCATCCCCGTTTGTCCAACTCACTTCTGCCTCATCACCCGCTGTGCCTGGAAATAAAACCGAAGTTGCC
This sequence comes from Bacteroidales bacterium, assembly GCA_963676415.1. Classification (GTDB taxonomy): domain Bacteria; phylum Bacteroidota; class Bacteroidia; order Bacteroidales; family WRLA01. The sequence goes on along the minus strand of OY781097.1, from coordinate 692,208 downwards.
TGCGTAGTTGGTGTTGATATGATAACATACTCAAAGGCACCAATATCAGTCCCATCTATACGTGGATAATTCCTCTGGTCGTTTGTTGGTATGCTAACAGAACCATTTGCAACAGAACTCCCGGAATTTTTAGCCGAGGAGTTTGACGCAATACTGAGTGTTAGCGAAGGGTTTAGACTACTATTTAATTCTGGGGATGCACTTAAATTCAAGTTAGACAAATCAGTTATATCACCTGTAGTTGTAGTGAACCCACTATAATTTTCTAAAACGTTATAGCCGTTATTCGTAGTAGAGCCATTAATATCATAACCAGTTCCCGTGCCTGAATTGTTCACAAAAATACAATTCTTAATTTCGGCTGTCCCCCTGCTGGAAGGTATATAAAGACCAGCATAGTCATTTCCAGAAGAACTATTATTTGCACAGGTTATGTTAGTCAAATAAGTTGTTTGTCCACTACCTGGTGCAAGAATCATTCCACCACCAGAACTGTTCGAGGAATTATTAGCAATAGTTACGTTTGTTAATTGCCCTGTATTTCCAGACATCCTGCTATACTCAGTAATTCCACCAGAATAGGTTGAATAACTGGTAGACACGCCGTCTGTATCGGTACCTGAATTATTTGTGATAGATGTATTTTGAATATTTAAGCCATAATGCCTTACAGTATATAATCCTCCGGAACCATACGCATTACTGGAGCTGCTATTGTGAGAAATTTGGCAATTTGTTACTGTTAAATCCGCTGAACAGGCACCTATTCCTCCCCCTCTGTAATAGCCACCAGATGCAACATTCGAATTATTGCGGGTAATTATACAATTATCAATAGTTAGTGTAGTGTTTTTTGTTGAAGTTCCGTGTCCATAGCCAACTGCTATTCCGCCAGCAAAAACATCGCCACTTGTGCTATTATCTTGCCCGTACTGTATGGTTAGATCGTTAATGAATATTGTAGCATCTCGAACTGTAAAAACCCTGCGGTCTGCCGTATTTTCTGTGGTAGCAGCCTGAATAATGGTAGTTTCAGTATCCTGGCCCTGTATTGTTATATTTTTGTTAATGGTAAAACCTGTATTAGTAACATCACCTGTCTCTCCTGCATCTGTCCAAGTAAATGTTCCCGAAAGGTTAAGTGTCCCCCCACTTGAAGTCTGTGTATAACCTTTATAGAAAGTTTTGTATGGATTACTTGATGACCCATCACCATTGGTATCATCACCCGTTGAGCTATTCACATAAACCGTCTGTGAAAAAACAAATGAAACACCCAACAATATACTAATAAGAATGATTATTTTCTTCATTGTTCTTGTTTTTAATATAGTTTATTATTAATCCTGCTCCGATTCAACAGAATAAACCTTTTTTAAACCATACCCCACGCCCAAAGCCAGCAGGATACCAATACCACCTCCAAGGGGTGCGCCTCCGCCAACAGGCGTATGCCCGCCGCCGGTTGGTGCTGATCCGTCACCATTAGGGCTGGGAGGTATTTGGGCACTTAGAGCCACGCTCAAAACAATTCCAAAAATGAGTAAAACTAATTTTTTCATAATCATAGGTTTTAGTTATTACATTAAGTACTGAATTTATTATCAAAGGATCTGAATAATACGACGGAGGTTTTGCTAAAATTTTTTATTGAATATCACTGTCGTCTACGTCAAAAACTTGATTCTGCTTTCTGAATAAATATACGAATTTATTGTGTTTCATGATGAAATAAATTTCATTTTCAGTGAATTTTTCAAAAAGTCTGGAATTTTAAAAACAAGGGTTGCTTTCATAAGGTCATATTGTTTAGTTGATTTATAATCCTTACTTTACGCAAATATGATTTTTGGTATCCTACCGGCCCCAGGCCTGTGAATTTCCGGAAAGAACTATAAAAAGTAGCCCGGGAATTAAAGCCTGAAACCTGCCACACCTGATCCATATCCAGCTTGTCTTTATCAGATTTTTTGAGGAGCCGGCATGCTTCTTCAACCCTGAGTTTGTTAATATAATCGTTAAAACTGCTTTTATAAACTTTGTTTAGAAGCAATGATAAATAGGTCTGGTTGGTTATTAAATCAGATGCCAGCTGCTTAAGGCTAAGATTTGAATTAAGGTATGCCTTTGATTCAAGCATATATTCCTCCAGACTTTTGTTAAGGCCACTAACCCGATCATCGAATGACCTTAAATCGCTATACTGCCCCTTGGTATTCATAACTATTCGGTTTCCAATTTTGATTGATAGTTATTTGTGCAGTAAAGCCACATTCCAAGCAATGCAATTGCGATCATGAAAACACCCATTACAGCAGCAAGATGCCAGAAAACCAAACCTTGATGCATATTGCTGCTGCACCATTGCCAGCTCTGTGGCGGAACATCTGCAAATAAAGGACTGAACGAACAGGAAACGCAAAGGCCGGCAAAGACGATTTTTTTTATTGTACTTTTCATATTCAATAAATTTGATTTGGCTAATCGTTTAGTCTCCTGAGCTTATTATCTAATAGTTTTTTCAGTCCGTAGCCTGCTCCCAGAACCAGCAGAATGCCAACCCCGCCGCCGATATACGCTCCTCCTCCTACAGGTGTATTTCCTCCATCGGGAGCAGCCCCGTTTCCATTGGGATTGGGAGGAACCTGTGCGTTCATAAAAATAACAAAGACTGAAACAAGAAATGTTGTAAATATTTTTTTCATAGATTTTGCCTTTATTTTGATATATTCTTGGTTTTACTTTCTTCTGGTGATTGATGCTTTGCTGAAGGGATATGCTCAGGATCTTCAAGAACTTTGAGCAAACGCTCGAAGGCTTGTTTACGATTCCTGGACAACCGTATCATACGGTCAAAGGCAGATTCCCCCTTCTGCTTCTCTTTTTTTTGGCTCTTATTCATATTGAAACGAATTTCAATCAGATGTCGAATATACGGCCAAATGAAGGCTTTGTAAAGGAAATCAGCTACGTAAAAACTACGGATTGCAAAAAATAGTACTACGGGAAATCTACTGTATCAGGCTACAAGTTATTGATCTTAAAACTCTAACAAATATGTGGCCAAGGATTCATCTGGATTAAGGCCAAACTTTTTTCGGATACTATTACGGGTGCTTTCAATGGTTCGGATGCTCCGGTTGGTTATAGCTGCAATATCTTTAGAGGTCATATTTAACCTGATAAAACTGCAAACTTTATATTCAGTGGGGCTTAGGTCGGGATGCTTTTTGTACAACTCTTTATAAAAGCCCTGATGCACTTTTTTGAAACGGGTTTCAAATTCATTCCATATTTCATCGGGTGAACAAACTTCCATTTCCTTAACCGTTTCTTCAAGCAATTCCCTGTTTTGTGCACTTACATGACGGGATACCAACTGCAAACGTGACGAAACTTTGTAGGCGATATCGTTCATCCGTATCATGTGCATTGCATTGAGGGCCAATTCTTTTTCCTTTGTTTTAACTTCAATATTCAACTTTTCTTTTTCTTCCTCAATGAGCTTTAGTTTCAGGATTTTATTACGATGGCGAAAAACTTTGTACGCATAAAACAGGCTTAAAAGGAAAACTACAGCAATACCAGCTAATGCAAGCATTTTTTGATGAGATTTAATCCTCAGGTTTTCTTCGTTCAGTTCGGCAATTTGCTTGAGGTCTTTTTCGTGTTCGTATTTATTTTCTATTTCGGCCAGTTGCTTGCGCACATCTTCATTATGGATGCTGTCTTTTAGAGTGCTGTAGGATATATAATATTTCAGTGCACTGTCATGCTGTTTTAGATCAGCATACATTTCATACATGCTGAGCGTCATCTCCAATTGCTCGGTGATTAAATGGTAGGGTTTGGCAAGATTCAGCGCCTCGTCCAAATAAACTATTGCGGAATCGTAATTTTTTTGCGCCTTAAACAAATTTCCTTTGTATAAATTATATAGAACGAAACCATATGCAAGCTCAAGGCGCTGGCATATCCTAAAAGAGCTATCGAGGTAAAATCCGGCTTTTTGATATCTTTCCATATTCAGGTATAAAATCCCGAGGTTCATTAAATCCCGGGACATCATGGCGGGCTTGCCTTTTTCCAGCGCCAATACTTTTAAATATAATTCTTCTGCTTTTTGGTGGGAATCCAGATTTTTATAACAAATAGCAAGATTGGTAAGGCTGTTTAAATAAATGCTTTGGGGTTGCAGGTGCTCACTGAGCCGCACGGCCTCTTTGAGCATAGGCAAGGCCCGTTCTGTTTGTCCTGCATCCATTATACTGGCCGCCATAGTATTCAGCACTGTAAGCTCATTTGTTGTATCCCCTTTTGTCCGGTAAATATCTATTGCAGACTGAAAGAGGGCAACCGATGTGTCAAACCGACCTTCATGTGTAAATAACCGACCCAGCCCATAGTACATAACTGCTTGATATTCTTTGTTTTTATCAAGAAGGGATTTTTCCAATCCTTCATTAAACAGTAGTAACATTGAATCAAACATCATGTTATCTGTATATAAATTGCCTATAGCATTTATGGAATTTATCAGCACATTAATATTATCTGCTTTCCGGCCATATTTTAAGCCTGCCATTAAATAATATTTTGCAGAATCATACTTTTCCATATGATGATAATAATATCCCAAAGAGACTTTTGCTTTGGCAGCACCTTCTTCATAACCAATACGTTCAGACATTTTAAGCCGTTGTAACAGATAATAGAATGCCTGCCCGGGATCAGTGTAAAATACAGAGTCTGTCATGTTCTCCAATATCAATACGTTCTCTTTGGAATCTGCCATGTGTGGCTCCTGAGACAGAAGAAGGTGTGGGCTATAATATACAGCCAATAACAGAATAAAGAAATAGTAGATTTTCGACACTTGTGTTTCCTTTCATGTGACCTAATGCAAATATAGTGATTTTGACCTGTAATCAAAGTACCCTGCTAAATTTGAGATCATTAATAAGGAAGGCCGGAGTACGCGTCATTTTATGACTTGCATAATTTTACGAAAAGGATTAAATTGCAGCCGAATACATAAATTAACAACTTCAAACACCTGACCTATGAAGAAAAGCAGTACACAAATTAACTTTATGCTCGCCATTTTCGCCGGCCTATTGGGGATAACGCTCCAATCATGCAGTAGCGATAATAAGGCTAAAGAAATGCCGCCACCACCGGTAGAAGTAATAAAAGTTGAATCAGGTGATATCCCGATTTATACGGAATTTGTTGGACAGATTTACGGTAAATCCGATATAGCCATTCGTGCGCGTGTAGAAGGTTTTCTGGAAAGCATGCATTTTATAGAAGGAAGCAGGGTAGAAAAAGGGCAGCTCCTTTATACAATTGATCCTGAGCCTTTTGAAGCAACTGTGGCCGCCCGCATGAGCGATGTTGCATCAGCCCAGACGCAATTAGTAAAGGCTGATAACGACCTGAAACGTATCCGGCCACTGGCAGAAAAAAATGCCGTGAGCCAAAGCGACCTTGATGCTGCCGTGGCCAATTATGAAGCAGCCCAGGCTTCAGTGGAAGCAGCAGAAGCAAATTTAGACGCAGCAAAAATTCAGTTGGGCTATACCAAGATTTATAGCCCCGTAAGCGGTATTATTGGATTATCAGAAGCCCGTGTTGGCGATTTCGTGGGCCAAAGCCCAAACCCGGTAGTGCTGAATGAAGTATCGGATATTGACGAGGTTAAAGTACGCTTCTCCCTCAGCGAGTCCGATTACCTTAAAATGGCTAAGTATATTTCTTCACTCGATAGTGCAGCACAGCAGTTGCGCAGGAAAAACCAACAAAAATCGGATAATTATCTTGAACTCATCCTTTCTGATGGGGAAATATATCCTCTTAAAGGTAAATTTGATTTTGTGGACCGCAATGTGGATCCTACTACCGGAAGTATCACGGTGCAGGCCAGCTTCCCGAATCCTAAACGTGTGCTGAGGCCGGGAATGTTTGCAAAAATCAAATCACAAATCGAAAACCTGAAAAATGCCATTAAAGTTCCCCAAAGAAGTATCAAAGAATTACAGGGTATTCATCAGGTAGTACTGGTTGATCCGGACAGCACCATAAAAATACAGGAAGTGACAGTAGGACCGAAGGTAGGAAATGACTGGGTGGTCTTTAAAGGGCTTGAGCCCGGGCAAACCATTATTTACGAAGGGCTGCAAAAAGTACGTTCGGGTATGAAAGTGATGCCCAAAACAGTTGATCCTGAATCCACAACAAACAAACAATAAGCCATATGGGAAATTTCTTTGTAAACCGGCCCATTGTGGCCATGGTCATTGCGATCATTACCGTTATTGTGGGTGTGATATCCATGCTGGGACTGCCTATTGAACAATATCCCAACCTTACACCCCCTATGGTCAATGTTTCAGCACAATATACCGGAGCCAGCGCCACAACTGTTGAACAAAGTGTTGCAACACCACTTGAGCAAAAAATCAATGGGGTTGACAATTCTATTTATATGAAGTCCACCAACTCCAATTCCGGGTCTATGAGCATTCAGGTGTCTTTTGACCTGGGTACAGATGTGGATATGGCCAACGTATTGACTCAAAACAGGGTGAGTACAGCCACGAATAAACTGCCCTCGGAAGTAAAACAAACAGGTGTTACTACTGAAAAATCTTTTTCTTTTCCGTTGATGCTCATTACCTTAACAGCAAAAGATGGAAAATACAGCCGTGATTTTATCGGCAACTATGCCCGTATCAATATGGCTGATGAGCTGGCACGCCTTTCCGGTGTTGGAAAAACAGATGTAATTGGTGTGAGCGATTATGCGATGCGCATTTGGGTAAAACCCGACCGTATGGCACAGCTTGGGCTTACTATTCCCGAAATAACCAACGCCATTAAAGAACAGAACGCCATTGTGCCCGGTGGTACATTTGGCGGCGAGCCTGCTCCTCCGGGAACGGAATTTACCTATGCGGTAATGATGAAAGACCGCCTGAAAACAGAAGAGGAATTCGGGGAAATCGTAATCAGAACTACTGAGGATGGAAAGCAGTTAAAGCTTAAAGATGTTGCCCGCATCGAACTGGGCGTGGAGATGTACAACGCCTTTACGCGTGTCAATAAAAAAGACTGTGGATTGATTTTTATCTATCAGGCTCCAGGCTCTAATGCTATCGATGTTGCCGATAATGTGCGTGCCACTATGGAAAAACTTTCAGAGGGATTCCCCGAAGGCATGGAATATGAAGTGGCTCTGGATACTACCGAACCTATTACTGCCGGTATCCGCGAGATTGTGATTACACTTTTTCAGGCTTTGGCCCTTGTAATCCTTGTTGTGTTTATATTCCTCCAGAACTACCGCGCAACTCTCATTCCTACACTTGCTATTCCTGTTTCGCTGATTGGTGCTTTTATTGTATTCCCATTGCTGGGATTCTCTATTAATACACTTTCACTGCTGGGCCTTGTGCTTGCAATCGGTATTGTTGTGGATGACGCCATTGTGGTGGTGGAGGCCGTGCAGGCCAATATTGAAAAAGGTTTTAATCCCAAAGAAGCAACACGAAAAGCCATGCAGGAGGTTTCGGCTCCGGTTGTGGCTACTACTTTAGTGGTTGTGGCCGTTTTTGTGCCCGTAGCTTTTATGGGCGGTATCACCGGAAGGCTTTACCAGCAGTTTGCCATAACTATTGCTGTTTCAGTGGTGTTTTCTTCAATTAATGCGCTTTCTTTGAGCCCGGCACTTAGTTCATTACTGCTGCGGCCGCAAAAGCAATCCAAAGGTCTGCTGGGACGTTTCTTTGGTGGATTCAATAAAAGCTTTGACCGTACGTCAGAAAAATATCTCAGTTTTGCCAGCGTAATTTCCCGTAAGCTCTCCCGTGGTGTCATTTTTATCATCATTACCTTTGGGATGATTATGATACTTGGCAAACTTGTCCCCGGTGGTTTTATTCCTAATGAAGACCAGGGATATTTTATGATTAGCGCTCAGCTCCCTGAAGCCGCTTCATTACAAAGATCTGATGAGGCAATCAAAAAGATTGAAAATATCCTGATGCAGGAAGAAGGCGTTGCTTTTGTAACTTCTGTGCCAGGCTATAACCTTATAAACGGAAGCATGACTACTTCAGCAGGGTCAATTTTTGTTACCATGAAAAACTGGGATGACAGAGAGGTTACGGTAAACGATGCCATCAAAAGTGTAAATGCCAAGCTTTATATGGCAATTCCCGAAGCACAGGCATTTGCGTTTGCACCTCCTCCAATTCAGGGACTGGGAACAGGTTCGGGTTTCAGCATCATGGTTCAGGACAAAGGCGGTAATTCTGTGGATTATCTTGCCAAAAACGCACAGAAGTTTATACAGGCTGCCAATGCACGCCCCGAAATAGGCAGTGCATATACAACGTTTAAAGCCAATGTGCCCATGCGATTTATGGACGTCAACCGTGATAAAGTACTGAAAACCGGTGTAAACCTCGGTGATCTGCATACTACAATCGGCGCATTTCTGGGAGGTGTGTATGTCAATGATTTTAACCGCTTCGGACGTTTGTACAAAACCTATGTCCAGGCCGAACCCGAATATCGTTTAGGGCCTAAAGAACTGGAAAACTTTTTTGTGATCAACAATGAAGGGAAGATGGTGCCCCTATCTACTTTGGTGGAAATTGAGGAAATTACGGGGCCGGATTTTACGACCCGTTTTAACCTCTATCGATCAGTAGAAGTAATGGGCGCCCCTGCACCGGGGTATTCTTCAACAGAAGCCATGAATGCACTTAAAGAAGTGGCAAAGCAAACCCTGCCCGAAGACATGGGCTATGCCTGGAATGCACTTTCCTATCAGGAAGAGGAATCCGGAGGGACAGGATATGTGGTGTTTGTTTTCTCCCTTCTGTTTGTTTTCCTCATTCTGGCAGCTCAATACGAAAGCTGGTCGCTGCCGTTTAGTATTTTGCTCGGAATTCCTTTTGCTGTTTTTGGAGCTTTGCTGGGCTTGTTTCTGGCGCGCCTTGGCAGTACCAGTTATGAAAACAATGTTTATGCGCAAATTGCACTGGTGCTCCTCATTGCCCTTGCCGCTAAAAATGCCATCCTGATTGTTGAATTTGCAAAAATTAAATTTGAAGAAGGAAAATCATTGATTGAGGCCGCCATTGAATCGGCATCGATACGCTTCCGGCCCATCCTGATGACCGCTTTCTCATTTGTGCTTGGGGTTATCCCCCTTCTTATTGCTACAGGAGCAGGTGCAGAAGCCCGAAAAGTAATGGGCATGGCCGTGTTCAGCGGACTTTTTATTGCCACACTCATTGGTGTGTTCTTTTATCCGATGCTTTATGTTTTAATTGGAAAGCTGGCCGGTTATGAGAAAAAACGGGACAAACAAAAAGTCCTTGAAGAATCACAAAATAAAAATGTATAGCCTTATGAGACAAATTATTATATATTTTATTCTATTGGTTTTTATTGTCTCCGGTTGTACGATTACCGGGGAACTCCCTCAGGCTCAGTTGGAAACGCCGGAACAATACCGTTTTAGTGACCATCAAACAGACAGCCTCTTAAACCTGGAATGGTGGAACCTGGTTCAGGACGATGAATTGAAAGAGCTCATCATCCTTGGGCTACAACAAAACAAAGATGTGCGCATCGCTGCCAGCCGTATCGAACAGGCACGGGCGGCATTAGGTTATGCCAAAGCAGACCAGTTTCCCAGCTTGGATGTAAGCGCCGGAGCTTCCCGTGGCAATTTCTCCGGGACATCTGCCCTGCCAGCTACAGCAAGTAATTTTTATATTGCCCCTTCATTGTCGTATGAAATCGATTTCTGGGGCAAATACCGCAGCGCTTCCAAAGCAGCTCGTGCCGAAATGCTGGGCACGGAAATGGGATTGCGTATAGTGCAAATGGATTTAATTGCCGGCCTCAGTTCGGCTTACCTCGATCTGCTCAATTATCACCAAAGCCTGCGCATTGCCATCCGTACATCAAAATCCCGTAAAGAATCTTTAAATATTATTTCTGAACGATTTAATGAAGGCGTGATCCCTGAGATTGATCTCAATCAGGCACAAATACAGGCTTTTGAAGCCGACGCTTCCATTCCGATGTATGAGCGTTTGATCGCTCAAGCCGAAAATGCCATCAATTTGCTCCTCGGACGGCCTTCGGGCGAAATTGCTGTTACGGAAAACCTTCTGGATCAGCTGTTTGCTCCAAATATTCCTGCCGGTATCCCTTCTCAACTGCTACAGCGCCGCCCTGATGTGCTACAGGCTGCTTATGCAGTTGATGCACAATTTGCCCAAGTTGGCGTTGCTCAGGCAGCACGGCTTCCATCATTGAGCCTTACTGCCAGTGGTGGATATGCCAGTGGGGAAATTGATAATCTCTTCTCCGGCGATCCGCTTTGGTCGATCAGTGGTAATATTCTGGCTCCATTGTTCCATTTCAGTAAACTGAAAAATAACCTGGAAATGGAACGCGAACTGGCCAAACAAGCTGTTTTTGACTACGAATATGTTGCCCTCAATGCCTTTAAAGAAGTAGAAGATGCCCTGATCAGTATCCAGACCTATAAAATGGAGCTGGAAGCAAGGGAGCAGCAGCTCAAAGCCGCCCGTAATGCCGCAAAGCTTTCTTATGAACGCTATAATGGCGGTGTAACCGATTATCTCGAAGTTCAGGAGTCGGAACGCTCACTTTTTTCTATTGAGTTGCAAGTCGTCCAAACCAAAAAGGACTATATCGACGCTTATGTGCAGCTTTATAAGGCCTTAGGTGGCGGATGGCTGAACGAAGCAGAAAAATCCGCTGCTGAATCTCCTGACGGGGAATAAAATACGGAAATGTCTTTTGAAAACGGAGCTGCTATGAGTGGCTCCGTTTTTTTTGTGTTTTAAAGAAATTTTATACCTTTTGGTATTATGTCAAGCGGTATAATACCGGATGGTATAAAACGAAGAGCCTTCCTGCCGATATACTGTTTAAGTTATGTACCGTGGCTCAGGAAGTTGAAAACAAATGAGTTCACTAAAATCTGTGGATGATCTCCAACATTAGTTGCCCCATTTTCCCTTTCATTTTTTGTCTTCTTCCTTTTATCAGAAACTGTGTTTCAATGCCTGCGCAACACTGTTGCATGGGCGTTGTGGTCGTGTTTCCGTCAACTGAACAATTGATGGCCTCCAAAATTTATGCTCATAAAAGCTGGTTCCCTAATGTGATATTTATAATATTTTTATTATATTTGTTTGCAATCATGCAATTTTACCAACATGGAATCCCATCATTCATATCAAAACAAGCCTGCTCGCAGCCATCTTCTGTGGATGCTGCTGATAGCTATCCCTTTTTCGCTGATAGCGTTTAAAGCAAGTGCGCAATGCGATACTGAGAAAAGTTGTAAAGTTTTGATTATTAATTCTTATCATGAAGGGAGCTATTGGACCGACCGGATAATGAGTGGGGTTAAAGAGGTTTTTGACAGTGTGGGTCATGTGGAGTGTTTTGTTAATTATCTTGATGCCAAGCGTTTTGCTGATGACCGCTATTTTCAAATGGTGGCAGAAATATATACCTATAAATTCAGAAACGTCGATTTTAGCGCCATTCTTACTTCCGATGATCATGCGCTGGATTTTGTGATGCAATATGGCGATTCCCTTTTCCCCGATGTGCCGGTTGTTTTTTGTGGCATCAACGACTATGCCGCGTCGCGTGCTGTTGGTCTTGACGAATTTACCGGTATCTGGGAACATTATGATATTATTGGCACGATAGAATTGATCGGGAAACTGCAACCGGAGAAAAGAACCATTGCTTTTATCACTGATAATACAAAAACCGGGCAATTGCTTCTAAAGCGTTTTTTAAGGGAGAAACCCAGATTAAATCCGGAAATAAAAGTACGCTTGCTCAACAATATGAATTATGGGGAATTATGCAATGAAATACAGCGCTTGCCAAAAAATTCAGCTTTGCTTTGGGCCAGCTATTTGCTTCAGCCGGATCGCACAATATTATCTGCAGAGGAAAGTTTGGAGATGATTTCCCGTTGCCGTAATTTGCCTGTTTATTGCATTTGGGATGTGGTTGGAATAGGGGCAATAGGAGGTAAAATTACCAGCCCAAAACAACAAGGCAGAGTAGCCGCTGAGCTTGTTTTGCAGATATTTTATGGCAAAAAAGCTTCCGAAATCCCTGTTCATAGTGGCGACTTGATTTATAAATTCGATTATAACGAATTGATTAGCAATAATATCGAATTGAATGATTTGCCTGATAACAGCATCATCATCAATAAACCGTATTCTGTTTATGAAAAATACCGTATTCTGATTTGGTTTGTAATTGGCCTTATTGTTTTTCTTAGTTTGGTGATTGTGGCCCTGAGCTATCATATCCGCCTGCGCAGAAAATCAGAACGCATATTAAAAAAACGTAACGATCAACTTCAGGAATCGCGAATCAGGCTTTCCGAAGTGAACAAGCATCTCGAAATAGCAAGAGATAAAGCAGAAGAAAGTGACCGGCTCAAATCTGCTTTCCTTGCCAACCTGAGCCATGAAATCCGTACACCCATGAACGGTATTATGGGCTTTGCTGACCTGCTGTCAGAAAAAGAAATGGACAAAGAAAAGCAAAAGGAATACCTGACTATCATACGCAATAGTTCAAAGCGCCTGCTTTCATTGATAAATGACCTGATCGATATCTCGAAAATTGACGCAGGGCAAATTACGCTCAATCCGGTTGATATCCGTTTGGGCGACCTGATGGAAGAGTTGTTTTTGTTTTTTCAAGTGGAAGCCGTTTCAAAACAGATTGGGTTTTACCTGGATGTGGACGATGCCCTTTTGGATAAAACCATAAAGGTTGATGCTACACGTTTGGAGCAAATTATGTCGAACCTGATCAATAATGCCTTGAAATTTACCCGAAAAGGGGAAGTGCGTATTGGTTGCAGGCTTTCGGGCGATGATTTGTTGCTATGGGTGAGCGATACCGGACCGGGAATCCCGAAGGAGTATCACCAGAAAATTTTTGAACGCTTCCGGCAGGTGGACGAAAGCCATCTCAAAGAGGAAGAAGGCAGTGGTTTGGGCCTGTCAATTTCAAAAGCCTTGGTGGAATTAATGGATGGGGATATATGGCTGGAATCCGGTAAAGAAGAAGGAGCCGTTTTTTATGTGTGCCTGCCTTTCAATACTTCAAATATACAGGTTGTTGATTCCCATGATATTCCTTCTGATATCAAACTTCCGCCTAACCTTCAGGTTTTGTTGGCAGAAGATGATAATGCCAGCTATGAATTGCTGGAAGCGATACTGACTTCTTTTGGCCTGCATGTAATCCGTGCAATTGATGGGGAACAAGCAGTAGATTTATTCAAAATATATAAAACCATCCCACTGGTATTGCTCGATTTGAAAATGCCCCGAAAGAACGGGTTTGAAGCTTTAAAAGAAATCAGGGAAATAAACCCCGATGTCCTCGCAATTGCACAAACAGCCTATGTGTCAGAAGCAGACCGCAAGAAGTGTTTCCAAGAAGGGTTTAATGCCTTTATAACCAAGCCGATTCATCATGCCCAGCTTCATGAAATGCTGGTGAAAATGCTGATGAAACCCTGATTGGATAGTTCAGCCCAGATTGCATCCTTCTTCTGCTACAACAAAATGCAAATGCTTGATTCTGCACCGCAATGGATCAAATAAACGCCTTTTTTAGCCTTGGTCCTGATGATATTACGTTGCGGATATGCCGATCCCTTTTCAATGAGCCTGCCGCTGATGTCGTATATAAAATATGGTATTATCGCTCTGCTTTGGTTTATAATTATAATTTGTCCATGCGCACAATAAGCCTTTATTTGATTCCCTTGATTCTCAGGGGGTAATGCTGTAGTTTTATAAATGTGAAGAAAGAACCTTTCCTCCAGGGGCGTATTGACTTCAACGCTGTATTCAGATTCTTTTAAATCTGTTAATGTGTTTAGAATATTGTCTTCCAGGTAAATGGAATAATCATCGAGGCCAAGGCTCTGTTGCGAAAATTTAATTAATTCACGGTTTTTAACATCAATTCCCAGAGGAATCCGGCAGGAGGTTTCGAGTGGTATGGACTGAACGGCAAACTTGTTTCCATTGTCATTTACCAGTCTTGAATATAGGCTTATTGCCTGGTTTGATGTGATTTTTGCCACATCATAGGACCGGTCAAGGCCGTAAGTCATTTGCTCATCAAATGCAATAATACATCTGGATGAACCTGATTCTCCGTGGGCATATAATGTGATGCCGGGCCAGCTTTCTTGATTTTTATAGAAAGTCGCATTCTGATGGCTGCGCATATTCGTGTCAAATGCAATATTGCCGCTTTCTTTTACTTTTACCATAAATGCCTGCCCAAGGCCAATATAATCCTGACTAATTGCTGATGACTGGTCAGGGCCACTGTATCCGGCGTTGCAAATAACAGCATATTGGTCAGCACCATATTCATAAGAGGCTTCTTCATTCCAAAGATAAATGGCCTGATAATCGGGATCCAGTAAACCTGAATTTGCTGCAATGAAATTGCCGGTGCTTTCACTGTCTTCCGTGATTCCTATAGGGCAGGGGAAAGGGTTTCCTATTATATGAAATCCATTTCCTTTATCAGAATTGAAAGTGAGTGGGAGGCTTATGTTTTCAGCCAATAAAGTGCCGCTAAAACTCAGGCTGTGATCAGCGGAAGTAGTAAGCACATATCCTTTTGCTGATCCAAAATGAGTATCTCCAAAGATAACCGGAATTCCATCTGATGAATAAATAATCCAGTAATTTGTAGGCTCATCCCAGCGAAAGAGCTGATATGGTGGCGAGTTAGTAATGGAATTATTGCTCATCCAATCCTCGGAAATTTCTTGTCCAATAACAGGTGCTGATACATAATGCCATTTCGATTGGTTAACATACCTCTTTGCTGTGGCATCAATATTGGGCTCATTATGGATGAGGGTTGCATCTCCGCTGCTGGCAGAATTTATAACCAGACCTGTAGTGCCGGCTGCATTGTCCATGCTGTCTGTAACAGTTAAAGCGGCATTGTCAATGCTCAGGCTGGCATCTGCGTTGATATTCAAATATTTAAGGATGACATCGTCACTCAGGCTGAGGTCATTGTTCACCGAGACCCTCGACCAGCTCCTAGTTGGAACGCCCTGGCCGCTTTGCCATGTCCCTGAAGAGGCCCAGCTGCCATCGCTTTCGCTTTGATAAGGTACGGGTGCGGTGGATGAAATCCAATCAGAATTATCAAGATTGTTTAATGATCCTGACCCTCCGCCAATAACATTAATTGTACTGCTTCCGGTTCCTTCGTTAAGCTGATAATATGAGATTAATCCCTCTTCCAGGCCACTTAATGTTGCGTACATATAGTTTTGGATTTCCTCCTCGCTGCGTGCATGATCCCATACCCGGACCTCGTCAATATATCCATCCCAGCTTTCACCTGAAGCGCCTATTTCCATTGTTCCATTGGGAGGGTATAGACCATCGTTTGGTGTATTCGAATCCAATAGGATGCCATTGCAATAAACTTTCATCTCACTTCCGTCATAGGTGCCGCACACATGCATCCATTCGTTTGTCTTTAATGTATTGTCAACCCGGATACCATATAGGTTTCCATCCTTTTTTTTGATGTAAAAATGGAGTTGTCCCTGCTGTTCTGCTCCACAATGTCGTATCACAGCATCCTCCGGGGCCAGCGTTATAATTCTGTTGTTGCTACCTGGCAGGCTTTTGGCATAAACCCATGCTTCTAAACTAACAGCTTCAAGTTGGGAAGGGATGTCGGAGGAGCTGATGTAATCTCCGCTTCCAAAATTTAGTGTATAACCTGAAGATTGCTCTGCTGGCAGGCGGCGCCCTAATGAAAACTGGCTGAAACCGCTTATGTCACTAAAGCTGGCCTGCTCGTTTGCAGCATCTGCTGATGAAGCTTGGGCCGTATTTTGCCAGTTGTCATCTGAATTGCTCGCCCGGGAAAATAGCTTTATGCGGGATGGTGTGCCGGCATCATCATTGGTAATGTCTTCAGAAACTGTGAACGTAAGATCAGCTTCGAAGTTGCCACTGCCGAAACGGTTTACAACCCAGTATTGGCTGTCGAAAAGAACGGGATTGTTGTTCGGGGCCAGTTCAATACGTGTTACAGTTATGCTTGCCCCGTTCTGCTGGCTGAAGTTCATGCTCAGATCGGTTCCGCTAAAAGTTACCAGGCCATTTGCTTCGGTTTGTGTATTGCTGCTTCCGCCCCCAAAAGGGCCGTCGGAACTGAGCCAGCAAGTTGATGTGTTCATATTGTTCAGGCTGCCATCATGATTGTTGCTTGTAGCATCTGCAGCAGTACTACCGCTTCCTTCGTTAAATTGGATATATGCATATAAATCAATGGCGCTGGCACTTTGGGTCAGATGTTGGTTTTCGCGGATTTGCTGTTCACTTAATGCGGTATTCCAAATGCGCACTTCATCCATGATGCCCGGATAGCTTTCACCCAAACGGATGTTGCTTCCACCGGTGGTTATTGCTGCCGGATTGGAAACCAATGATCCCGCAACACCATTTACATAAACCAATAGCTTTTCATTCCCTGAACTTCTGTCCACAACACCACAAATATGTACCCATTGATCAATCAGTTCGCTGGCAGTCGAAATCGTAAGCTGTGAAAACTGTGCATTATCATTGATGCCGAATTCCACAACAGCAAAAGATTGTGAGGATTTAGACGGATCTTCAAAAATCCTCAGCGTCCAGTCGGCTCCCTTCTGTGCAACAATATGGCTGCCCGTCATTGATTGCGGTTTAAGCCAAAGCTCTACACTAAATGAAGCCGAGGAGTTGAAAGCAGCACTGCTGGCCAGTTCCACATAATCATCTGTGCCATCGAAATCCAAAGCGGAACCCGGATAATTATCGGCAGTCTGCGCGATAATATTAAAAATTGAAATCTGGCTCAGAAAGAGCACCAAAGCAAATTGGTATATAAACTTATTGGATATCATGCTTTTGTTTTTTGGGGTTTAGTGCTTCACAATGATTTTTCTGCTTTTGTGGATTTTTCCTTTTGTAAGCCTACAGAAATAAAAACCGGATTCCAGCTCAGAAGTATTGATTTTTAAATCATAGGCTCCGGCCGATAATGTTTCGTCTATCAATGTGCTAACTTTTTTTCCTGAAATATCGTAAAGTTCGAAGAGCACAGGTGCTTCATCCGGAATGTAGAAAGTTATGCTTGTTTCATTGGAACAGGGGTTAGGGAAGTTTTGCCCAAGTGAGATATCATGTTCTTCAAGCGGCAACTCAGTTACCGGAGTGAAATAACCCGACTCAACAATGTCGATAATACGGTCTTCTTTGATTTCAAAGGCCCTGAAAACAAGGTTCATCAATGGGTTTCCAAAACGGATGCCATGAGTTGGCCTGTAGGGCATATTGGTTGCTGTCATGGTAAACTCCTGACAAAGCAAAATGACGCTATCTCCTTTTGTAAAACTGATGCTGAGTTCAGATACCTGTTTCGTTGTATCGCAAACATAGGGATTGGCCGCGAAAGTATTCCAGTTGCCGGGATCTTCGTCTATATGTCCGCTTAAAACATCAATTTGGCTTATACTGCGATTCATGTCGTATAAACCCGGCCTTGAGCGTTTAAAGGCAATTACGGCTTCCCCGTCTTCCCGGATATCCAGGCTGGGTAATTCGATGTGATGCAGGGAGTCTGCATGAACCAGGCCTGCTTCTTCTGCTGCCCAATTATGGGAGTCGAAGTTCCATTTCTTCAGATAGAGTGCTTCGTCTTTTTCCGCCTGCTTTGCTATATCATATGTCGAGAAAAGACATGCTCCGTAACTGTTTTCAAAATCCAGGTCGAGGTAATTATAGTGGATACTGTCTGTGTTAAAGCCAAAGGGCTCGGGATTAGACCATTCGTCGCCTTCAAAGAGGGAATACAGCAAGCGGTTGCGCTCAATAACCTGAGGTTCATAATTTTTCCAAACGGCCAGTATCGTTCCTTCTTCCGGGCAGGCAAGGTTCAGGTTGCTTTGAATGCCTCCCGGTGAAGCAAATGGGCGTCCTTCCTCAGAAACCCATTGGCCATTATCATTGCTGATTATCGTGTACCATAGTTGAGAAGTGTTGTTTTCCATATTGGCTACCTGCCAACAAAGCATCGCTGAATGATCGTTTAGTTTGCAGATTTTTGGGTTTCCTTCAGCCCTTCCGGATACGTAACCGTTCATCAGGTCTTCGATTTGAATTTTTTGGAGCACCTCATTGGTCCGGCTGTTGTAAACAGCATAATAAATATCATGCGAGCGGGCAATATTTTCAAGGATATTGTCAGGATCAGTTTCCCTGATGCTTTGTGGATTATGGCGGCTCTGCATCCAGCTACAGATTGCAATGCTGTCGTTAATAAACTCACTAACTGCTTTTTGAGGGGCATTGTCATTCTCTTCCAAAATGATTTTCTTTCCAAAGGTTTTTCCCGGGAAATTAAGGTGTTCAAGGCAGATTTTCCGCTTGCCGTATTCACTTCCGGGTTCCAGCCATGTAATGGCATTGTTGCTTCCGTTGATGCCCATTGCATGTTGTGGTGTAGGAAGTGGAATTTTTGAATAATATCCCACAGGTTTGTGCAAATAAAGACTTGCATTCAGGTTGGAGTCGAGTTTGAATTTTTTATCCCCTTCAAATGGCGGGATGCAGTCTCTCATGTCATCATCGCCAATGGACCAGCGGTGTATTGGTTTTGGCCCATACAAATCCACTTCATACCAGTTCCATAAGGCTGTTAGGTAAACCCTGAAATAGAGTTGGATGACACTGGCAAGGATAAAGTGGTTTTTTCTTTTCGGGATATCGATATATGAATCCCCAATGCCACCATAAAGCCCTAGTGCTATGGCCGCATATACATCAACCAGGCCGCCACCAAAAGTGAGCCCGATGGACAGTTCATTGTTCATGCCTATATAGGCAAAATAATATGAGGCGCTGTTGTTGTATTCTGCGTGATGTGCCGGATTGGCATCAATTTTCAATTTTCCGTATGAACCCCACACGCCATTGGTGCTGTCCATTTTAAAATGCAGGCGCGAAGCATATCCAATTGTAGGCGAAACGGTGAAATTAGCCGTGAGGCCAACGGGTTTTACTTCGGACCAGTCTTTTATGCGCAGTGCTTTATATAGCTTTATGAATTCTGTAATTGGGTTTTCCACAAGCCTTTTGATGCTCCAGGTAAGGTCGAGGCTTGTGGCAAAATTTTGTGTTGCAATCAGGTCGTTATTATCATCGAGGTAATAATAATCGTTTTCTTTCATCTGGAAATCAGCATCTACAATTTCGGGAGGGCCAACTTTAAACTTAAACAATGTGTTTTGAAATTTAGGGTCGCCATTGATGCCAAGGGTATTGGTTGATTTGGTAAACTCAAGACGGGCTCGTACTGTTTTTTTCCCTGTTTTTATATTAGTGCCTCCTAGGAGAGGGATGCCTTTGGGGATGATGAATGTGCGGGTAACAACAGTCCTGTTGTCTTTGCTGAGATAAGTTTCTATTTCAAAAGTTACTTTATCTCCTTTTTCTTCGATATTGTAAAAATGATCATCTTCAATAAAATCAAACCAGAAGGGACGGGTTTTTATAATCGTTATGGCATGAGGGCCATCTGTTAAAACAGGATGAGGATTGTCGCCGAGATAGTAATCCACATAAAGGAATGATTTTGGTGGTGATAATGTGCCCATCGGATAGGTAAGTTCCCAGGTGGTGTCATTTTTTTGTACAGCCTGTGTTGATCCCAGTTCTGTTCCGTGCTCGTTTGTAAAGCGGCCTGTGATTTTTGTAAGGTCGTCAAGATGTTCCGTACTAATGGTAAATGTATTGTTTTGTGCCATTACACCCGGAGCAATGGCTTGCTCGAACGGGCCAAAATAACCTTTCATTGTAGGTTGTATAATTCTGTTGATATAGATTGGTACGGAAAAATACACATCCATTGTAGTGTCACTGTCCGACATGCTCCCCAGCTGAAAGCTGATATAGCTGCCAACAGGAGCGTCGCCCATATCAAAGGAGAATTTATATTCTCCCAATGGTTCGGTATAGCTATAGTATTCATCTTTGATAATCAGGTGGTCGGGGCTAAGGAAGACAGCTCTTAAATAATCGTTTTTCCAATTACGGCATTTATTCTGACTTGTATAATCAGTGCTGCCTTCAATTTCGTTTAACATCAGAACTCCTTCGTTAAAGAATCCCAGGCTTTTTGTGAAATAGTAATCAAATTTATGGCCGGGTACTGGGTTTTCAATACTGAATCGGCCCAATGGGTAGTACAGGCCTGAATCAGGACTGTTGGCACAATAAACACGCGCGTAGAAGGTGTAAGTGCCCGGTTTTTTATTTGCCATATTGCCCTTCCATTTCAGATGGGATATATCATCTTGGTTTTTAAACCAGGCAGGTGCGTCGCCCATTATTTTTGCATTATTGTTTCCATGGCTGTCCGATATATCCTGACCTGTGCCTTCATCAAGTTTTAATAAGGTCTGCGATGTTCCGGGCTCCTGCTTGTGAATTGAAATTTGTGACAGCGATCCTTTAAAATATTCATTCAGCTCTCTGTATTTTTCATCTTTTCCGGCATTGTAACGTCCTATGAGCCAATAGCCGGTGTAAGTATCGAGGTATCCAATAAATTTCTGGTCCACTATGCATCCATCTATGCTTATATCTGCCGACTCAGCACCAAAAGAGACTTCAATTTGATGCCATTGACCATCATTATATGCATGTTCGGCGTATAAAGTGTAATCGGAGTTGAGTACAAACCGAATGGAACCATCGGGCATCATATAAATATTCCTTTCGGTTCGTGTGCTGTTCACTCCGCTTTTTGTGGTACTGAAGCAAATAAGCCTGCCGCCTTTGTCGGTACTTGTTTTAAACCAGAAATTTATGTAACCATTGGTGGGTATTTTAATTTTTTCATTGGTTTGGATGTAATTGTTTTTCCCATTCAGGCTAACCGAATACTGAAAGGGGATACTGGTACTGGAATATTCGTGTTTTTCAAAAAAATGTCCATTGCATTCCAGGCCAAGCTCTGCTTTATATGTGCCTGAAGGGAAATTTGAAACATCGATATAGTTATATAGTTGAGGAAAGTATTCATCGCTTTGATAAAATCTGCCCCAGTTGTATTTTGGGGCAGCAATAGGAGAGGGAGGTTTTATTTCAATCGGGAAGATGCTAATACTTGCGCTGTCCCAATCACTATTGTATTCATATGTAATTAAGCGGTTTGCTGATGCTGGCAGTTCTGATAAGTCGTAGAATAACACAGCTTTTGCATCCGCACATGTCATTGTTCTCTCAAAATGAATGCTGTTGTTGTTATCAATGAAACAAATTTGAATGGAATCAGTGTTTTGTGCACTGGAATACACGATCAAGCTGTCGCTGAAATGTTCAACTTCTATGTCCTGGGGCGCAAACGAAGCATTGTTCTTTAGTTGCCCGGTATTGTTTTCATAGCTCAAATCGACAATGGTTTTCATGAAATTACGTTTGTCATCAAAATTCCAATACCCTACAAGGCTTTCGCTCTGAAGAATTTCCTGATTGTAATTTCCTGCAATTTCAGATGCAGTTCTGGCATAACTCCAGATCCGTACTTCGTCCATGGCGGTGATGAGGTTTGCATTATAAATATAATATGGGTCTGGCGTGCTGCCTAGATGCAAGGGTTTGGTCTTTAAATTTTTATAATATGGAGAGTTTTCGATGTCGAAGTAATTATCTTCAAAAATACTTATGGACTCATTGGATAACTCCTTTCCGTCCCAATATACTTTCACATGCCGGTTTGACCCTACCATATATTGATAGCTGAATGCCAGGTGATGCCAGTTTTTCGTTACGTCTTTTGGCAGGGTGGCGTGTATCAGTTTTTTTTCTTCGCCTCCTGTCATTGAAGAGAAATAAAGGCTTGGCCCTCCATATTCCGATGCAATCCTTACATTCCAGAGCGAATCGACATTCATGATATAAATGGCTTTTGGATCGGCCTGGAATTCATTCCAATTAAATTTAAGCCAGCTTTCTATGGTGAAATCTTCCCGAATAATATCTATGCTAAGTGGCCCTTTGTAATATGTACCATCAATATGATATTGGGGAATTCCGGGGCCGTTTAATATTTCAGCGTAATTAACAGTATCAATGAGCAGAATTTTGCCGTTTCTGTGGTTTTGAGTCAAAGGAGGTATTGTGTCCTGATATGATGCATTTTTGTCAACAAACCGAATCCGGGCTTTCTGTGCGTCAATATCCAGTTCTTTCTGTCTTCTTATACCATTGGGCGGTCCTCCTTCGGCATATACTGCAATTTCTGCGTAGGCTGTGGAAACCGACAGTGAATCAAGCCGGTAGTTTGAGAAATGCGCCGAATCGAGATATTGGCCGGACGGGGCAATATGGACCAGGGAGTCAATAACACTGGAGTCGGCTTTGCATATCCGTATTATTACGGTATCGCAGCGAGGTGGTAGGTTTGTTACTGAAAAATCAGTGTATTTTGCGGGGACTTTGTTCCAGCTGGTATCCGCCAGGGCATAATCATTGCTGATAAAAGGGCCCCAGCCTGCACTTGATTCAAACCAAATCGTATCCGGATAAATTAAATAGGGGATGAAATACTGTGCTATGCTGTCGCCTTGATAGTAAACTTCGACACTGAGTTTTGGGGAAAGAGGGAAATCCATGCTATCAGAATCGAATTGCCATGTGGCTTCTTCAAGATAATGTCCCTGAACAGTGTGAGGCTTATTCACCTGTTGGCCTTTGGAGTCAATAATTTTGAAGGTAATCTCCCGGGTATTGGTGGGCAGGTCATAGGCCATGATGTAGTTGCTCCTTTTATCGCCAAGCGTATAGGGGCCATAACCATTTAATGACTGGATGCTGATTTTTGGTAAATTGGTGGTGTCCTGATTGCTTTGTGCCTGGGCATCGAAGTGCAGCAGGCATATTAATATCCATATGGAAAGAAAAGAAATTGTTCCGGTTTTCATATTTCCTGTTTTTATTTGGTGTTGGCTTTTCCAGGCTTTATCCGGGCATAGATTACGGTCTGGGCATTATTTAATAGCTCCCAATTATAGAAAAAGAGGGCGAAAAATGAACCGTAAAATGGAATGACTTGCTAAACCCCGGGGAATCACAAAGATAATAAAAAATATGTAGCGGACGTGGAAAAAATTGGGCTGGTTCGAAAAGGATAGCAAGAAGTGCAAAAAACAAAATCCCCGCCCGAAGGCAGGGATCTTTTTTTGAACGTATGTTTAGTTATAATAGGGTACTAAATTATACGAGACCTTGAGCGATCATTGCATCGGCAACTTTTACGAAGCCACCAATGTTTGCTCCTTTTACGTAATCAACGAAACCTTCTTCGTCTTTTCCGTACTTTTCGCAAACTTCGTGAATGCTCTTCATGATGCCTTTGAGGCGCTCGTCAACTTCTTCACGAGTCCACGACAGGCGCAGTGAGTTTTGGCTCATTTCCAAACCGGAAACGGCTACACCACCAGCATTGGCTGCTTTACCAGGGCCGTAGAGGATCTTAGACTCAAGATATACAGTAACTGCTTCCGGAGTAGAAGGCATGTTTGCTCCTTCAGAAACACAGTAACAACCGTTGCTAACCAGTGTTTTGGCTTCTTCTTCGTTGATTTCGTTTTGGGTAGCATTCGGCATGGCGATATCACACTTGATGCCCCAGGGACGTTGTCCTTCATGGTATTCGCAACCATACTTTTCAGCGTATTCTTTAATACGGCCACGCTTAACATTTTTCAGGTGCATCACGAAAGCAAGCTTTTCTTCGTTGATTCCGTCAGCATCATAAATAAATCCACTGGAATCAGAAAGGGTAACAACTTTACCACCAAGTTCGGTAACTTTTTCACAAGCATACTGAGCTACGTTTCCGGAACCTGAGATACAAACAGTCTTTCCTTTGAGCGAATCGCCGCGTGTAGCCAGCATGTTTTGTGCAAAATAAGTAGCACCATAACCAGTTGCTTCAGGACGGATGAGTGAACCGCCCCATTCAAGTCCCTTGCCGGTAAGAACGCCTGTAAATTCGTTGCGCAGACGCTTGTACTGACCGAAAAGGAAACCAATTTCGCGGCCACCAACTCCGATGTCGCCAGCAGGAACGTCTGTGTTCGGGCCAATATGGCGGAAAAGCTCAGTCATGAAGCTTTGGCAGAAACGCATTACTTCTGCATCTGATTTCCCTTTTGGATCGAAATCAGAACCACCTTTACCACCACCCATTGGAAGTGTTGTGAGTGAGTTTTTAAATACTTGTTCGAAAGCCAAAAATTTGAGGATACCGAGGTTTACAGTAGGGTGGAAACGTAATCCGCCTTTGTAAGGGCCAATGGCTGAGTTCATTTCAATACGGAAGCCTTTGTTTACGTGGATTTCGCCTTTGTCGTCCATCCAAGGTACGCGGAAAAGGACTACGCGTTCCGGCTCAACAATGCGGTCGAGGATTTTTGCATCCTTGTAAACTGGGTTTTCTTCTACGAAAGGAATGAGGCTTTCAACTACTTCGTGAACTGCCTGGTGAAATTCAGTTTCTGCGGGGTTCTTGGCAATAACCTTTGCCATGAAATCGCTTACTTTTTGTTCGAATACGTTTGCCATTTTTTTTATTCTTTTAATTGAAAATAAGTTGATTTGCGTTTAATTTTGATCCAATATTAGGAAAAAGGAAAACGCAAAAGCAAGATATACAGCCGAATTGGGTGCAGTGCGGATGAATTTGCGTGATTCACGCAAAGGCGAATGGAGAGAACTGCAATAGGGTTTGGAGTTTTTACATAATGCTTGATGGTTTAATGCTGAAAAAGGTGGTTTTTTACCGCTGAGGCGCTATGGTTGGCTGGTGCGGGCTGTTTTTTATCCGCGAAGAACGCGAAGGGTGCGAAGGGGTGTGTTTTATTAGCGCTTATTTGTGTGCTTCGCGGATAAATTCTTTTGAGCGGAAATTGTGCATGGAGCGTCAGCTCGATGAGTACACGAGGAGAGGTCTCATTGGGTTAAACCCGATTGGTATTTTAAATCTCACGGCTACGCTGTAGCTCAATTGTCTTTTGCTCTCTGGTTTTTTAAATCTTCTCGCTGCTCTGCAGCTTATATGGAGCTTTGCAAAATCCAGCGGCAGCGCCGCGGAGATATTTAAAGAAATGCATTGAAGAATCGCGAAACAGGTGCAGCGCACCGGTAATATATCTTTTCTTCAGCATAGGCCGGTATGCGTGTTTTTACCGCTGAGCCGCCGAGGTTGGTTGGCGCAGGCTTTTTTTTATCCCCCAGTTGCCGCGCGTGTCCCCACGCGTGGTACTGCTTAATGGTACTTTTTAAATGTCAACCACAATAACATCTTCGAGTATCCCTTTTTTTCCTGCATAATCCAATGCACTACTGTACAAATAATCCTCAGGATAAAACACCAGACCCTCTTCGACTGGACTCTGGTGAACGTACCTGATTCTTTGCGAAATCACTCTATTGCTCCATAATTCAATTGGTTTATTGTCGTGTCTCCAGAATTGGTGGTTTTTGACGTTCGAAGATTCTATTGCAGCTTTTGAAAAACTATCCAATAACCAGTCCCTTCTGCTTTCTTGCGGGTTTTCTTTTATTGCGTGAACCAATTCCCTACTGGAAAAGCTTTTAATACCTTTCATCCGATTATAATTTATTTTTCAAAGGTGGGATGGAACCGCATGATGAAAAATAATCATTGTCTTGGGTGTTAATGATTATTTTTATCATGCTTGTTTCATTATTTCTTCTGGTTTAACTTTTCCTGACGACCTGAAAACCAGATGGACATGGTTGGTCATCAGGCACCAGGCAAAAATTTCCATTCCTTTGTTTTGCTGCGCATACCGAAATGTGTCGAGAAGTATGTCTTTGTATTCGATCCTTGTAAAAACATCTATCCACTCAACAACAGCAAAGCTAACAAAATACACACCCTCTGGATTATGAAATTTATAGTTGCGACTCACGGGCTAAAGATAATGGTTTTTCTGCTAAGCCACGCGTGAGGACACGCGTGGGAACGGGGGCCGAATCCATCTCTGATGAAAATTTCGCCAAGAAATAAACCTTTTGTCCTTCTCCGAGGTGTTCATGAAATGCGAAGGCGGTGTTTGACCCGTCTGGATGTGTCTCGAACGTGTGTACTGCAAACGACATGTTTTGAGAATTAATACTGTCTGTATTATTTTTGCATAGTTTTTGGAAAAAACAAAAAAACACAAAAAAAGCGCCGAGTTATAAAACTCGACGCTCACCCTGACATATTTGCATTAATTACCTTCTACCAAATGGTATAGGCAATATAATGTCAGAATTTAAAACTGCTCCCTCCCTTTGGATAAAGGGAGGGGCGGGGTGGGATTATCTTTTTACCACTTTATGTGTGGTGAGTATTCCGTCGGACAAAATCCGAACGAAATACATTCCCGAAGGAAGCGACCCCAAATCAATCTGAGTCATTTCCCCGAGGTTCTCTTGATGGAAAACCTCACTCCCGGAGATATTTACAATGCTCACCATTTCTGGTCTTTCCTGAGCATCAATAAATACAACTGAAGAAGTTGGATTTGGATAAATATTAATATTATTATTCCCTTCTACAGGATTATCTCCCACAGAAGTGGTTATATCAATGAGTGCAATCCATGTAGTATCGGCACTGCTCCCATCAGATAGTTCATAAACTTTCTCGATGTCATACTGTCCGGTGGACGCATATGTATGTGTCGTCTCTACAACATTACCTGAAGATTCATAATATTCACCATCGCCAAACTCAATGGCGTGGTAAACAACCGTACGTGGATCATTGGGATCCTGTACAATCTCTGAGTAAAATGAAAATTCAGTAGAAGTAGTACCGCTAAGCGGATTTACTTCTATAGAGAAACTTACATAGAATACATCTACTTCTACAACATCAGTGTCGGTATTGCTCCCATCGTTAACGATAAGAGTATACGTATGTGCTCCATCCAAAGATGGAGTAACCATTGGATTTTGTTCTGTGGATATAAATCCTTCAGAACCAGTCCATTCATACGTATAATTACCAGTACCACCAGTAGCAGATCCGAATAACTGAAATGCGTTACCGGCGGTAATCACTTCAACTGAAGCCGAAGCATAGGCTTCGAGTGGTGCACCAGCCCCAACCTGAGTCAGGGTAAATACTGCCATCGCGGTATTTGTTGACACGGAAATGTCATCAAAACGCGAATTGGGATCTGTGTTTTCCAAGTAATCAAGCTGTACTGTTCCTGAACCAATTCCCGATAAAGGAGTGGCAGAAACCCAGGGGCTCAACCCAGTCACATCCCAACTAGCATCGTCAGGGCAGTTCACAGTAAATGTGGTACTACCAGCAGATGCTGAAACAGTTGCGTTATCCGGAGTAAGGGTAACGTAATCGTTTACACCATTCTGATTGATGGTGAAAACTTCAACGATATTACTGTTACTTGTAACGGTTACAGTATAAGTTTCACCCGCCATTGTATTAATAGCCGGATAACTTACATTTATTGAAGCATTTCCACTCCCAGAGGACGGTGCTGCAGTCACTTCTGGATCACTCGTTTCAATAGTCCAACTTTCATTGGAACTGATATTGAAACTGGTATTTCCAGATGAAGCTGAAACCGTAGCTGATGTTGGACTAATGTCCAGGTAGGGCGTATTGGTCACGGTTATGTAATCTACTTTTGTTTCCGCATCACTTCCAACACTATTCGTTACTGTTAAACTAACGTCGTAAGCCCCCTCTATGTCATAAGTTACCGTCGGATTCTGGGCTGTAGAAGTAGCAGGATCACCCCCTTCAAAAGTCCATGACCATGAAGTCGGATTTCCCGTTGACAAATCGGTAAAATTAACCGATCCACCTTCTTCCACAACTGTAACATCGGCAATGAAATCTGCTATAGGAGCTGGTTCTGAAATCACGATGTAGTCAGTTTTCGTTTCTGTGTTGGAGAGATTCCCGTCCGAAACAGTTAAGGAAACTGTATAAGTTCCTGGTGAATTATAAGTGTGCCAAGGATTCTGCGCGGAGGACGAACCCCCATCACCGAAATCCCAGTCCCAGGAAGTAATCGGGTTTGACCCAGCTACCGATAAATCAGTAAATGAAACCGACTGCGGTGCTGTACCGCTCGTGGGGTCGGCAGAAAAATCTACTGTTGGAGGCGTAGCAGAATTCACAGTAATGTAATCTGCCTTCACCTCAGTATCCGACAACGAACCATCAGAAACAACTAAAGTCACGTCATAAGTACCGGATGTGTTGTAGACGATCGCCGGAGGTGTCTGTCCGGAATACGTTCCGGGAGTTCCTCCTTCGAATGTCCATGTCCAACTGGAAATTGGATTGGTTCCTTGTGTGGAAACATCGGTATAAGTTACCGACTGTCCTGCAACAAGTGTTGTAGGTGTCCCAATAAAGTTGGCCGTTGGGTTTGACGTAGTCCCATCATAGTAATTTGCCCAAAAGCCTGAATAGTCAGGAAGATAAACTTCGCCACTATTAAAATCTATGTCAGTAGTAGGAGCTTCAGACCCAAAAATTGTTACAGTATCTTCATCAATTATATAATAAGCATATTCTGACGGATAGGGTCCGTCATATTGTTTAGACCATACAGGGGTTCCGTCTTTATTAAATTTAAGAAACACAGCAGCTTCTTTATCGTGACTCCCTGTTGGGGTAACCACAGTTCCTCCTTCTGAGTTATCTATGATAGAATAAAATGAACTATCATTACAAGCAAGGTCTCTGTTTTTAAGCCCCTCATTAATATGGTTATATGCGCATGATGCTGTTATAAAGTTTCCATTTGAATCATAGGTAGCAAAATATATCTGGTCAATTGAGTTCCCTGTATTTAAAGTAAGATCAAGTGTTCCGTCAGATTGATAAAAAGAAACAGAATAACGATATCGTCCAGTGATTATGTAGCTTCCATCAGACATTGCAATTTGGTAATTGTCCTCTGTGTTCCGATATGAATCTATTAAAACCGCATTAATTCCTATTCCAGTTGTTGTTATTTCACCTCTAAAACCATCATCATAATCCGATCCATCTACTGGTAAAATAATTCCTCCGAAATTAATATCGCCTCCTGATGATTCGCCTGCCAAAGCAAGATTACCGTTTTGCAAATATTGTATGGAGTGCATTGATGGAATATACTCGGTTTCTAATGCAAAGCCTTTGTTAACATCCCAATCTGTTAAGTCATTGATTAATACATAAGCACCACCCCATGGAAGGCTCGGATAAAAAAGATGTTCAATAGGCCAATTATAAGCTCTTCCCATAACGGCAAATTCTCCACTTTTTGCTGAAATACCCCATGCTCTGGAAAAACCATCTATTTCCCAGCTATTCAAAATCACACCGTCAGTATTAATCATCAATGCTATTGGCCTTATTGCCCCATACGGAGGGTCTGGATAGGTAGTGTCTCCTATTGTAATGGCATCGTCATGAGTGAAGACACTATAAATTGTGTCATTAGAGGATGTAACCATTGGTAAATATTCAGTTCCTCCTGGCTCAGGAATGACTGGAATGCTCCATCCTGCTGTTGAATAGATTGTTGGAGCATTATTATTGTTAGAGTCATAGCCACAGAAAACATAATCACCATTAGATAGTTTTACGCCATTTTGTGGGCGAATTGTGCTTGTCAGGCCATAATTTTGATAATACATTCCTTGGCCGAATGTTGACAACATTACGGCAATGAAACAAATTGTTGCAAGTAACTTGAATAAATTTTTCATTTTCTAATTTTTTATTTATGTGATTTTAATTTTTTATAAATTTGATTGATTTGCCTTGTTCTGTTTTTAGCATATAAATACCTTTTGGTAGCTTTGAGATATCAATACCCTTGCCTTCAAAAATTTTAATACTCCCAAGCAAGATTCCATTTATTCCCAGAATATCAATAAAAATGGGCTCGCTTTCATAATATTCCACATATATATAATCGTGTGCCGGATTGGGATAAACAGAAACTAATTTATTAATGTTTTCTTCTTCAACACCATTGGTTTTAAAATACAACAGAAACCGGCCGGTATCGTCTTCTTTTTCAGAATAGAATTCATATTTCCCTTCACGTGTAAGGTTAACAGTAAAATCCTCTTTAACATCTTCGAGGAATAAGTCAGCCGGCAGAGACATTATTTCATTGTCAACCGAAATTTTATACATCCCGTCTTTTCCTGTTTTCAGGCTAAGCGGTATAGTTTTTTCGGCAGAAAACGGCAGTTCGTTAATCGACAATTTATTTTCGCCTGCCAGCGTATAAATCTGCGGGGCTTCCTCAATGCCAAAAAGTTTATAAGCATCATATTGGCTGTCGAAATTATCGGTTGCCTGTTCATTAAAATGAATATAAGCCCTGTCGCCTAACCCGTTTCCTTCAGCTTTAAGGACAATCAAATTATTTTCGTTGTTTTTATAAAAATTTGCCGAAGTATGCACCCTTGCATCATTGATAATGGTAAGGACTGCCCTTGAAGAGGCTTTTATGTAAAAAGCATTCATTGGAGGGATAATGCCATCGCTTAGCGCTCCCACTGTTCCGTTCCAGCTTAGATATTGCCCGGCATCGCCGTCATATACATAAACGGAAGCATCGATATTGGTTTTGGAAAGGGCGTCCCAGTCAAGTCCCGAAGGATAAGGATTGCCCATAAGGTTCCAGCCTTCGCCTTCACCGGAAGTGTATGTTATGGCAGGGCTTGTGGTACTGTTATAAGCAAAGTTTCCGCTGTTGAGTGTTCCGGAAAAGGTCTTGTTTACATCGGACTCATAAGCAACAAGATAACCTTTGCCAACAGTAAAAGCATTTTCAAAGCCGGTATTCCAGTTGCCATCACCGTCTTTTGTGTTAATCCAGTAATTGGTCATCTCGTCCCATTTATAAAAATCGTCATTGCCGGGAATCGGATTGGTGTTGGACACAAATCCGGGACGAATGGCCTGTGCCGCCACAGGACTGGAAAGGAAATGCCATCCGGCAGCGCCGATGTATCGGGGGATGTAGCGAAGGGCTGTTATCGTTCCGCTGCCACTAAGGTTTATATTCTGGTCATCAATAAGTGATGATGTGCCCGTTGCATCGGAAAGAAGGCTGATTCCAGCACCGTTTTCCAGTATAAGGTTTGCATCCGAACCAATAGTGATAAAGGCTTTATCAACAACAAGGCCCTGCCCGCAAACACTTAAGGAAAACAGAATTAAAATAAATTGTATGGTCGATTTCATTTTCGATAATCTTAATTGTCTTTGGATTGTAAAATTTCTATTTGCCTTTGAAGCTCTTCGATTTGGAGCTGTTGTTCCTTAATAGCTTCAACAAGGACAGGGATTAAAGCCATATAGGCTATTGATTTTTGACCAGATTCGTTATCAACATTAACTATATTAGGCAAAACTTTTTCAACATCTTTAATATCTAATCCAATTTGATTATTAATTATTAACTTTTCATTAATTTGATTTTTTGAATTATTATCGCTTTGATCCGAGTCAAAGGTTATACCATTCAGATTTAATATATTTGAAAGAGCATTTTGTATTATCTTCTTATTGTTTCTGTCA
Organism: Bacteroidales bacterium; assembly: GCA_963676415.1. Taxonomy (GTDB): domain Bacteria; phylum Bacteroidota; class Bacteroidia; order Bacteroidales; family WRLA01. The sequence continues at coordinate 660,399 of OY781097.1, read as the reverse complement.
ATGCTATTATCGAGAACTACAAAACTATTTAAGGAAGGAGCTTCAAACAATAATGATTTACTTGTCAAAGCATTTAACTGACACCATTGTTTAGTTGAAGTACCCAAATAACCAGTTCCATGAACAGATGGCCTAAAGGTTCCTCCAGATATATTAAAAAAATCTTCCATTATGAACGTATAACCATAACTACTGTGATAATTAAAAACCAACTCATCTGCAACATGCCATATTTTATTATCCTCAAACTTAAAGTAGGTATCATTATCATCATTATGATAAATATAATCTAAAACGCCTATTTGCCCACCGACATCTAATGTGTATTGTGGGCTTGGTTCATTTACACCTAATCTATTATTAGATGAACTCCAATGAAATACATCTGAAGATGTAATGTTAGTTGAACTGCTCCAAAAAGCAACTTTGTGTTCATTTCCTGAACCAGAAACTCCAGTCCCATTTGAAAGAGGTTCACCATTTTGCAATAAATTTCCAGTAAAATTTATATCCCCATCCACATCTAAAGAATATTGTGGGTTTTCTTCTCCAATACCAGTATTACCATTCTTAAGCACTGTCAGTGCATTTGATAATGATGGATAGTTTCCATTTCCAACAATAAACAAAGGGTCTGTTGATACCCAACTCGTCTGGTTGCCGGAAACTATGTTGTCTCTTCCAATTACAAAAGAAGAATATGCCTGGGCTGTAGTTTCAGTTCCAAAAGCAGTAGCATTCTTTCCGCTCGCTGTTGTATAAAAACCCATAGAAAAGGCTCTTACACCAGTTGCGTTTGTGTGGCTGCCCATAGCTATCGAATTTTCTCCTGTCGCTTCTGAGGATTCTCCAAAAGCGGTTGAATAGGCTCCACTTGCAGTAGTGCTGGTACCTGTTGCAAATGAAGAGAACTCCGTTGCAGAAGTGTTATATCCCATTGCTGTTGAATAATCTCCACTTGCTATAGTATAGTAGCCTAAAGCAGTTGATTGTTGGCCACTTGCAGTTGTATTATAACCAAAGGCTGAGGCTCCGTCATTATTTGCTTGATTATTATGGCCAATGGCTAAAGAAGCATACCCACTTGCTTTTGTATTATAACCTGTCGCAATTGAATATAATCCAACATTATTATTGTCCCAAGTATCGCCTTCTATTTGTCCGGCACGTAAAGCCCTTTTCTCAGGTATCCACATAAAACGGGTTCCTGAGCCAGAAACAGGAGTTGTCCCGGTAGCTCCTTCAGCTAAAATACATCCGTTACTAATATGCAATTTCGAATCAGGGGAACTTGTTCCGACCCCCACATTCCCTGAAACAGCAGAATACATATTGTTTCCTGAAACAGTCCAGTCGCCATCGGGGCCCATTTCAGAATCAGTTATTAACTTTTCCCAGGCACTTCCGTCATAATAGTAAAATCCAACGGTATTGTCTGTTTGATATACTATTAAGCCTGTTGCCGGAGAAGCAATTGCGTCTTTTTGTGTCATGGTTAACCTCGGTACGAGCAATCCCTTACTTGTAGATTTTACATCTAACATAGCAGAAGCATCAGGTGAGGAGCCATCATCATTAATGCCAACATTTTGGCTTAACAGAGCGCTCTGCAGCGCAAACATGATCAAAATTAAAAGTCCACTTTTTTTCATTCTATTTTGTTTTAACGGTTTTAGTTATTTCTGTTCCTCTGTAATAAGTAATCCTCTTTTTTCCGCAGCAAATAATTATTTCTATTCCAAATGAAATTATAAACAATTTCCATCGTGCCTTCGTATCTGACAATTCCGGTTCCATAGCATATGCCGCAGGTCCCGGTTCCCTTGCAGAGTGTGCATCTTGCTGGCATAAGTATTTAACAGTTAATCCAATTAATGTTTTTGGACAATAATATTACCTTAATTATAATTCGCACCTACTAGCATTAAGTAGTATGCTAATATTTAATACAATTTATTATTTTTGTTGAATTAAATATAAAGTATGTTTCAATGAAGATAACAGTTAGTGTTTTGTTGATAGCTTTTCTCCCAATGATAATATCCGGACAGAGTGAGAATAAGGTTGACAGCTTATTAAATGCAGCTTATTCTACAAAACTGCGTTCTCAAAAAATAGATGCTCTAAATGAAATTGCTTGGCATTTCAGGAAATCAGAACGGGACACTGCTTTTTATTTCATAAAACAGGCCCTTAAGGAAAACTATAATGAGGAATACTTAAGAGGGAAGGTAAAGTCATATAACATACTTGGGGTGTTATTATATTATCAATCTGATTATAACGAATCCATCAATTATTTAAAAAAGGCTTATGGTCTCAGTCTTAAGATAAAAGACAGCATAAACATAGCAAAACTAAGCAATAATATAGGAACCATTTACCAAATGCAGGGGCACTATACGCAAGCGGCAGAATATAATATTGCTTCTCTACGTATCAAAGAAAAGATGTCTGACACTACAGGAATTATAAATTCTCTCATTAATATTAGCAGTTTATATTATCAATTGAATAAATTTGAAGAAGGCATCGGATTTTATAAGCGAGCATTAAATCTGGCAAACATCATTAACTATCCTAACAAGGCTATAATTTTAAATGGTTTGGGCTCTTTGTATAATGAAGTAGATAAATATGATACTGCCTTGATCTGCTTAAATCAAGCACTTGGATTAAATGTTTTAGCTCAAAACAGAAAAGGAGCAGCCTTAAATTATCACAATATCGCAGGAGTGTATTCAAATATGGGGGACACTCAAAACGCGTTGGAGTATTATAATAAATCCTTGGAAATAAAGCAAGAATTACAGGACGAACAAGGGGTGGCCAAAACTAAGATGGGAATAGGGGAATTAAGTTATCAGATGGGCAATTACCAAAAAGCTGTGGAAGATTTAAAACATGCAGGGGGATATTATCTAAAAATTGACCAACCCTATGAATTAAAACCCATTTATAAGTTTATCAGTTTATCGTATAATAAAATGTCAAACAATGATAGTGCTTTCAAATACTTATACAAAGCCTATGAGCTTTACGACACTTTATATCCAAAGGAAAGCAAAAAGATTATTGAAGAGATAGAAGAGAGATACCAAACCCAGCAAAAAGAAAACGAAATACTCCGTCTGAATATTGAAAACAACGAAAAAAAAGCTTCACTGGCGCAATCGCGCTTGCTCAATGTTATTGGTGCAGGCATTGTGCTATTAATTATTTTAGCAGGACTGTTTTTCTGGCATCGCAAAAAGCAACGGCTCAAGGTTATCCTTCTTCAAAACAGTATGCAGGCAGGCGAACGGGAAAAGAAACGTGTCGGCAGGGAATTACACGATGGTATTGCCGCTACACTTATCAAACTGGCAAAAGATACAGGGAATAAAGACCCCGAACTGTCGGGTCACCTGTTCAAGACATACAACGAAGTTCGTGGCCTTTCACACCAATTGAATAACAGCCCCATACACGGAGAGGCTTTCATAGACCGGATAATTGACCTGATTCCCGGAGAAAATGACGACCGGCATTTCTCTTTTCGTATTACTCCGGTTGCCCTGGAAATAAAAGAACCCACAGGAACGCATTTATACCGGATTATTCAGGAGTTAATAGCCAACAACTTAAAACATGCGCAGGCCACCAAAACCAACATTTCTGTTTCGCACGAAAACAAAAGCCTGCATCTAAGTTATGAAGATAATGGTGTTGGTATTGCACAGCTCAAAAAAGGCAATGGTTTTAAAAATATGGAAAGCCGCATTGAATTAATGCAAGGGAAAATGGAAGTGTTAACCGGTCTTTCAACAGGTTTAAAAATAGAAATGAATATACCTTATCACAATGAAAAAGATTAATGTACTTATTGTCGATGACCATAACGTTCTGAAACCCGGTATTATTCATATGGTTGAGCAGGCTTTTGAGCAGGTGGAATGTAATTTTACCGACAGGGTCAGAAATGCAAGGGCTATTTTTCATCAAAATGAGGTTGACGTTCTCATCAGTGACCTGGAATTGGGTATGGGCGAAAACACAGATGGTTTCTGTCTAATACGGAACCTTAAAAAAATAAAACCACAGCTTAAATGTATTGCCTTTACGAATTATCATTCATATCGAATAATGAAACAAGCAGTGAATGCCGGCTTTAATAGTTTTTTAGACAAATCCTGTTCGGAGGAAGATTTTATTAACACTTTACACGAAGTATATCATAATCCTCCGGAAGAAATTTTTTATTCGCAAAGCATGAAAGAGCTGCTAAAAAGGCGAAACACCTTTTATCGAAATGTGTTTGCTGCATCTCTTTACGGTCTTAGCGATTTGAGTAGGCGTGAAAAGGAACTGACCCTGTTATCGGCAAAAACTACTGATAAATACAAATTGGCAAAGCTTATGAGAATTCATCATACTACAGTTGATACTCATATTAGAAATGCCCTATCAAAACTAAAACTTGCCAATCGCAAAGAGCTAGCTCTGTTTGCTGAAGAGTTTGCCGATGAGATAAAAAACATACAGACTTATGAAACGGAGCATGACTGAATTATTATTATGATACACCTGTCTGCCAACAGACAGGATAATGATTTACTGTCATGCATAGTTACATCCACCACAAAAAAGCCATCCCAATTCCTCAGGATGGCTCAAATATCTTTTCAGAGACCTTTATTCCGTCTTGCCCATATTTTCTTTAAAGAAGAAATATACATAAAGGCTAAAAGCAATCAGTGTACTTGCCTGAACCCACAATGCAGTTGAGATGAGGGAACTATCGAGCAAAGCCCACTGGATGAGCAGGAATTTGGCCAGATAATAAACCGCTTTGCTCAGAACAATACTCAGCATCACCGCAGGGAAGGTCTTTTTTATGAAGTTTATAAATACATAAAACAATGCGACATTGAGCACTAATTCGCCTGTTATAAGGAACATCTTCAGTAAAACCGGATGGCCCGAAAACATAAAACTGACCAAAGGCAGTGTCGCAGCTAAAATAAAGGCATTTCTCCTGTTGGTATGCACCAGGGCCAGGATTACCATCAGGCGCATAGGTTCGAAATAGTATAATGGAAATGCCAGTGCATGCGATATCGTAGGTACCAGATAAATGAATGCAATTGCAATGATATCGAAAAAAAGCGGGAAAGTTCGTTTGTTGATTGCTATGCTTGTCATGATGTTTTGATTTTATTCAGTTACAAATATAGTTTGTTTTTCAAACATGCAAAGCCTTCGCCCTGATTATTTTAAAAGGCTAAAAATTAGGGCAGTATTTTTTCGTTTGAGAATTATTGTTATTTTTACCTTCCTTTTACGGAGCACTTAAAAATAGGTTTATGAACAGAAGATCCTTCATCAAAAAAAGCGTAACAGCAGGAATTTGTACGGGAATTGCATTATCGGTTGGGAAGTATGGCCGCATTTTGGCCAACACTGCCATGATGCCTGATGTTCCTTACGATCTGGTTGCTGTTACCGGAGGGGAACCGGCGCAGATGTATCAGCGTGCCATTAATGCAATGGGAGGGATGTCGCGCTATGTGAGCAAAGGTCAAACCGTTGTTGTGAAACCCAATATTGGCTGGGACGTAATCCCCGATTTGGCTGCAAATACCAATCCCGCTCTGGTTAAGGCGGTAATCAAATCCTGCCTCGAAGCCGGAGCTAAAGAAGTATATGTGTTTGATCATACCTGTGATGAATGGACCAAATGCTACAAAAACAGCATGATCGAAACCGCCGTTAAAGAAGCCGGTGGAAAAATCGCTCCTGGAAATACCGAAGGTTATTATGAAGCGGTCACAATCCCGAATGGCAAACGGCTCACCGAAACAAAAGTGCACGAGCTGATTTTGGAATCGGATGTGTTTATAAATGTGCCCATCCTGAAAAACCACAGTTCCACCAAACTCACCATTGCTATGAAAAACCTGATGGGAATCGTTTGGGATCGCGGCTATTGGCACCGCAACGACCTGCACCAGTGTATTGCTGATTTTTCTACCTGGCGCAAACCCGACCTAAATATCATTGATGCTTATAATGTTTTGATGAAAAACGGACCCCGTGGTGTGGGTGAAGAAGATGTGGCCAAAATGAAATTCCTGGTCATGTCGGATGATATGGTTGCCGCAGATGCCGCAGCTGCCAAAATTTTCGGAATGCAGCCAACAGATGTGCCTTATATCAAACAGGCGCATGAGATGAAAATCGGTAATATGGACCTGGATTCCCAAAATATCGGGCGGATTAAAATCTAAGCAATGTCCTACAAATTCCTGAAATCATTAAGGGTGCTAATCGCTATTGCATCCTTGCTTTTGATTGCCCTTGCTTTTTTAGATTTTCTGGGCTTTCTTCCCGCGCAATTCATAAAAGCCGGACTTTGGTTGCAGTTTGTCCCTTCCCTCTTGCTTTTTTCCAAAGCCTTCGCTTTCTCAGCGCTTGGTTTTCTTTTTATTATTGTGCTTACATCTTTTTTCGGGCGGGTATATTGTGCCTCATTGTGCCCTTTGGGTGTTTTTCAGGATGTGGTTTTGCGCCTGGCGCGAAGGTTTAAAAAAATTCGTTTTAAATATCATGCACCCTTCAATTGGCTGCGCTACGGAATTCTCGTCATTACAATTCTCACGCTTCTTCTGGGAAGCAGCCTTATTTTGAATATGCTGGATCCCTACAGCGTCTTCGGGAGAATTGTTACCGACCTCTTTCGTCCGCTGCTGATCCTTGGGAATAATGTTTTGGCTGGGATTTTGCAAAGCCAGGAAATATATAGTGTATTTCATGTGGATGTTCATTGGATGCAGCTTTCGCTCTATATCATTCCGGTGGGTTTCTTGTTTTTAATCCTGTATTTGAGTGTGCAGCATGGACGTCTTTATTGCAATACGGTTTGTCCGCTTGGGGCATTTCTCGGCCTGATATCCAAATATTCTGTTTATAAAATCCGCATCAATAGTGTGGCCTGCACTCATTGCAAGGCTTGCGTGCGTGTTTGTAAAGCGCAGTGCATCGATCTGGAAAAGCATACAGTAGATGCATCGCGATGTGTTTCTTGCTATAACTGTCTAACATCCTGTAAGTTTGATGCTGTTGACCTGAAAACCAAATCAAAGGCAGAAAAGGACGGGGCGCAAAAAGGAGCTGATGTTTCGAGGCGCAGGGCTTTGGGCTTTTTGGCCGGAAGTGCTGTTTTAAGTCCGGTTGGAGCACTGGCCCGGAAAGTTGTGTCAAATAATGCTACAGTTCCGGTAGAACGCCAGCAGTATGTAACGCCGCCCGGCTCGGCGGATGTTCAGGAGTTTTTAAACCGGTGTACGGCATGCCATCTCTGTGTAAGCGCTTGTCCTACAGGGGTGATACAGCCATCGAAAAATGAATTTGGCTGGCAGCATTTTTTGCAGGTGCGTATGGATTTTTATCAGGGATTTTGCAATTTTGAATGTGTGCGCTGCACGGCGGTTTGTCCTACCGGGGCACTTTTGCCATTGCTTCTGGAAGATAAAAAACGTACGCAAATTGGGCGCGCTGAATTTGTGAAAGGCAATTGTATCGTAAATACCGAAGGAACGGATTGCGGAGCCTGCTCGGAGCATTGCCCAACCAAAGCCGTGCGCATGGTTCCTTACAAAAACGGGCTGACAATCCCTGAAGTAGATGAATCCATCTGCATTGGTTGTGGAGCCTGTGAGTACGCTTGCCCAACCCAGCCTTATAAAGCCATTTATGTGAAAGGAAATCCCGTACATGTAGTGGCTGATGAACCTCAACGCGAAAAAGCCAAAAAGAATGAGTTTGAGGGAGATTTTCCTTTTTAAGGATGTTTACCGCTGAGTCGCGAAGCTTGGCTGGCGCAGGCTGTTTTTATCCACGAAGGTTGCGATGGTCGCGAAGGTTTGTGCGTTACCGCTGAGGCGCCGAGGCGCGGGGTTTCGTGGAGTTTTTGCTGTGAGATTTAAGGCACACCAGCGTTTCTCTGCGTCTTTGTGTCTTTGCGGTGAAAAGGGTTACCGCTGAGATGCAGGGGTTGGCTGTCGCTGGCTGTTTTTACCGCAGAGGCGCGGAGACGCTGAGGGCTGGCGCAGGATGTTTGGTTTTCTCGCTGAGACGCTCAAAATCCCCATTAGCGAAAATTGTATATTGGAGCGTCATTTCGACGAGTAAGCGAGGAGAAGTCCCATAGGGTTAAACCCGATTAGTTTTGATCTGATCCTCACGGCTACGCTGTAGCTCAATTGTCTTTTGCTCTCTAATTTTTATAAATATTGTCGCTGCTCTGCAGCTTATATTAATTTAATGTGAAACTATTAATTTTGAATTAATATTTTTTCTTCATAAACAGTGTTGTTATTAAATACCCTGATTAAATATAAACCATTTGATAAGCCAGATATGTCCATAATGCTATGGTTATTGATATTGTTTTTCACCAAAAGCAGTTGCCCTGCATTATTGTATATGTGGCAGTTTGTTATAGCTGATGTGTGAGTACCTGAAATATCTATGCAGATATTGTTGGAACAAGGGTTAGGATAAATTGCTATTTCTTTTTTGATACCTGGGTTTTTGGCATTGATGCCGACAGATTCTTCGGAATAAAAAGAAAAGTACAAAACCCTTATATCATTAAGGTTTTCATCAAAATAATAGTCGGTGGGTTTGTCTATGTATTGGTCATAATATGGTATTTGATCAATTAATATGGAATCCTGTTCCGCAAGGAAGATGTTGGATTCAAAAGCTGGTATTCCATTTGAATATTCAGTACCCAAGTCAAACCAAAATGAGAAATTCAAATGATTGATCAGGCTTTTTGATCGGCAATTATCATCGAACAAAGCTTTTGGCCATTTTATTTTTATGGGCCAGTTTTCTGTTCTCATAACAATTGTTTGTTGTGCAATAAGTGAACTACAGTCCTCAATGGGTAATATCTGACGTTTTGTTTGGAAGTTGCTGGGGTCATCTTCAATCCAGCCGGTGAAACTGTGGCCGACATAAAAGGGGTTGCATAGCCTGACATCCAAAGGTAATGAAAAAGGGATGTCCTTAATATCCTTTTCACCAAAAATGCTATCAATGCCATTGCTTGCATTTGGATCATAGCCAAGTTCAATGCTGTCCGTATTGCCTGCTGCATCTTCAATATACATTTTAAAATTAAATTCTTGTGCTTGTGCATGTATTAGGCAAATAAGCAGTAGTGCGAGTGGAAATAATTTTTTCATAAGCTTTAATATTTATTGTGTTATTAAATCCAACTTAAAACAGTCTTTATTACCATGGTTGTAATTCAGGTATGACTATTAATTGTTGTTGTTCATTATTTTGTTTAATCAGGCTCTTTGCCATTTGATGTTTCTTGCATTTGCACCAAAACAACAATGGGTTCATGGGGCGCGCTTTTTCATAACTTCGTTTGGTTAAAAGGTTAATTATTTTAGTTTGCTACAAGCAGGAACAGTGATTTAGCGGTTTATCCTGTTTTTTATCTGCTTTCAATCTTATTTGTTCCTTTGCGTGATTTCATTTGATATTTCCGGTTATGTTATTGTTTTCTTTATGCATTCCAATTATTGTTGGTGTTTATAATTTCAGGTTCACGCTCCAAATATATTATGTTATTTCTTTATAAGCAAGAATTGTGGCGTTTTTTTTTTTTTTTTCTTATGCTGTTCATGATTTTATCGTTAAAGACATTGTAAACCAGAGTATTAAGGTTTTGTATTTTAAGAGTACCTTGTCTTTTTTAGAAAAGATTGTTGTTTTTTTTGATCCATATTGGCTAAATGATTGTAAAAGCGTGCTTTACGTTTTTATGCATTTTTGAGTAGGTTTTATTAAAATTGTGTTTGGGTTTAGATCGGTTTTCAATGATATTTGTGTTTTTTTGATGTTATGCTCTGATTTTGCTTTGGTGTATAGAAATGTAGGGCGCCCTTCGGCAAGCTCAGGGACCGCCTTCGGCGGCGTAGAGCGTTGAGGTTTTTTGTTTCGCTTGGTTCGGCTCCGCTTGGTTCGGCTCCTCTCACCACAACGCAGCACAGCGCACCGCAGGCCGCTCAACCTCTTTTTTAACCGCGAAGAACGCTGAGGGCGCGGAGGTTGGCTGGCGCAGGCTGTTTTTTATCCACGAAGAACGCGAAAGGGCGCGAAGGGGTGTGCGTTACCGCTGAGACGCGGAGGCGCGGAGTTTCGCGGAGTTTTTTGCTGTAGGATTTGAGGCACACAAATGTTTCTCTGTGTCTTTGCGGTGAAAAGGATTACCGCTGAGATGCAGGGGTTGGCTGTCGCTGGCTGTTTTTACCGCAGAGGCGCGGAGACGCTGAGGGCTGTCGCAGGATGTTTGGTTTTCTCGCTGAGACGCTCAAAATCCCCATTAGCGAAAATTGTGTAGTTGGAGCGTCACTTCGACGAGTAAGCGAGGAGAAGTCCAATTGGGTTAAGCCCGATTAGTTTTGATTTCAACCTCACCGCTACGCTGTAGCTCAATTGTCTTTTGCTCTCTAATTTTTATAAATATTGTCGCTGCTCTGCAGCTTATATTGAGGTTGGCAAATCCAGCGGCAGCGCCGCGGAGATATTTAAAGAAATGCATTGAAAAAGCGCGAAACAGGTGCAGCGCACCGGTAATATATCTTTTCTTCAGCATAGGCCGGTATGCGTGTTTTTACCGCTGAGGCGCCGAGGCGCGGGGTTTCGTGGAGTTCTTGCTGTGAGATTTAAGGCACACCAGCGTTTCTCTGCGTCTTTGTGTCTTTGTGGTGAAAAGGATTACCGCTGAGATGCAGGGGTTGGCTGTCGCTGGCTGTTTTTACCGCAGAGGCGCGGAGGCGCTGAGGGCTGGCGCAGGATGTTTGGTTTTCTCGCTGAGACGCTCAAAATCCCCATTAGCGAAAATTGTATATTGGAGCGTCATTTCGACGAGTAAGCGAGGAGAAGTCCCATAGGGTTAAGCCCGATTAGTTTTGATCTGATCCTCACCGCTACTCTGTAGCTCAATTGTCCCTTGCCCTCTAATTTTTACAAATATTATCGCTGCTCTGCAGCTTATATGGAGTTTGGCAAATCCAGCGGCAGCGCAATGATATTCTAAAAATAAATCACCTATATTTCAATATAATTATTCCGGATAGCAAATTTCACCAAATCAACGGTGGTGCGCAGGTTGATTTTTTTCATGATATTGTTTTTGTGCGATTCCACAGTGCGCACACTGATAAACAACTGATCGGCGATTTCGCGGTTTGTAAGCCCTTCACCAAAAAGTTTTAAAATTTCAACTTCCCGTTCTGAAAGCGGATTTTGCCCGTTTTTCTCTTCTTCCGCTGTTTTGTTAAAGTAGCCTTTTAAAATTACGTTGGTAATGGATTTCCCATAGTAATCATAGCCATTGCGCAAAGTAAGAATGGCTTCAATCATCTCGTTGCGGCTGGTGTCCTTGGTGAGGTAGCCTTTTGCTCCTAGCTTCAGGGTTTTCAAAATAAAATGCTCATTGCTGTGCATGGAAAGGATGAGCAGGTTGATGTTTGGGAATTGCTTATGAAGTGTATTCAGGGCATTAATGGCATCATCATCGGGGGTGTAGATGTTGATGATCACCACATGGTATTTTTCCTTTGCCAATATGGGCGCAACTTCCGCCATCCGTGATAAGCGTGCGCCTACAGAGATTTCTTCAGAGCTGTTGAGCAGGCATTCAATTCCTTCGCCAACAATTTTGTGCGTATCTACGATAATTACCTTAATCATAGCGTGCTTGATTTTTGCTTCGGATGTTGCAGCTTAAAACAAATTTCTAACTTTGTGAGGATTCAAGCTTTTTTATCCGTTTAGAGACACAAAAATATAAAAAGCGGCGGATTCCTCTGGAAATTCTGCTTTTATTTTAACCAACAGGGAATACTATGACGAACAACAATAATGGACGACTCAAAGAACTGGCCTGTATCAACAAAATATCCAGTTTATTGCGCGAAGGAAAAGCCGTAAAGGAAACACTCTATAATTTCACTGGAGTCCTCACCGAAGGATTTGCCGATCCGGAGCAAAGCTATGTGCGGCTTTCGTTTGGAGGAAAAGTTTATCTGAGCCGCAATTTTATTGAAACACCAGTAAAACTTGAAGAAACTTTTGAAACCATTAACCATGAAACCGGGCGTATTGAGGTGTTTTTTTCCGACAAGCAGCATGTGGCCGGCGATCAGGGTTTTGCAAGTGCAGAGTTGGAACTTATCCAGAGTGTCAATAACCTTTTGCATGCTTATTTAAATGCCCAAATTGCACGTGATGAGAAATTTGCATCCAATGAGCGCCTGAAAGAGCTGGCTGCCATCAACAATACAACCCGTATAATCAAGGAGGGCCGGTCTATGCCCGATACTTTGCGTAATATTGTCTCAATCCTGCCTCAGGCGTGGCAATATCCGGATGCTACCTGCGCGCGTATTGTTTATGATGATGCTGTTTTTGCCAGCGATCGGTTTAGCGAAACGGAATGGGTTCAGGAAGAGGCTTTTGAAACAATTGAGAACAAAAAAGGATTGATACAGGTTTTTTACCGGGAGGAATTCCCTGAAATGCACGAAGGGCCTTTCCTGAAAGAAGAGCGTGATTTGATCAGCAACCTTTCCGGGATTATTTCGGGTTATCTCAACAGCCTTGTTGCTACAAAAGATAAGTATATTTCACGCGAGCGCCTCAAAGAACTTGCTGCCATCAACCAAACAACCCGAATACTTAAAGAGAAAAAACCAATAGAAGAAACGCTGACGCATATTTGTAATGTCTTGCCCTCAGCCTGGCAATATCCCGAAGTGTGCTGTGCAAGAATAACATATGCCGAAAATGAATACACTTCAGATACTTTTCAAACCAGTCCCTGGGTTCAGATTCAGGAATTTGATACTATTGATGATGAACACGGAAGCATTGAAATATTTTATCTGAAACGGCAGCCCGAAGCGGATGAAGGCCCTTTTCTCAAGGAAGAGCGCCATCTGCTGATAAACCTTTCCGGAATGGTGTCGGGTTTTCTGAACAGTGTGCGTGGAAAGTTTGCGCTGAAACAAACCCTTACCGGATCACGAAGGGAAACCAAAACATCCATTATCAACAGCCGGCAGCTTTTGCAGCGCTTTTTGAACAAGAATAATTACAACCGGGATATATTCCATGACCTGATGCCTTTTAAGGTGCGCGAAATCCTGCTGGTTGCCAATCTTTATGATGCCTATAGCATCGAAAAGGAAGGGCGGTTTTCGGAACATATACTCGGCGAATATTATCAGCTCAATTTATCATCCGTGCCCCGGATTACGGGCGTGAGTTCCTTTGAGGAGGCTATGGAGCAACTCGATTCGCGCCATTTCGATATGGTCATCCTCATGGGCGGGAATGTGGAAGGACAAATGGTGGTGAGCAATAATATCCGCCACGACTATCCTTATATCCCGATATACCTCCTGCTGAATAATAATATGGATGCCCTGCGCATTGAACAACAGCAAATCAAGATGGAATCCATTGATAATGTTTTTACATGGAATGGCGATCCGAATATCTTTTTTGCAATTATTAAACAGCTCGAAGATCAGGTTAATGTGGAAAATGACACCTCTGTGGGGCTTGTTCGCATTATTCTTTTGGTGGAAGATTCGGCGAAATACTATTCACGATATCTGCCTTTGCTCTATTCGGCTGTGATGGAACAAACCAAACGCCTCATCGAGGATGTAAATACTGATGAGCTTTTCAAAGTGTTGAAACTCCGGGCGCGTCCAAAAATTTTAATGGCTTCGAATTATGAAGAAGCCATGGAGGTTTTTACGAAGTATAAAGATTATATGTTATGCCTGATATCGGATGTGAAATTCCGCAGAAAAGGAATATTGGACGGACGTGCAGGATTTGAATTGGTGAAAGAAGTGCGCGGGCAGCTCAAGGATTTGCCAATAATTCTTCAGTCTTCCGATCCGGAAAATTCCCACGAAGCATTTCTTTTGAAATCCAGCTTCATCAATAAAAATTCAGATAAACTGGTGCAGGATATCCGCTATTTTATCAGCACATATCTGGGCTTTGGTAGCTTTGTTTACAAGGATAGCCGTGGACGTCCCATCGCAACTGCACGCACATTGCGCGAGTTTGAAAAATTGTTGCGCACTATTCCCGACGATTCCCTGGGATACCATGCCCGCAGAAACCATTTCTCATTATGGTTTATGGCGCGAGGTGAAATTCAGATTGCCCGCATTATATATCCCTTCCGTCTCGAAGATTTTACCAGTGCCGACGAAATCCGTAAATTTTTGCTCAATGCCATCCAGTTGCACCGAAACGAGCAAAACAAAGGAAAAATCATCAATTTCGAAGAATCGCTCATTCTCGATGAAACAAATATCGTAAGCCTTGCCGGAGGTTCTTTCGGAGGTAAGGGACGTGGTGTTGCTTTTATCAATACATTAATTTATAATATTGATTTTCAGCAATTCCTGCCCGAAATCAATATAAAGGCACCCAAAACATTTATCATTGGTACCGATGAGTTTGAGAGCTTTCTGCTGAATAATAAGCTGCACCAATACATTAACGATCCGGAAGTAAGTTATGAGGAAACCCGGAAACATTTCATAGAAGCTGAGCTTTCGGGCCGATTGGTTTCCAAGCTGAAGAGAATCCTCCGTGTTTTGAACAAACCTCTGGCAATACGCTCTTCCGGCCTGTTTGAAGACAGTCAGATGCAGCCTTTTGCAGGGATTTTCGAAACCTATCTCATTCCCAATAAACACGAAGATCTGCGCAAGCGCCTCGATCAGATTATGAATGCCATTAAACTGGTGTATGCATCGGTGTTCTCTCCAACAGCCCGCGATTATATTTCCGCTGTGAATTATAAAATTGAAGAAGAAAAAATGGCTGTAATCATTCAGGAAGTTGTGGGGCATCAATATGAAAATGTTTATTATCCACATATCAGCGGTGTGGCGCAATCCTATAATTATTATCCTTTTGCACATATGAAACCCGAAGAAGGTTTCGCAGTTGCTGCCGTGGGTTTGGGAACTTATGTAGTTGAGGGTGAGAAGGCTTATCGCTTTTCGCCAAAATATCCCACATTGGAAATCAATTCTCCTCAGGATCAGTTTAAAACATCACAGGTTGAATTTTTTGCCATCGACCTGGATAAAAAAGACCTGAACCTTATTGATGGAGAAGATGCCGCACTGAAGCGCATGGATATTTATGATGCGGAAGTTCATGGAACGATTAAACATTGTGCATCAGTTTACAATGCTGATAATAATGCAATTACGCCGGGAACGCATAAGCAGGGGCCGCGCATTATCAATTTTGCCGACATCCTGAAGTATAATTATGTGCCCCTGGCACGCACAATTGAAGTCGTGCTGGATGTGGTAAAAGAAGCAATGGGCTCTCCGGTTGAAATTGAGTTTGCCGTGGATTTAAAACGAGATAAAGATTACCGGGCCTCTTTCTATCTGCTCCAGATTAAGCCTCTTATTGGCAATGCCACAGATTATAATATTGATCCGGATCAATTGGATGAGGACAAACTGATGCTCTATACGGATAAAGGCATGGGCAACGGATTGATTGATAATCTTACCGATGTGATATATGTGGATCGGAATACATTCAATAAAAGTGCTACCGAAGAAATTGCCCGTGAAGTGGATGCGCTCAATAAAAAAATGATTGAAGAAGGGCGCAAATACCTCCTGATTGGCCCGGGACGATGGGGCACACGCGATAAATTTATTGGGATTCCGGTAAATTGGACTCAGATTTCAAATGCCCGTGTCATTGTGGAAACCAGCCTTACAGATTTCCCTCTTGACGCCTCAAGTGGATCGCATTTTTTCCATAATGTAACTTCAATGAATGTGGGTTACCTGAGTGTTAATCAGGAGTTGGAAGGAAATTTCATTAAATGGGATATGTTTGAAAACCAGGAGCTGATCCAGCAGACTAAATATTGCCGCCACGTGCGTTTTGATAAAAATTTTGCTGTGCGCATGGATGGGAAAAAACGGATCAGCGTCATTTGCTTGGGCGGCGATGAAGAATCAGAATAAAAAACAGGGATCCGGCTTAAGGTAGATATGCTTTTATTCTTGATTCTGTTTTGCAGTATATTTGCTGCAGAACAGAAATAAAATGGATTTTTTTCAATTTAGGGAGTACTTTTATGAGCAGGCTTGTTTTACGATAAACCAAGTCTATGCAGTTTTCCCCCATTTTGATAGGAACAGCCTGAGCAGATGGATAAAAAAAGAGCGCCTGATTCGTCTTCGAAATGGATTTTTTATGTTCCCGGAATATTCTAATGTCCCTGGCATACAGATGTATGTGGCAAATTTTATATATCGGCCATCCTACGTTAGTTTGCATTCTTCTTTGGCGTTTTATGGGCTGATTCCTGAGGCCGTTATTAAAACCGTAAGTGTAAGTAGTTTGAAAACCGCTGAGTTTTCAAATTCTTTAGGGCAGTTTGCTTACAGAACGGTTAAAGCTTCTTTGATGTTTGGCTATGATCCATTTAAAATGGATACAGGTCATACTTATTATCTGGCTAAAGCAGAAAAAGCACTGCTTGATTTATTTTACCTTTTTCCTGAGTATGATCATTTCGAAGCAATGGAAGCGATGCGCTTTAATGTAGATATTCTTCACAACGAAATTGATTTTCAATTAATGGAGAAGTTTTTAGGACGCATAAACAGCAAGGCACTGAATGTTCGTTATAAAACATTTTTAAAAGCATATGAATTATGATTGATCTCAAACAAATACAGGCGTATTATCCTCCATTAATCCAGAACCAGCCGGGATTTCGTAAATATATGCTTAAGGAGTATGTTTTGTTAATGATTCTTGATTATTTGTCAACAACAGTTTATGTTAAAAAATTAGTTTTCATTGGGGGTACCTGCATACGTTTCACTAAGGGGATCAATCGGTTTTCAAAAGATTTGGACTTTGATTGCAAAGATTTTAGCGAAAGTGAGTTTAACCTGACTAATTCATGAAGTTTCGTCATGAGAGCACAAAACGCAATAAGAGAAAGGGAGCGCAGATTTTTGGCGCACAGGAATAGCCGTAGCTATTTTGAGCACCAAAAAGATAGCATTCCTTTCTATTGCAGCGGTTTGTGCTCGCAATAGAATATTTTGTGAATTATTCAGGTTAAAGAAATGACGGATAGCGTTGTGCGTTATTTGTTGAATTTTGGTCTTAATGTTGAGGCTAGAGATAGGCCCAATCCCTGTCTTAAAGCCTTTCGGCGAAGTTTGTATTTTCCTGAATTGTTGTTTGAATTAAAATTGAGCGGACACAGAGAAGAGCGTTTTTTGGTGAAATTAGTAGCTGAGGATCAAAAGATAAGTTATGATACAAAGATCGTTCGGATAAAAATGGATGGTTTTTTCTTTCCTGTATCTGTGCCTGAAGACCCGGTGCTCTGTGCAATGAAGTTAGCTGCGATGCTTGACCGCCGGAAGGGTCGTGATTTTTATGATTCTATTTTTCTATTATCCCGCGTCATGCCCGATTATCATTTCCTGGGCTGCTCCTGTGGGATTCATAATTCTGATCAGTTATTTCGGCGAATAATGGAAGTTTTAAATGAAGTTGACCTATCGCACAAAGCAAGGGACTTTGAGCACCTGGTCTTTCGTCAGGGCGATCAATTGAAGATTCTTAATGCTGCAGATTATTTCGAGGATATACTTGGATAGAAAGGTCTTGCAAGCAATTTCGTGGGTAATCATAATTTTGCAATGAAACATTAGCCAAATATTTGCTAATAAACTATTTGCAAAAACAGATTGAACCCTAACAGATTCCTCCCCTCTATAAAGCTTGTAATATTTAGTGTCTGTCTATAAAGTACTGTGCTTGATTCAGAATGTTCGAGGTCGAGGCATTTCTTTTGCTGGAAACGAGGAGTTTACTGGCGTAAATGACTGTTTCCAGCAAAAGAAATAACGCTGAGATCGGACATTATGGACAAGCACTATTTAGTTTGGCTTTATGAAAGGAGGACTCTGTTTGAAATACCAATCAATATCTTTCTACGAAAATATAGGTTGAGCACTTTATTTTATATTGTCTCCGTTTTTTAGTCTTTCTCCAATATCCATTCAATGCCACTGATTTTCGCATCGCGAAGTGCATTAAGCCCATTTGCGCCTGCTTTTGTGCGTTCCTGCTCGTCAGCCAGCTGAATTTCCAGGAATTTCTGCCCATCATCTCCATCTGGAGTTCCGTTTGCAACATAGAGGTAATTTCCTTTTACAGCAATATCGGAAGGTGTAAAATCCGAATCCGAATCCAGATAATCTGCCAGGTTAATCCATCCGTAATCAGTATCTGTCAGGTTCATTTGGAATATTACGATATGGTATTTGTAAGACCCGTCATATGTTTTCATGAGCATATAGAGCAGTTTTCCGTCGCAAGCCATAGTCATTGGCCAGCTTTCGATATTGTTTGTAATGCTTCTGTGATGGGTTTGTGAGAGGCTTTTGGCTCCTTTATCATTCGTTGGGTCAATGTTGTAAGCTGTTAACTCATATGTTTTTAGTCCTGTGGCTTCCTGTGGTGTGCTGCTTACAAATAAGCTTGTCCCATCGGGCGATAGGGTAAGTCCGCAGCCGGTTGATGCACCACCATTATCGAGTATGCGTACTTTATCGACTTTATCTTTGTTATGGTCTGCATAAAATTTTCCAATGTAGATTTTCTTGCCTCCTGAGCCGCTAAAAGTATAAGTGTAATCCCCCCAGGAAGAAGGATCAAACGGATAGGTCCCTACTCCTGTTGACAGGTGGTTTTCTCCCACCTTGCCCTGGTCAATATCTTCCGACCAATAGGTGCGGACTTCTGCCAGGCCCTCTTTGCTCAGATGTATCAGGCCGTTACTGCTGTATGACATGCCATTGCATTCAGGGCCAACAACATCCTGCGCTGTTGTCCAAAGGGTGCTGTCTTCGGGAATGCCTCCGTCGGGCAGGAATGCCGCACTTGAAACACTGAATTTTGTGCCGGAATATTTGGTGAGCACGTACAGCCGCTCATTGGAAGCTACAATGGCCGGGGTTTTTTTTGCATACATGGCATCGATAATGATTTTTACCAGCTTCTTTACAACAAATTTGACAATTTTGGTTGCCGCTCCGCCGACAATTTTGTTTCCCGGATCGCCGGGCAATCGTAAGTTGTACCTGACCAGGTCTCCTTCACGTGTAAAACTATTAGTGCATCCATTGCCGGAAACAAAGCTAAAAGTGTTTTCTGTGTTTTCTTTTACCAAGACATCCGGATGGAAATACTTGATCCCTTGTTTTGTTACAATCGAATCGCTGTAAATGTTTAGCCCGATGACATCATCTATCGAAGAATAAGATCCATGGAGCCATTCCGGAATTGCCCCGGTGACAGGCTTATATTCCGTGTCGTCTTCATTATCACATGCACTTGTTAACAAGACCATCACCAAAACAAAAATGGCAATGGCAGTTTTTTCGGAAAATTTTATCTTTTTCATAGCTTGCAGTTTTTAAAAGGTTGAGGATCTTTGTATTTAATTGTGTTCCCTACAAATTTAAAAAAAAAGAATAAAATAATAGCGTAAACTATCTTTTGGTTTTTTCGTAAACCTGTTTCTTCATCATCACAAATAGAGATAATCCCCGCGCAGCCATAAAAACCAAAAAGGCCATCCATAGCGCATGGTTCTGCATTTGTTCGCGAAATAGATAATAGACGGGCAAAAAAAGCAGTAATGTGGCAATAATCATGCTGTTGCGCATGGCTTTGGATGCTGTTGCGCCTACATAAATCCCGTCGAGCAAAAAGGCAGGAAAAGTAATTAAGGGGATCATGCCCACCCAAATCATATAATCTTTTGATGCGGAAATTACCTCGGTATTGCTTGTCAGGATTTTTAAAACCAATTCACCGCCAAAAGCATAGGCCAAGGTAAAGGGCAGGCTCAGGAAAAAGCCCCAGCCAAATAGCAGTTTTACGCTTTTGACAAGCTTATCATGGAAACCGGCACCAATAAATTTACCAACCAATGCTTCTGCCGCAAAGGCAAAGCCATCAATAAAATAACTGAAAAACAGGAAGTATTGAAACAATAAAGTATTGGTAGCCAGTAGTGTATCCCCAAATGTTGCGGATTGAGCCGTGAAAAAGCTCAGAGTCAGGATGAGCAGTACTGTGCGGATAAAAATATCGCCATTGACCCGAAAGAAGTTTTTTAGCGTATCGATGTCCAAAGCCTTTTTCAGATTAAAAAGTTTGCTGTATTTTCCGTAATGTTTTAAAAATAATATGATTGCAAGCATCAGGCCGGAATATTGAGCCAGCAGGGTTCCCAAAGCTACGCCCTCAGATTTCATTCCAAATCCCAGTACAAACAGAAAGTTAAACCCAATATTGGCACCGTTTACAAGCAATGAAATCCACAATGGATATTTTGTGTTTTGCATGCCAATAAACCAGCCGTTAAAACTATACAGGCTGATGGTGGCGGGTGCTGCCCAAATACGGATATAAAAATACTGTGCAGCATATTTTTCAACTTCCGGGCTGCCATCGGTAAGCACAAATGCCAGTTTGCCAATGGGATATTGAAGCAGGAGTAAAAACAGGGCAGCGGCAGCGGCCAGTAATAGTGAGCGCATCAGGTTGAGACTGATTTCCTGCTCATCATTGCGACCAAAAGCCTGGGCAGTAAAGCCTGTAGTTCCCATTCTTAAAAATCCAAAACTCATGTAAAGGATACTGAAAACCATCCCCCCAAGGGCAATGGCGCCGATGAATGCCGTATCCGCCAAATGTCCCATCATGGCCAAA
The DNA here is from genome assembly GCA_963676415.1 of Bacteroidales bacterium. GTDB lineage: Bacteria > Bacteroidota > Bacteroidia > Bacteroidales > WRLA01. Next base: position 639,504 of record OY781097.1, on the reverse strand, counting down.
TCTGCCATGCCTGCCAAAGGCACACTGATGTTGCTGATGATATTCGGGAAGGCCAGCCTCAGGATTTCCCGGTTGAGTTTCTGGTTCATGGCGCGAAAATAGAGCATTTTTGTTTAACTTATTTAGAATGATTCTGAACAAAAGAGATAAATGCTTGTTCCTATTTCAAACAAAGCTTAAACACAAATGAAAAATTTATCGAATAAAATGCTGGTTGTAATGATAGTATCGTTCTTCTTCAGCGCTACACTTATGGCACAATCGGAAAATACTCCGGCCAAATCCAATGTTTATACCGTTAATTCGGATGAATCATCTGTAAAATGGATCGGGAGCAAACCATTGGGCGAACATTTCGGCACACTGAACATCAGCGAAGGTGCATTGGATTTTGACAATAACAAATTAATTGGCGGACATTTTGTGCTGGATATGGAATCCATGAAAGTGGATGATATTGAAGATCCTGAAATGAATGCAAAATTATTGGGCCATCTCCAAAGTGCAGATTTTTTCAATGTAGCTGAACACCCAAAAGCAAAATTTGTTATTACCGACGCACGTATGGTGAAAGGAGATGGATATAATTATGAAATTTCCGGGAACCTCACCATTAAAGGCATAAGCCATCCTGTGAAATTTCATGCTATGGTGCAACAGGATGGGGGCGTTCTTAAAGCCCATGCTCCTGAGTTTGAAATTGACAGGACGAAATGGGACATACAATATAAATCAAAGAGTTTCTTTGATAATTTGAAAGATAATTTCATTTACGACGAAATCGGAATAGAGATTCATCTCATGTCAAATTGATTCGTTTAATTTTTGTACATAAATATTTTTTTGATTAGGTTTTAGTGGTTATTTTGACAACAGGCCGGTGCTTTTCAAAGCGCCGGTTTTTTTATGCACAAAAAAAGGGGCTCAAAAGAGCCCCTTTATATCTTGAATTATTATTGATTAGCACTAATTAGTTTCTGTCCATAATGACTCCCTAAGCTTCGGGATTATTCTTGTTCTGAAACCAAGTCATCCCGAAGTTTCGGGACTCCTTGTTTTCAGCCCTGCGAATGCCTCGACCTCGAACATTCTGAATCAGAAACCCGACTTTATAGACAGACACTAATTAACTCAATTCCAGGATAGATTTCTTGATAATCCCGATAGCTTTCATCAAATCTTCTTCGGAAATAACCAAAGGAGGAGCAAAACGGATGATGTGCTGGTGTGTTGGTTTGGCGAGCAGGCCGTTTTCTGCCATTTTCACACAAACATCCCATGCTTCTTTTCCATCTTTTGGCTTGATAATCACTGCATTCAGCAGGCCTTTACCGCGAACAAGCTGGATCATGTCGCTGTCGATAGCTTCCATTTCTTTGCGGAAGATTTTTCCGAGACGTTCTGCGCGTTCTGCAAGTTTGTCGTCTTTTACAACTTCCAGGGCTTCAATAGCTACGCGGGCTGCAACCGGGTTGCCACCAAATGTAGAGCCATGTTCGCCGGGCTTGATGCAAAGCATGATGTCGTCATCGGCCAAAACTGCTGATACAGGGAATACCCCACCAGAGAGTGCTTTTCCAAGAATCAGGATGTCAGGACGGACGCCTTCGTGATCGCAGGCCAGCAGTTTACCTGTACGTGCAATACCGGTTTGTACTTCATCGGCAATAAAAAGAACATTATTGGCTTTGCAAAGCTCATAAGCTTTCTTTAGGTAGCCATCTTCAGGAACGTAAACGCCTGCTTCGCCCTGGATGGGCTCAACGAGGAATGCAGCAACGTTTTTGTCTTCCAGTTCTTTTTTCAGCGCATCCAGATCATTATAAGGTACTGTTACAAAACCGGGTGTATAAGGACCATAACCTTTGTAGGCGTCCGGATCGGTTGACATAGAAATGATGGTGATGGTACGTCCGTGGAAGTTATTTTCGCAAACAACAATTTTTGCTTCATTTTCTGGAACGCCTTTTTTCATATAAGCCCACTTACGGGCAAGTTTGAGTGCTGTTTCGTCGGCTTCTGCGCCGGTATTCATCGGAAGTACTTTGTCGAAACCAAAGTATTCGGTGATGTATTTTTCATATACGCCCAGTGCGTCATTGAAAAATGCACGTGAAGTCAGGGTAAGTGTTTTTGCCTGTTCGATCATTGCATTTACAATACGTGGATTGCAATGGCCTTGGTTTACAGCAGAATAAGCTGAAAGGAAATCATAATATTCTTTTCCTTCAACATCCCAGACTTTAGCGCCTTCGCCTTTTGCAAGTACAACCGGTAGTGGGTGATAGTTATGCGCTCCGTAATTGTCCTCGAGCTGCATGAGGTCTTGTGAACTTAATTTTTCCGACATATCTCGCTATTTTTTAAAGGTTTATTAGCAGTTATTGGCCGCAAAATTACCCATCTTATTATAGCCTGCAAGGCTTTTATCAAAATTATTTTCATCTTTGTGAGAAATACCAAATTTTGAAAGCTTTATGATACAGTTTGAAGAAGATATCCGTCAGCAAACAGTCTTGCAAATAGCATCAGAAATGTTGGCCGCAGCCCGAACAGCGCCAAAAGGTAAAGGGAAAGACACGCTGTCAATGGCTGTGGTGAGTGGGGACGAGCTCATGCAACTGGCCGATAAGATGGAAGAAATGGCAGAAGCCACTGAAATGGCATTTGTTGCGCGTGATGCCGGAAATATGCGCCAAACAGATGCCTGTGTTATCATTGGAACGCGCATTGAAGCATTAGGAATTAAAGTTTGTGGATTGTGCGGTTTTAATAATTGTGCGGCAAAAAACAGGCATCCCGAAGTGCCTTGTGCTTTTAATACGGGTGATTTGGGCATTGCGATTGGTTCGGCTGTCTCTGTTGCTGCTCGGGCACATATCGACAACCGGATTATGTTTTCTGCCGGAATGGCTGCACGTGAACTCGGAATTCTGGGCAGGGAAGTGCGGATTGTTTATGCCATCCCTTTGAGTGTTTCAGGCAAAAGCCCGTTTTTTGACCGGAAATAAAATTGTGCTACCGAACCGTTTTTAAAGTATCAATGCCAATCGTATTGGTGATAAGTACCAATTGGTTCAGGGCTTCGCTGAGGAAATAGCCTTCGCCTTCGAGCCAGAAATTATATTCTTCCATATTATTGTAGTAAATGCGGATTTCGCCATCTTTTAACGCATCATAATATCCAATATCCTGTATTGCCCCCGGGCTGATGATGATATTCTCCTGCATTTCAAACTGACTATCTGCATTAACATATACCGGCCCAATTTCATTTTCGGCTATATTGCTGATGCGCAGGAAGAAATAGTCTTTTGATACATTAAGCACGTGTAAAGGAGATTCCACTGTTGTATCTACAGTTATTATTTCATCCCAAACTATTTCGCGCCCAATGCGTGTTCCGTTATTGGAATACATGGCGGTTTTTGCATTGAAATATATTTGCTCCGGCCGTTCGCTAAAAGCAAAATAATAATATCCTGAAGGCTCAATAGTGCCTGAACTGTCGTTGGCAAGCCTGATGAATACCGGTGTGTATGCGGCATTGAAAAATTTTATCTCAAAAAGGCCGTGGTTCAGATAAACTACTGCCGATGAAGAGCCTTCATTGGTTTCAATATCGATTTGGCCTTCATAAACCCCTGTGCTTAGGCCATCCCTCTTTACAGAGACGATAATGTCTTCTGATTGATCTTCACCTAAGTTCCCGGAAGTTTTTCCAAGCTCAATCCAAGCTTTGTTTGCGCTGGCGCTCCATTCCAGAGTGGCAAATCCGGCATTACGGATATTGAGTTTCAGCTGATTTGTATTATTATCATAATTCAGGCGTAAAGGGCTTATCTCGGGCAGCGCTTCCTTTTTTACGCAGGAAGAAAATTGAATCAAAAGGATTGCGGCCAGAATAATTGAAAGTATTGTGATTGACTTTTTTTTCATGAGTTGATGATGTTGTGTCAGGCTGTTTTACGGCTGATTTCCAAGGCGTTGTTAAGATCTTTTTCTGCTTTTTTCAAGCGTGTCAGATAATGGAGGATGTTGTCTTCGAAATTCGGGGCTGCATCATAAAAATATAACCATGCGGAAATCAGGCTTTTAATGCCGGCCAGGCTTATATCCAGATTTTGTGCTATGCTCGATTCCTGATATTCAATTTTGCCAGACAAAGCCAGTATTGGGCTGCGGACAAGCAGTGCGTTGCTGAGCGATTTTTTAAAAATCATGGCAGCCTGTAAATCCATGAGCGAATGTTCCTTGTTTTTGCCGATGCGTTGATGTAGCGAACAAATATGGAGCAAAAATTCTTCCATATTGTTGATAAAAGCTTTAAAATAAGCCTTTTGTTCCTTGTAAGAAGAATAAAGCAGGTTAAGGATTCTGCCGTTTTGATTTTGCGCACTTTGAATCAGGATATTTTCATTAATTGTTGCCAATGGTTCAAAAGAGGCATTTTTATTTTTGACGTGCAGGTATTTCTGGTACAGATCGCAGCAATAGGCTTCGTTACAGCTATCGCAATTCAAATCGCAAAAAGGATTTGTACTTGTTGTTTTATATTTGCGTTTTACCTGCATTTGTTAAATTTTCCATTATGCAAAATGCTTCGCTTGCCTGATAGTATTAGCCCAAAGATAAGAAAAAAAGCTTGTTTGCAGCATGTAGGTCATTCTTATTTTTCCTGAATCCGGCGGAAATTTTGAGGGATATCCCTGTCCAATTGATATTAAATTTATAATTTAGCACAATTGATTGTACCACTATAAAATATAAAGAAATGATAAATACAGAATGGGGCAAATTGCCCTTTGGCTATTTTAAAACTGATTATAATGTACGCTGCTACTACCGTGATGGTAAGTGGGGCGAAATTGAAGTAAGCTCTTCCGAGAGTGTGAACATCCACATTGCAGCTACTTGTCTGCACTACGGCCAGGAAGCTTTCGAAGGATTGAAAATTTTCCGCGGTGAGGACAATAAACTGCGTGTTTTCCGCTGGGAAGAAAATGCAAAACGCCTGCAGAATTCTGCCTGGGGCATTATGATGCCCGAAATTCCCACAGATCTTTTTAAGGAAGCTTTGTGGAAGGTTGTAAAACTGAATGAGCGTTTTGTGCCTCCATTCGGAACCGGCGCATCGCTTTATGCGCGTCCGCTTTTGATCGGGACCGGTGCTGAAGTTGGAGTGAAACCTGCAAATGAATATCTGTTCATGATTTTCGTTGGTCCTGTTGGCCCGTATTTTAAAGAAGGTTTCAAACCAGTAAATGTACAGGTTGTACGTGATTTCGACCGTGCTGCACCACTGGGGACAGGCCGCTTTAAAGTAGGGGGAAACTATGCCGCCAGCCTCCGTTCCGGTACGCGTGCACATGATGAAGGCTGTTCTGCGGCTCTTTATCTCGATGCCAAAGAGAAAAAATATATCGACGAAGCAGGCCCAGCCAATTTCTTCGGTATCAAGGACAATACCTATATTACACCACAATCGGAGTCTATTCTGCCTTCTATTACCAATAAGAGCCTTTGCCAGCTGGCAGAAGACCTTGGACTGAAAGTAGAACGCCGTTCCATCGCAGTTGACGAGCTGGGTACTTTTGAAGAAGCCGGTGCCTGCGGTACAGCAGCCGTAATTTCACCCATTGGTAAAATTGTTGACCGCGAAGAAAAACATGAATTTATTATTTCCAAAGATGGAAATCCCGGACCGATCTCCAAAAAGCTTTATGAGCAACTTCAGGGAATCCAGTATGGAACACTGGAAGATACACACGGCTGGGTTGATATTATCGAATAATACAATTTCCCGATAAAATAAAAGCAGGCATCCATTCGAATGCCTGCTTTTTTTTCGGGTGTTTGTAAGTTTAGATGATGCCTTTTTGCATCAGCATCTCCGCCATGTCTTTTTGAATTTCCTGTGCTTTTTCACGGGCCTTTTCTGCGAAATCTTCCCCTTGAGAAGCAAAAATAATTCCACGTGAGGAGTTTACCAGCAGGCCGCAATCTTTGTTCATGCCGTATTTGGCAACTGCTTCCAGGCTTCCGCCCTGAGCACCAACTCCGGGGACCAACAGGAAATGACTGGGCACATGTTTGCGGACGGTTTCCAACATCTCTGCTTTGGTTGCGCCTACCACGTACATCATGTTTTCGTCGCTGCCCCAGGCTTTGCTTTTAATCAGCACTTCCTCAAATAGATGAAGGCCGTTTTCCTGATTTTTGATAAACTGGAAATCAAAGGCGCCTTCATTCGAGGTTAAAGCCAGCAGTATGACCCATTTATCATTAAAAGCCAGGAAAGGGCTTACACTGTCAATGCCCATATAGGGCGCAACCGTAACCGAGTCGAAATCCAGGCCGTCTTCCGCACCAAAGAAACTTTCTGCATATTGCTTGCTGGTGTTTCCAATGTCACCGCGTTTTGCATCAGCAATGCTAAAAATCTCTGCCTCAAACTCATTGAGGTACTCCATGGTTTTGTGAAGGCTTTCCATGCCTTTGATCCCGCGGCTTTCATAAAATGCCAAATTGGGCTTATAGGCCACTGCCAAATCGTGTGTGGCATCAATAATGGCTTTGTTGAAAGCAAATACAGGGTCTTCTTCTTTCAGGAGATGCGGTGGTATTTTGCTGATGGCGCTGTCGAGGCCGATGCACAGGAAAGACTTTTTGCCTTTAATGTTTTGGATAAGCTGTTTGCGGTTCATGATATGCTAGGATTAGTTGAGGCCTTCTTTAAGTCTTTCGGCATTTTCTGCCATTTGGAGTTTGTCGATCAATTCCTGGATATCGCCATTGATGATTCCTTCCAAACGGTAGAGCGTAAGGTTGATCCTGTGATCGGTAACCCTGCCCTGTGGCCAGTTGTATGTGCGGATTTTCGCCGAGCGGTCGCCTGTGGAAACCATCGTTTTACGTTTGGACGCAATTTCATCAAGGTATTTTTTGTGCTCCATTTCGTAAATCCTGGAACGGAGCACTTTCATGGCTTTATCAAGGTTTTTGAGCTGTGATTTTTCATCCTGGCAAGAAACGACAATTCCGGTAGGAATATGTGTCAAACGGATAGCCGAATAAGTTGTGTTCACTGATTGTCCTCCCGGGCCCGAAGAACAGAAAGTATCTTTGCGGATATCACTTTGCTTGATGTCCACATCAAACTCGTCGGCTTCGGGCAAAACAGCCACCGATGCTGCAGAAGTGTGGATGCGCCCCTGTGTTTCCGTTTTTGGGACACGTTGCACACGATGCACGCCCGATTCATATTTCAGCTGGCCATAAACATTTTCTCCTGAAACATTCAGGATGATTTCTTTGTAGCCGCCAACGGTTCCTTCGGTCGCATCAACGAGTTCGATTTTCCATTTTTTGGTTTCGCAGAACTTTTGGTACATGCGCATCAGGTCGCCCGCAAAAATACTGGCTTCATCGCCACCGGTTCCGGCACGGATTTCCAAAACGGCATTTTTACTGTCCTCAGGATCCTTGGGAATCAGCAGTATTTTGATTTCTTCTTCCAGTTCTTCTTTGCGCGGGTGCAGCTCGTTGAGCTCCTCTTTGGCCATTGCACGGAATTCTTCATCTTTCTCAGTACTAAGGACTTCCTTGGCCGATTCAATATTTTCCAGGATATTTTTATATTCCTTGTATGCTTTGATTATGGGCTCCAGGTCTTTGTATTCCTTGTTCAGGCTGATGAATTTCTTCATGTCGCCCATAACATCGGGATCGTTCATTTTTTCCTGGATTTCCAAAAAGCGCTGATATACGCCTTCTAATTTTTCTAGTAACATATATTTTCCTCAAAATTTTTGCAAAAGTACTGAATAAATCCGTAATTGCCGGATATTAATGTTGTGCGCATATGAGCTTCCAACAGCGGTTGAATTATATTGATATACATACACATAAGGCATGTGCGGCGCCAATGGGTGAAATCCGGATCAAAAACCTTTTTCCCTCAGATCCCATTCCTGAAAAGCCGCTCTTGTTTTCCTGTGGTTTGCACCCCTGGTTTGTAGATGGCCATTTCTACACCAATGAGGCGGTTTTGCGCGGGAAGCTTCAAGATGAACGCTGCCTTGCTTTGGGCGAAATTGGTTTGGATAAGTTGAAATCCAATGATTTTGATGAGCAAATGGACGCTTTCCGCTGGCAGTTGGAGTTGGCCCGCGAATTTGCTTTGCCCATTATTGTTCATTGTGTTAAGGCATGGAATGATTTGCTGAAAGTCCGCAGGGAATTTGACGATGAGATATGGATTATCCACGCATTTAATGCCAGCCGGCAAATTGCGGAGGAACTGCTGTCGTCGGGCTGCTATTTGTCCTTTGGAAGTTTATTGTTTCGCCATTCCAAAGCAGCAAAAATTTATAGTAAAATTCCTTCCGAAAGGATTTTTCTTGAAACAGATGATGTGGCAATGGACATAAAGCAGGTTTATGAGAAAGCATCTGAATTGTTAAAATATCCGCAAAGCGAATTGCAAAATATTATTTCTGCTAATTTTGCCCGCGTTTTTCGAAAATGAACTTATGGAAGAGAATTGGTATTCGCGCACGGAATTATTTTTGGGAAAAGAGGGCTTGAATAAACTGCGCCGGGCCCATGTCCTGGTTGTTGGGCTGGGTGGAGTAGGAGCTCCCTTGGCGGAACATCTTTGCCGTGCCGGGATTGGTGAAATGACCCTTGTGGATGGTGATAAAATCCATGAGAGCAACCGCAACCGCCAATTACTTGCACTTACAAGCACAAACGGACGCTATAAAACTGAAGTGCTTGCAGGGCGTTTCCGCGAAATAAACCCGGAAATCAAATTGCATATTTGTACCGAATTCCTGCGCGATGAACCCATGATCGATTTGCTGAAAAAATGCCATTACGACTATATAGCCGATGCCATCGACACCCTTTCTCCTAAAGTTTTCCTGATTTATCACAGCCTGAAAATGAATATTCCTTTGGTCAGTTCAATGGGTTCCGGTGGAAAGATGGATCCTCTGCAAATCCGCAGCGGTGATATTTCTGATACTGTGGGATGTCCCATGGCGCGTGCTATTCGTAAACGATTGCACAAGCTTGATATCCATGCCGGGTTTAAAGCAGTTTTCTCTTCAGAAGCTATTCCTGAACATGCTGTTGTGCCAACTTTTGGAGAGCAAAATAAAAAATCAAATGTAGGTACAATTTCTTATATGCCAGCACTCTTTGGTGGCTTTATGGCTTCTGTAATTATTCGTGATATTCTTAAGGGTTTATTTGCTTAGTGTTTTTTTAATCATAATCAGATTAAATATATATTTGCAAAAGAATAAATATTATATTTGCACAACAGAGGCGTATTGACCAAGCGCCACTATTTCAGGAAAATTGAAATACATCTGTTTATATATTGAATAATTTATAATACTTCCCAGGTGTCGTGTTTATAAACTATTTGGATTTTTTGCTTTTAAAACCAGAAAACAATACAATAAATAATTGTTTTATTCTGGTACTATGTTTGCAACTGAATTATCGAGCCGGCAAAAAGAAAAACTTATAGAGCTATGCTTCAGGGCATTTCCCGAATATCCGTATTCTGAACTGGACAATGATGGATTTGTTTGCCTGAATCGCCGCAGTGCAGAAAAGGGAGAAAAAATTCATTGGTATGAATTAACCACAGGACGCATGGCCCATGTGCTTCTGGAAGAAAAAACTTATAAACTCACAAGCTTTTATCACCATGTGATGACGCGCAGAGCCGCACATCCTGTGAATTATTTGTATAGCCTGATTTTTTATAAGGACTTTAAGGATTAGGTGATTATGGTCTCAGAAAGCCTTGAGCTTGATCACTTGGGGCCAGAAACCCGGCAATATGGACAAGCACTGATCAGGCCGCCCTGTTTATGACAGTTTGGCCAGATACATCTGAATGGTATTCTCCAGGCCGTAATACAATGAATCACTTATAAGTGCATGTCCAATAGATACTTCATCCAAGTGGGGGATGTTCTGAGCAAAATAAGCCAGGTTTTCAAGGCTTAAATCGTGGCCGGCATTGATACCTAATCCCAGTTCTGAGGCATAGCTTGCTGCCTTTATAAAATCTTCGATAGCAGTCTCAGGATTTGTAGGGAAATCCGTAGCAAATTTTTCGGTATAAAGTTCAATGCGGTCGGTGCCGGTACTTGCCGCATGGCGGATCATCTCCAAATCGGTTTCGATAAAAATGGATGTCCTGATTCCTGCCTCGCGGAATGAAGCAATAATATCTTTTAGGAATTTTTGGTTCTTGATGGTATCCCATCCAGCATTGGAAGTAATGGCGTCCGGTGCGTCCGGAACGAGCGTTACCTGAGCAGGTCTTACTTCAAGCACCATTTCGGTAAATCGCTCTGTAGGATTGCCTTCAATATTGAATTCTGTTGTCAGAACATCTTTCAGTTCATAAACATCGCTGTAGGTTATATGACGTTCGTCAGGGCGTGGATGCACTGTTATTCCCTGAGCGCCAAATCGTTCGCAATTAATTGCTGCTTTACAAACGTCAGGGATATTGCCGCCGCGGGCATTGCGCAGGCTGGCAATTTTGTTAATATTTACACTTAGTCGAATCATGTGATGGTTTCAAATTTGGGGCAAAGGTACAATTTGGGTGAAAATCCCAAGGGGGTCATATAATAAATTATTCGCCTGATAAATCCCGGAGCATTTTGCGGTAGGCACTAAAAACATTGGCTCTTGAAACGAAGCCAATATATTTCCCGTTTTCAATGACCGGTATATTGTAATGGCTTGTTTTTTGGAATATTTTGGCAACGTCTTCCATTGAATCGTTGGGGCTTACTTTTTCGTTGGGCATAAACATCAGGTCACGCACAAAAACTTTTTCATACATTTCGGATTGGAAGATGACATGCCTTACATCATTGATAAAAACAACCCCAACAAAGTCGCCCTCGTCGGAAATTACCGGGAAAATATTTCTTTTGGATTTTGCAACAGTTTTCACAAAATCGCCTAAACTGTCGTTGGCTTTTACACAAATAAAGTTTTTTTCGATAAGCTGGTTTACTTTCAGCAGAGTGAGCATGGCTTTGTCTTTGTCGTGCGTGATCAATTCCCCACGTGCTGCTAGACGTTTGGTGTAGATGCTGTGGGGCTCAAAATAGTGTATGGTCAGATAGGCAATCGTTGCTGTGATCATCAAAGGTGTAAACAGTTGATAGCCACCTGTAATTTCAGCGATAAGAAAAATACCGGTAAGCGGGGCATGCATTACACCAGCCATTACACCCGCCATTCCCACCAGTGCAAAATGGCTTTCCGTTACTTTTGAAACGGCAAAAAAGTTGATTAATCGTGCGGTAAAAAGTCCGGTCAGGCCGCCCATAAACAAACTGGGGGCAAAAATTCCCCCAACACCTCCTGCGCCGGTTGTAACGGCTGTGGCAACCACTTTGAAGCCCATAATCAATAAGAGGACAACAAGGAAAAACAGCTCCGAATTACCTATGCCAGAAAAAATACTTTTGTTAACAATCTCTTCGCCATGCCCTGCCAGAATATCTTTCAACGCCTCATAGCCTTCGCCAAAAAGTGATGGAAATACAAAAATAAGTACGCCCAGGATGACTCCTCCGCTAATTGCTTTGAGGTAGGTGCTTTGTATTCGTTTCATTTGGTTCTCGGCATACATTGTCATGCGCGTAAAATACAAGCTGACCAGGCCGCTCATTACACCGAGTATCAGATAGTAAGGCAAATCTCCCAGTTGAAAAGGGTGAAGTAATTCGAAAGAAAACAGGACGCCTTTTCCCATTAGGAAAAACGCTACAACAGAAGCAGTTACCGCAGAAATAAGTAAAGGGAGCAATGTGGCCAGTGTGAGGTCCAGCATCAAAACTTCAATAACAAAAACAATACCTGCAATCGGAGCTTTGAAGATCCCGGCAATTGCTCCGGCAGCGCCACAGCCAATCAACAACATGCGCGTACGGTAATTCATGCGCATAAAGCGCCCAATGCTCGACCCGATCGCACTGCCTGTGAGGACTATAGGCGCCTCCAGGCCAACAGAACCACCAAATCCAACGGTTATTGTACTGGCAGCCATGCTCGAATAATTGTTGTGCGGCCTGATTAAAGCACTACGTTTACTGATGGAATACAGGATTTTTGAGATACCATGGCCAATGTCGTCTTTAACAAAAAAACGTATATATAAAACAGTTAATATAATACCTATCAGTGGTAAAGTGAGATACAAAATATTGTCTTCCTGGAAATCAAAATCGTTAGTAAGAAAATAATGTGTATAATAAACTGTGTTTTTTAAAATAATGGCAGCCAGTCCACTGAGTATGCCAATGATCAGGCTGAGCAGCAATACGAATTGCTGGTTCTGAATATTTTTGATCCGCCACTTATGAAGGCGTGCTGTAAAACTTTTCATGAGTATAATTTCCGACGGCAAAAGTACATCTATTTCTATTTAGAAGCATTGTAGATTATGCAGCCCCATAAATTTGCTCTAATTGATTATATGGATGATAATCAGTATCTTATGACGATATTTTATGTTCTGTGTGTGGCGGTAAACCTGTGAAGCTTTGTGTTAATTGTTGTGATGTGCTAAAATCTGATCATGCCTTAACGGGCAGGTAAATACATTAGTGTTGACCGTAAAATGCTTTTAAGGTCGAACAATTATTTTTCTGGTTCTACTAAGAATTTCGTGGTTAATCATATAGTTTGAGATTAAAAACATCCAGAGATATATTAATAGATTATTTATGCAAAAAATCTGATCTCCATCAGATTACTATCACCCGATAGCTATCGGGGCAATGCCTTAATCACCTCGTTTGGCCTTGTTCCGGACGGAATGAACTGTTTATTAAGAGTTTAAGGCAAATGCGGCTTCTCGCTTGGTTCGGCTATGCTTACCACAAGACGCTCAAAGACCTTGATGAACGTTTGTTAAAGGGAGATGAGACCAAGCATGAGGAATTCCGGTAGCTATGGGAAGGAGGAACCTGTAAGAGATTTAACAGTTTGTCTTTTCACGAAATTCCTAGTAGAACCATTTTTCTAATGTTTTTTACTGTGGGATTATTTTTGTAATGCAACATATTGATGAGAAAATACATTTTTTTCGTAAAATTTTATAGACCCAACATGCCTGCTTGCTTTAATAAAATTGATTCAAAGGCAAATATTTGATAATATTGCAGGCACTTTTGATTGAAAGCTATTTTTATGGAGTTTACTGCGCAGCAAATTGCCGATGTGGTCAGCGGGCAAATCGAAGGAAATGCACAAGCCCTGATCCGGAGTCTGGCAAAAATTGAAGAAGGAAAGGAAGGAGATCTTTCTTTCCTGTCCAATCCCAAATACACTCATTTTATATATACAACCAATGCTTCTGTGGTTCTTGTAAATGAAGGCCTTAAGTTGGAGCATGCAGTGCAGGCGACATTGGTTCGGGTTAAAAATGCTTATGTTGCATTTGGCAAGTTGCTTCAGTTTTATAATGATGCCCGAAAGCCAAAAGCCATAATTTCAAAGAAAGCTTCCTTGGAAGGAGATATAAAAATTGGCGATAATGTTTCTATTGGCGATTTCACTGTAATTCAGAGTGGTGCTGTACTTGGCGATAATGTTTGCATCTATCCGCAGGTATTTATTGGATCAAATGTGAAAATCGGGAAGAATTCCGTGATACATCCGGGGGTAAAAATTTATCAGGACTGTATTATTGGCGATGAGTGCATTATTCATTCGGGTTCTGTGATTGGAGCCGACGGTTTTGGATTTGCACCGCACGATGGCACTTACGACAAATTGCCCCAGATTGGCAATGTGGTTATTGAAGATCATGTCGAAATAGGAGCTAACACTTGCATCGACAGGGCTACCTTGGGGTCAACGGTTATTTGCAAAGGGGCCAAGCTTGATAATTTGATACAGACAGGCCATAATGCGATTATTGGATCCAATACAGTGATCGCGGCTCAAAGCGGAATAAGCGGTTCATCAGTTATAGGCAGCAATGTTATGATGGGAGGACAGGTAGGTGTTGTGGGTCATCTGAAGGTTGGCAATGGTGCCATGATAGCCGCACAATCAGGTGTAAGTACTAATATCCCCGACGGACAGGTGGTTATGGGCAGCCCCGCGATGGAGATCAAACGTTATAAAAAAGCTTATGTTATTTTCAGGAACTTAGCGCGTTTATTGAAACGTGTTGATGATCTTGAAGCTAAGGAAAAAGCGGAATAATCAGGATGGTCTTTTATAAGTAATTGATTCAGAGTATTTAACGTAGGTTGGATGCTCTTTGTTTTTTATAGCACCTATTTTATTAATTTTGCAAGCTGAAATAATTTATAATATGCAAAGAACGCTTAAAACTGAAATTGAACTTTCCGGCATCGGATTGCATACGGGACTGGAAGTTAAAGTGAAGTTTAAACCTGCTGCCGAAGACCAGGGCATCATTTTTCTGCGTACCGATTTGGAAGAACCGGTAAAAATTCCTGCGGATGTCGATCTGGTTACCGATACTTCACGCGGTACAACCCTGGAAGTCAAAGGGGTCAAAATCGGAACCATTGAGCATATGATGGCTGCCGCTTATGGAATGGGAATCGATAATATGACCGTTGAAGTAAATGCGCCCGAAATGCCAATCCTGGACGGAAGCTCACGTTTTTATATAGAGGCTTTCGAAAAAGCGGGTATAGCCATGCAATCCAAAGCGCGTACGCTGCACAAATTGGCAGCACCAATAGTGTATTCAGATCCGAAAAAAGGTGTCGAATATATTGCGCTCCCTTCAGAAACAAACCGTTTTAGCGTAATGATCGATTATGGTTCAAAAGTGTTGGATACCCAAAATGCCAACCTGAACCAGGTTGAGGACTTTGCAAAAGAAATTGCCCCTTGCCGTACTTTTGTTTTTCTGCACGAACTGGAACATCTTATTGAGCATAACCTCATAAAAGGAGGCGATCTGGATAATGCCATTGTTTTTGTAAACCGTATGGTTTCGCGAGAAGAGCTTGACCGCCTCTCCCAGTTTTTTAACAAGCCTCGTGTTGATGTCATGCAGGAGGGTATTTTAAATAACGTAGAGCTTCATTTTCAAAATGAACCTGCACGGCATAAACTCCTGGATGTAATCGGAGACCTGGCTTTGGTAGGTTATAAATATAATGCGCACATTATTGCCACACGACCGGGCCATGCTTCCAACGTGGAATTTGGTCGTAAAATTAAGGCCAGTATCCGGCGCGAAATAAAACAAAGCGAAATTCCAACCCTCGATCTGAACAAGAAGCCTTTATACGATATCAACGATATCAAAAAAATGCTCCCGCACCGTCCTCCTTTCCTTTTGGTAGATAAAATTTTGGAAATGAGCGAAACATATGTTGTTGGGCTTAAGAATGTTACAATGAACGAAGGCTTCTTTGTGGGGCATTTCCCTGATGAACCGGTTATGCCTGCAGTACTTCAGATTGAATCGATGGCGCAATGCGGTGGAATACTGGCATTGGCCAACACACCCGATCCTGAGAATTATGTAACTTATTTTTTGAAAATAGAAAATGCCAAATTCAGGCAAAAAGTAGTCCCCGGAGATACACTGGTATTCCGTTTGGACTTAATATCGCCAATACGACGTGGGCTGTGCAATATGGCCGGTAAAGCATATGTTGGTGGGCAGGTAGTTATGGAAGCAGAAATGCTTGCGCAAATAGTTAAAAACAAGCAATAAGCGAAATCAGAATATTATGAACCAACCCTTAGCATATGTTCACCCCCAAGCAAAAATTGCTAAAAATGTGGTGATCGAGCCTTTCGTTAATATTGAAAAGAACGTAGAAATCGGTGAAGGAACCTGGATTGGTTCCAATGTCACCATTATGGAAGGTGCCCGTATTGGCAAAAACTGCCGGATATTCCCGGGCGCAGTTATTTCAGCAATTCCCCAAGACCTTAAATTTAATGGCGAAGAAACCATTGCCCGCATTGGTGACAATACCACCATCCGTGAGTTTGTGACCATCAACAGGGGTACTAAAGCCAATTGGGAAACTGTTGTTGGAGATAACTGCCTTTTGATGGCCTATGTGCATATTGCACACGACTGTATTGTGGGCAATAATGTTATACTGGCCAATGCAGCTACTTTGGCCGGCCACATTATTATCGACGATTGGGCAATTGTTGGTGGTTTGTCGGCTGTACACCAATTTGTTAATATTGGTTCGCATGTGATGATTTCAGGAGGCTCACTCGTTCGTAAAGATGTCCCCCCATTTACAAAAGCTGCACGTGAGCCCTTGTCCTATGTGGGCGTTAATTCCATTGGCCTACGCCGTCGCGGTTTTTCAAACGAAACCATTAGCCAGATACAGGAAATTTACCGCAGGATCTACCTTCGCGGAATGAATGTGAGCCAGGCTGTGGCCATTATCGAAGCCGAATTGCCCGCAACAGCCGAGCGCGATGAAATCCTTTCTTTCATTGGGCGTTCTTCCAGGGGTATAATGAAAGGTTATTCGACCAGCCGAAACGTATTTTAAGCCTAAGGCTAATTCTTAATTTTAATCGGAGCAAAATCTTATGCAGATTAGCCTGGATAATGTGGGCAAGAAATTCCACCGGCAATGGGTTTTCAGAAATGTGAAACTCGATATTAAATCAGGAGACCGCATGGCTGTATGCGGTGCAAATGGCAGTGGTAAAAGTACACTGCTAAAATTAATCAGTGCAGCTTTAGTACCTACCGAAGGAAGTATTCTTTATCAAACCGATGGAGAAAAATTGCCCGAAGAAATGGTGTTCCGCTATGTTAGTTTCGCTGCTCCTTATCTGGAATTAATCGAGGAATATACCCTCAATGAGTTGCTTCGCTTTCATTTTGCACTCCGGAAACCTGTCGATGGCCTGAAAGTTTCAGACGTCCTTGATATTTCAGGCCTCAATTACGCAAAAGATAAATACATACGGCATTACTCGAGTGGGATGAAACAGCGCTTGCGCCTGAGCCTGGCATTGCTTACCGATTCCCGACTGCTTTTGCTCGACGAACCGCTTTCAAACCTTGATGCCGAAGCGGCTGATTGGTATCGCTCACTTATCGATCAATATGGAGCTGAGCGCACAATCCTGATAGGCAGCAATCATCAGCAAGCAGAATATGATTTTTGTGCTCAACAACTCAATATTGAAGATTTTCACTTTTAGCTACGGTTTTTATCTATTTGATTATTAGTGTTTTGAAAATCATTTTTTCGGTTTTTATTTCAATATTTTTCCTTATTTTTGCTGCTTTATTGAGCAATTAAAGATTAATTAGATATGGCAACAACTGCTGATTTTAGAAACGGATTATGTATCGAGTTTAATAACGATTTATATACAATCGTTGAATTTCAACATGTTAAGCCGGGGAAAGGCCCTGCTTTTGTGCGCACAAAATTAAAAAACCTGAAAACAGGAAAGGTGCTGCCCAATACATTTACCTCAGGAGTTAAAATTGATGTAGCACGGGTTGAGCGACGCGCTTATCAGTATCTCTATAGGGATGGAGATCTCTACCATTTCATGAACAACGAAACTTTTGAGCAGACTTACATCGAAGAAGGGCTCATCAATGCACCACAATTCCTGAAGGAAGGAAACAGCGTGGAAATTGTTTTTCATGCAGATACCGAAACAGCGCTCACATGTGAGCTCCCACCTTTTGTTGAGCTTGCGATTACATATACGGAACCCGGCGAAAAAGGTAATACGGCCACAAACGCACTGAAACCGGCTACAGTTGAAACCGGTGCAGAAGTCAGGGTGCCGCTGTTTATCGATAATGGCGAGATAATTAAAGTTGATACCCGCGATGGTTCATACGCCGAAAGGGTAAAAAAATAATGTAATAAACTGAAGCATACTGAATGGGGATATAAATCATATCCCCGTTTTTTTTCCGTTTAATCAAAATTACTTTCCTATGAAGTTTGAAAAACCTCTGTCACTTTCCGGACTTGCAATCTTAACCGGTAGTGAATTTGATGGACCGGAAGATTTCCCGGTCACGGGTATCAATGAAATACATATGGTCGAAGCAGGTGACCTTACCTTTGTCGATCATCCCAAGTATTATGATAAAGCATTGAACTCCAATGCAACAACAATCATTATCAATAAAAAAGTGGCCGTCCCTCAAGGTAAAGCCCTATTATATAATGACGATCCTTTTAGTGCCTATCTCGCTATTGTCAAGAAATACAGGCCTTTCGAAGCGGCATCTGCACAGGTGAGCCCTTCGGCACAAATAGGTGAAGGTACGGTAATCCAGCCGGGTGCGTTTGTTGGAAACCATGTGAAAATAGGGAAGAACTGTCTCATTCATGCCAATGTCAGTGTTTATGACCATACAGTTATTGGCGACGATGTTGTGATTCATTCAAATTCGGTAATCGGGGCCGATGCATATTATTTCCAGCGCAGGAAAGAAGGATTGAAAAAGTTTGAAAGCTGTGGACGTGTTGTTTTGGGCGACCGCGTGGAAATTGGCGCACTTTGCTCAATTGATAAAGGCGTGAGTGGCGATACACACATCGGCCCGGGAACCAAATTCGATAACCATGTACAGGTTGGCCATGATACCTACATCGGGCGCGACTGCTTGATTGGTGCACATTGCGCCATTGCCGGCGTAACCCGTATTGAAGATGAAGTCCTGATTTGGGGCAAGGTGGCCATAAACAAAGACCTTGTAATAGGTAAAGGCGCAGTGATCCTTGCAACTTCTGCTGTGGATAAGTCTCTTGCCGGAGGAAAAACATATTTTGGTATTCCTGCAATTCCGGCTGTGGAAGCATGGCGCGAAAAAGCCGCCTGCCGAATGCTGCCCGACCTGATCAACAAATTGTCCGAATTATAGACTTGTCATATTGACATAGCTCCATATGAGTGCCCTTCTGACATTTTTTCCGCCAATTGCTTTATGGAATCCATGGCATATTAATTGATCTGGCAGGAGGAAAGTCAGTATATGAGATTAACCGAAATTAACAATCATCAGGAATTGCTTGCGCATATCAAGGATCGCAAAAAAGCCTACCTCTTGCTTTATAAAGGAGGCTCGGATGCAAGCGAATGTTCTTTGAACAACCTGAAAGAAGCCGAACCGGATGTGGACGAGCCTTGTGTTTGCGTGGCAGATGTCAGCAAAGTGCGCGATATCCATAAAGAATACGGTATCACCAGCGCGCCATCTTTGCTGGAATTTGAAAATGGAAAATTCCGCAATGTGGTAAAAGGATGCAGTGAACCGGCATTTTATAAAACATTTTTTGAAGATGCCGCTTTTTTTGCTGCATCAAAAGATGATGGCAAACCTTCAAAAAGCGTACGTGTTTATACTACGCCATCATGCAGTTGGTGCAATACATTGAAATCGCACCTGAGGAAGCACAGAATTTATTTTGATGAAATTGATGTGTCGCAGGATATGTCCGCAGCCGAAGAAATGACCCGGAATACCGGGCAGCGCGGGGTTCCGCAAACCAATATCGAAGGGGAGTGGATCGTTGGTTTTGATAAAGGAAAAATAAACAGGCTTCTCGAGATCCAGGAATCGTAATATTAATCTAACTAAATAAAAATGAAGGAATTACAACCATTAAACCAGCAAGTTCTTCTCGAAATGACCGAGAAAAAAGAACAAAAAACAGCTTCCGGCATCATTATCCCGGATTCAGCAAAAGAAAAACCAATGTTTGCTAAAGTTGTCGCGATTTCCAAAATTGATAATCCGGAAATTTCTGTTGGCGATACTGTTTTCTACAAAAAATTTGCCGGTACCGAGGTGGAATTTGAAGGTAAAAAATTCATGCTGATGCCTTATGCCGATATCATGGCGAAAATTGTTGAAACAGAAGAAATTTAAGAAGATTAAATGTTATTCAAAAGGCCCGGTTCATACAGCCGGGCTTTTTTCGTTTTAGCGCGACATCCTATTGCAGCCCTGTTTTTTTTATCTTCGCATATTTCAAATTACCGGATATGAATCATGAAAAAATTCTGGCCATCATCTCAAATGAAATGGCGCTTGACATAAAGCATCTGAATGCTGCAATTGCACTTTTTGATGACGGGGCAACAATCCCGTTTATTGCACGCTACCGCAAGGAAGTGACAGGAAGCATGGATGAGGTGCAACTTGCTGATCTGCAAAAACGATGGCAGGGATTATCTGATCTGGAAAAAAGAAAGGAATTTATACTCGAAACAATTGCCGGACAAGGAAAACTCAATGATGAGCTTGAACAAAAAATCCGCGATTGCTATGAACCCGTGAAACTGGAAGATATTTATCTGCCCTTTAAACCAAAAAGAAAGACGAGGGCAACGCTTGCTCGTGAACGTGGGCTGGAACCTTTGGCAGCCTGGCTGATGAAGCAGTATAATGATGATGTTTTCCAAAAAGCAGCATCTTTTTTAAAGCATGAAGATGTTAATAGTGAAGGAGATGCGCTCAAAGGGGGCATGGACATCATCGCTGAGTGGGCCAGTGAAAACGAGCGTTTGCGCGAAAGGTTACGGAATTTGTTTCGTAGAAGAGCGGTGTTGATTTCATCGCTTGTAAAAAGCAAAAAGGATGATGCCGCAAAGTACAGCGACTATTTTGATTGGGAAGAACCAGCTTTGAAAGCCCCTTCACATCGTGTTCTGGCAATCCTCCGGGCTGAAAAGGAAGGCCTTTTGCGTGTAAAAATCCGTCCGGATGAAGATGATGCTATGCAAATTCTTGAACGACAGTTTCTGCGTGCGGATAATCAGGCTGCCGATTATGTATATGAAGCCCTCGTTGACAGCTATAAACGCCTTTTGCAGCCTTCGCTTGAGAATGAAATTCGGGCCGAAATAAAGTTAAAAGCCGATGCCAAAGCCATTGAAGTATTCTCTGAAAACCTGCGTCAGCTGCTCTTGCAACCTCCATTAAAAAACAAACGGGTTCTGGCACTTGATCCGGGTTTCCGTACGGGCTGCAAATTGGTTTGTATCGACGAACAAGGGAAACTGCTTCATAATGAAACCATTTTTCCCCATCCGCCGCGCAATGAAAAAAAGCAATCGATCCATAAAATCAAATCATTGGTTTCTGCCTACTCCATCGATGCCATCGCGGTAGGAAACGGTACTGCCGGGCGCGAAACGGAAGACCTTTTGAGGGCGGTGCGTTTTGATAGGGATGTGCTGGCCGTAATGGTAAGCGAAAACGGAGCCAGCGTTTATTCTGCTTCGGATATCGCACGGGCGGAGTTTCCGCAATACGATGTAACGGTAAGAGGTGCTGTTTCCATTGGCCGGCGCTTGCAGGATCCGCTTGCCGAGCTGGTGAAAATCGACCCGAAAAGCATCGGTGTGGGCCAATATCAGCACGATGTAGATCAAAGCCTTTTGCAGCAGGAGTTGAAAAGGGTTGTGGAAAGCTGTGTCAACCACGTTGGCGTTGATTTGAATACAGCCAGCGAGCCCCTTCTGACTTATGTTTCCGGGCTGGGACCGGCATTGGCAGCCAATATCATCGACTACAGAAATGAAAACGGCGCTTTTAAATCGCGCAAAGAATTGATGAAGGTGAAGCGTTTCGGACAAAAAGCCTTTGAGCAGGCCGCAGGATTTTTGCGTGTGCCCGAAGCAAAAAATCCTTTGGACAATTCCGCGGTGCACCCCGAATCTTATGATGTGGTCGAAAAAATGGCCAAATCCCTCGGCAAAAAAGTGGAAGATATTATTACTTGGGATGAACTCGAAAAAAATGTGCAGCTGGATAAATTTGTGGACGGAAATGTTGGTTTGCCTACTTTGCAGGACATTCTTACTGAATTGAAAAAACCCGGAAGGGACCCGCGCAAAGGCTTTAAGAAATTTGAATTTGATGAGCGCGTGCATAAAATAGAAGACCTGAAAGAAGGTATGATTTTGCCGGGCATCGTTACCAATATTACGGCTTTTGGTGCTTTTGTTGATGTGGGCGTGCATCAGGATGGACTGGTGCATATCAGCCAGTTGGCCGATGCCTATGTAAGCGATCCGGCAGAAGTCGTTAGCTTGCACCAACATGTAAAAGTAAAAGTACAGGCTGTTGATGTGGCGAGAAAGCGTATTGGATTGACTATGAAGGATTTGTGATATTATTGCGGAACGGCTTGCCCAATTGCAATTTATTGTGTTTTTTTGCGTTAGCTAACGAAATGAATTCTATGAAGCTTATTTACAGACTTGCCCTACTGGCTTTTTTATTTTCGTTTTTATCCACCTCACATGCACAGGTTATTCGTGGAGCACTCATCGGTGGTTTGAATATCAGTCAGGTTGATGGTGATGAAGTTTATGGTTTTCACCGTTTTGGTGCCAATTTCGGTGCCGCAGCCATTATCCCTTTTAATGAACGGTGGAGCGTTAGCCTGGAAACTTCTTATAGTCAGGAAGGCAGTTACCAATCGCCGCAATATCCCAATGATTCGATTACGGGCGAATATGATCTGCGTTTGAATTATGTGCGCATCCCTTTATTGGTTCATTATAACGACAAAGACCGGATAACCGCCGGATTGGGAATGTCGGTCGGGCGTTTGGTGGGCGTATCCGAAAAGGAGCATGGCAAAGAAGTTTTGGGCGTTAGCGTGCAGGACGGCCCCTACGAACCCTGGGATTTTAGTGGTGTGGCCGATATCCGTTTTAGGATTTATCAGAAGCTCCATATGAATATTCGTTATACATATTCTTTTGTGAAAATTCGTACACGCGATTTCTACAATAAAAACGGTGAGTTTTTGGAATCGCGTAATCAGTATAATAATGTTTTGAGTTTCCGACTTATTTATATCATTAACGACCGGGCAAAGACCGTACGTCAGCAGAAGGTCGAAAACAACACGCCCTAAGCATGAAAGCACAAGAATGGATCGAACTTTTACAGCTTAAAGCCCATCCCGAAGGAGGTTATTTCCGTGAAATCTATCGCAGCGATGAACGTATTCCTGTTGATGCGCTGCCCGGACGCTTTAAGGAAGGCCGAAAATTTGCCACATCAATTTATTATCTTCTCGATAAAAATGATATTTCCGCATTTCATAAAATTAAGCAAGACGAAATCTGGCATCATTACGATGGTAAAGGCTGTGAAGTTTTTATAATTTTTAAAGACGGTAGCCTGATTGTTAAGAAATTGGGCCTTGATGTTGCCAATGATTGCTCCCCGCAGATTGTTGTGCCCCGCAATACATGGTTTGCAGCCAGGAACTTAGATAAGGAATCGTTTTCGCTGATGGGATGTACTGTAGCGCCGGGATTCGAATTCGATGATATGGAGCTGGCTGAACCCCAAGGCCTGTTGGCCGAATATCCCGAACATGCTGAGCTCATAAAACAACTGTCATAAAAAAAACCCACTTTCCGTGCGCTTTATGCTTGTAAATCAATTTACTGGTTAAGTTGAAACAGCCAAAACGGATTGTCATTCCTCTTACTTACGGAATTACAAACAATCAAAAAATAGCCGCTTTAATATCAATTTTTTTCGGTTCTACCCGGTTTTGTGGGTAATAAAAATTGAGGTAGAATTGGGGGTTAAACTTTCCAAAAGTTTGTCCTTGATTAGTCCTCTAAATTGAGATATGTATTTAACCTACCTTATTCATAAAATACTCTATTACGCGCCTAAACCGCTGCAATATAGAGGAATGCTATCTTTTTGGTGCAGATTTAAGCTGCTTTGGAAATGCAAACAGGTTTACATCATAGACGGGCTTGGCTCCTAACAATAAAATATCAGGCGGCAAGGTGATCAGTAGCAGGTTGCCTAAAAGAAGGCATAAAGTAAAAGCAGTTTTAATCCAGGCCTCTAACAGTCTTTATCGTAGCGATAATGTTTTTGTGCACTATTACAGAAGATTAAAATCCCCATTAGGACCAAAAGAGGCTAAATGCTCAATGGATAGAAAAATGGCTGTCATTTATTTCAATATGGTAACTAAGCAAAAAGAATCTGATCCAACTTTATTTGAGGCCAACCAAAGTAATTTTAAAGAAAAACGTATATAATTCTTGGAACAGCAATTAGCTCAATTAAAGAGTGCTGCGTAGTTATGTATAAGGTAGGTTAAATTTCGTTCGTTTCTGCTAATATTCAATTTTGAAACAGGGTCTCTTATCCATAAGATAGGATTAATTTAAATCGCTGTTATATAGTAATTTATATACGCATTAAATTTTTTCTTATTCTTGTAATAAGATAGTTTATTATTCGTTTGTTAATTAATTAACACCGTTATTTGATTAACAGTTGGTTTTAATTTCTATCTTTGGAGCGCGATTAAAATATTTAAAAACGGAAGAATGGACAAAAAAGCATTGGTTTCTTTTATTGGTCAGATTGAGCTTTTTAATGGGCTTGATGATCAGGAACGTTTGGATTTGATCAGTAATTCTGATTTGAATTCTTATCAGGAGGGGGATTATCTTTTTAACGAGCATAGCCCCCGCGAATACATATATATTATTTATGAAGGCGAAGTGGAATTGATCAAACGCACGCCATACGGCAAAGAAGAACGTTTGGCCTTTTTCGGCAAATTTGATTTTCTTGGCGAAGGCAGCCTGATGGACGATAGCCCGCATTCTACTTCTGCCCGGATTGTAATGAACAGTCGGATTCTTTGTGTGCACCGCAATTATTTTAAGGAACACGGCCCCGAATCGCTCAAAATATTCTCAAATGTTGCCCGTGTGATTTCGCGCCGGATGCGCCATGCCAATAATAAACTTGTTAACTCCGCTGCGCAGTACCTTTCAGGAAGGACCCGCAAAGAGCACGATCTATTGGGAAATCGCGATGTGCCTGCCGAAATGCTCTATGGTGTGCAAACTTTGCGCGCTCTGGAGAATTTCAATATCAGCGGTGTGAGCCTCAACTTTTTCCCGGATCTGATCAGCTCGCTGGCGATGGTGAAAATGGCTGCCGCACGTGCAAACCATGATCTGGGTTTGCTTTCTAAGCCGGTTTGCGAGGCTATTTGCCAGGCATGTCAGGAAATAATGACCGGAAAATTTCATTATCATTTTGTAGTGGATATGATTCAAGGCGGTGCAGGCACTTCTACAAATATGAATGCCAATGAGGTAATTGCAAACCGTGCACTGGAAATTTTGGGACATGAACGTGGCCAGTATAAATACTGTCATCCCAATAATCATGTGAACCTTTCCCAATCAACAAACGATGCATATCCATCTGCAGTGCATATTGCACTCATCCTGATGAACCGCAAACTAATTAAAACCGTTGAAGAACTGATTAAAGCATTTGCTAAAAAATCTGAAGAATTCGCCCATATTATTAAAATGGGTCGAACACAACTTCAGGATGCCGTGCCTATGACTTTGGGGCAATCGTTCTCAGCTTATGCAACAACCATCTCCGAAGAAGTTGAACGCCTCAACCAGAATGCAGCGCTCTTCCTCGAAGTAAATATGGGCGCTACAGCTATTGGAACGGGAATCAATTCTGAACCGGGCTATTCCGGAAAGGTTACGGAATATCTGCGCGACATCTCCGGAATGGACATTAAGCTCGCAGAAAACCTGGTCGAAGCTACTTCGGATACCGGAGCATTTGTGATGTACAGCTCTGCACTGAAAAGGCTTGCTGTGAAACTTTCGAAAATTTCCAATGACCTTCGTTTGCTGTCTTCCGGTCCACGCGCAGGGCTCAACGAAATAAACCTGCCTCCAATGCAGCCCGGTAGCAGCATTATGCCCGGAAAAGTAAACCCGGTAATCCCCGAAGTTGTGAACCAGATTGCCTTTAAAGTTATAGGCAATGACCTTACCGTGACAATGGCAGCAGAAGCAGGTCAGCTTGAACTTAATGTGATGGAGCCGGTAATTGTACAAAGCCTTTTTGAATCCATCGAAATGCTGAAAAACGGAATGGATACACTCATTCAAAGGTGTATCACAGGTATAACGGCAAATGAAAAACATTGCCGTTATCAGGTTGAAAACAGCATCGGACTGGTTACAGCACTGAATCCTGTTCTGGGATATGAGGAATGCACCAACCTGGCACGTGAAGCACTTGAAAGCGGACGAAGTGTTTATGAGCTTGTGCTTGAAAAAGAGCTGCTTTCCAAAGATGAGCTGGATAAAATCCTGCTACCGGAAAATATGATCGGCCCACACCAAATGAAAACACCAAACAATTAATTCCATTATAAATGCCGATTCTCTTAACCTGCATTCCCGAAAGGGCGTGCGGGTTTTTTTGTTAAGTTTGCACGCCTGTTTACAGAAGGTTAACAGGAAGGATAATGAAAATGTACCTAAAAATATTTGTAATGAAAAAATCAAGTCCATTATTTATTCTTGCCTTGCTTTTTACAATGGCTTGTGGAAACAGTAAAACTGCTGCAGACTACTATAACCGGGGCATCGAACTTGGGAATGAAGGTAAATACGAGCAATCGCTTGAAGCCTTTACAAAATCCATTGAAAAAGACCCAAAATATGCTGATGCATATAATAACCGTGGGTTCTATGCGAGAATGGAACTAGGCGATTATAAAGGCGCAATCGAGGATTTTAATAAAGCCATTGAGCTGGGACCTGTTGGGAAAGATGCTTTTTCTTTGGCGAACAGAGGGTATGCTTATTTCAAACTCAAAGATTATCCCAGCGCGATGAAAGACTTTAAAGCTTCTCAGAAAATTAACCCAAATAACGCTTATCTTTACAGATATATGGCTGAACTAATGTTCATGGTGAATAATCCAGATGCTGCATGTGTTTACGCGCAGCGTGCCATTGATCTGGGCTATGAAGTAGATTATAAAAAGCAGGATTTACGCAAGTTGATGGATGAACATTGTGCTGCAAAATAGTAATGGCACCATAATTTTGACGCATTGAAATCTCAACAGGAATATCATCTCCATACATTCCCAAACGGGTTGCGGCTGGTTTATCAACAACAGCATTCTTCAGTTTCGCATCTGGCCTGTTTTATTCATGCCGGTAGCCGCGATGAGCTGAAAGAGCAGGAGGGACTGGCTCATTTTATTGAGCATACGATTTTCAAGGGAACACATAAGCGTAAATCATATCAGGTAATAAACCGCTTGGAAGTGATTGGTGGCGAACTGAATGCCTACACCAGCAAAGAAGAAACCTGTATTTATGCTTCATTCCCTGGTAAAAACAATCTGAACAGGGCTTTTGACTTAATCGCTGATATTGTTTTTAACGCCAGCTTCCCCGAAAAGGAAATTGAAAAAGAGAAGGAAATTGTTTTGGATGAAATCAATTCCTATCTCGATAGCCCATCGGAATATATCTTCGATGAATTTGAGCAATTGTTTTTTAATGAGCATCCGCTTTCATCCCAGATATTGGGTACGCCCGAAACCGTAAACACGTTCAACCGCAAAATGATCCTGAACTTTATTGCTGAGCACTACAGGGCTGATCGTATGGTGGTGAGCTATTGCGGAAATGCGCCTTTTCCCAAAGTCATTAAATTGATCGAAAAGTCTTTCCCGCTTCAAAACGTGCATTCTCCCGAAGGTTCAGGGAAAAAGGAGTCGGGTGTTCCATTTGATTATAAGCCATTTAATATTCAAAAAGACAGGAACAGTTTTCAAACACATTGCCTTATTGGGATGCCTGCTCCTGACGTTTTTTCTGATGAGCGTATTGTAATGTCCCTGTTGAACAATATGCTGGGCGGCCCCGGTCTTAACAGCCGCCTGAATATGTCCCTGCGAGAAAAGCATGCATGCTCTTATATCGTAGAATCTTCTTATTCTGCCTATAAAGATCACGGATTGCATACGATTTACCTCGGTACAGATCATAAGAACCTGAAGAAAAGCCTGAAACTGGTGCGTCAAGAGTTGAGTAAATTTGAGGATAATGTTTGTTCCGATCGTCAGTTGCTGCTGGCTAAAAAGCAGATGTTGGGCCAAATAGAAGTGCAACATGATTCCGGTTGCCAAAAGATGCTCTATGCAGGCAAGTCGCTACTGCTCAAAGGGAACATCAGCACAACAGAAGAACTGCATGATGAAATATTGCAAATCACTCCCCGAAGCCTGAACCAATTGGCACAGAGAATTTATTCGGAAAATAGATTGAGTTACCTTATTTACCCCGGAGAATAATATGAACGAAGCACAAAGCTTTTTGCTTGAGGAATATATTGAGACGCACTGCCGTGATGAACGCCCGGAACTGGCAGAATTACGCAGGCAAACCTATTTAAAAGCCTTGATGCCCCGCATGATTTCCGGGAAAGTACAGGGGGCTTTTCTTTCGCTTTTGAGCAAATCCCTCAAGCCATCCAGAATACTGGAGCTTGGAACTTATACAGCTTATGCTACCTTCCATTTGGCAGAAGGGCTTCAAGAGGGAGGTGTGATCTATTCCATTGACAAAAACGATGAACTCTACCATGTTTTTCAGCCGGCACTGGAAAAATCTTATTTTAAAGAGAAAATCCGACTGATCAATGCAAATGCCTTGGATGTCATTGATAAGCTTGATGAAGAATGGGATATCGTTTTTATGGATGCCGACAAAGAAAACTATCCGGAATATCTCATAAAAATATTGCCAAAAATAAAATCCGGTGGTCTGCTTATTGCCGATAATGTGTTGTGGGACAATAAAGTACCAGATCTATCCATCAACGATAAAGCTACTAAATCCCTGCGACGCTTTAATAAAATGGTGCAGGAGAACCCCTGTCTGGAAAATGTCCTGTTACCTCTGCGTGACGGACTGATGATCGCAAGAAAATCATAATGGGCCGTATCTCAGGCGTTAATTGTTTTTGAACCTTTTCTTGGTTATGCTGTTATTTTAATGAAGTCTAAATTAAAATTAAACAACATGGACCAAGAAATTAAAAATATTCAGTTTCCGGAACTCCCTTACACCTTTGAAGCTCTTGAACCCCACATCGATGCACGTACAATGGAGTTGCATTATACCAAGCATCATCAGGGATATTTCAATAATTTGAAGAATGCTGTTTCCGGAACTGATGCAGAAAACATGAGATTGGAAGACCTCTTAAAAAATATCAGTTCATATTCTGCCGCAGTGCGCAATAATGGTGGTGGGCATTATAACCACAGCCTTTTCTGGAATATCATGAAAGCTGACGGAGGAGGTTTGCCGACAGGAATTCTGAAGGACGCAATTGAGCGTGACCTCGGCGGATTTGAAGCATTTAAGACTGAATTTGAAAATGCTGCCAAAACCCGTTTTGGAAGTGGTTGGGCCTGGCTTTCGGTAAATGAAGGGGGTAGATTACAGGTGAGCAGCACGCCAAATCAGGATAATCCATTGATGGATGTCTCCGATATGAAAGGAGCCCCCGTTTTGGGTCTCGATGTTTGGGAACATGCCTACTACCTGAATTACCAGAATAGGCGTCCTGATTACGTTTCAGCTTTCTGGAATGTGATAAACTGGGATGAGGTAGCCAAGAATTACGAGGAAGTTTTGTCAACAATTTAAGAATATCTTTTCTTACGATATTCAATAATTATGCACAACGCATAGCCTCTAAGCCGGATGAAAGTATAAAGCTTGCATCCGGCTTTTTCATGGATGCCATTCTTTATCCTGGAGTTTGAGTAAAGAGATTTTGTTAATAATGGATGGAAAAATTGAGTTTTAAAAGGCTGTTTTCCGGATTTTGGAAATTGAGCGAATGGTATATCGGCATATAGGCGTTCTTTTTTTCTTTTGCTTTACGTTCTGATTTTCAAGATTCCACAATAAATTTGCTGTGTTACCTTTTAAATCATTTGTTTTTTTTTAAATTACTGAGAAAGAGTATTATTGATATTAATTTTTATATAAATGCACTATAATATTCATTTAGTGCTATTGGAGCCGTGATACTTTAAGATTGTGGATGTTTTTACATTTTGGGATATGCCGCTATTCCACAATTGAGAATACAATAGGCTAAGCAGGAATCACTCTAATCATCGAATGAAGTATTAACAAGAAATTTGGAAAAAAAACCGAAAATGAAGCAACCTTGCATAAATATTATAGTCTGAAAGCATTAGATGCAGGAGAAATCTTGCGTTTTGACCGGAAATTTATATCTTTGGTCGAATTTTTTTTGAAAACCCTTTATTCAATTCACTAATTATTAACCAAAATTCAAGTTCTATGCGTAGAATTACCAGGTTTCTTTCCTTGTTGTTGGTGATGATGTTCACCTCAACAACTACTTTCGCTGATTTCGTGGAAGTAGGTGGAGGGACGAGCGGAACTTCGTATGTGCCTGTTTATGGCTTTTACGATTACAGTTGGTCTCGAGTTATTTACCTCCAATCAGAATTGGGTGATGCAATCACTATGGAAAAGATTGCATACCAACTCTACAACGACCCCTCAGGCTATGTGATGCCTAACCAGTCTATCTGGATTAAGCATACCACAGATGCCGTTTTTACAAGCAATGCCTATGTTGATCCGGCTGCGAATGGTTTTACCAAAGTGTTCGATGGATCGTTAACTTTCACTGGTAACCAGGGAGACTGGTATGAAGTGGAGTTTAACGTATCTGATTTCGATTACAATGGTACGGATAACATCATCGTTATCTGGGAAAACCGTGACGGTAACTATGCCAGTGGTTACCCACGCTGGTATTATAACAACATTAGCAACCGTGTTGTACGTAAGTATCAGGATAATTCGTTCCCAACTTCAACTGGTACGATTTCTTATTACGTGCCAAACACACGTTTCTTCTATACTCCAGTACCTCCTGCAACAGAAGGTATGATGCACGGTATGGTAGAAAATACGGCTACAGGCGATCCTGTTGTTGGTGCAACCATTACTGCAACAGAAACTACATCAGGCGATGTATATAATTGGATGTCAGGAGAAAACGGCGAATACTATTTCCCGACACCTGCTGGTACATTCGACCTTACTTTCGCTAAAATCGGCTTCGCTGGTTCAGCGGAAAACGGTGTGGTAGTTGTTCTTGGCGACACTACAGAAGTTCCTGATGTTACCATGACAGAAACAGCTTATCAACCAATGTTTGCCACGGCTACAGTAAACGCTACTGATGATGCATGCCTCGTAGAATGGGGACTGCCTTCAGGTGATTACGAAATCGTTTATGATGATGGTGTCGCTGATAACTATATTGCATGGTTCTTCGGCGGCAACATGAACGCTGTTAAATTTACCCCTGCCGGATATCCTGCAGGCTTAACAGGCGGTTCTGTTTACGTTGGCGATGGCTCTTATCCTGCTGGTGGTGCCTTTATCGGTGTTGATTTCGGTATCGCAGTTTATGATGACAATGGCATTAACGGAATGCCCGGAACA
The DNA here is from genome assembly GCA_963676415.1 of Bacteroidales bacterium. GTDB lineage: Bacteria > Bacteroidota > Bacteroidia > Bacteroidales > WRLA01. Next base: position 608,061 of record OY781097.1, on the reverse strand, counting down.
CTGCTCGATTCTATTGTTGTTACTCCTAACGACTTTGGTTGGGTAGAATTTACCGGACTTGATGTTACCATTGAAGAAGGAGATTTCTATATCGCTATGGCACAAGGTGGTGATTATCCTGATTGTGCACCTATCGGTATTGACGAAACTCCTCCACAGAAATTCCGTTCGTATAGCCGCAATGCCAGTGCAGGTGCGGCATGGGCAATGTCTGCTTATCAGGACTTTATGATCCGTGCTCAAATGAACGGCCCTCAGGCTGGTTCTGGTGACTTTGCAAAAGGTGGTATTGTTTATCCTTCTGTTGATACACGTCAGATGAACAGTATGAGCCCTGCAAATACTCCTAATTACGGTACTGTAGGAACAGCTTATTACAAGCCTGTTCAGGGTGCTACACGTGGTGTTGACCATTATATGGTTTACCGTGTTTCTGATTTCGACCCAGAAGACCCAATGGATCCGGGTGTTGAAACACTGCTGAACAACAACGTTAGTGGCCTTTCTTATAATGATAACGGTTTCGGTGCTCAGCCAGGCGGTTACTATCGTTATAATGTTTATGCCGTTTACGAAAGCGGCGAAGTTTCTGACGCTGCTGTAACAAATGTTGTTGGCCATGCGCTGCGTTATGATGTAACATTTGAAATTACAACAACCGATAGCAATAGCCCTGAAGGAGCTCATGTTCTGATGACAGGACTGGAATATCCTTATGAGATCTATGAAGCTTTTGCTCCTGCTTCAGGTATTGTAGTATTCGAAGAAGTTTGGGATGGTACTTATGACTATTCAGTAAACCTCAATGGTTACGATCCTTACGAAATGATGGGCGTAACAATTGATGAAGAAACTACGATTCCTGTAATGCTCAGCGAAACAAAGAATCCTCCAAGGGGTCTCTATGTAGATGAAGTTACTCAGATTGCCATTTGGTTTGAGCCAGGTGAATTCCCGGGTGCTGAATGGAATTTCAATACCGGTATTCCTGCCGACTTTACTATTGTAAATGGTGGTACATGTAACGCTACATGGGAAGGTTCTACTTATGGTGGAGGCCTCGACGGTACGGAAATGGCATTTGTAAACAGTGACGGTGCAGGTTCCTCTTGCGGTACTATGGACGAAGAAATGATTACTTCCGAAGTTAATACTGCCGGTGTAAGCCAGGTGTACCTTGATTTCGATCAGTTCTTCCAACAATATGCCTCCAGTATCGGAGATGTTGATGTTTGGGACGGTACGGCATGGCAAACAGTTTATTCTGTTAGCTCGAATATTGGTGGTTGGGGTGCTCCAAACCATCAACAGATTGATATTACTGCTTATGCCAATGTTGGTATGAAAATCCGTTTCCATTATTACAATGCTGACTGGGATTACTGGTGGGCAATTGATAATGTAAAAGTATGGGACGGTGTTGGTGGTAAATCACGCGACCTTACTTCTTATAATGTTTATCTTGATGGTGCATGGGTAGGCTCTACAGCTGCTGATGTAACTACATGGACATATCAAAACCTGAACTTCGGCCAGACTTATATCGCCGGTGTTGGTGCTGTTTACAGCTCAGGTGTATCAGAAATCATTACATATGAATTTACTGCTGCATTCCTGCCCCCACCACGTAACCTCGAAGGTGAAGTTATGGATCATGATGCTATCCTTACTTGGGATTTTCCAGTAGAAGGAGGCCCTTGGGGTGATCGTTCTGACCTAGTAGTTTCTGCTAGTACTGAAGCTGAAAGCTATGTTGGCAATACTTCTAATGGTGGTACAACTGATGCACAATTTGACCTTCAGTTCTCTTATGATGTTGATACTCCTTCGGGTTTGACTGGTCTTGCCGGTGCTGAAACTGATGGCAACTTCTTCTACGTTACTAAGTGGAACAATAACCAGATTATCAAATTTAATATGGATGGTACATTCGTTGAAATATTCTCCATTGGTGGCGTTTCCGGTCTCCGTGACCTTGCATACGATGGTACCTATTTCTACGGTGGTGCTGCTTCAACTACCATTTACGAAATGGACTTCAACAGCCAGACCCTCGTAAGCACAATCAGTTCTGCATCTGCAGCACGTGCTATTGCTTTCGATCAAGACGAAAATGGATTCTGGGTAAATAACTGGGACTCACAGCTGACACTTACCAGCCGTACTGGTGCTACACTGAATACAATCAGTAACCCACCAAGTATTTATGGTATGGCTTATGACAATATCAGTTCAGGTGGTCCATTCTTGTGGTTATTCTCTGGTACCACAAATGGTGGTGGTTGTCAGATTGAGCAAATGGAAATTGCTTCTGGTAGCCTTACAGGTCTCTCTCACAGTGTAAGTGGTGACCTTGGTGACGGTATTGCTGGTGGTCTCTGGATTCAGCCAAGTATCGTTTCAGGTTTCACAACTATTGGTGGTTTGATGCAAGCTTCTCCTGACATCCTCTTCGGTTACGAACTCGTTGCCGGCGGTGGCGGTGGTGGCGGCCAGGCACCAAACCTGATTGCCTACAACGTTTATCGTGATGGTTCTTTCATTGCACAAACTGATGAAAGCACACGCACTTATACTGACGTTTATGCTCCTGCAGGGACACACGAATACTCAGTTACTGCTGTTTACGGAGCTCCTACTGCCGGTGAATCACTGGAAGAAGGTCCTATCGAACTCTATATCTATGGTGAAGGTGCTATCACCGGTAACGTTAGCGTTATGGGTACACCGCTTGTACCACTGGAAGGTGCTACTGTAACTGCTTATCGCGAAGTAGGTGATGAACTTATTTATGAAGCTGAAGCAACCACAGATATGAATGGTTCTTATACAATGACTGTTCTCGAAGCCAGCTACACTGTAATGTGTGAAGCTGATGGTTTCGAACCACAGGAAGTATCTGGCCAGTCAGTAGCAAATGGTGGAAATACCATTGTTGACTTTATCATGCTTGAGTTCCCTGATCCTGCACTTGGCGTAACTGCTGAGCGTAATATGGAAAAAACTCAGGTAGATGTAAATTGGTATGAGCCTAGCAATTTCTACTATATTATTTATGATAATGATGATGCTACCAACGTAACTGCCTGGGATGTTGCCGGTAACTTAAATGCTGTTAAGTTTACTCCGGAAGGATACCCAACTGATGTACTTGGTTTCATGGTTAATGTTTATGACGGAAGCTGGCCAAGTGGTAACAACCTGCAGCCTTTCACCATGTTTGTTGCTCTAGCTGATGGTGAAGGTGGAATGCCGGGTACAATGCTTGATAGTATTACCGTAACTCCTGCAAACCACGGTTGGGTTGAATTCGACTTTAACGGTGCAAGCACTGTTGAAGAAGGTGACTTCTACCTTGTAATGCGTCAGGATACTGACTATCCTAACTGTACCCCAATTGCTGTTGATGCTACTGCCGGTGCAAACCGCAGTTACAACCGATATGAAACTGGTGGCCGTGATTGGGAACTCAGTTCTTATCAGGACTATATGATCCGCGCTAAAGTTTATGGTGAAAACAGTGGCCGCGCTGCAACTGAATTTATCACAGAAATTGACCTTACTCAAGGATCTGTTGCCAATACTTACAGCAAGTATCCTGTTGAAACAGCTCAGGTGAACAGTCAGAAGATTGGTAAATTCGTTCCTGTAACTCCTGGTCAGGCACGCGATCTTGAATATTATAATATCTATCGCCTCAAAGACGGTCAGCAAAATGATCCTACTGTATGGACTACGCTTGCTGAAGGCTTTGAAGATACGCATTATATCGATCTTGATTGGACAACTTTGGAGCAGGGATATTATGTATATGCTGTAATTAGTGTTTACACTTTCAATCAGTCTGCTCCTGCATTCTCTAATGTTGTTCCTCGTTTGTACGACTTTACTGTAACTGTTAATGTTAGCACAAATACAGGCGACAGCCCGGAAGGTGCTATGGTTGAGATTACAGGAACTCAGTCAAGCTATTATGACTTTGCTATGACTCCTGAAGATGGTATTACACCACTTCAATTTGTACCGCTTGGATGGTATAACCTCGAAGTAAGCAAAGCAGGATATGAACCGTATGTACTTGAAGGTCTCTATGTAAATCAGGATCTTACTATCGACGCTGTTCTGACGGAAGCGTGCCTGCCTCCGCAGATGTTCCACGTTACTATGGACGGTATCGCTACATGGTTGCCCCCAGTACTTGACTACGAAGAAGTATTCTTCGAAGGCTTCGAAGGTGGTATGATCCCTTCAGGTTGGACTCAGATTACTGATCCTGCCATGAACCCAGACCAGTGGGCAGTACAAACAGGTGGTGCAGGCGGACATCCGGCCGGCGCATTCGAAGGTGAATACAATGCACTCTTCAATGGTAGCTCAGCCATTACCAAGCTTGTTACTCCTCAAATCAACCTCGGTGGTGCCATTGCTCCTGAACTTAGCTTCTGGTTTGCACAGCCTGCAAGCAGCGGACAAGACAAACTGGCTGTATTCTACAAGAATACTGCAAGTGGCAGCTGGCAAGCTCTTATAAGCGAAGCCGGTGATGTACCTTACTGGACTAAGAAGAACATCCAACTTCCGAACCCAACAGCTACTTATTACATCGCTTTTGAAGGAACAGCTCCTGAAACAGGTGGTTATGGCGTAAGCCTCGACAACGTACGCGTTGTTAAAGGTGTTGAGCCAGGCGACGACCGCGCACTCGAAGGTTACAACGTTTACCTCAATGGTGTGTTCCAGGACTTCACTACTGACCTTACTTACACATACACAGGACTTACTGTAGCTCAGGCATACATTGGTGGCGTAAGCGCTAAGTATACCAACTGCGAAAGCCCGATAGTACTCTATCCATTTACATATTATACTTGTGACTTCTTTGCCCCTGTCCGTAACCTCGAAGCCAGCCTCATCAATTGTGATGTTCAGCTGACATGGGAACCACCAGGAGACCTCGAACCACAGGAATATGATATCATTTACACTGATGATACTCCGGAAAATGCTACTGCATGGAACGTAGTAAACAGTGAAAATGCACTCCGCATGACACCTGCAGGTTATCCTTGTGATGTATTGACTGTTTCAGTTAACATTTATGACGGTACATGGCCAGCTGGTAATATCCTGAACCCAATGGAAATTCTTGTTTATGCCGGTGACGGTACAGGTGGACTCCCGGGAACTGTTCTCGGAAGCAAAGTTGTTACTCCAACTGCTTACAACTGGGTTGACGTTGACGTAAGTGATATGGGTATCACAATCACAGATGGTGACTTCTACGTTTCTCATAAACAAATAGGTGTCTATCCCGATTGTCCTCCAACAGCAATTGACGAAAATGCTGGTGTAAACCGCTCATACAGCCGTGCTGATGGTGACCCATGGGGTATTGCTTCTTATCAGGACTTCATGTTCAAAGCCCACGTTTATGGTATGTACTTCGGTGACCGTGTTATCGATGGTGGTAGTGTAAACGTACCTGCTATAGCCAATGCTGCTGCACTTACTGCAAATGAGCCTGTTGTTAATACTGGTATGCAGGAAGTTAAGAATGGTAAGTTTGTATATGCTGATGGCCGTGAAATGCGTGCCCTCCGTGGTTACAACGTTTACCGTGATGGTGATAAGGTCAATGATGTTCTCTTAGGACCAGGATCTACAGTTTATACTGATACTCCTCCTTATGGTGGTGTTTACGTATATGGCGTTACTGCTGAGTATGACGAAGGTCACGCTTGTCCTGTAGAAGTTGAAGTTGATGTTTGTGGCCACTTGCCCGCACCAACTGATCTCACCGGATTAGATGTTGATTATACTGCACACCTGTGGTGGAATGCTCCTAGCACAAGCCTCAGCACATGGATGTACTACGATGATGGCGTTTATGTTTCTTCAATTGGTGCCGGTGAGGTAACCTTTGATGTAGCAGTTCGCTTCCCTGCTGATGTACTCGGGCCATATGATGGCTTGAACCTTACTACTCTGCGTATCTATATGGCAACCAGTGGTGTTAACTCACTCTATACTGGCCGCGTATGGACTGCTACCGGTGGTGGCGACCCAGAACTTGTTGCTGAAATCGATATTGACGAAGCTGCAATTGTTTGGGATGCATGGAATGATTTCGAACTGGAAACTCCACTCGTAGTTGATGCGACCAAAGACCTGTGGTTCGGTTATTATATCGATGAGCCAGACGGAGACTATGCTGCTGCTACATCTGCAGTTGCCGATAATGGACTTGGAAACATGATCTATTACGGTGGTGCATGGGCTACTCTGCTCGATCTGAACCCGGATCTTGATTACAACTGGATGATACGTGCTTATGTAACTGATGACGCAGGCGACCGTGCGGAAATGACTTCTATTGGCAATACTGCCGAATACACTACTGGTGGTGCACTTGAAGCAAATAATGTTGAGCCACAGAAAACTGTTCTGCCTACAGGCAGCCGCGCAGTACTCCTTGGTTACAACGTTTACCGCGATGGTGATGATGAGCCTGTTAATGCTGACATCATTCCTGACACGACTTATGACGATGTTGACCTCCTTGCTGGTATTTACGAATATGTTGTAACAGCTGTTTATGACGAAGGTGAATCTTATCCTGATGGGCCTATCCCTGTTAAGATCGGTGAAGACCTTCCTGTACCTCCGGTACCTAATGCTGATGTTCAATGTAACGACGTAGTTCTTTCTTGGAGCAGTGCTTCTGCTAAACTATGGGATGACTTCGAATTGTATGCAGACTTTACACTTGACCTTAGCCCATGGATCCTCAACGACGTTGACGGTTCCACAACCTATGGTTTCTCAGGAATTGCATTCCCGAATTCAGGTGCTGCTATGGCATTCATCGCATTCAACTCACTGGCAACTGATCCTCCAATGGATGAGAACCTTGCATACAGTGGTGATAAATTCGCTGCTTGCTTCGCTGCAACTACTCCTCCAAACAACGATTGGATGATTACTCCAAAGCTTATGATCGATGAAGGTGATGTATTTAACTTCATGGCCAAGTCTTACACTGATGAGTATGGCCTTGAGCGCTTCAAAGTTGCTGTAAGTACTACGGGTACTGATCCTGAAGACTTCACAGTGATCAACGAAGGTGAATACGTAGAAGCTCCTGCAGATGCTTATGGTATGTTTGAATATGACCTCGCAGCTTATGCCGGTCAGGAAATCCATATTGCCATCAACTGTGTTTCTAACGATGCATTCATCTTTATGGTTGACGATGTTTATGTTGGACCTGCTGGCAAAGCACGTTTCGCCGGAAACGATGTTTCAAACGGTACTGTTGCCCGCGCTGAAGTAGCATGGAACGGAGAAGTTTACGCTCCTGCAAACAACGTACGCATCGAACGCGACTTGCTGGGTTACAATGTATTCATGGACGATGTTCAGGTGAACACTGAGCTCGTTGTTGAAACCACATACACAGTAGAAGACCTCGAAGCCGGTACTTACGGATTCCAGATCAATGCAGTTTACGATGCAGGTACATCTGCCCGCACTGATGTTGTTGAAGTAACCATTGAAGAGTATGTTGCTGTTAGCGACCTCGCTGGTGAAATTAACATGGATGGGTATCCTGAACTGACATGGTCAGCTCCTGCAGGCCGTGCATTGGAAAGCTATAAAGTTTACCGTGATGGTGAAATGATTGCCGAAGGCGTCACTGAAACCACTTACGTAGATGAAACAGTTACTACTGAGCTCTTATGTTACACTGTTGTTGCTGTTTACACTGACTGCGAAAGCGTACCTTCTAATGAAGTATGCGTAACAGTAGGTATCAATGACATCAACGGTAATGAGCTTAGCGTATATCCGAACCCTGCAACGGACGTTGTTAACGTACGCCACAGCGGCCAGATTGAACAAATCACCGTTGTAAACGCTGTAGGTCAGGTTGTTGCTGAAATCATGACCAACGAAACAAATGTTGCTATCAACGTTTCAACTTACGAATCAGGTGTTTACATGCTGCGTATGCGTGCTGCCGATGGCACACTCACTACCAAGCGTGTTACTATTGCTGAATAAGCATTAGCACTTTAGAATACTTCCAAAGCGTCCCGAATTCTCGGGACGCTTTTTTGCTTTTTATACTTTGCATTTTCGTAATGAAATTTTCCATTGATCCGCAGATCTTAGATGTGGAAAAAGGACGGAATTGCTCACGGGCACAAAATATCCTCCTGGTGTTTAAACGGGTTTTTTCTTCTGAAAAATAATTGTTAAGGAAGTTGTAAGGAACTTAAAATTAAAGGAAAATAGCTCACAGAATATGTTTTGTTAGAACTTCTATTCTTTCTTCATAATCAAATCCTTATATGCGCTGCTTATGATGGGCTCGCAACCAAATTTATCTGCACTTAAGGCTGATTTTTTGCATATAATCAAAGTCATTTTCATTGAAACGGGAATATATGGGTCTGGCTTGCCCTGAATTTAGGTGCTTGGTACCGACAAAACTTTTCCCATTTACATTCTGGAAACTATAGGAAACTTTTTTTAGGCCGTAATCTGGATTGGCCAAAAAGTAAATCAGATATTCGGCTTTCTCTGCCTGTATTATTTGTACGCAATGTTTTCCGGCATATTTTTCCTCAACATAAAAACCCAGCAGGTTTGCAGCAGTCTCTATGTTTTCTGTTGAAATATAAGGATCCTCATCTGTGCAATCTGCCAAACATGTCATAAATTCCTGTATGGCCTGGCTTTGCTTTAAAATTTGGTGGAGGCTGTCGGCCTGAGCGGTATTTAAGGATGTGTTTTCTTTTAATTCTGTTTGAATATCATACGCAAAGAGGTCTATATCGGAACAAAAATAGTAGCAGATTTCCCGTGAACTACCATCAAAATCCTTAAGGTAGTTTACAATGGAATTTAATTTTCTTTGATAATCTTCTGTATTATAAAGTTTTATGCTGTGGTATGCAGTGCTGCTTTTTTTAGGGATTCCACAAGCACTTAAAAGGACAATAAAGGCAATAAGAAGGGTATTGCTTGATTTCATGATTTTTGCGATATTGCGGAAATTAGATTTTGCTTTAATAGATTAGAACCTAAATCCTGTTTGCCATGCAAAAGTACAATTATCTTTCCGTCTTTATTTTGCTGCTGATTATTCTCTCGTTTTCCTGCCAACGGCAACAAACTCAGAAACCCGCTATTGCCGTTTCAAAATTGTCGGACAGTTATGAGCAATGGTTGCTCCATCAGGATACTGCTTTGGGAATTAAATCTTTCTATGGAGAACCATTAACTGATCTTAAAGGAAAATTAGAGGGCTATGATGCAATATTGATTACGGGCGGGGAGGATGTTTATCCGGCTTATTATGGGAAAACTGCGGATACGGCACGTTGTGGTTCTTTCGATCATTATCGCGATTCGCTTGAATTGGCCATGATTGATTACGCCATAGAGCATCGGGTGCCGCTTTTTGGTGTTTGCCGTGGAGCTCAAATTACTAATGTTGCTTTAGGCGGGAGCCTGATTATTGATATTCCTGCCGATTTTGATACGCTGATTGCTCATCGTCAGAAGGACTGGAGGAATTGCTTCCATGATGTGCTGCTGGATACAAGTAGCCGTTTGTTTCAAATTGCCGGGCTTCAGAAGGGAATGGTAAACAGCAACCACCATCAGGCCGTAGATCAAATTGCTCCGGTTTTAAAAATAACAGCACGTTCTTCTGATGGTTTGCCCGAGGCAATCGAATGGAAGGATAGTGAAAATAAGCATTTCCTTATAGGCGTGCAATGGCATCCCGAGCGCTTGAAAACAGATAATCCCTTGTCGTCTGATTTGGCAAAGGCATTTTTAGCAGCAGCCTTAGATTATTCCCAAAAGCAGGATTAATCGTCTGAGAATTCTTTGAGCATCCTGCGGTATTCGCTGAGTAAATTGGCTTTCGATATAAAGCCTTTGTATTTGCCGTCCTCAATAACAGGCATATTATATTTGCCGCTGTCCTGGAATTTTTGTGCTATGGCTTCAACACTGTCTTTGGGGTCAATAATATAAACGGGCACCGTCATCAGGCTGCTGATATCAACTTTATCATACAGTTCTGGTTTGAACATAATATGGCGTACATTATCTAAAACTACAATGCCGAGGAAATTATTAACATCATCAATTACTGGGAAAATATTTCGTTGACTTTCTGAAATGGCATCCACTAAGTCGCCCAGCTTTGCTTTTTCATTTACGGTTATAAAATTGGTTTCTAGTATTTTATCGATCCGCATCAGTGTAAGTACATTCTTATCTTTATGATGTGTCAGTAATTCACCGCGTTTGGCCAGCTGAATGGTATAAACGGAATTTGCAGTGAAGATCCGGATGGTGATATACGAAATTACGGCAACAATCATCAGGGGCATAAAAAGTTCATAACCGCCTGTGATTTCTGCAATCAGGAAAATTCCTGTAAGTGGTGCATGAATAACGCCGGCAATAAGGCCGCCCATGGCTACCAGTGAAAAATTGGTTGCAGACAACTCGGCAATGCCAAGAGTATTCACCGTCAGGGCAAACAGCAGTCCGGTATGCGCTCCGGTGAAGAGGGTAGGGGCAAATATTCCCCCGATTCCTCCGGCACCAAAAGTTAGGCTGGTTGCAATAACTTTTAGTAAAATGATCACCAGCATAAAGATAAGAATGGCCGAGCTGTTTTCTTTCATCCAATAAAAAGGCCCGCTATCGAACAAAGTGTAGGTTTCTCCGTGCAGGCATGCATTGGTAGCTTCATAGCCTTCGCCATAAAGCGATGGAAATAAAAATACCAGCAAACCGAGCATGCTGCCCCCAATAAACAGACGCAGCCACCATTTCCCGATTTTAGAAAATAAATTTTGAAAAAAGAGATACACCTTTGTGAAATACAAACTGATAAGGCCACATAAAACGCCAAGGATCACATAAAAATGAAGATCCTTCATGCGGAATGCTTCCGTTATTTCAAAAGGGTAGAGGACGTCCATTCCCAGAAACATGAATGAGGTCAGTGCGGCAGTTACCGATGCAATGAGCAGTGGCACCAACGATGCCAATGTGAGGTCGAGCATAATCACTTCCACAGCAAATACGATAGCCGCAATAGGGGATTTAAATATTGCCGACATGGCTCCGGCACTGGCAAAAGCCAGTAGTTGAGCTAATTGCTTGTAATTGAGCCCTAAAAAGCGGCCAATGTTGGAGCCAATAGCACCGCCTGTAGCAACTGTTGGCCCCTCAAGTCCTACAGAACCACCAAAACCAACAGTGAGCGAGCTGCTGACTACGGAGCTGAACATATTGTGCGCTTTCAGGATGGCATTGTTTTTTGAAATGGCATGCAGCACACTTGGTACACCATCTCCAACGTATTGCCTCAAAATAAAACGGATAAAAATGACCGTAATGATAATCCCGATAAAAGGGTAGGCAATGTAGAGGAAATTGTCTAATTGAATATGAAAATGACCTGTAAGCAGGTCTTTGATCAAATGTACAAGGTTTTTAATGACAACAGCCGCCATTCCTGATGAAAAGCCTACTATAATGCTGATTATCAATAAATAATTTCTGTCTGTAATGTGTTTTTTCCGCCAACGCAGCAGTCTGAACAAAAATTTGTTGCGTCTGTTTAAACTCATATTGGAAATCCGTATTCGCTTAGGCTGATATTCAGCTTTAAATCTTTTTTCTGAGCGCGAATATAAACTAATTTGAGCCCGCACTAAAGTAAATACCACCAATTTTGTAAATTAGCCCCAAACGATCAAATTCTATGTATATAATAAGTTATAACGTTAACGGGATACGTGCTGCTGTTAAAAAAGGTTTTCTCCAATGGCTTGAACAGGAATCTCCTGATGTTCTTTGCCTACAGGAAACCAAGGCGCAGGACGACCAGCTTCCTACAGAGGAATTAAACCGGCTTGGATATCAGGTGTATCACCATGCAGCTCAAAAAAAAGGTTATTCCGGTGTGGCGATAATTTGCCGTCAAAAGCCGGATGTGGTAGTTTACGGTATGGGAAATGAAAAATATGACAGCGAAGGCCGTTTTATCCGGGCCGATTTTGGTCCCCTGTCAGTGGTTTCTGTTTATCACCCCTCCGGCTCCAGTGGGGATGTCCGTCAGGCTTTTAAAATGGAATGGCTTGATGATTATCAGAAATATGTGCTCGAATTGCGTAAGCAGCGCCCGAAACTGGTTCTGTCTGGCGATTATAATATTTGTCACAAACCGATTGATATCCATGATCCGGTGCGCAATGCGAAAAGCTCAGGCTTCCTGCCAGAAGAACGCGAATGGATGAGTGGGTTTCTGGATACAGGATTTATTGATACGTTCCGCGAATTTCACCCCGAACCGCATCAATATACCTGGTGGAGTTACCGTGCAGGGGCAAGAGGAAAAAATAAAGGCTGGCGCATTGATTATCACATGGTTACCGAAAACCTGAAAGCCAATCTGAAAGATGCCGGAATCCTTGCCGATGTAGTTCATTCTGATCACTGCCCGCTATTTCTCGAAATCAAATAAACCACCAATATGACTAAGACCATCACAGACGAAAAATTTGCCAGTGGGGCCATAGAGAATGAAATCCGTTATCTCAACCTCCTGGCCGAAAAATTCCCTACCATTCAGGATGCCAGTACGGAAATTATCAACCTTGAAGCCATCCTGAACCTCCCGAAAGGGACCGAACATTTTTTAACGGATATCCATGGCGAGTACGACACTTTTAACCATGTACTGCGCAATGCATCAGGCGTGGTGCGCCGTAAAATTGATGATGTTTTTGGAAGGCGCATCCGCGAATCGGAAAAAAGAAAGCTCGCTACTATAATTTATTATCCTGAGGAAAAACTCGATATCATCCTTAAAGAGGAGAAAGATGTGGATGAATGGTTTTCTATCGCATTGCAAAGGTTGGTTGAAGTGGCCCGCGTTTCTGCGGAAAAATATACGCGATCAAAGGTGCGCAAAGCAATGCCTACCGATTTTGCCTACATCATCGATGAGCTCCTGAATGAATCCGGAGCCAAAAAGCAGGAGTATTTTAATGGGATTATCCAAACGATTATCGATATCAAACGTGCGCGGCATTTTATTATCGCGATTAGTAAGTTTATCCAGCGCCTGCTGATTGACCGATTACATATCATTGGTGATATTTTTGACCGTGGCCCCAGCCCCGATAAGGTTATGGATGCCCTGATGGAGCACCATTCCGTTGATATTCAATGGGGAAACCACGATATCATCTGGATGGGCGCTGCTGCAGGAATTGATGCGCATATCGCCACCGTAGTGCGGATCCAGGCGCGTTATGAAAACCTTGATGTACTTGAAGATGCCTATGGGATCAGCCTGCTGCCACTGGCAACCTTTGCTATGGAAACCTATGCTGATGACGAATGCCCGGTTTTTATCCCAAAATCGGCCAGGCCGGAAGATTATTCCAATAAACGGGTGTCTCTGGTAAAGAAGATGCAAAAAGCCATTGCAATAATTGAACAGAAACTTGAAGGCCAGATTATTATGCGCAATCCTGATTTTGACATGGGCGACCGCATGATGCTGGACAAAATCGATTACAAAAAAGGGACCATCAAGCTGAATGGAAAAGTGCATGAATTGCTCGATAAAAATTTCCCTACCGTTGATCCGCTTAATCCCTTCGCACTGTCTGAAGAAGAAAAGGAGCTAATGGAAAAACTCCGCTTTTCATTTATGAAATCTGAGAAACTGCAGCGTCATGTCAAATTCCTTTTCGCCAAAGGAAATATGTACCTCGCATATAATTCCAACCTGCTTTTCCATGGCTGTATTCCCATGACCGACGACGGCAAACTGGAAAGTATTAAAGTCGAAAATAAACAGTATTCGGGCAAAGCCATGTGCGATATATTCGATAAAATGTGCCGCAGGGCTTATTTCAACCGCGAGATGAACGGAAGCACCGAGCATGATAAGGATTATATGTGGTATCTGTGGCAGGGAGCTAAAAGCCCCCTTTTTGGCAAGAAAAAAATGGCCACTTTTGAACGCTACTGGATCGAAGATAAAGAAACCCATAAGGAAGTTCGTAATGCATACTATAACTACCGCGATCAGGTGAAATATGTGGATTTGATCTTAAAAGAATTTAAGCTTGATCCTCAGCATTCGCATATCATTAACGGGCATGTGCCTGTTAAGGTGAAAAAAGGTGAGCTGCCCGTAAAAGCCAACGGCAAACTCTTTGTTATCGATGGAGGTATGTCGCGACCATACCAAAAAGTGACCGGAATAGCAGGATATACATTGATTTATAATTCCTACAGCCTCGTTATTGTGGCGCATGAACCCTTTGAATCGCGGATAAAAGCCATTACCGACGAGCGTGATATTGTTTCGCAACGCTCTATGGTTGAGCAGGCAATGAACCGCATTCGTGTTGGTGATACCGATATCGGGATCGATCTCAAAAAGCAAATCCGCGAATTGAAAATGCTTTTGGTGGCCTATCGCAAAGGCTTGATTAAAGAGCGCAGATAGTTTTAAAAACGATACAACCTAAATCCCGGTTTCATTGATTCCGGGATTTTTAATTTATCAGTTTGTTTACAAGAAACTCGGCAGGAGCATAATCATCCCTCAGTACCTCCACATCTGCCATAGCGATGCTGTCGGTGATCAGGTGCGCAAAAACATCCGGCGCGCTCCGGCTTAATGAGCTGATTAAATCCGGGTCAGTGGTTTTTCGGGCTACGATCAGCATATTTTGCAATTCGTGTTTCTTTTGTACATCGCGCACTGCGAAAACCAGTACTTGTGGAAAAACTTCCTTAATCGTTTTGAGTTGGGCACGAAAAAAGAGGTTGCGCTGATTGTCAAGGTTCGAGATAATATTAAAAAAGGCCACGCCATCCGGATGGAGCATATCTTTAATTTTATCCATAAATTCAATGGTGGTAAGTTGATACGGCACTGAAAATGTTGATTTATAAGCATCTCCGTAAAATGCATCGTATTGTCTTTCACACTTATTTACATAAGTACGGGCGTCTTCGTGGAAAATTTCCATTCGTGCATCGTCCCTCAAACCAAAATATTTGCGCGCCAGTTCCGTTGTTCCTTCATCTATTTCAATAACATCCATGCGTGCATGCGGTTTTGCGTCCAGAAAATGTCGTGGAAAAATATATCCGGCACCGCCCAGCATGACGGCTTCATTAATTTTGCCCGTAAAAAGACTGTCGCGGCTGTACATGCGCATGATTCGGTACACCAAGCCTTCTTTGTTTTTGTACTGCGCTGCAGCAAATTCATTATTGATTTTCATTAAACGTACCGAATCTTTCCCTTCCCAGGGATTGATCAAATCCATGATCTGAATCCGGCTGTATTTTGTATTACCGTCATATACCAAATAATTGGGCATTTCGTTTTTTCGAAACAGACCATAAAGGCTGATCGCCAATATGATCGCGAAAAACAGCCATAGATAAATTTTGCGGCTACCGCTAAAAACCAAACTTGCGTTCAGTAGCAGGACAATTGCAATAATGAACATCAGGCGGGTGGTTTCAAATGCCGGTATCAGGAAAAAACCTCCAATGAACGTTCCGACAATACTTCCACCGGTCGAGAGTGCGTAAAGGTTGCCAATAGTAGAGCCGCTGTTTTCAATATTTTCAATCTGCAAACGCGTGGCATATGGCGCTATAGTGCCCAGGAAAAAAGCAGCAGGTGTAAATAGAAGCAAAGATGCTGCAATGGCAGGAGCTTTTATGCCGGGCAAAATTTGCGTGCAATAAAATAAAATAGGTTCTTTATAAAATGCAGATAAACAAATGCTTAAGGCAGCGATCATCAGGAAAACAGCCAGAAAATTCTGACTCTTCAAACGATCTGCAAAACGGCCTCCGAAATAATTTCCCAAAGCAATACTGAGCAGGATAATGCCAATAAGGCTGGTCCAGATAAATATGGAAGTTCCAAGCGATGGCCCCAAAACCCGGGAACCGACAAGTTCATAAGTCATTACTGAGGCGCCACTGAGGAATACAAGTAAACCCAGTCTGTATTTCTTAAGTTTCTCCATTACAAAATGTTTATGCCCTGCAAAAATAGCTTTTTGTTTGAAAATCAGAATTGCAGGTAAAAATTAGAGGTAAGGCTCCGGAATCCTTTGGTATAATCTCCCACAGCAGTCCTGATACAGATACTTTCATTGGTGCTATTTGCCTTGTTTTTGCTAAAGGACATCAAGCGGCGTGTTGCATCATTTCCGCATTTGGTATGTACATTGCACAGGCGGTTCAGGAAGTAACCTTCATCCCTTGCCATGCTTTCAAATAGTTTTGCTTCAGCAACAGGCAGGATGAGGTCAAAATGGCCGTCTTTTTCTAAAAGTTTGTGCAATCCATTCAGGATGTCGGCAAAAGAAAGAGTTTCTGAATGTCGTGCTTTGGGATTGCGAGAGCTGGATTTCAGGTCGTTTTGAAAAAATGGTGGATTGCTGATGATGAGATCAAAGCGTTTTTGTGCTGTATCTGCAAAATCCTGATAAGAAATAAGTTGGCTGCGGAGTTTATGACTCCAGGGCGAAGAGCAAAAATTATCTGTTGCATCAGATATGGAGCCATTATGTAAGTCGATGGCGTGTACCGATGCGGCTCCTCTTTGTGCCAGCATTAGGGAAATTAAACCACAGCCACAGCCCAGGTCCAGAATATTCCATTGTGGTTTAATTTCTGACCATGCGCCCAACAGAATGCCATCGGTTCCGATTTTCATGGCCGAACGATCGTGCTGCATCGCAAATCGTTTAAAGCGAAAAATGCTCATTGTTCGTCAAGGTAAAGGTCAATCAGGCCTTCCGGAGCATTGATATGGATTTCCTTCGCTGTCCGATCCACCTTTTTGATGATATCGTCATTAATTGGGATGAGGACTTCTTTTTCATCTTCGGTTTGCACGCTAAACAAATCATTTTGAGGCATTTCGATCACTTTCTTTATAATGCCGATTTCCCCTTTTGTTTGATCGATGACACGGAAGCCAATAATTTCGTGATAATAGAATTTATTGCCCTCGAGTTTTGGGAGCATGTTTAAAGGCAGGTACATTTCGCGGCCCCTCAGTCGGGCGGCAGCTGTATCATCCTGAACGTCTTCCAGTTTCAGCAAAACCTCACCTTTTTTCCTGATTTGGATTTTTTCGATAAAAAAAGGTACCAGGCCGCTTTCCATTTCGAGGAAAATCATATTTATTTTTTCATACCCAGAAGGATTATCAACATCCAGAAAAGCGAGGATGTGGCCTTGTGTGCCATGAGGCTTTTTTGTGTAGCCCAGGAAATAACAGTCTTTTTTGTTCATTGCTCAAAGTTAGGCTCCAAAAATAAAAAAAACCGGAAGAATTATCTTCCGGTTTTCAGTGTATGTTCGAATAATACTATTCTTCTTTTGCAGCTTCTTCAGCTTGCTCTTCGGTTTCCTGAGGAGCTTCGCCTT
This sequence comes from Bacteroidales bacterium, assembly GCA_963676415.1. Classification (GTDB taxonomy): domain Bacteria; phylum Bacteroidota; class Bacteroidia; order Bacteroidales; family WRLA01. The sequence continues at coordinate 590,529 of OY781097.1, read as the reverse complement.
TGGCTTCTGCTTCAGCGGCAGCAGCTTCTTTCGCAGCAGCGATTGCAGCTTCTTCCTGTGCTTTAAGCTCTTCGGCGCGCCTTTTCTTGATTTCAGCCATACGGGCTTCATTTACTTCTTTTTCAGCATCGAGGCGATCCTTCAGGATTTTGCGCTCGCTTTCATCAACTTCTGATTTGTGCGCGTTGATTTTAGCTTCTTTTTCTTCCAGCCATTTTTTGAATTTCACATCGGCTTCTTCCTGACTGAAAGCGCCTTTTTTAACACCGCCCAAAAGGTGGTTTCTGTAGAGGACGCCTTTGTATGAAAGAATTGCACGGACAGTGTCGGTGGGCTGCGCACCTTTTTGGTACCATTCCAGTGCAGTTTCGAAATCCAGGTCGATTACTGCTGGATTAGTAAGGGGATTGTACGTGCCGATTTTTTCAATAAACCTACCATCACGTGGCGCACGAGAATCCGCAATTACGATATGATAAAAAGGCTGACCTTTTTTACCATGTCGGGATAATCTCATTTTTACTGACATAATCTTTTAATTTTTAAGCAATTGCTTAGGTTATAGAACTCGTCTAAATTTTAAAAAGGGCTGCAAAGATCCGTCTTTTTTCTGAGAAAGCAAAATGAAATGAATCTTTTTACCTGAAAATTATTGAAATGCTTCTTTGCTTTAATCTAAAAAGCTGCAAGCATTTGATCAACAGTTGCTTTTGGTAATCCTGTGGTGTTTGCGATAGCTTCATTGTCATGGCCTTCATTTTTCAGCCGCAGGCACAAATGCGACATGCTTTCACCCACTTCGATAATATGTCGATCCGGATCGTAAAAGCGCATGACTTTTTGCCTCCATGGCTGCTCCTTTATATCATGCACAAAGCTTATACTATGTTGGATTAATTGTTCACGTAATGCATCAGGCTCATCTTCCTCAAAATATAGTTCCGCATCATTGCCTCCATAATTTATATTTTTTCCTTCAATTAGGCTTTGGAAATGCGCCGCATGATGGATGGCGAAATCTCCTTCGTAAGTTATATTTTCACCAAAATCGTGTTTAACTTTCATTTTAAGGATTTTTTCATAAAAATAACGCGCACGTTTTAAATCGTTTACGCACATCAATGGGCAAATGTATTTCATCGGATTTTGAGATTTTTGATGAATGGATTGGTTCTTTTTTTTATTTGTGAATTTTATTTGGGACAAAAATACCGGAACAATCCATAATTTGGTTCTTAAATTTCTATTTTTGTTACGCAATTACAATTGACTTTGGAAAAGAAGAAATACATAAGCTCAAATTTCGACAAGTATTTGAAAAAAGAACGTCGTTCAATCAGGAAAAAGGATAAGGAATTTAAGCGGCGAAAACAAAGTCAGAAAGACTGGTATCGTAAGCAGAAACGCCTGGAACGCAGGGAAGCATGGCAAAAACTGCTGAACACTATATTGGGGAGAAACAAGAAAAAAAAGAACCTGTCCGAAATACGCTACAAGAAAAAAATTAAAGAGGAAAAGCTGGAAATGCGCCAACAGGCAATAAAAAAGCTGATCAACTTTTTCTTATTTCGCAATATAAAAAAGAAGAAAGTCAAACATCAGGAGGTAGTCCGTTTTAAAGGAGCTGATGAGAAAAAAACGGCGCGACATCAACGGAGAAAAATGTTCAGGAGCAGTCCTTTTTCAAAAGAGGGCCGGATTTTCAGCAGAAGACATAAGGAAAGGGGAAAAGTCAGTTTTATTGACAATCAGATCCGTCAATCAGGTGGCAAGCTTTATAAAAATAGTGCGCACCGCAGCAAGCAGTCATTTTTGAAAAAGAGAATCCGCAAATACAAAAAGATACTGTATGATGTGCGACAGCAATATGATGCCATTGGAGGTCATAGCGCTTTTTTTATGCGTTTTACGCACTCTTTATCCTTATTCCTTTTGAGTTTTTTATTGATCTTTGAAGCGGGACAATTCCTAACAGCCCTAACTGCACGATATTTAGGGATTGGCAGTATGGTTTATTATGACCACATTCAATTTGCAGAAAGTACGTACAGCCTTTTGTGGACACGCCTGGGACTGATTGTTATTTTTGCAGTGGCTCCTTTCTTTGGCCTCTTTGTTTTTGCTGTTACACGTCGGATATTCAATGCTTTTCGTGCTGCTCCGGGCTATATGCGCCTTTTTTTGGTATGGTGCATCATTAATGGGCTTAATATGTTTTTTGGAGCTTATCTTGCCGGCGTTTTTACACGCTCGGGATTTCTTTATACCAGTGAGTGGATATTTATGAGCCGCATTCTTGATGTAGAAGAAATCATTCTGGCTTCAGCTTCTGTCCTGATTTTGATCTTTGCAGGAAGGAAATTATCGAAAATTATGTTGCAAACATCTTTAAATCAGTCACCTGTAAAAGATATAAGCCAGCGCCCCGCCTTTATGCTGGCTCAATTTGTGTTTCCATGGATTATCGGTTCTGTTCTTATTTTTACATCTTTTCTGCCCAGCATAAAGCTTTATCTCCTTATTATGCTCCTTACACCGGTTTTAATTATTCTTCCTGCATTTTTGAATGTGCAAAACCCGGTTTATAATAAAACAACTTTCCCTTTTCTCCGAAAGAAATTATACTGGGACTTTCTAATAATTTCTTTAGGTCTTTTAAGCCTCTTGATAGTCAGGTTGCTACTGGCTCATGCGGTCTTTATCTAAATGATTAATTGATTGATTATCAGTGTTTAGTAATTTGTTGGTGAATATAAAAACTTATTAACACAAGGGTTTTGTTTGCCTGCTTTTGCCTAATTTTACAGCTTGTTATTACCCGAAAAAATCAGGCACGATGTTTATAATTTTTGATACAGAAACAACCGGATTACCACAAAACTATAATGCGCCCGTAACAGACAGCAGCAATTGGCCGCGATTGGTGCAACTAGCCTGGCAGGTGCACGCGGCAGATGGGAGCCTTATAGAGGTAAAGAATTATATTGTTCGCCCGGATGGTTTTGAAATTCCATATGCGGTTACCAAAATTCACGGCATCAGTCAGAAACGTGCCATGGAACAAGGCTGGGAATTAAAAAAAGTCCTTGATATTTTCTATGAATCATTGGTCAAAGCCAAATATGTTGTGGGGCACAATGTAAGCTTTGATAATAATATTGTCGGTGCCGAAATGCACAGAACGGGTACGGATCACAAGCTCCTTACCGGAAAGCCTAACATTGATACGATGGTCGAATCTACGGAATTTTGTGCCTTGCCGGGAGGGAAGGGAAAACAAATTTATAAATATCCCAAACTGACCGAATTGCACGAAAAGCTTTTTGGGGTAGGTTTCGATGCGGCGCATAATGCTGCCGCCGATGTGGAAGCCACTGCGCGCTGCTTTCTGGAATTGATGCGGCTCCGTGTCATAAACCCGCGTTTATATGGCTTTTCGGAGGAAGATGAGGCTGCATTCCAGAAAAATAATCCGGATGTTGTGCAGCCTATTGGCTTAAATATCCAGCCTTATGGCCCTGATGAAGATCCGGAATCTGAAAACACAGCGGCTGTTGAGGAACTCGTTGATACTTCAATACCAGATGTAAACCAGCCTGTTGCTGATGTTGACAAAAAACCTTTTGTCCATCTTCATGTGCATACACAGTATAGTATCCTCGATGGTGCGGCCGAAATAGGCAAACTGATCAACAAAGCCAAAGATGATCATATGCCGGCCATTGCCATTACAGATCATGGCAATATGTTCGGGGCCAAGCTTTTTCATAAAACAGCCCTTAAAGCAGGATTAAAACCTATACTCGGCTGTGAGGTTTATGTAGCGAGGCGTACCCGTTTCGATATGACCGAAAAAGCAGATGGTAGTGGTTATCATTTGGTGCTTTTGGCCAAAAATCAGACGGGTTACAATAATTTGATTGAGATGGTCAGCCTCTCATGGCTGGAGGGTTTTTATTATAAACCACGTATCGACAAAGATTTGCTGCGTGAAAAGCACGAAGGAATTATTGCGCTATCTGCTTGCCTTGGTGGCGAAATCCCTTATCTGTTGCGTGAAGCCGGTTTTGAACAGGCCGAGAAAGCCCTGCTTTGGTATAAAGAAATTTTCGGGGAAGATTTTTATCTCGAAATGCAGCGCCATCCTTCGGGAAATCCTGAAAAAGATAAAGAAGTATATGAAGATCAGGTGTTTGTAAATGAGCATCTGTTAGAGCTTTCAAAAAAGCATCATGTTAAATGTGTTGTGAGCAATGATGTGCATTTTATCAATAAAGAAGATGCTGAAGCGCACGACCGTTTGATTTGCCTGAGTACCGGCAAAGACCTTGACGACCCTGCCCGTATGCGCTACACAACCCAGGAGTGGTTTAAAACTACGGATGAGATGTACCAGCTTTTCCCGGATCATGCGCAGGCTTTGGCAAATACTTTGGAAGTTGCTGATAAAGTGGAAGTTTATGAGCTCGACCGGAAGCCAATTATGCCGGAATTTGAAATTCCAGAGGAAATAGGAACTGTGGATAGCTTCCGCGAAGAATATAGCGAAGACGATCTTAAGGAAGAATTTACTGAAAAAGCTTTTGAACGGCTGGGCGGCTATGATTTGGTTTTACGTATCAAACTGGAAAGTGCATACCTGACAAAAATCGTTTACGAAGGAGCAGGAAAACGTTGGGGAACTATAGATGATGCGACACGCGAACGGCTTGATTTTGAGCTCAACACCATAAAAACCATGGGATTCCCGGGCTATTTCCTTATCGTTTGGGATTTCCTGAAAGCTGCCCGCGAAATGGGCGTAGCTGTGGGGCCAGGCCGTGGTTCTGCTGCGGGTTCCGCTGTGGCATATTGCCTGCGTATTACAGAAATTGATCCGATTAAATACGATTTGCTGTTTGAACGTTTCCTGAATCCCGACCGTATTTCCATGCCGGATATTGATATTGATTTTGATGATGAAGGCCGTGGAAAAGTACTCGATTGGGTAGTGAAAAAATATGGCGAAAAACGTGTGGCACACATTATTACTTTTGGTAAAATGGCTGCTAAACTTGCCATTCGCGATGTGGCCCGTGTTCAGAAACTCCCGCTGACTGAAGCAAACCGCCTGGCAAAACTGGTGCCCGAAAAGCCGGGAATGACCTTAGACAAAGCCTATAAAGAATCGCAGGAACTGAAAGCAGAATCAGAAAAAGGAACCGCAGAAGTTGTGAGTGTGCTTGATTATGCACATACCCTGGAAGGTTCGGTACGCAATACCGGAACGCATGCCTGTGGGATTATCATCGGTAAAGATGACCTTGAAAAATATATTCCGGTCAGTACGGCCAAAGACTCTGAACTGAAATATGTGACCCAGTACGATGGAAAACATGTGGAAGATGTGGGCTTGCTGAAGATGGACTTCCTCGGGCTGAAAACGCTTTCCATTATCAAAGATGCCGTGGAAAATGTCCGGCTGTCAACCGGAGATGTAATTGATATTGAAAATGTAAACCTCGAAGATAAAGAGACTTACGAGCTTTATGCGCGCGGGGAAACAACGGCTTTGTTTCAGTTTGAATCCGATGGGATGAAAAAACATTTAAAAGCATTGAAACCAACCCGTTTCGAGGACCTTATCGCGATGAACGCCCTTTACCGCCCGGGACCAATGGAATATATCCCGCAATTTGTGCGCAGAAAGCACGGGCAGGAGCCCATCGAATATGATCTCCCGGAAATGGAGGAATATCTCAAAGAAACTTACGGGATTACAGTTTATCAGGAACAGGTGATGCTTTTGTCACGCAAGCTGGGAAATTTCACCCGTGGCCAGTCCGATTCACTGCGTAAAGCAATGGGGAAGAAGATTATCTCCATGATGGAAGAACTTAAAGTGAAGTTTCTCGAAGGTTGCGAAAAAAATGGCCATCCTATAGATAAAGTCGAGAAAATATGGCACGACTGGGAAGCTTTTGCCAAGTACGCTTTCAACAAGTCACATGCCACCTGCTACAGCTATGTTTCCTATCAGACCGCTTATTTAAAAGCACATTATCCGGCGCAGTTTATGGCTTCGGTATTAAGCCACAACCTGAACAGTCTTGAAAAAATTACTTTTTTTGTTGAAGAGTGTAAGCGTATGGGCATCAAGGTATTGGGGCCTGATGTGAACGAATCGCGCTATAATTTTTTCGTGAATGAAAAAAAGGAAATCCGTTTTGGAATGGCAGCGATCAAAGGGGTAGGTGAAGGCCCTGTTGCAGAGATTATCCGCGAGCGTGAAGAAAACGGTCCGTTTAAGAATATTGTGGATTTTATTTCCCGCGTAAATCTGCGTACCGTTAACCGCAAAAGTGTGGAAGCCCTTGCTATGGCGGGCGCTTTTGATGCTTTCCCGAACGAACACCGTGCTCAGTATTTCTATCAGGAAAATAATACCGGGCCGGTTTTTCTGGAGAAAATTATCAAACATGTGAATGCTGCAATTGAGCGACAAAATGCCGCGCAAGTATCTCTTTTTGATGAAGTTGGTGATGAAGGTGGCGGCGAAATAAGCGTGAGCATGCCTCAATGCGAAACCTGGTCTGATTTTGAGAAACTGAAAAAAGAAAAAGAAGTAACAGGATTCTATCTTACGGGACATCCGCTTGATTTTTATGCCATCGAAACCAAGGCATTTGCTACCCATAATATTAAAACCATAAAGGATAGATGGGAGAAACTCGCAAATGCGGACTTGAAATTCAGTGCTATCGTAACTTCTGTGAACGAGCGCCTGACAAAAAAAGGGACACATTTTGGAAGCCTGACGCTGGAAGATACGGACGAGAGTATTTCTTTAATGCTTTTCTCCGAATCATGGGCTAAAATGAAGCATCTCTTTGAGGAAGGAAACCTGCTTTATGTAACTGCAAAGATAGAGCAACGTTATGGCCGCGAGGAATATGAACTGCGCATTCAGTCGGTTTGCCTGCTCGATGGCCTGATGAACGACCGCACACGTTGCATCACCCTGAAACAGGATTTGAGCATTATTGATAATGGTTTTATAAATATACTGGCAAAGCTGGCCAAGGAACATTTTGGGAAAACCCCTGTTCGGTTTCGGCTCATTGATACAGAAGATAAAGTAGGGCTTAACTTTTCTTCATCGATGAAAGTAGATGCAGCTTCATTCCTGAGGGAAGTGAAAAAGCGGGGCCTGGCTGAATTTGAAATCGAGAAGAATTAAGAAACCGAATTATTTATCTGATGGATTAAGTCATGCGGTGAATGGATATAAACTGAGCTAAATCAATAAAAAAATTGCCGGATAAAAAATCACTTGAAGTAATTTTCCATTGATTATTTCTATCTTTGAGCTTTCAATTGAAGATATAAACATTAAAAATAAGCAGTCATGGCACTTGAAATTACTGATGCAAATTTTGAAGAACTTGTAATAAAGTCGGATAAGCCTGTAATCCTGGATTTTTGGGCAGAATGGTGTGGCCCCTGCCGTATGGTTGGCCCTATCGTTGAAAAAATCGGTGAAGATTATAAGGATAAAGTTGTTGTAGGCAAAATGGATGTTGATAGCAATCCGGAAGTTACCGCAAAATTCCGCGTACGCAACATTCCAACCATCCTCTTTTTCAAAGGTGGTGAAGTTGTTGACAAACAAGTGGGCGCAGTCCCCGAAAATGTGCTTACTTCTATTTTAGAAAAGCATTTATAAGATTTTAAAGCTCCACAGGTCAGGGTTTGATTTCTTGAACCCTGGCTTTTTTATATCCTCTTTTTATGTCAGAAAAACTCCGTAGCGAAGAATTGCAAAGGTATATCCCTTTGGATTTATTGGCCAAACAAGTAGTTGAAGGCTTTATCACGGGTATGCACAAAAGTCCTTTTCATGGATTCTCCGTCGAATTTGCCGAGCATCGCCTGTACAATAATGGTGAATCTACGAAGCATATCGACTGGAAACTCTACGGACGGACAGAAAAACTTTTCGTAAAAAGATATGAAGAGGAAACCAATCTGCGTTGCCGGCTTTTGATTGATAATTCCGCTTCTATGCGATATCCGGACATAGAAAATCCCAGCCTGGACCATATGAACAAGCTGAGTTTTTCTGTTTATGCCGCTGCCGCAATTATGCTGCTTTTGAAAAAACAAAGGGATGCTGTTGGCCTGAGTGTTTTTGCGAAAGAACTGGAGCTGTCCACAGCATCGCGTTCCAGCAGTGTGCACCATCAATATCTTTATACGGAATTGGATAAAATGTTGCAATCCAAAACATCCGAAAAGCAAAAAACGACGGCTGCTGCCGAAAATCTTCATCTTATAGCCGAAAGCATCCATCGCCGTTCACTACTGATTATTTTTAGTGATATGCTCGATAATACTACCGATTCTGAGCATGTTTTTCAGGCGCTCCAACATCTCAAGCATAACAAACATGAAGTAGTGCTTTTTCATGTAACGGATAAAAAGCATGAAGTAGATTTCGATTTTCCTAACCGCCCGTACCGCTTTGTGGACAAGGAATCAGGCGAAGAACTGAAGCTGTTCCCTGCCGAAGTGCGCAAGGCTTATGTAGAAAAAATGGCTTCCTACCGAAAAGAGCTGCAGGAACGCTGCGCCCAATACAAAATTGACCTGATCGAAGCCGATATCAATCAGGGCTTTCATCCTGTGCTGATGTCCTTTTTAGTGAAACGCGGGCGTTTGTTTTAGTAAGGTTCAGCGCGCTTATTTCACAATAATTTTTCCTGCTTGGATTTGCTCCCCATCGGATAGCGAATAAAAGTAAATGCCTTCCCGCAAATGATTCAAGTCCAGAGGAACCTGATGTGTTCCGGCTATTTGGTCGGGCATATTTTTATAGAGCACTGGTTTTCCTGTTAAATCATACAATCTTAGCTCTATATCCGATTGGTTTTTAATGGTGAAGGGGAAGTTAATAAAACCTTTTGTTGGGTTGGGGTATGGATCGGCGCAGCGCAGGTTGGTTTCCTGATAATTATCCTGTATGCCGGTAGTCCCATTTTCACTGAACAGCACAATGCCATCTTCTTCGTTCAGCTTTTCAACAATGAAGTTATCAATGAAATTCCCTGATTCCGTTTTCAGGATAACCTTCTCAAAAGCATTGCCGTTATTGATAATGAAGCTCACATCGGGATGAAGTGGATAAAGTGAATCAGGGATAATAATCTCCATATTATGTTCCACAATTTGTGTGCGGAAACGGGTTTTATTTCGGGCAGTCCAGAAGTCACCGGCTTCGCCAAGGGTTAAAGCGCATATATCTTTAGGCAATTGCTTATAAAATTCCCTCTCAGCCCACACTTTATAATCGCGGTTGGGATGGATCAACAGGCAGATAAAGCCTTTATTGTCAGCAACTTTATTTGCTGCATCAAGCCATATATCAACTTTTTCAAGATAATTGTCGGCACTAATGGCTTCCTCATCAAATACATCAGAAATCAATAAAGGTATTTCCAGAATGTTGCTCATGGTTCCGGAATAGGAACAATCGAAAGTTTCTGTGTAGGGAAAAGCGGTCATTACATCGCCGGAAGCATAGGAGCTGTTGTAGGAATAGCCGGTAGTTTGGAGCGCTTCTGTAAGATGTTTGTTATAAGCCAGATGTCCTGAGCGGAAGGAACGGATTTTTTGGTCGGTGTCGCGTTCGAGCAGTTTCTTGGAAACATAAGTTTCGCCGATTACCGAACCTCCAATGCAGTTGTTGTCGATATATCTGGGATGATAAATGTTTTCTTCTATGTATTCAATGCTGCCCATGGGAAAAATGTCCTTATCGGCAAAATCAGGGAAATGGCCATAGGAATGACTACCGATTTCCATGCCCATATCGGCTATTTCTTTTACCTGGTGGCGGTGAGGTTCATAATTATTGCTTGCCAGGTCATCACGGAATTCGTGTGTTGTGATCATATAGGTTGCCTTGATGCCCAGTTCGCGTTCCAGATCAGCAAAGGCTTTCATGCCGTTTTGGGCCGTGTGGCTGCAAACATCATGCGTTATTATTAATGTAGCCCGATAATGTGTGGGGGCTGTGTTTTTAAATACCGCATAGGGTACTTCCTGCGCATAGATGTTTTTAAGCAGCATTATCACTACATCCGAAGTGGGCTCAAAACAATTGGAATAGCAGCGGTGCGCATTGTCTGCGTTGATTTGTGCGCTTAATATCAGATGTTTGAACAATATTCCCAAACTATATACTTTTCCTTTGCCGAAAGTGTTGCGGATAAATGCCACCTGCCCATTGTCATAGCGGCCAAGAACTCCCGCTTCAGAACAAACAAAGGAGTTTGTACGCACACTTTTCTCTTTTTCTTTATTTCCCAAACTGATGGTCTGCTCCATTTCATCATCAATATTATGGAAGATAAAACCATCAGCTGATATATCGAAAGATAAAGTGTAGCGCTCTTTTTTCTTGATAACATCAGTAATGCCAAATGTGGAATAGAGTTTTTCTTCATCAAGGCCGTTGGTGATCAGGCAGCCTCCTTTTAAAACATAATTCTGTAATAGTGATAGTTCTTCTGTACTGAAAACGCCGGATTTGAGTTCGGAGGGTATGATAACAACTTTGTTTGTGAGGATTTTTTGTAGGTTATCGCTGATGGTGAAGGGCATACCGCCAACTTCGGCCATGTGTTTTACCGATCGCAAGTCGGATAATCTCCCGTTCCAATGTCCGTTATACGTATCAAGAATGCCCAAACGGGGCTGAAACACTTCGGAAGGACTACTTTGAGTAAAAGCGGTTGAGTGAAAAAACAATACAGATATGATGAGCAAACACAATTGTTTCATTTTTCTTGCAGATAAAGGAGGTTAAAAATAATGTTTACTTACTGGCGATATTGCTATAATAAAATTACACATTCTACTTATATTTGACAAGATTTTTTCAGGAAAATTCAGCAGATACTAATAGATATGCTGTAAATGAATGATTGCTTTATGTTTGAGCAAGCAATTTGCTAAAAACAGGCTGAAAAAATTAATTATCCATGTTTGATTTTCGATCGCTTGCCTTGGAATCAGTTGGTATGCTCTTAATTCACTTGCAGTAGATTGATAAAAAAGACATATCTATCTTTATTGTTTTTTAACCTAATATTTGAGATGCGCTGGTATCCGGAAACGAGATAACAGTCTTTATACCAATGAATAATCCGACTGTTGTGATGCTCCCTCAGGCGATCATCGGGAAACAAGGACTCAATGGGGCTGATTTCTGTAGTGGTCGATTTTTGTCCATTGGAAATCAGGAAACTATTTATATTTCCGCGCTCGCTATAGCAAAGAAGATAATCTTCCTCCAGCGGAATTAATTGTGTAATCTGAGATGGGATTTCAGCCAAAAGGTTCTTGGGATTGTACATGCCCGTCCAATTTGCATTTCCTTTTTCATCAAGTTCCAAGGCAAAACAGCCTTTGTGATGATAACCATTTAAACGCGATTGATAGGTAGGAAGCATGCGCCCGTAATAATCGAAAGTCATGATTGATCCGGTTTGGAAATCAGGCGCCCAGGCATCGAGATAAAACAAATAATTTCCGTTGTCGCTAAGCACTGGATTGATGTGCGTCAGATATTCCATTGTTTCTTCCTGCAATGAATCCATTTGCTTTTGCACTATATTGCTGAAGGGGAAAAACCTAAAATTTCCTTGTGAAAGGCTGAAAAAGCCTGTACTGAAATGATCTCCGTATTCGTTACGGTTTTTATTGTCGTTATACAACCCAAAGTATAATTGTTGCTTATCGTTGGCTTGTACAATATCTGTCAGATATTCATTGCATTCCAACTGCTTTCTGGATTTTTCGTATCCGTCAGCAGTCATTGTGATGAACGATAAAACGGTGCTCTTTTTCGTAGGGTGTGCAATACAGCTGATCAGCAGGTTACTATCGGCGGTATAAGCAATGCTTAATGGTCGCATATCATTTTGGTCGCCCAGTTCCTTGATCTGCAAATTGCCTGATTTAGTGTTAAAATGAAGCAATTCGGCATTGTTTTTTGAATATACACCTATAAAATAACCATCGCGCCAGGGCAGAAAAGCAGTGATTTCCCTTTTATCGGGTATTTGGATTTCGGCAACATAAATTGTACCACTTTTTGGTTGATACCTGATGCAGGAAGCAATGTGGCTGCTCAGCTCATTTTCGGAATAAAATAGTATGTATAAGGACTGCTCATCAGTATATTTCATATAGCTGTTTGCTTTCCCGTATGCTGTTGTTTCTGCTTCAGCCGTTTTAATGAATAGCTTGTTATACGTTTCAAATTCCCATTTTCTGCTTTTTCCGCCGGTTTTTTCGGTTGGGTAAAACAGGACAAAGCTTGAGTCTGCAAATGGAATTAACTGATAGGAACTGCTTTTTTTGTCCACTGGAAATTCCAGGCGTACAGGATTTTGTGCCTCTGCCACTATAGCGAAAAAGAAGGGTACCAAGAGAAAAAGTACTGACGGGCTGTTCAAAATTTTTCTCATTTTAGTGAATCTGAAGTTTTGTAGTATAAATGATGGCATTCGATTGATCATAAAACCGCAGCACATAGAAGCCCGCATCCAGTCCTGAAATATTCAGCAAAGTTTTTCCCTGGTCAATGGCAAGGTTTTTTATTGTGCGTCCCGTGATGTCGCTCATGCCAACCCAATGAGCGCTATGGAATTCATTTTCAATAAACAAGGACTCCTGCGCAGGATTTGGATAAATTTTCAACCCTTTCGTGTCCTTTTCGTTGATGCTGCTTCCTTCGAGTACTTCGATATAGCTGTTTTTTGTTTCTGTGTCCGAACCAATGGAGTTGGAAACAGTTAGTGTGACCGCCCAACTTCCTTTCTGCTTGTATTTTACGATGGGGTTTTTAAGGGTAGATGTTGCTGGAGAGCCACCTTCAAATGTCCAGAACCATTCACTGGGTATTCCGGTGGAGAGGTCGAAAAACTGCACGGATTCCTCTTCATAAACCTCAGGATTATCGGCTTCAAAATCAGCTGTTGGCGGCCCGAAGCAGCCCTGGCCGGGTGTGGCATAAACAACATCGCCATTGGTGAGCACTGCGGCAATATTCCGCGATGGTGCCCATGATGAAGCAAGTGCGTTGTCGTTATTGGGGTTGCACAGCGTCAGTGAAGGACCCTCGCCATTACATTGCATGGGCCAGGGCAAAGTATCGGAATACCAAACAGAATCGATAGTTACGCCCGCACGGTCGCGCAGCAGGATCAGTTCGCCGCCATTGCGCAAACTGCCCTCCGACCATTGATAAACGTCCAGATCAAAAGTGTTTTTCATGGCCATGGAATCCTTTGCCAGCACAAAATATTTTTTCGGTTTTAACATAATCTCGGGAAAGTCATATACAACACCATGAACAATAACAATCTGGCTCATGTCCACAGGCTCAGCACCGTTATTGTAGATTTCAAAAAATTCAATGGAATCGTAGGTCTCGTCGGGACTGTTGTACATAATTTCCGTGATGACCAGTTGGGCATTGGTAGGGCTGGAGCTTACGCTGATGTAGCGTTTTTTTCGTAAAGTGTCCGAGCCATGCTCATTGGCCACAACAAGCTGAACATCATATATACCCCCTTCATTATACTGTATCAGAGGGTTTTGTTCTTCTGAATATTCGGGAGTGCCCCCGGGAAAACTCCATTCCCAACTTTCGGGATTGTTTCGTGAAACGTCGGTAAACTGAACTTCATCGCCTTCCTGGATAATTTGAATATCAGCACTAAAGCGTGCAATGGGATAGCGGATGCAGCCACTGCCGGGTGTGGCCCATACCGAATCGCCATTGGTAAGCAAACCCCTGAAATCCTCTGAAGCACTCCACGATTCAGCCAGCGTATTGTCTAAAAGTGGGTCGCATAATGTTAAAGACGGGCCGCCGCCATCGCATTTTGGAGGCCAGGGCAGTTCGTTGCTGTATTGCACACTATCGATGATGTGGCCCAGTTTATCAACTAAAACAATGCTTTCGCCCGAATTATTCAGGTTGCCACTTGTCCATTGCAGGCAATTCGTTCCAAAGAAATCCTGCATTGCTTCGGCGTCTTTTGCAATGACCAAATAGCTGCCCGGATAAAGGTCCCAATCTGGAAATGTGAAATCTACACCATCACGGAAATAAAAATCCATGAGCTTAACGATTTCATCGCCATTATTGAAAATTTCGATAAAATCGAGTGAATCAACTTCCGCATCCGGCGAGTTGTACATAATTTCTGTGATCACAAGATCATTGCTGCCGGGTTCATAACTAACAAAAATATAGCCTTCCTTCTCGGTTGATGCCCCTCCAAATTCGTTGGTGGCCGTGAGGCGGACATTGTAAATACCTGCCTGATTATATATAACCTCCGGGTTTTGTTCTGGGGACCCTTCGGGGCTTCCTCCCGGAAATTCCCAATACCACTGCGTAGGATTATTTTCAGTCAAGTCAGTAAATTGAACGCTGCCTCCTTCTTCTATATTTGTAGTATTGGCAGAAAAATTAACTTTTGGGGCAAACATACAAGCCGTTCCGGGTGATGCATAGACCGATTTTTCATTGCTCAAAATTCCTTGAAATTCTTCGGAAGGGCGCCAACTTGTTGCCAAAGCATTGTCTTCATCCGGATTGCAGAGGGTCAGCGATGGGCCGTCACCATCGCATTCAGGAGGCCAGGGGAGTGTGTCAGCATAAACCAAACTGTCCATCATGCTGCCAAAATTGTCTATCAGGATGATGTCTTCTCCTGAATTGACCAGATTGCCTTTCCATTCCTGTGCAACAACACCAAAGAAGTTCCTGAAAGCTGTATCGTCCTTGCAGATAAGGTAGTAGTCGCCAGGAAGAAAATCGTAATCCGGGAAAGTATAATCGATACCTTCATCAAAGTAAAAACCTTCTAAGTTTACAGCCTTGTCGCCATTGTTGTAAATCTCAATAAAGTCCAGAGAATCAGTATCTGCATCGGGGGAATTATACATTATTTCGGTAATAGTAATTTTGTAAATTGCAGGGTCGCGCAGTACGCTGATGTAGCCTTCGCGCAGCACTGAATCGATGCCATAAACATTGTTTACCTTGAGTTTTACATCGTAAATCCCGGCTTCGTTATATGTGATGAGCGGATTTTCTTCAGTGGATGTGGCGGGGCTTCCTCCTTCAAATTCCCAGTACCAGGTATTGGGTACATTTCCTGATCTATCCGTAAATTGGATCGTGCCATTTTCGAAAATACGGTTTGTGTCTGCGGTGAAATCTGCTTGCGGATAATAAATACATCCCGTGCCGGGTGATGCATAAACCGAATCTCCATCGGTGAGCAGGCCCACAAATTCTTCGGAGGCACTCCATGATTCTGGCAAAGCATTATCGAGGGATGGATCGCAAAGGGTAAGGGAAGGGCCATGCCCGGCGCAACGTTCAGGCCAGGGCTCAAACGGGGAATAAACAACAGAGTCAAGCGTTACACCTGCAGCGTCTTTCAATAAAACTAATTCGCCATCGCTGTTGAGTACGCCGCTTTCCCATTGCAGGGAAGCAACGCCATAAAAATCATGAAAAATATCGGCATAGCGCGAAACCAAAATCCTTGATCCGGCTTGCAAGTCGTAATCAGGAAAGGTGAAATTGATGCCCTCATCAAAATAAAATCCCTGCATGTTCACAATATCATCACCGGCATTTAATATCTCAATAAATTCCAGTGAATCGGTATTGGCATCCGGTGGGTTGTACATCATTTCAGTAATGACAAGATTGGCTCCGCTGGGCGCACTGACTACGTGTATATAATTTTCACGCATGAGCGAATCGCTTCCATCGGCATTGCTCACCTTGAGGTTTACCATAAAATGTCCTGTGTTTTCATAGATTACCTGTGGGTTCTGCTGTGTGGATGTGGCCGGATTGCCTCCTTCAAAAGTCCATTCCCAGCTTGCAGGATTATTCGTAGAAAGATCGGTAAACTGAACCGTTGTACCTGTATAGATATCGGTTTGGTCTGCAACAAAGTCGGCACCCGGTGGGTACAAGCATCCTGTTAGCGGTGTGGCGTAAACGGTATCGCCATTGTTCAGGATTGCCCGCACTTCGGTTGATGCGCTCCATGACGATGCCAAAGCATTATCGAGAGAAGGATTGCAAAGAGTGAGCGATGGCCCGTCGCCATCACAGCGGGCTGGCCAGGGTGCAGCATCCGAATAACGGACACTGTCGCGCACAACACCATAATTGTCTTTTAATAAAATAGTGGCTGCCGTATTGTTTAAGGAGCCGTTCCAGTCATAAGATGATATTCCAAAAGTATTTTGAATGGCTTCTGGATCTTTGGCAACAATCAGCCGAAGGCCTGCATTAAGCACAACATTTCCGAAAGTGAAATTTACTGCTTCGCTGATAGTCCATGATTCCAAATTAACATGATCGGGGCCGGTATTGTAGAGCTCAATAAATTCAAGGGAATCAATATCGGCATCCGGTGAATTGTACATAATTTCGGTGATGATGATCTCCGCATTGGGCGGGCTGCTTACTGTTATGTAGGCCGATTTGCATTCCGTGTCAGAACCATAAGCATTGGTAGTAGTGAGGCAAACTTCAAATGTTCCTGGATTGTCATACACAATGCCCTGAGGGTTTTGCTCTGTGGATGCAGCAGGTTGGCCGCCGCTAAAAGACCACGACCAGCTGTCGGGATTTCCTTGTGTGAAGTCGGTAAAATCAATACTCCAGCCGGGCAGGATATCAGTTTGACTGGCTTCAAAATCGCTGATGGGCGCTTCGTACCAGGGATTGCAATACTCGCCTGGCGTACACCAGATGGAGTCTCCGGCAGCATTCTTGATTTGGTAATAGGTGGCTGCCGACCAATTGGCGCCCAAACTGTTGTCTAAATTATAATCGCAAAATTCCAGCGAAGGCCCATCACCATCAGCTTCTGAAGGCCAGGGGTAGGAATCGTCATAATAAACCTGGTCGATAATTTGGCCTGAAGGATTTTTAAGCTCAATCAGTTCACCGCTGTTGTTCAACCCGCTCGAATTCCACTGAAAGGCCTCTACAGCAAAACTGTTCCATATGGCCACAGAATCAAAAGCAAGCACGACGTATGCCCCGGCAGCCAGTGTGAAATCAGGAAAAGTATATCCAATCCCGGCACTGAAATAAAAACCTGTGAGCACCACGTCGTTATCCCCATTGTTGTAAAGCTCTATAAATTCAAGCGAATCTGTATTGTCTTCAGGAGGATTGTACATGATTTCGGTAATCATGATGTCTGATTCATCAGCAATGAGCTGCTGAACAGGAAGGGACAACAGAAGCAAAATTCTCAGGAGTAATAAAGCAAAAGACTTTGATTTGGGAGTGTATAACTGTGATTTCATAATCATTGTTTTGGGACCTTTATAGTCTATAAATTAAACCAATCAACCAAACAAGGGTTGCCTCATCATTTATACTCTGGACTAAAGAATTGGTTTGTTTATCGACGGGTAAAACGGCATTAATTTCGTAAGTGTTGGTTTTTTGCCAAGATCCGTTTGTATCCGTATGCCTGAATGCTACTGCAATATTTAAATTGCAGAAAATCAATTCAATAATTCAAAGTAGATGGGTTCTTAATAAACAAAGATAAATGAATTATTATTATGAAAACAAAAAAGGTTCTACACGGAATTTCGTGGAAAGAAATTTGAATGCTATTTCAAACAGATTCCTCCAAAGCCTTCCTCATGCATCGGAAAACTTTGTCGGAATGACGGGTTTTAAAAAGTCTTAGGGCAAATGAGGCGAGGACCTATTTGAGATAAACTATTGTGTCCTCGCCGCATTTGCCACTTGAACACAACAAAAGGTCATTTCGATGCCGAAGCTTCGGCATCGAAATCTGTGTTACTCAATAGCAAATCATTATCGTTTTTATGATTTGCCAAAACTTATATGCACCTACATACTGACCTCTACTGTTTTATTAAGCATCTTATTTCCAAATATCTGCTTAGTATTTAATTTTAAGCATTATCATTGCCCACGAAATTCCTTGTAGAACCACAAAAAAACCGCCCGGCGAAGTGCTGAGCGGTTTTGGAAATATCAGATTGCTTGTGCTATCGAACAATGAGTTTTGAAGTTGTGCGTTTTGCAGTGTTCATATCAATGCTTTCGATCATATAAATACCAGCTTCCAGGGTTTCAACAGAAAAGCTTGTTGTTCCTGAATTTGTGAGGGCATTCATAACTTTTTGGCCTGCAATATTATAGATATTGATTTCCTGTGCGTTTTCGCTCTTGATGTTGAGGATGTCGTTGGCAGGGTTTGGATAAACACTAAGGCCGGCTTTGTTCATTTCTTCGACAGAAATTGTTCCTGAACCCAGTACTTTGATGTTGTCCAGTTCCCATGTAGCTGATTCAGAATCAGTAGAGGTAAACAGGAAAGCGATATAAAGCTCTTCAGAAGAAAAACCGCTGAGATCGAGGGTCCCACCAAAAGTCCAATCCCAGCTTCCCGAAGATGGAGTGAAGTCTACTTCAGTCCAGTTGAATCCATTTGGATCAGATGCGCCATCATAGTCTTCAGAAACCATAAGTTGGAGGTCCGGCCCGTTATAATTTTTGGCATTATAGAACTCAAGGCTTAGGCTTGCTTTGGCTGATGCATTGAATGGGGCAGAGATAAGCCAGTCTTCATTAATTTCTGCTGCGCCTTCATAACCGGTTGCTTTTGCACATGGACTGTCGTCAATGCCAAATTTATCGGAAATGCTCCAGCCCAAGTTGCCTGTAACATCATAAATAGTCCAGTCACCCCAGGTCATGTCATTGAAATCTGTGAAGCTCAATACTTCCACATCAGAAGTTGTAGCTTCTGTTTCAGGAGCCATGCCGTCATTTTTATAATTAATGTTTTCGCCACCATTAGTGTAGGGATAAATTTCGAAATGATAATTGGTAGCTGCATTCAGGTCAGTAAAGGCTGCCATTTGGGTCCCTTGTGTGATATTGAGTGCGCCAACACCATCGCTGAGGTCTGTGTCGTCGGCAATAGGTGTTCCGTCTTCCACATTGGGCAGTTCAGCACCCGGAGCAGCGGCAAGGATCAGATAAGCTGAAGGCAGTTGTTCACCGGTAGCATCTGTCCAGCTGAGGTTGATGTTCAGGCCATTGGCCATTGCAGCAAAATCTGTTGGATAGTTTGTGGGCTCAGGGAGCAGGGATCCGCCTTCCAAAGTAAAATCATCATAATAAACGGCACCACCTGTGGCACCGTCCTGTTTGTAAACACGTACTTCAAAGCGGAACTGTGCTGCATTTGCAGGAGCTACAAGGCTTACGTTGAATTGCTGCCACGCATCATTGTCTTCTGAATATGTGTTTGAAGGACGAAGAACGTCTTCGTTGTCATCAAGATAAGTACCTTCTGCATCCATCCAGTATGACCAGATGCGTGTACGTGCTGCGGCATCATTGTCGTAATACCAATACGAAATAGTGTATTCTACACCACCGGTAATGCCGGCAATGTCTTGTTGGAAATCCTGTGTGCCGTCAGCAGAAGTTTGCATGGCTGAATAAGTTCCGCTGTGCACCATGGCATCACTTTTCGAAATGTTTTCGGCTTTTGTCCAACCAACAGGTGTTACATCATCAGTCCATTCTTCCAGACCGGGGTTTGTTACCAGGTTTTGTGCGTTAAGTCCCATAAACAGGACTGAAGCAAAAATAAAAAGTAAGGTTCTTTTCATTGTGTTAGTTTTAAGGTGAAAAAACCAGACACGCGATGAAGCCTGTCTGGTTTTAAATTGATTTATTGTTTGTCTTATTTAATAATCAGTTTTTCGGTGAATATAGCTCCTGAAGTTTGGTCTTTCATCTGTACGAGATAAATTCCTGATTCAAGTTGACCGATATTCAATTGATTTGTTTCTGATGTCAGGGTCTGCTGCAGCATCAGGCTACCTACCATATTATAAACAGATACTTCTGCTTTGGCAGTGCTTGCCTGAATAAACAGTTGATCCTGTGCAGGATTTGGATACATGCTGAAAGTAGCTACAGCAAGTTCGTTTACACCATCCATCCAATAAACAAATACATAGTCTGTTTTGGTTTCGGTGTCGCTGCCATTTTCGTTTGTAACGGTCAGTGTTACATCGAAATATCCCAGGTCGTTGTAGGTCACGATTGGGTTTTGATCCGTTGATGTAGCAGGATCACCACCTTCAAAGGTCCATTCCCAGCTTATTGGGTTTCCTTGCGACATATCGGTAAACTGAGCTTGGAATCCCATCATAATACTGTCGGGGCTCATTACGAAATCAGCAATAGGCATGATAAGCTCGCAACCGGCTCCCGGAGTAGCCCAGATGGTGTCGTTTTCTGCATTTACTGCTGCAAATTCGGTGCTTGCCGACCATGATTCTGCCAGTGCATTATCATCATTTGGGTTGCAAAGTGTGAGTGAGGGGCCGTCGCCATCGCAAACTGTTGGCCATGGCTCTGCATCAGAATATTCAACAGAATCAATTGTTACGCCGGCAGCATCTTTCAGCAGGACAAGTTCGCCGCTGTTTTTCAGTGCGCCATCGGTCCATTGCAGTGCCGTTACACCAAAAGTGCTGTTCATTGCGGCTTCGTTGATGGCTACAAGCAGGTAAGCTCCGCTTTCAATATCAACGGAAGGGAATACAAATTCGATTCCGTCAGCAAAGTAGAAGTCTTCTAAGTTTACTGTCTCGGCACCTTTGTTGTAAAGCTCAATGAATTCAAGTGAGTCGTCGCCAGATTCCGGTGGGTTGTACATGATTTCAGTGATGACAATATCTGCACCACTTGGTTCGGGCAGCACCGTAATATAAGCTTCCTTGATCATTTCGTCAGAGCCATAAGTATTAGTAGCAGTGAGGTTTACCGTGAAAGTACCTGGTGTGTTATAAACAACACTCGGGTTTTGTTCATCGGATGTGGCAGGAGTTCCGCTATCAAATGTCCATGCCCATTCGCTTGGATCGTAGAGGCTCAGGTCGGTAAAGTTAACTGTGCCACCTACTGTGATGGTCGTTACATCAGCTTCAAAATCAGCTGCCGGTGGAGGAGGTGTATTGGAAACAGTGATATAATCCTCAACGAGCAGCATATCTTCTCCTGCATCATTGGTAACGGTTAGGCTTACATTGTATGTGCCTTCAGCAGCATAAGTTACTGTTGGGTTTTGTTCGGTTGATGTTGCAGGAGTGCCTCCTTCAAATTCCCAGTACCATTCGTAAGGATCACCAGTTGACACGTCAGTGAAGTTTACGCTTCCACCTTCTTCAACAACAGTAACATCCGAAGTGAAATCTGCTACAGGAAGTACCATGCAGCCTGTTCCTGGGGTAGCCCAAATAGAATCACCTTCTGCGTTGATGGCAGCGAATTCAACAGATGCAGACCAGTTTGCTGCAAGGGCATTGTCTAAGCTTGGATCACAGAAAGTAAGTGAAGGGCCATCGCCATCAGGTGTTGTTGGCCAGTCGCCGCCATCGTCATATTCTACAGCAGCAGCAATGGCATCAAAACGGTCGTTCAGCTGGATAAGCTCGCCGCCATTGCTGAGGCCGCCATCAGTCCATTCATAAGAAGAAACACCGAAAGTGTTGTTCATAGCTTCCACATTCTTGGCAATCAGCATATATTCTCCAGCATTAATTGTAACATCAGGGAATACAAATTCAATTCCTTCGGCGAAATACCATTCGCGCATGTTCACATCATTGCTGCCGTTATTGTAAATTTCAATAAACTCGAGAGAATCGTCACCGCTTTCCGGTGGGTTGTACATAATTTCTGTAATGACGATATCGGCATCTGTTGGGTCTTCTACCGTAATAAAGCCGGTAACGCATTTCGTATTGTCTCCAAAATCATTGGTTACAATAAGGCAAACGTCATAAACGCCTGGAGCACTGAAAGTAATGCCTGTCGGGTTTTGATCTGAAGAAGTACTGGGAACACCACCGTTGAATGTCCATGCCCATGTGTGTGGGGTACCTTGCGACATATCATAAAAATCAACACTGCCACCTGTTAAAATATTGGTTGCACTTGCATCAAAATCAGCAATTGGAGGATCTGTCCATGGGTCGCATTCAGTACCGGGTGTAGCCCAAATGGAATCGCCGGCAGCATTTACAAGCTGGAACATAGTTGATGCAGACCAGAAAGTCGGGTCGTTATTGTCTTGTGAAGGATCACAGAAAGTCAATGAAGGTCCGTCGCCATCGGGTGTTGTTGGCCATGGAGCAGCATCGTCATACTCAACAAAAGCAACTCTTTGGCGGAAATCATCAATAATGCTGATATCTTCGCCACCATTGGAAAGGCCACCGCTAAACCATTGATAAGCATCAACTCCAAATGAAACATCCATTGCCAGGCTATCAACTGAAACCAGAAGGAAATTTCCGGCATCCAAAGTAGTTCCTGTATAAAAAGTAAACTCAACACCTTCGCCAAAGGCAAAACCACCTAAATCAGCAGCTTGTGTGCCTTTATTGTAGATTTCTATAAATTCGAGTGAGTCGGTTCCTGATTCCGGAGGGTTATACATTATTTCTGTAATCACCAGCTGTGGAATAGCTGGGAAGCTGTTAAATTCAAGCGTTTGTGGGCTGTCGTCAGGGACGGTAAACTGGAAGTTTCCGGTTACCCATTCGTTATCCTGATCGTTAAAACCCCATTCCCAGGTGTTAGCGCCACCATCGGAAACAAGATCCTGCTGGCATGTCCAGATGTGGTCATTGGGAGTTACATCGCCATTGGTCCCGTCATCATAAAATTGCGTGTGTTCAGCACCACCGTTCCATGATGGGTCGTATTGACCGTCGGCATCCCAGCTTCCTTTCAGGTAGAAACCTGCAAAGGTTTGGTTTTGGGAATCATCAACGATAAAAGTAATTGTAGCAGATGGAGGAGGAGGAGCAGTTGTGCCACTTTGGTTATTGGACATATCATAGGTGAAAATTGTAGGAGTGGTTCCGTCTGATGTGAACCCGATATTTCCACCCGTACTTTGATCCCAGTTGTGGTTAAGCGTAACTTTGAACTCCCAGTTTCCAGAAGGAATGGTAAGTTCAAGTTCAAAAATATCATCGCCATCAGGATCGCTCATTTCACCTGCAAGGTTGGTTGGCTCCCAGTTTGATCCCTGACCCATTGCTTCGAAAAAGCTTCCTGCAACAACAGGAGCTGTATGCGTAACCAAATTGTCCGTCGTATTGGCTCGCCATGTAACATCCGTAGCAGCAGTGAGATCAATAATCTGATTGTCGCCAGAAGGATACCAATTGCCACCATTTACGAATTTGTATTCATGGGTTCCTGCACCGAGGTTTTTGGTAAGGGTTGCCACTCCATTGGCATTCATTTCCATTTGGTACGCCGGGTCGGCGCCATTCCAACTGTTGAATGATCCTGCAATAAATGCATCCAGTGATTGTTCACCTGCAACATAAACACTGTCCACTTCCCATGTTGATGCACCGGCTGTTGTGCTGGTATATTTAAAAGCAATATAGGTTGTGGCGCCCACATAAGCATTGATATCAACCGTACCGGCATCAATAAAGCTCCAGCCTCCGGAAGCAGGGAAAGTAAACTGACCGGTTAGGTCTGTCCAGGTTCCATTGGTGTTTGGGTTGCTTACTCCATCGTAATCATTGGAGATAAGAACAAAGAGTCCGCTGTTATCTTCGTAATTACGGGCATGATTAAACTTTAAAGTTACATTGGTGTAACCATTGCAATCAATCACATTGGTAATCAGCCAGTCTTCATTGTCCTGAGCGCCGCTGTTATAGCCGCTCATTTTGGCGCAACCCGGGTCTGTTCCGTAGTTTGCCCAATCCCATGCTTCTGCACCTGTAATGGATTGCTGGCTTGTAGCACCCAGGTCAGAGTCAAATCCCTCAAGGTAGATTTCACTTTGCGCCTTCAATCCAATCTGGAAGGCCAGAAAGAAGAAAGCGCTCAAAAAAACTAAAGTAAATTTTTTCATAATAGAATTTAATTTGGTTTACTGTCTTAAATATGTGAGTATCGGGGCGACAAAAGTACTTATAAACATAAAAGCTTTACATCGGCTCCAATTAAATTTAAGTTAACAAATATATGCATTTTTGGGGCTTTGGTCGGAAGAATTCCAAAAAAGGATACAAAAAAAGGACATCCGAAGATGTCCTTGTGGTTATTTGTTCCAATACGGTTTATTTTACTTCTTCAAAATCAGCGTCTTCTACATCGCCACCGGGATTTTGACCTTTTTGCTGGCCACCTGCTTGCTGACCACCATTTGCTCCTGCACCCGGATTTGGCTGTCCTTGCTGCTGGCCGTCCTGATACATTTGCTGGCTGGCTTGTTGCCAAATGTTGTTTAGTTTTTCCATCGCTGCATCAATTGCTGCAATGTCTTTGCTTTCATGGGCTTTCTTCAGCTCAGCAATAGCGCCTTCAATTTCGCCTTTTTTGTCTGCCGGAAGCTTATCGCCGTATTCCTTCAGTTGTTTTTCTGTTTGGAAAATCATGGCGTCTGCCTGATTGATTTTGTCAATTTCTTCACGCATTTTTTTGTCTGCTTCGGCATTGGCATCGGCTTCTGCTTTCATCTTTTTGATTTCATCATCCGAAAGGCCACTTGATGCTTCGATACGGATGTTCTGCGATTTGCCGGTAGCTTTATCTTTAGCACTGACATTCATAATACCGTTGGCATCGATATCGAAGGCTACTTCAATTTGTGGTACGCCACGTGGTGATGGTGGGATGCCGTCGAGATGGAACCTTCCGATGCTCTTGTTCTGGTTGGCCATAGGGCGTTCTCCCTGTAGTACATGGATTTCAACAGATGGCTGATTATCTGCAGCAGTAGAGAATGTTTCCGATTTTTTGGTAGGGATGGTTGTGTTGGCTTCAATCAGTTTGGTCATCACGCCTCCCAGTGTTTCAATACCGAGTGAAAGCGGAGTAACATCAAGCAGAAGTACATCCTTAACTTCACCAGTAAGTACACCGCCCTGGATCGCAGCTCCAATGGCAACTACTTCATCGGGATTTACACCTTTTGAAGGTGATTTGCCAAAGAATTCCTGAACCACTTTCTGAATGGCTGGGATACGGGTGGAGCCACCAACGAGGATTACTTCATCCACATCCGAAGCGCTCATTTTTGCATCCTGAAGGGCTTTGCGGCAAGGCTCAATAGTGCGTTGTACCAGCACGTCAACAAGTTGCTCGAATTTTGCACGCGTCAGTTTGCGTACAAGGTGTTTTGGAATACCGTTCACCGGCATGATGTAAGGCAGGTTGATTTCTGTTTCCGAAGAGCTGGAAAGCTCAATCTTGGCTTTTTCGGCAGCTTCTTTCAGGCGCTGAAGCGCCATCGGGTCCTGCCTCAGGTCAATGCCTTCGTCGTTTTTAAACTCATCTGCCAGCCAGTCGATAATTACTTGGTCAAAGTCATCACCACCAAGGTGTGTGTCGCCATTGGTCGATTTTACTTCGAAAACGCCATCGCCCAGCTCGAGGATGGAAATATCGAATGTACCGCCACCCAGGTCATAAACTGCAATTTTTACATCCTGGTCTTTTTTGTCAAGACCATAGGCCAATGAAGCAGCAGTAGGTTCATTGATGATCCTTTTTACTGTAAGGCCGGCAATTTCGCCTGCTTCTTTCGTAGCCTGGCGCTGGCTGTCGCTGAAGTATGCAGGAACAGTAATTACTGCCTCTGTAACTTCCTGGCCGAGATAATCTTCTGCGGTTTTCTTCATTTTTTGAAGGACCATAGCAGAAATTTCCTGAGGAGTATATTTGCGGTCATCGATTTGTACACGCGGTGTGTCATTGTCGCCACGTACTACTTTATACGATACACGGTTGATTTCTTTTGAAGTGCTTCCATATGTCTCTCCCATAAAACGTTTGATGGAGAATATGGTTTTTTCCGGATTGGTAATCGCCTGCCTTTTGGCCGGGTCACCTACTTTGCGTTCGCCATTTTCAGTGAATGCCACAATAGATGGGGTAGTCCTGCGTCCCTCGCTGTTGGGGATAACAACAGGCTCGTTGCCTTCCATAACGGCAACACATGAGTTGGTTGTACCTAAGTCAATACCTATAATTTTTCCCATTGTATGATTGTATTTTTAATGTGTTTACGATTTAAGTTCTTAATTGCTCCCTTTGCCTGTCAATCATTATGCCACAGCGCTTTAAATGCCTGCTTTTTATACCTGTTTTTGTCCGTTGGATGGAGGTTTGTTTTTTTAATTACCTGATATCCAGGTAAAAACATTTTCTCATTTGATTGGCACATATTTTTATTGCGAAGTGACAAAACGGCAGGATTGATTTTTGCAAGCCGAAATATCCGGTCAGGATTGCCTGGGACGGCCTGATTTGATTATCCTCAATTGTGGCATTATGCATAATGCTATACACTATATTTGGGTTTTTGCGGGATAAGCTGAATAATGGATTTGCGGAGAAAATGAAAATAAAAGCATGCGAAATAATAGGGCATAAAAAAAGCTCCCTTTTGAGGAGCTTTGCGGTCTGGACGGGACTCGAACCCGCGACCCCATGCGTGACAGGCATGTATTCTAACCAAACTGAACTACCAGACCGTGAATTTTTAGATCGTTTTCGTGTCAAACGGAGTGCAAAAGTACACCGAATTTTTAAACCACCAAATTTTTTTTGTGAAAAAAATGAACTTTCTTTTGGATTTTTTTGAGTGTCGGCCATTTTGCCCTTATTATCAGTAAATTAAGCCAACAAAAAAATTAGCGTAAACGGTCGGCAGCACGTACTTTCCTTTCGTCATTCATGATCGCTCTGCGCGATATGAGGAGCATAATTACACTGATGAGGGGAAATCCTATGCCCAATTGGTAGGAAACATTGCTTCCGGTCTGCTTTTTGATAAAATCGATGAAGAGAAAAAGGAAAATGATCAGCACTATATTAATAAAGAATCCGATTCGGGCCAAATTTGCCTGGCGCAGGCGGTTTTTATAAAGAAAAATGGCGATGAGGGAAATCAAAGGGATAATCCCTCCAATTGCAACAAGTCCTGCTATGATTCCGCTATTCACTTCAATGCCGCCCATTTTTGTAAGGTCAACAATGCCATAAATAAAGATTTCGAGCAGGTTGAGTTCCCCCTGAATCTGAGCCAATGGAAAGAGAAAGGTCAAAACGCCTGCAATAAATGCAATAAAAAGTAAAATGCTTTGAATTCGTTGTATCATGGTTCATAAAATTTCGGCAAAGATAGAAATAATGCAGGTTGAAGGGCAAATTATTGTTTCCTGCCAAAAATGGCCACAGCGTTTCACAACAAATTTTAATCCTTTTCTGTTTGAGCTTCTTTCTCTTTAAGGATGAAATGAAAATGTGTATCATTTTGCTTGAAATGAGTGATGCAGGGAAGCAAAAACAGGATTTTAGAAAGATATAGAGCAAAAAAATGCAATTTTGGGTAGGTAAATACCAAAAAATTTATATTTTTGCCCAAAATAAACCCAATCAGAGGTTTATATCTTGATAACCCGAAATAGCGGACTTCGTAAGCATCAATATTATTCCGCTAATTCAATTTTCACAAGATTTATTCAAAAAGCACATCTTATTTTATTCAGCATATTTTATTTGAAAATTATATTCAATGTACGACATCACGCAATTAAGCCGTAAGTTACTGGCTGAGCTTAAGGAGATAGCCCGGGAAATGGGTATTGAAGGAACCGAAGGGAGCAAAAAGCAGGATCTGGTTTATATGATCCTTGATGAGCAAGCCAAGCAGCCAGCCAAACCAAAAGAAAAAAAGGAAAGTATTAAACAAGATAAACCGCTTGAATCCAAAACCGATAAGGGAAAGGATGCCTCCTCAACGGTTGCTGACAGCCCTTTAGGGAAAAAGGAAGATCGTTCAGAATCAAAAGCGGGGCGTGCCCGTAGAAGGAGAATCCCTGCACCACCGGCACCGGAGGCTACTTCGAGTACCGGATCACGAGATGAAATCAAGGAGCTTGGTGCTCAGCCGGAAGCATCTGAAGAAAACAAAAGTACGGCAGAAGACCCTAAACCTGCCGCTGAAAGCCCTGCACCACCAACTCGCAGGACATATCAGGATGCTCCGCCGCAGCAAAGAAATTATTCCCGTAATTCCGATAACAGAGATAGCCGCGACAATCGTGATAGCAGACCTTACAGTCAGGATCGCCGTCAATCCTATCAAAGGGATAGCCGGGACCAACGAGATCAGGGCGACCGTTACAGCCGGCCTTCACGTCCGTCATATCAGGATAACCGAAGCCATGACAACCGTTATCAGGACCGCAATCAGGATCGTTACCAGGATCGCAATCAAGACCGTTATCAGGATAACCGAAGGGAAGAACCTCAGGTTGATTTTGATGGGGCAATCGTAAGTGAAGGTGTTATTGAGATTATGCAGGACGGTTACGGATTCCTCCGTTCTTCCGATTATAATTACCTGAATTCCCCGGACGATATCTATGTAAGCCAGACACAGATCAAGCTTTTTGGACTGAAAACCGGTGATACCATTAAAGGTCAGGTTCGTCCACCAAAAGAAGGTGAAAAATATTTCCCGTTGATTAAAGTGGAACTCATCAATGGCTTAAAACCGGAAATTGTGCGCGATCGTGTCCCTTTCGATTTCCTTACGCCACTTTTCCCCGAAAAGAAATTTAAACTGACAGATCATCCGAACGCAACAATGTCGAGCAGGATCGTCGATCTGTTTACCCCAATTGGCAAAGGCCAGCGTGGTTTGATTGTTGCACAGCCTAAGACAGGAAAAACGGTGCTGCTCAAAGAAATAGCCAATGCAATTGCACATAATCACCCCGAAGTGTATCTAATCGTGTTGCTTATTGATGAGCGCCCTGAAGAAGTTACCGATATGCAGCGCAGCGTAAATGCAGAAGTTGTTTCTTCAACTTTTGATGAACCTGCCGACCGCCATGTGAAAGTAGCCAATATTGTGCTCGAAAAAGCGAAAAGGCTCACCGAATGTGGCCATGATGTGGTGATCCTTCTGGATTCAATTACCCGTTTGGCACGTGCATATAATACTGTAAGCCCTGCATCGGGCAAAGTGCTTTCCGGTGGTGTTGAAGCCAACGCCCTGCATAAGCCCAAGCGTTTCTTTGGCGCTGCACGCCAGATAGAAGGAGGTGGGTCGCTTACAATCCTTGCTACGGCATTGATCGATACGGGCTCGAAAATGGATGAAGTGATTTTTGAAGAATTTAAAGGGACCGGTAATATGGAACTCCAGCTCGACCGTAAGCTGTCGAACAAAAGGATTTATCCTTCTATTGATATCGTTGCTTCCAGTACACGCCGCGATGACCTTTTATTCGAAAAAGACATCCTCCAGCGCCTCTGGATCCTGCGAAACCACCTTGCGGACATGACTTCTGTGGAAGCAATGGAATTCCTGAAAAGCAGAATAGCACATACACAAAGCAATGAAGAATTCCTCTTGAGCATGAATGGTTAGGAGCATTAACTTATATCTGAAAAAGAAAAAGCCGGTTTCTATAGCCGGCTTTTTTTATGGCATCTTTTCAAGCAGTTTTTGCATTACTTCCGTGGCTTTCCCTTGTAAAAACACATCCGAAAGCCCATAGGTATAATTGGATGCTTTTGTGTTGATTTCAATAATTTTTGCACCATTTTGTTTGGCCAGATAGGGTATCTGACTGGCCGGCATGATTTCTCCTGTAGTGCCGATGACCAGAAATACATCTGCATTTTCAGCAGCCTGAAGGCTTTTTGCATAAGCATCCTGTGGAATGCCTTCACCAAAAAAGATAAAATCAGGCTTCAGCAATCCACTACAGGAGCAACGGGGCGGCAGGATGTCCAGATTAACTTCAGCGGCCGGATAAACCTTGTGGCAGGAGGTGCAAATCAGGTGTTCCGATGTGCCGTGAAATTCAATCACATTTTTGCTGCCGGCTTCCTGGTGCAGGTTGTCGATGTTTTGTGTGATGATTTCTTTGAGAATCCCTTTTGTTTCGAGTTGAGCCAAAGCTGTATGTGCTTCATTTGCCCGGGCTTCTCCAAAAAAATCGTAGAAAATTTCCCGAATTACTTTCCAGGAAGATTTTGGGTTGCGGAAAAAATAGTCCAGATCAAGCACAACCGGATCATATCTGGACCATAAACCTTCGGGGCCACGAAAAGGGGGGATGCCACTTTCAACAGATATTCCTGCACCTGTGAAAGCGGTAACATGAATTGCTTCGGAAAGGATTTGAGCTGCCTGAGCGAGTTGGTCGTTGTTCATTTTTAGTCTGTGTTCAGAAGTGAAAGCTTTATTTGCTGATAAATAATTTGTGAGCATAATTGTTTTTGCGGTCTTGAATACATATTATATATATGCCCGCATCGACTTTGGGGCAGGGAATTGTATATTCGGTCATTCCTTGCGGGATGATGGTGCTTAAGAGCAACCGGCCATCAATGGAATATAGTTTTGCGGTTGTTTTTTCCTGAGAAAATGTTTTGTTTTTAATGATGATGGCACTCCGGGCATTGTTATACCAAACAGCATAATGCTCATTAAATAATGTGTTGATTGCGGCAGAGCCTGTAAGCTGCAATTCATCAACAAAGAGTTTTGTTCCTGCTGAAGCTTCTTCCGAAGCAGAAGATATGATGTAGATATTGAGGCTGTCGGGCTTTTCTTCGCTGAAATATTCAAAATCGACAGAAAACTCCGTCCATGCTTCCACGGTGTTTTTTGTGCTGAAAAATGCCCCGCCAACAGTGTCCCTTTGCGTGCCGTCATTGCGGAAGAGCGCTGCAACAACCAGGCAACTGTCTGTGCCTTGTGGTAAATAACGGAAATGGCCGGTGAATTTTCCCGGTCGGTTGGCATAAGGAACGCCACCGCTGAGGGAATATTTCCTGTTCAATAAGTCAATTTCAAATGCGCCAAGCGTAACAAAACCGGGTAACCCAAGGCCAAAGACCGATTTGGTCTCCAGCTTTAGGGCGTAATTTCCTGCATAAGGATCGCTTGCATCTGCCGACACAGGAACCTGCCCAAGTGCGGCTGTTACTGAATTGATCGATTGCCAGTATTCAGGCTCCTGATAGCCAATTTCATCTTCCCAGGTTTCAAAACCTGCATTGGGGATTTCCTGGGCGTTTAATGTAGTTGAAATAAGGATTACAATAAGAAAGCTGCTGAACTTCTGCATGTTCTGTTTGTTTTTTGTTGTTTTGACTCGAACCGCTTTTGGGATCGTTTAATTTAGCGTAAATTTACTCGTTTTTTCACAACCAAAACTATATTTTTTATGAAGAACCTATCCTTCCTCCTTTTATTTTTCATCGGTTTTTATGCAGGTACACATGCGCAGGATCATGGAAAACAGATCAGTCTCGATGATATTTTCCGTTCTGCAGATTTTTATCCTTCTTATGTCCGGGGTTTGAAATCCTTGAATGATGGCGAGCATTATGCCGTAATTGAAAAGGATACTTTATTCAAATACAGCTATAAAAGCGGTGAACGCGTGGGAGTCATTACGGTTCTCACCGATATCCTTGCCGAAGAAGGCGGGGAGCCATTGCGTTTCCGTT
Source organism: Bacteroidales bacterium (assembly GCA_963676415.1). GTDB lineage: Bacteria > Bacteroidota > Bacteroidia > Bacteroidales > WRLA01. The sequence goes on along the minus strand of OY781097.1, from coordinate 558,836 downwards.
CCTATTCCTTTAGCCCCGATGAAAAATATATCCTGTTCCCTACAGAAACGGAGAGTATATACCGGCATTCATCACGTTCCAATTTTTATATCTGGGATATTGAAGCCAAAAAACTTACGGCACTCTCGAAAAACGGGAAGCAACGTCTGGCTCGCTTTAGCCCACTGAACGATAAAATTGCTTTTGTGCGCGACAATAACCTTTTTGTATATGACCTGAAGTCGGGAGTAGAGGAGCAAATTACCACTGATGGCAAAGACCGGCATATTATTAATGGTACTACCGACTGGGTTTATGAAGAGGAATTTGGATTTACGCGGGCCTTTTTCTGGTCGCCCGATGGTCACCGTATCGCTTATTATCGTTTTGACGAGAGCAATGTGAAGGAATTTCAGTTTGCGATGTATGGCGAGCTCTACCCCGAGCAATACAAATACAAATATCCCAAGGCAGGTGAAGATAATTCGCTTGTTGAGGTTTTTATCTATGAACTCGAAAGCGGAACGAAAACTCCGGTTGATCTTGGTTCAGAAACCAATCAGTATGTGCCGCGCATTAAATGGACTTCTGATCCTGAAAAACTGGCAGTGTATCGTTTGAACCGTCATCAAAACCATCTGGAGATTTTGCTGGCATCAGCAAATGACGGGAAAACCAGCTTGCTCTATGAGGAGAAAAACAAATATTATATTGACATTAATGATGACCTTTATTTCACGAAAAACGGGAAGTATTTTTTGTTTACCAGTGAGAAAGACGGTTATAACCAGGTGTTTATGCACTCTATGGACGGAAAGGAACAAAAGTGTTTGACCGGATCATATGATGTGACGCAATTGTATGGCGTGGACGAAAAGCACAAAATAGTTTATTATCAGGCGGCCAAAACAGCACCCGAAAACCGCGACCTGATGCTTGTGGATTTTAATGGGCGTGAGAAAATCCTTTCCGAAAATGAGGGAAGCAACAGCGCATCTTTTAATGAGGCATACACATATTATATAAGTACGTGGTCCAGTGCAGCCCATCCTCCGGTATTCAAACTTTTCAACGCCAAAGGAAAACTGATCCGCACCTTGAAGGATAATCAGGAGCTGACCGAACGTTTGGCCGAATATGACCTTTCTGCACAGGAGTTTATGAGCATCCCGGTTGGGGACAGCCTTCAGCTGAATGCCTGGATGATAAAACCACCAGATTTTGACCCGGCAAAAAAGTACCCTGTATTAATGTATGTGTATGGTGGGCCGGGTTCGCAAACCGTTTTAAACCGTTGGTCATCGCGCAATATGTGGTACCAGATGATGGCACAAAAAGGAATTATTGTGGTTTCGGTTGATAACCGGGGAACCGGAGCGCGTGGTGAGGAGTTTAAAAAGATGACTTACCTCCAACTGGGGAAATATGAAACCGAAGATCAGATTGCTGCGGCAAAATATCTATCAAAACAGGATTATGTTGATGAAAACCATATCGGGATTTTTGGCTGGAGCTATGGAGGATATATGTCCACGCTCTGTATGACCAAAGGTGCAGATGTTTTTTCAACCGGCATCGCGGTAGCTCCGGTTACCAACTGGCGCTATTATGATAATATCTATACTGAACGCTATATGCGCACACCGCAGGAAAATGCCGAAGGTTATGACCAGAACTCACCCATAAACCATGTGGATAAACTCAAAGGGGATTATTTGCTGGTTCATGGCACTGCCGACGACAATGTGCATTATCAAAATGCCCTTGAGCTGGTCACTGCTTTGGTGGATGCGGACAAGCAATTTGAAATGCAGTTTTATCCCAACAGCAACCACGGCATTTATACGGGGCGCAATACAAGCTATCATCTTTATAAGCGGATGACCGGCTTTTTAATGAAAAATCTGAAAGGGGAAAAATAATGTTTTGTGGTTTAAAATTAAGGTTGTAGCTTTGCGGCCTTAATTCATATTTTGTCAAATTTATAGAAACGAGGTATTTAAAATGATTATTGTTCCTGTTAAAGAAGGTGAAAACATCGATAGGGCGCTAAAAAAACTGAAGCGCAAGTTTGAAAAAACCGGAGTTGTTAAAGAACTGCGTGCGCGCCAGAAGTACACCAAACCTTCTGTTATCAAGCGAGAGCAAAAAATTAAAGCTGTTTACGTACAGCAGCTCCGCAACCAGGCTGAAGGTTAAAACAGCGGATAATGATTCCAGGAAAGCAGGTGGTTTTTATAGCTACCTGCTTTTTTTGCAATTTATCCAACAAAATAATGTGTGGCAACGTTAGTTTTTTGTACCTTTATTGGTGTTAAGGCAGAATTATGATCGAGGGGTTTTTACAGTATCTTGAATACGAAAAACGGTATTCCAAACACACACTAACGGCATACCGTAAGGATCTGGAACAGTTCCGGGAATTCCTGCAGTATTATTATGATAACGATAACCTCCACTCCGCAAATTTTCAGATGATCCGCTCCTGGATGGTGCAGCTTGTCAATGCTGAAGTTGCTGCTTCGAGCATTAGGCGTAAGCTCAGCAGCCTGAAAAGCTACTATAAATATAGTATGGTGCAGGGTGAAATAGATCATAACCCGGCATTGGATGTCCAAGTGCCTGCCATTCCAGAGCGCCTGCCTGCTTTTCTTTCCGAGAATGAAGCGCATCAGCTGCTCGATGAAATAGTTTTTCCCGAAAATTTTGAAGGGAGCCGCGATCGTTGCATCCTGGAGACATTTTATGCCACGGGCATGCGTCTTTCGGAATTGATCGGTATTGGTTTAAAGGACCTTGACAAGGGAAATATGCAGCTTCGTGTCCTGGGCAAGCGCAGCAAAGAACGGTTTTTGCCGGTCAGCCGGCGTTTAATGGATTTGTATGACGAATATCTGCCTAAAAGGGGGGCGCTAGCACAAGAAGGGGAGGAGTCCTTTTTTTTGACTTCGGCGGGAAAAAAACTCTATCCCAAGCTTGTTTATTTGCTTGTTAATGCGTACCTTGGCAAGGTTACTACACAGGAGAAGAAAAGCCCCCATGTGCTTCGTCACACATTTGCCACACATATGCTGAACCAGGGGGCAGACATCAATGCTGTGAAGGAGTTGTTAGGTCATGCCAATCTTGCAGCAACGCAGATTTATACGCATAATACCATAGAGAAGTTGAAACACGTTTATAAACTCGCCCACCCACGGGCATAAAAAAGAGGAGAATTGCTTATGAAAGTCAACATCAATTCAGTTCATTTTAAGGCAGATCGAAAGCTGGAACAATTTATTGCCGGCAAACTGGAGAAGCTCAACGCCTACTATGATGGGATAATTGGCAGTGAAGTAACCCTGAAAGTGGATAATACGGATACCCCGGAAAACAAAATTACCGAAATTCGTTTGATAGTAAGGGGCAGTGACCTATATGCCAAAAAGCAAAGCAAGTCCTTTGAAGAAGCTACGGATTCGGCTGTAGAAGCGCTTCGCAGGCAGTTGATCAAGTTCAAAGACAAGCTCAAGCAAAAATAAATCCAAACTTTTTTAAAAAAATATTTGGAATCTCGCGAGATGTTATTACTTTTGCAGTCCTTTTTGATAGAGGGCTGCAATTTTTTTGCCGATGTAGCTCAGTTGGCCAGAGCAGCTGATTTGTAATCAGCTGGCCGGGGGTTCGAATCCCTCCATCGGCTCAACATAAGAAAGTTCATTAAGATACTGATTATACTTGGGGAGATTCCAGAGCGGTCAAATGGGGCAGACTGTAAATCTGTTGGCGAAGCCTTCGGAGGTTCGAATCCTCCTCTCCCCACGTTTTTGCCTTGAGTGGTAGAAGTAAATTTAAGCGGAAGTAGCTCATCCGGTAGAGCGACAGCCTTCCAAGCTGTAGGTGGCGGGTTCGAGTCCCGTCTTCCGCTCAATTTATGAAAGCCAATGTAGCTCAGAGGTAGAGCACTTCCTTGGTAAGGAAGGGGTCACGAGTTCAATTCTCGTCATTGGCTCGATATTAAATCATTAAAACACCTAACATTAACAGTTTTTTGAGATATGGCAAAGGAAAAATTTGAGCGTTCCAAACCGCACGTTAATATTGGAACCATTGGTCACGTTGACCACGGAAAAACAACTCTTACAGCCGCAATTACAATGAACCTCCAGAAAGCAGGTCTTGCCGAATTTGCATCATTTGATTCAATCGACAATGCTCCTGAAGAAAAAGAAAGAGGTATCACAATTAACACTGCACACGTTGAGTATTCAACAGAAAACCGTCACTACGCACACGTTGACTGTCCCGGTCACGCTGACTACGTAAAGAACATGGTTACTGGTGCTGCCCAGATGGACGGTGCAATCCTCGTAGTTGCTGCAACTGATGGTCCTATGCCACAGACACGTGAGCACATCCTGCTCGCACGTCAGGTTGGTGTACCTCGTATCGTTGTTTTCATGAACAAATGCGACATGGTTGACGATGAAGAGCTGCTCGAACTGGTTGAAATGGAAATCCGTGAACTCCTGTCATTCTACGAATTTGACGGTGACGAAACTCCTGTTATCCAGGGTTCTGCTCTTGGTGCTCTTAACGAAGAACCAGAATGGGTTGAAAAAGTAATGGAACTTATGGCTGCTTGCGACGAGTGGATTCCACTGCCAGAACGCGACGAGGATAAGCCATTCCTTATGCCTGTTGAAGACGTATTCTCAATTACTGGTCGTGGTACTGTTGCTACCGGCCGTATCGAAACTGGTATCATCAATACAGGTGACCCTGTAGATATCATTGGTATGGGTGCTGAAAAACTTAAGTCTGTTGTAACTGGTGTTGAGATGTTCCGTAAGATTCTTGACCAAGGTCAAGCTGGTGATAATGCTGGTCTGCTCCTCCGTGGTATCGATAAAGACGAAATCAGCCGTGGTATGGTAATTGCCAAGCCAGGTTCAGTGAAGCCTCACGATTATTTTAAAGCTGAGGTTTATATCCTGAAGAAAGAAGAAGGTGGACGTCACACTCCATTCCACAATAAATATCGTCCTCAGTTCTATTTCAGGACTACAGACGTTACTGGTGAAATCATCCTTCCTGAAAATGTTGAGATGGTAATGCCTGGTGATAACCTCACAATTACAGTAAAACTGATCGCTGAAGTAGCAATGGATAAAGGTCTGCGTTTCGCAATCCGTGAAGGTGGCCGTACTGTTGGTGCAGGTCAGGTAACTGAACTTCTTGAAAAATAATATTCTTTTATAAAATCCAAAAGGATCGGTTTTCGGTCCTTTTGGTATCTACGGGTGTAGCTCAGTTGGTAGAGCTCTGGTCTCCAAAACCAGGAGTCGTGGGTTCGAGTCCTACCACCCGTGCAAAATATTAGATTCACATGGCAAAAAGTGGAATTATAACTTACGTTAAGGAAAGCTACGACGAACTGACAACAAAAGTATCGTGGCCAACCTGGAGCGAATTACAAAGCAGCGCTATTGTGGTATCCATTGCTTCCCTGATTATCGCCTTGGTGGTATTTCTGATGGATATTTCCTTCGAAAACATCCTGAAACAATTCTATGGATTGTTCTAGGTCTTTCCGAAAGGGAAGTCTGATATTTCAAACTTCTTTAGCACCTTTGTAAATCCGATCTAGCATGAGCGAACAAGTAAAGAAGTGGTATGTAGTCCGGGCCATAAGCGGTAACGAAAAAAAGGTAAAGCAATACCTTGAAAACGAAATTAACCGCTTGGGCATTGAGGATTTCATATCACAGGTACTTATCCCAACTGAAAGAGTTTATCAAATTCGTAATGGTAAGAAAATCAGTAAGGAAAGAAACTACTTTCCGGGCTATGTACTTATTGAAGCCGCGCTGACCGGAGAGATTCCCCACATTATCAAAAACATCCCTGGTGTTCTTGGATTTTTGGGTACCAAAGGCGAAGCGGAACCAATGCGTGAGGTTGAAGTGAACCGCATCCTGGGCAAAGTTGATGAACTGGCCGATCAGGGTGAGGAAATCAATATACCTTATATCGTTGGTGAAACGGTTACTGTTACCGATGGCCCCTTCAATAGTTTCAGCGGTATTATCGAAGAAATTAATGAAGAGAAGAAAAAGCTGAAGGTAATGGTAAAAATCTTTGGGCGCAAAACACCATTGGAACTTGGGTTTATGCAGGTAGCAAAGGAATCGTAAAAACAAAGGCATAATTTTTCAATTGTTCCAAGGCAATTGAGAATTTCTAAACGATTAAATACTAATACAAATGGCAAAAGAAGTAAGCGGTTTAATCAAGTTACAGATTAAAGGCGGTGCTGCCAACCCTTCACCACCAGTGGGGCCTGCATTAGGTGCCAAAGGTGTGAATATTATGGAGTTTTGTAAGCAGTTTAACGGACGTACCCAAGACCAGGCAGGTAAGGTGCTTCCTGTTATCATTACTGTTTATAAGGACAAGTCCTTTAGCTTCATTATCAAGACCCCGCCCGCTGCTGTTCAACTCCTTGAAGCTGCCAAACTGAAAAAAGGCTCCCCAGAGCCTAACCGTAATAAAGTTGGTAGTGTAACATGGGAGCAGGTTAAGGAAATCGCAGAAAGCAAAATGCGCGACCTGAACTGCTTTACAGTTGAATCAGCAATGAGCATGGTAGCAGGAACTGCCCGCAGCATGGGTCTTACTGTGAAAGGTGCAAACCCGCTCGCAAAATAGATTAAGCCGAAAGCTCAGATATTAAATACATTAAGATTAACAGAAATGGCTAAATTGACCAAGAAGAAAAAAGAGGCACTTGCCAAAGTTGATAAAACCAAAATTTATTCTTTAGCCGAAGCTGTTCAGTTAATAAAGGATATCACATATACTAAATTCAACGCTTCTGTTGATTTGGACGTTCGTCTCGGTGTTGATCCCCGGAAAGCCAACCAAATGGTTAGGGGCATTGTTACATTACCACACGGAACCGGTAAAGAGGTTCGTGTTTTGGTGCTTTGTAATCCCGATAAAGAAGAGGAAGCAAAAGCTGCTGGTGCAGATTATGTTGGTCTCGACGAATACGTTCAGAAAATCAAAGGTGGTTGGACAGATGTGGATGTAGTAATCACTACGCCCAATGTGATGCCTAAAGTGGGTCCCCTTGGTAGGATTCTCGGCCCCCGTGGCCTGATGCCAAACCCAAAAGCTGGTACTGTTACCATGGACCTCGAACGCGCAGTTAAGGAAGTTAAAGCCGGTAAAATTGACTTTAAGGTCGATAAATTTGGTATCATTCACGCTGGTATCGGTAAAGTGAGCTTCAGTGAGGAGCAAATTGTCGAAAATGCCAGAGAAATGATTCAGACCATACTCAAATTGAAACCCAGTGCAGCAAAAGGTACTTACGTGAAAAGTATTTTCATCTCCAGTACTATGAGCCCTGGTGTTCAGATTGAATTAAAATCAGTTCTACTGTAGGTCGATTGTTCGTTTAACTTTTAAAAGCATAAACAATGAAAAAAGAAGATAAAGGTCAACTAATCGACTCCATCACAGAGGTACTGAACGAATATAACGCTTTCTACATTACCGATATTTCCGATTTTAACTCAGAACGCACCACCGAGCTCAGGAGCACCTGTTTTAAAAAGGATATCCGTCTCATGGTTGTGAAGAATACACTCCTGCGTAAAGCTATGGAGAAATCAGACAAAAACCTGGATGAACTTTATGATGTTCTCAAAGGCTCCTCTTCACTCATGTTGACCCCTGTTGGTAATGCACCGGCAAAATTGATTCAGGAATTCAGGAAGAAATATAAACTGGATAAACCGATCGTTAAAGGTGCTTATGTAGAAGAAGCTGTATTTACTGGTGACAGCAGCCTGGAAACACTTGCCAATATCAAGTCCAAAGAAGAACTCATTGGCGATATCATTGGCTTGCTGCAATCTCCTGCGAAGAATGTTGTCTCTGCTCTTAAATCGGGTGGACAAACCATTGCAGGACTGGTAAAAACCCTTCAGGAAAGGGAAAACTAATCATTTATACGTTTTTTTTAAATTAATTTTTTTCACGAATTTTACCTAAAACAAGAATAAAATGGCAGATTTAAAAGCTTTTGCAGAACAGTTAGTAAACCTGACCGTAAAAGAAGTCAACGAATTAGCTGAAATCCTCAAGGAAGAGTACGGTATTGAACCAGCAGCAGCTGCAGTAGCAGTTCAAGGTGGTGGCGGTGGTGCCGAAGCTGAAGCTCAGGAAGAACAAACTGAATTTGATGTAGTACTCAAAGCAGCAGGTTCTTCTAAGCTGAAAGTTGTTAAACTCGTAAAAGAACTGACTAGCCTTGGCCTGAAAGAGGCTAAAGAACTCGTTGATTCAGCTCCTAAAGCAATCAAAGAAGCAATTGCTAAGGACGAAGCTGAAGCGCTTAAAGCTCAACTGGAAGAAGTTGGCGCTGAAGTCGAAATTAAGTAATCAGCTAAAAAGCTGTTAATGAATAGGATATAGGGTGCGCTTTAAGCGCATACCTATATCTTGTTTTCTGTTTTATTTCGTACGTATTTTGTGTCTTTCTAGTATTAATATTTTCAAATTCCGATTGCTTTGGCCCTGAAAAATAATAAAAGAGTTAATTTTGCATCCACCCACATTCAAACTGAATTTCCTGACTTTCTGGATATTCAGTTAAAGTCGTTTAAGGACTTTATGCAACTGGAAACAAATCCTGAAGACCGTATCAGCGAAGGTTTATATAAGGTGTTCAGTGAGAACTTTCCAATTACGGATGCCCGCAATAATTTCGTTCTGGAATTCCTTGATTATTTTATCGATCCCCCCAGGTATTCCCTAGAAGAATGTATCGAAAGAGGTGTAACCTACAGTGTCCCGCTCAAAGCAAAATTGAAGTTATACTGTACTGATCCTGAGCATGAGGATTTTGAGACCATCATCCAGGATGTTTATCTGGGAATGATTCCCTATATGACCCCAAAAGGTACATTTATTGTGAATGGTGCCGAGCGCGTGGTCGTTTCCCAGCTGCACCGATCACCCGGTGTGTTCTTCGGTAAAAGCCGCCATGCCAATGGTACAATCCTGTTCTCCGCAAGGATTATCCCCTTCAAAGGATCATGGATGGAATTTACAACAGATATCAACAATGTCATGTACGCTTACATTGACCGTAAGAAAAAGCTCCCGGTAACTACTCTGCTGCGTGCTATCGGTTATGAAAGCGATAAAGATATTCTCGAAATTTTTAACCTTGCAGAAGAGGTTAAAGTTACGAAAACCGGCGCCAAAAAGCTTATCGGTAAACGACTTGCCGCACGCGTGCTCCGCTCATGGCTGGAGGATTTTGTAGATGAAGATACAGGTGAAGTTGTATCTATCGAACGTACAGAAGTAATTATTGATCGTGAAGTAGAACTCGAACAGGAACATATTGAGCAAATACTTGAAGCCAATATTAAAACCATTCTCGTTCATCGTGAAGATATTATTGCCGGCGATTATTCAATTATTTTTAATACGCTGCAGAAGGATACAGCAAACTCGGAAAAAGAAGCTGTTGAATTTATCTACCGACAGTTACGTAATGCCGAACCGCCAGATGAAGAAACGGCACGCGGTATTATCGATAAACTCTTCTTCTCTGATAAGCGTTACGATTTGGGCGATGTGGGACGTTACCGCATCAACAAAAAATTGGAACTGAATATAGATAATGATATTCGCGTTCTGACCAAAGAAGATATTATCAATATCATCCGGTATCTTATCAAACTGGTGAATAAAAAAACCGAAGTTGATGATATTGACCACTTAAGCAACCGTCGTATCCGTACGGTAGGTGAGCAGCTTTATTCACAGTTTGGTGTAGGACTGGCACGTATGGCACGAACTATCCGCGAACGGATGAACGTCCGTGATAACGAAGTCTTCACACCAACCGACTTGATTAACGCCAAAACCTTGTCGTCCGTAATCAATAGTTTCTTCGGAACCAACCAGCTTTCACAGTTCATGGATCAAACCAACCCGCTGTCGGAAATTACGCACAAGCGTCGTGTTTCTGCTTTGGGACCGGGAGGCCTTTCGCGTGAACGTGCCGGTTTTGAGGTTCGAGACGTCCACTACACGCACTACGGACGTTTGTGTACTATTGAAACTCCTGAAGGACCAAATATTGGCTTGATTTCTTCACTTTGCGTTTATGCAAAAATTAATAAACTTGGCTTCATTGAAACTCCTTATCATAAAGTAGATAATGGTGTGGTAATGAAAGATGAAGCACCTGTTTATTTGAGTGCCGAAGAAGAAGAAGATAAAATTATTGCACAGGCAAATACCATTATAAGCCCTAACGGTCAATTTACAAATGAACGCGTTAAAGCACGTTTTCTTGCTGATTATCCAATCATTGAGAGAGAAAAGGTTGACCTTATCGACAGCGCGCCCAACCAGATTGCTTCGATAGCTGCATCACTGATTCCCTTCCTTGAGCATGATGATGCCAACCGAGCCCTGATGGGTTCGAACATGATGCGCCAGGCTGTGCCACTGCTGAAACCGGAGGCACCACTTGTAGGAACCGGACTAGAAGGGCCTGTAGCTCACGATAGCCGGGTGCTTATAAATGCCGAGGGTGATGGCGTTGTTGAATATGTTGACGCACGCTCAATTGCTATACGCTACGATCGTACAGAAGATCAAACGCTTGTAAGCTTCGACGATGAAGTGAAGCATTATTCCCTGCCAAAATTCTTAAGGACAAACCAAAATACCAGCGTTAACCTCCGCCCTGTGGTACGTAAAGGCGACCGCGTTGAGAAAGGCCAGGTGCTCTGTGAAGGTTATGCTACTGAAGGAGGTGAACTTGCCATCGGAAAAAACCTTATGGTTGCCTTTATGCCTTGGAAAGGTTATAACTTCGAGGATGCGATTGTTATTTCAGAACGTATCGTCAAAGAAGATGTATTTACTTCAGTGCATATCGAAGAGTTTACCCTCGAAGTACGTGATACAAAACGTGGCGTGGAAGAGCTTACCAATGATATCCCAAACGTTTCCAGCGAGGCCACCAAAGACCTTGATGAAAATGGCTTGATCCGTATTGGGGCCGAAGTACGTGAAGGAGACATCCTGATTGGTAAAATTACACCAAAAGGCGAAAGTGACCCGACTCCTGAAGAAAAACTGCTGCGTGCCATTTTTGGCGACAAGGCTGGCGATGTGAAAGATGCTTCCCTCAAGGCTCCGCCATCAATGAAAGGTGTTGTACTGGACAAAAAGCTTTTCTCCCGCATCGTTCGCGACCGTCGTTCCCGTTCTAACGAAAAAGAAACAATCAAAAAACTTGATGAAGAACTGAACAGAGAATTACAGGAACTTAAAAGCCGTTTGGTTGATAAGTTAATGGAAATTATTGCAGGCAAATCATCTCAAGGTATTTTTGATAAATATAATCAGGAGCTCGTTCCTAAAAAAGCCAAGTTCTCGGTTAAAGCTCTCGCCGAAATTAATTATCTAGATGTTAACCCAAACAAATGGACATCAGATGACGATAAAAATTTGTTGATAAAGCAACTGATCAATAATTATATCATCAAGCATAAGGAATATACCGGTATCAGTAACCGCAAAAAATTCTCAGCTACTGTAGGTGATGACCTGCCAAATGGCATTGTTAAGATGGCGAAGGTTTATATTGCCAAGAAGCGCAAGCTGCAAATTGGTGATAAAATGGCAGGTCGTCACGGGAACAAAGGGATTGTGGCACGTATCGTTCGTGAAGAAGATATGCCTTTCCTTGATAATGGCCAGCCTGTTGATATCGTATTGAACCCTCTGGGCGTACCATCACGTATGAACCTGGGACAGATTTATGAAACTGTTCTCGGCTGGGCAGGTAAAAAACTGGGACTAAAGTTTGCTACACCTATTTTTGATGGTGCAAGCCTTGACCAGATTAACGACTATATGAAGAAAGCGGAACTTCCTGCCAATGGGACAGTACATCTTTTTGATGGTGGAACAGGTGAACGTTTTGATCAGCCTGCAACAGTAGGTTATATCTATATGCTGAAACTGCACCACATGGTAGATGATAAGATGCACGCACGGTCTATCGGACCTTACTCACTCATTACCCAGCAGCCACTTGGAGGTAAAGCTCAGTTTGGTGGTCAGCGTTTCGGGGAAATGGAAGTGTGGGCTCTGGAGGCATTCGGAGCATCCAATATCCTACAGGAAATTCTGACCGTTAAGTCGGATGACGTAATCGGTCGTGCCAAGGCTTACGAAGCAATTGTTAAAGGTGAAAATATGCCTGTACCGGGCATACCGGAATCTTTCAATGTGCTCGTACACGAACTTCATGGCTTGGGTCTTGAAGTGCATTTTGATTAATATCCATAACCCTTTATAAGGGTTTTGGTGTTTTTACTTTGTTTTAAAAGAAATCGACGTATATATGGCTTTCAGAAAGGATAGCAATTCAGTAAACAGCGGATTTTCAACAATTACCGTTAGCCTGTCATCACCGGAATCCATCCTGGAACGTTCCAGTGGTGAGGTGCTTAAACCGGAAACAATCAATTACCGTACTTACAAACCGGAACGCGATGGTCTGTTTTGTGAACGTATCTTCGGTCCTGTGAAGGATTACGAATGTCATTGCGGTAAATATAAGCGTATCCGTTATAAAGGTATCGTTTGTGACCGTTGTGGTGTTGAAGTTACTGAGAAAAAAGTGCGCCGCGAGCGTATGGGACACATCCAACTGGTTGTTCCTGTTGTCCATATTTGGTTCTTCCGTTCTTTGCCCAACAAAATTGGTGCTTTGCTCGGTTTGCAAACCAAGAAACTGGACATGATTATTTATTATGAACGTTATGTTGTCATCAATCCGGGTGTAAAAGCCGCTGATGGGGTGCAATATCTTGATTTCCTGACAGAAGAGGAATATTTTGATATGCTTGAAACACTTCCGGCAGACAACCAATACCTTGATGACAGTGACCCGGATAAATTTATAGCAAAGATGGGTGCCGATGCAGTACATGACCTGCTGGCCCGTCTTGACCTAGATTCACTTTCATACGAGCTTCGCCATAAGGCAAATACAGAAACTTCGCAGCAGCGTAAAGCAGAAGCTTTGAAAAGGCTTAATGTAGTGGAAGCTTTCCGCGATGCACGAAAACGTGCTGAAAACCGCCCTGAGTGGATGATCGTGAAAGTGGTACCGGTAATCCCACCGGAACTCCGCCCCCTTGTACCCCTCGATGGCGGCCGTTTTGCTACATCAGATCTTAATGATCTTTATCGTAGGGTGATTATCCGGAATAACAGGCTGAAACGTCTCATCGAAATTAAAGCTCCTGATGTGATCATGCGTAACGAAAAACGTATGCTCCAGGAAGCTGTAGATTCACTCTTTGATAATTCACGTAAAGCGAATGCTGTTAAAACAGAATCCAACAGGCCACTCAAATCACTTAGCGACAGCTTGAAAGGGAAACAAGGACGTTTCCGTCAGAACCTGCTCGGTAAAAGGGTTGATTATTCAGGCCGTTCTGTTATTGTTGTAGGCCCTAATTTAAACCTGAACGAATGCGGTATCCCAAAAGAAATGGCTTCTGAGCTGTTTAAACCTTTTGTTATCCGCAAAATGCTGGAGCGCGGTATCGTAAAAACTGTTAAATCAGCGAAAAAAATTGTTGACCGTAAGGATCCTGTTGTTTGGGATATCCTCGAAAACATCCTTAAAGGTCATCCAATTCTGCTGAACCGTGCACCAACTCTTCACCGTTTGGGTATTCAGGCGTTCCAGCCAAAACTCATCGAAGGAAAAGCAATCAGGCTGCACCCATTGGTTTGTACCGCATTCAACGCCGACTTTGACGGTGACCAGATGGCGGTTCACGTACCTCTCGGAAATGCGGCTGTGCTTGAAGCACAACTCCTGATGCTCGCTTCTCATAATATCCTGAACCCGGCCAACGGCGCACCTATCGCTGTACCTTCACAGGATATGGTTTTAGGTCTGTATTATATGACCAAACCAAAGAAAAGTTCTAAAGAATACCCTGTAAAAGGAGAAGGAATGACTTTCTACGGACCGGAAGAAGTCCGTATTGCATATAACGAGAAACGCGTTGATCTCCATGCTATTATATATGCATATCTGCATGATATGGTAGATGGTAAGCCTGTAACCAAAAAGATTGAAACAACAGTAGGACGTGTCCTTTTTAATGATGTTGTTCCAAATGAATTTGGTTATATCAATACCATCCTTACCAAAAAAGCACTGAGGGACATTATTGGTAAGGTACTCAAAGTAACCGGAACCAAGAAAACAGCCCAGTTCCTTGATGATATTAAAAACCTGGGTTATTATATGGCCTTCAAAGGGGGCCTGTCCTTCAATTTGGATGATGTGATCATCCCAAAAATTAAGGAAGAGCTGATTGCCGAAGCTAATGAAGAAGTACTGGATGTAATGAATAACTACAGTATGGGTCTCATTACCAATAATGAACGATACAACCAGATTATTGATACCTGGACACACGCCAACTCCAGGCTTACCAATATTTTGATGGAACAGCTTTCAACAGATAAGCAGGGTTTCAACTCTGTTTATATGATGCTTGATTCCGGTGCGAGGGGTTCTAAAGAACAGATTCGTCAGCTTTCAGGAATGAGGGGACTGATGGCCAAGCCACAAAAATCGGGTTCCAGTGGTGGTGAAATTATCGAAAACCCGATCCTCTCGAACTTTAAAGAAGGTTTGAGTGTTCTTGAGTATTTTATTTCTACCCACGGTGCACGTAAAGGTCTTGCCGATACCGCCCTTAAAACTGCGGATGCAGGTTACCTGACACGTCGTTTGGTGGATGTTAGCCAAGATGTGGTAATCTCTGAAAAAGACTGTGGTACTTTGCGTGGCTTGACTATCTCAGCATTCAAAAAGAACGAAGAAGTTGTTGAATCACTCTATGACCGGATTTTGGGTCGTGTTGCCTTGCATGATATTTACCACCCTGAAACAGGAAAACTCATCATTGCTGCCGGTGAAGAAATCACGGAAATATACGCTAGAATTATTGATGATTCCCCACTGGAGAGCGTAGAAATCCGTTCGGTGCTTACCTGCGAATCCAAGAAAGGTGTTTGTGCCCGTTGTTATGGCCGTAACCTGGCAACCGGCCGATTGGTTCAAAAAGGAGAATCCGTGGGTGTTATTGCTGCCCAATCCATTGGAGAACCGGGTACGCAGCTTACACTTCGTACCTTCCACGTTGGGGGTACTGCATCCAGCGTTGGTGTACAAAACACCATCGATGCAAAATACAATGGTTATCTTGAAATAGATGAGCTGCGTTCATTGCCTTATACCGATAAGGAAGGAAATGAAATGGATGTTGTGATTGGCCGCTCCGCAGAAATGCGCCTTATTCACCCATCAACAAAAGTGATCCTGGCTTCTGCGCACATCCCGTATGGTGCCCACCTCTTTAAGAAACCAAGTTCAGATGTGAAAAAAGGTGATTTGATTGCCGAATGGGATCCATATAACGCGATGATTATTTCTGAAGTAAATGGTAAAATTGCTTATCAGAATATCATTGAAGGACAAACATTCCGTCTGGAATCGGATGAACAAACTGGTTATAATGACAAGGTTGTTATTGAAACCCGTCAGAAGACGAAAACGCCAGCGATTAATGTAATTACACCTGAGGGTGAAATTATTAAAACGTACGATATCCCTGTTGGATCACATATCATCGTTGAAGATGGTGATACGATCAAAGCGGGTGAAAGCCTCGTTAAGATTCCGCGTGCCGTAAGTAAATCAGGTGATATCACCGGTGGTCTGCCACGTGTTACTGAACTCTTTGAAGCACGTAACCCGAGCGATCCTGCCAAAGTTTCTGAAATTGATGGTGTGGTATCCTTCGGTAAGAAACTGAAACGTGGAAATAAAGAAGTTATCATCACTTCCAAAACAGGTGAGCAGAAATCTTACCTGATTCCTACCTCCAAGCAGATTCTTGCACAGGAAAATGACTTTGTTAAGGCAGGTACGCCGCTTTCAGAAGGGGCAATGACTCCGGCTGATATCCTCGCGATTAAAGGACCGATGAAGGTTCAGGAATATATTGTAAACGAGATTCAGGAAGTTTACCGTTTGCAAGGTGTGAAAATCAACGATAAGCATTTTGAGGTAATTGTTCGTCAAATGATGCGTAAGGTTGAAGTAGATGATCCGGGCGATACTAAATTCCTCGAAGGCGATTTGATCAATAAGATTGATTTCCAGGAAGAAAATGACTGGATTTTTGGTAAAAAAGTGGTTGAAGAACCCGGTGATAGCATTACATTGCGCCCGGGACAGATTATCACTGCACGAAAACTGCGTGATGAAAATTCACAGCTGAAGCGTAAAGACAAGACCCTTGTTCAGGCACGTGACGCCAAACCGGCTACAGCACGTCAGGTACTTCAGGGTATTACCAAAGCCTCACTGCAAACAAACAGCTTTATCTCAGCAGCTTCCTTCCAGGAAACCACAAAAGTGCTTACCAATGCGGCAATCAGTGCCAAATCCGATGGCCTGCTCGGCCTGAAAGAAAACGTTATTGTGGGTCATAAGATCCCTGCCGGTACCGGTTTGCGCGAATACAATGATATTATTGTTGGCTCTACTGAAGAGTATGAAGCTCTGGTAGAATCAAAAACTACAGAAGAAGAATAAACTAATTTCTTAGTAATATGGATCAGAACAAAAACAAAAAGCAGCAACTGAATATTGAAATCCCTGAGGGTGTAATCGAAGGGACATACAGCAATCTCGCTGCAATTGCACATAGTCCGTCTGAATTTGTGGTAGATTTTATGAAAATCCTACCCGGAATGCCGAAACCAAAAGTGCAGTCACGGATTGTTCTGACACCAAAACATGCTAAAAGGCTGTATCGTGCGCTTCAGGATAATTTGGCGCGTTACGAAAAAACCTTTGGCCCGATTAAGGAAGATGATGCTCCGGGCGGGCCGATGGCTCCATTCAATATGGGCGGTCCTGCAGGGCAAGCTTAATAAAAAAAGAGCCGGATTTATTCCGGCTCTTTTTTTATGCCCTGATCCAATTACCTGATCAATAATAAATAAGCAGTATCAGTAAGGGAACTATGATTCCGAGCAAAGTTAACCAGGCACCGCGTCCGGTAATTCCTTTTTTCCCTTTGAGGAGGAACAGTCCCGAGATTGCCAAAATCAGAAGTGCGATCGCATAAGCATCCGCAAACCATGTCCAGTATTTAACCGGATTATAATGCAGATAATTAAACGCATGGAAAATGGGCCGACGGTGCAGGCTTTCGTAAAAAGCATCGCCATTATCCGTGTCAATCAGAATATTCCCGTCTTTTACAAAAACTTTTATCCAACCCTCTGATGGCGAATAGTGTTTTTTGTAAGTTGAAGTAACATCATTCTTTTGCAGCTCATCCATGATAAATTTCTTGTCAAAGGCAACACCTTCTTTGGGGAGATTTATCTTAAACTCCTTGGTGTTGACAATGAAATTCGGGTTCCAGTCGTTGATGTGGTTGATGGCAATTCCGGATAAGGCATAAATTACTGTTGCGGCAAAGAAAAAGTATCCCAGGTCGCGGTGAATAGCCCAAAGCCATTTTCTCCATTTTTTCATTTTCAGTAGTCTTTAAAGGGCAAATTTTCAATAAAAAAGCTCCTGATCCAGATAAGGAATCAGGAGCTTATGAGGTGGAATTCTTATTTAATTTCGTATTCTACGCAAGCAATATTATAGAAAGAAAGGTGGTCTTTGCCGCTTTCTTTCAGCATTTTACGATAGTTGTTGATTTGTGCCAATTCATGTTCCACGTCACCTTCATGCTCTTCATGGCCTTCTTCGCCGGTGTGAATTTTGTGCTCGGAGTCGCCTCCTTTTTCAGCATTGAGTTCGTTTTCCCAGTTTTGCAGGTAATCTTCATCAATGCGGAGCTCTTCAACAATTCCTTTAACAGCTACATCACTGCCTTCCATATCGGTATTAAATGCTGCCATGTCCTCACCACTGGTGATTTTTAAACGCATATCAGGGTTTTCGTTCATGATGAACATGCGCTTGCCACCGTGCTTACAAACATGCACAACGGTTCCGCTTACAGCTACTTCCTGACCCACAAGTTCGCCTGCCTTATCCGAAAATCCCTCAACCGTAATTTGAACAGGAGTGGCTTCTACTACGGTTTCTTCCTGAGCCTGATTTTCTGTTTTTTGTGTCTGCGAACCACAAGCACTAAGTATTAATGCTGCAATTGCGATCATCCAAATTTTTCTTGCCATAATGATTTTTTTAGGTTGATTAATATTTTGCATAATTAGTAATTCTGTCAGCCCTGTCAAATCCTGCCGTTGTTAAAGCTTTGTTAATGTATTTGCAGAAAAGCGTGCCTGACAGAAAAATTAGTCCCATTAGTTTTTAATGGATCTGCTTAAAAAACCACAACAAATGTATTGATTTTTCGTAAATTTGGCTATTCTACCAAAACTAAAATATAACCAACTATGAATCAGTGTATTGGAATTCGTAAGGAGGATAAATACCTTATGGAGAAGCGGGTGGCTATCGTGCCTTCTCATGTAAATGAATTGGTTCAGGCTGGCATTCAAGTGAAGATTGAGGAATCCCCCAAAAGAGTCTTTACGAAAGACGAATATCGTGATGCCGGTGCTGAAATCGTTGAAGATGTTAGTTCATGTGGACTTGTATTTGGCGTGAAAGAAATGCCCATGGATTTTTTCAGAAAAAACGGATCTTATGTGTTTTTCTCGCATGTGATTAAAGGCCAGTCATATAATATGCCGATGCTCCGAAAAATGATGGAATTGAATTGTAATCTTATTGATTATGAAAAAATTGCAGATGCAGAAGGTAAACGTCTGATTTTCTTTGGACGTTTTGCCGGATTGGCCGGGATGATCAATTCACTTTGGACTATTGGTCAGCGCTTGGGGAAGCAAGGCATCACAACGCCATTTTTGAAAATCAGGCAATCGCACACCTATAATTCGCTCGAAGAAGCGAAAGCCGCCGTTTCGGAAGTGGGCAACGATATTGCCCGCGAAGGATTGCCGAAAGAGCTGCTTCCGTTTACCGTTGGGGTTACCGGTTACGGTAATGTGTCCAAAGGCGCTCAGGAGATTCTGCATCTGATGCCTGTTCAGGAAATCAGCCCGGAACAACTTAAAGAGATGAAGGGAAAAGCTGGCCTGCCTTCAAATATTGTTTATAAAGTCGTTTTTGAAGAAAATCATCTGTCCGAACGCATTGACGGAAGCGCATTTGTGCTTCAGGACTATTTTACCAAGCCCGAGCTTTTCCGTGGTGTTTTTGAGCAATACTTACCGCATCTCAGCCTCCTGATGAACTGTATGTATTGGGATGCCCGTTATCCAAGGATCCTTACCCGCGCATGGCTCAAAAAAGAATGTGAAAACGGAGCCAAACCAAAGTTAATCGCTGTGGGCGATGTTACCTGCGACCCGGATGGTTCGGTGGAGCCAACAGTGAAAGGAACCTATATCGAAGACCCGGTTTTTGTTTATAATCCATTTGATGGTGAAATAAAAAGTGGTTTCGAAGGAGACGGGCTTCAGATTATGGCCGTGGATATCTTGCCCAGTGAACTGCCGCGCGAATCATCCATCGCGTTCAGCAATGCACTGAAACCCTATTTGCTTGATATTGCGAAAACGGACTTTAATTGCGCATTTGATGAAGTGAAACTTCCCGATCCGGTGAAACGCGCCATGATTTTGCATAATGGGGAATTCACACCCGATTATAAATACCTTGAAGAGTATCTCGCGTAAGCGTATTTTAAAAAAATTGACAAACAATAGAAAATGCTCCGTGATTGCGGGGCTTTTTTTTGTTTTAGCGCGCAATTCATCCCCAAATGCAGGGTAGCATATTTGTAAAATGGAATTGGTTTAATTAAAAAAAACATATTAAAAAAAAGAAAATGCAGATTGAAGGCTTGCTAAAATGAAATTCAACTACATTAGCAGCCTAATCAAAGAAAAGGAATTTAAAAACCAACCGAAATTTTACTATGAAAAAAATATTGATTCTTGGCGCCGGACTATCTGCCACAACATTGATCAAATATTTGCTCGATCATTCTGAAGCGAACGACTGGAATATCTCTATTGGCGATAAGGATATTGCTATAGCACAAAAGAAAATCAACGGCCACGCCCGTGCAGAGGCTTTTGCTTTCGATGCAAATGATGCAGAACTTTTGAAATCGCGCGTGCAGGCAGCGGATGTTGTTATTTCCATGCTTCCCGCTTTTATGCACCATAAGGTTGCACGTGTTTGTGTTGATTTTGGCGTGCATATGGTTACGGCCAGCTATGTCAGCAAAGAAGTTAAGGCGCTTAACGAAGAAGCCAAAGCCAAAGGGGTTGCCCTGTTAAACGAATTGGGTGTAGATCCCGGCATTGACCATATGTCCGCAATGAAAGTGATTGATGAAATCCGTGCAAACGGAGGTGAACTGATGGCTTTTAAATCTTGTACAGGTGGATTGATTGCTCCTCAGTATGATACCAATATCTGGAATTATAAATTTACCTGGAATCCACGCAATGTGGTACTGGCCGGTCAGGGGGTGTCGCAGTTTATCCGCGATGGGCGCTATAAGTACATTCCATACCACAAACTTTTTGACCGCGTGCAAAGAACAACAGTTTTGGATTATGGCGATTTTGAAGTATATCCAAACCGTGATTCGCTTTCCTATCGCGAAACGTACGGCCTTCAGGATATCCCGACGATTTACCGTGGAACCATGCGCCGCCCGGGCTATTGCGAAGCCTGGAATGTTTTTGTGCAACTGGGCGTAACTGACGACACCTACATTTTGGAAGGCACAGAAGATATGACATACCGTCAGTTCATTAATTCATATCTGCGTTTTGATCCGGAAAAACCTGTCGAAGATAAGCTTATCGAATATCTGAAACTGGATCCTGAAGGAGATATAATGAAAAAGCTGAAATGGCTGGGCATTTTTGATGATCGTAAAATTGGCCTGAAAGATGCTACGCCTGCCCAGATAATGCAAAAACTTCTCGAAGAAAAATGGGCACTTGATGAAGGCGATAAGGATATGATTGCCATGCAGCATGAGTTTGTTTATGAGTTGAATGGAGAAAAAAAGGAAGTAACTTCAAGTATGGTGGTTCTTGGTGAAGATAAGGAAAACACTGCCATGTCCATGACGGTTGGACTTCCTGTTGCCATTGCAACACGTTTGCTCCTCAATGGAACCATCAATGTAACAGGGGTGCATGTGCCCGTTAAGCCCGAATTGTACGAGCCAATCCTCGAAGAACTGGCTACTTATGGGATCCGTTTTGTTGAAGTGGAAAATAATTGTCAGGACTAATCTGACGGAACCAAATATAAAAAAGCTGTCGTTTGGCAGCTTTTTTTTCGGCCTGATTCTTGTGAAAACTATTTTTGTCCCGATAATTGTCGGAAGACATGAAACCAATATTTAATAACGAATGAACATTTAGACCTCATGGGATATATTATTACTATTATTCTTATTGGAGCTTTAGTGTTTATTTTTAGTGGCAATAGTATGAGGAGTAACAAAGAATCAGAGAAAAAATCGAAATATGGTAAGTGGATAGGCGGTGGCCTGGGCTGGGTTTTGGGCGGCCCCATTGGCGGCGTCCTGGGATTTCTTTTTGGTTCTATGTACGATGGAATGCAGAGTGGCGGCTATGCCTATGATCCACAGCAGGATGCCCGTCCGGGACAGGAAAACCGTACCCGACCCGGTGATTTTAATGTAAGCCTCTTGGTACTTGCTGCGGCTGTGATGAAAGCCGACGGTAAAGTGATGAAAGCCGAGCTGGATTATGTAAAACAGTTCCTGCTCCGTAATTTTGGAGAAGAAAACGCGAAACAGCAATTGCTCCTGCTGCGCGATATCCTCAAACAGGAAATTCCCCTCTACGATGTTTGCCGCCAGATCAGGCAGAATATGGCTTATTCCAGCCGCTTGCAGCTCCTGCATTTTTTGTTTGGCATCTCCATGGCCGACGGGCACAGCCATAAGTCCGAAATAGATGTAATCGAATCCATTGCAACTTATCTCGGTATCTCCGGGCACGATTATACTTCGGTTAAAGCGATGTTCGTAAAAAGTACCAAAAGTGCCTACCAGATTCTTGGTGTGGAGTCAACAGCAACGGATGAAGAAGTGAAAAAAGCATACAGAAAAATGGCGGTGCTGCACCATCCTGATAAAGTGGCACATCTTGGTGCGGACGTGCAAAAAGCGGCCAAAGAAAAATTCCAAAGCATCAGCGAAGCCTACGAACAAATCAAAAAAGAGCGCAACCTCTGATATCTTCCTGTCATTACCGCTGGTTTTTCCTCTGCATTTTATGGATATTTGCATTTCAAAAAAAAGGAAACCTTAAACCGGCAAAAATGAAAATCTCAATACTCGAACCCCTTGGTGTGGGCCAGGAAAAAATGGACGCTTTTATTGCAGAATTGGCGCAGTCCGGACATGATGTCCGCTATTTTGAAAAACGCGAGACCAATCCCCAAATCCTGAAAGAAAGAATGGCTGATGCCGAGATTGCGGTTTTGACCAATATCCCGATTGGAGCCGACGTGATTGAAGCCTGTCCTTCATTAAAACTTCTTGATGTCGCATTTACAGGCTTTGACCATATCGACCTAAGCGCCTGCGATCAAAAGGGAATTGCTGTGTGCAATGCAGCAGGATTTTCCACTACGGCTGTTGCTGAACTGAGCATTGCAATGGCGCTGGATCTTTTGCGGAAAATTACGCCTCTGGATTTAGAAACACGTAAAAACGAAAGCCGCAACGGATTTTTGGGTGCTAATCTGCAGGGAAAAACTTTTGGAATTGTAGGCAGCGGAATGATTGGGCTGGAAACCGCCCGACTTGCTGCGGCTTTTGGTTGCAAAGTATTGGCATACAGCCGTACGCAAAAAGAAGAAGCCATGAAAACGGGCGTTGAATATTGCTGCTTGGAGGACCTGTGCCGCCAAAGTGATGTGCTGAGCCTTCATCTTCCTTTAACAGAAGAAAGCAAACATCTGATAGGGAAAAAGGAACTGAAACTGATGCCAAAACATGCCATCCTGATCAATACGGCACGTGGCGCCGTGGTGGATTATGACGCATTGGCCGGTGCCCTGAAGTCCGGGGAAATTGCAGCTGCTGCCATTGATGTTTATGAATACGAACCGCCATTAAAACCGGATCATCCGCTTTTGGCTGCACCAAATACCTTGCTGATGCCGCACATTGGTTATGCCACAAAAGAAGCAATGGATTTGAGACTGGATATCGTTTTGGAGAATATTCAGGCATTCCTTTCCGGAAAATCAATGCGCATAGTAAATCATCCCAATTCCTGATGCAGGATAAAAAAGTGGATGTAAGCTGCAATTGCGGCCAGAGGCTTTTTGTGTACCGGAAGTCGGGCAAAGGACGCCTGATTAAGCTGTTTAAATCGAAAATTGAGGAAAGCACAGCCTGCTTTGATCAAAAAAACACACAGTGGCTGTGCCCTTCATGCCAATCTGTTTGCGGACGCGAAAGCCTGATCAACGGCCAGCCGGCTATTAAGCTCAATCAGGGGGCTATTCGGAAAATTGTTGTTTAGTCGTCTTTGCGGATAATTTCAAGGGTGAAATTTGCAGCCACTGCTGCCTCCTGCTTTAAGGATTACAAGCAGTTATAAAAATTAATTATCAGAATATCAATATTTTATGACGATTCTTAATTTAAAATTTGGCGTCTCGCTTTCATTTTGGGAGATTGTTGTTTGCAATAATGGGTTATATTGAAGATGTATCTGAGTATTGCTGAAATTATAATTAGTGCCTGCCAGAAAACACCTTTTTTTTTGAGTCTTTGATAAGAAAACGTCAAAGGCAAGGCTTTCGCAGCCTTGAAAATCAAGGAGTTTACTCTGGTAAATGACTGTTTTCAAGGCAAGAGTAACGCAGTATTTGGCGTTTTCTTGCAAAGACTAATTAACAGCCTGCTATGAGAACACTTCTGATGATTTTTTTAAATCAGAATGTTCCTTTTTAACAAAAATCATCCTCGTTTAGACCGCGGGCTGGGCAGTCAAAACAGCGGGCCGGACGAGGGTGAATTCCCGATGCTTAGAATTACCATCAAAGGGCTCAAGCTTTGCCGAGGCACGAGGCACTACTTTGATTGGAAATTCTTGGCATCGGGAAGAGCGGGGGGAAGCATTGTTTTGACTTGGCTTTTTGGTTCCTTTTGTGCCAAGACAAAAGGAATATTAATAGCGACCAGAGCATGCTGTATATTCAAAAACGTAATGTTTTGCTATTGCTCAATGTTAAAGATAGGGGTTTTATCTGGAAAACAAAAAAATGCACAGTAACTGTGCCCTTCATGCCAATCCGTTTGCGGGCGCGAAAGCCTTGTCAACGGCCAGCCGGCCATCAAACTTAATCAGGGGGCGATACAGAAAATTGTTGTTTAGTCGTCCCTGCGGATAATTTCAACAGTGAAATTTGCTGCCACTGCTGCCAAAGCACCGATAGCCGCCAGGATGGGTGCCAGCAGAACGCCTGCAAGTCCAACCGTTACAGGGATTTCAAGATAAGTTTTGCCTTCTTCGTTTTTAATGATAATCCTGCGTACATTGCCTTCGTGGATTATTTCTTTCACTTTGCTGACCAGATTATCAGCGTGTACTTTAAATTCGCTCATTTTGCTTGTTTTAGTAATTTTTGATAAAGATACACAAGCTTTTTCGGAAAAATGCCCTTCATTAACCATAAATTTCTGTAAATTCGCTCAACTATGACAAAACCATTGAAAACGGATCCACTTACATCGCTGCTCCACGAAACAGAAGCCTTTGTCCGTCTTTTGCTTCATCGGAAAATACCTGCCAATTATGTGTATCATAATATCGCACATACGGAAGATGTGGTGAAAAATGCGTTGGAAATCACCCGCGAATCCGGCTGTGGAAAGCAATCAAGGGCCATTGTGCTGATTGCGGCCTGGTTTCATGACACAGGATTTGTAAAATCTTATAAAGACCACGAGCGCTACAGTATGGAGATTGCTGCCGATTTTCTGAGCAATAAAGCAGCTCCCGATTTCATCCGCGAAGTGCAGCTTTGTATCGATGCTACACGCACGCCACAAAATCCAACAACTTATGAGGCGCAATTGGTTTGTGATGCAGATATGCTGCATTTGGGAAGGGAAGATTTTCTGGAGAAATCACTGCGCCTGAGGGAAGAGTGGCTGGATGTGCTGGGGCAGGAGCATCCGTATTTCGATTTTGTAAAAAGTAGTCTTGCTTTTTTGATCCAGCATCATTTCTTTTCGGAATATGCCATCGAAAAGTACAAAAACGGCAAAGCGCACAATATGCAAAAGCTGGAATTGATTATATCAGGAAGATAAACCGAAAATATATTTTATGGAACGTATTTTAAATGAACTGGAACCAAAATCTGTATGGGGATATTTTGAAGATATCTGCCAGGTTCCACGGCCTTCAAAAAAAGAAGACAAAATCAGAGATTTCCTCCTCGATTTTGCTAAAAAGAATAATCTTGACGCCAAAAGGGATGAAATTGGAAATGTTTTGATTTCCAAAGCGGCCAGCCCGGGCTATGAAAACCGCAAAACGGTCATCCTTCAAAGCCATATTGATATGGTTTGCGAGAAAAACTCCGATGTGGAGCATGATTTTGATGTGGATCCGATCATCCCCTGGATTGACGGCGAATGGGTAAAAGCCAAAGGCACTACACTGGGCGCCGACGATGGCATTGGTGTAGCCGCACAAATGGCTTTGCTTACTGCCAGCGATATAGAACATGGCCCCATTGAATGTCTTTTTACCGTTGATGAAGAAACAGGATTGAGTGGCGCTTTTGCCCTGCAACCGGGTTTTATGGAAGGGAAAATCCTCCTCAACCTCGATTCGGAAGATGAAGGTGAATTGTTTATTGGCTGCGCCGGTGGTGTTGATACATTGGCAACATTGAGCTATGAAGCAGAAGCAGTACCCAAAAGCTATGTGGCCTATAAATTAAGCGTAACCGGTCTTCGTGGCGGCCATTCCGGCGATGAAATTGATAAAGGACTGGGCAACAGCAATAAAATCCTGAACCGTTTCCTTTGGGACACACAAGGGGAGTTTGGTTTGCGCCTTCATGATTTTGATGGCGGAAACCTGCGCAATGCCATTCCACGCGAAGCATTTGCCGTAGTATGCGTTCCTTCGAATACTGCTGAAAAATTTGAAGGCATTTTTGAAGCTTATGCCAAGGATATTGCCTTTGAGCTGGAGAAAACAGAACCAAATTTTAAAATGGAACTGGAAAAAACAACGATGCCCGAATGGGTAATGGATGCTGATGCACAGGACAAACTCCTGAACGCACTCTATGCCTGCCCACATGGTGTTCATGCGATGAGCCAGCGTATGCCGGGCATGGTGGAAACCTCTACCAATCTGGCTTCCGTGAAATTTATCGAAGGCAATAAAATCTTTGTCACAACCAGCCAGCGCAGTGACCTGAATTCTGCGAAAAATGATATTGCCGCCATGGTACATGCAGTTTTTCATTTGGCAGGAGCTGAAGTGGAGCATTCTGAGGGTTATCCCGGATGGGCGCCAAACCCTGATTCAGAAATTGCGAATATTACAGCAGCTTCTTACGAAAAACTTTTCGGCAAAAAGCCAATTGTCCGCTCTATCCATGCAGGTTTGGAATGCGGCCTTTTCCTGGAGAAATATCCCTATATGGATATGATCAGCTTTGGGCCAACGATTAAAAACGCCCACTCGCCCGATGAAAAGATCAATATCGAAACAACCCGGAAGTTCTGGGATTTAACTATAGATGTATTGAAAAATATTCCTGAACGGGAATAATATAGTCCCATAAAAAATCCTGCTTTTCTTATTGAGTAGCAGGATTTTTTTTGTGCTTTGATTTTTAATCCAACATAATATTCAGGCTTACAACGCCAGGGCCTACAGTTGTTCCCAGCACGGGTGAGCCCGGCCCTACAAATTCCGGATCTTTGCCTGTATGTTCCTGCATCTTTTTAATGTACCAGTCTGCGGCTTTTTGGTTTTCTGCATTGGTAACAGAATATCCCCATATTTTGCCCTGTTTCATAAATTTTTCTGCAGAGCGCATTACTTTTTTCATGCTTTCTTTCTCGGTAAAAGGCTTTCCAAACTGATAGGCTTTGCCTTCATGATCCACACTAACAATGGGCTTTACACCCAAAGCTTTGGCAATAGCACCTTTCATTGGGCTGACGCGTCCGCTTCTGACCAGATATTTAATTGTTTTGCTGGTTACCCAGATGCCCACTTTTTTCTTCCAGGTTTCGGCATTGATGATGGCATCTTCGTAGCTCATCCCGGCTTCAATTTCGCGGGCCAGGCGCAAAACCTGCAATCCCAGTGAAGCAGAAGTCCTCAGAGAATCCACAACATGAATGGGCGTTTTTGTTTGTGTTTGGATGGTGCGGGCCGCTTTAGTGCTGTTGCTGAAAGTACCGCTCAATGCTCCGCTGATGTGCAGGGCAATGATGTTGTCGTAATGCGTTGAAAGATAGGCGTATTTATTAGTAAATTCCTTAAATGAAGGCTGGGCAGAGGAAGGATAGATGCTTGCATTGGGCAGGTTCCTGTAAAACTGCTCCGGTGAAAGTGTGACGCCATCCAGGAATAGGTGCCCGTCCATATGAAGGCTCAAAGGCACCACATGTATCTGATGCTTATCGAGCAATGCGCGGGGCAGGTCGCTGGTCGAATCGGTGACAATGGCCGTTTTTGCAAGGCGGCTTGTGGCAATGTGGTTCTGGAAAACCATATCATCTACCTTTTGGTATGCTATTTGTCCAAAATTACGTACCTGCTCAAAAAGGTAGGAGGGGTCATCGGTATGTATGTGGATCCTGATCTTTTCTTTGGAACCGGCAATAACCAGGCTGTCGCCCAGCGGTTCAATTTTATTGCGCAATTGGAGTTTGTCAATTTCCACACCGTTGATCAGCGCTTCTGTGCAATAGCGAAATTCGGGATTGTCGTGCGAAATTTCATCAAAGCTTTTGACTTTCAATATATTTCGCGATTGAAGTATTTTCTTGATTTCGCCATGCCCGAAGAAATCGATCATCCCTTCAAGGAAATAAACAAAGCCTTTGGCGCCGGCATCCACTACATTGGCTTTGGCCAGTTCTTCAAGCTTGTCTGTCGTTTCTTTAAGGCTTTGCTGCGCAGATCGGTAGGAGTTTTTGATCAGCTCGGTAAAATCATCTAATTTATCTTTTAGCTCATATACCGAATCGGCCCATTCGCGGATAACCGTAATCATGGTGCCTTCGCGCGGGTTGCTGATGGCTTCGTAGGCATAACTTACTGATTTTTTTAGGATATCAGCGAAGCTTTGTGTGTTGATGCTTTCGGAATTATTGATTTCATTGCTGAAGCCATAAAGGAATTGCGCGAAAATAATCCCACTGTTGCCACGTGCTCCGATCAAAGCGGCGTCTGCAAGGGCTGCAGCCGTAACTTTCAGGTTATCCGTAGGGATATTGGTATCAACAATGGAGCGCATCGTGCTGGCAAGGTTGGTGCCTGTATCTGCATCAGCTACGGGAAAAACATTGATTTTATTTAGGTGCGACTGATGGTCGAAAATGCGTTGTGCACCGGCCAGGAAACTGTAATACAGTCCTTTGCCATCGAGGCTATTTATGGAGTTGTTGAGATTCATTGAATGAATTTTGATGAAACTTCCAATTTGTCTGGAATTTTAATCTGTGTGCTCTCTTAAATTAAAAGCTCTGCAAAAATATCAATTTTATTAGAAACCTTTTTGAACGAGCTTTTGTTCATCATCCTTTGGTGCTGTAATAATTTGATACTTAGTACTTAATTCGTCAATGGTTTTAAAATATGTGTCGGGCTCGTAGGTATAAAATGTCACTTCAAACAAAAGTCCGTTTTCTGTCCGTTCGCGAAACGACAGCTGGGGCGTTTTTGTTAAAGATGTCCAGGGCAGGCTGATGAGGTTTTTGAGGATGGATTGCTGCGCTTCGCTAATGTTTTTGCTTTGGGCATCAAGCAGGCGGAAAGTATAGGCACGAATCATCTCTGCCGGATTGGATTTGATAATGGCTTTATTGCTCAGGCTCGAATAGGGCAGGTAAATGTGTTCGCCGGCTTCGGTTTCCAGAATCAGCTCATGCAGGCCAAATTTTTCAATTTTCCCTTTGTATTCACCAATACGGATGATTTCATTTTTATTGAAATCCTTGCTGATACGAAAAATAGCACCGGCAATAAAATCCTTGAAAACCTGCCAGATAAACCATAAGGCCAAAAGGATCAGGATTACAAACAAGCCGCCCGAATAAAGATGGTTGTTGTGGGAAAAAAACTGTATGCCCCACACAAAATAAACAATCCAGCAGGCCAGCTCAAGCATGGGCATAGCACCGGATATTTTGCGGTTTATTCCCGGGCGAAAGGGCAAGACCCTGCTGGTTTTATGGAGCAACCGGAAAACAAAAAACAGGATTACCGCCAAAAGCAGGAAATAATAAATCGCAAAACTTGAAAATTCTATTGTTTTGATATCCATAGATTTATTGTGTTTGTCCTTAATGTTAGGGCTTTACATTTGAATTTTAAATGATTTCTTTTTCACTGAGCATATGCTCAATTAAAGGGAAAATATACGCATCGATAGCATAAACCACATCGTCATTTTCATTTTTCCCCACAGCTTTTAAAATTCCTGCCCTCTTGAGTGCCCTGATTTTTTGAAGTATGCCTTCCTTTTGTCCTGGTTTTGCAAGCATCAGGCGGGCGATTTTCCCGGCATCGGCTTGCTTGTGCAAAAGAAACTGAATCAGAAGCGGATATAAAGAATATTCAAAATCAGATAATTGCAATTCGGGCAAGGATGCGGGCGGATTCAGGAAAATGCGGTTGTTTTCATATTTTTGAATGCTGCTGACCCATTGCGTTAAGCTGTTTCCAATATTGCCTCCGGAGATAGCAAACAAACGCGAAAAGAAGCGTGCATAATCCCATGCCCTGAAAAATTCTTCCTGCTTTCCTGCAATTACAAATTTCAGGTGTCCCGATTTGTGGCGGCGAATGATTGCTTCGTGCAGCTCTTCGGCATTCATAGGCTCCATATTGATGCTGCCCAGGAAGTAATCGTTGATATTCATGTATTTGCTTAGATGCTGGCCGGCTGTATTATTGCACACGGCAACAAAAAAGGTTCGGAAAGAGAATTCATCAATTAATTTGAGGATCAGTTGAATTATTTCGTCAAAGGCATTGGTTTTTTCCCACCAGAGCTCAATATCATCAAAAACCACAACGCTATTGGCCGGTATTTGTTGGAAAATGGAGCGGGGACTTCCTTTTATGCCAAAGGATTCTTCAATTTGCTTACGGAAATCATAAAGACTGACCGAACCGCCTACAGGTGGTTTAATAAAGAAAATATGTTCGCTGTTGAAATTTTGCTGGCAGAAATGTGTAGCAAAAAAGCTCTTGCCCGAGTTTGCCTTACCACTAATAAACAGTCCGCCTTTGAAGCCGTTTTTATAATGCTTCAGGATTTGATGGGCTTTTGCCATTTCGCGCCTGCGCCCTACAAAATATTCTTCGAGATAGAGGTTTTGGTTTAAAAACAGTTGCTGGTAGTAGTAGGGCAGGTTTTTGCTGATTTCGGTTTTTGGGGCTGCTTTTTCATGCAATGCCAAAGCGGTTTCTATGCCGCGTCCCTTTTGTCCCGATTGCTCTTTCAGCCTTAGGCTCAGTAACTGCCCCTTGCTTTGACGGTACCAAAGTTGGTTCATTTGATGACCTATTCCGGAACGTATTTTTTTGTTCCAGAGATCAATATTCTCTATTTTGCGCTTCGACTCCTGCTTACGTATGTATTCCTGCAATCCGGCCTCGGACTTATCGGCTAAAGAGTTGTTGTTTAAGCGGTTGTCGATTGTATTCAGGCGCTCCTGAATGATCAGACGCAGCGTGTTATGGAATTCCCTTGCTTCAGAAAGCAGTTCGGAAAGCCTGTTGTTTTGATCTTTAAGCAGTACATGTTTGTTGATGCTGGCATTTTCGGGATTTTGGTCATCACCGGAAAAGTTGATCAGGTTTACAATATCGCGAGCTTCTTTTCGGAAGCGTGTTGTTTTTTCGGGCAGCTCCTGGATGATGCGCTGAACAGGCTCTACAAGCTCACGTTGAATAATGTATTCAATGAGTTTGAAAACGCGCACTTTAACCGTTTGTATGTCATTGAACTGATTCTTATCGAATGCGTCAAATGATTCGTTTTCAAATAATTCGGACTGCTCCGGAAAATCTTTTAAAAGAAATTGGATTTTGCCCGTAACATTTTCCAAAAGCTCATTGACCTGCATCCTGGTGCTCTCCGGCGAAATTACCGGCAGCTCAAAGGCAAAATCATTCAAGCCCTTCTCATCTGTATTGTCGAGTCTTTTTAGCTCATTTTTAAGGCTTTCTAAAGTGCTTAAGCACGCATGTTCAAAAAGTGCACTGATTTTTGTGCTTAGGTTGCCAAATAGGTCGAGCAGATGCACTTTTACATTGGTGATTTGAATTTCCAGGATGCTGGCATTAAGCAGGATACTTTGGTTTTTTGACCATAATCCTGGGATTTCGGAAAGTGCCTGCAATTTGGCAAGGGTTTGCCTTGGTTCTTCGGCTTCAATAATTTTGCGGTTGGGACGATAGCCTTCTAACTTTGTGTTTAGCTTGTTGAAAATCCGGATATTGCCTGCTTTGATGTAGTTGTGGAAATCTGATTCGGATTTTTGAATAAGGTTTATTTGCTCGTTTATGATTTGGCTGATTTTGGATTCCAGTGATGCTAAATCTGTTTTTTGATCGTTATCGGTGAGATAAGCTTTGGTAAATAATGCGGAAATTTCCTGAATGGCTTTTCGCGATTCCAAAATGACCTGCACATTAATAAAACCAAAGCGCTTGTATGTGCGCATCAGGAAATCGGCATAGGAATCGGGTAGTTGCTGTTGGGACAATTCGGCAGATAAAACATTTCCATTGACCCATAATCCTTTGTTGATAAGGGCTTTGCGTATTTTTTTCTCAAAAGTTAAGAAGCGGCTGTCGTTGTTTTTTATTTCCAGCTCAGCTAAATCGTATTTGAATTTTATTTTTTCGGGAAAGTAATCGGGCAGGTGTGTGCAACTGCTGCTGAGCAATGCTGCGGCCTCTTCAAAATATTTTTGGAATTGTACGAGTTCTTCCTGGCTGTGCTTGCTGATAATCTGACTGATTTTTTTGAGCAGGTTTGCATGGAAGCGTCTCAAAAATGAGCGGTTTATCTCGCTTTCGCCTTGTTGTGTTTTAATGTTCAGATAGGATAGGCTTTTGCCCGATAAGCGTTGGATTTCCAGGTTCATCTGCTGGAAAAGAAGCAGGTAGGGGCTAAAGAAAAGCTGGAATGCTTTTTCCTGTTTTTCATGCAAATCGGCCAGTGCGAGTTCTTCAGCAATAGTGACCCGTTCAAATCGTGATTTTTTTAGGTCGGGTATTTGCACCTGCAATGAAGCAACGGCCTGCATTTTATTGGTTTTGACCGTTGGGGTTTCGATCAGCCCGATTTGTAGGTTTTTATGCCTTGATGATGCTTTTACCAAAACAACGGTGCCGATTTTCTGGCACAGCTGGTTTGTTTCCCTGATGAAGTCTTTTTCACTGCCTTCCATGATGTCGGGCAATCCCATGAATATCAAGTCGCTGGAAGTGGATTCGGCTTCAATGATTTCGTAGAAAGGTTTTTGTTCAATTTGATTGTTCAGTACTTTTATTTCGGCATGCATGCGCATATTGTTGAGTACTTCACGTGCCTTGCTGATGATATGGTCTCGTTCTTCGTTCACCGGATTTACCAGAAGCAGCCGTAATTTTGCGTTGCGCCACAAGGGTGATGACAGTAAGAATTTGGCCAAGGTTAGGGCCAGGTTGCCATTATGGCCTGTGCCGCGCCACCAGATATCAATATTTTGATATTGCCCGAACTCCCGCTTTTTGTCGTAATCCACCATCAGGATGTTCAGGTCGAGATCGTCGAGTTTGCGCAGCATTTTAATAAAGCGCAAAGGATCAGTCGATTGCCTTCCCCAGCCCAGTAAAACCGTATTGGGTTCTACTCCGGCAAAACCATAGGTCGATGCAATGGTTTCAATTCCATCATAAATATTGGTACATGTATGTTTCCGGGTAAAAACACCTTCAGTATCTTCTTCTTTTTCAGGTTTTTGCGCTTGTTCGTGCTTTGGAAAAACGCCTTCGTCTTTTCTTTCGATTAAATCAAAATTTGATATAAAACCCTGGCGGCCACTAAGCTGTTTCCCAAAACTGACTAAGTGCTTCCGCGATTTTGAACCTCCCGAAAAAAGCATGATATTGGGTTTCCAGTTGCGTTCTTCTAGGCCGCTGCGGTCCATTTTATGCAGCACAGTCCGTAAAATAGATGCACGCACACTTTGCCATACATCACCAAATTCCAAGCTCATTTCCTTGCGTTTCAGGATAAAGAAAATCCCCGCCAGGAAAATGAAAGCCATAAACATGGCCAGCGTATCAATTTTGAACATTACGATGATGCTGGCAACAAATCCAAGGATCCCGATCCAAACCGGTATTTTGAATGTAGGGCGAAAATCGCTACTAGCCCAGCTTTCAAGTGTGTAGGCCAGGTTGATAAAACCGTAGGCTGCGATATAAAACATAGACACAATGCGCGCAATGACATCAAGTTCGCCGATAAGGATGCCGGCTTCTGCCAAAACAAAAGTAAAAATCAAAGCGTTGCGTGGTTCGTTATTGGCTCCATAGCCTTTGCCAAAAATACCGGGCGTGATTTTATCCTGGCTGATTGCCTGCAAAATCCTTGGGGCGCCAAGTATGCCGCCTAATGCCGATGATAAAGTGGCGCCCCAAATACCTGCAACTAAAAACGGACTGAACCATGCAATTTTCATCATAAAGTTATTGTCTTCCAGCATCAGCTCACGATCTACAAAATAAGCCAGCCCAAATGCCAGTCCGACATAAACCAGAAGGCCAACACCGATACTGAGCATCGTGCCTGTTGGGATGGATTTTTTAGGGTTTTTAAGATCGCCCGACATGGCCACGCCGGCTGTAAAACCGGTAACGGCCGGGAAAAATATGGCAAAAACCACCTCAAAAGGAACGTGCTCGCGAAATGGGGCAATTGATGCTGTTTCGGGCATCCCGCCTAGGCCGGTAAACATACCCACAACCACCGATACGATTGACAAAGCAATGGCAATCAGGATAAAAAACTGTGTTTTTAAAGCCAGGGAAGTGCTGATAAACGCCAGAATGACCAAAATGATGATAACTATTGTCCCCAATATCCGGAAGTTATCGACACTGATTCCCATCCCCAGAAAATCACTTATTGCCTCAATGCCCAGAAAACTCTCGCAAAAACCAATGATGTAAAGCGATATGCTCAATGCCGTGCCTACAAAAAGGGTTATCCCGATGGCGCCTCCAATCGGAAGGCCCAGGCTTCGCGACAGCATATAATAAATGCCTCCGGTTTTAATTTTTTTATCGGTGGCAATGCTGGAAATACTGAGTCCGGTAGAGACAGAAATAATGTGTGCAATTACAATAATGGCTATAGCGGCAATTAATCCCGATTGGGCGACAACCCAACCCAGGCGCATATA
The DNA here is from genome assembly GCA_963676415.1 of Bacteroidales bacterium. Classification (GTDB taxonomy): domain Bacteria; phylum Bacteroidota; class Bacteroidia; order Bacteroidales; family WRLA01. The sequence goes on along the minus strand of OY781097.1, from coordinate 523,971 downwards.
CATGATTACGCCAAGAATAGTCAGGACGGAGGGTGTAAAAACCCCTGCAAAGGTGTTGAATTTTTTGGGTGCTCCGGGCATATCCGTGTTTTAAGGTTTAGGGAATCACTTGAATAAACAGCTCTTTCGTTTGCTTTTTGATGATGGCATCATTGAAAAAATTAAGCAGGTCATCATTTGGCACTTTGTCCTGAGGACAGATAAACATGACTTCAAAAGGATCTGCGTCTTTGATATGCGCAAAAAGGCTGTCGGTAGGAGGTGTTTTGCCTAAACGGCTGTATTCCTGATATGTATAATCTAAAAAAGCTGTATTTTTATGGATGCCCCTGTGGTCGAGCAGGAAGCCGTCGGCCAGTTTTTCAGGCATTTTGGCATTTTGAATATCACGAACCGCCGGATAGGAGACGATCTTGTTTTTTTCTGCGTTCAGCTGCACGGGAACCAACTCATTATAATTTCCTTTTGTCCGGTAAATAACAAAGTCGGGACGGCTCAGCTGTGCTGTTTTTTGGGGCTGCGTCACAGTAGTTTTTTGAGGATTATTGCAGGATGCTATCATGATAACGATCATGCAGAGAATGCTAAGCTTGCTTAAGTTCATTCGCTTTTAGTTTAGTTTTCTGCTAATTTAAGAAAAATTAAATTGTACTGCCGAAAATGTTTTGCATGGTTTTTGTAGTTAAGCTGTTTGGTAATTTGTTCCAGAGGCAATTTGATTTTATTCAAACAGATTTGTTACATTTGCCACATATTAATATAAATGCACCTAAAGTTTAGTTAAATCTCCGGAACATTAGTTGTGTTATGCTTTTGATGCAATTGTTGTTTTGGACGAACATTAAAAATTACAAACATATGAAGCGAATTGTTTTAATTCTTGCGATTGCGATGATGGGGTTTGGTGTTTATGCACAAGAGGCAGCAGAAAGCAAGACTGCTCCAGAGATCCAGTTTGATGAGCAGCTGATTACCAACGGAACACCTGTATGGGATTATGGTACGATTTACAAAAATGGCGATGGTCAAAGTTATTTTGCCTTTGAGAACACAGGGAAGGAACCTTTGATCCTTTCTAATGTACGCAGCTCCTGTGGCTGTACTGTGCCAAAATGGCCGCGCAACCCTATTCTGCCCGGGCAAAACGATACTATTTATGTGAAGTATGCCACCAACCGTTTGGGGGTCATCAACAAAAGCATCACAGTTTATTCAAATGCCAAAAATTCACCCGTGGTCCTGCGCATTAAAGGAAAAGTGATCAATCCGCCACAGGATGCTATGCCTCAGAAAAATCAGGCTGCAGGAAGTGTAGATTAAGATGCCTTAAAAAAATTAGGTTTATAATTAAATTATTGCAAAATTTGTCCCGGCTTTTAGGCCGGGATTTTTATTTTGAACATAAATTTCAGACCTTTTTTGTTGTCTCAAAATATGCTATTATATGCCAAAAATTTCGCAAAAGGGCGCAATGATGCCCTCATCACCAATCCGTAAGCTGGTTCCTTATGCCGAAGCAGCTAAAAAACGTGGCGTTCATGTGTATCACCTGAACATTGGTCAACCGGATATTCCTACACCAAAGGTTGCCCTTGAAGCCATACACAATTATAAAGATCAGGTTGTAGCATACAGCCATTCGGCGGGAAACTTATCTTACCGTGAAAAACTGGTTGATTACTACAAAAGCGTCGGTATTGATATTACCCCCGATCAGATCATTATTGCAGCCGGAGCGTCCGAAGCAATTTTATTTGCATTCCAATCTACAATGGACCCGGGCGACGAGATCATTATTCCGGAACCCTTCTATGCCAACTACAATGGTTTTGCTATCAATGCCGGAGTGGTGGTTCGGCCAATTCCTTCCAGTATCAAAGATGGTTTTGCTTTGCCGCCGATTTCGGAATTTGAAAAGGTGATCAATCCAAAAACCAAAGGGATAATGGTTTGCAACCCAAATAATCCTACAGGATACCTGTATTCGAAAGAAGAAATCGAAGTGCTTCGCCAACTGGTTCAGAAATACGACCTCTACCTTTATGCCGATGAGGTTTATCGTGAATTTTGTTATGATGGCCATGAGCATCATAGCGTAATGAACCTTGAAGGAATTGAAGACAATGTAATTTTGATCGATTCGGTTTCGAAACGTTACAGCGCCTGTGGTTTCCGTATTGGTGCCATGATTTGCCGTAATAAAGAAGTTATGGCAACAGCCATGAAATTTGCTCAGGCACGTCTCAGCCCGCCTTCTTTTGGCCAAGTTGCCGCCGAAGCGGCACTCAATACTCCTGATGAATATTTCAAAGGGGTTATGGATGAATATCTGAAGCGCAGGAATGTAGTTGTTGAAGAAATCAATAAAATAGAAGGTGCTTTCTGCCCTAACCCCAAAGGCGCATTTTATGTTGTGGCATCGCTCCCGATAGATGATGCAGATAGATTTTGCCAATGGCTGCTTGAAGATTTCAATTACGAAAACCAAACCGTAATGATGGCTCCTGCCACAGGATTTTATGCTACTGAGGGTGCCGGTAAAAATGAGGTTCGTATCAGCTATGTGTTGAATACCGAAGACCTGAAAAAATCAATGGATTGCCTCGCTGAAGCCTTAAAAGTTTATCCGGGCAGGAAATTATCATAATGTAAACCTGATACCGGTATTCCTATTGCGTGAAGCCGGTGTCTTTTTTAATTTTCAGTCAGTTGGTTGCGTAATTTTATTGAAAATCTTATGTAAATAGGGGATAATTTTTATTTTTGCAGTCCCTAAGTTAATAGTGGCTTAGAAATCAGTAAAATGTGTCATAACCGAACAGATCGAAGCACAAAATAATTTTTAGTATTAACCTTTCTTTTTATTTCAATGGAAAATAAAGAGCTTACCAATCAGGAACCTGAAGAAGCTATGCAGAATCAGGCGAAGAACCCGGTTTCAGAAGAAACCCAAGAGAATGTTGAAGCCCAGGCAGATGTAACATCCGAAAAGGAATCCGCAGAAGAAACAGAAACAATTGAGACCCCTCTTGAAGAACCTAAGGGATCTGTAGAAGAATCAGCAAAAGCTGATACTGTAACTGAAAACGAACATGTTGAAGTTTCTGACGATGATGATTCTGACGATGATGAAAGTGCTGAGGAGGAAGACGATGAAGATTTTGAATCAAAAACGCGTGAGGAACTTGTTGAAAGGCTTCAGGAGCTCATAGAAGAAGGCGACATCCTGAAAATTAAAACCAAAGTGGCACTCATAAAAGTAGCTTTCCTTGGGAAAACCAAGAAAGAGCACCAGGAGCATTATATGAAATACCTGGAAGAGGGCGGAGAAAAAGAATCTTACCAAAAGGAAGATGATCCTCTGGAAGAAAAATTCCGTGCTACTTTTGGACTTTACAAGGAGAAAAAATTCTCATATCAGGCCGATCAAGAGAAAATTAAGCAGGACAACCTGAACGAAAAGAAGGATATCCTTGAAAAACTGCGCGAGCTTATCTCTTCCGACGAAACCCTGAAGGTTACCTATGATAATTTTAAAGAACTTCAGGATCAATGGAAAGCAATTGGTATGGTGCCAAAAGCTGAAGTTTCGAACCTATGGGCAAATTATCATTTTCTTGTGGAGAAGTTTTTTGATAAAGTAAAGATCAGCAAAGAGCTCAAAGATCTTGATCTGAAAAAGAACCTTGAAAACAAAGTGGAGCTTTGTGAAAAAGCAGAAGAACTGCTGCTCGAAAATTCTATTACAAAGTCTTTCAAAGCACTTCAGCAGTATCATCAGGAGTGGAAAGATTTAGGTCCTGTGCCACAAGACAAAAAAGATGAAATCTGGGATCGCTTTAAAGCGGCTACAGATAAAATAAACCAACGCCGACGCGAACATTATGAAAAACTCCATAATGAGCTGCAAAGCAATTTTGAAGCGAAACAGGCGCTGTGTGAAAAGGCCGAAGAAGCTATATCACAGAAACTTGAAACTATCAAGCAATGGCAACAGGCTACTGATCAGGTGAATGAGCTTCTCAAAATATGGAAAACCATTGGCCCGGCCCCACGCAAAGTAAATGATGAAGTTTGGGAGCGTTTTAAGACCTATCTGGATACTTTCTTTTCCGGTAAAAAGGATTTCTTTAGCAAAATCAAAGAGCAACAGGTGGATAACTACAACCTGAAACTCGATTTGGTGAACCAAGCCGAAGCTTTAAAAGAGAGCATTGACTGGAAGGCAACAACCAGTGCATTGATAAAACTTCAGGAAGAATGGAAACAAATCGGACCGGTACCACGCAAACATTCCGATAAAATTTGGAAACGGTTCCGTGCTGCCTGCGATGAGTTTTTCAGCGCTAAAGATCAGCATTTTAAATCGCAACGGGATAATGAAAAAGAAAATCTTGCTGCAAAAAAAGCTCTGATCGAAGAAATCAAAGCTTTTGAATACAGCGATGACAAAACTGCGAACCTGAAGGTTTTAAAAGACTTCCAGCGCAAATGGATGGGTATTGGGTATGTGCCATTTAACGAGAAGGAATCGATTAGCACTGAATACAGAAAGGCCATTGATGAGCAAATGAACAAGCTCAATATCTCTTCGATTGAAATGAATTCAATGGATTTCAAAGAAAAGATTGATAAGATCAAAGAAAAACCGGGTTCGGGCCGGATCCTGCAAAAAGAAATTACTTTCCTTAACAATAAAATTTCTAAAATGCAGGAAGACATCAATCTGTGGGAAAACAACATAGGTTTCCTGGCTAATTCAAAGAATGCAAATATCCTGAAAGCAGAATTTGAGAAGAAAATCAATGCTGCCAAAAAGGAAATGAACCTTATGGTGGCCCGAATGCGCTACCTCAGAAAAGAAGCCTCGAACAATTAATAAATGAATTGACTATGTGAGCCCTGGTTGGTCGATAATGATTTCAGCCAGGGTTCCCTTATTTGGTTCGCTTTTAAGCTTTAGTTGCCCTTTGTGAACTTTTAAAAGTTTCAGGCAGCTGTTAAGGCCAAGACCCGTTCCTTTTTCATGCTCTGTTCCTAGATTTGATAGTGTGTGTTCTTCGTTGAATATTTTTTCAATCAGGCTTTTGTCCATACCAATGCCCTGATCTTGAACAGATATTATAATCTGATGTTTGTTTTTTTGAGCAGAAATATTTATGATTCCACCTCTGTGGCTGAATTTTATAGCGTTTTGTACAAGATTGCGCAGTATAATTCCAAGTATGGTATAATCCCCAAATACTACCAGATTATTATGCTCGGATTCTAAATTGATATTTTTGGCGACGGCTTCATTTTGGAAAATTTCCAGGTTATCATCAAATAATTTTTTAAGGGAGAAGCTTTGCGGACGATAACTGAAGCTCCCGGTATCGGCAATGGACCATTCCAGTAAGTTCTCTACAACGCGGTAAATATTACGGGCATTGGCATTTATAAAGCGCAGTCTTTTTTGGATTTCAATACGACTCAGGTTATTGGTGCTCAATTGGAGCAATTCGGTTAATCCAAGGAGTGAATTGAACGGACTGCGCAAATCATGTGCAATAATGGAAAAAATGCGGTTTTTGTTTTGGATCATTTTTTCCAGCAGCATTTGTTTTTCCAGTAGGTCGTTCGTGCGCTCTTTAACCGTTTTCTCCAATAGATGATTCCGTTCTTCAAGTTCTTTGAGCGGTACGCTTTCGCCTTCCTCCTGCCTGCCGGCAGGTGCACTCAGGTGCATATGTTCCAGTTTCCACAATCCATTTGTGTGATGAAAAACAGTGCTAAGCCTAATGTCCTCAAAAACAAATGGGTGGCCGTCAACCTTGAGGTTTATATTGGTCAGGGCATAAACCACACCAGTATCCGCTGCAAACTGATTGGCTTTTATCCATTGGAATTCGAAATGTAACTTGTCAGGAGCCTGATCAAATTCGCGCCGGTACATTTCTTTGGCTCCTTCAAGATCATGGGCATACTCATCGGTCCCGGTGCCAAAACCTCCAAATTTAAGAGCAAAATACCGTATTACCGAAGCATAATCGCGTTGCGCCAAAGCTTTTAGGTATGTATTAAATGCTTCTTCCAGTCCGGGAATATTTTTTCTTGAAATTGCCCCCATTGAGTCTTTTGTTAAATTGCGAGTGAAGAAATTCAGATCAATGCCAATAACCTCCCAAAATTATAATAATATCTTAATTTTAATTGGTAATTACGATATTTTAACATAAAAACGGGTGTTTTAATGCATTGAGACAATATCTTCAGTTTATTTCTAATCCCTGCGATATGCAAAAAGCAGACGAATTTTGCACATAACCTGAATAATTCACAAAATATTCTATTGCGAGCACAAACCGCTGCAATAGAAAGGAATGCTATCTTTTTGGTGCTCAAAATAGCTGCGGCTATTCCTGTGCGCCAAAAATCTGCGCTCCCTTTCTTTTATTGCCTTTCGTGCTTGGTCACTGAGCATGTCGAATGTGCTCATGACGAAATTTCATGAATTAGTCAGGTTAAAAAATGGGTAAAGGTAGTATTTTAGTATTTTTAATCGATAATTGATGTGTCCTGTTCTTATAATGCATTTTACAAGGGACTGCAATGTTAAGAAATAAGACTGGCTAAAAAATAAAAAAGAAAATCAGCAAAAAGTGTAACATCCGGTTTTTTTTTCTGTCTTTAAATTAAAGAAAAAAACCTTGGGCAAGAAGCAAATTGACATACAGCAAAAATTGGTAGATGACTGCCTGAAAGGTGACCCAAAAGCACCAATGGAATTGTACCGCTTATACTACAAAGCTGTTTTTAGTACTTCTTACAGGATTTTATCGAATAAGGAAGAAGCCGAGGACATTATGCAGGAAACTTTTATTACTGCATTTGACAAACTGGAGCAATTCAGGGGCGGGCAAAGCTTTGGCGCATGGCTCAAGCGGATTGCTGTGAATAAAAGCCTTGATTTATTGCGGCAAAAAACATCCTTTATCGATTTTGACACCGAATTGCCGGAGGAACAGGATGCAAGTGCTGATGCAACTTATTCAGAATATGTGAATTACCAGATAAATGAAATTAAAACTGCTGTACCGAAGCTGCCGGTTCGATATCGAACGGTTCTAAGCCTCTATTTATTTGAAGGATATGACCATGAAGAAATTGCACAAATTCTTGATATCAAACACAATGCTGCGCGAACCCGCTATAGTAGGGCGAAAGCGTGTTTGCTGCGCATTTTGTCGGAGCAATCGGTAATGAAAATGTTTGTACCAAATTAAAGAAAAGGAGTAGGATATGTACAATATTGAAACTAAAATCAAGGAAAACCGTGCCTGCTTCGATGATTACGAACCTGATGAAGGGCATGAGCAGCGTTTTAAAAAACGTTTGCAAAAATATCAGGCAGAAGAAAAGAAAAGGCGCAGGTTGTTTACTTGGAACAGGCTGTTGAAAGTGGCCGCAGTTGTTTTTATTTTGCTTGTTCCTTCTGTTGTTTTCTTTGAAAATCATCAGGTTAACGGAGCTGCCGAATATCCTGCAGAATACCTCCAGGCAAAAAATTATTACGAAGGAATCATCAGGGCAAAAGAACAGTCAATCCAGGATTTCCAGGCAAACGATACACTGAGTGCAAAAATGAAAAATGAAGCTATCGCTGAAATTGCTGCAATGAAAAACCAGATCAGCCTTTTGGAAGAGGATTATAAAAAATCTTCTATGGATCAAAGGCTCTTTAATGCACTAATGAAAAATTATAACCTCATGACCAATATGATCGACCAAGTGAACGGTCATATGCGAAAAAGTACAAATTAACGGAAACACATAATTATAATACCATGAATACTAATAGTTTAACACAAAGACTAATGCTTTCGATTCTGTGTCTGCTTGCTTTGAGCACCTATGGTGAAGGCATTGAAAAAAGCAAAAAATTTACTAAAAGCCACGCAATAAATCCTGATGCTACCCTTGAAATCGATAGCCGTTTTGGAGATGTTAATATCAGCAACTGGGAAAAGAATGAAGTTTTTATTGAGGTGACATCATCCGTAGAAGCCCCTAATGAAAAAAAGGCGGAACGCATGCTGGAACAAATCTATGTGGATATAGATGCACGTAAAGACTATGTTTCTGTGGAAATGGATTTTAAAGATTTGTTTGAAAACACCCATGGCCGCTACAAGATTAATATTGATGTGCGCATTGTTGTCCCTAAAACAGTATCGGTTGTTGCCGATCATAAATACGGGAGCCTACAGGTTGATGAAGTTACAGGGAATTTCAGTGCGGAAATTAAATATGGGGATTTCCGGGCCAATAAGCTCACAGGAGAATCTGTCAGCCTGGAATTGGCTTATGTTGATGCAGCCAGTATCCGCGAGATGAATAAGCCGGGCATTGAAATCGATTATTCATCGCTTAATATCGCCAAGGCAAAAGTACTGGATATTGAGACGAAATATTCCGAATGCAAAGTGGAAAATTGCCCACTGATTAATGCAGAAGTAAAAGGAGGAGAAATGCTTATCGGAACGGTTGATGAATTGTTCCTTGAAGCAAGTATGAGCGAGATGCAAGTAAATTCATTAGGAAAGAAAGCAATCGTTGACCATACCTATGGCGAATTTGAAATCAATAATATTGCTGCTGAATTTGAGCGCATTGAAATCGAAAACCAATACGGAAGCATCGAACTGAATTTTGATAATAAAGTTTCGTTTGGATTCAATTATGAAGGTACGCATTGCTCATTCAATTACCCAAGCGGGTTCTTCCGAATTGATGAGCTTGTAAAAGAGCGTTTTTCAGAGAGCGTGAAAGGAAGGGCAGGAGCCGATAAAGATTCAAAATCACAACTTAAGATTGAATCTCAATTTGGAGAAGTTTCGATCCGAATGTAACTTTTGAGAACTGGCAACGTCATATAACAAACCTTAATTGAACAAAATAAAATGAACATGAAAAAACACACTATTTACTCATTTATCGGCCTTTTGGTGATCTTTTTTATGACAGCGCAAGTGCGGGCTGCGGTTACCAAAACTGTTGAAGTTTCCTCATTCCATGCCATTAAATCGGGCTCTTCCATTGATATTTACCTTTTTCAGGGAAATGAAGAGAAAGTAAAACTCGAAGCTGATGAGGATATCATTGATAAAATAATTGTTGAGATAGAAAACGGTGTACTCCGTATTGACCTTAAAAGAGGAAATTACCGCAATATTAAGGTGCTCAATGCTTATGTTACCTTGAAACAATTAGATCAGCTCAGGGTGAGTGGATCGGGCGATGTTTTTTCCAAAACAAGCATCTCGGGCGATGAGCTGGATGTGAACATTACAGGAAGCGGAGATGTGGCCCTGGACCTTAAAATGAAAGCAGTTGCCTGTGAAATAAGAGGGAGTGGCGATGTGGATTTGAAAGGCGTGAGCAAAAACCTTAATATTGGGATTATGGGCTCGGGCGATGTAGAAGCGGAAGGCCTCAATTTATCAGAATGCATCGTAATTATGCATGGCTCAGGAGATGTTGAGCTGGAGGGGACAACTGCTTATCTGCAAATTCAGGGCAGCTCTTCGGGCGATGTTGACGCTTTTGGATTGAAAGCCCTTACGGCCGATATCCAATTAAACGGCTCGGGCGACAGCAAAGTTTATGCTACGGACAAACTTAGCGTGCGCCTTCGTGGAAGCGGAGACCTTGCCTACAAAGGCAGTCCAAAATCAACAGATATTGATGTGCTGGGTTCGGGTGAATGCAGGAAACTCTAATTACCAAATAAAAAAAGAATAGACATGAAAACCAAAGTAAATCGTATTGTATTTTTGAGCCTGCTGCTTTTAATGGGCAATATGCTGGTAGCCTGCAATATGCTTGATGGCGTAAAAGGAAATGGAGATGTAAAAACAGAAGAACGTTCGCATAGCGGTTTTGATAAAATTGATATCGGTGGGGCTGCTGAAGTTTTTCTGACGCAGTCCGATGTGTTTAAAGTTGTTATTGAGGCCGACGAAAACCTATTGCCGATTATTGTCAGTGAAGTGCGCGGTACAACCCTTCATATCTACAATAAAAAGAATATCCGCAAAGCTCAAAAGCTGCATGTTTTTATCCATATGCCTGATTTAAAATCAGTTGAACTGAGTGGAGCCGTTGAGCTAAAAACTGAAGGGCGATTTGAAGGTGAGCATTTGAGTTTTGATTGCTCCGGGGCCTCAGATCTTGAAATCAGTTTGAAATATACCAAAATAACAATGGATTTCTCAGGTGCAAGCGATGCCGATATCGATGGTTACTGCAATGAGCTCAGCATGGATCTTTCGGGTGCCTCAGAAATTGATGCCAGTCAGCTTGAAGCCGATGTTGTTGCTGTAGATGCCTCAGGCGCCGCGAATGTTAAAGTTTTCGCAAATAAGAAGCTTAAAGCCGATGTTTCGGGTGCCGGGAGCATTCGCTATAAAGGCAATCCGGAAACGGATATCAGTACATCCGGGGCAGGCTCAATTAAAAAGATGTAATGAGTCCAAATTTATGATAGGATTTTCTGCAAACGATAAAAAACGCGATGAATCTCATCGCGTTTTTTATTTATGTGTTTTTGTTGATAAAGATTTCATAACTAACAATATACTTCTGGAATTTGGTCTCGATATTACTTATATTTGTACGGACTGAACAAATTATAAGGTGTACATGAAACGTATCCTGCTATTTACAGTGCTCTTTTGCCTTTTGGGTTTGGCTGGTGCTAATGGTCAAAATACCCCTACACGCAACACATACCTGAAAAGGATTGATGAGCTGAACAAGGAATTGAAAAAAAGCCCTGTTGAAAATTATCCGTCTATTTATCATGATATTTCCGGTATGCATGGTAAATTGGGAAATACAGCACTCGAATTTGAATATTACAAAAAGTATATCCATTATCGCGACTCCCTAAATGTTTCTTACTATAAAAATAAGCTGGATGCGATAAAGAGTGCTAATGAGAAACATGTGTGGGAACTTCAGTCCGATTTGTATAGTGAGCAGATTAAGCGAAAAAACATACAACTCATTTTAACGGGAGCCATTGTGCTTTTGTTGCTCTTGCTTATCATTGACCTGATACGTGGATACCGTAGAGACAGAAATGTTATCAGGAAAAAAAGAGAGCATGTAGCCAAGGGTTTAAACCCTAAGAGCGAACTGCTTTCGAGGCTTAGCCACGATATACGTACACCGCTCAATGGAATTGTTGGAATGGTTGAGGTGCTCAGGCAAACAAGCCTTTCGGAAAAGCAGGAAGAATATATGAACCTGATTGCTGCGGCATCAAGTAATCTGCTGGCTATTCTAAACAACATCCTTGATTATACCAATATTGACCCTGAACGTATTAGCCTTGAGGATGTCCCTTTTAATGTGCATCAGGTCGTTGGTGATGTTTCGGATTTAATGGTCGAGAAGACTAATGAAAAACGCCTTAAACTTTCAACATTTGTTGATCCGCGTATCCCGGATTACCTGAATGGAGATCCAATGCGGCTCAAGCAGGTGCTGATTCATTTATTGAAAAACGCGCTTATTCACACCGAAACAGGAGAGATATTTGTTTCGGTTGAACTGAAAGAGAAATATGATAATGCATTTGAGTTAAATTTCAGTGTGCGCGATACCGGCCGGGGCTTTTCTAAGCCAGAGCTTGATAACGCATTTATGCTACATGATAAAACAGGGCCGGAAATGGACGATCCAATGTTTGAAGTGAATCTGGGCTTGTTTATTTCACGCGGAATTGTTGAAAAAATGTCGGGCGAAATTGGAGCTGAAAGTACCGTAGGGGTTGGTTCCGACTTCTATTTTACTGCCGTATTCGGACGAGCCGATAATATAATGCCCAAAGCAAAAACTGTTCGAGAAAAACTCCTCCAAAAACTCAATGTGCTTGTGATTGACCCCAATCAAACCAGCCTTAATATTTTTGCCCGTTACCTGGAACATCTTGGAAGTCAATATGGACTATGTCAAAAAGTTGAACAAGCAGTAGAGAAAATAAAGCAAGAAGAACCTTACCGGATTATTTTCCTTAACCACGATGCAGGTGATAACCTAGCCACTATGGTCCGTCAAATTAAGAGCGCCCCCAAGGCAAAAGACACCAGCATCGTTTTGATTTCATCGGTGGGCAGCCTTTATACTTCTAAAGAGTTGATATCAGCCGGTTTTGAAGGCGTTTTAAACATGCCGGTGAAGATGTTTGAGATGTTCGATATTTTGGTGAAGATATGCCCTGATTGTTTGAACGAAGAGGAAAAAGAAAGCCTTGCACCTCCGGATTTATCATCCAAAAAGAAAGTTTTGCTGGTCGAAGACAATATCATCAATGAAAAAGTAGCACGGGTAAGCCTGGAGCGGATCGGGCATAGCGTTGATTCTGCCGAAAATGGTTTGATTGCTATTGAGATGTATCGGAGCAATCAGTACGATTTAATTCTTATGGATTTGCAAATGCCTGTTATGGATGGTTTTGCAGCAACAAAAGAAATCAGGGAACTGGAAAAGCAAAGGGGTGTGCCAGCCAATGAGCGCATCAAAATAGTTGCGCTAACAGCAAACACTACAGAAACAGACCGCAAACGGTGTTTTGATGCAGGTATGAATGACTATATTGCAAAACCGTTTAATCACGCTGAATTGTTGCGTGTACTTGAATCATAGTCTTTTTTTTGTATTTTTGAATGGGTAAATTAAAATCAAACTTATGAGCAAAGGTTATAAAATCCTGATAATTGAAGATAATAACGATGTACGGGAAAACATCGCTGAGATACTGGAGTCGGAAGATTATGAAGTTTTCGTTGCCGAGAATGGTAAATTAGGGCTGGATGAAGCAGGAAAAACACAGCCTGATCTTATCCTTTGCGATGTGATGATGCCTGCGATGGATGGTTATGAGGTGCTTAAGAGTATCCGTGAACGTGTAGCCACCTCTACCACACCTTTTATTTTCCTGACAGCAAAAAATACCCGGGAAGACCTCAGGAAAGGGATGCAGCTGGGTGCCGATGATTATATCAGCAAGCCTTTTACTATTGATGAATTACTCGAATCTGTTGAAACAAGGCTTAAGAAACATGAGGAATTCAAGCAAAAAAGCGAGCAAAAGCTCAATGAGCTCACTCAAAATATGGGTGTGCCGATTACGAATGTGATCAATGAGCCCATGAAAGCAATTATTGGTTTTTCCAAAATGATTATGATGGAACATAATAATATGGAGAAATCTGAAATTGCGGAGTTTATGTCGCTGGTCTATACGGCCGGAATGAAGCTCAGCAAAGTAGTGCGCAAAACAATGCTTTATTATAAAATGGAGGCTTTGGCACACAATACTGAGGAACTTGAAAATCTTCGAAAAGAATCTACGGTAAATACCAAGGCTTTGATTGAGGATGTTTGCCGTGAGCTGGCTAATGATTTGGGGCGTATTGATGATATAGTGTTCCTTTTGGAGAATCCTGCCATTCAGTTGCCCTCTGAATATTTTATTGACTTTGTTAAAGAAATCGCAGAAAACGCTTTGCTTTACTCGCCAAAGCGTACAAAAGTGAAAGTTATTACCGGTATGGATGCCGATAAGGCAGTGATAACTGTAATAGACGAAGGAATTGGCATGACATCGGAACAGTTGGGGGCCATTGGAGCCTTCAGGCAGTTTAATAAAGAGTTTAATAATCAGGAAGGTTTGGGTTTAGGTTTAACTATTGCCCACCGTATTGCCAAACTTTTTCAGGGGTCTATTACGATTAATTCGAACCCAGGTTCAGGGACCATCATCAAAATATTCCTGCCACTTAGCCATTGATTTTGAAGGGCTAAGCTGTAAATCCTGTTTCTGCCTTTACGGGTGGATACAAAAAAAGCTCTTGTTCCAATAGTGGATAAGGGCTTTTTTGAGGCTTTTACAGCCCGAACTCCTTTGCTTTTCGTGATGATTTTTCCGGGTTCCACGGATCCAGATAAGAAGAGTACCAAAATAATTCTTTGAAATAGGCCATTGTTCGGATCAAGCGCATATAATAGCCATTATAGACCATCATCAATGGCATGTAAATTACCAGTTTCCATTCTTCACGCCAGCGTTCCGAAAGCATCAGTATAACCATAAACTGAATAAAACTAGCAGTAGTATAGATAATAAGTTTCAAGGGAATGATAAACAGGAGAAAATCAAAGTTGTGAATAATGATATCGATAATATAGTAGAACCAAAAAAGGTCGAGGATAAAATTATAGAAGATGTTGTCGAAGAGCGCAAAAAAGTTGGATAAGGAGAAGCTTTGCTGAGGTTTAAAAACATCGCTATGCTTTCTGAAGCGAAATCGGATCAGGGATTTGGACCAGCGCAAGCGTTGTTTGGAGAGAACACGGAATTGCGTTGGCGCATTGGTTAAACCAACCGCTTTGGGCTCGAATGCAATTTTGTAGCCTAACTTCCTGATTTTAACTGTAATATCTCCGTCAAGCCCAGGGCCTATATCCCATCCGCCCAAACGGTCAATAATATCCTTACGAAAAGCCCCAAAAGCACCGGAAATAATTTTATAAATTCCCAGATAAGCGGTTACCATCCTTCCAACCGAGATGGTTTGAAGGTATTCTATTGCCTGAAGACTGGCGCAAATACTTGTTTTGTAATTTCTTACTTTGATATTTCCCCCAACGGCCCCTATTTCAGGATCAAGATAAAAGGGGATTAAAATATTTTCAACGGCATCGCGGTCAAAGGAAGTGTCCGCATCAAGGTGAATAACATATTTCCCTTTCGAAAAACGCAGGCCAAGATTGGCGGCACTGGCTTTTCCGCCCCGCTCGTCATTGCGCAAAAAAGTGTCGATCATCCCATTGTCGAGCAAGTTTTTGCATATTGTATAGGTGTCGTCCGTTGACCCGTCATCAATAATAATAAACTCAAAATTCCGGTAGGTTTGTTCTGCCATTCCTTTTACAAGCTTGTAAATGTGCTTGCCCTCATTTTTTCCCGGAACGACAATAGAGACCAGTGGGTTTTCTGCTCTAAGTTTTATGCGTGCTTCATTGTACCTGTTTCTGCGTTTTCGGACTTGGCGGTAACTAACAATGAGGATAACAATATCCATAAAGAGAAAACGTGGCGCTTCGAGATAAAAGTAATACCAGAACAGATTGATGATGCGGACCAATCCTTCGTTATTCCAGTAGTAAAAAAATTCTTCCCAAAACGAAAAAAACATGCTATGCGCTTATTAACTCATTTATTAACTCCATATTCGAGAGCGATCCATCAATTGGCATTACCCTGTTTTTAATTGAGATATGTTCAACCCGAACATTGCTGCGGATAAGTTTGTCGATGGTAGTTTGTATGTTGCTGAGCAGGTTGTTGATTTTATTGAGCTCATTGTCCGGCGAAATAATCAGGAACGAATTATTATTGATAAAGGTGAGGATATCAGTAGATAATGTTGCGTTTTTTATAAAATCGGCTACTTCGATGATCATTGTTTTGTACCGGTCGCCCATATTATCTACAACATTCGCGGGTATATCAAGGATGATGGCGCCGATGATGCTGGGTTTATTAGCAGAGCGGCTCCGTTCAATTTCGTATTTCAGGAAAATATTGAAAGTGGTGAAACTGATGAAACCATTCAGTTCAAATTCTTCTTTTTGTTCTTTGCTGATACCGCTTTGCGCCACATCTTCACCAATAGCAGTGAGTTCGTAGCTGTATATTGTATGGTCTATAAGGCTGTCGATACCCGCTTTATGGTGGCAATTAAAGCAGAAAGTCTCCATTTCGGGTTCCTGGAAAGTATGGCTGCATGAGTTGCAGGAATATACCATTGAGGGCTTGTCATAATCCACACCAATATGCCGTAATATTTTATTGCATTTTGGGCAAATCAGGTGGTCGCCATGTGCAAAATCATGCTCGGGGCCAATGTAGGCGCAAACAAAATGATGGATAAGGTTTTCGGTGTAAAGGTCGGCAGAGTTGCATTTTGGACAGGTTTCGCGGTAGTTGATAAAAGCAGAGCGGCAATTGCTGCATAAATGCACTTTGTCAATAAAATCAACTTTGAGGTATTCACGGGCAACAGCCATCTCCAGCAGGTTAATCATATCCTTTTGGTTTTCATTACGCTGGTAATGATAGCTGAGTACGGGATAATTATACCCAATGTGTGCATTGGAATCTACAAAAGGGATTAATGCCCGGCCACGTGTATAAAGGAAACGCAGTAATTTAGTGAGAATCCTGATTTCTGGTGTTGCAGAATCAACGGGAGCAAGGCTGTCCTGTTTTAGTTGGATTTGCCTTATTTTATTGATAATGGTTTCAACCTGAATCGAAGAAATGATTCCGTCGCTTAGCTGCTCTACTTCCGGCTCCACTTTTGCGCTGAGGCTCAAAACAAATATGGGCATGAGGTATAGTTTCCCGATAAATGATGACCTGCAACTTACCAAAAACCTCCGGCAACCTGCTGCATCTGTATTGTCGAGTATAAGGGCATCATATATGGCGATTTGCTTTACATCGGCATTTGCGAAATCGGAAATGAGGTAGATTTCCTTATTGGAATCATTCTCGATTTTTTTTCCTATTCCTTGCGCTACTAACATTGATTTTTTTCGTTAATTTTTATTTTTTGGTTTCTTTTGGCCCCCCCCTTTAAAAATTACCCCAATATACACAATTATAATGCTCCTATCAGGTAAAATGTTTTAGAAATACTTGAATTTTGAGATTCTCACGGAGAACCTGTAATAAGGAAGCCAGGTTAATTTCCCTGCTTCGTTGATGGGATAAATCTCGGCAATTACACTTCTCTGTTCGCGCCCCCTTACATCGCGAAACTCCTCAGGAATAGATTCTGTGTTCAGGTAAAACTCTTTGATCCGCCCTTTGCTTGTGGTGCCGTCCATGAAACTGAGGTTTACGATTTCGCCGGTAGAGAAATATTCCAGGTCTTTCTGGTCAATAAATGCTTTGATATACATATCGTCAAAGTTGCTGATATACATGGCGCTTTGCTGACTGTACGTGATTTCGTGCGGGGGCTTGAAAATTTTGGTGATTAAGCCGTTCACCGGGCTGATATAAAATGATGTAGTTTGGATGTTATTGCTGGCTCCCATATACACATCATAGTCGCGTTTATAGTCCCTGAGCCTGTTGAGGTACTCATTCAGGTAGCGGATTTCGGTTTCCAGGCTGGCCACATCTGTTTGATAATCTTGAAGTGTTTGCCTGTATTTATTAAGTTCTTCCGGAGTATAAACGTCAAGATAGACCTCCAGTTTCAGCCGTTCAATTGTGCGTGATGTTTCCTGAATGCGTATCCTGCGGTCTTCCATTTCAATTTTTTTCAGCTGGATGTTCTTCATTGTCATCAGGCGTTCTTTCAGCAGCCATTCATTTGGTTTCTCGATGATGGCATTTCCAAAGCCAAAGTATCCGCCTTCATCAAAATTCATGTTCATATAAAACAGGGTGTCGCCTCGTTGGATGCTGTCGCCTTCCTCATAATAATATTCTATAATTTGCACATCTTCAGGAAATTGTACATCAAATCTGTTTGTAATAACTTCTCCGAGCGAAAACACATAAATATTGGCCTGAATGATATAAATGAAGAGACTGACAATTGCGACAATGAAAATCAACAGATAGATAATCCTGTCCCAATTAGTTTTTTTCTTGGGTTTTTCCTCTTTTATTCCCCTGATTACTGTGGCTTTGTTTTTGAATTTGAATTGCTTCATGGGTTTATGGTATTGGAGGATATTTAATTTTCAAATAAATTGTTTTCAACTGTGTTTATTGTGGAGTCATCCAAATTGATCAATCGTTCAAAATCGTGTATTGCTATTTTCCGGATGCCCGTTTCTTCGATTAGCTTTTGAATAAAGTTTTCGAGTTGCAGGCGGTCTTTGAAATCGGAAGCCGAAAGTGCAATAACCGTTTTCTCTTCGCTTATTGACCGTTCTTCGCTTGTTTTTCTGCTAATATAATCTGTAGAAGGATGACCGTAGGCCATAATAAATACCTTATCGCTTAGCTGATAAATGCTTTTGGTGATATTGGCCGGATAAAATACCGGTATGGAAACGGATAATTCCCAGTCGTTTAGACCGGATAGCGTATGCGCTTCACGGAGCATTTTAATGTACTGGTTGAGGTAGGTAGTCCGGTTTTGCTGCCAGTCGGCAAGCGCATGGGGTTCTACATCGAGGTGAAGGCCGTCAAAATCGTAACGCCCCAACTCAATTGTTTTTTGCCGTAAAGTGCTGAAATCAGGATCCAGAATCATTCGGTTATTCCCGATCATTGCCAAAACCTTTATGTTTTCGTAGTGGCATAAATTGATAAATGCCTTTAGTTTATTGGAATTTATATCCGTTCCGGGACTGAGCATTACTTCCTCAAACTCATTGTTTTTTATGTAAGCAACCAAACTGGCATTGCTTACTTTATTAAATTCATCCGACCAGATATACATGCTCCGGTTTCCGGCATATTTTGATACGAAATTTTCCGGGTAAGCCACTTCGGTAAAGTTATTTGGGTTTTTGGTTTCAAGCAAAGTATAGATTTTAAGCAAACGGAGGTACATATCCCTTTTCAGGTCGAGCAGTTCAATTTCCGTGGCAAAAATATCATCGAGCAGTGAAACAGCCCGCACGGGACTAAATCCTTCATCTCCTAAATCTCTTTTAATCAGTTCTTTGCGTAGCCTTTCGTCTGTTAATATTTTTTGGTAATAGGCATAAGCGTACTGCGTTTTCTTGTATTCAAATTCATAGTAGTAATTCAACAGTTCGTTGCCTTCATTAAATTGGTCCAGGTTTTGATCGTTAATAATGATTTGCTTCTGCGCTGCGGCTACTTCATTGCGTGTCGATTTAAAGCGGATTGGCAAAGTTACCGAAAGTCCTGCACTTCCATAGTTTTGAGCAGTATAGGCATCACGCATCAGGTAGTACCAGCGGAAATAGGGGCGTATGGAGATGTCGGTACCTCCTTTGTGTTCGGCCTCATATTTTTCAATCCGGAGGTTGGCCAGTTCTTCATCAAATGTCCGTTCGTTGAAGAGTGTGGCAATTTTATCGGCATCAATGGAGAAGAGCGGCAAATAATTGATCAGGATGTCGGATTCCATGAAGATTTCATCAAAAGCTTCGGCTAACTGGCTGTTGTAGTAAACCTGATTATTGTTAATCATAATGTCGATCCGGCGCTTGTTGCGCTGTAGTTCAAGTATGCGTTCCCAGTTTACATAACGCATCAGGTAGAGCTTCTTGGCCAGAGCAATTTGTTTGTTTACGAGGTCAAGTCGCTGGTTTAGTTTTTCAGTTTTGAACCGTTTGAAAATATAAACGATATAATTGTAGAGGTAGATGTAGTTGTTCTGTTTTTCCAGCTTTGCATTTTCCAGCTCTTTTATCCGGAGATCTTTTTTCAGCGCAATTATTTTTTGGTTGTTGCTGATAAGTCCATTGCCCAGCAAATCCCATTCAATGCCGACATAGAGCCTGCGTAAAAATGAGATGTCTTCATCTTCAAAAAATCCGGGTTCAAAATTTTCTGTGTAATTGCCTCTAAGTTTTAGCCCCCAATCATTTTTTAACGCACTGATTTGATGGTTGTATAGTTCCTGATAAGCTTCATTCTGATTGAGCTGGCTATAGCTGCTGCTGAAAAGCATGCGCAATACGGAAGTGTCGTTTTTATAATCATGTTGATCTTTTCTATTTAGCTGTTCTTCAAGAAAAAGGGCAACATTTTCCACGATTTTGTTCAGGTTAACTGTGTCTCCCTCCACAACCCGGGTCATTTCGTTGCTTTGTTCCTGGCTTTTCACAAAGGAAGTGGACAGCATCATCAATACGACAAATAAAATGAATTGAATGTATCGGCGGATATTTTGCTTTTTTGATATTGGCATTGAGTCCTGAATTTGAGGTTCTCTTTTTTCTTATATACTATAATCCAGATTAATACTAAGTCATAAATTTAAAAACTTCCATCTCTTAAAATATTGGAATAGAAAAAAGTAATCAACATGCTTTCGTTAATAACATTGTGTGTGGCTGATTGTTAACTAACTGGTTGCCAATCACATGAAAGCGTGTTTGTTTCGTAGGTTTATTTGTTTTGTGGTTTTTCCGCTAAATGGACACGGTTTTGTTGGGCCATACTGTTTCAAGGGTAGCAAAATCCGGGCTTTAATCCTTCTTTTTTATGAACGTTTGTAATAAAATAAAACTAATTAATTTTGAAATTAATTAGATGTTTCTTTTAATATATTATTATTCATCGAAAAATTGTCTATGAATATATTTGATTTGGTTTGATACTTTAGGTTTATTGATTTGGTTTTATCAAGCAAAATATTCCAGGCCAACTTGCTAAAACGTTTTACGGCTTGTGTGCTAGCTTATTATTTTGTACATTTATCCCACTAAATTGCAAGGAATATGGATGTACTACGGGTTTTGATCACCGAAGATGATGTGACCTCTGCTAAACTCATGAATATCAATTTAAAGCGAATGGGTTTTGATGTTGTGGGTATGGCAACCGATGGCGAAGATTCCGTTCGTTTGGTACGGCAATATCATCCTGATGTAATATTAATGGATATTAATATGCCCGGTGAACTCGATGGTATTGAAGCGGCCAATATAATCAAAGAGGAATTCGGATTGCCGGTTATCTACGTAACAGCAAATGATGAGGATTCGGTGATGCAAAGGGCACTGATCAGTAACCCTTACGGCTACATCCTGAAACCTTATGCCAAAGAGCATCTGGCCACAATTATTGAAATGTCGGTAAACCGCTACAGGGTTGAGCAGCAGCTAAAAGAAAACCAACGTATGATCAGCCTCACCATGAAGTGTATTGCCGACGGCCTGATCGCTGCTGATAATGATGGCGCGATTAACTTTTTTAATCCGGTGGCTGAATCGCTTCTGGGGCTTGAGCATGACGGAGTAATGGGCAGGAAATTATTTGAGGTGTACCGGATAAAAGAAGATATCAATTCTTCGTTTATCAAAACCGATCTGGTGGAATTCCTTCAGTTTTATGAGGAAAATCCATCACGAGAGCTTTATCTTTATAGTGATGCAGGTTATTATGTTCCTGTTAATCAGTCTGTTTCTTTGGTGTATGATGATTATGGAGATAGCCGCGGCATCATTATTACTTTCCGCGACATCACGGCAATAAAATCCGCGAGGGAAGAGTTGAAAAACCTGAATGATGAGCTTGAAAGCCGTGTGGAAAAACGTACGGCAGAATTGCGCACAAAAAATGATCAGCTGGAACAGGAAATGACCAAACGGATCCTTATTGAAAAAGAATTGAAAAAATCGCTGGAAAAGGAAAAAGAAATTAATGAACTGAAATCCCGTATTGTAACTACAATTTCGCACGAATTTCGTACCCCTATGACGACTATTATGAGCTCGGCGCAGCTGATGGACCGCTTCATTTCAAAAGGTGGTGATGTGGAACGATTGAAAAAGCATACCGCCACAATACAAAAAAATGTACAAGCGCTCATCGAATTGATGAACGATGTGCTTATGGTCGAAAGGCTGGACTCCAAAAAACATGATATCGACCTGAAACCTGTGAACATAGAAGAATTTTTTAATGACATTGTTGAAGATGCGCGTATCGGCATTGGACGAAATCACCAGTTTGAATACAAAACCAATACATTGCCCAAGGAGCTTTTGATTGATCAGAAGCTTTTAAAACAAATTGTCGGTAATCTGTTGTCGAACGCTTTTAAATACAGTGAGCAAGGGAAAACAGTGTTTTTGATCGTTTTTGCAGATGACGAAAAACTCAAAATCACTGTAAAAGATCAGGGGATCGGCATCCCTGAAGAGAATCAACAAAACCTTTTTGATTCCTTTTTTAGGGCAAAAAACGTTACTAATATTGAAGGGACAGGGGTTGGTTTGACAATTCTTTCAAAATCCCTTGATTTGCTGGGCGGTACGATTTCTTTTGAAAGTAAAGAGGGCGAAGGGACTACATTTTTTGTGAACATACCGCTTGGGAAATGATGATACAAGGCCGAAACGTTATTTCGTATTAAAACTTTTCAGTTTCTTTTTCTGAGGCATTGCCACCGGAAGTGCTGTCAGGAATAGTTTTCTGCAGAGTAATATTTTCTTCCAATTTAATTTCTTCTGTTCGGATATCTGGCACACTGTCCTGTATTTCCTGAGGGGGCTCAATAATTTCTTCTCTGATTATCAGGCTGTCCTGAGGGATATCTATACTCTTGGGTTGTGAATAATCGATTTCGGTATCCGTTTCTGATTCCAAGAGCAGTGGGGCTTCCTGATAGAAATGTTGGATGCAATGGAATTTATTGTCTTTCTGGTTGTTGTCCTTTATTGTGCCCGTGAAAAATATGCTTTTTTCTCCTCCGCATGCAGTGTCGGTTGTTATCTCAAAGGAAATACTCAGTTGATTAAAATGAGCCGTCCGGTCACTTTGAACGATGATGTCCCGGCCATCTGCAAAGAAGTTCATATTGCCTGTTGTGGCACTGTTGCTCACGGTATAGCCGGCAGGGATTAGCCCTTTTATCAGGCATTTGCCATTCAGGTCCCCTTTATTGATTTTAAGCTGAACTTTGACCGCTTGGCCGGGAACAACAAGCTCTGTGCTTATGCTGCATATGGCCGATACTTCACTGGGATCAAGCTTGATGGATGTTAGGGTGTCCGCTACAATCCGGCTGCGTGCCTTGTGTTTGTTTTCCAGATACGATGCCATTAGTTTTTTCTGCTTGTCCTCGGGTTTTTTCCAATCGAATTGATAACTTGCTCCGAAAGTTATGCTGTTAAACCAATCATTTTTCAAAAAACCACTGCCCCGCACGGTGGCATCCATGATGTCTGTATTCGATCCGGCAAAAAGAAATTCTGCATTAAAATGCCATTGGTCATTGATTTTGTATTCGTATCCAATACCCAGGCTAACAAGGCCCTGCAATGTTCTTCCGTCAAATCCAACGCCGTACCCGCTATGGCCGTTCCCTCCAGTTTTTGCCCCTGTTGCCAATGAGTATTTGTCGGTGCGCCATTGTATATATCCAACACTTATGTGGCTGTAAATCAAGTTTTTTCTTTGAAAACGATTCGAAGCGAGAAAATCTGATATACGAATTAAAGGGCCAATGGTGTACAGCATATAGGTATTGTGGAATTCCTCAAAATCATCTTGGCCATTCAGGCTGCCTAATTGCATGGAAAATCGGAAATCGAGTGTTTTATTAACCCTTTTGCCTAAGTTGGCCCCAAAAGCAATACCAAATTGATCGGGATTGACAAGCGGGAAGCCTGTCGATAAATCGCCATTAAAAACCGTAAGGCCGGCATTGGGGGTAACATACCATTTTTGGGAAAACCGATATAATTCATCGCTTTGACCGAATAGACTTACAGTTTGCAATAATGCAAGGATAATAAGTAAAATAAAAGACAAAACGCGTACTTTCTCTTTTGTGTGCATCCGGTCTGAGTTTATCAATTGATAAAAGTAGAAAATAAACAAAGGTGTAAATTGTTGTGGTTTAATATTCTATCAACAAAACCTTGAAATTTATTAACAGAATGACCCGAAGAATGTATATTGCTGATTCAATTGCAGTTTGGTAGTGGAATATTGCTGCTTGCAAAACTTTGGCTGATAAGCCTAATTTTCCAGCATATTTATAAACTCATTCTCATCCAGTATAGTAATTCCCAGCTTTTCTGCCTTTGTTTTTTTGGAAGGCCCCATTTTGTCTCCGGCAACTAAAAAATCAGTTTTGGATGATAAACTGCTTTGGTTGATCCCGCCGGCTTCTTCAATGGTTTCTTTGATCCCGTTACGACTAAAGTTTTGAAAGATACCGCTTACCATAAATTTCTTTCCTTCTATTTGCGGTTTTACCGTATTGGTTTTCTTTTCAATGACATCAATTTCAAATTTTAGTCCTGCATTTTTAAGGTTTTCAATAATTTTTTGATTTCGTTCCGAGCCAAAATATTCCGATACGCTTTCGGCGATTTTTGGGCCTATTTCAGTGATGTTGGTCAGGTCTTCTTCGCTGGCTTCCATTAGTTTGTCAATGGATCCGAAGTGCTGTGCCAGTGTTTTGGCTACTGTTTCGCCTGTATGGCGGATGCCCAAAGCGAACAGCACCCTTTCGAAGGGGACTTTTTTAGATTCTTCAATGGCGTCCAGGATATTTTGTACCGTTTTTTCACGGAAGCGAACAATACGTTCCTTGCCTTCTTCCTCGTCTTTGTAGCTTTTTTCAATACCAAGCAGCTCGTCGGATTTCAGTTGGTAGAGATCATCAATGTTTTCGATGAGCCCTTTTTGATACAAAATATCCAGTTTTCCTTCGCCTAAGCTGGAAATATCCATGGCCTTGCGTCCAACAAAATGCTCGATACGGCCTTTAATTTGTGGTGGGCAGGCAAATTCGTTCGGGCAATACCAAGCAGCTTCTCCTTCATTTTTTTTCAGCTGGGCACCGCATTCAGGGCATTCGCGTATAAACCTGATTTTTTCGGATTTATCATCTCTTTGCGTTATGTCCACACCAACTATTTTCGGGATAATCTCTCCGCCTTTTTCTACATGAACTGTGTCCTTTTCGTGCAGGTCCAGCTTGTTGATGATGTCTTCATTATGCAAAGATGCCCGTTTTACAGTCGTTCCTGCCAGTTGCACCGGTTCCAGGTTCGCCACAGGAGTAAGGGCGCCTGTACGGCCAACCTGATAGCTCACATAGCGAAGGCGCGTAGAAACCTGTTCGGCCTTAAATTTATAGGCAATGGCCCAGCGTGGCGATTTGGCCGTAAACCCCAGTTCTTCCTGCTGATGGAAATCGTTGATTTTTATGACCACGCCATCAATATCAAATGACAGATTATGGCGCTCTTTGTCCCAATGATCAATAAATTCCTGAATTTCGGAAATGCTTTTGCAGCTTTTTGTGTGATCCGATATTTTAAAACCCCAGCCTCTGGCGGCCATAAGGCTTTCGTGATGCGTTTTGAAGGGGAGGTCATTTCCGGAAACATAATACAGGAAACAGTCGAGCTTTCTTTTGGCTACCATAGATGAATCCTGAAGCTTGAGCGAGCCTGCTGCCGCATTTCGTGGGTTGGCAAAAGGCTTGTCGCCTTGCTCTTCTTTGATCCGGTTGAGTTGGTTAAAAGCTTTGTGTGGCATAAAAATTTCACCGCGGATTTCAAAAAAATCAGGATAATTTCCTTTAAGCCGGAGCGGAATGCTTCTGATGGTGCGCGCATTATTGCTTACTTCATCGCCCTGACTGCCATCGCCACGGGTTACGGCCCGAACCAGCTTGCCGTTTTCATAAGTCAGGCTGATGGCCACTCCGTCATATTTTAATTCACAAATATATTCTACTTCACTATCGCCCAGCATGCGGTTTGTCCTTTGCTGGAAATCCATGATTTCTTCTGTGGAATAGGTATTGGACAAGGAAAGCATCGGGAAACGGTGTGCAACAGTAGCAAATTCTTTTGTGATGTCGCCGCCTACACGTTTGGTAGGTGAATCGTCAAAAGCATATTCAGGAAATTGGGATTCCAGTTCGCTCAGTTCTTTGAGCTTCATGTCAAACGAAAAGTCGGAAATTGTGGGCTGAGCCAAAACATAATAATTATAATTATGCTCTTCGATTTCCCTGCTAAGCGCTTCTATCCTTTTTAAAGCTTCTGATGCGTCCATTTGCTTTGCTGTTATATTGAGGAAACCAATGACTTTTTGATGTTGTTTCCTGAGTCAATTGTTAAATTGTATTTAAAAACGATTGTTTAAGCTGAATAAACCTGATTAAAATGAAGTTTTCAGGATTTCTTTGATTTCTTCAAGGTTTTGGAGTTTCTTTTTCCGTCGTGTATCTATGGCGGTTTTGGTCCAGAAATAATGATTCCCTACAAAATTGATTTGAAGTTTGTACCATTCCGTTAGCGTTGTCATATTTACTTTAAGCAGGTTCCACTCCAACTGCAGGCTGTGCGCAATCATAAAAAAATCATCGCGGCCCATATAATCCAGGTCGGCATCACATATAATCTGCTCCAGATGGCTGAGTGGCTTTTGCGGCAGTCGGGTAGCCATGATCATTGCATTGATACGTTCAATTTCTTTTTGCGAAAAACCAAAATTGGGCAAAACTTCTTCTGTGATCAGGCATGAGGCTTGTTCGTGGCCAGCATAAGTGTTGAGCATGCCACAGTCATGATAGGCCGCTGCTGTTTCCAAAAGCTGTTTTTCGTAATCACCGATACCTTCACCTTCGGCAATACGCATCGAAGACTGCATGACATCAAGCGTATGACTAATGTTATGGTAGTATAGTTTGCTGTCTAAATCGCTTTCAATTTTGCTGAGAATATATTCCTGTGCTTTTTTGTATTTCATAGACTGCTTGTCGCTTATATGCCGTAAAATTAGAAAATATTTAGGATTAATGTGTATCAAGGCTTCATAAAAACGGAATTCGCTTTAAAAGTGGAGGTCATTACTGTTTTTTTAATTATTGTTGCTTTCATGCAATCAAACAATTAGCAGGATATGTTGGTTTAAGGGGGTTGCGTGTTTTACAGACTTTTGCAGGTTCAAGGGAAATTGCGTATTTTTAAAAAAAATCCCGCCAAATGAGAATCTGTTTATTAGGAAATTACCCCCCACGTAAATGTGGTATTGCCACTTTTACCCATCACATCGGAGAAGCAATCAGGAAAAGTTTTGCCGAAAGCGACCAAATGACTGTGATTGCCATGGATAATCCGGGCTTTGAATATGAATATCCCAATACTGTTAGCCTGAGCCTGAAGGAGGAAGTCAGGGGAAATTACTCTGATGCAGCTGCATTTATAAACCAAAATGCAGATATACTGCTCATCCAGCATGAGTTTGGGATTTTCGGTGGGCGCAGTGGTGTTTTTTTGCTGCAACTTTTGGAGCATGTTCATGTGCCGGTGGTCATAACGCTTCACACGATTTTGAAACGATATGATTTTCATCAAGGGGCTGTGATGACGGCAGTTTTTAAAAAAGCGGCTGCATTGGTGGTAATGAGCCGGCTAGCGCGTAGGGTCCTTACGGAAAAGCATAAGGTGCCTCATAGCAAAGTGTATATTATTGAACACGGAACACCTGATTTTTCTGCTTACGATCATCACAAACTGAAAAAGGAAATGGGCTGGGAGGGTAAAAAAAGCCTGATCACTTTTGGCTTAATTGGCAGAAACAAAGGAATTGAGACGGTTATCAGGGCAATGCCTGAAATCATACGGCATGTACCTGATTTTCAATATGTAGTGCTTGGCAAAACCCATCCCTCTGTTGTAAAGGAACATGGCGAAGAATATCGGGAATTTTTGATGCAAACAGCAAATCAACTTGGCGTAGCAGGGTATTTGGTCTTTATTGATGAGTATGTTTCCGAAGAAAATCTGGTGCGCTTTCTGAAAGCCGCTGATTTTTACGTAACACCCTACCTCAACCAAGCTCAGATTACCAGCGGTACTTTGGTTTATGCGATGGCTTCGGGCTGTTTGGTTTTTTCGAGCCCTTACTGGCATGCTTCAGAGGCGCTGGAGAATGGCAGGGGCTACATTTTTCCTTTTGGCGATGACCGTACTTTTTCCAGGCTTTTTTTGGATGCGGTTCGGAATCCTGATATAAGCGATGCTGTAAGCATTGCTTCTGCAGATTATGGGTATTCTATTCGCTGGGAAAAAGCAGGGAAAAGATATTATGATCTTTTGAAAAGAATGCAAGATGGCTTTCACAAGCCACAAAAAAGATATTACACAATGCCTGATATATCATACAGGCATTTATTCAGGATGACCGATCGCGCAGGAATAATTCAACACAGTAATTATTGTGTGCCTGATAAAAAATTGGGTTAT
This sequence comes from Bacteroidales bacterium, assembly GCA_963676415.1. Classification (GTDB taxonomy): domain Bacteria; phylum Bacteroidota; class Bacteroidia; order Bacteroidales; family WRLA01. Next base: position 495,966 of record OY781097.1, on the reverse strand, counting down.
TGCCTGGACGATAATGCTCGCGCGCTGATTGTGGCATTGAATGCCTGGGAAAAAGAAAAAGATGAACGCTTTCTGGATTTGGTGACCATATACCTGAGTTATATCTTATTTGTCCAAAACAAAGCTGGTGATTTCCGTAATTTTCTGGATTATAGCCGTAAATCTTATGAACATGCGGGCTCTGAAGATTCCTTTGGCCGAACGCTTTGGGCCTTGGGATATTTAATCGCACATCCACCTTCTGACGGGTATTTCCAGCTCGGGCTTGATGTTTTTTTCAAGGCTTTGCCGCATACCGAGAAACTGCATCATCTGCGTGGGATGTCTAATGCGATGATGGGTTTGTACTGGGCTTTTAAGCGTTTTCCGGATCATGAAGGAATTCGGATGTACATACATAAAATATCCAATAAGCTGCTCGAAGCCTATGATCAAAATTCCAGCCCGGATTGGAAATGGTTTGAGGAAATCCTGACATATGACAATGCAATAATGCCCTATGCGCTCTTGCTGGCCGCAGAGAGTATTTCCTCTAAAACCTGCCGTGATGTTGCTTTGGAATCCCTTGAATTTTTGACCGTAAAAACGATGCCTTTAGGCCATTTATCATTAATTGGCAATGGCAGTTGGATGAAAAGGGGTGCCTGGCGCGATCCATACGGGCAACAGCCGATTGACGCACTTGCCATGATATTGGCTTATAGCCAGAAATACAAGCTTACGAAATCGTACAAGGATTTTGAAGTCTTAAAAACATGTGCGGAATGGTTCTTGGGAAGAAATGATTTGCTCGTTCCTATGTACGATCAGGAAACAGATGGCTGCAATGATGGCCTGGAAGAATTTGCCATAAACCGGAATCAGGGAGCGGAAAGCCTGGTTGCGTGGCTGTTGTCGGCACAGATTTTTACGGATTTGGCTTGAAGCTTTTAATGAAGCCCATAACATCAGGACGCTGTATGCATATAATGTTATGCTTTTTTCATTGAACAGACACCTGACATTACGGGTATATTTTATTTACCTTTATGCTGTTTGAGCAAATTTTTCATCCTTAAAATCAGTAGTTCCGGATCCACGGGCTTTTTGAGGAATTCAACAGCACCCATTTGAAGCGCTTTTATTTCCAGGTCATGATTTGATGAGCCTGTGATAAAGACCACGGGAATATTAATTTTTTTTTCATTCATGAATTCCAGTAGCTGGAAGCCATCAAAATTGGGCATCTGCACATCCGACAAAATAATATCGTATTTCGTTTTGGCAATATTCATCAGGGCGTTGATCCCGTCCGATGCCACATCCACCTCATAATGTTCGTTGCGCAGCAGCTCAGAAACAACCCTTTGCATCACAGGGTCGTCCTCAACCAAAAGTATTTTTTCCTGGCCATTGGTTTTGAATACGCTGGAACTGATGGGTTTCATTTTGTCCCAGAGCGCTTTTAGCTCAATGGATGCGATGGTGCTGGCTGTGTCCGACATGGCATAAGGAATGATCAGTCGCCCTTCGTGAATAATGGAGCCGCAGCTATATACCACATTGGGCACATAGCCTTCGCGTTCCTCTTCATTGGGCATCAGCAGGGGTTCTGTCAGTTCAGCAATAATGCGGGTCGGATCATCTTTGTCGAGCAAAACAGCACCCAAACAATATTTACGCATGGTGCCAACGCCGTGGGTAACCAGCAGCCAGCCTTCCTCTGTTTCGATCGGGGAGCCGCTATTGCCGATCTGGATAAATTCCCATGGATATTTTGGTTGCTGCAAAATGCTGGCCTCTTCCCAAATATTTACATTATCGCTGAACATGATGTAATTGTTGATGCCGTCCAGCCTGGAAACCATAGCGTATTTGCCCTTGATTTTCCGTGGAAAAAGCGCCATCCCTTTGTTTTGGGCATATTTTCCGTGCAGGGGCATCACTTTGAAGTTGTAAAAATCTTCCGTCATCACCAGCTTGGGCAGGATGGCAAAACCGTTATATGCCGTGTAAGTGGCGTGATAGCGTACGCTGCCGTCGTCATCAGTAAAACGCACAAAACGCGCATCCTCAATACCGTTGCTTTCGGTGGCTGTAAGTGGAAAAATCACCCTTTGGCTGATGTCGGTATCCATGGAAAAAGAAATTTCATAATGTGAATCCGCCAGCCATTTCATTGCATCGAGCACATTTTCCTTGGAATGGGTCATATTTGCTTCTTCGCGGATTTGCCGGATGCTGTCATCGAGTTGCTGATAATCAAAATGATCGCCCAGCTTATCCATCACCTGAAAAATTATTTTTTTCTGGATGTTCATTTCATGCAGTTTGCTAAGGAAAGCTTTTTTCTCATACAGACAGTTTTTTACGGCTTCGGCTTCGTCCACCATCCTTCCTGCCTCCGAAAAACGGATCATGCCCTCGCGGTTTACAATGCCATTTCGGAAAACAATGGAGCTGATATGGCCTTCGCCGGTTGCACGGAAACTTACAATTACCCTTTTTTCACCACCATCCAGATTTGTCTGATCGGGATCCTCAACCATGCTGGGATTAAAAAAAGCGGCCGACTCTATGCTGTATTCGCTGGTAAAATATGCGCCAATAAGCAGTTGCTTAAAATCCGGAATGCTGTCGGGATCAATTTTAATCTGATGCGTTATAATATGGCGCACATGATTGAAATGTTTTCCAAATATCCGTGTAATATTACGGTGACGGTTCGAAAATTCCCTTAAAGTCTGATTCAACATCAGCTTTGCAGAATCTTCGGGCATTTTAATGACTTTCTGGATTATGGATGCGACCCGCTCTTCCGGACCCGGGAAAAAGAACCGGGCAATTACCCGTTTTGGATCAGGATAAAAACGGATATCCTGACGGCGAATAGTGGTGTTCATAAGCTAAGGGTTTTCTTTCCTGCAAGTTACGAAAAAAACTGTAATTTCCTGCATGCTTGTTTTTTATTGTTTGGAATTTGAAAAACAGAAGGATTCACCAGAGCAGAAAAATTGCTACTTTTGCACTTCAGGCGGAAAATGAAATTATAGCGACTGCATTTATGCCTGATATTGAATGCTTTCGTATGTTTTTATAAGCTGATTTTACAGATGAAGAAGACAAATTATTTAATTCTATTGCTGGTTTTCCTGATGGCTGCCTGTGGAAACTCTGATCAAAAAGGCAAGCTGTCACCGGATTTGGTGAATAATCCCATAAGTGCAGACTCGAAAGAAACGGCCAATTTACCGGTTATTCAATTTGAAGAAAATTTTCACGATTTTGGACGGGTAATCCGTGGGGAAATCGTTTCCTATAACTTTAAATTTAAAAATACAGGAAAAGCCGACCTGCTGATTTCCAAAGTGTCATCAAGCTGTGGCTGTACCGTTCCGAAATATCCGAAAACGCCTGTTAAGCCGGGTGAAGAAGGGATTATTGAGGTGAGCTTCAATAGCTCCGGACGCAAAGGTTATCAAAACAAAAGCGTTACCGTTTTGTCCAATGCGCAACCGAACACCAAAATTTTGCGCATCAAGGCGGAAGTTATTATACCTGAAAATTAATCAAACATTATTATGACAACGATTGCAAGTATTTTTTTAATGATGCCCCAAAGCGGGGAAGAACAAAACCCATGGTCTTCATTTATTTTCCTGGGTCTGATTATCGTGGTTTTTTACCTCTTTTTTATCCGTCCTCAAATGAAAAAATCGAAGGATGAGCGTAAGTTCCGTGAAAGCCTGAAAAAAGGAGATAAAGTAGTGACCATCGGAGGAATCCATGGAAAAATTGCTGAAATTAAGGATACTACCATTATCCTCGAAACTGAAGGACAGGGACGCCTGAAGGTTGAACGTTCTGCTGTATCTATGGGTGGTGTTGATACGCAGATGAATCAAAAGAAATAAAATAACAATTCATCATGAAGAGAGCTGAGCTCATGCAGCAGGTTAGGGGGATGCTCAATCCCCACGATAAAGCCGCGAGGGATCAGCTTTCTGTTTTTTTGGTCTGCCTGCTCATTTCTGCTTTTGTATGGTTGCTGATGAGCCTTAACCGGGAATATTACAGTACGGTTGACTACAAATTGCAGATCAGTGGGCTGCCTGCCGATAAAATACTGATGAACAAGCCGGGAGACCATTTGCTGCTTCGCGTACGTGGGCAGGGATTTGATCTGGCCGAGCTTGATATTTTCTCGCCCCAGCGCAGTGTAAATATTGATGTGCGCGATATAAAACTGACTGAACGAACAAATGGTGATTTCACGGGTTATCTGCTAACGGCCCCCTATGCGACCAGCATTGCCCGGCAACTCAAACTTTCGGATGAACTCACCGGCGTAAGCCCCGATACCTTGTTCTTCCGTTTCCGTGAGAAAATGCAAAAAAAAGTTCCGGTAAGGGCTCCTGTTGAATTTACCCTCGACCGGCAGTTTTGGCTGAGCGGCCCGATTCTGTTAAAGCCCGACAGCATCGTATTGAAAGGGCTTCAGTCGGTTTTGGATACCATTGATTTTATGCAAAGTACTGCATATCAGTATGGAAAAATCAACGATAGTGTGCAGGTGAAACTTCCTTTAATCCATTTTGCTTTGGAACATCCGCTGGAGATGAGCTCGGATTCCGTTCAGGTTACGGTTCCGGTGGAGCAGTTTACCGAAGTACGGCTGGAAGTGGATATCCATCCGGCCGAAATCGACTCCGTGGAGTACTATCGCTTTTTCCCCGATAAGGTGAACCTTTTTTGTCAGGTGTCGTTCCGTGATTATAAACGAGTAGATGGGACTATGTTCCTGATTGCAGCCGAAAAAGCAAAGCATGAATCGGGCGAAGCCGGTTTTGCCCGCCTGAAGGTGATGAGAAAGCCGGATTTTGTAAAAAACATCCGCATGGAACCCGAAATTGTAGAATACCTTCAAATCAGGAAATAATGCTGAAAATCGGGGTTACAGGAAATATTGGTAGCGGGAAGTCATTCATTTGCAGGCAGTTTGCCCGGCTCGGCGTTTTGGTTTATTATGCGGATATCCGTGCCCGGTTCCTGATGGATGATGGGGGCACAATTCAGGTAGTTCGTGAAACTTTCGGGGAAGATATAATGGAGGATTCCGGATTGCTGATCGACCGTAAAAAACTCGCAGCCATCGTTTTCTCAGATAAAAATAAGCTCGCAAAACTGAATTCCATTGTGCACCGTTTGGTAGGGCAGGATTTTGATCGCTGGCTGGAATATTATCAATCAGAGCCTTTTGTCCTGCACGAGGCAGCCATTCTCTTTGAAAGCGGATTTGACAAGAAATTCGATAAAATCATCCTGGTAAGCGCTCCGGAAGAAATCCGTTTGAAACGTGTGCTTAAACGCGACGGAATGCCGGAAGAGGAAATCCGCAAACGCATGGCCAACCAATGGCCGGAAGAAAAAAAAGCGTCATTATGCGATTGGATCATCCGAAATGACGGGTCTCAATTAATCCTGCCGCAGATTGAAGCAGTAATGGATAATGTGCTGAAAATCAATAAATCTATCGGATAAGCAGTTTGCGGCTGTAGCGCTTCTCATTGTCACTGATTCGGATCAGATAGATTCCTTCCGGGATATTGCCCAGCTCAAAAACCACCTTGCCTCCCAAATGATTCCATGAGTTGATCATGCGGCCGCTCAAGTCAAAAAGGTTGATTTCTGCACTTACTGCATAATCCAGTTCGATTTTATTTTCGCAAGAATAAACGGAAAATGGTTCATTATCAGAATCTTCAATACCGGTTCCGGAAAGAGTCATTTCAAACTCCAGAAAACTGTATTCTCCTTCAGTAACTGTTACCGTTTTGCTTTGCGTGGTATAAGCGGGATAGCTGCACATGAATTCATAGCTTCCGGGATTGAGCAGGCGGAAAAACCATCCGTCTGCCGGATCGCAATAAATCCAGGAGCTGTCCTTATCGTAATCTTTGATAAAAATCCGGGCTTTGAGCGGCTCGCGGCTTATGCTGTCCACCGCCATGCCTTTTATGCCCATCAGGCCAAAATCCAGATAGTTGAGCAAGGCTTCGCGGTTGTAGTCCCAGTAATCGGGCAGCAATTCGGCGGGAAGGAGTTTTACGGTTGATTGCTCAATTGTGGCTTCTCGGCAAGCGGCAAAAAAGTTCATATAATCCTGTCGGCTGCCGTGCGTGGAATACCAGGAGTAGCCATGGGTAATGCCATTGTTGAGGTCTGTGAAATATCCTGCCGGGCTGTTTCCCTGCGCCGCATCGGCATATGCCCGCGAAATATCTACCCACCAGGCATCATCGGCGGTATAGCCATTCCACGAATCCCAGGGATAATTTACTACTTCTGCGCCGGAATGGGTGTTGGCCGAAAGGGTAAACTGAATATCATTAGCCAATTCCATAAATGCTACAGTTTCAGTTTGCCAGTCGTTGCCGTCGGGATGCGGTCCAGTGATCGGATCCGGGAAATTTCGGTTGAGGTCAACGCCATTGGCATTGGTTCGGCTTGCCCCATTTACCGTTGAATTGCCTCCGGCATAAGTCCCGTCGGGATTGGCCAGCGGATTTATGTAAATCACTTCTTCATCCAAAAGCCGTGTTATGCGTTCATCGGTACCGTAATTGCTAAGCAGATGATCGATCAAACGCAACTGCAAAATATAGCAAACCAGTTCATCGCCATGCATTTGGCCGGTATAAAGTACATTGGGCCTTTTCCCTCCGTAATTGGGCGCATGCAGGCGCGCTGCAATGATGCGGCGGCCTTCCACCGAGCTTCCGATTTCATATAGCGAGCAAAGGTTGGGATAATCAGCGGCAAATTGTTCCATCATGGCCACATAAGCTTCATAAGTTGGATAGGCATCCCAATCGTAATCAGCACGCATGGAGGATGTCATTTTTGCCGGGCGGCGCAGCGATGGCGGAATTTCAATTTGGTGTTGCAAACCAAAATCGAGGAATTTTTGATAGCCTTCCTGTGTCGCGTATGCGAAAAAACGCTCTTCTGTGCCTTTTGCTTTGTCGAGGATGATGAATTTATTGAGCTCTTTGATGAGTCCCCGATCCGTTGTTTGGAAACTGAAATAAATTTCTTTGCGCTGCAATAATTCATCTTTTGTAAACCGATTGCCTGAATTCTGTGCATTAACAACCTGAAGCGCAAATGCCATCAGGATCAGGAGAAAGAAGCTTTTTCTCATGGGGCTATAGGTTGGGGATTAATTTCTCAATTTCAGTGCAAACCTGCTCATTGGCCGGGATGAGCGGTAGGCGCAGAATGTTTTTGCAAAGACCACGGGCGGCCAAGGCTGCTTTGATTCCTGCCGGGTTTCCATCTGCAAAAAGATATTGCATATACGGCATCAATCTATAGTGCTTTTCTGCGGCCTCTTTGTTTTTGCTGGCCAGCGCATCCTTCACCATGCCCGAGAAAAGTTCCGGGGCGGCTTGTGCTGCGACAGATATTACACCGTCAGCGCCGAGTGCAATCATGGGGAAAGTAAGCAGGTCATCACCCGAAAGCACCGAAAACCCTTCCGGTTTTTTGCGGATGATTTCCATGATTTGTTCCAGATTGCCACTGGCTTCTTTTACGGCGATAATATTTTTATGCGCTGCAAGTTTCAGGCATGTTTCCGCTTTAATGTTTGCTCCGGTACGTCCGGGTACATTATAAATAATAACAGGCAGGGGGCTGTAATCGGCGACTGCTTCAAAGTGTGCAATCATTCCGCCTTGTGTGGGCTTATTGTAATAAGGCGCAACCGAAAGAATGGCGTCGAAGCCCGTTAAGTCTATTGTTCTCAGTGAAACGATCAAGTCCGCTGTATCGTTTCCTCCCATGCCAACGGCCAGAGGCAGACGTCCGTTTACCTTTTCAAGCACGAATTCGCGCACGGCTTTTTTTTCTTCGGATGTTTGTGTAGCGGCCTCTGCTGTAGTTCCGTGCACCACAATAAAATCAGTGCCGCCGGAGATATTATATTCAATAATTTTCTCAAGTGAGTCGAAATCAATGCTTTTATCTTTATTAAATGGAGTAATAATAGCTATTCCGGTTCCTTTGAAAAATTTGGTCATAATTATTTGCTTTTAAATACTTTAAGGTAGTGAATCAGGTTTGCGGCAAAATCGCGCAGATGTTCTCCTTCGCGTATCGCGATCATCAGGTCGTAATATTTGTTTCTGCCCGAAATGTCCGGTCCGGTTTTCAATCGGCAATTTGCTGCGCCAACGGCGAATAGAAGCTCCGGAAAATCAACAAATGTAAAATCGACCAGAATATCAAAATCTTTTTTAAGAAAACTGTTCAGAAAAATTTTTTTTGGTGTGCCGAGCCAGTTTACATCGCTTTTGCTCAGGTGGATGAAGTCCTCCTTTTGAAGGCTTTCCGGAATGTTTTTGGCTTTTTGCCTGAAATGGCATAAATAATGAATGGAAGCAGTCGGGCATTCCTTTTTCATTTCCTTCACAACTTTTTGGAGATGCTCAAAAGCGGCTTCGTTTTTCCAGCTGAAAACGATTAAAATATTTTTTGCTTCATCGAAACGGAGCAGGCCACGTGCTCTTTTGCGCTTTTTTTTAATGCGGCTGAGCTGTTGTGCGGCATAATTTAGTTTTATGTTGGCGAGAATTCCCAATCTTAATAATTTGTTTTCAGACGAATAAAAAAATAGTGGCAGGCTAAAAGCCTTTTTGATTCGTAAAAATACGGGAAATATTTCGATTTTGTTGTCTGAAGCTAATAAAATTTGTTTCCAGCTTGTTCGTTTATCCATATGGCCGGAGAATTTACTAAATTGCGGATTGTAATACAGTGTTTGTGAAAATAACATTTTTAGGCAGTGGAACTTCGCATGGCGTACCTGTAATTGGGTGCGATTGCCCGGTTTGCGCTTCAGCAGACGAACGGGACAAGCGACTGCGTTCCTCCATTTGGATACAGCAGGATGATAAAAATATTGTCATCGATACCGGTCCTGATTTCCGCGCACAGATGCTTCGGCATAAACTGAAAAGTATTGAAGCCGTTTTGATTACGCACGGGCATAAAGACCATATCGGCGGCCTGGACGATTTGCGGGCATACAATTACCTGATGCAAAAACCTGTTGATGTATATGCCCGAAAGGATGTGCAGCATGATATCCGCCGCGATTTTCATTATGCTTTCGCTGATGTGAAATATCCCGGAGTGCCCGAATTTCAATTACATACGATAGCTGCCGGAGAGGAATTCCACTGCTGTGGTATGTCCATCCTTCCAATTGGTGTGCTGCACCATAGGCTTCCGGTTTTGGGCTTTCGCATCGGGAATATGGCCTACATAACGGATGCAAAATATATTCAGGATGAGAGTATGAAAGCTCTGGAAAATCTTGATGTACTGATTATTAATGCATTGCGGAAAGAGCCTCATATCTCTCATTTTTCATTGCCCGAAGCGCTGGATGTGATCCGGGAACTACGTCCCAGAAAAGCTTTTCTGACGCATATTTCGCATCGGCTTGGTCGGCATGTGGATGTAGAAAAAGAATTGCCGGAAGGAGTCCATCTGGCTTATGACGGATTGGAAATCGAAACAGGTCAGGAATAACAGAATAATTATTGATACGGGAATTTGAGCAAATTAAAAAAAATAGGACGCAGGATATTGCGTATTGCAGCTTACTTTTTGGGCTCTTTGCTCAGTATTGTGGTTTTACTTGTGGTGCTTTTGTATGTGCCTGTGGTTCAGAGTATTGTTGTTGAAAAAGTTGGCAAGGAAATTAATGCACAGATAAACGGGCAAATCTCGATTGGATCGCTGCATTTGGGATTTCCTTTAAAAGTGAAACTGGATGATGTCTTGATAACCGGTTCTCAAAAAGATACCCTCATCAATGCAGGAAAAATCCATGCAGGACTGGCTTTATGGCCTCTGATGCAAGGCTCGCTGGAGGCCGGAAATGTGCAACTTGCTGATGTGCAGATGAATCTGAAAACCGATCCTTCGGGCGTTTTAAACCTGAGCGGGGTTTTTGCTTCCGCTGATGAGGATGGTTCAAAAAACAAACAGCAGGATCAGCAAAAAAGCAATCTTCTCCTGCGCATTGCCTCTCTGGATTTAAAAAATATCCGGTTTTCTTATGCCACTTCGGAACTTGATTTCCGTACCCATTTGCATGATTTACATTGCGGTGCCACATCACTTTCCCTGGATTCCCTAAAGGTGCAAAATGATGAAATACAAATTGAAGGGCTGGATGTCTTCTTGTCCTCCTTGCAAATGGAAAAAGATACGCAATCCGATGATGCACCTTCATCCCAGACCTTCCTTACAGCCTACAGTAAATTGATTGGTTTAAAAAATATTTCTTATTTACAAATGAGTGCGGGCGATACCCTGATGCATATCTCAAACCGTGATTTGGAAATACAAAAACTGAATTTTGATCTGGCAAGCCAAAGTGTGCAGATGGAATATTTAAAAAATAATGACCTGCAATTCGATATGCACCTCAGAACTGTTGATAGTGCTGCCACTGAGGTTTCGGATTCATCGGCGTTTTATCTGAAACCAGGTTTTGATGTGGGCTGGGATGTGGCATGCGCCGATTTGTCTTTTTTGCAAAGCCGCCTCAAACTTCATCAATCCGGTTTGCAGAAAAATTATTCATTGGGATCACTCCAATTAAATAATGTGGTTTTTAATGATGCACATAATGATTTGGAAATCAATGCTCAGGATATTCAGGCCGATAGTATTTCCTTGCAGTCTTTGATGGCGAAACTGAAGTTTAATCATGAACGGTTTTTACTTCAGGATGTGCAATTGGAAACGGAAAAACTTGCGCTTTCTGCCCGAGCTGAATCCAAAGCGCATTTTCCACTTGTAGTCGATTCGCTTATCTTTATGCCGCTTCAAACTTCCCTGAAACTGGAAGGTACATTACCCTTTTTTCTGGCAAAATATATTCCGGAAGATTACAGGGTTTTAGCTGAAAAAGAGCTGTTGATGTTTGATGTTCAGGCCAAAGCCTCAGAAGGGGACTTCGTTTTGGATAGCCTGAATGCCCGGATCGGGAACTTTCTGAACCTTCAGGCTTCCGCTGGCATTGAACGATATTTTTACGACCGCATGCCTTCCGGTCACCTTAATCTGAACTTAAAATACAAGGAAGATACCGCTGCTGCAATTATTGTTCAAAATTTGGTTTCGGATGTTAATATGCCGGATAATATTGATTTCCAGATGGGAATGCAGCTTGATTCGTTAAAGGGAAAAACAGATATTACATTGCTGACCAATTTGGGAAACCTGCATTTGGACGGGAAAATAGATAGTTTTTATGCTTATGAAGCCAATCTTTCCTTAAAAGGATTTGATTTGCAAGGGCTCCTGCAAATAGATTCCCTTTCCGAGATGAACATGGATATGCAATTGAAAGGCTCAGGCTTTGATGTGCCAACTGCCATAGCAGATTTACAATGCAGTTTTAAGGATATTTCATACCGCAGGGCTGTTTTTGACAGCCTGGTTTTGCGTGCTAATTGGGAAAATAGTCGGGGAAAACTGCAATTGCATACTTTTTCCGAACAAGCTGATTTAAAGCTTACTGCAAGTGGAAACCAATATAATGCCGATGCAGAATTACTGCTCAAGGATATCCAAATGAATTATTTCCATGATCGCCCATTGCCTTCCATTTGGGGAAATTGTAAGATGAGCTGGCGTGATACACTAGACATGCAAACTGCCGGGATTGATATTTATAATTCGGGTTTACGCGTTGATAATAAGCGCTTTGAGCTTGCTCCTTTCGAGGCCCGTTTTTTGAGCTCTGATACACTTTTCGATTTGAAAATTACGTCCGGTATTTTAAATGCGTCCCTTGAAGCCAACCGAAAACCTGAAGTCTTGCTGCAATCTTTGCAGGATTTTTACCAGGATTATTTGCACGGGCTTTATAACCGCGAACCCGGCGAAACGGAATGTACGGCAAGCATTCAGGTGCATGGTACTTCTCCTGTCCGTGATTATTTCCTGCCCGATTTAAAACAGGCCGAATTCAGTGGGATTAATATGGCCTACCGTGAAAAGGATCAGCATTTTGAAGTAAGGGCGGCAATGCCGGTTTTGGAATATGATAAATTGAAAGTCAGTGGTATGAAGCTGGATTTAAGCCTCGACAGTATGCGCATTTTTTCCGGATTGCAGTTCGCTCAAATATCCTATGATACCATTAATGCAGGGCCGCTGAATTGGGAAATGAGTTTCAAAGATTCCACGCTTCATGCGGGCTTCAAACTCGGAGATACTGTGCCCGATCTGGATATACAAATCAAAGGAAGTCAGAAAAATATGGTCTGGCACCTCGCATTGGACAGCCTGATTATCGCAGGGAAATCCTGGGAAAAAAGCGAAGACCGGAATTATCTGGTTTTTGATTCAAGTGGAATCCAAAGAGCTGCCTTGCAATTGGTACATCAAAATGAAAAACTGGAATTTCAAAAAGACAAACTGCACGATCAGTTGTCGATCAGGGATTTTGATCTTGATAATTTATTATCTGCCTTCAAGGGCGAAAAAGGAACTTTGCCTCTTGAGGCTACAATGGACCTGAACTATGACATGTTGTCCGATTCCACACGGAAAATCGAACTGAAACTCAAAGATGTGGTTTATCAGGACTTGCCGCCACTCAATCTTTTTGCATCCCTTCTTCCGGAAGATGGTGGGCAAAAAATCACAGCAGTAGCCGATGGGGAATATTTTGATATGACGGCAAATGCGTTCTATTCAAGCGATCATTTTCAACTTGATGCAGATCTGAAACGTTTTGATTTATCGGCATTGCCTGTGTTTTTGCCCAATGATATTCCCAAAGCCGGAGGGGAATTGCTCGCTCATCTTTCTTTCAAAGATGCAGATGATCTGCAGGGGCAGGTTCATTTCAGTGAGGCTTTCGTCCGCCTGGCAGCGCTCAACACGACTTACCGCCTCGGCAACGAGAAAATTAAATTCGACCGGAATACCTTGCAGTTCGATAATTTTCAGCTCGAAGACGAAGCCGGGCAGAGGATCCACATCAACGGAGGGATTGTGAAACCTGAGAATGATACAAGCTTGAAGCTTGATTTCCAGATGGATGCCAAGCAATTTACTTTCGTAAATACAGAGCGCAAAACAGATCTGCCCTATTACGGCCATGTCAATGCCGATGTGAAACTGAACATCAGCGGCAGCCCGGATGAACCGGAAGCTGTGGCTGAGCTTAAGCTGAACAAAGGCTCCGATTTTACCTATATCTATGCCCCGGACCGGCTTAATATGGTCGATGATGAGGGCGTGGTGGAATTTGTGCCCCAACTGCCCGGCAATAAAGTCCTGGAATTAAAAAAGGACAGCGTGGTTGTGAAAAGTGGTTTCCGCGGCTTGAAAATACAAAGCAATATCAAGGTAGATAAAGAGGCTGTTTTCCGGCTTTATGCCGATTTTTCTTCCGAAGATTATATAGAAATCCGCGGTGATGCCGACCTGGACCTTGATATGAACCGCGACGGAAGCATGCGCATGGCAGGCCGCTATGAAGTTTCTTCCGGATTTTACCGCATGTCTTTTTACAATCTGGTACGCAAAAAATTTGATGTAATCCCAGGAAGTTATATCAATTGGTATGGCTCGCCATCCGATGCCAATATGGATATCGGAACGAAGTACAGTACACGGGTTTCGCCTTTAAATTTGATACTGACCCAGGTTTCGCAATTATCCGAAGCACAAAAACAGCGCTATCGCCAGAAAATTCCATTTACAGTAATGCTCTATATGAAGGGCAGTATGCTGGAACCACAGATTTCCTTTGGCTTGAGTATGGACAAGGAATACCGTTCGCAGTTTCCTGATGTGGATGCCTACGTGCAGGAACTCAACCGCGATGGGAATGCGGACGAGCTGAACAAACAAGTCTTTGGCGTTTTGGTGTTTAATAGCTTCCTTTCGGATGCTTCGGGCGGCAACGATCCGGCATCCGCTATGGCGCGTGATGTGGCACTCAGCAGTGTAAATGGTTTGATGAACAGTCAGTTGGAACGCCTGTCCGGACGATTCCTCAAAGGAGTGGATATCGAAATGAACCTCGAAGATTATGCTGCATCCGAAGGCGGTGGCGATGCGGCAACACAGCTTGAACTCAATGTGAGCAAACGTTTTTTCAATGATCGCCTGCAGGTGAAAGTGGGGGAAAATTTCGCTTTGAGCGATAATGAAACGGCACGCCAGGAAGGGGTAAATGAGCTGGCCGGAAATTATGCCGTTATTTACGACCTTACTCCCGACGGGCGTTTCCGCATCAAAGCATATCGCGAAAACAGCTGGGACCTGATCGATGGCTCTATCGACCAAACCGGGCTTTCGCTGATGTATGAAAAGGAGTTTATGCTAAAAAAGAGGAAGGAGGCAAAAGATGAAAAATAGGATGTTTTATTTCATATGGGTCCTTGCCTTTCTTTCATCGTGTACTGGTCTGCGCAAAATCCCGGATGGGGAATTCCTCTACACCAGCGGAACAATAGAAATCCCTGAAACGGAAAAAGAAAGCCGGAAAGCCGAAAAAATTGTGGAGGAAGTGCTGACACCCGAGCCTAATTCCAGCCTTTTTGGCATGCGCCCCCAATTGTGGGTTTATCAGAGCATTGGGGATTCGGTGAAAGGCCCCATCCGAAAATGGATCCGCAAGACTTTTGGTCAAAAAACTGTTCTGCTGTCAGATTTTGATCCCGAACAGGTTGCCGCAGTGATGCAAAACCATTTGTTTCATGATGGCTATTTTAATGCGGAAGTTTCGGCCTCTGTGGAGAAACAAAAAAGAACCGCCAAAGTGCTCTATACCGCTTCCGGCCTGCAGCCTTATCATATCGACAGTATTGTATGGCCTGCTGTTACGCCGCTGGATGACAGTGTTTTAAAAGTGGTGCTGCGCAATACAAGTTTGAAGAAAGGAGATGTTTACCGCTTAAGCGCTTTGCAGGACGAACGGGAACGCATTGCTTCCGCTTTGCAATCGTCGGGCTATTATTATTTTTCTGATAATTATTTGTTTTTTGCAGCCGATAGTTCGCTGGGCAGCCGAAATGTCGCTTTACAGCTGATGATCAATCCGGAAACACCGGAAATGGCTTTTCGTAAATATTATTTCCGTAAACTGATCTTGAATGCAACCTACAATCCGGCCGATCCATCGAATGATACGCTCCGTTTTGGTGCAACAACGATTATTACCGATGGCTTCCTGCGCCCGGAAGTACTGCTGCGCAGGAATTTTATTGAACCGGGAGCCGTTTACAGCAAACATAACTACAAGCAGACTTATAATAAGCTTTCGTCCCTGGGTATTTTGCGCTATGTGAAGCCTTCAATTAATCGTTTTGAAAACACAGATTCGCTGGATGTGTATTTTGATCTGGTTTCCCGTTATCCGCTCAGCTTCAACGCCAGTGTTGATTTCAGTACCGCTACAAATAATTATACCGGTCCCGGTGTAAATCTGGGATTAACACAAAGGAATATTTTTGGAGGCGCAGAAGTACTTAGTATTCAATTAGATGCCCAGTATCAGATGCAGATCGGGAATAGGGATGAGTATTTTTACTCCATCGGTTTGAATTCAGAGCTGGCTTTTCCACGGTTTTTCCCTTTTCATAGTTTGAGCGGCGACCGCACCTCGGATGTGACCACAAGCCTTCAGCTTGGCGGAAAAATGCAGGACAGGGTAGGGGTTTACACCATTGCTTCCGGCAAAACCTCTTTGGTGTACCGTATCAGTCGGAAAAAAAGCCTTGGACATTATTTCTCTCCTTTTGAGCTGACTTATGTGAAGCTCCTGGAATCATCAGCGCAGCTCGATTCCATTATGACGGAAAATCCATATATGCGGCAGAGTTTTGAAGAACAGTTCATCCCGGCAGGATGGTATAAAATTGTGATTAATAATTTCAGCGATGCCGCTTTGCAAAGCAATTATTATGCTTCGGTGAAAACGGAATTTGCCGGAAATCTTTTTTCGTTGATGTCGGATGTGCTGGGCGCCCAAAAGAGCGATAGCGGTTATTATACTTTTGCAGGCCAGCCCTTCTCTCAGTATTTCCGTTATGAGGCCGATTTCCGCTATTATATTGGCAAACCCGGCAAAAGCAGACTGGCTTTGCGATTTTTTAATGGAGCGGGAATCCCCTATGGAAATTCCGATGCTTTGCCCTATATCCGGCAGTTTTATTCCGGAGGGCCAGATGGGCTGCGTGCTTTTTATGCCCGCTCCATCGGGCCGGGAACCCTCACGCCGCCCGAAGAAGCCGAAGACCAGATTACCAACAACCAAACCGGTGAAGTAAAACTGGAGCTCAATGCCGAGTATCGTTTTCCCATTGCCGGATTCCTTAAAGGGGCATTTTTTGTGGATGCAGGCAATATCTGGATGATCAATGACGGACAAGGCGAAGATGCACGTTTCCATTTTGACAGCTTTTACAAAGAACTCGCAGTGGGCGCAGGAACAGGATTCCGCCTCGATTTCAGTTTCCTCCTGCTCCGTTTTGATTTTGCCTTCCCCTTGCGCAAACCCTGGATCGAAAAAAACAATGGCTGGGTAATTGATGATATTGCCCTGGGAAAATCGTCCTGGAGAAAAGACAACTTGATTTTGAATGTAGCGCTGGGATATCCTTTCTGATCTAACCTGCATTATTCACAAAATATTCTATTACGCGACCAAACCGCTGCAATAGAAAGGAATGCTATCTTTTTGGTGCTCAAAATAGCTACGGCTATTCCTGTGCGCCAAAAACCTGCGCTTCCTTTCTCTTATTGCGGTTTGAACGCTCATGACGAAATTTTATGAATAAAGCAGGCTAATGTGAAATTTTTGTTAAACCCTGAGCAAAAACAAAGCCAGATTGTTTTTATGGGTAAATTCACAGCAAGGAAAACCTAATAAAGATGAATTCAAAAGTTTTTCAAATAGACAATTTGCGATGCCGGGGCTGTGCAAATACAATTACCCGAAAACTGATGTCGGAAGAGGGTGTAATCGAAGTGGATATTAATTTTTCTGATTCATCGGTAAATGTTTCCTATGATGAAGGAAAAATCAAGGACCGCCATATTGTCCGTATTATGAGCGGACTGGGATATCCACCACTCGATGAAGGAAATATAGGCCATAAAGCCAAATCCGTCTTGAGCTGTGCCATTGGGCGGATTAGTCCGGCAACTTAAACTCTGGTTAGCCCATGAGAGTTTCCTCGAAATCATGGAGTTCGAAAGGCCGCTCCGTTTCTCCAATTCTAGGGAGTTGTGGTATAGGGCGCTATCCAGAGAGGAGCGAAGCAAGGAGTGGGCTCAAAAAAGCTGCAGCTTGTAAAGCCCATAGCCAGGCTCTTTCGCCATACATCAAAAAAGCCGAAACCCATCAGGTTCCGGCTTGCGTTTTATTGAGATGTTGGAGTATCTATTTTTTCTTGGATGCGCAAAAACCGGCTGCAATAAACTCTCGGTTCATGCGGGCAATATTGCTGCGGTGGATGTTTTTCGGGCACTCTGCTTCGCAGGCATAGGTGTTGGTGCAGTTACCAAATCCAAGCTCGTCCATTTTCGCAACCATGCGCTGAACGCGTTCCTGTGCTTCCACTTTGCCTTGTGGCAGCAATGCAAACTGGCTCACTTTTGCTGAAACAAAAAGCATGGCCGAGGCATTTTTGCAGGAAGCCACACAGGCGCCACAACCGATACATGCGGCAGCATCCATGGCCAGGTCAGCATCTTCCTTGTTAATCGGAATGGCATTGGCATCAGGGACCCCACCGGTTGAAGCGGAAGTATAACCACCGGCGCGGATTATTTCGTCAAAGGCGGTGCGGTCCACAATCAGGTCTTTGATTACCGGGAACGGCTTTGCGCGCCAGGGCTCGATGGTAATGGTTTCTCCATCGGTGAAACGGCGCATATGCATCTGGCAGGTAGTGATGCCTTCATCGGGGCCGTGTGGCCTTCCGTTGATGTAGAGGCTGCACATCCCGCAGATTCCTTCGCGGCAATCGTGGTCAAATGCAATGGGCTCTTCGCCTTTTTCAACGAGTTGCTCGTTGAGGATGTCCATCATTTCGAGAAATGAAGCGTCAGCGGAAATACCACTGAGCGGATATGATTCGAAGCGGCCTTTATCGGCTGCGTTTTTTTGTCTCCAAACTTTTAATGTAAAATCCATATCGTGCTTGTTTTGTGGAGGTGTTGCCCTCCGGATTACATAAAATTACAAGCGGCAAACAGCCCTTATGATTTGTAGTTTCGGGTTTTTACCTCAATATATTCATAGTTCAGGTCTTCTTTGTGCAGTACGTAATCGCCATCTTTAAACTCCCATGCGGCAGCATAGGTAAAGTCTTTGTCGTTACGCAACGCTTCGCCTTCACCGGTCTGGTATTCTTCGCGGAAGTGACCGCCACAGCTTTCTTCGCGGTGCAGCGCGTCTTTGGCCATGAGTTCGCCCAGCTCCAGGAAATCGGCAACACGAACAGCTTTCTCAAGCTCGGTATTCATGCCGTCGAGCGTTCCGGGGATTTTTACGTCCTTCCAGAATTCTTCGCGCAATACTTTGATTTCTTCAATGGCTTCTTTCAGGGCTTTTCCGTTCCGTGCCATACCTACTTTGTCCCACATAATGTGGCCCAGTTTTTTGTGGAAATGATCTACGGTTTTGCTTCCCTTGATTCCCATGAGCTTTTTCAGCAGCGCATCGACTTCCTTTTCTGATTTTTCAAATTCAGGATGGTCGGTTGGGATTGCCGGGATGGAAATTTGGTCGGCAAGGTAGTTTTGAATCGTATATGGAAGTACAAAATATCCATCGGCCAATCCTTGCATCAATGCGGAAGCTCCGAGGCGGTTGGCGCCGTGATCGGAGAAATTGGCCTCACCGGCAGCGAAAAGTCCGGGGATGGTGGTTTGCAGTTCGTAATCTACCCACAGGCCGCCCATTGAATAGTGGATGGCGGGATAGATCATCATTGGAGTTTCGTATGGGTTTTCGGCCGTGATTTTTTCGTACATCTGGAAAAGGTTTCCATAGCGTGCTTCAATCACATCTTTGCCGAGGCGTCCGATGGCGTGCTTGAAATCGAGATAAACTGCCAGTCCTGTTCCAACGCCAAATCCGGCATCGCAGCGTTCTTTGGCAGCACGTGATGCCACATCGCGGGGCACGAGGTTTCCGAATGCGGGATAACGGCGCTCAAGATAGTAATCACGGTCTTCTTCTTTCAAGTCTGTAGGGCTCAGCTGGCCTTTGCGGATCTTTTCGGCATCTTCCTTTTTCTTTGGCACCCAGATGCGCCCGTCATTACGGAGGCTTTCACTCATCAGCGTAAGCTTTGACTGATAATCGCCATGGACAGGGATGCAGGTCGGGTGGATCTGCACGAAGCAGGGATTTCCGAAATAAGCGCCTTTTTTATGGCTTTTCCATGCGGCTGTCCCGTTCGATCCCATTGCGTTGGTGGAGAGGAAGAAAACATTGCCGTATCCGCCGGTAGCAATAACTACGGCATGAGCAAAATGGCGTTTGAGTTCTCCGGTAACCAGGTTGCGGGTGATGATACCGCGTGCACGGCCATCAATAATCACCACGTCCATCATTTCTTCGCGGGTGAACATCTCTACATGTCCACGGTCAATTTCTTTGCTCAATGCGCCATAAGCACCTAAAAGCAGCTGCTGACCGGTTTGGCCGCGTGCGTAAAATGTACGGCTAACCTGTGCGCCGCCAAATGAGCGGTTATCGAGGTATCCGCTGTATTCGCGTGCAAAAGGAACGCCTTGCGCTACGCATTGGTCGATGATGTCGTTGCTGACTTCGGCCAACCGATATACATTGGCTTCACGGGCGCGGTAATCGCCACCTTTTACGGTATCATAAAACAGCCTGTAAATGCTGTCGCCATCATTCGGATAATTTTTGGCAGCATTGATACCGCCTTGTGCTGCAATACTATGCGCACGGCGCGGGCTGTCCTGAATGCAGAAGTTTTTTACGTTAAAACCCAGCTCACCAAAACTTGCTGCTGCGGCAGCTCCGGCCAGGCCTGTTCCAACAACGATAATGTCGAGTTTGCGCTTGTTGGCAGGGTTAACCAGTTTTTGTCCGGCTTTATAATTGGTCCACTTTTGAGCTATGTGGCCTTGAGGTATTTTTGAATCCAGTTTTGTCATGTTGAACGGTCGTTTTAGGGGTTCAAAAACTAAGCGTTAATTAAAAAATACAGTGGGATGCTTATAAAACCCAGTGTAACAAGAATGGTATAAATAGTGCCGATCAGCTTGATGGCCGGTGTATATTTGGTGTGTGTCAGCCCCAAAGTCTGGAATGCCGACTGGAAAGCATGATACAGGTGGAACCCAAGGAAAAGCAAAAGCACAATATAGATAATCGAATAAGTGCTGCTGCTGAAAAGGTTTACAGCCATATTATAAAAATCATGATTGTCCCTTACGGCATTTACACCTGTTGGCGCATCGGTCCATCCCAGCTTTACAAAATAAAAGTTGATGAAATGGATGACCAGAAAGGTGAAAATGATCAGTCCGGTGTGGATCATGTAGCGCGAGAGGAAAGTCTCCTCTGAGGTGCCGCTTACTTTGTAGCGCTTCGGACGTGCAGCCCAGTTTTGCAGCTGCAGGATGATGCCGTAAAGGGCATGAAGGATAAAGCCGCCAAATAGAACAAACTCCATGATTTTAATCAGTGGATTGCTTGTCATGAAGTGCACGGCTTCTTCAAATACTGCCACATGTTCTTCTGAAATGGGCAGTATAAACAAGTTGATGGCCAGGTGTACCACCAAAAAAGCAACCAAAAATAAACCGGCTACGGCCATAATGATTTTTTTGGTGATCGAGGCCTGATGAAATCCTTTGTTACTCATAATCATTTTTGTTTATCAGAACTAAATCGGGTTATTGTCTGTGCAGTTATATTATTTATTGTATTCTAAAATTTTCGTATCGAGATTTTTAGATATGAACAATAAAGACAAAGGTAGGCTTTTTCCAAAAATTCATTTTGCGCTAAATTAATTTAGAATTGATACAAATAGAATCTTTGCTCCCATACTTACTGGTTTTCTGTGGCAAACGTTCAAAAATCAATATTTTTGTGAGTCCGATTGCCCATGAAAAATTTTTTACTCCACAGTTTTTTTGTGTAGAAAAAGGGTTTTTCAGCTAATCTGAAGTAAAAAATAACAGCTTGAAATGCTTTTTTTGAAGAGTTTTTGTATAAATTAGGTAATATCACGATTTTCATTAGATTGAAAATCAATTATTCTAAAATTTATTGCAAAGAAAATTAAGTATTTTTGCTGAACACTGTTTTATGATCCATCAACTGCTAACAGCTTATGAAATTAACTGAAGTAAAAAGCCGCAAAGACGCGAAAGACTTTCTGGATGTTGCGCGCATTGTTTATAATGATGACCCTAATTTTGTTTGTCCGCTCGATATGACCGTCGATGCGGTTTTTGATCCGAAAAAAAATGTGTTTTTCAAAAAAGGTGAAGCTACACGCTGGGTTTTGCGCAATAATGCCGGGCAGCTCATCGGTCGCGTGGCGGCATTCATCAATAAGGCCAAAGCCTATAACTACAACCAGCCTACAGGTGGTATGGGTTTCTTTGAAGTGATCAACGACAAAGAGGCTGCGTTTAAATTATTTGATACGGCCAAAGATTGGCTGGCGGAACGCGGCATGGAAGCCATGGACGGCCCGATAAATTTCGGCGAAAACGATAATTTCTGGGGCTTGCTGGTGGATGGTTTTATGCAGGCCGGTTATGGAATGTCCTATAATCCCGAATATTATGTATCCTTTTTTGAAGAATATGGTTTCCGTTCCTTCTTCGAGCAGGTAACCAACCATCTCGACCTTACCAAACCTTTCCCGGAACGTTTCTGGAAAATCGCCGAATGGCTGCTGAGCAAAAATAAATTTGAATACAAGCATTTCGATTTTAATAATGTGGAAAAATTCGTGGACGATTTTATCTACATCTATAATGAAGCCTGGAAATTTCATGAGAATTTTACGCCCATCAACCGTGAGGTGGTCATCCGCGAGATGAAAGATGCCAAAGCTGTGATGGATCCGGAACTGATCTGGTATGCCTATCACGAAGGCGAACCGGTAGCTTTTGAAATTATGTTCCCCGATCTCAATCAGGCCATCAAACCTTTTAACGGAAAGCTGAACCTGCTGAACAAATTACGCCTGTGGTGGCGCATCAAAAATAAAGTCATCAACCGTACACGCATTACTATTATGGGCGTTGTGCCGCAATATCAGCGCTATGGCGTTGAAAGCGGCCTGTTTTGGCATATGAACGAAACCATGAAGCGCAAACCGCAATACAAAGAAATTGAACTTTCATGGGTGGGTGATTTTAATCCAAAAATGCGTAAATTGCACGATAGTGTGGGCGCGAGTTTTGCCAAAAAGCACGTAACCCTGCGCAAGCACTTTTATACCGATGGTTCCGAAGATACTGCTATGAAAATCAGTGAGGATACCAAGTATAAGGATGCCGAACAACGCGAGAAGTAGAGTTCGTCTATAAAGACCAACTTCTGCGTTGTTGCTCAAAATCTAAATCCTCATCCCGTACCTACGGGACTGCGGTTTAGATTTTTCACACGCCTTGAATTTGAACTTTATAGAGCAAACTTTCGACTCCATGGACGAACACTAATTAGTGTCTGTCTATAAAGTCAGGTTTTTCGAGGTAGAGGCTTTCGAAGTGTTGAAAGCAAGAAGTCCCGTCTGTACGGGATGACTTGATTTCAACATAAGGATAACGATGAGATCGGGCGTTCTGGACAGAAAAAACATGAAAATATGTGGCAACAAATAAGCATACTGGTCAAAAAAGAATGGCAACTGGAAATGCGGCAGCGCTTTGCTGTTGCAGGGCTGTTGCTTTATGTGGTCAGTACTGTTTTTGTTTGCTACCTTTCTTTTGGGCAGATTATTCAGGCCGAAACCTGGAACGCACTTTTCTGGATTATTATACTTTTTGCCAGCCTGAATGCCGTTGCCAAAAGTTTTGTGCAGGACAGCGACGCACGCTATCTCTACTTTTATATGATGGCTTCGGCGCGGGCCATCGTGCTCAGCAAAATAATCTACAATTCGGCTTTGATCCTGGCGCTGGCTTTTGTGGGCTTCGTGGTTTTCCTGATGTTTATGGGAAACCTGGTAGTGCATATGCCGCTTTTCATCCTTGCGCTTTTATTGGGCGCATTGGGCTTCAGCAGCATACTTACCATGGTTTCGGCTATATCAGCCCGTTCGGGCAATAATTTTGCTTTAATGGCCATTTTGAGCTTTCCGCTGATGCTGCCCATGCTGCTCAGCTTGATGAAACTTTCGGCCATGTCGCTGGGAATGCAGGAGCTGATAAACATTTGGGGCATCTGCCTTGTTCTAATCCTGCTCACTGCCATTTCGGTGGTGCTGGCTTTTATTTTATTTCCATATCTCTGGCGTGATTAGCTTATGAAAAAACACTGGTGGAAAATATTTTCTCTGATTTTGTTGCTTTATGCGGTTGTGGCGGGTTTTACCATTAAAGTGCCCGAACTTCCCATTATTCACCAAACCATCCGAAACCTCTTTTTCCATGTATGTATGTGGTTTACCATGATTGTGTTAATGGCGGTTTCTTTTGTCAACAGCATCAGGTATCTGTCCGGTTTCCAAATCAAACACGACCTGCTTTCCGTTGAAGCAGCACGCACAGGTTTGGTTTTTGGCATGCTGGGCATACTCACCGGAATGCTTTGGGCGCGTTTTACCTGGGGCGATTTCTGGGTGAAAGACCCACAGCTCAACGGTGCTGCAACAGGAATGCTGATCTATTTTGCCTATTTCATTTTGCGCGGATCGCTCGAAGACGAACATAAAAAGGCACGGCTGAGTGCAGTCTATAATATTTTTGCTTTTGTGCTTTTTATTGTCTTTATCGGAATATTGCCGCGGCTTTCGGAAGGATCGCTGCATCCCGGAAAAGACGGTAGCCCCGGGCTCGATGTCGGCGGGCTCGACAATAATATGCGCCTGGTGTTCTATCCGGCAATTGTCGGCTGGATTTTGCTTGGCGTGTGGATAACCAATCTGAGGTTCCGTATGCGGAAACTTCAGGAAAAACTGGACGAAAATGTTTGAAACGGATGGAAAAATAATGGTGGTTGTGGCTGTACTGGCCGTAATCCTGATCGGATTGTACGTTTTTTTGTTCCTGATGGAGCGCCGGATTAAGAAGATGGAAAACCGGCAAACAGAACTGGAAGTGGCACAAAAAAATGCATCCACATGAAAAAAATGCACATTATATTGCTGATTATGCTGGTTGTGGCGCTGGGCGTAGTGATCAGTACTTTTGGCGATTCCAGCACCTATGCAAATTTTGAAGCACTGGAAAAGCATCCACAGCAGGAATTTCACGTCATCGGTAGCCTCAACACCGAAAAACCCATTGAGTTTAATCCCCTGCAACCCGATCGGTTTTCGTTTTATATGATCGACCAGAACTGCCAGGAGAAAAAAGTGGTTTATCACGATGCCAAGCCACAGGATTTTGAGAAATCGGAGCAGGTGGTCATCGTTGCCAAAGCCAATGGCGATGAAGTGCTCGCCAGTAGCCTCCTGCTCAAATGCCCTTCAAAATACGACGAAGAAGATACGCCCGAAGCTTTTCAGGAGAAGGCTTATGAAGTGAAGTAGGGGAAAAACCGGGGGCGATATGGTATGAGAAAACCCAAAAGGTGCGATGCATCGTGCCTTTTGGGTTTTCGTATAATAAAAGAATTACCGCACAATATTCAGTTTCTGCGAATAGGCCTCACGCTCTGTTTCGGTTTGCAGGATGTAGATGCCTGTTTTTATGTGCTTCGGTACATTGATCTGCACTTTGTGGTTTCCTGCACCCAGGAAGCTGTTTTTCAGGATGCCCAGGTCGTGGCCATTGATATCGAAGAGGCGGAAATCAACATTGGCCGGCATTTCCAGCATGACCTGCGCATAAAGCATGTCTTTTGCCGGATTGGGACTGATGAGGACGCTTTCGGCAGGCGTTTGCGCTTCTTCTTCCATACCCACGCCCCAAAGGTTTTGCAAGGGCACAGCACGGCATTGCAGGATATCGTAGGTGAATGTATCCTGCACATAAGTTACGATCTTCACCTGCTCCGGATCCCAGAAATCCTTTAAACTGAAAGACATTTCCCATTGCATGGAGCTGGTCTCCGATCCGTCCATGGCAAAAGCAATGCCATTGGTATCGGGCAGGGCCATTTGGACTACATCGTCGAAATACTCGACACGGAAAAATTCATGAATAACAGGATTGGCATTGGATGGTACATGGGAACGGGTAATCACTGTACGCAATTTTAAGCGATCATTTACGAACGGGGCTTTTGGGGTGAGTTCAACTGTAACATTATAATCCGAGCCGGAATGGGTGCCAAAAATATCAAGGGTAAAAGGGGACCGATAGGATTCAATCATTTTATAATAATAGCTCATATCGTGGGAGTACCTACATTCAAATGGTCTGAAGTTTCTTCTGGGGTATAAACTAAATCTTGGTATATAAGCGGATATAGACCTGGTGAAATAATCAGTTGGGGCATATTTAATGCCGTGGTCATGCATATATGCAACAGCAACCTGACAATCCATAGAATCCGGGACATCATCATAGATATAGTTAACAGCGCAAGCTTTTGGCATAGCCCCTTTAATCAATTCGATAGTATCTAAACTTGTTTTTAAATAAGATTTACAACCCGCTTCAAATAAACCATTGCTATACTCCGTGGAATAAAACAAATTCAAACCTAACCAATTATGAAAAGGAGAGGAATAGGTATCCACGTCAAAATTGACCAGGTTATTGGCCTGGTTTTCATCTCCCTCACTTTCAAGTTCAAAAGTCAAGTGGTATAAATGGTTTATATAAGGCAAGTTAAAGGCCTGGAATTCTATGTTTAAGGTATCCATACGCTCCATATCTGGAATATCTAAGGTTTCATCATATACCAGTTCATTGCTTTTGTGTTCACGTATCGTACAACGAACTTTCCCGTTCGCGGTTTCCATGCCCATGTTGACAAACCTAGCTTTGGGGCTAAACAGGCTGTCCTGAGGGATATGCAAAGCAGGATAGTGATCAAAAAGGGCCAAATCCTTTTGCGGCGCTACCTCAATTTTTATATTATCAATATTGATCCAATGATGACTATTGCTTACAGGATTCTTTTCCTCATCAAGTACAATCATAAACTGAAAACCCTCGTAACGAAAAATACTTGAATCAATAGAGCAAATAAAGGGTTTACTTTTCATCAGACTGTCCCTAATGGAATAAGGATGCACATATTGTTCCTGCCATTCATCCATGTGATCATTCCTTGCATATAAGATTAAAGGAATTTCGGAATTGACTACATCGGATTCCTGACGAAAAAAATCCATTGAAAAGTTTAATTGCTCATAATCTAATTTTCCAAATACCGGTGAAATAAATTCAATTCTCCCATCAGGTATGCCCTTCCATACCCACCAATAATAATAATGTATATTTAACTCCCCCGAGTCTCCTAAACACCATGTTGAATTTGCAATCCAATATTTAGAAAAAGTTTCATCGCCATACTCTCTATAAGCATTCACCTCCCACCCTTCCGGGAAAGTTGAGCCTTCGTTGAAGTCTTCTAAGAATACGGTTTGGGCTTTTGACCCAAATGTTATCAATGCTACTAAAATAATTGCAAGAATATTGGTTTTCATAATTGAATAAAGACTTTGATTAGAAAATGCAAAGTTAAAAAAACATCTTAGCATAAAAGTATATTCAAAAATTATTTCAAAATTAAATTCATCATGTATTGCTGGCTTCAATATCAAAATTTAATAAATATCAGGGCTATCCGATAAATAATCACAAATAGTATTCATCACAAATAAAAAATAAAACTATCTTTGGCGGTATGGTAGAACGCATACAAAGGGGCAGCGAAACCCATTACCTCTCCTACATTTCTTCACCCGACGGGCTGGTGGCAATGCACATCAGTGATGATGCCGGCCGCGATGAAATGAAGTATGTGCTCACCGATTACCTGGGGACTATATACGCTTTGGTGGATGATGGTGCCCAAAGCACGGATGATGCACTCTATTACAGCTTTAATGCCTGGGGCGAACGCCGCGAGCTGCAAGCCTATGACGGTAGCCTTACGGCACCGCTCTTCTCCGACCCGGCCGACTATATAACCAACCGTGGATTTACCGGACATGAACATATTGATGCTTTTGGGCTGATCAATATGAATGGCAGGGTATATGATCCCGTTGTGGGCGCTTTCCTGAGCCCTGATCCTTATGTGCAGGCCCCGGATATGCCACAAAACCTGAACCGGTATGCTTATTGTTTGAATAATCCACTCATATACACTGACCCATCGGGAGAAATCTTTTGGACCCCAATTATTATTGGTGCAGTGTTGGGAACATACATGGGAGGAGCTATTGCGAATGATGGGAATTTAAATCCTTTTAAATGGGAATATTTTTCAATTAAAACATGGGGTTACATGCTTGGTGGTGCAGTTGTAGGAGGACTGAGCGGTTATGTCGGCGGAGCGATTGCAGCTGCAGAGATACCGATGGCAAATACTCTCGGAATTGCTGGAGCTTCATTAACGAATTCAGTTGGCACTTATGTATATACCGGAGGACAAACTGATATTTCAATGAGTTTTGGTGTAGTTTCATATAATTTCACTCAAAATGAGTGGGGGTATTTAGGCAAGAAAGGGAATACAGCACTTGAGAATATAGGCTATACCTTTGGTGCTCTAGCTAATTTACAAGATGCTGTTTCGCTGTTTAGTGGTGGAGGTCAAAATGTTGATATCAATTCTGCAAGTACGAAAAATGATAATGATTGGTGGGGGCATAGCTCAATAACTGACGAAAGTAAAAACACATTAGTTTCTGTTGGCCCAGACAGCCCAGTTGGAAAATCTTCAGGCTTGTCAGAAACATGGAAAAATTCTATTAAAGGTGCAGATGTAAATTGGAATTCATATGTTGGGAATAAAGGTACTTGGACTATTAGGCTGAATAACGTTAGCACAAGTGCAATAGAAAATTATACAGCAGGAATAACTCGCTGGGATTTGCTTTTTAATAGTTGTGTTGGACATACTACAAGGGCTTTATGGAGAGCAGGAGTCCCAACAATATTTGCATTTCACCCTCACATGCTAAACCTGCAGTTAGCTATTAGGCAAATTGGGATTTACTCAAGTCCATATCTTTATCAAATTCAAGAATAAATTATAAGAGCATGAAATATATAGTATTAATAATTATGTCCCTTACATTTATGAGCTTATCTGGGCAGGTGCGCAATTTTAATGAGATCCCAGAAGACATATTAGTGAATTTGGATAAAATGGGTATTGATAACACCCCATTGTTGGATAGTTGTGAAAGTACTTACTTTAATGTGATTTTCAAAGACCATTTAGATGGGTTTGATTTTACGAATAAGAAAATTGGATTTCTTTCTTCTGTTAGTGAGTGGGATAAGAAAGAATATTTTGAGGAAGAGAGAAAGCGGTTTTTTGAAAACTCAACAACTATCAATAGCACATTATATATATTCGATACTTATCAAAAGAAAGAAAGCGGCGGTTATGATGCTGCGATTGTATCTTGGAGTAAATTTTTACTGCCAGTTAATAAGGTCATAAAGAAGTTGAAAAAATAGTATTGAGTAAAATGAAATAATAGAGCCGGGTAAGTCTGGGCTTTAACCAGAAAATAAAACAAATACAATGATAAAAAAACTAATTACACTAAGCTTATTGACTATCATAGCATCCACAACCTTAAGCTTCGCCCAAACCACCTACCAATACGATGAAAACGGCAATCGCACCACCCGTATCATAGATTTGGGCAAGGATCTGGAGACCACAGCTAATTTCAACGACAGCCTGCAAGGGGAGCCGGAGCTGCCCAAACCTCTGCAGGAAACACTTGGAGAGGCAACCGTTAACATCTATCCAAACCCAACACAAGGATTGCTTATATTGGAAAGCCAGGGTTTTGCCCTGGATAAGCTCCCGGAATACGAAGTCTATACCCTGAGCGGCAGCCTGCTCATGCGCTTAGAAGCCACAGAAAACCGCCAGCAGATCGACCTAAGCAAAGAGCCTGCAGGCATTTACCTGCTGCGCATTAAATCAGGCATCTTGCAAAGGGAATGGAAAATCATTAAACAGTAATATTTTATCAGGGCTTTGCGTTCTTAAAGCGTAAAGCCCTATTTTTGTTTTATGTTATGCCGGAAACACCTGTTATTGCTTTTTTTGAGCTCATCTCTATGGGCAATATCTCTGTATGCCCAGAACAAACAGGCCAATAATTGGTATTTTGGGCATAATGCAGGCATAACATTCAACACGTCGGACGGTAGCCCTCAAGCCATATATGATGGACAAACATATCAGGAAGAAGGATGTGCAAGCATATCCGATTCAGTAGGTAATTTACTCTTCTACACCGATGGCATGACCGTTTGGAACGCCATGCATAGCGCTATGCCCAATGGTACAGGTTTGACTGGTGATCCATCTTCAAGCATGTCTGCCATTGTAGTTCCCTGGCCATGCTGTGACAGCCTGTATTACCTGTTCACTGTTCCTGTTTTGAACAGCACAATAGGCTTAAACTATTATATTGTCAATATGAATCTAGATAACGGACTGGGAGATATTGTTGATGGCGCAGCACATTACCTTACCGGCCCCACAGAAGAGATGGTGACAGCAGTACAACATGCCGACGGTCAATCCGTATGGATTATTACTCATTTATGGGGCAGCAATACATTCCATTCATTCCTTGTAGATCAGGATTCAATCCATAGCGAACCTATTGCCTGTAGCATAGGAAAAAACCATGTTTCAACAAATATAACGGGATATATGAAAGCCTCCACACAAGGACAATATATCTGCTGTGTTGTTTCAAATGATGAAAGCTTTCAGCTTTTTAAATTTGATAATGCTACAGCTCTTTTATCAGATCCAGTTACATTGACTGGCTATACGGATAATAATGCCTATGGACTAGAGTTCTCTCCAGATGGAACAAAAATCTATTTGAGTTTTTATGATTATCCGGACAGCACAACAATTGTTCAGTATGACTTAAGCATCTACGATTCAACTACAATAGTCCATTCGGGTACCTTGATCCACTCTTCCTATTCTCCAAATGTTTTTTCCGCTTTGCAAATAGGTCCGGATAACCGGATTTATATTGCCCGTTATGAGTATCCATATTTATGTACGATCGATAACCCTAATAAGGCAGGGGCTTCCTGCCTTTATGTTGATTCTTCCATCTTTTTGGATAATGGCACCGGCTTACATTGTAGCATGATGGGCCTCCCCGCCTTCATCCAATCCTTCTTCAACCCGGCCAATTTCAGCTGGGAAGGTCATTGTATTGGGGACACCACCTTCTTTGCCATTACAGATACAGCCTCACAGGATTCTGTTTTCTGGGATTTTGGCGATCCGGCCAGTGGTTTGGCCAATTATTCGGATTCCTTTTTCCCCTTTCATGTTTATGAAGATACCGGAGCTTATCAGGTCAGTGTAATTGGCTATAATAACAGCTTGAACGACACCACAGTGCAGAAAATCCTTATCCATCCTTTGCCTGTTCCGCTCCTGCCAACCGATACCGGTTTTTGCGAAGGCTATGGCGTAAACCTCTGGCCAGGGGATTTTCAATCCTATCTCTGGCAAAATGGTTCAACAGACACTAGCTTTTATGCGGACACTACGCTGAGTGTAATTGTGGAAGTAACGGATGTACAGGGCTGTAAGAATTTGGATACAACGCAGGCTGTGGAGCATAGTAAGCCTGACCCTTTTTTGATTTTTCATGATTGAACATATGCGCATGCAAAGCGTATAATGTAATTCTTTGCTAATGAGTGGTTTATAATATAAAAAGTAGGGCTGCGATGCATCGCAGCCCTACTTTTTATATATTTCCGTATTGTTTATCCCATCTCAAACCGTCCAATCTCCTTCGGATACAACAAAAAATGTTTAGTATGGCTGCGTGCCAGTGCGCGTGTATCAAAATCGCCGGAGGCCTGATCGAGTTCGCTTACTTCGCCGCGTTTGTTCAGGATTTTAATGGTGCCCTGGCGCGGATCGTAGGTGTGGTTGGAGATTTTTTCGCTGATGACCAGTTCCTGCGCTTCGTCGGCAGTGAGCTCAAAGAACTCCTGAACTTTTTGAATCAGCGGTTGGAGCTGGTCTTTTTTGGGTTTTTTGCCGAGAAATTCAATGCGGAGCAATTTACGTTTGGTCAGTTTGCCGGCCATTATGCTCAGAAGCTTATCCGTATGTGATGACCAGACTTTTAAAGCGGTGAAAATATCGAAATCGTCCAGGGCTGCGAAATGGTCCAGTACTTCGGGATTATTATGAAAATCCAAAGACCCGGGATCTTTCTGAAGGAACCAGCTTAATGCAGGTGTGGCAAAAAGTTCATGCCCGCCCCGGCTGAGCTTTCGTGCATGGTCGAGGGTGTGCATCAGCAGGTGTTCTGCAGATAGTGAGGTTTTGTGCAGATAAACCTGCCAGTACATAATCCGGCGGGAAACCAGGAAATTTTCGATGCTGTAAATGCCTTTGGCTTCTACCACCAGTTCGTCATCACGCACATCCAACATGCTGATGATGCGCTCGGTGCCGATTACGCCTTCGGACACTCCGGTGAAAAAACTGTCGCGTTTCAGATAATCGAGACGGTCCACGTCAAGCTGTCCGCTCACCAGTTGATGCAGGAAGCGTTTTGGATAATCTCCTTTAAAAATTTCAATGGCCAATTGCAGTTTGCCTTCAAATTCTTCATTGAGGCGCTGCATCATCAACAGGCTGATTTCTTCGTGGGAGGTATTTTTTATGATGGTGTTTTCGAGTGCATGCGAAAAGGGGCCATGGCCGATGTCGTGCAGGAGAATCGCAATGCAGGCCGCTTCCGCTTCTTCATCGCTTACCTGATGGCCTTTTAATTTCAGTACTTCGATGGCGCGGTGCATCAGGTGCATGGCGCCAAGGGCATGCTGAAAGCGCGTGTGCAATGCGCCCGGATAAACCAAATGGGTCATGCCCAGCTGTTTAATGCGCCTTAATCGCTGGAAATATGGATGCTGGACCAGATCGAAAAGCAAATCTCCGGGTACGGAAATAAATCCATGAACCGGATCATTAAATATCTTCTTTTTGTTTATTTCTGCCTGCATTGTCTGAAATTCTGCTGCGAAGGTAATGATTTGCAGGGGAAAGTGCATTATCGCTCCCGTTCGAACCCATCAGCTTGCTTTAACCTGAATAATTCGCAATCCATTCTATTACAAACGCAAACCGCTTCAACAGAAAGCAATGCTCAGTTTCCGGTACTCAAAATAGCTATGGCTATTCCTGCGTGCCAAAAACTTGCGCTTAGTTTCTCTTATTGCATTTTGTGCTTGGTCACTGAGCATGTCGAATGTGCTCATGTCGAAGATTCATGAATTAATCGGTTGGTTCTACACGGAATTTCGTGGAAAGAAAAATCACTTTATTTCCAAAGAGATTCCTCCAAAGTTTTCCTCATGCTTCGGAAACTTTGTCGGAATGACGCGTTTTTAAGAAGTCCGGAGGCAAATGCGGCGAGGACGTGTTTAAAATATACTACTGTGTCCTCGCCGCATTTGCCGTAAACGCCTAATAAACAGCATCATTCCGACTGGAACAAAGCCAAACGAAGTGGTTAAGGCTTTGTGTAGGGAGGAATCTGTTAGGGATCAATAGTTTATTAATAAATATCTGCATATTATTTTCAAACATTATTGTTATCCACGGAATTCCTAGTAGAACCAATCAGGTTAACAAATTTTAAAACAATCCTTCCCGTCGCCCTTCAATAATAATTTTGTATTTTCGTTTATTCTAAATCCCCTGCACAGGATTTGATCCTTTCATTAAAAGATTATTGAATGACAAAGGTTTACGCTGCCTAAATATTAAAACTGAATCACATGGATAAAATAAAGATCTTATGGGTCGATGATGAAATTGACTTGCTGAAACCGCATATTATTTTTCTGGAACAAAAAAATTATGAGGTAACCACCTGCAATAATGGTGATGAAGCCCTGGAGGTTGTGCAGCAAAAACCTTTTGATATTGTTTTTCTGGATGAAAATATGCCCGGCATCAGCGGTCTGGAAGCTTTGGAGCAAATCAAAAACGATTTTCCGGGCTTGCCGGTGGTAATGATTACCAAAAGTGAGGAAGAAAGCATTATGGAAGAGGCAATTGGCTCAAATATTGCCGATTATCTCATCAAGCCGGTCAATCCCAACCAGATATTGCTTTGCCTTAAGAAAAACCTCGATAATAAAGAACTGGTGAGCCAGAAAACCACAATGGGATACCAGCAGGAATTCCGCAGTATTGGCATGGAGCTGGGCAATGACCTGGATTATAAACAGTGGGTTGACCTGTATAAAAAATTGGTCAACTGGGAATTGAAACTGGAAAAATCGAAGGATGAAAGCATGCAGGAAGTGCTGCGCATGCAAAAAGAGGAAGCCAACCAGATGTTCTGTAAGTATTATGAACGCAATTACCGCGACTGGCTGACCAATGCTACTGACGACAATCCGGTGCAGTCGCACACTTTGTTGAAATACAAATTATTGCCCCAATTGCGTAATTCCGGAAAACCGGTATTTTTTGTTCTGATCGATAATCTGCGTTTTGATCAGTGGAAGATGATCCAGCCCATGATCGAAGAGTATTTCAGGGTTCAGGATGAGGATATTTACTATTCCGTTTTGCCAACGGTTACGCAATATGCCCGCAACTGCCTTTTTAGTGGCCTGATGCCGCTGGGGATCAAAAACAAATATCCCAAACTGTGGCTCGATGAAGATGCCGAAGGTTCCAAAAATCAATTTGAATCCGAACTGCTGGGTGAATGGCTCAAGCGCTTCGGGCTGTCGGATATGAAATATTCCTATCATAAAGTGTTGAGCCTGAATGCCGGGAAACGATTAGTGGAAGCAATGCCCGGCCTGTTCAACAACCAATTGAACGTAATCGTGTATAATTTTGTGGATATGCTTTCGCATGCCCGCACCGAAATGGAAGTAATCCGTGAGCTGGCCGATGATGAATCTGCTTACCGCTCGCTCACTATGAGCTGGTTTGAGCATAGCCCGCTTTTTGAAATTTTGCGCTATCTCAGCTCACGCGATGCCGATGTGGTCATCACAACCGATCATGGCTCGGTGAAAGTGGACAATGCCCTTAAAGTGGTGGGCGACCGTGCTACAAATACCAATTTGCGTTATAAAGTAGGCAGAAGCCTGAATTACAATAAAAAAGATGTGTTTGCCATGACGCGCCCGGAGGATTATTTCCTGCCCAAAACCAATGTGTCTTCTTCTTATATTTTTGCACGTACGAATGATTTCCTGGCCTATCCGAACAATTACAACTATTATGTGAAATACTATCGCGATACGTTCCAGCATGGAGGTTTGTCAATGGAGGAAATCCTGATTCCTTATATTTCTCTTAAAGCCCGTTAAGCAACAATGAAAAATTCAATTGAGGTAAAAAATTTAAGCCAATTGCCAGCTGCGGCAGAAAAGTTAATTGCAGCCCATCCTGACAAGCGGGTTTTTGCTTTTGATGGAGCTATGGGCGCCGGGAAAACCAGTTTTATTACGCGTATCTGCGCTTTTCTTGATGTGGAAGATGCGGTAAGCAGCCCCACTTTTGCGCTCATTAATGAGTATTATTCCCCATCGCAGGGCGCAGTCTATCATTTTGACCTCTACCGCCTGAAAAATAAGGAAGAGTTGCTGGGGCTGGGCGCTGAAGAGTATTTTTACAGCGGAAATTATTGTTTTGTGGAATGGCCTGAGCTCGCAAAGCAACTTTTACCCGAAAATACCGTATATGTGTCTGTTCATGAGTCGGGCGAAGAAGGTGCCCGTCTGATCGAATTTTAAGAATAAAAGCATTCCCCGTTTATTTTGAGCGGGGCTGCCATTTGTTCATTGAGATTAATGCTTATGGTAGATTTTGACAAGAACCGCTTGATGCCCCTTGAGGAGCAATTAGAAAAGCAATCTTCCGGAAAGAGGTACAGCCTGGGTATTCCGGCCGAGCAATCCGAATTTGAAAACCGTATTGCCTTGACGCCCCATGCTGTTGGTGAGCTTGCGGAAAAAGGCCATGATGTGCTGGTGCAGGCAGGTGCCGGGAACAAAGCCGGATTTTCCGATAAGGAATACAGCGATGAAGGTGCACAAATTGTGTATTCCGCTGCGGAAGTGTTCCAGTGCGACATCATCCTCAAAATTGATGCGCCCATTGCCGAAGAACGCGATATGATGCGTGGACGGCAAATCCTGATTTCCAGTATGCAGCCCGGTATGGCGGATAAAGAATATTTCAACAGCCTCATCCAAAAGAAAATTACGGCGCTTTCCTTCGAGAAAATCCGCGACCGTTCTGATTCCTATCCGGTTATCCGCAGTATGAGCGAAATTGTTGGCTCGAGCATCATGATCACTGCTGCACAACTGCTCAGCGATTGTGAACATGGAAAAGGGAAGGTGCTGGGCGGTTTCCCGGGCATATCACCTGCCGAAGTTGTGATTATCGGAGGAGGAACTGTTGGGGAATATGCAGCCAGAACCGCTATGGGGCTGGGCGCACAGGTGAAGGTTTTTGACCGTAACCTATACAAGCTCCGCAAAATCCAAACGCGATTGCACCGGAGGATTTTTACTTCAACCATGCAGCCCTGGGAGTTGCGCAAAGCATTCCAAACTGCCGATGTTTTGATTGGCGCCATGTACTCCCGCGAAGGCCAGCGGTCTTGCTTTATCTCGGAAGAATACCTCCGTGAAATGGAAGAAGGTTCTGTGGTGATGGACGTCAGTATTGATCAGGGAGGATGCTTCGAAAGTTCACGCCCAACAAACCATAAAAAACCGGTCTTTTATAAATATGGCCTGGCGCATTATTGTGTGCCCAATATCGCCAGCAGGGTGCCGCGGACTGCATCGGTTGCCCTGAGTAACTTTTTCACCCCGGTACTTACCAAAATTGGCGATGAAGGCGGCCTCGACCAGGTGCTGAAACGCGATGCCGGCCTGCGAAACGGAATATATTTTTATAAAGGCGTGTGCACGAGCAAATATTTGAGCGACTCCTTTTTGCTGTCTTTTAAAGACATCGACCTGCTGCTTGCACTCTACCGATAGATATTTTTTTGAAAAACAAGAAAAAATCAACCGCTGCATAAACCTGATTTTAATACTTTTGAGCCCTCTTTTTTGATGATATTTATAATTGGCTGAAAATGAAGAACAAATATATTGACCTGATTGAGCAGACCTTTTTTTGGCCGCAAAATGGTTTTCAGGTAAATGAAGATGGGGAATTGTCGTTTCACGGCATAGCGTTGATGGATTTAATTGACCAGTACGGTACGCCGCTTAGGTTGACGTATTTGCCACGTATTTCGGAGCAGATACAACGCGCCAAGAGGATGTTTAATGTGGCCATGGCCAAAGTGGATTATCAATCCGATTTTTTCTATAGTTATTGCACCAAAAGTTCGCATTTTTCTTTCGTTTTGGAAGAAGTGCTCAAAAATGATGTGCACATTGAAACATCATCCGCTTTTGATATCAATATTGTAGAAGAATTAGAAAAGACCAAACTCATTGATAAAGATCGTTTTATCATTTGCAACGGCTTTAAACGCCCACAATATATCGAAAATATTGCACGGCTGATCAATACTGGTTTTCATCATACCGTTCCCGTGCTGGACAATTTATATGAACTCGACAGGCTGGATCATTTGATTCATAACGATAAAAAAGCGTTAGTGGGCATACGTATTGCCTCAGAAGAAGAACCAAAATTTGATTTTTATACCAG
Organism: Bacteroidales bacterium; assembly: GCA_963676415.1. Taxonomy (GTDB): domain Bacteria; phylum Bacteroidota; class Bacteroidia; order Bacteroidales; family WRLA01. Next base: position 458,837 of record OY781097.1, on the reverse strand, counting down.
CCGACTTGGGATTCGATATAACGATATCGTTCCTTTTTATCAGGAAAAAATTGCCGATAATCCAAAATATGGCTTGAAGATGCTGCATTTTTTCATCAATACCGGTATCAAGGATACTGCCTATTACTGGAACGAACTGATGAAATCGGTGAATGTTTATTGCGAGCTCAAGAAAATCAGCCCGGAACTGGATGCACTGAATATTGGCGGCGGTTTCCCTTTCCAGCACTCAATGAGTTTCGAGTACGATTACGAATATATGGCCGAGGAAATCATCGCACAGGTTAAAAATATCTGTACGACCCATGGCGTAAAAGAACCTAATATCTTTACGGAATTTGGATCCTTTACTGTGGCAGAAAGTGGCGCCATGATTTATTCCATTATCAACCAGAAGCAACAAAACGACCGGGAAAAATGGAATATGATCGACAGTTCATTTATGACCACACTGCCCGATACATGGGCATCCAACCAGCGTTTTATCATGCTGGCAATCAATAAATGGCATGGCGAATACGAGCGTATCAACCTTGGCGGCCTCACCTGCGACAGCCAGGATTATTATAATGCCGAAGCGCATTCCAATGCGATTTTTCTGCCCAAACTCGATGGAGAAGATCCGCTCTTTATTGGCTTTTTCCACACCGGAGCTTATCAGGAATCGCTTGGTGGTTATGGCGGTATTCAGCATTGCCTTATTCCGCAGCCCAAGCATGTGATTATTTCCAAAAACGAAGAAAACGAAATCGTAACCCGGCTTTTCTCAAAAGAACAAAGCTATCAGTCGATGTTGCGGACTTTGGGTTATTAGTTTTGATTTTATTAATCTTTTAGTGACGGGAAGCCACTTTTACAAGTTTGGCTTTTTGCCCTATTCTATATTTCTAAAATATGATGAAAAATATCAAAGGCGATATTTTTGGCGGGTTGACCGCCGGTATCGTCGCATTACCTCTTGCTTTGGCTTTCGGGGTTCAGTCGGGCCTGGGAGCCAGCGCAGGACTGTATGGCGCTATGGTTTTAGGGCTGTTTGCCGCTATATTTGGCGGAACAAATACTCAGATCAGCGGACCAACCGGCCCCATGACCGTGGTTTCTGCTACCGTGGTTTCCATGGCAATTGCCCGCTATGGAAATATCGAAAATGCATGGGGGATTATTGTCATAACTTTCTTGCTGTCTGGCGCTTTTCAGGTTTTATTTGGTGTGCTTAAAATCGGCAAATACATCAAGTATATTCCTTATCCGGTGCTTTCCGGATTTATGAGCGGGATTGGAATCATCATCATTGTGTTTCAAATATTTCCCGTACTGGGATTGCAGTCGCCGGCAAAAATAATCAGTGTTTTTAGCCAACTACCTGATGCTGTAAACGGATTAAACATTACTTCTGTACTTGTGGCATCGGTAACCGTGCTGATCATCTACCTTGCGCCCAGGCTCACCAAAGCTGTTCCCAGCACGCTTATTGCCTTGCTACTGGCTTCAATTGCGACTTATCTTTTTCATTTGGACGTCCCGCTTATTGGCGAAATGCCCTCCGGATTGCCTTCGCTGAAAATTGCCGGCTTAGCTAATCTGAATTTCTCCGATATAAATATGGCTTTGATCCCGGCTGTTACGCTGGCAGGTTTGGGAACGATCGATTCCTTGCTCACATCCGTGGTTGCCGATAACATCACACGCACAAAGCACAACAGCAATAAAGAACTGATTGGCCAGGGAATTGGAAATATGGCCGCATCCTTCATTGGGGGGATTCCCGGTGCCGGCGCCACAATGCGTACCGTGGTGAATGTAAAATCCGGTGGGCAAACCAAATTATCGGGAGTGGTTCATGCCCTGCTTTTGATGCTGGTTGTGCTCGGCCTGGGCAAATACGTGGCCTTCATCCCACTATCGGCTTTGGCCGGGATATTGATAACAGTTGGAATCGGAATCGTGGATATCAAAGGCTTGAAAAATATCGCCAAAGTGCCTAAATCCGATGCTTTTATCCTGATTGTTGTCTTGATTTTGACCGTTTTTGTGGACCTGCTGCAGGCTGTGGGCATTGGCATGGTTATGGCCTCTATGATTTTTATGCGTAAAGCCAGCGAGATGGTCGAAAAAACAACATCGCTCAATAAAGTGGATAAATACGACAGGGAAATGGCTTGGAGCGATGAAGCAAATCTGAAACTCCAGCGGGAGCATGTCTATATCAAACGATTTGATGGCCCCATGTTTTTTGGCGTCGCATCAAAAATGATGGAACGGGTCAACAATATCCCCAAAGATGCCAAAGTGATCATCTTCCGGATGAAAAAAGTGCCTTATGTCGATCAGTCCGGACTTTACGCACTCGAAGAAGTTATCAAGGAAATGCAAAAGGCCGGGATTGTTGTTGTTTTGACCATGACGCAGGACCAGCCATTGTTCCTGCTCCGGAAAACACATATGGTGCCTGAAGTGCTGCCCGAAGAATACCTTTTCGACAGTATTGAAGATTGCGCCAAATGGCTGGAAGGCTATTGTAAAGACTGGGAATAAGATTTGTCTTGGTTAAATCTTCTCTCAGAGGTCAGTATGTAAGTGCATATTAGGTTTGGCAAATCATAAAAACGATAATGATTTATTATTGCGCAACATAGATTTCTCTGCCGAAGCTTCGGCATCGAGATGACCTTTTGTGTCTTAGCCGCCTTTGCCCAAATAGTTAATAAACAGTCATTTCGACGATACCAAAGCTTCGGTAGAGGAGAAATATATTAATTCACGGGTATAAATCATACGATGTTCTTATCTACTGACCTCTATTTTCTCTTATCCGATTTGCCGGATCCTAGGGCATTGTTTCGGTGATGTTATGATGTTGCAATGCTGCGTCAACACTGTTGCAATGCCAAATCGCGGCCTTTTGGTATTCTTTGTTTTTATAGAGGAAAAATATATGTAAGGATTGCAAAAAAACTATCTTTGAGAAAATATTCCCAAAGACAAATTATTGTTATAATTTATTGTTTTATAGTGTTTTATGATATAATCAAAGATTGATTTTAAACCAATGAAACTCATAATTCGTCAGGCGAAAACCGAAGACTTAGCGTTTTTGCTTGAACTGGAAAACAGCTCGTTTCCACAATATCAGCGTAATACAAAAACAAGTCTGGCAAACAGTATCAAAAGCCATTTTCAGGAAGTGCTTGTAGTTGAAGAACAGGAGCTTAAAAAAAGAAGGGGAGCGGCTGTTCTTTTTAAATACCGTAATACGCTCAGGCTGTACAGTATTGCCACGGATCCCGATTTTCAAAACAAGGGCGTGGGCTCTTTTTTGATGGCTTATATCAAAAACTATGCTGAAAATAAGGGTTTTGAAAAGATTGTTTTGGAAGCGGCCATCAATAATCATGAATTGCTTGCCTGGTACCGTGGGCTTGGTTTTGTGCAAAAACAAGTATTGAAGGATTATTATGCCCCGGGCTTTGATGCCCTAAAGATGGAGCTTTTGATCGAATCTCCGGTCAGGAACAAGGGCTTGGATAACCTGGTCGTTATTGACCAGCCATATAAATGGAACCGGCCTGACATCAACGCCCGCATCATTTCTGTGAAAGAATATCTGAGCAATACAACCTATCAAAGCGGCGATTTCCGGGTGTTCAATTTATGCAGTTCGTATAAATATCAAACCTACGGATATTATGTTTCTTTACTCGCATCGGCCAGGGGGCAGCGCGTAATGCCCAATATTGCAACAATCCGCGATTTTCGAATCATGAACGTCATCCAATCGGCTGCTTTTGAGCTGGATGAAATGATCAACCGTGCGTTAAACAAAAGCAAAGAAACTGTTTTTTCGCTGAATATTTATTTTGGTCAAAGCCCGAATAAAGGATATAAACTGCTGGCAACGAAATTATTTCAGTTGTTTGAAGCGCCTTTGTTCCGTGTAAAATTTGTAAAGCACGATAAGTGGCTCATCAAAAGCATAAGGACACTCACCTTTAAAAGTATTCCCGGGGCGGAAGAGGAACAGCTGTACCAGTTTGCAGCAGAATATTTCAGGCGTAAACGTTATAATTTCCCGAAATTGACCAATTATAAATACGATCTTGCCGTTTTGGTAAATCCTCAGGAAATGAATCCGCCTTCCAATGAGGCCGCTTTGCAGCGTATCAAAAGCGCAGCCAATAAAAAAAGTATTTATGTTGAGTTCATCACGAAAAATGATGTCGAAAAAATCAATGAATTTGATGCACTTTTTATCCGGGAAACCACTCAGGTAAATCACCATACCTACGAAATTTCGCGTTTGGCCTATTCCGAAGGCCTGGTGGTTTTGGATGATCCCTGGTCGATTTTGCGTTGCTCCAACAAAATTTATCAGGACGAGCTGTTTAAGAAACACCGCATACGAACCCCAAAAACATTTGCGCTCAGCCGAAATATGTTCCATGATAAACAGCTGGATAAATTCAATTACCCTTTGGTGATCAAGCAGCCCGATAGTGCGTTTTCGCTTGGCGTTAAAAAAGTGAACAATAAAGAAGAAGCGCTGCTGGAGATGAAGAAACTTTTTAAAATTTCGGACATGCTCGTTTGCCAGGAGTTTCTGTATTCTGATTTCGATTGGCGTGTGGGGATTCTCGATAATAAACCTTTGTTCGTTTGTAAGTATTATATGTCGAATAACCACTGGCAGATTTATAATTGGAACAGTAAAAAAGAAGACGATCAGGCCGGAAAATCAGAAACCCTTTCCATTGATGACGCACCTCCGGATGTTTTAAAAGTAGCACAAAAGGCCGCCTCTTTAATTGGTGATGGCCTTTATGGTGTTGATTTAAAGGTGGTTGATTCAAAGATTTATGTTGTTGAGGTAAACGATAACCCCAATATTGATCATGGAATTGAGGATTTGGTATTGCAGGATGAGCTTTATGACAAGCTTATCGATTCCTTTGTGCAGCGTATTGAACTTGCGAAAAATATCCGAAAAATAAATTTTACAACTCCCGGGCATGGATTCAGGGAAGATCATGATGGTAAGCCATTTAACATTAGAGATGCAAAGTAATATTGTCTTTTCATGGTGAGAATACACATGTGTGTCAGTGCTTTAGGCTGAATATTGTTTTGTTTGTTTCAAAACAAGGCCTGTCCCGTTTTTTGATGTTTCAGTCTTTCTGGCTGTTGAAGATTCCGTTTGATTATGCAATTTTGTATTTTTCAGGCTGTAAGCCTAATGCCAATCTTAACAGACAAACAGCCTGTAGGGCTGCGGCAAATTGATCTGATGCAGGTTGAAAATACGGCATGACTAAGAAGTGTTTGCCCTGTGTGGTGCAAACACATGAATTTCCATGTGGAACATTTTTTTGTAAGTTTGAGTAGTGAAAAGGGCGTTCCAATTCTTTTTCATGCTATTCAATGTCCGAATATGACCAACAATTAAAGAGGATAAAACTGAAACTGATAAAGGCCAAGGTGGTTGATTTGCGGCGCAAAGCTTTTGGTGCCCGCGATCATAAATACCGTTTTGGCAGATTAATCGGTGATTGGAAAGTACAGGCTTTTGAAAAGGCTTATTCCATCCGCTTACCGGAGTGTTACCGGCAATTCGTCCTTCAGGTGGGAAACGGTGGGATGTTCAATGGCCAGTCCATGGCCGGGCCTTTCTATGGAATTTACCCTTTGGGTTTTGATCTTGAGGCGGTGATAGAGATCAATCCGGAAAAATATTTGAAAGAGGAATGTGTGCTTTATCCGAATATGAGCGATGAATACTGGAGGTCGCTCACGAAAGTTATCGATGAAACTGATAATATTTCCGATCAGGATTACGATAAAGAGCTCGGAAAAATCTATGGGGGCGTATTGCCGATTGGCACGCAGGGATGTACTTTTTTGACAGGGATCATCCTCAATGGCCCGCATAAGGGGCGTGTAATTTATTATGATATGGATTTGGGTAAGCCGTTTTTTACTTTCGAAAACAATTTCCTGGATTGGTATGAACGATGGCTCAATGAAGTTATCTCCGGAGAATTACTGGGAGAACATCCCGGCTGGTTCGGGATTACCAATACGGGAACACCGCATGATTTGCTGGATAAGTTTTTGTCGTCGAAGAATTCCAAAGAAAAAGATGATTATTTGTGGTCCCTCTTGTCGAAAAGGAAACTTAGTCCGGATGTTTTAGATCGTTTGGAAAAACTGATCCCCGAGCAGGATGCCCCGGAAATAATGATAGAATCGCTTTGTAAGTCTGATTATGAAAGGGCGAAACCATATCTCAAGCAGTTGTTGGAGAGCAATTTGACTTCATTTTTGAAGATTTTATGCCTTTATGAAAATAATAAAATAGACGATTGGATAGTGTTGATCAAACCCTTGATTCATAAAATTGATGAGGAAAATTATCAGGCTTATTTTTATCTTATTATGTCTTGTACTCATCCATGCGATGATTTGATTGTCCCTTTCCTGAGTCATAAAAATGAACGAATAAGGAGCTATGCTTATAGCACTTTGGGAGAGATGAAAGACAAAACCCAAAATTTGCATCTGTTTATCAAAGGGCTTCAGGATGAATCTGAAAATGTAGTAATAAATGTTTTGAATGTGCTGGAGGATGTCAGGGATGTGCAATTACTGCCGCACTATAAAGCTCTTGCAGCGCGGATTACAGATGTGGGAAGCTTTTTTTCCCGAAGGCTGGGGAAATCTCTTGTGCCATATGGTTTAAATATCAAGAGTATCCAAAAAATAAACATTGAAGAATTCCGGTTTAAGAGGTGGTTTGAATTTTGGAAATAAGAAGTGCCTGTCTATAAAGTCGGTTTTTTGGTTCAGAATGTTCGAGGCATTCTTTCGGAAGCTTTCGGAACTGAAAACAAAGAGTCCGCAAAGTTTTGGGATGCCTATGCTGAGCATTCCAAAGCAAATAAATGTTTGTAAGCCGGAGATAGTTCCTGATTCACAATATCCGTGATTTTTTTTTGTACAATTATGGACTTATATTTTAATATTAACTATTTTTGTGGCCATGAGAAGAAATGGAATTATAACGGCTTTATTAGTAGGTATTTTGCTCCTCTGGAATGCCTGTTCAACAGATCTGGATGTAAATGCAGAATGGAAGGATTATACCGTAGTTTATGGGATATTGGATCAGAGTGAGAAAACGCAGTACATAAAAATCAACAAGGCATACCTTGGTGAAGGCAATGCGCTGCAAATGGCAAAAGTGCCGGATTCGAGCTATTACGATCCGAGCATTATGGAGGTAAAACTGATCGAGAAAATGTCGAATGGAGTGAATGCACCGGTGGCTACGGGGCGCACATTTACATTTGATACCACCATGGTGAAAAACAAAGAAGAAGGTACTTTCTATTATCCGGATCAGATTGTTTATAGCGCGGACATCGATACGCTATACAGTACTTCGGGAAATAATACATATTACTATGAAGTCCATATAAAAAATACGGCCAGCGGTAAGGAGGTTTCATCCATTACGCCTATTCTTAGCAATGTTTCCATTGAAAAACCACGCTGGAACCCAATAAACCCGATGATTAAATTCTCCTACAAACCTGATAATAACAGTAGCGTCGTAGTAAAGTCCGCAATAAACGCCCGGCTTTATAAAGTTGTATATCGTTTTTTTTATCAAGAGTTTTTTCCGGGAGGCGATACAATTCAAAAAAGTGCGGATTGGTTTATTGGAGAGGCAGTTTCTGATAATATTGAAAGCTCCAGTGATGAACTTCTATTCCCCTATGAAACCATGGATTTTTATAGTTTCATAATGCAAGCCATACCTTACAATGAGCAGGTTGTGCGCATAGCCCAAGGAGTTGAATTGATCACTACAACGGCTTCGGATGAGTTTAACACGTATATTGAGCTGAATGAGCCGAGCAACAGCCTGGTTCAGGACAGGCCACAATATTCCAATATTGAAAACGGACTGGGTCTTTTTGCTTGCCGATTCTCTCAAAAGGTTTTTTTAAACCTTTATCCCAGTACCCGTGAATCTATTATAAAAGAAACGGACAGGGGATTCAAAGAGCCTTAAAATGAAATGACATTCAGAATATAAAAGCAGCTTTTCAAAAAAGCTGCTTTTTTTTATTCACTTAAACTACTCATCGGGTGGCTCAAAATCATTCGATGAATGATAGGTGAATGCATTTAAGATTAGTGAAATCTAAATGGCAACCGGCTCTGAAATTCGCTGCGAATATGATTTTGATTTAAGCTTTACGAAATTCTGTTGATATTTTCTTTTTTACCCAAATAAAGAGCCAGGGTTTTTCTCGCTGCCATCCTGCTCCCATTAGCTGCAAATGATACGTGGGTGTATCGAAGGATTCGTGAAAATCCGGCATAGATTTATATAAAAATTGCGATTAGGAAGATGGAGCGTATCCCCCCCAAAGATCCTTATATGGATTTTGTCTTTTTATACAAAAAATGCGGCATAAAAATACAACCTGCTATTTTAGACTTATAATGTCCAAAAATAATTGCTCATAAGTAATGCTGAAATGTTAGTTTGGAGTCAAATTTAATAAGGAAATGCTTATAAGTAGCTGGTTAACATAAAAAAAGCCCTGTCGGTGCCACCGACAGGGCTAAACCTTCTACGCAGGTACGTTGCCTGATTAAGCCTAATGTTATATTATAAGAACGTTATTTAAGCCTCCACAAGAGCAACAACCTGGTAAATTACCAAATGGTTTCTTTCCCTTTATTCACATATCATAAACGCTTTAAATTGGGAAAGTTGTCTGGATTTATTAAAAAAAATAAAAAAAACTTACTCATAATTATTAACTTATTGATTAACAATGATTTAAATAATTTTAAAAAAATAAATAAATGGAATATTCGGGAGCTCAACAAAAAAATCCCTGAAAAATGGATTTTAACTTATGGTGCACAATGCCGCTTCAGAAAGAGCAAATGCTCGCCATAAACTGAGAAAGCCTGACAAAATTCTAAATATTAATTCAGCCTTATGAAGTTATAGATAATATATCCCTTTTGCCCCTCGGGCGCTGAAGGATCGGCTGTAAAGGATGATTTTTTCGCGGCATCGGCAGCCAAACGCCACAGGCTTTGATCGGTAACAGTAGTTCCAATTGATGTTCCGGGAACTTTTTTACCAGCCAGTGCACGTACAACATTCCCCTGTTGGTCCACAATGATTTCTACCACCACTCGGCCTTGCTCTTTGGAGTTATATGCAGGTTCTTTGAGATATATGCTGCCACGGCCTTCGAGTTTAAATGAAACGCCATTTCCTTGTCCACCAAGCCCATCTGTTTTATCGGATGAAGGATCGCCTTCGGCTTTGCCTTTCACGCCGGTTTTGTCGGCATCTTCGCCACTACCGCCATTGCCATCGGTTTTGCCTTTGTAAAGGGCTGCGGGATTCACAACAGGTTCCGGATCCGGCTCTTCAATAGTTTCTTCCTCAACGAAAGAAGAATCTACTGCTTCGGATGTTTTCTCGGGTTCTTTTTCAATCACTTCCTCTTGCTTGATTTCTTCCGTTTCTTCGGTCTTCTTTTCCTGTTCCGGCTCTATTTCCGGTGTTTCCTCTGTGTCTTGCTTCACAATTTCTTCCTCGGGCTGTGGCTTGGGTTGCACCGTTTTGGGTTTTGGTTTCGGATTGGGTTTCGGGACAACAGGGGCAACTTTTTTTGCTACACCCCCGGCATCATCAGTTCCCAAACGAACCTCAACACCTTCTTCGCCCGGAAGGGGCAGTGGTGTGGAGAATCCGAATATCAGCAATAGCAGTATCACAACTGCATGCACGATTACAGAACCAATAATCCCATGTTTTTTATCCCTGTCCAAAGCCATCTATCTGTCGGGTTTTGTTGCCAAAATTACTTTATGTTTGGTATTCATGCCGTCGTTTATCTCATTGACCACATCAATAACATTGACCACGTATTGTACAGGGACTGTTTTGTCGCTGCGTAAAACAACCGAGCCATCTACCTGGCCGGCAAGCTGCTGCTTTATTCCGTCCAACAAAAGAGTACGGTTTACTACAATCGGATTTCCGGTATTGTCCACATCCATTAAATATTGATGTTTGGAGTTGATATAAACCGTAACCGAGCGTTTTGCCATAGTTTTGCTGTTGCTGCTGGGCAAAAGCAATTTTATGGCATTGGGGCTGATCAGGGTAGAGGTGATCATAAAAAAGATCAAAAGCAGAAACACCAAATCCGACATGGAAGTGGCATTAAAGCTGATCTGACGTTTATTTCTGCTTCGGATAGCCATACTTATTTTATTTATGATGCCGGTTCATTGAGCAGGTCCATAAATTCCGTTGCCCTGGCTTCGAGCAGGAAGACCATTTTTTCGATGCGGGCAACGAGCACATTATGACATACATAAGCCACAATACCTACAATTAGACCTGCTACTGTGGTTACCATTGCTTCATAAATACCACTGGAAAGCACGACGATATCCACATTATTTCCCGCCATCGACATATCATAAAACGCCTGAATCATTCCCAATACCGTTCCCAGGAAACCCAGCATTGGTGCTGCTCCCGCTACGGTGGCCAGGCCGGCAATATTTTTTTCCAGTTTGGCTACTTCCAGTTTTCCGATATTTTCAATCGATGCCTGAATATCGCTCAGAGGCTTCCCCAAGCGGACCACACCTTTTTCAATCATTCGGGCAATGGGGCTGTTTTTGCTTTTGCATAATCCCAAAGCAGCATCTACCTTGCCTTCATGGATAAAATCACGTATGTTGTTCATAAAATTTTTATCCTCGCGTGATGCTCTGACAATCAGAAAGAAACGTTCAAAAAAGATGTAAATGGCTATAATCCACAGAACGGCCAGGACAGCCATTACCCAACCACCTTGAAGTGCCAGATCAAACATCGACAAAGAAATTTCCCCGGCTCCGCCCGATGCCGTGGTGTCAGCGGCCATAGTGCCGGCTCCATTTAACTGTAGTAGCAGCATAAGTATAATTTTTTTGCTAAATTAATGATTCGTAGCCTATCAAGTTTCCCTTAAATACGATTTTGTTAACAAGATGCTGTTAATACTAACTGCTTGTTCCAAATTTTATTTCATCAATTGCATCACATGCAAACAGCTCTAGTCTCGCAAAAATAACTGATATGGCTCATAAATTCACTTGATTTGTATCAGCCCATTGGGCCGGATTGTCATTTGATGCACTTCATAATAACTTATATGATTGATTTTTAGTGGAATATTGATATGGGTGTATTAAGAAAACCTGAAAAATGATTTCAGTACCCCAAAAAAAGCGTGGGCGAAAAAGAAAGGTTTCATACTTTTGTGCTTCTGATTTTAAGACAGATCACTAAACAATAACTAAATCCTAATCACATGTTTATTTTAATGGTAATAATTTTTGTGCTTGGCTACACAGCTATAGCACTGGAGCACCCGCTAAAAATCGACAAGTCGGCTTCTGCTCTTGTTTTAGGTATGTCACTTTGGGTTGTTTATATTTTTGGCAGCACCGACATCCTGAGTATGGTAAATAGCGCAGGCGAATACATTAGCGCTGCCTGGGCTCATTTTATTCATGCAGAGCACATTACTAATCCAGGACATGAGGACATGATCAATTTTATTACGCATCATGAAATCATGCACCACCTTTCCGAAACTGCTTCCATACTTTTCTTCCTGCTTGGTGCCATGACCATTGTTGAAGTTGTTGACCAGCATCAGGGGTTCAAACTTATTACCGATAAAATCAAAACCACCAATAAGGTGAAACTTCTTTGGATACTCAGCATCCTTACTTTTTTCATGTCTGCAGCACTCGATAACCTCACTACAACTATTGTCATGGTTGCACTGCTGAGAAAACTTATTTCAGACAAAGAAACACGCTGGTTTTTTGCCAGTATGGTTGTTTTGGCCGCAAATGCCGGAGGAGCTTGGTCGCCTATTGGTGACGTGACTACCATTATGCTTTGGATTGGCGGACAGGTAACTACAGCTAACATCATTCTAATGGTAATCCTCCCCAGTATCATTACCATGGTGATACCGCTTGTCGTGATGTCCTTTACAATGAAAGGCGATGTAAGCCGTCCTCAGTTAGGCAGCAATGATGATCAGGTTTATACGACCCCTTCGCAGCAACGTACGCTCTTGATTCTGGGTGTTGCCGGCCTACTCTTTGTGCCTGTTTTTAAAACCATTACGCATCTGCCTCCTTTCATGGGAATGCTGTTTTCATTGGGCGTAATCTGGGCAACAACTGAAATCATGCACCGTCGTAATAATCCAACGGAACATTCATATAAACTTACGATTCACAGTGCATTGAAAAAAGTTGATGTGCCTACCGTTTTCTTTTTCATGGGCATCCTGATTGCCGTGGGAAGCCTCCAATCTGCAGGACATCTTGGCCTTATGGCTTCATGGCTTGATGACAACCTGGGCAATATTTATCTGATTAACCTTATTATTGGTGTGCTCTCATCCATTGTTGATAATGTGCCATTAGTAGCAGGCGCAATGGGTATGTACGATATCTACACACCTGAAATGGTTCAGGCTTCGGCCAATCCGGAATATTTTAAGTTTTTTGTGCAGGATGGTGCATTCTGGGAATTCCTTGCATACTGTGCCGGTACCGGTGGAAGTATCCTCATTATTGGATCTGCTGCAGGTGTTGCCGCCATGGGAATGGAAAAAATCGATTTCATATGGTATATGAAGCGCATCAGCTTGCTCGCTCTCTTAGGTTACCTCGCAGGTGCCGGCGCTTATTACCTTCAATATACTTTGCTGCATTAAGCACATACCAAAAAAATTAAGAAAGCCGGTTCGTCCCGGCTTTTTTTTATGTCCTGCAGCCAATAAGCATTTCAAATGTGACTTTCTCTATCATAGAGTTTTTTTATACATTTGTAGGGAATAAAATTTTTAGTTTCGTCCAGCTCAAAAATATGCCCGGGGGGAATCGGAAGGAAGGTGAAGTTCAGGCATGTTTTTTGGATTACAACATCCGCATATCAGGGCTTTATGCCATATGCGATTAACACAACCAAACATTAATCAACATTATGAGACACAAGAAATTAATTGCATTTTTAAGCCTGGCATTTTTACTGGGAATCAGTGTTTTCAGCTTTGCGCAGGTGGTAAGCAGCGATCCGGAATTCCCAACCGACGATCAAAGCGTGAAGATTATTTTTAACGCAGCAGAAGGAAATCAGGGGCTCATGGGGTTTAACGGAACCGTTTATGCTCATACAGGCGTAATTACCAGTGCTTCTACTGGAGCATCGGACTGGAAGTACGTAAAAACCGATTGGGGCCAAAACACGGATGAAACCAAGCTCACTAATATTGGCACTGACTTGTACGAGCTGACCATCGGACCGAGTATCCGAGAGTATTACGGTGTTCCTTCCGGTGAGGAAATCCAGAAACTGGCTTTTGTTTTCCGCTCGGAAGATTCTAGTCTGGAAGGAAAAGACGAAGGCAATGCCGATATTTTTGTGGATGTTTTTGAAGGTGGTTTGAGCGTAAGTTTCCTGAAGCCTGAACTCGATAACATTATGGTTGAGGCCGGGGAAATAGTCGAAATCAATGCGGCCAGCCCATCAGCTACAAGCCTTAAACTGATGATTGGCGATGAAACCGTGCATACAGTTGAAGGCAATACCCTCAATTACGAACTTACCATCCCCGATCAGGGCGAAGACTGGGAGCAGGAAACTGTTACTGTTGAAGCTTCCAAAGACGGAGAAACCGCCACCGACGAGTTTACCTATACCTTCCTCCCTGCACCCACGGTTGCCGAGCTGCCTGCTGGTTTGAAAAACGGAATCAATTATTATGATAATGATCCAACCAAGGTGAGCCTTGTTTTGCTTGCACCCAATAAAGAGCATGTATTTGTAATCGGCGATTTCAACGATTGGCAGCCGCATCAGGATTATTATATGAACATCACACCCGATGGCGAGCAGTTTTGGGTTACTATTGATGGCCTTACAGCCAAACAACAATACATTTTTCAGTATCAGATTGATGATGAGCTGCGCGTTGCCGACCCATTCTGTGACCAGGTAAGTGACCCCTGGAACGATAAATGGATATCTGCCGAAACCTATCCCGACCTGATTGAATATCCTTTCGGAAAAACCGAGCATATCGCTTCTGTTTTGCAGACTGATCAGGATGAATATGAATGGGAAATTGAAAATTTTGAAACACCGGCATCCAATAATATGGTAGTTTATGAACTGCTTATCCGTGATTTCACCAAAGAGCATACCTATAATTCCCTGATTGACACGCTGGGCTATCTCGAACGCTTAGGTGTTAATGTTATTGAACTGATGCCCGTCAATGAATTTGAAGGCAATGAAAGCTGGGGCTACAACCCATCCTTCTATTTCGCTCCTGATAAATATTACGGTCCGAAAAATACACTGAAAAAGTTTGTTGATGAATGCCATAAACGCGGCATCTCGGTAGTAATTGATATGGTGTTGAACCACGCCTATGGCCAGTGTTCGCTGGTGCGCATGTACTGGGATGAAGCCAATAACCGTCCGGCAGCCGACAATCCCTGGTTCAACCAGCAATCGCCCAACCCTTCCTATTACTGGGGCTCAGATTTCAATCATGAATCCGAATACACCAAAGCTTTTGTTGACAGTGTAAACCACTACTGGATTTCAGAATATAAAGTTGATGGGTATCGTTTCGATTTTACGAAAGGATTTACCAATACACCCGGAGATGGCTGGGCTTATGATCAGGCACGCATCAATATTTTGAATCGCATGACTGAAAAAATCCATTCTTTTAAAGAGGATGCATTTGTTATCTTGGAGCATCTGGCCGATAATAATGAGGAAAAAACACTGGCAAATAATGATATGCTACTCTGGGGCAATATCAACCATAATTATGCAGAAGCCAGTATGGGCTGGCCGGGATCATGGAATTTTGAATGGGTTTCCTATCAGGAAAGAGGCTGGAGCACGCCATCTGTTGTGGGCTATATGGAAAGCCATGATGAAGAACGCATTATGTACAAGGACATTACTTATGGAAATTCCAGTGGCTCCTATAATATCAAAGACACAACAGTAGCATTGAAGCGTCAGGAACTTACCGCCGCCTTTTTCTTCCCGATTCCCGGACCAAAAATGATCTGGCAATTTGGTGAATTGGGGTACGATTATTCGATTGAATATAACGGACGTGTGGGCAATAAGCCCATCCGCTGGGACTACTGGGACAATGTGCACCGCAGAAGGCTCTATTATGTGTATTCTGCTTTGATCGACCTCAAAAAAAAGTATCCGGTTTTCCAAACGACGAACTTCAATCTGGATTTAAACAATGCCGTTAAAACCATTTCGCTTTATCATGATGATATGAATGTAGTTGTTGTGGGCAATTTCGCCACAGAAGCAAATACTGCTGCTATTCAGTTTCCGTCAACCGGTGACTGGTATGAATTTTTTGCTGATGAAATGCTCACGATCACTAATGCAACTTATTCCGCAGAGCTTCAGCCCGGCGAATACCGCATGTATTTTAGTGAAAAGGTTGATCGCCCTGAAAACCTGAATACAAGCATTGAAAATGCAGGGCAAGAAGGTGATGAATTGTTTGCACTCGCATATCCGCAGCCTGCCGGCGACATTGTTCATTTTGTTTTTGGCAATGAAAATGCCGGCAATGTCGAAATCAGCATTTACAACATCCAGGGGCAATTAATCGACAGGATTTATGATGGAAACCTAAATACGGGCTCCTACACGCTTGACTGGAATGTGCCTTACGATCTTCCTGTAGGTCAGTATATTTACAGTATCCAAACGGATTTAAAAAGGGCCAGTGGGAAACTGATTATCCAATAGAGTACAAAAAACAATCCCCAAATTTTTGGTCGCTACATTTTAGGCAGCCACCAGAAATTTGGGGTTTTTATGTTAAAGCAGTAAGGTTTTATGCCTTCTCAGCCAGTTCTTTAACTTTAGCAATGGCAGCTTCGATGCCGTTTGGATCTTTTCCTCCTGCAGAAGCAAAATGAGGCTGGCCGCCGCCGCCACCTTTTATTTCTTTGGCAGCTTCACGGATTAACTGTCCGGCATTCAGGCCTTTTTCTTTGCTCAGGTTTTCAGAAACCATAATCGTCAGGCCGGCTTTGCCGTTGGATTCATAGCCAAACACAAGCAGGAAGTTTTTCAACTTTCCTTTAATGGCAAAAGCCAGATCTTTGGCTGCCTGTGCATCTCCATCGATTTTACTCCCAATGAAATCAAAACCATTGATCTGCTCCTTGGCTTTGATCAGGTCGTCTTTCACGGCCAAAGCTTTTTCCTTATGTAACCGTTCGGTTTCTTTTTGCAATATGGAATTCTGATCGATTAACTGCTGAACCGCTTTTACGATATCTTTCTGGTTTTTGAAAAGTGTTTTCACATTTTGAACGGTATCAACCTGTTCGTCCATGTAAGCTTCGGCTTTATCGGCAGTAATGGCTTCGATACGGCGGATGCCAGCTGCAATGGCGCCTTCTGAAATGATGCGGAAAGAACCCAACTGACCTGTGGCAGGTACATGCGTTCCGCCACAAAGCTCAAGCGAAAACTCAGGATCAAAAGCGATTACGCGTACACGGTCACCGTATTTTTCTCCAAAAAGTGCTGTTGCTCCCATTTCAATGGCTTCATCCATTGGAATATCGCGCTTTTCGTCAATAGCTATATTTTTGCGAATGCGCCTGTTGACGATATGTTCCACTTTCCTGATTTCCTCCGCAGTCATTTTTGCAAAATGAGAAAAGTCAAAACGCAGGTATTCCTCGTTTACCAGCGAACCTTTTTGTTCCACATGATCGCCCAGCACTTCTTTCAGTGCAGCATGCATCAGGTGTGTGGCAGAGTGGTTGTTTGTGGTCATAAGGCGCTTGTATGCATCTACTTCCGCTTTAAAAGTCACGGCAGGATCGGCAGGTAATTTGCTTACAATATGAACGCTCAGGTTGTTTTCTTTTTGTGTGTCGATGATGGCAATGCGTTCATCACCATAGGAAATCCAGCCACGGTCTCCAACCTGACCGCCGGACTCGGCATAAAAAGGTGTTCGGTCGAAAACTAACTGGAAATGCTCTGCTTTTTTCGTTTTCACGCGACGGTATCGCAATATGCGGATATCCTCTGATAAGGAATCATAACCGGAGAATACGCTTTCTTCATCTCCGGATTCGTGCACTACAACCCAATCGTCAAGATCTTTGGCAGCAGCCTGGCGCGAGCGGTTTTTCTGTGCTTCGAGTTGTTTATTGAACCCATTGATATCCACTTCCAGATTTTTTTCTGAAGCCATCAAACTTGTCAGGTCGATCGGGAAGCCAAAGGTATCGTATAATTCGAAGGCAAAATCTCCGCTAATTGTTTTATTTCCATCAAGTTTCGCAACATAATTTTCAAATTTCTGGATTCCCTGATGCAGCGTACGCAGGAAGGAGAGTTCTTCTTCACGGATAACTTTTTGGATGAGGTCGGCCTGTGATTTCAGTTCGGGATAGAAATCGCCCATTTGTTTTACTAAGACAGATACCAACTGACTAACCAGAGGTTCTTCCACATTCAGGAAGGTAAAAGCATAACGTACGGCACGGCGCAAAATCCTTCGGATCACATAACCTGCTTTGGCATTGGAAGGCAGCTGGCCATCAGCAATGGCAAAAGCCACAGCACGCAGGTGGTCGGCAATAACGCGAATGGCAATATCCGTTTCTTCAGATTTTCCGTAGGCAACATTGCTCAATCGTGCAATTTCGTTGATAAGCGGCATAAATACATCCGTATCGTAATTTGATTTTTTATGCTGTATTACGCGCGTCAGCCGCTCGAACCCCATGCCCGTATCAACATGTTTTGCAGGCAGGCTCACAAGTTTGCCGCTGGCCATACGGTTAAACTCAATAAAAACGAGGTTCCATATTTCGATTACTTCCGGATGGTCTTCATTCACCAGGTCCCTGCCGGCAATTTCTTTCTTTTCGGCATCATCGCGCAAGTCGATATGGATTTCCGAACAGGGGCCACAAGGACCTGTATCGCCCATTTCCCAGAAATTATCTTTTTTGGAGCCATAGATGATCTTATCTTCGGGCACAATGGCTTTCCAGAAATCATATGCTTCCTGATCAATTCCAAGGCCATCGCTCTCATCGCCACCAAAAACGGTTACATACAGCAGCTCCGGATTGATTTTGAGCACATCCGTAAGATATTCCCATGCCCAAGCTATGGCTTCTTTTTTGAAATAATCGCCAAATGACCAGTTGCCGAGCATCTCGAACATTGTATGATGATAGGTGTCGCGACCTACTTCTTCCAAGTCGTTATGCTTGCCGGAAACACGGAGGCACTTTTGTGAATCCGCAATACGGGAGTACTGCATCGGGCTGTTGCCCAGGAAAATATCCTTAAACTGGTTCATGCCCGCATTGGTAAACATCAAAGTTGGGTCGTTTTTAATTACCATAGGGGCACTGGGCACAATCTGATGTTGTTTGGAAGTAAAAAACTCCAGAAAAGTATTTCGTATTTCAGCAGAAGTCATATAATTCGTTTTTAGCATTAACAATCGAATGTTAAGTGTTTCACACTTTTAAAGCTTGCAAATTTAATTGAATTAATTATTTTTGCATCAGGTAGGGCAGGGATTTTGGTTTTTTAAATTTATTAGTGACGATTTTTTAAGGTGCATAATGGCTAAAGTAAAATACAAGTTTAACCCGCAAACCCTTACGTACGAGCAGATCCCAATTACCTTTCGGGATCGTTTAAGAAAATTACTGTGGACTATATTAAGTGGTTTGGCATTTGCTGCCGTTACGCTTTTTTTTGGTTATCACTTCTTTGGATCGCCTAAAGAAAAAATGCTGGAGCGCGAACTTGCCCAGTACAAGCTACAGTACGAACTGCTCAACGACCGTTTAGACAACCTTCAATTGGTATTGGACGACATCCAAAACCGTGACGATAATATCTACCGAATCATTTTTGAAGCAGAGCCCATTCCAAAAAACGTACGCAAAGCCGGATTTGGGGGTACAGACCGCTATGCGCGTTTAGATGGCTACAAAAATTCGGAAGTCATCATCAATACTACACAACGCATCGACCAGATTGCTTCCCAGCTTTATGTGCAGTCCAAATCTTTTGATGATGTGTTTGAACTGGCCAAGAACAAAGGCGAAATGCTCCAATCGATCCCGGCCATCCAACCCATTAACAACAAAGACATTAAGTATATTTCCTCCTATTTTGGATACCGCATTCATCCCATCTACAAAAAACGAATATTTCACGACGGTATCGATTTTACAGCCCAGATTGGCACGCCGATTTATGCTACGGGGAATGGAAAAGTGCTTGAAGCGCGCCGCTCTTCTGATGGCTACGGAAAGAAAATTGTAATTGACCATGGGTTTGGCTACAAAACGGTTTATGCGCACTTAAGCGGATTTAAAGTGAAGAAGCATCAAAAAGTGCAACGGGGTCAACTTATTGGATTTGTTGGGAACACCGGTATCAGTACCGGGCCGCACCTGCATTATGAGGTGCGTTACAACAGCCGGAAAGTAAATCCTGTTTATTACTTTTTTAACGACCTGAGCCCGGAAGAATTTGAACAAATTGTGGATGTAAGCCCGGGATTTAACAAAGCCCTTTAAACAAGGTGTTGCCCTATGCCTGTCAAAGAATTCCATGCCGAAAAAATCTATTATCCAATTGGTGAAGTTGCCGAAATGTTTGGCGTGAACATTTCACAAATCCGCTATTGGTCCAATGAATTTGATATCCTCAAGCCTACCACCAATAAAAAAGGTACCCGTTATTTTAAAAAAGACGATCTGCAAAACCTTCGCTTAATCCATCATCTGTTAAAGGAGCGCAAATTCACTATTGAAGGAGCAAAAAAGCATATCAAAGAAAACCGCAGCAAAGCTTTTGAAAAACTGGAGATGATCCAGAGCCTTGAAAAAGTGAAATCTTTTTTGATTGAGATCAGGGACAAAATGTAAGCCAATTCAACAAAAAAGGCTCCAAATCATATGGAGCTTTGTTCCTTTATCTTTAAAAGAATCCAGTAGTTCTAAAAATACTCCGATTTCATCAAATAGTTAGCGACATAATCTTGTACACCTTCTTCGAGGCTGGCAAAGCCTTGATTGTATCCGGCTTTGAGCAGCTTATTCATATTTGCTTCCGTGAAATACTGGTATTTATCGCGAATGTCTTTGGGCGTATCTATGAATGAAATATCCGCTTCTTTCCCGAGTGCAGCAAAAACAGCTTTGGTAAGGTCGAGGAAAGTGCGCGCTGTACCGGTTCCCAGGTTATATATACCTGATTCCGGTTGGTTCCGCATCATGAAAAGCAGCACTTTTGCGAGGTCTTTTACATAAACAAAATCGCGCAATTGCTCCCCGTCTTTAAAATCGGGATGATGCGAGCGGAAAAGTTTCATGGCATCGGTTTTACCAATTTGATGAAACGCATGAAAAATCACGGAAGCCATCCGGCCTTTGTGGTATTCATTGGGGCCATAGACATTAAAAAATTTGAAGCCTGCCCAAAAAGGTGGTTTTTCATCCTGCTTCAGCACCCATTTATCAAATTCATTTTTTGATTCTCCGTAAGGGTTTAAGGGTTTTAAATCAGGGATGATGCTGTGGTCGTCAACATAGCCAAATTCGCCCAGGCCATAGGTTGCTGCTGAGGAAGCATAGAGCAGTGGTATTTGCTGCTCCGTGCAGAGCTTCCACATTTCTTTGGAATAGTTGAGGTTCAGTTTATCAAAAACCTTCACATCAAATTCGGCGGTATCGGTGCGGGCCCCCATATGCAGAACGCAATCAATATTGGGTTTCTCATTGTGAAACCATTCAAAGAATTCTTCGCGGGGTACGAGTTCTGTATATGATTTCCCCTGCAGGTTTTTCATTTTATCCACACGGGAGAAATCATCAACCATGATCAGATTGTTTTCGCCTTCTTTATTTAAAGCTGATACAAGGCAGCTGCCAATAAAACCGGCAGCGCCGCTAACAGTAATTTTCATTTTTCAAATTTTATTTATGCTTAACAGGGTGTAGGCTGTTTATTTGCAGTTCTGGCGATAAAAAGCTTTCGCATCTCTGTCGCCAAGGTCGGCTGCGATTTTCATATCAGCGCAAGCCTGTTCGCTTTTACCATTTTCATAACGGCAGTAGCCGCGAAAATAGTACAAATCGGGGTCATCATAAAACATGTCGAGTGCTTTGGAAAAATCCTGCTCCGCTTTTTCATATTCATCTTTTTCATAATAGCTCAGTCCGCGATAATAGTAAATCTCTGCGTCTTCTTCTATTTCAAGGGCTTTGGTAAAGTAGAACTGAGCGTCTTCATATTTTTCCTGTATTGCTTTTACCCAGCCCGACATCATTATGGCCTGCCAGTGCAAGCTATCTATAACCATTGAGTAAGCATATTCTTCCAGGGCTTCCTCCGGAGAATCAAGGTCCAGCAAGATATTTCCGCGCAGGTAATAATATTCTGCATCTTTTCTTTGCAGTTTTATTGCTTCATTGATATAAGTTAATGCGTCTTCGAGTTCATCCAGCATATAAAGCGCATAAGCAGCAGCGTAATAGGCCCTGTCGTTTTTGGGATTGATTTCTATTGCTTTCTCGAAATCGGTTATCGCTTTTTTCTGCTTGCCCATATCACCACGAATAAGCCCCCTGAGCAGATATAAATCATCATTTTCTTTTAGGTTTATTGCTTTTGATGCAAATTTTTCAGCATCATCATAAAATCCCATTTGCTCATCAATCCAGGCGAGCTTGGCATAGGAGCGCCAAAAATACTTGTCAAAACGCAAAGCATCCTCAAAATAATGCCGTGCATCCTGCTGGCTATCCTTATATTCCATCTTATAGATGCCCATCAGATAATAACCCCAGGGATTTTGAGGGAATTTCCGAAGCACGATATTGGCATTTTCAAGAAGTTCCTCCTCACTCATCTCCAGATAACCAAGAATTGCCGTATAAACCGAATTAGGGAAATTCGTTTGCAAGTCGTTTTTCAGTTTTTCTTTTTGCTGGCTATCCTGTTCAAATTGAAGTTCTTCAAAAATTGCAGCGGCATCCTGCTGGGAAAAAGCAGAGCCAAAAAGCAAGCTTAAAAAAAGGAGAAGGGTAATTTTTGTTTTCATCGGATTAAAATTTAATTTTCTGAGCATTTAAAAAAGGGATTATATATTTTTTGGAAACATGAATATTTGATTAATTTTTTACGAACAACGATTCGATATCTATGTGTGGGGGAATCAATCCGGTTTCGGAGGCTTTTTGAGCAAGGAAGCGTATTGCTTTGCGCCCATTTTTGCCCATGGACAGGCTGTATTCATTGACATATGCCTTTACATGCTGCTGCATGATTCCGGTTTCCATTTCCTGAGCGTGCTGTTGCATATATTGCAATGCAACATCCGGATGATCCATTGCAAATTGCAGGCTGTTGCGCAGAAGCTTTGAAACCTGCGTTTTTAAATCATCAGAGAATGAACGTCTGATTGCAATGCCACCCAATGGGAGCGGCAGGTTTGAACTTATTACATTCCAGTAAGCACCGAGATCGGCAACGAGTTTGAGCCCTTTTTGCTTGTAAGTAAAGCGGTTTTCGTGGATGATGACGCCGGCATCGAATTTTTCATCCAGCAAAAGTTGTTCAATATCTGAGAAAATAACTTCTTCAAAATCACCGTGTTGTCCTTCAGTATAGAGTTCAGTCAAAAGACGGGCCGTAGTGTTTTTCCCGGGTACTAAAATGCGTGCAGTTTTCAAATCGGTAGGGGAAATATTTTTTTTGCTGATGATCAGCGGACCGAGCCCAATGCCAAAAGCAGCACCTGAATCGAGCAGCTGATAGCTGGCGCCCAGCTGAAGCATCGCAAAAATACTGAGCTTGGTGATGTCCAGTTCCGCTTTTGCAGCTTTCAGGTTGAGTTCTTCCACATCGGCGAGCCATTCACGGAAAGCAAGGCCCTGCAAATTAATGCGTTGGTGAACCAGTGCATCAAAAATGAAGGTGTCGTTAGGGCAGCTCGAAAAGCCAATGCTCAAGGGAAGTTTATTGGGCGCACTCATTTTTATTCTTTGTTTCAAAAGTACGAAAATTTCCGTTTTCTGCTAAAAAGGCAAGCAAGCGCAGCAGATAAGAATTCAAATTTTGAAGCGCCAATGGGATATTCCATTTCTGTGGGTCGCGCTCAGCTGTTTTATTGGAAATGGCGCGTATTTGCAGGGCAGGGATTTGCGCTTTTGCTGTGGCATAGAAAAAAGCTGCCCCTTCCATGCTTTCGATATCGGCCTGATAATAATTTGCCAATGGAGTTCCTGCGCGCCCATCGGCGATGATACTGCTTACAGTTGCTGCATTTGCTTCCGGTAATTTCAGGTTTTCAGGGAGGTCCGGGAAGTTTTCCAAAAGGTTTCCGTTTTGAAAGGGAGGGGCATCGGTAAAGCCAAATGGTTTTTTGGTAAAGGGGTCAAAGGAATGTTGCTGCCATACGCCAAAATCGGCCACGACATCTTTTTTTACGCGCACAAGCGTTCCAATTTTTATGTGATCCCTGTAAGTACCTGACATTCCAAGCTGTATTGCAAGGCTGTGATGATTGTTGATGTATTTTCCCAAAGACCAGGCTGTAGGCAGTATTCCTGCACCACTGATAAGCAAATCGATATCTAGCCCGTTTCGGTTTATCTGCTTAAAACCGGGTTCAGCCTGAATGCCAAAGCTATTGCATATTTGCCTTGCTTCTGCAATTGTTGGTATATGAATTAGGATGCGCTTTTTCATAAATGTAGTTTTCAGCCTGATTGCACGAAAATAAAAAAACCCGCACCTAAAAGGAACGGGTTCTTTGGAATTTTATGAACAATTTATTTTTGAATATTCGGTAATTCAAGTCCATATCCTTTTTTGCGGTCTTCAGCTTTAAGGAGTAATGCAAAAATCAAAGCTAAAATACCGAACATGGCAAAGATCATCATCGGGTAGGTATAATTATAAACCAAACCCAATTTTGCTTTGCGCACCATTTCATAACCTACGTTAACGGTAGCATTATGGATCATTTCAATATCTTTTTCAGCATTACCGGTCAGTTTAAGTCCATCAATAGTTTTGTCGAAAGCACCTTCAAGGTTCTTTTGAAAATCTTTCAGGTTAATGCCTTCAGCAGGCTCATAGGCTTCTTCCAGTGATATTTTTGTAATCATATCATCGGTTGCTTTCTCGTAGGCTGTTTTGAGTTGTGGCGCAGTAAGCTGGATGTTTTTCTCTTTAACTACTTCGGTGTAAACTGCTTCGAAAGAGTTTTTAATAGTGGCTTTTGCAGGGGCAACTTCGGGGTTGGTTGAGTTGAGCACAATGCCAATTAAGAGTGGCACGCCCATAAGCCCCCAGTTTTGAATCCAGAAAATCAAAGCATATGCTGTCCCAAGTTGCTTTTCGGGGATAATCTTAGGTACTGATGGCCACATAGCTGAAGGTACGAGTGAAAAACCAATACCGAGTATAATTACCAGCAGGAGCGCCAGGAACCATGAAGACAGGCCGGGGATTGCAAACATGACGTGTACAAAAATCAGCATAAATGATCCAATCAACATAATTGTTGCGCCTTTGCCTTTACGGTCGTACAGGCTGCCAAAGAAAGGGGTCAGGAATAATGTTCCCAGCGGCAGCAAACTTGGAATTAATCCGGCATATTCAGGATCAACATGGTATTTGTTGACCATAAGGTCTGCTGCATATTTAATAAAGGGGAATACTGCTGAATAGAAAAGAACGCAGAGGATAGCAATATACCAGAAACCACGGTTTGCAATGATTTTGGTAATATCAGAAACTTTAAACGGCTCTTCATCATCCTCTTCACCAGCCATTGAAGCTTCCAGCTTCTTGTCCATGAAAGTGTAAATAAAGAATGCGATAAGCCCTACTACGAGTAAAACCAAGCACAGGAGGATTGGTGCCGAAACATCGTTAAAATATTTTGCCAAAGGCATTGAAACTGCCATAGCCAGCAAGGTGCCAATACGTGCGGTGGCCATTTCCAGCCCCATAGCAAGGGCAAGTTCTTTTCCTTTGAACCATTTTACAAGAATTTTGGAAACAGTAATCCCGGCAACTTCCACGCCCACGCCAAAAATTGCATAACCAAATGCAGCAAAAGCAACCTGGGTGTCTATTCCGAAAATTGTAGAACCTTCTGGAAATGTGGATGAAATTGCCCAGTATTTAATCCCTGTACCAATTACCATGATGATGGCTGCACCCATCCCTGTAAAGCGAACACCCATTTTATCAAGGATCATTCCTCCAAAAATGAGCATCAAGAGGAATACATTAAACCAGCCGTATGCACTGGTAAACAATCCATAATCAGCAGAATTCCATAAAAGTTGACTTTCAAGCATTGGTTTCAGTGGCGACATTACGTCCGTAAGGAAGTAACCACAGAGCATTGTGAATGACACGATTGCTAGTGCAGACCAACGGGCAGCTTTGGAATCGCGCAATGTTTGTCTAATTTTTTCCATTGATATTGTATTAAAATTTTAGTTAATTTATTCTGACAACGGCCAAAATTACGATAATTCATGAGCCTGTTGCCTTTCTGCTGTGAATTGTCTGTTTTTAAGCAAAAGATTAGATTTATTCCAAATTATTTGTTAAGCTAAGCGCTTTCATACTTAGTTTTTATATATTTGCTGTTGGTCAACAGTAATTTTGCCATTAACCAAAATTTAAAATTATAATGAATAAAAATTTTTACACATTTATTGCACTTTTTATTAGTGTGTTGTTTCTTAATCCTATTATGGGACAAATAAGTCAGGGAGGCACGCCCCCAAGCTTTGAAGAAGAAAACCTGCGTTCAGAGGTCAAACATCTGGTTTTTGAGAATACACGCAATATGGATGATGTTGCCCTGGAAGACGATATGCGTGCCGAAGAGGGCTTGGTTTACCGTGCTGCAATTCCTGTTGAAATGAACATTTCGATGGTAAAAGAGGGCACATGGGAAACATTGAGTAATGGCGATCAGCTTTGCCGTTTAAAAATTTCAAGTCCCGGAGCACTTGCCATTGCTTTGTATTATGATAACTTTTGGCTTCCTGCTGAATCCCGGCTTTTCGTTTATTCTGCCGATCAGTTTCAGCTTATCGGAGCATTTACTCAGGAAAACAATACCGCAGACGGACTTTTTGTTACGGAATTGATTAAAGGTGACGAGCTTATCCTGGAATATACTGCTCCGGCTTATGTAACTAAAAAGCCTGTGATTCACATTTCAGAGCTGGCTTACGGTTACCGTGACATGAACTTCCTTTTTGAGGCTCCAAAACCCGATCGTGATGGCTCACTATGGTGCATGATCAATATCAATTGCCCTGAAGGTGATGACTGGCAGGACGAAAAGAAAGGTGTAGTGCGCCAATGGATGAAGATCCCCGGTGGTTATGCCTGGTGTTCCGGCTCGGTGATCAATAATACCAATATGGATCTTACTCCTTATGTGCTTACAGCACACCATTGCGGTGAAGGATGTACACAAAGCGACTTTAACCAATGGATATTCCTGTTTCATTATGAGGCTTCCGATTGCTACGGAACCACAGGTCCGGAAACCAGCTCCATGTCGGGTTGCGAATTACGCGCCAGTGGTGACCGTTATGTAGGGTCTGACTTTATGCTTCTTGAGCTTAATAATTCAATTCCCGGCAGCTATAATGCCTATTATAATGGCTGGAACCGATCCAATAACGCATCTCCGAGTGGAGTTTCCATTCATCATCCGGCTGGTGATATCAAGAAAGTTTCGACATATAGCTCTGCTTTGGGCAGCAGCCAATGGAACGGAAATGGCGTGCTTTCGCATTGGAAAGCCACATGGGCTCCAACAGTAAACGGAACATCTATCACTGAAGGCGGTAGTTCCGGCTCTCCATTGTTTGATAATCAAGGACGTATTGTTGGTGACCTTGGTGGTGGCCCAGGAAGCTCAGGCTGTGACAATCCAATGTACAGCCTGTACGGGAAAGTATATTGGTCGTGGGATAAAATGGGAACCGGTCTGGGTCAAAGGCTTGAGCCATGGCTAGACCCGGCAGGTACAGGCACAATGTATCTCGATGGCATGTATGTTCCCGCAGCGCCTTCAGCTGATTTTGATGCAACCAATACTTATATCCAAACTGGTACTCCGATTAACTTCCACGATTTATCCACCAATGCGCCTACAAGCTGGGAATGGACCTTTGAAGGTGGCACGCCGGCAACATCAACAGAGCAGAACCCTACATCTGTAACTTATGACCAGCCGGGCAACTATGATGTAAAGCTTAAGGTAATCAATGCTCTGGGCAACGACACGGAAATTAAATCAGCATATATCACTGTGGGAGGCCCCAACGCAAATTATGTTGCCGACACAACTCAGGGCGTTGCCGGTGATCCCATCCAGTTTAATGACCTTACAAACCCAACACCAGACAGCTGGTTGTGGAAATTTGGCGACGGACAAACATCTACGGAGCAAAATCCCGCACACATTTATGAAACAGCCGGAGAGTTCACGGTTACATTAATTGCAAGCAACCAATACGGTACAGATAGCCTGGCGCGTTATCGATATATCAAAATTTTCAGTGCGCCGGTTATCGAATTTAAAGCATCAAACACCAGCATACCCAGCAGTTCGAGCATTAATTTTACCGATCAATCCACATTTGATCCTTTTGAGTGGGAATGGACTTTTGAAGGTGGCGACCCTGCAACATCAACCGAACAAAACCCATCCAACATTGCTTATGCCGAACGCGGACTTTATAATGTAACATTGAAAGCCACAAACCAATACGGAAGCAATGAGCTCACAAAGGAAGCTTTCATAAAAGTTGGTACGCCAACTGCTAATTTTGATGCCGACTTTAAAGAACTGACCCAGGGCGCTGCAATTAATTTCACAGATCTTTCTACCGAAGAGCCTACCAGCTGGTACTGGGAATTTGAAGGCGCCGAACCTGCAACAAGCACAGATCAGAACCCACAGAATATCGTTTACAATGAAATTGGAAGCTATAAAGTTTCACTGACCGTTGCCAATGAAATAGGTGAAAATGCAGCTGTGAGGAGAAATTATATTACCGTAAGTGAAGGTATTGCGCCGACGGCAGGGTTTGAAGCCGAAAGCACAACAATAATTGTTGGCGAATCAGTTAATTTTAACGACGATTCAGAGGGTTTCCCAAATAGCTGGAACTGGACATTTGAAGGCGGGACACCTGCCACATCAAGCGAAAAGAACCCGCAAAATATTGTTTACAGTGAGGCAGGAACTTTTAATGTCAGCCTTCAGGTGAGCAATGCTTATGGTGATGATGAAATTCTAAAAGAATCCTACATTACAGTAAATACTGTTGGTATCAGTGAGGCCAGCGAAGAGAATTTGATTTCTATCAATCCAAATCCGGGACGTGGCCTGTTTTATATTACCACAGCCGAAGCTATTTCACCAGATTATGTATTGCGTGTATTTGATGCTACAGGAAAAGAAATTCAAAGCATAAAGGCATCTAAATCAGGCGAAACCAGCATTGAGCTTGATATGAATAATTTCCGTGCAGGAACGTACCTGATTCGTTTAAACAATAATGAGGAAGTTTTGCAGCAGAAACTGACGATCATCGAATAAGAAAGAATAAGGTATTGATTATAGAAAAACACCTCTTTATGGGGTGTTTTTTTTATTTTTGAAGATCAAATCCAATAAATATGCGCACTATAACATTTCTCATGATCCTCGGCTGCCTCTTTAGCCTGAAAATGAATGCCCAAATCAGCGAAGGGGGCACGCCTCCGGGATTTTATAAATTCAGCACCAAAGAACTGCCCCGGCCTGTCAGCTTGAAGGCTCCGCAATTGCCCGGTTTGAGAAGTGCAGATAAAAACCAACCCTATCAGGTGGGCGTTTCTGTTTATACGGATATTAGCCCGTTAACATCTGGCAGCTGGACACATTTCGGTGATGGCAATATGGTTTGGAGATGCGCAATCGAAATAAAGGAAGCCAAAGCCCTGGCATTGTATTTTGATCGTTTTGAGGTTCCTGAAGGAGCCGGTTTTTGGGTGTACAGCCCCGACAGGAAAAACCTCCTTGGTAGCTTCACCAAAAAAAGCAATAGCGGCGATAAAGGTTTTGCAATCAGTTATATTCCAGGAGATATTATTATCGCAGAGTATTATTTGCCTGCCCACTTAGTTGAATATCAAGGCGCATTTCATATAAATGAGATATCTTATGCATTTCGGGAAGTACTGACCGACCGCAGTGGATTTGGCAGTTCCGGGCCTTGTGAAGTGAATGTAAACTGCAGTGAAGGAACTTACTGGCAGCAGCAGAAAAAAGGTGTTGCCCGTATATTGATTACACGGGGTGGAATTCAGGTTTATTGTACCGGAAGTTTGGTGAACAATGCCAAAGAAGACCGCACACCTTATTTTCTGACCGCAGGCCATTGCGGAAAAAATGCCAGTAGTGCAGATCTTGATAAATGGATTTTTTATTTTGATTACGAAGCTCCGGGCTGCGAAAACCCTTCAAGTGAACCTGCTTACAACAGTATTACCGGCGGCACAACCCTTGCCAATACATTTGTGAGCAATTATAATATTGGATCCGACCTTTATCTGCTGCGCTTTAATGATAATATTCCTTCTGGCTGGGATGTTTATTTCAATGGCTGGACCATCAGCGAAAGCCCTAGCCAGAGTGGTGTTGGGATACATCATCCGGAAGGCGATATCAAAAAAATCAGTACCTATGCGCAGCCTTTATCCCCGTCGAACTACAAAGCCACAACAGAAAGCACACATTGGGAAGTAAAATGGGCGGCGACAACAAACGGTCATGGCGTTACTGAAGCAGGTTCTTCTGGCTCGCCTATTTTTAACAGTGATGGCTTAATCGTAGGGACGCTTACCGGCGGACTGGCTGGATGTGACAGCAATTATCTCAACAGTCCAGACTACTATGGGCGTTTTGACTACAGCTGGAATAAAAACGGAAGCCAGGACACCGCGCAGCTTAAAGCATGGCTCGACCCGGATAATTCAGGAATAACAAAACTCAGCGGAACTACTTTAGGTGTTGAAGAAAAAAACATCCTCAGGAAACTTAGTATAAGGCCTAATCCGGCACAGGATTTTATCGAAATCATTGTTCCGGCTTCTTTTTTTAACGATCAAAATGCACTTTATGAAATCCGAGATATGGGCGGCAGGCTTTTAATATATGGGAGAATCAAATCCAGGCCTCTTCAGAAAGTTGATATCAGCAAGCTGAGTCCGGGAAGCTACATCATCAGGATAAGAGGTGAAAATGAACCCGTTTCAGCCGTAATATTTAAGCAATAGGCTTGTGGTTTAGAGAATATTTCATAAATTTACTGAAAAATAAGATCGTAACCCAAAAGAGGAAATTATGAAATCAACAAAAGCCAATCCCAGAATTTATCTGCTCGATGACGATAAAGTTTATTTGAAACTGGTAAAAGCCGAACTTGAAAAAAATCAGTGGACAAATCTTCATATTTTTCATAATTATGAAGATTTTCTTCGGGCATTGGGTACAAAACCTGATATTGTAATTTTGGATTATCATCTTGATAAAAACAAAACAGGTCTTGAAATGCTTTTGAAAGTAAAAGAATTGTATCCCGATGTTTATGCAATTTTCCTTACTTCCGAAGACCATCTCAAAGTTGCCGTTGAAACAATGAAGCACGGCGCCTACGATTATGTGGTGAAGAATGACAGTGCCCTGGTGCGTATCCGCCATTTACTGTTGAAAATTTCCAAAGAAAGAAAGCTGAAGCAAAACAAAATTGCGATTGGCTATTACAAAGTATTAATGTTAGTACTTGCCGCAGCAGTTAGTTTCTTGTTGATTTTATATTATTCCGAACATTACGCGGCACCGTAAAATAGAATCCAAACAATACAGAGGGGCTTTGAGCCCCTTTTTTTATTTTTGCTGAAAATTTAATCGAATGACAGATAATTTAAAGCCGGAGCATAAAAAGCTGGTTGAAAAAATCCTGAACCAGCAGCGAATCGAAGCAGAAGATGGTGTATTGCTTTATGAGATGGAATTGGGTACACTGGCCTGGCTTGCTAATACAATACGTGAACAGAAAAACGGGCGTAATGCATATTATATCAGGAATTTCCATATAGAGCCTACGAATATATGTATTTATAACTGCCGCTTTTGCTCTTATTCGTCCAAAGCAACAGGAAATGCCTGGGAGCATGATTTAGAGAAAATCCGAAGTATTGTACAAACCAGCCCCAAAGATGCCCGCGAAGTTCATATTACAGGTGGTGTCCACCCATCGCGTGATGTCGCTTATTATTCCGGTATTTTGAAAGCAATCAAAGAGGAACGTCCCGATTTGCATATAAAAGCCTACAGTGCAGTTGAACTGCACAAAATGATAGAAAATGCAGGAATGCAGATGAAAGATGGCTTGCAAATGCTAAAAACTGCCGGACTGGATTCCATTCCCGGTGGGGGTGCCGAGATTTTTGCAGAGGATGTCCGGAAAAAAATCTGTCCCGACAAAGCAAATGGAAACCAATGGATGGAAGTACACCGGCAGGCACATCTTTGTGGCATACGTTCAGGAGCAACCATGCTCTATGGACATATCGAATCTTATGCCGACCGTATCGAACATATGAATCAGCTCAGGAAGCTGCAGGACGAAACAAAAGGCTTTCTGAGCTTCATCCCGCTTAAGTTCCGCAACAGCAATAACCCAATGTCGGATATTGCAGAATGCAGCGCCATCGAAGATTTGAAAAATTATGCTGTTTCACGGATTTTTCTCGATAATTTCGATCATATCAAAGCTTATTGGCCCATGATTGGCAAAAAAATGACGCAGATCCTTTTGGAATTCGGCGTAGATGATATTGATGGGACCATTGATGATACAACCGAAATTTATTCACGTGCCGGGGCTGAAGACCAAAATCCGGGTATGAGCAGCAACGAAATGCGTCAACTGATTGAAACAGCTGGTTTCATTGCCTGCGAACGCGACAGTGTTTACAATATTATTGACTGATTCAGACGCCTTTAATTTCAAAAAGGTTTCCGCATTGGTCTTTCAGGAAAACCGTCTGATTGCCACTGCTGTTTTTAAAACTGCTTTGCCAATAGGGCGATGATTCGGCTTGCTGCAACCATTGTTGGTTCAGCTTCATTTCAAAACACAGATGCTGCACACGCGCGGGAGTTTCTTCCAATGCAAAGACTTCCATTCGGAGGGCTTGGTTTTCAATAACGATTACCTCAATTTCTTTATTGATTCCGAAAATGGAGTTGCTGCGTTCTGCATCAATTTTAAAATTATAGCATTTTTGAAAACCCAGAAAACGGGCATAAAATGATTCGATTTCTTCTACATCATTAACTGCAAGAGCAGCATGGGACAATTGAATATCTTGAATCTCCATGGACATTATTCAACGGTTTTATATTTCATAATTTGCGGAATGATTTCCTTTATTTTTCTGGAAACTGCGGAATTTTTATCGTATTCCGGAATGCTCAGTTTTTCAGTCATGGCCTTCACCACCGTTTCATCAAAAGGCAGTTTCCCGAGGAATTCCAGGCCGGAATCCTTTGCCCAGTTTTCCATTTTTGTCGCCATTTTATCATTGATGTCCGATTTGTTGATAATCAGACCGGCTTTTACATTGAATTTTTGCACCAGATCATATACTCTTTGCAAATCACTCAGGCCACTGAGGCTTGGCTCGGTAATCAAAACCACATAATCCACGCCAGTTACAGCGGCAATTACCGGGCAACCGATGCCGGGAGGGCCATCAATAATGATCATTTCTTTGTTTTCCTTTTTGGCTTTTTTTCGTGCTTCTTCCCGAACCTGGGTAACCAGTTTTCCTGAATTGTCTTCACCCGGAGCAAGGCGCGCATGTACCATCGGACCAAAACGCGAGCTGGCGAGGAACCAGCGGTTATCATTGGCTTTTTCCATATCAATGGCATTTGCAGGGCAGGCTAATTTGCACAGGCCGCAGCCCTCACAGCGGTTTGCATTGATGGAATATGAGCCATTCCTGAAATCAACCGCATCGAACCGGCAGAGTTCCATGCACTTACCGCAGGCAATACAAGTATTGGGATCAATAATGGCTTTGGTGCCGCTTTCAAAGGATTCTTCTTTCAGGTTTTTGGGCTTTGCCACAATAAACAGGTCAGCAGCATCCACATCGCAATCGGCGAGCACAACAGGCTTGAGCAGTTGTGCCAGAGCGAGGCTAAGACTGGATTTACCGGTGCCTCCCTTGCCGCTTAAAACCGCTAACTGAAAAAAATCTTTATGCTTCATCTTGCTGATTTATAACTAATTCGATAATATTTTTGAAAAATTCTGTGGTTTCTGGAAGGATTTCCGGTACTTTTTTTCCTTCGGCATATTGTTTGGCCAGTTCACGGCTAAATGGGATTTTGCCCAAAAGGGGAACCTGCTCTTTTTTAAGCCATTCATGGATTTCGATGCCGTCGGTTAGGCCGTCTTTATTGATGATGACGCCAAAAGGTAGCCCGATTTCCCGGATTGCTTCTGCGATCAGACCCAGGTCGTTGATCCCAAAGGGAGTGGGTTCAGAAACGACAACAACAAAATCCGCATCGGCGATTGTTTCCATAACAGGGCAGCTGGTTCCCGGAGGGGCATCTAGAATATGAAGACCAGTTGGAGGTGCAGACTTTTTCAAGGCTTTGATCACCGGCACGGGCATGGGTTCGCCGATTTTTAGCATGCCTTCAGAAACGGCCAGGCCATCCTTTAGGATATGGTGGTGCAATTCCCCGACTTCTTTACCAATTTCTGTAATTGCCCCTTCAGCAGGGCAAACATAGGAACATGCTCCACAGGAATGGCACAAGTCCGGCATAAAGCTGATGTGCTTCAGGGATTTGATAAACATGATTGCGTTAAACGCACAGGCTTCTGCACATTTGCCACAATAAATACATTTTTCCTCATCGAATTGAGGGATTTGCATTAAAACCTTTTCGGTTTTTTTCTCTTTTGCCTTAAAAAACAAAGAAGCATCTGGTGCTTCCACATCACAATCAAGTAGAAGGGGTTTATGTTCGGAAAAATGTTTTTTGGCTACATAAAACAATGCTGTTGCTACGGAAGTTTTTCCTGTACCTCCTTTTCCACTGACTACAGCAATTGTTTTTGACAAAGTTTCCATTGTCATTATTTTTATTGAAATACTTGGTTTAAAACTATTTCCGTAGGATTACGGAGCAAGAAACTTCATCCTGCCGGAAGCAAGATGAAGTTGTTTTTTTGATTAGTGATCACAGTTGTGTCCATGAGCATGACCCTGTCCGCCGCCATCACCATCGCCGTGGCCGGTGCAGTAGTTTTGCCCGCACTGCAAACGGTCGTTGGCCAGATCAAGTGCAAGCTCTTCCGAAGATTTCATTTCTGCGCCAAGATAAACGCTGATGCCATTTTGCAGGAATAACTGAACGGCTCGTTGTCCCATTCCGCCGGCAATAATATCCGTTGCTTTCAGTTCTGCCAGCCAAAGAGGCAATACGCCCGGTTGATGTGGAGGGGGGACTACACGGTCGGTTTTAATGATTTTTCCGCCCTCGACTTCAAAAAATTCAAAATAATTACAGTGGCCAAAATGCTCTGAGAGCCTTTCTTCAACCACAGGAACAGCTATTTTTCTCATAAAAAACTTGGTTTAAAGCCTGTTCATCAGTCTTCTTTCCAGATTTTCCTGTACTTGTCCAGGATATCTTTTACTGTTTGCAGTTCGCCTTTATAAACGTGGGATATAATGCCCAGTTCCTGTAATGCGATCTTTGCTTTTTCACCAAATTCTCCCGAAATAATTTTCTTAACTCCTTGGTTTTTTAGGAGTAGGGCAGATCTCGTCCCTGCGCTTTTTTCGTCGTATTTTGATTCATTAATTAAAAAGGCGTAGGTTTCGAGTTCTGTATCGGTGATTACATAAAATTCACATCGTCCGAAACGGGGATCCATATGGGCCCACAATGCTTTATCACGTGCTGAAATAGCAAATTTCATAATCTGAATTATTTTCCAATGAACAGCGGCAAATTTCTAATTGTTCATTTATTTAACTTTGTCTATCATCTGTTGTACGCTTAAGCCCTCTTCATAAATTTCTCTCATTTCTATTTTAAGGGCATTTAATGCAGATTTGGCTTTTGGTCCAAAATCATGGGAATAAACCCTTTTTACTCCTTTTCCAGCGATAAATTCAACCGCTTTCGGACCGGCTCCACCTTCAGCATTTTTGGCCGGGTTCTCATAAAAAGCTACATCGCCGCTTGCTTTATCAAAAACAGCGAAATAAGAACAACGTCCGAAATGGGCATCCATTTCAGCATTTACATCATTTGATTTTGAAGGTATTGCAACTTTCATATTTTGATATTTTTTATCATTAATTATTTTATTTAACTGTTGATGTTGTGCCGAGCCCTCACGGATCATGGCAACGCCACAAATATCGCAGGTATTGTCACGACATGGGACTCCGGGCAGGTGCTCCTGTTTTTTCCCGCAAGACGGGCAGATACAATAACCATCGCGCACTCCCTGGTTTTTAGTAGATGAACCAATGTGACCGGGGCCGTAGCTGATAAAATTGATGCTATGACAAACAGGACATTGCAGGGGCTCAGAATCATCCCTGCGGAAGGAAATCTTGCAATCGTTGCAAAAAAACCATTTCTGATCAAAAAGTACATTTCCTCCGCCAACATGAATTTCTTTGTATTCCACAAAAGCCCGGGCAATTTTTTTTAAAGCACTGTCATAAATCCGGGTAAATGTTGGCCTGGATACATTCATTTGACGTGCCGCCTCCATTTGGTTCAAGCCTTCATAATCACAGAGCTTCAAAGCTTCATATTCGTCAAAATGCAGCATGATGCGTTCAAAGTCCTCTGTTCCGGGGACTTGCGGCCTGAAACCCTTCAGCATCGGGGGGCGCCCCATTCTTCTATGTCGTTTTGGTCGTGGCACGCTGCAAATATAACGAACATATGTTCATAAAGTGCAAAAAATTCCGGAAGCAGGATTATTTTGTACTTTCGTGAGATAATTCTATAGGCAAGCTGTTATGCAGATGTCCGCAATCGAACAGTGGTGCGCCAATTTTTCACGCCTAAACCGTTTCAAACAAGTGCTTCTATTCCCAATAGCCTGTTTATTAATATTTTAATTAGATTGGTATAATGATGGTGCAGCAAATTGGATTATTTTCATAATGAACATTAATTCATCTAATAACACTCACAAAAATGATCAGTTATGATTAAAAAACTTTTCCTTTTTATTTTGGGTCTGGGCTTTATTCAGGCCAGTATGGCTCAAGACGAAGCAAGGCTCCTGCGTTTTCCTGCGATTTACGGCAATCAGGTAGTTTTTACTTATGCCGGAGACCTCTATACCGTTGAAAAAGCAGGTGGCTTAGCCCGTAAACTCACCAATAGCGATGGCTTTGAAATGTTTGCGCATTTTTCGCCTGATGGCAAAACCATTGCATTTACAGGTCAATACGATGGCAATACCGAAGTCTTCACCATGCCCAGCGAAGGGGGTGCCCCAGTCCGTCTCAGCCACACAGCTACTTTGGGCCGTGATGACGTGAGCGACCGAATGGGTCCGAACAATATCGTGATGGCCTGGAGAGGCGATGACAAAATCGTTTTCCGTTCCCGCAAAAAAAGCTTCAACAGTTTTGTTGGGCAACTTTTCGAGATCGATAAAAATGGCGGTATGAGCGAACAGCTGCCTGTGCCCGAAGGCGGATGGTGCAGCTTTTCTCCCGACCAGCAAAAAATGGCCTACAACCGCATCTTCAGAACCTTCCGTACATGGAAATATTACAAAGGCGGAATGGCTCCCGATGTTTGGATCTATGACTACAAAACCAAACAATCAGAAAACATTACGAACAATGATGCTCAGGATATTTTTCCTATGTGGCATGGCGATAAAATCTATTTTATTTCCGACCGAGAACGCATCATGAACCTCTTCGTTTACGATATCAACTCAAAGGAAACACGTAAACTCACCAACTTTGAAGATTACGACATCAAATTCCCGAACCTGGGCGATAAAGAAATAATCTTTGAAAAAGGCGGATACCTCTACACATTTGATCTGGCCACAGAGCAAATTAACAAAATTGAAGTTCGCATCGTAAACGATTTGCTCAGCTGCCGCGAAAAAATTGTCGATGCCTCCAAATACATCAATTCCTACAGTATTTCCCCATCCGGAAACAGGGTTGCCTTTGGCGCGCGCGGAGAGGTTTTTACGGTTCCTGCCAAAGAAGGGATTACACGCAACCTTACACACAACCCCAAAGCTCATGACCGCAATGTGGGCTGGTCGCCCGATGGCAAATGGATTGCATTTATTTCGGATGCCACAGGTGAAGATGAAATCTACATTATCCAGCAAGATGGAAAAGGAGTGCCAATTCAGCTTACAAAAGACAAAGACACTTATAAATACGACATTGATTGGTCGCCCGACAGTAAAAAAATCCTTTGGAGCGACAATATGCGCCGCCTGCGCTATGTGGATATCGATTCGAAAAAAACAACCGAAGTAGCACAAACCTCCGATGGTGAACTCCGCGATTTCAATTGGTCCTTTGATTCAAAATGGATTGCTTTTACATGGCCGCAATATAATTCGGTAAGCCGCATCAAGATTTATAACCTTGAAAGCAAAGAATCCCGTTTTGTAACCGATAATTGGTATGATGCCAGTGGCCCATCATTCAGCAGCGATGGCAAATATCTGTTTTTCACTTCCAGCCGTGATTTCAATCCGATTTACAGCTGGACAGAATGGAATCATGCTTATCAGGATATGCTGAGCATTTATTTCATCACCCTGCAGAAAGATACAGAATCGCCATTTGCTCCTAAAAATGATGAAGTCGCCGTAAAAGAGGAAAAGGAAGAAGCAAAAGATGCCGATAAAAAAGAAGACAAAAAAGAAGAAAACGATGAAAACAAAGGGCTTCAGATTGATTTTGACGGAATTATCGACCGTGTTTTGGAACTGCCGCTCAGGGCAGGCATATATTATAATGTGAATGCTGTTGGAGATGATGTTTATTACAATGA
Source organism: Bacteroidales bacterium (assembly GCA_963676415.1). GTDB lineage: Bacteria > Bacteroidota > Bacteroidia > Bacteroidales > WRLA01. The sequence continues at coordinate 420,441 of OY781097.1, read as the reverse complement.
ATTCTCTCGTGGCAGCGGCCAAACAAAATTGATGGTCTATAACCTCAAATCCGAAAAGGAAAATGAAATCGGAGCTTTCCGCGGATATATGATCACCCCCGACAATAAAAAGATGATGGTCATGAAAGGGCGTAAATATGGTATCCTTAACCTTCCGAAAGGCAAAGCCACAGTAAAAGACTGGCTGAACTTGTCCAATATGAAAGTAAAGGTCAATCCAAAAGACGAATGGCAACAGATTTATACTGAGTCCTGGCGCCAGATGCGCGATTTCTTTTACGATCCGGGCATGCACGGTAATGACTGGGATGCAGTTTATGAAAAGTATAATGTGCTCATTCCATATGTGAAGGAGCGCAACGACCTGAACTATGTTATTGGCGAGATGATCGGAGAGCTCAATATTGGCCATGCCTATGTAAATGGTGGCGACAAAAACAGTCCCGATCGCATTAAAACCGGATTGCTTGGCGCTGAAATAGTGAAAGACGAAGATGGTTATTTCAAAATCGAAAAAATCCTGAAAGGAGAAAACTGGATTAGTAATTCGCGTTCGCCGCTCACTGAGGTTGGTGTTGATGTTTCGGAAGGGGACTACATCACTTCCATCAATGGCAAAGACCTGAAAGATGTGGAAGATATTTACAGTGAACTGATTGGCCAAGCCGGAAAACCCGTTGTTTTCACTTTCAGTCATGAATCCAATGGAAAAGACAGTTTCGAGGAAATTATCGAGCCCATTGCGGACGAATCGCAACTCTACTACTACAACTGGGTTCAGGACAACATCCACAAAGTAAATGAAGCCACCGACGGTAAGGTTGGATACATTCATATCCCTGATATGGGCCCTGCTGGTTTAAATGAATTTGTAAAGCATTACTATCCACAACTCAATAAAAAAGCGCTTATCATTGATGATCGTGGAAATGGCGGCGGAAACGTAAGCCCGATGATTATCGAAAGGCTAAGGCGTGAGCTGGCCATGTACGGCCATGGGCGCAATGCCACAACCGACACCAAGCCACGCGGCATGATGGTTGGCCCCAAAGTATTACTTGTAAACCAGTATTCTGCATCCGATGGAGACCTTTTCCCATACCAGTTCCGCAAATACAATCTTGGTAAAATTATTGGCCGACGCAGCTGGGGCGGTGTTGTAGGAATCCGCGGCTCACTTCCTTTTGTTGATGGAGGTGAATTGCGCAAGCCCGAATTCGGACCCTTTGATGTGGAAGGAAAAGAATGGATCATTGAAGGCCATGGTGTTGATCCTGATATTTATGTGGACAACGATCCAGCCAAAGAATTTGCCGGGGAAGACCAGCAGCTCAACAAAGCCATTGAAGTAATATTGGAAGAGCTGAAATCATATCCTGAGCAATATCCTGAACTCCCGGAATATCCCGATAAAACCAAATAACAATTTCTAACCCCAACCTAAAAGGCAGGCCATTTCGGTCTGCCTTTTTTATTTGTTAAAGTTCGGTGTATTGATCTTAATCCCTGGACAGGTTTTGTTGAAATTATAAATTTCTTATCTTAGTCGAATAATCGTGCCGACCAAATAAGCGTATTATGAGAAATGAAGCCGAGCCACTAGTATCTATTATTGCCGTTAATTACAATCAACCGCAGGTAACCTATGAATTTCTTGATTCACTGAGGCATATCACTTATCCCAATTATGAAATTATTGTTGTGGATAATGGATCGCCCGATGGCCCTCCGGAGCGTATCCCAACAGATTATCCCGAAGTTAAACTGGTGATTTCTGAAAAAAACCTGGGCTTTGCCGGTGGCAATAATCTCGGTGTAGCCCACAGCACGGGCGATTACCTCATGTTCCTCAACAATGATACCGAAGTTGATCCTGACTTCCTGCAACCGCTTTTGCAGATTTTTAAAGAACATCCTGATGCCGGAATGGCTTCCCTGAAATTGATCTATTTCCATAGTGAAAACAAAAAAATAATCCAATATGCAGGCTCAACAGGCATCAATACCCGAACCGGCAGAGGCGCAAAAATTGGCCATTTAAAACTGGATGATGGAACCTATGACGATATCAGGGAAACACAACTGGGGCATGGTGCGGCAATGATGATCCCCCGGGAAGTGATCAAAAAAGTCAGTATGATGCCCGATATCTTTTTTCTCTATTACGAAGAACATGATTGGTGCGAAATGATCAAAAGGGCCGGATATAAAATATATTATGTCGGTACATCCAAAGTGTATCATAAGGAATCAATGACGGTTGGAAAGAATTCGCCACTAAAAATGTACTATATGACCCGAGGCCGTTTGCTGTTTATGCGGCGCAACAGCAATTTCTTTCACAAACATATGAGCATGGCCTTTTTTACATTGCTTTCCATTCCAAAGAATACATTGCGACTGGCAATTCGGAGGGAGTTTAAGTTATTAAAAGCTTTCTGGGAAGGGTATTTATGGCATCTTACCCACCATCGGATATACGAAAGTCCGCATCTTATCGATGAAAACGGGAAATCTCAGATTATAAACACAGCACGCTATACTTCCACAAAATATTTAAAGTAATGGGACTGAAGCAACGATTAAAATCAAGAAGGCAGGAACTTCAAAAGGAATATCCTGAAAAAGGAAAGATAAGCCTGCTTATGGTATTTTTGAAGCAGGTTTTTATTGGGGCATCGGATATTCTCCGGGCAAAAATAAAATTGCGCGCGTGTGCAAGCCGTGGACGGCATATAACACTGAAAGGCAAACCTTTGCTCAAAATTTTTGGCGAAGCGCATTTGGGCGATGAGGTGCGTATTTGGTCCAATATTAATAAAGCCGTTCTTTTTGTTGACCGCGGTGCATATTTAAAAGTGGGGAAAAATTCCAGAATAAACGGCGTGCACCTTTCGGTGAGCAATCATGTTGAAATTGGTGATAACGTACGTTTGGCTCCTTATTCCAAAATAATAGATAGTGATTTTCATAAAATTGACGACCATTTTTCGGATGATGGTGTGAGCAAGCCTATTATTATAGAAGATGATGTGTGGGTAGCAATGAGCGCCATGGTCATGAAAGGCGTCCATATTGGCAAAGGTGCAGTGGTTGCGGCCGGTGCCGTGGTCGTTAAGGACGTTCCGGCCTATACTGTTGTTGCAGGTGTTCCGGCCAGGGTTATCAAAGAAATCCCGCACTAAAAAATGCTGCCAAGAACTTTATAATTTTAAAATATCAGGAAAACCCTTAACATAATAAAAACAAAATGAGAAATTTACGAAATTTGGTTTACGGAATCGAAAGGGGGGCACGCAAACTTTCGGCATTCATTTTATACAGTGGGGGTGTTGTTTACAAAGAAAACAAAACATCCGTAAAATACAATCCCTTCAAAAGGATGAGCGTGAATTTCAAAGGTTTTACAAGCGAATCGCATGCGCTCTACAGCAATAAATTTTCAGAATACAGCAGAGACCTCTATATAACGGATTTTCAGCGGTATAATGTAGTGCCAAGAATCAACCAGCGGCATGGTGTAATCCTGGCCGACAAAGACCTTTTCTCTGATTTTCTTTATAAATACAAGCATTTTCTGCCTTCTGTCTTTTGCAGCATCAAAAAAGGCAAAATTAAAAGCCTTGAAGATGACAGAAAACTGAATACAGCCCAAAAATTATTTGAGTATGTCCTTAATGATGCCCCACTGGTTTTTAAACCTGTAGCCGGATATGCAGGCAGAGGGATTTCAATCTTTTTTGCTGATGGAGATCAGGTTAGGGCTAAAGAAGAAAAGTTTTCACCGGAAACATTGGCCAAGTATATTGATTCGTTGGATGATTATATTGTGGAAGAATATGTGCAGCAGTCCGATTATGCTAAAAATATATACCCCGAAGCAGCCAACACCATACGCATATTAACCTATTACGATGCCAAAGAGGGTGAAGCTTTTATCGCATCTTTGGCTCACCGTTTTGCCACAAATAAAAGTGCTCCTGTTGATAATTTTACGCGCGGTGCCTTAAGTGCTGCTCTGGATCCTGAAACAGGAATTCTTGGCTCTGCGGCAGCACATACATCTGGTGGAAAAATTAACTGGACAGATGTTCATCCCGACACGGGGGCGCAAATTAAAGGTGTTAAGGTAGAGCAGTGGGATTTTATACACAAATCTATTCTCGAACTGGCTGAATATGCGCATTACTGTCCCGTAATCGGTTGGGATATTGTCTCAACAAAAGAAGGCCTCCGTGTGATTGAAGCCAATGATTCGCCCGGAGTTGATTTCCTTCAACTGCACAAACCGATACTCGCCAACAAAAGGGCAGCCGATTTCCTGAAAGAGAAAGGTTTCCTGAAAAAGAGGCAGATCTAAGCATATAAATTGTTTCACCCTAAGAACAGCTAGTTGTTTGAACCACAGAACAGATACGTAATAATATGCTACATTTAGTTAAAAGATTATTCAGGGAAAAAAACTTTCTTTCCCTTTTTAATAGTGTTGCAGGAGCAGCGCTCGGACTCATTAGTTTTATGATCCTAACGCGTACTTTCGATAAGGCTGAATTTGGTAGCTGGGTGATATACACCGCATTAGCAACACTTTTTAATAAAATTCGGACTGGTTTGGTCAATAATGGAACCGTTCGTTTTGCTTCAGGAGTCAGCGATCATGAACTGAAAAGCTATCTGGGGGCAGGTTATGGTATTGGTTTGGTACTGGTTGGTATAATTGCAGTACTGTTCTGGAGCCTGAGTTTCCTGCTCAGTGGTTTAAAAATTGATATCGGGCAGGGATACCAGTTGTTTTTTAAATGGTATCCATTGCTTGCTATCGCCAATCTAAACTGGAACTCAGCTACTTCGTCTTTTTTAGCTCGTCAAAAATTTATGTCCCTTTTAGGTTTGCGCTTGTTCAATTTGGGCATTTTTGTCATTTTCCTGATATTCAATTATTTTTTCTTCGACTTGCCTCTGGAGATGATTATTGTGGTGCAACTTATTGTGAATTTTATCCCCAGTATTTATACGGCGGTACGCAAAATAGATGGCATGCACTATATCCGCAGGCCACTGGAAGAGAAGCGCAAAGAATTGTTGAAATTCGGCTCTTATTCTCTGGGAACTTTATTGGGTTCCAACCTCTTGAAAAGCGCAGATTCCATCATCATCGGTATGAGTGCCGTTATGGGGCCAACAGCCGTGGCGCTTTATGCCATCCCGCTTAAACTTACCGACCTGCTCGGGATTCCCTTGCTCAGTTTCAACAGGACTGCTTTCCCCCGAATGTCGGAGCAAAGCCGGAAAGGAAATATGGATGCTGTTCGATCTCTTTTTTATGTGTATTCAGGTGCCATTACCTACATCTTTATCCTGGGTGCGGCGGTTTGCTTCTTTCTCGCACCTCAATTGGTTTTGATCCTTGGTGGTTCGGAATATATTGATTCGCTCGGTCAGCTCGTTATACTGTTTCGGATTTTCATTATTTATATTGTGCTTTTGCCCATGGATCGCTTTTCGGGTGTTGCACTCGACAGTATCAATTTGCCCAACATCAACTTTTATAAGGTTTTGGTAATGGCCTCTGCCAATATTATTGGCGATATCATTGCTGTATTTGTTTTTGAATCGCTTTATGCTGTTGCTATTGTAACCATCCTTTTTACAATTTTAGGGATTGGGATTGGATGGCACTTTCTTAATAAAAACCTCAATATCCAGATGCACAGGATTTTCACTGATGGCTGGTTGTTCTTCAAAAATTTTAAACAATACTTTTCAAAGGGCAAGAAATGACGCAATTTTGCTCTCTTGTCAGGATGTGCCAATAATCTGAGCGGTTAATGCGTTCATCTATTTTGTAATTTCGCAAAAAGCTCGCTTTGAAAAGAATTATTGTTTCGGTGATTAATGATCTGGTAACAGACCAACGTGTTTCTAAAGTCTGTACTTACTTGAATAAGAACGGTTTTGACGTACTTCTTGTTGGGCGCGTGCTGCCTGCGAGCCTTGCAATGGATGAGCGTCCTTATCCAAGCAAACGCATGAAGCTGCTTTTTACCAAAGGACCGTTCTTTTATGCAGAATACAATATTCGCCTGTTTTTTTTATTGCTGTTTTCTAAATGCGACATCCTTTTGTCAAACGATTTGGACACATTAATGCCCAATTATCTTGTGTCAAAGCTCAGGAGAAAAGCCATTGTTTACGACAGCCATGAGTATTTCACGGAAACTCCCGAAGTGATCAACAGAAAGCTTGTGCAATCGGTTTGGCGAGGTATTGAGAAATGGATTTTTCCGAAATTGCCGTATATTTTTACGGTAAATGATTCTATTGCAGATCTTTTTAAAAAAAGCTACGGAAACCGCCCCTTGGTAGTGCGCAATATGCCACCGGTGCGCCATCGAAATCCTGAAGCAAGCAGAAAAACCCTGGGGTTACCGGAAGATAAACATATACTGCTTCTTCAGGGCGCCGGGATCAATATCCAAAGAGGGGCGGAAGAACTCCTGCTTTCTATGAAATATGTGGAAGGAGCTCTGTTGCTGATTATTGGTAATGGTGATGTATTGCCACAGCTCAAGCAAATGTGCAAAGAAAACCAGCTTGAAGATAAAATACGTTTCATCCCCAGGCAATTGCCTCAAAGGCTTTTCGATTATACGTGCCAGGCCGATTTGGGTTTTTCGCTCGATAAGGACACAAATCCCAATTACCGCTATAGTCTCCCCAACAAACTTTTTGATTATATGCATGCCGGCGTTCCTGTTTTGGTGAGCCGCCTGCCCGAAATCAGCAAAGTCGTTACAAAATACGAATGCGGGTATTTCATTGATCATCATGGCCCAAAACATATAGCCGAACGCATCAATGAGATGCTCGGTAATCCTGAAGAATTGAAAAGACTGCGGAAAAATTGTTTTATTGCCGCCAAAGAACTCAGTTGGGAAAATGAAGAAAAACAATTAGACAAGGTTTACCTTAACTTGAAATGACAGACAAACACCTCCATATCATCTCTTTCGATATCCCCAGTCCTCCAAATTACGGCGGCGTAATTGATGTGTATCACAAACTCAGGATGCTGCACAAAGCAGGTGTCAAAGTCATACTGCACTGTTTTGAATATGGAAGGGAAAGATCGGAGGAGTTGAAGGAATTATGCGCCGAAGTGCATTATTATCAACGCGATATGTCGGCACGTAATTTTTTGTCCTTAAGCCCTTTTATCATTAAAAGCCGCACTTCTGAAGTTTTGAATAAAAGGCTGTTGGAAGACGGTTATCCCATACTTTGCGAAGGCTTGCACACCTGTGCTATTTTAAAGGATGCGCGCTTTGCTCATCGGAGAATAATATATCGCGAAAGCAATATCGAGCATCATTATTACGGACATCTGGCGAAAGCCGAGCGCAATCCGTTCAAATTCCTGTTTTTTGCTCAGGAAACATTAAAGCTACGCCTTTTTCAAAAAGCATTGCGCAAGGCGGATCTGATGTTGGCTGTTTCGCAGAGTGATACTGATTATCTGCAAAAACATTTTCAGAAGCAGGAGGTGCGTTATTTGCCCAGCTTCCATGAAAATGACGAAGTGATTTCCCTTGAAGGTTCATCGGATTATATGCTTTATCATGGCAATTTATCAGTGGCAGAAAACCGCCTTGCTGCTGAATATCTTATTAAAAAAATCATGCCCAACTGCCGCCATAAGCTGGTCGTTGCCGGTTTAAACCCGCCCGCATCGCTTAAATACCTTTGTAATAAACAGGAAAACGTAAGCCTTAAAGCGAATGTTCCCAATGCCGAAATGCAGGAATTGATGCAAAATGCCCACATCCACATCCTGATCACTTTCCAGGCCACTGGACTTAAACTTAAGCTGCTCAACACATTATATCAGGGACGGTTTTGCATAGCCAATAATGAAATGACGCAAGGAACTGGTTTGCGCGATGCCTGCATTATTGCCAATGATGCAAAGGAAATCAGAAAAGCAGTTGATGAATGTTTTGAAAAAGATTTTAGCCTTCCTGAAATTGAATCAAGAAAATTTATCCTGCAAGAGAATTATGACAATAAGCTGAAAACCAATAAATTGATAGATTTAATCTTCAATAGCTAAGGATTCGGTTGTTTCTTCATTTTCAAGAACACGGCCATTCTCGCAGCGCAGTATCCTTGAAGGATATTTCTGGATCAGATTATAATTATGTGTTGCCATTAAAACGGCACGACCATTTCGGGCAATCCCCATCAAGAGCTGCATAATACCATCGGAAGTTTCCGGATCGAGGTTTCCGGTAGGCTCATCCGCGATGATGATTTCAGGGTCATTGAGCAGTGCACGGGCAATCCCAACCCTTTGCTGTTCACCACCTGAGATTTGATGCGGCATCTTGAAGCCTTTTGTTCCCAAGCCAACTTTTTGCAGTACATCCTGACAGCGTTCGCGCATTTTGGTTTTATCGCGCCAGCCTGTAGCTTTGAGCACAAAACTAAGGTTTTCGTTTACCGAGCGGTCGGGGAGCAACTGGAAATCCTGAAAAATGATGCCAATTTTCCTGCGCAAAAAGGGCACTTCCTTTTTCTTCAAGGTGGTCAGGTCATGTCCGGCAACCTGTGCAGAGCCTTTCCGGCAATCCAGCTCCGCATAGAGGGTTTTCAGCAAACTGCTTTTCCCGCTGCCGGTTTTCCCGATGAGATAAACAAATTCGCCGCGTTCCAATTCAAAACCTACTTCTGACAGAATGAGCACATCTTTTTGATATACAGACAGGTCCTTAAGGTCAATTACAATATCCAATGCCATAATTTAAAGATTAAATGCCAGCTTAATTCCTCCAATAACCATCTGAACACTGATAATCACCAAAATCAATCCCATGATACGCGTAATCACTCCGATGATGCTTTGTCCAAGATAGTTTACCAGTTTACCACCAAAAACAAACATCATAAAACTTATCAGGCAGCTGATGGCAAATATAACCAAAACCACGATCATTTTTTCCCAGGGATCCAGACTGACATTATAGCCTACAAAGTTCATGGCAGTAGAAATTGTTCCTGGTCCGCCAAGAATTGGGATGGCAAGGGGTGAAATAGCCATTTTCAAAAATGTATTGTCTTGGGCAAGTTTGTCTTTAAGATTTTGTCGGTGTTCGGGCGATGGGTGATGCACTGTGGATTCCTTGCCCTGCAACAAATTAGAGCCAACATGAAATAAGAGCAGCCCTCCTCCAATTTTAAAAGCGGAAAGGGTAATCCCGAACATCTGATAAATATAATGTCCCAACACTGTAAAGGCTGCTACGATGATAAAGGCGTAAAGCACACTGTGAAAAGCAATTTTAACGACCAATTTACGGTCTTCTATTTCGGATGTTAGCCCCAGAAAAATCGGTGTATTGGCAAAAGGGTTCATTATGGCAAAAAAGCCCATAAAAACCGTTCCGCCAAAGAGTATCATTTCATGGATTTCATTCATTGGGATGATCTTTTAGGATTATCAGCAGTAAAATTACAAAATATGTCCGACCTTAAAAACAAAAGCTGACCATAACAGCCCCAAAAAGGGGTTTTGTCATGGTCAGCTCCGGTATGTTTTGGGTTCTTATACCAGTCCGGCGAATCCCATAAATGCCAGCGCCAGGATACCTGCAGTAATGAGTGCTACAGGCACACCGCGCATTCCTTTGGGAACCTCCATCAAGTCGAGATGCTCACGGATACCGGCAAAAATTACCATAGCGAGTGCAAAACCAATTGCATTGGCAATGGCAAAGACCACTCCTTCCATGAGGTTAAATTCTTTCTGGATTGTAAGGATGGCCACACCCAAAACCGCACAGTTGGTAGTAATCAACGGTAGAAAAACACCAAGAGCCTGATATAGGGGCGGGCTCACTTTTTTAAGGATGATCTCCACCATCTGCACCAGCGAAGCAATCACAAGGATAAAGCTGATGGTTTGCAGGAAACCGATTCCAAAAGGTATAAGGATATAATTTTGGATCAACCAGGTTACTATGGTTGCCAGGGTCATTACAAAAAGTACAGCACCGCTCATTCCAACTGATGTTGATACTTTGCCCGATACCCCAACAAAGGGACAAATCCCGAGGAACTGGGCAAGAACGATATTGTTCACAAAAATGGCCGCGATGATTATAAGGATATATTCCATGCTTTAAATTTTTATCAGTTCAACATTAAGCTTTGGTGATTTTCCGCATCAATGCAATGAGATATCCCAGTGCAATAAAAGCTCCGGGTGCCAATACAAATACGAGCATTCCGTCTCCATTGATAAGTTTCATTCCAAAAATAGCTCCACTTCCGAGCAGTTCACGTACTGCACCGAGGATCGTTAGGGCGAATGCAAATCCAAGGCCCATTCCCAAACCATCTATAATGGAAGCAAGGAGACCGTTTTTGGATGCAAAAGCTTCTGCACGTCCAAGCACAACGCAGTTTACAACAATCAAAGGAATGAAAAGTCCCAATTGATCGAACAATGCGGGTATGAATCCCTGCATCACCAGCTCAACAATGGTTACGAAAGATGCAATAATTACGATAAAGGAAGGGATACGTACTTTGTCGGGAATGACATTTTTTACCAATGAAACAACAAGATTGGACATAACCAATACGAATGTTGTGGCAAGGCCCATTCCTAAACCGTTTATTGCTGAGGTAGTTACACCCAATGTAGGGCAAAGTCCCAACAGTAAAACAAAAACCGGGTTTTCCTTAATAATCCCCTTGGAAAAATTCTGTATTTGATTCATTATTTGATTCCTCCATTACTTTTAAAGGTATCGTAGGCGCGTTGCACAGCATCACAATAGGCACGTGAACTGATGGTTGCTGCCGTAATTGCATCAACATCGCCGCCATCTTTGGTTACCTTTAGTTTATAATTTGCCGGATTTTTACCATTGAACTGGTCGCTCCAGGTAGATTTACTCTTTTGCATTTTATCGCCAAGGCCCGGAGTTTCCTTATGTTCCAAAACAGAGATATTATTGATGCTACCATCGGGCAGCAATCCCACCATTAATTTGATATTTCCGCTGAAACCTTCGTTGGTATAGGTATTGACGGCAACACCAACAGGTTCCGGCCCTTTATAAGCAATATTAAATTGCAGGCTGTCCCCATCTGGAGAGGCAACTTTTTTCACTTCTAAGCGATCGAAAGGAGGCAAAACATTTTCGATGGCCTTTTTCTGCTTTTCCGCTTTTGCCTGGGCAATGGGCTCGGCAGTGAGGTTATATACACCGCCCAGTGCAAGTGCAGCCACGGCTGTTACTACTACAAGGGTAAGCAGCATATTTATAAATGATGATTCTTTTTTAGCCATAACAATTGATTTTCAATTTCTTAATAAATTAAGCTGCTTTTATTGTTTCACCAAAACGTTTTGGCTTCATACTTCTGTTGATCAGCGGTACAAAGGCGTTCATAATCAGGATGGCAAATGAAACTCCTTCGGGATATGCGCCCCAAATCCTGATCACAATGGTTAAAATGCCAACGCCCGCACCGAATATCAATTGGCCACCCCGCGACATTGGAGAGCTGACCATATCGGTTGCCATAAAAAAGACACCCAGCATGATGCCGCCTGTAACGAGATGGAAAAGCGGATTAACATATTGTGTTGGGTCGATCAGCCAGAGGATTCCGGTAAAGAGCACAACGCTTAAAAGGAAAGATGCCGGGATTTCCCAGGTAATGATCCTTTTTATGAGCATATAAATACCACCGATAATCAGTGCAAGTGCAGAAACTTCTCCCAAAGATCCACCCATATCTCCCATAAGTTCCTGGGCATAGGTAGGCACATGGCTCATCACTTGATCGACAGAAAGCCCGCTGCGCAAACCTTCTTTTACGATGCCAAGCGGTGTGGGGCCTGTAACCGCATCAGTTACAGCATTGGAGAAGAGTGGCTTGGGAACAGGCCAGCTTGTCATTTGTACCGGAAAGGAAATCAGCAGGAAAACCCTACCAACCAATGCCGGGTTAAAGGGGTTTTTCCCCAAACCGCCAAAGGACATTTTACCCATTCCAATAGAAACCAATGCACCAATAATCAAAATCCAGCAGGGCAGGTTGGAAGGCACATTAAATGCCAGCAAAATTCCTGTAACCAAAGCTGATCCATCATTTATGCTAATGGGGCCTTTGATGAGATATTTCTGTATCAGATACTCGAACAAATAACATGCAAGCACTGAAACTACTAATATCCTGAGTGCATCCAGGCCAAAATAGTAAACAGACGTTAATATGGCCGGCACCATAGCAATCACTACTCCATACATTACTTTCTTAACGGAAAGACCTCCATGTACGTGTGGTGAGCCGGAAACTGTAAGTAAATTCATAAGGCTTTATCAATTATTCTTTCGATTTCTCATTATTTTACCAACTTCCTGCTTGCCTAAGCGGATATAGTCCAGCAGCGGACGACCCGAAGGACAAGTAAACTGACATGATCCGCATTCGATGCAGTCCATGACCTGTTCCTTTTCAAGCTCTTCGTATTTTTGTTTTTCGCCATAAACCCCCAGCAGATAAGGCTCGAGTCCCATCGGGCAAACCTGGGTACATTTGGCACAGCGAATACAGTTCATCATGGGTACGCGCTTGCTTTCCTTCTCTTTCATCAGAAGTATGCCGCTTGTACCTTTTACAACAGGTACATCAGGGCTCAGCACAGCTTTTCCCATCATCGGTCCGCCATTGATGATCTTGCCGGTATCTTCCGGAAGCCCGCCGGCAGCTTCGATGAGTTGCTGCACCGGCGTGCCGATGCGCACCATAAAATTCGATGGTTTCGACAGCGCTTTTCCGGTTACGGTAACTACGCGCTCAATTAGTGGTTTATTTTTTTGAACCGCTTCATAAACGGCATAAGCAGTTCCTACATTGTTCACAACGCATCCTACTTCCAGAGGCAGTTTGCCGGAGGGCACTTCACGGTTTACCAATGCCTTGATCAACTGTTTTTCACCACCCTGAGGATATTTCACCTTTAAAGGATGAACTTCAATCCCGTTAAAATTCTTTGCCTGTTTTTGCAGGTGAGCAATGGCGTCGGGTTTGTTGTTTTCGATGCCAATGAGTGCTTTCTTCACATCAAGCCCTTTCATCAGGATAGAGATGCCAATCAGCATTTCTTCTCCTTTTTCGAGCATCAGCCTGTGGTCGGAAGTGAGATAAGGTTCACATTCCACACCATTAATAATAAGGTATTCGGCTTTTTTGCCCGGGTGCAGCATCAGTTTTACATGCGAAGGAAATGTAGCGCCTCCCAAACCAACGATGCCGAAATTTTTCATCCGGGCTACGATTTCGTCTTTGGTGGCCGTAATTTCTTTTTTTATGTCACCGGAACGGTCAATTTCGGGCATCCATTCATCGCCATCGGTCTTAATGACAATCGTTTGACGTTTATAGCCACTGGAATCGAGCAAGGCGTCAATTTTCATGACTTTGCCCGAAACAGGTGCATGCACATTTGCTGAAATAAAACTTTCGCCTTTGGCCAGCAGCTGACCTGTTTTAACGATATCACCTCTTTTTACAACGGGTACTGAGGGTGCACCGAGGTTTTGTCCAAGGGGGACATAAGCGGTATCAGGGATTGGCAGCGTCTCAATAACAGCAGCTTCAGCCAATTTGTTTTCCGCAGGGTGAACACCTCCTAATTTAAAAGTTTTCAAGGTATAATCCTCCTAAATATTAAGTTTTTATGCTGTTATTTATCTTCCTTTTTGCCAGCATCCTTTGGTTCTGCTTTGGCTTCCGCTTGTGCAGGTGCTTCTGCTTTTGGAGCCGGCGCAGGTTTTGGTTTGCGTGGCGGGAAATTAATTTCGTGGATTGCTCCTGTGGGGCATTCCTGAACACACTTGCGGCAAAGCTTACATTTTTCGAAGTCGATATAGGCCAGATTGTTTTCAAGTGTGATGGCATCAAATGGGCAGGCTTTAACGCATTTGCCACAACCGATACATGCCACAGAACAGTTTTTCTTTGCCGGAGCACCTTTTTCCTGGTTCATGCAGCTCACAAAAACCCTGCGGTCTTTTTTGCCTTTGTTGCGCAGCTCGATGATATTGCGCGGACAAGCAGTAACACAAGCGCCACAGGCCACACATTTATCTTCCACAACTTCGGGCAGTCCGGTTTCTTCGTTCATGAAAATGGCATCGAAAGTGCATGCAGCCACACAATCACCTGAACCGAGGCATCCATGTGGGCAACCACCTTCGCCTGAGTAAAGGCTGTGGGCAAAGGAACAGGTTTGCGGTCCGTCGAATTCTACTTTGGCCGGTGAATTTTGCCTGCTGCCGTTACAGCGTACAACGGCAATTTTAGGCTCAGAAGCTGCTGCTTCAAGGCCCATAACCGCACCAACCTGCGCCATAACATCAGCACCACCTACCGGGCAGTTAAATCCTTCCAGTGATCCTGATTTCACAATGGCTTCAGCAAAAGCACGACATCCGGCATAGCCACATCCACCACAATTGGCGCTGGGCAAGGCTTCTTCAACTTCATCAATCCGCGGGTCTTCAATGACCTTGAATTTTTGCGCCACAAAATACAGTATTACAGCTGCTGCAGCTCCCAAAAGGCTCAGACTGAGAAGGGAATAAAGAACAATATCATTCACAGTTTATTGGTTTTAAGGGTTAAACCTCATTTTTACAGCGTGATGGACAGGCCTGGTTAAAGTAAATCGACCTGTTTGCGGCGCTGTTTCCACTATGGCACACAAAATTATAAAAGCTAACGAAAGAATAACCTATAATTATTCATCAATACAATAAACCATAAATAGCTAATATTCAATAATATAAAAGCATAGCCACGAATATTGGGCTTTATTGTTTCTTGTATAATCAATTAAATATCAATCAATTAGCTTATTGAAAAAGAATCTTTCTAAATTATTTTTATGGAAACATAAAAGATAATTGATAATCAGTGTTTTAATTTCAGCAAGGGAAAGCCTGAGCAATAATTTAAAACGTTTCTAAGACCGGGGGCGCAACTTAAACTCGAATGTTTTTCCTAATCGGTCGCGAGAGAAATGCAGCACCGTATAATAAGGGACCAATAATAGAATCGAAAAAAGTCCTGCCAGTCCTTCATTATCGAGAAGAGTAGAAAAAATGATGAGTGCGCCCACTAAAATGATAAATGGAAGCAAATAACCCAAAAAAACGGCTTTTGTTCCAAGGGATTGCGCCATATAAACTTCCACTTCGTCGCGAAGCTTATAGCAGCTTGCATCCACTCCTTTTACTTCAATCATCTTATTTTCCATTTCGGAAACATTGCAGGCACCTTTCACCGTGCAAGACGCACAAGCCGAATGACTTACAATGGAGACAAAAACTGTGTTTCCTTCAATTTTTTCAACAATACCTTTATGTGTAATTTCTTCCTTCATAGATTAAAATAATGAGATTAGCTCTTAATGGAAAAATAAATATGCGATGAAAATGGCAGCAATAATACCGGCCAGATCGGCCAGCAAGCCACAAGTTACCGCATATCGTGTCTTACGGATTCCAACCGATCCAAAATAAACAGCAATTATATAAAAAGTTGTATCGGTTGCGCCCTGCAAAGTAGCTGCCAGGCGACCGGCAAATGAGTCAACACCGTAGTTTGTCATCGTTTCCAGCATCATGCCCCTGGCGCCGCTTCCGCTCAAAGGTTTCATAAAAGCTGTTGGCAAAGCAGGAACGAAATCTGTATTGACTCCAAAAAACGCAAAAAATTGCCCGATACTATCAATAATGAAATCCATCGCTCCCGATGCCCTGAAAACACCAATGGCCACAAGTATCCCGACCAAATAGGGAATGATGCGCACAGCAATGGGAAATCCTTCTTTAGCACCTTCAATAAAAGTCTCATATACATTGATCTTTTTAATAAAAGCGCTGACTATAAAGAGGATAATGATCAGAAACAAAATAAAATTGCCCGAAACAGCTGAAACGGTATTTACCTGTCCATCCGATAAGGTGGAAAAATACCAGATTATGGCGCTCACGAGCAGGCTAAAGCCCCCGAGATACAGCAAAATTTCTTTGGAAAGTAAATTTATTCTTTGATAGATGCCAACCGTAATGATTCCTGCAAGTGTGGCAAAAAAGGTAGATAAAAGAATGGGAATAAAAACCGCACTTGGATCTGCTGCTCCCATCTGTGCCCTGTAAACCAATACACTAACTGGAATTAAGGTTAGGCCGGATGTGTTCAGTACCAAAAACATAATCATGCTATTGGATGCTGTATCCTTTTTTGGGTTCAGTTCCTGCAACTGATTCATTGCCTTGAGCCCCATAGGGGTTGCCGCATTATCAAGACCGAGCATATTGGCGGCAATATTCATCAGGATTGAGCCCATAGCAGGATGATTTTTTGGAATATCTGGAAAAAGCCTGCGGAACAATGGCGATACAACACGCGAAAGCGCGTTGACCATTCCGGCCTTTTCGCCAACGCGCATCAAGCCAAGCCAGAGGGTCATAACTCCTGTGAGATAGAGCGACAATTCAAAGCCGGTTTTTGCCATGTCAAATGTGCTTCCAACTACTTCAGGAAAAACTTCGGTGTCTCCAAAGAATACCAGCCGGATGAGTGCCGCAATAAATGCAATCACAAAAAAGGCGACCCAGATATAATTAAAAACCATAGGCTATGATTATTTAGAGTTCGTTTATAAAGTCTCCCAAATCTTCGGGATTGCCCAAATCCACAAATACTTATAGATTTGGATTTTTTACCCGTACTTCGGTGGTGCATGCTTCAACAAGCTCAGCCCATCGCAGCACATTTCGGCAGGCTTACTTCGGCAAGCTCAGTACATCGCAATGCAGCGCATCGCAGTACATCTCAGCATGACACCTTTAATATGAACAATATAGGGCAAACTATGCAGTGTTGTCCATAAAGCCGTGTTTTTAGTTCCAAATGAACGAGATCGATTTGTTATTCTGAGCGTAGACGAAGTGCATTTTTCCGAAAGCTTTCGGAATTGAAATTAAGGAGTCTTGAAGTACCGGGATGACAGGTTTCAATACCGGGAATAACGCTGAGATCGTACATTATGAACAAAAACTATGTAGGCAAAGGTACAAAAAAGGGTGTAGGAAAAAATCAAAAGCCCGCTCGGAGGGTGAACGGGCTAATTGATTACAGGTTCGAAAAAATGCCTAGGTAAGGCTTTTGTTTTCGTTATTTGATTATGCCTGAAGTTTGTTCAGGACGAGATTATTTTCAAAGACCATTTTTCTTTTGCTCAATCGTGCGCTTTTATTATGGTTTAAAGGAAGGTTTTTTGTCTCTTTTGCGTTTTCATTAGAGTTGCGGTAGGGTATAGTAAATGAAAAACGTGTTCCCTTATTTTTACTATCATGTGCATGAATCCTGCCGCCCATGACGTGGACTAATTTTTCGGCAATTCCCAGCCCCAGGCCAAGCCCGTTATACTTGCGGTTTATTCCGGGGTCAGCTTGCACGAAAAGGTCAAAGAGTTCTTTATTTTTTTCAAGGGGAATGCCATTGCCCGAATCTTCTACATAAAACTCAATTGTATGTTCGTTGCAAACGTTAATGCCTGTTTCGATGTAACCTGAATCTGTAAATTTCAAAGCGTTATTTAATAGAATTTCCAATACTCTTTTTAGCTTTTCTTTGTCAGCCATGACAAAGCCGATATGCATTCCAATACTTTCCTTTTTTATGAAGTCAATACTTTTGTTGCTATTAACCAAAACTTTATTAAAGGAATAACAAGCCTCGTTAAAAATGTCATGTAATTTACATGAACGTAATAATAGTTTCTCTTTATCATCATTTAGCCGGGCGGCTTCTAAAAAATTATCCACAAGAGCAATCATGCTTCTGCAACCATTCCTGATTTCATCAATAAACATATCTTGCTCTGCCTTAGAATTTTTATCATCTATTAGTAGGTCTGAAAATCCAAGAATAGCATTTAATGGTGTTCTGAACTCGTGCGAGACATTAGCCAGCAAGAAAGATTTCAGTTCCTCCACTTCCTTTATTCTGGATTGTAGCTCTTTATGAAGGTCATTTGTAGTCAAGTTCATGTATTGCTAATGTTTTGAGTGATTTTTACTCAGAAATTTTCCAACGCATATTTATTAATACCACAAGCAACCAAAAGGTTACCCCTAAATTTAAAAAAATTTGATAAAAGATGAAACTTTATTTATAAAAAACTGTATCAAAGATACTTAAAGCAAGTGAAAGTTTATGAAAATGATGTATCTTGAAATTTTAAAAAGGAATGCCTATTTGCAAAGGGAATGATACATTTATCAATACTAAACTATAAGTTTTACAAAAAAATTACAAAAAAAACTTGCATAATTAAAAATCACTTTGTACTTTTACCTCGGAAAATCAAAAACAGAATTTTTATGAAAAAATCAATTGCAATTTCAGGGCTAATTGCCGCTTTTCTAATCCTCTGGTCTCCTCTTAAAGCTCAGGAGCAGATAGCAGGGCATACATTTTATAACAATGATGAAAGTGTGCCGATGCCCGGAAGTAATGTGTATCTCATTAATCAGGCCGGAGATACAGTATCAGATTGTATTACAGATGTCAACGGAGCTTTTTCAATGCCATTTCCCGTTCCGGGAACCTACTTGTTGACCACGAGTACTAATATCAATGCGGGAGGGATTGATATTGAGGATAGCTTTTTAATTATGCTTCATTTATTTGGAATGCATGATTTTACTGATATTGAAGCTATTGCAGCCGATGTTAACGGAAGTGGAAATATCACCTGGAGCGATTACTGGACAATCGTGGTCGGGTGGTTTATTAATGGCTATCCTTTTCCAGCAGGCGAATGGGGCTATAGCGAAATCAGCTTCATTATCGGGGCCAAAGAAGATCCACCTGCAGGAGGAGGAAACAATGGTGGAGGAGGAGACGACCCTCCTGAGTTTGATGACATTGACCTGGGCATGATCAGTATTGGTGATTGTAGCGGAGGATATAGTCCGGTTCTCCTGAAAGAAACCAATAGCATCAGCCTCATGCAAACAGAAATTAAATGTGCCGGAAATCAATTTGTTGAAATACCAATTCTTGTTACCGACCCGATTGCAATCACAGGAATGGCCCTGGCATTTGACTATGACAGCAAGCTCGTGCGTATTGTTGATATCGAATCCGAATATAAAATTAACTATGCTATTAAAAATGGTCAGGTTCGGGTTTCATGGATAGACGAAGAAGCCAAAGCACACATGCTGAGCCCCAATCAAACTATTATGAAAATAAAGGCAAAAACCAATCCTGGTTTCTCCGCCGGTTCAGTTGCCGAATTAAAAAATACTGTAGAATCTCATTTTATTGATGCGAATGGTATCCGAATTCCATATGCGCAATTAAAATCGGCGCAGCTCGTTTCAGACGGTAGCAACTCAGCTGTGTCCGGTATTTATCCAAACCCGGCGAACAATTATGCTTTTATCGATATAAGCACAAAACTTGAAGGCCCTTTATCAATTCATTTCTATGATATCAGCGGAAAACTGGTTCAGCAGCTTGAAGAAAACCCACAATCTGCTGGCGTATTAAAGTTAAACCTGGAGAAACTTCCAAAAGGATCGTACTTTTATACCATAAGCATTAATGATGAAATCATCAGCAAAAGCCAGCTTATCAGAAAATAATCATAATTCCATACAAAATTGCTTCAAGCCCGGTTCTCAAATAACCGGGCTTTTTTATTAGCTCCTGACTCATATTATAGATTTGTCCTTGTCGGTTTATTACAGATTTTTTTTTCGAACTGAATCAAATATTCTGCTATATTGAAATTCTAAGCTGAAAAAAGCCACAGTCAGATTATGCGGAATTATTGTTTCTACAAGTTGCTAATTGTCAGTATAATAAATATTGTATCTGGGTTTTATAATTTGACCTGTGCAGGCGATCTGCCCGGTAATTTTAAAAATAAAAGGTCATTTCAGGGAGAAGCATCAAAAGCTGATTCCAAAGGAACTATTGATTATTTAGAGATTTCGGGCGATAATTTTTACATAGGGGAAGCAATTCCAACAGTATCAGACAGTATAATCAAAGGTGATTTTAGTGCTTTAATTCAAAAAGCAACATATTTTTGGGAATTAAACCAAAATGATTCTGCCTATCAATATCTCAGTCAGGCGCATATTTTAAATACAAAACCCGATTCCAATACCCATGTTTTTGCAGATTATCTAGCATTGCAAGGATCATTTTATGCACACAACCAGAACGCAAGGGCAGCTTTCTATTTTTTGAATAAATCCATTCAATGCAGGCCAGACTTTAGTCCGCCCAATCCTTCAACTTTATTCAAAACCTACAACAACCTTGGTGTTATTTATATGTGGTATTCAAGATACCAAAAAGCATTGTCTTACCTCTTTGAAGCAGAACAACTCAATAAAAACCACAATAAAAAAGTAGATACGTCCTACCTTTTTTCCATGTACGAGAATATTGGGCTCTGCTACAAATACCTGAAACAGGATGATAGCGCTAATGTATTTTTAAAAAAAGTGATCCAGCTCAGTCAAAAGAAGCACGATCAATACCTGGGTTCCGTTGCGAATGCCTATCTCAATTTGGGCTGGATAGCAACGAATAACGAAAATTACCGTCAGGCGCGATTTTATTATGACTCATCTCTTTATATATTTGACCAACTTGAACAGCCGTCAAACAGAAGGCTTTTTCTCTTGTTTCAGAATTACGGAACAAATTGCCTTTTGACCGGTGAGCTCAAAAAAGCTGAGCAATTATATAATATGGCTCTTTCGAAAGCTACCGGCCCCGGAGCTTCTGGGCAGATGGTCAACGAAGTGAGGCTGAATCTGGCCAATATATATCTTTCAACCCGTGAATACCCAAAGGCAATTGGCCAATACCGTTACATACTTTCAAGTGATGACAATGTTTTAAAGTTGAAAGCATACCGAAACCTTGCCCGTACTTATGAAAAAACCGGTCAAACGGATTCGGCTGCCCATATTCATGAGCTGAACACATCCCAAAGTGCCATAAAAATTTATCAACCCGGCGAAATAGCTTTAAACCATTTGTATTATGGCTACTTTTTGATTCAAAACAACCGGGATTCTGAACGAGCAATAACTGAATTGAAAAAAGCTGAAAGCTATTTCCTTAAGAATAATGAGCTGAATAGCCGCGATTTGGCAGAATGCTATATCAATATGGGAATTTATTTTGCCCGTAAACAAGAATATAATTCGGCCAAAGAAAACATTAATAAAAGTCTCAGGATTCTTAAGTCAACCTATGGGCAAACCGGCCAGAGACAATTAATCAAGAACGCAGAAGATTCCAAAACTGTTCGGGCCTATTATCAAATGGGGAATATTTATATGAGTCAATACAACGAGGAACCTGACACCAATTTTTTGGGCCAGGCATTGACAAATTACAATAAAGCTATAGATATACTTGAGAGTGTGCGGTTTGGATTACAAAATGATGAATCTAAGATGAATTATTCATCGCGCTCACGGTTAATCTACAGCAAAGCAATTGAGTGCCTTTTTGAAGTATATAATGTTTCACAATCTGATCAACTCATAAAAAGAGCTTTTGAACTAGCTGAAAAAAGCAAGGCTTCAACTCTTTTGGAAGCCATTAACCGAAATGAAACCGAAGAACAGCTTGAACAACATGACAGCCTCATCAGGATGGGAAAACAGCTTCGGGTTAAATTGAGCGAGATCAATCAAAGAACCGAAGCCGAAAAGCAAAAAGTAACGATTGATTCAGTTCTAATAGCCCAACTGATTAATGCATCCTATGAAATAATGAGTAAAATCGATAGTTTGGATCAGATTGTATCCAATGCGCTGAAGCAAAGGCAACTTGAAATTAAAGTAGAAATCCTTCCGGCTGACTCGATACTGAACCAAATGCGTGGCAATACGGCGATGATTGAATATGTCTTCAGCGAGCGCAAGCTGTTTGCATTTGTATTTTTTGATGGGAAACTAAGCATAAAATACACGCCTGTCGACAGCACTTTTCACAGCCAATTAAATTTGTTCCGTGATCAAATCAGTCATTTTCCCGGAGAAAAGGTGCAGCAGGAGCTCAGTAATTTTATTAATGCCTCCAATTATTTATATAAAAAGCTGATCCCAAATGAGTTGGAGGTTGTTGAGAATTTGATTATCATACCCGACGGGGATTTGTCCCTTTTAGCTTTTGAGGCGCTATCCAAGACAGAGCCTTCCGAAAATCCTTCATCCTATCGAGAACTAAATTATTTGATCCGTGATCATGGTTTGGTTTATAATTACCTTGCTACGCTGCACTTCAGAAAAACTCCTGTGCGCTCGAAAGGATTAAAAGAACTTAATAAAATTATTGCCTTTGCTCCTGATTACCCTCAAAATCAAGATGAAGGGAGCACAGAATATAATCGGTTGAAATGGGTCAAAGCAGAAGTGGACAGCCTGAATACAATATTTGGAGCAAAAACCTTTAAAAATACGGAGGCCACCAAGGAAAATTTTATTGACAGAGCAGCAGATTACAGCATCCTGCACCTGGCAATGCACGCCATCGCAGATGAAGAAATGCCCGAGAACTCTCATCTGGTATTCTATCAGAACCCCGACAATGCATCAGATGATTATAAGCTTCATATTTATGAAATTTATCATCAAAGCCTTAATGCCCATTTGGCCGTGCTGAGCAGTTGCAATACAGGTTTTGGGAAAATGGCGAAAGGGGAGGGGATTTTGAGCCTGGCAAGGAGCTTTGCCTATACAGGTACGCAGCATATTATAATGGCCTTGTGGGAAATTGAAGACAAAACCGGTGCGCGGATTATTACGGATTTTTACCATAGGTTAAGCAAAGGTTACAGCCCCAATGAGGCGATAAGGGAATCCAAGCTTAATTATCTCCAATCAGCGCCCAACCTGTTTGCTCATCCTTATTTTTGGGCGGCCTATGTTTCTGTTGGCAAGCCGGTTACATTCGATCCTGATGTTTTTGAAAAAGAAAAAACGGATAAACTCTTGGTTTTGAGTTTATCCGTTGGCGCGCTCTTAATGGTTATGATTTTGCTTTTGATTAAAAAGCGATATAAATCTTAGTTGGTTAATTTGACAAGAATCCTTGATGCTTTTATATTATAAAAACTATTGCTGTTCGAGATGTCGATAAAAGCTTTGCGTGCTTCGTCCTTTTTACCGGTTTTCAATTTAAGCAATGCCGAGTACCATTCGGCCTGATCAATAAAAAGGTTATCTCCATCGGCGATGATATTTTTAAATTTCCTTTCTGCTTGATCAAATTCTTCAAGTTCAACATAACTTAAAGCAGCATAAAATGTGGCAGTAATATTTTCGTTTACTGAATTTAAAAGCTTCACAGCACGGTCAAAATCACCGTCATCATAAGCTTGCATTCCCTGAATAAGATTATTGTCAGTTTCTGTGTCGCCCGACCGAACAATCATAACTGCATCGCTGGGTTGGTAATACTGGGCGAAAAGTGTGGAACGATTCGTATTGTCGGCCGTTACAAAATACATTACCGCAGCACTCACAATAACAAATCCCACAATTGCAGCAGCGACTTTATAAAGCGTTTGGTAAGCTGGTGCGCTTTTAGTTTCCTTTGTCATGATTTTCTTCAGGCTGTCCTGAATTTGCAGGGCTTGTTCATCCATTATGGATTCGTTTATTTCCTTTCGAAGCTGATACTCGCCAAACAGGGCTTTATCTGCTTCAAGTTCCCTTTCAAAGGCAGAGCTTTCTTCCGGACTTAGCTCGCCGTTGAGGTACTTTTCTATTTGCTCACTCTTTTTTCTCATTTGGCTAAAATTTATACCTATGGTCTCCTTTAATCTTATTAATCAGGTTCTCTTTACAAAGATACTTTCTTTTTTTCACAGCTGCAACACTAATACCCAGTATTGTAGCAATTTTTTTAACAGGTATTTTTGTCAAATACATCAACATGATCCGCTGACAATCGGTCGAAAGCTCACGAAAACATCTTTGATACAAGCTATAGCGTACATCTTTCATCAAATGCTCCTTGTCCATGCCGCTTTCTGCAAATTCATGCAATTCGCCCGGATGCAGATACATTGACTGGCTGCGCAGATGCTTATATGCAATATTTTGACAAACCTTATAGAAGAACGTTCGGAAGGTACTCGTTAATATCAATGGCTCTTTTTTCAGCCTGCGATATACAGCAAGAATCCCATCCTGAAATATATCCGTCGCATCAGAAACATTACCCCCTGAATTTTTTACCAAAGAAACAATCATTGAGTAATAGTGCTTATAGAGCCATTCAAGAACCTTATGATTGTTGGTCAAGATACCTTCCAGAATATCCTCATCAGAATATTCACGACCACTGTCTATTCTTTTAATACTTTTTTTCATAAAAAGGTTACCCTTATCACGTAACTTTTTTTCAACTTTTTTTTGCGCTTGCCGATACAGTCAAGGTTTGCTTGCTTTTTATTGGTGTATTTCGAGTTATAAATAACATAATACCAATGATTTAAAAACGTTGAACGTAAATTGTCCACCATCTGCTGTGAGCAATAAAAACCCTCATCAAAAGCTTATTTAGAATCATTTTAATGATCTTTAAGCTCTGTTTCAGGGGATTTTTATCGT
Organism: Bacteroidales bacterium; assembly: GCA_963676415.1. Lineage (GTDB taxonomy): Bacteria > Bacteroidota > Bacteroidia > Bacteroidales > WRLA01. The sequence goes on along the minus strand of OY781097.1, from coordinate 395,689 downwards.
TGACCACCATAATTCTCAATGCGTTGTACTGCATCATCTACACGGGATAAAGGGATTTTTCCCTGTTTCACCGATTGAACAAGGATGTCCAAAGCTTTTTGTGGCAGCTCCGGATCATAAATTTTCCCATTATTGGAGAAAATCAATAAATCCACCCCGGCATTTACTGCCATTTGAATCGCTTCTTCCAAACCGTAGTGATCAACTATGGCCGACATTGCCATATCGTCTGAAATGATTAGCCCCTTATACCCAAGTTTCTTACGTAGGATATCTGTTAAAGTTACATGCGACAAACTTGCCGGATAAACCGAATCAATACGTTTATTAAATACATGGGCCGTCATGATGGCTTCCACTGCATTGTTTTTGATCAATTTGCGGTAAGGCAGCAATTCGTCTTCCTGCCAGCTTCCCGTAACGTCTGTAAAACCCAAATGCGAATCGGCAAGGGAGCTTCCATGCCCTGGAAAATGTTTCAGACAAGAACGAATATCATTATTGTTCATGGCATTGATAAATACTTCTGCAAATGCCGCAACCGAGTCCGGGTCGGCTGCATAGGAGCGCTCAATTTTTCCAATCACCGGGCAAAGGGGATTGGTGTTTAAATCCACCACAGGGGCAAAATTTACATTGAAACCCATTTTGTGGATTTCTGCTGCCATTTGCTTGTAAATCAAGGTGGCACTGTCCAGGCCCAAAGCCGCAGTTTTTTGTGCTGAAGGAAAGACAGGAAAACCATACCGTTCCTTTAGGCGCGCTACTTTTCCGCCTTCCTGATCCAATGCAATGAGTATGTTTTCAGATGCAGCCTGTTTTATTGATTGTGTCAATTGACGGAGCTGTTCCGGAGAACTGATGTTTCTTGGTCGGCTTTTCGATGGCACGTCATAATCAAACAGGATAATTCCTCCCGGAGGATGTTTCTTCAGAAATTGCTTTGTTTTAGGTGCATCTTCCAGACTTGTTCCCCTAAAACCGAACATCAGCATTTTTGCTGCTTTTGCTTTCAGTGTGTCATTATCCGGCTGTCCTGATTGACAGGATGTAAAAAAATTGATGACAATGCACAACAGGAAAAACAAGCTGATTTTATTGTAAGTCATTTATTGTTAGATATTTATAGTTAAATTTCCATTTCATGATAGAGCATGCAAATCCTTTGGGCAAAAGCCCTTTAGATTGTCATAATCACCAAAAATAGGAATTCATTGGCTGAAACCACAAAAGGAGGGGCAATTAATTGTTTTTTTGAAAGCAGCTTTTGGTTAAAACGGCACCTCCAGCACTTCTGGTTTTTCCAGTAGATACACTAAAAATAATCCTGCCGCTGCCATTCCGCTCAGTTCGGAAAACTGTTGCGCATATTCACGCATTTTTTCCTCATAATCAGGCTGATGTTGCCCTGTTTTATAGTCGATAATCATAAAGGAATGATCAAAAAGTACCATACGGTCGGGACGCAGCAGTTGATGGCCTGCCGACAAAAAGCTCCGCTCATTTAAAACTGTTCCACTGCCATCAAAAGCTTTTTTTATTTCCGGTTTTTGGAGCAGTTCTGTTAAAGTATTTTCAAGCCGTGGAATATCGACATGCAGTTTTTTCAGCATTTTTTTTGATGTGGATAAAAGACGGGGCACATCAGTTATTGTGTTGATTTGGCTGAGCAGATGATGCAAAAGCACGCCTGTTTCCCTGGCCGAAACCAGCTCATCGGGCCAATAGTGTTCTTTTTGAAAACTCAGCTTGATTTTTTCATGCCAAAGTTTGTAGTTTGCCTGTTTTTCTGTTTCTTCATCAATTGTTTGTGGAGGTTTTTTGCCCTGCGGTTTGGGGATATGTTTTTTGGGCAGGCTTCCAAATTCATAGATTTTTTGTTCCTTATCCCAATCCTCTGTATATTCCAGATAGGCTTTTAAAAAGGTGTGCAGACCCTGGCCGGTATTTCCTTTCTGTGGTTTGTTTGCTGCCATTATAAACAAAGCCTTTTCCGGGCGCGTCATCGCCACATAAAAAACATTGAGCAAATCCAGTGCAATCTTTGCTTTTTCAGTATCACAGGTTTTCTCCTGCTGTGCACAGGCGATTTTCTCTTTGCCACAGCTGAGCATTGCTGATTTAAGTCCCGGAACCAAATTTTCGGGCAGTTCAACCCATTGGTCTTTGGGCGACCGCAGCGATGAAACATCGGCATAGGGAAAAATAACCACCGGAAATTCAAGCCCTTTGCTTTTGTGAACGGTCATCACTTTAATGGCATCTGTTTTGGGGCTGACCACAACAGTTTTCTTTTTACCGGTAAATTCCCACCAGCGCATAAAGGATTCTGCTTCGCGGATGTGCTGCGATGCAATTTCAAGTAAGGCATCGAGGAAGAAGCGCAGGAAAGGGTCTGATTTTTGATCCAGGCCAAAATGTACGCTGAGTTTCTCAAAAATTTCGTACCAGGAGCCTTGCAGCAAAAACGCATTTTGCCCTGTTTTCAATCCCGCTAGCTTGCTCAGGACGTTGGTGGAACCATTGGTTTTCAATTCTGCCGCAGCTTGTTCCAGCTCAGTCCGCTTTTTTATTAGTCCACTGTCAAACATATCGAGCAAAACCATGGCTGCATGATATTTTTGCCGTCCCATGGCCAGATACTGATACGTATGAATCAGCAGGCGCACGCGTGGCGATGTTTGTAGCTCCACCGAATCGGCAGATGTGACCGGAAGCCCTTCAAGCTTTTCCCCTTCACTGTCCAGACCGCTCATCAATACACGTGCAGCACGGCGGACATATTCGCCTTTGGGGTTTAAAATTGCGATATCACGGTTTTGAAAACCATGCTCCATTTTCAGGCGATAAACCTGACGGATCAAATCTTCATCCATCTGGATATGAGCCTCATCAGCATCTTCATCATAAAAAGAAAGCTGCACCAAACCAGCGTCTATGGCTTTGGCAGCATCTTGCATCACATCTTCATAAACTGATCTGTAGTTTTCGTCGAGAATAGGATAATGATCGCGCAAAAAAGAAAAAAACGCATTGTTAAAATCAACAATTTTTCCGCTGGTTCTGAAATTGCGGTTTAATAGGATTTTATCTTTTTCCGTGCAGCTGTATTCCAGCACATGCGCACGCTCTTCGTTAAATCCGGTCCTGAGCTTTTCCGGTAGGGAAGGCAAGGTGTTAAAAAGCTCCACTTCGCCGGCCCTGAACCGATAAATGGACTGCTTGGCGTCGCCGACTACCAGCGATGTTTTGCCAAAACTTGCCAAAGCATTGGAAACCAGTGGCAGCAAATTAAGCCATTGCAAAATGCTGGTGTCCTGAAATTCGTCAATCATATAATGTTCGTAAAACTCGCCAAGCCGTGCAAAAATGAAAGGCATAGGTTCGGTGCTGATGATGCCCGAAAGTCGCTTGTTAAATTCTGAGATATGTACGGCTTGTTCCGCCTGGCGCATTTCTTCCATTATTCCCTGAATTTCGCTCAGCAAAGCAATCGGATACAGGTTTTTGATGATTTGCAGGAGCAGGATGTATTCTGGTAGCTTTTTATTGAGAAATTCAAGGAGTTCCTTCGCCAACGCCTCCAGTTCGGGCGTGATCAGCTCAACACTTTTTTTTATGGCGGCGGATTTGCTTTTTGAGACCCAATCACCTTTCTGAAGATGGTTGCTAAGTTTGGTTTGCAGGCTGTCCAGTTTATCAAAATCACCTTTTGTGAATTTTATAAAATTACCACTGATACCTCTTGTTGCCCCACCACTGATATTTCCGGGATCTACTTGGCCTTTGCGCAGTATCCCAAAATAAACTTCTGCTTTTTTTTGGAGATAGCCTTCGGTGGTTTTCAGGTTTTTTTGGATATCACCGGCCATCCGGAAAAAATCCGACAGACTGAGGCCGCTCATGGATTTCAGTGCTTCGAAGGCGTCTTCTCCCAGAGATTTTTCTGCAAAAGAGGCAATTTCACGCTCCGGGTTCCAGCTTTTTTCCGAATCCGATTTCTGTTTCACAAATTGTAGCACAAGGCGTGTGACTTCTTTGTCCTGTCCTACTTTGTCGAGTATGCTGTCAGTAACACGCATAATCAGTTCTTTTGTGTCGAGCAGTGTTTCAAAATTGGCCGGTAGTTCAAGTTCGCGGGCAAAAACACGGACCAGTTTATGCGTAAAGCTGTCGATGGTGCTGATTGCAAATTCGTCGTAATAATGCAGGATCAAATCCAATAGCTGTGATGCGCGCAGGCTCAGATTGTTGATGTCCAGTCTCAGGGCTTTTTGCAAATCTGCCGTTTGATAATCAGCTTCAATACCTTCATTTGCAACAGCAATAATTTGCTTCAACTGCCCGATGATACGGCTTTTCATCTGCCTGGCTGCATCATTGGTGAAAGTAATGGCCAGAATATTCCTGAACTTATTGGGGTGTGCCAATGCGAGGCAGAGGTATTCAAAGACCAATTTTGATGTTTTTCCGCTTCCTGCCGATGCCTTGTATATTTTGAATGACATAAATATCTAATTTTGGTTAAAATTATAAAGAAATCCTCAATGTCGGCTTTAGAGTATGCTTTGTTTTTTTATATTTTGCTGGCCATCAGCCTTGTATTAATGCTATATAAGCCTTTACGTATGGTATTTGGCCCGTTTAACACACTCATCCATGAGTTGGGACATGCACTGACCTGCCTGCTTTTGAATGGAAAAATTGAAGAAATAAAAATAAATCGCGATAGCTCCGGACATACGCTCAGCCGCAGCAGAAGCAAGTTTGCTTCCTTCCTTACAGCCCTGGCCGGATATCCTTTTCCCCTGATTTTCGCTTTAACGCTCTTTTGGATGAATCATTTTAACCAAATGATGGCGCTTTATACACTGATCGCGATCAGCATTGTAAGCATCATTCTTTTTGTGCGCAATACGTTCGGATTGTTTTGGCTGATCGCTTTTACAAGCATAAATGTGCTTTTGCTTGTTTATGCCAACAGAAATATTATTGAATTTTATATTGTTTTCCTTGCTTTTGTACTGCTTGTCAGCGGCTTCCGGGATACGGGCAATCTCTGGGAACTTGCTTTGAAAACACCAAAACATGCAGGCGATGCAACGGTTTTAAGGCAAATCAGCGGGCTGCCGGCCCTGTTTTGGGCAGGATTATTCTTTTTGATGAACACAGCAGGCTTCCTTTATGTTGTGCTGACAGTTTTTCCATTTATTAAAGATATTCAATGGACATAAACCAGGAAATCATTAGTATAATAATTATAGCCGTGGCAGCAGCAATTGCATTATGGCTGGTGTACAAAAGGTTTTTCCGCGACGACAGCCCATGCGATTCCTGTGCGCACAAAACGGGCTGCGATTCCTGCTCGGTGATGGAACTCAAAAAGGATACCGACCCCAAACGATTGAAGGAACTGCAAGAGCAGGTTAAAAACAGGAAATAAAATGTATCAAAAACGTAGGGGCGCGATACATCGCGCCCCTACGTTTTTGATACCCTAAGCCCACTCGACAAAACAATGCCCAAATCAGAATTTCTGCCCAAAATCTGGACAAAATTTGATTCGGTACTAAATTTTTAGTAATATTGTATGGTCAATCTGCAAAAACTGAACCTATGGTAAACAAGCAAGAACTGGATGCCACCTATGGTGAATATGGCAATGAATTCATGCTCGAAATAATGAATATTTTTATCAGTGAGTTTGATGGAAAAATGGAAATCATTGAACGCGCAGTAAAAGAACGTGATATGGTTACTTTGCAAGCTGTTTCTCATCCGCTTAAAGGGAATATTGGCCAGTTTATGGACCATGAAGCCCATATGATCGCAACAGAGTTAAACGAGAAAGCCAAAAACGATGATCAAAGCAATCTGGATGAGGTTTTTGCACGTTTTAAAGAAGCAGCTACTGCAACGAATGAACAACTCAAAGAACTTAGAAAAGAGTACGAGTAATATTCATGAATACAGCTCAAAAGAGATCCTGCATTATTGATTTTATGCGGGATTTTTTGTGTTCGCAGAAATCTGGAATTGAAAAGAAGAAGTATAATTCTGATCGTTTTTAGCCTGCTTTATTCATAAAATGCAAACATATTATTGTAAGCAGCTAATAATTATGTGTTTACTAATTGTATATCCTGAAATTGAATTTGTTTGCATTTTACCAGTGCATTAAATCAGGCCATCTGCTTCGTTGCTAAAGCTTTGAAATAGGTGACTATATCTTCAGCTTTAGACGACTCACATCTGACTTGAATTTAAAGCATAAATAAAGCAAGTTAGAATAAAAAAGGGCTTTCCCAAAATGCCAAAACATTGGAAAAGCCCTTTTTATGTGTTTTCAGGTATTCTTAAGCTACTTCACAACAAGCACTTTTTCTACGGTCCTCTTTCCCGAAGCCGTTTCCAGCATCAGGAAATATAAACCTTCAGGAATGCTTTCTGAATGGAGCGCAATGGGATGATCGCCGGCAGAGAGCATGCCGTCAAAAATGTGCGCCACGAAACCTCCCTTGTTGTCGTATAAGTCAAGGCTCATATGCTCATTGCTCTTCATATTCAACTGGATTTGCGCAATGTTGCGCGCCGGATTTGGATTGATGCTGAACTCAGGAAGCGCTTCCTGTTCGCGGATTCCGATAATCAGATCCAGATCTACCTGAATGATAATCTTATGCATGCCTGCTTCTGTTTCGATCATCAGGCTGTCGTAAGCAATGTTCACCATACTTTCAACAGCAATAGGCGCTCTTACCAGATATTCTTCCTCACTGCTTGCCTGCATCCAAAAATGATTTTCGCCCGGGTAATCCTCAATCCAGAACATTTGCCCCTCAGACAGGTAGGGAAGATTTGTTATCTCCAGTGAATCCGGACAAGGGTTGGTCATGGTAAAGGTACGGCCTTCGTAAATTGATTCTTCGGTGAGGAATTTAAGCGTATCCGGTGCAATGACCACATCGCGGTAGAGGGCCAGTGGATCAAGGGCGATGACCAGCTTTTGTGTACTCAGTTCAGAAGTAACCAAAATGCTGTCGTAAGCCATTTCGGTTGTTGTTGGCCAAGGATCAAGTGCGCCGGGTTTTACGGTAAGTTCAATGCTGTCGCGTTTGGGAATGTAAGTAGGCAAATCAATCGTCCAGGGATCAATGGCCCAGGCAAAGACATCATTTTCGCCTTCGTGGTTCATCGCCAAAAGGTCGTGGTTCTGAATATCGCGGTTGGCAATGTAGAATGTTTTTCCGTTTTCGATGTCCTCGCGATTGCTAAACCAAATAGTATCGGGATTAAGTTTCAGGTCTGAAGGTTCCACTACCTGGAAATTTACCGAAAGTGTAAATTCCGGTGTGTCCGGATCGTTTGATTCAATAATGATCCTCCCGGTATAGAAGCCTTCTTCCAGGTTGGTGGCATCTAAAGTATAGTCGATAGACATTTCTCCTTCCGGTTCTACTGTTCCGTTGGCAGGATCCACGCTGATCCAGTTATCGCGCTGATTTTGTGCTGCCACAGAAAATGTAATATCCGTCATTTGTGCTCCGCCATCGCCATAATTATCTTCAATCCATAAAGACCATCGGCCTTGCATGCTTTCGCCTTTAAATGCATCAGCTGTAATGCTGTAATTGCCATTTTGAAGGCCATTGGCAATGCGTGCTTTCTTTCCTGAAGGAGCTTTCAGCCAAACGGAATTTTCAAAAGGATAATTATTGACACTGTAATCGAAGCTGACATTCAAGCTGCTCACCTGTCCGTCAGATTCAACGAGCACTTCACTGCTTTTGGCTTCTGTGAGCGTATTGCGTTCCCAGTTTTCCGGAGTGTCATTCAGCGTAAAACGGAGGAAATCTTTGGCATCTTCCTCAATGCTTGTGGTAAAGATCAATTCGGATGCGCCCATATTGCTTACAATAATTTCGCCACCACATGTATTTCCTGTGAGGCACGTGCGGTTGATCATAAATGGCGTAACAGCAATTGTTGGGTATGTTGGTGCTCCAATGGAAAATTCGTGTGGATCAGCTGCGCCGATAAAGGGATGGCGCGTGGTGCGTCCCGATTCGTCTGCAGCATAAAGATAGTAGCGAACCGTACTGCCATTGGATGCCTGTGGTATTGTAGCTGTATATTGGTCGTTTCCGGCAGAAGTTAAAGCCGTGGTTTGCCAGCTGCCGCCATTCACCTGATAAAAGACAAGCACACTGTCAGGTTTCAGGCTTTGGCCGCTTAATGCTTTTATAGTACATTCGATATCAATAGGTTCGCCTTGCGGGATTTCGCCATAAACAACCTGGTGATACATATACAGCATTTCCTTGTCGGCCATTTCATGTGTGCGGCAATGGAGAGCGTCGGTGCTTTCCCAGCTGCCGTAGAAACCGTTTACTGTATAGCCCGGCATGGCTTCTTCATACGTTTGGAGCGCATCGTCATCCCACTGGCTGTTGGTGATGGGGACATATACTTTATTGTTCAGGATGAGCGAGTTGCTGTATGGTTGATCATCGGGTGCGTAAACCCTGATTACATTGAAATTATATCCATAAGAGCAAATTTGTTCCGCCCAATATGCGGCCATATCTTCCAGGTCGGCATATTGCGGATGCGATGAAGGTACGGCACGGATCAGGATTTTATCTACATCGAGGAATTTGCCCCAGCAGTCGATATGGTCGATATAGGTATTGTTGGGGTCGTCCACCACATGATAATCGGTTACACCGAGATAATCGTCCACCAGATTGTCCACTTGCTGCTGAGAAAGGGTTGGGTTTTCCTGCCAAACCAAATCGGTAGAAGCACCTTCTCCCATACCATCGCACATCCAGTTTCCGCCGGTATGGATCAGATCCATGCCATACATAGGCACATCCATCATATCGGCTACGAAACCCGGAAGGTTGTCGTCATTGGGGCGTGGACGGTTATAAGGAAAATCAACAATCGCAATTTCGTTGTTGCCGTCGAGGATAAACCATGGGCCATAATCACGCGTCCAGTAGGAATCGGTAGGCGCATGCAAAAAATTACAGTTATCCATGTTCACTCCATTGCTTTGATATTGGCTTACTACCGTATTTTCTTCAATTTGGTCGGCTACGATAGTTGTTACCTGATCGCCCATGGATAATTCTTTGATGAGTGCAATCGGGATACCAAAAGGATAACGCACCAAAACGCCTTTTTGCGGGGCAAATTCAGCAATACTTTGTACCGGAGCAGGAGGCGGATCGGTTGGCGTAAAATCGCGGCCAATCAAATGGCGCATTTTAGCTTCTTCATCCGTCATATGATGCTTCAGCTTAGAAGTGCTTTGGTATTTTTCGGTTTGAGCCTGCATCAACAAAGGCAACAAAAAAACCAGTAATAGAGACGCGTAAAATTTGTTCATAAAAAAACAACCATTAAATTTTTAAAATAAAGTTTATCAGCCACTTAATGTAGGTTAAAATAAAACTACTTGAATATATTTGCTGACTGATTGACCTAAAATTCCCTTTAACGGGCAAATTTACTAATAATGAGTAGATAAAAAAGGAGCCATTGCTTAAAAATTATGTGAAAATATTGAGATGTTTGGCTGTTCGCAAAAATGACTAATTTTACAATCCAATAACAATTTACTATGGCGAGGATCAGAGTACAGAATTTTGGCCCAATAAAAAAAGGCTGTTTGGAAAATGAAGGATGGATCGATATTAAAAAAGCCACCTTTTTTACAGGGATCCAGGGCAGCGGCAAAAGCACCCTTGCAAAACTGATATCCACTTTGCTTTGGATTGAGAAACAACTATATAGGGAGGGAAAGACAAAAACAGACTTTCATTATTCTTATTTTAAAAGCCTCTTTTCTTTCCATAATATCCGTAATTATTTTACTGCTAAAACTGTTATTGAGTTTGAAGGTGATCTTTTGAGTTTTAAGACGGAAGGTCAAGAAATTAAAAAAGGAAGAACAAAGGACAAACAATATCTCTTGCCAAAGATTATGTATGTCCCCTCAGAACGAAATTTCCTGAGCACAATAAAAAAAGCTTTTGATGTGAAAGGCATGCCTGAGAATTTATTTGCATTTGCTGAAGAATTCCGCAAAGCACAAAAAGCTTTTCAGGATGAAGATGTTGATCTGGGTATTGGAGGACACATATATTTTTACGATTTACAAAAGGATGAATCCTATATTAAAGGATCTGATTTTCAGTTAAGACTATCAGAAGCTTCAAGTGGCTATCAATCATATACTCCACTTCTCATTGTCACTAAATATCTATCTCAATTTTTTTTGGGAAAAAAAATGCTTGACAGTAAGCTATCTTTGAGTGTTAATCATATTCTCAGGATGAATGAAAGCATCCAATCAATCATGGAGCATCCTCACTGGTCTGAAAAAGAAAAATTTCATAGAATAGACAAAGTAAGAGCTAGATATTACCCTAAATACTTCATAAACATCATCGAAGAGCCCGAGCAAAACTTATTCCCTTCATCGCAATGGGAAATGCTCAAGGATATCTTGTATTATGCCAATTATCAGGATCAAAATAAGCTTATTGTAACTACGCACAGCCCATATTTAATCAATTATATTTCCATCATAGCAAAAGCATATTCTGTTTATCAATTAAATTTAAATAAGGAACAAAAGGAAAGGCTTCAAAAAATTGTTCCGGAATCTTCTACAGTACATCCTGAAAGCATTAGTATTTACGAGTTCGATGAAAAAAGCGGAACTATAAAAAAACTCCCCGATTATAAAGGTATTCCTTCCGATGATAATTACCTGAATGATGACCTGGGAAAGACCAACGATCTTTTTGTAGAACTTCTGGAAATTGAAGAGGAATGTCAGTAGATTTTTTCAAAAATTGTTGCAAAACCACTTCCTCCAGATTAGGTTTTGGGCTTTATGACGAGCCACATCCCGCCAGGGAACCCGCTTATATTTTGGAGTCCAATGAGAAGGAATGGGGTGCTGAGGTCAAGAACATTGATGAAGTAGAAATAGAATTTTACGCCATCGGCCATTGTGTGGATTTTCCTTTAGTACACGGCAAAATGATTAAAAGTTGTGACGGGCTGCTCAAAAAAAACAGGAAGCTTGTATTTGTGGAACTGAAATCCAGTAAGCGTACCGGAAGCGATTGGCTTAAAGATGGTATGGATCAGTTAATCGTTTCTATTGAGCTGTTCAAACAACAACATCAAAACCAAAAATATGAATTGAAAGAAGCCTATGTCTGCAACAATCAAAAGCCATATTTTAATTCGGGTCACGCTCAAAAAATTGAAGAATTTAAAGATCGCAGCGGAGGACTTATCCTGCGGCCAAAATATTTGATCGAGCTCTAAGCATTATTCTTTAACGGCCTCAATCCATTCAATTCTTTTCCGCCCAAAAAGCGCTCATTCCTCCCTATAACTAAAAATCAGTAAACTCAACACAAAGCCAATTCCATCCTCCCAAAACCACCTAATAAAGATTCGAAGCACCACTTTCCCACTTTCCACTTTCCCACTTTCCCACTTTCCACTTTCCCACTTTCCCACTTTCCTACTTCCCCACTTTCCCACTTCCCCACTTTCCCACTTTCCCACTTTCCCACTTTCCTACTTCCCCACTTTCGCACTTTCCCACTTTCGCACTTCCCCACTTTCCCACTTTCCCACTTTCCACTTTCCACTTTCCCACTTCCCACTTTCCCACTTTCGCACTTTCCCACTTCCCACTTTCCACTTTCAACTTTCCCACTTCCCCCCTCAATGCAAAACCGCCTGCAAAACCTCCAACGATTTCAAACCGCCAAAACCCGGCACATGAATTACGAAATAGTCAACAATATAATTTAACAGCTCCGCACGGCTCCGTCCGTTCATTTGTATTTCTCCGCAACGATCGTATTTCCGCTCCGACAAAAAATGCCATACCGAACTCAAAGGAGGATCAATCACCGCTTTATGCCCCGGGCGCACACTGCTGCTGCAACCTTCGTACAGGTCAATATAAAAAACTTCGTCCTGCCTGTGTTTCATCGCGCTTGCAAAACCAATCCGCCGGGTAAATTCCAATAAAAACGACAAATACGCATTATGGCATCCTTCCCGGCACTCATCAAACCACAAAAGAAACCCTTCAAGAAAGGCAAACATCTCCTCATTGGCTTCGCTTTCGCGTATGCACTTTAAAATGATTTCGTTGAGCAGCATACGTACCGCGTTTTTACGTACATCTTCATCAAACCTTCCGCCCAAAGCGTTGATATTGCGCACATAATGCAAATCGCGGCTTTTGCCTTCGGCGCAATGCATTTCCACCACCTGCAAAGGTTGGAACAGTCCGGCTTTGAGCCGTGCCTTGGATTTGCGCACGCCACGCAAAATATAGGATTGCATGCCTTTCTGCTGCGTATAGCATTGCACTACCAGCGAGGATTCTCCGTATTTCACGCTGCGCATCACAATTGCTCGGGTATTGTAGCTCGCGGGCATCAGTAAGGGCTTATGCTGATATCGATATTGATGATAAAGTGCAGGCCGTGGCTCAGGCCGATGCGGTACAAAACAATCATCAGAAGTGCCAGCATCAGCCATAGGAAATTGGTGCGCGTGCGGCTGCGGCTTTGCTTTGCGCCTAAGCGTGGATGCGCACCGGCATTAAAAAACATCGGCACAATCAAAGCCAGAATGCTGAACAGCAAAATAGCATCATAAACGATGATATTGTGATGCTGTGGCGTTGCATTCGGGATTTTTATGGCCAGCAAAACAGCCGTACCGATAAGCCAGGGAATAATGCCCTGGCTCAGAATAAACCATGGCCGGTTGGATTTGCGTATTCGTGCCGACGAATTGGCTGTTTCGAGGAAAAATTGTGTACTTTTAAAACCGATAAATCCCATCAAAAACACAAAAACCAGGCTCATAAAAAATTTTGCCGCCGTGGGCAGGTATAGCCAGTTAGCTACATAGCCAAAACCCTGATCGGTGATGATGCCCGCTGTCCAGGCCCCAAAAAACATATTGAAAGAATGGAAGCTCAGCCAAATCAGGAACAGCTTGACCATGCGGTTGGCCGGCTGACGCTTTCGCAGGAAATAACGGTAGTATAAAACGCCCAGCAATAACGAAATCAAGGGGCCGGAAAGCGTTATGGCGATAATGCTGAAATCGGTCCACAAAGGACTGTTGTTGCCTACCGGAAACATCACTTCGTAATAGTACAAAACCGAATCGATCCCGAAATTCCCGGCGGTGATGATGACCGCCAGTTGATACGAAAGATATACCAGAAGATAGGCCAGCACATATAAAATTGTGCTGTTGAACACATAAGGGATGTAAGCTTTCGGATTCCAGTGGCGCTCTTTTTTTTCGGCAGGCTGTATGTCGCGATCCGGCTGAAGCCAGGGATCGTAGGGCACATCCGTAAGGTAGAGCGTATAAAGCAGTTTGTTGAAGTTGCGCTTCAATTTGCTTGCGCCGCCGATATCCTGAGATTTACGTTTTTTGGGTGCTTTATATTTTTTCTTTACATCTTTATAGCGCTTCTCGGATTTTTGGCGCGCCTCCTTGTGCTGTTGTTTGTCCTGCCCGGGCTGGTAATTGGTAATTTCCCCTCCGGTGCGCAGGAAAGTGTCTTCGGTAGCAAGCGTGCTTTGCTTTTTGTATTTGCTGCCTTTCCAAAGCATTTTGATTTGGTACAGCAGGCCTTTTTTATGATGCCTGCGGCTGTGATGCTTTTTAGACGACGAGCTCTTTGAAAAAGAATTGCTTAAAGATGGAGATCTTTTCCGACTGTAGGACTTCAGGCGCAGTTTATACAACCAGCGCCGCCATGGGCTGAATTTTTTAACCTTTTTATGTTTCTTGCTCTTATGTTTGGCCATTGGATCTCCAAAAACAGCAAATTTACGGATTTTTTTTGCTAAATTTGCCCTCTAAGGCAATAAGGGATAACTTAAGCTGAAATTAACATCGAAGTAAATAAAATGCACTTATTTTGTACTATCTAATAAAATGGCGATATTCAATTAAACTAATAATTCATCAAACAGTAAAATCATTATGAAAAAATTTACTCTTTCTAGTGTACTTATGGCACTCTTGTTTTTAGCTCCGGCTTTGAGTTGGGGGCAGGATAGAGACGCCTGGACGGAAAACTTTAATGACCAAACATCTAATACTTATGGTAATGCGAGTTATACCATAAATGAACGAGTATGGACTTGTTCTGATGCAGGTAATTTTTCTTATGGAAATACTACTATGGGAAGTCCTGCTTTTACAATTAATGATGATAAAGTAGGGGCTCATATTACATCCCCGGCATTAAATACATGCGGCACTGTGGGGTTTAAATATGCCTTTAAAAGTGGCTCCAGCACGAATGTTTTTGTTTTGCAGAAATCTACAAATGGAACAGATTGGACTGATTTGGACACACATACATTAGGGGATGCCGCTAATGAATCTTATGTAGATTATTCGTATGATGTTAATGACGCTTCTGCTTCTGTATATATTAGAATCTTAAGTGATGATCAAAATGCCCACTTGTTTATTGATGATTATTATGTGACGAATTATACTGCTTCAACAACCTGCGACGTAACATTTCAGGTAGATATGCAAAACCAAGTTGTCGGGGGTTCAGTTTATTTAGCGGGTTCATTTAATGGATGGAATACTACCGCAAATGAAATGCTGGATGGCGATAGCGATGGTATTTATGAGGCTACAGTCACAGTTGATAAAAACGATACTTATGAATATAAATTTCTTAACGGGGCTACCTGGGAGTCTGTTCCCGGAGCTTGTGCCAATGGAAGTGGTAATCGTGAAGTTATTGTTGCTGACGAGAATACAATTTCGATAGATCCCGTTTGTTTCGGTGAGTGTGTAGCTTGTAATATTTTGGATTGGTACAATTTGCAGTGGCCCGGTACAGCAGATATTTTATCTACAGAGAATGAAACAATCTACGCACAAGCGTATGAACCAGGTGTCACAGATAATCTTGGAAATGAGGATGATATTGAGTGTTGGATTGGTTATAGCACTTCCGATACTGATCCTTCTACATGGACGGATTGGGTGGTTGCTGCATACGATGCTCCTGATGGGAATAATTATCAATACAAAGCAGACCTTGGTGCGGATCAGTCCTTAGTGGGTACATATTATTATGCAAGCCGTTTTAGCTACAACTCTGGTGATTATACTTATGGTGGATTTAATGGCGGTGCCTGGGATGGTACAGCAAATGTTTCCGGCGTTTTAAATGTAACTGCCGTAGCAACTATTCCTTACAGCGAAACCTTTGCTACTTCAATTGGAGATTGGATTGAATACAGTGTTGCTAGTAACAGGGATTGGTATCATACTTCTGATTACATGAGAATCAATGGTTATGGTGGTGATGTAGCTTCTGACGATTATCTGATTTCTCCCATATTTAACTTGGATAATTACTCCAATGAGTATATTTCCTTTGATAGCTGGACAAATTATACCGATTTAATTGCCGGATTAGAACTATTGTATACTACAAATTACACAGGTGACCCTGCAACCACTGTATGGGAAACGCTTAATCCTACACTGCCAGATCCAGATACAGAAGAATGGACGGGCTCAGGAAATGTTGATATTTCAGGAATAGCTGGTACTGCCGTCCGTTTTGCTATCCATTATGAAACCACAGGAACCGGTGGTGGAACTACAACAGATTGGCGCGTTAAAAATGTAGTATTAGGAACTGCCGCTCCTGCAACCGCAACATGGTCAGGTGCTACCGATACCGACTGGTTTACTGCAACTAACTGGGATAATGGCGTACCCGGTGCTACAACAGATGTTACTGTTCCTGCCGGCTTAACCAATTATCCTACAATTACAGCTGCTGCCAGTTGCAACACCCTGGCAATGGCCGAAGGCGCAACCATCCTCGGTTTCGAAAACCTCACTTTGGCAGGTAACGCCACATTTACGCAAAATCATACTGGTGGTACTTCCGGTGGTGGAAAAGATGATGTAAATGCAATCTACCATATGGTTTCTTCGCCTGTGGTTGGTGCTACGGCAATCTCAGTTTTCCCATCAACTTCCTTTGTTCGTTCTTATGACGAAACAACAGCAAGCTGGGTGAACCTTACCGGAACAGATGTTCTTGCTCCCGGAACTGGCTACAGCCTCTGGATGCCTGATGGTGCATCGAATGTGGAATACACTGGAACACTAACAACTGGCACAGTGTCGTCAGGAGCTTTGTCGCTTTCCAATTCAGGTAATGCCAACTTTGATGGCTGGCATCTTCTTGGCAACCCATTTGCTGCTGCACTTGATTTTGATCTGGGTACATGGAATCTTAATAATGTGAACAATAGCGTGAGCGTATGGAAATCAGCAACAGGAAACTATATTACCTCTGGTGGTGATCTGACGGATAATGTAATTCCTGTCGGTCAAGCTTTCTTTGTTCAAGCTTCTGTTGATGCAGCAACTATGGATATCCCTCTTGATGCCTGCGTTCATAACAGCACCAGCGTTTACAAAGAAAACCGCACAAATTATTTCGCCCTGAACATCACCAATGATGCCAACAGCTATAGCGACAATACTTTTGTTCGTTTCGGTCAGGCTTATGCCAACGAATATGAAACCGAAGATGCGACAAAAATGTATGGCCTCGCTGCTGCTCCGCAAATCTACACAATGGAAGGCGAGCACAAGCTGAAAATCAACAGCCGTAAGTCGGCAGAAGATATCGCTTTGAACTTAGAAGCCGGTATTGATGCAACTTATACTTTCACGGTAAGTGAATTCAGCATTGATGGCGAAGTAATCCTCGAAGACAAGCAAACCGGCCACACCGAAGCACTTGCTGCAAACAGCACATACAGCTTCACCGCAAGTCCTGAAGATCCTGCCGGCCGTTTTGTACTGCATTTCAACGGCATGACCGATGTAGAAGAAACTGCATTGGAAGGCGTTCAGGTTTATGCCGCAAACAATGCAATCTATGTAAACTACAATGCTGCTGCCAGTGCCGAAATCAGCGTTTATACTGTTGCCGGCCAAAAAGTGATGACTGCTACAGCAACACAGGGCCTCAATAGCCTGAAGGTGAACAATGCAACAGGAAATTACCTTGTGCGCATCATCAGCGCCCAGGGCACAATGACTGAAAAAGTATTTGTAAAATAAATTATCAATGGACTGCTCTTTTTAAAGGGCAGTCCACTTGAATTAATTCACAGAAAAACATATTTTTGCATAAAATCAAAGAATCATGAAAAAGATAGTAGCAAGTCTCGCAATAATTGGAATGTTTAGTTTAGGCGCCATGGCACAACCACAACCCGGCAACAATGGTGGTGGCGGAGATGTTGGTGGCGATCCTATTGGCGGTGGTGCTCCCGTAGGCAGCGGTATTGCTGTTTTACTTATTGCCGGAGCAGCTTATGGCAGCAAGAAAGTTTTTGATGCACGTAAGCGCCTCAATGATTAAAACCTAGCTCTCTATGAATTCTAAGACTTAATAATCTCATTTTAAAATGAGTATTCAAAAGCCTGACCAATTCCGGTCGGGCTTTTTTGTGCATTTCTGCCAAAACACGTCCTGATGTGTTGCCCAACACGACCGCATGTGTTTGCCAACACGACCGTATGTGTTGCTCAACACGACCGCATGTGTTTGTCAAGACGACCGTCTGTGTTTACAAAAACTTCTAATCCCGGATATTCCGGCAGCAGCATTTCCATAATCCCAAAAAGATGTATATTTGAATCAGAGAAATATACAGGATTAAATCAAAATATCATTATGAACTATCTTATTCGTATTCTTGGGCTTTCGGTTGTGGTGATGCTTCTTTGCTGGCTGCTGCCCGGCGTTTATATTTACGACTACGGCGACGCCATTATTGTTGCTTTTCTTTTAAGTATCCTTAATACTTTTTTACGCCCTTTGCTTATTATTTTAACCATTCCGGTTACCATCCTGACCTTTGGATTGTTCCTGTTGGTCATTAATGCCCTAATGGTGGTGCTGGTCAGCGAGTGGGTCGATGGTTTTTATGTTGATGGTTTTGGCCATGCAATTCTTTTTAGTGTTTTATATTCCCTGGTTGCTTATCTTTTGAAAGCGCCGGACAATAGAAATGTTTGAAAAAAATAAATTATGAAAGTACGCTATAATTACGATAAGGAGTTGATCCGCAGTATCTTCAATGATTGTGAAATCTGTCATTTAAGTATGGTCGATGATGAAAACGGCCCTTATGTGGTACCGATGAATTATGGTTTTGATGATGATTACATTTATCTGCATTCGGGAGCTGAAGGCCAGAAGATGAAATTCCTGAAAAAAAAACCAAAAGTTTGCCTGAACTTCAGTACCGGCCATGTTTTGCGCTGGCAGCACGAAAAAGTGGCATGCAGCTATGGCATGAAGTATAAAAGCATACAGGTTTTTGGTGCTGTGCAGTTTGTTGAAGATAAGGAAGATAAAATTGCAGTGCTTGATTACATCATGAAAAAATACTCAGAGCGTGAATTCAAATACAGCGATCCGGCAGTGCGCGAAGTCATCTGCATGAAAGTAAAAATTGATAAGTTGATTTGCCGCACTTATGAGTAGGTTGCAGTCCGATGATCTGGGTAGGGAAGTCTTGATTCCCGAACAGCCCCAGCGTATCATCAGCCTTTGTCCCTCAGTTACTTATAGTTTGATAAAGCTGGGTTGCCGCAATCAGTTGGCAGGCCGTACCAGGTATTGCATCCACCCCAAGGAGGAAGTTGCCGGCATTCCTGTTGTTGGCCCGGTGCAGGGTTTTTCAATGGATGCAGTTCATGCACTGAATCCGGACTTGATCCTTGCTGTAAAAGAAGAAAATGCAAAAGATGAAGTGCTGAAACTCAGCGAGGCGTATCCTGTTTTTGTCTTTGATGTGAAAGATGTGCGCCAGAATGCGGATCACCTTCTGAAACTTGGACTTTTGTGTGGCAGGGAAGAGGAAGCGGCAGAAATTGTGCGTAGTTTTCCAGACAAAGCCATGCCAAAAAAGAGTGTGCAAAGTTTGTACCTGATCTGGAAAGACCCCTGGATGGGCGTGGGCGCAAATACTTATACCGGCTCTGTTTTGTCGTTTTTTGGCTTGCCTCAAAAGGCTCATTTTACCGAAGCTTATCCAAAACTAAGCGGGCAGGATTTCCGGGGTGCAGACCTTATCATGTTGTCTTCGGAGCCTTTTCACTTTCAGGAACATCACCGTAAGGAATTGCAGGCATTGTACCCGGACAAAAATATTATTTTGGTTGAAGGGGAGATGTTTTGCTGGTTCGGGGCCTGGTTTGCCAATACGGAATCTTATCTGAAAAGTGTTTTGCGGGATATATAAAAAAGGCCCTGAAATTCAGGGCCTTTTGAGTTTTATTTAGGATACCCTAACGGATATCATCTTCATTTTCAACAGCCCATGTGTCTCCTGAATTAAGCAGGTCGTCCATATTTTTTATTTTGGAGTTTTCCTGAACGTGGGCAATTTGTTTTTCAACTTTTTCATCATAGGTAGTGTCTGCAACTGCACGGATTACACCAAAAGCTACAGGGTAATCAGGATACGACATATTGGCAAGCATCAGGTGCATGAATGGTTCTTTCGTGTGTGCATCATGTACGAGGATGTCGTCTTGCGTGATGCCGTTTTCCCCAATGGTAACCACTTTGAGTTTCCAACCGTCTAAGATCAGGCCTTTATCATTGTTTTTGCCGAAGATCATCGGTTTGCCGTGTTCCAGGATCAGCTGGCGGTCTGCTTTATGCTCGCGGTCTGTAATCGCCTTATGGCAGCCATCATTATAAATCACACAGTTTTGCAGGATTTCCACCATGGATGTTCCTTTGAACTGCGCAGCTTCAATGAGTATTTTTGTAGTGAGCTTCACATTGTTGTCGAGGGTACGGGCAAAGAATTTGCCCTGTGCGCCCAATACGAGTTCGCCGGGGTGGAATGGATGTTCCACTGTGCCGTAAGGAGATGTTTTTGTAACCTGGCCTTCTACTGAAGTTGGTGAGTATTGTCCTTTTGTAAGACCATAAATCTGGTTGTTAAAAAGGAGGATATTGATATTGACATTTCTGCGGATTGCATGGATGAAGTGGTTTCCACCGATTGCAAGCGCATCGCCATCGCCGGTAATAGTCCAAACGCTCAGTTCAGGATTGGCAACTTTTACTCCGGTACTGATTGCCGCAGCACGCCCGTGGATGCCGTGGAAGGCATAAGTGTCCATATAATACGGAAAGCGTGATGAGCATCCAATACCTGAAATAACAGCGTATTTTTCTTTCGGAAGGTTCAGCTCGGCCATTGCTTTATGCACTGCATTTAAAACGGCATGGTCTCCACAACCCGGGCACCAGCGTACTTCCTGATCGCTTTTAAAATCTTTTGCAGTTAATTTTGCTGTTGTATTTTCCATTTTATTTGCCCTCCAGAATTTGATTGAACTTTTGTTTGAGTTCCAGCACGGTAAAGGGGAGTCCCATAATTTTGTTGTACTGCTTAAATTCGAATTGCTGGAAGTTCATCTTAAGATAAGAAGCAAACTGTCCGTTATTTAATTCGCAAACAACAATTTTTTTGTACCTCGAAAAAATATCCGATGTGTTGGCCGGAAGCGGCTGGATATAGTTGAAGTGTGCCAGGCTGACGCTTTTACCTTCCTGACGTAGTTCTCGGACTGCCGACAGCAGGTGGCCGTAAGTAGAGCCCCAACCTACAACGAGTACATCACCAGTTTGGTCGCCAAATGCTTCAATATCAGGAACATCAACAACCACGCGTTTGATTTTTTCTTCCCGTTCTTTGGTCATCACTTCATGATTCTCAGGAACGTAAGAAACAGTACCGGTAATTGCCATTTTTTCCAGGCCACCAATACGGTGTTCTTTGCCTTTCATGCCCGGCGAAGCCCAGTAGCGCGCATATGTAACTGGATCGCGACGGTATGGTTGGTAATCGTCATCATCATCATGGGCAATTTTTGCTTTGATGGGCGGCATTTCTGCCATTGCAGGGATTTTCCATGGCTCGGAGCCATTGGCCAAAAATCCGTCCGTAAGCAAAATAACCGGGGTCATATGTTCCAGGGCAATTTTTGCAGCCTGGAAAGCGTAATCAAAACAGTTGGAATGCGTACTCGCAGCAATGACTACAATCGGGCTTTCACCATTACGACCGTATAGTGCCTGCATCAGGTCGGCCTGCTCGGTTTTGGTAGGAAGGCCTGTTGAGGGGCCGCCACGCTGAACATTCACAATGACCAAAGGCAATTCGGTGATAACTGCAAGGTTGGCAGCTTCTGTTTTGAGCGCCAGACCCGGGCCTGAAGTGGTTGTTACTGCCAAACGGCCTGCGAAAGCAGCACCAATAGCAGTAGTAATACCGGCAATTTCGTCTTCAGCCTGAACAGCTTTTACACCGAGGCTTTTTTGCTTGGATAATTCCTGAAGGATTTCCGTGGCCGGGGTAATAGGATAGGATCCGCAGAACAGAGGAAGCCCCGATTTCTCGGAAGCAGCAATCAAACCCCATGCTGTAGCAATATTGCCATTTATGTTGCGGTAACGTCCGGTTTTAATCGGAGCCGGTGCAACTTTATATTGTGTACGGCGAAAAACCTCAATGGATTCGGCATAATTGTAACCTGCTTTCAGGACCAATTTATTTGCTTCTACAACCAAAGGGTTTTTTTTGAATTTCTTTTCGAAGAATTTCTCGGTGTTTTCAAGCGGACGTTCGAACATCCAGTAAACAATGCCCAGAGCAAACATATTCTTGCTCCGGAGGATACTCTTAGTGTCGAGTTTGGTGTCTTTGAGCGCTTCTCGTGTTAAGGTCGAAATCGGTGCAAAGATTACATTATAATCTTCCAGTCGTTCTTCCTTAACCGGATCGTCTGTTTGGAAACCTGCTTTTGTGAGGTTTTTTTCATTGATGCTATCGCTGTCAATGATAATTGTGGAACCTTTTTTAGTCCATTTGGCATTTGCTTTCAAAGCTGCCGGGTTCATTGCCACAAGCACATCGGCATAATCGCCGGGGGTGTTAACTTCTTTGTGGCCAAAATGAACCTGGAAACCCGAAACACCTCCAACAGTTCCCTGTGGAGCCCGAATTTCCGCAGGATAATCGGGAAATGTAGCTAAATCGTTTCCAATTAATGCTGATGTTTCTGAGAATAAAGTGCCTGTGAGCTGCATGCCATCACCCGAATCTCCGGAAAACCGGATGACCACCTGATCAAGCTCAACAGTTTTTTGTTCTTTATCTGCCATGCTTCTGTCTTTTTTAAGAATTGGGGCAAAGTTATACCATATTTTTAGTCTGACATTCTAATTTTTTAAAAATTCATTGTCAGGCTGTTCCAATATTAATTTAGATTCAATCTAAAAATTATTTTGCCAATAAAATAGATTAGTTCCATAAACAGAAACCGTTATTTTTGCCCTGATTAAAAGAGAAGTAATTTATCTATTTCTAACCTATAAAATTTGAAATTATGGCATATGTAATTACTGACGAATGTGTAGCTTGTGGTACTTGCCTTGATGAGTGCCCGGTAGAAGCAATTTCTGAAGGCGATATCTTCAAAATTGATGCAGATCTTTGCACTGATTGTGGTGCTTGCGCTGATGTTTGTCCTACTGAAGCTATCCACCCAGCAGAATAATAACTATTTTGCTCATAGCAAAAACCCGTTGCCTTCAAAAGGCAACGGGTTTTTTTGTTGGTTCTACTCGGAATTCCGTGGAAACCTTTAAAGTATTCAAAGGTTGGAATACAGTTTTAATACCTATCAAAATTTAGAGAACTAATCCGGGACAAACTTTCTAAAGTTTAGAACTTTGGAAAGTTTAACCTCCAATTCTATCTCAATTTTTATTACCCACAAAAAACCGAGTAGAACCTTTTTGTTATCGTAGCAATGTGACACGTCCGGTTTCAATATGTCTGTAGCCAGGGGCTTCGGTACCTTCTCCCTCGTAGGTAATTTGCCATACATAAATTCCTTGATCGCATGGGTTGCCTTCAAAGTCATTCCCATTCCAGCCTTCCAAAACATCTTCAGTCTGGAATACCAGCCTGCCGTTTCGGTTATAGATACGCATCTCGAAAATGACGGTTGGATCAGATGTAACCGGTTTGAATATTTCATTGACACCATCATTATTTGGAGTAAAGGCATTGGGCATACGCATATAGCCATCACAAAGTTCAACCATAATCGAATCGGATGTGGCACAGGCATCGTTCCATACCGTAACATAATATGTGCCATCTTCCGAAACATCAATGGTTTGCTTACGGCTTCCGTTTGACCACAGATAGTTGTGGTTTCCGGCGCTATTGCCTGCATTTAAAGTAACCGGCTCGCATGTGAAAAGATAGAGGTCTTCGCCAAGATTAACGAATGGTGGAGGCAGCACCGGAATATTGAAGTCGAGGCTATCGACACAACCGGAAGAGCTGGTTCCGTACATACGGTATTGCTGATCTGCACTTAGGGTGGATACAACCGTACTTCCACCTGTGGTATCCAGTCCTGTGGCCGGAGTCCATAGGTAAGTGTCTGCGCCTTCTGCTGTTATCTGTATGGATGAATCGCGGCAGAGCATGGGCTGTGCGGGCATGATACTGAGCACCGGTGTTGGATTAATGTTCAGTTCAATGCTGTCAGAATACACAGCACAGGGGCTGATCCCGAATACATCCAAATGCAGCCAGACTTTAACGGTTTGCGTGATGTCTTCATTCTTAGGAATGTAGCTTGTATTGATGTCCCTTGGATCCTCGAAATGACCGTAATCGTTGCTTACTGTCCATAGGATGGAGTCGGCATATTTATACCAGGCTGCTTCGAGCGGATAATTAAATGTCTCGCATAAAGAATCGAGTTGCGGGCCAGCATCCAGTTCGGGATGAGGAACGACATTAACTTTCAGGCTGTCGCATTCCGATAGTCCACAGTAGTTTTCCCAAAGCGCATAAACGGTTGTGGAATCTTCGAAGGGCGTGATGACCAATGGGTTTCCTGATCCCAGAGGCGTGCCCTGGCATGAATTTGTGTACCATCGGACGATGTCACCACGGCCTCCCAATACTTCCAGTGAGATATTTTGCTGATAATCGGAGCAATAATTATTTGTGTCAATGATGATGCTGTCGGGTGTCAGCGGAATATTCACGGTTACGGTAAACGGAACACATTCGGCTGTGTCGCAGACGTTCCTCCAGGTAGCGTAATAAGTTGTGGTAGTATCGGGCGCAGCAGTTGTAAACGGATTGGAATTGCTGAGCAGTGGTGTGGTCAGGCATTCATCCTTAAACCACATAATAACATCCCCAAATCCACCGTATGCAGTAAGCGTAATATTTTGCAGCTCACCGCCGGGGCAGAAGTAATTAGTATCTACCGTGATGCTGTCAACGGGTTCAGGGTTATTCACGTGAACGATTACGGAATCACATTCCGAAACGGCACAACGGTTTTCCCAACGGGCATAATATGTTGTTGTAACCAAAGGTGGAGGTATAAGTTTGAACACTTCGCCTGTTCCAATGCTGTTCAGGCCACAGGCTCCTTCGAACCAGCGTAATGAATCTCCCAGCCCGGAGATGGTGTCGCCTATGCCTCCTGTTGAAGTTAAAATAATGGATTCAAGGCTGCCGGCACAGAAATTGTCATCACTGGTAGTGAGCGTATCAGGCGGTGTGGGCGCTTCGATTACAATGATCCGTATTGATGTGCATTCAGATACGCCGCATTCATTTTCCCTGCGGCCATAATAGGTTGTTGTTGTGTCGGGTGGTGGCATTCCGAAAGGATTCCCGATACCGAGTTCTTCGCCATTGCATTCGTCTTTAAACCAACGAACAGTTTCTCCCCGGCCACCAATTCCGTTCAGGATAATTTCAACCGGTGGGTCATTGAAGCAGATAATTGCTGTATCAGCAACAATAGTATCAAAAGGTAGGGGTTCATTTACCGTAACTTCCATCGAAATGCAATCGGATTCGTTACAACTGTTGATGTAGGAAACAAAATAGGATGTGGATGTGTCCGGTGCAGTGAATGACAAAGTGTTGATTCCTCCGAATGTTCTTCCCAGTTCCAGACCGGAGCAACTGTCCTGTTTCCATACCAGGGTGTCACCCAAGCCTCCTTCAACAGTTAAATTAATCAGGCCTGCATACTGCGGACAGAAGAAATTTGTATCTACGTAAATCGTATCAGGGCGGATCGGTTGTGGGCGCACATTCATCACAATTGAGTCGCAGGCACTGTAACCGCAGTTGTTTACGTAAACGGCATAGTACACAGTAGTATCAACCGGGGCAGGTAATGCCTGTGGAGGATTTCCTTGAGCAACCACCGGGCCATTACAACTGTCGATGCGCCATTCCACAAAATCGCCGAAACCGCCAACCGCAGTAAAATGAATCAATTCAACAGTGAGGGCGCAGAAATTATTAGTGTCCACCAAGATCGTGTCGGGCTGTATTGGCAGCGGGCGCACATCTACCTGAATGGACAGGCAGTCTGTTGTATCGCAGCCGTTTATCCAGCGGGCAAAATAAACCGTAGTATCGAGTGGCGCGGGGATGCGTACAGAATCACCGATGGCAACCAGGGTGTCGCCACAAGATGGTGTGTGCCATTCCAGATATTCACCATAGCCTCCAAATGCCATTAGGCTGATGGAGTCGTATTCGGTAGAACAGAAATTATTGACATCAACGGCAAGATAATCCGGGATGATGGGTTGCGGTGATATGTTCACCGTAATGCTTTTGCAATTTGTTGTATCGCAGGTACTTTCATAACGTGCGTAGAAAGTAATAGTATCGGGAGGTGTTTCGAGCTTCAAAGGCGTTCCTATACCAATTACATCCCCGCCACAGGAGTCTGCATACCATCTAAGTTCATCACCTAATCCGCCATAAGCAGTCAGTGTGATGGAGTCTGTGGTCGCTGCACAGATATCATTGAAATCAACTGTAACCGAATCGAGTGCTATTGGTTGCAGTTTCACAAGAACCTGAACTGAGTCGCAATCCGAAACGGCACATTCATTCTTCCAGCGTGCCCAATACCATGTAGTATCTGTTGGAGCTGTAATTGTGAGGAATGTATCTGCAGTTGTTCCGATCAGCGAATCCCCGCATGATTTCATAAACCATTGGATGGAATCGCCCCAGCCGCCGTCAACGCTCAGGGTAAGGTCTGTGACAATACCTGCACAATAATCGCTGGTGTCGCTAAGAACGGCATCCGGTTTCACGGGCAGAGGAATTACATAAACGGAATCAGTAGTGTCGTTATAGCAATTATTGTAATCTGTAAAAGCAAAAGTGATTTGGACAAATGTGCCTGGTGTAACATCAGGGCTTCCCGGATCGAAAAGAGCTGTTCCATTGAGCAGGTCCTGAATGCCGTTTCCGCTGAATGTTCCCAGATTATTGGGCGTATTAGCTGTGAGGGTAATTGGATCGGCATTAACGCAAAGCGAATCGGGCAACCCGCTGAAACCTACAATTGGCAGTGCATTCACAAAAATCTGCCAGCTTGTATCCACAGTACATCCGTTTGCGTCCGTTGTGGAATAGCTGAGGCTGTGCGGTCCCATTCCGGCCAGATCGTAGGCTGTAGCTGCGGTCCAGCGTGCCGTGCCAGTAGCCGGGTCATTATCTGAAAAACCATTGCCTGCAAATCCTACCGAAAAATCAGTGAAAGGTGTTCCGCTGATCGTCATGGTGTCGGTGTCATAGCAATAATGTGTTGTGTCGAAACCGGAAATTGTTAATACAGGCAATTCCCAAACATTCACGCGGAATGTGCTGTCTTTCGTACATCCGTTTGGATCAGTATAGGAATAAGTGATAAAGTTATATCCCAGTTCGGCCAGAGAAGGAGTGAAAAGAGCTGTTCCATCACCAAGGTCTGTTAAACCTGCGCCAGGTGTTATGGTAAAAAACCCATCAGGCTGATGGTTTCCGTAAATGGTATCAGGAATAGCATTGAAGCAGTAGTTTGAATCCAGGGAAGTAACTGTTGCTGTTGGGAGCGGCACTACAACCGCTGTGATGGTCGTATCTCCGGTACAGCCCATGCCGTCTTCCCATGTGTAGATTATTGGGTGGCTGCCAACGCCGGCTATGGAAGGTTTGAAAATGACCCTTCCGTCGCTTAGGTCTTGAAGGTATGCCGCACCTGCAGGGCCGAATGTTCCCTGTGGTGCCATGCTGCCAAATAATGTGTCGTTTTCGGCATCTACACAATAATGATCTGCCAAACCATCGATGCTAACTACAACACGTTCGTAAACAGTAACAGAAAGTGTAGAGTCATTGGAACATCCTGTGATTGTGTCTAAGTAAGAATAGGTTACGTTCCATGTCCCTGCGGTGGCAGAATCGGGATAAAATACGGCTGTTCCGTTTCCGTTATCCTGAATTCCGGCTTCTGGGCCGTCGAAGGTGAAAACACCCTCGGTGTTTGTGGGATATCCAATAAGTTGCGTGGGGTTGGCGTCAAAGCAATAGTTTTCCAACAGGCCGGTAAAATAGGCATTGGGCAGTGCGTAAACTTCTATTTGCCGGGTAGTGTCGTAGGTACATCCGTTGGCATTGGTGTAGATGTAGGAGATATCATGTGTGCCGGGGCCGGCCAATGGAGGTACAAAGAAGGCTTTTCCGGGTTCTGTGGGTTGAATTCCATTGCCCAAAAAGTAGCCTGCATTGGAGGGGTTACCGGATTGGTTCCCGATTAACTCAATGGGATCTGCGTTTTCGCAATAACCTTCTTCGGTTACAGTGAAATCAAGGGTAGGAGTAAGTCCGTAAACCAAAACAGTTTTGATAATGGAATCCGTACATCCAAGATTATCTGTATAGGTGTATTGAATATTATACGGGCCGCCGGGAGTTACATTTTGCGGCATAAAGGAGGCTGTTCCGTTTCCATTGTCTGTAATGCCCTCGCCGGTGAAGGTCCCGTTGGCATCGGTGGGTGTGCCGTTGAGCTGTATGGGCTGGTTTTCGTAATTCGCGCAATAGCCTTCTAAGGTAAGTCCGGTGAAATTAACAACCGGAAGCGGGTTTACTGTAACTGTTCGCGTAGAATCATCGATACAGCCGTCGGCATTTGTGTAAGTATAAGTAATGTCCCAAATGCCAATTCCGGCGTCAAAGGGGTTAAAACTGGCCGTACCATCTCCATTATCTGTGAGACCTGCCGGAGCTGTTGTGGTGAAAACTCCATCTGCGCCTGCCGGAATACCTGTAAGTTGGGTGTCTTCATCAACGAGGCAGAGGTTTTGGGGCAATCCTGTGAAGTTTGCCAACGGAGCTTGATGGGGTGTTACAATAACATAGGGGCAAGGATATGGGGATGCGCCGCAGAAGTTTTCAACCCTTGCGTAATAGGTTGTCACTGCTGTAGGGGCAATTACTTTGGCTGTTTCACCGGATGCTACTGAGTCCTGGCCACAATATCCTTTATACCAAACCACATCTCCGCCGTAAGCGTCCAGAGCAGTAAGGGTAATGGAATCAATTTCGCCAATACAGAAATCTTCATAATCGGCTGTAACACCAGAAGGTGATTGTGGGCTTTGCAGAACATTGATGGTGATGCTATCGCATTCAGAAGGGCCACAGAAATTATCTCTGTAAACGTAATAGGTGGTGGTGTCTGTTGGAGGATCGATAAGTAAAGGGGAACCGGATCCGATTTGCGTTCCGTTACAAGAATCTTTTGCCCAGATCAGGCTTGTGCCATAACCACCCTCAGCGAAAAGGCTGATTAGGTTAGGATAACCCAGGCAGATTTCGGAAGTGTCGGCATATGCAGTATCAACTTTAATGGCAGATTCCAGAACCAATACTTGCACGGAATCTACTGCGCTGTTGCCACATCCGTCAGTTTCCCAGCGCACATAATACCATGTTGATACAGTTGGTGCAGCAACATCAACCGGGGTTCCTGTTTGCAGCGGGTCGCCAATGCAATCGCGGTTGTCGTACCAGGCAAGCAATTCGCCGGTATGGCCCGTATCATCTGCAGAAAGCGTAATAAAATTCACGCTTAACTGGCAGAACTCATCAGGATTGGCTTCAATATCTTCGGGGGCAGTAGGTTGCCCGAGCGAGATTACCTCTACTTCCACGCAAGCTGATGTATCGCAAACCGTTTCCCAGCGTGCAAAGTATGTAGTGGTTGATTCGGGCGAAGGAATGGTAAGTGGTGAACCTGTTCCAACAATAGTGCCTCCATCGGCTTCCGTACATGCATCTTTGAGCCAGGTAAGTGTTGTTCCGCTACCGCCTTCTGCGCTTAAGGTGATGTTGCCGGGATCGTCCCAGCAAAAACCACTGCGGTCAACCGAGGCAGAGTTTGGAGGTACCGGTGCGTCGAATTCATTTTCCAAAACAATCGTAGTGTCTTTGGTGCAGTTCAGCGCATCGGTAATCGTAACCATATAACTGCCTTCGTCCAGATTATAAACGTTTTGAGTAACTGCGCCGTGGCTCCATGCAAAACTATAAGGAGGCGTGCCGCCGCCTACTTCAATTTCAATGCTTCCATCACCTGCACCGGCGCAGGAGGGCTGCACAACCACAGGCTCTTCCGGGAAAAATACCAGATTGGCCTGTGCGTAAAAAATGTCTTTATTGCCGAGGTTTGTGAGGCTGTGATCGCCGAAAGTAATATTGCTTTCCATGTATCCGGCAATGATAAAATTACCGGCGGTATCATGAACCATAGTGGTTCCCATAACATTGCCCGTGGCCGGGGAATGCACGCCCCGGAAAAAATCTCCGGAAGCATTGTAGGCAGCAGTAATGATGTCGAGGCCGCCCTGTGCGCTGAGGTTCATTGTGTCGATGACGGCATTTCCTGAGAAGGCTCCCGTAAAATAGATATTGTTGCGATGGTCAAGGCTTAAGCCCCTTCCGTAATCTTCCTGGCTTCCGCCGCTGCGTTTCGACCATTGGTGGTTGCCATCGGTATCGTAACGGGAAATAAAAATATCGTTTAAACCGGCACTTGTGAGGGTAGTGACCCCAAAAGTTGCTGTGGCTTTAAAAGATCCGGTCATATAGAAATAGCCATCCTCGGCGGATTGTATATCATAAACCATTTCATTTTGTGGCCCGCCGATTTGCTCCACCCAAAGCTGGCTGCCATACTGATCGTAGGAAAGGATGAAAATATCATCATCGCCCTGGCTTGTAATGCTTTCTGCTCCGAATGTGGCCGTGCTTTGGAATGTACCGCTGAGGATGATGTTTCCGTAGGAGCTGCGGCTGATTTCATAACCGAAATCTTCGGAGGTCCCGCCTGATTTTTCTGCCCATTCAAACACGCCATTGGTGTTGATTTTGGCTGCAAAAATATCATCACCGCCATTACTGAGCAGGTCGATGCTTTGGAAATCAGCATTTCCCTGGAATGATCCGGTGATGTATGAATCGCCATTGGGCTCTGTGAAAATGCCAAATCCCTGATCATCGAAAAAACCACCGGCTGTCCTGACCCAAAGGAAGGTTCCGTCGGGGGCATATTTCGCAATAAAAATCTCTTTGTCCTGGCTGCCGGATCCTGATCCTGAGGAATTAACCTGATTGCCATCGAAAAAGGCCATTTCCCTGAAAGTACCGATAACATAAACATTTCCGAGCGAGTCGATGCTGATATCCGAGCCTCTATCGTTGAGTGTTCCTCCTGCGGATACGACCCAGCTGAGGTTGCCGATGTTGTTGTATTTTGCGATATAAATATCGGTGCCGCCAAAGCTGGTAAGGCTGGTGGCTCCGAATGTGGCAGTGCTTGAATAATATCCGGTTATGTATAGGTTCCCGTCGCGGTCGGTTACCATTTTTTCTGCCATATCGGCACTGTTGCCGCCATCGTTATAAGCGTATTGCCATACAGTAGAATCTTTTCCAAACCCGATTTCAGTCGGTTCGTTTAACCTGAATTTTCTTGTAGTGATGCAGCCTTCA
Source organism: Bacteroidales bacterium (assembly GCA_963676415.1). Classification (GTDB taxonomy): domain Bacteria; phylum Bacteroidota; class Bacteroidia; order Bacteroidales; family WRLA01. The sequence goes on along the minus strand of OY781097.1, from coordinate 364,610 downwards.
TTGTCTGTGATGGTTACGCCATAATATCCCGGAGCCAGATTAGAAATATCTTCTGCTGTTGATCCGTTGTTCCAATTGAAGGTATAAGGTGTTGCCCCACCGGAAACATTTAGTTGGATTTCGCCATTATCATCGGCATTGCAACTGATTTGGTTCACCGTTGCATCAATTTCGAGATCGCAGTAATTGTGCATCCATTTCCACATCTCGGCATAAACAGTTGTTCCGTTATCGGATCCTGTTCCGGCGTATCCAATATCGCCCAAAGAAAAGGCAATGCCTTCCCTTCTACCGACGGCTTGTATGGAAGCGGTTGATGACCAGGCATCTGCTACGGGCTCATACCACCAGAAATCGGCGAGCAGGCCGGAGCCGTCATCGCCCATGCCTACATAAGCTTTGCCGTTTACCACAAAGGCAGAAGCCCCTAAACGGGGAGTGCCACCATAATTTGCTATTTGTGACCAGTTGTCCGTTGCAGGATTATAGGAATAAAAATCGCCCTCAAAAGAACCGCTCCAGCCAATGCCGGCATATCCCATTGTTCCTAATGAGAATGCCACGCAATAAGCTCTTGCGGTACCAGGAAAATCGGTAATTTGCGTCCAACTTCCACTGGTAGCATCAAATTCGTAAAAATCGTTATAGTAATTGGTTCCGTCAAAGCCAAGGCCAACATAGGCTTTTTGACCGATAACAAAAGCCGACAGCGACTGTCGTCCAGTGCCAGGCATGGAATCCGTCATAAGGTTCCAGTTTCCGTTAACGGAATTAAACTCCCAAACATCGCGGTTTTTAATTCCGGCATTATTGAGGCCGCCAACAATATAAGCTTTGGTGCCAATAGCAAAAGCAGCGGCATAAGCACGTCCGTCGGTAACGGGGCAAGCTGCATTTTCGAGTGACCAGCTGTCCGTTGTGCTGTTGTATTTCCATAAATCGGAAATGATTGCGTTGGTAGCATCCCTTCCTCCAAAAACATAAATGTTGTTATTGATTTTGAAAGTAGCTGCACCTTTTCGTGGAGAAGGCGCTCCAAAGTCAGAAGCGGGCAACCATAAATCCTGTGCGTTTACCTGCATCAGGCTAAAAAGAATATAAAAAACGGAGGTGATTAGTACCGGAAGATTTTTTCCTGACTGCTTCATTTATTTTTATTTTTATTTTTCAAATAAGGGGTAATGTATGGGCATGCAAATCCGGCATCAACAGTTTGATTCCTGACAAAAAAAACGGCCATAAAAACGGAACCGAAATAACTATTTGATTCCGAGTTAATTGTGTTGAATTGTGCCATTGCTTCTACAATTGCTTTCTGCCCGTAAGCATATAATTTCCAAAAATAGAAAGATCCTGTAAATTACGCGGCTTCAAGCGTTCATTTTATCCATATAATATGAACATTAAAAAATAATTAAGTTGTCTGAGAAAGCCCCATCTTACAAAAGATGGACATCTATGGGCTATGCTCAGTTGTATCGGGCGAATTTGATTAATTTTTAAATCTTGTGTTTCGGGTTTCAGGCTTTTAGTAATTTTACGCGATTATTACTTACCAAAACCAAAATTATGAAAAGGATTAGCTGGCTATTTTTGTTATTAATTTTAATTGCAAGTTCGTGTATGCAAAAAATGGATTATCCCGAAACCCGAAAAATGGATCAGGCCGATGAATATTTCGGCATTGAAGTTCAGGATCCTTACCGGTGGCTTGAAAATGACACATCAGCCGAAACGGAAGCATGGGTGAAAGCTGAAAATGAAGTTACTTTCGCTTATTTTGATGAAATCACTTTCCGTCCGGCCTTGCGCCAACGCTTGGAAAAAATCTGGGATTACCCAAAATATGGTGCGCCTTTCAGTAAAAAGGAATATTATTTCTTCTTCAAAAATGACGGAATGCAAAATCAAAGTGTGCTCTATATCCAAAAAGGTTTGGATGGAACACCTGCTGTTTTGCTCGATCCCAATAAATTAAGTGAAGACGGAACAGTGGCCCTGGCCAGCCTTTCCATCTCTGCTGATGCAAAATACCTCGCTTACAGCATCGCACGGGGAGGTTCCGACTGGAATGAAATATATGTGCTTGATATTGAAGATAAAACCTTATTGAAAGACAAAATTGAATGGGTGAAATTTTCCGGTATGTCCTGGTATAAAGATGGGTTTTATTACAGCCGTTATGATGCCCCCGCCGAAGGGAAAGAACTCTCAAATAAAAATGAATTCCATAAAGTTTATTACCATAAGCTTGGCGATACACAAGATCAGGATGTGCTGGTTTATGATGACCCGGAACATCCGCAAAGGAATTTTTATGCTCAGGTTACCGAGGATGAACGTTTCCTGATTATCGGTGAGATGGAGTCATCGCATGGAAATGAATTGTATGTCAAGGATCTTGAGCAAAAAGATGCAGCATTTGTGCAGCTTGCCGAAGGTTTTGAGAAAGAATATGCTGTTGTGGATAATGATGGTGATAATATTTACCTGATCACCAATGCCGGCGCCCCGATGAAAAAACTTGTGAAAGTAGATATGGGCAAACCGGAAGCTGAAAACTGGCAGGTTATTATTCCTGAGGAAGATAAAGTTTTGCAGGGTGTTTTCTTTATTGGTGGAAAACTGATTGCAAAATATACGGAAGATGCTTACTCAAAAGCATATGTTTATGATACAGAGGGAAATAAACTTGATGAAGTGCAATTCCCCGGTATTGGCACCGTTGGTGGGTTTAGCGGCGAGAAAGACAAAAATACGGCGTTTTATGCTTTTACTTCTTTTACATATCCCACGGCCATTTTTGAATATGATGTAGCAGCAAACAAATCAAAGGTTTTTCGTCTTCCGGAAGTGGATTTTGATGCAGAAGCCTTTGAAACCCATCAGGTTTTCTTCAAAAGCAAAGATGGTACAGAGGTTCCTATGTTTATTGTCCATAAAAAGGGATTGAAAATGGACGGGAACAATCCTTGTTTGCTTTATGGGTACGGTGGTTTTAATATTTCCCTGACGCCGGGTTTCAGCATTACACGCTTGCCTTTCCTTGAAAATGGTGGCGTTTATGTGATGGTGAACCTGCGCGGTGGCGGCGAATACGGAGAAAAATGGCATGAGGCCGGAACGAAATTGCAAAAGCAAAATGTGTTTGATGATTTTATTGCCGCAGCAGAATATATGATTGATAATGGATATACCAATTCTGAGAAATTGGCCATGAACGGTGGTTCCAACGGTGGTTTGCTTGTTGGTGCGGTTATGACGCAACGTCCTGATTTATTTAAGGTTGCTGTTCCAGCAGTGGGTGTAATGGATATGCTCCGCTATCATAATTTTACGATTGGCTGGGCCTGGGCCGGTGATTATGGCCGTAGTGACGACAGCAAGGAGATGTTTGAATATCTGCACGGATATTCGCCATTGCACAACATTAAAGATGGCGTGTCTTATCCGGCAACATTGATTACTACTGCCGATCATGATGACCGAGTGGTGCCGGCACATTCCTTTAAGTTTGCTGCCCGCCTTCAGGAAGCCAATGCAGGCCCCAATCCGGTTTTGATCCGCATCGAAACCAAAGCAGGTCATGGCGCCGGTAAACCCACAGCAAAAATTATTGATGAATCTGCCGATGTTTGGGGGTTTATTATGTATAACCTGGGAATGAAACCTCAGTTTTAAAAAGAACATCAAATTTTATAAAAGCACTCCTGGTGGGTGCTTTTTTTTATGGCAGTACCCTGAGCTTTCCCTTGCGGCTAAAGCTTTGCAGGTCTTTGGTGAGATATTGAAGTTGAAAGAAATACACGCCGGATTCTACTGTTTTTCCATCGTATTTTCCATCCCAGCTATCGTAAGGATCCGTAGAAGCGTATAATATTGTGCCACTTTGATCAAACACCTGTAAGCTGAATGAAGCCAGATGTTGCAGTTTGCCCAGCAAAGCCAGTTCGTCGTTAATGCCGTCATTATTTGGTGTGAAAGCATTAGGCAGCCCGAAATTGCCTACATTGATAATACTCACCTGAATGGTATCATAGCTGGTGCAGCCGTAATTGTTGGCGCGCAACCAGTAGGCTCCTCCTTTATCAATGATTTCCAGCTCCCTTTTTTTGCTTCCGTTTGACCAGGTGTAGTTGTAGTTTTTCGGGCCGGCATAAAGGATTAGGGTGTCGGTAGCGTAGATGCTTGTGTCAGGGCCAAGATCAATGTCCGGAATCTTGATGCCCTGAAAGCTTCTGTTGCTCAAAATTTGGCATAGGTTTTTCGTTTTTATCTGGAGTTTGATGCTATGGTTGCCCACCTCATTGATCTGAATTTTGCCGGAAGATCCGAAAACCGTATCCGTTTGTTCATCCATAAACCATTCATAATCAGTGATCCACGGATTAGTAACCGGGCAATTAGGATCCTGTGTTGAAAAGCTAAGCGTGTCGCCCAAACAAATTTTTGTGTTGTTCAGGTAAATGCTGATATTGTTTTCAGCGATGGGGTTTTCGAATAGTATTTTGTCCTGATAAAAGCTGTAGAGCCCAAAATAAGCCGGTTGATAGCATCCCTTTTCTTCGAATATTATGTTATCATCAATGAAGAACTGTATTATATTATGATGATAGCGGATTCGGATTTTGTATTTTTGGTTTTTCTGCCAGAATGCTTCGGGATCATGCTTGCTTTTCAGGATGTTAAATTTCCCCGGACATTCGTTGTGGCCAAAGAAATATTTCCGGATTTCTTCATGGCTGAATTTGCCTTTGACCCTGCTGAGCGTATAGCCTCCTTTTCCGGTGTAAGAATTTAAGCTGCTGGTATTGCCTTTCCAGTCAAAGAGGTAAAAATCAAAAGTTGAATCTGAGGTGGCCAGGGGTGCCTGCAACCCAAAGACCAATCCCATAAAATTCATGCTGTCCGGGTTCATTGCCGCAAGTGTGCAGATGTAATCGGCATCGATCATTTTTTCGGGATAAAGAAAGAAAGCAGGGTAAGCGGAGGCCGTTGTTTGCTCAATTTTGAAGTTTCCTGTCAGCTTCCATTGGTCATCGGCACTGCCGGCAGGCATAAAATTATACGAAAGAAGCGTATCGTTGCAAATCTTATCCATGAAAATATGGATGGTGTCCGAAATGATGCAACCGCCATTATCAACAGATACCCAATAATATCCCGGATGAAATACAGTGACAGAACTGTCGGTGCTGCCATTGGACCATAAATAGGTAAAATTGCCTGTAGGAGCTTTTAAAATCATACTGTCGCCCTCGGTGAAAGCAGTATCTCTGCCCAGATTAACAATGGGTTTTTTAAGGATATTTATTACGGTTGAGTCTTCGTATATCCTGTTATTTATGCTTTGGGCAATTAGTTTGATGTTCAAGGAACCGGCTTCTTCCGGTATCAGTGAGCCCCCCTCTCCGTAAAGCGTGTCTTTTTTGTTGATGATCCATGTATATTTTGTGAAAAAAGGATTTTCGACCGTGCACCCCATAGGATTTACGGAATAAACTATTTCATCACCAACACATGATGTGGTTTGGTTTGTTCTGATGATTGCTTCATGTTTTATGTTGGGGTAACTGAATTGTGCATGGGGCTGCGAAAAAGTGTAAAAACCAAAGAGGCCTGCATCAAAACAGCCGGCAGTACTGAATACTTCTTTTTCACCGATAAATATTGCGAGGCTGTCTTTGAGGTACCTGATCTTTAAAATGTAATCGCGATGAGGTCGCCAGCGCGCACTGGAAAAATATTTTGTGTGCAGGATTTTTAATGTGTCTTCTGCTGCCGTATTTCCATAGAAATAGCGCCAGCATTTTTCTTCAGAAAGTTGGGCCTTGATTTGGCTGATGGCATATCCCTGATAGCCATAATATCCATGAAAATAGCCTGTTTTGCCTTTCCAGTTAAAAAGGTAGGTTCTGTATAGTGAATCATTAATGCTTTCTGGACTTTGGTATCCAAATACCAAGCCGACATAATCAAAATCGCGTTCAGAATCGATTCGGATCCTGCAACTGAATTCGGCGTCAATTTGATCGAAAGGATATACATAAAAGGAGGGAGGGTGGTTTTCCCATTCCTGACTGACGGTTGTGTCGCCATGCAACATCCATTCAGCTTCACTTCCTCCGCGCGCTTCAAAATCGTTGATATTTAATGTGTCAATTACTGCCTCCTGGGCGCAAATCGCATGAGGCAAAACAAAAAATAGTATGATGAGTGCTTTTATCTTTTCCATTTGCGATTCCTTTTATAATATTCAGCATCGGGCATCAGGCATGATTTTTTGTTTTTGCCGACGAAACATAAACCGTTGTAAGTTACAGAAAACCCGGCAATTCCATAATTCATATAATCGGGTATAACCCCTTCGCTATAAAGGCTGTACCAGGCATTGACATTAAAATTCTGAAAGCCGATCCCGGTATTCATGCGAATGGCTTTATAGGGTTTGCTTTGTATGCCTGCCCCGGCAATTAAGCGAAAATGATTGTGTTTTTTGATGATGTCTAAATGTAGCCCGCCTCCGTATATTACTAAACTTTCGGTTTGGCCTGAATAAGACGTATAGTATGGGATCAGGCTTAAAACCGGCGCGATATAAATTTCGCAATCAAAGTGCAGGAGTGTGGCAATGGTGTAATGGTAGGATGATTCCGTAAAGCTCTCATACGGTTGGTTTAGATAATGCCCGGAAATGCCTGCACGTAGATTTTTGATCGGAAAATCAGGAATGATCAGCTCTGCAATAGCGCCTGTATTGAGTGCAACAGAACTTGCTGTTTCAGAAATGCCTGTTTCTCCTGATGGGACAGAAGGGTCAAAATTTCCCCGGCTCCATTGTGAAGCAAATTGAAAGTCGTTGGTATTCAGTTTTTTTTGTTGCCAAAGGACAGATGTTCCAAGATGTACCAACAGCTGGTTTATTTGCTTGTGATAGGCAAAGCTAATGCCGGCAATATTTTTGTTTATCAGGTCATTCGGGCTTTTTTGGTTTCCTGCACTAAGCCCAATTCCAAATGAAGAGCCTTTTGAATTTGTTGGGCGCAAACGTATGTCCGCCTGAAAACTGTTGCTGACAAAATTTCCTTCCCATTGATTGCTGTAATAGAATCCTGCGCGCAAACTGCATTCTCCTGTGAGTCCGCAATAGGCAGGGTTTAGGAGAAAACCTTCGTCGTATTTGTTGCCTGGTAAATGCTGTGCATGCGAAATAAGAACAGAAACTGCCAGAAAAACAATGGAACTTATTTCTTTGGTGTAGCGCATAAACAGTCTATTGAAAAGTATCATAAAATATATAGACTGTAAATATAAACAAAAAATTTATTTTGAACGTATTAATTTTATTCGTCGGGAAAGGATTTGGGCTTGCTAAAAGCGGGCTTATTCAGGAAAGCAGTGTCTTCCAGACTGATCAGGAAGTTTTTTAAATCGTTGATTTCCTGTTTGTTGAGACGCGTTCCCCCATCGGCAATATGGTGCATCAAAGGGTTGATGTAGGGAGACCACAGCAGTCCTTCATTATAAAAGTTAATAACGTCATCAAGGGTTTTGAAACGTCCATCGTGCATATATGGTGCCTGGAAACGGATATTCCGTAGCGTTGTGGCTTTATATGCTCCCAAATCCATTGGGTCTCCGGTGATGTGATAACGGTCGCGTGGATCGGCAAAAGCTCCTGTGAAGAGACTGTCTTTCCCGTTATTGTAGAACAGGTTGGTTGTAAAAAGAGGATTGCCGTATCCGCCGTGGCAATGAAAACAATCGGCACCTTCCTCGGTAGTAAAAAGGATAAATCCGTTTAATTCGGATGCAGTGAGCATTTCTTCGCCTCTGAGGTAACGATCAAATTTGCTGTTGGAGGAAACCAATGTGCGGACAAATTGCGCAATAGCCTTACTAATGCGGTCCATTGTAATGTTTTTATCGCCAAAAGCTTTTCGGAAAAGTTCTGCATAGCCTGGAATTGATGAGATTTGACCAACTGTCCTGTTGGTGTCGCCCGCAATTTCATGCGGTGCCATAACCGACATCCAAACAAAATCTTCCAGGTTTTTCATTTCGGGGTTCGGACCGCTTTCACTGACGATCCCGTTCCAGCCATATCCGCTTTGGTTCCATACCAGATTCACCAAAGGCAACATTACATGTGGTGTTTTTTGACCGCTCAGGCCATACGGATGTCCATGAAACCGAGGATGGTCAATGCCGCATTCAAAACTGTTTTTTTGCAAATGGCATGTTCCGCAGCTCATGAGCGAATCAGGATGGTTGCGGCCTGACAATCTGCCGTCATAGAAAAGGTAACGCCCGAGTTCTATACCTTCATAAGTCAGCGGATTGTCTTCCGGGATGTTCAGTTGGTCGGGAAAACCATAGGGAATTTCGATCTGGTAGGGTGTGGGCTTATATTCGGCTTGCGGTAAGGGTTCGTCATCACCGGAAGAACAGGCCGTAAAACTGAGCGCTACGAAAAAAACAAATGATATTTCAATGAATTTCTTCATTCCTCCTGCCTTTTTTCAATGCGAAAAACATTTTCCTTGCCATTCATGCAGCCTTTGTGCATGGCTTCCTGCGATTGCATGGTGTTTTGTGCATAATCAGCATGATTATAAATAAACGGGTTTTGAAACCAATTCTGTATTTCCATGATCAGCTTGAGTTGCAGGCTTTTATCCGTTTCTATTTCCAAGTCGTTTATTGGCAGCTTTACGCGGAAATGGTTTTGCACAAAGCCGATGATATCGGGCACATAGGCCGAATCATTTTTGTAAATCTGGCCAATGCCGAGATGAAATTCAAAAGGCCGGTTTTTGTCCATCCCGTCGTTTTGCCATTTTCCGTTGAGCTTTAGGTAGTGGTAGCCGCCGCCCAGAAATTCGGGCCAGAACATATCGCGCTCCGGAGGATTGATAAACATCAGGCTTTGGTTTTTTTCTTCGGATATCCCAAAGGTAAAACTGATGGAATCATAGTTTCCAACCGGAATTTTATCAGAAATATTCCAAATCTGCGTGGAAGGTATATCGTTGTCCACATACCAGATGTCCTGCCAGTCATCAATCAAAATATCTTCGGCATTGTTTCGGTGCAGTTTCAAATCGGAGATGAAGTACTGCACTTCCGTAATCAGGTAGTGGTTTCCGGCGGCATTGGTGTACATCATACTATCCGCGATAAGCGGCCTGCCATTTACCTGATGAATGAATTGCAGCGCGATTTTGCCTGTATTTTCTGTGGTGGGCTTTTCGTCATCATCCTCTGAGCAGGAAAAAAACACAAAAGGGGTGAGTAATATAAATATGATATGTTTAATTTTCATATGGTACATTTCCTGAAACAATTATGTATCGTGTTGTGTCGTAAACCGAAGTGGCGGTTTTAAGATTTTTCCCGTTCAGTAGCACACTGATATTCAGCTTGTTTTCGGGATTGTAGTACCGTCCGCTTAAAAAATAAATTTGTCCTTCTTCGGCTTCAAAAGTAACAGACCAGATTTCTTTGGCGCTTGTTGGATCAATTACTGCGCTTTTCTTTTCTCCGGCAGCATCCAGCCAGCTGAGTTCGTATTGACCGGAGGCTCCGTCGGCTCGGTATTGAATAATATTATGCTGCGCATTGTCATCGCATGAGCTAAGAAATATGATCAGTAATCCAATGCTAATTATGATAATTTTTTTCATTTATATGCTGAAATTAAGGTTAATAAAAAGCATTCGTCCCGGCTCGTACAAGGGGCCGGAGGCATCGATAAGTTTTCGGTTGAGGTGTTCATAATAGTTTTTGTCCAAGATGTTTTTGATGCCGGCATTTAAGCTAAAATACTCATTATAAGTATAGCTGACCCGGAAATCTGTTACGATATAGCCTTCCGAAGGACTTTCTTCATACGCTTTTGAGACGCGTGTTTGTTCTGCGGCCATCCGGATGCTGAAAACAGGCTTCAATGTGTTGTTCAGGATGGGCCAGCTGATGTCGAGTTTTATTTTCAGGGGCGGTATTTCGGGCAGTGGGTCGTTAATAATATCTTTCTCTTCATAGGTTCCGTCATCGTTTTTTACCCAGCTGTGTGCTTTTGGGTTGATGCCTGTTGTGTGTCCAAGGGTAAAGAGTATTCCGGGTTTAAAGCTAAGCGGCGTGGCATAACGTGCTTCAAATCCGGTGAGATAAACATGATCGGCATTGTAGAATTGTTTTACGCCCAACACGCCTTTGGTCTGTGGTTTCATTTGCGTTGGGGGCAGGATGATACCACTGATATAATTGCCCACGTAACTGTAAAATGCGCTGATGTTGATTTGTCCTGTTTGGGGATGGTTGTAGTTGAAACTGAGGTCGGTTTCGTAATTGTACTCCGGTTTGAGTTCGGGGTTTCCGAGATAATCATAATTATCATAGCCAACAGGCAAAAGCGTGATGAAACGCTCAGTCATATCCGGACTCCGGACGCCCCGGCCAAAGCTCAGCTCTGTGTTAAAATATTCGCTCAGCTGATAGCGCATCCCGACCGAAAAATTCAGATTGGTAAAGTCTGATGAGGTGTTGGCATTTTCCCAAATAATCCCTCCGTTCATATTTTTCACTTGCATGGGGTCGCTGTCTGCACTGTTAAAATCAATACGCAACATGCTGCGCAGGCTGATAGCACCAAATTGATTTTCCCATCCGGCAAATATTCCCGCATTTTGTGTTTTTGCATTGCCCCAAAGCATTTCGTGTTTAGTGGGAAGGCCGGGATCAAGGATTTTGGTTTTTGTCCGTTCGCCATCTTTATCAATGATTTCCAAATCAGCACCGAGGATAAATTTTTGGGCGAACAAGCGGACAGTTTGCTCAAAACGTCCTCCTTTATTGATGGCGTCAATGCTTGATACAGCAACAACGGTATCGCTGAAGGGGCGGTTTTTATTGTCCATAATGTGTTCTACATCAGAATAATATATCTTTAATTTGCTGGCTCCGAAATAATTGCCAAAACCCTGGCCTTCATAATCCAGTGCGTACATTTTGGTATTGTCTGTGCGTTCATCCATGGGCAGGCTGGCAAAATCGATATTCCGACCATAGGAATAATCTGAGGAAACCCTGATGATGTGGCCTTTTGACAGCTGGGCGCCAACGGAAGCGGCCGCATTATATTTTTCCAAAGCGGCATCTACTAACTGACCATCGCCGCTTTTGTAGTCGCCATACTTTTGGTAATTCCCTGAAGCCGTCATGAAAATATGCTCATTTCCCAGAGAGAAATCCAGATGGTCCTTGCTTCCTTCCCAATTGGATTGCCAGCTTTTGGAAGCATTGAGCAGGAAATTGTTTTTAGGCATTGGCCGCGCTTTGTTTGTAATTAAATTTACTACTCCGCCTATGGAAGGCCCGTATTTCAAGCTAAAAGGCCCTTTGATTACGGTTATTTGTTCCAGGTCGCCAACATCGAAATGAGCGGCTGTTGGATCCATCCGGTTTGGGCAGCCACCTTCAACTTTTTGCCCGCTATTGGCTTGTATGTTCAGCTGGTTGAACTTAAACCCACGGATAACGGGATCAATGCCCTGACCTCCTTTTCTAATGCCGTCAACATTGGGGAGTGAGCGAAGAATGTCGCCGATATCATTTTTGCTGATGCGCTGGATTTCGCGGGCATTCATTTTTTCTCTTCGGCTGAAAGATTGCGGAAAACTGTTGCTGTCTAAGATTTCTGCCTGCCCCAGCATAATTGCTGCCGGTACTAGCTCGATGTGGATCTTTTCTTTCGGATTGGATGAGAAGTTTAGCGTGAAATTACTGTAGCCCAAATGACTAACGCTTATTTTTATGGGAAACCGGACAGCGGCTTTCAATATGAATTCACCATTTATATTACTGATGCAGCCCACTTCAGTGCCTTCGATCATTAATTCTGCGCCCCGAATGGGTTTCCCGGTGGTTTTGTCTGTTACAAGGCCTTCTGTATTAAGGTTTTGTCCCATGGCTGCGTAAGACAGCAGAATAATTAGTAGTTGGGATAAATATCGGATCATAGAAAATCATTTTAGCAAAAATAAGAAATCTTTTGTGAATTTATAAGTTTAAACACTTGTTTGTCTTTTGAAGATTAACTTAAGGCTATCCCAATTTATAGATGTAAATTTGCAGGAAAATTTGATTTTAAAGGAACGACATATATGAAATTTAAAGTAGGCGACAGGGTTCAGTTTTTGAACCAAACCGGAGGAGGAAGGGTAAAAAAGATTTTGAACAGCAAAATGGTTGAGGTGGAAACCAATGATGGTTTTGCATTGCCCACCTTGGTAAATGAGCTGATTCTTTCCCAACGCGGACAAGAAAACATTGAGCTGTCGAAAGAGAAATTTTTTGAAGGTGTGCTCAGTGAGCCGAAAAAGCCTAAGGTACAGGAAACTGTTTATGAGGAAGAAGAAGCTTATACCGAGCGTATTGATAAAATTTCCTTGATGAAAAGGCGCAATACAGTGCCCGAAGGTTTGTATCTGGCTTTTGTGCCGCAAAATCAAAAGGTTTTCCTTTCAGGTGATTTTGATGTGTACTTCTTTAACCATAGCCCTCATGATTGTCTTGTAAATATTTTTCTTCAGGATGTGGAGAGCGGTCAGTTTATGGGCAAGGATTATGATGCTGTGCCGGCCCATTCCAAATTATTGCTTGATTCCATACCTGTGGGCGAGCTAGAGGAATGGTCGCGTGGAATGATTCAGGTAATGCTGCATCCCGAAAAGGGCGATGTGCTCTTTAAGCCAATGAGTGTGAGTTTTGGGATAAAAGGAGGGCGTTTTACAAAGCAGGATAATTATAAAGAGTACAATTTACTGCCCGATATGATGTTCCTTTTCGGCCTTTGGGATGCCCGGGATTTTGTGCAAATGCATCCGGAAGGCCGGAAGCTGAAGATCAGTGGTGAGGAATCGGTAAGTGGATCAGCGGTACATGTAAAGCCCAAACCCTTTATTGCACGTCACCAAACCAGCCCTTCCGAAGCAGTGGTTGATTTGCATATTGAAGCTGTTGCGGAAGATTACCGAAGCATGGACAAAGGACAAATGCTCGGCTTTCAGGTGGGGTATTTTACCAAATGCATGGAAAGCGCTCTGACCAATAATTTCCGTAAAGTAACCTTCATCCACGGAGTGGGGCAGGGTGTGCTCAAAAATGCGCTTTTGGAGGTGCTCAAAGATTATGATGGCATTCAATTCCTGGATGCGCCAATGTCAAATTTCGGGATGGGCGCCATTGAAGTCCGTTTCGCCGGAAAGTAGTTTTTGCTTTCAAAACGTATTGACTTCTAATTGTTTTTTTGTTATTTTTGTATCAATCTGTTTGATATGAAAATAGTTAATCCACTATACGATAAAGCCTTCAAATATTTGATGCAAAACGAGCGTATCGCCCGCAAGGTGCTGTCTGTTTTGCTGGACGAAGAAATTATTGAGCTGGATTTGGGCCAGCAGGAAACCCATGCGTCTGATGATAAAAGGGGCCTGAGTTTGTTTCGCCTTGATTTCAAAGCGCGCATCCGGGATGCCGAAGGAAAAGAGCAAACCGTTTTGATCGAATTGCAGAAATCAAAATTTGCTACGGATATCCGCCGCTTCCGCAATTACCTCGGGATGAATTATATGAACACGGTTGCAGAGCCGGAAAAGCTTTATGAAAAGATCCATCCTATTATTACGGTTTATATTTTGGGTTATAACCTTGAGGATGTCCCTTATATGGCCGTAACGGTCAACCGTCAGATTGTCAACTCAGTAAGCAAAGAACCTGTTGCTGTTGACAGTTTTTTCATTAACCATTTAACGCATCGTTCCCATATTTTGCAGGTGCGTCGATTGCCGTCAGAGCGCAAAAGCCGCTTAGAGCAGTTTATGATGTTTTTTAATCAGGCATGGATTTCGGGGCAGAATTATATTCTGGATCTTCAGGAAGTTCCAAAGGGATTCCAGGATGTTGCACAGTATCTGCAAAAGCCACTACTGGATGATTCTTTTCGCCGCCAGCTGGATGCCGAGGAGGAAATTGATTTTATTTTCGACCAGCAGGAATCGCGTTTTGAGAAAAGGATCGAAGAGGTAAAGCAGGAAGCTGATACAGCGAAACAGGAAAGCCTGCGCACCAAAGGAAAGCTTGCCAAATTGCTGCAACAAATGGGCAAAAGCGAGGAGGAAATATGCAATGAAACCGGATTGAGCATAGCTGACCTGAATAATATATTGAACGAATTAGAAGGTGAAAATAGTTAACCCATTATTCGATAAAGCATTCAGGTATTTGATGTAAGAAGAAACTTCGAAGAGATTGCACGTGAAACAAACCTTCCCATCGAACAAATATGAAAATTACTGCTTTAATCCGTTAAAGATTCCGGACCAAATACCAATAAGGGTTTTCCTGTTCTGAAAATATCTTTCCGGGTAATTGTGTTATGAAACATATGGTATAGAAAGCTGTGTTGTTTCACATGGAATGCAATTACATCGGGTTGGAATTCTTTGAAAACTTCGGATAAGCCTTCTTCTGCTTCCTTACATGCTGTGATTTCAAAATCAATCAGGCCGGCATTTACTTCGTCATTGAAATCTTGACGGAGGGATTCCGCTTTTACATCGTCAAACATTTCTTTGGTGTCCAAGTGCAAATGCCTGCAATGAACCCTGGCTTTGTATAATTCAGCAAACTCCAGCAAATACCGGACTCTTGAATTCATGGTTTGGGAGAAATCAGAGAGAAAGAGGATGTTGTTCAGTTGATTGGGTGCTATGGAATTGTTTACAGCAAAAACCGGTACGCGTGCATGCTTAAACAAACGCGCAGAAACTGATCCGCTGTACGGGTCTTTTTTTCCATGGCCTTCTGAGCCAATGATAACCAAATCGGGTTTGTAATCCTGGCAGGCGATTCGGATTTCTGTTTCAAAATCGCCGCCTTCAACAATCCAGTTCCATTCGGGCAACTTTTTCCCATCCTTTGTAAATTCTTCCTTCAGCTCTTCGCATAAAGCCTTCATTTGTTTTTTACTGCGGTCACGGACTTCAGCAGAGAATTTCATGTCCATCATTGGAAGGCTTTCTACAGTATCTGTGCCCGACATGCCCTGCAGCACAATCTGGTCGTAATAACTGTGAAAAAACTGAATGTCCGCCCCGGCTTTTATTGCGGTATCAATGGCAAAACGCATAATGTTTTTGCTCGATGGAGAAAAATCAACAGGAACAAGTATCTTTTTCATGATTTGGGCTTTTGTTGGCTATTTTGCCCAAATATCGCGATTTTATGGCTTATTTCAAATCAATCGAGGCATTTTTTCTTTTGCTGCCGGCAAATACAATCAATTTGGCAATACCGAAAAGAAGCACCAAAGAAAAAATAATAGAGGCCCCCGAAGGAATATTAAGCCAAAAGGAAATCATCAACCCACTGAAACTTCCAATAATATTGAAAAGAATAGAATACAATATCATCTTTTTAAAATCGTGGGTAAAAAGGTTGGCTGTGGTTTGCGGTATTGTAAGTAAGCTGATAACCAATATAATACCAGCAGTCCGGATGCTGAGCACAATGGTGAGCGAAACCAGCACCATCAGCAATGCAGAAAAAAGATCAACCGGAATCCCTGAAGTACGGGCATAGCTTTCATCAAAAGAAATAAAGAGTATGATGCGCAAAAAGCGGATAAAGAAAAAGGAAATAATCACCGCAAGTGCGGCCATAAGGATTAAATCTGTGCTGCTGACTGTGAGGAGGCTCCCAAATAAATAGCTCATCAGGTTGGGTGTATAACCAGGGCTGAGAAAAATAAAAATAATACCAATGGCCATTCCGAGGCTCCACAAAATCCCGATTACAGAATCCTGACGAATAGCATCTTTTCGCGATAAAAACTGTACGGCCAAAGCCGTCAATACTGCAAAAACCGCAGCGCCAAGAATTGGGCTCAGTCCAAGGAAAAAAGCCAGTCCAATCCCGCCAAACGAAGCATGCGTAATGCCTCCGCTGATAAAAACAATCCGCCGTGTAACAATATAAGTGCCTGCAATACCACAAATTATCGAACTGAGTATGCTGGCAATAACGGCATTTACGAAAAACTGGTAATTGAACAGTTGGGCAAGTATTTCCATTTTATTCGTGCTTTTTCAATACGCGGTGTGGAACAGTTCCGTGGGTAATTAGGTCAATTGGGCAATTATATGACATCAGCTGTTCCTGGCTGATTTGATTGGAGTAATGGTAGTGCAATTCCTTGTTTACGCAGGCAATACTTTTGATGTATGACGAGATTGTGCCCACATCATGGCTTACCATCACAATGGCCATATTATTATTGAGTTCGCGCAGCATTTCATAAAGCTCTCCCTCAAAGCTGCTATCGACATAAGTGTTGGGCTCATCGAGGATCAGGAGTTTGGGGTCGCGGATCAAAGCACGGCAAAGCAGGGTTTTCTGGATTTGCCCTCCTGATAAATTCCCTAAAGGTTTTGTGGCGATTTCTGCCAAACTGGCTTTTTTTAAAAGCTGATGTGCCTTTTGCTTCTCTTCTTTGCTGTAGCGCCATTGCAGATGTCCGGGTTCCAGCAGTCCGCTCAAAACTACTTCCAGCGGAGAAACAGGGAAGCGCTTATCAATATTAGTGTATTGAGGCAGATAGCCTGGCGTACCAATAGCTGGATTTTTCCTGATTTCGCCTTTCATGGGTTTAATGATGCCAAGCATTACTTTGAGCAGCGTCGTTTTGCCTCCTCCGTTTGGCCCGATAATCCCGATAAAATCTTTCGTATGAATATCAAAATTCACATCCTTGATCACTGTTTTGCCTTCATAACCGGCATCCACATTTTTCAGGCTTAACAAAATTTTTTCTTCCATTATTCCTGTGTTAGTTTTTTGCTGATATCAATAATATTCTCCGGCCAGTTTTCGGAGAGCGGATCTATTTGGATAATCCTGCCCCCAATCTGATCGGCAGTAACATTGGCATTGCGCATATCAAATTCCTTTTGCACCAAAATTTTATGAATATTTTTTTGTTGTGCCATATCTGCAATCTTTTTCATATGCTTCAGGCCGGGTTCCTTTCCATCTACTTCAAGGGGAATTTGTTCGTAACCGTAATCCCTTGCATAATACGTCAATACCGGATGGAAAATCAAAAAGCTCTTGTTGTGCGCCTTTGCGCTCCATTCTTTTATCTGGGCGTCCAGAGAGTCAATTCTGCTGATGAATTTTTCGTAATTGTTCTGGTAATGCTTTGAATTTTCCGTTTTTAGTTTGGAAAGGGCAGCAAGGATTCTCGGACTGAACTCCTTCACGAGCTTAGGCGATAGCCAGATATGGGGGTCAACGCCATAATGGTAATGATCTCCATGTTTCTCGGTGGGGATTTCGATCAGGTCAAGTCCTTCCGAAAGGTCAATAATTTTCATCCCGGGATGATTGCTGCTGATATTCTTCATCCAGGCTTTTTCAAAACCGATGTGGCCGATTCGGAAATATAAAGGAGAAGACTGCAGTTTGAGCATTTGCTCCGGTGAAGGCTCGTAACTTGCGGGGCTGGCTCCGGAAGGAACCATTACATTTATATCGAAGTCGTTTCCTGCAATGGCTTCGATAAAATATTTTTGGGGAAGGATGCTTACTGTAATGGTTTCTTTATCAGATTTTTGCGTCCGGCAAGCCGAGAAAAGAAGCGCAATTGCAGCAAAAATTAAGAGTTTTTTCATGTCAGGGTATTTGCATCCACTAACAAAGGTAATTCATTTTTGTTGCAAATAAGCTGCCTTATTATAACCAGAAAACAATCATTATAGATTTTTCAATAAGCATGCCCAGGCAGGAAATCAGCTGTATTGACAGTGGCATTACATATATAATCAACTATTCCCCCTGATAAACAGTAGTAAAATAAACATTCGAATAAGCGGCAAAAAAGCCAATGCCTCCATTATTGATATTGCTGCTTACATTGGCGGGCGGGCCGCTAAACATTGGGTTTTGACCAAAGGCTTCTTCTTTTACTTCTTTGATGAAATAGTAGTATTCTTCCGTAATCCCCGACATTATTACCGTTACTGTATCCCCTTTTTTGAGTTCCTGTCCTTCTTTTCGGTTGAAATAGGCAACGCCAACGCCATTTGTAAAGCCGCCATTGTAAAAGCGGTCTTCGGATATGATCCACTCCGTAATGCTGTCGGTTACCATCTCCCCATTTTGCATAGAACGGAAAAGGTAGAAGTTTTCTGTGGGTGGATCCTGAGCAAAAAGTTGTACTTCCCATATCCCGTCGAGCCAGTCATCATGATATTCTATTTCTATATATCCCTCACGGATCACACTCGGCATGGCAGATTGTGCTGAGTAATTGCTGCTGCCGTTTATGTCCTTTTCCAGCCGGATATCCAAAGTATAGGTTTTTAATGTATCGCCTTTCATTTTGCCCGGACTGGCATAAAGTCCCGTAGTAACTTCATTAAAAACAATATCCCGGCTGCCGTCATTCAAAGTGACTACGGCGTTTTGCACTGCCGGAGGCTGGTCTGCATAATAAAAGTTCGTGGAATGCGTCAGTTTGATATACTGTGTGGTGTCGTCGGAAGTGATGTTGCCTTCAATGACCAGTCTTTCGTTGGTAGTATTGAGGTCGATGTCCATTTTTTCTGTGCAAGCGGTAAAAGCTGCAAAAATCGCTAGTATTATAAGGTATTTGGTTTTCATCGCTTAGAAATTAAAGTTAAAGGTTATTGATGGGATAATGCCAAACAAATAGGTTTTTTCCGCATACACAATTTCAGGATTGTTTTCGTCTTCAACAAAATTGATGGCCCATGCATTTTTCCTTCCGTAAGCATTATAGAGGGAGAATGTCCAGCTGTGGTGCCATTTCCGCGCTGCTTTTTTCTTTTCCTGCAGTGTGAGTGCCAGATCGAGCCGATGATAGTCGGGCATGCGGTAGGCATTGCGCTCGGTGTAAATGGAAATGATTTTATTTCCATACATCGCTTTGCCCGAAGGAAAAGTAACCGGAGCGCCCGTAGAATAGATCCAGTTGGCAGAAAAACTCAAGCGCGGGCTGATTTCGTAATTTATAACAATGGTGAGCTCATGCGGCTTGTCATAAGGTGAATTGTAAGTCAGGCCATTGTTGATGTCCTCAAATTTGCGTTTTGTGCGCGAATAAGTATATCCAATCCATCCGGTGAGTTTCCCTTTGTTTTTGCGAAGCAGCACCTCAAGGCCGTATGACCAGGATTTTCCAAAACGCAGCTCTTTTTCCATTTCCTGATTTAGCAAAAGATCCGCATGATCGCGGAAATCAATGGAGTTTTGCATGTCTTTATAATAGGCTTCCACGCTGGCTTCAATAACATTGTTCTGGAAATTTCTGAAATAGCCCAGTGCATAAATATCGGCGATTTGAGGCTTAACATTGGGGCTGGCAGGAAACCAGATGTCAAGCGGTGTGCCCGATGCGGATTTTTGTGCCAGTTGTACATACTGAGCGGTGCGGCTGTATGTGGCTTTCAGGCTGCTGAATTCGTTTAATGAATAATTAAGCCCAAAACGGGGCTGAAGCACAGCATAAGTATTATAGAAATCGCCACTTGAATATACCGTGGAATCTACTACTTTATATTGTTCATCCAGATTGTAAACAGTGCCCGGCCCAACATTCTGGAAAATGCTCAGGCGCAATCCGTAGCGCAGCGACAAGCGTTCACCGATATTTTGCTCATTGCTCATATACACAGCGTTTTCCAGTGCATAAGTGCTGGGAACTTCGTAGCGGTCGAAAAAAGATTGATCACCAACGCCTTCCGCCATGCCGGGATAAAAATCATGATAGGAAGTGGATGCCCCAAAGCGCAATGTGTTGTCCGGGTTGAGAAACCACGTAAAGTCCGCTTTCAGGCCGTATTCTTTCATATTGGATATCCAGTTGAAAGAATTGGCTCGTTGCATCTCAGAACCGATTTCATAATCGTAATTGGTGTAAACTCCCGTGAAATTAGCAAATATCTTCTTGGAAAATAGATGGTTCCAGCGGATTGTTGCTGTTTGGTTGCCAAAAGCCAGGCGGGCAAATTTGTTTTCAAACACATCGCGTCCCAGGTAACCGCTGATAAATATCCGGTTGTTTTCGTTGATAATGTGGTTTACTTTGGCGTTGATATCGTAGAAATGCAGCACATTATCTTTGATGTCTTCATCCGATGCCAGTGGCAAAAATAAATCCGCATAAGTTCGGCGGCCACTTAGAAGAAATGATGTTTTATCGCGTACTATTGGCCCTTCCAGTGTTAATCGGCTCGAAATGAGCCCGATGCCTCCTGTGCCGTGGAAGTTTTTGTTATTTCCTTCTTTCATGTGAATGTCCATCAGCGACGAGAGCCTTCCGCCATATTGCGCTGGTATATCGCCTTTATAGAGCTTTACATCTTTGATGGCGTCATTATTGAAGACGCTGAAAAAACCCAGCATATGCGAAGCATTGTACACAGGCGCTTCATCGAGGATGATGAGGTTCTGATCCGGAGATCCACCGCGAACGCTGAAACCCGAAGAGCCTTCGCTTGTTGCCTGAACTCCGGGCAGCAACTGAAAAGCCTTAATGATATCCACTTCACCCATCAAAGCAGGAATCTGATTGATTTTTTTGGAATCCAAAACCACGCTGCTCATTTCCGGATCTTTGATGTTGCGGTCGGATGCTTTGCCCTGAATGATTACCTCTTCCAGTGTTTCATGCGAAGGTTTCAGGCGCATATTAATGGTTTTGTCTTTTTCGAGTTTGATATTTTTCTCGATTTTCCCAAAACCAATATAGGAATATACTAAATTATATTCGCCGGGTTCCACACTGAGGCTGTAAAAGCCATACACATTGGTTACAGTGCCCGTATGAAGCTCTTTAACATAAACTGTTGCCCCGATCAGCATTTCGCCACTGCTTGCGTCTTCAATATGCCCACTGATTGTATGCCTGATTTTTTTCTCAGGACTTTCATTATCAGCCCAAAGCATATTTTGCGCCAGGAATAAATACGTCAGGAATAAGATTAGTTTTTTCATTGTTTTGTTTCGTGCTGTTTTGTTCCTATATAGTGCCTGCCAGAAAACACCTTTTTTTTTGAGTCTTTGATAAGAAAACGTCAAAGACAAGGCTTTCGCAGCCTTGAAAATCAAGGAGTCCCGTACATACGGGATGACTGTTTTCAAGGCAAGAGTAACGCAGTATTTGGCGTTTTCTTGCAAAGACTATATCTGTTAGACACACTGAGTTATGTTTACCCCTACCGGGGTTTCATTATTTCTTGAAATTATTTGTTTTTGAGATTAAGGCTGTTCAAAGTAATGTTTTGCTTAAAGCGTTTGCCGATAATGCAATTTGCAATAAAAGCGCACATCCGTCTGCTCATAAATTTAATTTTCGCGTGCGCTTAATCAACAAATATGCCAATAGATTGGTTCTAAGGCGATTTTTTGATTAATATTTGGTCTTGATTGTTTCTTCGTTTTTGCTTTATGTTATGAAGATCAGTATTTTATAGATTTCTGAGTGGGTTTATTTTTTGCGGATAGTGAGTTTCTTCCTGCCTTTTAATTGATTTTTATGAGCGTTGGATTTTTTGAAAGAGAATTCTGGTTTTCAGAACTTAGATTCTCAGTAATGCAATGGCTTTGTGTTCGTCAACGTACACTACCTGCTGTGCAATTTTGGACAGAGCAAAATCCGGAAATAAGAAAGGTTTTAGTTCGAATTTATGATATTGCTTATCAGGCTGATGATGATATAGGCCGGAACGATAAATACCGTGCTTACCAGGTGAAATGTGGAAAAAAGAACCAGCACAATTAAAATAAAAATAAAGCGCTCAGCATTTTCTTTGAAATGTAGGTTTTTGAATTTCAGGCTCATCAGGCGTACCGGGCTGAGCAGCATCGATGAAAAGAAGATTGTGCTCACAATTATAAACCAGGGACTGAGTACAAATTGTGCCAGGCCGATATGTGATCCTTCTTTGGCAACAAGTTCAAGTAATGGAAGACTGATGAAGAACAGTGCATTTGCTGGAACCGGTAAGCCCGAAAAATCGGAGGAATGTGCCTGCAATACATTAAATCGTGCCAATCGCAATGCAGAAAAAGCAGGGATCAGTAGCCCGATAAATGCAAAAAAAACGAATTCTTCGGGCAGGGATTTTTCTAAAAAATGATAGACCAGCATTCCGGGCGCGAGCCCAAAACTGATCACATCCGAAAGGCTGTCGAGCTCTTTGCCAACTTCTGAATAAGCACGTAAAGCCCGTGCAGCCAGGCCGTCAAAAAAATCAAAAACAGCAGCCCATATTATGAGCAAAGCTGCAATTGCTGTTTGGTCTTTAAAAATAAATATCACTGCTGCCGAACCACAGAGCAGGTTGAGTATCGTGATAAAATTCGGAATTGACTTGCGTAACCACATCATGCCGCAAAAGTAAGAAAACAATGCACAGCCTTCTTGTTTTTAGCCAACTTCACTGATTTTTCTGAGCTTTTCGTAATCAAGGATTTTAATGTTTTTGCCCGAAACCTGAATAATTTTATCGTCTTTAAAATCTTTGATTATTCGGATTACGCTCTCGGTTGACATGCCTGTAAGTTCAGCCAGATCGCTGCGTGAAATAGCCAGATCGAAAGTTTCTGCTTTAAAAATCCTTTGCGAAAGGCAAATAATAATGTCCGCCAATCTTCCGTGCAATTGCTTGCGCGTTAAACAGAAAAAACGGCTGTATGTCTGTACGGTGTTTTCATTGAGGATGTTGATCACCTCCGATGCGAAATTGGCATTTCGCCGCAGAAGCTGCTTGAACACATTGATATCAATCAGGCTGACTTTTGAGTCGAGATAGGTCATGGATGAATACAGAAAAGTATTGTTGCCGTCGAAAAGTGATGGCAAACCGATCAATTGGTTCGAGGGGGCGATTTTTATAATCAGGTTTTTGGGCTTTCCTTCTAAATAGATTTTAGCCAAACCTTCGCGCAGATACATAATGTGCGAGGCAAATGAACCTTGCTTGCAAATTATTTCCCCCTTGCGGTAGTTGATGTCGATTTGGTTCTTGCGAACAATTTCTTTTTCCTCTTCGCTGAGCGTGTCGAAACAGGAAACTGCCGGGCTATCAACGGTACAATTATTTATTGAGTAATCACTTATGACCATATAAACATGTATTGACTAACAAAACTACGAAACAAATCAGAAAAAAACATGATTCTGCTCAGGCTTTTTTTGATTAAATCCAGTTATTTATGCTACGAAAGCGGGTGCCTTTCCTGAATACCCTGATTATAAAAGCAATAAATTGCACTTTTGTTTAATGCAGATCAGTCCGTACGGTAATTTCGTGGTTTTTTTGCGTCAAATTCCATCGAATTAAACAACTTACCCTATTGGCTGTTTGCTAAAAAAGAAGTTCAATTAACAAAATATTAACGATTATGAAAAATTATTCCTTTTTGCGAATGAGCATGCTGCTTGTTTTAGTGATAATTAGTCAGTTGGGTTATGGTCAGTTGAAGATTACAGCAGAATATCGTGCCCGTGCAGAAGCCAATAAAGGCTATAAATTCCTTCCGGTTGAAGGTGATGAAATATCTTATTATGCCAGCCAGCGAGCACGGATTAATTTTGATTTCAACAAAGATGACCTTCAGTTTTATCTGAGCCTTCAGGATGTCCGCGCCTGGGGCGGTGATGATTATGCCACAAAAACCGGCGTGTGGAACAATACCGTTAGTACAGGTATTTATCAGGCATGGGTAAAATGGAAACTTGGTGAAAACTGTGCCCTGAAATTTGGCCGACAGGAATGGAAATACGATGATCAGCGGCTCCTCAGCTGGCGCGACTGGAATCAGTACGGACAAACCTACGATGGATTTACTTTTATGAGCAAAAAGAATGGATGGCGCTTTGACCTGGGACTGTCATGGAATAATTTTGAGAATATTGAATTGGGGGCTGTTCCCGGAGCAGGCTTCGGTACCAATGAATATTATGATGACGGCTTCCGTCTTAAAACGCTCAATTTTATTTATCTGAGCAAAAAGCTGAACGAAAAATCTTATATGTCATTCTTGGCTATTGCATCGGGACGGATGAAACCCGGAAGCCCCAATGTGCTTAATATGATGGGTACTTTTGGGCCGCACCTGAGTTTGAAAAGCGGTACGATCGACATTACAGCTAATTTTTATTACCAAATGGGCAAAAATGCCAAAAGTGTCGATAAAGCAGCATGGATGGCGACTTTTGATATGGGCGTAAATGCCGGCATGTTCCGAATTGGAGCAGGTGTCGATGCTCTTTCGGGGAATGATAATACCGATGTTGATAATGATCAAGACAACGCTTTTGACCTGCTCTATGGCGCACGATTTAAATACAATGGCTGGATGAACTACTTCCTGCTCGACACTTGGCATCAGGGAACCGGTTTGCTTGATGTTTATCCAAATGTTACGGCTAAGTTCTCCAAAAAGAATGTTGTTAAAGCCTATTTTCATGTATTTAGCATGATGGGAACCGCTGTTAACAGCGAAGGAGCTGAATTTGACAAGGCTTTTGGGCAGGAACTGGACCTGATGTACATCCACAAATTCAGTAAGGAAATTGAAATGAAAGCTGGTTTTTGCATGATGATGCCTTCGGAAACATTGGAGAGCATCCATCCCTATAAACCCGGTGCAGGAAACAGCGAAAGCCCGTTCTGGGGATTCCTGCAGCTCACGTTTAAGCCAACTTTGTTCGCATCCGGCGATAAATAAAATACGAACTTCTGACAGGTTTTTGTAAGCCCCGGCATTATGTTGGGGCTTTTTTGAACCCATCCCAAGGTGTTTTTGTTGTTATTGGTGAAAAATCAACAATGAATTAAAACATGAATCAACAAAAACACCTCCAGCTACTCGGTTATATCAGCAAAGAAGTTAAGCTTGCAAGTTTCAAACATACAGAGACTTATAATGAAATGGTGCTTGAAGCCCGCGACCTTTTTTCAGGATATTATAATGCTCCCGCCTTTGAATCCGGCATTGTGCCCCGTCATCTTTATTTTATTATCAAACCTTTTGATGATATTCATAATATGCGTGTGATCCGTGCCACACAAAAAGCCAAAAAAGTGCTTGCTTTTGATTTTGATGCCAGTCCCGGACAGCTCAAGCTGTTCAATAAACCGGCGCAGTTCATTCGTGTCCGTATCAGCGATTTTTCAAATATCAAAGAGTTGATCGAAGCTTATAAAAAGGCCGGTGTCATTTTTGTTAAGGATCAGGCAGTTAAGGAATATACTACAAAGATTAAAATTCTGAACTATTTTGATTTGGTGATGGAAGAAGAAAATATTTACCGAAATGCGGATAACCCGGCACTTTTTTATCTGATTATGGATGGAGAACTCAGTTGGGAGTCTTTTAGTAAATTCAACCAGAAAGTGGCCAATAATTTTATTGATGAACGCTTTGATGGTGCGCCGGGATATTACTACGCCAAAACCGGTATCCATGATTTTATCCGCATTTATGCCAATAAGGATTTTCCAGTTGCAAAATTGCGCATGATCCATAAAATGTATCAGGAAGAGCTGGATTTACTTAAAAAATAACGGAGCCTTAATTTTATTCTTGTCATAAATTACTGGTATTTTTTGATATATTTGTAAGTATATCAAAAAACACCAGCCATGAAAAAAATAATGATTCTGACAGCTTTCCTGTTTGCAGGAATCTCTGCTTTTCCCCAGTTTGCCATCAATGGTGAATCCCGAACCCGCGGATACCTTTCCTACGGCTATCAAAACTTACCGGCTAAAGGCGATGTAATGGGCTCATGGGTTGAACAGCGCACCCGTGTAAATTTCCTTTATACGGAAGACAGTCTTGCTTCTTTTTATGTGAGCCTGCAGGATGCACGCATATGGGGCGAGTCGATGAATACAAAAGATGTAATGACCGGTATTTATGAAGCCTGGATCGAACTTTATCTTTCTTCTTCAAAAAATACTTTTCTCAAAATTGGACGGCAAAATGTTGCTTACGACAATGGCAGGATCGTGGCCGATGGCGATTGGAACAACTGGGGCAATGCCTTTGATATTGCTTTATTCAATTATTGCAATGAGGCATATAAATTCAAACTTAATTGGGCTGGAGGTATTAACAACCTGACAGCTAATTACTTCCAAAACCTATCGGATTATGATGTCGATTTTTATAAATACCTGACTTATTTGTGGCTTAACAAAAAATCAAAGAATGAACGATATAACCTGAGCTTTATGATGCTGCTGAATTTTGTGCAAAAACATGACCGTTCAATCCAGGTAAATGGCACTACAACACATCAGAGCTATCCGGATGTTTTTTATGGCCGCGCTACAGCAGGAATGTTTTACTCCCTGAATTTTACCGGTAATTGGTTTCTGGAAGGCGATGCTTATTTTCAATTTGGGAAAGACCGCGACGGAAATTCCCTTGACGCATATCTTTTATCCGCCTTTTTGTCCTATCAACACAAAGGTGTTTTTAATCTGGGTGTTGGTTATCAAATTACTTCTGGAAATGACTGGTCGGCAAATGAAGGTGAGTTTAAGAATAAATCTTTCGATTACAATATGTTCGGCATGGAAGGAAACACTTTTTTTGGTGAATTGAATTATTTTAGCACTCCTGCGAATGTGGATAATGCCGGGCTTCAGGATATTGTCGCCGGCCTGGAAGTTTTCACAGGCAAAAAAACAAGCCTTTCCCTTGATGGACATATTTTTTCACTGCAACATCCTTACCTTTCTTCTGGTGAAAAAGTGGATAAACATCTCGGTGTTGAAACAGACCTGGCCTTCAACTGGAACGTCCGTGAATATCTGAGTTTTGGGTTTATTTATGGCATCATTAAAGCTTCTGACGGACTAAAAGCTTTGCAGCCTTCTTATCCCGCTGCTGATTATCAAGATTATGGTCAGATGCTTCGATTTGAGCTAAGTTATAATCCCCAGCTTTATAAAAATTAAGGGTTCGATGGTATTACGCCAACGGACTGGCCAGTTTTTGCACATCTTCAGCCTTCACCGGGTTTCCGCTCAAAATAGCAAGTCGTTCAATAACATTGCGCAGCTCACGGATATTGCCTGTCCAGGGTAGTTTCTGTAATGCTTCGATGGCTTCCGGGGAAAACTCCAGCGGAGCCCGCCCCATGTTTGCGCATAGCTGTTCCATAAAATGTGACGCCAAAGCAGGAATGTCGCCTGTGCGCTGGTTTAGTCGAGGAACATGAATCAATATGACGCTCAGTCGGTGGTATAAATCCTCTCGGAAACGCTTGTTGCTGATTTCTTCTTTCATGTTTTTGTTGGTCGCAGCAATAATCCGCACATCAACCGAAATCTCTTTTTCACCGCCAACCCGTGTAATCTTGTTTTCCTGTAATGCACGTAAAACCTTGGCCTGCGCCGAAAGGCTCATATCTCCGATTTCATCCAGAAAAAGAGTGCCACCATGTGCCAGCTCAAAATCGCCTTTTCGTTGCTTGATGGCTGAAGTAAATGCGCCTTTTTCATGGCCAAAAAGCTGGCTTTCGATCAGCTCGGCAGGAATAGCGGCGCAGTTGACTTCGATAAAAGGAGCGTGGGAACGTTCGCTTTTTTCGTGCAGCCAGCGGGCAACAAGCTCTTTCCCGGTTCCGTTTTCGCCAGTAATCAAAACGCGTGCCTGCGTGGGCGCAACTTTTTCAATGATATCCTTAATTTCGGTAAGCGCTTCAGAATTGCCTACCATTTCGTAGGATTTGCTTACTTTTTTCTTCAGTGCTTTGGTTTCATTGAGCAAACGTGATTTATCCAGTGCATTGCGGATTGTAACCAGCAAGCGGTTCAAATCCAATGGCTTGGCAATATAATCGTAGGCACCTTTTTTGAGCGCTTCTACAGCAGTTTCAATGGTTCCATGACCGGAGATCATAATGACCGGTGCTTCGGAATGGCGGAAAATATGATCCAGAAGCTCAAGGCCGTCCATGCCCGGCATTTTGATGTCGCACAAAATCACATCAAAAGTTTTTTCCTTGATTTGCTCCAGGGCCGTCAGGGCATCTTCCGCATCGTCCACTTTGTATTTTTCATATTCCAGTATGTCGCGCAATGTCCTTCTGATGCTGCGCTCATCATCAATGATCAGTATCCGGCTCATATTTTTTCTTTTGATGCTCAAAAGTAGGAAAATTAGGCAAAATCAATGGTTGCAACTTATCTTTGCACTAAATGGTCTTATCTTAATACAATGAAAAAACTTACCCATTCCCTCATATTTGTGTTCGCCTTTTTGGGTGTTTGTGCTCAAAATCAGATGTTTCAACTTGCTTCATTGCCTGAAGTGCTCCACAAAAACGGCGAAATGATGAAAAATCCCTGGACAGGAGGACTACACACACCGGTTTGCCAAAGTATGGATGTAAATCTGGATGGAGAACCGGATCTGGTGGTTTTTGATAAAGCCGGCGACCGTATCCTTTGCTTTGTTTTCGAAAATGGAAGCTGGATTTTTAATGAATCTTATTCGCATTCATTTCCCGAAATCCGCGATTGGATGCAATTGGTAGATTATAATGGCGACGGCAAAAAAGACATTTTTTCCTATACTACTGGTGGGATTCGCGTTTGGCGTAACATCTCCGGAGATCAATTAGAGTTTGAGCTGGCTTCCAATTTGCTCTACTCAAAATATTATGCCGGGGAGGTCAATTTGTTCGCATTGCCTTCCGATTTCCCGGCTATCCTCGATATTGATGGCGACGGTGATCTGGACATACTGAATTTTTGGACATTGGGCGTTTATATTGATTTTCACCGAAATATGAGCATGGAAATCTTCGGAAATGCCGATAGCCTGGTTTTTGTCCAAGAGGAACATTGCTGGGGAAAATTTACAGAAAGTGAAGAGAATAACCTGCTTACATTGTTTGATCCGGAATGCTTTAAAAGCGGAAAAGCTGCGCAAATTCCTGCACATGACCGCCATAGTGGTTCTTCTATGTTCGTCCGCGACCTGAATGAGGATGGCGCGCCGGATTTGCTTCTGGGCGATTTGGATTTTCCCGGCATCATCCGCCTGATGAATGTCCCGGAAGGAGAAGATGCCCTGATGCAGGAGCAATTTACCGGATTTCCCTCCGAAGCTGAGGCTGTGAATTTGCTGAGTTGCCCAACGGCTTTGATGCTCGATGTGGACAAAGATGGCATTGATGAACTGCTGGCGGCACCATCTGATGAAGCCTGGTACAAAAATGAAAATACTGACCACTTTTGGCTTTACGAAAATTCGGGCAAGAACAATGATCCGGTTTTTAGTTTGGCTCAAAAGGATTTCCTGATTGGAGAAATGATCCAGAACGGCAGCAGTTCCTATCCGGTTTTTTTCGATTGGGATGGCGATGGGCTCAAAGATATGTTTGTCAGTAATTATGGAATTATGGATTCGGCCTGGTATGAGTTTGGATATCTTTATAACCGGCATAGTTCCGCCATTCAGTATTACAAAAATACAGCTTCGGGCTATCAGTTGATTGCCAAAGATTTTGGGAATATTTCTTCTTTTCATAAAACTGCTTTATATCCTGCTTTTATGGATGTTGATAATGACGGTGATGCGGATTTATTGTGTGGCAGCAAAGAAGGCGAAATACTGTTTTTTGAAAATACCGTTGGGCAGGAAAATCCTGATTTTGTTTTGAAAAATAATGATTTTCAACAACTTGATTGCGGCACATTTTCAACGCCACAATTGTTCGATTTTAATCAGGATGGCCTGGAAGATTTGCTGGTAGGCAACCGGGATGGCTATATCCGGTATTTTCAAAATACTGGCGATGCTTCAAAACCTGTTTTTGAATTGAAGGATGAGAAATTGGGCAATGTGCAGACCGTCACGGCCACAACGCCCTATTATGGACACAGCATTCCGTCCTTTTTTCGAAATGCAAGTGGCGAAATATTGCTCATTGCCGGTTCGGCCTCCGGACAATTATTTTTCTACAACGGAATCAAGCCGGATTTCAATACGGATTTTCAACTTTTCAGTGATAATTTATTGCCATCCCTGAAAGCGGAACGCACCGCCCCGGCTTTTATGGGAAATCCGGCTCGTGATTTGCTTTTTGCAATTGGAAACCTGTCGGGCGGTTTGTTTGTGCGCGCATTTGAAAATAGCCTGGCAGTGGAAGGAGAGCAATTAAGCCCTGTTCGGGTTTCGCCCAATCCGGCTGATGATTATTTCTGGCTTCATTCACCTGAAAAGAAAATAAACCGAATGGAACTTATGAGCCTCGATGGCAGAAAAATTCGTATATTTGAAACTGACTCATATGATGTACGTTGCAGCATCGGAGAATTGCGCAGCGGTTTGTATTTGCTGAACCTTTGGCTCGAAGGAAAATCAGGGCAGCTTCAGCAGCATCATCAAAAAATATTGATACAATGAAACATGCAGTAATTTTACTTATCGCTTCGTTTATTATAGGTTTCAGTTTTGCCCAGGAAGAGCCCTATGGCCGTTCTGAAACGGATCCGCAGTTTGAGCGTTATCAACAGCAAATAAAAACCGGTGACCTGGAATCCGAACATATGAATGGTATGGAACTTGGCGCTGTTCCTCCTCCTTCCATTTTGTTTTTTGGAAAGCCCAAAGCGCAGGGCAGCCGCGAAAGTTTTGATCCTTATTACGATTTGCGCGATCATGGTTTGGTGACGCCCGTGAAACCACAATCGAACAACGGTTGCTGGGCTTATGCTACGATTGGAAGCGTGGAATCGAGATGGCTGAAACTGGGTCTGGGAACCTGGGATTTATCCGAAAATAACCTGAAATATTGCCATGGTTTTGTGCCGGACCGCAGCTACTGGGGCAATCACTGGATGTCCACAGCCTATTTTGCCCGAGATGCCGGGCCGCTTGCCGAAGCAGATGATCCATATCCGGGCGGAACAACAGTCCCGGGCGATTGTCCAATAGGGAAAACACCTCAGGCTTGCATCGATCAGGCTTTTTACCTGCCCAATGATATGGATGTGATCAAGCAGGCTGTTTTGGATTACGGCGCGGTTTATACCATGATGTATATCAGCAGCAGCTATCTGAATACGGGCGATTATACTTATTTCTATAATGGAACACCAAGAGTAAACCATGCAGTGGATATAGTGGGCTGGGACGACGATAAACCTACTGCAGGCGGAACCGGGGCTTGGATTTGTAAAAATAGCTATGGCCCTTCCTGGGGGCTCAGCGGCTATTTTTATATTTCTTACAACGATAGCTCGGTCCTGGATTATAACGCTATTTGGCCCGAAAGGCTTGATTATGACCAAAACAGCAATATCTATGGATATGACATCACCGGACATTATTACAGCACGGGCTATGGAGCGGAGTCCGGTTATGCACTGCTGAAATATACAGCGCCTGTTAAAATGCGCATCGATAAGTTAGGAACTTATGCAGTAGCAACAGGAGAAAATATCCAGATGAGCATCTATGATCATTTCGGAGACGGGACGCTTAGCGGACATCTGGCTGATTTGCCGCTAATTAATTGTGCCTGGCCGGGCTATTATGCCCAGGAATTGTCCGCTCCCATCTTAATTGAAGAAGATCAGGATTACTATATTAAAATAGAATATAATACACCCGGATATACGTACCCGATTCCTTACGAATGCTATATTGCCGGCTATTCAGATCCGCAAATTGAAACCGGCAAATGCTGGATCAGCGGTGATGGTTCAGACGGGAGCTGGTATTCGGTAGGTGCCGATAATGCGCCGGTTGGGTGATTGATCTTTGCGCTAAAGTTTATGCAACCGATATGCCCGCACCTTATTTTTCACAACAACCTTCCAATACCCGTGTGTGCCTTGCCGACAGTGCATCCTTGTTAGTTGAGGTTATTGGTGGAAGCTATCAGATGCAATGGCAAAAAAATGGTGTGGATATTTCCGGTGCGAATGATAGTATTTTGAATTTTTCTGCAGCATCATTGGCTGATGAAGCCTTGTATCGCTGCCTGGCCTACACTGATTATGATACAGTCTATAGCTGGGAAGTGCAACTGGATGTTTTGGCTTTGCCCGAAGTGGATTTGCAGTTCTATACGCCTGTTTGTGTTGAAGCTGAGCCTGTCCGGCTGCGGGGAGGAACTCCCGAAAGCGGAACTTATTCGGGTGCAGCTGTTTCAAATAATATTTTTGATCCGGCAACCGCAGGCACAGGCCAACATCTGATAACCTATACTTATACAAATACTGCGGGTTGCGCCGATACCGCTCAGGCTTATTTGGAAGTACAGCAGCAAAATCCCGCTTTTTCCTGCGGCGATTCGCTCAGTGATACGCGCGATGGAAAGAAATATGCTAGCCTTGAGCTCGGAGGAAAATGCTGGATGAAGCAAAACCTCAATTTCGGAAACCGGATCAGTGGTGGGCAAAATCAGGCGGATAATGGCAATCCGGAAAGGTATTGTTATGATAACCAGTCGGATAGTTGCTCAAAATATGGTGCCCTTTACCAATGGGATGAACTGATGGCTTACCAAATCGCCGAAAGCTGCACGGGCATTTGTCCCTGCGGATGGCATGTGCCTTCAAAAGCGGAATGGGTTGCATTGTTTGATGCTGTGGCAGGAGCTACATCAAAAGCAGCGCCACATTTGCTGGAAGGTGGTTATACAGATTTTGGTTTATTGCTTTCAGGTGCGGCTTACGGACGAAATGCTTTTACGGGACAGGGAGATTTTGCCGAATTGTGGACCAGTTCCCAATCCGATGCCATCAAAGCTTATTCCCTGCATTTCAGTCCATTGAAAGCCAGCGTGAACGAGCGTAAAGCCGGACATCAATCTTCTTTTTATCTTCGCTGCATCAAAAACGATTAAGGTCGAAAAGCACCTTTAAACTCTGTTTGCACTCATGACACGTACTGCCCATGTCTCTCTCTTTCTGATTGGTTTACTGTTTTTGCTTTCCGGAATTCCCGGGCTGATTTGTGAGATCAGCTGGGGGCATTATCTGCGTTTGGCATTTGGTTCGGCATATCAGGGGCAACTGCTTTCCGTGGCCTTGTATATGACAGGGCTTGCTTTTGGGGGTTTGTTGAGTATATCGTTCCTCCGAAGCCGGCATTTATTGCTCATCGCGGCATTTGCCGAATTGATTTTCGGCTTAAGCGCTTTTTTCTTTCAGGACGTTTTTGATTTGCTGCAAGGCGGAAAAAGGGAAGGCCCGGGGCTTCTCCTGCTTTTTGTGTTTTTACCTGCCATGACGAGCGGAATCGGATTGCCGCTTTTGCATGAATTTATCCGAAAATCATTCAGAAGGAAATTTACGAAGTCTTTAGCCTGGCTTTATGCGCTTAATACTTTTGGGGCCCTGCTTGGGGTTTTTCTGCTGGTATTTTATTTCTATCCGTATTTTACTTTGAAAACGACAATGCAATTGAGTGCAATGTTCAATTTTTTTGCAGCAGCAGCTTTTGTTTTGCTGTCCTTATCTGATAAGCAAAGAGCCTTTCAAAATGAAAAAGCCAGTGATTTTCCATTAATTCCCGCTTTATTGTTCAAAGCTATTTTGTCGGCTTTTGCCGGGGGATGGATTTTGTTTTCCCTCGAATCGTTGATGCTGCGTTTCATGGGGATTTTGGGAGGAAGTTCCGTGTTTTCATTTGCCTCGGTTCTCATTGGCGTTCTGTTGGGTATCGCATTAGGAGCTGCCCTGGCGCAAAGAAAGATTAAGAACGGACAGGAAATACGTTTCATGCGCAATGCATGGTTTTTTCTAACTGTGGCCATAGTTTTTCAATGGTGGTTTTCTGTCGGGTCATTTGATTTGTTTTACAGCATCATTGCTTTAAGCGGCGAGGCCACTGCCGAAGTGGTTGTTCCCTTAATCATCATCTTCGGAGCTCTTCTGATTTTGCCTTCATCAATTATCAGTGGTTATCTCTTTCCGCATTATACGCATATGTTTCGTGTTGCCGGAGCGAAGCATTCTACTGCATACAGCATTTTTGTGAATACGCTCGGCGGGATGACCGGTATGTATGTGGTTTATCAGCTTTTGCCAGTTCTTGGGTTGAAAAATATCTTTTTTATGTCTGCATTTGTTGCTCTTTTTATGATGTTGGTGCTCAGCCTGGGACGTTTTCCTTTTTCCAAAAAGACAAGCCTTTGGATGACTGTTGTAGTCTTCGGTTTCGGGGTTTTTAGTTTGGTTTTCGCGGATTTGCCATCATCTGTAGCAGCTTCGGGCGTTTTTCGGGGCGGACATCTGCATGAGCAAAATGCAGTGATTTTTCATCAGGATGGGAAATTGGCCACTGTCGATGTTTTTATCAGTTCAGATCAGTTAAAGGTTCTGAGCGTTAATGGGAAGCCTGATGCTGCGGTTTCCCTTGCCGGTCATCCTGCCCCGGATGAGCTGGTGATGAACCTCCTGGGGGTCATGCCACAGTTTTTTAAACCGGAAGCACAAAATGCTGCGGTCATTGGCCTCGGATCGGGAATTACTTCGGCACGTTTGCTCGATAATCCACAAATGAATGAAGTGCAAACAATTGAAATTGAGCCGGTTGTTTTTGAAGCGGCCACGCATTTCCGGGAGTTTAACAATAAAATTTTTCAGGATGCCCGAAGCAAAATAATTATTGATGATGCCCGAAAGGTCTTGCAAAAGAACGATAAGAAATTTGATTTGATTGTCAGCGAGCCGTCTAATCCCTGGGTGCAGGGCAACAGCCTTTTGTTTGCCCACGAATTTTATTCGATTGCAGAGGGTTGTTTGGCTCCCGGCGGGATGTTTGTTCAGTGGATCCATCTCTATGAAAATACAGATGAGATTGTTTTTCGCATTTTGAAAAGCCTGGATCTGGTTTTTCCGCGTTGGCAGCTTTATTTTGCGGATAATGCAAATGTGCTGGTTTTTGCTTCAAAAGAGAAAATTATGGATCCGGATTTCCAAAGGCTTTACGAAAATCCGGATATCGCGCAGGCATTAAACCGAATCACCTTGACGCAGCCCGGAAACCTGGCTATTCGTTATGCCGGCGATGAAAAATATTTTAAGGAGCAAATCTCAAATCCTGCAGTTGCCCCATTGTCATTTTATGATTTATCTATCGACTATGCTGCTGCTGAGGCTTTTTATACGCGGAATTTTGCCCGTAAACTGATGGAAATGCGCGATGAACTCTGGTTAACGGGAAACCCGGATCAATTGTACGGACAAGAGAACAAAATGGTGCGTCCGGAGCAGTATTTCCATCCGGCTTATCGGGCAGGGCAGGCTTTTTTACTGAGCCGTTCTGCCGACAGCCTGCAAACCATGGATTTGTTGCTGAATGAAAAATTGGCGCAAATCAGTCATCCGGACGACAGTGCAGCACTCTGTGATGCCTTGTTTTTTGGCATGCGTTATCTTTTGCCCAACCGTTTTGTGGGCCGCTTAAGCGAGCAAATGAAGCCTTTGCTTAAAAAAAAGGGATTTGATAACAGCCTGAGCATTAAATTAAAAAGATTTTTTCTCCTCAAATTGTCTCAAGAAGAAACGAGGGAAATTGCTGCCGAAATTCTCCGTTTTGATGACTTGGACCGCTCCCAACGTCAATTTGTTGAGCAGCTTTCGGGTATTGAATAATCGTAGTTGCGAAGATTTGTGCAGCGCTTTTTCATGCTTTTGAAATCTCTGTAAATTTTCATAAAAAACGCCAATCTGTGAAAAGCATTATTTTTGCCGATTATTTTTTGATTGGCTAACCAGACTAAAACTATGGACGTAAAAAAGATCCGCATAGAAGAGTTCGATTATCTGCTTCCGGCTGAGCGTATTGCAAAATTTCCGGTTAAAGAACGGGATCAGTCCCGCTTATTGGTTTTGAAAGACGGAGCTTTGCAAAAAGACCGTTTTTTCAATTTGCCTGAAATACTTCCCTCAGGGTCTGCACTCGTTTTTAATGAAACACGAGTTTTTCAAGCACGCTTGCTTTTTCATAAAGAAACCGGTGCGCGCATTGAGGTTTTTCTACTGGAACCTGCATCGGAACAAAAAGATATGCAGATTGCTTTTGCACAGCGAGGCACTGCCGAATGGAAGTGTTTTGTAGGGAACTCGAAAAAATGGAAAGGGCAGGAACTGGAATTAAAACTGGAGAATGGGAGCAGTTTATTTGCCAGAAAAGTAAAAGCTGATGGAAACAGCTGGATTGTGGCCTTTCGCTGGGAAGCCGCCGAAATGACTTTTTCTGAGGTCATTGATGCATGCGGCAATGTACCCTTGCCGCCATACATCCATCGCCAAGCTGTAGAAGCCGACAAACAAACCTACCAAACCGTTTATGCCCGCGAGGAGGGCTCTGTGGCTGCACCAACCGCCGGATTGCATTTTACCCCTGAGGTTTTTCAAAAAATAAAATCGAAAAATATACGTGATTACCGCCTGACCCTGCATGTGGGAGCCGGAACGTTTAAACCGGTTGACAGCGAAGAAATCGGAGATCACGAAATGCACCGCGAGCAGATCGTGGTACCGAAAGATGTAATCCGTGCACTGTCGGCGGAAGAAACCATCATCCCGGTAGGGACAACAAGCGTACGTACGCTGGAAAGCCTATATTGGTTTGCGATGCAAATAGCACAAAATGAAGATGTTGCTTATCCTTTTCTTATTGAACAATGGGAGCCTTATGAGGGGAAAGAAGAGATGAGCAGAAAAATGGCTTTTGAGCTGCTTTTGGACTATATGGAGAAGAACCATCTCGAAAATCTTCGTGGCGCTACCCGCCTGATGATTGTGCCTTCATATCGTTACCATTTGGTAGATGCTCTTGTAACAAATTTTCATCAGCCTAAAAGTACCTTATTGCTTTTGGTATCGGCTTTGATTGGCGATCAATGGAAAAAAGCCTATCGGTTTGCCCTCGAAAATGATTTTCGTTTTTTGAGTTATGGCGATAGCTGTTTGTTTTTTGGGCATTAATATTGATAAAACAGAAGAGCGCGTGCAATGCTTTTTTCTTAAATTTGCCCTATGTCAAAAAGGGATTCGAATAAAGAAGAGCCGCAAGGAGAAATGACATTTTGGGAACATCTCGAAGAGTTGCGCTGGCATCTCGTTCGCTCTGCTATTGCCATTGTTTTACTGGCTGTGCTGGCATTTATCAAAAAGAATTTTATTTTCGATCAGATTATCCTTGCTCCAAAGAGCGATACCTTCTTGACAAACAGAGGATTGTGTTATATCTCCGACTTGTTGGATATTAAGGCTTTGTGTATCGGAAATTTCAGTCTGAAAGTTATTAATATTAATATGTCCGGTCAGTTTATGACGCACCTCTACATTTCGATAATGGTTGCCCTGGTGGCCGGTATGCCCTATATCATTTTTGAACTCTGGCGTTTTGTGAAACCGGCTTTGCACGAAAAAGAGCGGAAGAACAGTGCCGGAGCTGTTTTTGTGATTTCATTCCTGTTTTATCTGGGCGTTTTGTTTAGTTATTTCATCATCGTTCCTTTAACCATCAATTTTTTAGGCACTTATGAAGTGAGTTCAGAAGTGACCAATCAAATTTCGCTTAATTCCTATGTTAGTACGGTTTTATCTGTTACCTTTGCGGTAGGTTTGGTATTTGAGCTGCCCGTTTTAGTTCTTTTTCTTGCAAGAATAGGAGTTATCACACCGGCGTTTTTAAAGAAGAACCGAAGGGTAATGATCGTCATTATCCTTGCATTGTCTGCAATCATCACCCCCCCTGATGTTTTTTCTCAGATACTGGTTGCTTTGCCGCTGATGATTCTTTATGAAATCAGTATTGGTATTGCTGATCGCGTTGAAAAGAAGCGGAAAGCTTAGACCGGATCATTTCACTTATTATTGCTTGTTGCGACTGGTGGAAAACTATGAAACCATTATAAACCAATTAATTAGCTAGTATGAAAACAAAAGTGAACACTCTCGTTTTCTGGTCTGTGATGCTCTTTTTGGGCTCATTTCTGATGACCAGTTGTGGTAGTTTTAAAAAGATGGCCAATGATCCTGATGCCGTTCGTTATGAAGTAAAACCGGAAGTTTTGGAAACCCATGCCGGACAAATTGAATTTAGTCTGGAAGGCGTTTTAAAGCCGGGCTATTTCGATAGAAAAGCTGTGGTCCGCCTTGCTCCCGAAATGAAATATGGCGGTCAGGTGCTAAAGCTTGAGCCTTTCTATCTGATCGGAGAAAAGGTGGAGGGACCTGGAACAAAAATCGGAAAGAAGAGTGGCGGAAAGTTTACTTATTCGGCTACTTTCGCGTATAAACCGGAAATGAATGCCAGCGAACTGGTCGTGACTCCGGTTGTTTATCGCGCAAAAGATGCCGGTGGTGTAGAACTAACGGAAGAGAAAGTGAAGGAAATGATTGCCAACAAAAGAGCTTATGCCTATAAAGAGGTTAAGCTTGCAGATGGTGTAATTTGCACAGCCACAAAAATTAAGCATGATGAAATTTTCCTGATGCGGGAAGATAATTATGAAACAGAAACACTGGTTGAAAAATCAGCACCAATTTATTTCCTGATCAACCGTCATAACCTGAACTGGAACCTCCCACTGAACAAAGCGGATGAAGCAAAAGCTTCCGTAAACGAAATGCTCGATTTCATTCAGTTGGGCTGGGAGATCCGGAATATCACTATTGATGGTTGGGCTTCTCCGGATGGTGAAGAAATCTTTAACGACAAACTTTCGGAGCAACGTGCTGAAGCAGCTCAGAAATACCTCTTGAAGAAGTTTAAAAAATGGTCGAAGAAAAAGGATAATAATATCAGCTTTGATGATGCCGCTACAGAAATCAGTTGGAATGTCAGTGGTCGAGGCCCAGACTGGACAGATTTTACAACCAACATCAAAAAGTCCAATTTGGAGGATAAAAGTGTAATCCTGAATGTGATCAAAATGTCTGATCCGGTAAAACGCGAAGAGGAAATTCATAATATGATTGATATTTATCCCGAACTGGCCGATGATATCCTGCCTCCGCTGCGTCGTGCATACATCACGGTTACTTGTGTAAAGCCCAAGAAAACCGATGAGGAAATAGCAGTACTCGCTGCGACAAATCCAGATTCGCTCGATTATAAAGAGCTGATGCATGCAGCAGAACTGACCGATGATGCTGCTGCAAAACTTGCGATTTACGAAACTGCCAGCAGGCAATTCCCTGAAGAATGGGGCGGATTTAACAATGCCGCTGTATTGATGATTGATTTGGATCAGCTGCCCAAAGCAGAATCTTATCTTCAAAAAGCGGATGCACTTTCTCCAAAGAATGGTGTAATTATTAATAATCAGGGCGTTTTGGCTGCCCATCAGGATAACTGGCATGCCGCAAAGGTTGCTTTTGCAAAAGCCGTTGAATTTGGTGAAAATGTTGACCACAACCTCGGTATTGTGGCAATACTAGATGCAAAATACAGCGATGCCAATACAAAACTGGCAGCCTCTGCATGTACTTATAACCTTGCACTGGCACAGCTGATGAGCGGTAATAATGCGGAAGCAGAAGCTACGCTGAAATGTGCCAAAGAAAAAGGCCATGAGGAATATTATCTGCTTGCCGTTGTGGGCGCACGCACCGACAATCAGGCAATGGTGATTGAAAACCTCACTGAAGCGCTGAAACTGAATCCTGATCGTAAAGCTGAAGCTGCTGAAGATCGTGAATTCGTGAAATTTTTTGAAGTGGATGAGTTTAAAAACATTGTGGAATAACCACACAATGAACAGATATGCAAAAAGCCGGGCATTGCCCGGCTTTTTTTTGTTTTTAAACCACTGGTTTACAGATTCAAATCATTGGCAATAAGCTCTGCAATATCCAGGTTTTGTAATTCTTCTTCCTTGTTTTTGATTTTAATGCCATCGGTGAGCATGGTCATACAAAAGGGGCAGGCGGTGGCTACTATTTCTGCCTTTGTTTCCAGAAAATCTTCAGTGCGCTCAATATAAACCTCTTTGTCTCCTTTTTCGGCTTCTTTGAACATTTGTGCTCCTCCGGCACCGCAGCAGAGAGCATTGCTTCTGCTTCGTTTCATTTCTTTTCTTGATCTGGTCAAATTGTCAATTATCTCGCGGGGTGCATCATATTCGCCATTAGCGCGGCCGAGGTAGCAGGGATCGTGAAAGCTGATGCTTGTGTTTTGGTATTTTACGGCATTGGGTTTCAGCTTGCCGCTGCGGATCATCTCCCTTAGAAACTGGCTGTGGTGAATAACTTCATAGTCGCCTCCCAAAGAAGGATATTCATTTTGAAAAATATTGAAGCAATGCGGGCATATTGTGATGATTTTTTTGATGTCGTATGCTTTGAAGGTTTCAATATTCGTAAGTGCCTGCATTTGAAAAGTCATTTCGTCGCCTGCTCTTTTGGCCGGATCACCGGTGCAGCTTTCTTCCGCGCCGAGGCATGCGAAATCCGTTTCCAGATAAGTGAGGATTTTTGCAAAAGCTTGTGTAACTTTTTTATATCGGTCATCGAAAGCACCTGCACAACCTACCCAAAACAGGTATTCGGGATTTTTTCCTGCTGCAAAACAATCGGCCATAATGGGAATTTCTATCTTTTGTTTGTTGTTCATCTTCGTGATTTTAGCGGTTGAGGTATAGGTTTTCTGCCCAGTTCATGCGGTCTTCCGGCGGATATTGCCAGGGTGCGCCATTATTTTGGATATTGGTGACCATCGTGTTCAGCTCTGCAGGTGCAGCGCCTTCTTCCAAAGTCAGGTAGCGGCGCATATCCACAATTAATGAAGGATGGTTAATGTTTACCGGGCATTCCTGTGCGCAGGCATTACAAGTAGTGCATGCCCATAATTCTTCATCATGGACATATGCATCGGAAATCAATGCTTTTTGATCGACAAATTCCTTGTTTTTGATGAGCTCCGGCCCTTTTTCTTTCATGCGTTGGCGTACGTTCATAATGATTTTACGTGGCGACAGCCTTTTGCCTGTTTGATTGGCCGGACAAGCGGCCGTGCACCTTCCGCATTGCGTACAGGCCAGCGAATCCAGATAGTTTTTCCAATGGATGTCTTCAATATCTTTAACGCCAAATCTTGCGGCATCGCCTTCCTCAGGCAATTCGCCGCCATCATCAGGCTGCAACATCAGTTTAACTTCCGTGGTTATTTCCGGCATATTGTTTAAATAGCCCAGAGGCTCCAACCGACTGAGATAAACATTGGGAATACTCGTGAAAACATGAAAATGCTTGCTGTACGGCAAGATATTTGCAAAAAGGAAAATCAACAAAATATGCATCCACCAATTGATTTCGTGCCA
The DNA here is from genome assembly GCA_963676415.1 of Bacteroidales bacterium. Lineage (GTDB taxonomy): Bacteria > Bacteroidota > Bacteroidia > Bacteroidales > WRLA01. The sequence goes on along the minus strand of OY781097.1, from coordinate 323,203 downwards.
CAGATGGATTTGTTGGGCGCCCGTTCCCGGAAACAGTTTTGACAATTGGCTGCTCACCGGATAAATTCCTTCCGGATTGCTGTGCCCCAGCACATAAAAAGTGTTCATGCCCAGCAGGCTGATCATTAAGAAGAGGATAATTGTGAGCGCGATATTGGCGTCGTAATGCGATTTGCGTTTCATTTCAATGCCTTCAAACCGCTTAGTGTGCACAAATATCCTTCTTATAAGAAAGAACAGCACGCCTGCCAAAACGAAAACTGCCATTATATCGCCGCAGGCAATGATGATATCGTAAACAATGCCCAGAGGGGCAAAAGCCCTTTCGCTTCCGGTCAAACCATCAACGAGCATTTCCAGGCTACCAAAAGTGATGACCAAAAAGCCCCAGAATACCAATGCATGCAATAGGCCGGTATAGGGGTAGCGCAGGATTTTGCTTTGCCCGAAAGCAACACGGAGCATTAATTTGAACCTTCCTCCATAATCTCCGATGGGATATTTTTTGGTAAGCCGAAAAAGCCGGGCAAGCCGGATCAAGCTGTAAGTGAAAACGCCCAAGGTAAGGAGCAGGATCAGAGCAAAAATGATTTCCTTCATAGTGTGGTGGTTTTACGTGTTTTGCATTTGATCTACGAGAACACATATAAAAAACTACATACAATATTAATAATTTTTTTTTAATAATCCCATGAGTTCTCCTGCAATCTTGCGATTGGTTCAAAAACTTTTTGTTTTGCGATTTGTTAGCTTGCCAGTAAAATGATGAATTATGAATAAAACACCCATTACCAAAGAGATTTTAATTGAAGATTTAGTGGATGATTATCCCTTTTCAGTAGAGTTTTTATCGAAAAAAGGAATCCGTTGCTTGCGTTGTGGTGAGCCCATTTGGGGATCGCTGGAGGAAGCAGCCAAAGAAAAAGGTTTTGATGACAGCCAGATTCAGCTTTTTGTTGAAGAGCTAAAGCAAATTGCAGAAACTTCTGAGGGAAATGCTCCTCAGGATCAGGGTGGGCAGAAAATCGATTACGGTAAAATCAATTAAATCCTTAATGCGAACCTTCCTTTTGGAAGTGTATTATTATACTGTCCCAAAAAATTTGCCGGATCATTCTTTTATCGGCATGAGATTTTAATAAAAGGGTCATTGCAAGCCGGGGTCTTTGGTTTTCAATTTAACTGCCTGCACCGAAAAAGTTTATTGTTAGCGGATTTTTTATATCTTCGAGGGTCTGTTTTCAATACCTATGGATGCCTGAACCGAATTGTATCCTGAAAAATTTTTGTAATGGCAGAAACATATAACATTCTGATCGTTGACGATCGTCCGGAAAACCTGCTTACCCTTGAAGGGATTTTAGATAATGAAGAGCTGAGCGTGTATAAGGCACTTTCTGGTAATGAGGCTCTTGGGCTTCTTTTGGAGCATGAATTTTCTCTGGTTTTGCTTGATGTCCAAATGCCTGAGATGGATGGCTTTGAAGTGGCAGAGATAATGAGGGGAAATCCAAGAACAAGAGAAATTCCAATTATTTTTATCACGGCAATCAGCAAGGAACGCAGGCATATTTTCAGGGGATATGATACAGGAGCGGTAGATTATCTGTATAAACCTCTGGACATGGAGGTTCTGAAAAGCAAAATACATGCGTTTATTAATTTTTTCAAGCAGCAGGAGCAGTTAAAACGCACTACGGCACGGCTTAAGGAAACCCTGACGGAAATGCAAAAAGCAAAGCAGATTGCCGAAAATGCGACACGTGCCAAAAGTTCTTTCCTCGCAAATATGAGTCACGAAATCCGTACACCGCTTAATGGAATAATCGGTATGGCAGACCTGGTGCTCATGGATGAACTTGCAGACGGCCAGAGGGAACAAATTCAGGACATTAAGCAGTCTGGAGAATCTCTTTTGGAAATTATCAACGAAATCCTCGATATCTCAAAAATTGAGGCCGATAAAATTGATTTGGAATCTATTCCTTTTAGTATCAGTCAGGTAGTTGAGAAAATCATCAAATTATTATCGGTTAAGATTTATGAGAAAGATCTTAAATTTTACGTTAATTTTCCCCACCTTCTTCATGATTCAGTAATAGGCGATCCCCTTAGGATTCGTCAGGTATTGGTTAATTTATTAGGGAATGCCGTTAAGTTTACTGATCACGGATCCATCACACTTACGATTGAAACATGTAGTGAAACAGAAAAGGAAATTGAGCTTTCGTTCCGTGTTCAGGATACCGGTATCGGGATACCGTCCAATAAACTCGGGCAACTTTTTGAGACCTTTAGTCAGTTGAACGTTTCTACGACCCGTAAATATGGGGGTACAGGTCTGGGCCTTTCAATCAGCAAAGAGCTGGTCAATATGATGGGCGGCAGCATTAAGGTTGAAAGTATAGAAGGCGAGGGCGCTGAGTTTAGTTTTAAGTTAAAGCTGCCCAAAGGACGTGCGATCAAAAAATATCCGGTGCCCGAAAGTTTGCGCGCGAAGAAATTTTTGCTTTTTGAAGATGATGAATATTGCTATTCTGTTTTATCCGATTTTTTGGAAAACCACAAAATAGTTTATCAAAAGCTTACCAGGCTGAGTTCAGATATATTGGAAAAGAAATCGGATGAGGGATTCGATTTCCTTATGGTAGGATCCTGCCGAAATACAGATGATAAATTCCTGTCGGAATTGGAGGTATATTGCCAAAACAGTAAAAAGCAGCATAAAGAAGCTTTGCCAGTTATTCTCATGACAAATAATCATATCATAACGCGCAATGAACATTTCAAAAATGTTGGCATCAGCAGCTTATTGATGAAACCTTTATGGTCATTTTCCCTCCATAGTTTTTTTCTGAAACTTGCTGCCAGCCAAAATCAAACACAGAAACAAGCCCCAATAGATAGTGCTGCTCAGCGCAAATTGAAGATACTTTTAGCCGAGGATCAAATTATTAACCGTAAAATAGCTGTAGGTTTCCTGAGTCGTAAAGGTTGGGATGTGGATACGGCTGAAAATGGGCTTCAGGCATTAGAGAAATACAAACAGTCAAAATATGATATCGTTTTAATGGATATCCAAATGCCAGAAATGGACGGTTTTGAAGCTACCCGCCAAATCAGGAAATATGAGGAGCAGATCGGTGAGAGTACACCAGTTCTGGCTATGACTGCCTACGCTATGAAAGGAGATACGGAGCGCATTCTGGATGCCGGTATGGATGCCCATATTACCAAACCATTTAAACCGCAACAACTTTTTAGTATAATTTTAGAATTTATCGAAAAATAATCCCATAAACTGCATCAAATGAAACGCAACTGGTTGAGAAATTTACGTGTGCGCCATAAATTGGTACTGATTACACTGGTGTCGCTTTTTAGTATTGTTCTTTTTGGTTTTGTAGCCAATTATTTGTTCCGAACAAGTAATGTTGTTTCATACATCTTAAAAGCCGAACGCTTGCATAATGTTGATTTTCACTCTTCTGTTCAGGAGTTTTATAAGTATTTGCACACCAAAGATACAACAGACCTGGAAAGATCTTTGATGTTGCTTGACCGTTCCAATATGCGCGCAGGATCGTTTAAAGAACTTCAGGAAGTGTATAAAACGGCATCTGATCTGGAATTCCGGACTCTGGTATTAAAGGTCTTTAATGGAGCTGTGGAAGATGAAAACGTGTATGGTTTTTTGACTGGTAGGCTCCGGTTGATGCTGCAACTCGGAACGGATGACCTGATAAATGGAATGGGTATTGCGGCAAGTGGGCTCGAACGTGCCTATGCCTTGAGAGACATTTGTCTTGATTATGTCAAAAACCCTAATCCTGAATTATTGCAACAGTATCAATTAGAGGTGGATGTTGTTACAGAAATGGAGGCAGAATTTGCCAAGGTAATCAATCAGATCAATAGTTTTGTGAACACATTTTTAATCAGGATCATCCTTTTGATGGTTTTGGTATTGGGTGCATTAATTTATTTCCTGACCTATTACATCAGTAAACTGATAACGCAACCCGTTCGCGAGCTGAGCTACAGTATGGAGGAAATTTCAAAAGGTGTTGTTAATAAAGAAATTCAAACTCAATCCAAGGATGAACTTGGACAGCTTGCGGATTCATTCCGTAGGATGCAGGATAACCTGAAGGAAATAATCGCCTATACCAAGAGTGTTGCTTCGGGGAATTTTGAGCATACCATTGAACCAAAATCGGATCAGGATGAACTATCTGTATCGCTTAACAGTATGAGTATTTCCCTGCATAAGGCGGCAGAAAATGATAAACTGCGTGATTGGCACAAAACCGGAGTCAATGAATTGAATGATAAAATGCGCGGCCAGCAGGATGTTCAGGGATTGAGCCGCGACGTAATTACTTTCTTTACCAAATACCTCGATAGCCTTGTGGGCGTATTTTATTTATACGACCCGGAAAGTAACTTGCTAAAACTAACATCCAGCTATGCCTTTACAGAACGCAAAGAAATGGCCGATACTTTTAAACTTGGCGAAGGTCTGGTAGGGCAGGTAGCATATGAAAAAGAGATGATTACGCTCACAGAGATTCCCGAAGATTATACGCGTATCCGTTCTGCTACTGGAGGCTTGCCCCCAAAATATTTGATGATTGCCCCGGTAATTTTTGAAGAACAATTAATTGGTGTTGTTGAAATTGCTTCGTTCGAAGATTTTGATAAATACAAACAGGAGTTCATCAAGGAAGCTTTGATGAATATCGGGATTGGGATCAGTGTGGCACAAGCCAGCACCCGTATGGCGCGACTGTTGCATCAAACACAGGAGCAGGCGCAGGAACTTCAGGCGCAACAAGAAGAGCTTCGCCAATCCAACGAGGAACTTGAAGAACAAACCAAAGCCCTTAAAGCTTCCGAAGAAGCACTGCAAACGCAGCAGGAAGAATTGCGCGTGACCAATGAAGAATTGCAGGGCAGGACAAAAGAGCTTGAGATGCAGAAAGATGACATCAAGCGCAAAAACGATGCCTTAGAGAAAGCTACGAAAGATATCGCCGAGAAAGCCGAAGAACTGGAATTGGCAAGTAAATATAAATCAGAATTCCTGGCAAATATGTCGCATGAATTGCGCACACCGCTTAATAGTATCCTGGTTTTGTCGCAACTTCTGGCCAACAATAAAGGGGCTACTTTAAGCGAAAAGCAAGTGGAATATGCATCCACAATTCATAGTTCAGGAACTGACCTGCTGAACCTGATCAATGAAATACTTGATTTGAGCAAAGTGGAAGCGGGAAAATTGGAGCTGACCCCGGAAAATGTGGTTGTAGAATCCGTTTTTGATAACCTGGTGCAGGTCTTTAAACCAATGACAGACGATAAAGGTCTAGATCTCAATATAGAAATTGAAGAGGGGCTGCCGGATATGATTATTACAGATTCAGGAAGGTTGCAGCAGATTTTGCGGAATTTCCTTTCAAACGCCGTAAAATTTACAAGTGATGGCGGTGTTCGCCTGAGTGCTTTTGAACCGGGAGCAGATATTAGGCTAAGAAATATTAAACTCAAACCGGAAGAATGTATTGCTTTTAGTGTGAAAGATACCGGCATCGGGATTCCAAAAGAAAAGCTTAAAGTGGTGTTTGAGGCCTTCCAACAAGTAGATGGGACTACTTCGCGAAAGTATGGAGGGACAGGTCTTGGACTAACGATTTCGAGGAGTTTCACGGAATTGCTGCGTGGCGAAATAATGCTCCGGAGCGAAGAAGGGAAAGGGTCTGAATTTATTCTGATCATTCCAAAAAAACTTGAGGGCGAACTCCTGCTTGATATGAAGCCTGCCGCATTGCCGCAGCCTGAAAATCCTGTGCGGAAGAAAAAAATGGAAAAACCTGCTGCCGGAAACCCGGAAAAAACCGAATCGACAGGAACTGATGAGGAACTTTCGCCCACAGACGAAAATTTGATTCTGATCATTGAAGATGATGAGGAGTTTGCTTCTGTCCTTCAGGAACTTGCTGGTGAGAAAGGTTTTAAAACGCTTATTTCTCCCGATGGTGAAAAAGGCCTGCACTTTGCCGATTATTACCAGCCAGATGCCATTATTCTCGATGTTGGACTTCCGGGGATCGACGGTTGGGAAGTGATGGACAGGCTGAAAGAAAATACGAATACGAGACATATTCCTGTACATTTTATTTCAGGAACCGATCGGCCAATGGACGCTATGAAAATGGGGGCTATTGGGTTCTTGACCAAACCGGTAAGCCTCGAAAAACTGAATGAAGTTTTTAGCCGTATTCGAAATATGGCAAGCAAACCGGTAAAACGATTGCTTATTATCGAGGATGACGATGCCATGCGTTCAAGCATCGTTGAACTTATTGGTGGTCAGGATGTGGAGAGCAGTGCTGTAGCTTCGGGAAAAGAAGCTTGTGCAATTCTTTCGGAAAATAGTTTTGACTGCATCATTCTTGACCTGGGCCTGAGCGATATGAGTGGTTTTGACTTGCTTGAGAAGATCAGGCAAAAAGATGAACTGCAGCAAATGCCGGTGATCATTTATACCGGAAAAGATTTGAGCAGGGAAGAGGAAGAGCGACTCCAAAAGTATGCAGATTCCATTATTATAAAAGGAGTAAAATCGCCTGAACGCTTATTGAGCGAAACCACACTTTTCCTACATCGGGTGGAGTCAAACCTGCCTGTGGAAAAGCAGGAAATCCTGCATAAAGTTCATCACGATGCCGAGGAAGTTCTAAAAGGTAAAAATATCCTTCTGGTTGATGATGATATGCGCAATGTTTTTGCATTGAGCAGTGTGCTCGAAGAAAAAGGGATGAATATAACCGTTGGGCGCAATGGCCGCGAAGGTGTGGAAAAACTTAAGGCAAATCCGCAGATTAACCTTGTGCTTATGGATATCATGATGCCGGAAATGGACGGTTATGAAGCAATGCAACTGATACGGAAACTGGGCTATTCCAAGCTTCCGCTTATTGCATTGACAGCTAAAGCCATGAAAGATGACCGGAATAAATGCATCGCTGCCGGAGCAAATGATTATCTTTCGAAGCCCGTCGATAGTGAGAAATTGCTTTCGCTGCTTCGGGTTTGGTTGTATAAATAAAACAGTATATGGAGGCTAAAAAACCAAAAATACTGATTGTCGATGATAAAATCGAAAACCTGCTGACCCTTGAAGCGGTACTGGGCGAACTGGACGTGGAATTTGACCGGGCGCTTTCCGGAGAGGAGGCTCTGGCATTGGTTTTTGATGCAGATTATGCCCTGGCAATTATTGATATTCAAATGCCCGAAATGGATGGTTTTGAAACCGTTTCATACATCCGAAAACTCAAGAAAACCAGAAATTTGCCCATAATTTTTGTTTCGGCAATTTATAAAGAGGAATATCATGTGCGCAAAGGGATTGAAACCGGGGCTGTTGATTTTTTGGTAAAACCCCTGCAGCCGGAAATCCTGAAAGGTAAAGTGAAGATTTTTCTTGAACTATATAATTATCGTAGGCAATTGGAACAAATGGTGGATGACCGTACCTCCGAGTTGCAGCAAACCAACGAACAGCTTCGAGCGGAAAAAGACCGCGCCGAATCAGCAACCCGCACCAAATCAGCTTTTTTGGCCAATATGTCGCATGAAATCCGAACTCCGCTCAATGGTGTAGTGGGCATGCTGGGTATTTTGGAAGGCACGCCGCTCGACGAAAACCAAAAAGAGCTGGTGAGCACTATACGAGTGAGCAGCGATAGCCTGCTGGGAATTATTAATGATATCCTTGATTTTTCTAAAATCGAATCCGGGCAAATTGCCCTGGAACATATCGATTTTGACCTGAAACAGCTGCTCAGCGAAATTGAACGGATATTGAAATTAAAAGCCGACGAAAAATCACTGGAGCTGAAAATAGAAACTGATCCGCTTTTGCCACAATATTTTAATGGTGATTCTTTTCGGATCAAACAGGTTTTATTGAACCTCACTTCGAATGCTGTTAAATTTACTTCTAAAGGCAGTGTGCACATTAAAGTTGATATGCTTGCAAAGGAAGGCAATAAAGTTCGATTGCGTTTTTCCGTAATCGATACAGGTATCGGGATTTCCGAAGAGAACCGAAGAAAGCTTTTCAGGGAGTTTTCACAGGCCGATTCTTCTACTGCACGTAAGTTTGGCGGCAGTGGCCTGGGACTGGCAATTTCCAGGAATTTGATCCATTTGATGGATGGCCACATCGATGTCGTCAGCGAAGCAGGAAAGGGCTCTGAGTTTTGGTTCGAAATAATGCTGCCGGAGGGGGCGAAACCCGAAGAGCATAGTGCAGCAGTTAATATTTCTGCTTTTGGATCCCTTAAAGATGCAGGCTTGAAAGTGCTGCTGGCAGAAGATAACCACATTAACCAAAAAGTGGCTTTGTTTTCACTGCGAAAACTGGGGCTCAGCTGCGATTTGGCAGAAAACGGAAAGCAGGCTCTGGAGTATTATCAGGAAAAGCTTTATGATTATATATTAATGGATATTCAAATGCCGGTGATGGATGGATATGAGGCGACACATAAAATCAGGCAAATTGAAAAAGAAAATCAACGTAAACCGGTTCGGATCGTTGCAATGACGGCTAATGCCCTTAAATCGGACAGGGACAAATGTTTGTCGGTTGGAATGGACGATTATATCAGTAAGCCATTTCAAATATCGGAACTGATTCGTATCTTTAGTACTTAAATTCGAAACATGGAAGCACAACTATCTGATGACTATCGCGATACGCTTGACCTGGAAGTAAACCTCCTGCTCGAAGCTGTTTACCAAAAATATGGCTATGATTTCCGGAATTATTCCAAAGCCCATGTAAAGCGAAGAATTGTCCATCGCTTGTCCAGCTCGGGCTTAAAGAGCGTATCAGAGTTGCAGCATAAAGTGCTCCACGAACGTTCTTTCATTGAAATGATATTGCAGGATCTGTCGATCAATGTTACCCAGATGTTCCGCGATCCTGAGTTTTACAAAGCCGTGCGCAAGGAAGTAGTACCCCTGCTTAAAACCTATCCATTTATTAAAATCTGGCATGCAGGCTGTAGTACAGGCGAAGAAGTATATTCCATGGCAATCCTGCTAAAAGAAGAAGGCTTGCTCGATCGTACGCAGATCTATGGAACTGATTTTAATAAACGCGTGCTACGTGCATCGCGTGAAGGTATTTATGATGTGGGGCATATTCAGGAGTTTACAAGAAATTATCAGCTTTCGGGAGGGACAGAGTCATTCTCAGATTATTATACAGCAAAGTATAATTCGGTGATTATGAACAGTTCGCTAAAGAAAAACATGGTTTTTGCGGACCATAACCTGGTTACCGATTCTGTTTTTGCAGAAGTAAACATGATTGTGTGCCGCAATGTTTTGATTTACTTTAACCGCGAACTTCAGGATCGGGTTTTGAACCTGCTGACAGATAGTTTGGTGCCGGGAGGCGTTTTATGTTTGGGATCTAAAGAAACCTTGCAGTTTTCCAAGCCCTATTCCCGCTTTTCGGAGGTGAATAAGATAAATAAAATTTATATGAAAAATTATAATGCCTGATGATCTGTTAAAATATAAACTTATCGTTGTAGGATCGTCCGCGGGAGGTATGAGGGCTAATCAGATTATTCTGGAGAATCTTCCTTCCGGCTTGCCTGTGCCAATTGTTATTGCACAGCATGTTTCGGCAGATTCGGATAATTACCTTGTTGAGTATCTCGACAGGCACAGCCCGCTTCAGGTTGTGGAGGCCAGAGAAAAAGAAAAAATGCAGCCTGGTTTTGTTTATATAGCTCCTCCAGATTATCATGTGCTTATCGAAAACGACCTGACTTTAAGCCTGTCGGTCGATCAAAAAGTTAATTATGCACGCCCCAGCATCGATGTGCTTTTTGAATCCGCAGCTTTGGCTTTTGGAAAAACTGTTTTGGGAATTTTGCTTACCGGAGCCAATCACGATGGTGGGGAAGGGATGCATTTAATCCACCGTATGGGAGGATATACAATTGTGCAAAACCCAAAAACGGCAGAAGTAAATACGATGCCGCTTTCTGCATTAAATTTATTCAAAGCCGATGCCGTGCTCGATGTGGAGGAAATTCCTGTGCTCCTGCGAAGGCTCGTGCCCGGATTTTAATCCAAACTGTCGTAATATTTAATAATCCGGATGATTTCGTCTTCTTGTTTTGGTGCAAGTTTGTTCTTTTTCATATAGTTCAGGACCTCTTTCTCATGTCCTTTAAAGAGCTTGCAGGCTCTTTTTTTGTATTTCGGAAGTGCCACAGCGGGCGTGTCGCCAAATTGGATAAGATATTTGCTGTCCTGGATCATCCTTAATTCACCATTTCCTACATCCATGGCCTTCCGGTGCATTTCTTTCTCCAAATAGCAGAAATAGTATCTATACAGTTTTGTTTTGCCGCTATAAACCTCTTCTACCCAGGCATTCTTTTGTGTCCCTTTATCGTTGATTACCCGAAACACGAATTTTTTATCACCTATTTCGAGTAAGTTAACTTTATCCGGCTTCGCAATGGCGCTCAGCTCGTTCTCAAACTGCATTTCCATTTGATTGACTTGCGTGTTTAACCGAAATTGCGCTTCAGAAAGTTCGATGGTATCATAAATTACCATTCGGCCTTGCTGAAAGCCATCATTTAAGTAAACACTACCGGAGAAACTGGCTTGATTGTTTGAGCCGGAACTGGAAATATAAATAGGAATTGTTGTTCCATATCCCACAAGATAAACGTACTGCGGACGCTCGGAGGACTCCGTTGCATTTTGCTGTGCATTGAGGCTTGAAACGAAAAACAAAAAAATAACTAATTGTGCAATGATTGTATTTTTCATGGTGTTTAGGGTTGGTTTTGAGTAGAGTACAAATATAGTAATATTTGCTCTCCTTTGGAGTTATTTGTCCAATATTGTATAGACTTACCCGTGACAGTAGTGTAAGGGGCTTTTCAATTATAGAAAACCGGACAGGATTTATTCAATCAGGAAGCTGTTTTCAAATTGAGGAATAAACGTACCTTTGTGCCTTTGTCAAGCGAATTATTATGCCATTAAATAAAATACATTTTGCAGGAGGCGGATCCATTGCTACCGCACTGGCGATGAGCCTTCACGAAAATGCCGATGAAATAGTGCTTGTTTCCAATGAAGCAGATGCTGTTCATGATATTAATTCAAGCGGCTTAAACAAAAAATATTTCCCCGGAGTACGTTTAAGCAAAAATATCAGGGCAACATCTGATATAGAGGAATTTAAAGAAGCAAAAGTAATTTTCGTAGCAATTCCTTCCGTAGCTGTCATTGATTATTTTGAACAGTACAAAAATCAGCTTCATCCGGATGCTTTGATCGTTAATCTGGCTAAAGGTTTTTCAAGTGATCGCGCCACAATTGCCACCAGCTTGCAACAGAAACTTCCAAATCCGGTCTGTACCCTGAAAGGGCCGAGTTTTGCACGCGAAATTATCAATAAGCTCCCAACAGGTATGACCCTGGGTTACGAAAGGGATGAAGACAAAAAATTAGTAAAGGAAGTATTCCGTGATACCAATATCATTCTGGATTTCAGTCACGATATGGTAGGTGTTGAACTTCTGAGCATCCTTAAAAATATTTATGCCATTGCGATTGGTATCGTGGATGCGCATTTCAATTCGCCAAACCTGCGGTCGATGATTTTAACAAAGGCATTTAATGAGATGCGCACAGTGCTAACGGCTTTTGGAGGAAAAAAGAAAACCCTGATGCGCTATTGTGGTTTTGGCGATTTTATTTTGACATCGCTCAATGACCTGAGCCGCAACCGCACACTTGGGCTGCTTATTGGTAAAGGCTTTTTTGATGATAATATCTCCAAAAATGTTGTGTTGGAGGGAAAAATTGCCGTGAATGTCTTTTGTGAGCAGATAAACCTGAAATCTAAATCAGTTTCAGATTTCCCGATTATTCAGGAGCTGTACAGCGTTTTTAATGAGCCGTACCGGGTTTCGGATTTCATCACGAATATTATGCAGGGGAAGATTGATTTAAACGATGAGTAAAATTATAGTACTGTGGGGTTAATCCAAAAACAGAGTATTTCTGGTGTTATCTGGTCTTATGTAGGCGTAGGGCTTGGTTTTGTTACAACGGCAGTATTGTTTACAAAATTTCTTGAGCTTGAAGAGATAGGCTTATTGCGGATTTTAATTTCCTATTCTTCTATCCTTGCAATGTTTGGAAGTTTGGGGATGAGCAATGTTGCTGTAAAGATGTTCCCCCAGTTCCGCAATGATAAGAAAAAACACCATGGTTTTCTTGGAATTGCACTACTGATAGTTCTTATAGGCTTTGTGCTGTCTGCACTGGTTTATATTTGTCTCAAAAATGTTATTCTTTCCGGTGCAGAAGAAAAATCCGGGCTTTTTGCCGAATACTTTTTGGCAGTAGTTCCACTCACATTGTTTGCTATCCTGTTTTCTTTGTTTGACGCTTATGTACGCGTACTCTATAATGCAGTACGGGGTATTCTTTATAAAGAGGTCGTTCAGCGCCTGTTTATTATTGCCCTTATTGGTTTGTATTTTTTTAAAGTTATTGATTTTGAGCAATTTGTGTGGGGGTATATTGGCGCAAATGCAGTGCCGGTGCTTCTGTTTTTTATTGCTTTAAGACTTGAAAAAAAGCTGTACCTAAAACCGGATTGGCGTTTTTTTGGCAAAAACCTTCGTTGGGAAATGATGAGCGTGGGTTTGTTTGGTGTACTGGCAAGCTTTTCAGCGGTTTTGGTACAAAGTATTGATACCATTATGATTGGGAAATATGTTGGACTGGCCGAAGCCGGCATTTATACCATTAGTTTTTTCTTTGGAAGCCTGATCCTGGTGCCCATGCGTACAATGTCCAAAATTGGATCTGTATTGATATCCGATGCCTGGAAACAAAATGATTTAAAAACGATATCGTCTATATACATCAAAAGCAGCTTAACACTAAGCATCATTGGGTTATTGGTTTTTATTGGGATTTGGGGTAATATTGACAATGTATTTTATGTAATAGGAGAGAAATTCACAGGCGGGAAATATGTGATTTTCTTTGTTGCACTGGCAAATTTGTTTGAGATTTTTACAGGAATGAGCGGGCAAATAATTATAACCTCCAGTTACTATAGGTGGCAAACGTATTTGATTTTGATTTTTGCGGTAATCGTGATAATAACAAATTTAGTTTTTATTCCCATTTATGGAATTATCGGAGCAGCAATTGCTACATTAGTTTCCAAGTTTGTTTTTAGTTTTATGCGTGTATTTTTGATTTTGATTAAATCAGGCTTACAGCCCTTTGTTTTAAAACATTTACTTGCAATTACAATTGCTGTCGCCGTATGGTGGCTTAGTACTTTAATTCCTCCATTATCAAATTATATTGTTGATATTTTGGTGAGAAGTGTGGTAATAAGTATTTTATATGTTGGGTCAATCTTTGTATTCAAACTATCTGAAGATCTGAACCGGAATTTACGGCAGGTATTGGAAAGATTTTTTAATGAAATTCCTGGTTTGAAAGGTAAATAGTTAACACTTAATGTCGTATTCTACAAAGAATGCATAGGAGCTGCTGACTCCATGTTTAGATAGCAGTCCATCCTCCATCAATAATTAAATTTTGTCCTGTTATATACTTTGCGTTATCAGAAAGTAAAAATGAAACTCCGGGAGCAATATCACTTGGAATGCCCATTCTTTTCATAGGTACTTTTTTTTCGTATGCCTTTACAAAAGCTTCTGGTTGATCGTCAAAAATTCCACCAGGAGAAAGTGCATTTACCCGAATTCCATTTTTCCCATATTTACTTGCAAGAAACCTAGTGAAGTTAATCAAACCTCCCTTTATTGCAGCATAAGGTGCAGGAACTCCAATTTGTGTGTTTTCGTATATTGTAAAATCATTTCCTACAACACCATATATTGACGCAATATTAACAATAGCCCCACTTCCTTGCTTTAACATTGATATGATCGCCTGTTGGCAGAACAGAATATAACTATTCATCTGCCAGTTTACATTTTGAATTAGTGATTGTGAATCCATTATATCGAAATCAGCCCCCCAATCCTTCGTTCTCGGATAGGCATTGTTCACCAGTCCATCAATCCTGCCATATTTTTTTTCTATCGTCTCTATTGTCAGTTTTATATTTTCAAAACTAGTGATATCACAAAATATGTTTTGTTCTTGCAAATTGGTTTCAACATTTATATCTGCACAAATTCCAATACCGCCATTGTTTCTAATGTCATTTACTATTTCTGTTCCAAGCAAACCGCTACCTCCGGTTACAATAATAACCTTGTCTTTTAATAAATTACTCTTCATTTATACAAATTTTTAGAACCTCTAATGCCTCACTAAAATCATTCATTGGTTTTATTTTCAATTCAATCATCTCAATAAAATACTTCATTTGTTGCTCATATGTATCCAGTATATTAAACGGAGCTTTATAAATTATTTCGCCTTTATCGTCAATGATGGTGTTTTTTAGTAAATCGATGCTCCAGATAGAATCTTCCCAAACACATTCGATTTCTCTTTTTGCCGCTTTTCGATAATAATTTAGTGTTATAAAAGCTGATGCTTCTGGATATTCCAAAATATAATGAGCTACATCCATTGAGCTAATTTCCAGATTGGATTTTTTGGATAAATAGCTTGTTGATTTTTCTGGATTTCCTAATAGAAATAGACAAAGGTCTATCTCGTGTATCAAGTCAAGATGAACTCCTCCTCCAAGTTCTTTTCTGGCGCTATAACCTTTTTTATAATCCTGCCCAGGTCGCCAGTCTGGCAGATATGAACCGCAATAAGAGTTGTACTCCAATAAACGTTTTGTTTGAATATTCTTTTTTAAAAATTGGATTGCCGGGTGGAACCGCATATTACAAGCTACATAGGTTGAGAGGTTTCTCGACTGAATTTGTTTCAACAAGCAATCAGATTCTTCTAAATCAGATAATACAGGCTTTTCTATAAAAAGGGGCTTGTTAAATGGCATAAACCTGGTGATGGAGGCCTTATGTTCACTGGATGGGTTGGATATAATTACGAAATCTAAATTATTTGGAATTTCATTAATGTGAAAAATATTAATTACTCCTGGAACTTGCTCCAATGTTTTGTTGCTGCGAAAGGCATAGATTTTAATATCTTTCTGCAGTGTCTTTAAGACTGAAATGTGTTTTCGGGCAATAGAACCGAGGCCAACAATTAAAACTATCATAACTTAAAGTCTAAGAGGTTTTCCCGCAACATTATTTCCATGATGCGGAAATCTGTTTTTTCATCCAGATCGAAGCAAATATGGGGCATACAGTATATAAGAGACCGGTTTGTAACACTATTTTCATAATCCCCTTTCATGAATTCTCTGGTGAAGATATAGAAAGATGCGTTCATGTCATAAACCTTAGGCGCTTGTTGCCTTGATTTTATTTTGCCCGAACCTTTCACAAGCTTAACAAAACCATTGTATGTTTCTTCAACCATATTAAAATATGGATTCCTTGATGCTGTATTGACAGAAAATAAGTTTAATGCATCGGGATTTTTTTTTAATATTTCAAGTCCCTTTAACAAGTCCTCTTCATTCCTCAAAGGAGATGTAACATCCATGTCAAGGACAAAATCATATTCACACCTATTTATCTTTTCTGAATAAATCCAAGCGCTTCTAATAACTCCTATTTTACCTGCGGTATCACTTGCTAATACGTCCGGTCGTTTATAGTTAGTAGTGTAGCCGAGATTTTTTGCTGTTTCTAATATTTTTTCAGAATCTGTACTTAACTGTATATCGGCATGAATTTTTTTTGAAAGATCAAAAGCTGTATCGAATGTGTATGAGAGTAAAGGCTTTCCATTAAGATGTTTAATATTCTTATCAGGAATTCCTTTTGATCCTCCGCGAACACATATTGTAATCAGTACTTTCATATAGTATTGAGTTCGTGAGAATGAAAATTTCGTATTGGCCTTAGGTATATAATTCCAAAAGTAATAACAAAACATAGATTTTGAAAATAGGCGTCGGATGAATTTCTGTGATTAAAGATAAATACTTTGATATGCTTCATTAGAAATTAATTCTATTAATATCCAATTTAGCCTTTTCAAAATCTTCTCTTTTGCCGATATCCAGCCAATAACCCGTTAGTGGATAGGAGATTACTTTTTTGTTGTTATCAATTAGTTTGGCAAGTAAATCAGTAGCGTGGAAAAATTTGTTTTTAGGAATTAAAGATAAAACATCCCTTTTCATAAGATAAATTCCTCCGTTCGAATAATAAGTATATGTAGGCTTTTCGCGAAAATCTTGGATATTGCCATTTGTAGTTTCCAAAACGGCATAAGGGACTTCTATTGAATACGGGATAGTGACTACAGAGAAATCTGCATTCTTTTCAAGGAAGTCTAAGAAAAAGTGTTCATAATCAATGTTTGTTAGAAGGTCAGAATTTGTGACGAGAATATTTTGGTGTTCAAAGTTGTCTATTAGTGAAACAGCCCCAATTGTACCCATCTTAAATTCTTCATGTATATATTTAAGCGAAATATTCTTATTTGAGCCATCAGCGAAATAATTCTCAATTTGATGCCCCAGGTATTTGATGGTAATCCAGAAATCATCAATTCCGAATAAACGTAATCGGTCAATTTGATGTTCGAGTATTGGCTTGGACCCAACATGGAGTAAGGGCTTAGGAGTAGTATCAGTAAGAGGTTTTAGCCTAGTTCCCCGTCCTCCTGCCATTATTACAGCGTCAATAGGGAGGTAAGATTTAATCTCCCTGAAATTTATTACGTTAACAACCTCTTTATCTGTATTTACTATTGGAATTATTCGGTATTTGTTTTCCCTGTACTCGATTACTTTTGCAATATCCCGATCCCCTTTTTGAATATACTTGGGGTTCAATTGAATGATTTCATCCACCATATTTTCAACGGAAAAGCCCTTAAGCAATCCACGCCTGACATCGCCATCAGTAAGTGAGCCAACAAGCTTTTGCTTGTCATCAACAATGAATAGTATTGCATCTTCAGCCAGAAATTCAAGTCGTTCCAAAGCCGCTCGAATAGTACTACCTTGCTTTAACAAGTGTTTCTTGAATGTATTCATTTTATTTGATTTTTTTTCAGATGCGAAATAATGGATGCTGCCGGATTCTTTTTATAGTAAATATTATTCCCCTGGTAGGTTTTTTTTGCGAATTCCTTTGCTTTTTCAATAATTATTGAAGATTCAAACGGGACATGAATTACATTTTCACTGGTTGGCCTGCCTTTTTGCCGGTTTCCAATATTGATTACATATTTTTGAAAGGATGCAGCTTCAATAATTCCGCTGGATGTATTCCCAATCATTAAATTCACGTGTTGCATGCAGCTAAAGTACGACTCTGTGCCAAAGTTTTCTATTAAATGGACCCTGTTTGATTTGTGGCGCTTTAATTCTTCAAACTTAATCCGGAACAATGTTCCTGATGTGTCTGCATTTGGCATTGTTATAATTAGCTGATATTCATCTGCTAAATGCTTTAATGCCTTAAATGATTCAGTGGCAAATTCTTCATTTTTTTTGTAAGCTATAGTCTCAGGGTGTATGGTGATCAGTATGCTCGGGTAACAGAGATCGATTCCCCATTTGTCGTTAAATAATTTAACCGATAATAAACTCAAGGCGCTCAAATTATCGAGGCTTAATGATCCAATTACAAAGCAATGAGGATTGCCACCAACAATATCCTTAACCCTTTGAGCAAAAACGCCTGTTGATACGAAATGAATTTTTGAAGCCAGACTAATTGAATGTCTATACGTATTATCAATTGCTCCAAGAGTAGTTTCACCTCCGTGAATATGGACAAAAGGGATGTTGAAAGGAATTCCTGAAGCCACAGCAGCAGCCATTTCGTATCTGTCTCCCAGGCAAAGTACAAAGTGGTATGAATCATTATGATAATCCCAGAAATCAGCAAATTTGGATGCCGTTAGAGCGTAGGCCGTTGCTATTGAAACACTCTCGTCATTTAGTAGCATTGAAGATATCTTATATTTCACTTCAAAACCTTGAGACTCAATTTCGTCAAGAGTATATCCGTGATATCTGGATAGGTGCGTGCCAAAGGCAATAATATCCATGTTAAAATCTTTATCATTTTGGATTCTCTTTAACAGGGGCATATAAATACCGAAGTCAGCACGTGAACTTGTAAGTACAGCTATATTAATCATACTAAATCAGACCATGATAGTTTATAATCTTTTGGTAATTTCCTTGTCGTAAAACGCCCCAGAGTTTCTGAAATTTTCATAGGTGAAATACCATCTCCGGGTCGTTTCATAACAATGTTATCTTCAGTTAACTTAGTTCCCTTAGGTATTTCATATTTAATATGTATGCTCTTTCGGGCGATTGCTTTGTTTGGATATTCTGATGGACTTGCCTGTTTAATGCCTTCACCCGATGTTGCCAATTCGATATTTCTTATTGCTTTCGTCATTGCCAAAAGCTCATGAGGTTCTAATGATGCTTTGTGATCAGGGCCTGGTAGGTTTTTGTCTAATGTGAAATGTTTTTCAATTACAGTGGCTCCTAAAGAGGCTGCCGCAATAGGGATTTCTATTCCAAGTGTATGGTCCGAGTATCCTACTTTTACTTTAAAAGCATCCCGTATAGTTAGCATTGCTTTTAAATTAACATCTTGCATTGGTGTTGGATATTCAGTATTGCAATGAAGAATTGTAAGCTGTTCTTTTTTCAATCCTTTATGCATCATCACACCCAACGCTTCTTCAATTTCAGCGAGATTTGCCATGCCAGTACTCAAAATCACGGGCCTTTTCTTTTTGGCAATGTGCTGCAAATAAGGTTTGTTAGTAATTTCGCCTGAAGGGATTTTAAAGAAATCTATGCCAATTTTATCTAGAAAATCAATACTTGAGATATCAAAACCTGTAGATAAGAATTTGATGTTTTTTGATGTGCAATATTCTTTAAGATACCTAAAGTCCTCAAAACTCAATTCAAGGTTTTTAAGCATCTCATATTGAGTTTGTGAATCTTCTGTTATATTATTTAGTTGATATGCGGCCTTATTTGCTTTTCTTGATATGCTTAATTCAGTTTTAAATGTTTGAAACTTTATATAATCAACACCAGCAATCGCTGCAGCATCTATAAGTTCCATTGCCTTTTTGATGGAACCATTATGATTTACACCCGCCTCAGCAATTATAATTACTTTTTGTCCCATTATTTTATCTTTTTTGCTGGATTTCCAGCAAATACACAGTTATCTTCGATGTCATGTAAAACTACTGATCCGGCTCCTATTAAAACGTTGTTGCCAATCGTTATACTTTGCTTAATTACTGCATTGGCCCCAATGAAGCTTCTTTTCCCAATTTTAACATTTCCGGCTAAAACTGCGCCTGGAGCCAAATGTGCAAAATCATCAATGATGCATTCATGTTCCACGATTGCACCGGTATTAATGATAACCCCTTTCCCAAAACTTGAAAATGCATTTGCGCATGCACCATTGGATATTAGAGTTCCATGGCTAATTAAACATGAATCTGAAACATTGGCTCTCAGGCTGACTGCTTTAGGGAAATCAAACCCTGCTTTCATTAAAGCCGTCATAACATTGCTGCGAATGGTATTATCTCCAATTGCTGGAAATAGTGAATACCCTTCAATTTTCTGAATGTGCTCTTGGTTTTGTTCAAAGCCTAAATATGGGACTCCTAATTTATTGTCTATATGAATGTTTTTGCTTAAGTATCCTGCTATAAGATAACCTAATTGCCTGAGAACGTCAGCGGCAACAAGTGCGTGTCCAGAGCTTCCAAGCAGAATAATTTCTTTTTTTTTGTTTATATTATCAGAATGACCCATAATTTAGTTAATTAAACTGCTGCTCGGCAGATTGACCAGTTTATCGGATATTTCCTTTGCAATTACAATATCATTTGAAATACAGTCCTTGAACATTTGTAGTTCGTGCATCAATTTCCAGGCAGGTCTTGTCATTACACCATTTTCATTTGAGAATTTCAAAAATGCATCCCTTTCAGTTTTGTTTGCTAATATAACAGAATTTAACCAAAAATTTGATTTGGAATATTCAGGCTCATCAAGAAATTGTATTTCCTGATTTTTAAAAAAGAGCTTGTATTTTTGAGCAATTAACCGTTTACTGCTAAGTATTTTGGTCAGGTTTTCCATTTGTGCTACTCCCAAAGCAGCATTGAGATTGGGCATGCGATAATTATATCCAATAAAATCATGGTCGTACTCGAAAGGATGTGGGATTTTTGCCTGTGTTGTGAGGTGCTTGATATGAGCACCTAGTTTCAGGTCATTAGTTAAAATCATTCCACCACCTCCAGTAGTTATAGTTTTATTGCCATTAAAACTTAAAACCCCAAGTTTGCCATATGTACCGGTATGTTTGTTTTTGTAAAAGCTGCCAAGGCTTTCGGCAGCATCTTCAACAACTGGAATGCAATATTCATCTGCTATTTTTATTATTTCATCAATTCTACAAGGATGGCCAAATGTGTGCATAGGCACTATAGCTGCAATTTTCTTTTTGGTTACTTTATTATAACAAGCTGTAGATTTTCCTTCCGAAACCAATTTAGCGTTTTTGGACAGCCAGTCTTTTAGCTTTTCAGGTGATAATCCTAAATTACTTCTGTCAATGTCGATAAATACTGGTTTAGCACCTGTATAGACAATTGCATTTGCTGTAGCTATAAAAGTAAAAGGTTGTGTTATAATTTCATCATTTTTGCCAGCTCCTACCTGTAGGAGAGCAAGGTGCAGGGCATTCGTTCCGTTAACAGTTGCTATAGCCTTTTTTGCTCCGGTGTATTCCTGAACAATTTTTTCTAATTGATCTACATATTTGCCTACACTTGATACAAAGGTCGTGTCAATGCAATCTTCGAGGTATAATTTTTCATTTCCGGCAAAAACGGGTGCATGAAGCGGTATGAAGTCCTTGGATTGGTATAATGCCCGGATGAATTCTATGACTTTATTATACATTATAAATATTATCTTTGTATTTTTGTAGGTTTTCTTTATTGGTAAACCAAGCAATTGTTTTTTCAAGACCTTGCCGTAGGGAATAAGATGGCTCAAAACCTGTGAGATCCCTTATAAGTGTATTGTCACCATATAATCTAAAAACTTCAGAATTTTTTGGCCTTAAACGTTGCTTGTCTGAAACAAATTCCACATCAGAGTTCATTAATTCTTTAATCATATTAAGCGTGTCCAGAATTGAGATTTCTGTATTGCTGGCAATATTTACTTCTTTTCCAATTGTATTGTTTGAATTGGCCAAATGAAGAAAACCCTTGCAAGTATCTTTGACAAAATTAAAATCTCTGGTTGGGCTTAGGTCACCTAGTTTAATTTGCGATTTGCCATTTGCTATTTGCGTAATTATGGTAGGTATAACTGCTCTTGCCGACTGCCTGGGACCGAAAGTATTAAATGGTCGTGCTATTGTTATGGGTAAATTAAAAGAATTAAAGAAACTCAGAGCAATTGCATCAGCGCCTATTTTACTGGCAGAATAGGGAGATTGCGGTTGTTTGGGATGGTTTTCATCAATAGGAACATATTTTGCAGTTCCATAAACCTCAGAAGTAGAGGTGTGGATCAATCGAACGTTTCCACTTTGCTGTGCTGCCTTACAAATGTTCAGCGTTCCGTTTACGTTGGTTTCTATATAACTAGATGGGGCCGTATAAGAATATGGTATAGCAATTAATGCGGCAAGATGGAAGATTATATCGATATTTTTTACCAGATCCATGCAAAAATGTGCATCCCTGATATCGCCCATTACAATTTCAATATTTGATTTGTCTTTTATGTCATCGAGCCAGCCCCAATTACCAAATGAATTGTATTGAACCAGTGCTCGGACACGGTACCCGTTTTCGATAAGTTCTTCAACCAAAAAAGAACCTATAAAGCCATCAGCTCCTGTTACTAATGCTCTATTCGCCATATTATGATTTCTTTAAAAATTTTGAAATTTCCTCATTCAACAAATCGCTATATTCTAAATAATCCTTTTTGTTGGGTTTTGGGTTCTCCCAATCAATTGGCAGAGGATTCACTTTTGCAGACTTATAAAGCTTTGAGCCTCGCACAATTCTATCATACACAGATGGTGAAGAAAACGGAAAAGCGTTTTCTTCAATTACATGAAATAAATCCATGATTCCATCAAAGCGGTCGTTGAGATTAAAAAGGGCTGAATGGTATCCAGCATTAATAAAATATACCGGAGTTCCTAAAGCAAGGCAAGGCAGAGCAACGTGAATTCTGGAAGTTATGACCATTCTTGCCTTCGAATACATTTCTATTAAATTTTCTGCTTGAGCAAATCTTTCTTCTCTTGAAATGTTTAACTCACTGCGGCGTTGATATGCAAATTTAACGTTTCCGCGAAACTTCTCGGGAACCATTTTATCAATGATAAAATTCCGATAAGATTTTGTGTAATTATGTCTTAAAGGATCAACAAATAAAATGTCGTCATTGCGCTCTTTAAATTGATTTTTTAAGGTCAATGTCAGGCAATTAGAGAAATATGATTTGATTCCTATGTTTTTGAAGTATTCCATAGTTTTTAAATCTCTGCAACCAATGGGTTCGAATTGTTTGAAGTAATTGAAAAATTTCTTGTTCGGAATTATTTTATGACTTTTGTTGGAGTTGGTTATGTGAAAAGAAATAAATAGGGGTACAATATTTTCCGCTGGGGGCCAGTTGTTTGGTTTTTCCATGAACCACCCATTACAAATAAGTTTTACAATGTCATTAGTTGGTGGTGTATTTAATTCTTCCCTGGGAAGGTAGTAGTTAACGTGTGGTAATAACCTTTGCGCTGCCACACTCTGAACTTCATCACCAATATTGATAGATTCAGGATATGATATTACACCGTATTTCATATTAACTATTTATATAGATTGAGTCATTTAAAATGCCATCTGTTATTATGTCAAGGTTTTTGTTCCTTGAATAAGCCAGTGCTTCTGCACCAATAAATTTGATGCTATTTATATTAAAGCCGTTTAATTCGATTAATTCATTCTGAATGGCCTCTCTAAAAAATCTAAAATACATATACCTTTTTGCAGCTTCAATATTTGGTTTGAAACCGCTATTGCCATTCATTAAATCATTGAGTTTTTCAAAGTATTCATTTTGGTCGCGGGGATCCATTGTAAACCCTTTGCCTTCATAATGCCCACCAACCCCAGATGATAATACGGGTATGTTGAATAGAGCCATTTCCAGACAAACAGTTGAAGTATAGACTAATCCATAATCAATGTATTTATAAAGATCAAATGCTTTAACATTAGCGTCCTCTTTAATAAAATAAATATTTTCTGGCAGATGCTCTGGAATGCAATTCTTGATGCGGTATTTATCAGGGACATTGTGGTTATTCTCTGCCGGATGAGCTTTAATTATTAGATCTACATTTTTTTTGTCCCTAAAGGCTGCAATGTTGTCAAGTAGCCATTCGGTTATGTTATTGAAGCTCTTGGTTTCTTTTCGGTACATAAAAGAATCCCATGAGATATTTGTAAAGATGCAAAATAGTGTTCTTTTTTGGGCTTTACTGTCGGAAATAAAATTTTTCAACCTATCGGGAAGTTTGCTATTTTCATCGAACAGAACAATACTGTCTTCTTTCTGAGTTTCTCTTGACTTAAAATAATTGTCAACTACAGCTTCCTGTTCGGCATTTAGGGGGATGTCTTTATATCGATCCCATTCGCCATCAGGAAATGGAGCCTGCGGGATATTATGGTAAAACCTCAAGGTGTTTTTTCGATAACTGGCTCCATAAATATCAATAGGAATATTCTTTTCTCGGGCCATTCGGAAAAGAGTGCCCCAAGATACATAGATCCCATGCGAACAGACAATTTTATCGGGTTTATGTTCATCAAGAATTAATTCATAAATATTAGTTAGTACTACAGCGGTTCTTGCAAATTGGCGTGCTTTATTTAAAAATTCTAAATTCCCCCATTCCGGGCCATTGCAAAAGAAATACCTTACTGATGAGGCAATTACAAGATCTGACAACTCAATGCCTTTGTATGATAGGTTCTCTATGTCGGTCTGAGTCATATTATCGAAATCAAAAGTGTGTTTATCCTGATGATCCGCATAATCGCTCATGGCTATATATGGAACTTTGATTATATCATAAATCTTCTTGGAAATTTTATAGCTGATTGATAGGTCTTTTTTTACATTTGGATTGATAAAATCTATCGCGTCTAAATATAAATCATAAGTGATCATTTTTACAGAAGCTCCCCTTGCTGCACATGAATGCGCCCAAATCCCCTCTCTTACAATGTTTAACTGATGCGGAGCAAAAGGGCAGAAAAGAATCTTTTTATTCTTAATATTTTCAGAGGGTTGGGGATATTGATCAGCCTCGGGGAAATGCTTAAAGGCATCCTTAAGCATTTTTGAGGGTTTGTACTTATAATATGTATAGGCTTTATAAGCTAATTTCGTTATTGGATTCATTGTATTGCATTATTAATAAACAACCCCTTACTTACCCAAAACCGAAACTTTATGAGCATTACGGCTTTTGATAATTTGAAGCTGCAAAGATAATATAAGGAAAGCACTACTGTTGCACCCCATTTAAACAATTCAACAGCATATCTTTTTACGGTCTCGGCGATATTCTCTTTTATCCTGAGCCTTTCGCTGATTCCTACTCCGATAGATTGCCTTCTGATGAATTCCTCAGAGGTGCGGCTTAGCGGAACAGCATGATATACAATTGCCTCGGGTAAATACCATACCTTCAGTCCTTTTTTATAGATTCTCTGATAGATATCTTTTTCTTCTCCTCCGGCAAGGTTTTTGCCCACACGTCCAAGCTCTGTATTGAAATCCCCTATTTCTTTAAAAACCGAAGTGCGAAATGTCATATTGGAACCGCGCGGATAATCCAAACTGGTAAATTGGACCAGTTCGTCGCTGTATTTGAAATAGCCAAACAAGCTGGCCATATACTTGTTCATCCAGGATGGTTCCTTGTCTTCATAATCCAAAAGGATGATGCCGCCAACAGATGCAGCCTCAGGATTGGCTTCCATGAATTCAACGGTGTTTTTTAGGAAGTTTTTGTCAAGCCAGGCGTCATCATCAATAAAAGTGACCAGGTCTGATTCTGATTCTGCGATGCCCCGGTTTCGGGCAAATGATAAACCTTGTTGTTCCTCAATTACATAGGTAAAGGAAATATCGGGATGGGCTTTCTGGAAATCTTCGCAAATTAGCTCTGTGCTATCGGTTGAGTTGTTGTTTACCAAAACAATTTCAAATTCATCAGCAGAAAGGCTTTGCGAAGCCAGGCTGTCTAAAGCTTTCTTTAGGAAAAATTCGCGGTTGTATGTGCAAACAATTGCCGAAATCCGGTACATTAGTCTTTTTGGGTTTTGTTGAGCAATGCTTCTTTATAGCCTCTTCCCAATGCTATAAGCATCAGGATGATGATAAGCCCTGAAGCAATTCCGGAAGCTGCAGTTCCTATATAATATGCTTTTGGCCTGAATTCCCATTTAATTTCGTGCTGTCCTTTCGGGACGATCATGCCGCGCAAAATGTAATTAGTGCGGAAATAGGGTGCTTCTTCTCCATCAATATAAGCTTTCCAGCCTTTGTCGTAATAAATCTCAGAAAATACAACCGCTTCATCTTTCGCTGAATTAAATTCATAGATCAGCTCATTTGGTTTATAGCTGCTTAATTTTATTGTTGCCAAGGAATCAGAATTTGGTATAAAATTATCGATCGTGTTTTTAAATCTTTGATCGACAATGGCTTCTATTGCAGGGTTAAAATCATTTAAGGCATCGATTTCTTCGTCGGCATTATCAACGATCCTGATTTGATCTACGGTCCAGGCATTGCCCAGCGCTGCCGGATTTAAACGTGCAACGGCTTGTTTATCTGCTCCAGACATTATGAAGTATTTTGTGTTGAGCATGTTCAGTACCTTCATATTGTTGTTGGCAATATGATTATCTATAATTTCCTGATAGCGACGCAGTTTTGCCCCATGATAACCGCCAATGGATTTGTGGTAATAGGATGTGCTGGCATCATTAAATGTGTTCACTGTTGTGTTCAGTACCCGGAAATTTGGGTCATTATCCTGCAGGATTTGCTGATCTGCTGCGCTTGGTGTAAAATGAGATTCCACTTTACGTGAATCTTCGAAATTTTCAGCACTGAGGTAGCGGCGGTTTACAGCCCACATATCAATAGTTGCAGCCAAAATCAGGATAATAAAAGCGTATTCTTTTTTAATTTTTTGTTTGATGATGGCCCAGAGGGCAATAGCGGCAATCAGAATGAAAAGGACAGACCGGATTCCTTCGCTACGCAGCAGTGAAAGTCGGTCAGCTTCCAGTGCCTCAAGAATGCTTTGAGGTAAGCCTGCCTGAAGGAGGCGTGCATCAGATGCAGCAGAGAAATCAAAGGCAGAACCGGCAAAAAGCATCACAAGCAGGATAAGGCCAACTGTAGTGCCCAGAGCGTAAACCAATTTTCGGACAGTTGCTTTTGCGTCTATTTTTCCAGATGCTACCTCTTTTACAGCCAAGACACCAAGCAGAGGAATACAGAATTCTGCAATGACAAGAGTGGTGGATACAGCTCTGAATTTGTTATAGCCGGGCACATAGTGGAGGAAAAATTCTGTCAGTGGCATGAAATTTTTTCCCCAAGCCAGCATGATGCTTAAAACAGTTGCGCTCAGTAGCCACCATTTGTATTTGCCTTTAAGCACGAAAAGTCCCAGAATAAAGAGGAACATAAAAATGGCTCCGGCATAAACCGGTCCTGAAGTAAATGGCTGTTTGCCCCAATACATCGAAAAGAAATTGATATACTGATTGGCCTGGTTTTTAGTGAAATATTTCTGTAGTTCTTCATAAGTTTTGGAGTCCATATCAGGTGTTCTTCCTGAGCCTCCGCCCATAAAATCCGGTATCAGAAGAGTAAACGTCTCCGGGATACCGTAACTCCACTGCGTTGCATAATCAATATCCAGGCCACTTGTACGGTTGTGTGATTCGGATGTTAGTTCAGATTTTCCACGAATAGTGTATTTTCCGTATTCATAGGTGGACCAAATATTGGCAATATTCACCGAAACAGCAAGAATTGCCGCTACTACTAAAACGCCACTGGCTTTAAAAAAGTGGCGTAGTTTCTTTTCGCGCAGGTTTTCAAAAAACTGGAAAACGCCATAGAGCACTACAATCATCAGCAAATAATAGGTGATTTGCAGGTGGTTTGCCCCCAATTCAAGGGCAAGGAAAAATGCTGTGAGCGCAAGCCCCCAGATGTATTTTCCCCGATAAGCTAAAATAATCCCGGCAAGAACAGGCCCCATATAAGCAATGGCATAGGCCTTGGTGTTGTGTCCTGCTTCTAAAATAATGAAGAAATAGGATGAGAATGCAAACCCTAATGCCCCTAGAACCGAAAGCCATGGATTAACACGCATTACCAACAGCAAAACAAAGAATCCCAGAAAGTATAGAAATACAATATCTAAAGGATGTGGGAGGCCGAGTTTAAATATTTTGCCAATTGAATTAATAAAATTGTTCTTATAGAAAACCGATATCTGGTATGCCGGCATTCCGCCAAACATGCTGTTGGTCCATAAAGGTTCTTCTCCGGTAGCTTCCCGGTGATCTTTAATTTCTTTCGACATTCCTTTCCAGTTGGTAACATCAGCCTGTCTGAGCTTTTTGCCTTCAAGAACCGGAGAAAAATAAACGACTGTAATGGCCAGGAAAGCAACAATAGCAATCAGATAAGGCCATGCGTTTTTGGTTTCAAATTTCTTCATGGAATTGGTCATTGGAATTATTTGTCTTTTATTTCTTCAAAATCAATGTATTCTCCTAGGTCGTTGGTTTTTCCGGAATTGTTTTTTTCTTTGATCTCTACCCGGATATCACCTTCTTTCTTGTTTTCATTTTTGGGCTGCCTGGGCTGTGAGCGTTTAACCAGCCATTTCAATAGAAACGGAAATAGCAAGCGCAAAATATAAGGGGCAACTATTATAATGAGAATTATTATCAGTAAAACTTCCATTCTTTCTACACATTATTAAACAAGTGCGAAATTATTGCATTTGACAATAGAATCCAAACACTAAAAGCCGGGGCAAGCCGGCTAACAACAAAAAAAGAAGAAAGCTAAATCATCAACTTTCTTCTTTCAGGAATATTTTTTGGTCTATTTTAGACTACCTTTTGTCGAGTTTTTCGTCAGAAACAGATAGTTTCTTCCTTCCTTTAGCTCTTCTGCGTGCAAGAACCTTACGACCATTTTTAGTTGCCATTCTTGCTCTGAATCCATGCTTATTAACTCTTTTCCTTCTTGATGGTTGAAATGTTCTTTTCATTGTATGTCCGATTTTTAAAGGACTGCAAAGATATAACCTTTTTCACTAAATCCAAGTAGTCCCTGCAAAAAATTCAAAAAAATATAAATCAGCAGCCTAAAACCTTTCTAAGCTGCTGATTTTAAGTAGATTTTATTTTTTAGGGATATGCTTCAGTGTTTCGAGAAGATAATTCCAGAACTTCTGAACGGTTTCGATATTTACCTTTTCATCAGGTGAATGCGGGTAACGGATGGTTGGCCCAAAGGAAATCATGTCCCAGTTTGAATAAACACCGCCTAATAGGCCACATTCCAAACCGGCGTGAATTGCCTTGATTTCAGGAATTTTGCCATATAGGTTATTATATACTTCCCGCATCTCCTTCAGGATGGCCGAATCCATATTCGGTTTCCAGCCTGGATAGTCTCCTTCAAAAACAACATATGCGCCGGCAAGGTTGAAAACAGAACCAATTTGGTTTTGCAGATCGACTTTAGCCGAATCAACAGAGCTGCGGAGCAGGCATTGTACGATTACTTTTTCGCCTTCGCTTTTTACAACAGCAAGGTTTGAAGAAGTTTCAACAAGTCCTTCCATATCGTTGCTCATACGGATAACGCCATTCGGGCAACCATAAACAGCCTGCGTAAGTTTTGTCAGGAATTCGTAGGTGAAGATTTTTTCAGGGATTGCATTTTCTTCCAAAGTAATGGTTAGGTCGGGATCAACGCTTACAATTTCTTTTTTAGCAATGGCTTCAAATTCTTTAAGTGCGGCTTTCATTGCCTCTGCTTTGTCTTCAGGAACAAGCACTGTAGCAAAAGCTTCACGAGGAATGGCATTGCGCAGGCTGCCACCATTTACGTCTGCCATTTTTAGGCCAAATTTTTCAATGGCATCGAATACAAAACGGAAGAGGATTTTATTTGCGTTTCCACGACCCAGTGGGATGTCCATACCCGAGTGTCCACCTTTCAGTCCGGCAACACTCATTTTGTAGGCTTTCATTCCTGCTGGAGCGGCTTCGTATGCAGCATCAAAGCTGATGTTGGCATCAACACCTCCGGCACAACCGACATAAAGCTCGCCTTCATCTTCTGAGTCCAGGTTCATCAGGATATCACCATGGAGAACGCCAGCTTCCAAGCCAAAGGCTCCGGTCATTCCGGTTTCTTCATCTGTAGTGATGAGGGCTTCTACAGGGCCGTGCTCAATATCCTTAGCTTCAAGAATCGCCATTGCAGCCGCTACGCCCATGCCATTATCAGCGCCAAGTGTGGTACCGTTTGCGGTTACCCAATCGCCATCAATATAGGCTTCGATCGGATCGGTCTCAAAATTGTGGTTTTTGTCGCTGTTGGCTTGTGGAACCATGTCCATATGGCCTTGAAGTACAACGCCTTTGCGGTCTTCCATTCCGGGTGTTGCAGGCTTGCGTATGATGATATTTCCCACTTCGTCCTGTATCGTTTCCAGTCCAAGGCCTTCACCAAATTTTTTCAGGAAAGCACGGATTTTTTCTTCCTTCTTGGAGGGACGTGGAATTTGAGTCAGATCGTAAAAATTTTTCCAAAGCGCTTTAGGCTCCAGATTCATTATGTCTTTATTCATTTTTGTATGTATTTTGAGTATTTCGCTAAAGTACAAAATTCTTTTCAGAGCATTTTTGAACAGTGCTCCGGAAATTTGAATTGCTATTGTTAAATAATGTTAATATACTGATATTGAGTAAATTGCTATTTATTTTTAAAAGCATAAAACGGAACGTAAACTAACTTTTTCTGTTCAAAGAAATCCTCTTCGTAATAGTGGCTGAGCTTTTCAATATGCACGTCCCGTAATCCTGAGAATTCGTCTTTTAAATCACCGCCTTTCAAACAAATCCATCCGGGAGGCAGGGCTTCTTCTGTAGGTGGCTTAAAATTATTGCGCGACCAGGATGCAAGCTTTCTAAATTCGGTTACTGCCCGGCTGACAATGTAATCGTATTTTTTAGTGTGCTTTTCGGCGCGGCATTGTTCATAGCTCACATTTTTTAATCCAAGCGTTTCGCTTACGCCTTGCACGACTTTTATTTTTTTTCCAATGGAATCAATTAAATGGAATTTTGCCTCAGGAAAAGCAATTGCCAATGGTATTCCAGGAAATCCTCCGCCTGTGCCAATATCAAGGATTTTGTCCCCTTTGTCAAATTGAATGAATTTTGCAATGCCGAGCGCGTGCAGTACATGGTGTGCAAAAAAATTATCCATGTCTTTGCGCGATATTACATTGATTTTTGCGTTCCATTCTGTGTAAAGAGGTTTCAGGGCACGGACTTGCTCCAATTGCTTCGGCTCAAGGAATGGGAAATAATTATTTATTTGGTCCATCTGTTTGAATTAAAGCGGCAAAGATACGTTTTTTCAAAGGCAGAAGGAGATGCCAAACTAACATATTGATGTGTATAACTTTTAAATTGCTTTCGTGGCGATGCTTTTTTAAATGGGATATTTGAACCTTAAATGAACTGTTTTATGTCTGCAAAACACTTTGGCTTTACTATATTGTCCCTACTTATTTCAATCGTGTTTTTTGTTCCGGATTTGCTTGGGCAAAACGGTAAAATAAGCCGCGAAGATTACATCTTAAAATACAGGGATGTAGCCATTAAGGAGATGAAACTCTATGGCATTCCTGCATCAATTACTCTGGCTCAGGGGATTTTGGAGTCGGGTCATGGAAACAGTGAACTTACCCGAAAAGCCAATAATCACTTTGGGATAAAATGTCATGCCGGCTGGAAGGGGAACCGCTATCATATGGATGATGATGCAAAAGATGAATGTTTTAGGGTTTATGATGATGCTTCGGAATCTTTTCGCGATCATTCCATTTTCTTGAAAACACGTTTGCGCTATCAGTTTCTTTTTGATCTGGAACTTACCGATTATAAAGGGTGGGCGCGCGGTTTAAAAAAGGCTGGTTATGCCACCAATCCTCGTTATCCACAATTGCTGATTAAAATTATTGAACAGCATCAACTGCATCAGTACGATGACCCGAATATTGTAATTAGTGAACAAAGCATAGCTGATAACAGCAAATCAAAAACAGAAACGCCTGAGAAGCAATATGTGCCTGAGAATGCCAAAACTTATGAACTGTTTGGAACAGGTGGCGATGGCCGGAAAATTTACCAAAACAATGGAGTAAAGTTTGTCTTTGCCCGGAAAAACGATAATTTTCTGAAGATTGCTACAGAGTTTAACCTCTATGTTTATCAGATTTATAAGAATAATGAGTTAGACAAAAAGGATCAGTTGAAAGATGGGCAGATTGTTTATCTTGAACGTAAAAAACGTAAAGCAGCAGTTGATTTCCATACGTTTCGGGCCGGAGAAAGCATGCATATGATTAGCCAGAAATATGGAATAAGGCTGAAACAGCTTTATAAGAAAAACCGTATGGAAGAAGGAACTGAACCCGTCCCTGGCGAGCAATTGTTCCTGCGAAAAAAACGGCCAAGGTAGTTTAAATACCGTATTCTTTGATTTTCCGATATAGTGTTCGTTCACTTATGCCCAGGTCTTTAGCGGCAGATTTACGTTTCCCTTTATGTTTTTCTAAAGCCCTGCGAATCATATCTTCTTCTTTCTTGGCTAATGACAAAGACTCTTCAATTACTTCGGGTTCATCGTATGTATGTTCCTGAAGATCATTGTCTTCGTATTTTGTTATGGAAACCTGGGGCTTTTGAGGTTCCGGTTCCATAAAATCATATTCTGCTGTGGTGGGTTTGGATAATTGTTTGATGATGCTGGCGTTATTTTCTTGTATTTCAGGGCTTACGCCATCTTGATCAATAATATCTGCAACCAGTTTTTTCAAATCAGTGATATCTTGCTTCATATCAAAAAGAACTTTATAGAGCAGGTCTCTTTCGCTGATCCCCTTGTCCTCCGATTCTTTTTTATACAAAACCGGTAGGTCTGATTTTCCGCTCTCGGGCAGGTATTGCCTGAGGGTCTGTGCATCAACCAGCCTGTTTTGCTCGATGATGGAAATCTGTTCCGTGATGTTTTTTAACTGGCGGATGTTTCCTTTCCAGCGATATCGCGTCAGCATTTCGCGGGCTTCTTCATCCAACTGAATGGCGGGCATACGGTAATTATCGCCAAAATCGTTTGCAAACTTTCTAAATAACAGATAGATGTCTTCTTTTCGATCGCGCAATGGCGGGATATAAATCGGAACTGTATTGAGGCGATAATAAAGGTCTTCGCGGAATTTTCCATCTTGAATTGCCTGAGGAATATTCACATTGGTGGCTGCTACTACACGAACATCTGTTTTTATTACCTTGGATGAACCGACTTTCATAAATTCACCGTTTTCGAGTATGCGCAGCAGGCGAACCTGTGTGGCAAGAGGCAGTTCGGCAACTTCGTCCAGAAAAATAGTACCTCCGTTGGCAACTTCAAAATACCCTTTTCGGGCTTCATGGGCTCCGGTGAAGCTTCCTTTTTCGTGCCCAAACAGCTCGGAATCAATTGTTCCTTCTGGAATAGCACCACAGTTTACGGCTATAAAAGCTCCGTGTTTTCTTGCACTCAGTTGATGTATGATTTTTGGAAAGACTTCTTTTCCAACACCGCTTTCTCCGGTAATTAATACCGTAATATCTGTGGCAGCAACCTGCCGTGCGATGTCAATTGCCCGGTTTAAAGCCGGAGCGTTTCCAATTATCCCAAATCTTTGCTTTATTGCCTGTACTTCCATGGATTCGTTTTTTGCAAAATTAGTCCATTTAAAGCAAATAAGACACTAAAATTTGTTAAAAACTGTCATTTTGGCATAGGGTTCGCATTGGCTTTGAACTTAATAAGTGGTTTTACTATTTGTTATCCAGTGCTTTGCGTTTTATTCGCTGTATGTGCCCGCGTCCCAGGGCTTTTACTTCACAGCCCAAGCGGAAGTATTCTTCAATGGTTGTATCGTCTAAAATTCCGAAACAATCAATAATAGCAAGTGGACCACCTGCCCATTCAACGATATCTTTTGGTTTTAGCTTAAGATATTCGCTGTGTGGGACTGCAAGAACAAGTGCTTCTGCTTCATTAAGGCATTTTTCCAGGTTTTTGCCAATTTTGAGTTCTTTCAATTGTTCCTGGTTACGGAAGAAGCGTTTCCACGAATGTGCATCAGCATCCTGTTCTTCAAATTCCCACCAGTTTTCTACATAAGGATCGTGCACCTTTATAAATGCGCCCATTTCAGTAAGTTTGCGGATGAGCATTTCACTTCCGCTATAACGTGTATCGCCTACGTCCTGGCGGTAGCTTGCTCCACAGACCAGCACATCGGATCCGGCAATATATTTGCCCATATTGCGCAATGCATCGCGGGTCAGCTCTGCAATATGAAGCGAACGTGTGTCATTGATATCGATGGCTGTTGGAGTAATTTTGAAGAGTTTGTCTCCATCTTCAAAACCCATGATGTGTTTATAGGCCCAGTAGCCAAGCCCTCCGTCTTTTGGAAGGCAATAGCCGCCAATTCCCGGTCCGGGGAAAATGATATTGCTATGTGTCGGGCGCATTTTTATTGCATTGATGATCTTGATCAAATCTACTCCATTGCGCTCGGCGAAGAGGCTCCACTCATTCAAGTAGGCCAGAATCGTTGCCCGATAGCTGTTTTCAACAATTTTTGTGGTTTCGGATTCTATAGGCCGATCCATTACCGTTAAAGGATACTCATCGGTATTGAGCACTTCATGCAGGAATTTCTCTACGCGCCGTCTGGCTTCTGCATCACAACCGGAGCAAACGCGCCAGAAGTCACGGATACTGCTCACATATTCTTTTCCCGGCATAACACGTTCAAAACTATGTGAGAGCAGGGGCGTGGTTTCCAGGTGTCTTTTCCGGAATTCTTTTTTCAAAATGGGCCATGCTACAAACTCTGTTGTGCCTGGAGCTACAGTTGTTTCGATCAAAACCAGTGCTTCTGCCGGAATTTTTTCTCCAATGGTGATCATGGAAGCTTCAAGGGCTGCCATATCCGCCTCGCCACTGACCATATGGCCCAGTTCTTTTTTGGTGAAATCGCATTGAACATCTACCACAACAACTTCAGCAAACTTTAAACAGTCGCTGTTGAATGTGGCTGTCAGCGTTTTTTTATCATTGACGCATCTCCCGATCAGTACATCCACTTCCGGATCTTCGGCTTTAACCGGGCTTACACCGCTGTTTAAAACCGGAATTTTCCAGTAACTCCTCTTGCTGGGACGTTGGTATCCTATCACGAACTTTGTGGGATTGCCGTTTTCGTCCGTAGAATCGGCAATTATTGCAGCCATAACTGCGCCAACAAAACCTACACCCATTACCACAATTATTTCCAGGCCATCGGTTTTTGCCTGTGCTACGAGCTCTTCAATGCGATTGAGCTCTTCCTGATATTTTGATTTTTGAGGAATGGTAAATTTCCTGCCTTCCGGGCTTATGGAGTATATTGTTTCCATTTTTCTGATTTTTGGTTTTACGAATAGCGATATAAATTTCCGGAAAAATCTCCGGAAAACCAAATACTTGCACAGAAAAATGAAAACGCCCCCTTTCTCAGGAGGCGTTTTGTAAGAGGAAAATTAATTTATCTTAATTCGGCACCCAGGTTCTGCCTGAAGGCATGCACCAAACGCTTCATTGTTTTATCAATGATTTTATCTGTCAGGGTTTTGTTTTTGTCTTGCAGGATAAATTTAACCGCATAGGATTTCTTGTCTTTCCCGATTTTTTCATCCTGATAGATGTCGAACAAACCCATATCCTTGAGAATGTTGCGTTCTGATTTAAAAGCAAGTTCCCGTATTTGCTCGTAAGTAACATGAGCAGGGATCAGCATAGATAAATCACGGCGTACTTCCGGGAATTTTGGAATGCCTTCAAATTGCTTATCGTTGATATTGAGTAACTCCAGAACATTGCCCCAATGGAAATCAGCAAAATAAACCTCCTGTTTTATTTCTGCGGCATCAAGGATTTGACTGTTCACCTGACCAAAATTCACAATGCATTTATTGTTCAATGAATAAGTCATTGCCTGCTGGAAGCAAGGTGTTTTCAGATTGTCTGATTTGATTTTTCGATTATCAAGGCTGAGCCTGGAGATGATTTTATGCACCATTACTTTCAGGTCGAAAAAATCAAAGCTGCGTTCTTCATTTTTCCAGCTTTCTTCAAACTTGTTTCCGCTCATAAACAGAGCAAGGTGCATTTCCTCACTGTATTTTTTGAGAGGTTCATTGGCATCGGCCTTTGCCTGATTGAGGTGATAGGTTTTGCCAAACTCAAAAAAGCTCAGATTAGCTGATTTTCGGTTGATATTGTAGCGCAGACTTTCCAGGCCACCAGCCAAAAGTCCTGGACGAAGAATATCCAGATCAGAACTCAGGGGATTGTACACTTTCACAACTTCCTCTTCGGCAGCTAAATTATTTTTTGTGAAAAATGCCCCTTTTGTGAGGGAATTGTTCATTATTTCATAAAATGAGTTGGCAGACAGGAAACTGCTGAGCTGATAGCGCAGGTTTTCATCATCCGGTTTTTTTGCGTGGTTGATGGCGCTGTGGATGTGATGATCGGTTTCTATTGAATTATATCCGTAAATCCTCAGGATTTCTTCATAAACATCGGCAGGGCGGGTCACATCCACACGATATCCGGGCGTTGTGAGCAGGTATTCTTTGTCTTTCTCAATTTCTTTAATTTCAAAATCTAGGTTTTTTAAGATATTCAGGCTTTCGTTAACAGGAATATCTTTTCCGGTTAATTTGTTGAACTTACTGATATTGAGTGTGATCTCAGCTTTATCTTTTGGATTGGGATAGCTGTCTTTGATTTGTGAGGAGATTTCACCACCGGCAATTTTCTTGATGAGCATTGCTGCACGTTTGAGCGCATAAATTACGCCTTCGGGATCGATGCCGCGTTCAAATCGGAAAGAAGCATCCGTTTGCAGGTTGTGTGCACGTGCTGTTTTGCGTATTGTTGCCGGATCGAAGCAGGCACTTTCGAGAAAAATACGGCTTGTTTTTTCTGTAACTCCGCTTTTGATTCCTCCAAAAACACCGCCAATACACATCGGGGCTTCGGTATTACAGATCATGAGGTCATTGCCGCTGAGTTCGCGTTCCACATCATCGAGTGTGGTAAATTTTGTGCCTTTTGGGGATTTTTTCACGATGACTTTTCCGCCGGTAATTTCTTTTGCATCAAAAGCATGCAGTGGATAGCCAGTTTCCCATAGTACATAGTTTGTGATGTCAACGATGTTGTTCAGTGGGCGCAATCCAATGGCATTGAGCCTTTTTTTGATCCACTCCGGTGATTCATCTACTTTCACACCGCTGATTGTCAGTCCAGAATATCTGGGACATGCCTCTGTGTCTTCAACCTCCACTAGGATATCAAGCTTTTCATTATCTACGGCAAAATCATCAACTTTTGGATAACTTACCTGGATGTCAGCTGTTTCAGGGTTTTTGTGCTTATAAGCCGCAAGCAGGTCGCGCGCTACGCCCAGGTGCGACATGGCGTCCGTTCTGTTTGGTGTCAGGCCGATTTCTAAAACATAATCGTCCGTAATTCCGAAATATTCGCGTGCGGGTTTACCGATTTCTGCTTTTGCATCCAATACCATGATGCCGTCGTGGCTTGTGCCCAATCCCAGCTCATCTTCGGCGCAGATCATACCTTGCGAAAGCTCACCGCGCAGTTTGCTTTTTTTAATGGTAAAAGACTCATCTCCGGAGTAAAGCACAGCCCCAATTGTAGCAACAGGAACCTTTTGTCCGGCAGCCACATTGGGCGCACCGCAAACAATTTGGAGTTCTTCACCACTGCCTACATCCACTTTCGTGATGCTGAGTTTTTCTGCATTCGGATGTTGCTCACAATGTTTCACTTCTCCGATAACAATGCCGTTGAGCCCGCCTTTTACGGATTCAACTTTCTCAATACCTTCAATTTCCAGTCCTGTATCTGTCAACATAACAGATATTTCCTCAATGCTTAATGGAAGGTCTAAATACTCTTTGAGCCAGTTGTATGAAATTTTCATAATGAATCTTGATTTTCGAGCGACAAAAGTACAATAAAATGGTGGAAAAAAGGAAATAGCAGATTGAATGCAGGCTTGTTGAAATTAGCTGATCAGTCCCCAATTGCCTTTTTTTTGTTGAATTTTGAGCAGGTGTTTTTTAATGCCTCCATTTTCCTGAAGGTTTAATTCCGGATCCTGCTCCAGGATGTTTCGGGCAGCATTGCGGGCACTTTTCAAGATAACGTCATCATAAACCAGATCAGCGATTTTCATTTCCATGAGGCCGCTTTGCTGAGTCCCCATCATATCGCCCGGGCCACGGAGTTTGAGGTCTGCTTCAGAAATAACAAAACCGTCGTTGGACTGAACCATTGTCCGGATACGGGTTTGCCCGTCGCTGGTAAGTTTGTTTCCTGTCATCAGGATGCAATAGGACTGGTCTGCGCCCCGCCCAACCCTTCCGCGCAGCTGATGGAGTTGTGATAATCCAAAGCGCTCCGCATTTTCGATAATCATTACGCTTGCATTGGGGACATCAACGCCTACCTCAATTACTGTAGTGGCAACCATGATCTGTGTTTCTCCTTTTACAAAGCGCTGCATTTCGTAATCCTTGTCTTCGGCTTTCATCCGTCCGTGCACAATGCTCACGGCATATTCGGGCAGTGGAAAAGAGCGTGTAATGCTATTGTAACCATCCATCAGGTCTTTCAGATCAAGTTTCTGCGATTCCTCAATCAAAGGATAAACAACATAAATCTGACGGCCTTTGTGGATTTCTTCTTTCATAAAAGCAAAAACCCTGGCACGTCCCGAATCAAAAAAATGACGAGTTATAATGGGTTTTCTGCCCGGTGGCAATTCGTCGATTTTGGAAATATCCAAATCACCATATAAAGTCATTGATAAAGTGCGCGGAATGGGAGTGGCGGTCATTACCAGAATATGCGGTGGGATTAGGTTTTTCGCCCACATTCGTGCCCTTTGAGCAACACCAAAGCGATGTTGCTCATCAATGATAACCAGACCGAGATTATTGAACCGAACGCCATCTTCAATTAGGGCGTGTGTTCCGACAATAATATGTATGCTGTTGTTCAACAGGCCTTCATGGATTGGTTTTCGCTCTGATTTTTTTGTGGAACCGGTAAGCAGGGCAATGTTTAGAGGGAGTTTGTCAGCAAATTTTGATATGGTCTGGTAATGTTGGTTCGCCAATATTTCAGTAGGAGCCATAAGCGCAGCCTGATATCCATTGTCGATGGCTATAAGGGCAGACATCAGGGCTACCAGGGTTTTGCCACTGCCCACATCGCCCTGAAGCAGGCGGTTCATTTGAATGCCACTGCCCAAATCTTTTCGAATCTCCCGGATTACGCGTTTTTGTGCATTGGTCAGTTCAAAAGGCAGGCATTCAGCATAAAACTGATTAAAAACAGAGCCTACTTTCAAGAATGGATGTCCTTTTATTTTTTTGCTTACCAGTATTTTGGTTTGCAGCAGCCGGAGTTGAATAAAAAACAGCTCTTCAAATTTAAGCCGTGCCCTGGCCCGTTGCATTTTTGCCAAATTCTCAGGGAAATGAATATTTCTTATAGCCTCATCTCTGGAAGGCAACTTATATGCACTGAGCAATGGCAGCGGTAGGTTTTCAGCAAAGAATATTTGTGGATTGCTCAATATTTTTTGCGTCAGTTTTGCAATGCCTTTGCTGTCCAACCCTCTCGATTTTAGTTTTTCTGTTGAGCTATACACCGGTTGCAAGCCCGGTGGGATTTCATTCATGAATTTGCTCAGAGATTCCACTTCGGGATGTGCAATATTAAGTTTGCCATTAAAAATTGTGGGTTTTCCGAAAATCACAAAATCACCGGGATTGGTCAGTTTTTCTTTGATCCACTTTATGCCTTGGAACCAAACCAGTTCGATGATCCCTGTTCCGTCTGAAAATTTTGCGCTCAAACGTGTTGTGCGGTGTTTCCCATGGCTGGTCAGGTTTGTTATTTTCCCCTTTAGCTGAACAAAAGCCATTTCTTCATTGATCTGGCTAATAGTATGGAATTCGGAACGGTCCACATAACGGAAAGGGAAATAGGTGATGAGGTCGGCAAAGGAGAAAATGCCAATTTCTTTGTTTAGGAGTTCTCCTCTAACCGGGCCAACACCTTTCAGGAATTCTATGGGAGTATCCAAGGGGTTCATCAAAGGCAAAAATACGAAAAAAGCCACCCTGAAGATTCAGGATGGCCAGCAATTATGAAAACAGTAGTTTAGGATTTCGAAGATTATTCTTCCCAGAGGTCAAATTCAAATTCCTGAATCTGGTTTTCGATGCGCTCTGATTCCAGAAGGGCGTCAATACCCAGTGCGTAATCGGAGATACGACGGTCATAAACATTATCTTCCTTATAAACAAAACTACTAAATCGGCGCATCAAGAAAATCTGATAGAAGGTGCGATTTTCAGAGTTGTTGTTTTTGTTGAAGACTTCGTAACGGTTCAGGAACCATCGAGCCTGAGGGAAATAGACGTAGAAAGGTACAGAAAGTCCTCCTGATGTTTTGAATGTGCCGTATGTTGGGCTGCTTTTATCTTTGTCGAATTCATAAGTGATAGGTGCAAGCGCTAGAATACGGACATCCAGTTGAGATCGTTTTTTATCAAAAAACCATTCCTCCATTATAGCATAACGGACAATGTCCTTTGGAAGGATGTATACTGTATCAATCTTTCCAGTTGGGGTTTCCCAGGTATTAGATATTTTATCAATAAAATTATCTACTGTCCTGAATTGTTCTTTGAAATCAAAATCTTGATTGGTGGAGCTTCCCCAATTGAAAGCTGCAAGTAAATCATGTTTAGGAATAGGTTGTATAATACTTGTAACCAAGGCGGAAAATAAACTAACTCTTCCACGAGCAGGCTCTAAGGGCGTTTTAAGGGGAATGTTAAGTTTTTGATTCAAATCAATATACCGCCACACTCTTTTTGACCATGTAACATCGGATTCCCGAATAACCGGAGGATGCAATACGCCGATTTTAGAGCGTGTATGGTTTTTTTCGAAAATCGAATTATTCGGACTTCCTCCAATATTGTTCTGCCATGGATTTTGAGATGTAATGGCTTGATTTCGCTGTTGCTTAATCAATGATTCCAGATTTTGACTTTGAGAAAAAGAAAAAAAGCTGAATAGCAAAAAACTGATTAAACAAATGAAACGGATACTATAAGACCTACTCATAATTAAGTTTATTATCTTAAAATTAAATCAATATTACCTCCATCATAGTTTCTGGTCTGACCAGATGGATATTTTATTCTAATA
The DNA here is from genome assembly GCA_963676415.1 of Bacteroidales bacterium. Classification (GTDB taxonomy): domain Bacteria; phylum Bacteroidota; class Bacteroidia; order Bacteroidales; family WRLA01. The sequence continues at coordinate 282,207 of OY781097.1, read as the reverse complement.
TTTTTAAATGTTAGCGTTTCACTTGGGGACCTTGCAAGAATGATTGATCTGAGTCCTGAAGAAACGCCATTTCCGGTAACCCTTTCGGTGTTTATATAACCACCTGCATTGTATGATACTTCATAGGATTCTACTGTATAAATAAAATCCGGACTTTCAAATAGTGGGTCTTTTGGACTTGCCGTAATAAAGGCCGGGTTTTTTGATTTGTAATCTGCCAATTCTGATCTACTGGCAGGTGAATTATTTGTATAACCTCCAGCTATAGTAATAGATGGAGAAGGGGCTTCAATCACTCTGAATTCTTTCTTACCCATAGAAACCAATTGTCCGTCTATTCGGGCTGAAGCTTGAAGGATAATTGAATCGTATTTAATTTTTGAAGTAGGCTTGTCCTCTGTTGGTTTAACATAATACAAAGCCCCATTCCCGTTTCGTTGGGTTATGACTGCACTACCGCTAACCTTTTGGCAGATAATATCTGATGGAGGCACATTTGGAATACTGATGCTTAAAGGGTTAGGGATACCGGCATAGAACACGTTCACGGCATCAGCAGCAATGGTGGCAGCTGGTTCACTCACATTGAATGAACTATTGAAAGGATATTGCTTAAATTTATCAGGGTTGACGGGGTCTTTGATAAAGATCACTCCTGCGAATTTTTTTTCACCGAGACCAAGGCTGTTTGTGGGTATTCCAATGTTAACTATTCCTTGTTCACCGATCACTGAGGTTGCATTGGCCATCATTGCGGAGGTTAAGGAATCAATGCCCATTCTGTAGCTAACCTTTGGGGATTCTGTTGTATCAAAAGCAGCTACAAGAATCTGAGCTTTATATTCATCGCCAGAAAACACATTTCGTTTCTCGGGGATTACCTTAGCTTCAATTTTGTTAAATTTAAATGCTTCTGCACCAACATAACTCATGAGTTTGGTGAGTACATCAAATTCTGCATTGCGAGCCTCTGCAATATATTTATTGAGAATTACTACATCTGCAGCAAGTATTGTGTGAGAAAACATATATTGTTCCCAATCCTGTGTTCCTTCAGATTCACGATTTTTATACTTTCCTCCAGTTTGAAGTCCAATTTGCAAATATGCAGAATCTTTCGGCTTAACGATTTCTTTTATTTGTTGGCGGTATCTTTGGAAAAGCTCTTTCATTTTGAAAGCTTCTCCATTATCAAATCCTTCTTGTCCCAGAAAATATTCGGTTGGTTCACTATATCGATCCAGTCCTTTGATTTCATCTAATGGGACATTCCTGAGGCGAGCAGAATCAATTTGTTCTGTTGTATCGTTATAATAATATTCATTTTTGGGGCCTTCAACACCTAAGATGACTTCCATTCTAACATCAATCAGGTAGTCAACGAGTGAATCACTCATGGCTTTCGCTTCTAAGGCTTTTTTATACCATTTGATTGCTTCAGGATCGTCACCTACAGTCATATTTTCAAACTGGGTATAGGTGTCATTAAGTTTTGTGTCAAAGTTTTTATTCGTTGTTACCATGCTTTCATTAACACTAATAAAAGCATTCAATAATTCTTTGGATACATTAAGGGCAAGCATGGCAGTGAGTACGAGGTACATCATGCCAATCATCTTTTGCCGTGGGGTTTCTTTAGCTCCAGCCATAGCGTTTGGTTTTTTTGATTAATAATCCGTGATTTACCATGAGCCTTAGGCTTAGCTAATTTTAACGTTCATTGCGGTAAGCATATTACCATAAACATTATTGAGTGCAGAAACATTTTTGGTAAGCATCTGTGCCTGCATTTGATATTCTTTGGTTTGCTCAACAGAGGACTGCATTTGATTGAAATACTCTTTCATCATTTCCTGCAGTTGTTGGCTGCCTGTAATCTGAGCCTGGCTGTTTTCCAGTTGCAGTTCATAGGCGGCATTCAGGGCTTCCATATTTTGGGCAATTTTTTGCAGTTGCTCATTATATATAGCTCCATCAACATCACTGAAATCCAAATTACTTGCAGCAGCTTTTAGTTGTTCGGCGCTATGAGTGTAATTCTCAGCCAAAGCATTAGCAGAGCGGGTCGCTTCGTTCACACTTTGGTTAAAGGCTTCGGTAGCACTCATATCGCGCTTAAGAGCATCGCTTACACCTGAATAGGTTTCGGCCAGTTTGCCTGCATTCTGAGAGGCCGTGCCCAAAGAGTGGATATGCGCTTCGGCAGCAGCCGTTTCAGCAGCAACAGCCTGAGCTGATTTTTCCACATTGCCTGATAATTGCTCAACGGATTCTGATGCTTTGCCCAATTTACTTACAAAATCATTATTTGCTTCAGAGGCAGATGCCATATTGTTTAGATTACTTGCGCTTTCACTCAAATTGCTTAATCCGAGGCCTAATTTGTTAATTAAATCTTGATTGATATCCGCTTTGGCAAGCATATCTGTGAGTTCTTCGGTCAATGGTGGTTTTTCTTCAACCTCTTCATCGCCCTCAATAAAATCTTCATCGTCCAATTCTGCTGCGAAATCATCACCATGGTACATGCCTGCCAATTCGGGATATACCAAACTCCAGTCGGGTTCTACATGTGGCGGTTCAAAGGCGGAGAAAAAGAAGATAATCGTTTCCGTTCCCATTCCGGCCATAAGCATATAATCTGCCCCAGGAAGGTGAAGGATTTTAAATAACGCTCCTAAAATTACTACGGCTGCTCCCCAGCCATAGAGTTTTGCCATAAATTGTTTAAATCCTCTACTTTTTACTAAATCATCAAGTCTCATATTGCTGTAGTTTTAAGGTTTTTACAAATTTAGCTTGCCTTTAATAATATTTAATTATAAACATGAGAGGAACGTGATGGATTATCATCCTTCATACGGCCCAAATATGATTGGACATTTCTAAAACCGGTATAGCAGTTTGCGCTGTCCTGATATTCATACGAACGCGTACTAACCTGAAGGTAGTAGTTCACATCTTTCCAGCTTCCACCCCGAACAACTTTACGTTTCATTACCGGAGGGTCATTGGGTTCGGCAGAATAAGTATATGCTGGGTTAAGGTCCCAAGTTACATTATAAGCGGCTTCATCAAAAGCATTGAGTGTCCATTCCTGAACATTGCCCGACATATCAAAAAGGCCAAAATCATTAGGGGGATAGTGTGCCACAATTACGGGTGTATTTCCGCCATCACCGGGGTAATTACCCCGTTCTGGCTTAAAGTTAGCCAAGAAACAGCCCTGTTGGTTCCGTAGATAAGGGCCTCCCCAAGGAAAAGGGTTTAATTCCCAGCCTCCACGTGCTGCCCATTCCCATTCTGATTCTGTCGGTAGCCTGAATTCATTGACCATTGGCCCTTCGCCTCTGCCTACCAAAAATGAATTCATTACTTCGGATCTCCATACGGAGAATGCACGCGCTTGTGTCCAGGTCACACCAACAACCGGGTAATTGTCAGTTGATGGGTGCCAAAAATAGCTATTCGTTAAAGGCTCATTATAAGCATAGGTATAATCGTAAACCCAAACGAGGGTGTCAGGATAAACAGGTGTTATTTTTTCCATTACAAAATCACCACGTGAGGTTATGCCATTTCCATAAGAACCGCTATTGCCTGTATATCCTGTACCTGTATATTTTTGTCCGGCTTGCTGATCTCCGGGATCTTTTTCATACAACCAGCGGTTTCTCTTCTCGGCCGCTTTTTTCATATCAATGATCCAATATTTATAAAAAAGCTTACGGGTATCAATTTGCTTACGGTGAAAAAACTGGTCTTCATTGGTAAGATAAAGTCCGTCATCTCCATAAAGAGGATAGTTTGACAAGTCTTCCCCTTCAGGGAGATTTCTGCCTGCCCAGTCAATTCTCTCGTTCCAGTTGATCTTATACTCTTCATCGCCATCAGGATTTCGGTTAATTGGTTGGTCATCGTCATTTAGGATATAATGCTCGCCATACCTTTCCCCTGTGTTGTCAGCATTACCAAGAATAGTATGTGCTATTGAGTCCCGAACCCAATAAACAAACTGACGGTACTCGTTATTGGTTATTTCTGTCTCGTCCATATAAAAAGCCGAAACAGAAACCGTTTTGGGTTGATGAACCTGAGCATAAGGTACATCCTGATCACTACCGCCCATGGTGTAGCTACCTAAAGGAATAAATGTCATTCCGAAAGGATCGGGTTGGTAAAAGTCTTGCCTGTCCTGCACCCCAATTAACTCACCATTGCCGGTGGAGTTGCAGCTTGCCAATATTAGGATGACAGCAAGTAGGAAAAGCAGCTTCTTCATGTTATTTGGTTTTGGTCTGTATTTTCTAATATTTTGAATCATTTTGCCCTGAACAAATATAGTTTATCTTTTTGAATTATAAGTATCTGGTATTCAAATATCTTTTAGGTTCCTTGTCAAGTTCCAGCTTGAAACAGTAGCCAAAGAAAATTTCGTGGCTTCCATTGCTTCCGGCGGTACCTAATTTTGAGGTAGTTATGTCGTATGAATATCCTAGTCTGAAGTCTTTCCATTCCATGCCCACCATAAGGGCTATTGCGTCTTGAACCCTATAAGTAACGCCTCCCCAGAATTTATTATTGTATTTGAAGAGTGCATTGATGTCATATTGCATGCTTGTACCATCGGTCTTAATAAGAACCATCGGGTCAAATTCCCATTTAGGATTACCGGGAATCGTGTATTGATATCCTCCCATTAAATAATAATGTCTCTTTAAAAATACGTTATCAGCTTCACCCAGACCAAGGGCTCCGCTGTTTTGCATAAGTTGCGTACTTGAAAGTCCAATGTAATACTGTCCTGGTACGGAATAATAGATGCCCAAACCGAGATCCATCAGCATTGTTTTTTCTTCTCCTGATGAATTCAATAGTGGATCGTTGGACTGAATTGGCTGGAATTTTCCGAAGTCGATTGATTTATTCAGGAAGATACCTTGGATACCAATGCTTAGCTCTCCCATGCCCCATTCGGTGTGATAGGCATAGTTGAGTTTAACCCCGAGGTTCTTTTCATATCCAAGTTTATCGTCCATAATGCTGATTCCTAATCCTCCATGCAAAAATTTAACAGGTGCATCCACCATTATCAGGAATGTTTGAGGTGCAACATTTGTCCCTTCCGCATCCTTAAATCCAACCCATTGTTGTCTGTATAATCCCCTGGCGCAAATTGCATTGTTCAAGCCGGTTACTGCCGGATTTATGTATTGCTTAGTGAACATATTCTGGCTGAATTGTGGTTCCTGCTGAGCATATGCCTTTCCTGCTATGACCAGGAAGATAAAAATAAAGGCTAATATTGCCGTTTCTTTCCTCATTAAAATTCTTTTGTGCAGCTTTCTAAAATAGCCGCTAAAATAAAGAAAAATTCCCGTAAATAGCAAACGAGGCATAAGCTTAAATATTCTCTTTTTTCATGGTAGATTTACCGCATAGGCACGATTTGGTTAATACTGAGCTTTATTTAAAATCTTTCGATTATACAGAAAGCGGGCACAAAAGGTTTCAAAATAGTTTCATCTATTTCTGATTTTCAAAATAAAAATAATCTCCGGTTTATGTGCTTTATGATGAACTGACCAAATTTAAATGCTGACTTTTTGCTATTAATATATTGATAATAAGTTTATTAATTAGAAAGGTGCGCTTGATGTTCCTTTTAAATTCTATGAAGAACTCTCCTGATTTTTGCTTGCATGCTTAATGCTAGCATTGAGCTCAAAACCTATCAGCAGAATCGTTGCATTAAAATATAACCAGAACATAAAAATTAGAAGCGTTCCAATTGATCCGTAGAGTGCGTTGTAACTTGAGAAATGATCTATATAATAATTAAAGAGCAGAGTGGACAAAATTATCAGAAAGGTGGTAAGTATTCCTCCAGGAGAAATAAAGCGGAATTTTTCGCTCTTCGCCGGGCCGTAAAAATAAATAAACGAGATGCTCGTAAAAATCAGTAGAATACTAATTAACCATTTGGCTGCAATAAGCAACGCGTAAGTAAAATCATCGTTAATAATTTGTTTGTCGTACAGGTAGTTAATTACAATGGAGCCTGTTGTAAGTGTTGCGATGGCAATAATTATCAAGCCGCTAAGAAGGAAAAGAAGTATGAAACTGATGAGCCTTTGTTTTAACCAGGAGCGTTTTTGGATTGCATGTGCTGTACTGTTGAACCCATCAATAAGGCTGCTAATCCCATTAGTAGAAAAATAAATGGCCATAACAAAGCTCAATGATAGCAATCCTTTCCGTGGGCGGGTAATTATGTCTTCCAGCGTGCTTTTTACTGTGCCCCAGGTTTGTTCGGGAATAAATTCCTGCAGGAGGTTTAACAATAAATCCTGAAAATTATCTATAGGGACAAAGGGTATCAGCGTGAAAAAAACAAGGATGCCCGGGAAAATTGCCATAAAAAAACTATAACTAACTGATGCAGCCCTGTTTGATAAAGCTCCTTCAAAAATGCCCCTGAAAAAAAACATAAGGGCGTCATAAAGAGGGACACCTTCAAAACCGGGTAGAATTATTTTTCTGAGCAGGTTCTGAAGGGGTGTAATAGCTCTTTTATAATAGGAAATTAGTTGATTCATTTATTCGTGAATCGCTAAAAGGCTCATGTCTAAACTGATGATTTTGTGCGTAAGCGCACCAACGGAAATAAAATCAACGCCTGTTTCGGCAAATGGCCTGATGGTTTCCATGGTAATTCCTCCGGATGCTTCGGTCTCAAAACGGCCATCAATCAGGTCAACCGCTTTTTTTAACATAGCCGGATCAAAATTGTCCAACATTACCCGATGAACGCCGCCACGTGCTAAAACTTCGTTAAGTTCTTTAAAATCACGTACTTCAATTTCTATTTTAATGTCCAGATTATTTTTTTTGAGATACTCGTGTGTGGCATCAATGGCCTGTGTTATGCCGCCGGCAAAATCAATATGGTTGTCTTTGATCAAAATGAGGTCAAACAGCCCGAAACGATGATTGGCTCCACCTCCCATGCGTACACTATATTTTTCAATTTCTCGCATTAAGGGTGTTGTTTTGCGCGTGTCGAGTATTTTTGCTTTAGTGCCATCCAGTTTTTTTGCAATTTTATGTGTTTGGGTTGCAATCCCGCTCATGCGTTGCATGAAATTAAGCGCCAGCCGCTCCCCTGTAAGTATGCTCATTGATGGCCCGCTGATTCTCATTACAATGTCGCCGGGTTTTACTTTTGATCCGTCCGGAATTAGAATTTCCACTTTCACAAGGTCATTAACCTGACGGTAAACCTCGCGTGCTATTTCGGTACCGGCTAAAATGCCTTCCTGTTTGATTATTAGTTCGGCAGTGCCTTTTGATTCCGGCGGAATTGTTGCCAAAGATGTATGGTCGCCTTCCCGGATATCCTCCAGCAAAGCTTCTGAAATAATTTGTGGTATGGTCATGGTTTTGGTCTAGTTTTCTGTTTGTATCTGGAATTGGTGAATTAGGTATTTGTCCTCTTTTTGCCGCATTAAATAATAGATGCTGAATTTTCCGTTTTGTGTTTCAATATCGCCAATGGTGAAAAATGTACCTTTTCGTGAACTTCCGTTGTGTTTTACCTTGAAACTGCTCACTTGATTTGTGCTAAAAAATTTCTTTAGCAGCTGTGTGCTTTGGTCTTTGCTGAAAACACCATTTGCATTGGGAAGTGACAGATCGATGTTCGTATAAAAATAATATGATAATGCTTGTGCATCTGATGCCTTAATTGCCTGACTAATTGCTTTTTCAGCTTTTGAGTTATTTGATTCTGACTGAGCCATTGAAAGCGTTGCCATAAAACAGCTCAGGAGAATGATGATTGGTTTAACAGTTTTCATGAAGAGTGATATTTTTGAATACGAAATCAAAAATCATGCGTAATTTTTGGCTTTTGAACAAAATTAGTAAAATTCGTTCCAGAAATTACAATAGAATGGAAAAACTATAACCTAAAATAAAGGCATTAGTGTCTTTTACAAAAGGGTATTTTCATTAAAGGGCTGTATTTTTGTTTGATATTTTGAAGGATACAATTTTATGAAAATACTATTACTCGGCATAGCCAAAACCAAAGTGAAGTACCTGATGCAGGCAGAAGAGGATTACCTGAGTCGGTTGAAACACTATACTAAGCTGGAATACAAGATGTTGCCCGGATTAAAAAAAGTGGGGTCATTAAGCCCTTCTGAAATAATGAAGGCGGAAGGAGATGTGCTTTTAAAACAAATTCAGCCCGACGACCTGGTGGTTTTGCTTGATGAACATGGAGCCGGGCTTAGCTCCAAAGAGTTTGCTTCCTATATTGAGCAAAAACAAAATCAGTCTTTTCGGAGGATTGTTTTTGTAATTGGAGGTGCTTTTGGCTTTTCTGCTGAAGTAAGGGCAAGGGCAAATAAACTTCTATCGCTTTCTAAAATGACTTTTTCGCATCAAATGATCAGGTTTATTTTTCTTGAGCAGCTTTACCGTGCTTTTACTATCATCCGGAACGAACCTTATCATAATGAATAAAAAAAGGCTGCCAAATTTGGCAGCCTTTTAAGTTTAAGCAATTGTATTTTAGTACATTCCGCCCATTCCACCTCCTGGAGGCATTGCTGGAGCAGCGGCTGCAGCTCTTTCTTTGTCTTCTTTGTTCTCGGCAATAACTGTTTCAGTTGTCAGGAGCATACCTGCAATACTGGCAGCATTTTCGAGCGCAACGCGTGTTACTTTTGTAGGATCAATAACACCTGTTGCTAAAAGGTTTTCGTACTCTTCAGTGCGGGCATTGAAACCAAAGTCGCCTTTGCCTTCTTTAATTTTCTGAACGATAACTGAACCTTCCAGACCTGCATTGGCAACAATCTGACGGAGTGGCTCTTCAAGCGCTCTCAGGATGATTGCAATACCTGTTTTTTCGTCCTCATTTTCTGCTTCAAGATCTTTAATCGCTTCAATTGCGCGGATAAAAGCAGTACCACCACCGGGGATAATACCTTCTTCGATTGCAGCGCGAGTTGCGTTAAGCGCATCTTCGAAACGGTCTTTCTTCTCTTTCATTTCAACTTCACTGGCAGCGCCAACATAAATTACGGCAACACCACCTGCAAGTTTGGCAAGACGTTCCTGAAGTTTTTCCTTATCATAATCAGAAGTAGTTACTTCAATTTGCGCTTTGATCTGGTTAACGCGGCCATCGATCATTGCTTTTTCACCTTTACCGTTTACGATAGTAGTGTTTTCTTTGTCGATGTTGATTTTTTCTGCTTCACCAAGCATTTCAAGTGTTGCATCCTCAAGTTTGTAGCCTTTATCTTCTGTGATTACGGTACCACCGGTCAGGATAGCGATATCTTCGAGCATTTCTTTTCTGCGGTCACCAAAGCCGGGAGCTTTAACGGCAGCAATCTTAAGCGAACCTCTCAGTTTATTTACTACCAGTGTTGCAAGTGCTTCACCTTCAATGTCTTCTGCGATAATTGTAAGCGGACGTCCAGTTTGAGCTGCTTTTTCGAGAACAGGAAGCAGGTCTTTCATAACGCTGATCTTCTTATCATAGATAAGGATGAGCGGGCTTTCGTAAACTGTTTCCATTTTTTCGGAATCAGTTACGAAATAAGGAGAAATATAACCACGGTCGAATTGCATACCTTCAACAACATCAACGTAAGTTTCGATGCCTTTTGCTTCTTCGATAGTGATCACACCTTCTTTTTTCACTTTGCCCATAGCTTCAGCAATCAGCTTGCCAATTGTGCTGTCGTTATTGGCAGAAATAGTTGCAACCTGCTCGATTTTTTCGTTGCTGTCGCCTACTTCTTTGGTTTGTTCTTTCAGTGATTCAATAACAGCAGTAACTGCTTTGTCGATACCACGCTTCAGATCCATTGGATTCGCACCGGCAGTAACGTTTTTCAAGCCAGTGTTTACGATTGCCTGAGCGAGAACAGTAGCAGTTGTAGTACCGTCACCGGCTACATCATTGGTTTTGGAAGCAACTTCCTTTACCATTTGAGCACCCATATTTTCGATTGGGTCACCAAGTTCAACTTCTTTTGCAACGGTAACGCCATCTTTAGTAACAGCAGGTGCACCAAATGCTTTTTCTATAATAACATTGCGGCCTTTAGGACCAAGGGTTACTTTTACCGCGTCAGAAAGCTGATCAACACCACGTTTGAGTGCGTCTCTGGCGTCGAGATTGAAAATAATGTCTTTTGCCATGATTTTTTGTATTTGTTTTAATTAATAATCTGTTTGAAATGAATTGATTAGATGATTGCCAGAACGTCAGATTCCTTCATGATCAGGTAATCTTTGCCATCTACTGTGATTTCTGTACCGGCATATTTGCCATACAGCACAACATCACCTTCTTTTACGGTGAGCGGTTCGTCTTTTTTTCCATTACCTACCGCTACGACTGTTCCTCTCTGCGGTTTTTCTTTTGCAGTGTCAGGAATGATGATGCCTGAAGCAGTTTTTTCTTCGGCCATTGCGGGCTCGATCAATACTCTGTCCGCTAAGGGTTTTACGTTTGCCATAGTTTATATGAATTTTAATAGGTTTATTAAATTTTCAGCCCTGCCGTATCATAATCTGTGCCAAAGCAGAGCTTGACATTAATTAGTTTCTGTCCTTAATGTCCGATCTCAGCCTTATTCTCGGTATTGAAAACAGTCACTTACTTTAGTAAGCTCCTTATTTTCAATACTAAGAATGCCTCGACCTTGAACATTCTGAACGAGAAACCCCGCTCTATGGACAAACACCAATTAGTATCGGATTTCCTATAGGTGAAGCTTCTTAAATAACTGTAATTGAGATGTCTGGCAGTTGATTTGTTGTTTTAATGTCTTAATAACTGCCATTGGAAACGGCTGAAAACAAAAAATGTCAGAATGGCACTGCATTCTGACATTTTTATGTAATGACTGACAATTAAGCCAGCAGATTAGTCTTCTTGTGGTGGTGGAGCCTGAAAACCTTCAATAGGTTGTGGAGCCTGCTCCTGGGCGTTTTGCTGAATCTGGCGGAGTTCCTGGCTTTCAATACTTCCTTCAAAATTTTGGTTGCGTGGAATCACAAAAATGCTGAATAAGCTAAGAACTAAAAGTGCTATGGCAAGACCCCATGTCGATTTTTCAAGAAAATCGGCTGTTTTCCGAACACCCATGTATTGATTCTGGCTGGCAAAATTAGAGGCTAATCCGCCACCTTTTGAATTTTGAACAACGACTACAAGTATGAGCAGGAAACAGGTAATCAGGATAAGTACCGAAATAAAAATATAAGCGCCCATTGTAAAATTAGTTTATGAATTTTTAATTTTTTTTATCAGGGCTGCAAAGTAACTACTTTTTTCCGGAAATTTCAAAATTAATTTTTGGTACATCTCAACTGCTTTTTCCAAATGGCCTTGCTTTGCCAGGATATTTGCAAGTGTCTCCGAAATAACCTCATCGGCAAACTGTCCGCTGCGTTCAGATTGCTTTTCCGTTTGAAAAAACTCCTGTTTGGGTTTACTGATCGATGGATCCTGCTCAATAAAACGGTCGATGAGAGCCAGTTTTTCATTGAGAGGATTGCTTGCTTTATTTGTTGGAGAAACGGTTTTTCCAGCTAAATCGTCGATAGAGTAGCCTGGATAATTCGTTTTTACTGGCCTGCCCGATTTAGAAAGCCTTTTTTCTTTTTTAATTTGCTCCAGCCTTTTATTTATAACAGCAAGCAATTCTTCGCGGCTTTTTTTGCGTTGATAGGGTTTAATTCCATTACTGATAAATTCCGAATGCTGTTTTTTATGCTCCTTTAATTCCGGTTTCTGCTTTTTTGTAACCGGCTTTGCTTTATTGCCTGATATTTCGACAGGAGTTGTGACAGGATTTTCCCAGGGAATAGTTGTTAATTTAGCTGCTTGTTTTGTTTTTTTTTGCGTGCCCAGAGCAGGCTCTTCAGCAAACCTAATCTCATTGGCTGGCTTCGGTGTATCATTTTTTATCTCAGTATCCGGGCTGGAATTAATACTATTTGAATCAGGACGCTTCGTATTTGAAGGCGCACTATTTGTGATGTCGGTTTCCGCTTCATCTTTTAGTGCTGTATTTGCTTTTATTTCAACTGTTTCTGTAGATGGAATTTCTTTTTTTGAGACAAGGGTTTCGCAGGACAGTTCATTATCATCTTTATCCCCAATCAGGCTGTTCATGTAATTTTTGATCGAAATACGGCTATTAACCTGGCTGGCAGCAATTTTAAGGCTGTTTTCAAACTGGAAATGATCCTTAAGAAAATAGTGCCCCGTAAGCAAGGTCCGTGCAAGCGAAAAATAGGGGAATTCAGAACAAATTTCACGCAACTCATTTTCAGAAACTTTGAGAAGGGCTTCTTTCCTGCTAATCGCTTCATTAAATTGTTGCTTGTTCATTTTAAATTACCAGTTAACTACAGATTTATTGAAAATGTCATCTACCAAGGCTTCGCAAATTTCTTCGATCAATTGATCTTGTATTGAGCTTAAATTAGTGCTGGAGTTGTACTCAGAATATTGAGAGAATGTGGTTTCAAAATCAGCTGCTTCATCAAAGAGGTTCGTGAATTTAACTTTTACCTTTATCGTCATTCGGTTCATTGCTGCCGTTTCATTTCCTTGGATAGCAACGGGTTGTGCCGGTTCATAGCTTACAATGGCACCACTGAACTGCAAGTCGCCGTTACGGTTTACCATATCAAGGCTTGTTTGGTTTTGAAAGCGCTGAACAAGTTTGTCGGTTATAACCTGGCTCAAAGTGGGCATAACCAAAGGAGCGTTGTTTTCAAAATACTGAATGGAAACAGTTTTTGCTTCAGGCGGTATAGAAGCTCCTGTAAATGAATAGCTAACCCTGCAGGAATGACTGATGCATGTTAAAATCAAAATGAGTAAGCCGATGATGATATGGCCTGTTCGTAGATTCATAAAACCTTATTTCAATCAAAATTACGATAAATTTTTATTCCGGGCTATCTTTCCCGATGAGCGCATCCTTCTTCTTAACGTGATAAAAGTTTATTGCCACGATGATGGCCCAAAATCCCCAAAAGGGTACTGAAGCTTTGTCTGAATCAAGGAAATTGTTCAGGAATCCGTGCAGTAAATAGGTGATCATGCCCAGCGTTACGCCCAGATTTATTTTTTTCAGGTTGGGATCGGTCAGATATTTATTGTTCCGAAAGGCTATGATCAATCCGGTAATTACAATGCCCAGCATAGTAAGCAAGCCCAATACACCGCTTTCGGATAGCGGGCCGATGTATTCGCTGTGGGCATTGCCCATATCTCCTGCATTTGTACTGATTATTGTTTTTTCCCTGCTGGTTTGGAATGGGGCATACATAAATTGATAGGTTCCGGGGCCCCATCCCCAGAACGGACGTTCTTCAAACATGCGCAAAGCAGCCGACCAGCGGTTTAAACGTTCCAGGTTTGATGCGTCCGATGAAATATTGGTCATGGATTCCACATGCTCCAGGAAATCGGAGGATGAATCCTGTTTGTTTTTCTCTAAACGGTTGAGCAGCTGGTGCTGGAAACTAACTACAAATATCAATAAACCGGCAAATGTGAGCAGAACATACCGAAATTTGATTTTGAAATATACCAAAGCCCAAACGCCCAAAGCCCCGGCCAGGCTTAGCCATGCAGCCCTGCTATAGGACAGGACAACAGCTAAAAATAAAATGGCAACAATTATCAGAACAAAAAAGCGGGTGCTTTTTCTTATATTATCTACAAAAAGGTAAGTGATGGCAACCGGAACGTAAAGTGCCAATGCGGCGCCATAGGCTGTGTGGTCATTATAAAATGGCGTCATGACCCAGTGCCCGGCTTTTTCGCTAAATCCCCAAAGGGCGTGCTGCACAACTGTATAAATAATTACAATCATCAAAGGAATCAGATATAACCACAGAAAGCGGTCGATATTTTTTCGATCCTTAAAGAGGACTATTGCCAGGAAATAAAATGGAACAACAAACCAGAGGCGCGCCAGCAGAAATTTAAACGAAACCAAAGGCAATTCGCTGGTTATGCTGCTTAGGAAAATCCAGACGATGTTTATAATAATCGCAACGCTAAGCGGATGGCGCGTAAGCCTTGAATCATAATCGTTTTTAAATATAATTTTCAGGAAAAACAGCAGCAAAACACCGGCCATTAGGGGCTCCGTGGGTAGTGATATACCAAAGCCCATATCAAAATCGCGGAAATTGACCGCCAGTGGTGTGAAAAAAGTGATAATCAATAAAATGGTATCTAAAGAAAACATAAAAAGCAAAGCAATAAGCAAGGCTACAGGCACAATAGCGCCCCAATAGTTTTCTTTAATAATCAGTATGCTGTTCAGTATGATGAACAGTATGCTGATTATATAAACCCATTTTAATTTGAATTTTTCAATCAAAATTGTTGCCGTTTCGGGATGTTACTTTTTCTTTGAAGCTTCGATGATGCTGATGACCAATATCTCGAAAAAGAGACTGCCTGCAACTGCTAGCACAACTACGAGCCAGCGCACCGGATATGACTTTTTATCAGCAGGGAAAGGCTCTGTAATTATATTTGCGTAGGTGTATTTGCGGTTGAAATTCATTACAGCGATATCGTATTCTTTTTTCACGTCTGAATAATTTAAAGCCTCACCTTCAATCAAACGTTCAAGTATTTTAAGTTCAGCACCGATTGATCCCATATTTTCGCGTAGCTCTTTTACGGCCTTTTTGTTAATTTGGGATGCAGGGCCTTCGGAGGTTCCGAGGTAGCCACGCATGATTTCATTGGCATCGAGTTCAAAATTGTTCAGACCGTATTTTTGATTGATTTCCTGCTGGCGGTTGCGCAGGCTGTCCAAAGTTTTTTTCTTGAAATCCAGAGCATCCTGGAACATAACAACTACTTCAGCAAATTTTTCTTCATGCAATTCTTTGATCTTGGCATTATAAAATTCGATCATTGCATCAATAATATCGCAGGCCATCTGTGGATCCTGATCCATAGCAACAATCTGAACCGATTCGTATTGGGTTTTTGTGATTTTAACGCGCTCGTTAAATTCATTGATCAGGTACGACATATAATGAGGGTCGTCCGGATTGAGCCCATAATGTTTGCCGAGGTCAAATTTTGCAATCACGTTATCACGAATATCGCCCGATTGCATAATCTGTAACATTTGTTCTGTTTCACTTTCCTCAGAGTAAGGGGCAATATTGGAAGGGTACAAAACGGCATCTGATTTGTATTTAGGTGTAATAAATGCAGGGCCGGAGAAGATCACTCCAGCAAGTGCAGCAACTGCCGTGATGATAATCAAATGTTTTTTCCACTTTAACAAAAGCTGAAATAAACTCATATTGTTATAAAAATCCTCCATCTCGTCCAATTTAATAATTATAGGTTCAGGTAAAAACGATTTTAGTCTATTGTATGTTCTATTCAAAATGATTCCGGGCCTGGTTTTTTCACCTTTAACAGGCTTCCGCTTATTACTGATTAAGTTTTTTTTTTAATCTGGTTTAAGTTTTCATAGAGTACGATTAAAATTATGGCAAGCAAAAGACTGGAAAGGATGCTAATTGTAACAATCAGCCAGCGGACCGGGTAAGCCTTTTTTTCTGCTTTGTAGGCGCTGTTCACAATAAATGTTTGCGGGAGCACCTGTTCGGCATCAACTTTGGCTTCTTCATATTTCGATTTTATCAGGCTGAGCTGTTTTTTTTCGTGTTCCAGCGCATCGCGTATCGAAACGTATGGCCCGCCGTATTGTGCGAGTATTTCCAGCTTTTTCTCCAGTGCATTGATCCCTGCCTTGTTGCCTTTTGCCAGTTCAATGGCCAACTGACGGTTGATCATTTCAGCCTGGCTTTCATAATCGTGCACCCCAAATTTCCTGAGCTTTGTTAACGAATCTTCCATCGCCCTTATTTCATTGCGCAGTTCGATATACTCAGATTCAACAATTTTATAAGCTTTGCGGGCGCGTTGCTGTTGCATCAGGCTTTTGGTTGAATCGAGCAGACGGGCAATATCATTGGCAATATCGGCGGCCCGTTGAGGGTCTTTGTCCATTACATCGATTTTAACCGCCATATATTCCGTTCTACGGAAAGAGATATTGCTTTCGTATTCCCTGAAGAGTTCCGTTAAACGGTATTTTGATTTATCAGGAATATCATAATGTTGGGCCAATTGGTATTTTTCAATAATACGATCCCGTATTTTATTGGAATTCAATATCTGAAGCAATTGTTCTGTTTGCTCTTCTTCGCCAAATTCAAGGATGTCATTTTTTCCGCCAAAATTTTCTGCAAGAAGGGCCTTTGAAATAGAGCTGGTGCTGGCTGGATATAAAATTACAGTAGATTGGAATTTTGGTGTTATAAAAAAGGAAGAGGAGGCGATTGCAGAAATAATACCTGCCAAAACAGCGATGCTGATCAATAATTTCCGCCAATGATACAAGAATTGCAGAAGGTTTGATGTATCAAAGTTTTTATAATCCTCAGTAGTTTTTAGCATAGTATATCACTTGAATCTGCCCTTTCCAATTGAGCTGTCAAAAATAGGAAAATTGATGGAAATCAGAGTGGATTTTCGGAAAAAATTAACTGCTTGTATGTCAATGGTTTATTCTTGTTCCTTTAAAATGCTCATAAATCCTTTGATGCTCAACAGGCGTAAAGCCGCTGCGTAAATTCCCGAAAAACCCAGCAGAAACAAGATATTGACATACCATTCATATGGTAAGTTGTGCGAAATTTCAGCAACAATCAATAAGCCTGCTATAAATGCAATTACAGCAGCAATAAAGCGCCAGTTTATTTTAAAACGGAAAATGAGAAAAATCATGATTATTTGTGCTGCAACAGAGCTGAATTGTGCTGCCAGGCTTGCAATGGCACTGCCAACAGCATATAAATGTGGAACAAGTATTATATTGATCGTTAAATTAATTATCATACTGGCAGCGGCAATAATATTTAATGGCTTCAGGCTTCCGTTAGCAGTAAGCAATGTTCCAAATACATAAGAACTCGAAATGGCTATGAAGCCAAAAATCAGGTGTCTAAAAACTTCGGCAGATTCGTTTGTATGCTCGTCGTATAATAAATCCATTAGCTCATAGCTGTAGAAATGACAACTGATTGCAACTGTTGCCGATATGGTTATCAATAAGGAAAAACTTAATTTAACCATATCTGCTACCGACTGTTTTTGCTTCAGCATCCTCGAAAAAATTGGCAGTAATATAAATGAAAACAATAGGGCTATCATATTAAATGCGTCAAGCAATCTGTATGCTTTGGCATAAATGCCAACTTGTGTTTCACCAATAGGATCAGGAAGGATTTTCGCTATGACGATCGGGTCTATCCTGTTATAAAAAGTCATTAATAATACCAATAGTGCATAGGGTAAACTTTGTTTAACTATCGTGATCAAAAATGGCAGGTTCCAGTTGAGCCTTTTGAAATGAGCCTTTTTTACCACTATTATTGTGGCAATTAATGCTGTGATACTATAGGCCGCAGTTTGTGCCCAAACAAACCATTCTATCTTAAAAGGGCTGTCGGAAACGTTTCCCCAAAGCAATACACTACAGAAAATTATCATTAGCAAACGGTCTGTTACTGATAATATGCTGTCGGTTTTAAACATCAATAAACCGGTAATATTGCTGCGTAAGTATAAAATATATGATATAAGTACCTGGTTAAAAGCAAGCCATCCTAAAAGCCCTAATTGTTCTATGGAATATTTTTTTAATAATAGGGCAGCAGAAAAAGTTATAATAATATATAGTGCCGAAAATAAAAGTTTTATCACCATAATACTGCTCATATATTTGTTGAGCAAGTGCTGGTGCTGGGCAATATTCCTTTGGTTATAATTGGTGATGCCAAAATCAAGGATAATATTAAAAAGAAAGCTCAGATTGAGCATAGTGAAATAAAAACCATATTCGCCTGAGCCTACTGTATTCTGAACACTGCGGTCGATCTGTAATATCCAGAATGGTTTGACCAATAGGTTCAGGAACAAAATCAGTCCCAGGTTCGTTAAAAATTTCTTCTGCATTTAATATGGTTTTCGTCCTGCGTTCCCAAAGAAAATTTGTCGCTCAAAATTATCAGACCTGTTTGCTCCGTTTATGTTGCATGCGCGAAGTGAACATTAAGTTGCTTCTTTGAGAACTCAGTACATGAATTTAACCGTATGTTCCGGCTTAATTCTTAATTTTGCAAAATTAATTTATTTCTTTAATGTGGAACAAATACCTTACGCTAATTGAAGATTGCTGTTAACACCCGATTATTGCTTAAAGACAGACTGGAAGGTATTGGATGGTTTGCTTTTGAAACCCTCAGGCGGATATGCCGGTCGCATCCGGAACATGAATTCATATTTTTCTTTGATCGTCCGTGGGACAAGAGTTTCGTTTTTGAGGACAATGTGCAGCCTGTTGTGCTGCATCCTCAGGCACGCCACCCGGTATTATATTATATCTGGTTTGAACTCTCAGTGCGTAAGGCGCTCAAAAAATATAAAGCAGACCTTTTCCTTTCGCCCGATGGATATCTTTCTCTTTCGTCCAAAATTCCTTCCATTGCAGTTTTTCATGATTTGAATTTTGAGCATTACCCGAAAGACCTTCCTTTGGCAGAACGTATTTTTTACCGCACATTTTTCCCCCGGTATGCACGTAAAGCCAAAAGGATTGCCACGGTAAGTTCGTATTCCCGCTCGGATATTGTGAAACAATATGGCGTTGATGAGGGAAAAATTGATGTAGTTTATAATGGGGCCAATGAAAGCTTTGTGTCGATATCGCCTGCTCAGCAGCAGGGTGCAAGAGATGAATTTACTGCAGGGAAGCCTTATTTTTTGTTTGTTGGCGCGCTGCATCCACGAAAAAATATCGCAAACCTCTTCAGGGCTTTTGACCAATATCATCAAAACGGGGATCATGAAGAACAGCTATTAATTGTCGGAAATAAAAAATGGTGGACCGATGAAATCCGCCAGACATATTCTGAAATGACACATAAAGATAAGGTCGTTTTTGCCGGACGTTTAAGCGCCGAAAAGCTTCATGTGGCTATGGCTTCGGCCTATGCCCTTACCTATGTTTCTTACTTTGAGGGTTTTGGGATTCCTATCGTAGAGGCATTCCGCTGCGGTACACCGGTGATTACTGCGAATGTTACTTCCATGCCCGAAGTTGCCGGAGATGCGGCTCTGCTTTGCGATCCCTTTAAGCCCGAATCCATTTGTTCTGCAATGCAAAAACTGTCGTCCGATGATGCGCTTCGAAATCACTTAATCGAAAAAGGAAATCTGCGCAAGATGGAATTCAGTTGGGAAAAATCAGCATCAAGGCTTTGGAATACAATAGATTCAGTGTTGAAAGAAATGAAGTAAAATCAGCAAAATAATATTCTATGTTAAATATTCTTGTATTGGGGAGCGGTGGCCGCGAGCATACACTGGCCTGGAAATTAGCGCAATCGCCATTGGCAAAAAAAGTTTATGTGGCGCCGGGAAATGCCGGAACAGGTTTTGACTGCACAAATGTGGAAATCAACCCGAACGATTTTAAAGAAGTGAAACGTTTTGTGCTGGAAGCTGATATCCAACTTGTGCTTGTGGGGCCGGAAGATCCGCTCGCCAGAGGAATCGTCGATTTTTTTGAAGCAGATCCGCTGCTGAAACATGTGTTCGTTTTTGGGCCGAAACAGCAGGCAGCTCAACTCGAAAGCAGCAAGGATTTTGCCAAGGAATTTATGATGCGCCATGATGTCCCTACAGCTGCTTATCAGTCGTTTACAGTTGAAACCAGGGCAGAAGCCGAAGATTTTATCCGATCCTCCAAAGCGCCTTATGTTTTAAAAGCCGATGGACTGGCTGCAGGAAAAGGAGTTTTGATCCTGGATGATCAGGAAGAAGCTATTGATGCTCTGAATGAAATGTTTTCCGGGAAATTTGGCGCAGCAGGAAATACTGTGGTTATCGAAGAGTTTTTATCCGGCATCGAACTGTCCGTTTTTGTCATTACCGATGGAAAAGATTATTTGTTGCTGCCAGAAGCAAAGGATTATAAACGCATTGGGGAGGGTGATACAGGTTTAAATACAGGCGGCATGGGCAGTGTTTCTCCGGTTCCTTTTGCTGATGAGGCTTTTATGAAAAAAGTGCGCGCACGAGTAATCAATCCTACCGTTGAGGGGCTTTCAAAGGATGGGATTCCTTACCTGGGTTTTATTTTCTTTGGATTGATAAATGTTGCCGGCGATCCTTATGTGATTGAATATAATGTGCGTATGGGCGATCCGGAAACCGAATCCGTGATTCCGCGCGTGCAATCCGACCTTACAGAAATTATCTACAAATCCTGTCTCGGAAAACTCAGCGAATGCCGTATCGAAATTTCAGATCAATCCGCTGCAAGCGTTATGCTGGTTTCGGGCGGCTATCCCGAAGCATACGAAAAAGGCATGAAAATGGAAATTTCCTCTGATTTGAATGGACTGGCTTTCCATGCCGGGACAAAATACGACGAAGAAGGCAAATCCGTATATACTTCCGGGGGACGCGTCATCGCCCTTACCGCTTTGGGGAATGATTTGCCATCTGCCTTGAAATCGGCATATGAAATGGCCGAAAAAGTGCAATTTCAGAAAAAATACTATCGTAGCGATTTGGGCAAAGACCTTTTATAGGGAATTATAATGTACAGGCTGTTTCAAACAGAATACCGGGCCCAGTTCCTTTTGCTGCTCTTTTTTGCGGCACTCTTTTCTGTACCCGACTTTTTGGTTCAGCTTCAATCCGGTCAGGAAGAAATCCCTTCATGGTACCGCATTTTATTTGAAAAAATTGCTGTATTAAGCGGAGGGGTACTTTTGAGCCGTATGCTGTATTATTTTGGCCTCCTGAAACGAGAAAGTTTTTTTCCGGCTTTGGTGCTTTTTATTTTTTCATCCTTGCCTGAGCTGTACATCAGCCCTTTGCTCAAAGGAGGGGAGTTTATGTTTTTTGCCCTTTTGCTTTTTTTGCTTTTGCGTATTTATAAAAATGAATCCCCGGAGGACATCCTGTTTTTCGTTGTTTTTCTGCTTGCGCTGATGAGCCTTTTTGTGCCCGCTTTGCTGTTTTTATTGCCCGCTATATGGTTCGCTTTGCTGGCGTTTAATCAATTTACAGCCCGGGATTTTCTCAATACGCTCATTAGCTTTTCCTTGCCCTGGTTTTTTTATTGGGCGTACCTACATCTTCTCGATAATCCAAAACCATTGATTGAGGAATTCAGTACGCACCTTTCTTTAATGGCCTGGCAGCGATTGGGTTTAAAAGATTTTTTGAGCCTTCTTGTTTTGTTGGTCTTTACGGTTTTGCCCGGAATTTTAAAGGTGTTTTCAGCCATGTACGAAAAAGTAATCAGTTACCGGAAATATTCATGGGCAATGTTTTGGTTTTTAGCGCTTTCCTTTGTGATGTTTTTCTTTAGTGATGATGCCGTACGTTCCTATTTTGTGGTGATATTGCTTGCTTCGGGTACAGTCTATTTCTCAATGGGGCTGAGCCTGGTGCGCAAAACTTTCTGGATTGATTTGCTTTTTAGCGCGCTTTGCCTGCTGTTATTTGGTTATAAATTTTACTGGCTTTATTATGGCATTATCAGCTAACATCATCAAAGGAAGATTGGAAGCCGGGTGTGATGAAGCCGGACGTGGCTGCCTGGCCGGACCGGTCGTTGCTGCTGCAGTTATTCTGCCCGATGATTTTAACTGCCCGCTGCTTACTGACAGCAAGCAAATGAGCGAAAAAAACCGCTATAAAATTCGTCCCTTCATTCTCGAACATGCCATTGATAGCGCTATTGGTATTTGCTCGCCCGAAGAAATAGATGAATTTAATATACTGAATGCCAGTATTATGGCAATGCATAAAGCCATAAATGGGCTCAAAAAGCAAACACCGGAATTTCTTTTGATCGATGGAAACCGTTTTAAGCCCCATGAAAAAATCCCGCATGAATGCTTCGTGAAAGGGGATGGGCGTTACCTGAGCATTGCGGCAGCTTCGGTGCTGGCTAAGACCTACCGAGATGACCTGATGGTGCAGTATGATGGCCAATTTCCTGATTATCAGTGGAAAAAAAATAAAGGCTATCCTACAAAAGCCCATCGCGATGCTATTGCAAAATGCGGAATAACGCCCCTTCATCGAAAAAGCTTCCGGCAGGCACCCCAACTGAAAATGGATTTTGATGTATAGCACCTAATTTCATCATCGCTAAAGCCTTGGTTTTTCCTCAATTTTGATTTTATTGTTACATTTGCTTGATTTGTGTTATAAACCATTTATCTGATATCTTATGGCCAAAAGAAACATCATCGGGATTTCTGCTCTTGTTTTATTGATTGTAGCCTTAATTTTTGGATATTTTTATATGAAAGCACCTGCACTTACGGCAGATAAGGCAATACCTAATGATGTGGCTATATTTGTGGAGTTCTCTGATTTTCAATCTGTTTATGAGGATGTTTTTATCGAAGGCAACCAGGTGTGGAAAAGTATTTCAAAAGTTGAACCTCTCGATATTATCGATACTACCATGCTGGCAATGGCACGCGTTTTTTATAATGATGTTGCACTGCAAGACCTCTTTACCCGCCATCCCGTATTTTTGAGTGTAAACCCCGGGGCGGACAACAAGTTTTCGTTTTTGCTGGCTTTGGAACTGCCCGGAGCGCATTACGGATCGGATGTACAAAAAGCCATTAAAAAATATTTGGGAAATGCTGCTATTAAATCGGTGCTTCAACTTGGCGATACCAAAGCTTATGAGCTTTCTGTGGGCCTGGAAAAAAAGCAGTTGTTTTTTGCTGTGAAAAACGGATTGTTTCTGGCAAGTGCCGATGCTGTTTTGCTCGAAAAGTCCATCATGCAACTTGATAAAAATCATAGTGTTTTTGATCTGGCCGATGTTAAAAAAGTGAAACATGCTGCCGGTCAAAAAGTTATGGCAAATGTTTTTGTGCGTTATACGGAGTTGGGAAAGTGGGCGAAAAACATTTTCAATAAAAAAAATGAATTTTTGCCCGACGTTCTGGCGCATTTTGCTGCATCATCAGAGCTGGACCTTACCCTGAAAGAAAACAAAAGCTATTTGAACGGATTTACTTATGCCGCTAAAAATCAAAGCCTGCATTGCTTTGCGCAGGGAGGGGCTTCCTACTCCAAAGCCGGTGATGTGCTGCCCGTTCAATCCGGTTGTTTTTATCAATACGCTTTAAGCGAACAGCAGAATTTGCCCGAAATTGTTCGTAAAAGAGACTCATTATACAATGGGGATTTTGACGGTTTTCTTGAGGTTATACGTCAGGAAATTATTGTAGCCCAGGTTATTGATGAAACTTTTCTGCTTGTCGGAACCGATGATGCAGAACATGCAGTAAATGTGCTGGATCGACTGCTTCCATCCATGGAGAAAAAGCAGGAATACCGCGGACTACCGGTTTATAAATTTTCTTTCGATAAAATGGCACAATTTCTGCCCGCACTCCAATCTTTTAAACCCGAATACATCACAATTTACGATGATTATCTCGTTTTTGCAGAAAACAGCCAGTCGGTCAAAGCTTATATCAAAAACCTTTCCGATGGACAAACACTGAATAAAAGCCCCGAGTTTTTGCGCCTGTCCGAAGATTTGTCATGGCAGTCGGATATTACATTCTGGTGCTCGTTTAAAGCCAGCCTGAAAATTTTTGAACAGTTTCTCTCCGAACCACTTTATCAGTGGATGTTGGGGGCTTATGAAGATTTGCAGAAACTCAATGGTTTTGCCATTCAGTTTACCGATTCGGGCGATGGGCTCGTTTATACTTCTGCTGTTGTACAATATTATAATGCCGGAAAAGTAGAAGAACAATTAATGTATGAAGTATTCCGGGAGGAAGAAACCGAAGAAGAGGAACCTGAGATAATTCCAAGCAGCTCCGCAGAAAGTCAGAGCTTTAGCGGCAAACCAGGAAGCGATCAGTCCGATTGGACCATCGCCCTCGAAGGCGACCTGATCGGGCAGCCTCATTTTATATACGACCATCGCGCCCGTGAGCAAAAAATTATTGCTTTCGATGATCAGAAAAAAATGTATCTCGTGAGCCCGAACGGAAAAATTATCTGGTCAATAAACCTGCGCGAACTGCCTGTGAGCGATGTTTATCAGGTGGATTATTATAAAAACGGGAAGATCCAATACCTATTTAATTCGCCCAACTACCTCTACCTGATTGATCTGGAAGGTCGTAATGTGGCAAATTATCCGATTCATTTACCGGTTGAAGCATCCAATCCAATTGCTGTTTTTGATTATAATAAAACACTGGATTACAGGGTTTTCTGGACTGGGACAAACAATAAAACTTATTGCTTTAATAAACAGGGAAAACCAAAACCGGGCTGGCGGATCAATACGCTCGATCATAAAGTGAGCCAGCCACTTCAATCGCTTTCAAAAGGGAATAATGCTTATATCGTGATCCCTATGGACAATGGAAATGTTTATCTCACTTCACGCACCGGAGTTTTGCGGATGCGCATCGAGAAATCTTTTGATAATGCCCTGGGGTCGGATTTCTATATCAACCAAACAAACAGCAAAGGCTTGCTCCTTACTACAGATACCAAAGGATCGGTGATTTATATCCCTGCCAGCGGACCTATAAAGCGCACACGCTTTGGAGATTTTTCTCCGGAGCATTTCTTCCTTTATGAAGATTTTACAGGCAATGGCGCTAAAGATTTTATCTACCTCGATAAAAACCGCCTTGTTGTATTTGACCGTTTCCGGAAGAAAATCCTGGAGCATACATTTAGCAGCAGCCCCAAAGCAAAGCCGGAAATTTTCACAACCTCCAAAGGGCGGAAAATCCTGGGCGTGGTTTGCCCCGATGAATACCGCATTTATCTTTTCGATAAGGACGGCCTGATCGAGGGTAAGAAGTTCCGGGGACGGACTCCTTTCTGCAGCGGCAAAATCCGCAACTCGGGCAATGCACCTTATGTTTTGGTCTCCGGTGCAGGAGAAAACCTTATTTATCAGGTCTTGCAGTAGGCAGCATAACGTTTTGCGACATTCTTCTGCGTGGAGGTTTGCTTTTATTAAACATCGGCTGTTAATAAGTAATTCAATTATCTTTCCTGCCCGCCTTCATTCATTATAATTTTATCCTGTGGCGATTTGTCGTTTTATGGGTTTATTGTCCTTGAAATGGCAATATCAGCCATGCGGTTTTGTTAGTGAACAAAGTAATACCAAATTATATGAGTTTTAAGAATCTTATCTTATTGGTTTTGTTTTCCGGACTGATGGTTCTGGAAACCAATGCCCAGGAGTCGCTGGTTTATGATGATCCGGCCGCTTCTTACCGGCTTGCTGATGAGCTGATGCAAAGGCAGGAATATGGTTCTGCACAGCGGATTTTCGATAAACTGGCAAAAAGCAGGCAAATTGAACCAACTATCAAATCAGGTTCGGCCTATGGTGGTGCCTATTGTTCCTTTCGTTTGCTGAACCGCGATACGGACGAACGCTTTAACAAATTCCTGGCCGATTATCCCGTGACCGTTTACACAAACAGCGCCTGGTACTATCTGGGGGATTATTACTTTGGAATTCGTTCTTATGCGCAATCGCTTAGGGCATTGCCTCATGTGAAAGCGGCAGAGCTGGAACCGGAAAAGCTGGGCAATTATTATTTTATGCTGGCTTATTGTCAGTATGAGAATAAACAGTGGGATGAAGCCATGGAAAATTTTGCTACCGCTAAAGGTCTCGAATCGGATGTGCAATCAAAGGCTTCTTATTATTATGCAATTATTGCATATCAAAAAGAAGACTATGATATGGCATACAAGGAATTTACCGAATTGCGCAGCGATCCCGAATATTATGCCGTAGCACCTTATTATCTGGCCGATATCCTTTATAAACAAGAAAAATACAAACAGCTTCTCGATGAAGTCGGGCCGCTTTACCTTACTGCCGACGATGATTATAAGCGCGACCTGGCCTTGATGTTGGGAGATGCTTCATTCCGTCTTGAAAATTATCCAAAAGCACAGGAATACCTTGAAGATTTTCTCGGTTTAAATGGACGGGCCAATCGGGAGATGGCTTATCAGATGGGCTATATTTATTATAAAAACAGGAAATATGATCAGGCACTGGAATACTTTAACCAGGTCACCGGACAGCAGGATGCGCTCACACAATCTGCTTATTACCACATCGGCGATTGCCAGTTGCAAAAAGGAAAAAAGCGGGAAGCCCAGCAATCGTTTTATACCGCTTTTCAATTAAAATTTGATGAGCCAACACGTGAAGATGCCCTCTTTAATTATGCAAAACTTTCTTATGAGCTGTCTTTTGATCCCTACAAAGAAGCCATCAATGCGCTGAAAGAATACATCCGCAATTTCCCCGATTCGCCACGGATTGATGAAGCCTGGCAGTATTTGGTAAACCTTTCCCTTTCATCAAATAATTATGCCGAAGCTTTGCATGCCCTCGAGCGGATCAATAAAAAGGATGATAAAATCCTTGCGGCACGGCAAAAAATTTACTATCAGTACGGCATCGAGCTGTTCAATAATAAAAAATATGATGATGCAGCCGCTTATTTCACAAAAGCAATCGAAGAAACCTACGATCTGAAAGTACGCGCCGCAGCATATTTTTGGCTTGCAGAAACAAAATACCGCCAAAAGGATTATGATGCTTCGGCGAAAATGTTCAACCGATTCCTCTGGACTCAGGAAGCCAAAAAGCTGCCCGAATACAAACTTGCCTATTACAACCTGGGATATGCCTGGTTTAAAATCGGTGATTACAATAATGCGATGGACAAATTCAAAGCCTTCATTGACCGGGGCGGAAACAATAACCCTCAGCTGATCAACGATGCGCACCTCCGCCTCGGCGATTGCTATTATGCGATGAAACGCTATGCCGATGCTTCAGCAGAATACGAAGAAGTGATCCGCGCAAAAGGATTTGATGCCGATTATGCCGCTTTCCAAAAAGCAATTTGCGAAGGCGTTCAGGGAAATCCCACAGAAAAAATTATTGTGCTGCGCTCCATTATCGATGGCTATCCGGAAAGCACTTATGTGGATGATGCAATTTTTGAAATTGGCCTTACCTATGTAATTACCAATAAGCAGGAAAATGCCCTTGAATATTTTGAACGCGTCATCAATGAGCACGAAAACAGCAGTTACCGCTCCAAAGCATTATTGCGTAAAGGGTTGATTTATTATAACCTGAGTCAGCCCGAAAAATCACTGCAGGCACTTAAAACCGTGGTAGCCGATTATCCGGGCACAGACGAATCGCGCGAAGCATTGCTTACCATCAAGAATATTTATCTTGATGCGAGTGATGTGGATTCCTATTTTGCCTACGTAAAAGATATTCCTTTTGCCAATTTGCGCACTTCCGAAGAAGATTCGCTTAAGTATATCGCAGCAGAAAACCTCTATCTCGATGAAAAATTTGAAGAAGCGGTACCGGCTTTCGATACCTATCTTAGCGAATTTGAAAAAGGAGCTTTTGGGCTTCATGCAAATTATTATCTGGCCGATTGCTACATCCGCCTCGATCAGCCCGAAAACGCCCTCGCGCATTTCGAGAAAGTGGTGGAACGCCCAAAATCGGTGTTCTCCGAAAAATCGCTTGTAAAAGCAGCCAATCTGAGTTTTGAACTGAACGACTATGAACGGGCTTTGCTCCATTTTAACCAGTTGGAAAGATCTGCAGAAAACAAAGCTTATCTGATTGCCGCAAAAACAGGAAAAATGAGGGCTTATAAAAACCTCGGAAAAAATGATTCTACGATTGTAGCTTCATTCGAAATCCTTTCAACAGAGAAAGTCCCGGACGATTTGATCGAAGAGGCGCACCTCAACATAGCGCATGCAGCCATGCAAAGTGGAAACAATGAGCTGGCCATGCGCGAATTTAAAGTGGTTTCCGGCCTCACACAAAACGAAAGCGCAGCCGAAGCTTCATACTATTTGGCGGAGCTGCAGTTTGAGGATGGGCAGGACTCTGTTGCCATGCAATCGGCTTTTGATTTGATCAATAAATATCCATCCTACGATGAGTGGATTGCCCGCACATTTATTTTGCTGGCCGACATCTACGAACAGCAGGGCAATATCTTTCAGGCAAAGCAAACGCTGATGTCGATCATTGAAAATCATGATGGTGTGGAGCTGGTGCAAAAAGCACAGGCCAAACTGGATGACCTGATCGCAGAAGAGGAAGCGGCCAAAAAACTGGAAGAAACCCGGGAGGATGTGCAACAGAAGCCTCAGCAGGAGGAAGTGATCGAAGAAGAAAATTATGAAGAAGAATTTTAAGCCATTGGAAAAAGATAAAATTATGATAAAATCAGTTTTTCAAATGAAAATTGTTTGCCTGCTCATATTGATGCTTCCGGTATTGCCGGTACTGGCGCAGCAAGCCGATTCCACTGCGCGCATTGAGGAGGTTACGATCATCGGCGATTATTCGCCCGTGGTGAAAGAAGCCTTTAAAATCCGTACAAATCCCGTAATACAGCAGGAAGAAGTACGTATGCCGGCATTGAACTATGCCATTAAATCGAGCCCGGTTTATCATAAAATGAGCTTTCGCCAATTGCGCCCCGAGGAGCTGGAACGCAGGCAGGCTGAAGATTACCGCAAGAATTTCCTGAAGCTCGGTTTTGGAAATTATACCACGCCATACATCGAGTTTTTTGCTAATATGGAGCCTTCTTCATCCAATTCCTTCGGTGTTCACCTCAAGCACCTTTCTTCATCGGGCGATATAAAAGACTATGCGCCAAGTGCTTTCTCAGGGAATTTGCTGGATGTTTTTGGAAAGAAAATCTGGCGGAAGCACGTGCTCAATGCTACGGCCGG
This sequence comes from Bacteroidales bacterium, assembly GCA_963676415.1. Taxonomy (GTDB): domain Bacteria; phylum Bacteroidota; class Bacteroidia; order Bacteroidales; family WRLA01. The sequence goes on along the minus strand of OY781097.1, from coordinate 253,187 downwards.
TTTTCAGCGCGATGTGGTGCATTTTTATGGGTTTGACCCATCCGATTATAATTTGGTGGCCGATGATATGGATGCCGATACCATTTTGCAGAAATATATGATGTTTAATGCGGCAGTGGATTTTGCCAGCACCAGCACAAAACGGAGGTATCTGGACCATAGCTTTGGCTTGAGTTTTTATAACCTTAGCGATAATTACGAAACCACCGAGAATAATGTTTTCTTTAAAATGAACCTGGAAAGCGATTTTAAGATTTTCAAATTTACCCGTTATCAATCGCTGGGCCTGGACACGAAATTCTGGCTGTTTAATAATAAATTTTCGGACAGCCTTGATGCCACCAATGCCATGCACCTTTCTGTTACACCATATTTTGCGGCGCAATGGGACGAATATCGCCTGAAAATCGGTGCTGATTTGCAATATGTGGATGATGTGGCTTCCGATTTTTCGGCCTTCCCGCATATAGAAGCAGGTATTCAAATTTTGCCCGGAACTCTGGAACTGAATGCTTCCTATACTGGTGGCATTAAACGAAACTCTTTCCGCTCACTTTCCAATGAAAATCCGTGGATCAGCCCAACGGTTCCGACAAGTTTCACCAAAACCGCTTATAAAATCAATGGAAACGTAGCAGCAAAAATCCTTCCTGTTTTGGACTTAACTGCCGGAGCAGAATATTCCAGCATGGAGAATATGCCTTTTTTTGTGACGGATACTTTGAGCCCTTTTCAAAATGAGTTTACTATGGTGTATGATAATGTAAGCATCCTGCACCTATATGCCGAAAGTGTTTTGAAATATCAACAAAGATTTAAACTGACTGCAGCATTCCATTATTATAATTATACCATGGACTTGCTTGCAAAGCCCTGGCATAAACCCGACCTCATTGCCAGTTTATCGGCAGATTACCGATTGCTTCCGGAGCTTTTGCTGAATGCGGAACTGATTTACCGTGGAAAGCAATATGCACCAGTTTATGTGGGCGGCCTACAACAGGAATTGCAGTTAGATGGCACTCTTAACCTGAATTTTGGTGCGGAGTACTTTTTCTTTGATTATCTCTCGGCCTGGCTGCGTGTAAACAATGCCCTAAACGACGATTATATGCGCTATATCAACTACCCGACGCAGGGTCTGAGCGTTATGGGGGGTGTTAGTTTTAGCTTTTAAAAAGAAAGTGGTCGGGCAGAAGCTCCGGCCAATAAATTTTGCCCGTCAAAAGCCCGGATATGAACTATTCCGGGTTTTTTGTTTTTTGCCAAACGTCCAAAGGAGGCGCCAAAGCCCAGCGCACCGGCACCGTTTTGAGTACCCCATCGCAAAAATTCTTTGGTTGGTATGTGTGGAAATCTTTCCTGAAGGATTAAGATTTCTTCTAAAACGGATAATTTGCCGGCAGAGGCCAGACTGTCCGTGCCGAGGCAAATATTTAAACCCATACGGTGCATCAGGTTTACATCCGGAAGTTGCTTGCCGATGCGCAGATTGGATTGCGGACAAAGGCAAAAAGAGGCTTTTGGGAAATGCTTGCCCAGAAATTCCAGATCGCTTTCTCCTGAAAAAGTGTTGTGCACAAAAAGCGTCGGGACTTTTTTGGGAAGCGATGAAGCCAACACTTCTGCAGTGGTTTTATGATGCTGTGGAATTAAATCGGGCGGAATGCCATACGACAGCATACGTTCGTAAACGGGGCCGTCGCCATGTAGAAAGAAACGGTTTTCGTCCGGGCTTTCGTGATAATGAATACTTAAAGCCTTCCCGCCTTTTTCTGCATGCGTTTTTATTAATCCAAATAATTTCACGGATACGGAATAAGGCGCATGAGGGCTGATGGAATAGTTGTCGCCTATTACAGTTTCATGCTTATTGGCCAGTGTAAGGGCATTCTTGAAATTTTGTTCGGCCCTGTCGGGATGGCTGCCGAAAACTTCAATAAATGTATGGTATTTGATTTTGCTGCCCTTTTTAATCGCAAAACTTCCCGGACCATTGCTGATATCGCCGCAAACTGCGGTGCCTGCCGCAAACATCTGATCATCGGCTTCCTGCATGGCAGCGGCTTTGTTTTCCGGCGGTTGTGCCTTCAACTGCTCTACCGCACGTATGAATCCATCCAGGCCATTCGGATCGGGGATTTTATCCTTCATCCACGAAAGTTCCAGATGACAATGCGCATTCACAAAAGCAGGGCACAGCAAACCTTCATAATATTCTTCAGGGATTTCATTTCCAACGGATTCGCCCGGCTGCAGGATGTCCATTATTTTTCCTTCATCATCCACGAGCAAAGCACCATTTTTCAGTATTTCTGCATCGGGAAGCAGTAGGAAATCCGGTTTAAGCAATTTTAGCATTACACAAAGATAAGCATTTGGATGTGGTTTAATTGCAGGGCTTTCCTAAATTTGCCTGTTTATTCTTTAATATATTGAAAAATGAAAAAGCTGATACTGTTTTTGTTTGCTGTATTGTTTATTGCTCCATTAAGCGGGCAAAGTTTCTCCGAGCTGAAACCAATGGTTTTTCAAAGAAAAATGGCTCAGGTTCAGTCACAAAAGAGTGAGTACAACAAGCAGGAACTCCTGAGTACTATTGGCAGGGATTATATGCTGAGCGCCGATCAAATAAGACAGTTTGCGCTTTTGCTTCGCGATGATGCTGCCCGCCTCGATTTTGCCAAAACGGCCTATGAAAACTGTGCAGATCCCGAGAATTACTATGATGTTTATGATGCCTTTGCCTATTTCAGCACGGCCTTCCGCCTGCACGATTATATCCTCGCTTTTTATAACCCCAGCGGTGGAAATGGCGTAAATGGAGAATTATCCTTTCCTGATTTGGATTTTCCTTCATGGAAAAATTATTCCGGGCCGCGAAATTGCAACCGCCCAATGGCCGATATGGAATTTTTGATGCTGGCCCGCGAGCTGTATGCCAAGCCCCATGAAGCCGATCGCCTCCACCTGCTTATGGCGCACCGTACAGATGCATGCTATCCGGTAACCTACCTGATGAAACTCGCTACTCTGCTGCCCAACGAAGAAACCCGCTATAGTTACCTAACTACATCTTTCGATTTTATTTATGATTTGCAGCATATCGACCGCCTTGATCAACTGTTTGCCAACCCAACATTAAAAATTAAAATGCAGCAGTGGGTTATGGACCATATGCCTTCTGTGCGCCCACCGCAGCCGCCGCCATGCAGCATTAGTGATACCGATATGGAAGTGATCCTTGCCGATCTGAACCTCAGGAATTTTAATGATGCCCGTATGGATCTGGCCCGACAGATTTTGTCTGCAAAAAAGTGTTTCACCAGCGAGCAGGTCCTTCGTATTGTTTCTGCGATCGAATTTGAAAGCAGCCGGCTCGAACTTGCAAAATTTGCTTATGATTTTTGTATTGATAAAAGGAATTATGCAAGGGTAAACAATGCCTTCGATTTTGAAACCACCGGCACTGAACTCGGGGAATATATCCGCGGAAAGCATTAAAAGGTCGTCTTTTTGTATCTTGCAGAAAACAAATTCAAAACATTTTACCATGGAAGAAATAATATTTGAGGGAAATATAGTTGATGTCGTAGCTAAAAGGATTTTTAAAGGACAAATAAAAGTCAATGGGGGGCGCATTGCAGAGATTAAGGAAATGGATGTGGATTCCGATCAATACATTCTGCCGGGTTTAATTGATGCGCATGTGCATATTGAAAGTTCCATGCTGGTGCCTTCCGAATTTGCCCGACTGGCGTGTGTGCATGGCACTACCGCAACGGTTTCTGATCCGCACGAAATTGCCAATGTGCTCGGTATTGCCGGTATCGACTTTATGGTCGAAAACGCGAAAAAAGTACCTTTTGGATTTAACTTTGGCGCACCAAGCTGTGTGCCTGCCACGCCTTTTGAAACTGCAGGAGCTGAGCTGGGTGCGGATGAAATTGCCCAACTATTGCAGCGAAAAGATATCCCTTACCTCTCGGAGATGATGAATTTTCCGGGCGTGCTTTTTAAGGATGAGCAGGTTATGGCAAAACTGGAAATAGCCAAAAAATACAATAAACCAGTGGATGGACATGCTCCCGGCGTTTTGGGCGATGATGCACGCAAATACGCAGCCGCAGGGATTTCTACCGATCACGAATGTTTCACTATTGAAGAAGCCCGCGATAAAATTGCTGCCGGAATGAAAGTGCAGATTCGGGAAGGCAGCGCAGCCAAAAATTTTGAAGCACTCGTGCCTTTGCTCCACGAACATCCCGATATGATTATGTTCTGCTCCGACGATAAGCATCCCGACGATCTCGAACGCGGCCATATCAATCAGCTGATCAAAAGAGCCCTCGGATCCGGTTATCAATTCCTCGACATCCTGCGTGCCTGCACTTACATTCCAACCACACATTATAAACTGGATTGTGGCTTGCTGCAAATGGGTGATGCCGCAGATTTCTGCCTGATCGATCATCCACAATCATTTAATGTGCTCGAAACCTGGTATCATGGTGAATTAATTGCCAGGAACGGCAAAAGCCTCATTCAATCGGTTGATAGCAAGCATCCCAATAATTTTAACGCCCGCAAAATCACTTTGGATGATATCCGTATCAATGATGAAGGCCAAAAGCTCAAAGTCTTTCAGGCACTCGACGGCCAGTTGATTACAACAACAAATTCCGTTCAGGCTAAGGCAGTTGCGGGTAATCTGGTCAGTGATCCCGATCAGGATGTGCTAAAAATTATTGTCATGAACCGTTATGCGCCAACAAAACCGGCTGTGGCTTTTGTGCAGAATTTTGGACTGAAAAAAGGAGCCATTGCTTCGAGCGTGGCACACGATAGTCATAATATCATTGCCGTAGGTTGCAGCGATGAGGATATTGTCCATGTAGTAAACCAGATTGTGGACGCAAAAGGGGGCGTGGCCTGCACCGATGGCAAACTAGATATGCTCCTGCCATTGCCTGTGGCCGGTATCATGAGCAGTGATGATGCCCATAAGGTTGCGCGGGCTTATGAAGACATTGATAAAATGGCCAAAAGCCTTGGCTCAAAGCTGAATGCTCCTTATATGACGCTCTCCTTTATGGCACTATTGGTCATACCGGAGCTGAAATTGAGCGATAAAGGGCTGTTTGACGGCAAAAAATTTGAATTCACATCGGTTTTTCAATAAATTAACTACACACATGTACATATTTATTTGTGTATGATGAAAACTTGTCTTATTTTTGCCATCGAAACCAGAAAGTAAAGTCATGTCAGAAGAAGTACAAGAAAAAATCGTTTTAGACGTAAACAAACTTGAGCATGCTGCCAGCAAATTGCGGGCAATGGCTCACCCAATGCGCATTGCTATTATTGATATTCTGAACGAGAATAAAAAACAAAGCGTAACCGAGATTTATGAAAAGCTCAATATAGAGCAGGCCTCTGCTTCGCATCACCTGAATATCCTAAAAAGCAAGGGTATCCTCGTATCGCGCAGAGATGGAAAAAAGATTTATTATGCACTGAAAGACAGAATTCTGACTCAAATTATTGAGTGCCTCGGAAAGTGTGGTGAAGAATAAAATTATTCTTTGATTAGTAAAAAAGACCGGCTGACCTCCGGTCTTTTTTTTATGGCTTTATTTCCCATTCGTCTTCAATATCCCAATTGGCACGGATTTCCAAAAGCTTGTCGTACAGACCCTTATTTTTTTAGCCAACAAATGGTTAAAATAGTTGATTCATCATCAGTTATTTGTGAGATTTTAGCTTTTCGGTTTTGGGGATTTGCTTTCAATTTTAGTGGTATTTAGTTGCAATAAGAGGTCTTAATATGGAGGTATTTGTGCACGGCTGAAATTAAAATTAAAAGCCTATCTATAAAGCACTACTAATGATTTTGCGTTAGACGAAGTTTTTGATCAATTTGTTTTCAAAACAAAAATCATCCTCGTTTAGACAGCGGGTCGGCCTGTCAAAACAGCGGGCCGGATGAGGGTGAATTCCCGATGCTTAGAATTCCATCAAAGGGACTAAAGCTTTGCCGAGGTACGAGGCACTACTTTGATTGGAGATTCTTGGCATCGGGAAGAGCGGGGAGAAGCTTTGTTTTGACTTGGCTTTTTGGTTCCTTTTGTGCCAAGACAAAAGGGATAAAAAATGTGGGGCGAATTATTGTTTGATTTTCAATCGTGTTATGCTTTGCCGCCACTCAATGTATAAAACGGGAGGGGTGTCCTTAAAACAAGGAAATAGATGTAATATGCACTGAAATGCATGATTTTGTCTCAAATTATTGAGTGCCTCGGAAAGTGTGGTGAAGAATAAACTTATTCTTTGATTAGTAAAAAAGACCGGCTGACCCCCGGTCTTTTTTTTATGGCTTTATTTCCCATTCGTCTTCAATATCCCAATTGGCACGGATTTCCAAAAGCTTGTCGTACCAAACAACACGCTCTGGCTGGAGCTTCTTGCCATAATTGCCCGTATCCCATTGGCCGTTTTTATTGCGGTCAATAATACACTTAAACTTGTAGGATCCGGGTTTCAGCAAACCATAATCGAAATTTACCGACTCCGTGATTTTGTCTCTGCGTACCAGTTTATCATTTTCGGTGTACATCTCAATGATGAGCGGATCTTCATCATAATAACTGAATTTTAGTTTTAATGTGCCGTATTCGCTGAGTGCTTTTGTTTTGAAGTTGATAAGCAAACTGTCGTGGCTGTAGCCGAAAATATCCCAGAACATGCTGTCGGGCACAATCAAAGTATAATCTGATTCGGCTTTCCATTCGTGTTCCACTAAAATTTGCCTGTGCACCAAGCTATCGGTAAAACGCCAGGCCGGTGGGGCAAGAGTATCTTCGTTTTCGCGCAAAAAGAAGGCTTGTTCTTCTATATTGCCAATGGGCGCACCAAAGTCGATATAGAAATTCTGATAAAAATTAAATCCTGTCGAAGTGGAGTTGGAAACCTGCAAAGAAGGCCGTTTTTCCTCTTCCTCCTCTTCTTTCTTTTTCCGTTTTTTGGTTTTCTTCTCAGGTTCTTTTAAAGCGATTTCCAGGGTATCGACAATAGTGTCCATATTGTATAGCAGGAAAGTGGCTGAATCAGAAGGTAAAATGGGATACCAAAGGTCAATGGTGTCTTTGCCTTTGTTCATTTGCACGGTCAACCAGTCCATGGTATCGTTTTTTGGGAGTTCTTCGAGGCGCAATTCCTTTGTGGGATAGCGCATGATGATTTGATAATGACCCGGGGATATCAAAGATTGATCTGCCGGTTTTTGCACGGTATCAATGCCTTCGAAGAGGTAAAGCTGGTAAAATTGCCCGGCATAAAGCGATGTGTCGCCGAATAGGCTATCGGCAATTGCGTGCGGCAGATGGAGCGCTTCCTGATGCAAATGTTCTTCTGTTTCTTCCATCAGGCTGTCCATCAGCAACAGGCTGTCGGTTAAAATACTGTCTTCTTCATGCTCGTGCAGGGGCACAAAATCGGGATAAATGATTTTGTCGAGGAAAGCAATCTCCTCATTGGGCATATCATAAATGTAATTGGAGTTTACATCCTTGATTGCAAACAGCTTAAACTCTTTCCCGGCCAGGTTGTACAAGCCGAAATGACCGTGTTCATCTGTTTTGGAAACATAATCGGGACGTACTTTATAGGGCAGGCTGTCAAAAGGAATGGTATCGTTATTGTCGGTATAGAGCATCACAAAGGTTTCTTCTGCCGGAGCCATATCAAAGGCCATATTTACTTTCCCGATGATGCTGAGCGAATCCAGGTGCTCGCCGGTGCTGAACACATAAATGAAATTGCCCAGTGGGTTGCCTTCGGTCAGGTCCTGAATGGCGTTGCCAAAAAATATAGAGTATGTGGCATCAGCTTTGAGCTCTTCATCTCGGTCAAATTTGAACAAAACAGAGCGCCCGCGGATTTTGAGCTCCGGGCGCTCCATTAAAGGCGGTGAAACAATCAGTTGTTTGTCCACATCTTTTAAACTGACAAATTCATTGAAATAAATCCGGAACTGGTCTTCTTCAAAAAACAAACTGTAGTTTACCGGTTCTGTTTCGGTTACAATTGGTGGTGCCACATCTTTTGGGCCACCAACCGGCATCACCGGATTGGCACACCTTTGAAAAATAAAAACGCCAATGATCAGTAATACAGGAAATATTAATGTGTGTTTCTTCATTTTCTCAGACTTTTTCCCCCTTCCAGTATGTCGGTTATAATCCCTGAGTGCTTTCCGTGAAAAATAATCAGGTCGCGATGGTCGCGGGGAATGGCAAAACGTTTGTGTTCGACTTTTAATTGCATGCCACGGAAACTTACGTGGTCATAGCGCTTATTCCTGCCAAAATGCCTGATGCTGATATCTTCACTTGCCGTTTCTTTTAAAATGGTTTTCTGGTCAATATCCTGATTGATAAGCCTGTTGCGGATATTGATGCTGAGCCAGATTAGGAATATCATGGTAAGCGGTGCCATCCAGATAATGTTGAGCGCAAAAATATTTTCCGGGAACTTTTCGCGGATATAATAAGCAAGAAATACAGCAAAAACCAATACCAGAAGGCTAAATGCAAGTCCGATAAAAACGGAGGTTCTTTTTTGTTCCCTTAAATAGGATATATGATTTTGAATGTCTTGCATTTTCAGAGGTCGTTTTTTAAGAGCTCAAATTTACGCCCTTTTTTTAATTGTTCTTCTATAAAATAGGGCAGGCTATGCAGTAGCCGGGCTTTGGCTTTTATGCTGTCATGAAAAACGACGATATCGCCTCCTTTAGTGCCTTTTTGCAGTATTTGGCGGCAATCTGCTGCTGTGAGCCTTGGATCAAAATCTCCGCTGAGCAGCGACCACATAATGATTTTAAACTTTTTGCCGAGGATTTTTGCCTGCAAGGGACTGATGCGCCCGTAAGGTGGCCTGAACAGTTGTGACTCAATAATCTGGCCGGCTTTCAAAACGTTGGAAACATAAGAATATCGGTTTGTTTTCCAACCATTCAGATGGTTGTAGCTGTGGTTTCCGATATCATGGCCTTCTTCCTGCAATCGCTCAAATACCGCCGGATGCTTCCGTACATTATCGCCTATGCAAAAAAACGTGCCTTTCACATCAAAATCCTTTAAAATATCCAGAACGTCCTGCGTTACCGTGGGAATGGGGCCGTCATCAAAAGTCAGATAAATTTTATCCGGATGCTGCGGCATCGACCAAATCACATTTTCCGCATGCATTTGCTTAATAACGGCCGGCGGCCTCATCCAGTAAGGTTTTCGCCGCTGGTACCATTTGCGCGGATCGCTATTGCTTGTACTTTTCATTCAGAAAGCGTTCGTAATATTTTGAGAATTGCTTCTCGGTTTCTTCAGCGGTCTCGCCTAATTTATATTTTTTCGCTTTCTGGTTGAGGTTGTTCAAAAGTGCCAAATCCTGCTGTATTTCGCTGTCCCATTTATTGGCCAGGTTTCCCTCAAAGCGGAAATAGTATTCCAGCTCTTCCGAAATGCTCTGCAACTGTTTATTGAAAACTTCCAGCCCTTTTTCGGTTTGACCGGCTTCAAAATAAGCATCGGCAAAATCGCGCGAGAAATAGCCGAAAGGAACCGATTCGTGTGGGATCATCTCAATAATGCGGTCGGCGACCGTTGCGGCAGAATCGGCTTTATGCTCTTTAAGCAGCGACGTAATTAGCCGTCCATACACATTGCGCAGGTTCATTGCCATACGGGTGTTGTCTTCGTTGAGATACAAACCGGGATTCATATCCACATCGAATTTGTTCATGGCTTTATCGTAAAGGATGTCGGTATTTACAAAGCCGGGATATCCGTCATGATCGGGCAGTTTTGCCGGGACTAAACGGTAGCACATGCCTTCGAGCTGCAAATGGTCGTCCAGACCGATATAAGCACTGGTTCCTGTTGTGGAAGAGAAGTAAATCGGACGTTCCCAGTCGTTATGTGCCAGGATATCCATCATGGTGATATTGTTTTTCTGGATCCCTTGTCCGCTCATTTGCCAGGTGATGTCGTCCACGATATAATCCTTTTTATTTTCGGGCACTGTTCCTGTTGCAAGAACTTTTTCCTTATCAATATTCAGCTTGAAATTTTTCGTTGGGAAATAGGTGATCAGGCCACCGGCCGTGGGATATTGAAGCTTTTCGGGATGTTGGTGCAGGATATTGAACAGCTCTTTCAAATTCACCGGCCCTTTGATGTGTTCCTGCTCAATCATATAAATAACGTCAATGCCGCCTTCACGGTATTGTTCTTCGCTGAAGGAAATCGGGCATGGGTCTGAGTCATAAACCTTTTTGGTCATTTGATCCACATACCAGCCGCCATTGAGCAGGCTGAGGTTCACTACCCGCACATCGGTGCGGTATCCTTCCACTTCCTGGGCATACCAAAGCGGGAAAGTGTCGTTATCGCCATAAGTAAATAATATGGCGTTGGGTTCGCAGGAGTCTAAGTAGGTTTTGGCCAGTTGCAGGGTGGTGTAACGTTCGCTGCGGTCGTGGTCGTCCCAGCCTTGAGCACCCATAATTACCGGCACCAAAAGAAAAGTTAATGTGCCTGCCGCGATGGCGGAAATGCGCGCATCGAGGAATTTCTGCAAGAAGCTGTACAGGGCAAGCACACCAAAGCCAATCCATATCGCAAAAGCATAAAATGATGCGGCATAGGCATAATCGCGCTCGCGGGGTTGCGGCGAATACTGGTTCAGGTAAACAACAATCGCAATACCGGTCATCAGGAAAAGCAGGCTCACAATAATGCCGCGCTGATAATTTTTTTGGAAAAGGTAAATCATGCCCCAAAGGCCGAGCAGGAGCGGGAAAAAGAAGAATTTGTTGTTGGCCTTGTTTTGGCGTGTAATGGGCAGCTTGTCCTGAGGCCCCAGTCGAGCTTCATCAATAAATCCGATTCCGGAAATCCAGTTGCCGTTTTTGCGGTCGTAACGTCCCTGCACATCATTTTCCCTGCCGGCAAAATTCCACATAAAATAGCGGCCATACATATTGCCCAGCTGGTAGTTGAAGAAAAAACGGAGGTTTTCGCCAAAACTGGGTTTGCGCTTATTGCCCGGGTCGTTGATCCCTGCCCAGGCTTTGTATTCACGGATGTGATGTGCCTGCCTGCTCCACATGCGGGGAAATAAAGAGATGTCTTTATCATCGTAAACCGGTATCTGGCTTTCTTTTTTATCGGTGATGATGTATTTGCCCGATTTGTCGTCGCGTGTATAAACCGGATTGCCGTCGGCATATTCTTTCACTTTGGCATTATAATAAGCGCCTTTTGTGAGCGGCCAGTCGCCATATTGCTCACGGTTGAGGTAGGAGAGGAGCGAAATAGCGTTTTTCGGGCTGTTTTCGTTGATGGGCGTTCCGGCATTGGAGCGGATCACCAATATCATAAAAGACGAATATCCGATGAGGATAAACATAAACGATAATACTGCGGTATAGCCGTGAATCCAGTGTTTCTTTTTTGTGTAACGCAATCCGAAGATGATGAGCCCAATCAGGAAAATGAAATAAACCACTGTGCCTGAGTTGAAAGGCAATCCTAAGCCATTCACGAAAAAGAGCTCAAATTTTCCGGCCAGGCTTACAATACCTGGAATAATCATATACATGATGATAGCTACCAGTCCAACACCGGCCAATAAGCTGATAATAATGCCTTTCGCTGTGGTTTTTGGATATTTCTTGAAATAATAAATCATGGCAATGGCAGGCAGTGCCAGCAGGTTGAGCAGGTGTACGCCAACCGAAAGACCCATCAGATAAGCGATCAGGATAATCCATCGTGTGGAGGTGGGATTGTCTGCATTACGTTCCCATTTAAGCATCGCCCAAAAAACCACAGCCGTGAAGAAGGACGACATGGCATAAACTTCGCCTTCAACAGCAGAAAACCAAAATGAATCAGAAAATGTATAAGCCGCCGCACCAACAATACCTGCAGCAACTACAGCAATTTGTGTGGCTTTTTCGGCCAGTTTTTCGGAATTGAAGAGTTTTTGTGCCAGCATTACGATACTCCAGTAGAGGAACATAATGCTCATTCCGCTCGAAATGGCCGACATATAATTGATCATCCGTGCTACGAGATGCTCGTTGCCAAAAGCAAAAAGGCTGAAAAAGCGGCCAATAAGCTGGAAAAGTGGTGCTCCCGGAGGATGGCCAACCTGTAATTTATAGGCTGTTGCAATGTATTCGCCACAGTCCCAGAAGCTTGCTGTGGGTTCTGCGGTAAGGATATAAACCAGTGAGGCCAGTAGCCCGATTGCCCAGCCGATAGTGTTGTTGCTCTTGTTAAAAGACATCATATGATTTTCTGAATATTAAGCTGCGAAGGTACAAAATCGGCTGCAATACTTGTGTCTAAGCTGATTAATTAATGAAATTTCGTCATGAGCACAATCGACAAGCTCAGTGACCACATTCAAACCGCAATAAGCGAAAGGGAGCGGTTTGGGTGCGTAATAGAATATTTTGTGAATTATTCAGGCCAGAAACAAAAATCCTGCTTTTCTTATTGAGTAGCAGGATTTTTTTTGTGCTTTGATTTCTGCTAAACTGCGTCTTTTTCGTAAATATTATGGGGTATTTACTACATCCAAAGCACTGGCCGTTTCATATACTGCATAAACCATTTGAAGTACTGCATAAAGGAATTCATGTGCTGCATAGCCCATTTAAAGCCTTGCATAAAGGATTTCATATACTGCATAACCCATTTGAAGTACTGCACAAAGGATTTCATGTACTGCATAACCCATTTGAAGTTCTGCATAAAGGACTTCATGTGCTGCATAGACCATTTGAAGTATTGCATATTAGATTTCATTTACTGCATAAGCCATTTAAAGTATTGCATAAAAGATTTCAGGTATTGCATAATCCATTTGAAGACATGCATAAAGGATTTAGCCTGCTTTGCTCAGTATTTTACCCTATCCACACAGAAAAACATCTTGCACACTAAATAGTGCTTGTCCATAATGTCCGATCTCAGCGTTATTCTTGGTATTGAAACCAGTCACTTACTTTAGTAAGCTCCTTATTTTCAATACCAAGAATGCCTCGACCTCGAACATTCTGAATCAAGCACAGTACTTTATGGACAGACACTAAATAAAAACAAAAAGTCCAATAGTTTGCCGTTTGAAGATAAATCTTACTAATTTTGGGATAAGTAACAGAAACAATTATGGAAAAAACCAGAATATCCCTCAGCATTATCTTTATCTTCCTTCTTGCACAGGGCTTTGCCCAGCAGTGGACGGAGCCGGTTAAAATTGTAAGCGGAGAAGGCATTGCCAATTATAAAGATTTCCTGATCGACAGTAAAGGGGTTTATCATTGCGTGTGGAGCCGTAAAATCGAACTCCATTATTATACTATTGAGTATTCAAAATCTTTAGACCAGGGACAAACATGGACAGAGCCTGAAACCATTGCCCATGAACCCGGCCTATGGCTGGATTGTCCGAAGATTGTTGCAGATACAGCTGGGATGGTATATGTGAGCTATTTATACAATGTAGTAAACCCTTATGGCTCTCAAATATTATCAATTCGCCACAATGGATATAATTGGGAACCGGCAGATACACTTTCATTATGCGGCAGTGCTTTTAATTATATGGCTGCCACGCCCGACGGCAGTGTCTATTGCTTTTGGAATTATGGGACAAGTTATTATTCAGTATGCAAGTATGGAAGCTGGAGCGATGTAAAAGTCCTGTACAGCGATACTGTAGCAATAAAGATATCCGGTCTTGCTGTTGACAATGAAGGGCGGATTCATTTTTTTGCCGGCCAAAAAAAACTGCCAGGGATACCAAATAACAAATATCGATTGGCTTATTTTAGTATGAAGGATGAAGTGTTAAGTGATATAGAAATTTTAAACAATAAGGATCTTTATTATGGTGGTGGCATTACTGTGAATTCAGATGGAAAACCGGCTGTTTTGTGGATGGAAGGAATTAACCAAAATACACAGGGCGCCTTTTGGTCCGTTAAAGAAGACGGTTATTGGACAAATGCTAAACTGTTAAATACTGACAGGTGGTTGCAAACTATTATTTATGATCATTTGGATGCACTACATTTTTTTACCTGTATTGGGACTAACAGTTCTAATCAGGTCTCCTTGGACCATTATTTTTTTGTTGATGGTGTTATCCAGATTGAAAAGGTATATTCAGCAAACAATAAGCGGGGCATTGGAGGAATCAATGCCTTCTTGCGGAACAATACAATCAGTCTGGATTTTTCCACTTTGGATACAGTATTTGATAATAGACGTTTTTCTACTATATGGTTAACAGAAACTGATATAACTACCAATAGAACAGAGGTCACATATAGTGACTTGTGTGTTTACCCCAATCCATTTAACAATTATTGCTGCATTTCATGTCCTCAGAAGTTGCAAGAGAGCTCAATCGTCAGCATTTATAATACTTGTGGCTGTTTGGTATGGCAATCTGAATTTGACAAAAAGGAACCGGGCTTTACATGGGATGGAAAGGATATGGCAAACAATGAACTTCCTATGGGAGTGTATTTTGTGGACATTAGGGATAGTAAAGAAAATAAAATAATATCCACTCCTGTGAAAATTGTTAAAATCAATTAAAACATAAAATTATGAAGAACAATATATTTTTGATTGGGGTTCTCTATTTCCTGATAAACACTGCTGGCTTTGCCCAGCAGTGGACGGAGCCGGTTAAAATTGTAAGCGGAGAAGGTATTGCCAATTATAAAGATTTCCTGATCGACAGTAAAGGGGTTTATCATTGCGTGTGGAGCCGTAAAATCGAACTCCATTATTATACTATTGAGTATTCAAAATCTTTAGACCAGGGACAAACATGGACAGAGCCTGAAACCATTGCCCATGAACCCGGCCTATGGCTGGATTCTCCGAAGATTGTTGCAGATACAGCTGGGATGATATATGTGAGTTATTTGTATAATGTAGTAAACCCCTATGGCTCTCAAATATTGTCAATTCGCCACAATGGATATAATTGGGAGCCGGCAGATACACTTTCATTATGCGGCAGTGCTTTTAATCATATGGCTGCCACGCCCGACGGCAGTGTCTATTGCTTTTGGAATTATGGGGCAAGCTACTATTCAGTGTGCAGATATGGGAGCTGGAGCGATATAAAAGTCCTGTACAGCGATACTGTAGCAATAAAGATATCCGGACTTGCTGTTGACAATGAAGGGTGGATTCACTTTTTTGCCGGACAAAAAAATTTGCCTGGCTTAGGAAATTATGAAGATAGGCTGGCCTATTTTAGTATGAAGGATGAAGTGTTAAGTGATATAGAAATCTTAAATAATAAGGATCTTTATTATGGTGGTGGCATTACTGTAGATTCAGATGGAAATCCGGCTATTATATGGGTTGAAGAAATTGACCAAAACACTCGCGGAGCCTTTTGGGCTGTTAAAGAAGTTGACTTTTGGACAAATCCCAAACTGTTAAATACAGGCAAGAGATCACAGGTTGTTATTTACGATCATTTGGATGCACTACATTTTTTTGATTGTTCCAGAGCAAATGGTTATAGTCCGGTTGCAGTAAATCATTACTTTTTTATTGATGATATAATCAAGGAAGAAAAGATTTATTCAGCTAACATTAAGCGAGGCATTGGAGGAATCAATGCTTTTTTGCGGAACAATACAATCAGTCTGGATTTTACCACTTTAGATACAATAATTAATAATAGATATTTTTCTACCATTTGGTTAACAGAAACGGATATAACTACCAACAGAACAGAGGTCACATATAGTGACTTATGTGTTTACCCCAATCCTTTTAACAATTATTGCTACATTTCATATCCTCAGAAGGCACAAGGAAGCTTAATCGTCAATATTTATAATACTTGTGGCTGTTTGGTATGGCAATCTGAATTTGACAAAAAGGAACCGGGCTTTACATGGGATGGAAAGGATATGGCAAACAATGAACTTCCTATGGGAGTGTATTTTGTGGTCATTAGGGATAGTAAAGAAAATAAAATAATATCCACTCCTGTGAAAATTGTTAAAATCAATTAAAACATAAAATTATGAAGAACAATATATTTTTGATTGGGATTCTCTATTTCCTGATAAACACTGCTGGCTTTGCCCAGCAGTGGACGGAGCCGGTTAAAATTGTAAGCGGAGAAGGTATTGCCAATTATAAAGATTTCCTGATCGACAGTAAAGGGGTTTATCATTGCGTGTGGAGCCGTAAAATCGAACTCCATTATTATACTATTGAGTATTCAAAATCTTTAGACCAGGGACAAACATGGACAGAGCCTGAAACCATTGCCCATGAACCCGGCCTATGGCTGGATTCTCCGAAGATTGTTGCAGATACAGCTGGGATGATATATGTGAGTTATTTGTATAATGTAGTAAACCCCTATGGCTCTCAAATATTATCAATTCGCCACAATGGATATAATTGGGAACCGGCAGATACACTTTCATTATGCGGCAGTGCTTTTAATCATATGGCTGCCACGCCCGACGGCAGTGTCTATTGCTTTTGGAATTATGGGGCAAGCTACTATTCAGTGTGCAGATATGGGAGCTGGAGCGATATAAAAGTCCTGTACAGCGATACTGTAGCAATAAAGATATCCGGACTTACTGTTGACAATGAAGGGCGGATTCATTTTTTTGCCGGACAAAAAAATTTGCCTGGCTTAGGAAATTATGAAGATAGGCTGGCCTATTTTAGTATGAAGGGTGAAGTGTTGAGTGATATAGAAATCTTAAATAATAAGGATCTTTATTATGGTGGTGGCATTACTGTAGATTCAGATGGAAACCCGGCTATTATATGGGTTGAAGGGGCTAATCAATATTCGAGTGCTACGTTCTGGATGAAAAAAGAAAACAGTATATGGGGTGGGCCATATTTCCTTCATTCTGGGGGGTATTCGCAAGATATTATATTTGATCACCTTAATGACCTTCATTTATTTGATTGTCAGTATTCAAAAATGGCAAACAGTGATGTTCTGCACCATTACTATTTTATAAACGAAGAAATTCAAGATGAGATAGTTTGTAAAGCCAATTCAGAAGGCATTGGTTTGCTTAATACTGAAATGATTAATAACACGATAAAGCTATCGTTTGCCTCTGGTGATAGCAGTGTTAACAATACTAATTATGCTAGTATCTGGTTTGTTGAAGGGGATATTTGTACCAGTGTTGCTGGAAAAAATATTGAACACCTAAGAGTATATCCAAACCCTTTTAATGGTTATTGCTACATTTCATATCCTAAAAAGGCGCAAGAAAGATTAATTGTCAATATTTATAATACTTGTGGCAGATTGGTATGGCAATCTGAATTTGACAAAAAGGAACCGGGCTTTACATGGGATGGAAAGGATATGGCAAACAATGAACTTCCTATTGGGGTGTATTTTGTAGTTATTAACGATAGTAAAGAAAATAAAATAATATCCACTCCTGTGAAAATTGTTAAAATCAATTGAATCGAAGAAATATGCAAGGAAAAACAGTTTTGTTATTATTGGCAGGCATATTATTGATCCCCTGCCTTAAACCCATAAAAAACCAGCAGCAAACACAAATATAATACCCAAAAAATGAAAAATATTTGGAACAAATTTCTTTCTGCAGTAATACTGCTCTTTTTTGCCGGGGCAATGCAGGAAGCTTTTTCCCAAACCTGGAGCGAACCTGTGCAAATTAGTACACTGCAAGGTCTAAATAATAATCCTGATTTTTGTATTGACAAAGAAGGAACAATACATTGTGTGTGGAGTTATATGGTATGGCAATTCCATAGGGTTATATATTATAGTAAATCAACAGACGAAGGGATCAATTGGAGCGAACCAGAGAATATATCACAAAACGAAAGTATGTGGATGGATAACCCACATATTATCTCTGATTCAAAAAACAACTTACATGTTGCCTACGATTACCAAATTGGGGGAAGAAACCCAAATGTAGTTTATCGTTATTTCGATGGCCAAAACTGGAGTGCTTTGGATACAGTGTCTTCAGGTTGGGCCGGGGCACAGCATAATCGACTCGTTATTGATAATAATGACAAGCTTTATTTTTTCTGGTTTCATGGGGTTAAGAATGGCACAGAGTTTTACCGTGAAAAGGAATACGGATATTGGGGCAATATCAAGGTTGTTTACAATAATAGCAATAAATATTATCTTGAAAAAGCTGTTGTTGATTCAGCTAATGTGCTTCATTGCTCAGGCTACCATTACTATGAAGACCAAACGGTATATGACCAGAAAATAGTTTATTCTACTTATATGGGGCAATTATGGTCAGAATTAACCGAAATAAGCCAAGAATACGAAGCTTGGACGGGCAATGATATTGCTTTGGATAATTCTGGTTCCCCTCACATTATATGGAGGCAAGCCCTTGATGACGGTGCTCCGCCAGAAAACGGAACAAAATATTCATGTTTTGATGCAGGAATATGGTCCAACCCAGAATTAATTGCAAAAAGCGCTAGTAATCAGGTTTTAGCTGTTGATAACAACAATGGGATACACATAATTAATAATGAGCAGCGCGGGGCAACTAACAGCTTAGTGCATTATCAGCTAATAAGTGGTAGTTGGTTTGGAGATGTTATTGAAGAAAATTATTATGGTTTTTATAGCAGTAAGCTGGTTTTTAAAGATCACTCTTTATATTTAATTAATCTTAGAGTTGATACTGTTGGGAAATTATCAGAAGGGAATATCTATATTTATAAATATTCAGTAACAACCAGAATAAAAGACACGCCAATCGCTGGGTTTGGCTCATTTACGGTTTACCCCAATCCATCAAAAGGCAGCACAACCATTGATTATACGATCAAAGAAGAAACCCCAATACTCATTGAGGTTTACGACATCAACGGGGAAATAATAGATAAAATCCTGGACAAAAAACAATCAGTGGGCAGGTATCAGATAAAGTGGAATGGTACAGATAAAAACAGAAAGGAGGTAAAAAACGGCCTGTACCTAATCCGCCTGCAAGCTGGCAGGTATTTTACAACACGCCCGGTGGAAATTGTTAGGTAAACAAATATAATGTTAAACCGATATTGACCGTGAGCAGGGGGCAAAAGGCTCTAATCTCTCACAAACAAAGGCCTTATTGCACCCCTTTAACTGGTTGGTATTACAAAAGTAAAAATTATGAATTACTATCGATTTTTCTTTTTGCTTTTTATGATCTTGGGCTTAAGCAACCTAGCTGGGGCACAGGAAAAGTATGCTGTTTTAATAACAGGGAACTACTCCAAAGGTTTGGATCCGTTGCCATTGAACAGTCAGTGGAATGGAGGTCAGGGACAAGGTGGCTACTATGATGAATTTTGGAATGATATTTACTTGATGTGGGAAATGCTTACCAAACCAGACAGCTTAGGGGGGAAAGGTTTTCTGAAAGACAATGTTTATGTGCTTTATGGGAGTGGTCAGGATTATTACCTCTTAGAACCAAATGTGCCAATGAGATATAGACCCCTCCCAGGAGAAATTGTAACGGATTATCCAGCCAGGAGAAGTAAGGTAGATATGGTTCTTACAGGTTTTGCAGATGGTAGTAATGGATTTCATGAATTAACAGACGATGATTTTCTTTTTATTTGGTCTCATGGTCATGGAGTAGGTTCAAATGGTAATTCGTCTCTAATGTTAGAAGAATTATTTATAAGTGATATTGATTTTGCTAATTTAGTTGATTCAATTAAAGCTGTTAAGAAAGTGTATTGGATGCAACAATGTCATTCCGGAGGCTTTGTTGAAGAATTGGAAGGGGATATTTCCTTTTTTCATTCAGCTTGCCTGTCCGATGAAAAAGCGTTGAGAGCGGACAATATGCCGGTTATGGAAAATGAGCCTATTAATGGGGATACTTGCCATCATGGTGAATTCAATTTCCATATGTATTCTTCGACTAATGGTGAGACACCTATAAAAGGTATAACCACCTATAACAATGAACCTTTATCAAATGCAGACCTTAACAATGACAATTGCATAAGTGTATACGAGGCATACAACTGGGAAGTTAATCATGAAACCAGAATAGAAACGCCTGTTATGTCTGACATCGGATCAATAGGTTCCACCACCTCCCTGCGTTTCCCCACCCTGATGTTCGAGGACATCACCAGCAGCGATAGCCACCGCGGCATTATTGGTGTAACAAAAGATGTGCGCGTTATGCCCGGCCAAACCCTTACGCTCTACGATAAAGCCAAAGTGCATTTTATCAACGATGCAAAAATCACCGTGGAAGCCGGCGCCAGTTTGGTAATCGGTGATAATGTAGAGTTTATCATGGATGATCCGCACGGCACTTCCGACCCATCGCATTCGGCTATTATTGTCAGGGGAAACATCAGCATTGGCAGCAACGTCAAATTCAGTTCCCAAAACGGCCACGACTGGAAAGGCCTGAACTTTGATGCCATGACCACATCCTATACCTTGCAGGGAATAGAATTCGACCATTGCGGCATCTATGGCTCGGTTACGGTAAGTAACTCTTAATATTATTGTTGGTTCAATATTTATCCTTCATTTTTCCTTTCTCTTCATTTTTTGCAGGTCATATTCCCCCCCCCCTAAAATCCATTCTAAAAAATATCTCGTTAAAGAATTAGGCATTAACTATCCGCTTTCCGCAGAGAGCCCCTTAGCAGACCTGAGCATATATCAAAAAACATCAGGGACAGCTGCCCTGCAGTTTGGTTCAGAAGTTTCCGGTGAAATAGAGATCAGCCTCTACAGTATTGACGGCAGGCTTTGCCAGCAATGGCACGTAAGTATTCAAAAAGGCGCAAACCAGATAGATGTGGAACTGAATTCAGTACCGAAAGGGGTTCATTTGGTCTGCCTGCCCCGAGTTTGACAGATAATTTGCTCAGACCTTCTGTACCCCCTATAAACACTGGGTTTCTGTTTTGGTTTTGCAAAAGTGTAGTGAACAATTTTAGTTCATATGCATAAAATAGAATGGTCTTTGTCTATATTTGTGTGATAAACAAAGTGCTATGTTCATCAAGACAACAAAAAACAGCAAGGGCACAGCCTATTACCATTTGGTAGAGTCTTATCGTGAAGGAGGAAAAGTCAAACAGCGCACCTTAATGTCCCTTGGGAAAGTTGAAGAGGGCAGGCTGGAGCAACTTGCAGAAGCAATACGCAAACACACCGACAAGCTTGCAGTGTTTGACATGGCCAAAGAAGTAGATGTTAAGGACACCTATGTACTGGGGCCCCTGCTCATACTTGACCGCATGATGGGGGAACTGGGGATAAAAAAATGCCTTGCCAATATCCAATCCCAGCACCCGAAGCTTGAATTTAACTTGGAGCGCGTTTTGTTTTCACAAGTTTGTTCCCGTTTTCTAAAACCAGTTTCAAAACTTTCCCTTTATGACAATTGGTTGCAGCGCATGTACCCAGGTTTAGTTGACCACGATATATCGCTTCAGCATATTTATCGCAGCCTTGACCTGCTTAGCAAGCACAAAGAAGACATCGAGCGCTTTCTGTTCAATTACGGCAAAGACCTTTTTAGCATTAATGTAGATGTAGTGCTGTACGATTTGACAACCTTGCGTTTCGAGAGCACACGGACAGATCTGGGTGAACTTCGCCAATTTGGGTACAGTAAGGAAATGCGAAGCGATTGCACACAGGTAGTATTGGGCCTGCTTACGGATACTTGCGGGATACCGCTCTGTTTTGAAGTCCATCCGGGCAATACCTTTGAAGGCAAAACCCTTGATGGTATCGTGGAGCGCATCAGCAGCAAGCTTTCTGTGCGCAGATTTATTTTTGTGGCCGATCGTGGGCTTTTCTCATTTGATAACCTTAAGCACATTAAAAAGCGCAATGGCGAGTTTATTGTCGGGTTAAAGATGGGGACTTTAAAAAAGGAAATACAAGAAGGTTTTTATGACCTCTCCAAGTTTAACTGGCTTAATGAAGAGCTGGCAATACGTGAAACCACAATCGGTGAAGACCGCTGCATTATAACTTGGTCAAAAATAAGGGCAGGGCGAGACGCCAAAGCACGCGAAGATGTACTGGACAAAATCAATGCTGCCCTTTCTTCTTCCAAGCCACTGACAAAAAAATTTATTACCAACCGGGCATATAAAAAATACCTTTCTGTAAAAGGCCAAAGCCAATGTGGCCTTAACCACAAGTTAATTGCCAAAGAGGCTAAAAGTGATGGCTTTTTTGGTATTGTTACCAATGTTAAGCAAATGCCAGCTACTGAAATCGTTTCAAATTACAAAGAATTATGGCGGATTGAAGATGCCTTCGGCGAAATGAAAGGCTATTTGAAAAGCAGGCCGGTGTTTCATTGGACTGATAACCGGATTATTGGACATCTGATGCTCTGCTTTTTATCACATTATTGCGAGGCACACTTAACCAAAAAGCTTAGGGAAAGCCAAGAAAGGTACAGCTCAAAATCCACTGAAAAAAAATTAATTCAAGACCGCCCTTTAACGGTAGCGGCAGCAATGGGACAATTGGCCAGGGTCATGGCCGTGCCTGTTAAAATCAAAAAAAATACAATTTGGCTCCGAACCGATATCCCTCCAAATGCGCTTAAGTTGATTAAAGCTATCGGCATGCAAGTACCACCAAAAATCCTATCAAAAGAAGACAAATTGTAGTGGCACAAACCAAAACTCATGGCATCAATATGCTATGTGTCAACTATATACAAATATTTGCTGTCAAACTCGGGATTAACTATCCGCTTTCCGCAGAGAGCCCCTTAGCAGACCTGAGCATATATCAAAAAACATCAGGGACAGCTGCCCTGCAGTTTGGTTCAGAAGTTTCCGGTGAAATAGAGATCAGCCTCTACAGTATTGACGGCAGGCTTTGCCAGCAATGGCACGTAAGTATTCAAAAAGGCGCAAACCAGATAGATGTGGAACTGAATTCAGTACCGAAAGGGGTTCATTTGGTCTGCCTGCGTTCGGTAGGTGGGCAATTGTTTGGCAGTGTGAAGCTAAGTTTGTAAATCACAAGTAGATATAAACAACAAAACCGTCTGTTGAAAGGATTTTTCAGCAGACGGTTTTTTTGTATTTATCTTCCGGCCTCAATCATTATTTTTATTATGCTTGTTTTATTTGATTTTTTTTGCCGGATTTTTGCGTGTCAATCAGTTGGTTTTTACCTTTATCCAAAAAATATGCAAGATGAACAAAATTAAAAATATCATTTCCCGGCAAAAAGACTTCTTCAATACCAACAAAACCAAAGAAGTCCGTTTCCGGATTGAACAGTTGAAGAAAATCAAGAGCTTGATAAAAGCCAATGAGGATAAGCTTTTTAAGGCGATTTATGAGGATTTTGGTAAATCGGAATTTGAGACCTATGTAACGGAACTCAGCCTGCTTTATCACGAGATCGATATTTTTATCAAGAAAGTGCCCAAATGGAGCCGAAAGAAAAAAGTTTCCACCGGACTGGTGAATTTTCCTGCCAAAAGTTATATCATTCCCGAGCCGCTGGGAACAAGTCTGGTGATCGGTGCCTGGAATTATCCTTATCAACTTTCTTTTTTGCCCGCTGTTACGGCCATTGCTGCAGGAAATACCGTGGTCTTAAAACCCAGTGAGCTGCCCTCCCGAACATCGGCAGTAATGGCGGATTTGATTAATAATCATTTTCCAGAGGAGTTTTTTCATGTAATTGAAGGCGGTGTGGCGGAAACCACCGAATTATTGGCGCATCATTTCGATAAGATCTTTTTTACGGGCAGCATCCCGGTAGGCAGGATTGTGTATAAGGCTGCAGCAAAACATTTGACGCCTGTAACACTGGAATTGGGAGGAAAAAGCCCGGTTTTTGTTTTGCCCGATGCCCATCTGAAAATGGCCGCCAAAAGGATTGTTTGGGCGAAATTTATCAATGCCGGACAAACCTGCGTGGCGCCGGATTATATTTTGGTGCATGAATCTGTGCAGGATGCCTTTATAGAGGCGCTGAAAAAAGAGCTGGAAATTTATCCAAAATCTGCCGCAACAGAAGCAGGTCATTACTTAAAAATCATCAACGAGCGGAATTTCGACAGGCTCAAAAAATTGATGGATGAAGAGAAAATCTGTTATGGCGGTGCACGCGAGCGAGAACAGCGTTTTATCAGTCCTACTGTTTTAAAAGATGTTTCCTTCGACGATGACATCATGCAGGAAGAAATTTTTGGGCCGCTATTGCCTTTGGTGGCTTTTACGGATATGGATGATGCGATTGGCAAAGTGAAAGCGCGCCCCAAACCGCTTTCCTGCTATGTTTATTCCGAAAAACGTTCAACAATAAACAAGATCCTCAGGGAAGTCAGTTTTGGCGGAGGCGCAGTGAACGAAAGCCTGATGCACCTCTCGAACAGTAAATTGCCTTTTGGCGGTGTGGGTTTTAGCGGTATGGGCAATTATCACGGCAAAGCCGGATTTGACGCTTTTACGCACTACAAAAGCATACTCGATAAACCGAGCTGGTTTGAAGCTAGAATTAAGTACCCGCCTTATTCTTTGAGAAAGTTGAAGTTGATTAAGTTTATGATGGAGTAATATTTCCTAAATTTGACTTTTTAAATTCTATCGAAATGAAAAAACGACTAATTGATATTTTGGTAATTGCACTTGCTGCATTACTATTGGTTTTGCTGAATGAGTTTGGTGTTTTAGAGCAATCAGCAAAATTTATGTTTATACCCATTATTGGGTTTTATTTTTTGGGAAGATGGATGGGCAGCCGCAAGAAAGCGGATTAGCATCCCGGGAAAAGCCTGTTTGATACATTAAAAAAGGGATAATTTATTTTTTGCTTGTCCCCTGTGGGATCGTTTTATCATATTAAAAAATTTATTGTTTTATGGTTTTTGTATAATTTATCATTGCCTATTAGAAAGTTTCTTCTATATTTGTATCCTTTTAGAAGGAAAGAACTCAAGATTGCTTATTGAAAACTTTATTAACCAATCAAATAAATCATGAAATTGAATAGATTAATTATTGTTTTGGGATGCGTTTTATCGCTCTCATTTGTGGCTTCAGCTCAGGGGCAGGAAGTTGAAAAAGAAGTAAAAAAGGTAGTGAAAAAGGAACTGATGTTGCCTTCTTCGGGTGATTTTATGCTGGAAATTGATTTCGATCCATTCAGCGATAATGGAGTTTTTCACTTCGAAACACTGCGAACCAAATATTGGTTGAGCGATAAGATGGCGCTGCGCTTGGGCTTAAGGTTCAGGAACCATAAAACATCGGTTTCCGAGGATGATTATGAAGATCCAACAGGATCGGAAGCTACCGGCGATGAAAAATATACAATTATTGGCTTCAGGCCGGGTATTGAGTTTCGCTTGCTGCAGGGAACAAAAATATCGCCCTATGTCGGTTTTGAACTTTCCTATCTGACGAAATCTTCCAAAGCAAATTACGAATATTATATCACTGATGATTTCCTTAGCGATAAGCCGGTTCCTGTAAATATTGAGGCTGACGGCGCCTGGCTTGCTGAAGGACATAATATTTATTATGATAATTTTTCGATTACCGAACGTGGCTATACCGCTATAGGAGCCAATGCTGTTTTTGGTGCAGATTATTTTGTGTTGCCCCATTTATATATGGGCTTTGAAATCGGCCTGGGGTACGAAGTAACCAAATACCATAAAGTAAAAGTAGAAACTACTGTAGGTTCCATTTATCTTGATCCTCAGGAATTTGATTTCCCGTCATATAAGGAAAACGATTTTGGCTTTAACTACAACAGCTCTATTCGCTTGGGTGTTTATTTCTAAGAGATTTGATTTTAAGCTGAATAATTCATAAAATATTCTATTACACGCCCAAACCGCTTCAATAGGAAAGAATACTATCTTTTTGGAGCTTAACCCGGGACATGCATGATAAATCTATTACGAACCGAAACTGCTGCAAAACAAACCTTTGTTGGAATATAAATACTCTCCATAGCGGTGCTGTGCATCAATTTTATATTCCATTGTTTTATTGTATTTTCAGTTTGGTCACTGAGCTTGTCGAATGTGCTCATAACGATCTTCTAACACATGTTCCGGGTTGAAATAGCTACGGCTTTCCTGTGCGCCAAAAATCTGCGCCCCCTTTCTCTTATTGCGTTTTGTGGGAGGTCATTGAGTTTGTCGAATGTGCTCATGACAGAATTTCATGAATTATTCAGGTTTATTTTTATTCGGCTTAAGCTATATCAAATTGCAGGAAAATTCCTTAACTTTACCATCAGATACATTGTTCATGCTCAACAATTTGGTTTACAAGCTAGCCCGCTTCGTTCATGGTTTTACGGGAACACTATAAATATTTATCAATGGAAATTAATGAAGATTTGCGGGATGCGGTTTTTGAGATTGTGGAAAATAAAATGCAAGACAACAACCCGCCGGAAACCAAAGAAACTTTTAAACGACTGTGCAAACCAGATTATGATGACTTGTGTGCAAACAGCTTATAGGGCAATGTGTGGCTTTTTAGATATTTCGCCTGATGAATTTTTTGAGAAGCATTCAATATGCAACGCTACATCAAACATCTCAAAGCATTGCCTGAAGAGCCTCAGGAATAATTTCAAGGATGTTTCTTATGGACACATAAAAAAAGCCTGCTACAAATTTTGATGTAACAGGCTGATTTATAGTGGTGGGGCGTACTGGAATCGAACCAGTGACCTCTTGCCTGTCAAGCAAGCGCTCTGAACCAACTGAGCTAACGTCCCTTTTATTTGGGTGCACAAAGATACACAAAATATGCATCTGGATTTCGCTTCCCTTATATTTTGCTTTTTTCCTGCCGGATTTCTGCGCTCATTTCCTTTATGGATTTCCGCATACCAAACAATATGAGGTAAATAAGCAGCACCACGCTCATCGCGGCAGCGGGCAGGGCGGTGTCTGCTATGCCTGTGCTCAGAGCTGTAACGGCGGCAAATCCATTGTTTTTTATGGAATACACCAATTGGTAGCTGTAGTATTTTTCCGGTGGTATTTTGGTTGTCTTCAGAATGGGCCACAACAGGCTGCTGCCGCCAAAAACCACCAGTGTGAGAATGAGCAGAGGCAGTAAAAGTTTTTCGGGCTGGTGTACAAAAACATCTCGGTTCAACCCGATGATGGTATAAACAATAAAGAAAAAGCTCACATCAACGTAGCGCCCGCGATATGTCTTCAGGTGTTCCTGTGCTTTTTTGCCCCGTATTAGGCGAGATAAACCAAGGGGTAAAGCAATGAGGATGACCAGGCTGGAGATCAGGCTGCTTAATGGCACTGCTTTTTCCATACCCGATAGCAACATCCCGGCAGGGAAAATAAGAAAGAGCAGCAGGTAGGCTCCGGCAATGCCGATAACGGGTTTCTCAATGCTGCCGCCGGCATTCAGGATAAAGGGAATAATCACCACGCCGGGAGGGGCTAAAGTGATGAACCAAAAGCCGTTGATGAGGTTGGGGTCGTTGAGCAGCAGATAGGCCAACCCCATAATCAGTCCGCCAAAAATGAGGTAATTCATCAGTAAAGTAATCAGGATGGGTCGAATAGTATTGCGCAGTGGAAGGAATGCTTGAAAATTGAATGCCGATAGGCTGATACTGAGCATAAATGCCAGGATATACATCAGATAATCTTTGATGTAAACGGCAGCATGGTTGAGGCTCAGGCCAAGGATAAAAGCCAGGGCAAGCAGGAAGTTTCGGTTCTTTATGATTTTGATCAGGTAGTGCATAATTCTTATTAAGTTTGCCAAAATTACTGCAACAAATGCAGACACACAAAGTTTTTACAAGATAATGTTGTATGGGTAAAATCAGGGCGGCTATGCCTGTGATGGGCGAAATGGAATATCTTCCCAGTGTGCTTCCTTCTGTTTTAAAAGCAGCTGAAGGTGTTGATTTTGAGATGTTTATTTGTGTGAACCAGCCGGAAGCTTTTCGTGATGATGTAGATAGAAAATCCATTTACAGGGACAATCAGTCTTGCCTGAACTATTTGCAGGCATTGGACGATCCGCGTATCTGCATACTTGATTACAGCAGTGCCGGCAAAGGCTGGCAGGGGAAAAAGCATGGTGTGGGCCATGCTCGGCGTGTGGCAATGGATGCGGCTGTAGCCAAAGCAGATGCGAATGACCTTTTGGTGAGCATGGATGCCGATACTTTGATTCCCGAAAATTATTTCTGTAATTTACTCCGTCTTCAAAAGCAATATCCTGATGCCGTGGCTATGGCTTTGCCTTATTATCACCCACTTACGGGGAATGAGGCGGAAGACCGCGCTGTTTTGCGCTATGAGCTGTATATGCGTTTTTACAGCCTGAACCTTTGGCGCACTGAAAGTCCGTATCGTTTTACGGCTTTGGGTTCGGCAATGGCCTGTCCCGTGAAGTCGTATCGTAGAATTGGCGGTATTACACCGAAGATGAGCGGAGAGGATTTTTATTTCCTGCAGAAGCTCCGCAAAAGCGGTCCTTTGTTGGTCTATAGTACTGAGAAGGTGTATCCTGCAAGCCGTTTTAGCGCGCGCGTTTTTTTTGGTACCGGTCCGGCTATGATCAAAGGAAACTCGGGCGACTGGTCTTCTTATCCTTTTTACGATCCCTTGTTCTTCGATGAGATTCAAAATTTTTATGACCTGCTGCCCAAATTGTATCGTGATGATTGTGAAGGCCGGGTGTTGGACTTTCTGAAGGAGAGCAATAAAGGGCGTGCGATATGGCGCGTCTGGCGTGCTAATGCTGCTTCTGAGCAGGCATTTATCAAAGCGGCGCATACGGCTTTTGATGGTTTGCGCATTTTGCAATATCTACGCTGGCGCAAAGAGCAGCAGCCCGAAACAACCGAAATGCAGACAATCCGGTCATGGGTACAGAAGTTTTATCCACATATCGGGCAGGCATTGCCTGAATTGTTCCGCATTGATGCCCTCCAAAATGCAGATACTGCTTTATTGAACGTTTTGCGCGATACTCTTGTTCTTGAAGAAGAAAAACTACAAAAAGCATGTCCACTAATTTAATCGTCATTACCGGCCCCACGGCTACCGGAAAAACCAGAACAGCCGTATTACTGGCGCATAAGCTTGATGCTGAGATTATTTCTGCGGATTCGCGGCAGGTTTATCGTGGAATGGATATTGGTACCGGAAAAGACATGGAAGATTATACCGTTGAAGGCAAGGAAGTTCCGCTGCATCTGGTCGATATTGCCGATCCGGGCTATGAGTTCAATGTTTTTGAATTTCAGAAGGCTTTCCTGAATGCCTTTGAGGATATCCGCAAGCGCAAAAAGCAGGCAATTCTGGCAGGCGGCACAGGGATGTATATTGAAGCTGTTTTGGCAGGATACCGCATGCTGGAAGTGCCTGAAAACAAGTCGTTGCGCAATGATCTGGCCGATTTGGAAATGGGGACTTTGCAGCAAAAACTTGCACAATTGCGCCCGCTGCACAATACGAGCGATACGGCCGACCGCCAGCGCTTGGTGCGGGCTATCGAAATTGAGCTTTACAATCAGGCGCATGCCGATGAACGGGATAACTGGCCGGAATTTGAGAGCCGGATTTTTGCTGTGCGCTTAGATCGGGAAACCATCCGTCAAAGAATTACCGCACGCCTGCATGCCCGCCTCAAAGAGGGGATGATTGACGAAATTCACACATTGCTGAAAAACCATCAGCCGGATGAATTGCGTTTTTATGGACTGGAATACCGGTACCTGACAGATTATGCGCAGGGCATTTTGACATACGACCAAATGTTTGCGCAGCTCAATACGGCCATCCATCAGTTTGCCAAACGGCAGATGACCTGGTTTCGGCGGATGGAGCGCAAAGGATTTCAATTGGAGTGGATCGATGGCCGGATGACAGCCGAAGAGCGCACAGCGGAAATTTGTAAAATGCTCGATAAAAGATGATTTGGGGGGTGGAAACAGAAAAATATGGCTCAAAACCTTTGAAAATCACTGAATTGTTTTATCTTTGATTGTTCTAAGTGCAAAAAAACTATGGGATTAATTGCATATCTGCTGCTGCTATTACTCACATTTTATCTCCTTTCTCAGGTAACCGATAAATATTTTATCGATTCGCTCGATCGCATTGCAGAGCGTCTAAACCTGTCGTCGGATATGGCCGGAGCCACCCTGATGGCCATAGGAAGCAGCGCCCCGGAGCTTTTTGTAGCGCTGGTTGCTGTCCTTCAGCCCGGCGGACACGAAGAAATCGGAATGGGAACCATTGTTGGTTCTGCTCTTTTTAACATTTTGGTGATTATTGGTGCTGTGGCAATGGTAAAAAAAGCGACCATTACTTGGCAACCTATTGTGCGCGATATCCTGTTTTATTTATTGGCCATTGGTTTGCTTTTCTGGGCCTTCCACGATGGAGGTATCAGCCTGACGGAGAGCATTATCTTTGTTGTCTGTTTTGCTGTTTATGTTCTTGCTGTGGTACGCTGGCGCCGTTGGTTTCCTTATCATGATCCGGCAGCAGATCTGCCACAGGCCGAAGAAGGGGAAGAACGCGTAAAATATACGTCACTGGAAAAAGTCCTGATGCCGCTTGATTATTTGCTTTACAAGGTATTTCCTCCACCCAATCATTATTTTGGCGTCTTCTTTATGTCGATAGGTTTTATAGCCGTGCTTTCTTGGGTTTTGGTGCAAAGTGCTATTGGTATCAGCGAAATACTCAATGTGCCCGAAGTAATCATCGGGATCACGGTGCTGGCCGTAGGGACCAGCGTGCCCGATATGATTTCTTCCATTATCGTGGCAAGGCAGGGACGTGGCGATATGGGCATCAGCAATGCCATTGGCTCCAATATTTTTGATGTAATGATCGGTCTCGGGCTGCCCTGGCTGATTGCACTGCTCATCAGTAAGCGTGAAATTATCCCGGTAAGCCAGGACAACCTGTTTTTCTCGGTAGTCCTGTTGTTTATTTCCGTTCTGGTCATTTTCTTCATATTGATTATCCGCCGCTGGCGCATCGGACGCCCTACGGGTATCATCTTAATCGGACTGTACGTAGTTTATTTGATTTATACGGCTTATACCTTGTTTTCTTAGGATGTATTATTTTTAGAGTTGTACTGGACTATTTATTGAGAAAGCCCGGCTGATACCTCCTCCAGAATTTCCATACAGTGAAATTGCCCCATCGTAATGTTTTACCAATTATTTTAATTCCCATTGCCTGGTGTATGATAAAATAGATAATGGTTACACACCCAATAGATAATCCCCAGTCAATAATAAAACCGATACTTTCGCTGACTATAGGGTTTTGTAGCCAGGCGGCGAATTTCCATTCTATTGAAAAGACCTGATTTTTCAAAATACTGGCTGCCCAAAAGCCAAGCAGCAGTCCAAGTGTCGGGCCTATTAGCGATGTTTGAATGCTTCTTTTCGGGCAGATGTTCATGCACCGCATACAGCTTTCGCAATGTATGCCCCAAAAGGGGCGGCCATTTATAATTTTCAGTGCTCCGTTTGGGCATTCTTTTACGCATAATCCGCAATCGATACAGCTGGTGTCGCTAATGAAAGTTTTGGCCAGGAAAAAGCGTCCGGCAATAAAATACAAAAAGGCAGCCGGCCATAACATGATGTCCAATGGAAGTGACCAAAGCGCTTTATAGGAGTTTTTTCCTTGAATCATTTTTTGGGCAAAAGCCCTTACAATGCCTTCGCAACGGTGTACAATCGAAAGTTCGACCTGTTTTTTGAGCGCAGGGTGCAATGATATCCAGTTGCTGGGCATATCCAGAGGCTGCATGCCGATGATGCGAAAACCTTTTAGACGTAGAACCAACCAGGCATAATAATGAGCCAGCCCGCTTAAACCGGGCAGAAAAGCTTTCCCCAGTTTCATGCCGGCACGGGTGTTGAGCAGGAATATATTTTGTTTGTTCCCTTTTGGCAGTGAATGGAAGAATTTCAAAAGGATTGGCGGAAAATTAAACCCATGTGTTGGCCCGTAAATGCCGATCAGGGCTCCCGGGTACTGATTGAGTGTTTTATCTGTATCGGGGTTCTTTTCAATATTGAATAATTGTGCTTCCCAACTGGAACTTTCGGCTTCATTGGCCGTCCATCGCGCTGCTTCGCGTGCATTTCCTGTTCCAGAAAAATAAAAAATCAGGATTTTTTTGTTGGGCATTACTTGAATTTTGGTCTTAGGCAAAGGTAATTATTGTTGAAAAATTCTTTGGGCTTTTTAATAAGTCTTCTTAATAATGTACCTTTTTCCGGAAAGGGAGTTTTATCTTTGCCCACCAAAGCAAACAAATTATGTCAGAAAGTTATAATGAGGATAGTGTCCGGTCGCTGGAGTGGAAAGAGCATATCCGCCTGCGCCCGGGTATGTATATTGGTAAGCTTGGCGATGGCACTTCGCGTGATGACGGAATATACGT
Source organism: Bacteroidales bacterium (assembly GCA_963676415.1). Taxonomy (GTDB): domain Bacteria; phylum Bacteroidota; class Bacteroidia; order Bacteroidales; family WRLA01. The sequence goes on along the minus strand of OY781097.1, from coordinate 220,617 downwards.
ACTGGTAAAAGAGGTGATCGATAACTCCATCGACGAATTTGTGATGGGCAATGGCCGCAAAATTGACGTGACCGTTGGCGATGGCGTAGTGAAAATCCGTGATTATGGCCGCGGCATTCCGTTGGGAAAAGTGATCGACTGTGTTTCCAAAATCAATACGGGTGCAAAATACGATTCCAAAGTGTTTAAAAAAGCCGTTGGACTCAATGGTGTGGGAACCAAAGCGGTCAATGCGCTTTCATCATATTTCAGGGCGCAGTCCATCCGTGATGGCCGTACGAAAATAGTCGAATATCAGAGAGGGACAATCACCAACGATTTTGATGAACAGAATACGACAGAGGAAAACGGTACCATCATTACTTTCCGTCCCGATGAAGAAGTTTTCGGGAAATATCTTTATCTGCCGGAGCATCTCGAACGCATGCTCTGGAATTATGCTTTCCTGAACCACGGCCTGTCCATTTATTTCAATGGCGAACGTTTTTACGCCAAAAATGGTTTGAGCGACCTGCTGCGCAATGAAGTTGGGGAGGATACGATTTACCCCATCATCCATCTCGGTGAAGGTGATTTTGAGTTTGCTTTTACACACGATTCATCGCACTATGGCGAGGATTATTATTCCTTTGTGAACGGACAGCACACCACCCAGGGCGGTACGCACCAACAGGCATTCCGCGAGGCCATCGTGAAAACTGTCCGTGAGTTTTTTAATAAAGATTACGATACTTCCGATATCCGAACCTCTATTGTTGCGGCAATCAGCATCAAAGTGCAGGAGCCGGTTTTTGAATCACAGACAAAAACCAAACTGGGCTCTACACATATGGAAGCCGAAGGGCAGACCATCCGGAATTATATCCACGATATCGTGAAACGCCATCTCGATAATTACCTGCACAAAAATCCGGAAACGGCAGAATTGCTGCAGAAGAAAATCCAACAATCAGAAAAAGAACGCAAGGAACTGGCAGGCATCAAAAAAATGGCCAAAGAGAGCATCAAAAAAGCCAGCCTGCACAATAAAAAGCTCCGCGACTGCCGTGTACACTACAATACCAATCACGAGCGCCGCATGGAATCCACGCTTTTTATTACCGAGGGCGATTCGGCCAGTGGGTCCATTACCAAATCGCGCGATGTAAACACCCAGGCGGTTTTTAGCCTCAGGGGAAAACCATTGAACTCTTATGGCAAAAGCAAGAAGATCGTTTATCAAAACGAAGAATTTAACCTACTGCAATCGGCATTGAACCTGGAAGAAGGTTTGGAAGAGCTGCGCTATAATTATGTGGTGATTGCCACCGATGCAGATGTTGATGGCATGCACATCCGTTTGCTCTTGCTTACATTTTTCCTGCAGTTTTATCCCGACCTGGTGCGCAGTGGGCATATTTATATTTTGCAGACACCACTTTTCAGGGTGCGCAATAAAAAGAAGACCTTTTATTGCTACAGCGAAAAAGAACGTGTTGATGCCATAAAGAAAATTGGTGCCAAACCGGAGATTACGCGCTTTAAGGGTTTGGGCGAAATCAGTCCCGATGAGTTTAAGAATTTCATCGGCAGCGGAATGCGCCTTGAGCCGGTAATGCTCAAAAAGGATAAAAGCGTACCCGAACTGCTGAAATTTTATATGGGCTCCAATACGCCCGAACGCCAGACTTTTATTATTGATAACCTGCGCATTGAAGAAGACGTGGTGCAGGAAAAAGCAGGCTAAGCCCAATGAACAACCCTATTTATCTCGACTATAACGCCACTACGCCCATTGATGTGGAAGTGGCAGCAGCAATGCGTCCTTTTTTTGAAGAGTTTTTTGGAAACCCGTCCAGTACGCATGTTTTTGGCGTAGAAGCCCGTAAAGCGGTTGAAATAGCACGCCGTGAAATCGCAAGCCTGATCAATGCACATGCAGATGAGGTGATTTTTACCAGCGGTGGAACAGAATCCAACAATTATGCAATCAAAGGTGCTGTGATGGCACGCGCTCCTCATGGAGGGCATATCATCACAACGGCTATTGAACATCCCGCGGTGCTGGAAGTATGCCGCTTCCTTGAAAAACAGGGACACAGTTTGAGTATTGTCCCGGTGGATGAATACGGAATTGTTGATAAAGATAAGCTGTTTGCTGCTGTGCGTCCCGATACGGCTTTAATTTCCGTGATGCACGCCAATAATGAAACCGGAAGCATCCAACCGGTGGAAGAAATCGGTGCTTTTGCCCGCGAAAGAGGAATCCTTTTTCATGTGGATGCCGCACAATCGCTGGGAAAAATCCCTGTGGATGTTGTTGCGATGAATGCAGATTTGCTTTCGGTTGCCGGCCATAAATTATATGCACCAAAAGGGATTGGTGCGCTTTATGTGCGTCGCTCTGTTGTGCTCGAAAAGCTGATGCATGGTGCCGATCATGAACAAAACCGCAGGGCAGGAACCGAAAATGTTTTGGAAATTACCGGTTTGGGTACAGCCTGCCGTATTGCCAAAAGGGATTTGGAGAAGCATGCCGCTCATTATCAGCAGATGCGCGATTTGCTGCATGATCTGCTCCAAGAAAGTCCGGTGGAAATAAAATTGAACGGACATCCCGAAAAGCGCCTGCCCAATACGCTCAACATCAGCTTTCGGAATATCGAAGCCAATACTTTGCTTGCGGCCCTCAACGATGTTGCCGCATCGGCAGGGGCAGCCTGTCATGCCGAAAGTGTGGATGTGAGCCATGTGCTGGAAGCTATGAACGTTCCTGTTGATTTCGCTATGGGAAGCCTGCGTTTTTCAACAGGAAGAGGCAGTACAGAGGAGAATATCCGTCAGGCAGCTAAAGAAATCCTGTCGGAGCTGAAAAAACTTGCACCGCAGCAGGAGGAAAATGATCAGCCTCTTGTTAAAAGCAGCGATGATATCCGCCTGACCCAGTTTACCCATGGGCTGGGCTGTGCCTGCAAATTGCGGCCACAGGCATTGGAGCAGGTTTTGCAAAATGTGCAGATTCCTATGATTAACGATAAGCGTGTGCTGGTGGACGCCGCCGAGGCGGACGATGCCGCGGTTTATCAGATTTCGGATGACCTGGCTTTGGTCGAAACCCTCGATTTTTTTACGCCTGTAGTGGATGATCCTTATGAATTTGGCGCTGTGGCTGCTGCCAACGCACTCAGCGATATTTATGCAATGGGCGCGAAACCTCTTTTTGCGCTGAATATTGTAGGTTTCCCATCCAACCGATTGCCGCTTTCTGTTTTGGAGCGGATTTTACAAGGAGCTTCCGATAAAGCTGCAGAGGCAGGCATCCGTGTTTTGGGCGGCCATACCGTTGATGATACCGAGCCCAAATTCGGTATGTGTGTAACGGGAAGTGTGCATCCGGATAAAATTTACCGAAACAGCGGGCTGAAAATTGGTGATGTGCTGGTGCTGACCAAACCGATAGGAACGGGCGTGCTGAGCACGGCAGCAAAAAGGGGATTGCTGGAAGAAGAAGATATCCGTGCCATCACAAAGCTCATGAGCAGCCTGAATAAAACTGCGGCAGAAATAATCACTGATTTTGATGTGCACGCATGCACCGATGTCACTGGTTTTGGCCTTTTGGGGCATATGGGCGAGATGTTAATGGCCTCAAAAGTGGATGCTGATGTGTATCCCTCAGAAGAAATGTTTTTGGGAAAAGCAGTGGAAATGGCGAATGCAGGAGTGATTCCGGGCGGAACCAAAGATAACCGTGCTTTTCTCGGGGCACGTCTGCATTTTGATACTACCTTGCCGGAGCATATCCGGTACCTGCTTTGTGATGCCCAAACCAGCGGTGGCTTGCTGATTGGAGTGCCTAAATCAGAATCGGCAGCTCTGATGGAGACTTTGGTAGCGAAAGGGATTTTTGCCTGCCAGTTGGCTGAGATTACAAAAAAAGGGAATGGTCAGATGTACTGCCATTCCCTCTAAATTATTGCTAGTCAGTAATTTTAAATTACTGATTAACAAAAACTTCTTTGTTTGCATCCCACTTTATGTACGATACGGACGGATTTTTAGCCACAAATACTAAATATTTTTCCGCCATTTCCGGATTTACTTTCAGGTAATTTTGGTAAGTCCGTTTTTTCCCTTTGTGTTTTTGGACTTCGTGAAGTCCGATTTCTTTTAGATTCTTTTTTCCAAATAAGCCGATCATGTCAATTGATTTTTTACAAAAGTACAGTCTATTTCCTTTCAATGCAAGTTTTTTTTGACTTATTGTTTAAATGGGTTGTTTTTCGTGATGAATACACCTGTTTTCGTGATAAGCCTAATCTAACTCGGTTAAGCAATATTTTAGAAATGTTTTTTGGGATTGAATGTCCAATTGGGACTAGGGTATTGGGAAATAAAGAGCTAATTTTGTAATATTTTTATTAGTAATGTTTTATTGTTAACAGCAGGCTTGTTATGGAGGCCTTGTTTTCTCCGATGGGTTTATCAACATCCAGGATACTATAAGCCACAATTTTGGTGGGTTTATCAACAATTATGATTTTGAATTTTTATGCAATTGGCGCCAAAATTCTTTGATCATCCGAATATCATCAGAATTGGGCAAAAAACTTTTATAATCCGGCTTTGCCAACCGGATAAAACTGAGCCATTGGAACATCAGGGAGCAGATATATGAAATGGAAGTTGCGATTGCAGCACCTTCAATGCCCATTTGCGGGATCATCAAAAATCCTGCAATAGCAATCACAATTAATCCTATCGCTGAGGCAGCGGTATTATAACCGGGTCGTCCGGTTCCGCTGAAGTAATGCGAGAAAATCATACCGGAAGCCATGGACAGGATGCCCGGTGCCAGATAAATCATCAACCGGCGGATGTGCGAAAAGTCCTTGCCGAAAACCCAGCCGTAGAAAGTGTCCGGCAGGCAGATTAGCAGGCTAATGGTGAGCAAGGCTACAATCAGGCTTAATTTGAATAAACTGATGGTCAGGTCACGGGCATAGGTTTTGTCTTTTGTGGAAGAAATCCGGGCATATTGAACCATGCTGATGCTTTTGGCCGGAAGCAGGCTGCCCTCACTCACTTTTATTCCCACATCAAAATGCCCCAAAATATTTAAGCCTAAATATTTGCGTATGATGAAATAGGACAGGCGGTTGTTGAGCAATTGGGAAATGGCCGCCAGTTGGATTAGAAACCCGTAGCGCAGCATCTCAACAAGGTTGTTGCCGAGTCCCTTAAGTTGCGCTTTTCCCCTTTGCGCTATGGTTGCAGCGAATCCAAAAACGAATACAGCCGAATAAGCAATAAAGAGCGCATGTATATAGGAATCGACCGAAGCAGATTTCATGATGTAAATCTCGAAGCATAATGCGCCAATGGTCAACACAAACTGCAGCACGGAAATGATATTGAATAGCGCAATCCGCTCAGTGCCCAGCAGCCACATCTGATGAATTTGCCCTAATGAAAGAATGAGCGAAAGGATCATGACCTGAATAAAATAACCTTCAGGAATTGATTGGAAAAGATAAAGGATTCCACTTCCGGCAATGGACGAACATATGCTCCAGATATAACTGATAATCATCATGTTGGCAGCGGGAATGCGGGAGATGAAATACACCACGGGCGCACCTCCGGTCAAGCTGTTGATGTTTTGTATAATTGCTATGGCTAAAACAATCAGCCCAATCGTACCTACAGCTTCCGCACCGAGTTCGCGGGCGTTGATGCTCAGTATGAGCAGGCTAAGAGCAGCATTGATGATACGTGCCGCCGCTGTGCTGAAGATTTTCTTTATTAACATAATCCTGCTTGCAAAGATAGGACAGAAAGCTAATCCTGATGTGCTTTGTCCCTGATAAAGGTTAAATTTGCATCCTAATAAACGAATATTGCCCGGCTTTGAAAACGAAATTATTATCCTTTCTATTGCAATGGCTCGATTTTACCCTGATGAACCCGACGGCTTTTTTCCTCCGAAGGCGCCTGAGAGCTTTTGCACCAAATTTTAATGGCAAGGTGCTTGATGTAGGTGCAGGTGATCAGCCCTACCGCCATATTTTTCAAAACATTGATGAATATCATGGGACCAATACACGCCGGCATTACCAAATCAATAAGTTAAAACCTGATGAAGGAACGGATTTCTGGATTGATGATGCATCAAGTCTGCCTTTCGAAAATGAAACCTATGATGGGCTCCTGTGTTTTCAGGTTTTATCGGTGCTGGAAAATCCTCCGGCTTTTTTTGAAGAAATGAAGCGTGTTTTAAAAGCCGGAGCACCCGTTTTGCTCAGCACGGATTTTATTTATCCGCTGTGGAGCTCCGAAGATTATATGCGGCATAGTGTGCACCATCTGGCAAAACTGGCCAAAAATAATGGCTTTGAAGTCGTGGAAATACAGAGTTTAGGATCGTATAAAACTTTGAGGTTTAGTTTGTTGTCGCGATATCTGAAATATTACCCTTCCCGCCTCATAAAGATGAACAAAATTTTGTTGCTGTCTTCAGCGGTCTTTTATTTGTTCATGCTCCTTCTGGCGCCGCTAATTGGATTTGCGGGCTGGCTGGCCTGTTCGCTCGAACGAAATATCCGTGATGAATTTACTTTTTCGCCTTTCCTGCTGATGTTTATGCGCAAAAAGGGTGATGTCCAATAAAACTGCAAATCAGAAGTGTAGCTTTTCTTTTAGCTTGCGGATAAAATTGGGTCGGTTGAAACGCCAGGCTTTTAAGTCAGTTATATAATAATTGCCGGCTTTTGAAAGTGTGTGCAATCCTCTGAAGAAATTTTTGTCATCACCCGGCTTAAGGCTTGCAATACGTTGTTCCCTATAATTTTTCGTGCTGAGTTCAGCGATCTCCATCAAATGCAAACGACATCCGTACGAATCGGTACTGTCCTGGGCCGGACGCAGCCAGCGGTCATTTATTTTGATGAAATTCCCTCCTGGACGTGCATGGCGGATGTCCTGTTTCACTGGATTGTTTTCATGAGGACGGTAAGGTCCTTCCAGGTTATCCGCATAATAAATGTGCAGCTCATGGTTGGTTTTGCCTTGCGCAGTAAAAAACAACCACCACTTTTCATCATAATGGATCAGGGACGCATCGATGCAGGCCAGGCCTTCAATTAAAACACTTTTTAATTGGAGTTCTTGCACCTCCGCATCGTAGGTGTATAGCTCAAGTCGGTTATCTGCCGCATTTTCGGGCAGGCAATAAATTTGCCCCTCATGTACAAACGAAAAAGGGTAGGCGAGATGGGTGTTTTTTTGCAGCAGGCATTTTTTTGCGGACCAAATTTGCGTACCTATATTATATATGTGTCCCGAAATCTGCCCTTTTCCTGATTTATAATCGTATTCTTCAAAAAGTACATGCAGTTCATTGTCCTTTTTCAGAATGAAGGGATCGGCATAATAAGTGTTTTTGGCCGGGGGAGGAGGTGTGATTAAATCCTGTAAGCGAACTGTATCTTTTTTGGTGATGTCATTACATTGAAAAATTCCGATACGCCAGTCTTCGGCTTGAAAAACTTCCCTCCAATGCAGTTTAATGCGGTTAGTAAACTGGGAGCAGAAAAATCGGAGCATTTTTGTGTTTTCCGGAAGCCGGTACACGGGACTGTTTTCTGGGTCTCCTTTAAGGCTTTTGGGATCAATGATTCCGTTTTGCACATCTTGTGCAGCCTGAAGCGGCCAAATTGCCGATTGAAAATATGCCTGGTCCAGATTTTCTTTCCATGAATGGAGAACCGTTGGGAAGAACCCTTTTCTCAAAATCCCTCCTCCGTCAATTTCTTCATTTAAAACCTGCAATATGGATGCATTCACAGGATCACTATAATAGATTTCCCAAAAATTGCTGGGGACACCCCGGTATTTTTTATCGTCATCGTGATGAAATGACCAAATGCCGTATTCTGCTGTGGAAAGGATCTCGCCCCTGAGAATACCAAATCCAAAGCGCAGCAAAAACGATGGATTATGTTCTGCGATTTTGTGGCGCATTTCCTCATTAATATAATAACCTGATTTCCTCCTTTCGGGCATTACTTTAAGAAGCGGGATGTCAGAAAGCTCTTTTTGCAGATCAAGGAGTTCCTTGGCTTTGGGCTTCATCAGATAACGCTGATAAATCCGGTAGATAATTTTATGGTAAGGGTATTTTCTTAATTTTCTGATTTTGGGTTTTGTTTTCGGCTCGCGCAGGTTCATAAGTACAATTGACGCTTCAAAGCCATTATTGCGCAATAAACGTATGGCTTCGGCCTGCCATGCCTGAAATTTCCAGGAATCGCACAAAATGCCAAAGCTCACTCTGTTTGCTTGGTTTTTTTTGTTCATTTTTTGCTTGTCGCTTCAGTGTACAATTGGTCCAGATTTTTGGCTACAGCCTGCATCGAAGATTTTTTAAGCGCATAGTCTCTAAGCTTTTTAGGATGGAAATCAGACCAATGGTCGATCATATGGCTCATAGCTCCTGATAGCGCTTTTTTATCCCCGGCTTTTACCAAAATGCCTTTTTGCTTGTCAACATGCTCCGGAATACCGCCTACTTCTGTGGCAATGACGGGTATGCCACAAGCAAAACTTTCGTTAATGACTACCGGAATATTCTCATAATTGCTGAACATGAGCAGGCAATGCCCTGAAGACATCGTTCGGCTGAGCTTTTTGTTTTCCAGTAGTCCATAAAACCGGACAATTTGATCCAGTTTCAGTACTTGTGTTTTGGATTTCATTGCATCGAGGTCTTCGCCTTCGCCGATCATCATGATGCGGAAATCCTGCCTTTGCCGGCTGAGTGCTGCAACTGCTTCCAGCATCCCGCTTATGTTCTTGGAACGGTCTTCAAAGCAGGATACATGAACAAAAGTAAAGGTATCTTCCTTTTTTTCGTTGATTTGAAACAATTCAGTATCAACCACATTGTGGATAATTTTGTAGTTTGATTTTAATCCGTGCGCTTGCATCGCCTTTCGGAGGTTGTGCGTCACAACGGTTGTGATGGCTGCATTGCGCACAACGATTTTTGTAATGGCTTTACGGAGCAGGCCGTGATAAGTATTGGTGATGGGCAGGTAGCGCGACCAGTGTTCTGTTATTATATAAGGAGTCCCGTAGCGGATTTTCATCCAGAGGGCGATCAGGCCCAGCCGTGTAAGTATGTTCAGGTGAATGATATCCGTTTTAAAACCTTCTTTGTGCAGGATGTTAATGCCTTTACAGCTATATCGCATTAGGCGCCACCCTTTGATCAGGTCCGCAACGCCGGGGATTATACACCGAACAGATTTATAGTATATTACGAGGCTGTCGAAACCATCCTCTTTTTTGCGGTCGATCTCAAAATGTTTCCCGTTTTTTAAGTCCATGGGAAAAGCATGGACAAGAGCCACATCATTATACAAGGCCGCTGCTTCGGCATGTTTTTTTACGAACAGCCCGGGCATGGGATCCAGCCGGTTGGGATACCAACGGCTAAGGAATAAGATGTGGCGGGGATTTGATTTGACCATTGAAAGGGATATTTCGGGCGCAAAGATACAATTTAAAGATAATTTAACGGCTTACCCAAAGTGGCTTTTTGATCGGTATGATTTTGCTGGGAAGATGTTAATGATGCCAAAAAATCATGATTTCTTAAAATTAGTGAAGAAATTATTTGGTTTTAAGGAATATTGGTTATACTTTTGCACCCACTTTTGAGAGAAATAGCGTATTTCGCTGTTACTTAGGAAAAAGGAATATAGGAAACCTGAAAAAGTAAGACTACTATAGGTTTCAACAAAGGCAAAATCGTTTTGACAAGCCTTTGTGTGGTCTGCCCACCTCAGGAATGCCTGTATCCCATTAAATCCGATCAAAATGAACAAGAAAGAGACTGAATAATTGTATTTAGTTGATTTTTTGAAATTAATGTGTTGATAGTATTAAATTTAGTTATACTTTTGCAGTCCCAATTTTTGAGGGTAATAAAAAATTTAAAAAGTTGATATGCCGACAATTCAACAATTAGTCAGAAAAGGACGCAGGACGTTAGTAGAAAAGAGTAAGTCTCCTGCTCTGGATGCTTGTCCTCAGAGACGGGGCGTTTGCGTCAGGGTTTATACGACCACTCCAAAGAAGCCGAATTCAGCTATGCGTAAAGTAGCCAGGGTTCGTTTGACCAATGGTAAGGAAGTGAACGCCTATATTCCCGGTGAAGGCCATAACCTTCAGGAACACAGCATTGTAATGATCAGAGGAGGAAGGGTAAAAGACCTTCCAGGTGTACGTTACCACATCATCCGTGGAGCTCTTGATACTTCAGGCGTAGAAGGACGTACACAAAGACGTTCAAAGTATGGCACAAAAAGGCCAAAGAAATAATTCCGGTTTAATTAGAAGATTCAAGGTAAGATGAGAAAATCAAAACCAAAGAAGAGGATAATCCTGGGTGACCCGCGTTTTAACGATATACTGGTTACCAAATTTGTTAATAACCTCATGCTGCAAGGCAAGAAAAGTCTTGCTTTCCAGATTTTTTACGATGCCATTGATCAGGTAAGTGAAAAAACCGGTGAAAGTGGCCTGGAAGTTTGGAAGAAGGCTCTTGCAAACGTTACTCCTGCTGTTGAAGTTCGTAGCCGTCGTATTGGTGGTGCTACTTTTCAGATTCCTTCTGAAATCCCGGCCAGCCGTAAGTCTTCTATCGGTATGAAGAACCTGATCGGTTTTGCACGGAAGCGTCATGAAAAAACAATGGGTCGCAAACTTGCTTCTGAAATCGTTGCTGCTTTCAATGAAGAAGGCGGAGCATTCAAGAAAAAAGAAGATACCCACCGTATGGCGGAAGCTAACAAAGCATTCTCACACTTCCGTTTCTAATATCGCTTAGCTAAGAAATGAATACCAGAATAGCACATACACGAAACATTGGCATCGTTGCTCATATCGACGCGGGTAAAACCACGACGACTGAGCGTGTGCTCTATTATACTGGTATCAATCATAAAATCGGTGAAGTGCACGAAGGTACTGCTACCATGGACTGGATGGAGCAGGAAAAAGAACGTGGAATCACCATCACTTCTGCTGCTACCAGTGTTTTCTGGAAGCGTAACAACGAAGAGTTTAAGATCAATATCATCGATACTCCCGGCCATGTGGATTTCACTGTTGAAGTGGAACGCTCGCTCAGGGTTCTTGATGGTGCTGTGGGTATTTTCTGTGGTGTGGGTGGCGTTGAGCCCCAATCCGAAACAGTTTGGAAACAAGCCGACCGCTACAAAGTACCGCGCATTAGTTTTGTGAATAAACTTGACCGTACGGGAGCCGATTTCCAACGTGTACTGGAAGATATCCATAAGAAGCTCAATATTGTCCCTGTTGCCATGCAAATGCCGCTTGGCGAAGAGGATAATTTTTATGGGTTGATTAATCTGCTTACAGGCAAAGCATACGAATGGGATGTTGACTCAAAAGGTGCTGAAATCAGGGAAATCGAAATCCCGGAAGAAGTTCAGGAAGCTTATCAGGAACAACGCCTCAAACTTATTGAAGGAGTTGCTGAAGAGGATGAGTCGCTTTTTGAAAAGTTTATGGACGATCCGGAATCCATCAGTACCGATGAGATGATGGCTATGATCCGTAAGGCAACACTCGATCTGCGGATTACGCCGGTTTTCTGTGGTTCATCACTTAAAAATATCGGTGTTCAGGCGTTGCTCGACGGTATTGTGGATTATCTGCCCGCTCCAAGTGACCTTCCTGCTATTGAAGGAATTAACCCAAAAAATGAGCAGAAAGAAAAACGTGAACTTACAGTAGAAGAAAATTTCAGCGCACTTGCTTTTAAAATTGCCACCGATCCTTTTATGGGACGTATGGCTTTTTTCCGTGTTTATTCAGGAGAACTGAAAGCAGGAAGTGTTGTTTTGAATGCAAATACAGGTAAAAAGGAACGCATTGCGAGGATCATGCAAATGCATGCTGCAAAACAAATTCCTTTAACAACTATTGCTGCCGGTGATATAGGTGCAGCTGTTGGATTTAAACAAATCCGTACTGGCGATACCCTTACCGAAATCAATTATCCTTTATTACTCGATACCATTAAATTCCCTGAACCGGTTATTAGCATTGCTGTTGAGCCGAAAATTCAGGATGATGTGGATAAACTCGATATTTCCCTGAAGAAACTTGCTGAGGAAGACCCTACCTTTACTATTCGCACCGACGAGGAAACAGGTCAGACTATTATCAGCGGTATGGGCGAACTGCACCTTGATATTATCATCGACAGGTTGCGCAGAGAGTTTAATATTGAGTGTATGAAAGGCAAGCCTCAGGTTGCATACAAAGAAGCATTACGTTCCAATGTACTTTATACAATGACATACAAGCGCCAAACAGGCGGAAAAGGACGTTTTGCTGAAATTAAATTCGAAATGGGTCCTAGCGAAGATAATAAACGTGGACTTGATTTTGAAAATGAAACCAAAGGAAGCAGCATACCTAAAGATTATATTCCTGCCATTAAAAAAGGTTTTGAATCTGCAATGGTAAATGGTCCTTTGGCAGGTTACCAGCTCTGGGGCATGAAAGTTCGTCTGCTCGACGGCTCTACACATTCGGTTGATTCTGATGCCATGGCATTTGAGGCCGCAGCAGTTATGGGCTATCGTGAAGCTTGTAAGGAGGCTCAGAAAACCTTGCTGGAGCCGATTATGAAAGTAGAAATCGTTACACCGGACGAATATGTTGGCGATATCACAGGTGATTTGAACAAACGCCGTGGTCAATTGCAAAACATAGAAACCCGGGCCGGAAGCCAGGTAATCAAAGCAAAAGCGCCAATGGCAGAATTATTTGGCTATGTTACAGGCCTTCGTACCATCAGTTCCGGAAGAGCCACATCAAGCATCGAATTCAGTCATTTTGCAGAGATACCTGAAGCCTTGCTCGGTGATGTATTAATTAAAGTTAGAGGATATTAAGCACATAAATTATTATAACAGTGAACCAAAGAATCAGAATTAAATTAAAATCGTACGATCATAACCTGGTTGACAAATCAGCAGAAAAGATCGTTAAAACTGTTAAGTCAACAGGTGCGATCGTTAGCGGACCTATTCCACTGCCGACGAATAAACAGATTTTCACTGTTTTGAAGTCAACTTTCGTGAATAAGAAATCACGCGATCAGTATCAACTGAGTTCTTACAAACGACTGCTGGACATCTACAGTTCTACATCAAAGACCATTGACGCTTTGATGAAGCTTGAACTGCCAAGTGGAGTAGAAGTTGAAATTAAGGTTTGATGAACAAATTTGACAACGGCAAAAACTAGCTAGCAATGTCAGGATTAATTGGAAAAAAAATAGGTATGACCAGCATCTATGATGCCTCTGGGAAATATGTCCCATGCACGGTAATTCAAGCTGGTCCCTGTGCAGTAACACAGGTAAAAACTAAAGCAACTGATGGTTATGATGCCATACAGTTGGCTTATGAAGACAAAAAAGAAAAACATACTACCAAAGCTCTTAAGGGACATTTTCAGAAAGCTGGAGTAGAGCCAAAGCGCAAGCTTGCCGAATTTACGCGTTTTGAAGAAGGTCACCGCAAGCAACTTGGTGATTTGGTAACTGTTGAAGAATTTGTTGAAGGCGAATTTGTTGATGTAGTTGGCACCAGCAAGGGTAAAGGCTTTCAGGGTGTTGTAAAACGTCACGGTTTTAGTGGTGTTGGTGACAAAACCCACGGTCAGCATAACCGTTTACGTGCCCCTGGTTCACTGGGTGCTTCATCATATCCAAGCCGGGTTTTTAAAGGAATGCGCATGGCAGGCCGCACAGGTCAGGACAGGGTTAAGATGATTAACCTGAAAGTGATGCAAATTCACCCAAAAGAGAATGTTATCGTAGTAAAAGGTTCCGTTCCTGGTGCCAAAGGATCATACTTAATTATTGAAAGATGGAGTTAGAAGTATATAACATTAAGGGAGAAAATACAGCGCGTAAGGTAACGCTCAAAGAAGAGATTTTCGGTATTGAGCCTAATGACCACGCTATATATCTTGATGTAAAACAGTTTCTGGCTAATAAACGTCAGGGTACACATAGCTCTAAAGAAAGGAGCATGCTCAGCGGTTCTACACGTAAGCTGAAGCGCCAGAAGGGTACCGGTACTGCACGTATGGGTGATATCAAAAGCCCTATCCTGCGCGGTGGCGCAAGGGTTTTCGGCCCACAGCCGCGTATCTACCGTTTCAAACTGAACAAAAAACTGAAGCGACTTGCAAATATGTCGGCTTTGACATATAAAGCTCAGGAAAATAGTATTAAAGTTGTTGAAGATTTTGATTTTGACAGCCCTAAAACACGCAATTATGCAGAAATGCTGAAAAATTTGCAGGTTGAAGGTAAGAAAACGATTCTGGTTGTTTCTGAATCAAAGGATAATATCAATTTAGCTGCCCGTAATATTCCGGGAGCCAGTGTTATCCAAGCTTCAAATTTGAATACATATGAAATCCTCAATGCCAATAATATTTTGTTTATTGAGAGTTCACTGGGTAAAATTGAAGAACGCTTCGCTCAGGCATAAGTAAATCAAGGGTTCACGAATCAGAAAAGAGGTAAAACATGAATATTATTTTAAAGCCGGTCATAACAGAAAAAATGACAGCCATTGGCGAAAAAGAGAACCAGTTTGGTTTTATTGTTGATAGAAGAGCCAATAAACTGGAAATTAAATCCGCCATCGAAGACTTGTATGGCGTTGAGGTTGTGGCAGTGAATACCATGAATTACAGCGGTAAGAACAAAGCCAGGTACACCAAAGCAGGTTATATCTCCGGTAGGACCAATTCTTACAAGAAAGCTATGGTAACAATAGCTGAAGGACAAACAATAGATTTTTACAGCAACATTTAGGATATAAAAAATGGCTTTAAAGAAATATAAACCGACAACACCAAGTCAGCGTTTTAAATTAATCAGCGCTTTCGACGATATTACTACGGACAAACCCGAAAAAAGTCTTACGGTTGGACTCAGCAAATCGGGCGGACGTAATAACCAGGGACGCATGACAAACCGTCATATCGGTGGAGGTCATAAGCGTAAATACCGTATCATTGATTTTAAACGCGATAAAGAAGGTATCCCTGCAACGGTAAAAACCATTGAATATGATCCAAACCGCACTGCGCGCATTGCTTTGGTTGAATATACTGATGGCGAAAAAAGGTATATTGTTGCACCTAATGGCCTTAAAGTCGGACAAGAAATCAACAGCGGTAAAGATGTTGCTCCTGAAATCGGAAACACACTATATTTGAGCGAAGTTCCTTATGGTACACTGATCCATAATATAGAACTCCGTCCCGGTCAGGGCGCCAAGATGGCTCGTAGTGCCGGATCATATGCACAACTGCTTTCCCGTGAAGGAAAGTTCGCACTTCTTAAAATGCCTTCAGGCGAAGTTCGCATGATCCTCCAAACCTGTAAAGCTACTATCGGTTCTGTAAGTAATTCAGAGCATAGCCTTGAGGTTAGTGGTAAAGCTGGACGCAGCCGCTGGAAAGGCCGCAGGCCACGCGTTCGTGGTGTTGTTATGAACCCGGTTGATCACCCAATGGGTGGTGGTGAAGGCCGTCAATCAGGTGGACACCCACGCTCACGCAATGGTGTACCTGCCAAAGGTTACAAAACACGTGCGCCTAAGAATGCATCGGATAAATATATTGTAGAAAGAAGAAAGAAATAATACGCTAAGCTGATAGATTATGAGTCGTTCCCTTAAAAAAGGACCATACGTCCACTATAAACTCGAGAAAAAAGTGTTGGCCAATGCCGATGCAAAAAAGAAGGTGGTGATCAAAACCTGGTCAAGGGCATCTATGATTACTCCTGATTTTGTCGGACAAACCATTGCAGTCCATAACGGAAACAAGTTTATTCCGGTTTATGTTACTGAAAACATGGTAGGCCACAAGCTCGGAGAATTTGCACCAACACGTACATACCGTGGTCATGGTGGTAATAAAGATAAAGGCAAAAAATAAAGACTGAAAACATGGGATCAAGAAAACATATCAGAGCTGAAGAGAGAAAAGCAGCTAAAAAAACACAATATGTGGCCCGCCTGATGAATGTACCAACATCACCACGTAAAATGCGCCTTGTTGCAGATATGGTACGTGGAATGGATGTTGAGCAGGCACTTCATGTTTTGAAATACTCACCAAAAGAGGCGTCAAGTCGGGTTTATAAACTCCTCTTGTCGGCTATTGCCAACTGGCAGGTCAAAAACGAAGGCGAAAGGCTGGAAGAAAATGAGCTGTTCATAAAAAAGATTTCTGTTGACGGCGGACGTATGCTGAAGCGGATCCAAACTGCACCGCAGGGAAGGGCTCACCGTATCCGCAAGCGCTCCAACCATGTTACTCTCGAATTGGGCAGCAGGCTGCAGGCAGAAGAAGTAAGTACTGAAGAAGAAGTTCAATAACAAGTTAATTAACGATTGCTATATAATGGGACAAAAAACAAATCCAATCGGCCTGAGACTTGGTATCATTAAAGGATGGGATTCCAACTGGTATGGTGGACGTAAGTTCGACCAGAAACTCATCGAAGACGAAAAAATCAGGGAATACCTGAACGCACGCCTTGCCAAAGCCAGCATTTCAAAAATTCACATTGCCCGTACATTAAAGCTCGTAACGGTTACAATTAACACTGCACGCCCCGGTATTATCATTGGAAAAGGCGGTCAGGAAGTTGATAAACTGAAAGAAGAGCTGAAGAAATTAACAAACAAAGAAGTACAGATCAATATTTCCGAGATTAAACGTCCGGAGCTGGATGCTTATTTGGTAGCCAACTCAATCGCACGTCAAATCGAAGGTCGTGTTTCTTTCCGTCGTGCTATAAAAACTTCCGTTGCAAGTACGATGCGCATGAATGCCGAAGGAATCAAAGTTCTGATTTCAGGTCGTCTCGGTGGAGCCGAAATGGCCAGAAACGAAATGTACAAAGAAGGCCGTACGCCTCTTCACACACTTCGTGCAGATATAGATTACGCACAGGCAGAGGCTCATACAACTTATGGTCGTATAGGCGTGAAAGTTTGGATCTGTAAAGGAGAAATTTACGGTAAACCGGAATTGGTACCAACCAGCCAAGAGCAGAATAAGAAGCCTCATGGTGGTGGCAACAGAAGAGCCGGTGGAAGAAAAAGAAGATAATATTCGGTAATCATTATAATTGGATAAGACAAAATGTTACAGCCAAGAAAAACCAAATACAGGAAGCAGCAAAAAGGCCGCATGAAGGGAAATGCAAACCGTGGCCACCAGATTTCAATGGGCTCTTTCGCAATAAAGTCATTAGAATTTGCATGGATTAACGGCCGCCAAATTGAAGCTGCCCGTCAGGCAGTAACACGTCATATGAAACGTGAAGGACAATTATGGATCAGAATATTCCCCGATAAGCCTATTACCAGTAAACCTGCCGAAGTAAGGATGGGTAAAGGTAAAGGTGCTCCCGAAATGTTTGTAGCACGTGTTAACCCGGGCAGGATTCTTTTTGAAGCCGATGGCGTAAGCCTGGAAGTGGCTCGTGAAGCCCTCCGATTAGCGGCTCAAAAGCTACCGGTTAAAACTAAATTCATGGTTCGCCGTGATTATTTTGAAGCATAGTTTAGTATATAATTTAACTTCCTTAAATAAAGATGAAACAAGAAGTCATTAAAGAACTGTCAACCAGTGACCTGCAGGAAAGACTTGAGGAGGAGCAGAAGCAAATTACAAGGCTTAAGATAAATCATGCTGTGTCTCCACTGGAAAATACAAACGTATTGAAGGAGCACAGGAAGACTATAGCCAGGATCAAGACAGAAATACGCAGTCGGGAAATTCAAGCAACCAAGAAAGCCTAATCACTATGGAACGTAATTTGAGAAAAGAAAGGACAGGTATTGTTGTCAGCAATAAGATGCTAAAGTCAATTGTAGTTAAAGTTGACCGCAAAGAAAAGCATCCTATATATGGTAAATTTATCCGTAAAAGCACTAAATTTACCGCCCACGATGAAAACAACGAAGCGAACATCGGGGATAAAGTAACTATTGCCGAAACAAGGCCTTTAAGCAAAAATAAATGCTGGCGTTTAGTCGAAATTATTGAAAGAGCTAAGTAATTATGATACAACAAGAATCAAGATTAATGGTCGCCGATAACAGTGGCGCAAAAGAAGTACTCTGTATCAGGGTGCTTGGAGGTACCGGCCGCCGTTACGCATCCATCGGTGATAAAATTGTTGTTGCCGTTAAAAGTGCGATTCCGGGTGGTACAGCCAAAAAAGGTACAGTTTACAAAGCTGTGGTTGTTCGGACTAAAAAGGAAATCCGCCGTAATGATGGTTCCTACATCAGGTTTGATGACAATGCAGCCGTATTGCTCAACCAAGCCGGCGAAATGATGGGAACACGTATTTTTGGCCCTGTGGCTCGTGAGCTCAGGGAAAAACAATATATGAAGATTGTTTCATTGGCACCCGAAGTGCTTTAAAAGTATATCAAATGCAAAAGAAATTCCATATCAAAAAAGGTGATACCGTAAAAGTTATTGCCGGTAACAGTAAGGGAATGAAGGGCAAAGTACTTCAGGTTGATAAAGCGAAAGAACGGGCTATTGTAGAAGGTGCCAATATGGTATCCAAACATACCAAACCCAATGCCAATAACCCTCAGGGTGGTATTGTGAAACAAGAGGCCGGAATTCATATTTCCAACCTGATGGTCGTTGATAATGCCGGAAACCCTACAAGGGTCGGTCGTAAAGCCGACGACAAATCCAACAAGACCGTTCGTTATTCTAAAAAATCAGGGGAGGTTATCAAGTAATGAGCTACGTACCAAGATTAGAAGAAAAGTATAAAAAGGAGATTGTACCTGCTTTGATGAAGCAGTTTGAGTACAAAACCGTGATGCAGGTGCCTAAAATTGAAAAAATCTCTGTGAACCAGGGTTTGGGTGCTGCAATCGTTGATAAAAAACTGATCGATGCCGGTGTACAGGAAATGACTATGATCGCCGGTCAGAAAGCAGTAGCAACGAAATCAAAAAGAGATATCTCTAACTTTAAGCTCCGTAAAGGAATGCCCATTGGTGTTCGTGTTACACTGCGTCGTCAGAATATGTACGAATTCCTGGATCGACTTATTGCTGTTGCTATCCCACGTGTCCGTGACTTTAAAGGTATTAAAGCCAAAGGTTTTGATGGCCGTGGAAACTTCACCTTCGGTGTAACCGAGCAGATCATTTTTCCAGAAATTGTGATGGATCAGGTAGCCCGTATCAATGGTATGGACATTACCTTCGTGACTTCAGCAAAAACTGATAAAGAGGCAATGGAATTGTTGAAACATTTTGGGTTCCCCTTTACAAAATAATATAGAGTTATGGCAAAAGAATCAATGAAAGCCCGCGAACGCAAACGTGAACGTCTTGTAGAAAAATACGCCGAAAGAAGGGCAGAATTAAAAGCCCAGGGCGATTGGGAAGGTCTTCAAAAACTCCCTAAAAATGCAAGCCCGGTACGTCTGCACAACCGATGCAAACTTACAGGCCGTCCTAAAGGGTATATGCGTCAGTTTGGTATTTCCCGTATCAATTTTAGGGAAATGGCTTCCAACGGTAAAATTCCAGGCGTAAGAAAAGCAAGCTGGTAATTAATATTTTGACAGAGAGAGAATTAAAATAAAATTAGAATATGTTAACCGATCCAATAGCAGATTATTTGACCCGCATCAGGAATGCTATCATGGCAAAACATCGCGTAGTTGAAATCCCTGCTTCAAATATGAAGAAGGCAATTACCAGAATCCTCTATGATAAAGGATATATCCTGAACTATAAATTCGTTGATGATAAAGTTCCAGGCACTATTAAAATTGCCCTGAAGTATCATCCTGTCACCAAAGAGGCCGCCATCCGTAAAATTGAAAGAATTAGCCGTCCGGGTCTTAGGAAGTATGCCGACAGCAAAAACCTGCCCCGGGTACTTAACGGACTTGGAATTGCCATTATCTCTACCTCAAACGGTGTGATTTCTGATAAAGAAGCCCGCGACCTTGGCGTTGGTGGAGAAGTAGTTTGTTATGTAAGTTAATCCAAAAAGGAACAAGATTATGTCACGTATAGGAAAATTACCAATTAACATACCGGCAGGTGTAGAGGTGAAGGTCTCAGCCGATAATCTGGTTACTGTAAAAGGAAAACTTGGCGAACTCAATCAGGATGTTAATCCCGCTGTAAAAGTTGGCGTTGAGGATAATACCATTATTCTTTCCATTGAAGAAGAAAGCAAGCAAAATAAGTCTTATCATGGTTTGTACCGTGCTTTGATCAATAATATGATCATTGGTGTAACCGAAGGTTTCACAATTGAGCAGGAGTTTGTAGGCGTTGGTTATAAAGTAACTGCTACAGGGCAGATGCTCGAAATCAACCTGGGTTTTTCGCATCACATTTACCTGGAACTTCCACCGGAAGTTAAAGCAGAATCTACTGCCGAACGTGGTAAAAACCCAACACTCAAGCTAACCAGCTGCGATAAGCAACTTGTTGGACAGATCGCTGCAAAGATCCGTTCTATGAGGAAACCAGAACCTTACAAAGGAAAAGGTATCCTGTATAAAGGTGAAGTTGTACGCCGTAAGGCCGGTAAAACAGCTGCCAGTTAATAGTAACTTAGTAAATTGTATTGCAGAATGGCTATCAAGAATAAAAAAGAATATAGCAGGTTCCGTATTAAAAAACGGATCAGAAAAGTCGTCAGCGGTAGTGCAGACAGGCCAAGGCTCAGTGTTTTCAAAAGCAATAAGCAGATCTATGCCCAGCTTATAGATGACATTAGCGGAAAAACTATCTGTTCAGCCTCAACTATGGAAAAAGAAGTTGAAGTGAGCGGTACAAAAATTGATCAGGCAAAACTGATTGGCCAAAGAATAGCACAGAAAGCAACCGAAGCAGGTGTACAGACTGTAGTATTTGACAGAAATGGTTATTTGTATCACGGTAGGGTTAAAGCTCTGGCTGAAGGCGCCAGAGAAGGAGGCCTTAAATTATAAAGAGAAACTATGTCAGACGTTAATATCAAAAGAGTTAAATCAAGCGAGATAGAGTTAAAAGACCGCCTCGTGAGTATCCAAAGGGTGACCAAAGTTACCAAAGGGGGTAGAACATTTAGTTTCTCGGCTATTGTTGTGGTCGGTGATGAAAATGGAGTTGTTGGTTACGGCCTTGGAAAAGCAAAAGAAGTTACTTCTGCTATTGCCAAGGGTATTGATGATGCCAAAAAGAACTTGATTCATGTGCCGGTACTTAATGGAACCATCCCTCATGAACAAATTGGTAAATACAGTGGTGCGAATGTCTTTATGAAACCTGCCGCTCCAGGTACAGGTGTAATTGCAGGAGGTGCAATGCGTGCTGTGCTCGAAAGTGTTGGCGTAAAAGACGTGCTTGCGAAATCAAAAGGATCATCCAACCCACACAGTGTTGTTAAGGCTACAATCAATGCGCTGAAATTAATGCGCGATCCTTATACTGTGGCACAACTCCGTGGTGTTGATCTCAATAAAGTTTTTAATGGTTAAAATTTTGCATGAGTATGAAGAAGATTAAAATAACACAGGTGCGCAGTTCAATCCGCCGCCCAAAAGACCAGAAAGCTACTCTGGAAGCTCTCGGACTCAGGAAAATGAACCATAGCGTAGAACACGAACAATCACCACAAATTTTAGGAATGGTTGCCAAAGTAAACCATCTGGTGAAAGTTGAAGAAATTTAATCGATAACTATTAAACGATATAAACATGGATTTAGGTAATCTGAAACCAGCCAAAGGATCTGTAAAAAGCAGCAAACGTATTGCCCGAGGACAAGGTTCCGGACATGGCGGTACTGCGACCCGTGGCCATAAAGGTGCGAAATCAAGGTCTGGTTATAGCCGTAAACTTGGTTTTGAAGGTGGTCAGATGCCCCTTTACCGCAGGGTGCCAAAAGGAGGTTTTAAAAATATCAACCGCGTTGAATATACTCCGGTAAACATCGAAAACCTTGAGAAAATTTCTCAGGAAAAGGGTATCAACGTATTTGATTTTCAGGTTTTTTGTGACCTTGGTATCGTTTCTAAAAACGATAAAGTAAAGGTGCTTGGACGTGGAGAACTGAACAGTAAAATTGAAGTAAGCGCTCACGCGTTTTCAAAAACTGCTCAGGAGGCTATCGAAGCTAAAGGTGGCGTTGCTACAAAAATTTAATAGTTTTACAGATTCTATGACTGCACCCACAGCGATGCAGTAAACAAATCACGAACTAATGAAAAAACTGATAGAGACCATAAAAAATATCTGGAAAATTGAGGAACTGCGCAAGCGGATACTCTATACCATCGGAATCTTATTGATTTACCGTTTGGGTGCATATGTTGTAATCCCCGGCGTTGATCCCAACCAGCTTGCGAACCTGCAGAGCCAGTCTTCAAGCGGATTGCTCGGATTGCTCAATATGTTTTCTGGTGGTGCATTTTCCAATGCTTCTATTTTTGCCCTTGGTATTATGCCTTATATCTCGGCATCAATCGTAATTCAGCTTCTGGGAATGGCGGTGCCATACTTCCAGCGCCTGCAAAAAGAAGGTGAAAGTGGAAGACGGAAAATTAATCAGATTACACGTTATCTTACTATTATTGTAACCGGTTTCCAGGCTCCTGGTTATATCGCCAACCTGGTTTCACAATTACCCGCCGAAGCTATTACTCCTTTTAATCCAAATATTACCAGCCCTACAACTTTCTTCTGGGTTTCAAGTATCGTGATACTTATTTCCGGTACCATGTTTGTTATGTGGCTTGGAGAACGTATTACGGATAAAGGAATTGGAAATGGTATCTCATTGATTATCATGATTGGTATCATTGCCCGGCTGCCTTTCGCCCTTTTCGGAGAGTTTATTTCACGTATGGAAGAAAAAGGTGGTGGACTGGTATTCTTTGTTCTGGAAATTGTCGTGCTGATTGCTGTTATCCTCCTAACTATTCTTTTAGTTCAGGGTACACGCAAGATACCGGTGCAATACGCAAAACGCGTTGTTGGTAACCGTCAGTATGGTGGCGTTCGTCAGTATATTCCTCTTAAAGTAAATGCCGCAGGTGTAATGCCGATCATTTTTGCGCAGGCAATCATGTTCCTTCCACTCACACTTGCAGGTTTCAGCGATAGTGAAACTATGGGTAGTTTTGCGGCCGCATTCACCAATATTCAGGGCTTCTGGTATAACTTTGTTACTGCCATCCTGATTATCCTCTTTACTTATTTCTATACTGCCATTACAGTTAATCCTAACCAAATGGCAGAAGATATGAAGAAAAACGGAGGATTTATTCCCGGCGTGAAACCCGGCAAGCGAACTGCTGATTTTATTGATACGGTAATGTCGCGCATTACCCTTCCTGGTTCTATATTTCTTGCCTTCGTAGCTATTATGCCTTCATTGGTTAGCTTATTGGGTGTAACAACTCAGTTTTCACAGTTCTACGGAGGTACATCACTGCTTATCCTTGTTGGTGTAGTACTGGATACATTGTACCAGATAGAAAGCCACCTCCTGATGCGCCATTATGATGGCCTTACCAAATCAGGAAGGATTAAAGGACGCAGTGGTGGCATAATGTAAAACGAAATTTTTTAATGAAAATATCTATCAAATCGGAAGAGGAAGTAGAGTTATTACGAAAAAGTTCTTTACTTGTTGGTAAAACCCTGGCTGAAGTAGCAAAGCATATTCACCCCGGTGTGGAAACACAAAAACTGGACAAGATAGCTGAGCAGTTTATCAGGGATCATGGTGCCAAGCCCGGCTTCAAAGGCATGTACGGCTTCCCCGCAACACTTTGTATCTCCATTAACGAAAATGTGGTACATGGGATTCCTGGGAAATACGTTCTAAAAGATGGAGATATTGCTTCTATCGATTGCGGAACATTCATGAACGGCTTTTATGGTGATTCGGCTTATACATTTGGTGTGGGGACAATTTCAGAAGAAGTTGCTCAGCTGATGAAAGCCACTAAAGAATCATTATACAAAGGAATTGAAATGGCCGTTCATGGCAACAGGGTCGGTGATATTGGCCATGCCATTCAAACCTACGTAGAAGCACGGGGGTACTCTGTGGTTCGCGATCTGGTTGGACATGGACTGGGGCGGCAGCTGCACGAAAAGCCCGAAGTGCCGAATTTTGGACGGCGTGGACGGGGGCCTTTACTTAAAGAGGGCATGGTGCTGGCTATAGAGCCCATGATTAATTTAGGTAAATACAGGGTTGTACAGGAAAAGGATGGCTGGACAATACGTACAGCAGACCGTCTGCCTTCGGCACATTACGAACATGATGTGGTTGTTCGGAAAGACAAGGCGGAAATTCTATCAACTTTTGATTATATTGAAGAGCTTATCAAAGAAATGAAATAAAAATATGGCGAAACAAGCTTCTATAGAGCAAGATGGTACAGTGGTAGAATCACTGGGAAATGCAATGTTCCGTGTTGAATTGGAGAACGGTCATGTTATCACTGCTCATATCAGTGGTAAGATGAGGATGCATTACATCAGAATTTTACCAGGCGATCGAGTAAAAGTAGAAATGACTCCATACGACCTCACAAAAGGAAGAATTACATACCGATATAAATAAAAGAAGAAATTAAATAACAGCTTGAAAAGATGAAAGTCAGAGCATCCATTAAGAAAAGGTCTTCAGAATGCAAAATTGTACGCCGAAAAGGAAGACTTTATGTTATCAACAAGAAAAACCCTAAGTTTAAACAACGTCAGGGATAATAAGAAATTTAGTTCAAAAGTGATAAAATAAATCAGTTTTATGGCAAGGATTGCTGGTGTTGATATACCAAATAACAAAAGAGGAGTTATCAGCCTCACTTATATCTTCGGAATAGGCCGCTCAAAAGCACAAAGCATTTTAGAAGCAGCAGAAGTTGATGTAGACAAAAAAGTTGAAGACTGGACTGACGATGAACAGAAAAAAGTCCGTGAAGTTATTGCGAACAATTACACAGTAGAAGGTGAACTTCGTTCCGAAACCCAAATGAACATCAAACGATTGATGGACATTGGTTGCTACCGTGGAATCCGTCATCGTATTGGTCTGCCTTTAAGGGGTCAGAGCACAAAAAACAATGCACGTACTCGCAAGGGTCGCAAGAAGACTGTCGCCAATAAAAAGAAAGCTCCTAAAGGTTAATATTTGATTGATAATTAGACGAATATAAATAATATGGCTAAAAGTGGAAAAAGCGGTAAGACAACCAAAAAAAGGGTTGTTAAAGTTGAAGCGGTTGGAAAAGCTTTTGTAAGTGCTACCTTCAACAATATCATTATTACGCTGACAAATAACAATGGACAGGTTATTTCCTGGGCATCTGCTGGTAAAATGGGCTTCCGTGGCTCAAAAAAGAACACTCCTTACGCTGCACAAACAGCAGCAGAAGATTGTGCAAAAGTTGCTTATGATCTGGGCCTGCGCAAAGTTAAGGTATATGTAAAAGGTCCTGGTAGCGGACGCGAATCGGCTATCCGTACTATTCACGGTGCCGGAATTGAGGTTACAGAAATCAAAGATATCACACCTCTGCCACATAATGGCTGCCGTCCTCCCAAACGCAGGAGAGTGTAATTGTTGAATTATTGTTGTATTTAAAAAAGATTTAGTCCATGGCAAGATATATTGGCCCCAAAACTAAAATCGCACGTAAATTCAAGGAAGCTATTTACGGGCCTGATAAGTATTTCGAAAAGAAAAATTATCCTCCGGGACAGCATGGCAATTCCCGCAGAAGATCCAAGCAGTCTGAATATGGTATTCAGCTTGCCGAGAAACAAAAAGCCAAATATACTTACGGTATCCTGGAACGTCAGTTCCGCAACGTATTTGAACGCGCTGCCAAGAAAAAAGGGATTACAGGTGAAATCCTGCTCCAGCTTATCGAAGCTCGTTTGGATAATGTTGTTTATCGTTTGGGTATTGCACCAACACGTGCTGCTGCACGACAACTGGTATCACACCGCCATATTTTGGTTAACGGTCAGCTTACCAACGTACCCAGTTTTTCGGTGCGCCCCGGTGATATTATAAGCGTACGTGAAAAATCAAAATCACTCGAAGCAATTACCAATTCTTTGGCAAACCGTACACAGTTTGGCTGGCTTGAGTGGGACGAAGAACGCCTGGCAGGTAAGTTCATGAATTATCCTGAGCGTGAAGATATTCCAGAAAATATCAAAGAACAGCTCATCGTTGAATTGTATTCTAAGTAATAATTAATAAACTGAGATCGAGGTAGAAGCCTATGGCCATTTTAGCATTTCAAAAACCTGACAAAGTTATAATGGTTCAGTCGGATGAATTCCAGGGAACTTTTGAATTCCGTCCACTAGAACCAGGATTTGGTATCACTATCGGGAATGCATTGCGCAGAATTTTGCTCTCTTCCCTTGAGGGCTTCGCGATCACTTCCGTTCGCATCGAAGGTGTTGACCACGAGTTTACAAGTATCGAAGGCGTATTGGAAGATATTGTCGAAATTATCCTGAACCTGAAACAGATCCGCTTTAAACGTCAGATCGAATCTGAATCAAGCGAAAAAGTTAATATTGTTATCGGAGATCAGGATGTCTTCAAAGCAGGGGACATCAACAAATTCCTTTCGGTATTCCAGGTGCTCAATCCGGATCACGTGATTTGTCACCTCGAACCTAGCGTAAAGCTTTCTATGGAAATTTCCATTGAAAAAGGCCGTGGCTACGTTCCTGCTGATGAAAACAAATCACTTAACGCCCCGATGGGCACTATTGCAATTGATTCCATCCATACCCCAATCCGTAACGTAAAATACGATATCGAGAATTACCGGGTTGAACAAAAAACCGACTACGAAAAGTTGGTTATGGATATCACTACCGATGGTTCCATCCACCCAAAGGATGCTTTGAAAGAGGCGGCCAAGATTCTGATTCAACATTTCCTGCTTTTCTCAGATGAGAAAATTACTATTGATGCAGAAGAAAAGACCGTTACTGAAGAATTCGATGAAAATTCGTTGCACATCCGCCAGCTGCTCAAAACAAAACTGGTTGATATGGATCTCTCAGTACGTGCGCTCAACTGCCTTAAAGCAGCTGATGTAGAATCCCTTGGCGATTTGGTCTCTTATAATAAAAATGACCTGCTCAAGTTCCGTAACTTCGGTAAAAAATCACTTACCGAACTGGAAGAACTCGTTGCTGCCAAAGGGCTCGAATTTGGAATGAAAGTTGAAAAATACAAATTAGATAAGGAATAAGAACAATGAGACACCGTAAAAAATTCAACCATCTTGGAAGAACGGCTGCTCACCGTAAAGCAATGTTGTCAAATATGGCTACATCCCTGATTATCCACAAAAGGATCAGGACAACCGTAGCAAAAGCAAAAGAACTACGTTCGTTTGTTGAGCCACTGATTACACGCTCTAAAGAAGACAATACGCACTCGCGCAGAATGGTTTTCCGTAAATTACAAAATAAAGAAGCAGTTAACGAATTGTTCAGGGAAATCGCTACCAAAATCGCAGATCGTCCGGGTGGTTATACACGCATCCTCAAAACGGGGAACCGCTTAGGCGACAACGCTGAGATGTGTCTGATCGAACTCGTTGATTATAACGAAAACATGCTTGCACAGGCCGATGAACGTAAAGCACGCTCTACACGCCGTCGCCGCAGAAAAAAAACTGAGGAGAAACCTGTAGCTGAAGCTGCTGCACCGGCCGAAAGTCAGGAAGAACACGTAGAAAAAAAAGAAAATAAGCCTGAAGAACCAGCTCAGGAATAATGAAATACCGATTATATCGTTATACTAAGGATAAAGTAAATTTAATGCTTTATCCTTTTTTTTTTGTGTGTTAAAAGTGTAATTTTAACCTTTTTAATTTTCATAAACTAAATTACTTATGAGTTCAATTATTAATGTACATGCACGTCAGATTTTGGATTCCCGTGGGAACCCAACAGTAGAAGTAGAAGTAGTAACAGATAGTGGGGCATTTGGCCGTGCAGCCGTACCCTCAGGAGCATCAACAGGTGTCCATGAAGCAGTAGAGCTTCGCGATGGCGATAAATCCCTGTTCCTGGGCAAAAGTGTCCTCAAAGCAGTTCACAATGTGAATACAACATTGAATGAAGAGCTTAACGGTTTCTATGTAACCGACCAAAATGCAATTGACCGCAGAATGCTCGAGATTGATGGAACTCCCAATAAAGGTGTCCTCGGTGCAAATGCCATTCTTGGTGTTTCCCTCGCCTGCGCCAAAGCTGCTGCTCAAATTACAGGGCAACACCTTTTCCGCTATGTGGGCGGTGTTAATGCAAACACACTCCCAATCCCTATGATGAATATCCTGAATGGTGGTAGTCATGCTGATAATAGCGTAGATTTTCAGGAATTTATGATTATGCCTGTTGGTGCACCTACTTTCTCAGAAGCATTGCGTATGGGCTCGGAAATATTCCATAACCTTGCCAAGGTTCTGAAATCACAAGGATTTTCTACCAATGTTGGTGATGAAGGTGGTTTTGCCCCGAACCTGAAATCTAACGAAGATGCCCTGAAGCTGATTATGGAAGCTACTGAAAAGGCAGGCTACCGTCCGGGTGAAGATATTTTTATCGCACTCGATCCGGCTTCCTCAGAGTTTTTCCTTCCCGAAGAAAATATGTACCACCTCAAATGGTCAACAGGAGAAAAACTGAAACCAAACGAAATGGCTAATTTCTGGAAAGAATGGACTGAGAAATATCCAATTATCTCCATTGAAGATGGTATGGCAGAAGATGACTGGGCGGGCTGGAAAACACTTACTGACCTGATTGGCAACAAAATTCAACTGGTAGGTGATGACCTTTTCGTAACCAACAGCAAACGCCTGCAGGAAGGTATTGACAAGCAGGTAGCGAACTCAATTCTTGTAAAAGTGAATCAAATCGGTTCGCTGTCTGAAACAATTGATGCCGTAAACCTAGCCTACCGCAACTCTTATACTGCTGTAATGAGCCACCGTTCGGGCGAAACTGAAGATACTACAATTGCCGATCTCGCTGTTGCATTAAATACTGGTCAGATCAAAACCGGTTCTGCAAGCCGTACCGACCGTATTGCCAAGTATAACCAACTGCTCCGTATCGAAGAAATTCTTGGTGACGATGCAATTTATCCGGGTAAATCTTTCCGCTTTGCAAAATAATTTAAGGTTCTCCCTTTTGAATAGAAACCTGTACTTCGGTGCGGGTTTTTTTTTGACAAAAAAGCAATACAGGCTTCCCGGGAGGGAAGCCTGATTGTCAGGTCTAAGGTAAAAGGTGCTGAAAAAATCCCGAGTATAAGAAAGGAATTATTACACTCTGAAAAGACTCTTAAATACTTTTTTCAATTGTATTGTGTTGCTAAATTAAGGCGTAGCCTTGCACGTGTCAAGGTTTTTTTGACTTATTGTATGAAGGGGGCATTTTTCGTGATGAAAGGCCCTTTATAGATGATGAGTGAAAAACAGGATGGAACAATTGGGGGCAAAAATATCTGATATTTCATCGTGTTTTGGCCAATTGTACTATTTGTCGAACAAGATTAAGAGTGCTTGTTTGATTTTTAATGTAAACTATTTTGAGTTAAATTGCAGAAGAAGTTACAAAATTCCTTCATCAGCAAAGCTATAATAAGACGATGCGCCAAAAATCAGATGGTCCAAAATAGTAATATCAAGGATCTGGCCACTGTCTTTTAGTTTTTTTGTAATGGCGATGTCAGGTTGGCTTGGTGTGAGGTTGTCTGAGGGGTGGTTGTGGCAAAGTATGGTGCCACAAGCACCGTTTTCGAGTGCGATACGGAATATTTTTTTTGGATCGGCAATAGTTCCGGTAAGCCCTCCTTCACCAATTATTTTTGAACTCAGCACGTTATTGGCCCTGTCGAGCAGGATAATCCAGAATTCTTCGTGCCGTAGATCCATCAAGTGGGCGCGGAGCAGCTCAAAAGCATCTCTGGAACTGCTGATTTTTTTCTTTTTGAGCGCCTCGGCGCGCATTCTTCTTTTGCCCAACTCCAGCCCTGCGACTATTGAAACCGCTTTGGCCGGGCCAACACCATTATATACAGTAAATTCATTGATTGATTTCCGTGATAGTTCTACCAGGTTGTCATTGGCATCGTGTAATATGCGCCTTGCCAGTTCAACAGCGTTTTCGCGTGCATTGCCCGATCCCATCAAAATGGCCATCAGTTCTGCAATCGAAAGGGCAGAGGCTCCTTGTTCGAGAAGTTTTTCCCGTGGCCGGTCTGATTCTTCCCATTCTTTGATACTTGTTTTCTTCATAGCAGTTATAAAAAAAAGCCCTACGAATGTAGGGCTTTTTCTGCAATTACTGCTTAATATTTTTATAAAGCATTTACATGCTTCGTCAGCTTCGACTTCAGGTTTGAAGCTTTATTATCGTGAATCAGATTTCGTTTTGCATTTTTATCAATCAATGCAATAACTTTAGGCAGACTTGTACTTGCTTCTGCTTTATCTGTTGTGTTTCTCAGTTTTCTGATTGCATTTCTCATTGTCTTGCCGTAATAACGATTGCTTAACCGTCTTTTCTGGTTCTGCCTGATTCTTTTAAGTGCTGATTTATGATTTGCCATTACATTTATATTTTTCTATGAAATTTTTGGGAGTGCAAAGGTATGATTATAATTTAAACCGCCAAAGAAATTGGCAAAAAATTTTTAATAAAAACGACTGGATATCTTTGGGTTAATCCTGATCATCCCATGCAAAGCCGGTTTATTTTCCAAAAGGCTCTATGGCAACAACCCTTGAGCGCCTGTTAAACCGGCCGTCTTCACTGTTTGTTGCTTTTAAGATTACCGTAAATTCATTGGTTTTCGTACTGGATTGCGGATAAATATGCGAGGGCTCACAATAAGTGTTTTTCGGCGATCCATCACCAAAGTCCCATTGATACTGATCGGCATATTCCGAATTATTTTTAAAGTACACTTTCACTTTGTAATCTTCAACTTGTTCTGTAGTCCAAGAGAAGCTGGCTACAGGGTCATCAAAATTTTGATTATTGTTTTCTTCCCCTTTCATGCAAGAGGAAAATGATAAAATGAAGTATATGCCAATCAAAAATACTGAAGATATCTGTCTGTTTAATAGCATGATATGGTAAATTTGTTAAAAACTCCCAAATTAAGGGTGATTTGTTCAAGGCCAAAAGTATTAATTTTGACCGTCATATAACACGAGGAAATGAAAAAAGATATACTGGATGGATTAAATGAGCCCCAAAAGGAAGCCGTAACAGCTATCGATGGGCCTGTTATGGTGATTGCCGGTGCGGGCTCGGGAAAAACCAGGGTGCTTACCCACCGTGTGGCTTATTTGTTGGAACAGGAAGTAGATGCTTTCAATATTCTTGCACTGACATTTACTAATAAGGCTGCCCGGGAGATGAAAGAGCGGATTATTAAGCTGATCAGCAGCAGTGAAGGAAAGAATGTTTGGATGGGCACTTTCCATTCCATTTTTGCACGTGTGCTTCGGGCCGAAAGTGAAAAGCTGGGCTATCCCAATAATTTTACGATCTATGATAATGATGATAGCAAAAGGCTTATTAATACTATTGTTAAAGAGTTGAACCTGGATAAGAAAGTTTATAAATCAAATGCTGTTTTACACAGGATTTCTTCGGCAAAATCAAACCTGCTGAGCCCGGCAGATTATAATAACAATGCGGAGCTTGTGCAGCAGGACAAGTATGCCAACCGACCGGAAACAGGGCGCATCTATACAATCTATAACAAGCGCCTTTTTACGGCACAAGCCATGGATTTTGACGACCTGCTTTTTAATATGAATGTGCTTTTGCGCGATTTTCCCGATGCACTTCATAAATACCAAAAACGGTTTCGCTACATACTTGTAGATGAGTATCAGGATACCAATTACGCTCAATATCTGATTGTGAAAAAATTGGCGGCGGACAATGAAAATATTTGTGTTGTAGGCGATGATGCTCAATCTATTTATGCTTTTCGTGGTGCCAATATCCAGAATATACTGAATTTCCGGAAAGACTATCCGGATTTGCAGACGATCAAGCTGGAGCAGAATTACCGCAGCACAAAAGTTATTGTACAGGCAGCCAATAGCGTCATCAAACATAATAAAGAACAGATTTTTAAAGAAGTTTGGACGCAAAACGACGAAGGCGAAAAAATTCAGCTTATCAAAGCGGCTACCGATAATGAGGAAGGAGTAAAAGTTGCCGGAAGTATTTTTGAGCTAAAAATGAACGACCATGCCCCAAACGATGCCTTTGCCATTTTATACCGAACCAATGCTCAGTCGCGCTCATTGGAAGAGGCCTTGCGCAAACAAAATATACCTTACCGTATCTATGGGGGCTTGAGTTTTTATAAACGAAAGGAAATCAAGGATTTACTTGCTTACTTCCGCTTAGTGATCAATCAAAAAGATGAGGACGCTTTGCGTAGGGTAATCAATTACCCTGCCCGGGGCATTGGCAATACAACGCTCGACCGCCTTACAATTGCTGCCGATAAAGCTGAAGTTAGTTTATGGGACGTATTGCTCAACCCGATGGCATACAATGTTGCGATAAACAGTGCCGCTTCAGGCAAAGTGATGGCTTTTGCCAATATGATCCGTAGTTTTTCGGTACAGTTGAAGGCACGCCCGGCATTTGATCTGGCCAAATCCATTGCTTATACCAGCGGAATCTGGCGAAGCCTCGACCAGGATAAAACTCCGGAGGGTGTGAGCCGGCTCGAAAATATTGAGGAATTGCTTAACGCAATCAAGGATTTTACCGAAACGGATGAAGTTCAGTTGGGCGATGAAGAATCAGATCAAAGTATCCGGACATTGGATCAGTTTATGCAGGATATCGCCCTGCTTACTGATGCCGATGAAAAAGATGACGATCCCAATAAAGTTTCTTTGATGACCATTCATGCCGCAAAAGGATTGGAGTTCCCATATGTATATGTGGTAGGTTTGGAAGAAAACCTTTTTCCATCGGCGCATTCGCTTATCGTCAGGGCAGATCTTGAGGAGGAACGCCGCCTGTTTTATGTTGCAGTGACACGGGCAGAAAAAAGGCTGTTTTTAACTTATGCCGATAACCGCTATCGATGGGGAAACCTTACTTTTTGTGAGCCCAGCCGTTTTATCGAAGAAATTAATCCCGATTTCATCCAAAGTGCGCAAAAAGCTAAAGTGCCGGTCAAGAATTCTTTCTCAACAGAAAGTGCGATGCCCAAATTAAAGTTCAAAACGGATCAATCCAAATTGAAGAAAATTGAACCTAAAAAAGTTAAAGAGGCTATTGCGGCAAGTAGCGAAGAAATCCAGGCAGGGATGGAGGTGGAACATCTTCGCTTTGGCCGCGGAAAAGTTGTGAATGTGGAAGGTAGTGGTGCCAATAAAAAAGCCAGCGTGTTTTTTCACGGAGTAGGACAAAAACAGCTCCTTCTGCGCTTTGCCAAACTTAAAATCGTGAATTAAAACTGCAAAAGCCCAATAAAATGAGAATATTTGTACTTTTGTAGTTTGTTATCAATCATTTAATTATTAAAATAAAATCATTGCCCCGGCTTTGTGTCAAAGAGCAGGGCAATAAGCGGACTGCCGATGGATAAAATGGAATATAACAGTACCAGGGATAAATTGATCATTCCTGAGTACGGACGCAACATCCAGAAGATGGTAAAACATGTTGTTGAACTTGAAGATCGTGATGAACGTAACAAAGCTGCCGCAGCAGTGGTGAAAGTGATGTCTCAGATTCAGGGATTAAAAACCGAAAGTGAAGAACAGAAGCACAAATTATGGGATCATCTTTATATAATTTCTGACTTTAAACTGGACATAGACGCGCCATTTCCACCGCCGGAAAGAGATACACCTGATTTGACGCCGGAAAAGATGAGCTATAATGATAAAAGGATGAGATACCGGCATTATGGTAAAAATATTCTTGCTATGATCAATAAAGCGGCCGATTACGAGGAAGGTGAAGAAAAAGAGGCCTTCATTCTCGCTATTGCAAACCATATGAAAAAGGCATACCTTACCTGGAGCCGTGATACAGTAACCGATGACCTTATCCTGGAAAATCTTAAAGAGCTTTCTGAGGGGCGCATTGTGCGTACTACCGAAACAGTTCAACTTCAGGATGCTACGGTTTTGGTCACTCAATCAAAGCAACAGCAAAAAAAGAAAAAGAACAAGAAGAAAGGCAGAAACTAAATTATCCGAATTGTGGTTTGTGCTTTGGCTTTGTGTTGATGCTCAGCTACTTAAAAATGAATTATTATGGGGTCTTTCCGCATTGAAGGAGGTCATCAGCTAAGGGGTGAGATTATACCACAAGGTGCAAAAAACGAAGCTTTACAGGTGGTATGTGCTGTATTACTGACACATGAAGAGGTTATTATCAATAATATTCCCGATATCCGGGATGTGAATAAACTCATTGATCTTCTGCAGTTTCTTGGCGTTGAAGTGAAGAAATTGGATGAGGGCAGCTGGAGGTTCTGTGCACAAAATGTGGATTTGGATTTGCTGCTTAGCGATGAGTATGCCAAACGTGCTGCTTCATTGCGTGGTTCGGTTATGATTATCGGGCCTTTGCTGGCACGTTTTGGTGCCGCTTATATTCCTCAGCCGGGTGGCGATAAAATTGGCCGTAGGAGGCTGGATACACATTTTGCCGGATTTCAGAAACTGGGCGCACGCTTTGAGTACTGCAAAGACGCACGTTTTTATAAAGTAAATGCGTCGAAACTGGAAGGATGCTATATGCACCTCGATGAAGCCTCTGTTACTGGTACCGCAAATATTGTTATGGCTGCAAGTCTGGCAAAAGGGAAAACAACGGTTTTTAATGCCGCTTGTGAGCCATACCTGAAGCAGCTTTGCCGTATGATTAACCGCATGGGCGGAAAAATAAGCGGAGTGGGTTCTAACCTTCTGACTATTGAAGGAGTTGAAGAGCTGGGCGGAACCGAGCATAAACTCCTTCCCGATATGATCGAAATCGGCAGCTTTATCGGACTGGCAGCAATGACACGCTCAGAGCTCCGGATTCGCAATGTTGCCTGGGATGAACTGGGAATTATTCCGGATGTCTTTAAGCGCCTTGGATTGATTTTGGTGCATGAAGGTGATGATATCATTATGCCACAACAGGCGCATTATGAGGTGGATACTTTTATTGATGGATCAATTATGACTATCTCAGATGCACCTTGGCCGGGATTTACGCCCGATTTGATCAGTATTGCCCTCGTTACTGCCATTCAGGCCAAAGGAAGCGTTTTGGTTCATCAGAAAATGTTTGAAAGCCGCTTGTTTTTTGTGGATAAGCTCATCGATATGGGCGCACAAATTATCCTGTGCGATCCGCACCGTGCTACGGTAATCGGATTAGACAGGCAGCAAAGCCTGCGGGGTATCCGCATGAGCTCGCCTGATATCCGCGCCGGTGTGGCTTTGCTCATTGCTGCTCTGTCTGCTGAAGGCGAAAGTATTATCGATAATATTGAACAAATCGACCGGGGATATCAAAATATTGATAGCCGTCTTCGTGCCATAGGTGCACATATTGAACGTATTTCCTGAGTAATTCCCCAAAAAATCCTGCCAAATTGTCCCTTAAATCCTTATGGCAAAGTCTTTGCTATTCGCGCTTTGATTATTTAACTAAACATTGGATTATGTCTGATAAAACACCCAAGGACAAAGAAACAAAAGAAGAACGCATTGAAGATATAAATGCTGAAAAAGAACAGCAAACCGAAAGTGTTGAAAAAGAGGATTTAGGAGAAAAAGATCCTAAAGAAGAAAAAAAAGAGAAAAAGAAGAAGCGCTCCAAGAAAGCCTCGAAAGATGATAAAATTGAAGAGCTGGAGGCTAAAGTTGCTGAGATAAATGACAAATACCTTCGTCTGTTTTCGGAATTCGATAATTTCCGTAGAAGAACGGCAAAAGAACGACTGGAGCTCAGTAAGTCTGCTTCCGCAAAACTGGTTGAATCATTGCTTCCTGTTTTGGATGACTTTGATCGCGGTATGGCGGCCATTGCTGGAGATGATGAAGCAAGTAAAGGCGCCCGTGAAGGTATGGAGTTGATTTACAATAAGTTTATGGCAATTTTGAAACGTGAAGGACTGGAAGAAATGAATTCTAAAGGAAATGAATTTGATACAGATTTCCACGAAGCACTGACAAAAATTCCGGCTCCGGAAGAGGACTTGAAAGGAAAAGTTGTTGATGTAATTGAAAAAGGATATCTGATGAATGAAAAAGTGATCCGCTACGCAAAAGTTGTAGTAGGAAGCTAATTTATTGAAACATCAGAAACCCAAAGGGCTGTTAAGTTCGGCTCATTAAGAATGTGAGGGAATATTATGTCAAAGAGAGATTATTATGATGTTCTGGAGGTTTCAAAAACAGCCTCTGACGATGAAATAAAAAAAGCATATCGCAAAAAAGCACTGAAATTTCATCCGGATAAAAACCCCGGAGACTCTGAAGCGGAAGAAAAATTTAAAGAAGCCGCTGAAGCTTATGAAGTGCTAAGGGATCCAAATAAACGGAGCCGTTACGACCAATTTGGCCATGCCGGCGTGGGCGGCGGAGCTGCCGGTGGCGGTTTTGGAGGCGGAGGTATGTCAATGGACGATATTTTCTCCAATTTTGGCGATATCTTTGGAAGTGCCTTTGGTGGTGGTTTCGGATTTGGTGGAGGAGGGCATTCCCGTTCATCGGGTCGCCGTCGTGTACGCAGAGGCAGTAACCTGCGCGTGAAAGTAAAACTGAGCCTCAAGGAAATTGCACATGGAACTACAAAAAAGATCAAGGTAAACAAATATGTGGCTTGCGAAAGCTGTAACGGAACCGGAGCAAAAAACGGGGGCGCTTATTCTACATGTCAGACTTGTCACGGTACAGGTCAGGTTACCCAGGTAACCAATACGATTCTCGGACAAATGCAAACGTCCTCAACTTGCCCGGCTTGTGGCGGTGAAGGACAGATTATAACCGATAAATGTCCTGCCTGTTATGGTGAAGGTATTGTGAAAGGAGAGGAAGTAATTGAAATCCAAATACCTGCCGGTGTAACATCAGGAATGCAACTTTCGATGACAGGAAAAGGTAATGCCGCGCCTCGTGGTGGAGTGAATGGGGATTTGATCGTCCTTATCGAAGAAGTTCCGCATGAATCCCTGGAACGCGATGGCATAAACCTGTTGTACGAACATTATGTGAGTTTTCCCGAAGCTGTGATGGGAGCCAGCGTTGAAATTCCTACCGTTGATGGAAAAGCACGTATTAAAATTGCACCGGGAACACAACCGGGCAAAGTGCTCCGCCTTAAAGGCAAGGGACTGCCCGATGTAAATGGTTATGGACAGGGCGATTTGTTGGTCAATATCAATGTATGGGTGCCAAAAACACTGAGCAAGGAAGAAACCGCTTTTTTGGAAAATGCCATGCATTCGCCCAATTTTAAACCAAATCCGGGTAGCCGCGAAAAATCATTTTTCCACAAAATGAGGGATTATTTCAGCGGTAGCTGATAAGAATTTGTACTTTTGAGCTATATGACAAGCCGAATACTCCCAATACTCAGGCTCATTCGATGGCCAAACCTTTTGATGCTGATCCTTATCCAGCTTTTTGTTCGCTGGTTTCTGATTGGCCCGATTTACGAAATGAACCAGGTCAGTTTTGCGTTAAGCTTAACTGACTTTTTGCTTCTGGTCCTTGCTACTGTTTTCATCGCTGCCGGAGGATATTGCCTTAATGATATTTTTGATGTTGATACTGACCATATTAATAAACCATCAAAGGTTTTGGTAGGTAATAAATTAAGTGAAAAATTGGCATGGAATCTATATTGGGCGCTTAGTACGGGTGGCCTTTTGCTGGGTTTTTGGCTTTCGCTGAGAATAGGAGCATTCAATACGTTTTTTATTTTTATTTTTTCTGTTGCCGGGCTGTGGTTTTATTCTACAAGTTTCAAATACAAGCTACTTGTAGGGAATTTGTTAATATCCTTATTGGCTGCACTTTCGTTGGCTTTGCCCTGGCTAATGGAGTTTTTAGCCCGCCTTCCTTTGCCGGATATTTTCGTTGAAGGCTTGCGTTCATATCCTTTAATCCATTCTTTTGTTGGACTTTACAGTGGATTTGCTTTTATGGTTACTTTAATCAGGGAGATTATTAAAGATGCTGAAGATATAACAGGTGATCAGGCATTTGGTGCAAGAACGGTTCCCATTGTTTTTGGTTTTGGAAAAACAAAAATTATTTTGCTGGGACTTGTCGGAATTGTTGTATTGGCCTTGATGTATCTCTCTTACCGTGCTTTTGAAGAAGATTTTATCAACCTTTTTCTTTATGTGCTGCTGCTGTGTGTTTTTGGCTTATTTATCATACAAAATATCTGGACGGCAAAGCGCAAAAAAGATTTCTCGGCTTTAAGCCTCTACTTGAAAGTTTTTATGGCCGCAGGTATTTTTTCTATGCAATTGTTGTACCTGGAATTTTAATGATTATGCTAAAAAAGAAGCTTTCCGATTATAAGATTATCCTTGCCAGTGGAAGCCCGCGCCGGCAAAGCTTGCTGAAGCAAGTGGGGATTGAATTTGATGTGGAGAAAGCGGATGTGGACGAAACTTTGCCCGATGATGTTTCCTGGCAGGAAAGTGCGGAATATCTTGCCCGATTAAAAAGTAATTGGTTTCATGAAATTGATTTGCCAAAAAATTATTTGCTCATTACCGCCGATACAGTAGTCTGTGCGCAAGGGAAAGTACTTGGGAAACCTAATGATGAGCAGGATGCAATTAAAATAATCGGTGAATTGTCGGGCGCTGAGCACGAGGTTATTACAGGCGTTTGTCTGCGTAGTGCCACAAAACAATTTTCATTTTCGGCAAGTACGCGTGTGCGTTTTCGTGTTTTGCATGAGGATGAAATCCAACATTATGTGAACGTTTACCGGCCTTTTGATAAAGCGGGAGCTTATGGTATTCAGGAATGGATCGGCCTGGTGGGCGTGGAATCAATCAACGGAAGTTTTTATAATGTGATGGGGCTTCCCACCCAAAAGCTTTATTGTGAATTAATGAATTTTGCAGGCAGATAAATTCCACGGTTCAGGCTTTGTTGGAATTTTAAGTACATTCGTGGCAGGATTCGGATCTTTTAAAAACAGATTCATTGGGGTTTCGTAACCCCCGGTCTTTTCAATCCAGAAATAAATTCGAGATGAAACGAAGCATGATTGAATATTGATCAAAACATGATGGTGATTATTCGGTCATGCGCAGTCTCATCTGGCTTATGAAAATCAAAATATATAAGGATGAAAAAATATGGTTTTTGGCGGCAATTTATCCGCTACCTGATGCAGGGCTTGCTTTATCTGATTCCTGTTGCCGTAACCGCCTACACGCTTTATGTCAGTTTTACTTTCGTTGATGGGCTGCTGGAACGTTACATCGAGAATATTCTCGGGTTTTCCTTGCCCGGCCTTGGTGTGCTGATTATTATTCTGTTCGTTACCCTGATTGGTTTTTTGGGTTCTACCTTTATTTTTAGCCCAGTGATTAATTACTTCGACCGGCTGATCAGCAAGGCGCCGCTGATCAAGATTATTTATACCGCAATGAAGGATCTGATGTCGGCCTTTGTGGGGCAGAAGAAAAAATTCACTGAACCGGTACAGGTTATTGTGAATCATGATCCTGAAATAATTAGACTTGGCTTTTTGACTGCAGAAGATATGGCAGCACTTGGAATTGAAGGAGAAAAAATTGCGGTTTACTTGCCGTATTCGCTTAGTGTTATGGGAGATCTGTTTATCGTGGATGCGGCGAATGTTAAAAAGATTGACGCCTCTCCGGCAGAGGTAATGAAGTTTATCGTGGCTGGCGGTGTTACAAGGATTGAATAAAACGGTTTTTAATTTTATTATCGGGAATCGGGCAGTAGTTTTTTTGGAATATTTTTCGGTTCCTGGCTACCATATCGTATAACCTGTCACGCCAAGGCGTGGGGATGATTCGGAAAAAAGATAAAAACTTCCAGGGATAGGGGAGAGCCTTAAAAATAGTAGTTACTGCTGAAGACTTGTCATAACATTTCGTATCCGACCAAACAAGCACGCTGTCTGTGTTGACGCTTTCGCATATTTTGTTTCGCGACCTGTTTTTTAATAAAGCCAGAGAGGCAAAGCTAATCCTTTCTCTACGATCCATTTTGATGAGTAAGCGTACAAATGAATTGCACATCAAGCAGCTTTCATCAAAGAAAACAATTATTTTACCGGACTTTGCCATATCTACTCAAGGCAGTTATCAAAATTTTGTTCAAAAAAAGGCTGGACTTAGCGCCCCGACTTTGAAAGCAAAACAGAGAAAAATTTACCGTGTAACGGTGATTTTTTCAACTTGCCGTGCAGAACCTTGTGTAAGGCTCACAAAGTATAGACCACTTGACAAGAATACTATGCCAATTTGTAGTTTTTCGTTGGCATTTAATGTGCCCTCATAGATCAGCACACCTGTGAGGCTGAGAATTTGCACTTGTGACAATTTATTCCCCTGCGCACGGATGTTGATCACATCGGTAGCCGGATTTGGGAAAATGCTGATCTCGCCAATTAATTCGTTTTTCTCTGCACTTGTTGCCGTTGTTGAAGGCAGCGGAATGAAGTTGCCAACGCCTGCAAGGGCTACGTACAAAACGAATTCAGCGCCATTGGAATTGTTTTCCGGGTTCAGGAATCCGTTGGCGAATACACTGATTGAAGCTCCTTCAAGACTAAGGGTTTGCAGTAGTGGGTAATAGCTGAGCAGTGTTGTGGAACCGCTTTCGTCGAGTACTTCAAGTACATAATCTGCTGTAGGAAGCTCCAGATATCCGCGGAAGTCGCTGTAATCCAGGTTGTCAATCAGTTCACCTGTGGACATTTCGTAAATATCTACGATTGGGGCAGCGGTTGCGCCGTGGAAAACAAGAACATCGGTGTTCATTTCATCGGAAGCCATTTCGCGCACCATATCATATCCATAAAGGTCGAAAGGCTGCTCCTGATCATAAGCGTTTTTGCTGAGGATACCGTTGGGCACAATCATATAGGTTCCATTATCCATCAGGTTGTAAGTATAAGTTGCAATCGGATTTTCGTTTGAAGAGCTGTTCGGTGGCAGGATGTGGGTGCTGGTTTCCTCGCCGGCCGGAGCATCAACAAAAGGTGGCGCCTGACGGAACATGAAATCGTCGAGCAAGAGCATGTCATTGAGTCAAATATTTACTTTTTCTGCAGCTGTATCGGGTGAATTATGAATAATTTTTACTCTGGCACTTTGTGCCATAAGAGCCAGGCTTATTAAGAGTGCCAGAATAGCGATTAGTGAATTATTCAGGTTAAATGCGTTTAAAGTTTTGTCTTAATTATTGAACGCTATTTTTAATGCATTCTAAATAAGTTTGTTTAATAAAATTTTAATAAAATTAAACATTTTGTGTTGGCGGTGATTTTATTTAGGCATTAAATTACTTAAATAGAAGGTATTGCAGGCTTATGTGAAATCCATTGTTGGCAATTGTTTAACAAAATGTAAGTTAAATTAAACAGTTTTTTAGCTGATTTAGGAGGGCAAATATTTGTATTTGGGTTTGTTTATTAATAAAAAAGCCGGGTCATTCATCAATGATCCGGCTTTTAGCAATTATAATATGAAAACTTAGTTTTGGTAGTCCTTCAACTTATTGATGAGTTTTTTGCGGCTAAAGAAAATACGGCTTTTAACGGTTCCAATGGATAAATTCAAAACCTCTGCAATTTCTTTGTATTTGTAGCCTTCGAAGTGCATTTTGAAAGGAATGCGGTGTTCGTCTTCCAAGCTCTCGATTTTCTTACTGATTTCATTTTTAAAATATTGTGTATCAGGTACACTGTCTTCAGCTTTATTGTTCACATTGAGGTAGTACAGATCATCCGTTGTATCAACAAAAGTGCTTTTGCGCATGTTTTTTCGGTAATTGTTGATGAAGGTATTCTTCATGATCGTATAGGTCCATGCTTTGAGATTTGTTGCCGGATCAAATTTGTCCTTGTACTGTATCGCTTTAAGGAATGTTTCCTGCATCAGGTCATTGGCGTCATCTTCATTGGAAGTGAGGCTTTTTGCAAAATACTTGAGATTGTCCTGAAGGCTTATGAGACGGGTGTTAAAATCTGTTGCGGTCATGTCGAATAATTTTTAAGGGTTCTAAGGTGTTTAATTAAGATGAAGCAAAGTTAAACAAATTATTCTTATTTAGAACCAATTAACATAAAATTAACACAAATAATTTCATATGTACATATGTAATAACCTGAATATATTGAGGCTCAGTTATTTATAAATTCAATTTTTTTAGGAATATTTTCAAATTTTCTGCATCGGCAATTGTAAGAGGGGGTTTTTCGAATTCTTTTGCCAGATTTTGTGCATGATGTCCACCGATAAGAACCTTATCCTGGAGTAATTTATCTTTGAAAATCCGGCAAAGTTCCTCTTTTTGGTCGGACTGTGGTTCTATTGTTATGTAGGTCAAATAATAATCACCTTTTTGGATTTCGCTTATAGCGCGTAAGTCAGATGAAGGTAGTTGCTGTCCGAGATAGATAACCCGGTGACCGGCTTTTTTGATAAGGTAATAGTAAAATAGCAGTCCCAGTTCGTGCATTTCCCATTCGGGAAGAAAGAGAATGAAGATTTTACTGTTAGGTACTCGTTTAGTATCTGTTTGATCTATAGCACTAATTAGTTTTTGTCGAAATAGATTGGAAATAAAATGTTCTTGGCCGGGTTTAATATGTCCTGTTTGCCACAGAAAGCCTATTTTCAGGAAAAACGGATAGAATACTTCTGTAATCGCTTTTTCGAAACCGTATTGGATGATGATATTCGTGAGTACTTTATCAAATTTTTGTTCATCGATATCTACTGTTGCAATCATTAGGTTGTCGATATAGAGATCGGTGCTTGCTTTTTCGCCGGTAAGCTTGAGTACCATTTTACAAAGGCTCTGATTGCTGAGGTTTACCAGGTCACTGATTTTGTGTCCATGGCGGTTCAGCATAGCAATATTAAGTAGTTTTTTCAGGTCTTCATCGCTATATGACCGAATATTGGTATCGGAGCGTTCGGGTTGCACAACCTCATATCGTTTTTCCCATATCCTTATTGTGTGTGCCTTTATACCGGTATAATGCTCAAGGTCTTTAATCGCGTAACGTGCCATGTTTAATTTGCTTAATACAACATTCAACAAATGTAGTGCAGAAATGTTGGAAAGCTGCATGACTTTCTTATGTAAATGGGTCGATAGGATAATTTGTTTTCGTACTGCTGAAAGGATTTTTATTAAATTTGTTCGAAAGATAATTGCAAAACCTAAAAATATCCTTTTATGAAAGACTTCAATAATATTAACGATATCCTGGATTTCGCGATGCAGAGCGAACAGGAAGCTGTTGATTTTTATAACCAATTGTCGGAAAATACCAGTAACGAGGAGATGAAGCAAGTTTTTCTTCAATTTGCTACTGAAGAAATGGGGCATAAAAAGCGCTTGGCCAACCTAAAAGAACAAGGCATTTACAAAGGACGCACCGAAGAGGTTGCAGACCTGAAAATTGCAGATTATGTGGTTGAGGTTGAGCCTAAGCCAGACATGAGCTATGAAGAAGCATTGGTTGTTGCGATGAAAAAAGAAAAAGCGGCTTTCCGTCTTTATTCCGATTTGGCCAAAAAGGCACCAAATGATGAAATTAAGGCTGTTTTTGATTCATTGGCCATTGAAGAATCAAAACATAAGCTTCGCTTTGAATTGGAATACGATGATATCGTTTATAGAGAAAACTAAGTAATGACTACGAAAAAAAACTGCCGCTTTGGGTTTTTCCGAAGCGGCAGTTTTTTTAGCGGAATTTTTGTGCTTTAATATTCAAAAGTTCCGTTCGGTCTTTTGATCGTAACTTTCTTATGTTCAGAAGCCTCGCAGCGACCTACAATTTGCGCATCAACCTTCATGTCTTTTGCAATTGCAATGATTTCCGCCGCATATTTTTCGGGCAGATAGATTTCCATCCGGTGTCCCATATTAAATACCTGGTACATTTCCTTCCAGTTTGTTCCACTTTCCTGCTGAATCATTTTGAACAGCGGAGGAATATCAAACAAATTATCTTTAATAATGTGCAGTTTATCAATAAAATGTAGGATTTTGGTTTGGGCGCCACCGCTGCAATGCACCAGTCCGTGGATGTGTGGGCGGTGTGCTTCAAGTATTTTTTTCATCAGTGGGGCATAAGTGCGGGTAGGAGAGAGAATAAGTTTTC
Organism: Bacteroidales bacterium; assembly: GCA_963676415.1. Lineage (GTDB taxonomy): Bacteria > Bacteroidota > Bacteroidia > Bacteroidales > WRLA01. The sequence goes on along the minus strand of OY781097.1, from coordinate 176,030 downwards.
CTACATCCATGCCTTCCACTTCCGTTGGATCGGTAAGTTTTTTCGAACCAGAATATACAAATTCATCATTGATGCGCGGGTCAAAGCTTTCCGGATATTTGCTAACGAGATATTTTCCAAGCACATCGTGGCGGGCAGAAGTAAGCCCATTGGAGCCCATGCCGCCATTATAAACATCTTCCCAAGCGGCCTGACCAAAAGAAGAGAGGCCAACAATTACATCTCCTTCCGAAATTTTATCGTTTGCGATTACCTCAGACCTTCGCATACGCGCACTAACTGTACTGTCAACAATAATGGTACGCACCAGGTCGCCAACATCAGCGGTTTCGCCACCGGTTGTTATGATGTTGTAATCCCATGCTTTCATTTCTTCAACAAAAGCTTCTGTTCCTTCGATAAGGGCTTTGATTACTTCGCCCGGAATCAGGTTTTTATTGCGTCCGATTGTGGAGCTGAGCAGGATGTTTTCTGTGGCGCCAACGCAAAGCAGGTCGTCTGTATTCATCACAATGGCATCCTGTGCAATTCCTTTCCAAACGGATAAGTCGCCGGTTTCTTTCCAATAAAGGTAAGCCAATGATGATTTTGTTCCCGCGCCATCAGCATGCATGATGTTGCAAAAATCGTCATCACCGCCTAAGAAATCGGGGATAATTTTGCAAAAAGCATTGGGGTACAATCCTTTATCCGTGTTCTTAATTGCATTGTGCACATCTTCCTTTGAGGCCGAAACGCCTCTTTGGTTATATCGTGAAGAAGTTGTCGTCATATTTCCTGAGGACTTTCTATTCAAAAATGATTTTCTGGTTTTCTTTATCGAGCTTTACAGTTCCGAATTTATTCAGCACTGCTTTTGGTAGTTTCAGGTATTGGCCTTTTTCACGGCGGTTGACAACTACCTCGACATCGTATTTTAATTCTTTGCCAATACGCATATCATTGATAATGAAACGGGCATTGTTTTCGATCCAGCCATCACCCAAAGCCCTGCTTATGTCACCAAGGAAATCTGTTTTGCTGATAGCACCACTTTTTAAAAGTTCCAATGCTGCTTCTTCGGATATAACTGCATTTTTGATATTGCGCAGGTCATAAATAAATTTGGCACTGATTCCATTGATGATACAAGGAGCAACAATTTGATTTCCGTCGGTTGAATAAGTAAAGCGTACTTCATTTTTCTCTGGAGCAGTAACGATATCGATTTTGCCGCCTTCGGTTTTAAGCACGCCTGAACCGGGAATATAATCGGTTCCGATAATCGAAAATTCGGTACGACGGTTCATTTGGTGGGCTATTTCCCGTTCTACCCTGCTTTCCAGTTTATTGATGTATTCTTCATTGAGCACAGTGCCCTGAGGGAAAAGGAACCCGTCTTTGGTAACGTCTTTTTTGAGCTCCAAAGGAACACGTTCGCCGTAACCTTTTGCCGATAACCGGCCTGCGTCAATTCCACGGTCGATGAGATAATCCACAACGGATTGCGCACGTTTTTGAGAAAGTTTATCATTATTTTCATCTGAATCGCGCATATCGGTGTGGGCAGCAAGCTCGATAATCAGGTTGGGGTTTTCCTGCATAATGGTAATCAAGCCCTGCAAACTGTCCTGATATTGAGGTTTGAGGTCCCATTTGCCCAAATCGTAGAGGATTTCCGGGAGCATGATGGGTTCCTGTGGTATGGGCACCAGCACAAAATCGCGTACCAGATCCGTGCTGTTTTGGAGCCCAACAGTAGTTTCGGTTGCGTTTTGATTAAAATAACCTTCTTTGCTTACGGCAATTTCGTAGGTGATATTGCCGAATATCTGGTTTTTATTGAAGCTGTAGTATCCGTTTTCGTCAGTAATATCTTCAAGCTGAGTGCCGTCAGATCCGGTTACCATCACGTTTACTTCGGGAAGCTTTTGCAAAGTGCGGTCGTCGGTAATTGTTCCTGATAAAGTGAACAGCAGCGGTTCACGTGTGAAAGTGTATATATCATCTCCCTGGTTGCTTTTGCGGTTTGATGCAAAAAAGCCGGCAGCTCCTTCTTCCTGTGGGCTGAAAACAATCCCGAAATCATCGGCATTGGAATTGATTGGCGGAAGCATATTAACGGGTTCGCTAAAACTGAACTTTCCTTCTTCGTCTCTACTGAGCACTGTTTTATAGATGTCCAGTCCGCCCATGCCCACATGACCGTTTGAGGCAAAGTACAGGGCTGTATCGCCGCGCAGAAACGGGAAAAGCTCATCGCCATAGGTGTTTACGGCGTCTCCGAGATTGACAGCCGGATCGAAATCGCCGTTACGGCTTGAACGGCTTGCGATATAGAGGTCTTTTCCACCTTTACTGTCGTCAAAATCGGCAGCAAAAATAATTATGGTTTCATCTTCACTTAGGGTTGGATGGCCGATTGCCGAGAGTGTATCGCCTCCCAGGTTCAGTTCTTTGGGTTCCTGCCACGACATTCCCTGACGTTTTGCTGTGTAAACCTTACAGCCCGCAGCCCGTCTGTCGAGTTTGCTACAGCGTGTAAAATACATCAGGTTAAAATGTTTGTTCATCATGGGTTGGCCTTCGTTGGCCTCGGTATTTACAATTTCTTCTTCGTCCAAAAGTACCGGTGTGCTCCATTTGCCTTTTTTATCTTGCCGGCTCACGAATATATCGGTGAATTTTTTCCCGGTCCATTCATCTTCTTTTTTGCCTATGGCATCATCGCGGTTGCTGGTAAAGGCAATTTCATTGAGGGTAGAATTCATATAAGTGGGTGAAAATTCATCGAAACGGCTGTTTATTTTTCGCTCGCGTTCCACCTCATAGCGTCCTTTGGTTTCTTTGTGTTCTTCAATAAATTCTACTGATTTTAAGCCGCGCAGGGCCTGAGGATCGTCAGGGACTTTTTTCAGGTACTCTTCAAAATTCGTTTTGGCCAGTTCAAGTCGGTTATCTTTCAGGCAAGCCTCGGCATAATGCAGCAGGACAATAGGCTCTTTCTCCTGGTAATCCATGCTAATGAGCCTTTTATAAGCGTTTTTAGTACGGCGTACGTCACCTTTCATGCGCTCGCATTCGGCTATTTTAAACGAAATGGTTTCGCGGGTGCTTCTGTTTTTCGTTTTACTGTAGGCTTTCCTGTATTTTTCCATGGCCAGGCTGTATTTTTTATTCCTGAAATCTTCATCGGCAGCATTTAATCTGCGGTTTTGTGCCTGAATGCCAGTAATTAATAGGAAAAAACTAAGTGCTAAGATTAACCTGATGGTTATATTCATATCTGAAGAGTATTTAAAAACAATTTATGGTGCTAAATTACGGATAATTTCACTCATGTATAACTGCCTGCAAGATCAATTATTGTTTCTGCCTTTACCTTCATCGTGCTTGCTGTCTAAGCTGGTGGCATCTTTAATTTCGCCCTTGATTTCTTTGGCTTCCTTTTCTAAGCTGTCGCGGATATTATCGCTTTCACTCATGATTTCATTCTTAATGGTATTGCTGGCTTTGCGCACTTCCGACATAGCCTTACCGGCTTTGCGGGCAATTTCAGGAATACGTTTTGGCCCAAAGATAATCAGCACCATAATGATGATGATGAAAATTTCGCCTCCGCTGATATCAAAAAAGAGCAGTGTCATTGTGTAAAATTATTATGCAAAAATAAAAAAAGTCCCGAAGGAAACCTCCGGGACTTCAATATTATCAGGCTTTCGCTTATTTGCCTTTATTGTCTTTTGATTTGCGCGTCAGCAGGTCGAATGCAATCGGGCTTGCATTGAAGAGCGACGAATAAGTACCAATCAAAACACCAACAAGCAGTGCGAATGTAAATCCGCGGATGATTTCCCCACCAAAGATGAAGATGATCAGCAGTACGATCAGGGTAGTACCGGATGTGTTGAAGGTACGTCCCAGTGTACTGTTCAGTGCATTATTGATATTGGTTTTGATGTCTTTCTTTGGATACAATGTGGTGAATTCCCTGATACGGTCAAAGATAATCACGGTATCGTTAATAGAATAACCAATGATTGTCAGGATGGCCGCGATAAATGCCTGATCAACTTCAAGGTTGAAGGGCAGCACACCATAGAACAGGGAGAACAGGCCAATAGTAATCAAAGAATCGTGGAAGAGCGCAATCACGCCTGCCAAACCATATTGCCACTTTTTAAAGCGGACGGCAATGTAGGCAAAGATCACCAGGAGCGCGAAAACAACGGCCAGTACTGCATTACGCTTGATGTCGTATGCAATTGTAGGCCCTACTTTTTGCGAAGTAAGGATACCGGTCATTTTGCTGTCTTCATCAGTATCTGAAAGGAATTGTGATCTTTCAATGCCTCCGGTAAAGAAAGGCTTCAGGCTTGTGTAAAGCATGCTTTCCACAATGCTGTCCACTTCTTTGGAGTTGTCATCGATCAGGTAATCCGTTGTAATTTTTACTTGAGTACTTGGGCCAAAAGTTTTTACTTCAGGAGTGCTCCCAAACTCAGTAGTGAGCGCTCCGCGTATATCTTTCACAACAACAGGCTGGTCAAAACGTACCACATAAGTACGTCCACCGGAGAAATCTACACCATAATTCAAACCACGGATTGCCAGAGAAGCAATACCGATGATAATAATAGTAGAACTGATGATATAAGCTGTTTTCCTCATGCTGATAAAGTCGAAATTAACTTTACTGAAGAGCCCGCGTGTGATTTTGGTATCGAAATTAACTGTTTTCTTGGTTTCCAGCATCCAGTTAAATACAAGCCTGGAGATGAAAATTGCTGAGAAGAGTGAAGAAATGATACCGATAATCAGTGTAGTAGCAAAACCCTGAACAGGACCGGAACCGAATGTGAAAAGTACGATACCGGTTAGCAGTGTAGTAACGTTACCATCAATGATAGCGGAATAAGCGTTTTTATAACCGTCAGTCAAAGCCAGGCGCATACCTTTACCGGCGCGGACTTCTTCGAGGATACGCTCGTAGATAATCACGTTGGCATCCACAGCCATACCGAGTGTAAGTACAATACCCGCAATACCAGGCAGTGTCAGTACTGCTCCGAAAGAAGCTAATACACCAAAGATGAAGAAAATATTGGTAACCAGCGCAAGGTCAGCTACCCAACCGGCACGGTTATAATAGAATATCATATAAACAAGTACAAGCAGGAAGGCCAGAACAAATGAGTTCAAACCGGCGCTGATTGCTTCGGCACCCAATGACGGGCCTACAATCTCTTCCTGAACAATACGTGCAGGAGCAGGAAGTTTACCTGCTTTCAGGATGTTGGCAAGGTCCTGCGCTTCCTCAATGGTCATACCGCCACCGGAAATGGAAGAACGGCCACCGCCAATTTCTGAGTTTACATTAGGATAAGAATAAACGTAGCTGTCAAGAACAATCGCAATTTGTTTGCCAATGTTCTCACCGGTCATACGTTTCCAGATACGGGCACCTTCGCCGTTCATGCTCATGGAAACTTCAACACCACCGTTTACGGGATTTACATCCTGACGTGCATCAACGATCACATCGCCGCCCAGAGGAGCTTTTCCGTCGCGTGTATTTACCTTAATAGCAACCAAATCAAGAACGTCCTTGCGGCCTGGCTCGGGCTTCACGGTCCAAAGCAGTCGCAGGTTACGTGGGCGCAGCTCTTTTGTGGCACGCAACATATAATTAACGCGTGCAGTATCTTTGATAAAAGAAGAACCGATACGTGCTGAATTATAAGGTACGGTTTGACCTGATTCATTTTGATAAACAGCAGGGTTCAGATAAGCCCAGAGTGGGTTTTCTTTAGCATAGTCTTCAAATGAAGATTGCGCTTCAGCAATTTCCCTTCCGGTTGAATCAGCGATTTTGTCCAGTAGCGATTCTTCTACTACACTGGTATCACCTGTTTCTTCATTAACCTCAATTTGTTCTTCTGTTTGCTCGGTATTGGTGATGTTATCAGTTGTGCCGTCTGCATTTTCTGTTTCAATTTCTGTTGTTTCAGAACCGCTTAGGCTTTCCTGCTTCTCGCCTTCGTCCATTGCAACCAGTGTGCGCATCTTGGCGTTACATTCGGCCAGGCTTCCAAATACTTCGGGGAGCTGGTATGTTTCCCAGAATTCCAGTTGTGCTGTACCCTGGAGCAGTTTACGCACACGTTCCGGATCTTTGATGCCCGGAAGTTCAATCAGGATACGGCCTGCAGTTTGCAAACGCTGGATATTTGGTTGAGCAACACCAAAGCGGTCAATACGTGTACGCAGGATGTTAAATGTACGGTCGATCGCTGCATCGGTTTCTTCGCGGATCACGCTGATAACTTCTGCATTGGTCGAGTTATATTTAACTCGGTCTTTGAGTTCTACTGTATTGAAAACACTTGCCAAACGGGCATTGGGATCAATTTCTTCAAATGACTCAGCAAAAAGAGTCACATAATCCGCATTGCTGCTTTTCTGTTTTTCACGGGCCATATTAATGGCGCTGTTAAAGGTTTCGTCTTTGCTGTATCCGGAAAGAGCGCGCAGGATATCTACGACACTTACTTCCATGGTTACGTTCATACCACCTTTAAGGTCAAGTCCTAAGTTCAGCTCGCGCTCTTTGGCTTCTTTGTAAGTGTATTGGCGGACCAAAATGTTGTACACTTCTTCATTTGCCATTGAATCCAGGAAATAACGCTTGCGCGATTTACTAATGGAATCAAGATAATACTGAAATTTGACCTCGTCACCTTTCGACATGTTTTTGGCTATGATGTCGGCTTCCTCTGAATGAGCGTATTCAACCGCCTTGTTTTCAACACTTCGTGTGATGAATGTGAAAGACAACTGAAATACACACACCAGTGCTAACAGGATAGCGAAAAACTTAATTACACCTTTGTGTTGCATTTCGAATCTATTTATTTGATAATGACTTAAATTTTCGAGGGTGCAAAAATAGAATAATAATCCTTAATTAACAATTTTTCGGATTTATATTTATGGATATTATAATTTACTGTGATTCATTAATTTGCACCCTGTAGGCATCGTTTTTTGTGAAATTTGTTTTCAACAGTACAATAATCCTTGCCGCTGCAAATCAGCTATAAAGCTGGATTTACCCGGAATAAAAAGTGGCCAGCAAGCTTCCAATTGAAACTATGACCGGAAACGGAACCACTTCCACAATTCCTTGTAATTTACTTTCTTGCCGTACATTAAAATCCCTACCCGGTATATGCGCGAGGCAAACCAGGAAGTGAAGAGAAATCCACCGATCAATGCCGCCATGGACAGTCCCACTTCCCAAAACGGAACGCCAAAAGGAATGCGCGCCATCATGATAATGGGTGAAGTAAAAGGCACCATCGATAGCCAAAAGGCCAAACTACCATCGGGATTGTTAATCACATAACCGACCAAAACCAGAGACGCTATTAATGGCGCGGAAACCGGTAACATAAATTGCTGGGTGTCGGTTTCATTGTCCACTGCCGATCCAATTGCTGCGAAAAGTGCAGCATAAAGCAGATATCCGCCAAGGAAATAAAAAAGGAAGGTTAGGATTATGGAAAAATAATTGACTGACAGCATCGATTCTCTTAGGTATGCCACTGTGTCTTCTTCCTTGTCGGCAGCCGGTGCAGGTATAATTTCGTTGGGACTGACCGCTGCACTTCCCGGGCTCAATGCAGTAATCTGAGCATTTGCCTGTGGATTGCTGAAAAATCCTGTACTTGCCTGAACAATACCAACAATGGCCCAACTAAGCACTACCCAAAGCAAAAATTGTGTCAGGCCCACCAAAGCAATTCCGACAATTTTTCCGGTCATCAATTGCATGGGTTTTACCGAAGAAATAATCACTTCGATGATGCGATTGACTTTTTCTTCAATAACACCGCGCATCACCTGTGCGCCAAAGATGAAAATGAAGAAATATATCAATATGCCAAAAAACCAGGCCAAAGCCAGCCGGATTTCCGGATAGGATTTTTCCTCATTGCCGCTTGCATCCAATTTGATATTGGTAATAAGGATGCCGGTTTTGATGCTTTCCAGAATTTCGGAATCAATGCCCGAAGCAGCCAGCTTAATGCTTTCCACCTCCTTTTTCATTATGGTTTCTACATATTTTTTAAGGCCAATTCCCGCTTGTTTGCGCGAAAAGATAAATGCTTTTTCCGGCACTGCAACCTGTGTTTTTGGGATATATACCAAAGCCTGGGCGTCACTTTTAAGAAAGGCATTCTTTGCGCTGTCCAGTTCTTTAAAAACAAAAACGAATTTATAGTCTTCCGAATCCTTGAATTCCGTGAAGAAAAGGCCGCTTTCGTCCAGTACTTCAATGGTTTGCTGATCACCACCGATATTGGCCATTACAATAGGTAATACCCAAACTGAAGCCATTAGTATGGGGCCAAGAATGGTCATGATGATAAAAGATTTCTTCTTTACGCGGGTTAAATATTCCCGTTTTATGATCAGGCTTATTTTGCTCATGAGTGTGCTTTTTCAGATGTTTTGCTCAGGAAAATATCATTCACGGAAGGATAGATCTCGCGGAAATCGACCACATGTTCTTTTGCTGCGATTTCGGCTAGAAAGGCACGGGCTTTGTCTCCATCGTCGGTGCTGAAACTTAACCGGTGCAGCCCCTGATCTTTTTTTTCTGTGATTTCATTTTCAAATTCAGGAGTAAAACCGCCAAAATCACGGATTTTAATTTCATACAGGTTGCTTTTGAACGATTCGCGTATTTCATTGAGCTTTCCTTCAAGGATTTTTTCTGATTTGTTGATCAGTGCAATATGGTCGCAGATTTCTTCTACGGAAGCCATATTATGCGTTGAGAAAATAATCGTTGCTCCCTCATCGCGCAGGCGCAGGATTTCTTCTTTCAGGATGTTCACATTAATGGGGTCAAATCCGCTGAATGGCTCATCAAAAATCAATAATTCCGGTTCATGGATCACCGTAGTGATAAACTGGACTTTTTGCTGCATCCCTTTTGAGAGCTCTTCCACTTTTTTGTCCCACCAGTCGGTGATGTTGAGACGGACAAACCATTTTTTCAGGCGTTCTTTGGCGGTTTTTTCATCCACACCTTTCAGTTGGGCCAGGTAAAGCGCCTGTTCGCCGGTTTTCATTTTTTTGTAGAGGCCACGTTCCTCGGGCAGATAACCGATGCGCTCCACATCGTTTTGCCGCAGGGCTTTCCCATTAAAAAGCACTTCGCCTTCATCGGGTGCGGTGATTCGGTTGATGATCCGTATCAATGATGTTTTTCCGGCTCCGTTTGGTCCCAGAAGTCCGTAGATGCTTCCTTTGGGCACCTGAATGCTCACTTTCTTCAATGCCGTATGGTTGGCATAGCGTTTAACGATATCGCGGGTTTCAATTGTGTTCATGGATTCGTTTTTTACCAGTGATAAGCATCTTCGTTCATCCAAAGGCCATGGGCTTTTAATACCTGTTCAATAACATCACGAACCACGCCCTGTCCGCCTTTTGCGTGACTAATGTAATGGCAGATGGATTTTATTTCTTCGGCAGCATCTTCGGGGCACATGGCCAGGCCGGCTTCTTTCATTACTTCATAATCAGGGATGTCGTCGCCAACATAAATTACATCTTTAGCTTTGAGCTTATGTTTTTCCAAAAATGCGCGAAATACCTTGATCTTGTTGTCAACACCTAAATAAACATCCTCTATTTTAACCATTTCAAGGCGTTTTTCCATGTTTTTGCCCCTTCCACCGCTGATTACGGCCAGTCGTATGCCTTTTTTGATGGCCAGCTGTAGTGCATATCCGTCCTTGACATTGGTTCTGCGCAAAGCTTCACCATCAGGCAAAACCATTACGTAGCCATCGGTCATAACTCCATCATAATCAAATATTATTGTGTGGATGTCCTTCAGCTTTTCCCTGTAGTTTTTCATTTTACTATTTTGTTTTGGCTGTTTCGACAGCTGTTTTTCTATTGTTTTAATCCTGAATTAATCAGTTTGTTTGTGGCCGTTTTTGTGAACAGATATTTTATCGCTTAAAAGCTCATAAATCTCCTGAAAATCGGGTTTGATTTTCAACATTTCCAGGTGCTTTTCTATAGTTCCGTAATCCTGGCGTATTGCTGGCCCGGTTTGAACCCGGAAAGGATTATCCTGTTTTTTCTGCTTGTTGGCGGTTTTTTTTATCAGTGGTTTGATCAGGTCAAAAGGCAGGTCGTGGTTTTTGAGGATTTCAGCCGCTATGGCATACATATAATTGGTAAAATTATTGGCAAAAACCGCTGAAAGATGGGCAATGCGTCTTTGTTCGGAATTGAGCGAGCGGACATCTGAACTCAGCACCCGGCCAAATTTCAGTAGTTTTTCTTCATCCTCTTTTTGGCCTGCTTCAATGCAGATGGGGATTTTTTTGAATTTAACCTTTTCTGCTTTGCTGAAAGTCTGCAGCGGATAAAAAACGCCTGCATGTGCATGGAAACGCCGGATGCTGTCTAGGCCAACACTGCCACTGGTATGCACCCCAAGACTGTTTTTAAGCTGCTCGGGCCAGTCCATCATGATTTTTTCAATGCTGCGGTCGGTAACAGCAAGGATATATAGATCGGAACCGGCCTCCAGGTTTTTCAATGTGGGCGCAAAACGTGCTTTCAGGCTGTCGGCAAGCTGTATCCCGCTTTTGGTATTGCGCGAAAAAATCTGCTCAATACGTAGCCCTTTTTTTTTGAAAGCATGTCCCAGATGCCAGGCCATATTGCCCGAACCAATAATGCTGACTGATAAATTTTTGACCTTCAATATTCTGAAATTTGTTGCAAAGTTAAAAAACGCTGCTTTGAATGTATTGTTTCCTGCCTTTTCGGAAAATATTTTAACGTCTTTTAAATGTTTGGGTAGAGCAAGTGGCACATTCCGACTCAGATCATTGGGGTGGGTTTGTTTTTATTTGTTAATTTTGACGCTATACAATCCGGCTTTGCAGCTGTTTAATGGTAATTCCAATGAAAAAGAGCAATATATTTTCCAGACAGGGAATTGGTTTTCAACTTAATGTTTTGTTGCTGCCATTGATTACTTTGATTTTGGTCATTACCCTGTTTTATAATATGTCACTTACCGAGGATATCGTGCTGGGTGCTGCTCAGGACAAAGCCGAAGGTGTTACTGTGGCAGCGGCTTCGCAATTATCTTCTATTGTTGTGCCTTCCGAAAACCTCTGCCGACAGCTGGCGAAATATATGTCTGAAAACCCGTTTGACAGCACAAGGCTGTTGTCCGAACTCAGAAAATCAATTTATAAAACACCTGATGTTTATGGGATTGCGGTATCTCTTGACCCAGAAGGGGAACTGGGCTATTTTTCAGCCTATCTTTTTCAAACAGATACGGCTTTAATTCTCAAAAGCCTCTATACTAATGTTTATAACTATACCGAAAAGGACTGGTATCGCAATGCAATGGGATTGGATACTACATTTTGGTCTCAGCCCTATTACGATATGCATGGTGGCGATGAGCTGATGCTGACATATGCCGTTCCTTTTATTGATCCGGAAACACGAACAAGAGGTTTGGCCACAGTGGATTTATCCCTTTCCTGGCTGAATAAATTTGTGGAAGACCTGCAAATTGTTGATGATGGGACTGTGGTATTACTGGATGGTCAGGGAACTTTGCTGGCCGGTCCGGCAGAAGAAAAAACCGGTGATAATATTTTTGAAGATGAATCGGCCAGGCAACTACCGGAAATTAAGGAAGTTGCAAGAAGGATGGTCGATCAGCAAACGGGTTTTATTGAATTTCGCCCTCCGGGTGCAAAACAGGATTTTCACGCATATTTTGCACCCCTGCCTTCTTTGGATTGGTCGATGGCTGTTATTTATGCTGAAGATCAGCTTTATGCCGACCGAAATGACCTTCATTTAAAATTAATTGAATATGGTTTATTGGGATTGGTATTAATGTTTTTGGCTTTGCTGTTGGTCAGCCGCAAAATTACGTTTCCGATCAAAAAACTGGCGGCTGCCAGCCGGGGCATTGGCGAAGGAAATTTTGATTCACGCATCCCTGATCTGCAAAACAGCAAAGAGATCAGCCGGCTTTCGTCGGCACTGAGCTTTATGCAACAGGAACTGAAACAGTATATCCGGGATTTAAAAAAGGAAACGGCGGAGCGTGAGAAAATGGAGAGCGAACTGAATATTGCACGCTCCATCCAATATAATATGTTGCCTGTCAAATTTCCGGAAGAACAGGCTGTGGATCTCTATGCTATACTGAAACCTGCAAAAGCTGTGGGTGGCGATTTATATGATTTCTTTTTCCTCGATGCGCATCATTTGTGTTTTGCGATTGGCGATGTTTCAGGAAAAGGCGTGCCCGCGGCCTTGTTTATGGCCATTTGCCGCACATTGCTCCGTGCAAAGGCAGAAGCGGATAAGCAGCCCGGACAAATTATAGCCGAGATGAATGAAGAACTCTGCCGTGATAATAATGACTCCATGTTTGTGACCCTTTTTCTGGGAATTCTTGATTTGCAGAAAGGAAATGTGTCGTATTGCAATGCCGGTCATAATTTCCCATTGCTCATACAGGGCAAAGATGTTGCATTTATGGGGCCGGGAAATGGACTTCCATTGGGCGTATTTGAAGATGTTAATTACGGGCAGCAGGAAATTACCCTCAAGAATGGAGAAACATTGCTGCTTTATACCGATGGCATCACAGAAGCGGTCAACATTGAAGAAGAATTATATTCTGACCAACGTTTAAAAGACTTTGTCGCAACATCACTTTCAGGGCAGGATCCGCGGGATATCTGCCATCATATTTCGGATGATGTGGAAATTTTCGCAGGTGGAGCCGGGCAAAGTGATGATATTACGCTTATGGCAGTGCGTTGGAATCAAACCTGCTTTATTCATGCTTTAAATTCAGGTCAGATGTGAGGCGTCTAAAGCTGAAGATATAGTCGCCTATTTCAAAGCTTTAGCAACGAAGCAGATGGCCTGAAGTTAATGCACTGGTAAAATGCAAACAAATTCAATTTTAGGATATAAAATTAGTAAAAACCTAATTTTTGGCTGATTATAATATTTTGTTTGCATTTTATGAATAGAGCAGGCAAAAATAAATCACCGTAAATTCTCAGGATTCGTTAACTTTGTGAAATAAAGCTGCAAAAATAGTGGAACATATTCAGGTTAAAAACAATATTCAGGCAATCCGCGAAATTGCTTCCTTTATCGAAGGACTGTCCGAACCTTATCAGTTGAGCATGAAAGAAGTGTTTGACCTTAACCTCGCATTGGAAGAGCTGGTGAGCAATATTGTTTTTTATGGATATACCGATAAGGAAGACCATTTAATTGATATCCATGTCGATTGTGCTGTTGGAAAACCCATTGTACTGACTATTGAAGATGATGCCACACCCTTCAATCCTCTCGAAGAAGACCACAGCAGTGAATTGAAGAAATCTGCCGAAGACCGCGAAGTCGGAGGTCTGGGAATTCTTTTTGTGCGCAATGTGATGGATGAGCTGAAATATGAGCGCGTAGGAGATAAAAACCGTATTATACTCACCAAAAAGCGCTCCTCAAAATAATTGAAAAAATTCAATAATAAATATGGAAATTAAGCAAACTCAGGAAGGCAAAAGATTTGTACTGGCAATTGAAGGCCGGCTGGATACGCTCAATTACAGCTCTTTTGAGCAAAAACTCAAAGAGCTTACAGCCGCAGAAGCAAACGAAATAATCGTCGATTGTGCCAAAATGGACTATGTAAGCAGCTCCGGACTGAGGATTTTTCTGATGTTCCTCAAGGCGATGAAAGCGAAAAACGGACGTTTTATCCTTTGCTCCCTTCAACCCAATATCCGTGAAATTTTTGAAATAGCAGGCTTTATCAGCATTTTTGAAATTGTGGATGATCTGGATGCAGCGCAAAAAAAGCTCGAAAACTAGCTTGTATGGGACATTACATACACTACCGCGATCCGCATTCGCCCGAAATGAAGGAATTTCTGGCTTCCCTGCCCACAGTGCCCGGGACATGCATCTTCATTGATATCACAAATTCAACAGCCATAAAATACAGTTCCGAAATTGAGCATTGGGGCAAATTGCTCAACAATACCTTCAACCTTATTACTTTCCTTAATGATTTCCCAGATAATATCGTGAAAGGGATTGGCGATGAAATTATGCTCTACATCCCTGATGAAGCCCTGAAAGCCAAGCAAGATATCAATAATTATTTTTCCCTGCTTTTTGAAATCTTTGCCACCCTCGATAATATTAAAAATTTCCCCCTCGAAGACCTTTTCCTGAATTGCAAAGTGGGAATGCATTATTGCACAGAGGTTTATAATATTACCTACTTTAAAGGCTATAACGATTATTATGGAAAAGATATTGACTTATCGGCGCGCCTGATGTCCAAGGCGAAAATCAACCGTATCGTGATCAGTGAGCCTTATTATAAAAAAGTTCAGGAAGATTTGGAAGTGCATCCACATTACAAGGATTCCAAATTGCTCTCCCTTATTTCGGGAAAATATATCGAAGACTTTAAAGGAGTGCCTTCCTCTACCGAATTTCGGGTAATCGATGTCTAAGCTATTCTTCCAGTTTTGTCCGTAATTCGCTTACAGTCATTGGTTTTGAAATGATGTTTTTGTCCTCGTCCAAGAGGAAAAGGCTGGGTGTTGCATAAATGTTGTAAAGTGTAGCTGCCTTGCCGTCCCATCCTTTTTCATCGCAGGAATTGAGCCAACCGGCATCGATGGTTTTTATTGCCTGCTGCCATTCAGCACGGGAAGTATCTATGGAAATACTGATGATTTCCAGCTCGTCACGGTCAAAATCTCCGTATAATTTTTTCAGTTCGGGCATAATCTGCCTGCAATGCGGACACCAGCTGGCCCAGAAAACCAATGCGGTCTTTTTTGATTTGATATCGCTGAGCGTGTGTTTTTGGCCTGCTTCATCTGTGAATTCAAAACCGGGGGCAGGCATTCCGTTGGCCAGCTTTTTATAGTTTTCCAAACGTTTTGCCAAAGTGCTTTCATCTTCATTCTTGCAAGTGCCGTCTTCGGGCCAGTTCGTCGCGATGTGCGCCAAAACTTCATCAAAATGATATTGCTCAAAACCGCCAACCAGATAGTTAAGTACCTGATTATACACTTTCGGGTCCTCTCCGGCTTTGGCCATGATCTTATCCACAGCACCAATAAAGGCGACCTGAATTTCCTCAAAATTAAAATCCGGATTACTGTAAAACGACATATATTCAATGGCCTTGGAAGTATAGGCATTGGAATAAAGCAAACTTGTGTCCGAGAAAGTAAGTCCGTAGAAAAATTCGTTTTTCAATTTGTTGAGCTTTTCCCTGCGCGGCAACCAGGCTTCCAGATAGGGCGATTTGCGCATTTGTATCAGTTTTGCCGCAAAAGTCCCCGGATTGTCTTTGCTAAGTTTGTTTATGATGGAGTCTTTTTCAATTTGCAGGCTTTCGTAGCGTCGGGCAATTTCCGGGAAAAAGGGATCGTCAAGCGGATATTCGCTCAGTAATGGAAAAAGCAAAGCGATTGCAGATTCAATGCGGTTTTCTTCTTTAATGAAATGATAAAACGCTTTGTTCTCCCGGGATTTTTGAACCTGGAGCATCTCAATGGGGGCATTATAATCTGTGGTTAGACGGATTTTTTTTTCATCGTTGATGATGAAGTCAAAAAAACGTCCTTCGCCCAAATCCATGCGGTAAAGTCCATTGTGCTGATGCTTCGGCAGGTTCATTATGAAATCGCCTTCCGGATTGAGTGTGGCAGAATCGACCAACGACAAACGTTCGCCAAAATAGCTACTGAGATATACCTTTTCCCCGACAGGGTTTCCTTCAATTTTTCCTTCAATTTCGATTTGTGCCCAAGCGAAAGTGGGCAATAAAAGCAGGAATATAAATGATAGTAGTGTATTTCGAGGTATTTTATTCATTTTGAGTAATTTAGCTTTCTTTCTGAGCGGGGCTTTCAGGAAAACCATGTACATTGTTATTCAATCAGCTTTTTCATTTGCGAATTTACAAAAAGGATGGTTCCCATTTCTTCGTATCCGCTAAAGAGTTCCGCTTTATCGTGCCGCAGGCTTTCTTCACGGAATCCTATAAAAGTCAGTCCTGCATCGCGCGAGCGTTCAATGATTTGTTCGCGGATCGATTTTCCTTCTACATCAACGATCAGCTCAATATTTGATGAAGTTATCGGAAGGCGTCCGCTTACAACAAGTTCCTCCATTTTTTGGCGTGTTTCTTTAAGTTTTTCCTGTTTGCAGATTTCAAATATTTTGATGTCGCCTTTTTTCCAGTCGGGATGTCCCAGGATGATAAAACTGAGCAGGATCATCAAATTGGCATTTTCGGTGTCGGTCGATTTTATCCAAATATGGATGCCGTTTTGAAATTGAATTTGTCGGCTGCTGGTGGCGAGTATGCACACATCAAAATTGCCCGCATGCACGAGTGAAAAGTTTTCGGTGATTTCGTCCAGCTTTTCAGGATCATCTTTATCGTATTCAAAAATGATCATATTGTTTTCCATGCCCGAAATTCCGGGAATCTGGATGGATTGGGCAATAGCTGAGGTATATGACGGACTCACAATTGTGTCGATATACACATGGTTTTCCATTTGGCTGGTAACATTGATCAGGCGTTTCAGTTCTTCATGCGCTTTTTGTGAGCTGCTTTTGGAGTAATATCCCTCAATCCGGTGCAAATACGTGCCAAAACCGTATTTATAAGAAATCCAGTTGAGCATCATAAAAGCTGTATTGCGTTTAAAACTATCGCCGGAAATACAAATTGCACTGGGGCGCCATTCGTTTCCCTGCTGTTGCAGATGTTTTTTTTGCAGAAAAACCTGCAGGTTGCGGTTCAACTGATAGAGCGCATTGGTGAAAATATCGGCGAGTCCTTTGCGCTCTTTATGATATGAATTCAAGTAGATGTAGAGTATGGCCATCAGCAAAATAGCGGCCAAAGCATAGATGGTGTTGATTTTAAACATCACCCAAACGGAGACCAGAAATCCCATTAATGATAGTGGCCAGCGTGAACGGAAACTCGGGCGGTAAGAAGGGGAGGAGCCGAAATGGTTCAGGAAACTGATCAAACAAAGGGAACCGTAAGTCAGCATAAAAAACATACTGATGACTTCCGCAACGGCATTTACATTGCCCATTGCAACAAAAGCAAACGCAATAATAACGGTTACCAGGGTCGCGGAAACCGGCTCGCCATCAGATGCGCGGCTTTTTGACAGGAAGTAATTGGTTTTTTTCCATGGAAAAGCATTGTCCTTGGCAAGGGCCTGAAGGGTGCGCGGAGCAACAAGAATGCTCCCAATGGCAGAAGATATTGTGCTGGCGGCCAGCCCGAGGGGGATAATAAATGCTCCGCCCAATGCAATTTTGCCCATAACAAACTGGTCGTTGATCAGCGCATCAGCAGGTGCGGACCAGGCCAGCTTAAATGCGATAATGAAATACAGCAACATCCCGGCAAAAGTGGCCGTTACGGTTCCCATGGGGATACTGCGCGAAGGTTTTTTTAATTCACCCGACAATCCAACGCCTGCCGTCATCCCGGTGAAAGCCGGAAAAACAATAGCAAAGACGAAGAAAAAATCATTCATATTGCGAAAATTAGCATTGGATGTAAAGAAATTCAAATCGTTCTGCTGAAGCCCACTGCCCGCAAAAAACAAGCCCAGTGCCACAAAAAGTATGGCCACAACGATGTAGAGGGTTTTTACCCCAACGCCAGCCCCTTTTTTATAAATTAGTAGTGCAAGTGCTGCCATGGCAGGAATGCTGATTGCCTGTCGGGGCAGGCTGATGCCGTAATCACGCATCAGAAAATCAAAAAGGAACTGAAAGGATTCCGTAAAAGCAATAATGTAAAAAGCCACACTAATGGCCTGGGAAAAATACAGTGCAATGCCTATGGTGGCGCCAATGTTGAGCCCAAAAGAGCGGGATATTATGAAATACTCGCCGCCGCCTTCAACGCGTTTGTTGGTGGCAATTTCACTGATGGCCAGAGCGGTGGGTACTGTGACCATATGCCCCAGCAATATAATGACAGCGATGCCCCAGAAACCCAGTGTGCCGGTGGCAAAGCCGAAGCGGAGGAAAAGAATTGCTCCCAGAATGGTTGAAATAGCCGTAAAAAAAACCGGCGCTGTTCCAAATCCTTTTGTCTTTCTGTCCATTGATATGTTTTTTATGCTAATGTACAATAAAAGTACTTTCCGTTGAAACCAAAAAACCCGGGACAACGAATTGACCCGGGTAAAAAATCCCAAAAATTATGAAAACAAAACTACATTCTTTTCTCTTTGATTCTGGCTTTCTTACCGCGCAGGCCTCTCAGATAGAAGATGCGGGCACGACGAACCACACCACGCTTGTTGATCTGGATTTCATCGATGAAAGGTGAGGAAACCGGGAAAATACGTTCTACGCCGGTATTACCGGAAATTTTCCTTACAGTGAAAGTTTCAGCAGGGCCAGTGCCGGAGCGTTGCAGAACAACACCCTGGAATTTCTGAATACGTTCCTTGTTTCCTTCTTTAATTTTATACGATACGGTAATAGTATCTCCAGCTTTGAAAGCAGGTAATTTCTTCTGCTCAACTGTATTCTCAACTAATGATATTAATTCCGGTTTGCTCATTGTAAGCTATATTTATGCGTTTCCTCAAAAATGAGTGCAAATGTACAGATAATTTTTTTAGATATGCAAGCCCGCTGCTAATTTTTCCTGAAATTTTCCTTGTATTTTACTTAACCAATTCATAATCAATTATTAAAAATAAATTGGATGAAAATGGAAATGACCATTGTTGTCCATTTCAAGTGCCGGAAAAGGCACCTTTATAAAGCCTAAAAGGTTAAAAGCGGCCTTCAGGAATTTTGAACGTGTTTTGATGCGGGGCAAATCCACATCCAACGACAAAAGGAACTGCCGTCTGCGCTCAAAATGGGGAATTGCCTGGCCTTTGTATTCCGTGGAATTTTCACGCGCGCCGGTCATGCCATCTGCGCTGTAGCCAAAAGATACGTTCAGCCATTCGGGTATATTGCTCCCTTTAAAAAAAGACTTGATATTGGTGCTAAGCCAGTAAGTTTGCCCGTTATAATCTTTTAGGGGCCATTGAAATATATTGCTGCCCAGTAAGTCCGGGCGGTAATCGGGATATTCTGTGGGGTGAAAGCTGTATTTTAAAGTGATACGTTGTTCGCCCCAACCGAATTGCTGCCCCATAAAAATCAATGAGCCTGCTGTGTTGGCAATAATATCGCCGGTACTGGCGCCCCATTCGGCAGAAAAACCGTCAAGGATTTCAATAGTGGACTGAAAAAGAAACCCAAGGCTTCCTCCATAGAGGATTGCGCGCTTTTCATCCACTCCGCTCCAACGAAGACTGGTATAGCCAATCCTGCTGATATAATAGGAAGTGACCAGGTGGCCTGCTTTGTCCATTTGCAGCCATTCATCATTATCATTAAAAAAATGAAAGCTGGTCATTGGGTAATCCTTATACCATAAAGCATAGAGTCCGGCCATGGAGCCTGCTATTAGTGCGCCCTCTGCAATTACTACCGTGCGGAGCCTTTTTTTATTCAGGCTGTCTGGAAATTTCAAAAAACCGTCATCCGTTTGGGCGTAGCCATGCGTTGAAATCAGAAACAGCATCACAATACTGAGCAGTACTGCAAATTTCGGTTTGCCGGACAGAGCCCTTTTTCCCATCAGGAGTATTGCTTGATGATTTTTTCTACTTCATGGAGTTTTTGTTCCAGTAAACCCGGATCTTTAGCTTCTGCAATAAAGCGAAGGTAGGGCTCAGTATTGGATGGACGAACATTAAACCACCAATCGGGGAATTCAAGGCGGTAGCCATCAAAATCCATAAAGCGGGTAGCCTTTTCTTTCTCAGCGAAATGATCTTTTATGGCTTCCATTGCTTCCTTTTTGCGCTCGATGCTATAATTTATTTCGCCGGAATTGACATAAGCACGGATATCGGAAATAAGCTCAGAAAACGTTTTTCCCACTTTATGGAAACGGCTAACAATGGAGATGACAATCAGTGCGGCCATCAAACCGGAATCGCTATAAAAGAAATCGCGGAAATAATAATGGCCGGCCAGTTCACCTCCGTATAGACCGTTGATTTCACGAAGCTTGAGCGCTGCATAAGCCCTTCCTACACGCCAGGTGTGCATTTCTGCACCGAAACGTTCAAGATGCTCACCCACAGCTTTGGAGGAACGAATGTCCTGAAGTACTTTTTGCCCTCCTTCTTTGCCTTCGAGGAAATAGTGACCCATTAAAGCGATGATGAGGTCGGGCGGAATAAATGCTCCTCTTTCATCAACAAACATCACGCGGTCGGCATCCCCATCGAAAATGATGCCCATATCACAGTTTTTTTCCAATGTGAGCTTTTGTAATTGCTCCACATTTTTCATGATCAAAGGATTGGGATCATGTCCCGGAAAAGAGCCATCCGGAGTCTCATTAATATAATAAGGCGTATCTCCGAGAAGGTCTTTAATAAAAAATCCGGCCATTCCGTTGGAGCAATCCACGGCCATTTTTAAATTGCTGTGATCTGATATGTATTTCTGCAGGAAATCCAGGTATTCCTTCCTAAAGTCAAAACGCTTGACATTTCCCTTCTGATTCAGCTTTATCAGTTCCGTATTTTCGTCGTATAAATCCTTGACTTTGTTTAAGCCACTGTCGAGACCTATGGGACTGGCTTTTGGACCGCTAACTTTCATGCCGTTATATTCAGCCGAATTGTGCGAAGCGGTGATCATCACCGATAGCTCATAGTTTTTGGCTGCTGTGAGATAATATACCATTGGTGTTGTGGTGAGACCTGCATCATCAACATCTACTCCGGCTTGTGTAAACCCCGAGCACAGCGCTTCAAAAATTTCGTCGCTGCTTTCGCGCACATCCCTTCCTATGAGGACTTTTTTGGGTTGGAATACCTGAGCGAGGTAATTGGCGGTTTTCAGGGCGTCGGATTTATTGAAATCCTTATTGTAAACACCCCGGATATCATAGGCTTTAAATGCTTTCATTTTTTATCGGTAAATTCTGTTTCGGTTTAGTGCATCATGGTATTTTCGGGCGTTGGCACCATGTTCGGCAGATGTTCTTGAAAATTCATGATAGCCCGATAGGTCTGCTTTTGCGCAGAAAAAGTAGTAATTGTGTTTTTCGGCATTGAGCACGGCATCAATACTTTTGATGGATGGCAGGCAAATTGGACCGGGCGGTATGCCGGTATGCAAATATGTATTGTAGGGAGAATCGTATTCAAGGTGCGCCGTAAGGATACGCCTTAATCCAAAGTTTCGCATGGCAAACTTTAAAGTTGGATCGGCTTGTAAACGCCATCCTGATTTTAAGCGGTTGAGATAAACGCCGGCAATACGTTCTTTTTCATCATTTTTATTGGTTTCTTTTTCCACAATGCTGGCGAGGGTCATTACTTCGGTGGGACTCATTCCAATGCTGTCGGCCAAGGCCATGCGTTTTTTATTCCAGAATTTGTTGTATTCGCTTTCCATTCGGTTGAACAGCTGCTTTGCCGAGGTATTCCAGAAAAATTCATACGTATTGGGAATAAAAAGGCAAACAGCAGTTGCTGTGTCCAATCCCAGGGAAGCTTGAAAAAGGCTGTCGTTCAGGATGCGGATTATCGATAGGGAATCAGCCTCAATTTGTCTGCTCAGGCTTCCGGCAAGCTCTTCTTTGGTGTTGATATTGTGAAAAATGAGCTTTGTAGGTGTTTGCAAACCGGCACGGAGTTTATTAATCAAATCATTATTGTTCATTCCGTGAGGTACAGAATACATGCCTGATTTAATGCTTTGCGGAAGTTTTTTTCGTTCGGCAAGCCACTCAAAACTTTGACGGTTTACAACCAGGCCATTTTTGTATAATATTTTGCGTAGATCATCATAATCACTTCCGGTCGGAACGGTTATGATTTCAGCTTTTTGATCGGCAGTCCAGGTGTTGGGATCAAAAATAGCCTGATAGAGTTTGTAGGCAGCAAAACCGGAAATCAGTATAAAGATAAACAAAATCAGAAAAATCAAGCGGTTAAGCTTAGCGCGCTTCTTTCTTTTGTAACCTGCTCCGTATTTGCTGTGATAATAGGCCATTTTTTCAGGATTTAATATCAGGGTTTATATATTGCAGCATCATCGTATCCAACCATACATTATTATATAGGGTCCATTTTTTCAGGATGCCGCTTTCACTAAAACCATGTTTACGGAATAATTGGATACTTGTTTCATTGTCCGTGTGTATTTGGGCATAGATTTGAGTTAAGCTCAAAGTTTTAAAAGCATATTCCTTGAGAAGTTCGAGCGCTTCAGATGCGGCGCCGGAGCTTCTGTGCTTTTTGCAGATAAGGATGCCTACACCCGCCCTGCGGTTTGCCGGATCAAAATCATAGAGGTCAATGGCACCAAGTGTTTTATCTGACTTTTTTTCAGCAATCATCAGCCTTAACTGCCGTGCCTTGTATATGTCTTTATCACCCGTCATCAGGTATTGTTCCATATCAAAACGACTGAAAGGCACAGTGGTGTTGCTGACTTTCCAGATGTCTGTGTCGTTTTCCATCTCGAGTAAAATGTCGATATCGCCGGGTTCGAGAGCCCTCAGATATATTTTTTCTCCATGCATATTACAAAGTTTTTCCTTCAAAAATGCGCATTACCGGGCCTTCAAGCCAAACGTCTGTGAAAGTATTGGTCAGGATATCTGTTTTGTACGACACCTTTAAATTTCCTCCGCGGCTTACTACATTTGTTTGGCCTTCTTTTTGGCCATTTTTGAAGGCATGGCAAAGGACGGCAGCCGTTGTGCCTGTTCCGCAGCTGAGCGTTTCATCTTCCACGCCGCGTTCAAAAGTGCGTATGACAAGCTTGCTGTCTTGTTCTTCTATGAAATTTACGTTGATTCCTTCTTTGCGGAATTTATCATTATTCCGAATGGCAGCAGCTTTGGCAATAAAATCTTCCGGCATTCTATCCGTAAAATGCACGAAATGTGGGGATCCGGTGTCCAGAATATAATCTCCATCATCCATTCCGGGCAATGCTGCATCCGACATTTTTAAATTAACCTGATAGCGATTATTTTCAGCATTTAAAATAATTCCTTGATGCAGGCCGTCAACTGCATCAAAAGTGCAAAATTTACCTTTCTCAATAATGCAGAGATCATAAGCAAATGCCACAATGCTCCTGCCTCCGTTTCCGCACATGCTGGCTTCCTTGCCATCGGAATTAAAATAGCGCATTTTGAAATCATGTTCCGTGCTTTCTTCAAGCAAAATAAGTCCGTCAGCGCCAATGCCAAAATGTCGCGTGCACAATCGGGCAATAAATTCCGTTTGGAGCTCAAAAAACAAATCCCGATTGTCAATCATAATGAAATCATTTCCGCTGCCGTGGTATTTATAAAAGTGAACAGGCTGTGTTCTCATAAAATTATCTCTTTAAGCCACAAAGGTAATAAGATTAAGGATAGAGGGTTCGATAGGGATGAAACGGATTTTGCGATATTGCTTAACAAAAATTAACGATTGGCATATAACCTTTTAGCCATTTCTGGCGTTTTTTTTGATAAACGATAGAAAACTCTAAAATAAATGCATTATGAAAAAATATCTGCCAGTTATTCTGATTGCACTAACAAGTAATTTTATCAGTGTCGGTATTTACCATTTTGTATCGGATGATAAAGAAGTTGTTATCAAAGAAGTATTGCAAGAAAACAATATACCGGTTGCACAGGCTTCATTGCCGGCCACACCGCCGAACGTACCCAGTTTTGAACTGGCCGCAGAACGCACAGTGCACGGTGTCGTGCATATTACGACCGAATTTGAACGCAAAAGTTCTGTTTACAACGATTTTTTTGACGCATTCCGCGATTATATGGGAAGCCCGCATTACAATTATAAAAAACAAAAACGCGGTGCTCTGGGAATGGGAAGTGGCGTAATAATTTCCGAAGATGGGTATATTGTTACGAACAACCATGTTGTTAGTGGAGCTGATTATGTTGAGGTGACTTTGAATGATAAACGCAGCTACGAAGCAAGGGTTATCGGAACGGATCCCACCACGGACCTTGCTCTTATAAAAGTGGATGAAGTAGATTTGCCTTTCATTCCTTTTGGAGATTCTGATAATGCACGGGTAGGAGAGTGGGTGCTTGCCGTGGGAAACCCATTTAACCTTACATCCACAGTTACGGCCGGAATTGTGAGTGCCAAAGCAAGGAACATACATATTTTACGAAATCCGAATGGTTCTACAATTGAATCGTTTATCCAGACAGATGCAGCCGTAAACCGAGGCAACAGTGGTGGTGCTCTGGTAAACACGCAAGGAGAACTCATCGGGATTAATGCGGCAATTGCAACAGGTACCGGATATTATGCGGGATATTCTTTTGCTATTCCGGTAAATATCGTTAAAAAAGTTGTGAACGACCTGATGCTCTATGGAGAAACCCAAAGAGGGTTTATCGGTGTGCAGATTTTGGATGTGAACAGCGAGCTGGCAGATCAGGTAGGGCTTGATACGCCAGGAGGCGTGTATATCGCCGGCTTGATGGATGGTGGTTCTGCGGAAGAAGCCGGAATAAAAGATGGTGATGTGATTCTTTCAGTAAATAGCCAGCCGGTCAACAGCACCGCAGAATTGATGGAAAGTATTGGCCAGCACAGCCCGGGAGATCAGGTTGATGTTGAAGTTTTCCGTGCAGGCGACCGTATTCATTTTCCTGTTGTGCTCAAAAACCAATACGGAAATACTGAAGTAGTACAAAAAGAAAAAGAAGAGTATTTCCCTGAATTAGGTGCTTCGTTTATGAAAGTTTCTCAGGAAGAACTGGAAAAACTTGGTCTCAAAAACGGCGTTCGCGTTTCTGATATTGAAGCCGGAACTTTAAGCAGGATCGGTGTGCGGAAAAATTTCATCATCACACAAATTGATAAAGAAAGAATAAATGATGCTAAAGATATCAGGAAAATACTGAATGGAAAAAAAGGTGGTGTGCTGATAGAAGGAGCTTATCCTAACGGCCTTCGTGCATATTATGGCATGGGTATTCCGGGGAGCAGGTAAGTGGTTCATTGGCGCAGCGCTGCTTCCTGCATTCATAGCGCTGAACATTTGCCGGTTTTTTTGTGTTAAAATCTGAGATAATAAAAATTAATTGTGCAACGTTTTATTTGCACGGAACGAAAAATTCACTAAATTGCAGATCCGCTATCAGTCAGTTTACAAACAGAGAGCACCATTTCTGCAAATTAAGGAGCGCTAATGAGGCAATTAAAAATAACAAAGTCCATTACAAACAGGGAAACGGCTTCACTCGATAAATACCTACAGGACATAGGCAAAGAGGAGCTGATTACCGCTGATGAAGAAGTGAAACTCGCCCAACGGATCCGTGAAGGCGATGAAGATGCTTTGGAAAAATTATGTAAAGCCAACCTCCGTTTCGTAGTTTCCGTAGCAAAGCAATATCAAAATCAAGGGCTGAGCCTTCCCGATCTGATCAACGAAGGAAACCTTGGATTAATTAAGGCTGCACGGCGCTTTGATGAAACCAGGGGGTTTAAATTTATCAGCTATGCCGTTTGGTGGATTCGCCAGTCCATTTTACAGGCACTTGCTGAACAATCCCGTATTGTGCGCCTTCCCCTTAATCAGGTGGGTTCGCTTAATAAACTGAAAAAAGCCCAATCACGGCTGGAACAGGAATTTGAGCGGCCTCCATCGCCCAATGAAATTGCTCAATCGATGGAAGTCGATGAGGAAAAAGTTGCTTCCGTGATGAAAATATCGACACGCTATGTGTCCATGGATGCGCCGCTTGTTGAGGATGAAGACACAAAATTCCTTGATGTTTTCGTTGATGAAAGCACCACCGGAACAGATGAAATGCTAATGAAGGAAAGCCTGAACAAAGAAATTCAGCGAAGTTTGGCTACATTGACTGAAAAAGAACGTCAGGTTATAAACCTCTACTACGGTTTGGGTATGAACCATGGCCTGACACTCGAAGAAATTGGCGCTAAATTTGACCTCACACGCGAAAGAGTGCGGCAAATTAAAGAAAAAGCCATTCGAAGGCTCAAGCATACTTCCCGGAGCCGGTTGTTAAAAGCATATCTCGGACAATAAAATTGAAAGCGTGGTTTTTACTGCGCTTTTTTTTGTTTCAACATCATCCGGCAGCGTATAAAATGCAGCTGGTAATAACTGGAGGAATAGTTTTTCATAGTTTTGCCGGCTTCCCGGATTAATTGAATACTTATAAAAGGAAAATGACGCTGCGACTTTTTAAACTTGATCTTAGCAAAAGCGAGCATAAAGCTTTTCAATTACATATTATATATAGTCTTATCGAAGGAATCATCCTTGGCGTGCTTGCTTTAAACGAATTTGTCTTTGTGCGTAGCCTTTTGGGATCCGATTATCAACTGGGATTTTTATTCCAGTTCAGTATGATCGTTTTTATTTTCCTTTTGTTTTTCAATGAATTTCTCAACAGGGCGAAATCCAGAAAGAAATTGCTTCGCTATACAGGTATCCTTACCCGCGCACCATTGGCTGTGCTTATTTTCTTTCCGGCATCTGCCGATGCTGTTTCAGGTACATCGGTTTACCATTATATTTTTCTGACGGTCTTCCTTATATACTATATGGGTAACCCCATCATCTACCCAACTATTAATCTTTTTCTGAAAACCAATTACCGGCATCAAAATTTCGGATACCTCTATTCCTTCGCAACATCACTGAATAAAATAGCCATGCTGCTTGCTACTCTGGCATATGGCTTTTTGCTCGATGCCGATAATTATGCTTTCCGCTGGGTGTTCCCACTGATAGCGATTCTTGCAATTGGGAACTTGTTCCTCTTGTCAATGATACCCTATAAAGATAATCCTTCAGAGAAAACGGCCGCCTTTATATCTTCTGTGAAGAAAAGTGCCTGGAGGATGTGGGAAATAATCCGTGATAACAAACCTTATCGTGATTTTGAAATAGGTTTTATGTTTTACGGGTTCGCATTTATGATATCGGTGACCGTTGTCGTGATCTTTTTTAACGAACAGCTCATGATGAATTATACTTCCTATGCCTTTTACAAGAATATATATAATGTATTGGCGATTGTCATGCTGCCCTTTTTTGGGAAGTTGCTGGGGAAAATCGATCCCAGGAAATTTGCTGCGATCACTTTTGGTTCATTGATGGCCTACCTTTTCTTCGTGATGCTGACGGAGTATTTTCCGCAGGCAAGCAATTGGGCAGAATTGCAGATATACTATATGCTAATACCCGCTTTTATTGCACACGGAGTATTCGCAGCAAGCATGTCATTGCTTTGGAGCATCGGCTCTGCTTATTTCTGCAGGCAGGAAGAAGCCAGTGATTATCAAAGTGTGCATCTGACTTTAACCGCCATTCGGGCTATTTTCGCCCCAATTCTCGGTATTGTTTTTTATAAAACCCTTGGGTTTACCTGGACTTTCATGATTTCCATAGTAAGTTTAGCGCTGGCAATGCTGCTGATGAGGTGGTCTTATCGGCGATACAGGCAGCATTAGTAATCGGTATTATGTAGATGCATAAAAAAGATGTGATTTTTGCAAGGTGTAATATGTTTATTATGAGCGTATTATGTTTTGAAGATAAATTAATCCTAAAAAACTTATAGATTAATTTTGGAAATTAACAAAAAGGGAGTACTTTTGCAGCCGCAAATGAGGGAACGTCCATAGACATCATGCAGGGTTGAGGTGAGCGAGCTGGTATTAAGGGTGTTTATATAACTGGTTATCAAGCTTTTAATTTTTTTCAAAAAAAAAGTCTTGTCATTATAAAAAACATTTTTACCTTTGCACCCCCGTTTAAGACGGGGAACGCACATTGAGATCTTGGTTCCATTGAGGGATCGCGGCGAGGGGCTTGAGCTTTGGTTTTTTTTAAAAAAAAACTTCAGAAAAAGCTTGCTGGAATGGAAAACATTCTTACCTTTGCACCCCCGTTAGAGGATACGGGAAAACGCACCTTGAGGGGATAATTTCAAACAGCTTTTTTTTAATAATTTTTTAATAAAAAGTTTGGGCGGAACCATAAAGTGTGTATCTTTGCACCCCCGTTCAGATGGATGGGGATTAGGAAAGAGGACGAAAGTACATTGACATATTGATGAACAGCAACTAGCCATTCTTTGAGGAAATAGGGGACTGTCTCTGAAGGTAAATTTTAATAAAATTAATTACAATGAAGAGTTTGATCCTGGCTCAGGATGAACGCTAGCGGCAGGCTTAACACATGCAAGTCGAGGGGCAGCATTC
This sequence comes from Bacteroidales bacterium, assembly GCA_963676415.1. Taxonomy (GTDB): domain Bacteria; phylum Bacteroidota; class Bacteroidia; order Bacteroidales; family WRLA01. The sequence goes on along the minus strand of OY781097.1, from coordinate 147,552 downwards.
ACTTCGGTGAGATGGCGACCGGCGCACGGGTGCGTAACGCGTATGCAACCTGCCTTCAACATGAGGATAGCTCCCGGAAACGGGGATTAATACTCGATAGCAACCTAAAGCGGCATCGTTTAAGGTTTAAAGCTCCGGCGGTTGAAGATGGGCATGCGTGACATTAGCTTGTTGGTGAGGTAACGGCTCACCAAGGCGATGATGTCTAGGGGTCCTGAGAGGGTAATCCCCCACACTGGTACTGAGACACGGACCAGACTCCTACGGGAGGCAGCAGTGAGGAATATTGGTCAATGGGCGCAAGCCTGAACCAGCCATGCCGCGTGCAGGAAGACTGCCCTATGGGTTGTAAACTGCTTTTCTGCAGGGATAATATCTCTTACGTGATAGGGGATTGAAGGTACTGTAGGAATAAGCACCGGCTAACTCCGTGCCAGCAGCCGCGGTAATACGGAGGGTGCAAGCGTTATCCGGATTTATTGGGTTTAAAGGGTGCGTAGGCTGTAACATAAGTCAGTGGTGAAATACCGGGGCTCAACTCCGGGGCTGCCATTGAAACTGTGTTACTTGAGTTCAGTGGGAGTAGGCGGAATGTGTTGTGTAGCGGTGAAATGCATAGATATAACACAGAACACCGATCGCGAAGGCAGCTTACTATACTTGGACTGACGCTGATGCACGAAAGCGTGGGGAGCGAACAGGATTAGATACCCTGGTAGTCCACGCCGTAAACGATGTTCACTCGCTGTTGGCGATATACCGTCAGCGGCCAAGCGAAAGTGATAAGTGAACCACCTGGGGAGTACGATCGCAAGTTTGAAACTCAAAGGAATTGACGGGGGCCCGCACAAGCGGAGGAGCATGTGGTTTAATTCGATGATACGCGAGGAACCTTACCTGGGCTAGAACGGCAAGCGGCGTTATGTGAAAGCATAATTTCTTCGGACGCTTGTTGAGGTGCTGCATGGTTGTCGTCAGCTCGTGCCGTGAGGTGTCGGGTTAAGTCCCATAACGAGCGCAACCCCCATACTTAGTTACCAGCATTTCGGATGGGGACTCTAAGTAAACTGCCGGCGCAAGCCGTGAGGAAGGTGGGGATGACGTCAAATCAGCACGGCCCTTATGTCCAGGGCTACACACGTGCTACAATGGCCAGCACAGAGGGCAGCCACTTGGCAACAAGGCGCAAATCCCTAAAGTTGGTCTCAGTTCGGATTGGGGTCTGCAACTCGACCCTATGAAGTTGGATTCGCTAGTAATCGCGTATCAGCCATGACGCGGTGAATACGTTCCCGGGCCTTGTACACACCGCCCGTCAAACAATGGAAGCTGGGGGTACCTGAAGTTGGTTACCGCAAGGAACTGCCTAGGGTAAAACTAGTAACTGGTGTTAAGTCGTAACAAGGTAGCCGTACCGGAAGGTGTGGCTGGAATACCTCCTTTCTGGAGGAGAAGTCCTTTAAGGAATCAAAGGATGGCGCTGTTCACAATAATATATACGGGAAGGTAATTTATGCCTTAAGCTTATAGTCTCGTAGCTCAGTTGGTTAGAGCACTACACTGATAATGTAGGGGTCGGCAGTTCAAGTCTGCCCGAGACTACGGTGACTGATACTTAAGGGGGATTAGCTCAGTTGGCTAGAGCGCTAGATTTGCATTCTAGAGGTCAAGGGTTCGACTCCCTTATTCTCCACAGGACGTACATTAGACATAATGACAGAAATGTTTCCCTGTGCCGCGGGGCACACAGGACAAAAACAATGTGAAGGGATCGCATCCCTGGGAAACAGCCAAAAGATCAAAAGATCTGATGGGGGCAAAGCGGGCAGACCGGCCGGTCAGAACGGCAACCTGTTAAGTTTTGTTTTTGTTAAAAGTACATTGACATGCTGCATAAGAAAGAACAATTTTTTTAGAATCACAAGAAAGTAAATAAGTGCGTACGGAGGATGCCTAGGCTCTCAGAGGCGAAGAAGGACGTGGTAAGCTGCGATAAGCTTCGGTAAGGTGCAAACAACTGCCGACCCGGAGGTTTCCGAATGGGGCAACCCAGTATACTGAAGGTATATTATCCCGTAAGGGAGGCGAACCCGCTGAACTGAAACATCTAAGTAAGCGGAGGAAGAGAAAACAATAGTGATTTCCCAAGTAGCGGCGAGCGAACGGGAATTAGCCCAAACCACAGGTGTTACGGCAACTGTGGGGTTGTAGGACTGAGGCATCGCGTAATTATTTATAGCAGAACCGTCTGGAAAGACGGGCCAAAGAAGGTGACAGCCCTGTAAGTGAAATAAATAATGAGCGTATCAGTATCCTGAGTAGCGCGGGACCGGAGAAATCCTGTGTGAATCTGCCAGCACCATCTGGTAAGGCTAAATACTCCTGAGAGACCGATAGTGGACCAGTACCGTGAGGGAAAGGTGAAAAGTACTCCGAACAGGAGGGTGAAATAGAACCTGAAACCGTGCGCATACAAGCGGTCGGAGCCAATTTATTTGGTGACGGCGTGCCTTTTGCATAATGAGCCTACGAGTTACATCTCACTAGCGAGGTTAATGGCCTATAGGTCAGGAGCCGTAGCGAAAGCGAGTCTGAACAGGGCGCCATAGTTAGTGGGAGTAGACGCGAAACTTTGTGATCTACCCATGGCCAGGTTGAAGCTCCGGTAAAACGGAGTGGAGGACCGAACCAGTTGACGTTGAAAAGTCTTTGGATGAGCTGTGGGTAGGGGTGAAAGGCTAATCAAACTGAGAGATAGCTCGTACTCCCCGAAATGCCTTTAGGGGCAGCCTTTATATAGTGTTACAGAGGTAGAGCTACTGATTGGACTAGGGGGCTTCACCGCCTACCAAATCCTGACAAACTCCGAATGCTGTAACATGATTGTAAGGAGTGAGGGCATGGGTGCTAAGGTCCATGTCCGAGAGGGAAAGAACCCAGATTACCAGCTAAGGTCCCCAAATATATGCTAAGTTGAACTAACGAGGTTGGACTGCAGAGACAGCTAGGATGTTGGCTTGGAAGCAGCCATTCATTTAACGAGTGCGTAACAGCTCACTAGTCGAGCGGTCCGGCATGGATAATAATCGGGCATAAGCATATTACCGAAGCTGTAATAGAATTTATTCTAGGTAGGGGAGCATTCCAGTTGCGTTGAATGTGTGCCGTAAGGCATGCTGGAGCGTCTGGAAAAGCAAATGTAGGCATAAGTAACGATAAGGCAGGCGAGAAACCTGCCCACCGGAAGACTAAGGTTTCCTGATCAACGCTAATCGGATCAGGGTTAGTCGGGGCCTAAGGCGAACCCGCAAGGGGTAGTCGATGGACAACGGGTCAATATTCCCGTACCTGCTTGTACTAAAAAGGTGACGGAGGATACAGGGGTACGCGTACAGACGGAATAGTACGTTGAACCGCAAGGGATAGTACACGGAGCCTTCGGGTGAAGTGATAGTTACCTGAGTATCCTTCCAAGAAAAGCCGAAACAAGCAGCCCGTACCGTAAACCGACACAGGTAGTCGAGGAGAGAATCCACAGGTGCTCGAGTGATTCGTGGCTAAGGAACTAGGCAAAATTACCCCGTAACTTCGGGAGAAGGGGAGCCAGCCTCCGGGCTGGCCGCAGAGAAATGGCCCAGGCGACTGTTTATCAAAAACACATGGCTTTGCAAATTTGAAAGAAGAAGTATAAGGCCTGACACCTGCCCGGTGCCGGAAGGTTAAGAGGAGATGTTAGATTCGTCGAAGCATTGAATTGAAGCCCCGGTAAACGGCGGCCGTAACTATAACGGTCCTAAGGTAGCGAAATTCCTTGTCGGGTAAGTTCCGACCTGCACGAATGGTGCAACGATCTGGGCACTGTCTCAGCCACGAGCTCGGTGAAATTGTAGTAACGGTGAAGATGCCGTTTACCCGCAACGGGACGGAAAGACCCCGTGAACCTTCACTACAGCTTAACATTGACATTGGATAAACGATGTGTAGGATAGGTGGGAGGCTACGAAGCAGCGTCGTCAGGCGTTGTGGAGCCAACCTTGAAATACCACCCTTTGTTTATTTGGTGCCTAACCCCGTTTGTTCGGGGGACATTGTTTGGTGGGTAGTTTGACTGGGGTGGTCGCCTCCAAAAGCGTAACGGAGGCTTTCAAAGGTACCCTCAGCATGCTTGGTAACCATGCGCAGAGTGTAATGGCACAAGGGTGCTTGACTGTGAGACCTACAAGTCGACCAGGTACGAAAGTAGGACATAGTGATCCGGCGGTTCCGTATGGAAGGGCCGTCGCTCAAAGGATAAAAGGTACTCCGGGGATAACAGGCTGATCACTCCCAAGAGCTCACATCGACGGAGTGGTTTGGCACCTCGATGTCGGCTCGTCATATCCTGGGGCTGGAGAAGGTCCCAAGGGTTGGGCTGTTCGCCCATTAAAATGGCACGCGAGCTGGGTTCAGAACGTCGCGAGACAGTTCGGTCCCTATCTGTTGTGGGCGTTAGAAGCTTGAGTGGAGCTGACCCTAGTACGAGAGGACCGGGTTGGACAAACCTCTAGTGTACCTGTTGTGGCGCCAGCTGCACCGCAGGGTAGCTATGTTTGGATGAGATAAGTGCTGAAAGCATCTAAGCACGAAACTCGCCACAAGATTAGGCTTCTTTAAAGGGTCGTTAAAGACGATGACGTAGATAGGCTGCAGGTCTAAAGGTGGTAACATCACAGCCGAGCAGTACTAATTACCCGTAGCTTTGAAGTGAAGTAAGGATTGTTTGAGTATTTTGCAGTGTGTCAAAGATATTTTATGGTGACTATTGCGGTGGTGTTCACCTCTTCCCATTCCGAACAGAGAAGTTAAGCCCACCAGCGCTGATGATACTGCAGCTTTTGTGGGAAAGTAAGTCGTTGCCAATATTTTTTAAACCCAGCCTTTTTGGCTGGGTTTATTTTAAGACATTTTAGTTTAGTTTATTATTTCCTACTATATATCTTTGTTGGTTTTGCGAAAGCCCTGCTCCCCGCGGGGCATTTTTCGTTTATATACCTTAAGTTTCTTCGATTTTTTATTCTTCTTTTAGCTTTTAGAATCTCTTTTTTTTGCATCTTGCACCGCTATAGGTAAAAGGGGTAAATTGAAAATCTTCATGAAATGTTACTTCCTTCCCGTGAATTAATCGTGGAAAATTCTTTTGGATACAAACTTTCAATTTTACTGCTTAAAAGCTACTAATAAAGTGATTGAACTCAAAATACAATAATAAACCTTAATATTAATTGGATGAAGATGAATAAAATTATTGCTGCCCTGCTGGTCATGCTTATCAGTTGCAGCACAGTTAAAGCCCAGATGGAACCTGTTTGGGAAGCAAAAGCAGGTACAGAAGTAGTATGGAATAAATTTGCCCCAAACGGTAATCTGATTTGTGGAACAAAAGGTGGTAAAACTGTTGCCTTAGACCCTTCAAGCGGAAAAAAACTTTGGACACTTGATCAAGATCATGGTGTGTTCAATATCCTTCCGAATACCCCGTACATTTATTATAATACCAAAACAACAGGTTTGCTGGTACTAAACCCTGAAGATGCTAAAGTGCTCTGCGATTCCAAAAAGCTTGGTATCGATAGTCTAAAAGCATACTATCCTATTCGTGCCGGTAACGGTTTCCTTGTCTATTCTCAAATGGATGATAGAGAGCAATTCTGGATGATCAGCCTTAATACGGGTGAACTGCTTTGGAAACAAGATCTTGATCTTGATGATGATAAAAAGATTGAAAAAGGAATGTTTTCTATTGAAATGGAGGAAGATCCTGAAAAGAAAGGTCTGATGTGTGACCCTGTTGGTGATGGAAATGGTGGTGCTTTCGTCGCTGTTCACGATCGCCTGATGCATTTTACAAAAGACGGTAAGAAAGCATGGGACATCCAATATCCTTCAATGTTTGGTGACCAGGATGGCTTTTTTAAGTCTGCAAGTGTGGAATATTCACGTATGTTCCCGGATCAAACCGGTGAAAACCTTTATGTTTTTAGTGGAGCATATATGAGCTGCTATAGTCAGGATAAAGGTGAACTTGCCTGGGATAAACCAGTGAAAGTGACCGGTCCGGTTAAAAATATCATCTTTGAAGAAAATGGAATGGTTTTGATCCCTGCCAGTGATAATAATGCAATGAAAAAACATAAAGCAAATTTTGTTGATTATAAAACCGGTAAAACATTCTGGGGCGAAGGCATTAAATTCAAAGGTGGATTTGTTCAGTCTGCTTTTTGTGAGAAAGGGATTGTATTTATCACAAAGGCTTATATGAACAATGCGCATTATTTTAATATCCTGAATCAGGAGACCGGTGAACTTTTGCTTAAGAAACCTGAAAAGATATTCCCGGGACCTTTTGAAATTGAAGAGGTAAAAGGCGGTATTCTTATTTCATCGAAACATGGAGCAAACCTTTTTCGTTATGATTCAGAGGAATTTGCTATTGATAAAGAGCTTAAAACTGGGGGTGATGATTATCTGATTAAAATGGATGCCGGATCTAAAGCATTTTTCTATACTTCAGCAAAAGATATGATCTACGTCTTTGATAAAATTACTCTTGAAGCTAAAAAGTTTAATCAGGAAAAAATTAAACTTCAGGGCGGTGATGAAGCACAGGGTATGGATCTTTTTGACGACGGTATTGTGTTGCACTCAGAACAAAACGTCATTAAATTTGATTTTAAAGGGAACGAGCTCTTCCATAAATTTTATAAGGCTCCGGGTTCCGGATTTTTCTCAGTGGCTGGCAACGTCTTTGGTGCTACCTTTAAAGTAATGGGAGGTCTTGCCACTGTTGCTTTGGCTGGTGCAACTTCTTATGCCGTTGAAGCAACGGATCAATATGCCAGAGCAGGTATGGCTGCTATGGATAAAGCTTATGAAGAGCAGCATGGCGTTGATGCTGATTTGGTGAAATACCGCCAGGATGTTCAGGAATACAACGAAGGTATGGATATGGCCAAGGATGAACTTAACAAAGAAATGTCAGAAATGGCGACTATGGGTATTCTTAATGCTGTTGATATTCAGGATAATATCAAAGCGATTTCAGAGCGTTTTAAAAATGCGAAGGCTACGAAAAAATATGTTATTACTATGATCAAAAGCAAGGAACACGGTGGCATTGGACTGGCAATAATTTCTAAAATTGATGGTGAAATCAAAGGTTTCCTCCCAATGAAACAAAGCAAAGAAGATCCGAATTATACTGTGGATCCATTTACAAATAAACTTTTCTGGATGCCTTCTATGGATGCAGGAGTAAGCAGCTATGGCAAGTATAAAAATATTGCTGAACTGGAAAAGAAAGGTACAATCTACTCTTACGACCTGAACAGCTTATAATCATTCATTTGAATAACAAAAAAGCCGATAGTGAACCTCGCTATCGGCTTTTTGCTTTTTACGACATTTTTTAAAGGGCTTTGGCTGCTTCCAATGCCTTATCATAATCCGGATGATCGGTGTTTTCTTTTACGTATTCCACGTAACGTATAATGCCTTCTTTATCGATAATTACAATGCCGCGGTTCAGCAGGCGAAGCTCTTCAATAAGAAAACCATATTTTGTTCCGAAATCAGCATCTTTATGATCGCTGAGTGTTACTACTTTATCAATGCCTTCTGCACCACAAAAACGGCCTAATGCAAATGGCAGATCCATGCTGATAGCCAGAATGGCAATATCTTCCAGCTTTGCTGCTTCTACATTGAATTTTCGCGTTTGTGCAGCACAAACTCCCGTGTCAATTGATGGTGCCAGGGATAAGATCACAGTTTTTCCTGCATAATCACTGAGGGAAACAGGCTTCAGGTCATTGCCTAAAACAGTAAAATCTTTTGCTTTTTCACCAATACTTACCATATCACCGAGCAGCGTAAGAGGACCGCCCATAAAAGTTGTTACTCCAGTATTTTTTTTCATTTTTTCAAATTTTAGATTGGGTTAAAAAATCATTGGTATCTTTGAAACAAACAAAGCCTTTTCTGGCTTGTTCATTCAAAAGTAAATAAAATTTTATGGCATATAAAAACCTTTCTGCATTCATCCAGGCTCTTGAAGAACACAATGAACTGCTCCGAATTAAAACCCAGGTTGATCCAAAACTGGAAATCAGTGAAATAACCGATCGTGTTTTAAAAGCAAAAGGTAAGGCACTTTTATTCGAAAATACGGGTACAGATTTTCCGGTGCTGATGAATGCTTTTGGTTCGGAAAAACGGATGAGCCTCGCTTTTAGTGCCGGCAAACTTGATGATTTGGCCGGAAAGGTTGACGATCTCTTCAAAGAACTGATGCAGCCACGCAATGGCTTGATGGAAAAATTGCGCATGCTTCCCTCCCTTAGCAAAATCGCATCATGGATGCCCAAAAAAGTTTCTGGAAAAGGCGTATGTCAGGAAGTTGTGATGAAAGAGCCGGATCTTAGCAAACTCCCGGTTTTGACAACCTGGCCACACGATGGCGGACCTTTTGTAACCTTGCCCATTGTGCATACCCTCGATTTGCAAACAAAGATCCAAAATGCAGGAATGTACCGTATGCAGGTGCTCGACAATCATCATACCGGTATGCACTGGCAGCTCCATAAAACCGGGGCGCGGCATTTTGAAGAATATAAAAAAGCCGGAAAGAAAATGCCGGTTACCGTCGTGCTGGGTGGCGATCCTTCTTATACTTATTGCGCCACTGCCCCATTGCCCGATAATATTGATGAATATATGCTGGCCGGTTTCCTGCGCAAAAAGAAAGTGGAAATGGTGCGCTGCATTACCAACGAACTATACGTGCCCGCTGATGCCGATATCATTATCGAAGGTTATGTTGATCCTGAAGAGGAGTTGATCTATGAAGGCCCCTTTGGCGATCATACCGGTTATTATTCCTTAGCCGATTATTATCCCCGTTTTCATCTTACGTGCATTACACACCGAAAAAATGCTGTTTATCCGGCTACGATCGTCGGTATTCCGCCCCAGGAAGATGAATGGCTGGGCAAAGCCACCGAGCGCATTTTTCTTGCTCCTATCCGACTGAGCATGATGCCCGAATTTATTGATATGGATATGCCTGTAGAAGGTGTTTTTCACAATATCACCATCGTGAAAATTAAAAAAACATATGCGGGTCAGGGCATGAAAGTGATGAATGCACTTTGGGGCGCCGGGCAGATGATGTTCAATAAAGTGATGATTGTTGTGGATCGCGATATTGATATTCACAATTACCGGGAAGTGCTGCGCGTGGTTCATGAGAGCTATGATCCAATGCATGATACACTTATTAACCGCGGTCCTGCCGATGTGCTCGACCACGCAAGCCGTGCTTTTGCATTTGGCGGGAAACTTGGCCTTGATGCTACGGATAAATTGCCTGAAGAAGTACCCCCTCGAATTGGTGGAGATCCTTTTATGGCAATAAAAAAGGATGAGATTTTAAAGGCTTTTTCCGAAATTACTTCTGTAAATGATTCTATGGTTTCGCGCGGTCTTTTATTGATGGGTCTAAAGAAAAACAAAAAAGATCATGCCCGGAAACTTATTGATGAAATGTGCGCAAAAGGATGGGTTAAAGGTGTCAAACTGTGTGTTTTTGCTGAAGCTGTCGCGGATATAGATGACTTTTCAGAAATTACATGGCGTGTTGCCAATAATATCGATCCGGCCACGGATTGCTTCCTTGCAGGAGGTAATGATGGCTTTTTAGTAATCGACGGTACCGAAAAACATGCCTCATACGATAGCTTCCGCCGCGAATGGCCCAATGTGGTCACTATGGACGAGGCGATCATAAAAAAAGTGGATCAACGATGGAAAGAATACGGTTTGGGCGTATTTCTGCCATCTCCATCATTAAAATATCTGGATAAACTCTATCCGGGAGAAGCGGTTGCAGAATTGGAGGGTTAAATCAGGTTAAAATAGTTTTTATTTCTTTTCTGGATTCGCATATTTTTGTAGCGTAGCAAAAGCAGTCCTAAGAAAGGACTATTTCGTTTTTCCAACCAAGCAAAATCATGCTACGCGGCAGATCAAGCCGTTTCCTTATGCAAACACATGATTTGGCGCCGGGGGCTTATGTTTGCACGCTAACAGCCGGGGAAGAAAAATACAGTGAAACAGTAATCAAAAAATAATATAGAGTTAATAAGAAACACACAAAATTCCTTTGTTATTAAAATAAATTACATATTTTTGTTTCAAAGTCATTGGAGATAAGCAAAGATTGTTTTCTATTAAGCCCATCGCAATTTTCTTAATCTGTTCAATATGAATTTATTATATTGTTAACCCGTACTAATCAAATTTTAAAACTTAGAAAATGAAAAACAACAGATCTTTAAACAAATTCAACAATTGGTCTTCAAATATGAAAGGCCTGGCTTTAGTAGCAATTTTTAGTTTATTTATCAGTGGACTTACGCTTGGGCAGGTTGTAAGATACAAAAGCGTTATTTTATATGATTCCTCCTTTAGAAATACTTCTAATCAGACACTTATAGACAATGTTTCTGCAAAAGGGTTAAATACTGTTTTCTTAATGCTAAAAGTCTGTAGGGATACTGATCCCGATGATGATAATTTGGGTTTGGAAATTTCGTCTGGTAGTAATCCGTATGAATATCTAGATAAAGTTGTTGATTTTTGTGATGCTGCTGATGCGTCAGGAATAAAAGTATTTGCTTTTCAATGCTCATACGATGGGGGATATCAAGTTTCTGATAAAAGAAATACAGTGCTTAACCGAATAGAACGAATATCATACTATCAAAAGCGTGTGCGTAATACCCCATTCCATCCTCAATATAAAGGAAAGAAAGCTCATTTTCATGGTATAGTAACGAATTTAGAGCCGTGGGCACTAGGGAAATGGGAGAATGGTGGTGGCGATGATTATGATTTATGTGATATTCAAGGGAGAAATATAGATAATGGTATACTTGATAATCACTTTGAATTAGTAGGAGATATGTATGCCCTTATGGTCAGTGAAGGTTATTTTAATCCAGATATCGCTGCGCCCTATACTCTACAAAGTCTCGATAATGTCTTTATGGGAACAACACATTGGAATTTTCATTATTTTTCACAAAAATATTCCAACTTTCCAAATGGCAATCACAGCAAATGGGTTGGCGTACAAAATATCGGTGGAAATCAAAAACACTTATTTGATATTCTGTTGGTTGAGACTTATTGCCCTAAGCTTGGAAACACATGCCTAAACAATAACTGCACGGCAAACAATACTACGTTATGCACTGGTGATCCAAATGATCCTGATAATTATGCAAATTTAGATAAAGTTGGTGGCTGCTATGATTGGTTTGAAAAGCACTATTTTTCAGATGAAATGTATGATGCGAATGAAGTAATACCCATTGATGCCGCTCCAATGTTAGTTGGGCATGCTGGACATATGCACGATACATGGATAGATATGAAAAACCTAATGTACGAAACTTATTACCGTCCTACCTATTGTATGCAAAACAATAACTATAGAGGTTATTTTGTGTTTAAATATGCAAGCATGATGTATTTGCCTCATGGTATATCTGTAGCTCAACCGCCTATTAATTGTGGTGGAGCCGCTATCACCAAATCAATAACAGATACAACAGATATCAATATTCGTCAGGTTCTCTTGTATCCTAATCCTGCAGATAAAATGATCAATCTGAAAGGTTTATGGAAGGGTGACAAATCGATAATATACGACTTGAATTTTAACACCCACCTAACATCTTATAGTGAAACTATTGATGTTTCCGCGTTAAAGCCAGGTAATTACATGCTTACGGTAATTGATGAAAATGGTAAAATTGTTAACCGACAAACCTTTCTCATCAGAAGGAACTATTAAGGCATTTGATATAGAAAATCACTCAGTACATTCAGTGCTAGGTGATTTTAGTTAGATTTGTATCAAACATTAAGTCATGACAAAAAGTATTATCTTATTCTTGTTTTTAATTCTTGGAGCTGAAAATTTCGCCCAGCAAATCCACTGGGCCAATCCCAAACCCACAGGCTCCACCATCAACGATATTGAATTTTGGGACGATGAGCACGGACTTATGGTAGGGAACTGGGGCGCAGTCCTGACTACTTCCAGCAAAGGGCAGGATTGGGAAACATTACCGCCTTTTACAAGCGGTCATCTGCTCAGTATCCATAAGCTTTCCGGTTCAAATGCCATAATAGCTTCTGAGAGCAGTTTATTCAAAACTATAGATTATGGAAATACATGGGAACTGCTCTTCGTTATGCCCGACAGCATCAAACTCCTGCCCAAAAGCATTGATATGCTGGATGAGCAGAACGGTTATGCATGTAGTGAGGAGCGGGTCTTTAGGACAACAGATGGAGGCCGGAACTGGAGTAGCGAAGGTATTAATATTTTGCCCACATCTTATAAATTGGGAGGGGTAGCGTTCAAAGATATTGATACAGGATTTTATATTGTTGATGATGATGAAACATTTGAGATAAATAAGACTGTTAATGCTGGTTTGTCTTTTACTCCAAATATTCCTATTCAAAATGCGTATTTCGGAAATGTAGATGAGTTTATTTATTTAGATAAACAAACCTTATTAATTACTGGTGATGTTTTGACTACAAAAGGAGATAAACAAAATATAAGTTATTTTGATGGGCCAGGCTTGATTCGTTCAGACGATTGTGGAGAGACCTGGGAGTACATATTCAAAGGCGTTCATCAAAAGATTTGGTTTAAGCCAAAGGGCTTTAAAACAGCAAATGATTCTGTATATTTTTATTATGGCTCTTGCGCTGATTGCGGTGGTTTTCAGGTTATTAAGACTTATGATGGGGGCTATACATGGTCAATGAATGCCTTGCCCGATTATCCAACTTTTTACAGTCAGTCAGTAACAGCTTTATACCCGTTTTCTGCCGATGATGCAATAGCCTTTTTTTATGGTTACAAGAAAAATGTGCCATATGTGTACTCTCTAATCCAAACCCAGGACGGGCAAAACTGGCGGCCTGTGCATCAGGATTATTATGAGGCTTTTACGGATATGTTTTTTATGGGCAACAGCATGTTTCTCCAAACACAGGATCGTATGTTGGAGAGCCAGAATTACTTTTATAGCCGCGACAGCATCCCTTTTCCGGGCAAAGACTTACAGTTGGCATCAAAATACGGCCAACAAGCCGCTGTTTATGCGCAAGAAGATAGTTTGTCCTTTCTTATTAGTACAACAAACAAGGGCAATTCCTGGCAGCAAACCCAATTAAATATTCATCATTTTTCCATCAAGGACATGGAATATGCGGCTTCCGGTCAATTGTTTTTGCTTGGAAAAGAAAATGAAGAAGCAAAACTTTTTGTCAACCAGCCTATGCAAGCAGAATTGACAGAATTTCAACTTCCGGCAGCTTTTTCAGAACTGAACGATATCTATATCCATTCCGGAGGGAAAACCCTTTTTGGTGCTGATGAAGCCGGTCAGGGGAGCTATTATGTTTTTAATGAAGAAGAGGACGGATGGGAAGCATATTCCCTGAACCTCGCTCCCTTGCGCATGGGCTTTGCATCCGGCAACAACAGCATGTATTTAGTGGATAAAGCAAAATATCCGGGCATTTGGGAAAGCATCCGTGTTCCTTTGTACGATCCATTGCCGGTTTTCACGGCACCCGACAGCGGCTATATTGCTGATGTGCTTATCCGAAGTGATGGGCGGTTAGTAGCGCTTTTTAATCAGAATTATAAGAACCATTACAGTCGTCGTTATCATTATTCCTGGTTTTGCGAGCAATTAAATAATGAAAGCTGGGAAATGCATGGTCCTTATCCATTGCTGGATGGTCTTACGCTTGATCCCGATGGTCGTCATGTATGGGCATATGGTTCCGATCAAACTTACGACAAAGCCTATGGCGAAAGCCGCCTGCTCTACCTCGGCGACGGCCTGCCCGTAGGCATCGAGCCCATCCAAAGCCATGTAGAACAAGAAGCTTTCTCAATTGAAGGTAATCCCTTCTCCAACAGCCTGCAAATCAGTATTAATCTGGGATATCAAGGCGAGGCCATGCTCCAACTCACCGATATGAACGGAAAGATTGTCTGTCAGAGCAAAATCATGCTGCATGGCCGGGCAAGCCGTTTCTTGATCCAAACACAGGATTTGGCGCCTGGGGCTTATGTGTGTACATTGGTGGCTGGAAAGGAGCGCTTTAATGAAAAGGTCGTGAAAAAGTAAGTTCTGTTATATTGTAATGTTAAAAAAGGTCTCACGCAAAGACGCCAGGCCGCAAAGAGAAATCAGCCCTTGGCGATTTTGCGTGAGAAACTCCTCATCAACCAAGCAATTACAGTCATCCCTCTTAGCGCCTTTGCGGCTTTGCGAGAAAAAATATATCAGCAATTAAAGCCAACATCATCCCCTTTGCGCCTTAGAGAAAACACATCCACATTCATAACCCACATCCCCTCCGCAAGAAAAACATCCATTCTTTCCCGAAGAAAATATTCAACCGTCATTTTGGCAGCCTCCGGCCACTGGCACAGCCTTTGATGTCGCCTTGCCAGAAAAATCTAAAACACTATAATTATGCAAAAAGGAAAGATTAACGTACAAACCGAAAACATTTTTCCGATCATTAAGAAATTCCTTTATTCGGATCATGAAATTTTTCTCCGCGAGCTGATTTCCAACGCAGTTGATGCTACCCAAAAACTTAAAGCACTCTCGGCAATGGGCAAAGCGGAAGGCGAACTGGGCGACCTCACCATCGAAGTGCTGCTCGACGACAAAAAGAAAACCCTTACCGTGCGCGATAAGGGCATTGGAATGACTGCCGAAGAGGTAGAAAAGTATATCAACCAGATTGCTTTTTCAGGCGCTGAAGAATTTGTGAAAGAATTTAAAGGCAAAAGTGAAGCAGAATCTGCCAATATCATTGGTCACTTTGGTCTGGGTTTTTATTCGTCATTTATGGTGGCCGACAAAGTGGAAATCAAAACACTTTCCTACCAAAACGAGGCTGTTCCTGTGAAATGGGAATGCGATGGCAGCCCGAATTATTCCCTAAAGGACATCAAGAAAAAAACACGTGGAACGGATATCATCCTCCATATTGCCGATGATTCCAAAGAATTCCTTGAAGAATACCGCATCCTCGATCTGCTCAAGAAATATTGTAAGTTCCTTCCGGTAGAAATCCAGTTTGGAACGGAAAAAATTTCAGAAAAAGTTGAAGGTGAAAAAGATAAGGACGGTAATGATGTGTATAAAGAAATTGAAAAAGAGCGCATCATCAATAATACCAAGCCTGCATGGACGCAAAAGCCTGCCGACCTGAGCGAGGAAGATTATAAAAATTTCTACCGTGAGCTTTATCCGATGAATTTCGAAGAGCCGCTGTTCCATATCCACCTCAATGTAGATTATCCGTTCAACCTCACCGGTATCCTCTACTTCCCGAAAGTAAAAAACCGTTTCGAGGTGCAGAAAGATAAAATCCAGCTCTATTCAAATCAGGTTTTTGTTACCGATTCTGTTGAAGGCATCGTGCCCGACTTCCTGATGTTGCTCCACGGTGTGCTCGATTCGCCCGACATCCCGCTCAACGTATCACGTTCCTACTTGCAAAGCGATGGCAATGTGAAGAAAATCAGCAACCACATCATGAAAAAAGTGGCGGGCAAACTCGAAGAAATGTACAAAGACGATCGCGAAGATTTCGAAAAGAAATGGGACGATATCCGTGTATTTATCGAGTACGGAATGATCAGCGAAGAGAAATTCTACGAGCGTGCCGAGAAATTCTGCCTCCTGAAAAACATGGAAGGCAAATACTTTAATTTCGAAGAATACAAAGAGAAAATCAAAGAAAACCAGACCGATAAAGACAAAAAACTGGTTTTTCTCTATACCACAAATGTGGAAGAACAGTACAGCTATATTGAAGCGGCCAAGCAAAAAGGTTATGATGTGCTCCAGATGGACGGAATCCTCGACAGCCACTTCATCAACCATATGGAAACCAAGCTGGGCGATGCTTCTTTCGTGCGTGTGGATGCCGAAACAGCCGATAAGCTGATCAAGAAGGATGAAGAAATTCCTTCCAAACTTTCGGATGAAGACAAAGAAAAGCTGAAGCCTGTTTTTGAAGGCAATCTCGATAAAACACAATTTACCGTAATGTTCGAGAATATGTCGGAAAGTGAGCAGCCTGTCATTATTACACGTCCTGAATTTATGCGCCGCATGAAGGATATGCAGGAACTTGGTGGAGGCGGAGGAATGGGCTTTATGGGCAATATGCCCGATAGCTACAACCTTGTTGTAAACAGCAACCACCCCATTGTTTCTGAAATCCTGGGCATGGAAGACGAAGAAAAGAAAGGTAGCCTGGCCAAGCAACTGACCGATCTGGCTCTGCTTTCTCAGAATATGCTCAAAGGCGAAAGCCTGGATAAATTCCTGAAACGAAGCGTGGAACTCATTGGAAAATAATTATTTCCTTATATCTTTGTAAAGGCTGGTTGTGCCTGCGGCAGATGTTGCTGCAGATCAGCCAGCCTTTTTTAATTCAGGCTTATATAAAAAATCAGATCTTACCGTTAGTGATATAAAATAGAATTAAAATTACCATTAAAATAAAACACATGAAAAAAGGATGTATCATCACCGCTGTAATCTTTGGAGTTATCCTGCTCTTTGGGATTATAATTTATGCCACGGTAAAAAATAAGTACAATAACTTAGTTGTTCAGGATGAGCAGGTTACTGCGGCCTGGTCGCAGGTAGAGAATGTTTATCAGCGCCGTGCCGACCTGATTCCCAATTTGGTAAATACAGTGAAAGGCTATGCCGACTTTGAAAAGGAAACCCTGACCGGAGTAATTGAAGCCCGTTCCAAAGCTACTTCCGTTACAATTGACCCCTCAAAGCTGAATGCTGCAAACCTGGCTCAGTTCCAGCAGGCACAGGATGGCCTGAGCTCTGCACTTTCGCGCCTGATGGTGGTGGTGGAACGTTATCCCGACCTGAAAGCCAACCAGAATTTTATGGATTTGCAGGCACAGCTTGAAGGAACAGAAAACCGTATCACAACAGAGCGGATGAAATTCAATCAGGCCGTACAGTCGTATAACACCATGATGCGCAAGTTTCCGATGAACCTGTTTGCATCTATGTTCGGTTTTGAGACGAAAGCCTATTTTAAATCAGAACAAGGAGCTGAAAAAGCGCCGGAAGTTAAATTTTAATATCCTATAAAATTATTGAAAATGAATGCAGTACAAATTTTTTCGAAGGAAGAAAAAGAGGATATTACACAAGCCATCCTGAATGCGGAGCTGGATACTTCCGGGGAAATCAGGGTGCATGTCGAAAATGTTTGCGAAGGCGATGTGCTCGACCGGGCTTCTTATTGGTTTGATAAACTCAATATGCAAAAAACCGACCAGCGCAATGGCGTTTTGTTTTATCTCGCCGTGAAAAACCGCAAATTTGCCGTTTTGGGCGACCGTGGAATAAACCAACGTGTGCCCGCTAATTTCTGGGACAGCATCAAAGATCAGATGCTTGCACATTTTCGCGAAAACCGTTTTGCCGATGGCCTGATTGAAGGAATATCCGAAGCCGGCCTGAAATTGAAAGAACACTTCCCCTATCAGCAAAATGATGTAAACGAATTGCCTGATGATATCTCATTTGGCGAAAATTAATCCAGCAACAGCTGAAAAAAACCAATTATGAAAAATACAGCTTCTATAATAAGGCTTCTGTCTTTGAGTTTATTTGTGTTTCTGAGCATCAGGCTTCAGGCACAGATACCCGAGAAGCCCAATCCGCCGCGGCTTGTCAATGATTTTGCCAATGTGCTTTCTAACGAACAGGAAGTGCGTCTGGAGAAACAGCTGGTAGCTTTTAACGATACAACATCTACACAAATTGTTGTGCTTACCGTGCCTTCGCTTAATGGTTATGATCCGGCCGGATTTGCCACACAGGTGGGTTTAAAATGGGAGGTAGGACAAAAAGGCAAAAACAATGGGCTCATCGTTTTGGTAAAGCCTAAAATGGGCAATAATGACCCTGGACATGCTTTTATATCAGTGGGTTATGGGCTTGAAGGCGTGGTGCCCGATGCCATAGCCAATCGTATTGTGGATAATGAAATGATCCCGTATTTTAAGCAAAACGACTATTACAACGGGATTTTGGCCGGAACGGATATTCTGCGGTCCATTACTTCGGGAGAATATACTGCCGAGCAATACAAAGAGCAATCAGAAGGTGATCCGCTTTTTGCTTTGATTGTCTTTTTGTTTGTGGCTTTTTTCGTGATGATGCTCATGGTTCGCGGCAGACGTAATCAGGCTTCATACACCATCGGAAGAGGCGCGGCAAGCAGTTTGCCCTGGTGGGCGCTTATGATGGGCAGCGGATCTTCATTCGGAGGAGGTTCCTCATCCGGCTCCGGCTGGTCCGATTTTTCTTCAGGAGGTGGAAGCTTTGGCGGATTTGGCGGCGGAAGCTTTGGTGGGGGAGGCGCCGGTGGAAGCTGGTAGCTTCTGTGTAGTTTCACTGTTTTTCTTTCTTCCTACGACTTTTTTCAATAGCTAACTTCAAAATTTCACATGATTTTTGAATTAAACTGCATGATTTTATATGAATTTGTGCAGTTGAGATTTCGTTTATGAGCTTTTCCTCTAATTCATTGTTATTTATGGATTAAAACAAACGGCTTGCTGGGAGAAAATCAAGTATAAATCAGCAAAAAAAAGAGGCGCAAATGCTACGCCTCTTTCCAAATATTAGCTTTAATACTTTTTATTTTTTGCCTTTGATCGCCTTCGGTGAAACCCGACCCGATTTCATGGCCATATGTTCTTCTACTTTTTTGCGGAGTTCACCATTATTTCGATGATGTTCGAGCATAGCACGGATTTCGTCTGTACTATAAGTATTTAGGTTGTGTGGCCTTTGCGCTGTTGGCGATGGAGAAGCAGCGTATTTGCCCGGACGCTCTGGTGTTGTGCTTTTTAAATAGGAGCTGGCTTTTTGTGCCATAGAACCCTGTATGATACCATCTTTAATGTAGATTGGATCTCCGTTTTCTTCTGTGAAATAAAAGAAGTTATTGGCTTCATCATGCTCTTTGATCGCATCAAAACCATCCGCGATTAAAACAAGGTAGTAATAGCCTTCCATAACAGGCATTTGATACACCCATGAGAAACTGGCTTCCGGATCGTTATATAATGCTTCAGCTACAGATTGCCCGCCGGGAACATTGATATGGTTCCACCAATTCGATTCGCCATAAATTGGTCCCATATCCTCGGTGAGTTCACCATCTTCGCCATAATTACCGTAATCATCGCTATAATAATCATAAACCAATATACCGTAATCTTCGGCATTATAGGCGTTGTAATATACGTACAAAATATTCCAGTCTTCACGGGCTTCAATGGTTTCGTCGCCAACATTATATACATTGTAGGTAATGGCACGGACTGTCGGGTCTTCCCAGTCGGGATAATCGTAATCGTTGAGTTCCCAGCCGACTAAGTCTTTGGTTCCGTTTACAACGGTATTGCCCGGATCATAACCTTCCTGTTTTTTGTTTGTGGCAACGAATGCGGCAAAGCAAAATTCATTAACAAAGAAGTTGTAATCAACCCAGATATAACCACGGTCGCCCCAAACGGTATTCCATGAGTTGATTACGCGGAAAGCTCCGTTAATCCCCTTGCTGTCGTCGTAACCGGCCAAAACCATCGCGTGGTAGGCGTGCTGGCCATTATAATTATAGGAATCGGATGAAAGCACGGCTTCTGAATTCCAGCTCATAAAATTATCACCGAGTTTCGCTCCAATGGCAATTGGGCGGCCTTTGGCCAGATAATCTTTCAAGCTGATTACATTGATGTCTATTTTCCTGTAGTTTTCAATTTTATGATCTCCTGCTTCTGAGGTCCATCCGGATTGAGGCGAAGAAGTACAATCGCCCAGCCCGTCATAAGGAACTGTTGCCAGTGTGGCAATACCGCGAGACTGGATCACATCCAGTGCGGGTTCAAAACCCGTCCCGTTGCAGTCTGCTCCTTTTAAGTCTCCCGGAATAGACCAAAATAAGTCTTTTGGGCTAAACTGATTGGATGCGGATGCCAGTTGCGATGAACTTAAGCCATTGTCCATGCCGTTGATGGCTGTTTTTAAATTATAACCAACTGCCCAGGCAACACAGGTTCCGTATTGTCCCTGATCGCCAATGGGTGGGAATTTATCAACCAGATCTACACTTGATGGGAATTCGGTATTGTCATCCAAGTCGATGTCGTCTTCAATTTGGTCCATGTTTTCCTGTTCAATACCAATCCATCCCAGGAAAACCTGTACAGTGTCGTCGTCAAAAAACTCTTCAATGTCATCTTTGGTGCATCCGTTAAAAAGCAAGGCAGAACCAATCAAAAAGAGTCCTGCAAACCAAAAAATTAATTTTTTCCTTTTCATAATTATCTGTTTAGAAGTTTATTTCAGCATCCTCATTTTCTTTTATAAAATTGCCTGCCAATGGGGAGCCCATCAGGTAATATCCGCCCGAAAGCTCGATTTTGGAATACACTTTGACTTCATGGAATTTGGATTCGCCCATAACCTTAATGCTGTTCAGCATGGCTGCTTCATGAAATCCGGTTTTAACAAATTCAAGCCGGTTTTGGATATAGGCGCTTTGAAAAAGAAATTTCCCTGTAAAAGTAGTATAATTCATATAAAAATCAAAGCTTTTTATGAGGCTGAAATCTACATTGTCTTCAAAAGAGCATACATTAAAGCGTGCTTCCCCGTCAAAACGGGCATTCTGAAAGGATGCTATGTCAAGGAATTTTGCTTTAAAAAAATCAGCATTGCCACGAAACCGCAGACGCTGGCATTTTACTTCACCGCCAAAACTACATTGATTAAACACAGCTTCATTTCCGTAAATATCGGTGCCTTCCATACTGAATGTGTTGCTGAAAAGTGAGCCGTTTAGGGCAAGGGAGCCCTTGATGATACTACCTTTAAGCTTGAATGTGCTGTCGAAAGAGCATTCCTGAAAAGTGATCCCATAATCAAATATGCTGAAGTGGATCATTTTTTCTTCCTGACGAAATGCAAGTACTTCGTCCTTAAAATGACATCCCACAAAACAGACCGGCGCTTTTATGATGTGCGCAAACTGTCCAATGGCAACCGGCTGTCCCTCAATGAGCGTGAAATCCAGTTTTCCTTCAATGGTTTTATCGTGGATGAAAATTGCATCCCCATCTTCGATATCATCAAGAATATCTTCAGCATCAATGTTATTCCCTGCCATTGTGCCCATTGCGATAAGGATCATTAGAAAAGTGAATAGGGGTGTTTTAAATTGTTTCATGCGATTTATTGTTTTGATAACGTTTCCTCCAAGCCAAAATCAGGCCAAAAGCCATAATCAGCGTGCCCAGCCACATAATATTGATATACGGGTTTATAGTAGCTTTCATCACGATATAGTCCTGGGTTTTCTCGTAAAGTCCTGCTTTCATTGCATTTGCTTCGCCCGATATGCCCTCAAAAGCCAATCGGATGCCCAGTTCGTCAATATCACCACCCTGAATTTCTTCCCTGCCGTTATGAATACTGTAAGTGCTTTGTGTATAAAATGTTTCCCCGTCAGGAAAACGGAGGCTGAAATATGCCGTGATGTTTAAATTGTTAATATCTATGGAATCTGTGGTTTTGGGTGCATTTACACTGTCGATACGGATAATATTGGGGCCGAATTTTATACTGTCGCCAGGATTCATTTCCCAGGTTTTCATGGGTTTATAGCTGCCAGGATTCATTTCGGCATATGTCAGGAATGTATAAATATCGCGCGTGAGCTGATGTTTGGTGGCCGGATTATAGACATCGCCAAATCGATCATTGCGGTTTACGGAGGGGCGTACCGTGAAATCATGCTCGATTTTGCCCTCATTTTCTTTCATAAACTCAATAGTATAAAAGGTTTCACTTCCTTTTTGCTCGCGCTGGGTGTAGCTGATCAGGTATCCCGACATGCTGAGGGTGTCGTTTTTCATCAAAACTATGTTTTCCTGATTGCTTTTTGTATTGCCCAGATCGTATGAGGAAGTGTTTTTAGAGATAGTGTATGCATTGCTGAAAGTAAGCACGACGCCAATAAGGAAGATTGCAAACCCAATATGGGCCAGTCCTGCGGCAAAGCTTGTTTTATTTCCTTTGTTCTTGATAATGAACATAATGGATCCAATTAAAGCCATATAAAGTGCGATCAGGAAGAGAACAAAACTTGTTTCCCGCAATGGAATGATGGCTGAAGTGGCCAGTGTGAGGCCAAAGGAAGCCAGGAGAATATAAATTGTTTTTGTGAGAAACTTTTTTGTGTCATTTTGTCCGTAGCGCAGAAAATAGGCCAGGCCGATCAGAAGTACCATTAACAATGCATAAGGAAGCTGCCAGCGGTTGTAATAGGCTACAGGATCATTTGGCGGACTGATATTCAATCCAAAAAGAGTGTTCCAAACAGGTACGGATGTTACGAATATTATTTGGAATGCCGCCAGTACCATAATTATACCGCCCAGAAAAATGAAAAACTCACGGCTTAACAAGCTGTCTTTAATATTGATATTGAGTTTTTTATGTCGGCGTATGAGCAATATCAGCGGTAGTAAAAGGAATACGAGCATATAAATTACCAGCTGCGTTACCATGCCATCATCACCGAAGCTGTGCACCGAAGTTTGTCCCAGAACACCGGAGCGGGTCAGGAAGCTGGCATAGAGTACAAAGAAATAGGCCAGTGTAGTAAAAAGGAAAGCCAGCATAAGGGCATTGTTTTGTTTTTTGCTGATAATGCTGAAATGCAGCCCGGCAATTAGTATCATCCAGGGGACAAGTGATGCGTTTTCAACCGGATCCCATGCCCAGAAACCGCCAAAAGTCAGAGAAACATAGGCCCACATCCCTCCTAATAGGATGCCGGCACCCAAGATCAATGTACTGAAAATCATCCATGGAAGTGCAGGTTTCAGCCATTCCTGCCACATGCCGCGCCATAGTCCGGCGATGGCATAAACAGCCGGAACCATCACTGCCGCATAGCCCAAAAAGAGCACCGGTGGATGGGTAGTCATCCAGATATTTTCAAGCAAAGGGTTTAAGCCGTTTCCATCAGTAATGCTTTCCAGGTAATTGGGTTGGGTGAAAATTGTATTGCTGATATCGCTGACCGTATTGCGGAGCAGTTCAAATGGGCTGGTGCCGAGTTTTATCGCGCCCATTTTTATTCCCAGCAAAGCGGACGATAGGAAAACCTGCGATAAAGCAGCAAGGCTCATGACCCATGGTTTCCAGCTTTTGCTTGTTTTTAGCAAAACAAGGCCGATAATTGACTGCAAAAATGTCCAGGTGAGGAAGCTCCCTCCCTGTCCGGCCCAAAAACAACTGATGATGTATTTTAGCGCCAGATCGGTAGAGGAATATTGCCATACATATTGATACTCAAAGCGATGCCGTAATATTAATTGCAAGAGCATAATTACGCTAAGCAGCACAGCAAAAAAGTGTACGTAAAATGAAATGCTGCCAATGCGTTGAAGGCGGTTTTTGTCTTTTCGGTTTTTTTCTGTGGCCTGATAAAAAGCCATAGCTGACAAAGCAGCTGCAAGAAAAGCAATGATGATGCCTGCCTTGCCTAAAATCCCACTGAAAATATCTTCACCAATATAGTTGATGTCCATAGCTTTGTGCCTTAATTTTGCTTTAATTTATTTTGAACTAAATCTGTTTATCAAACAATATGATGAACGATTTGTTGTTAACTTTTTTATTGTATATTAGCCTGTATAAACAAACAAAACGATTTATGCCAAAGATAGGAATTATCGGTGGTTCGGGACTTGAAAAACTGAATGTGCTGAAAGATGTAAAAGAGGTCTATGTAACCACTCCTTATGGATTGCCGAGTTCCAGTTTCCTTACGGGGACAATGTTCGGAAATGAAATTGCAATTTTGTCACGGCACGGAAGGGAGCATACAATTACGCCCGCCGGCATTAACAACAAAGCCAACATTTGGGCTTTTAAAGAGTTGGGCTGCACGAATATTATTGCAACAACAGCTTGTGGAAGCCTGAAAGAGGAAATCGGAAGGGGCGATATTGTGCTTTTGGATCAGTTTATCGATTGGACCAAGCATAGGGCGCTTACTTTTTTTGATGACTTTCATCCCGATGCCATGAGCCATACACCAATGGCCGATCCTTTTTCAGAGGATATAAGGGGAATAATTAAAAAAGCCGCGGGTGAAATTAATTGTCCGCTTCATGAAAAAGGAACAGTTGTTACAATTGAAGGGCCACGTTTTTCAACGCGTGCCGAAAGCTATATGTTCCGTATGCTGGGGGCCGAAGTTATTAATATGACCACTGCTCCCGAATGTATCCTGGCCAATGAACTGCAAATCCCTTATGCCGCCATTGCTTTGAGTACGGATTACGATTCCTGGAAAAATGATGAAGAACCCGTAACCTGGGAGGCTGTTTTAGAGATATTTAAGGAAAATGTTGAGAAAGTAACTACGCTGCTCATTAAGAGCGTAGAGCTAATGTGAGAGAGAAAAGAGAAAGTGATTTTTATGTAGATTAAATTTAAGTTAATTGTACTTTCACTTGATTTTCTTATGTTTGTTGTATTATTTTTGTGCGCTTTTTGCACAGATTTGGTTTGTTAAAATTTGAAGTATGGATTATATAGAGTTAAGAAAGAAGGAATTAGTAAATTTGGAATATTCCCTTACGCGGGAAATATTGCGTTCCAACAGGGCAGGAGCTTATGCATCTTCAACAATAATTAACTGCAACACCAGAAAATACCACGGCCTCCTCGTGGTGCCTCAGGCAGGAATAGACGACGACCCACATGTTTTATTGAGTTCTCTCGACGAAACCATCATTCAGCATGATGCGGAATTCAATTTGGGCATACATAAATATGATGGAGAAACTTATAACCCAAAAGGGCATAAATATATCCGTGACTATACCCTGCAACCCATCCCTAAAATTACATATCGGGTGGGTGGCGTTGTGCTCACGCGCGAATTGATTTTGCTAGATAAAGAAGACAGGGTATTGATCCGATATACTTTGGTTGATGCCCATAGCCCAACAAAATTGAGGTTGAAGCCTTTTTTGGCTTTTCGGAATGTGCATTTCCTGACGCACGCCAATAATAATGCAAACACAGCCTATGATGATTGTGAAAAGGGAATTAAAATGCGCATGTATCCGGGTTATTCAAATCTCTATATGCAGTTTAATAAGGATGTTGATTATGTGCATGTGCCGGATTGGTATTACAATATTGAATACCAAAAAGAACGTGATCGAGGATATGATTGTCACGAAGATCTGCTCGTGCCCGGCTTTTTTGAAACAGAGATTAAAAAAGGAGAGAGTATCGTTTTTTCTGCAGGGATCAGGGAAGCAAAAAGCAATGGGCTCAAGAGGGCGTTTGCCGCGCAGGTTAACCGGCGTACACCGCGCAACAGTTTTCAAAATTGCATGAACAATGCTGCCGAACAGTTTATTGTAAAAAAGGAAGACAAAACATACCTTATTGCCGGATTTCCCTATTTCGGAATGTGGAGCCGCGATACATTCATCGCCTTGCCCGGAATTACATTAAGTACCGGTAATGAAAAGCTGTTTTTAGAGGCTGTTGATACAGTTCTGGCAAAACTCAATGGAGCCTTATTCCCGAGTATTCTTGGCAGAAAAAATGCTTCAAATAATTCCGTTGATGCCCCGCTTTGGTTTTTCTGGGCGATGCAGCAGTATTTGAAATATAAGCCCGCTGCGAAAATCTGGAAAAAATATGGCAAAGCCATGAAGCAGATCTTAAAAGGATTTAAAGAGGGTACGGAATTCAATATCGAAATGACAGATGAAGGCTTGATCTCTGCTGGGCAGAAAGGCGCAGCGCTTACATGGATGGATGCCGTGATCAACCAGAAACCGGTGACGCCCCGAATGGGAATGCCTGTTGAAGTAAATGCGCTTTGGCTAAATGCTGTCTCTTTTGCTATTGAACTTGCACGTGGTGAAGGGGAAAATGATTTTGCCGATGAGTGGCAAACTATTTTGGAAAAGGGTAAGGCCTCCTTCAATGAACTATTCTGGGATGATGAAAAAGGATATCTTGCCGACTGTATTACACATGGCCGCAAGGATTGGAGCGTTCGGCCAAATCAATTGATTGCTGCCAGCCTGCCTTATTCTGCTTTGTCGGAAAACCGACAAAAGGCCGTTGTCAGTAAGGTGAAGAAAGAATTGTTGACGCCACGTGGAATCAGGACGCTATCTCCGAAAAATCCTGCCTACAAAAGTGTTTATTACGGTAATCAGCAAACGCGCGACAATGCATACCACAATGGCATTGTTTTTCCCTGGTTGATGTCGCATTTTACAGAAGCCTACCTCAGGATACACGGTAAGAGTGGTCTGTCCTTTATCAAAGACCTGTATGAAGGTTTTGAAGAAGTGCTCTTTAATCACGGTATGGCAAGTATTTCGGAGGTTTACGATGGAGACCCGCCCTATAGGCCAGGAGGAGCCATTTCACAGGCATGGAGCGTGGCAGCAATGTTGCAAATGAAAGATATAATAGACGGTTACGAAGCTTAATTAATAGGAAGAGCATGAAAGTTTTAATGTTTGGATGGGAATACCCGCCGCATATTTCAGGAGGTCTCGGTACTGCTTGCTACGGACTTACAAAAGGTTTGTGCAAACATGGTACCGAAATCATTTTTGTTGTGCCGCGGGCTTTCGGGGATGAAGATCAGCGTTCAGCACAGATTGTGAACGCCAGTGATGTGATGGTCGATTATAAAGACAGTAAATATCAGGAATACTGGAAACGAATCGAGTATATGGAAATCGGTTCCAGCATCATTCCTTATGTCAGCCCTGAAGAATATGAACGACTTGCTGCTATGGAAGAGCTGGATACAGTTCTGGATGAGCAAACAGTTTTGTCGAAAAAGTATGTCTTTAGCGGGAAATACGGGAAAAACCTTTACGAAGAAGTGTCGCGATATGCCTTGGTAGCCTCAGCTATTGCCGCAGATAAAGAGTTCGATGTAATCCATGTACACGACTGGTTAACTTATCCAGCAGGTATTGCGGCCAAAAAAGTTAGCGGAAAACCGCTCGTAGCGCATATACATGCAACAGAATTCGACCGCACAGGAAGGAACGTGAACCAAAAGGTTTATGAAATTGAACGCGAAGGCATGCAGGCTGCAGATATGGTGATCGCTGTGAGTAACTTAACCCGAAATACAGTAATAGAGCATTACGGTATTGATCCCGGGAAAGTTGTTACCGTGCATAATGCCGTGGAGCCGGTTGATAAAGGCGATATTGGCGATATTAGCAAGGCCGTAAATGAAAAAATTGTGACATTCCTCGGGCGTATTACCTTCCAGAAAGGCCCGGAATATTTCGTGGAAGCAGCCAAGAAAATCCTGGATCGTGATGAAAATGTCCGTTTTGTGATGGCCGGTTCGGGCGATTTGCTCAATAAAATGATCCGCCGCGTGGCCCAATTGCGCATAGGGAACAAATTCCATTTTACAGGATTCCTCCGCGGAACCAGTGTGGATCGTATGCTGGCTATGAGTGATGTTTTTGTAATGCCCTCGGTTTCAGAACCTTTTGGTATTGTGCCGCTCGAGGCAATGCGCTCGAATGTACCAGTGGTGATTTCCAAACAATCCGGTGTTGCCGAAATACTGCGCCATGCACTGAAAGTTGATTTCTGGGATGTAGATGCAATGGCAGACGCTATATACGGCTTGCTCCATCATAAAGCACTGTCTGAAACATTTATTAAATACGGTAAAGATGAGGTAGATAGCCTGAAATGGGAGAAAGCTGCCGTGAAAATTAATGATGTTTACGACAAAACAGTAAAAGGGTTTAAATAGTAGTTATTTAGTTTAAAAAGAATGATTATGAGGTCAATTTGTTTGTATTTCCAGGTTCATCAACCGCTTAGGTTACGTACATACCGCTTCTTTGATATGGGGCGCGACCATCACTATTACGATGATTATCAAAATCGATATATTATTAGAAGGGTAGCCGAAAAAAGTTACCTTCCCGCCAATAAAATTATGCTCGATCTGATTAATGAATATGGTTCTGCTTTTAAAGTGAGCTATTCCATCTCGGGAATTGCATTGCAGCAGTTGGAAGAGTATGCTCCACAGGTTATTGACAGCTTTCGTGAGCTCGCCAAAACCGGATGTGTTGAGTTTCTTGCCGAAACCAACAGCCATTCGCTGGCCTCCCTCAAATCTGTTGATGAATTCCGCCATCAGGTTGAAAAGCACAGTGCGAAAATAGAGAAACTCTTTGGCGTAAAGCCGCTTACTTTCCGTAATACCGAGCTGATCTATTCTGATGAAATCGGGGCACAGGTGGCTGATATGGGTTTTGAAACCATGCTCACAGAAGGAGCAAAACATGTTTTGGGTTGGAAAAGCCCGAACTATTTGTATTGCAATGCAATAAATCCACGCCTGAAACTGTTGCTGCGCAATTTCACACTGAGCGATGATATCGCTTTTCGCTTTTCACAGCAAAGCTGGGGCGAATGGCCGCTGACAGCTGAAAAATTTGTGCGTTGGCTCAATGATATTGACAAGAATGAAGAAGTTGTGAATATCTTTGCCGATTATGAAACTTTTGGGGAACATCAATGGGCAGAAACAGGAATTTTTGATTTCTTGCGCAGCCTTCCGAAAACCGTGTTTGAAAATTCGGATTTCAAGTTTAAAACACCTGCCGAAGTTTCGAAAGAATTGCAGCCTGTAAGCGCCGTGCATGTGCCCTATCCTATTTCGTGGGCCGATGAGGAACGTGACCTTACTGCATGGTTGGGCAATGATTTACAGGATGATGCATTCAACAACCTCTATGCGCTTGAACCTCTGATTAAAGGTTCTGAGGATAAAGAACTGTTGAAAGATTGGGATTTTCTGCAAACCAGCGACCACTTTTATTATATGTGTACCAAGTGGTTCTCCGATGGTGACGTGCACAAATATTTCAATCCCTACCCGGGCCCTTATGAGGCATACATCAACTTTATGAACGTGGTTTCTGATTTTACGATCCGTGTTAACGAAGATGCACGCAAACGTGGTACTGATCCTGCAGAAATAATGCAAAAACTTGCCGATAAGCAAAGGGTGATTATCAAAGAGGTTTCTAAAACCGTGAAAGAAAAAGTCAGCAAAACCGCCCGTAAAGGTATTGAAGCTGCCAGCAAAACAAGCAAGCAGGCGAAGAAAAAAGTGAAAGAAGTGACTAAGGATTTGGATTTTGAAGCACTTTCAGATATCAGCAAAACACGTATGAAAAAACTTGTACGTGAGGTGAATACAGAAGATATCGTTAAAGCTTTGAAAGGAGCTAAAGAAGATCTTCAGGAGTTTGTGCAGGACAATATGGGCGTGCAAACCAGAAAAAAATATGAAGAAATCAGTGCAAACCTTAAAAAAGTTACACAGAAAGACATAAAACAAAGTCAGAAACTTATTTTAAAACAATTTAAGGAACTCTTTAAATAAGATTTGAGGCTGTAACAAAGCTTTTTTGCATTTTTGCAAACTTAAAAGTTTTGTGACAGCCTTTTTTATGTTTGCTTTAACAGAGCTTTTAGTTTTTTAAAATGTTGCATTATAGGTATTTAATAGTATTGAATGTTGTTTGGGAGAGTTTTGCTTTCCTGTTTTAAATAATAAAATTATGAGAAAACCAGATTTTTTGTTTGAAGTGAGTTGGGAATCATGCAACAAAATTGGAGGTGTACATACTGTGTTGACCACCAAGGCTGCTGCCATGAAACAAGTGTTTGGGGATAATTACATTATTATCGGTCCGGATGTCTGGAAAGAAACTCATAGCAATCCAAATTTTCGTGAAGATAATCAGTTGCTTACATCCTGGCGTGAGATTGCCTCAAATGAAGGCTTGAATATCCGAATAGGTCGTTCTTCAGCTGCTGCTGATTCAATTACTGTTTTGGTGGATTTTACGCCATTGTTTGCAAAAAAGGATGAAATCCTCACACAATTATGGAAAAAATTTGGCTTGGATTCGCTTTCCGGCCAATGGGATTATGTGGAGCCGGCCCTTTTTGGGTGGGCTGCAGCAAAAGTAATAGAAAGCTATTACCAGTTTTACTGTACCAGCAGGCATAATGTTATCGCCCATTTTCATGAGTGGGTTTCCGGCTCGGGCGTACTTTACCTGCGCGATCGCCAGCCTTTGATAGCCAGTGTGTTCTCTGCACATGCAACCGTAATTGGGCGCAGTATTGCCGAAAGAGGATGGAACCTTTATGAAAAACTTGGCAGCTATAATGCCGACTTGCTCTCGCATGATTTTGGTCAGGTAGCCAAAAATTCAATGGAGAAAACATCAGCCAATAATGCAGATGTGCTCACAGTACCCAGCAGTATTACAAATAGGGAATGCAAACAGTTTCTGGGAAGGGAAGCTGATATAATTACACCTAATGGAATCAGCAAAAGTTTATTGCCAAATGATTCTGATCTGTCGGAGATGCGCATTAATGCACGTAAAAGGATACTTGAAGTGGCTTCGGTAATGACCGGTGCTGAGTTTTCCAATGATACATTTATCCTTGGTAGCGGAAGCCGTTACGAATTTCACAACAAAGGTATTGATGTTTTTCTTGAATCTTTGGCTGCATTTAAACAGCAATATCAGGGAACGCGTAATGTGTTGGCTGTATTGGCTGTAACCGCTCCAAACCTCGGTCCATGCGATCCGCTTCAACAAAGGCTTGCCGGGAAACAACTTGCTGAGGAGGATGTGAACCCATTCCTAACGCACGAATTGACGGATTTTGATAAGGATCCGATTATCAGAAGTCTCAAAAAGCTTGGCTTTGAAAACAAGCCTGATGATAAAATTAAAGTGATCTTTATTCCGGCTTTCCTCGATGGAGAGGATGGTATCCTGAATATGGGTTTTTATGATTTAATTTCGGCTTCAGACCTGAATGTGTACCCATCCTATTATGAACCATGGGGTTATACACCACTCGAAAGCCTTGCATTTGGAGTGCCGGCGGTTACATCCACTTTGAGTGGCTTCGGGCAGTTTGTGCAAAACCATAATTTAAAGCCTGAATCCGGATTGGAAATCATCAAACGAAATGGCGATGATATACCATCAGTTCAGTTGCTTGTTAGCCTTTATCATGAATATATCAGTAAAGATGAGCAGCAATGGAAAGGATCTTCACTGGAAGCCCGGAATTTCGCAGCTAATTTTACCTGGGAAAAGCTGATTTCATATTTTGAAAAAGCCTATGACCTTGCCATAGCAAAAACCCTTGAACGTACTCCCGAAATCCGGCGTGATGCACTGCGCGAACAGCAAACGGAAATTCCGTTGCCGCAGAGAGAAAAACCGCAGTGGAAAAAGGTACTGGTTAAACCTACTGTACCTGAGGCGCTTACGGATTTGCAGAAATTGAGCAAAAATCTTTGGTGGACCTGGAATACCGAAGCGGCTGAGCTTTTTGAAATGATCAATAAAAAACGTTGGAATGAACATAAATTCAATCCAATATCTCTTCTTGAATCGCTTTCAACAGAGGAATGGAATGATTTGAGCCAAAACGAAGCGTTTATTTCCAAATTGCATGCTGTGGTGAAAAAGTTTGATACTTATATGGCGGAAGCCAACCATCAGGATCCGGGCAGGATTGCTTATTTCAGTATGGAATTTGGTTTGCACGATACTATTAAAATATTCTCAGGTGGGTTGGGAATGCTGGCCGGAGATCATTTAAAAGAAGCCAGTGACCTGAACCTGAATATGGTGGGAGTCGGCCTGTTGTATCGCTATGGCTATTTCCAGCAAAGGCTGAGCCTGCACGGAGAGCAGATTTCGGAGCTTACACCGCAGAAATTCAGCCACCTTCCTGTTGAGCCAGTGCGTTTAGAGGATGGCAGCTGGGCAAAGGTGGAAATAGCATTGCCCGGTCGTGTCATGTATGCGAAAATATGGGTTGCTAACGTGGGACGGGTTCCGCTTTATTTGTTTGATACCGATATCGAAGAAAACAGCCCTGCCGATCGGTTTGTGACACATCAGCTTTATGGTGGAGACCTTGAAAACCGTCTCAAACAGGAGCTTCTGCTTGGTGTTGGGGGTATCCGTATGATAAACCTGCTTAACTTAAGGCCAAATATTTATCATTGTAATGAGGGCCACGCTGCCTTTATTGGCTTGGAACGTTTGCGTAATTTTGTTCAAAACCGCACGCTTAATTTTATGCAGGCAACAGAGGTGGTGCGTGCTTCAACGCTTTTTACTACGCATACGCCCGTTCCTGCTGGCCATGATGCTTTCCCTGAAGATCTGCTCAGGGCTTACATACCGCATTATGCAGAACGTTTGGGGCTCAGTTGGGATGCCTTTATGAACCTCGGTCGTTTTACTCCTTACGATAAAAACGAACTGTTCTCAATGAGTGTTCTTGCTGTAAACCTTTCGCAGGAAGTGAATGGCGTTAGTAAGATTCACGGAAGGGTAAGCCGTGAAATGTTTGCGCGTCTTTACGATGGCTATTTTGCCGATGAGGTGCATATCGGTCATGTAACCAATGGAGTGCATTTCCCAACCTGGACTGCCAAAAGCTGGCAAAAACTATATAAAAAGACTTTCGGCGAGCAATTCCTGAAAGATCAGTCAAATCCTGAACATTGGAAGAAAATCCTTGATGTTGATGATTCCGTAATCTGGGAGACACGTATGAAACAGAAAGGACAATTGGTAGAATACCTGAAAGATCGTATGACCAATGATTTGCGCCGCCGACAGGAAAAACCCCAGAATATTTTCCGCTATACCGAATCGCTTAACAAAAATGCTTTAATTATTGGTTTTGCACGGAGGTTTGCTACATATAAGCGTGCAGGGCTGTTGTTTGCAAATCCTGAACGTTTGGCGAAAATCGTGAATGATCCCGATCGTCCGGTTCAATTTGTGTTTGCCGGAAAAGCACACCCCCACGATAAAAACGGACAGGCGCTAATTAAAATGATCATTGATTATAGCAAGCGTCCCGAATTTATGGGTAAAATTTTCTTTGTGGAAAATTATGACATTGAGCTGGGTAAATATCTGGTTCGGGGAGTTGATGTTTGGCTCAACACACCTACACGTCCTTTGGAAGCATCTGGAACATCCGGCGAAAAAGCCGTTATGAACGGTGTGGTCAATTTTAGCGTGCTTGATGGCTGGTGGGCAGAAGGTTACAGAAAAGACGCCGGCTGGGCAATCGATGAAGTAAGGACTTATGAAGATCAGGAACTGCAGAATGAACTTGATGCCGAGCAGATATTCAATACTTTCGAAGAGGAGATTATTCCGGCATATTTTGATAAAGACAAGAGCAGTATAAGCAAAAACTGGGTGTCGCATATTAAAAATACCATTGCCCACATTGCTCCGCACTTTACAATGAAACGGCAGCTTGATGATTATATTGATCAGTATTATACTACGCTCTTTGCATCAAGTAGCGCGATGCAGAAGGACAATTATGCTAAAGCAAGAGTGCTTGCTGCATGGAAACGCAATGTTTATAAGCGTTGGAGCGGAATTTCCGTTAAAGAATTATGCATCCCGCAAAACACTCAGGAGCCATTGAAACTCGGTGATTTGTTTGTGTCCGAAGTCCATCTCAATATGAATGGACTGAACTGTGAAGATATTGGCGTAGAGGTTATTTTTGGCCGCAAAGAAAATGATGTGGTAAATAAAATTATCTATAAACGAGAACTTGAGGGAGAAAAAGCTGACAATGGCACAGGTATTTATTCCTGTTCGTTCCCGATTTCCCGTGCCGGTGTTTATGACTTCACTTTTAGGGTATTCCCGAAAAATCCGGGTCTTGTGCATCCTCAGGAAATGAAACTTGTTAAATGGATTTAAGCCCAAATATTGATAGAGTATTTCTGTAGCGGTCGGGTCGGACTGTCCTAACTCATTAAAAGCCATCTCATTCTTTTGGGATGGCTTTTTTTACTTGTTTCTTTTTTTTGGAAATTTTTGATTTGTGGAATCTGTTTATTTTTTGTATGTTTGATGCACTAATAAAAAACTGATCTAACACTGGTATGGAAGCTTTGAAAGTATTTGTTGTTGAGGATGATAAGGTTTTTGCAAAAACGCTGAAATATCATCTTGAACTCAATCCTGAATATGAAGTAGAAATATTTTTTAGTGCACGCGAGTGTATTGACAACCTTTATAAAAACCCATCGCTTATAACACTGGATTATGATCTGCCCGGCATGTCGGGGCTTCAGTTCCTGCAGTGGCTTAAAGAACATAATAAAAAAGTTCCGGTAATTGTAGTGTCAGGACAGAGGGAGGTACAGGTTGCCATCGATATTTTGAAAGCAGGGGCATACGATTATTTGGTAAAGGATCAAGATATCTTTGAACGTATTTGGGCGGCAATATCGCGTATCAAAGAAAACCGCGACCTGATGCACAGGATTGATGCACTGGAAGATGAACTTGACCGTAAATTCCAGTTTGATAAGTACATCAAAGGCCAAAGTGAATCCATTAACAAAGTTTTTTCATTAATCTCAAAAGCGGTAAAGACCGACATAAGTGTTTCAATAACAGGAGAAACGGGCACAGGTAAGGAGATGGTGGCAAAGGCGATTCATTTTAATTCCAAAAGAAGGAAGGGGCCTTTTGTTGCCGTCAATGTTTCTGCCGTGCCACATGAGCTTATCGAAAGTGAAATGTTTGGACACGAAAAAGGTGCTTTTACAGATGCAAATTCACGCCGCATCGGTAAGTTTGAAGAAGCAAGCGGGGGAACACTTTTCCTGGATGAAATCGGGGATATGAACCTCAATATGCAAACCAAACTTTTGCGTGTGCTTCAGGAAGGCGAATTAAACCGCGTCGGTGGAAATCAATCAATTAAATTGGATACACGCTTGGTTACCGCTACTAACAAAAACCTGCTCGAAGAAGTGAAAACCGGACGGTTCCGCGAAGACCTTTATTATCGTATTATGGGGCTGCCCATCAGCCTTCCGCCATTGCGCCAAAGGGGAAATGATGTCTTTATTCTTGCGAAGTTCTTCCTTGATGAGTTTTGTGATAAAAACAATATGGAACATAAACGCCTGAGTACAGAGGCGCAGCAGAAACTTAAAAAGTATAGCTTCCCCGGAAATGTGCGCGAATTAAAAGCTATGATGGAGCTTGCCGCTGTAATGGCTGATAATCCGGTAATTGACGAGAATGATATATCAATGAACCCTACAAATGAACTGGATAATCTGCTGATGCAAGAAACCACAATGCGCGAATATCATAAGAAAATCATCAAATATTACCTGAAAAAATATAATAATAAAGTACGGGTCGTTGCAGAAGTACTTGATGTGGGTAAGTCCAGCATTTATAATATCCTTAAAGATGAACGGGAGAGAGGTTATTAGGCATGCTTGAATGTTTTTCTAACCGTATTGTTCGCTGAAAGTATGATTCGCTCTTGATTGATTTGACAAATACAGGATTAAGCTGATTTTAGTTTTACTGAAGGAGATACTTTTTGATGCCGGCATTTACTTGTTGTTTTTATTTGTGACCATAAATCCTCTGACTTTTTCGTATAAATGATAAAATCATTGTAATTTAGTGGATTCACTATAGCGTGCAAGATGGAACATGATTTTTCATTTTTTCAAAACCACAATATACGGCCTGTTCTTTTAGTGCTGTTGTTTGTTTTAT
The DNA here is from genome assembly GCA_963676415.1 of Bacteroidales bacterium. Classification (GTDB taxonomy): domain Bacteria; phylum Bacteroidota; class Bacteroidia; order Bacteroidales; family WRLA01. Next base: position 111,590 of record OY781097.1, on the reverse strand, counting down.
TTATAATTATAAAACATGCGGATGCCCAAAGCGGAAAGTCCGGTAATCCTGAGGGCAATTATTTTGAGCGGGTTAATGATGCTTTTCTTCTGCTTAGCCGCGACAGCATGTCTGTAAATGCAACGAGAGATGCTGAAGCCTTTTTGGATCAGGCGCGAAATCAAACCCAAAACGATGATGAATTATATAACCTTGCTCAGGATATTGATGACAAGGGCCGTCAGCTTAGAAACCGCGCCTTCTATCAGCCTTCGCTCCTGTTTCATAATTACGCCCTGAAAATTGGTAAATATTTAGGTAATTCGCTTTTTGTTTCGAGAGTCCTCAATAATATAGGTGTGGTCTATCGCCGTATTGATGATTATCAAAAAGCAATGAATTGCCATCTGAGGGCCATGGAAATAGCTGATAGCATTGGTGCAGACAAAGGAACTGCAATATCTTTAAACAGTATCGGTAATATTTATTACTTGATGTCTGATTATCAGAAAGCTATTGAATGTTTTCAACAAGCATTGGAAATTGAAAGGAACAAGGACAATATTTTAGGGCAGGCCATTAATTTTAACAATATTGGCAATGTTTATAAATCTTGGGAAAATTTTGATAAAGCACTTGAGTATTACCAGCTTTCCCTTAAAAAAAACCGGGAAATCAACAGCCACAAGGGAATAGGGATTTGCCTTAATGATATTGGTTTAATTTATCTCGAAACAGGGAAGGCTGAAGATGCTTTGTCTTTCTTTCAGGAAGCATTGGAAATCAATTTGTTGCTTGATGATGTGCGTTATACCGCCGATAATTATCTTAACCTGGGAAGGGTTTACCTGTCTCTGGATGATCTCGGTAAAGCTCAGGAAAATACAATGTTAGGCTTGGATTTATCTTTAAAAATTGATGCAAAAAGTCAAGTGCATGAAGCTTATGAAATGCTTTCCATAATTAACAGCCGCCAGAATAATTATAAATTGGCGCTGGATAATTATATGCAGTCAATTCAATACAAAGACAGTGTTTTGAATGAAAGCAACCAAAGGGATATCGCACGCATGCAGGCTCGTTATGAAAGCACCCGGATGGAAAATGAACTGGAACTTGCCCTAAAACAGAGGGAAATTCAGGAGCTTACTTTAAAAAGACAATGGTGGATTCTTAGTATTACTATAATTATCCTGGTCCTTGTAATGGTATTTATTGTTTATGCCTATTGGGTAAAAGTACGTTCAAACCGTGTGTTGGTCCAAAAAAACAATGAAATACAGCATGCTCAGGATGAGTTGAAAAAATATGCCGATGAACTCAAAAATGCCAAAGAAGCAGCAGAAGCATCGGAACGGGCAAAAAGCGAGTTCCTTGCAAATATGAGCCATGAAATAAGGACGCCAATGAATTCTGTTTTAGGTTTTTCCGAATTGCTCGACCGGCACATTAGCGATAATAAACTACGAACATTCCTTGAAGCGATCCAGTCCAGCGGTAAAAGTTTGTTGACCCTGATCAATGATATTCTCGATCTGTCGAAAATCGAAGCAGGCCGCTTCACCATTAATCCTGATATCAGTGTGTTTCGCCTTTTTATAAAGGAACTTGCGCGCGTATTCGAATTGCCATTAAAAGAAAAAGGTGTTGCACTGAAACTCAAAATTGACGAGAAAATTCCATCGGCTCTGATTTTTGATGAGGTTCGCTTGCGGCAGGTGCTTTTTAACCTGCTTGGAAATGCCGTGAAATTCACGGATAAAGGACAAATCGTGCTGGAAGCTAGGGCGCATAATATCTCAGGAAGTCGTGCTGATATTCTTATAAGCGTTGAAGATACCGGTATTGGTATCCCAAAGCAGCAACAGGAAGAAATTTTTAAACCTTTTACACAACGTTCCGGGCAGGACAGCAGGCGGTTTGGAGGTACAGGCCTTGGCCTTTCCATCTCTCGCAGGCTGGTTGAAATGATGGACGGAAAGCTGGAAATTCAAAGTGAACCAGGTAAAGGCAGCCGTTTTACCGTACACTTGAAAAATATTGAAATCGCTCCCGAAATAGATTATAACCAAAGCTTTCAGGCTTCTGATAAACTTCTGGATTTTAAAAATGCCCGTGTCCTCGTTGCCGATGATGTGCAACTCAACCGGGATTTGCTTAAAAATATGCTGGAAGAACTGAACATTCAGGCAATCCTTGCTGAAGATGGACAAAAATGTTACGAGCTTGCTATAGTTCATAAACCGGATCTTGTTTTGTTGGATATCCGAATGCCCGTTTTAGATGGTTTTGGTGCAATGGAAATGCTGAAAGTACATCCCAAGCTCAAAAATGTACCCATAATTGCAGTAACAGCATCAAGCAGTGATGAAGAAAAAATGATGAGCTTCGGTGCTGCACAGATCATACGCAAGCCAGTCTCCTTTGAAGTGCTCAGCAACCTGCTTTGTGACTATCTCGATTTTTCTGAATTAAGCATTAAAACAAAGGCTTCTGATCAAAAATCTTCCTCAGTCCCACTTGATCCATCCCAAATTATTGGTTTAAAACCTTTCTATGAGAAAGCAGTTCAATCCAATATGATGGACGATATTAAATTGCTTGCCCAAAAAATGAAAGATATGGCTGTAATCAATGATAATCCCGAATTGAAAGTATTGGCTGAAAATATAAAAATTGCTGCTGAAACTTTTGACATTGAGGAGATTAGTAAGCTGTTATCGTATTTTGAGTCTTTCTTGGATCGGAATGGTAAGCCAGACAATTCTGTTAAAGCTTAAATTTATGGTTCTGCTGGGATTTTTGGTAAACCCTATAAAAGATTTATCCATTGAAATACAGTATCGGTTTCCTATCAAATATTGGAGAATCTTAAGCTTGGAATCTATTTCAATTTTGATTATCCACAAAAAATTGAATGAAACTGATTTTATTTAATCAGCTTTATTAAGTATTTTCGCTATTTATATTTCAACAATGAAAAATATGCAAAATTTAATTGAAGCTTTTGACAAAAAATATGGCCGGGGACCTGTCCCTTCAATGTTTTTTGCTCCCGGACGTGTAAACCTGATCGGCGAACATACAGATTATAATCAGGGGTATGTACTGCCCATGGCTATTCATCTTGGAACGTATTTGCTTGTTCGTCCCAACACAGATAATATGTACCGTTTCGCATCCCTTAACATGGATCAAACAGCAGAAATACTGCTTAATGCAGATTTATCCAAAGAGGCCAAGGATTGGGTGCGTTATCCCGCTGGGATTATTGATGTCTTGAATAAGCGTGGCCACAAATTCCCAGGCATGGATTTTCTTTTTTACGGTGACCTGCCGCATGGCGCGGGTTTATCTTCCTCTGCTTCAATTGAAATTGTTACTGCCTATGCCCTGAAAATACTCTTTGACTTGGATATTTCCAAAGTAGAGCTCACAAAAATAGCACGCGAATGTGAAAATGATTTCATAGGGCTTAATTGCGGGATTATGGATATGTTTGCCATTGCTTTGGGTAAGCAGGGACATGCACTGTTCCTTAATTGCGGCACACTCAACTATGCTTATGTCCCATTACATACTGATGATTATGTTTTTGTTGTTGCCGATACAAGAAAAGAAAGGAAACTGAGCGACAGTAAATACAATGAACGCGTTATGGAATGTAAGACCGCCCTGGAATCCATGCCTTTGTATGAGAACAAAACGAGTTTGAGCCATCTGGGTATCGAAGAATTTGATAAACTCTCACATCATATAAAGGATGATACGGTGCGCAGTAGGGCGCGACATGTAATTTCAGAAAATGAACGGGTTTTTGCTGCAGTGAAGGCGCTGAACAATAAGAATATCCTTGATTTTGGAAACCTGATGAAAGAATCTCATCAATCCTTGCGCAATGATTATGAAGTTACCGGTATGGAACTGGATGCCCTGGTTGATGATGCCTTGGAAATTAAAGGTGTTATTGGTGCCAGAATGACCGGCGCTGGATTTGGAGGCTGTACCATTAATCTGATAGAACGTAACAAGTTGGATGATTTTAAGGAAAAACTTGCAGTTTCCTATAAAAATAAAACCGGTCTTGAAGCCGCTTTCTATGAAGTTCGGCCATCATCAGGCCCGGTACAGCTGCAATGATGCTGGAATTAATTGCACATCTTTGGAGATTTTAATGTTGATCTTTATGCGTATAAATGTATTTTTTGGATTTATTTTTCTCTGGATAATTATTTCTTGCAACCATAATGAAACAGTTTATATTGCATCAGAAAAATTGTTGGATCCAAGGGGTATTTATCAGGAAACAGCGCCGGAATACCATATGGTTTCCAGTTATGATACAACCGGAGGAAATATCGACAGGATAAACCTGAAAGAAGGAAAAACAGCTGTTTTAATGGATAAAAAAGGGCAGGGACTGATTAAACGTGTATGGATCAGGATCGATGAAACCAACAGTGATCTGCTGCGAGGCATTTTACTGCGCATGTTTTGGGACAATGCCAAAGAACCTGCTGTTTCTGTGCCGCTTGCTGATTTTTTCTCCCTGGGACAAAACCGGGATGCAGTATCCACATTTTATACATTTTCAAACGGTACAGAGTTTCTGTCACATTTTCCAATGCCTTTTGTAAAAGGCGCCAGGATTGAACTTATTAACCAATCCTCAGAAGAACTGCCTGAACTGTACTATAAAATCGATTATTATACCTTCCGGGATTCGATTCGCCCCGATTGTCCTCGTTTTTATGCAGCGTGGAATAGGGATCACCAAACGGAAAACGATACAGACTATGTAGTACTGGCAACAAAAGGCTCGGGATTTATGGCAGGGTTAAACCTTACTGTGCACGGATATAATATAAAACCGGCTTTCATTGCCTCAGACGAACGGATTTGGATTGATGCTGCACGTATTCCTGCGGCACATGGTACGGGCATTGAAGATTTATTTGATGTACAATCAAAGACTGATTTTTCAGGTGTAAGCGTTGATGATGCGAATACTTTTTCTGCGTGGCGTTTTTTTGCAGGTGCTCCTGTGTTTTTTAATAAAAGTCTTTTGTTTACAATTGAGCATGGGCATGATAACCAGGAAGTGCTTGATATCTCCTCAACAGTATTTTGGTATCAGTCCGGTCGTGATGTGCATCTCTCTGAAATAGAACGGGCTTCCATGCGGAAATACCCAAAAGCTTATGTTCCGTACGATGCGCACGAAGCCGAAAAACTTATTTTCGAATCACGCGATAATATAGAAGTATCTACAAAGAATATGACGGACTGCGCTCCGGATTGGGGCAATGATGCCATGCTACTAATCGCATCACGCAATCTAAGCCGTTTTTCGCTTGCTATTCCTCATCTGGCTGAAAATGCCTATAATGCGGATGTTTATATGAATACAGGGCCATATATGGGCAATATTTATGTGAGTCCTGCCGGCAAGCCACAAAGCCAGTATCTCGATGCATATGCACCGGTTTATGGCCATGCCCCCGTTATGCACTTTGAGAATGTACCCGTGCGGGATGGCCGTTTGCAAATGGATTTTCGTATTATGGGAAAAAACCCTTATTCTGCTGAGTTTTATGCAGGGATCGATGCTATAAAAGTCAGTCCGGTCAGAAAGTTCATCCCAAATTGGTCACTCTCTCAGGTTTTTCCGGCCAAACGTTTTTCCGATCACCTGCGTTTGGGGCTGGACAGTTTGTTTTATCCTGAGGAAATAGTATATCATGAAAATGGAAGCGTTTCCGAAGAAGCATACAGTTTGAGGCGTGTTTTTCCTGATGATGAGGGTTTGCTCAAACATCCGGATGAAACCCAATATAATTACGGCATTTTCTATGCACGCATTTTCGTGTATGCGCCTGAGAAAATGGAGAAAACGCTCCTTATTGGTTGCGGCACAGGACATAAGGTTTTTTTAAACGATCAGGAATTATTCAGAAACAGTGATTTAACATATGCCGAGGCTGATAAAAACGCAATACCACTGCCTTTGGGAAAAGGTTGGAATGAGTTGGTTATAAAATCGGAATGGCTTCGGGAAAATCAGGGGTTTTATGCCCGCATACCGGATGCGGCAAATGAATTGCGTTATAGCTTGTATCCCAAATAGAGATTAGTTTATTATGAAAAATATAATTCTGTTCACATTAATATTGTCTTTGCACCTTGCCTCCACAGCACAGCAGCCCGGGAGCTTCTGCGTCAGCGAAGATGAACTGGCCCTCTGGGAGCAAATAAACACTTATCGTTTGAAATTTGCCCTGGATCCACTTCCGTTGAGCAAGTCGTTGAGCTATGTTGCTTATTTGCACGTTCGCGATCTTTATCTGAATCATCCTGATGAAGGCGATTGCAATTTGCATAGCTGGTCGGATAATGGCACATGGAAACCTATTTGCTATCCGGAAGAGCAAAGCAGGAAAAACAGTGCCTGGAAAAAACCTTTGGAACTGGCCAACTACAAAGGAAAGGCAATGGAAATTGCTTATTATGAGAATAATGATGCTTTGCCGGAAAATATCTTCGAAATGTGGAAAATGAGTTCCTCTTCGGCCTCTGTTATGGTCAATACCGGTAAATGGAACCGTTATGAGTGGAAGGCGATAGGGGTAGCGATTTACCGTGGCTATGCCGTGGCCTGGTTTGGCGATGCAGACGATACTTATGATGGCATCCGTGTGTGTAATTCTGATCGTATGATTTTTAAAAAGAAAAAGGGCGAAGAAACGAAAATATTAGCTGAAAAAAGCGATTTAGTACCGGTAATTGTGAACCCAACTTCTCAGTTTTATTTAATCTACGGGAGTTTTGATAATGAAATCCAGGCGATGGAAAAAGCAAATGATTACAAAACCAAAGGCTTCAAGGAAGTTGCTATCATCAGTGCCGACCGCCGTTTCCGGATTGCGCTTCAGTCTTTTAAATCGGAAGAGGAAGCAAAAGAGGCAAAAACATCAATCCCTGCCGAGTTTCGTTCTGCGTGGGTTTTGGAGTTTTAAGCTTTTTTGCCATTGTCCCATTTTAAATAATATGCGAGCCATTTAAATGTGTTTTTAAGGGTTCCCATATCACAAATTAACTCTTCCCTCGAGTATTCCGGTAATTTAAATATGTTGTCGTTTTCTAGTTTTGCCAATTGATCCAAACAAACCAAACCCCTACTTGCAATTATTGCAATAAACCTTGCAAATTTCATTTTATTCTTTTGTGGATAATCTGATTGCTCAATTAATTTATAGACTTCATTTAAAATTGAATTATAATGAGCCCGGAGGCTTTTCATCGACTTCGTTCTTGTTGCCAGGGTGGATATCTTTGCCTGATAATCTTTATAAATGTCAAAAATATCATTCTCCAGTTGGCCTAACAAACCAATTTTCATTAAAAGCTCGTTTTCTATTTCGGTGGGCTTGCCATTTAATGCCGATCGATAGAAAAGTATCGAAACGCCTCCCTTTTGTCTGGTGATATGCAAAATATTATTGGAAGACAGCTTTGCATTTGTTTGTTGTTTGCTTAAAATCTGGGCATTATAAACGGCCTTGAAGCTGCTCTTGATTTGTTCGCCACCTTCTTGTTCAAGGGCTTTTAAGTAAAATTGGGCGAATAATTTTTCATGGGCATTTTTACATATTTCAATAGCAGGATTATTAATAAGCTCATTAATGTGCTTTTCCGGCATGTCTTTTTCATCAAAAAAGTCATCAAATAATCCTGTTAAGCCGCCTAAATATGTTAGGGTCTTTCTTTCCGAAAGGGTCATTTTTGTTCCTCTCAGAAGGCAGAATATCTCGCCGATTATTGCTACGGACAATCCATAATATTGCCTGATTTTTTGGAAGTCTTTTTTCGTTAGACTTTGGTCTTTCTTTAGCTCAACATCCACTATATCAAGCAGAATGGTTTTTCCCATGAATAGTTTCTGCTTTTTATAACTCTTTCGTAGAAAAAGATACAGGGAGGGTATTTTAATCGTATTGTTTAGGATTTTTAATATCATAAGTTATGGTGTTTGTCGAAGTGCACTCATGAAAATGAATCATTTACATTAATTTTCGAGCAGCATTCTTATGTCGGTTACAATATTTTGTGCTATTGCTCAAAGATAAAGATTCTCATCATGCCGAAGGTTTTGTTGTCTATAAATGCGTGCACAAAAAAAGGCTGCCTTTTTGTGGACAGCCTCTTTTGCTTTAAAAGCTTAGAAACTACTTGGCGTAGCTTACGGCTCTTGTTTCACGAATCACAGTAATTTTGATTTGTCCGGGATAGGTCATTTCTTCCTGGATTTTTTTGCTGAGATCGTAAGAAAGCTTATTGATATCATCATCGGTAACTTTATCGGCGCCAACGATAACACGTAGTTCACGTCCTGCCTGGATGGCATATGTTTTAACAACGCCCGGATAGTCCAGGGCGAGCTCTTCCAGTTTGTTGAGGCGCTGTATATAGGCTTCAACTACTTCGCGGCGTGCTCCCGGTCTTGCACCGCTAATGGCATCGCAAACCTGAACCAGAGGAGCAAAAAGTGTTTCCATTTCCACTTCATCGTGGTGTGAACCAATAGCATTGCATACATCCGGCTTTTCTTTGAATTTTTCAGCCAGTTTCATGCCGAGTATAGCGTGCGGAAGATCGGTTTCGTTTTCTGCTACTTTTCCAATATCATGCAGCAGTCCGGCGCGTTTGGCCTTTTTGGGGTTCAGCCCGATTTCCGAAGCCATTGTAGCGCATAAACGTGCTACCTCTTTGGAGTGGTGCAGCAGGTTTTGTCCATAAGATGAACGGTATTTCATTCTTCCAACCAGTTTGATCAGCTCCAGGTGCATGCCATGGATTCCAAGATCCATAGTGGCACGTTTCCCTGTTTCAATAATTTCCTGATCCAGCTGTTTTTTGGTTTTCGCAACAACCTCTTCAATGCGTGCCGGGTGGATGCGGCCATCGGTAACAAGTTTGTGCAGCGAAAGGCGAGCAACCTCGCGGCGGATGGGATCAAAAGAACTCAGGATAATCGCTTCCGGACTGTCATCAATAATGATTTCAACGCCAGTAAGCGCTTCCAAAGCTCTGATATTGCGGCCTTCACGTCCAATAATTCGGCCTTTGATTTCGTCGCTCTCGATATTGAATACCGAAACAGTGTTTTCAATGGCGTGCTCGGCAGCTGTACGTTGGATGGTTTCGACAACAATTTTCTTGGCTTCGCTGTTTGCGGAGAGTCGGGCTTCTTCAATGATTTCCTGAGCTAAGTTGCTCGCCTCGGCCCTAGCTTCATTTTTCAGGCTTTCAACCAGTTGTTCCTTGGCTTCTTCTGCAGAAAGCCCACTGATTGTTTCCAGTCTTTTCACATGTTCGCGATGCGCATTTTCAACCTCTTTTTCCTTGCGTGTCAGCGCTTCTTCTTTGGCAGTTAATTCATTTTTAAGGTTGTTGACTTCCCTTTGTTTGTTTTTCAGGTCTTCAAATTTGCTGTTTAAGCTTTGTTCTTTTTGTTTTAGCCTGTTTTCGTTTTTCTGAACCTGGCTATTTCGGTTATTGACCAGCTTTTCATGTTCTTCTTTTAACTGAAGGAATTTTTCTTTTGCCTGAAGGATTTTGTCTTTTTTGATTACTTCGGCTTTTTCTTCAGCTTCTTTTATGATCTTGTTGCTTTTTGATGCTGCAGATTTTTTGAAGTATTGTGCAACACCAATCGCGCCCAGGATCAGTCCGGCCAGCCCGGCTGCTATTGAAATTATAATGTCCATAAGCTATTAAATTTAATAGGAAAGCCTGAAGCATAAAAGATACCCGCAGGAGGCCCATGAGTTATGGTAACCCCATAACTGACAGGTTTAGAGTTCCGGACAACCGCAAACGTCCACTGCTTCCAAGGAAGATCCCAAAGGGATTGAGGCCTGTTTTTGGCTATCCAAGTTTACTCTGCTGGATAGTTTACTGTTGAGTTTCCAAACTGGTGGACCAATGCGGGTAATATCATTTTATGTGCAAGAACGTAGCCAATGGCATCAGTTGTTCTTCAGCATATTGTCTAAGGAACTGAGTTTTTGTGCGAAGCCTGCCCGTGTATCATGCAATTCCTGCTTGTGATTGAGCGCTTCTGTTGTATATTGCAATGCAACCATCGCCAGTAAGTCTTGCTTATCGCGAAAGGCAAAACTTGACGCGTACTTCTTGGATTGCTCCTCAATAAGCCGGGCTGCTTCCCGGAAAAGAGCTTCTTCCTCCTCGCTTTCAACGTTAAGCCTGTATGGGCGGTCGGCTATGGTTACACTTATCTTTAATATCGGCATAAAACTTATTTTCCCTTATTACGTCTGCTTTAAAACTGTGATGCACTTGTCTATTTCCCGCACCAGTTCGGTTATGTATTTTTTAGCTTCAGCGTTTCCTTTGCTGTTTTTAATTGATTCTGAATACGTTGTTAAATTAAAATTCTTTTTAAGTTCCTTGATTTCTTCATTCTGCTCTTGCAGGCCCTGGCTTAACTCTTTGTTGCGGGCTATAAGCCCTTCTTTTTCAATCTCCAGTTTCTCATTGTGGTCAATTAATTTCCTTAACCGACCTTCAATGCTGGAAATGAGTTCATCCAAATTGTCCATACATCGTTCAGATTGTATTAAATCAATTAGCAAAAGTACTAAAAATACAAGCGTAGTCGTACTTTTGTTCGATTTAATTTAATTTGCTTGCCTTAAATTCTTCTATTCTTCACCGCTTTCTTCCTGCAGCAGGTCCGGTCGCCTTTTTTTTGTGCGCTCCACCGATTGCTGGTATTTCCATTCAATTATTTTTTTTTCATTACCGGACAACAGGATGTCAGGTGCTTTCATCCCGCGAAAATCATAGGGGCGCGTATAAACCGGGGCACTTAGCAGCCCGTCCTGAAAGGAATCGCTCAAAGCAGAAGTTTCATCGCCCAAAACGCCGGGCAATAAGCGTACCAGGCTATCGGTGATTACAGCTGCGGCAAGCTCTCCGCCCGACAATACATAATCTCCAATCGATATTTCGCGTGTAATGTACTTTTCCCGAATGCGTTCATCAAGGCCTTTGTAATGACCACAAATGATCATCAGGTTTTTTTTCGTGCTTAAATGATTGGCAATGTTTTGATTAAAGGGCTCGCCATCGGGTGTGGTGAAAATGATCTCGTCGTATTCCTGATCTTTAGTGAGGAATTCTATATTATCAGCTACAGGTTGCGGCATCATCACCATACCGGCACCGCCGCCATAAGGATAGTCATCGGCCTGTTTGTGCTTGTTTGTGGCAAAATCCCTGATATTGTGTAGCCTGATATCGACAAGTTCTTTGGCTTTTGCCCGTTTGATGATGGAATGGTTGAACGGCCCCTCAAACATCTCCGGGAAAAGGCTTAAGATATCTATATTCATAAGTATTTCAAATTAAATCGCCAAAATTAAGCTTTTCAGAAAACTCCGGCGACAAGAAAAAAAGGGATCTCAATTTTGAAACCCCTTTCGCTATTTTAACAGCCTTGCCCACAAGGAGCAACCAATCCAATCCAAATGGTTTTGATATTTACAAATTCCCTGATTCCCAGATAGGATAGTTCCCGTCCGAAACCGGATTTTTTTATGCCACCAAAAGGCAGACGAGGATCAGATTTCGTCATTCCGTTTATAAATACACTACCGCTTTCAATGCGGCCTGCCATTTTTTCGGCTTTCGTGATATCGTTACTCCAAATGCTGGCTCCAAGGCCAAATTCGGAGAGATTCGCCAATTTTATGGCTTCATCCATATCTTTTGCTTTGATAATGGGCATCACCGGGCCAAAAGTTTCTTCATCAAAAACAGGCATGCCGGGCTTCACATCTGTTAGAAGCGCAGGCATAAAATAATAACCGCTGCGTTCTGGGATTGTGCCTCCAAAAATCAATTTAGCTCCGGCATCCACAGATTTTAAAACTTGTTGGTGCAATTCATCGCGCAGGTCTTTGCGTGCCAGCGGGCCAATATCCGTTCCTTCTTCTGTCGGATTTCCGATTTTCATTTTCTCTAGCCTGTTTTTGATTAATGCTACGAACTCATCATGCACGCTTTCCAAAACAATAAACCGTTTGGCCGCAATACAGCTTTGTCCGTTATTGATCATGCGCGCAATTATGGCTGTGTCGGCAGCTTTCTTGAGGTCGGCGTCGCAACAAACGATGAAAGGATCTGCCCCGCCAAGCTCTAAAACAGATTTTTTGAGTGCTTTACCTGCTTGTGCAGCAACGGCGCTTCCGGCAGATTCGCTGCCTGTGAGGCTCACAGCTTTTACATTTTTGTTGTTGATTACGGCTTCCACCCCATCAGAGGAGATGATTAAGTTGCGAAAAAGATTCTTGGGCAAGCCGGCTTTGGTAAATGTATATTCGATCCATTGGGCGCAGCCCTGAACATTTGATGAATGCTTGAGTAAAGCTGCGTTTCCCGCCATGATTGCCGGGGCAGCAAAGCGGTAAACTTGCCAGAATGGAAAATTCCAGGGCATCACCCCCAACACAATGCCTAAAGGTTCGTAGGTTATCATGCTTTTAAATGCATCAGATTCGATAAATTCATCTTTGAGCATCTCTTTGGCATGATTGGCGTAATATTCACAAACTGTTGCCGATTTTTCTACTTCTGCAAACGCCTCAGGGAGGATTTTGCCCATTTCCAGGCATATAATTTTTGCCAGTTTTTCTTTTTCTTCACGCAATTGCTTGGCAACTTCCCGGAGCAGGTTGGCTCTTTTTTCAATGGGCTTTTCTTTCCACAGTAACCAGTCAGCCTGTGTATTTTTAATTATCTGCTGAACCTCCTCCGGTTTGTGTTTGGTGTATTCCTGAATTATTTCTTCCGTTGCGGGGTTGATGCTTTTCATGTTATTAATTTTAAAATTATTTGGATCATTGTTATGCGGATTGCAAACAGCTCAAAAGATACGAATAATTTTTCGTATTTCCAAAAAAAAACATGAAATGGAATGTGTTGTGTTAAATTATTCGCTCAGGTAGCGATTAAGGATTTTTTTGAATGCCAGAATGTCAATGGGTTTACTGATATAATCCGAACATCCGCTGTCTAAAGCTTTTTGTTTGTCACCCGACATGGCAAAGGCCGTTTGAGCAACAATAGGAACGGTATTGTTGGTTTCCCTGATTTTTTTTGCAATTTCCAATCCGCTTATATCGGGCAAACGGATATCAAGCAGGATTAGCTTAAGGTCGGCCTGATGCTTTTCAAATAATTCCATCGCTTCAGCTCCGTCATGTGCCCAAAAAAGCTCAACCGGATATTTGCCTATTATTTTACTGATGAGAAAGTAATTATCTTCAACGTCTTCAATGACCAATACTGCGCTCATAATATCTGTTTTATTCTTGCAATATTAATGAAAATTGTTTGAAAATTCCAGTACTTTTAAGGCTTGATATGCTTTTTTTGAAACGAAAAGAGGAATAATCCCAGAAAAGTTATTAGGCCGTTTATTATAAGTAGTTCAAAACCAAATTTATATCCGTTAAACCAGCTTTCAGAGTTCAGGCTGATGACATAGCTGATTATTGGGGATGCCAAGGCAATAAAGGGAACAGCTTTGTCCATGCTTTTTCTTTTTGTAAACAAACCAAATGAATAAAGTCCCAGTAATGGCCCGTAAGTGTAGCCTGCTGCGCGGAAAACTTCATTAATTACACTGTCGTTATTGATGATCTTAAAGCCAACAATAACAGCAAACATTATGGTGGACATCATGATGTGGATACCCAGCCTTATATTTTTTTGTTTTTCTCTTGGCTGCTTGCTGATATCCAGAAAATCAATGCAAAAGGAAGTGGTTAAAGCTGTAAGGGCTGAATCTGCACTGGAAAATGCTGCCGCGATGATACCGAGCAAAAACACAATGCCGGCAAAGGTGCTGAAGTGTTTGATGGCCAAAATCGGGAAAAGAGCATCTGTATGACTGTATGCGCCTTTGGCAGGATCAAACCAGAAACCGTCTTCCGGAGTAAAAACCATTGCATTTTGCTGAATGTAAATATAAAGCAGTGAACCGAGCGACAGAAAAAGCAAATTCACCGGAATTAGTGTCAGGCTCATGCTGATCATGTTTTTCTGCGAATCTTTCAGGCTGCGGCAGGTTAGGTTTTTCTGCATCATATTCTGATCCAGGCCCGTCATCACAATGGCAATAAATGCTCCGGAAAAGAATTGTTTGAAAAAATTGCCTTTCGCGCGCCAGTCCCAGTTAAAAGTATTTGAAAATTCGCTTTCGCGTATGTCAGAGACCATTTGTGAAAAATCCATGTCCAGGTCTTTGGTGATAATGAACATGCTCACAATCACCGCCAGAAGCATGAATAAAGTTTGTAGCGTATCTGTCCAGACAATCGTTTTAATGCCTGCGCGGAATGTGTACACATATATCAAAGCAATGGTAATAAGTACCGTGATTTCAAAAGGAATTCCGAAAGCATTAAAAAAGGCAATTTGCAAAACATTGGCAACCAGAAAAAGCCGGAAAGAAGCTCCGATCATCTGGCTGATCAGGAAAAAAGCTGCTCCGGTTTTATAGGATTTTTTTCCAAAGCGTTTATCTAGCCAGCTGTAAATGGAAATGAGGTTGTTTTTGTAATAAAGCGGAAGCAGGATGCCGGCAATGGCTGCATAACCAAGAAGATAGCCTAAAACGAGCTGGAAATAACTGAAGCCGCTGTTTCCAACTTCGCCGGGAATGCTGATAAAGGTAACTCCCGAGAGGGATGCACCAATCATTCCAAAAGCCACAACAAACCAGGGTGATTGCCTGTTCCCTGTAAAAAACGTGCTGTTGCTCCTGTTTTTTGATGTAAAATGCGAGATGATGATCAGGATCAGGAAGTATGAGGCAATAACGCCAAAAACCAGTAGTGGGCTCATAAATTTAATTTTCGGGATAGAGTAAATAGTTTTTTCGCAGCTGGCCGTATGCTTCCAAATCAGCGTTCCAGCTTTTGCGGATGTCCTCCATGCTTTCTCCATTCAGGATTTGTTTGGCAAGTATATCATTGCCTGCCAGTAAATCAAACCACCGTTTCCGCTTGATAAAATCAGCTTCCGGATTGATTTCCCTGAGTTTTTTTATGGCATCGCTCAGGAACGAAAGGTCGAAAATAACATCCTGTATTTCAGTGAGCCGTAGGTCGGTGCCGTAACATATTTTGTTTTCATGGCGGGGATTTTTGGACATGCCTTCAATGCTTTTTGGAACAAAACTAAACTCTCCAAAACGTTGATCCGGGTAACCAATTACCTGAAAAGGAAAGTATGTTCCTCGTCCGATGCTGATATCTGTAGCTTCAAAAAAACATAGTGAAGGATAAAGCTTGATACTCAGGTGGTTGGGTAGGTTTGGGCTGGGCTTGACCGGTAATGGATACTCCATGCTGTGTTTGTAGTTTGGCATGGGAATGACTGTAAGCTCTGATTTTGAGTCGTTTTTCAGCCATCTTTCACCATTGATCATCAGCGCCAGCTCGCCCACTGTAAGGCCATGAACAACAGGAATGGGGTGCATGCCCACAAAAGAACGGAAGGCTGTGTCCAGTACGGGTCCATCAAAATATTGTCCGTTGGGATTGGGACGGTCGAGCACAATAAACGGAATGTTGTTTTCGGCAGCAGCTTCCATCGCCAAGTGCATGGTGCTGATGTATGTGTAAAAGCGTACGCCAACATCTTGTATATCAAAAAGCAGCACATCTATGTCGTTGAGCATTTCAGGACTGGGTTTGCGTGTTTTGCCGTAAAGCGAGCGGATTTCCGTGCCGGTTTTGCTGTCTTTTGATCTGTTTACCTTTTCTCCGGCATCGGCATTGCCCCGGAAACCATGCTCAGGCGTAAAAACTGCCTGCACTTTGAGCCCGGCATTTAAAAGGCTGTCGAGCAGGTGTTTGCCGTTGATTATACTGCTTTGGTTAGCAATAAGGCCAATCCTTTTGCCTTCCAGTAAAGGAAAATATTCCTCGGTTTGATAACATGCCGGCAGTTTTTGGTCTGTTGGAGTTTCCTGCGCTGAGCAGGAAAGCGTAATATAAACCAACAGGGCTATGTGGATGAAAATGCTTTTCTTCATAGATGTTTTTTGCAAAAATAATCCTTTTATGCAGATTGCTTTTGCAATGAGCCGGCGATTCGGAAATTTCAAGGGCACAGTTTACCTGAAATCGCTGAAGCCGTCCTCTTCCTTAAACTTTTTCGGTTGAGGAGGCCTATATTCATCTTTGAGCAGGCCATAGCAAAAAATGTCGTAATATTTCCCTTCAAAGTATTTTGCCTGGCGCAAGGTGCCCTCTTTTTTAAAGCCACAGGAAACAAAAAGTTTTTCGGAAACGGGGTTAAAGGCTACAATTTCTGCTTCGATGCGCATCAGGTTCATGCTTTGAAACGCATATCTTAAAACAGAAGTGAGTGCCTTTTTCCCATAGCCCTGCCCCTGAAAACTCTCAGCAATAAATATGGAAACCATGGCTTTGCGGTTATACCATTTTATGTTTCTCAGGCTGATTTCGCCAATGAGCATATTTTCTTCTTCAATCCGGAAAATCTGCTCGTTGGGCATTTTTTTCGGGTATAAGCGTGTTTCGCTGAGCGGACTGATGTCGGAATAATCCGCTATAAGCCTTTCCAGCTCAGGGTCATTGGCTGAGGTGGAAATCAGTTTCAGGTTTTCCCATTGCAGGTACATTTTTGTTTGGTTTTAATGATGTGGCAATAATAAAAAGTGCTGAAAATATATATCTTGTCGTTTGGAATCGGCTTCGGATAAATATTTGACCCAAGGCAAATTTATAAATAAAAATGCTCTGCTTTATGACGGGCGTGAAAATATTTCATCTCAAATTTGATGCTCCTTAATGATTTTGTTGATCTCTTGCATAAGATCGTCCTTATAAAGCCCAGAGCGCTGAAAAGCAGCAATCAGGTTTGTCTTTGCATGGTATCGGGCAGCTTCCTTTGCGTATTTTATTCCTTTGTCATTGCTTGCTGTTGTGATGAGGCTTACTTCGATATTTTCCGGGATTTCTTTGAGGAATGTGCGTATGGCAGGGCTCAGGCCTTTCATCCACACAGGGCCGATCAAGATGAGTTTTGTAACCAGGTTATATGGAATCTCTTCATGCCGGATGTCGGTGTCATTCTTGTTCAGTGCATCCCATTCGTTGCGGAAAAAGCCAAACAAGCCATGACGTTTTTTGAGGTCAATAAGTGGAAATAGCGGAGCAGTAAGCCGTTCGGAAAGCTTTTCGGCCAAAAACCTGGAATTGCCTTTCAATGAATAATAGCAAACAATACTCATATCCCCAAAAGTACGTTTTTTCAGGAGATGGGCAATTCATCTGAATAAAATTAGAATAGCTTATTTCAAAAACCTATTGCAAGCTGATGGACAATGAAAAATAGAATTTCTTATCTATGCTGTTATACACCAAATGGCCATTGTATGGAATGCTCCATTTTTTCGTGATGCCGATGCTGGAACTGTATGTAATTCCATAGTTAAATATGGCGGCATGGGACGCGTACATGCTTTTGGCAGGAGTACCGCCAAGTGTAAGCAGTATGTTGTGCTTTCCGCGAAGCAGCGGGTAATTCATTTCAAGATAAGTGGAGTAAAGCTGGTTTTGTTTTTCGTCCATATCGAAACCGCCGATAAAGCATCCGGCCATTACGGAAAGGGGAAGCTTTTCGGTTCCCAACCAACTTGCCTGTGCTTCAAACAAATGGCGTGTTGAAGGTTTGTCGAAATCAAAAAACTCATTGGAAGCAGCGGCATCCGATGGGCAATAATAATCGAAAATGCCTATTTGAAAATTCTTCCAGGTATATGTAGCGAATAAATCCAGTTCTTTATAGCTGTTGTCAATGGCCCATGATGCCCAGGCACTTACCGCCAGTCCGCCGCTGGAAAATGTTACCAAAGGTTCGATACAAGGAGCATCCCCGGCAGGCATGGCGCGCCAAATGTGTTTGGAAGTAAGTGTGGTGCTCAGGTGGAAAGCCGCCGGATTTTTTTGCAGGCTGTCTTTTTCCATTTTATTGAGCTTTACCGGAATGGTAAGATCGGATGCTTCGGCATGTGATTCTATCGCCCGGAGGCAGAGGACTGCTAATAATCCCAGTACCTGTAGTTTTTGAACAGTGGTCATTTTTAGATGAGGAAGTTTGGTTATCCGAGGTTTACGAACATACTAATCAAAACGAAAGCATAATGTGCCACAATTCCGGCAACGATTCCGCCAATGGTGTGCGACAGCAGTGCTTTGCTGGTCAGTTTGCGGTATCCAAGTGTATCCAGCATCGCGGTATGCGTGCTCAGGTATCCGCTCCAGCACATGCCCATGGCCGTGAAAACCGCAATGGCGTTTCCATTGATGATGTTTTCATCCACAAAAGCCTTCACCAACGAAAGTGACGCTCCAACCGCACCCAGTGATGTGATGGGGAATGCGATAAGCTCTGCATTTTCAAAACCGAACAGTCCATAGAACAGCCAGTCGATTTTTCCGGCAAGATAGGGGAGTAGGGGTACGCCTTCGTAGGCCAGGCCCTGATATCCAACACTGGCATCTTTTGGGCCAAATGTAAGGATCATGATGATGGTACTGATGATCAGTACGCCGGGAATAATGCTCAAACCCAGATCAACACCCGATTTTCCGCCATCGAGTATGGAATTCAGAAAACGGAGAAAGGTTCCACCTTCGGATTTAAAGGAAATATTTTCTTCCAGGTTTTTTTTGGCTTCTTTGCGTTTTAGGTGGGCTTCTTCGGGGAAATCTTTGCTGATGAGCTTTTGCATAATGCGGGTGGAAACCACAGCGCCCACAACAGCGCCAAAAAGACCAACCATGGCCGCCTTGAAATAACCAAAACCCGACATATAGGTAAGCACGATCAGTCCCATACCAAAAGCAGTACCAAAATTGGTCAACGAAATCAATTCCCTTTTCAGGAAATATTTGCTGAAGCTTTTATCGTTCGAAAGGCCGATAATGGCCGGATTGTCTGAGAAGAATGTCATCAGGCCGGCCAGTGAGGCCACGCCAGGGAGGTTGAACAATGGGCGCATAAGGGGCGAGAGGACTTTTTCGATGAGGCGCACTACGCCAAACTCAATCATCAGGCGCCCCAATGCCCCAGTGAGCACGGTAATGCCCATAATATAAAAGACCGTGTTCATCAACAGGTCCCAGGCAGTGTTCATAATGGTGTTGAGCATATTGTCGATGCCCATTTTTGTGCCCAGAAAACCAAAGAAACCAAAGAAAAGCAGCAGGAATACCAAAGCTTCGTACCTTCTGTTGAGCAGGAAGTTTTTATTCCGAATGGTTTTTAAAGATTTCATTACCAGTTAATTAGTGTGTTTGGACTAGGTTTAAATCTGGGCGCGAAAGTACAGTATTTTTTGAATAGGCAAAGCTTGAATCGTTAAAAATAATCATCCTTTTTGGAAAATTTTGTGATATTGTAAAAGCTTATAAATCAATATTTAAGAGTATATTGAATAAAGATTCGCCGAGTAGAAGGGCTTGTGATGCGTGAAGCTTTTTTGAAATAAAGCGATTGTCTTTGGTTCTTGGTGTTTCTTATTGATTAATATTATCTGAGCTGTTTGTTTGTGTTGGTCTAAGAGGGAAAGATGAGTGTGTAAATGCAATTTGGTTTAGAATATATTATCAGTTTCTCATTAAAATAATGTATCTTTATGGTGTTTATTTTTTTAGCCCTCTCCAAATGAAAACAAAAGTAGTCTCTCTGGTATTGATTTTATTGATGTTCCAATGGTTTTGCAAGGTCCTCTCAGCCCAAACCACCCACTGGCTCAATCCCCTCCCAGCTGGCAATGAATTTTATGATATTGCTTTTTTTGACGGGCAGCATGGCCTGATGTGCGGCCAATATGGCATGATATGCGCAACATGCGACGGGGGCGGTCATTGGGAGATTGTTTTTAACGAAGGAAGCAGTTCGCTGAGCCAGATCAATATTGTTGCCCCGGGTCATGCTTTTATAAAGATGGGGAACCGGCAACTGATCTCCACCCATGATTACGGACGGGTGTGGGCAAAAGTGTGTCAATTCCCGGACAGCATGAGTATAACAAAGTTTAGAATGTTTGATGAGAATTACGGATATGTTCTATTGGTACACAATGAGTCTAAAAATACTTTGATTGGAAATACTATAAACGGAGGGAAAGGATGGAACTTAAGCTATACATCCGAACTGTTAATTAATGAATCGAAAATTAGTGATTTTGCTTTTGAAAACGCTAAGAAAGGCATGCTGTTAAGCCAAGAGAATCAGAGGCTTTATCTTACAAGTGATTCATGTTCCACATTTGAGTACGTGACTTTTTTCCCTGATGAGTTTTATTATAAAATTATTAATCAAAATAATGGGATTTATTATGCCTTAGGTAGAAGAGATGATGATTGGCATGAAAGGATAGCCTCAAACGAAAAGGAGGTGTATATTGACTTTTCATATATAATATTGAAGAGCAATGATGATGGTAATTCATGGCAAAGAGTTTATGACAAGAATGAAATGCCTGATTTGAATCAGATGAAAACTTTTGGAGATTCTTTGGTGTTTGTTTATGGGTACTGTAATTATGACTGGCATCCTGGAGGTTGCATAAAGTTTCCAATGCTTGTTTCGAGAGATCAAGGTATAAGCTGGGAGGAAAGCAGGGAGAGTCCTGATCTTTATGCATATGGCTTTCAATACCCTATAATAAGAGGATTTGGTGTGATTGATAAGAATAATGCAGTATGTTGTGTCTCTGCTAAAAATACTGGAATGTCCGGCGGTAATCCGTCAGTTCTTCTTTTTGCAGACGAAGAGCAGGTTTGGAGACCTCTAAAACATAATTTTATTGATATGTTGCTTGAACTTGATTTTGATGAAAGAAGCATTTCTGCACTTTCGCAAAAGTACTATGTGAAAAGGGATTTGTCGCAAGCTGTTTGGGATACTGTCTTTTATGCTGAAGAAGATGTTAGGTTTACGGGTATGGATGATGTTAATAATGAAAAAGTAATTGTTGGTTATGATTCTGATGATTACTTGCATTTTTATTATAGCAATGATGCAGGAGAAAGTTGGTGGTCATTTCAATTTAATGAGCCTCTTAGGCAGATGAATGTTAAGTTGCAGGGCTTGAATACAATTTATGTATTTAGGGGCTATGAAAATGAAATACCACTGTATCCAAAATTGCTAAAACTTTTCATGCAGGATACGGTATTTCAAGTAATTGATTTGCCTGAAACTTATGCAAGTGCTATGATGGATATGAAATTCACCGATGATCACATATATGTATTTGGTGGTTCCGCTGGCAATGGTGGATACTACACAAGCACAAATGAAGGCGAAAGCTGGGACTTTACCAATTTGGGGGTAAATAAAATTTTAAAGGCTTTCCAAATCAATGATTCCGTTTTTTACATTACGAATGATTATTCTATTGTGTACTCGGTCAATATCCGAACGGGAGAGCTTATAGAACAGGTTTTTTCCGCTGAAAATGTTGCTGTTCTTGATATAGTACAGACCAATACAGGAGAAGATTACCTGCTAAGCGGAAATTATATTTATAAAAGAACAGATGGCACATACTGGGAGCGTTTTGGCCCATACCCTTATTTTCAAAGCCTGAAACTGGATCCGGACGGGCAGCATGTATGGGCTTATGGCAAATCGGGGCGCATGATGTATATGGGCGAAGAAATGCCGGTTGGCCTTGAGCCGGAACAAAAAAGGGCGGAAGGAATGGCCTTGCGCTCCAATCCGGTAGGCCATGCCCTCGAAATAGACCTTAACCTGCAATACTCAGGCGATGCCCTGCTGAGCCTCTATGACCTGAGCGGCAAAACCATGATGCAGCACAAGCTAAAGCTCAACGGAAGCCCAAAAGGATATAATTTCAATGTTGGGCATTTAAAACCAGGTATGTATATCCTCAATCTGGAATATGGCGGGCAACGCATTAGTGAGAAGGTTGTGAAGAAGTAGGGGGTTAAATACATTAGTTAATGAACTTTTTTTTGGATATATTGAGGGAGTCAGAATAAATTATCAAGATGAAGGTGCATTTTCAAAAATAAAGCCCCTTATAATAAGAAAAAAATAATATTAGTTGTATTCAGTTTTGAATTAAGATAGTATTTTTATGCTTTCATAATAAAACCCAATTTCAAAACAAAAAACAAAGAAAATGAAATCAATGAGTAGGATTTTTAAAACAAGGATGGGGGTAGCTTTGAAAACTGTATCTGCGATATTGTTGATGTTGTTCAGTTATAATGCTTTAATTGCGCAGGAAACCAGTTATGAGTATAAAGCAGTATTACTGTATGATAGTATGTTTAGGTTACATAGCAACAGTACCATTCTCTCGAATGTAAAAAGTGCCGGATGGAATTCAGTTTTTTTTTATGTAAAAACGATACCAAAGGATTCAACAAACAGCCTTTATAACCTTGGGCTAAAAGTAGAAGCGGGATCAAATCCTTTAAGTTATCAGGAGAAAGTTGTTAACTTTCTAGTGTTATAATTATAAAGTTAATTAACTAATATTTTATTATCTTTGCCACATGGCAAGGATAGGAAAACCCATTCAGATAACAACGGAAGAGAAGGCAGAGCTTCTTTCCATGAGCCGTTCACACAAACTTGAAAAACGTTACGTTGAGCGTGCCGAGATAATTATATTATCCGATCAAGGTTTATCGATGAGTGAAATAGTAGAGCAAACAGGGCTTAGTAGACCTGTAGTAAATAAATGGAGACAACGATTTCGCGAGCAAGGTATTACAGGTTTGAAGGATGCTTACCGAAGTGGAAAACCAAAGGTTATCACTGCAGAACAACAGGCTATGGTAATTGAGAAAGCCTGCACAAAGCCAGATGACGGATACACTAACTGGTCTCAAGAACGTATCGCCAAAGAAGTAGGGATTAGCCAGTCTAAAGTATTTCAGATTCTTAAACAAGCAGACATAAAGCCACATAAAATTGAGTATTGGTGCGGCAAGTCAAAAGACCCAGAGTTTGAAGAAAAAATGACCAACATTGTTGGGCTTTACATGTCGCCACCAGAAAACGCTTTGGTTATTTGTGTTGACGAAAAAACTCAAATACAGGCACTCGATAGAACTCAGCCAGAGTTGCCATTACGGCCAGGAAATCCGAAAAGACAAACAGCCACCTACAAACGCAACGGAACTGTTTCGTTAATTGCGGCACTTGCAGTGCATACAGGTGAAGTAACAGCCAAAACAATTAAATCAAATAATGCAGAAAACTTCTTAAAGTTCTTAAAATCACTTGATAGGAAATACAGAAACAAAGAGCTTCACATAATTGCAGACAACCTTTCGGTACATAAACATAAAGACGTTAAGGAGTGGCTGAAAGGAAAAAGGAAAATCACATTGCACTTCACCCCAACGTATTCTTCTTGGTTGAATCAAGTCGAGATATGGTTCAATATATTAACAAAGGATGTTGTAAAAGGAGGTGTTTGGAAATCATCAGAACAATTGGCTTCTCAACTTATTGAATACGTGAAAACATACAATGAGACACGTGCTAAGCCCTTTCGATGGACTTATACTGGTGATGCATTGAAAATTAGTTAACTTATTAAATAATTAATACACTAGATTCTGCAGCAAACAGTGGCATCAAAGTATTTGCTTTGAATTTTGAACTGTACAGATCAGATTCTACTATTAGTGAAAAAGCATATAGCCGATTAATGAGAAAAGCAAAGAACTTAGCTTACTATCAAAAACATGTAAGGAATGATTCGCTTCATGCAAATTATTATAATAAAAAAGCTCATTTTCATGGTATTGTAACAAATATGGAGCCGTGGATACTCGAGTGTTGGAATTACAGATATTCGGAAAGCCAGCAACAGTGGGTGGATAGTGCGAGCATGTGCTATGCCTCGACAAGAGATACAAATAATAAAACTGTCGGGGATTATATTGTTTTAATTGATTCACTGTATAAATGTTTGGATACTAATGGTTTTTTTAATCCTGTGGTAAGCAGTTTGGCTGACACAGCCCAACAAGGGCTGGATGAATTATATATGGGTACTGTTCATTGGAACTGGCATTATTTTGCTAACGCCTGGGAAACAGGAGATACAACTTATAAGTATAATTTCCGAAATGGAGATTTCCGAAACTTTGTTGGAGTAACAAGTTCTACACATTTATTTGATATTTTATTGCCTGAAACTTATTGCCCAAAATCAGGAAACACCTGTTTAAGCAGAGATTGTATTGATACTTCACTGGTGATTTTGTGCGATAGGCCTGGGGAATATATAAATTATGAAAAAAATGGTTCATGTTATGAATGGTTTGATAAACATTATTTTGATGGAAGCCAATTAGATCCGGCAATGGATACATTGCCTATTCAAGTGGCGCCCATGCTATTAGGACATTCTGCTTATTTGTTTAGCACAAAGGGTGAATGTAAATCTGAAATTAAGTTAACGGCGGAATCTGCAAAGCGGTGCTTTGGGCATAGCAATTACAGAGGGTATTTCTTATATCAGTACAAAAAATATATGTCTTTATCTGCTGGGTTGGAGTATTCAGTTAAATTATGCCCCGACCAATCCGCACCACCTGATTCTTTTGGATGCGATACCACCGAAAATAGCCGTGAAATAGTAGTTTATCCAATGCCATCGTCCTCATATTTATATCTTAAAGGATTGTTGCCCGGTGATGAAGTTATGATTTTTAATTTTAATAGGGATCTGTTGATATCTTCCGAAGATGACACTATTGATGTAAGTATGCTGGATGAAGGTCATTATGTTTTATTAGTCCGTGACCTGAACAGTGTGTTCGTATATCGCCAGATTATACAAATTTCAAAAATTTAGTGCCATGATACAAAAATTATTTAAACATACGCTTTGCTTTTTTGCGGTTTTAATATTTTGCACAGCATCAACAGCCCAAACCACCCACTGGCTCAATCCCCTCCCTGCCGGAAATGACTTTTATGATATTGCTTTTTTTGACGGGCAGCATGGCCTGATGTGCGGCCAGTATGGTATGATATGCGCAACAGGCGACGGGGGCGGTCATTGGGAGATTGTTTTTAACGAAGGAAGCAGTTCGCTGAGCCAGATCAATATTGTTGCCCCGGGTCATGCCTTTATTAAAATGGGCAGCAGGCAATTGATCTATACCCATGATTACGGACGGGTGTGGGCAAAGGTGTGTCAATTCCCGGACAGCCTGAGTATAAAACGTCTGCAAATGCTGGATGCCAGCAGCGGCTATGCTCTGCTGGTGCACGCAACAACAAAGAAAACTTTGTTGGGGCAGACTTTTGACGGAGGAAAAAACTGGGAAATTGATTATACGGACAACATCCTGAATGATACAGCTACTGTTTCGGATTTGGTTTTTGAAGATATGGCCATTGGGGTATTCCTGACTGCTGAAAACCAGAGGTACTACCGTACATCGGACAGTTGCCATAGTTTTGAGCATGTAAGTTACTTTGTAGATAATGAGGTCTTTTATTCGCTGGCAAGCCAGGGGAACGGGATTTTTTATAGTTTAGGAGTTCAGGATCGTTTACATGATTTTGCGGGTTCAAATGACCCCGAAATAGATGGACTGCCTATTGATTTGGCCTATATTGTGAAACGCAGCCTTGATTATGGAGCCAGTTGGGAGCAGGTGTATTGGAACGATTATATGCCCCGGCTTGATAAAATGAAAACCTGGGGAGATTCGCTTGCGATTGCTTATGGTTATTGTGAGCATTTTCATGAAGAAGGTTGTGCATGGATCCCATTAATCCAGACCTTTGATGCAGGAGAAACCTGGATTGCTGCACAGGAAAAACCCGACCTATATGGGAAGGGTTTTACCCGGCCTAATATCAGGAGTGTAGGGATTGTTGACCATCAAAAAGCCTTTTGCTGTATAACATCTATCAACTATGATTTGGAAGGAGGACGGTCTTCCGTTTTTCTTGAAAATCATAATAAGAGCAATCTCTGGACCCCGGCCTCGGACAATTTTATTGAGAAAATCATGGATATGGAATTTGATGATGAACAAATGATCCTGCTAACGAAAGATGTCGTATTGAATTATTATACACAGGATCGGGCCTGGGACAGCCTGCTTTACCCAAATATAAACAATTTGGTTTTTGAGGATATGGATATACTACAGGATAAATCTTGTATTATTGCGAGTACTTTTTTTAGTGATAACTTATATTGTTATTATTCAGAAGATGGTTTCAATAGCTATTGTGAGGGCATTATAAAATCCTATGAGCTTTTTAATCTGTCAGTAGATATTCTGGATGATGACCGCGTCTATATCTTTCAGCCCTATGAATATGAGTATCCTATAATTCCCAAACTTTTTAAATTTAGCCCGATTGATACCAGTTTGGCAGAATTAGATTTACCTTCGGTAAGCTCTTCGGCTATGATGGATATGGAATCTTGCGATGATCACATATATGTATTTGGTGGTTCCGCTGGCAATGGTGGATACTATGCAAGCACAGATGAAGGCGAAAGCTGGGACTTTACCAATTTGGGGGTGAATAAAATTTTAAAGGCTTTCCAAATCAACGATTCCGTTTTTTACATTACGAATGATTATTCCAGGGTGTACTCGGTCAATATCCGAACGGGAGAGCTTATGGAACAGGTTTTTTCTGCTGAAAATGTTGCTGTTCTTGATATAGTACAAACCAATGCAGGAGAAGATTACCTGCTTAGCGGAAATTATATTTATAAAAGAACAGATGGCACATACTGGGAACGTTTTGGTCCATATCCTTATTTTCAAAGCCTGAAACTGGATCCGGACGGGCAGCATGTATGGGCTTATGGCAAATCGGGGCGCATTATGTATATGGGCGAAGAAATGCCGGTTGGCCTTGAGCCGGAACAAAAAAGGGCGGAAGGAATGGCCTTGCGCTCCAATCCGGTAGGCCATGCCCTCGAAATAGACCTTAACCTGCAATACTCAGGCGATGCCCTGCTGAGCCTCTATGACCTGAGCGGCAAAACCATGATGCAGCACAAGCTAAAGCTCAACGGAAGCCCAAAAGGATATAATTTCAATGTTGGGCATTTAAAACCAGGTATGTATATCCTCAATCTGGAATATGGCGGGCAACGCATTAGTGAGAAGGTTGTGAAGAAGTAGGGGGTTAAATACATTAGTTAATGAACTTTTTTTTGGATATATTGAGGGAGTCAGAATAAATTATCAAGATGAAGGTGCATTTTCAAAAATAAAGCCCCTTATAATAAGAAAAAAATAATATTAGTTGTATTCAGTTTTGAATTAAGATAGTATTTTTATGCTTTCATAATAAAACCCAATTTCAAAACAAAAAACAAAGAAAATGAAATCAATGAGTAGGATTTTTAAAACAAGGATGGGGGTAGCTTTGAAAACTGTATCTGCGATATTGTTGATGTTGTTCAGTTATAATGCTTTAATTGCGCAGGAAACCAGTTATGAGTATAAAGCAGTATTACTGTATGATAGTATGTTTAGGTTACATAGCAACAGTACCATTCTCTCGAATGTAAAAAGTGCCGGATGGAATTCAGTTTTTTTTTATGTAAAAACGATACCAAAGGATTCAACAAACAGCCTTTATAACCTTGGGCTAAAAGTAGAAGCGGGATCAAATCCTTTAAGTTATCAGGAGAAAGTTGTTAACTTTCTAGATTCTGCAGCAAACAGTGGCATCAAAGTATTTGCTTTGAATTTTGAACTGTACAGATCAGATTCTACTATTAGTGAAAAAGCATATAGCCGATTAATGAGAAAAGCAAAGAACTTAGCTTACTATCAAAAACATGTAAGGAATGATTCGCTTCATGCAAATTATTATAATAAAAAAGCTCATTTTCATGGTATTGTAACAAATATGGAGCCGTGGATACTCGAGTGTTGGAATTACAGATATTCGGAAAGCCAGCAACAGTGGGTGGATAGTGCGAGCATGTGCTATGCCTCGACAAGAGATACAAATAATAAAACTGTCGGGGATTATATTGTTTTAATTGATTCACTGTATAAATGTTTGGATACTAATGGTTTTTTTAATCCTGTGGTAAGCAGTTTGGCTGACACAGCCCAACAAGGGCTGGATGAATTATATATGGGTACTGTTCATTGGAACTGGCATTATTTTGCTAACGCCTGGGAAACAGGAGATACAACTTATAAGTATAATTTCCGAAATGGAGATTTCCGAAACTTTGTTGGAGTAACAAGTTCTACACATTTATTTGATATTTTATTGCCTGAAACTTATTGCCCAAAATCAGGAAACACCTGTTTAAGCAGAGATTGTATTGATACTTCACTGGTGATTTTGTGCGATAGGCCTGGGGAATATATAAATTATGAAAAAAATGGTTCATGTTATGAATGGTTTGATAAACATTATTTTGATGGAAGCCAATTAGATCCGGCAATGGATACATTGCCTATTCAAGTGGCGCCCATGCTATTAGGACATTCTGCTTATTTGTTTAGCACAAAGGGTGAATGTAAATCTGAAATTAAGTTAACGGCGGAATCTGCAAAGCGGTGCTTTGGGCATAGCAATTACAGAGGGTATTTCTTATATCAGTACAAAAAATATATGTCTTTATCTGCTGGGTTGGAGTATTCAGTTAAATTATGCCCCGACCAATCCGCACCACCTGATTCTTTTGGATGCGATACCACCGAAAATAGCCGTGAAATAGTAGTTTATCCAATGCCATCGTCCTCATATTTATATCTTAAAGGATTGTTGCCCGGTGATGAAGTTATGATTTTTAATTTTAATAGGGATCTGTTGATATCTTCCGAAGATGACACTATTGATGTAAGTATGCTGGATGAAGGTCATTATGTTTTATTAGTCCGTGACCTGAACAGTGTGTTCGTATATCGCCAGATTATACAAATTTCAAAAATTTAGTGCCATGATACAAAAATTATTTAAACATACGCTTTGCTTTTTTGCGGTTTTAATATTTTGCACAGCATCAACAGCCCAAACCACCCACTGGCTCAATCCCCTCCCTGCCGGAAATGACTTTTATGATATTGCTTTTTTTGACGGGCAGCATGGCCTGATGTGCGGCCAGTATGGTATGATATGCGCAACAGGCGACGGGGGCGGTCATTGGGAGATTGTTTTTAACGAAGGAAGCAGTTCGCTGAGCCAGATCAATATTGTTGCCCCGGGTCATGCCTTTATTAAAATGGGCAGCAGGCAATTGATCTATACCCATGATTACGGACGGGTGTGGGCAAAGGTGTGTCAATTCCCGGACAGCCTGAGTATAAAACGTCTGCAAATGCTGGATGCCAGCAGCGGCTATGCGCTATTGGTACACGCAACAACAAAGAAAACTTTGTTGGGGCAGACTTTTGACGGAGGAAAAAACTGCGAAATTGATTATACGGACAATATCCTGAATGATACAGCTACTGTTTCGGATATGGTTTTTGAAGATATGGCCATTGGGGTATTCCTGACTGCTGAAAACAAAAGGTATTACAGGACTTCAGACAGTTGCCATAGTTTTGAATATAAAAATTATGAGGATGATGAAAATCTATACAGTTTGGCTAGCCAAGGGAATGGAATTTTTTATGCTTTGGGTAAAAAATTTCTTGTTGACTATGATAAAGAAGGGAAGGGGTATTCATCTACAATTACAGCCTTTATTATTGAACGCAGTATAGATTTTGGTGTCAATTGGGAAGAAGTTTATTTAAGCGAAAATTTTCCGGCACTAAGAAATATGAAGACTTTTGGTGATTCGGTAGTATTTGCATATGGTTATTGCAATGATCCTGGCGGTTGCCCCCTTTCATTGATGAAATCATCGAATGCCGGGAAAGATTGGATAAACGTCCAGGCTATCCCTAGCCTTAATAATATTGGGTATATGCAGCCAAATGTGAAAGGATTTGGAATATTAGATGACAAGAAAGCATTTTGTAGTATAACATCCGAGCATATGGAGCTGGACTGGGGGCATGTAAATGCTGTGTTGGAATGTGATGAAGGAAATATCTGCAAACCTTTGGAGAATAATATTATTGAAAGGGTTGAAGATCTTGAGTTTCAAAATAATCAAATGTATGTGTTATTGCCAAAGGTTTTAATAAAATATGAGCCACTTGGAAGGGTATGGGATACCGTTTCAAATGAATCCCTCAGTAATCTGGCATTAAAGAGTTTTGCAGTAAATGAAACGAAAATATGTATCCTGGGCCAGAGTTCCTATAGTGACTTACGCCTGGCTTATACAGGAGATTTGGGCAATAATTGGTGTTCTGTTGACCTTAATATTGGCATAGATTATTTTGATTCGCCCGTTGTCCGGTTTTTTCCATCAAACAAGGTGTATTTCTATCAAGCATATAATTTTGATCTTGGAATAAATCCTGTTTTATTCGGCTTTAACCCTGTTGATACATCTTATTTTGAAATATCACTTCCAAATGTCAGTGCGAACACCATGTTGGATATGCTTTTGAGAGAGGAAGCATTTTATGTTTTCGGAGGTTCAAACGGAGGAAACGGGGGGTATCATAAATCTACCGATGAAGGCCAGGGCTGGGTATTCGTTAACCTAGGTCTAGAAAAAATTATGCAGGGATTCATGATAGATAATTCTTTGCTTTATGTGACACAGGGGTTTACATATAATGAAAAAGCCTTGCCTGCTGTTTGGTCAGTGGATGTAAATACGGATCAGCTAATAGAGAAGGTTTTTTCTGCTGAAACAGGTATGATAATGGATATTGTCGAGACAAATAACGACAATCAATATCTCTTAATGGCAATTGCTGAAGAATCGTATATTTATAAAAGAACAGATGGCACATACTGGGAACGTTTTGGTCCATATCCTTATTTTCAAAGCCTGAAACTGGATCCGGACGGGCAGCATGTATGGGCTTATGGCAAATCGGGGCGCATGATGTATATGGGCGAAGAAATGCCGGTTGGCCTTGAACCGGAACAAAAAAGGGCGGAAGGAATGGCCATGCGTTCCAATCCGGTAGGCCATGCCCTCGAAATAGACCTCAACCTGCAATACTCAGGCGATGCCCTGCTGAGCCTCTATGACCTGAGCGGCAAAACCATGATGCAGCACAAGCTAAAGCTCAACGGAAGCCCAAAAGGATATAATTTCAATGTTGGGCATTTAAAACCAGGTATGTATATCCTCAATCTGGAATATGGCGGGCAACGCATTAGTGAGAAGGTTGTGAAGAGGTAGGCACGCTTTACGAAAACAAGCTATGTGTCAAATCAAAAAATCAAAGAATGGTGTTAATTTCTTGATATATAGTTTGTTGACAATAATTATTTACTCTAACACATCACAACAACAATTTAAATATGTAATAGTGGGCATTGTTAGTATTCATATCTCTGATTATGAGCATATTTACACTTGCTCAAGCATTGAAAATAAATATTGAGAAAATTGGTGGGAATCAAAAATTTCTATGAATTTCTTTTATGATTTAAAATTTTATATAAATTTGCAACAATACAACGCAAGGACAAGTCTTAGTTTATATTGTTAATTAGAAAGATGTTTATTAGCACACACACACACACACAATTTTAGGTTGAAGTCTGATTTCAGGTTTTTGAAAAGAGTTTTTATCTGTGCGTGTAGTCTGTTTCTGTTGGGTTTCAATAAGTTCATTTAATTATGCTCCTCTGATTGATAATTAGAGGAGCATAATTCAGTGGTTTTAAAGTAAAATACGTTTTGATGATTAAACGACATTTTTTGCTTTCAAAGCGTATAGTTAGTTTAATTATAGTATGTTTTAATAAATTGATTGCGAAAAAGTTATTATTATCTATAGTGTTTATGGCCTTGGTAAGTGTTTTTTTGCCTAAACAACTTTTATCAGAGGAACAAGACCCATGTAGTTATTACATTGTAAATTGTTCAAGTGGATCTCAGTACACAGTATTGGTATGTGATGTTGCAGATGCCACCAATTGGTACTATATATTATGTGGTGCTTGTCCTGATTAAAACAATTTGATAATTGTGCACATCTTGGTTTATTTAATCAAGGTGTGCATACCTTTAATTTAGTTTGATATGAAGAAGTATTTACCTGTTTTCTTTGTCTTTTTATTTTTTGTTAAATCAAATGCTCAGCATTTTAATTATCCTGAACAAAAGCTGGATACCACAAAAGTTTTGGTTCAGTATATTATGACGTATCAACCTGATTCAACGGACAGTGGAACACTTTCTGAGAAAGAGATGCTGTTATTTATTGGGGAGAATATGAGTTATTTCCTTAGCAGGGAAGCTTATCGATTTGACACAATTGTTAGTAAAATGCGGTCTTTTAATGAGTTTCAGGAATTTATGATGCAGCCAAATAAACCGGTTCCCAGGTTTAATTTTAAGTTTTACAAGAATTATCCTGAAGGGAGAGTGACTTGTCTTGACCATTTCTTGGATGCCTATAAATATGAGGAGAAATTACCGGCTATGGATTGGAAGCTTTGTAATGAAACGGATTCAGTTTCAGGATATGACGTTCAAAAAGCCGTTTGCTCCTATGGCGGACGCAATTGGGAAGCCTGGTTTGCAAAAGAAATCCCTTTTAGCGATGGCCCATATAAATTCAGCGGCCTGCCGGGCCTGATCCTTAAAATTAGGGATACACAAGGGTATTATTCGTTTGATTATCAGGAGATGTACCGTCCCGACAGGATATTGCCCATTGTTTTTGTTGAGAAGGAATATCTGGAGACCAACCGTAAGTCCTATTTAAAAGCTATGGAATATACCCGTCAGGATATCATCAACAGGGCCAAAGAAGCTGGCATTGGGGCAAAAGGACAGCAAGCGGCTGCAAAAAATATGAGGAGGCGTAACAATCCATTAGAACTTCAATAGGATAATCTATGTTTTTTCAGCGTACGGTTGCTCTGATCTTTTTTAGTTTAATGGGTGTTTGTGCTATGGCACAATCACAAGTTCAGGGTACAGTGCTGGATCAAAGCGGGAAACAACTGGAGGGGATCAATGTTATGGTTCTTATGCCCGACAGTCCGGCCTTAATAGCCTTTGCTATCACCGATGAAAATGGTGCTTTCAAAATTCTGTTCGAAAATCGGTACGATAGTTTAAGTATAGAATTCAGTGCTATAAATTATAAACCGGTCCGCTTGAAAATTAGCGGCCATACAGAAAATCTGGCAATCAGTCTTGATGAGGACGTTAAACAATTGGAGGCTTTTGAAGTGAAAGCCACACCCATTGCACGCTATGGCGATACTATTAGTTATCTGGTAAACGCTTTTGCCCGGCAGCAAGACAGGAGCATTGAAGATGTTCTACGGCGTATGCCCGGAATTGAAATAAAGGAAAGTGGGCAAATTCTCTATCAGGGGCTTCCTTTGGAGAAGTTTTACGTAGAAGGGCTTGACCTGATGGGCGGGCGCTATTCTATGGTAAGTAAAAACCTGCCTTACCGCTCCGTGAGCACTGTGGAGATTTTGGAGAATCATCAGCCCAAAAAGGTTTTGCAAAAAAGGAGTGTCACGCCTTATGCTTCGGTAAATATTAAGCTTAAAAAAGATGTTACTATCACCGGAAATGCTAAGCTGGGTTCAGGTGTGACCCCTTTTCTTTATGACGCTAAAATTGTGCCTATGATTTTCAACCGTAAGCTTCAGTCTGTTGTTTCCTTTCAAAGCAATAATGTTGGCAATGACCTGGCTTCACAGCTTAATAAGCTTGATATGGAAAATGCTTCAAATGAATGGCGTATATTGAAATCCAACGGGTATGCCCTGGCAATAAGCGGTATTTCAAAACCCGATATCCCTCAGGAAAAGTGGCTCCATAATAATGCAAATCTCCTTAATGCCAATGTTTTGACGAAGTTTGGAGACCATTTGCAGTTGCGTTCCAATATTTATTATCTTAATGATTGGCAGGAGGCGCATTCTATTGTGAGGCATAGTATATATAGCCCGGTAGATACCATTAATTATTGGGAAGAAACGAAAAACCAATCAGCATATAGTCGGCTTCTTAGCGAATTTACCCTGACACGCAATGTGGAAAATGGTTATTTAAAAAATAAAACCACTTTTGAAACACGCTGGGACAATAAAAAAGGGGAGCTATGGCAGAATGGAACCCCTACGTCACAAAAACTCGAGTTGCCCATGATTTTCCTGGAAAATGAATTACAGGGTATTTTCTCGCTTGGGGAAAAATTGATGGATGTCAAATCTTACTTTTTTTATGGTAAAACGGATCAAGATTTAAAGATAAATCCGGGTTGCTTCAATGAACTCCTCAATGACAGCTTGCCCTACCCGGAAAGCTGCCAAAATTATAATCTGGATCAGCTTTTTACGCAAAACTCCTTAAGCCTGAAACTGAAAAAAGGCCTGTTTTTTTTAAAGCCCGAATTGGGCTTTAGCTGGCATCAAATTGCTCTGAAGACAGATTTGCTGAAACAGCTCTCAAATGGAAACTGGCAAGATACCGGAACAGGTTTCAGGAATGATCAGAATGGGCATCAGCTCAAGTTTTTTGCTTCTGCATCCGTGGAATATAAATCAAGAAAGCTCGAATTTAAACTGGGGCTGCCCTTGAATCAATATTTTATAAAACAAATAAGCCATGAAAATGAGGAAGAGAAAATACAGTCTTTAAAATTTGATCCCTATGCTTATGTACAATATAAAGTAAGTCATTTTTGGAAAATCCGGGCAAATTTCTCCTATAGACAGGTTTATTCAGATATTGACAAAGTGTATCCGGGTTTTATCATGACCTCATATAACCGATTAATAAATAGGGATGTTCCTTTGGACCTTCAAAAATCATTAATGGCTGGTTGCCGTATTGAATATCGGAATACCATGACTTCCTTCTTTAATCACCTAACATACGCCTTTGTGAGAAAGAACTCAGCTTATCTTTATCAGGCAGAAATAGATCCTGATGGCCGTATGCTCTATAAGGCATCTTCATTTCCCAACACAACTCATGTCCACAGCCTTTCGGGTAGATCAAGTAAATATCTTCAGCAGCTAAAAATGAGCCTGGCCATTGGCGGAGGAGTAAGTTATAGTAGCGGCATGACTTACCTCAACGGACAATTGATGGAAACGGAAAACCTCCTTTTTAATCTTAAACCGGAATTAAGGCTGGACATATTGCGTTGGCTCAATTGTGAATATGAGCTGGATGCTCGTTTCATGGAGATGAGCAGTGGAATCGGACAGAAAGAGATAAAGAATGTGTATCAACATAGGATTGGTTTGATTGCTTTTATTAATGACCATCAAACACTGAATTTTATTACTGATTACTACAGGCAAGGTACAGAAGATCGGTTTTTTATGGATATGACTTACCAATATAGCTTTGTCTCCCGGAATATTGATCTGAAACTTAAATGTATCAATATTTTAAATAGTTCTTCCTATATCAGTTACCATATTAATCAAACCAGTGTGCGGGAATCTGAGCTTTTTATCAGGCCAAGACAAATAATGCTTTATGTAAAATTTAATTTTTGAATATCTCCCTCCCCAAAACCGTATCGTAATCCCTTCTCCATCATGAAAAGCACCTTCGTTTAATTGGCGTTTGGCTTTTTCTCGAGGGTAGATTCCCATTTATATGTGGTGTTCAGAAAGCTCTTTTTGCGCGCTATGATTGATGATTGTTTGGAGGTTTGTGTTTTTTTCTCGCTGAGCCGCTAAGCCGCAGGGGCGCTAAGTTTTTTTGCGCCTTTGCGCCTTTGCGTACCATGATTAATGATTGATTGTTGGTTCGTTTTTTTTTCGCTGAGCCGCAGGGGCGCTATGTATTTTAGGGCCGGTGTAGATGGAGGATTTTACCGCACAGATGGGGGGACGTGGTTTGCACGGACTGTTTTTTTGATGCTGAGGGCAAACCGTATTCTCCAGTATTTCATAGCGCCTTAACGGTTGGATGAAGTCCGCGATGCATGAACGTCATTCAGTAGTCATAGGCAAGGCAGGCCATTGGGCTCAGTAATATACCAATTCGACACAAACACCGAACGCACAACCCCAATCAAAAACCATCATCAGATTCAAACTCCTACGCCCTGCTCGTTAATACAAAAATCCAAATAACCATAAAGGTATTTTTCTATCATTTCCGTATTCTATTCCATCCGCGGCAATAAATGCTTTTTCTTCCGGCCAGTTGGCTATTTGCTTCTGACCTTTGTTTTTACCTCCGATTTCAAACAGAAATTTCTGATCTATTAAAAAATCAGCGGAATCAGGGTAGTTGAGCTTGTGCTTGTATTTCAGTTGATTGAGAAAGAAGGTCTCTCGCAAATTTCCAGGGTTTGGATATACCGGATTTATTGCGAATGCAATATTCGTGTTTTCAAGAAAAATTTTATCGGGTTTCTGCATACGGCTGATGCCAAAGGAGTCTCTGTAAAGATGGGCAATCAGGTCTGCCTCCTGCAGGTATTGCATATAAGCGATGAGTGTTGTTCTGTTAATGCCAATTTTTTGACTCAGTTTACTTATATTGGGAATAAATGGCGCACTTTCAGAAATGATCAAAAGCAGTTGCTTGATTTTGCGTGTAAAACCAATATCTACTTTACGTAAAAGGGGTAGCTCAATATCGATGATCAGATTAATAACTTCTTCAATACGAATATGATATGATTTTGGATCTTCATTGAAAAACGGATAATATCCCTCTCTGAGGTAATGGTCAAAGAATACTAATGGTTTTATTTTATTGACGATGTCTGCGGCAATGTCTTCATGATGTTCGATGAGTTCATGTAGCTCATAAACAGGCAAATCCTTATGCTTTAGTAGTTTTAGATATTCCCTGAAAGACAGGCCTTGTAGCTGGTATGTTAATGCCCTTCTGCTGAGGTCGGCACGTGCATTAAGAATCTCCAATAAGGATGAACCGGTAAAAACAAGATGCAAATCAGGATGGTCGTCATAAATATTTTTAATTTCTTTTGACCAGTCCGGATATTTATGTACTTCATCAAGAAACAGGTACTTGCCTCCTTTTTTTGTGAAAGTATCGGCAAGATCCACAAGTTTGTGTTCGGAAAACCAGATATCGTCGAGACTTACATAGAGCACAGAGCTGTCAAGAGGAAGATGTTTTTTTATATACTGAAGCAAAAGTGTGGTTTTTCCTACACCCCGGGCGCCTTTAATACCAATAAGACGGGCATTCCAGTTGATTTCGTCCATCAGGCTCCTGCTAAAATCTGTAGAAACCAGCTTGATTTTTTTTCTGAATTTTTCAATTAGTGAATTCATTGTTGTTTATTGTAATGAGCAAAGATAGAATAAATTTGCTTACCGGACTAAGCAATTTTTTACTAGGGTTTTGGGGAATGATAGTGGGAGAGTTTGAGGGTCGCTGAGACGTATCAATTGCGTGGGCATACAGTATTATCCAGTATTTCTTGTTGCGCCTTTGCGTACCATGATTGATGATTGATTATTGGTTCGTGTTTTTTTCTCGCTGAGCCGTTAAGCCGCAGGGGCGCTAAGTTTTTTTGCGCCTTTGCGTCTTTGCGTGCAATGATTGATGATTGATTGTTGGTTCGTGTTTTTTTCTCGCTGAGCCGCAGAGCCGCTAAGTCGCAAAGAGATTTTTGATAGAAAATATTAAAGGTTGTTTACTATTCTCGTTATTCCATTTTTTATTAGTGCGTCGTTAAAATTAATCAGCAATCCCAATTTTAGCCCAGTTAATTTGAGGTAAGTTAGTACTTGCTTTTTGTGAACCGGAGCAATGCATTCTACTGATTTTATTTCTATTAAAACTTTGTTTTCAATGATTAAATCCGCCCTGAAACCCTTATCCATTTTAATATCTTTCCATATCACAGGAATGGCTTGTTGTTTAGAAACCTTAAGTCCTTGTGATTGGAGTTCATGAAATAAGATTTCTTCATAAACAGACTCAAACAAACCTGGTCCCAGCTCAGTATGTATTTGAAAACTGGTGTTCACTATTATTTTTGATATTTCGTTTTCTGTCATATTTTTTTTGTTTCTCGCTAAGCCGCTAAGTTACTAAGTTTTTTTGCTGTGTTTTTCTCGCTAAGCCGCAGGGCCGCTAAGTTTTTTTGCGCCTTTGCGTCTTTGCGTGCCATGATTGATGATTGATTATTGGTTCGTGTTTTTTTCTCGCTGAGCCGCAGAGCCGCTAAGTTTTTTTGCGCCTTTGCGTCTTTGCGTGCCATGATTGTTGATTGATTGTTGGTTCGTGTTTTTTTCTCGCTGAGCCGCTAAGCCGCAGGGCCGCTAAGTTTTTTGCGCATTTGCGCCTTTGCGTGCAATGATTGATGATTATTTGTTGGTTCGTGTTTGTTTAAGCAAATGTAAAAGAAGGCATATTAAAATGCAATATAACTGAAAATTCAAGCCTAATCTTTCTTCCTCCCCAAGAACCGTATCGTAATCCCTTCGCCATCATGAAAAGCACCTTCCTTTAAATGGCGTTTGGCTTTTTCGCAATGCAATATCTCCAATCCGGAGAAATCGTACAGGATTTCTTTCTCGGTGTAGAGTAAGTCCGCGTTTTGTGGCCCCATTTTTCTGATGGGCAGGTTGTCCACATCAAAAACTTCCATAATGATCAGTCCGCCGGGTTTGAGGTGTGCAAGCATTTTTTGATGAAGGTCTTTTCGCTGATCCGGTGGCAGGTGCAGGAAAAAAGAACCAATAGCATCAAATTGTTCCGGCCATTCGTTTTTCAGTACATCAGCAATTTGATAATTGATCGAAACATTTTGCTCTTCAGCCAGCCTCAGGGCTTTTGCTTTGCCTTCGGTACTATAATCCATGGCAAACACATCCCAACCCAATTTCGCCGCGAAAACCGCATTGCGCCCTTCGCCCTCCGCAGGCAGAAAGATGCTGCCTGGTTTTGATTTATCCAGACATTGAGCAAACCATTCGTTGGGTCTGGTGCCATAAACATATTCTTCGGCAGCAAAGCGCTTGTCCCACATTTCCTTCATAGTTGTCTAAACAAAAAAACATCCTATTAGTTCTCGAAAACTATAGGATGTTCGTTTAAATTATTCCAAGGTTCTAAACTTCGGAAAAGTTTAAAGGTTCTTTTTTTGCAGATATTGATATACGACTCCCAAATACAGAATGCAATATCCGATGGCAACCAAAACAGGAACCCAACTGACATGGGTCTGCAAAGTAAAAGGCATGTCGGATGAGCTGATTTCCACTAGGCTGGTATTCGGGCTGGTGAGAATTGCATTCATGGCGTTGACCGGAAGATAGGGCCAGGCGCTTTCCGGGATGAGTTTATATTGTACGATCAGCTCGATAATCAATACCAAAAAGAGCGCGCTGATGGCAAATCCTGTTTTTTTGATGAATGTTCCCAAAAGCAGGGCAAAGCTGAGGTAGGTGAAGATCTCGAGCATATAGCCAAGCAAAAAGGACATTTTCCCAAATATTGCTGCAAGTCCTGTTGTGCTTGAATTCATCAGCCCCAGATAGACTCCGGAAATAATCAGGATAAATGTAGAAAGCAGCGTAAGCATCACGGCATACATCACTTTGCCCCAGAAAAATTCCGCCCGCGACATGCCGGAAATTATGTTTTGCCGGATGGTTTTATGGGAATATTCCTGGCAAACATGGATGATCATAATCATTCCGAGTATGACTTTAATAAAAAAGCGCAGGCTTCCGGCCCAGGTGATGTTCTGCCATATATCGGGAAAATTAAAAACAAAATATTTCAACAGTTTGAGCTCATTGGAGCGCGTTGTTTCGGAGATTTCTTCAATGATTTCGGGCAGTCCCCAGTTGATGAGGATCACCACCGTGAAATAAATGCCTGTGAGTACCCAAAAGGCTTTGAAATATAATATCTTGCGTAATTCAATGCGTGCTAAGCGTAACATGGTAATTGGTCTTTGTTTTGCGAAAATACTTTAAGTTTATTTGGAAGTGATGTCCAGGAAATGTTCTTCCAAACTTTTCTTTTTCAATGCGATATGCTTGAGTATAATGCCACGTTCAAACATCATTTTGTTGATGGCAGCCGGGTCGAGATCTTCTGAAGCGTGGACCTTTATCAGTCCTTTATCTTCGGTAACAGTGGTAAAGATGCCACTTTCCTCACAGGCTATTTTCAGCAGATTGAGGTTGTCGGCAGCCAGTTCGAGGCTGGCTTTATCGTTGAGCACTTCTTCAACCGGCCCGTCGAAGAGTTTTTTGCCATTGCGCAAAACGCAGACATGGGTGCAGAGTTTCTGTACTTCATCCAAAAGGTGGCTTGCCAAAATGATGGTGATGCCTTTCTCTGCAATTTTCAGGATCAGCTCGCGGGTATAGGCAATGCCTTGAGGATCAAGCCCATTTGTGGGTTCGTCGAGGATCAGTACTTCCGGATCGCCTAATAATGCTGCGGCCAGGGCCAGCCGCTGTTTCATGCCCAGGGAATAGGTCTGGAATTTACTGGAAGCGCGTTCTTTCAGGTTCACGGTATCCAGTACTTCCATAATCTGGCTTTGTGGTGCTTTTTTGATATCGGCGATTACCTGCAGGTTCCTGTATCCTGATAAGTAAGGGTAGAAGAGGGGCTGCTCCAGTATTGTACCGATTTTTTTGCGGTGGTTGTGGGTTGGATTTTCGCCAAACCATTGAAAACTACCGCTATCAGATTTTACAACGTCGGTGAGCATGCCAAGGGTAGTGGTTTTTCCGCTGCCGTTTGGGCCGAGAAAACCATAAACATCCCCTCTGTTCACTTTTAAACTCAGTTGATCCACGGCTTTTATGGAGCCAAAACGTTTGCTGAGTTTATTAATGCTGAGGATTTCTTCCATAATCGGGTGTTTTTTATAAAGAGATCGTAAAGGAAGCCTTTACGGCAAAGTTTTTCGCATCATCGCCATCGAGGTAGCTGAGCCTGTGGATAGCCTGGATACGGAATATTTTAAAAATATTTTCAACGCCATAACTGACTTCCATATAGGGTTTGTCCCAACTCAATTGCTTGAATTGCGTAAGTGGCCGGCCTTCATATTCAGGAGGGAGCAAACCTTCCGGATTGTCTTCGGTGCGGATATAATTTTTCTCGTTGTATTGTCCCCACACAAAATTGAAACCTGCTATCGAACGCAGTTTTAGGCGCTTCATTAATGGTATCCTGTTGAGCAACAGTCCATTAAAGTGATGGAGGAAAATACCTTCTACGGATTCGTCCACCACAAATTCAAAGAAGTTCATCAGGTTATAACTGCGCTCGGAAGCAAAAGGAGGTTCGTTTCCTTGCGGGATGTTGGCTTCAGGATAGGGCACTTTTCCAAATACCTTGTTGGCTGCCACGATATAGTCCAGGCGTCCCCATAACCCCAGTTGCCATTTGCGGCGCACGTTTAAGGATATTTTCTGGAAGGTAAAATCACTGCCCAAAACATTTTTGAAACCTAAAGTCAGTTTCGCAGTCCATACCGGAGCCTTGAACATGCCCATGCCCATACGCCAGTTGTCTTCTACAAGCCATACCCTTTTGCTGGAATAGCTCGTCATGAGCGTTACACTGCTGATTTTGTATCTATCGTGTACATTGCCTTTATCATCATACCAGGCAAAAACATAACCTCCTTGCGGATTAAATTCATTGTGGTTCAGGGTGATCTTGGAATTCCAGCCGTGCCAGTGGTCGGTTTCATACCATAAACGGTATTCGTGCGAAAGGCTCATTCGCTGCAAATAACCAAACTGATTGGAAATCATAAACATGAAATTAAGGAATACATGCGATTCAAGAAAGTCTCGGTCGATTCCAAGCCGATCCATATCATAGCGGATATGGCCCCCTATTTTCCGCCATCGATCGCGGTCGAGGAAGTACTCGGCCTCAGCCAGATATTTAAATTTCTTATCCTTGAAGCCATAGGCCCCATAACCTTTTAAAATCCATTTCTTGCTGAAATCAATGGTAGTTTGGGCAGTTCCCTGAAAACGGAAACCTTCAATTTCGTTATAACCAAAAAGCGTGAACCAATGGCCAAACTGCACTGGGCCAACTGTATAATATCCATCCCAAACCGTACGTATTATTTTACGCAAACGGCTGATTTGAGGGCTTTTACGCATCGAATCAATGACGGCATAGGATTGCTCTACCTGCGCAACATCGTTAATCATTTTATAACGCGTAGTGTCCCAATACACTTCATTTTTATTTCGGGCATTGGGGTCAATCTCCACATTCTTTTTATAAAAATCGAGATCATAGGGTTCATTGACCACATAATCTTTATTGGAAACATAAAACTTACCAATAAGCCCAATGGAATTATCGCTGAGTTCTTCCATATCTACAAGAATCCTTGAGCGGATTGGCATATAGGCACTGTCGCCAACCATATCATAATCCTGTTGGAGCTTATAACGTTCGATAAAGTTGAGGTTGGCAGATTTGCCGATTTCGAGATCGAGCCGGCGAAGCGCAAAGGTTGAGTCCGCTATCCAGATATTGCCATAAAAAGCCAGGTCCTGAGGGCGTTTGGGTTTAACTTTAATTTTAAAACAGCTGTCATGGTCGATCAAGACAGTATCCATAATATAGTATTCGTAGTATCCGAAACCACTTAAAGCCAGTGGACTAACAAAATTTCGGTCGAAAATCCGAACCCAGTTTTCGTTAAAGTTGTAATCCTGAAAAGCACGGGCAAGAAATTTTTCAATAATCTGTGTATTATCCAATATAAGGCCGGTCAGTTTATTGGCGTGTACTACCTGTTTTTCTCGTTTAGGGTTTTTGAGGTAGTAGTTTTCTACCATGTTTTCGCTGATAAAGAATGGAATAACAGCTTTACCATCCCGTCCGGCTGCCACATCCAAACTATCGAAAATATGCTTGAAAGGTTTCATGGCCTTTGAGTTCTTAAATTTTTCGCTGACTTTATCAATGGAGACGTCCACTTTTACGTAGCTTTTGTACTCATAGGCATCCAGGCGTTCCTGATTGTAGAATTTTTTCTTTTTTCGTGCCGCCCTGATGATGGGGTGCGCAGGGTTTTCGCCGGCTTCGATCAGGACTTCGCCAAGTTCAAAAGATGTGGGCTGCAGCTGAAAGTTAAGTGTTTGATTTCGGCCTTTTTTGATTTTTCTGGCTTTGGTGATATAGCCAACAACCATAACTTTCAGTGAATCTCCGGCCATTTGGGTGGTGATGCTGTAGTTTCCGTCAAAATCGGTTGTTGCCCCAACGGTAGTGCCCGGAAAAAACACATTGGCAAAAGGAATTGGTTCGGCTGTTTCCGAATCGGTGATTTTCCCTTTTATTTCCGTAACTTGTGCCAGCAAAGGCTGGCCGATGAAAAGAAAGGCCAAAATAATCAGGCCGCCTGTCAGTTTCTCTCTTAAATTTATTTTTGGCATGAGTTATGCAATTCTTATTCTAAATCTATTTTTGCAAAAAAGATACAAATGTATTCAAAACCTCTTTCCATTGCGCTAATTCTGCTGATGTTTTTTCAGCTAAATAATCCATTGCAACATGATGATCCACCGTTGTCCGAATCCGATCAGTCGCCGAACCGCCTGTTTTATATTGCACGCAGCAAAAATACAAATGTTGTTT
Source organism: Bacteroidales bacterium (assembly GCA_963676415.1). Classification (GTDB taxonomy): domain Bacteria; phylum Bacteroidota; class Bacteroidia; order Bacteroidales; family WRLA01. The sequence continues at coordinate 67,816 of OY781097.1, read as the reverse complement.
GCTATGACGTGCAATATAAAAAGCCCGGACAAATTAATCCGTCCGACCCTATAAAAGTGTACTGGATAAACCGTACTGATGATCCCGGAAAACGGGACGGGCTAAGCTTTATCCAAAGAAAATTTGCCTATGGCTATGATTTCGATAAAACTGCCGAAAATACTTTTCAGGTGCATCTTGTCGCTTTCAAAGAACGTCCCCTTACACTCACAATGGAAAACAATAAAGCAGTTTGCCGCATCCCGATTAACAAAAAGCCTGCCATTTTGCACAAAATCTTTATCCAATCAGCCCCCTCGAGTTTTACAAAAGTGCAATATGCTGAATTAGAGGGTGTTGATGTTCAAACTGGAAAATCAGTGAGCGAACGGGTATATCCGGATTAACGGGACTAATAGTATAGTGTACGATAACGGACGCTGGTGTTCGTTATAATTTTCCGTGCTGAGTAGAAATATGCTTTTCCAAAATTTCACAATCCCGGAAAAGCTTATTTTGTTTAATATTGGTTTTCAGGATATAGTTCATCCCACCACTGGCTTTCACCTTTCAAATAACGGTCGAACCAGGCCAGAATGGTCTTTTGCCACAATATCCTCTTTTTGTAATCTACAATATGGTGGTCCTGTTTGTCGATTTCGATGAGTTCCACCGGGCGGTTGAGCAGTTTGAGGGCGGCATAAAGCTGGCGGCTTTCACCGGGAGGTACATTGGTATCGGAATTTCCATGCAGCAACAGGAGCGGTGTGTGGATTTTATCTGCATGATAAAGCGGGCTCTGTTCCACGTACAATTTTTTGTTGTTCCATGGAAAACTGTTGGCTGTAGCAGTAGAACTGTAAAGGTAGCCCCAATAACCTTCGCCCCAATAAGAAGCAATGGAGCTGATTCCTGCATGTGCAATGGCTGCAGCAAATATATCGGTGCGTGTTTGCAGCAACATGGTCATAAAGCCACCGTAAGATGCGCCTATGCAGCCCACTTTTTCTCCATCAGCAAAGGGATGTGCTGCTATAAATTCTTTTGTTCCTTTGATGATTTCATCGGCAACGGTGATGCCCCAGTTGTTCACGTGCATGGCCGAAAATTCCTGTCCAAAACCGGTGGCGCCGCTGGGCTGAAGCACATATACCAGATAATCCATGGCAGCAAAAAGGTTTTTGGGATAGCGCCCGCCAAAGCTGCGGTTCACAGGACTGGTTCCTCCATAATAATACACGATGACCGGATATTTTTTTGTGGCATCAAAATTGGGTGGATAATAAACCCGGCCTTTGATCTCCACGCCTTTTTTGTTTTTGAAGTTCCAGTCTTCCGTTTTTCCGAATTTCACAAACTGATATTCTTCTTCCCAGGGGGCCGAAATTCTTTGAAAATCATCGCTGTCAAGCTGCCCCATAAATGCGGAAGGCGGTGTGCTGATGCTGTTGGCTATGCAGGCCAGTTGCCCTTTGTTGGACACGCTTATTCTTGTAACTACATCGGCATCAATATTCTGACGCGTGTATTCCTTGCTGTTGATGTCGTATGTGTAAACCCTGTCGTAGCTTTCTTCTTCCACAAGGAAAACAATACCGAAATCTTTCCAGTAAGCACGCTGGATGTTGGGCTTAAAATCCTTGCTGATGGCGGTAGCTTCCCCGCTGTTTAAGTCATAAATGTAAGCCTGCGTGTCATAATCGTTTGGGATTTGTTTTTTACCAACATTTTTGCCCAAATCGCCAAATAGTACTGGGCTGCCGCTTACAAGCAGTTTTGTGCCGTCAGGGCTGTATTGCACGCTGCCGCTGTAATTTTTTGCCCAGATTTCTTTCAGTTCGCCTGTGCTGAGTGTCATTTCGTACAGCTTTTGCACTGAGTAGGGGCGTTGGGAGAAATCCGGGCTGCTGGTACTGAAAAGGATTTTTGTGCCATCGGGAGAAATATCCTGCAGGCCGGCTGACAAATTGCCATGTGTCAGGCGTTGCTGCATACCGTTTTCGATAAACAAAATGTTGAGTTGATAACGGTTGCGCCACCAGGGCCAGTGGTCGGGCATGCCTTCGAGTTTTTTAAGGCCGCTCTTGTTTTCATCTGCTTTGTCCCGACTGGAAAAAATAACGAAATCACCATTAGGAGACCAGTTATAGCCGTAGATTTCATCGGAACCGGTCGCCAGTTTTTTATAGCTCTGCTGTTCGGGATCAAATGCCATTAAATGATGCTTTTCACCAGATTTCTGGATAAAACTGAAGGTATTGCTTTTTGGAATCCAGTTTGTTGATGATGGAGTGTCGGTCAGGAAGGCTTCCACTAATTCGTTTGTGGCGGTTTTGCGGATTTCAGACCAGGATTTGCTTTTCCCTTCTGGCGGGTAAGTCTCGTTATAGCTTATATAATAAAAATCCCCTTTGGGCGAAATATTGATATTGCGTACGTTTTTGCCGTCCATCAGGTGCTCAATATCCATAAAGGATTCAGGATTCAGGCTGATTTCCAGTTGGGCATCTGATTCAGCTGAAGCACGCAGTTTGCCTTCTTTTCGGCCTTCGGGCAAAAGTACTTTTATCAGCAGCAGGTGCTTTCCCTGCATCAGTTTCAGCTCTTTGCTTTTGCTTCCGGCATCAAGCGTATCGGCTTCACAACTGTTTTTGCTGAATATTTTTTTGCCGTCCACATAAGCTTCCAGCATAAAATGGCTTTCAGCTTCGATGGTGGTTTTACTGAATTCCGGATTATAAAAATAGCTTGCCAAGTATTGGATATGCCACTTATTGCTGTCATGGTTGAGTAAAATTCCGCTTGAATCCGGAGCAGAAAGCGTTTTCCAGGATAATCCACCGCTTTTGCCCATTTGCATGCTTTTACTGATGAAGGGCCTGATTTCGCTGATTTCAATGAAATCATTGCTCAGGAGATCTTTTTCTTCAAAGGTTTTTCCCTTGATGTTTTTTACCGTATCAAAAGCAGGTTTGATGATCCGGAACTGTTCCGAAATCAGCCAGGAGTCAATATTTTGTGCTTTGATGCTGCTGAATCCTGCAAAAAAGGCCAGAATGAGCAGTGTGATGATCGTGGAATGTTTTTTCATAGTAGAAATTTTATCCGGCTAATATAGTTTAAATGCCCTTATTATGAAAAAACCGGATATCCTGCCAAAGCTGAATATCCGGTTTTGATCTTATTCAAATATTTTGAGCATTACTCAAAAAGTTTGATTTTTTCATCAAGGTGATCAATCGGGTCTTCGTTCATAATCTGGCGCAGGGTGTTTTTGAGTTTTACCTGCTGGATGAAGAGATCATGCTCGGGCACAACGTCTTCTGAGTGCATCGGGCTCTTGAAGTAGAAAGAAAGCCATTCCTGGATTCCTTCGAAACCAACGCGTTTTGAAAGGTCCATCAGCAGAACAAGGTCGAGTACAATCGGTGCTGCCAAAATGGAGTCGCGGCAGAGGAAATCGATTTTCATTTGCATGGGGTAGCCCATCCAGCCAAAGATGTCGATATTGTCCCAGCCTTCTTTATTGTCGCGGCGTGGTGGATAATAATTGATACGTACCTTGTGGTAGTAGTCTTTGTAGAGTTCCGGATAAAGTTCGGGCTGCAGGATGCTGTCGATTACACTCAGCTTGCTTTCTTCCTTGGTTTTGAAAGAACCCGGATCGTCGAGTACCTCACCGTCACGGTTTCCGAGGATGTTGGTAGAGAACCAACCGTTGAGGCCCAACATGCGCATTTTAATCATTGGCGCAATGATGGTTTTTACCATTGTTTGTCCGGTTTTGAAATCTTTTCCGGCAATGGGCATGTGGTTTTTCTCAGCCAGTTCCATGATAGCCGGCATGTCGATGGTGAGGTTTGGAGCACCATTAATATAAGGAACACTTTCTGAGATTGCTGCGTAAGCATACATCATACTTGGGCTGATGTGCTCATCATTTGAACGCAGGCCTTCTTCGAAATTGGCCAGGCTGCTGTGCACTTCAGAGGCTTTCAGGAATACTTCTGTACTTCCGCACCAAACCACGATCATATCTTCGCAATTGTTATTTGCTTTAAACTGCTTGATATCATCGCGAAGCATTTGTGTCAGTTCCCATTTGCTTGGAGCTTTCTTAACCCACTCGCCATCAAGGCGTTTCACGTAGTTTTTATCGAAAACGGCCTTCATCGGACGTAAAGCCGAAAGCTCATCTTTGATCTGGTCGAGATGTTCGTTACTGAGAACCTGAGAAACTTTGCAAGCTTCATAGAGGTCCTGATCCATGATGTCCCAGCCACCAAAAATAATATCATTTATGTCGTGCAATGGCACAAAATCCTTGATTTTTGGAAAGTTTTCATCGGTACGTTTGCCGATTCTAATTGTGTTCATCTGTGTCAGTGATCCAACAGGCACTGTATGTCCGTTGCGCACTGAGATGGTTCCTGCAACAAAGGTTGTAGAAACTGCACCGTTGAGCCCTACTACGAGCACACCGAGTTTCCCTTTTGGCTTTTCAGGTATCTTTTCCATCTGTTTAAAATTAAGGTTTACAATATGTTGAGTAATTTTGTTATGTCGTCTGTAATAATATCGGCCGTTTCATTGCCCGACCAGGCTTTCCAGGAACGCCCTTTGAGCCAGATTGTTTTGCAACCGGCCTTGCGGGAGGCTTCAATGTCACGGGTATAGGAATCGCCCACAACGGCAGTTTCTTCTGCTTTGATGTCCATTTCGTTCAGCGCCTTGCGGAAAATTTCAGGATCGGGCTTGCTGACTCCGGCCAGTGTGCTGTCCACAATCACATCGAAAAATGGCGTAAGTCCGAATTTCTGTAAAACCGTGGGCATGTTTCCATGGAAATTGGAAACCAGCCCCAAACGGTAATTCCTTGATTTAAGCTGCGTTAGGATTTTTCGGCTGTTTTCAATGTTTTCTTCTACTTTTTGATAGCAGAGGTCGGTAATTTTTTGCTGCATCATACTGATGCTGCCGGCAGTAATTTTCTGGTAATTGGCCAGGTTTTCAAGCTGCAAGCGGATTTGGGTGCTGATCGTATCGCGGAAATCAAAATCAGTTTTTACATGGCCTTGTACCATCTCCTTATTGGCCTGTACATAAGCTTTTTCGTATTCCGGTTTTTCTACATTGGCTCCGCTGGCCACATAGGCGTCCCAAAACATTTCACTCCAGTGTATGCCGTTGGTGTCCAGCGTTCCTCCAAAATCAAATAGTATGTTTTTTACCTTTAGTTTGTTCATTTCCTGTGTTTTGTTTAAATGAAACCGCGATAAAACGAGCCCAACCAGTATCCAGAAAAACTCCCGTATGCGTGTAACCAGGCTTACGAATATTCCGGTTGAGGCGGTGAGGCCAAGGCTTTGAAAAACCAGATAAAGCCCGCTTTCGCGCGTCCCCAGTTGCAGGGGGATAAAGAAAAATATATTGGCTATCAGGCTGCTGCCCGCACTGATGTAAATTGCCTCAAGGAAACTTACATCAATGGAAATCGCTTTCATGATGAAGTAGAATTCTGCAGAGCTGACGATGCGCGCCAGATATTCCCATAAAAGGGCACGGTAAAAAGCGCCCCGTCTTCTGTTGTAAAGCTCGATTATTAGTTCATCTGTATGGCGCAGTTGTGCATCATTGTGTTCCCTGAGCCTTGCGACCATCTTCTTAAGGCCGGGAATACTGCCCAGGATTTTCAAAAATAAAAAGATAACGCCTTTGCGATGACCGGCATAAAAAAGGATAATCAGGCCGAGGATAATCAAAAAGCTGATGGCCAGTATAATGTATGTTGTTGTATCGAAAGTGCTTACAAAAACAATCATCAACACGGCTGTGAGCCAGAAAAAGAAATGCGACAGCATATGCAGCATATTGTAGAGCACAATGCTGGATGTCGATTTTTCAATGCCGTAACGGTCTCTGATCAACATCACTTTGTAAGGTTCGCCGCCCAGCCCTACAACAGGTGTTATATAATTGAGGGCAAAACCGGTAATGCTGTAAGAAAACAATTTCATAAAACTGATTTTTCCCTGCGCCAGGATAATCTGCCAAGCGCGGGTGTTCATCAGGTAAACAGGAATCCATGTGGCAATTACAGGTATAAACCACCAGCCGGTTTTTTGGATATTTTCGAGGATGTTTTCCCAACCAAAATTCCAGGCCATGAGCGCTAAAATCCCAAGCCCAACAATAAATAATATGCCGTTGATCAGTTTTTTGCTCATTATGAATGAAATTCCCTAAGGAGTTTTTTGCTTGTTTTTTCTGTTTTGATGATGAGGTACACCAAAAGGGTATTTAAAACAGTGAGTTCAAAAATCCAGTAAAGCCAAATGAAATTGGTCAATAGTGCAACAAAAAGTGCAATGGCCCGCGCATTGAACGAAAGGGCGTTGGTAATCCACAGCAGGGGGCTGATTTTTTTCAGGTATGTGTCCCTTACTGTAGCTGGGATATTTTCGTTTTCCCTGATCTTTGCCAAAAGTTTTTGGAACGAAGGCGAGGCTAATTCCTGCTCATGTGTATAATTGGTGTACATTTTCATGTACAATTTTTCAAAGAAATTCTTTTTCCAGCTGAGTTTTGCTTCCTGCTTTTTAAGTTTGGCGGCATTGTCGAGTTCACTGCCCGATTCCCCGTTCAGGAAAAACAAATAGGCATTGCGGTGATAATCGGCCATTTTTGCCTGAAAAGCATGCATATAACCGGTGATGGCTGCAAAAATCCAGATCCAGTACCCAACTCCTTCATGACTGAGGCGTAAAACCAAACCGAGATAGATGGCTAGAAACCAAAAGTTTCCGGCCAGGCCGTCAAGGAAGCGGCCTAATCGCGAGCGCTGGTTGGTAATCCGCGCAAGCTGGCCATCGGCGCTGTCGAGGCTGTTGGCAAACATGAGGCTGAGGATGCCCAGAATATTGATTGTTAAATCATTGAAATAGAATAAGATTCCAGCTAAAATCCCCCAGAAAAAACTGAATACAGTTACCTGATTGGGAGTGATATGAAGAAATTTTGCAAACAAAGCCAATTGATAACCAATGGGTCGGTAAAACCAGATATCGATCCATTCTTCGGTTGCTTTGGATTTATATGTTTGGGAAACTTTGCTCATGTTTTTGGTTTTCTTAGTTTTCTTCTATGAATTTTCTGGCTTTTTCATCGATCAGTTTCGCGATATGCACGCAGGCTTCATTTCTGATTGGTGCGTAGCTGGGCCAGTCGTTCAGGTCGATAATATGTATTCCGCCATTTTTGTCGATAATGGCATCACCACCAAAAATGTCCACGTTAACTGCATCGGCTGCATCGGCTGCGATTTTCTTAAGTTGTTCGGCATTAAATTGGTATTGGCCATTTTTTTCGAGATAGTACCAATGGAAAAATTCGCTGCCGCGTACACTATAAAATTTAACCACATCGCCATCTATATGTTCTTGTACCACAGCTTTTTCAATACCACGGCGGTGGTATTCGCGCAGAATATTGTCGCGTTCGGCGCGAGAATAAACCAATGTAACATCTTCGCGGTGAATAGCATGCACATCGCCACGTTTTACCCAAACTTTTTCGCCCAGGCTGTCGGCTTCTTTTGCCTTAAATTTGCGTGGATCGGTTTCTACAACATAAGTTGTTGGGGCAGGAACATTATGCTTGGGCAGTAAAACAGCCAGATTAATGCGGTAACAATTGAAAATGGCGTCCACAGAATTAATGATCAGGGCTCCATTGTTGGCATATCGGCGCAATGTATCCAGAGCGTCGTATCCTCTTATCATATTGAAATATAATTTGTTGCCGCTTTTGTCTTCGGCGAGGTTATCTTCTTGGAAAACCCGGATCTTATGTCCCATCTTTTCCAGTTCCTCTATGGTTTTATATAAAATCAGTGTATCGTTTTCGATATGGTTGGGTGAGTACTGATGGCCTCGTTGAATCGCGCTGAAAGAATAGCCCATAATGAGTAGCTTTTAAGAATATATTTTAGTCTGTCTGTAAGTTACGGAAATTTTCTGCTCTGTGTTCTTCTATTATTTGCATACCTTTTTCGGTGGAAATACCCCGGATGAAGTTTATGGTAACATTATCAAGCAGCTCCTGAATACTGTGCCTTTTGTTGAAATAAAAGTCTTCACGTAGGATGAAGCTTAACGTTTCAACAATAATTTTTGCTGTGATGGTAATATTGATGTTTTTGCGGAAAATACCTTCATTAATGCCCTTGCGTAACAGCTTGTAAATCTCATTATAGCGTGTTTCGTTTATCCGGTTCATTTCTGATTCCCAGATATTTGGGTAATATTTCTGTGTGTCCAGATAGTAATTGGGGTTAATGTCCTGAAGGATGCGGGTCTGCATTTCTGCTACATTAAATATCGCCATAATAACATTGGCTGATTTCTGAATGATTTGCAGCGAACCGGATTTTATGTCATTTTCATGGCCAACAACACAATCCTGTATAAGCTCTACTTTATCACGGTATTTTTCGTAAATCGTACGCTTCGAAACTCCTGCTTCTCTGGCAACTCTGTCCATCGTAACGGTTTTGATTCCGTATTTCCGGAACAGCTCACCCGCTGTACGGGCTATTTTATCTTTGACGTTCATTATTCAGGCATTAATGATCAGCAAAGATAAAAACTTTTTTGGTTTTCAAAGTTTTTTTATTCTCCCTTAAGGAAGGATTTTGCTTTTTCTATATCGCTAATATGGTCAACATCAATAATTTTATCAATAAAGTGTGCCTTGATTTTTAATCCCTGTTCTATCAAGAACTGCTGGAAATTCCGCATACGGCTGATGTTTCTTTGCATTGCGGTTTCTGCCAGCCTAAATACTTCAGGATAAAAGCAATAGATACCTCCACTGATGCAATTATAATCCGCTTGTGTACCTTGAAAACTCCGAATCATCTGCTGCTTATCAGTTTTTATGAAAAGTGGTTTTTCATCATCAACATATCCGGTAACAGCCATGCAGGCATCAAGTTCCGTCTGATGAGCAGCCTTGATATAGTTTTTATAGTCATTTTCCGGAATAACCGGGTCCACGGTACTGATGAGTATTGGTTGGTTTTGTTCGCAAGCTTTGCTGAGTTCGTAAAAACTGTGAAAAGAACTGGGCGTACTTTTAATGATAAAATGGAAATTTTTATCGGGAAAAGATTTCAGTACATGATCACGAACTTCTGTTGATTGCTCATTGATGATTATATACAATTTATCCATGCCTGCTTCGATGCCCAGGCGTAATTGCCTGCTGATCAAGCTTTCTTCATTAATCTTAACTAGTGGTTTGGGCAGGTTGATCCCTTCCTGGCGTAATCTGCTGCCTTCTCCCGCTGCGATGATTCCAAGGTTCATTTTTTTTTAATTTTATTGCTTCGACTTAATATTGCAAAATTAAACAAAAAGTCCCTGTTCATTTTTTTGAACAGGGACTTCGCATGTCAGGCTTAATTTGGTTTTATTCCATTTGCATCATCATTTGCGACATTTCTTCGGTGGTCATTTTTCTATAGCCTGAAGGGACGTCCATAATTTCGGATGAGATATTGGTTTTTTCAGCAGATTTGACCGTGCTCATTGTGGTTTCCATTCCGCCTGTGTATTCAATGGTTTGCATTGGATATCCTTTTTGGATGATTTTCATAACATCTTCCGACAGGTCATAATTTTCCTCCACATTATCAGAACCCCCTGCAATGCTTTTTAGCTGGTTAGCCAATTTTTGAAATTTGTGTACATCGATTTCGGAAGTAATTTGTACATCCTTTGCCAGAGCTTGTTTCTCTTTAAGTTGTCCGTTCACATAAATTTCATACCAGGTGGTTTTGTAACCTGCGATTTCCGGGCCTGCACCTGCTTCTTTGATATCAACATCGGGTAGCTCAAAATCTCCATTTTGGCCGTTTTCCATTGCAGTAATCTGTGCCTGAATCATAGGTTTGTATTCCTCGGGCATTTGCGACATAGCTACTTTCATGCCATCAATGGCCGCCTGGATCATTTCTTTGGGAGTGCCTTCCCAATAGGTTTGTTGTACATCAAAACACATTTTGAGCGTGCCTTTGGAAACATCAAAAATCATTTTTTGGCCTCCATCCTGGAACTCAACAATTTTATTGTCCTGGAAATAGATTTTGGAATTGGTGCCGTCATCTTCTTCGGTGATGACCCATCCGGCGAAAGAGGGCATTGCTACGGCCATAATTACTACGACCATAAGGATTTGTTTCAATTTTGAAATCATAAGTTGTTGTTTTTGATTGCTAAAAATTATGTTAGTGTGGGCAAATATAAAAGATTTTTGTTCAGAAAGGGAGTGATAATTGAATGACAGATGGATTTTTTGACATGTTTTTTGTTTGGATTGAAAAAAAGAATGCCAATGTTTAGGATGCAATGAAAAAAACTATATTTTTGCAGCCTTTAAAAATGAGATTATGGCGAAGAAGAAAGATACCACCGAAGAGAATTTGATGGCTGTTGAAGAAGCCCTGAGTAAGTCAGAGGTTTTTATTGAAAAACATCAAAAGAGCATTCTTATTGTTCTGGGAGCTATTGTGATTGTTGTCCTGGCAGTGCTTGGATATCATAAATTTATCAAAGTACCTAAAGAAAAAGCAGCGGCCAACGAAATTTTTATGGCACAGCGCTATTTCGAGCAGGATTCGCTCAGCCTTGCCTTGAACGGTGACGGTAACCATCTGGGATTCCTTGATATTATTGATGATTACAGTGGTACGCCCAGTGCAAATCTGGCGCAGTATTACGCAGGTATTTGTTACCTGAAATCGGGTGATTTCGAAACAGCAGTGGATTATCTGCGAAAGTTCAGCACAACCGATGTTTTGGTTGGCCCTATGGGTATCGGCGCGATAGGCGATGCTTATATGGAACTTGGCGATACCGACAAAGCTTCCAGCTACTATCTCGAAGCTGCAAACCATAACGAAAATGAATTTACTACTCCGCTCTTCCTGATGAAAGCCGGTTGGGCTTTTGAAAAAAGTGGAGAATACAGCAGGGCACTTAATGTTTATGAGCGTATTAAGAAAGATTATGCGAACAGTAATGAAGGCCGCGGCATTGAAAAATATATTGCCCAAATGGAAGCAATGAAATAAGTTGAAACTAAAAAAATATAAAAAGCCTGGATTGTCGTCCGGGCTTTTTTTGTGCCGGATTATTTGTTGATACCCTAATAATGATTAGTTTGGCAGATTAAAATTGATTGGATGAAAAGTTTGAAAATAGTTTTTTTTGCAACTGCAGATTTTGCAGTTCCTTCTTTAAATGCATTGGTAGAAAGCCGGCATGATGTCCTGGCAGTTGTTACAGCGCCCGATAAACCTGCCGGTCGTGGAAAAAAGCTGCGTCAAAGCCCTGTGAAGGAATATGCCGTAGAAAAAAATATGCAGGTACTACAGCCGGAGAAATTGCGCGATGATGCATTTTTGGAAGAGCTGAAATCTTTTGGTGCAGATATTTTTGTTGTGGTTGCATTTCGGATGTTGCCTGAGCTTGTTTGGAATATGCCCCCAAAAGGGACTGTGAACCTTCATGCGAGCCTTTTACCGCAGTATCGGGGTGCAGCGCCGGTAAACCATGCCATCCTAAATGGAGAAAAGGAAACCGGTGTGAGCGTTTTTCAGCTGAGCCATACAATTGATACCGGTGATGTTGTTTTGCGTGAGCGCACGCCTATATTTGAAAATGATAATGCAGGAAGCCTTCACGACCGGCTGATGAATATTGGGGCAACGACACTATGCCGTGCCATCGATATGATCGCTGATGATGATTATACATTAACAGCACAGGGAAATTTTGACCCGGAAGAATTAAAGGGAGCCCCAAAAATATTCAAAGAGGATTGTTTGCTTGACTTTAACATGCCGGCAAAAGATGTTCTGCTAAAAATCAGGGCATTGGCTCCTTATCCGGCCGCTTTTTGTTATATAGAGTGTCCACGGAAGGGAAAGCTTCAGTTGAAAATTTATGCAGCATCCCTGATAAGGGAAATGGATGGTTTTAGTAAAATAGTTGGCAATATCATTACAGATGATGAAAATTATATAAAAATTACAACAGCAAAAGGTGTGATTGCACTGGAAGAATTGCAGTTGCAAGGCAAAAAACGCCTGTTTGTTTCGGACTTTTTAAGAGGGTTCCGGAATTTTTCCGATTGTAGTGTTTTGGCCTAATGCAAAAAAAATGCCACATCTGCTGTTTTGTGAAATCGGCTTAAATATTGGCTTATGTGCAAAAAAAACCAGTCATTTACTTGCATTTTTGAATTTAAGGCTTATATTTGCAAAGGTTTACTAAAAATTAATAATCAAAACCGACAAAGATGAATAAAGCACAATTGATCTCAAAAATGGCCGAAGTAAGCGGTTTGTCAAAAGCAGATGCTAAAAAAGCACTTGACGCTTTTATTGATGTTACAAAAGAAACAATTAAAGGCGAAGACAAAGTAACCCTTATCGGATTTGGAACTTTTTCAGTTACAACTCGTTCAGCTCGAATGGGCCGCAATCCCCGCGACAATAAGCCCATGCAGATACCTGCTAAAAAGGTAGTTAAATTTAAACCTGGTAGTGACCTGATCGCTTCGGTTCAGTAGTTTGCATTAAAATTATTGAAGCCCCGGTTTTCATAGGAAAACCGGGGCTTTTGTTTTTTCGTATTAGCAGTTTGGGCTAATCTTTATTCCAAATATACCTTTTCTCATCGTCCAGCTGCACTTTATTGTACTCAAGAAGGTATTGGACCACTCGGGCTATTTTATCAGGCTGCGTATTGGGATGCATTTCAATAAGTTCAGTTAAGCTGTGGCTGCTTGCTTTAAGAATTGGCTTGATGAATTCAATAATCTGGTCAAATTCATAGCGGCTTACCTCTGCTTTATTCCTGCTAAGGCAAACATCGCATTGTCCGCAGCGGTTGACGTTGGTCTGCCCGAAATAGCTTATCAAAAGCATGCTGCGGCATTTATTGGTTGACTTCACATAATTAAGCACCGACGAAAGCCTCTGTTTTGCAGCCTCTTTTCGGTTTGTATAGTTCTCTGGTGAAAGACGGAAATTCTCTTTTCCCAAACGCTCTTCTATAAATACAATTTGTGGGGCATTTTTGCGGGGAACATAGTCAATGATACCGATTTTATGCAAATAGGTCAACGTTAGTACTATCCTGTTCTTGTCCAAACCGCTGATACGTGCCAGATCCTCTTCATTGATCCTGCCGTATTCAGTAAATAAACCCGAGTATGTCCTTAAAAGCAGCTTGATAAATTTGTCGTACGATGGTGTTTCAACCTGAAAACGGTACAAATCTGTTTGGTTTACCGTAATCAGGATCCTGGAAGGTGTTTCCAGTGCCTCCGAAAGCAAAATAAGCCCTTCTTTTTCGATGAATTTTAAAGCATTAAATGCTTCAATGGGTTTTAGTTCGTAATTCCGGGCAAAATCTGCAATATCAAAATCGTATGAAAGGTTTTTGCCTCCTCCAACCGGGATGCTCAGGTAATTGCCCAAGGCGTGATATACTGTTGAAATATATTCCCTCGAAGGAAATGATTGCTCAAAATTATGGGTGATGTTCAAAATATCCGATTGCTCGTAAAGGATAACGGCATAGGACTTTTTTCCGTCGCGTCCGCCGCGCCCTGCCTCCTGAAAATACGCCTCCAGACTGTCGGGCAAATCGAGGTGCACCACAAAACGCACATCCGGTTTATCGATGCCCATACCAAAAGCATTCGTGGAAACAATCACCTGCGTTTTATTGTACATCCACATATCCTGCTTCTTGTCCCGGATTTTTTGCTCTAGTCCGGCATGATAAAAATCAGCGGAGATGCCGTTTTCGACCAGGAACTGTGCAATTTTCACCGTTTTGCGGCGGTTACGTACATACACGATGCCACTCCCTCTGGTATTTCGGATAATGCGCAACAAACGGTTAAATTTGTTTTCTTCCTCAAAAACCATATAGGCCAGGTTTTTCCGTTCAAAACTCTTTTTGAAAAATTTGTGGTTCTTCATATGGAGTTTTTCTACAATATCATCGCTAACCTTTGGTGTGGCTGTGGCTGTAAGGGCAATAAATGGACATTTGGGCAGAAAAGGGCGTATGTCGGCAATTTGGAGGTAAGGGGGGCGGAAATCATAGCCCCATTGCGAAATACAATGCGCCTCGTCAATAGCTACCAGGCCAACTTTCATTTGCTTGAGTGCCGCAAGGAACATCTCAGTCCTGAGCCGTTCCGGACTGATGTACAAAAATTTGATGGTTTTATTGTGGATGCAGTTGTTGTAGATGATTTCTATTTCCTGTCGTTTCATGCCGGAATAAATGGCCCGGGCCCCAATATTGCGTTTTTTTAGGTGCTCCACCTGATCCTTCATCAGGGCGATAAGAGGTGTTACTACAATGCAAATGCCTTCGAGCATCAGTGCAGGTACCTGAAAACAAATACTTTTGCCGCCGCCGGTTGGCAGCAGTGCAAGTGTATCCTGTCCTTTAAGCACCGATTGGATTATTTCTTCCTGCAGTGGCCTGAAATCTGGATAACCCCAGTATTTTGTGAGTATTTCACGGGCTTCTGACATAAAACGAAGATACGAAAAATATGAAAGGTCGGACGGCCTTAATTGCTAAATTTGGGGCTTGAAGATTAAATCTGTGAATGAACCCGTGCTGTCAGGATCATATTATATGATCATCTTTTGAATTGTCCGGGTTTGGTGGTGTCGTGTTTAATAATTGAAGCCAAATGCCCAAAGCGGTATTACGTTTAGGTATCCAAACTCGATGTCATCTTTCACTACAAATGATCTTCCGTCTTTTTTGATTTGTTTTTGCTGCTTGTTTTTGCCTCCAATTTCAAATGTATAATCGCCTGCAACAAAATCGGCCTTTTTTGAAGATATTATATCGTTTCTTAATCGCATTTGGTTGAAGAAGAAAGTTTCACGGATGTTCCCTTCATTTGCTTTATGGTCGGCAAGGTTGAAAATGATGTTCGTATTGTCGAGATATACTTTTTCTACTTTGCCCAATCCTCGAATGCCTTGTGTCTCATCGCGTACCTGCCCAATCAAACCGGCTCTTTCCATATATGAAAAATAATCTTCCAATGAATTTCTGCTTACTTTGATCAATTCAGCAATTTTGGAGAAATTGGGTTTAAATGGAACGCTTTCCGCAATAATTGAAAGTAGCTTTTTTAATTTACGGCTTGTCCCGGCATTCAAATTTGCATATTGAGGGATATCGGTTTCTAAAGTCTGCAAAATGATTTGTGTCAGTCGAATACTCATTTCACTTTCGGTTCCAAATGGATAATAGCCTTTTTTTAAATACTCTTTAAAAAGAGGTAGGGGGTGGCTAATGCCGGGAAGTTTTACTTCATTGTTTATAATTTGTTCTAAGGAATAAACTTGAGATTCGTAGTTGTGGAATAGTTTAAGGTACTCCCGGAATGAAAGACCTTGTAATTTATAAACTACTGCGCGACGGCTCAGATCTGAAGTGCCTTTAAGGATATCAAGTACTGATGAGCCGGTAAATACGACTTTTAAGGTGGGGAATGAGTCGTAGATGTTTTTTAAATCACGCGACCAGTCTTTGTATTTGTGTACTTCGTCAATAAACAGATACTCTCCCGCATTTTTGTAATGCTCTTCAGCTAAATCATAAAGCCTGTTTGAAACAAAGTATAAATCGTCTGCAGATGCATACAGAGCTTTTTGACTACCAATATTCTCTTTAATATATTGCAGGATCATCGTAGTTTTGCCAATACCGCGCGCGCCAATAATCCCTGTCATCCTGTTGTGCCAAGAGATTTCTTTATATAAATATCGTTTAAAGTCAAGTGGCGTATTTTGAAGCAGGACTTCAAATTTTTGGTATAAAGATTTCATTTCTCTGACTATGTGTGTTTTATGGCCACAAATATACTAAATTGCACAACGTATTGAACAATTATCTTAAAAAATGCTCAATGAGTTGTGCAAGTTTCAGTTATTATTTTGTCAATAGTCTAATTTATAATGATTTAGGTAAACGGTGAACCGTCTCAATATGATTGGAATATCGATGAAGTATGTTCAGGTAAACATTGATCGCTTCCCGGTAATCTGCTTTGTAATCTTCATGGAGCTTATTGTTCACAATACTGATCAAACGCTTTAAAATGGTGGCCACTTTTGTGTCGTATTGGGTGAAACATGTGCCAAACAAATCGGATGTCAATGAAAATGGAAAATCCAAAAGGTAGAGCAGCAAATCGGCTTCAAGCTTTTTATTGCTACAGCTTTTGGTGAATTCATTGATTTTTTTCATGCAGGCGGCAAGCTTATTTGCCAATCTCAGTTCCTCCGAATATCCTTTATGGGATTTGTAAAAGGTGGTTTCAAGTTCCGCTTTTGTCCTTTCAAATAAATCTGTCTCGCCAAATTCTTTATCGAGGTAATTTATCACGACAAAGTCATAAACTGATTTTTCTTTGGATGCCAGTTTCAAAACAATTTCCTGCAGCTCTTTCGGCTCCAGTTGCCTGATACGTTCTCTTGTTTCTTTGTCTAATCTGGGCATTATACCTGGTTTTTGGAAGAATTTACGGTGTTTGCCCTAAATATACCTTTCGGATTTCATCAATATCCTCTTTGCTCAATGGGCTGATGCCTCCAATTTGTTGGGCGTCAATGATGGATCGGGCGGTAAATTCAGCAACTTCAAGCCTGTCAAAAACTTCAAAGGCATTTTTTCCGCTGATCACTACCGGACCGTTTTGATGCAGGAATGAAACATGCGGACTACTGTTTTTCAGAAAGTCGGAATCGTGAATATCTTGGTTTTTCTGTAAGGGCATATCGCGCAGCATCAGATAGCTTTCGGGAATGGTGTGCGTGGGCATTTCTAAGCCGCACGCTGCAAAAGCCATCAGGTGCATTGGAAATGTACTTGCAATGCTCTGGATATCCGTATTGTTGCGGTAAATCCTTGCGTGGGGATGATCGCAGCTTTCAAGGCTAAAGGTGGAGAAATCCTCTTCAGAAGGGAAAACGGAATCAGTTTTCGGTAAGCTACTGATAAAACTGTTTCCGTTTCTAACCGACCAGATGCTGGCCGTTGAAGTGTACAGTCCTCGATTGGCGGCACGCTCTATATATTCCATTAAGCGGCTTTCTCGAAGAGCAGAAATTTCTTCCTTGTCAAGCGTGTTTTGTGTATTCAAGTCCCAATGTGAAATTGCGTTTTTCGAAACTTTCTTCAAGCTTCCAATATTTTGCGCCTTGATGCCTGTGGCGGCGCATAATTCCAGCCATTCGAGTTTATAAAATGCTTCAGCCAGGTTTTTTCCCAGGCAAATAGCTCCATGTTTTTCCATCATCAGCCAGGAAGTGTCCGGTTCAATGGCATTGGCAATGTTTTCTGCAAGTTGCGTGCTCCCCGGGATTGCATAGCGCGACAATTTCCCTTTTCCAAGCAAGTGGGCAGCTTCGGGCAGAATACCGGTCGGCGGCATCTTTCCTGCGCAACAATAGCTGACTAAATTTACTGGATGGGCATGCACAATAGCTTGCACATCAGGCCGAATAGAATATGTTTTTAGATGGAAAGGGTACTCCGAAGTAGGTTTGTGCCTGCCTTCCGCCTTCCCATTAGGGTGGATGCAAACAATATCTTCTGCTTGTAGCGTGCCTTTATCGATCTGGCTGGGTGTCATCCAAACATTCCCTTCCGTATCTTTTACCGAGACATTTCCGCCCGAAGGTGTTGTAAGTCTTTGATTATATGTGCGTGTCATGATCTCAACGACCTGTTCTGCCGGAGATAGTTTTTCAAGTATTTTTGTCCAGTAATTATTCATCATGATAGTGCAAATGTAAGGAATCTAAAGAGGATAGGCGCGTTTTCTGAATATGATGTATTTTTGCCGTGATGAATAAAAATAAACCCGAATTATTGCTTCCCGCAGGGAGCGTTGAGAGCTTTTATGCCGCTGCTGATGGCGGCGCCGATGCCGTGTATCTCGGTATGAAACAATTTAATGCACGCGGAAGGGCGAGTAATTTCAGCTTTTCACAATTAGCTGCCTTGCGCACCGAAACGCATAAAAGGGGCATGAAAATGTACGTTACGCTCAATACGGTCATTAAAAACCAGGAGCTTTCTGATTTGTTTTACAGCCTCACAATGCTGCAGCGGATTGCCCCGGATGCAGTAATCATTCAGGATTGGGGCGTGTTTCATGTCATCCGGATGTACTTTCCCGGATTGAAAGTGCATGCCAGCACCCAGATGGGAAATCACAATAGCCTGGGTTTGCAATATTCAGATGTAAAAGGATTTGAGCGCGTGATTTTGGCCCGTGAACTCACTGAAACCGAATTGGCGGCGATGCTGAAAAAATCCGATATCGAAGCTGAGGTTTTTGTACACGGAGCTTTATGTTATTCTTTTTCCGGTATGTGCCTGTTTTCAAGTTATGTAGGTGGTGCAGGGGCAAACCGGGGATGGTGCAAACAGCCTTGCCGGCGTACCTACCAAAAAACCGACGGAGCCCATTTTATTTTCAGCCTTAAAGATAATGAGCTGATTGATTATGTGCCGAAAATGGCGCAAATGGGTGTTTCCAGCCTTAAAATTGAAGGCCGCCTAAAATCTGCCGAATATGTCAACAGGGTTGCAAAAGCCTATCGCATGGTCATTGATCATCCTGAGCGCCTAACCGAAGCAAAGCAATTGCTCCAATATGATTTTGGCCGGGAGAAAACCACTTATTTCTACGGCGGGAAAGTTGCCGATAGCATAACATCAGCACCCAATACGGGTATTTATCTTGGTAAAATCAGAGAGGTGCAGGATAAGGGAAAGAAATTTGAATTGCTCTCTGATGAGGAGCTGGAAGAAGGTTATTTGCTGCGCATCCGCAACAAAAGCGATGAATCACAAAATAATGTGAAAATTCGCCGTGTCAGCAAACAAGGCAATATTTACCAATTGGAAGTGAATAAAGAAGGTGCCGCGCCGAACGATCAGGTTTTTCTGGCGGGTATGCGCGACGCCAAATTTCCGGATAAATTTCCTGAACTGCCGCCGGTGCGGGTGCCTTCGCGCATCCATCAAAAATATGAACGCGCTAAAAAAGAATTCCGCACAAAAGCTCCGGCGAAGTCTCAGGAGTTTTTTGTGCGTATCGACAGCGCAGATTGGCTGCGTAAAATCCGCGTATTCGATTATGCCGGAATATTCCTGAAACTGAGCAAAAAAGAGTGGGACAAACTTCCGGTGAAATCGCCTTTCTTTCAAAAAAATTCCGAACGTTTTTATATCGAACTTCCTAAATTCATCCCCGAAAAAGATGTAGCCTTTTATCAGGAATTGTGCAGCAAAATGATGGGTTCCGGTGTGACAAATTTTGTGCTCAGCCATATGTCCCAGAAAGTGCTTTTGCCCAAAGGAGCCGCAGTGCATACCAATGAAAACGTTTATGCTTTCAATGATGCTGCGGTAGATTATTTGCTGGGTGAGCAGGTGCAAAATTATGTATATCCTCTGGAAAACGAATGGGAAAACCTTTTTGCAGGACGCGATCGTGGCGGGATATTGCCCGTGCATTTCTATCCGGAGCTGTTTTATTCCCGTATGCCGGTGGATATTCCCAACAGTAATCCACAAATCCGCGATAATGACGGAACCGATTATATGGAGTATATCCGCGATGGGATCCGGATTGTCATTCCGCAGCAGCCAGTTTCATTTTCGCTCTACGCCAAGAAAATCGTGAAAGCAGGATTTCGTTCCTTCCTCTTTGATCTGAGTTATATGCGCCCCAGCAGCAACGTTCCGGCAACGCTTCTGAAACGCTGGAAAAAGTCCGAACAGGTGCAGCCTTCTGTAACTTTTAATTTTAAAAAAGGAATGAAGTAGTTGCCAATCGCTACAAATATCCTTGAAATACCAATGCTTCAGTTGGCCTGTGAAATTATTTGAGACATTCTTGTTGCATAGAATAATTTCGGGTATTAAAAAGCCGTAATATCCTGTTGGAGACCTTCTTATTTAAACGAATTATAAATTAAGCCCTATTTCGGTATTTTAATGCACAAATCCCTGCGCATTCTGTTCTTTCTTTATATATTTACACAGTTGCATATGTTTGAGGATTGTTTATGATCTTTAAACAAGCCTGAAAGCCCCTTTTAGGCACAAGCAAATTTTGATCTGATTGTATTTGGATGAACAAAAATTTCAATATGGAAGAAAACAAGAAAACTCAGGGAAATGAAGAATCCAGACGGCGGTTTCTGAAAAAACTGGGCCTGGTTGCCGGTGCCGGGGCTATTAGCGTGAGTGGCAGTGCTGCCATTGTTTCAGGTATGCAAAATGGTGCTGCTGATCCGGTAAACGGAAAAAAAGTGAAAGTACTGACACAAGAAGGTGAATTGGTAGAGGTGCCCGAATCGCAAATGAAATCAGCACAAACTCCTGCTCAGAAGGAAGCAGATGATGCCTTGCTAAGCGAATATCAACGTCGTGGCCGCGAAGGCATTCCCGGAAAAAAGTGGGTGATGGTCATCGATCTTTCCCGCTGCCGCAATGCCCGTATGTGTATGGCCGCCTGCCAATCAGCGCACAGGCTGCGTGAAGAACAACACCATATTAATGTATATCGCATGCAGGATGCAAAAGAAACGGCTCCTTATTTTATGCCCAAACCCTGCTATCATTGCGATAACCCGCCTTGTACCAAGGTTTGTCCGGTGGATGCAACCTTCAAGCGCCAGGATGGCATTGTATTGATTGATAATGAGCGCTGTATCGGTTGTCGTTTCTGTATTGCCGGATGTCCTTATTCAGCGCGTGTTTTCAATTGGTCAGAGCCCAAATATCATGAGGAAGACAAGGAGAAGGTTTATGATGTGGAACTGAATGTGCCGCAGAAGAAGGGAACTATATCCAAATGCCTCTTCAGTGCCGACCGTTTGCGCGAAGGAAAACTGCCTTACTGCGTTTCTGCATGTCCGAATGGGGTGTACTATTTCGGAGACCTGAACGAAGATGTGGTAACCAACGGAACAACAAAAGAAAGTGTACGTTTTAGCGAGCTGATCCGGAAAAATGCCGGATATACCGTTATGGAAGAGCTGGGAACCAAGCCACAGGTATATTATCTGCCGGCAAAAAACCGCTTGTTCCCCTTTAATTATAAGGGTAAAACCACAATTGAAGATGAAGGTCATCATGGTTAATTTCCTGATGGCATCCACAACATGCAATTTTAATTTTAGAATTTGATAAGCCAAAATAAAATCCCGATTATGTCAAAAAGCTTACCCAAAGAAGAAGGAAAAAAAGTCCTGGAAAAGATTTTTTCTGATTTGACCCGACCTATGTTGCGCCACAAAGGTTTTGAACTCTGGGCGCTCTTTCTTGCCCTTGTGCTTATGGTTGGACTTTATGCCTATTATATCCAATTGCGTGATGGACTGGGCGTAACAGCCATGCGCGATTACAGCTCCTGGGGCATGTATATCGCAAACTTTGTGTTTTTTGTGGCGACCAGCCTCATCGGAATGCTCATCAGTTCCGTTTTGGGATTGCTGGGACAGAAGTGGATTACTCCGGTTGCACGCATCGCTGAGATGATTGCGCTGGCATTTGCCATGTGGGCCGGTATCGTAATTGTAATCGATATGGGACGTCCCGACAGGCTGCTCAATGTATTTCTGCACGGACGTTTTCAGTCGCCCATTTTGTGGGATGTTACGGTGGTTTCCACTTACGTGATGATCAGCTTGCTGCTGTTGATCCTGCCTTTGATCCCGGATATTGCCATGATCAACCGCAGGATGGATAAATTACCTAAATGGCAGAAACTGCTCTACGCAATTCTTTCATTGGGATGGTCGGCAACACCACCGCAATTCCGCATTATCCACCGTTCCATCCGCATTCTGCTGATACTTATTGTGCCCGTTGCCCTGGCCATTCATACGGTAACTTCCTGGTTGTTTGGGGCTACATTGCGTACTGGCTGGGACAGCACTATTTTTGGGCCGTATTTTGTAACCGGAGCATTCGTAGCAGGTGTCGCAGCTGTGATTATCGCTATGTTTATCTTCCGTAATCAATATCAGCTGAAAAGCTATATCACAGAAATGCATTTCGATAAAATGGGGAAGCTGCTGGTTTTGGTATCGCTGGTTTACCTTTATTTTAATATCAACGAATATCTGGTGCCGGCCTATAAAATGAAACAGGCAGATGCCGCACACTTGCATGGTTTTTTCACAGGACATTGGGCGTGGATGTTTTGGTTAACGCAATTGGGCGGATTGGTCTTCCCGATTATATTGCTACTTTTCAAAAAAATGCGCAAACCCGGACCGATCATGATTATTTCACTTTTTGTGATCCTTGGAGCCTGGTTTAAGCGATTCCTGATCGTTGTTCCAACGCAACTCCATCCGCACCTTCCTATCCAAAATGTGCCGGAGAATTTCCATACCTATCATCCAACCGGAATAGAGATTGCACTTACGCTTTTGCCAATTGCCGGTGCCTTGGTGGTGATTACTATTATCGCGAAGCTGTTCCCTGTGATCAGCATATGGGAAACAGCGCATGAACGTGGTGTTTCAGAAGATTTACTCAAATAAAAAAGCAGAAAATCATGAAGAAAATATTCATACTGACCGGCATTTTACTTTTTATGGGTTCACTCACATCCTTTGCTCAGGAAGAGTGGATTGTGCCCGATGATGCCAAAAATATATCCAACCCGCTGAAAATTGATGCAGCAAAAATTGAAAACGGCAAAAATATTTACCAGAAACATTGCAAATCCTGCCATGGCGATCCGGGAAAAGACAACGGACTGCCATTGCAGCCCAAACCGATTGATGCGGCATCCAAAGTGTTTCAAAAACAAACCGATGGGGAAATTTACTATCGGATAACAGAAGGCAGGGGTTTAATGCCTCAATTCAAAAGTATTTTAAGCGAGGATGACCGTTGGTCTGTTGTGGCCTATCAACGCACACTTGATCCCAATCATTCCGCCGCGGATTTGCCCACTGAAAAAGTAGTGGAAGTCAGTTTGCCCGAAGGGCTCAGCGATATAAAAATTGCCCTGGAGCTAAAACCGGAATCGCATGAAATTTTGGCAAAAGTTACTGGCATGGATGATGGAAATGAGATTGTTGTGCCCGGAGCAGAGGTGAAGTTTTTTGCGAAACGTTATTTCGGGAATTTACCTTTCGGGAGGCTAAACAATAAAACCAATGCCGAAGGAATTGCTATTGCAAAATTCCCAATGGACTTGCCCGGTGATACTACCGGAAATGTAGAAGTAATTGTAGCTTTGGCGGATTCTGATCGCTTTGGCGATGTTCAGTTGACAAAACAGCTGGACTGGGGAAAACCTACTATTCCGGTCAACCTGCTTGAAAAGCGCAGCCTCTGGACCGTGAGCAGAATGGCTCCAATATGGTTGATTGCCAGCTTCCTTGGTGTTGTTTTAACCGTTTGGGGCTTTATTTTTTACATTATTTTCCAAATAATTCAGTTGCCCAAATTTGGCATCAAAGAGGAATAAGTCATTATAATTTTTTAAAGTTTTAACCCTGATTATTCCGGTCAGGCTCCTGATGTTTGATTTATGTCAGAAAAATGTATCCATTGCGGTGAAGATTGTGGTTCGCATCCTGTGATTTGGGAGGACAAGCCATTTTGCTGTGATGGCTGCAAGGCTGTATATCAGATTATTAATGAGAATAAACTGGGTAAATATTACAGCATCTACGAGAGTCCGGGCGTAAAACTTGAGGCAGATGATGCCGAATTTGGCGATAAGTACGCTTTTCTGGACAATACGGAAATAGCTTCGCGTTTTATCAGTTTCCGGCAGGGGAAAATTATCAAAGCGGAGTTTTATATTCCGGTGATCCACTGTTCCTCCTGTATCTGGCTGATGGAAAACCTGCAGCGTGTAAATCCGGCTGTGGTCCAGTCGAGCGTGCATTTTGTGCGCAAACGTGTATTTATAACTTTTGATGAAAATCAATTAAGTTTGCGCCGTCTTGTCGAAATGCTGGCATCATTGCATTATGCGCCGGATTTGAGTCAGGATGAAAATGAACACGACAAACGTGTAAAAGCCGGCAGGAAGCTGCTTTATAAAATTGGCGTGGCGGGTTTTGCTTTCGCCAACATCATGCTGATGAGCCTGCCCGACTATCTGGATACAGCCAATGAGCTGAGTCCCGAATTCCGACAGATGTTTGCCTATCTGAACCTGCTTTTGGGTTTGCCCGTGTTTTTCTACAGTGCCAGCGATTATCTGCTGTCGGCTTGGAAAAACCTAAAGCATAAAGTGGTGAATATTGATATGCCGGTGAGCCTGGGGATGCTGGCGCTGTTCTCGCAAAGTCTGTACGAAATCGTTTCCGGAAGCGGTACTGGTTATATGGACAGTCTCGCGGGATTTGTGTTTTTTCTGCTGGTCGGCAAATGGTATCAAAACAAAACTTATCAGGCGCTGAGTTTTGAGCGCGATTTTAAATCCTATTTTCCGGTTGCCGTGAACCGAAAATCAGAAAAAGGGGAATGGTCCAGTATTCCGCTTGAAAAGGTGCAACCTGATGATGTGATCCTTTTGCGTAATAAAGAAATTATCCCCGCCGACGGGACTTTGCTGAACGAAGAAGCGAGCATCAATTACAGTTTTGTGACCGGCGAATCGCGACCGGTACAGGTCAAAAAAGGGGAGGAGGTTTTTGCCGGTGGCCGTCAGATTGGCAATGCCATCGAAGTGCTTATCACAAAAGAAGTGGAGCAGAGCCGCCTGACCCAACTGTGGAATCAGAAAACAGCTGCCGGAAAGCAGGTCGCCCGCTTGCAAAACCTCACCGACAGTATTTCAAAATATTTTACACTGGTTGTGATTTTTATTGCGTTTGTAACCGCAATTATTTGGTATTTCATTGATCCTGCGCGCGCCGTGCTCAATTTTACTGCGGTGCTGATAGTGGCCTGTCCTTGTGCGCTGGCACTAACTTTGCCTTTTACTTTTGGAAACAGCATGCGGATTTTCGGCAAAGCAGGTTTGTATCTTAAAAAATCAGAAGTGGTAGAAAAACTCTATCGGGCCAATGCGATTGTTTTTGATAAAACCGGCACGATAACACGCAACGATAGTTTTCGGGTTTCTTTTGAAGGTACAGTGCTTTCAGAAGATCAAAAATGCCGTATCCACAAGCTGGCATCACAGTCTGTGCATCCGCTGAGTATTGCAGTTAGCAGGGAAATGAAACCGCTTAGTCCTGGCAAGGATGTTCCTTTTTCTGATTTCAGGGAAATCGCCGGAAGGGGCGTGCTGGCAACAGTTGATGGGCGCAACATGCGTTTGGGTTCAGCAGAATTTGTTGGTCTGCAAAGTGATAGCGCTGAAGCTTCCCGCGTTTATGTTTCCGAAGACGGCCATCAGCTGGGCTTTTTTAATATTGCCTCAGATTATCGGCCCGGGCTGGAGAAATTGCTTGCTTATTTTAAAAAGCGGAAATATCCGGTTTATGTGCTTACAGGCGATAATGATGCATCCCGGCAGGAACTGGAACATTTTTTTGATGCCGACAAGCTCTATTTTAACCAAAGTCCGGTAGAGAAACGTGATTTTGTGCGCAAACTGCAAGGAAAAAAGAAAGTGCTTATGTTTGGCGATGGCCTGAATGATGCCGGAGCTTTGGCCGAAAGTTCCGTTTCGGTGAGCCTGGCCGATAATGTGTTTCAGTTCAGCCCGGCCAGTGATGCAATCCTCAAAGCAGATGAATTCGGAGCTTTACCGCGTTTTTTGGATTTTTCCAGCATCAGTCTGCGTATTGTGCGTCTAAGCTTTATCATCAGCTTTTTGTACAATATTGCCGGACTGTATTTTGCGGTATCCGGTATGCTGAGCCCGGTGATTGCTGCCATACTGATGCCCTTA
This sequence comes from Bacteroidales bacterium, assembly GCA_963676415.1. Classification (GTDB taxonomy): domain Bacteria; phylum Bacteroidota; class Bacteroidia; order Bacteroidales; family WRLA01. The sequence goes on along the minus strand of OY781097.1, from coordinate 41,821 downwards.
AGTTCGGTTTCAGTAGTTGCTTTTGCTAGTTTTTCAACAAGCTTTATGGCTTGGAAAACAAAATTATAGGAATATATGCGAATAGATTATCTATTTTCATATATAAATAGTTCTTCATATCAAGATATTTTTTGTAATTTGGTAGTCTGATACTTAAATTTTGGATGATGAGTGTTATTTTTTTACTGATGGGTGCAAGTATTCTGGTGGCAGGTGGTTTTTTGATTGCCTACCTCTGGGCTGTCCGCGATGGTCAGTTTGACGATACTTATACGCCGTCGGTGCGTATTCTCTTCGATGATGAAGTGGCAGAAGAATCCCAAATCACGAAAAAGGAAAATCCTGATAAAGATAATCAATCAAAACCCAATAAATAAACCTGATTTATGGAAGTCCAGAAATTTAGCTACGACAACAAGATCGTGAAATTATTCATCTATGCCACGGTTTTCTGGGGTATAGTAGCGATGATCGGCGGTTTGCTTGCTGCCCTCCAGCTTGCGTTTCCGGTATTTAATTTTGAATTGCCCTATACTACATTCGGGCGATTGCGCCCGGTGCATACCAATGCTGTTATTTTTGCCTTTGTGGGCAATGCGATATTTACCGGAGCTTATTATAGTATGCAGCGTTTGTTGAAGACGCGCATGTACAGCAGCTTTTTAAGCTATTTCCATTTTTGGGGCTGGCAATTGATTATTGCCGGTGCAGCGGTTACACTTTTATTGGGGATTACCGTTTCCAAAGAATATGCCGAACTGGAATGGCCGCTCGATATTGCCATAACCATAGTTTGGGTGGCTTTTGGCTGGAATATGTTTGGTACCATCGCAAGGCGAAGGGTGAAACATATGTACGTGGCCATTTGGTTTTATATTGCTTCATTTGTAGCCGTAGCGCTGCTGCATGTAGTCAATTCTCTGGCCCTTCCTGTGGCAATGTGGAAAAGTTACAGCCTTTTTGCCGGTGTACAGGATGCTCTGGTACAATGGTGGTACGGCCATAATGCCGTTGCCTTTTTCTTAACGACTCCCTTCCTTGGCTTGATGTATTATTTCCTGCCCAAAGAGGCGCAACGCCCGATTTATTCCTACCGATTGTCCATTGTGCATTTCTGGTCATTGATTTTTATCTATATCTGGGCAGGCCCGCACCATCTTCTATATCAGGCTCTTCCGGGCTGGGCGCAAACGCTGGGTGTTATTTTTTCCGTGATGCTGCTGGCTCCTTCCTGGGGCGGTATGCTCAATGGCCTCCTTACTTTGCGCGGGGCGTGGGATCGTGTGCGTGAAGATCCTACCTTGAAATTTATGGTAGTGGCCGTAACGGCATACGGACTTTCCACATTCGAAGGGCCGATGTTGTCGCTTAAAAACGTAAATGCCATCAGTCACTTTACCGATTGGACAATAGCGCACGTGCATATCGGCGGAATGGGCTGGAATGGCTTCCTGACTTTCTCCATGCTGTACTGGCTGGTGCCTAAAATATGGAATACCAAACTGCATTCTGTGAAACTGGCAAATATCCATTTCTGGATCGGAACGCTTGGGATTTTATTTTATACTGTTCCGCTCTACTGGGCTGCCATTACGCAAAGCCTGATGTGGAAAGAATTTACAGCCGATGGTTTCCTTCGTTATCCCAACTTCATGGAAACCGTGGTGCAGATCCTGCCCATGTATATCCATCGTTCCATTGGCGGCGCTTTATACCTTGGCGGTGCCCTCCTGATGGTTTACAATTTGGTAATTACCATAAAGAGCGGTCATCTGGTAAACAATGAAGAAGCCAGCGCCCCGGCATTGGAAAAGCAACCCAAACGTCGTATCCTTGGCGAAACAGTTCATTCATGGCTGGAGCGCAAGCCGGTTCAGTTTTCAGTTTGGGCATTTATCGCGGTAGCTATTGGCGGTGCAGCAGAGATCATTCCATCTATGCTGATAAAATCCAATGTGCCTACCATCAAAACGGTTACACCTTATACGCCGCTGGAATTGGAAGGCCGCGATTTGTATGTTGCCGAAGGTTGCTACACCTGCCACAGCCAGCAGGTGCGTCCGTTCCGCAGTGAAACCGAACGATATGGAGATTACAGCAAAGCAGGGGAATTTATTTACGACCGTCCGTTCCAGTGGGGCTCCAAACGTACCGGCCCGGATTTGGCGCGATCTGGGGTCATCACCGGAAAAATGTACAAACCGGCGGCATGGCATTACCAGCATATGCTCGATCCGCAAACCATGAACGAAGAAAGTATTATGCCGCCTTATCCCTGGCTTATTGAAGATGATATCGACCTGGATATGGTGCCGGCAAAGATTCGTGGTATGATGACGCTCGGAGTTCCTTATCCCGAAAATTATGACCAACAGGCCGTTGCAGACCTTAAAAAGCAGGCTCAGGCGATTGCCGATGATCTTAAATCCACAGGAATCGAAGTGGAACCTACGAAGAAAATTGTGGCCCTTATTGCATATTTGCACAAGCTGGGTCGCGATATCAGCGTGCAGCCTGAAAACCCTGGAGAGATTGTGGTTGTCGCTCCGGCAATTCTGAGCGATGAAGTTGCCCTTGCCAAAGGGAAACAACTTTATGGGGCAAATTGTGCGGCTTGTCATGGAGCATTGGGCGAAGGGAATGCCATCGGCCCTAATATCGTTGATGATTTCTGGTTGCATGGCGGCTCGGAGAATGATATTTTTAAATCTATTCATACCGGCATCCCTACCAAAGGAATGCAGGCATGGAAAGACCTGATGACCGAAAAGCAGCTGCAGGACGTTTATAGCTTTGTGATGAGCATCCAGGGAACAAATCCGCCCAATGCGCGTGATCCGCAGGGCGAAAAATACATCAAAGAATAGCACATGAAACTGGTACGCTATATACTTCAGGATATTGAATATGTGGATGTTTTTCCACAGATTGCCTTTGTTTTTTTCTTTGTGTTTTTTCTTTTCGTACTGATCTCGGTGATCCGTACAAAGCAAAAATATATGGATGAACTGGCCGAGATGCCTTTTGAAAGCAAAGACGAAATTGTTGAAATTCAATCGAATAAAAAACCTTAATTATGAGCGATATAGAAAATAAAGACCCAAAGGATGATTTTGACGGAAAAATTATGGCAGATCATGAGTTTGATGGCATACAGGAGCTGGACAATCCACCGCCAAGCTGGTTGATGTACCTGTTTTATTTTACGGTATTTTTCTCAGCCTTGTACTGGGTGCATTATGATATCTTCGGTCAGGGACCCAGCCAGGAAGAGGAATATCAGCAAGAAATGGCCATTGCCCTCGATATGCAGCAAAATAATACCGGAGAGCTGATGCCACAGGATCTAAAAGCACTGACCGATGAGGCCAGCCTCGCAGCGGGGAAAAAACTGTACGGAGAAAAACTTTGTGCAACCTGTCATGGAGCAGCCGGTGAAGGAAATGCCATCGGCCCCAATCTTACGGATGAATTCTGGATTCATGGGGGCGCTTTTGAGGATATTGTAGCGGTAATTAAAAATGGCGTGCTCGCAAAAGGGATGACGCCCTATAAAGATCAGCTTACTCCGGAGCAAATCACCCAGGTTGCCAGTTATGTGGTCAGTATTCAGGGCAGCAATCCTCCGAATGCTAAAAAACCACAGGGTGAAAAATATACACCCTGATTTGTGCTCATTATGACGTGCTGATCTAACGGAAATATAGACTGTCAGAAATACTATAATATGCCTTCAAAAGATTCTTTTCGCGATAGTATTGCCACTATGGATTTCCAAAGCGGCAAACGAAAATGGCTTTACCCTAAATTGCCTAAAGGCAAATTAACAACATACCGGCATATTGTCGGCGGTTTTTTATTGGCTCTGTTTTTTATCATTCCTTTCATCCGGGTGCAGGGTGATCCTTTTATCCTGCTCAATATATTTGATCGCGAATTTATCCTCTTTGGGGTTATATTCTGGCCTCAGGATACTTATTTGTTCGTCATTGCCATGATTTCCCTTGTGATTTTTGTGGTGCTTTTTACCGTGATTTATGGCCGTATCTGGTGCGGTTGGGCATGTCCGCAAACGATTTTTATGGAACTGATTTTCCGTAGGATCGAAAAATGGATCGATGGCGGCTCCGGAAAACAGCGCATCCTCAAAGAACAGCCCTGGAATGCTGAAAAGTTTTTTAAAAGAGCCTTGAAAAGCATCATATTTATCGCCATCATCTTTTTGCTGGTCAATACTTTCATGACCTATTTTATCGGGACAAAAGGCTTGGTGGAAGTCTATGCTTCCAGATTTGCGGAACGTCCGGCTGCCTGGATTTTTATGCTTGTTTCCACATTGATAGGCTTTGTGGTTTATTCCTGGTTTCGTGAGCAAATTTGTGTAATGATCTGCCCTTATGGTCGTTTGCAAGGCGTTTTTCTCGATAATAATTCCATCATCGTGGCATACGATTATAAGAGGGGAGAGGAGCGTGCTTCCTTTAGCCCAAATGAGGACCGGGCTGCTGCCAGAAAAGGCGATTGTGTGAATTGCGGCAGTTGTGTGCATGTGTGCCCGACCGGTATTGATATCCGCAACGGCACTCAGCTTGAGTGTATCAATTGCACTGCCTGTATCGATGCCTGCAATTCCGTGATGAAACGTCTCGGCATGAAACCCGGCTTGATCCGCTTTGCCAGCGAACGCTCCATTCGCAAGGAAGAAAAACTGAGATTTAATGCGCGTATTCTGGCATACAGCATTGTATTGATGGGATTGCTTGCTTTCCTGAGTTGGATGATGATGAGCCGCACCGATATCGAAGCAACTATATTGCGCACTCCGGGCATGCTTTTCCAGGAACAGGATGATGGACGAATCAGCAATATGTACAGCATCACGGCAGTTAATAAAACCCGCGATGAGCAGCCAATCCGTCTAGAGGTTTTTTCCCATAATGCGGATGTACTGATCCCTTCAGGAAATCTACAGCTTAAACCAAAATCAGATGTGGAAGCTGTCTTTTTTGTAATCATGAATGAGGAACTTAATAAGCAGCGCAATACGCCTCTGAAAATTGCTGTATTTCGTGATGACGAACAGCTTTACGAAAAAGAAATTAACTTCGTGTCTCCGCTAAACTAAAAAATAAACCGAATGAAGAAGCCTCTCATGAACTGGGGCAATGGAATTGCTATTGCTATTGTAATTTTTGTACTTTTTATCGGAAGCCTGGTTTATATCAGTTTCCGACAGAAAATTAATCTGGTGAGCCGTGATTATTATCCAAAAGAGTTGAACCATTCGGCTCATATGGAAAAAATTAAGAATTATCAAGCTTTGTCTGCTCCGATCAAAATTGATCTTGATGAAGCCAAAAAGCTGCAAATTTCTTTTCCGGCAGATTTTCGTGGAACGGAGATAAAAGGCAGGGCGCAACTTTATTATTTCGTTGATTTTGAGGAAGATCACTTTTATCCTCTTGAAGTTGATCATGCAGGCAAGCAGATTATTTCGCTGAAAAACCTGAAAAGCGGGCGCTACAAACTGATTCTGGATTGGGTTGCGCATGCCAAAACCTATTATTGTGAACTTGAACTCCAAATTCCCTGAATATGACTGAAGTTTTGATTTCGGCTTTGATGCTTGGCCTTATGGGCAGTTTTCATTGTGTTGGAATGTGCGGGCCGATTGCCGTTGCTTTGCCTTTAAAAAATGATTCCTGGTTTACACGGATATTTGGTGGCGTTTTGTATAACCTTGGACGCGCTATAACATATGCGCTTATGGGATTGGTTTTTGGCCTGGTGGGGCAGGGCTTGAAACTGGGCGGTTTTCAGCAATGGGTAAGTATTATTATGGGCGCAATTATGGTGCTCAGTGTGTTTTTCCCCTGGATGTTCCGCGAAAGGGTGAATTTTGATAAAATTGTCGGGAAATATGTTTCCGGGCTAAAAAACCGTTTTGGATATCTTTTCTCTGCGCGAAGCTACCAATCCCTGCTGATTATTGGTTTGCTCAATGGTTTATTGCCCTGTGGACTGGTCTATATGGCTATTGCCGGAGCTATTGCAACAGCAAATGTGGTGCATGGAATCCTTTTTATGTTTGTATTTGGCCTGGGGACATTGCCTTTATTGCTGTTGGTGAGTTTGGCCGGCAACGTGATCAGTACCGGCTTGCGCAATAAAGTCCGGAAAATTATCCCTGTGGTTATCGTGATCATTGGTTTGCTCTTTATCCTGCGCGGATTAAATCTAGGGATTCCTTTCATCAGCCCTCCGGATAAAAAACTTGAAATCAAAACACATTCGGGTGGAGCAGGAACTGAAAAGCCTTGTTGTATGAGGACTGATGTTCATAGTTTTTATGCATAGGTTCCGTTAACTTAAGCTGAATTTGCATGGGAACAGGGTTTTCTAAATAAGCCCTGTTTTTTTGTGGTTATCGGAAAAAACCTAACTTTGCAATCTGTATTTATTCTAAATAAAATACTGCACAAAAAGCGGGACAAGAGTATGGGATTTACTTAATGTTTCCGGTGTGGAATAATTTGATTTTTTTATTGAGTATGAGAACCCTTTTAGACCTCAAACAGGGCGAATCCGGCATCATTATCAAAGTAAAAGGACGTGGTGCATTTCGTAAACGGATCATGGAAATGGGCTTTATTGTGGGCAAAGATGTTAAAATTGTCCGCAAAGCGCCATTAAAAGATCCGGTAGAATACGAAATTATGGGCTATAATGTGTCTTTGCGCAATAGCGAAGCCGCACTTATTGAGGTTATGGGCCACCATGAGCAAAGTCATCTGTTCCTCAGCGATTATGATGGGATTATTGAGGATGATGCTTTTCGTCAACAAGCCGTCCGGAAAGATAAGATCATCAATGTAGCCCTGGTAGGAAATCCAAATTCAGGAAAAACCACTCTTTTTAACCTTGCTTCCGGCTCCCGCGAAAGGGTTGGGAATTACAGCGGGGTTACTGTTGATGCCAAAACAGCTCATTTCCGCTTTGGTGATTATTTGATTAATGTCGTCGATTTACCGGGCACATATTCCATTACATCATACACGCCTGAAGAGCTTTATGTCCGGAATTACATCATTGAAGAAGTGCCGGATATTGTAATCAATATTGTTGATGCCGGTAACCTTGAGCGCAATATCTATCTCACAACCCAGCTTATTGATATGGATATCCGTGTTGTGGTGGCGCTCAATATGTTTGATGAATTGCAAAAAAAAGGCGATCGCTTTGATTATAAGGCTTTAGGCAAAATGATTGGGATACCTATGGTGCCTACCGTAGCATCAAAGGGTCGGGGAATAGAACAACTTTTTGAGGCTGTTATCCGTGTTTTTGAGGATCGGGAACCCAGCCTCAGGCATATTCATATTTCTTATGGTCCGATGGTCGAAAAAGCCATTGCTTCCATCCAGCACAAAATCAAAGTCAAGCAGAATTATGAATTGCTCGACAGGGTTTCTTCCCGTTTTATGGCCATAAAACTCCTGGAGGGCGATGAAGAGGAGGAAAAGAGGATACAGGATCAATGCCGTAATCCAAAGGAAATTCTCCGTTGTGCGCATCATCAAAGGGAGGTAATTGAAAAGCGGCGTAGAGAAAATGCCGAAACGCTGATTACAGATGCCAAATATGGATTTATAAACGGTGCACTAAAAGAAACCGTCCAGCCGGGCTTGCATGCCCGACGGCGCAAAAGTGAGATCGTGGACACATTCCTGACCCATAAGCTATTTGCCCTGCCACTCTTCTTTGTTTTTCTCTGGTTTATGTTCGAAACGACATTCAGCCTGGGTCAATATCCAATGAACTGGATTGACAGCGGCATGGGCTTTCTTTCCTCATTCGTTGGAGAGCATATGCAGGAAGGCATGTTGAAAGACATGATTATCGACGGAATTCTTGGAGGGATTGGCGGTGTTATTGTCTTTCTACCCAATATCCTGATATTGTTTTTCTTTATCTCACTGATGGAGGACTCGGGATATATGGCACGAGCGGTGTTTATTATGGATAAGCTGATGCATAAAATCGGCTTGCACGGCAAATCGTTTATCCCGCTTATCATGGGCTTTGGATGTACTGTTCCCGCTATTATGTCAACACGCATCCTGGAAAACCGAAACGACCGCATGATTACGATGCTGATCAATCCATTCATCAGCTGTAGTGCAAGATTACCGGTTTATATTCTGTTTATCAGTGCTTTTTTCCCGGATAACCATGGCAGCCTATTATTTTTAATTTATATGACCGGGATCATCATTGCAATTCTGGCAGCACTTATTTTGAAGAAAACCATCTTTAAAAGAGAAGAAGTGCCTTTTGTCATGGAACTGCCGCCTTATCGTATCCCTACTTTCCGCTCCATTACCAAACATATGTGGGAAAAAGCCTGGCAGTATCTTCGCAAGATCGGTGGAGTTATTTTAATTGCTTCTATCCTGATTTGGGCTTTGGGCTATTTTCCTATAAATGAAGATTTAAGAAAGGAATATGATCAGCGGATATCTGCTGTCGAATTGAACATGCAGCAGGAAATCTCAAATTCGTATGTAGGCGACAGTGCGAAAATTGCAGCATTGAATAATCAAATGTCTCAGCAAATTGCCGCTCTTGATAACGAATACAGCCAGCTGCACCAGGAAAACTCGTATATCGGAAGGCTGGGCAAAGGTTTTCAGCATGTGATGGCTCCTTTAGGCTTTGATTGGAAAATGAGCGTAAGCATTATTGCCGGAACCGCTGCCAAAGAAATTGTTGTGAGTACGCTTGGCGTGCTTTATCAGGTAGATGATTCCAGCAGCAAAGGAAATCCTACACTGGTAGAAAAAATCCGGACCCAAAAATATACCAGTGGTTCCAGAAAAGGGGAATTTGTATTTAATCCGGTTGTTGCTTTGTCTTTTATGATTTTCGTTTTGCTGTATTTCCCTTGTATCGCTACTTTAATGGTCATTATCCGAGAGTCGGGAAGCTACAAATGGGGACTTTTCTCCTTGGTCTATACTACAGTTGTTGCATGGATTATGGCTTTCCTGGTGTATCAGGTTGGTATGTTGATTTATACCTAATGTTGGAACCTATTAGGAATCTGGCTTTGTAATAAGAGAACTCCTTGATTTTTAGATTAACATTTGGTTCTGCACGAGATTTTCAGGAAAGGATAAATTAGCAATCCTTGTAGAGGTTCATTTCCCCGATTATTGATCGGGAAGAGCAGGATTTTGATGGAGTTCGTTTATAAAGTCTCCCGAAAACCCGGACACTTTATCGGTGAGATTATACCATTAATTGCGGAAGCAAAAAAAAGGCCACCCCAAAAAGGGCAGCCTTCTTAATGATAGGAAAGGTATCTTTTATTTGTTGATCACGATTTTACGTGTCAACTTCATGTTGCTTCCTTCGATATTCATCATGTAAATACCATTGCTTAAATCGTTCATATCAACAATAACACGGTTATCGCCTTGTTGAACGCTGATGGGCAGTGAAAGTTGTTTCTTGCCAACAAGATCATAAACATTGAGGTAAGCTTCTCCGGATGTGGAAGAATTAAATTCAATATTGAGTTCTTCACTTACGGGGTTCGGGTAAGTACTGATTTGGCTGAAACTGTTTTCTTCAATTCCTGCGCCATCAGTAATAGTAAAGTGACGTGTATCGCTCCATGCCGATGAATCAGTTACTTTAATAGCACGCACTCTCCAGAAATATTGTGTAGAAAGATCAAGTTGATAAAGTACACTGTAAGTCGTTCTAGTACCATCAATCATATCAGTAAACAATGCTTCAGTGAAAGTTTCATTTTTGGCATATTCAATTTCCATATAGGTAATCCCGGTCATTTCTTCCCAAACCAGCTTTGGTTGGCGGGGAATGCCAATTGAATCGTTTTGAGGTGCAATTAATTCTGGTTTTTCAATAGTACTTACGCTGCGTACTTCTGACCAGCCGGAAGTGTCTTTACGATGAATAGCACGGGCTCTCCAGTAATAAGTCTGGCCAAAGATCATATTCTCAAAGGTTGTATCTGGTTTGGGGGTGCCATCATGAAGTACAGTAACTTTGAATGGTTCTGTAAAGTTTTCATTAACATCATACTGCATTTCGTACTTCAAAGCACCTTCAATAGCTTTAAAGCTGAATTCTTCATCAAGCTGGATGTCAGATTCGCCGTCTTTTGGCTTGTTCAGTTCGATTTCATCTATTACAAAGAAGTTATAAACTTCCGACCATCCTGAATTTCCTCCACTATGATAAGCACGGACTTTCCAGAAAAACTGATCTCCAAAACGAAGCTCAGGACTTGTAATAAGGGATGCACCTTCAATAGCAAAAAGTTGCTTCAGGTAAGGGCTGTCAAAGCTTTCAGTTGTATCTATAAGGATCTCATAGCCATCAATGCCTGAAATTGCAATACCACTAAAGGATACTTTCCAGCTTAGGTCAACAATAGGTTCTTCGTCATCAGAACCATTACTGGGCTTGTTTAATGGGATTTCATTGAAAACAGTAAAGCTAAAAACTTCTGACCAATCAGATTCATCGCCTGTAACAGCATCAACGGCTTTTACATGCCAATAATAGGTCTGACCAAACATTAACAATCCGGGGGCATAACCAGTAATTTTCTCGACTGTAGCAGTTTTTGAATTGTTAAACTCTTCATTATCTGCGTATTCAACAATATAGTTTACCGGGTTTGGATTACTTACACCCAGCCAGCTCATAGCTACATCCGGGTTTTGGTTTTCTCTGCCATCGGCTGGTGTATTTGGTGTTGGAGTATAAATCCTTACCTGAGCAGTTAGTGCAACTGTACAGAGAAGGAATACGGCCATAAATAACTTTTTCATTTTATTCTATTTTTTGTTTATATCCTGAATTAATCTACTTTGATGAATTTCGCCTGAACATTCTGACTGCCTGCCTGAACATTGATAATATATGTTCCCGCATTAAGCTTGCTGGTATTCAATTCAATTTTTTGATCACCTGCCGCCATTGTTCCTGCATTATGGATTTGAAGTAGCTGTCCGTTAAGATTATAAATATAAGTGCTTACCTGTTGCGCTTCATTAAGTTTCATCTCAACAAATGCATTATTTTGCACTGGGTTCGGATAAACATTAAGTGAAGAAACTGTACTGCTTGTAATGCTGCCGTCTTCGGGTTGATCCTGAATGCCTACAAAGTTTCTCGCTTCAAAGGTTCCGCGGCCATAAGTAGAAGCATAAATAACACCAGTATTTGTGATTCCCGGGAAATACTCCGTTGGGTTGGCGGGGTCGCCTGTTGGAACTTCAAATCCCCATTTAGTCATTGTTTGCTGACGAAGCATGGTAACTGGTACTTTACCCATTCCATTATTCAAAGCAATCCATTCGTTGGGTGCTGTAGAGGCATAAACCCCAAATTCGGTTCCGATAATGATGCGTTCACCATCATTCATCTCGATTAAACTTGAGTAAGCCGGGGCTTTGGGTAAGTTGCCTTGAATTGATTCAAATACAGGCTCTTCATCGAGAGCGTTGAATGTTTCATATACATAGTTTTCTTCACCATAGTTGCCTAAAGTAAGAATAACATGTTCGTTATTTTGTGGATCAACAGCAACAGAAGTTAATGCTTGATTTTCAGCGGTAAAAATAGTACTTGATGCTATAACTGAATATGGGCTTGACATATCAGCTGTCTCAAAGCTATATGCATCACGAACGTGATCTACACGAACTAGTTCACCAGACTCCAGTCCCACATAAGCACTTTTTCCATCGGCACTTACAGTAATTGCAGTAGCAATACCTTTTGCTTCGGCAAGCTGCCACCATTCAGGTTCTTTCGAAAAGTCGAGAGCTTCGCGGCTCATATATAGGGAGTTGCGGATTGCGAGCAGGAAAATGTTTGTAATAGGATCCTGAACACGCATACTGTCGCCTTCCTCTAAAGTATGTGGAAGCGTATATTTAAACGGATAATCTCGGTTATAGCTTTGGAGCCAAACTGTAGTGTCTTTAGGCAGTAAGGTTCTGGCATACAAAGTTATACTATCTCCACTTTTATAGTCATTAAAACTTTCCCACATAATGAATGGCTGAACGGCATTAGTTGTAGTAATTGTCCCAGGAATAAATTCGTTGGCAAAGGAGAATCCTTGGTCTTCTGTCCGGCGGAATTCAGTTTGTGTTTCGCCGGGATTGGTGAGGAACATCACTTCTTTGCTAATTTGTGAGATAGCTACATAACCACCTGTTCCAGCGTTATTTGCTCCATTGCTCCAGATTTCCTTGCCGAAAGTGGGGCCATTGGTTCCATCACCAATGTATTGAGAACCATTGTTCATTGTGCCGGTAAAGACATTTCCAAACTGGTTGAAAGCAATACTGTTACATTGTGTTGTACTGTAATTTTTAATGATGTTGCGGAAGGTCTCCAGGTTGTCGTTGGAAATACTTATACCGCCGTCAGTACAAATGATCATTGTTTCGGGATGACCAGGACGGAAGATATAATCATGGTGCATATAATGCACGTATGTAGGAATAGACAAGAGCGCACCACTTGTATATGGAGCTGTTCCCCAGTCGTAATATCCCGTAGGATCAACTTCTGTTCCTACCCAAAGGTTTTTGCCACCAACACAAATTTTGTTGGGATTCGTTGGGGAAACAGCAATAGTATTGGCATGCAAACCTTGTTCTTCATAGATGTCAAAGTTATTATTTTCCGGAAGGATTACGCGCCAGGTTTTACCATTATTTATTGATTTGAATACACCTTTCAGTGACCCGAATCCTAATTTGGCCATAGTAACATAAATGGTTTCCGGTGCAGAAGGACTGATTGCAATTTCTGCGCGACCTACATTTTTAAAAGGAAGTTTGTCCGGAAAATTAATTGTGCTGTCGTTCACTTCTTCATATTTTGACTGAAGTTCAAATTGCACAGGATCACTGACAGCAGTGTACACTTTATTGTCAACAACAGCTGCGATGAGTCCGTTTCCGGATACTTTGATGTCAGTACAAACGCCGGTAAGTTCAATGGCTGTACCTGTAGAATCAATATAAACTGCTGTACTCCACTCAGCTCCATCGTTGTTGGTGTATTTTAAACCCGTATTTGTAGCAGCGAGCAAGCGGTTGTTTTGAAGCGCAAGTTTATAAATGAAAGCCCATTCTTTTTCTTCGCTGTTAACGTCGGGGATTGTACTTTCGATTACCGTAAAATTATCACCATCAGTTGATTTATAAATTCCGGTACCGAAAACAGTTCCGTCGTAGCCATCGCCTGTCCCTGCATAAATAGTGCCATTTTCATCTTGAATTAAGGCGCTAACATTCAGGTTTGCATCAGTAATATTGATTTTATTCCAGGTGAGGCCAAGGTTTTCTGATTTCCATAAACCACCAGTAACACCACCTGCAATGAGTGTGGTTGCATTGGCGTCTTTATTATCAAAAATCAGGGCGCGTGTGCGTCCGCCAACATTGTCGGGACCTTTGTTTTCCCATGTCAGATCAATTTCAGAGCCATCTTTAAAAAGCAGATCAGCCTGTTGGCTTGCTTTGACTACATCAGCAGGGTTGATGGTTCCGGTTTTTTTGTTCACACGAAGCATGTGGAAATATGCTTCCGGATTGTTTTTTATCTGTATCTGGCTTTCGCCTTCCCCGTCATTTTGTGGGACTAGCTGATAGGCTGCTGCAGCATATGTAATGGTACTAAAGCCTAATAAAAACGCTAAAATACTGAATAGTAGATTTTTACCTTTCATATCATTATGATTTATTTATAATAATTTCGGTTACAAAATGGTGGCACAAGTTACAATAAAATTAATTATCATTCCAAATCCCGTTTATTCACAAATAATTAACACCTTCCTCCATTTATGGTATGTCAGGGAGACAAAAGTATAAAAAATAATAATAGCTTAAAGCACATTGGTTTATTGATATGAAGTGCTTGTGCCAATCTTGCTGTTATGTGTTGATTAATATCTTTATTTCAGCAGATTAAGCCATATTTTGGAATGGATAAAAATTAATCAATCTTAGATAAACATTAACAGGCTAAATGCCATCACAATCATTCCTGCAATCAGTCCGTATATGGACAAATGATGTTCCCCGTATTTTTCAGCAGTAGGCAAAAGCTCATCAAGTGATATAAAGACCATTATGCCGGCAACGGCTGCGAAGATGATCCCCATTAGATACGGATAGCTGCTCAGAAAAGGCATCAACAGAAGGAAACCGACAATAGCACCAACAGGTTCTGCCAATCCGGATAAAAATGAGAGCCAAAAGGCTTTTCGTTTATTGTCTGTAGCATAATATACAGGAATACTTACAGCAATACCCTCCGGAATATTATGAATGGCAATGGCCACAGCAATGGGAATACCCAGGCTTGGATCCGACAAAGCAGCAGTGAATGTGGCCAAACCCTCCGGAAAATTGTGTATCGCTATCGCAAGAGCCGTAAAAAGCCCCATCTTCAGTAATTTTGGGTCCTTTACCCTTGATTTGGCATCCAGTTCCTCAACCCGATGCACCTCATGGGGGTTGTCGGCTTCCGGAACTAATTTATCAATAATCGCTATAAATAATATGCCGCCAAAGAATGAGGCTACTGTGATCCATGTGCCCATTTTCAAACCAAATTGTGGAGCAGATTCTGTCCCTATCAGGATGTCCTGAGCTTTTGGAAATATTTCTATAAAACTCACATAGAGCATTACCCCGGCACTAAAACCTAATGCAAGACTTAGAAAACGGGTATTGGTTCGTTTTGTGAAAAAAGCAAAGGCACTGCCAATACCGGTTGAAAGCCCGGCAAAAAGTGTGAGCGCAAACGCGAATAATATTGTTTCTATGGAATACATAAGCGATTTTTGGTTCACAAATGTAGTTATTTTTACCTTTGCTAAATTATTTATGAACTCCACCTGTTTAATGAAGGGAAACCCTTACATAAAAGCCAAAAGCTATGAATGTAAGAAGCATGGATGCATCGGTCTTAAGTCTTTCTGTCAAATTCTTATGCAGCTTCATGGAATTATTTCCTTGTGTAGAGCAGGCTTAATCATTTAATTTTATGAAACTTATATTTTTTAGCATCGCAACTCTGTTGATGACGGCTTTTTTTAAACCCAGTGCCATGGCGCAGGTTGATAGCGTTGGGCCTTATGTTTTAAAGCCCGTTAAGGATATTGATGTCACATCAGTGAAAGACCAGGCACGTTCGGGCACTTGCTGGAGTTTTGCCGCCACTAGTTTTATTGAAGCTGAGATTCTCCGTAAAGGAAACGACAGCCTTGATCTGTCGGAAATGTATTTTGTGCGGGAAGCATATCCTGCCAAGGCTGACCTTTATGTGCGCTATCACGGTTCTTCGAATTATAGCCCAGGCGGTCAGGCACATGATGTTTTGAATGTGGTCAGGGAATCAGGCTTTATTCCGGAAGATTATTACAATGGTTTGGTCTTGGGCGATGATCATCATGTGCATGGCGAACTGGATGCAATTAGCCAGGCATATCTCGATGCCGTTATCAAAAACCGAAACAGAAAACTGAGCCCGGTCTGGCCTGAAGCATTTAACGGCCTGATGGATGCCTACCTTGGCAATGTGCCTGAAAAATTTGATTACCAGGGGAAAGAATATGATCTCAGCTCTTTTGTGGAAGAAATGGATTTTAATCCTGATGAGTATGTCGAATTGACTTCTTATTTGCACCATGATTTCTACAAAGCTTTCGTGCTTGAAATTCCCGATAACTGGAGCCATGATTTATACTATAATGTCCCGCTTGATGAGCTCATGGCGGTTATCAACAAATCCCTTGAGATGGGTTATACCGTTTGCTGGGACGGTGATGTAAGCGATAAAGGCTTTTCGCACCGCAATGGACTGGCGATTTTGCCCGATCAGGAGCTAAAGGAAATGGAAGGCAGTGAACGTTCGCGTTGGGAAAAATTGTCGGAAGCAGAAAAAAGAAAAGAACTATACAGTTTTGAAAAGTTGGTGCAGGAAAAAGACATCACAGCCGAAATGAGACAAAAGCATTTTGATAATTATTCTTCAACCGATGATCATTTGATGCACCTGACCGGACTTTATAAAGATCAGGACGGAAAATTTTTCTACAAAACGAAAAACAGCTGGGCAGGCGATTCCAACAAATTCGGCGGATACCTTTTTATGTCGGAACCGTATTTAAAGTTGAATACTGTGGCTGTGCTCGTGCACAAAGATGTATTGCCGAAAGAACTGAAGAAGAAACTGAATATTGATTAACACTTATTCTTCAATATTGTATTAAGCCCCATATCGGGGCTTTTTTTTGGGGTCTGTGGAGTGAAATCAATTCAAGCTTAAGGAAATGCCGCTTTTCAATTTAACTTCCTGCAGAAAAATCTTTTGTTCTAAGATGCAGTCCTGTGGTGCTCTTCTATAGCCATGATTTGGCAATGGAGAAAAATGGCCTCAAAGAAGATGTTTAACTGTTGATTTGTTGTTGATGAGCAGTATCAGAATGAGTTAATACCAGTCTCTAAACGCTTCCAATTCGGATAATATCATAACTTAAAACAATACGGAAAGCAGCAAAAAGGAGGATGGCCAGAATTATTGCAGTTTTTGTCAGGCTTATTTTGCGTGGCTCCAGGTCGAAATACATTTCATTATAGGATCTATAGGTCGCCATAATGGGCATGACAGGCAATATGCCACACACAAGAATTAAAGCTTCATAGGCTTTTATTTCAGGTAATTTGGCCAGCAGGATGATGCCGGTTCCCAACAAAAACGGCAGCAAAACCTGGCCATACATAAATGCCGGACGGTTGTGTTCGTTGAGTTCGTTGAAATATGTATTTCCACTGACCATAAACGGGCGTGTGAGGATCGTGCCTGATACCAAAAGTCCGAATAATGATATAAATACCATTGTCATGCGCTCTGTATCAAGGTAGTACAAGTACATGATTACATAACCAAAACCTTTGTCCAACACGGCTCCAATAAGAAGCGAGCCGAAAAAATATGCCGATCCCAGAAAGACCATCCACAATATCAGTATTTTCAGGCTGCCATTCTCATTTTCAACCCATCTATAGAATATAAAAAGTACAATGCCCAAAAATATACTCACCAAAGAGGGCATACTGTAGAGTATCTTCACCGAATCAAAAGTCCAGTCTGTGGTTACAATATTATAATACAGGTCGTAATAATAGACTATGGTTTGATAATCGAAGTGGAGTGCGACCAAGGCTGTGATAAACTGCGTCAGCATATACAAAAGCAGATAGGCCAAAATGTAATAAGCCGTTGAGTTCAATACAATAACCAGAAATTGATCCTTGGATATTTTGCTTGAAGCAAACAAATTATAAGCCGGACGGATGGGCTGGTTCGGGAAGTTCTTTAAATAAATAATTGTGCGTTGAACGCGTTTCCTGAGTACAAACTTGCTTAGTCGGATCAGGCGTTTTCTCCTTTCTTTGCGGCTTAGTTTTTTAAGCGCCTGTTTTCTGATTTCGTCTTCCGTTTTCTTTTCAAAACACTTTTGGATGCTCCTTTTAACAATAAATTTCAGCATCCGCCAGCGTTTGCGCCTTTTCCAACGGTATTCGGCACGAATCCACCTTTTTTCCTCTTTCCAAGCCCGGCGTCTTTCCATTTCGGATTTATCGGGCTGAAAATATTTTTCAAAAGTTTTTCTGATCAGAAACCTGAAGATGCGCCATCGCCTTCTTCTTTGAAAACGCTTTTTTGCCCTTTTCCCCTTTCTTAGCCGGCGCCTTTTTGCTTTCTTTATACGCCTTAAGAGTTTTATTTTCCTGATGAAAAGGCCAAATGAACTTTTTTGCGCTGTATTGCCATTCCCAGATGCGGAAAATGACACAAAAGCTAATAGCAAAACAGCATATAAATGAAACCAGCTTTTCAGGATGAAGACATGTATCCTGTTATGTTCGGTTCTATTGTTCACGCTGTTTTTCATTTTTGCAAAAATAGAAATTTATTTGCCGGTCAAAATAAAAAACCCGACAAAAATCGGGTTTATTATATTTTCAAAATTAATAATCTGCAGGATAAATTTTTCCGACAAATTATTGCCTTAAAATCAGTTGTTTAAGCTTTAGTCGATTTTTGGAAGATCCTGTTTAAGGTATGTTTTGTTGTCCAGTTTGCCTTTAATCTTGCTGAAACACTCAATAGTGTATTCCACATCTTCAAGGGTATGCATCGCTGTTGGGATCAGACGAAGTAAAATAACTCCTTTAGGAACAACTGGATACACAACAATAGAACAGAAAATATCATAATTTTCACGCAAATCGAAAGTCATATTAATGGCTTCTTTCACTTCGCCGTTGAGCATCACCGGAGTAACAGGAGACTCAGTATTTCCAATATTGAAGCCTGCTTTTCTTAAACCGCCTTGCAGTGCCTCCACGATTGTCCAGAGCTTGTTTTTATGCTCGGGTTCGTTGCGCAACATTTCCAAACGCTTGAGCGAACCATATACCATCGGCATGGGCAAGCTCTTGGCGAATGTTTGCGAGCGCATATTAAAACGCAGGTAATCAATAACTTTTTTATCACCGGCAACAAAAGCCCCGATTCCGGCCATTGCTTTGGCAAATGTCCCGAAATAAACATCTACTTTATCCTGAACGCCAAGGTGTTCTCCTGTTCCTGCTCCTGTTTTGCCCATTGTTCCAAAACCATGTGCATCATCAATAAGCAAACGGAACGGATACTTTTCTTTAAGTGCTGTAATTTCTTTGAGTTTTCCCAGATCGCCCGACATGCCGTAAACGCCTTCAGTAATGACCAAAATGCCGCCGCCGGTTTCATCCGTAATTTTTTGCGCACGCTTCAGTTCCTTTTCCAGGTTTTCGATGTTGTTGTGCGGGTAAACAAAACGTTTGCCCATATGCAGGCGAACACCATCAATAATACAGGCGTGTGCCTCTGAATCATAAACAATTACGTCTTTTCGGTCGGTAAGCGCATCAATAATGCTGAGCATTCCCTGATAACCGTAATTCAAGAGAAATGCGTCTTCTTTTTGTTCAAATTCTGCTAGTTCCCTTTCCAGTTTTTCGTGCAATGTGGTATGTCCCGACATCATACGCGCACCCATCGGGTAGGCCAGGCCGTACTGTTCTGTGCCTTCTGAATCGGCTTTGCGGACTGCCGGTTGGTTGCCCAGGCCAAGATAATTATTCAGGCTCCAGCAAAGGCGCTCCTTGCCGCGGAACATCATTTTGTTTGCAATTTCTCCTTCCAGCCTTGGAAACATAAAGTATCCAAATGCATATTCGCCCCAAATTCCTAAAGGGCCGGGGTTCTTTTCAATCTTATCGAAAATATCCATGATATTGTGCCTTTTAATGTAATTCTGATAAAGTCTGCAAAGCTATGCTATTCAAATTAATGCGCAAAGAAAATTCGCTAAGATTTCATGATTGTAAATGCTAAATCATTGATAAATAGATTTTTAATATGGATCATTCGGGCCATGCCTTTTTGATTGCTCAACAGAAAAGCAATCCGTTTGAAAGGAATCACATTTTTTATAATAAATTAAGAGTCAGCCCGTTTTATTTTTCCGCTTATTTATTATAATTTTGCGCCATGCTAAAAAGTCGGCTTATTATTTTGTATATTACTGTTGCACTGGTGTTTACCGCCTGTTCAAAGCATCAGAAACTGCTCAAGAGCTCTGATAATGATTTGAAATATGAAACGGCTGTTTCCTATTTCAACAAGGGCGATTATAACCGTGCACTGCAATTGCTCGAACAATTAGTGTCCGTATATCGTGGTACATCACGGGCAGAAAAAGTGTTTTACTATTATGCTTACAGCTATTACGAGCTGAAAGATTATATGATGGCCAGTTATTATTTCAAACGGTTCGCAGAGAGTTTCCCTTCATCCGAAAATGCGGAAGAATGTATGTACCTGGCTGCCTATTGTACCTATATGGAGTCACCTAAATACAGCCTCGACCAAAGCAGTACCTATGATGCCATTAAAGAGTTCCAGGCTTTCATCAACAAATATCCGCAGAGCGATAAAGCTGCGGATTGCAATTTTTATATCGATGAAATGCGTGGAAAACTGGAACATAAAGCCTACGAAATTGCAGAACTTTATTTGAAAATGGAGGATTTTCAGGCTGCCATCGTTTCATTTGAAAACCTTATTGCCGATTATCCCGATACTCAGTATAAAGAGCTTGCGCTTTATGGGATTTTGAAGTCTTATTATAATTATGCTGAAAACAGTATTTTTGATAAAAGGAAAGAGCGGCACCAAAAAGCATTGGACTCTTACAATGATTTTGTGGCCTTGTTCCCGGAAAGCGATTACCGCAGGCAGGCCGATAAAATGAACCAAAGCGCTCAGGAAATATTATTGAATCTGAATTAAATTTTATAGATATCCATGGATTATAAAAAAATCAAAACGGAAAGCGAAGCCGTAACACGCCGTATGGCCGATTTTAACGAGGGAACTGAAAACCTCTACGAAACACTGGCAATCCTTTCCAAAAGGGCAAACCAGATCGGGCTCGACATTAAGAAAGAGCTCAACGATAAAATTGAAGAGTTTGCCACGCCAAGCGATAATCTGGAAGAGGTTTTTGAAAACCGTGAGCAAATTGAAATTGCCCGTTTTTACGAAAGGCTTCCGAAACCAACACTGCTGGCTATCCAGGAGTTTTTGGAAGACAAGGTTTACTACCGTAACCCACATAAAGAACACAGTACAGACGGTTTCTAAAAGCGGATATGCTTAAAGGCAAGAAGATATTAATCGGGATAACTGCAAGTATTGCGGCTTATAAAATTCCATTACTGGTGCGTTTGCTCAAAAAGCAGGGTGCGGAAGTGCAGGTGTTGATGACGCCCGCTGCGCACGATTTTGTGACGCCCCTTACTTTGGCCACTTTATCCGAACGGCCTGTTTTAACAGAACCTTTCGATAAAAAAACCGGAGCGTGGAATTCGCATATCGAGCTGGGCTACTGGGCAGATCTGTTCCTTATTGCTCCGGCATCGGCAAATACTTTAAGTGGAATTGCTGCAGGCAGGGGCGACAACCTTTTGCTGGCCGTGTATCTCGCTGCCCGTTGTCCGGTTTATATTGCCCCGGCAATGGATGTGGATATGTTCCAGCATCCGGCCACTCAAGATAATATCAAATTGCTCCAGCAACGCGGCAACCGGATTATTGAACCGGCTTCCGGACATCTGGCCAGCGGCTTATGTGGTGCCGGAAGGCTGGAAGAACCGGAAAGAATTGCTGAAATTGTGCAGGATTTTTTTTTGAACAGTGAAAAGCTGAAAGGAAAAAAAATCCTGATCACCGCAGGACCTACCCACGAACCAATTGATCCGGTTCGCTTTATCGGGAATTATTCTTCAGGAAAAATGGGCTTTGCCCTTGCTGAATCTGCTGCCGAAATGGGCGCAGAGGTCGTCTTGGTATCCGGCCCCGTTCTTTTGGAAGTCAGCCATCCGAATATTGCCCTTAAAAAGGTGCAAACTGCCGAACAGATGTTTGAGGAATGCAACAAAGCCTTCCCTGATTGTCATGCGGCAATATTGTCGGCAGCTGTTGCTGATTTCCGCCCGGATGGTGTAGCTGATCAAAAAATCAAGAAAGAAAACCTGCCCGATGGCGCGGCGCCTGAAATTAAACTCATACAGAACCCGGACATCCTTCACTATCTGGGAAGCATAAAAAATGATGCCCAGTATTTGGTTGGATTTGCTTTGGAAACCGATAACGAACTGGAAAACGCCCGCAAAAAGCTTTGGCGCAAAAAGTGCGACCTGATCGTCCTCAATTCCATGCGCGATAAAGGAGCAGGTTTTAATACAGATACCAATAAAGTGAGCCTGGTCAGCGATGATGCTGTTCAGGAGCTTGAATTGAAACCGAAAAAAGAAGTTGCCCGTGATTTGATCCATTTCGTTGCAACAGCTTTGAAACGGAAGAGCAAAGCCAATGATATACCAAATGATCAGGGCTGACGTTCTGTAATTGTTTGCTGCCTTTTGTGCAGACCAACAAATTGAAGATTAAGAATGAGTATGATACAAGTCCCGGATTTGACGGGATGGTTTTCCCGCAGCTGTGGGGACATTTGAAAATTAAAGAAAATACGGATGAAAATAAAGATTATCCTCCTTTTGTCCATTGTTTTGTTCTCCTGGGGACTGAAAGCACAGGAAATAAACTGTCAGGTTTCGGTTAGTGCACGACAGGTGGAAGGCTCTGAAAAAGAAGTTTTCCGAACATTGCAAACCGCTATTTACGAGTTTATGAACAACCGTAAATGGTCGCCTTACAGTTTTAAAATAGAAGAACGTATCGAATGTACTATCCTGATCAATATCACCGAGCGTATATCTACTGATGAGTTTAAAGGCACTTTGAATATCGTATTGCGCAGACCGGTTTTTAAAACAAATTATAATAGCGTGATGCTGAACCATGTCGATCGTGATTTCCAGTTTTCCTATGTTGAGTTTGAACCACTTGAGTTCAGTGAAACCACTTTTACGAGCAACCTGACTTCGACTTTGGCATTTTACACTTATATTTTCCTCGGACTTGATTTTGACAGCTTCCAGAAATTCGGAGGGACACCTTTTTACGAAAAAGCACAATCCATTGTCAATGCGGCACAAAATGCAACGGAACCGGGATGGAAAGCTTTTGAAGGTACAAAAAACCGATACTGGCTGCTCGAAAACCTGACCAATTCGTCCTATGCGCCACTGCGTGAATTTCTTTATAAATATCACCGTCAGGGTTTGGATATGATGTTTGATAACCTGGAAACAGGACGCTCCAATATTGCTGAGGCTTTGAAACTGCTCGAAAGGGCCAATCAGGAACGCCCCGGGCTTTTCCTTACCCAATTGATCCTGGAGGCCAAGCGCGATGAAATTATCAGTATTTTCTCCGAAGCAGGACCTATGGAAAAGCCTGAAGTCGTGAATATTCTGAAAGAAATCGATCCGGCGAATAGTAGCAAATACCAGAAAATCATGAGCGGTAATTAATATTTATTGCCATGCTTAGCCGACTCTACGTACGGAATTATACCCTGATCGAAGAACTGGATGTGTCTTTCGAGAAAGGATTTTCAGTGATCAGTGGCGAAACAGGTGCCGGAAAGTCTATTATCATCGGTGCACTGGGTTTGTTGATGGGCAAACGCCTGGAAAATTCCCCGCTTTTCGATCCGCAAAAGAAATGTATCATCGAAGCTGGTTTTGATGTGCCGGCAGCTGTGGTCAGTACTTTGCTTGCCGAACATGAGCTGGATGAGGAATTTCCGCTTTTGCTGCGCCGCGAAATCAGCCCAAACGGTAAATCACGGGCTTTTGTGAACGATACGCCCGTAAACCTGCGCATCCTGAAAAAGTTTGGCGCGCTTTTATTGCATATTCACAGCCAGCATCAAAGCATGGATATAAAAGAGCCTGATTTTCAGCTCTCAAGTTTGGACGCTTTTGCCGGAAACAAAAACGAACTTGCTGCATATCAGGAAATATACCATTCCTTCCGGGCACTGGAAAAAGAGTTGAACCTGTTGAAGCAAAGTGAAGAAAAAGCCCGGAGCGAACAGGATTATTTCCGTTTTCTTTTTGATGAACTGGATGCCGCACAGCTGGATGCCCAAGCCGACGCACAATTGGAGCAGGAGCTTGAAATGCTCGAAAATATCGGTGATATACGGCAGGCACTGGGTGCTTTTTCTTTTGAAGTCAATGAGCAGGAAAACAGCATATTGTCCACGCTGAAAATGCATGAAAACCAATTTTTGAAGATTGCATCTTTTAACAGCCGTTTTGAGGAACTTGCACAGCGTTTGCACAGCCTGATTATCGAACTCGACGACCTGGCCACTGCAAACGGATCGGAACTGGATGATCTCCATCTGGATGAAGGCCGTAAGGAGGAAATCAGCGAGCGGCTGGATATGATACAAAAACTTCAGTTTAAGCACAATAAAAACTCCCTTGAGGAGCTGCTTGTTTTGCGCGATGAACTCGATGAACGTTTGGGCGCGTTTCAATCGCTGGGACATCAGATCCGGGAGAAAGAGAAGCAATTAAAAAGCATGCAGGAGCAATTGGATGCTGCGGCACAAAAGCTCCATGCAAAAAGGGAAAAGTCAGCGCCAAAACTGGCTGGGGCTTTAATGGACACTTTGCACAGCCTGGGCATGCCCGATGTGGATTTCCGTGTTCATTTATCCATGATGGACAAATATACTCCAAGGGGAAGTGATGAAATCGTATTCCTATTTTCTGCCAATAAAGGCAAAAGCCCTGAAAATTTGGGCCTTGTGGCCTCCGGCGGTGAGATGAGCCGGATTATGCTGGCCATGCAATCGCTGATCAGCAGCACGGATGCCATGCCATGCCTGGTTTTTGATGAAATAGATACCGGAATTTCGGGCAATACGGCTTTAAAAGTGGCCAGCATCATGAAAAAACTGTCTGAAAAACAGCAATTACTGGCCATAACCCACCTTCCCCAGGTGGCAGCAAAGGCCGATTTCCACTATCAGGTTTATAAGGAATCTGCCCGGGGGCAAACAATATCCCGACTGAAGTGTTTATCAGGATTGGAACGGATCAATGAAATTGCACAAATGATGAGCGGCAGCACAAACGATGAAGCACTGAAAGCTGCTCAGAAATTAATCGAAAATCATTAAAGCTTATGTCATATAACTTACTGAAAGGGAAAAAGGGAATCATTTTCGGAGCCCTTGATGAGAAATCCATTGCCTGGAAAACAGCAATCAAAGCGGTTGAAGAAGGCGCTGAAATCATTTTGAGCAATACCCCAACGGCCATACGTTTTGGTACAATCAACGAACTGGCAGAAAAATGTAATGCTAAAGTGATTGCCGCAGATGCCACTAAAGTGGATGAGCTGGAAAGCGTTTTCCAAACTGCCATGGAACATTTTGGAGGGAAAATTGATTTCGTTTTGCACTCGATCGGGATGTCGCTCAATGTGCGCAAAAAACGTTCGTACAGCGATCTGGATTATAATTACCTGAGTAAAACACTGGATATTTCAGCGATGTCGTTCCATAAAATGCTGCAAGTGGCTTATAAAATGGATGCCATTAATCCCTGGGGCAGTGTTTTGGCGCTGAGCTATGTGGCTGCGCAGCGCACCCTCTACGGTTATAATGATATGGCCGATGCCAAATCCCTGCTTGAATCCATAGCACGCAGTTTTGGTTATATATATGGCCGTGAGCGCAAAGTGCGTGTAAATACAATCAGTCAGTCGCCCACACTGACAACAGCCGGTAGCGGTGTAAAAGGTATTGATGGCCTGATGGATTTTACCAACCGTATGTCGCCGCTGGGCAATGCTTCGGCTGATGAATGTGCGGATTATTGCGTGAGCCTTTTCTCCGATCTTACCAAAAAAGTGACGATGCAGAACCTTTTCCATGATGGGGGTTTCTCCAATATGGGTATGAGCTACCGCGCCATGAAAATGTATAACCGCAGCCTCGATTGTGATGACTGCCCTCCGGTGGACGGGCCAATTGAAGATTAAGGGAAACCGGGATTTTTAATAGCAGAAAGCAGTGTGGAACAAAGATTGGTTTCACGCTGCTTTTTTGCTTTGGAGTATGTTGGGATGATGCTCAAAATCCCCATTAGCGGAAATTGTATATTGGAGCGTCATTTCGACGAGTGAGCGAGGAGAGGTCTCATTGGGTTAAACCCGATTAGTTTTGATCTGATCCTCACCGCTACTCTGTAGCTCAATTGTCCCTTGCCTTCTGGTTTTTACAAATATTATCGCTGCTCTGCAGCTTATATGGAGTTTGGCGAATCCAGCGGCAGCGCCGCGGAGATATTTAAAGAAATGCATTGAAGAAATGCGAAATAGCTGCAGCAGTGATCTTTATTCCTTCGGCATAGGCCAGTATGCGTGTTTTTACCGCAGAGGCGCGGAGACGCTGAGGGCTGGCGCAGGATGTTTGGTTTTCTCGCTGAGACGCTCAAAATCCCCATTAGCGAAAATTGTATATTGGAGCGTCACTTCGACGAGTGAGCGAGGAGAGGTCTCATTGGGTTAAACCCGATTGGTATTTCAAATCTCACCGCTACGCTGTAGCTCAATTGTCCCTTGCCCTCTGGTTTTTATAAATATTGTCGCTGCTCTGCAGCTTATATGGAGTTTGGCGAATCCAGCGGCAGCGCCGCTGAGATATTTAAAGAAATGCATTGAAAAAGCGCGAAACAGGTGCAGCGCACCGGTAATATATCTTTTCTTCAGCATAGGCCGGTATGCGTGTTTTTACCGCTGAGACGCCGAGGCGCGGAGTTTCGCGGAGCTTTTTGCTGTAAGATTTGAGGCAAACCAGCGTTTCTCTGCGTCTTTGTGTCTTTGCGGTGAAAAGGATTACCGCTAAGGCGCTCAATGACCACATTAGCGGAAATTGCAGATAGGAGCGTCAGCTCGACGAGTGAGTGAGGAGAGGTCTCATTGGGTTAAACCCGATTGGTATTTTAAATCTCACCGCTACGCTGTAGCTACAATGCCCCAGCTGCCGCGCGTGTCCTCACGCGCGGTACTGCTTAAGTGTCAACCAAAATCAGGACGCTACAATTCTTTGTTTTGCTGCGCATACCGAAATGTGTCGAGAAGTATGTCTTTGTATTCGATCCTTGTGAAAACATCTATCCACTCAACAACAGCAAAGCTAACAAAACACACACCCTCTGGATTATGAAATTTATAGTTGCGACTCATGGGCTAAAGATAGTGGTTTTTCTGCTAAGCCACGCGTGAAGACACGTGCGGAATCGGGGGAACTGATTTGGTTATATTCATTTTTTCAAAATTTGCATGCTAACTTTAGGTGTTAATCATGAAATATAACTAACGGATCCGGTTTAGGAAATATCCCGAAGTGTGTGGTATCTGTAGCACTACATTGATTGCTATCTGTCACCATTACAGAGTATAGGCCTGCTGTATCTACCTTAATAGCTGTGTCCGTTCTCGCATCATACCAGAGATAAGATTCAAAATGTCCCGGCCAGAGCGTTGCTGTGTCTCCAGGACATACACTCAACAAATCTGGTAGTTGAGGCTGTGGCAGAGGGTGTATCCTAATGGTGTCCTGCAAGGTATCCGTGAAGTTTTCATAGAAGCTGATCAATTGGATTGGATAATATCCGGTGTCTGCATAGATATGAAAGGGGTCAAACAGGCTGCTGCTGTCGTTATTCCCGCTGCCCGGATCCCCAAAGCTCCAATAGACGGAATCATAAGATGCCGTATCGCAGCTAAAGGAGGTGGTGTCTCCCAGGCAATGGTTTTCCCAACTGAATGCTGCCGGCGCAAAGAAGGATTGAATGAAATTTGGAAGGCCCAGTATGCAAAAGTGATTGGGAGTGCCCGCACCACCAAGATAAACGGCCTCGCTTTCATAATTGCAGCCACTGCCGGATACACTGGGGTTATTGATCCGGTCTAAATAGTGGGTTGCATTGCGGGCAACATATATTCTTCCATCCGGCCCCATTTGCAAAGCACCATTATAAGTCTGCGAAGAGTCCCCAAAGTAATGAATATTTGCGGCAATTTGTGCGGAATCCCAGGATGAAATATCATATTGGCGTACGTATCTGCTAAACCATTGCGTAACATAGAGCAGTTTATCGTCCTGGCTAAATTCAATACCATAGGCTCTTTTAAAATTCCCAATAATTATTGGGTCAGACACTACTCCGCTTGTGGTATTAAAATTTGATAACTCAATAAAAGTTACGAGTTCATATGGATAGGGTGGTGGGATCGCGTAATTATAGAAACCTGTAGCAATTTTTTCTCCGCTTGGTGATATTTTCAGGCAGCCAATTACCATGCCCTTATGAACAATACCTGTAGATGATATGACCGGATTGCTGATATGCAATGAATCGGAATCAAGCAGGTAGGAATAGTACTCATCGGTTTGATAAGTATGTGTTACGATCCAGAAATCTTTTCCATTGGCATGTTGCACAGAAGTAAGTCGTTCAGTAGAGGGCTGCAAAAGCAGGTTTTTTTTGGGGTTGATGACCGCTCCAAGTCCGCCTTCAAGTGACATGTCAACAATTGAATAGTAGATGTCATCGATGCCAGGGCCTACAGAAAAAACATAATAAATGTTTTCATGCTCTGGCATGGGAACTATAATACCCGATTGCGAACTTGTATTGTTTCCTCCGAGTTCAGTTCCGTTTTGCATGGTGTCGTGTACCGCATTGAAGATGGTGCTGCCGTCCGTATAAAAAAGCAAATTGCCATCACTTGAAGATATTGCTGCACAACCCTCATGAGCAATCATTGCTGAATTCATAAGTGCCTGGGGTTCCCCATCGGGCGTGTTAAAGCTTATTCCTGCATATTTGCCAAAATACCAATTATTGCCTTCTTTTCCTTGTGAAAAGCAATCAAAAGGCAAAACACATAAAACCAAGATCAAAAATAAGATTGATCCTTGCATAAGTGTTTTACTATTTAATTTGAGTATTGTCAATCCTGTCGTTCAATAATAATTGTTTCGCTTAAGTGCTGTTTATCGTTTTTCAGGCTTAGTACATATATGCCATTGGCCAGTGCGGCCACATCAATTTCCTGGCAGGCGCCGGTAATTTGACCTGTTGCACATGTCCGGCCTTTAGCGTCAATTATCTGGTAAGCAAAATCAGATTGCTCATGAGGTATTTCTATGGATATGCTTTTGGATGCCGGGTTGGGCCATAATTTGATCCCGGGCTCATTTGTGTTTTCCTCAATACCTATGGTCACATCCAGCCAACAAGGCCTTAGATAAAAATATTCGAGTAGCCGGTAATCTGTTTCCCAAGTCAGTTTTCCTTCGGGATTATGTGCGCAGATCATAAAACCATTGGAAAAATCCCATAGGAGAAAATGAATGGATCCCGTTGAGCCTATACCTTCTATCATATAGATTGTGTCATGCATTTGCAAGGGATCATCAAGTTTTAGGATTTTCTTTCCGTTTTCATAAACAACATCGAGTACTTCATATTGAGTAGAATGGGGTGAGAACATGTCTCCTTTTTCCAGTGAAATATCATAGTATAAATTTTCCCGATCTGTTCCGGGTGTCCTTGACCAGATTTTGCCAGATGTTGTATCTTCCCTGAGGAAAGCTTTTATTTCAGGGCCAGGGGTCCAGGGCAAGAGTTGATTGCTGTCTGATAAAAGGATTAAATATTCCATTCCATCAATTATGGTGTCGCCTGAAATGTACAGGCTGTCCATGTAGTAATGGAAATCCATGTGAAAATAATTCCAGCTTTTTCCTTCTTCGAGCACAGGCTGGTATTGTGCTTTGCTAATGCCTGCCATCAGCAGTATCATTCCGATAATGAGTAATTGTTTTTTCATTGGTTGCGTTAAATTATTGTTTTATGGTTCAAAGATATATTGCTTTTAATTTATAAACAAATAATTGTGCCATTTTTTAATATTGTTTTTGTTTTTTCATTTTGGTGTTTGTATAATGTCATGACATTTAATAGTTTAAATGTGGTTTTTTTTGATTTTTGATAGTGATATTAATTATTGAGTTGTTTTTTGTTGTTCGATTATAATGTGTATTTCAATTTTTGTGTAATATTACGGTTTTGAGGGTGGTTTCGTTTCTGTTTACATGTATTAAAGCTTTATGGCATTGTAAGGATTTTGATCCCAAATCTCACCGCTACTCTGTAGCTCAATTGTCCCTTGCCCTCTGGTTTTTATAAATATTGTCGCTGCTCTGCAGCTTATATTGAGTTTGGCAAATCCAGCGGCAGCGCCGCGGAGATATTTAAAGAAATGCATTGAAAAAGCGTGAAACAGGTGCAGCAGTGATCTTTATTCCTTCGGCATAGGCCGGTATGCGTGTTTTTACCGCTGAGGCGCCGAGGCGCGGGGTTTCGTGGAGTTTTTGCTGTGAGATTTAAGGCACACCAGCGTTTCTCTGCGTCTTTGTGTCTTTGCGGTGAAAAGGATTACCGCTGAGATGCAGGGGTTGGCTGTCGCTGGCTGTTTTTACCGCAGAGGCGCGGAGACGCTGAGGGCTGTCGCAGGATGTTTGGTTTTCTCGCTGAGACGCTCAAAATCCCCATTAGCGAAAATTGTATATTGGAGCGTCATTTCGACGAGTAAGCGAGGAGAAGTCCCATAGGGTTAAGCCCGATTAGTTTTGATCTGATCCTCACCGCTACTCTGTAGCTCAATTGTCTTTTGCTCTCTGGTTTTTACAAATATTATCGCTGCTCTGCAGCTTATATGGAGCTTGGCAAATCCAGCGGCAGCGCCACGGAGATATTTAAAGAAATGCATTGAAAAAGCGTGAAACAGGTGCAGCGCACCGGTAATATATCTTTTCTTCAGCATAGGCCGGTATGCGTGTTTTTACCGCTGAGGCGCCGAGGCGCGGGGTTTCGCGGAGTTTTTTTGCTGTAGGATTTGAGGCACACCAGCGTTTCTCTGCGTCTTTGTGTCTTTGCGGTGAAAAGGGTTACCGCTGAGATGCAGGGGTTGGCTGTTTTTACCGCAGAGGCGCGGAGACGCTGAGGGCTGTCGCAGGATGTTTGGTTTTCTCGCTGAGACGCTCAAAATCCCCATTAGCGAAAATTGTATATTGGAGTGTCATTTCGATGAGTAAGCGAGGAGAAGTCCCATAGGGTTAAGCCCGATTAGTTTTGATCTGATCCTCACCGCTACTCTGTAGCTCAATTGTCCCTTGCCCTCTAATTTTTACAAATATTATCGCTGCTCTGCAGCTTATATGGAGCTTGGCAAATCCAGCGGCAGCGCCACGGAGATATTTAAAGAAATGCATTGAAAAAGCGTGAAAAAGGTGCAGCAGTGATCTTTATTCCTTCGGCATATACATGGGCCAGTATGCCTGTTTTTACCGCTGAGGGCGCGAAGCTTGGCTGGTGCAGGCTGTTTTTTATCCACGAAGGTCGCGATGGTCGCGAAGGGGTTGTTTTATTAGCGCTTATTTGTGTGCTTCGCGGATAAATTCTTTTGAGCGGAAATTGCTGATAGGTGCGTCACTTCGGCGAGTGGGCGAGGAGGAAAGAGTGGGGGCTCCACTCAATTAAGCTTGATTTCGTCTCCTCCCATAATCGTCCGGCATGTTTCTGCATCCTGCTGACATGATTTTATCACTATCTGATATGTTTCTGCTTCTTGCTGACATCATTCTGTAAGTATCCGGCATGTTTCTGCATCCTGCTGACATGATTTTACCACTGTCTGATATGTTTCTGCTTCTTGCTGACATCATTCTGCAAGCATCCGGCATGTTTCTGCTTACAACAGAAATGATTCTGTAACTGACCGGCATCATTTGGATACTGTCCGAACTGTTTTTGTTAATTGCCGGCTACATATCTACAATGCTGCGGCTCCTCTGGTAGCTGTCATAGAATTCCGGGTCGGCATAGCGGTAGCGGATCATGATGCGGTCGAGTTTGGTTTTGAGCAGCTTGCGTGCTTCGTCAATCAGCTCGTCGATTTGTTGCATGGCAGCAAATTTTTGGTTTCTGATGACCCTTGGTTTGCCGATCATTGCGGTAAAATCATCGAGGGAGGTTGAAAGGTCGGTGATTTGTTCTGCGCTTATCCCAAAATCGGCGAGTTGGTCCAGCTTGTCAATGGCCTGCTGAATCAGGTTATTGATGATGGCTTCTATTTCGGCTTCTTTCAATGAATCAATTTCGCTTTTACTGAGTTTTGTTTAGCGTTCATAATATTAATTTTAAAGGATTGAACAGAATTGTTTTTGGGATTGAAAAACCCCTGCCCGGCAATAGGGCAGGAGTTGACTTATTTATTAGGTTGGTTACCTGCTGAGCAGGAATTTACCGGATTTGATATACGAACCGGATTTCAGGCTGTAGAAGTAGAGTCCGGTTTCCATATTCCTGAGGTCGAGGGTGTATTGGCCCTGCTGGCCGTTCAGTTCCATGTTTTTCAGTAATTTTCCTCCAGGCTGATATACAGATAGTTCTGCATTGAGCAGGCCTGAGGGCAGGCTGTATTCAAAATTGACCCAGTCGTGTGCAGGCACAGGGCTTACAGAAACTTTCAATGCCGTGTTCAGGCTTTGCTCCGGCCACACTGCATTATCTTTGAAAGCCGCATTGCCATTGATGCAGGGGCAGTTATAAAAATCATCGCCGGCCACATTGCGCAATATGGCCCTGGCCTGTGTGGCAGCGACCCCTTTGCTGGTATCTGCTATGAAGCGTAACAATTGCAGCTCTGTGGTATCTAACTGGAAAATGCTCCGTCCCTGCTGGGAAAGGTTTTGGTGCAGGTCCAGAATGTCTTCGTAATAACCGTGCTCTTCCAGCTCCCTGCCTTCCAGTCCGTATAGGGAAGGGATCATGGCCGAAAGCCCCTGTGCAGAAGAAAAGTCCCCTTGCTGCACATATGATGCCACAATCTGCCTGTCGGCATCAATGCCGCCCAGTTTGTCGAGCCACAGGCGCATCTGGTTGTAATCCCTGATGCTGTCGTGCAATATACTGCGCAGCATTGCGGAGGCATGGCGGTTTTTGCCGCGAGTATGGCTGCTCAGCTGTTCTTCCAGTACGGTTTTATAGGTACCCCCTTCGGCCAGCTGTTTCAGGATACTGACCATATAGCCCGGCAAAGGTTCTTCTTTGTTTTCAAGGAACGAGATCAGCTCGCCTTTCTTCAGTTCATCCGGATTGGCCGAAAGGATATCAAAGAGGTGGCTGTCGCTGAAAATATCTGTCCGGTCCGCGGTTTCCTTCAGTACTTTCATCGACAGGTGGGGGGAATGCCCCAGCAACTGGCTGCGCAAAGTCCATGTGTCACCGCTTTGGGCAGTTTGGACATCCATCAGCTCGGCATCAGTATCTCCTCCATCCTTAAGGTTGTCGTACAATACTTTTACATTATCGTATTCCTGTGCACTGCTGGTATATTCCTGTGCTGCCAACTGTTGTTCGTCTTCTGTAAGGACACTCATTTTATCCTTGCCGGAATTGTCATCACCATAATATGCGGAAACACAAAGGTTGGAGTTTGAGAGGCCATTTTTGGTTATATGTTCTATTTTAAAGTTGTCGGGCTCTTCGTTGGTACATGAGGTACAATAATAATATACCAACTGGTCTTCGCCGCTATAGAAATGCCATGTTGTGCCCTGGTCCTGTGAGAAGGTGTTTCCCGCTGGCAGGCTGGGTGTGCCCTGGTTGATCTGCAGGCCACCGTCAATGCCATAAAAATCCGCATAATTGTCCACATTGTCATTACAGAGCAATGAAAGGCCCTGCCATGTCTGCATCTGGAATTTCACGCCCTGGCTATGTACCCCATAGCTCAGTCCCTCAAAATTATTATGGGCAATAACATTGGTCGTGCCAATTGGATAAAGCAGGCGTATGCCCATATAGTTGCCAAGGGGGGCTGCTGATGCCTTGTCGAAACTGTTGCCTTCAACGGCAAAGCCGGTGGCATTATCAATAAACAGTCCAAGGCCGGAAGCAGTGGTACAGCCTACCGCATCTGTTTCATTGGCACCGATATGGAAATCGTTATAGAGAACAGTGGCATTGTTCACCTGTTCGAGGATGATGCCGTTGGCATTGTTGTTAAAAACACAATGCCTGGCTTCGATGGTGCGCGTTGTGGAACCATCGGAAGAGGCCAGGATGCCGCAATAGAAGTTGTTGAAATTTGTTTTGTCGTAATTTCCTCCGCCAAGGTTGACCGGCATAACACAGTACTCGCAATTGAGGCTGCGTATCCCATAGTTTATAGTGCTGATGTCCGTAGCGTTGGGATCAAGGGTGAAACTGCACCCCTCAAAGTCGATGCCGTTGTTGCCCCACATATACACATGGTTTTCGAATTCATTGCTTGCGTGATAGCCGTCTGTGATTTCAAAGCTACAGTCGCGGAAATAGCTCCTGTTGGGCAGTTCGATACTGGGGTTGCCTGCCTGGTAGTTGCGGTATTCGGGCGCACGCACACTGATTGTGTTGTTGCGGAATATGGCACCATCAGCCTGTACAATTGCCCCGGCAGTAGAGGCATTGTTGGGCTCCCACATATCAATGGCAATATTGGCGTTTTCGATAATGGCGCCGTTGAGCAGTGTCAGCTGACCTTGTGGGCTTGGCAAAGTGTTCTGGGAACTGCTGCTGCTGCCGCGCACCTGGATGCCCTGCCAGTTGTCTGTGCAGGCATTGCCTATACGGGCGCCATCTATGATCAGTTCGGCCCCTGCATTGACTATAATAGGTGCCCCTGCAGGCAGGCTCACATTTTTATAAATTGTAAGTACGGCCCCGCTTTGCAGTGTGATCCCTCTGTCAAGCGTTTTTGGCGTTGTCCAGTCCTCTGTGCCCGTTATGAGCTTAGGTGTGGCTGCGTATGGGCAAAAATCCCCATATACACCACTATTGTATTGGTCGTGCCTGAATTTCCCCCATTCCACTTTATCAGCATCGCCTTCGGTGTCCCATACATGTACGTTGGTTCCTTTGGTGGCGATAATTTCGTTTTTTCCGTCATTGTCAATATCGTCAATGCATGGGGTGGCTGCTATGCCTGATACCCGCAAGGGCCAGCCCAGTACCCTGGATCCGTCGAGATCGAAGCAGTGTATGCCCCCTTTGTCAGGATGTGTCGAGGTGACAATGATTTCAACTTCAGGGTCTTCATCCACATCTGCAATTAATGGTGAGATAAACTTGGCTTCAAGGAAACTGACATCAATCGGGCTAATCAGGTTTGAGCCATCATGGTCATACACATAAATCTTGTTTTTGTCGGCAATAACAACTTCCAGCCCGGGATCGCTGTCGAGATTACCGATAGCTGTGGTGGGCGACCATACAATATTATCAAAATCAAGATCTGTTATAGGGAAGCTATGGCTGGTATAGCCCCAACCGGCTATGGTATTGCCGTTGCCATCAAGTATAAATACATTTGCCCAGGGTTTACCGTTTATATTATGCGATGAAACACATACAATTTCTTTATACCCGTCATTATTGATGTCGCCTATGGATACCGGGGCGTCCATGCGGTCATATAAGCCCGGTGTGCTGCTTTCCTGGAAGAACATGCCATTATTGCCTGGAATATACGAACTTCCATCACTATTATACACATAGATGCCCCCTTCAAAACCATTATTGGTATTTGACTGGTATCCGATAATAATTTCCTTGCTCCCGTCTCCGTTGATATCGGCTACGCTGGGCATACCAAAGCCTATGCCTGTATTGGAACCGGTGATATTGAAGATATCTGCTCCCGTTTCTGCATCCATAACTTTTAAGGGGCCGCCCCAGCGTGCTTTGGCAACGGCCTCAAAGCCTTCATTATTGTCCAGTTCGGCTATGCATATCCCTCTTGATGACCAGCCCCAGGCTTCGGTTTCCCAGATGGGGTCCGGCTCGCCGTTATCGTCGGTATCTGCCGAAGAGAAGGCAAAGCTCCTTTTTCTGTCACCATCATTATTTGCCCCTGCGGTAGAGCAAAGGATGTCCGGGACAAAGTCGCCGTTTACATCGGCAATGGCCGGACAGACCTTGGCTCCTGCCTGGTCAAATTTGTAGAATCCACTATAAGTAGTTGAATTTGAGTCAATATTAAATATCTCTTCTCCATCATGACGGAAACCAAATATGGCGCCATGATCACAATTCTGATCAGCGCCATCTTTTGTGGTGAAAAATATTTCTTTGTATCCATCCGCATCAATATCGGCAGTCATTGGGGAGCCCATTGATCTGTGCCCATAGTTATCTACATCAATAGAAATATTTGGCCAGCCTTCGTGATATGGCAATGAGGTCCATGTTTCCACCTCATTGGACAAAGGCCCTTCTATGCCGGCTTCAGAAACACTGCTGACTTTATAATAATATATGGTCCGGGCTTCCACATCATAGTCCGTAAAACCCGAAAAGCCTTCGATGATCTGTTCGTTTATTTTTTCATAGCTGTTGTTAATCTTTTTATATACATTATATCCTTTCACTCCATTCATAAGGGGGTCCCAATACAGGCTAATGGATTTATCCGTGCTTTCCCATCCAATATTTAAAACAGCTGGCGGTTGATCAAAATTAATAGGGAAATCCCAGGGGCCTTGCCCCAGATCGCCATTCAACGAAAGTTCCATGACGATGCTTTCGCCATTGTAGTTATTGGCCACATCAAATTCAAATGCCCCCTGGTTTTGCCCGCTTTCGTGGGAAGCAATATTGCCAAAAGGTTTGTTGTTGGCCGTTATTGCCGTAACAAAGGAGGACGAAGTTGACAGCGCTCCGTTGATATTGGTTCCCAGTCCGGTGCCCTGGTTAAAGAATGTAAAGTCAACAGATACATGGTCGCCTGCATCGATTGTTTGGGGGTCTCCCATACTGGTCGTGAATTCGGTGAGCACAAGTGACGGCATGGCTTTGTGTACCTCCATATAAAACTGCTCGGTAAATGTATTGGATTGGTTGTCTGTAATGCTCAGCTCCAGGGTAGCCTGGTAGCGGTCGGGGCATGAAGGGTCTATGCTCAGGCGAAATGGCGTGCCCGAAATGCCTGTGCCCTGTGAAGGGATGTTGCCAAAGCTGCTTTGGTTTTGCGTAATATTGATGTAGTTATTGCTGCTGGGGTCGATATAGCTGAGTGTGGCGTTTACGCCATTTGCAGAGGTAAGGCCGCTATTGCTCAGTTCAATGCCCATATCCAGGGTTTCGCCTGCATCGGCTTCCCCATTGCCATTGGCAGGGCTTGTTGCAGCATCGTTGATGATCGTATTGGATGCATATAGGTGGACGCCCGGGTTAGCAGTAACCGGGATAGTAGTTTCTGAAGGCAGAAAGTTTTTAGCAGTAACCGTAACATTTATTGTGCCTTCTGTATCGGGCGTGCAATTTATAGTAGTGCTTATTGTGCTGCCGGTACCTGTTAAGCTTTCTACTGAGTACACTTCGTCCTGCTTATAAAAACAAATAAGAGCATTGGCCTGTTCAGGGAGATTTGATATGGTTAGGTTAACAGTGTTATTTCCAGTATATACTGAAGAAGGGGAGATTGAGATTAATAGTGAATCAGGAGTTTTTGTCCATATTGAGAGGGTTGGATCCCCTAATAATGCGATTCTTTTACGGTAGTCAATGCTTGTACTTGCATTAGATAACAATTTACTAATATAAGCATTATTGGAGCCGTCTTTCATATATAAGCTCTTGCAAAAATTATAAAAATAACAAACATCATTAGACCAAGATGTTGCCGTGCTGCCGATAAAAGCAACTCCTGCTCCATTTTCATTATTAAAATAATGATCGCTTATTGCGTCCATATCAAATGAGTTAGGACTACAGCCTCCTGTATAGAAAATGTGACTATATGGGAGATTGCTTAAATTATCTACATCTTCTCTATAAATACATTCATTGGCAACTTGTGATGAAGTGGACATGTTAGTAGGGCCTGAATGATCCATATGGTAAACTAAATGAAAATGATTGCCAAATAAGGCTCCTCCATGGTTTAAGTTGTTAAAGGCGTTTTGCTTGTTTAATATTTCGTTCCAATCATATCTGCCGTTATATATTGAGCTTACTGAATCATCATCGTATAATCTCCAACCATTGATATTGTTATTATAATATTCAATACTATCTAAAGTTTTGTTAAGTTCTATTGCTTTGATACAATCTGGGAGTGTAGGATCATTTAGCCTGATATAACCAGTCATTAGTAAAATATTATCATAGTAAGTTTTATCAGATACTTCTGCCTTTTCGTAGGATAGCGTCTTATCTATAAAGGTGTTTTGTTCAATAAGGTTGTCGTAAACAGCCCTTCCGATAAAATGATCAGCTCCTCCATCAATATAGTCTTCAAATTCTCCATATTGATTGTCGCCATCCCTGTTCCAATTATAATTTGGTTCTCCTATTTTGTGGATATCACTAAAATATAACTCACATGGTCGCCAAAGGTTTGTGTGGCTATCATGATATGCCTTTCTATTTGGGATAATTTCAGTATCACCGCCAAGTAATATGAACATACTCCCCCAATAATTAAAGACATCTTTTAAGTAATAGAATATTTTTTCTGCTTGGTCAACTCCAGAGTATTTCTGATTTATTTGTTCTAATGTGGCTATAGTTGTAGGGATGCCTTTTTGTGTTTTCCAGTTAGCGTAATTCTGAAGTTCATATGTGTTGTACTCTTCTGTGGTAATGATTATATAATCTGGGATACTGCCTTTTTCAGAAGGCATAGGATTTAGTTCTAGTCGCCGAGGAATTAAGCTGTTATTAATAATTTCTATACTACCACATGGAAACGAATCAATAGATTCAGGATTTGATACCATATTCTTGATGTAATCTCTCACAATAGTATTTCTGAAATTACTGATTTTTTTAGGCCTTCCAAAATCACCTGGAATAGTATTGTATCGTAATTCAAACCTGATATCAGAGAGAAGTGTCAAAGTTTTAGATGTCGGAACATAAGACAAAGGGTATATATTTATGGTGATAATTTTATATCCCATAACTGATGTCTCGTTATTAATTTCAATAGTTTTTCCTGGGTATGGGCTTGATGATTGATATATCTCTAAATTAGGGTTAACCCATTCAGAGTGTATATTATTATTTACAGCTATAGGATGCTGTTCGGGATAAATTAAATAGGAGCCCGGTAATGACTTTGTGCTGGTTCCTGTAATATGTATGCTTATTTCGGTAGCATTAAGTGGAAGTAAATATTTTTTCTGGATAATGGGTAATTCCGGCTCTCCGTATTTTTGCTGAGAAGCTGAATGGTTTTTTGAACTCACATCATAATTGATTTCAATTCGTGTATAGTTACCCGAATTTTTAAAGGATAAATTATTTAAGGAAGTCGATAGCGCTCCAGATACTTGGCCGTTCAGTCCATTTACTGAAATTAAAATTGAGCAACAAAGGAGTAAAACTATATTTTTCATGATGTATTTCTTGTTTCTATTTAACTAATAGTTTTCCAGTTTTTATAATATGTTCATTGGTCGTTACAGAATAAAAATATAGTCCACACTTTAGCCCTTCTCTATATATTTCTGTTTGAGTTGAAGAAATATTGTGTATGTTTTTTATGCAATCTCCGTTTTGGTTGTACAATGTAAAATTGATTTGCCAGTATTTGATTAATAAGCTTTCGTCGATACGGAGTATAGTCTTGTTAACCAAAGGGTTAGGGTGTAATTTGATTTTTTCTGTTTGATATGGCTGAGGGGGTGTTCCTACAAGCTGGCCTCCATTTATTGTTGAGTATATGCTGCCATTATAATGTATAGCAAAACCAGTATCTGAGTTTAACATACAAATATCAAGAAAGAACAATCCGGTCTGTTTGTTCCAATCTACGCCTTTGTTATCAGTTCTATAGGTTCCAGAAGAGCCAGATAGGGGGTCTTCATTTGAACAAAATCCAGATCGGTCGTTAAGAAATAACAATGTGTTATAGCTGCTGATTCCGGCATTTGGACAATTAAGCGGATTCCAGTTTTCCCCAGCTGTTGATGTCCTGAAAATGCCAATATGCGAGGCTGTCTGCGCAATACAATAACCAACATTGTTGCTGATGAATGAGATGTTGTCGGCAAAATCAAATTCGGGATTGGATAAAGCCCAGGAGTTTCCTCCGTTTTCCATCTTTAAAAAACCATAATCATAGTTTATCATTGAGGACCCTATGCTGATTAAACCAGATGTTTCGTTGAGCATTTGAATATCGTTGAGCTCATATTCAACATATTTTGATTCCCAATTCTGGCCTCCGTCGCTTGTTTTTAATATTAGCCCTTGGTCTTCATGGTTTCCGATAATCCATCCAGTGTCCTGATTCAGGAAACAAGCCTTTATTAGTTTGTAGTTGGTGTCGGCAGTTATTAATTCCCAGTCATTACCTGTATTTGTGGTTTTGGCTATCCTTCCGTAATTACCAAGGATATATCCTGTTCGCTTGTCAGCAAAAACCATTCCGTTTGCGTAGATTTCAAAATTGGTTTTGATTTTTTTCCATGAACTTCCATAGTCTGTGCTTTTGAGAATGGAATTATGATATCCGGCAACTATAATTATATCTGCATTTAAACATTCGATCGCAATTGGCTTTTCTCCTTCTGTGTCAAAAATCTTGACCCATTGGGCATGGACGAGATTACTTCCGGCAAAAAGCAGGGCGCATATGAGTGTAAGTTTTTTCATTGTTTTGTTTTTGTATTGGTTCTTGTTTTGGCTCAGGAGCAGTGATTTAGCGGTTTATCCTGTTTTTTATCTGCTTTCAATCTTATTTGTTCTTTTGCGTGATTTCATTTGATATTTCCGGTTATGTTATTGTTTTCTTTATGCATTCCAATTATTGTTGGTGTTTATAATTTCAGTTTCACGCTCCAAATATATTATGTTATTTCTTTATAAGCAAGAATTGTGGCGTTTTTTTTTTTTTTTCTTATGCTATTCATGATTTTCTCGTTAAGGTTATTGTAAACCAGAGTATTATGGCTTTGTATTTTAAGAATACCTTGTCTTTTTTAGAAAAGATTGTTGTTTTTTGATCCATATTGGCTAGATTATTGTAAAAGCGTGCTTTACGTTTTTATGCATTTTTGAGTAGGTTTTATTAAAATTGTGTTTGGGTTTAGATCGGTTTTCAATGATATTTGTGTTTTTTTGATGTTATGCTCTGATTTTGCTTTGGTGTATAGAAATGTAGGGCGCCCTTCGGCAAGCTCAGGGACCGCCTTCGGCAAGCTCAGGGACCGCCTTCGGCGGCGTAGAGCGCTGAGGTTTTTTGTTTCGCTACGCTCAACCTCTTTTTTAACCGCGAAGAACGCTGAGGGCGCGAAGCTTGGCTGGCGCGGGCTGTTTTTTATCCACGAAGGGCGCGAAGGGGTGTGTTTTATTAGCGGTTATTCGTGTGCTTCGCGGATAGAATTCTTTGTGGGCTATTTTTTTTGCTGTGAGATTTAAGGCACGCCAGTGTTTCTTTGCGTCTTTGTGTCTTTGCGGTGAAAAGGATTACCGCTGAGGCGCTTAGGTTGGCTGGCGCGGGCTGTTTTTACCGCAGAGGCGCGGAGACGCTGAGGGCTGTCGCAGGATGTTTGGTTTTCTCGCTGAGACGCTCAAAATCCCCATTAGCGAAAATTGTATATTGGAGCGTCATTTCGACGAGTAAGCGAGGAGAAGTCCCATAGGGTTAAGCCCGATTAGTTTTGATCTGATCCTCACCGCTACTCTGTAGCTCAATTGTCTTTTGCTCTCTGGATTTTATAAATATTGTTGCTGCTCTGCAGCTTATATGGAGCTTGGCAAATCCAGCGGCAGCGCCACGGAGATATTTAAAGAAATGCATTGAAAAAGCGTGAAAAAGGTGCAGCAGTGATCTTTATTCCTTTAGCATAGGCCGGTATGCCTGTTTTTACCGCTGAGACGCTGAGACGCGGAGTTTTGAGGAGTTTTTTGCTGTAGGATTTGAGGCACACCAGCGTTTCTCTGCGTCTTTGTGTCTTTGCGGTGAAAAGGATTACCGCTGAGATGCAGGGGTTGGCTGTCGCTGGCTGTTTTTACCGCAGAGGCGCGGAGACGCTGAGGGCTGTCGCAGGATGTTTGGTTTTCTCGCTGAGACGCTCAAAATC